>NZ_RWIU01000010.1 GCF_003944765.1 Hymenobacter perfusus
CACTTCGCCAATTGTGCGGCCGCCTTGCTGACAAGCGGCCACCACACGTTCACGCAAGTCGGTGGAGTAGGCTTTCATCAACGGAATCTACACTAAAACCTGTACACAAACCTGGAATTCGCTCTAACTCCGCTTTGCCATGCCTAAATCCTATCAGCCGGAAGAAACGCCCCCGATGAAGTCGGAGGATATGACACGTGACCTGGTAACAATACCCGAAGTGCTGCGCCGCCTTGCTGAGCAGAATGCTGAGTGGCAGCTTCTGGCTAAAGCCCTGTTCACTCTTGATAGCGACGCGAAGGTCCCCACGGGCAAAAAACTACAGCAGGACCTAGGCCTTTCACCTTCCAAATACCGCCGCTGGCTTGACGCATTATATGCGGCCTTCCTGCACCTGCTGGAAAGCGATGCCGATGCCGTAGTATTCAAGCAGGTAGAGCACCAACTCATCTTGACTGGCCGGCGGGCCTCGCAGACCTTCAGTTGCCGCCTTCCCCTAACGCCCCGGGTGGGTGAACAGCTGCAGCTGGATTTCCTACGGGCCGTGACTGGTGAGACCATGTTCTATGTCCAAAGCATCATTCACGATTTCACCGAGGGCCACTACACAGTGCTTGTATACCTAGAACACGGGTATTTCAACGCGTATCAGCACCAGCTGAGGGAGCGAGCCCGCTTTGAGGAGACCATCGGTCTGGATGTCTTTTTTCATGCGCCGGATTATCTCCTGGATGATCTGCTGCGGATGCGGTATCCACCCCCTGCGGAGTCATACAAAGCAGAAGAAGCGCTTGACAAAGCGGAAGCCCGCTATGGGAGACGCTCCCTGTTTGGGAGGAGGAGAAGGTGATAAAGCGGTGACTACTTCAGAAGGCTGATGTCAGGACAAGGATATGACTTTCGGTCATAACAGTGCAGCTGACCTTTCAGCTGATTCATGTTATCCGGCGATCTGCCGCCTGCTCAACTGGTCGGGCCGTTGTCCGTGCGGGCTTCCACCGTTTGCTGCACGGCAGGAGCTACTACCGAAAGCACATCTAGGCCCGTTGCTGCTTCAATAGCGTCGACGCTGGTACGGTACTGTCCCCAGTTCGTGCTCAGGCTATTGTCGTTGGGGGTATCGATGGCAATCACCCGCGTCGCACTAGTCACCCGGGCGGCATCATCTGTCCCGACGGGCAGCACCACGACCACCTTCCAGCAGCGCGCCGGCACGGTTACCCGCCCCTGATCCAGGGTCGTCAGGTAGCCATTGCTGCCAGTTCCTCCCCGCCCATACGAGCCGCAAATGATGTAGAGCTCATTGCCCTGGCCTACCAGCGTGCGGCAGTAATCTTCCAAGTTTGCCCAGGTTTGCTGGTTGTTGCGCGGGGCCTGCGGCATCATGTTGGTCATCAGAAACGTGGCCGAGTTATCGGCCACCGTCCGCGTGCGGTCGGCCGAGGGGCAATTGTGGCCGCGGTCAAAGCCCGAGCCCGAGTAGCTGCTGGCCGACACTTGGTACCAGCCCGCCGGCAACTCGGCATCGGGGCGAAAGTCATCCTGCCGCGCGGCACTGCCCAGCCAGTCGCTGCTCAGGTGCCAGCTCACCCAGTTCGGCTTGCCCTGATCCCGGTGGTAGGACAGCGCGAACTGCGGCTTTAGCAGCAGGTAGTTTGTGGGCTGGCTGGCATCCGCGGTTGCTCCGCTAGGGTTGCCCAGCGTCAGGTGCTCCGGCAGCACCGCGGTGGCGGGGGTTGACGGGGCGGGGTCCCGGGATGTCTGACAGGAGACGGCTCCGAGCAGTATCAGGGAAAACAGCCAGCGGCTGAGTGGAAAATTCTTTAACATCATACAAAAGTAAAATACGGCTCTTCCAGCCTCTCATCAGCAGAGCCCGCTACCTGAATCCTAGGGTATCGCCGGGAGGAGAGGGCAAAATTTCAAGGTCATTGTGCGTATTTAGCCAGCCCTAACCCTGACTTAGCTGAATTCAACGCCCTGCCCTACGAGCGACAACTAGTGCTTGTATATGACCAGGGCCGCTACCTGGCCCGGCGGTGGGAGGAAGAAGACGGCGTCAACCTGTACCTGCTCCCCGGTGGGGTATTCGTTGAGCTGTACTACGACACCCACCGCAACGAGATCGCGCGGCTCCGGGCATTCACCAGCTCCGACGAGCTGCTGGACTTTGTTGGTGGGGTTCGATTGCCGGGGCTGGATTGAGGCAGCCGGCCGGCTCACCGCTCCAGCTGTTCCGCTCCCCGGTCGGCCCGGGCCGGGCCGGCGGATTGTCGCTCGGCTGCCGGGAGTGGCAGCTGCAGTACAGTCACTGCCTGGCGCAGCTCCTCCAGCGGACGACTGTTGTGGAGCGCGGGCAGCCTTTCGGCCGTTTCGATTGCCCGGCCGACATTCTCGCGATTTAATCCTCCCAGGTAGGGGTTGCGGTCCACATGGCGGATTGTTTCCTGCAGGCGCGCGGCCGCCAATGGCTCCCCGTGCTCCCGCAGGGCCCGGGCCAGCTGCGTGGCCGCCACCCCGAACGCGGCCTGGGCTCGCTCATGAGTGGGGGCTTCGGCCGCAGTTGCCCGCTGGCTTTGCTGTTCCAGTCCCTGCTGCCGGGCAATTGCGCTTACCTGACCGGCTGCTTCCCGAAAGCGCCGGGCATCGGTCTGGTCCTGCCGGGCATCCGGCCCCTGCAGGGCGGGGTGCCTGGCAATTTTTTCCGCCGCCTGTTCAAACTGCGATAAGTGGGCCTGAATCGCAGTGGGGTTTAGGTTCGTCGCCTCTACCCCCTTACCCACCGCCACGCCCTTCTCGTAATTGCCCGCCCCGGGCATGTTGGCTACTATGTCCATCACCCGGTAGCCCGTCACTTCCAGCTCGCGGCGGGTATCCATAGCTTTCATCTCCGGGGATAAGCCCGTCAGGGGCCGCGCCTGGCTGGGGTCGCGCACCCTCTCGGCTTCAAGTCCCGGCGCCGGGCTGATGACCTGCTCAAACATGGCCTTCAGCGCCTGCAAGTTCTTGGCTGCTTCCTCGGGCGCATGCGGACGGACCATGGCCAGGTCACGGGCCCGATTGAGCGTAGCCGGGTCAATGCGGGCAAAGTCGACCTGGTAGCCGGCTTCCTTGCCCAGCTGCACAAACGTGGCTTGCAGTGTACGCCCGTTGCCGTCCCGAAAAGCGTGGGTGTGGTTGTACTGGTCAAGGTAGTAGGCCGCACGCTCGGCAAACTTCTCTTCCGATAGCCCTTTGAGGTAGTTCTCTTTGCCCAGCTGCTCGCCGATGGCGTTCAGGCGCGGCTCTATTTCCTTATAGGGCGCATAGGTCATCGTCTCCTTAAAGCCGGTGACGTAGGTAGGCTTGTGCCCCTGAAACTCGCGGTCGGCCCGGGTTTCGCCGGCCCACGGGTAAACCCCCTCAAATAGCTTCTGGTGGACCTGCTTGAGGTGGGCGTGGTCGTAGCGCCCGCCAGGAATACCGCCCTGCAGGTTGAGCCGCTGCAGGCGCAGCAGCGAGGAGTCGGTTTCGGCCTGGGCCAGCTGCTGGGGATCGGTAATGCCCAGCCGGTTGATCCGTACTCCGTTCTCGTCGCTGAAACGGTCGCCGGCTACCATCAGCGCGCGGGGTTTGCCTCTGAGGTAGCAGACCCGGCTTCCGGCCGGTAGCGGGTCAGCAGCATGGCATCGGTGAGCTTAATGGCCTCCTCGATGCTGATCTCCCCGTCCACGTGTCGCTGCATGATGGCCAGCGCTTCCGGGCTGGGTGCAGGTCCGTTGCTCATCAGGATGGCAATGGAGTTGTTGGCGTGCCGCTCGCGCTCATGGCGGGCGGTCATCTGCTCCGGGTCAAGGCCGGCCGGGGCGGGCGTAAAAAAGCTCTTCATCATGGGTCTGGGGGTTGGATACTGAGGTACTTACTCAACAGCAAAAAGGGGCTAAACGTCGCTTTTTGCGGGGTTTTTGAGGCTATTCGACCTCATTCTTTGTGCCTCCTGCTAAGGTGTTTACATGCAGGGCCAGGGTTTCTCTTACCTGCTGGCTGATCCGCCGGTAATTCTCCTGCACTACCGTCGACAACGCGGCGGCACTGTCCTCCTCGTCGGTGCCAAACGTGGCCACGGGGTGCAGCGGAAATCGCTCCTGGGTAGCGTCGGCCCGGGAGATGACGCCCTGGAAGAAGGTGCGCTCGGTTTCCACCGTCTGCCCGATAAACTCCCCCTGCTGCAGGCTGATGGCATCCTGCACCCGCACTAGGCTGCGCTCCTGGTAGCTGGTGCTCAGGTTCGAACTGTGGCTGCCGTGGCTGCCGGCCCCGCCCTGGCTCTTACCGGTACTGGTACTGTGCATCTGCTTGTCCTCACGGCCCACGAGCTCGGAGATGAACTTGGCCGTGTCCAGCGAGTTGACCTTGCCAAAGAACTGGTTATTGAGGTTGGAGACCATAACTTTCATCTTTTCAGGCCCATAGGCATCAGTCATTTGAGCGAGATCCTGGGTCATGTAGATGGTGGCCACCTTGTTGCTGCGGGCCGTGGCCGGCAGCAGCTCCAAGCCCGGCACGTAGACGGTGGCAGCCTCGTCCAGGAAGACGTAGCTGCGGTGCTTGTGCTGCTGGTTCATGAGCTTGATGGCCACCGTAATGATGCAGCTGACCACGGGCGAGAAGGTTTCCTTCAGCGTGGGGTCGTTGCCGATGCACAGCAGTGCGGGCTGCTTAGGGTCGTTTAGGTTGAGCGAGAACCCCTCCCCTTTCTCCTCGTCGGGCGTGAGCACCCACACGATTTCCGGGGAGTTGATGCGGTTGAGAATCACCTGCAGCGTGCCCACGACAGCGGCCACCTGCTTTTCGGCCCGCTGCTCGACGGCCGTCACGATGCTGCGCACCATGCCGGCGCACTCCGGGTCGGTTTCCAGCATCGAAAGCACGTGCTTGAAGTCCTTGTGCACGGCCGTGGCCACCACGTGGGGAATGGTGCAGTAGCGCGGGAAGTGCTTTTTGTAAAACCAGATGATGCCCGTCAGGTAGGCCACCGCGCTGATGTCGAAGAACTCCATCTTGCGGATGCTGGCCGGGTTGAGGTTGTTGATGATGGCCCGGGAGTACTCCTCGGCAAAGGCCACCACGGGCATGTCCTCGGCCCGCAGCGGGTTTACCCGCTCGCTGCGGGTCAGGTCGCGAAAGTTGATGACGTGCAGCATTACCGCCGGCTCGGGCTCCCCATTGGGCATCAGCCGCGGCGGATCCTGCCGGCGCCCGGCCAGCTCCAGCGCCTTCTGGGCCACTTCAGCCAGCACCGGAAACTTGAAGTCGTAGATGAGCCCGGCAAAGTTCTTGACCGCCAGCTGCTCGATGACCGGCTCCCCAATGGAGTAAGTCTTACCCGCTCCGGCCCCCCCGAGCACCAGCATGCCGCGGTAGGGATTGGGTACGTTCACCCAACCGCCCCCTTCCGTGGGCAGATTGAACCCATCCGGCGTCTCCAGCTTCTTCCGTTCCACGCTCAGCCCGAACTCCGGGCTCTTCGTCATGGCCCGCAGCAGCCCTACCATGAAGCCACAGGCCAGCGTCACCGTCGCCGCACCGGGGTACGCCACCCGGATAAAATCCGGGCCGTACGTGGCCATGGTCAGCAGCACATAGGCACCGAGCAGAAACAGCCCCGCGCAGCTGCCTGTCACGATGCGCACGGCCTCGGGCCGCAAAGGCTTGCGCCGGGCCTGTCCGGGCTTGCGCTGGGGCGCTGCCTGCCCGAATACCAGTCCGATGGCAACGAGCAGCAACAGTCCCCGCAAATAGATGCCGGCGGCGTCATAGAACCGGCCGGCCTTGACCAGCAGCCTGGCTTTAACCCCCGGCCCGGCGCTGCCTACGCTTACCGCAGCTGCCCCTCCCCTGCTGACCAGCTGGTCGCCGGCCCGGCCAGTGGCCGTGACCAGCCCGGCGGCCGGCTTACCCACTACCGGGGCGGTCTGCCGCTGCAGCCGCTGGCGCCGGGCTTCGGCGCGCTGTTGGTTGATGACAACCATTCGCGCTGCCAGCCGCTGCGTGGGCGTCAGCACAGGGGCCTCGTGCTCCTGGCGCTGCCTGGCGCGGGCGGCCGCCAACTCGGCCGGGCGCTGCAGCAAGTACCATTCGCCGGCCAGCAGGCTCAGCAGCAGTAGCCCCAGCAGCAGGAATATGTTTTGCGTATTGGCCGCGGGCCGGGGTGGTTGACTGTTCATCCGAAGGTAAAAAGGTGGATAGTGAATGGGCCGGGCTTACATCTCGATGTCCAGCTCCGCACTGCGGCGCCCCGGCTTTTCGGCCACGTGCTCGGTGCGCTCGTCCTGGCCTGCCGGCGTGCTTCGCACTAGGCGCTGCACCGCGTGCAGGGCCGTAGCCGCTTGGCGCTGCGGCGTGAAAGCCTGCTCCCGGCCGGTCGTCAGCAGCTGCACGGCATTGTCAATGGGACGGCCGTCGCGGGCCCGTTCCTCCACGCGGCTGAGCATCCGGTAAAAGGTCTTGTCAAACTGCCGGCTGACGGCAATGCCCTGCACCTGCTCAGCCGCCAGCCGCTGCTCCGGGGGTACCAACAGGTTGATGCGCGCCACCCGCCCGGCAATCTTGTCCAGCCGGCCGGCATCGTGTGTGGTGTCTCTTTCTCTTGCTTTTGGCCGCAGCTTTTCATGGGCCTGAGCCACGTAGCCGAACTGTCGCTCAAACTGCCGGCCGGCAGCTTCCTGCCAGCGCATCAGATCAAACCGCTGCCGGCGCCCGCCGGGGTTCAGGGTAAGCTGCTGCTCCGCGTTGCGGGCGCTGACGATGACGTGCACGTGGGCCTGCAGCCCCGCCCGCTTCTCTCCAACTTTAGCAGTGCCGGCGACTACCTCGGGGTCGGTCCCCCGGTGGGTGCGATCCTGGTGCAGGATGGCACCCCACTTGATATCCTCGGGGCCCAGCTGCCGGCCGCCGGGCAGGGCGAAGTTCTGCGCGTATTGACGCATCACCTCCCGGGTATACGCCCGGAGCTTGTCCGGGTCGCTGCCGATGTGAGCCAGCTCCTGCTCACTCGGGCTCAGCACCAGGGAGTAGAATTTAGCTTCCGTCGCCCGCAGCCCTTTCACGTTGGTGTCGATGGTGTGCAGCAGCTGCCCGGCACTAATCTCGTCGGATTCCGAGGTGAAAAAGGCCGCTTCCCGCCCCTCCCCTACCGCCTCGTGCTGCAGGTAATTGAGCGTTTGCGCGCAGCTGCCGGTATTGGTATAGGCCGCTTTGCCGTGGGTCTTGGGATTGATTAACTTGGCGTACATCCGGGAATAGAAGGGTATTTTTCGCGTATATCGTGGGGACTTTTCCCGGCTATTGCTCCTGCCCTGCTGCCGATCCGGCCGGCTTGCTGCGCTGACCGGGGACCTCTTTTCGAGCCGCTTCCAGAGCTTCTCGCACCTGTTTTTCCACGGCCTCCTCGTTACGCTGCCGCAGCAGCTGCAGGGCTTGCTGCTGCCGTTGCATCTGCGCCTCGCTGAGCGTTTCCAGCTGCGCGTTGAGGTTGCCCACCAGGATTTCATTTAGCCGTAGCACCCGCTCCAGCGTGATGCGCGTGCGCAGCATCTCCTCCAGCATGGGCGTGAGCAGCGTACGCTCCTGCTCCTGCATAAACTCGAATACCCGGTCCCCGAGCTTTTTTATTTGCTGCATGATGAGCTGCCCCTCGCGGGCTTCGGTCTCGCGCGGGTCCAGGCCCCGGGTAGCAAAGTATTCCACCGCCGCGCTAGCGTACACGTTCAGGCTGGCGCCGACTTCCCTAGCAGCCGCTTCGGCTTTCCGGTGGGCATTGTTGTCCAAGGTGACCCGCTTGCGTAGCTCCGTGCTCATCGTGTTGTTTCCATTTTTCAGCCTTGTGGGCCATCTTTACTGCTTTAAATCAGCCACTTACCTTACCATGGCCCACAAATCAGCTCTGCTGGTTTATAAACTACTCAAGACTAGTGCGTTAGCCACGGTATTGGGTTGTTCTTCTTGCTAAGACTATTCTACGGTTAGCAAAAAGTTAGTGATAAGCTAGTACGCAGCTTTGTACCGCCGTGTTAGCCGCTGGTGCTTTTTTCACCTACCGCCCTGTTCTATCGTGCTCCGTGGTTAGCGTATTAGACCGCTGCTTATAGTTTCGGCAACTGGCCAAGCGGACTGATTTGGCCTTGGCTCAGGGTCTCCGAATTGCTTTTCAGAGCCAAGCCGTGAGTTCTCAATTCCGAACCTTCTCCCTGTAGTTCTGCAATCCTGTATTTCTGTTGCTATAGGCAAACTGAACCTAACAGCAGTACAGCAGCGGTAGCATCGATCTTCTGCTTTTCTGTTGTTCTGTTTTTCTGCAACTCCACACCCACGAACAGCAATTAGGCAAAGACAGCATTTTCTGCTTTTATGCAAATCTGTTTTTCTGTATTTCTGTTGTCAGCATCGACAATACCTCTTTTTTTTTGGGGGGGGGTCTACAGATTTGTTATTCTACAGCTACACAGTTTTGCAGAACAGAATTTCTGTTAGTCTGTGGTAATGTTGTATTGTTTTTCTGCTTTTCTGTTGTTTTGTATTTATGTTGAAAAACTGATTAGCAGAATTGTTTATCTACGTTTTTGCATAACAACATTTCTGCTAATCAGCAAAAGAGTGATTCTGTGTTTCTGCTTTTCTATTACATTTGACTCATCGTCCCGCTGGTCGTCGCAACCGGCCTCTACTCCCGACCTCAACCCCGCACCAACTATGTCCAAGGTTATCAGCTTTGCCACCCAGAAGGGGGGCTCCGGTAAATCCACCCTCGCCCTCGTGCTGGCCGCTCCGCTGGCCACCGAGTACGGCCTGCGCATCGCCGTTCTCGACTGCGACTACCAGCAGAGCATCGTCAAGACCCGCGAGCAGGTCGACGCGGCCAACTTCGCCAAGCTGCGCGAAGCCAACCCCGACGCCCAGTACCCCTACGACGTGTACCCCTGGCAGCTGAATCGAATTTTCGACTTCATCGACAACCCCGAGCACAACTACGACCTCATCATCATCGACGTGCCGGGCCGGGCCGACGGGGACGACGTGTTCAACGCCCTGACGGCCTGCGACGCGGTGATTGTGCCCCTGGTATCGGATTACCTGGACCGGGCCTCCACGGCCGAGTTTATGACCATCTTGGAGGCCATTAAGAAAGCGGCCGACGACGCGCAGATTGACTTTCAGTACTACGGCCTGCCCACCAAGCGCGTGGCGGGGCAGCGGGAGGAGAAGGAGATGGACGACTACATCGACGGGCTGGGCCTTTCGCGCTTCAACTCCTACCTGGGTCACCGCAAGGCCTATACCCGGGCCTCGACGCTCTACAGCCTGCTCAACCCGGCCTGGGCCCGCTACGCCGGCGGCACCAAGGACACCAGCGACGAAATTCGCCGCGTGTGCGAGGAGCTCATCGAGCGCCTGGGCCTGCCCGACCGCCGCGCCACGGCGGGCGCTTCTGTATCCACCGCTTCAACCTCTGCGAAATAATGGCCTTCGAGAAACCACAAATCACCCCGCGCCGCCGCATTGAAGTGCCCGAAGAAGCCCGCCAGCAGGCCCGGGCTGGGATGGGAGGGGAAGCCACCCGCACGGCCACCGCGCCGCCCGCACCGGTAGAGCCCATTGCCGCGCCGGCCACAGTTGCTGCCCCAGCCCCGGCGTCCGCTCCGGTAGAGGCACCCGCGCCAGTCGCTGCAGCACCGGTAGCCCCGGCGGCTGCGCCTGTACGCGCCTCCACACGGGGACGGAAGCCCGCCGCGGCAGCCTCGTCCGCACCGGAGGCCGAAGTGCCGTTGCACACGGTTCAAATCGCTAAATCCGTGGTGCAGGAGATTAAGATGAGCCTGCTGCTGGCCACACCCGGCCCGGACACGCCCACCACCATCAAAAATTACCTAGAAGCCGCCCACCGGCACTACGACGCGCACCTACGCAAAACCGGTAAGCTGCCGCCGGCCAAGTAGGGGAGGGGTAGAAAGAATTGAACCAACAAAGCCAGCCTCCTTGGGGGCTGGCTTTCATTTTGGGCGGTGGGGGAGGGGAGAAGTCAGTCAGCTGCTTGCTGGGTTCAGCTGTTGCCAGGTGGGCATTCCATCTCTCACATTTTATAAGCTTTACTCCCAAAGCTTGGCGCTGGAGCCTGCCGGCCCGCGGGACGCCAACCGACGCTGAAAATCCAAATAACCTTACTTGAGTGGCTTAAAACGGCATTCCGGAAGGGCAAAACCGAGGCTTTACTGCCATTGCTGAGCTAGGGTTTCGCTTATAAAACGTGCTAGTTGGCCCTCTTCAGGAGCTAGGTGACTTATAAAACGTGGTAATTCGTTGTTAGTCATAAGTTAGTACAAAGTTAGTATCAACTGATTCTACCCTGAAAGAAGTTGATATGGCTTATAAAAAGTGGTGCAGGTCCATGAGTAGCCATGGCTTCTGCCGCAACTACAGTAACTTATGAAACGTGGTTTTAAGCGGGTAATATGCTGTGACCGCTTAGAAAAGTGCAATCCCTGTGGTCGTTAGGTCAGCCTTCTTTTTTTGTTGTTTTCTTGTTTGTTCTGGCCCGGGGTTTGGACCACCATCCTAAAAGCTATTCCGAATGCGCATCAACAACCTTTGTGAGTTTATTTGTTTTTACTTGTCTATTTGTAGGGCTCACAAGTACTTGATAATCAATAGTATGTAAAGGCATAAAACCACTTTTTATAAGCGTAAAACCACTTTTTATACCTTTTATTACCACGTTTTATAAGTGAACTCTCACGTTTTATAAGTCTAACCACCACGTTTTATAAGCCAAAAACCACGTCCAACTACCACTGTGGTTTTTTAGCTTCCGGTCGCTTATATTTGCTTTGTCCCCGCGTTCTTATGTCCTAGTCTATGAAGCTTGAAGATACTGCCGTTGTACTTGTCGAGCCAGCTCCGGTTCCGGTTGTCCGCCAACATAACGCCATCACTCAGGCCCGCTACGACTACACTGCCTGCCAGCTGGACATCTTCTTCTACCTGCTCTCCCGGCTGCGCCGGGACGACACGGCCGACCAAGAGTACACCATCTACGTGAAGGACGTGGAGGCGCTGACCGGGCGGCAGTGGAATTACCAGCAGCTGCGCGAGGCGACTGCCGACATGGGCTCGCGCATGTTCGAAGTGGAGAATGAGCGCACCTACCAGCAGCTGTGGATGTTTCAGCGGGTGGAGTACATCAAGGGCAAAGGCTGCCTGCAGATTCAGCTGGCAGCGCCCATCCGGCCCTTCCTGTTCAACCTCAAGGAAAACTTTACCTCTTACCAGCTGCACTCGGCCCTGAAGCTGAGCAGCAAGTACGCCAAGCGCATCTACCAGCTGGTAAGCCAGTGGAAGGACAAGACCAGCACGCGCACGTATCCGCTGGACGAGTTCAAACAGATGCTGCATCTGAAGGACCCGAAGGGCAAGGAGCCGGAGCTGTTTCAGAACATCAGCCAGCTCAAGGCCCGGGTGCTCGACATCGCCGTGCGTCAGGTTAGCGAGCATACCGACCTCAAGATTGACTATGAGCTGGTCAAGAAGGGGCGGGCCTACGACGCGGTGCGCTTCACCATTGCCCGCCAGCAGCCCCAGCAGTTGCCCATCCCGTTTGAGCAGCCGGCCGAGGACGCCCGCGTCCACGCAGCCCGGCAGAGCCTGGAAATGCTGGGCATCACTCAGCCCCAGCTAGTGGCCACCATTCTTGCTGACCCTAAGCACTTGGATCAGCTCTTCAAGTTTACCTACCAGCTGAAAACTGATAAGGTGAAGGCGACAAAGAACCCCGGCGGGCTATTCCTGAAAATCTGCGGCCTGCGGTAACCGACGGTTGTTCGAAGGGAAAAACAAGCCCGCCCATTTAAGCAATAGGTTCTGAGCGGTATAGGATGCGTGCTTTTTATACCCTTTCGGGTATAAAGCTCGTTAGCGTGGTTATCTCTACACCCGTTCGGGTATACAATATGACTTCTTCCCTGGTAGCTTTTGTGAAGCAACGCCGCAAGTTGTTGCGTCTAACCTAGGCTGAGACGGCTGCCAAAGCCGGCGTCGGGCTACGCTTTGTACGTGATTTAGAGCAAGGTAAAGCGGCGCTTCAACTGGCTAAAGTAAATCAGGTTCTGCGTCTGTTTGGCTACCAGTTGGGCCCGGTGGCCATGGACCGCTATTAACTCCTGAATGAGTACGACTAATATCTTAATTGGTGTAGCTCGTTCAGGCTAATGCGCAATATAATGAGCTCCAATACGTATAATTGTGCACTATATTGCACATTATGCCCAAAGATCCCGTTGTACTTTTACCCCGCCTTCAGCAGTTGCTCACCCAAATGGGAGAAAACATCCGCCTAGCCCGCTTGCGCCGCAAGCTTAGCGCGGCCCGCGTGGCAGAGCGCGCGGCCATAAGCCGCAACACCCTACACGCCATTGAGCAAGGCGCTTCCACGGTGAGCATGGGCGCCTACCTGCAGGTGCTGTTCGTGCTAGGCCTAGAGAAAACCATTCTGGAATTGGCCGCCGACGACGTGTTAGGCCGCAAGCTGCAGGATGCCAATTTAGTGGTTAGCATGCGGGCTCCGAAACAGTCTTCTGGCGAGTAGACCCATGGCTAAAACCGCTGAACGTCGCCAGCTCTACGTGTACGCCGACTGGCAGGGCCTGGCCGATGGACCGCGGCTGATGGGCACGCTTTCGGCCGTGCCGGTGCGGGGCAAGGAAGTATTTTCCTTTGCCTACGACGCGCAGTGGCTGGCCCTGCCGCAGGCCCAAGCGCTGGACCCGGCGCTACAGCTGTTTGTCGGCCCGCAGTATCTGCCTGAAGACCAGGCCAACTTCGGCCTCTTCCTAGATTCTTCGCCCGACCGCTGGGGGCGGCTGCTCATGCGGCGGCGCGAAGCCGCCTTGGCCCGGCAGGAAGAGCGCCGCGAAAGGCCGCTGCTCGAATCGGACTACCTGCTGGGGGTCTTCGACGGCCACCGCATGGGCGGGCTGCGCTTCAAAGCCGACCCGGCGGGCCCCTTCCTCAACGACAACCGGGCCATAGCCGCGCCGCCGTGGACGTCGCTGCGCGAACTGGAATACGCCAGCCTGCAGTTGGAGCGGGTAGATGCGCCCCAGGACCCGGACTACCTCAAGTGGCTTTTCCTGCTGGTGGCGCCCGGCTCCTCGCTGGGCGGCGCCCGACCTAAAGCCAGCGTCATGGACGAGCAAGGTGGACTATGGATTGCCAAGTTTCCCAGCGGTCAGGACGAGCACGACGTAGGCGCTTGGGAAGCGGTGGTCAACGAGGTGGCCCAAGCCGCTGGCCTACAGGTGGCCACCGGCCGCGCCCAGCGCTTTAATAGCCGCCACCACACCTTCCTTTCCCAACGCTTTGACCGCACGGCCGTCGGCGAGCGGCGGCACTTTGCCTCCGCTATGACACTGCTGGGCTACCAGGACGGCACCGACCACCAGGACGGGGCCAGCTATCTGGAGCTGGCCGGGCTGCTCGTGCAGCAGGGCGCCCGCGTGGCCGAGGACCTGACGGAACTCTGGCGTCGCATTGTGTTTAATATCTGCGTGTCCAACACCGACGACCACCTGCGCAACCACGGCTTTCTGCTCACGCCCCAGGGCTGGCGCCTCTCGCCTGCGTTTGACCTGAATCCCATCCGGTACGGGCAGGGCCTAAAGCTCAACATTTCCGAAACCGATAACGCGCCCGACCTTGACCTGGCCCGGGAAGTAGCGCCTTATTTTCGGCTATCCGCGGCGCAGGCTGAGGCCGTGCTCGCTCAGGTGGTGGCCGCGGTGCGGCAATGGCCGGAGGTGGCCAGCCGCTACAAGCTGTCCCGAACCGAGCAGGAAATGATGGCCGGGGCCTTTGAGGCGGCGCGGTAAAACCTGGCAAGCAACGCGGCAAGCCCGTGCAGCCGGAGGTGGCGGCTATAAGCATGCCGCTCCGATTTAACCTTTGCACCAAACTTTTAACCAAGGCCAACTATGTCCCGATGGTGCCTTGCTCAGCTAAACCACTTCAACTCTATAAATCTTCTATTGACCAAGTGAGTGCTATGTACTTAGCGGTTGACATACTCAACGTGAGGTTCTGCCTGGCCAAGGAATCTTGATGCCATTGACTGAGAATAGGCACCTGCGTTATCAAAGGCTAAAAGCTCTCCTACTTTCAAATCATAGTTAAGTAAGGCTGATCCCAGTATGTCCCTGGAAAATGTGGTTCGTCCAACTACCAGTGTTTTAGTAGGAGTCTCTTTCTCAGTAAGGCACTCCTTTGTACCTATATGCCGGATCCGATGAGGAGTCTCGGGATGATGAAAAGGCCTTGGAAAAATGGCAACGCTACCGTCTACAACTGCTATCTGCTCTCCGTCAAGATCTTTGACGTCAGTTACTGAAGTAACAAACGTGCCACATCCCGCTGCTAATCCACGCCCTGGCTCAAAAACTACATCAATATGTCTACCTAGGCTAGTTTGTAATTGATTTACCAGGAATTCGATGCTTCTTCCAAAGAAGTGTATATCGAACTCTGCGCCCTCGTGTTGGTAGTTAACACCGATACCTCCCCCAATATTTATATACCTGAGAGAAGGGATACTTGCAGCTAATTCAAAGAACGCTGACAAAGTAGGCAGCATTGGTTCAGGCCTTTGAAAGTTTGTACCAAGGTAAATGTGCAGTCCTGCTAATGAGCGCCCTAAAGTGGCGGCCATTGCAAGAGCTTCCTGTACAGAGGAAGCTGGAACTCCTATTCTATTTTTTTCAAGCCCAGCTCCTAATGAGGATGCGTTAATACGTAGTCCCCCTTCAGGCGCACCTAATTCAAACCATGCTTTTAACTGAGAAAGCGAGTCCAAATTTGTGCGTATTCCAGCGTGCTGTAGAACACGCATATCATTCTCCGTTATCCCTGTAGAGGTGAATTGTATTTTACAGTTTGAAAATCCTGCTTCGCCTGCCATCCTCAAGTGAGGAATGGAATTGACGCAAGCACCTACACCGTACGCCGCTAACATCTGGAGCACTGGCAAGCGATCGTTGGCCATTGTGGCGAAGAACAGGCTCACATCTGACTTGGCAAAGGCATGTTGAATCTCCAAAAGCCTTGATCGAAGACGAGCCAAGTTGTAAACATAGAGCGGGGTTCCATGCTGGCTGGCGAGAGTAGCCAGCATAGCATCAGAAATGAGTTGGTTTTCGGGTATCGTGTCTACCGAGCCGAGCCGAGTTGCAGTTTCAATCATGATGAACACGGATTAACCCTTCGCGAGCGGCATTACTCAGCGAAGCAATGAGCGTTGAAACATCTTTTTGGGGAGCAATGCCCATCAGATCCTCATTTCCGTCAAGCTGAAATACAAATAGTTCGGCGGCAGTCATAGTACCTCGCTTAAGAGCCTTGATTACCGCATAAATACAATAGTCAACTTGCAGCAATCTAATTGAGCCGTCGTCCTGTATCTGCCACGCCAAAAATGTAGGTTCAGGATTCGCAGGCAGGTCGGAATGACCTGACAAAGCAGGCGTGACGTCATAGTCCAGAGCTATGCTTTCCAAGATTGCCCCCTGTGAGAAACTGGTACCCAGGAGAATGTCCGGAAGAGACTCTAAAGTCGGCAGTATCAATGACCTATAAGATGCGATTGAAATGCTCTCGAATGTAGACACATGTTCAGCAACCCGCATATTAACCAGTATGGCCTCAGCCGCAGCTATTGCAGCTGACCGCACTGGTGGCTGCTTACGCAGCTCCGCCAACACAAACGTTGCGAAATCGGCAGGTGTGCCATAACCCCTGCGATAGGACTGGGCATCTTCAGCATCGTTTCTTGTGTGTATCCAAGTAAGCCATGCCCGGTAGACCTCATACATCCCGCCAGTTATATCAGCAAGCGCCAAAGTTGGGGCCAGCATAGCTTCTACCAAGGGCGAGAATTCATCCAATGCATCAATGACTCCTTCTTGACCGGGCATGAGATCCGGAAGAATTGCTCTATAGTAGGAGCCAAACAAATCGGGATCGCTTTTAATTATGACTCTGTTATTGCGATCTGTCTCCACCCCAAGCGGAAGGTCCACAAAATGACCGCTACACTGCAATCCATTAAGCCTAGCGTACATTGAAGAGTCCACAAAAGGGCAATAGCCAAATAGATGCGTTGGACGGCTACCTAACCGTAGTGCCTTCTCATAAGCGTTGAACGTCTCCATTAAGCTTTGGCGATCCTCCGTAGGAAAGCCAGCAATGAAACCCGCGTTAGGCGTAATACCCGCTTTCAGACATACTTCCAACACATCCAGGGATTGCTGAAGCGGGATATCCTTACGAATTTCATGCAGCATGCGCTGTGATCCGCTCTCCAGCCCGAAGTAAATTGCATTACATCCGGCCCGGCTCATAAGATCTAACAGAGGCTTATCGACGGTATCTGTACGAGCACTACACGTCCATCTTACAGGGGATCCGGAATCGATGAGTGCGTTGCAAACCGCGACTACCCATTTTCTGTCGGTCGTGAAGAGGTCGTGTGTAAAGTGAACACGAGTGGTGCCATATAACTCCCGTAAAAGAGCTATCTCCTTTAATATTCGGGCTGGCGACTTAACCCGGTGTCTTCGCCCCCAGAAAGGTGCGGTAGAGCAGAACTCGCACTTGAATGGACATCCCCTGCCCACCTCCAAGAAAATCTCTTCGCCTGGATCAGGTTGATAATGATCATACGCTGGAATGGGCAAATCATCTAGATGAGCGATCAAAGGGCGCGAGCCACCTTTGAGTATATCCCCATCCGCACCTCTGGTTAGTGCACCAAGAACAGATTTTTGTATATCGCATTCGAGTGCGCTCAATAGGTCAATAAAGGTTAACTCGCCTTCCCCCAACACGATGGCGTCAATAGCTTTATACCTTTCGAGAGTTAGTTCTGCTACTGCTGACGCATGTGGCCCTCCCAATACAATTTTACTCTTCGGCGCATGTTCTTTTATCGCCATAGCAATCTGTAGCACGTGATGATAAGAGTCACACTCCGTCATAAAGCCTATCACGTCCGGCTGGTCTGCACAAATGTCTTCTGCTGCCGCCCTGTAAAATTGATTATCCAGTTTTAAAGCTCCGGATAGGACGCGTCTGTTTATATCGTAAAGCGCGCAGGATATATCAGGCCGACGTTCCTGCACTATGGCAGTGAGCGAAAGCAAACCAAGCGGCGCAAAACTATACATGACTGTTGCCAAAGGCTTAAAGTCACTTTGCAGAACCGCAGCGTGCCGAACATGAGGGCTGGTAGCAAGGAGCAACTTCATGGGCAAGATTGTTACTCAGCAGCACTAGCTGAAACATGAAGGTTGGTTGATTTGCCAACCGCGGAATTCTCCAATAATACAGTGCGGTAAATTGTGCTTTGTATTTCAAACTCGGAGGCCCCGCAGTTGGTAAAAGTACCGTGCCGAGCATGTGACATGGCCGGGCAGCGGGAAGCACAATAATATTTAGGATCATTTATAACACAATTGGCGCAAGTTGATGTAAAATTTGTCCAATTAAATGCACGTATGTCCCAGTTGCCTCTCCATACCTCAGCAAAAGAGCGATTGTAGACGTTTCCGGCGGAAAATATGTTCTCGGCAGCACACATAGTACAAGGGAACACGGTGCCGTCGGATGCTACATAACATAAGAACCGGCCGCTTGAGCACCTGCGAGTCATGTAGGCTAGGCTTAGGCCATAGTTGAAGATAACGCCTACACAAAGCCCCGCGGCCTGGTGGTATTGATGCTCCCATTCACACTCGCGTATCCAAAACCGGGCAGCTCGCTCAACGTCTTCAGGCCCATTCTCTAAGTCCTTTCTAAGCTTACCCCGGCCTATTGGGCTAAATGGCACACTTCTTACAGACACTCCATTTAACTCTGCCCATTGCATTAGGTCTGCTAAACCATCTATGTTTTCACGGTGGGTGTTGGTCATCACATTTGTCAGAAACCCATGTGATTTTGCACGCAGGATTGCTTCTTTACCTCGCTCAGCGGGACTGTTATGACTGCCTCGGCCTTGGTGCAAATCGTCGATACTGACACTGATGATGACCCCTTCCCGCGGTAGGCTGTCGAGTACCTCATCTGTAAGAAACAGGCCGTGTGTTGCGATGCCTACAAGCAGCCCCTTCTTCCGTGCATACGTAACAAGCTCAACGAAGTGGGGATGTAAGGAAGGTTCGCCTCCAGTAAAGGCAACAGCCCAAACTCCCATTTTTGCCATCTCATCTAAGAGCGCATACCACCGTTCTGCCGGCATCTCGTGGGGCCTAGCTGTACCACCGTTAATGTAGCAGTGGGGGCACGTGAGATCGCAACGTCGGGTCAACTCCAGCCAGACCAACGGAGGAGTTGCCAGATGAAATCCTTCGACTACCTCCAAGCTCGTGAGCAGGTGAGGGGCCAAATCTTCACGAGTGGTCTGCTCGTGGAGCACAGACATGGCTGTTGGTGCTGCCAGAACTATCTCTCCATCAGGGAAAGCCACAATGAATCCAAAGTATTCAGCATTATAACGAACGGCACCTGACATCGCTCCCTGAATTTTTAAAGGTCTCATCGGTTTCGTTCCTCGATAAATCCGTACTGCGCCATGGTGGAAATCATATTCCTGATGTGCAGTTCACAAGAAGGTTGAAGCTCGCCATTATCCTGCACCGAACAGCAACGGTTGATAACCTCTTCCACAGTTCGCGCACCATCCAAGAATCCCCAGACCGAGTATCCTAGGTTATCAAGTTCGAGAAAATAGCGACGCTGTAAATTATGTAGAACAATACCGTTAGGTGCCAATGTCCAGAGTACCCAATCGCTGCGCTCTAATACTCGTTCATCCAGCTCATTCGAGCTCTTGGGCCTATGCTCCCTTGGAGCCGAGACGTGAAAAGGGGTTGCTTTCATATTAGCACGCGCTTTACAGGTATAGTACAGCGTCCCCGAACTCATAAAAAGAGTAGTGCAGGGAGGACGCTTCACGATAGGTATGCATGGCGTTTTCCATGCCTGCAAAAGCAGCATCCAAAACAATCAAGCTATTTTGATATTGGTGAAAGTTTGTAAAATAGGCGTCTACAACATGGAATTTGTAACCAGGAGTGATGTAAAGCTTTGACCTACCCGATGTAGCCGTTAGCTGGCCATCATCTCCAACAGCCGATTCCAATGCGCGCAGGCTGGTACTTCCGCAGGCAACTACTTTGTTACCGTGCTTCCGGGCGTTTAGAACCACGTTCACTGTTTCTTTAGGAACGCAAAAAGATTCGGCCCACATTTCATGCTCCTCCACTTTGCTTTCCAAGAAGGGAAGCCAGCTACCGACGGAGTGTAATGTGACAAAGCAGACATGGACACCGTGCTGCTTCAGGGATTCTACCAATTCGGGGGTAAAATGCAGCCCGGCGAGCGGGCTTTCTACGGATCCTTCTTCAGTAGCGAAATATGGATTCAGATGTTCAGCTGTCCATATACCTTCATAAAAGAATCCCAAGATGGGTATACCCTGTGATTTAAGCAGTTCCCTTAATGAATCATTCTCTGGTCGTACTCTGGCCAGCTTGTACTTTGTCAGCTCTGTTGCCAGCACCTCCACGCTCCCACCCCTACGAAGCTCTATGCGCTCACCTGGCCGCACGTCATGCATCGGAAAGATGCGACACAGCCCCGTGTTATCGCTGTCCAGATCAACAAATCTTAATTCTACTTGCCCGCCAACAGCGGTGAAGCCTTTAAGCACGCCGGGAATACGTTTGCTGTTATTCAGCACAAGGACATCTCCTGGTGCAAGCCACTTTGGCAAATCGAACACAGTGGAATGAGTAAGAGCACCTGAGGTGCGGTCAACTACGAGCAGACGCGAAAGGTCACGTCGTCCTAGCCTGATCTCGCGAGGCGTGCCCTCGAGGTTTTCTGGGGCGAGAGTATAGCGGAACTCTTCAATATTCATACAACAACCTTTTTAGATCAGCCTGAGAGAACCATGGAAGAGACTCAATAGCACGGTAGAAGCCCTATTGTGCTACCCCGACAGTAGCTGCGACTGTGGCGATGCGTTCGTTCAGAACTCGTATTTCTTCCATTGATAAAGCTTGGGCGTTAGCTCCAGTTAACACGGGCTGCCCAACCAGGGCACTGTGAATATGACTCATCTGCCATTTGCCATCTGCCCCTTTGTCCCAGATAATCGTTTGGCGGACGGAAGATTCTATTCCATTGACCTCAACGCTGAGGTTTCTGGCAGCAAGAACTTTATTAGCCGCAATCATCTGAACGTTCAGACTCACTTCATTTACAGAACGCTTGGTTTCGAATTGAGTGAACTTTTCCCTGAATGTTTCTCGACCATCAATTGCCTCGGTTTCTTTTAAGGCAAACAGGCGAGCATCATTCGAATGGATTTGAACTTTTTCATGCAGATAATCAAAAAAGCGCTGATCTCCTTCTGCATAGGCTTCCAGAGAATCTCTCATTGCAAACTCTAGGGCGGGGTCCAAAAAATTAGTTTCCATTTCAGTATTCTGCATTTCAGCAGCGTTATTTGAGTTGAATAAAGATTCATGGAGCAGCCGCTGCATGGCTAGCCCAGGCAGTGTACCAGCTGCATCCTCCCAAGCCAAAGGGAGTTCCTAATACCTTGAAAGATAGAAGCGCTGATAACCTGAGAAATCAGTGTTATCACTGAATTATGAGCTGAACTACCCCACATAGCCATGCAATTCGTCGACCTCGCCGCTGCGCACCTGCTTCGGAGAAGCCTCGGCCATTTGCTGCTCGGCGCGCCAGCCGTAAGCTCTGACCCAGCGCAGCACCGTTACGGTCGGCATTTCAGAGAGGTGCCGCTCGTTGTTCTTCAGCAATGCAGATGCTGAAAGTAAGCTGTGCTTGTACTAGGCCGCTCGGCTTGGGCAGTGTCGTAGCAGTTAGCATCTCATCGGTAGCTGGCTAGTGCACTGGCAGTGTCGCTGCGCAGGTGCCAGGACAGCCTAGGCCCGCCGCAATCGGCTTGGATGATGAGCCGTGATCCGGGCTAACGCAGCGTTAGGGCATACTCCAGGGAAATGAGTCCCAGCTCGGTCGGCATCTATGTGTTTATATGTGTTTAGGTGTCAGTCCACCACATGCTCCAAACAGGCATCTCCAAGGCTTTGGGAGTGGACTCGTCTACCAAGCAGTTCTCGTCCCCCACAGCTTATTATCGGCTATGATCGTACTCTGCTGCAACGGGAGCTCAAGGTCTCCAAGCCATGGCCGCGCAGCCCAGTGCATAACGCATAGCGACATAATAAGTGGGGATTCAATCTCCCTCTTTTAAACAACACTAGCCTGTGCAGGACATGGAACAATGGATGGGCACAATGCTACGCTAGCTGCTTCGCACTTGGAGACACAGCCTGCAAGCGATCGACTGTCAAATCTGAGAAAAAGCCCCATGGAAAGACTGTGAGTAATTGCTTGGGCGATCCAATGAACTCTTCGGCGAAGAGAATGTAGCCGGTCCAGACCAGAACTCCAGCAATCAGCAAGGCCTGAATAAAACGTGTTCGGTTGCGAAATGATGTAAGCGCTTTGGTCCACTGTGAGAGCCCTGTGAGAGTCGTTAAGTCAGGTGCGGTATTAGTGCCTGTGTCTGGTTCTCTTGCCTGAGCATATTCGGATGCGAAAAGCAGGCTAGGAGCCGATGGTTGATTGGCAACTTTAGGGCGCACATTTCTTACACCAACTTCACGGGCGTATAACTCGCGGATACGATCCGTCGCAGCTAAGAAATCAGCTTTCGCCAACAACTCTTGAATGGCTTGCTCACCATCGGGGGAAGCCGTAGGTGGAAGTTGGTCCCCCAGAATACGCTTCCAAGCCTGAATAAAGCTCGGCACATCCGGTTCCGGTGCGTTGGTATCTCCTAGTGATGCCTTGAACTGCTTTCCCAATGCTAGCACATGCGGGTGCAGCTTTGGCAATAGAGCCGGCTGCACGATCCCAGGCAGAATAGTTAAATCGCGTTCGATCTTATTACTGAGAATGGTGAGAGCACTGATGACATTTGTTGCTTGAGCAGCCAGATTAATCTCCACATCGTGAGTTGCATTGAAAGCCGCCATAAGCTTGTCTTCCGACATGCTTACTGAATCTATTGATATGGTTTGAAGTTTTGGTAATAGTTCTTTCACAAACGCATTCCAAGCGTCTTGCTGAGCAGGGGGAATAACGCTGCCAATGTTTTGCAAAAGAGATTCACGACTAAGTTTCCAAGCAGGTAACTGAGTATTTAGTTTTTCGCACAGCTGACGAAGTAGCAGCTTCAGTTCAGAGTCAGCGCCATACGCATTTCCTGCCAGCAGAAGCCGATCTACTAGTGGCAACTTCAACCGTCCTGCTTCCACAGTATTGGCAAGCGGTTCAGGTAACTGCCATTGGGGATCTAGCAGAACATGGGTGCCGTCCGCTTTCGCTTTAACATTTTGTAAGCGCCCATCAAATTCTTTCTGCGTTTCATTAAACGAAATGGAAGCGCTGTCAATGGCTTTTGCTAATTCTATAGCAGGGCTCTCATGCACCTTGGTGATCAATTCATTTTCTATAGCTCGTAGGCTGTTGATTAATAGTTGATCTGCTGCATAAGAACTCCGCCGATTGATCTGTGTCAACAACTGTCCGGCTTGCTGCTGAGCATCGGTTCGCTCTATTGTTCGTTGCAACAATTTGCGAACCAAGTGCCCGACAGCAATTCCTACCGCCAGCACCAACAGGATCAGCCAAGTAGAGCGCCGGGATTGAACTTCAAAGGGAATAGCCAGGGGTTCTGCCAATTGAGTGGCACGCACAAGAACAGTACCCGAGAAATTTCCCACTGGAAAGTTCCCTGTCAGCTTCGGGGTTAACCTTAGCACCCCATCTGGAGCTTCAGCCTCAAAGTGAAGGCCGCCGCCGGGGGCGAGTTGCACGCCATCGAGCGTAGCACTCACATGGGTGAGCTTAATTGCCCGGCTTGCGGGCTGTACTGTCAACGGCATCAGTGGCTCGCTGTCCCACAAAGGCATGCTGTTGCGTAACTGCTTCACTGTAATCTTGCTCGCCGGCCGGAACACAGCCGGTAAAACAGCAACTTCCAGCACGAGAATACTTGCTGTGCGCTTTGGTAGCCTGCCTTCCAGAGTCAGGCTGTACGTACCGGGTTGGGACAAATGATTACAGTAGATGCTAATTTGCAATAGTGATCTCTCTGGTAGGCCGCCCAAAGTACTTGCAACAGTAAAAGCGGGCTGTCGTCCCTCAACTACCTGGTTTCCCAGACGCACACCCATTAAATGAATCTGTATAGAGGCCGCTTGTAGTGTCGTCGCAGTAGAGAGAATTACCGGTGCCACCAATTTTAGGGTATCCGATTGGCTTACTTGAGGCCAGCTTAGTTCGTAGTGCGCTCCGGCCGGCGGGAGGGATAGAATTGGCTCATCGGCAGCCATGGACTGCATGGCCCTGCACAGGAGGACTACTAGGCTAAGGCAAAATACCTTGGTGCAGGTCATGGCGCTTTAATCAACACGAGATAGTAAGCAGATTGACCTGATAAATAGAGCCCAGACCCTGGTAACCCGGAGCTTGTCAGATTTCAATTAATTCCGGAACATCAACACCCGTGATGACAAGCGCAAAGTCCTGCGGTGCCTTCAATAGATTCGCTGCAAATACTTGGACGAAATAGGTACCCACTGGCGCTTGGTTGATTCTGATGCACTCAACATTATTATCTGGATCTGGAAGCGTTAGTGCATCTGGAAGCTCCTCATTGCCCAAGTACTTTTTCCCACTTTCCTGGTGGTGCAGGATCATGTTTAGATTGTTCTGTAGGGAACGGCCCGGAGCATCCGTGTAGGCCATACATAGTCGTAGCTCAGGAGTTTCTGCCGATAGAATAAACTGATAACGCTTGCGTTCCCCGGTCCGCACAAACTGAAAAGTCTGCCACTCGTCCACAAAGCGTAAGGTCATTTCAGGGTGCAAGTCGTTAGGAACTGCTTGGCTTACGGTAACTCTACCATACCCCTGGTGAAAATTAGGCTTTCCTGTAACCAAAGCGGTAGAATCATGTCCTGACAACCACTTCGTGCTGTTTATTATCGTTGCCTTCAGCAACGCCGCGCTAGGGGAAGGGTGTCCTGTTTCTACATAATACTGGCGAACCAGGGCTGCGCAGCCTGCTACTAATGGAGCTGCCATACTGGTACCACCGTCAAAAGCGTAGTGAGGATCTTTAGGATGCCCCTGAGCTGGATAAGGACCCCAGAAGTTGGAAATGGGCGCAATTGATGACTTGGTGGAAAGGATGTCAGTCCCGGGCGCCACAACGTCCGGCTTGATTCGCCGATCATCACAGGGTCCTCGGCTGCTGAATGCTGCCAAGCACTCGGGATCACCCGATATTTTGTCGTTAGCAATAGGAGCGGAAGGAAAGTTGCCCGGCCAACCACTTCCCCATGTCTCATCGGACAAGGCCCCATCGGAACGGTCGCTACGGCTTGCCCCCACTGTCAACGCATTCTTACACGAAGCTGGTGACCCTATGGAAAGCCAGTCTACGAACCCCGGTGCAGCCTTCTTAGGCTGTAGCCCCGAGGTGCCAGCATTCCCAGCTGCAATAACGACGAGCATGTCGCGATAACGGTGGACGAATTCATCTACTTCTTCGCTGTTGACCGTGTAATAGGACGGTGTGTCAGAACCCCAGCTATTGTTGTGAATGCGCACGCCTGCCTGGTATGCCTGATAGAATAAGTCATTCAAATCGACCGGCAACCCGCCAAGCCCCCCCTGGGAATCGAGAAGGGACTGAAAGAACAGCTTCGCACCCGGCGCGATGCCTTTGATTCTTCCTGCTGAAGCCGCCCCATGGCCAAGTACCGATCCTGCGACGTGCGTGCCGTGCCCATGCGGATCGCTCGCGTTGTTTGGCCTTCCCAGAGCAACGGTTGCAAGTATGCGGCCTTGGAAATCCGGATGTTGGTCATCAATCCCGGTGTCCGCCACTCCTACAATCTGATCGGATCCGTCCAGTGTTAGCCCACTTGCCCACTCATTGCCCGTCCCAAGTTCGACACCTAACAGCCGCCGGGCATGATCGTTGAAAATTTTTGGCACAACGTATTCAGCCACAGCATCGACTTGGGGTAAGCGGGCTAGCTCATCCAGCAGCGGAGAATTTTCCGGGGCATAAAATCGAATTTTGCGACGGCCCGTTCCTGCTAACGTTGTGTTGCGCTTGAGGAGCCATTGCTCGACGCTGTCACGTTCTTCCGGAGAATTCACCCTCACATCAAAAGTGAGCATTTTCACACCGCTTGTTGGGCTGTACTCTGTACTTCCTCCGCTCACTGACTGCGTAATAACTACTGGTGCAGTCTCAGATGGGCTGATCCACTTAACATCAGCCACATAGGATAATGCTCGCAGGTTCTGTACTTGCTTTGTACTCAAGCGAGCTTTGTAGCAGCTATCCCCCAGTGATTCTAACAGGTTCACTTGTAGGCCAGCCAGCTCAGTCCTCAAATTTTCCAACAAGGGACTATTTAACCAGACTTTGTAGTAATCAATGACTTGAGGATATTGATCATCCTTTTCGCCACTTGTCATCCCCTCCAGTCCAGCATCTGCCTCCCTGCTTCGCACAGAAAAGCGGTCGCTTCTCATTTTTGTGCCTGCAGCAGGCGCATCCCGATTTATAACTGGCAGCTGCTCCTGCACGACCAATCCCTGCTGTCGTAGAGCATCAATTTGAATTTCATCGATGTTGCCAACGACAAAACTTTCCGTACCCTCAGCAGATTCAAGCATGTTAAGAGCCGCCGCTTGCTCGGTCTCGTGCATAAAATATGCGATTACACGTTTCTTGGCCATAGCGATTGCGGTGAGAGAGCAAATTCAAAGAATACAAAGCATGTGGTCTTAAAGCATTCTTACATCAGTGCCAGCACTGTAATTGATGTAAGAACGGCCTTAACTTCGTTGAGTATAAATTTTAACTGGCTTTTGTAGTTGTGCTTAATCAGTTCCACTGATTAAGCACAAGGCCTGTCAGCAGTGTTAGCCCTTATAGGACTTTCATACCGCACTTTCTCGTTGCCAGGCGCAGACCGTGCCTATTAGGAGCCAGTCATGCGCACGGGCCGGCGCACCACCCGAGCGTGGCGCAGGGCTTCAGGCATCGCGAGAGCAGACGTCCCAGCCGACGGTTTTGCGAGAGCAGCGGTCGAGTCAGAGAGCTAGGTACAGCCAGCCAAGCCGCCACCTTGGGGCAGCAAATACGTGATGAAGCGACCCGGACCCGGTTGGTGGCTGTGGGGGTCAGCTGGCCTAGCAAGCGGTTGTGCGCGGAGCGCACGTCGGAGTCGGTGGTACGGGGCACGAACGAGCGCTACTGCTGGGCCCACAAGCTGTGGGCTTTGAGCACACGGCGGATGCCCTGCGCCTGCCTTTACATCGGCTTGGGGCCAGCGCTGGCCGTAGCGCCGAACTGAGCGCTCAAAAACGTGCCGCACGCCCCTTAGTCTCTCCAACTGACCACTGAACATATGCTGGGGCCAAGGTGGAGGACGCTGGACTAGGTTTTCAGGCTCGCATCCAAATAGAACTCTCTGCAGGAACCATCAACCCATTAAATCTGATGCTTGCAACGATCATATTATACCCTTACAGGTATAATATGACTTCAATTGTATAAATTTATACCCGCTCGGGTATTATAACGATTTTACGCGTTAAATTATCCCCAAGCGGGTATAACTTATGACTACTCCCTTAGCTGCCTTTGTGAAATATCGCCGAAAGCTGCTGCAGCTGTCCCAGCCCGACCTGGCGGCGAAAGCGGGGGTGGGGCTGCGCTTCGTGCGCGAGCTGGAGCAGGGCAAAGCCACGCTCCAGCTGGACAAGGTCAACCAAGTGTTGCGCCTCTTTGGCCATGAGCTGACCCCAGCCCCGCTGGACCGCGCCCATTTACTGGATCAGCAGCCGTGAGAAGAGCCGAAGTGTATCTGCACGAGCAACTGGCCGGGCACCTGACCCAGAACGAGCAAGGGTACACCTTCGCCTACGCCCCGGCGTACCTGACGGCAAATAGCGCCGAGCCCGTCAGCCTGACGCTGCCCCTACGCCCGGCGCCCTACGTAGAGCGCGTCTTGTTTCCCTTTTTCGACGGGCTGATTCCCGAGGGCTGGCTGCTGGAAGTGGCAGAAAAGAACTGGAAGCTCAACGCCCGCGACCGGATGGGCCTGCTGCTGGCCTGCTGCCGCGACTGCATCGGTGCCGTGAGCATTCACCCTCTGGAAACCGAAGACCAATCATGAGCCGCTGCCTGTCCTGCTACCAGCTCCTGCCGGAGGGCGCCGGCCCGGACTATCACCCGGCCTGCAGCCGCCGACTGTTCGGCAAGCCCGTACCGCCCGCGTTTCCCTACACCGAAGCCGAGATGCTGGCCCTGGCCGAGGCGGTCGTACGCCAGCACATTACCGTCACCGGCGTGCAGCCCAAGCTCTCGCTGACCATTGCCCCGGCGAGTGCCGCAGGGCAGCCCGGGCGCTTTACCATCGTCGGGGCGCTGGGCGGCGAGTACATCCTCAAGCCGCCGACGCCCCGCTACCCGCACCTGCCGGAAGTCGAGGATCTGACTATGCACCTGGCCCGGCTGGCCCGGCTGCCCACCGTGCCCCACGGGCTGCTGCGTCTGGAAGGCGGAGCCCTGGCCTACGTCACGCGCCGCGTGGACCGGGTGAGGGGACAGAAGCTCGCCATGGAAGACATGTGCCAGCTCACCGAGCGGCTGACGGAAAACAAGTACGACGGCTCCCACGAGCAGGTAGCCCGGGCCATTCTGAAGTATTCTGCTAACCCCGGCTTGGACGTGGTCAACTACTACGAGCTGGTGCTCTTCAGCTTTCTGACGGGCAACGCCGACATGCACCTGAAAAACTTCTCGCTGCTGCAGACGCCCGGCCTGGGCTACGGGTTGGCGCCGGCCTACGACCTGGTGGCCACGGCCCTGGTGAACCCGGCCGATACCGAGGAGCTGGCACTCACGCTCAATGGCAGGAAACGACGGCTGCGCCAGGGTGACTTCCGCCTGGCCGCCGGGCGGGCCGGCATCGACGAAAAGGTTCTTACAGGCATGCTCACACGCTTGGTTAAGGCCCGGCCAGCCTGGCATTCATTTATCGAGCAAAGCTTTCTGCCTATGGCCCTGCAGGAGCAGTTTCACGCCCTGCTGGCCCAGCGGTTCGCGCAGCTGGACCTGGCGTAAAAGTTAAGGTTTAGCCAGCCCGTTCAGTCTCCGGCGGAATTGTCCGCCGCCCGGGAGGCCTCGGCCCGCACGACCGCAAACAGCTCCTCCTCCGACACCTGGAGCACCTTGGCCAGCTGCTGCAGCTCGCCGATGGTGCAGGTACCCGGGCTGCGCTTGCGCGTGTCGTAAGTGCGGGCCGATACCCCCCAGGCCTCCACGATGCGCTTGCGGGTGCCCGCTACCTCCAACAGCTCGGCCAGCGTACCGGGGTGGTGCACGCGCGGGGGACTGGTGAGGGGTTCGGTGAAAGCTACAGTGGGAGCAGGCATTTTAGGCATCGCGGAAAGGCTAAAAAGGCACAGAATAAAGTGCGTAAGGTAGCCTTTCTACGCGGTAAGCAGTTCGCCCGACCATCAGAGCAGCATTAACTGCCTTCAGCGGCCAGCACCAACTCTTCCCAGCGCCCGCATTCGGCCACGGCCAGGGCCAGCCAGTGCCGGAGCCGGGCGGGGTCAGTGCATTGGCAGATAAGCCGCTCGGCTGCTTGCCGCCGGGCGGGCAGGATGGCCGGGTGCTGCAGAATGCAGCGCAGCTCCGCACGCAGCGCGGTCAGCTCATCGCGGTGACCCGCCGCGCGGGCCAGGGACAAATCAGGCGAAACAGGCATCCGCTTGCGGTTAGGGGCAGTGGGGAAGGGAAGTACCCGGGTAGCCAGGTAGCCGCCCCGTAAGGAGCGGCTACGCATACCAGCTAGCGCATCATCCTGGATTTCATCAGCAACACGGGGCCGGCTACGACATCGACGGGTGAGTAGTGCTCCAGCGGGTACGTTTCATACCAGGCAGCCGTGGCCAGCGGGTTGATGAGGCGCCGGCGGTTCTTGCCCTCGTCGTCAAACACCAAGATGTACCCTTCGTAAGGTCCGTGCTGGGGGCAGTGCACGTCGATGTAGTTGGCTTCCAAAGCCGCGCACAGCTGGGCTAACCCAAAGGTTTTGCGGCCCCGCTCGGGGCGCACCTCGCGCAGGCTGCCGTCCACACCCAGCAGCATAGCCGCGCCCTCCGCGGGCAGCATGCCGGCGTGCTGGCTTAGGAAGTAATCTCCCAGCGCCTGCCGCGTGGCATACTCGTCGCCTCCGACTACCTGAAAGGGTCCCCGGTCATAGGTCGTCGTGGGGAAAAGCTGGCCGGTGGTGCCGCACAAAGCCACAATCGAGGAGGGCTGACCGGCCGGGGTGCGTAGAAACAGGCGGGGCGGGAGGGGGAAGCCGGCACCTTCGGGCTTAACTAACTCGGTGTTGTGCAAACTAAAAAGCAGGGAAGTGGCGGGAGTTGAACGCGGGCTGTTTTCCATGATATTGAGCTGTTTTGGTGGTTTTCGCTTCTGCATTAAAAACAAAACAGCAGGGTCAAACATTCACTTTTTGCTCCTTTTTTAGTATCATTTTGCTCTTTCACCATGGCCTTCTTTGCTCCCTTGCCCACCACGATATCTGCGTTAATGGTGTATCCCGCTGGGAAACCCGCTTTGCTAAGAGTGGCCGGCTTCGCCCTTCGGCTTCAATCAGCACCGGGAAGGTTTGGAGTCCCAGCAATGGGCAGGCGTTGGCCTGAACGGCGGCTCGTGACCGGTCCCTCGTCCAGCGGCGGCTCAAACCAATCCCGGTAAGCGGTCGTCAGCCGGTCAGCCACGATGGCCAGGCGCTCCGTGTCGCCGGCCCGCCTTATCCAGATGTGGGCGCTGCCGCAGCCTACCTCGTACCCGCTGCCCAGGAGCTTCTTCACCGCCCCCGCCAGCTCGCGCAAATCCGTGGTGTGGGTATGGGCCAGCACGTGCCGGCGCAGGGCCTGCAGGCTCCGCTTCTCCGCTGCATCAAGCGGCTTTAACTCGATGGCCAGGTAGGCCTGCTGCGGCGGAAATGGATCAGTAACCGGAATGGATTTCGGGGGTTGGTTCATGGGAGTGAAAAGGAATGGGAGGTAAGAGGGTTAGAGCAATAGCAGGGCAAACTGTCCGCCCAGCTCCTCGCGCGTGGCGCGCACGGCTTCCCGGGCGATGGGGCGCAAGGTCTTCACCAAGGCTTCGAGCACCTGAAAGTCCTCTAGTGTGGCCACGCCCAGCGCCAGGCGCTCGGCCACTTCAAGCGTCAGGCCTTCAAGGCTTAGGCCATAGCCGCGCTGCTTCATATCGGCTTCCACGTCGGTCAAGGCTTCGGCCACCCGGGCGCGGTACTGGTTCCAGGCAGGGTCCCCGAAAACGGGGGCTTCGCTTGCATTCATAGGGCGGTGGGAAGGAAAAAAGTAAAACAATGACCGGGCGGGACGCCGCTGCCGGCGGCCCGCAACATAGCCTTAAGCGGCGGCCAGCCAGCTGAGCTCCGCCTCCCGGTACTGCCGGCTGACTTCGTCTTCTTCGTTGGCAAACTCCAGCACGCGGGCAGGAGCGGGGGCCGGGGCCGTTTCGCCCTCCTCCGGCATGCCAAGTATCAGCTTGGCGGCGCGCTGGGCCTTGCTGCCCGCCTGCAGCACCAGCTTTTTATCGTTTTTCAGCCGCTCCAGCCACGACTGGATATAGGCCACGGCATTGGTTTCGGTCTGCTCAGTGTTGAGGCCGGAAGCGGCGCACAGAAACGATGCGCCCATCTCCGCCGTCAATTCCTCCCGAGCGTAGCTGGCCGAGAGCTTGCCCTCGCCGGCGGTCAGGTCCGGGCGGTCCAGCCGCGAAGCGTGGCCGGTGCTGTGCGTCAGCTCGTGAAACAAGGTAGCGTAGTAGCCTTCGCCTGTAGTGAAGGTGGCCCGCTCGGGCATGTTGACCAGATCCAGCGCCGGGGAGTAGTAAGCGCGCTGGTGCCGGTGCTCAATGGCCGGGCGCTCCTGCCAGCCGCTTACGATGGCTTCCGCCGCTTCAATGGGCGTATGCGCGTGGCGCTCCACCGCCGGCAAATCAAATTCGATGCCTTCGATGTCCTCCACCGAAAACACGGTGTAGTACTTCAGGAAGGGCATCTTCTCTTCCTTAACGGTCTGCTCGTTCTCGCGCACCGACACGTTGTAGTACACCACAGGGTGCCCCTTGGCGCCCTTGCGCACGTTGCCGCCCAAAGCCAGCGCCTGCTTGAAGGTCAGAAAGAAAGGTAGCGCCCCGCTGAAGTGCAGTAGAAAAGCATTGATGCCCGAGTAAGCCGCACCCGTGGCGTAGTTGCGGGGCAGGCCATAGACGGCGTTCCACGGCTTGCGCCACGGAATCACGCCACCTTCCAATGCCGCCATAATCCGGTCGGTGACCATCTGGTACACATCGGGGCGGGAGGGGGCGCCCTTGGCAGCTTGACGGGTGGCAGTTTTGCAAGTGGACGTTTTGCGGGCCTTTTTCATAATAAAGCGCTGTTTTTGTGAGCGTTTGCTATACCTATTAAACGAAAAAGACAGTCCCAATGTTATCTTTTTGCTCTATATTTAATATCTTTTTGCTCTTTTTGTTCCACTTTCTTTCCCCACTGCCCCTTTGAGAAATTGGCGTAAACCAGCGCTTCTTTCCACTGCTCAGCTTTTGGGCTGATGAGCGGAAAAACCACTTTTTATAAGCGACGGCAGCCCCGACGCGGACCTGTTTTGGAGCAGGCTGGCGTCAGGGCACAGGGGGCTGGTCCGGTGGAGTTTGGTCGGATTGAGCCGAACCAATCATCGCCTTAGCTATTATCTTTAGCTTTATTGCTACTAATTTTATTAGCAGCGCGTATTATTGCCAGCCCACCTACTTTACACCACCAATGCGCAACGTCGAATTAATCCCCGTCCACGACTCCCAAACCCCGTTTTTACTTCCGCTTTTCAGCTGCTCGGTATCCGCGGGCTTTCCCTCCCCGGCCTCTGATTACACCGATGAGCTCTTCGATTTGAACCGCTTGCTCCTGCGCCACCCCGACGCCACCTACTTGGTGCGGGTGAGCGGCGAGAGCATGAAAAACGCCGAGATTCACGAAGGCGACCTGCTGGCCGTGGACAAGCAGATGGAAGCCGACCACAACCACATCGTGGTGGCCGTGGTCGACGGGGAGTGCACCGTGAAGCGCCTCGTGTGCGAGCACGGCACCTGGTGGCTGAAGCCGGAGAATCCCGACTACCAGCCCTGGGAGATTCACGACGCCGGCGCCGTGCGCATCTGGGGCGTCGTGACCCACGTGCTGCACGAGCTCATCCCCGGTAAACTCGCAGCCCTGCTGCGCACCCGAGACTAGCCATGTACGCCTTAGTCGACTGCAACAACTTTTACGTCAGCTGCGAGCGGGTTTTCCAGCCCCGACTCGAAGGTCGGCCCGTAGTGGTCCTATCCAATAATGACGGCTGTTTGATATCCCGCAGTGCCGAAGCCAAGGCCCTGGGCCTGCAAATGGGCGACCCATACTTTCAGGTCAAGCCCCTGCTGGAGCAGCACAACGTGGCCGTTTTTTCCAGCAACTACGCCCTCTACGGCGACATGTCGCGCCGGGTAATGTGGTACCTGAGCCAGGTGGCACCGGCGGTGGAAGTGTACTCCATCGACGAGGCCTTTCTGGATCTGCACGGCATGGAGCGCTTCGTGGTCAGCAGCCTGGAGACCTTTGCCCGCACCTTGCGCGCCAACGTGCTGGCCCGCACCGGCATTCCCACCTGCGTGGGCGTGGCACCCACCAAAACCCTGGCCAAGCTGGCTAATCGACTCGCTAAGAAAGACCCGGCGATAGGCGGCGTCTGCTACCTGGACACCGCTGAGCGCCGCCGCTGGGCGCTGGAGCAGGTAGCGGTGGAAGACGTGTGGGGCATCGGCCGTCAATATGCCCAAAAGCTCTACGCCGCCGGCATCAGCTCCGCCGCCGGACTGGCCCGCTGCTCGGATGCGTATGCCCGCAAGCACCTGGGCGGAGTGGTAGGCGCCCGACTCGTACGCGAGCTGCAGGGATTCCCCTGCCAGGGGCTGGCGCCGAGTGAAGACGGCACGCTGTCGCGCCGCAGCTTGTGCGTATCGCGCACCTTTGGCCGGCCGCTCACCGACTTCCCTGACGTCACGGGTGCCGTCAGTGCGTTTGCTTACCGGGCGGCCGAGAAGCTGCGCCGGCAGGGCGGCGCGGCCCACTTAATGACGGTGTTCCTGAGCAAGAGCCGCTACGGGCTGGAGCCGCCACCGTACTCCTGCTCGGCAGTGCTCACCCTGCCCGTGGCTACGAATGATACCGTGGAGCTGGTGCGCTTTGCCCGGGCGGCCCTCAAGCGCCTCTGGCAGCCCGGCAACCGCTACACCAAAGCGGGGGTCATCCTCGATGGGCTGGAGCCGGAAGGACAAACCCAGCTCTCGCTGTTTGAGGCCAAGCCCGCTTCGGAAAAGCGGAACCGGCTCATGGCCGAACTCGATGCGCTGAACCGCCGCTTTGGCAAAGGCACCGTGAAACTGGCAGCGCTGGTGCTGCCGCCCGGGCGACAGCAGGCTCCGTGGGAGGGGCAGGCACAGTGGCGCACGCCGCAGTACACCACCCGGCTGGAAGATTTACTTTTGGTAGGGTAGGGCTACAAGCACATGTATACTCAAGCCTAATGTAAAGCGGTGCTGTTATACTCATTACCTTCTAGCATCAATCCAAATTCTATCACGAATTTATACTTTCGAACCTCGAGAGAAAATCGCACCTAAACAGCATGACGAGAATTGCACTTTTCGATAATTGGATACCATTCCATATTGGAAATGAGGTGAAGCACCCACTTGTAGACAATCCTATCAACTGGTCTGAGTTTACAAGTTCACCAAATTTCAAGTTAGTGTATGATGAAGGTAATCATCAAGAATATCGCTTAGAGGACAGACGAGCTATAGATGAAATTCATAGGTTGCTAAAATTTCAAACCTGTCCCATATGCAGAGCACAAATGGCGGCGAGGGAACGTGATTTCAATGAAAGCCTATTCGTCTGTTTAAGATGTGGTTTTTGGGGAGGTCGGGGAAGTAGGATGGACAATGTGCACGAAGGCATTCCTTTTCGGGGTGTTCTTGGATTTTACAAACCCTTAAAGCCACTACAAGAGCTTTCAACAGAGTACTTAGTTACGCATCTAAAAAGATTTCCTGACGCGCTACCCAAAATTGGTCCCAAACGAGCCGAAAAATTTGTAATGGACTTGCTGTCCGATTACTTGAACTGTGAAGTAAAGCCCATTGGAGGTTTTAAAGACAAAGGGGTTGATGGATACATCATCAAAGGCGACGAAATCAGTTCTATTGTTCAAATCAAATGGAGGGAGAATGTCAAAGGAGCGGAAAGCGTAAAGGTTATAAGAGAGGTAGCAGGAACATTGTTAGCGAGGGGTGTTCCATCAGGAATTCTAGTTTCCAATAAAGACCATTTTTCCAAAGACGCTATTTCGGATGCAAATTCTATTTCAAATATCACTATTGAAAAGCTTGGGAAAATGGAGCTTCAATTAATTGATTATCACAATATTATAGATATGCTAGACATTTCTAATACTTTACTTACTGACAACATGAAAATCAATGACTGGATAGATATAGAGAATGCTTATGACGTTTTTGAAGGCGCGATGCGGCTGCATGAAGATTTTGTCAAAATGTTTAAATAACTAGCTCTTGGAGAAGCGTAATTAGCTATTAAGTCGACACTTCAATTTATCCTTACAGCTGAAGTCTTGCTTATTCGACTCATCGTTCCATTTGCTGATAAGCCTGCTTGTCTTCATGCTTAGACCAAATTGCCTCGTGCCGCTCCGCCCGGTCGCGGCTATGCTCAATCAGCTGACTGCCATCTTGCTTCCCTACGGCATCAAGTGTTTGACTTATCTGCGCAATTTCAGGCTGGTCGGTGCGGTAGGACACCTTTATTTCCGAGTGCCGAATGCCTTGCTCGTCGGTTATGGACTGCACGTTGCCTACTCTGGCCCCGCTGGCTACCACGGCAGCCTGTACGGCCTCTGCCTGGCCTCGCTCGCCCGTAGCCAGCGCCGGCTCGTCCACCCGAATAATTGCCTGCTTCTCGCTGCCTGACGTTTCGGGGCTAACTGCCTCCTGTGCCGCCGCACCAACTGAAGCTATCGGCTTAGCGGCCACGTCCAAGCTTCGGTCCCGATTGTGGGGCTGGATAACCGCGGCTTCGGCCGCCAGCTGCCGGGCGGCGCGGTCTTCGTCGCGCTCATCAACGCGCACCCCGGCGTATTGCTCTTTCCCGGAAGCGGCCCGGACGTTGGTGTTGGTCACGATGGCGTGAATGATGGCAATATCGGGCTGGTCATTGCGGTACCGCATGTCAAACTCGGCCCGGCGGATGCCTTGCTCATCCACGGTGCTGCGCACTTCGCTCGTGTGCATGGAGTAGCCGGAATTATCCAGCAGGGCTTTCCAGGCCTCGGCCCGCCCAGTGGCGTTGGGCTCCAACTCATCCACCTTCCAGGTGGCGGTTTTCTCCTCAGCAGCCGAAACTGTGCGCACACTGGCAGCCGCGGAGGCCTCGGTGTAGCGGGCGCGGGCCCGCAGCCCTTCCTGCTCGGCTTCGTCGACTTTACGGCCGGTGGGCGGGGGGTTGTCATGGATGTACTCTTTCAGCAGCACCAATCCGGCGTCTTTAGCGTACACAAACTGCGCAGTGTGCTCGGCAGCTTCCTGCTCGCTGCGGTAGGAGCGGGTGGGCCGGTCTGCGTCGCTCGCGGCAGCGGCCAGTACCGCCTGATTGAGGCGCTGGTCGTTTCGCTCCTGCTCGGCCTGGGCTTCGGGGGTGTTTTCCCGCTGCCGCTGGGCCTCCCGCTCCAGGGCGCGTTGCTCCCGCTCCAGGCGCTGGGCTTCGGCAAGGCGCTGCTGGCGCTCCGATTCCCGCTGCTGCTCTTCGCGCTGGGCCGCGGCGCGAATCTGCTCGGCGCTCAGCCCCTGGTTGGTGTACTCCAGCTCTTTGTTGAAGTCTTTCGCCAGTGGGTAATCCACGCGCAGAAAGCTTTCCTGCTGGCGTTCCGCTTCAGGCCGCAGCTGCTCGCGCTGCCGGTAGAGCTCCTGGGCCACCACCTCCAGCTGGGCCGTGTCGGCGCGGGCCACGGTCAGGCGCACGATGGTGGCCTGCTCGGTGCTGCGCTGAATTTCTACCGCTAGGGAGGGGCCATCCTGCTGCGTCCGGTTGATGTGCTCCACCCGCTCGCGCAACTGCTGCACCTGGCCCGCACCCTGTTCGGCCGACTCGTGGTGCAAGGTCACCTTCAGGCTGGTGTGGTACTTGTCGCTGGTGGCGTGCCACTCCACGGGCCGAGAGGCCTCGCGGTAGGCTTCCTGCTCGGCCACGGGCACCAGGGCGCGGGCGGGCTGCAGCTCGTTGAGGTAGTTGATGTTGAACTGCCGGCCGCCGGCGTCGCGGTCGTTGGCCAGTACCACTTCCTGCGGGGCCTGCTTGTCTATGACCCGCTGAATCAGGGCAATCTGGGCCTCGGTGGGCGTGCCGCTGGTGGCAATGTAGAGCGTGTTCCTGGGGTCCTGCGCGTGCTTGAGCTGAAAGTGGGAGAGGGAGTCGATGGCCGATTCGCTCACCACCACGCGCTCCACCTGCGTATCCTTGCCGTCGGTGGGGTGTGACACCCAGACGCCGTTTTTGGGCAGCGGCAGCAGGCTTTTGTAGTGCTCGTTCTTCTGCTCCACACTGGCCAGCCCGTGCTCATTATAGAGCGGAAAGGCCGTGTTCTTGTGCTCGTTCTGCTGCGCGGTGAAGATGCGCCCCTGAAAAGCCGGGCTGTCGAGGGTGGCATCCGTGATGCCGCGCCCGTGCAGGTAGCCGCGGTCCGTAAGCTCTTTTTTGACGCCCAGCACCTCCGAAATCAGGCGGGTGCGGCGCTCCTCCTCGGCCTGCCGGGCGGCCTGCTCCGGGTCGCCCACCGGCAGGCTGCTCAGGCGCGCGGCATCGGGTGGGGTGGCATACTGGCGGGCCGGGGCCGGCGCGCCGTCCAGGTACTCCCTTAGCTGCTGGCGCACCTGGCCCAGATTTAGGCCGTGACCGTCACCGCCCCGGGTTTTGGCGAAGTCGATGATGGAGCCCGCGTCGCGGTCGTCGCCGGTGTTCAGGTACACCTGGTGGTCGCCTTTGCGGGTGACGATGACGTGCTCGTCGTCTTTAACCAGGTGGTGCCAGTCGCCGCGTCGGCTTTCCTTTTTGATGGTGTAGCCCTGGCGCTGAGCGTAGTCAACCAGGTCAATGTCGCGCTTGAAGCGGTCGAGTTCAGTAGGGTCGTTTTCCCGGGGTGCGTTCATAGGGTGGGCTGGGGGAGTGGAGCCGGACAGCTCCATCTCCTTGCCAGCACCCGGGGGCGGGGCCCCAAGCAGGAAAGCTATCCGGGGTTAGGTGGTCGGTGGCGAACCGCCGGCCCGCTGCGCGGCGCCGTCGAAGAAGGCCAGCTGCTCGCGGAATTGGGTCAGTAGCTCACTGGTGCCAAACACGTACTGATTAGCACCGCTGCCGATGTCGATGCGCACGATTTCCGTGGAGACACCCAGCGCTCGCAGTACCTTCTGCACGAGGCGCGGCTCGTCGCGCTTGAGCTTGCCATTCTTCAGGTTGACGACATTGGTATAGGTCAGGCCATGCTGGGCACAAAAAGAGGTTAAATCACCCTGCGGAAGGGCTTTAAGGCGAAACTGCACGTAGCGCAGGCACTCCGTGTAGGGCGCGGACAGGCTAAGGTCAGGAAACCCCAACGGGGCAGATAGATGGTCAGATGACGACATGCGGGGAGGTGTGCTGCCGGGGGCAGTAGGGGCTAAAAAATCGGAGCAATACTCCAAAGGACGCAAACCACGGCTACAAGATGCCATGCCCTTGGGTAAAAACTCAAATCTTCTATCTACTACCGATTGCAGGGTCGCAACTGGCAACACACTTCTTCACGCATAGCCGCTTCATACGACCAAGTAATTTTTAAGTTTTTACTAACTTTTTACTAACACAAACACGCATCCTCCCGTAAGGGGCCGGTATGCGTTCCGGATTACTCTTACTGGTGGTGATACTGGCCATGGCCGCGCTGGCGGCGCTGCTCTGGTGGCGCTTCAAGGGCAGCGGCCTGCCGGCGGCCCCGCCTGCAACGGCCACCCGCAACCACCATTCCCTGCGCACCTTCCACTACGGGACGGCCTTAGCCGCGCAAGCTTCGCCTGTAAATGCCGGCGCCGCCCTGGCCCGGCTACTGCCCAAGGAAGACCTGGCTGCGCCCGTAGTCGCGCACTCCGCCGAGGAAAAGCAGGCCCTGAATCCGGCCGCGGATTCGCAGCCGGCCGCTGCTGACCAGGAGGAAGGGAAGCAAGAAACGTCCCTGGACGAAACACCCCGACCCACCTCTATTCGTCACGCGGCCGGCGCCCTGGCTTCCCTGCTGGATGCGCAGGAAGAGGTAGTCGCACCTCCAGACCCAAGTTACGAGCAGGAGTCCGAAGCTGACGAAGAGCCGGCCGCAGCCTTGTTTCATAACCCCATGACCGCACCGGCGCCCACGGCCAACGACCAGGCTAACCGCGCCGCCGAAATCGCCCTGCGCCAGCAGCGGCGTGCCCTCATGAGCACAGACGCGGCCGCTCAGCGCGCCGCCCTTAGCGGGCTGTTTCCCAGCGCCGGCAGCCCCGTGCCCACTGCTAAACCCTCCTAGATGTCACACCTGCTTTCCGGGGAGATAAGCGCCCTGTTTCCACCTATTACCCCTTTCTATGCTAACCCATTTGCTTTTCCGGGCCCGAACCCACGCCGCAACGGCTACTGAAACCCTGCACACGCTGGCCGCCGCCGGTCAGACTTACCAGCCTTCTAAAGCCGAACAGCGCGTAGCGGCCCTGGTGACCACCCTGGCCCTGGCCACCACCCCCGCCAGTGCCCAGCGCGGCGGGGGTGCCGCGGCCGCGCTCGAAGGCGTACAGGAAACAGTAGTCAGCATCGTGCAGGTCATTTTCGCCATCGTGCTCATCGTGGGCCTGATTCGGGTGGTGATGAAGTTCGTGCAGGGCGCCCCCGACGCGCTGGGCTCTCTGGGCTGGCTCGTGGGCGGCGTGATTCTGTGGTTCGGCTTCCAGTTGTTCAAGGACGATTTGGTCAGCGCCGTGGGCGGCGGCGACGGGGGCGTACGCTAAGCTGCCATGCGCTCTTACAAATCCATTGAGCGGCCCGCCCAGGTGCTGGGCATGAACATCCAGGACCTGGGCATCATGGTCGGCCTGTTCATCGGCTCGGTGCTGCTGCTCGGCTTTCTGGGCATGGCGGTCAAGATTCCGCGCCTGGTGTACCTGCTCGTCATCCTGGTGGAGCTGAGCCTGATTCTGGGCCTGCGCTACCTGAGCAAGCGGCAAGCGCCCGGCTTTTTGATGGGCTGGCTCTCCTTCACCTTCATCCAGCCCCGCCGCCTGGCGGTGGGGCCCCTTCCCACTCCCAACCATGACCAAAAAGCCCAAAACGGCCGCGTTTAACGCCGTGATGCCCGTGCACAGCTTCGAGGGCGACAAGGTAGTTTTCAAGGACGGCCGCGTCGCGGTGGGCTTCCGCGTGGAGCCCGCCGAGATGGAAAGCTGGACCTCGGACGACTACGAGGCCTTCCAGACCGCGCTGGTGGGCGTACTGCGGCCCCTGCCGGTGGGCACCATCGTGCAGAAAACCGACATCTACTACGACCGGCCCTACCGCGAGGACAAAACCCAGCAGACCTACTTCGAGAACAAGATGAACAAGCACTTCTTCGAGCGGCTGGTGCTGTTTCAGAAGTCATACCTGTTCCTTTCGTTCGCGCCGGTGGCGGTCAAGTCGCCCAAAACCAACGCCGTGAATGCCCTGGTGGCCCGCGCCGGCGAGGCCGTGCTCAAGAACCCATTTGCCCAACTCGTGCACACGCTCGAAGCGGCCGAGAGTGGCGCCGTGGAATTCATTCAGGGCATCAAAAACCTGGGTGGCGTGACGTTTGAGCGGCTGCCCAGCGCGGAGATTCACCAGCTCTACCTGCAGTACTTCAACCTCAACTTCGACGGCCAGCCTACGCGTCAAGAGCGCGAAATCGGCAATGACCTGGGCACCTTCAGCGTGGGCGAGCACAAGGTAAACGTGCTGTCGATGGTGGGGCAGGGCTCCGACGCCTACCCGGCCGTGCGCAACTCCTACGGGGTGACAGCACCGATGCTCTACCCGCTCACCCACATCCTGCAGTGCCCGCACGTGCTCACCCAGGCGTTGCTGATTCAGGATACCCGTGCTGAGCTCAGCTCGCTGGATACCGACCGCAAGCTCAACGCCTCCCTCTCGTTTCTGGCCACCCAGAACAACCACCTGCGCGCGGCAGAAGTCGAGGAATTCACCGCCGAGGTGCGGGCCGAAAACAAGCAGATTGTGGGCCTGCACCTGAGCTGCGTGCTCTGGGACACCAACGACACCAGCCGGCGCGAGAACGTGGAGCGGGCCACGGCGGCCTTTCGCTACATGTTTGGCACCGAGAGCGTGGTGGAAAGCTACCTGGCCCTGCCTGTGTTCTTCGGCCTGCTGCCCGGCAACGCCTGGCAGGTGCCGGACCGCTGGCTGACGAGCACCGCCGACCGCGGCGCCTGCTATACCCACTGGACGGCCACCTACAAAACCGACCCGGTGGGGGAGTACCTCACCGACCGGTTCCGCAACCTGGTGCAGGTAAACCTCTTCAACACGGCCCTGGATAACCAGAACGCCATTGTCATCGGGCCCTCGGGTTCGGGCAAGAGCTACACCTTCGGGAACCTGATTGTGCAGCGCTTCGAGAAGGGCGCCCGGCAAATTATCATGGACGTGGGTGGTACCTACCGCAACGTGCTGCAGTCGCTCAACGGCGAAGACTTCGACAACACCTACTTCGAGTACGACCCGCAGCGCCCCATCGAGTTCAACCCCTTCGTGGTGCCGCGCGACGCGACGGGCAAATGGCTCTACAACGACGAGAAAACCAATTTTCACCTGGCTCTGCTGGCCGCGCTCTGGAAGGGTGGCAAGGACACGGCCCTGGACAAGTCGGAGCGTACCATTCTCTCGCGCTTTCTCATTGAGTACTACGCCTGCCTCAACGAGAGCCCGCGCCTGAACCAGAAGGACGAGGAGTTTCCCGGCATGGAAAGCTTCTACCGCTTCGTGGAGCAGTACGACCAGGAAATGCAGAAACCGGTGGCCGTGTCAGGGGAGGGCGCAGAGCCCGACCCGCTGGACGGGGCCCGCCGGCAGTACCAGAAAAACCTGAAGTACATCGACATGCACCAGTTCTTCCTGGTGCTGGGTCAGTACATCACCGGCGGCCGGTACGAGCGGGTGCTCAACGCCAAGCGCGACGTGGACTTGTCGGAGTACCGGCTCATCTGCTTTGACCTGGCCAAGGTGCAGGCCGACCCTGACCTCTACCCAGTGGTGGCCATGCTCATCACCGAACTCTCGCTGGACCTGTTCCGCAAGTTTCCCGACGACATCAAGTACATCGCCCTGGACGAGGCATGGACCATGCTCTCGGGGGTGCTGTCGGAATTCATCGAGTCGATGTACCGCACCATCCGCAAAACCAACGGCTCGGTTACCATCATCACCCAGGGCATCACCGAGATTACCAGCAGCAAAATCGGTCCGGCCATCATCAATAACTCGGCTACCAAGATTATCCTGCGCCACGTCAACCCCGACTCGCTAACCCAGCTGCAGGCCCCGCTGGGCCTGACCGGCCACGAGATGGATCTGATTAAATCGGTGCGGTCCACCGAAGCGCTGCGGGAGTTTTTCATCAAGCAGGGAGCCAAGGGGAAAGTTTTTGCGCTGGAGGCATCGCCGCAGCTCGATGCCGTTCTGACTTCCAAGCCCGTGGAGCGCAACCACCTCAACAAGCTGGTCAAGTTCTACCAGCAAACCCAGCAGCGGCCCCGCACCGACAAGAACGGTCACGTGCTGCTCAACGCCGAGGGGCAGATTGAGTACGAGCCCGTGCGGGTGCAGCGCCTGGACTACGCCGTTGACCAGTTCGTGGAAGATAAACAGGCCCGCAAAGGGGCCCTGGCGAAATGAGTATGCTCGCGATGGTAGCCTACGGCATCGACCCGGGCTTTCTGCGGGCCTGCGACCAGACCCTGCAAGTGGTGCTGACCGCCTGCCGCTTCATCACGCCCAGCTTGATGGGCATTGCCCTGCTCTACACTATCGGGCGCGGCTTTATCTCGGGCAGCGGCCTGGCCATGGACTGGGGGCCGATTATCAAGGCCACCTGGATATTTTTCCTGCTCTTCTTCTACCAGACGCTGATGGATACGCTGGGCACGGGCATTGCGGCCTTTACGGCGCTATTTGCCACGAACCAGTCAGCGGCCGAAGCTCTGCGCGACCTGACCACCCCGCCGGCCGTGGCAGCAGCGGCTCGTAACGACTCCATGGGTATCGGCGACATCGTCTCGGGCGCTTCGGCGCTGATGACGAGCATTTCAGAAACGCTGTCCACGTTCACATTTTCGGGGCTGATGACCCGGCTGTTTACGGCCACCACGGTGCTCATCATCCGCAAAATCATGACGTTCATCCAGCAGTTCATCCTGGGTTTCCTGTACGTCTGCGGCCCGATTGCCATGACTCTGTCAGTCGTCCCCTCCTTCGGACAGCTGGCCATGAAGTGGCTGCAGAACTTTTTGGCGGTGCAGATGTGGGGCCTCACGTTCGTGCTGCTCGACACGCTTTATAAGTTCTACGCCGAGTCGGCCCGCGCCCCCGGAGGGCTGTTTGGCAACATCGTGAACGGGCCCCAGCAGTCAGTCGATGACCAGATGTTCATGCTCACCTCGGTAGCCTTCGTGCTGCTCTACGTGATGGTGCCTTACCTCACGTCGATGTTTATCGGCTCCTCGGCCGCGCAGGGTTTTATCGGCTCCATGACGGGCATGGCTGTTGGCGCGGCGACGGCTGCCGCCGGCGTCGTGGCTCCCGGTGGGGGCGGCTTATCGAGTGCCGTTGGTCGCGCGCTGGGGAACGGGGGCGGCGGTGGGAGTGGGGGCGGCGGCACTACTCCCACCGCCTCAGGCAGTAACGCCTCCGGTAGCGAAGCTCCCAGCGCTTCCGCTTCCTCCGGCCTGCCGGTCATAACGATGTCCGATGCGCTGAACCCATCCTACCGGCAACGCGCCTCCGGCATCTGGACCAAATAGCTCCTTCCACCTAACCTGTCACGCTATGAAAAGCCTGCCTTTATCCTTCGCTGCTATCATACTTTGCTGCCTTGCTTCGAGCTGCCAATCAGACAACACCACACCGGCTACTACCACCCCCGAACCTGGCTCCAGCCAATCTGCCCCAGCGGCAGCCGCTCCAACCGGCAGCGCGCCGGCTCCTTTGTCCCCTTCTACATTCGATGTGCGCCCGGGCGTGGAGCAACAAACGCCAAAGCAAGGCTACCTGCAGGTCGTTTCCGCCAAAGTCTTGAAGGCAGAGCCAATGCAGCTAACGCTACCCTGGATGTGGGGATCGGACCCGGACCGACCCGGTGGTCGAAAAGTCGGAACCGCGCCCGGCTACCGCATTTCCTACGAAGCCGTGCTCCGCTGGCAACCCATAGGAGGCTACGGGCCTAAGGAAAAAGTACCGGCCTCGCTGCCGCTGTACGCTCCTAATGGCACCGATTCGCTGGCCAGCTTCAAGGTCGGAGCCCAGGACCTGACAAAGCCGGAGCACTTCACGGTGTCGCAAATCCAGCCCCACACGCCCGTGACAGTACGCGGCACCTTGTATGCCTACACGGGCCAGAACAATCAGAAGCAGCCTGCCCTGATAGTGTACCCCTACCGCGACCCTTCCGGTTTGCCGGAACCCAACAGGATGACCTTCCTCACGCTCCAATCATCGGGGCAGTAGGGCAAAAAGGCATTCCCTTCCAACACTCACAACCACTCACCAATGGATTCCGCCAAAGACTTAAGTACTTCTTTCTCCACCATGCGCAACCTAGCGCTGGGCAGCGTGCTTGCCCTATTGCTCGTGGCTCTGGCCTCGGGCTTCCTGGTGTACCGCGCCTATGAAAACAGCGGCCGGCGAGTGTATGTCGTCTCGCAAACCGGCTCGGTAGCGGCCCTATCGGCCGGCAACGACGCGCATACGCCCTACGAGGCCCGCAACCTGGTGCGCCAGTTCATGCAAACCATGTTCGGCCACGACCAATACACCTTCAAGGCCAACCTGGACGCGGCCCTGCCCCTGATTGAGGGGCGCGGTGGCCGGCGCATCTACGAGGGCTTCACCCGCGGGCAGGTGCTGCAGAACTACGAGCGCTACGCGGCCCGCAACGTGGTCACCGTCGACAGCGTGCTGGTGGACATGAGCAAGCGCCCCTGGTCGGGCTCGGTCTACATCAAGCAGCGCATTTTCATCGGGGGCCAGCAGAAGGAGCCCCTGCCGCTGGCCGCCAAGTTCAACCTGGTGGAAACCAACCGCTCGGATGCCAACCCCTACGGGCTGCTCATCACCAACTTCGACTACATCCCTTACTCGCCGCAGCTGACGCGGGAAGAGCAGGAGCTGCTGCAGGCCCAGGAGGCCGACCGGCAGCGCCGCCTGCAGGAAGCCGAACGCGGCCTGGCCCCGGCCGGCGCGCCCGCCGCGCCGGCGGCTCCGGCCACCACGCCCGCTCCAACTGCCCCCGCCAACTAACCACCAATCCCTTACTCCGATGCGACTTTACACCCTCCCGGCCTTGCTCGGGCTGTTTTCACTACTTCTTCGGACGGCGCCGGCTGCCGCGCAAAGTACTGCCGCCACCCCGACTACGGCCTTAGCTACCTCCGACAACCTGTTGAATGTGGCCGTGTCCGACTCCTCCACGACCTACCTGGTTTTTGGTGGCCCCGTGTCGCTGGTCGATGTGGGCATGGCTAATAACTACCTGGTCAAGATTGAAGCCAACGCCGTGTTTGTGCGCGCCAGGCGCAAGCACGCCCCGCCCACGCCCATGCTCATCCGCTACGGCTCGAAGTACTGGATGGGCCGGCTGGTGTACGCGAACCGGCCGGTGCTGCAGCTCTACGACTTTCAAAAGGACGGCGCGCTGAGCATCAACGGCAAAAGCGTCTCGTCCACAGGGGCCGCGCCGGAAAACGAGCTGGCCCTGGACAAGGAGCGGGAAAAGAAGGCTGTTGTGGAAGGCAAGCTCAGCCAGCTGCGCAAAGCCAGGGAAGAGCACCAAGCCGTGGCCGTGGTCGACAACGACTTAGTGCTGTCGCTGGCCAACGTGCGCAATGACAAGGATTTTACCTACCTGCGCTTCAAGGTCATCAACAAGACCAACATTGACTACAACGTGGATTTCACCGACTTCCAGCTGGTGGAAAACGCCCAGAAGAAGTTTCTGGCCCGCAAGAAGAACGAGGCCCGGCGCCCGCTGGCCCCCTCGGGCGGTAGCCCGAACCAGGTGATTACCGGCCGCACTACCGGCTACCTGACTTATGCCATTCCGCTGTACGCGGCCACCGAGCGCGGCTTCCTGGAAGTAACGCTGCGTGAGCTCAACGGCGCCCGGGTGCTGGTGCTGCCCGTGCCTTCCCGCGTCATCAATCGCGCTGCCACCATTTAACGCCGCTCCTCCCGTTATGGAACCTATCACACCTCTTACTTTGCCTAGCCGTCCGGACAGTGAGCAACCCACTCCGGCAGCAGAGTCCCGCAAGCGCACTCCGGCAGAACTACTTCGCGCCAATTGGGTAGCACTGGCTGGCCTGCTCGTGGTCCTTATTATCGGTGGCCTGCTGCTGTGGCTGAAAGCCGCGCAGCGAGCGGCCCAGCAGGAGCGCGAGCCTGTGGCAGCCGCCTCGGCTAACATCGAGCCCGAAATTCCCTCGGTGGAAACCGCGCCGCCGGCACCGGCTGCCTCGCCCTCTGCCCAGATTGAAGCTCAGCGCCGCGCCGAGCAGGATGCTCAGAGCGCCCCGGCCCGGGCGACGGACCAGGATGTGGTGGACGTGTTTGCCGTTGACACCACCGGTCTGGCCCTGCGCAAGCGGCGCCGCGCCCAGGCTGCCGCGCAGGCCGCGAGCCGCCGGGCAGAAGCGGCCCGCCTGGCCGCGGCCGACGTGGACACGATTGAAACCACCATTCAGGATCCCTCGACGGGCTCTTACCGCGCCCAGACCCTTGTTGTGCCCCGTCGGCGCCTCGCGGCAGGCAGTAGCGGTACTAGTGGCCGCCGCTCTTCGGGCACCGGTCGCGGGGGCCGCCTAATGCCGGCCCGCGATACGGACGGCACCCCGTTTGAAACCGACCCGGACGTACTGGCCATGCTGGGCTCCTCCCCACCGGAAACCCGCGCGGCTTACGAGCGCATGACCGGCAAGCGCTACCGCGACCCCAACCAGACCGCGCAGCTGCTGGCCACGCGGATGAGCGCGCCCGGCATGGACGGCTTCAACACGGTCAAAGTGGGCAACGCTACTCGGAAGATGGCCCAGGGCAGCCAGCGCGAGCAGCAGCTGGCCCCGGACGTGTTTTTCAAGTGCGTCATTAACGGCGAGCAGAAGGTGCGCACCGGCTCGGTGGTTATCCTGCGCCTGCTGGAAGACGCCGTGGTGTCCGGGGTGACCTTCCCCAAGAACCTGGTCTTTGCCGGCGTGGCCACCGTGGGCACCAATAACGTGACGCTGGAAGTCAACCGCCTCGGGCCAACGCGGGTGCAGGCCGACATCTACGACTTCAACTACATGCCGGGCATCATGATTGACCCGGTAAAACGCGTGGCCCGCGAAGCCGGCCTGGCCGGCAACGAGCTGCAACAGCATACCACCCAGGAAATCAGCACGGCCATCGACCGCTCGGCCTCGGCCGCCAATTCGGTCGTGGGCGTGGGTGGCCGCGTGGCTGCTACGGTGCTGTCGCGGCCCAAGACCCGCACCAAGCTGCGCGACGTGCTGCTGCCCGATGGCTACCCCATCCTGATTACCACGGCTGCCGCCGGCCAACTGGGCCCGGAAGCCGCGGCGCGCTGATTCAGTTCCACTCACTAAACCGGATACGACGATGAAAAAGACGCTTTCCTCGGCCCTTGTGGCCTTCGCGCTGATTCTGGCTTCTGGTCAGGAGGCTACCGCCCAGATGGTGGTCAACGACCCCGTGCACATGGGCGTGCACATCGGCGACTTCGCCAAGCGCCTCAAGCAGTGGACCGAAACGGTCAAGAACTATCAGGTCATTAAGGACGCCAAGCAGATTGCCGGCGTCACCAAAGACATTACCGGCCAGGTCAAGAATATCACCGACGAGACCCTGCAGCTGCAGCGCCAGGTGCAGGCCGACCTGCGCAAGGTGCAGAGCATCCAGGACCTGCGCCTCTCCAACCCCCAGGAACTGTTTGCCCGCGCCCTGGCCATGTCGGGCCGGGGGCAGAGCAACCAGTACATGCCCGTGTTTCAGAAGGCTGAGCGCCTGCGCCAGGCCCTGCAGCTGAATAACCCCCAGCAGGATTTGAACACGGTGTACGACGTGTTTTCGCGCTTCGGCTCGGGCGCTACGGCTGGCAATAACCGCATGAGTTCCCAGCAGTACCAGCAGAAGCGCGAGGAAGCGGCCGTCTCTACGTTTGCTTACGAGGAGATGATGCAGAAAAAGAAAATTGCTACCGCCTTCGGCTACTACAAGATTGCCGACGAGATGACGCAGCAGAGCATTGAGATGAATGCCACGCTCAAAAACCCCGGCCGCTACGCCATGACGGAAGGAGAGCGGATGGTGGCCCTGAATACCTCGAACGACAACATGATTAAGGCCATGCAGCTGCGCCAGGAAGCCGACCGCCTGCTGGCCGAAGCCGCCCAGCCCGGCCCCTCCCGGCAGGCGGCCGAGATGGTCTACTCCGACATCCTGGTGCAAAACGCCCTCATCAAAGCGGACCGGGCCCGCCCCCGCAACTAACCCTTATGAAGAACCTACTGCTAGTGGCCCTGCTGCTGGCGGGGGCCGGCGCCGTACCGGCCTTCGCTCAGCGCCACGTCCATCACATTTCCAGCTGGGGCGCCCATCTGGGCCGCTCCGAAACCGGCGACTACTACGAGCTAAGCTACACGGCCATGCTCACCAACCGCCTGGCGCTCCGGGCCAGCGGCCTGCGCGACGCCGGCAACCTCGCCGGTCGCGGCGAATATTCGAGCTACGTGGGCCGGGTACTGCTCGCCCCGCAGCTTTTTCGCCTGGGCGAAGTGGCCTACGTGCACCTGCTGCTGGGTGCCGGCGCGGGTTACGAGCGCACAGGGGAGAACGGGACCGGTGAAATAGCAGCAGACGCCAAGGAGCCGCAGCGCTTTACCTACGGCCCGCAGACCGGGGCTGAAGTCGATGTATTCCTCGGCAACCGCTTCTCCCTGGTGGCCACCGCCACCAAAGGCTACTTATTCAACAATCCTCTCATCGACCAGTGGCCGGGCTACGCCAGCGCCGGCCTGCGGTATCATTTCCGCTAACCCTTTCTGACCTATGAAACGACTTGCTTATTTACTCCTGAGCTGTGCCGCCCTGGGCCCAACCACGAGCTGCTCCAAGGACGAGGCAGCCCCCACTGGGCCGAAAGAATACCAGGTAGAGTATCAGGTTACCTCGAACGCCCCGGTATCGGACTACCTGAGCTACACCAACGAAAGCGGCGGCAACACAACGCGCAACAACACCCCACTACCGGCCAGCTACCGGTTTAAGCGCACCATGAAACGGGGCGACAACCTGACCATCCTGGCCAGTATCGACGGGGGTACAGCAGCATCGGAAATCACCTGCGCCATTCTGCTGGATGGCAAAGAGGTGAAGAAGGAAACGGGACGGGGCGTCGGTGCGCAAGCGGTGCCGGTGTATGTAATTGGGCAGTAGGGAAGAAATCAGCCACGTATTATTCTCATGGACTCTCCCTTTGCTTCCGCTGCCTTTCCGGACCCGGCGCTCATCATTAACTACCCCACGGCCTTGCGCTTTGTCCGCTTCCGCCTCAACCGCATGCCGCACGGGCAAATGAAGCCCTGGGCAACTGCGCAGCGCTTCAACTACGCCCGGCTGGTAGAAATCAAAAAGGATGACCGCCAGCTATACGCCCCGCTACTCAAGCGGCTTTTGGCAGCTTTTGGCTACTCAGTTGACGTGCTTCGCTTGATTTCCATGACCAACGAAAAAAGACATTTCTACTGGTTTGCGACGCCCGAAGCGCATGCTCTCTTTTGCCTGGAGCTGCGCACCTACGAGGAACTGGTCCTGCAGGCCAGTCGATAGAACCTCCCGCCAGTATAATAAAAAGGCCGCCCAGCAATCTGGGCGGCCTTTTTTGTCAGGAGCTTGGAGCGGTGCTACGCGGCTTTGGCCAACTCCCGCTGGAGGCACTCGCGCAGCATCGGGTAGGATTCCGGGCAAATCCGGATAGTAGGCTCCTGCGCGGTGCAATACAGAAAAGAAGGGTCAGCTAGGGCAACAGCGCGTGACCAAGCAGACGCGGGGGCTTCGGTGGAAAGGGATAGCAGTGGGGTGAATTCTTCTTGAATGAGCCGAATCACCAGCGCCTGCACGGTAGGGCAGATGCGGGAAAACCGGCAATAGGGACTCGCGGACATAAGGCTTGCTTCGACGGAAAGGGTTGACAACGCCCCGCCTGCGGCCGCGCGAAGGGGGCCGGGCAGGAAACAGCTTATCAGCGGCACTGCTCACTCCGTGCATGGGGTGGGGCAGTGACCTGCTGATACAGTGAGAAAGGAGCGTTAGGCGAGGGAACCCACGAAGAGGGCGGGCCGCTGCTGGATGGGCAGCGGCTGCCGGTGAGCCCAGCTCAGCCAGTCCGCAGTGAGGCCTGCTGACAGGGGGCAACTATGCAGATCGGTAGATTTCAAGGCCAGCATGCTCGGGCAATCGGTGTAGAAGCAAAGCTAGCCAATACGGGCAAAACAGGCAGCTGTTTTGCCTTTTAACCAGCAAAAATTGATATTACCTGAGACCAGCTGGTGTCCTGGACTACATCTTTTACCATGGCCCGGCGCTAGCGCAGAAGTCCCCTACGTTGGCGCATGATCTATGCAAAACAACCTCAAATGCTTTGCACGAAGGCGACAAAACCGACTTAATGCTCCTTATTGGAAAATACTCACCACTTCCTGGGCCTTACTGGAATTCCTTTACCCTTAACGCTCCGATGAGTCCTACCAATGGAAAGATATACCATTGTGCGACCTGCTCGTTCTACCAGGTCAACCTCCACTTGATCTGGATATTCTGACTTGCTAATAGATAACAAGCGGTGCTGCCAAAGCTGTCACACAATTGAGCCTTTCAGATTCTTGAGCACCGCACCCGTGAGCCCTTGATGAGCCCATTGGAAGAGTGCCTGCTCATCTTCAAAACCGGCCTCTAAATACTAGAAAAGCGCATTTATCTAATTCGACTACTGGATGATGAGCCAATTGTGAGCCCATTAGCAGAGTCGCAATGATTAGAATTCCGGTAGTGCAGCAGGTCCAAGCAATTCAATCTGCAGCCTATGCTTGTATGCTGTCCCGCTATATCCAGCTGCTCTTCCTACCGAGTTCATTGCTATCTGAACTTGGCTCCTACTGAATTCTGCTGCCCGCGCACCGGGCTAATCCAATATAACCAGGGAATTAGCGCTGGGTCCACCAGCTTGCTAATCCGTGAGTAGCTGAAATCCGGCCCAGTAAAAAGGCTGCGTGTATTTCGCCTGCATTGCTATCTGTGCGCGCTTCAAGGCAATATTTTTAGGCAGGCCTTGCACATACCCTTCGTAGAAGAGAGCCATAAGTTCAGCTGTCTGCTTATCCGGCACTTTCCAAAGGCTAACCAGGAAGCTTCGTACGCCAGCCATTTTCAGAGCTCGTTGCAACCCATAAATACCTTCACTGCCCTTAACGGCTCCCAAAGCTGTTTCGCAAGCGGAGAGCACCACCAAGTCAACGTGCGCCATATCCAGCCGGGCGAGTTCTTCAGCGGTCAGGATTCCGTCTTGATCTGCCTGCGTCGCACGGGCAGAGTTGGCCCCAGCCAGAATAATACCGCTACGGCTTAGGGGCTGCTCATCATAAGCGCTACTACCGCCTGATAAAGTGAGCTGATTCGGAGTGCTTTTGCCAGGTAAAAAGAACCCGTGCGTGGCTACGTGCAGCACAGTGGGATTCGCTTGGGCCACGCGCCTGAAAGCAGCCTCCGAAGCTACGGTGTCTTCAAAAAGCGCAACCGCTCCCGGCCCCCTTCTTTCCAGCAGCTTTTGAATGGACGCCAGCTCAACTGCGGTGTAAGGCAATGGAGCAAAATGGGAGCGCACTTGCTTGTCAGTGACGACAGTTGACCGAGTAGCAGCTGCTGGATCAGGCTGTTTACCGGTTGAATAATCGTAGTTGATGTTGCCAAATAAAGCGGCTGCTTTATAGCCGACGGCAGCATCCCGGCGGGTGGTCAGCTGCCGCGTACTGCTCAGTAGCACGACTTCAGGCGTTGCGGGGGGCAAAAAGCCCGCAAAGGAAACCGTGTGCAAAACACCGCTTACGGAAAGATAAATCTTGCGCGACCCTGTGACTTCGGACGCAATAGGAGCCCAGATGAGGTTATATAGGGAGTCGCGCTTTTCCTGATAAATGCGGTTGACACGGGCCTCCGTGGTACCAGCCTGGTTGAGTAATCGGGTCAACCGATGTTCCTGAAACAGCGGCACCACTTTGGGCTGTGCGTATGACCGCTGGGTGAGCAGGGCGTAGTAGGTAACCGAATCGGGAGCCTGCGGCCGCGTCGGCAGGGCGACGATTTCAATGGCCGTTTCCCGGTCCTGAAGCGCCTGGCGTACATCAGTCCACCGCACAGCGCCAGGATTGAAAGGCGTGAAATGAGAAGTCGTAGACAGTTGGTTCAGCAACTGTTTTTCCCGGCTTTTCAGCGCAGTTTCCTCTACTATGGCTTCCGATGCCCCTGATAGCTTTCGCCGGTTCAACGCAGCGCGGTCGCTAAGCAGGCTGTAATAACTACTTAATTCCTGGCCTTTGGCTCCGGCCAGCGCCTGCCGCAAATGCTGCGTGGCGAACAGCGCGACACTTTTGGTTCCTAATACGCTGTTGTACACCTGCTCGCCGGCAGTGGCTCCACCCTGCAGCAGGCGAATACTGTTAAGCGTATTGGTAACATTGCTTATCCCCAGCACATAGTGCTCACGCTCTTCCTCGGTAAACAAGGCGAATCGCGAGGCTAATGCCGTAAAATAGTACTGCTCGATTTCGCGTATGGCCGGCTCTAAAGGCTGCTTCTTATTGGCGTAGTAGCGATTTACCGTTCCCTGAAGCTGAGCCGCAAAGTAGGCATCCTGGTTACTACTTTTGAATTCGCGGAGGACGCCTAGCGCCTGGTCATTCAGGGGCTGTGCCCGCGAGAACTGCCGTTGCCCGGTGTAAAGCTGAGCTAAGGCCAGCAGGTTCTGCGCGTACGCTACCGAATTGGCTCCGTTGCGCTCCTCGCTTGCCGCAGCCAGTTCCTGCAGGCAGTGTTCGGCTTCGAGACGAAACTGCTCGCTGAGCGGCCGATCCGGTTCCAGCAGCTGCCCCAGTGTGTGCCAGAATCCTGATTGAAGTAATGCCTCATCGCCAGCGCCAGCTTGCGCCGCTTGCATACAGTAGAGGCCTTTGGCGTGCAAAAAATCGAGGTAAACCTGCTTGCTGCGCTTCGAGTCCACTACCTCCTGGGCTTTGACCAGATACTGGCCCGCCTGGGTCAGGCGCTGCGCGCGCAGTTCCGCCAGCCCGGCACTGATCAGCAGTTGAGCGTAAAAAGATGTTTTCCGGCTTTCGTCACTTTGCTCGTAGAGCGTTACGGCATGGGTGAGCAAGCCAAGTGCCTTTTCCGATTGCCCGGTCTGATAGGCCCGCTGGGCGAAGATGACCAGCGCAGAGATAGCGTAGTCGATATCTTCCCCCTGTGCTAGCTGCGCATAAGGCAGCAGGGCATCGAAGTAACGCTCGGCCTGTTGGTACTGGCCCTGAGCCAGGCTTATGCGGCTCAGGCTGACCAATGGAAATATCCGGTATTCAGGCTGCGTGCTGAACTGCTTGCTTTCTGCCAGACGGAGCGCTACCTGATAAAGGCTGTCCGCCTGATGGGGAGAAGTATTGGTTTCCGCCAAGCAGTAAGCGTAGTTAACGGTTGTAGCATAAGTGTTCGACAGCTGCTGCGTCCGGGCGTAAGAGGAAGTCTGATATAAACGCGTCAGCAGGAAAAACTTACTGGAACGGACATTCGCCGCCTGAGCCTGCTCATAGGCTGCCCGGGCTTCGGTGAGGGCTTGATCATAGCTGCCGGCAGCGATCAGCTTGTCGGACTGAGTAACGTAGCTGTACTTATCGGCCAGCGCTGCATCCATTTTGAAGCCCCACCATACGCCCCACCAGTATTCAAACAAGGCCGATAGCAATATCACAACAACGTAGGCTAGGTCGTGCAGCAGATTGACCTTCTCCGCATCGCGACGCAGCTTGCTTCGCACGTAGCGAAAGACGCTGGAGCACAGAAACCCGAAGGCCACCAACACGAGCACTACGAATAGCAGGCCGAAGAAAGTCGTGCGCAGCACGTCAATAAAAACCTGAAAGCTCCAGAATCCCTCGGGGTTGACGTACGTCCACACGAGGTGGACAATATTTACCACTAAGTAGGCTACAATGCCAAAAAAGCCCAGTACCGCAACGGTCGGTAGATGTTTATTCATTCACGTTTTAGTTGATAATCCGCTGAGCTAATTCCTTACTCAACCGTTAAAACCACCAGCGCATTTTATCCAGAATAGCAGCGGCCGGCCTAGCAAGCGATGAATTGGATTCGGCTACCCCATGCAGCAGTGCCCTGGCCTGGCGCAGCTTCCCCTGCTTGATGTAGCCGAGTGCCAGGTCATAGTCTACCTCCTCGCGGGACTCCAGCGACGGACGCTGGCGCAGGGCTTCCAGATGGCGAACGGCTTCGGCTACCTCATTGGACTTCAGTTGAGCAACGGCCAGGTTTTGCAATAGAACAGTCTGCTCCCCCTTGGCCTTCACTAACTGCTTCAGCAGCGCTTTAGCCTTATCGTATTCTTCCGCCTGCAGCAAGTCTATTGCTTGGGCGAACGCTTCTGTTTCAGCTGCAGTAAAGCCTTCCAGAACCATTTCTCCTCCTCGGGTTCCTGCTGTCCCCTCTGGTCCGGTAAACTCTTGTTGCTTGAAACTACTGGCCGTTGTTCCGGTGTAAGCCGCAAATATTTCATCGTTACTGCTTCTGGTGGGCTGCCACACCAGTAAACCAATTGCAATAGACGCCGCAATGCCGACGCTGGCAAAAGGCCACCGGATAACCTTGGGGGTACGCGTGCTGATCGTTGAATCGTCCTGGGGGTGGCTGGTTATTGGAATGACCTTGGAGTCAGATTCTTCAACCGGTTCCGGGGCAGCGCTTTTGTCGTCCACCGCTTGCAGCATTGCTTTAATCCGCCGACGTTCCTGTTGCCGGGCAACTCGCTGCACGGACAGGGTAAAGTTGTATAGCTCCTGAAAATCATTGTCGCGGGCCAGCCGCTCAGCTACGGCCGCCTGCTCTTCAGCCGACAAGGTGCCGTTGATGTACGCGTCAATTAACGTGAGGTCTTGTTCGGAATCCATAGCGTCAGGCAACCTGAAATTTTCGTCTGAGCTGCGTCATACACTTGTGTTTCTGGGAAGTGACCGTCTCTACGCTGCTGTATTGGTATTTAGCGGCCAACGTCTTCAGACTGTTGCCACCTGCATAAAAATCCACGATAATAGCGCGGCAGCGCTCCCCCAGCTCGTTTAACAGGCGTTCCAGCTGCTGCTCCAGCACCGACAACTCTTCTTCGGGGCTTTCTTCCTCCATCAGCGCATCTTCTTCCCCTAGCTCCACCAGCGGCATATTGCGGCCGTCCCGCTTCAAAGTCATCAATTGATTCTGGCATACCCGGTAGATGTAGGTCGTCAGCTTAGCCGTGAGAACCAGCTTTCCCCTGACCACTTTGTCATAGAGCAACCAAACGGCCTCCTGCAACACGTCGGCGCAATCCTCCGGTGAGCACTGAAACTTCCACTCCAGGCTTTTGACTCGGGGCTTGCATTCCTTGTACACCCATTCGAGTGCCGCTTCTCGCCGCGCCCCGGTCCGGATAGCTTCAAGTATCTCTTCGTCTGATTGAAACACGTGCCGGGCTCTTTGGCGATGATAAACCTGTTCGGACGTCGCACCACGTCCAAACAGTACTTTTTAGGGGAGACGGGCTCGGCGGTTCCGTCAAAAGTAGCAGTTGACTGATTCTATCTGATACCGGTAGCGGTTGCTCGTCAATAAATTCTTCCGGAAGCTACTCAAAACTGTATGCTTGCCAAGCGCAAAAGAGTACCACCCAAGGCAGAGCAGCTGGCAACGAAATTAATTTTGGACTTTATTGCACTGACTGTCAGTGCTATAATCGAGTCGTGAGAATATTTTTCAAAATAAAGACAGGAGCAGGGTTGAGGTTTTGGCTGGGTTGCTATCCACTGTTGTACCCCTTAGAAGTTCACAACATGAAGCCAACCCTCACCCCGCGCCACGAGGCCGACCCACTGCTCAACTTCCGCTTTGAAGTCCGCGACCCCAAGTCTCAGCGCAGCGAAGTGCTGGAATTTAATCACACCCGGCACTCGGCCGTGCGGGCTGCCCAGCGCGGCATCGACACCGACAAAATTGCCTTGGTCATACAGTATGGGGAGTGCCTGTGCAAGCAGAAGCTACTGTACTATATCCTGGGCGAAAAGAGTATCCCGGCTAGCCTCCTTAAAGTGCACAAGGAGTTGAAGAACCTGGTGGTAATTGTCGCAGGGGATTCAAATCAAGTCGTCACCTGCTACCGTTCCGATAACCCGTTCAAGCACATTCGGCTGAAATCCAAGCGCCTTAGCCTCAACCTGGCCGCCTAGCTTATGACCGGCAGCAAGTTAAACCCCAGCTACGCTGATTTGCTCCGAACTCCCCAGTGGCAGTACAAAAGGCAGCAAATACTGGCCCGCGATGAGCATAGGTGCCGCAACTGCGGCGCAACAGCTGATCTACAGGTGCACCACCGCCAGTACCACCTGCTTCAGTACCCCGGCGAGTTCCTGGCTCCCTGGTGCTACCCAACCCACCTTCTCATTACCCTTTGTGCATCCTGCCACCGGAGTGGCCACGCCAGCTTTCGCGTCCCTGTTTTCGTCATCTAACCCCCTCAGGTCCCAACAGCCATGTTTAAATTCAATTTCTTCAAAAAGAAACCCGAACCGGTTACCCTCACTGCCGAATTGCCGGCCAGTCCCAATGTACCCTCAGCGGACTTGTTTGTTGATCCTACTCCACCGCAACCCACAAGGCTTACTAACGCGAAAGAAGCCCAACCAACCAAGCTGACGCTCTTTCTAAACAAAGACTATTGGAGCCTGGGGCGGCGTGATGGCTACCTCTACCACACGGCGGAGAGCTTTGTGATCTGGAAGAGGAAAACCAAAGCGGAATTTCAGCTGGTAGTGGATCAGCTGATTCAGGAGAAAAGCACCCAGCGCCTCACCCTGCTGAACCACATCGTAAGCATCGGGGGCATACACGATGCCACTTCCACCCAACTAACGAATTCGATTCGCGAAGTGGAATCGGATATCGAGCGCTTAACTACGCAAAAGGAGTTATCGGCCGTTGATGAAGGCTGGATTATGAGCGTACTGCACGGCTATCAGCTGGGCTTTACCCAAGGGCTTAAAGAATATGTGGAAGGCGAGGCCCTGCTTAAGCACGGCTCCCTGTTTTAACCCTCTGCACCACCATGCTGAAATTCGCCAGTATCCTCATCGGGGAAGACCCTGCCTATACGGCCGCTTTCCAACCCGCCAGCAAGCGGAAAATCATCCTGCTCGCTTCCTGCCTTCTGCTGCCGGTATGCCTCTGGTTCATCAATGGCTTTCTTCTGGTCCGCCAGGTAATTCAGGGAAGCCTCGCAGCGGCGCTGGTCACCGCAACGATCGCCGCGGTGATCATTTTCCTTATCGAGCGCTCCGTTATCATGTCCAGGGGCAACAAAGTAATCACTGCCTTTCGCTTTATGCTGGGCTTCGTGATCGCCTTGCTCGGCTCCATCAGCATGGACCAGGTGGTCTTTGAGGATGACATCAGCAATCGGGTAGCCAGCTATCGCACTGCTTATACCGCGCAGGAAGCCGCCAGAGTCGACTCCAGCTACAGGGCCCGGATTGAAGCGCAACAACAGCTTGTGAGCGGCAAAGACAAGATCCGGCAGGAAGCGCTAGCTGCCGCGGGTGCGGAAGCAGATGGGACGGCTGGCAGCGGCATCGCAAAAGTGGGTCGTATTGCCCGGCTTAAGCTACAGCTCGCTGGTGATCATGAAAAAGCGTACCGCGCGGAGGCGGACAAACTCGATAAATTGAAAGCGGAATGTGCGAATCTCGCCAGGGCCGCGCAGGACACTGCCCGTCAGGACTTTAAAGGAAGTGCGCTGCTGCTACGCCTTAAAGCGATGCATGAGTTAATCCGAGCAGATGGGGTTATGCTGTTTGTGTACTTGCTCTTCACGGCGACTTTCTTTTGCTTCGAATTTATCGTCGTTGTTATCAAAGCCTACAGCGAAAAATCCATCGATGAAAAGCTGGAGGAGGCCAAAGAGCAATTAATCCTTTTCCGCGCTCACAAGATTCTGGAGAACACCTCACTGCCCTTTGAACCACAGGTTGAAGACAGCCGGATTCGCAACGCCCAAGCGGCAATCGGTCAGCTGAGTGGAGGCAAAAGCCGCCTACTGTAGCCGGAAATATCCGTTTTTAATGCCTGTCGCTGCAGCACAAAGCTTACCTGACTAGCTAGCCAACACCAGCGAAGTACGCCTATCGTTCACGGTCGCTGTAGTCTAATTTTTTAGTACTTATGCTATCGTTCCTTCACCAGTAAAATACTATATGCTCGCGTAGCAGCCCAGACATGCATCTTTTCGTTTATTCATCCCTTAGTCCTATAGCCCGGAAATATCTCCAGCGTAATCTTTCTCCTGAAGTAGTAGCCACATTTGGCCAAGACTTGCCCCTTGAGCAGCAGTTATTAGCCTTCCAGAACGCCGAGGTGCTGATGGGGAATCCGCCAGCGGCTTGGTTTGAATCAGGAAACACACCAATACTGCGCTTCTGGCAAATCGACTCAGCTGGTTTTGAACAGTACCGACACCTGCGCATGTCGCTACCCGTGGCCAACATGGGCGACTTCTTTGCTTGGCCCTGTGCCGAAACCATCGTAGGAGGCCTGCTCAGCATATATCGCCACCTAGCCGAATTGTCCGTGCTGCAGTCTCGCAAAGCCTGGATGAGCGGTACCTATATCCGCAGTCGGACAGGACTACTGCGCAGCAAGCGCGTAGTGATTCTGGGGGCAGGTGCCATTGGCTTGGCCGTGCGCCAACAGCTTTCGGGCTTCGAGTGCCAGGTGCAGTTGTTGGCCCGCACCCACCCTGATGCCCAACTGCATTCGAAAGATGACCTACTGGCCGTTTTGCCCGAAACTGATATTGTCGTCAACTGCTTGCCCGGCAGCGCCGATGGCTTTTTCTCGGCCGACCTAGCGGCTGCCATGCAACCCGGTAGTATTTACGCTAGTGTGGGACGAGGAAATACCACCGACGAACCCGCCTTGGTGCGCCTGCTGCAGTCGGGCCATCTTGGCGGAGCAGTGCTTGACGTAACGGCTATTGAGCCCCTACCTACCGACAGCCCCCTTTGGACCCTGCCCAATGTGCTACTCACTCAACACACCGGCGGCGGTCAGTACCAGGAAGACGAGGGCAAGGTGGATGTGCTTTTACGAAACCTGTACCTGCTCAGCACCGGCAAGCCCCTGGAGAACCTAGTGGAGCTAAGCCGGGGATACTGAGCATTACAGAAGCTCACATTGCGGGAAAGCGCCCGTCTTTCACTGAACCGAGCGCCGTAAGTCTGCCTTAGTACCAAGTTTCGGCTGGCTCTTCCTGTTATGTCTTGGGAAAGGCCATAACTTCGCTACAACCACGGCCTTCGATTACTCTCCTTATCAAGAGACTTTTTACGCTCATCATATTGTGTATTCTTGCTAGCTCCCACTTGGCAAGTATGGCAACCGAGAGGTCTACCAATAGCCCTTGTCCGTGTAGGTCAACGAGAAGGATAGCCTCAGCTTTGCGCACCCTCAGATGGTGATTAACCTTGCCCGCTTACGTTCGCTATGTATTTAGTCTTTGATACCGAAACCACTGGGCTACCCGCAAGCTTCAGCGCCCCACTGTCAGACGGTGACAACTGGCCGCGCCTAGTGGAACTGGCATGGGGCATATATGGGAAGAATGGGCAGCTGCTAAGCAACGGGCAGTTGTTGGTTCGGCCGGACAACTTCGTTATCCCATCGGAGGCCGTGAGCATCCACGGCATCACGACTGAACAGGCCACGGCGCACGGCGTAGAGCTGCGTGAAGCCCTGGAAAAGCTGGATGTTGCCGCCAGGGAATGTCAGTACGTGGTCGCTCACAACCTGGAATACGACTTAGCCATCGTGGGAGCAGAGCTACATCGACTGGGGCAGCAAATGTTTGGGGCAGATAAGCAGTTGGTTTGCACCATGCGTATGGGCTCAAATCTGGAAGGCAAGCGCAGCAAGCCCCCAAAGCTGAATGAGCTGCATGTCAATCTGTTCGGGGAAGAAATGACGGGAGCTCATCGGGCGGAAGCGGATGTGACGGCCTGTGCCCGGTGCCTGTTTGCCCTACTGCAACGGGGCGTAGCACTCCAGGCGCCCAATACTCCAGTACAGCCTGCTGCGCCTCAACCCAAGCCGGCTCTGCCGGCGATGGACTTGAATAACCGGGAATTTCAGGTCGCGCTGGATTTGATTGAGAATACCAATCGAAGCGTATTTCTGACGGGCAAAGCGGGTACGGGTAAGTCCACGTTCCTACGGCACATCGTGGCCAACACGCGCAAGAAAGCCATCGTGATAGCCCCAACGGGTGTGGCTGCTTTGAATGCGGGCGGGATGACCATACACAAGATGTTTAGTCTGCCTCTGAGCATCTTGCAACCCAATGACCATCGAATACCCTATTTCGGCCCCCAACGCTACACAGGCGAATGCCTGAATAAAGCCCGGTACGACCTGCTCCAGGCAGTGGAGCTGGTCATCATTGATGAAGTATCGATGGTACGAGCTGATATTCTGGATGCAGTGGACCGGGCGCTGCGGCTGAATAGCCGGCGGCTCCGAGAGCCATTTGGCGGCAAGCAAGTGCTGCTCGTAGGCGATGCCTACCAATTGCCCCCGGTGCTGGTACCGGCCGACCGACAGTTGTACGAGCGTTTCTACGGGACCCGGTATTTTTTTGGAGCTCGGGTATTTGCCCAATTTCCGCTTATTACCGTGGAATTGCGCAAAGCCTATCGACAGCAGGACCCTCATTTCATCGGGCTCCTGGACCGGGTGCGGACCAACCAAGCAGACGGGACGGATATGCGCGAGCTAAACGGCCGGCTAACAGATGCCCCCAGAGCAGCGGGACGCGGAATTACCTTAAGCACCCGGAACAAGGACGCCGAGGATTACAATGCCAATGAGCTCACCAAGCTGACTGCCCCACTGGTGAAGTTTACGGCCGTGGTGACGGGCGACTTCGCTGAAGGCGACTTTCCGACAGCAAGAGAACTCGTGCTAAAATGCGGGGCCCAGGTAATGTTTGTGCGCAATGACCGTAGTGGCCGGTGGGTCAATGGCACCATCGGGAAGATAGTGAAGCTGGAAAAGAGCATCGTTGAAGTTGAAACCGAACAGGGTGCTACCTACACGGTGGAGGCCGAAACCTGGGACAAGTTCACGTATGGCTACGATGAGGCGACTGGCCGAATTGAGAGCAAGGTAATCGGGACGTTCACCCAGCGCCCCCTGAAACTGGCCTGGGCGCTGACGGTACACAAAAGCCAGGGTCTGACATTTGACGCGGTTGAGATTAATGCGCCGGGAGGCTTCTTTGATGCCGGCCAGTTATACGTAGCCCTGAGCCGGTGCCGCTCGTTTGAAGGCCTTCAATTGCGCACGGCCGTGGCACCGCGCGACGTGCGGGTGAGCCAGGAGGTGGTGGCGCTGCACCGCGGTGCTAACGACGAGCAGCAAATAGCCACTGCGCTGGAGGAAGCCCGCCCCACCAAGCTGTATCAGCGGTGCGTAAAGCTTTTCAATCGAGGTGACCTTCCAGGGGCTACAAAGGCTTTCTGTGAAGCGTTGAGCCTACGTAATGATGCTCAGAAACCAATATTCGGGCGTCTGATACGGCACAAGCTCCAAGGGCTCCTCAAGACTAAACAGCAGCTAGCTGATTTAACCGCCGCTCACGGTAAGCTAATTAGTGCTACTCAAGCGGCAGCCGCTGAGCAAGCCGTCCGAACAGCGCAGGAGCAGGGCGCCCTGGCATTAGTCAGGATGGAGCTGGATACGGCAAAAGCACAAATTCATGAAGCGCAAAAACAGCACAAAGCGCAGCAGGTTCAGTGGCAAGAAGAAAAACAACAGCTTCAACAGAAGTTGACTAGCGCCGAGCTCAAAGGGGCTTCTGAAAGCGAAAAGGCCGTCCGACTACAAATGGAACTGCAGCAGACGGTACAGGCACATCTGCAGCAAGTAAACCAGCTAACAGATACCGAAAGACTGAAAACTGCTGAAGCGACCAAAAACGCACAGAAGCTACAGGAGAGACTAGCGCAGGCCGACGATTTGATTGAGGCTTTGCGAGCCGAAGCAGCAAAGAAAGACAGCCACAACAAGAATCTGGAGGAAGAGCTGAAAAGGGAAAACTCCGTTATCACCCGCCTAAGAGAGGATTACAAGAAGTGTCAGGCACTGAACGCAAAACTCGAGGCCGACCTGCGCCAAGAACAATTGCTTAACCGTCCTTGGTGGCGGAAACTAACGGACTCTATCAAGTCACCATCATGAGTTCAATCGATATACGCCCGAAAATCCTCATCCATTGCCAGTACGTGTATGGCATAGGGCACTATGTCCGAACGATTGAGCTTGCTCGGGGCCTCAGTTCACAGTTTGAAGTATTCGTGCTTAACGGAGGGGAGATAGTGCCAAACTTCGACGTGCCGTCATCGGTAACAGTCATTCAGCTCCCAGCCATTTACAAAGAGGAAACAGAAGCCTTTCTAACTCCTGTAGACCGCTCGCAGACGCTGGAGGAATGCTTTGCCCTCCGGAGCAGAATCATAAATCAGGCGGTTGAAGAAATTAAGCCAGCCGTTCTGATTACTGAGCACTTTCCCTTTGGATTGCTATTCGAGGGCGAAGTAGTGGAGCTGATAAACAAGGTAAAGCATGTCAGGCCAACCGCTAAAATTGTATGTAGCGTGCGGGATATCATCGAGTCCAGTGTGGGGGGAGTTCGGGATGCCCACACGTGCGATCTGCTTAATCGCAGCTATGACATGGTTCTGGTGCACGGAGATGAGCGGTTCGCCGCATTATCAACGAGTTTCCCCCTGGTCCACGAAATAAAGGTGCCCATTGTTCAGACTGGCTACATCGCGAGAAGCGTTTCAACGGTCAGTCAAAACAGCAGCAACCCCATTGTACTGGCTTCGGTTGCAGGGGGGCGGTTGGGCAATGAGTTGCTCGATGCTCTGATTGATAGCTACCCGACGACCAATGCAATAGTGAGGCATAAGCTCATCCTCTTTTCAGGCGCCTTCCAAAAAGACATTATAGCGCAACGGGATAAGCTTGGCCAGATGCAATCCGACAACATCACGCTGCATCAGTTCGATAGCCAAGAATATCTCAAATCATTTTCAGCAGCATCGCTGATAATTTCCCTGGGGGGATATAACTCTTTAATTGAATCTATAGCAGCAAATAAGCCTCTCCTCATCTACAATCGTGATTTTGCAGGGACCAACAAGGAACAACACCTAAGAATAAAGCTATTCGAAAGCAGCGGCCACTTAGCAATCATAACCCCAGCAGACCTGTCCCCAAACAAGCTATCGAACCTCATCAGCCGGAAGCTCACCAATTTGCAGGTTCCTGCATGCGCGCTGAACGTGAAGGGCGCTGAAGCCTCGCGCGAGAGCCTAGCAAGGCTATTAAACGACTAGTTAATACAGGATTAGGTGAACGAGAACCACAACCCCAGCGCCCCTCACAGCATTCACCTTTTGCTGTATCACCAGGTTGGCGACATCCCGCATGCGAACACTAACCTGGACTGTTTCTGTAGAACAGTAGACTTTTACTCCCAAATGGAGTTTTTAAGTAATTCCAGTTATCAAGTCATTTCATTAAGCAAGGCAACAGAACTCATCAGCAGCCAGAGCCCACCAGATGCCGATTATGTGGTGCTCACTTTCGATGACGGATGCGAGCGGTTTTATGATATAACCTTCCCCATTCTGGAAAGCTTCGGCTTCCCCTCAGCAATCTACCCGGTAGCCAACTACTTGGGCAAGCGCGCTACATGGGGGAATGTTAGGAACCGTGAGCTCAGAATCCTTTCCAGAAGCCAAATAACGGAGCTGGCTGGACTCCAGGTTGAGATTGGGGCGCACACCATGGACCATGTTAAGTTGACAACAGTCAGTGAAGATGATGCTATCGTCCAAGTGCTCGAAAGCAAGAAGATATTAGAGCAGCTGATAGGGCGAGAGATTCGCTCCTTCGCCTATCCACACGGCGCCTACACGCGGGAAACCATTGGTATTGTGAAAGAAGCGGGCTTTAGCAATGCCCTGACCTGCGTAGCACGTGCGGCTGGGGCTGCCGAATCCATGTTTGAAATACCGCGCAAGTACATAACCTACTACGACGATTTAAATGCCTTCAAACAAAAGCTTCTTTGAGATGATTACCCCACCATATCCGCTGTTTGAAAAGATTTCAATCGAATGCAACTCCTTCTGCAATAGGAATTGCTCATTCTGTACAAGGTCGACCGAAAGCCGTGAGAAAGCACGAATGCCGGAAGCGTTGGTGCATAAGGTATTGTATGAACTTGCCGAGATAAAGTACCAAGGGCTTATCTCATTCCATTTTTACAATGAAGTATTTACCGACAAGCGCATCTTCTCATTCTTTGAGAAATGTAAAGAACTGGGGCTGAACAATTACTTATTCACCAATGGCGATTACTTGACCCGGGAAACTGTTGAGAAGCTAAGCACCTACAATATCAAAGAGTTTACTTTATCTATTTATGACTGGAAGACTGACGAGGAATTTCAAGAGAAATGTGATGCTTTCGAGGAAGAGCTCAAGCTAAAGGATTACCCCTGGAACTTCTACATTGTCAAAGGCGGGGAAAACTTCGGAAATAGGGCGGGATATGTTCAACATAAAATGGAAGAACTATCCTTGCCTATTACAGCGGGATGCTCCAAGATTGAGAAAAAGGTCGAAGTCAGATACGACGGCTCGGTCGTTATGTGCTGCTTAGACTATCATGCAATTCATAAAATTGGTGATATCCGGCACGAAAACATCATTGATATATGGTATGGCAGCATACGGCAGAAACAAATCGCCGACTTGCGCAAAGGTCTGAGAAAATGCTATAAGCTATGCTCTAAATGCTCTGACTATATACAGGAGGTTGCAGTAGATGTTTAGCCAAAAGCCTCTAATGAAGCGTTTAAAAGCATTAATTGATAGCCTAAAAAGGGCGTTTAACGCGCCGTCGCCAAGCTCAACTATCGGCGACAGAGATGGCGCCCTATTGCGTGTTGAGAGAAAATTAGACTTACTTTCTCAGCAGTTGATTCAACTAGGCCTTGAACCGTTGGCCAACCAGACTGATGAGCCTACAGAAGACCAACGCAGCAAATTAGTGCCTGGCAGAATCCCTGTTATTGATCAAAAGCTTGAAAATCAATTTCTCCAGCTTGAATCCCTGTTTTCGATATACAATAGCCTGCCTAACTTAAAACTTCTGCCGCCAACCAGAGGGTGGGCTGGGTCACCGGACTTTCTTGCAAAAATTATTGAGGTAATCCTCAAGCAAAAACCGGCTTTCGTTCTAGAGGCAAGCAGTGGGGTGTCAACAGTGGTAATTGCGCTGGCCCTGAAGCTAAACAACTGTGGCAAAGTGGTTTCGTTGGACCACGAAGACCATTATGCTGCCAAAACCAGAGAGAATGTTAAAGTAAATGAGGCAGAGTCCAACTCTATTGTTCAGCACTGCCCTCTCAAGGAGTATACCGTTGGTGAGCAAAGTTGGAAATGGTACGACATTGAGGAAGTGGATTTAACAAGGAAGATAGATATACTCGTCATCGACGGCCCGCCCCGTACCACTCAATTCTTAGCTCGGTACCCGGCAGTTCCTTTACTACATGAGTACTTTGCCGACAAAGCATTGGTTCTGCTAGATGATGCAAACAGGGACGATGAGGTTATCATAGTGGGAAAATGGATAGCGTTTTTAGAGGCCATCAACTATAAAGTTGAAGTCCATATGTTTAATCATTTCGAGAAAGGAATGGTCATGTTGGAGGTTTGCAGGGTGGCGTAAGAGTCAGGCTATCCACCGCCGTGAGACCAAAACGAATACAATTGGACGAGTGTAGCTTGGACATGTGGCCAAAACGCTGAGGCTCCTTTTTATAAAGAGACTACCATCAATCGTGGCTACCTTACTACTTAGAATCGGGAAGATTGACAGGACTGAACTAGAGAGTTATTCTCTATCAAGCTTTGCACTACCCGTTTGAACAAAGGCTCAACTACCAATTCCGCCTCAACAATACCTATACGAATGACCAAGCTCTCCTTTACAGTAAACAAAAATGGTGTAGGCGTCACAGTCCACGAAGCCAACGTAGCCACTGGCATCACTGTAGCTCAAGTATTACAAATCCAGGACCTGCTCAGCCGTCACCGGGTCGTAGTCATTCCAAATCAGAACCTTACTGACGAGCAACTGCAGGATTTTGCTTTCAAATTTGGTCCGCCTTTCGTTCCTGATGATAAGTCTCCTGTTTTGGGGAGCAAGGACTCGGCAGGCTCAATCGTGGTTGTGGGTAACCAAGCTCACGAATTCGCAAAGTCCTACCTAGGGCATCAGGAGGTCCTGCCACACTCAGACCATCAGTGGCTACGCTGTCCTTCATCGGCTTCGCTGTTGTACGCCCTGGATATTGAAGAAGGCTCTCCACCGACTATCTGGACAGATATGGTGAAAGCGTATAGCCTACTTGATTCTAAAACCCAGCAGTCTATCAGTGAATTGCAGCTAACTACCTTCAATCCCTTCTACAGGCCATTTGGGTCGGTAAGTGCAAAATATGTGGATCGACGCGAGGATGTTCCGCCAGGTGAAACCTTCTCGCACCCCCTGGTTCGTACCCACCCGTTGAATCACGAGAAAATACTATATCTAAACCTGGCCTACGAAATGGAGATTGATAATGTCTCCTACGAGAAGGGAAAGCGCATTTGGTCACTCCTGTATGACCATGTTGGGCAGCTGAGCTTCCGATATGAGCATCATTGGAGGAAAGGCGATTTGGTTTTTTGGGATAACCGGGCAACGATTCACTATCGCCCAGCTTTCGACTCAACCGTTAGGCGAGTTCTCAAACGTGTTACAATTGGTGGAGAAATTCCTTTTTAACTCACTGGGTTAAGGATGATGCAGGCGATATGCTGGATGCATATCGCCTCCCGTTAGCTGCTCGATATAAGCAACAATTGAGTAGCGCAACATACCCTTGTGATAGAATATCAGGCCAGTATGAGTGAAGGTTATACGAAGGCTCGCATCATCTTAGTGGGATGCGGTCCACATGCCAGGCGGGTTTATCTACCCGCATTGCGTCAACTGCGGCACATAGAATTAAGCTTGGTTATTGACCTAGAAAGTCAAGAAACCGCCGTTCGTAATGCCACCAAAGAAATTCCCGATACAGAGCTGTGGTTTATCAGACCATTTGCAGACAATATTCCGGATGACGTTGCGCAAAAGCTTTCATCCTTCGTAATCGAAAATGGGGTTACGGGGGTGATTATCGCTACGGAACCCTTGGTACATAAAGCATACGCTAAGTGGGCACTGTGCAATCACTTAAGCATCCTCATCGACAAACCCATCACAACCCGAGCGGATGCCGCTACTAACGTAGCCAGTGCAGAAGGCATTCTCGACGACTATACATTTCTACTGGAGAAGTATAATGCGCTTCAGCTTAGAAAAGAGACGGTCTTTATGGTTAATTCACAAAGACGGTTTCATAAAGGGTTTCAGTTTGTGCAGGACAAAATTCGCGAAGTCGCGAAAGCAACAAATTGCCCAGTAACATTCATTCAAGCGTACCACTGTGATGGGCAATGGCGTTTACCCAACGAAATCGTTACGCAAGAGTACCACCCTTACTGCTTCGGATACGGAAAAGTGTCGCACAGTGGTTACCATATTTTAGATACTGTTTATCAGTTATATAAAGCATCCGAAACACGTGACAAGCTGGCAGACTCGATGGAAGTTGTTAGCTCATTTGTACAACCTAATGGATTTTTTAACCAGCTGACAGAGGATGATTACCTGAAAATATTTGGCAAAGAGTACGAGAAAGTGAATCAGTGGTCTGACGAGCAGCTCAGACAGCTTTGCAACGATTTTGGCGAAATCGACGCGTCAGCTATTATCACTTTAAAAAAGAACGAGGCAGCGATTGCTAATTTCAATATAAACCTCCTACACAATGGATTTGCGGGCCGCACCTGGGTTCAGCCAGGTCATGATTTGTACAAAGGAAACGGTCGGATAAAGCACGAGAGCTATCACATTCAACAGGGACCTTTCCAAAACATACAGATTCATGCCTATCAGGCCTCAGACAAGCATGATGAGCACAATGGGCCGGAAGATTATCTAGGGGGCAAAAACCACTTTGACATCTATGTTTTCAGAAACCCCTTTGTAGCTGATGCAGTCAGTCAGCCTCAGGTTTACAAGCTAAGCGACATCACGGTGAACATTAACCAAGCGGCTGACTCCATGATTACAATGGAGCGGGTCAAGTACCAGGTTGTAGCAGAGTTTGCAGCCTATCTTACTGGACGCCTACCTAAAGCCGCGGTTCAATCTCAGATTGACGACCATTTCGTTCCCGTGCAGATGATGAGTGGGATGTATTCTTCCCACATTCGTAGGCAGAACAATCAGTCTAACGTGATTAAATGCGCCTTAAGTCTGGAAGAAGTTGTATGGAGTGGTATAGCTCCCACGAACAGTGAGCTAAGGTAGGTGCTGGGCGATGGCAAGGTTGCCGCCAAAGTCAGCTAAATTTTCGGGATATCTTGGATTTGCACCGTCCCGCTTCGAAATGCTTATTGGGTAGAACTTCTTACCCAACGCTCCTATACCAATGCAATCAGAACAAACCGAGGCCGACGAGTTAGAGGTCTTGCTTAACGTGTACCGTCGCCGCTACCCACACGCGGAAGATCCTATGAGCAACCTCTTTGGGTTTGGCCCCTGCGGCTTACTCTCACTGCTGCGCGAGGCTCAGGGCCGAGAGATTGTATTTAGCTACCCCGGCCTGGAAGAAGGCGTATTGGACGGCTGCACCTATCATTTCAAGGAGGCGCCGCGGCCGGTACTCTCGCTGCAAGAACTGCTCTACTACCGGGGGCTGCCGCCGCAGGCCCGCACCAAGCTCGTCCGCCACCGGGATACCAGCGGGGCGCTGGACGTGCATGAAGTATACCGGAACCGCTACGCAGACTTCCTAGACTACCAGCGGCAGCAGGGTAACCCCATCTTCCACAAGTGCGACTACGTAGTCGCCTGTCTAGGTGAGTCCGGCTCCCAGGCCCGGTTCGTTGGGGTGTACCGCGTGCTAAGCGTCGAGCGTGAGACCGACGAGCACTACTACTACCAGCTAACCGAAGTGCCCGGCTTCGAGGAGCTGAAGGATCGGGTGCTCATCGAATGGGGCAAAGCCGCACTGAGCTGGCACCAGTGGCTACGGCCCGACACCCCGAAGGTGGTACTGGAGATCCAGCCCAAACCGTTCAGCCGGCCCTTTACCGATTACCTCGACTTCACCCTCTCGTTTGCGGAGCTACAGGAGCTGGTCGGCAGCCAATCCCCGCGGGACGACTGGCGCCGGATGTTGTCGGCCGTCGCCGGCATTTACCTGATTCTGGACTCGTTCACCGGGCAGCAATACATTGGCTCGGCGTACGGCGAGGGCGGCGTCTGGCAGCGCTGGAGCGTCTACGCCAAAACAAACGGCCACGGCAACAACGTGGCGCTGCGCAGCTTGCTGGCCACCGCGCCGGACCACGCCCGTCACTTTCAGTTTACGCTGCTGATGACCCTGCCTAAGTCCATGACGGACCATGAAGTGTGGCAACACGAAAAGCTGTTCAAGCGCAAGCTGGGCTCCCGGGCGTTCGGCCTCAATCTTAACTGATCCCATGAAGGCTCCTAAAATCGTAACCCACGTGGGTCTGACCCTCGACTTAAGCCAGGTAAAGTGCTTCAAGCTCTCGCCTTTCACGAGCAGCGAGAACGATTGCCGCCAACTGGTGGTGGAATACAGCACCCGCACGGATTACGTGTGGCACCCGGGTACTCAGCAATGGGAGTCGTTGCCAATCGCCGAAATCATCCGCTACGACTTCCCAAGCTACGAATTGGCCCAAGCGTACGTGCGCGAGTGGGAAACACTGTGGCAAGACTATTTAGACGAACATGCCCACTGAATTATCACCCCATCCCATGTCCGATTCCGCCACGCTGGAGCAACACCCGTTTCCGCCTTTTATGCCAGCGCAGGCCCGCTACTTGCTCATCGGCACCTTCCCGGGCCGCCAGCTGACGCAAAAGTCGGCGGCCGAGCGCACGCCCGATGACTGGTACTACGGCACGCACAAGCGCAGCCTGTGGCACATCCTGGAACAGGTGTACCAGCGTCCGCTGCCCACTGTCGCGGACCGGCAGCGCCTGCTTACGGAGCTGGGCCTAGGCTGCACCGACGTGGTGCTTTCGGCCCGGCGCAAGCAGGCCAGCAACCGGGACGCCGACCTGTCCAATGTAACGTTCCAGGTCCGTGAGCTGGCCCGGCTGCTGTAGCTCCCCTTGCAAGGGCTCTACTTCACCAGTAAGCTGGCCCAGCAGTGGTTCAAAAGCCTGGCCGGCGAGCTAACGCAGCATGGCGTTTCGGCCGCGCAGCTAACCGTTCCGCAGCAGGTACTCCCCTCCCCATCGCCTGAATACATCCGGTTCAAATTCGATACGGTTGAAGGGCGCCTCGCCACCTACCGGCAGCTGCTACCGTCGCTAAGTTAGAGACCGAAACCTGTTAGCGACGGGCTACTGAGGCTCGATCAGTAGGACCCGCCCGCGTTGCACGAAACCAAGCAGCGCGGGCTCTGACGGGCAGCTTCACAGCTTGATTTTCGGTATTTCCAGCCTGCGCCCGTCGATTTCAAAGGAGAAGTGGGTTGCCGTCTGCTGGGTCAGACGCACGTTGCCGTAATGCAACTGGCGGTGGTGGTTGGCGCACACCGTGATGAGGTTGGCTAACCCCAAAGAACCTACTGCCCGTTGCGCCACGGGCTCGACGTGATGGGTTTCGACGTAAGGAGTACCGTCCGACTTGGCAAAGCCTACTGGGTTCATCCCCAGCGCCTCACAGACCAGGCACTTGTACTGTGTCAACGCCTTCACCCTGCTGGCTATAGCTCCGCGCTCAATGAAGGACGAAACGCGTTCCTTCAGCTGCGCGCGTAGCTGATGCATCTTCTTTTCCAGCCGGGCGAGCGACTCCAAACTGTCCGCGTCCTGGCTGCCTAGGAAATCCCGAAACGCATCCGTGTCAATAACCTCGGTGACGTAGCTCAGGTCGTTGGGGAATTTCTTCAGCAGCTGGGCGAGCTTGGCATTATTGGGGTTTTGCCGAGCGGCCAGCAACAGGATGTTGAAGACGTTGTCTGAATCCAGGTAGTTGAACCCCTGCTGGGAAATCAGCTTGCCCTTCGGCAGCAGCCCCTCCCGCACGACGCGCTCGTTGTCAATGACCACCGGCTGCTCGAAATAGATGATGTCGTCCACGTGCGAGCGGACGTTGCCGGCGTCGTACGTCTCGTAGACCGGGTGCTCCGCCGTGCGCTCAAACCATCCCAACTCGGGAAACCCGTACATCCCTACAATGCACTTGCGGTTCTGCTGCTGGTAGTCCGAGCTTAGGAAAAACACCGCACATACATTTTTGGCCTTTTCTACGTCTGGCAAGCGGCGCAGCATTGGTGTATAACCAATGTAGAACCCGTCAGCCTCGGCCGGGTACCGCTCATGCCCGAAGTTGATGCTTTCGTGCGTGTGCTGGTTTTCTTTGACAAAGTCGTACTTCGACCGTTTCAGGTCGGCCGCCGTTGGGTCGGCACTCCAGTTGTTGCTGTTCCAGGCGATGGAAGCCAGGATGCCGTAATTTTCAATGAACTCCATGGTTAAGCGTGGGCGTAGAGGTGTTGAGAGAGGATGCGTTTGCTTAGTACCCGGGATAGCGCTCCCACCATTCGTGGTCCAGCGTCAACGAGTCGCCCTTGACGCGGGTAAACAAGTCATCGGCCAGCGCGAGGGTCAGCCCGGCCAGGTCGTGCCGGCTGCGCCACGCCGCCGGCCAGGCCGACTCGCCCAGCTGCGCCCCGAGCAGGGCTCCCGTCAGCGCTGCCATGGTGCGCCCACCGGCTTGGGCCGCTGTTGCCAGGGCAGTTTCCGGGGCCTCCCGGAAGTGCAGCGCGTGATAGACCGCCCCCATCAGTGCCGCCGGTGCGGTGCGCGCCTGCATGTACCGGTGGTAGTCGTCCGCAAGCAAGTGGGTCGGTTTTTCGTGCAGCTGCAGGGCCATTCGCACGGCGTGCCGGCACCGAGCGCCTGCTTCTGAATCGGGCGGCAGGAGGTGCCAAGCTACCTGAGCCGATTCCACCAGCGGGAGACCACGCACGAGCAGGGCCACCGTGGCCGCCACCCAGCCGGCCGCTGCCTGGGCCACGGCATGCCCGTGGGTATAGGCCGTTACTGCACTCGCCTGCTCCAGGGCATATGGCGCGGAGTGGAAGTGAAAGAGACCAAAAGGCACCACGCGCACCAGCGGGTCCGCGCCCATGCTGGTGTTTACCGCGGGCTGCGGGGGGTGAGCCGGCGAGGTGGTCAGCGCCAGCCAGGTAGTGGGCGCCGGCTTTCGAGAGTGCTGTAGCGCCGGTTGCCGGCTGAGCCAGCCCGAAGGCCATTCCTCGGCCTTGTGCCACCCCGGTCGGTCGATGCCCTGCGTGCTGAGCCAGCGCAGCCAGCTTTCCCAGACGATCTGCGGCCCGGCCCCGCCGATGCCTTTTTGCATGGCGCGATGCTCGGCCCGGAGCAGCCCTTCCGCCGTGAACAGCATCAGCTGCGTCACCGCCGTAGCCTGTGCTGGAATCTGGGTGGGGGCGCTTTGCGCAGCCAGTGCATCGCCGTAGGTAGCGCCGAGCAGGCTCCCGCGGTAGCGGTCCCGCCGGTCCAGAGGACGGATCGGCTCAGAGGAATCGCCCCATGTCTGGAACAATACTCGCCCATAGTAGGAGTGTGCGTTGGGCAGAGGCAACTCTGTGGGCAGGGCATGTACGCCGGGCTGGTCAACGGCCCAGGTCACGCAGTGCAGCAGCCCGCCATGAGGAGCCAGCTCGTTTGCCAACATGGGTACCACCTGGCACCCGGGAAACAATAGCTCGGTCTGGTACACCGCCGCTTCGTCGGTAGGCAGCCCGAACACTGGCAAGAGCACCAAGGCTCCCACCCGTACGAAATTGATGTAGGCGCCCACCGCCGAGGTAGCACTTCCTTCCTGGGGAAAGTAGGGAAACGGGATGACCGTCAGGCCGGCGTTCTGCAGTACGCTGGTCACCTGCTGCCCCAGGGTGGACTCTTTGCCTCGGTAGTTGTTGACGAGCACTGTTTGCTCGTCCAGGGCGTACACCATACCGTCGGCATGGCCTGTGAAGTCGCGCGGATCGGCGGGAATAACAATCAGTTCGGCCCGCAGTTCCTCGCTGAGCTGCCGGCGCACTTGGTCCACCGGAATGCCAGGGTTTTCGGCAAACACCCGGTCAGTGACGATAACCTTCTGTCCCACCCGGACCACGTTGCCGCCGTCGAGGCGCAGCATACTGGTAGCGGCTACCGGTAGGGGCAACATCGCCATAATCGGAGCGGCATCGGTTCGCTTGTCGGCGTACTTCTTGTACTTCAAGTACGATGGATCATAGCGGAACTGCACGAATTCCGTTCGGCTCACCTGAACCGGCATGTAATCGACCGCCCAGATATCCTTGGTCAGCGGCAACAAGTGATACGGAATCTTATGCTCGTCCAAAGCGGCTGCTAACGCCCGCCACAGCACAGGGGCAGCGGTCGGCAGCAAGTCGGAAAAGCAGACCAAACTAGCAGTAAACATCTGACTCATAAACACACAGGTGTTTGATAAAATAACGTGAAGCTAGCCGCCCCAGCCAGCAGAATGGAAGACCGGGTTAAACTACCTCCACGCTCGCTGGCATCACGATGCGAGCTTGCAAGAATTCTTCATTAACAATTTCCTGCTTGATGCGCTGCACTAACTCTATGACCTGCTGCATACTGGTTACCGTGGCATAGGGATAGTTTTTTCGCACCAGCCAGTAGTCATCCTGCTCAGCGTCGGTGACCAGCTCGTTGACTTCGAGCGCTGAGGCACCCGAGCGCATTACCCCGATGCGTAATGTATGCCAGGGGTCAAATTGCGCTGTCAAGGTCCACTGGCCGTCTGGCCGGTGGAGCGTCAGCCAATCGCCCCAGAAGCAAGCGCTGTTTCCGCAGCGCTGCTCCGTGGTGAAGCCTAATAGCTCAATGAGGACGTTCGCTATTTGGTTGCGATAGGTATCCAGCATCACCCGCGTGTAATCGCGCCCAAAATACCGGTAAGCGTATATGTGTTCGTCCTTCCATTTAAGCCCCGTTGCCCCAATGTTCCGAGTCTGCATCCATCGTTGCAGGTCGACCAACTGGTAAAGGTATTCGTGCACCAGGCGCACCCGCTGTTCCAGGTGCGAAGCAGGGACTTCCAGCCTGGAAGGCTGATCTACCAGGTCCGGCAGCGTCTGCTCCGTGATTTCCTCCCATGTCAGTTCTGTAAGCTGCCCGATAAAAGCGCGTACGACGTCATTTCTTCTGAGCAACAGCCGCCAGTTGTCTTCGCTATCCTCTAGGTTCAGCTTTTGCAGCCAGTCCCAGTCAGGCGCCTGGCTGATAACGGCCCGCAGCAGCAGGTATTCTTCACCTAGGTTTTGCTGAGCCCCCCTGGCCGAAAACAAGCTGCTCGCTACAGCAGCACGGCGTTGAAATTCCGGCAGGGACGGGGCATCCAATAGCAGGAACCCAACATTGCCCCGAAAAAGCCCGTGCTTTTCACTGGCCACCAGCGCGTCTTCCCAGGCCTCATCGGCTAAGATCAGGATGGCTTTCTGCCGCTCCTCCGACAGCTGCCTGCTGACAAAGGAACCTTCCGGTTGAACAATGACCGCGCACTCATCGGAAGCTAAGAAAGAGTAAATGCTGGGTGCTCCCACGCCCAGCTTGGCCACCACCCGCATGACGGAAATCATGGCTTCGGCGCTACGCACGTCGGGGTCGATGCTGAGATTCCAGACCACGCGCAACCAACGCCGCAACGCCACCTCGTCAAAGCCGGGCCTGTCTAGGTATAGCATCAGGGCCAGAAAGAGAATGCGTTGCCGTTGGCTGATAGGGCGCGCCAGCACGTTCCAGTCGGTCGCCTGTTCTCCCCACGTGGCCGCAACGGCCGCATGAATCGCGGCGTGATGCGCGACTAGGCCATCCAGCAGTCGTTCAGCCGCGGCAATGGTGCCCGGCTTGGCGAACAAAGGTTGGTACTGCGAAAAACCGGTGTACTCCGCACGCTCATGCCCTTTGTCCAGGTCAGTCAACGGCTCTGCCAGCTTAGCAGTCGCCTCGGGCTCTACCAGGTAGCGCGCCGCCAAAAAGCGGTTCCAGAAGCGCAGGTAGGCTGCATCCAGCATAGTGCTCCTGAAGCCCAGCCCCCAGAACAGATCGGTCCAACTCGTATCAAGCTTGGTAGCAAATATCAGGTAGTAAGGCAGTTGATGGCCATTTAACATGGTTGTTTGCTCAAACTCGGCGCGGTAGGAGTTGTCTTCGGCACCCAGCCAGTTCAGCAAGTCCGCTTTAAAATTCTCAAAGCTTGTAAGCTGTTTGCCCCGCGCATTCATCTTGATGTACAGCTCATCCGACAGGCCGAAGCCATCAAGGGGTAGGACGTAAAACGTCAAGCCAGCCAGCGCGGGGAACAGAGTCGTTACGCCGCAGGCCCGGTACTTTTCCCAAATGGCATCAAGCATACCCAGCATGGCTTGGACGGTGGGGTCCTGCTCGTAGCTGCGGTAAAACCAAGCTAGGTTGCGGATGGCGGAGCTGGGCTCGGCTGCGGGCTCGAGCACGACGGCCGTGAGGTTTTCGCAAAAGTCGCGGGCCGTGCTGCGGGTCGCGTAGCTGAACCGGCGGAGGCGCGCTTGCTGGTCATTTCGTTCGTCGCCGGTCAGCTCGCAGTTGCCGATGTACCAATGCAGCAGAAACAGCGTCGTCAGCCGCTGCTGTCCGTCGAGAGGCACGAAATACGATTGGTCATCCAGCTTCTGTACCGAGCCATAAACAAAATCCAGCGTGAGCGGGCGACCACCGAGCAGCGCGTCGAACAGCGCTGTAAGGAAGCGGTTACGCACGGCTGCTTCCGACTTTCGCCCCTGGGCATAGTCGCGCTGAATCATGGGTACCTGCACGCCGGCAAAACGGATGGTTGATTGCTCCGCCAACGCTATCTCGCCAGCCAGCAGTTGCTCTAAGTTGTATTTTTCCATCTCAGTTGAGCGGCTTGGCGGGTAAGAAATCAGCTAGCGCGCTTGCTATTCGGTCGCTATGTGCCCGGATATCTGCCACCCCCCAACTGGTTCTGGTAACTCCTTGCAAGTCGAAGTATTTTAAAAACACATTTTTAGTACAAGGCGGGATGAATTGTCCAGCTGTGTCATTCTCAATGATTCGTCGGCGCTTGGTGACGAAGAGCGCGTTGCCATAGGAGCGGTTCGTGCGCGCATCGAGCAGGGTGAGGTTCCCAATACCATTCTTTGTTTGGGTGTCATTCTCGGCTTCGCCAGCGAGTTCCACGATGGCCTGGTAGATATCCTGAAAGTCTTCCCGCTGCTCATGCTTTGCAACCTCGAATGTTTGGATGCGTTGCAGCAGTAATGAATTAGCCTTCAATTGGGGCAGGTCGTGCTGCGCGGCCGCCAACCACTTGAGTTGGTCCTCCGCATTGGTCAAGGGCCTTTCCGATGAAGAGTCGATATGCTCGATGTCCCACATTTCCTGCTTGAATACCTTGAATGGAAACCGGGTGAATCCCAGCGAGGAATGGCGCTGGCGAATTACTTCCTGCAGGTTAAAGAGCAGCAGCACCCGGCGCACCAGTTCCCGGTTCCGGTCATTGTAAGGCAGTTGCAGCGAGTATACTCCGGTAGCGTCACACTCCCATTGCAAACGTCCCGTTGATGTATCAGCCAGCCTAGCCGCGATTCGGGCTTTCAGCGCTGCCGTGATAGCACTTCTGGTCGCTTCCTGGTAAAGCATCACCAAGTCTTCAATCCGCTCCCCGCAATAAATTAGGAAGCCCACGTAGTGATACCACTCCGGGTCCTGGTACCACTCTAGCAACTGGTTGAAGCGCATCTTGACAGCGGCCCACTGCTGTTGTACGAAACGGGATGCGTCAGCCCCGGTAGCGCGCCGGTAGTAAAAGCGAAACGTGGCGTAGTCATCCGAACCGATTTGCGCAGCCGGGTCGGTCGTGCCCTGGCCCTCCAATTGGTTGATAAGGTCAAAAATGAATTCGATGCGGGCGCTGGCGTTGTTCTCTCCCTTGTTTAAGAACCACCACAAGTCGTCGTTCTGCAGCGTGTTTTCTATCCGGTCCCACTCCGCAGCAATCTCCAGTTGGCGCAGCCGCCCCAACTCGCCCCCATCGGCGCCAAAGTTTCTGGTTTGCAGAAACAACGCTTTGATCAGCTCAGCATTTGTCAAGGGTATCTTCCCTAGGTTGATGCGTGTAAAGCTGTCAATTGCATTTTCAGTTGCCGCGAGCTCATACCAGATAACCTGCACGATTCCCTCGGCACGGTGCTGTTTGCTGGTCCCCACCAGCGTCCGAAGAACTGATTCCCTGATAAACCCAGGCTCGTCCTTTTCCTCAAACCACTCCCGAATGTGCGTGAAGGCCTGAGCGATGTAGTAATGGTCTATGCATTCCTCGTTCCCTTCCTCTATATTTTCCAAAAAGGAATTGGTGGTCGCCCGGGTCTCGTAGTGCAGGTTGAATAACTCCCGCTTGTATTCGCTTCTGAAGGATGCCCCCCGCAGATGCACCCGGATGAGGTAGAGAAAGAGAATCTTCAGCGTCGTCAATCGCTGCTGCCCGTCTACAACTTCCCAGCACGGTTCAGCAGGAATCTGTTCGCCCGTTGGAGACGCGCCGGCGGTTCGTGGCCGCACCACCACCGGCTGCAGGCAATAAAACTCCCCCTGTTTCTTGTTCGGCTTCTCGGCAAAGCTCGCGATGTCATTCAACAAGTCGACCACTTGTTGTTTGTCCCACCGATACCCCCGCTGGTACGCCGGGATGAAGAAGTTCTTGCCCAGCAGTTCGCCAATGGCAGAAAGTCGTACTGCGCTCTTCATTTACTACTGGTCGTTGGATTCACTCATGATGCGGTCGTATTCCTCCGAGGCGTGGAGCTTCCGAAGCTCGGCCTCGGTGCCGAAATAGCTGTCAGGCTCCGGCAAGTGTAGATTGATCAAGTCCCGGTCGAGTTCCTTGTCCGTGATGTTGTGGGAAGGAACCGTTGGCTCTTCTTCGGGATCGGAAGTCGGACACATATAATAAGGAGTGGTGGAGGATCAGCCGCAAAAGATTCAGGGGCTATAGGGAGTGCAATCTACACGGCCAGCCGGATACCTGCACTACGGCCCGTAACCACCCCATCACGAAAGTTTAGGAATCATAACTGTTAACTATGAAACCTAATCACCGGAAAAAACAAAATAATCTGGCAAAGTATAATATATTGGTATTATACATTAACCAATCGTGTAAGTTCAATTAAGCCTGGAATTATGATCGTTCATCTTATCGTAAGAGGTCGCTACATCTTTATCCGGAGACTCGTGTAATTGCTGCCCAGGAAAATGCAAGTAGCCACGTTCTAGGTAGCGCTTCGCCAAGAAAAATAGATAGGAAGCGGAAGAGACCCGTGGTTGACCACCCGACCGTTTGGCGGAGGAAGTGAGAAGATACTGATAGGCATTATACAAACACAGGCTCCAGTGCATCTGCTGTCGGCACCATGCTGGCAGGGCAGCCGGATCGGTTTCGGAATGTGTTTCGAGGACGATCGTTTTGCCAATTTTCTGGGATAGGGCCTGGGGGATGTCCACTAGTGAGCGGGTATAACTCACTTGGTATAAAAACTCGGATAACTCGGCGTTCGTCAGCGAGGTCAAGTGCTGATCATAGAGCAACACCAGTTGCTGGTCGGCGGCTAAGTGCGTCAGGTAATAGTGCGCGCCGCCGCGCTACAGATGAAAATGCCCCAGCGGGCGGCTTCGGCGGGAAGGCAGATGCGTTCTGGCCGAGGGCAAGGACCCGGGCGGAAAACAGCTCACGCCCCGCCCGTGCTCCTGGGCCGGATTATGTAGTTCTAGCGGTTGCACCTTGTCTATGGACGAGGCGAGGTGCGCGATCAGGCGGGTGAGCACGGACTGGTGTGCCGCGAGCGACGGGGCAGGAGCTGTAAGCACAGAAGCCGAGAAGTTCCGGCAGCCTTCCCACAAATAGGGCCGGATGGACTCGGTCGTTGGGTAGCAGGCCGTGGCGCTTACCTTCAGACTGGCTACTGCCCAGCCGCCCGCAAGAAAAACGGGTGGTGCTGGCCGTGGAGCTATGAGCGAAGCCGGAAGGGGCATGGCCTGCTCGACAGCAACCTGCTCGCGCAATCCGAAGGAGACCGTAGGAACCAAGTTTGACAGCAAAGGGATGACGGGAGTAAGGGCGGGAAAAAGCAACTTCGCCTGCGTGGCGGCCGGCGACCCTAACAGGTGACACACGACGCCTTGAGAGCTATACCAGTCGGGTGCAGGTAGCAGGGAATGCACTAGAAAGTATGCCTTGCCCTGCCAGCGGAAGGATTCTCCGCGCACGTGTAGCGACACCACTCGCCCTAGTTCCCAATCTAGCTGCAAACACGGCACGGGCACTTCCGGCTGCTGCCGTCGGCGTGCCCAGGCCTGTGCCAGCCGGGCATGCGTGCGCCGGATGGTGTGGTAGCAACCGGGAGTAAACAGCATTTCGGCAAACAAGCGTATCTCCATGGGGCGTAGCGTATGGGCGGCTAGGCAGAAATGGGCCGTCTGATGCAGCGTCTCGTCCGGGGACGCCAGTGGCCAGCAGATGTGATCTAACGCTAGTCGGGAAAGGCAGAAGTCAACTACCTGCGGGCCATGGGCATAATAGAAGGCGCGGGCGACCTCAAAACAGGGTAGTAGCATTCGTTCCGTGCTGGTATCCACTGTCAGGTACCAACCTTGCAAGCCCCGCAGTAGCAACGCAGCGGGACGTTCAGCGGTGGGAAACAGGTGATGTAATCGTCGAGCGATCAGCCGATGGGCCCCGAAAGAAAGAGCGCGTGTTTCGACCGAGACAGTGTCTGGTAATGTAGGCAGTAGATAGCCGGTCGCCGACCAGCGGGTGCCTGGAATCAGCAGCCCGGCGCGCTGTAGCGGGATGAGACACGCCACGAGGCTAGCAGGCGTGGTCAGTGCGCTCTCCAATGCTTTGTGGCGGATCAGGAACCGTCCTTGCACCATACAGGAACCTTGCTGGCCCGCACCTGGGTGCAACGATCCGGCTTCCAGCAGCTCATACCAATGTCCCGGCGCTAGCGGTGATAAGTCAGTCCCCAACCAGGCCGTAGCTGAAGTCGCCATCCGTCCATCATATGGTAAGAAGATTGGACCATCGGGCTGGACTATCCGAAATTAGAACTAGCCTCTTAGAGCAAAGGAGTCATTGTCTTCGAGTAGCTGACGATCACTACTTATAAGATACACAGTCATCGTCTTCGAGCAGTTGGTCATTGTCTTCGGTATTTAACAGATAGGGTGCCCTTTATCACCACCGAATAAAACATCTTACTACCGATAATCGTTAGTTATCGGTACTAAGTTATTTTAGCTACTTTCGGGTTAAAATATCATCGCTACTCCTTAGTTATATAGGTGCATGGAAAATTCGTCGTTGCTTCCTGTGGTCGTGCCCACTCGCTCGCACTCACTGGTCGAGTTGCCGCCCTCGGTGGCGCGCTACGTCGAGGCCGGCCTGCATGGAGCCGAGAATACCAAGCGCGGATATGCCGCCGATCTGCGTAGCTTCCAGGATTACTGCGAGCATCATCAGGTGCTGCACTTACCGGCCGAGGTGACCACCGTGGCGGGGTACGTGTCCCAGATGGCGGACCGCGGGATGAAGCTGGCCACCATCCGCCGGCACGTGGCCGCTATTGCCAAGCTGCACCAGCTGGCCGGTCAGCCGTCGCCCACGGGGCACGAAGCCCTGCAGGTGGTGCTCGATGGTATTGCCCGCCTGGTAGGCAAGCGCCAGCGCCAAGCGCCGGCCTTTACGGTGGCGGAGCTCAAGCAGTCGATTCGGGCGATGGACGTGACGACGCCTACCGGCCTGCGGGACCGAGCATTGTTGCTGCTGGGCTTTGCCGGGGCGTTTCGCCGTTCGGAACTGGTAGCCTTGAATGTGGAGGATGTGGAGCTGACCCGCCAAGCCTTGGTGATTCATCTGCGCCAAAGCAAGACGAACCAGTATGGACTGGAAGAGGACAAAGCGGTGTTTTACTCGCCTAGTGCAGATTTCTGTCCGGTGCGGGCCGTGCAGGAATGGATTGAATCATTGGGCAGAACGAGTGGGCCCCTGTTTACGCGTATGAGCCGGGGAACACAAGTGCGGCCAGCTCAGCCTGGTCAGCATCGGTTAACAGATCAGAGTGTGAACGACTTGGTTCAGCGTCATCTCGGGATTAGCTATTCAGCGCACTCCCTGCGCGCTTCTTTTGTCACCATTGCCGTCGAAGCGGGTCAGTCCAATAAGGCGATTAAAAATCAGACCAAGCAGAAAACCGATGCGATGATCGAGCGCTACGCCCGGTTAGATGACGTAAAGCGATTTAATGCTGCACAATATTTAGGACTCTAAGTGAACTGTAAAATTATGCATAAGTGCATCACGCCTTCAATTGAGTATAACACGAATGCAAACTACAACTAGAGAATTGCCTGTAATATTTAGAAAATACAATTTCAAGTTACAACCTTGGCAACTTCCAAAAAGGAGAACTTGGCAACTTCCAAAATGGAGAAAACATCCGAACAAAACACTTTTTTCGAATGACTTGAAGTTTCACATTCAAGTACAGGAGAAGTCAAACTGGTGCTGGGCAGCTGTATCTCAAGCCGTATCAAGATATATATTAAAATACAAAAAATATGAACAAGTAACCATTGCCAGTAAAATGACAGGTTGTAGTTGTATTACCACATGCCTCGAGAATTACCCATGCAATAAAATGCAATTGTTAGATAAAACTTTCCGGGTTACTGGCTGTAAATACAATAGTATATATAGCTGCGGTAAAATTATGCCTGCCTGGGTCTTACCTAAAATCATAGGTCGGATTGACATGCATCGACCGATTCCGTGTCGTATCCAATGGGTAACGGAGAGAACCGGACATTTCTCCGTTATCTACGGGTATTATTTAGAAAATGTGAATTGGATTTTTGTGGCTGATCCTGATTCTGGTTATTCAGTATGCAACCTTGATGAGTATTATTCTGGTTCTTCGTCTATACTCACCAACATAGTGATATTAGCTGTTTAAATGGAACTGTCTTTGGAAACACCCCCCAAAGGAGTTTACGAGGCTCTCAGGGATGGTCTTGGAATTCGTCATACCTACAACACCTTATATTTTGATGTATATAGTACAGGCTTGACGCTTACTGAGCCTCACCCTGTTTATCAACTCACTTTAACGTCACTAATTAATGGCTCCTTTCTTAACGAGGCATTTTTAGTCAGTTGGCGATTCATAGTGTTAGAAAATGACTCTGCAACAGCGGCCATAGAAGTTGCAGTTAAAAGCTCTCCGGTTGAAGCATATGTGTTTTCTAGGTGGAATGTAGGAAGATATGTAGAAGGAACTATAGAAGGGGTTTCAAGAATTGAAACTCGTATATCCAATCAAAATATGTATCTGCGACTTTTGCAAATACCGTCATTGCAGTTGACAGCATTGTGGCTACATGGTCCCAATAATCCTGGAGGGCCAATCGATTTTATTCTGCCAATCGTTTCTCCCCCGGCACCTGTTGAGCCTTATCTCCTTTATACACCAGATACACTACTCAGCATTTTACGCCCATTGGCTAATGACTATTTGGACATGAATGATTTTACTGAGCCATTCGGCTAGGATAGCTTAATTCATTAAATGGCTCCCCTCATCTACTCCATTGGCTTTAAACTTGTGCGGGACACTTTATCAAAGATTTTGACAACCATAAAAAAGCCTAAGGAAGTTAGTGCCACTTAAGCGTTGGCGCGAGCGGCCACCTGCTGGCCGTACATGTGGGGCCAGCTAACGGAAACGACCGGGCGGGTGACCTCGCGCTGGAGACGCTTTTAAGTACAGATAATTTGCAAGGCGCATCCGCATCATTGTCCTGAAAGACACCAGTTGTTATGGTCAGCAACTGGCCAAGTGGATCGAGGTATATTGTAATCGCCACTCGGCCTGAGCAGTTAAGGCCGCTTTATACCCATCCTACGCACAATACCCTAGTCAAAAGCCTGAATCAGTAGAGTGACTAATGTATCTTTGTCTGATGCCATATCTAGAAAGAATAAATGAGCTTCTGCACCCGGCGGCTCAGTTTGATTACCATGCTGTCGACCTTTTTGCAGGCTGTGGCGGTCTATCCCTGGGTTTTGAGTCAGTGGGCATAGATACCACAGGATTTGAGATGGATCCCTATGCTGTCCAGACCTACAATGCTAACCTGCACGGGCGTTGCCACCAGCGTAAGCTCACGCCAGAAGTCGACTTTCTGGACCTGGTCACCCAGCATACCGACTTGGTCATCGGTGGTCCTCCATGCCAGCCATTCAGCGTTGGCGGGCTTCAGATGGGGCTGGAGGATGCTCGCGACGGTTTTCCGATTTTCATCAATACGGTTGCGGCTTTACAGCCCCGGATGTTTCTTTTTGAGAACGTCCGGGGTATGCTGTACACCAACAAGTGGTACCTCAACCAAATTGTGACGGAGCTACGCGGGCTCGGCTACATCGTAGAAGCCAAGCTCTTTAACGTTGTGAACTACGGCATTCCCCAAAATCGTGAGCGGGTGATTGTGGTGGGCCATCGTGGAGGGTTCCAGTATCCGCAGCCACAGCGTCACAAAGTAACAGCTGGCGAGGCCGTAGGCGATACCATGAACCTGCTGCTGGATGAATCTAAGCTGCTCACCGAGTCACAGGATCGGTACGTTAAGAAATATGAAATAGCGTCCAAGTGTGTGAATCCCCGCGACCTGTACGCTGACCGTCCTTCCCGCACGGTCACATGCCGTAACCTGGCCGCGGCCACTGGCGATATGCACCGGGTTCGGTTGCCTGATGGCCGTCGTCGTCGCTTAGTGGTTAGGGAGGGTGCCCGGATCCAGAGCTTCCCTGACAATTTCGATTTCAAAGGTCCGGAGGCGAAGCAGTTCTACCAGATTGGAAACGCTGTTCCTCCTTTATTTGCCTATCAGCTGGCGCAATCTGTTCGCAATGTCCTCGACGCCCCGGACATGTATACGGCGGAGCAAATCCGTGAAATGGCGGACCAGTTTGTGGGCAATCCTGCCCTGTTTTAATTCACTTAATACTAGTACGGCTCCGATGCCCACCTTGCCTAAATCCGCTAAATCAGTCAAAACGCCTGAAGTGCGCACCTTAATTTCAGGAATGCTTGATATCCTACAGGCCGTGGGTATTCCAATGGATGTAATGGGGATAAGGGCAAATGGGCGAATGGCAATGGCCATGCTAGCCATTGCAGACCTGTCTCCGGGAAAGAGCTGGGCGCAGGCCAAAGGCATCCTCGAAAAGCACCGGGTCGGTACGCGGGATATCATATTGTTTGACAACCTCCATTTTGGGGAGAATATTAATTTAAGCTCTTACGACGACGTAAAGCGCCGGGACCTGCTGCTTCCTGAAAACTCAAATCTGGTTTTGGCGGTAAATCCCAGGTTTGAAATTGTTGCCACGAACGACCCAACTCGTAAATACACGATGGAAGCAAATTTTGCGGACGTCGTGCGCGCTTATGGTTCCGCGAACTGGCCACAGTGTGTAGCGGACTTCCGGAAACTACAGCCTTCCTTAAAAGAGGACCTGAATAAAGCCCGTGGTCTGGTGCGGGTGCCGGTGAAATTACCGACCGGCGAAGAACTCGTATTCGAGCCGGGAGAGCACAACCAGCTACAGAAAGCAATCATTGAAGACTTCCTGGCCCTTTACGTGCCGCATTGCGAAGTGCTGTACGTCGGGGATGCCGTTGATAAAGCACTCTACCGCTTGGATGACAGGCTGGGTGAGCTGGGTTTCAAGGACCTTGCGCACGAAGACCTGCCGGATGTCATTGTCTACGATAAGGTGCGTGACTGGATTTTCATCATTGAGGCAGTGCACAGCTTCGGTGCCATCAGTGAGATCCGGGTTCGCGAAATCAAACGTCTGATGGCTGGGTGCAGCCAAGACGTTGTCTATGTTACGGCCTTCCTGAACCGGAAAGCTTTCCAGAAATGGTCTGCCAAAATTGCCTGGGAAACTGAAGTGTGGATTGCTGACAATCCCGAGCACATGATCCATTACAACGGCGACAAGTTTCTTGGGCCGCATAAGCCTGGCGTTCAATCAACGATCCGGAATAGCGCTGAGCCCGCCAGAACAAAGCCTGCCCCTCCCCTGACACCACTGGGATTTTAGATTAAGTCAGCTACGCTGTTACCACGAGCACTGGGCCAGTGCAGGACAGCATCCTCATTGCTTGGGTCAAAATCGACCCCGGAGACCGCAGATACTGCTTAAACCTGAACACCTGTCTTTATAGCGTGAAAGTGATTTAAAATTACCCGCTATACCTGATTCTTCGGCCAGGATAATCCCGCCGAAACAGAGGTGTAGACAGTTAGCCAGCGAAACGTCACAGCAGGTCTGAGGGCGATAATACACATACACCCAGGCAGGTGCAACAATCTGCAAGCAGGCAATGAAGGCAGTATTTGTGATCAGGCTGTTTGCAGCACGGGTATTACATAACCATGGCGCACTACGCTGTTCTGCAGGTACCACACCTTGCCTTTGACAGAGTCGCTGAGCCGCAGCTCTCTTTTATTAATTTTAATCAGAAAGCCGGCATCATCTGCTTTAAGCTTTTTATTTGCTCTTTCCCATTCGAGCAAGTGCTCTACATCCTGCATAGTGACAATTCTGCGGGGTGCGGCAGCGGTTGCTGACACCGTCTGCTCCGCATACAGCTCTTCGAGCAGCTGAGGGTTTTTCTCGACCACCAGATCAACTATCGAGCGGCCATTTTCAATCTCACTGTCTGTAAGAGGGCGTTGTTTGCTTATGTTAGAGGAAATACTGGAGCATTTCGCCCGTTTGTGAGGTGTCAGCAGGTCGGTCTGACGCCCCCACTGCTCGATGATTTCCCAGGATTTAGCTCCCAGGGACCGAAGAGATTCTTCTTCCTGCCGGCGTTCCTCAGCAGCCAGCTCATCGTTGTTCTTGCTGTAGCGTTTCTTTTGCTGCTGCGTGTCAGAAAAGTCATCCACCAGCAGATCGAGCAACTTCTGACGACCATCACCGGTCGGGGCCTTTGCAAGCAGGAGCTTCCAGTAATCCTCCTGCTTAGCCCGCTCACTCACCAGTTTCCCGCCGGCATTGTCCAGCAGGAATTTATCGGCCACGTAGAGCAGCTTGCGGATGACTTCCCGCAGGTTTTCCGAAACCTCCTGCTGCTTCCATATTTTGAACAGGTCAATCCGCCCCCCCGTAAGATGATTCAGAAGGGCAAGGCTGTAAGGAACCGTAAGGAACTTGAAATCGCCGATTTTGGTGGCTCCGCGGCCGTATTCCGTGTCAGCAGTCCGGAACAGAATGGCCTTGGCTATCAGGTCTTCAAAGAAGACGTTGTTGGGCAGGCAATCCTTTTTCAGCTTCTCCTTCAGAAACTCTGAGTAGTTCTTCTGGGCACCCCTGGCCACCAAGTAGGGGTAGCCGTTCCATATGTGCTCGAACTTTGCGACCATCTCCTTGCTGAAAAGCTGTTTGCGCGGGTTCTGCTTCTCAAAAGCTGTGCGCCGGCTGGATGACAGCTCACGGTTGTAAGCCACCTTGTACTGGCCGCGAGCCCTCTCAAAGAACCACCGGGTCTGCAGCGCTGAGCCTTTGATTGCCGGCGCCCAGCAAGTGCGGGAAATCTTTTCGAGTTGCCGGTTAAAGGCATTGTTAGCCGACAGGTCAGCCGCCTGAATACCGTTCTGGCTGTTGGCGTACTGGGAAATGAGCGGGATAATTTCATCCATCTCCTCGGGCCGCCGCAGCACCGTCAGCTTCATTTGCACGAAGACCGTGCTGATGTCCGCCTTGTCTTGGCGCTGGGTGCGGAAAATGGCGGCCGTAGTCTGGCCCCCGTTTACAATCTGTAGGTCGCGGACCTTGTAAATCGCCCATCCTCCCCCGGGCATCTCCCGCACTTCTGCATCCTCGGCAGTGGCCGCGATGCCGTTGTTATAGGCTAAGAACCGGTGGGGAGCTGTGCGGATGGTATTGCGGATTCCCTTGTTGACACCACCCGTGAAATCAAGAAAGGAACGCACGTTCTGCTCCAGCAGACGGGCGCCGTATCGCTCATATATTTCCGCCAGCATCGTCCCGGAAACTATCGCCAGGCAGGACTGATAGTCGTTGTTGCTCACCGGCATAGGCAGGCAGGCAAGCGGCTTTCCATAGCTCTTTTCAAAGTCTATTTCAATCGGCTCCCGCCGGTTCCGGCTGGTCCATAAACGATGGAAGCGCTCAAGGTCCCACAGATGGTACTGGACATGCAGCGTGTCCCGCAGTTTGCGGTCCGGTAACACGATATCCGAGGTCAGCCGGGCATTGGTCAGGATAAAGATGCGTGCCCGCACCACTTTGACGGCATGCTCAAACAGCACCTGCGCCAGGTCATAGACCGGAGCCGACTCATCGAGCTTCTCACGGTAGCCGTTAAAAACATCCTTCAGGAAACGCTCGGACTGGTTGGCAGCCGTTGTCACTTCGCTTTTGGGAAACGAGCGAACCTCCCCGCCCTCCTGGAAAAAGGTGATGAACAGGTCGACGGTTTCGTAGTCCTCACTGAGCGCGTATCCGTTGATTTTATGCTGAATCTGATTGGCTTTGTTGGCCTTGATGCTGGTACAAACGCGGGCGTCTTCCGTTTCGCCCGCATCCGACAACATGCCAATCATGTACTCAGTGGCTTTCTCTTCGAGTTGTGCTCCATCCTCCTCTGCCTCTGTCAGAGCGCGGATTTCCTGATTCATGTCGGTCAGAAAGGTAATCAGTTCGCCGGTATCAGACATTGGATTCAAGCGCGGATATGAGAGTAGTAAAGGACACCAGATAAGGAAGCAGCTGGTCTGTGCCGACGGTATAGGAAACTGAGCCAATCCCTGGTGGAAGGTCCGCAGCACGGATGCGCGGAAATGCCTCGTGGACCCGGGCCACCATCGTATGCCGTACCCGGAATCCCTCCGCGTGGTAGTGCTCAGCCTGAGAATGAAAGTAGCCGGCTTGGTGCAGGCGCATCTCAAAGGTTTTGGATGCCGCCGGATCGGATTCTATCCGCGCAGTAAGATGCTGCACGATCTGAGGCAGCGTTTCCCCTGCATTTTCTGTTACCTCCAGATAAAGATGCAGCAGAAAGAGATGCTCAAAAGCACTGTCGTCCAGCTGGGACGCGCCGCTGACCTGAAAGGACTGTGAGCTGCCGGAGCTGGTTTTTACTTCCACCACATTCCGGCCAAAATGAAAATCCTGGGGGTCATGCAGCGGACCTGTCCAGGCATTGATTACCAGATCAGGTGCCAGTCCGTCAGCCAGCAGCTCCCGTATGAGGTGCAGCTCACCGAAAAGCCCCTGCCGGGCCGGGCCGCTGAGTCCCACCGGACTGAAGGCGCTGAACAGGTCGCGCCATCGGGCGAGCTGGTCTGTGAAGGCACGGAGCCGGGCAACGCCGTCGCAGGCAATGCTGACGGCCGCTACAATGTCGGCGGCGAGAATTGCGAAAATGTCAGTGAACCGCTCCTCTGTCAGAATAAGGGCCAGCTGAAACACGCTGGCCGGATCGTCCGGGTCGGGCAGTAGTTCCAGGTTCAGACTGGCATGCTGAGGGTTGGTGGCCACACGGGTTCGCAGCCGCAGGGGAAGTCCCAGAAGCAGCACACGTCGCAGCTCACCAGCTGTTGTATGCAGCAGGCCTACTACCAGCGGGCTGCCGGGATCGGCGGGCAGACAAGGCATAGAGACCAGCTCACCTGGCGAAGGCGGGTTAGTCACCAGTCCGTTCCAGATATCTGCCAGGTCGGCAGCGGAGCCAGGGTTATTCATCGTCGCGGCTCACTAAGTCATCGGCCTCAACGTCGAGCTCGTCCTCGTCCTCATTGACAAACTCTTCTGCCAGCTGGGCGTTGCCGAGGTAGGTAACCCTGCGGTCATCTTTCATACGGGGGAAGCTGATAGCATACCCCATTACAGGAATCATGGGCACACCTGTAGCATGCTCATACCCACCCGGCCTGGGGTCCAGGGGGTAGAGCAGGAGCAGCGCCTCGGCGGGGGCGCGCTGCTTACGGACTTCATCGCCAAGGGGTACTGTAGCCGCTGGCCGGGTGGTACGTGTATTGGTTAAAGCCTCAGCAATCTGAGCGGTAGTCAGGTCCAGGTACTCATGCCGGGAGCTGATGATATGGCCCCTTGGAATTATATACTCAGTGGTGCTCACACGCGCGGGAGGCACTGGCTGGCCGGGTTTAGGCCTGGGATTGGCACCGGCAGCTTCGCGGAACGTGGTGCGTACAGGTGTGATTACCCCGTTTATGTCAAAATCCGCTTCCGGGTTTATAGCGTTGTCGGCTTCTTTCAGAATAATAGTCCAGTGAATCAGGCGGTCATCCGCCTGCTGTTTTCGGATGTAATCGGTAAGCTTTTGCGGCTCAATATCCCGTTGCTGGGTCCGGTACTGGAGCAGGAAATTTATTACCACCTCGGCCTTTACTTCCCGCCAAGCGTAGTGCTGGCGGCCAATGTAGTACTGGTGCCCGGTGGTGACCGGAGCTCCCAGACTGGCTATCAGACGGTGAGCAGCTTCGTAATTGGCGCGGATAAAATCCGGGTCCCGGCGCGGGAAGGTGTAGGTTTGCATCAGCTCACCTGCAAAACTCAGCTGAAGCGGCCACGCACTGCGCATACGGTTGGCAGCCGTTACCTGTAAGACACCAGGCTTGGAGCGGATTTTCAGTCCGTATTTGTCCGGGGTGCTCCCAAGCCGTACCATGCGGTCAAATTCCTGGCGAAGCTGCTCGGTAGCCAGGGTGATATGCCGGTACCAGCCGATGATTTCGGAACTGGTAAACAGGCGGCATAAGTCGGCATAACCGGGACGGTAGCCAAACCATCGGCCCATCTGCATAAGCGTATCATACATCCGCGACGCCCGCAGGTAGTAGCTGACGCATAAGCCCTCGAGCGTCAGGCCGCGCGACAGCTTGTTGCCTCCGACAGCGATGACAAACAGGCCTGTACCATCGTATTCATTGTAGTCAAGGGGCAGGTGCAGCGGGTCGCCGGTCTTGCTGGGAGTTCCATGAACGACGCGCACCCTGATACGGTCGAGTGCAGGGCGCAATTGCTTTCGCACAGCCTCCCAGTTCATGGGCTTGATGTTAGGGTCCTCAACCAGTTGCTCATCGATAAAGCGGGCTGTTGCCGGCATATACTCTTCCTCCCAAAGCTGCTTCAGGCGGGGCTCAAGCGAATTTTTGCGCAAGGCCAGGGTAGCGCGGCATTCGCTGAGGTATTCGCTGACCAGCTCCCCGGTTTTGTTCTGCCACCGCACGAACCGGGAGATGTGGATGAGCATGGAGCTGTGCTGCCGGTTGTGGCCACGCACCAGACGAGCGGCACACGTCAGGAAGAAATGCAGCACGGCGTTCTGAAGTGAATCGGGCAGGTACTCCGGCAGATCACCATCCTTGCGGTGCCTGTCGGGGAACACGTCAGGGTAATTGTCACCTTCAGGGTGTTTGTTGCTTTTGGGAGTTATTTCGTGCATTACCGGCAGCACGTTCTCATGGGAACCCTCCTCATCGTCCTCAGGCTCACCAATGCCAAAAATCCGGTCAGGGCCTATGTAATTTGATGGCGGCTGGATGTTGAAAATAAAGTCCCGTGGAAAAAGCTCCTGTCCTATCGCTGCATCAAGTGTGCGGTCACCTACCTGTACTGTTTTATTCAGCTTCTCGAAATCAGCAGCCGTCAGAACAGGAATAAAAATATTGGCAAATGGGGTGGCCGTGTAGCCAACGTATGCGCGTTGCTCAAACAGCGACAAAAGAATACGGATCAGACCATTAATAGCTGAAATGTTGTCTTTGCTGACGTTGATCGAAGCATTATCAGCCTCATCATCAATCAGCAGCAGCGGCAGGTCGCTGAGTGTCTTGTGACCCTTCTCGTTGAGTTCCCCTTTGTTTGCCAGCCACAAAATGAGATTATTCAGAATGCTGACATTCTTTTTAATGACAATGACCACCGGGTCTGAACCGAAAATATTGGTTGGGACCCGGTCTGCAATATTGGTTTTGAAGTCACCGTTGGGTGCACTGGTAGTCAGCGAGTGAGCGGATACGTCGCGCTTGCGCTTGCCTACCCCTATCCAGTGGTTTCCTGTTTTGTTGGTGCGGGCATCCTCCGTGTTATAGCCCACAAAACCCTCGTCAATTCTCTCCTGGGTCTGGCTGCGCAGACTACTGTGAATGCCGGCCAGTACAATGATGAGCTTATAGCCTGCATCTGCGGCTTTGCAAATCAAGCCGGTATAATTGGCGGTTTTTCCCGACTGAACCTGTCCCACAACCATGCCGCGCCGGTCAAAATTTTCCAGGTCGCGGGGGTTGCCCAGGCGGTCAAGAACAAGGTCCGTGAGTTCTCCCAGCTGGTCAACCGTCTTGGCAGCCAGACGACGGTCAAACTGCAGATGATCACGGTAGCGGTCCCAGAAGCGCCACTTAATATTTTCCCGCTCTTTATCAAGCCACGGCTGCCGTCGGTTCCGGTCTTCCAGAAATGAAAAGGGCAGCGTACGAACCCGGAAGTGCTGTAGCAGGTCGGCCTTCATCCGCTCCGGGTCAGCATCCGGGTACAGTATCAGCAGCCGCTCAACCGTTTCACCGATAACTGCCGGAGTCTTATGGGGTTTGGGCGTGAGCATGGTAATGGCCACGCTTAACACGTCTTCGTGGGTATCAGACATCAGACAGTTTATCAATAAGGTGCGGGAAATAATTAAAAGGCTCCATGTTGAGCAGCATCTGCCGCACGTCCGCCGCACAGCGGCCGGCGGCCCGGAAATCCCTGAACAGGTCCTGTAGCAACGGCATGATTTCCTCGTCGCCAACGTTTTCGTACGGTACGGCCTGTTCGCGGGGCTTTTCGGCCTCACTCAACACAATCAGGGGCACGGGTATGGTTTCCTCGCACATCCGCAGCACGGCATGAAGCAGTGCGGACGACTGGCCTTTGCTTTTTTCCAGCAGGTCTTTCACCAGGGGGTGCTGGCGGTTGATGGTATAGTGCCGCTGGCCAAGACGGACATTTTCCTGCCAGACCGGGGTAAAACCGATGCTATGGGTGTGCTTGAGCCTGCGCCCGCGGGCCCGGTATACTTCAACTGCCCGGGTGCGGGCATGGGTGCCGATGCGTTTGAAGTCCCCCTGCAGCGTGGTCGGCGGGAAGGACTGCGCCTTTCGGATGTCAATCTGCCATGCATCATCCAGGGTGTTGGGCAAGTCCACCATGATGCGGGCCAGCTTGCAGTGCTCCTCGCGCCGGAACAGGCCCAGCCAGTCCCCCGCTACCAGCAGACGCCGGTTACGGTAAATGTAAAAGCCCTGGTGGGCACCCCAGCCGCGCATGCCCCCGGCCTCTTCAAACAGGTCGGGATGGGAAAGCCGACGGTGATGGGGCAGGATGTATGGCCGGATAACCACCTGTCCGCTGAGCAGGGTTTCGTCAAGCAGACGCTGGGTAAAGGGTTCAGCCGTGAGAAACGGGTCCCAGGGGCTCAGCTTTTCCCCATTGACATAAATCGTCAGGCTGCCGTCTTCCAGATAACGATGAAAGACCATGGACAGATGATGTTCGACCATCTTGACGTACTGGCCAAAATGTACTTCATGCTTTTGATTGCCCAGCTGTAGGTTTCCAACCAGCCGGTCCATCTTCTCCCAGAACACAATGGTCCCCTGCGGCTGGGCTGCCAATTCCTCCACGAGGGATTCATCCGAAACGTGGCACAGCAGGTTCCAGGCCTTTGCTTCGTTCACATAATCCAGATCCCAGCAGCGGAAGGTTACTTCTCCTGCCTTGGGCTTTGAAAGAACCGTGAACCGGCGGCACTGGGAGAAAGAGGCGGTTTTCAAGCCAAGCCCGAAGCGTCCCAGGTCATCTTTGTGGCGCACCTGACCAGGGTGCCGGCTTCCTGGCCGCATAGCTTCCCGCAGTGCTTCAGCGTTCATGCCCCGGCCATTATCCGACAGCGTCAGTGTGGACTGCTGCCCCTGCCAGACGATTTCGAGCTGCACGTCTGTTGCACCCGCTGCAATGCTGTTATCAATTATATCGGCCACTGCCGTTTCCAGCGTGTAACCGATAGAACGCAGGGTCTCAAGCATAGCATCGGCCCGTGGGCCGGCCTCCTCGAAAGGAGTAGTATCAAAATTCATTTATAGCCAGCCTTTTGCCGGGTTAAAAATCCAATGGTTAAAGTATCGGAACGCTGTAAAATTTATCTCAAATGCGGGGATTTAATGGGAGAAGTTGGGTGCCTCAAAATGACTTGTTGCACCCAACTCCGGCATTCGAACCACTGCTTTGAGGCAGAGGTGTTTAAGCCTCAGGGTTATCCTGCATAGCTTAGCACCAGCTGCTCGGATGCTTTGGCCAGTTGCTTTTCTACCTTACCAGAGCGTCGCTTTCCTACCGGAGAATCAGGACTGAGAAATGCTGCACAGCCACCGAGAGCATCACGGACACTTTCAGCGATACGCGTACCCATAAGCGGTGGGACTGCATTACCAATCTGCTTCAGTACCGAAGTCCTGGGACCCTCGAAGTAGAAGTTGTCGGGAAAGGACTGTAACCTGGCAGCTTCACGTACTGAAAGTGAGCGACGCTGGGCAATGTCCGGATGGATATAGTAATGCCCGTCCTTGCTGATATGTGCCACAACAGTCTGAGAGTACGTCATGTCGCGGGCTACTACCTTAAATCGGTCCGTAAAATCCTTTTTGTTCTCGTGGAACATCAGGTTTGCGGGAAGTTCATCATAGCGCATCCGCTGGTACTGATCTCCACCGTCATTCCAGTGCTCAATGAACAGCCGGTATATCTCCCGGTCTGCCTCCCGATGCGGCCGGGTTTCATGCCATGTAATTACCGGGCAGTCCCGGCGCAGACCGGTTTTCCTGATGTAAGGTGTCTGTTGCTGTGTGTAGGCTGTGGCATTGGGTAGTCTCTGGCCTGGCTCCAAAGAGGGAAGGTCATCCAGCAGTTCAGCTACCAGATGCTCATTTTGTTCTTCCGGCGTCAGAGTTTTAAATACCGGGTAGCCCAAGGCGGGTTGATCAATCCGCCAGCCAATGATTATCAGGCGCTCACGGCTCTGCAATACGCCGAAGTCCCGGGCGTTCCATTCCCGAACATCCATCACGTAACCCGCATCCAGAAACGTTTCCCGGATAAGATTCAGTTGCTGGCCGTTTTTGAAGCTCAGCATGCCGAGAACATTCTCAAATACGAACATCCGGGGACGGTACTTGCTCAGAAACTTGGCGTACTGCACATAAAGCTTGCTACGAGGGTCCTTTTCCATCGCAGCGCTACCCAGGCGGGCCCGGCCGGCAACAGAAAAAGTCTGGCAGGGAGGACCGCCGACAATCAGGTCAATTTCCCGTTGTCCTTCCGGCAGCCGTTGGAGGAGCCGGTCAATCCGGTCAAATATCGCCTCCCGTGTGTCTTCCCCGATTGTCCCATTGATGACAGAATCCAGTACTTCAGACGGGATCAGCTTGTATAACTCTTCACGCGGCAGGCGCTTGCGCAGGTAGTCAAAATAGGGCTGGTGGTTTTTCTGATTCTTCAGATAGTACCAAGCCAACCGGGTCCGGATGGTGTCGCAGGCGTAAGCGTCCATCTCCACGTGGGCCACCGGAGTAAAACCCGCATTATGGAAGCCTTCAGATAAGCCACCTGCGCCGGCAAACAGGTCTATGTAGTTCATTCCTAGATATTTGACAAAATCAATTGTCTTTGCAGATTACAAGTACGGGAATTTCTGCTGTGTGCCAGCATTTTTAATGCTCAAGTTCGTCCGATCCGGGGGCAGTCAGGGAAAAATAAAGCCGCTCCAGCGTGCGTTCCCGCACAGGGGGCTTCAGTTCACACTCCCATACGGTCAGCACCCGCCACCCTTGGTTCTGTAGTTCAGCCTGCTGCCTTGCGTCATTTGTCACATTGCGTCCGATTTTATTCACCCAGAATTCCGTTCGGGTTTTAGGCACCACAAAATACCGGCAGTTCTCGTGGCGGTGCCAGAAGCAGCCGTGTACGAAAATTATAGTACGAAGTCCGGAGAATACCATGTCAGGTTTGCCGGGAAGGTGCTTTGCATGCAGGCGGTAACGCAGTCCGCGGGCGTGCAGGTACTGCCGTACCAGTAGTTCAGGTTTGGTATTTTTGCCCCGGATACGGGACATATTGAAACTCCGCGTGGCAGCGCTGTGAACGTCACTCATATTTGGTTAAACGTTCGAAAATACCATAAGGTGCGACGTTTTCTTTCTGTGTTCATCAGGAAGCAGGCCATCCAAACCCTTATATTTATCACACATTTCTCTCCTGCTGTATGAAAGATAAGCGGCAACTCACCCCTGCTGTAACCGGTACCGGTTTCCAGACTGCCACCTTCATTCCGATGTTATGTACGCACGATCAAAAAGTCACGCCTCATTCAGCAGGAAAAGTATTATCCCGAGATGGTGTTATGATTGAAGTCGAGCTACGGTGTCGTATATGCGGACTGGAGGTGATATATGCCACCGATCAGCTACCGGATGGTTACCAGATATATCACATCCGGGTGACGGGTGAAGACGGACCGCATCTGCCGGCTGAATTCCGTCCTCTCGCATACATTGAGGAGGAGTTCGAAGTAGTAGGAAACTCTCTTCAGGATGCTCACGAACGAGCAGAATTTGCCTGTACCCTACGTTTTCAGGGTCATAGAACAACATGGTTTATTGATGGTGCCACGCATCTGGATGAGCGTTTTTAGTGTAAAACTATTAGCTCTGCAATATCCTGTTTTTGTAATATGTGAGCAGCCGGAGTCAGAACCCTGATTTGGATCTGATGCTGATAGCAGAACCAGTGTCTGACCAGTGTCTGGCTTATGGTATGTGCAGGGACTGAGGCGGCACTGCGTTATGAGCAAAGCATTCCAGCAAATACAGTAGAAACAGGGGAGAGTCTATGCCCTGTGGTACAATGCAGTCGGGATGATTACTTTACTGTTGGCTCATTGTTTATCAGGGAAGAATACCAATATTGGTGAATTATTCGATTGAATCGATTGAATCAGTAGTATGTGCTGATCAGCTTTTATAAATGTCACACTTATTGTCTGAGCCTTACCTGGTTTTTCTTCATGCCCCGTCCTCTGCCCCCGCTGACTTACGAACTGTATGGTCAGCAGCAGCCTCTGCCAGAATGGCTGAAATACTTTACTGAACTGGGAAGCCTGCTGGCGACGGAAAAAAATGACCTGGTGACGGTGGGCGTTATGGCCCCGACAGATCTTTTTATCGCGCCCTTTTGTGCACTTGGCTTTATTCTGGGCCGGCTGGAGGAGCCTGCGCACAGCCCCGCACTTGCAAAAGAATGGGGTGACTTTCTGCTAACCATGCAGGGGCTCACACCGGTGAGTTATTTCCGAAATGGCAAGCTAAAGCAAGGATGGATGGCAGCTAACCGTCCGTGCAGGCGACTTGAGCTGACATTTAATCGTGCCACCAAGGCCAGCCCGCATCCAGCGGTAACGCTGGTTTCAGTCGACTGCCCCGCAGATATGCGAAGGGTGCTTGCCATTCGACCAATCAACGTCAGCCAGGATGAATTTATCCTGCGGCGAAACCGTGTCCGGGTCAGCAGTGAGCTCGTATTTCTGAACCGTTTTCTTGACGGCTACCCGCTACCGGACTTCATCGCCACCAGCCAGCCTGACTGTGTGCTTTTCGGCAATCATTCTCATCTTATAAGCCAGTGTGAGAGCCGCTTCGGTTTCAGTGACAAGGAAAACGTCAGTGGCCGGCTTGAGGATGTACTGCGCATTCGGGACAGCAGCAATGCCTGGAGGACCGCGGTTCTTACGGACCGCGCTCCCTGCCGGCCCGTACTGCTGCAGGGAACTCCTCCGGGGGTGGTGATTTTTGTCGGTCACACCGCCTGGTTTCGTTTTAAATCACGATTCCCTCATTCGCACCACTTGGTTATTACTACACATGATCATTTCGGGACGCAGGAAGTAGTCTCCGATCTGCTGAATGCGGCTACCGTCCGAAAGGATGGTTTCAGCCTGGGAGAAAGCCCCACGCCCCCCGGGATGGAAGTTATTGCCTTTCGCCGCAACTCTCTGTCCCTTCTCAACCGCTGATGAACTTACTTGCCTTTGCGGATTCCATTATTGAGCGGTCAAGCAGCTTTCAGAACCTTCAGGTTACGGTCTACGATCCGATAACCGGCCAGCTTGCGGATCTTATTCGGGATCTGTCGGTACGCATGCGGGAACTGGAAGCCGAAGAGCATTTCGGGAAGCTGCGCTCCGCACTCAGAAGCTACCTCTTCAGTCTGCGGGCGACTCCGCTCCCGCCAAACGACCCGTTTATTTTTCCTGAAATGCTGGGCGCACAGCTCAGCAACGCGGCGGTATTGACGGACGACGAGGGGCTGTCCCGTATTTTTGAACAGCTTGAGAGCATACTTGACGAACTCTCCCATCAGCATGCGAGTGTGGCAGGGCAGGCTCTGTATTCCTATCTGAGCGATCTGAAACCAGGAACAGGAGTCGCGGTGGCCGTTCCGGAAGGACGATTTGCGCCGTGGGTGCGCGCCTGGCTGGAAGGCGTAACAGCGGAGCTGTCCGTAATGGTTGATGTAGTAAAGTGGCCGGCAGACCTGCGAAACGCGGTTTACGATCAGGTATGCTTTTTCGGACTGGAGGAATGGTATTCAGGCGACCTGCTGAGGTCCGGTCGGGCAGGGACGTTTATCCACTTTCTGTTCAGCTGGATGTCAGCGGAGCCCCAAGTGGCTTCATGGTTTGGAGACCACCCGCTGGCCCGGCGGACCCCGCCGGAGGCGTCCCAAACCAGCAGAAAGTATTTTGCCGCAGGGGAGCCCGCACTTTCAGCAGAACCCCTGATGCAGACCCACCCAGCTATACCCACGGCAGAGCTTGAGATCAGCCCGAATATGCTGGAGAATGTGCTGTCAGCTAAAAGAGAGGCCTTTAATTCCGAGGGGAGCGCTGGAGAAACTGCCAAGGCACGTCTGTATATGCTGGAGGGCATGCACGCGGTGTACCTGAACGCCAAGCCAGGAGCAAAGGAATGGGGGATGAGCACCGCATATGAACTCACCAAAAAAATGGTGGCGGAGCTGCGGGCGGGAGATTTTGTTATGCTTCGTACCGGCTATGATCGCGATTATGTGATTCAACAGGCCAATCGGGTAATGGGGGGGCGCTGTAAAGAGCTGCGGCAGTGTGAACGGACCTGGAAGGCGGCCCTTTCCGGGGTAATTGCTTCCAGCACCCTAGCCCGGGTCGCCACAGAGCTGCGAGCTGCCGGCTGCCTTTCCGCCGAAGAGGGAAATGTCAGGGGCTGGGCTCACGGCAGCACTATCCGGCCCGACAACCCGGCCTATTTTGCCATTATACTGGACTACGTCGGGATGGGTGCCGATACGGAGTATTACTGGCGGTGCCTCTCAGCGGTGCAGAATGCCCACCTGCGGGCCGGAGTGCACATTGCCTCTGAGGTGCGCAGTCTCTTCCGAAAGGTTAATTCCCTTGAACTGGAGCGGGAAGGCCGGATGGTTCGCTCCATTCCAGGCACCCGGGTAGAATATACCCTCATGCGGATCACCGCCGATGCAGGGCCGATCGAAGTAATTCCTCAGGGGCTGCTGAATCAGGTCCTTGCCCTTTGAAACTGACACTTCGGTAAAATCAGATATGGCACGTATGTACCCCCCGGTAGTTCCGGGCGATGCCCCACCCGGGGAGAAAACAGTTTTCAGAATGCTGCGGGATGATCCCGACACGATTGCCTGGACGGTTCTTCACTCACTTGATCTGGCCCGGCATCATCGCCGGCTCACCGGCGAGATTGATTTCGTTGTCATCGTTCCAGGGCAGGGCATACTGTGTATTGAGGTGAAGTCCCATGAGGAAATCACTGTCAGCCAGGGACAATGGGAGTTCGGCAAAGCCAGGGAGCGGAAGTTAAGCCCTTTTAAACAGGTCTCAGAGGGCATGCACACGCTAAGGAAATACATCGCGCAGCGCCAGCCTGATCTGGCGGCAATACCATTGTGTTCCGCCGTTGCCTTTCCCCAGATGGGATTCGACCTGCGTTCCCCGGAATGGGAACCATGGCAGGTAATTGACGCACATGGTATCCGGCTGCGCGGGTTGCGCAGCTGGGTGCTGGATAATTTATCCCACATCCGCCGGCGTATCCGGGACCGGGGGATTCCCGGATTTGACATACACGGCTCTGAACCCACCCGTCGCCAGTGTGATCGACTGGTTCAGCTGCTGCGTCCCGATTTTGAGGTGTTCCGCTCCCCGGAGCTTCGACGGCTGGAATCGGAAGAGCAGGTGCTGCACTATACCCAGGTTCAGATGAAGGCCCTGGATGCCATGGCCGACAATCCCAGGGTGCTCTTCAACGGGCCGGCCGGAACGGGTAAAACCATGCTGGCCATTGAGGCGGTGCGACGGGCCCTGCTGGAGGGGAAGAAAGTACTGTTCGTGTGTTATAACCGTTTTCTGGGGAGTTATCTGGAGCGGCAGTTCGGTGACCAGAACCCCGCCCTGACAGTCGGAACCTTCCACCGGTTTCTGATGCGGGTTGCTCAGATCCCGGCGGGCGGGGCAGCGGGCAGGAATGACGACTTCTGGAAACAGCAGCTGCCTCAGCAGGCTCTTGATGCCCTCCTGAGTGTGGATGCGACCGGCGCAGCCAAGTGGCAGTACGACCTGCTGGTCGTGGATGAATTTCAGGACCTTCTGGTCCCTCTGTACCTGGATATACTCGATTTGTGCCTTTCGCAGGGACTTGTCCGGGGGAAATGGCTCTTCTTCGGGGATTTTGCCCAGAATATTTACCAGACGGATACGGCCGACATGGAGTCGCTGCGTGACCTGCGGCCTGACATTATGTGGTCACCTTACCGGCTTCTGGACAACTGCCGCAACACCCCTCGGATTGGTGCATTTGTGCAGAAGTACTCAGGGTTGAAACCGGGTTATGCCTCTCACCTCCGACCGGATGACGGCCAGAGCGTGGACCCGGATATGCAGTTTTATTCCAATGCCAAACAGCAGATCAACCGGCTAAGTGACATTCTCAGCGAACTCCTCAGCGTGCACTACCAGCCGCAGGACATTGTGATACTTTCTCCACTTGGCCAAGAGAGCTGCGCCGCTACAGTTCTTGCCGGGCAGCAGGAGTGGGCAGAAAGGCTGCAGTTTGGTGCACCGGGAAAGGTCAATGACCGGGTCGCCTACACTACCATCCAGAGTTTCAAGGGCATGGAGGCCCCTGTGGTAGTGGTGACTGATATTCGGGAACTGGAGGGGCAGCAGGGTGTGGCGCTTTTCTATATAGCAGCCTCCAGAGCCCGCAATCAGCTTTTTCTGCTGATGGATGAGAAAGTCAGCCCCGGCCTTATCAAAGCGCTGAAATTACGCTAACCAACCTACAGAGCTTCTCCGCCATTAATTATGCTTGTTGAAAACACTGCCAACCGCACTAAACTGCTGCGTTCGCTTCGGCTGGAACTGGTCGGTCCGGAACAGCCCTCGGAGACTGAAACCCTTATCCGTGAAAGACCGGGAGGCCGGTACGGGGTAGGCATCCTTTACCCGATCGGGGCATCTGCATTTGAAGGCACCAATCCCACGCAGAACGAGCCGGAGGATGAGAAGGAAGAAGAAGCTGATGAGGAGGAAGTGACCTTCCGGCGGGTGGGTGGTGAGGAAAGTTCAACGCCGGACGACGACGCACCGGATGACGATGGTGAATTTGACCTGACACTGGCAAACGCCCGGCGGCCTTCCAGCATGGCGCTGAGCTTTGTAGCAGACATAATGCCAGGCATGGCACTGGCAGTTCACGTGGCCGGGGGGCGCTATAATCGCGTGCGTCCTTTGCCAGGAAGTTCCATTGCCTCCGTTGATGGCAGTGCGACCACAGCGCAGGAGCCCGCTGATCGGAAACAGGCCTGTGAAGAGAATGAGAATCAGAAGGATCTTTCGGCGCCCGGCACAACGTGGCATCGACATGGGGTCGAAATTACTCTGGATCATATTGCCGCTGAGGAGCTGTGCGGACCACATGCGACGTATCGGAAAACAATTAAATTCACCAGCGATCAGTTGCAGCTGGAGGTGCAGATAATCTCGCGCCGGCAGGAGAAGGATAACATACGCTTGCTGACTGTAGCTCTGACTAACCGCACCTTAGCGGGAGAAAGAAGGGGACAGGACAGCAAGGCGCTGTTTCAGGCTGAAATGCTAGTTCGGATCCTTATCGGAGAAGAGCCCGTAGCCCGGATACTGCCCTATCCAAGCGTAGCCGGAGTAAGCGAGGGACACCTGGATAGGGCAGCCCGGGAAGAGGAAGCCTCCATGGCCCTGCTTTATCGTAACCAGCACATTTTTGCCATCGGGCACGGCTGTGCGGCTGACTGGACGGCGGAACCGCTGTCGGGGGCAGCCCTGACGGTTAAAACGGATATGCTGCCTCAATGTGAGGTGGCAGCACTTACTCCTGACATCCGCATGCCGAATGAATCCGGCGAATGGGCTGTGCTGAGTATTCCCATGGCTCCGCTGGCTGGACTGACTCCCGGTGAAGACGGGTTAAGTGACGTACGGAACCTGCTTGAACTGTATGGGAAATGGATTGCCGATCGGCACGCCGAAGTTAAGGGCTTGGCCGCGCACTTCCGGCCGGCTGCCAATTCCAACCTGAAGGAGGCAGAGAAATGCCTACAGCGCATGCGGGAGGGACTTGAATGGCTGGGACAGGATAAGGAGGCAGCAGAAGCCTTCCGTTTGGCCAATCATGCAATCCTGCTCCAGCAGCGCCGGGGAGGCTCGCTGAGAGAACCCCGATGGAATGAAGCCGAAGCAAAGCTGACGTTTGCCCCCTTTACAGATCCTGACCTGACGGAGACCGGCGGCACGCGGGGCAACTGGCGTCCGTTTCAGCTGGCGTTTATCCTGATGAACCTGCGCTCCGCCGTTGTGGGGGACGATTTGCAGCGGGAGAATGTAGAGTTGATCTGGTTTCCCACGGGCGGCGGGAAAACGGAAGCTTATCTGGGCCTTTCCGCCTTTGCCGTTTTTTACCGCTACCTCACGGCGCCGGATAGCGAACTACAGGGCACACACATCCTGATGCGGTATACCCTGCGGCTGTTGACTGCTCAGCAGTTCCAGCGTGCGGCACGTCTGATCTGTGCCATGGAGTGGCTGCGCGCCCGTAGCCCCGACCAACGGCTGAATGGTGCTCCTGTAGTTTCCATTGGTCTCTGGCTGGGCGGGGAAACCACGCCGAACTGGCGGGCAGGTGCGCTGAAAGCTCTGCAGGAACTAACGGGTCGCAATGCAGGCACAGCGAAAAATCCGTTACTCATCAGCCGTTGCCCCTGGTGCAACGCACGCATGGGGGTTCGCGCCTCAGCCATTACGGGCTTTCCTGCCCGGGCTGCCCGGGCTGGCCGGGGCAGGGGCATGGCCGCAGCTCCAGCCGATTTTGTGCTGGGCTACCAGCAGGAAGCAGTCGGCGACGGTATTCAACGTACGGTGGTATTTGCCTGTCCGGACGCGGGCTGCCACTTCAGCTCCGCGTCCTCCCGCACTCTGCCGGTATACGTCGTGGACGAGGATATCTATGAGCTGCGCCCCACCCTGGTTATCGGCACGGTAGATAAATTCGCCCAGCTCGCGGCCCGGCCGGAAGCCCGGAGCTTATTCGGAATCGATGCGGACGGGCATAGAATAGTAAGTCCACCCGGACTCATCATACAGGACGAGCTTCATCTGATTGCCGGTCCGCTTGGCTCCATCGTGGGCCTCTACGAAGGGGTGATTGAGGAACTGTGCACTGACCGTCGGACCGGCAGCGCGGTACGTCCCAAGATCATTAGTTCCACGGCAACGGTCAGGCGCTACCGCGAGCAGATAAAAAACCTGTACGCCCGGGAGCAGGTAACGCTGTTCCCTCCGCCCGGCCTAGTTCACACCGACTCATTTTTCTCGGCTCCTTCCCTGAATGTGAATGGGCAGGCAATGCCAGGAAGAATTCATGTCGGCGTTCATGCTCCCGGCCTCGGCTCGCTGCAGACTGCACAGGTTCGCACTTTTTCCAGTCTGCTTCATTCTCCCACCCGCTTCGGCTCCGATCAGGCAAAGGACCCGTGGTGGTCGCTGCTGCTCTTTTACAACAGCCTGCGGGAACTGGGCGGCGCAAGCACGCTATTCCAGTCTGATATCCGGGAATACCTGCGGGTGCAGTCCCGACGGGAGCCTGAGCAATCTGGTGGTAAGCGGCTGCGTCGCAGGCTCTGGCAGGTTCTGGAACTTACCGGCAGGGTCACCAGTGAGGAAGTAGTTGGCTTCATTGAGGACATGGAGCGTCCCTGTGGTAATCGCCCCGTGGACGTCTGCCTGGCCTCCAACATCATCGAGGTAGGCGTGGACATCGATCGTCTGGCGCTGATGGCCATTGTCGGGCAGCCGAAGACGACTGCTCAGTACATTCAGGTTTCGGGCCGGGTAGGGCGTCGTACCTGGGAGCGGCCGGGGGTAGTAGTTACCCTGTATTCGCCTTCCAAGCCCCGGGACCGTTCGCATTTTGAGCAGTTTCGCTCCTACCATGAACGGCTATATGCGCAGGTCGAGCCCACAAGTCTGACCCCCTTCTCACCGCCGGCCCTGGACCGGGCACTGCATGCCCTGATGATCTGCTGGGTACGGCAGCGCCTCCCAGTCAGTATAACGCCGGATCAGATGATCCCAATACGCAAAGCGCTTGACGAGCTGCGGGATCGGATCATACTGCCCCGGGTGCGCACCATTGCTCCCGGTGCGGAGAGCGAGGTGTCTGCCATGCTGGCACTTCGCCGCTCAGAGTGGGAAGACTGGCAGCCCCAGACATGGCAGGACACCATAGAGGCTCAGACTCTATCCCCCGGTCTGACCTATCCGGCCGGGGAGGCTGAACCAGTTTCAGGTAATCGCCAGTGGGCCCTGCCTGGGTCCATGCGCAATGTAGATGCTACCTGTAGCCTAAAGGCCGGTATTTTAAACTCTAACTCCCTGCATATATGACACAGGTTCGCCGCAGTCAGCTGATTTCTCCCTTTGGTTCCGGCGCGTTGCTCACGGATGAAAAGGGCATCACGCATGTTACTTCCGCCATTGATAAGTGGTTTCCTTCGACGGCTGACAGTCCCACGCTCGATGTTGACAGTTTTCGGGTGGATGAACCAAGACTAAGTCGTCGTTTGGGGACGGATCATTTCCGGCTTCCGCCGGATTTCAACCTCCGCCGGAAAAAGAATGCCAAGCTTAGCATTCCTTCACAGCGCTTTCCCTCCTGGCACTTCTGTCCGGAGCCCTATTGCGGGCTGATGCGGCAGGCCAGCCCGACTACGGACATGGCCGTTTACTGTGAAAACACCACAAACCACTCCGGAGGCAAAAAGGTGAGAATGTTTCAGGTGCGCTTCGTAGCGATGTGTGACCACGGACATATGAGTGACTTCCCGTGGCGGGAGTGGGTTCACCGGCAGGTTGAACCTACGTGCACCATGCCGATGCGGTTAAAGGCAATGGGAGGCGCAGAACTGAGCAGCATTCAGGTAAGCTGTAGCTGTGGATCGGTTAGCCCCCGCAATATGGGCGGCGTTCTGGAATCCAATCGTGATGAGCAGACCACACGGCTTAGCACCACACTGGCCGGGGATGGTATCCTTTACACATGCCGGGGTGCCCGGCCATGGGCAGTAGTGGGGGACCAGGGTAAAGGAGACTGCGGGCGCCACATACAGGGTAGTTTGCTCAACGCATCCAATCTGTATTTTGGCGACACAGTCAGTTCCATCTTTCTTCCTCCGGCGGAAGGATCAGGCATCTCAGATGAACTGCTTATAAAAGTTAATGACCCGGACCTGGCGGACCTTAGACCCGCCATCAAGTCGGGGGCTTTAAAGATCCCTCCGGCCCGGAAAACGTTTCGTTCTGTTCTGAAACTTCGGGAAGATGTGGTACCGGATGAGATCCTGGACGCTGCCATCGGAATTGTCTGTGGCCTACGCGAAAAACCTTCCGATTCCGGCACGGATCCAGGGAACGAATATCCCGATGAAGTGGCCTACCGACGGGAAGAGTACGAGGTACTGCTGAAGGAACGTTCGGGAAGACTTCTGACCATTCGTGATCCTGGACAGGAAAACTACAGCGAGGAAATCCGAAGCTGTTTTTCCAAAGTCATGCTGGTCGAGCGGCTCCGGGAAACGAGGGTGCTGACCGGATTCACGCGCGTAATGCCCGGTGGTGGGCCAGCGCTTACCCCGGAAATGAAACGAGACCTGCTGCGGGCTGTGCCCGAGGCTGCCGACATACCTAGTGAAAACTGGCTTCCCGCTTCGCTTACCTACGGGGAGGGCATCTTTATCCAGTTCGACGAGGATCAGCTCAGGGTTTGGGGAAAAGATGAGGATTCCGAAGCCAGATCACCCCTTAACCAGCGGTTCGATAAACTTCACAGTCGTTATGAGAGTACCATGCGATACCAGGAAGGACATCTGGACGGACCTCGCTTTGTCTTGATCCACACCTTTGCCCACCTGCTTATAAACCAGCTGGTATTTGAATGTGGGTACAGCTCAGCCTCGCTGCGCGAACGTCTCTACGTTTCAAGTGACCCTGATAAGCCCATGGCAGGCCTGCTGATTTATACCGCTGCCGGGGATTCGGATGGGACCATGGGCGGACTGGTCCGTTCCGGCGAGCCGGCTAATCTGGAGATCATCATCAGGCGGGCACTCTCTCAGGCCGAGTGGTGTGCCACCGATCCGATCTGTATGGAAGCCGGAGAGGCAGGTCAGGGGCCGGACTCCTGCAACATGGCCGCCTGCCACAACTGCGCGCTGATACCGGAAACTTCGTGTGAGGAATTTAATCGGTTTCTGGATCGTGGTCATGTGATCGGGGTGGAGGAAAAAGGCATCAGCTCCTTTTTCACCGCTCTTCTATAACACCTGCCAAAATGTAGTCAGTATCCACAAATCAGCACCTTCAGAGTTTCACCCATCCATGCATGGCGACCTGAGCAACGCGAACGAAGCTTTCCTGGACCTGGCAATCCATGATCCGGACAGTAATTGGCAAATCCTGCTTCGATGATTAAAGTACCTTTGTCTCCTGTAGCAATCAGCCGGGACCCTTTACATGATCATCCAACATCCTCTCAACGACTTTCTTTACAGCCTTTTCCCGGACGCCGAGATCTTCGGCCAGAACCCGGAAAAGCTCGTTGAGCACCTGACCGACTTCTACACCTTTGGCCCCTACCGCCCCACTGTTACTATCAAGGGGGCAGTGGTGGAAGTAAAGATTGATACCAAAGCCATCAGCAGCCAGAAAGCGGAGTACGACAAGGTGCTGCGCCAGTGCGAGGCCCGCCAGTTTCAACGGGCCCTGCCGCGTTTGCGGCAGCTCATCCAGCAAAATCCGACCGTCTCCGAGTATCACCGCGTGCTGGGCCAGGTACTCTCCGAGCTGGGCCAGCCCGATGAAGCGCTGGACGCTCTGATTGACGCACTGCGCTGGGATCCGCGCAACGGCTACGCCCTGATCATGGCGGGCAACATCTACGCCCGCCAGAAGGACGATCTGAAATCCGCCAAGACCTTTTACGACCAGGCCCTGGCGGTAAACCCCAAGGATTTCATTGCCATCAACAACATCGGCGGCAACCTCATGCAGCTGGGCCGCCATCAGGAGGCCGAGCGCTACTTCGAGATTGCCCACGAAATCGAACCCGACTACCCCAACACGCTTTATGCCCTGGCCATGGTCAGCCAGCAACGCCGCGACTACGCGTCGGCGTTTTACTTGGCCACGCGTGCCCTGCGCAACGCCCGCCCCGGCGACCCCATCCTGCGGGCCAGCTTGGCTCTGGCCACCGAGACGGCCACCCAGTACCTGAACAGCACCAACACCTTCGCCATTGCCAACGAGTACCAGGAAGCGGTACAGGACCGGGCCGGGCTGGAGATCCGCGTGGATGAGGACCCACTCATTCCGACGGCCGCCAAGCTGGAGATTGCCGAGAATTACGGCCGCCGCTACCACCAGGTGCGCTTCAAGCCCGGTTACCCGGCCGTGGAGCACCTGATCATGCACGAGATAGTGCACCTGGACTTCATCCTGCAGGCCCGGGCCGCGGACGGCAACCTGTTGTTCACGACCACTGGCAAAAGCAAGGAGAAGTTTATCCGGGCCGCCGAGCCTCAGCTCAAGAAGCTGCAGAAGACCGGCTTCCCGGAGCAGAACATTACCAGCTACATCAATTCGCTCTTCGAGGGGATGATGCGCCAGGTGTACAACCAGCCTATCGACCTATTTATCGAGGACTTCCTGTACCGGGAGTTTCCCGAGGCCCGGCCCCTACAGTTCCTCTCCCTGCTCAAGCTGCTGCGCGAAGCAACGGAAGCCGTCCGCAACAAGCATGCGCAGGAATACTCTCCGCCGGCCGTACATAAGGCCAGCACGGTGCTCAACCTGGTGATGGCCCTACAGTTCCGGGACTTGTTTGGCTACGATGCCCTGCCCGACTTCAAAGCCCCGGCCCTGCAGGTGAAGGAAGCCGAGCGGCTGTGGTCGGAATACCAGGAATACCGGGCCGACCGGCAGCCCGGCGAGGAATACGAGCTGGTGCAGCACTGGGGCGAAGACCTGGGGCTGGCTGCTTACTTTGAGTTGAAGGACGAGACGACAGTACGCCGGGAGCAGTCATCGGCTTCTGCTGACGTGGCCCCCTTCCTGGCGCCCACCGACGAGCCAGCGGGGCAGGCCTCCCCCGAAGACCTGCTGGCCCGTATCGAGCGCGACCCTTTGGGACTCGATGAGCCCGAGCCCGCCGACGCCCACCAGGGCCAGATGTCCTTTGCCGACAGCCCCGCCGGCGGCATGGCCGTCATGTTTTACTGCCTGGACTGGCTCAAGCACTTCGACGGCAAGTCGCGCCAGCAGGTGCAGGACATCACCTTTGAGATTGCCATGCTGGGCCGCTCCGGCCTGGACCCAAAGGACTCCGCTCAGAAGTACAACTTGGCCTCGGTACCGGGCAAAAAGTACTCGGCTTTGCACCTGCTCACCGGCATGTACACCGGCTTCCGGCAGCTGGACCCCAGCCTGGATACCGGGCTGGACTTTGGCAAGGAGCTGGAAATGGCCCGGGCCATGCACAAAGGAAAGGATGAGTAGCCCCATCGACGAGCTGCTGGAGCAGCTGCGCCAGTTCCGCGACGAGCGGGACTGGGCGCAGTTTCACAACGCCAAGGACCTGGCGCTGGCCCTGAGCATTGAGGCCGCCGAGCTCAACGAGCAGTTCCTGTGGAAGACGGCTGAGCAGGCCAGTCCCGATAAGGTCCGGGAGGAGCTCGCCGACGTGCTGCTCTACGCTTTTCAATTGGCCGACAAATACGACTGGGACATTGCCGAGCTGATGCGCGAAAAGCTTGCCCGCAACGCGGAGAGGTATCCGGCCGACAAAGCGAAAGGATCAGCCACCAAGTATGACCAACTGTCATGATAGCTGCCGAATCCTTATTGGCTTGTGCTTAAAGCAGTGGGATTAAAAATTCCCTTAGCCTATTTGCCAATGTTTTTTTACTCTTGCCAAGCTCTCGGGGTGGAGTTCCTTTTCGTCGTTCAATGTGATTGCCTGCGCAAACGCCAGCTGATGGCCGGCGTTGGTTTTCTGGAGGGTGCTCGCACGATCTAACTCCCCTATGACGGCAAACCCAACGAGCAAGAACTTGTCCACCGGGCTGGTGGGGGCCGATTCCTAGTTCCAGGGTCTTAAAGCGGATACCAAGTTAGTGGGTGCGGTTAGCTTAATTCACTAAGAGTGTGTGCACCGGCAACGGATACTCCCGTTGCGGCTGACAACACTCACGCCCGTGCGTCCGTGCGGGCAGCGGCAGCTTCTGGGGGCATCAGCGACTAAGCTTTTTACTGCTGGGGCAATCAAGCCTACTTCTTCGGCGGCAATGTTCGCCACCGCCGCTTTAGGCTGAACCTGAATCGCTACTACTTCATACTCCCCTCCCTGGTGTTGGTCCTGTAAGTGCTGGTTGATGAGCTCCAACAAGGGAAGCTTTTTCAAGAGCTCTTGCACCTCGTGCTGCTGCTCGGCGGTGAGTCTGGCCATACGATTTATCAGGTTAATGATGGATTAAAAGTTGACGGTGAGCAGGACGGAATCCGCCACCCGGGTTTTAAGGCCATTCGCGTCGAGCACTGTGCCCCGGACTTTGATGGTTGTGCCAAGTGGGTAGGCTGAGGCCGCATAGACTGTACTTACCCGGGACGTGTCGTTCGACTGGAGCTGGTTATTGCGAAACCGTCCGTTGGCCCGGGTGCCGCTAGGCAGAAAGTCTTCAAACAAAACCCGGTTACCCGTCGACACGTTTCGCCGCTGCGTATTACGCAGCGTCCCCACCAGCCGCACTTCACCGGTAAAGTTGGTGCCCAAACCGAAGCGGTTTGGCTCAATAACCAGGGAGGCGGGTACTGAAGGGGTGGCTTCGATAACGTCCTTCAGCGCGTACTCCTGCACGGGGCTGTCGTACTCGAGTTGGGCGGTCACCTCAACGGAGCCGGGCTGCAGGGGCATGCGCAAGGTGGCTTTGGCGATCAACTCTCCGTTGATGAACTCGGCTTTGGCCGTGTACTTGGCTGTGCCTGCCGGGGAAAACAATCCCTTCCCAGCGGTGAACACCACGTTGCGCCGATCCGCACTGGTTTCGGGCGGCAGTTTCACGCTAACCTCCGCCGTAGATTGCCCATCAGCTTCCAAGGTGCGGGGGCTCACGGTAAAAGCTTGCAGCACGTCCCCCACAGGTACATCTTTTTCGCACCCGGTCAGCAGGCCGGCGGCAAGGAACAGAAAAACGAGCTGTTTCATTTAAATAGAAGGGAAGTGACATCCTTCAGCCCTTGGATGAAATCAATGTCGGTGGAGAGTGACAGGTACATGCCTGGCGTAACGACCTTGTTGGACGTCTCCGGGTGCTTGGAAGTGCGCTTGAGCAGGGCCAGCCCGCCGCTGACCTTGAATGCCCGCCGGAACCGGTAGGCCGGCCCGACTAGGAGCGACATGTTGTTGTACAGGTTGTCGAATTCGCTGTTGGGCAGGGTACCCAGCGTAAAGCCTAGATTAAGCGAGAGGTGCTGCCAGACTGAGTTGCGCGTTACGAAGCCGTAATCCGGGCCATACCCCTGCGAGTCATTGCCTCCGGTCTTTAAGGGCGGGTCAAAATATTTGGGAAACCGATTACGCCGCGTGTTTTTGTCGATTGGGCGGAAGTAAATGTTTACACCCCAGTACAGGCGTGGTAGGTACACCAACTCATCACGGAGATTAGGCACAGCTATGTTGGTCAGACCAGCATCAAGGAAAAGGACGTTGCCCCCAGCAGTCTTCAAGTCACTGGCCACCGTGCCACCGACCAGCGTCGTGCTTTGCAGTATTTTATCCGTCTTATCAATTAAGCTTTGGATGGTTTTCCCGCCACTCGCCAGTCGTCCGTAATTTTTGCGCATCCCAGCGCGTATGTCTGAGACGACCTGCCGGGCGCTTCTTAGGACGACTGGCACAGGCGTGCTGCCACTGACAATTGCCGCGTCTACCAGCTGCTGCAAACTATCGCAGTAAGCGATGTTCGCTTCCAGGTTTTGTAAGCGCCTGTGCAAATATTCCATCTCCGTAGGCTGGTCCTGATACAATCTGGTGGCATTAAGCAGCCCGAGTTGCATATCTCGGTAGCGAGTACCGGCAAGCAGTTCCAGGCCGTCCCCTACCCGCTGGAATCCGAGCTTCGCCATCTTGACCGCTATGCCCATCGCCTGGATTTGCGCTTGGGTAAGTGGTGCCGCGACGTCAAACTTCGCTGGGTTGGATAAACGGGTGTAAACGGTATCCAGGGTAGCCTGGTAGAATGTACTGTACTCAGCGTAATCGAAGTCCAGCGCCGTTCGTTGCAGGTCGGCGTTGAGGACTTGGCCTGCCAACTGGTCGTACTTGCGCTTGGCAACCGGTTCCATTTTCTTTTCGGCCACACGGGCCGGGTCGGTCTTGCTTTGCTGTAGTAACGCATTCACATCGAGAAGCGCGGTCGAGTTATCCGGCGAGAACTTCTGTATAATCTCAATGTCAAATACCTTGTTGGGCTTTAGAGGGGGAAAGAAGATGTCGATGCCCGTAGCAGTAACGTGATAGGTTAAGGCCACGTCTTTCACAGCCCGCAAAGTCCTGGCTGGCTTAGCCGCTGCCTTAATTTCCTCCGCTGTTAGAGGCACCCCATCGGCAGCCTTAGCTTTCGCCTCCAAGGTTAACTGGGCTTCCTCCACAGCTTTCTGCTTACTCGTAACACCCTCGCCTGTCGCAGGGTCAATAACGGTCATGACCAGTTGCCGCCTGCCGTGCGCATACCTGGACTCGTAAGCATGTACGTCCAGCACGTCTTTGACCGTCAGGTGCTCGATAGTTAGGGTAAAGGATCGGTCAAACGGAATAGGCTTATCGGTTTTGTGGGTCAGGTAATCATACTTTATAAGGCCCTCAGAATCATAAGGTGTCTGGGCCCGAGCGCCCAATGCGCAAAACATCCATATAGACAGAAATAGGGTGTATCTCATAAAGTGGAAGTGTTTTTATATGAATATATAAACAAAATATTGGCGTGCAACTCTTGACGCTTCTCAAGGCAGTGGCAAATCAGGCATCGCTGACACATATAGCAGCACCTGTTAGAGATGGCTTTAGAATGATCGTTGCTAAACTAGTAGGTGCAATTGCAGATAAGTAATATAGGCGGCTACAAGGCCCGCTTCTGCTATGGTTGAGATAGCACTTTCTTGGACGACCCTGGGTTGGCTGACGGATGCTACCAGCATACCCTGATTAAAACGACCTCACGCGTTCAGGGCATAATATGGACGTGTGCTTATCCTCCCTCACAATAAAACGGCTCACCTCCTAAAACACTATGTGTTTAACATGGCGACAAGTAGAGATCGACGCCATACCCTTATTATCTGTGACCCGAACTTGCTTTCTATGGACGCATCAACGCTTCGGTGCAAGATTAATTTAAAAGCTTATATGTATAGCAAGCCGCTGAATTTTAAATCTTAAGGTCGATTACACCCCTGAGCTGCCTTTGAATTTAATCGATAAAAGCAAGGATGGCAACCTGTGCTTCCCCCCTCTACCCTTCAGGTATTTCCGTGCATTAATTAGCTTCAGATTGGTACCTTGAGTCCCCATTTGCCTGTATTCAAGCTGACGTGATATTTACGATTGATACTTTCTGCGACCGCGTAGAGTCCGACATGAACGGGCTGATTGACGAGCTCATGTATACCACGGGTCGTGATACGCCCGCCGAGCGACAAGCCTGGCAGAAATCCCTGCCCCGGATGTCCGTAGTGCTGGCGCAGGCCCAGCAGCTCAATCAAAAAATCAAGGGCGCACACCTATACCTTGGCAGCGTTACGCTGGAATACAAGCTGCCCGCCGCCTCGGCCTGGTGCGACGTCGTGCTACTCGGGCGCAATGCCCAGGGCCAAGCGCAAGTAGTCATCGTAGAGCTCAAGGACTGGGACACCAAGGATGACGAACCGGGCGTGAGCGAGGCCCTGATTCGCCACCACGGCCAGGATCGCCTGCACCCCTCCGATCAGGTGCGCGGCTATACGCTCTACTGCCAACGCTTCCACTCGGCCGTGCACGCCTACCAGGCCCAGGTAGACGGGTGCGTGTACTTTACGACTACGACCAGCGTAGCAGCCTACACCCAGCCACCGCACACTTCGCTAACCAGCACCTACCCGGTATTCAGTGCCGGCAAGGACGTGGGCACGCTCGCTGGCCACCTGGCTGGCCTGCTGCAGGAGTCTGACGAGCAGTTTGCCCACGACTTTGAGCGCGGCACCTACAAGCAGGACCGCAACATGCTGCGGCAGGTCGCCAGCTCCCTGCGCAATACATCTTCCCGGCCCTTTGAGCTGCTGGACAAGCAGCGCCTGGGCTACGAGCTGGCCTTGCAGACCATTGAGCAGGCCAGCCAGCAGCCTAAGCAGAAGCACGTGGTGCTGGTGCTGGGCCCGCCTGGCTCAGGCAAGTCGGCCCTGGCCACCAACCTGTGGGTGGAGGCTGCCTTGCGCCACAACGCGCGCGGCAACGTGGCATTCGTGACGACATCCAGCTCGCAGAAGACGAACATGAAGCACGTGTTCGACACCGCCAGTAAAATCACCGGGGCCCAGTACCACGTGCTGCCCGCCAACCAGTTCAATCCCGGCCTCTACGGCAAGCAGGTTAAGCAGCTGCAGGGCGAGGGCTACACCATGAAGCCCTTCTCCTGGCGCGAGAACCTGAAGGTGCTGCGGCAGGAGATCGGGGACTTCAAGACGCCCGACGACATGAACTTCCTCTCGGTGGTCGACGAAGCGCACGCCCTGATCAACCCCGAAGGGCACGACATCGGCTTCTCCGCCGGCTGGTGCCTGCAGGCCGGCCCTCAGGCCTGGCACATCATGCGCTGCTCCCAGGTCAGCGTGTTCCTGCTCGACGCCAAGCAGAGCTACCGCGACAACGAAACCACCACTCCGGCCGACCTGGAGCGCTTTGCCCAGGACTTCGGGGCTCAGGTGCATACGGTCGATTTGAGCGGGGCGCAGTACCGCTGCGGCGGCTCCACCGAGTATGTGGAGTGGATGGAGGGCTTGTTTGGTATCCATGACGAGCCGACCACCCTGGACTGGCGCAAGACGCCGGCCAAGCCGGATGCGCCGTTCGGGCTACAGCTGGTAGACTCGCCCACGGAGTTGGAGTCCGTGCTCGGCCAGCACCACGCTGATGGGCAGCTGGTGCGGTTGCTTTCCAGTTACTCAGTGGAATGGAAAACCAAGAAGGCCACCGACGTGCACGGCGTCGCGCCGAAAAACCAGGATTTCTACCTCTCCTACCTTGATTCCAGCGGCCAGCGCCAGTCCTGGTCCCGGCCCTGGAACTACGCCCCGGCCGAGGACTACACACTGTACGTGCAGGCTCCGGAAGGATCAAGAATGCACCAGAACCCACTGGCCGAAGTGGGCTGCCCCTACGTCGTGCGGGGGTTTGACTTTGACTATATCGGCCTGCTCTGGCTCAATGACTTAATTTGGCGAGAGGGCCGGTGGATGGTCGATCCGGAGCACGTGCACGAAACCGCTTTTGCCAGCACCAAGTCCAAGAAGGCCTTGAAGCAAGCCGACGGGCTGGATCAGCTCCTGCTGGCCGTGCTCAAAGGCTACCGCATTCTGCTGACCCGCGCCACCAAGGGCGTGTATTTGTACGTGCAGGACGCCCAGACCCGGGCCCACCTGCAGCAGTTGCTGGCCGATGCAGACCACTGAGCTGCTGACCTACCTGGAGCAGGAAAAGGAGCTGGTAGAGGCCGACATTCGGCAGATTGACGCCATGGGCCTGCCCGAGCGGGTGCAGCGCGGCCTGGCCGTTGTGAACCTGCGGCCGCTGCGCCAGGAAGGCGTGGAGGTCTTGCTGGCCTGCGAGGAGAACCTCACGCGCTGGAAGCCCGGCGACTGGGTGGAGATCAGCCTGAACGGGCGCTGGAGCACGGCCACGATCGCCGAGAACGGCTTCAGCGAGATTCTGGTGCTGCTGCATGCCTACTTCGACGTGCGGCCGGCTACGCAGATCGTGCTGCAGTCCAACAAGAGCCAGCTGCTGGATCCCATCATTCAATCGGTGCGCCGACTGGAGCCGGGCGCGCCCGGGGCTGCTTTCCTGGACCTGCTCTGGGGCGAGCGTAAGATCACCCCCCAGCAGTTCGGGGGACTGGAGCTGAGTGAGGAGCAACTGACGGACGTGGCCGGCCAACTCAATGATTCGCAGCGGCGGGTGGTACGCCGTGGCACGCGCCGGCCCTCCCTGCTGGCCGTGCAGGGGCCGCCCGGCACGGGCAAGACGCACGTGCTGGCGCTAACAGCCCAGCAGCTGGCCCGCAAGAAGCAGCGCATCGTGGTGCTGGCCCACACCCATCAGGCCGTCAACAACTGTCTGAACGCCATCCGCGCCCTGGATTCTCAGTTGAGCGTGTTCAAGATCGGCGAGGTGCTCAAAGCGGAAGGGCTGGACGAGTCCATTCCCAGCTTGCCTTACGCCGAGTTTCAGCGCCTATACAAGCAGAAGAAGCGGCCGGGGTTCTGCGTGATCGGCATGTCTTACTATGCGGCCCTCGTGCATCTGGGGCTGCGTACTACGGGCTTTGCGCCCACGGTCGTGCTGGTGGATGAGGCCGGGCAGATTCCGCTTACCTACGGGCTGGCGGTGGGCTCACTCGGGGCAGGCTCGGTCATGCTCTTTGGGGACGATGCCCAGATGCCGCCCATCTACCACCCCGGCCTGGTCAGTGACCCGCTGTCCCGCTCCCTATTTGAGCAGGTCCGGCAGATGCAGCCCGAAGCCGTGGTTGCCCTCGACACCACCTATCGACTGAACGCGCCGCTGAGCAACCTTATCGGGACGCTCTACTACCGGGACGCTGACACCCTAACGTCCTTTCTTAAATCGGCTCCCGCCGCCCAGGGCCACCGGCTGCGTTTGGCGCTGCCAGCGACAATTCCAGCCCCCATCGCCCGGGTACTCCGGCCGGAAGCTTCCCTGATCTGGGTAAACAATGCCACCGAAGAGCCTTGTGAGCAGGAAAACCTACCCGAAGCGCAGGCCATAGCGGAATTGGTGGCCATCAGCCTGGCAGCCGGACTGCCGGCCCGGGAAATCGCGGTGGTGGCGCCCTTCCGCCGGCAGGTCCTGGCCATTCGGCAGGCGCTGCGCCTACGCCTGGATGCAGTACCCAAAGAGCTAATCGTCGATACCGTCGAGCGCGTGCAGGGGGCCAGCGTAGAGCTGATTCTGGTTTCCTTTGCCGCTAACAGCCCTGAGTATCTGCGCCTGGTCCGCCGCTTTCTGCTACTGCCCAATCGACTAAACGTGGCTTTGAGCCGGGCCCGTGCCAAAGCGGTTTTCTTCGTCAGCGATGAGCTGCTGGAGTTGCCTCCCGCCGACGCGCTGCGTAGCCAGCTGGCCTACCTGCGCGAGTCGAGCGATGAGTATCTGCTCCTTTCCGAATTACGCTACCTATCCAATCCCCGCTAATGCGACTGTACGCCGGCAGCTCCGCCGAATTTATCACGGCCACGGCCCACCAGGCCATCGTGGGCCTGCTCAAGCAGGCCTACTTTGAGCAGTACCGCGACCAGGCCCGCGAAGGCGAGATCCTGTCCTGGCAGAACAGCCTGCAGGCCGTCAGTGAGGTATTCCAGCAGGCCGGCTTGCTGGACCACGGCGTGCTGCTGGAGTACCAGTTGCCCCTGACCTCCAAGCGGCTGGACTGTCTGATCTGCGGCACGGACATCCGCCAGGAGCCGCGGGCCGTCATCATCGAGCTCAAGCAGTGGTCGCGCACAGAGCCGTCGGCTGGGCAGCACGAGGTGGTTACCTGGCTGGACGGCGCCAAAAAGGATGTGCTTCACCCTTCGGCGCAGGTGGGGCAGTACCGCAGCTACCTGCGCGAGGTGCACACGGCCTTCAACGGCGAGTCCGACCGCATCAAGCTGCACGCCTGCTCCTACCTGCACAACTACCACTTCGGGGCTGCTGACGCGGTGCTGGCACCCAAGTTTGATCGCCTGCTGGAATCCTTCCCGGTATTTGGCCAGCAGCAGCGCACGGAGCTGGGTGACTTTTTGCAGCGGCGCCTGGGCGGCGGGCAGGGCCTGGAGCCCCTGCGGCGCATTGAGCAGGGACGCTACGCGCCCAGCAAGAAGCTGCTGGATCACGTGGTCAGCCTCATCGATACGGACGCGACCTACGTGCTGCTGGATGAGCAGATGCTGGTCTACGACCAGGTGTTTGCCGCCGTGCTGGCCGCACGCGAGTCGGGCCAGAAAACGGCTATCCTGGTCAAGGGCGGTCCCGGTACAGGCAAGTCGGTCGTGGCCCTGAACCTTCTGGCCGATCTAATGAGCCAAGGCTACAAAGCGCACTATGCCACCGGCTCCAAAGCCTTTACCGAGACGCTGCGCGACAAATTCGGCTGGCGGGGCCGCTCCTTCTTCACCTATTTCAATGCCTACGCTACCGCCCCGGAGAACGCGCTGGACGTGCTGCTCTGCGACGAGGCCCACCGCATCCGCTCCTCCAGCGTGGACCGGTTTACGGCGGCTGATAAACGCAGCGGGCTCAACCAGGTGCAGGAGCTGCTGCGCGCGGCCATGGTCACGGTGTTTTTTCTCGACGACTTTCAGCGGGTGCGCCCCGGCGAGATCGGCTCCTACGACATGCTGCGGCAGGAGGCCGAGCAAGCGGGGGCCGTGGTGAAAGAGCACGAGCTGGAAGCGCAGTTTCGCTGCAGCGGCTCCTCGGGCTTTATCAATTGGCTGGACAATACCCTAGGCATTAAGCGGACGGCCAATGTGCTCTGGGGCACGGGTGAGGGTTATGATTTCCGGATCGTGCCCACCCCGATGGCCGTGGAGGAGCTGCTGCAGTCGCAGCTGCAGCAGGGTCACACGGCCCGCATGGTCGCCGGCTTCTGCTGGCCCTGGTCCGAGCCAACCGACGAAGGTTACCTAGTGGAGGATGTGGTGATTGAGCAGCCAGGTATCAGCTACCGCCGGCCGTGGAATGCTAAGTCGACGAAGAAGCGTCTGGCCCCCGGTATTCCCAAGTCCTCGCTCTGGGCCACCGAACCGGGCGGATTTGAGCAGGTGGGGTGCGTCTTTACGGCCCAGGGCTTTGAATTTGACTACGTTGGTGTCATCGTTGGTCGCGACCTAACCTACCGGTTTGCCCAGCAGTCTTGGATGGCCAACAGCCAAGCGACGCACGACAGCTCGCTGAAGCAGAGCCGGCTCACCGATCAGGAGCGGGTGGAGTTCTTCCGCAATACTTACAAGGTGCTGATGACCCGGGGCATGAAGGGCTGCTACGTATACTTTGAAGATGAGGAGACGGGGCAGTTCTTCCGTAGCCGCATGGAAACCTCATGATTAATGCTGTATTCACCACCTCTTGGGCCTTCTATGTCTACAAGCATCTATATCCTCCAATCAAAGCAGGAAACTCTTGATCATCAGGAGTCATGTGGCGAACATTGACGGTCAAATTGGAGTTGGACTGTGGGAGAAACAGCTCTTCATCAATGATTAAAAAATGCGTATTCGTCATCTCCCTCAACTGGGAGAAGTAATTTGGTGTCGCGAATAAGCTGCCGTTTCTGACACCGTACAGTGCATGTAAAAGCTAGTATTAAGCTCCTCCGCTGGTCATAGAAAACGGCTACTTTAGCGGTCTTGAAGTTTCGACCTTCTGCGAGTAGCGCGGCAAAAAATTCTAATTCCAAGAATACGGTTTTGGTGACCAATGCTTGACCCAATAGCAGGAAAAGGAAGCTAGGAACAATATACCCTTCACTTTTTGCCAACTAGCTATGTCTTCTTATTTCCTGGATCGTCACATTGCCATCCGCTACCCGCTTGCAATTCCAGCTATAGAAGGCGTCCAAGAAGCTAAAAATGGGCTTCGGGATTCCCAGATTGGGGCTTTGGGGGCAATATCAGCCCATTTTGTTTTGAAAGAAACACCAGCGGTGGTTACCATGCCCACAGGCTCGGGAAAAACGGCTGTGTTGATGCTGACGCCATTCCTGCTGCGGGCAACCAGGGTCTTAGTCATTACTCCCTCCCGGCTGGTTAGAAGCCAAATCCACGACGATTACAAAGATTTGGCCGTCTTGCGTAAAATTGGTGCCCTCGACGCCGTCCAAGTGCCTGCCGCAGATAATCCCAGCGTTCACGAAGTGGAAGGGTACGTTAAAACCGAGGCCGACTGGCTCGCCATGGACCAGTATGACGTCGTCGTGAGCACACCCAACAGCGTGAGTCCGGCCATTAAAGACGTGGCAAGGGTACCCGAGGGATTGTTTGACTTGATTCTGGTAGACGAGGCGCACCACAGTGCAGCCGGCAGTTGGCAGGCCATTCTGGATTCCCTACCAAGTGCCAAAAAGATCCTGTTCACGGCGACCCCGTTTCGGCGCGACAAAAAGGAAATCAAGGGCGACTTCATCTTTTCTTATCCACTCCGAAAATCCTTCGAGAGTAACGTATTCGGTCAGGTTAAATTTGAGGCCGCTGCCGAACATGGTTTTGCAAGCTCCGACTTGGCCATTGCTACTAAAGCCGCCGAGATCTTTGCTGAGGACCGGCGTAACAACTTGAAACACTATATCATGGTCCGCACGGATCGAAAGTCCCGGGCGAAGGAGCTTCATGAACTCTACACCAAAAACACGAGCTTAAAGCTGCGGCTCATTCACAGTGGCTTAACGTACGGCTACATCAAGCAGACCATTACCAAGCTGAAGAAGGGTGAATTGGATGGCATCGTGTGCGTCAATATGCTGGGAGAGGGATTTGACTTTCCTAATCTAAAGATCGCGGCAGTGCATACGCCCCATAGATCGCTGGAAGTCACCCTGCAGTTTATCGGTCGGTTTGCCAGAACCAATAGTTCGGACATTGGGCTGGCAAAGTTTGTTGCCCTGCCCAACGAGATTGAGGATGAAATCGGCAAGCTCTACAAGGAGGGAGCTGTTTGGCAGGACATCATTCAGAATCTGAGTGCCTCCCGTATCGATGAGGAGGTGGTTACGAGGGAAATGCTCAGCCAATTCAATGCACCTACCGAATCCACGGAAGAGACGGTCGACATTTCGCTATATAGCCTGAAGCCGTTTCTGCACGTCAAAATCTATGCGCCGGCCTTCACTCCGGATCTAGAGCGCGAGATTGACTTCCCCAGCACCAACAAGCTGGTCTACCGCAGTTACAGCCCCGAGCTTTCCGCCACCATCATTGTCACCCAGGAGAAGCAATCCCCCAAGTGGACCACCTTGGATGTATTTGACACGATCAAGTACAACTTGCTAATCCTCTACTGGAACGAAGAGCACCGACTGCTTTTCATAAATTCCAGTGCCAAAAGTGATGATTTATACGAATTGGTCAGTGAATCTATAATCGGAGCTGTAACGAAAGGGTTGCCAATGTCCGACATTGTAAAAGTGACGGCCGGCATCTCCGAGACCAAGTTTTACCACGTCGGAATGCGTAAAACGCAGGACAGTGTCACTTCGAATTCCTACTTGGTCTATTCCGGACCGAACGCTTCCAAGTCGGTCACTAAAACCGATGGCAAGAACTATCAGCGAGGCCACGTATTTGGGGGCGGCTCGGAAGCAGGCAAGCCGGTGACTATTGGCTACAGTAGCAGCAGCAAAGTATGGAGTTTGAAGTACATCCAAGTGCCTAGCTTGGTGAACTGGTGTAAGTCTCAGGCTGAGAAGATTCGTACGGCCCTTGACCATACCACGAACTCTGGGCTCGACCACCTGTCAACGCCGATCACCGTTGACTCCTTGCCGCATAACATCATATCGGCTCGCTGGAATGACATTTCCTATGTCAAACCCGTTGAATTGGCTTTTGAGGATGCATCGGGCACAGCAGTCAGAGTTCCACAACTAGAGGTTGAATTGGAGGTTGATTTAACCCGAACAACGACAACTGAAGTTGTTATTCGACTGCTCCACGACAATTTTGAAGCAGAGGTTGGCTTCTCACTCAGCCACCCAGAGATGTTCTATCCTCTGAGCGCGAATGCCAGTGATGTTTTTCTGGTAAGCGGTAATCAAAGGGCGACCTTGCTGGAGAGACTGCGCACTCGTCCCATTCAATTATTCACGGCGGACTTTGCCCGATTGAATGGAAACCAATTGTCTAAAAAGGACGCAGCAAGCTTAGTCACTTTTGATATCGCACAAATTGCTCCCTACGATTGGGAAAACGCCAAAGTCGATACCAGCAAAGAGTACGATGGAGCTAAACATGGGTATATCTCCATCCACGATCATTTAAAACAGGTCTACGCAGCCTCCCCGACCGATTTTGATGTTGTGTTGTATGACCATGGAAGCGGAGAAACAGCCGATTTTGTCCTTTTCAAGGACACAGGTAAGTTGATCACCATTGAACTGGTGCATTGCAAGGCTACCAAAGCTAAGAAGGCGGGTGAGCGGGTAGGTGACGTGTATGAAGTGTGTGCCCAAGTCACCAAGTCCATCAAGTGGACAGAGGAGCCTCGCACCCTGTTAAAGAATCTAAAGCGTAGATTTCGCAAGGATCCCAGTCGATTTATAATCGGCGATGCCTCTGTTTTTGACACCATAGAAGACCGCATATTAGCTGTTGGCTCTATCTATACTATCACCTTGGTACAACCCGGCATATCCAAGTCGGAACTGACAACAACGACTGGCAATGTGTTAGCAGCTGCCAACGACTACATTGTGCACAACAACTGCGAACCAATGAAAGTGATTGGCGCAGCTTAATCTTAGAAGTACTACTTCCTTAATTTTTTGCTACCATTTCTACTTACGCGACACAGCGTTGTCCGCAAGCGGAGCTTTGCGCGCCACCTCGACCTGTTCCTTACCACGAGCTACCTGCGGAGCAGGGACGGGAGTATAGGGCACATTAGCCAGGACGAATACTGTCACTTTCAGCCGGCAGCAGAGGAAAGAGCCGCTTACTTACGCTCCCACCAGGCCCGCAGCCTCAGCGAGCCGTTTGCTCACGGTCAAACTGTGCAGAGCCTGGACACCGCCATCCGGCAATGGCGAGCAAACAACCCGTCGCTGGAGGCAGAATTACGGGCAATTCACGACCAGCATCACTGTATCACCGCTGAAGAATTCAAGCAGTTAGTCAGCCCGCAAAACGGTGAGCTTGCCTGCGAGTATTGCGAACTCACGGAAAGCGATTTTCGCCAGCTAATTCAGCGAGGCTTGGTGCGGACCAAGCGGTTAAGCACCCGGGGCAGTAGCTTTGAGTTTGACTGCCGGGATCCTGAGCAGGGCTATACCAAGAATAACGTGGCGCTTTGCTGCTACTGGTGCAACAACGCTAAAACCGACGAGTTTTCGGCTGGGGAATTCAAGCCCGTAGCCCTCGCGCTGGCTGCCGTATGGCGCCAGCGCCTGTCAAAGCAGAGCCCCGGGCCACAGTAACCGCTAGAAACAGATTGTACGAGCACAATCCTCTCAATCAGCGAAGTCCCATTCTACCAGCAGGAAGTTCCCGGGCTTCAGGCCGGCTTGGAGCCCAGCTTCTAACCAACGGTGCTGGGTAGAACGCACCCGGTCCTGCTTGCGGCGCTTGAGCTCAGCAAACAGGAGGTCTGTTCCATTCCATCCGACAACATCCCAGCAGCCGGCGTAACTGCTTACGTTCGCCGCAGCTATGCGCTCCAAGCTATCAATGACCCAAGGCTCCATGATTGGATCGTGCTGCTGCATCCCCAACCGGTCATCTGCCCACGCCGTGAAATGGTTCGGTCTCATTGCCGGTGCCCCGTACGTTTCCACCCACCGGGCCTCCCAGCCGGATAGCCGCAGCAACTCGTAGACGCACAGCTCGGCGAATAGGGGCCGGCCAGCAAAGTCAATAAGTGCCTTGCCGCCAAACGTGTTTGTTACCTGCGCTCCAGCCCAGCGACGCAAGGTCAGCTCAGCTTTAGGAATTGCCAGCGGGCCGCTGGGCAAGGCGAAGCTCTCCTGAGATGTCGGCCGCAACAGGCTGGGATAGATCATAAGGACTTTGAACGATATTGAGTGGTTATTTTAAGCAAGTAACCCATGCCAAAGTACTATGATCAGCGGGAGATCGAGTCGCTGCCCACCCGGGACCTGCTGCGTGACCTGCTGCGCTCCCCACTGGCCCTGTCCGGGCTGAAGGGGCAGGAGCAACCCTTCGAATCGCTGCTAGCCGCGTTACTCGCCTGGGAGAACCCGGATCAACCTCCTACCCTAGCAGTGCTGCAGCAGCGGGCCCACCTCAAGCCGGCCCGGTTCCGACCAACCCTGGAGTTGCTTTATCAGGCCTTCCTTGATGCTTTGGCGGCCGAGGAAACCGTCATCCGCTGCCCACAGGTCACGCACTGCTTCATCATCCCGGGCCAGCGCCAGAATCAGCTGGTCTGGTGCGAGCTGACTCGCGTCCCGTCGGTGGGCGAAAACGTTGAGCTTGACTTTCTCAGCGCTATTACGAGGCACGATTCCTACTTCGTGGAAAGCATTACCTCCGAATACCAGGAAGGTAAAACCACCGTGTACCTGCAGTTGGCGGCTGGCCGGTATGATCCCTACTACCAGCTGCTGTTGGCACGGGCCCGCTTCGAGAACAAGCTGACTCATTCCCTTGAGCGGCAGCTGGATGATGAGCAGTTGCGAGCCTGGCTGCAGTCCGCCTACGGGGTTACCAAAGCGTCTGCGCCGGTTCCGGATTTACCTGTCCGCCGGTCACACAAGCATAGCTAAGTCTTCAACTGTTCCGCGTTATCTGTGAATCTGCCGCCACCTAGTTAAGAACGGGGGGCATCCAAGCAGGAGCCGCGGGTAGATGAGCTGCCGAGGCTGGTGGTCTCCGGCATTAGCTATTATACCTATCGGGATTCGTAACAGTATGATGAGAAACACAATACTGATTACACGATGAAGAATTGGCGGCAGAATGCCGCTACCCGAGGGCATATCTATCTGGTTGACTTCGCTGGCAACTACAAAGAGTAAAGCAGCCGGAGTTAACCTGTGGCTTGCTAATCATTCCACTCCTAGAGCAGATTTCAGGTTAGTGTACATGGTAGCCACAATGGTCAAACCAGTTTTTTGCGTCCTGTTCGGTTATCCAGTCGATGGCAGTTTGGATGACGCTTTCCAGCGCCTCTCGCGTGCGAGCC
>NZ_RWIU01000011.1 GCF_003944765.1 Hymenobacter perfusus
GCCCCGCCGGTGGTCTGCTTGTCAATCTTCGAGGCCGCAAAAGACATCAGGGCCATGGTGCCGGTAGCCGGGTTGCTCATGGCGCCGGCCAGGCTAAGTGCCGTGGTCCAGGTGATGGGCGGCTGGCCCTCGTCGCGCACATCCAGTTTGTACATAATGCCTACCGCTCCCTCGGGTACGTCCACCTCAAATACCTTGCGGCTCAAGTGCATGCAGTTCGAGCAGTGAATGGTGGCCGTACTGATGGGCAGTGCGTCCTGGGTTGAGTAGCGGCATTTGATTTCGCGCCCGTCCTCGCGCCAGCTTTTGAAGTCCGCTTGCGCCTGCCCCTTCACATACGTACCCCGGAAGTTGAGCTGGCCGTTTTCATACCAGCCCGTGCACAGGCCCGTCAGCACGTCGGGGCTTTCGCTCAGCAACTTGCCTTCGCCCTGTTTCTTCCAGGACGGATAGAAGTAGTCCCGCACGGAACCCACGGTTTTGCCGCTCACATCGTGACGAGCAATACGGGCGTAGGCCACTTCCTCCTGCGTTTCGGTACGCTCCCAGTCCCGGTCAAAGTAGACGGTATCGGCCGGGGGCGAAGTAACAGCCGCCGGTTTGGGCCGCTGAGCCAGCGCGGGTATACTTATTATAAGGAGTAAGAGGTAGAAAGAGTAGCGTTTTACCATACAGTGAATGGGTGGGTGAAAAGCGGAATGGCGGATGGTAAATATAATTGGCTGCTGACAATTGTCTGTGAACCACACTGAAAGGGGCTGCTCAATCAAGCAGGCCCTTCTCTCGATACATCCCACGTGCGCTAACTGAAATACTTAGTATGTAGCGCAACCACGAACGTAGCCATGCCAATATGCCCATTACTTTTCATTATAAATGTGCTACAAGCCCTTGTAGTAAGGAATCAACGGCGGATTTTCATCACTGCCGGGCATCATGTGCCGCACGGAGAAAGTAAGAGGTGACGTCTCATCACGCACGATGAACTCCTTATCAATTAGTATAGCCTGCGTGCCTTGTAATTCGGTTTCCAGCAAGTCATACACCAACGCGTGGAAGCCCTCAAACTGCGCCTTGTTTTCACGTTCACTAATGTTCTTCATCGGCGAATCAATGATGAGCAGCGATGGCAGCATGGCTCCCACTTCTGTAGCAAGACGATGAATAGCTAAAGCAAAACATGCCTTGAAAAGAGTCTTTTTTCCGCCGCTGCTCAGGTTAGCAAACGACATGACGGTTACATCCCCTGTGGACGCTTCCGTCACTTCAGGCAAAAAGGTCTTGGTATTGATTTTAACAGTGTTTTCGACAGAAACACCTGGCATCTGGGCCCGGACCAAGCAGTCGAGAAAGTAAGCTTCCAGCTTGTGCAGATTTCCCATATCCGCTTCGGCACCGATGCGAGCTGCCTCTAGCCGGCGTCGCAACGTGATTTCTTGTCCTTGTAGCTCGTCGGCCTGCCGAAACAGCTCCTGCACTTTTCGGGGCAGCAACACCAACCGGCGCAAATCATTGATTTGCTGCCCTATTTCAGCGGCCCGTCGCTCAAGCACAAGCGCGGTGGACAGGTAGGCCGAGTCATAGTTACTCATGAGCTGCGTCAGCGAGTTGTCGACTGCTTCCCGGTCGCGGGCCAACTCCTTAGCCCGGCGCTGCAGGCGAGCCAATTGGTCTTCGTGCCGCGCAATGGAATCGTCCAACTCGCCTATGCGTGCCTTGCTGTCGCTGGCTATGACAGCCGGGTCCAAGTTTGCGCCTCCCTCTGTAGGTTCTTCCTGGCCACACACAGGGCAGTCATGAGCGGGGCGCTCGGGCAAGGTTTGCGTGCACCGCGGACACGCTTCAAAGGCTACGCCACTGAGCACTGCTCTAGCGGCAGCTACCCGCTGCACTTTTAGGCCGAGAGTCAAAATCTCATTCTTGTGGCGGCGGTCTTGGTCGATGGTGCGTAGAATCTGCGGTTCGGCTTCTTCGAGGGCCACCATTTCTTCTGTCAGGGCGCGGGCCTTTTGCCGCAGACTATCGGTACCGTGCGGAATTTGAAGGTGCTGGGCCCGCAAGTCGGTCAGCTTTTGTGAAACGTCGGCTGCTTCGGCCTCAAATACGCCCACCTTGGCTTGAATCTCCTCCTCAGAGGCTACATCGGCTTCGAGTAAGCTTTCTTTTAGGGACTTAGCAGCCCCTTGCAGTTGTTGCCGACGGGCGTAGAGTTCCTGCAGTTCAGATTCGAGCTCAGCTACCTGCTCCTGGTGGAAACCAAGGATAAAGCGCAGCACGTCTAGGCTTTTAAGGCGTTTGAACGGGTCGCCGCCGTCGAGTTGAAAGAAATTGCTGTCGAACCCATCCTGGTCTAAGTAGCAAAACCAAAGCAAGTCCCGCAAACTCAACCGTGAAAGCTCGGAATCTTCTTTCAGCTTGCTGCGACGGACCCGCGGTGGCCGAATACCCGCTAAGTAAAACAGCAGGTCGGACAGTACTTCTACTTCAGTTCCGGGAATCAGCGGGCCGCCTGTGCCCGCTTTTCGCGCAGGCAAAATCAGGTCGAAACTTCCTTGCTCATCGCGCCAGCTGCACACTACGTAGTCACTGTCTCTCTGCCGTTCCAGTGCCAGCGGCTTTTCATTAACGAACAGGCTAAGTGTGGCCGTGGTAAACTCGCTTTGCAAAGCTGGCGACAAATCGAATTTACCTCCTAAGCAGTAGTCAATTAGGCGTGCGATGCTGGATTTACCCGCCCCCATTTGCCCATAGAAATACGTTACTTCCTCGAAGGGCAGCTCTTCGGTGGCGGCGGTGAAAACCAGCGTCAACTTCGCCAAGCGAATGTGCATCGGGTAGCTCATAGGGCGATGTTTTCTCCCCACTTCATGTCAATGATTTCGGGGAATACTTCGTAAATCAGGTTTTTCAGCGCCGTCGCCGGCATGGAGCCGACAGTACGATAAATCAAGCTACTGCGCTCCTGCATATCCGCAAAAGCAGGCGATTCGCTAAGAGTGGCCACCACTCGGCGGCCGGCGTCGGTTAAGTCGACGTGCACGGTGTGGCCCTTTACATAGGAAACTACCAACCCTTTGGCTACCAGTAGTCCTATCCAGCGTCGGTAGCGTGTATCCCACGGACCGTAGCGGAAGCGCACCATTTTTGACTCAATCGACGTGCGCTCGTGAGGTTGGATGTTGGCTTTGGTGGCGTTTTTGTTTTTAAACTTGAGCAAGCGCTCAAGACAGTTTGGGTAACGTAACAAGAAGTCCAGCTTGGCCAGCTTCATGATGCCGGCCATAGTGCTGCCACTGCGCTGGTCCGATTGGCCCAGCAGCAAGAGCAGCCGCGCTAGGTGCAGCTCGTCGGCGTTTTCGGTAGCCGCCACCGCCTTGATTAGTCGGAAGCTCATGCCACGTGAAGGTTAAATTTATCACTCCACCATACGGTGCACTGTTCGGTCAACAAACCAGCGATGCCCACTAAGCATTCATACGGCTCGTTTTCCACTTTACGCGGTGTGTTTTCGGCTATGGCTTTCAACCGCTGAAAAACGCTCACCAACATTGCTGGCCCATAGGGTGCGGTGGGCAAGACACGGCTGGTTTGCGCCACGAGTTGTGCCTCCGTGCATTCAGCTTGTACGACGCCCTCCAACTGCTTCAGAAAGTCCTCAAAGTTCTCTGGGCTGGCGTGCGCCAGCGCCATAAGGCGCGCTTCGGTGTCCAAGGTTCGGCGCTCCATTAGAGGCAATTGGTCAACTAATCCCCCTTGCACAAACTTCTTCCGCAGGATGTCGCGCTGCGTTCCGGATTCGCCAATGGCTATCGTAACGTCTCCGGTCTGATAGCGAAAGACCATACCTGACGTCTGCCCCACGCAGTCGGCCACCACGGACACAGGCACCCGCTTGGCCAGCAGCCGCGGGTTCGCCTGCCCCGCCACGTGGGGCAAGTGTTGGCGCGGGTCTTCAATCAGCAACGAGGAAGCACCGTAAACCTTTTGAATCAGTTCGTCCCGCACCGAGTTTAGCTCAGCCGCCGGCATGAGCTTGCAATCTGTCAGTTTCGGTAGGTGAATGTGCGCCACCTCCGAATCGAAGTGGTCCCGGTTGGGGCCCTTAACTAATTCGGTCCGCTTAAGCACTGCGAATAAAGCATTTGCATCACAGCCAAACTCGGTGGCCATGGCCGCTAGCACCTCGGCAAACGGTGCCGGCACTTCGCTCGGCTGCCTGCAGCCCCCAAGGACTTTTAAAAAACTGCGTGGGCTATTCTTTAGCCTCCTTAAGTCGGTTACGTCTAGCCCCACGGACGAAAATTCAGCGTTGGACACAATGATGAACCGATGAATATTTGACCCAAACTTCTGGTCTAGTTCCACAAACCGTTTGAGGCTATGGCGCATTGCCTCGTCCGTGAGCGTCCAATCCCCAATTTCTGGCCTACGGGTCTTTACCTGAAAGGCATCATAAGTGCTATCAGGCCGCTCGGCTAACAAGTCCTCATGGTGCTCGCACCAGATGGCTTCATAAGGATTAAGGCCGATAGCAGCAGCTATCAGCAGAATGGAGCCGTAAGCGTGCTGGTATCGAAAATTGCGCTGCGTTTCATCGCCGGGGTCGCCAATAGCCGCCACGTCGGCTGGATTTGGTAGCGCAGGGGTAGAAGTAGGCCGTAGTTTTTTCCCCATAAGTGGGAATGATGCACCATTAGGGTATCAAGTAACGGCCGAAATACGAATTAATTTTTAATACCGCTATCAACCGCTTCCTGCTGTCCGTGTAGTCGCGTTGTAGAAGGCCGCCATAAGGTATGATAAGTCTTAGTTATCATACCTTATTCACTACTTTTGAGAACCGCCCATTTTTCGCGTTTTCACTCCTTATATATAGGCTGCCGTGAGTTCCGTTCCTACTGTTACCACTTCGCACACCTCCGCCGGTCTGGCGCACCTGACCGAGCACACAACTCGGTATGTTGAGGCTGGCTTGCAAGGCGCGCCCAACACGGCCCGGGCGTACGCCGGCGATTGGCGCCGCTTCACCGAGTGGTGCACCACGCACGGACAGGTCGCGCTGCCGGCTTCGGTGGAGACGCTCGCGGGCTTTGTGACCCACCTGGCCGAAACCGGCAAAAAAGTGTCGACTATTCAGCGCAGCTGCGCGGCTATTAGCAAGGCCCACGCGCTTCGCGACCTGGCCTCGCCCACGGACGACAAGAAGTTCAAGGTGCTGATGGAAGGCATCAGCCGATTGAAAGGCGTAAGGCAAAAGCAGGCCCCGGCGTTTTCGCTGGCCAGCTTCAAGCGCACCCTCAAGCACCTCGATGCCAGCACGCCGGCGGGCTTGCGCGATAAGGTCATTTTGCTGCTGGGCTTTACAGGGGCATTCCGCCGGTCTGAGTTGTCGGCGCTGGACTTGGATGACTTGACGTTTTCCGAGGAAGGGCTCACCATCAACTTAAAGCGCAGCAAGACCAACCAGTTGGGTCAAGCGGAGGAAAAGGCCATTTTTTATTCGCCGGACCCCGCCCTTTGCCCCATTCGCACGCTGCAGGCTTGGTTACGACTACTGGAGCGCACGTCGGGCCCCATTCTTGTCTCGTTCCGCAAGGGCAGCCGACTCACGGACCGGCGGCTGACCGATGTGCACCTCAACAAAATTGTGCAGCGGCACCTGGGCCCGAAGTTTACGGCCCACTCGCTGCGGGCCTCGTTCGTGACGGTGGCCAAGCTCAACGGCGCCGACGACAGCGAGGTGATGAACCAGACGAAGCACAAGACTAGCGAAATGATTCGTCGTTACACTCGTCTTGATAATGTACGGCAACATAATGCAGCACAAAAATTAGGCTTGTAACAAGTTAAAGGCCCATATAATATAAATTCAGGGATTCAAGAATTCAGCTTCATTTTCGCCCTGCTGTTGCTATTTGCCACGCTTGCTCTAAGTCTTTCAACACGGCCCGCATAGGTTCTGGCAATAGCATGAATTTAAGACTTATAAACTGTTTTAGCAGCGTTAGGATGCTTTGGTTTAGCGGCAGGTAGGTGAAGCAAGCCGTGAGAATGGTAGTTGCAGCCCTGCTTTTATGAGCAGGCAATAGGCTACCCATTAAATATATCTCTCGTAGCACGACAATCATATCGGCCATCGAGCTTGGTTCGCTCAGCATTTGCCGCGGAAGACACTTCAAGCACTGCAACGCCCTGCCGGTAAATTGCCCACCCGCCACTTTGAGTTCCTGTAGCAGCAGTGTTGAACTAATCGTAAGGCCGAGGTAGTGAAAATCAAGTAGCTTGGGCTGAATGACAGTCTCAAACTCCTCTGGGTACAGAGCCAGAAGAAAGGCCTCTGTGCTGATGGTGTTGCCGGGCCGTAAGGATAGCTGCAGAAAAGTCGAGTCATCCGATACTAGCATCGTATCGGGTACGGCAGCCAAAAAGGCAGTATCTACCATGTACTGAGTGTGCTCTTCGTGCGCGCCTTCCCGCAAGGACGCCTGCCGAAGGGCATCGAGCTTCTCGGCCACGATACGCGTTGTGCAGTGGGTTTCAATCCATGCCAATAGCTCCGTGAGGTAAGTGATGTGACGTTCATGCATTTCGGGCGGGTAGAAGTGCGGCCGCACGATATCGCCAATGATTTCGACCGTCATTTCAACTGGCTGCGAGCGGCGCATTTCCTGTAGCTTTTGCTCCAGAAGCTCTACCACATGCAGGGAGATGCCCAGGTTAGTCTTGGGCATTATTCCTAGCTGTTTGCTCATCCGGTGCAGTAACGGCAGGGAAGTCCAATCCAGAATGAACAGGTTGTCAGGATTTATGACTACATCCGCGAATAAACTGCGCGGGGACACTACCAACCCTGGCACATCGGGCTGGCTCTGCTCGGTAAGCACTTGGTACGCTTCGAGGCAATTACCGTGGAAAACAGCTACCACTAGGGCGGAGAATGTGGTTTGACCACTCGCATATTCAGCAAAGAGTTGCCGGTTCTGTACCTGTCGAGCGGCGCCCTCGGCGCCCATGGCGCTACTTAAGGCGGCGTGCAGTTGCTCGATTTCGCCATTGCCAAACTCGATTTGCTCAAAGGGCAATTCGGGGTCCCCAGCTTTTACATCGTCCAGAATATCTCTGAAAAGCCCCGCGTAGAGGTCGGTAATTTCCAGCAGCTCTATTGTCAGGTCGCGGCCCGTAGTGGGATGCGACATTACGTATTTTTTGCCTTTTTCTTTGTCTACCAACTCTTTTGCCCAGACACTTAGGCCTCCGTCCATCGTTTCTTGCGTTAGAGCGATGCGCCGCTGAGGTTTACCGTTGACCGTGTAATGCACGACCGTATTGAGGGCTGCACGGTCGTAATCGGGGGGCGGCGGGCTGTTGCGAGGTTGGTTTAGCGCGAACTGGATATACTTGCCGCGCGCAACCATGTCGTCGCGCCTGCTGGCGTGAGGGTACAGCAATTGCTGCGCCCAATCCAGGTGGCCGATGTGAGCGGCCATTGATGCCACGTTGAATAGGTGCTTCCGGCGTAGCATCGCTGGATTTTGCAGGATATCTTCCAACTCGGTCTGAAGCTCACCGCTGCGCTTCGACTTATACAGCGCCAGTAGCTTGGCCCACCGCAGGCCCGAGGCGTCGGTGACGTGGCCCGTAGCGGCCTCCACTACTTCCAAGATGCGCGGCCAGTCGTGCAGCATTTCTGCCAGCTGGATTTCCCAGTTGCAGAACTCCGTGAAGATGCCGTAGCGCAACCGCCAGGCACGAAGCTCTTCGCGCAACGCGGCACTATCACTACGCCGGTGATACTGGTTGGTTAGCCGGAGCCACTCGGCTCCTTGCTCTAAGCTCTGCGGATAGCCTGGCCACCCTTCTAGCACAGCAGCTGTCGCTTCATAGTCTTTAAGTTCGTGATATAAATTGGCCAAGGCTTGCCTGTACACCGTGTCTGTATCAGCACGAAGCAAAGCATTGGCTTCGTCGACCAGTCGCCTCACTTCTTCTTGTTGGTCTGGGTCGGCTACCAGCGCCTGGGCTTGCAGTACCAACGCAGGAAGCCCAGAGGGGACCTGTTGCCGTTGGATGCACTTCTCTACAAACGCCAGTCGGTCAGCCACTGAGTCGCAGTGTTCCAGGTAAATCAGCGCCCTAAAAAACACAAAATCATCTAGGTGCTCTATTTCGTCCAGGTGTTTGCCTAGTGCGGCGCGGGCTTCCTCCTTTGGCCGTTTCAGCTGTCGTAGCGTGTAATAGCGCAGGAACCCTACTTCAGGTATTGCTCGGGTGTCGAGCATGGCGATTATTTCCAGAACGGCTTCGTATTCCTTAGCTTGGTAGAGGGCAAAAACCAACTGATTGGCATAGCGCTGACGCTCTTCTACCGGTAAGCTGGGAAAGCGACGACGTAGCTCGTCGTATTCCGAAATGTCAGCCAAGAGTAGCCAGCCCGCTACTCCCCGCACGAAATGGTAGTGCGTCAGCACAGGCGACTTTTCAGTAGGCTGTAGCAGGTCGGTGTATTGCTGCAATACTTTATGGGCGGCCCGCATATCAGCGTTGTCCAGAAGCGATGGGCCGTCATTTAACACGATGACTGGCGACATTTGTCGCAGTCCTCTCTCAATGACAAACAGGGCCAGGGTAGCCTGAAAACGGCGGTTTTCGGGGGTGAGGTGGGTACTGGGTTGGTAAGACCGTAAATCTTTCTCCAGTAGCCGGCTTGCCACCACCGCACCGCTGGCCGTGCCGTCAACCAGCAGCGACAGGGCCATCAGTTTAAACCGCTCATCTTGCGCAATAAACTCGGGCACTGCCCGTAGATTCTGGTCGAATTCATCTGGCTTGCCCAAGGCTAGTCGGACAGCAGCAGTTGGGGCATTAAATGGGTCGAGACGCTCAATTGTCTCTAGGACAGCTTGCGCTGCCGACAGGTGTTTTTGATTAACGTAGGCCCGCGCAGCTTCTTCCGTATAAGGAAGATTGTCGGGTTGCAGCAGGTAGGCCCGTACCATGAATCGGTCACCCAGCGCTATTTCGCCCATCTCCTGATGGGTGCGACCCAGCAAAAAATAGAGCCTAGCCATTAGCGCGTGCTCACCAGATAGGTAGCGGGTTATGACCCGTTCTAGGTTGTGCAGTTGGCGTTGGGCTGTCACGGGTTTGTAAGCAGCCAAATCGCGCTCAATGGCATCAAGCACGGCACTTACCAGCCCAATGCTTTGGGCATCGTGGCGGGCAAGTAGTTCGGTCGTTTGAGCCAGCACCTCCTGTAGCTGCCCTTGGGCCGACAGGGCAAAATGCACTGTAATGGCTTTGTAATTTTCTTCGAGAAAACGCTTTTCCAGCTCCCTGTCGGCTTTCATGGCGGCACGCAATCGGGCCGAAAAATCCGTGAGTTGTTCGACGGTGGGCGGGCGCATATTCGGCAGCGCAGGGAAGTCTTCTGGCTTAAGCGGAGAATCCTGCTCGAATAGCTCGTAAGTTAAAGCAGTCTCCCAGAGGAAAGCGGATTGGAAAAAGTAGAATTGTCGGTCATCTATCGCTGTGCTGTACTCCGTGCGGTACTCGGCCAGCAGCTGCTCGATAATGGCCGCCAGCCGATTTTTATAGGTAGGCTTGGTCGTGACCAAGTTTTTGACATAATCCGTAACCCGCTTACCCGCTTCTTTTTGAGCTAACGAAATCGGGTTCAACCCTATTGAATCGAGAAAACTCCATGCTGACGTGACGATAACGGCTGTAGTTACTGTTTCCATGCGTTGAATATGCTTTACTTGCCAACTAAGTTAGCATAAACTGAGTGCTCCTCGACTTAAAGAGCCACATCAGGATGCCCAAACACTAGAGATATTAGCAGCTACTCCGCCCTTCTACAACCTTCGATACCTTTCACTCTGATGTCTTATGCCCAACCATAGTAGCGTTACTTCCACCGGAGGCCTGGGCACCAATTTTGAACAGTACATTCAGGCGGCATTTTTGGTAGGCTTGCTGACGGGCGGAGCAACACCATGCATCCCTGATGCGCGCATAACGAAGCTGAATTTTCAAACTACTGATTTGGGGTACGCTACGGACGACTTGCTGGTAACGGCACAGTCGGAAACGGGCCAGCAACACCGATTGCTGCTTCAAATCAAGCACAACCTGACTTTTAGTGCTGGCAACGAGTCATTTGAAAAAGTCCTGAAGCAGCTTTGGGAGGATTATCAGGCCGCAGGCCTATTTGACTCCAGTTATGACCGATTGGTCATTGTAAAGAGCAATCTGACTAAGGATGAGCACAATCACATTAAGATTGTGCTGAACTGGGCACGGTTCAATTCTTCTAGTGCGGCTTTCTTCCAAGAGGTCGGCTTATCGCAACAGAAGCAAACCCGAATCGAGGTATTTCGCACCGTGCTTGCCAAGGTTAATAACCGGGTAATCAGCGATGATGAATTGTGGCGCTTTTTGCGCTGTGTGGAGTTGCTAGATTATGACTTGAAATCGACCGGTAGCGTGGACGAAGCTTTTTTGCTGCAGCTCATCAACTTGGCAAATCCCAACCCGGACACGATTACACCCTTGGCCATTTGGCGGGAAGCGGTGGAAGAAGCCGAGCAGCTGGACAATAACGGCGGTGGGGTTGATATCGCCGCCCTCCCAGTTCGTCCCCTTTATGGCCGATTCGCGTCGACGCGGCTGCGGCCGGTCCGGCAAGCGGTGCAGCGGCTGACCGCTAACAGCCGGGTTCTGACTGGCGCATTCAGAAATGCCGTGGACGGCGTCACTCTCCCCCGGCATGAAGGGAAAACAACGATACTACAGGCGCTGGAGCAAAGCCAGGTAGTCTTGGTGACTGGGGGAGCTGGCGTCGGCAAATCAGCGCTGGTGCGAGACGTATTAGCCGAATACGTTTCGGGCAGTGGCTACTGGGCATTTAGGGCGGAACAATTCAACTTACCTACCCTGGTTCAATTCTTTACTCAACAGGGAATTCAGGAAGAGCTACCCAGCCTGCTTGCTTGCTGGGCCCTGCTCCCACAAAAGGTACTCTACATTGACAGCGCTGAAAAGCTATTGGAAGGCCCAGCTGACGATGCTTTTCACCAACTGCTCGCGCTAGTGAAAGACTTCAGCGATGTCAAGCTGGTTCTGACGGCCCGCCAATACGCCGTGGAATTGCTCATCAACCGCTACCGACTGGAGAAAAGCAGTTGCGTCACCGTACCGCAACTCTCGGACGAGGAACTGACCAGCCTGAGCACGCAGGCGCCGAAGCTTCCGCAACTGCTGGGCAATGAAAAGCTCCGCGAGCTGCTGCGCAGCTTGAAGTACCTGGATTTGGCCGTTGCGCTATCGCGCAAAACGCTCGATGATTTGTCGGCGGCTTCTCTGATAGAGTTTAAAGCCCAACTGTGGGAATACGTGGTTGAAGATGCACGCAACCAGCAGGATGTGACCCTGCCCCGCAGGCGCGGGCGAGCATTCCAAGCCATTGTGCTACGGCGGGCGCAGCGGCTGGCCATGTCCGTGGGAGCCGAAGACCAGGACGAAGCAGCGTTGCAGGCATTGGTGCGCGACGATTTGCTGTTTCAGGTACAGAACACGCGGGAAAGAGGGTTTTCGCCTACACACGACGTGCTGGAGGACTTAGCCTTGGTGAGGTTTATTCATGGCGAATGGCGACCGGAGCAGGGAGTGGCGATTTTTTTTGCGGCCATTGGCAGCAGCCCGGCCCTGCGCCGGGGCTTTCGCCTGTGGGTGGAGGAAATGGTAACGGAAGACGTAGCGAGCGTACTGCCCCTGCTCAGCCAAGTGCTCAGCGAGTCTTCGACCGAAAAATACTGGCTTGATGAGACCCTGGTCGCCGTCTTTCGCTCGTCGAATTCCCAGGTCTTTTTTGACCAGTTTGAGCGCGAGTTGCTCAGTGGAGAGGCCCGACTGCTGGGCCGCTGCCTGCGCCTGCTTCACACCGCCTGCATTCAGCGCACCTACTTGGCATCGAAAGCCACCGGACTCGTGGCTCCCATCGGGTCGGGGTGGGCCGCTGCGCTGGGCTTCTGCGCCCGGCACCTGGACCAAGTGGAGCACTGCCCCTTCGACACGGTGCAACTGCTGCGTAGCTGGAAGGCGGCAATAGGCATGCCGCAGGACGAGCTGCCGGCGGGTGCCCCGGCGGCAGCCAGCATCGTGTTTTACCTCTTTGAGCAGCTTGAGCAAGGCCATAATCTCTGGCGAATAGCCGCGGATGGTGACAGCCTCGACGGCTTGGTAACACTAGCTTTCGAAGTGGCAGAATTAGCTGCCGACCAGCTGCGGGGACTCCTGCAACGCGCCATTACGCCCGAAACCGACGCCGATGGCCACCGGCGGACCAACCTGCACGAGAAGCTGGTGTGCCGCTGCTTGTCGGGAATGGCGACGGCGCAGGTATGCCGCTACCTACCCGAAGTAGTGGTAGAAGTATTAAACCATGAGTGGCGCGCCCGGCCCCGCCAAACGCAACCTGACCACTACTTTTCCTTTCAGGAGCCACTCAACCGCGAAGAGCAGTACGGTATTGCGGCGGGGCTTTCGCTGGATTCTGCAAGTATCTTCAATACGCCCGTGTGGAACCTGCTCCAGTACCGGGCAGAGGTCGGCATTCCGTTCGTGGTGGACTTGGTAAACTACTGTACTCAGGCGTATCGGCAGAACCGAGGCCAGGATGAGGCATTGACAACACACACTTTCACCACTACTAACGGCACCCTGCTCACCCAGTATGGAAGCCATACGCTCTGGGACGCCTACCGGGGGCGGGGGTATGTGCCGGCAGTTCTAGCCTCCGTGCTGATGAGCGTGGAGAAATTCTTTCTGGAATCAGCACCGGGGGAGCAGTTAAATCATTGGTTTGAGTATGTGCTGACCCGCTCCGAATCGGTGGCCCTGACGGGAGTGCTAGCCAGCGCAGCCATGGCCCGACCCGAAGAATTTGAAGGCCGCTGGGTACCGCTGCTTTCCGTACAGGAATTCATCGAGTGGGATGCCAGCCGTGCCCATGCTGAGTACATGTCCAGTTTCGGTTTCGGCGATACCGACAACCACTTGGCCCGCTGGGAAAGGGCCGAGTCCAACAAGCTCCCGCACCGACAGGGTTACTTTAATGGGCTGGGAAGCTTCGTGGCGCACTATCTGGCTCACCAGGGGGAACACAGTGCCCAAATTTTAGCCATTCTTGACCTGCACCAAGCGGCCGTTACTGACGCGACAAACCTTTTCTGGCGCAAGCAGCTCAACGAAATGGACTTGCGCACTTGGCAGGTGACCATCGACAAAGAGCAGAACCTGGCCACTATGCAGCCGGCCTATGATGCCCCGGTGCAAACCATGCTCACGGAGCATGAGCCTTATGCCGCGGCGCAAAGTCAACAGCTGCGCATGGCCGCCCAGATTGGGGATTTTCTGGATGGCAAGCCGAATGCCGCGTGGGAAGTTGATACTTGGCTTCAAATTAACGCCGAATACACCCGCCCTGGTCGAAAAGCCAGCGACCGCAACCGCCTGGTGGGGTTAGCTATGCTCGGGCTGACGCACTTTAGCGATAGCCTCGACGTTGACCAAACCAACTGGTGCTGGAACACGCTCCGCTCTTGCCTGGAGTTCAAGCTGGCAACCATGAATGACCACGAAATGAACGTGGTGTTTGATGAGCGTAACAACCTGTTTGATGAAGAGCATTTGTTTCAGTGCTTTTCGCTTCTGTATGGGTTTGCCCCCGACGAAACGGCAGAGCAATCGGCCCTGCTGCTATTGCTGCGCACGATAACCGCACCACTGTACGAGCACAAGCAGAAGTATCTCTTCTCTCACTTGCGAGGGGTTTTCTTCACCAAATACCCCGAGCTTCTGCCTACCATATGGGCCATTGTGGTTGAGCAGGCCCGGCAGGTCGCCACGGTGCGGGCGGCCGACAACTACCACCATATCAGCCGTGCTGACTCCGAAGCGGCCAAACTTGCCTCACTGACGACCTTGCTTGCGGGCCCAATACCAGCGGCAGCCATCGACCAGCTCTGCCCCCCTGCCTACGACCCTGAACTGCTGGTACGCGCCTTACTGCTAATTCCGCCGGCGACGAGCGTGCCCCTTCTTACTAGCTATTTCTTGCAGATGACGCACCTGCTGGTCGCAGACCTGAGCCTGCCGAAGCATCCCAGCTATTCCCGCGACCGGGACGAGGAGCGGAAATTTGGCATCAGCCAGCTGTTCAGTATCCGTACGGCTGTGGGTCAGATTATGCTTTTTAACGATACTGACTTGGCGAAAAGCCTACTGGAAACATTACTGCGTGGCTTAAATCAGCAACCAGTCGGGCGCTTCTCCACTGCGGATGAGTTTCTGGATTTTGTTAAAAATATTTTAACTCGCGTCATCATTGAGTTGGATTTGCTGGGGTCAACGTCAGCCAACGCCACCGAGCAAGCGAACAGAACGCAGCACTTCTGGCAGCTCTGGGAGCATCTCCTTTCGCTGTTGATTACCCCAGCGACGCTACCCCTCGCTCCTTTGGCCCTGCTGGATATTCAGTGGGAGCCGACGTTCACGCACTGGCAACCGTTTGAAACGGGCCAGACCTACTACCAGCGCGCAGTCCAACAATTTGGGCCCACTCACCTGCGCTCCTGGCTTAAAGTGCTGGCAACGGTGGGCAATAAAACAATGCTTCCTCAGGCGCTGCCGTCGTTGGTTGAGATATGCAGAAATCACCCCGAGCAAGTGGCCGCCTTATATCATGCGGGAGTAGCAGGCCTCTTCGTTGAGCGATTATTCCAGTATCACATGCGGGCCATCCAGCAACGGGATTACTACCTGACAAGCTTTATGTGGGTGCTAGATACAATGGTGAATTTTGGCTCCTCAACCGCTTACCTCGTGCGGGAGGATGCTGTTACTTTCAAAGGTAATTGAGTATGTTCTTAAATTGCTGAAGGAATTGAAGTCAAGAAAATACCTTGGTGGGACCTTGTGTAGCACTCAATAATCTGCTGCTAGGTGGTGTTATCCCGCATTCTGGCTTATAAAATCTATTACTTCACAAACAGGTAAGCTCGACCATAGTCGATGTGAGGGGCTAGAAAATAGATTTTATAAGCACTCATAGGACCTGCAAAAGGGGAAATGAGGCTTCTAGTGGCCTTATTAGCTACTTTTGAGATACTGTTTTAGGAGTTCGGAGCTTTTGCTTAGGCTTATAAAAACTATTAATAAGCCTTCTGGTTGCTCTAGAGGCTTGTTAGAGAAGTCCTTTATAGTAGAAAAAGGTAAAAAATTCTTTAAAAAGTGCAATCACATTTTGTGCTTGTTTAGACTTCCCTTTTTGTTGTTTTCGTTCGGGCATCGCCCTAAACCACCACTTTATAAGCTTTTGTACTCCAGCTTCAACAAGCTTGTGAGTATTTTAAGTATTTAAGGTATTTGCAGGGTTCACAACTTTTTGTACTTCAGGTACTTAGGTGGCTTTAGTAATAGGTTTTATAAGCGGGCTAATAGGTTTTATAAGCCAAGTAATAGGTCTTATAAGCTGGGTAATAGGTTTTATAAGCGTAAGTAATAGCTTTCATAAGCGAATTAATAGTACTCCCACGACCGTCTATTAGTTCGTCATTGTGGGGTAACTAATAGATTTTATAAGTCACTCTCGCCGCTAGTGAAGCTCCAGACTGCTATCAGCTGCACTGAATTAATAGGTTTTATAAGCCTAACTAATAGCTTTTATAAGTCTCACAGAAAGCTCGCGCTTGGCTAACTAATAGGTTTCATAAGTCTAACTAATAGCTTTTATAAGCCGAGCTGCCCATCGACTTACCCCAAGTTGATAGAGACAGAATTTCGCTCTATTACTTTCCGGTTTAAGCCGTATGTTTGCTCTGTATCCTTGATAGAGTTGCTATGGCCGCGCCCGAGTCCACCGTACCGATTGAAATTCGGCAGCACAACGCGCTGACGACGGCCCGCTACGAGATGAGCGCCTGCGAGATGGACATTGTCTTTTCGCTGCTCTCCAAACTCACCAAGCAGGACAAGGCCGGCACCATCTACGAAATCCGGGTGCAGGAGCTGATGGAGATGACCGGCCGCACCTGGAACTACAAGCAGCTACTCGAATCCACCGAGAACCTCAACAGCCGCGTCTACCACATCGAGAACGGCAAAACCCTGCTGCAGGTGAGTCTGCTCGCCTCGGCGCTGTACCGCAAGGGCGAGGGCACCATTGAGTTGGAGATATCCGAGCGCATGCGGCCCTTTCTGATTGACCTGAAAAGCAACTTCACCTCCTACCGCCTGCAGGCAGCGTTCAGCTTGTCGAGCAAGTATGCCAAGCGCATCTACCAGCTGGCCTCGCAGTGGAAGGACATTGGGGAAACCAAAACCTACTCCCTGGATGAGTTCAAGGGGATGCTCAAGCTCAAGGACCCCAAGGGCCAGGAGCCCGAGCAGTATGCCCAGATTTCGGCTCTGCAGAAGTACGTGCTCGACGTGGCCACCAACCAAATCAACGAGCACACCGACCTGCGCATCAAGTACGAGCTGCTCAAGAAGGGCCGCTCTTACCAAAGCATCAAGTTCTACGTCAACACCCAGGTCCCGCAGCAGCTCCCCATCCCCTTCGAGCTGGAGGCCGACGATGCCAAAGTTCAGTTGGCGCGTAAGCACCTAGACACGCTGGGCATTGCCGAGCCCAAACTGGTGCAGGAGATTCTGCAGTCTGCGAAGCATGTGGATGCCTTGTTTGCTTTCGTCTACAAGCTGAAGACTGATAAAATCAAGGCGACGAAGAACCCAGGCGGCTTGTTTCTGAAGATGCAGGGGCTGCGTTAACCACCGAAGCCTGTGGGTAAAAGGAAGTATCGATACAATGACGAAACGCCGACAACAACTGCTTTTAAGGTTTAAGCTGCCCACATCACACATTGCCAAGTGCTGCGGCACAAAATCGACTTTATGAAAACGAAAGTATATCGATGGAATGGTCAGTACTTTGGCTTCATCTATAATGACCGGCTATTCGACAAAAATTCAAAGTACCTAGGCTGGGTAGATGGCCTCGAAGTGTGGCAAAGGAACGGGCACTACTTAGGCGAGATTGTGGATGAGTGCTACATACTGCGCCGGGTGAACATGGCCGCTCGCGCAGTACGCGCGGTTCGTGCCACCCCCGCTACCCCTGCTGTTCCGGCAGCCCCAGCAGCCAGAGCAGCACGTGCAGCTCGCGCAAGTACCATAGATGCCTTAGACCAATACTAACTTTTTGATTGTATCCGAGGGCCTGCGGCTACTGCAGAACTTGCCTGCTGAACGGTAAGTGAACCTTTGCTCGCCTAAGCCGGTAGAAGCGGTAGCCGGCATGTTCCTAATGCTGTTACCTTTGCCCCGATGCGCTTTCTGGCTCTGTTTTTTGCCTTCTACTTCGCCTGCCTCTCGACGCTGACCTGCGCCGACGGCGAAGTCGTGTGCAAAGACGCCAAGCAGACCACCGTGGCCGCGGCCGCGCACACCGACTGCGACGCCGGCGCCCTGGGCGACTGGTGCTCCCCACTGTGTCAGTGCCACTGCTGCGGCGGGGCGGTGGTGCCGCTGGCGCCCCTGCCGACCCTGACGGCGGCCACTGCCGTGACCTGGGCCACCGCCCTGCGCCACGCCCGCTTGCGGGTGGGCGCCCCCACCCGGGGCTCCGGCGCCGTGTGGCAGCCGCCCCAGGCCTAACCCTTCCTTTTTCCTGCTGACTCCCCCGCTGGGGTAGCCTGGGTGCCTTGTTGTGCGTCCGGGCTGCTGGCCGCTAGCTGTTGCAACAGACTATCCGCCAGCGAGTATGCCACGCTCCCGCCTTCTAAGGCCTGGAGCCGTGGGCCGGCAGGGTTTACCCGAAGCGTTAGACCTAACCCCCACAGCAACGGATGTTTGACCGGCTGATTCATTTTTCCATTCACAACAAGCTCATCATTGGGCTGCTGACCCTGGCCCTGGTGGCCTGGGGCGGCTACTCGCTGAGTCGGCTCCCGGTCGACGCGGTGCCCGACATCACCACCAACCAGGTCGTCGTCTACACCGTGGCCCCGTCGCTGGCCGCCGGCGACATCGAGCGGCTCGTGTCCTTTCCCGTCGAGCAGAGCCTGGCCACTATCCCCGGCCGCGAGGAAGTGCGCTCGTTTTCGCGCTTTGGCCTCTCGGTGGTCACCATCGTCTTCGAGGACAAGATTGACATTTACTGGGCCCGCCAGCAGGTAGCCGAGCGCCTGCGCGAAGCCGAAAGCCAGATTCCCCAGGGCATCGGCCGGCCGGAAATGGCGCCGGTGAGCACCGGCCTGGGCGAAGTGTACCAGTACCTGGTGCGCGCCAAGCCCGGCTACGAGAAGAAGTACGACGCCCGCGAGCTGCGCACGATTCAGGACTGGATTGTGCGGCGGCAGCTGCTGGGTACGCCCGGCGTGGCAGACGTGAGCAGCTTTGGCGGACTGCTCAAGCAGTACGAAATCCGGCTGGACCCCACGCGCCTGCGCTCGTTGAACGTGACCACGGAGCAGGTCTACCAGGCCGTGTCGCGCAACAACCAGAACGCCGGCGGGGCCTACCTCGACCAGAAGCCCACGGCCTACTTCATCCGCACCGAGGGCCTGGCCGAGAATGCGGCCGACCTGGGCAACATCGTCGTGCGTAACACCCAGGGCGGGCTGCCCGTGCTGGTGCGCGACGTGGCCGACGTGCGCCTGGGCTCCGCGGTGCGCTACGGGGCCATGACCCGCAACGCCGAGGGCGAAGTCACCGGCGGCATCGTGCTCATGCTCAAGGGCGCCAACGCCAACGAAGTTATCAAAGCCGTCAAAGAGAGGATGGTGACGGTGGAAAAGTCCCTGCCCGAGGGCGTGACCATCGACGTGTACCTGGACCGCTCCGACCTGGTGGGCCGGGCCATTCACACGGTCAGCAAAAACCTGCTCGAAGGGGCGCTCATCGTGATTTTCGTGCTGGTGCTCTTCCTGGGCAACTGGCGCGCCGGCCTGGTGGTAGCCTCGGTCATTCCGCTGGCCATGCTTTTTGCCATCAGCATGATGCGCCTCTTTGGCGTGTCGGGCAACCTGCTCTCGCTCGGGGCCATCGACTTCGGCCTGGTGGTGGACGGGGCGGTGATTATCGTCGAAGCCATCGTGCACCGCCTGCAGCACCACGTGGGCACGGCCTCGCACCCCGACGAGGCCGGGGGCCGGCTAAGCCCCGGCCAGATGAACGAGGCCACGTACGAAGCGGCTTCCAAAATCCGCTCCTCGGCCGCCTTCGGGGAAATCATCATCCTGATTGTGTACCTGCCCCTGCTGGCCCTGGCCGGCATCGAGGGCAAGATGTTCCGGCCCATGGCCGAAACCGTGGCCTTTGCCATCGTGGGCGCCTTTATTCTGAGCCTGACCTACGTGCCGATGATGTCGGCGCTGGGCCTGAGCCGCGACACCGAGCACAAGCGCAACTTCTCGGACCGCATGATGAGCTGGCTCGAAGCCCGCTACCGTCCCGTGCTGGAATGGGCCCTGCGCCGGCGAGCTTTGGTGCTGGGCACGGCCGTGGCCCTGTTTGCCGGCGCTGTGCTGCTGTTTCGCACGCTGGGCGGCGAGTTTATCCCGCAGCTCGCGGAAGGCGACTTTGCCGTGGAAATGCGCACGCTCACCGGCTCCTCGCTGAGCTACACGGTGGACAAAAGCCAGCAAGCCGCGGCCATCCTGCGCAAGCAGTTCCCGGAAGTTAAGGAAGTCGTGGCCAAGATTGGCGCGGCCGAGATTCCCACCGACCCCATGCCGGTGGAAGCCGGCGACCTGATGATTATCCTGGAAAAGGACCAGGGCAAATGGACTTCGGCCGGCAGCCAGGAAGAGCTGGCCGAAAAGATGGCCGAGGCGCTGAGCGTGATTCCCGGCGTGACGTTCGGCTTTCAGCAGCCCATCCAGATGCGCTTCAACGAGCTCATCAGCGGCGCCAAGCAGGACGTGGTGCTCAAAATCTACGGCGAGGACCTCGACCGGCTGGCGGCCTATGCCGAGCAGGCGGCCCGCCTGGTGCGGCAGGTAGAGGGTGCCGAAGACGTGTACGTGGAGCAGGTCACGGGCCTGCCGCAAATCGTGGTCAAGCTCGACCGCAACCGCATGGCCCGCTTCGGCCTGAACGCCGAAGACGTGAACCGCACCGTGCAGACGGCCTTTGCCGGGCAGAGCGCCGGGCAGCTCTTCGAGCAGGAGCGCCGCTTCGACGTGGTGCTGCGCCTGGCCCCGGAGCTGCGCCAGGACATCAGCCAGGTGCGGCAGCTGCTGGTGGCCACGCCCGCCGGCGAGCAGGTGCCCCTGGAGCAGGTGGCCACCGTGGGCCTGCAGGAAGGGCCCAACCAGATTCAGCGCGACGACGCCAAGCGCCGCATCACCGTGGCCTTCAATGTGCGCGGCCGCGACGTGGAAAGCATCGTGCAGGAGCTGCAGGGCAAGATGGACCGGCAGCTCCAGTTCGCGCCCGGCTACTACGCCACCTACGGCGGCCAGTTTGAGAACCTGCGCGAAGCCACCCAGCGCCTGAGCATTGCCGTGCCCGTGGCCCTGCTGCTGATTTTCGTCCTACTGTTCTTCACCTTCCGCTCGCTCAAGCAGTCGGTGCTGATTTTCACGGCCATTCCGCTCTCGGCCATCGGCGGGGTGCTGGCTTTGTGGCTGCGCGGAATGCCGTTCAGCATCTCGGCCGGCGTGGGCTTCATTGCCCTGTTTGGCGTGGCCGTGCTCAACGGCATCGTGCTCATCGGCTATTTCAACCAGCTCAAAGAAGAAGGCCGCACGGACCTGTACCAGCGCATTCTGGAAGGCACCCAGGTGCGCCTGCGGCCGGTGCTGATGACGGCTACCGTGGCCTCGCTGGGCTTTCTGCCCATGGCCCTGTCTACCTCGGCCGGCGCGGAAGTACAGCGCCCCCTGGCCACCGTCGTCATCGGCGGGCTGGTCACGGCTACGCTGCTGACTTTGCTGGTGCTGCCCGTGCTCTACGCCCTGTCCGAGCGCAACCCCAAACCGGAGCAAAAGCCGCAAACGGCCCCGGCCCTGCCGGTTTCGGCAGTGCTATTCCTGCTGCTCGGCGGCTTGCTGGTTAGCAGCCCGGTTCGCGCGCAAGGCCCGCTGACGGCAAACCAAGCCGTGAGCCAGGCCCTGCAGGCCAACGGCACGGTGCAGGCGGCTCAACGCTCGCTGGAAGCCCAGCAGGCTCTGCGCCGCACGGCCTTTGACGTGGGCCGCACCACCGTGACCGGTACCTACGGGCAGGTCAACTCCCCGCTTTCCGACAACGTGCTCAGCATCGGCCAGACGCTGGCCCTGCCGGGCTACTACCGGGCCCAGGCCGGGCTGAGCCGGGCCCAGATTAGTGCCCGGGAGCAGCAGCTGGCGCAGGTGCAGGCCGAGCTGCGCCGCCAGGTGCGCCTGAGCTACGAGCAGGCCGTGTACGCCCGCCACCGCCTGCGCACGCTGCGCGGGCAGGACAGCATCTACGCCGAGTTTCTGCGCGCAGCCCAGCTGCGCTTCAAGACCGGGGAAGTCAACCGCCTGGAGCCGGCCAACGCCATCATCCAGCAGGGCGAAACGCGGAACCAGCTGGCCCGGGCCCAGGCCGACTACGCCATTGCCCGCCGGCAGCTGCAGGCCCTGCTGCAAGCCCCCGCGCTGGTGGCCGTGGCCGACAGCTCCCTGCGCCTGCTGCCTGCGCCCGCCGCGGCCACCGACACGGCCCTGCTGGCCCAGACGCCCGAAGCCCGGGTGCTGCGCCAGCAGCTGGCCGAGCGGCAGGCCGAAACCCGGCTGGAGCAGGCCCAGGGCCTGCCGCAGGTGAACGTGGGCTATACCAACCAGTCCTTGCGCGGCACCTACGAAGTGGACGGGCGGGCACAGACCTACGGCACCGGCGACCGGTTCCAAAGCGTGCAGGCCGGCGTGGCCATTCCCCTGGTGCGCGGGCCCCAAAAAGCCCGGGTGCAGGCCGCCAAGCTGCAAGAGCAGGCGGCCACGGCCAACTACGAACGCTACCGGGCGCAAGCCGCGGCCCAGCTCGACGAGCTGCGCACGCGCCTGGCCGAGCAGCAGCGCCGGGTGCGCTTCTACGAGCAGACGGCCCTGCCCCAGGCGGCCGTCATCGTGCGCCTGAGCCAGCTCTCCTACAAAGCCGGCGAAACCACCTATTCTGAGCTGCTGCTCAACCTGGAGCGTGCCCTGGCCGTGCGCACCGCCTACCTCGACGCCGTGCTGCAGCACAACCAGACCGTCATCGACCTGGACTACCTGCAGGGCGCGGCCGCGCAATAATCTCTTTCCTCTCGACTACGACCCATGAAGTATATCGCATCCCTGGCGCTGCTGCTGAGCCTGACCCTGGCCGGCTGCGGCTCCGATTCCAAATCCACTGCTGACGCGGATGAGAAGCCCGCGAAAGCCGAAGCAGGCGATTCCCCGGCCGGTGAAGCCGAAGAAGCATCAGACCTGGTCACGCTGTCGCCGGCCGAGCAGCAGGCCGGCGGCCTGAAAACCGGCCGCGTGAGCTCCCGCCCCATGGGCGCGGGCCTGGCCGTGAACGGCACGCTGGACGTCCCCCCGGAAAGCGCCGTCTCCATCACCGCCCCGCTGGGCGGCTACGTGCAGAGCACCGAGCTGCTGCAGGGCTCCCGCGTGCGCAAGGGCGAAGTGCTGGCCGTGCTGCGTAACCCCGAGTTTATTACCCTGCAGAAGGAATACCTGGAGCTGCGCAGCCGCCTCAAGTTCGCCAACGCCGAGCTGGCCCGCCAGCGGGAGCTCTACCAGCAGGAGGTGGCGCCCCTGAAAAACTACCAGCGGGCCCAGGCCGAAGTCGAAGCCCTGCAGGTGCAGCTTAGCGCCCAGGCCGCGCAGCTGCGCATTGCCGGGCTGCCGGTGGGCGGGGCCATCACCACCACGGCCACGTTGCGCGCCCCGCGGGCCGGCTTCGTGCGGGCCGTGAACGTGACCGTGGGCCAGAGCGTGACGGCCACCGAGCCCTTGTTTGAAATCGTGGACCCCGAGCACCTGCACGTGGAGCTCACGGTCTTTGAGCGGGACGTGGCCCGGGTGCAGCACGGCCAGCTGATTCGCTTCACGCTGGCCAGCGACTCGACCGGCTCCCGCCGGGAGCGCACGGCCCACGTGTACCTGGTGGGCAAGGCCATCGGCGAGGACCGCACCGTGCGCGTGCACGGCCACCTGGACCAGGAAAAGGACCCGGCCCTGCTGCCGGGCCTCTACGTGCGCGCCACCATCGAAACGGGCCGCACCGATGCCACGACCCTGCCCAACACGGCCCTGGTGCGCTTTGAGGGCAAAAGCTATGCGTACGCGGTGGAATCCCCCGGCCGCTACCGGATGGTGCCCGTGACGCTGGGCCGCAGCGAGGACGCCTACACCGAAGTTACCCTGCCCGAATCCGTGCCGGCCACGACCACTTTCGTCACGGACGGGGCCTACTCGCTGCTGGCCAAGATGAAAAACGCCGAAGAAGAGGAATAAGCCTTTCGGCATCAATTCCGTACTCTTCAGCTTTACCCATCCCCTTATGACTTATCTACGGCCCTTACTGGTATTCTTTCTGGCCGGCCTCTGCGAAATCGGGGGTGGTTACCTGCTGTGGCAGTGGCTGAAAGCAGGTCGCCCCGGCTGGACGGGGTTGCTCGGCGCCCTGCTGCTGGTGGCCTACGGCTGGGTGGCTACCTGGCAGCCGACGTCGTTTGGCAAAACCTACGCGGTTTACGGGGGCATTTTCGTGGTGATGTCCATTGCCTGGGCCTGGTACTTCGACGGCTTCCGCCCCGACCGGGCGGATGTGCTGGGCGGCATGATTACCCTGCTGGGCATTGGCATTATCCTGTTCTGGCCCCGTTCCTGATTGCTGCCCATGCTCGAACTACTCACCGGTGCCTTTCTGCTCAGCCTGCTGCACGCCGCCATTCCTAACCACTGGGCGCCGGTGCTGGCCGTGGCGCGGGCCGAGGGCTGGCCCCTGCGGCGGGCGGTGGGGGTGACCATGGTGGCGGGCCTGGCGCACGTGCTGAGCACGGTGCTCCTGGGCCTGGCGCTGGGGCTGCTGGGGTGGCGCCTGTCGGCGCGCTTCTCGCAGTTTGCGGGCGTGGCCGCCCCGGCACTGCTCGTCGTCATTGGCCTGCTCTACGCCTTTTCAGGGCCGGGGCACACGCATCCGGACCCGTCGCCCGTGCCGCGGCGGCCCCGCGGCCGGGTGGTGCTGGGCCTGGCGGCCACCATGTTCCTGGCGCCCTGCCTGGAGATTCAAACCTTTTTTCTGGCCGCCGGCTCCCAGGGTACGGCCACGCTGGCCCTGCTGATGGCCACCTACCTGGTCGTGTCGCTGGGGGCCATGAGCGCGCTGGTGGCCGTGGTGTACTCCGGTATCCGGCGCCTCAACCTTGCCGGCCTGGCCCGGCACGAGCGCCGCTTCACCGGGGCGGTGCTCGTGCTGGTGGGGCTGGCCGGCTTTTTCGTGGACTGGTAGGCCGCCCCGGCCCGCCGTTCGATTCCTTCACCGATGCTATTGCTTCCTTATGCCTGACCCCACTTCCCCCAATACCAACGAAGAGCTGAACACAGCCAAGCAGGTGAAGCCCGAAAACGTGGGCGCCCTGAGCCGCGACCAGCTCTCGCCCGAAGCCGCCGCCGCGCCTGAGGGCCACGACGTACCCGGCCATGACCACAGTGGTCACAACCACCCCGCTGGCAAAAAGGTCGTGGACCTGGCCGGCGAAGCAGCCGACGAGCAGACCGGCCATTCCCACGGGGACGGCGACGACCACGACCACGGGCCTGCCGGCGCCAACCCCTACCTCTGGCCCGGGGTGAGCTTGGCGCTGCTGCTCTCGGGCATTGCGCTGGATTACTACCAGGTGGGCTTCTTCGCCGGCTACGTGCGGTTGCTCTGGTACGGGGCGGCCTTCCTGCTGGTGGGCTGGAAAGTCATTCGCTCGGCCATCCAGAGCATCCCCTCGGGCAACATCTTCAACGAGTTTCTGCTCATGAGCATCGCCACGCTCGGGGCCTTTGCCATCGGCGAGTACCCGGAAGGCGTGGCCGTGATGCTGTTCTACACCGTGGGCGAGCTGTTTCAGGATGCGGCCGTGAACCGCGCCAAACGCAGCATCAAGGCCCTGCTCGAAATCCAGGCCACCGAAGTTACCGTGGTGCGCAACGGCCAGAGCTTGGTGCTCGACCCGAAAGAAGTGCAGGTGGGCGACGTGATGGAAGTGCGGCCCGGCGAGAAAGTAGCTCTCGACGGGACCCTGAACACCACGGCCGCCAACTTCAACACGGCCGCGCTGACCGGCGAATCGGCCCCGCAAACCAAGCAGCCGGGCGAGCCCGTGCTGGCGGGCATGATTAACCTGGAATCCCTGATTCAGGTGAGCGTGACGGCGGCCTTCAAGGACACCAAGCTGAGCAAGATTCTGGCCATGGTGCAGGACGCGGTGGGCCGCAAGGCCAAGACCCAGCAGTTCATCACCAAGTTTGCCAAAATCTACACGCCCATCGTCGTGGCGCTGGCCGTGCTGCTCATCGTGGTGCCCTACTTCGTGGTCGACGACTACGTGTTCCGCACCTGGCTCTACCGGGCGCTCGTGTTTCTGGTCATTTCCTGCCCCTGCGCGCTGGTCATCAGCATCCCGCTGGGCTACTTCGGCGGCATCGGGGCGGCTTCGAAGGCCGGCATTCTGTTCAAGGGCTCCAACTTTCTGGACGTGCTGCGCGAAATTGACACCGTGGTGATGGACAAGACGGGCACGCTCACCCAGGGCGTGTTTGCCGTGCAGCAGGTGCAGCCGGGGGCTGGCACCACCCCGGAGCAATTGCTGCGGCTGGTGGGCGCGCTGGAAACCAAGTCAACCCACCCCATTGCCAAGGCCGTCGTCACCCACGTGGGCGCGGCAGCTACGGGGGTTCCGGTGGAAGGGGTGGAGGAAATCGCGGGCCACGGCCTGCGCGGCAAAGTGGACGGCCGCGACGTGCTGGCCGGCAACACCAAGCTGCTGACCAAGTTCAGCGTGGCTTACCCGCCGGAAGTCGACCAGGTGGTGGACAGCATCGTGGTGGCCGCCGTGGACGGCAAATACGCCGGCTACCTGACCGTAGCCGATGCCCCAAAGGAAGACGCGGCCCGCGCCGTGCAGGAGCTCAAGGCCGATGGCATCACCAAAATCGTGATGCTCTCCGGCGACAAAGACAGCATCGTGCAGCGGGTAGCCCAGGAGCTGGGCATCACCGAAGCGCACGGCGGCCTGCTGCCCGAAGACAAGGCCCGCTATGTGCAGCAGTACCTCACTGAAGGCCGCAAGCTGGCGTTTGTGGGCGATGGGGTAAACGATGCGCCGGTGGTAGCCCTAGCCGACGTGGGCATTGCCATGGGCGGGCTGGGCTCGGACGCCACCATCGAAACGGCGGACGTGGTGATTCAAACCGACCACCCAAGTAAAATTGCTACGGCCCGTCGCATTGCCCGGGCCACGCACAACGTGGTGTGGCAGAACATCTGGCTGGCTTTCGGCGTGAAAGCCGTGGTGCTGGCCCTCGGCGCCGGCGGCGTGGCCACCATGTGGGAGGCGGTGTTTGCCGACGTGGGCGTGGCCCTGCTTGCGATTCTCAACGCCGTTCGCATTCAGCGCATGAAGTTTTAAGCCATGAACACATTGCTGCTTCCGGCTCGCTTGCGGCCGCATTACCAAGCGGAACTGCGGGCTGCTCACCGCGCCTATACTCAACAAGAGCCGGCGCGTGCGTTCCATCATCTGGAGCGCGCCCATATCCTGGGGCAGCGCTGGGCCTGGCCGCACACACAGGTGCATCTGCTCATGTTGCGGCACGGCTGGCGCACAGGCAATGGGCGCGAGATGCTGGGCCAGCTGCCGCGCATCTTCTTCGGCTTTCTCGGCTCGCTGGTCGGTCAGGTGCCCACTGGCAACACGGGCGGAGCCAACGTCAAAGCCGAGCAGCCCATGCCTATTCCTACGGATTTGCAGGGGCTGCTCACCCCACAGGCGGAACTACGAAAACGTCGCTAAAAAGCGCCCGTGATTCCTGGGTATCGGCAGCGCCCCAAATTCCAAAGCCACAAAAGGGCATCAAGCAGTTGTGCCGCCGCAGCTGGAGCCGGAGCCGGCCGTGCAGCCATAGCAGTGCTGGTTGATAACGACCGAGCGTTGGGCCAGCGCCGCGGCGTCGAAGTCGCGGATGTGCTGCACGGTGCTGGCCACGTGGAGCTCCAGCATCTGGTTGAAGTCACAGTCGTAGAGGTAGCCGTCCCAGCTCACGGAAATTGTGTTGCGACACATCACCCCGGCCGCCGCGGTGGGGTTGAAGGCCGCCACCAGTTTTTCCATGTAGCCCGCATAGTTGCCCGACTCAATGAGAAAGTCCAGGTAGCGACTCACCGGAATGTTGGTGATGGCAAACAGCTCGTTGAAGACAATGCCAAAGTCTTTGCCCAGGGCCCGCTTGAACTGCTCCTGCAGCCCTTTTTGGGAGCCGGGCAGAAAGGCGCCGTTGGGGTTGTAGACCAAGTTCAGCGTCAGCCCCGAGCCGGGCTGGCCGTAGCCGACGGCGTTGAGCATCTTCAGCGCCCGGATGGAATCCTCAAATACCCCGTCGCCCCGCTGGCGGTCGGTAGTTTTGGCGTTGTAGAAGGGTAGGGAGCTGACCACTTCCACGCCGTGAGCCTTGAAGAACGCGGGCAGGTCGTGGTACTTCTTGTTGGCTACGATGATGGTCAGGTTGCAGCGCACGATGACGTGGCGGCCCAAGGCATGAATCTGCTCCACAAACCAGCGAAAGTCGGGGTTCATTTCGGGGGCGCCGCCGGTCAGGTCCACCGTGGCAATGTCGGTTTGGGCCAGCGCGTCGAGGCAGAGCTGCATCGTCGCGCGGGTCATGATTTCCTTGCGGTCGGGCCCGGCGTCCACGTGGCAGTGCTTGCACACTTGATTGCACATCTTGCCCACGTTGATTTGCAGGATAGCGGGCGCCACCGGCACCAGCGGAAACAGCCCGGCCCCCCGTAGCTTTTCCGCGAACGGGGGCAGGTGCAGCGTGTCCACTACTTCCTGGCGCAGCACGGTCAGTTGAAAGGCCGAGTCAGCCAGCTGGTGGCCCGAGGCCTTGAGTGATTTCATAGCAGGGAGCAAAGGGCCGGGCGCGCGGCGCCGGCCGTGGCTTACATGGAGAGGTCTTTGGCCTTGTTCATCATTTGCACGCCGTGCACCAGCAGGGCGCCGCCTTTGATGGCCGCCGCCACGTGCACGGCTTCCATCATCTGGGCTTCGTCGGCACCCTTCTGCAGCGAGTCGGTGGTATAGGCGTCGATGCAATAAGGGCACTGCACGGCATGGGCCACGGCCAAGGCAATCAGGGCCTTTTCCCGCTCGGTGAGGGCACCTTCCTTGAACACCTCCCCGTAATACTCGAAGAACTTGCGGCCCATTTCGGGCTGCCAGTCAGAGATGTTACCGAATTTGGCCAAGTCCGCGGGGTTGTAATAGGTCTTCTCCATGAGGGTAGAAATGAGTGGGGCAGTGGGGAAAGGAACTGCATGTACGAAACGCTGGGGACAAGTAGATTGTCACTCGTACCAATGACGAAACCGGCGGAAGCTGGTGCGCACAAACCAGTCGCCCAGGCGCGGGAAATAGCTGTGCACTACCAGAATCAGCCAGCCCAGGGCGGAAATCACCGTGCGCTGCCGGCGCCGCCGGATGTGGCCGAGGATGATGCCGGCCACCTCCACCTGGCTTTTCTGAAAGCGCGGCGGGCGGTAGGCAATGGGCACGGGCTGGCCGCTGGCATCGAGCACGCGCTTGTCGGCGTCGTTTTGCGTAAAGCCGATGTGCACCACGCCCAGGTGGATGCCGGTGCTGGCCAGCTCCAGGCGTAGCGTATGCGCCAGGTTGGCCACGGCCGCTTTGCCGGCGCAGTACGCCGAGCCCGAGGGCATGCCGTTGAGCGCCGAAATGGACGAGATGAACGTGACGCTGCCCCGAGCCCGCGTCAGTTCCGGCAAGGCGGCCATGAGCGGGTACACCGCGCCGTACACGTTGCTGTCGAGCACCTGCCGGAACACCTCCGGCTGCATGTCGCGGAAATAGGCCCGCTGCGAGATGCAGGCGTTGGCCACCAGAACGTCGAGCCGCCCGAAGGATGCCACAGCCGTGGTCACCAGGCGCTGGCAGCTCGCGTAGTCCGTCACGTCGGCCACGCAGGCCACCACGGCGTAGCCCGCCGTCTCGAAGTCGTTCAGCGTCTGCCCCAGGCGCTCGGTATTGCGCCCGTTCAACACCACGGCCGCCCCCTGCTGGCACAGCAGCCGGGCCGTTTCCCGCCCAATGCCCGATTCCGAGCCGGTAACGATGGCCACCTGACCGGCAAAAGTGCCTTGGGTGGGCAGCGGGCGCGGCGGCGTCCGGGCCGGCTCCGCCGCTGCCTGGGAGGCTGCTGCCTGCTGCGCCGCCGGGACTGGGGGGTGGGGGTCAAACATAGCCGTGGGCTTTAAACCAGTGAAAGGCTTCGGTAATGGCTTTTTCCAGCTCGGTCTGCGGCAGCCCGAGTTCCGTGCGGGCCTTCTGGACGCTGAAATAGTGGCCGTCATTGGCCACGGCCGCCATGGCCGCGTTGAGCTGCGCCGGGCGGCCGGTCAGCCGCGCTTTGACGTCACAGGTGGCTCCGTAGAGCCGGGCCAGCGGCGCCGGGATGGGCCGGGCCGGCGGACGCACGCCCATCAGCCGGGCCATTAGCCCAAAGGCCTCCCGGTAGCTCAGGTTTTCGTGGCCCAGGATGTAGGACTCGCCGACCCGCCCCCGCGTCAGGGCGTTGACCGTGGCCACGGCCACGTCGCGCACGTGCACGTAGTTTTTGCCGCCGGGCGGGTAGCCGGGCAGCTTGCCGCGGTAGAGCTCCAGCAGCAGGGCATTGGAGGTCGGCTTGGCGTCGCCCGGCCCCAGCATGAACGTGGGGTGCACCAGCACGGCCGGCAGCTGCCACTCGGCTACGGCCTGCAGCACCCGGTCGGTGGCGGCCCGCTTGCTATCCATGTAGTCCAGTCCGTAGCGCTGCCCGGCGTAGGGGCGGGTTTCGTCGCCGGGGTGCAGGCGGCTGCCGAAGCCGAAAACGTTGGCCGTGCCCACATACACGAAGCGGCCGACCTCGGCCTGCCGGGCCAGTTGCAGCACCGCTTCCGTGCCGCCCAGGTTGGTGGCCCACACGGCCGGGCTGCGCGCTGGGTTCACCTCGGCCCGGGCCGCGGCGTGAATGATGGCCGCGCAGCCCTCGGCCAGCCCCGCCAGTGAATCCGGCCGGCACAGGTCGCCCGGGCGGACGTCGACGCCCAGGGCGGAAAGGGGCGGTAGGGGAGAAGCAACGGACTCCTGGGCGGGCCGGACCAGCGCCCGCACCGAATAACCTCGCTGCAGGAGCTCCTGCACGAGGTGGCGGCCCAGAAAGCCGTCGGCGCCGGTCACCAGCACGGGCCCGTCCATCAGCGGTAATTGAGCAGCGCCTTGTAGGTGCGGGCAATGCGCGGGGGCGCTACCTTGAGGAAGAACATCGAAAAGGCCGTCAGGTTGGCCAGCTGCACGCGCAGCCAGGAGTTGGTTTCGTACTTGCGGGCCGACACGACCACGTCGTGGGGCACTATCAGAAAGCGGGCCCGCCGCCGGATGCGGCGGATGATGTCAAAATCCTCCATGATGCAGTAGTGCTCGTCGAAGCCGCCGAGCTCCTCGAACAGGGCGCGGGTAATGAACAGCGTCTGGTCACCGCCGCGGCTCATGATGCCCTCGAAGCGGGTGCCGTAGCTGTTGAGGCGCAGCAAGGGATGAGAGGAGTCGAAGCGGAAGCGGTAACAGCCCGCCGGGTAGCCGTCGCGCACGGCCCGCCGGACGGTCGTGACGTAGCCGGGGTGAATGCCCACGTCGGCGTGCACGAAGTAGAGAATCTCGCCGGTGGCGTGGCGGGCGCCGTGGTTCATCTGGCACGCTCGGCCCGGCTTGGGCGAGCGCAGCACCGTGGCGCCGGCGCTGCGGGCGGCTTCGGCCGTGCCGTCCGCACTGCCGGCATCGACCACCAGGATTTCCACGCTGTGGTCCGGGTCGTGGCGGCGCAGCTCGGCCACCAGGCGGCCGATGTTGTCGGCTTCGTTATACGTGGGAATGATAACGCTCAGCAGCATAGGGTCGGGGGATAGATGCGGGAATAGTCGAGGTACGAAAATGCGTTAAAAAGCTTCGCCGATGGTAATGTACAAGCCGCTAGAGTGCCGGCCCAGGCCGTAATCGAGCCGCAGGTTCAGGTGGTCGCGGCGGTTTACCGTAAAGCGCAGGCCCGCCCCGTAGGCGGCATTCGGCGCGACCAGGCGCAGCAAGCGCGCCTCGTCGCCCAGCGCGCCTACCCCGCCAAACACCACCGCACCCAGCCGCCGGTACACCGGCAGGCGCAGCTCGGTTTGCAGCACGGCCGCGTTCTGGTCGCGGTACCGGCCCTCGTAGTAACCGCGCAGGCGCTTGGTACCGCCCAGCAGCGAGAGGGCGTTGAAGGGCGCGGTGCCCGTCGTGTAGCTGGCGAAGTAGTTCACGGCCAGCACCACGTGCGGGCCCAGGCGATGATAGGAAGAGACATCGGCCGAGAGGCGGCTGAAGCGCGTGGTGCCCTCAGGCGCCGCGGCACGGTTGCGGTGCCAGTAGGCCACGTCGGCTACCACGCCCCGGGTGGGAAAGAACACCCGGTCGCGGGCGTCACAAAACAGGCCGAGCCCGCCGCCCGTCAGGCGGCTGCCGCGGCCGCCCGGCACGGTGCCGCTGCCCAACAGGCCGTTGGGTTCGGTACGGGTTACGTCGTAGTCTTCGACCTGGTAGCGCAGGCCGGCGTAGAGTGTGCCGCGCCGCCCGCCCGGCCCGATACGCCGGAAGGCGTTGAGGCGGATACGCGGGAAATTGACCTCGTAGAGCTCCTGCGGCACCTGTTGTTCTCCTACTCCGAAGAAGAAGTAGCTGTAGCGATAGTAGCCGGCTTCGCCGTAGGCATAGTATCGGTTGTGGTCGTAGAACACCTGGAAGGGCAGGTAGATGAGCAGCTGCCGGTTCTGGGTGTAGGCCACGCCAAAGGTGAGCTGCGAGGGCCGGGCGGTGCTGTCGCCCGCGTCGCGGCGAAAGCGCACCGTGGCCGTGGCCGCCGCCCCGTAGGCCAGCCGGGTTTCGGGTGTGTAGTAAACCAGCGGCAGCGGAAACACCGCCACGCGCTTGGGCACGGTGTCGGGGGGAGTCGACCAGCAGGAAAGGCCGAGCAGCGAGGTATTCAGGAACATGCGGCGGGCAGGGTGTTTATTCTCTACGCAGTGGCGGGGGTCCAAAGATTTACCAGGTGGCAATCTTCTCCATAGCCGCTTGCCGTATATGCCGGCTCAACCGTATCCTTTCCTAATGCGCAGAATCTTCCTAGTTGTGTTGCTCCTGGGTGCCGTGGGCGCCGCGCTCATGGCGTTTGTGGCGCCTGCGCCCGGCCCCCTGCGGAACGGGCCGGCGGCCGCCGTCGACCACACAGCCTACGACCGGCTGCTGAAAAAGTACGTCAACGAGCAGGGGCTCGTCAACTACCAGGCCTGGAAAGCGGACCAGCAGGAGCTGAACCAGTACCTGGATAAGCTGAGCAAGAACCCGCCGGCGGCGTCCTGGAGCAAGCCCGAACAGATGGCGTATTGGATAAACGCCTACAACGCCTACACCATCCGGCTCATTCTGAACCACTACCCGGTGAAGAGCATCAAGGACATCGGCTCCAAAATCAAAATTCCCTTCGTGACCACGCCCTGGGCAGCGGAGTTTTTCACTATCGGCGGCCAGAAAATGAGCCTGGACGAAATCGAGCACGGCACCCTGCGCAAGAAATACGACGACCCGCGCATTCACTTTGCCCTGGTGTGCGCCGCCATTTCCTGCCCGCGCCTGCGCAACGAGGCCTACACGGCCGACAAGCTGGACCGGCAGCTCGACGAGCAGGGCCGCGACTTTCTCCGCAACCCGGCCAAAAACAAGGTGGGCCCGGCAAGCGCCCAGCTCTCCAAATACTTCGATTGGTACAAAGGCGACTGGAACAAGAACGGACAGTCAGTAGCCAAGTGGGTCAACAGGTACGCCACGACCAAGATGAACGCCGACGCGAAGGTGAGCTACCTGGACTACAACTGGAACCTGAACCAACAGTAAGCCGCACCCACTGACCTCCCCCTCTCTTATTTGCTGATGAGCTACTTAGACACCACCGCCGACGTGTACCGCCAGGCGGCCCAGGAGCCCCAGGTGGGCCTGTGCTGTACTACCAACCCGGTGTGGCAGCTGCCCGGCCTGCGCATTCCGCCGCGCATGCTCTCGATGAATTACGGCTGTGGCAGCACCGTGAACCCGCGCGACCTTACCGGCAGCCCCACCGTGCTCTACGTGGGCGTGGGCGGCGGAATGGAGCTGCTGCAGTTTGCCTACTTCAGCCGCCGCCCCGGCGCCGTCATCGGCGTGGATGTGGTGCCGGAAATGCTGGAGGCCTCACGCCAGAACATGCGCACGGCCGAGGAGCAGAACGAGTGGTTCCAAAGCGAGTTTGTGGACCTGCGCGCCGGCGACGCCCTGCACCTGCCCGTGGACGACGAAAGCGTGGATGTGGCCGCTCAGAACTGCCTGTTCAACATCTTCAAGCTCGACGACCTGCGCCAGGCCCTGCAGGAAACCTACCGCGTGCTCAAGCCTCACGGCCGCCTCGTCATGTCGGACCCGACCTGCGAGCAGCCCATGAGCGAGGAGCTGCGGGCCGACGAGCGGCTGCGGGCCCTGTGCCTCACTGGCTCGCTGCCCCTGCAGCAGTACCTCGATTTGATTACCTCCGTGGGCTTTGGCACGGTGGAAGTGCGGGCCCGGCGCGCCTACCGCGTGTTGTCGCCCCGGCACTACGCCACCGACGAGCTGATTTACATCGAAAGCGTGGAAGTGTGCGCCATCAAGGACCCCATGCCCACCGACGGCCCCTGCATCTTCACCGGCCGCACGGCCATTTACTACGGCGGTCAGGAGCTGTTTGACGACCAGAAAGGCCACGTGCTGCTACAAAACCAGCCCCTGGCCGTGTGCGACAAAACCGCCGCCGCGCTGCTGGCCCTCGGCCGCGACGATATTTTCGTCTCGCCCGCAACCTACCACTACGACGGCGGCGGCTGCTGTTAATCCATTCCATCCTTCAACGCCCGGTGAGCCTGCTGCCCGCCGGGCGTTTTGCTACCTGCTATGCGCCCCTGTTGGTTGACCACCGCCGCTTTGCTTGGGAGCACCCTGCTGCCGGTGGCGGCGCGGGCGCAACACCCGCCCTCAGCAGAGGTACGCCGCTACGCTATCGAGGTAGCCGGGCTGCGCGTGGGCACCATGACGGCCACCCGCCAACCCCTGAGTGCTGCTGACGTCCGCTACACGCTGGTCAGCGACGTGCAGGTTAACTTTCTGCTATATCACCTCAAAGTGTACTACAAGGTTATCAACCTAGTCCGCGGCGGCCAGCTGCTGCTCTCCACGGTGGAAGCGCATACCAATCAGGGCGACTTTGCCTCGCGCACCGAGTGGAAAGGGGACCATTACGACATCGTGGCCGACCAGTATAAGCACCACTATCGCGGCACCCTGCGGCAGCCCATCCGCTACACGGTGACGGATATGTTCTTCGGAGTGCCCGCCGGACAGGCGCAGGCCTACGGCGAATACTTTGGCGACTATTTCATGCTGAGCTCAGCGCCCGGCAACACTTACCAGGCCCGACGCGACGGGCGGGAAGACGAATACCGCTACGCTGACGGGCAGCTAACAACCATTATCAAGAAGAACCCGCTAAAAAACTTTATCATCCGCTGGCAACCGTAGCCGAACATTATACTCGCTACAAAGACCTTTCAGGCCGGTTTTTGCGGTAAAGCCCCCTGATAAGTCCTACTGAGCTAAACCCCATCGTAGTGAAAAAACGTCATGACGTAAACATGCGTCATATTATGTCGTATATTTGCGACATACTTCACAGCTTTCCCGATGACTTACGCCAAAACCGCCGCCTTCACCCAGGAGCAACAGCAACTGGCCCGCGTGGCCAAAGCGTTGGCGCACCCGGCCCGGGTGGCCATTATCCAGTTTCTGGCCAGCAAGCAGACCTGCATATCGGGCGACATCGCCGCCGAGCTGCCCCTGTCACGCACCACGGTTTCGCAGCACCTGCAGGAGCTCAAGGCCCTGGATTTGATTCGCGGCGAGATTGACGGGCTTACCGTCTGCTACTGCCTTAATACCGAGTTGCTCCAACAGGTCTACCAGCAGTTCACCTCCTTTTTCATCGAAGCCACCACCGGCCCAGCCTGCGGGCCTGCCGATGCCTGCGCCTGCTAACCGTTTCCGCTCACTTCAGCCATTCTGACCTATGAAAATCTCCGAAATGAAGCAGTCCCTCGCCGGACTCGACGCTGTTAATTTCCGCCTGCCCGACGGCACGTACCTGCCCGCCCACTTCCACGTGACGGAAGTCGGCCTGGTCAGCAAGCACTTCATCGACTGCGGCGGGGTGGAGCGCCGCGAAACGGTGGCTAACTTCCAGCTCTGGGAAGCCGGCGACTACGACCACCGCCTCGCGCCCCAGAAATTCCTGCACATCCTCCGGCTGTCGGAGAAGATTCTGGGCCCCGACGACCTGGACATTGAGGTGGAATACCAGCAGGCCACCATCGGCAAGTTCGGCCTTGCCTTCGACGGCACCGACTTCGTGCTGACGCAAAAGCAGACCGCCTGCCTGGCCCAGGACGCCTGCGGCATTCCGGATAGCGCCCTGGCCCTGCCCCAGTTGCAGGTAGCAGGCTGCACCCCGGGCGGCGGGTGCTGCTAAGCTTGCGCAACGGCGCTGCCCTTCCGGGTGGCGCCGTTTTGCTTTCCCAACCTCTCCTTATTTCTCTTTCTGATGACGATTGCCTTTTTCTCCGACGTGCACGGCAACCTGCCGGCCCTGGAAGCGGTGCTGGCTGATATGGAGCAGCGCCGGCCGGACATGATTTTCTGCCTGGGTGATTTGGTGGGCTACGCGCCCTGGCCCAACGAAGTCGTGAACGAGGTGCGGCGGCGGGGCATCCCGACGCTGGCCGGCAACTACGACCAAGGCATTGGGCTGGCCAGCGAGAATTGCGGCTGCGCTTACAAAACCGACACGGAAAAAGACCTGGGCGCGCAAAGTATCGCCTTCACCAACCAGGTGGTGGGGAAAGACGAGCGGCGCTACTTGCGTTACCTGCCCAAGCACATGCGCCTGGACTTCCAGGAAGAGCCCTGCACGCTGAGCCTGCTCATGGTGCACGGCTCGCCGCGCAAAATCAACGAGTACCTGTTCGAGGACCGGCCCGAGGCCAGCTTCCTGCGCATCCTGCAAGAGGCCAATGCCGATATCATGCTCTTCGGCCACACCCACAAGCCCTACCACCGCACGTTTGCCTACGAAGTGGAGGGCGAGACCCGCTACCGGCACGCGCTCAACATTGGCTCGGTGGGCAAGCCAAAAGACGGGGACCCGCGGGCGGCCTACCAGCTGCTGCACCTCGATGATAATACGAAGCTGACCGACCCGGCCAGTGTGCGTTCGGAGCTGGTGCGGGTGGCCTACGACGTGGAGAAAGCCGCGCAGGCGGTGGAGGCCTCGCCGCTGCCCAACGAATACGCGAACATGCTGCGCAAGGCTTATTAACTGGCTATAGTAATGACCATTCTACCACTTCTGGAAGCCCATTGGCCGGCAGTTAAGGCCATTTACGAGGCGGGCATGGCCACGGGCAACGCCACGTTTGAAACGCAGGCACCTGCCTGGGAAGCATGGGATAAGGCCCACCTGGGCCATAGCCGGCTGGTGGCCATGGACGAGACCGGCACGGTCCTGGGCTGGGCGGCCCTCTCGCCGGTGTCGGGCCGCTGCGTGTACGGCGGCGTGGCCGAAATCAGCATCTACATCGCCGCCGAGGCGCGGGGCCAGGGCGTGGGCCGGCAGTTGCTGCAGGCCCTGATTGCCGAGTCGGAGGCCCACGGCATCTGGACGCTGCAGGCGGGCACGTTTCAAGAAAACACGGCCAGCATCGGCCTGCACACGCAGGCCGGGTTCCGGGTTATCGGCTACCGCGAACGGATTGGCCAGCACCACGGCGTGTGGCGCAACACCGTGCAGATGGAACGGCGCAGCCCGACCATCGGCGCCGCTTAACCTTACTTCTTTATGTCGACCTTGAATCAAGCGGTACCCGCCGCGCCGGCTCCGGCCGCGCTGGCGGAAAAGAAACTCTCCGGTCTGGACCGCGGCCTTACGCTGTGGATATTCCTGGCCATGGCGCTGGGCGTGGGCCTGGGCTACTTCGTGCCGGGCATCAACGGGGCCATCAACTATTTCTCGGTAGGCACGGTGAACGTGCCGCTGGCCATTGGCCTGATTCTGATGATGTACCCGCCGCTGGCCAAGGTGAAGTACGAGCAGCTGCCGACGGTGTTTAAAAACACGCGCATCATCGGGCTGTCCTTGTTTCTGAACTGGATACTTGGCCCGCTGCTCATGTTCTTCCTGGCCATCTGGCTGCTGCCCGACAAGCCCGAGTACATGATGGGCCTGATTTTGATTGGCATTGCCCGCTGCATTGCCATGGTGCTGGTGTGGAACGACCTGGCCGACGGCTCGCGCGAATACGCGGCCGGGCTGGTGGCGCTTAATTCCATCTTCCAGGTGCTGTTTTACTCGGTGCTGGCTTGGCTGTTTATCACGGTGCTACCGCCGTACTTCGGGCTGAAAGGGTACGCCGTGAACATCGGCATCTGGGACATTGCGCAGAGTGTGCTCGTGTACCTGGGCATTCCGTTTGCGGCCGGTTTTCTGTCGCGCACTATGCTGCGCCGGCTGAAGGGCAATGAGTGGTATGAGAAGGTCTTCATTCCGGCCATCAGCCCCATTACCCTGGTGGCGTTGCTGCTCACCATCGTCGTCATGTTCAGCCTCAAGGGCGAAACCATCGTGCAAGTGCCGCTGGACGTACTGCGCATTGCCCTTCCGCTGGCCCTGTACTTCGGCATCATGTTCGTGCTCAGCTTCGCCGCCGGCAAGTACCTGGGGGCAGATTACGCGGAGAATGCGAGCATTGCCTTCACGGCCACGGGCAACAACTTCGAGTTGGCCATTGCGGTGGCCATCGGGGTATTCGGGCTCAACTCGGGGCAAGCGTTTGCGGGCGTGATTGGGCCGCTGATTGAGGTGCCGGCGCTGATTGCGCTGGTCAACTTGGCCTTCTGGTTCCGGCGCCGCTGGTACAGCGGCACCACAAACGCCCTGGCTGCCAAATAACGGTATGTGCTTCCGCGCAGTACGCGAGTAGTCAACTGTATCTACTGGGCGTTTCTCGCTCAACACCCGCCCTCATCGAAGACGTCAGCCGGAAGATTGCGCCGGCCCCCTATTTTTCCGCTATGAAACCGCTGCTGCGTCTGCAACTGCAAGTCCTCGATGCCCCAGCCGGCGTTACACTGATGCTGCAACGCGGTGCCCACGAACTGGTTCCGCCGGTCGCCTTCCCCGGGGGGATGTTGCTTTTTGAGGTGCTAGCCGCGGTATCTTATCCTAAGGAAGAGGAGGCGCCCCGGTTGGGTGGGCCCGCCGTCCACGGCCCGGTGCAGGGGCGCTTTCTCTACGTAAACGCCGGCACCTATGCCGGTCAGGCCGATTCCGGCTGGTCCCGCCGGGCCAAAGTGCCCCTGCCGGCGCTGACCCGGGAACTGGTAGAACAGGCCCTGGCTAAGCCGGACCTGACGCTGCAGGCCCGCATCCAAGGCCGGGCCGGGGACGGCGGACCGGCGTGCGCCAGCGTGAAGCTGCTGGATGCGGGGTGGACGCTGGCGCCAGCCTGGCCGGTACCCGCAGCTCTGGGGGATACAGACCTGAGAGGCAACTGATTCAAGAAAAAAGCGCCGGACTACGCGAGTCCGGCGCTTTTTCTCTTTTGATTAGCAGCTTGTCAGCCACCCAACGCGGGCTTACTTCTTCACGGTTTCGGTAGCTGCCGGCGTCACCACGGCCGCGCTGGTCGGCTTCTTGGCGCAGCAGCTGGCGCCAGGCTTCTCGTCTTTTGCGCATTGCATGGTGGCTTCCTTGGCCGCTTTCTTGGACTTTTTGCCGGGTTTGCCGTCGTTGGCGGTAGCACTACCGATGGTGGCCAGCAGGGTCAGGGCAAGCAGGAGGTTTTTCATGAGTTGGGGAGGTAAAAAGTTAAAAGCAACAAGTGAACAACTAGCAGCAGCCGCAGGCGCCTTTGCCCTGTTCCTGGATGGGCGGGCAGGGCACGGTGCCGTACGAGCAGTACACGCAGCAGTCGCCGGCCAGGGGCTTGAGCACGGTGTGGCAGCTGGTGCATTCGTAAAACCACTGGCAGGCATCAGTCGGCATCTGCTCGGCCTGCGCGTGCTGGCACACCGGACAGGTAAGCACGGACGTCAGCGTAACGGCGGGCTGGGTGCTGGGAGGCGTTATCGGAATCATAGCAGGGACAATTAACGGGTAGCGGAAGGGTTCAGCACCGAATAGCCGGTGCCGTTGATGGCGGCCTCTACCTGGGCCACGGGCGTGACGGCGGCATTGAAGCGGACCTGAGCCGTGCCCTGTTCGTAGGAGACCTGCACGCGCTGCACGCCCGGCAGCTGCTGCACGTCGTGCTCCACGTGACGGGCGCAGGCCTCGCAGGTCATGCCGCTAATGCGGTAGGAACTGGTTTGTAGCACCGGGGCGGCGCTGGTAGCCACCCCTGGCTTGGGAACTGCTGTCGGGTAGAATTGCGCCCCGTAGTAGGGAAAGGCCAGCAGCAGCGCGGCCAGCACGGTGACCGTGCCCAGAAAGCCCCGCGACTGCATCAGCGAGGGCTTGGCCGGCACGGGGCAGCCGCAGTCATCGGCTGCCGTTGGCGCGGGTCGCAGTTGCTGGTACCAGGCGAAGCCCAGGACGCCCACGGTCAGGGCTACCAGATAGGGACGCAAGGGTTCCAACCAGGCGAAGGTGGAGGCAACGCCGCCCAGCCCCCCGACAATGGCCAGCAGGGGGGTAATGCAGCACAGTGAAGCGGCCAGCGCAGCCAGCAGGCCCGTACCGGCCAGAGACTTGGTGGGTGTGGAAGCAGGTTGGTTCATACGGCAGCAGGCGTGAGGGAGGTGGAAACGGACCCCAGCAACGGCTCTATCACGGGGCGCAGGGCGGGAGTCAGGGTGTAAAACACGGTCTGGCCCACTTTGCGCGCCTGCACCACGCCGCCGTCCTTGAGCTTGCGCAGGTGCTGCGAGATGGCCGACACGTTCATCTGCAGCACATCGGCTAGGTCACACACGCACAGCTGCTGCTGGTCGAGCAGCAGATACAGCATTTTCAGGCGCACGTCGTTGCCGGCCAGGGCCAGTACCGCCGCCACGGCTTCGAGGCCCGGCGCAGCCGCGGCCAGGCGCTGCTTGCTGTGTTCAATGTGCGCAGCGTCGGCAAAGACGCGAATACAGGAGGTGGCCATACTACTCGTTTTCGTAAAAGTACTGTTTTCTTATTTAAGCAAACGCTTAAATAAGAAACGAGAAAAAAGAGCAGGCCCTCGCCTGCTCTTTTTCTGTGGCACTTCGGCTAGCTTAGCAGCAGCCCGAAGTATTGCCGCCGCAGCAGGTGCCGTCGCAGCAATCGGTGGGTTCGTGGTTCATGGCGAACGAGGGGATGAAGTGAGGTAAGCCGCACCACCTTGGTACACTTGATAGACGACGGCACTGAAAAAAGACGCAGCTAAGAGGCACAGCTTCTGGCTGCCGTGCAGCCGCACTGGTGGCGCGGCTGCGCTTCCAGTGCGGCTGCACGGCAGCCATCGACTTTCATCCGGCAGCAGGCCGTGAACAGCTGGTGCAGCTGCTGCTTGGCCCGCTGCACCCGCGACTTGGCCCCAGAATAGGAGATGCCTAACTCGGCTGCGTAGTCCTTCTGCGACAGCGCCCCAAGCTCAGTGCGTAGTAAAGCCTCCCGCGACGCGGCGGGCAGCTGGTCGACAAACGGCGTGATGCAGGGCGCAAAACCCGGGTTCAGCTCAGTGGGGTCGGCTACGTCGGGAATATCCCCCTCCAGCTCAACCAGGCCCCGCTGGGCTTTCTGGTAGTCCAGAATGCGGTTGCGGGTAATCTGGTATACCCAGCTGGTGAGCTTGTCGGCGTAGGTGAGCGTAGGTAGCTTGAGATGAATCTTGACAAAGACGTCCTGCAGCAGGTCCTGGGCCGCGTCGGGGTCCGTAACGCGGCGCCGGATAAAAGCCAGCAGCTCGCGGTGGAAGTCGGCCCAGATGGTTTCGGTGGTGGCGGCGGCGGGGTTCATGGACATGGCAGTGGTTCTCTCCCAATAGACGACGCAACACCAAAAAGACGCATAATAGGGTGCCCCTAGGAGCTAATTCGGGATGTCCTGCTGTAGCCACGGGCGACGTGTGCCACAGGCGGTGCATTCCATCAAGAGCTCGGTAGCATGCGCGTACCGCTCCAGCACCTCCACGTGGGCGTGCAGCGTTTCCTGCCGGCACGTGGCACAGGCCAGCAACTCGGTAGCTTCGAGCTGCTCCTGCAAAAACAGTAGCTCATCATCCCTCATAACAGGCAAGGTACTTATTAGCGTTGCGACTTCTATATACCGCACAGTGCCTTTAGCTGAATACAATTGTCGGCTAGGCAGATTGCTTGACATCAACCCATTGACCGGCCATGCTTATCCCTTACCGCTCGGGGCCTTCCGCAGCCCGGCTGGCTGGTTCGGTGGCTGGCCCCAACGCACGCTGGGCTTCCTGCAAGCTGCGGCCGGCACTTCGCAAGTTGGCAGCATCTTCAGCCAGCGCCGGTATCTTCTCGGCCCGAGTCAGGGCCTCGGCCACCGCCTGGAGGTTAGCGCCACCCAGGTAAGCAGATTTCTCCACGGCCTTAGCGGCACGCAACAAGGAGTCGGCCGGCCCCGGGTAGCCCTGTTCTTCCAGCCCCTCGACTACCTGTTTGGCGGCTTGCACAAACGCAGCCGTGCCCGCAGGCTGTGGGCTGGTGGGATATTGAGCTGGCGCGGCCGCTACAACCTTTGCTGGTACCGGTGGCTGCATGGCCGTTAGCGCAGCCCCAAAACGTGCCGCCTCCCGCTGCGAGTCCGGGTCCTGAAAGCGTTTATCCTGTTTTACTTCCTGCACCAGCTGCTGCAGCGCGGCGCCGTGCTGCGCCAAGCCGCCCTGCGGGTCACGGTCAATGTCGAGCACCTGGGTCAGCAGCGCGTCGGCGCGCTGGTTGCGGCGGTAGTCGACGCCTGCTACTAACTGCTGCATGGCCGGGGCCGCGGCGACTAACTCGCGCAGCTGCTCTATCTGCCGCACGGCGGGTGTGGGCCCATCCGCCAGCGGGCGGGCCTGGCCGGGGTGGCGGGCTGCTTCGGCATCGGGTCCGGGCAGCGGCGTAGTATTGCGGGCAAACAAGTCGCGAAGGGCCTGTAAATCCCAGTCTTTGTGCCCGGCCCCGTGCAAGCCCACGATGCCCTGGTCCCGAGCGGGGTTGAGCTTTTCATGCTCGCGGTTGAAATCGACCTGATAGCCGGCCTGGTAGGCAATTTCGGCGAAGGTAGCCTGCAGGGTGCGGCCGTTGCCCTCGCGGAAGGCGTGCACGTGGTTGTAGTGGTCGAAGTAATAGGCGGCCCGCTCGGCGAAGGCCTCGGGCGTGGGTAAGCCCTTGAGGTTGTTTTCCTGCTTAAGCTGCTCGCCCACCGCATTCAGCCGCTCGTCGATGCGCTCGAAGGGCGCAAAGTGCATGGGGCGCTCCATGCCGGGCAGGTCGGCGGCCTTGACGCCCTGAAACCCGGCTTCCCGGCGGGTCTGGCCGGCCCACTCGAACGTATCCTGAAACAGGTGGTGGTGCACGGCCCGCAGCCGCCGGGCGTCAAAGGTGTCGCCCTGAGGGCCATACCCAGCGGCCAGCTCCTGCAATCGGCGCAGCGACGCGTCCTTGGTGGCCTGCTCCAGCTCCAGCGCATCAGTGATGCCGAGCTTGTTGTAGAAGACGCCGGTGTGGGGGTCTGTAAAATTATCCATCAAGGGTAAATACGAGAGCCACGCATCTCGCTGGAATGGGGCCAAAAAATTAGCCCGACCTCAGGCCGGGCTAATGCAACTAAATACCTGAAAAGAATCCGAATTAGGCCACGTGCGCCAAGGCGTGCTCGAAGTTGTGGGCCTGCACCTGGCGCAGGTGCTCGTCGTGGCGGGCACCCATGGTAGCCAGGTCAATCTGGCCGGCCACGTATTGCGCGTGCAGCTCGGCCAGCCATTCGGGCTCCTGGTAGGCGCCTTGGCTGCGGGTGATGCCCAGCGACTGGTTTATGATAAACTGCCGCTGCTCGCGGGTTTGTTCGCGGGGACCAAACTGCGGGGTGTGAGAAGCTTGCGTGTTCATAAAGGACAGTACGTAAACGAGGAATGAGAGTACAAATTAAACAAAAAACCCGACATTATGGTGCCCGGGGCAGCTCTTAAAGCATGGGCTCATTGTCGGGCATCTGGCCCGGTTTGAGCGTGTTGGCGTATTGTCCTACGATGCCTGCCACGTCCTCCCGGATAAGCTCAAAATTGGCCTGGATTACCGCTTGCAATGCGTTGACTGGGCCCGTCATCGGGCTGCTACCGGCCTGCCGGGCAGCGCGCCTTTGGCTCAGCCAATCCTGGTTCGCCCCCTCCCCTGCCGGGGCATCCGCCAGTACCGGCGCCGGGCCGCCCTCGAAAGTAGCCAACGGGTGCAGCGGGTACGCGCCGGGCACCGCTCGGCGCTCCACCTTGCCCTGGAAGAAGGGCTGCTCGGTTTCCACGGTCTGACCGATGAACTCGCCGGTTTCAAGCGTGATGGTGTCCTGCAGACGCACCAAGTTGCGCTCCTGCCAGCTCACGCTCTGGCTAGCGTTGCTGCCGGCGCCCCGGCTGCCGCCGCTCTGGCTGCGGCCCAGGCTGGCCGACACCATTTCCCGGTCTTCCTTGCCCACCAGTTCCGAAACAAACTTGGCCGTTTCCAGCGAGTTTACCTTGCCGAAAAACTGGTTGTTGAGGTTGCTCACCATCACCTGCATCTTGTCGCGGCCGTAGGCGTCAATCATCTGGCTCAGGTCCTGGGTCATGTAAATCATGGCCACCTTGTTGCTGCGGGCCGTGGCCGGTATCACCTCCAGGTTGGGCACGTAAATGGTCGCGGCCTCGTCGAGGAACACGTAGCTCGGGTGCTTGTGCTGCTGGTTCATGAGCTTCAGCGCCACGGCCACGATGCAGCTGATAACCGGCGAGAAGGTTTCTTTCAGTGTAGGGTCGTTGCCGACCACGAGCACCTTGGGTGCCTGCGGTTCGTTGAGCTCCAGGCTGAACCCCTCCCCTCTCGCCTCGTCGGGGGTGAGCACCCAGGCAATTTCCGGGGAGTTGATGCGCGTGAGCACAATCTGCAGCGAAGCAATGACGCCGGCCACCTGCTTTTCGGCCCGCTGCTTCACGGCCGTGGTGATGGAGCGCACCATGTCGCCGCACTCGGGGTCGGTGTCGAGCATGCTCAGCACATGGGTAAAGTCCGGATGCAGGGCGGTGTTTACCACGTGGGGCAGGGTGCAGAAGGCGGGGAAGTTCTTCTTGTAAAACCAGATGATAGCCGTCAAAAAGGCGTTGGCGCTGGTGTCGAAGAAGTCCATCTTTTTGATGCTCTCCGGGTTCAGGTTGGCCATAATGGCGCGGGCGTACTCGTTGGCGTAGGCCACTACCGGCATCTTGTCGGCCCGCAGCGGGTTTACACGCTCGCTGCGCTCCAGGTCTTTGAAGTTGATGATGTGCAGCTGTACCGCCGCTCGCCCCTCCCCCACTGCCGCAGCTTTGGCATCGGCCAGCACAAACGCTTTCTGCGCGGCCTCGGCCAGCACCGGAAACTTAAAGTCGTAGATGAGCCCGGCAAAGCCTTTCTCAGTGAACTGCTCAATCAGGGGCTCCCCAATCGAGTACGACTTGCCGGCCCCGGCCCCGCCTAGCACCAGCGTGCCGCGAAAGGGGTTGGGAATATTTATCCAGCCCCCATCCGTGGTGGCCAGGCTAAAGCCGTGCTCCGAGACCTGCTGGCGGCGCTCGGTGCGCAGCCCGAAACGCTCGGTTTTGTGCAGGGCCCGCGCGATACCTGCCACCAGGCCCGCGCCCAGCACGAGCAGAGCGGCTACGGGGTATAGCCAGGCAATCGCGCCAGCCGAAAACGACGCCAGCGCCAGCAACAACGCCCCGCCCACCAAGCCCACGCCGGCGGCCCCCAACTGGATGCGCCGCAGCTGCAGCTGCGTGGGCTGCCAGCGGCGCTGGCCGGGCCGGGCGGGCGGCGCTTTGAGCAGCAGGGCTAGCAACAGCCCGGCCATCAGCACTGCTGCGCGCACGACCAAGCCAAAGCGGTGGTAAAAGCTCACCATCCCTGCCAACAGGCGGCTGGTAATAGATGCGCCCAATCCCGCGCCCGGCACGCCCGGTGCCACTGCTTCGGCCCTGAATGCCGGATGGGACAGCAGGTAGTACTCGCCGGCGGCCAGCAATACCAACAGTAGGCCGAAGGCCAGATACAGGCCGGTCAGGCGGTGGGTAGCCGGCTGCCGGGGGGCGCTCATCATGCTCATGAGATAATGAAATGAAGTGGTTATTTAGTCGGGGTTATAGCTCGGGTTCCCATTGCCGTCGCCCGCGCTGCTCGCCGATGTCTTGGGTGGCCACGCGGTCGGGGCCGCTGGTGGCGCGCAAGGCCTGCTGAAAGCTGTGCAGGGCTTGTCGCACTTGGTGGCCGGTTTGGTCACGGGTGGGCTCCTCGCGTCCGGTGGCCAGCAGGTGATAGGCATTGTCCAACGGCTGCCCCTGCCGGGCGCGTCCTTCCAGCCGGCGGAGCCGGTCGTAGAAAATGCGGTCGTAGCCCCGCCCCTGCGCGATGCGCTGCACCCGCGCCGCATCCAGCCGCTGGCTTGGGTCCGCCTGCCGGTTTAGCTGCTCGACGCGCTCGGCAATCCGGGCATTTCGTTGGGGGTTGGGCTCCGTGATGGCCGGGGCTGGTCTTCGGCGGGGAGCTCGGCCTTGGTATTGAAATTGGCGCTCAAATAGCACCCGTGCCTCTTCCTGCCAGTCCCGCAGGCTAAACCGGCTAACCCGCCCGCCGGGGTTCAGGGTAACGCGTTGCGCTCTATCGCGGGCCGAAACAACCACGTGGATGTGAGCTTGCAGACCGGGCCGCGCCTGCCCTGGTCGGGCCTTCCCTGCTCGCACGGCCGCGTCAGTGCCGCGGTGGGTGCGCTCGTGGTGAATGATGGCTCCCCACACCAAGTCATCTTTCCCCACGGCCCCGCCGTCCTTGAGGCGGAAGCCGGCAGCATAGGCGGTCATCACCTCCCGGGTATAGGCGCGCAGCTTCGCTTCGTCACCCCCGCCGATGTGGGCCAATTCTTCCGGACTCGGGGAAAGCACCAAGGAGTAAAACTTGGCTTCTCCTGTCCGCAGTCCTTTCACGTTGCCATCCAGGGAAGCCAGCACTGCCTCCCGGTCCAGCAGGTCTTGCTCGGCATCAAAGAAGCGTGCTTGCTCACCCTTCTGCTTGGCCTCGTGAGTCAGGTAATTCAATACCTGGGCTGCACTCCCCTGGTTATTGTAGGCCTTTTCACCGTTCGTTTTGGGATTAATAAGCTTGGCGTGCATAGCAAAAATTCTGAATTAGCGCGTTTTCTTAAGCGCTTTAATATCCAAAGCAGCCACACCAGCAGCTACGGCTTCAGCGATGCGTGCTTGGTTTTTCTGCTGTATTTTGTGCAGAGACTCCCCGCCTTCCGGGGCCAATAAATTCTCTACGACGCGCAGCGTTTGCTCCTGTACCGCCTGCTGCCGCAGCTGAAAGCGCAGCATTTCCAGCAGTAGCCCCCGCTCCTGCTCCTGCAGGTAAGAAAACACCCGGTCGCCAAGCCGCTTCACCTCGGCCATGATGAGTTGGCCTTCTCGGGCCTGCGACTCCACCGGGTTTAAGCCGCGTTCCGCGAAGTAGCGAATGGCCGCATCCGCGTACTCGGTGCGGGTTACCCCCAATCGCGCTGACTCCGCTCCTACCATGCGGTGTGTCGGTCCACTCACCGTAAGGTGCTTCACTGCGGAGTTGTTGCTGGGCTGGGGTGATGTATTCTGTGGCGGGTCCTGCATACCACTGATTTTAATTTTAAACTGCTGACAGTCATTGTTTTAGTTTGCTGAGTTAACAAATATCAACTCTGTTGATATTTAACCACCATTTAATCAGCACGTTAGTGATGTTAAATGGTGGTCTTCTTGCTAACTACCCTAAGGCCCCCTGGCCCAGCAGCATCCCGCTACGAACGGTCTACCTACAGTGCTTCCCTTTGTCACCGCCTCAGGGTACCAAGGCTTGAACGCCCACTGCATTCTACTTAGGGGAGTGTCAGCAGGGAAGGGAATACCTAGAGTGCATCAGGAAGGATTTTTTATTTCTCAGGAAACAAGTATCCTCAAAAAGCGAAACCCTGTATCCTGGCTGCTTTACGCCTCGTAATCCGCTTTGTTTCTTAGGATTTTAGGAAATAAGTTTCTTGAGAACTTTTGCAGAATGTTTACTGAGCAACTTGTTTCTAATTTTACTAAGCAGGTTTTATACTTATTTTCTAAGAAATAAGAAAAACAGGAAACAACAACCTGAATTTCCCAGTAACATACTTGCTTTATTTTCCAGGAAATAAAAAAACAAGTTTACAAGTAACTTTGAAAATCGAGAAACAAGCTGCTTATTTTGCAAGCTGCTTCTCCTGTGGCTTTCCCATTAGTTCCCCTGCCCTATGAAAATCATTTGCGTTGCCAACCAGAAGGGTGGCATTGGTAAGAGTACCCTCATCACTGTGCTGGCGGGTGCGCTGGCCGCCGACTACGGCTACCGCGTGCTGGTGGTCGACGCGGACTCCCAGCAGACGCTGGCGGGTGTGCGCCTCACCAACGACCAGCCGAGCGTCGAGCTGGAGCGCGAAGCCGGTACGCTGGCCGAGCCGGCCTTCCCCTATGCCTTGGAATCGGTGGGTATGGGCCAGGTGTATGACCGGCTCGACGAAATCAGCGACGACTACGACGTGGTGTTTATTGACGTGCCGGGCCGCTCGGACGATACAGCCATGATTGACGTGCTCAGCGGCGCCAACGTGGTACTCGTGCCGGTAGGGGCCTCGGATGCCGAACGGCTGGCTACCATTTCTTTTATGCAGCTGCTGCAGGAGATTTCCCGGCTCTCGCGGGAGCAGGGGCTGGACTTCCAGTTCTTCGGCGTGCACTCGCACCGCACCAACCTGAAGGAGGAAAAGGACATGGACGAATTCACCGATGCTCTAGGGCTGCCGCGCCTGCAGGCCTCCCTGCGCCAGCTGGGCTGCTACAAGCGTCTGTCCACCCGCTACAGCTACCTCAATCCGGCCTACCGCCGGGCGGTGGGGGCGGATGCTTCGGTGGAAGCCGAGGTAAGGGCCCTGTGTGATGAACTGATTGCCCGCGCTGGGCTCACCGCTGAACTCGTATCGTAATGGCCAAGATTCAACGCCTGAAAATTTCGACTGACGAGAAAATGTCCATGCTGCGCGGGCAGCCCGGGCACATGCCGGCCGCGCCCGTAGCAGCCGAGCCTGCAGCTACACCAGCTACAGAGCCCACGCCGGTACCGTTATCTGAACCAGCTCCAGTAGCGCCGCCAGTGGTAGAGGCACCGGCACCAGTGCCGGCGGCTGTTGCTGCAGCGGTAGCAACCCCGAAACCAGCTTCTCCGGCCACGCAAACAGTAAAGCGGGGAAGGGGCCGACCGCCAAAAGCTGAATCACCAGCCGCCGAAGTGGCACCATCAGGACTGCAGCCGTCACTGATTCGCCTGGAAGGGGAGACGCAACGTGCTGCGCTGGCCTACATCCATGAGGAGTTGATGCTGCACAGCCGCCGCGTGTACCTAAAGGAGCTGGTGGATGAAGCGGTAAACTATTACTTACAGCACGGCCCGCCGGCTAAGGGTAAGTAGGGGAGGGGCACAGGAACTGCCTGCACGACGGGCCTGTACAGCATATTAGACGGAACGGGCTCGCAGGCCCAGGTGACGTCCCTGTGGAGCGGCACAAGCTGCGTGTTCAGATAGGGAGGGCGATGGAAGTCATTGCTTTTGCTAAAGAACTGAATAAGAGCAGCCACGGCTTAGGCTCTTATTGAGCCAAGGTGAACCCGGGCCGGTAAGGGGCGTAAGCGTGCTGACACTACGCTTCTGCCTATGCCCCAACCGGATTCCGAAAATGAGCAGCTCCAACAAGAGCGATTCCACCTGCTGCAGCAACTCACCGATTGGCTGGAAACGCCCCTGCTTGTGCTGGGCTTTGTCTGGCTGGTGCTGCTGGGTGTGGAGCTGCTCTGGGGCCTTTCGCCGGCGCTGGAGCTGGCGGGCACGATTATCTGGGTGATTTTCATCCTGGACTTTCTGCTCAAGTTACTCCTGGCGCCCCGCAAGCTGGCGTTTCTGAAAAGCAACGTCATCACCCTGATTTCTCTGCTCGTGCCAGCCCTGCGCCTGTTTCGGTTGGCGCGGGTGTTTCGGGCGGCGCGGGCTGTGCGCGGGCTGCGGCTGGTGAAGGTGGTGGGCTCGCTCAACCGGGGCATGAAGGCCCTGGCCGCCAGCTTCGGGCGGCGCGGGGTGGGCTATGTGCTGGGCCTCTCGGCCTTGGTGCTGCTACTGGGCGCGGCGGGCATGTACGCGTTTGAAAAGGACGTGTCGGGCGGCCTGCGCACCTATTCCGAAGCCCTGTGGTGGACGGCCATGCTGCTCACCAGCATGGGCAGCGAGTACTGGCCCCGCACCGGCGAGGGCCGGGCCCTGTGTCTGCTGCTGGCCCTATACGGCTTCGCAGTCTTTGGCTATTTCACCGCGACGCTGGCGACCTTCTTCATGGGCCGCGACGCCGAGAATCCCGAAGCCGAAGTGGCCGGGGCTACCGCCGTGGCGGCCCTGCACGAGGAAGTAAAGCAGCTCCGCGCCGAACTCCGGCAAGGTTCCTTTTACGCGGCGTCTGCGGACCCGCCCCCAGCAGACGAGTAGCTGTTCCCGCAGTAGGCGCTTCAACCTTTGCCTGGAATCGGGGGTATAGAAAGCTTTACGCATTCGGCAACCTTAACCCTCTTACTATGAACCCAAAACACCAATCCCTGCTCGACGCCCTGAACGCCTGCGTTGCGGCCTGTGAAAACTGTGCCTCGGCCTGCCTGCAGGAAGACGACGTGAAGATGATGGCGCCCTGCATCGCCCTCGACCGGGACTGCGCCGACATCTGCGCCCTGACCGCGCGCCTGCTGGCCCGCGGCTCGGCCCACGCCCAGCACCTGCTGCGCGAATGCGCCGAAATCTGCCGCCTCTGCGGGGACGAGTGCGCCAAGCACGAGCATGAGCACTGCCAAACGTGCGCCGCCGCCTGCCGCCGCTGCGAAGAAGCCTGCCGCCAGGGGATAGCCGCGTAAGGGGGCCTTGTCCGTGTTCTTCCCGCGCCGGGGCCGCCTGGCCCCGGCCTGTTGCGGCTCCACTTACTGCTCCACCTAACCCCCTCAGATGGATTTTTCCCTTGCCTGGCAGAAGCTCCACCAGATTGGCCGCGACCTGATGCTGGCCCTGCCCAACATCGTCTTCGGCCTGGTGGTCTTTCTGGGGTTTCTGCTGCTGGCCCGCGGCGTGCGCGCCCTGGTGCAGCGCATCACGCGCAGCAAAAACAGCAGCCACAACCTGCCCCTGCTGCTGAGCCGGCTGGCCTACGTGGCCACGCTCATCCTGGGGGTGCTGGTGACGGTCACCATCGTGCTGCCGGGCTTTACCCCGGCGAGTCTGGTGAGTGCGCTGGGCGTGGGCGGCATTGCCATCGGCTTTGCCTTCAAGGACATCTTCCAGAATTTTCTGGCCGGCATTCTGCTGCTCTTCACCGAGCCCTTCCGCATCGGCGACCAGATTAAGTACAAGGACTTCGAGGGCACGGTGGAAGACATCCAGACCCGGGCCACCAGCATCAAAACCTACGACGGGCGCCGCGTCATCATTCCCAACGCGGAGCTGTTCACCAACGCCGTGACCGTGAATACGGCCTACGACAAGCGCCGCCTGCAGTACGATGTGGGCATTGGCTACGGCGACGACATTGCCCGGGCCCGGGACCTGATGCTGGAGGCCATGCGCGCCGTGCCCGGCGTGCTCCAAGACCCCGCGCCGGAAGCGCTGGTGATGGACCTAGCCGAAAGCTCGGTGAATATCCGGGCGCGTTGGTGGGTGGACCCGCCCCGGCAGGCCGACATCCTCGATGCCCAGGACAAGGTGCTGGAAGCCATCAAGAACAAGCTCTCTGAGCATGGCATTGACCTGCCCTTTCCTACCCGGCAGATTCTCTTCCACGACCAGACCGAAGCCACTGACGGCGACCGACGCCAACAGCGTGAGGGCTGGCCGGCGGGGTCTGGCGACGTGCCACCAGCCCGGGCGGCCGCACGCGGCACCGAGCCCCCGGCGGAAAGCCCTTCCGCATAGCCGGGGGAGAGGCAGTTTTCGACCGTGTCGGCGGTCTACCCGTAAGGGAATCGTTTCGACTTAGCGTATTGGCGTGGTTCCGACTCGTTTCTATTTTTCCAATGCCGTGGGCGCGGTTGATTATGTGCCCCGGACCTACGTGTACCTGCACTGGACGGGGGCGCCGCTGACCAGCGTCGAGTTTCGGGCCTTGTACGTGCACGTTCGCAACCTCTTGCAGCGCCACCAGTTGAAGGCCATTCTAGCCGACCACCAGGCCATGCCCGAAGCACCCGACGAAGCTGACCGGGCGTGGCTCCTGGAGCAGTGGCTCCCGGAGACGATGGTCGAAACCTCCCTGGCCCGCTACGCCGTGCTGCCCACCCCCGACCCGGGCCACCGCCTGCACACGGAAAAGGTGCTCGACGGCTTGCAGCGGCACCTGCAGGTAGCCGTATTCGACGACCTGGACCAGGCCAGCGCCTGGCTCCAAGACGCGTAGGGTATTTCCACTACTCTTTTTTCTCCGTCCCATCTCCGGCCCCAAAGGCCGCCTCTGCTTCCGCCAGCCGCTGGCGCACCTGCTCCCGCTCGTAGCCAGTGGGCAGGGTGCGCCGGGCCGCTTCGGCAATCAGGTCGGCCTGCTGGCGCAGGGCCTGGTGCCGGACCGGGGCCTGGGTGCGCTGGCCGATGGTGGCCAGGGCCGTGAGCAGGCGCAGGTACACGGCCGCATTGCCGTCGGCGCTGCCGCGTATCTGGTCGAAGGCCGTGGCCAGGTAGCCGCCAAAGGTGGGGCGCACGGCAATAACGCGGACCCGCTCGTGGTCGGTGCGCCAGGGCTGCTCGAAGCGTCGGTCGGCCAGCTGCGCCAGCAGGGCGCTCAAGTGGTCGATGCCGATGATGGCCGTGGTGGTGTCGTTGATGCCCGGCGAGAGAGCCTTGAGGGCAATGTCCACCAGCTGTCGCAAGCCAAAGCCGGCGTCCTGCTCAATGGTCCGCTGGCTACCCAGGCTGAAGCAGTTGTTGAGCTGTTGAATTAGCTCTTCGGTCAGCGTGATAGGTAGCTGCTCGTACCGTGCCACGCTGGCCAGGGCCGCCCCTTGGGCCACGAACCCGCCCATGCCGTGCTCCAGCCGCACCACGCCCCCGAGCTGGCACGCCAGCGCGAGCAGGGCTTCTTCGTTCAGGCTTTGCACGTAGCCGGTGGCCCCGGCCGGTACCGGCTGCCAGTGCAGCTGGCCGGCTTGCCGGAGCAGCTCCTGCGCTTGCGCCGGGTCGGCTTCCTCGCCAAACTCCTCGGGAAACAGCCGGGTAATGGCCGCCTGGGTTTCCTCGGTGGCGTGGCGGATGATGGTGGAGGCTTGTATGGCCGTGGCCATGTGGTGGATGAAGAATATCAGCACCCCGATGCTGACCAACGCCAGCACCAAGCCCATGAGCACGGCCAGCGAGGGAATGAAGCGGCCTTCGTCGCCGCCCCGAATGGTGCGCAGCACGATCAGGCAGTACACGAAGATGCTGACGAAGAAGCCCAGCACGAGCTGGTTGGCCCGGTCGCGCATGAAGTTGCGCAGCACCCGGGAGGTGTACTGGCTCGACACCTGCGCCAGCGTGCTTAGTGTAAGCGAGAAGATGAGGGCGGCCACCGTGACCATGGAGCCGGCGATGGCCGTGAGCATGCCCCGGGCCCCGTCGGAGCCGGCTCCGAACAGCAGCGGGTAATCCGGCACCCAGTCGTGGCGGATGCCGGCGTCGAGAAACACCAGCGCGAAGGCCAGCCCGATGGCGCCGGCCACCATCAGGGTGGGTACAAACCAGAGGCTGGCGTTTACGTTCTGCCACAGGGCGCGGAGTCGGTGCATGGGAAGCGGGTTACAAGCAGTTAATGGTCGGCGGGAGCCTCGCCGGTGCTCAGGCCCAGCCGCTTGACCAGCGGCCCGATAGTGAGGCCCTGCCCGATGATGCTGAATACCACTACCACGTAGGTGATGCCCACCAGCAAGTCGCGGGGCATGGACTCGGGCAAGGACAAGGCCAGTGCCACGGAAATGCCGCCCCGCAGCCCGCCCCAGGTCAAGACCCGCAGCGTGGCGCGGTCGAAGGGATAGTAGCGCCGCAGCAAGCCCAGCGGCAGCGCCACCGATACCCAGCGGGCCAGCAGCACCACCCCGATGGCCACCAGGCCCACGAGCAGGGTGGTGCGGCTGATGTCGAGCACGAGCATTTCCAGCCCAATGAGCACGAAGAGAATGGCGTTGAGAATCTCGTCGAGCAGTTCCCAGAACTTGTCCAGGTACTCGCGCGTCAGGTCCGACATGCCCAGCTCCCGGCCCTGGTCGCCCACAATGAGCCCCGCCACCACCATGGCCAGCGGGCCGGAGGTGTGCAGCTGCGCGGCCAGGGCCGTGCCGCCCATCACCAGGGCCAGGGTTATCATCACCTCCACCTGGTAGTGGTCGATGCTGCGCAGGGCCCAGAAGCCGGCGTACCCCAGGGCCGCGCCCAGGGCTACGCCGCCCACGGCTTCGTGCAGAAACAGCTGGCCAATGGCGGCGGGCGTGGCCTGCCCGGTCCCGAACTGGGCAATCTGGTACAAGCTCACGAACACCACCACGGCAATACCGTCGTTAAACAGCGACTCGCCCACGATGCGGATTTCCAGCCGCGGGTCGATGCGCGCCTCCTTGAGAATGCCCAGCACGGCGATGGGGTCGGTGGGGGAGATGAGGGCCCCGAACAGCAGGCAGTAGATGAAGTCGGTGGGCAGACCGAACAGCGGCAGCAAGTAGTAAAAGGCCGTGCCGACCAAGCCGGTGGAGAGCAGAGTGCCGGCGGTGGCCAGAGCCCCCACGGCCACGCCTTCTTTGCCCAGGGCCCGCAGGTCGACGTGCAGGGAGCCGGCAAAGAGCAGAAAGCTCAGCATGACCTGCATGAGTACCGTGTGGAAGTCAATGCCGCGCACCAGCTCGCCGGCGGTCAGCACCCAGTCGACACCCAGCTTACCCAGCCCGATGGCCAGCAGCGAAGTCACCAGGGCCAGCACCATCAGCCCGATGGTGCCGGGCAACCGGAGGAAGCGGTGGTTGACGTAGCCGAATACGGCGGCAATGACGATGAGCAGCGCCAGGGTATTGTATAATTCCATCGAGAGGCCAGAGGCGGGTTAAGGTAGGGTAGACGCGGAACAGCCGAGCTTGGTTGACGCAGGCGCCTTCTCAAGCACAGACCGGCGGCGCTACTTCCGGCAAACCTACTCCTTTCCGGGACCGGGATGCCAGCCGGGCCGGCCTATCCTTTTGCCACTGTTCCCCTGCGCGGTGCAGGTTGTGCGTCAGAATGGGTTCAGGGCTGGTTTCCTGCCCGGGCTACGGCCGCGCTTTACGGCTTCCTTTCGACCTGGACCGTATGCAGCGCATCCACTCGTATTACCCTCGTATGAACGTGCGCTTTCTGGTCTGGCTCCGCCAGCGCTTTGACCTTTCCCACGACATGGCCGACCCGGCCCACATCGTGGCCGGCGTGGAAGAGGGCATTGCCTTCCGCGGCACCAACCTGTGGGTGCTCATCTTCGCCATCCTGGTGGCCTCGGTGGGGCTCAACGTCAACTCCACGGCCGTCATCATCGGGGCCATGCTCATATCCCCGCTCATGGGCCCCATCGTGGGCATCGGCTTCGGGGCGGCAACGGCCGAGGTAGATTTAGTGCGGCGGGGCCTGAAAAACCTGTTCATTGCCGCCGGCATCAGCCTGCTGGTCTCAGCCCTGTACTTCCGGCTCACGCCCCTCACCGACGCGGGCTCCGAGCTGCTGGCCCGCACCCAGCCCACCACCTGGGACGTGCTCATCGCCCTGTTCGGCGGGGCCGCCGGGGCCGTGGGCCTCACCCGCCGCTCGCGGGGCAACACCGTGCCGGGTGTAGCCATTGCCACGGCCCTGATGCCGCCGCTGTGCACGGCCGGCTACGGGCTGGCCACGGCGCACTGGAGCTACTTGTTCGGAGCGCTGTACCTGTTTTTCATCAACAGCGTGTTCATCAGCCTGGCCACCTTTCTGGTGGCCCGCATCCTGCCGCTGCCGCACCACACCTTTGTCAGCCGCCAGCGGGCCCGCCGGGTGCAGCTCTCTATTTGGGCTGTGGCCCTGCTCACGGGCATCCCCAGCGTGTACCTGGCTTCGCGCATCGTGCAGCGCACCGTGTTTGCCCATAACGCCCAGCAGTTCGTCGATGAGCAGTTCAACCAGCAGCCGGGCACCTACGTCGTTACGCGCCGCATTGAGGCCGACACGCGCACCATCAACGTGCTGCTGGCCGGGCAGCGCCTCACGCGGGCGCAGCTGCGCGAGGCCCGGCAGCAGTTGGCCCGCTACCGCCTGCCCCAGGCCCAGCTCACCGTGCGTCAGGGCCTGGCCCAGCTGGACTCGGCCGATGCCCAGACCATGCGTACCAGCCTGCTCGAAGACGTGCGCAGCCGCAACGAACAGACCCTGGCCGGCTACGATGCCCGCCTGGCCCAGCTCCAGCAAGTCCTCACCCAGCCCGACAACCCCGCCCTGACCGGCCTGCCCGCCGCGCCGGCCCTGCTGCGAGAAGTGCAGGCCGAGCACCCCGCCGTGCGCCAGCTGGGTTTGAGCCGCGTGGTGCGCCCGGCCGCCGATTCGCTCCGGGCCGATACCACCGTCGTCGTATCGGTACGCACCGCACGGCCCCTGCCGGCGGCCGAGCAGCAGCGCCTGCGCCAGTGGCTCAGCGTGCGCGCCGGCAGCCAGCACCCCGTGCAGCTGCTGTTGGAAGAGTCGCCCCGGCGCTGAAGCTATTAGCTAGACGTACTTTGGATGCGGGCACTAGTTATGGCTGCTGGGAATGACAACAAAAGCATACTGGCGGCCGATTATTTTCCCAAGGATTACCAGGGTTCTAAGTTCCGGGTAGATGGGTGAGAGTAATGGATGTCGATTGGAGGCAATTCGTTACTACATTTGGATAGCCTCACTCAGAGGCCCTTATAATGTTTATGAGAATCTAATGTTCACACTTAAGTGAAACAAAAAAGAAGGTCGTACTATAATGCAAAATGGTTTGCTTTCTCTGATGCCATTCAAGCCAGAGACAATCACGCTTGCTTAAAATGCGGAAGGACCAGCGAAGAAACTATTTTACAAACTCATCATAAAGCATATAAAAAGGGGCTTGAACCTTGGGAATACCCCATGAGTGATTGCATAACCTTATGCAAAGGGTGCCATGCCAGGGAACATAATCTGATTGAACCCAATACAGGGTGGACTCTGATTTCTATTGATGACCTGGGCGGATTATATGGTGTTTGCGAGCGAAAAGGCTGCGGAGCGGAGCTTAGATATGCACACGTTACTTACCATCCACAATGGGGATATAAATCAGTAGGAAGCTCTTGTGTTGAACACCTGACCCAAGAAGACCAATATATAAGTCAGGAGGTTTTGAAGATTCTTAAAAGGATAAGTGAGTTTATAGATACCTCAAACTGGGAGTCCAGAGTGTCTAAAAATTCCAAAGAATATATTTCTACAACTCATGCCCACCATCAAATTAGGATATACGGGAATAATAATTATTACTCCTTTCAAATTGCGCTGAAGATAAAAGGTGAAAAATGGTTTGACTTTGGAGATTTTATACAAACAAGGAATAAAAATTTAGACCAAGTAAAGGAAATGGCTTACATAGTACTCAAAGGCTTAATAACAGAGAATGAAAGTGAAAAAGAATTATTGAGAAACATTTACAAGAAAATCAGATAAAATATGCGCACCCATTAGGCTCTTAAACTCGGTTCATGCACCATTCCTATTGAGCTCCTAGAAAGATACTCCAAGCCCCGGCCGCTGCTGGGGCTTTTTCATGCCGCTCTCACGCCAGGGGACCCAAACCCGCTGCCCGGCCGTAGGTAAGGATAACCTCCACCATTACCCGGCCGCATGACCGACCTTAACCGCGCCTTTACCTTACTATCGGGCAAGCTCATTCGCTGGATGCAGCAGTTCATTCTGCTGCTGCCCAACCTGCTCATTGCCCTGCTCATTCTGGTCGTCACCTTCTTTGCCGCGCGGCTGGTGCGCCGGCTCATGGGCAAGGTGCTGCCGCGCATGTCGGCCCACGCTACGCTCAACGCCCTGGTAGGCACCTTGGCCTATGTGGCGGTGCTGCTCATCGGCATCTTTTTCACGCTGGAGGTGCTGAGCCTCGACAAAACGGTGACTTCGCTGCTGGCCGGCGTGGGCATCATCGGGCTGGCGCTGGGCTTCGCCTTTCAGGACCTGGCGGCCAACTTTATCAGCGGCATCATCATCGCCGTGCAGCGGCCCTTCACGGTGGGCGACGTCATCGAAACCGATAAGTACTTCGGCACCATCGAGAGCATCAACCTGCGCACGCTGGATTTGCGTCAGGTCACCGGTGAGCTGGTACGCGTGCCCAATCGCAAGGTGTTCGAAAGTGCCGTGATTAACTACACCGTCACCACCCGCCGCCGCGTGGACCTGGATTGCGGCGTAGCCTACGACTCGGACCTGGAGCGGGTGCGCGACGTGGTGCTGGGCAGCCTGCAGGGCTTCCCCAAGCTGCTCACCGACCGGCCGCCGGAGGTGATGTTTACCGGCTTCGGCGACAGCGCCATCACCTTCACCCTGCGCTTCTGGATTCCCTACCAGAAGCAGGTCGACTACGTGGGGGCCAAAAGCGAGGCTATTATGCGCATCAAGCGAGCGTTTGATGAGGCCGGGATTGTCATCCCCTTCCCCATTCGCACCCTGGACGTGTCGCCGGCGCTGCTAGCGCAGCTGCGACCCACGGCGGCCGAGTAGGGCCGCCGTCTTTTGACCCGAATGCTGGACCAGTCGGGAGGGTTATTTGTTGTACTTTTCCCACTTATGAAGCCATTTTTTACTTGCTTATTGCTGTTACTGGCCTGGTGCGCGGCAGCCCAGACGCCCGATTCCCTGGCCCCGGCGGCCCGGTCCGCCCCGACGGCACTGGCCGGCGCGGCCGTGGTGCTCCCCCCCGCCGATACCTTGTTTCGGGTGTACGGCCGGGTGGGCTCGTTTGGCCCCCGAGAGCGGGCCGAGGCCATTCAGCGCCGCCTGCAGGCCCTGCTCGACGCGCCGCTGTTTGCCCCGGACTCGCTCTACGTGGTGGACGCCGAGCAGGACTCCGAAATCATGTACGCCGATGCCCATGTGCTGAGCGTGGGCGAGGCCGAAGCGCAGGCCCAGGGCCAACCCCGGCAGGCCGTCGCCCGGCAGTACTTGGCCACGTTGCGCCGCCACCTCACGGCTGCCCAGCAAGCTAGTTCCCTGCCCGAGCTGCTCAAGCGCGGCGCCCTGGCCGTGCTTACGCTGCTGATGCTGGCCGGGCTGATTTACGGCCTGAACCGCTTTTTCCGCGCCATCAACCAGCGCATCCTGCGCTGGCGCGGCAGCCCCCTCAAGCCCTGGCGCATCAACAACTACGAGCTGCTCACCCAGGAGCGGCAGCTGGAGCTGCTGCGCACGCTACTCAAGGTGCTGCGCCTGGTGCTGGTGGCCCTCACAGTGTACCTCACGCTGCCGCTGCTCTTCAGCTTATTTCCCTGGACCGAAGGCTTTTCGCGGCAGCTGCTGGGCTACGTGCTGGGCCCCGTGCAGCGGGTGGTGCTGGCCATCGTGCACTACATCCCCAACCTGCTTACCATTGCCGTTATCTACTTCTTTACCACCAACGCCGTGCGCCTGCTGCGCTTTCTGGCTGGCGAGGTAGCCGAGGGCAAGCTCGTCATCCAGGGCTTCTACCCCGACTGGGCCCTGCCCACCTTCAACCTGGTGCGCTTCGCGCTGTACGTGTTCATGTTCATCGTCATCTTCCCCTACCTGCCCGGCTCCGACTCGCCGGTGTTTCAGGGCGTGTCGGTGCTGCTGGGCTTCATCATTTCCTTCGGGTCCACCTCGGCCATCGGCAACCTGGTGGCCGGCATCGTCATCACCTACATGCGGCCCTACAAGGTGGGCGACCGGGTCAAGATTGGCGAGGTGGTGGGTGACGTGCTCGAAAAAACGCTGCTGGTCACCCGCCTGCGCACCATCAAGAACGAAGACATCACCATTCCCAACTCCAACATCCTCACCGGCCACACCGTGAACTACAGCGCCGCGGCCGCGCGCGAGGGGCTGGTGCTGCACTCCACCATCACCATCGGCTACGACGTGCCCTGGCCGCAGGTGCACGAGCTGCTGCTCACGGCCGCCCGCGCCACCCAGGGCGTGGAGGCCGCCCCCGCGCCCTTCGTGCTGCAAACCAGCCTCGACGATTTCTACGTCTCCTACCAAATCAACGCCTACACCCGGCAGCCGCACCGGCAGGCGGCCTTGTACTCCGAGCTGCACCAGCACATTCAGACCGAGTTTGCCCGCGCCGGCGTCGAAATCATGTCGCCCCACTACCGCGCTACCCGCACCGGCGCCGAAGCCGGCAGCACCATCCCACCGCCAGCAGCCGGGTAGCGGGCGAACAATTCTTCTTGGCTCAAATGGCTCAGGGCCGCGGCGACCGCGCCAAACTGGACTGGCTCGGTCACGAAGTCGAAGCAGGCAGGCGGCAGTTCAGGGGGAAAACCAGCCGTTGCTGGTGGGCATGTTGCCAATTGGACCCCTACATAGGCAAGCGAGAGTGATAACCTGTTAGAAGCACCAAATAGAGTCACGTTTTTGCCTGCGAAAACGTGACTCTATTTAACAGCACGGGTTTTTTGGTCAACTACTGTTTGAGCGTTGGCCTGCACCTCGGCCAATACCACAGCAATAACTGACTGCACGGGCTCGTCGAGTAAGTCAGCTACACGCAGCAACTCTGCAACGGTGAGGGTAGAAGGCTCCGCTTCGCGTTGCTTAATGGTGCGGTAGGTCATGCGAAGATGCTCCATCAGTTCGCGCTCAGTAAACTGGTAGCGGCCGTTGCGAAGCAAGTCCGTGAATCGCCGCGGGGCGGATGGCTCAACCGGGCCATTGGGCGGTAGGGGAGGAGTGTTAGGCATGATGGTGCAAAATTTGACTGAGAATGAAAAAAATGTGGCGGCCGGGTACCCCACCGCCCCCGGCCCCGCCTGGTATTGGGCGAGGCACAAGGTCAAGGGCTATTCCAGCACCTGCTCCAAAGCAGCAAAGTGCGGGTTCTGCCGCGCCTCCTCGGCCAAGGTGAGTTCCTCCCATTCCGCAATCTGCCGCATGATGTTGGTCAGCCAGCGGCCCAGCCGGGCGGGGTCTGCCTCGGCCAGAATTCGGGCCGTGGCGGTGCGGCGCTGCTCGTCGCTGAAAGCGGGGTGCTCCATGAGGCGCATAAGCTCGATGCGCTGCGTGGAAACCACGACAGTGGTGAGCGTAGGCAGCGTTTCCTGTCCCAAAGCAACCAGGGGCAAGGACGGCAGGGACAGACGGGGCAGCACGGCCCCGGTATCAACGAGCTGTGCAGTGGCGGAGGCGTCTTCGGGCTCGTTATTTACCTCCATGGCCCCGGGGCCTGCGCTGGGCGGGGTCGGCTCCGGGGCACTGGGCTCGGTATCATCGGCGCCCGCGGTGCCTAGGATAAACTCAGCGGCCCGCTGCGCCCGGCTGGCGGCCTGCACCACCAGCTTTTTATCACCGCGCAGCTGCTCCAGCCAAAACCGCAGGTAGGCGGCGGTATTTTCCAGCGTCGCGCTAGGGTCCAGCCCCGCATGGCCACACAGGAAGGCGGCACCCATCTCGGCCGTCAGTTCCTCGCGGGCGTAGCCGGCACGGCCGCTCGGGCGCAGAGCCTCGGCCAGGTCGGGCCGGTCCAGGCGGCTGGCGTGGCCGGTGGCGTGGGTCAGTTCATGGAACAGGGTCGAATAATAGGCCTCACCGCTGATAAAGGTTTCCGGGCGGGGAACATTCACAAAGTCGGGGCCGGGGGCGTAGTAGGCCTGCGCGCCGCCGTGCTCGATGCGGGGGCAGGTAGCCCAGTTCGCTACCAGGGCTTCGGCGGCGGCCAAAGGCTCGTGGTTCCGGTCTTGGGGCTGCTCGGGCAGAACAATGTCCACCCCTTCGACGTCATCCACGGAAAAGACGGTGTAGTACTTGATAAAGGGAGTTTTCTCCTCTTCACCGGTTTGCTTGTCCGTACGGGTCGTGACGTTGTAGTAAATCACGGGCATACCCTTGGCCCCTTTGCGGATGTTGCCGCCCAGCTCCTTTGCCTGCCGAAACGTGAGAAAAAACGGCGTACTGCCTACCAGGTGCAGCAAAAAAGCATTGATACCGGTATAGGCCCGCCCGCTGACGTAATTGCGGGGCAACCCGTAGGCGGCATGCCAGGGCTTGCGCCAGGCAATCTGGCCCGCTTCGAGTGCGGCAATTACCCGGTCCGTTACAATCTGGTACACGTCGGGGCGGGTGGTCGTTTGGGCGGCGGTGCTGGTTTGCTTTTTCATCGCTAAGTAGAGGCTAAGTGACTGTTTCTAAAACCGTTTCCTTACTTATTAAACGAAAATACAGGCGTTTTTGTTGCTAAAAAGACAACAAAAATCAGCTATTGAGGCCATTATTTTGCTTCGCTAAACCATTTCTCCCCCACTGCCCCTGGCGCTGGGTTCGCCTACCCACTCACCCGTAAAAGAGGTAACAAAAGTGCCCGACAGGTTTGCTGTCGGGCACTCTTACCGCATCGAATTGTAGCTTACTCGGGCTGGCTGAGTTCCTGCTTCAGACATTTCTGCAGGCTCGCCCGGGAGGCTTCGCCGATTTGAATCAGGGGGGCGCCGTCGTTGAGGTAGAACAAGACCGGATTGGCCTTGGTGACGGCCTCGCTCCAGGATTCGTCCGAGAGGTCCACGGGCAGTTGCAGCAGCGGCTGGTACTCGTCTCGTATGAGTTGTAAAATCAGCCCCTTCATGACGGGGCAAAAACTAGAAAAAGGCCGGTGACCGGTAGATATCATAACAGGGGTAATGGCGTGGAAGGGAATGCAACGAGGGTCCCAAGCCTAGCGCGTAGCGAGGCCCGGAAATAGACAGCCCTACCCGTCGGCTATTAGCAAGCCGATGGCAGCCGCAGCTGTTGCGGCGGGGTGTTTACCAGAAAGTTGGATTAGCTTCGATGCGGACCCACGAATAGGGCCGGGCGCTCGGAAATAGGCAGCGGCCGTTGGGCAGCGGGTGCCAGGGTCCGGCCTGCTCGCGGCAGGACGGACGGCGCATAAAAAGATGGAAACCCTGTTTTCGCCTGCATGGTGAGCAGCTTGCTATGCCCGCAAAACTAAAGAATCAGACCATATTTCCCGGGAATTTCCTCGGCAAGCCGACTACCTGCTACCGCTCGGGCCCGGCCGTGCGCTCGGCTAGGGCATTGGCGCCTATGCCACTAGGCGCCAGACGGTGCCGCTCGGCGCGGTCGCCGGAATGTTCGTGAAGCTGCGCCCCGGGCGTGCGGGCCACCTCGTCGAGTGCAGCATTTACCCGGGCCAGGTTCGGCTGGTCGAGCCGGTAGCTGACTTCTATCTCGCTGTGACGCTGGTGTGTGGCCGGTTCGGTGGAGCTGCGCAGTGAGCCAGTATTCAGGCCGGCCTCGCGCAGTTGCTCGGCTACGGCTTCGGCCTGACCGGTGCTGCCCGGCCGGGGCTCGGGCTCGTCGATGCGAATAATGGCCGTCTTGGTAACTCCCTGGGGCGGGGCGGCCGCGGCCAGCTCGCGGCGCTCGGCCTGCTCGCCGGCATCTTCGCGCAGGGTTACCAGGGGAGACTTGTCCAGCGCGTCCAGCGTCTGGCTGAGCTGGCGCAGCCCGCCGGGCGTAGCGTGGGGATGGTAGCGTACGTCCAGCTCGCTGCGTAGCTGCCCACTGGTCGGGTCCGTTTCGGCTCGGAGCGCCACGTCGGCGCCGGCTTTGCGCAGCAGCTCGCGCATCTGCTGGGCCTGGCTGGGCGTTGCCTCGTCGGCGGGGCTCGGTTCAGTTACGGTCAGCTGCACGGCGCGCTGCAGAGCCGGGTTCCCGGTGGCTACGGCCAGCGTCGCGGCCTGACGCTGCTGTTCCGCTTCCCGGCGCTGGGTATCCGGGCTTTGTGCGGCGGCGCGCTGCTCGGCCTGCTGCCGCTCGGCTTGTTCCTGGCGGGCGCGCTCCTGGCGCTGCTGCTCCTTGGCCTGCTCGTCGGCGCGAGCCTGCTGGGCCACTTGTTCGCGGGTCAGGCCCTGGCTCAACAGCTCCAGGTCCCGGTTGAAATCCTTGCTGATGGCGTACTCGGTGCGAATGAAGTTCTCAGGCTGCCGGCCGGGCTCGGCGGGTTGTCGCTCCAGCTGCTCGCGCTGCATTTCGCGCTGGGCGTGTAGGCTGCGCGCCAACTCTTCCAGGGCCTGGCTGTCGGCATTGGGGGCGACCAGGCGCACCACGGTTTCCTGCCGGCTGGCCCGCTGCACTTCCAGGCTCAGGGCCTCGTCGGCGGCAGGCCGCAGCTGCTGCACCTGCGTCGTGAGCTGGGCCAGGTGCTCGGTGCCCTCGGCGCGGGTAGCGTGGTGAAACTCCACACGCAGGGCCGTGTGGTACTTGCCGGCAGCCGTGGCGTGCCATTCCACGGGGCGGGGTGCCTCATCGTAGGCCACGTGGCCGTCGGCCACTTCGCGGGCGCGGCGCGGGGCCTGCAGCTCGTTGAGGTAATTGATGTTGAAGCGCCGGCCGGCCGCGTCGTTGTCGTTGGCCAGCACCACTTCTTTGGGCTCCTGCTTGTCGATGAGCTTTTGAATCAACTCCACCTGCCGCTCGGTGACGGTGCCGCTGGTAGCCACGTACAGCGTATTGGGCTGGCCCTCGGCGCCGCGGTGGTGCAGCTGGTGATAGCTCATGGCGTCCACAGGGCTTTCCGACACAACCAGGCGCTGCACGGGAGTATCCTTTCCTTCCGTGGGATGTGACACCCACACGCCCGTTTTGGGCAGCTGCAGCAGGTGCTTGTAGTCGTCGTTGCGCTGCTCCACCGTGGCAATGCCGTGCTCGTTGTAGAGCGGAAAAGCCGTGTTGCGGAAATTCCCCTGCTGGCTGGTGAATACCCGTCCCTGAAAAGCCGGGCTGTCAATGGTCTCATCCGAAAGGTGCCGGTGGTGTAAATAGGTGCGGTCGGTCAGGGCGGCATGGGTGCCCATCACAGCTGCCACCAGGCGGGCCCGCCGCTCCGCTTCGGTTTCTACTTCCGCCGAATCGCTGGGCTTGGGGGCGTAGGCGTCAGGGGCGGGCAGTGGGGGAGAAGTGGCCGCCTGCCAGCCTTGCTCAGGTTCACCCAGGTACTGGCGTAGGGTCTGCCGCACCTGGCCCAGCGTCTGGTTTTCGCGGGTTTTCACAAAGTCGATGATGGAGCCGGAGTCGCGGTCATCCCCGGGATTCAGGTACACCTGGTGGTCACCCTTGCGGGAGACAATGAGCATCTCTCCGTCCTTTTCCAGTTGGTGCCACTGGCCCCGTGCTCCGGCCTTTTTCACGTCGTAGCCGTGGCGCTGGGTGGCGTAGTCAACCAGGTCGATGGATTGCTTGAAGCGGTCGAGCTCCTGGGGGTCGTTTTCGCGGGGGGAAGAAGTTGAAGCGGGCATAAGCAGGATAGGAAAGGGTATGCCGTAGCCGCACCCGCAGGAGTGGGCGTGGGGCGTAAGTCAGGAAGTAGGAGGGAGGGAGCGCTAGCTGACCAGCTGCTCGTGGGCCGCCAGCTGCTCGCGCAGGGTGGCCAGCAGAGCGGCGTCAGCAAAGAGGTAGTGCTCGCAGAGCTGGCCACCCACGTACAGGCGCACCAGCTCAGTTTCGAAGCCAAACACGCGCAGGTGCTTTTGCACCAGGCGGTATTCCTCGCGCTGCAGGCTACCCGTTTTCAGGCCCACGCTGGTCGTGTAGGGAAAGCCAAAGGCGGTGCAGGTGGCCCGCAGGCCCCCGTGGGGCAGGCTGCGCAGCCGCAGCTGCACGTAGCGGCGGGCCTCGTCGTAGGTGATGGCCAGCGCGGGGTCGGGCAACTGAGGGCCCAGGGCAGCCGGGGAAGTAATGGATTTCGCCGGGCGGCGGGGAGCGACGGAAACGGGCATAGGGAAAAGAGCAACGTGGAGCGGACAGGCTCCAGGGCCTTTCCGCTAGGTAGTAGGGGAGTTGGGCGACGCCGGAGCGTCAAAAGGCGGATTGTCGAACAGGTTCAGCTCGGATTTGAAGCGGGCTAGGTTTTCCAGCGAGGTGAACATGAAAAAGTGCCGGCGCGACTGGTGCACGATGATGCGCAGCAGCTCGGTGGGAAACTGGAAGTGGGCCATCAGGCGCTGCAGCAGCACTGCCTGGGTTTCCTCCTCCAGCTTCTTGATTTCAATCAGCCGGGCGTAGTTGAACTTATGCTCCTGGGCCCAGGGCTTGAGCTGCCCGTGCAGCAGGGTGTTGAGGCGGTGGCGGATATAGCGCAGAACAGTGGCATAGGAAACGATAAGGGCGGGGTCCGGAAAGCCCGCATTAACCGGCTCAAGGGGGGTGGAAGCCGGGGGAGTGGGAATGGAAGTGGTCATGCAGCAGCAATTAAAGGGCGCGCAAGGTAGCAAACCAGCCGGCCGCGTGCACTACTCAATTGCTGTCGGTACATAGCTAGGCCGGTCTTGGCGTCAAACGACTTCAAAGCTTCGGCATAGTTGCTTCAAAACTTCTCCTAAAGCAGAACTTATACGGAAGTGCTCCGTATAGTTGCCGCAAATGCTCACAAAAAACTTCGACCCGCTTGCTTGAACTCGATGCTCTGGTTGCTGCTCTTTCTGCTGCTGTCGGCCCTGGGCGTGCTCTGGTGGCGCTTTGCAATGCCCACGGGCCCTGGGGCATCGGTGGCTCCGCCAGTGCTCAGTGGCAACCACCCCTCGCTGCGCACCCGGCACTATCGGCTGGCTGATTTCTACCCGGCGCCTGTAGTGGTGCCGCCGGCCCCGGACCCTGCTCCCAACCCGGAGCAGCCCACCCTCAGCCCGGAAGAGGCACCAGTAGCCGAAACTGCGCCGACCGAATCGGAGGAACCCACGACCCAAACGTCCGAAGCCGGGCAGCTGCCGGAAGGCGCCCGGCACAACTACCTCACGGCGCCGGCCCCGACGGCAACCGACGAGCACAACCGTGGCGTGGAGCTCACCGCGGCCGAGCGCCGCGCCAAAATGCGCGCCCTGATGGGCACCGCCCTGGAAAACCGCCGCGCAGCGCCGGCCCCCGCTTAAAGACTACGCTTTCCCTTATCTGCTTTTTCATTCCATTCACCCATTTCCTTTTCCATGCAAACTCCCTTGCTCACGCGCCTGCACCATGGCGCCGCCCAAGCGGCGGCCGGCGGGCTGCGCCTGCTCGCGGCGGGCCACACCTACCAACCTTCCCGCGCCGAACGCTTCGCCATGGCCTTGCTGCTGGCCACTTCCCCGGCCCTGGTATTCGGCCAATCCGGTGCCGGCGGCCGCGCCGTGGGCGCCCTGCGCAGCGTGCAGACCATCGTCATCAGCATCGTGCAGGTGCTTTTCATCATCGTGCTGGCCATCGGCCTGGTGCGGGTGGTGCAGAAGTTCATCAGCGGCGCGCCGGATGCGCTGGGCTCCCTGGGCTGGCTCATGGGCGGCGTCATCCTCTGGTTCGGCTTCAACTACTTCAAAGAAGACCTGGCCAGCGCCATGGGCGGGGGCGAAGGCGGGGTAACGCCCTAAGCACACCGGCCCATGCGTTCCTACAAAAGCATCGAGCGCCCGGCCCAGGTGCTGGGCATGAACCTGCCGGACCTGGGGCTGGTGGTGGGCTTGTTTCTGGCCGCCGTGCTGGCCATTGGCGTCGCGGGCCTGGTCGTCACCGTCCCCCGCTTTCTCTACCTGCTGATTCTGGTGGTGCTGGTGGTATTGCTCTATGCCCTGCGCTACCTGGCCAAGCACCGCCCGCCGGGCTTTCTGCTCAGTTGGCTTTCCTTCCACCGGCGGCAGCCGCGCCGCATTGCCCTGGGCCGCGCCCGGTCGGGGCCTTCGGCAGGCGGCGTTTCCGCAGTCCCTCATTCTCATGAATATTCCCAACACTAAGGCTGCCGACCGCACCGCCGACTTCGCGGACCTGCACCCGGCCTATGCCTATCAGGATGACAAGGTCATCTTCCGGGATGGCCGCGTGGGCGTCGGCTTTGTCCTCGAATGCCCCGAAATGGAGAGTTGGCAGGCTGAAGAGTTTGCCAACCTGCAGTCGGCACTGCTCGGGGCGCTGCGCACCCTGCCCGTGGGCACGGTGGTGCAGAAAACCGACATCTACTACGACCGGCCCTTTCAAGGCCTCGGCGACGCCCGCCCCGGCTACTTCGAGGGCAAGATGAATGCGCACTTTTCCGACCGGCTGGTGCTCTTCCACCGGGCTTACCTGTTCGTTTCATTTGCGCCCGCCGACGAAGCCAAGCCCGTACGGCCGAATGCTTTGAGTGCATTGGTGAACCGCGCCGGCGAGAAGCTGGCCAAGAACCCGTTTGCCGGCGTGGTGCAGACCCTGGACGCGGCCGAGCGCATCGCCACCGAACTGCTGCAGAGCCTGCGCGGCCTCGGGGGACTGGACTACCGCCGCCTCAACCAGGCCCAGCTGCCGCAGGTCTTCACCCAATACTTCAACCTGGAGTTCGACCAGATGCCCGCCGGTCTAACCCGCGAAATCAGCAACGTGCCGGGGGCCTTCACCGTGGGCGAGAACCGTGTGAGCATCGTCTCGCTGGTAGGGCAGGGGAGTGAGGCCCACCCTGCCGTGCGCAATGGCTACGGGGTGACCTCGCCCATGCTCTACCCGCTCACGGCGTTTCTCTCCTGCCCGCATGTGCTCACCCAGGCCATGCTGATTCAGGACTCCCGCACCGAGCTCAAGAGCCTCGACAACGACAAGAAAATCAACAATTCGCTGTCCTTTCTGGCCACGCAGGACAACCACCTGCGCGCCGCCGAGATTGACGAGTTCACGGCCGAAGTGCGCTCGGGCAGCAAGCAGGTCGTGGGCCTGCACCTGTCAGTGCTGCTCTGGGACGTGGACGACCAGGCCCGGCGCGAGCACGTGGAAAAGACCACGGCGGCCTTCCGGTCCATCTTCGGGGCCGAAGCTGTGGTGGAAAGCTACCTAACCCTGCCGCTGTTCTTCGGCTTGGCGCCCGGCAACGCCTACCAGGTGCCCGACCGCTGGCTGACCACCTCGGCCGACCGCGCCGCCTGCTACTTCCACTGGACCACCACCTACCGGCCCGAGCCCACCGGCGAATACCTCTGCGACCGGTTCCGCAACCTGGTCAAGGTAAACCTGTTCAACACCGACCTTGACAACCAGAACGCCCTGGTTATCGGCCCCTCCGGCTCGGGCAAGAGCTACACCTTCGGCAACTTCATTGTGCAGCGCTACGAGCGCGGCGCCCGCCAGATTATCATCGACATCGGGGGCACCTACCGCAACGTGTTCCAGAGCCTGATGGGGCCGGACTTCGAGAACACCTACTTCGAGTACGACCCGCAGAACCCGATTGAGTTCAACCCCTTTTTGCTACCGAGGGAGGGCGAAAACGGCCCCTGGCATTACTCCGACGAAAAGCTCAACTTCCACCTGGCCCTGCTGGCCGCACTCTGGAAAGGCGGCAAGGACCGCGCGCTTAGCAAATCTGAGCGCACCATCCTTTCGCGCTTTCTGACCGGCTACTACCACGACCTGAACCAGCACGAGCGGCTGGGCCAGTCGGACGAGGAGTTTCCGGGAATGGAAAGCTTTTATAAGTACGTGCAGCGCTTTGACCAGTGGATGCGGGCCGAGACGCCGGCGGCAGGGGAGGGCGACGCCCCGGACGAAAGTACCGCCGTGCTGGCCCTGCAGCGGGCCCAGTACCAGACCGACATGAAGTACATCGACATGCACGAGTTCTTCCTCGTGCTGGGTGAGTTCGTGACGGGCGGGCGCTACGCCAAGGTGCTCAACTCCACCCGTGAGGCCCAGTTAAGTCAGTACCCGCTGATTTGCTTTGACCTGGCCCGGGTGAAAACCGACCCCACGCTCTACCCCGTGGTGGCCATGCTCATCACCGAGCTGAGCCTGGACCTGTTCCGGCAGTTTCCGGATGCCGTGAAGTACATCGCCCTCGACGAGGCCTGGGCGCTGCTCTCGGGCGTGCTGGAGGAGTTTATCGTGTCGATGTACCGCACCATCCGCAAAACCAACGGCTCCATCACCATCATCACCCAGGGCATTCAGGAAATCATCGACTCGCCCATCGGCTACACGCTGATTGACAACTCCTCGACCAAAATCATCCTGCGTCACTCCAACGAGGCCTCGCTCACCCACCTGCAGGCGCCGCTGGGCCTCACGGGCCACGAGATGGATTTGATACGCTCGGTGCGCTCCACCGACTCGTTCCGGGAGTTCTTCATCAAGCAGGGCGCCCAGGCCAAGGTGTACGCGCTGGAAGCCTCGCCTCAGCTCGACGCGGTGCTGACCTCGCGGCCCGCCGAGCGCAACTACCTCAATCAGCTCGTGCGCCACTACCAGCGCCAGCGGCCGGTGGAAGTGCGCGACGCGCTGGGCAACCTGGTGCGCGACGCCGAAGGGCGGCCCACGTACACCACCGTCACCGAGCAGCGGCTGGACTTCGCCGTCGACCAGTTCGTGGAAGAAAAGCAGAAGCGCAAGGGGGCGCTGCCGGCATGAGCGCGCCCCTGCTGCTGCTCGTCGGCATGGACCTCGACACCGACTTCATCACGGCGGCGGACGGGGCCCTGCGTAAGGTGCTGCAGGCCTGCCAGCTTTACCTGATTCCGCCGTTTCTCTCGGTGGCGCTGCTCTACACCGTGGGCCGCGGCTACCTTCAGGGCGGACAGCTGCGCATGGATTTCTCGCCCCTGCTCAAGGCGCTGTTCGTGTACTTCATCCTGTTCTTCTACCGGGACTTTATGGACTTGATTGGCGGGGCCATTGGTGGGTTTTCCAGCCTGGTGGCGCCGGCCAAGCCCGGTTTCATTGCCGAGGCCCTGCAAAGCCTGACCAATCCGGCGGGGGCCGCCTCCATCGAGCCCGACAAGGCCACCAACACGGCCGGCTTTGTCAACGACCAGATTGGCGCTATCACCTCCTTCTGGGACAAGCTCACCAACTTCTCCCTGCTCAACCTGCTCACCGAGCTGTTCACGACCAGCACCGTGGTGCTCATCCGGCAGGTGCTGGTGATGGTGCGCCAGTACATCGTGGCCTTCCTGTACGTGAGCGGGCCCATTGCCATCTGCCTTTCCGCGCTGCCGCCCTTCGCGCAGCTGGGCAAGCAATGGCTGCAGAATTTCATGGCCGTGCAGTTCTGGTCCCTGACCTACTCACTGCTGGATACCATTTACGCCAACTACGCCGGCACCCGGCCCGCGACGGGCAACGTGCTGCTGCCCACTGGCATGACCCCAGGCGATTACGCCAATGATGTAACCTACCTCATCAACTCCATCGGCTTCGTCATCCTCTACTGCATGGTGCCCTGGCTGACGAGCTTTCTTATCGGCTCTTCGGCCGTGCAGGGCTTCGTGGGCATGTTCGGCGGTGCCGTGGCCGGGGCTGCCGGGGCCGTGAGTAGCGTCGTGTTTCCCGGGGCCTACGGTGGCGGGGCCAGCGGCTCACTAGGCCGCAAGCTGGGCTTCGGCCCTGACAAGGGCGGCAGTTCCGGTGGTAGCTCCAGCAGCGCGCCTTCGGGTTCAGCCTCGGCCGAGCTGCCCACCATGTCTTCTGCCGACTCGGGCGCGCCCACGCGCCGCCGGCGCTAACCAATCACTGCTATGAAAAAGCTTCTCTTAAGCCTGCTGGGTGCAGGCGTACTTCTCAACAGTTGCAAGAGCGACAACGAAGCCGCTGCGGAAAAGCTGCAGCAGGTAGCTGCTGCGGCCGCCAATTCCCCCGAAGCCAAAGCCAGAGAGGCTGCCTGGAGACTTGCTACAACCAAACCTGCGCAATTGACTGCCGATAAGCCGGTTGATTTGCGCCCGGCCCTGGAGCAGCTCCTGCCTAAGGATGGCTACCTGCAGCTGGTATCAGTTAAAGCAGCAGATGCAGCGCAGCCCGCTATCCTGCTGCTACCCATTCTGTGGCGTCCCATCAAAGGGAATTACCCACCGGTGGCACCCGGCTACCGGCTGCCCTTCGAAGCCGTGCTCAAGTGGAAGCCGATGGGCTACGGCCCAGGCGAGAAAATACCCGCCGCCATGGCGCTGGACGGCCCGTGGACGCCCGACACCCTGAACAGCTTCTCGCTGCGAGAGCCCGAGGTGACCGTTCCTGGCCAGGCAGCGGCTGCGCCCATCCTGCTCAAGCCGGGGCAGCCCGTAACCGTGCGCGGGGTGGCCTACGCCTATGCTACTACACCCGCGGCCGGCCAAGCGCCCCGCTTGGTGCTGTACCCCTACCAGAACCCACTGGGGCCACCCGACTCGCGCAAGATGGTTTACCTGCCGCTCTAGCAGGGGGCTGTGGGGCAAAAAGGCCGGGCGGCTGAGCTCCTTTTATTCTCCATCCACTTAAACTCACTCATGAACTCTGTCCAAGACCTAAATAAGACGTTTATCACCATGCGCACCATGGCGCTGTCGGCCCTGGCCCTGTTGGGGGTGGTCACGGTGGCCTCCGGTGCGCTGCTTTATCGCGCCTACGAATCCACCGGCCAGCGCGTGTACGTGGTCAGTGATACTGGCTCCTTCTCGGCCCAGATTGGCCGCGGCGCGGGCCACACGCCCTTCGAGGCCCGCAACCTAGTCAAGACCTTTCTGCTGACCATGTTCGGCCACGACCAATACAGCTTCAAGCACAACCTCGATGCTGGCCTGCCCCTGATTGAGGAACGCGGCGGGCGGTTTCTGTTCGAGAGCTTCCAACGCGGGCAGGTGCTGCAGAATTACATCCGCTACGGCGCCAGGCAGGCCGTGACCGTGGACAGCATCCACTTGGACATGAACCACCGCCCCATTACCGGCCGCGCCTACATAAAGCAGACGGTGTTCATCGGCGACCAGCAAAGCCAGAGCAAGCCCCTGGGCGCCAAGTTCGCCCTCATCGAAACCGACCGCTCCGACGCTAACCCCTTCGGGCTGCTCATCACCGACTTCGACTTCATTCCCTACAACCCACCCGTCACGCAGGAAGAGAAAGACCAGCTGCGCGACCAGGAGCAGGCCCGGCAGCGCAAGCTGCGCGAAGAAGCCGAAGCCGCCGGCGTGCCCCTAACGCAACCAGGCCCCACCACGCCGGCTCCTGCCGCTCAACCTGCTCAGTAAGCTACCTCTCTTTACTTCTTATGCGTTTCCCCTTATCCTTTGCTTCCTGCGCGCTGCTGGCGCTCTTACCTGTCGCGTTGCAAGCGCAGACCCTTGCGTCGACTGCTACCCGTTCTGCCGGTGTGCAGGTCCCGCATCCGGCTAACGTGGCGCCGAAAATGCAGCTGGAAATAGCTGTTTCCGACTCCTCGACGACCTACCTGGTTTTCCCAGGGCCGGTGTCCCTGGTCGACGTGGGCCAGGCCCCGCACTACCTGGTCAAGATTGAGAGCAACGCCGTCTTCGTGCGGGCCAAGCGGCGCAACCCGCCGCCCACGCCCATTCTGGTGCGCTACGGCTCGCGCTATTGGATGGGGCACTTGGTGTACACTGGCCGGCCAGTGCTGCAGCTCTACGACTTTCAGGATGGCGGGGCCTTGGGCGTCAGCGCCGGCGGCAATGCCCGCAACGGCGCCGGCGTCGATGATGCGCTGGCCCTGGACCAGGGCCAAGAAAAGCGGGAGCTGGCCGAGACGCGCCTAGCCAAGCTGGCCACCGCCAAACACGCCGATACCAGCGGGCTGCGCACCGCCGACAACGACCTGGTGCTTTCGCTGGCCAACGTGCGCAACGACAAGGATTTTACCTACCTGCGCCTGAAGCTGCGCAATACCACCACTATCGACTACGCCGTGGATTTCACCGACTTCGAGCTGGTGGAAAACTCGCGCAAGAAGTTTCTGGGCAAGAAGAAGAACGAGGCCCGGCGGCCCCTGGCGCCCGCCGGCGGGGCCGAAAGCCAAACCATCCCGGCCCGGGCCACAGGCTACCTCCTCTACGCCGTGCCGCTCTATGCGGCCACCGACCGGGGCCACCTCGAAATCACCCTGCGCGAGAAGTTCGGGGCCCGGGTGCTGGTGTTGAAAGTACCGAGCAAAGTCATCAACACGGCTGCCGCCATTTAATACCCTTCTCACCATGTCTGAGCACAACATGCAGCCGGTGTATCCTGCCGGCGACAACTCCACGACCGAACCCCAGCCCGCTTCTGGTCCTGCTTCTGTACCCACTCCGCCCGCAACGCCTCGCCCCTCGGTGGGAGAGCTGGCCCGCCGGCACTGGTTGCCCCTGCTGGTCGGCATCGGCCTGCTGACGGCCGTGACGCTGTTTTTCTACGCTCGCTCCCTTTCTCAGGAAGTAGCGCAGCAGGCCAGCCCCGTGGCGGCGACCTCCCAAAATCTGGAGCCCACGATTGCGCCGGCCACCCCCGAAGCGGCCCCGGCCCCTACGGACGTGCTGGAGCAAAAGCAGGCGGCCGCGCGGCAAGCCGGGGCGCAGCTGCCGGGCACCGTTCCCTCCCCGGACCAGTTGGCCGGTGGTATGGCCGTCGATACGGTGGGCCAGGCGGCCTTGCGGCGGCGCACGACGCTGGCCGCGGCAGAGCGGCAGGCCCGGGCGGCCGCGAACCGCGCTGCTCTGCCACCGCCCGACTCGACGGAGGTGACAGCAGTGGATGCACAGACTGGCGCCTACCGGGCCGTGCGCATCCCGGTGGTGCAAACCGGGGGCCGTGGTGCCGGCTATGGCGCTGACCCGCGCCGGCACTTACGGGCTGGGGCCCGGCCGCGCACAGCCCCCGATGGGGTGCCCTACGAGCAGAACGACGACGTGCTGGACATGCTCGACGCGGCTTCCCCGGCCTCGCGCACCTCGTACGAGCAGATGACGGGGCGACGCTACTTCGACCGGCGGGCCGCGTTGCGGGCCGGCGGTGCCACTGCACCAGGTAGCAATAGTGCTATGGCCTACGATGCCTTTGGCACCATTAAGGCGGGCTCCTACCGCTATGCTGCCGATAATGGGCAGACGCAGCTGCTGCCTGACATTTTCTATAAAGCCGTAGTGAACGGAGAGCAGAAGATTCGCACGGGTTCTGTCGTGCTGCTGCGCCTGGTCGAGGACGCTGTTATCAGCGGGCAGACCTTTCCCAAAAACCTGGTGTTTGCCGGCGTGGCCAGCGTTGAAACCAACCACGTGGCCATTCGCATCAGCCGACTGGGCCCCACGCGGGTGGCCGCCGACATCTATGATTACCACTACCTGCCCGGGCTCATGATTGACCCGCAGAAGCGCCAGCCGCTGCCGGCCGCTGACAACCCTCTCAACGACGCCCGCGCCATCGGCGCCCAGGAAGTAGGCCTGGCCATTGACCGCTCGGCTTCAGCAGCCAACTCCGTAGTCGGTGTGGGCGGCCGGGTAGCGGCCGCCATGGTAAGTCGGGCCTCTACGCCGCGCCAGAAGCTGCGTGACGTGCGCCTGCCCGACGGCTACCCTGTGCTAATCACCACGGGCGCAACCGATGCGGGCGCGCCCACGGCTACTAACTAAGTATCACGTCACTTCCAAGCCATGAAAAGGATTGCCTTTGCCCTCGCGCTGGCTGTCGGGGCCAGCACCGTTCCGCACCTCGTTTCTGCCCAGATGGTCGTCAACGACCCCGTGCACATGGGCGTGCACATCGGTCAATTCGCCAAGCAGCTCAAGCAGTGGACCGAGACTATTAAGAACTATCAGGTCATCAAGGATGCCCGCCAGATTGCCGGCGTCACGCGTGACATTACCGGCCAGGTGAAGGAGCTTACCTACGAAGGGCTGGAGCTGCAGCGCCAGATTCAGGCCGACCTGCGCAAAGTGGCATCGGTGAAGGATTTGCGCTACGCCAATCCGTTGGAGCTGTTCGGCCGGGCCATGGCCATGAACACCAGCTCCCAGCCCGACTACATGCCGCCGGTGAATAAGGCCCGGCGCCTGCGCCAGGCGCTGCAGCGCCGCACCGAGCAGGACGTGGAAACGGTGTACCAGGCCTTCTCGGGATTGGATATTGGTCGCAGCGGGGCGCAATCCTTTACCTACCGCGACTACAAGAACATGCGGCAGGAAGCCTTTGCGTCGGCCTATGCCTACGAGGAAGTGCTCAAGAAGAAAAATGTCGAAACGGCTTTCAACTACCAGAAGATTGCCGACGAGATGACGGCGCAGAGCGTCGAGCTCATGGCCACGCTGAAGAACCCCGGCCGGTACTCCATGACCGAAGCCGAACGGCTACGAGCCATGGGGCAGGCCAACGACAACATGGTGAAAGCCCTGCAGCTGCGGCAGGAAGCCGACCGCCTCATTCACGAAGCGGGCCGGCCTGGCCCCGCTCGGCAGGCCGTGGAAGGGGCTTACCGGGACCAACTGCTGCAGAATCAACTGCTAAAGAGCATTAGCCGCTCGGGAAGGTTTTGACGCTCATTTTTACTTCGGCGACTATTCCTCGTAGGCATAGGCCGACGCTCGCCCCAGCCTGGCCTACATCCTATGGCCCGGCTTTGACATGCCGGGCATGTCCGTCATGGGCTCGCCCGGCCGCATGGACAGGTCGCCGTAGCGCGCCGCCAGCCAGTAGCCCACGGCCAGCATGAGGAGGGTGAGCCCCGTAACCACGGCTTTGCGCAGCCCGGATACCGGGGTGCCGCTGCCCATGTCCATGCCCGGCATTTCCTGGGGCGCCGCCGCCATGTGGTGCCCGGTGTGGGCAGGCGTGGGGGCCGCTGCGGGCATGCCGTGGCTCATTCCGGCCATATGGGGCATGGCCGCCATGCCATGGCCGGCGTAGGCCGGGGCGGCTACCGCTTCCTGGGGTGCCCCGCCTTTGCCCAGGGCCCGCTCGGTGCCCATGCCGTGCTTGAGTCGGTTCTTGACCAGCCAGTAGTTGACCGGGTACGACACCACCACGCCCACCAGCGTCGCGGCCGACATGGCCGCCCAGAACCAGGGCGAGGTGGCTTCCATGGCCCGCATGTCGCGGCTCATCAGAATGACCATGGTGGGCAGCATGCCGGCCATCATGGCGTTCATCGACATCCATTCCGGCAGAAACGAGCTGCGCAACGCCTCGCCGTAGCTCATGCCCATCATGTCCTTCATGAACAGGGCCTGGAAGATGAACAGCCCGAAGGCAAACCCGGCCGCGTACTCCAGCCAGATGTCCACGCCCATGCGCAGGCCGAAGTAGCCGGTGATAGCAGCCGCCACGATGATGCCCGTCGCGTCGCCGGCGGCGCAGTGAATGGTGGAGCCCACGGCCTGCTTCCACAGGGGGGCCACAAACTGCTCGTGGGTGCCCGGCGAGGGCTCGCGGCAGGAAAACCAGTACACCAGCAGCCCCACCGGCCCGGTGTAGAGCGTCACCAGCACCCAGCCCCACTTCATCACCTTCATTTCCGGGGTGCTGGTAAATAGGTCCCAGGCCACGTAGGCCGCGGACAGGGCTGTGAGGGCAAACCACCCCCACAACAGGTACTCGGGAAACAGCGGCGGATTCATCGGGTGCATGGCGCAGAGTCAATCAGGGGGTACAAGGGAAAGGCCGGCTTGCTTAGCGCGGCCGCCATAAATTGATGGTGAGCCGGCAGTGGTCCACGTCAAGAAGCAGGGCCGCGGCCCGCGAAAAGCAAAAGAGCAGCCCCAATGGAGCCGCTCTTTTGGAGGTGAACAAGGCCCGCCGCGGCCTAGTATTTTTTGTTGGCCAGCAGCCAATCCTGCAGCATCTTGATTTCCATTTTCTGGTCCGTGATGATTTGCTGGGCCAGGGCCTTGGTGGTGTTCTCCCGCCCGTACTTCAGCAGCGCGTCCGAGTTTTCAATGGCAGACTGGTGGTGGTCAACCATGAGCTGCGCGAAGTCAAAGTCCGGGTCGCCCGTCAAGGGGCGCAAATCCACGGCCTTCATCATCTGCATCATGTTCATCATTTGCAGGGCGTTGAACTCGGGCACAGCCGGGGCGTGCGCGGGGTGGCTCGACAAAAAGGCGTTGAACTGGGTGATTTCCGCCTGCTGCTTGTCGATAATCGACTGAGCCATGGCTTTCATCTCGGCGTTTTTACCGCTTTTGAGCTCCTCCTGGCTGTTTTTAATGGCCACCTGGTGGTGCATTATCATCATGGAAGAGTAGTCGTTGTCGGGGTCCTGGGTTTTGGGCATGGCTTCCATCATGGCCATCGACTCGTGCATGTTGCGCATGTACACGCTGTCGTCGTGGGCAATGGTCATCAGGCCATCGGCGTCGTCCTTTTCACAGGAAGTCAGGGCACCGAAGGCCAGCACGGAAGCCAGCAAGGGGAGGCGGAGGGAACGTAGCATTGGAAAGGGGATTTTTAGTCGAAATGATGGAGGAAATGCTCCTTCTTCTAAACGGACTAAGCCCTACCCTGTATGCGCACAATTCGCCCTGTGGCGTTGTAAAGTTTCCAGCTTTAGCCCAGATTATGCAGGCTCAGCCGGCCCGCGCTGCCCGGCCCCAGGGCCTGAAAGTCGGACGGCGACATGCCCGTCACCTGCCGGAACTGGTTGGTCAGGTGCGCCGCGCTGCTGTAGCCCAGCAGGCGGGCCACTTCGGTCACCTTGGCGTCCTGGTAGCTGAGCAGCTCCTTGGCGCGCTCCACGCGCTGGCGAATGATGTACTTCTCCAGCGTGAGGCCCTCGCGCAGCGAGAACTGGTGCGAGAGGTAGGCGTAGGAGCGGCCCAGCCGCTCGCTGATGAAGTGCGAGTAGGTCTGGTAAGGCTGCTGCTCGGCCGGGGTGTAGTGAATGAGCTCCACCACCAGGGCCTTGACCTGCTCCACCAGCTGGTCGCGCGGGTCGTCGACGAGGGCGAAGCCGAACGCCTGCAGCGCGGCCTCCACCGCCGGCAGGTCCACCGGGCTGCCGTCGGCCGTGCGCACGTTGGCGGCGCCCAGGGCCACGTTGTCCACCACCAGCCCGGCCTTTTCCAGCTCGCGCTGCACCACCCGCAGGCAGCGGGGGCACACCATGTTGCGAATGGAGAGGCGGGTAGCGCCGGCCGCCGGGGCCGGCAACACCGAAGTGGCGGATTGCAGCATGACGCTTATTTAACGACGAGGCTCCCCCGCAGCATGTGCATGCCGCAGGTGAACTCAAAGGTACCGGCTTGCTTGGGCAAAAACTCGATGGCCGTGGTTTTAAATGGCGCCAGGTCCCGCCGGATGTTAAAGTCGGGCAGCAGCAGCTCCTCCGAGCAGGTGCCTTCCTCGTCGCGGTAGAAGTTGAGCTGCACGGGCTTGCCGTGCTCCACCTCGATGACGTTGGGCGAGTAGCCGCCCTTCACCACGATATCCACCTGCTGCACGCCCGCCGAAGAGGACACGGCCGCCGCCACCCGGTGCGGGGCCAGAAAGAAAAACCAGCCAACAAACGCCAACAGGCCCACGCCCACCAGGGTCACAATTATCTGAGCAGTATCCATGAGAACGAGAACAAAAGGGAGAGAAATAGCCCGCCGTTAGGCCTTGGCCTGGTAGCCGCGCAGGCGCAGCGAGTTGGTGAGCACCGACACCGAGCTCAGGGCCATGGCCCCGGCCGCCAGCATGGGCGAGAGCAGCCAGCCCGTGAACGGATACAGCAGCCCGGCCGCGATGGGAATGCCCAGCGTGTTGTAGACGAAGGCAAAAAACAGGTTCTGCTTGATGGTGCGCATGGTCTGACGCGAGAGGTCGATGGCCGTGACCACGCCCTGCAGGTCCGAGCGCATGAGGGTGATGCCAGCGGCTTCCATGGCCACGTCGGTGCCGCCGCCCATGGCCAGGCCGATGTCGGCCTGGGCCAGGGCCGGCGCGTCGTTGATGCCGTCGCCCACCATGGCCACCACCCGGCCTTCAGCCTGCAGCTCTTTCACCTTGCCGGCTTTGTCGGCCGGCAGCACCTCGGCAAAGAAGCGCTTGATGCCCACCTGCTCGGCCACCTTGGCGGCGGTCTGCTGGTTGTCGCCGGTCATCATCACCACCTCGATGCCGTCGGCCTGCAGGGCCTGAATGGCCGCCCGGCTGGATTCGCGCACCGTATCGGCCACCCCAATCAGGGCGGCTACGTGCCCGCCGATGGCGGCGTACAGCACCGTTTTGGCCTCGCTCAGCAGTTGGGCGGCGGCCTGCTCGGTGTCGGTGGAAAGCACCACGTTATTTTCGCTGAGCAGGCGCCGGTTGCCGAGCAGAATCACCTGCCCGTCGACGGTGGCACCGGCCCCCCGGCCCTCGTAGGCCTGGAAGGCGGTGGCCGTTAGCGCGGCGCTGCCGGCAGCGACTCCTTGGGCGTCGGCGTAGCGCACCACGGCTTCGGCCAGCGGGTGCTCGCTCTGCCGCTCCACGGCCGCCAGCAGCGGCAGCAGGTGAGCGGGGGTGTCGCCGTTGGTGGGCACAAAATCGGTCACGGCGGGCTCGCCCCGGGTGATGGTACCGGTTTTATCGAGCAGCACGGTGGTGACTTTCTCGGCTTTCTCCAGGGCCTCGGCGTTGCGAATCAGCACGCCGTGCTCAGCGCCCTTGCCGGTGCCGACCATGATGGCCGTGGGCGTGGCCAGCCCGAGCGCACAGGGACAGGCAATGATGAGCACGGCTACGAAGCCCACCAGCGCCAGCGGCACGCGGCTGGCTTCGGGGGCCAGGTCAAACCAGAGCACGAACGTGGCAATGGCAATCATAATGACCACCGGCACGAACACGGCGCTGACCTTGTCGGCCAGCTGTTGGATGGGGGCGCGGCTGCCCTGGGCTTCTTCGACCAGCTTCACAATCTGGGCCAGCATGGTTTCGGCGCCAACCTTGCTCACCCGGAAGCGGAAAGAGCCGGTTTTATTCAGCGTGGCCCCAAATACGTTGTCGCCCTCCTTTTTCTCCACGGGCAGGCTCTCGCCGGTCAGCATGCTCTCGTCCACAGCCGAGCGGCCGGTGAGAATCAGCCCGTCGGTGGCCACCTTCTCGCCGGGGCGCACCACCACTTCGTCGCCCACGAGCACCTGCTCGATGGGCACGTCGACTTCCTGGCCATTCCTGACCACGCGGGCCGTTTTGGCCTGCAAGCCCATCAGCGCCTTGATGGCGGCCGAGGTCTTGGACTTGGCCCGGCTCTCCAGCACCTTGCCGAGCAGAATCAGGGCAATGATGGTGGCCGTGGTGTCGTAGTACACCTCCGGCATGAGGCCGTGCTGCATAAACCAGTGCGGAATCAGCGTGGCCGCCAGGCTATAGAGAAAGGCGGCGCCGGTGCCCACGGCAATCAGGGTATCCATGCTGGCGGTGCGGTGCCGCAGGCCGTTCCAGGCCGACACGTAGAACTCGCGGCCGCTGTAGAGCAGTACGGGCAGCGTGAGGGCCAGCAGCACGTAGTTGAGCAGGGGCGTCGAGATGCGGCTCATCATGGCGGGCCAGAGCATGAGCATGCTCAGGGGCATGATGACGACGGCTAGCCCCACGGCCACCTGAAAGCGGCGCTTCAGGTTCTGGTAAGCGGCGGCCTTGCGGGCGTCCAGCTCCTCGTCGGAAGCCAGCACGTTGGCCGTCACGGCCGGGCTGGCCTCGTGCACGCCGTAGCCGGCCTGCTCCACGGCGGCTTTGAGGCCGGCGCGGTCAATCTGGCCCGGCAGGTACTCGATGGTGGCCTTTTCGCTGGCCAGGTTCACGGTGGCGCGCTGCACGCCGGGCGTGCGGCTCAGGGCCTTTTCCACGAAATTGGAACAAGAGGCGCAGGTCATGCCCTCGATATTGAGGGTCGCCGTTTCGGTGCCGGCGGCCAGCGCCGGGGGCGGGCCGGCGGGCACCGGAGGTGCCGGGTGATGGTGATGGGAGGTTTCCATAGGAAGAATAAGTCAGGGGAAGCGGCGCAAATAGCGGCCGGCAAAACAACATCATCTAAACTCCTTTCGGTTGGCTAGGGATGTGTAGAATTGAGCTTAGCGCTTGCAACATTCGTGGCCCCGGCCAGAAGCCCCGTGCGGTTGTACATGATTAGGCCGCTGAACTTGTAAAATTTCCAGAGCCGTGCGCCGAATGTCCAACTTGACAAAGCCTAAGGCAACCTGCCTGAATCGGTAGCACGGACTTAATGGCTGCATTTTCAAGCAAATAGCCCAGCGGCAAAACAAGCCACTGGGCAATGGAGGAGGTTAAGACAGACTACGAACCTTTCAAACCTTTCGAATAATTTTGTCGTTGCTTCGTACCAATGTTCCGACTCAAGACCCATTCCCGACGCACGATGGCGGCCTCCTTGCTGGTGGTCTTCCTCAACGTGTTCTTTGGGCAGGTCGTCTGCGCGCTGGCCATGCCCGCCACGCCGGCTGTCGGACACCAGCATAAGCACCCGGCCGGTACGCCGGCCCATGAGCATAAGCAAGGGCACGAGCACAAAGCACCGCATTCCCACGGGGCAGGTCATTCCCACGGGAAGCAGCACGGCGGTGCCACGGCCAAACACGAGCACCACGACAGCGAAACTCCCGGCACCCATAAGCACGGTTCCAAGGGAGCCTGCTGCCAGGACGATGCCGCCGCCGTGTGGGCCTCGCTGGCTCATCCGCCGAAAGCCGGCATCGAAAAGATGGCATTCATGCCGGTGGCATTGCCCCCGGCCCCGCTGGCCCTGTTGGTCCGCTTTCAACAATGGGACCGCACGCAGCCCGTGCTGCTGGTGGCTCGCCGGCAGCTGAAACCCAAAATACCCGACATCCGCATTTTCATCCAGTCGCTGACTGTCTGATTAATCCGACGCGCTAAGGCTCGCGCCGGCACAGCTACGCTGTGTCCGGGGCGGGCCTTTTCGTTTGCCCGTCGCGCCGCCTACGCCGGCATTTCCTCCCCCTCCATTTTCCGGGTTTCCCCTGCTCCGCAATGAAAGATTGTTGCGAACCGGCCGCCGGCCCGCCACCCCGCGGGCCGCTGCGCCGCCTGCTCACGGGCCTGCTCTACGCCGTACTGGCCGCTGCCCTGGGCTTCGTGCTCTGGCAGCAATGGCAGGCCTGACACGGCTCCTGCAGCCGCCGGGCCGCCGATGCCGGCCCTCCATTTTCTCACCCTTACCCCATTTTATGTTCCGCTTACCCGTTTCCCTGCTGGCTGTGGCCAGCCTGTTAACCGTGGCCAGCTGCTCGTCCGACTCCGCGTCGAGCAGCGCCACCAACACCGTTACCACCCCCACGGAAGGACCGGCCGAGGGCACGGCCGACCACGCCAGCGGCCACACCTACGCCTGCCCCATGCACCCCGAGGTGACCAGCACCAAGGAAGGGGAGACCTGCCCCAAGTGCGGCATGAAGCTCGAACACAACGACCAGGTGGCCGGGAGCGGCAAGTCCTACGCCATGAAATTCGAGCCGCAGCCCATGCAGCTGACGGCCGGCCAGCCGTCGCAGTTGCTTTTCACACCGCAGGAAGTGGGCAACGAAGCCGCGCCGGTGCCGCTGGCAGTGGTGCACGAGAAGAAGATTCACCTCATCATTGTGAGCAAGGACCTGGGCCAGTTCTACCACGAGCACCCCGAGTACACGGCCGATGGCAACTACAAGGTCCGCTACACCTTCCCCAAGGGCGGCGACTACGTGCTGTTTCAGGACTACACGCCCACGGGCTCGGGCCACCAGCTGGGCCGCCAGCCCGTGACGGTAAAAGGTGCCGCGTATGCCCCGGTGAAGTTCAAGAACGACGACATGCAGTGGACGCAGGATGGCTATTCGGCCACCCTGGCGTTTGACAAGCCCTTGAACACCGGCCAGCTGCTGGGCATGAAAATCACCATCAGCAAGGATGGCAAGCCCGTGACCGACCTCGACAACTACCTCGGCGCCCTGGGCCACGTGGTGGTCATCAGCGAAGACACCGAGCGCTACCTGCACGTGCACCCCAACGACCAGGCCGACAAGGGCCCGGCCATCGGCTTCAACACCAACTTCGAGGCCCCCGGCCTGTACCGCGTCTTTCTGCAGTTCAACCACGGCGGCAAGATTCACACCGGCGACTTCACCATCAACGTGCAGGGCCCGGCCGCCAGCTAGGCTGCTTCCTTCCCAGTCATCAGTTCCTTTTTCCAACCCTCAACCAATCCAAACCCCATGAAAAAGTCTGTTTTTTTCCTCGCCGTTCTCTGCTCGGGCACCCTGCTCGTTTCCTCGTGCAACAGCGACAAAACCGCTGATACCACGGCCACGACCACCGAAACCACTTCGACCGATGCCACCGCTTCGGGCGACATGGCCGGCATGGACCATTCCAAAATGGCCGAGGGCGGCACGGCCGGCGACTCGCCCCTGATGGCGTCCATGAACGACATGATGGCCAAGATGAACGCCATGAAGCCCAAGGGCAACACCGACCACGACTTTGCCCACATGATGATGGAGCACCACCGCGGCGCCGTGGCCATGTCCGACATCGAGCTGCGCGACGGCAAGGACGCCACCATGCGCCAGATGGCCGAAAAGATTAAGGCCGACCAGCAAAAGGAAATCGGGGAGCTGGAGCCCATCGCCGAGCGCCTCGACAGCGCGCCGACCAACTACAAACCCCAGGACGCCAACGACCCCTTCACGGCCCAGATGAAGACGTCGATGGACAACATGATGAAAAACATGCCCAAAACGGTCGCCAACCCGGACATGAACTTCAACATGATGATGACCGTGCACCACCAGAGCGCCATGGACATGGCCAAGGCCGAGCTTACCCACGGCAAGGACACCAAGCTGAAAGAAATGGCCCAGAAGATGGTGGATACCCAGCAAAAAGAGATTTCCGCCTTCAAAACCTGGCACGCTCAGAACGCCGACAAGATGTAAACCGGGCAGCCGGCAGCGTTGCCCGCAGCGGGCCGCGGCCGGCCCCCTAATTCTCCCCCACAGCCCCCACAATCCCCTGTCAATGAAGCTTTTTGGAATTTCCCTGGCCACGGCCGCCCTTTTCGCCCTCGCCCCCCTGGCCTCGCACGCCCAGCACGCCCCCGCCGGTGGCAAGCCGGAAGCGCACATGGCCCCCGGCGAAACCCACGCCCACGTGGCGCCCCACGGCGGCGTGGTGCGCTCGGCCAGCCCCTACCACATGGAGCTGGTGCAGCAGGCCGGCGAGCTGCACATCTACCTGCTGGCGGCCAAAATGGCGCCCGTGCCCAATAAGTCGCTCTCAGGCAAGGTGATGGTGCAAACCACCGACAACAAAACCACCTCGGTGACGCTGGTGGCCGGCGGCGACGACCACCTGGTGGCCAAGCTGCCGGCCGGGGCCAAGGTGCGCACGGCCATCGTCAGCCTGACGGCCGACGGCAAGGCCATCAACACCCGCTTCGACAAGCTCGACGCGGCCGCCCCGGGCAGCAAGGCCGTGGGCGCCGCCTACGAGTGCCCCATGAAGTGCGAAGGCAGCGCCAGCACCAAGCCGGGCAGCTGCCCGAAGTGCGGCATGGCCCTCGTGAAAAAGGCGTAGGCGGAGCCTGTTTTTCGGACGCCGTGCGTCCGGACCATCTCCTCCGTCTCGGGTCGTCCGCCGCTGCAACGGTGGGCGGCCCCTAGCCGGACTCTAATCGGATAACATGAAGTACCTCAAAATGACATGTGCGGCGCAAGGGCTGCTGGTGCTGGCGCTGCTGCTCGGGCTGCTGCCGGAAGCCGCGCGGGCCCAAACCGCCATCAGCCTGGACAGCGCCGAAGCCCTGACCCTCCGCCGCCATCCCCGGCTGCGCCAGTCAGAGCGCGAAATTGAGGAGCAGCGCGCCCTCAAGCGGGGCTCCTTCGCGCCCGCCAACCCGGACTTTCTGTTCTCGGCCCCCACGGGCGAGCGGTGGGCGCCGGGCGTGGTGCAGACCATTGACCTGCCCAACGTGTACCGGCGCCAGCGCCAGGTGGCCGAGGCCGGCATCACCTTGGCCGAGCGCAACCGCGAGGTGAGCCGGGCCAGCGTGCTGCGCGACACCCGCCTGGCCTACCTGAGCCTGCAGTTTGCCGAAGCGCAAGTGCGCCAGCTCACTTATCAGGACAGCCTATTCCGCGCCCTGCGCGTGGCCACCGAGCGCCTGTTCGCGGCCGGCGAAGTCACCTCGCTGCAGCGCATCAGCACCGACGCCGAAGCCCGGCAGGTGAGCGTGCAGCTGCAGCAGGCCACCGCCGACCGGCAGGCCGCCCAGCGCCGCCTGGGCTTGCTGCTGGGCCAGCCCACGGCCGCCTTGACCACCAGCACCGACCTGCGCCGCAGCGGCCCCGAGCTGGTGCAGACGGGCGGAGCGCTGCTCAGCAGCCTGCCCGCCGAAGACAGCACGGCCCTGGTGCGCAGTCCCACGCTGGCCGCCGCCACCCAGAACGTGGCCCTGAGCCAGTCGGGCATCAGCCTGGTGCGGGCCCGGCGCACGCCGGCCATGACCGTGGGCTATCAGAATCAGGCTTTTGAAAACTCGGCCCTCAAGTACCGCTTCCAGTTCGGGGTGTCGGTGCCCATCTGGTTCTGGACCTACCGCTCGCAGCTGCAGGCGGCCACGGCCCGCAGCCAAGCTGCCGGCTACCAGCTGCAAACCCAGCGCCTGGAGCTGAGCACGCTCTACCAGCAGTCGCTGGCCGACACGCGCAAGTTCTCGGCTTCGCTGGGCTACTACGAGCAGACCGGCGTGCCGCAGTCAAGGGCCATCATCAGCCAATCCCAACGACTTTTCAAGGCCGGCGAAATCAGCTACCTCGTGCTGATTCAGAGCCTCAACCAGGCCTTTACCATTCAGAATACCTACCTGACCACCATTCGCGACTACCGTCAGGCCCTCATCGAACTTAACTACCTGCGGGGTGAATAACATGAAACAACTCCTGATTTTGCTGCTGGGCCTGCTGCTGCTGAGCGGCGGGGCCTCCGCCCACGGGGGCGAAGACCACGGCGCGCCCAAGGCCTCGACCCCGGCCGGCGCCACGTCCTTTTCGGTGGCGGCGCTCTCGGAACAGTTCGAGGTGCTGCTGCGCTACGAGCCGCTGGAAGGGGGCAAGCCCGCCGACCTGCGCTTGTTTCTCTCGGACTACGCCACCAACGCCCCCATCAAAGGCGCCAAGCTCACGTTCACCAACCCCGAGGATGCGAATCTGAAGTGGGCGGTGACGGAAAAAGGGCCGGGGGAGTACCTGGTGGAAGGCCAGTTCCCGGCCAACAAGGCCTACAGCTTCGCGGCCAACATCGTGGCCGGCGACAAGGCGGACCTGATGCTGCTCGAAGGCATCAAAGTGGGGGAGAAGCTGCCCGTGGCCGCCACAGCGCCGACGGCCGCGACCTCGCTTTTCTCTTCCTGGAAAACCATTCTGGCCCTGGTCGGGGCCTTCGTGCTCGGCATCGTCCTCACGGCCCTGCTCATGCGCCGGCGGCGCCCGGAGCCCGTGCTGCAAACCTCGGAGCAGGCACTGACCGCCAGCCGCCGCACCCCCATTGCTTAACGCTCAACTGACATGAAAACCACTCATAAATTTCTGGCGGTCACGGCCGCGGCCGGCCTGGTCCTGACCGTGCTGCTGCCCCCGCCGGGTTTGGTACGGGCCCATCCAGGGCACGACGAAGGGGCCAAGGCCTCTACCGGCGCGGCTCCAACCGACGAGGTGCTGCTGCCCAAGGAAAGCCAGTTCCTGTTTCAGGTGCAGACCACTCTGGCGGCTTTTTCCACCACCTACAGCCGGGCCACGCTCTACGGCACGGTGTCGGCCGCAGCCGGCGGCGAGGGCCGAATTGTAGTACCGCAGGGGGGCCGCATCGTGAGTTTGGCGGCGAAGGTCGGCCAACCCGTGCGGGCGGGCCAGACGCTGGCCGTCATCGAGCAAACCCTGGACGCCACCCAGCAAATCGGCCTTAGCACCGAGCGGGCCAACGCCCAGGCCGAATTGCGCGCGGCCCAGCAAGACTACGCCCGCCTGCAAAGCATCGCCGACATCGCCGCCCGCAAGGACGTGGTGGCCGCCGAGCTGCGCCTGCGCCAGGCACGGCAGAATGCCGGCATCCAGAACGGACAGGCCAGCCAGCGCCGCGTCAGCATCACCTCGCCGGTGAGCGGGACGGTGGACGTGTTTAACCTAGCGGTTGGGCAGCAAGTAAGCCAGGGCGACGAGCTGTTTCGGGTCATTAACCCCGGCAAGCTGCGCGTGGAAGCGCAGGTGTTTGCCCAGGACTTGGCCAAGGTGACGCCCGGGGCCGTGTTCCGGGTGGAGGGCCTGCAGGGGCAGCCCGGCGTACCCGCCCGGCTCGTGGTGTTCAGCAACGTGGTCAACCCCGTGAACCAGGCCCGCCAGCTGGTGCTGGAGCTCGACGCGCAGGAGGGCAGCGCCTACCGCGCCGGCCAGGCCGTGAACGTGCAGGTCGTGGGACAGACCGGGGGCGGCAAGCCGCAGCTGACCGTGCCCACCTCGGCCATTACCGACTTGAATGGCAAGCCCGTGGTGTTTGTGCACACCGAGCCCGAGCACTTCAAGATTCGCTACGTGCAGCCCGGCGCCGCCAGCGGCGAGCAAACGGTGCTGGTGCAGGGCCAAGTCAACGAAAACGACCGGGTGGTTACGACGGGCACCTACCAGCTTAAATCCATTTACCTCAACCAGTAGAGGATGCTCGATAAAATCATTCGCTTTGCCCTGCAGAACCGCCTGCTCATGCTGGCCTTTGCCGCAGGCCTGCTGATTGCCGGCACCTACACGGCCCAGCAGCTGCCCGTGGACGTGCTGCCCGACCTGGACCGCCCCCGCGTGACCGTGTTTCTAGAGTCGCCCGGCATGGCCCCCGAAGAGGTGGAGGCCCTGGTGACGCTGCCCGTGGAAACGGCCCTGAACGGGGCCACCGGCGTGTCGGCCGTGCGCTCCAACTCGGCCATTGGCCTGGGCATGGTCTTCGTGGAGTTCGACTACGGCACCGACATCTTTACCGCCCGCCAGATTGTGAGCGAGAAGCTGCAAACCACCGGCGAGCAGCTGCCGCAGGGCATTACGCCCGTGCTCGGCCCCATCTCCTCGGTCATGGGCCAGATTATGCTCGTGGGGCTCTCGGGCGGAAAAGAGACCAACGCCGCCGATTTGCGCACCCTGGCCAACTACACCGTGCGCCAGCGCCTGCTCTCTATTCCCGGCGTGGCGCAAGTCATTCCCATCGGCGGCGACAACCTGCAGTACCAGGTGTTGCTGGACATGCCCCGGCTGAACGCCACCGGCCTGACGGTGAACCAGGTGGAGGAGGCCCTGCGCAAGTCCAACATGAACACGACCGGCAACTTCTTCGACCGCAACGGCTCGGAGGTACTCATCCGCAACCTGGGCCGCCTGCGCTCGGTGGCCGACATCGAAAACATCATCGTGGGCTACCGCGAGCAGTCCCCCATCCGCGTGGCCGATGTGGCCAAGGTAGAGTTTGGGGCCCGCTTCAAGCGCGGCGACGGCAGCGTGAACGGCCAGCCCGCCGTTATTCTGAGCATTGAAAAGCAGCCCGGGGCCGCCACCGTGGGGCTGACCGAAGCCGTGGAAAAAGCCCTGGTCGAGCTCAAGCCCTCCCTGCCCAAGGACGTGCAGGTGAACACGCGCCTGTTTAAGCAGTCCGAGTTTATCGAGTCGAGTATCACCAATGTGGAAGAGGCGCTGCGCGACGGGGCCATCCTGGTGGTCATCGTGCTGTTTGCCTTCCTGCTGAACGTGCGCACCACGTTTATCTCGCTGGTGGCCATTCCGCTGTCCTTGCTCGTGACGGCGCTGGTGTTCCGCGCGGCGGGCATCAGCATCAACACCATGACGCTCGGCGGCCTGGCCATTGCCATCGGCGAGCTGGTCGACGACGCCATCGTGGACGTGGAAAACGTGTACCGGCGCCTGCGCGAAAACAAGCAGCGACCCAATCCGCAGCCGGTGCTCAAGGTCATTTACGCGGCCAGCTCGGAAGTGCGCAACTCCATTGTGTACGCCACCATCATCGTGGTGCTGGTGTTCCTGCCCCTGTTTGCGCTGGAAGGCATGGAGGGCCGCATCTTCGCCCCACTGGGCATTGCCTACATCACCAGCATCGTGGCCTCGCTGTTCGTGTCGCTCACCGTCACGCCGGTGCTCTGCTACTACCTGCTGCCCAAGATGAAGCAGATGGACCACCCCGAAACCGACGGGGGCCTGGTGCGCTGGCTCAAGAAGAAAGATACCCGGCTGCTGAGCTGGGGCCTGACCCACCCTAAGCTGATTCTGGCGTCCACTGCCCTGCTGTTTGTGATGGCCGCGGCCATGGTGCCCTTCTTCGGCACCGAGTTTCTGCCGCCCTTCAACGAAGGCTCACTCACGGTGAACTTCTCGGCCCCGGCCGGCACCTCGCTCACCGAGTCCAACCGCCTGGGCAGTCTTGGCGAGCAGCAGATGCTCAAGATTCCGGAAGTGGCCTACACCGCCCGCCGCACCGGCCGCGCCGAGCTGGATGAGCACGCCGAATCCGTCAACAACTCGGAAATCGAGGTGGCGTTCAAAACCGAGGCCGAGCTGGAGAAGGAAGGCAAAACCATGCGCAGCCGGGACGAAATCCTGGCCGACATGCGCGACAAGCTCAGCCTGATAACGGGGGTGAACGTGAACATCGGCCAGCCCATTTCCCACCGCCTCGACCACCTGCTCTCGGGCGTGCGGGCCCAGGTGGCCATCAAAGTCTTTGGCAACGATTTGCTGGAGCTGCGCCGCTACGCCAACGAAATCCGCGCGGTGGCCGGCACGGTGTCGGGCGTGGTGGACCTGCAGGTGGAAAAGCAGGTGCAGATTCCGCAGCTGCTCATCCGCCCCCGCGACGAGGCCCTGCGGGCCTACGGCATGGAGCGCGGCGAAGTAGTGCGCGACCTGGAAACGCTGTTTCAAGGGGCCGTGGTTTCGCAGATGCTCGACGGGCAGAAGCGCTTTGACCTGGTGGTAAAGCTGCCCGAAGCCCAGCGCAACGACATAGCCACCATCGGCCAGACCCGTATCGAGACGCCCACCGGCGCCATGATACCCGTGAGCCAGGTTGCCGAAATCCTCTACGAGCCCGGCCCCAACACCGTCAACCACGAGAACACGCAACGGCGCATCACCATCTCCCTGAACGTGGCCGAGCGCGACCTGGGCTCCACGGTGAAGGAGATTCAGGCCAAGGTAAACGCGCAGGTAAAGCTGCCGCCGGGCTACTACCTGACGTATGGCGGGCAGTTCGAAAGCCAGCAGTCGGCTTCGCAGAAGATTCTCTGGCTGAGCCTGTTTTCGCTGGCCGGCATCTTCCTGGTGCTGTTCTCGCACTTCAAGTCCAGCTACATGGTGGGGCAAATCATGCTTAACATCCCGCTCGCGCTCATTGGCTCGGTGGTGGCGGTGCTGCTCACCGGCGGCACCTTCAGCATTGCCTCACTGGTGGGCTTTATCACGCTCACGGGCATTGCCTCGCGCAACGGCATCATGATGATTTCGCACTACATCCACCTCGTCGAGCACGAAGGGGAGAAGTTCGGCATTCCCATGATTATCCGCGGCTCGCTGGAGCGTCTGGTGCCCGTGCTCATGACGGCCCTGGTGGCCGCGCTGGCGCTGGTGCCGCTCACGCTGGCCAAGGACGCGCCGGGCAAGGAAATCCTCTACCCGGTGGCCACCGTCATCCTCGGCGGCCTACTGAGCTCCACCTTCCTCGACATCATCGTGACGCCGGTCGTGTTCTGGCTGGTAGGGGAGAAGGCCCTGGCCCAGTACTTCGATTCCCACCAGGAAGTGGGGCTGGATGAGCACCCGCAGGAACTGGACGCGCAGCCGCTTACGCCGCCCGCCGACCAGAACGACTTATCACCGGCCCTGTAATCCCCGCTCTATGGCCTCTACGCTCCTTTACATCCGGCACATGGTCTGCGTTAAGTGCATCCTGGTGGTGCGCGAACAGCTCGTGGAGCTCGGGCTGGTGCCGCTGCGCGTGGAGCTGGGGGAAGTGGAGCTGCGCGACGACGCCACGACCATCGACTGGGCCCGCTTGCGGGAGTGCCTGGAGGCGCAAGGATTTGAGATTCTGGACCAGCTTTCGCCGCAGCAGCGGCTGGTGGCCCAAATCAAAGAATTCATCGCCCACCTGCTGGTCAGCAACCCGGCGGCGCTGCGCAGCGGGCACTTCTCGCGGCAGCTCAGCCAGCAGCTGGGCCGCCGCTTTGCCTACCTGAGCGACGTTTTTTCCGCCACCGAAGGGCTGTGCCTGGAGCAGTACGTCATCCGGCAGCGCGTGGCAGCCGCCCGGCGCCTGCTGCGCGAAGGCACACTGCCCGTGGGGCGGGTGGCCCGGGAGCTGGGCTACAGCAACCTGGGGCACCTGTCGCGGCAGTTTCAGCGCGAGACGGGCACTTCGCCAAGCGAGTACCGCCGGGAGCAGCACCTGGCAATAACGGGGAGTCATGTGGACGGTGAGCAGTAGATGGTGTTGACAGCCCAGTTGAATTATGCATGGAAGGGCTGGCAATCGTGCACAACAAGGACCTCTTTTGTGAGTAAACCAGTGAAAACCATCATTCACCTTACTTTCCAGTCCCATGCATAGCCAAAACCAAAGCCTCCTTGCCGCTCTCTACGCTTGCGTTAACTCCTGCGAACACTGCGCTACCGCTTGCCTGAGCGAGCAGGACGTCAAAATGATGGCCCGCTGTATTCAGTTGGACCGTGACTGCGCCGACATCTGCGCCTTGACGGCCCGCTTCGTGGCCCGCGGCTCCGAGCACGCCGAGCACCTGCTGCGCGAGTGCGCTGAAATCTGCAAGGCCTGCGGCGACGAATGTGCCAAGCACACTCACATGCAGCACTGCCAGGAGTGCGCCGAAGCCTGCCGCCGCTGCGAGCAGGCCTGCCGTCAAGGCATGAGCGTAACCGCGTAACGCGTGAACCGAACCAAAGAAGCCAGCCTGTCTCCTCGGGCTGGCTTTTTGGCTTTGGGGCCTTGAAATCCTGTAAGCCGGCGGCGCAATCGTATACCAACCCCCGCCGGCTGGCGCCTAGCTTTGAACAACTCCTGACGCAATCACGAACCCCTCCCGTTATGACCCTGGCGCCTCCTTTTCGCAAGCTCATGCTCACCGCCCACATCACCTTCTCGGTGGGGTGGCTGGGGGCGGTGGCCGTTTTTCTGGCCCTCGCCGTCACGGGCCTGACCAGCCACGACCCGCCGCTAGTGCGGGCCGCTTACCTGGCCATGGGGCTGAGCGGCTGGTTTGTGATTGTGCCCTCCAGCTTCGCGGCCCTGCTCACGGGCGTGGTGCAGGCGCTGGGCACGCCCTGGGGCTTGTTCAAGCACTATTGGGTGCTGGTGAAGCTGCTGCTGACCGTGGCGGCCACCGTGCTGCTGCTCGTGCACATGCAGCCCATCAGCTACCTCGCCGAAGTCGCCGCCAAAGCCGACTTGTCCTCGACGGAGCTGCGCGGCATGCGCCTGCGACTCATTGCCGACGCCGTGGCGGCCCTGGTGGTGCTGCTGGCCGCAACTACTATCTCGGTCTACAAGCCCTGGGGCCGCATCGGCAACTGGCTGGAGCGGCGCAATGCGCCCGCCCAGGGCGCGGCCACGCCTACTTCCTGGGGCCAGTACGTGCTGCTGGGCCTGCTCGGGCTGGTGGTGCTATTCATCCTCATGCACCTGCTCGGCGGCGGGATGGGCCACCATTAGCCGCCCCGGGCGCCGTGCAAATCATGTAAGCCCCCGGCGCAATTCTGTACGCGCGGCTGCGCACCCAACTTTACTTTTGAGCGTTATTTAGTTGAAACCGACCTGCTCGGTTGCCTAACCCGTTTCTCCCATGAAAACCCTTCAGTTTAAGACCAATATCAATTGCGGCGGCTGCATCAAGGCCGTTACGCCCACCCTCAACCAGGAAGCCGGCGCCGGCAACTGGCAGGTGGACACCGCCAACCCCGACAAGATTCTCACCGTCACCTCCGACCGGCTCACCCCGGAGCAGGTGGTAGAAGCTGTTAAAAACGCCGGCTTCGAGATTCAGGCCGCGTAAGCGCCCTGCAGGCAAAAGTTGTCAAAAAACGCCCGGCTGGTCCGGGCGTTTTTCGTTTTGGGTCCCGTCCGGACCCGTTAGGCGCCCATCATGGAAATTATGTAGCTGCGGCGCGTAATAGCAGCAAACATTAGCCAGGGCCGATGGCGTACAGTAAAAGAAGCGGCTCGTCCCTACTAGTCTCTATTGCGTTACCTCTTAAGCTCGGCGGCTAGTAGGGCCATGGGGCGGGGCCACCGACGACGCGGCGGCCCACGGAAGTACCCGGGACGCTTTTACCCTGCGCCTATGTTTTCAGATTTTCCCAACCTGCACCCCTTGGTGGTGCATTTGCCCATAGTCCTGCTCATGCTCAGCGCGGCCCTGCAGGCCCTGCTCGTGTACAAGGATTGGCCCCCGGTGAAATGGATTACCATGGGGGTGATGGCCGGCGGCTTTCTGGGCGCGCTGGCCGCCAGCACCGTGTTCCATGCCATGCCCCTGGGCCTGTCTCCCCGGGCGGCGGCCGTGTTTGAGGCCCACGAAAAGTTCGCCGGCTACACCCTGTGGCTATCCGGCATTACGCTGCTGCTGGCCGGGGTCGGCACGTTTTTCAAGATTCAGCGGCGGGCCTACGAAGTGCTGGTGCTGGTGGCGGCCGTGGCCACGGCCGGGGTGCTGTCGGTGGCCGGGCACCGCGGGGCGCAGCTCGTCTACGTGGAGGGCGTGGGGCCGCAGGGCCGCCTGCTCGATAAACACCACGGCCACGGGGGCGGGGAGACCATGCCGGCCATGGAAATGGAAGGCGAGGCCCACGACGAGGCGGCCGAGGCCGATGACCACAACGGGGACCCCGCGCCCGCTTCGCCCAACCCGAACGCCGCCCCAGCCACTCCGAAGGCAACCGACATGCCCGGCATGGATATGAGCTCGCCCGCGGCCGGCAAAAAAGGCAGCCCCACTTCCTCGGGTGCGATGGATAACATGGACATGAACGGCGGCCAGCCAGCGGGCCAGCGTCGGCCGACTGCTCCGAAAGGGGCTATGCCGGGCATGTCCGGTATGAAGATGCCCGCCTCAAAAAGCACGCAGCCTATGCCGGCGGGCATGGATATGAGCGGCCCGGCCACCCAAAAGCCCATGCGTGACATGCCCGGCATGGAGAGCATGCCGGGCATGAGGCCGCCGAAAGCAGGGACGAAAAAGCCGGCCAAAGCGCAATCCGGTATGGAAGGCATGGGCACCATGGCGGATATGCCGGGCATGAAGGCTTCCAGTACGAAGCAGCCCGGGCAAGCCACGCCAGCCATGGGCAACATGAAAGACATGCCCGGCATGGAAAAAAGCCAGCAGATGCCCGCCATGGGCACCATGCCCGGCATGAGCATGCCCGCCAACCCCATGGACAAATTCCGCTTCGAGGACAACAACCCCGCCCGGAACAAACCCCAAAAAGCTAAACAGTAGCGACCTGATGAGATTATTAGCCCTTCTTTTCTTTTTGCTTGGCGCGCTGCCCCTGGCCGCGCAAATGCCCCAGCACCAGGCCATGCCCAAAGGCCAGGCCGCCAACGGCCCGGCTACCCCGCCACCGGACCAGGAGCTGCGGGGCCACGTGGTGACGCCCCGCACCAGCCACGCCGGCCACCGGGTCGAATACGACCTGTACGTGGACGAGCGCCAGGTCAACTACACCGGCCGCACCCGCCTGGCCATTGCCATCAACGGGCAGATTCCGGCGCCCACGCTGCGCTTCACCGAGGGCGACACGGCCATCATCCGGGTGCACAACCAGATGAGCGTCGAAACCAGCATCCACTGGCACGGCATCCTGCTGCCCAACCAATACGACGGCGTGCCTTACCTCAACACGGCCCCCATTCAGCCAGGCGGCACGCACACGTTTACGTTTCCGCTGATTCAGAGCGGCACCTACTGGTACCACTCCCATACCATGCTGCAGGAGCAGTCCGGGCTGTACGGTTCCATCGTCATCCAGCCCCGGGAAGTGAAGTACGAGCTCAAGGAGTACGTGCTGCTGCTCTCCGACTGGACCGACCACCCGCCCAAGGAAGTGCTGCGCTACCTCAAGCGGGCCGGCGAGTGGTTTGCCGTGCAAAAAGGGGCCACGCAGAGCTACGGCGAGGCCATTGCTGCCGGCTACTTCAAGGACAAGGTCCGGCAGGAGTGGGGCCGCATGCCAGCAATGGACCTCACGGATATCTACTACAACAAGTTCCTCACCAACGGCCGCGAGAAAAGCTACTACCCCGACGCCAAGCCCGGGGAGGTGGTGCGCCTGCGCGTTATCAACGGCAGCGCCTCTTCCTACTTCTACCTGCAGTACGCCAGCGGCCCCATGCAGGTCATCGCCGCCGATGGTATCAACGTGGAGCCCTTCCCGGTGTCCAAGCTCGAAATTGCCACGGCCGAAACGTACGACCTGCTGGTGACCATTCCGCCCGCGGGGGCGGCCGAGCTGCGGGCCACCGCCAACGACATCACCGGCTACTCCTCCAGCTACTTCGGGGCCGGCGAGCCGATGAAAGCGCCCGATTTGCCGCGCATCAACTACTTCCAGATGATGCGCGAGATGGGCAGCATGGGCAACATGACCGGCATGGACATGGGCGGCAACGGGGAGATGGACCCCAACGGCGGCATGAAGGGCATGGACATGAAAGGTGGCAGTGGGGCTATGAAAGGCATGGACATGGGTAAAAAGAAGAAGGGCAACGAAACGTCAGGCATGAACATGGCCGACGCCCCGGCCATGAAAGGCATGAACATGCAGAACGGCACCATGCCCGCCAGCACCGCTCCTTCACCCCAAAATCGGCCCATGAACGAGCAGGAAAAAAGCGGCAAGAGCATGGGCACCATGCAGGATAAGGGCGGTAGCATTGCCGGCATGGACATGAGCGGCGGCATGGCCGGCATGAGCATGGGCGGCAGCGGCGGCGACTTCAACTACAACCAGCTGCGGGCCCTGAACCCAACAACGCTGGACTCCACCCGGCAGTGGCGCGACATCAAGCTCACGCTCACCGGCAACATGCTGCGTTACGTGTGGTCGTTCGACAACAAGACCTTGTCCGAGGCCGATAAAATCCCCATCCGCCGGGGCGAGAACGTGCGCATGACTTTCACCAACCTGACCATGATGCGCCACCCGCTGCACCTGCACGGGCACTTTTTCCGCCTCGTCAACGCTCAGGGCGCCTATTCGCCCATGAAGCACACCTTCGACATCCCGGCCATGGGCACCGTGACCATCGAGTTTGAGGCCAACGAGGAGCAGGACTGGTTTTTCCACTGCCACATCCTCTACCACATGATGGCCGGCATGGCCCGCATCATCAGCTACGACGCCAGCCCCCAGAACGAGTTTGCCAAAACCAACTACAAGTACCTCAAGCGCGAAGACAACGCCGTGTACCCGTGGTTTGACTTGTCGGTGCACTCCCAAGCCGCGTACCTGGAAGGCACCCTCTCCAACAACCGCAACGCGCTGGAATTTGAGGGCCGCGTGAACTACGAGGGCAACTTCGAAACCGAAACCCACCTGTTGCGCTACCTCGACAAGCGGCAATTGTGGGCCGGCTTCGTCGGCTACGACTTCCGCGACAACAAAACGCTGCGCTCGGAAGCAGATGCCGAGGGCGGCAACCGCCGCACGACCGAAAACAACCGCAACTTCCGCCGGCAGGCCGAAGTGGGCGTGTACTACCTGCTGCCGATGCTCGTGCGCGCCGAACTGCGCACGGACCTGACCGGGCAGCTGCGCCTGCGCCTGGAGCGCCGCGACCTGCCGCTGAGCAACAACGTATTCATGGACATCAGCGGCAACACCGACAAGGAATTCACCCTGGGCTTCCGCTACATGGTCAGCAAATACGCCTCGCTGAGCACCAACTACGACAACCAGTACGGCTGGGGCGCCGGCCTCACGTTTCACTACTAGCAGGCAAACGCGTGCCATGCGTCGCCCTTAAATGAAGAATCTATGGAACTGCTAAAATTCAAAACCACCGTCACAACAGCGGAAGAGGTAGCCCGCGTTGCTCCATTCTTAAACCAGCTACCCGCCGTGGAGAAGTGGGACATCGCCCCCGAAACCGAGTCCCACGTGTTAAGCATTTCGGGCCACAACCTTGACCCGCAGCAGATAGAGAACGGGCTGCGGGAAGCCGGCTTCCGGGCCGAGCTGCTCCGGGTGCTGGGGGTAGGAGGAGACGACTTGTAGGCAGAGCCGTCCGCGCCCCGCTAGGAGCAGAGACGCAGGGCCTCGCTACGAACACGATTTCCTGAACCGACATCAATACTTCCTAGCTGATTTTCCTTACCGGTGCACCGGCCGGCCTGACCAGGCACCCTCACCCCACTTCCCTTGTCTTTATGGAACACAAGAACCCCTATCCCCGCTTCTTCCTGATGCTGGCCGCCTCGCTGGTGGCCATGTACGTGGTCATGTACCTGAACGTGTATGAGTGGGACCACGTGTACTTCAGCCTGACGCGGTTGTATATGGCCCTGCTCATGCTGGTGCCCATGACCTTGATTATGATGGGCTTTATGTGGAGCATGTATCCCGACAAGCGCCGCAATGCGCTGATTATGGCCGGCAGCCTAGTGCTGTTTGCGGTGGTTACCTTCATGGTGCGCACCCAGGTGTTCGTCAATGACCAATTGTGGATGAAAGCCATGATTCCGCACCACTCCATTGCCATTCTGGTCAGCAAGCGGGCCACCATCAAAGACCCCGAAGCGCGCGTCCTGGCCGACAGCATCATCAGCGCCCAGCAGCGCGAGATTGGCCAGATGAAGCGCATGCTGCAGCGACTGGAGCAAGAGCATCATTAATGCCGACGCTGCTTACTGGCAAGATTGTACCAGCGCCGTCACACTCAGCGTGGCCGTAGCATCAGTTGTGTAATTATCATTGTTTACGCACACGTAGAGCCGCCGGGTACCGGGCTTAATGGCTAGTGATTTCGTTTCCGTCGGCGTGTTCTGTTCCGCCTTGTAGCACACGTTGGGCTTGGTGATGTAGCCTTTCGTGTCCAGAAACTGCTGCGCGGCCTCGGCGTCCGGGGTAATGTACCAGTGACATTTCGTGCTTTTGGTGGGAGCCCCGCCGGTGGTCTGCTTGTCAATCTTCGAGGCCGCAAAAGACATCAGGGCCATGGTGCCGGTAGCCGGGTTGCTCATGGCGCCGGCCAGGCTAAGTGCCGTGGTCCAGGTGATGGGCGGCTGGC
>NZ_RWIU01000012.1 GCF_003944765.1 Hymenobacter perfusus
GCACGGCGCGTGGCGCGCGATGGAGGAGCTCTACAAAGAAGGCCGCATCAAGGCCATTGGCGTCAGCAATTTCCAGCCCGACCGGCTCATCGACCTTATCATCCACAACGAGGTGGTGCCGGCGGTGAACCAGGTGGAAACCCACCCCTTCCACCAGCAGATTGCTGAACAGCAGTTCATGGTGGACAACAAGGTGCAGATTGAAGCCTGGGGCCCGTTTGCGGAAGGCAAGAACGACTTGTTTCACAACGAGCTGCTCGCCTCAATTGGCAGGAAGTATGCGAAGAGCATCGCCCAAGTCGTACTGCGCTGGGCGATACAGCGCGGCGTGGTGGCCATTCCCAAGTCGGTGCGCCCGGAACGCATGGCCGAGAACTTCAATGTTTTTGATTTTGAACTGAGCCCGGAGGACCTGCAGGCCATTGCCACGCTCGACACGAAGAACAGCGCCTTCTTCGACCACCGCGACCCCAACATGGTGAAGTGGATTGGCGAGCGGAAAATCCACGACTAGACTGGAATGATGATGCCAGACGCGGCAGCGGTTACGGATAAAGTAGCGGCTGCCGCTTCCTGTTTACCTGTCGGTTAACCTCTTTTACGCATGGAACCCACGAACCCTCAAGTAGCCCCCCCGGCCCAAGCGGTCAACTCCCACCAAGCGGTTACCTCCCAGGAGCTGAAGCTCAAGGGCTTCAAAGCGTATGAGGTCGATACGGCGCTGAACCCGAGCCTGTCGTACCGCCGCCGGGATTTCTACAAGGTGGCCCTGGTGACCAGCCACTGCACTGTGCACTACGCCGACCGCAGCATCGAGCTCAACGGCACGTGCCTGATGTTCGCCAACCCGCACATTCCGTACTCCATCGAGTTGCATGACCCTTTCCTGAAAGGTTACTCCTGCCTGTTCACCGAGGCCTACATGCGGGAGAATGACCGGTCGGAAAGCCTGCAGCAGTCGCCCCTGTTCAAGGTCGGCGGCACCCCCATTTTCCACCTCAGCGAGGAGCAAATGGTCTATGCGCGGGGCATCTTCCAGAAAATTCTGGCCGAGCAGAGCACCGAGTACCTGTACAAGGGTGACTTGATTCGCACCTATCTGCAGTTGCTCATTCATGAGGCGTTGCGCATGCAGCCCACGGAGAGCTTTGTACAGCACAAAAACGCCTCATCCCGCATTACCAGCCTGTTTCAGGAGTTGCTGGAGCGGCAGTTTCCGGTGGAAAGTCCTAATCAGGCCATGACGCTGAAAACCGCGCAGGACTATGCCCAACAGCTGGGCATGCACGTCAACCATCTCAACCGTGCCGTGAAGGAAGTCACCGGCAAGCCGACTTCTGTGCACATTGCCGAGCGCGTCATCGGTGAAGCCAAGGCCCTGCTGCACCATACCTCGTGGAGCACCGCCGAAGTTGCCTACAGCCTGGGCTTCGAGTACCCCACGTACTTCAACATCTTCTTCAAGAAGCATACCGGCACCACCCCGCTCACCTTCCGTCGCGACACCTGAGCGAAAGTCTACTTGCTTGGCCACTCAGGAGGCATCGAGTAACAATGTAGTAGGGGTGAAAAGCAGCTGTAATGACGTGGGTGGCGGTAGTTGCCAGCACTACGCCAGGGTTACGGGGGCTTAACGAAGTGGAGGAATTCACTAATCAAACAGATTAGTTATCATTTCAAACAATGTCCGGCTGTGGCGAGCAAAGAGGCAACCTCCATGCTTTTAGACCGGTATTGTTAAGACCAATGCAAGGTCTTAATGGCGCAGTTGGCAGGCTAAGAGGCCGCCGGTATACCGCCACCTCGCCTGGTTGCGCCCGCTTTCTGCTCCAGCCGTTGAGCTAGCCTGCCGCCATTGCTACTGAGCGCGGCGAGTTGCCACCTACTGACTTCTGGCATCCCCTGACTGATTTTTCCTCCTGCTATTCCTCCTGGCCATGTCATCTGATTTATTCCCTCCGGCGGATACGCCGTCGCCCGCCGACAACTCGCGGCGCTCGTTCCTGAAGCAATCCGGTGGCATCCTGGGCTTGGCGCTGGCCCCGCCGCTGGTGAGCCAAGCCGAGCGCCTGACCGCCTACTCCAAGGTGGTGGCCGGCACGACCGAGTTTACGCTCCGCGTCAATGGCCAGGCCCGCACGGTCCGCGCCGAACCCCGCGTGACCCTGCTCGACGCGTTGCGGGAGCGGCTGGATTTGACGGGCACCAAGAAAGGCTGCGACCACGGCCAGTGCGGCGCCTGCACGGTGCACATCGACGGCCAACGCACCCTCGCCTGCCTATCGCTGGCCGTCATGCAGCAGGGCAAGGAAATCACCACCATCGAGGGCCTGGCCCAGGGCACCGAGTTGCACCCGATGCAGGCAGCCTTCATCAAGCACGACGGCTTTCAGTGCGGCTACTGCACACCGGGCCAGATTATGAGCGGCGTGGCCTGCGTGCGCGAAGGCCACGCCGACACCGACGACCAGGCCCGCGAGTGGATGAGCGGCAACCTCTGCCGCTGCGGCGCTTACCCCAACATTCTGGCCGCCGTGCGCGAGGTAGCTGGTCAACCTTCGAAAGGCTAGTGCGATGAACGACTTCAGCTACACCCAGGCCGCCTCCGCCAAGGAGGCCACCGGCCGCCTGAAAGACCAGGCCCAGGCCGCCTACATTGCCGGCGGCACCACGCTGCTGGACCTGATGAAGGCCAATTTGCAGGAGCACCCGCAGCTGGTGGACATCAACCTGCTGCCCTTCAAAGGCATTGAGCAAACCAAGGACGGGCTGCGCATCGGCGCCCTGGAGCGCATGAGCGTGGTGGGCGAGCACCCGCTGGTGGTGCAAGCCTTTCCGGCCATCTCGCAGTCACTGCTGCTGGCCGCCTCGCCCCAGCTGCGCAACATGGCCAGCATCGGGGGCAATATCCTGCAACGCACCCGCTGCGGCTACTTCCGCGACGCGGCCTTTCCCTGCAACAAGCGCGTACCGGGTTCGGGCTGCCCCGCCCAAACCGGTGACAACCACAACCTGGCCATCCTGGGGGTGAGCGATTCGTGTATTGCCAACTCCTACCCCGGCGATTTGTCGGTGGCGCTGGCCGCCTTCGACGCGGTGCTGACGCTGGAGAATGCGAAAGGCAAGCAGCGCCGGGTGCCCCTGACCGAGTTTTACCTGCTGCCCGGCACCACCCCGCAGAAGGAAACGGTGCTGGAGCCCGGCGAGCTGATTGTGGCCGTCACCATTCCCACCGCTGCCCACACCCAACGCTCGACTTACCTGAAGGTGCGCGAGCGCAGCAGCTACGCCTACGCCCTGGCTTCGGCCGCCGTGGGTCTGGACGTGCAGGCGGGTACCATCCGGGCGGCCCGCGTGGCGCTGGGCGGGGTGGGCGCGCAGCCCTGGCGCTCCCGCGAAGCGGAACAGGCGCTGGTGGGCCAGCCGGCCACGGATGCCACGTTCCGCGCCGCTGCGGCCGCGGCCTTGCGCGGCGCCCAGCCCCGCGAGCATAACCGCTACAAAGTGGAGCTCGCGCAGAACACCCTGGTACGCGCCCTGCAGCAAGTAGCGGCGGGCTAGCCGCGGCTCCTGCGCAATGGGGTGCCGCCGTGGGCGGACCCGTGTTGATATTCTCCTTTCCCTTTGCTAAGCACTCCGCACCCGATGGATAACGAACCGCAATTCTTTGAAACCAACGCGGCGCCGGGCGTCGTGGGGCAGCCCCTGAGCCGCGTCGACGGCTGGGCCAAAGTGACGGGCCAGGCCCGCTACTCGGCCGAGTACAACCAGCTGCCGGGCCTGGTGCACGCCGTGCTTAAGACCAGCGATGTGGCCAAGGGCCGCGTGACGAGCATCGACACCAGCGCGGCCCAACGGCAGCCGGGCGTGCTGGCCATCTTCACCCACGAGAACCTGCCCAAGCTGGCCAAAACGCCGAACAACCCCGACGACCGCAAAGCCTTCGCCTCCTCGCCGATGAGCTTCTTTCCCATGGCCTCGGACCAGGTGCACTACGCCGGGCAGCCCGTGGCCATGGTGGTGGCCGATACGCTGGAGCACGCCCAGTACGCCGCCACCCTGCTCAAGGTGAATATTGCTGCGGAAGTGCCCGTATCCTCTTATCTGGACCCCAAGGCGACGAGTTACGTGCCGAAAAACGTGAAGGGAACCGCCGGAGTCACCAAGCGCGGGGATGCCCAGGCGGCGTTCCGCAGTGCGCCGGTGCAGCTCACGGCCACCTACCACCACGCCACCAACCACCACAACCCCATGGAGCCGGGCGCCACCACCGCCCACTGGGAAGCGCCCGACCGCCTCACCGTGTACGATACCACCCAGGGCGTGTCGGAAACGCAGAAAACGCTGGCCGCCATGCTGGGCCTGGCCACCGAGCAGGTGCGCGTCGTGACCAAGTACCTCGGCGGGGGCTTCGGCTGCAAGGCCTGGGTGTGGCCCCACGTGGTACTGGCCCCTTTGGCCGCCAAGGCCGTGGGCCGGCCGGTGAAGCTGGTGCTCACGCGCCCGCAGCAGTTCACCGGCATGGGCCACCGCGAGGAGCAGGAGCAAACCCTGCGTCTCGGGGCGACCAAGGAGGGCAAGCTGCTGGGCATCGTACACGAGAAAACGTCCACGACCTCACCCTGGGACGACTACGCCGAAACCAACAGCCGCATCATCAACATGCTGTATGCGCTGCCGGCGTTCGAATCGACCTACCACCTGGCCAAGGCCAGCGTGATGACTTCGACCTCCACGCGGGCCCCGGGGGACATGCCCGGCTCGTTCGCCATCGAGTGCAGCATGGACGATTTGGCGTACCAGCTCGGCTTAGACCCCATTCAGGTCCGGCTGCTGAACTACGCCGAAAAGGACGCGACCAACGGCCATCCGTGGTCCAGCAAAAGCCTGAAGCAGTGCTACGCCCGCGGGGCCGAGCTGTTTGGCTGGAGTAAGCGCAACCCCAAGAACGGGCAGACGCGCCAGGGCAAGCTGCTGGTGGGCTACGGCATGGCCACAGCCTCCTACCCGGTCCACAACTCGGTGGGCAACGCCCGGGTGCGCCTCTACGCGGACGGCCGGGCCGTGGTGCAGGCCGGGGCCACCGACCTGGGCACGGGCACCTATACCATCATCACCCAAGTGGCAGCCGACGCGCTGGGCGTGCCGCCCGAAAACGTCCGCTTTGAGTTGGGCGACACCATCCTGCCCACCACGCAGTGGTCCGGTGGCTCCACCGCGGCGGGCCGGGTGTCCTCCTCGGTATACCTGGCGGCCCAGGAAGTGTGGCAGAAACTCATCAAGGCGGCCGTGATGGATAAGAAGTCACCACTCTACGGGGCCAAGGCCGCCGACGTGGTGATGGAGAAAGGCCGCCTGCAGCTGAAAGCCGACCCTGGCAAAGGGGAAGCCTTCGGCGAGGTGATGAAGAGGGCCAGCCTGAGCGACGTGGAAGGCACCGCCCAGGGGCGCTACGGCAGCGTGTACAAGGAGCCCGGCGCCACCGCCGACGCCAACATGAACAAGGAAGAAAAGGAAGCTGCCGCCGGGTACTCGATGCATGCCTTCGGCACGCACTTTTGCGAGGTGCACGTGGACCCTGAGCTGGGCACCGTGCGCGTGGCCCGTTGGGTGAGCGTGATGAGCGCGGGCCGCATCCTCAACCCCAAAACAGCTCGTTCCCAGGTCATCGGCGGCGCCATTTTCGGCATCGGCTCGGCTCTAATGGAGCAAACCGTGCGCGACCCGAACCTGGCCCGCTATACCAACGCCGACCTGGCCAGCTACCACGTGCCCGTCAACGCTGACATCCCGAATATGACCGTGGATTTCATCGACGAGCACGACCCCCACGTCAACGCCATGGGCGTGAAAGGCATCGGCGAAATCTCCATTGTGGGCGTGACGGCCGCCGTGGCCAACGCCGTGTTTCACGCCACCGGCCGTCGCCTGCGGTCCTTGCCCATGACCCCGGACAAAGTGCTCGAAGCCCTGCGCCAGCCGGCTTAATCGCATGAGAAAAACCACTTGTTACTTATTGGTTCTGTCTGGTCTGTTCCTGCTTGCCGGGAAACCCGCGCAAGCGAAAAGCACCGCCTGGGCACCCGACGCGCTTACGGCCCGGCAGCAGTCTATCGTTACCATTTCCGCCCTCACCGCCAGAGGCGACTTGCCCCGGCTGCATAAGGCTTTGGCCGATGGCCTGGCGGCAGGCCTGACCGTGAATGAGGAAAAAGAAGTGCTCGTGCACCTTTACGCTTATTGCGGATTCCCGCGCAGCCTTAACGGCCTCAATACCTTGCTCAAGGTGCTGGAGGAGCGCAAAGCGAAAGGCATTACCGACGTGGTGGGCAAGACGGCCTCGCCCATCACCAGCACCGCGCCCAAGTACGAGCGCGGCAAAAAGAACCTGGAAACGCTCACCGGCAAACCCGAAACCGGCCCCAAGACGGGCTACAGCGCGTTCAGCCCGGAAATCGAGGTGTTTCTAAAAGAGCATTTATTCGCCGACCTTTTCGAGCGGGACGTGCTCACGTTTTCGGAGCGGGAACTGGTCACCATTGCGGCGCTGGTGAGCCTAGGGGGTGTGGAGCCGATGCTCCAGTAGCACTTGGGCATCGGCCTGCATCTGGGTTTGACCCCAGCGCAGCTTAGTCAGGTGCTGCAAGTGGAAGAAGCCAGTATTGGCAAAAAGGAAGCGGACGCCGGCCGGGCCGTGCTGGCGAAGGTGCTCAAAGCGGACAAACAACCTGCCAGCGGAAAGTGAGACGGGTACCGCGGGCACAAATGCCAGGGCCTATTCAACTACAGCGCCTTGCCCAACCCGAAACAGGTCAAATAACCAGCTATTACTGGCGCAGCATTCGTGCCTATCGCCTTCAACTCATTTATGGGCTTCCACTCGGAGAGTGCCGCATGAATGGAAGCACTGAGTGCTTTTTACTCCTTATCAACCAACACCATGGAAAAGCGAAAATTAGGTACGAGCGGCCTGGAAGTATCGGCCCTCGGACTGGGCTGCATGGGCCTGAGCTTCGGCTTCGGCTCGGTCACGCCCACCGACGAAGCCATTCACCTGATTCGCACGGCCGTTGACCGAGGCGTGACCCTCTTTGATACGGCGGAGGCCTACGGCGAGCTCAACGAAACGCTGGTGGGCCAGGCGCTGGCCCCGGTGCGCGACCAGGTGGTTATTGCCACCAAGTTTGGCTTCAAGGACGGCCAGCCTCCCCTCGGCATGGACAGCCGGCCCGAGCGCATCCGAACGGTCATTGAGCAGTCGCTCAAGCGGATGAAAACCGACTACATCGACTTGTTTTACCAGCACCGCGTGGACCCCAACGTGCCCATCGAGGACGTGGCCGGCGCGGTAAAAGACCTGATTGCGGAAGGCAAAGTCAAGTATTTTGGACTGTCCGAAGCGGGCGCCGAGACCATCCGCCGGGCCCACGCCGTGCAGCCCGTTACGGCCTTGCAGAGCGAATACTCCCTGTGGTGGCGCGAGCCCGAGCAGAGCGTGCTGCCCACGCTGGAAGAGCTGGGCATCGGCTTTGTGCCCTTCAGCCCGCTGGGCAAGGGTTTTCTGACCGGTAAGATTGACGAAAACACCGAGTTCGATAAGAACGACTTCCGCAACACGGTGCCCCGCTTCTCGCCCGAAGCCCGCCAAGCCAACCAGGCGCTGGTGAATCTGCTGGGCACTATTGCCGCGGACAAGCAGGCGACGCCGGCCCAGATTGCTCTGGCTTGGCTGCTGGCCCAAAAGCCCTGGATTGCGCCCATTCCCGGCACGACCAAGCTGCACCGGCTCGAAGAAAACCTCGGCGCGGCCGATGTGCAGCTGACGGCCGCCGACTTGCAGCGCATCGAGCAGACCCTGGCCCAGGTGGAAATTCAGGGTGCCCGCTACAACGCGAAGTCGCAGCAGGCCATCAACCGCTAAGCGCGCCGCTTACGCCCGCTTCGCTCAATTACCTCATTTGCCCTGGCTATTGGCTGGTCAAGTAGTCAGGGCAAAGAGTTTTTTCGTTTTGTCATACGCCTTAGAATTCACTGCCTCCTCTGATGGAAAAAAAAGAAAACCGCTACCATCTGCGGCTTGACCAAGTAAGCGCCAAAACCGACACTTTTGTGCCCGCTTCGCTCGAATTCGATTTCAGCAATCACGACGATATACTACACATCGTAAAGTTGATGCAAGCCAAGCCACTTTTCAGCGACCCGGAAGAAGCAGCGCAGTTTGCCGTGGGCTTGAAGCTGTTCAGCGAGGTGATGTTGAAGCACCGCTCCGACCCGCTTTTTGAAGAGTTAGCCCAAGCTTTTGGCCCCTTTATGAAGAAGCTAAAAGCAAGTTGAAGCGAGACGGTCCCGGTGGAAATCCAAGTCGGCCGCTACAATACAATACGACGTCGCAGTAAACCATCAACCGTTGACTGCTGGCCAGGGGCCTACTTCCTGACCGGGCCCCTCGTTTACCGCCCTGGCTACTGCACGAGTCAGGGCAGCTTCTATATCTCCCTTCCCTGCTTGCTATGTCTTTGAATTCGTACGTGACCCTCGGCCACTCCGGCCTGCGGGTGAGCCCGCTTTGTTTGGGCACCTTCACCTTTGGCGAAGACTGGGGCGTCGGCGCTACCCCCCAGGAAGCGGAAACCATCCTGGCCCGCTACCAGGAGCTGGGCGGCAATTTTGTGGATACTGCCAACATTTACACTAACGGGCACTCGGAAAAAATCATCGGCGACGTGCTGGGTCGGGAATCCTCCAGGCGCGACCGGCTGGTCATCGGCACCAAGGGTGGCAACAACCTCTACCCGGGCGACCCGAATGGCGGCGGTAACGGCGCCAAGTCCATTATCAAGCAGTGCGAGCAGTCCTTGCGGCGCCTGCAAACCGATTACATCGACCTGTACTGGCTGCACCACTGGGACTGGAACACGCCGGTGGAGGAAACCATGAAGGCCCTGCATAAGCTGGTGGACAGCGGCAAGGTGCGTTACCTCGGGGTGTCGGACACGCCGGCCTGGCAGGTCGCCCACGCGCAAACCATGGCGCAGCTGCGGGACTGGACGCCGTTTATCGGGCTGCAGGTGGAGCACTCGCTGCTGGAGCGAACGGTAGAAGTCGAGCTGATTCCCATGGCCCGGGCCCTGGGGCTGGGGGTCATGCCCTGGTCACCGCTGAAAGGCGGGCTGTTGTCCGGCAAATTTACCCGGGCCAATGCGGGGCAAGTTGGCGGCAGCCGCGCCGAGACCAACGGGTCCGTGTCACTGCTGGGCGAAAAGGCTTACGCCATCATCGACCGCTTAGCCGAGTTGGCCGAAGTGCACCAGGCCACTCCCGCCGCCGTTGCCCTGGCCTGGGTCGTTGGGCGGCCGGGCGTTACCTCCACCCTCATCGGCGCCCGCCGGCTCGACCAGCTGGAGGCCAACATTGCGGCCCTGGACATCCAACTCTCGGCCGAGGAAGTAGCTTCGCTGGATACGCTTTCGGCCCCGGCGCCGACCTTCATCTCGTCGCATCAGCCCACTACCAACCGGTTTCAGCACGGGGGAATCTCTTTGAATGGCATTACGCCACTGGAACTGCCCATGACCCCAAAATCAGATAAGGACCGGTACTAGCTACCCCCGCGTGCAAGGGATAGCCTAGGGGCAGTAGTTCAAAAAGCAAAATCCAGCGCTGGCTGCCAGCGCTGGATTTTGCTTTTTTACTTCTTACCTACCAGGTTAAGTTTGTTCAACCAGGCTTTTACTTCCGTCTGGACCTGCTTTTCCTTATTCCCCTCCATCACGAAAAGCACGCCGTCCCTTTCCACGCCGCCGCGGGTGGTAAACCCTTCCAGCACGGTACTGCTGGGAGCCAGCGCCTTGACCGTTTCGAGGCTGCTGCCCACGCCATAGCCCGCGTTGGTGTTGAACGGGACAAGGGTTTTGCCGCTTAGGTCGTACTGCTTCAAAAAGCTTTTCATGGGCGGCGGCAACTGCATGCCCCAGGTCGGGAAGCCCACGAAGACGACGTCGTACTGCGACAGGTTGGCAATTTTCGTGCGCAGGGGCGGCAAATAGCCTTGCTCATTTTCGCGGACTACCTGTTGCACCGTGGCTTGGTAATTGGACGGATAGGGCTTTTCCAGCTCCAGAGCCACCAGGGTCCCGCCTAGCTCTTTGTGAATAATACCCGCTACCGCCTTGGTATTGTTGGTGCGCGACAAATACACAATCAATACTTTACTCGGGTCCAAAGGAGCTTTCACTGGAGCTTGACTATCGTCCTTTTGCGCGAAGGAGCAGGCGGAAATTAACAGCGCGCAACCCACCAGCCAGCACGCTAGGGAACGTGCGCGAAGGGCCATTCTTTGCAGTTGCTTGTTATCTTGATTTTTCATCTGAAAGCGATAGGGTAGGGGGGCTGATACCGGGCGCGTGCGTCAATTAAGAGTCTTTTTACCCGAGGCAACTGGCAAACATCTTTCGGCTTTTTACTTTCTGATGTGCTTTTTCCAAAGCCCTAGGGCATCGTCTATCCAGCCTTCAGCGTCACTTCCTTTCCCTGTTCCAAAACCGTGACCGGCCGTGAGGTAGCGCCGGTACACTACTTCGACGCCCGCAGCTTTCAAGCTTGCCACCCTGCGTTCCACCGTCTTCACATTGGCGATGCCATCGTTGGCGGCCACGGTAATAAACGTGGGGGGAAAGTCGGCGGAGTAAGTCGATTGGCCGGTGTAGGCGATAACAGCGGTAGCGGGTTTGGGCAGACCGCCCCCGCCAAAAGCCACCACCCCGCTCAGCGCGATGTTGCCTACCATCCGGGCACCGGCCGAGCCGCCCCACAGGGAGTAATCCCGGGGGCTTACCCCCAGTTTTTCAGCGTTCCGGATGATGTAGGCGATAGCAGCCGCCAAGTCTTCGGTGGCACGTTGCTCGCTGCCAATTCGGTATCTGATGACGAAGGCATTCAGGTTGTTTTCGCCTATCTGCTGCGCCAGCGGAAAGCCTTCGTGCAAGGACCCCACGTAGCTAAACCCGCCGCCCGGGCACACGACGGCAAACGGCGCCCCGGGCTTGCCCCGGAAAAAGAAAAGGCCAGTCTGTTCCTTCGAAGTGTCTTGCTGCTTTTGCTGAGGTGAGTAAAAACTATAGAAGATGGTTTGCCCGCTGTTGACCTCCTTAATCAAGTGGTTAACAGCGGAAAGAACAACGGCCGGCTGCACCTGGCCATGATACGGCATCAGGGAACCCACCTTACTCAGCGAAGTGGCATAGTACCGTGCGTTCGCATCCCAGGGCAGTAATAGCTCACCAAAGCCCCGAAAAGCGGGATGGTTTGCAAGGTCCCCCACAGTCTGAGTGAGTGTCAACGGCGGATGTAGCATGTTAGGGTTGCCGGTTGAATTCAGCATAGCCGCGGGCTGCCTGGTAGTACCGCCTAAAACAACCGCTGCTAGCATCAACCACTTCATCAGGAATATCTTGAGGATTTAAAGTTGCTTCCAGGGCTAGTTACCGATGCTGGCAACCGGCTCGTTGTAGGCGAGCGAGCCGGAAAGCTCTCGGTACGCGTCAATATCTGCTTGCAGGTCAACGAGTACTTGCTCGGCAGCGCCAAGCATATCGGCCCCGGCCAGAAAGCGACGGGGCGGCTTGGCGGCGTCCGAAATGGTGAGCAGAGCCTGAGCGAGCTTGGTCGGGTCCCCGGACTGCTGGCCGTTATAACCTTTGTAGAACGCCTCCTGGCCTGTGCGACGCTCGTCGTAGTCGGCGAGGTGGTGCTCGGCGAAGTTGGTTGACTCTTCCGTGAGCAGCTCGGTGCGGAAGAAGCCCGGATTGACCGTAATGGCTGCAATGCCGAACGGGGCTACCTCAACGAGCAGCGAGCGCATCCAGCCCTCCAGACCGAATTTGGCTGCCGCGTAGGCTGACCCGAACTCAAAACCCACGAGGCCAGCCATCGACGAGATGGTGATAATCTGCCCTGACCGCTGCCGGCGCAATACCGGCAGGACGGCCCGCGTCACGTTCATCGGCCCGATAAGGCCGGTGGCTAGTTGTTGATTTACCTGCTCGGAACTCAGCTCCTCAAAGAAGCCGGCGTAGAAGTTGGCGGCGTTGTTGACCAACACATCGAGGCGGCCAAACCGCTCCACGGCGGCTTTAACGGCAGCTTCCGCCTCGGCAGGCTTCGTAATATCGAGGGTCAGCACCAGCAGGTCGTCGGCTTCGCCAATGGCCTGGGCTACTTTCTCCTGGTTGCGGCCGGTGGCCACTACGGCGTGGCCGGCGGCCAGCACGGCTTTGGTAATGTCGAGGCCCAGTCCCCGGCCGGCGCCGGTAATGAGCCATACTTTCTTGTCTGTCATCATGTGTTGGAATGTTGGTGCCCGTCATGTGGCACCTTGCAGTGCTTCAGTTAATAAAAGGACGGTTTGTCCCAGTCAGTGTTTGGCTCGCTTACCCCCAGGCTCGTCTTGGCAAAGCGGTTATCGGCAGCCGTAATGATGTCGACTAGCAATTGGGCGACGGCCTGCCGCGTGACCTGGGCGCCCACAAAGGGTTCGCCCTTCTGCGTCAGCATGTATGCCGTGTTGCCGGCCTGGTTATACAGCCAGGTCAGCCGCAGGATGGTGTAGTCGAAGGCCTCGTTTTCAAAGACGCGGGTGGCCTCCGCGACCTGGCGTATCCGGCTGGGGCCCACCATGCCCTTATTCCAGTTTCCAAAAGCGCCGGGCACCTCATCGTAGATGCCGAGGATAGAGGCTTCGATGACTTTTCGAACGCCCGCTGCCTGCATGGCCGCGGCAATAACTTGCTTGGCGGCTTTGTCCCCGGCAGCGTTGACGTACACCACATCGACGCCCTGCATCGTCTTGGTCAGGGTTTGGGTGTCCGTAAAGTCCCCATCAACCAAACGTACGCGCTGCGGGTCGGCGGCTTTTAAGCGGCTGGTAGCCCGGCGCGCGTACAGGATGAGGTTGGCATCGGTTTGGCGCAGGAGCAGGTCAGCTGCCATTCGGCTGATTTGGCCGGCAGCTCCCAGGATTAAAATGTTCATCGTCTTTTGGTATTGCTGCTGACCTAGTCTTGCACCTAAGCGCATTCCCTCGGCCCCGCAAGGGCAGCGGGCACCCGGAATAAGCAGTCAGCAGTCTGTAGGGACTATTTATTGCCAGTCAGTTTAAGCGGCCGGGCCAGGTGGGAAAACGTGAGGGAGCCCAGCGTCCATTTGCCGTCTTCTTTGATATAGACCTCTGTCACCATGAAGGGATTGATGGCTTCTTTGCCGCCGACCATGGCCACCAAATCAATGTCATTGAGCAGGATGGCGGTGTTGCCGAAGATGTTCACGGCCGCGGAGTAGACTTCGGCTTTCTTATACCAAATCATGCCCCCTTTAATGACCCCTAATTCCTGGTCTTTTCCCCAGCTGCCGCCCATGTGTACGAAAACGCAGTTTTCCTTGAAAAGCCCCGTCAAAGCCGCTACGTTTTTGTCGGCCATCCACGTCCACTTGGTTTTCGAGAGCGTCAGGAGTTCCTGTTCCTCTTTGGTAAAGGTGGTGGAGGCTGGGTTGGGCAATTTTGCCTGCGCGTGGGTTAGCTGCAGGCTACTTAAAAGCAGGCTCAAAGCCAGCAAAGGCATTTTCAGGAAGTTCATGGGGTTACGTCGTTTCTCGTGGGAAAAGGAGCGAGGATGCGGGGAGATTACCGGCGGTTAAGTCAGCACCACCCGGCTCGGCCGAAGGAGTGGGTGCTAGGCTTTGGGTGCCGCTTCAACGCCCGAAAACTGGAGCACCATCTGGGGCAGCCGCTCGCCTTTGACTTGAATCTTAGCTACCTCCGCGTTGAATTGCTTGAGCTCATCGGCCGTAAACCGGACGGAATCCGCCCCGTTGTTTTCCAGCATGTGGGCCATTTGCGTGGTGCCGGGAATGGGCACGATAAAGGGCTTTTGGGCCAGCATCCAGGCCAGCGAAATCTGACCGGGCGTGGCGCTTTTGCGGGTGCCCCAGGTTTTGAGCAGCTCCACCAGGGCCAGGTTGGCGGGTAGGTTCTCCGGCGAGAAACGGGACTCTCCCCCGCGAATGTCGCCAGGCGCGAACCGGGTCTGCGCGTCGATGGCCCCGGTGAGAAAGCCCACGCCCAGCGGGCTCCAGGCCACGAACCCGATGCCGAGCTCCTGGCAGAGGGGAATGACTTCCGCTTCCGGTCCCCGCCAGAGCAGGGAGTATTCGTTTTGGATGGCCGTGACCGGGTGCACGGCGTGGGCACGCCGCACCGTTTTCAGGCCGGGCTCCGACAGGCCGTAGTGCAACACTTTGCCCTGTTTGATGAGGTCCTGGATGGCACCCACCACGTCTTCAATGGGCACCGCCGGGTCGACCCGGTGTTGGTAGAGCAAGTCGATGCGGTCGGTGCGCAGGCGCTTGAGCATGTTTTCCACCACCAGCTTCACGTGGTCGGGGCGGCTGTTGAGACCCGGCAGGCGCTGCCCGGTTTTTTGGTCGATGTTCCAGCCGAACTTGGTCTCAATCACAATTTTGTTGCGGAAGGGACCCACCGCTTCGCCCAGAATGCGCTCCACCTCCCAGGGGCCGTACGCCTCCGCGGCATCGAATAAGGTAACGCCGTGGTCATAGGCATTCCGAATGATGTTATGCATCTCAGCCCGGTTCGGTACCTCCGTGGTGTACTTGCGACTCATGTTCTGCACGCCCAGGCCCACGCTGGAAACTTCCAGCTTGCCCAGCTTCCGGCGGGTGCTCACTTTGTCTTTAGCAGCAGGTGGGGGCGCAGTAGTTTCCGCAGCGGCCATGGCCGCGCCGGTGGGTAACAAAGCGCCCCCGGCCAGGATTAGTCCGGTTTTTAGCAGGTCGCGGCGGTTCAGTCCCACCGTCGGGTTGTTGCTTGAATCGTTCATGGGTCGTGCTTGAGGTTAAACTAACTACTTGACGAAGAGGACCTACCAGCTGCATGGCACTACGTGTGCCGGCTGGCCCCGGTCGTCTTGGATTGGCTACGTAAAGGTCCGGCCGTTTTACTAGGCCAGAAAAAGCTAATCAAACGAGTTAGTATACTATTCAAACACTTTTGGGCGGACAACACGCACGTTGGGCATGAGCCCTAGGTCATGAGGTGGTGCAAGTGCCACGCCCGGCCCGCTTCAGGCTTTCCAGCCAGCACCGAGTTGGAAGTCAACAGGAGCTTTAGTTTAAGGCTTTGGCGCCACGGCACCCTTTTCCAGCCAGGTGGTCCACGCTTTCTTGAATTCGGCGTGGCTCATGGGCGGGAGCGTACGGCCCTCCCCGGGATGCCAACCGGCCAGCACCAGCGTGTCATCGGCATGGGCCAGCAACTCCTTCATGGACTTACGGCCATTTTGCTTGGGGTCCACCAGCTGTTTGGCCAATTGGTTCGGGGTGCGGCCTTGGAACACCATTTTCATGTTCGCCGGTGGCAAGTGCCATTCCGGGTTGCCGGGTGGGGTGTGCCGGCCGGGGGTATTGGTGGCTTGGTGGCAGTTGCCGCATTTCATGGCGTATACGCCTTTGCCATCTACGCCCCGCTGGGGCAGCATGGTATGCAGGTGACTGTCGTCGCCCTGCAGCGGGACATTTCCCGACGGGTGGCAGTTGAGGCAGCGAGGGCTCATCAGCACCTTATAGACCTTGCTAAAGGCCTGCGCTGATTCGGTGCTGTCCTGCGCAGTCCTCGCCGGTCGCGCGCCGCCAGCGCGTAAGGGCGTTTCCCTATCCGCCGCCGTTGCGTTTTCACCGCTGGACACCGTCGTAACGGCAGTGGTGATGAAAATAAGGAACGACAGGCCCGTACCTATTTTCAGCAAGGAAGAAGTACGGGTATTAGGTGCAGGATGGGATTTCATAGAAGGGAGTCAACACAACGGTATAGGTAGGCCGGCCGATTCAGCAGCTATTAGCCATTGCCGGCTTTGCGCTGCGAGGTAGCAGCCAACCGAATGGCCTCCCGAATTCGCAGGTAGGTGCCGCAGCGGCAAATGTTGCCGGCCATAGCTGCATCGATGTCCGCGTCGGTCGGATTCTTATTCTCCCGGAGCAGCACCGCAGCGGACATGATTTGACCCGACTGGCAGTAGCCGCATTGGGCCACGTCTAATTCCAGCCAAGCTTTTTGCACGGGGTGGTCCGCCTTTTCCGCCAGCCCTTCGATGGTTACTACCTTTTGCCCAACGGCCCGGCTCACTTTGGTGACGCAGGAGCGAACCGCTTCCCCGTTCAGGTGCACCGTACAAGCCCCGCATTGCGCGACGCCGCAGCCGTATTTGGTTCCTACGAGCCCCAGCGTATCCCGCAGTACCCACAGCAAGGGGGTTTCCGGGTCTACATCCACTTGGTAGGCTTTTTTATTGATGGTTAGGTTGAGCATAGCCGGAATAGGTAAGGAGGAGAAGCCGCCGGATTACAGGGCAGTAGGGGTATTCAATTGAGGACCGAACGGCTGCTGGTAGAAGCGTTTGCCGGCCGCTTTGTACAAGGCATTGGCCACGGCCCCGAAAACCGGCGGGAACGGCGGCTCACCCAAACCGGTCGGGTCGATGTCGTTCTGCACAAAATGAACGTCAATCTTTTGGGGGGCCTCGTGCATCCGGATGAGCCGGTAGTTGTAGAAGTTGGTTTGCTCTACGGCCCCGTTCTTCAGCGTCAATCCCCCGTAAAAGGCATTCCCGATGCCGTCGACCACGGCGCCCTGCACCATGTTGGTGGCCGCATCGGGATTAATCACAATGCCGCAATCAATGGCGCTGAAGACCCTCTCCACGTAGGGTTGTCCGTCTCGCATCACCATGTCCACGACGTGAGCCGCGTAGGAGTTATGGCAGAAGTACGCGGCCACGCCCCGGCTGTATTTCTTATTCTCCGGCTGGTTCCAGCCGGACTTATCGCGCACCAGCTTCAATATCCCCGCGTAGCGGTCGGCATCATAGTCGTTGTTTTTGCCGACCGGATTTTCCTTGGCTCGTTTGAGCAGTTCTAAGCGGAGCTCAATCGGGTCCTTGCCCATGGCTTCGGCCAACTCATCCAGAAAGGATTGCTCGGCCGCCGCATTGAAGTTGGAGCGCGGCGCCCGAAACGCCCCAATCGTGATGTTAGAAGGGATTTCCCATCCTTCGGCCAGGTAGTTATCGACCGCGCCGGCCGGAAACCGATTGGCGTGAATCGGGTGCTCGGGGATGCCGCCGCCTTTCACGTGGAAGGCAATCAAATCTTTGTTCGCGTCCAGGGCGGCCCGGTAGGTGGCCGTGTACATGGGGCGATAGATGCCATAGGTCATGTCGTCCTCGCGGGTGTAGACCAGTTTGACCGGCGCTTTTACTTTTCTCGATATCAGGGCCGCTTCGGTCAGGTAGTGCCCGTAGGCCCGGCGCCCGAAGCCGCCGCCCATGCGGGTCATCTGAATTTCGATTTTGTCGGCGGGCAGGTTCAAGACCTTGGCCAGGGTGGGTTCCGTCCAGCCCGGGGCCTGCAGCGGGCCGACCAACAGGGCTTTTTCGTCCGTGACATGGGCGAAGAAATTCATCGGCTCCATGCAGTTATGGGCCAGGAACGGGCCGTGGCAGGTGCGCTCAATCACCGTGGCGGCATTTTTAAACGCCGTTTCCGGGTCGCCGTCCCGGCGGAGCTGCTGGGCCGGTTTGGCCGCGTAGTCCTTCATGTTGCGCAGCTGGGCATCCGTGCTTTCCAGCTCGCCGGGCACCACAACTTCCCGTTTCGGACCCCGGCCGCCCCCCATCGTGTCCTTGGTATCGCCGGCCGGCTCCCACTGGACTTTTAGTTTTTTGCGGGCCTGCATTACCTGCCAGGTCGTATTGCCGACTACCACGAGTAGCTCATTGAAGCTGCGGGTGTCGAAACCGCCCTGCTCGAAGCCCTCTGCGTACAATTGCTGGCGGAAAACATCCTTGATACCCGGCATCTTCAGGGCCTCGGTGGCATCGAATGATTTGAGTTTCATGCCGAAGCCCGGCGGATGCTCGGCCATGGCAATCAGCATACCCGGCTGCTGGTAGTCTATCCCAAACAAGGGCTTGCCAGACACGATTTTCTGCCCCTCCACATTTTTCTTGGACCGGCTGACCACCGTGAAGTCCTTGGGCGCTTTGAGCTTCATGCCTTTAGGAACCGGGAGGCTGGCAGCTTGAGAAGCAAAACTGCCGTAGGTGGCTGATTTACGGCTTTTCGCGTGGTGCAGCATTCCGGCTTTGGTGGTCACTTCCTCCACCGGCACGGCCCAAGCCTGGGCGGCGGCGGTCCGGAGCATCTGGCGCACCGCGGCCCCCGCCTCGCGCAGGGGCTTCCAGTACATGCGCATAGAATTGCTGCCTCCGGTGAATTGGGGGCCTAGTTTCGCGTTGTCGTGGGGGCCCATTTCCACCACGATTTTCTGCCAGTCCACGTCCAGCTCCTCGGCTATCATCATGGGCAGCGAGGTCATCACGTTCTGCCCGAATTCTGGATTCGGGTTCAGGATTTTGATGACGTTGTCGGGGGTGATTTTAACATACCCATTAATTTCAACCCATTGGCCACCCGGAGCCATCTCTTTCTCACGGCCGGCCGGGGTGAAGGCCGATAGCCAGGTGAAACTGAGCATCAGCCCTCCGCCGGCCAGAGCGGAAGATTTCAGGAATGACCGCCGGGTCATGGATGTTGTTGGAGTGGTCATCACTGAATTTTTTAACGCGGATAAGTAATGGTAGCCGAGTGGCTGCTGGACGTTAGGAAGGCGCACGGCACCTACAATATAGGGCCCTATGTCAAAACGAGTTAGGGTCGGTCAATGCGATACAGCCGTCCCTGGTCGGTGATGGCATACAAGGCGCCGTCGGTACCCTGCGTGACATCGCGGAAGCGCTGCCCTTCGCTGGCCAGCAGCCGTTCTTCGCCCACCACCCGGTTGTTGTCGATGACCAGGCGCACAATATGCTGGCCGCTGAGGGCGCCAATGAACAGGTTATTTTGCCATTCGGCCACGCGGTTACCCGCGTAGAAACTCATGCCGCTGGGCGACACCACCGGGTCCCAGTAGTAAACCGGCTGCTCCATGCCCTGATTTTGCTGAATGCCACTCAGTACGGGCTGGCCGCTGTATTCGAGGCCGTAGGTAATCGTCGGCCAACCATAGTTAGCTCCGGGCTGGGGCCGGTTGATTTCATCCCCTCCCCGGGGGCCGTGCTCGCTTTGCCAGATATCCCCCGTCACCGGATGAATCGCCAGCCCTTGCGGGTTGCGGTGGCCAATGGAATACAGCTCGGGGCGGGCGCCCGGCTGGGTAAACACCGGGTTGCCGGGGGCCGGCCGGCCATCCTTGGTGATGCGGATAACCTTGCCCAGCGCCGACGTAACTGATTGCGCCTGGGCCCGGGTGGCGTTATCGGCCCGTTCGCCGGCGCTCACCACCAGGTTGCCCGTGCGGTCAACTACCACGCGGCCCCCGTAATGATTGACGCCTGCGTAGGCCGGCTCGGCCCGGTAAATGACGGTGGCGGCCTCTATGGTCCGTTCATCCGTAGCCAACCGGCCCTTGCCGATGGCCGTCAGGTTGCCGCCCGGGCGGGGCTCCGAAAACGACCAGTATACCAACCGGTTGGTGGCGAAATTCGGGTCGATGCACAAGCCCAGCAGCCCGCCTTGCCCGGAGGCATTGACCGCCGGCAGGCCCGTGATGGGCGCGCTGACCACGCCGGCCGGGGTAACCAGGCGCATACTCCCCGCCTTCTCGGTTATCAGCAAGCGGCCATCGGGCAGCGGGGTGATGCCCCACGGGCTGGTCAGCGAGGAGGTGACAACAGCAGCCCGGTAGCTGCTCGCAGGGGTCGTGACGCCATTAATCCGGGTTTGGCCCGCAAAGGCGGGGCGGTAACTGGAGTTGGGAGCATTGGTTTCAACCGGGGACGTGGGAGAAACCGGCGGGGTAGGCGTCGCGCTATCATCTCCACCGCGCGAGCACGACAGCAGGGCCAGCGAAGAACCAAAGGCGAAAATCAGGCGCTGTTTCATGGTGATAACAAGTATCTAATTATCTACCACCCTGGTATTCCGCTGCTGTTACCCGTTTCAACCAGACGGTTTTGCCCTTTTGCGTCGGGGTCGTCGCCAGGTAGGCAAAGGTGCTTTTAGGGGCGGCGCCGTGCCAATGCTCCACGCCGGGCTGGCATTTGATTACTTGCCCTTTTTTCACCGTCTGCCGGGGCTTGCCGCGCTCCTGGTAGTAGCCGATGCCTTCGGTAATGAGCAGGATTTGCCCCGCTGGGTGAATGTGCCAGTCCAGTTTGGCCCCGGGAGCAAAGGTGGCCGTGGCAATGCTGTAAGCGAAGACGCTATCCGCCTCACTCAGTTCCTTAAGCCACACTGTTCCGGTGTGGTTATCGACGGTCGCAATTTCTCCCTTGGGAAAAATCGCGGTCTGTTGCGCGGCAGCCTGCGTGGCCAGGGCCAGCAAGAAAATACCGGCCCCTATTGCTCGTCTCATCGTTTTCATAACTTTCAATAGTATGTCGCCAGGCCTTGTGCTTCTGAAAACTCGAGACTCTCATCTCAGGTAGCAGCAACGCCTGCCGGCGTTAGTGGAGATTTCCCGTCGTAACGGCTTTTTCAATAACGTCCAAGCGTGCTTTTCTAGGGTCCGGTTCGCCTATGGCAGTGCCATCGGGACGGAACTCCAAAAGCTCGTTCTTCTCGGGGTCATATTGGGGCCAGGTAGGCAGGCCCTTGCCATTGGGGTTGCCGGTTTTAGCGAAGTTGGCCCAGTAGGTGTTCATCAGATGGGCTACTTCCTGGTCTTTGGGAGCCACCGGGGCACCATTGGGGCCGTTGAGCTTGTCGAACACATAGGATATTTCGGACGCATGGGCCGCGCCGTACCGCATGTACTGCTGCATGGAGGGCGAGATGTAGGAGAACAGGTACACATAGGCCGGCTTGCCCTTGGCGGCAAAGGCGTTGGCCGTGAACCGGGCCGGCTCGGCCCAGACCTTGTCCGTGTTGACGAGCGTGAGCATCTTGGCAAACTCCGTATTGCCGTCCGGGTCATACACCTTTGCCGCGTCAGCTTTCAGGTTACCGAATAATGCCAGCAGCTCCTCCTTGGAAGTGGCATTGACAAAGCCCGCGGGCACTTCCGCGCTGTTCGAACCGATGAGGAGCGGGACGCCAGCCTGCCGGCCGGCCGCGTAGGCACTCTGCGCCGTTTCCACCACCAGCTTGCCGTCGAGAATCGGCCCGGAGAACGTAACCGGTCCCCCGGGGCCAGCGCTCTGCTGGCCGCCATCGACAATGTCGCCCACCGGCAGCGCCCGCAGCTTCGCCAGGGCCGCCGCATCGGTGCCCTCAATACCGTGTTGGCGGGCAAAGTTTACACCGATGGTTTCGGCCGAAACCGGGTAGTAGGGGTCGGCGTTGTCTTTCTGCAGCGGCCGGCCGGTCAGCACACCATCACGCCCGCCGCCCGACTCGCTGATGGCCTTGTGGAACAAGCCTTTTGCTGCCGGAATGGTGAGCAGGGAATGCACCGAAACGCCCCCGGCCGATTCGCCGAAGATGGTAACGTTCTTCGGGTCCCCGCCGAAAGCCGCGATGTTCTGTTGCACCCATTGCAGGGCGGCTATCTGGTCCAGGTAAGCAAAGTTGCCCGTGGGCTCCTGCGGATGCTCCCGACTCAGGGTGGGGAAGGCGAAAAAGCCCAGGCGCCCCACCCGGTAATTGAAATTGACCAGGATGACGCCTTGCTTGGCAAACTGCTCGCCCGCATAGCCCGGGTTAGAGCCGCTGCCGAACACGAAGGCCCCGCCGTAAATCCAGACCATGACCGGCAGCTTGGCTCCCGGTTTGGCACTGGCCGGGGTCCATACGTTCAGAAACAGGCAATCTTCCGAGGAGGTCTTCGAGATGGGGTCGGCACCCCGGGGAAAACCCGGCTGGGCACAGTCGGCTCCGAACTTGCTGGCATCGCGCACCCCCGACCAGGGCACGGCCGGTTGGGGAGCCCGCCAGCGCAGGTTGCCCACCGGCGCCGCGGCAAACGGAATGCCCTTAAAGCTGGCCACAGCTCCATCCGTCACGCCCCGCACCACGCCCGAAGCAGTCCGCACGGTCGGCGCCGCATCGACCGCCGTTTGGGGGGCTTTACGCTCGGCTTGCTGGGCATGGCCAGAACACGCCATGAAAAAGGAGACGATTGCTGCGGCGATTTTCACGTTCGTTTTTGTTAGGTAGAGAATATTGGAATGGATGCGGGTAGTATCAGAAGGCTTCCGGGCTCTTGACCGCTTGTAGGAGCTCAGGAAGGGTTTCTCCAGGAGTATAGCCTGACACCACAATCCGCGCTTGCAGAACGCGTTAGGCCGTTTCGGATACCCCCGGCGAAGATTCTTGCATTTTGCCGAGCTAAAAAAATACTAATCAAACGAATCAGTATACTCTTCAAACAATGGCCAGGCTTTCTGGGCTTTGGACACTGGCCAGCTCCGTTCGGATGCACAGCATCCAGGCGGGTGGCTATTTGATTAGTATAGGCAATTGTTTGATTCTTTCTCTTAGGAGAATTCCCGTCAGCGCACCTTTGTGGCGTATAGCAATTGCCCCGTGGACTGTGGGGTTAACTCTCTTCTTCTCATGAGCAATCAAGAAAAACCAGTGGCCCCCGCCAGTGCCCAGCCAGCGCAGGCCCAGTACTTCACCGGCACGGCCTGGGTTAAAATGCTGGCTGGCCCCGGCAACTCCACCGACTGCACCGTGGGCGACGTCCTCTTCGAGCCCGGCTGCCGCAACAACTGGCATTCTCACCCGCACGGGCAGCTGCTGGTGGTAACCAGCGGCACGGGCTACTACCAGGAAAAGGGGCAACCCGCGCGTCTGCTGCGCCCCGGCGATACCGTCGTCATTGCCCCCGAGGTGGTGCACTGGCACGGGGCCACGGCCACCGACTGGTTTGCCCATCTGGCCATTAACCCCAGCGCCAGCCAGGGCGCCCCGGTGTGGCTGGAACCCGTAACGGATGCCGAATACCAGGCCGTACACTAGTTCGTTTTTACATCCGAGTCGATGACGGCCAGCCAAGCACTTGTGGGCCGGGCTGGCCGTTAAGGCGCGAGTTGGCGGCGGGCCTCCCTATTTCTTTCGACCGGCCAGCACCTGGTTTAGAACGACGCGGCCTGCGTCCGCATCCTTCTTGCCCACGGCTGCTTCCGTCACGCCCATGAGCTGCAGTAATTGGGCATCGGTCAGCCCGGTGTGCAGGCCGATACTTAAATGGCCTTGCAGCATCGGCTCCACGCCACCCAGGCTCACGAGCGCCGCGATGGTGGTCAGCTCGCGCTCTTGGTAGGTGAGCACGTCGCGCTCGAAAATGTCGGCGAACAGATGCTCTTTCAGGAAGCGCTCGATTTCGGGGCTGAAGGCGGCGTAGCCGGTTTTGGGCTCCTTTTCGGGCTGGCCGGAAAGCTGCTCCAGCACCCGCTTGCCGCGCTCGTACTTGGGGGCAGTGCTCGTGATGGGCGAAGCTGCTTTGCCTATCACGTCCTTTTTGCCTTGGGTTTTGCGCTCGTCGAGCACCTTCAGTAGGGTGTTGAGGCCCTGGAGGCTGCGCGGGAAACCACAGTAGGCGTACAGGTGCACCAGCACTTCCTTCTCTTCGTTCACGGTGAGGCCCGCATCCAGCCCCTTAGCTAGCGCGTCGTGCAAGTGCGGCAGGTCGCCTTTTGCCGTGAGCGCGGAGATGGTGACGATGGCTTGCTGACGGGCCGACAGGGCCTCCGCCGGTGGGGTGGTTGAATGAGCCAGCATGGGAAGGAGGGCGAGAAGTAGCAGTGAGAGCTTTGAAAACAGCGTCATGTCGTTCATTTTACAAGGCTGAGGAGGTAGTCCCTACGCGTGAAATAGCTGCCCTACTTACGGCTTGCCCAGGTACTCTGCCTGCGTCACGGCCCGGCCCCATACCACGGGCACGGCCGTTATATCGGGGTTGATGGCCACGTGGGTCATGGTGGTGGTGGGCGCGGCCCCGTGCCAGTGCTCGACGCCGGCGGGGGCCTTGATGACGTCGCCTTTATAGAGCACTCGCCGCGCCTGGCCTTTCTCCTGATAATAGGCCGTGCCTTCCACTATCAGCAGGATTTGCCCGGCCGGATGCCGGTGCCAGTGGGAGCGGGCGCCGGGGGCAAACTGCACGCTGCCGGCCCCGCACGAGTACTTATCCTCCTTGTCCACCAGTCCCTGCACCCACGCCTGGCCGGTGAAGTTGGCGGTTGGCGCCGGTTGTCCCTTGGCGAAAATGGGCCCCGGCACGCTGCTGGTGGACGACGGCGCAGGAGTTTGACCGCGGCTGGGCAAAGCGGCCCCCGTGGCGAAGACTTGCAGCACCAGGGCGGGGAGAAAGTGTCGGTTACGCATGGGAGGAACTAGCTACTAACAGGCTGAAGAAGGAAGCTTATGGTGGTTGGCAAACAGCCGGCAAGTACAATTCCTGCCGCTACGCCTCTCGCCCTTAATCGCTGAGGAAGAGAAGAAAATCACTCCCGGCGCCGGCGGGCTACCCAGGCGGAAATCAGCGCCCCGGCTGGCCGCAGGACCTGGAAATAATACCGAAAGTGGCGGTTTGACACCGGCTGGCGCAGGCGCACAGCCTCGTGCAGAACCAGCTGCAGGTAGCTGCGCAGCAACTCGTGTTTGTAGCAGTACGCGGACTGTTGCTCGGCCAGCATCTTTTGAAACAGGCCCGTGAGATAAGCGGCCTGCGCGTCGCTGAGTGAGAAGATGCGGGGGTGGTTGCCGCTGAGCAGGGTCCAGGGCTTCGGGCTTCCGGCCGGGCTGCTCTCCTGCACAAATTCTTCCGTGAACAGACAGCCGTAGCCCGTTTGGCCGGCCGTGCTCCACTGCGTTGCGTGCGACGTTAAATTGCCCCTATCCTGCGAATTGCCAACGAACAAGTAGGTGCCGTCCTGCGCAATTTCCTGGTCGGCGCACTGCAGTTGGCGAGAGCTGGTAAGCAGACAAATTCTATGCAGGTCGCGGCGACTGGAAGCCGCTGGCAGACCCGTGGTGGTGTCTATCGGATAGACCTTAAAGCCTTTCATCAGTAAGCCAGCAATAGGTGACCTGAACTAGGTAGCACAAGCCATAACGTGCGCAGGTGACAGCCCCTTCAAAGTATGCAACTCCCCAAAGCGGGTTTCAGTGCAGCCGCCTTTAGTAAGGTTGGACTAAAGGAAGAAGCACGCGTGAATCAAGTCACGTTCGATAAAGACAAAGTTCAGCCAGCCAAGCCCGAGCACACAATAAGAATCAAACGAATGAGTGTAAGATTCAAACAGCCTGGCCCTCTTATAGCAGCGAGGGTGTAAAATTACATCAAGCCCCACACGTCCTCAACCGCTGCTTCTGCTCGCGACTTTTCTAAACCACCGTGGCTGTTGCAGAACTCCTGGGCAGCCTCCTGCGTCGGGTTGTCGAACTCGCAACTACTCAAAAAGAGTGCTTTACTGGCCTTTTCAACCATCCTTTCCCAGCTCAGGCATCTCATTAGGTCGTCGAGCCGGGTTCTGCAACAGCCACGACCGTTTTGCTGAACGTTACGACTGTTCGGATCACAACTGTTCCTCCGCTGTTCACCCCGGACGATTTACCTTTTTTTTATTCCAACACGATAATATGGCCTACATTATTAGCTCTGAAATGCTGGTAGTCGGGGTTGTCTCGTAGTACTCTGGAGACTATCGCGGTTGAAGGCGTGGGGGACTCCAACGGGGTGTAGTCGGAGGTCAGTATAATCGTCCCGTTTTCACACGTCGGGATAACTTCGAAATAGGCGTCGAACCCGCTCAGGTCCGGTAGAATCAGGCAATCATGGCTGGGAATCTCCCGGGTGCGGTAGTTTCCGGGCACAAACGCCACGCCTCGACTAAACAACTGGCCCCGATGGAAAGCCTTCCAGTAGGTGACGGCGGTGACCGGTTGGGCACAGCCTTCCACGGGATAGGTTTTGAATTCGTAGGTACTTCGAAACACAAGCCACCCGACCACAAGGACGAGGGGTATCCAACTCAGAGCAAGGACCTTTTTCATCTAGCGGGAGCGGGTGGGGGAAAAGGGGTGAGCAGGGCAAGAGGGCCGCAAGGTAGCCGGGCGGGTACAAGCGAAGACTACGGGTTGTAAAAGGCTCCTTAAACTGAATTGCCACGTTTAGCTTGCCACCGTTTAACTAAACCCCAGATTATCGTTTTTAAGGCTGGTTAGTCTCTAACCTTTCCAATTTTGCTCGATGTACCGGCTTAAGTTCGGGACATCGCACTTTGCTACCAGGATATTTTCTTGATACACCTGCTCATCCATCATTAAGAGCATCTGCTCTTTATTGACACCGTGGGTGAACAAATACGGCGCAAATACTTGCGGCAGCAAGAAATAATGGCGGCTGCGAGCTGGATCGCAAAGACAAGCCCACTGGGTGAGTCCTTGGTAAGTGTGAATACAAGCCGCCAGTTGATTGTAAATGGGTGAATCCAATGGTGGTTCTCCGGCAAAATGGAATCGGAGGTAAGGAACATGCGTGTCGATTTCGCCGTCTGAAGCCCACATGCTGACCTTTGGCGAGCCTAGCTTTCGTTTTGAGTCCAACGCCCAGAAAACTTGGCATTGTGCGGGTATTTTTTCCATTTTGGATTAGTTGGTAGCCGAAGGCTCCCGGTCTGTGCGCAGATTTTGCAAACAAAGTAAGATGCTCATTTCACCAAACGCCGCGTTTAGGCCACCACCATTATCCTGCACTTGTCAACTTACAGCAGGCCTAATAAGGCGGCTATAGCCTGGGCCTTGTCGGTTTCCTGGTCGGGCCCCAGGAACAAGTTGAGCCGCTCCTCGACGCTTACCCGGTCAATTACGTGCACGTCGAGCCAGTCATGACTCCAGAAATCGAGGGTGCCCAACAGGGCGTCGGACTCAAACTCCACGCGCTCTAAGGTGCCAAAATCGCCTTCCCCACAGGAGCGGTAAACCACCGCAAACCCGGCGAAGCGAGGAGCCAGTTCTTCTTTGAACCACGTCAGGGTGTAGCAGCTGGTCATCGAGCAGTCATCAGTTGGAGAACATCCGGTTGCTCAAACATATCCTCCTTAAACTGAATTGCCGCGTTTAGGCCACCACCGTTTCAATGAACTACACCGATTTTCTTTTCAGCGGCTCTTTAGGAGTGCCTGGTGCCCGCCGTTCGTTTCCAAAGCAGATACAGCGCTAGGACAACGAGCCAGGTTAGCAGGCAGTCATAGCCCAAATGCACGACATGCCAGCCGAACTGGGGTAGGTCCTCCCCCCGGACCCAAAACTGGTAATAATACGTCCAGGGAAAGCCGATGGCCAATTTGTACGCCTCGCTGGGTTTGTAACGATGCACGGGGGTGATGTGGCGCAGCACCGTTAGGAAGGAAATGGCGAAGAAAACCACCACGGCCAGCAGCGTTCCCCCCAGCAGGGTACTAAAGAGCGTGCTGAATTTTCGCCTCGGGCGCAAGTCGACAGATGCCATGGCAGTTCTGCGGAAAATAGGGTCGTGGTAAATATAGGAGTTGTGATTTCCCTCCTTAAACTGAATTACCGCGTTTACCTTGCCACCGTTTTCGCTTACCACTGGTGCGGCAGGTGATAGGTGGCCTCTAGGTACTGGTATAATGTCGGGAAGTCATCAAAGCGCCCCCCTACGTCGGAGACAACGGAATGGTCTCGGAACACGTCGAAGGCAGCGCCCACAATTTCTAAAGCCGGGGAATTGTTTGTAGCCAAGTGCGGAGGCTTTGGCGCAAAACCGACCGGTAACGGACGGCAAAAGAATAGAATGGGCTTACTACTCGGCAAGGTCAGGCCTTGGTTATCCGAATGCCCATGGCCATTTTCTGACGGCAGTTCAATCCAGAGTTCGCCAGTTTTGGGGTCTTTCGAGAGGCCGGCAACCTTTGGGCCCTTGTAAACTACCTGCACCGTGCCGGGAGTCAGCGCGCCTTTGACCAAGCGGGTCAAACGAATAACGGCCGTGCGGAACGCCCGGCTACTGTCGGCATTAAAGTATCCCACGGCACGAACCAGTTCGCCCTCAAAAACAAGGGTGGTCTGCGCCATGACCGCCTGCTCCCGGTCATGCTGTTCCCAGCGTTGCGGCTCCTGTGCAGCCGGCACGGACTGAGCGTGCGCTCTGATGGAGAGCAGCGTAACCAGGACGAGTAGGCCGGCGAAATGGTGCAAGGGCAAAGCCATTCGAGAAGCAGAAGGTGATAAAGGAAGCCATGGCGCGAACTAGCGCGAAAAAGGTCGTAAAATCAATGGCTCCTTTCACCAAACGAAGCGCGTTTACGGCCCCACCGTTTTCTTGAACGATTACTTACTCTGTTTATGTCCCGTGCCCGTTTCCCGAACTACCTGTTATTCTGTGCCCTGCTGATACTGGTTGAGGTGCTGCCAGCAAGTGCCCAAACCCTGCCATTGCCCACCCTTCAGATTATTCCAACAGAGTATTCCAGCAGGATTTCTCCGGATGCAGCCATCGTTTTCGACTACACTACCCATTTCCATGTGCTGCTCACGAACACGTCAACAGCTCCCATTAACTTGTTCGAAGAGTGGAACAGCTTTGGGTATTACGGCCTTTCCTTCGAGATAAAGTACCCGGATGGCCGAACTGTCCACTTGGTGAAAAAGCCCCGCGGCTGGGACAAAAATTTTCCTTCTACTGTCACCATCGAGCCTGGCGGGTTTTATGTCTTTAATGTCACCTTTGAGCCGGGTATCTGGGAGAATTCCATCTTAAATGAGAAAGCGGGAGAACACGGCACCCGCTGTCGAATGCAAGCGATTTATTCAATTGAATCCGACAAATACGCTCGCGAAGAACGGGTGTGGACTGGGACAATTAAGTCCGTAGAAAGAGCCTATACCTTCTGGGGTTTTTAAGGAGAAACTAATCAGTGAAAAACGCTCCTTTTAATGATTCCAACCGTTAAGGTGAACACTATAGGGGGCACGCTACCTTCTAAAAACGGGGCGTGTTCAATAACACGGTCTTCAGTCGCAGGCTGGTTTCCAACCAGTCGAGGGTTTGGCGAACCAGCGTTAGCGGATGCTCAGGAAACAGGGCGTCGTATGCCGCCTGCTCGGATTGATTCATCAGTGCCCCGGCGGTGAAATTCGGTTGGTAAGGGTCAGCCGCCCAGCTGGCAAAGCCCTCATTGGTTAGATGCAGCGTGCCTGTCTGGAAAAGCTTTTCGGCTACCACCGATTCGCGCTGGCCGGTCATGCCATCTTCCTGCGCCTGTACTTTCACCACGTAGCTATACTCGCGGAACGGCAGCGTCAGCGCCCCGATATAGCCCATGCCCGAGGGCGACTGCGGCAGCTTAAACAGCGTGCGGATTAGTGGCAGCGCCTCCACCTGCCCGCGCGATACCTCAATGAGGCCACCAGCATTCTGAATGAGGCTATTGCGGTATTGTTGGCGCAAGTTCGTCAGGTCTAAGCCCCGAGGAAGATCGGGGGGCAGTGCAAAGAAGTGAACGGATAGCACCGCCGGGGCCGAAGGATGTTCCCAGGCCCGGTGGTTGGTGCTATGGTCGCGCAGAAGCCAACCCGTCGAATCGAAGATCAGGGAGTCAAGGGCGGGCTTCTTAGAGCCGAACAGGTTATGCAGAAATCGCATCAGGTAGGGGCGGGTAGTTGGCCTGAAAGATAGTCGGCAAACGCTCCTTACTTACTTTGAACGGCCTCTGCCACGACCGTTTCCTGGACAGCTTGGCCATGGAGCCGAGTGTGATGGTTGGATGGTTATTCTGGAGCCGTTGGCGGGGGAAGGGGATAGTGGGTACGCCACCACTCGCGCAGGAAGGGCGAGAGGCGAAATGCTTCCTCGTCGAGGTTGGCCTCTTCCGCTTGCCACACGCACCAGTACTCGACCGTCGTGGCGAGCGCTTCGGCGTCGTGGTCCAACAGCGCCTTGATGTGGGGCCACACGGCCTGTAATTCGGCGTCGGTCAACGCGCCGTTGGAAGCCGCTTCTAGGATCAGTTCCAGCACGACGATGCGCCGCGCCGGGGCGGCGTGACCATCGATTTGACTGTACAAGCAGAAGTATTGCGCCAAACCTGCCGTCTCCGCCACCTCCCACGGCCAGTCCTGCATGCCGTCGTGGTATCTAAGCCCTAACTGCTGGGCAGCCCACTGCGCGGCCTCGGCGGTCCAATACTGCGGCGGCGGAATGGGGTTTTGCATAACGAAACGAAGGAGACAACCAAAGGTCTTGCATAATAACGCTCCTTAAACTGAATTGCCGCGTTTAGGCCACGACCGTTTGGCTGAACCGATTAGCATAGACCTTACTCCTCGGGGCGATAGGTGGTGTACTCGCTACCAAAGCCTTGCCAGTACACCAGTAAGCGGCCACAGTGGGGGCATAACAACATCGACTTCATGTCGGTATAGAGCGTTTCGGCGTCGACTGTCCCGGTGTAGCGGTCGTATTCGACATCTGAAATGAGTAGCCATTCCCCGGGATTGGGAATCGCGCCCAGGTCAATAAATTGACCACATTTACAAAGCTCCTTTGGCATAGGACAAAGCTAGATGCGTAAGACTTCTTAATAAATTTCACCCTCTATTGAATGAACGGCGCGCGTTCACCTTGCCACCGTTTTCCTAAACAGCAAGTAGTAGCATGACGCCTGACAACGACTTGATACCTGAAGCCGCCGACCACGATAATGGGGCCGTACACCCTTTCCTGCGGGTTGTTGGGTATGGGCTGTCTACCCTGATGGCGTTCTATCTCTGGCTTCTCTGTTCGCCCTACAAACTGCAGTATGGTGCCAGTGGTATTTATTACTATAATGATGATGGTATTTTCTTCGGGGCCTTCCTGAGTATTGCGCTGCTATTCATGCACGGATTCAGAGCCTTTCTAATGCTAGTTGTCTACCGAAAGAAGCCTTCTATCCTCACACTGGCTTTCATACTGTTGTACTTCCTGACTACCTGCTATTGGGTGTACCACGCCAATAGCAATTCGGCCATGCACGAATACTAATCCTCCTTCAACTGAATTGCCGCATTTAGGCCACTACCCGTAAGTTAAACGAATAAACACGTGGTTTACGGTATTGTGTCTGTGACTAAACAAACCCACATTATCCTGCTCTTAACCACCCACCTGCTGTTGGCAGGCGGGCTGTTGGGAGCCTTTCTGTGGGCGCACCTTTACGGGACCGAAGCCCAGCAATTTTATGTGGCCCGGGTGTGGGTTGGACTGGCCTTGCTGCTCTTGGCCTGGGTCGGAGCGCTGCTGCTGCAGTGGCTATGGCAGCGGCGGTGGATTGGCGCCGGCGTGCTGGCTGTGCTGTTGGTCGCTGATGGGATGGCCCTGTGTGTGGGTATAATGCTGATGGGCTCCTTCTTCATGGCTTATGGCCCCAACTAGCGAAGCGCTCCTTAAACTGAATTACCGCGTTTAGCTTGCCACCGTTTTGGCAAACATCTATATGTAGCTTCAACGGGCTATTTTGCGGCCAAAACAGGTATGGTAAAGCGGATCGTTTGGGTAACCTTGGGATTATTAGTAGCGATGTTGCTTGTCGTCCACAAGCTGGCCTTCCTGGTCTTTTTCCTGATTTTCTATTTGCCGACGTTTGGTTTTCTATGGCTAGCAGCTTTCGGACTCAACCGATACGTTCCCGCCTACGTGCGGTCGTTGCTGCTCTTGGTCGGCGGCGTACTCTTTTTCTCGGCTTTCAATTCCTGGCTCGTGGGTGACCCGTTTGGAGGCGTACTGCACGATCTTCTTATCGTCAATCGAAAACCCAACGGGCTTGGCGTATTGGACCCGCTAATTGTAGCCTGTATCCTAGATGCGTGGTTGAATTATCGCTACCTGCCTCACGCGGCAAAGTGAGAGATAGGATGGGTATTCCTACGTTTAGCCGACGGACCTCAAAGGCCCCATTAGTCACTAGTTTAACCCTTATTTTTAATAATTTCAACCGTTTACCTAAACCAGTTTTTGAGGGATAACTTTAAGGGTATGAAGTTTTTTTTGATGGCCCTTTGGTGGGGCGCTGCACTCGCACCCGCCCCGGCCCAAACGGCGCGGCCTGCCTCTGAGTGGCCGCGCCATTCAGGCAACGGGCGGGTAGAATTTGTGGGCACCTTGCTCTGGCCGGATTCAACCGCGACCACAAGCCAGCGGCAGGCGCTGGCCCGGCGTTGGTTCGCGGCCCGGCTCACGCAGATGCCCGTGGCCCAGTACCCAAAGGCCCCGAAAACGAATACCCTCTACGCCGGGCTCCCGCAGGAGGCGTACCTCGATTCGGTGTGGTATTCCCCGGGACCGGACCCGGAAAAGTTCACCTACCGCTTGTTTTACGATGTGGTGCTCGTACCCACCCCGGCGGGTCTGGCCTACCGACTGCACCACTTTGAGTGGGTAGAAATAGGGCCAGACTCCGGCAGCAGCAGCCCCTTGGAAGCCCTCTTGCCAAAGTACGCCGGACAGTTGCGCGGCTACGAGCTCCGCCTGCGGCAGGCCTTGGCAGGGTGGTAAGCCAGCAAAGACCATTCTGCTAGATATAAATATGCTCGTTTCGCCGAATCACCGTTTCCGTGAACGAGAGAAGGGAAACTTCATTTGCCTTCCCAGATGCGCGTTTCTACCTTGTCCTTACTTTCAACCAATGAAGATTCACCTCACCGACTGGTTTCGCACGGGCCTGCCCTCGCCGTTGCAGTGGGGGGCGACCCGGCCCGATTTCCTCCGGCTCTGGCCCGGCAGCAACGCCGAACTCGATGGCCAAGCGGCGGCAGGCTATCCCTACCTGACATTGGATGGGGTGGAGTTTTACTTTCAAACCGACACCTTCAGCGATCTGTGTGAAATCTGTATCAAGGCGTGGAGTCTGGAGGAGGAAGAAGCATCGTCTTACTTCAATTATGGCTGGTTGCGCCGGAACTTAACGAATGCCCAAGTGCAAGCGGCCTTGCAGGCGCAGGGCGTGGCGTATCGAGTGGAGCTAGGCCCGACCTTCCAGACCCCGAACCTGCGGACGGAATCCGGGGTGATATTTGCTTTTGACTCGGACTTTGAAGTAGCAGCGGATGCTGAGTTGATGAAGGTCTACTTAGGACTGCCTGTGCCCGGCATGTGGTCCGAGCAATGACCGAACGCAGAAGCGCAACCCAAGCCCTACCAACATCCTTCCTAAGCGGAACGAAGTGCGTTTATCTTCTTACCGTTTTCCTGAACGGCCACTAGCCGCTGTGAGGTGGTTGAGGGGTCGTTTGCCTATTTTAGCAAAATGCCTTTCCTTCCGGTCACTCCGGCCTTCTTCGCAGCCTTGCACGACGCCAGCGTGGAGCACTTTGTCTTTGAAGCGGACCGGGGACGCTTGTTGCTGACGCTCTTACTTGACTCAGAGAGCGGGCCCAGCCATCGCCAACAACAGGTCGTGCTCTCAGGCATTCGCCACAAAACTGACGTGGAACGGGTGCACCGAAGCTTCAAAGCGGCGCTGAGCAAAACCGGCCGAACCGCACTGGGGTACCGGCTGGACGAATTCCGCCTGCTGCCGCCCGAAGCGTTGCAGCGCGAGCAGGGAAGGCTGAACGTGCTGCTCGCCATCGACCATTTGCCGGCCTTGCACCTAGATTGCCAAAAAATCACCAGCCAGGAAGGGGACTTTCTCTGAGCTTCCCGCTCCCAGTGGACAGAACACCAAACCCCTAGTTTCGCCGAATCACCGTTTTGGTGGACCTAAGCCTTAGTCACTATTCTGCTCTAGTCTGATGACTTCAGGCTGTGAAAGAAGAAGGTTAATGATTTGATTGAATTAATAATACATTGATAAGATATGGGATTTTCAAATAAATTATTTTTTGCATTGTCATTCATTATGTTTTCATGCTCTGACGAAAGCGAAAACAATCAGGAAAATAGCGTGCTAATTGGCTGTGTTTTTAATAATGAACACTTGAAAATATCAACCATAAATCATGTGCTATTAGACACAGTGTTGAGATTAGATAAGGGAAGACCGTTAAGTACTTTTGCTTTAAAGTACAGCAGATCATTGCATAACGATACACTCATAAGGGTTGTTTCTTATATAGAAGGAATTAAAGAACTGGACACAACTTTACTAATGAAAAAGGACACATCAATGGTTATATTTATATCAATGCCACTTGATGTAAAGCATAAATCATACAGCACGAAAACCCGGAAGCAAGACCCCAATATGAGAAGACTGGTCACATGCGAGTACATAAGAATTTGGAAATAGTCCTCATATCTAATAAGAAATAGCACGAATATTTATACAGTAAGTAGATTCAAATAAATGCTCGTTTGGCTTTAATCCACCCTGTTGCAGGAGTTCACTAAACTCATCTCCAATACAGGTTTTCTGTACTTAGCTAATTGAACCAGTTTTCTGAACTCAATCTGAACGGTGGAGGGGATTCGTAGAGCTTGTCAGCACCCACAGATAGCGGTTCACTGAAAGGAGCGTTTCAGCAGAAAACCAAAAAAATCTAGCAGGCGCTGGCGCCAGGCCACTCGGCTTTCAAACGCAGTGTCGGGGACTAGCGCGACCCATTCGGCATTTTTGTAATTCTGCTGCCACTGCGGAATGGCCGCGCAGACCCGCTCCGCAAACTCTTGGGTAAGGGAATCGATGGTGCCCGGGTAAAAGAAAGGCTTCGGAGAGAAGTGCTCTTTCAGTTTAGCGATGACTGCGGGGTCGTAGCAGACTTTGGGCCGCAGGTTTTCAACCAGCCGAACGTCGAGGGCCAGCGTGATGAACCGCTTGGATTTGCGATGCAACCCCACCACGATGATTCGCCGGCACATGCCAGCATACCAGTTGATGATGTACACTTTGGCCCCCGGGGCAAAGTGCTTGGTGCCGAAGCGAATTTCGGCTCCGCCCGGCCCATAAGGCCGCTCTCGGACGATGTTGCCAACCGCAGTCCAATAGGATTCGGGCACTGCGTTGGCATATTTGATGACGGCTGAATCCATCCTGTCCTGAGTTTAAAATAACGGTGGTGGCCTAAACGCGGTAATTCAGTTTAAGGAGCGTTATGCTTTGCCCGTGTAGTACAACCGTTTGGCGCGATGCCGTGTAGGCTGTCCAATGGCCGGATTCAGGGCCAAAGCCCGCACCACTGGAATCAAATCCGGGGCCAGCCCGACATGGGACACCCAATTAAGTGCCAGGTCAACCCAGTACAGCGAAGCGCCCGAGGTGAGGGCCAGCGCCAAGAGGTCCTGCACCGGAAACGTTGCCATACGATGCTCAACCGGCTGGAGACCGGCCTGCGCCAAACCGGCCAGCAGGGCAACGCGCACGGCGGGGTAGTTGTGTTCCAGCAAGGGCAGCCAGAGCAGGGAGGCCCGAGCCCGAAGCCCCACGGTGTCGCACGCATGGGGGCCGCTCTGCACCGTCCACTGGTCGTCCGGCTCGAAGTACACGTCGAGCTCACCAAAGCGGGCAATGAAGGAAAGTGGGACGAAAGACATGAATCTCGAGGTAGCAGGCAACAACACTTAGCGTAAAGCTATGTGCACAGCGGAAGGAAAGGCGTTCACCTAAACGGTCCGAATAAAATAAGGAGGGAGTTATCAAAACCCATCCAAATAAGCCCAACAACGCGGCGGCGGAGCCTACGGCTGCCTCTTTACCGGAATGGTTACGGGTACCGTAAAGCTCACGACCACCGCCTGCCCTGCTTGCTGGCCGGGAACAAAACGTGGAAGCTGCCGCGTGGCCGCCACGACGGCCGAATCCACGTCGGCCCGCAGCCCCCTCGCAATCTGCGCATGGCGGACACGGCCTTCCTTATCGACCTCGAACCGCACGAACACGCGGCCGTCCGGGGCGGCCGGGGGCACAACCAAATACTGGTGGATGGCCGCCATGCTGCCGGTTAAGGCGTTTTGACCGTTCAGCGTCGGCATTTGCTCCACGTAAGTCCAGACCCGGTTCGCCTCGAGCGGCTGGCCAAGTGTATCGCCCAACTCGAAGAGGCGCATCTGCTCCCTGGCAAACTCTATTTCGCCTATATGGCACTCCCATGGTTCAACGGAAGGCTTAGGCTCTTCCCTTACCCGGGGCCGTACGACCACCGGCTTGCCGACGTGTTTTCTGGGGGGTATTTGGGCCAGGACGCTGCTACCCATCAGGGCAACCACCAGCGAAGCGCAATAAGCATATTTCCGGTTCATTGGAAGGGGCAGGTAAAGCGCAAGCCAAGAGGATGGACTAAATAACGCATAAGTTCACCTAAACGGTCTTAATGGCCCACGTTAGTTCAAGGCCTGGGCGACCAAATAGGTGTCCGTGTTCTGCCCGATGGGGGCCGTGTAGTACTTGTACTGCACGTTGCCCGGGGTGATGAATAAGGGGCCGAAGTTCTTTTTGACTTCCGCCGCGATGAACGCTTCGGCCTGCGCGAGCCCGTTGGCCGGGATGCGGGTCATCACGGTGGAACACTCGCCTTGTTCGAAGAGGTAGCCGAGCACTCGGCCGTCTGTGGTCTTGAACAGGTACACGTCCTGTTCCTGGCCCGCGTACGTTTGGTGGTCGGCCGCAATCGCCTGCCGCACCTCGTCCGTGCGTTGGTTGAGGCACTGTAGTTGTTGCGCGGTAATGGCCGGAGCCGGCTCGGGGCGACCACAACTTAGAAGCAAGGCGGCGGCTAGGGCGAGTATAATTTTCATGACGCTTCGTGGGTGGGAGGAGGGCCAAACGGGTGGGCCGTGCGGCAAAGTACATCCGCCTCGGTGCTCGAAAACCGCACCTGTTTTAAAAGCCAGGCTTAGAATCACGCGGGTTCACTTTAACGGTGGTGGCCTAAACGCGCTCCGTTCAGTTGAAGGAGCATATTTTTAGCCCTTGTCCTGAATACGCGCACCCGCTACATGCCCGCTCGAAAGCCTACCAGACTCCAAGAACTGCGGACCGCAATAGACCGTGCCACTGCGGAAGGCAACGACGCGCTAGCGGCGGAACTCTCCCAGGTACGGCACGCCGTCCGGACAAAAGCCGACCCACTCGCCCTGGTGCCGTTGCTGGAGGCCTCGACGAGCTACATCACTAAAGCCTTCGTCGCCGAAGTTCTGGGCGCGGCCGGCGACGTGCGGGTGCTCAAGCCCTTGATGCGGGCCGCAGCCCATCCGGCGAACGTGCGTCACACCTCGTGGTTTCTGTTGGCTTGCGCCCGCTACGATTGCTCGGCCCACTTGGCCTTTTTCGTGCGCTTCCTGTTGACCCGCGCGGAGGCTGACGAAGGCATGTTGTCGGCGATGGAAGTCATCGAAGCCATGAAAGGCCCGTTTGCGCCCGCAGCTGTCAAACGGGCCATTGTCCAACTGCTGCGCCCTACGCATCCGCTCCTGGCTGGGGACACGCAAGCGGAGCTATTCCGTGTGCAGGCTGCCTACGCCCTGCTCGACACGTATTTCGGCCAAGTCGACCACGACTGGAAAAACGACGTGTGACCGCTCATAACTGTTCAATGAAACGGTCCGAAGATATACGCGTCATTGTGCACCTGCCGTAGGTTTGCACCTTCTCACCCAACTGAAAGTAAACAATGGAGCAAGAGGATGCCGATTCCGGCGTGTGGGTATTTCACGGCTCTGGCGGCCGGTTTGCCAGCGGGGTCTTCACCACGCGTGACAAGGCCGAGGTGTGGATTCACCAGCACGAGCTAACCGGGGTGTTAACGCGCTACCCCGTGGACCAAGGCGTGTATGATTGGGCCCAAGAAAAGCAGCTGTTCCAGCCCACCAATCCGGAACACACCGAAGCCGTCTTTATCCAACGGTTTACTTCGGGCAGCCAAGAGCACTACCACTACGACCCACACGACATCGGCTGAATAACATGCCGCCGTTCGCCAAAACAGTGGTGGCCTAAACGCGGCAATTCAGTTTAAGGAGCGTAATTTCAGCCGGCCACCTTGGCATGGCAAGAGAACCCGCCTCATTGTTCTGGTCACTTCTTCGCTTTTTTGCCTTTGTCGATAAGCCCACCCAATACCTCTGCGCACGCCCTTCTCACCGAATTGCTGGTTCGCGGCCCGCAGGAAGCGGAGTGGTACCCGGTTGACAGCGCCTTCGTGGACGCCTACCGCAACCGTATTGCGCAGGTCGATGCCACGGACTTCATTGCGGAGGCGCTGCGCACCAACCTACCCACTTTCAGCACTCCCTTGTTCCTGTGCTTGCCCGAACTCTGGCAACGGGTCGAAGCAGACGACCTGTTGGCGCTGCTGGGCCGGATGGAATCGGGCATGGTCTGTTTTGCCTACGTGGAGTTTGTGTACCTGTACTTGGAGGTGGACCTGCTGGGGGAGGCACTTCAACCAGCCGGAAAACGCTACGATGTGGCGTCGTTGAAGCAGTTCTTTGCCAGTAGCCAAGCCGGGCGATTGTTCGTCCGGGCGGACGCACTCCATGATTTGCTTTCCGGCCCCGAAGCGCCCTATCTGCGCTTTGACCCGGTGGAATGGCGCAACGCCACCCAACGCCTGTTGCGCGACCAACGACTCAAGCCGGCACAGACCGGCCAGCAGGGGGCGGAATACCTGGCGGAGTTGATGGCCTCAGCCTAACACTGGTAGCGTTCACGTAAACGGTGGTGGCCTAAACGCGGCAATTCAGTTGAAGGAGCGGGCCAGTTAAATAGTCCGCTCGTTTTGGCTGAGGCGTTTCGCCAATGCTAGGACTTAGCGCTCGTGCTCGGCGAGCAGGCGCTGCAGGTCGAGCAGGCGGCGCTCAACCTGGGCCAGCAGGTCGGCGGGCACCGGGATTTGGACGCCGTGGCGAGCGAAGAGGTAGCGCACCAGAGCCGTGAGCTCGCGCAACTCCTCGTGGAGCCGGGCGCGCAGCTGCTCCCAATGCGCGACACCCGCTGGCGGCTGCGCGTAGAGGGCCAGGCGCACGGCGATGGATTGGCTGACCAGCGCCGCCAGCAGGTCGAGCACCCGCTGCTCGGCGGCGCTGAAGGTGCGGGGCTGGCGGTCGATGATGCAGAGCGTGCCCAAGGGGCGCTGGTCGGGCAGCAGCAACAGGGCCCCGGCGTAGAAGCGCAGTTCGTTGCTTTCGGCCGCGAGCAGGGCTTCGGGGGGAAGCGCGGCACTGGTTTCGAGGGCCAGGTCGTGGTAGACCACGGCCCGGGCTTGCTGGATGGCGGTGGAGCACAGGGCTTCGACGCGGGGCTGGCGCTCGTTGCCCGGCATGCCGTGGTTGGCGGGATAGAGCACCTCGTCTTCCTCCACCACGGAGATGAGCGAGATGGGCAGGCTGAACACCTGGGCAGTGAGGGCGACAAACTCCTCGAACAGGGGCTCTGTGAGGGTGGACAGCACCTGGTGGGTGCGCAGGCTGTGCAGGCGCGCGGGCTCGTCGGGGGGCAGCTGGGAAGCGGGCGGGTTGGGCATGAGCAGTCACGAAGCCGCCGCGTCAGAGGCAACCCGGCAACAATAATAATTGCGGTGGCAATGCCGAAGCAAATACGCCGTCCAAAAATAGGAGCGATTTCTGTATCATGCTTCTATTCCCTTTGCTTCAAGCAAATGGAGGCCAGCGCACGTGTTTTGAAAAGGGCATGCTCAACACCCCGGTCTGCGCGTCCAAGGTAAACCCTTCGATAGAAAAGGCAAAGGCTTCCGACAACGCCATTACCGTCGCGTACAGCACAGTCGCAACGGATGTGTCAACGAGCATGCTGTGGACACGGGAGAACCTGAGGCAGAGGTCGACGGGATGCTCGGCTGTGTAGTGGTCGAAAAAGTAGACTGCCCCCACCTGTGCGGCTGGGTCGTGCTCCGCTGGCATCAGAAAATCCAGCCGTAACACCCCCTGCGTGCTCTTGTCCAGTCGGGGAGTCACTTCTCCTTCGAAACTAATCAAGGCGTAGTTGTTCTTCCCGTTGACGGATTGAATGAACCGAAATTCGCTGGCAATCTTTCTGCTGAGTCCCATCATCTGGCAGCTACCCTTGTTTTTGTCTTGTTCAAAGTAACGGTCGGAAGCTAAACGAAGAATAACTTGCTCACATGATGGAAGATGCTTCTTGGACCACACGAGTTGTTGCGGCAATTAAGGACGTGGCCGATACGTCCTTTCAACAACGAGCCTGGCTGGGCGCGGGTCCCGAAATGTCCTCTTTCGTGGAAACCTATTGTACCCTGTACGATGATAATAATTTTGATGGCTTCTTGGCGCAGCCAGCGTGGGAGGAAACGGGCCTGAACGACGCCGTGCGGCAGGAAATGGTGCGTCTTGATCAGTTATTCCAAGCCTATCAGGAACCGGGCTCGGATGCGGAAATACTGGTCGACCCCAAATGGCAGGAAGTAACCCAACAAGCGCAGCAGGTTCTCCGAACGATTAGCGCAGAAGCAACTACAGCTGGATAGGTAGAAAATAGCTAGCCTTACATTACCCTAAACAAACAGCACTCTGTCATGACACACGTGTTCCTCTTATGGCATACTCACGAAGACGAGGATTTGCCAGGCGGCGAGGATGTCAAACTCTTAGGAGTCTACTCCAGCTACCTGAAGGCTGAAGAAGCCTTAAATGCCAGCTTAACGCAGCCAGGCTTCAGAGACCAGCCAGCAGGGTTAGAGATTGCTACTTATGAGCTAGATAGGCGCGAGTGGACGGAAGGCTATATCACGGTGCGGAAAGAATAACCTATGCCACAGAAGTTCATATAAAGGGTACGGCCGTAAACGGGCTCCGTTCAAAAACAGGAGTGTTCCAGCAGTCATTACCTTATCGCTATGACTCCCACATACAAAGTCCTGATTTGTCAATGCGCCACGGGGCAAGTAATGAATACCGATGCCAAAACGGTTTACTCGCATCCAGCAGAAGTAGAGGCAGTAATACCCTATCACTACTTCGATTCCTTAGCGGAAGCCGAGGGTTCATTTATCCCACTTAATGACGTTCAGGGTAGTAGGTACAATGTCCAGTTCGCCTCAGAAATTGTAATACCCAAGTGCCGGACCTGCTTCGTGGAGGAACATACGGACCTCCAAAAAGGCAAGAAGAGCAAGCAAGAGCAGAGTAACAATCCGTTTATTGCCTCTGGCCAAGCTCGCAACGGCGATGAAGGCAATGATGGTAGCAACCATCACTGGCACCCCGATGATTACTGCGAATCCCAGGCCAATAATGGCAGTCTCATTAAGCAGAAAGGGATTCATAGAGGGGATTGTGTTAATACAAAGATAATTAAGCACCTATTGATGCTGCGTTCAGGAAAAGGGTGGTGGCCTAAACGCGGCAATTCAGTTTAAGGAGGGTAAGTTTACTCTATGGCACAAAACCTGGCGTTAGAAGTCAAAGTCATCAACCGGTTTGCCACAAAGAGCAAACGTGACCGTTACCTGCAATTTGTGACCTCGGCCAAGAACCGGAAAAAGTTGATTGCCGACCTGCACGGGGGCAGCTTTTATGAGCACAGTATGCTTGAGCGAGTCACCGGAATTGAGGGAGACGTCATCGGCCAAGCCCTTCAGAGACTAGGTATCGCCTCGCATACCTGTTACGTCATCAGCGAGAACACGAGCATTGACACCCTCACCTTTGACCTGAACGAGGTGCTGCCGAAGGTGGTCGTATGGGGAGCAGGTACCATGCTAGTTTTTGGGGAGGCCGACTTCGTTTTTGTTGAGTTGGCTGGCCTAAAAAACCGATTCACGGCCCAAGCACCTATGGGGAGGTAGTCCACGAAAACGGTGGTGGCCTAAACGCAGTAATTCAGTTTAAGGAGCCTATTTTGTGGTCCTCACGTGATTTGAATGAACGACCTGCGCCCCGTACTCTTGCCGCTTCCCCTCACGCACCAGGCGGTGTTCGCTGCCTTAACCTGTGTGCGCCTGCTCCCGTCGGTGGAGCGGTTCGACCAGGAGGAACCGGAGAAAGGAGCGCCCGTCTTTCGCACAGCCATCGCGGCCCTGTGCGCGTTTGGGGCGCAGCAGGCCGTTGCGCCGAGCCAATGGGCCCGCTTGCAGGAGCAGTTGGAGGGGTTCTGGCCGGATTTGGACGAGACCACCAACCCGTTTGCTTCCTATGCCTTTGATGCCTGCGTGGCCTTGGGCGAAGCCTTGGCGCTGGTGCAGAGCGGCGAACCAGAACACGTCTTGCAGTGCGCCACAGCGGCCCGGGATACGGTGGACATGTACGTGCAGGACGTGACGGGCGTGGAGCTGCCCCCGGACCAATTGAATGCCTTTGTGGACGCCACGCCGGAAATGCAACGCGAAGTGGCGCGACAACACGCCTTAGCACAGGCCTTGGCGACAGAGCGCCCGCTAACGGCCGCCGCGGTCGAGCAGCTGCGTGCCCAAGGTGGGAACGAGCCGTTAATAGACTTGACTGTACTATAGCCTAATCGTCTACAAAAGCGGTCGGGATAGCAAGCGGGGCTTTAAATTAGCCACCGAGATATGTGCGAAATAGCCATCAAAACCAGCTTGCATCAAGGGGAGTACGAAATTGGCATTTGGGGCACCCGTGCCGAGTTTGCCAACCTCACGGAACCGTTCACTGGACTTTCAAGGCGGGTATTCCTTCTTAAGCTCCTACCGGAACCGTATTACCCCGTACCCATGCAGCAGGTGGTGGTCGAACCTGTGGTCCATTCGAATGGTGTTGTCACCGTCCAGATAGATGGTTCAGATTTCACGCTTTCGGGGGACGCACAAGCGTTCCTAAAATTGACTGCCTTTCTGGAAAGCCTTTCCAACCTATCGACTGGTGAGCATTGGCATCTTGACTGGTTTGACAACGAAGACTTGCTCGCCCCAGCAACCGCTAATATGTCCTTTGTATTTTACATCGAAGGGTGAGTCTGAAAAAGCAGTCTTGCAGAGGAACTCAACGGCTTTTACCGTTCGGATTAACGGTCGTGGCTGTTGCAGAACTCGCCGAGGCGTATCCATTATCCCGTTAGCTCTACCCGAGGTACCCTAACAAGCGTAGGGCGGTGCCTTTTTTGCCGTGTCCGCCTTCGTCGGCCCGCTTAAAACTTGTCATTGGTGAGTTCTGCAACAGCCACGGTCCGAATAACGAAAGGAGTGAATGATATTAACGGACCTTTGTAAATAGTCCTTACTTGTCTAAAATGACTTTCCTTCTTTACACTCGCCTTCGCGTACTGCTACACTGCTTCTTGATTGCCATTTGTACGCAATGCGGACCAACCGTCAGCGAAGAAAAAGTGCAAGGAATCAATCGATTGCCAGGAGACACACTTGAAGTGACGTCTTTTAACATAGAACGAAAAGAGAGTCCGGCGTTAGCGAATTGGTCAGTGTTTGAGTCTGGTCAGGAAATTATCTGTGTTCCTCCTGCTTGGGCATCTCATTTAGAAGATGATGGTCAAGAGTTGGTCTTGTTGCCTCCCGATACCCCCGACAGCACCGAACGGGTCACCTTCACGCGTTGGGCAAAAGATAGTCCCACCTTGGACTATCCAAGCCTTGCCTACAAACTGGTAAAAACAGCCTTCCCCGGATTCCAACAGGCTAAAGTCGATACCGTCACAAAGTTGATATTTCAACACGATTTCGGCATCGAACGAAGCGTCGGGTTACGGGCGAAGGGCAGGAAATACAATGGCTTTTGCTTGGCGTATGTGGACGACAGTAACGTGTACCAGTTCCGCATCATTCTAGAGAAAAACCGGCTGAGCGCGTATAAAGGCAATCTCATGAGCGATATTATCGGCAATCTACAGATTAACAAGCAGTACTTTATGGGAAATGCTAACCCATTAAAACAGGCGGTGAACCTCCGCTGATGGCAGATGGGCCGGATGGTCTACATAAGGGCTCAGAAACCTGACTTGTATCGCATTGTGGAGTCTATCCGCTGTTCAGCTAAACGGTGGCAAGGTAGACGCTGCGTTCAGTTTAAGGAGCGTTTAGAGTTGAGCCCTACGCCGCCCTATATTTGAAAGGGCGCCCTTCTTTTGCCTTGATGGAAAATACCAAAGCCGATTTTTATAGCGGGTACGAGGGTGAACCGGAGGTGGTCTTTGCGCTAACGGGCCCTTCTAGCGGTACTATAAATGCGTGGGAAGGGCACGTCAATGCCATTTTGACCGCTATTCCGCCGGGGCCGCTGGGAAGATGGGAGGGGCTGCTACTGCCGTACCATCTGCTAACAGGCTGTTGGGGCGATGAACAGGAAATGGTGGTGGAAGATGTCCCTTTGTTCGCGGCTCAGTTGTTGGCCGTCAACACGTCCTGCTTCGAGTCGGAAACGCGCCGTTTTCACGAGGCATTGCAAGCACTGATTCAGCAAGCCGTTTCGGACGGAGGTGAACTGCGTATTTCTCGTTTTTGACTGTTCAAGAAAAGGGTAGTTGACGCTCGGCATAGTAATATTGCTTCGGACCCTAATTGAGTCCAGAACTCACGGCGCCTATACCAAACCCGGAATCTCAGGCCCTCGGCTCGCACCGCGCTCCTGCCAGGTTCCCTCATTTTGCTGCCAGAAAACTCAGAACGCTTTGGTTGAACAGCGTTGGGTTCTCTTGCGGCGCATAGTGCGTAACGCCTTTCAGGATGACTAGTTGAGCACCGGGAATGTGCGCAGCGATGGCTTTGGAATGTGCTTCCTTGATAATATCTTTCTCGCCGGCCAGCATCAACGTGGGCACCCGGATGGCCTCGATTTCGGCGTAGCTCATGTGCGGCTCAGTAAGAACCAGCGTCAGGAGGCGCTGGTTGCGCAGGTCGCCTTTTTTCCCAAGTGCCTGCCGGGCCTGTTCGCTCTGACGCAGCATCTTGCTGTCCACGGCCTCGGTGGTAGGAAACAGGTTGGCGCCCATCGTGACGAGCTTCTGCACCCGGTCCGGATACTTCAGCGCCATGAGTAGGCCAGTGTTGCCGCCGTCGCTCCAGCCCAAAATATGGGCTTTGGGGATGTGCAGGCTGTCGAGAAGAGCTTTGGTGTCGTCGGCAAATAACTCGTAGGTTAGCCGGGCGGTGAGCGTATCCACGCTCTTCCCCTGGGCACGGGTATCCACGGCAATCACACGATACTGTTGGGCCAGGTCCTCAATTTGTTGGCTAAAGGAATGGATAGACTCTCCGTTGCCGTGCAGCAACAGCAAGGGCTCGCCCGTGCCGTAGGTTTCGTAGTAGAGGTTCACGCCCCGCAACTGACAGTACTTGCCAGCCGCCTTGTTTCGGCCGTAAGGCGGCGGCACTTTCACCAGCCGGCCACCCGATAAGGTGAGGCGCAGCGCTTGGCTCTGATCCATGCCCTGCCCCGCCACCAGGTCGGCCTCGACGCCCGCGGGTAGGTGGCCTTTGAGTTGCGGGTCCAGGACATAGCCCGCCAGCGGCGTGCGGGAGTGCTCAAAATCGCCATTTTTAAGCGGCACATTCTGCCACGTCTGGTCAGGCGTCTGCACTTGCAGTACTAAATTATCGAAGAAAAAGCGGCCATTTCCGTCCAGCGCGGTGTACAGGTAAACGATGTCCGCTTGCGGGGTCAGCTTCCCTTCCAGGGTATAGGTGCGCCACTCGTTGGGCAGGATACGCTGGGCGAATTGGTCTGTTTTCTTGAAGTCGCCGACCTGCTTGCCCCACTGGACTGCCCATATTCTAAGCTTGGCGGTGGTATCGGCTGGCTCATAGCGTATACTGACGGACCAGCGGTAGGGTCGGCTCGTGTACTTGCCCATTGACGCCTCCGCCACAAAGGAAAAACTGTTCGAGCTGCGATACGCCTGGCCCAAGCCAGTGAAGGGCAATCCGAGCAGGAATAGGGCAAACGGTAGGGTAGAGCGCATGGTTACAGGAGGGGATTGTGGGCCTAAAAGCAGTTAAGCGGACTGCCAAATATGCATCGATTGCGGCTATTAGCCTTGACAGCAGAACCCAAGGAGAGCATCAAAAAGCGTGGGGCAGTTGTGTCGAGCGGTAAGCGGCCGGGCTTGCGCCAACAGTGGTTAAAAAGTCGGCGTCCGCAATTGCCCCACACTTTTTGATACTCTTCTAGTTGAGTAGTAGCCCTGGAAGCGGATAGGCAAGCTAGAAGATATCATTCGGGCGTAGAATGCGCGCGGCACCACGAGTACGGTACTAAGCCTGAAAGTAGCGGATTCAGCAAATAGGGCAAATTTGCCCTAACATTTCGGTCATATACGAACCTCTTTTGTGAGGTGAAATACCTCCGCGATCAAGAGCGCCTGTATCAGTTTGGGCTGCGGTTACGGCAAGTCCGAAAAGCGAAGGGATATACACAAGAGAGTTTAGCGGCTGCAGCTGAATTGGAGTTCAGTCAAATCGGTCGTATTGAACGGGGTGTCATCAACACAAGCCTCAGCACTGTCTTTGTGCTGGCACGCACCCTGCAGATTGATGTGCGAGAGCTATTCGACTTCTCTACTTCTACTAACCCTACCTGATTCGTGATCTGCCGCAAGTTGCATGGGTCATTAGAGTAGTTCCGGCAGGCTCACCTCATTTTATCCTGTAGACCAATGCGTGACGAGACGATCGAACTGTTTGGTAAGGTCTTGCAGGAGACGAGAAAGCAATTGAGCATGACCCAAGCGGAGCTTGCCTTCGCCAGCAATTTGGGTCGCCCGTACATCTCACAGTTAGAGAACGGAAAACTAGCCCCTTCCTTATTAACGCTGTTCTCCTTGGCGGAAGCATTAAATGAAGCTCCCTCTACCCTGTTACGTCGGGTTGAATTGCGCCTCAGCCAACGTCAACAAAAGTAAAAAGCAATGAGTTGACGGAGGTAAACAGGGCCTCCGTGGAGTAGCAAGTAGTGGAGAAGTGATCTAAATCGTTCACTCCTGGGAAAGGCCAGCTTTTTTCATGAACTATTTTTTAGTTAAATTACCATAATGCCATTTTTGTTAGTATAGTACTTTATAACTATATAGATAGATACAATATATTGGCATTCATAGGCAATCATTCAGTTTTGCCTATACATATTGGCGTTTATGACTCAAATATCATGCATTATCACAATCTATATTTATGTCAAATAGGGATGTCAATTTTTAAATAATATCACTTTAAAGTTACACATACTACTTGTTCCGTGGAATTAAAAAAGAATTAATGCTATTAAGTTTAATATCATTATATTAATAATAAATATAACTTATATCTTTAGAGCATCTTCAATTCTTCATAACCCCACTTTTATGGAAGAGCTCTATTCGCGCTTTCCGGCGCTGAAAGGTCACCCTCATGTAGCGTGTTGGCTGCAAATTATCACGCATGAAGGGCTATCACGGAACACGGTACTTAAGTACGCCCACATCCTGGCCAACTATCTGCGCCATTGCCAGCAGCACCCAGTGGATCACTTGCTTGCCACGCGGGAGCACACGGCACTGTATCAGCATAGCTTGGGGAAAAAGACATGGCGTAAAGGACACATCACCCGTACGGGGCTGTCCAAATCCACTATCCGCCAGCATCTGGTCGTGCTTAAACTCTACTACACCTACCTGGTAGAAGCTGGCGAGCGCACCACCATCCCGCTTCGCAGAAGCGTTAGCCCCCACTGCACTCATCCCTACTACACGAGCGGCATCAGCGAGGCGCAGACGTGCGAAGCCTGGATCCCGGATGCGCAGGAATGGGCGGCGCTTTCCGCCCGCATGCAAAAAAGCTCCCTCCGTAATCTACTGATGCTGCGGCTGGCCTACGATGGGGCACTACGCCGGGAAGAAGTCTGTTCACTTCAGGTAGGCGATCTGGACCACGCTAACCTGCTGCTGACCGTGCGCCGGGAAACGACTAAAAACAAACTGCAGCGGAGCGTCCCTTTTTCTAGGGAGACGAAAATGCTATACGACGCCTACCTAGCCGTTCGGCCGGTTCCGCTACATCCTCGCGAGCCACTCTTTGTCTCTGAGTCCCGACGCAATGCAGGGCAGCCTATCTCCATCTGGTCCTGGAGCAAAATCGTACGCGCAGTAGGGCTGCGCAGCGGCCTGCCGCAATTCAGAACCCATACCATGCGTCACTTACGCCTCACACATCTAGCAGAGGCCGGGGTTGACGTGTACACCATCGCCAAAATGGCCGGCCACAAACACGTGCAGACGACGATGGGCTACCTGCACGTGCGCTCGGACCAGTTAGCGGCAAAAATGCTAGCAGCTATGCGCGCCCTGGACGGTCCTTCGGCAACCCCACTTACGTGACCCGGCGATGCATACTCCTCATCACTTAGAACAATGGGCTGCCCGCCTGCTGGAATTTAACCGGGAGCCGGGCCTGCTTGCGCAGGAAGTACTTGCGCTAGACGACTACCTGAAGGTACAGCCCCTCCACCATAGCGTACTGCCCATGGGGAAGACCGAACGACCAGCGCTGGCACGTCTTCTGGATCCCGTCCGTCACGCCCTGGCCTTATACGGCCCCGAGGGAGCCCACCACCCCAGCACCTGCACGCAGGCCTGCGTGCAGGTGCTGGGGTGGCAGATGCAGCAGGGTGGTACATCGTTGTGGGCCTGGGACGAGAGTAGCTGGGTTCACCTGATCGGCAAAACCAAACAAGCAGGCCTGATGGCGCGCGCCCTGGGCCCACGTCAGCCCGGAGTCCGGCTGGCACAGGTCCGCGAGCACTTGATGTGCTGCGCCTTCTTGCTGGGGGGCGTTCCCATCTACTCGCTCGTGGCCCCGAGCCAACCTGTAACCGTCGCCGCCCGCCAGTTACTGGGCCCCGGAGCGCTAGCGACCGCGCTGGCGACTATCCGCACGGAGCTGCAGCGCGGGGGCTGGACCTCCAGCGGCAGCACCCCGGTGCTGGCCGCCTGCCTGAGCCAGGCCTTACTGCTGGCCCGTAGCCCTCACCTGACCGACCTCACGCTCCCGGTGCTGCAGCGCGTGTACGAGCAGGCCATTGCCCTACCTTACCTACGGCGGGCCTGCCTGCTGCTTTCCAAGGCTCTGCAGGGCCTGGGACTGCTGCCTGAGGCCCTAGTCGCCGCTCCCCGCCAGAAGCCGGTGCTCCTGGGCGTGCAGGATAGCCTGCCTGAGGCCTGGCAGACGTTGATCCAGCGCTGGGCCGCGGTGGAGAGCTGCAACGTAGGCGTGCGCAATCAGGTGCTGGTGGCAGCCGCTAAGGCGGCCAGATGGTCAGCCTGCCAGCCCGGAGTACCCACACCCGAGCAGTGGACCGGTCCCGTTGCCCTGCGGTTTGTGGCGGCCGTCAAAACCATGCAAATGGGCCAATGGATGCACCCAGCCATCGCCGGGCGATACGGCCCTGCCGAGCGGGATATGAAACCGGCTTCCCGTGCTCAGCTGCTGAACTGCCTGCGCCGCTTCTTTGCCGATTGCCAGGAGTGGCGCTGGCTTCCCACCTTGTTTAGCCCCCAACGTCTGCTGGCTACCCCGCGCTCTATCCGGGACCAGTGCAACATCAAGCCTCGCGTACTGGAGCCCCATGTCTGGCTAAAGCTGCGCCAGGCCAGCGCCGCTCTGACGGCACAGGATCTGGCCTACTCGCCTCTGATTCGCTCGGACGGGCGCACGACAGAGCGCCTTGTACATTACCCGCATGAAATGGTGCAGGCTCTGGCCACGACCTGGCTGCTGACGGGCCTCAGAAGCGACGAGCTCGGACGGCTCGCGGTGAACTGTGTGCGGCGCTTGCCCGAAACCAGCGGCTACGCGGCCTGGCAGCTGCAGGACGAGGTGCCCGGTGCCTGTTACCTGCGCGTGCCCAGGCACAAGTCCGGACGAGCTTTTGAAAAGCCGGTTCCCCAGGTCGTGGGCGAGCTGCTGCTGGCCTGGCAAAACCTGCGGCCGGCCACTCCGCCCCAGCCGGACCCGAAAACCGGGGAACTGACCGATTTCCTGTTTACGCGACGGGGCGCCACCATCGGGCGCACCTACCTTAACCACCGTCTGATTCCGCTGCTGTGCCGCAAGGCAGGCATTCCCACTCATGACGCGCACGGCCCGATTACCAGCCACCGCGCCCGGGCGACGCTGGTAACTTTTTTATACAACAGCGGCCAAATGAGCGTGCTGGAGTTGATGAAATGGATGGGTCACCGGTCGATGCGAACCACCTTGCATTACATTGATGTCCCCGACAAAAAGATCATCGAGGCCTTTCTGCTGGCCAATGCGTACGTGGTCCGGCAGGCGGAAAACGCTCAGCAATCCCAAACCGGCCAAGTGACCCCGTCTTCTGCGCCCCTTTCCCGTGCCCGCCTCTTGCTGTCCGTGGCCACCCTCGAGCAGCTACTAACCGTTACGAGTCTCTCTGCCGCCGAGCGGTGCTCTATTCAGCAAAGTCTGCAGGCCGTGCAGCACCAGTTGACGCTCTTACCCCCTGATCCGGAAGCGTAAGGTCCTAGGTCGTCATCCAGTGCGGGCACCAGCTTTCGTATCCTACTACTACCGCCTAAGACCTAGCCAGCTATTCCAAGACCGCTCGCTCATGCACTACCCTCCTAGTACATCGGTAGGGGAGCAGTGCATGAGTGGCCGGTTTTTACTTCTCTGCCTTGTGCAGTTACATGGGAGTCTTCTCTGTTTTCAGCCTACTTCCTTGTAAAAACCCGGACAGTCAGGTACCGGTGACACGTTAAGCTGGCGGGACATACCGATAGTATCGGGTCACAGGTGGAAACGCGTGCTGATTTCCACCTAATCTTACCCCATAGCAATGGATGCGGCAGCAGCGCATTAAGGGCAAATTTGCCCTATAAAAGAAAACGGCTACTTTTGGGACAACCACCGATTGTCGACTGGAGTATGGTCAAGTACAACGGCGCTTGTTCCTCCGTATGAATTTTGAAACGTCTTCCGCTTCGGCATTGCGGCTAAAAGTCTTGGGTACTGGCCACCAGCTAACCGGAACTCCTGTTCAAGATCCGCATAGTGTCAGCAAGACAGTCATTGGTTATATCATTGAGCAGGTATCCAATCGGTGGAAGTGTGACGTAGCGGTGGACATGCTCTACAATGCCGTCGATCGGAAGGCTTTTCCGTACGAAAAGTACGTCATACTAAATCTGAGTAGCCCGACCTGGGTCAAAATGGAGAGCCGGTTGGGAATCCGCTTTCCCACTGTAGATGAAGAAGCCAGTTATACGCAGCTGGGAGCCGTCTACAGAAGACACCGGTTCCCGGCAACGCATTTTTCAGCTCGTTGGGACCATGCAGATCACACGAGCAAGCCGCAGGAGTTTGTAGCCCTTGCTGAATACACTCGTTGTCAATACTCTCCCAATCAACTTCTCTGGCAGGGGGAAATAACGCTCCATTTAGCCTTCCCAGCCGGCTTTTTTGAAGCGACCCTGGACAAAGATATATTTAAGCAAATCAGGCCGCAGTAACAAAAAGCACCCCGGCGGTGGCCTTCCTGCCCTTGTTGGTCAGCGAAGGAGAGATGTGCGTTGCGCGTGTTAGTTAGCCTCAGGCCCTGCTGACAGCGGTCGCAGTAGCTGGCTATACTGTGGACACAGCATGACCCGTACGTAGGCATCAACGAACGCGTATTGGCCGGGTGGAATACCTCCGCTCACGGATGTGGCGGCAAGTATGTGTTAAATGCCAAAGACGATGCTCAATTACTCAAAGAGGATGAGTGTGTATTTTATAGCTAATGGTGGCCGACTACCCAAAGACGATGACTGAATGCCTGCCCAGGGTACTCCACTGTTTGGATTGTCCAATACCTGTTGCACTCTAATACGCCTGTTTGGCAAATTGCTCTTTCATCCGGGCTGCTAACGCATGCTGCGGCGTATGCAGGCGCGGCTGACGCAGGCCTGGGTAGCGCAACCCGTCCGCCGGAATGGTAGTAGTCATGGCCGCCGCAAGTATCATTGCACGAGTTACACCTACCAGGGGTACTTTCAGCCGGGTTGATGCGCTACATCTGGCTTAGCGGCCTCGGTCTGTTCGGCCTGGTACTGATGCTGGAAGTAGCCAAGCAATTTGTGTAGCCTACACTTGTTTCTCTTCTTTACTCACTTGATATGCGACGCAGAAAAAAAGTGACGCTTTCCTACGTTTCTCACGGCAACATCTCCCGGCTCCGACAACCTGCCGAGTTCCTGGTAACAACCAAGCTGTTCGAACCGATTACGCTTACAGTTATAGGAACTGCGATAGGTGAAGGTGCCTTGAAATGGCTAGGGGGCAAATTAATGGATCAACTGTTTCCCCCGGGTAAGAGTGAGGTGGCTATACTCTTAGAAAAGCTGGTTAAGCAGATAGCAGAACTAATCCATAGGGAAATCGAGCAGAATGCTTTACGGGAAGCCACGGCACAATTGAGTGCTGCCCAAGCAAATTTCTTCTTCTATATGAATGCACCGACTAATGATCGCCTGGAACATGTCACCAGGGATATTATCAACGCAGTCAAACGCTTCGAATCCTTAGGCTTGGTGGGACATGCTGCCTACATGAATGCAGTAGCTTTTGTGCTCCTCGTCTTTCAGGAACGATCCAGACGATATCCAGAACATCAAGTGGGTGAACTCGAGAATATAGTACGCCTCGTCGCGGACGCTGCAATGCACCATGGCCTGATGATTACGGCCTGGGAGAAGTGGAATATGGAGCGGTTTGCGTTGGTTAAAATGCTGACCGTATATATGGTTACGAAGGACGGTAAGATTCTTCTCAAGACGAATAATAGGAGTAAAGCAGAAAACCTGTTGAAAAACTCCGCTTTTTCCAGCTTTTTGGAAGAGACCCGACCCACATACATTGCGCCGCTGGATGCGCTCATGGTTCAGTGGAAGTATGTCACAGTCGCAATTGACTGGTGCATTAATATGGATGATACCCGTGAGGAACGATTGGCTGAGACGACACAAAAGCTGGCCAGCGGGGTACATCCAAGTTACCTGTAAGCTGCTGTTGATAACCTGCCAACGGCTTTGCCCTAAACCTCGTGTATCCAGCCGACTACTTCGGTAAAGCATTCATTGCATGTACTTTCCAACTTAAATTCCTTCACATGAGCTTTACCGAACGTTCCAAACTTGATCAGCAAGCCCTCACCTTGCTCATTATGCTGTCGGTAGTATTTTTTTCTGGCCTATAATTAGGGTCTGCACCCGGGCCTGCAGGCCGTGCTGATGGGCGGGGCTCTCTGGCTGGCCCGTCCTCTGGCCCAGGGCATACTGCATTACCTGCGACTGGCTGGACTGATTCTCTGCGGGCTGCTGGTCGTGCCAACCGGCGTGGAGCTGCTCTACGCGTAAACCTGGCGCTACGCGATGCCCCAGACGGTTTCTTCTGCTTGGCCCACCCGCATCGCCGGCGGCTTGCTCATCTGGGCTGGTAATCATTTTCTCAAGCCCACTTAACAGCTCATCTTGCTAGGAACGTCTGATGAGCAGTACTGGGCTCGCTTGCTTAACGTTGGGCTGTGGACACTGTGTTGCCTGGGTTGGGCCTCATCCTGACGGCCCGCCAACCTCGCCCGGTCCGCGCAGTTACTTGGTCGTTGATTGGCTGCCTGCCCGCCACGACGTAACGTTGAAAAAGGACCCAGGGATGTATTTCATTCAGCGGGCCGGCCGGCCAGTAGTCGTTCACCTTCGCCTGCCGATAGCTTCCTGGGAGGCCAATGCTACGGCACTGGTACCAGCCAAGACCCGATAACTCCTGAACCAAGCCCATTAGATGCGAGGCAGTATACCCACTTTCTCCGCAGTTACAGAATGGTTACCGGCAAAGCGCAGCTTTTCCTGACAGGAGTACAGTCTTGTTATGAAGCGCTGATTTTACACCTTAAAACACGTGTAGAAATACACTTTTTATCTCACCTGTAATTACACCCGTATTGATGCTTTGTTTTATTTAAGTCATCCTGTATAATTGCACCTGCTAGCAGCTGTTAAAACAGGTTTTGTTCAAGGTTAAGAAGCACACCTTTTTCTACACCTTGAATATTATTTTCATTTCTTTGCGGGACACACCTTGTATAACACCTTCTTTCACACCTATAAATCAACAGTAATCATATGGTAATCACCGTAGGAGGAATAAAAGGTGGAACTGGCAAATCTACTATCTCCACTAATTTGGCAGTCTGGCTTTCCCGCCAAGGGCATGATGTTTTACTGGTTGACGCGGATGAGCAGGAAAGCTCATCTGACTTTACTGCGTGGCGGGGAGAAACGAGGAATGGAGAATTGGGCTACACTTTGGTGCAGTTAACCGGCGCACTTGTTCGTCGCCAGGTAGAACTGCTTAAGCCTAAGTATACCCACATCATTATTGACACAGGGGGGCGGGATACATCCAGCCAACGAGCAGCACTGTTCGTGTCTGATCGATACCTGTTACCATTCGCGCCCCGTTCGTACGAAATCTGGACACTCTCAAAAGTCCTGTCTCTGCTCTCCGAAGTACAGGACGTGCGGACCAGTCCTTTACAGACTTTTTCGTTTCTGAATAAGGCTGATACGCGGGGAATAGATAACGCAGAGGCGATGGAGGTACTGCGAGAGAACGAAGAACTCAATTTCGTGGACTTTCCGGTTGTCAACCGCAAGGCATTTGCTACGGCAGCCAGTAAGGGCTTGTCTGTGTTTGAATACACCCCGACGGATGAGAAAGCCGTTGCCGAGCTTAACGTATTATTTCGCCACGTCACGCACTAGTATGGCTATCTCTAAGCCCCCAGTTCGCAAAGCGCCCGCAACAATACCTGCCGTACCGGCTGCGGATGAAAAGAAGATTGAAGCCGTCATCAACCGGGGAAGTTCATCGCTGACTTCTGAAGTGACTGAGGTCAAACTCAAAAACTTCAACATTAAGCTCCCTGCTTCTACTCTAACAGTCATTGATGAGTTGAGGGCAAAGCGCCCCCGTAGGCCGACCAGCCCAAAGTTGGGAATCTCAACGCAGGACTGGCTTCTGGAAGCAATCCAAGAGAAGATTCAGCGGGAGCAGAAAAAGTACGGAAAGCACATATAGCTCATAACAAATAGGTGTGTACTTACACCTATATATAGGTGTAAGTACACACCTATTTTAATACCTAAATTTAGGATCTGAAATAGGTGTATTTTATTATCATAATGTGCTCATTATCTTTTGCTTACTTCTCATTATATTAGAGTAATTCATATATACTTATTAGTTTACATGCAACAGCATACGAGTTCGAACTTACAACAAGAATAAAATTTCTATTCTAGTAGGGGAGGAAGCGGATTCTAACAGATGGACTCAGGGCTTAATCAGCCACTGGATACCCTGCGCATCAGTTTCCTGGCGGAAGCCGGCAGAAAGCCACACCCTGGCTACGTTCTCCTCAAATGTCTCGTCCGGAATAAGCTTACGCTGTTGCATCGTCTCGTACATGGCGTGAATATCGTCGAGTGTGTGCCGCTCCTGTAACGATAACACCGGCTTGGCTGGCCCACGCGTCGGCTCTTCTGCTCTGCCTCTGCGTACTTGGCGACGGTAGTCTTCCAGCAGATACCCCTCGACTAACGACTTATAAATAGCTCCTCCCACCTTCTTTACCTTCCCGGCTGCCGCCTGCCGTCGAACATACGCTACCACAAAATAGATGTAACCTTCGTCGTAGTACCCGTTCTCCAGCTGGGTCTTGATACTCGCCAAGCTTTTAACTGCGATTCCGGCCTCCAGCAGCGTAGCTTCCCAGTCAGTTTCAGGGACCGGATGAACTGGTAGAGCGGTGCCGGTGGGCTTGAATAAAAAGCAGATGTGTGTGATTGTGCGGCCCTGCTTTTCCAGTACGTACGTGAATGCCATGTCTGTCTGGGCCAGTTCACTCTTGGCCCGATCTAGGATGCGCGCTTTGAAGTTGGTGAACCGATCATATTCCTCCTCTACCCCGAGAATACTTTTAAGATCTGCTACTGCCATCACCCGCTTGCCGAAAGCGGCATACTCCCGCAGCAGCAGGTAGATACGGTAGGCGTTGCTGCTTTTAAGCTTTAGCAGTTCAGTGAGCTGCGCCTTGGTAAAGTTTTCCCGTAGCTGCAGCAGGTAGGGCATCAGCAGATCATTGAAGCGGGCCTCCACGACGCCTTCGCGATGCTTATACTCAGCAAAGGCCAGCAGGGGCAGAATGGAGAAATCGGGCTTGTTATTGCGACGGGCAGTAGCATCCAGCTTCTCAATCAACAAGGTACGGGAAGCAAAATGCTTAAGGGTTTTGCGTACCAGATCGTATGTAGAGTTGCTCGAGCTATGCGCCATGAGCTCCCGTACCGGGATCTGGCACACTTGAAATTGCGTATCGTCCCGGCCGATACGACTAAGTAGCGCCAGAAACAGACGGGACTCAGTAGTGTTGAGCTCAAAGCGGGCATTAATCAATGCATTGTGCTGGACAATCAGGGGATGTACCGCGTTGTCTACCTTTACCAAAGCATTCTGTTTCATAATGCCAAGCTAAGCATCTGCATCACATTATGCTACACATTATGCATAATGTAGTCATATACCCCCTTTTTTGTAGGCATATCAAGCATTGATAAGCCCTTTCTGGTAGTTACATCACCCTCTTTTTGTAGCAACTCACCCCTTTCTGGTAGTCATATAACCCCTTTTTTGTAGTAATCTAAGTGTGTAAATAAAAGATTTTCAAATAGTTATGAGCCAAGTAAACTAAGTAAACTTCTTTAAAAGAAGAAAACAACTAGTTTCTTGAGTCGTTTTTTTGAGTGAAAGTAAAAAGTTGTCAGAAGGCAATGCTTTGAGTTCGTTAGGAGCCCATGAGTTGTAAACGAGAAGTAAGGGTGACCCCTTTTTTGTAGTCATATATCTTAGGCAAAGGGATACTTGACTTACCGACAAGTAGTTAGTGGTACAGCGAATGCTGAAAGGGAGACCCTCTTTTTGTAGTCATATGGGCTGGTGTTTTTTTTCTGCAGCCGCAATGGGCAGTAGGGAAGAAGTAGGTGAGGTAAGGGCTATAGCATATGACTACAGAAAAGGGGTTGTAGTGTTAGTTGTTCCTGTATTGCTTGGGTAGAAATCAGGAAAATATAGCGCTACAAAAAAGGGGTGACGTTGACAGGAAATTCAAGTGAAGCAAACGTAAGCTCAAGGATAGACTTCCAGGGTATAACAAGCTGCAAGTGGCCCGGCAGAAGGTTCCTTCGCCTCTGCATACGTAGTCTGTTTTAGTATATCTCACCAGTTGCGTTTGTGCTAAAATAGACTCTGTGCAGTAAGGTCGAATTATGGTTTTATACTGTTTGGATGACATGGAGAGAAGTGATTTATCATTTTATAAACGGGCGTTTGTAAAATGATAAATCGGTGATAATTTGCTGCCATGAAGCAGTACGTTGCTTATTACCGAGTCAGCACCACCAAACAAGGCATCTCCGGGTTAGGACTGGAAGCCCAGCAGTATGCAGTGGCCCAGTATGCCCGTGCCCCGGCGCAAGTGCTGGATCATTACACAGAGGTGGAGAGTGGCAAGAAAAATCAACGGCCGCAGCTGCTGACCGCTATTGCACACGCTCGTCGGGCTAATGCTACCCTGCTCATCGCCAAACTTGATCGTCTTTCACGTAACGCCGGCTTCATCTTTGCCCTCCGCGACTCGGGTGTGGATTTCGTCTGCTGCGATATGCCCGACGCCAACACACTGACCGTAGGCATTTTTGCTGTCCTGGCCCAGCACGAGCGGGAGCTGATCAGCAAACGGACCAAAGAGGCACTGGCTGCTCTTAAAGCCCGAGGGGTAGCGCTTGGAATGCCCGTTAACCTGACAGTTGATGCCATTCGGTACGGTCAGGCGGTGCGTCAGCAGAACGCCCGGGAGAATAAGGAAAATCGGCAGGCGACTAGGTTGGCCGTTTTACTCCGCCAACAGGGGCATACACTACAACAGATCGCTCAGGAATTAACGAATGGGGACTACCGCACACGCCGGGGTAAAGAATTCAGTGCAACTGCGGTGAGACGACTACTGAGTCGTTGGACTGCTGTTGCGGATGAGAGTGTGTCAGGATAGAAAAGTCTGATGGTTTTTCTTCTCAGCAACGGGATCAAGTTCATCAGCTTGGAAAAACATCAACAACTTGGAGTATTGAAAGACCTATATCAGCCCCCGAATCTATTACTTATGCTATTTTTTTTAGTCTTACTAAATAATGAATTTTTTACACCGATAAACACCTTATATTTAACTCTATGATGAAATAGTTTCCATTCACCTTTTACCCTACTCAGTATGTCGATCAAACCTGGCCCCAAACCCAACAAGGAAGATGGTACCCCTGATAGAAGAAGAAGAGTTACCCCGGAATATCAACCAAAGCACCCGGATCTGAAGCCGCATAAACATCAGCCAGGTAAGTAAGTAATTCACAGCTTGTAGCTTTGGCGCATCCCTTAAGCCCCACACACCAACTGTCGAGGATTGGTATGTGGGGCTCTTGTCTTGGATTGCTCCTGAGCTTAATGAGTCAGGCTACCGTATGCGCCGCGGTAATATGTCCGTGCAGTGCTTACTTAAGCGCGTGGTCAGCTGTTTACCTTTGCCTTCATGGGACATTATACCGACGCCCCCGAGGATAACCTGCTGGGGATAACTAACAAAGACGCCCTCAATGAACAGGAAGCATTGGGCGTGACCACGGTGGAGCGCTACTTGCTGGAAGAGTTGGATTACCCGGTTGAACTCTCGGTGTTCCTGCTACAGGACCTGCACCGGCGCGCCTTCGGCCATATCTACGACTGGGCCGGGCAATGGCGCACACAGGTGCCCAACGTCGGGGCTTACCTGCCGCCAGCAGCCCAGCGGGTTCCTCAGTTGCTCTACGAGTTCATCGACGAACTGCGCCACCGCCAGCTGCTGTTAGGCCATGAACCCACGCAGGATGAGGTAGCCGGCCTTTTGGCTTATGCGCACCATCGTCTGGTGGCCATTCATCCCTTCACCAACGGCAACGGCCGTACTGCCCGCCTGTTCACCAACCTGCTGGCCTATTCCTATGGCTACGAAGAGGTAGTTCTATACCAGCGGGAGCAAGGCAATGCCCGCACTCGATACTTACACGCGATTCGACAGGCGGATAATTACGACCTGACTTCGCTTCAACAGTTGATCAGCGGCCAGTTGCGGCCCCTGTAGCAGGAGTAAGACGGGTCTGCTCGTAAAGTGCTTCCAGACGCTCAATCGACACGGTCTGCTCTTCAAGGGCCATAGAGGCGTATACGGACCGCACTACCATGGCTTTCACCACGGCGGGATCCTGAAGTTGACGGTAACGCTCACGCAGTTTCATGCTCGAAAGTAAAGTATTACTTTATTTCTACCGGCGGAAGTAGCAGAAAGTTCCTAGGTTTGCCTCGCTCCTCCGGCTTACAGGTGTGTGGGCCGGAGCAGTAGAGCGGCACCTATTGTAACAACAGCCCCCACCCGCACGCGAGTGGGGCTGTTTGTATGTGCTGGCATACTACCAGATTAGCAACCCGAAACACGAAGTATAGGCTCTGATTCGGAAGATACCTGCTTCAGTCGAGGGTTCACTTATAAAACCGTGGCTGTTGCAGAACTCGGGTTACCTAGTTGCCCTGGCCCGGAAGCGCGGTGCCGAAACCCACATGGCCGCTGCGAAACGGCTCTTTCGCCGCTGATTGCTCCTTTTAGCGGCTACAAGCGGCTGTGGCAGGGCCATGGCGGCGCTCACTTGGAACTGCGGCTGGCACTTGAGCAGCTTTTTCAGGTTGTAGGCGACGGCCGTAAGCAGCATGGTTTTGTGGGCCCCAGCGTGGCCCCTGACGTTCATTCGCCGCAGGCCGTAGTGATGAATCAGGTTGCCGAAGACGGGCTCCACGGTGCTTTGGCGGACCCAGCGTATGCGTTGGCTCCGCCGGCTCTGCTGGCGCTGCCAGGCCCGGCTCTACAGGGCGTCGTAAATCGTGCGGGTGAGTTGCTTGCGCTTAGCCCCGGGCACGCAGGTGGGCTTCAAGGGGCACTGCTAGTAGTCTTGACAGGTGGCCCAGTAGATTGTAAGCCACTGGCCGTCGGTGGTGGTGTCGTACTTGCGAAAGGGCAGCACCTTGCCCGCCCGACAGTGGTAGACGTCTTGCGGAGCGTTGTAGGTAAAGCCCTCGATTTCGGCCTTATACTGGCAAAAGACCGGTACTCAGGCCGTCACCGTGTGCTCTTCGAGCAGAGCATAGTTCGAACCGTTGGCGTAGCCCGCATCAGCCAACAGGTCGCGTAAGCACAACTCGTTAGCGCCCAAGCGCCCCTGCAGCCCGATGAGCAAGCGGGGCAAATGCAAGCTATCGCGGCTGTCGGCAAAATCTGCCTGCACGTGGCTGATGACGCCGCAGGCCGTGTCCACAGCCAGGCTGCAGAGGTAGTTGAGGTCCCGGTCCTTGCCGGGCTTGATGGAAATGCGCGCGTCGGGATCGGTGGGGCTATACTGCGTCTTGTTGCTGAGCAAACGCGCTTTTTCGTGCTGCGCGCCCAGGGCCCAGGTTCGGCCCGACGTTTGGCTTGCCAGGCGGCTTCGCGGCGCAAGTGATGTGCGGGCGCCGTGATAAGGGGCGGCGCCGACGGTGCCCGACGTGGCGGGCCTGCGCCGGCCCGGTATGGTGCTTGGGGCTGCTGTGCCTGCTTTTCGGCCAGGCTATCCAGCGAGGCGTTGGCCTTGACGGGGGCCGAATCGACGGCCGGCGTGTCGCCCGCTACTAGGCCCCGGGCCACGCACTGGGCAACGACGTGGTCGAACAGACGCTCGAAGACAGCGGCCGGAAACAGCGGCCGCGTATGGCTCACGGCCGAGTGCCAAGGCAATTGCTCGTCTAACCAATAGCCCAGAAACCAGAGGATGTCCAGCCGCAGGGCGCAGCCCACGACCAGGCGGCGGTCGCTGACCAGGTTTTCAAGCCGGTCCACCAGCACGAGCTTAAAGAACACGACCGGGTCGAGCGAGGGCTGCCCGGTGTGGCTGTAAAGTGCCTGCATTTCCGAGTAGAGAAACGACCAGTCGACGAGCTCGGCCAGCCGGCGGCAGAGATTATGGGGCGGTACCCGCTCGCTAAGCCAAAAGCGGACCACCTCTTTATCAAGAAATCATTTCTTGCCTTGCATCTTCCCGCTACGAATTCAGGACCTTGCCGGCTAGCACTTCTGCAACAGCCACGACCATTTTATTGAACAAATAGCACCAATAGCCAATGTTCTATGGACACTGATGGACATCCCTCTTAAAGGTGAATCAGCACTCGAAACACTGCATTGATCGGATGCACGTGTCCTATCTATTAAACTGAATCACAACGGGTGCCAGAACTCAGTTGCGTAGCCAATGGCAACCACGGTACCCGGTCCGCTCACCCGTCCGAAGAGTACTTGCCAATCAAAAGAAAGCACAGAGGGTGTGCTAATCTTAGTACTTTATTGCGACCTTCACCCTGCTTTGCGACGGGTGTTGTCTGTGGATAAGCGATCTGTAGCTGTACTGCAAGCCGGTCATATTACCTTTTTTCCTTTCCTATCGAATAACGTTTATTCCTGCTGTTCATGGTATCTCGTATTGCAACCGGGTTGTTCGCCCGGTTTGCCCGGCGGGTGTGTGCCCCCCACTGGGGAGTGCTTGGCCACCTGGCCTTAGGTATAGCCGCGCTGCCCGCGCTCGCACAATCCACCCCGCCCGCGCCCACTGCCGGTGACCTGCTGCCGGCGTCTTTGGGGACCTCTCAGAAAACGGAAAATATAGCACGCTAAGGGAATTCACCCTTTTCGTGAACGCGATACGATGAATTGAGGTGGTCTAGTTTAGCCGGACAGAATTAGGACGCATCTTCCTTCTGTTATGACCGCAAAAAAGAGCGGGTCGTCGCCCGATAAACGACGCAAATACGACGAGGCCTTCGAGGCTGAAGCCTTGCGCCTGGCCCGCGAAAGCCGCAGCACCCAGGCCGCGGCCCAGCAGTTGGGCACCAGTCCGAAGTTACTCTATCGCTAGCAACAGGCGCTGGTGGTGGCCGAGGTGGGCAGCCTGGAAGTGGCCCGCGACCCGGAGGTGCGCGTCCAGCGCGTACTACGCTTGGTGCCGGCGGCAGGACCAATCCGTGTCCGAGCCGGTCTAGCAAGCAGCCGTGCGCCACGCGTTTGCGCGACACAGCCAGCGCTACGGCACGCGCCGGCTACGGGCCGAGGTGCAGGCAGAAGGCCACTGCATGGGCCGTTGGCGCATCCGCCGGGTGCTGAAAGTACACGGCCAGCGCCCAGCAGCCGCGCTCGTTCGTGCCCCGCATCACCGATTCGGACCCGGCCGTGCGGGCCGCCCCCAACCGTTTGTTGGGCCAACCGGTCCCCACCGCCCCCAACCGTTTGTTGGGCCAACCGGTCCCCACCGCCCCCAACCGGGTCTGGGTGGGCGACATCACGTACTTGCCCCGCCAAGGCGGCGGCTGGCTCTACCTAGCCGTGTGGCTCGACCGCTGCTCGCGTAAAATTGTGGGCTGGGATGTGCGCGAGACCATGCCCGAAGGCCTAGTCAGCGAGGCCCTGCGCCGCGCCCTGACGGTGCGCCGGCCGCCGGTTGGGCTCGTGGTGCACTCCGGCCAAGGCCGCCAGTACACTGCCACCCGCTTTAAAGACCTGGTCGCTAAACTCGGCGCGCTGCAAAGCATGAGCCGGCGGGGCAACTGCTACGACAACGCCCACGTTGAATCGTTTTGGAGCCGCTTCAAAGCCGAACTGCTCGACGGCGGAAGCTTCCCTGGACTAGAAGAGGCCAAGCTCGAAATCAGCCACCACATCGCCTATTACGACGCCGAACGACGCCATTCCGCCCTCGGCTACCTGTAGCCCAATCACTTCGAAACTCAATTCAAAACAACGTCCCAACTCTGTCCGGCTTAGCTAGACCACCTCAATTTCAGTACAAGACAAACAGTTCAATCTCTTTTGGCGCATTCCCTAGTACGCTCCTGTCACAGCATTGTCTTCTCAAAACCCGCGTGTCAGTAGCCCTCACCCTACACCTCCCAGCCTGCCCAGGCAGCGGTGAAGATAGCTCCGCCCACATCAAATCAGTCAGTAACATGCGATACCCAAGGTAGCATTCTAATTGAGAACACCTCCCACTATTCCTGATTTAAGACCAGCATCGATGATTATCTCTTACCCGCCCTGCAGACCCAGCACTATTCGCTGCGCCACCACTGGGTCGGCGAGGTAGCCTTCGATACCGTGGCGGTTCTCAGTAAAGTTGAGCACATCACCTTTATTCTCGATGGGGGGCGTGACGTTGAAACGCTCCTCATCCAAAGGCACGAGCGCAACCACGTCCCGGTCATCGTAAGCGTTGAACCATTGCCCAATGCAGGGCGGGGACACCAGCGGCGTGGCCAGCTGCTGCTTGATAGCCCGAATACCCAGCGGCGAGCCCACGGTTACCAGTTGCGGGTACCGGGGCGTGGCCAGACGGGTTCGCAGCACATTGTACGCCACCACGCTGCCGAGCGAATGAGCCACGACCACGCACGGGTCATCGCCCAGCGCGGCGGCAATCACTTGGTCTATCTGGGCCCGTACGCCGGCGTACGTCAGGTAAACGTGTACATCCCGCGTAAACGCTTCGATTAATCGGCTGTTGAGGCCCGGGATGTGGTCGAGCCCTCGGACGATGGCCTGCACCCATTCCCAGTTGGCCGGGCCTTTTTGAATGGGCAGGTTGCCGGCTTCCAAGCGGATATCAGAATCCCGCAGCCCGGCACGGGCCGCAATTTCCATGAGGATTTCGCCCTGAAGTGCCTCGTTGGGCGTAGGCATGGCGCCCTTGGCCCGCAGCTCGCGCCCCAGAGGGGTTCCCACCTGCGCAACCAGGCTGGCCAGCAAATCGCCGTAGTAGGGAAACTCCACAACGGTATCCGCCGGCAATTGCACTTGGCCCCGGTCACAGCCGCGGCGGAGCGCCGCCAGCCAGGCCTGCTTGAGCTGCTCGGGTTGCTGGCTGGCCTGGCCTCGGCCGTGTATCATCACTAGTTTCATGGGTTTTCGGGGGGGGATAGCGCGGCAAGGGCAATGGCGACGCCTTCCGCGGTGTAAGTTGTCCACAAGGCCGGCAGCAGGTGAGGCCGTAGCCGGCCGTGCAGCGGCTGGTACAGTGGATTATCAGGGGTAAGCAAGGCCCATCCTTGCGCCAGTAGGGGCGTTTGCGGCACGATAGGAGCGGCCTCAGCGGCTGCGGGGGCTGCCTGATAACGGGAGGTTAGCAGCTCGATATCAAAAAGCAGCGGCAAACTCTGGTCGTGGGCAAGCCGATGCCGTACGGTGAGTACCTCCTGCTGCTTTCCGCGTTGCGCGTAGCCGTAGGCGAGGTAAAGTCCCAGCGTTGGGTCAAATCCGTCGCGGGCTTCCAGCAAGGCAGGTAAGGAAGTCGTGGGGTCAAACTCCCCGTGGCGCGAACGAACCGCTGCCCGCGCTTTTAGCTCCTCCCGTTCGCTGGCACCGGCTTCGTACGCTCGGTAGCGGGCAGCAGACGGCGCCGGCATGTAGTTCACGTTGAGCACTCGTGACTCTGCCACCGTGACGACCCCGATGAAGCCCGGCAAGATGGCGAGCAGGGTACCGGTGCCGCTGCGAAACTGGAGCAACGCGGTTGCCGATGGCAGCTCCTCCCCTACCACTCGGGCGGGGCGTCTGAAGCGAAAATATTCCGCCTCGGGGTCCTGGTTACGTCCGGTCGGGCGGTCAATTTCCCAACCGGGCGCGACAATTATTTCCGAAGCTATACCGACGAGCATGAAACCCGTTTCCGTTTCCGGGGGCAAGCGGTCGGGGTGCCCCCGCAACCGGGCTACTTCCCGCGCAAATTTTACGGCTGCTACCTCATCTGCAACGTCGGCGGACTGCAGGTGAAAGCTGCTGCCGGCCGCCGGCCCCGAGAAACTGCCTTGGCCCTTCATGCCCCGGGAGGCCCGGAAGATGTATTTGAACTCATGGCGGTAGGCCGGTGATGCGGTCCCGGAGAGAGGAGGCAGGGCAACCGCGAAGAATTTGGGGCTGGCGGTTTCAACGCGCACCTGCGGCTGCTGGTTAAGCTGAATGTTGACGGCGGCGGCATCCAGCGGCACCTGTTTCTCCAGGTAAGGCTTCAGGCTGCGCGAGGTAATGATGGACTGGACAGGGGCGCTACCGGGCAAATTTTCGGCCAGCGCACTGCCGGGCACTTGCAAGGCCTTAAGCAGGCAGTCTGTGAATAAGCCCCGGTAGCGAGGCGTGGCCTCCGCCTCCGGCACTTCCCAGGCGGGGTCGCCGGGCCGGGTGGCAAAGAACACATCCACTTCGCCGCTCTGCGGGCCCATCGCCCGATTGGGAAAAATGCTGCCTCCCACCACGCCATTAAGGGGCGCGCTCAGGCCGGCCGAACGGCAGGCGTCCGAGATGAAGATGACGTGCGGAATGCCCGCGTTGCGGGCGTCCTCCACGGAGCGCAGCAAATTGACGGCTTCGTTCGGGTTCTGCGGCGCGCCGGACAGCAGCCAGTATTCCGCGCCGGGTGCCAGCAGCACGCCGTGACCCGAGAAGTACAGCAGCAGCTGCTCGTAAATGCCGGCCTCCACGACGGCCCGGACGGCTTTGAAAATCCGGACCGATTCTACTTCGTCCGAACCCTCGTCCACCAGCAGCGTCACGTCGCAGCCCTGCGCCGTGGCCCAGTCGGCAAAATCCCGGGCTCCCTTCGTCGCGGCCATCAAGGGGGTCATTCCTTCGGCCCGGTTTACCCCGATGCAGATTGCCGCGCGTTTTGCCATGTTTTTTTGCTTGCTTCCGCTGCTTTAATGAACGGGAAGATAAGGATGGTAATCGAACATTACTTCCCCACTCACGCTTGCACAAGACAAAAAACAAACGCCTCGCCATTGGCTTTTAAATCATATTGGTTGCTTCGCGTTTCACAGCCCTTGCATTTGCGATGACCAACGGGGCAGCGGCTGCCCGTTCCTGCTTGCTCTTGCCCCCACTGCCTCCATCGGCCGCAACGGACAGTCCGGCTCACTGGTGGAGCAGGGCAACAAAGGTGACCGGCCGCTTGTCTTTCGCGTAAGAAGCTGTATTATTAGCCCAATTGCTGGCCTACGTTTGAAACGGGCTTTCCAATTGCGTACCTTTGTCGTCCTTTTTGCTCTTCCCACGCCATGCCTACAACTGAAAAAGCCAAACTAGTGATTGAGTTTCGCGGGGATCAGGCCAAGTTTCAGGACCAAGCCTACCGGGAACGTGTGACCCGTGTGCAGCGCACGGCCGATAACCTAAATGAACGCGCCGTGGTGGACCGCGACCGCCTAAAGGTGCGGGCCCGCTTGTAAGCCCAGCTGCATGGCCAGGCCCATGGAAGCGTCCCGGAACGGACGCTTTTTTTGTGCGGAAGTTTCTCGTTTCCACCTTCTCCTCGCGTGACGCAGCCCATTTCCTACTCGGTTCATTCCTTCTCACTCGATACGCTGGCCGAGGCGCTCAGCAACAAACTGGTGGATGCGGCGGCCACCCGGCGCAGCCGGCACTTTCACTATTTTGCCGAGTACCTCGGCCCGGCCCACGACGGGCTGGGCGCCCAGACCGTTTTAGTGGAAGAGCCCTACTTGAGCCAGTCGTTTCTGGCCGACTACGCCGACTATTACGCCCGCGGCTTCACGTCCTATGACCGATTGTGCAAGCGGGTGCATTTCTTTCGCGCCTCCTTCGAACCGGCGGCGCTCGAAGCGGCGCTCATCGACCCGGCCACGGGCGCAGACCTGTGGGATTCCTACCTGGGCTACGTCGTCGTCAAGCCACTGCCTGCCCGGCAAATTGGGGCAACGCTGCTGCGGCCCTACACTCCGGCGGCCGACAAACAGCGCGTGTACCCGGTCCGCCGCCCTTACCCTGTCAACGTGTTGGGCAAGCAGCTCACGGTGGAAACATTAATTTTTCAGGAACAGGACAACAACGTGAGCGCCTGCGCGACAACCGCGCTCTGGATGGCCTTTCACAAGACGGCGTTTCAATTTCAGACACCCCTGCCTTCCCCCTACCATATCACGGCCGCGGCCCGCAACCTGTTTTACCGCCAGGGGCGCACCTTTCCCAGCACCGGGCTCGATCTGACCCAGATTGGCGAAGCCATTCAGGCCGTGGGCCTGGTGGCGGAGTTGCGCACCTACCGGCAGGCCCACGAATGGGGTGCGGCCACCGCCGCGGCGGTAACCGTCCATATGCAGGAGCAGATGCTCGGGGCCAAAGGCTTTATCTACGCCTACCTGCGCCTGGGTTTGCCGGTCCTGCTTTTCCTGCTGCTGGACGGACGGGAAGACCAAGCCCACCTGATAACGGTGACCGGCTACCGGCTGGCCGCGGCCAACGTGTTACCCACCAAGGACATTTCCCTGGCTTCCGACGCGCTGGACCGTCTCTACGCCCACGACGACCAGATGGGGCCCTTCGCCCGCTACAGTTTTACGGAGGACGGCCAGCTGCTCACGCCCTGGCCGGCGGGCTCCGACTGGGAAATGGCTGAGCGGTGGGAAGACCACTGCGTTGGCTCGCTCTACAGCGTGTTCGTGCCCCTGACGGCCGAGATTCGCATCACCTACGAGCAGGTGTTCCGGCAAGTGGGGCTTTTTGAGCAGATTTTCACCGATACCATCAAAGCCCAGTCCGACATCGTGTGGGACATTTACCTCGACTACAGCAACCACTATAAAGATGAGCTGCGCCGCCTACGCCCGGTGGAGGGGGAGCCCCTGCGCCGCATCCTCATCAGCGCCCTGCCCAAGTACGTGTGGGTGGCCCGCGCCACGGTGCAGAAAGAGCCCATTCTGGAACTCGTCTTCGATGCCACGGACCTGCACACGGGCTTTTACTGCCTGCTGGCCAACGTATTCGCCCCATTGCGCGACTCCCTGGCTACCTGGCTGGCGAAGGCATCTTTCCGGCGTCAGCTTCTCGAAGCGCCCGCCTTCGACGCACGCTTTCTGCCGCTGCTGCTCCGCGACCTGGAGCTGACGGCTGACAGCGGGGCTAGCAGCACCGAGGTTGTTGGGCCCACGACGCTAAACGGGTGTTTGGGAATTTGAAAGAACGTCATGATTCGACTGCGCTCAGCATGACGTTTTAAAAGCATTTTCAGCAAAATCCAACCACGCTCTAAATAGGTAGTTCAGCTGCCTACGCCGCTAGTTTTTCCCCACCAACTGGTTCAGCTGCAGCCCCACGGCATGCTGCCGGGCAACCAGCACCCCGAGCAGGATTTTGAACGCCTCAAAAGCCGAGGCATGCTGCCGAAGTTGATTACCGGGTAGCTGCCATACGTGCGTCAGCAAGTCGGCTAGCGGGTCTGCTACTTCTCGCCAGTAAGTGGCGTCAGGCTGGCTATACGTTGCCGGCCGGGCCAGCCATGGCAACCCTTCGAGCACCATGCTGCCGGCGGCCGGCTGCGCCAGAAACCGGGCCAACGCGGCGGCACTGCCCGCATCACCCAGTTGAGCCCGGGCCCACGCGGCCCAGCGGGGATGAAAGCTTTCGGCCAGCGCGCCATGGTGGGCTTGCCAGCGGGTGGTATAGTCGAGCACCAGCAGCGCCCGCCACAGCTCGCCCCGGTGGTGGTACGCCAGCCGGTGGTCCTTCAGCAGCCAGGCGGGGCTATTCTGCGCGTAGTCAATCATTTCCTGCCACACCCGCCGCACCGCCGGATTGTCGGGCTGCCGAAGCGCGAATTGTGTCCATTCGTTCAGAAAATCCTTGACCCACTCGTGGGCCCAGAGCCCCAGAGCCATCACGGGTTCCCACAGTCGCCGGGCTTCGACGGCCGGGAGATCGGCCAACCAACCGGCGACCTGCTGAAACAACCACACGTCCCACTCGTGTAGGTGGCCATCCAGCTCAACCTGGGCTTCTTCGGGCCCGGGTTGCAGGCGCGCCAGCGTATCCACCAACGCTTCTTCCCAGAAAGGCAGCCAGCCAGGTTCGGCCATGGGCGTTGGCAGGCCGGTGTAGGCGGCCACCATCAGCTTTTCGTGAAAGGGGTGCCAATCCAGCTCGCGCCGATGCCCGGCGCTTTCCCAGAGTTGCTTTTTGTGCCGTGGCCGTTTAGGACCAACCACGTCGTGGAGCGCGGGCAGGGCGTTACTCAGGCGCCGCTCCATAAAGGCTGTCAGCCATTCATCGCGCTGGCGGGCGAGCTTCGCTAGCGCCTTCGGAGCGAGCTGATGGTGCGACTTGCCATCCGGGTATTGAACCTGGTACCAGTGCGCAGCGCGTAGCAGCCGCAAATGCGCCGCCCGGTAATAGTCTTCGCCAATGAGGGCCCGGTGGCCGGAAGCCCGCGTTACCAGCCGGCTTACGCACTCCATCGGCGCGGCCAGCATCCACTGCCCTATGGCGCGGCGCACGGCTTCGTCTCCAGGGTGTTCGGCCCAGAGTGCGGCCAGCCCTTCGGCTTGGAAGTCCGTCCAATGCAGGCCCGTTCCGATTTGCTGGTCCAGCTCCGCGTTGCGCTGCTCCCACAGCAGCACAGCGCCGGAGAGGGTAATTTCCCGGCACCAGGCTGCCCTGTGCGGATGCCGGGCCAGCCACGCGCGGCCGCGCAGCAGGCCTATCGCCGCAATGGCGGCCGCTACATCCGCGACGCTGCTAATGGGGGTGGCCTGGGCCAAAGCTTCTGCCCGTACGCTGTCGAGATACTCGGCTTCCGCCCACAGCTGCTCAAGTACCTCATCGCTCAAGGGGCCTTCCGCCGTTTGCTTGAGCATATTGTTTTTGGTGACGGTTGAATACAAAATGCTGTTCAAGCGCTGGGTCGCCTGCCAGTTTTCGTGCTCCTTCCGCTTGGCCGGTACTTCTTGATATTCGGCGTACTGTTCCGTTTCTGAAATCGGGGTAAACGTGTAGTTGGCGATGTCGAAGTACCGGCTGAAGGTTTCGTACGTGTCGGGCATGGTGGTCAGCGCCAGCCGGCCCAGCCACCGTAGGCGCGCTGCCGCGAAATACACTCGGCCCTCGTCTAAGCGGAGGAAATAGTGTTGAGCCAGCTCTTGAAAAGAAATCTTGCGGTGCGGCAGGTTTTTCCATTTGTGCAACTCCTGGCGCCGCTGCTCGGAGCGAATTAGTCCAAAAAAGTCATCGCCAAACCCTCTGCGGCTACACAGCCAACTATCCCACTGCTGCAGCTCCGGCGAGCCCAGCAAGGGCTGCAACACGCCAAGAAGCAATCCCGTGTCGTACTTGGCTACCTGTACCAGCACCCCCAGCAGGGCCACCGACCCGGCGCGCCGCAGCAGGTCTTCAAGCACGCCCGTGATGTCTTCGCCCGCATCGAGCCGATTGTAAAGGTACTTCTCCAGGGCCATGAGCGCCCCAGTCATCACGCCGCTGCTGGGGTGCGCCCCCTGGTGCCAGCCGTACACGTTTGCATTGCCGGTAAAGCTGTGCGTGCCGGCCGGCAGGTCCAGCAGAATGCTGGGCACAACGGAAGGGGCAGGCTCGTCTTTTTCCCGCGCAGCTGGCCAGGGCCGGTCGTCGTGGTCGCTGTCTTCGGCCCACCCGGCCAGCGCCCGCTTCTCCAGCTGCAGCACCAGGTTTATCCCCAGCGCCTCGTCGTGTTCCAGAAACAAGAGGAAAGGGCCATTTTGCGGGAAAGCGCCTTGCCAATCGCGCAGCTTTTCCAGGCCGTAAGTGGTATCAAACTGGTAGGCTTTTCTGGGCTTGGGCTCCTCAATCAGCAGCGCCAGCGCCAGCTCGTAGGCCACCGCCGGCGCGGCCTGCAGCAGGTCTTTCAGGCCCAGGCTTTCGAGGGCGGCTTTTTGCAATTCATTGTCCACGCGCCGGGCGGGCCCTTCGGGCCACTGCGGGCGGGGTGGCCCATCAAAATCAAAGGACTTGCGCACGCCCGCATCAGGGTCGGGCGCGGTGGGGGGCGGCAAGAACCGCGCCGGCCGACGACCAGCAGCTTCCAGTACCAGCTGCGCAACCCGCGACGGCTCCTCCACGGCCGCTTCCAGTACGGCGGGCCACACCGTCTTCCCTAGTCCCCCCGCCCAGAACCCGTACGCTTGCTGCTCTTTCAGCAGCATATCCCCGAGCTCAACAGCCACGACGGCGGCTTCTGCCCGGTAGCGCACACCGTACACCGTGGAGCGCAGCCAGATATGCACCACCTCCGCCACCTGCGGCCCGGCCACGAAGGGAATGTCGTGCCGTTGCTGATACAGAAAAAGCAGCATGTGGGGCCAATACCCCACCACCGGCGTTCGGTACACCGTAGCGGCCCGCTGCAAAAGGGCTGGGTCATCCGGCGACACGAGCTTTAGTATCCGCTCGTTTGGGCGGGTGGCGGCATGCATGAAATGCGTCAGTAGGCGCTTCAGCAGCGTTCCGTCGTCGGCCGTCAGCAAGGGCCACAGGGTGGTTAGGTGCACCACCGGGTCGGCCGCGTACCACGTGGCTTCTAGCAGCAAATCCTGTGCGGTTTGGCCAAGCGGTACCAACGCGGCAAATGCCCGTTTCCAGGCCTCGGCAGTGGGCTGCTCGTCCAACAGCGCCACCCCGTAGAGCCGCACGGCCCGCTGCCACAGCGGCGAGTTCAGCCGTGAATCCGCGCTCAGGTACGCCACCAGGCTGCCCCGCCGGGCTTCCTCGCGCAGCTGCGCCAGCCGCAGCCAGTCCCCGTACAAATCGTGTTCAAATGCCACGCGGCCCGGCTTTTTCACGCACACGCGCTGCTGCACCAGCTCCTCGATGGCTTCGTTGTTCAGCGGCGGCAGCTCGCTGACCGGCAGGGCGTTTTGCCACGTATCGGCCTGGATGACGGCCATGGTCCTGGCGTACACTTCCTGCTTGACCGTGCCCTCCTGCCCCAGATTACGCAGCCACCGCGCCGCCACCGACGCCTCGCCCACCACGTCGTCCAGCCCTTGGTCCAGGGCAATGCTGCGGGCCAGAATATCCAGCATTTTGGGCCGCAGCAGCACGTCGTTCAGGTGCGGCCGCAGTCGCAGCGGGGCCAGCTGCGGAAAGGCTGCCCACACTTGCTCCCGCTCCTCGGGACCGGGCACCCCGATTTCCACTACCCGAAAAGCGCCCAGCGGAATACCATGCCCCAACAGCCGGCTTTGCACCCGGTCCCACTCGTCGCTTACCATCGGAACCAGCAGCTGCCACGGGGTGCCGGGCGCGTCCAGCCGCAGCAGCCTGATGAGCTCGGCCACCACCCCGAACGTGTTGTCGTACACCTTGTCGAGTCGGTCGATAACGCACAAGCCCCGGGCGGCGGTGTTGTTGCGCAGCAAGGTGGCCAGGCTTTCCTGCAGCCCTAGTTCCTGACGCAACCCGGCCAGGGTTTTCCCGCGCAAGCTTTCCGCATCGAGCCAGAGCACCGGCTCTTGGCTGGCCCGTTCCGATAATTCCTGGCGGGCCAGCACCGACTTTCCCGTGCCCGAAGCGCCGCGCAGCACCAGTGCCCGCTGGCTGGCGAAAGCCTCCGTTATGCCGGCGCGCTCGGCTTCCCGGGGCAGCACGAGCCGGCCCCCAATCAGCTCCGGCACCTGCCGCGCCGCGCTTTCTGCCGCCTCCCGCACGCGCGCCCAGTCGGCCCGGTCGTCGGGGTACTCGCGCAGCCGGAAACGGTACCGTAGCTCGTCCGCCAACCGGGCCAGCGTCCGGCTCCCCGCGTGGGGCCGCAACTTTTTCCCAACCGCGCACAAGGCGGCCCACAACTCCGTTGCTTCCGCCGCTGTTTCCGAGACGAGTGCCGCCCGCAGGCGCTGCCGCACCTCTACCACGCGGCGGGATTGCTGCTCCTCAAAGTCAAAGGCCTGCCAAATCAGGCGCGACAGTCCCCAGCCGGTGCGGGTATCTGCCTCGGGGTACCGCTCCACCAAATCGGCGGGACAAGCAAAGCTTTTGTACAGTTTGCGAACCCGCTCGTTCGCCACGTCGGCCAAATCAATTTCCTGCGCCAAGGTAGCCGGGTCCTGCTGCCCGGCCCGATTCAACAGGTCCGACAGGTCACTGGCATAATCCGCGTTGAGCGGGGACGTAATGAACCCTACGAAATCAACGGCGGCATCGAACTTCTCCGGAGGCGTGGTCAGCAGCTGCTCCCAGGCGCTGCGCACGAATTCCGCCGGAAAACCTTGTGCCGTGAACTGCTGGTTGCTCTTGATGGAGCACGCCACGCGGTGGGTTCTACCCGGCGAAGTTTCCACAACCAAAAGCAAATCATCGAGGGGCCAGACGGCAGCCGGTCGTTGGGTGTCGAGCTGGATGACCTTTCCACTTGGCTCTTCAAAAGGGGACTGCCCCATCAGCAAATCTACCAAGAAACAGGCGATAACTTCTTCCTCAAAAATGCCGCCACCGCCACCTGTCTGCTTGGGAGTGGCACTTTTCTTGGGCTTGGGCACTGCCGAAACTGCTTTTGCAGCCGTCCGTACTTTAGTAGTTTTTTTGGCCATGTTATAGTGGAATGTTGCAGGAAGGATGTGATTTAAAAAAGTCGTCAGTTATCAATAACACATTTCGAGGCCAAGTTCCAGCTTTTACTTTTTTGGTTTAGAGCCTATCCGAAAAGTAGGGACTGTTTCCAAACGATGTTGGCACAGGCAAGATGTAGCAGGGCTTCGTAGTTGTCAACCTGCTTCTCCCAGCGGATGAGCAAGCGGCGGAACCGGTTGAACCAGGAATGGGTGCGCTCGACGACCCAGCGGCGGGCGCGGTAGCCCGGTGTTTTACAGAGCGTGGCCTCTTGGTCCCGGCTTTGGATGTGGTCGACGTAACCCCGCTGTTGGATCAGGTGCCGTACGGCCTTTGCGTCGTGGCCTTTATCAGCACAGAAGCCTTGCGGAAACTCGTCGGTATCCGGTGACGGCAACACGGGCATCGAGTCGAAGACGGCCTGCACCTGGATGACATCGGCCACGTTGGCCCCGGTCACGGCCAGACCCACGGGCAAGCCCTGGGCTTCGGTGAGCAGGTGGCGCTTGACACCGCCCTTGCCCCGGTCGGTCGGGTTGGGCCCCACGGCCTGGCCGCCCAGCGGCGCTTTGGTCTGGCAGCCATCCAAGCTCTGAAATGACCAGTCCAGGCGACTTTCTATGTGCAACTCCAACAGCCCCAGTACCCATAACTGGCGAAACACGCCCGCTGCCACCCACCGCTGAAACCGGTCGTGGGCCGTCGAAGCAACCCCCAGGCAGCGCGGCAGCGCCTTCCATTGCAGGCCCGCCCGCAGCACATAAAAGATGGCAAAAAACATCTGCCGGTCACAGACACGCGGCCGGCCCAGCCGGTGGGCCGCCGGCAAGAGCGGCTCCACGGCTGCCCAAAGCGCAGCCGTGGGCAGAAAGTCGGGATGAATGCTAGTTTCGTACTCGGTTGTAGTCGGATAAATGGAACAATGAGCGCGTGGTTACCTCAAAGGTCCGGCCCCTGGCTACAACTTGTTCTTTCCGGATAGGCTCTTAACGTGCTATTTGTTCCGTTTTCTGAGAGGACCCCAACAACGGCGCCAACACGGCGTCGGTGCGCCTGGGTAACAGCCTCGGCCAGTTCAATAAAAATAACGACGTTGATGGGAGCGTCGGAGGCTCGCAGTTTGTAGTTTTGGCCGACGTTGACACCGACGGTACGTTAGATATTCTCGCCACCGGTTTCAGTGCCAATGCGGTGTCGGTGCGCCTGGGTAACGGCAACGGTCGGTTCAGCGGCACCACTACCGTAAGCGTAGGCCGCACCCCGTACACCCTGGCTGTAGGCGACGTGAATGGCGACGGGAAACTCGATCTAGTTACGGCCAACACCGGCACCGACGTCAACACGGCCTCGGTGCGCCTGGGCGACGGCACCGGCCAGTTCAGCGGCTCCACGGAGGTGGGCGTGGACACCGGTCCTTACGACGTCGTGTTGGCCGACGTAAACGCCGATGGCAAGCTGGACCTGGTCACGGCCAACACCAATGGTACGGCGTCAGTGCGCCTCGGCGACGGCCTCGGCGGTTTCAGCGGTACCACGGAGGTGGGCGTAAACTCCGGTGCGTATGCCTTGGCCCTGGGTGATCTGGACGGCGACGGTGACCTGGACCTAGTCACGGCCAACCTAAACGGCACGGCGTCGGTGCGCCTGGGCGACGGCTTTGGCGGTTTCAGCGGCACCACCACCGTGCGCGTGGGTACCGAGGCCCGAGGCGTGATGCTGGGCGACGTGAACAACGACGGCAAGCTGGACTTAGTGACAGCCGACGGCACGGGCTCCAGTAGTGTTTCGGTATGCCTGGGAGACGGGGCGGGCGGGTTTGCCGTTGGTACCACGGTGAACGTGGGCCGAGGCCCCCAAAGCGTGGCCCTGGGTGACCTGGACGGCGACGGCGACCTGGATCTGGTCACGGCCAACCTACGCGATATTGCCATATCGGTTCGCCTCAACAACGGCACCGGCCAAGCCATCCCGCTGCCGGTGCAGCTTACCCAATTCACCGCCCGGCGCACCAGCGCCCGTCAAGTGCAACTGCGCTGGACCACGGCCCAGGAGCTTCAAAACGCCGGTTTTCGCGTGGAAAAAAGCTTCAACGGCCGCGCCTGGCAGCCGCTGGGCTTCGTGCCCGGCCACGGTACCGCCACTGCCCCCAACTCTTACGCCTACCACGACGCCGAAGCCGGCGCCGCCTACTACCGCCTCGTGCAACAGGACAACGACGGGACCCAAACTCACTCGCCGGTGCAGTTCGTGGCCGGCGGCCCCGCCCCGGCCTTACAGCTCTACCCCAACCCGGCCCGCGCCACGGCGCAGCTGCTGGGCGCCCCGGCCGGGGCCGAGGTGCAGCTGCTGAACCTGCAGGGCCAGGTGCTGCGCCGTTACCCGGCCGGCACCACGCAGCTGGAGCTACGCGGGTTAGTAACCGGCCTCTACCTGGTGCACGCCGGCGCCAGTGTCGTACGCCTCGTGGTGGAATAACAGATCCGGTAAAACGGCAGGCAAAGCGCCGCGTTCTTGGTAAGGAACGCGGCGCTTTTGCTGTTGCATGGGCAGGCTTCGCAGCCATTGCAGGGCATCTTGAGTTTTTCCCGGGTGAGCTTTTCCTTCTCATCCTAGTCTTTAACAAGCATTTCCGGGCCGGCGAAGAAGGCTAGAAGATTTCGGCGCCCCCTCTTGAACCTAGAGTCCAGCTGCATCGGCAAAAGGGCGAATTTCTTAACGTGCTATATTCTCCGTTTTCTGAGAGCCCCCTCTATGCAGCACTTGAATAGGGGAGGGGAGAGGGGAGAGGTCAGCGCTCCTGCTGGTCCTGGCCACGCTCAGTTGCCCGGCTCTGCCCGGCCTCCCGCGCCTGGCTTAGAGCCTGGCGACGCTGCTGGTCTTTAGCGCTTTCCATCACTTCACTACCAGACTGCCGGTGCACCGCGTCAAGCGTAGTGCTGATGCGCTCTAGCTCCGGGCTTTTCAAGCTGTACTGCACGTTCAGGTAGCTAACCCGCTGGCCCTGCTCTGACGCTGCAGCGGGCTGCACGTCGCTTACCTGGGCCCCGCTTAGGCGAACGGCCGCTTGTACCGCCTCAGCCTGGCCGCGGGCACCTGGTGCCCGCGCTGCTTCCGTAACCCGGATAGTTGCCTGCTGCATGTTCGCTGCCGGTTGGGCTAACAACTGGTTAACCCGCTCCATCCGTTGGACGTGGGTCACGACACCCTTCACCCACTCCGGCGGTGGTGACTGCAAAGGAGCTATCAGCCCCTTTTCGATGAGCGCACCCGGCTGGTATTGTCTATCAGCTCGATGCGGTCAAATTCCTTATAGTTCTGCTTTAGCAGGGAGAGGGACTGGTGGTACCGCTGCTCAATGATGGCCGGGGGCACGTCGTGCCCGCCCTTGGCTACGCGGCTCAGTACCCGGTCCTGGCACTCGCGCACCGACTCCAGGCTGACGTACACCAACTCAACGCGGTAGCCGGCGGATTTCGCGCCATGAATCAGCTTGTAGTCGTTGATCTGGGCCAGGTTGCTCTCGACCGAGAAAGAAACCCTGCTGTCACGTAGTTCCTTGATGCGCTGGGCGGTCATCGCCTCCACGTCAAAGCCGCTGAGTTGGGGGTTCTGCTGTTTCAGTACGTCGCCGTTCACCTGTTCTACCGATGGACTATGAGCAGCCATTGCATTGAACAAGGTGCTTTTCCCAGCGCCGTTTGGGCCGGCGAACACATAGAGTACTGGTTGCTGCTCCACCGGCCGCGCTTCGCTCACTAGGCTCCTACAGCGTCAAGCAGTAGCCGGCGCGTCTGTGGCTGGGTCAGCGAAACTTCGTACACCTCACCGGTGGCAGGGTATTCGTGCACGTAGCGGCCTTGCTCGTCCCGGTAGGAGAGGAAGGTGTTCGCGGCAGCTGCTTCAGCGCGCAGCTGCTCCCCAATGGATTTCTGAAACTCCGGCGTCGTCAGCTGGGCGAGAAAGTTGGTTACTGGGGAGTTCATGGCAGGAGGCAAAGGGTACACGAATATAACGCAAGCGCCGGTAAAGTAGTGGCATTGTGCTCAAGAAAATGAACGCAGCAACCGGCCAGCATGCATTGAAAGAGGGGAGGGGCAGTTGGGGAAAAAGAAAGGGATGCCTCCGCGACTTACCTACTGGTCCCGCTGCTCGTCGCCGGGATGCTCGGGGTACTCCCCGCTGTCTTGGTTGTCGTCTGGCTCCTCCTGGGGAGGGTACTCCGGTATCCAATCCTGCGCGGTGGCAGTGGCGACTCCCTCGGCCTGGCAGTTGGGCACGGGTTGCGCAAGCTGCTGCGGGGACTGGGGCCGGCGTGGCTCCAACTCGCGGCCAAAGAAATGGCCTAGCGTTACGCCGGGTGCCTGCTTTTGGTACCAGTCAGGCATTTCGTCCGGCTGGCAGATTACGCCTAAGTACCCGTCGGCGTGGAAATAGGCCCGCACGACGGCTGGACCAAAGCCGTTCATGTGAATATGAACGCGGGAGCCGATTTCAGGCACGGCCGAATCTCCCGACCAATCGAGGTTGATTGGCAGGCTCAAGCGGGTTGGATAGCCCAGCCACTGTGGGCAAGGGGTCACGGAATTCAGCCACTGGCAGGGGCTAATCTGGGGCTGCTTCGGCGCGGGGGTAGTATTCATAGCGGTATATTTCCTATTGAGAAAATCAGATTGGGAGCTATCCGGCTGCTGGAGCTAGGCTGCCTGGGCAATCTGGCTGCCGAAAACGCAGTGGGCGCGGGGGTGCATCTTGTGGGCACGTCGGCTGCCGGGGTGGAAGGGCTGGGTCACGAGGCCGATAAAGCCGGCGGCGTGACAGTAGCCCAACACCTTCACCGTTTCGACCTTCCCGCCTTGGTTGGCGCTCACGTACACCCCAATCGGGGGCACCGGCTGCTGGGCCGACCAATGCAGCCCACCCGGTAAAGCTTTCAGGCTGGGCACGGCGGTAAACTCGGGCGTGGCCAGGCGCAGTTGGGCCGCTTCCTGGCGGGCCTGCTCAGTTGCGGCTTTCTTGGCGGCGTGGGTGGCGCGCATGTTAGCCAGACGAGCGGCGGGGATGCGGCGGGCAGGACGGTACAGATTGGTGCTTTTCATGGCTAAAAGGGCGTTTTTCACGTTCTTGCTTATACTTATTAAACATAATGGGCGCACTCTCATTTGCAAAACATACATTTATAAACGCGTGTTTCGCTATTATTATTCAGCCTTTTTCCCCCACAGCCCCTTACTCTGCAAACAGATAGTTGAGGCTACTATGCCGACGACTTGAGGTAACTAATACTCATCGTGTTCAACCCCGTGCTGCACCTTGATGAGCAGACCCCACACATCCACGCTACGGTGGTGCTCATTGACGCGGCCGGCAAGCTCAGCTGCCGGGCGATGCTGGGCGACCGGCAGAAGATGCGCGACATGCAGACCAACTTTGGAGAGCATCAAAAAGTGTGAGGCAATTGGGTTTAGCGCTTACCGGCAGGGCTTCCGCCAACAGTGTTCAAGAGCTTGGTGACCGCGACTGCCCCACACTTTTTGATGCTCTCCTAGCTGCGCACAATTACCAAGGAACTTAATGCGTGAGCGGAGCAGGACTCAATGGCCGCTCTCACCTCCGTAAATTGTTTGAAAAGTATACTAATTCGTTTGATTCCTTTTTTGGGGACGAGCGGGACTACCGGACCTTTGTGGAGCAAATTGGAAGCAGATGAGCCCATCGTGCAAGCAGCCTTGCCCAGCGTCCGGGGAGCATAAATAGCAACCCCGGAGACCGTAAACAGGTAGGCCTATTCATTAGGTAGGTGTCCGATAACCACTTTTAGTCAACCTCTTAAGTAAAAAACCATGCAAACTGTTGAGTTGAACAACGGGGTGAAGATGCCCATCCTGGGTTTTGGCGTGTTTCAGGTGCCCGACCCCATCGAATGCGAAAACAGTGTGTTCGAGGCCATCAAGGCGGGCTATCGGCTGATTGATACCGCCGCCGCCTACATGAATGAGGAGGCCGTGGGCAAAGCTATTCAGCGCAGCGGGGTGCCGCGCGAGGAGTTGTTTATCACTACCAAGCTCTGGGTGCAGGACGCCAGCTACGAAGGGGCCAAGCAGGCGTTTGAAACGTCGCTGCAGAAGCTCGGCCTGGACTACCTTGACCTCTACCTGATTCACCAGCCCTTCGGCGATGTGCACGGCGCGTGGCGCGCGATGGAGGAGCTCTACAAAGAAGGCCGCATCAAGGCCATTGGCGTCAGCAATTTCCAGCCCGACCGGCTCATCGACCTTATCATCCACAACGAGGTGGTGCCGGCGGTG
>NZ_RWIU01000013.1 GCF_003944765.1 Hymenobacter perfusus
CAGCGCCACGTTGCCCACGATGCCATCCAGGGGAGCGTACAGCGGCTGGAACGTGGGCGCGGCCGGGGTGCCGAGCACGACCGGCTCAAACCGCGTTTGGCGCACGTCGAGGAAGTTTTCCACGTTGAGCACCACCGAGAAGTGCGGGGCAAATATTTTTTCGCCCAGCACCCCCAGCAGCCAGAAGCCGCGCCCCTGCCGCGCCCCGTCGCCCAGGTACTGCGGGCCGTTGTAGGTGCCTTCCAGGCCCAGGCGGAAGCTCTTTTCCGCCTCGTACACGGTGGTCAGCACCAGGCGGTGCCGCGAGACAAACGGCAATTCGGCCGGCTGGCTTTGGTCGTAGGTCTGTTTGGTGTCGGTGAAGGTGTAGGCGGTGAAGAATTGCAGCCCCTCCACGCCCAGGCGCAGGTTCGTTTCCAGGCCCCGCGCCGTGATGGGCGAGGCCGCGTTGCGGAAATCGGTCACGCCGAGCGCGAGCTGCGCGGCATCGGGAATCAGCGTGTGGTCCAGGCGGGTGTAAAACACGGCCTGGTTGAGCGAAATATTCAGCTCATCCACCCGGCCGCGCACGGTCACGTCGGCGTTGAGGCCCCGCGAGGTTTCGGCTTGCAGCTTGGCCACGTCGAGGGGCCGCACGTTCACGTAGGCTTGCTGTTCGGTGGTGCTACTGAAGATGGTGGGTGCTTTGTAGCCGAAGCCGCCCCCGGCCCGCAGGCTGACGTGCTCGCCGGCTTTGTAGAGGGCCGAGAAGCGGGGCAGCACGAACAGGCCGTAGGGACGCTGATAATCCGTGCGCAGGCCCGCTTGCAGCGTCAGGTTTTCCAGTACCCGCCAATCGTCCTGCGCGAACAGCCCGTAGGTCTGGTACTGGTAGTCGCGGGCAACTGAAGCGGCTACGGCCGCCGTTTCGCGGAAGTCATCGGTGAGCACGTTGCCCCCAAACACGGCCCGGTGCGCGCCGATGGGCACCAGCAGCGAGGCTTCGGAGTAGGTCGAGAGCTGCCCGCCGGCAAAGTAGCTGCTGCCCGCTTCAATACGGCGGGTGAAGCTGCTGACGCTGTTTTTGACCGTCAGCACCCGCTTGCTGCCCAGGTGGGTATCCAGGCGCAGCTGCGTACTGTAGCGGTCCGAGCGGTTGCGTTCGGTGTAGCCGGTCGTGGCCGGGTTGTCCAGGGTAGGCAAGTAGCCCCCGGCGCGGGTTTCCACGGTGGCATTGAGGCCCGCGTAGAGGGTGGTCGAATCGGAAACGTAGTAGAACAGGCGCGGATTCACCGTCGTGGCCTGCACTTGGGGCAGGTCGGTAAAGTTGTCGCCGCTCACGTCGCGGGCCTGCTGCGTGTTTTGGGTGGCCAGCAAGGTCAGCCCCAGCTTGCCGGTGCGGCCGGTGTAGAAGGCAGTCAGGTCGCGCCCACCCTTGTGGGTTTGGTTGAGCAGCACGTTCAGTTCGGGCGTTTCGGTGGGCGTCTTGCTCACCAGGTTCACCAGGCCGGCAATGGCATCCCCGCCGTAGAGGGCCGAGGACGCGCCCTTGATGATTTCCACTTGCCGCAGGTCCAAAGGCGGAATCTGCACGAGGCTCAAACCTTGCGAGAAGCCGCCGTAGAGGGGAAAGCCGTCGCGCAGCAGCTGCGTGTAGCGCCCGTCCAGGCCCTGAATGCGAAAGGCCACGCTGCCGGAGTTGGCGGAGGTGAATTGGGGCTGAATGCCCGAGGCCTCCGTGAGCAGCATGGCGATGTTGGCCGGCTTCATGCTGCCTTTTTCGGCCAGCTCTTCCGGCCCCAGCACCTCGATGCGCACGGGCACGTCCTCGATGCGCGAGCCGGTGCGGGTGGCCTCGACCACCACGCCCTGCAATTCCAGGCTGCTAGGCTCCAACTCGACCAGGGCGGGCGCGTCGCCGGCTTGGGGCAAGGTGAAGGGCAGGGTGCGGGAAGCGTAGCCGATGCTGGAAAACTGCACCTGGTAGGTGCCGGCCGGCACATCGGACAGGGTCGCCCGGCCCTCGGCGTCGGTGGCCGCGCCGAGGCCCAGGGAAGGAATGGCCACGGTCACGCCGGGCAAGGCGGTTTTGGTGCGCTCGTCGTGCACGAGCACCCGCAGCGGGCTTTGGGCCACAGCCGCGCCGGCACTGATTACCAGTGCCAGCAGTAAAAACAAGACTTTCATGGGGAGAGGCGCAGCGCGCCGGTAAGGCTGAAAAACGGGTAAACACGGACAGGCGACCCTCACAAAAGAGCCGCCAGGGCGAGTGTAGACCCGGAAATCAGACTTGCAGCACGGCGTAGCGCAGGTAGAGCCGGCGCACCGGAGGCGGTGGGTTGGCTACCCAGGGCCAGGAGGCCGGCGAACCGGCGAAGGGCCGAAACGCCGGGCGGGAGGTGGGCGCGACCCACTGCGCCAGCAGCGCATCCGGCACCTCGTCGGGTTGCGCGGTCGGGGCTGATACGTCCACGCCGGCACGGGCCACAACGTGCTCATGGGTTTCCTGCGCGTAGTTCTGCCGGCACTCGGCCGCGTCCAGCTCGCACACGCCGCCCAGGTAGAAACTACCGAGCAGCAGAAGCAAAAGCCGAAAGAGTGGGCGCGGAGCCATCAGCAAACCAGGGAAGGAAAAGCCAAAGGTACAGGGATTCGGCCTGGTGCTTTTTGAAAGTAAGTGAAACAGGTAGACTAAACTCTTAGCCAAGACTAGGCTTAGCTGCTTTTGTGGGTTTGTCGAACAGCGGCCCATTGCTGGCTTTCTTGATTCCCAAAACAGTAAGCAGCAGGCCCGAGAGGGAGTGCGACTTGGTGTACTTGCCGGTTTTCAAGTCGTGGGCGAACTTGTTGCAGGCGGCGACGTGCGCCGGACTGGCCAAGATTTGCGCCACTAGGTCGGGCGTAGTGATGCTGAGCTGCGCGAGTAGCCTGCCAGCGTTTTCGACCTGATGCGCGGCCACTCCCGGCAGCGGGTTAGCAGTAGCCCCCAGGTCGGGCAACGTGGCCACCACGTCCACAACTTGCGGCTTGACCGTGAAAACCACGTTTTTGAAGGCGCGGCCCTTCTTTTCTAGTGTGTAGCTGATGCTAAGGTCCGTGTGCTCGTTGATTTGCCTTACTGCAATATCCAGCACTTTGGTTTTGAGCATGGTGACCTTGGTGTATTCCTCGTTGCCCTTTGCATCGACTAGGCCCAGCATTTTCTTGAATTCCAGCAGGTCGAATTTCTTGGTTTCGCCCACATCTTTCCACTGGCTGCAAAGCGTGTAGATGCGTTTGGCGTGCTTACTGGTTAGGCGCAGCGCCGAGAGCAGCTCGAAGCTCGTGAAGTTGTTTTTGAGGTCGAACAGATACGGCCGGATGGATTCGGACAGCTTCATTTCAATCCGACCTTCCCCGGTCATGTATTCAATGTGCTGAAACATCCAGAGCTGCTTGTAGCTCTTTTCCGTCATAACCTCAAACATTCGAGAGCCCATTCCCTCCGTTGCTTTGCGTAGGTAGTTGTAGGCGTATTTCTTGCCGGTAATTTCGCTAAGGTCCTTTACTACAATCTCATATAGTCCGGTTGTGTCATCCTTCCGCAGCTGCGAGAGCAAGTAGAAAAACAGGTCCATTTGTAGCTCGCTATACTCGTAGCGGGCCGTTGTAATAGCATTGTGATGACGGACTTCTAGGGCCTGTTTCATAGTGTCTAAAGCTGCTGCTTACCTGATTACAGACCAAAGGTAACTATAATTAGCAACCGTTTCCTTTGGTGATGTCTTTCCGCGAATCAAAGGTTTCCCTTTGACGAATCAAAGGTTTCCTTTTGACGAATCAAAAGTGTCTTTTCACGAATCAAAGGTTTCCTTTCGCGAATCAAAAGTTTCCTTTTGTGCTTGTGGGACTTTGGAAATCAACTAGTTATGAGCCCTACAAATAGAACAAATAGCTCAAATAACACAAATTGTGTTTCGCGCGAAGAAAAAAGGCTTTTAGGGCTTGGTGATGGGCGATGCGGCGCAGCCCAAACAAAAACAACAAAGTCCTAGAAGCCAGTAATTTGCGCGCATTTTAAAAACTGTATATTATTGGTAATCAATAGTATAAATGCTTATTGTTGTGCTTATTTGTGCGGCCTTGTGCCCCGGTTTACTGCCGGGTTTTAAGCTCCTTTTGCCAGCCGTCCGTACCTAGGCAAAACCCGCTTTTGTACTCGTATGGCTGCATTTTTTCACTGGTTGGGCGTCCTGATTGGGGCCGTAATTTTCGGAGTTATCGCGCACCTGGTGGTCCTGGTGCTTAAAAAAGCAGCCCCCCCAGCCGCTCAGGGCCTTTACCGGGCGACGCTCATACCCGCCGCCCCGTTTGATTGGGTGCCTTCCGTCACTGGCTTTACGGGCCTGTTTCTGGCCACCGCCATCTTGCAGCACTGGTTGGGCGGGCTGGCCACGCTGCTGCTGCTGGCCTGGTTGGGGTGGAATATCTACCAAGCCTATTCCAGCCCCCAGGGGGCCGCAACGGCCGCAGGCGGGGACCAACCGCTGAGCTTCACCCTTCGCACCACCAGCGGCCCGAACGTGCGGCTAGGGAACCCATTCCGGGGCACGTTCATAGCCGGCGGCGCGGGCAGCGGCAAAAGCAAGTCGATTATTGAGCCCATTCTTCAGCAGGCGGGCGCGTTGGGCCTAACGGGAATAGTCTATGACTTCAAATTTCCCACGCTGGCCGAGGAAGTGGCCGGCAGCTACGCGGGCGGCACCGTAACGCCCTATTTCGTCAACTTCACCGACCTCACCCGGAGCCACCGGGTAAACCCGCTGGCCCCCGAGCTGCTGGCCACCGCCAGCTTTGCCCGCGAGGCCGCGGCCACCATCATTACCAATCTGGACGCGAAAGCCGCCCAGCAGCGCAATTTCTGGATTCAGTCGGGCGAGGTGCTGCTGGCCGGCTGCATCTGGTACTTGCGCCGCAACCACCCCCAGCAGTGCAGCTTGCCGGCCGCCGTGAGCATGATTCTGGAGAGCGACGCGCCGCAGCTGCTGGCCACCTTGCAGCAGGACGAGGAAGTGCGCGGCCTCATTGCCTCGATTGCCAGCGCCAGCAAATCGGAAAACACGATTGCGGGCGTCTTCTCGACCATTCAGAATTACCTGGCCGTGCTCAACACGCCGGAGATTTTTTGGGTGATGAGCGGCGACCAGGTGCCGCTCGACCTGAACACCGCCGCCACGCCGGGCGTGTTGGTGGTGGGCAATGACCCGGCGCTGAGCAGCACGTTCTCCCCGCTCATTTCCCTCATCGTGGCCACGGCCATCAAGCGGCTGAACCAGCAGGGCCGCTTGCCGAGCCTGGTGCTACTCGACGAAGCGCCGACTCTGTTCATTCCCAATTTTGCCCAGTTGCCAGCCACCGCCCGCAGCAACAAAGTGGCCACGGTGTACGCGGTGCAGGACGTGGCCCAGATGGAGGCCCTGACAAGTCGGCAGGAGTCCGAGATGATTCTGGCCAACCTTGGGAACCAGTTTTGGGGCCGCACCACCAACACGGCCACGGCCGAACGGGTGAGCAAGATGTTCGGCAAAATCGACAAAACGTACCGCTCCAAAACGGAGGGAGTGAGCAAAAGCAACGAGTGGAACTTGCTCAAGCCAACGAACCGCACGAGCAGCACCAGCGAGTCGGTGAGCATCCAGCAGCGCGACAAGTTGGAGGCCCAGCAGGTGATGCGGTTCGGGGTGGGCGAGTTCGCGGGCCTGGTGGTGGAAAGCGGCCGGCCGGAGTTCCGCGCCACGTTCCGCGCCGAGCCAACGAAGGCCGTAAAAATTGCCCCGTTCCAGGAGGCCAGCGCCGAGCAGGTGCGCCAGAATTTTACCGCCATCAAGGCGCAGGTGCGGGCCATCGTGGGCGGGGAGGCCGGCCCCGCGCAGGAGGTCCAGGCGTTTGCAATTGCAAAAAAAGAACCCGCCGAGCAGCCCGCCCATGGTGCCGAATATTTTGCAATTGTAAAACCAACTACGACCGAAACAGCCCCCAGCCCGGCCACCACGGAAGAAGAAACTGACCCGAGTAAATGGTAACTATCCGGTTCGCAAGTCACTTATAAAAACTCCTAGTTAGACTTATAAAACCTATCCTTTCACCCGGAAAGCAGCGCGGAACAACCCGGCCAGTGAACCCGGAAAGAGGCTTTTAGGATAGACCAGGCGTAGGGGAGGCCCAGGTGAGCAAGGGGAGGTATTTGGCCCTTTCTTCCCTTTTGTTCTACCTTGCTACCCAAAGCGGAACCAGACGACAGCAGGCGGTGCGACTAGCCCCAGGATAAGCAACGGTTCCGTTCTGAAAGAAGCGAGCAGGAACGCTATTCGCTTCGCTTCATAGCGTTCCGCTCTACGTTATGTAGTTGATAATAAGTACTAAAGTAAAATACAGTGAACTCGCAGTGAGTACATGCGTATGTAATATACTGATAATCAGTAATAATTTGAGTTCAAAAGCGAGTTCATGGACAAGACAATACGCGCTGAGGAAGCGGCCTATGATGGTTTCCGGCAACTGGCCAAAGAGTACGAGCTGAGCAACCCCGAGCTGCTGGCCGCGATGGTGCAGTACTTCCGGGTGACCAAGGCCGACCCCCGGCACCCCACCGGCCCGGACCTGACCACGAGCCTAGCCAAGCTCACGGCGAAGCTGGCCGACCTCGATAAGCGAACGATTGGATTTATCCGGGAGCAGGAAAAGACCTACCTAAAGCCCATCCTAGCCGAGGTGCAGGCGCACAAGGTGCTGAACGCGCCGGCCGCGAGTGTCCCGGCCGGACCGAGCGAAGGCCAGGAGGACGACCTGGTGCGGTGGTTTGTCCGGGTGCTTTCGCGGGGGATGCTGCCGGCCCAGCTGAACCCGGAGTTCTTGAGCAAGGCCCCCGCGATGGGGGCCAGCACCGGCCCCGAGGACCCGGCCCTTGCCCTCCTTAAGAAGAAGCTGACCGCCGTTGTGCAGCTGGCGTTTCGGCCCGAGCTGATGATTCCCGCCATGACGGCGAAGCCCTTGCCGCCGACCCCCACACCCCCCAGCTCACCCGCCTAATGGTTGCCAAAATTCCCAGTTCCGGCAAGGGCCTTTCCCAGCGGTCGGGCAGCTGCGGCGGCCTGGTGGCCTACCTCGAAAAGGAGGTGCAAGGGCAGTGGTTCAGCCTCGACCGCGCCGACGTGCCGGCTGGCGAAGTGGTGGCCACGCTCGACCAGAACAAGCGCAACCTGAACCGCGACGCGGACAAGTATTACCAAGTGGTGCTCGCCCCGAGCCAAGCCGAGCTGCGCCACATTGACAGCGACCCGGAGAAGCTCCGAGCCTACACGCGGGCGGCGATGGAGCAGTACGCGGCCAACTTTGGGAAGGGCATCGAAGGCCGCGACCTAGTGTACTTCGCCAAGGTGGAGCACGAGCGCACGACCAACCACCAGGACCGGGCGGTGCAGGTGGGCGACGTGGCCAAGGGCCAGGCGAAGGCCGGCCCACAGACGCACATTCACGTCATCGTCAGCCGCACGGAGAACCTAGCCCGCTACAACGAGCGCAAGCTGGCCGGCGAGCTGGACCGGAAAAACCCGGTTCACCTGAGCCCACTGACCAATCACAAGAACACGCAGCGCGGGGTAGTGACGGGCGGCTTCGAGCGCAAGCAGTACTCGGAGCGGGTAGAGCAGGCCTTTGACCAAGCGTTCGGCTACGAGCGGCCCCTGGTGGAAACGTTCCGTTACGCCCACACGATGCAACACGGCACCCCGGAGCAGTGCGCGGCCTTGCGGGCGCAGGCTATCCAGGAACAGCAGGCCGCGCAGCAACGCCAGGCGGTGCAGCAAGCCGCCGAGCAACAGCCGCCGCAGCAGGCCGTGACCCAGCAGCGCGCCGTGGCCCCAGCACCCGCCACGGAGCAAGCCGTTACGCCGGCCGTAGAGCGCCCCGCCCCGAGACCGGAGCGCCGCAGCCGAGGAATCGGAATGTAAGGGAGTGACTTATTCAGTACCAGTAAGCAGTATCAGGGAAGTGCTTATTGCTTATGCCTCAGATGCTGAGCAAACAACTGCAAAGAATGCTCGTCACTTACTGTGTCGGGTAGAGCAAGCCTCAGTGCATCGTATGCTTCAAGAGAAATAAGGAGTGCTTCCGCAACTTGCTCATTACCTTGGCCTTGTTGGTCGTCACGAAGTATAACAGGCGCTTCAGCAAGTATAGAGCGACTCAGCGTTTCAGGAAGCAAGTCTCCTAAAATTCGGCGAAGTTCACGAGCAGTAGCTTCTGTCGCCCACAAGCGCACTAGTTCTGTTGTGATAACTTCCCCTATGACGTTAAAAACATAGAGGTGAGGGTGACCAACAGGAGGAACATCAAAGTAAGGCTGAACTTTTGCCCCAGCCTCAGTAGTGATGGAGTAGCGTTTTTTGTCTGTATCCTTCTCGTATATCCACAGGTTTGTGCTCCCCTTACGAACGCTTTTTGAGACTCTCACCTCCCAGCGTGCGTAATAATCATCTGGATTAGGTATCATCATTTCCTCCTCGAAATAGAGGAACTGATGTAAATTATCCTGCCACAATAGCCAGCCTATACGCATATCCGGCTCAGTACCAGCAGGAGCGTTCTTCCGGACCTCCTCTTTTCGGGCTAGGAGATAGTCCCCGTATTGGGTAAGGATATCCCTCATTGCATCATCCGCAGGAGTGCTGTTAGGCGGAACTCGGATAGACCGAGTAGCCGAAGGGTGCATGATTGTCGTGCCGCAAGATTCTGTTAATGAACGCTTGGACGGCCGACACATCATTTTGTGTTCAACCCCAAGGTTTTCATACACAACGTCTAGTTTGAGGTTACTCCAGCCGTGGTTAGGCAGGCCTTTCGCCTTGCAGTATACATCGGCCCAGTCCCCTTCTTCCATTTTGCGGCCCATCATGTAAGCCACTTTCGCTCCTAATAGTTGATGGGCTTTTTCTTGTTGTTCAGCAGTGAAAGCGGGCAAAATTCGTGGACGGGGCATGAAGTATTATTGAACAGCAGTAGGTTGTAAGATTTTATCAGCAAGCACCCGGAAATCCTCGAAGCTGAGCATTAGTGGGCTAAGTCTTTGGTGGGGTTTAGTATTTCAAGTTCCCTGTCCACGAGCGTACGAAACTCATCGAAGGCAATGCCAATAAGGGATTTAGAGATAGATGTAGTAAGCAGTTCGGCGTAGAGCTTGCGGTAATCAAATTCCTGTTTGCGATTGACGTGCAGAAACTTAACCGAATAGATGTCCTCGCTACGAAGTGCCTTTCCAATAAAGGCCGATACATCGGCCTTTGTCATGGGCGCTGCCAGGCTATCCATAGCAATCATATCGCCCACTTCTTTGCGGCAGTGCACCATGATGTCGTAGCCCACAGCATTGTCCGAGACGAATTGCTTGAAAGTACCGTGCTGCTTGTCAAAGGTCTGAGCGCCGCTAATTTGTAGGCCCGCGTTACGAATCGCGTTTTGCAATGCCGCCCAAACCTTGTCTGAACTGTTATGGAACACAATCGTAATCCAGCCCCCAGGCTTGAGCACGCGCTTGCACTCGGCAAACGCCTGCGTCAGCAGAACCTGGTAGTCATCCATCTTCTTCTCCTGGACCTTATGCACAATAGCCTCGTGCGTCGTCTCCGTCTTGTGCTGTAACCATGACTCCCAAAGAAAATTCATCTCTGAGTAGTTGATGTTGCTCCCAAAAGGCGGGTCGGTGAACACGTAATCGACTGAGTTATCCGCCAAATAAGTCAGGTGTGTGGCCGACTGTACTCGGGCCGTCACATCGCGGTGCAACTGGGGCGCCGTGCGGAAATACGACTCGATGGTTTTGGCCTTACGCAGGAACGTAGCAAACACATTCTGCTCATTCATCACTGCAGGCACGCTGTAATTCGCAATGTTGCCGCTACCACCCCAGAATCGAAACTCTGAGAAAACCGTCACACGCTGGTAAAGGGAGGTGATGGTAAAGAGCAATTTTTGCTTAATCTCCTCGTCCTCGATGGCACTCGCGTAATTCCAGAGTTGCGCCATTGCGCGCAGGGCGCGGGGTGTATAGGCTTTATCAACCGAAGTAATACCTGCCTGAATAGGCTGGGTAGTATTCATGCCCTTAGGAAATACGTCGGTAGGGTACCACAGACCCGCCGGCACTCCTTCCTCCTTAATGGAAGCAAGCAGTGCCAAATCCTCCGCATTGAGTGAAGCGTTAGTATCCTTATTGCCCTTAGTACAACCCTTGGTGGGACATCGATAGCCAACCAGCACCGGCTTGATTGCCCCACGCTTGAGCTGACGCTTCTTTTGAATCACGTTGCAGTGAGGGCAGGGGAATTCCGGCAGAATTTTGCTCTCCTTGACATCTGCCTTTTCACTCTTGGCCGCGTCGAAGAGACTGAATTCTTGGTGGCAGCTGTTACACGTCACATCGTAGCTCCACACCGTGTAATTCACAGGTGTAGGCTTGCTGCAGGTCCGGCACGAGGTGCTGTAGAGGGCCCTATTTTCTTCCTTAAAATGGTCTACGGCCTCACGCACGGCCTGCATATAGCGGTCAGCGTCAAGTGGCCTGGTGATGTTGGAGGCAATAAAGACAGCTGCAGGTGAGAGGTCGGAGAGTAAGGCCCGACGGCCTGTTTCTACTGTCGCTACGCCCGTCATCCCTGAGCCACAAAAAGGGTCCAAGACTGTTTCTCCGGGGTTCGTGTAATACTCAATAACCTGCTTAATACCCTCTGGGGGCACCTTGGTATGGTAGGTGTGCGCGTCGTATACGTAGGTGTTCTTTCCGGCAGAGATGTTAGAAGAAAAAGGTATTTCAACTACTTTATGCTCAATTGGCTTTACTGATGCGCTTATCAGATTCGCCTCTTTAACAGGCTTTAAGTCAAGCTCTAATTGTGTTTCAACGGTCATTGGCATGATGCTACTAATATTATAGCCTCCGTAACAAATCTACCTACATTATTTCTAACAAGGTTAGCTTTTGCACCAGCTGCCATAGCCGCTACAAGTGCCCTTGCCGCTAAAGTCAGTGAACCTATGGTATTTTACGGCCCGTGAAATACTTGCTATTTGCAGCTTTACTTCTGAGCCACAAACTTGCCGGCACCGCCGTCGCCGGCCGGCCAAGCCCAGACCCAAACCCGCAGCCTACCTCTGTCAAGGCAGCGATTTTTACGCCTACCACAGCACCTAATTAGACGCATGCTAAAGCCACCGCTCCCCTGGGTAAAACCCACTCAAATTCCTGAAAACGGCCAAATCGCCGTCGTATGCTATAGGTTGACTTTTAGAGATAAAAAATTGCATTATCAAATTGGGTACTATCATGCATCTGGTGTAGAAGTTGGTTTCTACCCAATTCCGCCAGATGGCTATAACAATGGCCTTGGTGGGAGTATTCGATACGTTGAATGTTATATGCCTTTTGAGAAGATAGAGAGATAACACTCAAAAACAATAGACATAGCTTAACAGCTGAAAGCCTAGAATTATACTAGCTAAGCGTCTTTGTTAATGCTTCTGAAAAACGAATAAAAAGCCCCATTTCGCCGGCGAAATGGGGCTTTTTTACGTATACAAGGCATGATATCAGGCACCCGCAAAAGACAGTTTCGCCAGCGGTTTCAGGCACATCTTTACCCGGTCAAAACCTTCCGGGGCGACCCCACCCGGCCGGCCTATACCCTATACAGTTTACACCAGTACCCGACCTACCTAGCGGCGATGAACGAGCTAGACGAGTTGGTAGACCAGTGGCCCCGGAACCGGCCGCGCACCGTCGCGCTGCTGGCCGTGCGCCAGGCGTTTTTCGACAGCGGGGCCGTGCATTGGGCGGTCGAAACGGTGGCAGACGAGGACCAGGAGAACGTACACGCCCTGATGCTCAACGAGCGCCAATGGGGGCAGCGCAGCGACCCGGAGAAAGCCGCCCGCCACGCCCGCAACTTCGCGCTGGCCGAGGCGGCACTGGTCGAAAGCCAGCGCCGCAAGCAAGGCCCCCCAACCGGCAAAGGGCCGCGCCAGGCCCCGCAAGCCCCCCAGCAGGCGAAGGCCCTAGCATTTGTGCCCGCGCAGCCCCGGCCGAACAACCGGCCCACCGCCCGCCCCCGCTACACGGCCGCGCAGCTGCAGCGCGACCCGCTGGCCTACCAGGCATCGGTGAACGAGCTAGACGAGTTGCTAGAGCACTGGCCGTACAAGCGGAACCGCATACTCTATCTGCTGGCCACGCACGAGGCCCTGACGCAACAAGGCGGCCGGACGGAAGATGAATCGCAGCTACTCGACCCCAGCAACCCGGCCCACTACGCCGACCGGGCACAATACGTGCGACGTGCGACGGCCCGGGCGGCCGACCCGCAGCGCGCCGACCGCCACCGCCAAGCCAGGCGCGAGGCCCTGAGCTGGTTAGAGTGTCAGAAACTATACCCGAAAACGAGGCCCTAAACCGGAAAAGTACCACGCCGGCCGCGCCCCGGACGGAGCCCAAAACCTGCCCTTATTTCAAGAGTTGTCCGACAAGCAATCTTATGTTAAGTAACAAAAAGGGGAACAAGAGGGAAAAGAACGCCCCCCACGACTACCCCCAAAATCCTGTTTGCCTATCATGCCCAAACTAGCCCTTGCCGCCCAGGGAGGCCCCGGCCACGACCCGCGCACCGCCCACTTGCGCCCCGTCATCGAGTACCTTCTGGCCCAGGGCAACACGCCGGCCGGCTGGCGGGGGGATGCGTTCACGTTTGACCAAGGGGGCGAAGGGCACTACCTCTTTGCCGGCCCCATCGACGCGGCCCAGCTGCGCGAGCGGTTTGCCTTTCCGGCCTCCATCCGGGTGTATGACGACGGTTCTATCAAGGACAGCCTGAACCGGGTGGACATTAGCCAGGAACTGCCGCGCCGGCCGTTCAGCTTTGAGCAGCCGCTGACTGCTGATGAAGGTTCTAAGCCGTAGTAAATGCTTGACTAGTCAGTGATTAGTCAGTGACTAGTCAAGCAGAAGTTAAAGAAGATTTAGAGTGTTTACTTTGTGGCTTCTGACTAGTCATAGCCCCGATGGAAAACACCGCTACTTTTTTAACCATAAAGCAAGCAGCTCAGCAGGTTAACAAGTCTGAGCAGACTATCCGGCGACTAGTCAAACAACACGCTAAGACTAGTCATATCCAGGTTGAGCAGACCCCCAAGGGTAACACATATCTGATTAGTCAGACGTTTCTCGCGCAGCAATACCCCAGCCAGGCCGAACCTTTGCCGGCCGTAATAACGCAGGTCCAGGTGCCGGAGGTTGCCGAGTTGCAGCGGCAACTAGCCGAGCGCGACCAGACCATACAGCAGCTGCAAAACCGCTTGTTAGAGCAGAATGACGTGCTGAACGCGCTGACTAATCAAGTGAATAGTCAGCGTATCGGACGCATTGAGGAACTGTTACTTAGCCAGAACGAGCAGCTAGGAGAGCTGCAAAAGCGACTGCCTGAGCCGGGGGAGGCCCCGGTACTGCTGGCCGAGCCGGAGCCAGCCAAAAAAGGCTTTTGGCAGCGCGTATTTGGCAAGTAGGAGGGTACTGTTCACGTAGGCTCAAAGTTTGGCGGGAAGCCGGGTGAGGTACAGGGCCACGGCTACCGCCGCTACCGCTGCGACTCCAAACGTCCAGCCCGGCCCGGCCACTTGCCAGAGCGCGCCCGCGCCCACGCTGGCCACCAGCGCGGCCAGGCTCCCCAGCCCCCCAAAGGTGCCCAGGGCCGCGCCGGTATCCGACTTCGCACACAAGTTGCTGACCCAGGCCTTTGCCACGCCTTCCGTGCTGGCCGCGTACAGGCCGTACAAGGCAAAGAGCGCCGCAAACGTCCACCCGGAATGCGCCAGGGCCACGCCGCTATACACGGTCGCGAACGCCAGCAGCCCGCCCACCAGCAGCCGGCGCGGCCCCAGCCGGTCGGCCAGGTGCCCCAGGGGCCAGGCGCTGAGCACGTACACGGCGTTGTAGAGAATGTAGAGGCCAATAACCCCGGTGTCGGACACACCCCGCTGCCGCGCCAGCAGCAGCAGGAACGCATCGGAACTGTTGAACAGCGCAAACACCAGCAGTCCCCCCACCACGCGCCGGTAGGCGGGCGGAGCCACGCGCCAGTAGCTAAACGAGGCCCAAAACGGGCGCACCGGCCGGGGCGAGGGCATGGCGGGCCGCTCCCGCAGCAGCAGGGTAATGGCCACGGCCAGCACCCCCGGCACGAAGGCCCACAGGAACAAGGGCCGGAACTGCCCCGGCCGCGCCGCCAGCCAGAGCAGCGCGGCCGTGGGGCCGAGCACGGCCCCGAGCGTGTCCACCGAGCGGTGAAAGCCGAAGACCTTGCCCTTGTTGGTCGGCGTCGTTTCGTCGGAGAGCAGCGCGTCCCGCGCCCCGGTGCGCAGGCCTTTACCCAGCCGGTCCACGGTGCGGGCCAGCAGCACCCACGCGGGCGTCGCCAGTACCGCCAGCATCGGCTTGCTGAGCGCGCTCAGGCCGTAGCCCCACCGCACGAAGGGTACGCGCCGGCCCAGCCTATCCGACCACTGCCCAAAATAGCCCTTGCTGAGCCCGGCCACGGCTTCGGCCACGCCTTCGAGTAGGCCAATGAACACCACCGAAAAGCCGATGCTTTGCAGATAGAGCGGCATCACCGGGTACAGCATTTCGCTGGCCAGGTCGGTGAAAAGGCTGATAAGCGAGAGCAGCCACACGGCGCGGGTGAGGTAGGAAAACCGGCCCATCAAAGCGTGATTTTCAGCGCCACGTTGCCCACGATGCCATCCAGGGGAGCGTACAGCGGCTGGAACGTGGGCGCGGCCGGGGTGCCGAGCACGACCGGCTCAAACCGCGTTTGGCGCACGTCGAGGAAGTTTTCCACGTTG
>NZ_RWIU01000014.1 GCF_003944765.1 Hymenobacter perfusus
CCCATGGACTTGCGGTAGTCCTGGGCCTCGGCGGCCAGCTCGCGGTGCTCCGCCTCAGTGAGCCGCACCGAGACGGTGTGCACTTGGTGGGGCGTCGTCTTGGGCTGACGGCCCCGCCGGCGGGGAGTGGGAAGGAGCGGATCAGGCGACATAGCAGGCACCCCCGAAGGGGCAAGTTAAGTGAGCCCGGAGGGCGAACGGGTTTTGAGTGAAGCGAAAAACATAACTTGCTTTCCCCCGCTAAAACGACCGGGACCGCGCCTCAAGGTACGACTTTCTCCCTACCGCCCCACACGTGCGGCTATCCAATTCCTTCTGATCTTTTCCACTGTCTCGGAGCTTAAGGAGTGAGGCCCTTTCGTGGTTGATACGTTTCGCACTGGTCCCTCTATCTTTGGCCCACTTGCACGGTTGTCACCCCGCCAACGCGACGTCTGAAAAGACGAAGCCCCGGCTGGTGACACAGCCAGGGCTTCAGGAAGTGGGTGGATTCAGCACCCTTACTCCCAAGCGAAAATGGGTAAACGTGCAAAGGCGAAACCAGCTGGTCAGACTAACTGGTTCCGCATCTCCCTCGAGCTGCTTAAGGCAGCCCTGGGGGGAGCAGTTCGAGCTGTGATCAGTCACTGGCTCGGGCATCCGTAGGATAACGGCGATCTGGGCTTCGGCCCGGGTCGCCGTTTGTACGTGCGCCGGTGTTTTTCGGACAACGCAAATATAGCCCCTTTACGGCATTCACAACCGCTCCCTGACCTCTGCCTATCCGGCAGCCTGTTCGATGCGCACAGCGGTGCAGGAAGGGCATCGTGCGTGCAGTTGGGCAATGGCTTCGGGTAGCACCGGGTTGGTGGCAATGGGGCCCTGATAGAGCGCCAAGCTCCAGGCATTGCCTGAGCCCACCGTGGTCTGCAGGAACTCTCGGGCCTTGGCCTTCGTGAAGGCCTCGTCGCTGTAGGGCTCGATCTGGTAGAACTTCACCAGCACAGTGCCCAGCGGGGTATTGGTCAAGCGAAAGGTGTGGTCAGCCATGGCACAAAGTACGCCTAGCCGGGTGAAACTGCTGAAAGAGCCCGGTCTGTGAGGCCTAGCCAGTATAATTAAGTATTTGACAATCAAATACTTAATACTTTTTTGTGCCGCGCTCAGTGTCGAAGGGCTTCGTGTTTGTTTTGGCTGTTTTTTGCTATCGGCAATCCTGTGGATCCACACTTTAAAAGCTTTTTTGACTCGCGCGAAACAACAATTGGTGTATTTGTAAAGCTTTGTTCTATTTGAGGGGCTTGCAACCTGCTGTATATCAGATTGCTAACTCAGTTGAAAACGGGTTTTAATGTGTCTCAAACGGGTTTTAATGTGTCTCAAACGGGTTTTAATGTGTCTCAAACGGGTTTTAATGTGTTTGAAAACGGGTTTTAATGTGTCTCAAACGGGTTTAAAAAATGAAATTTGTTTTTGAAACCCGTTTATACGTATTATTGCATTAGTAATCAATGTATAAGATCATGAAAGACTGTATGAATAAAGAATTAGAAATTCGGCAACATAATGCATTGACGAATGCTCGTTATGAGTACACTGAACTGCAGCTTGATTTGTTTTTCTTCTTGGTTTCTAAGTTACGTAAGGACCAGAAATCCGACACTTATGAGTTAAATATCAAAGAGTTATCGGTCTTGACTGGTAAGAAATATGATTTAGCCTATCTGCGAAAAGCCACTGAAGATATGGGCTCGCGAATGTTTGAAGTAGAAACCCCAGAGCGTCATATACAGCTCTGGATGTTCCGTAGTGTGGAGTACCTCAAAGGATTGGGCATCATAGAAGTATCACTTTCCGACAAGATTATTCCCTATCTATTTGAGCTTCAGAGCAATTTTACTAGCTATGGCTTAGCATCGGCACTGCGCCTCACCAGCAAATATGCTAAGCGGATTTATCCAATTTGCAGCCAGTGGAAAGACCTAGGCGAAACCAAAAAGCACGACATTCAGGACTTTAAAAGAATGCTTGGTCTGCTTGACGATAAGGGCCTTGATAAAATGCCTAGGACTAGTGACTTCAGGAAAAGTGTACTGGATATAGCCGTTAAGCAAATCAACGAGCACACCGAATTGCACATTAGCTATGAGTTGGAAAAGCGTGGTAAAACCTTCAAAAACATCACGTTTAAGGTCAGGCCCCAAGCCTTAGCTGATACTGTTCCTTTCGACTTGGTGGCCACTGCTCAGCCTCTGCCAGGTGTTCAACAAAGCCATTTTGATAATGCCGCCCGGGTCCTAGACGAGCTGCGTATCACGGATGCCAAACACCGGCAAACCATTCTCAGCAGCCCGGCCCACGTCGCCGAGGTGAACCGCTACAACCACGACCTGAAAACAGGTAAGGTCAAAGCATCCCGAAATCCGGGGGGCCTGCTGCTCGTTCGCTTGGGCCTGGTTGCCGCTAAAGCGCCTAAGCCCCTAGCCTAACTGTCACCCTATGCGGCACAAGATCTACCTCGAACTCGTCGTCTTGAAGCCCGAAAACGCGGTGCATCTGACCGAGGCCGAACAACACGCCATTCCGTGCCATTTTCTACTCGCTCAGGAGGCGGAGAAACGCATGCTGGTCATTGAGTACACTCCGGGGTCCGAACGGGCCACTAGGGAGCGGATTATCGCCGTGCACCTAAGGGCTTATTCCCGCCGTTACCAGATCCTCAGCTACGAGGTGTTTGACGACTTCGTGCCAGCGCTGCCAGCCCCCTTGGTGGGCTAAGAGCTAAACAGGATTTTAGGGGGCAGTGGGGAAGTGCAAATAGTGCCTCCTTCATCTGGGTTTTGTCCCTTAACATAATCCTAGTTATAAGCGAGACCTTGGAAAAGTGGTGGTTTTGGCCCTCCTGAACAGTACTCGATTAGCGTGGTACTTTACCAATAAGCTATTTGGCCCAGTACTTCTCGTAGGGCAGAGTCAAGAGACTGGAAATATTGTTCAGTTCTCTTAACGATAGTTCGTTGTACTCTGCTAGCTTTGAGCCACGTATCCTGCTCTGCCCTCGCGGCTCTCTATCATTACCTATTGCTTGTGTTTTTCGTGCAGCACGCTCCTTAGAGTTAGTGTTTCCTCAGTTCGTTACTACACTGTGCGAAAGAGAATTACTGTGTCCCATTCACCATTTATCTCTTTATATGCTCCACCAATTCTCGCTTTCGGCTCGGCGTTTCGCCCTGCTCACTTCTTGTGGTCTGCTCCTAGCCAGCACGGCTTGCCAAAAGGAGCAAGATTCCTCTCCCTCTCCTCTAATGTCTACCAGTAAAGTAGATGCGAAAGAGCAGGAGCCTATTGCAGTACGCGGAGGAAAACATTTGAAGTTTAACACCCGCAAGGCTTTTGAGAAAACCATGCGTGAAATAGGCAATTTGGCTCCTGGTGAATCCGCACAAACTCATCTGGAGAAGTGGGAGAAAGCTCACAACTTTCTTTCATTACGAGCGCACAAGGCGAAAAGAGCCACTCCCCAAGGCACACAGGCTTCGTCTACTCAAAACCTAACTAGCTCTGCTCAACTACTCTCTTCCACGCAGTCGGCTTCTATTATTGAAGAACCAACTGGCGGGGACGAGATTCTGGGCACTTATGAAACACCTGCCTCTGAGCAGGATTATTTAACAGACGACTTTCTAGCAAGTGTTCTTTCACCCGATTACACAGTCCAGATCGGAGAGAATATCTACCGGCTTGATGCAGCAACTGATCGGATATATTACACTTCTGCGGACAACACGACCCTTTACGACGAACTAATTAGCACTCCTACCTCACCGGAAATCTATTGGTACCCGACGGATCAAAATGTATTGGATCTGCAGGAAGCCGGTATTTCTGGGGAGCCTGCTGCTAGCTTGCGTTGGACCATTGGTATTGGCTCAGGGATTGGTTGTGGTCCAAACGCAGATCGCAGAAAAAGCGAAGGAGGGGTTATTTACAGTAAAAATCAACGCCTAGACTGCAAACTAGTGTATGAGAGTGCGGGAATTTACTTCTCGATCATCGCCAAGGCGCAAAATCAAAAGAAAGTGTTGGGCATCTGGTGGTCTCAACAAGCGTCTGTTTCGCTATTACCTCGGCCAGGTGCGATGTGGGAAGAATTATGCGTAGGGTATGGAACCAGTGATTTTGGTAGCTACTCCAATAGCGGTGGTTATGGAGATAACAACACTGTCTCTCGACGGTATTATCAATCCACTAGAGGCCTAAAAAGCTACAATTGCACAGTTGGTTTTGCTGTAGGAAACGCACAAGCTGGTCCTTTCCATATTGAATTTGCTCGCTAGAAGAACTTGCCCCACCCAAGCAGATGATCTATCTGCTTGGGTGGGGTTTTCTTTCCCCACCATGCGTTCACACTACCTTCTGCTTTTTGGTTTAGTCTACTGGGCATGCTCAGGAGAAGCGTTTGCACAAAAGACGCTCTATTTGGATGCTCAATTAGGGGGCGAATATGCTTTTGCAGAAGGAGCACATTTGGGTGTAGGACAACGCCCATTTAAAGGGCATGAATTCTTAATAACCCCGTTTGTAGCGCCCATGCTACGCCTACAATTCAATGACACCAAGGGATTATCAATAGGCTATTCAGGTGGCGGATTAGGCTGGGGATATAAGCTTCAAGTTCCCAGATCCATGAGCTACGGCTCTTATGGCGGCGGCTATGCAGGCCATGCTGTAAGTGTCTACCTCGATAGAATCCCGGTATTATTCAACCGCACCCTCGCCCAATTTAATTTCAAGGAGATCAACTCGGAACAGGAGTTATACTTATACTCCTTGAAAATAGATCTATTTGCGGGGGGTGGCGTGAATTATGTGCGAGGTTTCTGTGAATCCTGCAATTTAAATGCGGGCCTAGTATCCCCTCAGGATACCATTATTTTTCGTCAGCAACCCGCGATAGTGCGCCACTGGGGAGGCTATGTTACAGCGGGAGCTATAGCTCGAATGTATCGTTTGGGTAAGGAAAGACTCAATGTAACCGTATTCCTTAATCAAGGACTTACGACCATGATGGAGGTCCCTGTACAATACACTTATAATAGTGGACAAGGAGCTATCAAGTTGCGAGTGCGAGGATCTGGTGTGGGGATACTAGCGGCCATACCTATTCGTCTAAAAACGTTTAAAAAACGGATACCCTAAAGCCAATAACCACTTTTTCTCCTTCCCTTTTTACTTAGCAATGTTCAGCTGTACACGCTAAGCATCCAACCGTGTTATATTCAATACAGAACTGCTTACTGATGCAATAGGTACACCCCAAACCCTATTTCCAAGCATACTAAGGTGTCTGCAGTGGTGCCGCTGGAGCCACATATTTCGGAAAATAGGGGGCACTCTTGGGGAAGTTCTTGCGGTAAGCCTGCACCTGGTCAAGATAGAATGTCCCCTCTTTGCGCAGTCGCCCATTGGCCTGCCGCAGCTGCTCGTTCTCCACCTGGGCCTTTTCCAAGTCCGCTTTCGGTACCCGCGAAAAATGCCCGCTCACCAGCAGCGTCAGCAACACCAGTACCACCGGTCCCAGCGTAAAGCCCACCGTCGAGCGCCAGTTCTCCAAGACGTTCAGCGGCACCTGCCGGGGGATGCGCTGCGTCGCGGCCTGCAAGCTGACTTCAGCCGCTTTCAGGGCCGCTAGCCGTTCGTCCAGCGCGGCCGTCATGGTCTTCTTCCGGTCGTCCAAGTAGTTAATCAGCTGGTAGCCCGTGTCCTGAAACACCTTCGCCTGCTGGTCCACCTTGCCCACCAGTTGCTTGGCCACTGCCTCGCTGTTCACGTGCAGCGTCAGCGGCCGGTCCCGCTCGGCCAGCTTCACCAGCGCCTGTACCTGGTCTTCCGTAGCCGGCAGGGGCCGTTTGTTATAAGCCCGTAGCTCCTGGGCAATGCGTTCAATCTCGGCCATCAGCGTGGCCACCCCGTTGCCGGGAGTAGGTGGGGGTGTAGGTTGATTCATCACAAAAGGGAAAGAAATTAATCGATCTCAAAGCCCCCGCCACGGCGCTCAATGGTGGGTCGGGGGGTGTTAGGGGTCTGCTCCAGGCGCGGGCGCTCCTGGGTCGGTAGCTTCTCGGCTTGCTCAGCCTGCCGCTTCTGCGCCGCGTACTGCTGGCCGAAGGCCTCCAGTTCCAGCTCCAGCCGCAGCTGGCCATACTGCTGGCCGGCCGCGCTCACTTCCGCCCGCTGCTGCTGCACCTGCGCCTGTTGCGCTTCCAGCGTCTTGGCCAGGTTATTCCCGCTGTAGGCCCGCCCCACCTCGCTGCCTTTCAGGTAGTGGCCCTCATGCTCAAACACCACGGCCTGCAGCCGCTCCTTCTGGTAGGTGGCCTGCACCCCGATGCCGTCCCGCTGCAGCGCGGCCGTCAGCTCCTCAGCACTGGTGACGTGGGGCAGGTGCCGGCTCAACGCGTCCTGCACGTACAGCTTGGCCGCTGCCCGTTCGGGCAGCTGCTCGCGCACCGCCCTGCGGTTGTCCTGGCTGACCTGCTGGGCACTGACCAGCCCGTACTGCTTTTCCAGCTGCCGGCACGCCTCCAGACTATTCCGGTAGTTGTGCTGGTCACTGATCGTAGCGCCCTCATTGTCCACCCGGTTGACGATCAGGTGGGCGTGGGGGTGGTCTTGGTCCCGGTGCCGGATCAGCGCCCACTGCGTGCCTTCCGGGTCCACCTTCATCGCCTGCAGGTAGGCGCGGGCAATCTCCTCCATCCGCGCGTTGCTCAGCTGCTCCTTCTCCTCCGCTGGCCAGGCCAAGGCCACATGCATCACCGCCTTGCCCAGGTTCGGGTTCAGTTCCCGCTGTGCGTTGAAGTCCGCCGCCATATGCGCCGCCGAGTTGCCCCGCACCCCTTCGGTGGCCAGCACCTCACTGCCCTTCTCCTCCCCGAACACATACTGGCAGATGCCCCCGAAGCTCTTGCCAATTTTCACCTTGCCGATCATCGCGCCGAGTCCGGGGCTAGCTCCTCAAGCAGCCGGTAGAGTTGTACCAATACTTGCCGCGCCCCCTCGCTCACGTTGTGCCCCGCGTGCAGCTGCTTGGTGAGTTGGTTCAGGTTGCCGGCCATCCCAATCAGCTGCCGCAGCTGCGCCACTTCCTCCACCGTGCGCGGCCGCGGGGGCCGCGCCGCGTCGGGCGTGCCCGCCCACACCGAGCGCAGCACCTCGCCCATGGACTTGCGGTAGTCCTGGGCCTCGGCGGCCAGCTCGCGGTGCTCCGCCTCAGTGAGCCGCACCGAGACGGTGTGCACTTGGTGGGGCGTCGTCTTGGGCTGACGGCCCCGCCGGCGGGGAG
>NZ_RWIU01000015.1 GCF_003944765.1 Hymenobacter perfusus
CTTCGCCAATTGTGCGGCCGCCTTGCTGACAAGCGGCCACCACACGTTCACGCAAGTCGGTGGAGTAGGCTTTCATCAACGGAATCTACACTAAAACCTGTACACAAACCTGGAATTCGCTCTAACTAATGGCAACGCGTCTGCGTAAGCCTTGGCACTACCTACTCTGACCTCTCCTTCCTGATGCTTAAGCTCATTCCCGCTACCGACCGTTTTCATGCCGCCCCCGTAGCCTGGCTCAACAGCTACTTTCTGTTCAGCTTCGCCGACTATTACGACCCCGAAAACGTGCATTTCGGCCCGTTGCGCGTGTTTAATGACGATACCATCCAGGCCAGCTCGGGCTTTCCGCAGCATCCGCACTCCGAAATGGAGATTGTGACGCTGGTGCTCGATGGCGAGCTACAGCACGAGGACACAATGGGCAACAAGGCGACCATCAAAAAAGGCGAAGTGCAGCGCATGACGGCCGGCACCGGCCTGGCCCACTCCGAGCAGAACGCCACCGACGGGGCCGCCCACATCTACCAGCTCTGGTTTCTGCCTAACCAGAAAGGGCTGGCCCCCAGCTACGAGCAGAAGGACGTTGATTTCCTCGACACCAAAAATGAGTTGGTGCCGCTGGTTTCGGGCCAGAAGGTGCTGGAGGATGTGGTGTACATGAACTCTAACAGCACTGTGTACTGGTGTAATCTGAGCGAAGGCAAAACGGTAATGTTTAAAACCTTCCCGATTCGTAATACTTTCCTGTACGTGAAGGAGGGCAAGATTTTCGTGAACGGGGTAGACCTGGGGCCGAATGACCAGATCCGCTCCACCGATGAGCACGTACTGGAAATTCAGGCTACCCACGATGCGCAGTTCATCCTCATCGATTTGCCTGCCCGCGAGGCCAATTACTAACCCTTCTGCATGAGCATTTCCTACCCTGAGCAGCTGCTGCCCACCAACGAAGTCAACCGGCTCCGGACGCTGCACTTGTATCAGATTGCGGGTACCGAGCCCGAGAAAATATTTGACGAGTACGTGGCCTGGGCCGCCCAGCTGTTCAGCACGCCCATCTCCCTTATTTCGCTGGTGGATGAGGAATACGTGCACTTCAAGGCCGTAACCGGGGCCGATAACGTACCCGGCCTGCCGCGCATGGAAAGCATGTGCTCGGCCGCCATTCTGGTGGATACGCCCATCATCACCTCCGATTACAAGGCCGAAAGCTGCCGCCTCATCAAGCCAGATGTGGCCCAGGCGCTGGGGCTGAACTTCTACGCTGGCTCGGCCTTGCGTATGCCCGACGGGGCCCGTATCGGCATGATGGCCGTCATCGGGCGGGAGTACCGTACGCTTTCGGCCGCCGAAGAGGACGTACTCACGCGCCTGGCCGACCTGGTGAGTCGTACCATTGAGCTGCGTTTCCAGTACCTCGATGCTGACCTGGCCGACCATTGGGAAGCGGCCCAGCAGGAACTCTCCGCCACTCTCGACGATAACGCGGCCCTGACCCGCTACCTCGCCACCCGCAACAACGGCATCAATCTCGACGACGACGAGGTACAGGACTTAGTGTTGCGCCGCCTAAACGGCGTAACCAAAGTGCTGGACCGCCGCATGCGCGAAATTCAGCAGGCTGCCTAAGAGGCTTTCATAACGCAAAAACAGCCGGCCCGTAAGGGTCGGCTGTTTTCGTGTGCGGCTGCCTGATTGGGGCTACATCGTGTATTTGCGGCCTTTGTTCTGCTCTTTCAGGTAGGCCATCAAAGGTTGGAAGTATTCCACCATGGCGCGGGCCGAGAGGTCTTCGCCGGTTTTTTCCTTCAGCACGGTGCGCCAGTCCTTGCTGGCCCCGGGCCGCATGATGTCAGCCAGGAAAGAGCCGACTTCCTTGTTGCCGTAGTAGTTGGTGGCGTGCGGGTCCTGCTTGAGAATCTGCTTGCTGATGTGGTCGTGGAGCTGGAACAGGATGACGTAGCTCAAGGCGTAGTCGTAGTACTGAGCGGGGTCGTCGTTGATGTGGGTTTTGGTGGCCGGGTCGAGGTACTGCTCGCCGCGCACGGTGGGCGGCACGATGCCCTGGTACTGCTTGGCTAGCGCCCACCACTTGGCGTTGAGCTGGTCGGCGGGCAGCTTATCGGCATAGAAACTGCTTTCCCACTCGCTCATCACCCCCGAGGCAAACGGGATGAACACGGCGTAGTTCAGGGCCTCCTTCAGCAGCGTCTGGGTCTGGTCGGTTTTGGCTTTGGCATCCACCAGGCCCAGGCCCGCCAGGAAGGGTTTCTGGGTGGCGGCCAGACCCATCAGGGAGCCCATGGCCTCATGGTAGGCGCGGTTGGCCCCACCGCGCAGCAGGGGCGGCACCTCGGGGTTAGTGTAGGTGAGGTAGTAGTAAATGTGGCCCAGCTCGTGGTGGGTGGTTTCGTACCACTCGGTGTTGCCTTCCACGCTCATCAGGCTACGCACGTCCTGGTTCAGATCGAGGTGCCAGGCCGAGGCGTGGTTGTTCTTTTTATACGTCGCGCCCTTGGGCAGCGGGTACAGGCTCGATTTCTCGTAGAACGAGCCGGGCAAAGCCGGGAAGCCCAGGCTCTGGTAGAACCGCTCGGCCTGCTGCACCTGCCACTCGGGGCCTTTTTTGGCCAGTACGGGGTCAATGTTCAGGCCCTTCACGTCCACCATAGCGCTCCAGTCCTGACCCCAGCGGTTGGGCAGCCAGGAGGCGGGCAGGTAGTCGGGTACTTGTTTCTGGTTGTACTTTTTGGCCAACTCGTAGCGGGCGTAGGTGTGCAGTTCGCGGTATAGCGGGCGCAGCTCTTCGTTGATTTTGCGCACCAGCGTGAGCATTTCCTCCCGGCTCAGGCCGTAATCGGAGGCCTGGTAGCTGAAGTAGTCGGGGTAGCCCAGGGCCTGCACCGTCTGGTTGCGCAGGTCGCGCAGGTTCAGCAGCCCGTCCTTGAGGGTGGGGCCGATGGCCTTGCTGGCTTCCCAGATTTGCTGGCGCTTCAAGGGGTTCTTTTCCTTGCGCAGCAACTCGTCCAGGTCGTTGGTGGTGACCGATTTACCCTGGAACTTATAGTCGAAACCGTAGAGCTTCTCGGTCTGCTGGGTTTCGGCCTTAATGCGCTGCTTCACCACGTCGGCAATGGTCTGGGGCGAGTTGGCGGCGTTGTAAAGGGCCGTTTGCAGCTGCTTCACCTGGATTTCGGACAACTCCGCCTTGTGGCCCAGCAGTTCGCGCAGGCGTTCAATGTTGCGGGTGCTGCCCGTGAAGGCCGCCATGCGCTCATTGGCCCGGGCCGTAGCCCCCGAGTTGGCCGTGTCGCCCGCCACGATGCGCGTGTTGGAGCGCCACTCGGCCTCCGCCGACTGCGTGTACAGCCGCACGTACTCGGCCGAGTACTCTTTCAGGAAGGTTTCCGCCTGCTCCGCCCAGGCGGGCGCGGCCGGGGCCGCCGGTTGCGGCTGGGTGGCGGCGGGTGGGGTAGTGGCTACGGGTGTTTTGGCTGTGGGGGCACAGGAGGCCAGCACGGCGGCCGTGAGCGTAGGCAGGAGGTAGCGTTTCATAGAGCAGGGAAATAAGCGGAACGGCCGCAAAGATACACCGCCCGGCGCTGACCGGAAGGGCGAGAGAAACCAGCCAGTCATCCGGCTGAGACGGGGTTTCTAGGCCGGCTGCAGACTTCTAAACCGCGAAAAGCATCTGGCGGACAACCTAGAGCAGATTTCAGGTTAGTGTACATGGTAGCCACAATGGTCAAACCAGTTTTTTGCGTCCTGTTCGGTTATCCAGTCGATGGCAGTTTGGATGACGCTTTCCAGCGCCTCTCGCGTGCGAGC
>NZ_RWIU01000001.1 GCF_003944765.1 Hymenobacter perfusus
TAGGCCTGCCGCTAGCGTTCATCCTGAGCCAGGATCAAACTCTCCATTGTAAGAAATTCTCTTCACCAGTTCGAAAACTGGCTGATGTCAAGTGCTGATCCGACCCGGTATATTTGACGAGCTGTTTAGTGGGCTCATCCCATGATTCGCTTGAAAACCTGTAATCTCAACCTCGTTGTCTGATTACTCAGAAGCGAGGTTGCTTACCGTTTTTGTCTTTTCCAGTCATTCAAAGAACGTGTGCAGAGCCCCGTTGGGCGCTACCGTGGGCCGCTCGAAAGCAGCCGGTTATTCGTGTTATACTCCCCTTCCGGTCGAAGCGGGTTGCAAAGGTAAGCAGCTTTTTGATTGCTGCAAGCTTTTCCGAAAAACTTTTTTTTCGAAGCGAGTTTCGAAAGTAATTCGTTTTTCAGTCAGCCAGCTTCCGGTGGAAGCAGGGTGCAAAGGTAAACAGTTTGTTGCTTTTTCCAAGAAGTGGGAAGAAAAAAGTTTTTGCTATTTTCTTCGTTTTCACTTCGTAGCGCCCGTTTCTCGTTCGAAAGCGGGGTGCAAAGGTAGCAACCTTTCCTGCCTTTTTCCAAGAGTCAGACCGAAAAAAGTTTTTCGGTTTCAGTTCGTGGAAAGCGCCTTCTTCTGAAGCGGGGTGCAAAGGTAGCAACTTCTCGCTGACTTTCGCAACCCCTGTGGCTACCTTTTTTTCAACCCGTGTTTCCGAGGAAAGCAACGGGGCGAGCCAAGTAGCCGGGAGGCAAGCAAGAACTTTCACGCTGGTGGCCCGGGGGTTGGCAGCGGCCTCATCCGCGTTTCGGATTGGGAGTGCAAAAGTGCAGGGTTGCCCCCGCATTTGCAAACCTGGCAGCCAAAAAAACAATCAAAACATCTTGCTATTAATCCATATCTCTTATAATCAGTTTTTTGCGCACTGATAAAAGTTAAGAGGATATGCACTATATATCTAGCAGGAAAGAGAAAGCCCATTTGCTGTAAGGGCAAATGGGCTTTTGGAAGAAGATAGTAAGAGATTCTTACTTCACGTGTAGCGTGCTTACCCGATCTGGACCAACACTTACGATGCTTACAGGAACTTCTAAGTGCTCCTCTAAGAAAAGCACATAGTCCTTGAGTTGCTGGGGTAGAGCCTGCGGATCGGTGATGGATTGCAGATCGGTACGCCAGCCAGGCAGTCTCTTATATATAGGAGTCAGCTTCTCTAGGTCGCCGTGGTCGGGCAGATGATCTGTCTGTTCGCCGTTAGGGAGCTGGTAATGGGTGCAGACCTGGATTTCATCAAACTCATCCAGTACATCGGCTTTCATGAGGTGGATTTCCGTTACCCCATTCAGCATGATGCTGTAGCGCAGCGCAGGCAAATCAATCCAGCCGCAGCGACGGGGACGGCCGGTGGTGGAACCAAACTCGCGGCCGGCCTGGCGAATCTGCTCCCCTACTGCGTCGTGCAGTTCGGTGGGAAACGGGCCGCTGCCTACACGCGTGCAGTACGCTTTGCTGATTCCATATACCTTATCTATATGCCGGGGAGCAATGCCCAGGCCGGTACAGGCACCTGCTACGATAGTGCTGGAAGAAGTCACGTACGGATACGTACCGAAATCAATATCCAGCATAGAACCCTGCGCGCCTTCGGCCAAGACGTTTTTGCCCTGACGCAGCAAATCGTTCAGCAGGTACTCGGTATCGGTGAGCTTGAGGGTGCGCAGGAATTCGACGGCAGAAAAGAAATCGGCCTCGAATTCTTCAATTTCGAGGCCGCGGCCGTGGAATTCAGCAAGAGTGGTGTGACGGGAAACGGCTTCCTGATAACGCTCCTGAAAATCGGGCAGCAGAATGTCGCCAACGCGGAGGCCAGTACGGCCAATTTTGTCCTGATACGTGGGGCCAATACCTTTTAAAGTAGAGCCAATCTTGCTGCCACCGCGTGCTTCCTCATTGATACGGTCGATGGCACGGTGCGAAGGCAGGATCAGTTGAGCCTTACGGGAGATGTACAGGTTCTGCTCCCAGTTAACACCCCGATCCGTGAGCTTCTGCAACTCCTGGCGAAATACCACAGGGTCGAGTACCACGCCATTACCCACCACATTGATGATATGCGGGTGAAAAATACCGGAGGGCACCTGGTGCAACACGTGCTTGGTACCGCCGAAGGTGAGGGTGTGACCGGCATTAGGTCCGCCCTGGAAGCGGGCTACTACATCGTAGGTGGGGGCCAGCACATCGACAATCTTGCCTTTGCCTTCATCCCCCCACTGTAATCCTACTAGTACGTCAACAGGCATTAGTTTGCGGCTTTCAGTTGTTGAGCGGCCGACTGTTCATCGTCCGCAATGGAAAAAATAGCGTTCAGTTTGGTCAGGGCCAGCATTTTTCGCGGATGGTCAGCTGGATTGATCAATACCAGCTCGCCCCCGCGGCTGCGGAACTTGGTCAGCAGTGATACCAGTACACCGATGCCGGTGCTGTTGATGTAGCGGATGCCTGACAAATCGACGGCGCAGTGGCGCAGGTCTTCACCCAAGTGCTGGTCGACACTTTGCAGAAGTTGCTGGGTATCGGGGCTGCCGATCAGGTCGCCGGAAAGGCGCACGAAGAGGATACCGTCCTGGACGGCAGAATCAGTTTTCATTCGGCTAGAGAGCGGGCGGCGGCTTTGGCACGACAGTCGCCGCACACGCCGTAAAGGTTCAAAGAGTGATGCAAGATATGGAAGTTGAGTAACTCCCCGACCATCGTCTGGATACCGTGAATGCGCGGGTCACAGAATTCCACCACTTTATGGCATTCCGTGCAGATGACGTGGTCGTGCTGACGGTAGCCGTAGCTTTTCTCGTACTGCGCCAGATTCCGACCAAACTGGTGCTTGCTGACTAACCCGTGTTCGACCAGCAGATCGAGGGTGTTATACACGGTGGCCCGGCTCACCTGCAAACCCTGCTCTTTCATGCCGGCGTAGAGCTCCTCCACATCGAAGTGGCCGGTACGGGAGTAGATTTCCTCCAGGATGGCATACCGCTCAGAGGTTTTGCGCAAGCCTTTATTCTCGAGGTAAGCGGTGAAGATCTTCTTTACCTCCTCGTACTTTTCTTTATCTAGATGCTTCTCAGGAAGGGGCATTGAATGGGGCCTTATATATAAGGAGTGAAAACTGAAAAAGCTGGCAGAAGTTACTGGCAAAAGAAACCGCTAAGGACGAGCGGTGGGGAACTTCTTATGCCGTTTTGTGCCATGTCTTTTCAGGAAAACTTTTTAGAACCGGCTAGGAGTCGAACCGCTCCACCAGTAGCACGCCGTTCACTTTCAGCAGGCGCTGAATAAGCTTGTCGAGGTGTGCGGTGTCGTTGACGAACACCATGATCTGGCCTTCGAACATACCATCATTGGAGTCGATGGTAATGGAGCGCATGTTAACTTTAAGACTGGTACTGATAATGCGGGTCACATCATTCACCAGCCCTACCCTATCGGAGCCCTTAATGCGGATACCGGCTAGGAAAGCCAACTCCAATTGTTCCGTCCATTTGGCGCGCACAATCCGGTTGCCGTAGTTCGACATCATCTGCACGGCTTTCGGACAAGAAGTGCGGTGAATTTCGATGCCGTGGCCAGTTTCAAAGCCGAACACGTCGTCGCCAGGAATGGGATTGCAGCAGGGCGCAATGGTGTAATCGAACTTATCGGTCCGCTCCCCTATCACCAGCATATTGGCATTCACGCCCCGGATTTTCTGCACCTCGTGGTCGAAGGCCTTGGGCTCCAAGCGGGACGGCGGCCGAGGAGCTTCCACGTTCGGATCGAACAGGTCCTTGAGGATTTCGCGGCCGTCAATCTGCCCGATGGCAATGCGGTAGAAGAAATCGGGAGCGTTGCTGGTGTTGAAGTGGGCCAGCAGGCGGTTGAGGTTATCGGGCGTGTACTCCACGCCCAGCAGCTCCAACCGCTTTTCCACCAAGTAGCGGCCATCCTCCGATTTATTACGCTTGTCGTCGCGCAGCCAATCCTTGATGCGGGTACGGGCCTTGGAGGTGGTTACGTACTGCAGCCACTCCTCAGTGGGCTTCTGCTTCTGCGAGGTCAGGATTTCTACCTGGTCGCCGTTGCGCAACTGGTAGCTCAAGGGCTGCAGCTTTTGGTTGACTTTGGCCCCGAGGCACTGCAGGCCGATGTGCGAGTGGATTTCGAAGGCAAAATCGAGGGCCGTGGCCTTATCGGGCAGAATCACCAGCTTACCCTTGGGCGTAAAGGCGTACACCTCCTTCACGAACAGGTTCTGGCGGAACTCGTCCATGAACTCCAGGGCGCTGGAATTATTGGATTCGAGCATTTCGCGCACCTTGTTAATCCAGGCTTCCAGCGTCGATTCGGACTGGGCCGTAGCCGCATCCTTGTATTTCCAGTGGGCGGCGTAGCCTTTCTCGGCAATGTCGTCCATGCGGCGGCTGCGGATCTGCACTTCCACCCACTGGCCGGTGCGCGACATGACGGTGGTGTGCAGGCTCTCGTAGCCATTGGCTTTGGGCGTGCTCACCCAGTCGCGCAGACGGTCGGGGTTGGGCTGGTAGAAGTCGGTGACCACGCTGTACACCTGCCAGCAGGCCGCTTTTTCTTGCTCCGGCGGCACATCAAGAATAACCCGGATGGCAAACAGGTCATACACCTCATCGAAGGTGATGTTCTGTTTGCGCATCTTCCGCAGAATGGAATAGATGCTCTTAGGCCGGCCTTTCACCTCATAGTGGAAGCCCTGGGCCTTCAACTCCTCATCAATGGGCTGCACAAACTCCTTGATGAAGCGGTTGCGCGAGGCCCGGCTCTGCCGCACCCGGTTTACCAGCTCGGCGTAGATTTCGGTATCCGTGTACTTCAGATACAGATCCTCCAGCTCGGTTTTTATGCTGTACAGGCCCAGGCGGTGGGCCAGCGGGGCGTAGAGGTAGATAGTTTCGGAGGCAATTTTAAGCTGCTTATGGCGCGGCATCGAGTCTAGCGTCCGCATGTTGTGCAGGCGGTCGGCAAGCTTGATGAGAATCACGCGCACGTCGTCACTGAGGGTGAGCAGCATTTTGCGAAAGTTCTCAGCCTGCTCAGAGGTGCCGTAGTCGAACACGCCCGAGATTTTGGTGAGCCCATCCACGATGCGCGCCACCTTGGGGCCGAACTCCCGCTCCACATCGGCTACTTCCCAGGGCGTATCCTCCACCACGTCGTGCAGCAAGGCCGCCACGATGCTGGTAGTACCCAGCCCGATTTCCTCCACCACAATCTGGGCCACCGCCAGCGGGTGCAGAATGTAGGGCTCCCCCGATTTGCGGCGCATTTCCTTATGCGCTTCCAGCGAGGTATTGAAGGCCTTTTTGATGAGCTTGGCATCTTCGCCTTTCAGGTACGGCTTGGCCGTGCGAAGCAAGCGGCGGTAGTGACGCAGAATTTCCTGACGCTCTACCTCAGGGTCGATGACAGTGGACATGGTACGCGGTGGGTGCCGGCTGGCACCAGAATAGAGATGGCTAAGGTACGGCTTACGGCGCAAGCGGTGGCAGGCTCCGGGCGCCTTTCGGTCACGAAGCCTTATTATAGTATACAACAACGAGCCGGCGGGGTTGGTGCAGGAAGTTATTGTGTCACGAAAAACCCATCCTGCATCGGCTAAAGAAGCTATTCTACGCTTGAAATCCGGCTTCGCCCCAATAAATTGGTAACAAACCTTGGGCTTAGTTGCATACTACGTTTGTTTTTCCGATTCGCTTCCGTAGTTTTGCGCCCCCGAGGCAGTTGGCTTCGTGACGCGGATGTGGCGAAATTGGTAGACGTGCCAGACTTAGGATCTGGTGCCGCAAGGCGTGTGGGTTCGAGTCCCTCCATCCGCACTTTTTAGGTTTTTGACGATAAAAACCACTTTTAAACCCTCAACCCACCCGTTGGGGGTTTCTTTTTACCCGGGTTTTGGCCCGCTATTTACCCAACGTAGTACCCTTAACCGACCCTCGTTTTGGACATTACCCTCGACAAAAAAGACGACCAGCTCCATGCCATCCTGACAGTGAACCTCACGGAGGCTGATTATGCCCCCACCGTGGAGAGCAAGCTGAAGGAGTACAGCAAAAAAGCGCAGATCAAAGGGTTCCGCCCGGGCAAGGTACCGGTTGGGCTGGTGCGCAAAATGTACGGCAAAGGCATTCTGGTGGAAGAAATCAACGGCCTGCTCAGCAAGTCGGTGGATGAGTACATCAAGGAGAACAACCTGAAAATTCTGGGCGAGCCCCTGCCCGTACCCACGGATATCGACTTCGACAACCAGAAGGATTACTCCTTCCAGTTTGAGCTGGGCCTGCTCCCCGAGTTCGAGCTGCCTGCCGACCAGGTCGTGAGCGTTGACCGTCATAAAGTAGAACTCGACGAGAACACCCTGAAAGAAACCTACGAGCAGTTGGAGCGCCAGTTTGGTGAGACTTCGGAGCCCGAGGTTTCGGAAGCTAACGACTTCATCTACGGCAAGCTGAAGAAGGCCGGCGAAGAAGGCGAAGGCCGCGTAGTGCTGCTGCCCACCAACAAACTGAAGGCCGATGCTGATAAGTTTGTTGGCGTGAAAGGCGGCGACGAAGTAGCCTTCGACCTGAAGAATGCTTTCGGTGGCGACGTAGCGGCTATCCGGGGTTTCTCGGGCCTGAGCAAGGAAGAAGCTGAAGGCGTGGAAGGTGAGTACACCCTGGCCGTGGAGAAAGTACAGCGCTCGGCTCCTGCTGAGTTCAACCAGGAGCTGTTCGACAAAGTATTCGGCAAGGACATCGTAACGTCGAAAGAGGATTTCGACGAGAAAGTGCGCTCGACAGTACAGGAAAACTACGACCGGGAGTCGGATAACCTGGTGAACCGCCAGATCATCGACAAGATGCTGGAAAACACCACCATCGAGCTGCCCACAGAGTTCTTCAAGAAGTGGTTGCTGCGCGCCAACGAAGGCAAGCTGACTGCTGAGCAGATCGAGGAGCACTTCGAGGATTACGCCAAGGAGCTGAAATGGTCGCTGATCCGCAACAAAGTGGTGGAAGCGCAGGAGCTGAAGGTATCGAACGAGGAAATCGTGGACCGGACCGTACAGAAGATCCTGGGCCAGTTCAATATGGAAATGACGCCCGAGCTGGAAGAATCGGTACGTGGCTTTGCTGACAACTTCCTGCGTCAGGAGAACGGCAAAAACTACGTAGACGAGTATGAGGCCATTCTGGCAGAGAAAGTGCTGGAAAACCTGCGCGGCAAAGTTGTTGTTAACGACAACCCGATTACGGCCGAGGACTTCCGCAATCAGAATGCCGGCTAACCGCTGACATTTTTCGGTTTTCGAACCAACAAAAAAGCCCTTACTTGCCGTAAGGGCTTTTTTGTTGTTGAGAAGTCAGAAGATATAAGCCAGCAGTCAGCAGCACGTTCTGCGCCGGCCACCCTCCTGCTTCTCAGTCCGGATTCCAGCTCCTTGCTTCTATCTCCTAACTCCTTTTTTTCTCCCATGTTGAATAAACAAGAGTTCCGCAAGTTCGCCGTGAAAGGCCAGGGCCTGAGCGGCCTGGGCGTTGACCAATTCATCCAGCACGTAGAAGGCCAGACCCGCAACGGCCTGATTATGCCGACCGGCATGACCCGTTCGGTAATTGAGGAGCGCCCCACGCGCTTCGCCGAAATTGACGTTTTCTCCCGCCTGATCATGGACCGGATTGTGTTCCTGGGCACGGCCGTGGATGATTACGTGGCCAACATCCTGACGGCACAGATGCTGTTTCTGGAGTCGGTAGATGCCAAGAAAGATATTTTGCTCTACATCAACTCGCCCGGTGGATCGGTGTATGCTGGTCTGGGCATCTATGACACGATGCAGTACGTGAACCCCGACGTAGCCACAATCTGCACCGGTCTGGCCGCCTCGATGGGTGCCGTGCTGCTGGCTGGCGGGGCTAAGGACAAACGTTCGGCCCTCCCCCACGCCCGCGTGATGATTCACCAGCCCTCGGGCGGCGCGCAAGGCCAATCGACGGACATTGAAATTACGGCCCGCGAAATCCTGAAGCTGAAGAAGGAGCTGTATGACATTCTGGCTCAGCACACCGGCAAAAGCTACCAGGAAATCTACGACAACTCGGAGCGTGACTACTGGATGCGCGCCGACGAAGCCAAGGAGTACGGCCTCATCGACGAGGTACTGGAAAAGAAAAAGGCTGCGTAAGGCGGTAGTTTCTGATAGTCTGAATGGAGTGAGGTAGCTGAGTCAGCTTCCTGATTACAAGCCAGATTCCTCGCTTCGCTCGGAATGACACCAAAAAAAGCCCGCTTCGGTGGGCTTTTTTGTTATACTAGATGCCTGATTGGCCGGCACTTTTTCGGCCGGCCGGGGCGTTAGCCTTTTCGTACCTTTGCGGTGGGTACGCTTGGCGTTTCCTACCCTCCCCTTTTTCAGCGAGTTCCTTTGGCAATGGCAGATATTACGTGCTCCTTCTGCGGCAAGAGCAAGAAAGACGTTACCGTGATGATTTCGGGCATCAACGCGCACATCTGCGAACGGTGCGTGGGACAGGCCCAGCAGATTCTCAACGAGGAAAACAAGATCCGGGCAACCTCTAAAACGCCCAAGTTCAACCTCGTGAAGCCCCGCGAGATGAAAGAGTACCTCGACCAGTACGTGGTGGGCCAGGACGAAGCCAAGAAGGTGATGTCGGTGGCCGTGTACAACCACTACAAGCGCCTGATGCAGACTCCGCAGAAGGACGACGTGGTGATTGAGAAGTCGAATATCATTATGGTGGGCGAAACCGGCACGGGTAAAACCTTCCTCACGCGCATGCTGGCCAACATTCTGCAGGTGCCCTTCTGCATTGCCGATGCCACCGTCCTCACGGAGGCCGGTTACGTGGGCGAGGACGTGGAAAGCATTCTAACCCGCTTGCTGCAAGCGGCCGACTACAACGTGGAAGCGGCGGAGCGCGGCATCGTATACATCGACGAAATCGATAAGATTGCCCGCAAGAGCGACAACCCCAGCATCACGCGCGACGTGAGCGGCGAAGGGGTGCAGCAGGCCATGCTGAAGCTGCTAGAAGGCACCACGGTGAACGTGCCGCCGCACGGTGGCCGCAAGCACCCCGAGCAGAAGATGATTACGGTGAACACCGAAAATATCCTGTTTATCTGCGGCGGGGCTTTCGTGGGTATCGAGCGCATCATCAAGAACCGGCTCAACACCAAGCCCATCGGCTTTGCCAAAACACAGATGGAGGAGAAGGTGGACACCAACAACTTCCTGCGCTACGTGACGGCCCAGGACCTGAAAGCCTTCGGCCTGATTCCGGAGCTGATTGGCCGCCTGCCAGTGCTCACCCACCTCAATCCGCTCGACCACGCTACCCTGCGCAAAATTCTGACGGAGCCCAAAAACTCCATCGTGAAGCAGTACCAGCGCCTGTTCGATATGGAGAACATTCAGCTCAGCTTCTCGGAAGGCGCGCTGGAATACATTGTGGTACGCGCCGACGAGTACCGCCTCGGGGCGCGGGGCCTGCGCAGCATCTGCGAAGCCATTATGACCGACGCCATGTTTGATATGCCCTCGGAGGAAGGCACCACCGAGCTGGTTATCGACGAGGAATACGCCCGGAGCAAGTTCGAGCAAACGGCTCTGAAGCAGTTGCGGGCAGCATAGATATTACCTTTCAACAGGTAAAGAGCCTGAGTTTAAAGGTTACTTTGACTATCAACTTGGCAATGTCGTTAGTTGGTGTACTGACGTTCTCCTCACTTATTTCGGTGTTGAAAACCCAAAACCTAACGAATATGATAACAACATTCATAAGTTTAGTAGGTGGAATAGCTCTCGTGGGGGAACGGCTTCCTGACTCCATACTATCAGACATAGAAAGCATAGAAAGCATAGAAAAAGTAATTTAAATTCAGGACTGAGAACGGGTGTTCGAGTCCCCGACCCTCACCACACTCAAAAAAGCCTCGCCAGAAAATTCTGGCGAGGCTTTTTCTTTTTCATGAAGTTCTATCATTTCAAATACCCCACCATCAGCTTAGCCGCTTTCTCGGCAGATTTTTGCTGGCCTAGCTTCTCGCGGATTTCGGCGTAACCGGCTTTCTGCTTGGCAATGAAAGCGTCGTCGGCGGTGGCTTTCTTGAGTTCGGTAACGAGGTTGCGGGCGTTGAAGTCGCTTTGGATAAGCTCCTTCACGACTTCGCGGCCGGCAATGAGGTTCACCAGGGAAATGTAGGGCACCTTGATAACGGCCTTGCTGATGGCGTACGATACGGCGCTGGTGCGGTAGCACACCACTTGGGGCACATCGAACAGCGCGGTTTCGAGGGTGGCGGTGCCGCTAGTGACTAGGGCGGCGGTGGCGTGGGCCAGCAGGTCGTAGGTCTGGTCGAAGAGGATGCGGACGTTGTTGCGCTCGAAGTTGGCGTAGTAGTTTCGGTCGAGGTTATCGACGCCGGCCACGATAAACTGGTAGTCGAGGAAGGGCGGCAGAATGGCTACCATCTCATAGAGCATCTCCTCGATTTCCTGTTTGCGCGAGCCGGGCAGCACCGCAATAATGGGCCGCAGCGGGTCCAGGTTGTTGCGCTCGTAAAAATCGGCCGACTTCTGGTGTTCGGCCACCGCATCGGAAGTCGGGTTGCCGATGTAGTCAACTTTGTAATCGAAACGCTGGTAAAACTCCTCCTCGAAGGGCAGAATCACGAACATCTTATCCACCCGCTCCTTCACCTGATGCACACGGCTCTGGTTCCACGCCCAGATTTTGGGTGAGATGTAGTAGAACACCTTCAGGCCGTTGGTCTTGGCAAACTTGGCGATGCGCATGTTGAAGCCGGCATAATCCACCAGAATCACCACGTCAGGCTTCCAGGCCAGCAGATCCTGCTGGGCCTCCTTGAGGTAGCCCCGGAATTTGAGGATGCTGGTAGCCGCTTCCCAGAAACCCATAATGGCCATTTCCTGGTAGTGGTGCACCAACTCGCCGCCGGCCGCCTGCATCATGTCGCCGCCCCAGCAGCGGAACTCGGCCGCAGGGTCTTGCTGGCGCAGCTCCCGCATGAGGTTGGCCGCGTGAAAGTCGCCGGACCGCTCGCCCGCTATCAGGTAATACTTCATGTTGTCAATTAAAAATTGATCTATTCCTCCCCAAAGTATTCCACGAAGTTGCGTGGCGTTTCGTAGAGTTTGATGCTGTGCAGCTTGGCAGCGGAAATCCGCTCGATTTCGGGCTGGAGAATTTTCCAGAAGGCAATAACCAGATTTTCGGTGCTGGCCAGCTGGCCCTGCATGAACGGCACGTCGAGGTTCAGGTTCTTATGATCCACCTCGTCCACCACATGGGTGCGGATGACGGTGCTGAGCTGCTTGAGGTCGATAACAAACCCGGTTTCCGGATCGGGGCGACCTTTGACGGTAACGATGAGGTCGTAGTTGTGGCCATGCCAGTTGGCGTTGGCGCAGGGGCCGAAGACTTCACGGTTGCGCTCCTCGCTCCAGTTGGGATTGTGAAGCTTGTGGGCCGCGTTGAAGTGTTCCTGTCGGCTGATGTAAACCATTTTGGTAAGGGACTTGGGTACTTGGGAACGTCGGAACCTGGCTGGCGGCTATGGAAGAGGCCCCGCACGACCACACGTCCCGCTGGATTTCGACCAAGTTCCGCAGTGCCGGAGGCCCTACGTTCCCTGTTTTCGCAGCAAATATACGAAGAACGGTACGCCAAACAGGGCCGTAACCAAGCCCACGGGTAAGCCGGCCGGTGGATACAGCAGGCGGGCCAGCAGGTCGCAGAATACCAGGAACGTACCGCCCAGTAGCGCGCAGAATACCAGATTACCCCGGCCCACGGCCCCAAGCAGCCAGCGGGTAATGTGCGGCACCACCAGCCCCACGAACCCCACCGGGCCACACAGGGCCACCACCGTACCCGTAAGGCCCGAGGCAATAAGCAGCAGCAGCCACCGCGTGCGGGCTACCGGCAGGCCCAGGGCCGTGGCCCGCTCCTCCCCCAGCAACAGCAGGTTCAGATTGTTGCGCAGCAGCAGCACCGCCAGCAACCCCAGCCCCACCGCTGCCGCCGGGTACGGCAGCACCGCCCAGCTAGCCCGCTCAAATCCGCCCAACGCCCAGAACGTAATAGTGCGCAGCTTTTCCTCGGTGGCGGCCAGAAACGTAAGCAGCCCGCCCAGGGCCGTAGTAAGCGAGCCGACGGCTACCCCGGCCAGCAGCAACTGCGCCGGTACAATCCGCCCGCGCCGGCTCCCGATGATTACCACCACCAGCGTAGTGCCCAACGCCCCGACCAACGCGGCCAGCGGCGGCAGGTAGAAGCCCCCCACCACCAGCACCGGTACAAAGGCAAACGTGACACTCGCGCCCAGCGCGCCCCCTGAGGCCATGCCCAGCAGGTAAGGGTCGGCCAGCGGGTTGTTCACCATAATCTGCATGAGGTAGCCGCTCAGGGCCAGGGCCGCCCCGGCCAGCAACGCCAGCAGCAGGCGCGGCAGGCGCAGCTCCACCAGCACCAACTGGGCGGGGTCCTGGGGATTGTAGTGCAGTAGCGTCCGGCCCAGCAGGGCGAAGTCGGTTTCGTAGCTGCCCACGCGCAGGCCCACCACCAGCAGCCCCAGCAGCAGCAGCAGGCAGGCCAGAATCCAGGGCAGAGCGGAACGGTGCATAGATGGCGAAAACGGGGCTATTTAGACGTCAGCAGCTGTTTCAGCTCCCGCACCGAGGCTACTACCCGGGGGCTGGGGCGCGCCATCAGGTCGTCGGTAGCGTCGTACACCCGGCGGTTGCGGTAGGCGTTGATGCGCTTCAGCTCAGGATAGAGCCGGAAAAAGGTGCTGTCCATCTTCCCGAAACTGCCCCCGATAATAACATCCGGATTCAGCTTGAGAATGTACTCACGGGTAAGGGCCGGATAGGGCTGGGCGAATTTCTCCACCACGGCGTTCTGGCCGCCGGCCAGCAGAATCTTGTTGGTGAACAGGGTATTCTGCCCGTACACGTAAATCGGGTCGGTCCAGGTGATGGCCAGCACGCGGGGCAGCGGCTGGGGAGGCACCTGGGCCGTAATCCGGACCAGCTCGGCGCGCAGGGAGTCCACCACCCGTTTGGCCTGGGCCGGACGGTCCAGCAGCCGGCCCAGGTCGGTGAGACCCCGAAAAATATCCTCGATTTTCTGGTAGCGCTGATAGTACACCGGAATACCCAGCTCCTGCAGCCGCTGCGCGTCGGCCGGGGTGGTCATGCCTTCGGTAGTAAATACAATATCGGGCTTGAGGGCCACCAACCGCTCCAGATCCAGCGGATAGCTGTTGATAATGGGCTTGCGCAGAGCCGCTGCTGGGTAGTCGCAGACCTGGGTGCGGGCCGCAATGGTGCTGGTATCGGCCACGGCATACAGCATTTCCGTCATGGAGGGAGCCAACGCCATGACGCGGCGCGGGTGCCGGGGTACCGTCAGCTGGTGGCCCAGGTCGTCGCGCACTTGGTGCAGGGCGTCGGTTTCGGTGGTGGCGGGTTTATCGGGCTGGCAGGCGGCGAGCAGGGCCAGTACCGGCAGCGCAAACCGGAGACGGCGAACAAAAGGCGGGCAGAACATGCGGCAAAGGTAAACGCGGAATCTGCCCAACCCGCCGGCCCGCCGGATTTTGCCCTGACCTTTGTGGACAGCAGGCAACAGCACAACCCCCAGGGCTGTAAACCAGTTGTAAGAACCCCACCAACCAGCGGCGCGGAAAGAAATTCGGACCAACGGCTGAATCCGCGCCGCGCAGGTTACTTTTGACCAAATTTCTGTCTTATGATCGTCGTTACCGGAGCCGCCGGCTTTATTGCCAGCTGTCTTGTCACCCGCCTCAATGCCGCCAACTTCAACGATATCGTGGTGGTGGATAATTTCAACGTCGAGCGCAAGCTGGCCAACCTGAAGGGCAAGCACTTGCGCGAATACGTAGACCGCGAGGAGTTTTTTGAGTGGCTGGATGTTCACCACGAGCAGGTGGAGTTCATTTTTCACCTCGGCGCCCGCACCGATACCACCGAGCAGAACCGCGACGTGCTGAACGTGCTGAACCTGGAGTACTCTCAGAAAATGTGGCTGGCCTGCTGCCGCTACCAGCTCCCGCTGGTGTACGCCTCCTCGGCCGCCACCTACGGCTCGGGTACGCTGGGCTACGCCGATGACGACGCGCTACTGCCGCTGCTCAAACCCCTCAACCCCTACGGTGACTCCAAGAACGACTTCGATAACTGGGCCGTGCAGCAGCCCGAAAAACCGTTTTTCTGGGCGGGCTTGAAGTTTTTCAATGTGTACGGCCCCAACGAGTACCACAAGAACCGTATGGCCTCCGTGATTCTGCACGCCTTCCGGCAGATTGAGGAAACCGGCTCCATGACGCTGTTCCGCTCCCACAACCCCGAGTACGCCGACGGCGAGCAACAGCGCGACTTCGTGTACGTGAAAGACGTGGTGGAAGTGTGCCTGTTCCTGATGCAGACCCGCCGCGACTCGGGCATCTACAACCTGGGCACTGGCGAGGCCCGCACCTTCCTTGACCTGACCCTGGGTACTTTCGCCGCCCTGGGCCGCACGGCCGACATCCACTTCCGCGACACGCCCGAGGATATCCGTGACACCTACCAGTACTTCACCCAGGCCGATATGAGCAAGCTGCGCAGCATCGGCTACGACCGGCCCTTCACCTCCCTGGAAGCCGGCATCGACGACTACGTGCGCAATTATCTGGTACCGGGCCAGTACTATTAGGCCCTTTTATTGCCGCCTAGCCACTTTTTGGTAAGCCCGACTGTATGTTTTGCCCTGGCGGCAGAGCAGGCAGCCGGGCTTTCTGCTAGTCAGGCAGTTAGTCTCAGAAGCACGGCTGGCAACGGCAGCAGACCGGCCAAATTTTCGTCTGCTGATGAGGTTTATAGTGCGGAAATTAATTTTTATATCATTTTTTCCAGAGTAATTTACCCGCTACTTCCTTCACTAACTCAGGCTGGTGCAACGCAAAAGCATAACGATTATCGGCGGTGGATTTTCGGGCTCGATGCTGGCGGTACAGCTGGCCCGGCTGGCCGGTAACCACCCATATGCCTGCGACGTGCATCTGGTGGAGCCCCGCCCCGTGCCCGGCCCCGGCCTGGCCTACACCGCCCGCCGCCCCGAATACCTGCTGAATGTGCGCAGCCAGTTTCTGAGCGCCTTCCCCGAGCAGCCCGACCACTTCCAGAACTGGCTGCGTGTGACCAGCCCCGAGGCCTGCGACGACGACTTCTGTTCCCGCCAAAGCTATGGCCGGTACTTGCAGCAGCTGGTCAGCCAAGTGCTGGAGTGGCCTTCCATGAACGGTATCCGGTGCTACTGGCACAACCAGGCCGCCCGCACGGTTACCATCGCGCCCGATGGCGTGGGGGCTGTGGTGCGCCTGCTGGATGGCACAGAGCTTCCCAGCTCTTACGTGGTGTTGGCGCTGGGCAACTTCCCTCCACCCCACCCTACCACCCGAAGTGCCGCGTACCTGACGCACCCCAATTACCACGGCAACCCTTGGGCGCAGGGAGCCTTGCGCAACATCGGTACTGACGATACGGTGCTGCTGATCGGGACGGGGCTGACGGCCGTGGACGTACTGCTGGGTTTGCGCGCCGATGGGCACCGGGGACTGATAACGGCGGTTTCGGGCCACGGCCGCTGGCCGGCGGCGCATGCCTTCGGCAGCGCCCCCTACCCCGACTTTTATGCCACTGACTTAGCCGGTGCCACTACTGTATTGGAGGTGTTGCGCACGGTGCGCCGCCACGTAAGGGAGGCGGCGCAGCAGGGCATCGACTGGCGCATGGTGCTGGATGTGCTGCGTCCGAACCTGGGCCGGATCTGGGCGGCGTGGCCGCAGGCGGAACAGGCCCGTTTTCTGCGGCATCTGGCCGGTATCTGGTCAGTATTGCGGCACCGCAGCCCGCCCCGGAACGCTGCCATCGTAGCCGAATTACTGGCTTCGGGCCGCCTGGCGCAGGCAACCGGCCGGGTGCAGCATATTACACCCGGTCCCGACGGCCTGACGGTAACCATCCAGAAAGGACGGCAGCTGGCCCAGCATCTCACCGCCCGCCACGTCATCACCTGCACCGGGCCGCTGCTGGATTACAGCCGCATTCAGGAACCCGTGGTGGCCGATTTGCGGGCGGGCGGCCACTTACAGCCTGATGCGTTACGGCTGGGCATTCAGACGGACAACCACGGCGCGCTGCTGGATGCCACCGGACAGGCTTCGCCCCTGCTTTTCACCTTGGGCCCCAGCCGCCGCCCCGCCTCGTTTGAATCAACGGCCGTACCAGAATTGCGGGAGCAGGCCGTAGAGTTAGCACAGGAGTTGGGCCGCCGGTTACGGGACAGCGCGGAAAACGAATAGGCAATGGCTGAATCAGACATAAAAAAGCCCTCCCAATTGAGTTAGGAAGGCTTTTTTATGTCTATATACTAAGCGGCCAGCTCATCGGGTGAGTACAGGGGCAGCACTGGTGTTTCGGGGGCAAAGGCCGAGGAAACCGTCATGGGTGGGTATTGCTGGGTGGGTGTGCTGCGGCGCACGGCCCGCATCAGCAGGTACTTATATTTCTCGGCGTCGGCCAGGGCCGCTTCAATGGCCCGTAGCGCATCGGTGTACGCAACCACCGGCACCGACTCGGCGGCTTCACCAGTAGGATACGTCAACTCAAAAACCGGGCAGGCGAGGTAGTCAGCGGGCGTCTTCATAGGGCAGCAAGTTAGTTCTCGATTCGTTAAATAGCTAACGATGTTAGCACGAATTAGATTCCGCCATACCACCGTATTTTCTTGCTTTTTACCCCTTTCAGCCGCTAAAATCTATTCCCGTATTTTTAGCACCAGCTTCCCAAACTGCAACCCGTCGGCCATCCGGCGCAGGGCCTGTTCGCCCTCAGCCAGCAGAAAGGTTTCGTCGATAACCGGCCGGATGTGGTGCTGCTCGAACAGGCTCACCATAGCGGCAAAATCCTGGGACGTGCCCATAGTGGAGCCCAGCACCGACAGCTGCTTCCAGAATATTTTGCGGGCCGATACGTCGGGCATGTCGCCCTGAGTAGCGCCGTAGAACACGATGCGCCCGCCGGGGTTGGCGGCGTCTACCAGATGGTTGAAACCGGGGCCGGCCGCGCTGTCCACCAGTACATCGAAGCCACCGCCAGCCTGCTTGAGTAGGGTAGCCGGCCAGTTTTCGGTGTGGTAGCTGATGCCGCCTTTGGCCCCCAACTCCACAGCGCGGGCAATTTTCTCCTCCGAGCCGGAGGTAACCCATACTTCCGCGCCCACGGCCACGGCCATCTGCAGGGCCAGCAAGGCCACGCCGCCGCCCACGCCGCTGATTAGCACCCGCTCGCCGGGCTGCAGGTTGGCCCGGGTAAAAAGGGCGCGGTACGCCGTTACGCCGCCCAGCGGCAGGGCAGCCGCTTCCTCGAAACTCAGGTATTCGGGTTTGGCGCGCACGTATTCGGCGGGCACGCACACGTACTCGGCAAACGTGCCGTCCTGGGGCAGGCCCAGAATCTGGAATTCGCGGCCCTGGGCGGCGGGGTTGGGGCCCCAGTTGCTGCCGGGGTTGATGATAACGGCCTGCTCGAGCAGACTGGCATCTACGCCGGCCCCCAGGGCCGTTACCACGCCGGCCCCATCGGAACCAAGGATGATGGGGAATTTCAGGCCGGCGTACTGGCCTTTCTGAATCCAGACGTCGCGGTGGTTGAGGGCGGCGGCGTGGAGCAATACCTGCACCTGGCCGGGGCCAGGCTGGGGTGTGGGAACTTCCTGTAAAACGGCGGGCTGATCAATACCAGCTAAAACCAGAGCGTGCATCATGTGGGTGGAAAGAGGAAAAGGGAAAGAATGGACTACAGAAACCGGGCGCGCAGCTCGGGCGTGGGCAGCCAGCAAGCATCCTGCCGGCCAAACCACCGGTAGCGGTAACGGGCAATGAGCCGGTACACCGCATCACGCAGCGGCCGGGGAAATACCCAGCCTAACCGCGCCAGCCACCGCCAGCCGCCACCCAGCCCGTGCAGAATACCCAGCGCCGCCGCCGAGTGCGTGTACGCCTGCCCGTTCGTCAGCAGCACCACCGAGTCGGGCTCAGCGGGCGTGGGCAGTTGGTGCTGCCGCAGCAGCGCCTGCCCGGCGGCCGACTGCAACGCCGCGAACCGGAACCGGCCGGCGGCATCGTGGCGGATGACGAACTGCACGAACCCGTTGCACAGGTTGCACACGCCGTCGAAGAGGATGATAGCCGACGCGTCGGTCATAAGGGGCGGGTTGGGAATGGTATAGGGACTGCCAAACCGCGCCAAAGGTTTCAGCGGCTCAGCCAGCGGCCGGTTCCACGGGCAGCAGGTCGCAGTACCAGAAGCCGGTATCGAAGGGCGCGGGCGAGGCGTCGGTTTCATCATCGGGGGCGCACACGCTGCTGCTGGCCGGGGCGGCGTAGGTGCGCCGCACGATTTCGCCCCGCTCAAATGGAATGGGGCTGCTGAAATAGGGCGCGTCGAACACGAAGCTGTGGTACTCGCCGTTTTCACCGCAGCTGTCCACGCCGGGCGGCAGGTCGCGCAGGAAGTCGGCATCCAGTTCCCGGCCGCAGAAGCTCTGGTCGAGATACTTCTCGTTCACGCACACCACCACGGCCCGGAAGCCCAGCGCCAGGTACTCGCGCAGCAAATCGGCATTGGGCCGTTGCCAGAGCGGAAACTCCGCCGCCAACCCGATGCCGGCCAGCTGCTGCTCACGGTAGCGGCGCAAATCCTCCAGGTAAATATCCCCGAAGATGGCCCGCTGAATGCCTTTTGCCTGCAAGGGAGCCAGGGTGGCCCGCATCCGGGCTTCGTAGTCGGCCATATCAGGCATTTCGGGGAGCTCCAGCTTCGTGAGGGGCAGTCCGATGCGGCGAGCCTGCTCCTCCAGCAGCGCCACCCGCACGCCGTGCATGGATACGCGGCCGTAGTGGGCATTTACGCTGGTGAGCAGATCGGTAACGTGCAAAGCGGGGTTGCGCAGGGCGTGGTAGAGGGCCAGGGCCGAATCTTTACCGCCGCTCCAGTTCATCAGGGCAGGAATGGACATGGGCCAAAGATAGGCGCGCAACCGCAGCCCCGCCCCGCACGTTTGCCCAGCAGAAGCTTTTCATCAGCGTATTCCTGTTTATGTTCCATTCCCTGAAACCCCTGCTGCTACTGGCGGGCCTGGCGCTGGCCAGCTGCGAAAACGCCCGTCCGGCCGAGGAGCGCTAAGCCGCCGGCCCCGCCACGGCCGACACCACCGGCACGACCGGCGCTATGCAGCAACAAGCAGTGCAGAGTGCCACCCAACCGGCGGCCGCCCCCGGCCCTGGTCCGGGCCACTAGGCCGCCCCCGGCAGGATTCCTCCACTTTTCAGAACCCGTATTCTTTCCTCCCTTTCTTTCTTCCCATGAAACGTATTCTTCCGTTGCTGCTGGCCGGCACCCTAGCCACGCTCTCGGCCTGCGACTACAACAAGACGCCCGGCAAAGACCCGCAAGCCAGCCAGGATTTCTCCGAAGCCCCCAAAGCCCGCGCCACCGAAACCGACCTCGACAGCATCAGCAGCCAGCAGGAGGTGAACACCCCGATGGGTAAAGGCTCGGCCGCCGACCAGAAAACCTCGCCCGATGCGGCCCTGGACGCCGCTCCCGGCAACCCCAACTCCCCCACCAGCACCATGCCCGAAAGCTCGCCCGAAGCACGCAGCACCACCCGCGAGGAGTAGCCGGAGCACTTTCAAGAGAGAAAAAAAGCCCCCGCAGCTTCGCTGCGGGGGCTTTTTGTGTTCGTTGTCTGTTGAGGTGTTGCTTACAAAGCCCAACGGCGCGACTCTGGCTCGCCGGCGTGGCTGCCTTTGGTCAGGGCCAGGCCCGAGCCTACCGTGAGCAGGTCTTCCAGGCCGCCCACCAGGCCCCCGGGCAGGCCGGAGCCTTCGGTGGCTTTCTTGCGCAGGAAGAAGCTCAGGTAGGAGCCCGCAATGGCGGCCACGCCGCCCAGCAGCGCCCCGCGCCACTGGCTGTCGTGGTTGATTTTGTAGAGCGTGGCGCCTACCAGCGCCCCGGCGCCGGCCCGGCCCAGCAGGGCCGTAGGGGTGATGCGGTCAGGCATCTGGGGCATTTTATCGGCCGTCATTTCGCCGGCAGCCAGCAGCTTGAGGCCGTGCGCCACCAGGGGTTTTTGCAGGTAGCGCAGCGGCGAGCCGGCCAGCGCGTGGGGCCGGTACGTGAGCAGGTTACTACTGAGCAAGGCCGGGGCCGTCATGCTGCGGAAGCCGGCCAGAGTGCCCAGGCCCAGGGTTTGCCATTGGTGTTTGCTCATCTTAGGTCGGGATAATTAGAGGTTCGGGGTGAATGATGCCTTTAACGGCCGCAGCTGCAACTTGGTCAGGTACACCCGCAAAAAAGGCCCGTAACGGTCAGTTACGGGCCTCTTTAGACGGAATTGTGTGGCTGGGAATGGTTTCTATCTGGGCATAAGAACGTCATGCTGAGCTTGCCGAAGTATCTCGCGCGCTGACGTTGCAATGTTATTCCGACATCAGCACGCGAGATGCTTCGACAAGCTCAGCATGACGTTCTATTCTATGGCTAACACTGCACCAATAAGGCCTTACTGCGGATTGCGGGCCCAGTTATCCATTTTGCGTTCCAGCACGGCCAGCGGCATCACGCCATCCTTCAGCAGCTCGTCGTGAAAGGCGCTGATGCTAAAGTGGCTGCGGTTCTGGCCGGCGTACTTCTCGCGCAGCTTATCGGAATGCGCGCCTAGCTGCTGCTCGTAGCGGCGGCGCAGCTCCCGGATCTGCAACGCCCCGATTTTGTAGCTCAGGGCCTGGCCCGGAATGGCCATGTACCGCTCAATTTCGGCGGTGGCGCCTTCCTCACTGATGGCTTCGTTGGCCAGCATGTACTGGATGGCCTGCTCGCGGGTCATGTTTTTGGAGTGCATGGCCACGTCGACCACCAGGCGCACGGCGCGGTGCATCTCGTCGCCGAGGGCGCCCATGTACTGGTAGGGGTCGGTGTAAAGGCCCAGCTCCTTGCCCAGGCTTTCGGTGTAGAGGGCCCAGCCTTCACCCATGGCCCCGTACCAGGCAAAACGCCGGAATTTGGGCAGCTCGGTGTTTTCCTGTTGCAGGGAAATCTGGTAGTGGTGGCCCGGAATGGCCTCGTGCAGAAACAACGACTCCATACCCGACGTCACGTTGAAGGTGGTGGCATCCAGAATCGGGATGTAGAAGATGCCGGGGCGGGAGCCGTCGGGGCTGCCCTGGTTGTACTCGGCCGAGGCCGAGGCCGCGCGGAACGCCTCCGTCTGACGGATTTCGAACGGCGTTTTGGGCGTGCGGCCGAACATCTTTTTCAGGTTGGGCTGCATTTTGGCCTGAATGGCCCGGAACGCGCCCAGCACCTGCTCGGGCGTTTTGTAGGGCATCAGCTTGGGGTCAGTTTTCAGGGAAGCGAAGAAGGCCGGCAGGTCGCCCTTGAAGCCCACCTGGGTTTTCACTTTCTCCATTTCACCCCGGATGCGGGCCACCTCCTTCAGGCCGGTCTGGTAGATTTCCTCCGGCGTTTTGTCGGTAGTCGTCCACGTTTTCACGTAGTATTTGTAGATGTCGGCCCCGCCGGGAATGGCCGCAATGCCGGTGCTGGGTCGGGATTTGGGCAGGTATTCCCGCTCCAGAAAGTCGCCGAGTTTTTTGTAGGTGGGCACCAGCTCCTCCGCAATGGCCTTCTGGTAGGCCGCCGTAATGCGCTGCTTCTCAGCGGCCGGCATATCGGCGGGCAGCTTGTTGATGGGGCCGTAGAACAGGCTCTGGGTGGCGTCGGTGGTTTCCATGGCCCGCATCTGCGGAATCATTTTCACTACCAGCGCCTTGGGCAGCACCACGCCAGCCTTCATACCCTGGCGGAAGTTGCTGATGGCCGTATCGGCCCACACTGAAAAGCCCTTGACGCGGCCCAGCCAGTTGTCGTAGTCCTGGGCCGTTTTGAAGGGCTGCACGCCTTCGCCGGAGCCGTACTGGCCCATCGAAATCGGCAGGCCCCAGAACTGCTGGAACGGAATCATCCAGGTATTCAGCTTGAGGCCTTCCAGCTTGTTCTGGACGTCGTACTCGAAGATGTCGTAGCTGATTTTATCGTTGGCCGACAGCTCCTCGCGGTTGAATTTGTGCAGGCCGTCGAGGTATTTCTGGTAGAAGCTCCGGAGCTGCTGGCGGAAGGCCTTAGTACCGTCGTTGGGCAGTTGGTCATTGTAGCGGTTGTCGCCCTGGCTGGTGGCCTCCAGCGGAAACAGCTTAGCATTTTCCTCCCAGTAGGCGTCGAACAGCGTGGGCAGGTCCTTCATGTCAGCCAGCGTGGTTTCAGTGGCCGCACCGGTTTCGGCAGCAGGTTTCTGTTGGTTGCAGCCAGCTAGCAGCGCCCCGGCCAGCAGACCGGTAAGGGCAATTTTCTTCATAGGAAGCAGGAAAGAAGTACGGGCGAGAAAGATAAGCAGGTTTTGCGCGCTACTGTCATTTCTAGCTTCGCTCGAAATGACAGTATCAACCTTTCGGCCGCAATACAGTTATACCCTCTCTCCTATTCAACTCAATCCAACTCATGGAAAATCTGACTGGCAAAACGGCCCTGGTGACGGGTGCCGGTAAAGGCATCGGCCGGGCCGTAGCCTTGGCTCTGGCCAAAGAAGGCGTGCGCGTGGCCCTGTTGGCCCGCACCGAAACCCAGCTGCAAGAGGTAGCCCGCGAAATTGAGGCCCTGGGCGGCCAGGCCGTGGTAGTAGCCGCCAGCGTAGCCGACCGCGCCGCCGTGGATACGGCCGTAGCGCAGGCCCTCGGCCAGCTCGGCACCATCGATATCCTCATCAACAACGCCGGCATCGGCACCTTCGCCAAAGTGGTGGATATGGACCCCGAGGAGTGGGAAAACATCATCCGGGTGAATCTGCTGGGGGCCTACTACGTGACGCGCGCCGTATTACCCCAGATGCTAGAGCGCCAGACCGGCGACATCATCAACGTGGCCAGCACGGCCGGCCAGCGCGGAGCCGCCACCACCAGCGCGTACAGCGCCTCGAAGTTCGGTTTGCTCGGCTTCACCGAGTCTTTGATGCAGGAGGTACGCAAGCAGAACATCCGCGTCTCGGCCCTCACACCCAGCACCGTGGCCACCGAACTGGCCGTCAGCAACAACCTCACCGACGGCAACCCCGACAAGGTAATGCAGCCCGAAGACATTGCCGAAATCATCATCAGCCAGCTCAAACTCAACCGCCGCATCTTTATTAAAGAGGCTGGCATGTGGAGCACCAACCCGTAGTTTAGAGCTTAAATCATAGAACAAAGAGCTTAGAACACAGTACCTGACTGGCTGTATTCTAAGCTCTTTGTTCTATGATCTAAGCTCTCTTACTCCTTCCGCACTCGTTCCAGCACCAGTTGGTTCATGGGGTTAGGCGTGAGGCCCAGCACGTTGTTCTGGGTGAGGCGCACGACTTCATCGTAGTACACGGCAATGACGGGGCACTCGGCTACTACCAGACGGTCCATTTCCTGGTAGAGGGCGTAGCGGCGGGCGGCATCCTGCTCCAGCTTGGCCTGCTGGTAGAGCTGGTCGTAGCGGGCACTTTTAAAGTGGGTTTTGTTGGGGCCGGCCGGGGCAAAGTTGGGGCTGTAGAACAGGGCCAGGTAGTTTTCGGCGTCGGGGTAGTCGCCGAGCCAGCTGCGGGTGAAGAAAGCAGCGCGGCCGTTGTCCACCATTTCGCCATGGGCCGCGCCCTGGTTCACGTCAATTTCCACCTGCACGCCCACGTCGGCCCACTTTTTCTGGTAGTACTCGCAGAACTCCTTGCTCTCGGCCACCGTGTTCAGGCGCAGGCGTAGCGGCTTGCCGGGACCGTAACCGGCGGCGCGCAGCAACTGCCGGGCCTTCTCGGGCTGGTAGTCGTAGCCGGGCACCTTTTCGGCACTGAAAGAGGGCAGCGAGGCCGGCATGAAGCCGGAGTTGCCGGGCTTGCCCACGTTATTCAGGAAGTAGGCCAGGAACTCCGGCTTGTTGAGGGCGTAGTTCAGAGCCTGGCGCACGCGCTTGTCCTGCAAAGCGCGGCCGGTGGTCAGGTTGTCGCCGCGCAGGTTGGTCAGGTCCTGCTGCATGCCCAGGTATTCGGTGTTGAGGTAGGGCACTTTCTGGAGGCGGAATTTGCCCTTGAAATCTTCCCGCACCGCGCCATCAGGATACATAATAAGGTCACGGGAACCACTCCGGATGCCGCTCAGAAAGTCGAGCTTGCCCTGCATAAAGGTCAGGAACTCCGTCTTGCGGTCCTGAATAAAGCTGATCTGCACGGCGTCGAGATAAGGCAGTTGCTTTCCTTCGGCGTCTTTTTTCCAGTAGGTGGGGTTGCGGTGGTAGATGATGGCGTTGCCCTCGTCCCACTCCTTAAACCGGAACGGCCCCGTGCCCACCGGGTGTGCCCGGAAATCCTTGCCCCACTTCTGCACCGCCTCCTGCGGCACCACGTAAGCGTAAGGCATGGTCAGAATCCCGAGAAACGGAATAAACGGCTCCTTCAGGTGAATGCGCAGCGTGGAGTCGTTCACGGCCACAAAGCACGTATCCGACGGTTCCCCGCTGGCTTTCTCCAGCACCTTGCCCCGAAAAATCCAGCCGCCGGGGCTGGCCGTGGCCCTGTCCAGCAGCCGCCGGAACGAGTACACGAAGTCCTGGGCCGTGACGCGCCGGCCCTGGCCGCCCGCAAACACGGCGTCATCGTGGAAGCGCACGTCGGGGCGTAGCGTGAAGGTGTAGCGGCGGCCGTCGGGGCTGATTTCATAGCGCTGGGCCAGCGCAGGACCGGGCTTGAGGCTGTCGTCGAGCTCCACCAACCCGTTGTAGAGCTGGGTCACGGCCCAGGTGTTGGCCTGGTTGCGGGCGAAGGCCGGGTCCAGCGAGGTCAGGCTTTCGGGCTGGTTGTAGCGGAACACTCGGCGGGTATCCGTAGTGGCCGCCGGCTCGGAGCAGGCCGCCAGCAAACCAAGCAGTAACGGGGCAAAACCAACAGCACGGCGCGAAAACGGGGACATGGGAACGGCGAAACAGTGTATATTTGCAAAGGTATCCCATCCTGGGTTTGCGGCCATATTGCCGTTTTACCAGCCCTTCCTCCTATGAACCTGACCTACTACGGCCACTCCTGCTTCCTGCTCGAAGCCGGCGGCAGCAAAATCCTGTTCGACCCCTTCATCCGGCCCAACCCGCTGGCCAAGGACGTAAACGTTGACCAGATCGAAGCCGATTTCATTCTACTCAGCCACGGCCACGGCGACCATGTAGCTGACGTGGAGGAAATTGGCAAGCGTACCGGCGCCGAGCTGGTGGGCATGTTTGAAGTGCTGGCCTGGTTTGAGGCCAAGGGCTTGAAAGCCGACATCAAAATGAACTTGGGCGGTACCGTGCAGCTGCCTTTCGGCACCGTGCAGATGGTGGCCGCCGCCCACTCCAGCTCCATGCCCGATGGCTCCTACGGCGGACTGGCAGCCGGTTTCGTGGTGAAAGCCGAAGGCAAAACCTTCTACTTCGCCGGCGACTCGGCCCTCACTTACGATATGAAGCTCATCGGTGAGCGACACACGCTGGACTTCGCCATCCTGCCCGTCGGCGACCATTTCACAATGGGCGTAGATGATGCGCTGGTAGCCGCCGACTGGACCGGGGCCAGCAAGGTTATTGGCATGCACTTCGATACCTTCCCGCCGCTGGTTATCAACCACGAGGAAGCCAAAGCCAAAGCCACTGCCGCCGGCAAGGAGCTGATGCTGCTGGCCGTAGGCGAAACCATTTCTTTGTAAGAAAGCCGTCGGCCGACTGCCAACAGTTTTTCTTTCTGCATTATCTGAGACGAGCTAACGGCTAACAGCTAGTAGCTAACAGCTTCAACCACATGGGCAAAATTATTGCGGTAGCCAACCAGAAGGGCGGGGTGGGCAAAACCACCTCCTCGATCAACCTCGCGGCCTCGCTGGCGGCGCTGGAGTATCGGACCCTGCTTGTAGATGCCGATCCGCAGGCCAACGCCACCTCCGGCGTGGGCTTCGACCCGAAGGACATTCAGAACAGCATCTACGAGTGCATGGTGGACGGCATCAACGCCCAGGATATCATCCTGCAAACCACCCTGCTCCCCCACCTCGACCTGATGCCCTCCCATATTGACCTGGTAGGCGCTGAAGTGGAGATGATCAACCTGCCTAACCGGGAGGAGAAGATGAAGGACGCGCTCCGGCCCCTGGCCGACCAGTACGACTTCATCATCATCGACTGCTCACCTTCTCTGGGCCTGATTACGGTGAATGCTCTCACGGCCGCGCACTCGGTTATCATTCCGGTGCAGTGCGAATACTTTGCCCTCGAAGGCCTGGGCAAACTGCTCAACACGGTCAAAATCATCCAGAGCCGCCTCAACGAGGAGCTGGAGATTGAGGGCATCCTGCTCACGATGTACGACGTGCGCCTGCGCCTGAGCAACCAGGTAGTGGAAGAAGTGAAGCTGCACTTCCAGCAACTAGTGTTCGATACCATCATTCCGCGCAACGTGAAGCTGTCGGAGTCGCCGAGCTTCGGCATTCCGGTGATTCTGCACGACGCCGAGAGCAAAGGCAGCCTGAGCTACCTCAACCTGGCCCGCGAAATCGTGGAAAAGAACATTGAGGCCGCCGACGAGCCGGAAGAAGCTACTGAGGACACCACTGCGTAGCTGGTTTCTGGTAGTCATATAGTCGATAGCTGGGCAGATACGGCAGTTTTCTTGAAAAATCGTCATCTTCAAATTGAAGAAAAATAGAGTGGGTCAGCGACTTAAGTCGCTGACCCACTCTATTTTTAGCCCTGTGTTTCACGATTTTTGCGGACCGTGGAACAAATTCTCCGCGCATCCCGGGGGTTTGTGTATTTTTGAATCCGGCTTTTGCTCCGTGCTATTGGGCGAAGGCTGACTGCAGGTATGTCAGAGAAAAACGAAGACAAGAATATTCCGGCCGCCGCTCTCGGGGCCAAGCGCCGGATTGGGGGCCTGGGCCGGGGCCTGAACGCCCTGATTGAGGGCAGCTATGAGAAAAAGAGCGAACGGCTGGGCCTGGTACCCCACCCCGTAAACTCCGTGGGCCTGATTCCGGTGGCTCACATTCAGGCCAACCCCTACCAGCCCCGCACCCATTTTGACCAGGCAGCCCTTCAGGAGCTGGCCGAGAGCATTCGGGTGCAGGGCATCATTCAGCCCGTAACGGTTCGGCAGGTAGGCACCAATGCCTACCAGCTCATCTCGGGGGAACGACGCCTCCAGGCCTCCAAGCTCGCCGACCTCGACGCCATTCCGGCCTACATCCGGAAGGCTGATGACCAGCAGATGCTGGAAATGGCCCTGATTGAGAACATTCAGCGCGAAAATCTCAACGCCATTGAAATTGCCCTCAGCTACCAGCGGCTGGTGAGTGAGTGTAACCTCAAGCAGGAAGAGCTGGGCGACCGGGTGGGCAAGAACCGCTCAACGGTAACCAACTACCTGCGCCTGCTCAAGCTCCCGCCCGATATTCAGATCGGCCTGCGCGACAACGTCATCAGCATGGGCCACGCGCGGGCTTTGGTGAATGTAGACAGCATGGAGCAGCAGCTCGGCCTGTTCCGCCGCATCGTGGACGAGGACCTTTCGGTGCGCCGCGTAGAGCAGCTGGTACGCAACGGAGCCGGAGCCGCCACCGAGGAGGACCGGAAACCAACCGAGCCAGCCGTGCCCGTAGTACCACCCGCCGAGCTCAAGCGCGCCGAGCGTCACCTCTCGGAGCGGTTTGGCAGCCGGGTTCTGGTAAAGCCCGGTCCGCAAGGCAAGGGCGAAATCAAAATTGCTTTCGACTCGGTGGAGGACATGCAACGCATCCTGCACATTCTGCAGCCAGCCTAGATACCATTAAAGGGCGGAACTTCGTTCCGCCTCTTTCTTTCCGTCGCTATGCGCTTCTTCCGCTTTTCTGCTATGCTCGGAATTATGCTGGGAAGCCTCGGCCTGAGCATGACGGCACAGGCGCAGCGTCAACCGGTTCCAGCCGACTCGGCCAGGCGTACTGAGCGGCTGCTGGGCCAGCGTGTCACGCGTCCTCGCAAAGCACTGGTGCTGGCTCTGATGCTGCCGGGTGCAGGTCAGATCTATAACCGTCGGTGGTGGAAGCTGCCGCTAGTATATGGCAGCCTGGGAGGTGTAGGCTATGGCCTCTACCACTATCAGATGCTGTATAGGGAGTACGTTACCGGCAGTCGGGAGCTGGGCAAAGGCCAAAGTTTGCAAAATCTGAGCGGCAAAAATGTCAGCCGCGAGTTAACTGAGCAGGCTGTAGATGTTGGTTTGAGCCGCTTCCGTACCCGCCGTGACACCTTTATCGGCTACACTGGTATTGTGTACGGCGTAGTTGCGCTGGATGCGTTGGTGGATGCACACTTGCACGATTTCGACGTAAGCGAAAATCTGGCTTTGCAGTTTCGGCCCACTTTATTATCCGCCACCACGGCCGGCTTTACGCCCGGGATACAGCTCCGCATGGCTTTCAAAGCCCCGGGGCAGCCTAAAACCACTTTGTAAAATGATGTCTTTGGTTGTCCGTTTTGGTTGGGCAGGCGGTTTGGCTAGCCTACTTCTGCTGCCTGGCTTCACCAGCCAGGCGCAAACGGTTACGGCCGGCCCCGATTCGGTGCAGGTGACTACGAAAGCCGCCCCCGATACGGCCCGCATGACCGAGCGGCTGTTTGGTATGCGCATGACCCGGCCCAAGAAAGCCACGCTGCTGGCCCTGATGCTGCCCGGTGCGGGCCAGATCTACAACCGCCGCTGGTGGAAGCTGCCGCTGGTGTACGGTGGCCTGGGCGGTGTGGGCTACGGCCTGTTCTTCTACCAAACCCGCTACAAAGAGTATGTAAACGGCAAAGACCAATACCTGAACAGCAACCCGCGCATCGCCTTCGGCGACCTGAATGGCGACAACGTTAGTCAGGAAACCAGCATCGACAACATCCAGCGAGGCATTGTTTTCTACCGCCGCAACCGCGACACATTCATTGCTTACACGGCGCTGGTGTACGGTATTACGGTGCTTGATGCGCTGGTAGACGCGCACCTGCGCGACTTCGACATCAGCGACGACCTGAGCCTGCAGGTGCAGCCAACTCTGCTGCCTACTCACTCCATAGCGCCCGGCGCGGGTCTGGCCCTTACCTTGCGGCTGAAATAATGATAGTTCGGCTGCCTGGAGCGCCAAGCTGGCCGGAAACACCCCGAAATCTGCTTACCAGAATTTTTTCCTCATGAAGCTCCTGCTGATTGGCTACGGCAAAATGGGCCGCGCCATCGAAGCCCAGGCTATTGCCCGCGGCCACCAGATTGCCGGCATCGTGGACCCCTCGCGGCCCGACGTACGCATCTCCGACTTTACCACCGCCCAGGTGGATGCAGCCATTGAGTTCACCCACCCCGACGCCGCGTTTCAGAACGTGGTGGCCTGTCTCCGGCAGGGTATTCCGGTAGTGTGCGGCTCTACGGGCTGGCTTCACCACTTCGCCGAGGCCCAGGCGCTGAGCCAGGAAACTAACACGCCATTGTTCTACGCTTCTAACTATAGTGTGGGCGTGAATCTGTTTTTCCACTTTAATGAGTACATAGCCGCCAAAATACACCAGTTTGGCGGCTACGACGTGCAGGTGCGGGAAATCCACCACACCCAGAAGGTGGACCAGCCCAGCGGCACGGCCCTCACGGCCGCCGAAGGCATTCTGCGCCACTTCCCGGCCAAAACCACCTGGCGTAACGAAGCCACCGACGTGGCTTCGGAGCTGGCGATTCTCTCGGAGCGCGAGGGCGCGGTAGTGGGCACCCACATCGTCACCTACTCCTCCCCTGCCGATTCTATTGAACTCAAGCACGAAGCCCACACCCGCGAAGGATTTGTGCAGGGCGCGCTGCTGGCCGCCGAATGGCTGCCTGGTCGCCAGGGTGTATTCGGCATGAAGGATCTGCTGGGACTGTAAGTGGTGAGTTAGCGAAGTGGTGAAATGGTGAGTTAGACGTTCAATCTGCGCAGGCAGCGTCAGCCGAACACACAACTCACTAAATCACCAACTCACCATTTAACCACTTCCCGCATTATTTCGCATCTTCCGTCGTTCAAACTGAAGCTGAGTCGGTAACGACCGGCTGTTTGTTTTTTTGGTTTCTGACTTAGTTATGGCAGTACAATCCTGGGAGAAATACCTCGAGAAAAACCCGTCGGGCCCGGTCCCCCCCGGCAAAGAGCCGAAAAAGCGCAAAAGCGCCGTGCGGGAATGGGGCGACGCCATTCTGTTTGCGGTGGTGGCGGCCACGCTCATCCGCTGGGCCACCTTCGAGGCCTATACCATCCCCACGCCCTCCATGGAGCACTCTTTGCTGGTGGGCGACTACCTGTTCGTGAGCAAGCTGCACTACGGCCCGCGCACGCCCCAGACGCCCTTGCAGGTGCCGCTCACACACCAGACCATCTGGGGCAGCAGCATCAAAAGCTATTCCGACCTGATTCAGCTGCCCAGCTACCGGCTGCCCGGCTTCTCGGAGGTGAAAAACAACGACGTGGTGGTGTTCAACGTGCCCTTCGAGGCCGAGCACCCCGCCGACCTACGCACCAACTACATCAAGCGGTGCATTGCCATTGCCGGCGACGTACTCGAAATCAAGCAGGGCCAGGTGTTCATCAACGGCAAACCCGCCAAGAACTATCCGGAGATGCAGAGCAGCTATTTCCTGCAGGTTCCCCAGGCCAACGACGACCTCACGGCTGCCTTCAAGGAATACGGCGTGGTGAACTACGACACGCCCGAGGGCATTCCGTACCAGATGGATACCGAGCAGTATGGCCGGGGCTATGAGGTACACATGACCCAGGCAGCCTACGAGTTTTTCAAAAAGCAGCCCTACGTGAAGGGAATCGTGGATCTGAAGACGCCGCCGAACCAGCCGGAGCGGCAGCAGGTATTCCCTAACAACCCTGATTCGCCGTACAGCCAGCCTCTGGCCAACCCGCCCTTCCCCACCTGGAACAAGGACAACTACGGTCCCCTCCAGATTCCGAAAGAGGGCCAGACGGTGCAGCTCACGCCCCAGAACTCGCCCCAGTACCAGAAAATCATTCTGCGCTACGAGCACAACGAAGGCATGAGCGTGGATGCCAACGGCCAGATTCTGCAGAACGGCCAGCCCCTGAAGAGCTACACCTTCAAGCAGGACTACTACTTCATGATGGGCGACAACCGCCACAACTCTCTGGATTCACGCTTCTGGGGCTTCGTACCCGCCGACCACATTGTGGGCAAGGCCGTGCTTATCTGGCTGTCGGTTGATCCGCACGCCTCGTTTGCCCAGAAAATCCGCTGGAACCGCCTGTTTAACTTGGTAGATTAACTCACGGATTTAAGCGGATTAGAACGAATTAGTCGGATTTTATAGCCGGCTTCTGACGAGCCCATAGTTGCAAAAAGGCTTGCCCAGTGGGCAAGCCTTTTTCATTTTCAGAACATCAGTCTGAACTGAGTAATCGACCACAAAATCCGACTAATCCGTTCTAATCCGCTTAAATCCGTGAGTTACCACGTAATCGGCTGCTCGCCGTGCTGCTGCAGGTAGGCATTAGTCTGGCTGAAAGGGCGGCTGCCGAAGAAACCCCGGTCGGCGGCGTAGGGCGAAGGATGAGCGGCTTTCAGCACCAGATGCTTACGGGCATCAATGATTTCGCCTTTTTTCTGGGCGTACGCGCCCCACAGGACAAATACTACGTGCTCCTTCTGGTCGGAAATCTGCTGGATAACGGCGTCGGTGAACTGCTCCCAGCCTTTCTTCTGATGACTGCCCGGGTCGGCGGCCCGCACGGTAAGCGTGGCATTGAGCAGCAGCACGCCCTGCTCGGCCCACCGGTCGAGGTTGCCGTTGGGGGCCGGCGGCCTCTCGGGCAAATCGGCCTGCAGCTCCTTGAAGATATTTTGTAACGACGGCGGCGTACGCACTCCTTCGGCTACCGAGAAGCTCAGGCCGTGGGCCTGGCCCTTTCCGTGGTAAGGGTCCTGACCCAGAATCACTACTTTCACCTGTTCGAACGGACAGGCCTCGAAGGCATGAAAAATCTGGGGGCCGGGCGGATACACGGTGGTAGTAGCGTATTCCCCTTTCACAAAGGCAATGAGGTGCTGGAAGTACGGTTTTTCAAATTCGGCGGCTAGTACCTTGCGCCAGCTTTCTTCTATCTTTACAGACATACGGGAGAGGATTATTTTTCAGTTGGGTGGACCATTGTAGGCGCCGGCTGCGTAGATAAACCAAATTCCGCACACGGCTGTTAGCTTTTTTCTCCTTCGGAAATCCCGGCGTTATGAATACTACCACCACCCAGGGCGTAACCGTCAGTGTTACCACTAACTACCTGCCCGACTACTCCAGCCCAGGCCAGGAACATTACGTCTTTGCCTACAAAATTGATATCCGCAATAACAGCGAGTACACGGTAAAGCTCTTGCGCCGCCACTGGTACATCTATGATGCCAACGGCGTGGTACGGGAAGTAGAGGGTGAAGGCGTGGTAGGACAGCAGCCTACCTTGGAACCCGGCGAAGCGCACCAGTACGTATCGGGATGCAACCTGAAATCGGGACTGGGCAAAATGCGGGGCACCTACCAAATGGAGCGCGTGATGGACGGTAGCGAGTTTACCGTTGACATTCCTGAGTTTACGCTCGTGGTGCCGTATCGTCTGAACTAACGCCTTGCCAGTACGAACGATACTTCTCAGCCGCTCCGGTTTTTGCCGGGGCGGCTTTTTTGTGGGTTCGGTATCTTGCAGGTCCTCGGATGAGTTTCTGCGTTTCCGTTTTCCTCTGTCGGCGCCAGTGACTTTATACCTTTTTTGTTGATCAGAGCTGGTTTGGCCGGCTCGTATCTGCTCCCGCCGTTGTTTTTTCAGATTTTCAGCTACCTGCGTTTCCTGCTCCGCTCCGGTAATGCCCACGGGTTGCACTCGCCCTTCGTCTTTGGTTTGTACACGCACGTCGTGAACCACCAAGGCTATTTCGCGGCCTATGACGTAGTAGAAAACCGGCGCACTGAACTCATGCACGACGCCACGACCATCGAAGTCCGGGACTTTGGCGCGGGTTCCCACACCGGAGCCGGCCGTGTGCGGCAGCTGCGCGATATTGCCCGCACGGCCGCCAAGCCGCCCAAACTGGGCCAGCTGCTGTTCCGACTGGTTAACCACTTTCAGCCCCGCACCATCGTGGAGCTGGGCACTTCCCTGGGACTGACCACCGCCTACCTGGCCGCCGCTGACTCCCGGGCACGGGTACTCACCTTCGAAGGCTGCCCCGCCACGGCCGCCGTGGCTCGCCGTACCTTCGAGGCCACCGGCATCCGCAACGCCGAAATTATCGAAGGCAACCTGGATGATACTTTGGGGCCGGCCCTGGCGGCTCTCCCCGCCCCCGTCGATTTTGCCTTTTTCGATGGGAACCACCGCTACGAACCTACCCTGCGCTATTTCGAGCAGATGAACCAGCACCGCACCGACCACAGCGTGTTCGTGCTGGACGACATTCACTGGTCGGCAGAAATGGAGCAGGCTTGGGCCGCCATTCAGCAGCACCCCGATGTGACGCTGACCATAGACCTGTTTTTTATCGGCCTAGTGTTCTTCCGCCGCAACCAGCCCAAACAGCACTTTGCACTCCGCTTCGATAATCTGGTAGATAAAGTGCTGGAGCGCACCCGCCGGCTATCGGCTTAGCATTTCTGTTATTACGAGGCTGGCGGCCGAAGCACCCGAAGGACAGCGTAGCTAATCCGTCCTTTTTCGTGTTCTGAACCCTGAGAAGCAGAAAGCCCCCAACGTCCGTGCTGGCGTCAGGGGCTTTTTGCATAGGTCAGGATTCGCGCTCAGATAAGGAAGGATTAGCTACGCTGTCCTTCGGGTGCTTCGACACTGGCTTGATGCGTCACATGCTCGCAATGACAACTAACAACTGCTACCGCACGGCTTCGCGCACGCGGGTGAGCTTGCGGAGCAGGTCTTCCAGGCCATCCAGGGCCAGCATGTTGGCCCCGTCGGATTTGGCCGTGGCGGGCGTAGGGTGGGTTTCGATGAACAGCCCGTCGGCCCCAACGGCAATGGCGGCTTTGGCAATAGTTTCGATGAGTTGGGGTTGGCCGCCGGTTACGCCGCTGCTCTGGTTGGGCTGCTGCAGCGAATGGGTCACGTCCATCACCACGGGCACGCCAAACGCACGCATAGCCGGCAGGTTGCGGAAGTCCACCACCAGATCAGAGTAGCCGAAGGAGTTGCCCCGGTCCGTCAGAATCACGTTCGGGTTGCCTGACTGGCGCACCTTGTCCACCGCAAACTGCATCGACTCGCCGCTCAGGAACTGGCCTTTCTTCACGTTCACCACCTTGCCGGTTTTGGCGGCGGCAATCAGCAAATCGGTCTGACGGCACAGAAACGCCGGAATCTGCAATACATCCACGTACTCGGCCGCCATGGCCGCTTCTTCTGACTCGTGAATATCGGTGACGGTGGGCACGCCGATTTCCCGGCTTACCTTCTGCAGAATTTTCAGGGCTTTCTCGTCGCCGATACCAGTGTAGGAATCGAGGCGGCTGCGGTTGGCTTTGCGGTAGGAGCCTTTGAAGATAAACGGAATCTGCAGGCGGTCGGTGATGGTGCGCACCTGCTCGGCAATGCGCAGGGCCATATCCTCGCCCTCAATCACGCAGGGGCCGGCCATCAAAAAGAACTGACCGGAATTGGTATTACGGAAATGCGGCAGGGCGTTGGCAAGTTGATCAATCATGTAGCACACGCTTTAGCTTGGGTTGTAACAACGCAAGCAGATGGAAAAGGAAACTATTAGATGGGACTAAACCCCGGTACGGCACAAGCTACGGCGTGTGCTCCTTCTTTTTCAAACAGATAAACAGCTCCCGCCCCTGGCGGGGAACTAGGGAATTGGTGGCGGTTTCAAAGTGGTGGAACGTAAAGTACGGCTCGAAATAGGGCCGATACTCAGCGCGGGAGCCCCCAAATGGCGGACCGGGCTGGCTGAATTCAGTATCGAACAGCAGGCCCATGAGTGTACCGCCGGGCCGGAGCAGGTGGGCGCACTGCCGGGCGTAAGCCGGGCGCAAAGCCGGGTCGAGGGCGCAGAAAAAGGTCTGCTCCACAATGAGGTCGAAGGCCGGATTGGGTTCCAGCTGAAAGAAATCAGCCAGTAGCAGGTGCCCGGCCGGGAAGTCCGGTACGCGCTGCTGCAGGTCGCGGAAGGGTTCCGGCGCTAGGTCGGCCACCCACACGTTGGGCCAGCCCTGGCGGTGCAGATACTCGGCTTCGTAGGCGCGGCCGGCCCCCGGAATCAGGATGCGGCGGGCATCGGGCGGCCCCAGCTGGGCAAAATATTCCTGCAGGGGCGGCGTTATCCGGCCCGCGTCCCAGCCCGTTTGGCCATTTGCGTAGCGTTGCTGCCAGTAAGTGGCGTCAAGGGGCGAATATGGGAGCATATTGCGGCAGGGTTGTACCTTCGGCACTTGCCAGGGTACGGAACTCCGTTATTTTTGCCCTAAAGGTACTACCTGCGCCCGGACTCTCCGGGCTTCACTTAACCCCATTCGCAATGGAACAAGACCAGAGCCCCGAGCCCAAAAACAACAACCGCGTCCTGCTGATTGTGGCCCTGATTCTGGTGCTGCTGGGCATCAACGGCGTGCTGTTCTACATGAACCAGCAGAAGAGCAAGCAGAACGAGCAGCTCCAGGCCGATGTGGTAACCAAGGACGCCAAGCTGGAAGAGCAAATCAAGCAATACGAGGCATTGAAGGCTGATTTTGAGCGCCAGAGCCAGGAAGTACAGGGCATGGGTCTGGCCAATGATTCGCTGGAAGCCAAACTGGCCCAGATCAATGCCGATTTGCTGAAACTCCGCTCCTTCCGGGCCAGCAGCTTCAGCGTGGCCGAGCAACGCCGCTTCAAGCAGCGCGCCTCCAACTTCGAAGCTCAGCTCCGCAAGAAGGATGAAGAAATTGTCCAATTGAAAGCCGATAACGAAGCGCTTTACACCGAAACCACCACCCTGAAAGAGCGCCAGAACAAGCTCACGGACACCATTTCCACGGTAGTGCGCTCCAACCAGGAGTTGAGCGAGAAAGTGGCTGTAGCCTCCCGCCTGCAGGCCGAGAATATTCGCGTGGGTGTGGTAAACAGCCGCGAAAAGGAAAAGGCTGACGACGACAACGAGTTCAAGGCCAAGCGTGTCGAGAAAATCAAGATAACCTTCAACCTGGGCCGCAACGATGTGTCGCCGAAGGAAACCAAGCAGATCATGATGCGTCTGATTGAGCCCGATGGCGCAGCCCTCTACAACCTGAGTACCGGCGGCGGTACGTTCATGATTGATGGCGCCGAAGCCTTCTACACTGCCAAGCAGGACGTGGTGTTCGACAATACCCGCCAGCCCGTGCAGTTCCTGTACGCCAAAGGTGCCGGCTACAAAACCGGCCTCCACACGGTAGAGCTTTACGAAGGCGGCGTGATGATCGGCAAAACCACCTTCACGCTGAAATAAATCACGGATTCACGCGGCTTCCTTCGCAGATTAGTCGGATTTCGTAGATGATTGCCTATTCAACCGAAAACGAAAGCGGCTTGCTAAATGGCAAGCCGCTTTCGTTTTTAGTTCACAGCTGCGGAGAGTACGTCAGAATCGTCTACAAAATCCGACCAATCCGCCGTAGTCCGCTTAAATCCGTGATTCGAAGTCGTCCAGTTTTTTAATGGTGGCTTTGATGTTCTCCGTGAACATCACGATAACCGAGCCGGGCTTAGCGGTGGCCAGCACGTGGTCAATGGCATCCATCTCGTTTTCGATGTAGGTGATGGGCAGGTCCGGGTTATCCAGACGCAGGCCGCGCTCCATGATTTCCTTAAGCTGCTCGGCGGTTTTGCCGCGCAAATCCCGGTCCTGGCGCAGAATAACCTCGTCGAAGATGCGGCCAGCAATGCGGGAGAAACCTAGGGTATCCTCGTCGCGCCGGTCACCCAACCCCGATATCACGCCTACTTTGTGGGTGGCTTCGGTAGCGTTCAGGAACTGAGCAAACTTGCCGATGCCGTGGGTATTATGGGCGTAATCCACAATCACCTCAAACTGCGGGAATTTGTAGGAGTTCATGCGGCCCGGCGTTTTGGCCGCCGACGGCACAAACGTGCGCAACGCCTGCTTGATTTCATCCTTGTCGAACCCGTAGCAGTAACAGGCCAGTGCCGCCGCCAGCGAGTTTTCGATGTTGAACGTGGCCCGACCGCCAAACGTAATCGGGAATTCTGCCGCCCGGTCGATACGCAGCTTGTAGCTGTTTTTGTAAATGGAGATGTAGCCTTCCTCGTACACGGCCGCCAGCCCGCCGTTTTCGGCGTGTTCCCGGATGCGGGGGTTGTGCTCATCCATGCTGAATAGTGCCACCCGGCACTCCAGCTTCTCGCGCATAGCGTACACAAGGTCATCGTCGGCGTTGAGGACGGCCCAGCCATTCTTGCGCACCGTGCGCGGCAATACGCCCTTCACGGCCGCCATTTCCTCCACCGTGTAGATGTCGCGCATACCCAGGTGGTCGGCGGCTACGTTGGTCACAATGGCTACGTCGCAGGTGTGGAAACCCAGCCCCGAACGGAGCATACCGCCCCGGGCCGTTTCCAATACCGCGAAGTTCACGGTGGGGTCCTTTAGTACAAACTCGGCGCTCTGGCCGCCGGTGCAGTCACCGCTTTGCAACTGCACGCCCTGGATGTAGATGCCATTGGTAGTGGTGAAGCCAACCTTATAGCCCTTAGAAGCCACAATGTGGGCCAGCAACTGGGAGGTAGTGGTTTTACCGTTGGTCCCCGTTACCGCGAAAATCGGAATCCGGGCGGTGCTGCCCTGCGGGAACAGCATGTCCACCACCGGCGCGGCCACGTTGCGAGGCAGCCCCTCGGTGGGCGAAATGTGCATCCGGAAGCCCGGTGCGGCATTCACCTCAATAACGGCCCCGCGCGTTTCGTTCAGCGGAATGGCAATATCTGACGTCAGCAGATCAATCCCGCAGATGTCGAGGCCCACAATGCCGGCCACCCGCTCAGCCAGCAGCAGATTGTAAGGGTGTACCAGATCGGTTACATCGGTGGCAGTACCACCGGTGCTGATGTTGGCGGTACTTTTCAGGTACAACTCCTGGCCGGCCGGCAGCACTGAGTCCAGCGTCAGGTCCTGCTTGCTGAGCAGGTCAATGGTATGCTGATCGGCCTTGATGCTGGTGAGCACCTTCTCGTGGCCCACCCCCCGGCGCGAATCGGTGTTTACTTCGTTGATGAGCTGTTGAATCGTGCTGGTGCCGTTGCCCTTTACGGCCGCGGGCGTGCGTTTGGCAGCGGCAATGAGCTTGCCGTTTACCACCAGCATGCGGTAGTCGTCGCCCTCAATGAATTGCTCCACAATCACGGCGCGGGAATACTTCTGGGCGGCTTTCAGACCTTCCACCGCATCTTCCCAATTGGTGATGCGGATGGTGGCGCCTTTGCCGTGGTTACCATCGAGCGGCTTGGTCACGATGGGAAAGCCCAGCTCCTCCACCGCGTCGCGCAGGCCGTCCTCCGAGTACACGGTGGTACCGTTGGGCACGGGCACGCCCGAGTCCTTGAGCATGGCTTTAGTACGGTTCTTATTGCCGGCCACCTCCACGCCCGCGTGGGAGGTGTAGCTGGTGGTGGTGGCCCAGATGCGCTTCTGGTTCACGCCGTAGCCCAGCTGGATGATGCTGCTGTTCTTGAGCTGGATGTAGGGAATGTTGCGCGAAGCTGCTTCCGAAACGATGCTCCAGGTGCTGGGCCCGAAAAACTCCTCTTCCCGGATTTCGTGCAGCTCGTCGATAATCGGCTTCACGTTCACCTCTCGGCCGTGGCACAGGTCGTCCACCAGTTGCACGGCGGCCTCGGCGGCCATGCGGCCGGCTCGCTCCTCCTGGTAGCTGAACACCACAAACTCCACACCCTCTTGGTGCGCCGGATACGACTTGCCCCAGTACACCGGCATACCGGCCATCCGCTGCAGCGCCAACGCTACGTGTTGAATTACGTGGCCCAAAGGCTCACCATCGGCCAACTGCTCGTCAGTGAGGGGCGGGTGTTTCTGAGCCGACTTTTCGGACTCGGCGGGCTGGGGCTGGCCCAGCTCGGGCAGCAGCATGGGGAGCCGCTCGGCCAGTACCGGTTGGGCATTCGACCACACGTCGGCTAGGTCCTGCAGGTCCACTTTCATTACAATCAGCTTGTAATGCTTCACGGACCAATAGCTGGGGCCGCGCATCGTGCGGAGGTCAATAATCTTCATACGGGAGAGAAGTGGAAAGAATAGTTGCGTGCGCGCTTCTACGCAGAAATGAAATGTAGGGATTATGCCGCAGGAAACCGATTTTTGGTTTAGCAGCTTCTCCACCTCGTAGGCGTATCATTCTCAGCCGGAAAGCCTTGGTATCTTTTTTCAGACCGAACCCATTAGACGCAAAAAACCCCGGTCGGGGCTAGTCAACCGGGGCACTGGCACTCTGAAAACAGGAATTGTAGAAGAGGTGACGAGCGGATTCGAACCGCTGTAGGAGGTTTTGCAGACCTCTACCTAGCCACTCGGTCACGTCACCAGGGCTTTGAGGATGCAAACATACGGCTTAATCCTACGCCTGCCAAGCCAACTGCTGGTTTTTCCCGCCTGGGTACAGTAAGTCATTGGCATTGTGCGGGAAAAATTACCACAAAAAAGGCCCCGACTTGCGTCGGGGCCCTTCTTACAGACAAAAGCGATTAGCTGATTACTCAGCGCCCTGCTCGTTGCCCAGCATCTTGTCGCGCAGAGCCGACAGAGCGTCCAGGTCGCCCAGGGTCGACTTCTCAGCCGGCTGAGTTTTCTTCAGGTCGCTCAGCTTGCCTTCACCCTGAGCAGCGGCAGCACCAGCGGCCGGCTTCTTCTTGGTGAATTTCGAAGCGCGGGTGTCTTCTTCAGCCTGCTGATTGTACACGGCCGAGTGCGACAGAACTACGCGACGGTCATCTTTCGAGAACTCAATCACGCGGAAGTCGAGGGTTTCGCCGTTTTCAGCCTGCGAGCCATCCTCTTTCGAGAGCGACTTGGGATACGCGAAGCCTTCAATGCCATAAGGCAATTCGAGCACCGCGCCACGGTCGTTCTTATCGGTGATGGTAGCCTTGTGGACCGAGCCGGGGGTGAATACCGTCTGGAACGTATCCCAGGGGTTTTCTTCCAGCTGCTTGTGGCCCAGGGCCAGACGACGGTTAGCCACGTCGAGTTCGAGTACTACCACGTCCAGACGGTCACCCACCTTCACTACTTCCGAAGGATGCTTGATCTTCTTGGTCCACGACAGGTCCGAAACGTGTACGAGGCCGTCCACACCTTCTTCCAGCTCAACGAACAGGCCGAAGTTGGTCAGGTTGCGCACCAGACCGTTGTGGTTGGTACCTACGGCGTACTTCGTGCCGAAGTCGCCACGGGTCCATGGATCTTCGCTCAGTTGCTTGATGCCGAGGCTCATCTTGCGGTCATCGCGGTCCAGGGTCAGGATCTGAGCCTCTACCACGTCGCCCTGCTTGATGAAGTCCTGCGGGTTACGCAGGTGCTGGCTCCAGCTCATTTCTGAAACGTGGATCAGGCCTTCTACGCCGGGGATGATTTCCATGAACGCGCCGTAGTCGGCAACATTCACAATGCGGCCTTTCACCTTCGAGCCTACGCCCATATCGGCGGGCAGCGAATCCCATGGGTGAGGAGTCAGCTGCTTCAGACCGAGGCTGATACGCTTCTTGGCTTCGTCGAAGTCCAGAACTACGATGTTCAGTTTCTGGTCGAGCTGCAGTACTTCGCTCGGGTGAGCGATGCGGCCCCACGAGATGTCCGTGATGTGCAGCAGACCATCTACGCCACCGAGGTCGATGAACACACCGAAGTTGGTCATGTTCTTGATAACGCCCTCCAGGATCTGGCCTTTCTCCAGGTTGTTGAGGATGGCTTCGCGCTGCTTCTCGAGGTCTTTCTCGATCAGGACTTTGTGCGAAACTACCACGTTGTCGAAAGCGGCGTTGATTTTCACCACTTTCACTTCCATGCGACGACCCACATAGATGTCGAAGTCACGGATGGGCTTCACGTCGATTTGCGAGCCGGGCAGGAAGGCTTCTACGCCGTCCAGGTCCATGATCAGACCGCCTTTGGTGCGACGCTTCACTACGCCTTCCAGAACGGTATCGTTCTCCAGAGCGTCGTAAATAGCTTTCCAAGCCTGCTTGATTTTGGCCTTCTTACGGGACAGGATCAGTTGACCGTTCTGGTCTTCCTGGTCTTCGATGAATACCTCTACCTCGTCACCAACCTTCAGGTCGGGCAGGTCGCGGAATTCGGAAAGCGGCACCAGACCATCGGATTTGAAGCCGATGTTCAGGATTACGTCGCGGTCAGTGATGCCCACAACGGTACCTTTAATTACTTCTTCCTCCTGAACAGTGGTCAGCGTTTCGCTGTACATCTGCTCCATTTCGGCGCGCTGCTCAGCGGAATAGTTTCCACCGAAGCCGCTGGCTCCCACGTTGTCCCAGTCGAAGTTGTCTACTACTTCTGCCATGATATTAGCAATGGCCCTCGTGTACACGTCCGGCGCAGGGCCCGCCTCCGGAACGCGTTTTTGTTTGATACACAGCGCACTTGCGCCGGCCTCGCCACCCTGGCGGGGCCGCAAAGATACGGAGTTTGGGGCAGGAATACGAAAGTGTATTTGCTACATTTGACTAGCTTGATCTATCGTCTTACTGCTACTCCATATATGGCACTCAGATACATATTCTATACTATTGGTTTTCTGCTTAGTAGTTGCAGCACCTACCATGAGCAATTTAGATCTTATCAAAAAGTCAGAGCTCATAGCAAAGCACTGACTGAGGAAGGAATTACCAGCCTATACTATGACAGCACGTTCCGTACGAATTATCAAATACTACAACCGATTGTTAGTAGTGAAGCTAAGCGCAGAGGTGTGAATGTCGTTGGAGACACGAGGTTTATAGATAGTGGATATTTTCTCGACTATCGAAACAATAAGCAATACATCCTCTACAATCCTAAAACCAATACCTTCTATGGATTCAATTTGTGTAATTGTGGCTACCCTGTTTCATCTTCTCAGGGATTAATTGGTCCGAATTGCGACCTAAGAATCACCAATATTAGTGTGCTACAAAATGACTCGATTATCCATAAGGTTAATTGGGAAGATGCTGGACCCGCACTAGCAGAGTTCAGAAAGAATGCTTTACCGCTTATCCGCCGTAGAGTGACACAGCTAAAACGCTAGTACTCAAAAAGCCGAACGGTCTACCCAGCTTAGAGTAGACCGTTCGGCTTTTTGAGTACTAATGTGGACATCTCTAATTTACGCCCGGCCCAACTCGCGCAAGTGCGCTACGTGGGAGGCTACGGCGTAGCGCATCTTGGGGTACTCGTTGTACTCGATGTTGAACTCCTGGCACATCTGGCGGATGATTTTATTCAGGGCCGGATAGTGGACGTGGGAGATGTTGGGGAACAGGTGGTGCTCAACCTGGAAGTTGAGGCCGCCCACTAGCCAGCTGATGACCTTGTTATCAGTTGCGAAGTTGGCGGTGGTTTTGATCTGGTGGATGGCCCACTCGTCCTCAATCTTGCGGGTGGTTTCGTGCGGCACCACGAAGCTGGTGTGCTCCACGGTATGCGCCAGCTGGAACACGATGCTCAGGGTGAAACCGGCCACGGCGGCAAACGCCAGAAAACCTACCAGCCAGCCCAGGAAGCCTACGGTGTAAATGGGCAGCGCCACGAACAGGCCGAGGTGCAGCGCCTTGAAGCCCCAGAACACGCCCTGGTCGGAGGCGGTCATCTTCTTAATGGGCATTTCGCCGATTTTGCCTTTGAAATACTTCTGGTAATCCATGAAGAAAATCCAGGCCACGAACAGCAAAGCATAGAAAAACCAGAAGTACAGATGCTGGAAGCGATGGAGCTTGCGGCGGGGCTGCTCGGGGCTCAGGCGCAGCCAGGGCTGGGCGTCGAGGTCGTCGTCCACGCCTTCCACGTTGGTGTACATGTGGTGGATGAGGTTGTGCTTGGCGTTCCACATGTAGGAGTTGCCGCCCATCACGTTGAGAGTGAAGGCCGCAAACTGGTTCATCCACTTCTTCTTGCTGAACGAGCCGTGGGCACCGTCGTGCATCACGTTGAAGCCGATGGCCGCGCCAATGAGACCCAGCAAAGCACATTCGGCCACACCAACCAAGGCTGAAGGCGTCCAGAATACGAGATGCAGGTACACGGCCACGAAGGCAGCCGTAAGCAGCACGGCTTTGAAAAACAGCGTTTTGCCGCCGGTGGTGGATTTACCGGCGTCCGCGAAGTAGGCGTTGGTGCGGCGCTTCAACTCCTGGTGGAAGGAGCGGGAAGCTGCGAATTTGGGTGCGAGCATAGAAGGTGGTAAAAAGGAACTGTGTCAAAGATACCGCTTCTACCTCCGATGCGGATTCAGGCGGGCCTAAAAGCCCGGTATTTTATACACCGGGGCTCTTTCTGCTTGCGTAACCCCAATACGGCCCCCGAAAGGTCCGGCCCGCCGCAGAATACTCCAGATTAGTAGAGATATTCCGCGACGGGCCGGACCTTTCGGGGTGCTTCTGCCTGATTGGCTACCGCTAGTTGCGGGCTACGGCTTGGCCGCCGCTGATGGGCAGTCCGGGCTTCAACACCGCCTGCAACGCCGAATACGGCACAAACACGCTGATTTCGCCCTGAGCGTAGGAGGCTACCTCGTAGGGCAGGTACACGAATACTGCGCCGCCGCTGGTCAGGTACACGTTGCGGGTGGCAGGCAGCGAGTTTTTGAACAGCTTACCGGCCATCGAGGCCCCGTCTTTCAGGCCCAGGGCCGGCCGGGCATAGCGGCCCAGAATGCCTTCCAGCTGCGGCCGGGTGCCGGGCTTGAAGATGTCGTTGAAGCCGAGGGCGCGGCCGGTGCGGGTGTCATAGCTGCGCACGTAGGTACCGTAGATGCCGTGCGCGCCGCCCGAGAAGTCGTAGCCGAAGTAGCCGATGCTCAGCAGGTCGCCCTCATTCCAGAGCACGTACGTGTTGGCTTCCTGCTCGTAGCTGAGCGTAGCCAGGGGCTGGTAGTCATCTGTGCTGTCGGCCAGCACTTTGCTCACCATGGGGGCCACTTCCTTGCGGTATTCCTTGGTGAAATAGGCCAGTTGCTCGTCCCAAAGCGCATCCAGCGACAAAGCGGGTTTCGATTCCAGCGAGTCACCGCGTAGGCCCCGGGCCAGGTTGGCGGCCAGCTTATCCTTGCTTGCCCCCGATTCAGGAACCAGCGCAAACATGGAAATTTGCCCGAACACGCTATCCTGTGGGCTTTCTGGGCGGGGCAACACAGCGGCGGCAAACGTGCGGGTGCTTAAACGCACGCCCACCGGCTGGCGCAGCAGGCGCAGGCGTACCGGCTGGCCGGCCCGGGTGCCTACCAAGGCCCCTCCCTCTTGCTTGAGCAGCCACTGCGGGCCTACGTTCTGCTCGTTGAGCAACTCGTGGCTGGTATCGCGCAGGCGCAGGCTGTCGGTGGCGGGGCTCACGTCGCCGGTCAGCTCATACGGATGGCCATCGGCAGCGGCGTAGAAGCCTACGAGGCGGCCCAGGGTGTTTTCACCGGGCACTTCGTTCACGCGCTGCAAATGCACCGTGATGCTATCAGTAGAGCCCGGCAGTACGCCCCGGAACTGCTGGTACCAGGAGGCGCTATCGGTGAGGGCTACCGTGGGAGCGGTAGCCGCTACCGTTTCAGAAGTTTCGGCGGCCGATTTGTCGGAGCCGGAATTACAGGCCGTTAGCAGCAGGCCAAGGGCCAGAGGGGCGGGCAGCAGGCGAAGCAGCCGGGCCGGGCGAGATTGGGAAAGGAAGCTCATCGGCCCAAATAACGCAGAATTTGGCTACGCGTTCAAACTCGTGCAATTTCTTGGCATTCGATTATCGTTGCCTGAGGCCCGGCGTATGCAGATACCTGAGTTTATTTTCTGACTCATTTCTCTCTTACCTTCTTCACGACTTTCCCATGAGTTATATCAAAGCCGGCCAGGACGCCAACGGTACCGAAGTAAAACTGCATTATACCGACCAGGGCCAGGGCAACCCCATCGTGCTGATTCACGGCTGGCCCGCTTCCTACGAGATGTGGGAATACCAGCTGGCCGAACTGCCCAAGCACGGTAACCGCGTTGTGGCCTACACCCGCCGGGGCTTCGGCAACTCCACCAAAACCTGGGACGGCAACGACTACGACACCTTTGCCGACGACCTGAAAGCCGTACTGGACACGCTGGATCTGCAGAACGTAACGCTGGTGGGCTTTTCGATGGGTGGCGGCGAAGTGGCCCGTTACATGAGCCGTCACGGCGGTGCCCGCGTGAGTAAAGTAGTCTTCGTATCGGCCGTTACGCCCTTCCTGCTGCAAACCGACGATAACCCCGACGGCGCGCCGAAGGAGAACTTCGACAAGATGGTAGAAGGCATCAACAAAGACCGGTTCGATTTCCTGGCCACCTTCGGCAAACAGTTCTTCGGCGCAGGGATGGTTAGCCATCCGGTAAGCCAGGCTACGCTCGACTGGATGCAGGCCATGTGCCAGATTGCCTCGCCCCGCGCCACCGAGCAGTGCGTGTACGCCTTTGCCGCCACCGACTTCCGCCGCGACCTGGCGGTCCTGAAAGTACCCACGCTGGTTATCCACGGCGGCGACGACGCCACCGTACCGGCCAAAGTAAGCGGGGAGCGGATGACGCAGTTTGTACCCCAGGCCCAGTACGTGGAGTACGCCGGCGCACCGCACGGCCTGTTCATCACGGAAAAGGAACGACTCAACCGGGACCTAGCTGCTTTTGTCGCCGGCACTCCCGTAGAAGGTACCGCCGACCGGTACTAGCGGCCAGCCACTTAACATGCAAAGGCCCTGCATCAGGTGATGCGGGGCCTTTGCGCTTTGTAGAGAAGTATTATCTAGTCTTTTTCCAAGGCGAGGCTCAGGCGGCCCGCGGCCAGGTCACTGACTCCTACTCGGTATGTATATTTACCGGACTCCAGAGCTGTTTCACCCACGTAATCAGTAGGTTGCAGCACCAAATCCCGGCCATCTATTGTCACTTTTATGTAGGCATAGTTATAGGCCTGGGTGTAAGCAGCGTACTCGGTTTCCTTTCCGGCGTTCAGGCGGCCATAGTCATTGGTGCCACCAGAGGTATCAATATGCACGTCTTTGAACTGGTAACTACTGGCGTTTTTCACTCTGACGCGGACACCATCCGTAACGGTTTCCTTTTGGCAGGATACCTGGAGCAGGCTGCCCAGGCTTAAGAAGATGAGCAGAATAAAATGTTTCATGGGAGGTAAAAGCAGGGTTGTTCTAATAGAAGAGCTGCTTGTATTTTTAATAGTTGCATGGACCAGCGGCTGATTACTAATGGCACGCAAAAGCCAACAAAAAAACCGGTCAGCCACGGGGGCTGCCGGTTTTAGTGCAGATACGGGTGCCAGTTTTGGTCGAGGGTGCCGGCGCTGAGCTTGAGGAAGCCGGTGAGGGTGGGTTTTTTGGGCTGCTGCCGGATGGTGAGGCCAGCTTCCTGGGGGGTACGGTGGCCTTTGGAATGGTTGCACCGGGCGCAGGCCGTAAGCAGGTTGGCCCAACTGGAGTCGCCGCCCCTACTTCGAGGCAATACGTGGTCGAGGGTCAGGTTTTTCGTGGAGCCGCAATACTGGCACTCGAAATGGTCCCGCTTCATGATATTATGCCGGCTGAGGGCAATGCCTTTGTAAGGCACACGCACATACCGCTGCAGGCGAATGATGCTGGGCTTGGGAAATGCCTTGCTCACCGTACGCAACACGCCATTTTCCGATTTGGCAATCAGCTCGGCTTTTTCCAGGAACAGTAGCACGAAAGCTTTCTGTACACTACACAGCGTAATAGCCGTGTAGTCGCCGTTTAACACAAGCACTTTTTGGTCCATATTACGCTAAGAAAAAAGAATCTGGTCTGCCAGAAAGCTAGATGATTCTTAGCGCATTAACAATAGACGAAGGCTTTAGTTCGGCGGGGCATTGCACCGATTACAGACCGTCATGCTGAGCTTGTCGAAGCATCTCGCGTGCTGACGTCGCAATGCTATTCAGACATCAGCACGCGAGATGCTTCGACAAGCTCAGCATGACGGTCTGGTGACCACCGGCAGCTCAGTCATCGGGCAGAATGCGCTTGATGAGGCGGAGCTTGTGGCTGTACTTCTGCTGGTCGCGGCGGAAGATGCCGTTGTGGTCGAGCGGGTCGATGCGGACTTCGCCGCTGGCGTGCAGAATCTGCTGGTCTTCCAACAGCAGACCTACGTGAATAATGCGGCCGTCGGCATTATCGAAGAAAGCCAGGTCGCCCGGGCGGGTCTGGGCCACGAAATGCACCGGCTGGCCCAGGTGAATCTGCTGGTGCGCATCGCGCGGGAGCTGCACCCCGATGAGGCCGTATAGTTGTTGCATCAGCCCCGAGCAGTCGATGCCGAACAGCGTTTTGCCGCCCCACAGGTAAGGCGCTTTCAGAAACAACTGGCCCATTTTCAGGAGCAGGCGCAGGCGCACCTCGGCCGGGCCGTGAGGGCCGTGGCCGTTCTGGGGGTTGGTGGCGGCCCCGTTATAGAACATCTGCCGCTCGCCAACCCGCAGCGTCATGCCATCGAAAAACGGCAGGCGGGTGCCCAGCGTCACGGGGATGCGGGTGGTTTCGTCGCTCACCATCTGCACCACATCGAGGGTGCGGGGGTGGTCCTGCTGCTGCCACTGCTGGAAATACGCGGCCGACACGGGCAGGTGCTGCTTCACATCGAACCAGCCCTCGTAGCCGTCGGCCGCCACCCGGATCTGCCGCCACTGGTTTTGGGCACGCAACACGGAGTAGCACTCCCCAAAGGTGAGCTGCGTGACAATTTCGGCTTTATCGGAGGCTTCGGCGCGCACCGGCACGGCGCTCAGCGCGCAAATTCCGTATTCCAAAACGGTGAAATAGTGAGATGGTGAAATGGTGAGTTTGACGTTCACCTTGCGTAAGTAGGCGTTACTTATCCAAGCACGCTACTTATATATTTCTGCGAAGCTCCCGCTTAAAATGTAACTCACCAAAAACCAACGTAAAAACTCACCATTTCACCACCTCACCATTTCACTTAGTAGTCCCGGGCGCGGTCCATTTCGCGCTTCTGGTCCTTGGCCTTGAGGTCGTCGCGTTTGTCGTAGAGTTTTTTGCCTTTGGCTAGCGCAATTTCCAGCTTGGCAAAGCCCCGGTCGCTGACGAACATGCGCACCGGAATGATGGTCAGGCCCTGCTCCTGGGCTTTGCCGGCCAGCTGCTTCAGCTCTTTTTTGTTGAGCAGCAGCTTGCGGGCTCGGGTGGGCTCGTGGTTGTTGTATGTGCCCTCGGTGTACTGGGCAATGGTAATATTATGAGCCCACAGGCTGCCATCTTGGTGGAAGGTACAGAAGCCGTCCTGGAGCTGCACGCTGCCCTCCCGGATGCTCTTGATTTCGGTACCCTGGAGCATCAGGCCGGCTTCGTATTGCACCAGAAACGCGTACTCGTGGCGAGCCCGACGGTTCTGGATGTTGATGTTCTTGGGTTTGTCGTCTTTCTTACTCACGGTGTTGATTCTCGCAGTGTTTCGCAGTGGAAGGTGTACGCAGACGGCAGTGTCAGGGCTGTTTTCGGCCCGAAAATAACAGGAATACCCCGCCGGTTCCGGTTCGTCGTTCAACCGGGTTAGGCCAGCTTCAGGCGCGGATCGGAGCTGACGAGCTGATCGGCAAAGTCGCCGGCTTCATACTGAAACTGGGCGGTTATGGCCACCATGCCGGCATTATCGGTGCAGTACTGGAAGGCGGGAATGAACACTTCCCAGCCCTGCGCGGCGGCCTCGTCCTGCAGCGCCTGACGCAGGCCGCTGTTGGCGGCCACGCCTCCGGCCAGGGCAATCTGGGTCAGGCTTTGGTCGTGGGCAGCGCGGCGCAGCTGGCGCAGCAAGGTCTGGATGATTGTGTGCTGAATGCTGGCGCAGAGGTCAGGCAGGTTTTCCTGGATGAAGTTCGGGTTCTGAGCCGTTTCCTTTTTCAGGAAGTACAGCACCGCCGTTTTCAACCCGCTGAACGAGAAATCGTAGCCGGGCATGGCACCTACCGGCAGCGGGAAGCGCGTGGGGTTGCCCTGCCGGGCCAGCTTATCGAGGTGGGGACCGGCCGGGTACGGCAGGCCCAGCAGCTTGCCGGTTTTATCGAAGGCTTCGCCGGCCGCGTCGTCAGTGGTCTGGCCGATAATTTCCATATCGAGGGCCGAGCGCACCACCACCAGTTGGGTGTGCCCCCCGCTCACGGTCAGGCACAGGAACGGGAACCGGGGCTTGGGGTCCTCGATGAAGTGGGCCAGGATATGGGCCCGCATGTGGTTCACGGCAATCAGGGGCTTATTCAGGGCCAAAGCCAGGGTTTTGGCGAACATACCGCCCACCAGCAACGAGCCCAGCAGGCCCGGGCCCTGGGTGAAGGCTATGGCATCAAGATCAGCTTTGCTGACGCCGGCTTTCTGTAGAGCCGCTTCCACCACCGGAATCAGGTGCTGCTGGTGGGCGCGAGAGGCCAGTTCGGGCACCACGCCGCCGTATTGTTCGTGCACCTGCTGGGTGGCTACCACGTTGGAGCGGATTTCCCCGTCCACCAAAACGGCGGCCGAGGTATCGTCGCAGGAAGACTCAATAGCGAGAATGGTCATCTGAGAGAGTAGCTGAGTAACGGATCAAATGAGTGAAATGCTGTCCCCCTAAGCTTACGAAGAACCTTTTAACAGTAGAGCAAGGCGCCCTCTGGTTGTGCAGGCGCAACAAGGTCCTTTGCAAGCTCAGGATGACAGACAATTTTTCTCCCCGCAAAGGTCGGGGCAAAAGACCAGATTGCCGCTTCGGGCGTTTTCTTTAACCTTACGCGGCAGACAAACGTTTTTGCCGGCAGTCGGCCTCCCAGGCAACGGTCGGGGGTAAGTACCTATCTTTGTTGTTGCCCCGTTTCAGCCCCTCTCCTCCGTGCCCCGGTTTCTGTCCGTCCTCCTCAAAGTCGTGTTTGCGTTGCTGCTGCTGCTGGTCCTGGCGGTGGTGGGGGCGCTGGTGGCCCTGCGGATTCCGAGCGTGCAAACCGATGTGGCCCGGCGCGCCGCCCGCATCCTCACCGATAAGTTGGGCCAGCAGGTACTGGTGAACCGGGTGGATATCCGGCCGTTTTCGCGGGTGCTGCTGGAAGGCGTGCGGGTGCTGGACCGGCGCGGCAACGAGCTGTTCAGCATTGGACGGGCCGATGCCGATATCCGGCTGTTTACCGTCTTCGACCCCAGCCATTTGCACGTCGGCAAGCTCACGCTGGAAGAGCCGCGCTTTAATCTGATAACCTATAAGGACCAGCCCGATTCGACCACTCTGGACCAGTTCATCAGCTCCGTGAAGCGGCTGCTGGGCCCGTCCGATACCACCAAAGTCAGTAAGCCCTTCGATTTCAAGATTGAGGCCTTGGGCCTGCGCAACGGCCGCTTTGTGCTGGAACGCCAGAACGTGCCGCGCATTCCGGAGTACGGCCGCACCATGGATTACGCCCACATGTACCTGGACAGCATCTACGCCGATGCCGACCAGCTGTGGTTCAAGGGCGACACCATTCACGCCAACGTTCAGGGGCTGCGCACCGTGGACCGGCCCTCGGGCACCCGTCTGCGCGAGTTGACCTCGAACATGACCTACGCGGGCAAATTCTGGGAATTTGATAAGCTGATGCTGCGCGTGCAGAACAGCCAGCTGCACGATTACCTGCGCTTCGAATACCAGCACTTCCTGAACTTCACCGACTTCAACGACTCAGTGAAAGTCATTGCCCGGCTCAAGCCCAGTCGGGTGTACTCTGACGATATTGCCAAGTTTGCGCCCCAGCCCTTCATGCGTGAGCTAAAGGAAACCGTCCTAATTTCGGGGCAAGCCAAGGGCTACGTGCGCAACTTCACCACCAAAAACCTCGACATCACCTACGGCCGCAATACCCGGGTGAAGGGCGACATCAATGTGGAAGGGCTTCCCAATATCAAGGAAAGCTTCATTGAGATGCGCCTGCAACCGTCGGTGGTGGATGGGCGCGACATCCGGCGCTACATTCCGGCTTCGGGCTGGCCCTACGTGCAGCGGCTGGGCACGGTGCGGCTGAAAGGCCAGTTCTTAGGCTTCTACAACGACTTTGTGGCCAACGGCTCTTTCCAGACGGCTTTGGGCTCGGTGGTGAGCGACGTGAACCTCAAGTTCAAGAACGACCCGCGCTATAGTAGCTACGAGGGCCAGGTGCGCACCACCGGCTTTCAACTGGGCAAGCTGCTGGGCGATGAGCGCACTGTGCGCGACGTGACCCTGAACGGCAAGGTGCAGGGCGTGGGCTTCGATTTGCGCACGGCCCGCCTCACGGCCAACGCCACCGTGCAAAGCATCTGGCTTAACGGTTACCGCTACCGCAACATCACCACCAACGGCCGTTTCAGCCGCGAGTCCTTCACCGGCAAACTGGCTGCCAACGACCCCAGCCTCCAGTTCGACGCCGACGGCACTATCGACCTGAACCAGGCGCGTCAGGCCTTCGATTTGCGGGCCCGCGTGCGCAAGGCCGATTTGCGGGCCTTGGGCCTCACCAACCAGAGCGTCACCATTGCTACCACCGCCGATGTGAAGTTCAAGGGTCTGCAGTTGGATAAGCTGCTGGGCTATGCCCGCCTGCGCAACTCTCGCATCTCCTATGCCGGCCGCACCGTGCCCGTCGATACGCTGGACGTGGTGAGCCAGTACAGTGAGGGCCAGCGCCGCCTCACGGTCCGCTCGGAAGTGCTGAACCTGGCCCTGGCCGGCAACTTCACGCCCAGCACCGTTATCCGCGACGTGACGACGCTGGTAGAGGAATACCGCCTCAACTTCGCCAGCAACGATGCCGCCACCGCCGACTACTACCGCCGCAAGCGGCAACGGCCCCTGCCCAACTACCAAATTGGCCTGAGTGTGCTGCTGAAGAAGCCCAACCCGGTGCTGCATTTGTTCATGCCCCAGCTCACAGTGTCCGATTCGACCTTCATTGAGGGCTCTTTCCGCAACGGGCAAACCTCCATTTTCCAGCTGGGCGGGTTGGTAGCCGACTTGCGCTACGACAGCCTGCGCCTGCAAAGCAGCGAGTTCGACTTCATCACTTCCAAGCTGCCGTACCAGCCCGAAGTACTGGCGCAGGCCAGCGTAACCTCGGAGCGGCAGCGGGTTCCGGGGTTGGGTGCCACCGAGAAATTCTACGTGGAAGGCGTGTGGGACCAGGAGCGCATCAACTTCTCCACTTCCCTTGCCCAGACCGGCACCACCAACAAAGCCCAGATTAACGGGGCCCTGGCGTTTCTGGAAGATGCCGTGCAGGTGACCTTCCGGCAGTCGGGCGTGAACCTGCTGGGCAAGGACTGGACCATTGCGCCTGACAACTCCCTGATTATATCGGGTGGCGGCCGGGAGTTCAATTTTCAGAACGTGACGCTCAGCAATGGTGGCCAGAGCATCAGCGCCCAGGGTTTTCTCTCGGAGAATCCCAACAAACCGCTGGCCCTGACGGTGAAGAATTTCGAGCTGGCTACGCTGAACGGCCTGACCGGTACCCAGAAGTTTGCGGGCCGGGTGAATGCCCTGGGTACCATCAGCGGCGTGTATGGTCCGCTGGTAATTAACTCTACTTTGCAGGTCGATTCGCTGCAGATGGGCAATGTGCTCATCGGTAACGTGGAAGGCCGGGGCGACTGGGACAACGCCGCCAAGCGCCTGGCCGTGAACCTGGATGTAGCCCGGGACCAGCAGCGCGTACTGGCCGTCACGGGCTACTACGCTCCCGGCGAGGAACGCCAGCAGCTCAACCTCACCGGCGTACTCGATAAGGCGCCCATCAAGCTGGCCGAACCTTTCCTGAATACGCTGTTCCGGGACCTGAATGGAACCGGCGTGGGCACGCTGCGCGTCACCGGCCCACTTTCGGCCCCGGTTCTGACGGGTAATATTGATGTAACGGACGGACAGCTCACCTTCATCTACCTGGGCACCACCTACACTTTTTCTGACCGGATTCGGTTCCTGGAAGACCGGATTGCGCTGCAGAACATCACGGTGCGCGACCCTCAGGGCAATACCGGTACCATCAACGGCAATATTTACGAGCAGGGCTTCCAGAACATGCGCCTGGACCTGAACGCCTCCTTCCGGAAGCTGCAGGTCCTGAACACCACCCGCAAAGACAATGAGCTGTACTTCGGGCAGGCTTATGCAACCGGCACGGCGGTGGTGCGCGGCCCTTCCGATAACCTGTTCATGAACGTAACGGCGCGCTCCGAGCCGGGTACCCGCGTATCGTTGCCCTTCGATAATGCGGCCAAGGCCGAGCAGGCCAAGTATATCAAGTTCGTGAACCGGAACCTGCCCGATACGGCCCGCACCAAGGCCGTGCAGGTGGCCGGTACCACCGACCTTTCGGGCATTCGCCTGAACATGAATCTCGACATCACGCCCGATGCCTACGTGGAACTGCTGCTGGATGAAAGCACCGGTGACATCATCCGGGGCACGGCCACCGGGCAGCTACGCCTCAATATTGATACGCGCGGTGACTTCAATATGTACGGGCAGGTAGAAATTGTGCGTGGGGCCTACAATTTTACGCTTCAGGGCCTCGTCAACAAGGAATTTGTGGTGCGGCCCGGCGGTATTATTTCCTGGAACGGTGACCCGCTGGCCGGCGAGATGAACGTGACGGCCACCTACACCCAGCGCACTTCCCTGGCTCCCATTCTGGCCACCAACACGGCCGTGGTACCCGTGACGGCCGTTATGAACCTGACGGGCCCGCTGCTGCAGCCCATCATCCGCCTGAACCTGGAGTTCAACGATATTCCATCCTCGCTGGAAGGTGACCTGGCGCCGTTCCTCTCGTCGTTGCGTAATGATGAGCAGGAGCTGAACCGCCAGGTTTTCAGCTTGGTAGTATTCCGGCAGCTGACGCCCATTGGTTCATTGGCGGTTACGCGCCTGCAAGGGGAAAATAATGCCATCGGCAATAGCCTGGGCCAGATTATTTCAACCCAGCTGGGCCTGCTTACTTCCCAGATTGACCCCAATCTGGAAATCAGCTTCAACCTGAATGGGCTGACGTCCGAGGATTTGCAGGCGTTGCAGCTGCGCCTCAGCTACTCTTTTCTGAATGGTCGTCTGCGCATCACCCGCGAAGGCAGTATCGGGGGCAATGCCGTAGGTAGTTCCGTTGCGGGGCCCCAACCCATTGCCACTGCGCAAAGCTCTGTAATCGGTGATTTGAGCCTGGAATACTACCTGCGCCCCGATGGGAAGTTTCGGGCCAAGCTACGCTACGAAACAACCCCGCGTGACTTAACCGGCTTAAGCCAGAACGTGAACCAGGCCCGCGCCGGCGTTTCGCTGCTGCACACCGAGCAATTCGACACCTTCCGGGAGCTGTTCTCACGCAAGCGCCTGCGCCGCCGCGACCAGAACGCCCGCAAGGCCCGCGAACTACAAATCGACGATGACCCCCGCACCGTGATGTGAAATGGTGATTTAGTGAGTTAGCGAGTTGACCGCTCTACTTGCGCAATCAGCATGGCTTAATTACTAATTCACTAAATCACTAACTCGCTAAATCACCGCCTCACCTCCATGAACCAACCGACCCGCAAGAAGAAGCTCGGCAGCTACCCGCACCTGATGGTGGTATTTAGCATCACGCTGGCGCTGCTGGTAATCGGGCTGTTTGGGCTGCTGCTGATTCATGCCCAGAAAGTGTCGACGCTGGTGAAGGAGAACCTGGAAATGCAGGTGTATCTGGAGCGCGGCCTGCCCGAAACCCAGCTGCTGCGGCTGCAACAGGATTTCGCCCGCAAGCCCTACGTGGCCGTGAAGAACGGACAAGGCCAGGTTCGGTTCCTTTCCAAGGAGGAAGGCGCCAAGCAGCTCATCGACCAGACCGGCGAGGATTTTCAGCAGTTTCTGGGCGACAACCCGTTGCGCGACGCCTACCTCATCAAAATAAACGCCGACTTTGCTGACGCCAAAAACCTGGCCCGCATCAAGCAGGAGCTGGCGCAGGAAGAGGGCGTGTTTGAAGTGGAATACGTGGAAAGCCTGATTACCTCCGTGAATGAGAACCTGCGCAATGTGAGCTTGGTGCTGCTGGGCTTTGCGGCGGTGCTCACGTTTGTGGTGGTGGTCCTTATCAATAATACCATTAAGCTGGCCTTGTTCTCGCAGCGGTTTCTTATTCGCAGCATGCAGCTGGTAGGAGCCACGCCGTCGTTTATTCAGTGGCCGTTTCTGCGGCGGGCGGTGTGGCAGGGGCTGGTAAGCGGAATGCTGGCCGGACTGCTGCTGCTGGCGCTGCTGCAATACGCGTATCTGCAGCTGGCCGAATTACGCCTGTTGCAGGATATTCGCCTGTTCGGGGCCTTGGCTGTGGCGCTGGTAGTGTTGGGCATGGGCATCGGGTTTCTCAGTTCCTGGCGCGCCGTGCGCAAGTACCTGAGCATGTCGCTGGACGAATTGTATTGAGCCCAACCCACCGTTGGTTGAATTTACGCGGTGCGTTGCCGCATCCCTCCTACCTTTGCCTGCATGGAACCGAACACTCCCCGCTTCGCCTTCGGGCCGCGTAACTACCGCCTGATGTTCATCGGGCTGGCCGTGCTGGCTGCCGGCTTCATCACCATGACCCTCGATACCGAAGACTACGGCGAAGGATTTCTGGGCATCACACTCGGCCCGATTCTGCTGGCCGTGGGCTTTGTCATTGAATTCTGGGCCATCATGACCCGCTCCGGCGCGGCAGCTCCCATTGCCCGTGACGCGGCTACTGTAACCACGGTTCCTTCGCAGGCCGCTCCGGCTACGCCCGTCATCACCACACCTACTTACAAGCGGTAGGTCGTTTCAATTTCTGTTTTTTTCGCGGCCATCCTGAGCGAAACGAGGTTTCAGCCACTTACGGCCGATACTCCGTTCCGCTCAGGATGCTGGCTGTTTTTAGCAACCTACTCCTCTGCTTATGTCGTACTGGCACGCCTTTTTACTGGCTATTATCGAAGGCTTGACCGAATTTTTACCGGTTTCCAGCACTGGCCACATGATTATCGTGGCCAACCTGCTGGGCATCGGACAGTTGCCATTCACCGACACGTTCATCACCTCCATTCAGTTTGGGGCCATCCTATCGGTGGTGGTACTCTACTGGCGGCGGTTTCTGCAGAGCTTCGACTTTTACCTGAAGCTGGCGGCAGCTTTTATTCCCTTCGGGATTCTGGGCTTCCTGCTCAAGGATGTGATTGAAGCCTTGCTCAAGAACGTGGCCGTAGTGGCCTGGTCACTTATGCTGGGCGGGGTGGTACTGGTATTCATCGACAAGCTTTTCACTTCGGAGCGAAAGCAGGTAACCACACCCAATTTCGCGCAGGCCGTCAGAATCGGGCTGTTTCAATGTATTGCTCTTATTCCGGGCGTATCCCGCTCGGCGGCTACCATCGTGGGCGGTCTGGCGCAGGGGTTTGACCGGCGCTCGGCCGCCGACTTCTCCTTTCTGCTGGCCGTGCCCACCATGGCGGTCATTACGGCCTACCAGCTTTATAAAACCTTTAAAGTAGCCGCGCCCGGCACCGATGACATCAAGATTCTGCTGTTTGGCAACGTGGTGGCCTTTATTGTGGCCCTGCTGGCGGTGAAGTCGTTCGTAGATTTTGTGTCCCGGTTTGGCTTCCGTGCCTTCGGGCTGTACCGCATTGCGGTGGGCATGATCATTCTGATTATGCTGGCCCTGGGCATTCCGCTACAGATTATCTAGCGCGGATTATGCAGATTACCGGATTACGCGGATTTTGGTAACGATGGATCCTGCTCTGCACTATCATCTTCTTTTACCATCTACCTGATTCAGCTTCATCCGTTTTACGCATGCACTTTTCGCAGCCGAAATCCGCGTAATCCTGACAATCTGCATAATCCGCGTTCCGGAGTCCGTACTTTTGCCGGCCCAGGCCGCCCGCCATGCAGGCGTGGCGGTGGGCATTGCCTTATGGAACACGCTGATTTGACCCCGGCTCCGGCCCCCGCCTTCGATTTTGAAGCCGGCGAAGTATTACTGGTTGATAAACCGCTCACCTGGTCGTCGTTCGACGTGGTGCGCAAGGTAAAAAACACCTTACGCATCAAGAAGATCGGGCACGCCGGTACCCTTGACCCACTGGCTACCGGCCTGCTCATTCTCTGTACCGGCAAGAAAACCAAGGAAATAGACCAGATTCAGGCCCAGGAAAAGGAGTACACCGGCACCTTTCGCCTCGGCCAGACGACGGCCAGCTTCGATCTGGAAACGCCCGTGGATGCTGAGTTGCCGTACGCGCATCTTACCGAAGCGGAAATCCGGGCCGCAACGGCGCAGTTTATCGGCCTGCTGAACCAAACGCCCCCACTGTTTTCGGCGGTGAAGGTAAACGGCGAGCGGGCCTACGAAGTGGCCCGTCGTGGGGGCGAAGCCGAAATCAAGAGCAAGCAGATTACCATCCGGGAGTTTGAGTTGACCCGTATTGCGCTGCCCGAAGTGGAGTTCCGTGTGAGCTGCACCAAAGGCACCTACATCCGTAGCCTGGCCCGCGACTTTGGCGCGGCCCTGGGCTGTGGGGCCCACCTCACTAAACTGGTGCGCACCCGCATTGGCGAGTATCGGTTGGCCGAGGCCCTGACGATGCCGGCAATAGAAGCCCTCCGTCCGCCCCGCCCCAAGGGTGAAGCTGAACATCCTGCCCGCCCACGTCGGGAACGGCTGCCTGAGCGTCGTGCCGGCCTGGAGTATTTCAACGCCACGCACGCTACCCCCGAGTCCTCCACTCCCGAAGCCTAGCTGGCTTTTCGGTTCGCCTCCCCTTTCCGTTCGTACGTTTTCCTTGTCCCATGCACGTCATTCACGACCCGGCGCAGTTCCCTCACCTTGGCAATGCAGTGGTAACCAGTGGCACGTTTGATGGCGTACATATCGGTCACCAACAGATTCTGCGGCGGCTGCGGGAGGCTGCCCGCCAGAGCAACGGCCCGTCTGTAGTCATTACCTACTGGCCCCATCCGCGCTTGGTGCTGGCCCCACCTCCTACCCACCCCGAGCCCCAGGACCTCTATCTGCTCAATACGCTGGAGGAGCGCGCCGCCAAGCTGGCTGAATTCGGGGTGGATTATTTGCTGATTGTGCCCTTCACCCGCGAATTTGCGGCGTGGTCGTCGGAAGAGTTTATCCAGCGGATTCTGCTTCAAACGGTGGGCACCAGCAAGCTGGTTATCGGCTACGACCACCGTTTCGGCCGCAACCGGGAGGGAGGCTTCGAGTACCTGAGTCAGCACGCGGGCCGCTACGGTATGGCGGTAGAGGAAATTCCGCGCGAAGATGTGGATGCCGTGGGCGTAAGCAGCACCCGCATCCGCCGGGCCCTCGATGCTGGTGACGTAGCCACTGCCAACCGCTACCTGGGCTACGCTTATCCGCTCACCGGCACCGTGGTAAAGGGCCGCCAGCTGGGCCGGACCATTGGGTGGCCCACGGCCAATGTGATATGTTCGGAGCCATTGAAGCTGGTGCCGGCCCAGGGCGTGTACGCCGTGCGGGCTACCACTACCACCGGTGAAACCTGGCCCGCCATGCTCAACATTGGGGTGCGCCCCACCGTGGGCGGCAATCTAGCTCAGACTACGGAAGCCCACCTGCTGGGTTTTGAAGGCGACCTGTACGACCAGAACCTGACCATCGAATTCTTGGCCCGGTTGCGCGACGAGCAGAAATTTAACGGTCTGGACGAGCTCAAAGCCCAGTTGGCCCTAGATGCGCAGGCCGCTGGCAACGCGTTGCGGTAAGCTTTTTCCAGCTACCGGAAAACTCCCAGGCTATCTGCGTATTACCTATCGGCTTGCATTACCTATCTTTCGTGTAACTGGCTGATTTCCGGCAGTTATAATATCTCTTACTCTATGAAAAGAACGTGTACTGTCTTCTTCGCCCTACTTTGCGCGGCATTTTTCCCTTCTGCGGTGCTCAGTCAGGTAATCTGGACGCACCAGTACGAATTACCCACGAATGACAGGTACGGGGCTTCGGTTCAGTTGCGTGATGGTGGCTTTTTGCTGAGCGGCACCAACTTCCCCGTTCTGGGCGCACAGTATCCGCGCACGCCTACCGTGCTGCTGTTACGCACCGATGCGCAGGGCGACACGATCTGGACCAGGAAGCAGCGCATCCGCAAGTATGCCGATGTGCGCTCCACTTTTTTGTGCGAGAATACCACGGGCCATGTGCTGATGGGCGGCTACACGGTTGCTACCACGGCTTACCCCAACCTGGATTACAATTCCTTCCTGACCCTTTTCGCCCCGAACGGTGACACGCTCTGGACCAAGGAACTGCCGCTTTCCTACGTCAATACCTACAAAGGCATCACCCTTGGTCCCGACGGTAATTTTGTGGTTGCGGCCAATGTGCAGGGCCACCCGCAACTGCAAAGCCTGAATGTAGCTGGCCAGGTTATATGGCAAACGACACTGGACTTCAGCGCGACGGAAGCCGGCAGGCTAACAGCCATGACGCCCGTTCCGAATGGCTACCTGGCGGTACTGCAGGCGGCCGATAACAGCAAGAAGTTTGTGTACGTGAGCCACAGCGGCGTACGTGGAGCGGAATACCTCAACGCGAACAGCCTCGACGAGTTGGCTCCCAACCGGCTGGTTGCGGTGGAGGACGGCAACATTGCAGTTGTACAGGGCACTACCGTGCGGAAGTTTTCACCGGACTTCACGTTGCTTTGGTCAGCCACTACGCCTTCCAATCAGCTTTCTACTATAGGAATGGCTATTGTGCGTAATACCAGCGGGCAATATGTAGTAACCGGCAATGCGTCGTCTTCCTCGCATAATATTTCCCTGGTGGCGTCTACGTACTCCGCTCAGGGGCAGTATCTGAGCACCAGAACCTTTTATTCGACCCTGAATCTGGGGACTAATAACCTGGTAGGAAACATCCATATTGACCGGGTAACGGGGGAATACGTAGTGGCCGGCAGTGGCAACATATCCAATGGTACCGCAACCTCCATCGACTATTTCCTGACCAAAGTAACCGGCGCACCGGTTCTGGCTTCACCAGTTCCCCTCCGGCGTCCTATGGCAGAAGCCTATCCCAACCCGGTGACTGCTACCCGGCAGCTGACGGTGGTGGCACCCGGCACCCTTAGCGGGCAGTTATTGCTCATCAATCCGCAGGGGCAGATAGTTCGGCAATGGGCGGCCAGAGCAGTCAGCCCCGGAAACCGCTATGCTCTTTCGCTGACCGGACTACCAGCCGGCCTGTATTTCCTGCGGCTGACGGACGCTGCACAGCAGAGCAATACGGTGAAGATTGTGGTACCGTAATCATCTGGACCGGCCGTTACGCACCTACGTCACAGAGAAGTTCATTATAGCTCCTTAAGGCTGGTTTTGCGGCCTCGGGGAGCTATTGATTCTGCATACCGTGTCCGGCCAGGAAAGCATAGTAAGGGCTCAACACCTTCAGTTATGCCCTTGAGCGTTGGCTGCTGCACCAGCCGGGCGATATTGCCTACCGATTTCACGGCGCAACCAGCGTACCAGCAGTGCGGCAGCAACCTTTACACAGCATTAACCGGGTCCGTTTGCCGATGAAACATGTATATATTTCTGTTTTTGCTGTTTTCCTGCTTTTGAGCGGCGCATTCTCAGCTGCTGCCCAGGCCATCTGGAGCAACCGATACGGCACCAGTTCGGTTGATGTGCTGAAGGCAATGCAGCCTGTGCGGGCCGGCGGTTACCTTCTCAGCGGAACTCAGGGCAGTGCTTTCGGAGGGTCAGCTTTCTTTTTGGTGCGTACCACGGCCACGGGTGATACTATCTGGACGAAAAAACAGCGTATCCGGCAGTTTACCCGGGTGGCGGCTACTGATTTGCTCTGTGAAGACAATGCCGGGCATGTCCTACTCATTGGGGCCGGGCAAGCACCGGCCCCTAGTGGCGCCGTGGTGCTGCTGCTCAACCAGGCCACCGGCGATACGCTCTGGACCAAAACCTTCACCGGGCCTGATGCACCTGATTTCGTAGATCTGGCGTGGAGCCCCGCTCAGGATTTTGTGCTGACTGCCAACGTGCAGGGACATCCTTATCTGCTGCGCATCTCATCCAGCGGACAGATTACGCAACAGGTCCTGCTCGATTACAGCCCTACGCAGGCTGGGGGCGTCAGTAGGCTGGTTCGCGGTACTGCTGGTTACTGGGTGCTACTAAGTCCTACGGTAAGCAATGCTTCTGCCACTCCGAAAGCAGTCTTTGTGAGTGATAGTGGCGTGCGCGGCCCTGAATATGCAACCACCCTCACTCTGTATTACAACGCATTGTCACCGGGTAGAGGCATCTGTAGCTTTTTACCGGTGGAGGGTGGTAATTTTTTAGTGGTAACGTCCGGTTCTATTACCAAACTCTCCCCTACGTTCACCACGCTCTGGTCGCGGGCTAGCAGCACGTATAGTATAACGGGGGCATTGGGGTTCCTGCAGGCGCAACGCAGCACAAGCGGCAATTACGTAGTAGTCGGCATTAGCCGGGCGTCGCATACTATGAGTATTGGTACTTTTAGTTTTGATCCTCAGGGTGCGTACGTGGGTTCCAAAGGATATTTTGGGGGCCTGGATTATGGTAGCGACCAGAACGCCTGCCTGCAGATTGCCCCGGTTACCGGCCACTTCGTGGTAGGAGCCAGCTTAGGCGCCGATTATCACCTGATGGCCCTTGCCGGCGACCCGGTCCTAGCGGCTACGCCACCAGCCAGATCAGCAGGCGGACGTTTGTATCCTAACCCCCTGAACGAGCAAGAGCTGCTGACGGTAGCCGTGCCCGTGCCATTGGCTGGGCTGGTTACCCTCACCGATACTCAGGGCCGGGTGCTGCGCACCTGGAACGCTGCACAGGTTGCCAAACCCAACAGTTCTTCATTTCAGGTATCGTTGCAGGGGTTGGCGGCAGGTATGTACTATCTCTGCCTGGAGGATGCAGCAAAAAGCCGGCAGATCCTGCGCGTGGAAAAGAGGTAGCCCCGCGTGCAGGGCCGGTTCGGTAGCCAATTGATAACTTGCCGGCCCAAATACCCACCCATTCTCCATGATCAACAAAGTAGTAAGCGGCCCCCAGGAAGCCCTGCGGGGTCTCACCGACGGCATGACGCTCATGCTGGGCGGCTTCGGCCTGTGCGGCATCCCGGAAAACTCCATTGAGGAGATTCTGCGCCTGGGCGCGAAGAACCTTACTTGTATCAGCAACAATGCCGGCGTCGATGACTTCGGTATCGGGCGGCTGCTGCAGACCAAGCAGGTGCGCAAGATGATTTCCAGCTACGTGGGCGAAAACGCCGAGTTTGAGCGGCAGCTGCTGTCGGGCGAACTGGAAGTGGAATTGATTCCGCAGGGCACGCTGGCCGAGCGGTGCCGGGCCGGTGGCGCGGGCATTCCGGCTTTTTACACGCCGGCCGGCTACGGCACGGAGGTAGGAGAAGGCAAGGAGAGCCGCGAGTTCAACGGCAAGATGTACCTGCTGGAAACCGCTCTGCACGCCGATTTTGCTTTCGTGAAAGCCTGGAAGGGTGACACGGCGGGCAACCTCATCTTCAAAGGCACGGCCCGCAACTTCAACCCTATGATGGCCACGGCCGGCAAAATCACGGTGGCGGAAGTAGAGGAACTGGTACCGGCCGGCGAGCTGGACCCCAACCAGATTCATACGCCCGGCATCTTCGTGCAGCGCATTTTCGAAGGCAAGAACTACGAGAAGCGCATTGAGCAACGAACGGTTCGGTCTTAGCTATAAATCAGCGCGTCATTCCTCAGCAAGCTCGGAATGACTACTCCATAACACCCACTATGGCACTCGACAAACACGGCATTGCGAAACGCATTGCGCAGGAAGTACAGAATAACTCCTACGTTAACCTCGGTATCGGCATTCCTACGCTGGTAGCCAACTACATTCCCGAGGGCATAAACGTGGAATTGCAGAGCGAAAACGGCCTGCTGGGCATGGGCCCATTCCCCACCGAAGACCAGGTAGACCCCGACCTCATCAACGCCGGTAAGCAGACCGTTACGACCCTGCCCGGCTCCAGCATCTTCAGCTCGGCCGACTCCTTCGGCATGATCCGGGGCGAGCATGTGGACCTGACAATTCTGGGCGCTATGGAGGTGTCAGAAAACGGGGATATTGCCAACTGGAAGATTCCGGGCAAAATGGTCAAGGGCATGGGCGGAGCCATGGATTTGGTGGCTTCCGCCAAGAACATCATCGTAGCTATGCAGCACGTGGCCCGTGACGGCAGCAGCAAGCTGCTGCCCGCCTGCACGCTGCCCATTACCGGCCTACGCTGCGTGAAGAAAATTGTAACCGAATTGGCCGTACTGGAGGTAACACCCGATGGATTTGTCTTGCGCGAGCGGGCTCCCGGTGTAACGGTAGAACAAATCAAAGCCGCTACGGCGGGCAAGCTGGTTATTCCGGCCGAGGTACCGGAAATGACGGGCGTGTAGGTTGCCAAATAGAGTAACGTGTCATTTGGCGCGAAGAATCTGAGGTGATTAGATAACCCGGATTCTTCGCGCCGAATGACACGTTTTTATTTTAGCCTGCGGAAGGCCTGGGCCATTATTCGCTCGGCGGCTTCCGGAGTAAAGTGCGAGAAATAGCGCAGCAGCTGGGTCACAGCCCCCGGCAGACTCAGCCCGCCAGCCTGCACGGCTTCAGCCAGATACTCGGCCAGCGTGTCGGGGTGGCCGGTAAGAGCCGGAAACTCGTGGTGGGTTTTGTAGCGGACCAGGATATTGACGCGCAGCCAGGCCGGAGCACCGGGCACCTGGGCCAGCAGGCGCTCCATCACCAGTTGCACTTCATCCATAAACAGCGTACGGACCAGGCCGTGGGGCGTGGGCACAGGCTGCCCGGCAGTAGCCACCAACAGCACGGCCGCCGGCATATCGGGCTGCCAGCCGCGCACGTCGGGCGGGGCGCACAGCCAGGCCGTGGGCGGAAACTGCTCCGGTACCTGCAGCACGGCCGCCAGGGTTTGCATACGTCGTTCTTCCGGCGGTAGCATACGGCAAGATACAACCATACGAGCGGATGCAGGCGGTTCTACCCGTCCGGCGCGTATCTTGGGCTATCCGTCAATCCTGATGCCCTGGTTCTCATGCGACACCGCTACGCCCTGTTATTTTCCGGTCTGTTTGCCGGCCTGAGCTTTACAAGCCAGGCGCAAACTTCCCCAACCATCACCCGGGCCGATATGCCGGTGCCCACCGATACGCTGCGCCAGAGCACCGCCCTACCCGCCCTGCCGGCCAGCGCGCCGCCCCTCAGCCGCAACGGCGCCAACCAGACGTGGAATTACGCGGCCTTGACAGCCACCGCCCAAAACGTAGCCAGTTTCACGACAGTCCCAGCCGAGCCGCTGTATACGTTCACATTCAACTCGGCGCTGAGTGGCAGCAACCGGGCCACCGTGGCCTCGCCGCAGGCCGTACCGCTGCCGCCCGGACTGGCCCTGCCTATCACCGAGCCGTACCAGTTCTTCAACGCTTCCAACGCTGATTTTCGCTCCGTAGGCTACGGCGGTAAGCTGGGCACCACGGCCGTACCGGCTACTTATGCTTCGGCCGCTGAACAGGACGTCATCTACCGCTTTCCGCTGAGCTACGCCAGCGCCCCCGATTCGAGCCGCTCATTTTTCAGCCTCACCGTTCCCGGCACCGGCTACCTCAGCCAACGACGTAAGCGCGTGAACCGCCCCGACGCCTGGGGGAGCCTCACAACTCCTTTCGGGGTGTTCCAGACGGTGCGCGTGGTGACTCGTATTGAAGACCACGACAGCCTTTCAGCGGGGGGTATCAACCAGGGTTTTGACTTGCCCGTGATGCGGGAGTATAAGTGGCTGGCCCAGGGACAGCACATTCCCCTGCTCACTATCACCACCACCCAGATAGCCGGCCAGGAAACCATTTCCCGCGTGGAGTACCGCGACGTGTACCGGCGGATTACGGGCCCGCTCAGAACCGCAACTGTCCTCCCAGCCTCGGCGGTAGCCGTATACCCAAACCCCATTACCGGCAATCAGCCGCTCCGGTTGCACCTGCCAGCAACGGGCCTGGTGACACTCACGGGTACCGACTTAGCCGGCCGACAGCTTTTTCAGCGGGTTACTACCCTGAAAAACGGAGAGGCCGCCGTTCCAACTGAAGCATTCGGCCGCTTCCGGGGCGTGCTGCTACTGCGGGTGCAAACTGCCGAGGGCGTGGCTGTGCGGCGGGTGGTGCGGGAGTAGCGCAAATTCAACAGACATCAAATATTATCAGCATTGAAATTCAGTACAATGACAGAAATAGGTAGTTTGCTCACACAGGTTCGGAAGTTATCTTATCCTGCTTGCATGAAGCCTGTGGCTGGAGAGGTAAAAGGTCGAGCCTTCTTTCCAGGCGGTAAGGGCACCTTCGATGATAGCTCCATCATTTCTGACAAACCAATCATGGTTGTTGGACAAGACTTTGATGTAGAAGCCAATTTTAGCAAGGCAGAAGCAGCAGGTCAGGAAAACATAAAGCAGAACCCAACTTGGCGAAACTTGCTGGCCCTACTGGAAGAAGTGAGAATTTCGCCTCAGTCGTGCTTTTTTACCAACGCCATCATGGGCGTACGGGTCGACTTATCTCCTGGGAGTCAGAATAAACAGAAGAATACTGGTGATTCCCCTGCTTTTAAGCATCCGGATTTTATCATAGAGTGTCAGGATTTTTTTCTTAAACAGCTAGAGATGCAGCGTCCCAGGCTAATACTGGTGCTTGGTAAGATGCCCGCTAAATTTCTGGCTACGATGGTAGAAGACCTTCGACCTTGGAAACAACTTCAGACTATCACTGAAATTGATAACGCTGGCCAGCAGCTTATGTGCGATGCTACGTTTAGTAACGATGTAAAAACAACGCTGGTGCTGCTGACACATCCTTCTTTCCGTCATCTCAACATTCAAAAACGTCGATACAAAAACAACCTCACTGGTGCCGAAGCGGAACTAGAGATGCTGAAAGATGCTCTGAAAACCATAAATGCTGCATAAGGTCACAGCCTAACACGCCCTGACGCCTTACTGACACTTTTTGTCACCGAAGCTGTTACGCAGCCGTACTAGTAGCAACCGGCCCGCCGGAGCTGGTACCTTTGCTCCTTTCTTCCGACTTTCATTTTTCCGCATCGATATGCCCACGAGTTCCAATGGGAAAGCTGGCGGTGGTTCCGCTAAAAAACAGACGCTGCCCGGTATGCCGGCCGCTCCTGAGTTGATGACGCCTACGGCCGTACCGGCCCATAAACTGGTGCTGCGCGCCCTCAAACGCACTGACTTTAAAGCCGTAAAGGAAATCATGGACAAGGTGTACTCCAATATGGAGGGTGCCTGGGCCCAGGATGAGTACAACGCGCTGCTGAAGAAATTTCCCGAAGGCCAGATCTGTATCGAGGACAACGGCCAGGTGGTAGCCGCCGCGCTGGCCATCATCGTGCAGTACTCCGATTTCGGTGACCGGCACACCTATTCCAAAATTACCGGCCAGGGCAAGTTCGACACCCATAACGCCGACGGCGACACGCTCTACGGCGTAGACGTATTCGTAGACCCCGAATACCGCAGCCTGCGCCTGGGCCGCCGCCTGTATGATGCCCGCAAAGAGTTGTGCGAAAACCTGAACCTACGGGCCATGGTAGCTGGGGGCCGCATTCCTGGCTACGCTGCCTACGCCAACGAAATGACGCCGGCCAAGTACGTGGAAATGGTGCGCAATAAGGAGCTCACCGACCCCATTCTCACCTTCCAGCTTTCCAACGACTTCTACGTCCGCAAGCTCATCCGCGGGTATTTGCCCTACGATTCCGAAAGCAAGGCCTACGCCACGCTGCTGGAGTGGATCAACGTGTACTACGACGAGGAATTCGACAAGCTGATCGGTAACCAGAAGTCGAACGTACGCATTGGCATTGTGCAGTGGCAGATGCGCGCCACTAAGAACCTGGAGGACTTTTTCCAGCAGATTGAATTCTTCGTGGACACCGTATCGGGCTACAAAGCTGACTGCGTGCTGTTTCCCGAGTTCTTCAATGCCCCCATGATGGCCCTCACCAACGAGGAGTCACCTTCCGTAGCCATTCGTTCGATGGCGGCCTTCACCGAGCCCATCAAAACCAAGATGATGGAGCTGGCCGTGAGCTATAACATCAACGTCATTGCCGGCTCCATGCCGCTTTATGAGGACGGCAAGCTCTACAACGTGAGCTACCTCTGCCGCCGCGACGGCACCGTGGACGAGCAGTACAAGCTGCACATTACGCCCGACGAGGCCAGCTACTGGGGCATGCGCGGCGGCGACAAGCTACGATGCTTCGACACGGATTTTGGCAAAATCGGCATTCTGATCTGCTACGACGTGGAGTTCCCCGAACTCTCGCGGATGCTCTCCGATGAAGGCATGAAAATCCTGTTCGTGCCTTTCTGGACCGACACCAAGAATGCCTACCAGCGCGTGCGCCTCTGCGCCCAGGCCCGGGCCATCGAAAACGAGTGTTACGTGGCCATTACCGGCTCGGTGGGCAACCTGCCGCGCGTAGAGAACATGGACATCCAGTACTCGCAGTCTGCCGTGTTCAGCCCCTCCGACTTTGCCTTCCCGCACGATGCCATTGTAGCCGAAGCCACCCCGAACACGGAAATGACTCTCATTGCTGACCTCGACCTGGATTTGCTCAAAGATCTTAATACGAGTGGCGCGGTACGTAACCTGCGTGACCGGCGCAAAGATCTGTACTCGCTGAGCTGGTCAAAGAAAACCGAGCGCGACGACGAATTGCTGGCCCAGGGCGAGGAGCGCGCCCCTAAAACCGCCAGTCGCCGCAAGGCCGTATCGGCGGGCTAAACCCGGCACCCACGCAACTGTATAGTAACAACGACCTGCTAGCTTTCTGGCAGGTCGTTTTGCGTGATGAAGTGTGCAGTTTTTTGGCTTTTAGGTCCCAAAAAGGCCTTGCAAGATTAAAACCACATTAACCCCTAGCTATTTACTGAAAGCACCCGTAGATACGTCCAGCATTTCGCTACTCATCAACTTCTTCTTCATTCACCAACTACTACTTTTTTTCATGTTTACACTATCTACTCGCCGCGGCGGTCTGCTGCTGGGTGCACTGGGTTTGTTGGGTTTATCTTCCGCTTCGGCCCAAACGGTTTATGGGCTGTCCAGCACCAGCTCCCCCGCCGTAGTTAATCTGGTTTCGTTTAACGCGGCTGCCCCTAGCAACCTTGCCTCGTCGGTGGCTATTACTGGCTTCACGGCAGGTCAGGCCATTGTTGGCATTGACTTCCGGCCGAATACGGGTGAGTTGTTTGCTTTAGGCTACAACCCCACCGGCACGCAGGCCCAGCTGTACACCATCAACCGTACCACCGGCGCAGTTACAGCCGTGGGCAACGCGCTGACCCTAGATTTGGGCACTAACATTCTGCGTATCGGGTTCGACTTTAACCCCACCGTGGATCGTATCCGGGTGACTGGGGGAAACCGGGCTAACTTTCGCCTGAACCCCAACAACGGCGCGCTGGCTTTCACCGACGGCACCCTGACCTACGCCCCCACCGATGCCAACGCGGCCCAGATACCCGGCGTAGGCTCCTCGGCTTATACCAACAGCTTCATTGGTGCCACCAGCACCACGCTCTACAACCTGGACGAAGCCAACAACCGCCTGGTAAGCCAAAGCCCGCCGAATGATGGGACGCTGAACACCCTTGGTACGCTAAGCATACCCATCAACAGCCAGAGCCAGCTTCAGGCTACTGATCTGGACATCTATTTCAATGCTACCACCGGCACGAATACGGCTTATTTGTCAGTGGCTACTGCATCCAGCCTTACTACGCTCTACACCATCAACCTCGCAAACGGTGCTACGACCCAGGTAGGCGACATTGGTGTAGGCTCTTTTGTGGCCATAACTGATATTGCCTTTGCCATTGACCGCCCGGCTACGCTGCCGGCCGTTACGGGCCAACTAGCCTACGCGCTGGCCGGCACCAACCTACTCACCTTCGATACCAACTCCCCCGGCACCATTCGTACTTCGGTGGGCCTAACAGGCGTGGCGACTACGCAAACCGTGGTGGGCATGGACGTACGGCCGCTGAATGGTGCGCTGTACGCGCTGGGCTACAACGCCACGGCCCAGACCGGCCAGCTCTATACCATTAACGCCACTACCGGCGTGGCCACGGCCATCAGCAGCTCACTGAGCCTGCCACTGGGCACGGGCAGCATCGGGTTTGATTTCAACCCAACGGTGGACCGCATCCGGATAGTGGGTGCGAACCGCGCCAACTTCCGCATCAACCCCAACGATGGCACGGCCGCTCCCACGGTGGATGGCACCATCACCTACGCCACCACCGATGCTAATGCCGCCGCTACCCCGGCCCTGGGCTCGGTAGCGTACACCAACAGCTTCCCCGGCGGCGCCGACGCGGCCCGTACCACTACTCTGTTCGGCTACGATGAAGCCCTGAACGTTCTCGTGCGCCAAGACCCGCCTAATGCAGGTACGCTCAACACCATCGGCGCTTCGGGCGTGACGGTAACGGCCGGCCCGAACGTGGACATTGATATTTTCAGCCCCGCCGCCGGCACCAACACAGCGTATCTGGTAGCTGCTTCGGGTACTTCGGCCAACTCCAGCCTATACTCCCTGAACCTGACTACCGGGGCCGCCACCGCGCCGGTCCTGATTGGCAACGGCATTGCCGTGCGCGACCTTGCCGTGGCCCCGGCTACCGGCGTGACCACCGGCGTCCGTCAGCCCGACGTGGCCACCGGTTTCAGCCTCTATCCGAACCCGGTAACCGACGCTGCCCGGGTAACCTTCCGCCTGCCCCGCGCCGGACAAGCCGAACTCATCCTGACTGATGCGCTGGGCCGTACCGTGGAGCGGAAAGCTACCGGCAGCCTCACCGCTGGCTCGCACACGCTCGACTGGCAGCCAGCCAACCGCCGGGCCGGCGTGTATTTCCTGCGCCTGACGGTAGATGGAGAGTCGGCTGGGACGCAGCGGGTGCTGGTGCAATAGCCCACTGTCTGCCCCAAGCTGAAGTAAACGAGCCGTCCTGTCTTCAAAGACAGGACGGCTCGTTCGTTTTATTCCGAAGCCGAAAGAGGCCGGCCGGACCGAAAGCATATTAACTATTCGTTACTTCTAGCTGACGCACATTATGTTTTTTCTATATTGGCGGTTCCTTTCATCCACAAACTTCCTTATATGGAACCTATTAACGCCCCATTCAACTCATCCAATACCAGTACTCTGGTACCAGTTAGTAAGGGCACCCGCTTTATCAATGCCTTAGTAGATGGCATCCTACTCGGGATTGTCAGCAACATCATTTCTTACACTGTACTGCGGGGCATGAACTCCGGGGTTGGCCTGAGCTTTCTGGTAAGCTTGGTATTGCAGTTTTTCTACTACTATATGCAGGAGAAAAGCAATGGCCTTACTATCGGCAAGCGCCTCACCGGCACAAAGGCCGTTATGGCCGATGGCTCGCCTCTGACGGATGAAGCCGCCCGCGCCCGGAGCCTGTGGCGGCTCATTCCGCTGTTGGATGCGCTGTCGTTTCTGTTTAGCGACCTAGGCTGGCACGACAAGTACAGCAATACCCGCGTAGTATCAGCGAAATAAGCACCTCTCTGCTCCATAAAAAAAGGCCCGCTCTATAATAGAGCGGGCCTTTTTTTATGGAGCAGAGAGGTGCACCTCAGCAGCTAGGCGTGGGGACTTTCCTGGGCAGCTAAGTGGGAATGGTCGCGCAGTATGGTGCGCAGGAACGCCTCATCCGGTAGGTCAGTACGGATGTCGGTCAGGTCTTTTACTTTAGTGGCCAATTCGTGGAGTAGCACATAGTTTTCACCGGCCAAGCCCTTTTGCAACAGCTGGCGAATAGTGGCCACGTCGTGGTCAGCGAGGCGGGCGGCGGCGGGAAATACAACTACGTAGCCAGCTTCCGTGAAGGCCGGTGCCAGCGCCCCAGCCGCTTGCCGAGGCCGCGTGCTAACTACCGAAGTGCCCGCCGCAATGTCCCCAATGCGCTGTCCTTTGCCATTCATCAGGACGACTACCAGCGCAATGAGGCCACCCATAAACGCCGTATCCACGAGGCGCAAAATCCAGCGGAGCAGGTAGTCGCCGAAGCGGGGCGTGGTACCGTCAAGGCGGATTACCTTGATATCCCGGGCCTTTTTCCCAATGCTCTGGCCGTTAAAGAATATCTCGCAGATAAGGTGATAGAACAAAGCGGGCAATACTATCAGGATAATGCCGACCACGGCTAACACGCTTTCGTTGTTAGTCATACCCAGCGCGCTGGCCAACAGTACCCAGGCAATGGCCCAGGCGAAGATGACTACGTTATCAATGATGGTGGCCAACACCCGGTCACCGGCACTGGCTACCTCGTACTCAAGCGTAACGTTTTGCGTGGTCTGGACGCGGATAGTACTCATCTGGGTAAAATAAAAGAAGACAAGGAAATACACCGTAGCCTGCGAATTTTTACCAATCTTCGCGGGTCGGGAATGTTGCGCAAAGTACAGCTTGAGCTGCTAACTTCGGTGCATCCTCTTTGAATATATCCTGCGGGTTCCGGGGCCCTGTTTTGCCCGATATTTTATGCGTGAAGCCGTATTTCTGCGTCAAAACCAAGCCCGCTGGAAGCAATATGAGCAGCGCGCCGCTAACCCGGAGGATCTGGCGGTCCGCTTCGTGGCCCTCACCGATGATCTGGCCTATGCCCAGACGTTCTATCCCGGCTCCCCCACCACGCGCTACCTCAACGACCTGACGGCCCGGCAACACCAGACGCTTTACAAGAACAAAACCGAATCGACAGGCCGATTCGTGGATTTCTGGCGGCAGGAATTACCGTTGCTGGTTGCCCGCCACCACCGCACGCTGGCCGTGGCGCTGGGCCTGTTTCTGCTATTCACCTTTATCGGAGCCCTTTCGGCGGCTTACGATGAAAGCTTTGTGCGGGTAGTGCTGGGCGACGCCTACGTAAATCGCACCCTCGAAAACATTGAGCGGGGCGACCCAATGGCCGTGTACAAGGGCATGAGCGAAACGCCCATGTTTTTGGCCATCACGCTCAATAACATTTATGTGGCTCTGCTGGCCTACGCACTGGGCGCCACGCTGGGGTTGGGCACCGTGTGGGCCCTGTTCCGCAATGGCGTAATGCTAGGCTCTTTCCAGTATTTCTTCTACCAGAAAGGTGTGCTGCTGCCGTCTGTACTCACCATCTGGATTCACGGAACCCTCGAAATATCGGCCATTGTGCTGGCGGGCGGTGCGGGCCTGGTGATGGCAAGGGGCATGCTTTTTCCCGGTACTTACTCCCGCGCCGACTCGTTCCGCCAAGCCGCCCGCGACGGCCTCAAGCTGGCCATTGGGTTAGTTCCCATTTTCATCATGGCCGGGTTTCTGGAAGGCTTCGTAACGCGCCACACCGAAATGCCGCTGTTCCTGAGCCTGCTGATTATTGGCAGTTCAGCGGCATTTATCATCTGGTATTTTGTCGTGTATCCGCGCCGGCTGGCTGCCCGCGTACCTCACCTTCCACTTCCCGCGCTTTCGTAATCTCAGAGCTATGCAACAAAAATTTACTCAAGAGGCTGATTTTCGGCAGGAACGGGACTTTGGTCAGAAGATAACGGCTACGTTCGAATTTCTCGGGGCGCACTGGCGGCCGCTGGGTAAGTGCGTTATGTACTTTGTGGTACCCGTAGCCTTACTGGCGGGCTTGGGCCTGGGTATTACCAATAACTACACCTACAACACCATGGACGGAGCACTTTCCGGTTCTGCCGTTCAAAGATTTGATAACCCTTTGGCCGGAATTGGACTGGTAGGAATGCTGTTAAGTTACGCGTTGCTGGCCGCTACTGTGTATGGGTACATCCGGCTGCGCATGGAACAGCCCGCCCACGAGCCGGTGACGCCACAGCAGGTGGGCCGCATAGTAGCTCGCCGTTTCCCGATGCTGCTGCTGGGGGCGCTAGCCGCCATTATCATCTCAATGCTGGGCACATTTTTACTCATCATCCCCGGTATCTATCTCTCGGTGGCCCTGAGCCTGATCTGGACAACGCAGGTGTTTGAGGACGCCGGCGTGGGTACCGGTATTAGCCGCAGTATGCACCTGCTAAAAGGCCACTGGTGGAGCATGCTGGGCCTGTCCATTGTCATGTCTATTATTGTAAGTATGCTGGGCATGGTGTTCTCGATAACCCAGATTTTTGCCGTGATAGGAAAATTACTGCACTGGCCTTTTTTGTCTTCCGATGTGCTGATGGTGGGTAGCAGTATTATCTCCTCGGTAGGTAGCATACTACTCTACTCGCTACTCATGGTAGCATACGCCTTTCAATACTTCAATCTGGTGGAGAAAAAGGAGGGCTTGGGCATGCGCAACATAATCGCCTCCCTGGGCTCTACGGCCGCACCCACGGTGCAAAATGCCAGTTTCCGGCCCGATGACGAGGGCGAGTACTAGCCACTAGCTACCTATCGTTGGATAGAAGTCTAGGTTCATTCATTCAAGGCTGACTCCGGCAGTCCTCTTCTTTTCGCTATTCAGTACGTGTCGTTGGCTTCTCTTTTTTCCATCGGATTACGCAGCTGGACCGGCCGCCTGCCGGTCCGGCTGCTGGTACTAATGTTGCTGCTGACCAGACCAGCAGCCGCAGCGGTTGCGCCCGACAGTACCACGCAAGCGACCATCCGCGTGCTTCCTGCCGATAACAACCCGGCCCTGCGCCTGCGCCAACCCGACGCGGAACGCCTACGGGAGCTACGCGGCCAACGTGACTTCCGCTACGTGGAGGTAAAAAGTGAACTGAGCGCCTGGGACATGCTCTGGCTACGCTTCTGGCGCTGGCTAGCCGAACTGCTGGCTACACCTTCGGGCAAATTTATCTGGCAATATGGCATTTACGCCTTTCTGGTAGTGGCGCTGGTGTTTGTGGTGCTCAAGCTGATGCAGGTGGACCTGACCCGCGCCTTTGGACGCGCCCCGCGCCGCGCCGCCTTGAGCTATGACGCCGAAACCGAAGACCTACATGCCCTCGACCTCGATGTGCTACTGACGCAGGCCGAAGAAGCACGGAATTACCGCTTGGCTGTGCGCCTGGGCTATTTGCGGGTGTTGAGGCAGCTTTCTGACAAAGGACTTATTAAGTGGCAGCCCGACAAAACCAATCATGACTACCTCTACGAATTGCCCACTGGCCCCTTGCCTGAATCCTTCCGGGAACTGACACGCCAGTTTGAGTACGTGTGGTACGGGGAGCAGGATGACCTCACAGCTGACGACTACGAGCGCGCGCGCACTACCCGGCAGGCCTTTGAGCGCCGCCTCTCGTCTACCTCACAGGCTGCCTAACTACCTACTACCATGACGACTTTCCGTTGGTATATGCTGGGGCTGGGACTGCTGTTTGCAGCGTATGTGGCCGTAGAGTATTACCGCCCCAAGCCGCTCGACTGGAGCCCAACGCTTCAGAATGAAGACAAAATCCCTTACGGCACTTACGTGTTGTTCGATCAGTTGCCCGGTATGCTGGGCGTACCGCGTGCCGATGTACGTACTGTGCGGGCCCCCATCTACAGCCAGATTGAAGGGGTAGATGAAGACGACCTTCCTGCCACGGCAGTTACAGACTCCGCTACCTCAGCCGCAGCGGCCGAACGTGATGAGTTGATTGAGCAACTCGACTCCGTAACGAACGGCACACCTGCTGATTCCGCTGCAACAACCGCTGCCGGCACGCCCAAAACGCCGCCGGCCAATACCGAGCAGCCCAACGAAGGGCAGCCCACTGACAACGATGACCGGGACTATGCTGCTGGCCTTTCGGATGGCGACTACCAACCGGCTACGTACCTGTTTGTGGCTAATTCCTTCGAGCTGAGCCGCCAGGATTGTCGTTCCCTGCTGCGGCATATAGCACGGGGAAATGATGTCCTGATTGCCGCCGAAAACTTTGATTCCTTCTTTGCGGATACCGTGGGGTTTAAAACTTCCGTGTACACGCCATCCATCAAGCTGCGAAAAACCTCCGCGAAGGCCCTACTTGCCAATGACTCTGTGCGGCTGCAGTTCAGTAACCCAACATTAGCCACCAAAGCCGGAGTTCGGCTGCCGTTGTTGGCAGCCTCCAGCCGCCTGCAGGCCAAACAAAATATAGCGGACAAGGCTACTCAACTGGCCACCGATGAACAAGGCCAGCCGGTGTTGCTACGCGTACCGCATGGCCGCGGACACCTATACCTCTGCTCAGTGCCGCTAGCGTTTTCTAACTATTATCTGCTACAGCCACGCACCAGCAACTTCGCGTTTTCGTCTCTGTCTTACCTACCCACCGGCCGCACTGTGTGGTGGGATGAGTACCAGAAGCAGGGGCGCCGGGGTGAGCAGTCATTACTACGGGTATTACTGGAACACGAGGCCTTGCGCTATGCCATGTACCTGACCCTGGCGGTAGCTATACTGTTTGTGGGCATTGAGGCCCGACGTCGGCAGCGTGTCATTCCAATATTGAAACCCCTACCAAATACGACGCTGCTTTTTACGCGTACCGTGGCGGGCCTATACCGCCAGGGGAGCAGCCACGCGCTTATTGCTGAAAAGAAAATTGGGTTGTTTCTGGAGCATCTGCGCACCCGCTACCACGAGCCTGCCCTCGACCTGACCGATGCTGACACCCGGGAGCGACTCTCCCAGAAATCCGGAGTTGCGCGACAGGAGATAGACGCGCTGGTACGTCGTATCAATTTCCTGCTCACTGCCCCGCAAATTTCTGACACTGAACTGCTGAATTTGAACAAAGCTATTTTAGCCTTCCGGCAGACAGCTGCCTAAGATTGCATTATCTCTATTAATTGAATTTAACTAATTTATAACTATTTTAATATAAGTGATTCGCTTCTTTGCAGAAATATTATGGGCCTATAATACAGAATATCAGATATAATTATACCAATCTACTTCCACCTGTCATTTCTCCGTTCATCATATGGATTCTTCTTCTCCCAACTCACCTGATAACCTGCCCATTTCTCCGGCCCCGTCCCTATCGGCAGCGCCCGAAACCCCAGCAGCCGAGGCGACGGAAAGTCTCTCCTCTTTCGCTCCCCGCACCGACCTGAGTCACCTGAGCCGCCACGCTGAGGCCATCCGCCAAGAGTTGGGCAAAGTGATTGTGGGTCAGCAGGCGCTGGCCGAGCTGCTGCTGGTGGCGTTGCTGGCTGATGGTCACGTGCTGCTCGAAGGCGTGCCCGGCGTAGCCAAAACCCTTACGGCCAAACTTCTCGCCCGCACCCTGAGCGTCCCGTTTAGCCGTCTGCAGTTCACTCCCGACCTGATGCCCTCCGATGTGCTGGGCACCTCAGTGTTCCGACCGCAACGCGGCGAGTTCGAGTTCCGGCCCGGCCCTATCTTCGCCAGCGTGGTACTGATTGACGAAATCAACCGGGCGCCGGCCAAAACGCAGTCGGCCCTGTTTGAGGTGATGGAGGAGCGCCAGATTACCCAGGACGGCACCCGCTACCCCATGCCCGCGCCGTTTGTGGTGCTAGCCACTCAAAACCCCATTGAGCAGGAAGGTACTTACCGCCTGCCCGAAGCTCAGCTCGACCGGTTCCTATTCAAGCTCAGCGTGGGCTACCCCAGCGTGGAGGAAGAAGTGGCTATCCTGCAGGGACACCACGCCGGTTTTGGCGGCGCGCCGCTGGACGCAGTGCAGGCCGTGGTATCGGCGGAGGATCTGCGGCAGCTGCGGGAACAGGTGCAACGGCAACACGTGGAGCCCAAGTTGCTGGAATATATTGCCCGGCTGGTAGGCCAGACGCGCGCCCACAAGGGCCTGTACCTGGGCGCTTCGCCCCGCGCCTCCCTGGCGTTGCTCAACGGTGCCAAAGCCCTGGCTGCCCTGCGTGGCCGCGACTTCGTGACGCCCGAGGATATCCAGTATCTGTGCCCGATGGTGCTGCGCCACCGCATCCAGCTCACCCCGGAGCGCGAAATGGAAGGCGGCACTCCCGACGATGTGGTGAAGCAGATTCTGCAGCAGATTGAAGTGCCACGGTAGAGCATATGCGTACAATCGAACTTCATGCTGAGCGCAGCGGAGCGGAGTCGAAGCATCTCTACCTCTGACTAACTCAATCGTGAAAACGAAGCGGCAGAGATGCTTCGACTCCGCTGCGCTCAGCATGACGTTTACTATTCTTCCCTGTCCTTGAAATCCTTCTTTCTCACCCGCCGCTTCTTTCTGTTGATGACCGCCCTGATTGCCGGGCTGGTGGTGGCGTTTTTCCTGCCCGGCTGGCTGGCCCCGGTGCAGCTGGGCCTGGGCCTGGCGGTGGCCCTGATGGTGGTGGATATCGTGCTGCTGTATGCGGGCGGCGGGGGCGTGTTCGGGCGGCGAGTAATGGGCGACAAGCTGGCCAACGGCTCCGACAACGATATTGCCCTCTACCTCGAAAACCTGTACCGCTTTCCCATCCGCACCGAAACGATTGACGAGATTCCGCACCAGTTTCAGCGGCGCGACGTGCTGTTCCGGGCCGCTATCAAGCCCGGCGAAACCAGCATCATCAGCTACCGGCTGCGGCCCACCAAGCGCGGCGAGTACGAGTTCGGGGCCATGAACGTGTACGCGGCCTCCCCGCTGGGTTTGGTGCGGCGGCGGTTCCGGTTCGATGAGAGCCGGGTGGTGCCGGTGTATCCATCATTTCTGCAGATGCGGCAGTACGAGCTGCTGGCCATTCACAACCGCCTCACCGAAGTCGGCGTGAAGCGCATCCGGCGGGTGGGCCAGAGCATGGAATTTGAGCAGATCCGGCCCTACGTGGCCGGCGACGACCCGCGCAACATCAACTGGAAAGCTACCGCCCGCCGCGCCACGACGCCCGAGGCCGCCGACTCGCTGGTGGTGAACCACTACCAGGACGAGCGGGCCCAGCAAGTGTACTGCCTCATTGACAAAGGCCGGGTGATGCGCATGCCCTTCGAAGGCCTGAGCCTGCTCGATTACGCCATCAACGCCACGCTGGTGGTTAGCAACATTGCCCTCATCAAGCACGATAAGGCCGGGCTGATGACCTTTTCGCACCAGCCCGGGGCTATGGTGGCCGCCGACCGGCGCAGCGGCCACCTGCGCAAGCTGCTGGAAGTGCTCTACCGCCAGAAAACCAAATACCTCGAAACCGACTACGAGCGGCTCTATGTATCGGTGCGCAGTCATATCCGGCAGCGCAGCCTGCTCATCCTGTTCACCAACTTCGAGACGCTCTATGGCATGCAGCGCCAGCTACCTTATCTGCGCCGCATGGCCAAAGACCACCTGCTGCTGGTAGTCTTTTTCGAGAATACCGAGCTTCGCTCCTACCTCGATGGCCCCACCGAAACCACCCAGGACGTGTACAACCAGACGGTAGCCGAGAAATTCGCCCAGGAAAAACGCCAGATTGTGCGTGAGCTGAACCGCTACGGCATTCACGCCCTGCTCACCGCCCCCCAGAACCTGACGGTAAATACCATCAACAAATACCTGGAGTTTAAGGCCCGAGGGCTGATTTGAGAGAGGAACTTGCAGGAATATAGCCCGTCATCCTAAGCCCATCGAAGGACCTTTTTGCGCCCGAACGAGTCGTTGGTACGATAGTCGTTATAGCGTGAGAAAGTCCTTCGCTGGGCTTAGGATGACGGGCTTTTTACTCCGCCCGCCTTCAAACTTTCTACCTTCGCCGTTCCGCTCCGCTTGCCTTTCCCATGCCTATGCGTTTCTTCCTGTTGTTGCTGGCGTGCCTGCTCACGCGCCCGGTTTTCGCTCTGCCCACCGTTCCGCTAGCCACCCGCATGCTGCTGCCGGTGCCCACCCGCGCCAACTGGGGCCAGGGCCGCTTCCTGGTGAAGCCCGACTTCACCTGGCAGGTGTTCACGCCCCAGCAGACGCCCGCCACCCTTGCCGCCGACTCGGCCGTGGCGGAAGCCGTGGAGCGGCTGGTGCTGCCGGTGCTGCTGCCGGGTCGGACCCGGGCCAACCGGCGGCGGGCTTCCCCCCTGCCCACGGCGGCGCTGGTGCTGCAGTATGGCCGCCCCGGCAACCTGCTGACGGTGGGCGAGGACGAATCGTACACGCTGCGCGTGACGCCAATGGGCGTGGCCCTCAACGCGCCCACCCACCTGGGCCTGCTGCGCGGCCTGGCCACCCTGCGGGAGTTGGCGGCCCCCAACAAGGTGGGGGGTTCCGTGTTGCCCGAAGTAGATGTGGCCGACGCCCCGCGCTTCCCCTGGCGCGGTTTGCTCATGGATGCAGCCCGCCATTTCATGCCCGTAGCCGTTATCAAGCGCAACCTGGATGGCATGTGGGCGACCAAGCTCAACGTGCTGCACTGGCATCTGAGTGACGATCAGGGTTTCCGGGTGGAAAGCCGCACGCTGCCGCGCCTTTCGCAGGTGAGCGGCCAGTTCTACTCGCAGCGGCAGGTGCGCGATGTTATCCGCTACGCTGCCCGGCGCGGCATTCGGGTGGTGCCCGAGTTCGACGTACCGGGCCATACCATTGCCTGGCAGGCGGCCTACCCTGAGTTATCATCCAACGACTCTACCTACACCGTGTACCAGAGCTGGCGGCTGGCTAACGTGGCCTTTGACCCTACCAAGGAAACCACGTACGCATTGCTCGACACGCTGTTCGGGGAGATGACGCGGCTGTTTCCCGACCCGTACTTCCACATCGGGGGCGACGAAAACGACGGGCGGCAGTGGCGGCGCAGTCCGCGCATCATGGCTTTTGCCCGCACCAACGGCATGCTCAAAGCTGATGGTAAAACCCTCGACAAGCACGCTCTTCAGACCTATTTCAACCGCCGCGTACTGGGTATCGTGACCAAATATGGCAAAACGATGGTGGGCTGGGACGAGATTCTGGGACCGGGCCTGCCCACCAACGCCGTAATCCAGAGCTGGCGGGGCAAGAAAGGCGTGCTCGACGCCGTGAAGGCCGGCAACCCGGCCCTGCTTTCCAGCGGCTACTACATCGACCTGAACCAATCGGCGGCCTTTCATTACGCCACCGACCCGCTGCCCGACGCCACCGGCCTCACCCCGGCCCAGCAGCAGCTGGTATTAGGCGGCGAGGCCACCATGTGGGCCGAATTCGCGGATTCCATCATTGTCGATTCGCGCATCTGGCCCCGGACGGCCGCGGTAGCGGAGCGGTTGTGGAGTGCCGCCACCGTCCGCGACGTGCCCGATATGTACCGCCGGCTGGCCTTGCTGAGTCCGCAACTGGAAACGCTGGGCTTGCAGCACCGCCGGGCGCCGCAGCTGCTGCTGCGGCAGCTGGCCGGCTCAGCGGCGGCCGTGCCCCCGCTGCGTACCCTGGCCCAGGTGCTGGAGCCGGTGAAGGAGTACAAGCGCCACTTTCAAGGCTTCATCTACACCACCCAGACCCCGCTCAACCGCCTCGTGGACGCCGCCCCCGCCGAATCGGACGGAGCGCGGGAGTTCGGGCAGCTGGTAGACACGTTGCTCATGGCCCGCACCACCGCGCCCTCTGCTGTGCGCCGCTACCTGCCCCAACTCCGCGACCAGCTCCAGCTTTGGCAAAAGAACGATGCGTTGGTACAGCCCACACTGCAGCAAAACCCGCTGCTGCAGGAGTATGCCCTGATTTCCACTCACCTGAAAACCGCCGCCACGCTGGCCCTGGAACGCCTCGCGCTGCTGGAGAAAGGCCAGACGCCCACGTCCGCCGCGCAAACTGCCGCCCTCAAGCAGCTCGACGCGCTGAAAGTGCCCGTCGGCCAGACGGAACTGGCTGTGCTGCCGCACTTGCGCCGGCTGGTGGAGGCGAAGTAGCCGTATAGCAGTATAAAGGATTATAGTGAGTTGCAACGTCAGCACACGAGATTTGTCGCAGGCTCGGAATGACGTTCTACTTACCTCCCATCGTCACCGCTTCACCCAACTCAAAACAACACTGCCACCTGCATGCGGCCGGTATGCACGGCATTGAGGCCGTTGGCTTTGCGGCCGTCGTAGGCCAGCGTGACGTTGAGGCCGTTGCTTAGGCGCTGCTCCAGGTTCAGATTCCAGGTGAAGTTGCTGCCGGGGCGCAGGGCGTTCAGGATTTCGAGGCCCACGAGGCTGGCCTGGTTCCCCTCGAACCCCACGCGCACGTAGCGCGTGGTGAGGGCCAGGGTGCGCTTGCCCACCTGGCTGATGCGCGTTTCCAGGCCCAGGTCGTCGAAGGTGCCGCGGGTGTCTTCGTCGGGGCCGTTGGTGTTGTTTTTGGTGGTGCGCAGGTAGCTGGTGGTCAGCCGCAGCACCTGGTTGGGCTGGTAGCTGATTTCGGGCGCCAGCTCGTATTGCAGCACCCGAAAATTCCGTTCCGGCAGGTAGTTTGCCAGGTTTTCGCGGATACCGCGCGTGGTGGTGAAGCGCCCCGTAAACGACTTCGCCAGCGTCCGGCGCAGCAGCAGGCTCTGGCTGGCGAGGTTGCGCGTATCGGAGCCCTGCGTGAGCAGTACCTTCTGCTGGGTTTGCTGCACCGTGAATTCCACACCGAAAACAGGATTCGAACGGTTAAAATAGACGGTGTTCCGCAGTAGCTTATTCAGGCTCAGGAGCAGCGTATCGTTGGTCTGAAAAGCAAACGGATTCAGCCTGGATGACAAGGTATTTTCCGTAGTACGCCGGTCCAGCGTCACGGTGCTGAGCGCCGAAAACCGGCCCACGAAACCGCGCCAGCCGGGTTGTTCCCGCCAGCCCCGGGGGGCGTTGGTGGTGAGCCGGTAGCTGAACCGGTTGGTAAAGGCCGGAGTGTACACGTCGGTGGGCAAAAAGAGCTTGATGTAGGTGCGGTACTGGGCATCGGGCGTCTGGGCCTCAAAAAACTCATTGCGCTGCTGCTGGCCGTCCTGGTTCAGGTCGTCCCAGTAATGCGTACCCTGCCCGGCCGGCACCGCCAGAAACGTATAGTCGCGGCGCGCTTCCCGGCCGGTACCCACGGCGTAGCTCAGTTCCGAGCGCAGCACATTCTGCAGAAAGCTGGCGTTCCAGTCGAGCTTACCCAGCACCGTATGTTGCCGGGCCGAATCACGCACGGCCAGGTCGCGGTACGTGGCCAGAATGGCTATATCCTGATTCTGGCCGAAGCGGGAAGCGAAGGTTCCCTGCCAGGTCTGGGCGCGGCCCCGCTCGCGTAGGGCCGTTTGATCGGGGTTGGGAGTCTGGTCGCGGCGGTAGCTGTAATCGAGCCGAAAGCGGGTGCGGGCCGAGTCGCGGCTTTGCAGAAACAGCGCGTGCTCATCGTAATAGTTGGCCGAGGTAAGCGAATCGCCGGCAGCCCTGGCTACACGGTTTTTATCGAATCGGTACACGTAGCCGGGCACTACCGGGCCAGCCACGTAGCGGGCAGCCGCTTCCCCCCGCGTCCAGGTTGATTCGCGGCGGCCCGATTCCGAGTTCAGCAGAAACAGGTTGCCGCGCAGCTGCACCGGTCCCAGCTGCCGGGCCACATCCAGCCAGTGTTGCACTCCATCTACCTCCCCTGCCCGGTAGCGCCGGCTCAGGCGGTAGCCCATGGCGTTGTCAACGTCTTTTACCAACCCGATGGCCGCGTTCAGAATATTCTCCTCCAGCGGCTTCTGATTGTTGGTGATGAGCGTGTTGGAAGTACTCCAGTTGCGGTCAAACTCAATATCCCGGTATCGGTCGATGGGCGCAAACCGGCGGCTAGTATACTCGTAGTCGAGGGCGCTGCGCAGCTTATAGCCGGCCAAGCCGGGAATCCGCACCGAGCGGTCCTGCACGGCGTAGCCCACCCGCACAGCCTGCCCCTGCGCCGACTCCGGCGAGAAGCGGTTCAAATCCAGATCGGAAGCCGCCAAGTCCACAAACACCGTGGCCGTGGAGTCGAGCCGATAGCTGGTGCCCACCGTCAGGAGCTGCTTCTGCAAGGGCGTTGGCAGCAGCCGAATGGGGGCATAATCGCCGCGTCCTTCGCCCACAAACTCATACACCCGGCCGTTGGCGTTGCCGTTGGTGGTGCTGATGCGGTAACTGCCCTGGTTAGCTCCCAGGTTGGTAAAACGCACCGTGTACGCGCCCTGCAGCGTATCGCGCAGCGGAAACACAAATACCGGCACCAGCTGGCCGGTAACGGGGTCAGGCTGTACCACCCGGCTATACTGGATCTGCTGCCGGTCGTAGGTGGCGGAATCGGCACCGGGCAGCCGGGCCAGGCTCACGTTGCCGCGCAGATTGCGCAGGCGGGCCTTGGTGGTATCATCCAAGGTAAGGTTGGGGGAATTGTCGGGGTTATCGGCTTCGCGGTAGAAGTTGGCGTGCACCTGCAGGCGGCCCAGCTGTTGATAGTGGCTGGCCTGCACCAGGGAGCGGGTATAGTTAAAGTCGGAGTACTCAAAATCGACCTTGATGCGTGTGTTGCTGGTGATGAGGTGGCGGGGCGAAAACGTCAGCTCAGCCTGGTTATAATCGATAACGTAGTCAAAATCGAAGCCGCGCATCAGCAGCCGGCCATCCAGGTACACCCGCTCGGAGTTGGCCAGAATGATGATGAATTGCTCCCCGTTGGGCCCTCGCAGACGGTACGGGCCCTGCACGTTCTCAATGGGCGCAATATCCACGCTGGCAAACTTGCCCTTCGCCACGCCCGCCGCCACCGAGGTAGTAGCAAAGGCCTCGCCGCGTTTCAGGGACAATAGCGGCCCATTGCGCCGGCCGGTGGTCGTTACGGTCTGGCTTACCCCATTGGGGCCGGTACTGTTGGGGCTGAGGCCGGGGCGGGTAGCGTCGGCGGGCGGCCCGTTCTGGGGCTGGCCGGGTGGCGTGGGCACCGTGGGCGGGGCCGTCACGAAGGTACCCGTACTGGTACCGGCCGCATTCGGATACTGAATCAGCTGCGGATTGCTTACGCCCGGGCCGCTACCACCGCCAAAACCACCCACCGGCAGCTGCCCAAAGTTGACCTCTGCCGCGCCGCCCTGAATATTTTTGTAGAAGCGCAGAAAGTAATCGGGCTTGTTACGCAGCACCACGTCGCCGGCCGTCAGGTTCCAGCGCGGGTGCGTGAGGGTGATGTAAATCCGGTCGAACTCCTGGAGCTGCTGGGTATTACCCTCGGGCTGAAACGGCACATTCTGGTCGGAAATAGCGGCCGTCAGGTTGATCTGGTCAGTGAGCTTACCTTCCAGCTGCAGGTTGAGCGAGGAATTAACAAACACATTCTGGGAGTTGCCGAACGAAACGCCCCGCGAGAGGTTGCCGCTTTTGTTGATGCCCGGCGTACTCAGAATCTGCTCCTTCACCGCAAAGTCCTCCATCCCAAACGACGGCCGCCGCCAGAATTCCAGACTATCCATGAGCCGGCGCGGCCGCAGGTAGCGCGCGGCCGAGAGCTGCATGGGCAGCACCCGGTAGCACACCTGCACCGAATCAGGACCGCCGGGTAGCACAAGGTCGGGGCGGCCGGGCTCGGGGCTGGGCACCCGCCGCCCCGGCAGCACCAGCCGGTACCGGTCGAGGCGCGCATCATATCTCACCGAACGCCCAGCCACACTCACCGAAGCCGGTACAATGGTCAGGGTGTCGCGCAGGGCAAACTCCGTGGTATCCCGTCCCGGCGTGAGGCGCACCCACGCGCACCGGCGGGTACTGGGCGGGGCGTCGGGGCGTTGCTGGGCCCGGGCTGTTCCCACAACCAGCACCAGCCAACCCAGCAGTACGCACAAGCGCAGGAAGGAAGGCGTAGAGTTGCTGGTCATTCAGTAAAATTACGAGGCAGAAAAGCCGGGGCCGCTATAACGCCGAAAGGCCAAGAAAAGTCAGCAGTGGCGGAGATAAAGTGGAAGTTACGCGGCTGCACCTGTTCCGGACGGCCCGGCAGGCTTTCCGCCGCCTAAGCACCTTACATGCGCGCCCCCTACCCCGCTAGCGGCAGCTCGATAAAGAAGCTGGTACCCTGGTCTTCCTCCGTTTCAAACCAGATGTGGCCGCCGGCACTTTCGATGCCGCGCCGGGCCACGGCCAGCCCAATGCCGGAGCCAGTTTCCTTGGTGGTAAAGTTGGGCACAAACACCTTGGTCTGCACATCCTCCGGAATGCCGGTGCCATTATCCTGAATGCCAATCCGCACACGGTCGTGGCCTACTGCTGCCAGCGTGGCCACAATTTCGGGCGTGCGGCCCACGGGCATGGCCTGCAGGGCATTGATGAGCAGATTGTTGAAGGTACGCACCAACAGGCTTTCATCGGCAAAGACTACGTAGCGACCGGCATCAGCGTCAGCGGGCAGCTCCAGTCGGATGCTGTGGCCCTGCGCCCCCTGGTGCAGCCCCACGCATCGCCGCAGAATAGGGGCTACATCGAGCCGCTCGGGACGCATGGCGGGCAGGTTGGTGAAGGTGCTGAACGAGGTGGCAATGTCCGTGAGCACGTCAATCTGGGTGATGAGCGTCTGTGAGACTTTGTTGATCAGCTCGTCGAGGTTGGGGCGCTGGTCCTGAATGGCACGCTGCAAAAATTGCAGACTCAGCTTCATGGGCGTGAGCGGGTTCTTGATTTCGTGGGCAACCTGTCGGGCCATTTCGCGCCAGGCAGCTTCCTTTTCCTGGGTCGCCAACTCCAGCTTGCTTTCTTCCAGCTTCAGCAGCATCTGGTTGTACTCGCGCACCAGCAGCCCAATTTCATCTTCCGACTCGTAGGCCAGCATTTCGTTCTGGCCCGTGAGGGTGGTTTGCCTGAGCTTTTCGGTGATGAGCTTGAGCGGCTCCGTCAGAATCCGGGACGCCACGAAGGCCAGCAGCAGGAACAAGATAAACATCAGGGTGAAGATGTTCAGAATGGTAGAAATCAGCTCCGTAAGTTTATTATCCAGGTCTTTTTCGGAATCGAAGAACGGAATACCCACGTAGCCCACCACGGCCCCGGGCCGGCCCTGCCGCACGGTGCCGGCCCGCAACGGCAGGTACAGCGCGTTAAACGACAACGTACCGGCGCGCTCCGTCAGCAGCACGCGCGGCTGCCCCTCTTCCGCCAGCGCCGACACGGCCTGCGGGTTCATGAGCGTACTGAGCAGGCTGGCCTCAAAAATGAGCGGCTGGCTACTGACCAGCAGTTCGCCGTGGGCATCGTAAAGGTTGAGGTCCGTCTCGGTGAGGGCGGCCACGTTTTCGGCCAGGTCCACCAGGTCGGCCCGGTTGGCGTCATCGGTGAGCAACGCGCGGTTTTTCAGCAGATTTTCCTGCACGGCCTGGCCCCGGCGCTGGTAGGAACGCAGCAGGTCGCGCTTGTAGGAGTTGGTGACCTGGCTGGCAATGGCCACGCTCACTACAATGAGGGGCACCAGCACGCCGAAGTTGAGAAACAGTTGAATTTTGGTACTGAAGTTGGTGCGCAATACCTCCCGGTAGTGCCCCCGGGCCAGTAGCACAACACCCATCAGCAGCAGCCAGCAGAAGCTGTAGAGCAGAAACAGGAACGAGAAATTGGCCAGCCAATCGGAGAAGGAATACGTGGCCGTCGTCACCACCACCAGCCGGCCCGACCGGTCCGTGCTGCGGATGGCTAAATGATGGTAGCCGCTCAGAGCTATGCCGGTAGTAAAGAAGCGGGAGTCGCGGAAGAGGCTGGCCGGTAGCCGGTTCACGTAGTCGAAGTCTCCCTCACTGTATACCAGTCGGCCGTTTTCGTAGCCGGCGTAGCTTAGCTCAGTGCCGAGGCGGGGCTGAAAGAACATCTGGTCAATTAGCAGCTCCGGCACTACGCTATTGGCCGTGAGCTTCTTGAGCGTCAGCTCCAACACAATGGTACTGGCCTGCTCGGTATCCTCCGGCGCGGGAACCGAAATAAACGCCACGTAGCGCCGGGAACTGAACGACTTGCCCCCGTCGCGCACCAAGTAGATATTCGGGTGGTCAGTGGGGCGGGCGTTGCGCAGCAGATGCTCCCGCGTGAGCGGCAGCGTGCCCCCAATGGCCACGCCGCGGCCTTCCGGGTTAAACAGCATCACCCGCACTTCGTACTTGTTGAAGTAGTCGCGCAGGTAGTATTTACTCACCTTCTGCCGAATTAGGTCGAGGTTGACGAAGGGGCTGGCCAGCATGGTGCGCAACACCGGGTCCCGGGCCATTTCCTGGCTGCGTTCTACCAGTAGGTATTCGCCCTGCAGATCGTTATCAGTAAGCAGGTTACTGGCCAGATTCTGCTTATTCAGCTGCAGCTGCCGGTTAAAATGCTCATACTGCGCTAGGGCTCCTACCGCTGAGCTCACGCCCAGCAGCAGGAAAATGAACAGATATACTTGGTACGGCAGCACCGCTCCCGCCGATTTCAGGCCCGTTAGCCGCAATACCAGAAAAAACACCAGCGTAATGCCCAGCAACGTCAAGTGCACCTGCTCCAGCCCCAGCCCGACACTCAGAAAACAGATGGTGCTGAGCAACAGCAGCAGAATGCCTACGCGCCGCGTAGAAGGCCGCACAATGCCCGTAAACAGCTGTGACAACAGATAAAATCCGACTAGGTAGCTGCCTACGTGCAGAATAATAGCTACCCCGAGCAGCAGCTTGAAGCCGTTCACCTGAATATCCTGGGTGATATCCAGAATCAGCTGGGAGTTGCTGAAGCTGCTGGTGTAAAAGTCGAAAAGCAGCTCCAGCAGCCCGTAGAACGTCAGCACCGTTACGGCCCCTATCAGTACGCGCTGCCGCCAGCCATTCACCCGTTGCACTAAGCGCAGCATACCGTACCGCCGAAACAACAGTAGCCCGTACCAGGCCAGCACCGCAAACAGCAGGGCATTCAGGAGCAGGTCGCCCAGCGAAGGTGAAAGCCAGGAGGCAGCATATACCCTTGGGTCGAACAGCTTCACTTCCAGAAAGGAGAAAGGCAGCCCCAGGTAAAGCATAGCTCCCCGGAAGAACAGCAGCGGCAGCATCACCAGTGCCGCCCCCTGAAGCACCAAGCCCTGAGTAAAACGACGGCCGGCCAGCAGCAGCCAGCCCGCCACGTACAAGCCAAAACCCAGCAGCAGCAAGGCTAAAGGCAGGTATTTGCCGGTAATGGGGTCGGCCTGCAGACTCTCGATAGAAAACAGGTAGTTGCCTTCGTTCGATACCAATCGGGGCAGATTGGAGGGTTTCGCCGGCTTCTCCACCACCAGCCGCACGTTTTGGCCCTGAAAGATGCCTTGCCCGTTCCCGTCGCGCAGGTACCGGTTGCTGATGCCGTAGCTGATTTCCAGCGGAATGTAGGTCAGTACCGTGTACGGGCCTTCTACGTGGCGCAACGCCAGAAACTTCCCGAACCGGGTTTCCAGCAGCCGCTCGTGGAAGCGTTGTAGGGCCTGCTCCGCGTCGGGGCGAATGGTGTGGTCGGACCAGTACACCACTTCCTCACCCCAGAAAATAAATGTGGGGTACGTGGTGTGGCTGGTGAGGCTGCGGAAACTTACCCGGCCGGTAGCCAGCCGCTGCAGCAAATCCGTCGATTCCCGCTCGCCCGTTAGTTCCGCCTCCATCAGCACTTCCTGCAGCCGGGTGGCCGAGGCCTGTAGCACCACCTCCGGGTTCTGGCTGTAGCGGTTGCTGAAATACGCGCCGGCAAAGCACAGCATGGCCAGCAGCAACAGCAAAACCGGGGTCAGACGAAGGAATTTCAAATGAATAAGCGACTGATGAACCCTAGGTACTACAACCTTAGTACCAAACAAAAATGCCGCCCTGCGGCGGCATTTCCTAACTACTTGTGAGGAGGCAGGGCTACTGCCGCGTGGCGTACCGCTTGTCGTAGCGTACTCCGCCAAACAGATACAGCATCAGCGTACGGGAGTACCGCAGGCTGAGCGGGGTAAATAACAGGGCCACAATAGCCACGGCCGACGTGTACACCCACGTATCCGGGTCGCCGAGCAGGTAATATACTGCCAGCCCTACTACCAGCATGATTCCGGTAGAAAAGGCAAAGCTGATGTACATGGCGCCCCAATAAAAGCCGGGTTCCGGCTCGTATGCCTGACCACACACAGGACAAGCTGGCGGCATTTCCGTGAAATGGGCCAGGTTAAGTGCCGAATGTGTAAACAACCGTCCCTGGCGGCAACGCGGACACCGTTGGTTGAGAATACCCGTCAGCGTAGAATCCATATCAGGCCTGAGCAGTGGCTTTTTTCTTCTGCTGCTGGCTATGACGGTACCAGAAGAAGCCCACCGTCCCGATCAGTACGTAAGGGATTGTCATCAGGTACAGAATTCCTTTGTTGAGGCCCGTGGTATCATAGCCGTCCTTTTCCTGGCGCGAGGCTTCCACCTGTGTTTTGCACATGGCGCATTGCGCCCGAGACGCCAGCGGCACTACACTAAGCAGCAGCGCGACTACCAACGTCAAAAATCCTCCGAATGCGGCCTTTTTCATGATTTTTAGCTAAGTGTGATACATACGTAACCCCAAACCAGAGGCCGCGGTTCGACCGTCGCCCCTGATAAGGTGACACAACGGCCTAGGTGTAGTACGGCGAAATCATGAAGTATACGATAACGCCCGTTACCGACACGTAAAGCCACACCGGATACGTCCAGCGGGCAATGCGACGGTGTTTCTGAAACTGCTCCGTCAGAGCGAAGTACAGCGTGAACAGCACCAGCCCTACCGTTATGGCCGCCAGTAGTATGTGCGTAATCAGGATGAAGTAGTAAATCCCTTTAATTAGTCCCTCCCCGCCAAACTTGGTGCTGGCTACCTGCGAATGGTAGGCTACGTACGACACCAGGAACAGCGAGCCCAGCAAAAATGCCAGCCCCATCATGGCCCGGTGCTTTGCCACGTCTTTGCGCCGGATGAAATAATAGCCAATGACCAGAAAAACTGCCGTTAACGAGTTCAGCACCGCGTTGACGGCAGGTAGTGCCTTGACATTCAGACCCGGAATCACAAACACGCCCGGCAGAAAGTACAGGATAGCCACCGCCACCGGAATAATGGCGGCCAAGGCTCCCATCAGGATTTTGTACTTGGTAAACCCGGCAGGATTGGTGGTTGGATTAGGGGTGCTCATAGGTGTAAAGCAAAACTTCGATTTCGGTAATAAGACGGTTCACGTCCCGCTCTTTGGTGCCTTCGTAGCGGCCCCGTACGTTGCCGTTGCGGTCTACCAGAAACAACGTTTGGCTGTGTACCAGCGCGGAGTCACTGCCCTCTGGGGACGGCAGCCGGAACTCCTCTGTAGCTAACCGGTAAAGGGCAGTTTTGTCACCGGTCAGGAAAAACCATTTGCCAGCAATAGCCCCGTACTGCTCGGCGTAGCGGGCCAGCACACTTACCGAGTCGCGGACGGGGTCCACGGTGAAAGAGGCGAGGCGAACCCGCGGATCCTGCCGAAATTTTTCCTGCACGCGCACCAATTGGCTGTTCAGGCGTGGGCAGGCTCCCGGACAGCTGGTAAAAAAGAAACTGGCCACATACAGGCCCTCACCGCGTAGCTCCGCCCCCGTTACCTGCCGCCCGGATTGCGACGTGAACTGAAACTCACCGATCCGGTGAAAAACAGTATCGCGCTGCCACTTCCCGGCCACCTGCGTGGAGTCCACACGGTCGGGCAGGTAAGTTGGCAGCGCGTAACGGTTGGTCCCAAAGCTTTTCAGAAACAGAAAAGCCAGCACCGGAACTAGCAGAATCAGGCCCAACAGTAAGGTTTGTTGGGGCCTCATCCGTTAGAATATGTTTTTGTGAATGGCGTTGCCTTCCGTAATCAACGCAACCAGCAGCCAGATCAACAACGACATCGGAACCAGAATCGTCCAGATCAGTCCTTTGGTTTCATGCTTCAAGTGCATGAACTCAGCCACGATGAAGAAGGCTTTGCAGATCGTGAGGATGATGAAGATGGAGTTGCGCAGCGTGCTGGAAGGCATCACGAAGGCAATAGCAAATTCCAGAGCGGTAATAGCCGTGATAACCCAGAAGGTTTTCCAGATCCAAGCGGTGTTGGGCTTCGCAATTTCGCCGGTATGGGCGGGATGTTCAGGCGCGTGGTTAGCCATGATGGTAGAGAGTAGCTGAGTGAAAAAGCAACTGAGCTGAAAAGCCGGTAGCTGAATACCCTCAACGGACACCCAGCTACTCAGTTACGCTTGTAAATTAAACCAGGTAGAAGAAGGTAAAAACGAACACCCACACCAAGTCTACAAAGTGCCAGTACAGGCCGATCTTCTCTACCATCTCGTAGTGGCCGCGTTTCTCGAACGTGCCGTTGGTGGTAGCAATGAAGCAGTAAATCAGCAGGCAGATACCCGAGAATACGTGGGTACCGTGGAAGCCCGTGATGAAGAAGAACAGGTCAGCGAATAGTACGGGGCCGTACTGGTTCACGGTGAGGTTCGCACCAAAGAAGCGCGTACCATCGTTCATCAGCGTGCCTTCGTCGGTGCCACCGATAAAGTGGCTCCACTCCCAGGCCTGGCAGCTTACGAAGATGGTGCCGAACAGAATCGTCCACAACAGCCACTTCTGCACATCCTTCTTGTCGAAGCGGTGGCCCGCTTCTACGGCCAGTACCATCGTTACCGACGAGAAGATCAGAATCATCGTCATCAAGGCCACAAACGCCAGCGGCAGATCAATGCCGTGCAGACCGGGAAACGAGTTGAATACTTTCTCCGGAATGGGCCAGTAGTTCGATGAGAACTTGAACGCCTCGGCAGTGCCTTCATAGGCCAAGTGGCGGTGACGAATCAGGCCGTAGGTGGTCAGGAATGCAGCAAACGTAAAGGCATCCGACAACAGGAAGAACCACATCATCAGCTTACCGTAGCTGGCGTTGAAAGGCTCGTTCCCGCCGTCCCAGGTACCGGTACGCGGCTTATCCAGGGCGGAGTCAGAAATTACCTGCGTCGTGGAAATGGTGGACATAGCGTGCGGGGGTTGACAAAAATCAATGATTCAAAAGTAGGAACAAATACAGGTACAACCAAAGCGCGCCCAGGAAGTGCCAGTAGATGGTGACGTTGCCAATGGAGAGCATCTGACGGGAATGCACCTGATAGTGAAAGCTTTTACGCAATACGATGGCCAAAAAGATAAGCCCCGTAATCAGGTGAAAACCGTGGACGCCGGTTAATACATACAGAAATGAGCCGGAAGGGTTGGCATCTGTACCCGCAAAAAAGATACGTTGGCTTACCAACTGATTCCACATCAGCCATTGCCCAACCAGAAAAGCCAGCCCCAATACCAGTGTGGCAACCAATGCTATACGCACCTGGGCCAGATTATCCTTGCGGGCCGCCAGCCACGCCCACTGCATGGTAGCTGAGCTGAGCGCAATCACGAGGGTAGTATACAGGAAGCCGGCCGGCAACGTAAATTCCAGCCAGTTACCCTCATTGCGGCGTACGATGTACGCACTGGTGTAAGCTGCAAAAATCATGAAAACGCTGACCATCATCAGCATCAGCAGGAAGCGCGCCGGATGAATTCCGGTGGCGGGCTGCTTGGTATTCAAGGCTTCTGAAGGATGCATATCTTTCTAAAGAAGTGAGAAGTGAAACGGAAGAAGTGTGTTGAATTTTAACATATTGAAGGCGGCTTTTGTCTCGCTTCCTATGTTCAATTTCTCACTTCTGATAGTGCGCTAGAGTTTATCCAACACCAAAGCAATCTGCACGATGGGCAGGTACAGGAAAGAGCCGAACATAATGCTCATGGCTGCTTTCTTACTCACTGTGCGCATCAGGTAAAACGTCTGCATCAGGAACAGCACGCCGCATATAGCAGCTACCATCGGATACACCGTACCGGTCATGCCAAAGTAGAATGGCAGCAGACTCAGCGGAATCAGCACCAGCGTATAGGTCATGATCTGGAAAGCCGTGCGCAGGTCCTTTTTGCCGGGCGTAGGCAGCATCTTAAAGCCAGCCTTCTTGTAGTCGTCGTCCAGCACCCAGGCAATGGCCCAGAAATGGGGAAACTGCCACATAAACTGAATGGCAAACAGAATCCACCCCTGCGTACCCAGGAAGCCCGTAGCGGCCACCCACCCAATCAGTGGTGGTAATCCGCCGGGAATGGCTCCCACGGCCACGCAGATTGGTGAAATAGTCTTGAGAGGCGTGTATACGAACCCGTACAGGATCAGGGAAACTAGCGCCAGGGCCGCCGACAACGGGTTGAAGAAGTAAGTCAGAATCCCTAGCCCTACCACACCGAGCACCACTACAAAGGCCCACGCCTCGGCCGGGCTCAGGATACCCAGCGGCAAAGGCCGCTGGGCCGTCCGTTTCATCTGCCGGTCCAGGTCGATTTCAAAAATCTGATTGATGGTATTCGCCGAACCGGTCACGGCCAGACCACCCAGCATTACCAATAGGGCCCGGCTCCAGTCCAGTTCGTGCGCACCCAACAGGTACCCAATGGCACTGGAGAAGGCCACGGTGAGAGCCAGCCGGAATTTTAGTAACTGAAAAAAAGCCCTAGCCTTGCTCATCAACTGCTGAAAACAGATTGCGCGGCGAAAAAGTCCGCCAAACGGGGCCGCAAAGTTACGCAACAACGGCCGGAGTAGCCGCCTGCCGCTGCAACTTAGTAGCCCGACGGTAAGCCACTATTCCCAAGAACTGCACGCCGAACAACAAGGTGGCCAATGTGAGGTGTATAGGCTGGACAGCCGCTGGGAAGGAAAAGTAGGTCAGTAGGATGCCGGCCAGTATCTCCCCTCCTAGCAGTCCCAGGATAGCCATAGCCAGCTGGTGTAGCCGACGGGAAGGCAAAGCGTACAGCTGGTACGCCACGTACAGGTTTACGAGCAGCAACAGTATCGAAAACGTACGGTGAAACCGGAATACACCGCCCAGTTGCTCCACCCAGGTAGCACGGTTCAGGTAATTAGCGGCCGAGGCTACTAAATCCACCTCTTCCCGCACCTGAGTCCCCAGCACAATCTGCACGAAGGTGAGCAACAGAGCCACCCACAACCAGAGTGTAAGACCTGAGATAGTACGTACTGGCTGTACGTCAACGTATGTACCGCGCTGCGAACGGTCCACAGCGTACAGCAGCATAGCTACAATCACTAGGGCTAGCCCCATGTGGATAGTCACCATAATGGGCAGCAGATTGGTAGAAACTACCAACGAGCCTAACCAGCCTTGCACACCCGTCAGCAGAAACGACCCAAATGCCAGCCAGAATACCGGCCGGTCTCGTTGCCAGTACGGTAACGCGAATAGCACTGTACCGAAGACGAATAGTCCGATCAGAGCTCCTACCAATCGGTTCACATATTCAATCCAGGTTTTAACCGGATTGAAGTCGGTTTCGATGTACTGTGTAGGATGCGCAAAAATATCCCCTGCCACTTGGTGAAAACCCATCCGCTCCAGTTTCGCCGCCAGCTTCTTATTCTTCTCGACACGTTGCGCCGTGTAAATTTCTTTGTAGTCGGCTGGCAGTTGGCTGATGTGCGTGGGCGGAATCCACGTCCCGAAACACTTAGGCCAGTCAGGGCATCCCATACCCGAGCCAGTGCTACGAACAATACCTCCTACCAGAATCAAAATGTACACGGCTACCACTGTCAGGATACCCCAGAAGCGGAAGCGGCGCACGAATGCAGGCGTTACCATGCGTTACTGTTGTGTGCGGATGAAGTCAAGATACAAACCGCCTGGCAGGCGGTTTGCTTAAAAAAAGAAGGGAAATCCGTTGTCCGGCACGGCCGGTCCGGATTTCCCTTTTGCAGGCAATAAAAAGGGCCGCCGTAAGTACAGCGGCCCTTTTTTAAGAGGCTAAGTGTCTAAGACACTTATTCCATTTCCCGCTCGTACGGCAGATTCGAAGACTGGGTCTGCGAATAGGGTACGGTCTGCGGAATGAAATCTTCAGCAGCACCTGGCTTGCTGTAGTCGTAAGGCCAGCGGTGAACGGCCGGAATAGCACCGGGCCAGTTGCCGTGTACAGGCTCTACGGGTGTAGTCCACTCCAGCGTCGTCGAGTTCCAAGGGTTCTCGGTGGCACGACGGCCACGGAAGATGCTGTAGAAGAAGTTGAAGATGAAGATGAACTGACCAACGAAAGCAATGATAGCAGCAATCGAAATGAACTTGTTCAGGTCAGCAAACTGGCTGAACGTGTCGAAGCCAGTCCAAGCATAATAACGACGGGGGAAGCCAGCAATACCTACGTAGTGCATTGGCAGGAACACCAAGTACACACCGATAAACGTCAGCCAGAAGTGAATGTACCCCAGTTTCTCGTCCATCATCCGACCGAACATCTTAGGGAACCAGTGATATACACCAGCCCACAGACCGAAGAAGGCCGATGAACCCATTACCAAGTGGAAGTGAGCCACCACGAAGTACGTGTTGTGCATCTGAATATCGAGAGCAGCGTTACCAAGTACGATACCCGTCAGACCACCAGCAATGAACAGCGACACGAAACCGATAGAGAACAACATAGCCGTTGTGAAACGGATATTACCACGCCACAGAGTAGCCAGCCAGTTGAAAGTCTTCACTGCCGAAGGAACGGCAATAATCAGCGTCAGGAACATGAAGACGGAACCCAGGAATGGGTTCATGCCAGTCACGAACATGTGGTGAGCCCACACAATGAAAGACAGCAGGGAAATACCAAGCAGCGAACCAATCATAGCGCGGTAGCCGAAGATGGGCTTACGAGCATTGGTGGCCAAGATTTCCGATACCATGCCCATAGCAGGCATGATTACGATATACACCTCGGGGTGACCCAGGAACCAGAACAAGTGCTGGAACAGGATGGGCGAACCGCCCGTATTTGGCAACGCCTGACCAGCAATGTAGATGTCAGACAGGAAGAACGATGTACCGAACGAACGGTCAAAGATCAGCAGCAATGCAGCCGAGAACAAAACGGGGAACGAGAGCAGACCCAAGATAGCCGTCAGGAAGAACGACCAGATGGTCAGCGGCAGTTTGCTCATGCTCATGCCCTGAGTACGCAGGTTAATTACCGTAGTGATGTAGTTAACACCACCCAGCAACTGCGACACGATGAAGAGTGCCATCGACACCAGCCATAACGTCTGACCAGCACCGGAACCCGAAATAGCCTGTGGCAAAGCTGACAGCGGCGGATATATTGTCCAACCAGCAGCAGCCGGACCCGTTTCAATGAACAGTGAGCTGAACATCACCACACTGGAAGCAAAGAAGAACCAGTACGAAAGCATGTTCATAAAGCCCGAAGCCATGTCGCGAGCACCAATCTGCAGAGGAATCAGGAAGTTCGAGAACGTACCCGATAGACCAGCCGTCAGTACAAAGAACACCATGATAGTTCCGTGCATGGTTACCAAAGCCAGATAGAACTCTGGGTTCAGCTTACCAGCTTCAATCCATTTCCCTAGGAAAGGCTTAAGCCATTCCATAGTAGCGTCGGGCCAGCCGAGTTGCAGACGAAACAAGCTTGACAGCGTACCACCGATGATTGCCCAAAAAATACCCGTAATCAGGAATTGTTTTGCAATGTATTTATGGTCAGTGCTGAAAACGTATTTCGACAAAAAGCCCTGCTCGTGGTGCTCGTGTTCGTCGTGGTGCGCATGCTCATCGTGCTGAACACCGGGCTGAGTAGCGCCAATGCCGCCTTGCACTTGAGTTGGTAGGTTAGCAGCCATAAAGGAAGCGTGCAGTTTAGTTAGATTAGAGCGAAGCCTTAGCAGCAACAGGTACTACAGTAGCAGCGGCCTGAGTTGCTGATACCTTCTCAACCATTTTATCCGACTTCTGTTTGAAGCTGGCCAATACATCCGGGTTTTGCTCCGAGAATGATTTCTGCTGGGCGAACCAAGCAACATAATCATCCGGCTCATCTACCACGATGTTCAGCTTCATAGCGAAGTGACCCCGACCACAGATCTGATTGCAAGCCAATTCGTAGTTGAATTTTGGGTTGCCAGTCTGTGCACGCATCTCGTCCGTAGTCTTGATAGGCGTAAACCAGAATTTGGTCGGCATGCCAGGTACCGCATACATCTGCACGCGAAAATGCGGCATATACACAGCGTGCAATACATCACGCGAGCGGATCTTCAACAGTACTGGATGGCCTTTGGGAACGTGAATTTCCGGAGCCACAAAATCATCAATGCCGTTCTGATCACTCAAATCGAAGCCGAATTCGTTAGTAGCATCAATTAAGCGGTAGTTAACGACGCCCAATTTCAAGTCACGACCTGGGTAACGTACCAACCAGTTGAACTGCTTGCCCATCACTTCCAGTACTACGGCATCTTTGGGAGCAGGACCGGTAATGCGCGTCCACTCTTTCCAACCGGCAAACACGAGCCCAGCCATCACGATGGCTGGAATCAGGGTCCAGATAACTTCAATCTTGTTGTTATGCGGAAAAAAGAAAGCCCGACGGTCTTCCTTATACTGGTATTTGTATGAGTAAACGAAGAGCAGGACCTGCGTCAGAGTGAACACAATGCCCAGAATGATCATTGTAGTCCAGAACATGCGCTCAGTAGCAATACCATGCACCGAGGCAATCGGGGGATTCATCTTGTCGTAGTTATCGATGAACGACCATGCGAAGGCCGCACCACCAACTACCAGAAAGACGATACACAGGATGGCGTTTACGCGGTTGCTCACCCCTACTTCGCGGGTTGAGCTGCCCGAAAAAATGGAGGTCAGAATCTGGAGACGAAACAGCAGGCCGAATACGACCAACAGCAACGCCAACACCAGAACAATACCAAGAGTAGTCATTAGCAGAATGTAGAAGTGAGAGTTGAGAGGTTAGAAGTGAGAGCCTGTTATACTGTACAGTCTAACTTCTCACTTCTCAATACTCATGTCTGAATTTAGGTGGTATGGTGGATGCTCTCATCCAAGAACGGATGATGAATCGGTACCAGAGAAGCCTGCGACAGGCGTTTGGTCATCAAGGTCAGGAATGCACCCAGGAAAATAAGGGCCACGCCAATCTCAATTACAAACCCGTTTTCGGCCTTCATTGTTCCGGGCATGATAGCCAAGTAGAAGTCCGACCAGTGGCCAATCAGGATGGCGATGCTCACAATCTTCAGCATGATCATCTGACGCTTGGCGTCGCGGGTCATCAATACTAGGAAGGGAAACACGAAATTGATTGCCAAGTTGCCAAAGAACATCCACGTGTACTGGCCGTTGAAGCCACCCAAACGCTGGTTGAAGTAAACCGACTCTTCCGGAATGTTAGCGTACCAGATCAACATGAACTGGGAGAACCATACGTAGGTCCAGAAGATGCTGAAGCCGAACATGAACTTGCCCAAGTCATGCAGATGGCCTTCTTTCACCCACCGCAGATAACCGGCCTGCTTAAGCAGAATGGTGCACAACGTAATAGCTGCCAAACCCGACACCCACCAAGAGGCGAAGATGTACCAGCCGAACATGGTGGAGAACCAGTGCGTATCAACCGACATTACCCAGTCCCAAGCCGCAATGGGCGAAGAAACTGCGTAGATTACCAGGAATAGAGCCGCTACGTTAATGCTTTTGTGGAAGTACTCAGTACCGCCATTTAAGTCTTCTGCCAGTGACAGGTCGCGCAGCTTTTTGGTAAAAAAGGCCCATAGACCAAGGAACAAGACCATGCGAATCAGATAGAACGGCATGTTCAGGAAACCTGACTTGCCGGCAATTATTTCGTCGTAGTTCTCATTGCCCTTCTCCATGATGCCCGGAAGCGTCCAATGGAAGATATCATGGTTGATCAGGCTAATGCCAAATACAACAATCATGATAACCAAGCCAGGCAGCAGCCAAGCACTAAGAGCTTCAGCTACGCGCTTTACTAACACCGACCAACCAGCGTAAGCCACGTACTGGATAGCAACGAACACCGTTCCGATGGAGGCTACCCCCGTGAAGAATACGTTATTGTGCCAAAGGCTTACAATAAGCCGTTTGAGCCACGGCGCGCTGCCATGATGTTCGGCTGCGCCATGAGCGGCACCGTGGGCCGCAGCACCCGCTTCGTGGTGCGCGCCAATGCCCATCATGGACATGATGATACCAACCACGAGCAGAACAACGCCTGCCACCATGATGAGCATGAAGTTTTTACGGGTTCCCGGCGTAACCTCCAGGTATTCAGCCGTAACGCTTTCTTGATGCGTCAGAGTTGCCATAGAAGTAGATTAAATCGCCGTTCCGTTATTTGCTTTATCCCCCTGCCCTGGAGTTTCCGATGCTTTGTCGGAACCAGCCTTGGTAGGATTCTCTTTCATCTGCCCCGACGTAGTCGTGGAGTCAGCCGTCGGCACGTTGGCTTGAGCACCACCGGTTTTCACCATATCGGCTAAACCATCGGCACCCTTACCAAGTTGCAGAGCACGTACATACATGGCAATCTTCCAGCGTTCCTCAGGGTTTACCTGGGAGCCATGCGGCATCATGCGGTTACGTCCCCACTGAATCACGTGGTAAATGTGCCCGTCGTTCATGGTTTTGTAGGCACCTGCCGAGTAGTTAGGTACCCCTTTGAACTTGGCGCCTACCGGACCGTCACCGGCTCCACCTTCGCCGTGGCAATGCTGGCAATTGCGTGAGTACAGTACTTTACCTTCCTCCAGGTTTTCCTTGGTATAAGGAAACGGGTTGCGCAAAGTGGTTTCAGCAGTAGCCACATCGTCTTTGGCAATGTGGGTGTAATATGTGGCTTTACCCCGGGCTACTGTGCCCACCGCGGGGGTGCGCTCATTGATGCCCATTGGGTTGATGGTGTTGGCATTGACCTGACGCAACGGGTCGTACGGGATACCTTCGTACATCTCCGGAGCGTACTCCAGACCAGGGTCATCGGCGCGGTTGCAGGCGGTGGTGAACACCGATGCCAGCAGAACCGCCGACGCTTGCAGAGTTAGTTTCAGCGAGTGCGTCATTAGAACTTAGACATTTCTTTTTGGTTCACCTCCGAAGCCCCGTTGTCACGCAACAGCTGGGTCAGCTTGGTCATATCGGTGTTTTCATTCACCTCAATGGCCACTACAAACTTGTCGTCGGTAGAGCGGACATCCAGTACTGGCGTCTTCCAGCGTGGATAGAGTTTGCTGATGGTATAGAAGGTAATTACCATACCGTGGCAGCAGAAAAGTACCGTTAACTCGAACGATACCGGGATGAAAGCCGGTAGCGCAATGTGGGGTTTACCACCGATGATCATCGGCCAGTCGAAGCCCAGCGTGTAGATCTGCAGCCACAGGGCGAAGCACAGACCCGTCAGACCGAAGAAGAAGGCCGCAATGGGCAGACGGGAACGTTCGATACCGAGAGCATCATCCATCCCGTGAATTGGGAATGGCGTGAATACTTCGTAGATCTTAACGCCCGCTTCGCGGACGTTTTCAACGGCGTGCAGCAGCACGTCTTCGTCGTCGAAGATGCCGAGGGCGAAGCGCTTAGTCATGCTTATCGTAGTTTACAGAGGCCGAGGCGGGAACTCCGTGGGTGGTAGCAGGCTGATGAGCGTGGTGGGCAGCGTCATGACCAGTATAGGTCGGGCCGTTGTCCACTGTATATTTCAGTACCGACTTCACTTCTGCCATGTTGATTACCGGGAAGAATTTGGCAAACAACAGGAACAGGGTAAAGAACAGACCGATAGTACCAACGTAGATGCCGATGTCGATAATAGTGGGCGAGAACATAGCCCAGCTCGACGGCAGGTAGTCACGGTGTAGCGAGGTTACGATAATCACGAAACGCTCGAACCACATCCCAATGTTCACAATAATCGACAGGATGAAGGTCAGCGGAATGCTGTAACGCACCCGACGGAACCACACCAGCTGCGGGGTAATTACGTTGCAGGTCATCATCGACCAGTAAGCCCACCAGTAAGGACCGGTAGCACGGTTGATGAAAGCGTACTGCTCGAATTCTACGCCCGAGTACCAGGCAATGAAGAATTCCGTGATGTAAGCCACACCTACAATCGAGCCCGTAATCATCATGATTTTATTCATGAGGGCAATGTGCTCGATGGTGATGTAATCTTCCAGCTTAAATACTACCCGGGTAATGAGCATCAGCGTCAGTACCATGGCGAAGCCGGAGAAGATGGCACCAGCTACGAAGTAAGGAGGGAAGATGGTGGTGTGCCAGCCCGGTACAACCGAGGTAGCAAAGTCCATCGATACAATGGTGTGTACCGAAAGTACCAGCGGCGTCGAAACGCCAGCTAAAATCAGCGAAACCGTTTCGTAACGGCTCCAGTGCTTGGCCGAGCCTTTCCAGCCGAAGCTCAGCAACGAATAAGCTACTTTAGCAATTGGACCTTTGGCCCGGTCACGGATAGTAGCGAAGTCGGGTACCAGACCGGTGTACCAGAATACCAACGACACCGAGAAGTAGGTCGAAATGGCGAATACGTCCCACAGCAGCGGCGAGTTGAAGTTCACCCACAGGGACCCAAAGGTGTTTTGCAGCGGGAAAACCCAGAAAGCCAGCCACGGACGGCCCATGTGCAGAACCGGGAACATAGCGGCGCAGATTACGGCGAAAATCGTCATAGCTTCTGCGGCACGGTTGATGGAGGTACGCCACTTCTGACGGAACAGCAGCAATACGGCCGAAATCAGCGTGCCGGCGTGACCAATACCTACCCACCACACGAAGTTGGTGATGTCCCAGGCCCAGCCAACGGTTTTGTTCAGACCCCACTCCCCGATACCGTACCAGAGAGTGCGGTATACCGAGTAGAAGAAGACACCGAGGAGCAGAAGGGCGACGCTCAGGGCCGCCATCCACCGAACATTCGGGGCGGCTTCTACCTGGCGGCACACGTCCTGGGTGACGTCGTGGTACGTTTTCCCCCCGGTAACGAGCGGCTCCCGTACAGGCGATACGTGCTGCATAGTTTTTGGACTTAAAGGAGTAAAGAGGGAGGGCAATAGTGCGGTAGGCTCTTCTGCCCTCCCCCGGCTCGGTTTCTAGGCGTTGAAATCTGACTTGTCCGTGTTGCGGATTTTGGTCAGGTAGGTGATGTTCGGCTGTACGTTAATTTCGTCGAGTACATGGAAAGCCCGCTCCCCGTCTTCGCGACGCAACAGCTGCGAAATCCGCGACTCGGGGTCACGCATATCACCGAATACGATGGCCTGCGTAGGGCAGGACTGGGCGCAAGCCGAAACGATTTCGCCATCCTTCGGACGACGTTTCTGCTTCTTGGCTTCAAGTTTACCGAGCTGGATCCGCTGCACGCAGAGCGAGCATTTCTCCATCACACCACGAGCCCGAACCGTTACATCGGGGTTCAGCACCATGCGGCCCAGGTCGGTGAACATGTGGCCGTTTACAGTTTCGAACTTCTCGTTGGTGTAGTACGAGAACCAGTTGAAGCGACGAACCTTATATGGGCAGTTGTTAGCGCAGTAACGCGTACCTACGCAACGGTTGTAGGTCATCTGGTTCAGGCCTTCCGAGCTGTGCGTGGTAGCCAGTACGGGGCACACGGTTTCGCAGGGTGCATGATTGCAATGCTGGCACATCATCGGCTGGAAGATAACCGAGGGATTCTCGGAGGGGTCTTCCATGGCAGCATAAGTGCTCAGCTTGCCTTTGGTTTCGAAGTCAGACTTGTGGGCATCAGAGCTGTAATACCGGTCGATCCGCATCCAATGCATTTCCCGACGGTTAATTACCTCCTGCTTGCCTACTACCGCCACGTTGTTCTCAGCCTGACAGCCAACTACGCACGAGCCGCAGCCGATGCAGGAGTTGAGGTCGATGGCCATGCCCCAATGGTGGTTCTTGTATTCGTAATCCTGCCACAACGAAACTTTGCTGGGCTTCTGCGGACCGTCCGGAGTGGAAATCGTAACGTATTCCGTTACCTCCTTGGGGTCTTTGATATACTGGGCCAGCGTAGCTTCCTGCACCACCGGCTTGCGGTCCATGATGGTGTGGTGAGTCTGCGTCTGCGCAATCGGCTCTTTAGTGCCGGTGGCAGCCAGAGCAGCAGCAGCCGTGTAGCTGATGGCATCGTTACGCATAGCCAACAAGGGCAACACGTTAGCGCCAAGGCCATTGCCTACTTTACCGGCCTTCATTCGGCCGTAGCCCAAAGCAATACCGATAGTACCGGCGGCCTGACCCGGCTGGATCAGTACGGGCAGTTCTACTGACTTACCGTTTACGGTTACTTTCACTACATCACCTTGCTCCCATTTCTGGGCCACAGCGTAGGCGCGAGGTACGGTTACATAGTTACCCCAAGTTGCCTTTGTAATAGGATCAGGCAGTTCCTGCAGCCAAGGGTTGTTGGCATCAGCACCGCTGCCGATACCCACTTTCTCGTACACCGCCAGTTCCAGACCTGAAGGCTTGGGAGACGATTTAATAGCAGCAATTGCAGCATTTACATCGAGTGCAGGAGCCGCTTGAGCGGGAGCAGCCGGAGCAGCCGAACCCATGGCTACACCATCATGCACTGCTTTATCCCAGGCTTTGTTGAAATCACCACCCAGAACGCCTTTCCACTGAGCGCGGAGGTAGTTGTAGTACGTGGTAGGATTGCCAGCCCAAGTCAGGAGCGAATCCTGCGCCTGACGCGTGGCGAAGAGCGGCGTGATAACGGGCTGAGCCAAGCTCAGATAACCCCGCTTAGGCTCATAGTCATTCCACGACTCCAGGAAGTGGTGGTCAGGAGCAGCATACGTGCACAATTCGCCGGTTTCGTCCAGCCGGTCGTTCAGCGAAATGGTCGTGCGGACTTTACCAGTTTTCAGCGCGGTTGCCAGTTCGGCACCCATCGGGTGGTCGAACACAGGGTTGGCGTTGTAGAAGATAACGGCACCAACTTGTCCGGCGCTGATAGCTTTGAGCAGGTTGCTCATTTTGGCATCATCTCCCTGACGAATCAGAGAAGGATTAGCCACGTCAACAGCCGCCGAACCCAGACGCTGGTTGATGGCCGTAACGAGGGCCTGCACCGCCGGATCATTAGAGCCCGATACAACGAGGCCACGCGAGCCAGCCTTCTGCAGAGCAGCAGCAGCAGCGGCTACTTTTTTGGATTTATCGGCATAAGCCGAAGCGTTGCCGCCACCCACAACCACGTTGTACACGGCCAGCACAGCTTCGCCCAGTTCCGAGGGCTTCAGCGGCTCGCGTACATCGGCGTTGGAGCCGGTCAGCGACATGTTGGTTTCGAACTGGTAGTGGCGCGACATGCTGCGCTTTTCGCTCGAAACCTTGCGGTTGGCTACGTATTGACGAGCAAACTCCACGGGCGACAACCAAGTACCCAGGAAGTCAGCGTCGAAGCTGACAATCGTATCGGCTTTGCTGAAATCGTACGCGGGCAGCACACCACCATTGGCGCGCAGCAGGCCCGAGGCCGAGTTCACATCGTACATCACATGCTCGGTGCCCGCGAAGCGGCCAGCAAATTCGGCCACTACCTTTTTGGTAGAGGGGCTGATGATGGTGTGCGATACAATGGCAATCCGACCAGCGCCAGCCAGTGCATTCCGCACTTCCTGGTCCAGCTGGTCTTTGTCAACTTTGGCACCCTTCTTAGCGAAGTGCTGCAGACGAGCTCCGTCGTACAGGCTCAGCACAGCGGCCTGAGCGCGAGCCGACAAACCACCACGCGTGATGGGCGACTCAGGGTTACCTTCCAGCTTAATCGGACGGCCCTCGCGGGTTTTCACCAGTACACTGTTGTAGTCCTGGCCGTTGAAGAAGGTGGAGGCGTAAAAGTTGGCAATACCCGGATCTACCTCTTCAGGCTTGTTGAGGTAGGGAATAGCCTTTTTGATCGGGGTTTCGCAGCTGGCGAGGGTGGCGGCGGCTAAGCCGAAGCCCATGAGCTTGAGGAAGTCGCGGCGAGGGGCTACCGTGGCATCCGAGGTGCCATGGGTTTCCTTCACCGGCAGGAAGTCTGCAAACTCCGTGAGTGCATTCTTCACGAACTCCGGTGAGTTCTCCAGTTCCTCAATTCCCTTCCAGTACTTAGGCGACTCTTGCATCGTGTTTTTGGAACTTAGGGTCTTAGGGACTTAGCGACTTGGATTCTGAGGCCCGGTAAGTCTCTAAGCAGGCTGTTTGTTAAGGTAGGTGAGGCCCTGAAGACCTCTGCCACCGAACATCAGTTCCGTAGCGGAGGCCTTCAAGGCCCTAGCTTGCTAGTAGTGGCACTTTGAGCACTCCGTACCACCGTTCGACGATACCGTGAAGGGCACTGCGCCGTTCTCGGTGTCATGTAGCTTCACGAGGTTGTCGTAGTAGCCGTTGCCCTTGGTGTTGAGCGGAGTCTCGCGGTGACAGTTGATGCACCAGCCCATGGTGAGCGGCGAATACTGGTATACCACTTCCATGTTCTGGATAGGACCGTGGCAGGTCTGGCACTCGATGCCACCCACTTGGGTGTGCTGCGAGTGGTTGAAGTAGGCCAGATCGGGCAGGTTGTGAATCCGAACCCACTGAATTGGCTGCTTACGCTCAATGGCGCGGTAGATTTTCTTGATTTCCGGCGACTCCGTTTTGATCTGCGAGTGGCAGTTCATACAGATGTTCGGGGAAGGAATGTTAGCCGACTTGCTCTTGTACACCGAAGTGTGGCAGTAGGCGCAGTTGATCTGGTTTTCGCCAGCGTGCAGTTTGTGCGAGAAGGCAATCGGCTGGGTAGGCTGGTAGCCCTGCTGCAGACCTACGCCCATAGCTCCCTGAACAGATTCATATAGTACCGCCAGCACAAACACCACACCCACAATAGCCCGCACGGCCGTCGATTTGTAGATTTTCGAGAAATCGAAGCGCTGCTCCATCACTTCCCGGTCGCGGCCGTCGAGGTCCTTGCGACCACGCAGCACATCCTTCATGATGTTGGCAATGATGACCAGCGTTACCACCAGTACAATCAGCACAACCACCAGCACGATCAGCAGGATGTTCATCGACTTGCCACCATCAGCTTCTTCACCAGCAACCGCACCACCACCATCAGCAGTGGCAGCACCGCCATCTACTTTCGCAGCTGGAGCACCAACACCTTCCTGCGAAGTCGTGTAGGCAATAATCGAGGTGATTTCAGCGTCCGACAGCTGGAAGCTGGGCATCTGCTGCTTCTGATACTGGTTGTAGATTTTCACCGCATACTCGTCGCCGCTGGCCACCAGTTTGCTGGAATTCTTGATCCATGGAATAATCCAGGACATGGGGCGACGCTTAGTGATACCGGCCAGGGCCGGACCCACTACCACCTCATTTACAGCGTGGCATTGGGCGCAATTGCCTTTAAAAAGAGCGTCGCCGGCAGCAATAGCGGCGGGGTCACCGGTGGTTGCGCCAGCAGCAGCAGCGGGGGCAGCGGCCGCCGTAGCGCCGGGTGCCACGCCTGCTTTGCTCGGATCAGCGGCCGTGCCTTGGGCGAAGGACGAGCCTACGCTGACAAAGAACAGAAACAGAGCGAGAAAGAGGCGGGTAAGGGGACGTAGTCGGATGCTATCCATAGCACAGTTTGACTGAAAAAAAGAAACGCGGGGGTGCTTCAAGGCCACAAATGTAGGTTGGGAAACCCAGAGAACAAACCGGCCCGGGCTAATTTTCGCCCTTTGCCAGAAGCTTAGAATCATTCTAAAAACCACAAAATCCGCAATTTTCACGGCTTTCTTGTGTGTGTTTCCCGGCCCGCCATCATCGGTTGACTGCCTATCGTTAAGGTAATCTGAATGGCTTACCGTTTGCCTTCCAGATGAATACCACCCAACGGCTAATAGGTTTGCCAATTGACTACCAAATGCTTACAATCTGAGTATTTATAGATAAAGTATAGCAGGCTGGTAGCAGAGTGGAGTAATTCCTGTTATCTTTGCCCCTCATTTAGTTTTTCACGTCAAATTTCACCCCGTCGTAATGGCAGTAAGAAATTACGAGACGGTCTTCATTCTGACTCCCGTATTGAACGAGAGCCAAGTGCAAGAGACGGTCGAGAAGTTCTCGCAGGTGCTTAAGGAAAATAGCGCCGACATCATCAACACTGAAGCTTGGGGCCTCAAAAAGCTGGCGTACCCAATTCAGAAAAAGAACACCGGTTATTACTTCCTCGTGGAGTTCACTGGTGAAGGTAACGTCGTAGACACGCTGGAACTCGCGTTCCGTCGTGACGAGCGGGTTATCCGTTTCCTCACTACTGTTCTGGACAAGCACGCCGTGGCTTACGGTACGCGTCGTCGCAAAGGCGAAATGAACCAGCAGAAAGTTAAACAATCGGAAGCCGTAGCCCAATAATACGATGAGCCTCGCCAACGAAAAGATCCACAAGCAGGATACCCGCAAGAAGTACTGCCGCTTCCAGAAGAACGGCATCAAGTACGTTGATTACAAAGACCCGAACTTCCTGCTGAAGTTTGTGAACGAGCAGGGCCGCATTCTGCCCCGCCGCATCACCGGCACCAGCCTGAAGTTCCAGCGCAAAGTAGCTCAGGCCGTGGCTAAAGCCCGTCACCTGGCCCTGATGCCCTACGTAACCGACTCGTTGAAATAGATTGTAGACCTGAGACAGTTAGAAGTGAGAAGTGAGACTGTATTCTATTCAGCCCTAGGGCAGTCGGAACATAGTCTCACTTCTCATCTCTCTCAGTCTCACTTCTCATAAAGACATGGAAGTAATTCTGAAAGACGACGTTAAAGGTCTGGGTTACAAGAACGACATCGTTGCTGTAAAGCCCGGCTACGGCCGTAACTATCTGCTCCCGCAGGGTCTGGCCGTGCTGGCCGACAAGACCAACAAGAAAATCGTAGCCGAAAACGTACGCCAAGCGGCCCACAAAGCTGACAAGGTGAAAGGCGATGCCCAAGGCGTAGCTGACCAGATCGGTGATATGGTGCTGGACATTCCGGCTAAAGTGGGTGAAAGCGGCCGTATCTTCGGTCGGGTAACCACGCTGCAGCTGGCCGATGCTCTGAAAGCCAAAGGCATCGACGTAGACCGCAAGCGTCTGTCGTTCGACTCGGAGCCCAGCGCTGTTGGCGAGTACACTGCTACCGCCGACCTGCACCGCGAGGTGAAGCACAAAGTGCGCTTCAACGTAGTAGCTGAATAAGCTGCTACCTGCGAACAGGTTTTTTTTAAACAAAACGCCCGGTTGCTTTGGCAACCGGGCGTTTTGTTTGGCTATCCTTCGTTGTGAAGCCATACTATTGCGACCTTTACGCGTAGAACCGGTAGCTGGCACCTATAACCGGTCTGGCCGGCTTGCACTCCGTCTTTTTATTTCGGTAGCAACCTCATCCGCGTCTGGTAGGCGCGCGCTTGCAGAGGAAGCCGTTTGGCTGAACGCAAGATGTTAAGTAGGTTGCCCGTCCGTTGGCCCGCCGAGGGCCGTATTACATCCAATGTTTCGAACTGAACTACCGCTGACGCCTCATCCCCAACAGCTGCCGCATTCGGCTCGGGTACTGACGATAGGCTCCTGTTTTTCGGATTCCATCGGCTCCCGCCTGACCGAGTTCAAGGTCGCGACGATGGCAAATCCGTTTGGTACCGTTTTCAATCCTATTTCGGCCTGTAAGCTGTTGCGCGCCGCTGCCGGTGAAGACATGGACTGGCAGCAGCACCTGGTGGAAGCCCGGGGCCGCTGGCAAAGCCACGACCTGCACGCTGAACTCGGGGCTGACTCCCCGGTGGAGCTATTGCAGCGCATCCAGACGCTGACCCGGGAAGCGGGCGTGTTTCTGGCTACGGCCGATGCCGTGGTGCTCACGCTGGGCTCGGCATTTGCTTATCGTCTGCGGGAAACGGACGAAATCATCAGTAACTGCCATAAGCTGCCCGCCGATAAGTTCGAGAAGGAACTACTGACGGCCGATGACATTATTGCGGCCGTGGCGGAAACCCACGCGTATCTGCGGCGCATTAACCCGCGCCTGCGCTTTATTCTGACGGTGAGCCCGGTGCGCCACCTGAAAGACACACTGGTGCTGAACTCAGCCAGCAAATCGATGCTGCGTGTGGCGTGTCACTATTTGAGCGAGTTGCTGCCCGACGTGACGTATTTCCCGGCCTACGAGCTGTTGCTGGACGATTTGCGCGACTACCGCTTCTATGCCACCGACATGCTGCACCCTTCGGAAGTAGCGGAGAATTACGTGTGGGAACGGTTTACCCGTACGTATTTCGATGCGGCGTTCGGACGGTTCAAGAAGGAATGGGAAAGCCTGCGGCTGGCCTTGGGCCACCGGCCATTGTACGCGGGCGCGCCGGAGCATCGGCAGTTTCTGGAGTCCACGCTGGAGCGTTTGCGTAAGATTAGCTCCCAGGCCGACGTGCGGATGGAAACGCTGCACGTGGAGCGGGAACTGGCCGCTTTACCTCTCCCAATTGTTCCCTCGATACAGGAACCTGAGTACGAAGACGACGGCGAGGAACGAATTGACATCGGCGCATATGCCGAAGAAACGCCCGTTACTCCGGCTGCAGAGGTTATTGTGCATTCCCAGGAAGCACCTGTTCGTGTGCCGGAGGCTCCCTCCTACTCTCGGGCTTCGCTACTGGGTAAAGGTGCCGGCATGCTGCTGGAAACCGACGAGCCGGATGCGGACGATGATGCAGCCGAAGAAGAGAAAGCGCTGCCCTCACCCGTTGCTGCCGAACCGGCTTCTGCTGAAGTAGCTTACGAACACGCTTACGCCGCCGGCCTGGCCGACGGGCCGGAAGCAGATGAGGATGAGGATTCAGCCGAAGAGACACTGGAAGAAGCCGGACGGCGCAAGAAGCGTCGTTCCCGCGGTGGAGCCAAGCGCACCAAGCGCAAGCACGCCCGGTTAGCGGCCGAAGCAGCTGCCAGCGGCACCGCTACCGTTCAGGAAGAACCAGCAGTTTCTGTTCCAGTAGAACCAGAAATCCTACCAGCGGCTGAAACCATAGAAGCAGAGCCGGCATCGGAAGTAGTCTACATCACCGAAGAGCAGTTGCGGCAGCCGTCGGTGACGGTACCAGCAGAGGATTCGGCAGAGATGTTAGCAGAAGAAATAGCACCTCGTGTCCGCAATAACCGTCGTGACAAGCGGGAACGGCCACCCCGCACGGGAGTACGCTCGGGTCGTCAGCCGTTGTACGCGGAATCCGACGCGGATACAACAGCTGCACCGGCTGAATTTGAAGTATCCGCTGCCGTTATTAATCTGCCGGAAGCCCCGGCTTTGCCACCGGTAGCCGCTTCTTTGCCCGCTGCCGTGGAAATTCCGGTAACTGAGCCGCAGACAGCTGAGCCGGTCGCTCCCGTGAAGCCCAAGGCCGCCCCTAAGCCGCGTGTCCGGAAGGCTCCGGTTCGGCAAAAGCCCGTTGCGACAACACCGGAGGAAATACCGGTTATAGAAATACCCGTAGCAGCTGTTGCCGAAATTGCACCGGAGGTGGCTCCGGAAGCTCCTGCTCCTGCTGCACCCAAGCCGCGCCGCCGGGCCGCACCGAAGAAAAAGGCAGTTGTTCCCGAAACAGTTACAGAGCTACCAGCTGCCCCGCAGCCCGTGGCACCTGTTGTTCCAGAGCCAGTAGTTTCTGAAACTCCTGCTCCGGTAGCGGCGGCTCGCAAACGAGCCCCTCGTAAGCCTAAGGTCACTGCAGTGACGGCAACCCCAGCAACTGAACCGACACCGGCACCCAAACCTGCTGTTATTCCGGAGCCGGTTGCTGCTCCAGAACCGGTGCCTGAACCAAAGCCGGCCACCAAGCGAAAACCGCGGCCACCCCGTCGCAAACCGTCGGCTGACGCTCCCGAAACTACCTAAAATAAAACCCGGCCCCTATCGGCCGGGTTTTACTTTTACCGGGCCATTACGAAGCCAGCGTAGGGCCTAAGATTGTGAGCCTGATGTTCAGTTGCCAACCAGTACCGGAGCACTTACCGCAAGCAGCTGCGGGCCTGCTAATTTACCGATGGGCTTCCCTCACGGCGGCAAGCGGCGTATCTTTACTACTTGTTGCCGACGACAACGCAACCGGTCCAACCGGGCTTGCGCGAGTCCTGTAGCGCCCTTACATGGCCGCGCCTCCACCTCTTGCTTTTGCCTTCCTTTGAGTCTTACGTTTGATTTTGTTCAGCACCAGCCGGAACCCGCTGCCGACCGCCTCACGCTGTTTGCGGATGTGATTCTGCCGTTACCGTTGCCCAGGCTGTACACTTACCGCGTGCCATTCGAGCTGAATGATCAGGTAGTGGTAGGTGGCCGCGTGATTGTACAGTTCGGGGCTAAACGGACGCTCAGCTGCATTGTGGCGGCCGTGCATGAGCAACCACCCAAGGAGTATCAGGCCAAATACATCCTCGAATTCATTGACGATGCGCCGGTCGTGACGCAGCCTCAACTCAAGCTGTTTCGCTGGATGGCCGATTACTACCTCTGCACGCTGGGCGAGGTAATCAACGCCGCCTTACCGGCCGCCCTCAAGCTCAGCTCCGAAAGCCGGGTGCAGCTGCATCCCGCTTTCGAGGCGGAAACCAACCCGTATCCGCTCAGCGAGCAGGAGCAGAAAGTAGTGGATGCCCTCAGTACCGGCGAGGAAGGCAAGTCGATGACGTTTACGGAGGTGGGCGACCTGCTGGGCATTGCGTCCTTCCACAAGTACATCAAGTCGTTGATGCAAAAGGACGTGGTGTTTCTGTTCGAGCACCTCCAAGATAAGTACTCGCCGAAGGTGCTGAAGAAGGTTCGGCTGGCGCATCAGTATATTTCGGAGGCGGCCATTGAGCAGCTGTTTGCCCAGCTGGCCAGCAAGAGCAAGCAGTTGGACGTGGTGATGCGCTATCTGCAGCGGGTGCCCGTGTACCAGAACGAGCACGCCAACCACAAAGGCCTGGAAAAGGCGGCCCTGACTTCGGCCCCGCACCTCTCCCCTTCCGCCGTGAATACGCTCATCAAAAACGGCGTACTGGAACAGTTCGACCAGATTGTGTCGCGGTTTCCGCTGGATGAGGACGATGCCGAGGCCAAAATTCACTTCACCCTGAGCGAGGCCCAGCAGACGGCCCGCCAGGACATCATGCGCCAGTTTCAGGACAAGGACATTGTGCTGCTACACGGCGTGACGGGAGCCGGCAAAACGGAAATCTACATCGACCTGATCAAGCAGGCCCTCGACGGCGGCGGGCAGGTGTTGTACCTGCTGCCCGAAATTGCCCTGACAGCACAGATTGTGACCCGGCTGATGCGCGTCTTCGGTTCGCGGCTGGGGGTGTACCACTCCAAATTCTCGGATAACGAGCGGGTGGAAGTGTGGAATGGGGTGCTCTCGGGCCGCTTTCAGGTGGTGGTGGGCGTGCGGTCGGCCATTTTCCTGCCCTTCGATAACCTGGCCCTCACGATTGTGGACGAGGAACACGAGTCGAGCTACAAGCAGTACGACCCGGCCCCGCGCTATAACGCCCGTGAAGTGGCTCTGATGATGGCCAATTTCCAGGGCTCCAAAACCCTGCTGGGCTCCGCCACGCCGGCGGTAGAAACCTATTATCAAACGCGTACCGGCCGCTACGGCCTGGTGGAGCTGACCAAGCGGTTCGGCGAAGCCGGCCTGCCCGAAATTGAGCTGGTGGACACCCGCAAAAGCCGGGAGCAGAAAACCATGCTCAACCACTTCACGCCCGAGTTGATGGCCGAGATGGAGCGCAAGCTGGCGTTGCAGGAGCAGATTATTCTGTTCCAGAACCGCCGCGGCTACGCCCCGTTCATCAACTGCCTCGACTGCGGCTGGATTCCGAAGTGCCAGAGCTGCGCCGTGAGCCTGAGCTACCACAAGCACAGCCATGAACTGCGCTGCCACTACTGCGGCTACCACGAGCGGATGGTGGCGCAATGCCCGGCCTGCGGCTCGCGCAACGTAAAAACGGTGGGCTTCGGCACTGAAAAGCTCGAAGACGACCTCAAAGTAATGCTGCCCGCCGCCAACGTGCAGCGCATGGACCTGGATACGACGCGGGCTAAAAACGCCTACCAGCAGATTATTTCGGAGTTCGAAAAGCAGAACACTAATATTCTGGTGGGTACGCAGATGGTGACCAAGGGCCTGGACTTTGCCAACGTGAGCCTAGTGGGTATCATCAACGCCGACAGCATTATTCACTACCCCGATTTCCGGGCGCACGAGCGGGCGTTTCAGATGTTCGTGCAGGTGAGCGGGCGGGCGGGCCGCAAGGGCAAAAAGGGCAAAGTAATCATCCAGACCGGCGACCCGGAGCAGGTGATTTTCGACAAGGTGATTCGCAACGATTACCTGGAATTCTACGAGTACGAGATTCTACAGCGACGCGAACATGGCTACCCGCCGTTTATGCGCATCATCCGCCTCACGGTGAAGCATATGGATGTGAGCGTGGGCGAACGGGCCGCCATCCAGCTTACTCAGGAACTGGTAGACCGGCTGGGCCGGGAGGCCGTGCTGGGGCCGGAGGCACCCTACATCTTCCGTATCCGCAACTTTTACCTGCAGGAAATCACCATCAAGCTGAGCCGGGAGCATACCGTACTACGCGCTGCCAAAACGGATATGCTGGCTGCCATCGACTTTTTGCGCGACCAGAAGGAGTTCAAGCAGGTGCGCTTCGCCGTGGACGTAGACCCGATGTAGCTCAGGGCCGCTGCTATATCGCGCTGACGCTGATAATCAGGCCCGAAATCAGCAGGATCAAGCCGGGCAGCCCGAAAAACAGGAGCCCATACGGTGACAGCAGAGCGCCGGCGGCCAGTAGCACCGCCCCGCCTATCAGGAGCCCGATACCTATTTTCCGCAAGGGCCGGTTGCTGGGCCCCGATGTAGCAGAGGCCGGGGTTTCTGCAGTGGCGGGCGTAGTGCCTTTTCGCGCCTGTCGGCGGGCCTCCCGCTTCAGCCGCTGCCGACCGTTTTTACCTTGATAGAGCAGTAGCGCGACTCCAACCGGAATTGCAGACAACGCTATAAGGACCAGAAAAATACCTCCCCAGTCAGTACCCGAGCCAGAATCCGAATCGGAATTGACGACAAGTGTTACGAGCCCGGCCGCCACCAGCGTCCCACCAATTACGTTTACGGTGGTAGTAGCAGGATCGGGAACTGAGGCGTCAGTGCCGGAAGACATGGCCGGGGTTGAAGCAGCCTGTGGCCAGCCCCGTCCTACCGGCCGGCCATAGAGCGTATCGGGCGCACTTGCCACCGTTGATGGTTGCGCTATGGGCCGATTATGAGGTGCAATCAATGGGAGCGTTGGTGTGACAGAAGCCCCACCATGGCTATTGGCTTCAAGCACCGGCGGGTCGGCAGCTGCTACCGGAGCAGGTTGGGATGACGGAAGGGCATGATAGGCCGGCGCATCGGGCCGGAAAGCAGCAAATCGGCTGCTTTGGCAACCACTCACTAGCATAGTGAGCACCAGAATACTCCACGAAACAAAGCGCATGAGTAGAATTATGATAAAGTGAATAAAAACAAGTGGCTAACGAGCGGCAAACAACGCATAAGTAAGGACATAAAAAAACGCCCTGGTAGCTACCAGGGCGTTTTCTATTTACGACAGAGTTACTCCGACGATTTACACTTCGTCGAGCAGACCGAGTACGATGAACACGATGCCGATAATGGCAATGACGGTACCCAGAATCGGGACAATCAGACCTACCAGAATACCAATCAGCAGCAGGATAATACCGAGCTTGATGTTCCGGCTGATGGCATTAGCATCTTCCTTGGCGGCAACCTCCGATTTCTTATTTACCTGTGCTTTAGCTGACAGCTTGTTGGCCTGTTTCGTCAGCTTGGCAACCAGGGCCTTCTGAGCGAAGTTCAGCTTGGGAGCCGGAGCAGCAGCTTTGGCCGGGGCGGCAGCTACAGCAGGCTTTTCGGCAGCTACCGGGGCAGCAACGGCGGGTGCAGCAACGGCCGGATTGCTTACTTCAGTGGTAGCGGGGGCTTGGGCTACAGCAACCGGAGCAGGCGTTACCGCTACGGCGCGCTGAGTGCCGTGGTAGGCCGAGGAGGTCTTGGGCAGCATGGCGTACTCGGCGCGGTTGCAGCTGCTGAGGGCTACGGCTACGGCGGCAACGGCCGTAAGCTTGTGGAGGAGACCGGACAGGTGCTTCATAGGGAAAGGGGGTTAGTGAATGGTATGCAAACGGGTCTTGTACGGGCCAAATTAGGAAAAGGCGGCAAAAAACAGGATTTATTCTTTCTGTAGTACAGTCTTTTTTAGCGACTGGAAAGCATACGGCTCTGCATATGCGTTAGTTACTATGTTCAACATTTGTTCCGCCCGAACCCTTATCGGCAGGTAAATGTTGAGCCTGCACTGTTACTTTGTGCCGTGCATATGCCGTTCCATCCCAAGTTCCTGTTGCTGATAAGTACCGCTGGTCTGCTGCTCGGGCCGCTGGCCTGTACCCAGCCGCTCACCGAAAGTACTGCCGCCCAGCTTACCGAAGCGCGCCGCCAAGCCGCCCCTGATACCAGCGGCTATGAGCGTCGCGCGCCGCAGGACCTCAATGGCATTGGCAAATACTACCTGGGCCGCCAGATTGCGCACGTAATGGGCCACGAAGGCGCTTCCTGGCTGGAACGCGCCGACCGGCAGCAGGAGGAAGGCACTGACATTCTGCTGCGGGAGTTGAACTTGAAGCCTACTGATGTAGTAGCGGACATTGGAGCCGGCACCGGCTTTTTCACCTTCCGGATAAGTCCGCTGGTACCCCGGGGCCGGGTGCTGGCCGTGGACATTCAGCCGGAGATGCTAACGGCCCTGCGCGAAACCAAGGACCGGCTGCAGGTCCGCAACGTGGTGCCGGTGCGCGGCACTACTGATAATCCCAACCTGCCCGCCAAAGGCGTGGATGTGGTACTCATTGTAGATGCATACCACGAGTTCGACCATCCCCGGGAAATGATGCGGGCCATCCGGAACTCCCTTGCTCCGGCGGGCCGGGTAGCATTGGTGGAATACCGGGCGGAAGACGCTGAGGTGCCCATCAAGCGCATTCACAAGATGAGCATCGCCCAGGCCCGGCGCGAAATGGCGGCCCTGGGGTTACGCCTGACGGATTCCATTGAATCGTTGCCGCAGCAGCATCTGCTGATTTTCCAGCGCTAACTCCGGCCGGGCTGATCTGGTGGCTGGGTGGCACGCGGGCATTACCTTTGTGGTCATGTCAGTTCTGCCTCCCGACCCGCGTCAGCTCTCTATTCACGACTTCACCTACCAGCTGCCTCCCGAGCGCATTGCCCCGGAGCCGCTACCCAATCGGGACCAATCGAAGCTGTTGCTGTACCAGCAGGGCAGCATAGCTGACCGGCAGTTTCAGGAACTGCCCGCGCTGCTGCCGGCCGGTAGCCTCCTGGTTTTCAATGACACCAAGGTGGTGCGGGCCCGCCTGTTCGCACGAAGGCCTACGGGTGGGATGGTAGAGCTGTTTTGCCTGGAGCCGGTAGCGCCCTACCAGGCCATTGAGCCCGCCATGCAACAAACGAGCAGCTGCGTGTGGAAATGCCTGGTGGGCAATGGGCGGCGGTGGAAGGAGGGTCCCGTAACGCTGGAGTTTGAAGCCCTCGGCCAACCGGCGCTGCTGACCGCCGAGCGGGTCGAACAGCACGACGGTTACGCGCTGATTCGGTTTAGCTGGGAGCCGGCAGTCCTGCCATTCGCCGAGGTACTGCATGGAGCGGGCCACCTGCCGCTTCCCCCTTACCTCAACCGCGCCGATACCGACGTGGATGCCGTGCGCTACCAAACGGTGTACGCAGCCCACGAGGGAGCGGTGGCTGCTCCTACTGCCGGCCTGCACTTCTCCGAGGCGGTACTGGCAGAGCTGACGGAACGGCAAATTTCGGCCGCCCGCGTAACGCTACACGTTGGCGCGGGCACTTTTCAGCCCGTTAAGGCGGAGCACATGGCGGCCCATGCCATGCACGGAGAGCCAATCAGCGTGACGGCGGCTACGTTGCGGCAGCTGCTGGCTCATTTGCCCCAGCCAATTATTCCGGTAGGCACCACCAGTCTGCGCACGTTGGAAAGTCTGTACTGGCTGGGCGCACGCCTGGTGCAGCACCCGGACGCAGAACCTATTTGGCACGTCAGTCAATGGCAGCCGTACGAAGAACAGCGGGAAATACCCGTGGAAGATGCCTTAACCGCGCTGCTTCGCCAGTTGGAGACAACCGGTTCCGATACGCTTCATGCCACTACCCAGTTATTGATTGCGCCCGGCTACCAGTTCCGGCTGGTGCGCGGCCTCATCACCAATTTCCATCAGCCGGAAAGCACCCTGCTGCTGCTGGTAGCTGCTTTGCTCGGCCCCGGCTGGCGGCAGGTATACCAGCATGCACTGGAAAACAACTATCGTTTTCTGAGCTACGGCGACTCTTCCCTGTTGCTTTCGTAGCGCGGGTGCAGGCAGCGTAATCGGTTGGTATCACGAGGGAGAGTAAAACTATTTTTTGCAGGACCGTATAAGGACGCAGAACCTAGTTTTCTCAATCAGACTCTCCTCATGAAAAAGATAATGCTCCTGGCCGCCGCCGTAGTTTTCTCGACGGCCGCCTTCGCTCAAGGTGATAAAACAACCGTACGTGACGAAACCACCGGTGCCAAAACCACCGTTTCGGAGCGCGACAACGGTACGGTAAAAGTAGAGTCCCGCACGGGCCGCACTAAAGCCGGTCAGAAGGCCTACAACACCAAGGAAGATGTGAAGTACGCCGGCAAGAAAACGGGTAACGCCGTAGAGCGGGGTGCCAAAAAAACCGGTAGCGCCGTGAAAAAAGGTGCTAAAGCCGTTAAAAACAAAACGGAAGACGTAGTAGACTAGTCTACTATGTAACCAAGCAAAAGGCCCCGCCAACTCAGTTGGCGGGGCCTTTTGCTTAGCTGCAATTCTCGCTTCTATTGCCCGACGATAAACACGGCGTTGCCAAACAGCAGCTTGCCGCCCTGCCAGAACGCGCGGAACAGCGGATTGTCGCCGAGGTAGATAACCTGGCCCCGTCCCATATCCTGGGTACCGAGTACGAAGCTGTCGGTGAGGGCGCGCTGGGCGCGGCGGCCGGCAAAGCCGGACGCGTAGCTGTCCTTCTTCAGTACGCCTACGTTCCAGCCGCCTTTGGGCAGGAAACGATAGTTGGGAATATCCCGCAGCAAGGCGTAATACGTTTCGCCATAGCCAAACGCCAACGGGTGGGTATTATCGAGCTGGACTCGGTAAACGCTGCCCTGCACCCGTTCCCCGATTTCCTCCCGCTCGGCATCGGCGTAGCGGCGTAGGGCGGTGTAAGGGTTGGCTTTTTTGCCGGTGGCCGCCGTATCAGCCGGCTTGGTTTTGAGCAGGAAATCCTTGTTGCCAGCCAGAAAGCGGGATGCTCCTTCGAGGGCAATGAGACGACCACCGCCGCGCACCCACGTCTTCACATTTTCGAGGCCGCGCTCCGTTAGTACATCATCATATCTGCCATCGGGCAGCACCAGCACATCAAACTTGCTTAGCGGAACACTGTTGAAATAATCCGTTCCCAGCACTGTTACGGGGTACCCCACCTGCTGCTCAAAGAAGTGCCAGACTTCCCCAAAAGCAGTAGCATCAATACCGGGGCCGGCCAGAATGGCTACGCTAGGCATTTTGAGAGGCCGCACGGAGCGGGAGCCAAGGTCGCCGCCGGTGGTAGACAACCCTGATTGCACAGCCTGCACCATCACCCCCGCCGAGTCGGCCTGGGCGTGTACCAGTTGGTCGAAGCGCGTGCCCAGCCGCTCGTTGCCAGTGCGCGGAATGATCAGGGTGCCGCGCTGGTACTTCTGCCCTTCCGTTTCGAAAGGCTCATCTGCTACCCGCATCTTCACGCCCTGCTGCATCAGCCGGCTCAGGAACCGAACATCCTGGAGGTTGTTCCAGCGCGCCAGATACGCATAGGGCCGGTCGGCGGCAGGTTGGGTTTCAGTTGGGGCGGGGGCAGCCTTCCCGCCTTTCTCCACTACCGTAGCCACCGCGGGCGGCGCGCTGGCCGTAGCTACCTGGCCTTTCAGGGCGTAGCCTTTCAGGCCGAAGGCATAAGGCAATGACCAAGCCGTGAGGTCGTAGGTAAGCGAATCCTCCAGCTGGGCCTGGGGCTCGAACAGCACCTTTACCAACGTTGACTTGGGCTGATACATGCTGATGACCACGTCGCGGGGCTCCAGCTGCACGGCTTCGGTTTTGCCGGTGGTGTAGTTGTAGCCACTCTGGCGGCTGCGTTTGGCCGCAAAGCCGTAGCTGATCTGCTGCCGGTCGAGGTACTGGGTGAGGGCCCGCACCTGGCCGGGGTCGGAGGAGCCCGCCAGCACGTAGGATTTATACTCGCCCTTCGGCTTGGTGCGGGCGTCGGTATAGAACTTCTGAAACTGCTGAATCAGCTCCTCATGGCGGTCGGAAGCGGCCTGCATGGTGGCCAGGCTGGTGGCGTGGTGGTGCTCAATGCGCTGCGTCAGCGTCAGCGTATCGCCATCGGCTTTGGCGTAGCTCACGCCGGCCGGGCCGCCGCCGCCCTGCTCGTAGGTCATGCCAATGGCCCCGTTGAAGCTGGGCCAGGTGTCGCCGTAGAAAGGCGCGAACAGGTCGTAGGTTTCGCGGGTGAAGTACAGCCAGTTGTTCTTATCAAAGACTTTCCGGTTGTAGTCGCCGATGATGTTCTGAAACTTGCGCTGCCACTCCGTGAGGTCGGCGTGAAAGGGCTTGGCTGCCGGCGAAAAGTAGTACGGAGCCGAAGGACCCATTTCGTGGTAATCGGCGTGTACCTGGGGCAGCCACTGGTTATACACCACAATGCGCTGCCGGCTTTCCTGCTGGGTTTGCCAGGCCCAGTCGCGGTTCAAGTCAAAGTAGTAATGGTTGTAGCGGCCACCGGGCCAGGGCTCATGGTGCTCCCAGCTCAGGGGCGAGGAGTTGGGCCGCTGATTGGCCACGCGGTTATACCACTGTGCATACCGGTCACGGCCGTCGGGGTTCACGCAGGGGTCCACAATGACCACTATGTTTTGCAGCCATTGCTGAACCTGCTGGTTCTGGGGGTCGGCCAGATCGTAGAGTACCTGCATCACCGCCTCAGAAGACACCGCTTCGTTGCCGTGTACGTTGTAGCTGAGCCACACCACGGCTGGCTGCTTAGTGGCGGCGGCGCCCGTTTCCAGCCCCGCCAGCCGCAGGTTATTGCGCCGGATATCCTCCAGGTTGGTCATGTTCCCGGCCGAAGCCACGTACACCAGCTCCAGCGGACGATTTTCGTAGGTGCGGCCGTAACGCTGCTGTTTCATGCGGCCGGGGCTATGCTGCACTACATGGTCGACGTAGCGCAACAGCTCGGCGTGAGGCGTGAAGCGCGTGCCTAGCTCATAGCCCAGGAACTGCCGGGGCGTAAGCAGCGGCACATCGGCCAGCGCGGCCTGGGCAAATGCGCCCGGGGCTAGCAGCAACCCAAACAGAAACAGACAGATAATCCGGGAGTAGTTTTTTCTCACAGAACAGACGATAAGGCCGCCGAAACCGGCGGCGTGAAACAGGATGTCAGACCCAAAGAGACGAGAACCAACGCAGCAAAAGACGTAATTCTACGCTTCTGAATGCATCCTTCTTTTCGTCAATCGGCATTCTATTTTCTCCGTTCCTGCTTTTCAGCCACTATATCTGCTTTACACCACTACTTATAGCAATTTCGCGAACGGTGTAGAGACGCGACACTTCGCGTCTTCTGGTGCGCCGCCTCACCGAGGGCGTTTAACGCGGAAACGCGAAGTGTCGCGTCTCTACAGCACACGTACAGCGTTTACGAAACAGCTATATCTGGCTGCACCTGGCTTATTGCTTGGCGATGCTACTGCCACTGGCTGCACCTATTTCAAGTAAGCAGTGCAGGCACTGAAAAAGAGCGTGCGAGGTGTAGTATTCAACGCGGGCTAATAGCTCGCATTGAATACTACACCTCGCACAGTGTTGCATGCAGCTTACAACCGGGCTACGTTGGCATAGTCGAGCTCGAATGGCTTTGTTGCTATTTCGTGCCGCACTTTTTCTACCACTCCTCGTCCAAACAGGCTGATACCGGCATTAAATACTACCAGTGCCACGGTGCCAGCGGCTACCCACTCTGAAGTAGGGCGGCCATTACGTTTCTTATCGGCGGCCCATTGTACCAGGCAGCTGCCCAGACCAATGGTCATCAGGCCAGCCGGGGCAAAAGTCAACCATTTTTCCTTGTGCGTCATCGGGAATGCAGGAGAGTAAGTAAAAGAGATGCAGAGGTTGGGAAGCCTGCTGCCAGTGGCAGCGGCTTCACCTTACACAATCGTACCTTTGTGCTGTGGGGTTACGTCAGACCTCAACTATATTTTGCCAGACCGCCCTGGGCTGGCTTATTTGGCCTTTTCATGCTTGTTCCTCCTTACCAGCGGCTGCTTCAGCTGGCTTTCCCACAGGAAGCCGATGCCACCCGTTACCTCCATCCTACCACCACAGCCGCCTACCGCACGTTTGAGCAGGCCGGCCCCGCCGATATTGCCTACCGCTTCGAGCGGGTGCGCCTGGGGGTAGCCATGTCCCTGATGAAGCTGCTCTCCGACCTGGGCGACCTGCAGGAAGCCCGCGCGGTGCTGGACGTATTGCACAAGGCCCTGAAGGCTCCTTCCGTAGCCGCTATCGACGCAAGCATCCACAAGGAAGCCAACACCTTCGAGAAGCTCTACACCAACCTGTACGTGAACGAAGAGGGCGAGCAGTTGCTGAACCTCTTTGAGCGCGCCCTCGACGCGGATTCCCAGCCTTTGATGGACGATGTAATCCGGGAAGCCCTACGCCTGGCCCCGCAGCTTGATTTTACGCACCTGAGCGAAGAGGACGAAGACGAATAAACCATCCGTTTTTACGCTGAAAAAGGCCGCTCCGGTATCCGGATCGGCCTTTTTTGACAGTTGAGATATCCCAGCGGTTTAGTTGTATCCCTCGTTCTGGGGTAAGGAATTACCCAGGTTGATTTCGTACTGTGGAATAGGCAAAACGCGCGCAGGAATGGTTGATGGCTGCGTGCCCACATTACGGCCGGTACGGCGATAATCATGGATGCGGAAGCCCTCATACGCCAGCTCCAACTCTCGTTCCTTGAGAACATCATCCAGGGTAACCTGCGCGAGCGGTGTGGCTCCGGCACGTTGCCGCAACTCGTTGACGTCCTCTAGGGGAGTAGCGCCAATGGTAGTACCGAGCCGTTGGTTGGCTTCGGCCCGGATCAGGTACATTTCCGCCAGCCGGATTACCGGAATGTTTTGCCCCTGGCTATTCCACTTGAACGAACGCAAAATATTGGGTCGAACAGCGTCGCCGAGGTAGATCAGGCCTTCTCCTATTGCGGCCTGCCGGCCCCGTAGGTCGGTGGCTTCGTATTGCCCGGCAAAAGCCGCTACAACGGCAATATCCGCCCGGCCCTGGTAGCCCACCGATTTGCCCGAGTAGAAAGTAGATAAGCCGTCGTTGCCGTTGTTCGAGTTGTTCTGATCGTTCTGCAGTACCTCCAGCAAGGACTCCGGGCTTCCTTTGGTTGTGAATGCCGTGAGTACCGAGGCGTTGAGCGAAGCCCCACTGTTGCTGATTACCTCATTGGCCAGGGTGCGGGCAGCGGCGTACTCGCCCAGTTGCAAGCGTACGCGCGCCAGCAGAGCAGTGGCGTCATACGTATCAAACCGTCCGGCATCAGCCTCTTCAGGGAGCTTTTGAATAGCCGCTTCCATATCGGCAATTATCTGGTTGTATACCTCCCGCACGGAGGCCCGGGGCAGCCGCACGGAAGATTCGGCCACGGTGGTTACCGGGTTGAGGGAAATAGGAATACCCTGGGGGCTGCTGATGTTCGGCTGGCCATACAACCGTACCAGCTCAAAGTACATGAGTCCCCGCATCAACTGCATTTCGCCCTCGATTTCGGTTCTCCGGGTGTTATTGGTGAAGGTTATCCGGCTTACCCCATCCAGCACTAAGTTGCTGATGTTAATCAGGCGGTAGCCTTCCTGCCAGGTACGCAAAACGTCGGCGTTTACAGTTGTGATCTGCGCCGTAGCCATTTCCCTGAACGACTGAAACGTCCCTTGCCATGACAGGTAGCCGGAACCAGCTAATAGATCAGGGACCAGAATCAGGTTGTTGCCATACAGGCCCCCGGCAAACAGGCGGGAGTAGGCCCCCGTTACGGCAGTTTCAACGCTTGGCTGGTCGCTCAAAGCGGTTTCCGCCGGAATCTGCTGTTCAGGCTCAAGCTCTAGTTGCTTCTCGCAGGAAGCCAGTATACCACCGCCCAGCAACAAAGCAACCAGGGCAGCGTGAAGTGTTATCTTTTTCATCGAATTACAATCAGAAAGTGACGTTCTAGAATCCTACGTTGATGCCAACCAGCCACGTTTTGGCCAGTGGCGGCGTGTAGAAATCATGGCCCAGCAGGTAGTTCACTGCCGCGCCGTTCAGGCCGGAGGTATTCACTTCCGGGTCGTAGCCGGTGTAGTTGGTAATGGTTATCAGGTTTTGGCCGGTCACGTACACGCGCACGTTCTGCATTCCGGCCGCCGAGGTCAAAGTTTTCGGCAGGTTGTACGCCAGCGTCAGGTTTTTGAAACGGAAGAAAGAGCCGTCCTGAATCCAGCGGGAAGAAGCACCCGTGCCATTTCCTTCGAGCAAGCGGGCCTGTGGCACATCGGTGATGTCACCGGCTTTCTGCCACCGCTTCAACTGGTCTACCGTCTGGTTATCGAAGTAGTCGCCGTTGGCCGACTGGTACAAACCGGCAATGTTGTACAGGTCGTTGCCGTAGGTAAACTGCGTGAGCAGGTTCAGCTCAAAGCCTTTATAGGACCACGTATTCGACAAACCACCGGTGAATTTGGGGTTAGGATTGCCCAGCCGTACGTTGGCCGCACTGTTGTACAGGTTGGTCGTGCTCCGGTTGAGCGAGCCATCCGCGTTGGACGTGTTCAGATAATACAGCGCATCCCCGTTCTCCGGATCGACGCCGGCATACTCCCGGCCCCAGAATACGCCAATGGGTTCTCCTTCGCGCACCCGGCCGAGGTTGCGCGAACCGGAAACCAGCTCCTGCCCTTCTAAATCGGTTACTTTATTGCGGTTGAACGAGATATTGAAGTTGGTTGACCACTTAAACTCCTTGTCAATGTTGCGGGTATTGACGGATACCTCCAGGCCTTTATTGTTGAGCTTACCAAGGTTGCGGGTCACCAACTGATAGCCGCCGGTCAGGGGCAATTGCTGATTCAGCAACAGGTCGGTTGTGTTCTTCTGGTACACATCCACTTCCCCGGTAATCCGGTCGTTGAAAAAGCCGAAATCCAACCCCAGGTTAGCCTGGCGGGTATTCTCCCAGGTCAGCTCGTTATTACCGAGCGTAGTCAGCGGAATAATACCCGGCTGCGTGTCATACTGGCTACCGGCGTAAAGCGTCCGGGAAGAGAAGTTGCCGATTTCCGCGTTACCCGTTACGCCGTAGCTGGCCCGTAGCTTAATCAGGCTGATAACCGCGTTATCCTGCAGGAAAGCTTCATCGGAGAGCACCCAGCCCAGTGAGCCGGCCGGGAAGTATCCCCAGCGGTTGTCTCGCCCGAAGCGGGAAGAAGCATCAGCCCGCACGCTAACGGAAGCCAGGTACCGGTTGCGGAAGGTATAGTTGACCCGGCTCAGCAACGACACGAAGGAATAGCCAGTACCAGAACTCCCGCTACCCGATGTAAAGCGGGCCGCCGACGCTATCCGCCGAAAGTTATCATTGGGAAAGCCCTGGCCCTCAACGGCCGTCTGATCCTGGTCGAAACGCTGGAACGTAAAGCCACCAAGGGCCTCCAGTGTATGCTCCGTACCAAACGTTTTCAGCCAGGTAGCCGTGTTGTTGGTGGTATAGTTTACGGCCTGTACCTGATTACTGTAGCCGTACCCCTGCCCGGCCGCGTCGTTGGTGAAACGGCTGTAATACTGCTCTTCCCGCAGGTTCAGGATGTCGCCCCCGAACTCCGAGCGAAGAATCAAGCCTTTAATAGGCTCGTAACTCAGGAACACATTGCTAAGAATGCGGTAGTTGCCCGACTGGTTATTGTTCCGGTTAGAAGCTACCAGCGCGTTTTCATAGAGCAAAGAGCGGTTGAAGCCCGTTGGATCAGCCGCGTTGTAGGGCGACTGCATGGGCGGCATGGCGTTCAGCTGCAACGGGTTGGTGAAGGCATTGTCATCCGCTACCCGATCATTCATCGAACGGGTTAGCGAGAAATTGATACCCACCTTCACTTTCTCCGAAATGGAGTGGTCCAGATTGGTCCGAATGGAGCCCCGCCGGTAACGGTTGCCGATAATAATGCCTTTCTGATCATTATACGAGGCACTCAGGTAGAAGCGCGTTTTGGCATCTCCCCCGCTCACGTTGGCATCGTACTGCATCACCTGGCCTTTCCGGAAGGCCAGCTCATTCCAGGGCGTGTCGTTGTTCGCGTCAAAATCACTGCCAGCAAAGTAGGAGAAAACGTCCTGTGGAGTGTCGTTTTCAGTAAACCCATAATCCTCGCGCAGAATGGAGCCAGGGGTAGTCAGGCCATAGTTGATGGACTCGGTAAACAGCTCGCGGTACTCCGAAGCATTCAGAAATTTACGGATACGGGTTGCTTTACTCGTGCCAAAATACGCGCCCACGTTTACCCGCGTAGTGCCCTGACGGCCCTTCTTGGTGGTTACCAGAATTACCCCGTTAGAGCCCCGGGAGCCGTAAATAGCCGCTGAAGCAGCATCCTTCAACACCGTGATATTCTCAATATCATTGGGGTTAAGGTCAGCCAGCGGATTTATCGGCTCCGAAGAACCAAGACCTAAGTCCTGGGAGGTTACCGGAATGCCATCAATTACATAGAGCGGCTGGTTAGAGGCACTAATGGACGATGAGCCCCGCACCCGGATCTGGACGCCGGCCCCCAGCTTACCGGAGCCCTGGTTAATCTGCACACCCGGCGTACGTCCCTGAATAGCCTGTTCAAAGCTAACGGTCGGCACATTTTCTACGTCCTTACTGCCCAGTTGCGTGACAGCGCCCGTCAACTCGCGTTTGGTCTGCGTGCCGTAGCCCACTACTACGGCCTCCCCGAGTTCATTAGCTGCGGTTTTCAGGGTAGCCGCCACGCTGGTCCGGTCCCCGACCACCAGGTTCTGGGTTTCAAATCCGATGGAGCTTAGCACCAGCGTAGCACCGGGTTGTACGCTTAGCGTAAAACTTCCGTCCGTCGCCGTGCTGGTGCCATTGGAAGTGCCCCGCTCCAGCACCGTAACCCCGGGCAAGCCCGTACCCGCCGCATCCGTTACCCGGCCGCTTACGGTACGCGTCTGAGCCGCGGCAGTAGCGGCGAAAAGCACTCCACAGCTAAGTGGAATCAAGTATTTGTGTTTCATACAACCAAGCCCTCCTTGAGGCCGATTAGAGTGAAAAAAATCCGGGGCAGCTCCCCGGTAAAAGAAATTCAAGTCCGTAAGGTAATAGAGTTTCATTGTCTAACCTGAATATTCCCTGTGACAAGGCATTCGAATAAACACATTTTATAGGCAATTAGAGTGTTTTGCGAGGCCTTTTCCCATCTTACTAGCCAGCTCAGTATCCTGCTCAGGGCGGGCGGGTGGTTTCAGACTTGCCCACTCCCTACCTTTACTCCAACCTGCCGGACAGTTCCCGGCCCTTCACATTCCGACCTGTACTATTAATGCCTGATATCCAGTATATCACCGAAGCCGCCGCAGTTGCCCAGGCAGCTGAGGCCCTGCAGCAACGGCCCCGCGTGGGCATCGACCTGGAGTTTGACGACATGCGCCACCGGTACGGCCGCAACCTCGCCCTGATTCAGATTTTTGACGGCGAAATCGTTTACCTGATTGATCCGCTGCCCCTTACCAACCCGGCCCACGACCTGGAGCCGCTGTGGGCCATCCTGCGCGACCCGGCGGTGGAAAAGGTCTTCCACAGCTGCAAGTCCGATATTCTGCTCCTCGATGAGCTGTACGATGTGCATGTGCGCAACATCATCGACACGAGCGTGCAGTACACGCTGCTGGCCGAAGCCGACAACAACATTTCCCTGGGCCGCCTGATTCAGCAGGAATTGGGTCTGGAGGTAGATAAAGGCGAGCAGAAATCGAACTGGCTGAAACGGCCGCTGACGGAAGCACAGAAACTGTACGCCGCCAACGACGTGCTCTACCTGTTCGAACTGACGGACCGCCTGCAGGCCAAGCTGGCCGCGCTGGGCCGCACGGCGTGGTCGGAGCAGGAAAACCAGGCACTGGAAGAAGTGCGCTACACCCGCGACGAGCGGCCTTACCTACGCTTGGCGGGCAAATACCGCATTCAGCCCCAGGAGTTGCCTATGTTCCGCGACCTGTTTCTGCTGCGTGATGAGGTAGCCCGCCACATCGACCGGCCTTCGTACATGGTAGCCAGCAACGACCGGCTGGCCGAGCTGACCCGGCTGCCCGTTACCAGCTCCGGCCATTTGCGCAACGCTCCCGGCCTGCACCCTGAGCTAAAACGCAGCCCCTTTGCTGAGCGCCTCGTGGAACTGGCCAACGAAGACCGCCCCGCCGAGCCGGTTCTGCCGGCCGAGCAGCGCCGCTTCCCATTCCGCCGCCGGCTCACCGGCGCCAAAGCCGCTCAGGCCGATGCCCGTGAAGCCTTGTTGCTGGCCCTGAAAAACCACCTGGCCGAAGACCAAAGCCCCATTATGGCGAATCTGGTCCTCAGCAACCGGCTCATTGCCGATATTATTGAGCAGGGGGCCGACCAGACGCTCCGGCCCTGGCAGCATGCCTTGCTACAAGAAACGGCCCAAAAGCACGAGCTGGACTTTCAGCAGATTGCCCGCCCCTTCGACCTGCAGGGGTAACGGAAGCAGCATAACCAGAAACGGCCGCCCGATATAGCATCGGGCGGCCGTTTCTGGTTATGCTGCATGGCAGGCCGTACTTACTTCAGCTTTTCGTTCTGCTGATGGCGGGTAGCATCGCGCTGGGTTTTCTTGAGGAGGTTGCGTTGCAGGGCTTCGGTCAGGTTGATGCCAGTTTGATTGGCCAGACAGATGACCACAAATAGCACGTCAGCCAGCTCATCGGCCAGCACTTTGTCTTTGTCGGATTCCTTGAACGACTGCTCCCCGTACTGCCGGGCAATGATGCGGGCCACTTCTCCCACTTCCTCGGTCAGCATGGCCATATTGGTCAGCTCATTAAAGTACCGAACCCCAGTAGTCTGAATCCAATGGTCGACGGTTTGCTGGGCTTCTTCGATAGTCATATGGCGGAGATGTTGCGAAACGAAGACGTAAGGTACAGGCAAACCACCTAGCTCAGTGTTTCTCCGGCGAGTCCAGCACAATGGTTACGGGGCCGTCGTTGAGCAGCTCTACCTGCATATCGGCCCCAAACTCACCGGTAGCTACGGCCCGGCCCAGGAGGTTACTCACTAGCTGTACAAACTGCTCGTAGAGTGGAATGGCAACGGGTGGCGGGGCGGCCCCGGTATAGCTGGGCCGGTTTCCCTTGCGGGCGTCGGCAAGCAGCGTAAACTGGCTTACGACCAGAACTTCTCCGCCAATGTCCTGCACTGAGCGGTTCATCTTCCCTTCCTCATCGGAGAAGATGCGCATCTGCACCAGTTTGCGGGCCATCCAGTCCAAGCGGACGGCGTTATCATCGGGGGCGAAGCCGGCCAGAACCAGCAGCCCGGGGCCAATCTGGCCGGTAAGGCGGCCTTCCACAGTCACGCTGGCCTGCCGGACACGTTGCAGCACGATGCGCATAAGGAAATCAGGGTAATTTGCGGGAGATAAGAAAGCGGCAAGTACGGTGGTATTGGCCGTAATCAGCACTATTCCGGTGCAATAACTCTCATGAGCTAACTGTTTCGGCCCATCTTTTCCTACTTCTTTCCGCCTCGTACGTCTTGCCTCGGACTTGCTCTTTTCTTACTCAGCATCACCTGCTCTGGCTGATAGCGGCGCTACTGCTGCTGTTACCCATTCGGCTGCACGGGCTGGCAGCAGCGGCCCTGCCCGATTACGACTCGGTACGGAACTGGCAGATTGTGCAGGAAATAGCCCAGGGCCAGTTGCAGCACCTGTTTCACCACGGCAGCCCCGCCTTCGCGCTGGTGTATGCGCCCGTGGCGTGGTTTACCACTGACTACCGCGTTTTCCAGCACCTGAACGCCGGGGTAGCCGTGGCCGCGGTGGGGCCGCTGGCTTGGTTTGTAGCGCGGGAAGCGCGGTTGAGCGGCTGGCAAACCGGCCTGCTGGTATTGCTGATGGGCACCAGTGTGTTCCTCACCTTTTCCGGCCGCGACTTCACGATGAGTGCCTGGAGCCTGCTGTGTTTTGCCGGATTACTGAGGGCCTATTATCAACGGTTGCACTTTCCGGCCTCCGGCACGTTATACCGCGTCGGTATCTGGCTGCTGCTGGGCTTGTGCTTCAACTATAAATTCCTGCTCACACTGCCCGTGCTGGCCGTGCTGGAATGGTGGCGGGCCGATGGGTTGCTGTGGCAGAACGGGCACTGGTGGCGCCTCCTAGGGTTGTTGGCTCTACCTTATCTGGTGCTGGGCACGGTGGGCGTAGTGGCCGGCTTACCCTGGTATCTGTGGCCGGCTATTTACTATAAAGTGGCCTTTCCGGATGCTGCCAACGCCGCCGGCCGCGCGGCTACGCTCCACCCCGACTTTCTGTATTACCTGCGTTACCTCCGCGACTTTGAATCGGGGTTAGTGTGGGTGGGCCTGCTGGGCCCGGTGCTACTGCTGCGGCGGTTGCGGCGGGGTATGCCGCCCGGGTTGGAGCTGTATCTGGCCGTGTGGGGCTGGTGCTTGCTGGCGGGAATGTCGTTGCTGGTAAAGGCGCCCCGGGGGTTGCTCTGGGCCTACGGACTGTGGTATGCTTTAGGCCTGCTGCAACTGCGGCGGCTACCGACTCTGGCCCTGGCCGGCGTATTACTGGCTGCCATCGGCCTCAACCTCTTTCGGATTCAGCAGGAAATCTACGCGTATTCGCCTACCAGCTACCCGGCCGTGGCCAACTGGCTGCGGGCTCATGCGGCCGGTTCGGTGGCCAGTTCCGTGGGTCTGGGCCTGGCTCCGTTTCGAGCCCCTAACGACACAGTGCGGGTGATTATGCGGGAACAGGACCTGTCCGCCCTGCGCCGCCGAGGGTACCGCTACGTATTACTTGATGCGTATTGGCGCGTTACCAATGTGCGGCAGTTCCGGCAATTACAGCAGCTGCCAGCCGTGGCAGCATGGCCGGAGCCGATGCTGACGTCGCCCCTGCTGTTTCTGGAGCACTCCGAATTCACGGGCTTAGGCTACGAGGAAACCCTGGGTCTGCAACGAGTTGCCCGCCAGGATAGCATCCAGCTGCGGCTACTCACCCTCTGAAACAAGGTGGGTATAACGCAAACCGGCCCCGCTGAGCGGAGCCGGTTTCTATGGGCAGTTATCTGGCAGACCAGCTACTGAGGCCGCGCCGTGGTAGGCAGACTGTTCGGATCAACGAACGGAATATTTGCCTGGTAGCTGTTATTGATGGTTTTGATAAATGCGTTAGCCAGCAGGGCATTGCCCCGGGGCGTGAGCGAGTACAGGTCGAGCGAGAAGAAATTGCCCCGCACCGGCTCCGAGGAATACTCCACTCCGTTTACCGAAATGCGCTTGTTTACCTGGAAGAACAACTCGTTTTCCAGATCCACGGTGGGCAGCAGGTACACTTTATCGGCCAGGCGTTTCAGTTCCGTATTGAGGGCCAGCAGCGGCGAGTTCACCCGGCTGAATTCGGTGTAGTCGAGCACGTCGCGGCGCACGATGGGGTTGCGTTTGCTCAGGCCGTAGCGGGCCGTAACAACAGTACCATTGGGCAGCGTGACCTGCTCCGCCGCACCCAGCCGGCTAAGACCTGCGGGCAGAATAAAGTCACCGGCATCAATCGGCCGCACAATATTGGCAATGGAGGACCGCACATAGATGGAGTCCGGGCTTTTTCCCTGCGTCAGGGTTCCCCGAATGCCGTCTTTGCCTCCCAGCCGCAGTACGGGCAGGTTCTGAATAGTAGGCAACAAAGCAATTACCCCCTTCCGGCCGTTGGCCGTGAGGCGGTCCAGCACCTTTTTGGCATTGGCATTCAGCAGCGAGCTGCTGGGAGCCGTGCCGCACTCGCCACCATTCAGGATATAGGGCAGCGCATCCCCCAGGCCCATGAAGAAGGTAAAGAACGTGGCATTGGCCGAGGCATCGGTTACCGTTTGTAGGTAGGTCCGGTTGTCGTTGGTGGGCAGCAGACGCTCAAAATACGGGTTAAAAGTACCCGTGCGCGACTGGTTGGCCGTGTTGCCCAAGCCGGCTACTTCCACCTGCGTCAGACCCAGGCCCGGTACTCCCAGGTTCTGGCTGAGGGCCGAGGCGGGAGCCTGCGCGTACAGAAACGTTGTATCGGCCCCACCGCAGGCAGCTGGGTTGGCAATGTAGTTCCCGCGCACCGCCCGGCCTTTCGTTACACGGGTAGTCTGGGGCAGGCCCAACGCATCAATACCGCGCAGGGTGAGGTAGCCCGTACCGGTACCGGCCGGCAGCAGCCCCTGAGTGAAAACAGCCGGGGGGTTGATGCGAATGAACTGCTGCGCCAGCAGTGCCGGATACGCATACTGCTGGCTGGTGGCCGTCAGACCACCGTCGCTGATGCCCGCCGTATAGCCGTCGCCGACGGCCAGATATTTCGCTACGTCCAGCGTGCCGGCAGTCGGCGTGGGCTCCGATTGGTCGGGCGTGCAGCCGGCCAGCAGGCTGCCCACAGCTAATGGCAGAAGCGCGTACCGCATCGACTGGCGAAACGTCAGCCCCGAAAAGTGAAGATGAAAGCGTTGCATGGGGAAGGTCGGTAGCGGTTATTTCTTGGAGCCGAACGAATACGATACCCCGGCGGCCAGGGTGTGCACCATGGTGCGGTAGGTACCGGCAATGTTGGGCGACTGGTACTGCGTGCGGTTCACGCGGGCGGTGCGGTTGCCGGCCACATCCAGGCTGTAGCCCAGGTCCAGCATCACTTTGCTGAGGCGCAGACTCACGCCCAGCGCGCCGCCAAGCCGGTTGCCATCGGGCAGCTCCGGCGAAATGTACTCGTCGCGCACCGGCGACTCGTCGTAGCTCACGCCGGCCCGCAGCAGCAGGTCTTTCGAAACTTCATACTCCCCACCCACCCGGAAGGCCATGGCGTCTTCGTAGCGGCGGCCGTTGCGCACGCGCGGACCGGTCTGGGCTTCAAAGTTGAGTGAATCGTAGCTGCTCCAGCCGGTCAGGGCAAAGTCGAACGTAACCAGCAGCTTATCGGTCATCTGATCAGCCAGCCCCACTGCCAACGACGACGGCAGCTTTACCTCTGTATTGAAGCCGGAATTGGCCGGATACCGGTCAGCGTCCAGAGCGGGCACATTCTGGTATTCGGCGGTGCCATTATCCACCTTCAGCGTTACCGGGCCCCGGAAGCTGATACCGAAAGACAGGTCTTCGCCGGTGCGGCCGTACATGCCCAGGTTGTAGCCCAGGCCACTGCCGCTGCCTTCGTAGCGGGCCGTGGCCTCCAGGTCATCGTACTGGCCCAGGCTCCGCTCCCGCTTGAGGCTGCCGTGGGCGTAAATGACGCCGGCTCCCAGGCTGAAGTTGTCATTCACCTTGAAAGCGGCAGTGGGCTGCACAAACAGCGTCTGCATGCTGGCCGAGCGCACTACGCTGCTGCCTTCCCAGAAGGACGGCCACTTGGTATCATAGCCGAAGGGGGTGTTAATGCTCAGGCCCACCTTCACCCGGTCGTTGATGGGGTGCGTGGCGTAGAAATACCCGCCGGGCATCACCGCAAAATCCTGCTTGGTCTGCCGCCGGGAATCGGTACCCAGAAATGAGGTGGTGCGGGCCGTGCCCATACCGCCGAAGCTCAGGTGCGTGAGCGAATCGAGGTGGCCCAGAATGCCGGGGTTGTAGAAGATACCGGAAGGGTCACGGGAGTAGGCCGTGGCGGCCCCGCCCAGGCCGAGCAGGCGGGCATTCTGGGGGCCATTTTGGAAACCGCCAGCCGAGGCCGCGTACGAAAGAAACAAGAAACCAACAGGGAGGAAACGTCGCGTCATGCAGGCAGTTTTTCGGATAATAGGCTGCAAAGGTAGCTGGAATTCAGCTGAGTTGAGAGCCGAATATTGCACGCGCAAGATTGACTACGGGGCTACTTTTTTGCTTCCTACCGCTTGATGCCCAGACTATCTAGGCGCTGCTGGTAGCGGCGCGCATTCTGCTTGTGCTCGGCGTAGGTGGCCGCAAAATCAGAGAAGCCGCTGCCGTCGGGGCGGGCGCAGAAGAATACGTAGTCGTGGCGGGCCGGCTTGAGCACCGCGTCGAGCGTCTGGCGGTTGGCGGAGGTGATGGGGCCGGGCGGCAGACCTTTGTGCTTGTAGGTATTGTAGGGCGAGTCCACCAGCTTGTCCTTATTCAGCACCCGTTTCACTCCAAAGTTGCCGATGGCCCAGAGCAGCGTGGGGTCGGCCTGCAGGCGCATGCCCCGGCGCAGGCGGTTGAGGTAGGCCCCGGCAATGAGCGGCTTATCGGTTTTCTGGGCAGTTTCACGCTGCACAATGCTGGCCAGCACGTGCACTTCAGTAGGACTGAGCCCCAGCGAATCGGCCTGACGCCGGCGCTCCGGCGTCCAGAAGCGGCGGTGCGTGGCGGCGGCCGAGTCGAGGAACTGCCGGGCCGAGGTGTTCCAGAGCAGGCGGTAAGGGCCGGGTAGGAACATGGTCAGCACGGTGGTGGTATCAAGCTGGTACCGCCGCTGCAAGTCGGTGTTGTCCTGCAGCAGGCGGCGCAGGCCCACCGAGTCGGTTTCGAGCTGGCGGGCTACCTGCCGGGCTAGCTGGGGCTTGTACTTGAAGGCATCGAGGGTGAAAGCCACCGTATCCTGCTCACCCCGGCTCAGCATTTCCACCAGCGCCCGGTTACCCAGCCCCGGCCGCAACAGGTAGCGGCCCGGCTGCACCCGGGCCGGATAATTCTGCCAGCGCGCCACTCTATCAAAGTTGGCTTCGTCGTGCAGCAGCTCGTATTTACGTAAGGAATCGAGCACCGCCCCGTAATCGGCACCCGTGCGGATGTACAGATACGCCGGCCCAAACGCCGAGTATCGCACGTTGGGCTTCCAGAGCATGTACCACGCCCCGCCCAGCCCTGCCAGCACAGCAACGCTCAGGGTCAGCAGGAAAATCAGCCAGAATTTACGCAAGCATTGGATGGGTTACGCTGTCATCCTGAGCAGAATGACGACAGTTCACTTTTCAGGATAACCGCAATATCGCCTTACTGATTCACTAACGCGGCCACGGCGGCTTCCAGCTCCTGCTGGCGCTGGCGGCGTTCCACTTCCACGGGGGCAGCGGCGCGCACCTCACAGTTCGGGATGGTACACCGCTCGCAGGTTTCGTTGACCTCCTTCTGCACAATGGCCGCATCATCGAGAAAACGGACCTTCTGGCGCAGGTTATCGTCGCAGAGCAGGCCCACGGTCACGCTCACGGCGGGCTCGGTGGCCGAGCCGCCGCGGGCCAGCGTCAGGCACAGGTACTCGTCGCCGTTGGGGTAGAGGGAGCGTTGCGCGCCCAGGGTGTAGTTGGGCGCATCGGGGGTGGCGGGCTGCTGGCGCAGCTCGGCAATCATGCGCAGGGAAATCCAGCGGCGGCAGTAGTGCTCGTGCAGCTCGTTGCCGTGGGGGTTGTGCAGACGCGAGAGGTGCAGCTCCTTGGTGAGCTTGAAGGCGGCCGAGGAGTTGGCTTGGTCGAAGCGCAAAAAGAACAGGCTCTGGATGCCGAAATGGCGCGGCAGCAGGTTGGTGATGCGCTGCATGAACATCTCCGGCGACACATCGTACTTGGCCAACAGCTCCAGCAGCAAAGCCGGCTCCCACTTTTTGGCGTTGAAAAAGCGCGTCAGGTCGCGCACCAGCGTTTCCTCCTCCATCAGCAACGCCCCGGCAAAGTAACTGGCCTTGAAGTTGTTGAGCACTTCCTCGAAGGAGCGCACCGGGAAGGAGGCATTCACGTAGGGCCGCTCCTTGAGGCCCACGTAGTTGAAGGCCACCTCGCGGCCCAACACAAAGCCTTCCTGCGCCCCGCTCAGCCCCTGCCGCAGCAGCAGCCGCCGCGACTTAGGCTGAAACACCGACCGCAGCCGCCCCAGGTGCAGGTACTCATCCAGCCCGGCGCGGTCCAGGGTGTAGCCGTACTTGTCCATCAGCACGCGCTCCAGCTGGGTGCGGTCGAAGGGCGCGGCGGCGGGCAGCTTGTGCTCCACCAGAAACGTGCGCACGTCCTGCTCCAGCTCCTCAAAGTAGTTGTCGTGCATCTCCTGGAAGGAGCGCAGCGCGGCCAGGAAAAAGTGCTCCTGGCGCATCTCGTAGTTGCGGGCAATTTCGAAAAGCGTGCTGATGAAGGCGTTCATCTTGGCCGGCGCGTCGGCAATGAGCTCCACGATGCGCAGCGGGTCCAGCCCGAACATATCCAGCGGAAACTCCTTGAGCAGGTCCGACTGTAGCAGCTCGGAAATGGGCTCCAGGCGGCGGCTCAGCGTCAGCGACGTGAGCTGGTCGTAGGTCACGCCCAGCACTTTGCTCAGGCTCAGAATCTTGTCGGCCTTGGGGTACTTCTTGCCCTTCTCAATCTCATTGAGGTACGACACCGAGACGTCGCAGGCGCGGGCCAGCTCGGCGGGCGTAAAGCCGCGCTCCTGGCGCAGCTCGCGCAGCTTCAGGCCAAAAATTAACCGGACAACCTGGCCGTGACTCAGCATTAGGGGAAGGTGGTAAAGTACAAGGAGGGCAAAATAGCGCAACTGGAGCAGGAAAAGCGTGCTGTGTTTGCACGCCCGCCGCTGTTCCCCGCAGTACTGCGCAAATCTACGCCTTTGTACTTGTTCTGAAAAATTAGCGAATATTCGCTTGTTATATAAAATTCGCTTTCGTACGTTTGATGTGTTCACTCGGAACCTCTTTCCTATCTGCCACTTACCTAACCGCCTTGCTTATGTCGCCCTTCGCCGAACCGCAGACGTTGATACCACCACCTGCCTTCCTCACCCCGGAGCGGGTAAAAGTGCTGGGAAGCTATTCGCCCGAATACGCCGAAATCCTGACGCCCTCGGCCCTGGCCTTCGTGGCCGAGCTGCACCGTCGCTTCGATGCCACGCGCCGGGCGTTGCTGAAGCGGCGTGAGGAGCGGCAGCAGGAGTTCGAGGCCGGCAAGCTGCCCAACTTTCTGCCCGAAACCCGCCTCATCCGGGAAAAGCCCTGGACGGTGGCTCCGCTCCCGGCCGATTTGCTGGACCGCCGCGTAGAAATTACCGGGCCGGTGGAGCGCAAAATGATTATCAACGCCCTGAACTCGGGGGCCAAAGTGTTCATGGCGGATCTGGAGGACTCCAACTCCCCCACCTGGGCCAACGTGGTGGAGGGCCAGCGCAACCTGCGCGACGCCGTGCGCCACACCATCTCCCTGAGTACCCCCACCAAGGAGTATCGCATGAACGAGCAGACCGCCGTGCTGATGGTGCGCCCCCGGGGCTGGCATTTGCTGGAAAAGCACATGCTGGTAGACGGGGAGCCGGTCAGTGCCTCCTTGTTCGACTTTGGGCTCTACTACTTTCACAACGCCCACGAGCTGTGCGCCCGGGGCACGGCCCCCTACTTCTACCTGCCCAAGATTGAAAGCCACCTCGAAGCCCGCCTCTGGAACGACGTGTTCGGGTTTGCGCAGTGGTCGTTGAAGCAGCCCAAATGCACCATCAAGGCCACCGTACTAATTGAGACGCTGCCGGCCGCTTTCGAGCTGCACGAGATTCTGTGGGAGCTGCGGGAGCACTCGGCGGGCCTGAACTGCGGGCGCTGGGACTACATCTTCAGCTACATCAAGCGGCTGGGCCTGAACCCCGAGTTCCGGCTGCCCAACCGCGCCGAAGTTACCATGACGGTGCCCTTCATGGCGGCTTACTCGCAGCTGGTTATCCAGACCTGCCACCGCCGGGGCGTGCACGCCATGGGCGGCATGGCCGCCCAGATTCCCATCAAAAACGACCCCGAAGCCAACGAAACAGCTCTGGAGAAGGTGCGTCAGGATAAAATCCGGGAGGCCCGCAACGGCCACGACGGAACCTGGGTAGCCCACCCCGGCCTGGTACCGGTGGCCCTGGCCGTGTTCAATGAGCTGATGCCCCAGCCCAACCAGATCGACAACAAGCGCGACGACGTGCACGTGACGGCCCAGGATTTGGTGCGGGCCCCCGAAGGCCCCATCACTGAAGCCGGCCTGCGCCTCAACCTCGATGTGGCGGTGCAGTACCTCGAATCGTGGCTGCGGGGCAATGGCTGCGTGCCGATTTACAACCTGATGGAGGACGCCGCCACCGCCGAAATCAGTCGGGCCCAGGTGTGGCAGTGGCTGCACACGCCCGGTACCACCCTCGACGACGGCCGCCCCGTGACGCTGGAGCTGTACCGCCAGCTGCTGCCCGATCAACTGGAGCGCATCAAGGCGGTACTAGGCCCCGAGCGGTACGCGGCCGGCCGCTACCTGGAAGCCGCCCGCCTCTTCGACCGCCTCGTAACCAGTGAGAAATTCATCGAGTTCCTGACCGTGCCGGCCTACGAGCAACTGGCCTGACTGTCATTCCGAACGAAGCGAGGAATCTGGTTTACTGCATCAACGACTTAACTCAGATTCCTCGCTACGCTTGGAATGACAACCCTTCATTTACCGCCCTTCTCAACCCGCTTTTTAGAGCGGACAGCTCCCCCTTTGCCTTCACTTTCCCCTACTTCCCTCCTAACCACTTACCGCCATGAACAAGCAGGAACGCATTGCCGCTTTACAACAGGATTGGGCCACGAATCCGCGCTGGCGGGGTATTGAGCGGCCGTACTCGGCCGAGGACGTGCTGAAGCTGCGCGGCTCGGTACAGATTGAATATTCGTTGGCCCGCCAGGGTGCCGAGCGGCTGTGGCAGCAACTGCACTCTGAGGAATACGTGGCCGGCCTGGGTGCCCTTACCGGCAACCAAGCCGTGCAGGAAGTGCAGGCCGGCCTCAAGGCCATCTACCTCAGCGGCTGGCAGGTAGCGGCCGATGCCAACGGTGCCGGCCAGATGTACCCCGACCAAAGCCTCTACCCCGCCGACTCGGTGCCCAACGTGGTGCGCCGCATCAACAACGCCCTGCTCCGCGCCGACCAGATTCAGAGCGTATCGGGCGAGGGCGCGGTGCATTGGCTGGTGCCCATCGTGGCCGATGCGGAGGCCGGGTTCGGGGGCAACCTCAACGCGTTTGAGCTGATGAAGATGATGATTGAGGCCGGGGCCGCCGGCGTACACTTTGAGGACCAGCTGTCATCGGCCAAGAAGTGCGGGCACCTGGGCGGTAAGGTACTGGTGCCCACCCAGGAGGCCATCAACAAGCTGGTGGCCGCCCGCCTGGCCGCCGATGTGCAGGGCGTGCCCACCCTGGTAGTGGCCCGCACCGACGCCGATGCCGCCGACCTCATCACCTCCGACGTGGACCCGCGCGACCAGCCGTTCATTCTGCAGGAAGCCGAGCGCACGTCCGAAGGCTTCTACCGGGTACGCTGCGGCGTGGAGGCCGGCATTGCCCGCGGCCTGGCCTACGCCCCCTACGCCGACCTCATCTGGATGGAAACCTCCCACCCCGACCTGGAGCAGGCCCGCCAATTCGCCGACGCCATTCACGCCCAGTTTCCGGGCAAGCTGCTGGCCTACAACTGCTCGCCCTCGTTCAACTGGGCCGCCAAGCTGAGTCAGCAGGAAATGAGCACGTTCCGGGAGGAGCTGGCCGCTATGGGCTACAAGTTTCAGTTCATCACCCTGGCCGGCTTCCACGCCCTCAACACCAGCATGTTCGAGCTGGCCGTGGCCTACCGCGACCGGGGCATGGCCGGCTACTCCGAGCTGCAGCAGCGCGAGTTTGCCCTCCAGCCCCACGGCTTTAAGGCCGTGAAACACCAGGCCTTCGTGGGCACGGGCTACTTCGACGCCGTGCAGAACGTGGTTACCAGCGGCCTCAGCAGCACCGGCGCACTGGTCGGCAGCACCGAGGAAGCCCAATTTAATCACTGATTGACGCGGATTAGACGGATTTCACGGATTTTGCAGACGATTGTGGCACACGGTTTAGCTTGTGCCCTGCGCCGAATCCTGCTCAGAAATTGAGCTATCAACAAAAAAGGCTTGCCGTGTGGCAAGCCTTTTTTGTTTTATCCGGAGTTGATATACGGCCCACACCACAAACTAAAGCGCGTGCTACAATCGTCCACAAAATCCGTGAAATCCGTCGAAAAATCCGTGTAATCAGTGATCCGCAGTAATCCGTGATCCGTCGAAGATGGGTACCAGGTTGTACTCATCCTGGCGAATGCAGAACTCCATGTCCTTATGGGCTTCGAGGCTGTTGAGGCGGCGGACGTGGGCCGACTGGAGCAGGTAGCCGGCCAGATCGGGCTCGGCGGCGCGCCAGAGGTCGAGGGCGGCCAGGGTGGCGTCGGAGCCGGTGGTGTCGAAATCGGTTTGGAGGCGGGCGGCCAGGGCACCTCCGAACAACGTGTCTTCAAGGCAAAACAGGCCTTTCCAGCCGGCGCACACCACTACCACGTCCTTGTTCAGGTGGCACAGGTGGTCGGCCACGGCTCCCAGGTTCAGGAACGCACCCACCACAATTTCATCGGCAGCGGCGGAGAGGTGCAGCGCGCGGGTGCCGTTGGTGGTCGTAATGGCCACCGCCCGGCCCCGCACGGGCACCACGCCATCGAGGTAGCCGAAAGGCGAGTTGCCCAGGTCCACGCCCTCGGCTTGGCGGCCGTCCCGCTCGGCGGCGGTGAGGTAGCCGGCCGCGGCCTGCGCCCGGCATGCATCCAGCTCACTGAATGGCACCAGATGCGTAACGCCCTGCGCCAGCGCCGTGACGATGCTGCTGGTGGCTCGCAGCACGTCCACCACCACGGCTACTTTGCCGCGCAGGTCGTACAGCGGCAGTAGCTCGGGGGAAAAGCACACGTCGAGCGTGGGGAGTTGATTGGTCATCGGAGAAAGTTAAAAAACGTCATGCTGAGCGAAGGCGCAGCCGTAGCCGAAGCATCTCTACTGAGGGTAATCCAAAGAATTAGCCAGAGGTAGAGATGCTTCGACTGCGGCTACGCCTTCGCTCAGCATGACGGTTAAATAGATCCGTTTACACCTCTTCGGTGCCGGGTACGAAGGGCAGCTTGGTTACGGTAGCCGGCAGATTCTTACCGCGCACCTGCACGAAAATCTGGCTACCGGGCTTGCTCAGCGCGGTTTGCACGTAGCCCAGGCCCACGCCCTTGCCCAGGCTCGGCGACTGGGTGCCGCTGGTTACTTCGCCAATTGGTTCGCCGGCTTCATTTACCAGCGGGTAGTGGCCGCGCGGGATACCGGGGCCGTCCATCAGGAAGCCCACCAGCTTGCGCGCCACGCCGGCTTCCTTCTGGGCCTTCAGGCTCTCGGAGTTAGTGAAGTCTTTGGTGAATTTGGTAATCCAGCCCAGGCCGGCTTCCAGAGGCGAAGTGGTGTCGGTGATGTCGTTGCCGTAGAGGCAGTAGCCCATTTCCAGGCGCAGCGTGTCGCGGGCCCCTAGGCCGATGGGCTTGAGGCCGTAGGGCTGGCCGGCCGTCATCACGGCGTCCCATACCTGCCTGGCATGCGCGTTGGGCACGTACAGCTCGAAGCCGCCCGCGCCGGTGTAGCCGGTGGCCGAGATGATTACATCCGGCGCGCCGGCGAAGGTGCCCTGCACGAAGGAGTAGTACGGAATGGCCGAGAGGTCGGCGTCGGTGAGGCTCTGGAGGGCGGCCGTAGCTTTGGGGCCTTGTACCGCGAACAGGCTCATCTCGTCGGAAATGTTCTGCATTTCGGCTCCGGCGGTGTTGAACTGCTGAATCCAGGCCCAGTCCTTGTCGATGTTGGAGGCGTTGACGACCAGCAGGTAGTCTTCCTCGGCCAGCATGTACACCAGCAAGTCATCCACGATGCCGCCTTGCTGGTTGGGCAGGCAGCTGTACTGGGCCTTGCCGGGCGCGAGCTTACTGGCGTCGTTGCTGGTTACGCGCTGAATCAGGTCCAGGGCCTGGGGGCCGCGCACCCGGAACTCGCCCATGTGCGATACGTCGAACATGCCCACGGCCCGGCGCACGGTGTGGTGCTCGTCCAGGTCGGAGGAATAGCGCACGGGCATGTTGTAGCCCGCGAAGGGCACCATTTTGGCCCCCAGCTGCTGGTGAACATCATTGAGCGGAACGGTTTTGAGCGTGTCGGACATGGGGTGGAGTGGGAAGGTAAAAAACGAAGGTACCAGACAAGCCCCCAGCGCGCGGCGCGCCGGCCGGCCCGTGGTGGCGGCGCGAAAGTAGCCAATTATGGCCGGGCGGACGCGGCCGGGTTTCGTTATCTTTGCCTGCATACGACGCCCAGGCCGGCCTGCAACCAGCCGGCCTACGGCATTTCCTCCCCTCATGTCCGACGACCTCAAGCAGGAATTTGATGCTGCCCGCATCAAGCACATGCTATTCAAATCCAAGCTGCGCTCCGCCCTGTTCGGCAGCCAAACCGCCGAGGGCCCCATCCGCGACCCACAGCAGTGCGCCTTCGGCCACTGGCTTACCCAGCGGGTGCTCACCGATTTTGGCCACCTACCCGAAAGCCGGGAGCTGGACCGTCTGCACAACCAGATTCACCGCGAAGCCAGCCGCCTGCTCGATATGCACCACGCCGGCCAGCAGGACGCGGCTATTGGCGAGTTGGCCGAAATCAACCGCCTGGCCGACCACATTACCCGGCTGTTGCGTACCATTGAGGAATCCATTCGGGGCGGCCGGTAACCGCCTGCGTCCGTTGCCTCTGCTGCATGAAGCTGAAACTCTCTACCAAACTATTCGCGGGCTTTCTGGTCATTTCGGCGCTGTTTGCGGCGGTGGTGGTCATCAACTACCAACTCTCGCGGGCGGTGCTACGCAACTCCCAGCGCGTAGAACGCTCCCAGCGGATTACTGGCGAGGCCACCACGCTGCTGCGCAACATCATTGATATGGAAACCGGTTTCCGGGGCTACCTGCTCATCGGCAACGAAACCGTGCTTGCTCCTTACTACGAGGGCGAGCGGAACCTGTTGGGGCGTTTTGCTGAGTTGCGTAATGAACTCATGCTTGGCACTCCGCAGTATGAGCGCTTGGTGCGGGCCCAATACCTGTTTCAGCAGTGGGCCGCGTATTCGCACCTGCTTATTGGCGAAAAGCGCGAAGCCCTGCGGCGCAACCCCACCCAGACCGGCCTCGACGGCCTGGAACACCGCAACCTTACCACCGACCTCACCGGCAAGGTGCTGATGGATCAGATCCGGGTGTTGTTTGGGGTGTTTGATAAGGAGGAATCGGAAACCCGCCTCAAGCAGCGCATGAAGCTGCAGGACAGCATCCGCGAAACCCGGATTCTGTCGGTGAGCATTACGCTGACCACTATTTTTCTGGGGCTGCTGTACGCCTCGTACCTGGTGCGGCAGTTTTCCAAGCGCATCAGCGGCATGGTGGTGCAGGCCCAGCGCATTGCCGGCGGCGACTACTCGACCCAGATGCCGGACACGGCCGATGACGAGCTGACGGAGCTGACGGCCTCGCTCAATACCATGACCGATACCATCAACACCAATATCCGGCAGCTGGAGCGGCGCAATCAGGAGCTCGACCAGTTTGCCTACGTGGTGTCACACGATTTGAAAGCGCCATTGCGGGGCATCGAAACGGCTTCGCGCTGGATTGAGGAGGACCTGGGCCAAAGCCTGCCCGACCACATCAAGGAGTTTCTGGTGCTGATGCGGACCCGGGTGCGGCGCATGGAAAACCTGATTACCGGCATTCTGGACCTGGCCCGCATCGGCCGCACGCCCCAGGCCGATGAGGCCGTGTTCGTGCGCCAGCTGCTGCGCGAAATCGTTGACTCGCTGGAGCTGCCGGCCGGCTTTGAGGTGGAGCTGCCGTTTTATCTGCCCACCATCCAGACCAACCGCGTGCAGCTGCAACAGGTGTTCACCAACCTCATCAGCAACGCCGTGAAGTACCACCACCGGCCTGAAACCGCACTGGTGCGCATTGGCTGCGTGGAAGGTCCCAAGTTTTACACTTTCTCCGTAGCTGACAACGGCCCCGGTATTGCGGCGGAATACCACGAGCGGATTTTCATCATCTTTCAGACGCTCACGGAGCGGGATACGCTGGAAAGCACTGGCGTGGGCCTGGCCATTGTAAAGAAGATTGTGGAGCGCCAGGGCGGCTCCATCCTCGTTGAATCGACTGAGGGACAGGGGGCCACCTTTGTTTTCACCTGGCCCAAGGAACCGCCCCGCCGCCGGACTGAACCGACCATTTCCACGACAAATCCCACCCTTGGGCGTTAATTGCCGTATAAATGCCCGCCTTAGGTGGCCTTTACAACGCGTTTTCACTTATGAACTCTGAAACGGCACAACCAAGCATCCTGCTGGTAGAAGATGACCAGATGGATATCATGAACGTACAGCGGGAGCTGCGTAAGCACAACGTGAACGTACCCCTGCACATTGCCCGCAACGGCCGCGAGGCTCTGAACATGTTGCGCGGCGAAGGCGGCCAGGACCAGATTCCGAAGCCCAGCGTGGTGATGCTTGACTTGAATATGCCCCGCATGAATGGCCTGGAACTGCTCGAAATCCTGCGCTCCGACCATGACTTTGTGGGCCTTAACGTGTTCATCACCACCACCTCCGACCTGGAAACCGACCGTCTAAAAGCCCAGGACCTGGCCGTGAGCGGCTACATCATCAAGCCCCTGAGCTTCGATAGTTTCGGGGAAGGCGGTACCACTGTTGATGGTTTCAGCCTGTTTCTGGATCTGTTACGACTGAAGGACTAGGGCTGACAACTGCCTGTTTTCCTTGCGACGCACACCGGCCCGGCAACCAACAGTTGCCGGGCCGGTGTGCGTCGGGAGCAGTTGTGAGCTTACAACAGCCGGAAGCCCATCCGGTGGTGCTCGGTGGGACCGAACTCACGGATGGCGGCGCGGTGTCGGGCTGTCGGATACCCGGCGTTCTGCTCCCAGCCGTACGCCGGGTACCGCACGGCCAGCTCACTCATCCGCTCATCACGAAACGTTTTGGCCAGCACCGAGGCCGCTGCAATACTCCTGTAAATTCCGTCGCCCCCGATGATGCAGGTGTGGGGCAGCGTGGCGTGCATCTTGAACCGGTTGCCATCTACGAGCAGATGCGTGGGCATTACGGCCAGCTGGGCCACCGCCCGGTGCATGGCCAGGTAGCTGGCCTGCGCGATATTGATGCTGGCAATTTCTTCCGGCGAGGCTTCCGCCACGGCCCAGGCTACGGCTTCCCGGCAGATTTCAGTTCGCACCAGTTCCCGCCGTTTGGCAGTCATCTGCTTGGAGTCGTTGAGGAACTGCGGGGCAAAATCGGGGGGCAAAATAACGGCGGCGGCAAACACCGGGCCCGCCAGGCAGCCCCGGCCAGCTTCGTCGAGGCCGGCTTCCAGCGGTTCGCCGGTATGGGAAACAAGTAGCATAGGCCGCAAAAATACGCGCCTGACTCCTGGGCCGGGCTACCCCAGACAACAAAAAGCCTCCGCAGTGGCCGTAGCACCTGCGGAGGCTTCTCTTCGGAGTCTTATACAAAGCATACGCCCCAGGCGTAGCACAAAGGCTAGTGGCTGCCAGCCGTGGAGCCGGCTTCGGGAGCAGCCGATTCACCCCGACGGAAGCCCTGTTTGTCGCGGGGGCCTTCATCCAGGCCTTCCTCTTCGTCGGTGGTGGTATACACGTTGGTGGTGGGGCCAAGGCCGCCGGTATTCTGAGCCAGCGCCGATTCGGCTTCGGCGTGTTTCAGGTTGAATAGTGGGTCGCCGGGTTGGGGTTGAGAAGTCTGGTTTTTTGATTGGTTCGCCATAATAAAACAAGACACCGGCCGGAAAGTGAACGGCTGGTAGAGGCTTGTTACGCGGCCGTTTCGTGCGGGGTTGGCTTCCAGAGCTTACAGGATTTGGGCCGGCGTACGAAGCAGCCGCCTAAACACACTTCTGAGAGTGGCCGGAAAATAAAAAAGCCGCTGCCCGAGGCAGCGGCCTTTTCCGTCGCATTGGCCGGCAAAATGTCATTCATCCACCCTACTCCTTTTGCCAGGCACCAACACTACGCGGTGAGAGTCTTCCTTTCCATGAACCCTACGCGCGCTGAATAATTAGTAAGTCAAAGGTATAGGATTGCGTAGCCCGTGGCCGCTTTATTTGATTAACAAGGCATGCTACCCGGCCAACGGCGGATTCCGCCCGGCGAGAGGAAATCTTCCCGGAGTAAGGCCTGCCGGACTCGTATCTTTACAGCCTTCTGGTACTGTTTATCCTACCGCACATGCCCACCTTTTCCGGCCCTGAGTTCGACGAAACGCACAACCCCTGGCAGGTACAGGGCACCGACCTAAAGTACCAGAACCCCTGGATTCGGGTCCGTGAGGACCAGATCATCAACCCGGCCGGCAACCCGGGTATCTATGGGGTGGTATCGATGAAAAACAAGGCCCTGGGCATCATTCCGGTAGATGCCGACGGCAATACCTGGCTGGTGGGCCAGTACCGCTATACCCTGAACGAATACAGCTGGGAAATTCCGATGGGCGGCGGCCCCGTGGAGCTGGATATTCTGGAGTCGGCCCAGCGGGAACTGCGCGAGGAAACCGGCCTGCTGGCCGCCCGCTGGACCAACATCATGCGCCTACACACTTCCAACTCGGTGACGGACGAGGAAGGCTTCGTATTCTTGGCCCAGGACCTGACCCAGGGCGAAACTGAGCCGGAAGAAACCGAGGACCTGCGTCTGTGGAAACTCCCCTTGAGCGAGGCCGTGCAGCTGGTAATGGACAACCGTATTACCGATGCCATCAGCGTGGCCGGCCTGCTGAAAGCCGCACGGCTGCTGGGCAGTTGAGGTAGTTTCGGCGTGGCCCGTCCTGGCTGGCCAAAGCTGCCGGGCAGTTCATCGGTTGTTCACGCGGACGGGCGGTTCTTGCCGGCTTCGCCACATTCCTCGCTTAACACCGTACTTTTGTGCTTATGTCGCGTCTGCTTCGCTATGTCGGTCATCGGTTGTACACCACCTGGGCTACGTTCTGGTTCGTGCTGCCTTTTGTGCTGACGTACCCGCTGCAACTACTGCTGAGCCGCCGGCCGCAATGGCACCGGCATCTGCATACGCTTAACCGGGCCTGGAGCCGGCTGTCTATTCTCATGTGGGGCGTACCGGTTAAAACGGTGCGGGCCTCTGCGCTGCCGGCGCAGCAGCCGTATGTGTACGTAGCCAATCACAGCTCCTACATTGATATTCTGCTGCTGTTCCGTACTATTCCGGGCTGGCTCAACATCATGGGCAAAAGCTCCCTGGCCAAAGTACCCGCCTGGGGACCTATTTTCGGCAGTGCCTATATCACCGTTGACCGGGACAGTGCCGTGAGCCGGGGTCGGGCCATGGTGCAGGCCCGCCGCACGCTGGAAGCGGGCCGCTCGGTGGTTATCTTTCCCGAAGGGCGTATTGGCAAGCAGCCGGGGCAGCAGCTGGACGAATTCAAGGACGGTGCGTTTCAGCTGGCTATTGCGGCGGGCGTACCGGTTGTACCCATTACCATGCCGCTGAACCACCGCTTCATGCCCGATGTTCCCGGGGGGCTGCGGGTGCGCTACTCGCCCCTGGCCATCATCGTACACGAGCCGATTGTTACCACTGGCCTCACGGCGGCCGATGCACCACGTATCAAGCAGCGTGCCTACGACGTTATTGCCAGTGCCCTGCAGCCAGAAGCTGGCGGCGTTCCGGAACCCAGTACCTGGCGCCGCCCGAAAACCGAGCCGGCACAGCCAGCGCGGAAACGGACGCCCGCCTAGCTTTGCCCGCCGACTTTTACTTTTGACTTTCCCTCTTTTACTTTTCTCCTCCCCGTGAGTACCGACCTTGCCACTCTCCGCGGCCTGGCCCATCTGGCCCGCCTCGAATTCGACGATACCAAAGAGCAGCAGATGCTCGGCGACCTGAATAAGATTCTGGATTGGGTAGACCAGCTCCGCCAGCTCAATACCGATGACGTGGAGCCCCTTGTGCACCTCTCCCAGGAAATCAACGTGCTGCGCCCCGATGAGGCCCACAATACGGTAAGCCACCAGGATGGCCTGCGCAACGCCCCGCGCAAGGATTCCGATTATTTCCGCGTACCTAAAGTACTGGAATAGCTGCCGGTGCCTGCTCCTGCCCTGCTCCCCGCCCCCGGCCGTCCCACCTTTTGGCGCGGCCCGCTCCTGGTTCTGGCTTTGTGCGCGGCGGTGGCCGTAGTACTGGCAGGCTGGCATTATTTCACCGCCGAAGACACGGTGCTGCCCGTGCAGGCGGTAGCTCAGCTGACGCCCATACCGGCTACCGTAGCCCAGGTAACCATCGGGACCGAAAACCTACCCATACAGGCCAACGGCTACCTCATCACCCAGACCTACGACGTAGCCGGCCCCTTCCTGCGGCCCGACGCGGCTTTTGCCTTAGTTGCCTTGCTGGGAGTGGCCCTGGTATATTTTCTGGCCACGGTCAACAGCCTGGCGCGGCCGGCCTTTATTGCCGGTATGGCGCTGGTCATTTTCCTGCTGATGTCGCTCAATGCGGATTTGCTGGGCGTTTTCGATGGGCAGAAGCAGTACTTTCTGTTGCTGGCGCTGGCAGGCTTGGGCCTTCCGGCCTACTACTTCCACGCCTTCCGCCCTGATACTTCGTTTGGCCTACGCCTGGGGGTGTTTGCCGCGCTGGTGGTGGGGCTTGGGGCACTGCTGTTCCTGCGCAGCCCCGGTCCGACAGAGGTTACGGCCCTGCATCTGAGTGCCTTTTTCACGGCCAGCGGAGCCGTTGCTTTCGCCTTACTGGTAGTCTGGGTAGCGTTTGAAAACCTTCACGGGTTGCTCTGGCTCAATACCCAGGCCGAAACACCGGCCGGCCGCTACGGGCTGCTGCCTTTTCTGCTGGCCAGCGGGTTGTATCTGGGCATGCTGCTGCTGTATTATCTCAACCAGAGTGAGCTACTGGTGCTGCCCAGCCTGCACCTCGACCCCTTCGTGCTGCTGATTCCGGCCGTTCTGATTGGCTGGCTGGGCCTGCGCCGCCGGGCCGTTACGTTTGCCGATTGGGTGCCCGCTCAACTGGCCGCGCCTACGGTATACCTCGTCCTGGTATTGCTGGCGGCAGCAGTGCTGGGCTATGCTCTGGCCACCGCCAACGACCCCATGCTACAGGCCGGCCGCGACTTCACGGCCCTAGCGTTTCTATGCGTGGGTGGGGCGTTCCTCCTGTACGTGCTGCTGAATTTTGCTCCCTTGCTGCGCAAAAAGCTACCTGTGCACCGGGTAGTTTTCGAGCCGCGACGCTTTCCGTTCTATGCCATGTACATCCTGGGCCTGGCAGTGCTGGCAGCGGTGGAAATGCGCAATAACTTCTTTCTGCTGGATCAGGTACAGGCAGCCTCCTTCAATAACCTGGGCGACCTGTCGCGCCTGGAAAGCGAATATGCGCCCGACGATATGGCGCAGGCCTTACTGGCCGAGCGGTATTACGCGGAGAGTGACGTTCTCGACCAGCATAACCACAAGGCCAGCTTGGGCCGGGCGGCTCTTTACCGGTTCCGGCTGCAACGCCAGAACGAAATTAACATTCTGCGTCGCGCTTTATCCCGCCGCCCTTCCGAAAAGATTTCCCTGCGGCTGGCGGCTCTCTACAATGAGCCGAGCGACTTTTTCGACCGTTTGGCCGTGTTGCGTCAGGCCCTGAAAACCACTCCCAACAGCGCGGCCCTCAACAGCGACCTGGCCCAGCTCTACTCCCGCTCCAGCCTAACCGATTCGGTAGCGTTCTACCAGAACCGCGCTGAGGCAGCCTCCCCCGATAACCCCACGTTCCTGGCCAACCAGCTGGCTTACCTCATCAGCAAGCAGCAGTGGCCCGAGGCCGCCAAACTGGCACAAGTCTCCGCCGCCAGCCCCGATGCTGCCGTGCAAAGTAACGTCCTGCTGCTGGCCCAGCTCACAGGTCAGCCCGCTTCCCTTACTGATTCGCCCGACACGGCAACCGTACTTTCCCCCGCCCGTTTCGCGCGGCTATACCACGAGGGCCTGTCCCGTGCCTTACGTCACGATACAACGCTGCTGCCTGTACTGCCCCGTCTGGCTGCTCGTCCGGTTAATGAAGGCTACCTAGACCAGCTGACGTTCCTGAGGGCCTTTACCCAGCACTACGGCGGCCGTCCCGTGGCTGCTCAGACGACCATTGTGCCGCTGGCTACCGGCTCCAGCCCGGCCACGGCGTATTACCAGCAACTGCAGGGCCTGTGGCTGATTGACCAGGGTTTGACAGTACCGGCGGCAGCTCGCCTTAACGAAGCTCGGCAAAACGAATCTTCGCTGGTGGCCTTACCGGAAGCTTACGCGCTGGCGCTCATTAACCAGCCCGATTCCGCCCGCCGGGTTGCCGCCCGTGCCCTCACGGGTGCTACGCCTGCCGGGGCAGTTTCCATCCAACGGCTGCTCACCATTCTGGAACCGGATTTCCGTTCCCGCTACCTCCAGGCCCCCGACTCATTACGGACGCAATACCTGGTAGTACGTGGCGACGAGCTACCGGCTGCTCAGCAGGTGCCGGCCGCTCTGTCAATTACAAATGAGGCGTTGCGCAATACTGCGTTGCTGGCCCAGCTGCCCCGGGCGCTGCAGTCGGGGCAGTTGCCCATTACGCAACAGGCGGTGCAGCAGTACGCGCCAGCCATAACCGCCATCGGAGCATCGCCTTGGAATGTGCTTCGCGGGGAATTGTACGTACGCGGCCGACAGGTACCGGAGTTGCGTCAATTGGTGCAGAAAGGCCGTTTTACAGGCTTCGACCTGTTTCAGCGCCTGTACTTTCAGGCTATTCTCGCCGAGGCTGCCCAGCAACCTCAGGAGGCTGCCCGCCTGTACGCGCAACTGGTTCGGGAAGCGCCCTTTGCCGAAAATGCGCTGGTAGCGGCGGCGGCTTTTCATACCACCCGGCGCGATTATAATGCGGCCTACAACACGTTGCTCCGGGGCATTGAAGTAAACCCCGGCTCCGTTGCGCTGTTAAAAGCCTACGTGCTGGCCTCGGTACCGGTAGGCCTCACGGAGTATGCCCAGTCACCGCTCTACCGGTTGGGCACATTGCTTTCCCCCGTAGATTACGCTACCTTTCGTACAGAGTATGAGGCGCGCCGCACGGCTAAGTCGGCCGCCACCGCCCCCTGGAACTAACCCCGGCCCTTCGGTTATGCTGCCTCCCGTCATCGAAACCACTGATATTTCCAAGGTCTACCGGATGGGGACGGAGGAAATTCACGCTCTGCAATCGGTATCCATTACCATTCAGCGCGGCGAGTATGTTGCTTTTATGGGCCCCTCGGGCTCAGGCAAATCTACCCTCATGAACATCGTCGGCTGCCTCGATACGCCTTCAGGCGGCAGCTACATCCTCAACGGGAAGGACGTCAGCAACATGACGGACAATCAGCTGGCAGATGTGCGTAACCGGGAAATCGGCTTCGTATTTCAGTCCTTCAACCTGCTGCCCCGCGCCACTGCCCTTGATAATGTAGCTCTGCCACTTATTTATGCCGGCTATGGCAAGAGTGAGCGGCAGGAAATGGCTCGGGAGGCATTACGCAGCGTAGGTTTGGCAGAACGGGCTCTGCACAAGCCCAATGAGCTTTCGGGTGGGCAACGCCAGCGCGTCGCCATTGCGCGGGCTCTCGTCAACAACCCCAGCATCATCCTGGCCGACGAACCAACCGGTGCCCTCGACACCCGCACCAGCCATGAAATCATGGAGCTGTTTGAGGCCCTGTACGTGCGTGGCAACACCATTATTATGGTTACCCACGAAGAGGATATTGCCCGGCACGCGCACCGTATTGTGCGTCTGCGCGACGGCCTCGTGGAATCTGATGTGTTTAATCAGGACGTAGCCGCGCATCAGTTGGCCAATCACTAGCCAGTTCTCCGGAACCTTTTGGGGCGTTGCGGGTAGTAGGATTCTCCTTCCACCTTTTTTCTGCTTCTCCTTTGAAAATCTATACCAAAACCGGCGACAAGGGCCTGACTTCCCTCATCGGCGGCACGCGTGTGCCCAAGTCCAGTCTGCGTATTGAATGCTACGGGACGGTGGATGAGCTAAATTCCTATATCGGCCTCGTGCGCGACCAAGAGGTGAATGCCGCCCGTCGCCCGTTACTCAAGGAAATCCAAGACCGCCTATTCACCATCGGTGCGTCACTGGCTTCCGACCCCGAGAAGTCGAAAATGAAGATTCCCGACCTGCACGCGGAGGACATTACGCTGCTGGAACAGGAAATGGACCGCATGAATGACGGTTTGCCGGAGCTACGCGTATTTGTTCTGCCCGGCGGGCATCAGGCGGTGTCATTTACTCACCTTGCCCGGTGCGTCTGCCGGCGCGCCGAGCGACTGGTCATTCAGCTCCAGGAAGAATCTTTCGTGGCTGAGTTGGTCATCATGTACCTCAACCGCCTCTCCGATTTTCTCTTCGTTCTCAGCCGCCAGATGGCCCATGAACTGAACGCCGAAGAAGTGAAATGGGAACCTCGTATGTGAGGTCCGGCACTATGCCAGACTAACAAGTGTTCGGAAGAAATTCCGCACCTTTACTACTCGTTCCGCTTTCCTACTCCCCCACCCGCTCCGCACAATGGTTTCGTATCTCCCTGCCCCCAAGATGACCGGCCCTTGTGTTTCCTCCACCTTCTCCCACCCCATTTCGCATGATTGACACCCTCACCATCCCAACGCAGCGCGCTACGTCTTCGCGCCTGCCGGAAGTAGATTTTGACCAGCTTGAATTCGGCAAAACATTTGCTGATCACATGCTGGTGGTTGACTATGAGAACGGCGAGTGGCAGGAACCGCAGATTGTGCCTTACGGTGACATATCCGTGAACCCCGCCAACTCGGCGTTGCATTACGGCCAAGCCATTTTTGAAGGCATGAAGGCCTACAAGAACCAGGATAACGACATCTATATTTTTCGGCCGCTTGACAACTGGCACCGTCTGAATGCTTCAGCGGAGCGCATGTGCATGCCTGCCATTCCGGAGGATATTTTTATGCAGGGCCTGAGCCAACTGATTCGGCTGGATGCGGAGTGGGTACCCAACTTTACGGGTAGTGCCCTCTACATTCGTCCTTTCATGTTTGCCACCGACGGTATGCTGGGCGTGCGCCCCTCGGATTCCTACCGCTTCATGATCATTACCTGCCCGGTAGGGCTGTACTACAGCAAGCCACTGCGGGTGCGCTTCGAGGAGAAGTACGTGCGTTCAGCCGAAGGCGGCGCAGGCTTCGCCAAGAATGCCGGCAACTACGGCGCCGCCATGTACCCTACCAAACTGGCTCAGCAGGAAGGCTACAACCAGCTCATCTGGACCGATGCCTCGGAGCACAAATACGTGGAGGAATCCGGCACAATGAACGCCATGTTCGTTATCGACGGCCGCTTGGTGACGCCCGCCCTTAGCACCTCCATCTTGGATGGGATTACCCGCCGTAGCGTATTGCAATTGGCTCACGATTGGGGCATGCCGGTTGAAGAGCGCAAAGTATCCGCGTTGGAAATTCTGGCGGCTCACGCTGCGGGAACCCTCCAGGAAGCATTCGGCGTAGGCACGGCCGCTACCATCGCACCTATTGCCGTCATCGGCTACCAGGGTGACGACTACACACTGCCGACTGTCCCAGCTAATGCCTTCTCTCACCGGGTTTCGGCTACCTTGGCCGCCATTCGCAGCGGTGAGGCTACTGATACTCACGGTTGGATGGTACGCGTGCAGAGCTAGCCCGCTTTATTCAGACACCTGAACCGGGTGCTACCAGTGGCTGGCCAGCCACTGGTAGCACCCGGTTTCATTTTCCGGCTATTTTCTTCCGACCTTTGATCAGGCTGTGCTTCCTAAGCAGTGCCTATTCTCATTTTATCCATTCACGCATTTTTTTCCATGACCTACGACCAGGTGAAGGAGTTGAAGGGCCGCGCTGAGGCCCTGAGGAGGTATCTTTGACTACGATAGTCGCAAAGCTCAGGTAGTAGAAACCGAACAACAGACCACAGCTCCGGGCTTCTGGGATGATTCCAAGAAAGCAGAGGCCGTGATGAAGGAAATCAAGGCTGTTAAAGTCTGGACTGACGACTACGAAGCCGTTGAAAAGCTAGTCGGTGACGTCGAAGTCCTCTACGATTTTTACCGTGAAGGCGACGTGGAGGAATCCGAAATTCAGCAGGAGTTTAATGCGGCCCAACAGGCAGTAGAGCGGCTGGAGTTTAAACGGATGCTCTCCAACGAGGAAGACCAGCTTTCCGCTATCATCGACATCAACCCCGGGGCCGGTGGTACTGAAAGCCAGGACTGGGCCGAGATGCTGATGCGCATGTACATCATGTGGGGCGAAAAGCAGGGCTTCACGGTGCGCCAAGTCAGCTACCAGCCCGGCGAAGGAGCCGGTATCAAGTCCGCTTCCCTGGAAATAGATGGCCCGTTTGCCTACGGCTACCTCAAAAGCGAAATAGGGGTCCACCGCCTCGTGCGGATGTCACCCTTCGACAGCAGTGGTCGACGTCATACCTCCTTCGCGTCGGTTTTCGCCTATCCGGTTATTGATGACACCATCAAGATCGAGATAAATCCGGCCGATATCAGTTGGGATACCTTCCGGGCTGGCGGAGCCGGTGGCCAGAACGTGAACAAGGTAGAAACGGCCGTACGCCTAACCCACGCCCCATCCGGTATTATCATCGCCGTACAGATTGAACGCAGTCAGCTCATGAACAAAGAGCACGCTCTTCGCATGCTCAAGTCGCGGCTGCACCAGATTGAGATGGACAAGCGCAACGCTGCCCGCGACGCCGTAGAAGCGGGCAAGCGCCGCATTGACTTTGGCTCCCAGATCCGCAACTACGTTCTTCACCCGTACAAGCTCATCAAGGACTTGCGCACCGGTATTGAACGCACGGATGTGCAAAACGTGCTGGATGGAGATTTGGAGGAGTACATCAAGGGGTACCTGATGCAGAGTTGATGTCTTCAGCAATATGATGTCCTCTGTTTCATATTGCCAATGCGTTAATTGATTAAAATTAACAACACAAAAAAGCCCGCTGAATTAATTCAGCGGGCTTTTTTGTGTTGTTAATTTTGTCTAGTCTATATCCCAGAACAAACGGGGTGCAAACAACGTGACACCAGTAGGAGTGTTGGGATTGTTATTTGCCTCTGTTTGTGGATAAGGTAGCCGAACAGGGAAGCTACGCTGACGTGCACTAAGAGAGATATAGTTACCACGGGGATATCCTGTGCGACGGAACTCGCTCCAAGATTCGTAACCATTGTAGCCATTATTAGCAATCCATTTCTGGGTTACAATGGCCTCAATTTTTTGCTCCGTAGAAGTAGCATCATCGTACTTAGGGCTTACTACTTTCAAATCCAACTGCCCTGCCGCCGCGTTCAAAACTGCAGCAGGCTGAATGCCGTAGTAGTTTTTAGGAGCAGGATTGGATTTAGAGGTATTATAGTAAGCACTAGCTTGTGCAGTCGTTAACCCCAGTAACTTGAACGACTCCTCAATACCGGTCTGATACAGTGTCTTAGCTATGCCAGTCATATACCCTCGTTCAACAGCTTCAGCTTGCAGAAAATATGACTCTGCAGCCGTCATCAGGTACACAGGAGCAGCAAAACCTTGGTTTGCAAAAGAGCGAATAATTGCTGGGCCTACAGGTGACACCTGCTGCGAAACAGAGGGAGCATAAGTACCAACACCATTTACAACGCCGTAGTAGTTTTTAGAGCTACTTGTAGTAGTGCCAGGACGTGGCGCATACAAGGCTTTCAGACGTAAAGTATCTCCCGTTTCGCGAAGATAATTAAGCGCGAATACGTTAGCCCTGGTAGCATTGTAACCTGAAGTATTGGCACCCGTGAGCGTAAAGCCAATGCTTTCGTACAGGGGATTCAGGCGTCCAGTTGCGTTGCTATATCCAGGATTACCAGCCACATTGTCGCTAGCTCCCAGAAATTGGGCTCCAGCTTGTTGCATAGCCTGAATACCAGCCTTGGCTTTGGAATCTCTAGCCCGGCTTTGACGCATGTAAACACGCAGCTTCAGCGTATTTGCAAAACGACGCCATTTAGCCATATCTCCCCCGAAGTAGATGTCCTGCTGACCATTAGGGCGGGGAGCATTTGCATCAATCTGAGCTAAGCCATCATTGAGTAGCGTGATGATACCGTCATACACGCTTTCCGCTGCATCATACTTAGGCGTCAGATTCGTTACGGGTTTACGCGGATCGATAGCCAAAACATCTGTAAAGGGAATGTCTCCCCAGCCGTCTGCCAAAATCTGGAAGCTATATGCTTCCATAATTTTAGCAATGGCCACATAGTTTTTATCACTAGCCTCTTGTGCATTTACCTCAATGTAACGCAAATCAGCTATTGCCCCCGAGTACATATTCTGCCAAGAGCCATCATACGTAGTGGGCGTTAGGTTGTACTGATTTTGTGGCAAATAAAACAGGAAGTCAGAAGCCTGCGCCCAGTTGTTCGTCCACAGGTTACCCAAGATGTTAAGAGGACTACCTACTGTCGCCAATGGCCTATTAAGCGCATTGGGAAGAACTAGGGGATATCGTACATTCTCCGGGTTGTTGGGGTTTTCGTTAACGTCGAGAAAGTTATCGCAAGCAGTTAACGCAAGAGCTCCCAGCATTAATCCGCCCAGAACGGATTTGCGCAAAAAGAGGTTTTTCATATGATGAAAAAGAAGAAGTCGTGATTTAAGGTTAGCATAACTAACCTATCGTTAGTTCCCTCTAATCAGAAAGATTAGAAAGTAATTGTGAGGTTAGCGCCGTAGCTGCGGGTTGTTGGAATACCATTGTATTCGATACCCTGAATATTACTAGAGCTACCCTGCAGGTTGGATTCCGGATCAATGAACTTGTTCTCACCAGGAACAAATAGCAGCAAGTTCCGTCCATTTACACCGATAGATGCCCGGCCGAAGGGAGACTTTTCAAGTAGGGTTTGTGGCAGATCGTAGGTTAACGATACCTCGCGCAACTTGAAGTAGTCTGACTTGATGATATTGTACTCTGCAACAGCGTTGGACAGGTTGCTATAGAACAGATCGAATCCGCCATCTGCCGTTTTCACCGTAGTATTCGGCGTGAATGTGCCATCCGCATTTTGGATTACCGAATTCGGATATACAAACGGCAGACGGTCATACTCCGCCGTTTCAACAGAAGACCCCGTAAACGCAAGGTTGTATTTGGTACCCGAGTACATATACCCACCACGGCGCATATCGATAACACCGGTCAACCGAAGCCCTTTATAGGCAAAAGTCATGTTGCCACCGATAATATACTTGGGGTTGACTTGACCTAAGTTGCGAGTCTGGGTATCCCGAATCGGATAGCCAGTCGTTCCATTCACTACAACGCGGCCCTGAGGGTCCCGTAGGAAAGCGGAACCACGAAGCATTGGGAATGACTCTCCTACTACGGCTGCTGCTACCACCCCACGAAGAGAGGTGCTGATATCCAGTGCTCTGATATTACCGATCAAGCTTACTACCTCGTTTTTGTTGGTAGAGAAGTTGGCACCAATATCCCAGCGGAAACCACTCTCCGTGCGTACGGGAGTAATTCGCAAGGAAGATTCAAACCCCTTATTCTTCACTTCGCCAACGTTCAGGTTAGCTTGAGAGAATAGAGTGGTAGAAGGCACGCCCAAACGAATGATCTGATCCGTCGTTCTGGACTGATAATACGTGGCCTCACCACCAATACGGTCATCCAGGAAGCCAAATTCAATACCACCTTCGTAAGAAGTAGTACGTTCAGGCTTTAGATCGGGGTTATTGCTGGTGTTGCTGAGGGTATAACCAACATTAGATCCGTAGGGAAAGCCTGCCCCAGCTGGAGTAGTGGTGTTCAACTGGTATGCGTCAGTGTCACTACCTACTTGCGCGTAGCTGGCACGTAGTTTACCATAGGTCAATATGGTATTATCCTTCAGAGCCGAAATTGCTTCTGTGAATACAAAGCCGACACCAGCCGAAGGGTAGAAGTAGGAACGGTTGCTTTTTGGCAACGTAGAAGTCCAGTCGTTTCGACCAGTAGCTGTCACGAATAAGTAATCCCGGAACGAAAGGGTAAGGTCACCATAAGCACCTACCAAACGTCTCCTGTTAGTAGATTCCTCACCCCCTAATTCACCGATACGTGTGCTCAGATTATAGAACCCAGGTAGAGCCAGAGCATTAGCAACAACGCCGGTAGATTGGGTATTGCGCGAACGAATGTTATTACCCAAGATCAATTGGAACGAAAAATCAGGCGTAATGTCCCGCTTGATAGTTGCCAACAGATCACTGGTCAGGTCGCTAACGAAAATCGAGCCCTCGCGTAAGTAGCCTGGAGTAGCGGTTGGTCTGTCTACCCCAGCTCTTGTAACGTAAGAGGCAATAGCCGAGCGCTCCTTCCGACGGTCAAAAGAAACGTCCGAGCCTATACGGTAGGTAAAGTTCAACCAATCCGTAGCGGCATAGCCCAGCGTAACGTTGCCAATTACACGGTCAAGATTGCTGATGTACCGGTTGTCGTCAATGGTTTGGTAAGGGTTAGCATAGTAACCATTGAAGAAACCGTCTCGGCTCGAAAACTTGTCGTTCAGGTCCTTATACTTAGATAGGTCAACCTGCCGCGAAACCTGAAATACGTTATTTATTACACCAGCATTGCTCTCATTCCACGTTACATCCGTTTTATTGTGGTTGTAATTAATGGAAGTGCTAGCTGTTACTTTATTAGCTAAAGATGTAGCCGCTGTCAGTTTGAGCGTATTACGACGGAACTCATCGTCCGGGATGATGCCCTTTGATTTGGCATCGGAGAACGACAGATAAAAGTTTGACTTAGCTGTACCACCTTGGAAAGCCAACGTGTTCTGGAACGTAGTACCCGTGTTGAAGAAGTCCTTAACGTTATCCTTAACCGCGGAGTATGGAATAGTTTGAATAGAGCCATCTAGTGCTGGTGGCCCTAGCTGAACTGGGCTACCATCGAAGCGAGGTCCATAGTTCGTATTCTCATAAGGAATGTACGTATCCAGGTCATAACCACTACCATAGCTATTTTGGAAATCCGGAAATTTCAGAACACTTTCTCCGGTAAAGGAGCTGGTGTAAGTTATTTCCGCTTTTTTTCCACGAATTGCGGCATCCTTACCTGTTTTGGTAGTGATGATGATAGCTCCATTGGAAGCTCGCGAACCGTATAGAGCTGCTGCACTTGGGCCCTTCAGCACCGTCATGGTTTCGATATCATCTGGGTTGATATCACCCACACGGTTACCGGTATCTACACCAGCATTAGTAGCTAGAGTGTTAGAATTGTCAATCGGAATACCATCCACAACGAAAAGTGGCTGGTTATCTTGCTGCAAAGAACGTTGACCACGTAAGGTAATACGGGTAGCGCTGTTCACCCCACCGCCTGACTTGGAGATATTCACGCCAGAAACTTTACCCTGCAAGCCTGCTATGGGGTTTGTTTCACGGCCTTGCGTAAGCGAACGGTTGTTGATTACGTCTACAGAGTAGGCCAGCGTCTTCTCTTGACGTTCGATACCTACGGCAGTTACAACTACTTCATTAAGTTGCTTAGAATCAGTAGCCAGTCCGATATCAATAGTAGAAGCATCGCCAATGGCACGCTCTACCGCTACGAAGCCGATAGATGAAAACGACAGAGTAGTTGCAGTTGCAGGAGCACTAATGGTATAGGACCCATCAGAATTAGTGGATACCCCGTTGGTTGTGCCTTTTACGAGTACCGTAACACCTGGCAGACCCTGACCTGTAGCGCGGTCAGTGACCCGCCCAGAGATTTGCCGGTTCTGCGCGGCCGCCTGCTGCAACAGTACGGGCGCGACAAGAGCCGCCGTCAATAAAATTTTCCGCATGTGAGTGAAAAAGGTTTGGTGAGTTAAACTGAGTTCCAAGATAGGATTTGATGTTCAAAACTGAAAAGTTTCAACCATTGCTCTTAATTCTTCGCTAAAAGTAATCAACTACATGAACATTTATTGAAACTCTAATCCATGCGGCTCTATTATGTAAGCATATCTTCATCAATAGTAAATTTAATCATATTAAAAATTGCTTAAAAACAATTCAATGCCATAACATGCATTCTTCTCCTCTCTACGGATAACTCTGCAGCCGAACTTTATGCGCGAGGCAGACCAGTGCATAAGAGCGGTCTAACAGGGAATTACCTGTCTTCCGAGGTTGATTTCAGCGACAGACTTGCGCTAGCCAAACCGGAAACCGTGATGTTGGTGGCGTCACTCATTTGTCTCACAGCAAATCAGCGACGCAGGTTGGTGTAAGGTTAGATATGTACAAATCACTAGCATTCTACTCATATATATTTATATTATCACAAAATAATCATATAAAATATATACAATTTTTAAATTATATTTTAATATTCACAACACGGGGCATTCCTTTTCTTAGCCGAAAATGTTTGTTGCCTTGACTGCCTTATATGCCTTTGCAGCATGCAAACAGGCACTCTTGCAGGGTAAAAGGACGCATTCAGCGAGAATAGGCAGAGCCAAGCAGCAAAATGCAATTCTATTAAAGATTCAAGTAGTATTTTAGCAATACCTTAGATAAAGAAGCAATTCACACACACCTTTCTAATTTTTCCCGCTCTTCATGAAAAAACTTCTGCTCACAACATTACCCTTAGTTGCCTTAGTAGCGACTCAGGCAACTGCACAGACCCGGTCTATTTCCGGCCGGGTGACAGACCGCACCACCGGTGATGGCCTGCCAGGTGTGACGGTACTGGTTAAGGGTACAACTAACGGGGTATCCACTAACTCTGATGGTACTTTTACGCTAACAGCACCTACGTCAGCTACTACTATTTCCATCAGTTCAGTTGGCTACACTTCTATTGAACTCCCTATAACTGATGGCCCGATCAACATAGGCTTAGCACCTGACACTAAGTCTTTGAGTGAGGTGGTAGTTACTGGCTACGGTGGCTCACAGGATGTGAAAGACATCACTGGCTCAGTAGCACAGGTGAAGGAAGAGAAACTGTTGCTCCAGCCAGTACAAAGCGTTGACCAAGCACTGCAAGGTCGTATGGCTGGCGTAAATGCCAACATCACGGGTGGTACCTTGGGCGACCGGGTTGCTGTGCGCGTTCGTGGCGCCAACTCCATTAGCGGTAGCTCAGAGCCCCTCTATGTTTTGGACGGTGTTCCGTTGAACACTGCACCTCAGGGCAATGTGCTTTCCACACGCTATAACCCTTTGGCAGATATCAACCCCAATGATATTCAATCGGTAGACGTGTTGAAAGACGCATCTGCCGCGGCTATCTACGGCTCGCGTGCTGCTAACGGGGTCATTATTATTACTACCAAACGTGGTAAATCTGGTCAAAACCGTATTTCAATTAACTCTTTCTACGGATTTCAGCAAGCTATTCGCACGCCTGACTTGCTGAATGCCGCTGACTTTCAGACCATAAGCAACGAGAAGGCTAATAATAGCCGCTTCGGTAGCTCGAATGGGGTCGTTAATACTACGTTTCCCATCAATATCGCACAGCCTGTTGATGTAAACGGGGATGGTATCAATGATGAAACTGACTGGATCAAGGAGATTTTCCAAGATGGTACGCAACAGAACTACCAAGTAGCTCTATCGGGCGGCAATGAGTTTGCAAGCTACTATGGTTCCGGCGACTGGAATGATCAGAAGGGTATCATTGTGAACAACCGCTTACGGCGCGGTTCAGGACGATTAAATCTGGATTTAACGCCTAAAAAGTGGCTCAAATCAGGTGTCAGCCTTAGCTACTCGAAAGCATTCAACCAAGGTATTAACGGCGAAACCGCTCTTGCTGGTGCAACGGTATCGGGCTACACGGCTCCACCTAACGTGCCAGCATACAATCCAGATGGTTCTTACTATCTAAATAGTGTATTCAACATTGGCAATGGTAACAACTTGCTGCCAAATGCTTCTTACGCACCCAATGCTTTTAACCATATTCCGGCAGTACTTAATCTCAACAAAAACGAGAATACGTCGCAACGAATCTTGGGCAACGGTTATCTAACTGTAGAGCCGATTAAAGGCCTACAGCTAACCACCCGATATGGTGTCGATTACACTACTAACTTCGAAGAACAGTATAGCGACCCACGTATTGCTGGTCTAGGCCGGTTTGCGTTGGGCCCAGGGCAGCTAGGCTTGGTGCAGGATTACAATACAGACCGCACCCAATTCAACTGGCAGAACTATGCCAACTATAGTAATACATTCGCCGAAAATCATACGGTTGACGTTACTGCTGGCGTTGAATATCAAGAAACTAAAGTCCGGCAGATCTATACTGTTGCTGGTGGTTTCTCTGACACCAAGTTCCAGTCGATCATCGATAACGTTTTCACCTCGCAGGCTCCTGGCGGCGGTGGTCTGGCAGCTAACGGCTTTCAGTCTTACTTCGGACGCGCAAACTATACTTTCTCGAATAAGTATTACGCTTCGTTCTCGCTGCGTAGAGATGCCTCATCTGTATTTGGAGCTAATAACCAAAGCGGTATATTCCCTGGTGGTGGCATCGGCTGGCGTATTTCTGAGGAAGGTTTCATGGAGAATATATCGGTCATCAATGACCTGAAACTCCGCGCCAGCTATGGATCGGTAGGTAACTCCAATGGTATAGGCAATTATGCCTCCCGTACTCTTGTTGGTGGTGGCCTCTACGCCGATCTGAACGGCTTTACGATCACTCAGGTAGGTAACCCTTCGTTACAGTGGGAAAAGTCAACGAAACTGGACATTGGTTTTGATGCTTCCTTGCTGAACAACCGGGTGAACGTTGTGTTTGACTATTTCAACAACGACATCAGCGACCTGTTGCTGTTGGCCCCAACCCTGCGGACCACAGGTGTTCCAAACACCTCCATCAGCCGCAACATCGGCTCGATGTATAACCGGGGTGTGGAACTGACCTTGAACACGACGAACATACAGTTGGAAAATGGTTTCTCCTGGACTTCCTCTATTAACGGTTCCATCATCAAAAACCGGGTAACTAGTCTGTCGACTCCTAACGACATCATTCAGGCCAACCAGCGCGCCAGCGTAGGTAGAAGCCTAGGTGTTTATTTCCTGCCGGTATGGGCCGGAGTAAATCCTGATAATGGTAACGCTCAGTTCTACGATAAGGATGGTAACATCAAGCAGTATGATGCTGCCTGGGCAACTCCAGCCGGCACTGGCTTCTCTATCGGCCGCTGGTTGGATGCCAACGGAGAACCCACTACAGCTATCAACGCGGGTGATTTCAAATACACGAAAGAAAGCGGATATCCAACTTTCTTCGGTGGATTTGATAACACGTTTGCCTTCAAAGGTGTCGAGTTAGGCGTTTTCCTGCAGTACAGCGGTGGCAATAAGGTTTACAATGGCTACCGTCAGGCGTTGCTCAGCAGCAATTTCCAGAACAACATCAACGAAATCAAAGACCGCTGGACTGCGCCTGGTCAAAACACGGACATTCCGAAACAAGTGTTGCGTGATGCGCAATCCAACATAGCCTCCACCCGATGGCTGGAAAACGGTGATTTCCTGCGCCTGCGTCAGTTGAGTCTAGGATACAACCTGCCATCGGACATAGCTAAGCGTATTGGTTTGAACAATGTGCGCCTGTACACCCTAGTGCAGAATGTATACACCTTCACCAAATACAAAGGCCTTGATCCGGAAGTAAACTCCAACGTTAACGCGGCTAACACCGGTGCTAACGTAGCTTATGGAGTAGATGGTCGCTCAGTTCCTCCAACGCGCAGCTTCACTTTCGGCGTCAACCTGGGTATTTAATCTTGCTTTCTCCTCCTTATATGTTCCACACTTCCACTCTGCGTCAACTTGTGTTGTGCGCACTACTGATGGCCACAGCAACCAGCTGTGATGACGTCCTAGACCAAGATCCACCCGCAGCTTTGACCCAAGAAGATGCGTTTGCTAATGCTGACCGCATCCAAAAGACGGCCATTGGCATGTATGACCAGCTTCAAAATCCGGAGTTTTTGGGTGGCCGTGCGCTGATCTACAGCGACGTTCGCAGTGATGACACCAACCCTGCTTCCTTCTTTGGGGGCATCGGCACGTTCACGGCATTGGCCAATGATGCAACCGTAACCGCCGCCTGGACGGGCGGTTACCGCTCTTTGTACGGTGCCAATTTCTTCCTGCAGGAAATGCCTAAGAACACGGGCAAAGTATCTGCTGAGTTGGAGGCACAATATACTGGTGAGGCAAAATTCATCCGGGCTTTGCTTTATTTCCACTTGGTAAACCTGTTCGCTCAACCTTACAACTTCACGGCCGATGCCTCGCACCCAGGCGTGGTATTGCAGTTGACCGCACCTGATGCCAGCAATGCGTTCGACGCAACTCAGGCTAAGCCTCGTTCTACGGTTCGGGAAGTATACACTCAGATTGAGACTGATCTGAACGACGCTATTGCTAGTTTGCCTGAAACGTATTCTACTCCTTTCGAAAGAACGGCACGGGCTACCAAAGATGCTGCACGTACTCTATTATCCCGCGTATATCTATACGAGGGCAAATATACTGAGGCAGCGGCGCTGGCAGGGACGGTAATCACTGGCGGACGCCATTCATTAGCAGCAACGCCGGCCGTACCATTCACACTTGCTACGTTCCAGAACCCCGAGTCGATTTTCTCGGTAGCCAATAACGTGAGTGACAACCCTAATACCAACAACGCACTTGGCCAGCATTATCGCAGCCGGGCTGGTAGCGGGGACATCAGCGTAAATCCTTACGCGCTGATTCCAGTTGCGCAGTTTCCGGCAGATGACCGCCGCCGTCTGTTACTGCTGTCACCAACTGCCATTCCTGGCGCAGCTAACAGCCCGTTGGTGCTGACGCAGAAATACAGAGAGGCTTCTGCTGATTATGCGCCAATTGCTCGTTACGCAGAGACCTTGCTGAACCGTGCCGAAGGTCTGGCGCAAGTGGCAACCGGTGTAAGCAGCGAAGCCGTTACGTTGCTCAATCAAGTACGTGACCGGTCTAAGCCAGCAGCAACTGCTTCCTACACTGTAGCCAGTTTTGCTACGAAACAAGCACTCATTGATGCTATTCTACTGGAGCGTCGTCTGGAACTGGCCTTCGAAGGCCACCGTTACTACGACCTGATGCGCTACAAACGTAACTCCAGCCGGGTTACCTATGGTGCCGACAGAGCTATTCTGCCAATTCCATTGGTTGACATCCAGCAGAACCCCAATTTGGTTCAGAACCCCGGTTATTAATCGGAGATCTTCACTAACTAAAAAAGGCCGACTGAACAGTCGGCCTTTTTTAGTTAGTGAAGATCTCTCATACGCAACACTACCGGTTCGTTAGAAGTCATGGGCTGCTGAAGCCACTGAATAATTAGGCTGGCAGCTTTATCAGGTGCCACCAAGTTTCTACTTTGCTTTAAGTCTGTAAACTGTTCAGCTTCGCTGAAATTCGCTATATCCGCCGAGCGAATATGCTCCTGCATGGCCGTATCGAGCACTCCGGGGGAGAGGCTGCGGATACGGACACCGGTGCCGCGCAGGTCCTGCTCCTTCTGCACCGTGCGGGAAAGGGCATCGAGGGCGGCTTTGGAAGCAGAGTAGGCGGCCCAGCCATCCACGGCACGCTGGGCGGCTCCGCTGCTGATGTTGAGAATAGTCCGGGAAACGGTAAGGCTGGCATACGTGCTCAGAAAGGTATTCATGAGCATAGCCGGCGCAATCAGATTCACATCGAACACGAACTCAAAATGCTCGTTTGGTAGCTCCCCGATGTACCCGATATCACCCAATACACCGGCGTTGTTGATCAGGGTGATACTGGCGGCGTCCGGTAAAGGAGGAAAGACCTTATGCAGGTTGTTCTGCACAGCCAGCATATCAGAAAGGTCGAGCGGCTGGTGACGGTAACGGGCATGCTCGATGGTGGCGTGGCGTGATACGCCGATGACCTGGGTATCAGGTTGCTGCAGCAGAGTTTCGGCCAAGGCTTTACCTAAGCCGCGGCTGGCTCCGGTAATGATGTAGTAATGCATTGGATTTCGGGTAAGATGAGGCAGTCTGGAATACGGGATAAAACAAAAAGAGGCAGTATGCACTGCCTCTTTTTGTTGCTACTACAGCCAAAAACGTGCGACAACTCACAGAATATACTGGCTTAGGTCGCGGTTACGCACCATGTCGCGCAGCCGCTCTTCTACCAGTTCCCGGGTAATGAGGATGTGGGCGTTGGGGCCGATGCGGTCCGGCACGTCGAACAGAATATCGTTCAACAGGCGGCTCATGACCGTATGCAGCCGGCGCGCCCCAATGTTTTCTACCTCACTGTTGACCTCAAAAGCAATTTCAGCCAACCGCTCCAAAGCGGTATCGTCAAAGGTCAGCACAACGCCTTCTGCCTGCAGCAGGGCCTCATACTGCTTGGTAAGGGCATTTTTGGGGTCTTTCAGGATGCGGAAGAAATCCTCCTTGGTCAGGCTCTGCAACTCCACCCGGATGGGGAAGCGGCCCTGCAGCTCGGGAATCAAATCAGAAGGCTTGGCAACGTGGAAGGCCCCGGCGGCAATAAACAGAATATGGTCCGTCTGGATGATGCCGTACTTGGTGTTTACCGCCGAGCCTTCCACGATGGGGAGCAGGTCGCGCTGCACGCCTTCCCGGCTTACATCGGGGCCGCCACCGCCTTTGCCACTGCGGCTGGCTACCTTGTCTATCTCATCAATGAAGATGATGCCGGCATTTTCGGCCTGCCGGATGGCTTCATCCTTCACCTCATCCATATCGATGAGCTTGGCGGCTTCCTCATCGAGCAGAATTTTGCGCGCCTCCGCCACGGTAACTTTGCGCTTGCGGGTTTTCTTGGGCAGCATAGATCCCAGCATGTCTTGGATGCCGGCCATGCTGGCTTCGTCCATCCCGCCGGGGCCGCCCATCACGCTGATGCCGGGGCCACTGGTGTGCTGCACCCGGATTTCAATTTTGCGCTCATCCAACTCCCCATTGCGAATTTTCTCCCGAAACCGCTCCCGGGTCCGCTCGTTCAGCTCATGGTCAGAATCGGGCATTTCGCCCGGGGCAGCTACCGGAAAGCCCAGCGCCGGCTTGGCGGCGGGCTGGGCCGCATTGGTTACGGGCGGAATCAGGATATCCAGAATAAGGTCTTCCACGGCCTGGGCGGCCTGGGCTTTCACCTCTTCCTTGCGGCGCAGCTTCACCATGTTCACCGACTGCTCCACCAGGTCGCGCACCATGCTTTCCACGTCGCGGCCCACGTAGCCGACTTCAGTGAACTTGGAGGCTTCCACCTTGGTGAACGGGGCGCCGGAAATACTGGCCAAACGGCGGGCAATTTCGGTTTTCCCCACGCCCGTGGAGCCAATCATGAGGATGTTGTTGGGCACGATTTCGCGCTGCATGTCGGGGGCGGCATGCAGGCGGCGCCACCGGTTGCGCAGGGCAATGGCCACATGGCGTTTAGCCTCGTGCTGGCCGATAATGTACTTATCAAGCTCGGCCACAATTTGGGCCGGCGTCAGAAACTCAGCGGAATCAAGCATAAGGCAATAGGAAGAAGCAGGCTATCTGCTGTACCGAAGGAGTAGTACTACGGCAGGATGCTAAAAGTTTGTGTTTCGCACGCACCGTTGTGCTAAGGCTGTTTTTTGAACAGCGAATCGAGGTTGCGGGCAATGGTGAAGTAGTTGGCTCCGCCCGAGGCGTGGTAGCCGGCGTGGGTGTAATCGAGCTGAAACTGACTTACGCGCAGCATCACGCCGAACGAGAAACCGGCCCCACCCGAGGTATTCTCCAGGCGCAGTTCCCGGCGCTGCAAATGGTTGTAGCCCACCCGCACGTTCAGGTTCTTGCTCAGCAGCAGCTCCCCTCCTACCACAAAATGTCGGGCAATTTTATCTCCAAGACTCTTTTTGGGCTTCACCTCTTCCCCATTCTCATCCAGCTGACCGCGCTGGTTAGGGTCCAGGTACACGATATCAAGCTGCTGGAGGTGATGAGCGGTGAAAGAAAAGCGCAACGGCAGATGCTCGGGCTTAAAAGACGTGCCCAGTTGTACGTCCAGGGGCATGGGCTCCCGGTCGGCTCCGTCGTAGGGCTTGAACTGAATACCGGCGTTGCGGACGACTAAGCCCACCGTAAAGTCCTGATCGGGGTGTTTAAAAAGCCCCCCGACATCGGCCAGGGCAGCAAAGGAGTGGTTGCCGGCAATACCTGAACCCGCCAGCTTCAGCGTGCCCCCGATAGTAAAGACACCGGTGGTATAAGAGTCGGCCACACTCAGCGCGTACTCATTCACCGAAAACTGTCCCAGCGAATTGCCAGCCACGTCAAACTGCTCAAAATTACCGTAGCTCAGGTAGGTCAGGCCCACGCCGAAACGGCCCGCTTTCTGGGTATTGAACACGTAAGCCGCCGTACTTTGCTTGATATCAGCCAGATAATCGACGTAGCCCAAGGCCAGGCGGCCATCCATTTCACTGTTGAGCAGGGCCGGGTTGCCGTACAGCATAGTCCCATCCGCGTCGCGGGCCGATACGTTGGCCCCACCCAGCCCGGCCAGCTTGGCACTGGTAGGCAGATTCAGAAAGGAAAAGGCTTGCTGTCCGCCAATCTGGGCCTGCACGGCAGGAACGAGGCCCAACAGGAGCAGACCAGAAACAGCAACGGCGCGGCGTAAGAGTAGATTCATCAGCAACTAAGATAAATGCTGAAACGCGGATTGTGCGGATTACTCAGATTTCACGGATTTCGGACACGCCAAGGTTACCTATCCTTGCGTCAGTCAGCTAGGCTCTGATCGGGTCCACTGCGTTTAGTGAACGAACCCACGACTGAAAATTGTATCCAAAATCCGCGAAATCTGAGTAATCCGCATAATCCGCGTTTTAGCTAACTTCCACGCTGGGCGCAGCCGGAACCGGGTTTTCGTCGCGCACCACCAGCTTCATGGGGTAAGCTACTTTTTCCTCCAGCAAAGCCACCCGCAGCACGTCGTCCACCCGGTCGGCGTAGTGAATGGTGAGGTCCTTAAGGTACTCGGCCGAAATTTCGTCGATGTCCTTCTTGTTCTTGGGGCAGAGGATGATGTCGCGCACGCCGGCACGCTTGGCCGCCAGTATCTTCTCTTTGATGCCGCCCACCGGCAGCACCTTGCCGCGCAGCGTGATTTCGCCCGTCATGGCCAGATGGCTGCGGATTTTGCGCTGCGTAAACACCGAGGCAATACTGGTGAAAATGGCAATACCGGCCGAAGGGCCGTCTTTGGGCACGGCGCCTTCAGGGAAGTGAATGTGCAGGTCGTACTGGTCGAAGAGGCGGTAGTCGATATCCAACTCCTCAGCCCGGCTGCGCAGGTAGCTCAGCGCCGTCACGGCCGATTCCTTCATCACGTCGCCGAGCTGGCCCGAAAGGGTGAGCTTGCCCCGGCCCCGGCTCAGCAGGCTTTCAATGAACAGAATGTCGCCGCCCACGCTGGTCCAGGCCAGGCCCGTTACCACGCCGGCGGTTTCGTTGTCCTGGTACTGGTCCCGGTCGAAGATGGGCGCCCCCAGAATGCGGCGCACGTCTTTGGGCTCCAGCGTAGCCGGAAACTCCTCTTTCAGGGCCTTGCTTTTGGCCAGATTGCGGGTGAGGGCGCCCAGCTTCCTTTCCAGGCTGCGCACGCCGCTTTCGCGGGTATAATCGTCAATCACGCGCTGCAAAGCGGCGTTGGTTATACCCGCGTCCTTAATTGTCAGGCCGTGGTCGTGGAGCATTTTGGGCCAGAGGTGCTTTTTGGCAATCTGGGTTTTCTCCTCCAAAGTGTAGCCCGTGAGGTCGATGATTTCCATCCGGTCGCGCAAAGCGGGCTGAATCGTTTCCAGCGAGTTGGCCGTGGCAATGAACAGCACCTTCGACAAGTCGTACTCTACCTCCAAGTAGTTGTCGGTGAAGGTGGAATTCTGCTCGGGGTCCAACACTTCCAGCAGCGCCGACGACGGGTCGCCCCGGAAGTCGGAGGCCAGCTTGTCGATTTCATCCAGCACAATAACCGGGTTGGAGGCCCCGGACTTCTTGATCTGGGAGATGATGCGGCCGGGCATGGCCCCCACGTAAGTTTTGCGGTGCCCCCGGATTTCGGCCTCGTCGCGCACGCCGCCCAGGCTCATGCGCACGTACTGGCGGCCCAGGGCCTTGGCAATGGAGCGGCCCAGGCTGGTTTTGCCCACGCCGGGCGGGCCGTACAGGCACAGAATCGGGGCCTTCAGGTCGTTTTTGAGCTTGAGCACGGCCAGATACTCGATGATACGCGCCTTCACCTTTTCCATGCCGTAGTGGTCCTGGTCGAGGATTTTCTGGGTACGTTTCAAGTTGAAGTTGTCCTTGGTGTACTCGGCCCAGGGCAGATCCAGCAGAAACTCCACATAATTCAGGCTCACCGGGTACTCGGCAGCCTGGGGGTTGATGCGGGTGAGCTTGTCCAGCTCCTTCAGAAAGTGCTTGCCCACACTCTCGGGCCACTTCTTGGTTTTGGCACGCTGACGCAGCTTGTCCACTTCCTGGTCGGGACCATCGAAGCCCAGCTCGTCCTGCAATACCTTGATCTGCTGGCGCAGGAAATAGTCGCGCTGCTGCTGGTCGATGTCGGTGTGGACTTTGGTGTGGATTTCGCGCTTGATTTCCAGCAGCTGAATCTCCTTCAGCATCAGCTCCAGCAGGTGCGTACCGCGCTCCACGCCGTCGTTGATTTCCAGCAGCTTCTGCTTGATGCTGACCTCCACGTTGATGTTGGAGGATAGGAAATGCGTCAGGAACGAGGGCGACTCGATGTTATCCAGCGCCAGCTGGGCTTCCTGCGGAATTTCGGGGTTGAGCTTGAGCATCTTGGCCGCCGCCTCCTTCAGCGACGATACCAGCGCCTTGACTTCCTTGGACGTTTTGCCGGGAAACGTTTCGGGGGCGTAGCTCACGCGGGCCGTCATGTAGGGCGTGCTCTGGATTTCTTCCTCAATCTTGAAGCGCGACTGGCCCTGAATGATGATGGTGGTATTGCCATCGGGCAGCACCAGCAGCTTCAGTATTTTGGCCATTGTGCCCACCGGGTACAGGTCGGCCAGCGTCGGGTCGTCGCTCTGGCCGTTTTTCTGCGCTACTACGCCCACAATCTTGTTACCCCGGTAGGCTTTGCGTACCAGTCGGATGCTCTTCTTGCGCGTGACCGTCACGGGCAGCACCACGCCGGGAAACAGCACCGTGTTGCGCACGGGCAGCAGCGGCAGTACCTCCGGCGACTCATCGGGCCCAAGGGGCTGGTCGGGGTCGGCGGCCACAATGGATACCATTTCGGCGGGGTCTTCAGTCATCAGTAGCAAGGAGGATAAGGGCGACTTGGGCGGAGTATAGCGACTCATGCGAGGAAAGGCAGGCAAAACGAAGCCGGGTGCCACAATGACAGACCAACGGGCCAGCTTCGGCCCCTAAGCGGCGGGGCATTTTCGAAGGTACGGATTCGGCAAGTGCCGTGCCACCACCACAAGCCGCCACATCGGCAGGTGGAGAAGTGGAGGGTTGGATGGCTGAATGGGTAGATGAACTGTCATCCTGAGCGGAGCGAAGGACCTTATCACGTTGGGACGACCTGCTCACGCGTGATAAGGTCCTTTGCTCCGCTCAGGATGACAGCTCCTGTGCTATCCGCCCGTCTATCAGTTCAACCATTCAGCAGTTCAACAATTCCCCCATTCCCTTATCAACTTCACATCCAAATTTTCCTATTTTTGATGCTTGCCGGTTCCCACCGCCTTTGTGCTTTATCATTGCTATGTTTTCCATTGCCCGTCTGCTGACTTTGTGTGCGTTGCTGCTTGCCCTGAGCCAGCCCTTTGCGCTTCGTGCCCAACAAAAAAACGGCCTTCCTACTACCCAGCGCAAGCTCACGGCCAAGGTCATCCGCCAGGCCCGGGCCCGTACCGATGCCACGCCCGACTTCCCGAACATCAACCGCGTGGCCTATTTCCAGGACAAGAAGCTGCTTCGCGAGATTCAGAAGGCTGAAAAGCGCAAAAACTGGGCGGCTTCGCGCAATCTGCTGGATGCCTACGTGAGCCAGTTTGGCATTGAGAATTTTTACAAGGATACCAACATGCTCTGGCGCTTGGGCCAGCTCTGGGAGAAGGCCGGCAACGAAGACCGCGCCAAGGCCTACTACCGCCTCGCCCTCAAGCACCGCCGCCAGAGCCTGACCAAAGTACAGCAGTACTACGACTCGCTGGAGCAGAAGGAAACCGATCTGTACGTACCGTTGCGCACGTACTACGACATTGTAGAGTACCGGAAAAACATTGCGACGTTCCGGCCGCCCAAGGGCGTGTACACCAGCATGGGCGACGCCATCAACTCCCAGCGCGAGGATTACGGCCCTACGCTGAACGCCGATGCTGACCTGCTCATTTTCTCTTCCAAGCGCAAAATGCGCGGTCTGCACAGCGTTATTGACGAAGATCTGTACATGGCCCGCCGCGAAAACGGCGTCTGGACGGAAGCCGAACCGCTGCCCAAACCCATCAACTCGCCTTACAACGAGGGCTCGGCCTGCATCAGCAAGGACGGTAAAACCTTGTTTTTTGCCCGGTGTGAGTGCCCCACCTGCCACGGGAACTGCGATCTGTACACGGCCTCCCTCCAGGATGGCAAATGGACCATGCCCAAAAGCCTGGGCACCAATGTCAACTCCACGGCCTGGGACTCGCAGCCTACTCTTTCGCCCGGCGAGGATACCCTGTACTTCGCCTCTGACCGGCTGGGCGGCTTCGGGCTGTCGGATATCTGGTACACGGTGAAGGGCAAGAACGGCCAGTGGGGCCGCGCCCAAAATATGGGGCCGGTGGTGAACACCCGCGAGAGTGAGGTCAGCCCGTTCTACCACCCGCTCTACCACGTGCTATACTTCAGCTCCCGGGGCCAGCTGCTCAACTTCGGCGACTTCGATATCTACAAAACGTACCGGGTGCGCAGCCGCTGGCAGGAGCCCATCAACATCGGTCCGCTAGTGAACGGGAAGGGCTCGGAGTACTACTTCACCATCGACGCCGAATCGAAAAACCTGTACTACGCCCGCTCCGAGGAGAAGGAAATGAAGAACCTCGACCTGTTCTCGTTTCCGCTGCCCATGGAGGCCCAGCCCCTGGCCACCACGCACGTAGAAGGCTCGCTGGTAGATTCAGTGAGCCAGAAGCCGCTCAACGGCATCGTGAGCATCATTGATACCGACAACGGCATTGAGGTAGCCAGCAAGTACCTGCGCGACGATGGCTCGTTTGATTTCGACCTGATTGAAGGCTCGCACTACGTGATGCTGATTCAGAGCCCCGACTTTTTCAGCGTAGAGAAGAAGTTTGCCTTGGCCGGCGACACGGTGATGAAGCTGATGACCAACTCCATCGACTACAAGCTGCCGCTGGTGTTCAAAAACATCGAATTCGATCAGGATAAGGCGCACATCCGACCCAGTATGCACGCCGTGCTGGACCGCATTGCCGTGTTCATGGTGGACCATCCGGAGTTCCGGCTGAGCGTGAGCGGCCACACCGACGGCAAGGGCGACCCGGATTTCAATGAGCAACTCTCGCAGGAGCGGGCCGAATCCATCCGGCGCTACATCGAACAGAAGGGCAAGCTCAAACCCAACCGCATCGATAGTTTCGGCTACGGCTCCACGCGCCCACTCAAGGATGAGGTAACGCCGGAAGACGCCAAAACCAACCGCCGCGTGGAGTTCCGCCTGATCAAACCCGAGAAAGACGACGCGCCCTTCAAGGCCGACCCATTACCCGGCAAGAAGCCCGAACCCAAACCGGCAGCCGGCGAAGAGGACGGCAAGCTGGAGTGGTAAATAGCAATGGAGCGTTCATTCTACCGATTACTATGGGCAGAAATAGGCTTGCTCCTGCTGTCAACCATACCGTGGGTTTTCGTCTTTACCCTTCCGGTTTATACGATTATAGCTACCCAATTCTTTTTTCTTCGCAAACCTTTGTGGCTGAAAGCAACTGCCAGCATCAGGCCTATTTATAGTATGTATCATAGGCATAATGCTTTATAAGCAGTATAAACACTCCTTTTAAAACTTTACCACTTCAGCTGCTGCTGCTCCTCTCCTTCCCGGAATAGCAGGCTTTGCTTACGGCCTTTGGCATCCAGGTTCACGATATTCATCTGGTCGGGGAAGATGTCGAGCAGGAGCTGATGGCGCAGCGTGATGCCAGTGGCCGTGGCCGGCAGCGGGGCCGTGAAGTACACCCAGTAGGCATCCGTTTCCTTCTGCAGGCCCACCAGCGTAAGCGGCAGCGGCTTACCAGCCGTGCGGCTGAGCTGCACCGAGCGCCGCAACAGGTCCTGAAGCAGCGGGTTGAGCTGGGCGCGGCTGAGCTGGTCGGTGCGAACGGGAACGGCCTTACCTTTGGAAAGGTCCTTTTCCAGGTCGTCGATAAAGATTTTTAGGGCCATTTCCAGCCGCTGCTTCTCCGGATTGAAGCGCAGCTCTAGGATGCTGGCGTGGTAGGTATGCGCCCAGACGGCCAGGCTCAGCGTGAGCAGCAGCAACGGAAGCAGAAAGAAACGGGCAGTTCTCATGACAGGAAAGGTGTAATTCGGCTGCTATGGTTGCAGCCGCTGGCCCGCTTGGCGGGCTGTGCTACGGGCCGGAGCCGAAGGAAGGACAGGGAGTATAAAAGCCGTGCCACCCTTGCGGGCAACACGGCTTTCACGAGGCGGACAACCGCTGCCAGTTACAGACCGAACTTCTTCAGGAGCGGGTTCAGAAACACGAATACCATCAGGCCGAGAATTAGAATCATACCCACTTTTTGGGCATTTTCCAGGAATTTATCGGAGGGCTTGCGGCCGGCAATCATCTCGTAGAGCAGGAATACTACGTGGCCGCCATCGAGGGCAGGAATCGGGAGCAGGTTCATGAAGGCCAGTACCATGGAGAGCATGCCGGTCAGCGTCCAGAACCGGAACCAGTCCCACTTACCGCCGTACTGCTGGGCAATTTCGATGGGCCCGCCAATGGACTTGCGGAACGAAGCTTCGCCGCTGAAAATCTTGCCGAAGGCTTTAATCTGGGTGGTAATTACCCCAAAAGCCTGCTTGGTGCCCACCGGAATGGCTTCTAGCAAACCGTATTCGCGGGTACCGAACTTCAGTAGCGACTTGGGCTTGAAGCCGATTTTCCCGTCGGTATCAACGGCGACTTTGAGCGTGACGGGCTGGCTGGCGCGCTCCACGCGCACGGCGGTGGGTTTGCCGGCGTTGTCCTTCAGGGCTTTCTGCAGTTCGGGAAAGAACTGGATAGGTGTGCCGGCGACCTGCATAATCCGGTCGTTGGCTTGCAGGCCGGCTTTGTCGGCGGGGCTGCCGGGCGTTACTTCCTCCACCACGAAGGGGTCGAGGGGCTGCACGAACCGCTGCTCGCCCTCATCGGCAAGGCGGTCCATGAAGTTATTGGGCACGGGCACGTCGATAAGCTGGCCGGCCCGGTCCACGGTATAGTAGGCATCGTTGCCCAGAATTACGTCGGGGCTGTATACGTCGCTGAAATCGTCGAACGGGCGGCCGTTGATCTTCACGATTTTATCGCCTTGGCGGAAACCCATCTCCTTACCCAACGCATTCGGAATCACGCCAAATCGGGCTTCCGAAGCCGGCAGGTAGCTTTCGCCGTAGCTGAAGGTCATCAGCGAGAAGATGACGATGCCGGTAATGACGTTCATGATGATACCGCCCAGCATCACAATCAGGCGCTGCCAGGCTGGCTTGGCCCGGAACTCGTTGGGCTGGGGCTCGGCGGCGAGGCTGTCGGCGTCCTGGGTTTCGTCGATCATGCCGTGGATGGCCACGTAGCCGCCCAGCGGGAACCAGCCCAGGCCGTACTCCGTTTCGCCGATTTTCTTTTTGAACAGGGCGAAGTTCATCACCCCGGGCAGCGGAAACAGGAAGTCGAAGAAGATGTAAAACTTATCGACCCGGATTTTGAAATATTTGGCGGTGGCAAAGTGCCCGAATTCGTGCAAGCCAACCAGTATGGAGAGGCCCAGCAGCATTTGCCCGGCCATGATAAGTCCTGTCAACGGAATGGAAGTAATGGGGTGATGAATTGAGCTACCCCAACCCCTCCCCTCCGGGAGAGGGGCTCTAGCCTCAGCTTTCTAGAAATCTAGATTACTATAGTTAAAGCCCCTCTCCCGGAGGAGAGGGGTTGGGGTGGGGTTCCGCCGCTACAAACAACGAACCGAACCGCCGGGTTCGGCGGATGGGCGGTCAAGGTGTCAGGCGCGGAAGCCGGCCAGTTCCCGGGCCACCCGGCGCGTTTCCTGGTCGGTGAGCACGTAGTCCTGCAGCGAGGGAGCGGCAAGGTACGAAACCCGGGCGAGGCTGGACTCCACCACATCGGACATTTCGAGGAAGCCGATTTCGTCGCGCAGGAAGGCCGCCACCGCAATTTCGTTGGCCGCGTTGAGGATGCAAGGCGCGTTGCCACCGCGCTGCATGGCCTCAAACGCCAGGGCCAGGTTGCGGAAGGCACTAGTATCGGCCTCCTCGAAGGTGAACTGGGGATAGTCGAGGAAGCGGAAGCGCGGGAAGTTGTTGGCCAGCCGTTGCGGGTAGCCCAGCGCGTACTGAATGGGCAGCTTCATATCGGGCAGGCCGAGCTGGGCCTTCAGGGAGCCGTCCTCGAACTGCACCAGCGAGTGAATGATGCTCTGGGGATGCACGACCACCTCAATCTGCTCGTTGCGCAGCCCGAACAGCCACTTGGCCTCAATCACCTCCAGCCCTTTGTTCATGAGCGAGGCCGAGTCGATGGTGATTTTGGCCCCCATGTCCCAGTTGGGGTGCTTGAGGGCCTGCGCCTTCGTGACTTGGGCCAGCTGCTCGCGGCTACGGCCCCGAAACGGCCCGCCCGAGGCCGTGAGGACGATTTTCTCGATGGGGTTCTGCTCCTCCCCTACCAGGCACTGGAAGATGGCGGAATGCTCGGAATCGACGGGCAACAGGCGCACGCCGTGCTCCTGCACCAGCCCGGTGATGAGCTGGCCGGCCACTACCAGGGTTTCCTTGTTGGCCAGGGCAATGTCTTTGCCGGCCCGGATGGCGGCCACCGTGGGCAGCAGGCCGGCGTAGCCCACCATGGCCGTCAGCACCACGTCGGTATCGGGACGGGCGGCTACTTCGGTGAGGGCGGCGGCCCCGGCCAGCACCTCGGTTTCGGGCTGATTGGCTAGCGCATCGCGCACCTGCTGGTATTTGCTTTCGTCGCCGATAACCACGGCGGCGGGCCGGAACTCGCGGGCCTGCTGCACCAGCAGCTCTGCGTTGGACTGCGCCGACAGGGCCGTGACGGTAAACCGCCCGGGCTGGGCGCGCACCACCTCAAGGGCCTGCGTGCCGATGGAGCCGGTGGAACCGAGCAGGCTGACGCGTTTGGGAAATTCGGAGGGCATCAAGAACGGAAGGTCAGGAGCGGGAATATTTGCGGATAGTTACGCGGTAAAAGTACGGTGAAGTTTGGCTTGCTGCGGCGGGCACCGGATTTCGACGGAGTTGGCCTTACGGCTTGAAAACCGCGTACTTTCGCTTTTCCGCCCTCAGTTTCTGCTGCCGTGACCGAACCCGCCGCTACCCCTTCCGCTTTTGACAAAGCCCGCACGGGCCTCTGGACCAGTCTGCAAAAGCACCTAACAAGCGTGTACGCCGCCGAAAAGGACTTTCGGGCCGCTACCCGCTTTACCGATACCTTCCCCTTTTCGGCCGCCAGCCTGGAGCCCCAGCAGCTGCTCGATTACCAGCACCAGCGGGCAGTACTGCGCGACCTGTACGTGGACGAAACCTCCCAGCTCGATAGTCTGGTAAAAGCCGTGCGCCTGAAAAGCTACCCCGAAGACGACAAGAAGCTGCTGTTCCTGATGATTCTGGGCTACATGGACCTGGCCGAAACCGTCTTCGCCCTGCTCGACACCCACCGCCCCACCAAGCTGGAGCCCGATGAGGAGCTGGAAGAAGCCGCCGCCCGCTTCGAGCGGGTACGCAACTTCACGCGCCTCAACATCCGTGGCCTGGGCAGCCTGTTGCCGCGGGTGTAAAACGAATTATCATTCCGAGCAGCGCAAGGAATCTGGTCGGACCGTTGCATAATTCACCCAGATTCCTCGCGTTGCTCGGAATGACAGTCTCCGTTCAATTTACTCAACGGCCGTAACCCGGACCGGCTTGCCGTTGAACACGGCTGCCTCCCCGGCCCGTTTGCCAGCCAGGGCGGCCGCCACCGGCGCGGCGGCCGATACGGCAAAGTAGTCCTGGCCCTCCACGGTGAGCTTGCCCGCGCTGATGCCGAGGTAGAACGTGCCCATGCTGGTACGCACTAGGGCCCCGGGCCGCACGTTGTCGCAGGGCAGGACGGGGTTGATGCGCTGCAGCTCGCCCTGAAGCTGCTGAGCCTGCTGAAGCTGGATGGCGTTCCGGTCCCGCTCGTTCTGGGCCATGGCGCGGCCGGTTTCGTACTTGTCGCCGGCGCTGCTCTTGGTTTCGGAGTTGGCCGATTCCTGGGCGGCCCGGATGGCGGCCTGGCAGGCATCGATGCGCTCCTGCACGTAGGCCAGGCAGAGGGCGTGGAGGTGGGGTTTGAGCATTAGCTTACTTAACTGACTTCGCAAATTATTGGGCTGCACTTTCTCACCGCTGCACCACGTTCACCAGCACCGGAAAGTGGTCGGAGGGGTACAGGCCGCGCATGGAATCGGTGAGGACGGCGTAATCGAGGACGGAGAACTGCCGGCTCACGAAGATGTAGTCGATACGGTCAGTGAGAGTAGCATCTAGCTTGAAGCCATTGAACGTGCCCACGGGGCCGTAGGGCGGCTGCCGGGTAATACGGAAAGCATCCTGCAGCAGCGTCTGCATCGTTTGGATTTGCTCGGTTTCGGGGGTGGAGTTGAAGTCGCCGACGCAGATAACCGGAGCCGCTTTAGCTATTTCCTTGATCTTCTGCACCATCAGCCGGCCCGACTGGCGGCGGGCTTCCAAGCCCTCGTGGTCGAAGTGGACGCTGAAGAAGAACAGCTCCTTTTTGGTGGCAAGGTCCCGGAACCTGGCCCAGCTGCAGATGCGGTTGCAGCATTTGGCGTCCCAGCCTTTGGAGGGCTGGTCGGGCGTCTGGCTTAGCCAGAAGTCGCCGGATTGCAGCAGTTGCAGGCGGCTTTTCCGGTAGAAGATGGCCGAGTGCTCCCCGGCCTCCTGGCCATCGTCGCGGCCGTGGCCCACGAAGCTGTAGTCCGTTAGCTCGGCCACGTAGTTGAGCTGGCCGCGGAAACCTTCCTGGGTGCCAAACACGTCGAAATTGTGGTAGCGCACCAGGTTTTTAACCAGCTCCTTGCGGTTGGGCCAGGCATTCATCCCGTCGCTGGCCACGTTGAGGCGCAGGTTGTAGGTGGCTACCCGCAGGGGTTGGGCGGGCTTCTGGGCGATGGTAGGGCGGCTCCCGAGCAGGCAGCTCAGCAGCACCAGAAAAAGCAGGCGCATGAAGAAAATAGTTAATGGAAGGCGGGGCAAATTACGGGTTCTGGCTTTCCCCGGCACTTTCAGCTGGGCTACCTCCTACGGCCCTCCGCACGGCGGCTACCCACTCCGCATCCTCTGGCGGCGCCACCAACACCCGAAAGCCGTACCGTTCGCCTTCCAGCCGCACGCCTTCAGAGTCATCTACCAGCAGATTAATACCGAATGTGGGCGGGTGCTTGGTACAGCGTACCCTAACGTGCCGGTCGTGCCACTGCTGGTTTACTACGCCATCCAGCCGGATACCGTGCAGCCAGAACAGCCGCCGGATGTACCACGCGCTGCGGTACGAGGTGGTGTATACCCATACCTCCCAGCCCTGCGCCCGGCAAAATCTGGCTGCTTGTACTATCCCTTGCCGTAATCCTTCGCCCCCAAACAACCGGGCCAGCAGCGGCCAGCGGGGCTGCTCCAGTGGAAACAGGTAGTTGTTGCGGATGAGCGTATTGTCGAGGTCGAAGGCGAGGCGCACAGGCATCAGCTTTTATAGGCGTCCCAGTACAAATTTTCATACTCATTCTGGGGCCATGCAACAAGCTTATTACCCAAATCATTGAGCCCGGCAATATCAACGGGAATGGCGAATTCCAACCGGTACGGCCCCGGCTGCACTCGGTCATCAGCAACCAGCACCCGCAGGGCAGCGTGGCCCTCCTCATCGTAGCAGATAGCAGTAAGCACTATTTCTGCTTCCCTGTCTATGCGGAGCGTCACGCTATGGGTTGGGCTGTGAGGGAAGGTCTGCAGCTCCTTCCCAAACTGTTGCCACGTTTTCCGGTCGGCGTACACTTCCACCTCCGTTACCAGCTGGCCAAAACGGATAGTTAGTGCAAAGCTGTAACTATCATACGTAACACTCCACGCCGAAATCTGTAGGCTACCAGTCTTCATATCGGAGATTTTGAAAAAGAAAGACAGACCCATTGCGAGGAGTTGCTGGGCTAAGGGCAGTGGTCAGAACAGTTCTCAAGAATTAAAAAAAGCTATCCAACGCCCAACAGCCCCTTGGCCAGCGCTCGGTCGTTGCTGAGGCGGGGCACTTTGTTCTGGCCGCCGAGCTTGCCCTGGCTTTTCATGTAGCGCTGGAAGGACCCGGCCGGCAGGGCCGTGAGCTGCAACGGGGCCAGGATGTGGCCGCGCAGCAGGTCGTCGTAGTACACGTTGCGCTGGCGCAGGCCCGCGTCGAGGGCGGCGGCGAAGGTGGCGGCATTGTGGGGCGGGCGGGCGAATTCCACCAGCCACTGGTGGCGGGAGGGCACGGCGGGGTCGTCGCTTACCTGGGGAGCCACGGTAAACTCCACCACTTCCACCTCGGGATGCTGGCGCATGGCTTCGCGCAGGGTCTGCTCCACTTCCTCGGCAATAACATGCTCGCCAAAAGCCGACAGGAAATGCTTGATGCGGCCCGTGACCACCACCCGGAACGGGTAGCGGCTCACGAAGCGCACCGTGTCGCCGAGGGAGTAGCCCCAGAGGCCGGCGTTGCTGCTGAGCACCACGGCGTACTGGCGGTCCAGCTCCACATCGGCCAGAGTGCAGCGGGGCGGGTTTTTCTCAAAAAACCGCTCGGCCGGCACAAACTCGTAATAGATACCCGCGTCCAGAAGCAGCAGCAGGCCGGGGTTGCCGGGCTCATCCTGAAAAGCCAGAAACCCTTCGGAGGCCGGAAACAGCTCCACGCTGTCCACGGGCCGGCCGATGGTTTCCAGCAGCTTTTTGCGGTAGGGCTCGAAGTTGACGCCGCCGTACACGAACAGGTCGAAATCGGGAAACACCTCCCCCACCGGCCGGCCCGTGCGCTGCACAATCCGGTCGAAATACATCTGCACCCAGGGCGGAATCCCCGAAATCAGGGTCATACGCTCGGGCAGGGTTTCGTCCACAATCCGGTCGAGCTTGGTTTCCCAGTCCTCGATGACGTTAGTGGCGTAGCTGGGTAGCTGGTTGCGGCGCAGGTAGGCCGGCACGTGGTGGTTCACGATGCCCGAGAGCCGGCCCGTGTGAATGCCGCCCACCGTTTCCAGCTCCGGGCTACCCGACAAAAACATCAGCTTGCCATCCAGAAACCGGCTTTTACCCGTTTTGTGCACGTAATGCAGCAACGCATCCCGCGCGCCGTTGAGATGGTTGGGAATGCTGTCTTTGGTCAGCGGAATGTACTTGGCGCCGGAGGTGGTGCCGCTGGTTTTGGCCAGGTACAGCGGCTTGCCGGGCCAGAGCACGTCGGCCTCCCCGGTTTTTACCCGCTCGAACCAGGGCTTCAGGGCTTCATAGTCGCGCACGGGCACTTGCCAGGCAAAATCCTGGGCCGTACGCACGCCTTCCAGGTGGTGAGCCTGCCCAAAGGCCGTGCCTGCGCCCCGCGCCAGTAACCCGCGCAGCACCCGTTGTTGGGTACCGATGGGGTCGTGCTGCCACTTGGCGTACTGGCGGGCAATGTAGGCGGCCAGCGGCCGGCTCAGGGTAGATTTCAGGCCCATGAATGGTGACGTTGTGGAAGGTGACGTTGGGAAAAGAGCACCCTCTTCTCAACCGACACTATTCAAAGGTACACTTCCGGCCATTTTTCGCCAGAAGCATCAAGCTTATCCTTTGCGGCTTCTTTCCCGTACTGCCTGCACAACCTCACCCTTCACAACTTCACTTATGATCAACCAACGTGGCACGGCCGAATGGAACGGCGACATTAAAGGCAGCGGCGAAATTTCCACCCAAAGCGGCACTGTAAAAGCACCCTACTCGGTAGGCGCACGGTTCGAGGGCCAGAAGGGTACCAACCCCGAGGAACTCATCGGCGCGGCCCACGCCGGCTGCTACACCATGTTTCTGAACAGCATTCTGAGCAAAGACGGCAAAGCCGTTAAACACCTGCACACCGAATCGAAGGTGACGCTGGATACCTCGGGCGAGGTGCCCAAGGTTGTAAAAATCAGCCTCAGCACCGAAGGCGAAGTGGAAGGTATTTCGCAGGAGGAATTTCAGCAGTACGCCGAGAAGGCCAAGGAAAACTGCCCCATTTCCGTACTGCTGAAAGCCGTGCCGGAAATGGAGCTGGCCTCGGCCAAGCTGAAATAGCCGGTTAACATCAGAACGTCATTCCGAACCGGCTCGGAATGACGTTCTGGTGGTTACTCGCCACTCATAACCGGCAACTCCTTACTTTTGCGGGTCAAATAGACTTTTCTGTTTTCTATGCATCCTGACTCTACCCGCATTCGTCTGCAACCCGCCAACACGCAGCGCATCCCGTTCTGGGGCCAACTCTTTCTGGGCTTCCTCTGGATTGGCTACACGGTGGCACTCATTGTAACGGGCGCGGGAGCCAGCGACTTCCACTTCCTGCATTATCTGTTCCTGTTGTTCAGCTTGGTGTACGTGGGCTACGTGCTGGTGCATAATGCGCCTATTTTCGGTACGCAGAGCTACCTGGAATTCACGCCGGCTTACATCGTACACAAGGACGGACTATTCCGCCCCAAGCAGGCCCTGGCCGCCGAGGAAATCAGCGGGCTGGAACTGGCACCGCAGCAATTGCGGGTGCAACTGAAAGAAGGCAACACGCTTAACCTGAGCCTGCGCCAGGTAAAGGGGACCAAGCGTAAGCGCATGCTCCGCGAACAGGTTCGCGCCTTCGCCGCCAAACACAGCATTGCCCTGCGCGACGTGCAGTAACGACCGTCATTGCGAGGACGAAGCAATCCGTCCTTTTCAAAGTCCCAGCTTCTGACTTACGCAAAAGCCCCTGACGCCAGCCCGAGCGTCAGGGGCTTTCTGTACACCTATGTTTGGGGTCTCGGAAAGGACGGATTGCTTCGTCCTCGCAATGACAGCTGCTACCGGCCCGCGAATTTCTTACGCAGCTCTATGATGGTGCTGCGGAAACTCTTGTCGGAGTCAATCAGATCCGAGACGGTTTGCACGGAGTGGATGACGGTGCTATGGTCACGGCCGCCGAAGTGGTGGCCGATGCTCTTGAGCGAATGGCTGGTGTGCTCCTTGGCGAAGTACATGGCCACCTGCCGGGCCGTAACCACCTCTTTCTTGCGGGTTTTGGCCTTCAGCAAGTCCAGCGGCACGCTGAAATACTCGGCGCAGGTTTTCTGGATGAAGTCAATATTGACCTCCGCTTCCACTTCCTCAATGATGTGGCGCAGGGCCTGCTTGGCCATTTCCAGGTCAATTTCGCGGCGGTTGAGGCTGCTCTGGGCCACCAGGGAAATCAGGACGCCTTCCAGCTCCCGCACGTTGGTGTTCACCGAATGGGCCAGGTACTCCACCACCTGCGGCGGAATATCAATGCCATCCTGCTGCATCTTGTTCTGGATGATGGCCATGCGCGTCTCGAAGTCGGGACTTTGCAGGTCGGCCGTCAGGCCCCACTTGAAGCGGGAGAGCAAACGGTCTTCCAGCCCCACTAGGTCGCGCGGCGGCCGGTCGGAGGTCATCACAATCTGCTTGCCAGCCTGGTGCAGGTGATTAAAGATGTGGAAGAACATCTCCTGGGTTTTGTCCTTGCCCGAAAGAAACTGCACGTCGTCCAGAATCAGGATATCCACCAACAGGTAGAAGTTGGCGAAGTCCTGGACCTGGTTGGAGCGCAGGCTTTCGATAAACTGGTTGGTGAACTTCTCGGCCGACACGTAGAGCACAAACTTATCGGTGTTCGTGGCCTTGATGTGGTTGCCGATGGCCTGCACCAGGTGGGTTTTACCCAGCCCCACGCCGCCGTAAATCATGAGCGGGTTGAAACTGGTGGTACCCGGCTTGTTCGCCACGGCCAGCCCGGCCGAGCGCGACAGGCGGTTACAGTCACCTTCAATGTAGTTCTCGAAGGTGTACGTGGTGTTCAGCTGCGACTTAAGGTAGTCGCGCTCAATGGTTTTACTGGCCTCGAAGGGGTTGCGCAGGGTAGCCGGCGTAGGGGCCGGGGCCACCGAGGCGGCCGCCACGTTACGGGCCGAAGCCGTCATGGCACTAGTGGCCATAGCCGTAGCCGCCGGGGTAGAAGAAGCCGCCGGTCCCGCCGATTTGCGGGCCGTGGGCAGGTTCAGGGTGCGGGGTTTCTGCTGGGCATTGCCCTGGTCCACCACGATGCTGTACTCCAGACGGCCATCGGGGCCTAGCTCCTGATGAATAGCCCGTTTAAGCTCCTCCACGTAGTGCTCCTCCAAGAACTCGTAGAAGTAGGTGCTCGGCACCTGAATCAATAAAATATTATTATGGAGCTGTACCGGCACGATGGGTTGGAACCACGTTCGGAAGCTCTGCTCACCAATCGTTGCCTTGATGACGCGAAGACAGTTGGCCCATACGGTTCGACAATCCTTCAGCATCAATCAGATAGGGCAAAAGCAACGGGGGTGCAGGTGAGGGGAAGGACAGGACGGCGCAGGACTTCAGAAGGCCTGTTTTTTCTAGGGGGAGACAAAAATGTGGAAAACTCAGGAGACAAAAAAACCGGCCATCTCTTGCATTTCCCACCCTTGCACCAAGTGCGTTATCAGTTACGCGTTGTCAGTTGCCAGTCGTATGTTCCTGGCAGCTGACAACGCGTAACTGATAACTCATTTAGGCGGCCGTGATGGGTACTACGGCGGTGGCGGCTACCGTGGGGCGGCTGCCACGCTCGAAGGTATAATCGAGGCGGCCCAGGTTGATGCCCGACCAGCCCACCTGATTTACCAGCGTGGCGTGGCCGTTGGGGCTGGCAATGGACTCAGGTTGTTCCAGGAACGTGTGGGTGTGCCCGCCTAGTATCAGGTCGATACCGCTTACTTGGGCGGCCAGCTTCCGGTCGTCAATTTTGGCCGACTCGTACTTGTAGCCCAGGTGCGAAAGGCAGATAACCAAGTCGCACTTCTCGGCTCCGCGCAGTTTCGTTACCATATCCTTGGCTACGGCCACGGGGTCGAGGTACTTGGTGGCCCCGAAGTTCTTGTCGGCTACCAGCCCGGCCATTTCGATGCCCAGCCCGAACACTCCGATGCGGAGGCCCTGCTTTTCGAACACCTTATAGGGCTGGAATTTACCGGCCAGAATGGTGCCTGTGAAGTCGTAATTGGCAATCAGGAAAGGGAAGGTGGCGTTGGGCAGCTGCTTCTGCAACCCTTCCAGGCCGTTATCGAAGTCGTGGTTGCCGAGCGTGCTGGCGTCGTACGCCATCTGGCTCATGAGCTTGTACTCCAGCTCGCCCTGGAAAAAGTTGAAGTAGGGCGTCCCCTGCCAGATGTCACCGGAATCCAGCAGCAGCACGTTGGGCTCCTGCTTGCGGATCTGCTCGATGAGCGTAGCGCGCCGGGCCATCCCGCCCATCCCGGCCCACTGGGCGGCATTGTCGGGGAAAGGCTCGATGCGGGAGTGCATATCGTTGGTGTGCAGAATGGTCAGGCGCAGGGCCTTTTTATCGGCGGCCGCAGCAGGCAGCGCAGCCGCGCCCATCAGGCCCAGAGAAGCGGCCCCCAGGCCGGAGTATTTCAGAAATTCGCGACGGTCCACGGTTGGAATGTGCTGAATGTGATGGAATGGGAGAAATGTGAAAATGTGATTGGGGCCTAAGGGAAGACGTTACCGCGAAGTTTCATTCCGCACATCCGTCCTCATTCCCCTCACATGGCTCACATTAAAACTTCACCCGGCCTTCTACTTTGGCCTCGATGGGTTTGCCTTGCTTGGTTTGCTCCTGGATGTACTCGGCAATGGCGGAGCGCAGCAGCACGCCGGTGCCACGCGGCTTGAGGGCTTTGAAGAACACCATGTTGTCGCCACCCCCGGCCAGGTAGTCGGAAATGGCGATGGTGTAAGTGCGGGCGGCGTCAAAGGGCTGCCCATTGATGAGAATGTTCTGGGCCTTACCATCGGCCCCTACCGTGTAGGTAGCGCCTGAAACGGCCATTTTGATGCGGTTTGCATAGTCGAACAGCTGCTGTACCACGGCCCCGGAAGCATCCAGTACCACCAACTCATTCTCAAAAGGCATTAGCTCAAACACCGAGCCCATGGTCACGGCCCCGGCCGGAATGGGTGCCCGTAGCCCCCCGTTCGACATCACGCCCAGATCAACGGGCTGGTTCAGCTCCCGGCTGGCGCGCACCCGCTGTATATCCCCCACGAAGTTAGCCAGTGGCGACTCGCCGCTGTTCTTGGTGATGGCTGCCGGAGCCTGGCCTATCACGGCCGTCATCTGGTCGGTAACACGCTGGCGGTAGGGCGCAATGGTAGCGGCGGCCTGGGCGTTATCAGCCAGGGCTTTGCCTACGGGCTGGGCCGTAACGGGGGCCAGTTGCGCCTTGGGCAGGTAGCCCCCGTTACGGCAGGCCGAAAAGAGCAGGCCGGTGGCCAGCCACAGCCCCAAGCTACGGTTTACAAATTTGTTCATTGGGCAAAGGTAAGGCGAGAAACCGGAGACCTACTTCGTGAGGTCGTAGCTCAACAGTCCAAAAATCCTGGTGACGGCAGTGGTAGTGCCAGTAACTGTTGAGAAACCATTACCCCGTTCCAGTCGCGCTTCAACCCCTAATTTACGCTGTCCTTCTTTCCCGATGCGCAATCCTATTCCTCCTGTACCCAGCAGTTCGAATCGGCGAATGGTTCTGTCAACAACTAATCCTACTCCAGTTGGATTGATGGTGAATGTTGGGAACAGATATAGGTGCGACTTTTCTTCTAAGGCAAAGCCTCCGCCGAAGCCAAGTTGGAGATAAGGTCGCACTTTGCCTTTGCGTGCGGTATACCGTAATATCAGAGGCATCCGAATGTAGCTCAAAGTAAGTGGGGCCGATGCCGCGCCGTTTCCAGTACCGGAAGACGAGTAAACAGTGTACTCTTGCGCGTGATAGTATGCCTCCAACTGCAGCGAGAGTTTCTCGCTAACCGCCGGTATCGTTAAATTTACTCCAAGGCCAACAAGGGGATCAACTGACCCAGCGTATTTTCCATCTGAGTTAAATGAGCTGCCTGTAATAGAAAGCGTACTAGTGCCCGCGCCAGCTAATACTAACAGCGTCAGATGGTCTTTGGGCCGCTGACCCATATTGGTGTTGCGAGGCACCTCGGAAGCTGAACAGTTATTGTAGCGGGTTACAAGATCAGCCAGTGCCTGCGCGCGTAAAGGTAGGCGTAGAATATATCGTTGCACGGCCGGGCAGTCCTGGAACGCGGTGGCAAGAGTATTCCGGTAAATAAATTGCTCTTCGCTAACAAACTGGTTGTCCTGTTGCACCCGTACTGTGCGCTGCACCAATTCTACTACGGGCTCCGCAGCCACGCCCAGATAGTAGCGCTCTTTGTCGGCACCATCACGGAAACTATAGACGCTGGCCTTGCCGGCGGCCAGGATTTCCAAAAAGTACTGCTGGCGCTGGCTGGCGGTGTCGGTGATAATTTTGTGCGATTCGTATAACCGGACGCGGGGAAAGCCGTAGCCCCGGATCTGGGCTGGAGTATACTCGGTTACCTCAGCTCCGGCAGCGGTGCGGAAACGAGCTTGGCGGGCACTGCGCTGCGCGCCACGGTAATCCACTTCTCCGCGCAGCGTGTCGCCGCTTAAAGTCACAACGTAGCCTGGTACAAAGTTAGTTTGAGCAGAGAGGTCAATAGCAGCTAGCAGGAATACAATTGACAGTAAGAGTTTTTTCATGTACGCAGAAACAGAAGGAGTGTAAAAAGGGTGTTTTGCGAGTTGGGCCAGAGGTAAAGGTACACGTATTGTTGAGTGGTGACAAAGCTGGCTTTCCCCTCCCGAACCGGTATCTTTAGCCCCGCCCCTGCGGGCTTCCCGTTCACCCCACCCCACCCCACTCCGCCGCCTTATGGCCGATTCGCCGCGCCCCGCGCCTGTTTCGTTTTCTGAGTTTGATGCCCTGACCACCGCCCAGTGGCAGGAGCGTATCACCCGCGACCTGAAAGGAAAAGACCCCGCCGCCCTTACCTGGCAAACGCCCGATGGCTTTTCCGTGCAGCCTTTTTACCACCAGGAAGCTCTGGCAGCACTGGGTGGCAGCCCCGCCCCCCAGGTACGGCCGGCCCGCTGGCGCAACGTGCCTACCTACCAGGTGCCGGCCCTGGAGCGCGGCCACGCCACCATTCATCGGGCCGCCGAAGCCCTCACGCGGGGAGCCGACGGCGCGCACTTCGTACTGGCCCATGCCGAAGGCTTCGATGTGGAGTACCTGCAGCAGCACATGGCGCTGGCCGACACCTACGTCGGCTACACGGTGCGCGGGGGCAGCAGCGCGCTGCTGGCGCGCCTGGCCGCTTTAGGCACAGCCCCGCGCGGCTTTCTGGTTACCGACCCCATTACCCGCCATTCGCCCAACCTGCCGGCCCAGCTGGAGGAAGTCCGCCAGGCGGTGCAGCTGGCCCGGTCCTGGCCGGAATTCAAGGCGCTGGGGCTGGATATGGCGTTCTACAGCAACCGGGGCGCTACCGTCACCCAGCAGCTGGCCTTCACCCTGAGCACGGCCGCCGCCTACCTGAGTGAGCTGCCCAACGCCAGCCTCGCGGTGGCCGACGTGGCCGCCGCCATGCAGGTACAGATTGCTGTGGGGCCGAACTACTTCTTTGAAATTGCCAAGCTGCGGGCGTTGCGCCGCCTGTGGGCTACGCTGCTGCACGCCTACGGCCTGCCCGCCGAGCTGGCCACCGAGCTGCCCGTCTTCGCCAGTACGGCCACCTGGAGCCAGACCACCCTCGACCCGCACACCAACCTGCTACGCACCACCACCGAGGCCATGAGCGCCGTGCTGGCCGGGGCCGATGCCGTGAGCGTGGGCGCATTCGACTGCCTGTTTCACGCTCCCAACGAGTTTGCCGAGCGCCTGGCCCGCAACCTGCCAGTGCTGCTGCGCGAAGAAGCCGGCCTCGACAAGGTGCAGGACCCGGCCGCCGGCTCCTACTACCTCGAAACCCTCACCGACCAGCTGGCCCGCGAAGGCTGGGCACTGTTCCAGAAAGTGCAGGCCCAGGGCGGACTACCAGCCGCTACCGGCCTGGTGATGCAGGAGCTGCACGCCTCGGCCCAGGCGCAGTTCCGGCGCATTGCCACCGGCGAACAGGTGGTGGTGGGCACCAACAAATTCCAGAACCCCCACGAAACCTTCGACTACAACCCCAAGCGCCTGCTGCGCAGCCGGGACTTCGACAGCACCCGCGCCACCTACCCGGCTGAGGTGCTGCGCCTGGCCACGGCCCTGCACTTTGAGCGCCGGGAGAAAAAGAAGAAGCGGGCGGCCCTGGTGCTGCTGGGCGCCCACACCAACCAGATTATCCTGGAATCCTTCCTGCTGACGCTGCCGGAGCAGGAGCGCCCCGAGCTGCGCGACTCGCACCCCGAAGGTACGCTGTCGGTCCTGTTTTCCTCGGCCGAGGAGGCCACGCTCATGTACGCCACGCCCGAACAGTTCGGCCGCCTGGCCCGCGCCATCAGCCACGTCCCCATCGACGAGCCGAACTTTACTCCGGAGCCCCTGCTCACCGCCGACCTAGCCACCTTGCAGGAAGCCGTGCAGCTGTTCGGCTTCCAGGAATTCTCGGTGGAAGGCTACACCACCGAAGCCGTACTGGCCCGTTTGCAGGGGAAGAAGTGATTTAGTGAAATGGTGAATTAGTGAGCTTGATGTGCTGGTATCATGACCCATAACACTGGGGCCAGCAACATTTTCAACTTTCTATTTCCTCCACTCGCTGAATCGCTAAATCACTAAATCACACACATGAAGCCCGACTTCTCAACTATAGCCTACGACGCGGCCACGCTGCCCGCGCCGGCCCCTGCTTCTGAGGCCACTACCGCTACGCCCGAGGGCATTGCGCTCAAGTCTTTCTATACCGCCCACGACGTGCAGCACCTCACCCACCTCGGGTTTGGGGCCGGGCAGGCGCCCTACCTGCGCGGGCCCTACAGCACCATGTACGTGCAGAACCCGTGGACCATCCGCCAGTACGCGGGCTTCAGCACGGCCGAGGAAAGCAACGCCTTTTACCGCCGCAACCTGGCCGGCGGCCAGAAGGGCCTGTCGGTAGCCTTCGACCTGGCTACGCACCGGGGCTACGACTCCGACCACCCGCGCGTGGTGGGCGACGTGGGCAAGGCCGGCGTGGCCATCGACTCAGTGGAAGACATGAAGTTGCTGTTCGACCAGATTCCGCTGGACCAGATGTCGGTGTCGATGACCATGAACGGGGCCGTGCTGCCCATTATGGCCTTCTACATTGTGGCGGCCGAGGAGCAGGGCGTGAGTTCCGATAAGCTCACGGGCACTATTCAGAACGATATTCTGAAGGAGTTCATGGTGCGCAACACCTACATCTACCCGCCCGAGCCGAGCATGCGCATCATTGCCGACATCTTCGCCTACACGGCGCGGCACATGCCCAAGTTCAACAGCATCAGCATCTCGGGCTACCACATGCAGGAGGCCGGCGCCACCGCCGATATTGAGTTGGCCTACACCCTGGCCGACGGCGTGGAGTACGTGCGCGCCGGTCTGCAGGCGGGCATGACCATTGATCAGTTTGCGCCCCGGCTGTCGTTTTTCTGGGCCATTGGCATGAACCACTTCATGGAAATTGCCAAGCTGCGCGCCGGCCGGCTGCTGTGGGCCAAGCTCATCAAGCAGTTCGGAGCCGAAAACCCCAAGAGCTTGGCCCTGCGCACGCACTGCCAAACCTCGGGCTACTCGCTCACCGAGCAGGACCCGTTCAACAACGTGGCCCGCACCGCCATTGAGGCTTTGGCCGCGGCGTTGGGCGGCACCCAGAGCCTGCACACCAACGCCCTCGACGAGGCCATTGCCCTGCCCACCGACTTCTCGGCCCGCATTGCCCGCAACACCCAGCTCTACCTCCAGCACGAAACCGACATTACCCGCGTGGTGGACCCCTGGGGCGGCTCCTACTACGTGGAAACTCTCACCCACGAGTTGGCCGATAAAGCCTGGGCCCTGATTCAGGAGGTGGAGGAGCTGGGCGGCATGGCCAAGGCCATTGAAACCGGCCTGCCCAAAATGCGCATCGAGGAGGCCGCCGCCCGCAAGCAGGCCCGCATCGACTCGGGCAAGGAAACGGTGGTGGGCGTGAACCGGTACCGCGTGGACGAGGCCAGCAACATCGAGGTGCTCGACATCGACAACGATGCCGTGCGCGAGTCGCAAATTACCCGCCTCAACCACATCAAAGCCACCCGCGACAACGCCGCCGTGCAAGCCGCCCTGGCCGCCCTGACGGAAGCCGCCCGCTCCGGCGCCGACAACCTGCTGGCGCTGGCCGTACACGCGGCGCGGCTGCGGGCTACGCTAGGCGAAATTTCGGATGCGCTGGAGGCCGTGTATGGTCGCCACCAGGCCACTATCCGCGCCATTTCGGGCGTGTACTCGCAGGAAATGAACTACGACGAGGAATTTGCCAAGGCCCGCCAGGCCGCCGACGACTTTGCCGCCCAGGAAGGCCGCCGCCCCCGCATGATGGTGGCCAAAATGGGCCAGGACGGCCACGACCGGGGCTCCAAAATCATTGCCACCAGCTTCGCCGACGTGGGCTTCGACGTGGACATTGCCCCCCTCTTCCAGACGCCCGCCGAGGTAGCCCGCCAGGCCGCCGAGAACGACGTGCACGTGGTGGGCGTGAGCAGCCTCGCCGCCGGCCACAAAACCCTGATTCCGCAGCTGATCGGGGAACTGCAGCAGCTCGGCCGTGAGGATATCCTCGTCATTGCCGGCGGCGTCATCCCCGCCCAGGACTACGATTTCCTCTACAACGCCGGCGTGGCCGGCGTCTACGGCCCCGGGACGGTTATTGCCGTAGCCGCCCAGGAGATTTTGGGGAAGCTTGGGAGTAACTTTAATCTTTCAAATTTTTAATCATATTTCACATGAACCTAATAGAAATAGCCAATCTCATTCGAAATAACATACAAAATATCAAATATGAATATAAATATTTAAGTGGTGAACAAAATCCTTATTACCTTCAAGGTCTAGGAAGATTAAGATTGGGATTGAGGAACATAAAAAATATACCTTATATACAAGATGAATTAGATAAAATTGAATCAACCTGGTTGTTTAAAAGTGATGCCGATGAAACACGTGTTGACTATAGTAAAAATAGCGAAGTAGAGCCATACATTAAAAAAATACAAACTGGCCTCGAGTATCTCCTAAGGGTCTATAATTCATCAAATTATGCTAACTCTGAGGATGTTATATATATTAGGCTTCCTGAACTACATTCGTTTGAAGAGCTTGCTAGGACAGCTAACGATCTAAGAAAGTCTATCGAGATACCTGTTCAATTAGATGATATAGGAGGTGATGTTGAGATTGTGTCCGCTGAAACTGGATCAATATGGTTAATTGTTTCAGTTGGATCGATAGCTGCCATAAATTTAGTAGGCTCTTTATGCTGGGCAGCAATGGTTCTTAGGAAAAAGCATTTAGAAGCCAAAATATTTGAACAACATTTAAAAACATTAGAATTAAAAAACTCAGCCATTGAAGATTTTATAATGGCGCAAAAATCTCAACTTAGCAATATTTTAGCAAACGAAGCCGAAGCAATTTCTAACAAACACTACAACAGAAATGAGCCCGAAAATATTGAAAGATTAAAGTTATCCATTAATACTATAGCAGATTTAATAGAAAAAGGAACGCAAATATTGCCTGCATCTAAAGATAGTGACACACAAAAATTATTTCCAGACTATAATAAAGGCAGCTTAATTGAATCAAGTATCAAACAAATAATGGGCTCATCAATATAATGCGCATTCACGACATCGACCAAGCAGACGCCGACATTGACTACTTCGCCACCGATGCGGCCGGGCACGTTGTGCACGTTGCGTCCGGGGGCGGGGTGCTGCCGGAATCGGTGGCGGCGGATGAGGTGGCGCTGCTGGAGCTGCACCAGTATTTCCTGACGCGACCGGAAACCGATTCGGCAGTGGCGGCCGCGCCGGCGGTGGCCCAGGACGGGGCCTACCCGGGAGCCGCCCGTTACGCCCGGCGCGGGCTGTTCTCCTTCGCCAAAACCCGCCTGCACGAGCGCACCGATACGCGCTACTACGCGGTGGCCCGGCCGCTGCGGCCCCTCACCCTGGCCGAGCTGCCCCCGCCGCTGGCGGAGCTGCTGGGGCGCACCCGGCTGCCGGGCTCCGCCGCCGAGCTGGACACTCTTGAAGCCGCCAGCATCTTGTAAACTCCCAGCCCGGTCCGTTGCTAGCGGGCCGGGCTTTTTTGGGCGTGTTGGGGAAGTTGAGGTGCGGGGCAAGTGCAAGGCCGCTGGTACGGGCGGGGTAGTCTGTATCCTGCTGATTTTGCCTACCTTCAGAATATACCCTCTTCGCGCCCAGCCGGATACGCAGGTCGGCCCGACCAACCGCCGGGGGTGCCTGGTTTCTGTTCCGCCTCCTAGCCACCCCACCCATGAGCCAGCTTCCACCTCTGCCCTCCCGGCGCGAATTTATCAAGCAGAGTACCGCCGCAGTAGCCACGTTCATGATTGTGCCGCGCTTTGTGCTGGGCGGCAAGGGCTACACCGCCCCCAGCGACCAGCTGGTAGTGGCCGGGGTGGGCGTGGGCGGCAAGGGCGAAAGTGACCTGGCCTCGTTTGCCAAAACGGGCAAAGTGCGCATCGGCTACCTCTGCGACGTGGACGACCGGCGGGCAGCCCGCTCCGTGCAGGCTTTCCCGCAGGCCAAATACTACAAAGACTGGCGGCGGCTGCTCGATAAGGAAGCCAAGAACTTCGATGCCGTGTCGGTTTCTACCCCCGACCACACCCACGCCGTGGTGGCGCTGGCGGCCATGCAGCTGGGCAAGCACGTGTATGTGCAGAAACCGCTCAGCCACGACCTGTACGAAGCCCGCGCCCTCACCGAAGCCGCCAAACGGTACCCAGTGGTTACGCAGATGGGCAACCAGGGCGCTTCCGGCGACGGGGTGCGGCAGCTGCAGGAGTGGTACGACGCCAACCTGATTGGCAAGGTGCACACCGTGTACTGCTGGACCGACCGGCCCGTGTGGCCCCAGGGCATAGCCTGGCCCGCCCCGGCCGCCGGCGTGCCCCCGGAGCTGGACTGGGACCTGTGGCTGGGCACGGCCCCCGCCCGGCCCTATATCGATAAGCTGGTGCCCTTCAACTGGCGCGGGTGGTGGGACTACGGCACCGGGGCCCTCGGCGACATGGGCTGCCACCTGATGGAAGCGCCCTTCCGGGTGCTGGGCCTGCAGTACGCCAGCGCCGTGCAGGCCAGCGTGGGCAGCGTATATGTGGATGAGTTCAAGCGCGGCTACTTCCCCAACAGCTGCCCGCCTTCCAGCCACGTTATCCTCACCTTCCCCCAAACCGACAGGAGCAAGCAGGAGGTAACCCTGCACTGGATGGACGGCGGTATTCAGCCCGAACGCCCGGAGGAGCTGGGCCCGAACGAGCGGTTCGGCGACGGGGGCAACGGCATTCTGTTCATCGGCAAAAAAGGCAAGATGATGGCCAGCACCTATGCCGCCGAGCCCCGCCTGCTGCCTACTGCCCGCACCCAGGAAGCCCGCGTAAAACCCACCCTGGCCCGCGTGCCCGGCGGGGCCGACGGCCACTATGCCCAGTGGGTGGAGGCCTGCCTGGCCGGCTACGGCAACCGGCCCGTCAGCTCGCCGTTTGAGCTGGCCGGGCCCCTGACCGAGGCCCTGCTGATGGCTAACCTCGCCATTCGGGGCTACGACGTGCAGCGGCCCAAAACCACCGGCCCCGGCTTCGAGTATCCCGGCCGCGGCATCGAGCTACTCTGGGACCCGCAGCAGCTGCGGGTAACCAACTTCGAGGACGTCAACCGCTTTGTGAAGCGCGAGTACCGGCCGGGCTGGCAGTAGCGGCCCTTGGCTAGCGAGGGGCCTAAAAACGGTCGTCGTTGACTTCTATCCAGTAGTTGTCGGGGTCCTGCAGGTACACTTGCTTCACGCCGTCGGGCCGGAGGGTCGTCTGTTTTTCCTCGCCGCTCCAACTGCGGTACCGGGTGGTGGTGGCGTTGAGGTGGGCCATGAATTTCGGCAGACTTTTCACCCGGAAAGCCAGGTGAGTGTCTTTGGCATGGTCCTCTACCCGCGCGGCTCCCTGAATAAGATGCAGTTGACTGTGCGGCCCCATCCGAAACCAGACGTGCCGACCGTCCTTGAACGGCTCCGGAATCTGCCGCAGCCCCAGCACGTCGCGGTAGAAGGCCGTGCTTTTCGGTAAGTCATACACATACAGGGCAATATGGTTGAGAGCCGGCCGAAGCTGGGCTACCGCCGGCCCGACGGTCAGGACCACTGCCAGCGCAACAACTTTCCTCATTCTCGTGTGTGCCATCGGAGTTGCGACGGTGAAAAAGATGAAACGGTTTAACTCAAGCGGCAGACTACAACCAGAAGTGAGCCAGGCACCATCCGGAGGGCATGCCACACGCTGCGCGCTGCCGCGTAGCGACTCCTTACTGCCACCACCGCTGCTGCGGTAGAGGCTGCCCCAGCACGATGGGCTGGCCCAGCTCGGGGGTGGCAATGGGCAACTGGTGCAAAGCGGCGGCGGCGGTAGCGCGGCGCACCGGCTCGTTCCAGGCGTGGTGGGCCTCGGTGAAGGCACCCCAGTGTACCGGCAGCATGGCGCGGGCCCGCACATCGAGAGCGGCCTGCACGCTCTGCTCGGGCAGCATGTGAATCTGCGCCCAGTTGGCATCGTACTGGCCGCATTCCAGCAGGGCCAGGTCGAAGGGACCGTGCTGCTGGCCGATGGCGCGGAAGTGCTGGCCGTAGCCCCCGTCGCCGCTGTAGAACACGCGGTGAGCGGGCGTTTTGAGCACCCAGGAGCTCCAGGAAGTAGAATTGCGGTTGGTGAGGCCCCGGCCCGAGAAATGCCGGGCCGGCGTACTCACGATGGTCAGGCCCGGCAGCTGCACCGAGTCCTGCCAGTTCATTTCCTGCACGCGGGAGGCCTCCACGCCCCAGGCCCGCAGGTGCGCGCCCACGCCCAGCGGCACGTAAAAGTGCGCCACCTTATCCTTGAGTTGCAGAATGGTTTGGTAGTCGAGGTGGTCGTAGTGGTCGTGGGAAATCAGCACCGCGTCGATGGCCGGCAGCTGCCCGGCCGTAATGGCGAGGCTGGGGTTGTAGCGCTTAGGCGTCACCCAGGCCAACGGCCCCATTTTCACGCTCAGCATCGGGTCGAACAGGATGTTTTTGCCCCCGATTTCCACCAGTGACGCCGAGTGGCCGAACCACGTCACGCGCACCAGATTGGGCGTTTTGCGGGTGATGCTGAGCGAATCGAGCGGGCGGGTGGACAGGGGCGCGGCCGGGGCGGCGTTGGGCACTTTGGTAAACAAAAAACGCCACAGCACCGAAAACGTGCTGCCGCCGGTCATCACCTCGGTGGGTTCCAGGTTCTGAAATTCGCCGTCGTGGTAGCGGCCGGTGCGGGCGTAGGCGGCCTGCTCGGCTTTGGTAGGTTTGCCGCCCAACTCGGGGCTGAGGTTGGCGAAGGCCACACCCGCCACTACCAGCACCGCCAGCAGCACCAGGGCCAGCCGGCCGGTCAGTTTCAATAATCTGCGCATAGATAGTCGTTGAAGTCGGCCGAAAACAGCCATCGGTAAGGTAGTCGGATTGAGGCGGGAAATATTGCAGCGGCGCTCTGCCCAAGCAGAATGCGACCGTCATGCTGAGCATGCCGAAGCATGACCGTTCGATACTTCCCCAATACGGCACAACCCCGTCCGGTTGCCCGGACGGGGTTGTGTCACAAACGAAGTATCGGCCGGAATTAGCTGCGGCTGCCGGTGTCGCGCCGCTCGAAGCCGCCGCGCTGCTTGCCACCCGGGCGGTTGCCCATCTGACGCATCCGCTCCTGGCGCTTGGCCTCAAACTGAGCGTACTGCTTTTTCGACAGTACATCCTTCAGCTTCTTGTCGGTGCTTTGGCGGATGCTCTGGGCCTGGGCTTTGTGCTGGCTGCGGTCCTGGCCCGACTGGCCGCGCAACGCCTGCATCTGCTGCTGCTGCTCCTGGAAAATCCGGGCGACTTTATCTTTTTGCTTGCTGCTCAGATCCAGCTCCTTGGCCATGGCATCCAGGCGTTTCTGCGGATCATGGGCGGCGCGCTGGCCTTTGCGGTGGTCTTTATCGTGGTCATCCTGGCGCTGCTCCTGGCCACTGATGGCCCGGGCGGCGAAGGAAGGCTCGGCGGCGGCAGCAACCAGACCGAGGAAAAGGGCGAAACTCAACAGGTGCTTTTTCATGGGAAAAGGAAAATGGAAAGTGAAATTCAGTGGAAAGTGAAACGGTGTGTTCTGCCTCCCTCCTTTCAAACCAAGTGCCGCGTCCGGCCCCAACGAAGCCAGAATCCAGCAAGCCCGCTGAATAACCGACCAACTCCCCCTTTTATTCGCCCTAACCCCGGCAGGCTCTGGGCCGGGCCGAGTGCGGGAGCCACAAACCCGTACTTCACGCCCTACCTTGCCTGCCGGTTTCCTTCCTCAACGCCTTTCCTATGCCTGTCACCACGCAACTGCAGCTACTCGGCCACGCTAGTTTCCGCATCACCACGCCTGAAGGTCACATCATTCTGCTGGACCCGTGGCTGACGAACAACCCCTTCGTGCCGGAACCCCTGCGCCACCCCGAGCGCACCGACCTGGTGCTGCTCACCCACGGCCACGACGACCACCTCGACGCCGAGCTGCCCGCGCTGCTGGCCCGTACCGGAGCCAAAGTGGCTGCTCCTGCCCCCGTTCGGTTTTATCTGCAGGAACAAGGCGTGCCAGCCGCGCAGTGCGAGGCCATGAACGTGGGCGGCAGCATTGACGTGCTGAACCTGCGCCTGACCATGACCGTATCCCACCACGCGGCCCACGTCGATTTGCCGGGCAGCGGCACCAGCCACCACCACGAAGGTGTAGGCTTTATCCTGCGCTTCTCCGACGACACGGTGCTCTACGCCGCCGGCGACACGGCTCTATTCGGAGACATGCGCCTGCTGGCCGACCTCTATGCTCCCACTGTGGCCCTGCTGCCCATCGGCGACCGGTACACGATGGGGCCGCGCGAAGCCGCCCACGCCGCTCATCTGCTACGGGTGCCGCACGTCATACCGTTTCACTACGGCACGTTTCCGTCGTTGGTGGGCACGCCGGAGCAGCTACGCAGCCACCTTGCTGCGGCCGACGCGGTGACGGTGCACGAGCTGGCGGCCGGCGAAACGCTGGATCTGGGAGAACTACGGTAGGCTTAAACTGGCCCTGCCGGAACGGCGGCTGCAAACCGGCGGGCCGATTGAAGCAGGCGCATGTTGCTACGCCTTCGTGCAAATGGATCAAACGACAACCGGTCCGGCGGGCTACGCCCGCCGGACCGGTTGTCGTTTGTAACCGCTACTACTCCTGGGGGAGGTGCTCCAGGGCCGTGTGGTTGCCCTTCTGCACGGCAAGGTCGCGGGCGGAGAGGCCGTTTTCGTCGCGTACGGTGGTATCGGCCCCGGCCTGGAGCAGACTGGCCAGCATATCGTGGCGGCCAAACAGAGTGGCGAACATCAGAGCTGTGCTCCCATTGCCGTTGCGGGCGTTCAGGTCGGCACCGTTGTCGATGAGCAGCCGGGCAATGTCGGCGTAGCCCTTGAAGGCCACGCCCATCAGGGCCGTGTTGCCGGCGGCGTCCCGCAGGTTAGGGTTGGCCCCGGCCTGCAGCAGCGCCTGCACGGCCTCGGCCTGGTTATCGTAGGCGGCCAGCACCAGAGGCGTGAAGCCCCGGCTATCCTGCGCGTTGACGTTGGTTCCCTGCTGTACCAGGGCCGTAATGGTGGTGGCGTCACCCTGGCGGGCAGCATTGAATAGCAGATCTTCGGGGCGGGAGGAAGTAAAATCCATGAACGATGTGGTTGGGTAGAGGCAGTTTTTGGGGAGGTCGGAAAGAATAACACGCTGCCGATAGGCCGGTGGGCCGCCCGGTTTGTCAGTACGGCAGCGGCCTGAAATGGATAGCCCGGCAGACAAAATAGCCACGGCCGGGTTATAGCAGTTCACTTTCTGGCTTTGCGCATGGATTTGCAACTCACTGGTAAACTCGCCCTCGTAACGGGCTCCACGGCCGGCATCGGGCTGGCCATTGCCCGGCGGCTGGCGGCGGAAGGAGCCGAAGTTATTCTGACGGGTCGCACGGAAGCCCGCCTCAACGAGGCCCGCGCCACCATTCTGCAGGAAACTCCTACGGCCAAGCTGCACAGCGTGGCCGTAGATTTCGGCCGGGCCGAGCAAGTGCAGCAGCTGCTGGACCAGGTTCCTGCCGTGGATATTCTGGTAAACAACGTGGGTATCTTCGAGCCTAAGCCCTTCGCGGAAATTTCGGATGCGGACTGGCTGCGTTTCTTTGAGATAAACGTATTGAGTGGCGTGCGCCTCTCGCGCCAGTATTTTCCGCTGATGCTGGAAAAAAAATGGGGCCGCATCCTGTTCATCTCCAGCGAATCGGGCCTGCAGATTCCGCAGGAAATGGTGCATTATGGCACCACTAAAACGGCTCAGCTGGCCGTGGCCCGCGGCCTGGCCGAGCTAACCACTGGCACGGAAGTAACCGTCAACTCCGTACTGCCCGGCCCTACTGCCTCCGAAGGAGTGGAGGAATTTCTGAAGCAGCTGGCCGGTGACGGTAAAACCCGGGCGGAAGCCGAGCACGAGTTTTTCCGCGACGCCCGGCCTTCGTCCCTGCTCAAGCGCTTCATCACGCCCGAGGAAATTGCCAACATGGTAACCTACCTCGCCAGCCCGCTGGCCGTGGCCACCAACGGGGCCTCAATCCGGGTAGATGGCGGCGTCATTCGTAGCATTGGGTAAATCGGCGCGGGTGCGTTTGCTATTCAGGCGGCCTTGCTGGGGCCATCTGGGTGTCAAACGCACCTTTTGCTTTCTACCCCACCGCCCGCACCAGCCACCGCCGTAGCCACGACCACTGGCCCAGCCGGAAGGCGGCTTCCACCAGCCACGGGGCTCGGGCCAGCAGCCGCATAAGCCGGTAGCGGCGGCGCAGGTCCTGGCCCAGCCGTAGTTGCACGGCCTGCTCGTATTGCAGCAGGGAAGTCCGGCTGAAATCCTGGGTTTCGCAACAGCGGCGGGCGTGCTCAGCCGCCAGAATACCGCTGATTACCGCTTTATCAATGCCGTGTCCCTGCAGCGGATCGATGAGGGCTGCTGCGTCGCCGCACAGCAGGGCACGCGGCCCCACCAGCGGCCGGCTGGAGCCGCCCAATGGTAGCCCGAAGCCCTGTACCGGCCCCAGCGGCCGGGCCTCCCGGAAGCGCGGGGCCAGCAGCGGGTGCGTAGCCAGCAGCTCCGCCAGCACTTCTTTCAGGTCTACTTTTTCGCGGGCAATATCCGCCGACAGCATGCCGAAGCCCACATTATACGTGTCGTGGCCCACCGGAAACACCCAGCAGTACCCAGCCCGGTGCCGCCGCAGAAACAGGAAGTCACTGGTAGTAGCCGGCGCGTCCGTTACGCCCTGGTAGTACGCCCGCACGGCGGCGCAATGCCGGGCCCGATTGAGCGGTTGGGGCAGCAGGCAGCGGCCCACCACCGAGTGGGGCCCGTCGCACCCGATGACCAGATGCGCCGTGAGCACCTGCCCGTCGGCCAGCGTGGCCGTTACACCGGCAGAAGTGGCCGCCACCGTTTTCACCGGGCTGTCTTCCCGGATTTCAACGGCAGTATGGCGGCGCACCAGCGTGAGCAGCGCCTCATCAAAGTGCAGCCGGGCCGAGTTGAAGGCCGGGGCCTGCCACTCCACGCTCAGCTCCCGCCCGCCCGGCGACACCAGCCGGCTGCGGCGCACATCAGTGCGGTGGGCCTCGGTCAGCTGACGTAATTCTGCCGCGTACGCCGGGCGCAGGCGGGCCAGGGCTTTCAGCGTCGGGCCGGGAATGGCGTCGCCGCACACTTTGTCACGCGGGAAACGGGCCTTGTCCAGTAGCACCACGCGCAGGCCGCTTTCGGCCAGGGCCAGCGCACAGGCAGCCCCCGCCGGACCGGCTCCCACAATCAGTACATCATACTCCGGAACTACAGCCACGCCCGAAAGTACGCACCCGGCTTCAGTTACCCGATTGGCTGCTTAGTTGCCGCGCCGCATTTCCTGTTGCCGCATGGGCATGGCGTCAATGGTGGAAAAGAGTTGCGCGGGCGGCAGCGGGGAGGTTTCGCGCCGTTTTACGCCTCCATCTTTCCCTATCAGCAGCACCACAAAGCCGCTGGCGGGGACTTTCAGCTGCTCACGCGCGTAGCGCTGGTCGGCGGGCGGGAGCTGGCTGGTAAGTACTTCGCGCACCAGCAGGTCGCGGGTATTCAGCTGTGCCCGAACCGGCCCCAGCAGTTGCTGCTGACGGCGCAAATCCGCGTTATCGGCGTTGGGTGCGCACAGCAGCAGGACGCGTTTCTGCCATTTGCTGGCTTTGAGCGTAGTTGCCAGAGAAGTAGCGGGGGCTGTTTGGGCCAGCGCAGCACAATGCAGCAGCAAAGTCAGCAACAGCAGAGAAGCGGTGATTTTCATATTCATGGCAGCAGCACTGGTGAGCTTCGCCTTCAACGGCCAACGTTGCCTTCCAGCCACTCGAACACGTAGTGATAGGCAACGGCCCGCACGGCCGGCTCCGAGAGGAAGACGTCGTGGATGGCCCCGGGCACTGCCTGCGTGGTAACACCGGAGCCCAGCCGGGGAGCCAGTTGCTGAATATCCCTGACGTTGAGCACGATGTCGGTGCGCTGAAAATCATCCTGCCACTGCTGCCCACCCAGGGTGCGGTCAGAATGTAGCACCAGTACGGGCGGGCGTAGGCCGAGGCCCTGGCGCACCTGCCGCTGACCGCGCCGGATGGCCCGTAGCCAGCCTGCATTCACGGCAAATACGTGGTTGGGTTTCCAGGCCAGATCATACTCCCAGTGGCCCCGGTACGCGCGGTGCAGACTTTGCCCATACGTATCGGGCAGGCCGGCGGGCAGGGGCAGGTTGGGCCACCGTGCCCCCAGTGCCGCCGCTACCGGCACGGCTACCTGCCGCCGCAGCCACGACTGATGAAACTCCAGAAACGGACTATTCAGCACCAGTGCCCCTACCGACGGCGGCTGGCGGTGGGCTACGTACACCGCCGTGATAAGCCCGCCCGTGGAGTGTCCGCTCAGCACTATTTCCCGGTAGCCTTCCGCCTGCATCTGGGCCAGGGCCGCATCCAGGTCAGCGAAATATTCGGTCAGGTCCCGCACATTGTTGGGCCGCTGCTGCGGTAGCAGTGCCCGGCCGTACTTGCGCAGGTCGAGGGCATAGAAACGGTAGCCGTGCGCCGTGTATTCGGCGGCCATTTCGCGCTGGAAGAAATAGTCGTTGAAGCCATGCACGTACAGTACGGCCCGCCGGGCTGGGCCCGCCGGTACCGGCCGGCAGCGCACCAGCACCGCCCGGACGGGGCCTTCGTAGTCGGCCGGCTGGGTCAGGATGAGCTGTTCGAAATCAGCGCCCAACGGGTCGGGCTGGTAGGAACCGGAAGCGGAGGAAGCAGGAGGCATACCGGCTCTACGCAAAAGCCGGTGGAATGATAATCGGCAGCAGTCAGCTATATAGCAACCTTCCGATACGAAAGAGTGGGCGGCTTCCGTTAGTTGGCGGCGGACCCGGGTTGGGGCCGCCTTCCCTCCTCTTATGCGCTTGCTTCTCCTGCTCGCCGCCGCGCTGCTGGCGGCTTTGTACGCCCGGTCCTCTGCCCGCACTCCCGAGCCTAATCCGTCCTTTCGGGCCAATCAGCTGCTGTTTCCGAAAGTACGGGTGGCGTACGCGGCCCACGAAACCACGGTGCAGAACCTGCTCCACCGCAACGGCCTGGCGCCGGAAAAGCTGGAGTTATTTCTGCGGGTGTTTAAAGTAGGGCGGCGGCTGGAAGCCTGGGGCCGCAACCAGGGCACCGGACACTTTGTGCTGCTGCGCACGTTTCGGCTGGCCGGCACCTCGGGCACGCTGGGGCCCAAACGACAGGCCGGCGACGGCCAGATTCCGGAGGGTTTTTATACCATCAACCGTTTCAACCCCGACAGTAAGTTTTACCTCTCGCTGGGCCTCGATTATCCCAACGCGGCCGATGCGTTTCGCGCCGGTCCTCTCGACCCTGGCAACGACATTTTTATCCACGGCTCCCACGAAACCATCGGCTGCCTGCCCATTACCGATGAGGGCATTCGTGAGCTGTACGTACTGGCCGTGGAAGCCCGCGCGGCCGGCCAGGCCAGTATTTCGGTGCATATTTTTCCGTTTGAGCTAACGGCCGACAACCTGGCGCGACGGATGGCCAGCCCACACCTGGTGTTCTGGCAGCAGCTGGCCCCCGGCTACCAGGTGTTTGAGGATACCCACGACCTGCCGGCAGTGACGGTGACTGACGCCGGCCGTTACGCGGTACGGTAGCCCAACGTAAGCCGGACCGCGCCGCCGACGTACTTTTGCGCCCATGTCTTCCGCTACCTTTTCTGATTTTCCGATTCCTCAAAACCTGCGCGCCTCGGCCGTACTTGTCCCCGTATTCCGGGACGCGGCCGGTGAACTGCAGGTAGTGATGGTACGCCGGACCGCGTTTGGTGTGCACGGCGGGCAGCTGGCCTTCCCCGGCGGCAAGCCCGAACCCCAGGACACCGATTTGCAGGCCACTGCGCTGCGGGAAGCCCACGAGGAAGTATTTCTGCCGCCTACGGAGGTAGTAGTACTAGCCGAGCTGCCCACCGTGCCGGTCCTCACCGGCTTCCGCATCAGTCCGTTTCTGGGCCGCATCCGGCGGCCGGCCGCGTGGCAGTGGCAAAAGAAGGAGGTAGAGGAGGTGCTGGAAATTCCGCTCCGCTTTCTGGCCGATGCCGCCAACCACACCGAGGAAAGCTGGGAGTTGCCCGGCTGGCCCGGTCCGCGCCGCATTCCGTTTTACCGGTTGGCGGGCGGCCACCCGCTGTGGGGAGCCAGCTACCACATCATCCGACCGTTGATTCCGCGGCTGCTGGCCGGGGAGTGGGAATTCTAGAGGATCAGTGGGAAGCATTCCGGTGAGAAGTCTGCTTGTTCTCCCTTAAAAAAAACTGGCACGAAATTGCATCCTGACCGGTACCAAATCATCTGACCTGCTTATGAAACGCCTTTCTTTTTTGTCTTTGCTCCTAACGCTGCTGCTGCCCGGCGCGGCCCTCGCCCAGCGCGAGCAGTCCGTCTGGCTGTTCGGTCAGCAGGCCGGGCTGCAGTTTCCCGAGGGTGGCGGCACGCCTACACCGCTGCTCACCAGCAAAATGACCACCTACGAGGGCTCGGCCGTGGCCACCAATGCTCAGGGTCAGCTGCTGTTCTACACCAACGGCGAGTTCATCTTCAACCGCCAGCACCAGGTGATGCCCAACGGCAAAAAGCTGATGGGCTCCAACTCCAGCACCCAGAGCGCCCTCATCGTGCCCGACCCGGGCTCCGGCAACGTGTTTTACGTGTTTACGGTGGGTGCCCAGGGCGGCCCCAACGGGCTGCGCTACTCCATCGTGGATATGACCCGCGACAACGGCCTCGGCGACGTGCCCCGCTCCAACGCGCTGCTCATTTCACCCGTGGCGGAGAAACTAGCCGCCGTGCGCCACCAGAACGGCCGCGACGTCTGGATTGTGGCCCACCGCTGGAATTCCAACGCCTTTGTGAGCTTTCTGGTGACGGCCGACGGGGTGCAGAGCAAGCTTATCATGAGCAACGTGGGCAGCATGCACGCCGGCCCCGGCCGCAACGCCATTGGCGCCATGAAATTCTCGCCCGATGGCCGCAAGTTGGCCGTGGCATTGTGGCGCGAAGCCAACAAGTACGAGGTATTCGACTTTGACCGCAGCACCGGCCTGGTGAAGAACGTGAAGGCCTTCGCGCCTTACCCCGAGGCCTACGGCGTGGAGTTTTCCCCCGACGGCTCGAAACTGTACGGCTCCAGCAACGGCGAAGGTGGCGGTCAGGCCCAGGTGTTTCAGTTCGATCTGAAAACCGGCAAAGCTAACGTCATCGGCAAATCGGCCAACCGCAAAGTGGGCTCTTTGCAGCGCGCCCCCGATGGCAACATCTACGTGGCCCGCGAGGACAATCAGTTCCTTGGTCTCATCCAGAACCCCAACTCCGACGCCGCCAAGTACGTGGATGACGGCCTGAAACTTGGTGGCCGCCGCAGCAAACTGGGCCTCCCCAACTTCATCACCGAGCCAGGGAAGTAGGCGAAGTTGTAAAGGGAAAAATTGTGCAGGGGTAAGCCGTCATTGCGAGCCGCCGGCAAAGCAATCCTTCCCACAGCGCACACCGCTGACCTATTCAAAAGCCCCTGACGCCAGTGCGGACGTCAGGGGCTTTTTGCTGCTTGCAGGTTTGAGGCATGGTGGAGGATTGCTTCACTCGAAATGACGGTTTATCCCTTCTCCAACTCACCATTTCACTACTTCACAATTCCACCGCTTATTGCGTTTTGCCGCCCAGCTTAAAGCGGAGAAAACCACCCGCAACGGAGAGGTAGGGGTTTTCGGAAGTGAGCAGGCCGGCTACGTCGCGGGTGCTGAGGCCGGCTTCGTAGATGGAAGTAACCAGGGTGAAGCCCAGCGGTACGCTCACGCCATAGCCCGCGCCGCCGGTGAGGCCGCTGCTCAGGCGCAGCCATTTCACGGGCTTGTAGTCGAGGCCGGCTCCAATGAAGGGGGAGGGCAAATTACCGGCCACGCTGTTGAGCGGCAAGGTTACGTCGAGGCCGGCCTCAAAATACTCGCTGATGCGCAGGCCCGCCCCGGCCCGTAGCTTGGTGGGCAGGTCGGCACGGCGTTCTTGGCCGGTCTGATACTGAAACAGGCTGTCGGAGCCGGAAGCAAAAATTTCGGCGGCTTCCTTGATGAAGTTATAACTCCCTACGCCTTCCGATTTGAGCCGTTTCAGCTTCTGGTCGTTGGCCGTGAGCAGGTTGCCCTCCCAGGTCATACGGCCCAGGTCCGTCACGGCCAGGCCCAGGCGTACGGTCTTGCCTATTTCGGCGGCCAGCCCGACATCGAAGCCGTGGCCTTTCCCCACTGGACTCAGGCCGCTGCCCGTTTTCAGGTTGAAGCTGGGATTGTTCACCAGGTCGCCGTAATCGACGTTAAACACCGGCGACATGGAGCTGTACGCCTGCAGGTTACCGGGCTGCACTTTGATATCCACGATACCGATGCCCTGAATGTAGCGGTAGCCGGCTCCGGCCGAGAGCTGAAACAACGGCAGGTCGACTATCTGCGTCCCCCAGGCCAGGTTGAACTCGTTCATCACCGCGAACTGCATATCCGTCCCGGCCAGCGCCTCTGATACCAGCGGAATATTGCCGGCGGCGGTGCTGGTATAAATAGGGGCATCCCGGCCCAGAAACAGAATATCAGCGGCATTTTTGTTTAGCCCGACGTGGCCGGCCGTCCGCACCCGGTTGCTCACGGCAATACCGCCCACTACCGGCAGCTGCACAGCCAGCGCAAACGTGGTAGCATCGGCGTTGAAGTTGGCCGCGTTATCGGAGTTGAAAGCCGTAGCCAGCGCCTGCTTTTCAGCCAGCGTGAGATTCTGGTTGGTATCGTAGATGAACCGGCGCAGCTGCTGCCGCGTGAGCGACTGGGAGCTGACGCCCGCTCCCACCTCGCCAATGGTGAAAGCCACCCGGGCCGTTCCCACCCGGCCCAGGTTAGCCGGATTGATGCCTATGGACTGATAGTCGGTGGCGAAGGTGGTGGCCACGCCGCCCCGGCCGGTGGCTGTAAAATTGCTCAGCTCATTCTGGGCGCGGACGGCGGTGGGCAAAGCCAGCAGCAGGGCCAGCGCGAAGGGTAGGCAAAGACGATTCATGGGCAGAAATTGGGGCGGAGGCCGTAGCTTGCGGTGGTGGCCGGCCTTGGTAGCAGGGCCGTTTGCTGAAGATATCGGTTTTCCCGGCGCACGGCGCAAGCTAAAGCTTGCGCCCCATTTTCCTACGCCTCGTGCCCAAACGCTTTTCCGCTTCCGAATACATCGACGGCATTCTGGCCGGCAACCGCGTGCTACTCAGCCGGGCCATCACGCTGGTGGAAAGCACTCTACCCTCCGACCAGGCCCTGGCCCAGCAGGTGCTCGATGCGGTGCTGCCCCACGCCGGCCGGTCGGTGCGGGTGGGCATTACAGGCGTGCCGGGCGTGGGCAAAAGCACGTTTATTGAGGCCCTGGGGCTACATCTGGTGCGCGAGCAGGGCAAGCGCCTAGCGGTACTGGCCGTGGACCCCAGCAGCCAGCGCGGCGGCGGCAGCATCCTCGGCGATAAAACCCGCATGAATGAGCTGGTCGCACATCCGCAGGCCTACATCCGGCCCTCGCCGGCGGGCCGCAGCCTGGGCGGCGTCACCAAAAGTACCCGCGAGGCGCTGGTGCTCTGTGAAGCCGCCGGCCACGACGTCATCTTCGTGGAAACCGTGGGCGTGGGCCAGAGCGAAACCGCCGTGCATGGCATGGTGGATTTCTTCCTGCTGCTGATGCTGGCCGGGGCCGGCGACGAGCTGCAGGGCATCAAAAAGGGCATCATGGAAATGGCCGACGCCGTGACCATCACCAAGGCCGACGGCGGCAACGAGCTGGCCGCCCGCCGCGCCCGCGCCGAGTACCAGAACGCGCTGCACCTCTACCCGCTCGCGCCCAGCCAGTGGAATCCCGTCGTCACGACCAGCTCGGCCGTGACTGGCGCGGGCGTACCGGACGTGTGGGAAGTGGTGCAGCGCTACGTGCAGCAGACCCAGGAAAGCGGCTATTTCCAGCGCCGCCGCCAGGAACAGAATCTGCATTGGCTCCACGAAACCATCCGCGAAACACTGGAAACCCGCTTCTACCAGCGCCCCGACGTGGCCCAGCGCCTCGCCCAGGTGCAGCAGCAGGTGATGGCCGGCCGAAAATCCGCTTTCGGTGCCGCCGAGGAGCTGCTAGGCCTGTAGCGCAAACCGCGCCGGACGTACTATTGCGGGTGCTGGGTGAGCCAGTGCAGATAGGTGGTTTTCAGCCATTGCATTTCCGCCTTTCTGTACTCCGGCGTCACGACTGAAAAATGGTCGCCGGGATAATAGGCAAACGGCATATCGGCACCCAGCTCTTTCATTTCCTGCTCCATCAGCATCACCGCCAGGTTCAGGAAGTAGGTATCCTCGTTGCCGGTGGCGAGGCGCAGCTTGCCGTTCAAGTCGGGTTTGAGGCGGCGCCAGTTCTGGCGCACGTACTGCGTCAGGTCGTAGCGTTGCCAGTGCCGAAATACTTTCCGGTCGAGCACTTTGGTAGTGGAGTTGAACAGCGGTTTGGGCAGGCCGTTGCGGCCCCGCGGGCTGAATACCGCATCAAACGACACTTCCTGCTCGCCCCGGTAGATGATGTCTTCCAGCCGGCGCACGATGTTAGGCCGGTCGTAGGCCTCGGCCATGGGCAGCACCTCGCCGTAGGTCATGGAATCCACCATTTCCACCCTTTTGGCATCGGTGTAGAGGTTGGTTCGCACGAAGTTGCGAAAATCCACCGGGTCGGGGGAGCTGGCGTTGGCGCCGGCAAACAGCTTCGGGTAGTGCGTCATCAGATACACCACCGTGTAGCCGCCGCTGCTGTGCCCGCGCAGCACGCGCCCGCCGTTGGTGCGGTACTGCTGGTCAAGCAGCGGCAGAAACTCGGTGGCAAAGGCGTCGCCGACGGGGCCGTTGTTGGCGCTGTTGGCGTACACGGTGTGCCCCAACGGGCTGGCCCCATCCAGATACACCCGGATGCAGGCAATGGTATCAATGGGCGTGGCGGGCAGCGTGTCGGTGCTTTCGGAGCGGGAGTAGTGGTGGTAGTCGCCGCCGAAGCCGCCCACCGTGAACAGCACCGGATAGCGCCGCTGCGGGTGTTGGTAGTAGTCGGCCGGCAGAATCACGGCCGCATCCAGCGAGGCCGGCTTGCGGTGGAAACGGCTCAGCAGTGCCGACGGCGCCTTGATTTCCTTACAGAATTTGGTGGCAACGAACACCGGCGCGGGCACCACTTGGCTGCATGCCAGCGTGAATATTTCGTCGGTAGCCTGGAGCGAAACCTCGCGTGCCACGCTGTAGGGGTTGCCAGGGCTTTGCCCAATTACTCGCCCGCCAAGGTTCAAATCCCACACGGCCTGCACGTAGTAGTCGCCGCGCGGCAGGCGCGAGAGCAGCGTCGGATACGACAGCGCCGAATCCGAGAAGACGATGGTTTGGCCGGGCTGCACGTTGCGCACCGCCAGCCGGTAGCAGGGCCAGCCGGGCTGGTTTTTAGGCTGCGCGTTCTTCTGCGACAGATACAGTAGCACGTTGCCGGTGAACGGCCCCGCGTAGGCAGCGGCCGGGTAGGAGACCCGGAACTGCTGGGCCTGCGCCAAGAGCAGCGGCCACAGCCACAGCAGCAGCAGAGTGGCGTATTTCTTCATTGTGCTATGGCTTGATTAGCCCCGAACAAGTACCGCCCACTGCTGCCCAGGCCCGGCCACACCGCGCCCGGGCAGCAGCTACGGCCGTTGCCAAAGGTGTTCTCCGAAAGAATAAAGGAATGACAACCAGCGGCCAGTTCGCCCGCCAGAGTTATTGCTCCGGCCGGTTAGCTGCCGACAACTATGCCCGGCGGCGCTTCAGCATCAGGTAATCCAGGTAGTACAGGATTTTGATGCTCACGTTGTTGTTGTGGGGCGTGTTGATGGTGTTGCTCAGGTTATCGAAGTAAAGCGGGGTGGCCTCGTTGGCTTCCAGAAAGGAGGAGCTGGCGTTTTTCCAGACGATGCTCACCTGCGAGCCAGGCGCAAACCACCACGAGTACACGGCATCCACATTGAAAGCGTTGAACGTGTTGTCGCGGTTGCGGCGGTAGTCCACCAGCTGCTCCGCGCCGCCCTTGCCGAGGCGGGCGAAGTCGCGGTAATTCACGGTGCTGGTGTAGTGCCGCGTGCGAATGGTGAGCGACATGCGGTTGTTGAACGTGTACGCCCCCGACAGTGTGTTGGTCACCGTCAGCACCCGGCGGCGGCCCAGCAGCACGTCGCCGGGGTGGTTGTCGCGGAACCGGGCGTCGTCGGGCAGGCTGGTATCGAGGCCGCCGTTCACGTAGCCAATCTGGTTTTCGCGCAGGTTCCAGTCGAGGTTGTAGCGGAAGTTGAGCTGGTTGCTCACGCGGTAGCGCGGCGAAACGCCCCAGCCATAGCCCATGCGCCGGGCCCGGGGCAGCCGGTCGTCCTGGGCGTACCAGCGCACCCCGGCGTTCAGGTCCCAGGCCAGCTTTTTGCGGTAGTCGGTGGAGAGAAAGCCGCCCACGTTGGCATTCACCGGCACCCGCACGTAATAGTCGCCCAAGGGGTACTGCCGGGGCTCGTAGTAGTCGTGCGTCACGGGGTTGGCATCGAAGTTCATGCCCGTGGTCAGGAAGCTTTTGGTGAAGGTGGTGTTCCAGCCCGCCGCTACGTTGGCGTTCTGGTAGCGCGTGGGTTTGTAGAGCAGCGAGTGGTTGAGGCTGGCCCAAGAGTAAAAGTTGTTCACCTTCCAGAAGGGCTGGTATTTGTTGTAGCTCAGGTTCAGGTACTGCGAAATGTTGTTGTTGCCGAACAGAATGCCCAAATCGTTGGGGTTGTACGTGTCCGACTCGATGCCCTGCCCCAGCTGCCAGGTGAAGTTGCCGCTGATTTTATTAAGGCCGATCTGGTACTTATAGCCGTTCTGGTCATCGATGCGCTGCTCCGAACCAAACGCATTACCCTGGCGGCGCGAGTACACCACGCGGCCGTCAATGGCGTAGGCGTTCTTCTTGTCGGCGAAGCGGAACAGGCCGCCCGTTACGTTGGCATCGTACGTGCTGCCCCAGCGCGTGACGTTGGTATTAATGAGCGAGACGTAGCTGTTGTTCTTGAGGCTCTGATCCAACACCATGATGCTGTAGTTGCTGAACGGCTGCGTCAGCACGTCCCGCTCCCGACCATCCACCGAGTCGCGCACGGTGGCGTACACATCGTTGCTGAGGGCGTTGAACACGCCCACGCCCAGCCCTTTGCTGGTACGGCCCGATACTTTGGTGGCGTTGAGCAGGCGCGTCACGCCAGGGTTGCTGACCACCGACTCGCCCGGCCGCCACTGGCCGTCGGGGCCCCGTTCACCGGCCCGCAGCTGGTCGCCCACGCTGCCGAAGCCGATGGGCGTGGCCCCCACCCGCCGCGAGTAGAACAGGTTGCCTTTGTTGAAGAGCTCGGTGCCCTCGGTGAAGAACTGGCGGTTTTCCTGGAACTGCACCTCGAAAGGCGACAGGTTGAGCACTTGGTTGTCGCTCTGTACCTGTCCGAAATCAGGTACCAGTGTGGCGTCTAGCGTGAAGCTCTCGTTGATGCCCCACTTCACATCGGCCCCGCCGTTGAAGCTGGTGCTGGAGTTGCGGGTGCCCTGCTCGTTGTAGGGGTAGTGGTTGACGTAGCTGGAAATGTAGGGCGTGAGCGAGAGGCGCAACGGCGGCTGAATGTTCTTGAGGCCCTGCAGCTCGCCCCACTGGTTCACGAAGCCATCCACGGCCGGCTTCACCTCGTTCCAGAAAAAGCCCTGGTTGTCACGCTTGCGCTGGCGCATGAAATTCACGCCCCAGAGCTGCTCGGCGGCTTTGCTGAAGCGGATGGCCGAGTACGGAATCCGCACTTCGGCCACCCAGTCGGTGCCGCGCAGGGCCGTGCGCGAGTCCCACACGGCGTTCCAGTTGAAATCTTCGCCCCCGGCCGGCGAGTAGCGGGCATCAGCCTGCACGCCGCCAGTGGTGATAAAGAAGCCGTAGCCGTTGATTTTATCGTGATAGGTATCGAGGAAAATGCCGAAAAAATCGGTATTGCCCATATTGTCGCGCTCCGACAGTTCCCGCATAATCGAGTCCTGCGACACGTCATGCATTATGGCCCCGATATAGAGGTTGGCGTCGTCGTACAGAATGCGGACTTCGGTCGGGTGCTTTTCGCGGGGGCCAGGATTGGGCCGGTTCTGGATGAACTCGGTGGCAATGGGGGCCTGCTGCCAGATGGCCTCGTTCAGGTCACCATCCAGCTTGATGGCTTCGGTAATGCGCAAAGCCTGGAGCTGGCGCTTGGGGGCCGGCACGGCGGCGGCCGTAACGGCCGCCTCGGAGGCGGGCTGGGATTGGGCCTGCCCGGCTACGGTGGTCAGCAGCACGCCCACCAGCAGTAGGAACACACGGATATACTTCACGGCGCAAAGACGAGAGGAGAGGTAAAACAAGCGGTAGGTGGTAGCGAGGTGAAACGCCCGCCGACCAGAACAGTAAAGACCAGGCGGCGGCGGGCAAAACGGGCGGAATACTTGCCGCCGGCGCGGCGGAACGCTGCAATAGATGCAGGCCTCCCGGCAACCGTTGCCTCACTTCACAAATACTTCATAAGATAACCGGCCGCCGTTGCAGCGGCGGCCGGTTGAGGCCTCACACGACCTTACTCATTCACGGAAATCTGGATGGTCTGGCTGGTGTTGCGGCCGTTGGCATCGGGAGCATCCAGCAGCTTGCGGTACTTCTCGGTCAGGGCGGCCGACTGCTTTTTGCCATTCACGGTCAGGCCGTCTTTGGTGAGTTGGAGCTGGAACGCCTTTTCGTTGGCTCCCAGCAAACCGTCGCGGCGCAGCTCGGCGCGCACCTCGTCCGAATCGACGCGCGGAGCGGCGGGAGCGGCCGGGGGCAGTGGCACACGCGGGGCGCGGGGTGAACGGGGAGCCGCTGGCGGCGCGGGCGGCGCGGGCATATCCCCACCGGTGGTAGTGGTGGTGCCGTTTGTCTGGCGGTTCATCACGAAGGAGCCTTTGGTGAGCTTGCGCCCATCCCGCTGCTCTACCAGTTTCAGGTATTTAGCGTGCAGCGCAGCCGACTGCTTTTTGCCGTTGACGGTAAGCGCCGTGGGCGTGAGCGTCATCTGCACATTGTTGGTGCTTTTGATGAGGCCATCGTTGCGCAGCTCCCGCAGCAGGCCTTCATCGGCCACGCGGCGGCTGTCGGCCCGGCGCATTTCCTCGTCGTGGCGGCGCATGTTTACTTCATGGCGGCGCATTTCTTCCTCGTGGCGGCGCATGTCCACCTCCACGTCTACTTTGATTTCCTGCTGCTCCTGGGCCGCGTCGCGGCGGGCTTCGTCGCGGGCATCCTGGCGGTCCTGGGCTTCGTCGCGGGCGTCCTGCTGCTGGTCGCGCAGGTCGCTAAGGCGGTCCTGAATTTCCTCGCGCTGCTCTTCGGTCAGCTTTTCATCCTGCAAGGTGTTGCGCAAGGAGCGCTCGGCACTCTGCAAGGCCTGCAACCGAATGGACAGGCTTTTGTCGGCTGAAAGAGCGCTCCGGTTCATTTCGGCGCGCCACTGCGGGTTTTCGCTGAACTGGCGGCGGGCTTCGGCGGCAGCGCGCTGGGCCTCGGCCCGGATGCGGACAGCCTCGGCTTTGCTCAGGCCTGGCCCCTGGAAGCGGAAGTTCTGGTTGAAATTCTTATCGAAAGTCTTATCGAAGGTCTGGTCGAAATTGAAGCTGAAGTTATCGGAGCCGTTCCACGGTCCCCGACGGCCGGGCAGTTGTACTACTTCCACCTGCGGGTCGCCCTTCTTGCTTTTTTTCTTACCGGTGGTGGCCGCTTCCACCCGCTGGCCATCCACGGTGAAGTTGGTTACGCGGCCCTTTTTGTCTTTTTCCAACACGATGGTCCCGGACCGGTTCCGACCGGGCTGGGGTACTACCACAATCTGCTGACGGGTGCGCTTGCGGCGCTTTTCTTCCTCGTCGCCGCCAACGGCCGCAGGTGCCGGAGCGGACTCCATTAGCTCGGGCATTTCGGTTACATCGGCCACGTCGGCGGCATCGGCTGCCGGTGCCTCAGCTGGCAGCAGCTCTGCTTCGGCTGGCTTACGGGTAGTATCGGTTTCTTCGCTAAGGAAAGGAAGCCGCGAGAGAGCACCCCGGCCGGCCGTTCCGGCGGTGGGGCTCGGGTCGGCAATGGCCACGGCCGAGGTCAGCAGCACCAGGCCGCCCAGCACCACGCAAGCCGCCATAAAGCCCTCCGTGAACGTGGGAGCCGTGCGGCCCTGCACCAGCCGCCGGATGCGGCCCAGCACCGAGCCATCGGGCCCCAGGGCCGATAAGGCCAGGCGGCCGTTAGCAGTTTCGGGTTGGGCGGTCAGCTCCGTGAGGGCGGCCAAAGCGCGGGCCACCGTGAGCGGGTTGCCACCCACCAGGGCCGTAGCCACGTCGTCGCAGCAGTTTTCGCGCTCGGTGCGCAGGCAGGCCGTGATAAACCACACGGCCGGGTGGTAGAAGAACACAGTTTCAGCCACCGACTGCAACAGGTTCATCAGGTAGTCGCGACGCTGCACATGGGCCAACTCGTGGGCCAGAATGGCCTCCATATACGTCAGGCTCAGCCCCGTGACGGTACCCAGCGGCAGCAGCACTACCGGCCGCAGGTGTCCCACCACCACCGGCGTCCGCACCAGGGCCGACTCCAGCAGCTGGATGGGCTGTTTCAGCCCGGCCTTATTGGCTAGGGTCAGCAGACGGGCCTGCCACTCCTCGGCCAGCGGCTGTACTCGGTAGCGGCGCAGGCGCTGCACGTAGGCCAGCCCACCCAGCAAGCGGAGCGTCATGGCCAGCAACCCCAGCAGCCAGGCAGCTACCAGCACCGGAATGTTCTCATCGAAGTACACCATCCAGGCAGCCATGCCGGTAGGCGCAGCCGGAGCCAGGGCCACCTCAGTGGCCGCTGAGGCCGGGGCGGCAGCCACCAGCCCAGACTGGGCGGCGGGCCGGGCGGCCTCATTTTCTATTTGGAACGCGGCTGTTGCGCCCGACGCGGCCGTTGGCGCGGCCATGTAGTAGCGGCCAAACGTAATGCCCGACAGCGTCAGGAGCAGCAGCATACCCACCGCCGCTGTGCGGTAGCGCACTTCCGCGCTGTGTTGGCGCAACAGCAGCAGCAGGCCGGCCAGGGCCAGGGCTACCACCGCCCCCTGCCACAGAGAATGTACCAAAGTCCAGCCCAGGGCCCGCATCAGGGCAGCAGGTAGCAGTTGTTCAAACCAGTTCATCGGGCGTCGTCGGTTGAGGGTGAGGTGGTATCGTTCTGAATCTCAATATCGTTGAGTAGGCGGCGGATCTGGGCCAACTCCTCGCGGGAAGTGCGGCGGTTGCCGAGGGCCTGCATCACCAGCTTCATGGCCGAGCCCCCAAAGGCCGCGTCCACAAACCGGTCGAGCAGCAGGCCCTGGGTTTCCTCCTCCCGCACGGCGGCGCGGTACACGTGGGTTTTGCTGTCGTCGTCGCGCAGCACCAGCCCTTTGTCGAGCATGAGCTGCAGCAGTTTCAGGGCGGTGGTGTAGCCTACTTCACGGCGGCGGTTCAGCTCGTCGTTCACGAAGCGGACAGTGCTGGGGCCGTGCTGCCAGAGCACCTGCAGAATCTCCAGCTCCGCCTCGGTGGGCTTAGGAAGGGGTTGTTTACTCATCAGAAAAGCGGTTATAAAGTACCTGGAATGATTCCGAACCCGGTGAGTAGCTCCGCCGCCGGCCGCTGTTCCGTGCACGAGCAACAACGACCAAAAGCACTACGAACCAGTTCGTACATCAAACATATACGAAACGTGTCGTACGTCCAAGATATATCTACGATTTATTTCGTACAATATTTTATCTACCTGATTATAAGCATACAATATAATAAAAAACCCCTGACCGCAGGCTATCTGCAGTCAGGGGCCTGGGCCGCTGCGTTGGCGAAAAGCCGCTGTTACCGGTGCCGCTCCAGCGTAACGCGGGCCCGCTCGCAGATACCGCCCAGCGGCGGGTTGAACTTCGAGACGCTCACCCGCACGCCGGCCACGTAGGGGAATGCCTCCAGCACCCGGTCGAGCACCCGGTGGCCCAGGTGTTCCAGCAGGCGAGCTGGGGCCTGCATCTCCTCGCGCACCACCCGGTACAGCACCTCGTAGTTCACAGTTTCGCGCAGCTGGTCGGAAGCCCCGGCCGCGTGCAGGTCGGTGTCGATGTAGAGGTCCACGCCGTACTTGTTGCCGATCTTCTGTTCCTCGTCGTAGTATCCGTGGAAGGCAAAAAACTCCATGCCTTCAAGTGCAATCTGACCCATGCGGTGAATTGGTGAGTGGTGAGTGGTGAGCTAAATGAACGTCATTCCGAGCCCCGCGAGGAATCTCGCGTGCTGATGTTGCCAGAGTAATCCAAGGTCAGCACGCGAGATTCTTCGTCCTTGCTCCAAGCGCAACATGCTCCGGGGAAGCACGCGGCTGGTAAAGCAAACAAAAAAGCCCGCCCCGGAAGGCAGGCTTTCTGATAAGGCAAAGCTACGCGCTACGCTTAGATTTCATCGAAAAACGACTTCTCCCCGAGCGAGGCGGCGGCCATGCCCGGCTGGCCGGGGTGCATGGGCGGGGCAGGCTGGTTAATTTCGGGGTGGCCGGGGCCGATGGGCTGGATATCCGGGGCCGGGGGCTCCACGCGGGGCGGGGCCGGATCGGGCACCTGCGACGGCGCGGGCGGATCGATGTGGGGGGCGGGCGAAATGCCGGGGTTTTCGGCCGGGGCACCGGGGCGCTCAATCTCGGGGCCGGGCTGCTGGGCCGGGGCACCGGGGTCGGGCTGCTGGCCGGGCTTGGGGTTGTAGCCGGTGGTAGCCGCCGGGCGGGCCTGGGGTTCGAGCACCACGGAAGAACCGCCGTGGTAGACCGGGGCAGCAGCACCGCTAACCGCAGTGGCCGAAGAAGTGAAGGCAGAAGATACGTGCATGGCAGCGTCGGATTTGGGTGAATCGTCCGCGGAAGGCGGCCGGTTCACTTTTACGCTGGCCGCCCGCGAAAGGATGGCCGCCGTGCCGGCTTTCGGTCGGGCGCGGGCTTTTTCCACCTTGTCCAGCGCATCAGAGGCCAAATGGTGCAGGTCGCGGGTGAGGCCGTCGAGCAGACTTTCCAGCCGCTGACACTCCTGTCCCAGGCCGCTTACTTCCTTCTGCATCTCGGCCACGGTGCGCTCGGCTTGCTGGTAAGCATCGTCCACCACGGTACGGGCCTTCTGGCGGGCATCGTTAAGTAGCTGCTCGGCCTGAAGCTGAGCTTCGCGGATGCGCAGCTGGGCGTCGCGCTGGGCCTGCTCGGTGATGCTGTTGCCGGTATCCTCGGCCGTTTTGAGGGTGCGGTAGAGGCTGGTTTCTACTTCACGCATCTTGCTTACGTCCTGGGTGGCGTGGTCCAGCTTAAGGCGCAGCTCCCGGTTTTCGTCACCCATTCGCTCCCACTGCTGCGAGAGGGTTTGCAGAAAGGCCTGTACTTCATCCTTGTCCAACCCCCGAAAGGCTTTTTCAAAGGTTTTCTGCCGGATATCGAGGGCGGTAATTTTCATGTTGGTACTAAGTAATGGGTATCAGATATCAAGACAGGCAATGGCCGGGGTAGCGTAGAAGTCGAGCATAGTGCATTCGAGCGTGTTTGCTGCAGCCTCCTTCGTTTCCAATTACCATCTACTCAATACCTACTTGCCAAACGGCCAGGCTCCGGTCGTCGCTACACGAAACTAGCCGATTCCCGCTGCCCGGCCAAATTACCTTGTTGACGGAGGTGCCGTGGCCGGCGTGGCGGGCGCGGTCCACCACGCGCAGCAGCTGCCAGGTTTCGGCGTCCCAGAGCTTGATGCTTTTATCCATGCTGCAGGTGGCCAGCAGGCGGGCATCGGGCGAGAAAGCTAGGTGGTTGATGGTGAACATGTGGGCCACGATGCTCTGGCGGGCCTGGTAGCCGGCCGCCACGTCCCAGATGCGCAGGTGGGCGTCGCGGCCGGCCGTGAGCAGGTGGCGGCCATCGGGCGAGTAGGCGCAGGTAAATACCGAGTTGGTAGCGCCCGTGAGCGTGTGTTTGAGGTCGAGCGAATCGGCAGCCAGCACCCGTACCAGGTGGTCGGAGCCGCCCACGGCCAGCTCCCCCCGCTCCTCGTGCAACGCCAGGCAACGCAGACTTTTATCCGAAATACGCACCAGGGTTTCCAGCCGGAAGTCGGCGGCGCGCAGCACGGCCAGGGTGCCGTCGGCCAGGGCCACGTACAGGCGCTGCCGCTGCTCGGAATACACCAAATCGAAGATGGCTACCGGCGGCAGAGCCGTGGCGTGCAGCAGGGTTCGGGTGCTCAAGTCGATTACCTGCACGCCCTGGAAGTTGTGGCCCAGCACCAGCAGGTTACGGGCGGGCAAATGGAGCAGCGCGTACACCGAGTTTTCTACCCGGGCCACCAGCTCGCCGTCCTGCGCCGAGGCATCGGCCTGCCAGGCCACCACCAGCCCGTCGGCCCCGGCCGAATACACGGTTTCCTGCCCGGCCGCGCCGGCCAGCGCGTACACACAGTCGCGGTGCCCGGTAAGCGCGGCGAGTTTCTGAACCTGAGGACGGGAGGTCAAAGGGGAAGTTGTGAAGGGTGAAGTTATGAAAGTGCGGGTAAAGATACCGCCCAGCGGCTACCGGAACATTCGGCGCATAGTTTCCCTCGTACCTTCCGCTTTCACAATTTCACCTTTCACAATTTCACCACTTGCCCCTTCATTCTCTTTCCCCGGTTTCCCCGACGGCGTTGCTGGGCTTGTGGCGGCTGACGGAGCCCGCCGAGGCACTCTGGGCGCTGCTGCCGGCTCAGGCGCATTACTTGGGCTGTTTTCCGCAGGGACGCGACGAGCTGCGCGCCCGCCAGTGGCTGGCCGGCCGGGTGCTGGCCCACCAGCTGCTGCGGGAACTGAACGACGCCCCCGCCACCCTGCATAACGACGCCAACGGCCGCCCGTTCTTCCGGGAATTACCGGCTTACGGCGTGTCGTTGTCGCATTCCGGCGAGTGGGTGGCGGCTTTACTTTCTACTACCGAGGCCGTTGGCACAGATATTGAAATGATCCGGACCAAAGCCAAAAAGTTGGCCCCCCGGGTTCTGTCGGAAGCCGAGTTGGCCGATGCCGGCGACGATGCCGTGAAGTATTGTTTCTACTGGAGTGCCAAGGAAACGCTTTACAAGCTGCACAGCCGCCGGGGCCTGGTGTTTAAAGAGCAGATTCTGCTCAATCCGTTTGAGCTGCGGGAGGCAGGTGTTTTGACGGGACACCTGCTCCTCGAAAACTCCCGCAGCCAACACCAGATTCAGTATTTGTACCCGAGTCCGGGCTACGTTTTAACTTACGCCATCGGTGAAGTGGTGAGTTAGTGAAATGGTGAGTCTGACGTTCTGCCTGCGCTACTTGCGCAGCCAAAGCGTAGAACCCACTGAATCACCATCTCACTAACTCACCATTTCACCACTTCATCTTCGCCATGTCTTTCCGCCGAATTTCTATTGTTGCCGCTGTGGCGCTGCTGTTGTGTACGGTAGCAGTGGGTGCCGCCCGCGCCCAGGGCAGCCGCTCCGTGGCGGATTTCAGCCTCAAAAACGCTTCTAACACCGAGGTAGCCCTGAAAAGCTACGCCGGCAGCAAGGCCGTAGTGGTCGTCTTCCTCAATCCTACCTGCGCCTTCTCCAAACTCTACCAGAACCGGCTTTCGGCCCTGAGCGCGGAGTATGGGGCCAAAGGCGTGCAGTTTCTGTTCGTGAATGCGCCCATCAACCTGGAGGCCAGTGCCGATACTGGCGACGCCGAAAAGCTGAAGGTAAAAGCCACCGGAGCTGATTTGCCACTGCTTACTGATGAAGGCCAAAAAGTCAGCAACCTGCTGGGAGCCACCAAAACGCCCGAAGCCGTGATTCTGCAACCCGCCGGCGACGGATTTGCCATCCGCTACAAAGGCGCCATCGACGATAATCCGCAGGTGGAGGCTTACGTGAAGGAAAAATATCTGGAGCAGGCGCTCGACAACATACTGGCCGGCCGCCCCGCCGGCGTAGCCGATAAGCGCGCGGCCGGCTGTCTGATCAAGAAGTTTTAAGTAGAAAACTGAGAAGTAAGAGGTGCGAGGTAAGACTTTCGTTCTGGCAACGCGCCATTTGAACGAAAGTCTTACCTCGCACTTCTTGCTTCTCAGTTCTACTGCCTATTCCTCGTCGGAAGCTGCGTCAGTGGTGGGGGCGTCGTCGGTCAGGATAGCCAGGAGCTGGGCTACTTCGGCGGCTTTGCTGGGCTCCTGCATTTTCTCGAAGCTGAACTGCAGGTTACGCAGGGCACGCCGCACAATATCCAGGTGCGAACAGGGCTGGAAGAAGATTTCGTTGGGCGTGAGATTCAGCTGGCCGATGTAGTGTTCGATATCGGTGCGGGAAAGCACCAGGCCCCGGTTGTAGCAGTTGATGTAGAACGGCTCCAGCGGCGGCTCCAGGCGGTAGGTCAGCACAAACAGGTTGGGTAGGTTCACCCCGAACACGGGCAGCTTGAGCCGCTGCGCTACCAGCAGGTAAATCACGCAGAGCGTGAGCGGATTGCCGCGCCTAGTTTCCAGCACCCGGTGCAGCATGGAGTTGGCCGGAGAATGGAAGTTCTGGGTGTTGGCCGCAAATTTATGGGCCCGAAACAGGACATGGTTAAGCGTCTGGACCTGGTCGGCGGGGTGCATTTCGGGCTGTAGCAACGTCCAGACCTCGAAGCGTAATTGCTCAATGGCCCGGTTCAGCACCTGAAAATCGGCGTCGGGGTACTGGTAGCTGTTGAGCAGCCACATGCCTTCCAGCAGGTTCTCGCCGCCCGAGTCGCGCCACACGCGCAGCCGTTGTTTTAGCCCCTCAAACTGCAGGTGATGAATTAAATCCTCCAGCCGCTGCTGCTGCTGGGTGTCGAGCGTTTCTTCCCAACTTTCCTCCAGGAACGGAATGATGGTTTCGCCCAGCGTCTGGATTTTCTCCTGAATCTGCGGGGCAATTTCCGGATCATCGAGCAGGGAGATGAGGGCTTTGATTTCGCGGTTAGTCATGGAGCGGCGGGGCTGCGGCCGGGGCCGCAGAAGTCAGAAAGGGCAAAGAAACGTATCCGGCGCGGGAGTGCCGCACGCAGCTATTCGGAAATAACAGCCAGCCAAGGCTTATTTGTTCAGCAATTGCCCTTTTTAGGCAGCTGGCTTTGCGTGGCACACCGCTGATTTGCCTGAGTGCATTACCGCAGCAGGTTGGTTTTAGCCAGTTCCAGGATTTCGTCGCCGCGGCCGCTCATGATGGCCTTGAGCGTGTAGAGGCTGAAGCCTTTCACTTGGGCCGCCTCGATGGTGGGTGGCATGGAAAGCTCGGCGCGCTTCACCACGGCATCCAGAATCACGGGGCCGGGGTGGGCTAGCATAGCGGCAATGGCGGCGGGCAGCTCAGCGGGGTTGGAAACGCGGATGCCGCGCACGCCGGCGGCTTCGGCCAGGGCCGCGAAGTTGGGGTTTTCCAGCTCGGTGCCGTATTCCAGAATGCCGGCCGCCTTCATTTCCAGCTCCACGAAGCCCAGGCTGTTATTGTTGAAGATGACGATTTTGACCGGCGTTTTCAGCTGTTTCAGCGTCAGCAGCTCGCCCATCAGCATGGCAAAGCCCCCGTCGCCGGCCAGCGCAATTACCTGCCGGCCGGGGTACGTAAGCTGCGCGCCCAGCGCCTGCGGCATGGCGTTGGCCATACTGCCGTGATTGAAGGAGCCGATCAGCCGCCGCCGCCCGTTGAAGCGCAGGTAACGCGCCGCCCAGATGGTAGGCGTGCCCACGTCGCAGGTGAAAATGGTGTCTTCGGCGGCCTGCTCGTTGAGCAGCCGCGCTACGTACTGCGGGTGCATACTGGTGTCGCCGGCCTCGCCGGTGGCTAGCTCGTCCAAGTCTTTGCGAGCCTCGCGGTAGTTTTCTTGGGCTTTCTCCAGATGGGCCCGGTCGCGCTTATGGTTGAGTAGCGGCAGCAGGGTCTGAAGCGTGGCGGCCACGTCGCCCACCAGTCCCACCTCCACCCGCGCCCGCCGCCCGATATGCTCGCCGCGCAAATCAATCTGCACGGTACGGGCCTCCTGGGGCAGAAATTGCTGGTACGGGAAATCGGTACCGAGCAGGAGCAGCGTGTCGGCATCCATGAGGGCGTGGTAGCCGGAGGTGAAGCCCAGCAGGCCGCTCATGCCCACGTCGTAGGGGTTGTTGGGCTCCACGTATTCTTTGCCGCGCAGCGCGTGCACCACCGGCGCACCCAGAGCCTCGGCGGTTTGCAGCAGCTCGGCGTGGGCCTCGGCGCAGCCGGCCCCGGCCATAATGGTCACGCGGCTGCCGGTATTGAGCAGGTCGGCGGCGGCGCGCAAATCCTCCGGGGCGGGCACCAGCCGGGCGCGGTTGCGGAGTACGGGCAGGCGCGGCTCCGGGGCTTCGGTTTTCTCATGGCTGATGTCGCCAGGAATCACCAGCACGGCCACGCCACGCTGGGTGAGGGCCGTCTGAATCCCGATTTCGATGCAGCGCACGGCCTGGTCGGGATGGGCAATCAGCTCGCAATAGGCGCTGCACTCCTTGAATGTGTTTTCGGGGTGAGTTTCCTGGAAATACTGACTGCCGATTTCGGCACTCGGAATCTGGGCGGCAATGGCCAGCACCGGCACGCGGCTGCGGTGGCAGTCGTAGAGGCCGTTGAGCAGGTGGGTGTTGCCGGGGCCGCAGCTGCCGGCGCACACGGCCAGCGCGCCCGTGAGGTGGGCTTCGGCGCCGGCCGCAAAGGCGCCGGCTTCCTCGTTGCGCACGTGTATCCACTCGATGCCGTCGCGCTTGCGGATTTCTTCGGTGATGCCGTTGAGCGAGTCGCCCACCACGCCGTACACGCGGGTTACGCCAGCGGCCAGCAGGGTATCTACCAGTATTTCAGAGACGGTTTTCTTCGCCATAATCTTCAGAATTGGGTCTGAAGGCTATACGGCAGATTCCGCGAACGGGCCGGACCACCGCCCACCGGCCGCCAATTATGAGACTTGCTTATTCCGGCTTGCGCCCAAGATATTCGTCGGTGAAATGCGCCCGGTGCGGCTCCTGGGCAAACTTCTCGGCGTTATAAGTGGCCGAGGTGCCACGCGGAATCGACAACGACTGCCACTGCCCCGCCCGCACCAGCTTCCCGATAAACACGATTTGCCCCACGTGGTACGGGTAGTGCGCCAGCTGCCGGTTGAGGGCCTCCGTGACGGTGTGTCCTTGGTTGCGGATGTACACCGGCTGGTCCCAGTTGTCGGGCGTGAGCGAATCGAGGGCGGTTAGCAGGCAGCGCCAGCCTGCTTCCCAGCGCGCCAGCACCTCGGCGCGGGTGCCCAGGTCGTTATCGAACTCGGCTTCGCGCTGCCGCCAGGGCTTCTCGCCGTCGGTGGTCAAGAAATCGGTCCAGCGGGAAAGCATATTGCCCCACAGGTGCTTCACGATGGTGGCCACGCTGTTGCTTTCGGGGTTGGGCTGCCAGAACAGGGCCTCGTCGGGCAGTTGGGCAAAGGTCTGGTCGCCGAGCAGCTTGTAGTATTCGAACTGCTTACGGGCACTGGTGAGGTAGGCGGTATTCATAGCACGTGGAAATTGAGGACGACAAAACGGGCCGCTACTGCTTCAGATACTTGCGCGACTCCACCACCCGAAACTCCGGGTCGCTGGCGAAAATACTCTGCAGCGAGCCGATGTGCGCGGCCCCAAACAGCGCCAACACCCGCTTCGGCTGGGCCGTCAGCGCTTGCGTCACGATGTTGGAGTAGATTTTATAGTCGCGGTTCTTGAACACCGAAATCAGCTCCGCCCCAATGTAGCGCGGGTCGATGAAAGCCGTATCCACGGCCGCGTCGGGGTTGGTGAAGCGGCTGTTCGTCACCCTCGCCGGCGTCACATAGCGCAGCCGGTACACCAGATTGTACACTTCCGGCTGATTGATAGCGGCCAGATAGCGGTATAGCGGCAGGCTTCCGTCTTCCAGCCCGGCGCGCTTGGCCCCGGCTACTTGGCTCAGCTCCGCGCCGGCCTGTTGGTACAGCGCAATGTTCTGGCCGGTGCGCAGAATGCCCTGGGAAGTGCCGCCCGGCGCATTGGTGCAGTAGATTCTGGGCAGCTGCAACTGCTTGCCCAGCCGGAACGCCACTTGGTATATCTCGCTACGGCCGCCGGGCATCGTGGCCAGATCCAGTTTGTCCTGGCGGTACAGGGCGTAGAGGCTGTCGAGGCGGGGCTGCTCTTCGGGCAGGGCTTCCACCGCCAGCATATCGGGGCGGTAGCGGGCAATAGCGGCCGTGAAGCGACTGATTTCCTGCTGGCCCTGGGCCGTCAGCACATCGGTGGTGGGCTTATCGGCCTTGTAAATCTGGTTGAAATGGTCGCAGCCGACTATCATCACATCAGCGGCGGCGGGCCGCGTTTGGGCGAAACCCGGGGCACTAAGCGTCAGCAGCGTGAACAGCAGGCTGCTTGTTTTGCGAGAAGACATAGGAAGGAATAGAATAACTCAGGGGCCAGCCCCACTTGGTTCCGGCTGGCCTACCGCATAATTACTGGTTTTCGGCCTGATGCGCCGCCCTATCATATCTCCCACATCCCGAAACTTCCTTGATGCAGGTAGATTTATGCGCTTTCCTGCGCAAATGCAATGGCCCGCCGTACTGGGTGGTACCAACGAGCCGGATGTGTCAATTGCTATTTTCTTATGTTTCGGGCAGTAGCAGAAAGCTGATACGTTTTACCGTCTTTACTGAAGGCCCAGACGTTACTGACTTCTCGCAAGGTCAGGCACACCTTTCCTTGCCTCACTTTGCGTCGCAACAGCCTATTTGCTTGCCGTTTGTCCTGCTTTTCTGATGCGGCAGTTGTTACGGCCATAATTGGGGTGTGCCGGTAAGAGCGGGCCATATGACCTATACTGATTTTATAGTTTCACACGAACTCCCAGCAGCACCGGCAGCATGTATGCGGCCGGGGGTTTGCCTGCGCCGTTGGGGGCAGCCAAGAGGTAGCATAGGCCAATTGCGCCTGCTGAATTATATGTTCCAATTACTCGGTTTTTCAAACCAGTGTAAAATATTTAAAAATTGAATTTCAATTGCTACATCAGCGAGTCTAATGAATTTTTCAGGAATCCATGCAAACAGGATACCACCTCTGCTAGGGCTGTAGTCATTATAAAACCAAGTGTCAATTGGAGGCAAATCCCATTCGTCAAAAAAGCTATTAGTCTCTGGGTCAGCGGCACCATCAGGTATATTTTCCCCGTGTTCTACAACCAATATTTTTCCTTGACATATGCCATCCAATTTCAGCCTATCGGAAACCGAGGTTTTAAAATCAAGCTGAAGATTGAATAGTTCGACAAAAGAATCATGATAATACGGGTCTGATTTTCTGGCCCATTCCTTCAATGGAATAGGTTGTTCGTCACAGGCAGCCTTGTTATGGCCTAGCATATGGACAAACCATTGTTCGTCCCTACAAACAGGATTAATTGCGCTTCTCAGTATAACCCAATCGAGCTTTTCTTTCTGCTGTAGCTGCTGCTCGCAATAAGCCTGAGTAATCCGCAGGTTATCAAGAAACTTAGCTTGGTCGATAGTAATCATAAAAGTATATGATGTTTTTAAACCTCACACCTGAATCACGCCCAGCGTTCTATGCCTTTTCAATGGGCGCGTATTTGACCATGCTGATGCTTTGCGAAATCATATAGGCTACTGGTAGGAAGTCAGCATATCATCAGGAGTCAGTATGATTCTGCTTTGTGGAACTGCTTGCAGAAACTGATGACCAAGGCTTTCATCCCGAAACTTCACCTGTGTGAAGGTACTATCAAAGGCTACTATTTCGATTTCAGAAGCTGCTAATTGGAATACCTCAGGCTCAGTCCAAATCTGTCGGTTTCCATCAGCATAGGGAACTTCATCATCAGCCAAATCAGGGACGTCTCCTGCTATGCCACAGAAAACGCCCCATACTACTTGAACACTCTGGTTAGCCATGGTGTCATACAGCGTCTTGCCAGATACTACCGTGTAAGAATAGGAGTGCTCCATCTTACTTTGCCAAGCTTCTAGCATCGGTACAAACTCCTTGAGATGCCAGCATTCCAGATTGGAGATAACCCAGTTTAACTTTTCAATCTGTGGCCGAATTACTGGCAGAATTCTATCTAAATCCGTCTGCCACCCTTCTTCCAACAAAATAGTCATCACACCTGAATCACGCCCACGTTATACGCCTTTTCAATGGGCGCGTGGTTGGCCATGCTGATGCCTTGGGAAATGACTTTGCGGGTTTCCAGCGGGTCGATGATGGCATCGACCCAGAGGCGGGCCGCGGCGTAGTAGGGCGAGAGTTGCTCATCGTAGCGGGCTTTGATGCGGTCCAGCAGCTCCTTCTCGGCTTCGGGCGTGATGACTTCGCCTTTGGCTTTCAAGGATGCTACCTGAATCTGCAGGAGCGTGTTGGCGGCGGCGGCTCCGCTCATTACGGCCAGTTGGGCCGTGGGCCAGGCCACGATGAGGCGCGGGTCGTAGGCTTTGCCGCACATGGCGTAGTTGCCGGCGCCGTAGCTGTTGCCAATCACCACTGAGAACTTGGGCACCACGGAGTTGGCCATGGCATTCACCATTTTGGCGCCGTCCTTAATGATGCCGCCGTGCTCACTCTGCGAGCCCACCATGAAGCCCGACACGTCGTGCAGGAACACCAGCGGGATGCGCTTCTGGTTGCAGTTCATGATGAAGCGCGCCGCCTTATCGGCCGAGTCGGAGTAGATGACGCCGCCCATCTGCATGGCGCCCTTCTTGGTCTTTACGATTTTGCGCTGGTTGGCCACGATGCCCACGGCCCAGCCATCAATGCGGGCGAGGCCACAGAGCAGCGTCTGGCCGTAGAGGTCCTTGTAGGGCTCGAACTCCGAGTCATCCACCAGCCGCCGGATGATGTCCATCATGTCGTAGGGCTTGGCGCGGTCGGCGGGCAGCAAGCCCAGGATTTCGGCCGGATTTTCCTTGGGCGCGGTGGGCGTTTTGCGCGAGAAGCCAGCCGTGGCGTGGCCACCCAGCTTATCGAAGATGTTGCGAATGTGCTCCAGGCATTCCTCGTCGGTGGCAAACTTGTAGTCCGTCACGCCCGAAATTTCGGAGTGCGTAGTAGCGCCGCCCAGCGTCTCGTTGTCGATGGATTCGCCGATGGCCGACTTCACCAGGTAGGAGCCCGCCAGGAACACCGAGCCGGTGCCGTCCACAATCATGGCCTCGTCGCTCATAATGGGCAGGTAGGCGCCGCCGGCCACGCATGGGCCCATAATAGCGGCCAGCTGCACGATGCCCATGCTGCTCATCACGGCGTTGTTGCGGAAGATGCGGCCGAAGTGCTCCTTATCGGGGAAGATTTCGTCCTGCATGGGCAGGTACACGCCCGCCGAATCGACGAGGTAGATAATGGGCAGCTTATTTTCGATGCTGATTTCCTGGGCCCGCAGGTTCTTCTTGGCCGTAATCGGGAACCAGGCGCCGGCCTTCACGGTGGCGTCGTTGGCGACTACCACGCACTGCCGGCCCTGCACCCAGCCAATCACTACCACCACGCCGCCGCCAGGGCAGCCGCCTTCCTCCTGGTACATCCCCTCCCCCGCAAACGCCCCGATTTCCACAGTTTCCGAGTCCTTATCGAGCAGATACTCGATCCGCTCCCGGGCCGTGAGCTTGCCCTTAGCCTTGTGCGCGGCAATGCGCTTCTCGCCGCCGCCGAGGGCCACTTTCTCCAGCCGCTTTTTCAGTTGGAAGTTGAGTTGCTTGATGCTGTCTTCGTTTTTGTTGAATTCGAGGTTCATTGGGGTGGGAACGGGTGGGAGCGGTGAACTTGTGAGATGGTGAAATAGTGAGTTTGACGTTCTGCTGGCCTATGCGGCGCAGTTTGAACGTCAAACTCACTATTTCACCATCTCACAAGTTCACCATTGGGTGGAAGCAAAAAATCCGCCCCTCGCAGGGCGGATTCAAAGGTAAGAGGATTGCTGTTTGTGGTCGATACCTACTTGATGGTCGTTTTGGATTCGGTTTCGGTTACGGTGCCATTAGGCTTCACGGTCGTGGTTTCCACCTCTTTCTTGGCTTTGTCCTTACCGCCACCGAACACCGAGAAGTGTACGTAGCGCTTGGGGTTAGCCTGGAAGTCGGTGAGCAGCGTGTTGGTGCTGGCGGCCGTAGCATTGAGGTTGTTGTAGAGCGTAGTGTCGTTGATGAGCTTGCCCAACGAGCCTTTCTGGTCCGATAATGAGCGGTTCAGGGTGGTCATGGTGCCCTGAGCTTCCGTCATGGTGGCGTTGAGCTTACGCATGGCCGGACCCACGGGCGCACCTTTCAGCGAGTCGCTGAGCACCGAGAAATTGGTGGCAATACGGTCGAACTTGGCGCTGGTTTTGTTCAGCTCCGAAGTCAGGCGGGCCATGTTGGTGGTAATTTCGTTTATGTTGCGCTGGTTCATCAGCAGCAGATTTTTCAGGGCCTCGGTGCTGCCCTGGGCATTGAGCAAGGTGGCCTGGAGGCTCACGCGGGCGTCCTTGTTCAGGAAGCCGTTCACCTTGATCAGCGTGGAGTCCACAGTGCCGAGCACGGGCAGGGCCTTGGCCTGGAAGGCATCCGTGATACTGGCTACGGTATAGGATTTCAGCTCCTCCCCGCCGTCGTACACCTTGCTATCCTTGCCCAAAAACAGAGTAATGGTTTTGGAACCAAGCAACGAGCCGCTGAGCGAAGCCACCGTGGAGTCGCCCACGGTTACGCCCTTTTGCAGCTCCACGGCCACTTTCACCCGGTTGCCTTCTTCGGGCACCAGCATCATTTCCTTGACCTGGCCCACCTTGATGCCGTTCAGGATAACCGGATTGCCCACGTTCAGGCCGTCCACGTTATCGTATTTGGCGTAGTAGGTGCGGTCGGAGGAGAGCAGGTTGCTGCCCTTCAGGAACTGAAAGCCCACGACGAGCAGGGCAACAGCCACAATGCCCAGCAGGGCCACTTTAATTTCTTTCGACACGGGGGTCAGCGGTTGGTTGGAGGGAGAGTCAGAAGGAAGCGGGCCGGTTGCACAACCGGCCGGTTATTCGCCCGAGGCCGCTTCCAGCTCGTTCTTGTAGTCGCGGAAGGCCTGGTAAATACCCGAGGCCATATACGACTGATTGGCCTTATCGTTCAGATACAGTTCCTCCTGCCGGTTGGTAAGGAAGCCTGACTCGATGAGCACGGCCGGCATGGTGGATTTCCAGAGCACCAGAAAACCCGCCTGTTTCACCCCGCGCGAGGGCCGATTAACGGTTGTGCGCAGTTGCCGGTCTACCTTCTGGGCAAACCGGATGCTGTTTACCATGTGGGCGCTCTGGAAAAGCGAAAACAGGATGTGGCTCTGGGGCGAAGTCGGGTCGAAGCCGTTGTAGCGCTCTTTGTAGTTGTCTTCCTGCAGAATTACGGCGTTTTCGCGCTTGGCAACCGAGAGGTTGGCGTCGGTTTTGTGCGGCCCCATCGTCCAGACTTCGGTACCATTGGCGGCCGGCGCGCTGGCGTTGCAGTGTACCGAGATAAACAGATCCGCATTATTCTTATTGGCAATACCCGCCCGGTCGGCCAGCTCCACAAATACATCTGTTTTGCGGGTGTATACAACCTTTACGTCGGGCATGTTCTCTTCAATCTGATGTCCCAGCGCCAGAATAATTTTCAGGGCCACATCGGCCTCGCGGGCCTTCACGCCCGCGCACCCACGGTCTTTGCCGCCGTGGCCCGCATCGAGCACAACTGTGCGCAGCCGGTACCGCGCGGGCGGCTGGGCCGTAGGGGCCGAAGCCCGGGGAACAGAAAAGCCGGCGAACAGTAAGAGGGCCGCCGTGCCCAGAGCGACAATATTCCGCACGGTGTTCGTTAGTTGGGGCAGCGACCCGCTACCTTTGCAAACCGCCACAAAATAAACGATAAAAACTACGTGGCCTCATCCGCGCCTGTGTTCCATCCTGTATTGCGTGCGTTCCGGCCGCTGCGGCGGCTTTTCGGCCTGCTCATTTTATTTCTGAGCCTGGGCCTGCTCGTGCCCGCCCAAGCCCAGCAGCGCCCCCGCACCACCAACGTACCCGCCGATGTGCGGCCCGCACCCAAGGTACTCAACCCACCGGCCCCCGCTTCTCCGGTACGTGATACCACAGGCCTGGTTTCCGGCTCGCCCGACTCGCTGCGCGTAGCAGCCGGGGGCCGCAAGGGCGCGGTGGAAACCACCGTGAAGTACAAGGCCCAGGACTCCATCCGCTTCGAAGTGCAGAACAAGCGCGCCATCCTCTACGACAAAGCTGACGTGGAGTACGGCGAAATGAACCTGAAAGCGGCCCTTATCACGGTGGATTACAGCAAGAACCTAGTAACGGCCGAGGGGGCCGCCGACTCTACCGGCCGCATGCGCGACCGGCCGGTGTTCAAGCAGGGCGCCGAAAACTACCAGGCCGGCCGCATCGACTACAACCTCAAGAGCAAGCGGGGCCGCATTACCGACGTAGTCACCCAGCAGGGCGAAGGCTACATCCACGCCGAAACCATCAAGAAAAACAGCTACAACGAGCTGTTTGGGGTGCATGGCCGCTACACCACCTGCAACCTGGAGCACCCGCACTTCTTCATCAACGCCTCCAAAATGAAGGTGATACCGGGCCAGAGCGTGGTCACGGGCCCGTTCAACCTGGTTATCGGGGATATTCCCACGCCGCTGGGCTTTCTGTTCGGGTATTTCCCGAGCCCCAAATCCAACAAGCGGGCCTCGGGCCTGATTATCCCCACCTTCGGGCAGGCCGCCGACCGGGGCTTTTTCCTGCGCAACGGCGGCTACTACTGGGCCGCCAACGACCACATTGGGGTGCGCCTGACGGGTGACATTTACAGCGGCAACGCCGAGCAATTTGGGGGCTGGCGGGGCACGGCCGAAATGCAGTACATCACCCGCTACCGCTACCAGGGCCTGTTCACGTTCAATTACAGCTCCCAACCCACCGAGCGGCTGCTGGGCACCACCGACGTCAATACCAACCCCGCGTTCAACATTCCGCGCTCTTCCAAAACGTTTGCGCTCATGTGGACGCACACGCCGGTGCCGCGCCCCAACGGCGGCCGGTTCTCGGCCAACGTGAACGTGAGCAGCAACAACTACTTCCGGCAAAACTCTTATAACGTCCGCAACTACCTTACCTCGGCCTTTCAGTCGAACATCAGCTACTCCAAGCAGCTGCGCAACGCGCCCATCAACTACAGCGTGAACCTGAGCCAGAGCCAGAACACGCAGACCGGTACGATGGACTTTACCCTGCCCGATGTGACGGCCCAACTGGCCCGTCAGTACGTGTACGACCTTCTGGGGCTGCAGCCACGTAAGCTTTACGAGCAGCTGGCCTTCTCCTACGACCTGACTTTCCAGAACAAGCTCTCCAACTCTATCCCGGCCCGTCAGGTAAACGGTGGAGCTATTCCGCTCATTGGAGGTTCCAACACAGCCTTTATAATGCCCGTCAAGCTGGGCAGCATCGATAAGCTGCTGCGCAACTCCCAGACCGGCATGCGTCACAATTTCGGTATCACGCTGGGCAGCTACAACTTCGCCCACGTCAACATCAGCCCCAGCGTTTCCTACAACGAAATCTGGTATTTCAAGCGGCTGGACTACACGTACAGCGAAACCGCCAAGGCCGTGCGCGTGGATACCACGGCCAGCTTCAACCGGTTGTACAACGTTTCGGGTGGCGTCAACCTCAGCACCAACTTTTACGGCACCATCGTGCGCAAAGGCACCCGCAAGATTCAGGCGTTGCGCCATAAGGTGACGCCCAGCCTGAACTACAACTATGCGCCCGGCACCAGCAAAAACGACCCGGCCTTTAGCCGCGTGCAACTGACCGGCCTGCGCGACCCGGCCACCGGCCGCCTGTATTCGGAGGGCAGTACGTACAGGACCAACGAAGGCTTTTTACTGCCCCGCTACAACGGTTTCCTCTACGGAGTACCCACCAGCAGCCGAGTGAGCCGAGTGAGTTTTGCGCTGCAGAATGCCGTGGAAATGAAAGTGCGCAACTCCCAGGACACTACTGGCAACACCCCGTTCAACAAAGTCAGCCTGATTGACGGGCTGGATTTCAGCACCGGCTACGACCTGGCCAAAGACACTTTTCAGCTCGACCCGCTGTCGGTTACGTTTCGGACCCAGGTAGCCCGCAAGCTGCAGATTACCATCAACGGCAACTTCGATTTTTACCAGCAGGATTCGCTGCGCCAGCCCATCAACTCGTTTCTCTGGCAGCAAAGCAACTTTAAGCTGGCCCGCCTGAGCACGGCCAACGCCTCCCTCTCCTACCAGTTCAACCCCAGCCAGGGCCAGAAAAAATCCACCATCCGCCGCGACGCGGCCCCGGTGAACGACCCGCAGCTGGGCTCTCCGCGCCAGCTCAACCCCTACGAGGACTACGTTGATTTTAGCATTCCGTGGGAGCTGAGCACCAGCTTCACGGCCTCGTACGCCAACCAGGGCCCGTTGCCGGAGCTACCCAGCCGCCCGCGCAAATCGGCGTACACGGCCGCCACGCTGAACCTCAACGGCTCCGTGAAGCTCACCGACACCTTCCGCTTCGGGTTCAGCACCAACTACGACTTCATCAACAAGACCCCCGCCTTCACCAGCCTCGATTTCACCAAGGACCTGCACTGCTGGCAGATCAACGGCAACTGGCGGCCCTTCGGCCCCACCCGCGGCTATTTCGTGACCATTGCAGCCAAATCGGCTCTGTTGCAGGACCTGAAGCTGAGCCGCAACCGCACCTTCCTGAACTATTAACGGCTGCTCTGCTGAAACGCTGGCCGCAGCAAGCAGGAACAGCCTGAGCCAGGGGGCGGGCGGCGGGCGGGACGGATTGGAAGAATTTAGGCACTTTTGCCCCACTTCCGGCTTCTGATGCCGGCTTCTGTCTTACTTCACTTTCCTTTCCCATGTCCCAGCATAAAGAAGTCAAGCTCGTGACCACGCATCAACTGCTGGCAATGAAGCAACGCGGTGAGAAAATTTCCATGCTCACCGCCTACGACTTCTCGATGGCGCAGATCCTGGACGGGGCCGGCATCGACGTGCTGCTCGTCGGCGACTCGGCCTCCAACGTCATGGCCGGCCACGAAACCACCCTGCCCATCACCCTCGACCAGATGATTTACCACGCCCAAAGCGTGGTGCGGGCCGTGAAGCGCGCCTTTGTGGTAGTGGATATGCCGTTTGGATCCTACCAGGGCAATTCATCGGAAGCCTTGCGCTCGGCTATTCGCATCATGAAGGAGTCGGGCGGGCACGGCATCAAGCTGGAAGGCGGCGCCGAAATCAAAGACAGCATCACGCGAATTCTGACCGCCGGCATTCCCGTAATGGGCCATTTGGGGCTTACTCCCCAAAGTATTTATAAATTTGGCACCTACACCGTGCGGGCCAAGGAAGAAGCCGAGGCGCAGAAGCTGATTGAAGACGCGTTGCTGCTCCAGGAAATCGGGTGTTTTGCGCTGGTACTGGAGAAGATTCCGTCGAGCCTGGCCAAACAAGTTGCCGAGAAGCTGGATATTCCGGTCATCGGCATCGGAGCCGGCCCCGACGTGGACGGGCAGGTACTGGTGGTGCACGATATGCTGGGCATCACCAAGGAGTTCAAGCCCCGCTTCCTGCGTCGCTACGCCGAACTGGGCGACCTGATGCACGACGCCGTGCAGCGCTACATCCAAGACGTAAAAGCCAACGACTTCCCCACCCCGGACGAAGCGTACTAAATCAATTAAAAATGAAGAATTGAAAATTGAAAAAGCGCTGAATTATGTCTGCTGGCTTAGATGAAGCCGCACTGCTCAATTCAGCGCTTTTTCAATTCTTAATTCTTAATTCTCCAAGAGTGAATCGTCCGAATCTGTGGTCGGAGCGGAAGGAAATTCTGTTCGAAGACAATCATCTGCTCATCATCAACAAGCCCGCCGGCCTGCTCGTGCAGGGCGACGCTACCGGGGATGAGCCGCTTTCGGCCAAGGCCGAGGAGTACCTGCGCTTCAAGTACAAGAAGCCTGGCGCAGCCTTCGTAGGCGTGGCCCACCGTCTCGACCGGCCCGTGAGCGGCGTGGTGGCCCTGGCCAAAACCAGCAAAGCCCTGAGCCGCCTCAACGAGCTGTTCCGCGACAATAAGGTGCATAAAACGTACTGGGCTCTCATCGGCAAGTGCCCCGCGCCCACCCAGGGCCACCTCACGCACTGGCTGGTGAAAGACCCCATCCGCAACACCACTAAGGCCTATACCGAACGCCACGGCCAAGGCCTGAAAGCCGACCTGGACTACCAGGTGCTGGGCCAAGCCGGCAACCGCTGGCTGGTGCAGGTGAACCCCATTACGGGCCGCCCCCACCAGATTCGGGTGCAGCTCAGCTCCGGCCTCGGCACGCCCATCGTCGGCGACGTAAAGTACGGGTTCCTGGCGCCGTTGCCCGACGTGAGCATTGCCCTGCACGCGCGTCAGCTAGAGTTTCAGCACCCCGTCACCAAAGAAGCCATGTGTTTCAAGGCTCCCTTGCCCCACATTGCTCACTGGGAAGCAGCCGAAGCTTATTACTAGAAGCCAGCAGCGGGAAGTACGACAGACGCAGTGAACAGGATGACTCGCCTGATGAGGTTATTCCGCTCACTGCGTCTGTCGTACTTCCTGTTACTAATAACATTTTGGCCTTTTGATGAGGAAATTGCACTTGGGGCAGGCGTGGCAGTAGTTTTGTAAAACGGCTCTTGAACTTTCATAGTCAGTTTAGGCTTTTGCCCTCAAATGTGCGGGCCGTTCCCGGTTTCGACCTCTAATCATTTCTGCCCAATGGCAATACTCGTTTTCTTCGTAGCGCACTACTACCTATCGCTCTTCACCCAGACGTTTTACCTGCACCGGTACGCGGCCCACAAGATGTTCACGATGAACAAGTTTTGGGAGAAGTTCTTCTTCCTGTTCACCTACATCTGCCAGGGTTCCTCGTTCCTCTCGCCGCGGGCTTACGCGCTGCTGCACCGCATGCACCACGCGTATTCCGATACCGAGTTGGACCCCCACTCGCCCCACTTCTCCTCCAATGCCTTCAGCATGATGTGGAAGACGAAAGTGATTTATGGTGAGGTAGTGGAAAACCGCTACGAGGAAGCTAAGCGTTTCGAGGGCGATACTCCGGAGTGGAAGTCACTAGAGGCTTTCGGCGGCACAGTGTATTCCCGTATTGGCTGGGGGGCGCTGTACGTACTGTTCTACGTGCAGTTTGCCACAGCGTGGTGGCAGTTTCTGCTGTTGCCCATCCACTTCTTGATGGGCCCCATCCACGGCGCTATCGTCAACTGGGGCGGCCACAAGTACGGCTACCAGAACTTCGACAACCACGATAAATCCAAGAACACGCTTCCCTTCGACTTCCTGGCGTTTGGCGAGCTGTTCCAGAACAACCACCATAAGTTGCCCATGCGCGTCAACTTCGGCGTGAAGAAGTGGGAGCTGGACCCCACCTACGCCTTCATCTGGATGCTGGATAAAGTGGGTATCGTGAAGGTGAAGCGCAAATGGCAGGAAGCCGTGCAGATGGCGGCGTAAGTTTGCCGAAACATATTTTCTTATGAAAAGGCCGTTTCTACTCAGAAACGGCCTTTTTATCTTTTTACCTATTCCCTTTTGCAGCGGCCGGCACGTTGAATCTGCGCAATCCTTTTAATCCGGTAAATCTGTGATTACCTTTGCACCTCATTTTCAACCAGACGCACGGGATGCGTCGCTTAACCAAACCGGTTTATGGCAGTTAAAATCCGCCTCGCCCGTCGTGGCCGCAAGAAGGCCGCACAGTTCGACATCGTTGTTGCTGACTCCCGCTCGCCCCGCGACGGCCGCTTCATCGAGAAAATCGGTACCTACAACCCCCAGACCAACCCCGCCAGCATCAACTTCGATGGTGACAAGGCGTTCGACTGGATCATGAAAGGTGCCCAGCCCACCGATACCGTTCGGGCTATGCTCTCTTACCGTGGTGTGCTCTACCGCAAGCACCTGCAACTTGGCGTAATCAAAGGCGCTATTTCGCAGGAAGTTGCCGATCAGCGCTATACCGACTGGAAAGAGCAGAAAGACGCTAAAATCGAAGGCAAGCGCACTTCGCTCGGCACCGCCAAAGATGAGGCTCGTCAGCAGCGTCTGGCCGCCGAAACCAAAGTAAAAGAGGCTCGTTCCGAGGCTCAGCGCGCCAAGCTGGCTGCCCTGGAAGCAGCCAACGCTCCGGCTCCGGCCGCTGCCGCTGAAGGCGAAACCACGGAGGCTGAAGCTTCGGCCGATACCACTGAGGAAGCCGGCGCTTAATTTCCGGTCCTGATGTGAGGAGTTCAAGAGGAATAAGTTGCGGCCGGCAGCATCCTGCTACGGTTTACCAGCCTTTTCCTCCTGAACTCCTCACTTTCATACCCACCTCCTGCTCATGACTCTCGACGACTGCTACCAACTGGGTTCCCTCGGGAAGCCGCACGGCCTCAAAGGCTTCGTGGTGGCTTTCTTCGACGTGGATGACCTCAACGACTACCGTCAGCTCAAATCGGTGCTGCTGGAAATGCCCACGGCCCCGGGTAAGCTGGTGCCGTACGGCGTGGAAAAGTTTCAGCCCCAGGCCGAAAGCCGGGTGCTGCTGAAACTCCAGGGCATCGACCGGATTGAGGAGGCTGAACCGTTGCGCAACGCCAAGCTGTGGCGTCCCCTGGCCGAGTTGCCGGCCCTGAAGGACGACCAGTTCTACTTCCATGATGTAGTTGGTTACACCGTGGTGGATCAGCAGTTGGGTACCCTGGGCACCGTAGAGACCTTCTACGAGCTGCCGCAACAGGATGTGCTGGCCATGCGCTACCAAGGCCAGGAGGTATTGATTCCGGTGGTGGATGAACTGATTCTGAACGCCGACCAGGCCGCCCGGAAGCTGTTCGTGAACCTGCCGGAAGGCTTGCTCGACGTGTACCTTTCGCCATCCTCCCCGGAGCCGGAAGACGCCGACGAGGAAACCGTCGCTTAGGCTCTGCCCATGCGGATCGACATCGTGACGTGTCAGCCGGAGTTGCTGACCAGCCCTTTTGCCGTTTCCATCGTGAAGCGGGCGCAAGAGAAAGGACTGGCCGAAATCCATCTGCACGACCTGCGCCGGTACGCTATCAACAAACACGGTCAGATTGATGACTACGTGTTTGGCGGTGGAGCCGGTATGGTGTTGCGCGTGGAACCCATTGCCGCCTGCTTCGACGAACTGCTGGCCCAACGCGCCTACGATGCCGTCATCTACATGACGCCCGACGGCGAAACGTTGCGCCAGCCGCTAGTTAACCGGCTGTCATTGGCGGGGAATCTGCTCATCCTCTGCGGCCACTACAAGGGCGTGGACGAGCGCATCCGGCAAGCCTACATCACTCACGAAATCAGCGTAGGTGACTACGTGTTGAGCGGGGGTGAGCTAGGGGCGGCCATTCTGGTGGATGCGGTGGTACGGCTGTTGCCCGGCGTGCTGGGCAATGAGGAATCAGCCCTGAGCGACTCGTTTCAGGATAACCTGCTGGCTCCGCCCGTGTATACCCGCCCGGCCGAATGGCGCGGACTCCAGGTACCGGACATTCTGCTTTCGGGCAACACCCCGAAAATAGACGTCTGGCGGCATGAGCAAGCCCTGACCCGCACCGAACAGCGCCGGCCAGACTTATTACAAGAGTAAAGTTGCGAAGCGGTGAAAGTTGGATTTGCTATTCAGACACTGTCACAGATACAGTAAGAACGCAAAACTCACAATTTCACCAACTCACAATTTCACAATTTAAAAACAGAGGGCTATATTTGCGCCTCTTTACCTGAAACCCTTCAGGGCGGCGCGGCCGTCCTTCACAGTTTTTCCAGCCATGAGCGTACTACTCGATTTTATCCAGCAGGAATCCCAGGAGCGCCGCGCCAGCTTCCCCCAGTTTGCCGCCGGTGATACCGTCATCGTCCACGTGAAAATTCGCGAGGGCAACAAGGAGCGCGTTCAGCAGTTCCAGGGCGTAGTTATCCAGCGCAAAAACACGAACTCGAACGGCGAGACTTTCACCGTTCGGAAGATTTCGAACCAGATCGGTACCGAGCGTATCTTCCCCCTCCTGTCGCCTAACATCGACAAGATCGAAGTAATCCGTCGCGGTAAAGTACGTCGTGCTCGTCTGTTCTATCTGCGTGGTCTGTCGGGCAAAGCGGCTCGTATCAAAGAAAAGCGTCGCGTAATCGTTGCTGCTGCATAAGCACGCATCGTACCCGCCCTTTCATACAACGGCCGGCTTCCTTCACAGGGAGCCGGCCGTTGACGTTTATCCGCTTCCCTTACATACAGCAAAACACCCCGGCTCCTGCCAGAGGAACCGGGGTGTTTATTTTGCTGTACAACGCAGAGGACGCGCCTGTGCGCTATGGGAGCAATTACTTCACCTGAGCAGCGGCGGCGGTGAGGGCAGCGCCCAGTTTCTCCACGCGCTCAGCCGTGTTCGGGTTTTCGGCGAATACAGCAGCCTTGGTGGTGTTTTCGCCGAGGCGCCCCAGCAGCTGCGCTACTTTGTCCTTATCGATGCTGCCACCGTTGAAGTGCGCTTTCAGATCCTGCAGGTCGGTTACCAGCTGGTGCAGCTCGGGGTTGCTTACGTCTTTCAGGTCCTCAATCCAGCGCTGAAAATGGTTATCGAGGCCGGAACGCTCAGCTTCTTCCTGCAAATCGAGGCCCAGCAGTTTAGCGGTGCCGTCAAGGTGGTTCTGGTGTTGGGTATCGTCTTTTGGTTGCTTGTGGAAGGACATCGGTAGCAAAGGTTATTCCGCCGGGTACGGCGGAGGTTGGGAATAGGCATCCAAACGCAGGCAACGGGCAAAGGTTGTGGCGCATCTTACGGGCCGAAGGGCTACTTTCGTGGCTGTTACCGTCGTTTTCCCCTCTCCTATTTTTTTCGCATGAAGAAATTTCTAGTCCTAGGCCCGCTGCTGGCCGGACCGTTGCTGGGCCTGGCCCAGTCGGCTACCTGGCAGCAGCAGGTCAACTATTCTATTGATGTCGCGCTGGATGACCGCCAGCATACCCTCAGTGGCCGCGAGGAGCTGCTCTATACCAACAACTCCCCCGACGTGCTGCCCTACATCTGGTTTCACCTCTGGCCCAACGCCTACCGCGACAATAACACCGCCTTTGCCCGACAGCAGTTGCGCAACGGTAGCCGCAAGTTTCAATTTGCCCGGCCCGAGCAGCGCGGCTCCATTGACGGCCTCGATTTTCAGGTAAATGGCCAGCCCGCCCGTCTGGAGTATGACGCTAGTAGTCCCGATATGGCCAAGCTGATCCTGGCCCAGCCGCTGGCTCCGGGGGCCAGCGTGACCATTAACACGCCGTTCAAGGTAAAAATCCCGGATTCGTTCTCGCGTTTCGGCCACGTCGGGCAGGGTTACCAGATTACCCAGTGGTACCCCAAGCCCGCCGTGTACGACCAGAAGGGCTGGCACCAGATGCCCTACCTCGACCAGGGCGAGTTTTACTCTGAGTTTGGAGCGTTTGACGTGCGCATTACGCTGCCCGCCAACTACGTGGTAGGAGCTACCGGCGTACTGCATAACCCTGACGAGCAGCAGCGCCTTGATCAGCTGGCCGCCACTGCAGCCACCAAGAAAACAGCCAAGGACTTCGGCAACGACCTGAGCTTCCCGGCCTCGGCTACCGAAACTAAAACCCTGCGCTACGTGCAGGACAAAGTGCATGACTTCGCCTGGTTTGCCGACAAGCGTTTCAACGTGCTGAAAAGCGGCGTGACGCTGCCCTCGGGCCGGCAGGTGACTTCCTGGGTCATGTTCACCAATAAGGACGCGCAGAAGTGGATTAAAGGCCTCCAGGATGTAAATACAGCGCTTACCTACTACTCACAGTGGGTGGGCGAGTATCCGTACGCCTCCGCTACGGCCGTTGATGGAGCCCTGAGTGCCGGCTCCGGTATGGAATATCCGATGGTAACCGTCACCCAGCCGTCGGCTATTGTTCACGAGGTGGGCCACAACTGGTTTTACGGCATTCTGGGCTCCAACGAGCGGGATTTTCCGTGGATGGATGAAGGGGTGAATTCCTACGTGGAAAACCGCATAGCCGCGCAGGACAGCAGCAAAGGCCCCAGCGGATTTCTGAAAAAGACGCCCAAACTGGCCGCTGCCGTTGGCCTGGATAACCTGCCGGCTGCTGCCCTGGATCAGGTGCAGTACGCGGCCGTAGCCTCCCGGGGCCTCGACCAGCCGGTGAGTGGCCCCAACTCGGCCGAGTACGGCAAGCTGAATTATGGCCTCATCGTGTACGGCAAAACGGCCGCCGCGCTGAAGTACCTCGCCGGCTACCTGGGGCAGGACAAGTTCGACGCGGCCATGCAGACCTACTATCAGCGCTGGCAGTTCCGCCACCCCTACCCGGCCGATATGGAGGCTGTGTTTGAGGAAGTGAGCGGCCAGAACCTCGACTGGTTTTTCCGGGATATGCTCACGACCCAGAACCACTACGAAGCCGCCGCCTCCGATGTACTGGTGCAGGGCGACGCCGTGAAAGTGCTGGTGCGCAACGATTCGCCGGCCCCGTTTGCCGTGCCCGTCGCCACCGTTGATGCCCAGGGCCGGGTATTGGAGACGCAATGGACGCCCGTGTTTGGCGGTACCGAGGACGACGAGCAAGATGAAACCCAGCTCAACTTCCGCCGCCAGAACGTGGCGGCCGTGGTAGTGGACCCCGGCTACCTCACGTCCCAATTGAACCGCCACGACGACCGGCTGAAAACCACCGGCTCGTTCCGGAGCTGGGAGCCGTTGCAGCTGAAGCCCTTGGCCAGTCTGGAACGCTGGGACCGGCATTTCATCAACTGGGTTCCCGTTGTGGGCGCGAATACTTCCGATAAATTTATGCTGGGGGCGGCATTCTATAACAACCTGCTGACGCCGAAGCGGCTGAACTTTCTGGCCATGCCCATGTACAGCTTCAACCGCAACGAGCTGAACGGCATCGGTAACCTGACGCTGAACGTGCTACCCCGCACCCGCGTCCGGCAGCTGCTCACCAGCATTCAGCTCACGCGCTTTGAGCGGTTCCGCAAAATTGAGCCGAGCCTGACGTTGCTCCTGCCCCATTCGGCCTTCAACCAGGCGCAGCACTTGGTGCGCGTGGCCAACACTACCGTGCGCAACCAGGACCTGGACCGTACCAGCAGCTTCCAGACGCTGGAATACGTGGTGCGCGATGGTAACGCTCTGCAGAACTGGTCGGCCAATGTGGAGCTGAACTACCTCACGGCCGATGCCGACGTAGATAACTCCAGCCAGGAAGCCGCCCTGCTGCGCGCCACGGCCACCTACGGCCGCTACTATAGCGCCAAAAAGCAAATCCGGGCCCGCTTGTTCGGGGGCACGTTCCTGAAATCGAGCTCCGCGTTTCAGATGGGCCTGAGTGGCAGCTTCGACTACCGCCGCCAGACCACGTTCCTGGACCGCCAGCAAATTTCCAACACCTTCACGGCCCAGCAGCACCAGACCGATGATCGGGATGGCTCGTTCAAATCGTACCAGCCCGTGGCCAGCAACCACTGGCTGACCACCCTGGGTCTGGAAGCCGACCTGCCGGTAACGCCTCTGGCCGTTTTTGCCGACCTGGGCGCCACCCGGGAGTTTTACCAGACGGAAGGCCGGGGCCCGCACCGCTTCTACTACGATGCCGGCCTGGTGTTGCCGGTAGCGAAGAATATCCTGCGGCTCTACCTGCCCCTAGCCGGTACGCAGTACGCCAACGGCCTGCCCAGCAGCCGCAAAAACTTCACCGACCAGATCCGCTTCGTGCTGCATCTGGAGGAGCTGAATCCGTTCCGGATTCTGAATCAGCAACTGGCCCAGTAATCCTATTCTGCTCTTTGTGCGAAGCCCGGTTGGCATTTCAGATGCTGACCGGGCTTCTTACCTTTCCGGCAGTTTCCCGTTCCTCATTCCCACGCCTATGCACCCGCCTATTTTGTTTCGGCTGAGTTTACTTGGCACGTCCGTTTTGCTGGGCTGCCAGACCAAATACGCCGATTTACCCACGTTTTCAACGGAGCGGAAGCTGCTACAAGTGGTAGTGGAAATGCCCGCCGGCACAAGCCACGTGCAGCATTACAACGCGGCAACCAACGAACTGGAGCGCAGCCAGCAGGCCGGATCCGATGAACTGATCGAATTTTTACCGACACCCGGCAACCTGGGTTTCGTACCGGGCACCCGGTCGCCAGGTCGTGAGCCGGTCCCGGAGGGGCCGCTGCCGGCCCTGGTACTGGCGGAAAGTCAGCCAACGGGTACGGTGCTGGAAGTGCTGCCGGTGGCGTTGCTCACGCTGGATGTAAACGGCACGCTCCAGAACGTGCTGCTTAGCGTACCCGCCCGCCCGGCCCTGCGCATTCTGCCCGATGCCACCGACTGGGCCACGCTCAACCGCCGCTACCCGGGCGTACGGGCTTCCCTGAGTTTGTGGTTCCAGCACCGTACCGCTCAAACGCGCATTGTGGGCTGGAAGGATGAGAAGGCCGCTGAAAAGGAAGTGCGCAACTGGATGCAATAAACAGCAAAAAGCCCCGCCGACTGTAGTCAGCGGGGCTTTTTGTAAAGCAGCAGGCAGGCCTAACTACTCAATTTTGTTCATGCGCTCCTTCACGGCTTCCAGCGCCACGCGCATGTTCACAATGTCGGCGCGGGCAGCTTCCTGCTCTTTCAGGTTCAAGTCAACCTGGTTGTTGAACTGCTGCAGTTCAGCGGCGTTCTGCGCCAGCTGCTGCTGAATTTCAACTTTACGTACCTTATTCTTTTCGATGTCCTTCTTAATGGCATCGGCCTTGGCAATTACGGCCATGTGGTTGTCCTGCGACTTCACCAGCGCGTTTTCGGCGGAGGAAACCTGCAGGGCCAAGTCTTCGCGGTAGAGCTTGCGGGCGAAATCCTTCAGGTAGCCTTCGGCGGCCTTCCACTGCACGGGGGTAGCATCCTTGCTCAGATAAGCGTTGCCCAGGTCTATCGACCACCATACGGTAGTACCGGTTGGCACGGCATCCACTTTGCTGATTACGCGAACCGGCGTTTTGGCAACGGCTTCAATTACAACGCCGTCCATGGTGTAGACACCCTTGTCGGCCTTTACTTTGCTGCCGAACTGCTCGTCCAGCTGCTTTTTCCAGGAATCTTCTACGCGCTTGCTGTCAAGCTGCATAGAAACGCGCTGCCCCTTGCGTGGAATGCCTTTGATGGCCATATCCGTTTCGTCAACGGGCGACTTTTGCGCGAAGCTAGTCACCGTCGTTGCCAATACCAGCAGCAGAGAGAAGAGTACGCCTCGTTTCATACGGGAATGAAATAGAGTGAGAAGAAATGAAATGCAGGTGATAAACGCCGGCTTACTGTATCCGGCTCATCAAATTTAACCAGACTCCTATCATGTTGCTATGCCCAAGATTGTTTTTTTTGAAGAAAGCTGTGTTTTGTCAGAAAATTACCATCCAACATTACTTAGGTACCATAAAAACATTGTCATATATCTATACTCGCTCAATGTAGTTAGTTGATAATCTTTGCATATCCCGAACAAAAGCAACTTTCCCGGGTTCAATGCCGACTATGACTGTTACCATCTGCCGTAAAGAGCATTTCAACGCTGCCCACCGCCTCCATAATTCAGCCTGGAGCGACGCGCAGAACCAGGCCACATTTGGCAAGTGCAACAACCCTCATTATCACGGACATAACTACGAGCTCATCGTGCGTCTGACCGGAAGCATTGACCCGGAAACGGGCTACGTGTATGATATGAAGCGGCTGAGCGACCTGATCAAGCGCGAGATTCTGGATACCTTTGACCACCGGAATCTAAATCTGGACACGGCGGAGTTTCGCCACCTAAACCCCACGGCCGAAAATATTGCCGTGGTTATCTGGAACCGCCTGCGCCCTCACTTGGAGGAACGCCTGGCCTTGTCGGTCACGCTGTACGAGACTGAACGCAATTTTGTAGAATACCATGGATAACTCCGTGCCTGCGGCCTCCGCCGCGAACGGTGCCACCGCCCGTCCTGCCATTGATACCCACCTCCCGGCTGACCTGCGCACGCCCCTTCGCCCCGATGCCTTTGCCCTCAGCGACGACGAGAAGATTGCGGCTATTGCGGCTCACTTCCGTGAAATCATGCTGGTGCTGGGCCTCGACCTCAATGATGATAGCCTGAGCGGCACACCTAAGCGGGTGGCTAAAATGTACGTGCAGGAGTGGTTTAAAGGACTGGACCCGAAACACCGACCCGACGTACGCTTGTTCGAGAACCGCTACCAGTACCACAACATGCTGGTAGAGCGGGATATTACGCTTTTCTCATGCTGTGAGCACCATTTTGTACCCATCATTGGGAAGGCGCATGTAGCGTATCTGCCGGGGGAGCATGTGGTGGGTCTGAGCAAGCTGAACCGCGTGGTACAGTATTTTGCCCGCCGCCCCCAGGTGCAGGAGCGCCTCAACCGCCAGATTGCCGAGGAACTCAAGAACGCGCTAAATACGGAAGACGTAGCCGTACTGATTGAAGCTGACCACCTTTGCGTAATGAGCCGGGGCGTCAATGACACGAACAGCAGCACCATCACGGCCGAGTACGGCGGCGCTTTTGGCCGCGACGAAGCTTTGCGGCGCGAGTTCCTGCGGTTGATTGGAAAATAAACCGGCAAGCTGCTAGCTTTCCGGTCCGGTTTCTTCGTATTCCGCCCGGTTACTCGTTTCCAGACCACAGTTCTCCTTAGAATGTCCCGTAAAGTTCTGATTACCGGCGGTACCGGCATGATTGGCACCCGCCTCGCTGAAATGCTGATTGATGCCGGTTACGAAGTGGCGTTGCTCAGCCGTACGCCCGGCAGCGGCCGTTACCGCAGTTTCCGCTGGGACCCGCTGGCCGGCACCATTGATGAAGCGGCCGTTCCGTACGCCGATTACATCATCAACTTGGCCGGTAGCAGCGTATCGGACGGCAAATGGACACAGGAGCGCAAGCGCGAAATTCTTTCGAGCCGCCTGGCCGGGACGCAGCTGGTGGCGAAACAGCTGGCCAAGGATAACCATCACGTTCGGGCGTTTCTGTCGGCCTCGGCCATTGGCATCTACGGCGACCGGGACGACCAGCTAGTAAACGAGGAAACCCTGCCGGCCGCCGATGATTTTCTGGCTGAGGTATGTCGGCAATGGGAGGCTGCCGCGCAAAGCGTAGCCACCCACGATAACATCCGAACGGCTATCATCCGCATCGGTATTGTGCTAAGCCCTGAGGGTGGCGCGCTGGTGCCCCTGGCCCGCACCGTGAAGCTGATGGCGGGCGCGCCGCTGGGCTCGGGTAAGCAGTTTATGTCCTGGATTCACCTTGACGATTTGTGCCGCTTATTCATTCAGGCTCTGGAGGATGCGCAATGGAAGGGCACCTACAATGCCGTGGCACCTAATCCCGTCACTAACCAAGAGTTCACCGAAACGCTGGCCGACGTGCTGCACCGTCCGTTGGTGCTGCCTAAGGTACCCGAGTTTGGCCTGAAGCTGATGATGGGCGAGATGAGCGAGATTGTACTGGCTTCGCAGCGCGTGAGTGCCGAGAAAGTCCTACGCACCGGCTTCACCTTCGAGCATCCACAGCTACGCGGGGCGCTGAAGTCGTTCTACGGCGAGGAATAGCGCGACCCGCATGCGGATACTGGGGCAACTCCTCTGCGGCAGCTTGTTGCTGTTGGTACTCTATCTGAACGTCAAGCTGTTTTACGCGCCGCAACCGGCTCCGGAGGGCGCGTACCCGCTCAACCAGGAAGTGGTGAGCCAGCTACAGTTTCTGCGGGGGAAGATGCACCACGGCGCGGGCGCAGAAATGCAGAAGCTGTACCCGGAGGGCTTCGTGTACCTGAACACCCTGTACGCGCTTTCCTGGATTGAGCTGCTGCCCCATACGGCTCCCGGCTCGGGACTACAGCAGCAAGCCCGCACAGAAGCTCAATGGGCCTTGCGCGAACTACAGGCCCCGGCCGCGCAGCTCACCTTCGACGAAGACTTACGGCTGCCTCTCGGCGCATTTTACCAAGGTTGGACGGCATACTGCGCGGGGCGCTACCTGGCGGCCCTGCCCCCGTCCCAGCGCGACTCAGCCGAGCTGAGCCGATTCCGACGGCAGTGCGCGCTTATTGCCGAAGCGCTGCACAGCAGCAGTTCCCCTTACCTGGAATCCTACGCCGGGGCTGCCTGGTCAGCCGACGGCGTGATGGGCGCGGCGGCCCTGGCTTGGCACGACCGGCTCCAACCGCCTCGATACGGTTCCTTGCTCAAAGAGTGGACGCGCAAGGTCCGGCAGCGGCTGGATGCGCAGGGCCTGATTCCACACAGCGTGCAAGCCGCTACCGGACTGGTACAGGAACCGGCCAGGGGCTCGTCACAAAGTCAGCTGCTCAACTTTCTGGTTGAAATTGACTCCGCGTTTGCTCATCAGCAGTTCCGGCAGTACCGCCGCTTATTCCTGACGCGGCGGCTGGGGCTGCCCGGCGTGCAGGAATCGGCTATTGGCGCTCCAACCACTGAGGATATTGACTCGGGACCCGTTATCTGGGGCGTGGGCGGTGCGGCTTCGCTGGTCGGGCGGCGCACCATGCAACGTTTCCAGGACACCACCGTGGCGGTGGGACTGCGCAACAGCATCGAGGCGTTTGGGCTCCCGTGGCACGGCACGGCCGGCAAGTTTTACCTGGGCGGCCAGCTGCCCATTGCCGATGCCTTTATTGCCTGGAGCAACTCACTGGAACCACACAAGCCGCTTCACGCCGCGTTCGGCTGGCGCACTACCTTTCAACTGCTATCGGCCACAGTAATGGTCCTGCTACTCGTCCCGCTGTGGCTTACCAGGCGGCGGTAGATTCGTTGTTTGTCAGTGGCTTTCCGGGCATGACTGACCAGGTATCAAAACCTAAAACGAACAACGAAAAACCCAATACCGAAAAACGAACTTACTGGCCGCCTAGGCTGTCGGGTAGGGGCACGGTGCCATTGTTGAGGTTTTCCAGCAGGTTATCGACCACAATGGTATCTACTACTTCCTCACGGCGGCGGCGGGGTTCGGCCGTTACGCAGGTGTATTTCTTGTTGATTTTGACAGTAGGCTGCGGAAACGGCCCCATCCGGATGTCCAACTCGGGGTCCTGGTAGAGCTTTTCCATGTACGTCCCGAAGATGGGCAGCGCCATGCGGCCGCCTTCGCCCTGCTGGGAGTTTAGGAAGTGGATGCTCCGGTCTTCACCACCTACCCACACGCCGGTTACCAGATCCTTGGTGATGCCCATGTACCAGCCATCGGAATAGTTGCTGGTGGTGCCGGTTTTGCCGCCAATCTGGTTGTTCTTTTTCCACAGCTCGTAGTCCCACAGCGCCTGCGAGGTGCCGCCGGGTTCCTCCATCCCGCCGCGCAGCATATAGGTCATCAGCCAGGCCGTTTCGGCCGGAATGACGCGCTTCTGCTGGGGGTCAAACTGGGCCAACACGTTGCCGTTGGCGTCTTCAATGCGGGTTATCAGCATGGGCTCGGTGCGGAAGCCCTGGTTGACGAAGGTGCTGTAGGCATTCACCATCTCAAACACGCTTACATCACCACCCGAGCCCAGCCCGATGCTGGGCACCGGTAGCAACTTGCTCCGGATGCCCACTTTGTTGGCGTATTTGGCCACGTTCTCCCAGCCTACTTTCTCGGTTAGCTGGGCCGTGACGGAGTTGACGGAACGAGCCATGGCATAGCGCAGCGTCATGTTCATGCCGGTGTACTCGCGCGTCACGTTGTCGGGCTGCCACTCCATGGGCTTGCCGTCTTCCACGTACTTGATAGTGACGCGCTCATCCCGGATTCGGTCGCAGGGCGAGTAGCCGTTATCGAGGGCCGTGAGGTACACGAAGGGCTTGAAGGTGGAGCCGGCCTGGCGCTTGCCCTGCTTCACGTGGTCGTACTGGAAGAAGCGATAGTTGAGGCCGCCTACCCACGCCTTAATCTGGCCGGTGAAGGGGTCCATCGTCATCATGCCGGCGTGCAGGAAGTGCTTGTAGTACGCCAGTGAGTCAAGCGGGGACAACATAAGGGTGGTGTCGCCGTCGCCTTTCCAGGTGAACACCTTGGTGGGGTGCTTGCGGTGCAGGGCCGAGTCGAGCAGGTCGGGGCGGCCTTTGTACTGGGCGGCCAGGGCCTTGTACTGCTCGGTGCGCTTCATCTGGGTTTCGATGAAGTTGGGAATCTCCTTACCATCTTCGTCTACCCAGGGGTTGGAGTCGCGGTTGCGCCAGAAGTTATCGAAGGAGCGTTGCAGCGTCTTCATCTTCTTCTGCACAGCTTCCTCGGCGTACTCCTGCATCCTGGAGTCGATGGTGGTGTACACCCGCAGCCCGTCGCGGTACAGGTCGTAGCCGTTCTGCTTGCACCACGCGTTAGCGGCCTGGCTGATAGCGCCCCGGAAGTAGGTTTCGGGGCCATCGACGTGCTTTTCCACCTGGTAGCGGAGCACGATGGGCGTGGCCTGCTCGGTCTGCACCTGGGCGGCCGGCAGTACGCCGGCCTGGCCCATGCGCGTGAGCACCAGGTCGCGGCGGGTTTTGGCCCGCTCCGGGTGAAATTTCGGGTTGAAAGCGGTGGGGTTGTTGAGCATGCCCACCAGCATGGCGGCCTGCTCCACCGTCAGGCTATCGGGTGAGGTGCTATAGAAGGTTTTGGCGGCCACTTTCACCCCGTAGGCCTGTGAGCCATACTCCACGGTGTTGAAGTAGAGGGCCAGGATTTCGTCCTTGGTGTAGCGGCGCTCCAGCTCCACGGCCGTGAGCCACTCCTTGGTTTTGCTGATGAGCGTGCCCACCAGCGGGACGTGGCCCAGCAGGCCGGTATTTTCCTGGCGGCGGGTTTTGTAGAGGTTTTTGGCCAGCTGCTGGGTGATGGTGGAGCCCCCGCCCCCGCTGCCGCCGGTTACGGCTCCGGCCACGGCCCGGGCAATGGCAATGGGGTCAATGCCGGCGTGGTCCTGGTAGCGCACGTCCTCGGTGGCCACGAGGGCCTTTATCAGCCAGGGCGACATTTTGCTGAGCGGCACCGGGGAGCGGTTTTCGCGGAAGTAGCGGCCCAGCAGCACGCCGTCGGCAGTGAATACTTTGGAGGGTTGCTCCACGCGCGGATTTTCCAGTTCCTCCAGGCTCGGCGACTTCCCAAACAGGAACAGGAAGTTCATACTCACCAGAATCGGGTAGAGCAGAAACGTGCCAACGCCCACGGTAAACAGCGCCCACAAGGCCCGCGAAACACGATTGGGCCACCGGCGGGCGGGCACGGCGGAAGCAGGAATATTCGGCGACTTGGGAGCGGGCATGCAGAGCGCAGTGAGGCGAAGTAAACCAGCCGGGCCGGTTTCGGAGCCGCAAATATACCAGTTGCGGGCGGGCCGAAAGCTACGGCTCAGCCTGAGCTTGCTTTAGTGGCCGGCGGACGGTGGTTCGACGGGCCGTGGATTGTACTCAGCCAGGAACGGACTGCCGCTTTTTTCGGCCCGGATATAGCAGTAATCCGGCCGCGCCGTCAGTAGCCGCGCCGCCGGATTACCGGGGATAGTACACTTCATGTAGTCACTAAAAATTTCCTCGGCTTTTCACCGAAACACCTTCATCAGACATAGCATAAAGCCGATAAGCGCCGGAATAGAAACCAGCACGGCAGCGGCGTAGCCCAGCCAGGCCAACAGCTGCCACAGCAACTGCCATCCGCCGCCCACAACCTGCGAAACCTGCCGGGCCGTAGCCGCCAGTTGCCACGGCAACAGCAGGCCGCAGCCAAGTAGCAGCCCCCAGAACCAGCCTTCAGCCTGCGGGTAATGCGGCCAGATTTCCCGCACGAATCCCAGATTCAGCAGCCCAACCCAGAACAGCCCCACCACCAACCAGCCCCTACGAGGCACGGCCGGCAACACCGTATGACAGCCAAAGCGCCAGAGGCGGGCGGCCGCCTCATCCAGCCAGCTTACCGGGGCCATAGCGGCTGCAACGTAAGCCAGCCCATAGCCAGCAGCCCCACCCCAACCAGACTGAGCAGGTGAAACCCCACGCACAGCCAGAAGACCAGTCCGGGCAGAAACCGGCCCGTATCCAGCAGGCTCCCCGGCGACGAGGGCAGCGCCAGCGGCAGTGTGGCCCGGTACAACACCGCCGCGTTGGCCGCCGTGAGCACCAGCGCCAGCAGCCACGGCTGCTGCCAGAGCTGCACCAGGGCCGCTAGGTGCCGGGCTTCCAGCGTGCCCAGCCGGTACCAGTTCGGAATCTGCCACCACGTCCAGAGCAGTGCGCCGACGGCCAGCAGCACGGCCAGGCTGCGGCCGGCGGAGTGAGAAGCCGGCGCAGAAAGATGCTTCGTCATGCTCATCACCGTACCGCCACAGCCGGCGCATTTTGTCCCCACAGCAACATTACGTGTAGCAGCACCCACAGCACCGAGCCCAGCAACACGGCAGCACCGGGCAATACCACCAACAACAGCCGCTGGCTGCGGGCCATGAAGGTGGCGGCCCGCTCGCGCCAGGTAAGCAACGCGGCCAGCATAGCCACGCTCCCGGCGCACCACAGCACGCCCAGCAACGACAATCCTATTTGCAGAATATTCATGGGTAAAAACAGTGAAACGACGTTTTCAGATTGAGTGGGCACCTCCGTTACCGAGCCCGGATGGCCTCGTAGGCCGTTGCTTCAGCCTGAGTCCAGCTTTGCCAGTGGTGGTAGCGCGGGTACGCCTGCTGCCACTGGGCCAGGCGGGCCTGCACGGCGGCGCGGGCCTCAGCGGGCGTGGCAGTGGTTTCGGTGTAGGCACCGGGCGGACTAATGATAATGCGCGTCATGCCGTCGAGCACGCTCTGGCGGGCGGCCAGTTCGGGGAGCACCCGTTCGGGCATGGCCAGCAGAAAGCCCAGGTTCAACGTCTGGAAGCGGGAGCTGAGGTTGTAGCGGGCAATCCAGATTTCCCAGTTGCCGAGGGCCAGCAGCAGGAGTAGCGCGTACACCGCCAACCCGTTGAGGCGCACCAGCGAGTAAGCCGAGCGGCGCTGCCAGATTTTGAGCAGTACCGTCAGCAGGCCAAACAAAGTCAGCAGCAGAAACCCGTACACTCCGATGCGCTTGTAAGCCAGCTCGGTATGCAGGATATAATAGTAGTTGCGCAGCCCCACCGATACCGCCAGCACCGCGTTTTGCAGCACCCAGACCGTAGCGCCCCAGCGCAGTGCCGGCAGCCCCTGCTGGTAAAAGTTGAGGTTGCGACGGAAAAACCACAGCACAATGCCCATGGCCACCAGAATACTCAGAATGAGCACGTAGGTACCCTCGTGCACGAACTGGGTGAGGTCGAAGCCCGGCTCGGGCCGGAACCCGAACCAGATCCAGCGGATATCAATAACGTTCACCAGCAGCAGCAGCAGGTTCACCAGCCCGAATACGGCCAGGGCCGCCAGGTACTCTTTGCGCAGGTCGAGGGTGCGGCGGTTCTGAAGGCGGAAATCGGGCCGGCGTACCCCGAAGGACGCCACCCGGTCGCGCTGCCGCAGCACAAACTCCCCAAAGCGCGACTCGTGGTCGAGGAAGAAGTGAAACGGCACGACTACCAGTGCCCCGGCCGTGAGGGCCAGACCCAGCAGGAAAAACAGCAGGTGCGGCACCGAAATGGCAGGCAGCAACGCCGCCAGCCACGCGCCCAGGTTGGTCAGCACCGCGTCCGTCAGACGGGCATACACCGGGTTAGCCAGCACGAACAAGATGTGAAACACCACCAGAATCAGCAACGGCACTGCCAGCAGCCGGCCGTAGAAGCGGGTGCGGGCCCAATTGCCCTTGCCCGCCGGCAGCCGCAGATACGGCAGTAGTCCAGGCAGCACCCGCGCCGCGCCCGCCACGGCCGTCAGCAGGGCATAGGCCACCAGTTTCAGGTGGGGCTGGTTCACATAGCCCAGCAGCATCGTGAGGGAAGCTACGCAGGCTAGCGCCGCCGCCCCCGAGCCGTACCACACCACCGTGCCCGCGCTCAGCAGCGTGCCGGCCAGCAGCAAGCGGAAGTAGCCGGAGCGCCACGCCGCTGCGTGCCGGGGCAGGCCCGCCAGGGTGGCTCCTACCACAAACAGCGTGTACAAAGCCAGATTCAGCCCGATTTCCTGATTCCAGAACAACACATCAAACAGCACCGCCCCGACCGGAATCAGCAGCTTTTGCAGGGCCGTGAGCGGCAGCGGGACCCGGCGCACTACCGGGCCGGGGCTGGCAAAGGAGGCAGAAATAGTAGTCATGTTTTTTTATTTAAAAAGAACTTTGCATTTCAAAGTAAATAGGCAAAAAAAAGACGCACTTATCCGCGCAACAACTTTTCCAATACCGTCAGGTGCTCCTGAAAGGCCGTTTTTCCCTCTTTCGAAGCGGCGTACGTTGTGTTGGGCTTCTTCCCGATGAACTGCTTGGTCACGGCCACGTACCCGGCCTTTTCCAGCGCGGCAACGTGGCTGGCCAGGTTCCCGTCGGTCAGGTCCAGGGCTTCCTTCAGCTCGTTAAAGCTCACCGATTCATTTGCCATGAGTACGGCCATCACGCCCAACCGTACGCGGTTGTCGAAAGCTTTATTGAGCGTGTGAATAAGATGTTTCAAAGGGGAAGACAGGAGGTAAAATCAGAATGGACAGCCGGCAGGAGGAAGAAGCAAACAGGCTTTCCCACCCAGCTTTTTCACTTTTGGCTTCCGGTTCCTCTTTCGTAGCGGTTGTACATGAGCAGGCCGTAGCCGATGTGGCCCAGGCCGAAGCCGAGTGCAAAGAACGCCAGCCCGAAGCCGGGGAACAACACGGCCACCAAACCCAGGCCTATCTGGGTGAGGCCCAGCCACCGAATTTCATCGAGCGTGTACTTGCTGCCGTTGAGCAGGGCCAGCCCGTAGAACAACAGCATCCCCGGCACCACCAGCCCTACGGCTCCCTGCACAAACAGGGCAAGGCAGAACAGACCGCCAGCCACCAGCGGAATAGCCAGGCTAATGGCCAGCCGCCGCCCCAGCGCACTCCACACCGGCTGCCCGGCCCGCCGCGCCCGGCGCACCGTGAAGAAGGTAGCTACGGCCAGCGCCGCACCCACAATACCGGCCGCCAGCACCAGCAGAAACGGCAGCACCAACAGCCGCTCTTCGGCGGTGCTTTGGAGCAGGCGCATAAAGCCCCCGTACGAATAGCCCTCCTGCGCATAGCGCTGCTGCAGATACCAGTGTCCGATGCCGGCTCCCACCAATGCCACCACCCCGGCCCCTACCCCGGAAAGGCCACTAAGCGAAATAAAGCGCGACGACCGTTCCATGATGGAGCGAATCTCAGTGAGCTGGGCTAATGGGTCAATGATAGGCTTTGCCATAGTTTAAAGCACTTTGCGTTACAAAGCAAACATAAGTCGGACGCCTTTCCAAATCCCGGGCTCAATTTAATTCTGACCGGCAGCCGGCAGTTCCCACTTCACGGTCCGTTGCGGCAGGCATCCCATTGCTTTCATTCCGGGACAGGCTGCATACCCAAAAAGCCCGCCAGCCTGCTGCCTTGCGACTTTTTTGCGTACTGCACGCGCCCTTATCAGGCCCCATTTTGAAACGAGTGTTTCCCAACAAAAACCTGCTATACATCAAACCAGCAGTATTTCACGACTCGTAAATCAACTCGTCACTATCCAGATGCAATACCCCTTTCTTCTCACTGCTTTAGCCTCACGATATGCTTCATTACTACGCCGCCACCAGCCAATCGACTATTACCCGTACGCTTATCCTGTGGCTGCTCAGCAATGTGGGCGGTACGTTGTGGCTGACCTTCGATTTCGCCTCCGACCGCCTGGAGGATTATTCCATTGCCCTGATGTCGGGGTTAGTAGCGGCGCTGGTTTCGTTGGCAATGGTGCCGTTGGTCGTGCCTTTTTTCACGCTGATGAGCGGCCTGCGGGCCAGCTGGTCGCGCCGGACGCTGGCTCTGGGCGGTGTCACGCTTTTTTTCCTTCTGGCCAATCAGCTGCTGCTCTTATTGCTACCCATTAACTCGCTCCGGGGCCTGCTGCCCATGTCGCTGCCGTACTGGGGAGCGGCGGTGCTGGCCGTGTTGTGGCTGTACGGGCCGGCGCGGCGGGTGGTAGCAGTTAATTAAGCGGCCTTCCCAAACCAAGCGGCAGCCAGCGGCCCTTTACTTGCGTAAGGAGCCGGTATGAAGCTTCGCCTCCAGCTGTTTGAGTTTGAAGATCTGCCGTGGTTTCCGGGTGTGATTCGGGCCGGCATGATGGATTATCTGCGGTTCATGATTTCAACGCTGGGGACGTACCAGCCTGTTGTGCCGCTGCTGCGGACGGCTCTGCAGCAAACCGGCCAGACTCAGCTGCTGGAGTTGTGCGCGGGCGCGGGTGGGGGCACGGCCGGCATCCTGCACCGCCTGCGTACTACCGGCTTGCCCGATGCGCAGGTCTGCCTTACCGATCTGTACCCGCAGCCAGCCGCTTGGCGGCTTTTGCAAAGAACCACGCCGGGACTGTGGTTTGCAGAAGCTCCGGTAGATGCTACGGCCGTGCCGGCTGACCTGCCGGGGTTGCGCACGGTCTTCTCGGCGTTTCACCATTTTCCGCCCGCTGCGGCCGAGGCATTGCTGGCCGATGCAGTGCGACACAAAACCGGCATTGGCGTATTTGAGGGCGCGGGAAAGCACTGGCTGGAACTGCTGCTGGCCTGCACCGTGCTGCCAGTGGTGCAACTGCTCATTACGCCCTTTATCCGGCCTTTCAGCCTCAGTCGGCTGGTTTTCACCTACCTCATTCCCCTGATTCCGATATTCACCATCTGGGATGGGTGCGTGAGTATCCTGCGTATGTACCCGCCGCCGCAGCTGCTGGCCCTGGCCCACCGGGCCGACCCGGAAGGCACTTTTCACTGGCAGGCGGGAGTAGTGCGGCACTGGTGGGGGCCGCAGGTTACGTATCTGATAGGAACTCCGGCAGAAACCGGGGCGTAAGCTTTAGCTTGCGGCACGCACCGGCTTCCGCCGGAGTTATCGTCCTTGTTTCTGCCCTGCTTCCCTCATGCCGCTCACCGCCTACCGTCGGGCCCTGCCCCTGCTGCGCATTCCGTTTTCCGTGTACCTCATGCCGGTGTTCTGGTTTGGGTTGAGCGCGCTGCGGCAGCCATTTAGTCCGTGGCGGGCCGCCGGCGTGTTTGTGGTGCTGCACCTGCTGGCATATCCGGCTTCCAACGGCTACAACAGCTACTACGACCGGGACGAGGGCAGTATTGGCGGGCTGCGCCGGCCGCCGAAAGTATCCCGCGAGCTGCTGCATCTGGTGTGGCTGTTCGATGTGCTGGCCGTGGTGGGCGCGGGCTTCCTGAGCCTGTGGTTTGCGGCGCTGGTAGCCGTGTACCTGCTGGTATCCAAGGCATACAGCTACGAAGGAATTCGCCTGAAAAAGTATCCGCTGCTGAGTACGGCCGTGGTGGTGGTATTTCAGGGGGCTTACACGTTCTTGATGACGCAGGTAGGCGTGGCCGCCAGTCTTACCCAGGTATCCGCGCCCGATAATCTGGTGCTGGCGCTGGTGAGCAGCCTGTTTCTGTGCGGCTCCTATCCGCTTACCCAGGTGTATCAGCACGAGGAAGATGCGCGGCGCGGCGACCGGACGCTGAGCCTGCGGCTGGGCATTCGGGGTACGTTTGTGTTTGCGGGACTGGCCCTGGCGGCTGGGGCGGCTCTGCTGGCCGCCACCTATTTATATCGGCAGGAGGAGCGGCATCTGTTGCTGTTTCTGGTGGCTACCGGGCCGGTTGTGTTCCTGTTTGGGCAATGGGCCCGAGCCGTGTGGCAGCAGGAGGCCGCCGCCGACTTTGACCACACGATGCGCATGAACCAGGTTTCTTCCCTGTGTATGAGCGTGGCATTTGCGCTGATGCTGCTCTGGTAGCCAAGCCAACGGCCGGGCCGTTGCCTGCGTATCAGGAAATTATTACGTTCTCCCACGTATTCCCATTTACTGCATGCGTCTGTCCCTGCTACTTCCCCTGCTGCCGTTAGCGGTGGCCTGTTCCTCCCCCGAGCAAACGGCTACCGCCACTTCTTCCGCGCCCCTCCCCGACTCGGCAACCACCCAACTGGAGCCGATGGATACAACCCGCCCGGCCACGGTGGACGCGCAGGCCGATACGCTACTCACCGCCCGCAGCCGCCATCTGTTTTCCTCCGCCGCTTCGCCCGACGTATTTTCACTGGTGTTGCGTGGCTCTTCCGTCCTGACTGGTGAAGCAACCCTGACCGTTACCAACGCTTCGGGAGAGGTAATCTTCCGCGAAGTCCTGTCTTCTTCTGATCTGGAGGCGGCTATGGTGTATGAGATGAAAGGCCCAACAGCTACCCAGGCGGAGCGCGAAGCCTACGTGCGCCAACGTACCAAGGACTTCTTCGCCGAAAAGAATTTCCACCGCCCGGCAGTACCTAAAACGGCTACTTACCCGGCGGCGGCCGAAGCTCCGGCCGGCCTCGATCAGGCCGCTTGGCAAGACCTGCAGCGCCGCCCCGAGGCCGTCAGCTTTCATTATCTGGTGGGCAAGGAAGACCGCCGCGCCATTGCCTGGTCGCCATTGCGCAAACAGGTGGTACATCTGCCATAGCCGACGTCTGGCGTTGATTATTTCCTATGTGCGCTACCGAAAAAGCCGAAGCAGCTTGTGCTTCGGCTTTTTTGTGGCGGCTACCTTTCGGTATTTACGCATTATCAGGTTGGTTCAGGGCCTCTTCCAGACGGGCGGCAAAGGTTTCGTAGGGCTGATAGCCCCGAGCCAGTACGTAGCCCTGCGAGCCAATCCGTAGAATACTAGTCGGGAACCCCTGCACGCCAATTTTTCCCACGGCGGCAAATTCCAGAATAGTCCCCCGAATAACTTCCCGGCTTGCTAAACGCGCCCGGAAGTCGGCCGTGTCGAGGCCGTAGGGAGCTACCAGCGCATCGTACGTGGCGGGGTCGTTGAGGTCGGCTCCGTGCTGAAAGTAGGCCTGCTGCACCTCGTGGGCGAATTGGGCAGCCTCGTCCTGGCGCAGCTGGCGGAAAGCGTGAATGGCCCTACTCGGCGGCTCCGAATCCTGCCGGCGGCTGCCCTCCTGCCCCACCTCCTGAAAAGCGGCCCCAAACTCTACGCTGGCAACACGGGCCACCTGCGCCAGTGCGCCGGTCAGGCCGTGCCAGTTCTCCCCGATGGGTCCCACCTGCTCGCCGGTTATCATGCCACCGCACAGCACCGATACAGCTACCCGCCCGGCAAACTCCCGCTGCACCCGCTGAATCACGGGGCTCATGCCGTAGCACCAGCCACACAAGGGGTCAGAGAGGTAAAGCAGTTCAGGCAGGTCAGGTTGTTGTTCCATGAGGGCAAAAGTACCGGGAACAATCTTTTACTCCAATCCATCATCGGTTTATCCAGATGGCCGTGCCAGCAACAAAATGCCCCGGCTTGTAGACCGGGGCACAGTATACTTCAGCAAATTAACTTTAGTTACTCCACTACCAGCCGGGCCGTACGCATTCCGGTTCGCACCAGATACAGGCCGGGCTTCACGCCTGACAACTGCAGGAGGCTGTTTCCGGCAGGCTGCATACGTAGCACCCGGCCAGTCATGTCCAGCAACTGTATGGGTCGGTTTGCGGCTCCCTGCACCTGCACATACTGCTGGGCCGGATTAGGCAGCAGCACCAGCGCCATAGCTGAGGTTTCCGGCCCCGTCACCACTACTACCGATGAGTAAGTACCGGTGCCATCCGTATCTACCTGCCGCAGCCGGTAGTATGTTAGCTGCACCAGAGGTTGTTCATCCAGAAACACATATTCTGCTCCTTGAAAGCCGTTTTCCATACCTTTTACTTTCGCCAGAGGCTGAAAATTTTCGGCATTAGCACCCCGCTCCACCACAAAGTAAGCGTTCTGCATTTCCATAGCCGTACTCCACTTCACCAGTACGCCCTGGCTCTGGCGCACGGCACTAAAGCTGACCAGCGTAACCGGCAACGGCGTAGCGGAGCAGAACGTGGTAGTTGCCCCTACTGTGCCATTCTGCGTGTCGAACCCGCTGGTGGGGTTGCCGGCGTCGCAGAAGTCGAGCCGGCCGGATACCCCAAAGGTACCAGTGTTGGTTGAGGCTCCCGCTACCGTAACACTTCCCCGTCCGGGCGCGGCCGGGCCGGCAAACGTGCCGTTATTAGTGAAAGCTCCAGCCACGATGATCCGGTTAGTATTCGTGACGGTACCGCTGTAGTTAAAGAAATCAGCGGAAGTACGCAGCACACCCGTGTTGGTAGTCGTGCCCTGGTCGTTGTAGAAAGTAGTGGCCTGCACGGTGCCCGCATTAGTGAGCGTGGCAGTGCTATTAATACTCAGGGCATTGGTCGTGAGCGTGGCACCACTGCTATTGGTAATGGTAGCTGTGCTCTGCACGTCTACCCGGCTGGCCCCGAACGTCATTGAGCCCTGATTAACTAACTGCGTGGAGGTACCATTAAAGCCCAGCGTGGGGAAGGTAGCAGTGTTGGTATTGGTGAAGCGGTTGGTGCCGGGCGATAAGCCCAGGCCTACATTCCACGTCCCGTTATTAGTAATATCGAGCGAACTGCCTGCACCCGTATTGATAGTCGTGCTCCATGTACTCCCACTGGCGTTGGTCAGAGTAAGCGGGGCCGCTACGCCGTTGAACCGGCTTGCAGAGGCCCATGTACCGCTGTTAGCAACCGTAGTGGCAGCCGTAACCCCATCAATGTTGCCACCCCACGAGCCCGTATTATTGATAGTACCACCCCGAAACGTTCCTAGGGTGGCATTCATCGTCCCATTGTTATTGATGGTAAGAGAGGTAGCCGCTGCATTGAGCGTTATCGTCGCTGTGGCGTCAATACCGGAAGCTGAATTAATGTTTAGGGTACATCCGGAATGGTTTATTATGATAGTTCTACTGAAGCCGACGGTAGCCACGCAGATTGTCTGGTTAGGCCCCGCGGTAGTGTAGGTTCGGTTACCATTGTTGCTGATTGTTTCTGTGCACTGGGCCTGTACGTGCGAACTGGTACCCATTAGACAGACAAACAGCCAAGTACAAAGCAGCGGAAATCCAGATTTCTTCACAGACAATGATTGAAACCAGAGTGGCAGCGTGGTTGAGGTGTGCATAAGCATGACCAGGCTTAGATGAGTGCAAATTTTTTTGCGTAAAGTAATAAATAAAACAATCTTATTCCTACTATGAATCACATATATTCAAAATGGGAATTTCTTATCAGTCATATAGCTACTCACTTACTATATTCCATACTGTGTGGTAGAGCTTACTCTTATTAGAACAGCTTTTTCACAACCCTGCTGATTTAACGACAAGAGGCCCGATTTGCAGCTGCAAATCGGGCCTCTTGTCGTTAAATCAGCAGGGTTGCTTAGCCGTTCATGGCCAGCAGGAACTCGTTATTGTCGCGGGTGCCTTTCATGCGGTCCTTGAGGAACTCCATGGCCTCGGCCGCCGTCATGTCCGACATAAACTTGCGCAGTACCCAGATGCGGTTCAGTTCGTCCTTGCTCATGAGCAGGTCTTCGCGGCGGGTACCGGATGCGGGTACATCGATGGCCGGGAAGATGCGCTTGTTGGCCAGCTTACGGTCCAGCTGCAGTTCCATGTTGCCGGTGCCTTTGAATTCCTCGAAGATAACCTCGTCCATTTTGGAGCCGGTTTCGATGAGGGCCGTAGCCACGATGGTCAGGGAGCCGCCATTTTCCACGTTGCGGGCCGCCCCGAAGAAGCGCTTGGGCTTGTGCAACGCATTGGCATCCACACCACCCGAGAGAATTTTACCCGAAGCCGGCTGCACCGTGTTGTAAGCGCGGGCCAAGCGGGTAATCGAGTCGAGCAGAATCACTACGTCGTGGCCGCACTCCACGAGGCGCTTGGCTTTTTCCATGGCAATGGTGGCAATTTTGACGTGGCGGTCAGCCGTTTCATCGAAGGTTGAGCTGAGCACCTCGGCTTTCACCGAGCGGGCCATGTCCGTTACCTCTTCCGGGCGTTCATCAATGAGCAGAATCATCAGATAAACCTCCGGATGGTTTTCGGAAATAGCATTGGCAATTTCCTGGAGCAGCACGGTTTTACCCGTTTTAGGCTGCGCCACAATCAGGCCGCGCTGGCCTTTGCCGATGGGCGCAAACAGATCCATGATCCGGGTACTGTACTGGGCCGATTTGGTGGTGAGCTTCAGGCGTTCCTCGGCAAACAGGGGCGTGAGGTTGCTGAACGGAATCCGGTCCCGGGCATCTTCCACCGAGCGACCATTTATGCCTTCCACGCTTACCAGCGCAAAGTATTTTTCTCCATCGCGCGGGGGCCGGATGGTGCATTTCACCGTGTCACCGGCTTTCAGGCCGAATTGCTTCACCTGCTGCGGAGCCACGTAAATATCGTCGGGGGAAGCGAGGTAGTTGTAGAAAGGGCTGCGCAGGAAGCCATAGCCGCCGTCAGGCATCATTTCCAGGGTTCCGTCCCCGGGAATGGTAATATCGAAGTCCTGTCGTGCCGGCCGCTGCTCCGCCCGCTCGGCACGGGCCGGCTGCTCGCCGGTACCGTTTTGGCGCTCAGTGAGGCGTTGCTCCTGGCGCTGCTGGCGTTGCAGTTCCCGGGCCGCATACCGTTCCTCGCGGCGCTGCTCACGCTGGTCGCGGGCGTCGGGGCGGCCGCCCTCGCGCAGGTTGCGGGGTTGTTCGGGGCGGCTGCCGTCGCGCGGGGTACCCTCCTGGCGGGCATCGGTGCGGGGCTGATCATTGCGCAGGTCCCGAGGCTGCTCGGCGCGGCTGTTGCTGTCGGGCCGGATTTCGGTGCGGGCAGCGTCCGTACGCGCTTCCCGGGGAATGTACTCCCGACCGTCGCGGAAAATACGTGGCTGCTCGAGGCGGCCCTCACGCAGTGGCGCAGGCGCAGTGGGGTCGATGGGCCGGGGGTCACGCATCGGAGCTACGGGAGCTTCCACGGCCGTTTCAGTAACCGGGGCAGCTTCCTCGGCTGCTGCTGCGGCTTCAGTACCCGCTACAATAGGCCGACCGGCCCGGTCGGTGCGCGTACGGCGCTCCGGCCGCTGGTACAGCTTCACAGGACGCTCGATGCTGGCCGAATCCTCAGTCGGAGTCTCCTCAGCGGAAGCCGTACCGGTTGATTCAGCCACGGCAGGTTCGGTAGCAACTGGGGTTGATTCCGTGTCTACGGCCGGAGCTTCCGGGGCAACAGGACCTGCAAGGGCTACGGGGGCAGTTTCGGTTTCACCGGCGGTTACTTCGGCAGAGGCCGGGGCCGCCACTTTGCCGCGAGCCGGACGGGCTGCCGCCGGGCGGGCCGCACGCGTACCGGTGGTTTTGGCGGCGGGAGCCGCTTTGGCCACAGGCGTTTTAACCGCCGGAACTTCCACCGGTTCCGGATCGGGCGCGGCGGGCGTGGCAGGCACGGCAACTTCGCCGGATTTCACTTTTTGGGGAAGCTTATCAGTGGGCGTAATGGCCTGCTGGTCGAGAATCTTATAGATAAGATCCTGTTTGCTGAGTTTTTTGAAATTACCCACCTTCAGGGTTTCAGCAACTTCTTTTAGTTCGGACAGCAAACGGTCCTTTAACTCGTCAATAGTGTACATAGGTAGCGGTGAAGCAAAAAAGGGGCGGGGCGGCGAAAAGCCTAAAATGGGGCAGCACAGGCCAGTCTGGGCACAAAAGACAGCCGCAACGCGGCGCCCAACGCAGAAAGAAGCGAGAAGTAAAAACCGTGGGTGGAGCCAACTGGCGCGAAAAGCGGAGTGCAGGCCAGGCGCGGTAAAAATGCCATCGGGCCCGCCAACCAGGGTCAGCTTGTATGTGCAATGTTAGCGGAATGCGGGGGAACTGCCAAATCGGATGATGGATTTTGCAGTTTGGGTAGCGTACGCAGGTTTTGCCCCAAAGGATACAGCCGTTTAACCACTTAAACAGTGGCTTGGATTGCCAACGACGCAAGCCAGCGGAACAGTTCCCGGCCGCCCGGAGTGCCAGAAACAGGGCCGCATTCCGGCCTGTTCCGTAACCTGCCAAGAACTTCACTGGCCAGAGTGGCCAATGGAATTCTGCTTCATCGGCCGCAAACTTCTACTTTTGTTTAATTCCAATCCGCGTTTTCTGCCGTTATGCTGCAAGTTTCCGTCCTGAAAGAACATACCGCCGCCGTGCTGGCTGGCCTGGCCAAACGAAACTATAAAACTGCCGAAGCCGACGTGCAGGCCATTCTGGCGCTGGATCAGCGGCGGAAGGATCTGCAAACCGCCCACGACCAGGCGCAGGCCGAGGCGAATGAGCTGGCCCGCCAGATCGGGGGACTGATGAAGGCCGGCAATAAGGCCGAGGCCGAGACGCTAAAAGTCCGTACTGCTGAGCTCAAGCAGCAGAACAAGGCCCACGCCGAAGAACTGACCGAAGTAGAAAAGGAGCTGCAGCAAACGCTCTACAAGTTGCCCAACGTGCCCCACAGCAGCGTGCCGGCGGGCCGCTCGGCCGACGACAACGAGGTAGTGCGGGAAGTAGGCACCAAGCCTGAGCTACCCGCCGACGCCAAACCCCACTGGGACCTGATTGAGCAGTACGACATCATCGACTTCGCGCTGGGCAACAAGATTACGGGAGCCGGTTTCCCAGTCTACAAGGGCCAGGGTGCGCGGTTGCAACGGGCGCTCATCAACTTTTTCCTGGATGAGGCCCGGGCCGCCGGATACACGGAAATTCAGCCCCCGATTCTGGTCAACGAAGCCAGCGGCTACGGTACCGGCCAGCTCCCCGACAAGGAAGGCCAGATGTACCATTCCACGGCCGACGACCTGTACCTGATTCCAACGGCCGAGGTGCCCATCACCAACCTCTACCGCGACGAGATTATTGCGCCCGAGCAACTGCCCATCCGGAATGCTGGCTACACGCCCTGCTTCCGCCGCGAGGCCGGCAGCTGGGGTGCCCACGTCCGGGGCCTCAACCGCCTGCACCAGTTCGATAAAGTTGAGATTGTACAAATTACCCAGCCTGAGCAGAGCTACTTGGCTCTGGAAGGGATGGTAGCGCACATTGAGAGCCTACTGCAGAAGCTGGAGTTGCCGTACCGGGTGCTGCGCCTCTGCGGCGGGGATATGGGCTTTACGTCGGCTCTTACCTTCGACCTGGAAGTATGGAGCGCGGCCCAGCAACGCTGGCTGGAGGTAAGCTCGGCGTCTAACTTTGAAACCTACCAGGCCAACCGCCTGAAGCTGCGCTACCGCACCGAAAACAACAAAACACAACTGCTGCACACGCTCAACGGGTCGGCGCTGGCGCTGCCCCGCATTGTGGCGGCCCTGCTGGAAAACAACCAGACGCCCGAGGGTATCCGCCTGCCGGCAGTGCTGCACTCCTACTGCGGCTTCAGCCAGATCGGTTAAAGCTGCTCATCACCAAAAAAGCCTGCTTCCGTTCTGTAAGCAGGCTTTTTTGGTGTAAATCCTAGCTGAAAATCAGCTGCGCAAGTACACCCGAAAAGTTGTACCGACGCCTTCCTGACTTTCCACTTCCACCCGGCCACCAGCCGTCTGGGCCAGCCGGTTCACCAGAAACAGCCCCACGCCGGTGCCGTCCTCCACGCCGGGGTGAAAGCGCCGAAAGAGCTGGAACAAATCGGCACCGTGGCGGGCCATATCGAGCCCCAGGCCGTTGTCCTGCACTTCCAGAACGGGTTGGTCGTTGTGCCAGCCCGTGCGCACTATTACCTCAGGGCGGCGCGCAGGGTGCCGGTATTTAAGTGCGTTGGACAGCAGATTCAGCAGAATTGTGCGCAGGTTGGACCGGATGTACACAACCTCCGGCATCTGCTTGAAGTCAGTGGTAATGCGGGCAGCAGTGGCCTCCACCTGAGGGCGGAGCGAATGACAGACCTCTTTGGCTACTTCGCTCACCTGCACCGGCTCGGTTGCCTGGTCGCCGGTCTGGCGCTGCTCCTGCACGACCATAGCTAGGTCGGTAATGGTGGTTACCAGAGCCCGCAGGGAGGAATCGACCAGACTCAGAACGTGCGCTTCCTCGGGGTCGTGGAAAGTGGCGGAGCGGCGGAGCTCCTCAAACAGGCCCTGTAGATTGTGCACGGGCTGCCGCAGATCATGCGAGGCGGCGTACACGAAGTTGTCCAGATCGGCATTCGTGCGGCCCAGCTCCTGGTTGATGGCCGCCAACTCCTGGTTACGGGACTGGAGCTGCTGGCGGGTTTCGGTGAGTTCCGACAAGGACTCGCGCAGCTGCTGGTTCATCACCTGCAGTTCCTGGTGGTAGCGCGTCTGGTACTGCTGCCACTCGTTTTTCTCGATGGCGTGCGTTACGGTTCGCGCCAGCAGCTCCCGGTCGAACTGCCCTTTCACGAGGTAGTCGGAAGCCCCGCTGTTGAGGGCACGCACAGCCAGGGTTTCGTTGCCGCTGCCGGTTATCATTATTACGCACAGGTCCGCTGGGCGCGCCAGTTGCTTTAGCTGCTCCAGTACCAGCAACCCGTCCATATCCTGCAGATTGTGGTCGAGCAACATACAGTCCGGCCGGATCTGGTCGAAGAGGCGCACGGCTTCCGCACCGGAGGTAGCTTCATAAAACTCCAAGCTCTCGTGCCCCAGCTGCTTTCCCAGAAAGCGGCGGTACAGTACCCGGTCGGTTACGTTGTCATCAGCCAGCAGTATTTTTTTCACGGACGGCGGCTTAGTTGCTGGGCAGTTCTACCGCGCTCAGCCAGTACTGCACAATCAGGCGCACTTTTTCTTCCATAGCCGCATAGTCAATGGGCTTGGTGAGGTAGCTGTTGGCTCCCAGCCGATAGCACTCCTCAATGTCCTTGCTGTTGGAAGACGTACTGAAAATGATAATCGGGATGGTGTTGAGGGCGTCATCGTGTTTCACCACGTCCAACACCGCCCGGCCATCGGTACCAGGCATATTCAGGTCGAGCAGGATGATGGCGGGCAGCAAGGCCGGCCACTTGACGTTGCGGCCGTAGCCCTGCAAATATTCCAGCGCCTGGTCGCCGTCGGTGCAGCGCAGTACCGGGTTTTGCAACGCGTGCTTGCGGAATGCCCGGCCCAGAGCCGTAAAGTCCTCGGTGCTGTCTTCGACTACTAAAATGGGTTTCAGGGAGGCAGAACTCATGCGGTGTATTTCGGAAGCGAAAAGAAGAAAGTAGCCCCCTGCGCTGGCTGAGACTCCACCCAGAGCTGGCCGCCACTCTTCTCTATCATCTTTTTCACAATGGCTAAGCCTGCCCCAGTGCCACCACCATATTTATCCTGGCTGTGCAGACGCTTAAAGATTTTGAAAATACTCTCGTGGTGCCGGGAGTCAATACCGATGCCGTTGTCACGCACAAAGAGTACATGGAATGCTGCCGGGTTCATGCTCCCACGCGGGCCGGTAGTGCCTGCGGGAGCAACACCTATTTCTACGGTTTTCACGGCACTATCGTTGTAACGCATGGCATTGGTCAGCAGATTATTGAACACCTCGCGCAACCGCACCGGGTCGGCTGGTACGGTGGGCAGAGGCTGCGCTACCGTAACCAGAGTGCCGGTTTGCTCCAGGCGAGGCTGCAGTATTTCCATGACTTCGGCCAGTATCCGGTTCAAATCTACCTGCTGCACATCCGGCTCCAAGCGGCCCACGCGGGAGAGCTGCAGCAGTGACTCAATCAGGGACTCCATGCGCTGGCTCAGGCGCACCAGGGTCTGCAGCTTATCCACGCCATCGGCATCCAGCTTATCGGCGTAGTCTTCCAGCAGGAAAACGGAGTAGTTGTGGATACCGCGCAGGGGCTCCTTCAGGTCGTGGGAAGCCACGTAGGCAAAGGAATCCAGCTCATCGTTGCTGCGTTCCAGCTCGGCATTGAGGCGGCTGAGCTGCAGGGCCCGGGCCTGAATTTCGTTGAACAGCTTGAGGCGGATATCGGCAATGCGCAGCCGGATTTCCTGAGCGGCTTCGATTTCGATGGGCTTCCAGGCCTCGGCCATATTCTCCACCGATTCGCTCCAGGCCGCAAACGAGTGCCGGGGCGACAGATGGAGTTGACCGTCTTTCATCACTTCGGCCTTTTGCTGCTGGCCGGCCCAGGTAACGGTCTGCAACACTTCCGGCCGCAGCCAGACGATAAAGTCGCCGGCCGCCCTATCGAGCCGGATGGCCAGGATGCCGCTGGCCGTGGCGCGGATGGCTACGCCGGCCGGGTTGTGCCGCGCGTAGGAACTGGTATGAAACAGTTCCCCGGTGGCGTGTGTGCTCAGCCACGCCAGCAGCTCCCGTATCTGGGTGGTATCAGGGGTGCTGCCGTAGGTAGCCAGTTGGCCATCGAAGCTCACCAGCACGCCGCCGCAGTCAAACACGTCTTTCACTACCGGCAAATGGTCGTAGAGGGCCTGGCGGAAATCCGGTAATTCGGCCATCAGTCCAAAGAGCCGGGCCTGATGTTCGCGCAGACGCAGTTGATAAGCAAAATCATCGGCCTGCTCCTTGCTTTTGAGCAGAGCGGAGAAGGTTTTTCCAATGAATTGACACAGGTCGCGCAGCTCGTAGCTTACCAGGCGCGGTGCGTAATGATGACACACCAGCAGCCCCCACAGCTGCCCATCCCGAATCAGGGAAATCGTCATGGTGGCACCCACGCCCATATTCTTCAGGTACTCTACATGGATGGGCGACACGCTCCGCAGCACGGAGTAGGTCATATCGGGGGGGCGCTGGCTGGCCGGGTTGCGCACCGGTACCAGCGGCACGGGCACGTATTCCACGTCAGGAATAAAGCGGAGCCAGTTTTTGAGGTACATGGCCCGGGCCTGCTTCGGAATATCGGTGGCCGGGTAGTGAAGCCCCAGGAACGGCTCCAGGTCGGAGCGGCGGGCTTCGGCCACTACCTCGCCGCTTTCATCCTCGGCAAACCGGTAGGCCATTACCCGGTCGAAGCCGGTGATTTCGCGCACCTGCTGCACGGCATACTCGCAGAACTCTACTACGGAAGCAGCAGCCAGCATCTGGCCCAGCGCATCATTGAGGGAAGGCAGGTTGAGGGGGCCGTCCGTCGTTTCAGCTACCGGTTCAAATTCCAGCCACAGCAGGGCATCGAAGCGGTGCATAATCAGCTTGTAGAACGGCTGCGCGGGTATCTTATCGAGCCGAACACCTACTAGGCGGTGCCCTTCCGTCAGCATGGTGAGCTGGATTTCTATATCAGCCAGGCGGGCCTGATCGAACAGGCAGTCCAGCCCCTGCCCGATCAGGCTTTCGGCCGTAATGCCCAGCAAATCCTGCGTGTTGGCACTGGCCTGCACCACACGGCGCGTTTGCTCGTGCAGGCACAGCAGAAAGCCGTAGGGCTGAATCAGGCCGGGAATGTGAATAGGTTCCCGGTCGCAGTTGGTCAGGTTGATTTCTGCGCCTAACAGGGTTTCGTCGGTGTAAATTACGCCTGTTCTATCCATGCGTGTAAACGTTGAAACGTGAGAACGGCCGAGGCCACAATGTCGTCGGTGGTAGCGGGCGTAGCGGCCTCGGCCAGCAACCCCACAAAAGATTTCCAGAGCGGACCGGTTTGCTCGGTATGGCCGCTGAAATACGCCCGGGCCGAAATACCGGCCTTCGCCAGCTGCCGGGCAATTACTTGGCCGCCCAGCGTGGAGCCTTCCAGCACGTACATAGCACCCAGCAGCTGGGCACGGGTGTGTAAAGGCGGCAGGTTGGGTGCCAGCGGCAGCGTAGCGGCGGCGGGCAGATCCTGCAGCAGCAGCGGAGCCCGGTAGCGGCGCGGTAGCTCCCATTCCGGGCCAAACTCCTCGGCGTGGGCACGTAACTGGGCTTCAAACGGTACCACAAACCCGTAAAGCTTCGCCAGAAAGCGGGCCGTGGCGGCTTCGGTTGGCGTGCCGGCTTTCAGCTGCCGATTAAACTCGGTGTCCTCCAGCGCATCATGATACGGACGGGTTTCCTGGCGCAGGCGGGTCAGAACATCGGCAGAGCCGGCAGATAAGGTCATAAGCAAGTACTAACCACCAAAAAATCAGGCAGGCGGTCATCTGGTACTACAAGCAAATGTAGCGGAGAATTCATTTATGCATTTTTGCAGAACGCGCACCAAGGCTTCTGCGGGCCGTACATCGGCACTGACTGTATAACACGTAGTACCATGCCCACCCGGCTCAACGGAGGCTAGTATCGGGTGGCAGCCTGAAAATACCGGCTAGCACGTCTGTTTTGGGAAGCACCTTCGTACCCGTCATGGCCGCGGCCCCGACAGCCGCTATCCGGGCGGCGGGCCCCAATTTTATCAGCACTGCCGGAGCAATTACGGCCTACTTCATACGAAAGCCTAGTGGGGGAAAGTTGAGTAAACGCCGCCCAGTGGCAGCGGGCCAGCCTGGCCGGCAACTGCCGCCCTGCCTATCTTGCCAACTTATTCGCCGACCCGACCCATAACAGGCGCCAGTACAAAGGGCCTATGCTCAGCCCCTTACTATCGTTTCGATGCCTCGTATTCTACGCTCACTGGTTGTCCTGCTCTTCTATGCAGGCGTATTCATCGTCTTCACCTGGCCCCTGGCGGGCAATTTTGCCACGGCTTTTCCGGCAGTTCCCGGCCACGATTCCTACCAGTTTTACTGGAACGTCTGGCACTTCCGGGAAGCCGCAACCACCGGGCACAATCCGTTTGTCACTGACTGGCTGTTTTACCCCGCCGGCTCGGGACTGATCATGCACGCTTACATTCCCATCATCGGGATGCTGGCGGTGCTGATCGGGAATGAGATGCTGGCCATCAACCTGGGGCTACTGGCCAGTTACGCGCTGTCGGGTACGGGGGCGTATTACCTGGCCCGACGCTGGGTAAAAAGCCCGGTGCTGGGGCTGCTGGCGGGTTTCATCTTCGCCTACTCACCCTACAAGCTCCAGCGGCTGCCCGAACACTTCAATCTGGTGCTGACCGCCACCGTACCCTTTTACGTGCTGGCTTTTCTGCGCGCATTTGAATTTCGGGAAGGCCGGCTGCTGCCGATAGTCAGGAGCCGGGCGGCGGTGCTGGCGTGCTGCCTGCTGGGCATCATCACGTTACTGAGCGACTATTACGTTCTGTTCGGCCTCATTTACTTCTCGCTGCTGTATGCCAGCTGGTACTGGTTGCGCATTGGCCGGCTCAACTGGCGCAACTGGCGGACCTGGGCCGTACTGGCAGGCATACTCCTCGTGAGCCACATCGGCATCCGGCTGCTCCGCCTGGCTGGCGTGCCCGATTCGGGTAAATGGTGGGGAGGCGACGTGGTGGCGTTTCTGCTGCCACCAGCTACCAGCCGCTGGCTGGATTTTGCCTGGGCCGGTCGTTTGTACAACTCTTCTTTGTTCAACATGCCCGGCTCGATAGAAAACACCCTATTCATTGGGTACGCGCTTCCGGCGCTGGCCCTCAGCCTCTGGCTGTGGAGACGCCGGCCCCGCTCGCTCCGCGCCCAGGACGCCCAGGGGAAGCCATTACTATGGGTACTTCTTATGTTTCTGCTCTTTACGGTACCTACGCTCCGGATATATGGCCATGAGCGGCTGAATCTGCCTACTTCCCTGTTGCACTTTATTCCCTTCTTCAACAACATCCGGTGCCCTACGCGCTGGATTATGCTGGTGGGGCTGCTGCTGCCCATTATTTCCTTCAGTGCTTTGGAAGCGGCCTGGCAAGGACTGAAGCCATCTTCACGTTACCTGCTCAGTGGGGTATTGTTTGCCGTGGTAGCCCTGGAATTCTGGCCAAAAACCTATTACCAGGCAACGGCCGCGTCGGTTCCGGCTTTCTACCGGCAGCTGGCGGCCCGGCCCGGCACCACGCTGATACCCATTCCCCTAGGTGTTACGGATGGTAACCGGCAGGCAGGCCACCTGCCCACTGAACAGCTCTTCTATCAGGCATTTCACCGCAAGAAGCTGCCCGGCGGTTACCTCTCACGCGTGAAGCCGGAGCTGTTTGTTGCCCTCCGGCAGCAACCCGTACTGCGGGCCTTGCTGCAGGTACAAACGCACCCTGACTCGCTGGGCTCGTCGCCGACTCCCGGGCAGGTGCGGGACTTTCTGCAACGGTATAAGCCAGCCGCTTTCGTCATTGATTCCAGCTACCGTACGCATCCTGTTCGGCCGTACCTGCGGCAGTTGCTGCAGCCGTTTGGCTACACGGAGCAGGTAGTGGAGCAGCGGGTGATTTTTGTCCCGGCTACCACCAGGTAAGTCCGCGCAGGTTACCTGATCCGGCCATAGAAAAGGGCCGCCTTTGCCTGGTGCAAAAGCGGCCCTTCCGGTAAGTGCCCCGTAGGTGGCTGGTCAGGCAGCCGCCACGTTACGATTTGGGGGTGTAAGGAAATTTCTTGGAAGCGTTGCGCATCAGGACGTTCACCATGCCCTCGGTAGAGCTGCCCACCGAGCCGTTGGCCACGTAGTCGTACTTCCACAGTAGTTTGCCGGCATCCGATTCGTGAATGTTCACGGTGATATTGGCTTGGTTGGTGGCCCCCCAGGCTCCTACCAGTACTCCCAGGGCCACGGCGGCCCCGTCGCTCATGGGTTTGCTGGTCCGCACGCTGGTGGTCAGCACGGCATCTACGCCCAGAATTTTGGCCAGCTCCTGCGGTGAGTGGTTACGCAGCTCCGAAAACGGAATGCCGCTTTCCCGCAGCCGGGAGTTGGTTTGCATAATATCCTGAAACTGGACGGTGTAAGCGCGCTGGCCGGCGCGGCGCAACAGCCACGAATAGATTTTCTCCTGGAAATCGGAACCGCTTTGCTGCTCCAGGTTCCGCAGCTGCTCGGCCGAGGTATTGCGGGCCTGGTTGGGGCGCAGCTGCATGGTAACTGAAGCCGGCAGAATAGCTACCGTTTTGTGCTTGGGAACGTAGGCACGGAAATCCTGCGCCATGTAAATGCTCGGGCCGCAGGCCGTCAGCCATACTGCCAGAACGGCAAACGTTAAAAGACGCAGAGTAGAAACTCGCATAAAGAGAAAGTAGGAAGATGAGAAAAATAGGATTCTGCCTGACCGAATCACACAATATTACAAACCAGGCAGAATATTTCTCATTTTCCGGCAGCTCAACCGCAACCTTTTTCTACTACAATCCGTAGGGGTCCGGCAAGTCCAGGTCAAAGCGGATATCATGCATGCAGCGAAAGTGACCTTTGGGACATTTTTCGTAGCCGATTTTGGAGCACGGCCGGCACGCGAGGTCCGGCACTTCCAGCACCCGAAACTCGGTGCGGTACGGGTACATCCCGAACTCCGGCACGGTGTTGCCCCACACACTAATGATTTCCTTCTGGAAGGCGGCGGCTATGTGCATCAGGCCGGTATCGTGGCTGACCACCAGGCTGGCCTGCCGCACCAGGGAGGCCGATTGATTGAGGTTGAATTTACCGCAGGCATTGTAAATAACCGTTGCCGATGCCTCCGCAGTGGGGGGCGTTGCAGGAAAGTAATAGGGGCTATCCGGAATACGGCCGGGGGCCGGCGGCGAACTGGCAGTACCCTGTCCGAAAGCCAGTTCCACGATGTGGCCGGTACTTTCATCGGTGGGGCCGCCCAACAGCACAATAGGCCGCCGGAGTTGCCCGCACAGCTCAATAATCCGCTCCACCGGCAGCCGCTTGGTGGCATGCTGCGCGCCAATGGCAAAAGCCACGTAGCCGCGTTGAAAAGCGGCGGGCAACGCGGCCGAAATATCTACCTCATCCTGGGCCGGAATAAAGTAATCGAGCCCCTGCTTATCGTTTTTCACCCCCAGCGGTGCCGCTGCTGCCAGGTACCGCTCCACAATATGCACGTTGGGCAGCGTGTTGATTTTCAGGTTCACCAGCAGCCACTTGCGCCAGTTCAGCTTATCAAAGCTGGCTGATTTTACGCCCAATTGTGCCTTGATAAGCGCCGTACGCAGGTTGTGGTGCAGATCCACCACGAAATCAAACTGTTCCGCTTTCAGCTCTGCCACCAGCTCCGGCAACGAGCCGGTCAGGCAATGAACCTTATCCACGTACGGATTAGGCTCCAGCAGGCCCCGAAAAGCCGGCTTGGTGGCAAAATGCACTTCCGCGCCTGGTACCTGCTGCTTCAGCGCCCGCACCACGGGCGTCGTCAGCACAATATCGCCAATGGAAGAAAAGCGCAGAACAAGAATTTTCATTTGATCAGTTGACGTCGGGAAATCAGGGGCTACCCGGCTTAAGCAAACAGCCCCGTTGCGGGTAACCGACACTTGCCACTACCCAAACAACGAATCTTTAAACTCCAGCGGGGGTTTGATACCCGCCTTACGCTCGGCAAAGTAGGCGGCTATTTCGTCTACTGATTTTGCGTTGAACGTCATGTCTTTGGTAAGGCCGCCCTTACGTCCCATGAACACCCCGTAGCGCATATCGGCGTAGCCATTGGTGTGGTGGGCATCAGGGTTGATGCTGAGCTGCACGCCCTGGTCGAGGGCGTAGCGCACCCAGCGCCAGTCCAGGTCGAGGCGCCAGGGGTTGGCATTTATTTCGATTATTACCTTGTGCTGGGCGCAGGCATCGATAACGGCTTTGTGGTTGAGCGGATAGCCTTCCCGGCGCAGCAGCAGGCGGCCGGTAGGATGCCCCAGCATGGTAGTATAGGGGTTTTCGATGGCCCGCAACACCCGCGTGGTCGCTTTACGCTCGTCCATTTTGAGGTTGGAATGCACCGAGGCCACAATAAAATCGAAGGTTTCGAGCACCGCCGGCGGGTAATCCAGCGAGCCATCCGACAGAATATCGGACTCAATACCTTTGAAGATGCGAAACGGGGCCAACTCCTGGTTCAGCTCATCAATTTCGCGCTGCTGCTGGCGTACCCGCTCCGGCGGCAGGCCATTGGCATAATGCGCCGCCTGCGAATGGTCACAGATGCCGAGGTACTCGTATCCCTGGTCGCGCAGGAAGGTGGCCATTTCGCGCAGGGTGTGGTTGCCGTCGGAATAGGTACTGTGATTGTGCAGGGAGCCGCGCAGGTCGGCGTCTTCCAGCAAAGGCAGCAGCTTATTTTCCCGGGCCAAGCCCAGCTCGCCCAACCCTTCGCGCAGCTCCGGCTCCACGTATTGTAGGCCGGCCCGCTGGTAGAGCGCGGGTTCGGTGGCAAACCGTTCCCGCTTCAGCCATTGGCGCAGGGTGGCCGGCTGGCCGGGTTGCAGTTCCTGGACCAGCGGCTCGGATAAATGCGCCTCGGCAGCAGTACTGAGCAGGAGTTGGTTGGTAAAGTCGGGGGCAGCTACCAGCACTATTTCCACTTTCACCCCCGAAGCCGTAGCCGAGCCACGCCACGCGAAAGGGCCGCTCCGGCGCGGGTCGGGCGTGAGGCCATCCAGCGTATTCAGCAGCTGATGCACGGCTGCCAGCTGAGTGGTGGCAACTACCAGCGTGATGGTTTCTACCGTTTCGAGGCGGCGGCGCACTTCGCCCGCCACGGCGGCCTGCTCTACCCCGGCAGTTGCGTTCAGCCGGTTCAGCAGGTCGAGCGCCAGTTCCTCGGCCGGCGGGTACAGCAGTTTTCCCCGGCTCTGGTCAGTGAAATCGAGGGCTTCCAAAATGGCCTGCTGGGTTTTCTGGCCGAAGCCCTTGAGTTTGCTCACCTCATCATTCTGGGCGGCCTCACGCAGCTGTTCGGGCCCTTCAATGCCCAGTTCCTTCCACAGACTACGGATTTTCTTGGGGCCGATGCCTTTGATGCCCAGCAACCCAATTACGCCGGGCGGCGTGGCGGCCAGCAGGCGCGTCAGCTCCTCAAACGAGCCGGTATCGAGCATTTCGGCCACTTTGGCGGCGGCAGTTTTACTCAGACCGGTGCGGTCGGGCAGGCCGGTACGGTCCAGGTCGGCCACGGGCACGGAGAGCTGCTCCAGCGCGTTGGCCGTGCCTTCGTAGGCCCGGATTTTAAACGGATTCTCTTCGTGCAGCTCCATGAGCTGGGCAGTGAGGCGGAAGGCTCGGATGAGGGCGCGGTTATCCATAAGGCAGGCAAAGGTAGGCGGTGCGGCCAACGTGGCCTAAGCTTTCGGGGCGGGGGGCCGTATACAGCCGGAGCGCCGCCTGCTTTTCAGGCTACGCGGCCAATTTGTTTACTTTTGAGTGGCCTGACCTACGGGGCAAATGCCCAGGCAGCGGGTCACCGGATTTTCTTCCTACGGCCTGGGCGCAGCTCAGGCCATCATTTCTCTACCTATGCGTCTGTTCACTCTGCTGTCCTGCCTGAGCGTGCTGCTCCTGGCCGCCACCTGCAACCCCGATCCGAAAGCCAACGCCCAGCTGAAGCAACTGGAGCGCACTTGGCTGCACGCCCACGAAGAAGACCAGGGCGATGTACGCGTGTACCGGCCCAATACTTATGCCTTTCCTCCGTCACGGGGCCGTACGGGGTTCACGTTCGACCATAACGGTCTGTTCACCCAGCTCGACATTGCCCCGACCGATGGCATTGAGGGCCGCAAGGGCCGCTGGACCGCCGAAAACGACCATACCCTGCGCATAACCCTTGATGACAAAAAAGACCCCGATTACACGCTGGAAGTAGTGTCGCTGGAAAACGACGTGCTGAAAGTGCGCCGGGTTGAGTTGTAGCCGAAGCACTTGCAACCATTCGGGCCGAGGGAAACTCCTGCCAATAGTATTTTCCTCACTTAAAAGTCCTTATGCGTATGCGCCTCTTTATTGCCTGCAGCCTGGCCCTGGCCCTAGGAGCCTGTTCTAAAGCCGATGAAGTGACGCCGCCGGCCGCGTTGCTCGACCGGGAGTGGTTCAACACTTTCCAGAAAACTGAAGCTCAATACGATGTGTACACCCCAACTAATTCAGCAGTTGGCTGGCGTTACGAAGGCATCCGGTTGAATACCGACGGCACGTTTCTGGAACACGGTTTGGGGCCGGCCGATGCACCAGAAACCCGGCCCGGCACTTGGGAAGCGGCCGGAAGCAATACCTACCGCATTCAGTTCACCGATGCGCAACGTACCGGCTTCGTGCTGGAAGTAAAATCGGTGGAAGACGGCCGCTTGGTGGCGCGCCGCCAATAGACTCCTTCGAACCTGAATTTCTGGTCCGTCCCGGTGGGCGGCTTTTGCTTCGTCATGACGAGGCAGTGGCCGCCCGCCGGGACGGTGCTATTTTCGCTCCGGCCATTGCTGTTGGCTGCCGGTTATCCGGACAGCACTTTCACTTCTTTACCCGTTTCACCTTTGAACTACTGGCTCGTTAAATCAGAACCGGCGGCGTACTCCTGGGACACGTTTGTGCGCGATAATGGCACCGACTGGACCGGCGTGCGCAACTTTCAGGCCCGCAACTTCCTGCAGCAGATGCAGCCTGGCGACTTGGTCCTCTACTACCACAGCGTAACCGACAAACAGGTAGTAGGCATTGCCGAAGTAGCTGCCCCCGCCGCGCCCGATGCTACTGCCGAAGCCGGCAGTACCTGGGTAGCCGTTCACCTCAAGCCGCAGCAGCCGCTGGCACGGCCCGTTTCTTTGGCCCAGATCAAGCAGGACGCGCGCCTCAGCCAGATTGGCCTGCTGCGGCAGTCCCGTTTATCGGTAATGGCCCTGAAGCCAGAGGAGTTTGATGTGTTGCTGGAGTTAGGCAGCTAAGCCCCGCCCCAAACTTTTGCGTACGGCCTGCCCTAGTATTTTAGGGTGGGCCGTGTGCATTTCAGGCCAAGTCGGCATCTTATTTCCAGCGGGCCGTGTTAGGTGATGCGCGCCTTTCGCCGTATCTTCCTAATGCACAGCGTGGCCTGGCATTTTTGGCTTGTGTTATGAAACAACTATACCTGTTTTTGGGCTTTCTGCTGAGTATTTCGACGGGTTGGGCCCAGAAAGCCACCCCGCCCAAGTTCTCCGTTGAGCCGAGCCAGCCCGCCCGGGCCGAGCTGCTGCTGGAGGCTTACAGCAGCGACGTGCAGGTGCAGCCGCTGCCCGAAGACAGCAGCGTGGTACTGCTGGTGGAGCGCGACCCTATTCTGAGCGGTAAGTCGGAGTATTATTTCCAGAAGTTCAACCACAACCTGCAGCCCATCCGCCGGGCCGATATTCCGGTGCCGCGCGGCTACGATTTTCAGCGGCTCTGCTCCGAAGGCACCGATGTGTATGCTATTTTCAGCGGCCTTGATCCGGGCACTCTTTGGGTTGCGGCCTTCGATTCGCGGACGGGGGAGTTGGGTAACGGTGAGTTTAAAACCAAACGCACCCGGGGAATTCATGAGTTGAAGGCCCTGGATGGCAATCTGTTTGTAACGGTGGAAGTAGATCAGCACCTGACGATTCTGCTGCTGGATCTGCACACGGCCAAATTTCAGTTTCTGCCTTCCGTATATGAGCCGTTACCTGCCCGCTTCACCTTTCTGGCCGATTCCGTCACGAAGCGGGCCGAGCTGATCCTGAGCGAAACCAACGGCTTCAAGTCGCGGCTGCAGCTCAAGCAGCTCTCCGATGACGGCCGCCTCATACGCTCCGAGTTCGTGCAGGCCAGCAGTGAGCGGGGCCTGCTGGACGCGCAGCTCAGCCCCGGCGACAGTGCCGCCCGCCTGCTGGCCGGCACCTATACCCTGCGCGACTCCCGCTATTCCCAGGGCTTGTTTGCTTCCGACCTCACCGCCGGCGTCACTCCTACCGGTCAGCGGCGCTCCCTGCGGTACTATGATTTTCTGAATTTCAAGCACTTCTTTGATTTCATGAAGCCGGCCAAAGTAGCGCGCATGCGGCAGCGCAGTGAGCGGCTTCGGGCTTCTGACCGGCAGTTCCGCCACCGCTACCAATTGCTCATGCACGATATGGTGCCCACGGCCGAAGGCTTCGTGCTGGTCTCGGAGGTGTACTACCCGCGCTACAATACCTCCAACTTCAACTACGGTAACCTGGGCAGCCTTGCCAATTACGGCTATGGGGGCTTCGGCTATCCTTCGCGCTACAACAATTTCTACAACAACCGCCGGGCTTCTGAAGGCTTCCGGACCACGCACGCCCTCATCTGCGGGTTTGACCGGCAGGGCAATCTACTCTGGGACAACTCTTTTTTATTAAAGGAAATTGAGCATTTCCAGCTGCAGGAAACCGTGCGAATGCGGCCTCTCTCCGATGGCCGCCGCATGGCTATGGCTTATCTGAAGAATGATGAATTTCACTATAAGGTGGTAGACCAAGCGGCTTCTGCGCCTAATGACTGGCAGATTCAGCTCCGCCCCGCTGACCCCACGGAGAAAACCAACGACACTTCGCAGGAGCATCTGCTAACGTGGTACGGCGGGCGGTTCCTAGCCTGCGGCTACCAGCACGTACGTCCCGAAAAAGGCCCCGGTCGCGACGTCTTCTTTCTGAACGTACTGGAATTCTGAGAGCTGTAACAGAATAGCGGAGTAACTGAGCAACCGTTCTGGCACCAAGTGTGGCGTCAGAACGGTTGCTCAGTTACTCCGCTATTCTGTTACAGCTCTGGCTGCTTAATTCGTGCCGCTGATAACGCTGGGCAGTACTTTGCTGAGTTGAGCCACCTGCTCGCGGGTGAAGCTGCCGGCTACCGAAACCAGTACAAATGAATCGGTGGAGCCCTGGGTACCCACGGCCACAAACTCCGAGACTTTGCCGCCCTGCTCCCGCACCGAGTAGCGCATTTGGTTAGGACCTTCGGCCGTGGTAACGGCCAGCGGCGTGTACCGCTCATTGGCCAGCAGACCATCTACTTCCTTGGTGAGACCTTCCGCTACCAAGTCGCGGGCGTTGCCGGTGGTGGGCGTGAAGGTGAGGATGCGGGCCGTCCGGATAGAGGTCAGGGCCTCGCTGATGTCGCTGCCGCCGCCCAGCTTGGCAATGCGGCCCAGCACGAAGCGCGTACCCAGGCCGGCGTTCCAGTCGGTGGCTTTGAAGCCCGAGCGGTTTTCGTACTTGTTGAAGAACTCGGTAACGGTGCGGGCCGGGTTGCCCGGCCCCCCAGCGCGGCAGCCAGCCAGCAGCAGTAATCCAAAAGCCAGCAGGAAAGAAAAGTGACGCAGTTTCATACGGAACAGAAAAAAGGAGTGAGTAAAAAGTCTGTACGCAACCCCGGCGCAACCGTTCAGCTAAAGCGGGCGGGCAACGGCAGATGGCGTAAAAAAAGCGGCGTACCAACCGGTACGCCGCTTTTCTTGGTAGTTACCTCCCGGCCTTAGGGCTGGGGAGCATCGGGGATGAAAAACTCAAACTTGAATTCTACACGACGGTTCTGCGACATGCCGGCGGCCGACGTGTTCGGAGCAGCGGGCTCCGATTCGCCACGGCCTTCGGTTACGATGCGGGCGGGGTCAACCTGCTTGCCAGTGAAGTAGCGCTTCACCGAACCGGCGCGACGCTCCGACAGAGCCTGGTTGTACTCATCAGTACCGCGCGAGTCGGCGTGGCCGATTACCCGCAGGCTGTACTCGGGGTGGTCTTTCAGGGCCTTGGTCATTTTATCAAGCGTGCCATACGAGGTGCGCTTGATAACAGTGCTGTTCGTCTCGAAGCGGATTGGCTGCTCGAGTTTGCGCACGCCCGGATCAATTTCCATGGGGCAGCCGTTAGCGTCCACTTTGGCACCTTTGGGGGTATCGGGGCACTTATCGGCCGAATCCGGAATACCGTCGCCGTCGGCGTCAACCACCAGCGGGCAGCCGTTGGCATCTACCTGGGTACCGGCTGGGGTAGCGGGGCACTTATCGTTTTTATCGGCAACACCATCACCGTCGGCATCGGGGCAGCCGCGCAGAGCGGGCAGGCCGGCCTCGTCGGGGCAGTCGTCATTCTTATCAGCTACGCCGTCATTATCACGGTCGGGGCAGCCTTGCATAGCGGCCGTACCGGCTTCAGTGGGGCACTGATCCTGGTAATCCGGAACACCGTCCTTGTCACCATCGAGGGGGCAGCCGTTTTCATCCACGGTTACGCCGCTGGGCGTATCGGGGCACTTGTCTTTGCGGTCCGGTACACCGTCACCGTCAGTATCCTTGGCTTTGCCCAGAGCAATGTTCAGGCCCACGGTGTGCTGCAGGAACCGGTCGTCGAACTTGTTGTCATCGCGCACCGGGTCGCCATCAATGTTGGCGTTTAGCGGAATGTGCTGGCCGGTCTGCACGAACAGGGTCACGGCATCTCCCAGACGGAAGTCGATACCGGCGGCCCCGAACAGGTCGAAATGGTTTTTGTCCTCATCCTGATTGGTAGAGGTACCATTGCGGTTGATAGTGGCTTCGCGGCTCATGTAGGTGAGGCCGGGAGCAGCCAGCAGGTAAGGGCGAATCCGCGACCCTTCCTTAAATGCCTTGAATTTCAGGCCCAGGTTTACGTTTACCACGTTGGTGGCGAAGCTGCTGCCGAAGTACGGAGCGCTGTTCGGAGCCGTCTGCTTGAACTCCACATAGTTGCCGCTCAGCTGCACGTCCAGGCCCTTCGAGATGTAGCGGCTGAAAGTGATGCCGGGGGCATACTTGTTCTCGCCGAACTTCCAGTAGTCGGAGCCGAAGTTGCCCTTGTACTGCATGGCGCTTACGTTGAGGCCGATGGCCGTCTTGCGGTCGGCCGTCTGGGCCTGCGCCCGCGGAGCTGCCGCCAGAAGCGTCAGACCCAGGGCCGTTGAAGTTGCTAAAAGGTGTCTCATAGAGCGAAAGTAGGTGGAACAGATGGCACAAAAAGCACTGCGGCAGCAGCGTAGTACTACCAGCCAGGTTACCGGCCTATACCGCTCCGGCCAAAATAAAGTTGTGACTGCTCTACTTTACGGAACTTTTTTCAAGCCGATTCAACCCGGTAAAATCTACATATTCAACAATTTATATACAACCACAAGCCTCGCTACTTCCGACGCGCCAGCGGCCCCGATCTGCTTCCAGCTCCTACTGTCAGCCCCCACAAAAAAAATAACAAAAGCCCGTTGCTCCGGCCGGAACAACGGGCTTTCACCGCTCGGTTTATTTTGGTATGGGCTTACCGCTTCATCAGGCGCTCAATGTCATCGGCCTCCAGTGGGATATTCTTCATCAGGTCGTCGGGGCCGTTCCTGGTGATGAGGATGTCGTTTTCGAGGCGGATGCCTAAGCCTTCCTCCCGGATGTAGATGCCCGGCTCGCAGGTGTACACCATGCCCGGCTCGAAGGTGCGGTACTTAAAGCCCACATCGTGTACATCGAGACCCAGGTAGTGGCTGGTGCCGTGCATAAAGTACTGCTTGTAGAGCGGGGCAGCAGGGTTCTGGTTTTTTACGTCCTGCTCATTCAGCAGGTCCAGCTTAATGAGTTCCTGCTCCATCTGACCGCCCACGGCGGCGTGGTACTCCTCAATGTTGCCGCCGGGTACCAGGCGGGCGGTGGCAAACTTCATCACGCTGAGCACGGCCTCGTACACGGCCCGCTGGCGCTTGGTGAAAACGCCATTCACGGGAATGGAGCGCGAAAGGTCGGCGGCGTAGTTGGCGTACTCGGCCCCGAAGTCCATCAGCAGCACGTCGCCGTCCCGGCACTCCCGGTCGTTGCTGACGTAGTGCAGGATGCAGGCGTTGGCCCCGCTGGCGATGATGCTGCCGTAGGCCGGCCCGCGGGAAGCGTTGCGCAGGAACTCGTGGAAGATTTCGGCCTCGATTTCGTACTCCATCACGCCCGGCTGCACGAAGCCCAGCAAACGGCGGAAGGCCTTTTCGGTGATGTCGGCGGCGCGTTGCATCAGCCGGATTTCCTCGGGGCTCTTGATGGCGCGCAACTGGTGCAGGAGGCGGGCGGCGCGGCGGTACTGGTGCAGCGGGTAGGCCTCCCGAATCCACTTAATAAAGCGGGCGTCGCGGGTTTCCACCTCCACCGTAGAGCGGATGTGCTCATTTGTATTGAGGTACACGTTTTCGGCCTCGTTCATGAGGGCCGGCAGCACGCTTTTGAACGATTCCAGCCACATGATGGTGGGCACGCCCGACTGCTCCCGGGCCTGCTCCTTGGTGAGCTTGTAGCCTTCCCACACCAGAATATGCTCACTGGTTTCCTTCAGAAACAGGATTTCCCGGTACTGAGGCAGCACCGCATCGGGGAACAGTACCAGGATGCTTTCCTCCTGATCCACACCCGAAAGGTAGAACAGGTCGTTGTTCTGGCGGAAGGCCATGGTGCCGTCGGCGTTGGTCGGCATCACGTCGTTGGAGTGGAAAATGGCCAGCGAGGCGGGGGGCAGCAGCTCGCGGAAGCGGCGGCGGTTTTCAGTGAACAGGTTGGGGGAGATGGAGCCGTAGCGCATGGGGTGGCAGCGGGGGTAAAGTGGCAGAAACTTGGGCCACCTAAGCGGCCGGCCCAAGTTAGGCAGAAGCGGCCGGCTTCCGGATAAGGACACTGGCTGTTCCCGAATCATCAGCCGGAGCTTGCAAAGAAACTCGTTGCGAATCGTTCAGGTGTCTTTAGCCCGCAGAGGACGCAGAGGTTTGCGCAGAGTCGTTCCGGCGGGCGGCTGGACAGGCCGGATTCCGGACCCAGCTTAAATTAGACGAAAAGGTGGCAAGCCTGCGCTGAACCGGTATCTTTGTGACCTGATATTGCACTATGCCCGAACCAGCCGCTCCGCCCGCCATCCTGCTGATCCAGACCGCCTTCATCGGCGACGTGATTCTGGCCACGGCCCTGCTGGAGTACCTGCGCCAGACGGAACCCGCCACGCCGGTGGATTTTCTGGTGCGCAAGGGCAACGAGGGGCTGGTGCAACACCACCCGCACGTACGCCGGGTGCTGGTGTGGGATAAGAAAGCCAATAAGTACGGCGGCCTCTGGCAGCTGCTGAAGCAAATCCGGCAGACAAATTACGGGCGCGTGGTTACGCTGCAGCGGTTTGCCTCCACGGGCCTGCTCACGGCTTTTTCGGGCGCGCCCGAGCGGATTGGGTTTGATAAGAATCCGCTGGCGTTCCGGTTTACGAGGGTTATTCCGCACGTTATCGGGGCGGGGGTACACGAGGTATCACGCAACCTGCACCTGCTCGACCCGGCCTATGAGGGTCCGGTGGTACCGCCCCGCCTCTACCCTACTCCCAAGGATGAAGCCGCCGCCGCACCCTACGCCGCCGTGGGGCCTTATATCTGCATCGCGCCCACCTCGGTGTGGTTTACCAAGCAGTTTCCGGAGGAGGAATGGCTGAAGCTGCTGGCGGCCCTGCCCCCGCAGTACACCGTATACCTGCTGGGCGGCCCGCCCGATACGGCCGCCTGCGAGCAGCTGCTGGAGCGTACTCCGCGGCCCAGCGTGGTGAATCTATCGGGCAAGTTGTCGTTACTGGCCTCGGCGGCTCTTATGCGCGGGGCGGTGCTCAACTACGTCAACGACTCGGCTCCCATGCACCTGTGCTCGGCCGTGGGCGCGCCGGTGTGCGCGGTGTACTGCTCCACAGTGCCGTTTTTCGGGTTCGGGCCGCTGAGTCCATTCTCGCGCATCGTGGAAACTGAGGAAGAACTGGAATGTCGGCCCTGCGGGCTGCACGGCTACAAAGCCTGCCCACTGGGCCACTTCCGCTGCGCCCACGGCATCCGCACCCAGCAGCTGCTGGCCGTGCTGGCGGAAGCGGAAGTGGTGATTCGGTGAGTTAGTGATTCGGTGATTTAGCAAGTTAGTAAACGTCATTGCGAGGCGAAGCCGACGCAATCCTTCCTTCACGAAGCACAAACCCTTGCATTATTCAAAAGCCCCCTGACACCCGCGCGAGCCACGGGGCTTTCTGCTGCCCGACGCTCTGCACCCTGAAAAAGGAAGGATTGCTTCGCGCTGCTCGCAATGACGTTCTCTTGCTCACTAACTCACCGAATCACTAACTCACCGCCCGTACCTTTGCAACCACATGCCGCCCGGCGTGGTTATACCGGGCCGGGGCAGGAACTGGCCGCTGAAACCAGGTCCTAATAGCCCCCACGACCCCAAGACCCCATCAAATGTCCGACTACGACCTGTACGAGTTGCCCAACGGCATCCGGGTTCTGCATAAACAAGTGCTGCACACCAAAATTGCCCACTGTGGCTTCCTGCTGGACATTGGCTCCCGCGACGAGAAGCCGCACCAGCAGGGCCTGGCGCACTTTTGGGAGCACATGGCCTTCAAAGGCACCGAGAAGCGCAAGAGCTTTCACATCCTCAACCGCCTCGAAACCGTGGGCGGCGAGCTGAACGCCTACACCACCAAGGAGAAAATCTGCTTCTACGCCTCTTTGCTCAGCACTCACTTCGAGCGGGCCTTTGAGCTGCTGACGGACCTGACCTTCAACTCTACCTTCCCCGAGAAGGAAATTGAGAAGGAGCGCGGCGTAATTCTGGAGGAAATGGCCATGTACCACGACGCCCCCGAGGACGCCATCATCGACGACTTCGACGACGTGGTATTTGCCCGCCACTCCCTGGGTCACAACATTCTGGGCACTCGCGAGAGTGTCTCGGGCTTCCAGCAGGCCGATTTCTACCAGTTCCTGCAGGAAAACGTGCGCACCGACCGGCTGGTGTTCAGCTCGGTGAGCAACCTACCTTTCAAGGAAGTGAAGCGGCTGGCCGACAAGTTTCTGGCCCCGCTGCCGGCCCGGCTGGGCGCGCGGCCCCGGCTCTCGTTCAGCGGCTACCAGCGGCTGGAGCGGTTGGAGCACAAACCCATCACCCAGGCGCATTGCCTGATTGGCGGCCCGGCCTACGCCCTGCACGACGAGCGGCGGATTCCGTTTTTCCTGCTGAGCAACCTGCTGGGCGGCCCCGGCATGAACTCCCGCCTCAACCTGGCCGTGCGCGAGAAGTACGGCCTGGTTTACACCATCGACGCCACGTACTCTCCCTACACCGACACGGGGCTGTTCGGCATCTACTTCGGCACCGAGAAAAAGCAGGTGAACCGGACCGTTTCGCTGGTGCAAAAGGAGCTAAAAAAGCTTCGTGAGCAGACGCTGGGCACCTCGCAGCTGCACACCTCCAAGGAGCAGCTGATGGGCCAGCTGGCCATGGCTGAGGAAAGCAACGGCGGCCTCATGCAGCTGCTGGCCAAAAGCACCCTCGACATCGGCCGCGTGGAAAGCATCAACGAAATCTTCGAGCAGGTGCGCCGCATCACCGCCCCGCAGCTGCTGGAGCTGGCCAACGACATCCTGACCGACGAGAACCTGAGCATCCTACAATACTTACCAGAAGAGAAGGCCAAAAAGGTAAAATAGTCCCCGTCATTGCGAGGCGGAGCCGAAGCAATGACAGAACAACCAACTCACTAAATTACCATTTCACCACCTCACCGCTTGCCCATCTTCGGCCATATCAGCTACTACCGGCCCGGCGACGTGCTGGAGAACCGGCTGGCGCTGAGTCGGGCGGGGCTGCACCGGCCGCCGCGCACGGGCGTGAGCGGCTCGGAAGCGGAAGGGGCCGAATCCATCATCCTGGCCAACCAGTACGAGGACGACGATTTTCAGGAAGCCATCATCACCTATTCCGGCAGCGGGGGCCGCAACCCGCGCACCGGCCGGCAGACCACCCACCAGCAGATGACCGGCCGCAACGTGATGCTGCGCCGCAGCCTAGAAACCGGCCGGCCGGTGCGCGTTTTCCGCAAAATCAACGATATAACGGGCAGCGGCTACCGCTATGAAGGGTTGTACCGGGTAGTCGGGGCGGTGTATGAGCCGGGCAAATCGGGCTTCCGGGTGTGGAAGTTTCGGCTGGAGCCGGATTCTCTCAAATTATAAGCAAGTCTATTATTTATGCGACATCAACCGGCACCCGTTCAGCTCGGTACTATACCCAATATTCTCCCCGGCCACGAGTTTCTGAACCGGCAGGAAGTGAAAAGCGCCGGTCTGCACCGGGACTTATACAAGGGAATATCCAGCCTGAAGTGCCACCCCGCGGAGGCCATTGTGCTTTCCGGCGGCTATGAGGACGATATGGACCTGGGCAGCTGCATCCTGTACACCGGAGAAGGCGGCAACCAGGAGGGCCGGCAGGTAGCGGACCAGCAGCTGAGCGGCGGCAACCTGGCTTTGAGCCTGAGCTTCGCCCGGCAAACGCCGGTGCGGGTTATCCGCAAAGTGCAGGAAGGCAGCCTGTCGTTTTACCAGTACGCCGGGTTGTACTATGTAACGCAGTTCAGCCAGGAGGCAGGAAAATCCGGCCACCGCATCTGGCGTTTCAGGCTGGAGCAGCGCTCCGCTCCTGCTGATGCAGCTCCTGAAACTCCAGCAGCGCAGGAACCAGAACCAACCTACACCGCCGCCCCGCGTCGGCTGAGGCTCGCGCAGCAGATTATACGCGACACAACCGTGATGCACGCGGTGAAGCAGTTGTACGATTACCGCTGCCAGGTGTGCCGCGCGCGGCTTGCGGTGCCGGGTGGGGCCTACGCCGGAGCAGCGCATATTCGGCCGTTAGGGTGCGCGCATCATGGCCCCGACAAAATCAGCAACCTGCTTTGTCTGTGCCCCAATCATCACGCTACCTTCGACCGCGGGGGCTGGGCAATTCAAGACGATTGGCACCTGTTGGGTGAGCCAGGACACTTAACCGTGGCCCCCACGCATCAGCCGCACCCGGCTCATTTGCTTTACCATCGGCGGCGGATTTATCGACCGGCCACCCTGTTCACGTAATTTCCTCATGTACTCCCCCGACGACGCTCAGATTTACGCCGATAACCACACCACGCCCGAAAGCCCGCTGCTGGCCCGCCTCAACCGCGAAACCCACGTGCAGCTGCTACACGCCCGCATGCTCAGCGGGCACGCCCAGGGCCGGCTGCTGAGCATGATCAGCCACATGATCCGGCCGCGCCGGGTGCTGGAGCTGGGCACGTTCACGGGCTACTCGGCGCTGTGCCTGGCCGAGGGGCTGGCCGAGGACGGTTTGCTGCATACCGTGGAGCAGAACCCCGAGCTGGAAAGCCGCATCCAGCGCTACGTGCGGGAGGCCGACGCGGAAAACCGTATTCAATTGCACATCGGCAACGCCCGGGACATTGTGCCCGCCCTGGCTGAAACCTGGGATTTGGTGTTCATCGACGCCGATAAAATCAACAATGACATCTACTACGAGCTGGTGCTGCCTCAGGTGCGCCCCGGCGGCTTCCTGCTGATTGACAACGTGCTGTGGGGCGGCAAGGCACTCGATGATTACCCGGTAAAGCCTTCGGATAAAGACACGTTGGCCGTGCGCGCATTCAATGACAAAGTGCAGGCCGATGAGCGGGTAGAAAATGTATTTCTGCCCCTGCGCGACGGATTATTTCTGGTGCGCAAAAGATAGAATCCGCCGCTTCAGCGGATGATTTACCAGGGTTCATCGGTTTTTACGGGCGCGGCGGGCAGCAAAAGCTAAACGCTGCGCCCGGTTTTGCGTCTATTGCCCTTGTAGTATATCCATTCCGACTAATGCTGAGAAATTTCCTCCTGTTTCTGCTGCTCCTGACCACGCTATCCGGCGCGGCGCAGGCCCAGACCACCACCGTCAGCGGCCGGGTGCTCGATGCCAAAGACCAGTCGCCGCTGATTGGGGCCAACGTGCTACTCACCCAGATTCCTGATTCCACCAAGCGCGGCGCGGCCGTGGAGGTAGATGGCTCGTTTACCGTGCCAAGCGTGCCGGCCGGGCGCTATGTGCTCACGGTGTCGTTTCTGGGTTACCAGAACCTGCGCCGCACGGTAGAAGTGAGCGGCCAGCCGCTTGCCCTGGGCAGCCTTACGCTGCAGGCCGGGGGCGGTATTGCGCTGAAAGGCGTGGAAGTGGTAGGCCAGGCTGCCGCGGCCGTACAGAAGGGCGACACGGCCCAGTTCAACGCCGGCTCCTACAAAACCAACCCCGACGCCAACGCCCAGGACCTCATAACCAAGATGCCCGGCGTGACCGTGGACCCTAGCACCGGCAAGGTGCAGGCCCAGGGCGAGCAGGTGCAGCGGGTGCTGGTGGATGGCAAGGAGTTTTTCGGCAACGACCCCGACGCGGTGCTCAAGAACATTCCGGCCGAGGTAATCGACAAGATTCAGGTGTACGACCGGTCGTCGGACCAGAGCCAGTTCACAGGCTTCGACGACGGCAACCAGCAGAAAACCATCAACATCATCACTAAGCCCAGCTTCCGCAACGGCAAATTCGGGCGGGTGCTGGCCGGCTACGGCCCCCAGGACGACCGGTACCGCCTGAGCGGCAACCTGAACGTATTCAAGGGCAAGCAGCGGTTTTCCATTGTGGCCCAGAGCAACAACGTGAACGAGCAGAACTTCGGGACCGAGGATTTGCTGGGCGTGGTGGGCGCCTCGCGCCAGGGCGGCGGGGGCGGCCAGGGCCAGCGGGGCCAGGGCGGCGGCCGGGTAGGCGGCGGCGCGCAGGGTGGCGGCGGAAACAACTCCGGCGATTTCCTAGTGAGCCAGCAGGGCGGCATCAGCAAAACCCACGCGCTGGGCCTGAACTACTCCGATACCTGGGGTACCAAAACCGAGGTACAGGGCAGCTACTTCTTCAACCTGAGCGACAACACCAGCCGCACTAACCTGCTGCGCCGCTATGTGGCCCCCGCGGGCCAGACCCAGGATTTACGTTACAACGAACTCTCGCGCAACACCAGCCGCAACATCAATAACCGCTTCAACTTCCGGCTGGAGCACAAGTTCGACTCCCTGAACTCCTTGCTGTGGCGGCCCAGCCTCTCGGTGCAGCGCAACACCGGCAACAGCCTGCTCGATGGCAACACGTTTCAGGTGCAGCCCGATGCCGGCAGCCTCAACCAGGGGGCCAACAACAGCTCCTACCGCTCGGCCCTCACCGGCCTCACGGCCACCAACCAACTGCTGTACCGGCACCGGTTTCAGCGCCGGGGCCGCACCTTCTCGTTGGGCGTGAATACGAGCTACAACGACAAAAACGGCGACAACAACCTGCTGTCGAGCACCACCTTCTTCCAGAATAACCAGCCCCAGACCACGCTGCTCAATCAGTTCTCGGAGCTGAACCAGACGGGTTGGGCTTGGACCGGCAACGTGAACTACACCGAGCCGCTCGGCCTGAAAAGCATCCTGCAACTGGCCTACTCCATCAACTATACGCCCAACGATTCGGACAAGAAGACCTACAACTTCTCGCCCGGCGAGCAGCAGTACAGCATCCTGAACGATACGCTCAGCAGCGTGTTCCAGAGCCAGTACCTCACTAACTCGGGCGAAGTAACCTACCGCTTCCAGGACAAGGCATTCCAGTGGTCGGTGGGGGCGGCGGTGCAGAGCGCCCAGCTGCGCAGCGACCAGGAATTCCCGCGCCCCGGCAGCACCCGCCGCACGTTTCTGAACGTGCTACCCAACGCTCAGGTGCGCTACAACTTCTCCAGGCAGCAAAACCTGCGCTTGAACTACCGGGCCAACACCAACCCGCCCGGCATCAGCCAGCTGCAGGAAGTGGTAAACAATGCCAACCCTTTGCAGCTCACCACCGGCAACCCCAACCTGCGCCAGGAAACCCGCCACAACGTGTTTCTGCGCTACTCGGCGGCCGTGCCCGAGAAGTCGCGCTCCTTCTTTGCGCTGCTGGGCGGCTCCTACGTGAACAACTACATCACCAACAACACCATCTACGCCGGCACCGCGCCCATCACGGTAGATAACATCACCATTCCGGCCGGCGGCCAGCTCACCCGGCCCGTCAACCTGAACCAGCAGTACACGCTCCGCTCCTTCGTGAACTACAGCCTGCCGCTGGCCTTCATCAAATCGAACCTGAACGTGAATGCCACTGGTACCTACTCCCAGACGCCGGGTCTGGTGTTCAGCGAGCTGAACTACAGCCGCACGCCCACCGCCGGCCTGGGCGTGGCTTTGAGCAGCAACATCAGCCCCCAGCTCGATTTCACGCTCAGCAGCAACTCCAGCCAGAGCTACGTGCGCAACACCCTACGCCAGCAGCTCAACAGCCAGTTTTTCCGCCAGAACACGGCCCTGCGCTTCAGCTGGATTGTGACCAAGGGCATCACGGTGCAGTCGGATGTGAACCATCAGCTGTACTCGGGCCTTTCGGCGGGCTTTAACCAGAACTTCGTGCTCTGGAATGCCTCTCTGGGCAAAAAGCTGGGACCGAAGCAGCAGGCCGAAATCAAGCTCTACGCCTTCGATTTGCTGGGCCAGAACAACAGCATCCAGCGCAACATCACGGCCGCCTACACCGAGGACGTGCAGACCAACATTCTGCAGCGCTACTTCATGCTGATGTTCACTTATAACATCCGCAGCTTCGCCGGCGCCGGCAGCGGCCCCGCTGACGCCTTGCCCGGCGATGCGCCCACGGAGCGCCGGCGGGGTCCGGGTGGCTTCGGCCAGCCGGGTGGTGGGCCGCCCCCTGGTGGTGGCATGTAGTATTTATGTGTAGTGCTATGCGAAAACGTGCCACTGCGCGTTTCGGCGTTGAACCGTTACCATTTGGTGACATAGTTCTGACACCGGGACGCGCAGTGGTGCGTTTTGGCGTTGTCCCACTTGGCGCGGTAGAATTCTGGCATTCTGTTGGATTTGCCGCAGACACGTCCGACCACAGGCTTTTTTTGCGCTATTTTGTAGGCTAACGGGGCCGGTATCAGCGCGCAAACGCTTGTCAGCGGCCCTGCCCGGATGCTTTTCCCCGCTTATGAAACGAGTTTTACTGCTGGTGTTTCTGTGGCTGCCACTGCTGGTAGCCGCCCAAACCGTACCAGTACCGGCCCAGCTGAGTATGGCCGGTCTGCGCCTGCGCCTCACCGACGGGGGCCGTGCTGCTTTACAACAAAAGGTGGATGCCCTGCGCCGCCACCCGGCCTCCTTCCAGGCCCGTGTGGTGCTGGCCGACGCCTATTTTCCTATCATCGACCGGGTATTTCAGCAGGAAGGCCTTCCGCTGGATTTTCACTTCCTGGCCCTCCAGGAAAGCGGCCTGCAGGGTGATGCCCAGAGCATTCACGATGCCGTAGGTTACTGGCAGTTCAAGCGCGAGTCAGCCGCCGATTTTGGGTTGCTGATGAATGAAGCCATTGATGAGCGCAAGCATATTGCGGCTTCCTCCAAAGCAGCGGCCCAGTACCTGCTGCGCAACAACAAGACGTTCCGCAACTGGACCAATGCGCTGCTCAGCTACAACCTGGGCCTCACCGGCACCAAGCCCTACACCCTGCCTACTGATGCCGATGCCAGCGAGGTGGAAATCACGGAGAAGACCCACCCGTACATTCTCACGTTTCTGGCCCATAAAATTGCCTTCGAACCCGCCATCGGCCTCAATACCAAGCCCCCGCTGCTGTTCCAGGAGTTTCCGGCCCCAGCCGGCCAGGCCCTGAGCATTATGGCCCAGGCCATGCAACAGAACCCCGATGACCTGGTGAAATACAACCGCTGGCTGCTGGCACCCACCGTGCCCACCGACCGGGTGTACACCATGCTGGTGCCCATCACCGACCCCGTGCAGCTCACCGCCTTAGCCGCGCAGCAAAAAAACGCCACCGCCGGCCAGCTCCTCAACCAGCCCACCCCCGACCCCGAAAACGCTGACTTCGTGCGCGTAAACGGCCTGAAGGCGGTGGTAGCGCTGCCCGGCGACACCAAAGAAAGCCTCGCGAAGCGCGCCAACCTGAAGATGCGCAAGTTCATGCAGTTCAATGACCTGTTTCCCTTCGATAACATCGTGGCTGGCCAGCCCTACTTTGTGCAGAAGAAGCGCGACAAAGCGGCCGTGGAATATCACGTCACGCGCCCCGGGGAAAGTGTAGTCACGGTGTCGCAGAAATACGGTATCCGGGCCAAGGCCATCTGGAGCAAGAACCGCATGGCCCGCAATGAGGAGCTGCGCCCCGGCCGGGTGCTGTGGCTGCAGCACACCCGCCCCAAAACCGTACCGGTAGAATACGCCGACGGCAACAATGCCACGGCGCTGGCGGCTTTTGAAAAGCCGGTAACGCCAACCGCTGCGGCTCCGGCCCCGGCCGCTTCCACGGTTCCTAAGCCGCAGCCGGAGAAAAAGAAGAAGCAGGAGGAAGCCGAACCCTATATGGGTGGCACGGCCAACTCCAGCCGTATTCTGGAGGATGCTACCGAAGACGAAGGCATGGTAGTACAGCCCGACAGTGCCACCGATGAGCACACCGAAAATCTGAACGACCTCCCGCCGACTCCCATCCGCCAGCCCACCGCGCCAGCACCCCGACCTGCTGCTCCCAGCCCCCGTAAACCACTGCCGGCGGCGGCCCCTATTGCCGATGAGCCCGCTGAAGCTGAGGCTGAACCTGTTACGGAGCCAACTCCCCGGCCCGTAGCGCAGGCGGCTGCACCCGCGCCGGTGGTTCGCCCCGTTACGCCGGCCCCGGTGCCCGTTACGCCATCGGCCTCTTCACCAGCCGTTCCGGCCAAACCAGGCCCAACTGCCGTTCTACCTCCTCCTGCTTACCCCACGGCAACAACGGCAGTGGAGGCCGTGCCGGCTAACGGCCTGCACACGGTACAGCCCAAGGAAAATTTGTATTCCGTGGCCCGGCGTTTCAATCTGCGTCCGGCGGATATTGTGCTGTGGAATAATCTACCGCAGAACCCTTCTTTGCGCATCGGGCAGGTGTTGCGCCTGACGGCTCCGGCGGCCGGGGCAGCTCCGGTTCCAGTTGCGGCTCCCCAACCAGTGGCACCGGCTTCGGCTAAGCCGACCAACACGGCTCCAGCTTCAACTCCGGCGGCCATCCGTCATACCGTGCAGCCCGGCGAAACCATGTACAGCGTATCGCGCAAGTACGGCGTTACCATCAAGCAGATTATGGAATGGAACAGCAAGCCCGATTTCGCGGTGAAGCCGGGCGAAGTGCTGACCATCACGCCCGCTAAGTAGTCTATTTCTATCCTTCTCCGCCTTTACTTTTCCGCTGCTTTTCCGATGCGCTTCTTTTCCGTTTCCCTGGTGCTGGCAGTTGCCGGTACGGTGGGCTCTTTCCGCGCCCAGGCGCAGCAAACGACTCCAATTTCCGCTGTTACGCTCTCCAACGACTCCGTACAGGTGATGTCGGCACTGGTGGAAAGCAGCGTGCGGCAGCTGCGGGCCATCTATTTCGAGCCCAACGACGCCAAAACCACCCAGCTCATCGACGAGGCCCTGGTCCGGATTCCGGCCCTCAACCAGCGCCTGAGCCGCTACACCGCCAGCCTGCCCCGCGAGCAGCAGCAACAGCTGGCCCAGCGGCTCCGGCAGCAACCCTGGCAGGTAGAGTTGAACACGCTGTTGCGCAGCCCGCAGTACAAAGGCTTCGATGCCCGGGCCGCCAAAACCCCGGAGCTGAAAGCCGCCGCCGAGCGGCTGCACGCCTCCGGCTTCATGGGCACAGCCAAGCCGGTAGCCGCCAAAATCCCAGCTCCCGCCCCGATGGGTACTATCGTGACTACTGCGCCGGCCACCAAGCCTCAGCCAGTTGCCGCCGCGGCCAAGCTGCCGGCAGGTACTTCCGCGCTGGTTCCTGCTACCCGCCAGCAACCCACCTCCCTGGCCAAGCCCGCTGGAGAAGCATCCCGAAACCATACCGTCCAGAAAGGTGAAACACTGTTTAGCATCTCGCGCCAGTACAACGTAACGGCGGCCCAGCTGCTGGAATGGAACGGCAAGGCCGATGGCAAGGTCAAAATTGGGGAAGTACTGGTGGTAGAACCCGCCAAAGCCGCTGCTCCTACTCGGTAAGATGTAGCTGTTTTTCGTCCGGGCACTAACTACTTACTTTGCTTTCGCGACTGTAAACGGCCACCCTCACAAGGGGTGGCCGTTTTAGATGATACGCCAAAATCCGTTGCCGCGCAATCTTTCTCGCCCGCTGATTCGTGGGTAACTTTACTGTACGCTTCGCGCCCTAACGGCGCGGCGCGGCTTGCCCATGCCCGTTTTCTCGCACCTCCACTCGCACACCCAATATTCCCTGCTCGACGGTCAGGCCAGCATTTCGGCCCTGATGAAGAAGGCCCAGGCCGACGGCATGCCGGCCGTGGCCCTCACCGACCACGGCAACATGTTCGGGGCGTTCAACTTCGTGGCCGAGGCCAACAAGTACAACGTCAAGCCGATTGTGGGCTGCGAGTTCTACATGGTGGAGGACCGCCACAAGAAGGCCTTCAGCCGGGAGAAAGGCGAGCGGGACAAGCGCTACCACCAGCTGCTGCTGGCCAAGGACCAGGACGGCTACCACAACCTGAGCAAGCTCTGTTCCATGAGCTTCATCGAGGGCGTGTACAGCAAGTTCCCGCGGATTGATAAGGAGCTGCTGCTCAAGTACCACAAGGGCCTGATTGCCACCAGCTGCTGCATCGGGGCCGAGATTCCCCAGGCCATCCTGTTCCAGAGCGAGGCCAAAGCCGAGGAGCTGCTCAAGTGGTGGCTCGACGTGTTCGAGGACGATTACTACATCGAAATCCAGCGGCACGGGCTGATGAACTTCGACGGCACCGGCAAAAGCCAGGAGGACGTGAACCAGGTGCTGCTGGGCCTGGCCAAGAAGTACAACGTGAAGGTCATCTGCACCAACGACTCTCACTACGTGGAGCAGACTGACTTCGCACCCCATGATATTCTGCTCTGCGTGAACACCGGCGAGGAGCACAGCATCCCGGTCGGCGACTTCCAGACCCAGTATTTTCGCCTGATTTCCCAGGACAACAAGGTCCACTACGACCACCTCGACAATCTGCGCCACCTTTCCGGCCAGGATGCCACCATCCGCCGCCAGCTCCAGCGCATCGACGAGGAAGCGCAGTCGCCCAAGCCGCGCGCCCGCTTCGGCTTCGCCAACGACCAGTTCTACTTTAAGAACCAGGCCGAGATGAACGCGCTGTTCAGCGACGTGCCGGAAAGCGTGGACAACACCAACGAAATCGTGGACAAAATCACGCCGCCCAAGCTGCAGCGCGACATTCTGCTCCCCAATTTCCCTTTGCCGCCCGAGCACCCCACCGCCGACGCTTTCCTGCGCCACCTTACCTACAAAGGCGCGTTTGAAGGCCCCAAACGCCGCTACTCCGACCGCACCCCCGAAATCGAGGAGCGGCTGGACTACGAGCTGCGCGTGATTGAGACGATGGGCTTTGCGGGCTACTTCCTTATCACCCAGGACTTCATCAACCACGGCCGCAACAATGGCGTGGCCATCGGGCCGGGCCGGGGTTCGGCGGCCGGCTCGGCGGTGGCCTACTGTGTGGGCATCACCAACATCGACCCGATCAAGTACTCGCTGCTGTTCGAGCGGTTTCTGAACCCGGAGCGCGTGTCCATGCCCGATATCGACATCGACTTCGACGACGTGAACCGTCAGCGCGTGATTGACTACGTGGTGGACAAGTACGGCAAAACCCAGGTGGCCCAGATCATCACCTTCGGTACCATGGCCGCCAAATCCAGCATCAAGGACGTTTCAAGGGCTATGGAGCTGCCGCTGCCGGTGGCCAACGACTTGGTGAAGATGGTGCCCGACCAGGTGGGCACCACCCTGGCCAAGGCCTTCGCCGAAAACCCCGAGCTGGACTACATCCTCCGCGACGAGGCCCCCGATAACCTGCGCGGCCAGATTCTGCGCCTGGCCCACAAGCTCGAAGGCTCGGTGCGCAACACCGGCATCCATGCGGCCGGCGTCATCATCGCCCCCGACGACATCACTAAGTACATTCCGGTTTCGACCTCCAAGGACTCGGACCTGCTCATCACGCAGTTCGACGGCAAGGTGATTGAGAGTGCCGGGATGCTGAAGATGGACTTTCTGGGCCTCAAAACCCTGACCATCATCGTGGATGCCATCAACCTGATTGAGCGCAACCACGGCGTCAAAATCGACATTGACGAAATTCCGATTGACGACCAGAAAACCTACGAGCTCTACCAGCGCGGCGACACCATCGGCACGTTCCAGTTCGAGAGCGAGGGCATGCGCATGTACCTCAAGGACCTCAAACCGACCAACATCGAGGACCTGATTGCCATGAACGCCCTGTACCGGCCCGGCCCGATGCAGTTCATCCCGAACTTCATCAACCGCAAGCACGGCCGCGAGGTGGTCGACTACCCCCACGAGCTGCTGGAACCCATCCTGAACTACTCCCAGGGCATCATGGTGTACCAGGAGCAGATCATGCAGACGGCCCAGATTCTGGCCGGCTACTCCCTTGGCGGCGCCGACTTGCTGCGCCGGGCCATGGGTAAGAAGGACATGAAGAAGATGGCCTTGGAGCGGGAGAAGTTCTGCGAGGGCGCCGAGAAGCTGCACGGCATCAAGGCCAAAAAGGCCAACGAGGTGTTCGACGTGATGGAGAAGTTTGCGGCCTACGGCTTCAACCGCTCCCACTCGGCCGCCTACTCGGTGGTGGCCTACCAGACCGGCTACCTCAAGGCCCACTACCCCGCCGAGTACATGGCCGCCGTGCTCACCAACAACATGGGCGACATCAAGAAGGTGACGTTCTTCATCGAGGAAGCCCGCAAGCAGGGCGTGGCCGTGCTCGGTCCCGACGTGAACGAATCCATTCTGAAGTTCAACGTAAACGCCCAGGGCCAGATCCGCTTCGGTATGGCCGCCATGAAGGGCTCGGGCGAGGCCGCCGTGGAGGAAATCGTGCAGGAGCGCGACAAAAACGGCCACTACGCCGACATCTTCGACTTTGCGCGCCGCATAAACCTGCGGGCCGTGAACAAGAAAACCTTCGAGAGCATGGCCCAGGCCGGCGCCTTCGACTCGTTTGACCGCTACCACCGCCGCCAGTTTCTGGAAGCCCCCGGCAACGACCAGAACCTCATCGAGAAGGCCATGAAGGTGGGCCAGCAGCACCAGGCCGCCAAAGAATCAGCCCAGCAGAGCCTGTTTGGCGGCGGGGGCGGCGAAATGGCCATCCCGATGCCCAAAATCCAGGACCTGGAGCCCTGGAGCCCCACCGAGAAGCTGCGCCGCGAAAAGGAAATCGTGGGCTTCTACCTCTCCGGCCACCCCTTGGACGACTTCAAGCTCGAAATTGACTCCTACTGCACCTGTGGGCTCGACAAGATTGAGACCTACAAAAACCGCGACGTGACCGTGGCGGGGCTGATTTCCAACGTGCTGTTCAAGACCACCAAGACCGGCCAGCCCTTCGTGAGCTTCAACGTGGAAGACTACGAGAGCAGCCTCAACCTGGCGTTGTTCCGCGACGACTACTCCAAGTTTTCGGCCCTCATCAACCCGCGCAACTACGACAAGGAGCAGGTGCCGCCCATGTTCATCCGCGGCAAGTACGCCCAGCGTTTCCGCGACTCCGACCAGTTCGAGTTCAAGATCATGACCATGGAGCCGCTGTTCAACGTGGCCGAAAAGCTCGCCAACGGCGTGCGCGTGCAGCTCGACCTGCGCACCATCACGGAGCCCTTCATGGACCGTTTCATGGAAGCCGTGGAAAGTGCCACCGGCTCCAAAAAACTTGAAATCAAGTTCGCCGAGCCCCACGAGCACCTGGCCGTGGACACCTATTCCCGCCGCTACCGCATCGAGCCTAAGGAGTTCATCCGCAAAATGCGCGAGATGGAAATCGATGCCTGCCAGCTTATTTAGGCCGCTGATTTCGCTGATTAATTCGACTTTTAACGCCGCCGCGCCTTTCCCGGGTCGCGGCGGCTTTATGAACTCTCTATTACGCGTGTTGAAATGTTGTTATCCATGGGCCGTGGCCTTATTCTACTAAGTCTCCTGTTAGGCTTACTGCCCTTTTCCCGGGTCCAGGCACAACAGTACTACCTCGACCTGAGCCACCAGTCACTCAGCCTGCCTTCCCGAACCGTATGCGTGACGCAGGTGGTAGATGGGCGGCCGGGCAAACCCGTCATTGGGCTGGTGTACCGGGGCCTCGCGAATCAGCAGGCAGCCGTACTTTTCCGGCGGGGCCTGGAAGTGGAGCTGACTGATTTTCTGCGCCAGCAACTGCCCGCCCGGCCCGAAGACCATACCGTGGTGCTGTGCCTGCGCCAACTCCGAGTAGGCGAGCAGATGGCCGGCATCACGGAAAAAGCCAGCGCCGACCTAGCCGCCGACGTGTACGAACAGCTACCCGACGGCTACCACTTCGTGCGCAGCGTGGCCGCACATACTTCAGCCCGTGCCCTCGAAACCACTTATCTGCACGCTGAGCACGTGGCCCAATTGCTACAAAAGTGCCTGGAGCAGCTCACTACCTATCACTGGCCCACTACGCCCACCAGACCTGCCCTTACCCTGGCCCAGGTGCTCACCGATTCCCCCATAGCCATTCCTGCCGCCAACGCCGCCCCCGGGGTTGCCCAAGCGGCCCGGCCGGCCATTCTGCAGGAAGCACCCCGGCCGGGCGTATACTACTCGTTCGGGCAGTTTCTGGCCAACACTCCCGCGCCCGGTCTGCAGGCCATGGCCGACACCGTTTCCTTCGGCTTCGGAGCCCCGCTGGCCCGGCGGCTCTGGCGCGGGGTGCCTCGGCTGCGGGTGCGTATTCTAAATGAAAAAAACCACTCCCAATCGGCCAAGGAAATCTGGGGTTTCTCGGATGGTCGCCAGTTGTTTGTGCAGCACGAGAAAGAGTTTTTCCCTCTGCACCGCTACCACGACTTTTTCACCTTTGTAGGCGAAACTCCACCCGATGTTGTCTACATGCAGTCCCGGGCCCAGAGCAGCGCGGCTGTGATGGGAGGCGTAGTGGGCGCCATGATTGCCAACAACGCCAATAATGCTAACGACCATACGGCCGAGCCGATGGGCTACTCCGTGGACATGCACACGGGCCAGGCCGGGCAGTTCCCCAACCCACTGCTGCCGCCCCCGGTCCGCAACGACACCGCTTACATCTACCTTTACCGTTACGCCGATACCGCCGCTACCCCCGTCTCGTTCTCCCTCGATGACCAACCAGTCGGCCAGCTAAAGCTTCGGGAGTACTAGGAAATTCCCTGGCCCTATCCCGGCCGGATGTTGCGTCTATGCTTAGATCTACCTGGACTGCCCTGCCAGCTCATCATTCCTAATCCCGCTGGCCTCAACTACCTGCGCGTAACTACCCCCGGCTCCCCAACCGCACGGCCCATTTGCGAGTGGGTGAGCACCGCCCAGGGAGAGGCTGACCTCGATGAAATTGACCGCCAACGCGGCCAGGCACCGCGCTAGCCTAGTTGTTTCGATTTTGACTGGATTGTGATTTGTGCGCAGCTCCATGTAGGCAGCTCTGCTCGGCCTACGCCTCAGAAACTGCCGTTCGACCCGTTATATGGCTTCCCTCGCGCCCACGAGCACCTGGCCGCGGACACCTACTCCCGCTGCTACCGCATCCAACCCCAGGAGTTCATCCGCAAGATGCGCGAAATGGAAATCGACGCCTGCCAGCTTATTTGGTTGATCCATACCACCAGCACGTCATTCTGAGCAGAGCGAGAAATCTCGCGTGCTGACGTTGTGATGGTAAGATTTGCTCTTGAGTCTTCGGATCAAGATCTGAGTAACATGCCCTATTATTATGGATATCTTAAATATGAAAAGGATTGTTGCTCTACTGTTTTGCTGTGCGTTGACAAGTCACCTTTACGCACAGACATATCTAGCGAAAAACGCTATGCGTACTCGAGAGATACCTGTGCCGAAGAATGTGGTCAAGAAATTCAAACGAACGTATCCGAACGCTCACATTGATTCGTGTTATGTCTATGGCAATGTAGAAGCAAAAGAAGAACATTACATGTTCTATTCTAGGCAACAGAACCGGGTACTTAATGTGGCTTTTGACAGGCATTGCGCATTTACTGAATCTAAAACCGAAATCTCTATAGAAGAGCTTCCCATAGCATTGCAAAAAACAATTAGCCAAAACTCTTTCCACGCGGAAAGCATAGGTAAGGTCTTTAAGCTGGTTGGGAGCCGGAGAAAAAATGAAATTGAATATTTGGTAGAATGCTTTACCAACTATCAGGGCAATCAACTGAAGATACCTATGTATTTCAATGCAGCAGGTTTCGGAGCCAATCCAGGTTTCAGGTAGGCACTTGTGCGATAGAGATGCTTTGGCAAGCTCAGCATGAAGTTCTTTTTCCAGGGCTAATGAGTACCCCAAAAATTAACTTTCAATTTTTATTGAAAGTTTGAAATACTCCACTACATTTGAACCATGCAACTCGACGAAGCCAAAAGCAAGTTCATTGAAGGCTGGGGCACCCTGGGCTCGGCCTGGGGCGTGAGCCGCACAATGGCGCAGGTCCACGCGCTGCTGCTGGTGTCACCGGGGGCGTTGAGCACCGAGGACATCATGGAGCAGCTGCAAATTTCGCGGGGCAACGTGAACCTGAACGTGCGCGCCCTCATGGACTGGGGCATCGTGCGCAAGGAGTTGCGGCCTGGCGAGCGGCGCGAGTTTTTCTCGGCCGAAAAAGACATTCACAGAACGGCCACGCTCATCCTGAAAGAACGCCGTAAGCGTGAACTGGAGCCTATTCTGCGCGTACTGGGCGAAATCAGCCAAGTAGAGCCCTCCCCCACCGCTACGCCGGAGGAAACGGCAGCTTTCACCCAGATGATTGGCAGCGTCCAGAATTTTGCTGAATTCGCTAACCGGGCGGCTTCTACACTCATCAAAGCCGATGAGAACTGGTTCCTGAGCACCTTCATGAAACTCATGCGGCCGGGTTAAGAGCAACCCTTATTTTTTTACTTCTTTCTTTCAAATTTTATTGAAAGTTTGAAAGAATTAATCTCTCAGAAATCAACGCGGCTTATTTGTCTGGCATTATGGAACGGCTCAAACTACTTCTGGCGGGTGGCAACGGATTTCTGGGCCAGCACCTAGCGCACTACTTCACCCGCCTGGGATACGAGGTGGTCATTCTGGGCCGGTCGGCTAAACCAGGAACGGTGCGGTGGAATGGCCGTACGCTGGGCCCTTGGGCCGCTGAGCTGGAGGGTGCCGCCGTACTCATCAATCTGGCCGGCCGCTCCGTTGATTGCCGCTACAATGCCGTCAACCGCTACGCCATTACCCGCAGCCGCACCGAAAGCACCCGCGTGCTGGCCGAAGCTGTGGCGGCCTGCCGCAACCCGCCCGCCGTGTGGCTGAACTCTTCCACGGCCACCATCTACCAGCACACCGAAGACGAGCAGCCCGCCAATACGGAAGCCACAGGCCAGCTGGGCCGCACTTTCTCGGAGATGGTAGCCCAGCAGTGGGAAGCCGAGTTTAATCTGGTTGCCCTGCCCCATACCCGACGCGTAGCTCTGCGCACGGCCATTGTATTGGGGGCCGATGGAGGCGCGCTGCCCGTCATGGCCCGGTTGGCGCGGCTGGGCCTGAGCACACCGCAGGGCCACGGCCGACAATGGGTGAGCTGGCTGCACATCCAGGATTTCTGCCGGGCCGTGGAGTTTCTGGTGGCGCGGCCCCAGCTGGAAGGTGCGTTCAACCTGTGCGCCCCGGAGCCGCTGCCCAACGCCGCCCTAATGGCGCTGTTTGATGCCCACTACCATCCGCGCTGGCACTTGCCGCAGCCGCGCTGGCTGCTGAAAATCGGGGCCTTCGTGCTGCGCACCGAAACTGAGCTGATCCTGAAAAGCCGCAAGGTGATGCCCCAGCGGCTGCTGGAAGCCGGTTTCCAGTTCCGTTTTCCTGATTGCCAGACCGCCCTGGCTGATTTACTGCCGCAATTGCCCTAGCCCTACTACTGCATTCTGTTCCGCGCTCTTTTCTTCTTTTTCACTTCAATTTCTCTCTGCCATGAACTTTCACCTCCTCGTGTACGGCGTGTACCTGCCCGTTACAGTACTGCTGACGGTGTGGGTCGCCCGCACGCTTTTCAACAACGGCCGCCTGTTTCTCGTCGATATTTTTCACGGGAATGAGCAGCTGGCCGACTCTGTGAATAAGCTCCTGCTCATGGGATTTTACCTCATCAACATCGGCTACGCCATGCTCACGCTCCAAAGCGGCGACCCGATTACCAGCTACCAGCAAAGCGTGGAAATCCTCAGCATCAAGATCGGGACGATTATTCTGATCCTGGGTGGCATGCACTTCTTCAATCTGTATGTGTTCTACAAGCTTCGGCACAAGGCGCAGGAATATGCCCGCGCGTATCATTCGTAGTCGATAAAGTTAGCCCTACACTGTACTTGGCCTTGGAGGTCTGGCCTGAGCGCGGCCGGGTCGCCGGGGCCTTGGGCTGGTTGAGCGGCGGAACCCCTACACTGACCGAGTGAACTTTCCCGGCGGCTGCTTGTTGAATCGCAATCTGCTACCTTGCGGCCCGCTTGACCGTACACTAGCACTGAAAACCCTTTCAACAAAAAAAACGACTGTTATGGGACATAAAGCCATCGAGATTACCGATGCTAATTTCGACCAGATCATCAACTCCGATAAGCCTGTGCTTGTAGACTTCTGGGCCGAGTGGTGTGGCCCCTGCCGCATGGTAGGCCCGGTAGTGGAAGAACTGGCCGGCGAATACGAAGGTAAAGCCGTTATCGGCAAGGTTGACGTCGACTCGAACCCCCAGACTTCCGCCAAATTTGGCATCCGGAGTATTCCTACTTTGTTGGTATTCAAGAACGGCCAGGTAGTTGACAAACAAGTTGGTGCCGTTCCGAAGCACGTACTGGCTCAAAAACTGGATGCTCAGGTATCTGCCTAGTTTCTTTGTGCATAAAAAAACGCCCCGCTCTCAATTGAGAGCGGGGCGTTTTTTTATGCACAAAGTTGTTGATGGCGCCCGTTAGCGTACTACGCGGGTCTGCCCATCGTGCTTCTGGCGATACAGCACCCGGTCGGCCTGACGTTCCTCATGGCGCACGGTTTGCCGTTCAGCGGGCGTCACTACCCCGTCGGCACGGGCCGCTTGCCGGGCTTGGCGGGTATCTGCCTGCTGGGCCTGCGCCCTGGCAGCCTCAGCCCGGGTCAGTTGCCCCGACCGTACTCCCTGACGGATGCGGGCCTGATCATTGGCACGGGGTGCCACCTGTGCGGAGGCAGTTGCAACTGCAAAAAGACAAAGGGCAGTAACAGTGAAAATGGAACGTTTCATGTGTGTAGCAAGTAAGAGGTTGCATGTGTAGCTAAGATGGCCAGCCAGTACGCAGGTTTAATTCACATGTCTGATTTCTGACTACTCATCCTACTACCACGCAAAAAAGCCTTGTCTATACATGTACAGGCAAGGCTTTTTCGTTTGCTGCTTTATTCCTCACCATCGGGGGCGGCGGCGCGGGCTTCTGAGGGCGGCACTTGCGGGGGCCGCAGCCCCGAAGCCAGCGAGAAGTTGGGCGCAAAGTAGATGGGGATGGTAAACGTCATGGCCGTGGGCAGGTTATATTCGCGGCCCGGCTCGAACGGCGGCAGATTGGCCACCACCCGCCGCGCCTCCAGATCGGCTTCCGGAGCCAGGCCCTGTATCACCCGCACCTGCCCGACCCGGCCATCCTCGCCCACGGTATAGCTCACGTATACGTTGCCGGTAATACCCTTACGCCGAATGTTGCGCGGGTAGTTAGTCGTGCGGGCCACGTAGTTCAGCAGTGCTTCCTGGCCGCCCGGGAACCGGGGCATTTCGCGGGTACGTACCCGTCCCATGTACGGTGAGCCATCTTTGTTGAAGAAAGCCAAAGCCAGCGGCTTACCTTGGCGGTCGGGCATTTCAATGGCGCTCAGCTCGCCGGAATCGTAGTAATACCGCCACTCGCCCACGGCGCGGCCGTTGTTGTAGCGGCCTTCGGAGCGTTTCTGGCCATTGCGGTGCACCGATATCCAGCGCCCCACCCGCTGCCCGTCGGAGTAGTCGCCGCGCAGGTTTACTCGGCCGTCTTCATACCAGCCCAAGTACAGGCCGTCCGCTTCGTCGTTACGGTAATGCACCTGAGCTGCTTTGCTGCCATCAGGATGGTACCAGGTCAGTAGGCCGTTGCGCACCGGCGGATCAATGGAGGACAGGGTGCCTTTGAGCAGTAGCGTACCTGAAAGGGAGTATTCCCGCATGGCGTAGGTACCCAGCAACTCATTCTTGCGGTCCACGATGCGGTAATGCGTAGCACTATCGGGGATAGTCGCCTCATCCCGGTTGTTGAGATACACGGCCGGCAAACTCTGGCCGTGGCCCACCTGGGTCAGGAACGCGAAAGACAGGAGAAAAACGCAATGAATCCTCATGAGCAACCTGATTAAGACGCCAGCATGGTTTTACGAAATATAACCAACAGAACATCAGGGCCCAAGCACCAGTTCAACTTCACTCGAAAAGTACTATTTCAGCTGGTTGCCAGCCAATTCCGGGTGTCCGGTTTGCTGCGCGCTTTCCTTCTAAATACAACAGCCGCTACCCCAACTGTATGGAGTAGCGGCATCATGCATACGCTTTTACGAATGATTACAGCCCCTTAGCCCGCGTCCTCACCTACCTCCTGCAGTTGGATGGGGCGGTTAAATGCTTCCTCCAGCGAAATCAGCGTTTCGGTTCGCTCAATGCCTTCGATTAACTGAATCTGTTCGTGCAGCACTTCGCGCAGATGGTTCGTGTCACGGCAGATGAGACGGGCGAAGATGCCGTACGCCCCGGTAGTGAAGTCGATGCTTACCACTTCCGGAATCTGGCGCAACGCTGCTACTACGCTTTCATACACGGAGCTTTTCTGCAGATATATTCCCAGAAAAGCCCGTACGCCGTAGCCGAGCTTTTGGTAATCAATCTTGAGGGTAGCGCCTTGGACAATGCCCAGTTCTTCCAAGCGAGCCATCCGGACGTGGACCGTACCACCCGAAACATGCACCTTCCGGGCAATTTCCGTGTAGGGCGTCTTTGCATCATCAATCAACAGGGCCAGAATCCTCCGGTCGGTGTCGTCAAGTTCGTAATTACGGGCCATTTTTCAGGGTGTTGATTATCTATATTTCAATGAAGAGACTTCTTTTTTAAAAACTATGTAATTTTTTTTACAAATGTCTGAAATTATTTTATAACATCAACCAACATAGTACATTTGTCATAATCCAACGCAAGCGGCGAGGGATTGTTTTACACTGTAGAATGATGAAACTGGCAGACATACCCTCCTCTCTCGGGGGTGGTGATTCGGGAAAAACTGGTCCGGCGGCCGGCTAACCACACCGTGGAGGTTCGAATCCTTCTTCTACAGCAGGAAAGAAAATTGGGTGGATAATGTGAGGAGGGAAAACGGGACGTATCTGGGTGGGTACGTTCTGAATCGAGAGGCGGCATCTGGGTGGGTGCCGCCTTTTCTTTTTCTATCCGGTCCATCATCATTTTTGCAGCTTTCACACCGGCTTTTTGCAATCAGGCCGCAAAGTTCACCTTTTCCGGCCGGAAAAACACTGATAAAAACAAAAAAGGCTTCGGGCAATTGCTCGAAGCCTTTTTTTGGTCAGAATCTGACCCGGCAGGTCCCAGAACTCATTTGTAGATCTGGACCTGCCGCTCGCCATTGGCCTTGATATAGGCTCGATACATGCCGGCTGAGTTGAAAGGCAAGGTGATATTTCCCTGCCGGTCTAGGGCAATCAGCCCACCGTCGCCGCCCATCTTCCCCACTTTATCCAACGTGGCCTGAGCAGCCTCCGCCAGCGGCTGGTGCAGGTACTCCACCCGGGCGGCTATATCTCGCGCCACGGTGGCCCGGATAAAGTATTCGCCCCAGCCGGTACACGACACGGCGCAGGACTGATTATCGGCGTAAGTACCACAGCCAATGATAGGGGCGTCGCCGACGCGGCCGTAGCGCTTGTTGGTCATGCCGCCGGTACTAGTGGCGGCGGCCAGGTTTCCGAACTGGTCGAGGGCGACAGCGCCAACGGTACCGTACTTCTTTCCTTCCGTGAAAATCTGGCTTTCGGGCAAGGCAGTGCTCTGGGGCTTGCCACCTTTCAGCTTCACTTTACTCTTTTCGGGAGTGGCCGCAGGCGTGTTCAGCTGATCCGGGGTGCCGGCTTTGCGTTCCTCGGCCAAGGCTTGCTGAAGTTGCTGGTGGCGGGCTTCGGTGTAGAAGTAGCTGGGCGGCACTATGTCCAACCCTTTTTCGCGGGCAAACTGCTCGGCTCCAGGGCCGGTCAGCAACACATGCTCCGACTGCTCCATAACCGCCCGCGCCGCCCGGATGGGGTTGCGCACTACTGTAACGCCGGCCACGGAGCCGGCGGCCAGGTTGCGGCCGTCCATAACGGCGGCATCCATTTCATTGCGGCCATCGTGGGTGAAGACGGCTCCTTTACCGGCGTTGAACAGGGGCGAATCTTCCATGAACCGCACGGATGCCTCTACGGCATCAAGGGCGGTACCACCTTTCTTGAGTACGGCATATCCGGCATCCAGCGCCTGATTCAGCGCATCCTGATAGGCTTTTTCCTTCTCAGGCGTCATCAGGGCCCGGGTGATGGTGCCGGCGCCACCATGGATAACCAGCGTGATACGGGACGCATCGGGGGCGGCAGTAGCCGGGGTAGCCGACTGCGCCTGCAACAGCACGGGGGAGGCAAGTAGCGCAGCCAGAAGGGCGGTGCGGAAGAAACGACTGAATAACATGGCAGAGTGCGAATAAACGGATGGTTCGGAAAGATAAAAACCCCGCTCCGGACTATGCTCGGAAGCGGGGTTTTTATTAGCCATTTGGCTTTAGCGGGTGGTTACCTGCTGTCGGTAACGGGCCAGCCCGGCATCCAGAAATTTTACAAAGCCGGCTACATCGGGCTCATAGGCAATGGGCGGCGTAAGTACGTGGGCCAGGTCGGCGGGGGCATTGGGGTCGAGCAGCACGTAGTACGGCTGGGCATTCACGTTGAAGCCAGTTAGCTGCAAATCGGCGTTTTTCTTACCGAGCGTGGTTTTTTCCTTGTGGTCGTGGGCAGAGGTATACCACTCGTTGCGAGGCAGCGGGGCTTTGTCATCCACGTACAGGGCTACCACTACAAAGTCGTTGCGCAGGCGGCGCAGTACTTCCGGATCTTTCCAGACGGTGGCTTCCATCTTGCGGCAATTGACGCAGGCATGGCCCGTGAAATCGATGAAAATAGGTTTGTTGCGGGCTTTGGCGCAGCGCTTGGCCTGTTCCAGATCGAAGAAGCCCTGCAAACCATGCGGCAATTCCAGAAACTCAGCGTAGCGTGGCGCTTCGCACTGCGCATCGGGCGTGGTGCCGGCCGACACGGCCGGGGCTTCGGAGGAAGCGGCCAGGGAGAAGTCATTACGGCTCTGGGGGGGTAGGTAGCCAGCCAGCAGCGGCAGCGGCGCCCCGAACAGGCCGGGCACCAGGTAGGTCATGAAGCTGAAGGCCAGCACGGCCATCAGCAGCCGGCCCACGCTCAGGTGCGAGAGGTCGGAATCATGAGAGAGTTTGAAGCGGCCCAGCAGGTACACCCCCAGCAAACCCGACAGCGCAATCCAGAGGACCAAGTAGATGTCGCGCGGGAGCAGGTTCCAGTGGTAGGCCAGGTCGGCCATGCTCAGGAATTTGAGGGCCAGCATCAGCTCCACGAAGCCCAGCGTTACTTTCACGGTGTTTAGCCAGCCGCCGGAGCTAGGCAGGCTTTTCAGCCAGGTCGGGAACAGCGCAAACAGCATGAAGGGCAGGGCAAACGCCAGGGAGAAGCCCAGCATTCCGACAACCGGCTGAATTCTTTCGCCCTGCGCGGCCATCGTCAGAATAGACGCCACGATGGGGCCGGTGCAGCTGAAGGACACGACCACCAGCGTGAGAGCCATAAAAAACACCCCGGCCCAACCGCCTTTATCGGCCTGTTCATCAATCTTATTAACCATGCCATGCGGCAGCGTGATTTCAAACAAGCCCAGAAACGAGAGGCCAAACACCACAAAAACCGCGAAGAAAATCAGATTAGGCAGCCAATGGGTACTGATAAGGTTGAGGCCGTCGGCCCCGAGTAATACAGTAGTCAGCAGCCCCACCACCACGTAAATAAAGATGATGGACAGGCCATAGACCAACGCCTTCAGGATACCTTGCCGACGGTTAGCGGAGCCTTTCGTAAAAATGGAAACCGTCATGGGAATGAGCGGAAACACGCACGGCGTAAGTAATGCCCCCAGTCCCGACAGAAACGCCAGCAGCGCGAAGCCCCACAAACTGTTGCCTTCCAAGGCGGTAGTAGCCCCCGAAGCTACAGCCGCTTCGGCAACGGCGGGCGCGGCGGTAACGGCTGGGGTAGTGTCGGCGGTGGCTGGGGTTGCGGGTGATACTGCCACAGGAGTAGCACCTGTATCCGCTGAAGCGGTAGGTACACCGGCGGCGGGCGTGGAAACCGGCGTAACGGTACCGGTAGTGCCTTTGGTGGCAGCCGGAGTAGCCGGAACAGCAGCGGTGCCGGTTACCTCAATCGGGCCGAAGCTCAGGCTTTCTTCGCCGGGAATACAACGGCCGTCCACATCGGTGCAGCTCTGAAATTCGGTTTCGGCCTTGATAGTGAGTGAGCCGGGCTGTAGCACCCGGATGCGCTGGGTAATGCGGCCGGTTTTCTCGAAGTACGTGACGTTGCCCTTGAATACGTCATCGTAATGCTTGGTGGCCCCGATGGACTTAGGCGCGCCAACCAGCTCGTAGGCCGGGCTTTTAGCGAAGGTGAAGGTGAACACCGTCGGGCCCAGATCGGGGTCGAAGTCGGTGGCATAGAGGTGCCACTTGTCGTCGATGCGGGCCGTTACGATAAGGTCCAGTTCCTCGCCAACCCTGGCAGCAGGCTTGCTGAGAGCCGTGGAAAGCTTGGTGGGCTGCAGAATTTGGGCGGCAGCACTGCCCGCCATGCTCAATACGAGCAGGAATGGCAGCAGAAAATAATTTCGGAAGAACATCAGCGAAATGAAAACAGCGAAAATGCAGACCCACAAAGGTCGGTAGAAACCCTAACAGCCGGGCGAGTTTATCAGTTTTTTAGTGTGCCGCTACCCTCGAATTTGGGCAAAGCCTTACGGCGCGCCAACTGCTTGCCCGGAATCACGTACTTTTGTTTCATAAAGGCAACTGGGCCGCGTGAGCCTGAGTTGCCGTACCTATGATCTTAAACATCGTTTTTACCGTTCTGCTGGTATTGCTGAACGGGTTTTTTGTGGCAGCAGAGTTTGCTTTCGTTAAAGTTCGCCCGTCGCAGATAGACATTAAGGCGCAGAGCGGGAACCGGCTGGCCAAGCTCGTGCAGAGCATGCTGCACGACCTCAACTACTACCTATCGGCTACGCAGCTGGGCATTACGGTAGCGTCGCTGGCACTGGGTTGGGTAGGTGAAAGCGTGGTAGCAGCCGTGGTACTCGCCATCATCGACCGGCTGGGCCTGACGCTCACGCCTACCGTGGTTCACCAGATTGCCATTGCCACGTCGTTCACGCTCATCACCATTATGCACATTGTGCTGGGGGAGCAGGCGCCCAAGGTGCTGGCTATTCAAAAGCCCGAAACCACCTCCATGGCTATTGCCATTCCGTTGCGGGCATTTGCCTTCATCACCTTTCCGCTGATCTGGGTGCTCGACCGACTGTCGAATATGGTGGCCGGTTTGTTTGGTGGCAATGCCACCCACGGCTCAGAAGTACATACGTCGGAGGAGCTGCGCCTGTTGCTTGACCAGAGCAAGCAGAGCGGTGAAATCCAGGAGTCGGAGCACGAATTGCTGGAAAACGTGTTCGAGTTCAACGACCGAATGGTGAAGCAGATTATGGTGCCCCGCACCAAGCTGGCTGCCATTGATATGAATACGCCTCAGGATGGCATCCTGGAAATGGTGTACAACGAGGGCTACTCGCGCATTCCGGTGTTCGAAGGCAACATCGACAATATCGTGGGCGTGCTTTACGTGAAGGATCTGCTCCAGATTATCCGGCGCAACGAGCCGCTTGAGCTACCCAAGATCATGCGGCCGGCCTACTTCGTACCCGAAACCAAGAAAATCAACCGCCTGCTGCGTCAGTTCCAGCGCAAGCACATGCACATGGCCATCGTCAGCGACGAATTCGGTGGCGTCTCGGGCATCGTGACCATCGAGGACATCATGGAGGAACTGGTGGGCGAAATCCAGGACGAGTACGACAACGAGGTGCCGGTAGTGGAAAAAGTATCGGAAACCGATTACCGCGTGAATACGGCTACCCCGATTTCTGACGCCAACGAGTATCTGCCCTATCCGCTGCCCGAGGGCGACGACTATGAAACGGTAGGCGGTCTGCTCAATGTGCTTTATGGCAACATCCCGGAAGTAGGCGACGTGGCCATGCTCGATAACTACGAGTTCCGGGTGCTGAAACGCTCCCGGCGCTCCGTGGAGCTCGTGCAGCTGCGCGTGACAACAGCGGAGGAGCGGCTGGAAGACAACGGCGAAACGCTGACACTCTAGCCCGACTCAATCCGCACCAGAATGCACAAAAAAGCCTCCGTACGGAGGCTTTTTTGTGCATTCTGGTGCGGCAAGACTATTGTGGCTCCGGCCGGAACCAGCCGGCGTACATCACATAGTTGGCAGCCGTTTGCTGCATCCCGGCTCGCTGGGCTTCACTCACGGGCTTGATTTTTCGCGCTGGCACCCCGGCGTACAGATAGCCCGATTCGCACTGTGTATTTTCCAGCACTACGGCCCCGGCCGCAATAATGCACCCCGCCCCCACTACGGCCTGGTCCATTACAATGGCTCCCATCCCAATGAGCACGTCATCTTCCACGGTGCAGCCGTGCACAATGGCTTTGTGGCCGATGCTGACGCGGGAACCGATGATGGTGGCCGCCTTCTGGTAGGTGCAGTGAATCACGGCCCCATCCTGAATATTGGTCTGGTCGCCGACGCGGATACTGTTCACATCACCGCGCACCACGGCATTGAACCACACGGTACAGTCGCGCCCCAGCGTCACGTCGCCCACTATGGTGGCGTTGTCGGCCAGGTAGCAGTCGGGGCCGATTTCGGGGTATTTTCCCTGAACGGGTAGAATAAGAGCAGGCATTCGGGTAGTGTTGGGGAGTTTAAGAGTCGGGAAGTTGGCAATTGGGCGGGCCGGACTGCTTGCGCGGGCAGATGGGCAACTGCACATGGCCTCGCTACCGCGTCAGCATGCGCTTCCAGGTACCTTTTTCCCAGTTGTACTTGAGGGTGCTGGGTAAGGCCTGCCAGAAATATTTGCTGGTTTCCACGGCAAAGCTGGGCTGCATGTAGCAGTTGATGGTGCAGCCTTCGCACTGCGGCAGCCGGCCTTCCAGCGCTACCAAACGGCGCACCTCGGCTGAGTTGTACAGCGCGTGCAGGCCACCTTCGATGGGGAATTTCTGCTCGCCCAGGTGGTAGCAGGGCAGTACCAGCTCATTGCTGGGGGAGATAACCAGCGTGGTACTGGCCGCCCGGCACACCGGTGCCGCGACGTGGTTACCTCCGTCGCGACGTAGCTGGATGAAGGCTTCGTTCAGGTACACGCCGGGCCGCTTGCCAAAGGCCGAGAGGTAATCCAGCTCGGCGGGCGTGAGCTGTTCGCCGGCGGCCACGGCGTTGTACTCGAAGGCCGGGTTGAGGATCAGGACCAGCTTATTAGGCCGGGTGATTTCGTGGTATACCCGCTCCAGATCCTTTAGATTCTCGCGGAACACCGTGAACAGCACGTCGGGCCGCTCGCCCAGCTCCCGCGCCACCCGAATGCTTTCCAGCACGAAATCAAAGCACGCTACGCCCCGGCCTTTGTCGTGGACTTCTTTTTCTGATGAATCAAGCGAGAAATGCAGCATATCTACCTTTCCGCGCAGCCGCTCAGCGTATTTCGGGTACAGCAGGCAGTTGGTGGTCAGCGTCGTGATAAAGCCCATATCATGCGCTAAGCCTACAAACTCATGAATCTGGCGGTGTAGCAGCGGCTCGCCACCCGTAAAGTCCACCACCGACACGCCCAGCCGCTTCAGGTCGCGCAGGTTCTGCTCCACATCGGCCAGGGTAATGTAGGGCGAGGGTTTTTCCCAGATGTCGCAGAAGGAGCACTTGGCATTGCACCGGTAGGTGACGTAGTAATTGCACAGGACCGGATGATTGACTAAGCGCATGGCCTGTTCGTGATTATAAGGTGCTCGTTTTTCGTGGTCAGGCTGTTGCTGACTACGCATTTTCTAGCGGGAGGCGACTAACACGTCGGATGCTACCAGTCCCCCCCCAATTATTGCACAACGGAGAGCAGACAACAAATAACGGCAAACCAAGCAAGGTCCTCCCGGGAAACGGACAAACGGAATCCGGTGGAGCCGCTAACCACCGTTCTATAACCGCAGGCTTCTCGCCCAGGAAGCAAGACAAGGTGCACTACCTATTTGGGCGGTTGCCACCACGGTTCAACTTTATCCAGCTTACTCAGACAGGCCACCTCAGGCTACTCTGCCAGATTCCCGCACATGAATGTGGTTTGTTCCGGCTCGGTGCGCTCCAGTAGGCGGGCCCGGTGCGTAAGCCCCCAGCTGCGCAGCGTGGCAATAACGTCCTCGAAGGTATCACCGTACGCCGTCAGACTGTACTCAACCGTTACGGGCGTAGTCGCGCAGACGATACGCTGTACCAGCTCATTTACCTCCAGGCCTTTCAGCTCTTTGGAAAGGGTCCGAGGGGTAATGCCTTCCAGCAGCCGCTCCAGCTCATTGAACTTCCGGCTTCGGACAGCCAGCGCAACGAGCAGGGGCACTTTCCACTTACCGGCCAGCAGCTCCAGCACATCACGTACGGGCCGGACGTAGTGGATGCATTCTTCCTTTTTAGGCATAAAAACACGGGGTAATGAAACCGGCACTATCCGCCAGGATAGTAGTATCCGGCGGGATAGTGATGGTTCGGGAGGGGGAAACAGGCCGTAATGTTGTGCTCCGTTTACGCCACTCAACAACCGAACATGAAGGTACTAGTTTACGGGGCCACCGGCTCCCAGCAATTTCCCGTTCTGGCGGCCCTGCAGCAAAAGGGAGCTCAGGTATACGCCACTACCAGCTCCGAAACCGGCGTGGCCACACTCACGCAGGTCGGCGTTACGCCCGTGCAGGCCAACCTGGCAGATGCGGCGCGTCTCCGCGAGGTCACCGAAGGCATGGATGCGGTGTCGCTGCTCATTCCGGTATCCCTGCCCAATCCGGCCGATGGCGTGCAGTATGCCAAACACGCTATTGACGCGGCCAGGCAGGCGGCCGTCAAAATCCTGGTCTGGAACACCAGCGGGTTTCTCGTGCCGCACAAAACCGGCGCCCCCACCATCGACGGCAAACAGGAAATCAAGGCGTATCTGCAGGCCAGTGGCGTGCCCTACATCCTGATAGAGCCATCCGTGTACGCCGAAAACCTACTGGCCCCCTACACCGTCAACTACATCCGAAAAGCGCGGCAGGTGGCGTACCCTACTCTGGAGGAGATGCCCATCGGCTGGATTACCTCGCGCGATGTAGGCGCGCTGGTAGCCGATGCCATCTACCACCCCGAGCTGGCCGGGCAGTCGTTCCGAGTGAGCGGCCTCGAAAACCTGACTGGCGATGCGCTGGCGGCCAAGTTCTCGGCCGGGCTGGGCGAGCCCATCAGCTACTATGCCATGCCGCCGCGCGAGTTTGGCGACATCCTCAAAACCTTCATTCCCGAAGACGCCGCCCGCGGCGTGGAGGGCTTCTACCAAAGCATGGTGGACAACCGACCGTTCCCGACCTTGTTCTCAGAAGAAATGCCCGCTGTTCTGGCCAAGCTACCCGTGGCTATGACGCCCATTGAAGAGTGGGTCAGGCAGCACAAAACAGCTTTCCTGGGCTAATCTGGCCCGTTCTGGCCTGGGTTCAGGCAATATGCACGGCCTCGGTTATGTGGGTCATGGCCCACTGGTCGAGGCTTTGCATGATGGGAACCAGCCCCGCCCCTTTCGGGGTGAGCTGGTAGCTGACTTCGGGAGGAAAGCCGTTGTGGACCGAGCGCGCTACCAGCCCGGCTTCTTCCAGCTGGCGCAGCTGCACCACCAGCACCTTCTTGGATACCCGCGGAATTTCGTGCCACAGCTCGGTAAAGCGCAGTGGGCCAGCCCCCAGGTGATAAAAGATAATCGGCGTCCATTTGCCCGCCAACAGCTTCAGCGCCACTTTCACCCCGCAGGCATCTATTTCACGATAGGTATGGCGCATGGGCAGATCGGGAAAATAAGTGGGTAACCAACAGGTAAACTTCTTGGGGCAGATGGCAAGTAGCCAGGACCTTTGCCTGGTCGACCAAGGGCACTGGCCCGGTCAGGACAACCGGTCAGGACAATTTACTACACAACTACTTCCCGCAATGCAAGTTCAATTCATCCGCAACGCCTCCCTGCTGCTGCAAGTGGCGGGCAAAACCATTTTGGTCGACCCCATGCTGGCTCCGCAGGGCCAGTACGACCCGGCACCCATGTCGGACAACGACCGGCGTATTCCACTCGTCGACTTACCATTTCCAGCCGACGAGTTGCCCGAGTGGCTGCGTGCCGTTGATGCCGTCCTGATTACCCATACCCACCCCGACCATTGGGATGCGCTGGCCCAGGAGCTGCTCGATAAGCAGTTGCCGCTGCTATGCCAGCCCGCCGACACCAGGCTGCTGCAGGAACAGGGTTTTGCGCAGGTTCTCCCCATTGAGGACGAGTTGGAATGGGAAGGCATCCGCTTTTACCGCACCACGGGCCAGCACGGCACCGGCGAAGTAGGCGTAATGATGGGCACCGTATCGGGGTTTGTGGTGGAAGCCGAGCAGACGCGCCTATACATTGCCGGCGACACCATTTGGTGCGACGACGTCCGCGAGGCACTTACCCATTACCAGCCCAATAACGTAGTGGTTAACGCGGGTGGCACCCGCTTCACAATGGGCGCCCCCATCACCATGACGGCCGCCGAGGTGATACAAACAGCCCGCTTTGCGCCCCAGGCCACCGTGTACGCTGTGCATATGGAAGCCGTCAACCATGCCCCCGAGGACCGGGCGCTGGTACGCGCCCTGGCCACCCAGGAGAGCCTGTCAAGTAGGGTAATTGCCCCAAATGATGGCGAATGGGTAACGCTGGGTTAATGGCCCTGAAGGGCCATTAGCGTTGATGAAAACTGTCAATCTGCGCTTGTCCAAGCGTCTGGATTATGGTGGTAAGTAGTTGCTACCGCAGTCCAGACGCTTTGGCAAGCGCATCAGGTGGTTAGGCTCGGAGAAGTCGTACGGTTATAAAGCCAGTCGAAGCTTGTAGCTGGTCATATTGTCTCTGTTGCTGGGACAACCCCAATCAGTGCGCCAGCTCTCCCCATGCGGCGTCCCAACGGGCGGGCGTGGCGGCTAATGCGGCGGGCGTAGCCGGGCCATAGTGCTCCAGGTAGTAGTTGCAGAAGCCTTTGAGCGGACACCGCGCACAGTCGGGCTTGGCGAAAAAGCAGATTTTCTGCCCGTGCCAGTAGTTGTGCTTATGGAAGTTGAGCAGCGTCAGCGCATCTTTTGGCAACTGTTCCAGTAGCACTTGGTGGGCTTTATCGGCGGAAGCTTTGGGACCAATCATCCCCACACGCTGGGCAATGCGGTGCACGTGCGTATCCACGGGTAGCACTGGCTTATGAAAGTTAAACAGCAGCACCAGCGAGGCCGTTTTCAAACCAATGCCGGGCATATCATTTAGCCACGCCATACCTTTTTCCATCGGCCAGTCGGCCAGAAAATCCAGCTCGAACGCACCTCGCTCCGCCTGAATGCGACGCAGTATCTCCTGAATACGCGGAGCCTGCGTATCGGGCCAGCGGGTAGTTCGGATGGCGTGGGCCAGCTCGGCGGTAGGTGCGGCCAATACCCCGGCCCAGTCGCCAAAGGCCTCCAGCATCCGGTCATATGCTAACTCTTCATCGGCATGCGTAGTCCGGTGCGAGAGAACCGTGGAAATCAGTTCGCGCATGGGCGACCTGCGCGGGTTGTCCAGGGTGAGCGGTGGGTAAAACTGGTTCAGCAGAACATGATTCTGCTGGGTTTTCTCAGCGGCTGGGGCGTTATAGGTAACAGACATAAAAGCTACGCGACGGAAGGTATTGGAAACAGTACGGCCCCGCCACCAGACTGGTGACGGGGCCGTCCAAAAATCCTTACTTCCGAGAGCTTAGATAGTGCCTTTTTCGGCGGCTTTCTTCAGCTTTTCGTTGGCGAAGATGGCAATTTCCACCCGGCGGTTGGCCACGCGGCCAGCTTCCGTGGAGTTGTCAGCTACGGGCTGCTTCGAGCCGTAGCCGGTTACCGTGAAGCGCGAGGCATCTACGCCCTGCTGTTGGGTATAATTGGCGACTGCCTGCGCCCGACGCTGTGAAAGCGGGTCGTTGATGGCATCGGAGCCGCTGGTATCGGTGTGGCCTTCTACGATGACATTCGTGTCACCGTATTTGACGAGGGTTTTCGCCAGATCCTGGATGTTGGCCTGAGCAGAAGACGTGAGCGACGAAGAGTTTTTGGCAAACAGCAGGCCCGAGTCGAAGGTAATTTTGATGCCCTCGCCTACACGCTCCACTTTGGCACCCGACATCTCCTTCTGCAGCTCAGCGGCCTGCTTATCCATGCGGCGACCAATAAGCGCGCCACCGGCACCACCCACGGCAGCCCCAATAATGGCTCCCTTGGCCGTACCCGACTTGCCACCAATTACGCGGCCCAGTACGGCACCGCCCGCCGCGCCACCCAGGCCACCGATAATGCCGCCTTTGGCCGTTTTGCTCCAGGGTTTCTTGGTAGTAGTCGTTTGGGCCTCAGCGTAGTTGCTGCCCAACAGCAGCACCGCCAGTAGCAGCGCGTACAACGAACGAAGATTTTTCATGGTTTTGGTAAAGGTTAGAGTGTGTTGGTGTGAAGTAAGCAGAAAATGAGGAGCTAAACGGCTCCGGTACAAAACCAGCCCGAAGAATCCGGCTCTGAGCAAAAATTTGCAACCACCTTGCCAAAAACGACAAACCGGCTGTAAATATTATCAAAAACCTCTTAAACCTGCTTAAACAGGCATTTTCAATTCTTCAGAAAAGCAGAAAAAAAGACACCTACAGCAGACTTCTCCTTTTGTATTCTGCAATACACCACGCGTAAAAATCCTGTTTTTACCGCTGAGCTTAGTCACTTCGGATAAGGATAAAAACCAGAAAAGCCACCCCAGGCGGAGTGGCTTTTCGTATGGCGCAAACAGGTTGCTTACAGCGTACCTTTTTCGGCGGCTTTCTTCATCTTCTCGTTGGCGAAGATGGCAACTTCTACCCGGCGGTTAGCCTGCTTGCCTTCCACCGTGGTGTTGTCGCCGATAGGCTGGCTGGAGCCGTAGCCCTGCGTCGATACGCGGGCAGCATCAACCCCTTGCGAGGTGGTATAGTTGGCCACGGCCTGGGCCCGACGCTCCGACAGGGGCTGGTTGATGGCGTCCGAGCCGCTGGCATCAGTGTGGCCTTCAATCAGCACGTTGGTATCAGGGTATTTCTTCAGGACTTCAGCCATTTTCTGGATTTCCGTCATGGAAGCAGCCCGCAGGTCGCTCTTGTTGGTGTCGAAGAGGATACCCGAGTCGAAGGTAATTTTAATACCTTCTCCTACGCGCTCCACTTTGGCATTCTGCATATCACGCTGCAGTTCTTCGGCCTGCTTGTCCATTTTGCGGCCGATGAGTGCCCCACCGGTACCACCCACGGCAGCCCCGATAATAGCACCGGCAGCCGTGCCGTTTTTGCCACCGATTACGCGGCCCAGGACACCCCCAACCACGGCACCGCCACCAGCCCCGAGCAGGCCACCTTTAGCGGTTTTGCTCATGCCGGTTTTGCGAGGACCCGTGCCGTTGGTATCGGCTTCCGGAATGTTGGGGTTGCGGGTAGTGGCACAGGAACTCACGAAGAGCACGAAGGCCATAAGCAAAGTCAGGAGCGAATTGCGAGATGTCATGTTGAAGGAAACTTGGGTGAGAGAGAAAAACCGGGTTTATGTGGTTTCGCAGGTTTTACTGTGGTTGGTCGAAAAATGTTCGGCAAATATAGAAGCTAACCTATACGCCCCGAAGTACCAGCGGCCATCTTTCGCCGAGCCCCGGCAAAAAGCCCGTCAGACGCGCCGGATACGCGTTTGACGGGCTTTGCCAAAAAGCTTGCCGTTTTTGCCTGACTCTACGGCGCAGCTAAGAACCTACCACTGTAGCAGGCTCATGCACAGTCGTTTCGACAGGCTGAAGCATTGTCAATAAATCGGTGAGGCGCTGCTTCAGTTCCTTCCTATCCACAATAAAGTCGAGGAAACCGTGCTCCAGCACGAACTCGGCGCTCTGGAAGCCTTTGGGCAGATCTTTGCCGATGGTTTCCTTGATAACCCGGGGCCCGGCAAAGCCAATCAGCGCCCCCGGCTCAGCAATATTGAAGTCGCCGAGCATGGCAAAGGAAGCCGTTACGCCGCCCGTGGTGGGGTCCGTCAGCAGAGAAATATAGGGCAGGCCGGCTTCGGAAAGCAGTGCCAGCTTGGCCGAGGTTTTGGCCATCTGCATCAGGGAGAAGCCGGCTTCCATCATACGGGCCCCGCCGGAGCGGGAAATCATCAGGAAGGGCAGTCGGTTCTGCCGGGCGTAATCGATGGCGCGGGCAATCTTCTCCCCTACCACTGAGCCCATCGAGCCCCCGATAAACTTGAAATCCATAGCAGCTACCACCAGGCCCAGGCCATTCAACTGGCCGTGGGCCGAGCGCACGGCGTCGCGCAGGCCGGTACTTTTTTCGGTGGCAGCTACGCGCTGCGGATACGCCTTGGTATCCACAAAACCCAGTGGGTCGGCCGAGTGCATATCGGCGTCCAGCTCCTGATACTGGTGATTATCGAAGAGGAAATCGAAGTAGTCGGCGGCGTCAATCCGGTCGTGATGGCCACAGTTGCCGCAGGTAGCGAGCAGGCGTTTGTGCTCGGCCATCGTGGCCACGGTTTTGCATTCGGGGCACTTGTACCACAGGCCGTCAGGCGTCTCTTTTTTCTGCTCCGTCGGCGTGACGATACCTTTTTCTTTACGCTTGAACCAGGATGACATATTTCAGATGGGATGCTTAGGTCAGTGAGAGAGGAAAAGGCCGGTTGCGGCGGCGCCCCGGCGGCCAAGGTGCAAGTTACGGCAGAATCCAAAAGCGCGAAACGAGGATGAAGGTAAGACAAAGATTGAGGATGCAGTAGCCCAACTCAAGCAGCGGCCGGTAGTACATCCGGCAGGCACCGCTTACCTTGCCGTTCAATACATCTGCGCCTGATGCCGCAGTTCTGAAGTTGTACGCTCAATCTTTCCTCCCTGTGAAAAACCTGCCTGCTTTTGTTTTCGGTGCGCTGCTGGCGGCTACGGCTTTGCCGGGCTGCGTGGCCTCCAAAAAATATGACGACCTGAAAGCCCGTCAGACGGCTACCGAACAAGCGAAAACCGATCTGGAACGCCAGCAGCGCCAGGCCGTGACGGAGCTTAAAAAAGCCTCCGATGAGCTGGCGCAGCTACGGGTAGAAACGCGTCGCCTCGTGGATGACTCCACTGAAACCGGCCGTAACCTACGCCGCACCCGGCAGCTCAACACCCAGCTCACCGACAGCTACGATAAGCTGCTGAAGAACTCTGACCGGGCTATGGCCGATAAATCGGCCGACTACAACAAGGTAGCCAAGGACCTGGCCCGCCGCGAAGCCGAGCTGGGCGAGCTGGACACCAACCTGCGCAAGAGCCGCGCCGACATCGATAAGCTCACGGCCGACCTCACGGCCCGCGAGGCGCGTCTGGCCGAACTGCAGAAAGCCCTGGCCGAGAAGGATAAGGCTGTGGATGCCCTTAAAGCCAGCGTGAGCAATGCTTTAAGAGGTTTCCAGGGCACTGATCTGCAGGTGAAGATGAAGGATGGCAAAGTGTACGTTTCGCTTTCCGAGCAGCTGTTGTTCAAATCGGGCTCCACCAAAGTGGACCCCAAGGGCCAGGAGGCGCTCAAGCAGCTGGCCACGGTGCTCCAGCAGCAGCCCGATGTGAACGTGGTGGTGGAAGGCCACACCGATAACGTGCCCTTCAGCCGGCCGGCCGGCGCTATGCAGGACAACTGGGACCTGAGCGTGCTGCGCGCCACCGAAATTGCCCGTCTGCTTACCACCGGCGGCGTGCAGCCGGACCGCGTAACGGCCTCGGGCCGCAGCCAGTACGTACCCGTAGCCGCCAACGACTCGCCCCAGAACAAGGCCCTCAACCGCCGCACCGAAATCATCCTGACGCCCAAACTCAACGAGCTGCTCAAGATTCTGGACAGCAACTCTTCGGCGGGGGGGAAATAATCCGCCGCCGCTTAGTCTGTATATCGCCTCACTATCACTCCAGCAAGTACTACATGTCACTTTCTACCTCGTACGCGTATCGGCTTTTGCTAATTTTTGGGCTGCTGCTGCTCGAATTCAGCGCGGAGGCTTCCCACATTGTAGGGGCCGAAATCACCTATGCGCCGTACCCAGCTACACCGGTAAACCCGCGCCGCTACCTGGTTACGGCCAAGCTCTACCGCGACAACAGCGGCAACACCACGGTGGACTTTGAGCAGACCGTCGCGCTGTACGCTCGCCTTAACGCGTGCAGCCCCACTGACCCCACGAACGTTACGTTTCAACTCAATCGAGTATCCAAAACTAATACCGGCTACGTGCGGTGCGCCGGTGGCCCCGGCATTGAAGCGCAGCTTTATACCGCCGATATTACCCTGCCCAGCTCCGGCAACTGGACACTCAGCATAGCGGAGGCAAACCGCACTTTTGGCATTCTGAACTTATCTAACTCCGGAAACTACAGCCTTTACGCTGACGCCGAGTTGACCATTGACCCGGCAAGTGTGACACCGAATACTTCCCCGGTTTTTACCTCCTCCCTGCTGCCATACATCTGCGGCAATCAGTTTCACCGCTTCAGCTTTTCAGCCTACGATGCTAATGGGGACTCGCTGGTGTACCGAATGATTACGCCTCAGGGAACAAGCAACTCGGATTTTTGTCCGCAAACTATCCCCGTTGTACCCACGCCACATTTCACTATTGACCCGGCCCGAGGTGAGTTATCTACTGTGCCATTCACTCTGACTGCCGGTTTTTACATCATGGCGGCCCGGGTGGAGGAATACCGGCGCATTGGCGGGAACTGGCGGAAAATTGGCAGCGTAATGCGAGACATTATGTATCCGGTTTCTGGTGGTACCGGCAACCGCAACCCGTCCTTCACCTCCGCCTTGGTAGGCACTACTACCCAGCCGGTCACCCAGATTCTGCGTGTTGTGCCGGGCCAGACGCTTACCATACAGTTGGCGGCCACCGATCAGGATGCGGGACAGGTACTGCGCTTCAGCACCGAAGCCACTACTGTTCCGGGAGTTTCTTTCCGGGGCATTTCAGCAACGCAGGCGCAACTCACCTGGCAAGTTCCCAACAACCTGCCGTTGGGACGCTATTCCATTCCGGTAGTGGTGCAGGATAATGGGTGTCCTTTCAACGGCAGTGAATCCCAGACACTTAATTTCCTGGTAACTACGCAGGTATTGGCTGTCACTTCTTCTGGGCCGTCTAATCTAGCAGCATCCTTCCCCAATCCATTTCATGATCAAGTACAGTTTCAACTCCCCCGCAGCCAGAGCCAGCAGATACTCGTTACAGATCAGGTAGGCCGCACCGTAGCTCACCTCACCAGCCGGGCCGATGGTACGGTGGTATGGCAGCCGGCCGGTTCCGTTAAGCCAGGAATCTATCTGGCCCGAACTACAGACGGCTCTTACTCAGTGCGCCTGGTGCATTACTAGTAGCCTTTCACTTAGTGTACATTGTCATGAGCAGCTTCTCTCAGAGGCTGCTCATTTTTCTTATCTGAGGCCATTGACTTACTGCACCAGTGCGCGCACAACCGGCAATGCCCGGGTGGCCCACTGGCGCATGTGCAGGCCGGAATAATGTAACCCATCGGGCGCAAACTGGGCCGCGTCATAGTTGGTGGCACGGGTCAGGTCAGTGATGTCCACAAACTCTACCGTTGCTTTCGTGCATTCTTCCCGGGCCACGGCGTTGTACTGGTCTATTTCCTGGCTGATGCGCGCCTGGTCGCGGTTACGAGCGTAGGGCGACTGGCCCCAGTCGGGTATCGACAGCACGAACACGCGGCGGGGCCGCCCGCCGGCAAACCGGATGGCCGTTTGCAGCAGCTGGCGAAATTCTACGCGGTAGGTATCCGGCGGCAGCCCCCGAAACTGGTTGTTTACGCCAATCATCAACGACACCAGCTCGTAGGTTTTCGAGTTATTGGCCGCTGCAATGCCCTGCTGCAGCTCACCGGTAGTCCAGCCGGTCCGGGCAATAATATCGGGCGACTGTATTCCCTCGGCCTGAGCCAGATCGGCCAGCTGCACACCCCACCGGTCCTCGGCCGGCACACTCTGCCCGATGGTATAGGAATCCCCAAGTGCCAGAAAGCTAACGGCCTGAACGGGGGCACCGGGTGGCATAACAGGAGGCGCGGGTACCGGGTCGTTTTTCTGTGAAGCACAGCCCAGCACCGACGCCCAAACCAAAAAAGCAAGCAGAATACGCACCATATAAAACGCAGTTGAGAGCAAACGTACGAACCGCCTGCCCCCGCCAGATTGCCCCTGCCGCCACAAACCAAAAACGCCGCCTGACTATCTGTCGGGCGGCGTTTTTGGTTATAGCTGATATCCTCGATGGAAACTTAGCCGATGGCCTGTTGCAAATCATCAATGAGGTCCTCTACGTCCTCAATACCCACGCTCAGACGGATAAGAGAGTCAGAGAGGCCGGCTTTGCGACGCTCCTCGGCCGGAATGCTGGCGTGTGTCATGGTGGCGGGGTGGCCCGAGAGGCTTTCCACGCCACCCAGGCTTTCGGCCAAAGAAAACAGCTCGAATTTCTCCAGGCAGGCAATGGCGTCCTCCTTCCGGTCACCCTTCAGCACGAAGGAAATCATACCCCCGAAGTCGCGCATCTGCTGGGCGGCCACGGTGTGGTTGGGGTGGTCTTGGAAGCCGGGCCAATATACTTTCTCCACTTTGGGGTGGGCCTTGAGGTACTCGGCCACTTTGCGGCCGTTTTCGCAGTGGCGCTGCATACGTACGTGCAGGGTTTTGAGGCCGCGCAGCACCAGGAAGCAGTCCTGGGGGCCGGGCGTACCGCCGCAGGCATTCTGGTAGAAGCTCAGGCGCTGGTGTAGCTCGTCATCATTCACTACCACGGCCCCCATCACGGTATCGGAGTGCCCGGCCATGTACTTGGTCAGCGAGTACATCACCATATCGGCCCCCAGCTCCAGCGGAGTTTGCAGGTAGGGCGTGCTGAAGGTGTTGTCGACAACCAGCAAGGCGCCGGCTTTCTTGGCCACGGCCGAGGCAGCGGCAATGTCGATGATGTTGAGCAGCGGGTTGGTAGGCGTTTCCACCCAGATCAGCTTGGTGCGCTCCGTCACGGCCGCTTCCACCGCCGTCATGTCGTGCATGGGCACAAAGTGAAATTTGATACCGTAGGTGGCGTACACCTTGGTAAAGAGTCGATAGGAGCCGCCGTACAGGTCGTTGGTGCTGATAACCTCGTCGCCGGGTTGCAGCAGCTTCACGATGCAGTCAATGGCCGCCATGCCCGAGGCAAAGGCCAGGCCGTGCTTGCCGCCGTCCAGCGCCGCCAGCGCATCCTGCAGCTGGGTGCGGGTGGGGTTGTGGGTGCGCGAGTACTCGAAGCCTTTGTGGTCGCCGGGGGAGCGTTGCACATAGGTCGAGGTCTGGTAGATGGGCGTCATGATGGCCCCGGTTTCGGGGTCGGGATGCACGCCGGCGTGAATGGCTTTGGTTCCGAATTTCATATCGTAGAGCGTTGAGAACGGGCAGGATGGGAGCCCGGCCGGCAAAGGTAGGGTGCTTTCCTGAGAGCCGCACGACCAAGCCTACATCTGGTATGCACAGAGGAAGTAACTATATTTTTCCACGAAATACACATAACGGATTAGGAGGACTGAAAGCCCGGCAAGTATCTTTCGCTGTACCATTTATCCACCTTCTTTTATCCGTAGCAGCTTGAAAAAACTACTACTCCTGGCTGCCTTGCTGGTGGCCCACCTCGGCACCAATGCCGCCCCTACCCTGCCCACCGCCGCCGACTCGGCCGCCCGGCAGAAAGCCGTTCTGGATTCCATTAACGGCACTTTTCACTATCAGACCGGGTTGGTAAAACTGCCCGAAAGCCTGGGCGACCTGACCGTGCCCAAAGGCTTCCGCTACCTCGATGCAGACCAGAGCAAGCGGCTGCTGACCCAGATCTGGGGCAACCCCGGCGGCGAGTCGCTGGGCATGCTGTTTCCGGCCGACCGGGGCCCCGCGAGCGAGAATAACTGGGCTTTTGTTTTGCAGTATGAAGGGATGGGCTACGTGAAGGACGACGACGCGGCCGACATCGATTACGACGACCTGCTCAAGGACATGCAGGAGGATACGGAGGAAAGCAATAAGGAGCGGGTGGAAGCCGGCTACGAGCCCGTGACGCTGGTCGGCTGGGCCGCCACGCCCTACTACGATAAGGGCCTGAACGTACTGCACTGGGCCAAGGAACTGCGGTTTGGCCAGGAAGAGGTCAATACGCTTAACTACAACGTGCGCCTGCTGGGCCGCAAGGGGGTGCTCAACCTCAACGCGGTGGGCACGCCGGGCCAGCTCCCGGAAATCAAGGGGGCCATTCCGGCCGTTATCCAGAGCGTGGCTTTTGCCAAAGGCCTGCGCTACGCCGATTTCAATCCTGACCTCGACGAGGTAGCCGCTTACGGTATCGGCGGCCTGATAGCCGGCAAAGTGCTGGCGAAAGTGGGCTTCTTTGCGCTCATCCTGAAATTCTGGAAAGTGGTGCTGGCGCTGGTGGCCGGAGCCTGGACGGCCATTCGGCGCTTTTTTGGGGGCCGCACGCAGGACGATGAAACCCAGCCGGCCCTGGAAGGCCCCGCCTCCGAGCCGGAAGCGTAGCCTTCCGCGCCGTTCTTACGTTGTTACCTTCGGGCCGGCCTCTTGTGGCCGGCCCGTTTGCGTAGGTACCTATGGCGTTTTTCAAAGAGCTGTTTCAGCAGAATAAGTCCACTTTACTTTCCCTAGTGCTGCTCACGCTGCTGCCTCTGCTCGGCGACAGTATCCTGGCCTGGAGCCTGCACGAAAACCAGACTTGGCTGGCCCACCCCACGGCCTGGCAGATGCTGCTGTATTTCGCGGTGGTGGCTTTTACCATGACGTTTGCCCTCACCCACACCACGGTGGTGGTACTGGTTACGGGCTTTTATTTTGGCTGGGCCGGTTTCCCGGGCATGCTGCTGACGTACATGGTGGCAGCCTACGCGGGCTACCTCATTGCCCGCTCCCTCGACCAGGGCAAGCTCATCGGGCTGCTGGAGCGGTTTCCGAAGGCCCACAGCGTGATGCACGAACTGCGCCAGGACAGCTGGCGACTGGTGTTACTCACGCGCCTTTCGCCGGTACTGCCGTTTGCGCTCATCACCTTTATTCTGGCCGTAGTAGGCGTGCCGCGCCGGCAGTTCCTGACGGCCTCGGTGGTGGGTATGCTGCCGCGCACGTTGTTTTTCTACTGGCTCGGCACGAAAGCACAGGATGTGTTGCTGCTCATCCAAGACCCCGATACGGGTACGCTGGGCAAGGTACTGGTGGCGGTGCTGCTGGCCGTATCGGTTTTTGGCCTCTACTACCTCTTCAACCGGGCCTTGAAACGCACGCTGGCGAAAAGCGCAGAAAATTCCTGAAAAAAATCCAGCTGAATTTCAGCATCTTGCCGGCTTTCACCGGCTTTTTTCCGGGGTATTTTAGCCATTGGCTTGCACCACCGGAATTTTCCCTGCTATCTTTGCACAACCAAAACGGAACAACGGTCCCGCAGCGGTAAACAAAACGGTTGTGTAGCTCAATTGGATAGAGCATCTGACTACGAATCAGAAGGTTTAAGGTTCGACTCCTTACACGACCACATAAAAGGCCCTCAGCTACTCGCTGAGGGCCTTTTCCTTTTTTGGGGGACAGTTTTTGGGCAGATTAGCAAAGTGTTCTGCCTCGCTAGGAAGGGGTCGACGTCGTCACCATTGCCCGCCGCAAACCGCGTCGAAAGGCAGATTGGTACCAGCATCCGTGCACCCTGCGCCACCGGGTACAGAACCGATCCGGATGCGGCTTGCTGCGCTCGTCTGGCAGCACGGCTGATAGTTACACGCCGCCGACTGGGGTGTTCTGGCTAAGCCGGACAGCGTTGGGACGTTGTTTGAAAGTGGTTTTGAAGTAGTTAGGTGCTTGGTAGCTGAGCGAAGAATGCCGCTGTTCGGCGTTGTAACAAGCAATGTGGTGGCTGATTTCGAGCTTGACTTCGGCCACACCGGGGCAACTGCCCTCGTCGAGCAATTCGGCTTTGATGCGGCTCCAAAACGGTTCGGTGTGGGCGTTGTAGTACCAGTTGCCGCGCCGGCTCATACTTTGCACGGCCCCGTGTTTAGCAACCAAGGCGTGGAAGCGGGTGGTCGTGTACTGGCAGCCCTGGTCGGAGGGAACTGTTCTGGTTTCTGCCTTCATGGAAGCCCGCTTGCGGCCGCCGTCAGAAAGTCTTCAGAATTGCCGGCTACCTTTCCGCTGTTCCTAACCTTGCATTCCCGTGAAGCTGCTGATTGTAGAAGACGAGCCGGCCCTGCGCACCTCTCTGGTGGAGTACCTGCGCCAGGACGGCTACGTGGTGGAGGCTGCGGCCAGCTACGAGCAGGCTCACGAGAAAATCAAGCTCTACCAGTACGACTGCGTGCTGCTGGATTTGACGCTGCCCGACGGCAACGGGCTGGACGTGGTGCGCACGCTCAAGGCGGACCGCTCCCCGGCCGGCGTGCTCATCATCTCGGCCCGGGGGGCGCTCGACGACAAGGTACTGGGCCTGGAGCTGGGGGCAGATGACTACCTGGCCAAGCCGTTTCACCTCTCGGAGCTGAGCGCCCGGCTGAAGGCCATCATCCGGCGGCGGCAGTTTCAGGGGCAGCGCCACCTGCTGTTTCAGGAGCTGACCGTGTTTCCCGACCAGGCCCAGGTGCTGGTCAACGGCGAGCCTGTACTGCTCACGCGCAAGGAGTTCGACTTGCTGCTCTACCTGCTCACCCAGCCCGGCCGCGTGCTGACCAAGGAGTCCATTGCCGAGCACGTGTGGGGCGACGCAGCCGATGCGGCCGACTCCTTTGACTTTCTTTACACCCACTTGAAGAACCTGCGGCGGAAGCTACAGGAGAAAGGAGCCGGGGACTACATCCGCTCCGTGTACGGGGTGGGCTACAAGTTCAGCGCGGAATGAAGCTGCTGGCCGCCACCAACCGCTACTACCTGCTGCTGGCCACCGTGCTTTTCACCGTGGGCAGCGTACTGCTGTACTACGGCGTGCGCTGGACGCTGCAAAGCGAGGTGGAAGAGCGCCTGTTTCAGCAGCGCGACTACCTGCGGGCACAGGTGCAGCGCACCGGCCGCCTGCCCGGCACCCTGTTTGAGGGCCGCATGCAGCTCAGCGCGCAGCCGCAGCCGGAAGGCCTGCGCGACACCCTGCTGCTGGAACCCCTGGAAAATGAGCTGGAGCCCTACCGTCAGCTCACGTTCCGGCTGCAGCTCAATGGGCAAACCCAGTGGGTGTTGCTGAGTAAAGCCCTACTAGAAACTTACGAAGTCCAACGCCTGATTCTGCTGCTGTTGGTGGGCGTGCTGGGCACGCTGCTGCTGGGCGTGGTGCTGCTCAACCGCTGGCTGACCCGCCGCCTGTGGGCCCCGTTTGAGCAGACCCTGCACCAGCTGCGCGGCTACGAGGTACGCCAGCACCAGGTGCTGCAGCTGCCCGCTACCCGCATCGAGGAGTTTGCCCAGCTCAATCACACGCTCACCCAGCTGAGCGAGCGGGTCGCGGCCGACTACGCCACGCTCAAGGAGTTCACGGAAAACGCCGCTCACGAAACCCGCACCCCGCTGGCCATCATGCAGGCCAAGCTGGAGCAGCTGCTCCAGCTGCCCGACCTGCCCGCGCCGGCCGGCCCGCTGGTGGGCGACCTGTACGCGGCCGTGCAGCGGCTGGCACGCCTGCACCAGGGCCTGACGCTGCTCAGCAAAATTGAGAACCAGCAGTTTGCCGCCGCCCAGCCGGTGCCGCTGGCCGGGCTGCTGCGCGAGAAGCTGGAGCAGCTGGAAGAGTTTATGCAGCAGAAAAACCTGCAGTTGGACGTACAAATCAGCGCCGAGCCGGTACTCCCCATGCACCCGGCCCTGGCGGATTCGCTGCTCAGCAACCTGCTGCACAACGCCATCCGGCACAACCAGCCGGGCGGACTGCTGCGGGTGCGCCTGAATGACACCGAGCTGGTTATCACCAATGCTGGCCCGACCCTGGCGGCGCAGCAGGAGCCTGCCCAGTTTTTCGAGCGGTTCCGCAAACAGAACGCCGCGTCCGAGTCGCCCGGCCTGGGGTTGTCCATCGTGCAGAGCATCACGGCCTTTTATGGCTTCACCGTGACGTATGAGTACGCCCCGGACCCGGCGCGGCATACGCTGTGCGTCCGGTTTGGGCCGGCAGCCAGCCGTCCCTGACAACTACAGAATGTGCACAGAATTGGCCCTTACGTTTGGGGCCTACCTGCTGCTGCCTTCTGTATGTTTCGCTCTGTGCTGCTTTCCTGGCTGTGCTGTCTGCTGCCCCTGTTCCCATTGCGGGCTCAGATAGCCCCGGCTGCTCCGATAACGTCCTCTTCCGGTGACTCCACCGTTCGCCGGACGCTCTGGCAGCGGCCGGTGAGCCGGGCGGTGCTGGTGCCCACGCTGCTGCTCACGGCCGGCGCCCTGACCACCCACCGGGTAGAGGTGCTGGAATCAGACGAGGAGATGCGGGAGGAAATCCGCGAGCACATGGGCCGGCCCACCACGACGCTCGACAACCAGCTGCGCTACCTGCCGGGCGCGGTAACGCTCGGCCTGGGCCTGGCCGGGGTGCCGGGCCGCCACAAACCAGTGGACCAGCTGCTGCTGGCGGCGCTGGCCTTCACCCTCAACGACGCGGCAACCAGCAACCTGAAGAAGCTCACGCAGGTGCAGCGCCCCGACGGGTCCAACCTCCATTCCTTTCCCAGCCAGCACACCAGCCTGGCCTTCGCCTCGGCCACGTTCCTGCACAAGGAATACGGCGGGCGCAGCATCTGGTACAGCCTCGGGGGATACGGCGTGGCTGCCACCACGGGGGGCATCCGCATGGCTAAAGATGCGCACTGGCTCTCCGACGTGCTGGCCGGAGCCGGCGTGGGCATTCTCTCCACCGAGGCGGCCTACTGGCTATATCCGCGCCTGATGAAGCCGATGCGCCGGGTGCTGGGCAGCCGGGCGCTGGTGGTGCCCAGCTACCAGCAGGGAGCCGTGGGAGCCACCGCGGTGGTCCGGCTGTGAGGTAGGTAGCGACCTTCTGCTTTCTACACTAGCACCATTTCTTACTCTGGCATTACTTTCTGTAAAGCATCATATGCTCAAGCGACTTATCCATTACCCGTTACTGCTCCTGTTGAGCGGCGTAGTAGCTCACCCTATCTCTGCGCAGGTGATGCCTTCGCAGACGGTACTCCCGGATACCACGCACAAGTTTGAGAATCCCACGGCCGTTGCGGCGGTCAGCCAGAAGCCGTGGTATGCCGGCAAACTGGTGAAAGCCAGTATCGTGCCGGCCGTGCTCATTGGCTACGGGGCCTACACCTTCAACGGGGGCGGCTTTTACACCAACCAACAGGCCAACCGCGACATTCACCGGGTATTTCCCACCTTCCGCACCCGCGCCGACGACCTGCTCCTCTTCGCCCCCTACCTGGAGCTGGGGGCCGTGCTGTTCTCCGGGGTGGAGTCGCGCGATGACCGCCTGAACATCGGGCTGGTAGTGCTGAAAAGCGAGCTGATTATGTTCAGCACCACCTACGCGGTGAAGTTTCTATCTAAAGAAACCCGGCCTGATGGGTCTGATAACCTGTCGTTTCCCTCGGGGCACACGGCGCAGGCGTTTCTGGCGGCCAGCATCGTGCATACTGAGTTCCGCGACAAGAGCCAGTGGTACGGCATCGGGGCGTATACGCTGGCTACCAGTGTGGCCGCGCTGCGCATGATCAACAGCAAGCACTGGCAGAGCGACGTGGTGGCCGGGGCCGGCTTTGGCATTCTGTCGGCCCACCTGGGCTACCTCACCCACCGCAACCGCTGGGGCCGCAAGCCCATGTTGGTAGGCCTGAACGTGGCCCCGGCCTACTTCGGCGGCGGCACGCCCGGCCTGACGGTAAGCTGGCGTGCTCACTAACGGCCCGGTTGTATGCAATCCGTCCTGAAAAAGATTCCCGAGGTTACCCTGCTGTTCTGGGTAATGAAAATCTGCGCGACGACCCTGGGGGAAACGGCCGGTGACCTGCTGGCCCAGACGCTCAACGTGGGCTATGGGGCCAGCACCCTGCTGCTGCTCGGGCTGTTTCTGGCGGTGCTGCTGGGGCAGCTGGCCGCCCGGCACTACGTTCCCGCCCTGTACTGGGCCGTGATTCTGGCCACGAGTACGGCCGGCACCACCCTCTCGGACTACCTGGACCGGACCCTGGGCCTGGGGTATGCCACGGGGGCGGGGCTACTGGTAGGCCTGCTGCTGGTCGTGCTGGGGTTGTGGTGGGCAAGCGAAAAGTCCTTGTCCGTGTCCGATATCCGCACCCGCCGGGGCGAGCTGTTCTACTGGACGGCCATTCTAGTGTCCAACACGCTGGGCACCGCGCTGGGCGACTACCTGGCCGACAGCTCCGGGCTGGGGTTCGGGGGTGGCGCGCTGCTCATCGGCAGCCTGCTGGCCGTCGTGGTCGGGGCCTACTATCTCACCGGCATTTCGCGGGTGCTGCTCTTCTGGCTGGCCTTCGTGCTGACCAGGCCGTTCGGGGCCACCTTTGGCGACCTGCTCACCAAGCCGGTGGCGAAAAACGGGCTGGGGTTCGGCACGCAGGGCTCCTCCCTGCTACTGCTGCTACTGCTGGTGGCGCTGGTGGCGTATACCACCTGGCGGCCCCAGTCCTCCTCGCAAACCGAGTCACCGCGCAGCTAATCAGGCGTCCCGGCTCCCGCTGGCAGCCACCAGCTGCCGACTACTTCCCCACCCGCCCGCCGCATGTATCTATCCGCACTTTGGGGCTTTGGCCGACTGCTCTGGCGGCAGCACCGCCAGCTGCTGCTCGGGCTGCTGCTGGGCTTTGTAGGACCCTGGTGCGTGTTCATCAAGGTGGCCCAGGAAGTGTGGGAAGACCAGGGCTTTTTCGGCGACCAGGCCCTGCTGGAGCTGCTGCACCGGACTGGCAGCCCTGGCCAGGATGCCGTGGCCCTGTGGATGGCCCGGGCCGGCGGCACCCTGTGGACGCCGGTGGTGGAAGCGGCCGTGCTGGGCGGCTTGCTGCTGGCCCGGCAGCGGCGGGCAGCCCTGTTTTTTCTGCTATCGGTGGGCGGCGCCGGGGCCCTGAACCTATTGGCTAAGTTGCTGTTGGCGCGGGCCCGGCCGGCGCTCTGGATGTCCATTGCCCCGGAAACCACCTACAGCTTTCCCAGCGGGCACGCCATGGGCGCGGCAGCGCTGGCCCTGACGCTGGGCGTGCTGCTCTGGCCCACCCGGGCCCGCTGGGTGGCCGTGGCCGTGGGCACGGCCTGGGCGCTGCTCATGGGCTGGTCGCGCATGTATTTGGGCGTGCATTTCCCCTCCGATGTGCTGGCCGGCTGGGTGGGCTCCGTGGGCTGGGTGGGCGGCATGCACCTGCTTTTCGACCGCTCCGCCTTGAACCTGCGCCAGCTGTGGCGCGACACCCGCACCTACTGGCTGGCCCGGCGGGGCTAAGCACGCGTTAGCCTGCTGATCGGCACGAACACCCCTTACCGTGGTGGCCTAACAACTACAGAATTGCTTCAGAAAGGTGTTGTACTCTTGGGCTCACATTAACTTCATCCATTCTTCATACTTAGGTTTAGTACTACTCGTGCGAGCCATAAAAAGCGGTGAAACCACGCCTGGGCCAGCTAGCTAAGTATAAGATCCTACTTTGTGCCTACCCCGGCGGCAGTTTTTGCCCGGGTAGTTGCCCCCAGCAGCCGTTGCCGTGACCGTACATTTCCCGCTTCCACCTTCCGTTTTCATGGCCGCCACGCTTCGCCGGCGCGGCCTCTGGCTGCTGGCGCTGCCCTTGCTGCTGGCGGGCTGCGTGAGTACCAAATCGACCTACAACCGGGAGCATGTAGCCGAACAGCTGAAAACCCATGGCGGCTATGACATCGGCACAACCCGAGCCGCCAATGCCCCAGCCCCCGCGCTGCCCAACCTGCAGGACGGCCTGAGCGAGGAGGAAACCGTGGACCTGGCCCTCACCCGCAACCCCGCCTTTCAGGCCGACCTGAGTACGCTGGCCCTGGCCCAGGCCGATTTGCAGGATGCAAGTCTGCTGGCTAACCCGGTGCTGACGGGCGTGACATCCTACGGCACCTCGCCCGTGTTTCTGGCCCTGAACTTCGCCTCCGACCTGCTCTGGCAGCGCCCCGGCCGGGTGGGGGCCGCCCAGCTGGAAACCCAGCGCGTGGCCGAAAGCCTGGTGAGCCGGGGCCTGCTGGTGAGCCGCGACGCCCAAGTGAGCTACACCGACATTACTCTGGCCGAGGAGCGGCTGCGCATTGCCCGCGAGGCCATTATCATGCGGGCCGAGGTGGCGCGCATCGTACGGGCCCGCTACCGGGTGGGCGAGGCCAGCGAGCTGGAAACCGTGGCCCCCAGTGCTGACAGCCTACGCGCCGTGGACGACTTCTACCGCGCCCGCCGCGACGCCCAGGTGGCCCGCCTACGGCTTTTTGCCACGCTCGGGCTGGATTCGGTGAATGCTGATTCCGTCCGGTTTGCTGTGCCGGTTACTTCCACCACGCCGGCCGTGCCGCCGCTGCGCACGCTGCTGGACTCGGCCTACGCGGCCAGGCCCGATTTGTGGGCGGCGCGCATCGGTATCGAGGGCATTGGCAAGCGGCTGAAATGGGAACGGAGCCGGGTGTTTTCGTTTGTGCTCTCGCTCAATGCCCGCCTCAACGACCCCAACCCCGTGCACCTGGGGCCGGGCGCGGCCATCGGCCTGCCCATCTTCAACCGCAACCAGGGCCGCATCTCGCGGGTGAAAGCCGAACTGGAACAGGCCTCCTGGCAGTACCTGGCGCTGCGCCAGACTGTGAACCTGGACGTGCGCGAGGCTTACGCTCAGTACGAGCAGGCCACCCAGAGCGTGGCCCTGTGGGACCGAAGCTACCTGCCCAGCCTCACTGACGCGCTACGCCGCTCCACCAACGCCTTCATCAACGGCGACTTCCCCTACGTGCAGGTGGCCGAAACCACCCGCCAGCTGCTCGACGCCCGCCAGCGCGCCGCCGACGCCCGCGCCGACCAGCGCCGCGCTCTGGCCCGGTTGCGCTACGCCGTGGGGGGCCGCTTCTAACTTCTCCGACTTCTTCCTGCCATGTACTTTCCCCCGTTCACATCCTCTCTGCTGATAGCAGCGCGCTGCCTGGCGCTGACCAGCCTGCTCGGCGGCGTGGTGGCCTGCGGCAACGCCGAAAAGCCCAAGGCCGTCAGCCCCGCCGAGGTCGAAAATCCGGTCAAGGAGTCGGACCTGACCACCGTAGTGATTACCGCCGACGCGGAAAAGCGGCTGGGCATCAAAACCGTGGCCATCACAACCGACAACGTACAGGCCACCCGCGAGGTGGGCGGCGAGATTCAGGCCGTGCCGGGCCAGGCCGTCACCATCGTGGCCCCCGTGCAGGGCACGCTGCGCGGCGGGGCCAGCCTGACGGCCGGCCAGCGCGTACGCCAGGGCCAAACGCTGTATAGTCTGGTGCCGCTGCCACCGGAGCGCGACCTGCTCACCCTCGACCAGGGCATTACTCAGGCCCGCACCCAGCTGCAGGTGGCCCAGGCCCGCCTGCAACGGGCCGAGGAGCTGCTGGCCGACCGCGCGGGCAGCGTCCGGGCCCGCGACGACGCCCGCGCCGATGTGGCGTTGGCCCAGCGCGCCCTGGCCGACGCCCGCGCCCGGCAGGGGGCAATGAACGGCAATACCAACGGCGGGCAGGCTCTGCCCATCAAAGCGCCGCTGAGCGGGGTGGTGCAGCGCGTGAGCGTCGCGCCCGGCTCGGTGGTGACGGCCAACACAGTGCTGGTGGAGCTGGCCGCCCTCAACAAAGTATGGGTGCGGGTACCGCTGTTCGTGGGCGATTTGCACCGGGTAGGCAAGGACCAATCCGTGACCGTGCGGCCCCTGAACGGGGGCGCGACGCGGCAAGCCCGGGCGGTGGAAGCCCACTTGCTCAGCGCTTCCGCCGGTACCGGCACGCCCGGTGCGGGCGCGGCCGATGTGTTCTACGAGCTGGACAACACCGACGAGGCCTTCCGCCCCGGCGAGCGGGTGGCCGTGGACGTGACGCTGAGCAGCGGCAACTCAGCCACGGGCGGCACCGCCACAACGGCCGCCCTGACCATTCCGGCCGCCGCGCTGCTCTACGACGCCTCGGGCGGGCAGTGGGTGTACGTGCGCACCAAACCCCTGCAGTACACCCGGCAGCGAGTCGAGGTGCAGCGGGCAGTGGGAAACCAAGTGGTTGTTTCCCGGGGCGTGCAGGCCGGCGCGGAAGTCGTGACCGACGGCGCGGCAGAATTATTCGGAACTGAATTTGGCGGCAGCCACTAAGCCATGAAGTGGATAATAGAATCGGCGCTGCGGCTGCGGCTGGTGGTGGTCATCCTGTTTGGGGTGTTGCTGGTGGCGGGCCTGCAGGTGGTACGCAACACGCCCCTGGACGTATTTCCCGAGTTTGCGCCGCCCTACGTGGAAGTGCAGACCGAAGCGCCCGGCCTGAGTACGGCCGAGGTAGAAGCCCTGGTGAGTGTACCGCTGGAAAACGCCCTGAACGGCACGCCCGACGTGAAGAAAATCCGGTCCAAGTCGGTGCTGGGGCTCTCGTCGGTGGTGCTGTACTTCCCGCAGGGCATTGACATCAACAACGCCCGGCAGGCGGTGCAGGAGCGGCTGGCGCGGGTAGCGCCCACGCTGCCCGGCGTGGCCCGGCCCCCGGTGATGCTCTCGCCGCTGTCTTCGACCAGCCGGGTGCTCAAGATTGGGGTATCGTCGGACAGCCTCACGCAGGTGGAGATGACGACGCTGGCCCGTTGGAGCATCCGCCCGCGCCTGATGGCGGTGCCCGGCGTGGCCAACGTGGCCATCTGGGGCCAGCGCGACCGGCAGCTGCAGGTGCTGGTAAACCCCGAGCAGCTACGCACGCTGGGCCTGACGTTGGCCGAAGTGGAAAAGGCCGCAGCCGACGCTACCACGCTGGCCGGCGGCGGCTTCATTGACTCGCCCAACCAGCGCCTGGCCGTCTCGCAAAGCTCGGCTATTCAGTCGGCTGCCGACTTGGCCCAGATGCCCGTCACGTTTCGCAACGGCGTGAGTCTGAAGCTGGGCGAGGTGGCGCAGGTGGTGGAGGGCTTCCCCGCGCCCATCGGCGACGCGGTGATTAACGACGGCCCCGGCCTGCTGCTCATTGTGGAAAAGCAGCCCGGCGCGAATACCCTGGACGTGACCCGGCAGGTGGAAGCGGCCCTGAACGCCATGCGGCCCGGCCTGAAAGGACTGGAAATCGACTCGACCATCTTCCGCCCCGCGACCTTTATCGAAATGTCCCTCAGCAACCTGAATAAGTCGCTGCTGATTGGCTGCGTGCTGGTGGTGCTGGTGCTGTTGTTCTTTCTCTACGAGTGGCGCACGGCGCTCATTAGCGCCCTGGCGCTGCCTACGTCGCTGATTGCGGCGGCGTTGGCGCTACGCTACTCCGGCAAAACCATCGACACGATGGTGCTGGCCGGCCTCATCATTGCGCTGGGAGAAGTGGTGGATGATGCCATTATCGACGTAGAAAACATTATGCGCCGGCTGCGGCTGAATAAAGAAGCGGGCTCGCCCAAAACCGCGTTTGCGGTGGTATACGAGGCCTCGATGGAGGTGCGGTCGGCCGTGATTTACGGCTCGGTTATCGTGGCGCTGGTGCTGCTGCCCATTTTCCTGCTGCCGGGCTTGTCGGGCGCGTTTTTCCAGCCGCTGGCTTTTGCCTACGTGCTGGCCATCCTGGCTTCGCTGTTCGTGGCGCTGACATTGACACCGGCGCTGGCGTTGCTGCTGCTGCCCAAGGCCGCGGAGAAAGAGTCGAAGGATGCGCCGGTGGTGGCCTGGCTGAAGCGGCACTACGCCCGCGTGCTGCCTGGTTTGCTGGCTCGTCCCAAGCGCGTGGCCTGGTCGCTGACCGGCGTGGCGGTGGTGTCGATGCTGCTGGTGCCGTTTTTCGGCCAGGAATTCCTGCCCAACTTCAAAGAGTACGACTTTCTGATGCACTGGGTGGAGAAGCCCGGCACCTCCTTGCAGGCCATGTCACGCATTACGGTGCGGGCCAGTAAGGAACTACGCGCCATTCCCGGCGTGCGCAACTTCGGGGCCCACATCGGCCGCGCCGAGGTGGCCGACGAAGTCGTGGGCCCCAACTTCACCGAGCTGTGGATTTCCGTGGACCCCAACGTGGACTACGAGCAGACCGTGGCCAAAATCCAGACCGTGGTGGACGGCTACCCCGGCCTGTACCGCGACCTGCTGACCTACCTGCGCGAGCGAATCAAGGAGGTGCTGACCGGCACGTCGGCCACCATCGTGGTGCGCATCTTCGGCCCCGACCTCGACCAACTCTACACCAAAGCCAAGGAAGTGGGCGGCAAGCTCGAAGGCGTGGAAGGCGTAGTGGACCTGAAAGTGCAGCAGCAGACGCTGGTGCCGCAGATTCAGGTGAAGATCAAGCCCGAAGCCGCCGCCCGCTTCGGCCTGAGCCCCGGCACCGTATTGCAGGCCATCAGCACGCTGGTGAAGGGCCGCAAGGTGGGCGAAATCTACCAGGAGCAGAAGATTTTCGACGTGGCCGTGTGGGGGCAGCCGGCCGTGCGCGCCGACTTCGGGGCCGTGCGCGACCTGCTGGTGGGCCTGCCCGGCGGCGGGGCCGTCCCCCTCAAGGAAGTGGCCGACGTACGCATCGTGCCCACCCCCAACGAAATCACCCGCGAAGCCTCGTCCCGCCGCATCGACGTGACGCTGAACGTGCGCGGCCGGGACCTGGGCAGCGTCGCCCGCGACGTGCAGGCGCAAGTGGATGGCGTGGCCTTCGGGGCCGGTTACCACCCCGAAATCCTGGGCGAGTACGCCGAGCGGCAGGCCTCGCAGAACCGCATGGCGCTGCTGGTGTGCCTCTCGCTCATCGGCATCTTCTTGGTGCTTTACACCGATTTCGGTACCGTGCGGCTGGCTACGCTGGGCATTTTGAGCCTGTTCTTCGCCGTGTCGGGCTGCTTGCTGGCGGCGTTTCTCACGGGCGGCGTACTCTCGCTGGGCTCCATCGTGGGCTTTATCACCGTGCTCGGGGTGGCGGCCCGCAACAGCATCATGCTTGTGAGCCACTACCAGCATCTGGAGCGGGAAGAGGGCATGCCGTTCAGTAAAGAGCTGGTCATTCGCGGCTCGCTGGAGCGGGTGTCGCCTATCATCATGACGGCCCTGACTTCAGTGCTGGCCCTGCTGCCCATCATCCTGGCCGGCAACGAGCCGGGCTCGGAAATCGAGCACCCTATGTCGGTGGTGATTCTGGGCGGCGTTATCACCTCCACAGTGCTCAACCTATTGGGCATGCCGGCGCTCTACTGGGCCTTCGGGCGGAAGACCAGCCAACCGGCAGCATCTCGGAACAACCCACAGGAAAGCAGCTTCTGAATGCTCGGATGCGTCCACGAAGTCCGTATAGCTTCTCAGCAATGAATCTTCTACCTAACGGAGTAATCTTGCAGCATGCTCAATATCGTGCTGCCTCTTTACCAGTTGATTGCCGTACCCTGTACACATCAGACTGTTGCTCGTAAACGGCTCCCCCTTCCGGGATACGAAACACCCGGCTGCTATTTCCCACTTTCGTGTGAGACGCTTGGTACCAGGAGAAACGAGCTTAGACTCGATGGTTTTGATGAAGTGGTGGAGTTGGTTGTTAGTACTAGTTCATTTAACTGGGCGCAGAACTGTAGTCTTCCCCAAATCGAGCGCCAGTAGTGGGTAGAGAAAGCTGTAACTTTCACTACCTGAAGACTGATAAATGAAGAAGGGACGATTCAGCGAAGCTCAGATTGTGCGCGAGCACGGCTTGAGTGAGGCCACATTTTACGCGTGGAAAAGCAAGTATGCCGGGGCCAGCGTGGCAGAGCTTACCCGGCTCAGGCACCTGGAAGAGGAGAATCGCAAGCTCAAGCAGATATTCGCCGATCTGAGCTTAGATAACCAGGCTATCAAGGAGATCCTGCGAAAAAAGCAGCCAGCCCTGCGGCGCGACACCAGGCAGCGTGGGGCGTAGTAGGTAAAGGCTGGAGCCAGCGCCGGGCGTGTGCTCTGGTAGAACTCGACCGTGGCAGTTATCACCGGTGGCACACGGGCGTAACGATGAGCCCGTGCAGCAGGCACTGCGGGCATTTAAGTGGGCGGCATCCGGGCTGGGGTTTCTGGAGGCTGCACTACCGCCTACGCAAAAGTGGACTGGTAATCAATCATAAACGTACGTTGCGCATCTATTGTGCATTGAGTCCACACCTACCTCGGCACCTAGGAAAAAGCGCGTACCTGCCCGCGTGAAGCAGCCCTTAGCCGTGCCTGAGGCAGCCAACGTGTACTGGTCGCTTGACTTTACCAGCGATGTGTTGACCGATGGCCGCCGGTTCCGGACGCTCAACGTGCCCGAAGATCACAACCGCGAACTGCTGGGCGTGGAAATTGACTTCTCCTTGCCGGCCAGTCGCGTTGTGCGGGTGCTGATGCGCTTAGTCGAGTATCATGGCTGCCCCACGCAGCTGCGCACCGACAACGGCCCTGAGTTTATCAGCAGTAAATTGCATTAGTTACTTGATCAGCAAGGCATTATGCTGAACTGGATTCAACCGGGCAAACCGACACAGAATGCGTACATCGAACGCTTCAACAACTCGTTTCACCGCGAAATGCTCGCTGCCCACCTGTTTCACTCGCTGGCCCGTGTGCGCCAGCTGGTCGACGAGTGGCGGCACGATTACAACGCCTAACGGCCCCACTAGGCTTTGAATTTCATGATCCCAATCGAATTTAAACAAGCGGCTTAACCTCTGCCTACCGCTGGCTTATTGAACGGGGAAGCGTACAGTGCATCTACTTACACGACCATGAAAAAGCCCCTCAGCAAACTATTGAGGGGCTTTTTTACTACACTGGCATTCAATTACTTTAGCCCGTACTAATACAAAGTGGTAGGACCAGCGCTAATTCCCCGTCCACCACCGTAGTACTCATCCGGTGTCCAGAAATCCAGCGTCGTTTGAGAATCATAGCTTGGTGCTTGTACTACGATGTACGATTTGCCAGAGTAATTAGTAATTGACACAACCGTGAAGCCCGCATCCAAGCCTAGGTCCCAGGTGCCACCGTTACCCCGGTGCACGTAGCTATACGTAGCCTGCTGACCATACGCAATTACGCTAGGCCCACCAATGTAATTAGGGTCTGTTACATTGCTGGCCACGGTGGAGTTGGGAGTTGCAGGAGCGGCATCCTGCTCTTTACTACAGCTGGTCAAACAGGATGCTACCAAAAGCATAGCTGCGGAAAGTAAACGAAGGGGAGTGGACATAAATCTAAAATGATTTGGAAAGGTGGACAGATGCCCAAACTTATCCGGTGATTTTACTTTTATCAAGGCACATTAGCTGCAATTTGTGACACCAGAATAAGGCATAAGAACAGACCTCATTTCAAGGGTGAAGCAGCACAGCAGTGCATTGTTTTGCGACAAGGACACCCGCTGAGGGCTGCATGCCTATCTTTGCCCCCGCATAACGTGCCGTTACCACCAAATCGGGGCTCAATGCCAACGATTTGGGATGTTTGGCTGTTATGCCTGGGACGTTAGAGCCCGTTTGTTTCGTTTTTCGCTGTTGCTGCATGACCAATTCCATTTCCACCGATATCTGCATTATCGGGGCCGGCCCGGTGGGGCTGTTTGCTGTGTTTGAAGCCGGACTGTTAAAGCTGCGTTGCCACGTGGTAGACGCGCTGCCCCAGGTGGGCGGTCAGCTGTCCGAAATCTACCCCAAGAAGCCGATTTACGACATTCCGGGCTTCCCGGAGGTATTGGCCGGCGACCTGGTGACTAACCTGATGCGTCAGATTGAGCCCTTCCACCCCACCTTTACGCTGGGTGAGCGGGTAGAAGGCTACCACAAGCTGGAGGATGGCTCGTTCGTGGTAACTACCATCGACGGCACCGAAATCAACTGCAAAGCCATTGCCATTGCCGGCGGCCTGGGTTCCTTCGAGCCGCGCAAGCCCGCCATCGAAAGCCTCACCGATTTTGAGGGGGGCAAGGGCGTATACTACATGGTGCGCGACCCGGAAACCTTCCGCGACCAGCGCCTGGTCATTGCCGGCGGCGGCGACTCGGCCCTCGACTGGACGATTTTCCTGGCCGATGTGGCCAAAGAAGTAACGCTGGTACACCGCGGCACTACCTTCCGCGGCGCGGCTGACTCGGCCGAGAAAGTGCAGCACCTGCACGAGGCCGGCAAAGTGAAGCTGGTACTCAGCAGCAACGTGACCCACGTACACGGCAACGGCCGCCTCAACGCCGTGACCATCACGGCCAACAGCGGCGATGCTGAGCAGTTGGACGTGGATTCGTTTATTCCGCTGTTCGGCCTCACGCCCAAGCTCGGCCCAATTGGTGAGTGGGGCCTGGAAATTGAGAACGACGCCGTGAAGGTGAACACGCTGGACTACTCCACCTCGGAGCCCGGCATCTTCGCCATCGGCGACATCAACACCTACCCCGGCAAGCTCAAGCTCATCCTCTGCGGCTTCCACGAGGCGGCCCTCATGTGCCAGGGTGCCTTCAAGCACATCTTCCCCGACAAAAAGTACACCCTCAAGTACACCACCGTAAACGGGGTACCTACTTTGTAGTTTTTGGTTATTGGTTTGTGGTTGTTGGTACTGGTTTGGTATCGGAGCCAAAAACCATATACCACAAACCAATAACCAAGAAAATGACTGAAGACGTACGCGTATATGTAGAGGAGGCGCCCGGCCAGCGGCGCGAGATTCAGGCCCCGACGGATATGGGCCTGAGCCTGATGGAGGTGATGAAGGCTGATGGCTATGACATTCAGGCTACCTGCGGCGGAATGGCCCTGTGCGGCACCTGCCACGTAGAGGTACTGGCCGGCCCCGAGCTGCCCGAGCCCTCCGACGACGAGCTGGCCATGCTGGAAAGCCTGCCCGTGATGACGCAGGGCAGCCGCCTCTCCTGCCAGATCCGCCTGCACCCGCGCCTGGATGGGCTGGTGGTGCGCCTCATGCCCCAGGACGCGTAACCGCTCCAGTCTGCCCGGTATAGCAACCGCCGGCTGTTCAACAGATCAACCCCACACGGGGCGACTGTTGAATAGCCGGCGGTTGCTATACCGGGCTCCAGCAGTTGAGCGTTGCGTAACCAGTTACGGCTATTCTCTACTCTGATGTGTTCCATCTGCCCAATCATCGGCCTTATCTTCCTATCCGGATTATCTACCCTTGCTTACGGCCAGCACTATCCGGAGCTGGCGCTGGGCGGCGGCCTGACGCGGGCCCACCTATCGATGCAGCGGGAACAGCTGCCCAACCGTTTTCGCACCGTATCCGATTTGGCCGTGGGTGGCACCATACGGGTACTACTACCCGTGCAACCCCGATGGATGGTAGAGTCGCAGCTGCAAATAAGTAATCTGCCGGTTGAGCTGGGCTACCGGGAAAAAGGCGCCACCTATTACAGCAGCAGCAGCAGTGGTTTGCCGCTTGCCGGAATGGTTCAGGCGGGCGTAGGACTGCGGCGGCTGGAGTTGTTGCAACTGGGGCTGCAATGGACGCTGGAAGCCGCGCTGCATGCCTCGTACGCTTGGGCAGCGCCAGCCGTTGTTCGCCAGACCGGCCAATGGGGAAACCCGGGCAACGGCCAGGTAGGGGCATCCTGGGAGCAGCAACCCAAGCGCCAGGGGACGCCCGTAACAGGAGCGGAAACGGCGTTCCGTTATGAATTTGCGGAACGCCAGTATATGCTATTCTCCCTCAACTACCACTACGGCCTGTTCCCGCTGGCCGAGATACGCTCTACCCAGATCAGCTACTTCGATGCCAATAACCAGCTGCGCACCGATGGCCGCTTTACGGTGCCGCTGCGCATTTCGTATGCCACGGTGCAGGTCTGCTACGGCTGGCGGCTGAAATTCGCTCAGGCACGCCCGACCCGCTGGCACACCCCGCGCTACCACATAGCCCCGCCCGACCCGGCTGAGGAGGACAATGCAGACGTACAGCCATGACCTTCCCACCGGCAACAACTACTTTGAGACTGACCTGTTCATCATGCACAAAAAAGTCCCGCCGACTTTCTGTCAGCGGGACTTTTTCTTTGGGCTCCGGCGGCCGTTAGCGGCGACGGGTCGGTTTCTTTTTGGCGGTTGATTTCTTCGCGGGGGTCTTTTTGCGCGAGGAAGTATGGCTGCTGGTGCGGTGCGTGGACGAGCTGCTGCGGTGGGTGCTGGTGGTGCGGTGCGGCGCGGCGGCCGCCGCGGCTTTGGCTTCGGGGGCGGCTACCGGGGCCAGCTTCTCTTCTTCGGGCACGGCTTCCAGGTTCTGGATGGTGGCCTCCAGCGCGGGCTGATGGACGCCGGCTTCTTCGGCGGCGGCGCGCAGCTTGGCGGCTTGCTTACGCCGCACGGGCATCAGGAAATCCCGCTCGGCGCGCTCCTGGGCCGATAGTTTTTCCTCACCGGGCAGGTTGGTAGGGGTGGTAGTGGCTTTGGCCTCGTCCTGAGCCCAGGCCGGGGCACTGCCAAGTAGCAGCAGAGTAAGGAGGATTACCAGTTTACGCATCAACTTTTCTTCTTGCTTAAAACCAAACGGACTGCAAATGTACAATCCGTTGGCGGCCAGGGCAACCCCCAAACGGTAAAAGGCTGGATTTCACCACCGAGCAGCTTCCCTGTCTCAGCAACGAAATCCAGCCTTACTTACCTAATTACGGCGGATTACTGCCCCGCAATGCTCACCCGCGTGCCGGCCGAGTAGGCCGTAAACTCGGGCGCGTATAGGCATTGCAGCTGCGAAAGGCCGCCGGAGAAATTGCCGGCCTGGGCCGCCCGCAGGCGGTACTCGAAGGTGTGGGTGCCCTTGGGGAAGTAGCTGATGAAAAAGTTGGTGGCCGCGTCGCGGGGGCTTTCGTAGTAGCCCAGGCCGCTCTGGTAGCGGTAGCCCGAGGTCTGGCCGATGAGCTCCAGGCCGGCGGCGCGCTGGTCCTTGAGGTGCACGTACTCCAACGCCCGATCGGAGCGCAGCACCAGGCGCACCACCAGCACGTCACCCACGCGCAGGGGCGTGGCGGCGGTGAGGGGTTCCAGCACGGGGCCGGCGGCAGTGCGCTGCTCCCGGTACAGGCGGCGTTCCAGTTGCAAAGGCGTGGCGGCGGGCGTAATCTTATCCAGCTGCTCGAAATACTGCCAGTAGAGCGCACCCCAGGCCACGCCGGCATCGGGTTTCTGCACCGTCACGCGGCCCTGGGCCGGCCGGATGTCGGCGGCGGGCCAGGTTACTTTGTAGTAGCCGGTGCCCGCCTGCTGGGCGGTGGGCTGCACGGGCTTCCCTCCTACTGCCACCTGCAACGGCTGGGTGGGCTGCAGCCAGTTGGAGCCGCGCAGCAGCAACGCGTAGCAGGCATCGGCGGTGGCGCGGGTGCTTTCCCAGTTTTGCACGCGCTTCTGGCTGAGCAGCCACAGCTTCATCTCATCCACCGATTTTTGATCATTAAGCACCTCATCGAAGGCCTCGATGAGCGTGGCCTGGGTTTCGGTGGGGGCTTCGCGCCAGTAGTAGCCGCCGCGCACTTCCGTCCAGTACATGCCCAGCTCGGGCGAGTGCAGGGCGTTTTCCTGCAAAGCTGTGAGGATGCTCTTGACGGCGGCGGGCTGGGTTTTGGCGCGGTGCAGGGCCAGGGCCGCCAGCGCCTGCTCGTAGCGGGTACGGCCTATCCAGTAGGTAGCGGCCTGCTGCTGGTAATACGCCTGGGCCGGCTGGGCCTCCTTGCGCACCGCCAGCGTAAGCCAGAAGCTGCGGGCATACAGGGCCTGAATCTGCTGGTCGAAGAGGTGGTTCTGCTTGAGGTCTACTTTGGGCTGCTTGCGGAGCTGGGTGTAGTCATCCTGCAATTCGGCATCGAGGTAGGCCACGGCGTTTTGCAGCAACGGGCGGGCCTGGTCGTCTTTCTGCGCGTCGAAAGCCCCCAGCTTCTGCAGCTTGCCGAAGCCGGCCACGATAAGCTGGGTGATGTACCGGTCGGCGGGCATGCGCTCAAACCAGGGGAAGGAGCCGTCGGGCAGCTGCATCTGTTTCAGCTTGGTGAGGGCGCGGGCGGTTTCGGCTTTCAGGCGGGGCTCGTCGAACAGCTCGGCGAGGCGGCGCATCCGCTCGGTTTCGTTCTGGGCGTCGCGCACCCAGGGCGTTTCCTGCAACAGCAGATTTTTCAGCTCCTGGTTTTGCTCCAGCTTGCTGCTGAGGGCAGCTTTGTCGCCGGACTGGGCGGCGCGCTGCCACTCGGCCAGCACGGCTTTTAGCTGGGGGTTACTCTGCAGAATTTTGGCGGCCAGCAGGTTGGCGTAAAGGCGGCTGAAGGTCTGCTCGGAGCACTCGTAGGGGTACTCCATCAGGTAGGGCAGTGCCTGCACGGCGTACCAGGCCGGGTTGGGTGTCATCTCCAGCGTGAGCGAGTAGTTGCGGCGGGTGGCGGAGGTGGTGCTGGTGAGCTTCTTCAGCTCAAACTCCCGGGTAGCTGGCCCCACCACCGCCAGCGGCAGGCTTTCGGTGACAAGCAACCGGTTCGGCAACACCGGCAAAGTATTTTCCTCGCCATCCTCTACAGTTGTTAGTTGTTGGTTGTCAGTTATCTGGTTGTTCTGGCGGCGCTGTTTGCGCTGCTCTTTTTTCTCTTTGCCTGACAACTGGGAACCGGCAACTGACAACTGACCGCGCGCCACCACCCGGTAGGTAATGGATTCGATGGGCAGCTGGTTCTCGGCGGTTTCGGGGATGGTCAGGTTCCAGCTCACGGCTTGGCTCTTATTGCCCGACAGGTTGAAGTTCACTTGGGCGGCACTTTTCAGCAGCTGGCTTTCCAACGGCTGCTGGGTGCGGGCGTCGAGCAAAATGAGCTGGGCGGTGCCGCTGAGGGCCTGGGCAGTAAGGTTGCTGAGCTTGGCCGAGAAGGTCAGCTGGTCTCCTTCCCGGAAGAAGCGGGGGGCGTTGGGCGTTATCTGGAGGCTCTTTTGCGTCACCAGCTCCCGGCGCAGCAGACCGGTGCGCAGCTGCTGGTCGTGGGCCAGGGCCAGCAGCTGCCAGCGCGTCACGGCTTCGGGCAGCTGGAATTCCAGCACGGTTTCGCCCTGGGCGTTGGTACGTACGGCGGGCATCCACAAAGCTGTTTCCCGAAAATCCTTGCGGGCCTGCACATTGCTGAGGTCGGGTTGTGGGGCAGTGGCAGACGGTAAGTCGTTGTTGACCACAACCTCATTCAGTGTTGCCGCACTTTGTTTCATTGCGACAGCACCCCGAATCATTACCCGTGGCGCAGCGGCGGGAGCCGGCATGGCGGCGTCGGCCACTACGTAAGCTTTGCTTTCTACGACTTCTTCTACCGCCATATGTCGTTGCTGAAAGTTAAAGTCCCACATGTTCAATTCGGGATAACTGATAGCCTTATTCGGCAGGGCAGCCGGCTCAGTAGCTTCTGTCGTTGCATCCTGCATCACAAACCGCCCCCGCCATTGCAATACAGGTGACCAGTAAGGTTTTGAAAATACTATTTCTTCAAAATCGTGGGGGCGGAATACGTCCAGCGACTTATCGTAGAGCGTAGCCAGCAGCTCGGCGTCGGCGGGTTGGCCGTTGGCTTGGTGGATGGTGACGCGCCAGGTTTCCTTCTGGCCGGGTTGCAGCTTGTCGCGGAAGGTGGCAATGCTGAGCACCAGCGGGGCGGGCGGTGTGGCCACCTGCACCGGGGCCGTGTGGGTGTAAAGGCGGTTGTCGCGCACCTGGGTGAGGTGGACGTAGAGCTGGGTTTCGCCGAGGGCGGCGGGCACGGGCACTTCCACCACGCGCTGCTCGCCGGCTGGCAGCGTCAGCCACTCGTGGCGCAGGGTTTCGCCCTTGGCCTCGGCTTCCAGCAGCACGCGGGCTCCTTCCAGGGAACTACCCACCAGGAAACGGGCGGTCTGGCCGGGTGCTAGGCTGTCTTGCAACGCCACAAACCAGTCGGTAGTGGACACGGGCAACGTGGCGGCAGCGGGGTCGAACAGGGTGAACCGCTGCTCGGTGCGGGCTTCGGGCTGACCGGCCGTGGCCGGAGCGGCCGTGGCTTCCAGCAGGTAGCGGCCGGGCTGCTGGGCGGCCAGGGCCGTTTGCAGAGCCGGCAGCAGCGGGGTTTTATCGGTGTCAAATTCCTGGGTGAGCACCAGCGTGCGAGCCCAGGTGCTGTCGTTGTCCTCCCGGCCGTAGGCATCCAGCGGGAAGCGGCGCTTGAACTCCTCCTGGCTCAACGCTTCACGCTCGGGTTGCTCCCAGAGGCGGGGGCGCAGCGGCTGGGTGGGCGGCGTGAGGCGGTAGAGGCGCAACTGACCTTTGGCGGGCTGGGCCTCGCCGGCGGCGTTGGTGCTGAGGAGGCGGGGCGTGGGCAGCTCGGCGCGGTTGAGTAGTTCGGGCAGTTCCAGGCGCAGCGTCAGGGCCTCGGTGCCCAGGCTCACGCGCTGGGTGCCGGTGCGGGTTTCGCCGGCGGCGTCCGTCACATCGGCCGTCACCTCGAAGGCGTAGCCGGGTCCCCAGCCGCCGCGCTTGCCCTGCTTCAGATCCTCGCCTTTGGCAAGGAAGGCAATGGCGAAGCCCCCGGCCGAATCGGTGCGGGCGGTGCCGCTGAGGATTTCCTGCTCGGGCCGGCCACCGCCGTAGCCACCCCGGCCGAAGAAGGGCCAGAACGTGCGCCGCACCACCCGGTAGCTTACCGTGGCCCCGTCGATGGGCTGACCGGCGTAGGCGGTGGCCGTGCCGCGCACCGTTACGGGCTGGCCCAGCACCGGCATGCCCTTCACCGGCTCAAACGTGACCTGGAAGGTGGGCCGCTTGTAGTCCTCCACCGCAAATCCAATGCGGCCGAACTGCGTCTGGATGGTCATTTCTCCGTTTAGCAAACCCGTGGGCAGCACAAACGAACCGTGGACAGAACCGAAACTGGAGGTGCGAAAGCTCAGTTGCTTCACCACTTGCCGGTTCACATCAAGCAGCTCTACGTTCAGGGGAGAATCCGGCAACAACCCTGACTTGCCCGCCTTCTCCTCTGTCAGAATTCCCTTGAAGTATACCGTTTGGCCGGGGCGGTAGATGGCGCGGTCGGTGTAGAGGAAGGTGCGAATGTGCGGCTGCTCGTATTGGGGCAGCTTGTTGCGCTGAGCATAAAAATAGCCCAGTTCCTCCGTCCACAAGGAATCAGCACCAGCACTCAACATGGCCGGACTAAATTGCGTGTACTCTGACGAAGGCGACACGGGAATTTTCACCTGCCCCTGCGCATCTGTCTGCTGAGGCTGGCCGCGCCGCACCTCACGGCGGCGCGCCGATTGGTTGTAGGTAGTCAAGAACGGCAGCACCTGCACGCCGAGCCGAGGCGCGCCGCTCTGGCGGTGCAGCACCAGCAGCTCGGGGCCTTCGGTGCGGTCGGCACTACGGCGCACGTAGCTCAGCTCACTCACCTGCACTTGGCTGTAAGCTGTTACTGCGCCGGCCTGCTCTTTAGTTGGGTTGCTGGCAGCGGTGCTCAGCACAATGAGATACTGGCCCAGCGGCAGGGCCGGGCCGGCGTGCTGCACGGTGTGAATGCGGAAGTCCTGGGGGCCGGGCACGTCCAGCGCCCAGGCAGCGGCAGGTTGGGCGGCCAAAGCGCGGGCGTAGCGCTGCTGCCAGGTTTTGTTTTCGTACAACTCGGACCGCTCCAGCTGGCGCAGCACCTGGGCGCTGCTGATGCGGTAGGCCGTGGCGTAGAGGCGCGGGGCGTTACGCACCGTCAGGCGCAGCAGCCAGGGCTGGTTTGGCAGCAGCACGTCCTCGGTGGTGAAGGCCAGCTCCATTCGCGCCAGCCGCTGGCGCATAGCCGCCGCCATCCGCGCGCCTCTCGATTTCGGAAACTGCTTCTCGGCGGCCACGACTAACTCGTAGGCTTTGGCGGGGTCGGTTTCTTCCCAGGTGCCGGCTTCCAGCACCCGCAGCTCCGCGCTGATGGGTAACGCTTTGTACGTTTCGGCGGCGCGAGCCAGGGCGACGCGGTACAGCTCGGTTTTGGTAGGCAGTTCCGCGTGCTGGTGCACGAACTCCAGCCGCAGCCGGTCGGCATCGGCCAAAGCGGCGGGGTTACCGGCATCCGTGAGGCGGAACGCCAGCAGTTGCTGCAACACTTGCAGCGCGTGGAACTGGCCGTTCAGGGAGTCGGCCGGCGGCGCCTGCAATTTCAGGCGGGAAAATTCCGGGGCCGGCCCGAACAAAGCGGCATCCGTCAGCTCGAACTGTTGGGCGGGCTTGGTGATGTACAGCTCATCGTTGCCGAGGCCTTCCACGGCGCGGTGGGCCAGCAAATCGTAGAGGGTGGGGCGCAAAGCCCGGCCCTCGGCGCTGCCGCCCCGGCTGAGGTAGCCCAGCGTGGCCAGTTTCAGCTGCTGCTGGCGGCGGGGCTCCTCCTGCACCGAGGCGCGGTAGTGCTGCACCACGGCCGCCCCGAGGCGGGCCGCGTCCCAGGTGCGCAGGTCGTCGCGGCTCTGATCGGCGGTATCGGTTGTAGTCTGGGTCCGGTCGTAGAGCTGGTAGCGGTGGGCATCGTAGTAGCGGGCGTAGAGCTGGGCCAGCAGACTATGCAGCACCGGCCGGGCCGGGAATTGGGCCGTTTTCAGGTCCTGCTCCACCAGCACAATGGCCTGCCCGTCGGCTTCTTCCTCCCGCCCTTCCAGCAGACGCAGCTTGTATAGCAACGCCCGCAGGTGCTCGGGCGTATTCTGCTGGCGGCGGGCCTGCTGATACAGCGGCTCCAGCAATTTAGCGGCCGAGGCGGTTTGCTCTTTGGCCAGCAGTTGGTCAATTTTTTTCCAGGCCGCCGGGTTGGGGCCGCCGGGGCTGGGTGGGGTGGTCTGGGAGGAACCGGAGGCAAAGAACATCAGCAGAACAAGCAGGCTTAGCAGGAAAGGACGCATAGGGGCAGAACGAAGTAGCGGGGCAAGTTGGTAAAAACCCAGATGCCGGCCGGCGGCAGATTCCATAGCCAGCCCGGCAGTTTTTTGCCACCCCAATAAAAAAAGCCCTGCCGGCACGCGGCCGACAGGGCTTTCAACCTGCGTTTTACTTGGGGAGAAGCGTTCTTGTTGCGCTACAGCTCCCGGCTGTCCAGCACCCGCTCGGCCTGGCCAATATGGCGTTTCATGTGCTCCACCAGCAGCTCCAGCGCATCGGTCAGGCGGGGCAGCAGCAGCGGAATAATCGGGTTGGGAATGCGGATGGCGTTGGCATTCACGCGGCGGGCCTGCTCAATCAGGTTGCTGAGCTCATCCAGCTGGCGGCTGAATACTTCCACCACCGTACGCGGCAGCCTTGAGCCGCTGGGCGCGTACTGCTGGGGCGTTTTCATGGTTTTCTCGCTGGCTGGCACGCGCATGGCGTCGGTCATTTTGCGGCCAAAATAGCCGTGCGCCACCGTATCGGCAGGCGAGGAACCCCGCTCCCGGGCCGCCTTTATCTTGCGGCTGATAACCGGCAGATACAGGCCGCCCACAATGTTGAGGTGCTCCAGGCACTGGCCTACGCTCCATTTTCCGGGTCCGGGTCCCCGGTTCAGTTGGTCGTCGGTGAGGGAACGGAAGCGGCGGTTGGCCACTTCCCGCGCCTGCTCCACATCAGCAGCCAGGGCATCCAGAAAATCGGTGGTACGGAGGGTGGTAGCGGCCATAGGTATAACGGGGCGGGTTCAGGAGGAATCTACTGTAATGATACGCGGCCGGAGCCGCTTCGACAATGAACGGCCGGAATTGCCGCCCGGATTCACCAAAATTCCTGCCCGAGCGGTACTTTCGGGATATGGTATTGCCTTTTCTTCGTCTGGCGGGCTGCGGGCTGCTGTTCCTGCTGCTGCTCTCCACCACACCGACCCGGGCGCAGGCCGTACCAAGCCCGGGCGAAAATATTGCCTTTCTGGTGACCTTCGGCAGCCAGGCCGATAAAAGCTGGGGCGACGACGACTTCACCCAGACCTTCTTCTTCCTCATCCCGAAGGAAAACCGACAGCCCGTGCACATCCGCGTGTTCGACCCCGACTGCGGCGGCCTCTACGACGAAGCCAAGTTCGGCTGGAACACCACCACCGAGTTCAGCCTCTACGGCGGCGCGGGGGCCTACTCCACCCCCGATGCCCGCGCCACCGAGCCCAGAGGCCAGTTCCGGGCCGGTACGCTGCTGAAACAGCTGAAGTTCGGCAGTGAGAAAACCTACGACAACAAGTGGTACTCGTTCGGACCGCTGAACCCGCTGGAAGGCGAGTTTGTGCCGGAGTTTGATGGCTACGTATTCAAGCTGGTGGTGCAGGGCAAAGCCGGCGACGACGGCAACCTCTACCGTTACTTCCTCAGCACCTCGCCCACCCAGAATGTGCCCGTGGAAGGCGGTAACGCGTTTACCTACGAGTACAGCTTCCGCCTCTCGCCCCAGAAACGGGCCAAAACGCACCTCTACCCGTTTGTAAACGACCGGGTAGTGAGCATCAAGCAAAGCAATTTTGACGTGGACGGCGACGTGGGCCTGAAGATTTTCAGCGTGGCCAAAAACGGCCACCCAGCCAAAGTAAGCGAGGACAACGTGTGGGCCAGCAGCACCCATCTCATTGATGAGAAGGAGCACGGCCTCTCGCTGGATCTGCAGCTCACTTCCCTCACCAAGGCCACCAACGACCTGGTATTTTACGTGACTGACCAGTACGGCGTGGCCCTGCCCTTCTTTGCCATTCCGCTGGGCGGCCCGCCCCGCTACCGCTACGAGGTAGACGTCAAGATTCGGAAGTAACCGTTCGGCCGCGTGGGGTCCGGCAGTTGGCCCGGCAATAGTTTTTCATCGGATTGATTTTCTGCCGATTTACGCCTAACATGAGGGCTGTATTCGCTAAGTCTATCCGTTATGTCTGACCCGCGCCCGGCTCCGGCTAAGCCCGCTGTTTCCCGCCGTCCGGCACTCTCTCCCCTGCAACGGGCTGTTCGGCGCTACTTTGGCTTTTCCCGCCGCGAAACGTCCGGCTTTGTGGTGCTGGTGCTGCTGATGGTGCTCTGGCTTTGGCTGCCGGCCCTGCTCCGGCCCGCGCTGCCCGCCTACAACCCGGCCGCCGACCAACGGCAGCTGAATGCGCTGGCGGCTGAACTAGCAGCCCGTCGCACGGCACGGCCACAGTTTGCCAGCCGCTACCCCAGGCGCACGTACCCCGCGCGGCCCCGGGTGCCGCAGGTAGCTCTGGCGCCGTTCAACCCTAACGCTTTTTCTGCGCTTGACTGGCAGGCCCGGGGGTTGCCCGCGTGGTTGGCGGAGCGACTAGTAAAGTACCGCGACGCGGTAGGCGGCTTCCGGGCCAAGGAGCAACTCCGCAAGGCCTACGGACTGTCGGATACCACGTACGCCCGGCTGGCGCCCTACCTGCAGCTACCCGATCAGCTCCCGCCCCGGGAGGGCCGCTCGTATACCCGCAATCAGCCCGGCCAGTATCCGGACCGTAAGCCGTTCGAGGCCACGCCCGGCCGCTTTCCGCGCAAACCCACCCGCCTGGCTGCCTTCGACCTGAACACGGCCGATACTACCCAGCTGATGCAGATTCGGGGAATTGGGCGCGGCTATGCCCGCCGGATTGTGGAGTTTCGGCAGCGGCTGGGCGGGTTTCTGCGCCAAGAGCAGGTAGCCGAAATCTACGTGCTGCACGATGCCCCCGACCTGGTGGACAGTCTGCGCAAATACACCTTTGTGGCCGCTGGGTTCAGCCCCGCGCCGGTGGACGTCAACAATGCCTCTTTCGAGGTTTTACAGGCGCACCCGTACGTGGGCAAGCGGCTGGCGCGGGTATTGGTGGCGTTCCGGCAGCAGCACGGCCCATTTCGCCAACCGGCCGACCTGCGGCAGATCCGCGTGCTGGACGAGGCTACGTTTGAAAAGCTGCAGCCATACCTGGTGTTGCGCTAAAGCCATTCCTGGAGGGTGAAGAGGTGATAGGAAAACCGCCGACTGGCATCAGCGCACTACCAGCGTAGCCCCAAGGCTGCCGCCGGGCAGATACGCGGGCAGTAGCAGCAGTTTGTGGCCCATGGTACGCGGCAGCAGCCGGGCCGCTACCGGGTACAGCCGCCACACGGTTTCCGCTGATAAGAACCCGATGCCCGCCCCCGCCAGCACGTCGGTTACCCAGTGGCGGTTGTTGAGCATGCGCATGGCCCCGGTAGCCGTAGCCACACTGTAGCCTGCCACCGATACCCACGGCCGGTCCCGCCCGAACTGCTCGTGGAGCAGCGTAGCCGTCATGAATGCTTCGGCGGTGTGTGCGGAAGGAAACGAGCTGAAATCGGCTGGATTATCGGGGCGTTGGGTATGGCCCAGGCGCTTGAGGTTGCTGACGATGCTCGTACTCAGGGCGTGCGAAAGACCATAGCATACGGTGAATGGCACCACGCCCCGCTGGCCCTTCACCCCCAACGCGTACAAACCGTAGGCTCCCCACACGGGCAAGTGACGGGAATAATCGTCGATGCTGGTCCGGAAATGCGGAAAATGCTCCCGGGTTTCTTCGTTGACTTCCTCCTTCATCTCATCCAGCACATTTTCGTTGCGGCTCACGTACCCCAGTGCCACTAACGTTACCGGTACCGCAACCCGCCACAGAGCTGGCCTACGCAGCCAGGAAACCTGCCCAACTGCAGCCGTCGTAACGCGTGGTGGTACTGAGCGCACCGAATCGGGAACGGTGGGAGCCTGGGCCCGCGCAACCTGGCTCAGCAGCAAGCCGCTGGCCAGCAATGAGAAAACGGGACGTATACCGGGCAGTTGCATGTAAGGGAGAAAGATGCTTTGCCCAAGATACCGCCTTTACCGCCCCTTCCCTACCACAAGTCCGCCGTAAAATCCCCATTTTCGGCGGCTGAACCCACTTGCCCGGTGTACGTGGTCAGAAACCCGACTGATCCGCCGCCACTTGCTGCCCTACCGCCTATGCTCCTTTCGATTCGCCCGCCTGTCGTCCTGTTCCTCCTGTTGCTGACTGTCGGGCACGGCTGTACCTCCGACCAGGGCCGGGGTACCTTCGCGGAGGTCACGCAGGAGTATGAGGTCACGCAAATTGGCCGCATCACGCACCGGGCCCGGGAAAGCTCCGGCCTGGAAACCGCCGGCCCCGAAGGTGATGTATGGACCCACGCCGATGGCGGCAATACGGCCCGTCTTTACCGCATCACCCGCCAGGGCGACCTGCTGCAGGCGCTGGACCTGGAGCCGCTTCAGAATATCGATTGGGAGGATCTGGCCCAGGATGAAGAGAACCGGCTCTACCTCGGCGACTTCGGCAACAACCAGAACAAGCGCCGCAATCTGGCCATTTACCGGCTCAGCGGCCCCAGTCTGCAACACATTGATACGATTCGGTTTACTTACCCCGACCAACACGACTTCCCGCCCCGCAAGCCCCGGCGCAATTTCGACTGTGAGGCGTTTTACTATTACCAGGACAGCCTGTATCTGTTCACCAAAAACCGCGGCGAAGGAGGCTTCGTGAAGCAGTACGTGGTGCCCGCCCGCCCGGGCCGCCACACCGCCCGCCTCGCCGACAGCCTGCAACTGCCCAGCTGGGTTACCGCCGCCGATATCAGTCCCGATGGGCACCGGGTGGCTTTGCTGGGGTACGGCTACGTGTATCAGTTTGAGCGTTTATCCGGCCGTCGGTTGTTCGATGGTCAGAAAACCCGTCTTGCGCTGCCTAAATCTGGGCAGGCGGAGGCTCTGGTATTCATCAACAATCAGGACTTTCTCATTAGTAATGAGAAGGGCAAGCTATTACTGGCGGCTCACAAATAACGGAGCCCGCCAATGACGCCCCTGGGGCTGCCATGACGGGCTCCGCTACCTAATATGTTGGCGTTAATCGGGTGAGCCGCTACGGCCGGGAGTCGCCCCGTAATCCGGGGATTGCTCAGGATTGGTACGATCATCCGACGCGCCCCCGTAATTCCGGGCACCGTCTTCTTTTTCGAAGTCGCCACGAGCCGGGGAGCCGGCCTGACGGTTGGGGCTGGCCGCGTCGTATTCGTCATTGTACGAGCCGCCTTTCGAGCCAAAGCCTTTGTCTGAGCTGCCCTGCGCATCAGCGGAGCCCGCTGCCTGGTAGCCGCTACCAGGGCCGTTGGTGGGAGTGGCCTCGGCCTCATTGGTTCCCTGGCTGGCGTTGGAAGGCGCGGCTCCGGTGTGCAGCCCCTGCGGCCCACCCTCCGGATGATTGGGCGTATAATCTTCGCGCTGGTTGCGCTGGCTGGCGGCTGGGGCAGTATCGGCGGGGTGGCCACCGCTCAGTGAGGTGGTTCCGTAGTTTTCTGCAAAACCCGAGTCGGGGCCTTTCGGTGCAGCGTTATCGTTGGCAAAGGCAGTCCCGACAGCCGAGCCGGCCGGGTTACCGGCTCCGACGGCCTGTGTTCCAAAGCTGCCGTTTTCAGCGGATGGCTTATCTTCCGCGTGTTGTTCCCGTTCCCCCACGTAGCCGGTAGTAGCAGCCGGCGCGCCAAGGGTGCCCGCGTAGGTGGCCTCCCCCCGGCTCAGCTCGTTGCCGTAGCCGCCCTGCGTGGTCCCCTGGTCCGATTGGCGGCCGAACTCCCCCCGGCTGGCACCGGCCACTTCGTTTTGCTCGTGGTTTCGGTCGTGGGCGAAAGGCTGTTCGGCGGGCGTATTAGCCGGTATCTGAAGTTCCGATGGTACCGTCCCCTGGCCGTTATGAGCGGGGTCGACTGGCGTGTGGGACTCGTTGTCGCTTGAAATAGGAGGAGTGGTTGCGTCCGTCATGGCGTAGAGTAGCTGGGTTGGGTGCGTATGTCATACGCAGCCGGGGCGGCCACGTTCCAAACCGGGCTATTTTTACCAATCTGGAAAACCATGTAGATTTACCGCCATTCTTTCACCCCACAACCGCTTACACCCGCTATGAAAACCGGCAAAGTGAAGTTTTTTAATGAGTCCAAAGGCTATGGTTTCATCGTTCAGGATGAGAATGGCCAGGAAATTTTTGTACACCAAACGGGCCTCGTGCACGAAATCCGTGAGAATGACCGGGTTTCGTTTGACATCATCGATGGCAAAAAAGGCCAGAACGCCGTGAAGGTAGAGCGCATCTAACCAGCCCGCTACCAAGCAAAAAGGCCCACCGGATATTCCGGCGGGCCTTTTTTATGTACTACTGTATCCTATTTGCCTGCTGGCGCGTGCGTCACAACCCGTACGCCCACGGCCATAATGCCCCGGAGTTGATCCTGGCGCATGTACTGTTCCAGCGTGATTTTGTACGGTCCCGTCTGGGAGAACTTCTGGTTTGGCAGAGCCAGGAAACGGTGGTCGAAGATATCCCCGGAACCGTTGCCGCGCGGCTCGCCGGTTTGCGGGTCCATCAGCAGCATCTGGTGCAGCCGCCGCGAAATGGGCTTGCCACTGGGGCCACTGAGCGTGTGCTTCACGTAGAGGTTGTAATACTCGTAGTCAGCCGCGTTCCGCACGTTGAAATACACGTCGTAGCGCTGGGTAGTGTCGGGGATTTCAAACTCAAAGGAAGGCTTATCCTGCACAGCCCACACGTAAGGCTCACCCAACGGGGATTTGAGGTCGGTATTTTTCTCATACACCTCATTGGCTTCGCAGGAAGCCAGTAGCAGACTCACCCCCAGAGCCGGGAGCAAACGGAGCAGACAATGCATAACGAAGAATTAGGAAGCTGATGGAGCTACACCCTCGGCGCTGCCGCCCCGGCCCGGGCGGTTGCCCCGCCGGCCCGAGCGACCCCGCCGGTTTTCTCCCGGTTCCGCTCCTGGACGGCGGCTACCTTCGGGAGTTTCATCAGTAGGGCGGGCGGAGCGGTTACCGTCGCGCGGTGGGCGCGGCGTATCGGCTGCCGGCGTGGCCCCGTCGGCAGAACGAGGCGCATCGGTGCGTTTGCTCTCACCCCGGCCCCGGCCCCGGCGGTTGAGCGGCCGGGCAGCGGCTCCACGCGGCCGGGCACGCTCTTCGGGCGTGGCGGCGGGCTGGTCACCTTCTGCAACTGGGGTGGCAGGCACAGCGGCGCGGGTTTCCGGGGCGCTGCTGCTCCGGGTACCGGTGCCCCGGCCAGCGCGGGGAGCACCGGAGGCAACTGCCGATGCCGGAGCGTCGTCGCCCTTCTTTTTCTTGCCTCGTTTGCTGCGCTTGGAAGCCTTGATTTTGTCATCAAGGCGCTCCAGGGAACCTTCTACAATAGCGGTTACTTCGGGCTCCTTTTCTTCTTCGCGCATGGGGAGCAGCAAGCTTTCGGGCTTTTCGCCGCGCTTGTTCATCTCCAGCACTTCCCGTACCCGTTCAGCGGGCACTACCACCCAATTGTTGTCGCCGCGCACGGCAAACCACATTTTGCGCTTGAAGATATCCGTCTTCTGCAGCACGTACTCACCCTTTTCGGTGAGCAACGGACGCTGCACCTGCGGAATATCCTTGAGGGCATCGAGGTAGGTATCCAGCTCGTAGTTGAGGCAGCACTTAAGGCGGCCACACTGCCCCGAAAGCTTGGCCGGGTTGAGGCTCAGGTTCTGGTAGCGGGCCGCAGTGGTGCTCACACTTTTGAAATCTGAAAGCCAGGTAGAGCAGCACAGCTCCCGGCCGCAGCTCCCGATGCCACCGAGGCGGCCGGCCTCATGGCGCAGCGAAATCTGGCGCATTTCTACCCGCACCCGAAACTCATCGGCGAGGCGCTTGATCAGGTCCCGGAAGTCTACCCGGTCGTCAGCGGAATAGAAGAACGTGGCGCGGGTACGGTCGGCCTGGTACTCCACATCGGAGAGCTTCATCTTAAGCCGAAGCTCATCCACCACGGCCCGGGCCCGGAACATGGTGCCGGTTTCCAGGTCGCGCACGGCCTGCCAGCGTTCCGCGTCCTGCTCGGTAGCCACGCGCAGAATGGGCCGGATGTCCTTGGAATCAAGCGGCACCTTTTTCTTTTTCATCTGCAGGCGCACTAGCTCGCCTTTCAGCGAGACGTGGCCCAGGTGCCAGCCATTGCCGGCCGCTTCCACCACAATGGCGTCGCCGGTGATGAGGGGCAGACGGCTCTTGTTGCGGAAGAAATCCTTGCGGCCGCCCTTAAAGCGTACTTCTACAAGGTCAAACTCTTTAAAGTCGCTGGGCATATCCAGGTCCTGGAGCCAGTCGAATACGTTGAGGCGGGTACAGCCGCTACTGCAACTACCCTTGGAGCCGCAGCCCTGGGCAGATGTAGTGGAGCAGCCCCCGCCGGAGGAGGAGCAGGATGAGCAAGCCACAGCTTGAGGGATCTATATGGTAAGGCAGCCGGCAAAGGTCGGCCGCACGAAATCGGTTGTTTACAAAGATAGAGAAATAGCCGGGGCAGCGGTTGGCAGCTCAATCAGGTCCGCTAAGCCAGAAAAAAATGTTGTCTGCCGAATTTTTTTTTAACAGTGGCGGACGTTGCTGTACAGCAACGGCTTACCATCCAGAAATTGTGGCTCTATGCAGCAGAAACACATTTTTCATCTAAAATTCACAAACTACTATAATCCTATTAGCGGACTACAAAAACTCAAAAATCACAGGCAAAAGACAGACTATCAGCGTATATAATTTTGACAATCATTTATAGTTAATTTTGAAATATCCTCAATAATAACCTATGTTTGATGCGTCCTTTAACCACTCCACAACCAAAACACATGAAAAAGCTAAAAGCACTCGCTCCACTCGCGTTGTTGGCCGCCACTACGTTGTCCCTGTCGTCATGCCAGGAAAAAGCCAATGTTGAGGTAAAGAATGAAGTATCAGAGACGGCCATCAATCAGATCAAAGCTCTGGGCTTTACGGCCGATGGTGCTCAGAAAGTAGACGGCGGCATCCTCGTGGAAGGCGACATCCTGCTGACCAACGAAATGCTGGCCAGCAAGCCCGACTATAGCATGGTTCGGGTAGGTCAGGATGAGCAGTACCGCACCACCAACCTGGTATCCGGCCTGCCGCGCAACATCACCATCCGCGTGGCCAGCAACCTGCCTTCAGCTTACATCACGGCCACCAACGAGCTGATCAACCGGTATAATGCTCAGAATCTGCGCATTACCTTTTCCCGGGTAACTTCGGGCGGCAACATTGTACTGAGCGCGGCTCCTTCGGGCGCCGGTTACCTGGCTTCGGCTGGTTTCCCTTCCGGCGGTAATCCTTACGGCTCGGTTTCGGTTAACTCGGCTGCCATTGGTACGGCTAACGCCTCTACTTACATTGCTACCATCCTGGCGCACGAAGTGGGTCACTGCATCGGCTTCCGTCACACCGACTACGCTGGCCGTCAGTACAGCTGTGGTGGCTCGGCGGTAAACGAAGGTGCCAGCACAGTTGGTGCCATCTACATCCCCGGCACCGCTACCGGCAACGACCCCAACTCGTGGATGCTGGCCTGCATCGGCTCGGGTGCCAACCGTCCGTTCAACACGAACGACCGTACGGCTCTGAACTACATTTACTAGACTACGGCTTAGTCCAAACACAAACGGCCCCCGACTCTACTGAGTCGGGGGCCGTTTGTGTTTGGACTTGCTGGTACTGTATACAGCTCTGCCGACAGTAAGCAACAGGCATCCGATTTATTGCGACCGGAGGATTATTAGCCGGAGAGAAGCCTGACTTAAGCGGAGCACCAGTGAAATATTCTTCTACTCACCTAATCATCCATTTCATTAGCTCACCCAAGTTACGGAGGATGCAGGACGACTGGTCTGGGCTCCGGTTCGGCGGCTTTTTCAGCCGTCGGGCCGGTCGCCGTAAGCGCATACGGCACGTCTTTTCGGACATGGCCACCTCGTTCGCCCTACGACCGGCCCGACGGCCGAAAAAGCCGCCGGACAGGAACCTGCTCCGCACCTTTGGTTAGCACCCCTTGTTTTAGGCTGAACTAGCCTAGTTGCTGTATTGTACAAGGCCGCCCCAACAGGATATTGCTGTCGGGGCGGCACTCAGTAGTACAAGCCAGATCGGAAGGTTATAGCACTATCACGCGGCGCGTAACTTCCCGGCCGCCGGGGGTACTGATGCGGAGCAAATACACGCCCGGATTCAGGCCGTGCGTATCGAGGGTTTTGATGGTACCTGTGTCGGAAACCACATTCAGGCGCAAGCGCCCGGCCAGGTCGAATACCCGCACGCGCAGCACCTGGTCAGGCGGGCCGACTACGGTTAATGGCTCTCCAGCCGCTACGGGTACCGGAAACACCAGCACTTCGGCCGCTGATGGTACCAGATATATCTCCTCCAGCGAGCTATACACGAGGCGGCCGGTGGCCAGTTGCAGACGGACGCGGTATTCAGACCGGCCCGGCACAGCAGTGGGGTCCAACAGGCGCAACGTGGTGCGCGCATCGGGCGCGAGACTCTGCACGGCCACGAAACTACCATCGGCCGCGCGGCGCTCCAATGTCACCGTCTGCAGCCGGAAGGTGGTACCCAGTGTCAGGTCAAACTCTACGGTATCGGTAACCAGCTGTCGGGCCAGGAAAGAGCGGATGTAGCACCCATTGCTTTCCTGCAATACATTCACCGTGCCGCTTCGCTCCCCCACCCGCTGCTGGATAACCGGCGCGACGGCGAAATATTGGGCAGCCGCTTCGGCGGCCGTGAGAACCAACGCGGTATCCGTCAGCAACCGATACGGCTCCATGTGTGTGGAGCCCAGCGCGTACACCTGGTACTGAGTAGCCCCGGGTATGCGTGGCCAGGTCAGCAGGGTTTCCTCAGGGCAGGTATAGCCCACTGCTAGTATTAGTGGCCGGGCCACGAAAAACGTATCGGACACGACCACGCTGGCCCCGGTGGTGAGGCGCAGCTGGGCCGCTTCGGTTACGTCGGGAGCAGTCCAGCGAAACGTTTGCGAGGAAAGGTCAAGGGCCGGGTTGACGATATTCCAGCCAGCCTGCCCGACGGGCCGGTATTCCAGCCGCGCCGACGCAGCGGGCCCGGCCCATTGCCAGCGCAACAGGGCCGATTCGGCTGCCCGCAGATTACGCGCTTCCGATGGATGCACCCACGTCAGGTCCGATTCAAATTCGTAGGCAATACTGTACGCCTGCGGGCCCTGGGTAACCTGGAAACCGTTTATCATCAGTATGTAGTACCCATTGGCAGCCGGGGCATCTACCGTAATCTGCTCCACATTGTCGCGGTGGTTGGGGCGGCGGCGGGCCGGCAAGGCCAGTGAATCAAGGTGTGGGAAGGAACTGAGCGTCCAGGGGTGCCACGTTTGCGTATCGTTTAGGTCAGACAACCGCATATCCAGGTCATTCACGAGGGTAGTCGGGGCATTTTCCACGGCGGCGGGGTCGGTCCAGGCCAGGGTGATTTTCAGGCGGTGCGTGCCAGCGGGTACCGGAATCGAAATACTCTGCCTTTCACCCTGCATGATGGTGCCTTCCTGAAAACGGCCTTCCAGCATGGTCTGCACTGCTCCCAGCGCATCTACCTGACCGTAACCCGCTACGAAATCGACGTTGGGGCGGCCCGTATCGTCGGCGGTATTCAGCAGCACGGCTTTCACCAGGGCCGCCGAGGGCAGCGTACCATACCGGTCTTTGTAAGCGTGTTGGGCCAGCAGGCTGACTCCCGACACCAACGCCGCCGCGTCGGAAGCTCCCCCGTCACCAAAGGCCACTAGCTCGGGCTTCACGCGGCCGTCGGCGGCGGGGCCCCGGGAACTGAGCGGAGCCACCTGCCCCAGTGCATCGGTATTGCCTACGCTCAGGCTGTTTTTGGAATTTTTGAACTCGCCGGTGAGGTTGCCGATAGTAGCCAGGCCGGCATACGGTCCGGCCGCTCCCCCCTGGTTGCCGGAATTGCCCGCTGAAAACACATGCAGCAACGTCGGGTACTGCCGCACCTGCTGGTCATACGCCCGGGCTTCCTGCCCGTAAAAGCTCTCCACCGCCACCCCGTACGAGTGGTTCTGCACCGATACGCCTTGCGCCGCCAGCCCCGGCCCGTTATCAGGGAACAGGTTATCATAGCTCGATTGAGCAATGCGCGCTTTCCAGGCCGCCCCTTTGCCGTTGGGCGACGAGTTGCCGCCGCCCGCAATGAGCGTCGTCATAATGGTGGAGTGCGAGTTCAGCAGTTGCGCCTGCGGATCGGGGTTCAGCAGCCGGCCTTTAAAGTCGATGTCCAGAATATCCAGCGGGCTTTCCTTCACGGACACCGTGAGGCCCTGCCCCGTAATGCGCGGATAGCGGGCATGCACCGTGGTAACCTTATTGAGCGTGAAATCGGCCCCGTTGAGTTGCCGCTCGGGCCGGGCTTGCCGGTCGGCAGCCTGCACGAAGCTCACCCACGGGCAGGTCGCCAGAGCCGCCGCCGCTACTCCCCGCACCCGCAGCCGGGCCTGCTGCGCTTCGGGCTGCACGAGGGCGTTTGGGTAGTGCTGCTTAAGCCACTGCCGGCACGCGGTTTCGTCGGTTACGCTCACCCGCAGCCACCGCTGGCTTTTGTCTTTCTCCAGCCCCGGGGCCAGGCGGCCGGGTAAGCGGGTCACCTGCACCTGGCCGTTGCTTTGCCCCGGTTCGCCCCATAGCAACAGCAACAGAACGGGTAGGCCGATACGGCGAAAAAGTACAGCAGACATGGCGGAGAAGTGGTTGTGGCAGAAGGAACAGGGCGGCAAAAAACGGACAAAACCGTTCTTTCAAATGTAGGCAGAAATCCGGCAGGCAGACCGCGCCGGACTACGCTTCGACACCGCTAAATTCTGGCATTCTGGCCTGTTTTCGTAGCCTGCCGAACATAAAAAAGGCCAGCTGGTGGCTGGCCTTTTTTATTACTACCGGAAAGCCCCGCGCTAGGGCTCACTAGGGCTTCAGCACCACTTTTACGCAGTTGTCCTTCTTGTTACGGAAAATATCATAGCCGTGCGCCGCTTCCGTGAGCGGGAGGCGGTGGGTAATGATATCGTCGAGGACTACTTTGCCTTCAATGACGTATTGCAGGAGCTTATCGATATGCTTCTGGGCCGGGGCCTGACCACCCCGGAGCGTGATGCCTTTATCGAAAAACTGGTGGATAGGGAAGTTGTCAAACGGGGAGCTGTACACGCCCAGCACCGTTACCACGCCACCCCGACGCACGGCACTCATGCAAGTGGTCAGGACTTTATCGGAGCCTTTTTCAAGGTTGATAATGGCCTTAGCCCGATCCAGCAGGTCGCGGTCCGGCTCGAAGCCGACACATTCCACACATACATCAGCCCCGCGCCCCTGGCTCATGGCCCGGATTTCCTCCACCACCTGCTTCTGGCTTTCCCACCGGATGGTTTCCACTTTAGCCGAGGATTTGGCTTTGTCGAGGCGATACTGCAGCGTATCCACGATAACCACCCGGGCGGCCCCGCGCAGCCAAGCCGATTTGGCCGCCATAATACCCACCGGCCCCGCGCCAAAAATGGCCACAAACTCCCCGCCCTTTACGTCGGCCCAGTCGATACCGGAGTAGCCGGTCGGGAAAATATCGGTGAGAAACAGGGCCTGCTCATCCGTGAGGGAATCGGGGATTACGCGGGGGCCGAAGTCGGCATAGGGCACGCGCACGTACTCCGCCTGACCGCCGTTGTAGCCGCCGTACAAGTCGGTGTAGCCAAACAGGGCTCCGCCTTTTTCCGTCATCATACCACCTTCGGGACCGTAGTGGTCGGGGTTGGAGTTCTCACAGTGGCCGGGCAGTTCGTGGTTGCAGAAGTAGCAGGTACCGCAGGCAATGGGGAAGGGCACTACCACCCGGTCGCCCACTTTCAGCTTGCTGCCCACGCCTTTGCCCACTTCCTCCACAATACCCATGAACTCGTGGCCTAACACCATCGGGCGGGGCTGGGGGATGCTGCCGTTGTAAATGTGCAGATCGGAGCCACAGATAGCCGTGCTGGTAACGCGGATAATGGCGTCGCGCGCGTCTTCGATTTTGGGGTCGTCCACGGTGTCAACGCGAACATCTTTCATCCCGTGATACACGAGTGCTTTCATAACAGAACAAGGTTGTGGAACGGAAGGAACAGCGCACCGGCACTGCCGATACTGCTTCTTCCAACGCACACTACCCGGGGGAGTTATAGCTCAGCTTCCCGCCCACCGTTCTGCTTTATGAGAGAAAAACCAGCACTGTCACGCCAGAAAGGCCACTTTTTCCTGTTCAAAGATTTCACAAAGAATGCTAACGGCCTACATTTTGTACACCTGCACCCCGGTTGCCAACAGCACGTACGCGTATTGTTCGCTCACCAGCACCTGCTGCACCTGCTCCGCAACCGGTAGCGGCACCAGGCGGTCAGTCAGGGTATACAGCTGAAAGAAGTGCAGGCCATCGGCCGCCAGGTAATACAGTTCATCCCCCCGAAAGCCCACGTAGGATAGTCCCACAAACGGCAGCTTTTTACGGTAATTTCCCAGGTTGTCGAACACATACACGCCGCCGACCCGGTCTACCAGATACAGGTTGTTCTGGTACTCGCGCAGAAACCGGAAATCGGGCCGGGAGCGGCCGATAAGCAAATCCAGGGGCGTGGTGATGGTGAAGCGCTTCTGCTGCCCATCGAACTGCCGCAGGGTCAGGTCCGACTCGTTCAGGAGCCAGTACCGGTCATCGGGGGCCAGCGTTACCAAGCGGGCCTGCCCGTCGAGGTAATCGGCCAGGGCCAGCTCAGATATGGGGGCCAGAAACCGGTCCAGCAATACCACCTGCTGGCGGTCATCATAAAATACCAGCACTTTCGCCGTATTCCACGCCTCTACCTGCATGGTATGGCCCGGCAGGGCCGGCGAGTACGTATTCAGCGGCTGACCATCGGGCCCGTACTGATGCACATTGTTCTGCCCATCGGTGACGTACAGGTTGCCGCGTCGGTCCAGGGAAGCCGCGCCGGGCTGGGGGAGCTTGATGGTACGTACCAATTGCCAGGTACCGGCCGGCACTTTCGTATCGACGGGTACGGTGAGCACCGGGGCCGCCTGGCTGGCCGGGGCTACGGAACCAGCCGCTGGCGCGGTGGTCTGGGCCGGGGCAGTTGCCGCGTAGCACGTCAGAAACAACGCCGAGCAGCCAGTCCGGCAGCGGTGTAGCAGGCTGGCACCCCGCATCGTGGGCCGCTGCGCGTTTTCCTTGTTACTGCTCATAGTGCTGCAATGCGAGCTGCTTCCCGTCATACACGCCGTAGGAGCAATAATTGACCCACTCGCCGAGGTTCACGTAACGGCTGCCGGGAACTACTTCCACATCAAGCGGTAAATGCCGGTGCCCAAACACGTAGTACTCGTGCGGAAACTGCTGCTCTACTTCGCGGCAATACGTTAGCAGCCATTCATCTTCGCCGAAGTACTGCTCATCGGCCGCGCCATTTTGCAGGCGGCTGCGCTGGCTCCAGCGGTTGGCAATGCCAATTCCCAGGTTCGGATGCAAACGTGCGAACAGCCATTGCGCTACTGGCGAAGCAAATAACCGCTTCAGCAGCTTGTAGGTATGGTCGCCGGGGCCCAGGCCGTCGCCGTGGCCGATGTGAAACTGATGGCCGCCAATGCGCTGGCTCACCGGATGCCGCAGAATGGGAATGTTCAGCTCCTTGGTGAAGTAGTCGAACATCCACATATCGTGGTTACCGGTAAAGAAAATAACAGGAATGCCTGCGTCGGTCAGTTCCGCCAGCTTGCCTTGCAGCCGAATAAACCCGCGCGGAATGGCATGGCGATACTCGAACCAGAAGTCGAAAATATCACCGAGCAGGTAGATGGCAGCGGCATCCCGGGCCGCTTCGGTCAGCCAGCGCACAATGCGCCGTTCCCGTTCCAGCGAGCTGGCGGCATCGGGAGCTCCGAGGTGAAAATCGGAAGCAAAATACACCCGGCGGCCGGGCGGCAGAGCGAGGTCAGGTAGTTGCGGCGGGCGCGTCATCCAGCAAAAACAACACGATGCTGCGCGGGCCATGCGCACCGAGCACCAACGTTTTTTCAATATCAGCCGTGCGACTGGGACCCGTGGTCAGGGACACCATAGATGGCAGTTTATCGGCTCCGTATTTCTCCTGCAGCAGCTTCAGGCCGTCTCCGATGTCGGTCACTATCTGCGAAGTGCGGGCCAGTACCAAGTGCTGATCGGGGTAAATGCTGAGGCGGCGGCCACTACCGGTGGCAGCGGCTACCAGCACGCTGCCCGTGCGCGCCACGAGGGCTTCGCAGGTCGTCAGGCTGGCATCAGCGTGCTCCAAGAAGTTCGTTTCATCACTCTGGAACCCGATATTACCGTCATGCAGCAGCTTTTTCAGCTCCGGCTCCCACACGTACAGATTCTCCAGGCCTTTTTCCTGCTTGTAGGCAAACAGCTGGTCATAAAAATGCTCTGCCGTTTCGCAGAAGAAGAAAACTCCTCCTACCCGTACAAAGCTCTGGGCAAAAGCCACGGCTAAGTCATCGGTAGCGGCCGGGCGGGGATGCAAAGGGGCCGAAAAATCGGGCCGGGCCGACAGCGGCGACGGTTGCCGCAACGACTCCCGAATGCGGCGCAGCACAATATCACGCGAGGTATCCGACATGGCAGCAAAGGTAGAAAGTTTCGAGCGGGGTTACGGAACCCGCCATAAGGTAATGCCACAAAGCAGAAAAGTCAGCCTAAAATGGGCTGACTTTTCTGCTTTGCTAGATGTTAGTTAGCTGCTCGGACTATACTGGCGTTACTGCTGAGCCGCTAGGCTCAGAGGGCCCACCGGTTGGAGGAGTGCTATTATCATCTACGCCGGGAAGATTCAGGCTGGGCAGGTCGTTGCCCAGAGGAACTCCGGGGTGCTCCTGCTTCCGCTCGCTCAGGGTTTCCGAGCGGTCAGTGCCCGCCATGTGGGCCTGATAGGTAGTCTGGCTGTCGAAAGGCCGCTTACCTACCAGCCGCACCAGATCTTCCTGTTGCAGAATTTCCTTTTCCAGCAGCTCTTTGGCCACTACTTCCAACTCGTGCCGACGCTCGGTCAGCAGTTCTTTGGTGCGGATATAAGCCTGCTCGATGATGGTGCGTACTTCTTCGTCAATCATCTGCGAAGTAGCTTCCGAATAGGGCTTGGTAAAACCGTATTCGTTCTGCCCTTTCGAGTCGTAGAACGACACGTTGCCGAGCTTGGCATTCATCCCGTACATCGTCACGATGCTGTAAGCCACTTTCGTGATGCGCTCCAGATCAGATAAGGCACCGGTTGAAACCTTGCCGAATACAATATCCTCGGCCGCTCGGCCACCCAGCGTCATGCACATTTCGTCCATAAGCTGCTCGGTGTTGTAGAGAAACTGCTCCCGGGGCAGGTACTGCGCATAGCCCAGCGCGGCAACGCCTCGCGGTACAATGCTCACTTTCACCAACGGGTCGGCATGTTCCAGGAACCAGCCGGCAATGGCGTGGCCGGCCTCGTGGTAAGCCACAATGCGCTTTTCACCGGGGCTGATGATTTTGTTCTTTTTCTCCAGACCACCAATTACCCGGTCCACCGCATCAGTGAAGTCCTGCATGGTCACCATCTTCTTGTCACGGCGAGCGGCAATAAGGGCGGCTTCGTTGCAGACGTTGGCAATTTCAGCACCAGCGAAGCCGGGCGTCTGGGCAGCCAGCTTCTTGGCTTCCACATCGGGGCCCAGGGTCAGCGGCTTTAAGTGCACGTTGAAGATCTGGGTCCGGCCGTTGATATCGGGCTTGTCAATGCTGACCTGCCGGTCAAAGCGACCGGGACGCAGCAGCGCCGAGTCGAGCGTATCGGGGCGGTTGGTAGCGGCCAGAATGATTACGCCGGAATCGGTACCGAAGCCGTCCATTTCCACCAGCAGCGAGTTGAGCGTGTTTTCCCGCTCGTCGTTGCCGCCGGGCATGTTGCCTTTGCTGCGGCTACGGCCGATGGCGTCAATTTCGTCGATGAAGATGATGCAGGGCGCCTTGGCTTTGGCCTGTTTGAACAGGTCGCGTACCCGGGCGGCGCCAACGCCCACGAACATTTCCACGAAGTCGGAACCCGACAGCGAGAAGAACGGCACGTCGGCTTCGCCGGCTACGGCTTTGGCCAGCAAAGTTTTGCCCGTACCGGGAGGACCTACCAGCAACGCGCCTTTCGGGATTTTACCGCCGAGAACCGTGAATTTCGAGGGGTTCTTGAGGAACTCCACAATCTCCTGTACTTCTTCCTTGGCTTCCTCCAGACCGGCTACATCTTTGAAAGTTATCTTCACTTTATCACCGCCCTCAAACAGCGCGGCGCGCGACTTGCCAATGTTGAAAATCTGGCCCCCAGGTCCACCGGCTCCACCCATGCGGCGCATGAGCAGCCAGAAACCGGCAAACAGCAGAATCATCAGGCCCAGCGTGGGAATGTAGTCGCCGTAACCGGTGCGGTCAGTTACCTTCAGGCCTACCCGCTGATCGGCCGGCTGGGCTGCCTGCACCTTATCAAGGTCTTCCTTGAAGGTTTTACCGTCAACTACCCGAAAACCGTATTGCGCGCCTTGCTCGGTAGCCAAGGGTCCACGACGGCTTAGCTCGGCGTTGTAGGGCGCTTTTTTGGTGGCTTCAGGCTTCAGGGTAACTTCTACCTGCCGCTCGTTGGCCAGCAGGGTAACGTCCCGCACATCACCGCTCACGAGCATCTGCTCGAAGCGCTGCTGCGTGATATCAATCAGAGGGTTGCCACGCGAGAGGTACACCATCCCAAGGATGAGCACCACCAGTCCCGTGAGCACCCAAAGCTGCATACCTGGCCGGGGAGCAGGGCTCGGCAGCGTAGGTTTCTTCTTTTTGGGCGTCGTATCAGACATGTATTGAGGTTGCTAGAACAAAAAACAAAGGCGGAACACGCCAACTGCGCGTTTGTTGGCGTGCCCACCTGCCTTCAGGAAGACGCTAACGGCTGCAGTTTACTTTACGACTGCCGGAGTTTCTTCTTCGGCTATGTGCGTAATTTCGGCATCACCCCACAGTTCCTCCAGCGCGTAGAACTGCCGACGGTCCCGCAGGAATACATGCACTACTACGTCCACGTAATCCAGCAGCACCCATTCGCGGTTCATGCGGCCTTCAGTCTGCCAGGGGTTCTGGCCGGTGAGCTTTTCTACTTCTTCTTCAACGGAGCGCGCAATGGCTTCAATCTGGGTATCGGAAGAAGCCGAGCAGATGATGAAATAATCCGCAACGGCATTTTTGAGTTCTTTGAGGTTGAGCACCACGATGTCAGCGGCCTTCTTCTCCTGCATGCCGCGCACTACTACATCTGCCAACTTGTCCGAATCCTGCCGGACCAGGGTACTTTTCATAGGGTATTGTTAGGTTTGAACGTCACAAAGTACGAAAAACACGTGGAGGCACTCTCCCCCCAAACGCTCTTCACGGGCCAACAGCTTGTCTGGCTGCCCGAATGCGCTTCTACTAACACAGAAGCGCAGCAACTGGTTGGCCAAAACCGGGCCACGGATGGCTGTTGCGTCATTACCGACAAACAGACCGCCGGACGCGGCCAACGTGGCAACCAATGGGAAGCCGCGCCCGGTGAAAACCTGACGCTGTCGGTGGTGTGGCGGCCGGCGTTTCTGCCCGCCGCCGACCAGTTTCTGCTGAGCCAAGTCGTGGCGCTGGCCGTGCACGACTGGCTGATAATGCTGCTCGGCCCCGACGACCAGCTGCGGGTAAAGTGGCCGAACGATATTTTTTTCGGCAACCGGAAGCTGGGGGGAATTCTGATTGAGAACACGCTCAGCGGGACAAAGATTCAGCACAGCATTGTAGGTATTGGCCTGAATGTGAACCAGCGGGAATTTGGAGTTGCCACGGCCACTTCCCTTGCGCAACTCACCGGCCGGGCCTACGATTTGCCCACGCTGGCCGCCCGGCTACTCGAAAGCCTGGAGCGGCGCTACCTCCAGCTGCGGGCGGGCCGGGTCGGGAATTTGCGTGCGGAGTATCTGCGGGTACTCTACCGGTTTCAGGAAGAACACACGTACGAAGCAGAAGGTCATACTTTTCGGGGACAGATTGTGGGCGTAGATGAAGCGGGCCGGCTGGCCCTGGCTGCGGCGGGGCAGCTTCACTACTTTGATCTGAAAGAAATCAGATACCTGGTCTGAGAATTACGGAAGCAGTCTTCGTTTAAACCTTGATGCAACGGAAACGTCTGAATCGGCATCTGTCCGGTAACTGCTTTCCGAACGGGCACGATGATTGTCTCTTCATCGTCTCGTCTTGGTCAGACATAATGCCGAGCCTAACTTGTCTATCTTGGCAACGAGGCTGGTCTTGTTTCTCTTTTCCGCTGCTGCTTTCCTCTTCCTCCATGAAACTCTCTACTCGCTTTATTCTGGTGCTGGCACTGTTATCGGTGCAGCTTTCCGCGCTGGCGGCTACCCTCACCCTACGTGGGCAGGGCCGCACCCACGCCACGGCTACTGTGAGCCGCCCGGTGCAGGATACGCCCCGGCAGCACATCGGGCTGGGCACCACGCCTACCCTCACGGCCCGCACGCTGGCCCCGTCGTTCACCATTTTCCCGAACCCTTCGAAAGGGCTGGTGACGTTTTCGGTCAGTCAGCTCACGTTGAACACCGATTACAAGCTGCGCCTGAGCAACATCATCGGGCGGGAAGTGCGCATGGTGGCGGTGCGCCCCGAAGCGGCTGACGGCGGCATGAACCTGAACTTGTCCGATCTGCCGGCCGGCATGTATTTCTACAGCCTGGTGCAAAACGATAAAGTACTCTCCACCAAACGCCTGCTGTTGCAGAACTAGCACTGCTTGCCGCCTGCATTCCTGAAAGCCTCTGCCCCTACCGGCGGAGGCTTTTTTGTACTCCGGCCGCTGGGTAAGGCGGTGGAATGCGCGAGTTGGTTGAGGCCGGCGTGGGCGTTGGTTGATTAAGTGCGGCGCGTCTCAGTACTTATTCTCTATTTTTGACCTTTCACTGACTTCTTTCCCGGACTTTTTCCCCGTCGTTCAGCCGCGGGCCGGCTGTGGTCGGCCTCACTTACCCACCTTATGCGGAGTTACAAAAGCCTGAATAACCTCGTTGGCTGGCTGGTATTTGCCATTGCCACCCTCACCTACCTGCTCACGCTAGAGCCCACGGCTTCGTTCTGGGACTGCGGCGAGTTCATTGCCTGCTCCTACAAGCTACTGGTGCCCCACCCCCCGGGCGCGCCTACCTTCCTGCTGCTGGGCCGGCTGTTCTCCCTGCTGAGCTTCGGCGACGTGACCAAGGTATCGGTGCTGGTGAACACGCTGTCGGCCCTGAGCTCCTCGTTCACGGTGCTGTTCCTGTTCTGGATCATCACCATGCTGGCCAAAAAGCTTGTGCTGAACCGCCCCGGCCTGCACGACGACCGGGCTCTGGAACCCACCTTCGGCCAGAGCCTGCTGATTCTGGGCGCCGGCGCCGTGGGCGCCCTGGCTTACGCCTTTTCCGATTCGTTCTGGTTTAACGCCGGCGAGGCTGAGGTGTACGCCATGTCGTCGTTGTGTACGGCGGCCGTGGTGTGGCTGATGCTGAAGTGGGAAAATCGCGCCGACGAGGCCGATTCGGACCGCTGGCTGGTGCTTATTGCCTACGTTATCGGCCTCAGCATCGGGGTCCACTTGCTGAACCTGCTGGCCATTCCGGCCCTGGGCTTCATCTACTATTACCGCCGCACCCAAAACCCTACTACCGTGGGCGGCATCATTACGCTGGTGGTGAGCAGCGTGATTGTGGGCCTGATTCTGGCCGGCATTATCCCGGGTCTGCCCACGCTGGCGGGCGCGTTTGAGGTGGGTATTGTGAATGCCACCGGGCTGCCGTTCAACTCGGGCCTCGTGTTTTTCCTGCTGCTGTTCGTGGGCCTTATCTGGTTCGGGTTCCGCCTCTCGTTCCAGCGCCGCAGCCGGCTGCTGAATACCGTGATGCTGAGCTTCGTGTTCATTCTGATTGGCTATTCGAGCTACCTGATTGTGCCCATCCGCAGCTCTTACCACCCCACCATCAACGAAAACAACCCGGAGGATGTGCTGTCCTTCGTGAGCTACCTGAAGCGTGAGCAGTACGGCGACCGTCCGCTGCTCTACGGCCCGCAGTTCAACGCCCAGCCCATTGCCCAGGAGGATGGCGCCCCGCGCTACGTGCGCCAGGGCGACAAGTACGTGGTGGCCGAGTACCGCCCGGTGCTGCAGTACAATCCCGAGGACAAAATGCTGCTCCCGCGCCTGTACAGCTCCGATCCGCTGCACATGTACAACTACAAGAAGTGGGTGGATATTCAGGATGGCGTGAAGCCTACTATGGGCCAGAACCTCTCGTTCCTGTTCAAGTACCAGATGGGCCACATGTTCTGGCGCTACTTCATGTGGAACTACGTGGGCCGCGAGGGCGACATTCAGCAGTCCGGCATTCTGTGGGGCAGCGGCAACGGCGCGGGTCTGCCCGAGCGGGTAGCCGACAGCCCGGCCCGCAACGCCTTCTTCGCTTTGCCCCTGCTGCTGGGCGTGCTGGGCCTGTTCTTCCACGTCCGCCGCGACGGCCGCAACGCCTTTATCGTGGGCCTGCTGTTCCTGTTCACAGGTCTGGCCATCGTGCTTTACCTCAACCAGCCGCCCATCGAGCCTCGCGAGCGGGACTACACCTTCGCGGGGGCCACCTTCGCCTTCGCCATCTGGATTGGGCTGGGCGTGCTGGCGTTGGCGGAACTGCTGGAGAAAGTGGTGAAGTCGGACACAGCGCGGGCCGGCGTGGTATCGGCCCTGGGCCTGGTGGTACCGGGCCTGATGGTGACGCAGGGCTGGGACGACCACAACCGCTCGGACCGCTACAACTCCATCGACTCGGCTAAAAACCTGCTCAACAGCTGCGCCCCGAACGCCATCCTGTTCACCAACGGCGACAACGACACCTTCCCGCTCTGGTACGCCCAAGAAGTGGAAGGCATCCGCACCGACGTGCGCGTGGCCGTGCTCAGCTACCTGAACACCGACTGGTACATCGACCAGATGAAGCGCCGCTCCTACAAGTCGCAGCCGCTACCGATTTCGATGCAGAACGGCAACTATAAGCAAGGCACCAACGACTACTTGCCCTACGCCGAAAACCCCTCGGTGAAGGAGGTGAACGTGAAGGAATTCATGCAGCTGGTGAACCAGAACAGCCCCTTGTTGCAGGTGAGCTACGGCGATGGCTCGAAGTCTTTGCTCTCCTTTCCAACCCGCAACTTCTTCCTGCCGATCGACACGGCGGCCGTGGCCAAATCGGGGATTTTGCCGGCCGACCGCCGCAAGCAGCTGGTGCCGCGAATGGAGTGGCAGGTGGGCAAAAGCGCCATCGAGAAGAAAAGCCTGGTGATTCTGGATATTCTGGCCACCAACAACTGGCAGCGGCCGGTGTACTTCAGCAGCACCGTGGACTCGCGCGACTTCATGGGCCTGCAGCCCTACTTCCAGCTTGAAGGCATGGCCTACCGCATTCTGCCCGCCAGGGATCCGAACTTCGACCCCAAAGGCGGCTCGGAGGAAGGCTACATTGCCAAAGACCTGATGTACGATAAGCTGATGAACAAATTCGCGTATCGGGGCCTTGACAACGCCAACATCTTCTACGACGAGAACAACCTGCGCTTTCCGGCCAACTACCGCGACAAATTCTCGCGCCTAGCCGATGCTTTGCTGGCCTCCGGCGACAAAGCCCGCGCCAAGCAGGTAATCGATAAGTGCTTCGAGGTGATGCCCGACAAGGCCGTGCCCTATGATTATTACGTACCGCAGTTCATTCCGGCGCTGGTGGCCGTGGGCGAGCAGCAGCGCGCCAACGAAATCATGGATACCATGACCGGCCGAGCCGAGCGGGCTCTGGCTTACTACAGCACCCACAACCAGGCATTGTTTGACCAGGAGTTCCAGACCTACCTGCTGGGGCTCAACAGCATCGGCCGCGCCGCCGAGGCCATCGGCGACCAGAAGCGTGCCACCCGCGCTATTGCGCTACTGCAACAGTATTATCAGCAACGGTAAGCTGCACGATTTTTGCCGCCCAGGAAGCCGGCTCCGGAAACGGGGCCGGCTTTTTTCGTAAGTACGTATGTCATCCTGTGTCTAAGAAGGACCTTATCACGTTAGAACAACTTGTTCAGATGTAATCCAACGTGATACAGCTCTTCGCAGGCGGACGCCAGATGCTGTTCCTTACCAATTGAACCCACCGCGCCCGTGAAAAATCACCTACTCCTGCTACTCCTGCTGCTTTTCGGCCTGAGCAGCCCGCTTTCCGCTGACCCGCGCCGCGACTTTGCCACGCAGTACCGGCCCGGCCGGCGCATTCTGGTGGACACGCGCCGGGAGGGCGACAGCCTGCGGGTGTACCTGCGGTTTACTGACCGCAACCTGCTCCGCCGGGGCTTTCCGCTGCACGTGGTGGGCTGGGCCGGCTACGATGCCCGCCGGCCGCTGTGGCAGGATACCGTGCGCCAGCTCCGCCGGCGGCTGCAACCCGAGGGTGCCGGCGCCCGCGCTGATTTCTGCCTGCCCATCAGCCGCCTGCGGGCCGGGCTGGTGCTGAGCATGGCCCTCGGGCCGGCCGAGGAGGCCGTGAGCGGCGACGCGGCCTGGCTACCCCTGACGGCCGAGCACCTGGGCCGCTCGTTTATTCTCATCGATTCCCTCAGTCAGCCGCTAATGCGCCGCTACGTGCATGCCCGGGAGGTATTTGGTGTGAGTGCCTACGGCCCCGACCAGCGGCTGACGGCCTACCGCTACCCGCTAAGCTCGGTGCCGGCCGCCCCGCCCATGGCCGCCGCCGGGGCCCTGGGCCCGCAGCCCCGCCGCCTCAGCTCCCAGGACTCGGCACAGTTTCGGGCCGATGAATTACTCCGGTTGCCGGCCGGGTTGTACCTGTTACGGGTTGGCGGCAGTCCGGTGCGGGCGGGCCTGCTGGTAGAGGAAAACCGCTTCCCGGAGCTGGTTACTGCCGATGAGCTAATTGCCCCGCTTACATACCTGACCACTTCCCAGGAACGCAAACAGCTGTTTGACGCCCCCGACCCTAAGAAGGCCGTGGACCAGTTCTGGCTGACCGTGGCGGGTAACAGCCAGCCCCTGGCTCGCCAGCTTATCCGCACCTATTACGGCCGGGTTTCCGAAGCCAGTCAACTTTTTTCGGCCCATAAAGCCGGCTGGCTCACCGACCGGGGCCTGCTGTATCTGGTGCTGGGGCCGCCGGAAAGCGTATATCGGGCCAATGGCGAGGAGCGGTGGGTGTACCGCTCCGCTGTGGAACGCAGCGGCACCTTCATCTTCCGCCCCAAACCCAGTACCTTTGCCCCCGACAACTATGAACTGGTGCGCCGCCCCGAGTACGAACAACTTTGGTATGCCGCCGTGGAGCAATGGAGAAAAGGACGAACCGCCCAGCCCGGCCGCTAACTGAGCGCCGCCAATTTTTTGATTCCGAAAACCGCCCCGTGCCCAGCCGCCGCCCCGCCCCCCGCGACGGCGAAGGCCGCTCCGAAGGCGGACGTTTCGAGGGAAGCCGGGCCGAAGGAGGCCGCTTTGAGAACAACCGCCCGGAAGGGAACCGTCCGGAAGGCAACCGCTTCGAGGGCCGCCCGGAGGGGAACCGTTCGGAAAGCAACCGCACCGATAAAAGCCAGTACCACCGTCCGCCCCAGGATCGTAGCATCGACATGATTTTCGGGTTGCGTCCTATTCTGGAGGCCCTGAACGCGGGCCGTACGCTAGACAAAATTTTCCTGCTGCGCGGCACCAAAAACTCCATGACCCAGGACATTACTGCCCTGGCCAAAGCCGCCGATGTGCCCGTGTCGATGGTGCCCGTGGAGAAGCTCGACAACATCACCCGCAAAAACCACCAGGGGGCCGTGGCCTTCGTGTCGCCCATCGACTACATGCCGCTGGACAGCATTCTGGCCGGGCTGTACGAGGAGGGCAAAACCCCGCTCCTGCTGGTGCTGGACCGCGTGACGGACGTGCGTAACTTCGGCTCCATTGCCCGTAACGCCGAGTGTCTGGGCGTGCACGCCATTGTGGTACCCAGCCGCGGGGCCGCCCAAATCAACGGCGACGCGCTGAAAACCTCCGCCGGTGCCCTGAACCTGATTCCGGTGTGCCGCGAGGCCAACCTGAAGGAAACCCTCACGTTCCTGCGCGAGTCGGGCGTGCAGATTGTGGCCTGTACCGAAAAATCGGATGCCAGCCTGGAAGCCGAAGCGGTGGACCTGACTGGTCCCCTGGCCATCCTCATGGGCTCGGAGGAAGACGGCATCAGCCCCGAGTACCTGCGCCTAGCCAACCACAAACTCCGCATCCCGATGGCCGGCCAAATCAGCTCCCTCAACGTAAGCGTGGCCAGCGGTATTATGCTGTATGAGGTACTGCGCCAGCGACTGGTGAAAAAGTAATGTGGTAGAATGTAAAAAATGAGCTGAATGTGGATACAAATTGGACATCCACATTCAGCTCATTTTTTACATTCTACTACATTCTTAATTATACCCTACGCCCTTTTTCGATCTTACGTCGGCCACAAATTCTTTTACGCGCTGCTCTTCGGTGCGCTTGCAGATGAGCAGCACGTTGTCGTACTCGGCCACGATGTAGCCCTCCAGGCCCTGTACTACCACGAGGCGCTCGGAGGGCGTTTTGATGACGCACTCCTTGGTATCGTAAAGTAGGGCGTTGCCGTCCACCACGTTTTCGTCGGCGTCGTGCTGGCCCATGCGATGCAAAGAATCCCAGGTACCTAGGTCGCTCCACCCGAAATCGGCGGGCAGCACGTACACGTTATCAGCCTTTTCCATCACCCCGTAGTCGATGCTGATGTTGCGGCACTGGCTGTAGGCGCGGGTGATGAACGTCGTTTCCTGCTCAGTCCCTAGCTGACTGGCTCCCTCATCGAACACCTCCGCAATGTCGCTAAGGTAGTGGTGGAAGGCCTTGATTATGGCATCGGCACGCCATACAAACAGGCCGGAATTCCACAGGAAGTCGCCGCTGGAGAGGAACATGCGGGCCAGTTCCAGGTTAGGCTTCTCGGTAAAGGTCTTGACTTTGCGCAGCCCGGCCGGGAACGTACCGTTTTCGTGGCCGGGTACGGTCTGTACATCCTGGGGCTTCACGGCATCATCCAGAAACTGAATGTAGCCGTAGCCGGTATCGGGGCGGGAGGGCTGAATGCCGAGCGTGATGAGTACATCGTGGGTGCGGGCACCGTCGAGAGCCACGCGGATGGCGGCCCGGAAGTTCTCCTCGTGCATCACGGCGTGGTCGGCGGGCGTCACCACAATCACGGCTTCCGGGTCGCGCTGGGCAATGCGGTAGCTGGCGTAGGCAATGCACGGCGCGGTATTGCGCCCGATGGGTTCCCCCAGGATCTGGTCGGCGGGCAGTTCGGGCAGGTGCTGGTGTACCAGCTCCATATAGTCACGGTTGGTGACTACAAACACGTTTTCGGTGGGGCAGATGCCCCGGAAACGGTCCACCGTCAGCTGGAGCATCGAGCGGCCCAGGCCCAACACATCGTGAAACTGCTTGGGATGGTGCGTGCGGCTGAAAGGCCAAAACCGGCTGCCAATGCCACCGGCCATTACAACGAGGTACGTGTGTTGTTCCATCGGAGCCGAACCAGAAGTTCGTTGTTGGGAGAGAAGAAAGGAATGAATAAGCCGGCCTCACTGGCAAAAAAAACCTACCACCGCACCACCAGCCTAAACAAGGTACGGAAGTAGAATTTGCCAACGAATGGACAGAGCAATAATAGGGAAAATCCTAATTATATAATAATTCTTGTAAAATATTTAACTTATCAACTACACCAATCCCTCCCGCAGCAAGTCGTGCAGATGAATAAAGCCGTTGAACCGGCCCTGTTCCGTTACTACCAGTTGGGTAATATTGCGGGCCTGCATCCGGGCCAGGGCTTCCATGGCGAAATCCTCCACATCAATGGTCACCGGGGAGGGCGTGAGAATGTCGCGGGCGCGCACGGTTTCCAGCCGCCCCTCGTAAGTAGTCAGCATCCGGCGCAGGTCGCCATCGGTGATGATGCCCACCAGCTCGCCAGTATCTTCCAGCACGGCCGTAGCGCCAAGCCGCTTACCCGAAATTTCCAGGATAATTTCCTTCAGCTGCGCCGTATCCGACACCTGCGGCTGCTGGTTTTGTCGGCTCAGGTCGCCCACCTTTAAATACAATTGCTTACCCAGCATCCCACCCGGGTGTAGGTGGGCAAAATCCTGCCGCGAAAACTCCCGGCTTTCCAGCAGGCATACGGCCAGCGCATCGCCCAGGGCCAGCGCGGCGGTGGTGCTGGTAGTGGGAGCCAGGTTATTGGGGCAGGCTTCGCGCTCCACGGGGGCGTGCAGCACGTAATCGGCCTGCACGGCCAGGTAGGAATCGGCGTTGCTGACCAAGGCCGCCAGGGGCACGCCTTTGCGCTTGAGCAGCGGCACCAGCACCTTTATTTCGGGCGTATCGCCGGACTTGCTGATGGCAATGACAAAGTCGCCAGCCTGAATCATGCCCAGGTCGCCGTGAATGGCATCGGCGGCGTGCATGAACAAAGCGGGCGTGCCGGTGGAGTTGAACGTGGCCACCATTTTGCCCGCAATGTGGGCACTCTTCCCAATGCCCGTGACCACCACCCGGCCCCGTAACGAGAGAATGGCTTCTACGCATTGTGCAAAATCAGGGGTACGGTCAATGGCCGCAGCTACGCCCTGAATTGCCTCAGCTTCCAGCTGAAGCACTTTTTTTGCAAGATTGTTGAGTTCGTTCTGCGGTTTCAATCTAAATTTGGTATTGTATTCAGGAAGCTGAGCCGTAAGAGTAAAATTCGGGTAACCCCGCATTCTTTCCCCTAACTACTTAGTGCCGAATACCATAAAATCCTTAGATTGAGATTAGCAACACTGCTGTGCTGCTGCTCCAATCTATCACCCCAATTGAGCAAGTGAGGATGTCCATGCCAGCCGTGAAACAACAAGTGCAGCAAGAGGCTGATTTGAAAGGCAAGTTAAAGGAAGTTTTTGGGTACGGTCAGTTCCGGGGCGTGCAGGAAGCCATCATCCAGAACGTTATTGCCGGTAACAATACCTTCGTAATTATGCCTACCGGCGCGGGTAAAAGCCTGTGCTATCAGCTGCCCGCCTTGGTGCTGCCCGGCACGGCCATTGTCATCTCGCCCCTCATTGCCCTGATGAAAAATCAGGTGGACCAGCTTAACGCCTTCGGGGTGAATGCGCAGTTTCTGAACTCGACGCTGTCGAAATCGGAAATCAACCGGGTGAAGAAGGACGTTATCAGCGGCGAGGTAAAGCTGCTCTACGTGGCCCCCGAAAGCCTGACCAAGGACGATACCATCGAATTCCTCAACAAGGCCACCATCAGCTTCGTGGCCATCGATGAGGCCCACTGCATTTCGGAGTGGGGCCACGACTTCCGGCCTGAGTACCGCAAAATCCGCAGCATCATTGATGGGCTGGGCGTGCAGGTGCCCATCATTGCCCTCACGGCCACGGCCACGCCCAAGGTGCAGCTCGACATTCAGAAGAACCTGCAGATGGACGAGGCGTCGGTGTTCAAGACCAGCTTCAACCGCACCAACCTGTACTACGAGGTCCGGCCCAAGCACAACACCAAGAAGCAGCTGATTCAGTACGTGAAGCTGCGCAAGGGCCAGGCTGGTATCGTGTACTGCCTGAGTCGCAAGAAGGTGGAAGAAATTGCCGAGCTACTGAAGGTGAACGACGTGCGCGCTTTGCCCTACCACGCCGGCCTCGACCCGCACGTACGCATGGCCAACCAGGATGCGTTCCTAAACGAGGACTGCGACGTGATTGTGGCCACTATTGCCTTCGGGATGGGCATCGACAAGCCCGACGTGCGCTTCGTAATTCACTTCGATACCCCCAAAAGCATTGAGGGCTACTACCAGGAAACCGGCCGCGGCGGCCGCGACGGCCTGGAGGGCGACTGCCTGATGTTCTACAGCTACGACGACATCGTGAAGCTGGAGAAGTTCAACAAGGACAAGCCCGTAACGGAGCGCGACAACGGCAAGCTGCTGCTCCAGGAAATGGCCAACTACGCCGATTCGGCGGTGTGCCGACGCAAGCAGCTGCTGCACTACTTCGGGGAGCATTTCGAGAAAGACTGCGGCTTCTGCGACAATTGCAAGCATCCTAAGGAGCGGTTTGAGGGCAAGAACGAAGTGCTGATGGCCCTCAAAACCGTGGTGCAGACCGACGAGCGGTTCGGCCTGGACCACATTGGGGTGGTGCTCATGGGCATGAACAACCCGCACGTGGAAAGCTACGGCCACAACCGCCTGCCGGTGTACGGCCAGGGCAAAGACCACGACGCGCAGTTCTGGCACTCCCTGCTGCGGCAGGTGTTGCTCAGTGGCTACCTGGAAAAGGATATTGAGAACTTCGGCGTGGTGAAAATCAGCGCCAAGGGCATTGACTTCATTGAGAACCCGCATTCCATCAAGCTCACCAAGGACCATAACTACGAGGAAGAGGTGAAAGAAGAACAGGAACAGGAAGAAGTTCAGCAGGCGGCCGGCCACGACGAGGCCCTGTTTGACATGCTCAAGGCCCTGCGCAAAAAGGTGGCCCAGCAGAAGAATCTGCCCCCCTACGTGCTGTTTCAGGACCCGAGCCTGAAGGAAATGGCCACCACTTTTCCCACCAAGATGGAGGACTTGGCCCACGTATCAGGCGTGGGACAGGGCAAAGCCCAGAAGTTCGGGCAGCCCTTCCTCGACCTGGTGAAGAAGTACGTGGAGGACAACGACATCATGACGGCCGCCGACGTGGTGGTGAAATCGGCCGTCAACAAGTCGAAAATCAAGATTTACATCATCCAGCAGATCGACAAAAAGATGGATCTGGAGGAAATTGCTTCCTCCAAGGGCATTGATATGCGGGAGCTGATGGAGGAAATCGAGCACATCTGCTACTCCGGTACCAAGCTCAACCTCGATTATTACATTAATGGAGTGCTGGACGGGGAGCGTCAGGACGAAATCTACGACTACTTCATGACGGCCCAGACCGACAACATTGCCGTGGCCCTCAAAGAACTCGGCACCGATGACTACACCGAGGAGGACCTGCGCCTGATGCGCATCAAGTTCCTGAGCGAAGTAGCGAATTAGGTAGTAGAAGTGAGACTGGTAGAAGTGAGAGGTGAGACTATGTTCAACGGCTCAAACGCCAGAACATAGTCTCACCTCTCACTTCTACCAGTCTCACTTCTAAACATTACAGCCACAGGTGGTACACGTGTTCCTCGTGGACGCGCTCGAATCCTTCCCGCTCGTAGAAGCGGCAGGCTCCGTGGTTATCGAGTTGGGTGGTCACTTGAATTTCAGGCAGTTGCCATGCGTGGGCGTAGTGCATGGCCGCGTTGAGCAGATGCTGGCCGATACCCTGGCTGCGGTAGCCCTGCTGCACGGCCAGCAGCCCAATGCTGGCGTGGGTAGTCTGATAGCCCAGCGTAATCATGCCAAATGCGTTATCGTGCTTAACGGGTTGATACACGAGCACCTGCCGGGCCGTCTGGCCGATTACGCTACTCCGGATCCAGTGCTCGTAGAGCCGCTCGTACACCCCGGCCTGGAACACCGGATCAACCCGAAACCGGGAGTGGTGGCCGCTTTGGCGGGCCAGTTCCAGCAGCCGGGGCGTCAGCTCATCGGTGGGCAGTACGTGCGCCGACATAGCGGGCGGCTTTTCCGGCGTTGGCCGGGCAAAGCGGGCTTTGCGGTCGGTGAGGTGCAGGCGCAGCGCCCGGGCACTGGCTGCCGACACGGTGTCGGTGGGCTCCACAAACCAGTACACCAGCCGCCAGCCTTCCTCCCGCGCCAACCGGATAACCTCCCGCAGCTGCGCTTCGGTAAATCGTCGGCCCTTCAGGCGCCCTACCGGAAACCCGAAGAACTGCGTGTCCCACGGCAATGACTGCACCCCGTACTCCGTCAACATCGACATAGCGGCTAAGTATAACTGTCCTGCTAAAAAGCGAAAAACCGTTCGTAGCTGTAGCTACGAACGGTTAAACGATTCAATTACAGAAAAAGCCAATTAATTAGCAATATTCTTCAAAAGCACCCTGCAAATTGTTTACGATACGCATCAGGTCGTTGCCTTCGATGTGGTAGCGCTCAATCATGTGCACCAGCTCACCATCTTTGAACAGGGCAATGCAGGGGCTGCTGGGCGGGTAGGGCAGCATGTGCTCCCGGGCCTTGGCTACGGCTTCGGTTTCCATGCCGGCAAATACCGTTACCAGCTTGAGGGGCTTTTTGTCAGAGCTGGAAACGGCCATTTTCAGGGCCGGACGAGCTTTGGCGGCGGCGCAGCCGCAGACCGAGTTGACGGCTACCAGCACGGTTCCGCTCTGGTCGTTGAGGGCGCTATCTACTTCTTCGGGGGTCATGAGCTGCTCGAAACCGGCCTCTACGAGGTCCTGGCGAATCGGGGCTACCATGTATTCGGGATACGTGGCCATAGGTGAAAGCTAGGCTTTAGGATGAACTACTGCGGCGGCACCATGCCGGGCGGCGGCGTAAAATTACGCAACTACTACCGCACTGCCGCAGTTGGCGTATAGAACTCCGGCTGGCCCTCGGAAGTTTACTGCCCCCCGACTTTTTCTGCCTGCCTTCTCCTTAGCTGCCCGCCCATGAAGTACGCCGATTTTCTGGCTTCCCAGACCCAACCCGAGCCGCCAACCGGCCTCTCTCCCCTACTGGAAGCCCTGTGGTACGCCGGCCGCGACGAATGGCACCGCGCCCACACCATTGCCCAGGATAATGAGCACGATGCACTACACAACTGGCTGCACGCTTTTCTGCACCGCCAGGAAGGCGACGCAGGCAACGCCGCCTACTGGTACCGGCGGGCGAATCGGTCGGTTTTCAATGGCTCCCTGCGCCGCGAATGGGAGGAAATGGTGCGGAGCCAGCTTGCGCAGTAAGGGATGAATACCAGATTGCAGGCTACTATTTCATCTTGCCAAAATTCAATGTAAATACATTTAACCCGTTAAACAGCCACGTATTCCGTAAATAAAATTACATTTATCCCGCGCCTCTGAAACCGGCGGGATAGAATGAACCAGACGTATATCCTCTCTATTGGTCTGCTGCTGACCTCGGCTGCGGCCCAGGCGCAGGTAGATACTGTGCGGGCCTCCACCCTGCCCCCGGCCCAGCAGGCCGAAAAGCTCTACAACAGCGGGGTGGCCAAGTTCAACCAGAAAAGCTACCGCGCCGCCCTGCAGGACTTCGACAAGGCCCTGGCCGCCAAACCCGATTTTGCCCGGGCCTATTACAACCGCGCCGCCGTGCGCTACGAGCTGAAGGAGTATCCCACGGCCGTGCAGGATTACGACCAGGCCATCAGGCTCGACCCCACTACGTTTACCTCCTATTTCGGGCGGGCCCAGGCCCGAGAGGCGCTGAAGCAGCCCGTCGAGGCCGAGCAGGACTACGGCAAAGCCGCCGAGTTGAAGGCCGATTACGCCCCGGCCTGGTACTATCGGGGCGCACTCCGCTTCGAAAAAGCCGATTATCAGGCCGCCAAGACCGATTTTGATGCTGCCATCAAGGCCGACCCGGCCTACGCCTACGCCTGGCACGACCGGGGCAGCGCCCAGCGCCAGCTAGGCAACCTGCCCGCCGCCATTCAGGATTACACCCAGGCCCTGAAGCTCCAGCCCGAGCTGCTGCCGGCTTTACTGAACCGCGCCGCCACTCGCCGCCGCGCCGGCGACCTGAAAGGCGCCCTCCAGGACTACAACGACTATCTGCGCCAGAAACAAGATAACGCGTTGGCCTACACCAACCGCGGCGCCGCCCGCTACGAGCAGGCCGATTACAAAGGAGCCGTGGACGACCTCACCAAGGCCATTGAGTTGGACGCGCAGTACGCCTTTGCCTGGAACAACCGCGCCGCCGCCTACCTCAAGCTGGAAGACTACAAAAAGGCCGAATCCGACGCCAGCAAAGCCATCAGCCTGAACGCACAGTACGCCGAGGCCTACCTCAACCGGGGCCACGCCCGCGAAATGCTGCGCAACCCCGATGCCGCCTGCCAGGACTGGCGCAAAGCCGCCGAGCTGGGCCTGGAAGTGGGCAATACCCACGCCGCCAACTCCGGCTGCGGCGCGGCGGAGTAATTCAAAGACACCTGTCATCCTGAGGCGGCAGCCGAAGGACCTTCTGCCAGTAGAACTACCTCAGCGTACCTCTGCGCATTCCTCTGCGCCCCTCTGCGGGAACCGACGCCAGAACGCTCTGCCTATGGTACGCTCTGCGCAGGATGCCAAACAGCTATACGACATTCCCATGCATAAATACCTACTCGCCCTGCTGCTCCTGAGTGCCCCGGCTACCCTGCTGGCTCAGGATGTGGAGTTCAGCAAAGACCGTTTCGGCAACGACAAGGACGGGCTGAAGGCGGCCCTCAAGGAAATCAAGCTCGGCGACGAATCGTACGACCTGGACCCGCCCCGCTACGAGCAGGCGCTGCCGCACTACCTGGCGGCCCAGAAGTTCAACCCCAACAACGCCCAGCTCAACTTCAAAATCGGGGAGAGCTACCTGCACTCCGGCTTCAAGCCCCGGGCGTTGGAGTACCTGCAGAAGGCCTACCAGCTCAACCCCGATGTAGACCCACGCATTCACTATGCCCTGGGCCGGGGCCTGCACCTGAACGGGAAGTGGGACGAAGCCATTACAGAGTACAAGCGCGCCACGCCCGCTACCGGCACCAAGAATACGGCCGCCTTCACCCAGGATATCCAGAAGAAAATCCGGGAGTGCGAAAACGGCCGCAAGCTGGCCGCCCGGCCCAACCGCGTCTTCATCGACAACGCCGGCCCCGGCGTAAACTCGCCCTACCCCGAATACGGCCCGGTGATTACCGCCGATGAGTCGGTTATCCTGTTCACCTCGCGCCGGCCGGGCTCGACGGGCGACCAGAAAGACCCCGAAACCGGCGGCTTTATGGAGGATATTTACACCAGCACCCGCACCACCAAAGGCAGCTGGGTGGATGCCCGCAACCTGGGCGAAGGCGTGAACACCGAGGGCCACGACGCCACCGTGGGCCTCTCCCCCGATGGCCAGCGCCTGTTGGTGTACATGGAGGACAACGGCGGCGACCTGCACGAGGCCAACCTGCGCGGCGCGGAATGGCGCAAACCCCAGAAACTGGGCTCCCGCATCAACACCCGGTCCCACGAGTCGTCGGCGGCCTACACGCCGGACGGGCGCAGCCTGTACTTCGTGACCGATAAGGAAGGCGGCCTGGGCCAGCGCGATATCTACAAGATTGAAATGGAAGGCCGGGGGCAGGCGGTCAACTTAGGCTCCGTCATCAACACCCAGTACGGCGAAGAAGGCGTGTTCCTCCACCCCGATGGCAAGACGATGTACTTCAGCTCGGAGGGCCACAACTCAATGGGCGGCTACGACATCTTTAAATCGGTGTTCGAAAACGGCAAGTGGAGCCCGCCGGAAAACCTGGGCTGGCCCATCAACACCCCCGACGACGACGTGTTCTTCGTGATATCCGCCTCGGGCCGCCACGGCTACTACTCCTCGTTTCGGGATGATGGGCTGGGTTCCAAGGACATCTACCAGATTACCTTCCTCGGCCCCGAAAAACCGCCCGTACTCAGCCAGGAAGACCAGCTGCTGGCTTCCCGCGTACAGCCGGTAAAGGAAACTCTGCTGGCCCCGCCGGTGGCCATTGTGGCGGCCCAGGTGACCATTCTGAAGGGCATCGTGACGGACGAAGCCAGCAAGCAGCCCATCGAGGCCACCATCGATGTGGTGGACAACTCGCTCAACCAGACCATTGCCTCCTTCCAGAGCAACGAGCAGTCGGGCCGCTACCTGGTGTCGTTGCCCTCGGGCGTGAACTATGGCATTGTGGTGCGCAAGGACGGCTACCTGTTCCACTCCGAAAACTTCGATCTGCCGGCCAAAGCGGCGTACTCGGAAGTGGTGAAGGACATTGCGCTCAAGAAGCTGGACGTGGGCGTGAAAGTGGTGCTCAACAACATCTTCTTCGACTTCGACAAGGCCACACTGCGCAAGGAAAGCACCAACGAGCTGGAGCGCCTGCAGAAGCTGCTGGTGGAAACGCCCGCGCTGCGCCTCGAAATTTCGGGCCACACCGATAACGTGGGCAAAGCCGAGTACAACAAGGACCTTTCGCAGCGCCGCGCTAAAGCCGTGGTGGATTACCTCGTAGCCAAAGGCATCGACAAGGGCCGCCTGACCTTCGCCGGCTACGGCGACACCCAGCCAGTGGCCTCCAACGCCTCCAAGGCCGGCCGCCAGCTCAACCGCCGCACGGAGTTTAAGGTAACAGGCAAGTAGATTCCGTCACCAGATTCCCGCAGAGGACGCAGAGTCCGTTGAACGATTCTGCGCATTCTGCGCTATCCTCTGCGGGCTAAAAACCCAACTGAACGTCTCCCAACCAGCTTCCAACGAGGAAATCCGCAACAGCCGGGCCACTCCCGTATCTTGCCCGTTGTGATACGCCGTCTGCTGCTCCTGTTCTGTCTGTTCACGCACCTCGCCGCTGCTCAGCCCCTGCCCCAGCGGCAGTTTCTGAAGCAGTTCGGGGCCGCCGAAGGGTTGTCGCAGCCGTTCATTTACGCCTTAGCGCAGGATAAAGCCGGCTACCTCTGGATTGGTACTGCCGAGGGCCTGGTGCGGTTTGATGGCACTACGTTCCAGACGTTCACCACCCGCGAAGGGCTGGCTGAGGACTTCGTAACCAGACTATATGTGCATCCGCGCACCGGCCGGTTGTGGGTAGGCCATTACCAGGGCGGTTTGTCTTTCCTGAACGGGCAACGATTTCAACCAGTAGCAGCGGCAGCCAAAAACGCCCCGTTACGCCCGCACACCGGTATTATGCCGCCGGACACGGCATTCCGGGAATACGGGAAGCCGCCTTATTCCTACGCTGAACCACCCGGTTTTGAGCCGTCTTTTGGCTTGCATCACCTGCTACCGCCTGGCACTGTGCCACAATGCGTAGTGCTGGATCAGGAGCACAACCTCTGGATTGGCACCGCCGGGCAGGGCCTGTGGCGCTGGTCGGACCGGCACGTGACTTTCTACCCCATTTCTGCAACAGGCCATATCACGGCATTGACTAGCGGAGGCCGAGCAATTGCCGGAAACGCCGAGGCCCAGCTCTTCGGGCTGAGACTCCGCTCAGGCAAGTCATCCCCAATCACCTGGACCGAAAACCGTTTGCAGTATGCTCCCAGCGTAATCTTAAGCACACCCGACGGCCGTTCTTTATCCATATTCACAAAGCGTTACCCGACGCCGCCAGCTCGTGCTATTTGGGTGGGCACCGCCGGCCACGGCCTCTGGCAGATTCCGATACCAGCCCCAAAAGCAATAAAGGCAAATCCAACCCGGCGGCTACCCCCTGATCTGGCTATTACGGCGCTTACTCAGCACCCGAACGGCGACTTATGGGTAGGCACCGCCCTGGATGGTGCGTACCGCCTGCCAGCGGACACTACTCAGCCGGCACAGCACTTCACCACAGCCAACGGACTACTACACAACACCATTTATGCCCTCACGGCCGATACGGCCGGCGGCGTCTGGATTGGCACCCATGACACTGGTTTAGCCGTGTGGCGCAATGGCCGTTTCCAGTATCACCGTTTCCCCAAAGGCGGCATTGATGTATCGGCGCTGGTTACCGATGACGCAGGTCGGGTCTGGATTGGCACGGAAGGCGCGGGCGTACTCAGTTACTTCAACGGCAGATTTCAGCAGTATAGCACCCCACAGGGCTTGGTTTCACCGTATTGTTACGCTTTGCTACCCGTACGTTGGGGAACAAGCTACCACGGCGGCTACAGGTATGATGCCCGGCGGGAGCAACTGGTGGCCGTACACCGCAATGCCATCAGCTTTGCCGATTCCAGTCAGCACTTTACGGCGGCCACGCTCCCCGATAACCCGCTGGTACGCGACCTGCTGCCCCAGGCAGCTGTGGACTGGGGTGACTATTGCATCTGGGTGTTAACCCGCACCGGCTTGCTGCGCCTGCGAACTGACGAACCGGACCTATTGCCCAGCACTACTGCGCCTCGGCCAGCTTTGCTATTCAGCGAAGTGGATGGAGCCTCCCGCCCGCCCCGGCAACTCGGCGAACTATCGGCCACTCAGCATCGGGTGTCGTTCTGGTTTCGGGGCATCAGCTTGTTGCCAGGGCGGGCGGGCATGCAGTACCAATACCGCCTGCGCGGATACCAGGAGGAATGGAGCAGGCCCGCAGCCGTGGGGGAAGCCCAGTTTCCGCGCCTGGATGCCGGCCAGTATGTATTTGAGGTACGGGCCCGTTCGGGGAAGTATGGCACCTGGTCGGCCCCGGTTACTAGCGGCTTCCGCATTGCCACCCCGTTCTGGCGCACGTGGTGGTTTGCGGCCCTGGCGGCGGCGGCGGCCCTGAGCCTGGCCTACGCCTTCACCCGGGCCCGCACTGCCACCCTGCGCCGCCAGAAATTGCAGCTGGAAACCACCGTGCGCGAGCGAACCACGGAACTGCGGCAGCAGAAAGCCGCCACCGAGCAAATTAACGCCGATTTGGTGGTGGCCCGGGATGCGGCGGAAGCTTCCCGCCGGGCTAAGGCACAGTTTCTGGCCAACATGAGTCACGAGATTCGCACGCCCATGAATGCGGTTATCGGCCTGACTCACCTGCTGCGCAACACCCCCATCAACCCCGAGCAAGGCGAGTTTCTGGAAGCCATTCAGTCGTCGTCGAACAACCTGCTGGTCATCATCAACGATATTCTGGACTCCTCCAAGATGGAGGCCGGCAAACTCACCCTGGAACAAGCGCCGTTGCGGCTACCCGAATTGATGGAGAGGGTGGCCCGTATGTTCCGGTTTGCCACCGAAGCCAAGGGCCTCTACTTCCGCACCGAAATTGCCCCGGCCGTACCCGCCGCCATCCTCGGCGACGCCGTGCGCCTGAACCAGGTGCTGGTGAATCTGGTGGGCAATGCTGTGAAATTCACCACCCGGGGCGGTATCACGTTGCGGCTGACGGTAGTGCCAACAGCTGAAACTGGGGCTGAAACACTCCGTTTCGGGGTGCAGGACACCGGTATCGGTATTCCGGCCGATAAGCTGGACGCCATTTTCGAGGATTTTTCCCAGGCCAACGCCAGCACCACCCGGCAGTATGGCGGCACCGGCCTGGGCCTGAGCATTGCCCGCAACCTGGTGCAGCTGCACGGTGGCCGGCTGTGGGTGGAAAGCAGGGAAGGCCAGGGCTCCACCTTCTGGTTCGATATTCCCAGCCTGCCCACTGATGCCGCTGCCGTGCGGGCCGAAGTGACCGGCCCACTGGCACCCTTTGAGCCGGCCCTGCGCGTGCTGGTGGCCGAAGACAACGACCTGAACCAATTGGTCGCCCGCAAAACCCTGGAAGCCTGGAACGTGCAGGTCACCATTGCTGCCAACGGCCGCCTAGCCGTGGAAGCCGCGCAGCAGCAGGCCTTCGACGCCGTGCTGCTGGACGTACAGATGCCCGAAATGGATGGCTACGAGGCCGCCCGCCAGCTGCGCAGCCTCTTTCCCGACGCGGCGCGACTACCCCTCATCGGCCTCACGGCCTCGGCCCTGCCCGAAGACCGGGTGCTGGCCCTGGAAGCCGGCATGAACGATACGCTGGCCAAGCCCTTCGATCCGGCAGTGCTCTATGCCCGCCTGGCCCATTTTACCGGCCGCGCCGTGCCGCACGCTATACCGGCTGCTGCCCCGGCAATGCCTTCCCAGGTGTCTCCCATTCTTTCCTCCAGCCGCCCCGACTGGCGCCTGCTCGAGGAGTTGGCGGGCGGTAACGAGGGGTTTGTGCAGCAGATCATTCGTACGTTTCTGGCGCAGGCCCCGGAACTGGCGGTGCAGCTGCTGCAACTGCCCCCCGGCCCGGAGTTGGCCCAGACGGCCCACAAGCTCAAAGGGCAGGCAGCCTATTTTGGCGTGGACAGCCTGACGGAACAACTCGACTTTGTGGAGCAAAAGGCCCGGCAGCCCATAGCCGATAGTAGCCTTGCGGAAGCCTGCTCCAGTATTCAGCAGCAGTTGCTTAGTTTGTATCCACTGCTGCGGGAGCGGCTGCCGGAAGCTCCACAGAAATAGCTGTGTTTTTTCAAGTCAGCCTGTACCTTTGCCGATATGGCCGAACCCACTGCCCCCCTGCGTTGCCTGGTTGTTGATGATGACTCCTTGGCCTTGCAAATCGTTGAAAACTGCATTGCCAATACGCCCTTTCTGGCACACGTTGCCAGTTGCAACAGTGCCATTGCCGCCGCCGAAGTACTTCGCCAGCAGCCCATCGACCTCCTGTTTCTGGATGTGGAAATGCCGTTGATGTCGGGGCTGGACTTGCTGCGCACGTTGCAGGACCCGCCCCTCGTGATTCTCATCACCAGCAGCAAAAACTACGCAGTGGAAGCGTTTGAGCATGATGTGCTCGACTATGTGGTAAAGCCAATCAGCTACGCCCGGTTTCTGCAGGCGGCCCAGAAGGCCCTGGCAGCCGTGGAAGCCCGCACCAGCCAGGCCACCGAGGCCATCGAAGTCCCGCAGAACACCCAGTTCACTTTTGTAAAAGTCGATAGCCGGCTGGTGAAGGTGCTCTTTGACGAAGTACGCTACGTAGAGGCCCTGGGCGACTACGTGCATATCGTGACCGGCCAGAGCAAGCTGATTGTGTACAGCACTATGCGGGCCGTGGAAGAGAAATTTCCGGCTTCCCTGTTCGTGCGCGTACACCGCTCCTTTATCGTCAACCTTAAGCGCGTGCAAACCATCGAAGACAATACCATCATCCTCGATAACAAGCATATTCCCATCGGCCAGACGTACCTGCGCGAGGTATTTCAGCGGCTCAACAAATTCTAAATCCTCGTTTTATCCGCCGGCTACTGCACCGGTTTTCCAACTGCCGCTTGCGTTTTTTCCTCTGCCTTTTCCTGTTGCTGCCCGCCCTGTCCGCCCAGGCCCAGACCGCCGGCGACACCCTGAGCGTAGCGTGCCCGCTGCCCCGGGTGATGGAAATGTGCGTGGAGCTGGATGCCAGCCGGGCCGTTGACCCTGCCGCCGGCCCGCTCACTTTCCGCTGGAATATGGGCGACGGCACTCAGCTGACCGGTCCCTCCGTGCAACACTGCTACCAGCAACGCCGCAAATACACCGTGCAGCTGGATGTGGTGGAAGATGCCACCGGCGAAGTGCGTACCGCCGAAAAGCTGATTACAGTGGACTTTACGCAGGAAATTGTGCTTGATTTCCGCGCCGTAGATACCGTGCGCGTAGGTCAGCCCGTCACCTTCGATGCCCTGGATTCGCAGCTGCCGCTGTGCCAAAATATCGTTGTCCTCTGGGACTTTCGGGACGGCTACGTCGCCAATGGCCGACAGGCGCAGCACGCGTTCCGACGGCCCGGCCAGTACGCCGTGCGCATGAGCCTGCGTGGTAACGGCCCCGATTCCTGCCCGGCCAGCCATTGCGTGAGCCGCACGGTACTTGTTCTCCCCTGAAGCTGCTCAAAGGTTTAGTTTCCCTTTTGGTCGACGTTTCGTCCTGATTCGGCTTGTATAGCTTCCGAGCTATAAACTGATTACCTAACTTCGAAAGCAGTACGCACTTTGTCTTTCCGCTGCTCTTCTCATCTGCTCTGCCGTATGAAACTCCTTTGCACTTTATTTCTGGGCACCTTTTGCCTGCTTGTCCTCTCTGCTCCAGCCCAGGCCCAGGAAGTCTCGCCTGCTTTTAAAGCCGAGGCCCTGACGGCTACCCGCCAACTGGCGGCGTTTGTTGCCCTCGATGATGCCCGCCAATTGCCCGTCCGCCGCCTCACCCAGCTCCGCCTGACGCAGGAAGCCGAGGTCCGCCAACTCTACGCCAACGACCCCGACATGCTCCAAAAAAAGCTAACGGCCATCGGGCAGGACTATACCCAGCAACTAGGCACCGTGCTTACGTCGACTCAGTATCAGCGGTATCTGGGGGCTGCTTCTGGCTCGCTGCCCAGTGCAGTAGCGGCCATACTGGCCTCCGCTCCGGCTATTCCAACTGCTGTAGCCACCGTTGCTGCACCGGCAGTGCCTGTTCAGGCAGCCAGGCCGGCCCAAGCTACGCCAGCCAAAACAATGGTATCGCGCACCTCAGCGGCTGCGGCGGCTCATCACCGCGCCACTCTTACCAAAGCGGCGGTACGCCGCTAAAGCCAGCTGCCGCTTAACCACTGCCCGAAGGCCCGATAGTAAACCTACTGTCGGGCCTTCAGGTATTAGGGCCTGTTATATTCTGTTGCGCTCTGCCTGGTCCAGTGCTACTTGTTCCGTATTGAGCTGCCGCAGAATACCCAGTGTCAGGTCCCACAGGTCTTCGTACGGAATAATCTCGATTTCACCGTATGCCTGCCCGGGTTGCGGAGCAGCCTGCAGTTTTTCCAGAATAGGTGCCCCTTTTTTCTCGCATACCTCCAACGCAAAATTCTCCTTCACTGTCATCAGCAACAACCTGAAAAACAACTGACTGCGCAAGGTAGCCGGGTCGCGCAGGTGGCGCTGCTCGTACTTACGCAGTCCTTCCAGCCGTGCCAGCAGTCCCTCAATGTCGCGCCGCCGCAGAAAGTACAGGAACTGCAGAATCAGAATGGCTACGTTGTAGCCCTGTTTGTCGCGGCTGTAATCCGGCACTTTCTGGACAAACTGGTTGAAATAGCGCATTTTGAGCGGAGACTGTTCCGGCCGGACAAATTGGATATACGCCTCATATAGTTCCCACCGCTGCTGGGCAGCGGCCCGTTGCTTGCCGTAGTACGTGTTTTTACGGGCCTGCAACAGCAAATCAAACGCCTGACCGTACTGTTGGGCATGTACGGCCAGCAGCAGGTACGTTTCCAGGAAGTAAAACCAGTTACCGGAGGAATGATGAAAATCCTTGAAGTATTCTTCTGCCAAGGCTAAGCCCTGTTTGGCTTTGCGACACTGTAGGTGCGCATATACGCTCATGTAGTTGTTGAAGCGCTTATCAAACCGTTTTTCGTTGATTTTCCCCTGCTTGCGGGCCTTTTCCGTACTCGAAGTTATCTTGATAATTTCCTGATAGTTACCTACCAACTCTTCCTTAAACAGCTTGGCCGAATACAGGAAATGGAAGGTACTGTAGCTCTTAACTTCTTTGTGAATTTGTTCCAGCCGGTGCTCGTATTCCGGCAGTTGAGTCAGCATAAACTTCCTTGATCTGACCTTCTGATTGAGAACCAGCTTCATGGACGAGTACAATTGTTCTGCCTCATCTTCCAGCTGCATGCGGGTTTGCATCTTACTTAGCTCCCCGGATATCCATTTGTACTTGGCAGGCCGCCCCATCTCCATGTACAGGGTACGTAAGGATTTGGCTCCCATTATGCTATAAGCTGTAAATTCTGCCTCGGCCGATACTTTATAAAACTTGCGAAACAGCTTCTCAGCCAGCGGGTATTCCCCTTCGCCCAGCAGGATTTTAGCCTGGTGCAGAAGCCCCAGACAGTACAGGTCATAACGCCTGGATACAATATGCCGGGGGTCTGACTGGTCCAGAAAGTAGAGGTGATTCAGGAGCTTCTGCTGTACTCTGGACTTGAGCTTACGGAATGTAGTTTGCGTCTTAGCATCTGTTTTGCCATATAGGCTTTTTATTAGCTGATTTTGGGTAACTACCTGATCCTGTTCCAGTAATTTGACCAGCTGCAGGTCTTTATTCAGGGAGCGTTTATCCGAAAAATCCAGGAACGGCAGCACTGCCAATCTTCTATCTGTCACAATTCTCACTAAGGTTGCCAGTTCATTCATGGTATAAGTGTCTTTATTCGGCTCTAATGTGGCAATATAATGGGTATTATTCTGTGATTTTCAATGTCACAAAGCAACGCATCTATGCCTTTTATATATGCCGCCCATCGTCGCAATTTTGTATTTGTAAAAATGGGCTCTTTTAGGAAGCTATATGTCACAATTTGCTTTAAAATGTCGCGCCTTATTTCAAGCCTTCACGCTATACAAGCCCATTAACCCCCGCATTATTTATCCGTTTAGGCCCGCAATCTGTACCAATATGTAGTCACGTTTAGCGCGGGTATTTCCTTTACGCGGGCTGGTTTGGAGCCCACCTTTGTGCTGTTCAATAACCTGAAACACACATACTTCCAAGCCATGCTAGAGCTCATCACCATCGTCCTCGTTCAACTCAGCAGCCTCACTTTTACCGCTTCTGAGCCCACTTCCAACAGCACCGACACCACTACCCCTACTCCTCCTACCGGCACTACCACTACCATCCACGGCGCCGGCGGCTGGGGCGATAATCACTAGTCAGCCCCGGTAGGGCCTTTGCCGGCCTGTAAAACGTGGTAACTTGCCCGGGCATACGCCCTTCGCAACTACCCGTTCATGAAGCACCTCTTCTCTGGTCTGATCGTGCTGCTGTGGGGGAGCTTGTTTTACTCCTGCTCCCCCCGCGCTGCAAACACAGATACCGGCACGGTACGCATCCACTGGGTCAGAGACCCGGAAAACCTGGATCCGCTTGTGGTGGACAACTCAAGCGCCTATGAAGTGGCCAACCTGACGAATTGCAGCCTGCTTTGCGGCGACGATTCCACGCAGGAATTTGTTCCTTGGCTGGCGGAGTCGTTTCCGGCAGTTGAGCAGCACGGCGATACACTGCTGGTAAGCTACCGGCTGCGGCCAGAAGCCGCCTGGGATAATGGTACGCCCATTCTGGCCCGGGATGTCGCCTTCACCCTGAAGGTGATGAACTGTCCGGGGCTGCCCATTGAGATGGACCAGGCTATGTTTGGCTTTGTGCGGGATATCAGACTACATCCCACTGACTCCCGGCAGTTTACGCTCGTGTGCCTGGGGGCGTCTCCCGACCACGTCCGGACTTCTGGAGATTATTCTATTCTGCCGGAACACATTCTGGACCCTGAGGGGGAGTTGCGTACGATACCGTTGCCCCACATGGCACGAACTGCAGCCACTCCGGTCGTTCAGGCTTTTGTTAAGCGGTATCAGGCGTTGCAGTTGGCCAAGCACCCAGAGCGGCTTCCTGGCTGTGGGCCGTACCGCGTCAGCAGTTGGCAGAATGGTCGTTTTCTTGTGCTTGCCCGTAAGTCCAAGTGGTGGGCTGATGCCCTTCCGGTACCACCTCGCCAGCTTCAGGCCTTTCCAACCCGGCTGATTTACCAGATAATTCCGGATGCAACGACGGCAACGCTGGCTTTACGCCGGGGCGAATTGGATGTGTACCCAATGATGCCGGCGGGCGAATTTGCCCGCTTGCAGAAATCAGCAGCGGCGCAGCAGAGCCTGACGTTTTCCTCCACGGATTCCTATGATTGCCTGGCTGTCAGCTTTAACGTGCGCCAAGCCGTGCTGCGGGATGCACTTACCCGCCAAGCTCTGAGTTACCTGTTTGATGCGCCGACGTTGAACAGGGCCACGCAGCAGGGAACTGCCCGGCTAAGTGCCGGCCTTATCAGCCCCCGTATCCGGCAGTATTATTATGATAGTCTGCCGTTGCCCCGGTTTGACTCCCGGCGGGCGGCGGCCCTCTTGCGAGAGGCGGGCTGGCAGCAGCAACAAGCCGGTGGCTGGCTCCGGTCTACCCGCCAGAATTCTCGTGAGCCGTTACAGCTACGGCTGCATTACCGCGCCGGAGAATCGGCTTTTGAAACCATTGGACTGCAATTTCGGGCGGCGGCGGCAACGCTGGGAATTCCCGTGGAGCTGTACCCTACTGAGCAGTCGTTGCTCACCCGTCAGGTGCGGGCCGGTGCCACCGATTTGACATTGCGCACTCTCACCGGCAACCCCTTTTCGTACGATTTTACGCCCCTGCTGCATTCGCGTGGTATCGGGGCCAGCAATACGTCCGGTTTCTCCAATACGCTGAGCGACCAGCTTATCGAGCAGATTGCCACTACCGAAGATCCGACCCGGAAAAGAAAGCTGTTGCGGAAATTTCAGCGCTTCCTCCAGCAGGAGCGTCCATTCACGGTTTTGTACTTCCTGCCTTACCGCATTGCCGCCGCCAAGCGGCTGGGCAAACTGCCGGTTACCGGTATTAGGCCCGGCTATGCGGCAGCGCGTATTCGGCCGGTTAGCACCCGCTAAGCGCCCATGATCAGGCGCGCGCTACGTCAGGGGTTGCGAGGTATTTTGCTAACCTGGCTTACCCTATCTACCCTATTTCTGGCCACCCGGGCGGCTACCGATAAAGCCACCCTGATTCAGGGCACGCTGGAAGGCAATGCCCGGGTGAGCGGCTTGCCCGAGCAACTGGCGCTTACGCAGCAGCTACTACACCGCTATAATCTGGATAGGCCACTATTCTACCTTGCCTGGCAGCCTGCCGCTGGCTGGCAGTGGCATGGCAGCCACAATCAGTACCATCAGTGGTTGCTCCAGTTGGCACAGGGCAGTCTGGGATATTCTTATCAGGAAGACGCGCCCGTGATGCACCTGTTAGGCCGGGCTTTACGCTATACGTTGCCGCTCACGTTGCTGGCCGCCGGCTTCAGCTTACTGCTGGCCGTTCATCTGGCCCTGTGGGTTAGTTGCCGGCCAACTGCCCGCAGCTTAGTACTTGCTGTGCTGCACGCATTACAAAGCATCCCCTTATTTCTGCTTGCGGTCTGCCTGTTATTACTCCTGGCCAACCCCGATGTAGTAGCCTGGTTTCCGGCTTTTGGGCTGGGCGATGCAGAAACGGAAATAAACTGGCTACAGCAGCCCGGCTATTTGCTATACCACCTCACGCTACCGGTGCTCAGCCTGGTGCTGGTGAGCTTACCGGCCTTGACTATCCAGCTGGATGGGGCATTGCAGCAGGAACTAAGCCAGAAGTATATCGTAACCGCCCGCGCGAAAGGAGCTTCCCGCTCGCGGGCGGTACGCCAGCACGCGCTGCGCAATGCACTGCTGCCATCCATTACCCTACTTACCGAGCTGCTGCCCAGCCTCGTAGCCGGTTCGGTTGTAGTAGAAGTACTGTTTGCCTTGCCCGGTATGGGCCGGTTGCTGGCTGAGGCCGCCGCTACTCAGGATTATCCCGTGCTGGTAGGTGCCGCCGGTCTGACGGCGCTGGTACGCCTGCTGGCCCAGGCCCTGGCCGATATGCTGTACCAAATGGCAGACCCTCGCATCCGATTGTCCCAATGAGAGTTGCCGCATTATCTACCCAGCAGCCCAGGCATTGGTGGCTGGCGGTGGGCTGGCTGACGCTGGTGTGCCTGGCCGCTCTACTGGCTCCCGGAGCTTCCTCCCCCCCCGATTTCGCTCAACTCAGCCAACCGCCATTCCTGAATGCACGCCACTGGCTGGGTACCAACGCGCAGGGCCTGGATGTAGGGCAGGCGTTATTACAAGGTGCCCGTACGGTGGTGGTAGTAAGTGTACCCGCCACGTTGCTTACTTTTTTGTTAGGGGCTGTAATGGGCAGCCTAGCAGGGTTTCTGCAGAATACCCGCTGGCAGGCTTCTCCTCAACTGTTGCTAAGCATTCTGCTTCCACTGGTTTCGAGCGTAATTATCGGGCCGCGCTGGCTGGTTGCACAACTCCTGCTGCTGCCTTGTCTGGCCATGCTGCTCTGGCTGGGAGGCCGTCAGGTATTCCGAGGCTGGCGGGGTGTGCCTGTTCCCGTTGACACGCTGGTGATGGGAATGATTTCGCTGCTTGATTCGCTACCCTTGCTGGTACTGGTGCTGATTGCGGCCGCAGTGCAGCGACCTTCCCTGAGTGGCTTGTTACTATTGCTTAGCCTCACCTGCTGGACTACGCCCGCCCGACTGATGCGAGCGGCCACTTTGCGGGTAAAAGCCCTGCCGTACGCCGAAGCAGCCGAAGCGGCGGGCTTGCCAGCTACTCAGATTATCCGACGTCACATCTGGCCCAATACGTGGCAGGTTCTGCTCACCCGGTTTCCTCTCACGGTGGCCATGCTTATCGGGTTTGAGACGACGCTTTCTTTTTTGGGCGTGGGCCTCCCACCTGAAGTACCCAGCTGGGGTCGGTTACTGGCCGGTATCCGCCAGTCTCCCACCGACTGGTGGCTGCTGGCCTGGCCCGGTCTGGCTTTATTGCTCACTATTTTGAGTTTACAGCTGCTCGCCCGGCGAAAATGAGCACCATCTGATGTCACAAATCAGCATTTTATTGCCATTCATTTCCGATCATCGGCGGAGTTCATGAGTAATAATCCCCTCTATTTCAATAGGAAAACAGCAATATTCATTAAATACAATAGAAATAATACTGTTTTATAGCAAAATCAATATAGTCACACTAACACAAGAAGTGTCCTTTACACGAGCTCTTATATGCTATAATATTGTCATATGGAACGGCAAGCGCAACAGGGCTGAGGGTTTCAGCTAACTCGCTTTGTCACCCATACTCATGAGAACCTATCTCGCCAAGCGTCGTCAGGAAATTGCGCTGCGTCTGCAGTTGGAATTCGCCCGTCAGGCGGCGGGTAAAGCTCCGGGGTATCTGACGATTGATGGAGAATCGGTGTCATACGACTTAGGCCTGGCTGCTCTAAATAGTGGCAGTGCCTTCTTGATTGGCGGTTTACTTGTCGGGCTGGTAACGCCATCCGACGATTTTTAAGAAAAAATAATTTCAGTACGAAGATCCTGCGGCTGCTCGCAGCATGCTTCGTCACTGTAAGGTTGTTGCAATAGGTGTGTGAAAATCCCGTGGGCGTTGTCTACGGGTTTTTTGCGTTATAACCGTTCCTGATTAGGACTTCGGCTAGAGTGCTTCCATAGCCTGAACCGCTACCAGCGCAATGCCTTCTGCGAAGGACCTCGGGTAATAGCCCAGGTCACCTTCAGCCTTACTGATAACAAAGCCGGTACGCAACGGACGCTTTGCCGGCTGCGAAAAAGTACTGGCATCAACGGGAGTAATCAGGGCCACATTAAGGCCAAAAAAAGCAGCTACCTGCATGGCCATTTGGTACGGCGTATACAGTTCCCGGCCACTGAGGTGGTAGATTCCGGTAGCGTTATGACGGGCGGCCAGCCAGCAACCCTGCGCCAAGTCTTCGGCCAGTGTAGGTGTCCGGAACTGGTCGTTTACTACGTTGATGGGCTTGCCGGCCTGCAGCGAGTCGCGCACCCAAAGCACAATATTGGTGCGACCGTACTCGTGGGCAACGCCGTACACCAGCACCGTGCGCAGAATTGCCCAGGGAGTCTGGCAGTGTTGCACCAGTTGCTCGGCCGCCAGCTTGCTCTGTCCGTAAAAATTCACCGGTGCGGGCTCCGCATCTTCCCGAAGCGGCCCTTCGATACCGCTGAATACGAAATCAGTGCTTAGGTGCAGCAAATGGATGTGCTGTTGCTCACAGGCCTCCACCAGATATTGAACGGCTGTCACGTTTTGCTGCCAGCATTCCGCCTGCTGGAGCTCACATTCATCCACGTTGGTCATGGCGGCCGTGTGCAGCAGATGAGAGGGCTTTTCCTGCTGCAGTACCTGCTGCACCTGCTCCCGATTGGCGACATCCAACGCAACAAACCGCACTTCCGGGTACAGGGCGGCCATTTTATTAGCTCCGCGAGAAGTAGCAACCACTTCTACCCCAGCCTGCTGCTGCAGCAACGCAATAAGCTTCTGACCCAGCAAGCCATTGGAACCTGTTACGAGAATCTTCATGACGGCTTAGTACTGGTAGCCGTAAAGCTCCGTGATTTTCTTCTTTTTGAGCTTATCCACCGTCACGGTCATTTTAATATCCGTGACGGGGCGGTTGCGCTCGGCTACGGCCTGCCGGGCAATCTGGTCCACCACGTCCTGGCCGCTGATAACCTGCCCGAACACGGTGTACTGCCCGTCAAGGTGGGGCGTACCCTGCGGGTTCTGCACGATGTAAAACTGCGAGGGGCTGCTCTGACGCTGCGGATTCACAAAATCGGGGGTGCGGGCGGCAGCCACTGCCCCGCGCTTATGGCTCAGCTCCGGACGAATTTCGGCCGGAATCAGTTGGGCATCGGCCGTGCCGGCCCCGTCGTTACCGGGGTCATCATCCTTGGAATTTGGGTCGCCGCCCTGAATCATAAAGCCGGGAATGACGCGGTGAAATGTAGTGCCATTATAAAACCCACTGGCGGCCAGCTTCAGGAAATTGGCTTTGTGTAAAGGCGTCACCTCGAACAGCACCAACCGGATGGTGCCCTGCGGCGTGCTAATAGTAACGACCTGATCTTTTTTGGTTTTGCGCGGACCCTTGGCTGCTTGGGCAACCGATACCATCAAACTCAGCACTAAACCGACCCAAAGGGTACGGCGAAAAATAGTTTTCATAGGAGACGGGAAAAGCGGAGCCACAAAATTACGCGGTTTCAAGGAGCTTGGCCGCCTTTTGCCCATTTCGCCGGTTGCCGCCAGGCTGTAATCGGCAGTTCTGCTACTGCTATCAAGTCAGGCCGGAAGTCAGAAAAGGGGGAATTTTCGACCGGATACCGGCTCGGGGGCGGGTTTTACGTATGCTGCCCCGAACTCAACCTTTCCCCTCCCTTCGCATGACTGCACTTCTTACCCCAACCCGTACGCATTGGTTTCCCAAGCTGTTACTGGCCATTTACCTACTCGAATTCGTGGTGTTGGGCATCAGCCCCGCTGAACGGGGCACCTGGTGGGCCGAGAACGTGCCGATTTTCTTGATTGTAGTGGTGCTGGTAGTATTGTACCAGCGTGGCGTACGGTTCTCGAATCTGGCGTATGGACTGATGAGCGTGCTCATCTTCATGCACACGATAGGCGGCCATTATACTTTCGAGAAAGTACCGTTCGACTGGTTCAACAACCTGTTCGGCTTTAAGCGCAATATGTACGACCGGGTGGCGCACTTTTCGGTGGGCTTTTATGCCTATGCGCTCATTGAATACCTTGACCAGCGCGACCTTATCCGCACGCGTTTCCTTAGCTATCTGCTGCCGCTGTGCGTTATCGGCACGGTAGCCATGAGCTATGAGCTGATTGAATGGGTGTATGCTGAGTTGGCAGGTGGCGACGCCGGGGCCGCCTTCCTGGGCAGCCAGGGTGACATCTGGGATGCGCAGAAGGATATGTTGGCTGATACCAGCGGGGCCATTTTCGCGCTGCTTTTATACACACTGTTTGGTAGAGGGAAGCATTAGTTATGCTCCGACAGACAGCATAAGTGTGAGTTTATTCACCGTGGGTTAAACGCAATACTCGGCCATCCTTAGCATCCAAAATCACTTCAAAAACACCTCCTATTGTCACGTGTTTGTCGGTATCCACAATAGCTTCTTTCATAGAACCCGTGACAACCCAGTAACCATCAATATACATGACGTTATATGGCCGTTCGTCTCTCACTTCTTTCTCACCAAATTCACTGAATGCGAGTGCTTCGGCAATAGTAATTGCCGTATTCGCGTCACGAATAGCAGCATGAGCAGGGAGCCGAATATCGACAGGCTCGTTCAACATCCTATCTGTTATAGCTCTTGCTTGCTTCAAAAGCTTTGGAGAAAACTTCTGAGCATCCATGAATTCTGATCTGGACGTTTGTTCATCTTTTTTATTACACGACGAAGTGAATAGACTGGCCAAGACAACAATTAATAACCTCATGCATAACATCTTACTCATAGTAGCCTTGCTATAAAGTATATAGTTACTCCCGCTCCCGCCGGATGTCATCCAGAATTTGCTGGCCGCCGCGCCCCAATACACTTTCTGCCACCTGAATTCCGAGTCGCTCCGCTTCCGCGAGCGGGGCAGTGCTAGTTTCCTCAATGAACTGCTGACCGTCGAGGCTAATGAGGCCGCCGTGGAGCTGTACCGTCTGGCCATCGGCGGTAAGGGTAGCCAGCGCGAAGCTGGGAATGCTGCAACCACCTTCCATCGTACGCAGGAAGGCCCGCTCAGTAGCCAGGCACACGTGGGTGGCGGCGTGGTCGAGGATGCGGTGCAGCTCGGCTTTGAGGGCCGGCTCCAGGTTGCAGGCACATTCAATGGCTACGCTGCCCTGGCCGGTGGCCGGTACGTACTGCGTTTCGGGCAGAATATGGGTGATGAACCCATCATACTCCATCCGGTGGACGCCGGCGTAGGCCAGCACAAGGGCATGATACTGGCCTTCTTCCAGCTTACGCAAGCGGGTTTGCAGGTTGCCGCGCGCCTCGGCCGTGGTAGCATGAGGCAGAAACCGCCGCAGCATGGCCTTGCGGCGGGTGCTGCTGGTGCCCAGTACCAGATCGGGGCGCTGCAGGTCCAGGTCCGGGTCAAAGCTTACTACCACATCGTTTACCCGCTCCCGCTCCATAAAGGCCAGGAGTTCCAGATCGGCCGGAATAGTGCTCTGCACATCCTTGGCACTGTGCACGGCAATATTAATATGACCGGTACGCAGGCTCTCTTCCAGCTCCTCGGTGAAAACTCCCTTAGAACCGATTTTATCGAGCGAGCGGTCCAGCACCACGTCGCCTTTGGTAGTGATGATGACGATTTCCGGGGTGAGGCCGGCGGCTGTCAGCTGGTCGGCTACATGGTTGGCCTGCCACAAAGCCAGTTTGCTGCCGCGCGTACCAATGCGAATGGAAGTTTTCACTTGGAAATAGAAACGTAAAATGAGAAACTTGAAGCGGCGCGGCACCTGCGGCTCATGCCGCCACAAAGATACGCTGCCCTCATTGCCCGACTGACTATAGCAGTTTTAACACTGGCTATAGTATTTGACCAAGCTGTACTTTCAGCGTTTTAGAAGCTACAGGGTACTATCCTGACAGCTCAAGCCTGCCGGAGCAACTCGGCTACGCGTAAGGAGATGTCCAGAAAAATCATGCGCGGGTTGGCATTACGCTCCACATGGTAATGCGCCTCGTTGAGTTCCTGGGCCAGCGGCGCAGCATTACGGGGCGTCACGAAGCGGCTGAAGTTCTGCACAAATGCCTGCTCCTGCGTGGGCAAGTGCGGCACCAACTGGGCATCGAGGCCGAACAGCAGCACCTTGCGCACCAGCGTGAGGGCGTATTGCAGAAACTCCTTCTGGTTTTCGCGCCCCAGCTTCTGAAACTCGTCGCTTTTCTCCAGCATCTCGGCCACTTTGTTGCCGTAGCAGGTGCGCATCCAGTCGGTAAAGAGCCGGAAGTAGTCGTGCTCAGCGGCCGTAGCACCCTGCGCCGCCAAGGCTTCGCCAATGTTGCCCTGCGTGAGTTGGGCCAACTGGTGAGCTTTCATCTCGGGCACCTGCCGGGTATCGTGCAGCCAGGCGGCCAGCTCCGGCTCGGCCACGGCCCGCACCACCACCGGCTGCACCCGGCTGATGATGGTGGGCAGCAGTTGCTCAGGCGCATAGCTCACCAGCAGAAATACGGTGGCGGGTGGCGGTTCCTCCAGCAGCTTCAGCACGGCGTTGGCGGCGGCCGGGTGCATCAGCTCAGGCAGCCAGATGATGACCAGCTTGAACCGAGCCTCGAAGGCTTTGAGGCTCACCAGCCGCAGCAGTTGCACGCTTTCTTCCTTGGAAATGCTGCCCTGCTTGTTCTCAGCCCCGATGTGCTGCATCCAGTCGTTGAGGCCCTGGTAGGGGCTTTCGAGCACGAAGCTGCGCCATTCCGCCCCGAACTTGCTGGTCACCGCCTCCTTCGCCACGGCCTTGGTGGTGGTCACGGGCACGATGAAGTTGAGGTCGGGGTGAATGAGCTTGTCGATTTTCTGGCAGCTCGGGCAGTGGCCGCAGGAATCCTCAGCCTCCGGCGTGCGGGCCTCGCAGTTCAGAAATGCCGCGTACGCCAGGGCCAGGGCCAGGGCCGCCGAGCCCTCAGCCCCGCGAAACAGCTGCGCGTGGGCCACGTGGTTGCGCCGCACGCCGCCCAGCAGCATCTGCTTCACCTGCTGCTGACCGGGAATTTCGGAGAAACGCATTGACAGAGAAGTATCAGGTATAAGCGCGAAAGGCTATTTCATATGCTCTACAACTCTACTCCCGCTTGCGGAGCTGCTGGCGTAGTCCGCTCCCACACCCGGTCCTTGGCGGTGGCGTCGTAGACGTGCTGCATGATGCCTTGCTCCACGGCATCGTAGGCCAGTTGGCGGCGGGCCATTACGCGTTCCGCTACTTCGGTTACTTTGGGGAGCTTGAAGGTTTCGAAGCCAGCAGCGCCGCCCCAGCTGAAGCTCGGGATGAAGGTGCGGGGAAAGCCGGCCCCGAAGATGTTCGCCCCTACGCCCACCACCGTGCCGGTGTTGAACATGGTGTTGATGCCGCACTTACTATGGTCACCCATCATCAGGCCGCAGAACTGCTGGCCGGTATTCACGAAGCGGCCCGCCGAGTGACTCCAGATTTTGACCGGCGCGTAGTTGTTCTTGAGGTTGCTGGTGTTGGTATCGGCCCCCAGGTTGCACCACTCACCAATGACGGAGTTGCCCAGGTAGCCGTCGTGGCCCTTGTTGGCGTAGCCCAGCAGGATACTGTTGCCCACTTCCCCCCCCACTTTCGAGTACGGCCCCACGGTGTTGTCGCCGCGCATTTTGGCCCCGGGGTTGATGTGGCTGCCCTCGCAAAGGGCCAGCGGCCCGCTGATAATGGCGCCCTCGTGCACCTGCGAGTTACGCCCCAGGTAAATCGGACCGTTTTCAGCGTTGAGGATGGCCGCCCGGATTTTCACGCCCGGCTCGATGAAGATATTTTCCGGCGCGTACACGATGGTATGCGCGTCGCCGATGGGGGCCGAGGTGCGGCCGGCCGTCAGCAGCGCAAAGTCGCGGCGGATTTCGGCCCCGTTGCGCAGGAATAGGTGCCAGACCTCCCGGATGACGGTCACGGGCTCGGCCACGTCGCGGGTTTTCTGGAAGCCTTCCTGGATCAGCTCGGCCACCTGCGTGGCGTCCGCTAAATGGGCTGCCACCAGCAGTTCGCCATCAAACAAGGCCTCGCCGGGTACTAGCGCCTGCACCTGACGGGTGAGCAGGTCATCGGGGCACACGGCCCCGTTGATGACCAGGGCCGGCCCCTGCGTGTTACCGGCCGGAAACTTCGCCTGCAGATAGTCCTGGGTCAGGTACCCGACCTGCTCGACGCCCAGCCGGTGCTGCCACTTTTCGGCCAGCGTGAGGATGCCGCAACGCAGCGCCGCCACGGGCCGGGTAAAAGTAAACGGCAGCAGGTGAGGCCGGATGGCAGGGTCATCAAAAAGCAGAACGTGCATATTTTTCTTCGCGGTTAGCTACTGGCGGTTAGCTGATAGTTCCGGCGGCCGGGTTCAGCTACTGGAAGCATGAGGGCGTAAAAATGGCAAATAAAAAACTCCCTCCGGGTTTGGGAGGGAGTTCTTTAAGAAAAGCTAACAGCCGGCAGCTACCTGCTGGTAGCTTACGAAAAGCTATTTCTTCTTGTAACGGGTCATGAACTTTTCTACGCGGCCAGCCGTGTCGAGGAGCACGTTTTTGCCAGTGTAGAAAGGGTGCGACTCCGAGCTAACTTCCACCTTGATAACGGGGTAAGTCTTGCCATCCTCCATCGTGATGTTCTCAGCAGAGTTCATCGTGGAGCGGGTTACAAATTTGAAGCCGCTGGAGGTGTCCTGAAACACGACTTCGCGATACTCGGGGTGAATGTCTTTTTTCATGGTCGTAGTGCCGTTTGTACCTTGGTCCCGGCCGATTTTGCGGAAGGGACTGCAAAAGTACACGTTACGTCCGAATTTCAAAAGCTCTTTCCTCCTTTTCCGCGCGCCCAGTCAGACTTAACACTGGCATCACGTACTTTATGGCCGGATACCTGTATACTTACTCCATCTTTGCTACGCTGCTATTCCGCCGTTTCTATGCCCCGAACCGCTACTGCTCTGCTTGTCTTGCTGCTGCTCTCTGCGTTGGCGTATGGGGCGGGCGTTACGCTGTTCCGGGCCCAGACCCAGGGCGACAGTGTGCATCTGGAGTGGAATGCGGCCCATGAGCCGGGCGTCAGCGGCTACGACGTGTACCGCCAGGATTACCCCGCTGACGACTTCGACCGACTCGCCCGCCTGAGCCCCACCGCCCAGCCCCACTACCTCGACCAGAACGTGTATCGCACCACGGCCGGGCGCGGCCCCGTCATCTACCGCCTCGATGTGCATACGGCCACCGGCCTGCGCACCTTTCATACCACGCCCACACCAGCCGAGGAAAGCATGATGGTCCGCTCCTGGGACACCATCAAGCTCATGTTCCGTTAGGGAGTAGCTGAGTAAACGGAGTAACTAAGTAATTTTACGACTGAGTGGATTTGCGGCGCAACACATCCGTTTCGTCTGTTTGCGCGTTGTTGCGGCCGTTTCGGTGAAACGAATACTGGCACAGGGCCACATCTTACTCAGCTACCCAATTACTCTCCCTACGCCATGCGTCTTTGCTTTGCTTCCAACAATGCCCACAAACTGGATGAAATCCGGCCGCTGCTGCCCGCATCAGTCGAGTTGCTGAGTCTGGCCGATATCGGCTGCACCGAGGAACTCCCCGAAACCCAGGATACGCTGGAGGGCAACGCCTTGCAGAAGGCCCGGTACGTGTGGGACCATTTCGGCGTGACCTGCTTCGCCGATGATACCGGCCTGGAAGTTAGCGCGTTGGCTGGTGCGCCGGGCGTGTACTCGGCCCGGTACGCCGGCCCCCAGCGCCGCGCCGAAGACAACGTGCAGAAACTGCTGCACGAGTTGCAAGGGGCTGCGGACCGCAGCGCGCAGTTCCGCACGGTAGTGGCTTTGGTGCTTTCGGACCAGGAAGTACACACGTTTGAGGGCGCAGTAGCCGGGTATATTACCGAGCAGCTTCAGGGTACCGAGGGCTTTGGCTACGACCCCATATTTCAACCAGCGGAGGGAGATGGCCGCACGTTTGCCCAAATGACGCTGGCAGAGAAAAACGCCATCAGTCACCGTAGCCGCGCCGTAGGCGGGCTCGTGCAATTTCTGGCGGGCGCAGGTGCTCAGTAGCGCAACGGAGGTTTAGCCTTTACCCGGCCTTGCACCGGTCAAAACAGGCGACTTATCGGTATGCTCGCTTTACAATTTCAGCATTTGGCCGGCAGCCTCCGCTAGATTTCTTACTTTTGCAGGGTTGGCCCTTCCGGTACGGGCCTATTCCCCCCACCATGCAACACCCCTTCATCGTCGGTATCACGGGCGGCAGCGCCTCCGGCAAAACCACCTTTCTGCGCCGGCTGCTGGCTTCATTTCCCGAGGAAGAAATCTGTCTGATTTCGCAGGACAATTACTACCACCCCCGGGAAAACCAGTCGGTAGATGCCCAGGGCGTCACCAACTTTGATTTACCCGGCAGCATCGACTCGGCGGCCTACGCGGCCGATGTGCTGCGCATCAGTCAGGGCCTGGAAGTGCGTCGCCAGGAGTACACCTTTAATAACCCCAACGTGGTGCCCGCCGAGCTGATTTTCCGGCCCGCTCCTATTGTGGTGGTAGAAGGCATCTTCGTGTTTTACTTTGAGGAAGTAGCCAAGCTGCTTGATCTGAAAGTGTACATCGACGCGCAGGAACACGTGAAGCTGCAGCGCCGCATCGTGCGCGACCGGGACGAGCGGGGCTACGACCTGGCCGACGTGCTCTACCGCTACACTAACCACGTAGCGCCTACTTATGAGAAGTACATCCAGCCGTTCAAGCAGGACGCCGACATTGTGATTCCCAACAACCGCCACTTCGAGAAAGGCCTGGACGTGCTGGTTTCCTTTCTACGCAGTAAGGTAGCCGCCGCCAATTAGTTGTACCAGCCTTAGCGTGCAGCCCCGCCACAAAGCGCCTCCGACGACCTCGGAGGCGCTTTTTTTACCCGGTTTCTGGGCTGCGGAAACAGCTTTTGCAGCCCCGGACGCAAAAACCTATATTTGTAGCTCTTACCCCCGCCACGTTGCTTTTCCTCACCGCGTTTTTGCCTCGCCTGCGTTTTGCCCTCATCACAGCCACGTTGCTGATGGTGCTGGGGCTGAACCACCAGGCCGTGGCTACGCTGCGAGTGCTGCCCGCCGGCCACCAGGCCCGTGTGGATGCCGCACCGCGCACGGCCGTGATAAAGCAGCGCGTGAACCTCGAAGCTACTTCACCGCTGAGTTGGGTGGTGGCTCCGGTGGCCGATGCCTGGCTGCCGTTTCCGGTGCTGCTACCCATTTCGCGGTGGCTGCCAGCCTGCCCCACAGCTCCCCGCTCCCGCCCCAGCGCCATTCCGGACGTTTTCCGGACGCGACTCCTGCAGGCTGCGCTGTCGCCCCAGGCTCCTTAGCGGGCGGGGTCAATTTTCCCATTTTCTGCGCTATTGTTCCAGCCTCACCGCCTGCTGACGCGGGTGGCTGTATGCCAGTTGCGGCACGATACGGCTCAAGCAGTCATTAGCGCCACTTCTACACACGTCGGCTTCCTCCTTTCCGAATTATCAACCCACTTTTTCATGCGTAATAAAGGACTCATCATTACGCTGACGCTGCTTGTGTCGGCGTTGTGCATTTACTTCCTCTCGCTGACCCTCGTTTCGCGTGGGGTGCAGCGGGATGCAGCGCGCTACGCTTCGCGCAGCGGCCAGACCAACGAAAAGCAGCGGCAGCACTACCTCGATTCGGTGTGGCGCGCGCCCGTGTTCGGCCCGCTTACTTACAAAGATGTGCGGCAGTCGGAGCTAGGCCTGGGCCTAGACCTGAACGGCGGTATGCACCTGACCCTGGAGGTTTCGCCGGTGGAAATTGTGCGCGCCATGAGCGGCAACTCCAAAGATCCGGTTTTCAACAAGGCCATGACCCAGGCGCAGGAACTGCGCAAAACCAATCCGTCTACGCCTTTCACGACCCTGTTTGCCCAATCGTTCCAGCAAATTGCGCCTTCCGATAAGATGGCCCGCATTTTTGCCAACACGACCAACAAAGGTGCCATTGACATCAACGCGTCCAACGAAAAGGTAGTAAGCGAAATCAACAAGCAGATTGAAGAAGCCATTGACCGCTCTTTCAACATTCTGCGTACCCGGATTGACAAGTTTGGCACCAGCCAGCCCAGCATTCAGCGGGTAAAAGGTACCGGCCGCATTCAGATTGAGCTTCCCGGCGTAGATAACCCCGACCGGGTACGGAAGCTGGTGCAGGGCCAGGCCAAGCTGGAGTTCTGGGAAGTGTGGCGGCAGGATGAGTTTGCCCCCTACCTGAACCAACTGAACCAGGTACTGAGCGCCAAGGAGCAGGCTACCGCTACGCCCGCCGTTGCCCAGGCCGCTACCGATACGGCCGCTGCTGCTACCGCTGCCGGCGACTCGACTTCTCTGGCCAGCCAGTTGGCTAAAAAAGACCCGAAGACCACGGCAAAAGCTGACTCGGCAGCGCCGCAGAAAAACGTTCTGGCCAGCCTGTTCACCATGCCCGGCACGCTGGGCTCGAACATTCGGGATACTGCCCGCGTGAATGCCATGCTGCGTAGCCCTGATACCCGCGCGGTACTGCCCACCAACCTCACCTTCATGTGGGGCGTGAAGCCCGATGTAATTGACGGCCAGGAATACCTGCAACTCTACGCTATCCGGAAGGCGCGTGACGTGGAAGCCCCGATTGGCGGCGAAGTAATCAGCGAGGCCCGCGGCGACTTTGACCAGATGAGCGGCCGTGCCGAAGTGAGCATGCAGATGAACCCCAACGGTGCGCGCAAATGGGAGCGGCTCACCGGAGCCAACATCGGCCGCCAAGTGGCCATTGTGCTCGATGACAACGTGTACTCAGCCCCCGTAGTGCAGGCCGAAATTGCCGGCGGTAGCTCCAGCATTTCGGGTAACTTCACCATTGAGGAAGCTCAGGATCTGGCAAACATTCTGAAAGCCGGTAAGCTGCCCGCTCCTACCCGCATTGTGGAAGAAGCCGTGGTAGGCCCTTCGCTGGGCAAGGAAGCCACTAATCAGGGCCTGTACTCTACGCTGGGTGGTCTGGCCATTATTATGGTATTCATGGCCGCTTACTACGGCCGCGCCGGCCTGGTAGCCAACGCTGCTCTGCTGTTCAACCTGTTCCTGATTATGGGCGTGCTGGCCCAGCTGTCGTTTGCCCTTACGCTGCCCGGTATTGCCGGTTTGCTGCTGGTAATTGCGGCTTCGGTAGATGCCAACGTACTGATCTTTGAGCGGATCCGGGAGGAACTCGACCATGGACTGCAGCCAACCGACGCCATCAACAAAGGCTATTCCCGGGCGGTTTCAGCCATTTTCGACTCCAACGTAACGCAGCTCATCATTGCCCTGATTCTGGGTTTCTTCGGCACGGGTCCGGTGCAGAACTTCGCCATTACCCTGGGTATTGGCGTGTTCACCTCGTTCCTGTCGGCCGTGTACGTGTCGCGTCTCATCATTGAGCGCATGGTGAAGAACAACACCACCACCCTCAGCTTCAGCACCCCTATCTCGCGCAACTTGTTTAAGGGGCTCAATCTGGATATTGTGGGCAAGCGTAAGATTGCCTACACCTTGTCTACGGTGTTTATCCTCATCGGCTTCGGGCTGATGTACCTGCAGGGCGGGCCTAACCTGGGCGTTGACTTCCGGGGAGGCCGCGAGTACATCGTGAATTTCAGCAAGCCCGTAGTGGCTTCTGACGTGCGCGACCTGCTGACCGATGAGTACTTTGGCGGTGCGGGCACGGAAGTGAAAACCTTCGGAGCCGAGAACCGGCTGCGTATCACTACCGGCTATCTGGCGACAGATGAGGGCGCAGACGCCGATAAGAAAGTGGAAGAGGCGATGTTTAAAGGCCTGAATACGAAGTACGCAGCTTTGTCGCCGACAAAAGTAAGCTCCTCAAAAGTAGGGGCAACTATTGCCGACGACATCAAGCGTACTTCGGTGTTGAGCCTGGGCCTCACGCTGCTGGCTATTTTCGTGTACGTACTGTTCCGTTTTGAGAAATGGCAGTATTCTATGGCAGCCGTGGTAGCCCTGTTCCACGATGCGCTGATTGTAATTGCCTCTTTCCCAATTGCGCGGGCATTTGGCCTGAACTATGAGATGGACCAGGTATTCGTGGCGGCTATATTGACGACCATTGGTTTCTCGATGAACGACACCATCGTTATCTACGACCGAATCCGGGAATATCTGCGTGAGAACAAGCACCTGACCTTCGCGCAGGTGGTAAACCCGGCCCTGAACAGCACGTTCTCCCGCACCATGATTACGTTCACCACAGTATTCCTGGTAATGGTGGTACTGTACATCTTCGGGGGTGAAACGCTCCGCTCGTTCTCCTTCGCCATGATTATTGGTATCATCTTCGGCACGTACTCCTCGCTCTACATTGCCGCGCCGCTGATTCTGGACACCTACGGCCGCAAGGAGAAGGACCGCCTCAATACGGCCGAAGCCGACGCGCCTAAGCTGAACACCGCTGCGCAAGCCTAAGCGGCGGATTACGCATCGGTTCCTGCTGATAATCGGCAGCTTACCCTTTTTTACCTGAAAGAGCCCGGCCAAGTGGTCGGGCTCTTTTTTTATTAACTTATCTGAATACTTCAGGCAACCTTTCGGAAGCCCGCACCGAGTGGTGTAGTAACCAGACGCTCTGTTCCCGTGGCCGCCCCCGCTCCTGATCCTGCGCTGTTGCTCAATCTACTGGCCGGGTGTCAGGGATTGGAGCGTGCCAGTCAGCGGCAGTTTTACCGGCAGTTCTTTCCCTACGGCTATAGCATTTGCCGCCGCTACCTGCACAACTCAGATGTAGCTCAGGAAGCCGTAAACGACGGTTTCGTGAAAGTATTCCAGGAGTTGCCGCGCTTCGACCCCAGTCGTTACCCGCACGATTTGGTAAGCTCGCTGCGGGGGTGGCTGCGGCGCATTATGGTCCGTACCGCCATCGACCACTTTCGCACCCACCACCGCTATAGCCTGCAAACTGACCTGGAAGCGGCCGAACACTACCCGGCCGATACTGGCCCCACCCCCCTCGATGCGCTGTCGTTTGAGGAGTTGCTGCGGCTGATTGAACAGCTGCCCCCGGCCTACCGCACGGTGTTCAACCTGTTCGCCATCGACGGTTACTCCCACGAAGAAATTGCCGAGAGCCTGGGCATTTCTACCGGGGCGTCGAAATCAAACCTCTTCAAAGCCCGGGCCCACCTCAAAACGCTGCTTAAACACCACCATCACCATGCGTACGCCGGATATGTCAGATGAGGAGCTGGACCGGCTATTCCGGCACGGAGCCGAGGCATACCCTGACGAGGTATCCCTGACGGGCTGGCTGAAAGTGGAAGAGCAGCTGGATACCGCAGCGCAACAGCAGCAACTGCAACAGCTGGTGCGCCGCCGGGTGGCGCGGCTGTTTGTTGCGGAAGTAGCGCTGGTGCTGCTACTGGTGGGGCTGTGGCAAGCCACTGGCGGACGCACCCTCTGGACCGATACGTCTGCGGCTACCGCGAAAACCTCTTCTGGCCTCGTACCTGGCCATAGCCCGACCGTTACTACCCGCTCCCAGCCAGCTAACCAGCCACCGCAGGCCGCAAGCAGCGCGTCGCCACTACCGATTCCACGGGACGGTGTTGGTCGGGAGGAGCAGCTGGCGGCTCCAAGTCAGCGGGCGACTTCCCGTACTACAGCCGTGGCCGACAAAGCTCTGGCAGCTGACCACCGGCAGGCTCTTCTGCTGGCAGTAGTCCACCACCGGCCACCTGCAAAGCAAGCAACCCACTATCCTGAGCAGACAGGTTCCGTGCTACTGTCCGCCGCACCAATGGGAGCCGCGGAGGTGGCCACAGCCCGGCCGGCAGTACCCGAGACGGGTACCCAACCGATACCGGAAACGTTGACGGCGGCCTCCGTACCAGCAGCAGACACAGATTCCCTGCTCGCTCCGCAAGTACTGGCCGCAGCTCCTAGCCCACCCGTTGCCCTAACCGATACAACTCTGCACCGGCCCTTGCGCCTAGTGCCCACCTCCCGGCTGCTACTGGGCCTCACGGGGGGGCCGGAGGCTACGGCGCTTCTGCCTGGCCCGGCCCCACGCGTGGGCGGCACGGTGGGCGTGTTGCTGGAGTATCGGGTGCTGCCCCGGTGGCGGGTGCGCACGGGCCTGGTGCGCAGCGTCAAGCGGTACGCTGCCCACGGAGCCGACTATAATCCGCCGCCGGATTACTGGACGCACCGAATTCCCATCGACCAGGTAGAAGCCAACTGCCGCATTCTGGAAATACCGCTGGATGTGCGCTACGACGCCATTCTGCGACCCACCCATACGTTTTACGCCACTGCTGGCCTTACCTCCCTATTCATGCGAAACGAACGGTACACCTACCTCTACGAGCTGAACGGCCGCTACGTAAGCCGGAGTTGGAGCCTGGCACGGGGCAGTAATGCGCCTTTCCGCCTGGTACAGCTGAGTGTGGGCATGGAACACGCCGCCGGCAGCCGCTGGATGGTGCAGGCTGAGCCTTTTGTAAAAATGCCACTGGGCAGCGTAGGGTTTGGTCAGATTAAATTGAGTAGCGCCGGCCTGTTGCTGGGCGTGAAGTACGGCCTGTTCCGGCCGCGTCCGACGGCTCCGTAGCAAGTATTTTCCTTGCAGGCGTGCGTATCTCAATGGCCCGTTCCGGAGCGGGCCCGGGAGCGTACGGCCTTTTTCTCCCACTTATTTTCCTTTCCATCATGGCACTTTCTCTGTTTCGCCGCTCCCGGTTGGGCGCGGGGGCTGGCCTTGCCTTGCTCCTTGGCTGGCTGCTGCTCACGGCCTGCAACAACTCCGACGACCAGCCTACCCAACCCACCCCCGACCCCACCATCAAGCTGGTAACCTCGGCCACGCTGGGTACTTTCCTTACAGATAAAGCCGGGAACACGCTGTACTACTTCACCCGCGACGTGGACGGCCAGAACGTGTGTACCGGGGGCTGCGCCGACGTGTGGCCCATTTTCTACGAAGCCGATATTCAGGTGGGCGACGGATTGCAGGCCGCTGACTTCACAACCCAGACGACGGCCAGCGGCCAGCCGCAAACCACCTACAAAGGCTGGCCCCTGTACTACTACGCGCCGGCCGTGAACGGGCAGAATGTGCGCGAAGCCGCCGGCCAGACCACCGGCAACGGCGTGGGCAACATCTGGTACGTGGTGAACCCCACGTACTCCGTGATGGTAGCCACCAAGGTTGTAACCGACAAAGCCACCAACCAGACGGCCACCCGCAGTTTCCTGGTTGATGGCAAAGGCCGCACGCTGTATTTCTTCCACAAAGACGACCTGAACCCCAACACCCTGCCCACCAACTGCACTGGCTCCTGTGAGGCGCTGTGGCCGCCGTTTACTACCTCGGGGCGGGTGTTTCCCTCCCTGCTGAGAGCCGCCGACTTCGGGACCATTACCCGCACCACGGCCGGCGGCGGTGGCCCTTACGGCGACGGCACGGCCTCCACGGCCCAGCTGACCTACAAGGGCAAACCGCTCTATTACTACACGGCCGATAACCTGACTCGCGGCCGGGTAGAAGGACACGGACTCGTGAGTGAGGGTGACCAATGGCTGGTGGCAACGCCATGAGTCGGCTGGTACCTCCGGGTGGCCGGGCTGTACGCGGGGGTGAGTGCCTGGCCACTTTGCTCACCACTGGCCGGCGGCCGGCCTGGGGCCTGCTGCTGCTGTTGCTGGCAGGCCTGCTGACCACCTCCGCCTGCACCTACGACAGCGTGGAAGACCTGCTGGGCAACGCCCCGCCTGCCCCGGCCTGCGACTCGACGGCTGTTTCATTCACGGGCACCGTCGCACCGCTGTTGCAGCAGCGGTGCGTGAGCTGCCACAACAATGCCCTGCGCAACGGCAACGTGCGCCTCGAAACCTACGCCCAGGTGCAGCAGGTAGCGGCCGACGGGCGGCTGCTGGGGGTGGTAACGCACGCTGCCGGCTACCCGGCCATGCCCCAGAACCAACCTCAACTGGCCACGTGCGACATTGCCCGCCTGCGGCAGTGGGTGCGCGCCGGAATGCCCAACAACTGAGCTATGCGCTACTTCACCGGCTTTCTGCTGCTGGCGTTGCTGCTGGCCTACCGGCCCGGCACCGCGCAACCCACCCGCTACCAGACGCGCGCGGGTACCGTTTCCTTTTTTTCGGCCAGCCCCCTCGAAGACATTGAAGCCCGCAGCCAGCAGCTGGCCGCCGTGCTGGACACCCGCACCGGGCAGCTGGCCTTCAGCGTGCCTATCCGCTCGTTCCAGTTCAAGCGCAGCCTCATGCAGGAGCATTTCAACGAGAACTACCTGGAGTCGGAGAAATACCCCAAGGCCACGTTCAGCGGCCGGCTGCTGGACTGGAAACCCGAAACGCTGGCGGCTGCCGGCGCAGTACCGGTAGTGGCCGAGGGCGACCTGACCATGCACGGCGTAACGCGCCACCTGAAGGTGCCCGGTACCCTCACGCCTCTTACCGGCCAGCTGCTGCTGAACGCCAGCTTCTCCGTGGCTCCGGCCGAGTACAACATCGACATTCCGGCCCTGGTGCGCGACCATATTGCCAAGAGCGTCCTCGTGACGGTGCGGCTGCCGTGCACTCCGGTTGCCGTTGCCACTTCCGCCTCCCAACCCTGACTTATCTATGCGTCTGCTTTCTACTATGGGCCTGGGGCTGCTGCTGGCCCTGCTGCTGCGTGTGCCGGCCCACGCCCAGGACAGCCTCCTGGCCGAGTTGAGCAGCCAGCTACTCGACAGTGCCAGCCGGGCCCCGGTGCTGGCTACGTTCAAAGGCACGCGCATCATCAACGGGCACTCCGTGGAAACGCCGGGTGGCGGCACGCTGGTATTCCTGATTTCGCACCGGTTCGGGACGCTTAATAGCGGCGCCTACAATTTCTTCGGCCTCGACCAAGCCTCCATCCGGCTGGGGCTCGAATACGGCCTGTCCGACCACCTGACGGCGGGTGTCGGGCGTAGTTCCCTGGACAAGACCTACGACGGCTTCCTGAAATACCGGGCCCTGCGCCAAAGCACCGGCCCACGGGCCATGCCGGTGAGTGTCACGCTATTTGGCAGCTCGGCCCTCACCTCACTGCGCTACTTCGATGGCCTCGACCACACGCTGCCACGCCGGCTCACCTACACGGTTCAGGCGCTGGTGGCGCGCAAAATAAGCGCGGGCCTGTCGGTGCAGGTGGTGCCTACGCTGGTCCACCGCAACTTGGTAGACACGCGCCGGCAGCACAACGACGTGTACGCGCTGGGCGTGGCCGGCCGCCAGAAGCTCAGCAAGCGCACCGCCCTGATGCTGGAATACTACTACCGCCTGCCCACTTCCGAAGACCCCGGCACCCGCAATGCGCTGGCGGCCGGCTTCGATATCGAAACCGGCGGCCATGTGTTTCAGCTGCACGTCACAAATTCGCAGGGCATGATAGAAAAACACTTCCTGACCCAGACCAGCGGCAATTTCTTCGACGGCGACATCTACTTCGGCTTCAATGTCGCGCGCAATTTCACGCTCAAACCCCGCCTGTAGCGGGGGGCGGCTCCCCGGTCCTGCTCGGAGAGGAAGCCAGGACTGCCCGACGGCTCCGTTGCGCCGCTCGTGGGGCCCGGTCAGGGGGCAGACGTCCTGACCGGGCCGGAGCAGGCTGCCCGGCAACGCAAAAGCCCCGAACCAGCTTGGCTCGGGGCTTTTGATGTTGCGGGAGTGCAGCCGCTTAGTGCTGGGCCGTGATGCCTTCGGCTACCACTTCCTTCACCTCGGGCACCATGCGCTTAAGCAGGTTTTCGATGCCTGATTTCAGCGTGACGGTGGCCGAAGGGCAGCCCGAGCACGAACCCTGCAGGTTCACGGTCACGATGCCTTCGTGGTAGCTTTTGAAGGTGATGTTGCCACCATCCTGCTCCACGGCGGGGCGCACGTAGTTATCGAGCAGGTCGATGATTTTCTGGCTGGTCTGCTGGTCGGCTTCCGACGAGTTGGCCGAGCCGCTGGCGGCAGCCTGCTGGGCGGCTTTCTGCTCGGCGGCGGGGTCCACGGTGAAAATCGGGCCGCTGGCCTCCACGTACGACTTCAGGAAGGTGCGTAGCTCGGGAATGAGCTGGGCCCACTGGTGGTCGGTGGTTTTGGTGACGGTCACGAAGTTCTGGGCGATGAACACGCGGCCCACGTAATCGAAGTTGAAAAGCTCTTGGGCCAGCGGCGAGTTGGCCGCGGCTTCGAGGTTGGGATAGTCCACGCTTACGCCATCAGCCAGCAGCTGGGCATTGAGCACGAACTTCATGGATTCGGGGTTGGGCGAGGCTTCGGCGTAGATAGAAACCGGGCCAGCGGGGGCAGTGAGTTGTTCAGCCATGTTTGAAAGACTTGGAGACAAGCGGGAGAAAGTCGGCCGGATTCGTTCGGCCTGACACGTAAAACCGCACGGGGCGGCAATAGTTGCAAAGGTAACCAGGAAATAGAGGACGGCGGCAGTCGGGCCCCGGTCAGGTAGCCTCGGGCGCGGCCGGCGCGGTGCGCAGCAGCAGAAAGCCCACGGTGCCCGACAGGAACGAGGCGGTCAGGATAGCCACCTTGGCCACCGGCTCGCCCGCGGAATGCTCGCCCAACGCCAGCAGCGTGATAAACAACGACATGGTGAAGCCGATGCCGCCCAGCACGCCCGCGCCCCACAGATGCCGCCACGTCACGCCGGCCGGCAGCGAGGCCCAGCCCAACCGCACACTCAGCCACGACAGCGCCCCGATGCCCAGCGGCTTGCCTACCACCAGCCCCAGCAAAATGCCCAGCCCCAGCGGCGACAACAGTTGCCCGAACACGCCCGCATCAATGACCAGGCTGGTATTGGCGAAGGCAAACAGCGGGATAATACCAAACGCCACCACCGAGTGCAGGCGTTGCTCCAGCTTCTGGGCCGGCGAGCTGATGGCATCCGACAGGTATTCCAGCTCCTCACTGATAATGCGCGGATTGGCCTCGGCCCCATGCACCTCGTGCTGCAGTATGCCCAGTCGGTCGTTCAGCATCAGCAGGATTTCGGGGCGGGCTTTCCCAATGCGCGCCGGAATGGCCAGGGCCAGCAGCACGCCCGCCAGCGTGGCATGAATGCCCGACTGGTGCATGAAAAACCACAGCAGCACGCCCAGCGGCAGGTAGAAGGCCAGGCCGCGCGCGCCCAGAAAATTCAGGTTCAGCAGCAAGGCCCAGGTGCCCAGTGCCAGCAGCAGAAAGGTCAGGTCGAGGTGGGTGGTGTAGAAGCCGGCAATGACCAGCACGGCGCCCAGGTCATCGACGATAGCCAGGGCTGTGAGGAATACTTTGAGGCCCAGCGGCACGCGCGGCCCCAGCAGCTGCAGCACGGCCAGCGCAAAGGCAATATCGGTGGCCATGGGAATGCCCCAGCCGTTTTGGGTGGGCAGGCCGCGGTTCACCAGAAAATACAGCAGCGCCGGCAGCAGCATGCCGCCCAGCGCGCCCGCAATCGGCAAAGCCGCCTGCCGCCACTCCGACAGCTCGCCCTCAATCACCTCGCGCTTGATTTCCAGCCCCACAATCAGGAAAAACACACTCATCAGCCCATCATTGATCCAGTGCACGAGGCTCATGTCGAGCACCACGCCATTGAGCGACAGGCGCAGATGCTTCTCCCAGATTTCCGGAAAATAGGCAGCGGGGCCCCAACTGGTATTAGCCATCAGCAAGGCCAGCACCGCACTGGCCATCAGCATGATACCACCGGCAGCTTCGCGGCGGAAAAATTCAGTAAAAGGCCGCACCAGCGGACGCACGAGTTGAGGAACAGCCATAGGCAGGAGCAAAGCGAAAAAGCCTCCGGGGCACCCGGGGGGCCGCACCGGAAGCGCAGAAAAAAACGGGGCTGGCAGCCGCTTCGCAGCGGAAGTGGCCGCCGGCCCCTCAAGTATAACAACCGTTGCTTACACCCGGTTGGCGCGGGCGCGCAGCAGCATGTCGGCCAGCACCAGGGCCGTCATAGCATCTACGATGGGTACGGCGCGGGGCAGCACGCAGGGGTCGTGGCGGCCGCGGCCGGCCAGGCTGATGGCCTCGCCCTGGTCGTTGATGGTTTGCTGGCTTTGCAGGATGGTGGCTACAGGCTTGAACGCCACCCGGAAGTAGATGTCCTGCCCGTTGCTGATGCCGCCCTGAATGCCGCCCGAGTGGTTGGTGCGGGTGCGCACCTGGCCGGCCTCATCGGTGTAAAACGCGTCGTTGTGCTCCGAGCCGAACAGCAGCACCCCGCTGAAGCCCGAGCCGTACTCGAAGCCTTTTACGGCATTGATGCCCAACATGGCCCGGCCCAGTTCGGAATGCAGCTTATCGAATACCGGCTCGCCCAGGCCAACGGGCACGCCCTGCACCACGCCCGTCACGTAGCCGCCCACGGTATCGTGCCGGTCGCGCACCTGCCGGATGAGGTCGGCCATGCGCTCGGCCGTTTCGGGGTGGGGGCAGCGCACGGGGTTGGAGTCGATGAGGCCCAGGTCCAGCTGCTCGTAGCCCACCGGCACGGCCACCGCCCCCACCTGCGACACGTAACTGTTCACGCGGATACCGTGCTGGTCGAGGAGCTTCTGGGCCACGGCGCCGGCGGCCACGCGGGCGGCCGTTTCGCGGGCCGAGCTACGCCCCCCGCCCCGAAAGTCGCGCCGGCCGTACTTCTGATCGTAGGTGTAGTCGGCGTGCGAGGGGCGGTAGGCGTGCTCGATGTGGGAGTAGTCGTGGCTGTGCTGGTCCTGGTTGCGGATGTAGAGGCTGATGGGCGTGCCGGAAGTTTCGCCCCGGAAAATACCCGACTGAATTTCCACCCGGTCGGCCTCGGAGCGGGGCGTGGTCAGGTCGCTCTGCCCGGGCCGGCGGCGGTCCAGGGCTGCCTGAATTTCCTCGGCCGTAATGGGCAATCCGGCCGGGCAGCCATCCAGAATCACCCCAATACCCGGCCCGTGCGATTCTCCAAACGTGGTAATGCGAAACAGCGAGCCGAAGGTATTCATACGGAAAACGGATAAGTGGGCAAAAAAGGGAGCTGACTGATCAACCCGCCTTAGCGGCGCAAGTTGGACAGGAAACTCCCCATTTCACAATTTCGCCGGCTTACCTCTTGGCCTGCCACCAGCCTCCGGCCGCTACCAGCAGAAGCACCACTACCACCAGATTCGCGTAACGACGGACGTTGCGGTAAGCATCGCGGGGCTGAAGAGTAGCGTCGGCTTCGGCCAGGGCTTCCTGATAATATGGGTCGTCGATACGGGCCCGGAAGGTAGTGACCACCTGTTCCTCGCCGCGTACTACCGGCTGTAAACCGGCCCTGAGCGTATCGTAGCGGGCCGTGGCCGGGTTGAAAACCACCAGCCGAAACAGCGTATCGAGGGCCACTGGGCCGGGGCGGCGGGCTACCAGCCGGAATCGGAAGCTTTTGCGCCCACCCACGCGCCCGTTCTGGCGGGTCAGGGTTTGCTGCACTTCCGGGCCATATACTTCCAGTTCAGGCGTAGTGGGCGGCGCGGCCAGGTTCACCGTGGCCAGGTTTCCTTCGCCTTCGATAGTAAAGGTGTAGGCAAACGTGCGCCCGGTCCGAAAGGTGGTGCGGTCAATGGCCTCCTTTACTTCATAGTCTCCCACGGGTACTTGGTCCTGCCTGGGATGCGCAGGCAGCGGCACCACGGATACCACGCGCGCCGCTGAGCGGTAGGTTTTGTAGCCTTCCAGCCGATTATCGAGGCCGGCGGCGGGCTTTTTGGCCACTTTGTACTTGAGCATCTGCAGCTCTACCGCCGGAAATGTAAGGGGCTGCGCATTTAACGGGTACAGCTCAGCTTCCCAGAGGCGGTAGCGGAGAAACGGTTTGCCGCCCACCATCACGTTTTCGGGCAGCACTTCCTGCTCATTGAAGCTCTCCTCCCACACGGTACGCTGCCGCAGCTGGCGGATAATGCCGGGTAGCTGCCCGGCAAAATTGTAGAAGTTCAGCACGGCTTGGTCCTGGGGCGTGAGATAGAAGTACAGACCAACGTGCAGCCCTTCCCCCACAAATACCCGCTGCTTATCGGGCACGATGGCCAGAAAAGCCTGATCCTGCGGCTCTACGTATTCCTGTGGCCTGGGCTTGCCAAACAGCTGATCCAGCAACCCGATGCCCTGCAACGCCCCACCAGGTGGCGTTGCGGCGGCCTGTTGCGGCCCTGCCTGCAGCACCGCGCCTTCCGACGCTGCCGTGAGGCCGTTGATTTTCATGCTGAAGGGCTTTAGCACATAGCTTCCTTCCGCAAAAGCCGCGTACCGCTGCGTGATGGTCAGTTCCGTGGAAGTCTGCCCGTTTACGATGCGCGTGGTCGTGGTGCTGGATTTCCCACTCTTCTTGAACCCTTCTATATCGGGAAAAGCCGAATAACGCTCCAAAGGCGCGCCCCGTAGCCGAAAGCTGATAGTGTAGTACTCGTTGACGGGAAAGGCCGTTGGCCCCAGCACCAGATCAGCACTGGGCGCGGGTGCCTGAGCGGCAGCGGTTGGCACCCGCGCCAATAGCATCAGGAAAAAGAAAAGCAGAAACAGGCGCATGGGCCACAGGCAGCAGTGAGTGCGGCAAAGCTACGCAAAAAGCCCTGCCAGCTTATGCTACGGCACCTTTACCGTTTGGCTTAAGCAATAAGCTTCAATTATTTACGAAATAACACTTACAAGATTATGGCTTTCCCAAATCCATAGCCGACAGGCCCGCGTAATTCTCCTCAAAACCACCCGATCCTTTAAGCTTCCCCGCATTTATGGGATTTTTAAATAACCGCCTTGCGGCGGGTGGCTCCGTATTGACTTCACTTTTCTTCACCCAACCCACTTCCTGCCATGTCCAACATTCAGCATAACGGTAGCGACGAAGCGGAATTCGCTAAGCCGCTGTATACGCCCATCAAACGGCGCTCCTTCTTTATGTACGCCGGCGCTACGGCCGGTGCCACTGCTCTGTTGCTCTCCGGCTGCGACGACGATGACGATAACAACCCCGTAGGCATGGTGGATGTGGGCTCCGGCGACCCGGGCGTTCTGAACTACGCCTATGCTTTGGAGCAACTGGAAGCTGCTTTCTACACCACGCTCCGCACCGGCACCTATTACACTGGCCTGGCGGCCGGCAGTGCTGAAAAATCGGCTCTGGATGATCTGTACTACCATGAGGTAATTCACCGGGAGCTTTTCAAGACTGCTCTGGGCTCGGGTGCCATCAAAGGTCTGGAGGTAGATTTCTCCAACATTGACTTTAATGCCCGCACGTCGGCTTCAGGTTCCAGCAAGCTGGGCGTTCTGGATGCGGCCAAAGCATTTGAGGATCTGGGAGTAGCCGCTTATAACGGGGCCGGCAAATACATCACCAGCGCCGATTACCTGACGCTGGCCGGTAAGATTGTTTCGGTAGAAGCTCGCCACGCTGCGCTTATCCGCGACCTTATCTCGAACGGTACGTTCGTTGGCAGCGACGTAATTGATGGTAACGCCTTGGAAAGATCCAAGGAGCCGTCGGAAGTAGTTGCTACGGCCAATGCTTTCCTGAAGGATGGCTCGAAACTCAACGTTTCGAACATCAAGTAGTCAGCCGTTCTGACTTCACCCAACCTCTAATTTCCGACAGTTCTCATGGATATTCTCAAACTCATTTCCGACATCTCGAAGGTAGATCCGGAAGTTTATGACCGCCTCGACTCCCGCCGCCGCGTCTTCAAAAGCCTCGGTGGTGTGGGCAAAACGGTAGCCGCTGCTGCTGTACCCGGCTTCCTCAGCTCGATGTTCTCCAAGGCTTACGGCCAGACCGGCGCTCTGCCCCAGGGCATTGCCGACATCCTGAACTTCGCCCTGAAACTGGAGTATCTGGAGTACTATTTCTATAAGAAAGGCGTGGCAACCAGCGGCCTTATCCCTGCCGGCCCAGGCCTCACGGCTCTTACTCAGATCCGCGACGATGAGCAGAAGCACATAGCTGCCCTGCGTGGTGTATTGGGTAGCCAAGCTATTGCCGAACTTCCTGAGTCTGCATTTGACTTCACCGGTTCGAAAGGTGGTACGCGGGCTCCGCTATTCGCTGATGTGTACTCGAACTACCAGACCCTGTTGGCCGTGGCCCAGTCGCTGGAAGACACCGGCGTACGGGCCTACAAAGGTGGTGCCGCTGGCCTGATGGCAAACGATACCATCCTGACGGCAGCCCTCAACATTCACTCCGTGGAAGCCCGTCATGCCTCGCACTTGCGCACCATGCGCCGCGGTGGTCCAACAGTGGCCGGTGCCGGCACGGGTGCTTCGCCCAAGAGCTGGATTTCGGGTACCGATGGCGGTGGCGCGGCTCCGGCGGCTACTGCAGCCATTTACGGTGCCGGTAACCCGGCTGCCAGCTTCCCGGCTGAAAGCAACGTTACGCAGGGTGGTGTAAACCTCCAGACTGCTTTGGCTTCGTTTAACTTCCCGGCGGCAGCTTTCTCCGAAGCTTTCGACGAGCCGCTGGACTCTGCTACCGTAACGGCTATTGCCTTGAACTTCGTAGTAGGCAACACGCTGTAAAAAACGGCCTATTGCACAAAAAAGGCACGACCCACTTTGGGTTGTGCCTTTTTTTGTGCCGTTACCGGGCACGCAACCATTCGCGGCCGGCGTTACTCTTGTCATTGGTGCATCCCGGTTCTTCGGAGTACCTTTGTTATTCGGGAATTGCGGCCTGCGGTAGGCTGCCCCCCACTGAGTTTCCCTACGCATGTCCGACTCTGTATCGACTTCTTTTCTGGGGCGCACTCTACGCCGCCGTTCTTTTCTTCGCGTGGCCGGTGCTACGGCCGCCTCTTCAGCCCTGGTTTTGGCCGGCTGCGGCGATGATACGCCCACGCCTGTAGTTAATACCACCAGTAGTCTAGTCTTTGCCAACAGTGACTTAGGTGTTTTGAATTTTGCCTATCTACTGGAACAACTAGAAGCTGCCTTTTACCAGAAAGTGGTTGATAACTTTCCTTCCGACTTTACTGCCGAAGACAAAGCTGCTTGCATTGACCTGCGCGACCATGAGGTGATTCATCGGGAGTTTTTGAAGTACGCGCTGGCTAGCAATGCTTACGACGTAAGTCTCTCCACGCCGCTGATTTTTAACTTCTCCTCCTTTACTCTTACTACCCGGGCGGGCGTGTACGCGGCCGCTCGGACGCTGGAAGATGTGGGAGTAGCCGCCTACAACGGGGCCGGCAAGCTTCTGACTGATCCGGCTTATTTGAAATTGCTGGCCAAGCTGGCCTCGGTGGAAGCGCGGCACGCAGCTTTCGTGCGCGAGCAGGTGCAGCCTGGCTCCTTCGCCGCCTCCGATGTTATTACGGCAACCGGCCCTCTGGCTGGCCTTGATACAGTCAAGACCCCGGCCGAAGTAGCCGTTCTTATTGCCCCCTTCGTGCCGGTGCCGCTGGTTACGGATGGCCTCATGACTCTTTCCTAAGCCGCGCCCTGTCCTTTTTTCCTATGGATTTCCTGAACCTACTGGCCCGGCTGGCCACCCTCGATACTGAAGCTCCTGCTACCGCCGCGCCGCGTCGTGCCGCCTTGTCCCGCCTCGGGCAAGTAGGCACTGCCCTGCTCCCGGCCTTGCTGGCCGCCCTTCCAGCTCCGGCCCTGGCTGGCACCAAAGAAACGCGCACCCGCCTGGACGTGCTGAAGCTGGCCCTGAAGCTGGAGCTGCTCGAAAACGAGTTTTACTCCCGCGCTCTGGGCCTTACCCCCGGTGGTCCGACGAATCCGGCGGCTTTCTTTGTCACTACTGCCAACCGGGCAGCCATTCAGACCATCCAGAGCCACGAGGCCCAGCACGTTGCGCTGTTTACCCGCCTGATCACGGATGCAGGCAGCCCCCTGGATGCCGTACCGAATTTTGACTTCACCGGCAGCAAAAACGGCACTCAGCCCGCTCTGTACCCCGATGTGTACACCAACCTCGACACGTTTCTGAAAGTGGCTCAGCTACTGGAAGATGCGGGCGTACGGGCCTACAAAGGACAGGTTGAATTCATCCAAACGGATAACTACACGCTGGAGGCTGCCCTTCGCACGCATTCCACCGAAGCCCGCCATGCGGCCCACATCCGGACGATGCGGCGGCAGCGCGGGGCCAACGTGAAGAGCTGGGTCAGTCCTGCTGATGCTCCTATCACCACTGCCGGCACTGTGCCCGATGCCGTGTATAGTACCGAGTCGAATACAACGCAGTACATCGTGCGCAACAGCGTCATCACCAAGGTACCCTTCGATTCCAGCCTACCCATTAATGTTGGTACGCCGCCGCTGAGTGCCGCTGCCATCCTGGCCAAAGTAGCGGAGGCTTTCGATGAACCCGTGGAAGCAGCCACTGCCGAAGCCCTGCTACAATTGTTCACGTATTAGTAACCTCCGAAAAACGCCTGGGAAACACTCTCTGACGAGCTTTACAGTGAAAAAGGAGCGCACTCCACGCTCCTTTTTTCGTGACCACCTACATAAAACAGCCATATTCGGACCACCATATCTTGTATTTGACACATGTTTTTTTGTATCTTTCAATAAAGCTGCGCGAAAATTTATACTGCGCAATAGCCTTTTTTTACTGCTCCCGTACAAGTGCCTGCCCACCTTTCCCCGAGCCATTCCACCCACAATGAAAACCAACTTCACCCATGCTTGAGTATGCAAAAACCATCCTGCTTAAAGTAAGCTTCGACCGTATCCTCTTCGAGAAGGAACTCCGCAAAGCTCTGCGCACTTTGGTACCTGCCGAGCTACGCGAGTTAAAAGCCTGGTGCTACCAGCAGTTTTCCAAGCTCTACCGCCGTGTGCTGAACCGCGTATTTACCCAACCGGCAGTAGCCTAACCCACCTATCCTTTTTCACCCACACGCCGGAGCCGTGCGCCGCTCGCCAATAAGGCGGGCCTGCGCACGGCTCCGGCGTTTTTGGCGAGCCCCGAAGCTACATACGGGGCTCGTTGGAATCAGGTGCAGGTGGAAGAGCAGGTGCTTCTTCGCCCAGCACAAACCGGATGTTGCGTTGCAGCCCTGCGTAACCCGTGCGCTTTACCGCCGACTGCCGGAACAGCTCCGAAAACAGCTCGTGGGTAATTTCCTGCCAGTCGCCGCGCGTGAGGTCCTTCAGGGCCGGGTGGGCCGTAAACTGCGGTTCTTGGTGGGGCTTCGAGAAGCGGTTCCAGGGGCACACGTCCTGGCAGATGTCGCAGCCAAATACCCAATTGCCGAATTTCCCCTCCACCTCGCGCGGAATCTGGTCTTTCAGCTCGATGGTGAAGTAGCTGATGCACTTGCTGCCGTCCACCACGTAGGGCTCGGTAATGGCCTGGGTAGGGCAGGCATCCACGCACTTGGTGCAGGTGCCGCAGTAGTCTTTGATGGGGCCGTCATAGTCCAGCTCCACGTCCACAATCAGCTCGGCAATAAAGAAGAAGCTGCCAGTGCCGGGCCGGATGATATTGGTATTCTTGCCCATCCAGCCCAGACCACTCTTCTGCGCCCAAGCCTTGTCCATCACTGGCGCCGAATCCACGAAGCAGCGGCCACCCACCTCCCCTATTTCCTGCTGCATGTCCTGGAGCAGCGTTTTGAGCTTATCTTTAATGACGAAGTGGTAGTCGCGGCCGTAGGCGTACTTGCTGACTTTGAGCGTATCCTCGGGCTGTTGCTCTTCCTCGGGCGGGTAATAGTTCAGCAGCAGCGAAATGACGGATTTAGCCCCGTCCACCAACAGGCGCGGGTCGAGGCGCTTATCGAAGTGGTTGGCCATGTAGGCCATCTGGCCGTGCATGTTGCGGTTCAGCCAGTTCTCCAGGCGCGGCGCTTCCTCCTCCAGAAACCCGGCCTTACTGATGCCGCAGTACATAAACCCCAACTCCGCCGCCCGGCGTTTGATGAAAGCAGTATAGTGAGCGGTGGGCAGCATGACGGTTGGATAGGGGAACAGCAAAAATACGTCATCCTAAACATAGCAAAGGACCTCACCGCGTCAGAACAATCCGTTCCGGCATGATAAGGTCCTTCGCTGTACTCAGGATGACAGAATGTCGAAGACGTTAGCTAAACAACTCCCCCGTGGCGGTATTGCCGCGTAGGTGCTGAGGCATCGGGCGGCCGAGGTGCTGGTAGGCCAGCTCGGTGGCTTCCCGGCCGCGGCTGGTTCGCTTAATGAAGCCTTCCTGGATGAGGAAGGGCTCGTACACTTCCTCGATGGTTTCGGCCTCGTCGCCGCAGGCGGTGGCAATTGTGCTCAGGCCCACGGGGCCGCCCTTGAACTTGTCGATGATGGTGCTCAGGATGCGAATATCCATCTCGTCGAGGCCGTTCTGGTCCACGTCGAGGGCGTTGAGGGCAAACTCGGCAATTTCGCGGGTGATGGTGCCGGTGCCCTTTATCTGGGCGAAGTCGCGGGTGCGGCGTAGCAGGTTGTTGGCAATGCGTGGAGTACCGCGTGAGCGGCGCGCAATTTCAAAGGCCGCATCCTCGTAAATGGGCGTGCCCAGAATATCAGCGGAGCGCTGCACGATGCTGGTGAGCAGCTTGGAATCGTAGTACTCCAGCCGGGAGCTGATGCCAAACCGCGCCCGCAACGGCGAAGTCAGCATACCCGAGCGGGTAGTGGCCCCGATGAGCGTAAACGGCGACAAGGAAATCTGCACGGAGCGCGCATTCGGACCCGAATCGAGCATGATGTCGATGCGGTAATCCTCCATAGCCGAGTACAGGTACTCCTCTACCACCGGGTTCAGGCGGTGAATCTCATCAATGAAGAGCACGTCGTTGGGCTCCAGATTGGTGAGCAGACCGGCCAGGTCGGAGGGCTTATCGAGCACCGGGCCGCTGGTCATTTTGATGCCCGATTCCAGCTCATTGGCAATGATGTGCGAGAGGGTAGTTTTGCCCAGACCGGGAGGGCCGTGCAGCAGCACGTGGTCGAGGGCCTCGCCCCGGTGTTTGGCGGCGGCCACGAATACTTTCAGGTTTTCCACCACCTTGCCCTGGCCGGCAAAATCATCAAAGGAAAGCGGCCGCAGGGCCTTGTCAATGTCCTTTTCGGAGGCGTCCATGTGGTCGTTTCCCCCGGTCATATACGGTTCGCGCATCAGCGTAAAAGTAGGTCAGCGTGTCGAAAGATAACACTTCCGGATGGGGCTTGGTGCCTTCATTAGCAAAAAATACTAGCCAGAGCATATTTTACTAATTTATTTAGCATATAGAATTATGGTATTCCCCGTCAGAAGTTCTACATGAGCCACTATCGGGCCGGTTGATTTCAGACGGGGCCGTACCTTGCCGGCTCATCCTTTCTTTGCGTATGCCCTCTGCTGCTTCTTGGCTCGATGCTCTACCCACCGATTTTTACGATCAACTGGCTCACAGTCTGAACCTGCACGGCATGGCCGCTACTGAACTCCTGAGCCGGCCCGAAACGCCGGTTTTGGCCCGCTTACGCCGCCAGAGCGGTCTGGATACCAGCACGGTGCAACGCCTCAATGCCATTGGAAGTCACGCGCAGTTACTGGCAACGTTACGCCAGGAGCCGCTGCCATTGTACCATGTGCTGTTGCTGGGCCGCCTTATGCTGGAAACCACGCTGGCCGAGCCGGTGCTGGCATATGTACAGCGTAGCATGAGCATTTCGGGGGAACAGCTGCAGCAGCTGCTGGCGTATTGTCTGGAGCTGAGCGGGGCGTTTCTGCAGCAGCTGGAAGAACACTTGCCCGCGCCGACGGGCTCGGCTTCGCTGGGTCTGCACCGCCTGCAGGTAGAGGAAGGATTCGCGGAGCTGCTGACGCAACTACCCGCTGCCGCCGTGCCGGCCGCCCACCTGCGGCTGGCCGAGCCTCAGCTGCAAATGTTGCGACTAGCGCTGCTGCTGGTCCATAGCCTGCCGCCGGATGCTGACCATCCGTTTCTGCGGGCCGTGCACGCGCTGCCCAACCTCCGGGCCACTGCGCTGGAGCCGCTAATTGAGCACCTGGGCCGGGTACGGGTGCAGGAACCGCTTACCCTCACTATGCCCGAGCTGGTACAGCTATACCAAGGCATGCAGGTGTGCGGGATGGTGTTCGTGTCAGATGTGATGAGCCGGATTGGGCTGGAAGACGCGTTTCCGGTACTGTCGGAGGAGGAAACAACGGCCACGGAAACTGCCCCGGTAAGCAACCGCCAGGCCGTGGGCGAAATGGTGAGCGGCTTCACCCATTGGGTGCAGCACACCTTCCCCGAGGCCCCCGAAATCCAGCAGGCCCGCCAGGAAATCCTGGCTCTGGCCGACACGCTGGGGTAGGTGGTGAAGTTGTGTCGTTCTACCAGGCTCAATGACACAACTTCACCTTTCACCATCTACCGCGCCAGCAGCACTTCAATTTCCAGGTGCAGCCATTCTTCTTCCCAAGCTTTGTGGGTGAGGCGGGCGGAGATGGGGTAACCGGCGTCGAGCATACGCGCAACGGTTTCGTTGTGGCCCTCGGGCAGGTAGCCAAGCCAGAAGGCGTCGGGGCCGGTGGTGAACACGCGCACGGCCCAGTCGTCGTAGGAGCTGTCGGCTTCGCGTTGCAGGGCCAGGGCCGTACCGGGTTGCAGTTGGGGCTCGAAAGTACGTAAGCCCTGGCGGTGCGAGGTGCCGGCCACGAGGCATTCCAGCAGAATCAACGGTTCGGAAGAGGGAGCGGACATAAGGAGGCAGTTGGGTTTCGACCGTAAATTACACGTTGCGGCGGGTTTACGCTTACTATGGCCGCAGGTTGGCCGCAGAAACTGCCAGACCGGGCAAGCCGTAACTTTGCCCCACGATGTACAGCAAAACCGAAATAACCCAGCTCCGTCAGGCTTTCTGGACCACATTTGGCCAGTATATGCAGCCCGTACCCTCAGCCGACGGCGGCCCGATCAACTGGATTAACTACAAAACCGGCCTCAAGCACGTGTATTTCCGCCTGCAGGCCGATAACCGCCACGCCACCATCGGCATCGAACTGACCCACCCCGACGCCGGCCTGCGGGAGCTGTTCTTCGAGCAGTTCCGCGAGGTGCGCTCGATGCTGGAAGAAATCACGGGCGAAACCTGGATCTGGGAGGCTGATACCCTAGACGCCAATGGACAGCCTCTAAGCCGCATCTACCAGGAACTCCGTCCCGTGAACCTGTTTGAACGGGAGCAGTGGCCGCAGCTGATTTCCTTTTTCAAGCCCCGTCTCATAGCGCTGGATGAGTTCTGGAGCACCGGGCAGTACGCATTTGACGAGCTGCGGTAGAGCAGCTGGCTAGCAGCAGGACCAAGTCAGGAGAGGAAGTTCGGCCCGGCATTTGCACAAGCGGCAGTTCACGTTTTCTCTTCCTTATTCCTCAAATCTATTCCATGAAAACCCGGACGTTTTTACTCGGCCTGCTGCTGAGCGCCGCCAGCTTGGCTCAGGCCGCCACCGAGGCCCCCGTTACCGTTGCCCCCGCTACTTCAGTAGCCGCCGGCGGCTACATGATGATTATTTCCCGCGTGTCAATGGGTTTCAACGCCCAGGCTAGCATCGTGACTATTTCACCAGATGGCAAAGAGCAGGTGAAGGAAATCGACTTCAGCCGCTTCAGCGCCAAGCAGATGGCCGCCAACATGACGGAAGTCCACAAAGCCGCCATGGCCGCCGTGAACCAGTACGCCGCCGACGGCTGGCGTTTGGTTAGCGTGGCTCCCAGCGACGTAAGCAGCGGTGGCAACACCGTGTTCAGCCAGACGATTTATTATCTGGAGAAGAAGTAAATTTCGATTAACTTCTTCATAAAAGAGCACCGAAATGTGTATTTCGGTGCTCTTTTGTGTTAGCGTCGAGTTTCAGTCAACTATTTGGTCATACTGACCAATGAATCCAGTATTTAATACAGATTTATATAGTCAACTTACTTATTCCTCAATAACAAACAACTTATACCATTTATTTCTTCGACGCTCTAACACGTACGTTGCGCCATCTCCACACCCTCCTGCACATGCTGGATTAACAGAAACAATTACGATGCGTTTATCCACAGAAAATATGGGGCAGCTCAGCTGCGTATAAGTTGCTGTACCATACTTTTTATCAAAATATTCATTGATACTAAATGAATATTTATCATATAAACGACGCATGCTGTCCGCAGATATCACATTATATCCATCTGACACAAAACGTTGCTCTAAACCAAATCCTTTAGAGTATTTCACTTGCTGCTTCATATGTATAGTATCAATAATTGATAATAATTTCTTTTTATACATCTGCTGTAATAATCCAGCAGGGAGTCTCCCATATAAATAATTGATGTCAGAATCAGGCGTATTTTTTGGATAGATTGGAAAGAGTGGTATTACTTGGTGCTCTACCAGTAAGTGACTAATGGTAATGCGAGTTGAGTCAGCATTATCCGGATGATTTTCCACCGTATCAGACTGTGCCAGCAGTTCCCGCACGAAACCATACACTACGCTATCTGACAGTAACATATGTGGCGTCCCCCAGTGCCGCACGACCAACGGCTTCGGTAGCGGCGGATACGCCAGCCGCAGATGCACTGCGCTGAACACGGCCGCCAGCAACAACGCGGCAATCAGGGAACTACGGGTAGGCTGCATAGACTATTACAAGACACAAAAACGGCCGCTCTGCTGAGCAGAACGGCCGTTTGAAGATACGCGGAAGGCGGTTTACTTGAACGCCTGGATACCGGTAATGTCAGCGCCGGTGATGAGCAGGTGGATGTCGTGGGTGCCTTCGTAGGTCACTACCGATTCCAGGTTCATCATGTGGCGCATGATGGGGTACTCGCCCGTGATGCCCATGCCGCCGTGAATCTGACGGGCTTCGCGGGCGACGTGCAGCGCCATTTCCACGGAGTTGCGCTTGGCCATCGAAATCTGGGCGCTGGTGGCTTTGCCCTCGTTTTTGAGCATGCCCAGACGCCACACCATCAGCTGGGCTTTGGTGATTTCGGTAATCATTTCGGCCAGCTTCTTCTGCTGGAGCTGGAAGCCGGCAATGGGCTTACCGAACTGCTCCCGCTGCAACGAGTACTTCAGGGCCGACTCGTAGCAGTCAATAGCCGCGCCCACCGCGCCCCAGGCAATGCCGTAGCGGGCCGAATCGAGGCAGCTAAGCGGGCCTTTGAGGCCGTCGATGTTGGGCAGGATGTTTTCCTTGGGAATCTTCACGTTGTCGAACACCAGCTCGCCGGTGATGCTGGCGCGCAGGCTCCACTTGTTGTGGATTTCGGGGGCTGTGAAGCCTTCCATGCCCTGCTCCACAATCACGCCCCGGATGCGGCCGGCCTCATCCTTGGCCCACACCACGGCCACCTGGCTCTGGGGCGAGTTGCTGATCCAGAGCTTGGCCCCGTTCAGCAGGTAGTAGTCGCCCATGTCCTTGATGTTGGTCATCATCCCGCCGGGGTTCGAGCCGTGGTCGGGCTCCGTCAGACCGAAGCAGCCCAGCCACTCGCCCGAGGCCAGCTTGGGCAGGTACTTGCGGCGCTGCTCCTCCGAGCCGTACTGGTAGATGGGGAACATCACCAAAGAGCCCTGCACCGAGGCCGTGGAGCGCATGCCCGAGTCACCGCGCTCAATTTCCTGCATGATAAGGCCGTAGCTGATGTAGTCGAGGCCGCCGCCACCGTACTCGGTGGGCACGGTGGGGCCGAACGCGCCCACGTCGCCGAACTTGCGCACGATGTCGGAGGGGAAGTAGGCGTCCTGCGCCCATTTCTCCACGTTGGGCGAAATCTCCTTTTTCACGAAGTCGCGGATGCTCTGGCGGATGAGCTTGTGCTCCTCGGTCAGCAGGTCGTCGATATCGTAGTAATCGGTGAAACCGGCGGCGTTCAGGGAGCCTTTGTTGCGCTGGACCTGGGCCTTGGTGGAAAGAACGTCAGCTTGCGAAGACATAGGGGAAAATTGGGTGGGAATGATGGGCAAAGATAGGGATTCCACTACGTACAACCGGTGGCGGAACCGTTGGGTTCAGCCCGCATCGGGTCAAAAAAACCCTGACCGGCAAGGGAAGCCAGTCAGGGTTTTCGGAAGGCGTGGCAGGTGGCGGGAGAATGCCATAAGCCGGCCAATCCCGGCACGCCCACAAAACGACCGAAAGGCAGATTTCCGGCCGGAAAAAGTTACTGGCACGCTTCAGGCAAAGCATGTGCCGAAAAATAGCTTTTTGCTAATTTATTCGCAAAAAATCCTGAAAATGAAGTTATTTCCCCGGCTTCTGCGGCCGTTAAAACTTCACGCCTACCGAGGCCAGAAAGTTGCGGGTGGCCTGGGGGTAATAGTAGTTGAAGGTGAGCGGCTGACCGGTGGCATCGGGGTAGCCGTACGTGTAGCCGTTGGCCACGTACTCCCGATTGAGCAGATTGCTCACCAGCAGGCCCAGTTCCAGCTCCCGCATAAAAGAAGGCTGCACCGTATAGCGCAAACGCAGATCAAGCACCTGATAGGCGGCAACAGCTTTGTTGGCCGACTCCGTGTTATCGAGGTATTGGCGGCCGACGGTTTTGTAGAGCAGCGCGGCCCGCAGGCCCTTCACCGGCATCACCTCCACCGTATGCGCCGACACTACGCTGGGCGAATAGGAAATGGTGGTGGTGCGGCCTTCGGCGGCTACTACGGGGTTATAGTCCTTGTCGTAGGTCACGGCGCGGTAGTCCGGGATGCGGTTGCGGCTCAGGGTAAGGGTGCTATTGAGCGTGAGCCACCCGAGCGGCTGGTAGGCAGCGGTCAGCTCCACGCCGGCCCGGTAGCTACGCGGGGCGTTGGTCCGAAGAGCGGTGCCCACATCGTTGAGCTGGCCGGTATTCACCAACTGGTTGCGGTAGCGCATGTAGAAGCCGTTTACCTCGGCGCGCAGCATTTGTCCGTTCACGGTACGGTTGAGGCGGTAGCCGCCTTCCAGGTCGTGGAGTTCCTCGGCTTTGGGGCCGACGTCGTTCAGAGGGCGGTCGGTGAAGTCGGAGCGTACGGGTTCCCGGTGGGCCACGGCGTAGCTGGCGTACAGCGTCTGGTTATCGGTAAGCTGCCAGGTGAGGCCGGCCTTGGGGTTGAAGAAGGTGTAGTCGGCCTTGGCCGAAACGGGCACCTGCTTGTCTTCGATACCGTCGAGCTGGTAGTTAATGCGGCGCACCTGCACGTCGGCGTACACGCTCAGCTTCTCCAGAGCCTGCCAGATGGCACGGGCGTAAGCGTTGTAGTCGGTTTTAGTGGCGTCGTTGAAGTAGGACCGGTGCCGGATGCTACCCGTGGAAGCGTAGCGCGCCCAGATGACTTCGCCGTAATGGTCGTTGAGGAAGCGGTTCCAGCCCCCGCCCAGCGTGGCCTGCACCTTGCCGGCGGCGGGCTGGTAGTTGAGGGCGAAGACGCCACCGAAGAAGTAGTTATCCAGCCACTTGCGGTCCACCAGATCGGTGCGCTTGATGGTGGTGGCGTTGGGCGCGGTGCCGATAACGACGTCGGGCAGGTTGTAATCGGCCAGCTTGCGGTCCAGGCGCAGGCTCTCGTAGTAGCCGAAGCCCCGGGTGAGGTGGGCAGCAGCGGCCAGATTCCAGCTGCGGCCCAGGCCCTGGGTGAGGTGCAGCTGGTAGTGGTTCTGCTGGTAGTTATCGGTCTGGTTATCGTAGGTGTAGTAGGCATAGCGGCGGCCTTCACGCAGGGCCCGTTCGGCATCCTCAGGGCTCAACTCATAGTTATCCACGTACTGTTGCAGGCCGGCGGCGTTGCGCGTGAGGGCCGGCTCGGGCACGCCGTTCCAGGCCTGGTAGGTTTTCTCCCGGCCCGAGAAGGTGATGAACTTGAGCAGGGTGTTCTTCTGCTGATAGCCGGCGGCCAGGTAATACGATTTCAGGTCGGAAGCCCCGCGCACCATGTAGCCGTCGGAGGAGATGCGCGAAAGGCGGCCGTCCACCGTGAAGCGGCCGTTGATGAGGCCCGTACCGAACTGCACGTTGTTTTTCCAGGTATTGTAGGAGCCGTAGCTGTTCTGGCTTTCGGCATAGGCCTGGGGGCGGCTTTCCAGCGTACTCACATTGATGCTGGCCCCGAAGGCGGCGCTGCCGTTCTGGCTGGTACCCACGCCGCGCTGCACCTGCAGGCTGCTGGTGCTGGAAGCCAGATCGGGCAGATTCACGAAAAACGCGCCGTGGCTTTCCGCGTCGTTCAGCGGCACGCCGTTCACCGTCACGTTGATGCCCTCGATACCCGTGCCCCGCACCCGGATGCCAGTGTAGCCCACGCCGTTGCCGGCATCAGAGTTCACCACCACGGAGGGCGTCTGGTCGAGGAGGTAAGGGATATCCTGGCCGAAGTTGCGCTTCGCGAGGTCCTCTTTGCTCAGGTTGGTGTAGGCCGTGGCGGTGCGCTCATTGGCCCGAGAGGCCGTTACCAGCGCCTCACCGGTGAGTACCCCCCCGGGCTGCAGCGTGAGGCGCAACTGCTGCGGGCGGCTTTGGCCTTCCAGCCGCTGCACCATTGGCTCGTAGCCGACAAACGTGATGCGCAGCTCGTGCGCGCCGGGGGCTACGGCCGGCAGGATAAAGCTGCCATCAGCGGCGGCGGCCACGGGCAGGCCATCAAGCAGAATAGTAGCGCCGGGCAAAGCAGTGCCCGTACGGGCGTCCAGCACGGTACCCGACACGGGACCTTGCGCCCATGCCGCGCCGGATACGGCCAGCAGGGCCACTCCGGTAATCAGAAAACTTTTCACTGGTGGAAAAATGGAAAAGATGGAACGGACCCGGTGCCAGGGGTCGGCACCTTCAGGTTTTTCGCTCGCGGATCGTTTGTTCCCTTCGCCGGCATTACCCGGGCAGGTTCAATGGGTATGATCTCAGCCCCGCATACTGGCGAGGCACCCCTAAACTTTGGTGTTGGGTCAAAGGTACGCGGCCGTTTCGGGTTTCAAACTGCTGCGAGCAGATTTTGCGCTGACAGCCTCAGCGGCCCGGCCCAGCAGCACGCTTGTAGCGGCGGCTGGGCCGGGCCGGCTGCCGCCGCTTCCGGCACCACCGCCAGCATTTTCTTAAACCAGTTGAAATCCAAAAAACCACTTCCTGGGTGTGGCTTTATTTGCTGACAATCAAGTAAATTAGCTAACCTCCCTGATGGTGCGCAGAAAAACCGGCGCAACGAAAACAACCCGGCCCGCGCCTCCGTTTCTTCTGTTACTGCCGGTTGGCTTTCCGCTTATTGTTGGACCTCAGCTTTTCCCGCCATGCCTCTCACCAGCTTACTCTATCTGTTCGTTGTTTTGGTATTCACCGGGCTTTTACTGGCTCTTCCGCGCCGCCGTACCCGCCAGCCGCCAGCGCCGGACAACGACGACGACGGCGGCGAACCGCTCGACGACGGCCTCCCCGATTTCGACCTGCCGCCCGGTATTTCCCGCCCCATAAACGACTGGGAACCCGACTACAACCGCCGGCCGGTGAAGGTGTAGGCATTAGAGAACTGAGCTACTAGAAGTGAGAGGGGAGCCTCTTGTTCTGCGGCCCGAGCGGGCCGCAGAACAAGAGGCTCCCCTCTCACTTCTAGTAGCTCAGTTCTATTTCCTATAAATCCTTGGCCATGCGCACGTAAGGAATGGTACCACGGTAGAAACGGTTGCCTTCTGGCTCCAGACCAAAGGCGCGGTAGAAGGCCTCATTCACGGCGCGGGCGTCGCACCAGATGCGCTGGGCACCCTGCTCGCGGGCATCTTCCAGCACATGGCGCAGCAGCTGCGACCCAATGCCCTGGCCCTGGCAATCGGGGCGGGTAGCAAACTTGCGGAAGCGGGCTACGCGGCCGTCGATAAACAGGGAAATAACCGATACGAGCTTGCCGTTACGGAAAGCTCCGAAGTGGCGGCCCGATTCGTCGTTGTTCAGCTTTACGTACTCGATGGACTCCTGGGGCCAGAGGACCTGGTGGCGGAGCGAATGGGTTTCGGCCGCCTGAATGGGGCGGATGGTGATTTCGGCGGTCATGTATGCGTCAGGCAACGGTGATGCTATGAGAAGTGAGAAACTGCTGGCCGGGCTGCAGGCTCAGAATGCCTTCTTTATCGGCCAGCTCCGGGGAGCCGGTGGTTGAGCTGGCAATTCCCTGCCAGGGCTCAATGCACACAAACGGCGCACCGGGCCCTTTCGTCCAGAGGCCGAGGTAGGGAAACCCATCGAAGCGCACCCGCACCGAGCGGCCCGAACGACGGCTGCGCAGGGTGAGGTGCGTGAAGTCGAAGTGCTTAAACACCAGGGCATCGTCGGCAAACAAGGCGTAGCTGAGGGGCAGCGTCGTCTGCTGTTCCAGCACAGGAGCCGTCTGGTCGTTCAGCAGGCCACCCTCCAGCAAATGGCGCTGCAAAGTTACGGGGTGGTCGAACACAAACTCGTACTCCTCAAATGTTTCCTCGGGCAGGAGCGGGCACCGGAAGGCCGGATGGGCTCCAATGCTGAAAAGCAGCTCCTTGGTTCCCGGGTTTTCCACTTCCCAGCCAATGGTGAGCGTGGCCCCCGCCAGCCGGTACGAAATGCGCAAAGCAAACTCAAACGGATATTGTCGGCGGCTCTGCTCATCGGCCCGCAGCTCCAGCGTAAGCTCCGTGGGCGTCTGGTGCAGGAGCGTAAACTCCCGGTCACGGGCGAAGCCGTGCTGGCCCAGCGTATAAGGCTGGCCCTGGTGCTGGTACGCATTGTGGGGCAGGCGGCCGACGATGGGAAAAAGCACAGGCGCATGGCGGTTCCAGTAGGCCGCGTCGGCGGGCCAGATGTATTCCAGATTGCCCAGATCCTTGCGGATGAAGCTATGCAGCTCGGCCCCGTGCGCGGCTACGGCCACGCGGCACAGCTCATTTTCGAGAGTGTAGGTCATTCAACAGATAATGCGGCTAACGACAGAAACAAACGACTGCCGTCCCGGAAAGTTGGGTTACGCCGGCAGCTAACTCAGGCGGGCCATCGGCCACGCCGTGGTTTTGCCCAGCAGCGCATCTACGTGAAAACAGGCCTGTTCGAACCGCTCGGGCGGAGTGCCGCTGATTTCGGCGAAGTTGGACAGCTGTTCGCGCAGCTCCCGTTGGTAGAGGTCGTAGAAATACTGGCGGTGGTTGGGATGTTCGCGCAGGGGGTCCGGCTCCCAGGGCAGGTCCACGCTCAGCAGCAGCACCAAATCGTACTGCTGCTGCGCAATGCGGCGCAGAATCCAGTCGGGGCAGAAGCCGAAGGAGTGTTCCGCCCAGATTTTTATCACCAGCAGATCTGTGTCGCAGAACATAACGGGGCGGCCCTGCAACTGGGCGGCCTGCAAGGCATTCTGCTCGGCCCGCAACTGCCCTCTGGCCATCCGTTCCAGGTCGGCCAGCACGTAGTTGGGGCCGTGGTGCTCCAGGTAATGCCGGGCGTACTCGGGAGCCCAGGCGGTGTGGTAGTGCTCGGCCAGCAGGCGGCTCAGGGTGGTTTTTCCCGTCGATTCGGGGCCGGTGAGGGCAACTCGCAACATACTCAGGCTACTTGAATATCGGTGGATGGAGCCGGCTGCCGGTGCAGGGCGCGCCGCCACTCCCAGTAACCGTACACGGCCAGCCCGAGGTACAGCGCATACAGCGCACTGGTCGGATACAGTTGCTTCGCCCACAGAATAGGCACGTAAATGATATCGACTACAATCCAGAGCAGCCAGTTTTCCACCCGCTTGCGCATCAGCAGATACTGCGCGGCCAGGCTGCCGGCGGTGGTAAAGCTGTCCCAGTACGGCAGGGAGGCATCGGTGTATTGCTGCAGATAATACCCAAAGCCCAGCGTGAAGATGGGTACGAATGCGGCGCACGCCAGCCACTCGCGCGGCCGGGTCCGCGACACGGGCAGCTCGGTCCGGTCACGGCCGCCGTGCAGCCATTGGTACCACCCGTACCCGCTCAGGGAGATGAACATGGTTTGCAGAAAGCAGTCGGAGTACAGCTTGGCCTGGAAATACACCAGCACGTAGAGGCCACAGCTGACGATGGCCACCGGGAAGTTCCAGAGCGACTCGCGGGCGGCCAGCCACACGCAGGCAAAACCCGTGAGCACCGCCACCCACTCCAGCGGACTCCCCCCGGCGGCGGCCGTCCAGAACTCGTACAATGACTGCACCACAGAAGACAACTGAGAAACGACGTATTGCCCGGGCCACCGAAGCAGGCAGCGGGCGTGGTCAAAGCTAACGAGCATTAGGGTAATTTTGCGGCTGCTCCCGCATTTTCCGTTTTGCTCTACCTTTTATGCTTCCTGAACTCACCGCCCCCGAACTGCACGCCCGCCTTCAGAATGCCGACGACCTTCAGCTCATCGATGTCCGCCAGCCCGAGGAATATGCCTACTGCCGCATCGAGGGCAGCGTGCTGATTCCGCTGGGTGAGCTGGCACAACGGGCCGGGGAAATTGACCCCGACCGGCCCACCGTACTCATCTGCCACCACGGTGTACGCTCCATGCAGGCCTTGGCCTACCTTCAGCACCGCCACGAGTTGACTAACCTGCTGAACCTGCGCGGCGGCATTCACGCCTGGAGCGTGCAGGTAGACCCAAGCGTGGCCATTTATTAAGCTGGTTTTCCGCCGCCTCATGCAGTTTCCCGCCCTCCCCATTCTCGATGCCCTGCCGGAGTTGCTCCGAACACTGGAAACGGCCCCGGTTGCCGTGCTTCAGGCCCCGCCCGGCGCAGGCAAAACCACCATTGTCCCACTAGCCTTGCTGGAAGCCGGCTGGCGGGCCGATGGAAAGATTCTGGTGCTGGAACCCCGGCGTCTGGCGGCGCGGGCCGCTGCTACCCGCATGGCCCAGCTGCTGGGTGAGCCCGTGGGCCAGACGGTAGGCTACCGGATGCGGCTGGAAAGCAAGGTATCGGCCAAAACCCGCATTGAGGTAGTCACGGAGGTGATTCTAACCCGCCAGCTCCAGGACGATCCGGCCCTGGAAGGCGTGGCAGCGGTACTGTTCGACGAGTTTCATGAGCGAAGTCTACAGGCCGATCTGGGGCTGGCGCTGGCCCTGGATGCTCAACAAGTACTCCGGCCCGATTTGCGCCTGCTGATCATGTCGGCCACGCTGGATGCCGAGCGACTGGGCCAGTGGCTCGGCGCGCCGGTAGTGAGCAGTCTGGGCCGCATGTTTCCCGTCGAAACCCATTACCTGAGCCCCCAGCGGGCCGCCGCCGCTTCACGCCGTCCCCACGAGAAACTGCAGGATCTGGTGCCCGTCATCGTGCGCGAGGCCCTGCACACCCACCCCACCGGCGACGTGCTGGTATTTCTGCCGGGCCTCGCCGACCAACGACGGGTGGCCGAGCGACTGGCTTCCCTCCCGGCTCACATCGATTTGCATGTGCTGCACGGCGAGTTGCCCGCCGAGCAGCAGGACGCGGCCCTGCGGCCGGCTCCGGCCGGCCGCCGCAAGGTGGTACTCGCCACCAGCATTGCCGAAACCAGCCTGACCATCGAGGGCGTAACAATGGTGGTGGATGGCGGCTATGCCCGGGTACCGCGCTTCGAGCCCCGCACCGGCCTCACCACTTTGGGTACTGAGCCGGTGAGCCAGGCCGCCGCCGACCAGCGCCGGGGCCGGGCCGGCCGCCTCGGTCCCGGCACCTGCTACCGCCTCTGGACGGAAGCCGAGTTCCGGGAACTGCCCCACCACCTGGCGCCTGAAATCCTGACCGCCGACCTCAGCCCGCTGGCCCTGGAGCTGGCCCTGTGGGGCGCTTACGATGCCGCCACCCTGCGCTGGCTTGATGCGCCGCCCGCGCCCGCTCTGGCCCAGGCTCGGGAGCTGCTGGTGCGGCTGCAGGCCCTCACGCCCACCGGTCACCCTACCCCCCACGGCCGGGCATTGTCGGGCCTCGGGTTGGCTCCGCGGTTAGCGCATTTGGTGGTGCGGGGCCAGGAAATCGGGTACGGGGCCACGGCCTGCGCGCTGGCAGCCCTCCTCACGGAACGCGACATTCTGCGGCCGGCGGATGGCTCGTTCGGGCCGCCCGACTTACGCCTGCGGCTGGAGGCTCTGCAAACCGGCCGCGCCCCCTTGCCCGGCCTGCTGCCCGATGGCGCCGGGATGCGCCGGGTCCGCGAAGCCGCCACGGTACTTCGTCATCGGGCCGGCGCCAAGGGCGACATTGTTTCTGACGTAGCGGGTTTGTTGGCGGCCCTGGCCTATCCTGACCGTTTGGCCCAGCGCGAAACGCCCGAGCGGGTGCGGCTGGTCAACGGCCAGCGCGCCACGCTGCCAGCCGAATTTTTCAGCCAGCAGGACGTTTTTTTTGCCGTGGCAACGCTGGATGGAGTAGCCGCCCAACCCCGGGCCAGCCTGGCGGCCCCCCTAAGTCGGGCGGAGCTGGAAGAATATTTTGCGGAGCAGCTGGAAACCCGTGATGAGGTGCGATGGGACGATGCAACGGGCCGCGTCACGGCACGGCGGCTACGGCGGCTGGGGGCGTTGGTATTAGCAGATACCAGTTTGCCTAACCCCGAACCTGCCGCAATTACCCAGGTCCTGTTGGGCTCGTTGCGTACGCAGGGCATTGCCCGCCTGCCCTGGAGCGAGGCCGCGCAACAGTTGCGGGAACGGTTAGCCTTTACCCACCATCACTTCCCCGAAATCTGGCCCGCCGTATCCGATGAGGTACTGCTGGCGGAGCTGGAAGACTGGCTGGGGCCTTATCTGACGGGTATAAAGTCGATGGTGGAGCTGGGTCGGGTGGACTTTCAGGAGGCTTTGCTGGGGCGGCTGCCGAACGGCTGGAGCCAGCGGCAGGAGCTGGACCGCCTCGCCCCGGCCCACCTAGAGGTTCCTACCGGCTCCCACATCCGGCTGGATTACGCCGAACCGAACGCGCCGGTGCTGGCCGTGCGCCTGCAGGAAGTATTTGGCCTGCTGGATACGCCCACCGTGGCGGCCGGGCGCGTACCGCTCACGCTGCATTTGCTCAGCCCCGGCTACCGCCCCGCCCAGGTGACACGCGACCTGCGCAGCTTCTGGACCAGCAGCTACTTTGAAGTGCGCAAAGAACTGCGCGGCCGGTATCCCAAGCACTATTGGCCCGAAAATCCACTGGAAGCCCAGGCCATCAGGGGCACGAAAAAGCAAAATGGCCTGTAGCGCATTCGGGTAGCCCGCATAGGTAGATGAGGCTGAAGCATCTCTGAATAGAGTTCTTCGCCGGTCCGAAACAGCAGATCGGCGTTCATTTACCCGGTGGAGTTAGGTATTCATCGAGAGTCACTTAAAACTTAACATTAACAATAGGGTAACACGGGCAACAATTCGGTAACATTACTCTATGCAGAAATCTACCCCCTTCCTATGGCGGGGCACGATGCTGCTGGCGAGCCTGATGTTGCGGATGCTGCACCCGGCTTCGGCCCAGCAGCCTACGCCCCAACCAGCCATGCGCTCCAATCTGAGCAACGCCTGGCTGATGTTCCTGAGTGATACCCGCCTGAGCAAACGGTGGGGCATTCATGCGGAAGCCCAGGTCCTGCGGAGCCGCACTTCCGCGCTGGGCTGCCAGAACGTGTTTCGGGCCGGGGCCAACTATTACGTGGTGGATAACCTGCTGCTGACCGGCGGCTATGCCTACTCCCAGTCGGCGCTGGATGGCGGGCTGCCGGGCGCGCCGGAGCACCGGCTGTACCAGCAGCTACTGCTGCGCGACACTAAAAGCCGGGTGCAGCTGCAGCACCGCTACCGCCTGGAGCAGCGCTGGGTGCAGCTGCAGCCCCGGCAGGCGTTTACCTACCTCAACCGCATGCGCTACCAGCTGCGGCTGGCCCTACCCCTCATCGGGAAGGAAATGACGGAGGGAATTCCGTTTCTGGTGGCTTCGAATGAAGTATTTCTGGGCTTCGGCCGCCACGAAAACCAGCGGCTGCTGCAGCAGAACCGAGCATATCTGGGGCTGGGCTACCAGATTACCAAAGCCGCCGCCGTAGAAATCGGGTACCTTAACCAACTGGTCCTGCCTCGACAGGAGAGCCGTTTTGAAGTCAATGAAAACGTGCAGTTCAGCCTGTGCTTCAACCCCGATCTGCGCCGCTCCACCCCGGCTACTGCACCGTAAGGCCGGATTTATTTCCGCTTGCGCATAAAAAAAGCGCAGCTACCGGATAGGGCAGCTGCGCTTTTTGATTTTTCGCCCGGAGCTATTCGCCGGCCGGGAAGTCGGCCGAGTCGCCAAGGTCGGCGACGGTTTCCAACTCCTGTACCAAGCTTGTAAACTTGTCACGGGCACCCTTCACGGCCGCTTTACCAAGTGGCAAATGCAGCGGCGGGTTTTCCTGGCGCACTATATCAAACATGATTTTGGCGGCGCGCTGCGGGTCGCCGGGCTGCTTGCCGCTGTAGCTCTGAATGCCTTTCAGATTTTCGCCCACGGTAGCGCGGTAGTCCTCAATGCTGGTATCCACGTACGTGGCCGAGCTGCCGGCCCACTCCGTGCGGAACCCGCTGGGCTCAATGTTGGTAACGTGAATACCCAGCGGCTTGACCTGCTGGCTCAGGCTCTCGCCGATAGCTTCCAGGGCAAACTTGCTGGCGTTGTACACGCCCACACCTGGGAACGTCTTGAGCCCGCCAATGCTGGTGATGTTGAGAATATGGCCGCTTTTCCGCTCGCGCAGATGGGGCAGCACGGCCCGCAGCACATGCAGCGGCCCGAATACGTTCACGTCGAACTGGCGCTGCACTTCGGCGGCATCAATTTCCTCGATGCTGCCCAGCGAGCCATAGCCCGCGTTGTTTACAACTACATCCAAGTGACCGAAATGCTGAATAGCATCAGCAATGCCCTGCTTTACCTGCGCTTCATCGGTTACTTCTACCACGAAGCCCCGGCCGTTTGCGCCGGCTTTCTTCGTAAACTCATCGGCCTGCTCATGCTTGCGGAAGGTGGCGGCCACGTTGTCGCCCTGGCTCAGACAATAGTCGGCCAGCTCTTTGCCGAAACCGGTGCTGACGCCGGTAATAAACCAGTTTTTGGTGGTTGTCATGAAACGTGGAGGGGAATAATGGAAGGATATGCGCTTCGGATTCAGGAAGCGTTGGGCGGTATAACTCCGGAACGGGCGCGTAGGTTTTTCTCCGGCTGGTGCCAACCACGCGGCGTCAGCGGCCCTTTAGTGCTCCACACGTAACACAACCACAACCCGAAATCTGACTATCACCACCGAAAACCCAATTTTCCGCCGTAGCTTTGTCCGGCAACAAGCCTCACCTAATCTTCTTGTTGCCATGGCCGACTACGCTGCCAAAATTGCCTTTGAGGCGCTGACCTACGACGACGTCCTGCTGCTGCCCGGTTATTCGGAAGTACTGCCCCGCGACGCCGACCCCAGCACCCAGCTAACCCGCAACATCCGGCTCCAGCTTCCCTTCGTTTCGGCGGCTATGGATACGGTGACCGAGGCCGAAATGGCCATTGCCCTGGCCCAGGAAGGCGGCATTGGCATCGTGCACAAGAACATGAGCATCAAGGCCCAGGCCGAGTTGGTGCGCCGCGTAAAACGCTCCGAGAGTGGCATGATCCTCGATCCGTTTACGCTGGAAGAAACCGCCACCCTGGCCGACGCCAAGAAGCTGATGCGCAACAACAACATCGGCGGCATTCCCATCATCGACGCCGCCCGGCGCCTCAAAGGCATCCTCACCAACCGCGACCTGCGCTTCGAGAAGGACATGAGCCGCCCGGTTACGGCCGTCATGACGCCGCTGCCGCTGGTAACGGCTAAAGCCGGCACTGAGCTGGCCGCCGCCGAGGATATTCTGCAGGACTCGAAAGTGGAAAAGCTACCGGTTATTGATACCGACGGTCGGCTGGTGGGCCTCATCACCTATAAGGACATCCGGAAGCGCCGCCGTACGCCCAACGCCTGTAAGGACGAACTGGGCCGCCTGCGCGTAGGAGCCGCCGTGGGTGTCACGGCCGACCTGATGGACCGCGTGGCCGCGCTAGTAGAAGCCGGTGTAGATGTGGTAAGCGTGGATACGGCCCACGGCCACAGCAAAGGCGTGCTTGATGCGGTGCGCAACCTCAAGCAGCAGTTTCCCAACCTGGAGGTAATTGCCGGCAACGTAGCTACCGCCGAAGGCGCCCGCGCCCTGGCCGATGCCGGGGCCGATGCCGTAAAAGTAGGCGTAGGGCCCGGCTCTATCTGCACCACCCGCATCATTGCCGGTATCGGCGTCCCGCAGCTTTCGGCCGTGATGGAAGCGGCCCGGGGCCTGGAAGGCACCGGCGTACCACTTATTGCCGATGGCGGCATCAAGTACTCGGGCGACGTGGTGAAGGCCCTGGCTGCCGGTGCCAGCACCATTATGATTGGCTCTTTGCTGGCGGGTACCGAAGAAGCACCCGGCGAAGTCACGCTTTTTGAAGGTCGCAAATACAAGAGCTACCGGGGTATGGGCTCGGTAGAAGCCATGGAGGAAGGCTCTAAGGACCGGTATTTTCAGGATGCCGAAGATGACGTGAAAAAGCTGGTACCCGAAGGCATTGTGGGCCGAGTGCCCTACAAAGGGCTGGCGGCCGAAGTGCTGTACCAACTCTCGGGCGGCCTGCGCGCCGGTATGGGTTACTGCGGCGCGGCTACCATCGAGGCACTCCAGACTGCCCGGTTTGTGCGCATCACCGGAGCCGGCCTGCGCGAATCGCACCCCCACGATGTGCAGATTACCCGCGAGGCACCAAACTACAGCAGCCGCTAAGCCGACTTCGAAAGCATTACTTATTTTCCTTCGAAATATTCCAAAAAAGCCGATGGCCATTACCGGCCGTCGGCTTTTTTTCGCCGATTACGTAGGTAGGCCGGACTACGTGCCCGATAGATATGTGACGCTTTTTCCGCCTACTCCCCTATCTTGCTTTCCCATTTCGGCCCGCCTCCCGGCCCTTTCCAGTAGGATTACCGCATGTCATTTTTTCGGAAGCTCCATTCCTTCCTGGTTCCATTCTCCCTGCTAAGCTGGTTTGGGCTGCTGGCCTGTACGCTGTTATACGCACATCCATCCTTATTATCCCCATCCATCAGCCCCCCGCCCGGTTGGCTGCTATTGGTGCTACAGGCAGTCTTTACGGCCTGTATATTTATCCAGGAGCGTGGCACCGGGGAGCGGCTGCGAGGCCTTGATTTTGTAGGCCTGATCCGGCGATTAGTGCTGGGACCGGGGTTACTGGCTACCGTTTGCGTAGGGCTGCACCTCGTACAGCAGCTCGTTCAAACCAAGCTACCCGAAACCGGCTCAGTTCTCTTCACCTGCATTTATACTATAAATGTTGGCCTTTTTGTGCTGCTGCTGGCCCGTACCAACTATGCCTGGCGGTCCTTGGTGCTGTTTCGCTCCTCTGCCCGGTTGCGGCGCCTGTGGCTGTGGTTTGAAGTACTGCTGGGCATCACCTTGCTCTTCCGCCTGTTTACCTGGACGCCACCCTTCGGCCTGAGCACGGCTTTATTGGGTGCGTTGGCTGCGTTTGGGGCCTATATCAGTGGCCAGCAAAAATGGGTCGCCTACCTCAACCGCCGCCAGAAAATAGAAGTCATTTTGCTGCAGTTGGCCATCATTCTGGCCATGGCTGTGTTTGTGGCCTATTTCCTCCAAACCAAATCTGACCCGCAGCTGATTGCGCCCGCCACGCAGCATGCTTTCCTGATTTTAAACGCCTTCTTCGCGGGTTTCTATGCGGTAATAGGACTACTGGTTACCTTCTTCAACCTACCTACGGCGGGGGTATTTGAGCAGAAGCGCGAAGAAATTCTGAGTCTGCAGCGGCTGACGCAACTCATTCAGCGCGGCCAGAATGCAGAGGAAGTGTACCGCATGTTCTTCGACTCGGCTATTCAGACCGTGGAGGCCGATGCGGCCTGGCTGGATGTGGAGGAAGGCGCGGAAAGCTACCCGGGGCAGTATTATGCCTTGCAGCCTGAGCAGGCCAAAGCCATTCGCAATCTGCTGGTTGACTACAACCTCAACCATATTGAGTACCTCAACAACGACCTGTTCAACAGCAGTGGTTTTCGGGCGCTGGATTTACCGTTTGGCTCCCTGATTGTCATGCCGTTGCGCTCCAGCAAACGGCAGTATGGCAACCTCTACATGCTAAAGACCATACCGCAGGGTTTTGACCGGGAGAGCCTGAGTATTCTGCAGACCTTCGCCAGCCAGGCCGTACTCAGCATTGAGAATCTGCAGTTGATTCAGGCCTCCCTGCACACGCAGCGCGTACAGGACGAGCTGAAAATTGCCTCGGCAGTGCAGGACAGCCTTATTCCGAAAAATCTGCCCATTGACAACTGGTTTGAAATAAGCTCCCACGCTTTGGCGGCCACGGAAGTGGGCGGCGACTTTTACGACTTTCTGCACTTGCCCGGCCGGCGGCTGGCAGTGCTCATCGGCGACGTATCGGGCAAGGGTGTGACGGCGGCTTTTCATGTGGCGCAGATGAAAGGAATTTTTCACGCGTTGATGCAGGAAAACCCGCTGGCCCGCAACGAGCGGGAGAAATTTCCGGTGCCCAGCAAATTCATGGCGCAGGCCAATACCGCGTTGGCGCGCTGCCTGGAGAAGTCGGCTTTCATCACTGCTTCGCTCTATATCATTGATTATGAGCATGGTGGCTTCGTATTCGCCCGGGCCGGGCATTGCCACACGTTGTATTACCACTCCATCAAGGAGGAAGTATCGTATTTCCGCACCGCTGGACTGGGACTGGGCATTATCCGCCACGATGGCTACGAAAAGCACATCAAGAACCAGTTCTACGACTACAATCCCGGCGACGTGATGGTGATTTACACTGACGGTATTGTGGAGGCCCGCAACGGAGCGCAGGATGAATACGGCGAGGAACGGCTGCAACAGATGCTGGAGCACACCTATTATCTTGATGCCGAGCAAATTAAAGAACAGATTCTGGCTGACCTCAATGAGTTCAGCAAAGGCCAGCCCATACACGACGATCAGACGCTGCTGGTAATTAAATTCAAAGCCTCCCAACCCGAAGGCATCCTTTAACGTAGCACGGAGTTATGAAAATAACGCAACAATCAACTGAAAGTACTCTTACACTCAGCCTGGATGGTGAACTGGATGCCAGTTCTTCAGTAGTACTGGATACGGAACTCAGCAAGCCCGAGATACTGGGCAACCAGAAAGTACTAATTGACTGCCGCCAGCTGAACTACATTTCTTCGGCTGGTTTGGGCGTTTTCATCTCCCATCTGCAAACGTTTCAGGACGCGGGGGTGAAGCTGGTGTTCTTTAACATGCAGGATAAAGTGCATAATGTATTTGAGATTTTAGGCCTCGATTCGCTGATGACGATTGTTCCGTCGGAGGCCGAAGCGGTGGCCGTATAATAGTGCTGCACGGAAGCCGAGGGGATGAAACACGCAATCAGAATTAGCTGCACACGCCGCAACCTAAAGGTGGTGCGTGACTTCGTGAGCGAGTTTCTGCTGAGTTACCACCTTTCCGAACTGGTGATTAACCAGATTGTGCTGGCCGTGGACGAAGTGGTAGCCAACCTCATTATTCATGGCAACGGCGAAGATGAGTCGCAGTTTCTGGATGTGCGGGTGAACCTACAGAACCAGGAATTCAGCATCGAAATCGAGGATACCAACCTCACTTCTTACTCCCCTACCAGCTACGTGGAGCCCGATTTGCAGGAGTATGTGCGCATCGGTAAGAAGGGCGGCGTCGGCATGATGCTCGTTAACCGCATTATGGACCGGGTGGAGTTTACCACCGATGGCACGCGCAACCTGTGTCGGTTGTATAAGAAACTGAGCTAAAACACCGTTACGGTATTGGCTCACCGGAAAGCACTCCGCCTGCGGAGTGCTTTTTTTGTGGCCGCCAGCAACCTCACGTCTTCCTTGGCTCCCGGAAAAAATCCGTAAAATTGCGCTAGTCAGCCATCCGCACCCGGAACATTTTCCGACCGGATTTCCTTGCTTCGCCGATTCCTTATCTACTGTATGCACAAACGCATTTTGTTTGCCGGCACCGCCGCGGCTGCTCTTCTGGCCGGGTGCCAGGCTACCAAACCCACCAAAGCATCGGTTACGCCGGTTGAAACGCTGGGTACCACCGCAGTTCCCGCTTCCGAGTTTGCCTACGTCTACCGCAAAAACAACAGTTCGGCTCCGGAATATGGCACCAAAGCCAGCGTGCAGGAGTACCTCGACCTTTACACCAACTTCAAGCTGAAGGTGCTGGAAGCGGAGCAGCGCGGCCTCGATACCACCCAGGCGTTTAAGCGCGAGCTGGACGGCTACCGTCAGCAATTGGCCCAGCCATATCTCACGGAGAAGAGCGTGACCGATAAGCTGGTCCGCGAGGCATATGAGCGCATGAGCAAGGAGGTAAACGCCTCCCACATTCTGGTACGCCTGATGCCCGATGCTACCCCCAAGGATACGCTGGCCGCCTACCAGAAAGCTATGGCGCTGCGCCAGCGCGTAACCGGCGGTGAGGACTTTGCCAAAGTGGCCCGTGAAACGTCCGAAGACCCTTCAGCCCGCGAAAACGGCGGCACGCTGGGCTACTTCACGGCTATGCAGATGGTGTATCCCTTCGAGTCGGTGGCGTATGTTACACCGGTGGGGCAGGTGTCGCAACCGGTACGGACCCGCTTTGGCTACCACATCATCAAGGTCAATGATGTGCGCCAGGCGCAGGGCGAAATCAAGGTAGCGCACCTTATGATTCGGGCTACTCCCGGCATGCCGGCTGCCGACTCCGTGACGGTACGTAAGAAGGTAGATGAGTTGTATAACCGCCTCGCCCGCCGCAATGAGAACTGGGAGAAGCTGGTAGGCCAGTTTTCCGAAGATGCCGGCTCGGCCGCCAACGGTGGTGAGCTGCCGCCCTTCGGCACTGGCCGCATGATTCCGAGCTTTGAGGAAGCTGCTTTTAAACTCCAGAAGCCCGGCGACATCTCCCAACCCGTCCAGACGCCCTACGGCTGGCACATCATCAAGCTGCTTGAAAAGCAGCCGGTGCCTTCATTTGAGGCGATGGAGCCCACGCTCAAAAGCAAAGTCGCGAAGGATTCCCGCTCGGAGCTTAACAAAACCGCTTTCCTTAAGCGCGTACGCACCGAGAACAACTTCACTGAAAACCAGGCCGGCAAGGAGTACCTGTTTGCCAAGGTGGACACCTCGTTGGTAACCGGACGCTTTGCATACACCGCCCCGGCCACTCCTACCAAACCGAGCAAAACGACTACCGACAATTCCACCCTGTTCACCATTGCCGGCAAGCCGTATTTGGTGAAGGAGTTCCTGACCTACGCGCAGCAGAACCAGAAGCCGCGCCCCGGCGCCGAGCCCCGCTTCGCCGCGCAGCAGCTCTATGACCAGTATGTGGAGCAAAGCCTGACTGACTACGAAAAGGCCAACCTTGAAACGAAGTACGAGGACTACCGCATGCTGGTGAAAGAGTACCGCGACGGGATTCTTTTGTTCCAGCTCATGGATGAGAAGGTATGGAGCAAGGCCATTGAGGACACCGTAGGGCTGCAGAAATACTTTGCCGAAAATCAGGCGAAATACCAGTGGGAGCCCCGTGTGCAGGCCACCGTTATCAGTGCTGCCTCGCCGGAGCTGCTGAAAAAAGCGCAGCAGCTCCAAAAAGCCGGCCGCTACCAGCTCACAACCGGCCTACCTGCACCCGTTGCCTTCCGCACTGGCTCGGCCGAGGCTCCGGCCAACACCCTAACGGCCCTGGCCGAACGGCTGCTGACCGACGAAACCCTCAGCCTGCGCGCCGTGGGCCACGTAAAAAAGGGGGAAACCCCAGCTCTGGCCCGGCGCCGGGCGGAGGCCATAGTGGCTGCTCTGCGGGAGCAAGGCGTGCCCGCCGGCCGCCTCAGCAGTAGCGCCGACAGCAAACCCACGGTAGCTCAAGCCACCTTTGAGCTGACTACCACCAACGTAACCGCACTGGAAAATGTGCTCAATACCCAGAACCCGCTAGCCGTGCAGATTCAGCAGCGCAGCTTCCAGAAGGGCGACAATAAAGCCGTGGACCAGTTCCTGAGCAGCGGCCCCAGCACCTACGCCACCCAACAGGATGGTCGCTCAGTAGCCGTACTAGTAGAGAAACAGCTGCCGGCCGGCCCCAAAACCCTGGCCGAAGCCCGGGGACAGGCCACTTCCGACTACCAGAATTATCTGGAAAAACAGTGGATCAGCCAGCTACGCGAAAAATATCCGGTGAAGATCAACCAACCTGAGGTTGATAAGCTGGTAACGAAATAGAGACGGTAATCACCCGTAAACGCAGAAAGTCAGGAGTCGGAATGAAACGCCCACCTCATTCCGACTCCTGACTTTTCGCTTCTATCACTGGCGGCTCTGCAACCCCTTGCGGCCGGTCTGACTCTCTGCTGCGAAGCGGGCACTTCCCGGAGGAATCTGTGGTTTTGCCGGAGAAAGGATTTATGATGAAATTTACGGGCAGCTTTGGGCGTTTTGCCGGCTGTCTGGCTTCAGCAACGCCCCTGGCTTGTTGCAGCATTACGGAAAGATTCCATGATTCAAATATTGCGAGTACCGGCCCGTAAGCTACTGCTGAGCGCGGTGCTGCTGGCCGTTTCGGCCACTGCCAGCTACGCCCAACTGGGCGTTGGACGCCCGGTAGGGCAGAAAATAGTAGACGGTATCATTGCCAAGGTGGACAACCAGATTGTGCTCCGCTCTGATTTGGAAACCATTTATGCTCAGGAAGTAGCCCGCGCCGAAGGCAAGCCGTTGCCGCCCGACACGCAGTGCCGCATTTTGCAGAGCCTGGCGCTCAACAAGCTGCTACTGGCCAAAGCCGAAACGGACTCCGTGGTGGTCGAGGACTCCCAGGTAAAAAGTGAGTTGGACCGCCGCATGGCCTATTTCGTGCAGCAGATTGGCTCCGAAAAAAAGCTGGAGGAATACTATAACAAGCCGCTGAAGCAGCTGAAGGAAGAGCTGCGCATTCAGGTGAAGGAGCAGCTGGTGCAGCAGAAAATGCAGGACCAGATTGCCGGCAAGGTGTCCGTGACGCCCCGGGAAGTCCGCCAGTTCTTCAACCGGATGCCCAAAGACAGCCTGCCTTATTACTCCACGGAAGTGGAAGTAGGCCAGATTGTGAAGGTGGCCAAAACCAACAATAAGGCCAAGCAGGAGTCCCAGGCCAAACTCAATGACATCCGGGCCCGCATTGTGGCCGGCGAGGATTTCGCTACGTTGGCCAAGCAGTTTTCCCAGGACCCCGGCTCGGCCGTGGAAGGGGGTTACCTGGGCTTTTTCAAGCGCCGCGAGCTGGTACCAGAGTACGAAGCCGCCGCGCTGCGGTTGGAGCCGGGCGGGTTATCACCCATTGTGGAGTCGCAGTTTGGCTTTCACCTGATTCAGCTGATTGAGCGCAAAGGCGACTCCTACAGCACCCGCCACATTCTGCTCAAGCCCGAAACCGGCACCGCTGATACCAACGAGGCCTCCCAGGAACTCACCAAACTGCGTCGGCGCATTCTATCTGATAGCGTGAGCTTTGCCAAAGCCGCCAAGGATAATTCCGACGACAAGCTTTCGGGCGGCAACGGCGGCCTGATGCAAAACCGCCGCGACGGTAGCACCTACCTTTCCCTCGACCAGCTCGATCCGGCCATTTTCTTCACCATTGACACCATGAAAGTAGGAAGCGTCACGCCGCCCCTACCCTACCGGACCGACGATGGCAAAGACGCCGTACGCATTCTGTACCTGAAGTCGAACACCCCGCCTCACCAGGCCAACATCGACGACGACTATCAGAAAATTGCAGCAGCGGCCCTCAACGAGAAGAAAAACAAAGCCCTTGACACCTGGTTCGCCCAGAACCGGGGCACCGTATACCTCGAAGTTGACCCTGAGTACTCCGGCTGTCAGCTGCTGAACGCGGTGAACTAATGTATTCGTTTTTGGTATCTGGTTGGTGGTTTTTGGCCTGTTCAATTGCCAGAAAGTACCAACCAACTACTGAGAACCAAAATCCAACTTATGCCTTTCGCCTCCGATAAAGAAGCCGCCGACGCGCTTGCCCGGTCCTACCAGAAGCTCCGCCAGGAAATCGGCAAAGTCATTATCGGGCAGGATGATGTGGTGGAGCTGGTGCTGACGGCCGTGTTTTCGCAGGGCCACTGCCTGCTGGTGGGCGTACCGGGACTGGCGAAAACCCTGCTCATCCAGACCATTGCCGACTCGCTGGACCTCTCATTCAACCGCGTACAGTTCACCCCTGATCTGATGCCGTCGGACATTGTGGGCTCCGAAACGCTCAATCAGCAGCGGGATTTTCACTTTGTGCCAGGGCCGATTTTCGCCAACATCGTGCTGGCCGACGAAATCAACCGAACCCCACCCAAAACCCAGGCGGCCCTGCTCGAAAGCATGCAGGAATACGCTGTGACGGTGGCGGGCAAGCGGTATCCGTTGCAGCGCCCCTTCTTCGTGCTGGCCACCCAGAACCCGATTGAACAGGAAGGCACTTACCCGTTGCCCGAAGCCCAGCTGGACCGCTTCATGTTCAATATTGAGCTGGGCTATCCAAGCTACGAGGCGGAGTTGCAGATTGTGAAGAATACCACGTCCGAGCACAAGCCTACGGTTAGTAAAATACTGCACGCCGACGAGATTCAGGCGTTTCAGCAGTTGGTACGGCGCGTACCCGTAGCCGATAATGTGGTGGAGTATGCCGTTGGTCTGGTGCACAAAACCCGTCCTAATACCGGCCGGGCCGCTGCCCGGGCCTCGCAGTTGCTGGAATGGGGAGCAGGCCCCCGGGCTTCGCAGCACCTCATTGTTGGGGCCAAGTGCCACGCTCTCATTCACGGCAAATACTCGCCCGACATTGAGGACGTGAAAGCGGTAGCCCTGCCCATTCTGCGCCACCGCTTGGTGCGCAACTTCAAGGCTGAAGCCGAGGGCATCACCGTGGACCAGATTGTAAAAGAACTTTTATAGAAAGAAGTAAGACTACGAGATTTGAGACGAGGAACCTGTGTTCTGGCACAGAACTGACGTCTTACTTCTCTTCTTAACATAGTCTCACTTCTCATTTCTCATAGTATCACCTCTCAGAAAGGAATGGAAGCAGCCGGTTACTACCAGCAATTTGAGCGCAACCTGGAAATCATCATCAGTGGTCTGGAAGCTGGGCTCGATGTGCGCACTACCGCCCTCACTACCTCATTGCCGCTTGAGGTGTACGTGCTGAGCGAAGTTCTGAACCACGGTGGCGGCCAGTTTCGCCTCACTACGGAGGCTCCTTTGGAACGCCTGCGCGAGTTCCATGCCCAGTTCCGCCAGAACGAAGCCGGTAATGAAGTCTTGATGCAGCGTATTCTGGACGATAAGAAAGCGCTGATGCGCACGCCCGAAGGCCGCGTGCTTACGAAGGAAATGCTGATTCGCCGCCTGGAGTACTTCAATGAGGCAGCCCGGCAGGTAAACGTAATGCGCAACCAGCAGGCTCTCGGCAGCCCCCCGCAGGCGCGTTCCGGTATCGGGGCAGAGCTGCAGAAAGGCTAGTTCCAGCCTCTATACACCTAAGCCGGACTCGTCAGATCTCGTGGACGATTACAACGAATCGGTTTATAGCCCGATACCCCAAATAAAAAGGCTTGCCAGATTGGCAAGCCTTTTTATTTGGGGTATCGGGGAGCTTACAGGGGTCTATCCGACAGCAAATCGTCTATAAAACCCGACGGGTCTGGTTTATTCCGAGAAAATCCGGGCGTAGCCTGTCTGTGGCTACGACATAGAAGCTGCCGCTTCTTCGCGCACTTTGGTGTTGCCTTCCTTGCTGTGCTGCAGGTTGAGGCTGCCGGTGGGCTCCTGCTTCAGATGCGTGGGTACTTCGTCGCCGGCGGCGCTCTTGGAAATAGTTACGCCGCCATCTACAAAGTACGTGGCCCCGGTAACGTAGCTGGCTTCCTCGGAGGCCAGGAACAGGTACACGTTGGCTACTTCTTCGGGCGTGCCCCGGCGGCCCAATGGTACGCCGGCTACCGTATTCTTTTCCATTTTCTGGTTCATCGGTCCGGTTTCCTTGTGCGTCCAAGCCGTGTCAATGGGGCCCGGGCCGACGCAGTTGACGCGGACGCCGTGTTTTGCCTGCTCCACGGCCAGCCCCTTGCTGAAGGTCATCACCCAGGCTTTGGTGCCGCCGTAGGGCGTAATCATGGGAGAACCCATCTGTCCGGCTTCCGAACCCGCCGATACGATGTTGCCCTTGGTCTTTTGCAGCTCCGGCAACGCCGCCCGGCTCATCATGAACACCGAGTAGATGTTGTTTTTGATCATGTACTCAAAGGCCTCCACCGGATATTGGTCCAGCTCGGCGGTGGCCGGGAATACGCCCGCGTTGTTAACGAGAATATCGAGCTTACCGAACTCCTGCACGGCTGCTTTTACGCAGCCTTCCGCTACCTCCTGGGCCGAAATATCACCGAGGTAACCGATGGCGCGGCCTCCTTCGGCCAGAATTTCATCCACTACTTCGCGCACGGGGTCTGATTTCAGGCCAACGACGACCACGGCCGCACCTTCGCGAGCAAAACGTTTGCTGATAGCTTCGCCGATACCCGAGCCGCCGCCCGTTACTATGGCTACTTTATTGGTGAGTCTGCCTGACATGCTGAAAGGGATTAGAAGGAACAATGCGCCTCCGTGTGGGAGCACCTTCCGGAAATGCATCCGGAAATGAGGCGTGTGAGTGCCCTTCTGAACGACTACCATGTGTCGGGGTTTCTAGCGCCGAGCTTTCCCTTGCCGTCGTATAGACCGGTTTTGCGTCTTTCTCCGTAGTATCACCCGGTTACCTACCCCAAATCATGTACGCCGTTCCGCCCCTGCCAGCCCCTGCCGGCACGCCCATTCGGGCGGCCAGGCTTACGCTGCGTCCCTATCTGCCTTCCGACACGACAGATTTCTTTCGGCTTATCGACGAAAACCGGATCCGACTACGGCCATCGTTTCCGGCCCGCGAAGCGGCCGTACAAAGCCCTGCTACCGCTACGCAAACCCTCGCCCAGTTCCGGCACGACTGGATTACCGGCCGGCTGTACGTCCTCGGCATCTGGCACCAGGAAACCCAACAGTACTTGGGCGACATCAGCCTGAAACCTAACTGGACTCCGCCCATCACCCTTGAAATCGGGTATTACCTCGCGGCCGATGCGGAAGGGAAAGGATACGCCCGCGAGGCATTGGCAGCTGTTACTGCCTTTGGCTTTGAGGTGCTGCAGGCTGCACGGCTCCTGATCCGGTGTAAGGCAACTAACCCGCGTAGCTGCGCCGTAGCCGAAGCCGTGGGTTTTCAACCCTTGCCCCCGCGTCCGCGCCCCTGGCCACTGCGCGCCTTCGGCAGCTCCGATATTCTTTATTATTGCCTGCGACGACCGTCCTGAAACACGCCTCTAATTGCCTTTTACGGTTCCCAGCAGGAAGCTTTGGTTGAAATTCAGATACAGCGCAAAGGAAAAGTCGAACAGGCCGTTGTTCAGGTCGTAGAGCGGTTCGAAGCGCGTGGTCAGGATGAGGTTACCAGGCAACCGGTAGTCTTTGATGGCCCGCAGAATCAGCAGTTGACGCTGCTTTTCGGTATATCCCGGATCGGCCATCGAAACGGAAACCGATTGGTACAGCCGCCCCCCAATGGGCGAGATATAGCCGCTTCCCTGCCAGTAAGCCAGTTGTAGGTTAGACAGGCGCGTATCAAGGCCGGCGTTGAGGTAGAGCCCGGTGCCGCGCTTGTAGGGCAGCGCATATGTGAAGGAGTAGTCGTGGAAGTACGTGACGTAGCCATCGAAGTGCGCGGCCTGCACAAAGCGCGAGGACAGCGCCTTGCGCACCCGCAAGCCGGTAGCCCCGTTGAAAAGCGTCTGCAGCGGCTTATCAATGGTGTCCAGCTGCCCGCCGGTATGGGTGGCCGTAAACTGAAACGGCAGCTTCAGGAGCCAGCCGGTGGAGTCGCCCAGTAGCCGCCGCTCCACGCTGAGGCCCCCGGCTACTTCCTCCTGGTAGTTGCTGAAGCGGTACTGCTGCCGCCGCCAGTTCACCCAGGCATCCAGAAACGTGTTGCTGGTCAGGTACTGATACTGCACGCCCTCCTCCAGCCGGTCGTAGAGTACCCGCTCAAAGTCATACATCGGCTCAATGTAGCCGTGCTGCAGGTTGCCTTCAATGTTGCCGAACAGCAGCCGGTGCGAGCCTTGGGCGTACTTGAGCGTAAACAAGGGCCGTACCTGCCGCAGCCGCTGCGTACCGTAGTCCTTCTGCAGGAAAATGCCCGCTTCCAGCCGCAGGTTGGCCGCCGGAAAATACACCAGCCGCGGGGCCAGCTGCGCCCCGAAGTAGGTCAGGCCGGGGTCAATCTTGTTGAAATACTCGTTGTCTTTGTTGAACAGCAGGCCGTGTACTTCCAGCCGCACCTGCCGCTCGTAGCCTGGGCCCAGTGGTAGCCGGTTAAAGAAAGCCCGGTTATCCAGTTGCGCCCACGCGCCCCCCATCCCCCCCAGCCACGCTACCAGCGTCAGTATCAGAGCCCTAGAAAGCTGGTTTGATTCCAAAAAATTTAGCACAGAAAAAACATCCTGAATTCAACGAATTTTTTTAGCATTGCGGGCACAAAATATAGTCCGGCGGCGTTACCATGAGCCACCCCTGACCGACCCCGGTTCTCCTGCTTCCCGCACTCGTGCAAGTGGTTGCGCCGGCCGGCTAAAAGGCCTACATTCACCAAACCTAAGCATTTCCAAATAACCCTTTATATAATGGCAGCAACCACTGAAAAGGCTGAGAAAGCGGAGAAAAACGCCTCCAATCCCCAGGCTGAGAAACTCAAAGCCCTCCAGCTCACCCTCGATAAGCTGGATAAGAGCTACGGCAAAGGTACCGTGATGAAGCTCAGCGACAATAAGGTGATGGACATTGAAGTCATCAGCACCGGCTCGCTGGGACTGGACATTGCCCTGGGTGTGGGTGGTCTGCCGAAAGGCCGCGTAGTGGAAATCTACGGCCCGGAATCGTCGGGTAAAACGACCCTCACTATGCACTGCATTGCTGAGGCCCAGAAAAAGGGTGGCATTGCCGCATTCATTGATGCGGAGCACGCCTTTGACCCGTTGTACGCTAAGAAACTCGGCATCGACACGGCCAACCTGCTCATCGCCCAGCCCGACAATGGCGAACAAGCTTTGGAAATTGCCGACCAGCTTATTTCCTCTGGTGCCATCGACATCATTGTGATTGACTCCGTGGCCGCTCTGGTGCCGAAAGGCGAGCTGGAAGGCGACATGGGCGACTCGAAAGTGGGTCTGCATGCCCGCCTCATGAGCCAAGCCCTGCGGAAACTCACTGGCACCATTAACAAAACCGGCTGCTGCTGCATTTTCATCAACCAGCTGCGGGAGAAAATAGGGGTCATGTTCGGCTCGCCCGAAACCACCACCGGTGGCAACGCCCTGAAATTCTACGCGTCGGTTCGCCTCGACATCCGCCGCATTGGCCAGATCAAGGAGGACAAGGACAACATCACCGGCAACCGCACCAAGGTGAAAGTGGTGAAGAACAAGGTAGCCCCGCCCTTCAAAGTCATTGAATTTGACATCCTGTACGGCGAAGGTATTTCCAAAGTGGGCGAGATTCTGGACCTGGGCGTGGATATGGGCATTATTGCCAAATCGGGCTCCTGGTTCAGCTACGAAGGCAACCGCCTGGGCCAGGGCCGCGAAGGCGTGAAAACCGTCCTGCTCGACAATCCCGAGCTGGCCGATAAAATCGAAGCCCAGATCCGGGCCAAGGTGAAGGGAGCCCCCGAGGAGGCACTGGCCGCCATTCCCGAGGACCGCACCACCGACGAGGACGAGGCCGACGACACCGACGACCTGTAAGCCATTCGGCACCAACGAGCATAAAAAAAGCGCCACCGGTTATCCGGCGGCGCTTTTTTTATGCGGTTTCCCGGTTCCTGCGCGCCACCAACGCCGGCCGGCTACCATCTGGCGGAAAGTCGATTCAGGGGTGGATACCGGCTCATTTAAACGCTGCTTTTTGGCCCTGTCAGAATCCGAGTATCTTTGCTGGCACCGCATTTGAGAAGGTCCCGGCTACACTCTATTTCGCCGCTTGTCCATGAACCGCCGCTGGCTTCTGTTTTCTGCGCTGACCCTGCCGCTGGCTGCCGCACTCACGGCGTTTGGCCCGGCCTCCGAGGCCACCCGCACCGTTACCAACCATAGCTTCGAGCGGGGCGAAACCCTGCAATACAAGGTGCATTACGGCCTCATTAACGCGGCGGAGGCCACTATTGAGGTCGATGACGCCGTGCATCGGGTAAACGAGCGGCCCTGCTACAAGGCCACCGTGACGGGCCGCACCACCGGCTCCTTCGATTTTTTCCTGCGCATCCGAGATACCTGGCGCTCTTACATCGATACCACTAGCATTCTGCCGCAGCGGTTTTTCCGCAATATTGAGGAGAATAACTACCGCAAGCACGAAACCGTGGAGTTCGACCACCTCCGGGACGTGGCGGAAGTGGAAAGCCACAAGCGCGACAAGAACAACGTGAAAAAGGGGACGTTCAAAATCCCCAACAACGTGCAGGACATCGTCAGCGGCTTTTATTTCCTGCGGACCCTGAATTACGACCAGCGCAAAGTAGGCGAAGTAATTAAGGTGCAGGGGTTCTTCGACGAGGACGTATTCAACATGGATGTGGTGTACAAGGGCCGCGAAGTGGTAGAAACCAAGGCCGGCACTATTCGCGTCATCCGGCTGGTGCCCAAGATGCCCAGCAACAAGATTTTTAAAGGAGAAAACGCCGTGTCGGTGTACCTCTCCGACGACCGGAACAAGGTTCCGGTTCTAATTCAGGCCGAAATGTTTGTAGGGGCCGTGAAAGTGGACCTCTACAAGTACAAAGGGCTACGAAACCGGTTAAATCTGGTGGCGCAAAAATGATTCTGTGTGAAGCGGCTCCCGTTGGGGGCCGCTTTTCTTTTTTCCATCCCGGTATACCCCCGTTCCTTGTCTGATGCCGACTACACTCGCCACCCGCCGCCGCATGGTTCTTCAGCCCAGCCGTGTGGCAGTGCAGATCCCGGTGAAAGCCCCCCCGGCCGTAGCTGATTTTGTGTGGCCTATTCCGAACCCCGCCCCCCGAAAGGAGCCTGTCCAGGGCCGGTTCCGGCTACTGGCAGCGGGTAACGAAAACGTAACACGCCGCGCGCGTCGGCCGGCGGTACTTTTGTCCTCGCGCATTCTCTTTTACCCTAAACCTCCTCGCTCCGTGCAACCAACCGCCAACCCCAACGCCTACAAGATTCTGGTAGTGGACGACGACCCCGACATCGTGGAGCTGCTGGAGTATAACCTACGCAAGGAAGGCTACGAGGTAGCCAGTGCCCCCGACGGCCGCAAAGCCCTCGAAATTGCCCCCCAGTTTGCCCCCGACATCATCCTGCTCGACGTGATGATGCCCCACCTCGACGGCATTGCCGCCTGCCGCCAACTGCGCGAGCAGCCGAAGTTTAAGGACACGTATATCATCTTCCTGACGGCCCGAGCCGAGGAATTCTCGGAAGTAGCCGCTTTCGACGCTGGGGCCGACGACTTCATAGCCAAGCCCATCAAGCCCCGCGCTTTGCTCAGCCGTCTGGCCGCCTTCGTGCGCCGCGACAAAGACCCGCAGCAGGTATCAGAAACCATTGAAATAAACGGCCTCAAGATTGACCGTACCGGCTTTGCCGTGTACCAGGAGGGCCGCAAAATTTCGCTACCCAAGAAGGAGTTTGAGTTGCTGGCTTTCCTGGCTGCCTCGCCGCACAAAGTATTCGGCCGCGACGAGCTGCTGCAGAACATCTGGGGCAACGACGTATTTGTGCTGGCCCGCACTGTGGACGTGCATATCCGCAAAGTGCGCGAAAAGGTAGGCGACCACCACATCCAGACTATCAAGGGCGTCGGCTACAAGTTCAATACCGACAACTAAGTGAAGTGATGAGCTGGTGAATGGGTGAGTTGCTGTCCTGTCCGCACAAGTGGTGCCCGCAGAACAGCAACTCACCCATTTACCAGCTCACCACTTCACCATTTCCTTATGCGCTTCTCTGTTTCCTCCCGCACCATTGCCATTATCCTGTCGTTGCTGGTGGCGGCGGTACTGACGACGCTGGCGTGGCTGGCCCCTACCCTGCCGTTTGAGCAGGGTGTCCTGGCGGCTGGCATTACTGTAGCAGCCTGCTTTCTGCTGCTATACCTAATGTTTGAGGCCCTCATTTTTCGGGAAATCAACAACCTTTACGAGGGGCTGGAACATATCAAGCGCAAGGAATTTCGGCGCATGTCGAACAAGTTTCTGTTCCGACCCGAGCCGCTCAAGCGCATGCGCGACGAGATTCTGGACATGGCCCAGCGCAAGCAGCAGGAAATTGATGAACTCAAGCGCCTGCAGGATCTGCGCCGCGAGTTTCTGGCCGATGTATCGCACGAGCTGAAAACACCCATTTTTGCCGCTCAGGGGTTCGTGCATACGATTCTGGATGATGATGACGTAGACGAGTTCACACGCAAGAAGTTCCTCCAGAAAGCCGCCACCAGCCTTGATGCGCTGGATGCCCTGGTGCAGGACCTCGTCACGATTTCTCAATTGGAAAAAGGTGTCGTACGCATGCGCCGCCAGAGCTTCGACCTTGGCCAGCTGGTGCTGGATATCTTCGAGCAGCTGGAGTTGAAAGCGGCCCGTCGGGGCGTTACGCTGGAACTGACCACACCTACCACCATTCCCGCCAGCACGCTCCGCGTACTGGCCGACCGTAACCGCATCCGGCAGGTACTCATCAACCTCATTGATAACGCCATCAAGTACGGACGTGAAAACGGCCACGTCCGGGTAAGTCTGCAGGAAATCGGCAAAGGCATCCGTATCAGCGTGCAGGACGACGGCGAAGGCATCCCGAAACAGCATCAGAACCGCATTTTTGAGCGTTTCTACCGCATTGACAAAAGCCGTACCCGGGAGTCGCGCGACGCGGGCGGCTCGGGTCTGGGGCTCGCCATCAGCAAGCACATCGTGGAAGCGCACCGCTCCACCATCCGGGTGCGCAGCGAGGTAGGCCAGGGAACTACCCTGGAATTCAAGCTCCCCCGCCCCCGCCGAGCCCCCGAGGAAACGATTTGAATCGAAGTCAAGGAGGGGGGGGGAAATCAAAGCCCGAACGGTAAGTCCGAAGTTTTGGCTTTTCACTTTTTCTCCTCGACTTCACCATAGCCCCGTACCTTTGCAGTTCTATATGAAGCTGCCCAATTTCAACGACCTGATTCTGTTTGAAGACGACGATTTCGTCATCATCAACAAGCCCCCGTTCCTGGCCACGCTCGATGAGCGGTTTGGCGGAGCGCCCAACATCCTGCGCTTGGCCCGCGAGAAATACGACGACATCCAGGCCTGCCACCGCCTTGATAAGGAAACCAGCGGCGCGCTGGCCCTGGCCAAAAACCCGGCCGCCTACCGCCATCTGGCCATGCAGTTCGAGGATCGGCAGGTGAAAAAGGTATACCACGCCGTGGCGTGGGGCGTGCACCACTACGACGGCCTGCGCGTGGACCGCAGCATTGAAACCACCACCAAGGGTAAGGCCCGCCTGGCCTATAAGGGCAAACCCGCCGTAACGCTGGTACGCACGCTGGAGGCCTATACCCGCCATACCCTATTGGAGTGCCAGCCCATTACCGGCCGCATGCACCAGATCCGCTTGCACCTGGCCTACCTGCAGGCCCCCATCGTGGGCGACGGTATGTACGGCGGCGACGACTTCTTTCTGTCCTCGCTCAAGAAGAAGTTCAATGTGAAGCAGGGCGAGGAAGAACAGCCCTTCATCAAGCGGTTTGCTTTGCACGCCCGCCAGCTGACCTTCGCCAAAATGGATGGCGAGTCGGTAACCATTGAAGCCCCCTACCCCAAGGATTTCCGGGTGCTGGTGGAGAATTTGCAGCAGTACCAGTAATCTATTTAGATAACACAATAACAAGGGCGACGCTATGTAGCGCCGCCCTTGTTATTGTGGCCTACATTTTTTCAAATACGGCAACCCGCACAGAGTCATTGTTATTTTTTTGGCGGTTACGGGCCATAACTCCTAGCCACCGTAACCGCAGAGATGCGTCAGCATGCAGCTTTTCGAATGGCGTACCTCCCTCGACAACGGCGTACCATTCATCCCAGAACACCAGGCTGCCTGCAGGCAATGGCCATTCTGTATCCTGCAGCACAGAGGCTGGCCGGTGGCGCGGACCAAACGGATCCAGCTGCGTGGCCATAGCTACATACGGATGCCAGTATACTATTTGAGCACTATTATACTTACGGGCAGCCCAACGGCCAGCAGAGTCTAATAGTACTTGGTCGGAGGCCCGCCCGAAATCCCGCTGCCATCGGAAGGCAATACGCGAACCTGAGAATAGGAACCCGATGACGGCTACCATCAGCACCACCCGAATTATCGTTTGGGTGCCGGAAGTACGCCCTGCCATACTTACAAGCCACACGCCCCGCAATACAACCAAGCTCAACAGGGGTACTATGCTACAAATCACCCGTATCAGCCCCAACGAGCCGAAAATACCCAACATCCAGAATACGGTGTGAGCTACCAGAAACACACTAATGCAGCCGTATACCAGCAGTAATTCGGTAGTGAAAAGTGATTTGCGGAGCCTCACACTGGGTTGTAACCACGTCCAAATCATGCCGGCTCCCCCAAGCCAAAACAGGCCGTACTGTACCCAGCCGATGGTGTCGGCTACCCCCAGAATAAAGTGCCTTACATGACCCGTTGCAAAAGCATAGCTAGTATTATGCACCGGATACGCATTGCGGGTGAATACCCACAAGAAATCCTGATAGACAAACAAACCGGCTACTCCATATATCAGGAACCCCAAACCCAGCCACGGTAGTATCCGCCACTGGCGCATAACCAACAGATAAAAACCATACACCACAATCAGCAAGAATCCTTCGGAACGGGCAAAGGGCAGAAACGACAAAACGGCCGCACCCCACGCCACCCGCCCCCGCAACGCCAGTGCTACGGCGGCCATCAGCACCACACTAAAGGTAGGCTCGGTCAGGCCGGAGAACTGAATGCGGAAATAGTCGGCCGAAGCGTAACAGGAAACAATAGCCAGCCAGGGCCAAGGCATCCGCAACTGGCGGGCGGCATCGTATGCCAGTCCGGCCGCGCAAGCTACCATCAGGCATTGTAGCACCATTACCCCCCGCAAGCCCAACTGCGCCGGCCCGGCCATCAGTTGAACTACCAGCGGCTTGGACCAAGACTCCAGAAAGTTGATCGGATGCTGGAAGGCATAGTGCGCAAACAGATAGTGCATAATACTGTCACTGGAATCATAGGTATTCTGTGTGACGAATACCATGCTGATTGAAACAACCAGTAAGACTGCCAGCAAACCGTATGCACGCCGGTCGGCTGATAGTGGCGCTGAGGCCGGAAGATTAGATAAGGAAGGCAGCATATCGGCGGCGAAAATACGACATGAGCCCGCAGTACCTGTACGCAACCCTTTAACACACAATAATTAGCCCCCGGCTTGCTTTTTGGCGGAAAGACGGTAACTTTGTGTCCGTTTTCCCCGAACTGTGTTCGGCTTCTTCTTCATTTTCAAACGCTTATCCTCCTCCCCAATGGATCATCTGAGCTTCAAGACGGTATCCGTCAACAAAGCCAACGCCAACAAGGGCTGGGTTGTGGTTGACGCCGCCGACGCTACCCTGGGTCGTCTGGCCAGCCAAATTGCCAACATGTTGCGTGGCAAGCACAAGCCCTCCTTTACGCCCAACTCGGATTGTGGCGACAACGTCATCGTCATCAACGCCGACAACCTCCGCGTGACTGGCAAAAAGATGACCGACAAAATCTACATCACCCACTCGGGCTACCCCGGCGGACAGAAGCGCATTAACCTGCGCGACAAGAAAGCCAAGGACTCGACGCGCGTGATTGAGCACGCCGTACGGGGCATGCTGCAAGGCAACAAGCTGGGCGCGGAGCAGTTCCGCAACCTGTATGTGTATGCCGGCGTTGCACACCCGCACGAAGCTCAGCAGCCCAAGGCTGTTTCTTTCACGAATCTCTAAGCCGAATTCGGCCTCTCTTTAACTTCTTCACTTAATGGAAATCTCCAATACCTCTGGTAGAAGAAAAACCTCGGTGGCCCGCATCTATATGCAGGCCGGGCAAGGGAATATCACTATCAACGGCCGGGACATCAAGGCTTACTTCAGCAATGAGCTCCTGGAAAACATCGTGAACCAGCCTTTGGCGACGGTCGAGCAAGTCGGCCAGTACGACATTAAGGTAAACGTGCGCGGTGGTGGCATCTCGGCTCAGGCTGAGGCCATCCGTCTGGCCATCTCGAAAGCCCTCGTCGGCGACAACGAAGAAGTTCGTCCCGCCCTGAAGAAAGAAGGCTTCCTGACCCGTGACCCGCGCATGGTGGAACGTAAGAAATTCGGTAAGCGCAAAGCTCGTCGTTCGTTCCAGTTCTCGAAACGCTAATCTTCCAGAGGAACTCTATCATGGCTCAGACCACCACGTATAAAGAACTGCTTGATGCCGGTGCCCACTTTGGTCACCTCACGCGCAAGTGGGATCCTAAAATGGCGCCGTACATCTTCATGGAGAAGAACGGCATCCATATCATTGACCTGAACAAAACCCTCGTTTCGCTCGACCACGCTGCTGCGGCTATCCGCAACATCGCCAAGAGCGGCCGCAAGGTGCTGTTCGTGGCTACCAAGAAGCAAGCGCAGGAAATCGTAACGGAAGAAGCCAAGCGCCTGAAAATGCCTTTCGTAACGGACCGCTGGTTGGGTGGCATGCTCACCAACTTCGCTACCGTACGCAAGTCGCTGAAGAAAATGAGCACCATCGACAAGATGGTGAAGGAAAACACGGCTTACGCCGCCCTCGCCAAGCGCGAGAAACTGATGATGTCGCGCGAGCGGGAGAAGCTGGAGCGCGTACTGGGCGGCATTGCCGACCTGAGCCGCCTGCCCGCTGCCCTGTTCGTAATCGACGTGAAGCGTGAGCACATTGCCGTGAAAGAAGCCCAAAAGCTGGGTATTCCGGTATTCGCCATGTGCGACACCAACTCGAACCCCGAGCTGGTACAATTCCCGATTCCCGCCAACGACGATGCGTCCAAGTCGATCCAGCTCATCGTGAGCGTGATTGGTAAGGCCATGGAAGATGGTCTGTCGGAGCGCAAAGTCGACAAAGAAGACGCCGACAAGAAGCAAGCCGAAGAAGAAGGCATTCAGGAGAAGCAGAACGCTGACGAATAGTCTTGAAGCAGCTGGAAGCTAGGAGCTAGGAGTTAGAATCTGTGATGTCGGCCACTCGCCCATTCAGTTCTGACTTTTAGCTCCTAGCTTCTTTCTGTACTGCTTCCCTCCTCTCATTTCATTCTAACTACTAGCTTTTCGCTACTAACTCCCAAAGAAATGGCAGCAATTACCGCCGCAGACGTAAACAAACTGCGCACCATGACGGGTGCGGGCATGATGGATTGCAAGAAAGCCCTGGTGGAAGCCGATGGCGACTTCGAAGCAGCCCGTGACCTGCTCCGCAAGCAGGGTCAGAAAATTGCCGACAAGCGTTCGGACAACGAAACGTCGGAAGGCGTGGTACTGGCCGCCGTCAGCGAGGATGGCACCAACGGCAAGCTGGTGTCGCTGGCCTGCGAAACCGAGCCTGTTTCCAAGGTTCCCGATTTCAAGGATCTGGCCCAGCGCGTGCTGGACACGGCTGTAAAAAGCAACGCCGCTACCAAGGAAGATCTGCTGGCTGCTTCGCAGGAAGACGGCCGCTCCCTGCAAGAGCACATCACCGACCTGATGGGCAAAATCGGCGAGAAGCTGGTCGTAACGGCCTACGAGAACATCACGGCTGAGAAGGTAGCTTCCTACATTCACTCCGACAACAAGAAGGGTGTACTCGTGGCCATGAAGAACGTAGGCGGTGCCGACGTAACAACCGTTGGCCGCGACGTAGCCATGCAAATCGTAGCCATGAAGCCCGTTGCCCTCGACAAAGACGGCGTTGACTCGGCTACCGTGGAGCGCGAAATCGAAATCGGCAAAGAGCAGGCTCGTTCCGAAGGCAAGCCCGAGGCGATGCTGGAGAAAATTGCCCAAGGCAAGCTGAACAAGTTCTACAAAGAGAATACCCTGCTCAACCAGGAGTTCGTGAAGGACAACTCGGTGACCATCGCCCAACTGCTCGACAAGACGCAGAAAGGTCTGACCATCTCCGACTTCAAGCGCGTAGCCATCGTAGGCTAAGCTTCCCTGGAAGTTTCAGACGTAAAAAAGCCCCGCTGGCAGCTGCCGGCGGGGCTTTTTTGTGTGGTAATACTATTGCACTACCGGCTTCGGCTTATTCATTTCAATATGCATTTTCGTCATCATATCCAGGTAGTTTTCCAACGGCTCCATGCCGATGGCGGCGCGGCGTTGGTTAACGTGCGCGGGGTCGCGCAGGGACCTGGATACCGCTTTAACGGCTGGTGTGCCTGCCCCTTCATACGTTACCTGAGTACCATATTCTTCAGGTTGACCTGCGTTGATGGCTACACGGTCGGTAAGGTAAGCGTAATTGACGGGGCTGGCATTTTTACGTTTTACCTCAGGCAGCATTAGCTTGAGTATCTGGCGCTGGAAGTCGGGATGCGCATCGGCATGCTGCACCAGTAGCCAGAAGTTGCCGGAGCTTTTTGCACCTACCTGACGAAAGCCGGGGTAGCCAACCTGCCGCACAATTTTTTCCAGCACAGGCTGGTGACGAGCATAATTTTCTTTCTCTACATCCTCCAGATTGCGCCCGGCACTATCGGGCAGTTGCTTGAACATCTGCTGCATAGGCCACTGGTCTACATACGCCAGACTATCCAGCATTTTGCTGAGTTTGGGGTATAGCACAGGGCCGCTTTGTGCCGATGCCTGCCCGGCAAAACTCATTGCCAACAGAAATATGAGCGTTGATTTCATAGTTGAAGAAGATGTACGACCTGAATGTAGCTCTAAAGTATTCGTTTACTGCCCGTTCAGCAGCATGCGGTAGGCACGCACGCGGGCGGCGGCATTCTGGCGGATGTTGCCGTAGAACAAGGCGTAATCGGCAATGTGGAAGGAGTTGCGCAGTTCCGGGTGGCCGGGCAGCAGGAAGCGGGGGTAGCCTTTGGGTTGGGGCGGATGCACCCACACGAGGCCGTTAGCCACTTTGGCATCTACCACGCGCTTGTCCAGCCGGTTGAACTCGTGTGGGACGCCGCCTAGGTTGAGGCGGGCCGGAGCCGTGATGGTGTCGCGCGTCCAGGTAAGCGGATTGACGGCTACCGCTTTTTCAAAGGGTTTGGATGCAGTGCCCCAGGCCACCGTGTTCCAGGCAACGTAACACCCGGTCTGGGTGGAGTCTTCGCAGGGACGAAGGTGCTGAAAGTCGTCGGCCTTTACGTTGAAGCCGATGAGGTAGGCCGCTACCAGCTGTCGGCGTAGCGCAGGACTAGTATCAAAGAAATCCTGTAACAGCTGGGTGGCGTGCACGGTGCCTTGGCTGTGGCTGGCAATGATGATGGGGCGGCCGTGGTTGAAGTTGTCGAGGTAGTACTGAAAAGCGGCTTTTACGTCCATGTAGGCCAGATCCAGGGCCGCCTTGCCACTGGCATCCTTCTCATCAAAGAAGGAAAATAACGTAGCCTGTCGGTAGCGCGGCGCATATACCCGGGCCGTATTGTTGAAAGCCGAAGCCTGCCCCCGGATGACACTTTCATCGGTGAAACGGTTAAGCCGCTCGTTGGCCAGGCTGGCATTCCACTGCTTGCGCCAATAATAGGTGGTAGGATGAATAAAGAAGACATCGGCCGGGGCGTTGCGCTGGTTGTCACGCAGCAGCGTATTGCGCGGCACCACATCGGCCGAGTCGCGCCGGTCAGGCAGAGCGGCCCAGTTGTCCTCCATACGGTAGTCGGGCGCCTCGGGAACCGGGGTAACAGCAAAGTCCTGCGCTGGCTTGAGCACTTTCAGGCAGGCACTCAGCGGCAAAACTCCCAGGATAAGCAGATAGAAGAAACGGCGGGACATCAGAAAAACAAGAATCGGCGGGCTATAAAAACGCCAACGCACACTGCCGGTTGCAGGCAGCGTGCGTTGAGGCCACTAAAAAGCTGGCTAGTTAGTCAGTGAAGTTGTTTTCAAGTAGTTTTTCCTGGCGCAGATACACGATTTTAAAGTTCTTATCGAAGCGTACCCGCACCTGGGCGGCGGTCTGCTGGTGCTTCTGCAATGACTGCCGCAACGCGCTGCTTTTCTCCACGAAGGTGACTACCCGGGAGCCATCGGCCACGGGCGGGCTCACCTTCAGCGTGCCAGGCTCGATAGTACTCTGCGCCTCCAGAAATTCAGGAAAATGCGACCTATCCAGCTCGGCGGTAATAGCGGCCGGCGTGGTATTCTGCTGCAAATAGAACCGCTCTACTTTGGGAGCAAAATACGCCGAGGCCGAAAAAGGGGCGGCCTGCAGATCGGAATAATAGTTCTGCAAAACCCCTTCAATTCGGGCCTGGGCAGCACTTTCATCAGCTACTGCCGGCGCGGCCGGCGCATCCTCGGCCGGAGCCGTTACGGGTGCAGCTACGGAATCGGGGGCGGGGGCAGGCGTAACGGGTATAACTGGAGCAACGCGGATGGTTTCGGGGGCGGCGGCGGGCGGCAGGTCAATCTGCTCCGACTGCGGGCCTTCTTCAGGACGCGTGGCCAGGGAATCGGCGGCGGTGAGGTTAGTGCTGGACAGGCGCTCGGAGTCGCGGTTGCCCAGCATCAGGTAGGCCACCAGACTCAGCAACAGTATAATGCCGCCAATGATGAGGATGGTACTGAGCGGGCTTTTAGCCGGGGCCGCGTAGGCGGTTTCCTCCACGTACTCCGCCGAATCAGGGACGGCCGGCGTTACAAAAGCATCGTCCTGGCTGGGCGAGGCTCCGGGCCGGCCGGCTTCCAGCGGATGCGAGAAGCCGGGCGTGGCTACGGGCGGCGTGGGCGGCACGGCCGTGCGCGGGCCCCCAACCGGCTCGGTGGTCACGGGCGGCAGCAACGGGTCCTCAATGGGCGCAATGGTTGTGGTAGGCTCTGAGGCAACCGGGTAATCGAGTGGCAGCGCGCCGATGGGCGGGGCCAAGGAAACCGGCAAATCGGTGGGCGGCGCGGGTGACGCGCCGGGCGCAGCATTGAAAACCAGCTTCTGCTTCAGCATATCAAATTCCTGCTGGGTGATGGTGCCCGCATCCAGCCATTCCTTAAGCTGGCGCAGGGTATCGAGGGGAGAAGGGTCTTTTTCCATGAGTTGGGAGAGGCGGGCGCAAGGGCGCCAAAGCAGTTATTTCCGGTCGAGGTTGGTGAGGCGGGCGCGGCGACGCTCCAGCTGCTGCTTACGCACTTCCATCAGGCGGGCGTTGTCAATGAGCTTCACCGAATCCTCAGCCGATTTGAGCTTGTTATCGATGTTCTGCTTTTTGAGCTGCTCGATTTTCTCGAGGTTGTTGGTGGTATTACTGGCCAGACTCACCCGCTCCTTCTCCAGCTTCTCCTTCTCCTTTTCGGCGGCGTTCAGCTGCTTCTCGGCGTCGGCAATCTGCTCCCGGTAAGCTTTCAGGCGGGCGGCAGCGGCAAAGCTCTGCACGATGTTACGCAGGGCACTAAACTCCGAGGGAGTACCCGTGGCCGAGAGGAACGACTCGGGGCCGGTGGCGGCCCACACCGACAGCTCCGCCACCGAATCGGAAGGCGCCGTGACGGTGGAGTACAGGTCGATGAGCTTGCCCGTGACGCTGGACATGGGCACCTGCTTGGCCGCCAAGATGTCCTTTTTGCCCACGCCAAACACTCCGTCGCCCTTCAGCTTGATGTTGTAGGTATCCTTGAGCCAGCTCTGCCAGAAGTCGCGCGTCCACTGGGCGGTGCCGTCAATCTGCACCTTGAAGGCTTCCCGCTCGCGCTTATCAAAGTTCACGGTGCTGGTGCGTGCATCATACAGCTGGGCACTGGCGGCCAGCGGAGCCACAAAAGCCGCCAGCAGAAATAGAAAGGCAGAAAGTCGGAACATAGATTGGGGGAGAAAGAAAAGAGAAATACGACTAATAGCCGCGCTTCAAATGCCGTGCCGGTCGAAAGCGGCCTGCAAATCCTGCTGCATGCCTTTGAACCGCTGCACGGCCGCCTGCACAAACTCGTCGTCGAGCAGCAGGTGTACGTCGGCTTCGCTGGTCAGGTCCAGCTCGCTTACTTTATACGTTTGCTCGAAAGGGCCTTTTTCCAGCTTGATCAGGTACTTGCCGTTCCAGCTGAACAGGGTGATTTTGGCTTCCGCATGCGGAATAATGGCGAGCTGACGCATAACAAAGGACGGAGGCAGTTTAACGGGGCGAAGATACGCAGGCCGTAGCAACCCCAACCGGCAGGCCAGATAACTCACAGGGATAAAGTCAGAAGTCAACGCCCGGCTGTCATCCTGAGTGCAGCGAAGAACCTTATCACGTCAGCACGAGCCGTTGTACGGGCGTCGTTCTACTGTAAAAGGTCCTTCGCTGCACTCAGGATGACAGCCGGGCGTTGACTTTCTCCCTCTGACTTTCTCTTCTCAGGTGTGCAGGATAACGTAGAGGGAGGCCGAGGAAATCACCACCCACAGCAACACGCCCAGCGCAAACGGCTTCGGTCCCACCGAACGAATAGCTTGCAAGGACAAGCCGGCCCCGATAAAAAACAGCGTCACCGTGAGGCCCATCCGGGCGGCCTGCACCAGCCAGGGCCCTACTGCGTGCGTGGCGGGCACGTAAGTATTGAGCAACATAGCCCCGACGAAGCCCAGAATAAACCAGGGCAGCTTCACTTTCACACCCTGCTGCTTGAACACCATGGCCGTACCCAGGGCCACCGGAATAATCCAGAGGGCGCGGGCCAGCTTGATGGTGGTAGCTACCTCCAGGGCCTCTTTGCCGTAAGCGGCGGCGGCTCCTACCACCGAGGACGTATCGTGGATGGCAATAGCGCACCAAAGGCCGAACTGCTGCTGGCTAAGGTTGAGCGAGTGCCCGATGGCCGGAAACGCAAACAGGGCAATGGCATTGAGCACGAACACCGTGGCCAGTGCCACCGACATTTCTTCGTCTTTGGCGCGCAGCACCGGGCCCACGGCCGCAATGGCCGAGCCCCCGCAAATCGCGGTGCCGCAGGAAATGAGGTGCGTTACGTGGCGGCCCAGCTTCAGCCAGCGGCCAGCCGCGTAGCCCAGCACCAGCGTACCGACAATGGAGCAGATAGTGAACAGAATGCCCTGCCGCCCGGCCTGCACCGCCGAGTGGGCATTCATGCCGAAGCCCAGCCCGATGACGGAGTATTGCAGCAGTTTGGCCGTGTACTTTTTGGTGAAAGCCGGAAATGGGTTGCCAAGGGTTTGGGCCAGCCCTAACCCCAATGCCAGTGCTACCGGCGGCGAGGCCCAGGGGGTAAGACAAAATACCAGCACCAGCCCGAAGCCCAGCCGGGACAAAAGCAGGCGGCGCTGGGAGCCGTCGGTGGGGAGGTGGCTTTGCCCGAGGGAGGCGGTGGGGGTGGGATGCGGGAGGGTGGCTTTCACGGAGGGGAATCGGAAGTGGGTGCTTCGGCGCAAAAGTACGGCCGCTGCTCCCCGCTCAATAATCCCGAATAGTTATACGCTATTACCTGAAGTTATAATACCCTGCACATACCGCAGAAACCGCTCGGCGGGTCGGGTCAGGGGCTGACCCTGTACCCACAAGCCTTCAAACTGCCGCCGCAGTTGCAGGCCTTCGATGGGCACTTCCTCCAGCAGGCCCGCCGCCAGCTCCCGCGTGAGGGCCCGCCCCGATACGAAACCCAGCGCCTCGGGCGCGGCTTCCAGGTAGGTTTTGATGGCTTCGGTGTTGTCGAAATAGAACACGACCTGCAGGCTGGCCAGCTTGATGCCCCGCTCCCGCAACGCGAATTCCAGCACTTCCAGCGTACCCGAACCCCGCTCCCGCAGCACCAGCGGGTGGGCAAGAGCCTCGGCCAGAACCAGCGGCTGCACGGGCGGCCCGGCCGCCGTGGCGCGGCGCACGGCCACCAGCTCATCATCCAGCAAAGGCTCGTAGTGCAAATCCCGGCTCTTGGCGCGGCCTTCCACGAAGCCCAGATCCAGCTGCCCGGCCAGAATAGCCTCGGCAATCTGCTCGGAGTTGCCGTTGAGCAGGGTGAGCTGTACCTGCGGGTACCGCTGCTGGAACCCAGGCAGCAACGCCGGCAGCACGTACTGGCTGAGCGTGGTGCTGGCCCCCAGGCGCAGACGGCCGGCAGCTTCGCCGTGTAAATCGTGCAGCTTTTCGGTAAGGTTCTGATGCAGCTGCTCCACTTCGTCGGCGTGGGTGAGCAGCAGCCCCCCGGCTTCGGTGAGGCTGACGCGGTTGCCGCGGCGCTCGAACAGCCGCTGCCCGTAGGTGCGCTCCAGCTCCCGGATGTGCTTGGTAATGGCCGGCTGGGTGATGAATAGTTCCTGGGCCGCCTTGGTGAAGCTCAGGTGCCGGGCCACCGACTGGAACACGCGCAAACGAAAATCGGGCATAAGCAGGCCGGCGGGAAAGGAGAAGCCAGGAGAATAGTGCCGCGCTTTCTGCAACACCGCCTAAATTTAGCCTATGAAACGTAACCTTCTCACCGCGCTGGCGCTGCTGCCGCTGGCCGCCGCTGCCCAAACCAGCAGCGTCTACACCCCCGAGCTGCTCTGGAAACTGGGCCGCCTGGGCGAAATGCAGGTATCGCCGGACAAGAAAACCGTGGCCTACACCGTCACGCGCTACAACCTGGCCGATAATAAAGGCCAGTCCGACATCTGGCTGGTGCCCGTGGCCGGCGGTGCTGCCCGGCAGCTCACCAACACGCCTGCCGTATCGGAAAACACCCTGAACTGGCGGCCCGATGGCAAGCTGACCTTCCTGAGCGGGGAAAGCGGCGCCGACCAGCTCTACGTGATAAGCCCCGACGGCTCGGGTAGGCAGCTGCTGAGCCAGTTCCCCGACGAAGGCCTGAGCAACCTGAAGCTGGCCCCCAAAGCCAACTTCGTGCTGTATACCCAGGACGTGAAAACCGGCAAATCGGTGCAGGACTGGTACCCCGACCTACCCAAGGCCGATGCCAAAATTATCGACGACCTGAACTACCGCCACTGGAACGTGTGGGACGACTACAAAGCCTCGCACGTATTCTTCCAGCCCGTGGGGGCCGATGGCAAGCCTACCGGCTATGGCAAGGACGTGATGGTCGGGGAGAAGTTCGACGCGCCGCTGCAGCCGCTGGGCGGCTCCGAGCAGCTCAACTTCGCGCCCGACGGCTACCGGCTGGCTTACACCTCGCGCAAGCTCACGGGCAAGGCCGAGGCCGAAAGCACCAACTCCGACATCTACCTCTACGACGTGCGCACCGCCCAGACCCAGAACCTGAGCGAAGGCCTGGGTGGCTACGACACCGAGCCGGTGTTTTCGCCCGACGGTTCGAAGGTGGCCTGGCTGAGCATGGCCACGCCCGGCTTTGAGTCGGACCGCAACGGCATCGTGGTGTACGATTTCAAGACCAAAAAGCGCGAGGACGTGACCAAAGGCTCGGAGCAGAGCGCCGCCAACCTGCGTTGGAGCCCCGATAGCAAGACGCTGTACTTCGTGAGCCCGCTGGAAGGCACCGAGCAGCTGTTCAGCGTACCGGCCAAGGGCGGCAAGGTGCAGCAACTCAGCAAGGGCGCGTTCAACTACAACAGCTTCGAGCTGGCCGGCCCCGGCGTGGCCATCGTCAGCAAAACCACCCAGGCCAGCCCCGCCGACCTGGTGCGCGTGGACCTGAAAACCGGCCGCGAAACCGCCCTCACCACCATCAACGCGCAGGAGCTGGCCGGCGTGAAAACCGGCAAAACCGAAGCCCGCATGGTACGCACCACCGACGGCAAGCAGATGCAGGTGTACGTCATCTACCCGCCTGATTTCGACCCCGCCAAGAAGTACCCGGCGCTGCTCTACTGCCAGGGCGGCCCGCAGAGCCCCATTACGCAGAGCTTCTCCTACCGCTGGAACTTCCAGCTGCTGGCGGCCCAAGGCTACATTGTGGTAGCGCCCAACCGCCGCGGCCTGCCCGGCTTCGGCACCGAGTGGAACAACAGCATCTCGGGCGACTGGGGCGGCCAACCCATCCAGGATTACCTCTCGGCCATTGATGCCGTGAGTGCCGAGCCCTACGTGAACAAGGCCCGGCTGGGCTGCGTGGGCGCTTCCTATGGAGGCTACTCGGTGTACCTGCTGGCCGGCAAGCACGAGGGCCGCTTCAAGACGTTTATTGCCCACTGCGGCCTCTACAACCTCACCAGCTGGTACCCCAGCACCGAGGAAATGTTCTTCGCCAAGCACGACATCGGGGCCGCGCCCTGGGAAACGCCGCTGCACAAGAGCTACACCGATTTCAACCCCCAGCAGTTCGCCAAAAACTGGGATACGCCCCTGCTGGTGATTCACGGCGGCAAGGATTTTCGGGTGCCCGAGGGCCAGGGCATGGAGGCCTTCGGCACGGCGCAGCTACAAGGCATTCCGAGCCGCTTCCTATACTTCCCTAACGAAGGCCACTGGATCGGCAAGCCCCAGAACTCGGTGCTCTGGAACCGGGTGTTCTTCGACTGGCTGGGCCGCACGCTCAAGCCCGAAGCCACGAAATAAGCAGTTGATTTTAGAGAAGCCCCGCTCGGCCGTTGCTGAGCGGGGCTTTTTCGTGTAGCTTCCCGAAATCAGGTATTAATTCATCCCGTGCCTTGGGGTGAAGACACCAACGCAACACTATATATTCCATGAACAAGTTTGCTTTTTTCCTGCTGCTGGCCGGTTTCACCTGCACTATGCCCCTGGCGGCCAGCGCCCAGAAAAAGCCCGCCAAAGCCCCGCAAGCTGCCAACGCGCTGGCCGCCATCAAGGAAGCTGATATCAAAGCTGACCTGTTTGCCTTGGCCGACGACAAGTACCGGGGCCGAGAGGGTGGCACCCTCGATGAGCTGCGGGCCAGTATGTGGCTGGCCGAGAAGATGCGCGCCCTGGGCCTGCAGCCCGCCGGCGACGACGGCACCTTCTTCCAGTTCTTCAACCTGCAACGCACCCGCCTCACCAAAAGCAGCCGCCTGAGCATCGGTACCCACCCGCTACGGCCCAACCACGATGCCCTGGTGTTTGCGCCCACCACCTACACCGTGCAGGCCCCGCTGGTGTACGTAGGCACCGGCACGGCCGCCGAGCTGGCCAAAACCGACATCAAGGGCAAGGCCGTGGCCCTGCTGTTCTCGGGCCAGCCCCCGGCCGATATGAGCTTCCGGCGCTACCTCAGCCAGGTGCTGCGCGATAAATCGGCGGAACTGCTGAAGGCCGGGGCAGTGGCCGTGGTATTCGTAGCCGACGACCGGGCCCAGAACATTTACGAGCACTGGGGCCACACCTACGAGCGGGGCCGCTACGGCCTGCCCGGCGACGCCAACGTGGCGGCCGTAACCACCGCCCCTACCCTGCTGCTGCCCAGCAGCGCCCTGAGCTGGGTGCAGCAGGCTGGCCAGCAATTCACGGCCGATTTGCGCACCGAATCATACCTATACCCTTCCGTAAACATCGTGGCCAAAGTACCCGGCACCGATGCGCAACTGAAAAACGAGTACGTGCTGTTCAGCACCCACCAGGACCACGACGGCGTGCGTGAGGCCGTGCAGGGCGACTCCATCTGGAACGGGGCCGACGACAACGCCACAGGCTGCGCGGCTTTGCTGGCCATTATGCGGGCCTACAAGCAGCAACCCGCCCGCCGCTCGGCGCTGTTCGTGTTTCACGGGGCCGAGGAACGGGGCCTGCTGGGCTCCCGCTACTACTCAGCCAAGCCCACTGTACCCCAGCAAAGCATCGTAGCAGTGCTGAACGCCGAAATGATGGGCCGCAACGCCGCCGACTCGGCCGCTTTGCTGGGCTCGGTGGCCCCGCACCGCAACTCTTCCGACCTCGTGAACCTGGCCCTGGCCGCCAACCAGCAGGGCCCGAAGTTCAAGCTGGATACCGAGTGGGACAAGGCCACCCACCCCGAGGGCTGGTACTTCCGCTCCGACCACCTGCCCTACGCCCGCTTGGGCATTCCGGCCGTGATGTACACCTCCTGGCTCCACCCCGATTACCACACGCCCAAGGACGAAGCCAGCCGCATCAATTACCCCAAACTCCTGCGCATGACGCAGTGGATGTACCTCACCGGCTGGGCCGTAGCCAACCGCCCCGCTCCACCCGCCCGGGAACCCGGCTTCAAGCTGGAACGGTAATCTGCGCGCTGTATAACTGTATAGGTTGCGTTAAGGAATCGACTATTGTGCTGCATTGACATGGGGCTTTGTAATATTATCAGCTATTAGCACGCAACTGGTCAGGCTAACTTTATGAATACCCCTCAGCGGAAGAATGGCCCAGAAAGGCTCGGTTATCTTTCAATCATGAAACGGTCTCTTGCACTATTTTTCCGCACGCACGGTGGCCTTTTGGCGTCTTGGCTAGTACTAGGCCCCATCTTTTGGCACGAGTATACCCCCAGCACGTATGTGCTCAACCGCGCAGACTTGCTACCCCTCATTACGCCGGCCTTATGCACGGTGCGGAATGCTCACCTCTTGTTGTATCTCGTAGTCAGCTTCGTGGGCCTAGGATTGGTATGGCTTTCACCAAGCAGACGAGTATTGCTGGGCGGCATGGTAATCCTGGGCGCTGGATGGTGGCTAACCGAGCGCGGGTTCCGACAGTACTTTGCGGTGGAGTACTATACTATTTGGAAATACCAAGTGGTCGAGAAGCTTGACTATCAGCCGCTCCACGCAGCATATTTAATCCCTTTGTTACTGCAAGACGTGCAGAATCCAGCTGAATCCTTCCGTGTACGGACCAAGCTGGTATTCGCGCTCAGACAGGCAGGGATACAGTCTGCTGTTCCGGTCTTAGAGGCCATCATACACTCCCCTGACCAAGATCCGGAACTCCGGTTTCAGTGCCTTCAGGCGCTTCGGTTGCTGCAACCGCAAAGATTCGCCACCTTATTGGCTACCATGCCCACAGATTCCGCTGTAACACTGTATCAACAATACAAGCGACGTTATAACTAAGCCTTTCTTTTCTGCATAAATCAGTTGGCAGGCAACGTAGTTCGAATTCAGCTTAAGGGCAGGCAGAATTGTTGGCTCATTCCCTCAAATACAATATTTCCCGTCTCCCGAAAGCCTCCTACTTCAACACGGTTTCCGTGACTTTGTTGATGTCGCTGCTGACTTTCTGAATGAACTCCAGTTGCTCGCCCAGCTGAACGTCGGGGGCGGTGGTGGCAGTGGCGGGGAGAGGGTCGGCGGGCAGGCTTTCGGGTTCCTGCGGGTCGAGGCGGTGCAGGCTGCGGTGCAATGACTGCTGCGCGTGACGCAGGCTTTTGAGGCTGCCCGCCGCCAAAGTAGGTCGGGTTTCGCCATTGAGCAAAGAGGTGGTAATAGAGGCCACATTGGATGACAGAATGTGGTTGAGCACCACAAACTCGTGTACCTCCGTGGGCCGGTGCTGCTTGCCCCGGGGCTCCGACATCATCCGTTGAAACGCCGCGCCCAGGTTGGCCGATGACACATACACCTCCTTGCGGGCCAGCTTATAATCAACCAACGCCACCGGGGAGCCGATGAGGGCTTCCTGCAAGGTGCGCAGGTACTGCAGATTGGCCCGCAGCACGGCCTTCAGGTAGTCCTGCAGTTGGTCGGATTCCCAGCGCGGAAACAGCAGGTAGCCCGCCGAAAACGCAATCAGGCAGCCCAGAACGGTATCGAACACCCGCTCCTCCACCACCTGCACGTAGCCCAGCCCCAGAAAGCTGAACAGGATGAGAATGAACGGCGTCATGAACGTGACGGTAACTAGGTAGTTGATGCGCACGAAGCTGTACGACACCACCATAAACACCACCATCAGTACAATCAGCGCCGTGCGGTCGGGAATCAGCCACAGGATGGCGGCCCCCAGCACCCCGCCCGCCAGCGTACCCAGCACCCGCTGCACGTTGCGCTGCTTGGTGAGGCTGAAGGCCGGCTTGAGCATGTAGGTAATCGTCATGAGCACCCAGTAGCTGTGGTGGCCGGGCAGCACTTTGGTAATCAGAAACCCGATCAGGCAGGCCACCAGCATCCGCACGGAGTGGCGAAAAATGCCCGAATGCAGCGTCAGGTGGTCGCGCAGCTGCTTGAGGTCGAAGCTCTGGTGGGCCACGAACCGGCCAAACTCCAGCTCCCGGCCTGAAGCCACCGGCGCGTTGGCATCGAAGTAGGCCAAGATATCCTGCAGGCGCAGCACGAGGTTGCGTAGGTTCACCAGAATCTTCTTGAGCATCAGCGTGTGGCCGGGCCGGGCGGAATCTTCCAGCGCGTCTACCTGGCTTTTGAGGCGGTCCAGGCCGGCCAGCAGGTCGCGGCGGGCGGTATAGCCGTGGTTGGCCTGAATGGCGAAGCCAATGCTTTCCAGCTCGGCGGCCAGCTGCTCTATTTCGGTTGCAATGGCATCGAGCACGCCGGTGGGCTCAAAGCGGCGGTGCAGGTCGGCGTAGTCGTAGTAGGTAATGGTAATCTGCTCGTAGAGGTCCACCAGATCCACGAAGGTGAGCACCAGCCGCCGCCCCGTGCCGGTGGATTCCTTGATGAGCTGGCGGGTTTTGAACAGGATTTCGCGCACGGCGTCCTGCTTCTCGCTCACGGTTACCTGCTGGGTCATCAGGCGGCGGTAGTCGGCCTCCAGGTTGGTGCCGGTGCGGTAGAACTCGGCCTTGAGGCGCAGAAAATCCGCCACCGACCGGATGGCATCCCCAAGAGCCTGCTGGGCCACGCGGTAGGGCCGGATCTGGTTGAGCAGGCCCGCAATGCCGGCGTACCACAGGCCACCCATCACCACCAGCCCGGCGTGGGGCAGCACCTCGGCCAGGGCCAGCGGCCGGTCCAGCATCAGAATCATAATCAGCAAGCCCGCCGTGCCTACTGCCCCGGCTCGGTTGCCGTAGGCCAGCAGCATGGTAAAGGCAAAGCTCACCGCCACCACCATCAGCCCCAGCAACCACGCGTAAGGTAGTATCAGGCCAGTAATCAGCGCCATCAGGCCGGTGAGGGCGGTGGCGGCCAACATGCCGTTGCGCTTATGGGCCGGCGGCCCCGGAATATCGGTCAGGCTCACGCACACGGCCCCCAGCGACACGGTCAGGCCCGTGGTCAGGTCGCCGCGCCAGCCCAGCAGCAGCCCCGGCAGCAGAATAGACAGCGTGATGCGGACGCCGTCGGAAAATTCCTGGCTGGAGAAGAAGTAGCGGAGGGGTCGGGTATCGAAAGCGGACATGCGGGGCACAACAGACGGCAGGCAACAGCAGCAGAACCGGAGTTCTAACTAGCCGAATATTTTCGGCATTCTAACGCAGAACGGCGCGGCAAGATGTGCCGCGCCGTTGTGGAAGGTGCTTTCGTATGATTATACGAGGGAATCAGGCAAAGCAGACCATCATGTTGAGCTTGTCGAAGCATCTCTCCCGATTTACTCTCATGACTGAGGTAGTCTGAGGTAGAGATGCTTCGGCAAGCTCAGCATGACGTTCAGCGGTTGCCCGCACACACCCGCTTTAGTACAGAATATCTTCCACCGGGTCCAGCTTCGGGGGCACGTCGGTTTCGCCCAGCATCTGGCGCAGGTCGATTTCGATGGAGCGGCAGATGGCCGTCATCGAAACGTCGTTCATGTTGTTTTCGAACGGATTCTCGCTGCTGTGCCCCACTTTCTCGATGGTAGCAAACACCCAGGATACCAGCACCGAAAACGGTACCGTCAGCCAGATGTGGTCGGGGCCCATTTTGGCAAATTCCGTCACCAGACCCAGCGGCATGATGGCCGTAAACAGGTAAACGAACAGCATGCTGAAAAAGGCGTACTGACGCGGAAAAGGTGTGTTTTTGATTCGCTCGCAGCCACCCTGCAGGTCGTATAGGGTTTCCAGCGTGTTCATCATCGTCACGTGCTGGAAGTCGTTGAGTAGGCCGCGCTCCTCGCGCAGCACGCGCAGGGCAGCCGCCTGCTGGCGGATGAGCTGGGCGGGCGGGTTGGCCAGGACTCGCAGCTTTTCCGATTCCTCCTCGTCCAGAAAGGGGGCTACTGCCGCATCCCACTGCTCGGGCTGGCGGCGCAGGTGAATGCGCAGCGCATTGCACCAGGCAATCTGGCGGTACACCATGCGGCGGTGCCGCACCGAGAGTTCCTCCGCTGAGGCAGCGGCAGCTTCCACGCCGGGCGCATCCACTACTGAGGTGATGAACTCCAGCACCTGCACGGCCACCATTCGGCTGCTGTTCACAATGCCGCCCCACAACTTGCGACCCTCCCAGAAACGGTCGTAGGAGCCGTTGTTCTTAAAGCCGATGTAGAAGGCCACGGCCGTACCCAGCGTAGCCACCGGCTGCCACGGAATGGCCACCGAGTGAAAATTCAGCGGACCGTAAACCAAGCAAATCAGGGCGCTGTACACCGTGAAGACAGCCACGGATTTCCAGCCCAGTTTCCAGATAATATGCCAACGGAGATTTTCGCGAATGTACACAGAGCGAGGGGTAAGCGTGAGGGAAGCAGGATAAGCCGGCAAGGTAGAGGGCTAACATTAACCTCCTATTAAACCCGGTAATTCTGTATGTGCTTACGTAATTTCCCCCGGTGCAAGTTGCTCAACCGTAGGCGCACCGGCTCAGGCATCAACGTCCACCACAATGCCCATCAGGCGCATGAGCTGGCTGGCATTAAAGGAGCGGCACATGCCGGGCGTGAGGTGATAATCGAAGCGCAGGGTACCGTCGGGATTGAGGTAGCTGTTGAAGCTCACGTTGCGTACGTGGGCCGGCAGGTCGGTTTCCAGGGCGGCCAGCTCCAGGTCGTGGGTACTGATGAGGCCGCTGGCAGGGCGCTGGCGCAGCTGGTACACCAAAGCCCGCGCGCCCCGGTGGCGGTCCTCGGAGTTGGTACCCTTCAGAATCTCATCGAGCAGGTAGAAAACCGGGAGTTGGTTATTGGTTATTGGTTTTTGGTTGGTGGTTTTTGGTTGTTCGTCGTTCGTTGCTGGGTTTTCGGGGAAGGCAGATGAATGTTCTACTCCACCATCAACTTTTACTTTTGAATTTTGAATTTTCTGATCTTCCGTCAGGTCCAGCAGCAGGCGCAGGCGTTTCAGCTCGGCGTAGAAGGAAGAGGTGCTTTCGGCCAGATTATCGTTGGTCCGCATGGCCGTGAACACCTGGGCCGGACCGCAGCGCAAAGCCGCCGCCGGCACCACCGCCCCGGCCTGGGCCAGCACCAGGTTCAGGCCCACCGTGCGCAGAAACGTACTTTTGCCGGCCATGTTGGAGCCCGTCACCACGACCGTCTGCCCGGACCCGGTAGTAGTAAAATCGTTGCGCACGCCTTCGCCCCCGAACAGCAGCGGGTGGCCCAACTGCGTAGCCTCCAAGGTGAGGGCAGGGGCAGTTACGTCGGGCTCGGCAAAGGCGGGGTTGGCGGCCCGGAACGCGGCTAGGCTCACCAGGGCATCCAGCTCAGCAGCGGCTTCCAGCAGCGGCTCCAGGCCGCCCTGCAACCGACGCTTCCAGCGCTCCAGCTGCCACATTCCCCACAAATCCCATAGCAACAACGTATTCAGCACGCCCGCCACGGCTGGGTTCTGGCGGGCCGAAAACCAGCCGGCCACGGCCGCCAACTGCTTCAGCAGACGGGCCGCCGCCGTGCCGCCGGTATTGTGCAGGGTGCGGTGCAGGCGGCGCAGCGCGGGGCTTTGCCACTCGCCGGCTTCAAACAGGGCCAGCTGGTCGTGGGCCGCGCGCAGAGCGTCGCGCATGGCGGTGGCCTGCTGGTAATACTCGGCCCGGATGGCGGCAAAGCGGCTGTTCAGCAGCACGGCGGGCAGCAGCAGCACCATGGCCATGCTGTACCCATTCAGAGCCGCCAGCACCGCCCCTACCGCCAGCACGGGCAGCAGCACCAGCAACGGCAGCAGCCAGCTTCGGGAGGCAAAGAAATCGGGGGTACGCAGCCAGCCGGCAAACTCCCGGGGGTCCTGCTCCTGGCGCGGATAGTGCCGGGCGCGGGCCTGCCACTCCTGCTGCCAGGCCACATCGGGAGCCAGCTCGGCGGCGGCCACCTGCCGCTCGCGCACGGCCGCCGGCGCGGCCGGGGCCAGCAGCCAGCCGGCCAGCCAGTCCTGCCCCAGTCGGGAGGTGCTGCGGTTCAGCAACTGAAACACCGAATGCGGCCCGAATACGTCGAGGTCGGCGGCGTAGGGGTGCTGGGCATCCAGATAGCGCAGGCCGGGGTCGAAGCCGCTGAGCTTGCCTTCCAGCCGGGCCAGCTCCTGCTGGTTGAGCTGGGCCAGCAGGCGGTGGTGCTCGCGCTGGTACCCTACCTTGCCGTGCCACTGCACCAGCCCCAGAAACGCCAGGTACGCGGCCCCAATCACCCCAAAACCCGCCAGGATTTCATCGGCGCTGAACAGCACCCAAACGCCCGCAACCGCCCCGGCAAACACCAGCAGCCGCACCAGCGCCACCAGCCGGTGCCGGCCGGCAAAGTACGTTTCCCGCTCGGTGTGGTGGGTCAGGTTTTCCTGGAACAGCTCGGCGGGAGCAACGGCAAGCTTGCGGAATTCGGCGGAAACGGGCACGGCAGCAGAAACAGGTGAAGCGGCGAAGGTACGGCCTGGGCGGTGCTTTCCTCCCAAAGACCAGGGCGCACCGGAGCGCCGCTTACAGCAGGCGGCGCAACGGGCTTCGAGGTTTCAGAAAACGGGCCATTTCCGCGAAGGTGAACTCCACCCGAAACTGCTGGGCGTAGATTTTGCGCGTGAAATTCGACATATCATCGTACTGCACGTCATGGTTAAAGGAGATTTTACCGTCCTCAATCAACATGTCATCCGGCGGATTATCGGGGCCAATGCGCTGGCTTTGCAGACCCGCTACATCCACTGAATCCTGCTCTTCGTTGTCCGAGGTAGTGGGGTCGAGGTAGGCGGTTATCTGCTGCTGCAGCTTCGCGTTGCAGGCGGCTAGGAAGGCGGCTTTCCGGGCCGGGTCAATTTCATCAGTCTCCAGCGTTTCGCCGGTGCGCAAATCCACTACCACCGACCAGAAGCGGCTGTTCACATTGGCGGCCGTGTACTCATCGCGCAGGGCCACGCTTAGCAGGCCCCGGTTGTTATAGGTTACCCGGGAGTCAATGCCGCCATACCCCTGGTAGCTGCCAGCCGCGTGGTTCCGATGCTCCTCCTCCAGCTCTTCCAGGCTTTGCTCCGACAGGGTTTCGATGTCAGACAGCCAGTACAAGTCCTGGGTCACTTTCATATCCGGCACCGTGAACTGCGGCGCGGTAAACTCGCCGAAGTACGTTTGCTCGCTCACGTTCGCCTTTTGCACCGGCGTGCGGTTCTGGTACGGTCGTAGCTGGGCCGGCAGCTGGCGGCCCGACTTGGCGGCTTGCCAACTGCCCATCAAACCACCCTGCCCGCCGGGTCGCAGCCGGAAGTAGGCGAAGGGCTGCATAGCTTTCCCGCGTTGCCCCCAGCCGGCAGCTACCGTGTCGGGGTGCTCCGGGTCCATTTCCCGCAGCCAGATTTCCCCGTCCGGCGCCCGGAAGCCCCACAGCCGAATGGGTTTCTGCTGGCTTAGGTAGTAGTAAATGCCCGTCAGCTCAGCCTTATCATTCTGAAAGTTAATGGCCAGCCGGAAGGGGTATTTGCCGCCCAGCGTGCCTTCGTAGTCGCCCAGGGCCGTGGTTGCCGGTTTGCTGTCGGTTGCCGCTACCGGAGCCTTTGAGGGCAGGGCGTTTTTGGCAGTATTCTTCGGCTCACAGCTTCCCAGCAGGATCAGTCCTGCCGCTGCACTCAGTAGTATTCGCACAAAAATAAGCATTAGAGTAACCGGCGCAATGGGCTGTCGGGCTTAAGAAAAGGCTTGAGCTCCGCATGGGTAAACGTCAACGGGAAGCTGCCCTGCAACACTTTCCACACGAAATTTGACAGGCCATCATACGAAACCGGGTGGTCGAACACGAGGCCATTTGCACCAATAGTGTATTCCTCGGTGCTGCCCAGGAAAAACTCCTGGCCCAGCACCCCGGCCTGGTCCTCAGCTGACAGAAAATCATCCTGCCCGACCACGCATTCCCTGGCTTTTACCGCCAGTTTCCGCTGCCCCAGGGCCAGAAACTGCGGCAGCAGTTCCGGCTTTAGCTCATCGGCCAGCCGGATGGAGAAACCCGTTACCAGGTCCAGGTTGTAGGTTTTACGCTCGTACCACACACTGGCACCCCGGCCTTCGATTTCGGTGGTGAGGCTCAGCAGCCCCCGGGCGTTGTAGTTGACGGAGTAGTCGGCGCTTTGCGTGCCGCCGTGCTCTGCCAGTTGCTGCCGGAGGCTGGCTATGTCGTCGTTGGTCAGGTTTTCCAGCGAAAACCAGTAGGCCAGCAGCCGGGTCACGCCCGCGTCGGGCACCGTTACCACCGGTACCCGGAACGCCTGCAAGTGGGTTTTGGGCGTTACGTGCGCCACCAGGCCCGGCGGGCGGGCGGCCCCGCCCACGCGCCAGAGCTTCACGGGCAGCAGCGTGGTACCGGAGGCATTAAACCACTGGCCCTGCACCTCCGGCTCATTGGCTTGGCCTAAGCTGATGGTGAACCAGCCGGTAGCTTCCGCAGCGGCCGAGGTATTTTCGCGCAGCTCCAGGGCCTGAGTCGGAACGCTGGGCCGGGTAAAGCCCTTCATCTCCAATGGCTGCCCCTTGGATACATAATAGTACGTGCCCGTCAGCAGCGTATCGGCTTCGCCCGGGCTGAGCTGCAGCCGGATGGCGTATTTGCCCCCAATCTGGCCTTCGTACGCGCCCGCTAAGGCCTGCAGCCGCGCTACCTGCTCAGCCCGGAGGTCGGCCCAGGTAGTATTCTGGTCGGTATCCTGCGCCTGCGCGGTTAGGCCGCAGCCCAGCGTCGCCAGCAGCAGCAGGCCCACCGATGTATAGATATGCATAGCTCTGGCTGATTCCTAATAACTGACTTATAACCGGCTACCCCTGCAGGGCCGCCACGCACTTCAGCTCAATGGCAATGGGCGTGGGCAGGCGGTTGATTTCGACGGTGGTACGGCAGGGCTGATTGGTCTGGAAATACTGGGCGTAGAGGCGGTTGTAGGTGGCGAAATCGTCCTGCATGTTGGTCAGGAACACCGTCACGTCCACCAGATCCTCCCAACGGGCGCCCGCGTCTTCCAGAATGTAGCGCACGTTCTGGAACACGGCGTGGCACTGGCTTTCGAAGTCGTAGCGCACAATGCTGCCCTGCTCGTCCAGCTCCACACCGGGTACCTGCTGCTGGCCCCTCTGGCGCGGCCCCACGCCCGAGAGAAACAGCAGGTTGCCCACGCGGCGGGCGTGCGGATACAGGCCCACCGGCTCGGGGGCGCGGCCGGAGTGGTGGGCGGCGGAAGTTACGTCAGGTTGCATAGCGTCAAATCTACCGAAAAGCGGTTCTTTTCGTATCATCCGGAAACTGTGGCCGGGGCTGGTGCGGTTGTTGTGCCAACCGGCCAGTCCGCCCCTCTCTGCTCCCGTCCGTTATGAAACATACTTTTCGTCTGCTGCCCCTGGCGGCCTTACTGAGCACGGCCGCACTGGCTCCCGCCGTGGCCCAGAAGCTTAAGTACCCCAAAGCCCCGGCCGCATCCGAAATCTACGACGCGGTGGAAAAGCCGGCCGTGCCGGTGGGTGGCGTGGAAGCCTACGCGCAGTATCTGGCCGATAAGCAGCAGTACCCCACCGCCGCTTTGCAAGCCGGCGCGCAGGGCACCGTGACGGTGACGTTCGTGGTGGAGAAAACCGGGGCCATTTCCAACGTAGCAGTTACGCAGCCCGTGAATCCGGCCCTGGATGCCGAGGCCATCCGGCTCATCAAAGGTGGCCCGCGCTGGACGCCGGCCCAGCACCGGGGCGGCGTAGTACGGCAGCGGACCACGGTGCCCATCAGTTTTGAAATTCCGGCGGAAACCGGCACCGCCGCCGCCGCCACACCCGCCGGCACTTCTGCCGAAGGCCCGACTACCCAGGTGGTTAAGCCCGACCAGCCGGCCCGGCCGGTGGGCGGCACCGAGACGTTTTTTGCCTGGATTCAGCAGAACCAGAAGTACCCGACCCTGGCCCTCCAGCGTAAGGTGCAGGGCAAGGTGCTGATGGAATTTGTCATTCAGAAAGATGGCACCCTCACCGATATCAAACCCGTGCAGCGCCTCGGCTCCGGCCTCGATGAGGAAGCCATCCGGCTAATCAAGGCCGCGCCCAAGTGGCAGCCGGCCACGTACCAGGGCCAGCCGATGAAGCAAAAGATGGTGCTGCCGGTTCTGTTTACGCTGTAAATAGCAGGTGACTTCGCCGGGTCACCGTAAAGTATTATTCCGCCTTTTTCGTCAGCCTGAGAAGTATGGGCTGATTTTTCCGGGTCCGCACTGTTGCTGTACCCGCTTGCTGCTCCGCTATGTTGTCGCCTCTGCCCCTCCTTGCCGCTCCTCCCGTTGCCTTCGGCACTCCGCTGCCGTTGCCCGCCAGCTTTTCCATTTGGCCTTACCAGACGCGTTTCCGGCAGGCGGCCCAGGCCATTGCCAACGGCATTTTCGAGGTGTTGGATGAGGATCTGAACCCGTACGTGCTGCTGCTGGCCTTGCCCGCCGACGACACCAACCAGGGCAACTTCGATGAGGCTCCTACCCCCATTTGCCTGGAGCCCGCCGACTGCGGCCTTGAAGCCCTGGCCTTCCTCGAAGCCCGCGCCCGGGGCCGCTACTACCAATATCTGCACCCCTGGAATGCCCCGGAAGGGGAGCTCATGCCGGAGGAAATGGTGCAGCGCAAGCGCGTGGCCCTGGGCCTGCGCCAGGCCGTGCAGGAAGTGCTGGAAGACCTTGCCGGCAGCAATAAGTATCAATATTACGCTGGTGCGCCGGTGCTTATTCAGGCGCACTTTGTGGTGCCGGTGCTGCGCCTCAACCGCAAGGTGGTGCAGGCCTACCCCACCCTCCAGAAAAACCGCTACTACACCGATGGCCGCCTATTGTCGCACTCCCTGCTGATGTCGGCGGTGCTGCGGTTTCACGAGGAATGCTTTAAGTCGCTCACAGAGCCGGAGCCGGGCTCGGGCCTGCTGGTGCGCCCCCGTGACACCGACGAAATCATCCGCTCCGCCGGCAAGCTGTTTATGGATACGCCCGCCCAGGACCTAGGCATGAATCCCTCGGCCACCAAACTGTTTGCCACCTGCAACACCATTTCCTCTTTGCGCTACGAGGGTGCTGAGGGCGTAGGCAAGCTGCTGCTGGCCCGGCGCGGCCACCCCAATCTGGCGGAGGTATTTGCCCTCACCTGCCCCACCCCGCTCACCGATTACCGGGCCGTGCGCAAGCTGCTGGAAATGACGACCCACGACGTGAGCCTGCTGGCCGACGGCGAAAACGTGTATGCCCTGGGCCGCCAAGTGGGCCAGTATGATGCTGCGCGGGAAGATCTGTTCGTCATCAGCTTCGTGACGCACTATGCCTGGGAGTTCCAGCACGGCGGGCAGGTGCTCATGCGCGCCCACTACGGGCTGCCCAGCCTGCCCCGCACCCGCCTCAACCGCGCCCGGTTCCGCCGCGACCTGAAGCAGACTTTTCAGCTCACCGACAGCGCCAAAATTGAGCGGCTCTGGGATGTGGTGGTGGAAGCCAGCCGCCAGAAGCACGGCACCCTGCTGGTCATCACCACCGAAGCCCTGGCCGAAGCCGACCGCCTCAAGCTGCAATGCACGCTCATCGAGCCCGTACCGCTCACCCCGCTTATCACCCGCCTCGTCACCGCCATTGATGGCGCCGTGCTCCTCGACCCGGAAAGCTACTGCTACTCTATCGGGGTCATTCTGGACGGTAAAGCTTCCGGCCACGGCACCAGCACCCGCGGCGCCCGCTACAACTCCGCCATTCGCTACGTGGATAGTTCGCCCTACCCCTGCCTGGCCATTGTAGTCAGTGAAGACGGGCTGGTGGACGTCATTACCAAAGAAAGCCTGCGGGAGGAAAACTAGGCGGCGGTTAGCCCACCTTGGCCAGTTTTTTCAACTGTTTCAGCTCCGCTCGTTTCACGTCCTTCAGCTCCTGCCCCCGGTTGCAAAGGCTGGTGGCAAAATAGGGTGTGATGGACGTAGCCGGACTACCGTACGGGGAGGCCTTCTCACTGATCTGAAAACCGTACAACAGGTACGCCGAACCTACCCTAAACTCCCGGCCACACGAGGCACTCTGCATTGCCGACGACACCCGCACCGTGTCCTCGGTAGTCAGCCCTTTATACTTGCGCGATACGGCAAACGTGTAGCGAAACGACTCCTGCCGCACCAGTTGGGTGCGCTCCGCCAGCGGCCCTGTATCTGAAACCTGGAGGGTATCGGTGGTTACCACGGTTTCTACGGCAACCACCCGTCCCACAAATACCAGCGCATCACGCTGGTAAGCAGTTGCAATCTGTTGTTTCTCGGAGCCGCTGCCACTAACGCAGGAGCAGGCCAGTGCTACGGATGAGTGGACAAACAAGAGCAGGGCAATCAGAAGGGCAGATTTCATACAGAGTAGGAAGAAGGTTCTTCCTGACAGATGCCAGGCCCACTCATATTCCATAACGAATGGCCTCTATTTTTTCTGTCAAACAAAAGCGTCGGGTGCAACTCCCGATTTTCCCAGAGTAACAGGTCATTCTTCTGGCGTTCTACAATTGCCGCTTACTTCTTCGCCCGGAACGACCACGTAATCCGGAACACGGCCACTACGTCACCAGCGGCATCCAGGCCGGTGCTGGTGCACACGACGGTGCGGCCTTCCCCGGTGGCGCGGCTTTCGGCAATGGCCTGGCCGATGGCAGCTCCATCGGTGCTGGTGAAGCGGATAAGGCCCACGGCTTTCTTCGAGAAATCAGCTTCCAGCCCTACTACCAGCATAGATACCGGTGGGCCGGCCTGCACGTGCATCATGCTCAGCAGGCCGCTGGCCAGTTCGGCCGCCATGCTCAGGCAGGCAAAATAGATGCTGCGAAATGGGTTCTGGGTGAGGTACTTGTACGGTACCGTCACGGTGGCCCGCTCCGCCGTCAGCTCCGCCACGCGTAGCCCGGCCAGATAGGCCATGGGCAGCCGCCGGAGCATAAACAGCTTCAGCTTGAGCGGATTGCTGATGTCACGGCGGAATTTCTCCAGGCGGGCGTTATCGGATGTACTGGTCATGGCAACGTGGGTTGGGCGGTTGCAATGAACAAAAAATACTCGGCATGCTGAGTATTTCCTTCTGACTTGAGCTGCTTTGCGAAAACAGGAAAGGCCCCATCCTGCGCCAGGAATGGGGCCTCTTGTTCCGTTCAGGGTACGTGGCTACCCTTTCTTTTCCAGCACCAGTACTACTTTATTGAAGTTGGCGGCGGCGTTTACCACTCCCCGGAAAGCTTCAAAATCGGCTTTGGGCCAGCGAATCTGGCGGTAGTACTCCCGGATGGTAACCGTGACTTTCTGGCCCTGCTGCTCGTAGCTGGATTTGAACAGGTACTCCGGGCCGGCGGCTGTGGGGCCGGCCTGCACATCGAAGTTCAGATCCTGCAGATTGCGCACCTGGTAACCGGCCGGTACCTCGAAGGTGATGGTGCGGTTGTAGCGGCGGTTGAAGTCATTTTCCACATCGAACTGCCGGTCCTCGGCCTGGTACAGCTCCGACTGTGGCCCCAACAACGTACCTACTTTGAACAGATACTTCGGCCCTGCCCGGTCCAGCAGCGCCACCGATTCGACGGTGGCATCTATCAGGAAAGGCTTTTCCAGCGGGTTCAGGCCGGTTTCGCCGTTGGTGGCTTCCAGTTTCTGAAAAGCGGCATCGGGCACGTTGCTCTTGATGACGCCCTGCAAGACCTCGGGGCGCTTGTCTTCGGGAATTTGCGCGAAAAAGGGCTGAATCTGCTGGGCATGGTAGCCGCCCAGCGTTTCCCGGATGGTCACGGTGCTTTTATCGAGGTTGGGCGCAAACTGCACGGCTATGTTCAGGTCGCTAGGGCTTTGGTCGGCGGCGAGAGTCGGGATTTCGCCGATTTTGCCCACGGCCGTTTCCGTACTGCCCAGCTGCACGCGGCGCACAAACAGGCCCTTGTTCGCCGTCCACTCAGCCGGAATCAGGGGCAGGCGGTAGTCGGGGCGGCCGGGAGCCAGCCACTGCTTAGTGCTCGGAAAGTAGAAAACCGGGTGGTCGAGGTAGTTCCAGGTGTCGAAGGTATCGTCGAAGGGTGCTTCGCTCCGGTCGTTGGTCAGCACCAGCTCGTGGGCAATATTGAGCCGGTTCATGAGGGCGGCAAACAAACGGGCAAACCCCGTTTCGGAGGCAGAACGGTCGGCCACCACGCGCGTAAGGTTTGCCTCGCTGCCGTCTTCGATCAGCCGGAAATTGGTTTTGAGGTAGTTTTCCAGCGCCGGCAACGGCTGCGTGGCAGGCAGGTTCATCTGCTTGAGCAGCTTGTCCACTGCTTTCAACTCGTCCTTATTCCAGTTGTACACGCGGTTGTACAGGAACTGGCTGGCATCGGCCCAGGTGAACAGCCGGGTGCGGCCCCGGGCGGAGCTGTAGGCAAACTTATATTCCAGCCGCTGACGCTGGGCCTGGGCATTGGCAAAACCTTCTTCCCGCAGGGCCGGCACATCGCGCAGCACAATGCGGCTGACGCGCTTCTCGTTCAGCACTGTGTCGCGCAGCAGGCCGCCGGGGTAGCGGCGCACTTCAAACGTGAGGGCTTCGGGTGTAATCAACTCCACCTGAATTTCGCGGGTGAGGACTTCGCTTTGCAGGTAGATGCGGCCGAAGTAGCTGGGAGCCCGCTCCCGGGTGAAGAGGTATTCAATCTCACTGCCTTTCTCCACGCCTTCCACGGCAAACACCTTGTAGCCCCGGCTGCCATCCTCGTCTTTCAGCTCCTTCATGTTGCCTTCCGCCACGTCCACAATTTCCCCGCGGGGGCTAATCGTGCGGGCTTTCAACGACAGGATGCGGCCGCCATCCTGCACGGGCAGGTAAATTTTGTTGAAGCGCTCAATGCCATCGGACGTATTCACGCGCACAATGCGGTGGTCTACGGAGTACAGCTTCAGCTCCCGGCGCGCATCCACGGCAAATTCTTCCGCCCGAAAATCACGCAGTACCACGGCCGGTTGCTTGGCCTCGGTGGCGGTAATGGTAAGAGGTTTGCGTTTGGCCTCCCAAGTGTAGGCGGCGTAGGTAATGGCCGCCGGGGCAGTTTGGGCCTGCACAGCGGCGGGCAGCCACAGGAGCAGCCCGGCCAGCAGCAGCGGGGTGTAGCGTTTGAACAGCGTTATCACGAAGAAAAAGGAATACGGTCAGAAGGAAAACCGGACGAAACAGCGCGACGCAGGAACTACAACTCCGTGTCCGGTAATATATAGGCTACGCTTTTTTGCGCTTGAGAATAATGGCGTCGCGGTAGGCCGTGTTGAGCTTATCGACCACCGTATTCCACTGGCCGAACTGCGCGGGCTCCAGCATCAGGTAGTTCACGAATACCTCCTTTTCCTGGATGATTTTAGTGCCTTTGCGCTCATAGCGAATGGAAAAACCCAGCATCTGGTCCTGGCCGGTGGTGTTGGCGGGCAGATAGGTAACCTCATAGCCGGCCGGTACCTCAAACTCGGTGCGGGTGCGGGTGGTATGGAAGTAGTCGTTGGTGCGGGCCAGGGTGCGCTTGGCGGGGTCGAGGCGGTCAGCGGCGTACCGCTGGTCGAGGTTGAGGTTCACGTATACTTCGTCGTCGAGACGCTGCACGTAATCCTGCAAACGGTACTCATAGTCTACTACCAGGGGCTGGTCGCGGGTATCCAGGTCGTGGACCGCGTACTTGTCCACGAAGAATTTATTATTGCCGCGCTCCACCAGGCTTTTTACCAGCTTGGCTTCATCGGTGGGGTTGAGGCCATCGAGGGCGTAGGACTGGCGCACTTTGGCGTAGCCATTGAGGGCCAGGCGGCCCGTGCCGCGCAACCCGGTGGTACCATCAAGCACCACCACCGAGCTATCAACGGTGCGGCTGCGCTGGCGCTCCATGACGGGCACGCTCACCACTTTGCAGTTCTTGCCATCCAGTGCCAGCAGCGCGTCCTTGCCCTGAATCATCCAGGAAGGCATGCCGTAGGGCGTGTATTTGCTGGTAGCATCCAGAAACACGTACTCACCGGGACGGGGCTCATACGTGGTAATCATGTGGTTATCGACGCCGGGCGTGGCCAGGTCGGCGTAATGGTAGGGCAGGTCCCGCGTGCCAATCCAGGTGCGGTACGATTTCACGCCGGCCATACGCAGCATTTCGTGCAGCAGGTTGGCCATGTCCTTACAGTCGCCGTAGCGGCTGGCGTACACGCGGCCGGCATCGTGCGGGATAAAGCCGCGCAGACCGTTTTCGAAAGCAATGTACCGGACGTGGTCCTGCACCCAGTAGTAAATGCGGGCCACCTTCTCGGGCTCGGTGCGGGCACTTACCGTCAGCGAATCTACTACCCGGCGCAAGGCAGGGCTTTCCTGCTTATCGAGGCCAGTCACAAAGCCTGAGTACAGGCTGTAGAGCTCCGATACTCCACCCAGCAGCTTCCGCGTCTGGCCGTTTATCTGGGCTTCTTCCACGAAAAACACCAGGTGCGGCACGTAGTAGCTCGCTTCCGGCGCATCGGTTTCGCGCTTGGCAGCGGACAGGTTATCGGCCACCCAGCGGTAGATGACGTTGTTGCCTTTTTCCTGGCGGGTGTACGTGACTTTGCCGGCCGGAATATTGAACTGCTTGGTATTGAGGCGCACCGTGCGCGGGGCCGTTATGACCAGCTCGGCGTGTTGCACGGGCACGTAGCTGGCGAAGTAAAACGGGTTTAGAAAGCGGGCATCGGGGTGGCGCACGGTGTAGTCGCACACGGTACGTACGCCGGGCGCTACGGCCGGGTAGGAGAAGCTCACGACCCGGGCATCATCGAAGAAAATACCCGGCCGGATTTCAAACTTATCCTTGAATTCCGTCACCTTCAGCGCTTTGTAGTCGTTGGTGGCGGGTAACAAGGTACGGGCCTCAATTTTCTGGAGGCGACTGAAGTGGGAGCTGTACACCTGGTCCGGGGCATACATGTCCGACTGCCCGGCCAAGTGCAGCATATCGTAATGGTGGCGGGCCAGCACCTGCACCGAGTCGCCCTTCAGCTCTACCGTCAGCTCCTGGCGGTAATCGAGATACACGGCCTTTTCGGCGGGGTACTGCTGCTTGAGCTGCATGAACTGCTGCACCGGCTGCTGCGCGCGGGCCTGCTGGCTTATTCCCACCAGCAGTAACCACAGCCCCAGGGCCCACTGCCCCGAATTAACGCGTTTCGTAGACATGGGTGTTCCAGTAAAAATCGGTTCGTAAGGGTTTGCCCTGCGCATCATAATACACCGTAGGGCCGGCTTTTTCACCGCAGCGGAAGGTTTCTTCGCGTTCCAGCGTCCCATCGGGGCGGTAGTAGCGGCTGCGGCCGTGCAGTTCATCAAACGCGTAAGCCTCTTCCTCCTGCACTTTGCCGTTGGGATAATAGGTGGTGAGCGTGCCCGTCAGCTGCCCATCAGGCGAGTTCTGGGCCCGCCGATACACTTGGCCGGTGCTGTAGTAGTAGGTACGGGAGCCGCTGAGACTGCCTTTCTGGTACGTTTCGGTGGCGGCGGGTTTGCCGTTGGTGAAAGTGGTGTTGATGGTACCGGCGGGTTTCAGGTCGCCGGTGGCTTTACCATCGGGGCCGGGGCTGCGGAAGCCCAGCAGCTCCCCATCGGCGTACAGCTTTTCCAGCAGCAGCTCGCCCTGCATGTTGTAGGTGCGCAGGGGCCCGTTCAGGTCGTCGGCGGCGTAGGTAGACACCTTTTCCAGCTGTCCGTTCTCGAAGTAGCTGACCCATTCCCCTTCCGACTCGCCGCGCTGGTACGTGCCTTTGCTGTGCAAGGCTCCCGAAGCGTAGTAGTACTTCCACTCGCCTTCCCGCTTGCCGTCGCGGTAGGTACCTTCCTCCACCAGCTTACCCGTGAACGGATGGTAGGAGCGGTAAGCGCCCTGGCGGTTGCCCCGATCCATTTCACTGGTAGTTTCGGTTTTGCCGTTGGGAAACAGCCATTTTTCACTGCCCTGATAGTCATAGCAGAGCCAGCCGCTTTCAACGCGGGGCTTGCCATTGGGGTAGTGCATAGTGAAGGCTTTGGTGGTGGGCTGCACCACCAGACGGTCTACTACTGCCCCGACGGAGTCAAAGGAAGTAATGGTGAGGGGCCGGTCGTACTCCAGCCACCGCTCCTGCGTGAGCTTGCCGCCGGGCGTGTAGCTGCGCGTCTGACCATGCAGGGCGCCGCTTTGCAGGTTATACTCCTCACTGAGCTGACCGGTGGGGTAGTACTGCTTCCAGGTCCCCTGCTGCTCCCCGGCGGTGTAGTAGCCCGCCCGCTGCAGCTGGCCGTGCTGGTAGTAGGTTTGCGAGAAACCATCCAGCTGGTCATCCTGATACTGGTTGCGCTGACTGACGCGGCCGTTGCTGGCGTAGAATTCCTCTGCCCCCTGCTGCTTGCCATTGAGGTAGTTGCGCACCGTGGCCAGGCTGCCGTTGCGCCGAAACCAGCGCCACTCCCCGCTCATGCGGCCATCGGTGTAAGCGCCCGTGAACCGGATAGCTCCGTCGGGACGCACGCCTTTCACTTCAGTACGTCCCTTTTTGGCAATGGCCGTCTGGCTTATTGGCTTGCCGGCCGCATCGAAGTACGTGAGCTTGGTTACGCGTCCCTGCACGTACTCCAGCTCACTAAGCAGCCGACCATCCTTGTCGTAATCCTTTAGTGTCCCGTGCAGCTCCCCGGTAGCCGGGTCAAACGTCTTCTCGTCGCTGGGCTTCCCGGAGGCGTAAAACGTCTGCCAGCGGCCGACCTGCTTACCGTGGTCGTAGCGGCCGGCACTGGCCAGCTGCCCGTTCGGGAAATAGTCTTTGTAGTCGCCGTGCAGCTCGCCCTGTTCGTACGCGCCCTGGCGTTCCAGCTGCTTGCCTGGGTAGAAAACCTCGAAGGATCCCTGCCGCTTGTCGGCCACGTAGGTGTAGGTGGCTTCAGGAGTGCCATCGGGGTAGAAATTGGCGGAAGCTCCTTCCAGCTTATCGGCGCGGTAGTTGGCGCGGCGCTGCAGCTTGCCGGTAGGGTAATAGAACAGGGCCTCGCCGGTAGCGTCGCCATTCTCGTACTTGCGGGCCTCCCGCACTTCGCCGCAATAGTGATACAGCTTGGCCGTACCCACAAGTTTACCGGCTTGGTAAGTACCCTCCACCGACAGCGCGCCATTATCATGATACTCTGCGTAGCGGCCGTCCAGCAGCCCCTGCGCATCGTAGTTCAGTTCCTTGGCCAGCTGGCCGTTGTCGTGGTATTCGCGCCAGCGGCCGGTGCGTTTGCTATCCGCCGTGAAGGAGCCCTCCTTGCTGACAGCCCCGGCTTTATCCAGAAAGAGCCAGGGGCCGCGCAGGCTTTCCAGGTCGCCGTTTTTGGTGGTGCCTTCGCCGATACCCTGCAGCTTGTTCTCGTGAAACCAGGCAGCACGGCGCGTTCCTTCGGGCTGACCAGATACGGGCTGCTGCACCCGCAGACTCAGCAGCGCCTGGGCAACTGCCTGGCTCATGCGCTCCACTTTGCTCTTGTTGGATTTCACCCACTGGCTGGCCCGCTTATCATCGGCGGAGTACAGAATCAGGTAGGTGAAGGCCGTCAGGTTATCGTCGCGGCGCAGGGCTTCCACCAGGGGGCCGTACGCCCGGAGCCAGAGGTCGGTTTCGGAAGAGCCGCCCGCCGGAAATTTCTCTATGAGCAGCTGCGTCTGCTTCACAATATTGGCATCGAACTTCACTTTGGTGGTGTAGTCTTTGCGCAGGGCCACTTTGGAGGTCAGCAGCAGATCCAGGTCCTGGAAGGCGTCGTTGGGCACAAAAGGTTTCTCCCGTTCCTTTTCCTCTACTTCCTGCGTGTTAGCAGCAATATTCTCGGCCAGAATCAGGGCTTGCTGACTATTCTCCGAATCGGGCTGAATGGCCAGAAAGGTGAGCAGGCTGATAAGAGCCCGGGCCGTCTGGCCCTGCTCCAGTGCCAGCCACGCCAGCTGGTAGTGCGTGCCCGGGTGCATAGGGGCCAGCTCCAGACTCCGCTGCCAGCTGGCCAACGCGGCCGGCCGCTTTTTCAGCGCATCGTAGCTTACCCCCTGGTTGAACCACAGCAACTGGTTATAGGGCATGAGCTTCAGCCCGTCGGCGTAGGCCCGGAAGGTTTCGGGCTCATGCTTCAGGTTCTCTTCGGCTTCGGCCAGCACGTAGTACGGTTGGGCATCGTGCATGTGCAGCGCAATGGCCCGGCGGCTGGCTTCGGCGGCCTCTTTGTACTGCTTGTTCTGCAGATAGGAAAGGGCCAGCTCCCCCTGAATCCCTACGTAGCCGGAATCAGAGGAAGGGACCAGCAGATACTGCCGAATGGCCCCGGCAAAGTCGCCTTTATCATGCAGGGCAATGCCCTCCTGCAAAGCCCGGGAGGCGGTGGGAACGGTGGCCGGCTGCTGTTGGCCGTACGCCGTGGCGGCAACTCCGGCCCACAGGCTCAGGAGCGTACCGTACGTAAAAACTCGCATTAACGTAAACTAAACTGTATAGAACACCTCATCGGCCCTGCCGCCCTTGCGGCAGCCCGTTGATAGTTCCACAAGTATACCTGTTTTGCGTGGCTTGAAAAAGACCCGCCAGCGTTTCTAACGTCCTATTTTTTCGGTTTCGGCCGGGGTTCTTTCCGGGCAGGAGCGGGAGCTGCCACGCCGGGCGCGGCCGGGTACACGGCCAGCTCCTTATAGCCGAACGTGGCGTCTGTTTCGCGCCGGAAATCCAGTTCCGGCAGTTCCCCAATTACCAATTCGGCGGTGGTATAAATCAGATTCCCATCGAGCAGATGCCCGCCGATGGTGCGCCCCGTGGAGTCGGCTACCGAGAGGTGCAGATGGCTCCCGTTCACGGATAGGGTACCAACCAATGAGACGATTTCAAAATGCCCGTGGTACACCGTAGGGCCTTCCTGGTTGGCCAGCCGCAGCGTGGCTGTGGTCAGGCTGCCTACGCCCGTCAGCACGCAGGCCGCCCGCAACTGGTGCCGGGTTACAAACGCCAGCAACTCCTGCCGCAAATCCTGGCCGGGCCGCAGGCGCAGGGCGTACGTACGGAGCGGCGAAGAGGCAACGGCAGACGAAGCAGGCATAGCAGCAGGAGCAGTTTGGGCAACGGCAGCCGGGAAGATACCCAGGCCCAGCAGCCCGATCAGCAGAGAATTACGCATGGAGAAGGTCAAAAGCAGAAGGCCAAAAGTAAGCGCGGCGCCACGTTTTATCGGAGCAGCCGCGCTTTTACTTTTGGTCTTCTGCTTTTGCCGTTTTAGCCGTTCCTATCGGTTAAAGCTCACGTTGCCGTAGCGCACTTTGATGTTTACGTTGCCGGCATTACGCGTCTGAACCGCCCCGAAACTACCCTGCGTATCACTGGAGGAAGCATTGCTTTCTTCCGAATCCACTTTCACCAGCCGCTTATCCACCAGCAGTCGACCGTGGTCGGTATTCACATCAAAATCGAAAGCCGCCCCGTCGGGGAAGTTCAGCAGGATGGTGCTATAGCCCCCGTCAACGTTGATCTGCCGGAAATTTTTTCCCGTACTGCGCACTTCAAAATTAGGGCAGTACTGCAACTTCATATCCAGCTGATTACTGATTTTATCGATACTGAATTTGGAGTAACCGGAGGAGCCGCGCAGGTTGCGTACCGTGCCCAGCGCTACGTCGCCGTACTTGCTATGTACCGTCAGGTCCTGCACCGTACTGATATCGATATCCGAGCTGTTGTTGCGCAGCTCTACAATCCCGCCTTCCGTCAGACGTAGCTTGGAGTACGAGGCCTCAATGGTAGCCCGCCGAGCGTAGGGCACGGCGCACTGCGCGTTGCATACCCGCACGGTATTGCGCGGGCCATCCAGCCGGGCCGTGCGTAGGCTGCCATACTCAATGGCCAGCTCCGTAGCCCCGGTCAGGTCGCCGGTTACACTGATTTCGCCAAAGGTGTTGTGCACGGCCATCGGGGTGTTTTTGGGCACCCACACTGTGTAATTCACCTCATAGAGCTTGGTGCGGCTCCAGCATTCCCGGGGCATGGCCCCGAAGCGCGAGCGGGCCACAATACCACCGGTGGCAGGGTCCTTATCCTGCAGTTGCACCTGAATCATCTCTTGGAGCTGCTGGGCTTTTTCCTCAGTTTCGGCGCGGGTAATGATGTCCACGTCGGTCCGAATTTCGGGCCGGTTCCACACGTTCACCTGCACACGGCCGTAGCGCGTATCCAGGGTATAAAGCTTGGTGGCACTGGCGGGAAACGTGCGGCTGAGCTTCCGGACTTTCTCAACGGCCGGCGTAGGCTGCGCTTCTTCCTGTGGTCCTTGGGCAGGGCCCTGGCCTGCACCTTGCCGGGCATCGGGCGTCCCCTGCTCAGTGAATTGCGCCGGTAATGCCTCCGGCTCCCGAAAATAGGCAGTAGCTGCTTCCGAACGGACTGTGGCCATCTGGGCATGGCCCGTCTGTCCGGCCACACTCAGCAAGCCAGCCAGGAATACCAACCGTCCGGCCCGACGAAAAAACGATGAAGTAGGGCGCATGAGTTACGGAATCCGGCGGCTATCGGCCACCATGTAAGGTTGGCTGTGATAATCCCGGATTCGCTCCCGGGTGCGCAACTGCTGCGTCAGCAAATCCAAGCGGATCTGCATGTTGCGGTTCATGGCTTCCAGCACCACATCGGGCTCGGGGTTGCGGTAAAGCTCAGTTTTCAGTTGCTGATAGGTGGAGTCCAGATCAAGCAGTTCCCGCTGCCAGTCGGCGCGGGGCATGGTTTCCGTGGCTTCCGCGTCTACTTCGCGCAATTCTTGCTGCCGCTCCGTAATCTGGGCGGCGTAATAAGATTCCATGCGCTGCACAGCACTAGCCAAGCGTTGCTCGGGGCCATCGGTGGCGGCCGTAGCCGTCAGGCCGGGATACAGGGCCGGGGCCGGACTGCTCTGGGCCGTAGCGGGCTGGCCGGTGCGCGTCCAGATGGTGGCTTCGGTGCGGTGCTGCCAGAACCAGGTACCCAGCATCAGCAGAGTAGCTACGGCGGCGGCCACGCCATAGGGGCGGGCCGAGCGCACGGCAGCCGTATCGGCGGCAGCGGCCGGCGTCAGGGGCAGGTTTTCAGCCACCGGAAACAGGGGAACTATCCGCAACGGAGCAGCAGTGGTATCTTCTTCCGGAGCCGTATCCAGCTCCGAAGCAATATCGTCCCAGAGGTTCGGCCGGGGCTCGAACACGTCGAAGTCAGCGCGGTGGTGTTCCACGAAGGCTTCCAGTCCGGTTTTCTTCTCGTTCATGGCAGGTGGTAATGGGAGGCGGCGGGCCGGGGGCAAGCTGGTCAGGTGTGGTTGGGTGGGCCAGTGAAAAAGCGGCCGGGCCGGCACTTAACGCCTAAGGTCAGAGGGTAAAATCAGGTGGCAGACTTACAGGCCGTGCTGGCGGGCCAGTTCCAGAAGCTTCTTCCTGGCCCGGCTGTACTGCGACTTCGAAGTGGATTCGGTGATGTTGAGAATACCGGCAATTTCGGCGTGGTCGTAGCCTTCCAGCAGGTAGAGGGTGAGTACCACGCGGTAGCCGTCGGGTAGCTCCTGCACGCAGCGGCGCACCACATCGGCCCGCCAGCCCAGTTCCTCCGAGTTCAGACCACCGTGGTCATCCTCGTAGTCGGCGGCGGCCCCGTCGTGCTGTTCGGCCAGGGGCACCAGCTGCAGACGCCGGTTGCGCAGGCAGTTGATGCTTTTGTTGATGACGATGCGCTTGAGCCAGGAGCCGAACGACGAGTCGCCCTTGTAGCTGTGCAGCTCGCGGAAGGCGCTCAGAAACGACTCCTGTAATACGTCCTCCGCCTCGGCATAGTCGCCGGTGATGCGCAACGAGGCGTTGAACATGGCCTTGGAGTAGCGCTTGTAGATTTCGGCCTGGGCGCGCCGGTCGCCTAGGCGGCACCGCTCGACCAGCGGGGCGTTGATGTCGGTGTACGCAAATGCCTCCATAGGGTGCTCAGTAAGCGGATGTTCGGAAACGGGTGAATCGTAAATATCCAACTTTTCCGGGCTAAAACGGCTCGTGCTCTTCAGGTAAGCAAGTGAAAGACAGCGGGCCGCCGGGTGGGGTTGCACTGCGTGGAAAAGACAGTGGCTCATTCAGAATTGTTCAATAGCTTTATTCGTCTGCTTCCGGCTATGTCCCAACGTTATTCCTATCGGTTGCCGGGAATACCGCCAACACCCATATCTCGCAACGCAATGTATGTTGCGTTACCTGTTTCACTTGTCTGTACTTATTCCATGAAAAAAATCCTGTTCGGCGCAGGGCTTCTAGCCTCTCTCACGGCGTGTTCCAAAAAGGAAACGTCACCTGCTATCGACTTTGGGCCGGAAAGAGGCATCACGGAGCGCGATGCCAGCAACCGATCCATCGGCCCCACCGACCCTACCGACTGGGCCCGCGACGAAACCTGGAATGAGCAGGAACTTGGACTATTTAAGCTGCCATTGTATCTGAACGTTACTCCGGCTGTGACGGTGCAGCCGCGTAATTTTTATCCCAACCCGGCGACTATCCAGGGTGGTGGAAACTTTGGTTTCTACGGCATTCCAAGCGGGGCGATGTTGAAGCTGGTCTTTGTCGACAAAAACTATCGGGTGGCTAATGAGCTGGAATATGGCCCCTTCAGCGTTTCTGATATTTTATTTCATTTCGAGTTTCCTGCCGACAAGTTCAAACCTAATACAACGTACCGCGTGTACTACGTCATTTACAGCCCCACGCAGGCAAACTTATACCTAAAAGGTCACGGTGACATTGCGTTTGGAGGCTAAATGGAGTGAATGCCCGCGCACAAAAACGGCCCGCCCGGATAAACCGAGCGGGCCGTTTTATTTCAACATAAGGCGGCGTTACACGTCGAACTTGATACCCTGGGCCAGCGGGAGCTGGGTGCTGTAGTTGATGGTATTGGTCTGGCGGCGCATGTACACGCGCCAGGCATCGGAGCCGGACTCGCGGCCACCGCCGGTTTCCTTCTCGCCACCAAATGCGCCCCCGATTTCAGCGCCGCTGGTGCCGATGTTCACGTTGGCAATGCCGCAGTCGGAGCCGGCGTGACTGAGGAAGGCTTCGGCCTCGCGCATGTTCACCGTGAAGATGCTCGACGATAGACCCTGGCGCACGCCGTTCTGCGTGTCGATGGCGTTTTCCACGCCGCCGCTGTATTTGATCAGATACAAGATGGGTGCGAAGGTTTCTTCCTGCACCGTGTGGTATTCGTTACGGGCTTCCACAATGGCGGGCTTCACGTAGGTACCGGTTTCGTAGCCAGCGCCGCTCAGTAGTTCACCGCCAATCAGCAGCTTACCACCTTCGGCCTGCACGGCTTCCAGGGCTTTCGTGAAGCTCTGCACCGCATCCTTATCAATCAGCGGGCCAACCAGCGTACCATCCTGCAAGGGGTGGCCGATGGGCAGGTTGGGGTAGATTTTGAGCAGACGAGCCTTCACGTCCTCAAAAATCGACTCGTGGATAATGAGGCGGCGCGTGGTGGTGCAGCGCTGCCCGGCCGTACCCACCGCCCCGAACACGATGCCCGGAATGGCAATGCCCAAATCGGCGTGCTCGGTGAGAATGATGGCGTTGTTGCCGCCCAGCTCCAGCAAAGCGCGGCCCAGACGGGCGCCCACCACTTCGCCCACCTTCTTGCCCATGCGGGTGCTGCCCGTGGCCGATACCAGCGGCACGCGCGTATCAGCGGCCATTTTCGCCCCAATTTCCGCGTCGCCGATGATCAGGTTAAAGATGCCTTCGGGCAGCTCATTTTCGCGCAGCACGTCCCGGATGATGTGTTGCACGGCCACAGCCGTGAGGGGCGTTTTCTCGGAGGGCTTCCAGATGCAGGTGTCACCGCAGACGGCGGCCAGCATGGCGTTCCAGCTCCACACGGCCACCGGGAAGTTGAAGGCCGAAATGATGCCGACCACGCCCAGCGGGTGGTACTGCTCATACATGCGGTGCGCGGGCCGCTCCGAGTGCATAGTGAAGCCGTGCAGCTGCCGCGAAAGGCCCACCGCAAAGTCGCAGATATCAATCATTTCCTGCACTTCGCCGAGGCCTTCCTGCAGGATTTTGCCCATTTCGTAGCTCACCAGCTTACCCAGCGAGTCCTTGTACTCGCGGAGCTTGTTGCCGATCTGGCGCACAATTTCGCCGCGCTTGGGGGCCGGCACTAGCCGCCAAGTTTTGAAGGCTTCCTGCGCTTTCTGTACTACCTGCTCGTAGTCGTCGGCGGTGGCCAGGGCCACGGTGCCAATGGTACGGCCGTCGGCGGTGGAGGTGATGGTGCGGGTGTTGCTGTTCTGCTGGCCGCCCCAGGTCAGGCCGGTGCTCCAGGCAGCATTGTGGGCCTGTATGCCCAGGTCGTGCAATACCTGCTTGATGCCGTGATGGTCGTGGTCCTGCACGTCGGTGCCGGTGGCGGCGGCTTCTTCGAGGGCTTGTTTCATGGGAACTGGAAAAGTAGAAGTTGGGTGGGAAGTGTAGCGTCTGGTGGCTTGCAGACCGCGGGGGCGGGCGCGCCGGCTACAAAGCAAACTATAAAAACTAACACCAGCCTGCCTCGGCCAACAGCCGGCCCGCACACTGGCGGCTCGCGACTGTTCACGGCTGCCCCCATCGGCCCTCAGTCCGCTAACTCAACAGCTGCTTTGCAGGCGAAACAGCAAGAATATCCGGTTTCGGAGGACGCGCTTTTTGCCCTATCCAGCCATACTCTGCGGCTAATTTCCCGGCGCCAATCCGTTACCTTGGTGCATGCCCAGCTCTCTGCTCACCCTCACTCCCCGCCCCGATTTAGGTATTCTGGTGGCCCGCTGGGCCGATGACGCCCCCACTCCCCTGCTCCAGGCTGATTATGCCGAGCTACTCGCCCTGGCCCGGCAGCACGGCCTCAGCCGCTGGCTACTCGATGTACGCCGCCGCGACCAGTTGAACCCCGAACTGGGCCAGTGGACCACGCACGTTTTCTACCCGCTGGCTGCCGCGCAACTACTTCCCCAACCGCTGCGCATTGCGGTGCATTGCTCACCCGGTCGGCTGGCAGTCTACCAGGATAACCCAACGCAGCAGCAATACCTGGCATACGGCCTGGCGGAGGACCGGGAATACGAGCTCCGCCTTTTCATCGAAGAAGGCCCGGCCATGGATTGGCTGCTTGCGTGAGTGGTGAGTGGCGAGTGGCGAGTGGTAAGCAGCAAAAAAGGCCCTCCGCTTAACAGCGGGGGCCTTTATTTTTACTGGATCAGGGCTGCTTACTGAGCCTGCCCGATGGGGTAATACGCCTTGCGGCCGTCGGGGTACACGCCTTCTACCAGCGCGCCTTCGGTTTCCTTGGCGGCTTCAAGGTAGCGTTGCACGTCCTGGGGCTTAGTCACCTTGTTTTTATCAATGCGGGTGATGATGAAGCCGTCGGCAATACCAGTTTCGCGGAAGTTGGAGTTGCGGATGCCGGTGATTTTCGCGCCGCCTTCAATATCCAGCTTGCTCTGCTCCTGCTTGCTCACGGGAGCCAGCGAAGCACCCTCGTACTTCACCACAGAAGCCACTTCCTCGCGGATGATATCGGTGGTACCGGTGGAGTTGCGCAGGGTGGCGGTGGTCGTGCGCTCCTTCTCGTCGCGCAGGTAGGTTACCTTTATTTTGTCGCCGGGACGGAAGCGGGCCACCTGCTCCTGCAGCTGCGAGGAGGTGTTCACCTTCACCCCGTTGATTTCGGTGATGATGTCGCCTTCCTCAATGCCGGCCTGAGCGGCGGATTTACTTTTGTCTGCGCCCATTACGTACACGCCGTTCAGGGTTTTGAGCTTCTTCTCGGAAGCCAGCTGGGCATCCACTTCCCGGATCTGCACGCCCAACAAGGCCCGCTGCACCACTTTGTACTTGAGCAGATCGTCAATCACCTTGCTCACAATGGAGCTAGGCACGGCAAACGAATAGCCCACAAACGAGCCGGTTTGCGAGGCAATGGCCGAGTTGATACCGATCAAATCACCGTTCAGGTTCACCAGCGCGCCCCCCGAGTTACCGGGGTTCACCACGGCATCCGTCTGCAGGAACGACTCCACGCCCATCCCGTCCTCGCGGCGTAGGATATTAATGTTGCGACCCTTGGCCGAGATGATACCGGCCGTTACGGTGGAGTTCAGGTTGAAGGGGTTGCCCACGGCCAGTACCCACTCGCCTACCTTCACCTGGTCGGAGTTGCCGTAGCGGATGAAGGGCAGGTTATCGGCCTCCACTTTCAGCAGGGCCAGGTCGGTATTGGGGTCCGTACCAACGAGGGTGGCTTTGTACTTGCGCTTATCGTCCATCACTACCTCAATCTTATCGGCCTTCTCGACAACGTGGTTGTTGGTCACGATGTAGCCGTTGGCGGCAATGATAACCCCCGAGCCCGAGCCCTGCTGCGGCCCCTGCTGCCGGCCCCGGCCCTGGTACTGCTCCAGCTCATCGCCAAAGAACTGGCGCAGAAACGGGTCCATCCGGGCCGCGTCGTTCTGGCTGGCCTTGGGGGCGTATTCCGTCATAACGTGCACCACGGCCGGCGTTACGGATGCCGCGGCGGCCGTAAAGTTGAGGCCTTCGGGCACGGTGTAGGTACTGCTGCGCAGCTCACTGGTGTACCGAACGTTGGGGTCAGCGGCAATAGCCTGGGGCGACAGGGCGCGCTCGGGCTCCAGCAGCTTGTACCCACCTACCGCCACGCCACCACCGAGAATGGCGGAACCGAACAGGCCGAGCATCATTTGTTTTGCTTGCATGGGTAAGAAGAAGGTGAAATGGAAAGATGTCGAGTTGAAAATACAACGGAAACGTGAACGGACAAATAGGTTTAATGGCCTTGGCGAGTTCGAAACAGCTGTTTCACGTTCTCCTAACGCCAGATACCGGGTGATTGGTGTCCGGTTGCATGGCCGTTGAAGGAGGAAAACGGCCGGTTGGTAGATTATTCCGGTTCTCCGCTGCCAATGCCTGCTGTAAGCAACAAGCAAACCACAAAAAAGGGCACCCAGTGGGGTGCCCTTTTTTGTGGTTTAGCGCACCTCAATCTGATGCTTCGTTACTTTTTTGCTGTCGAAGGGCAGTTGCAGGCGCAGGATACCGTTGGTTAATTCGGCCTCAATGGCCGTGACGTCCACCGTATCGGGGAGGCGGAAACTGCGGGAGAAGCTGCCGTAGCCCGACTCCACGCGGCGGAATTTCGGGGCCTGCTCGTCGGCGGCTTCCGGGGCTTTCCGCTCGCCGCTAATGGTAAGCTGGCTGTCCTGAAAGTCAATTTTCACGTCTTCCTTCGCCACGCCGGGCAGCAGCAGGTGCAGCTCGAATCCGGCGGGGCCTTCCAGCACATCGGCCTGGGGCACGAAGGTTTTCACGGGCTCGTTGAGAGTCGGCAGCGTGTCGCGCAGCATTTCATTGAGAACTGAGTTAAAGGCGCGGGCGGGACGGTTGTTATACAGCAGAGTTGCCATGGTTGTAAGAGAAGTTAGCGTTGAATAATCATCACCAACCATGTGGTGACACCCTTCTTCTATAAACTCTGTACCAATCAACTTATGATGCCATATTGACATTAAACAGTGACTTGACCGTGCTGTTTTTTCACTTCACACCTTTCAAAACTAGCTTAAACATCCCTAAACGCATTTTAACAACACCATCGCTTCACGACAATATGACATTAGTACTGCGTCGGCAGCTGCCGACGTTCAGCCGAACCAGCCGACTTACCCAACGTCAGACGCAAATCCAGACCCAGGGTTGGCTGTACGAAGCGGACGTTACCGCCCGGTATTTTCACCGTGCCATCGGCGTTGTATTGGGGCAGGGCAATATTGTAAGCATTCTGCCAGGCAAACCACGGGGTGAAATCGAAGCGGGACGAGAGGCGTACGCCCACTTCCCCGCGCAGCTCCGAAAAATCAAGAAACGGCTCCTTGGCTTCAAACTCATCCCGCTGAAAGCGCAGGTACGCCACCGGCTCGAAGGCTACCCGGGGCCGCAGCGCAAAGCCCGTACTACCCAGCGGAAACACCCGGTCCACATCGAGGCGGAGGCTGGCCAGGAACCGACCGGCGTTGGTTACGTCCAGCGGCCAGTTGTAGCCCACAGCCAAGCGCTGCCGGAAATTGACGCTACCGAACGTGTTCCAGTGCCGCCCGAATACTTCCGGCAATAAAACATGCGTGTAGCTGCTGGCGGCATACAGGGAATTGCTCTGCACGCGCTGACCGTTTATCACGGCTCCCCAGCTCCATTGCTCATTAAAAAAGTGCTCGTAGCCCAGGCGCAGCCCTTGGCCGGAAAAGAGAGGCGTTCCTTCCAGATCAGTATCGAAATGCTGCAAGTTTACAGCCCCAAATAGGTAGTCGTTGCCACTGAGCGGCAACTCTACCTGCGCCTGGGGCTGCAACACACTAGCGCCCTTTGTGCGGCGCTGGGCCTGAGCAGAAAAGCAGGCCGTAACGACCAGTAGCGCGGATAACGAAAGAACGATGGAACGCATAGCGGAATGATGAGCCTGACAGTACGCAGGTAAAAAAAGGAAACCGGTAGCTGGGACGCTCCACCGGAGCCGCAGCATGAGTATAGTTAGGATGCGGCGGTGTCCTCCCTCAACTCCCGCAACGCCAGCCAAGCCATCAGGCCGGGTCCGGTTTCCAGGGCTTGGGCGTCGATGTCGAAGGTAGGCGTGTGGACGCTGGAGGTGAACCGGCCGCTGCCATCGGCGGCGGCGGTGCCCAGGCGGTAGAAGCAGGCGCTGGCGGCCTGGCTGAAGTAGGCGAAGTCCTCGGCGGCCATCCATTGGTCCAGCTCCACCACGTTGTCGCGGCCCAAGTACTCCACGGCGGCCTGCTCGGTGCGGGCCGTGAGAGCGGGCTCGTTTTCCAGGTACGGATAGCCGCGCCGGATTTCCAGCTCGCAGGTAGCGCCCATGCTCTCGGCCAGCCCCTCGCAGAGGCGGCGCAGGTGCTCGTGGGCCTCGTTGCGCCATTCCTCGTTCAGCGTCCGAAAAGTACCTTCCAGGTACACCTCGTTCGGAATGACGTTGGTGGCACCCTGGGCAATGACCTTCCCGAACGACAGCACCGACGGCAGCTTGGGGTTGGCGCGACGACTCACAATCTGCTGAGCCGCCACAATGATGTGGGCGGCCACCAGCACGGGGTCGATGTTCTGCTCGGGCATGGCGCCGTGGCCGCCCTTGCCACGCACCGTCAGGTACAGCTCGTCGGTGCTGGCCATGTAGCGGCCGGCGCGCAGGCCCACCTTGCCGGCGGGCAGGCGTGGGAATACGTGCTGGCCCAGTACACTGGCGGGCTTGGGATTTTCGAGTACGCCTTCCTGTATCATCAGCGAAGCGCCGCCGGGCAGTAGCTCCTCGCCAGGCTGAAACATGAGCTTCACCGAGCCCTCAAACTCGTCCTTCAAGGCCACCAGAATGCGGGCCACGCCCAACAGGCTGGACGTATGAACGTCATGGCCGCAGGCATGCATCACACCGGGGTTCGTGGATTTATAGGCCACCTCATTCTGCTCCGTAATGGGCAGCGCGTCCATGTCGGCACGCAGGGCCACGGTGCGCCGGTCGGGGTTGCGGCCTTCAACGAGGGCCACCACGCCGGTGCCAGCAATGGACTGGGGCGTGAGACCCAGCTTCTGCAGCTGCTCCGTGACGAAAGCGGCCGTGTTGTGCTCCTGAAACGACAACTCCGGGTGGGCGTGCAGGTGCTGGCGCAGGGCTACAGTATCGGCGGCGGCCTCGGCGGCCAGGGTTTTGATGCGCGGTATCAGATGCAGCATATGCGGAAAGGCAAACGGTTTGGGCCGGTTAGCAATTGCCGGCAGTCAATTGGCAGTCAATCAGGCCGAGATACCCGCAACACTGCGCGTACCGACAGTTGCCCTCTTAGTAGTGAGATACGCGTAGTGAGTAGTGAGCTGTTTGGCAGTTTTTTAGTCCTCAAACGACTGATGAACAACTCACTATTCAGTATGCACATCTTACTACTCAATAAGCAGCTTTGTTGATAACTACCTGGGCCGATTCCAGTTCGGCCTTGGGGGCCAGGGCCCGAATCCGCAGCAGGGCCTGTTCGGCGTCGAGGCGCGTGAGGTAGTCGCCCACCCAGAGGCGGAAGATGGGCTGCTTGAAGGTCAGGTAGTCGGTTTCCTCGGGGTAGCGGCTGATAACGGACCGACGAATAGCCATGGCCTGCTCCTTTTCCAGGCCCACGTAAGCCAGAATCCGGTAGCCCTGGGCATACTTCACGTTCTGGTTGGTGTAGGCCTGGTCGCGGAGGCGCTGCTCTACCTGGGCGTTGACGTGGTTAGTAGGCGGAACCACGCGGGCCGGGGTAACCGGCGCTACGGGAGTTTTCGGGGCCGAAAACGCAGGCCGGTAGCGGCTCAGATCCTCGGCCGGCACCGTCACGGCCGCTTTACGGGTAGTATCAGGAGCGGTGGAAGCGGCCGGCGTGGCCGGGCCCGATGAGGCGCAGGCACCGAGCGAAAACAGAGCAGACAGCAGCAGCACGTTACGTAGCAGATGTTTCATGGGTAGATTCTTGCAGCAAAGTCAGACTGTTGGAGGAGCCCAGCCGGTCGGCCCCGGCCTGTACCAAAGCCAGCGCAAACGCCCGCTCCCGGATACCGCCCGAAGCCTTAATACGAATGTGCTCCGGCAACGACCGGCGCATCAGGGCAATATCAGCTACCGACGCGCCCCGGCTGGCAAACCCAGTGGACGTCTTCACGAAGTCGGCCCCGGCCTCCTCGCACAGCCGGCAAACCGTCACGATTTCGGCCTCCGTCAGCAGCGCGGTTTCAATGATAACCTTGAGCAAAGCCCCACGCAGGTGGCACAGCTCGGCCAGCTGCCCGATTTCCTCTTCTACTTCCTCCAGCCGGCCCGCTTTCAAAGCACCCACGTTAATAACCATATCCAACTCCGTCGCGCCATCGGTCAGGGCCTGATGAGCTTCAAAGAACTTCACTTTGGCCAGCGCATACCCCAGCGGAAACCCGATGACGGTGCACACCGGTACGCCGGTACCGTGTAGCTCTTCCGTGGCCTGGCGCACGTAGCAGGGCGGCACGCACACGCTGGCAAAGCGGTACTGAGCCGCTTCCTGGCAGAGGCGGGCAATCTGCTCCGGCGTGGCGTCCGGCTTCAGCAGGGTATGGTCGATGTAGGAGGCGAGGTTCACAGGCACAAAGGTACGAGTAGCGCGCAGCTCTGCTTCGCGCACGAGCGAAGCGAGTAACGGGCGTATGGCTCACACGCGTAGGAACTCGCTTCGCTCGTGCGCGAAGCGGAGCTGCGCGCTACAAAAAACCGCCCCGGCGTTGCGGCCGGGGCGGTTGGACAGGTAGTCTACAAAATCTGAAAAATCTACGAAAAATCCGTGTAATCAGTGGTCTTAGTCGATTAGCACGGCCCGGTCGTTGAGCAGGTCGTCTTCCACCGATTTGAATTTCACGTCGCGCACGATGCGGCCGTCCATGTACTGAACGCTCACCTTATCGTTGCGGTTGGCTACTTTCTGCGACTTGGCGGGCTGCTGCTTTTCCAGCACGTCCGTCATGGCGCCGTCCTGCTCCAGGTCCTCGGGGCCGGCCCCCAGAGACACGGAGGAAACCTCCTTCTCGGCTTTCAGGCGGGGCTGGGGCGGGGCTACGGGCAGCTCATCCTCGGTGAAGTACTCGGGCTCGTCGTAGCTGCCGTCCTGGCTGGCCTGCATGGGCACGTCGGCGCGGAACAGGAACTGGATGGTGTCCTCATTCACCTTGCTGATCATCTGCTTGAACAGTTCGAACGACTCGAACTTATACACCAGCAGCGGGTCTTTCTGCTCGTACACGGCGTTCTGCACCACCTGCTTCAGGTCGTCCATGGCGCGCAGGTGCTTGGTCCAGGCCTCGTCGATAACCGACAGCACGACTACCTTTTCCATGCCCCGGATGATTTCCTGGCCCTGCGTGGCCTGGGAGCGGCGCAGGTTGGCCACGGCCTGAATCTGCTTACGGCCGTCGGTGAACGGAATGGCAATGTTCTCGTAGGGCGCGTTCTGGCTAAGCAGGTCGGTGATGAGCGGCATGGCGTTGCTGCCGATGAACTCGTTCTTGCTCTGGTAGTAGCCCAGCGTCTCGTCGTAGAGCTTCTGGGTGAGCGGCCCGGCGGCCATACCGGCCAGATCCTGGGCCGTCAGGTGCGTATCGTAGCCGAACACGCGGATGATGGCCAGCTTGAAATCCTCGAAGTCGTTGTTGCCTTTGTGGCCCACCACGATGTCCTCACAAACGTCGTAGATCATGTTCCAGATGTCCAGCTCCAGCCGCTCGCCGTGCAAAGCGTTACGGCGACGCTTGTACACCACTTCGCGCTGAGCGTTCATCACGTCATCGTACTCCAGCAGGCGCTTGCGGATGCCGAAGTTGTTTTCCTCCACCTTCTTCTGAGCGCGCTCAATCGAGGACGTAATCATGGAGTGTTGAATCACCTCGCCTTCCTCCAGACCCATGCGGTCCATGAGTTTGGCAATGCGGTCGGAGCCGAACAGGCGCATCAGGTTATCTTCCAGGCTCACGAAGAACTGCGAAGAGCCCGGGTCGCCCTGGCGGCCGGCGCGGCCCCGCAGCTGGCGGTCAACCCGGCGCGACTCGTGCCGCTCGGTGCCGATGATGGCCAGGCCGCCCGATTCCTTGGAGGTTTCCTTCAGCTTGATGTCGGTACCACGGCCGGCCATGTTGGTGGCAATGGTCACGGTGCCGGGGTAGCCGGCGGCGGCCACAATTTCGGCTTCGCGCTGGTTCTGCTTGGCGTTGAGCACCTGGTGCGGAATGCCTTTGAACTTGAGCATCCGGCTTACCAGCTCCGAAATTTCCACTGAGGTAGTACCTACCAGCACGGGGCGGCCGGCCTGCACCAAAGTCTGAATTTCGTCGGCTACGGCGTTATACTTCTCGCGTACCGTCTTGTAGACTTTGTCGTGCTCGTCTTTGCGGGCAATGCCGCGGTTGGTGGGAATTACCACCACGTCGAGCTTATAGATTTCCCAGAACTCGCCGGCCTCAGTTTCGGCCGTACCCGTCATGCCGCCCAGCTTGTGGTACATGCGGAAGTAGTTCTGCAGCGTCACGGTGGCGTAGGTCTGCGTGGCGTCTTCCACGCGCACGTTTTCCTTGGCCTCAATGGCCTGGTGCAGGCCATCGGAGTAGCGCCGACCTTCCATTACGCGGCCGGTCTGCTCATCCACAATTTTCACCTTGCCGTCGTCGGTGAGGATGTACTGGTCATCTTTCTCGAACAGGGTGTAGGCTTTCAGCAGCTGGTTGATGGTGTGGATGCGCTCCGACTTCACCTGGAAGTCGTCCATCACCTTTTCCTTGGTGTGCAGCTTTTCCTCGCCGGTCAGCGCCTCGTTCTTCTCGATGTTGGCCAGCTCCGAGCCGATATCGGGCATGATGAAGAAGCTGTGGTCTTCGCCCTCGCCGGTAATCAGATCAACGCCTTTCTCGGTCAGCTCAATTTGGTTATTTTTCTCGTCGATGGTGAAGAACAGCGGCTCATCGGCCTTGGGCATCTGGCGCTGGTTGTCCTGGAGGTAGTAGTTCTCGGTTTTCTGGAGCACGGCGCGCATGCCGGTTTCCGAGAGAAACTTGATGAGCGGTTTGCTCTTGGGCAGGCCGCGGTGGGCGCGGAACAGCATCAGGCCGCCTTCCCCTTCCTTGGGACCGTCTTTGCCTTCCTTGATGAGCTTGCGGGCCTCCACCAAGTAGTTCTGCACCTGCTTTTTCTGGGCTTCCACCAGCTTCTGAATGCGGGGCTTGAGCTGGTAGAACTCGTGCACATCACCGCGCGGCACGGGGCCCGAGATGATGAGCGGCGTCCGGGCATCGTCAATCAGCACGGAGTCCACTTCGTCGACCATGGCGTAGTGGTGCTTGCGCTGCACCAGCTCCTCGGGGTCGCGCGCCATGTTGTCGCGCAGGTAGTCGAAGCCGAATTCGTTGTTGGTGCCGTACGTAATGTCCGACAGGTAGGCCTTGCGGCGGGCGTCGGTGTTGGGCTGGTGTTTGTCGATGCAGTCCACGGTAATACCGTGGAACTCGAACAGCGGCGCATTCCACTCCGAGTCACGCTTGGCCAGGTAGTCGTTCACCGTTACCAGATGTACGCCGCGCTTGGCCAGCGAGTTCAGGAAAGCCGGCAGGGTCGAAACCAGGGTTTTGCCCTCGCCCGTGGCCATTTCCGAAATCTTGCCCTGGTGCAGCACCACGCCGCCGATAATCTGCACGTCGTAGTGAATCATGTCCCAGGTGACCTCGGCCCCGGCGGCTAGCCACTTGTTGCTCCAGATGGCTTTATCGCCCTCGATGCGCACGTTGGGCTTGCGGCTGGCGTACTCCCGGTCGTAGTCGGTGGCGGTAACCGTCAGCTGGCCGTTCTGGGTGTAGCGGCGGGCGGTTTCCTTGCAGATGGCGAAGCCCACGGGCAGCACTTCCAGCAGCACCACTTCCAGCTCCTTGTTGCGCTGCTTTTCCAGCACGTCAATCTGCTCGAACAGCTCCTCTTTCTGCACGGCATCGAGCGAAACGTCCTCGTTCACGCGATTGTGCAGGTTGGCAATCTGGTCGTCGATGGCTTTCAGGTGAGCGTTGATACGAGCCCGTACTTCATCGGTGCGGGCGCGCAGCTCATCGTCGCTGAGTTGTGCCAGTTTGGCATATTCGGCGTTTACAAGCGCCACATACGGTACAATCTCCTTCAAATCACGGTCCGATTTGGAGCCGAAAATTTTGGCGACGGTTTTCCCTAGAAAATCAAACATGCTGGTTTACCTTAATTGAAACGCCGGGGCGCAACTCAAATTTACGGCGTTTTTCGGGAATGTCCCGGGGCTTTTGCCGCAAATACGTCGCCCCGGCCCCCGAAACGACAAACCCCGCACCTCAAAGAGTGTGCGGGGTTTGCCGTTTCGGCTTTCTTGTCAGGTGAGCAGTGGGGCTTTATGCGGTAACCGTTAGTAGCGTACTACCACTTCCGTGGTATCGAAGGGCTGCAGCGTGAAGGGCTGGTGGTAACGGGTGAGTTTGCCGCCGAAATTCACTTCCCAATTCACGGTAGTTGTGCTGGGCAACGTAGAATCCACGACGTGGTAACTTACGGTGCCGTAGTCCTTGGGGCGCAGGTCAAGGGTTGATATGTATCCCTGATCATACCAAGGACCCCACACCGAAATCTGGTCGGGAACGGGGCCAGTCTTCGGCTCCACGCGGATTTTCAGCCAAGCTGGCGCAGCTACCGGAATTACCAGGTTACGGTTTTTTCGGCCTTCTTCCACATTCGGTTCTTCGCCCCAGTGCGAGCCATGTCCGGCCTTGGAGTAGGCTTTCAGCACGTAGGACGTGCCAGCCGCCGCATCGAACTGGAAACTAAAACGGCCATTGGCATCGGCCAGCTGTGGACCGGCTACGGGCTTATATCCCGAGTGCAGGCCACTACCGCCCTGGCCGTTCACTTCTATCTGAGCGAAAGGCACCGGCTTGTTGGTTAGCATTTCGATGACTTGGCCTTCCACCAGCGTCAGGCCTTCTTCAGATTTCTGACAGGCACCTGCTACGCCGCTCAGGGCTACGATGGCGCAAAGGGCACGGAAATTCTTCATAAGAATCTAGAGGTTTAATACGGTAGCAAATCACGCTTTTCTTCCACCTCTCTCCCAACTACAAGCTGGTAACATCCGACTTTTCAGCAACACACCAAACCAACTTAAAAGCTTATATAACAAATTTTTACCCAACAGATATTTCTACTTTGCCAGCTCAACAGAAAAGAGCCCGCTCCATATCAGGAAGCGGGCTCAGGATGCACGCGAAAGGAATGGCTGCGCCATTCCTTTGCCAGTTGTATGTCGGTGGAAAAACTACTCCGCTGCTCAATTACTCCTTGGCCGGGTCGCGGGGCACCAACTTATCCATGATGGACGTGGAGCCGACAATAATGGGCTTTTTGGGCTTGAGGCTTTCCTCCTTCTCCGTGAGCTTTTTGTAGAGCGTAAGGGCCTGGGCCACTACCTGGTCCATGTTGTAGTACTTGTAGGTAGCCAGGCGGCCCACAAAGTGCACGTTGGGCGTCTCGTCGGCCAGCTTCTTGTACTGGTTGTACAGCTCGGCGTTTTCCAGGCGGGGCACGGGGTAGTATGGGTCGCCCTCGGCTTTCGGGTATTCGTACACCAGCGCCGTTTTGGGATGTTTCTGGCCGGTGAGGGCCTTAAACTCGGTGATGCGGGTGTAGAGGTTGTCGTTGGGGAAGTTCACCACCGGCGCGGCCAAGTGCTGCTCTACGTTCAGGGTTTCGTGCTTGAACTCGAGGGAGCGGTAGGGCAGCTTGCCGTAGCGGAAGTCGAAATATTCATCTACTGGACCGGTGAAAATCATTTCCTTAAAGGGAATGAAGTCGATGATATCGTGGTAGTCGGTGTTGAGCATCACCTTAATGTTGGGGTGGTCCAGCAGACGCTCGAACATGCGGGTGTAGCCGTGCAACGGCATGGCCTGGTAGGTATCGGTGAAATACCGGTCGTCGCGGTTGGTGCGGGTAGGCACGCGGCTCGTCACCGATTTGTCCAGCTCCGAGGGGTCGAGGCCCCACTGCTTGCGGGTGTAGTTTTTGAAGAACTTCTCGTACAGCTGGCGGCCCACTTTGCTCACCACCACATCCTCGGAGGTGCGGATTACGGACACATCCTCAGCCTGCGACTCAAAGAACTGCTCCACCTCAAAACTGTTCAGCGAGAGGCCGTAAAGCTTGTTGATAGTATCCAGGTTGATAGGCATGGGCACCAGCTGGCCATCCACGGAGGCTAGAACGCGGTGCTCGTACGGGCGCCATTCGGTGAAGTTGGAGAGGTACTCGAATACTTCCTTGGAGTTGGTATGGAAGATATGCGGGCCGTATTTGTGGACCAGAATACCATCCTCGTTGTAGTGGTCGAAAGCATTGCCGGCAATGTGGCTGCGCTTGTCCACGATGAGCACTTTTTTGTTGGAACGCGTAGCCAGCCGCTCGGCTAGCACGCTACCGGCGAAACCGGCCCCTACGATGAGATAATCGAACATAGCTAGCGGTGTTTGGGGGAGATGAAAGAATGGGGAAGCGGGGCGGGTCGTAGATAAACAGGGCGAGGTAACGAGGCTTATCGACCGACAACTGGAGCGGCGACGGGCGTGAGCTTGTGGGTCATGAGGGCTACCATCTGGTCCCAGGTCTGGTCCCAGCTGATGGTGGCGAGGTAGCCGTCGGTGCGCTGGCGCCAGTCGGCATCCTGGGTCTGGGTCAGGGCCTTTTCGATGGCGCGGCCAAACTCATCGGCGGTGCTGGCAATCTGCACGAGGTTCAGGTCGCCGTAGGGTCGCACCACGTCGCGGATGGGCGTGCTGACTACGGGGCGGCCCGCCGCCAGGTATTCCGGAGTTTTGGTGGGCGAAATAAACTTGGTGCTTTCGTTGTCGGCGAAGAGCAGCGTGGCTACGTCCCAACCCCTCAGGTAAGCGGGTAGTTCCTGGTAATCTTTGCCGCCCAGGTAATGCACGTTCTGCTGGCGGGGCAGCGTGGCGGGGTCAATCTTCACCACCGGTCCGATAATGACGAACTGCCACTCGGAGTGCGCGTCGGCCAGTTGGCGGAGCAGCTCAATGTCCAGCCGCTCATCTATCACCCCAAAAAACCCGATGCGCGGATGCACAATACCGGCCTGATCCTGCGGCTCAGGCATTTCCTGCCGGGCCTGCCCAAAGTGAGCCTTGTCGATGCTGCTGGGAAACGGGTGGGCGTCGGGGTGCTGCTGGCGCTTGGCTTCGTAGAGCGTGTGGCCACCGGTGAAGACCAGATCGGCCTTCTCGAACAGTTCCTGCTCCCGCTCGCGCAGCGTGGGCGGCGCAAACTTGAAGGCCGCCAGCTCATCCATGCAGTCGTACACGGTGAGGGCCGGCTTGAAGAAGCGCGACTTGCCCAGGGCCATGGGCGTGTAGTACCAGAACAGGTAATTGCTGATGCCCTGCTCGGCGAAGTAATGGCTCAACACCTCAAACTGGGCCTGGTCGGCGGCGGCTTCCTGCTCGGGGCCACGCAGGTGGTTAGGCAGATGCACTACCAGCACCTTCAGACCATGCTGCCGCTCCTTAATTTCCAAGTGGGGCTCCACCAAATCATCGGCGTGGAAAAAGGCGTCTTCCACGTAGAACACCCGGCCCTGCTGCGCAAAGCGCGACATCAGGTGCTGAGGCCGCTGCCACACAAAATCCCAATGCAGGTGGGCAAAACAGATGATATCGGGCAACGAATAGGCAACGGAAACAGGGGCGACAACGGCTTCAGGTTGCGGGTCGGCGGAGGCACGCACGGGTGACTCCACTGGCGAGGGCAGCGGCATAGAGGGAAGAATTGAAAGGTGCAGATGCCAGTCTGGAAGCGCCACAAAACCACCTACCAAACGGCCCTGAACTATACGCCAGCAGCTGAAAAAGGGTATTGAGGAGCTCCGCTAAAATAATTGGCTTCTACTCACTAAGATTGTTAGCCCAACTCCTGCTCTCGAGGTATGGTTCCGTCGGACGGTTTTTTACGCGCCGGGCCGTCCCTTGTTCCACTTCGGTTACTTCCCCAACAGCCGCTGCATTTCTACCGCATCCTGCCAGCCTTCGGCCGTGCGCAGCCACTCTTGGCGCACCCCTACTTCCCGGAACCCGGCCGCTGCAAACAGCTGCAAACTGGTCGTATTATCGGCGGCAATAGTGCAGTGTAGCTGGTGCAGGCGCAGCACCTGCTGGGCGTAGGGCAACAGCAGGGCCAGTGCGGCGCGGGCGTAGCCCTGTTGCCGGTGCGCGGCCAGAATGGTGATGCCCACGCCCGCCCGCTGGTGCAGCGGCTCGAACCCAAATACATCCAGTGTACCCACAGCCACACCGGTAGCAGCGGCAACGATAACCAGGCGCAACTGCCGCACCTCAAAAAAATCAGCCGCTGCGCTGTCCAGATACTGCCGCAGCACGTGCCGCGACACGGGTGCCAGCGTGTCCGACACGCCCCACACCGCCGGGTCGTTTTCCAGCGCGTACAGGAACTCCAGGTCATCGGCTTCCAGGGGGCGCAGGAAAATCAGGTCGGAGCGGAGCATGACGGTGAGTAGTGAGTAGTGAGTAGTGAGTAGTGAGTAGTGAGTAGTGAGTAGCTACGCGGATTAGAGATTATGCACGTATTCTTATTTACGATACTATTCCACACAACTGCTTCTTCTCTTCCCCCCTATTCCTGCACAAAAGCAAGGGCCGCACCGGGGGCTGGGGCCACGGCCACGGCCTCGCCCACGGCGGGTGGGTTGGCCGTAATGCGGGCGCGGAGGCGGGTGCCGGCGGGCAGTTCCACCTCCACCTCGTAGTAGCTGCCCAGAAACCGCACGGCCCGGACGTGGACCGGCACGCCGACGGCCCCGGCGGCATGCAGCACAAGGCTTTCGGGGCGCAGCAGCAGCACTGGCGCGGGCAGGCGGCGGCGCGGCGCGGCCAGCAAAGCGCGCAGGTCGGGACCGTGGAGGCTGTTGTAGTCGCCGAACAGGGCGGCGGTGTATTCGTTCACGGGCTGACGGTACACCTGCTCGGGCGGCCCTTGCTGCACCAGCCGGCCCTGCTGCAGCACCAGCATTTCCTCAGCCCAGGGCAGCGTATCAGTGGGGTCGTGGGAAACGAGCAGGCAGGTGATACTGAGCTGCTCGCTTACTTCCCGCAGGATAGTTTGCAACTGCTGCTTGTGTACCCGGTCGAGGTTGGAGAAGGGCTCATCCAGCAGCAGCAGGCGCGGCCCCGAGAGCAGCAGCCGCGCCAGTGCCACCCGCTGCTGCTCGCCGCCCGAAAGCTGGTCGGTGCGGCGGGGCAGCAGGTGCGCGATGCGGCAGACCTCGTACACAGCGGCGGCTTCGGCGGCGGGGCGTTTGTTGGCGTAGCGCAGCACCTGCTCCACCCGCAGCGAGTGGGGCAGATCAGACTTCTGCGATAGATACACGATACCCTCGTGACCCGGCACCAGCACTTCCTGCGGGCCTTTCACGCGCCGCCCCGCAAACCGGATTTCGCCGCCCGTGGGCTGCACCAAACCGGCCACGCATTGCAGCAACGTACTCTTGCCGGCCCCCGACTCCCCCGCCAGCGCCAGTCGCCGCCCGGCTGGCAGCCGGAAACTCACGTCCTGCAGCGCCGTAGCCCCGCGCTCGGCCAGACTCAGGTGGCTGACGGTCAGAAATTCGTTGGCATCGGGCATAGAGGGAGTAAAAAAGACGGCCGCGCCGTAGCATGAAGCCTTTGCTTCGCGCTACGGCGCGGCGCGGGACTACGCTACAGCGTGATGGTGCCGCTGAAAACGTGGGTAGCGGGGCCGCTGAGGAAGATATTGGTGAAGGAACCGTCAGGCTTTGCGTCGAAGGCCACGCGTAGGTCGCCGCCGGGGGTGCGCAGATGCACAGGGCTGCTGGCCCCGCGCTTGGAGGCGGCCAGGGCCACGGCTGTTACTCCCGTGCCGCAACTCAGGGTTTCATCCTCCACGCCTCGCTCGTAAGTGCGTACTTGCCAGGGTTGCTCGGGCGAGGCGGGGCCCTCCACGAAGTTTACATTGGTCCCTTTCTCACGAAACCGCTCGTTGTAGCGAATGGCGCGGCCCTCGGCAAACACGTTCAACTCGGCCAAAGTGCTGGCGGGCTGGAAGCGCACCAGATGGGGCGAGCCAGTATCTAGGAAAATGCCGTATTCCTCCACTTCCTGCTGGCCCAACACATCCTGCATGCGCAGGTGTACGGTACCGTCGGCGTCCACGCGCGCCTCGTGCGCACCGTCGGCCGCCATGAACCGGGTACTGTTTTCGATGACACCCAACTGGCGGGCAAACGCCACCGTACACCGCCCGCCGTTGCCGCACATCGAGCCCAGGTAACCATCGGCATTGAAGTACACCATCTCGAAATCCAGTTGCGCGTGCGGGCGCAACAGCACCAGCCCATCGGCACCGATGCCGCGGCGCCGGTCACAGAGGTGACGTACCAGCTGGTAGTTATGCTCATTGAACAGCTGGTCCCGGTCGTCCATCATCACGAAGTCGTTGCCGGTGCCCTGGTATTTGTGGAAGTGCAGCGTGGTGCTCATGGGTGCAAAGGTAATGATGGGGGTGATGAGGTGGCAGGTGATAACATAAGAACGTCATTCCGAGCTTGCGAAGAATCTCGGAATGACGTTCTTTCTTTACTCCATCACAATTCATCCCATGCCCTCATCACGATTCATCTTATCATAATTCCCCCCATCCCCTCATTACCTTTACGGCATGTACACGTTTCTGACCACCAGCCCCTGGGCCGATTACGAGCTGCTAGACGCCGGTAACTTTGAAAAGCTAGAGCGCTTCGGCCAGCACATTCTGGCCCGGCCCGAGCCCCAGGCCATCTGGGACCCGCACCTGCCCGCTTCGGAGTGGCAGCGCGCCAACGCCATTTTCACCCGCGAGAAAGGCAGTCAGGAACGCGGACAGTGGAAAATCAAGCCCGGCACGCCCGAGCAGTGGATTATCGGCTACGAGCGGCCCGACGGCCTGAAGCTGCGGTTCCGACTGGGCATGTCGTCGTTCAAGCACGTGGGCCTGTTCCCGGAACAGGACCCCAACTGGCAGTTCATCTATAACCAGACGCGCAAGCGCCGGGCCGCTACCCCGCGCGTGCTCAACCTGTTTGCCTACACCGGGGCCGCCACCCTGGCCGCCCGCGCCGCCGGCGCCGACGTCACGCACCTGGACTCGGTGAAGCAGGTAAACTTCTGGGCCCGCGACAACATGGAAGCCTCCAACCTGGACGGAGTGCGCTGGCTGGTGGAAGATGCCATGAAGTACGTGAAGCGCGAAGTAAAGCGCGGCAGCAAGTACCAGGGCCTCATCCTCGACCCGCCCGCCTACGGCCGCGGCCCCAACGGCGAGAAGTGGCAGCTGGAAGACGAGCTGAACGAGATGCTCAAGCTCTGCAAAGAACTGCTCGACCCCGAAGACCACTTTTTTCTGGTGAACCTGTACTCCCTGGGCTTCTCGGCCCTGATTTTGGAGAACCTGGTGCACGAAATATTCCCCCAGGCCCGCCAGAACCGCGAAATCGGGGAAATTTACCTGCACGACCGGGCCGACCGTAAGCTGCCGCTGGGCACGTTCTGCCGGTTCGGCAATTAGGGTAGGAGGGTAAGAGGGTAAGCGTTCAGGAGTTAAACAGTTGAGAATATCTTTCCTCCGAGAAGCTTACCCTCTTACCCTCCTACCCCTTCACCCTCCTACCCTCTTCCAACGTGCATCATCCGCTCCACCGTCGCCTGGCCCTGATTGATATGGGCACCAACACGTTTCATTTGCTGATTGTGGAGCTGCCCGAGCCGCGCCATGCCCAGCCCGTCACGCTGCTGCGCACCAAAGTGGGCGTGCGGCTGGGTGAGGGCGGCATCAGCAAGGGCCAGATTGCGCCGGAGCCCTACGCCCGCGCACTGCACACGCTGGCCGGCTTCAAGGAGGAAATGGAGCTGCACCAGGTGACGGACGTGCGCGCCACCGCTACCAGCGCCATGCGCGTGACCAGCAACGGCCGGGAACTGGTAAAGGACATCTTCGAGCAGACCGGAATTCAGGTGGAAGTCATTGCCGGCGACCGGGAGGCTGAGCTGATCTGCGCCGGGGTGCGCCGAGCGGTGGCACTTGGGCCGGAAAAGCACCTGATTATCGACATCGGCGGCGGCTCGGTGGAGTTCATCATTGCCAACGAGCAGACCATTTTCTGGAAGCAGAGCTTCGAAATTGGGGCCCAGCGGCTGTTGGACCAGTTCTTCCCCGACCCCAGCGGCGTTTTCCTGCCCGAGGCCGTGGCCGCTGAGCAGGCATACCTGCAGCAGGTGCTGGCCCCGCTGGCTGCCGCCGTGCAGGAGCACCAGCCGGTGGGGCTGGTGGGCGCGTCGGGCTCGTTTGATAGTCTGGCCGATATGCAGCTGGGCCGGTTGCGCACCGAGGCCGAACTGCCCCCCAGCACCGAGCTGGCCTTGGACAGCTTCCGGCGCAGCTACGCGCAGCTGCTCACGCTGCCCCACGATGAGCGGGCCGCCCTGCCTGGCATCCTGCCCATGCGCGCCGATATGCTAGTAGTGGCCTCTGTGCTCATCGACTATGTGCTCACGCTGACCGGCATCACCCACCTGCGCACCTCGGCCTACGCGCTCAAGGAAGGCCTGCTGGCCGAAATGCTGGATTCGTAGCCCAAGTCGTTCCAGACGCTCCATGCGTCCCAGAGCTGAAGCCCTGGGCTAGTGAGGCTGAATCCGCTCTTCTTCCTTCTTTCCATCCACCGTCTTTCTGTTTCGCTCAGTAGCCCAGAGCCCCAGCCCTGGGGCGCTGGCTGCGGGCTGCATCCCGAACATGACCTCTACCATTTTCTCCTACAACCAGCTGTTCACCTTCACTGAGGCCGTTTTCAGTGGAATGGGCTGCTCCGATGAGGACGCCACCCTCGCCACCGAAACCCTGCTGTCGGCCGATTTGCGCGGGGTGGATTCGCACGGCGTGGCCCGGCTGATTGGCTACGTGCGCCTCTGGGAAGCCGGCCGCATCAACGCCACGCCACGCGTGGGCGTCACCTACGAAACGCCCAGCACCGCCGTAGTGGATGGCGACGGGGGCCTGGGGCTGGTGGTCGGCCCGAAAGCCATGCGAGTGGCCCTGGAAAAGGCCCGACAGGTGGGCACTGGCTGGGTATCGGTGAAGAACTCCAACCACTTCGGCATTGCCGGTTACCACGCCATGCAGGCGCTGGCCCACGACATGATTGGCATTGCCATGACCAATGCCTCGCCGTTGGTGGCGCCCACATACTCGCTGGAGCGGCTGCTGGGCACCAACCCCATTGCGGTAGCCGTGCCCGCCGGCGAGCAGCCCGATTTTGTGCTGGACATGGCCACCACCACCGCCGCCAACGGCAAGCTCGAAATTGCCCAGCGCAAAAACCTGCCCATTCCCGAAGGCTGGGCGCAGGACGCCACCGGAACCGGCTCGACGGACGCCAACGCCGTGAAAAACGGCGGGGCACTGCTGCCCCTGGGCGGGGCCACCGGCTCGCACAAAGGCTACGGGCTGGGCGCGGTGGTCGATATTTTCTCGGCGGTGCTGAGCGGAGCCAACTACGGGCCGTGGGTGCCGCCCTTCGTGGCGTTCCTGCAGCCTTCCGCAAACCCCGTGGGCCAGGGCTTGGGCCACTTCTTCGGGGCCATGCGCGTAGATGCCTTCCGCCCCGCCGACGAGTTCAAGGCCCACATGGACAACTGGATTACCACCTTCCGGAAAGCGCAGGCCGTGGAAGGCAAATCCGTCCTCATCCCCGGCGACCCGGAACGCGAAACCTCCTCCAAACGGCTCATCGACGGCATTTCTTTGCTGGAGCCGGTGCTAAAAGATTTGGAAACCGTAGGCGGCAAGTTTGGAGTGCGTCTCTAAATCACAGATGGTGCAGATGAAGCCGCGAATGTCACAGATCTTTTCTGAATCACAGATGATATAGATAGCGCAGATTCGTTCTGCCAGCTAATAAAAACAAAAAGGGCACTCCTGCTTAAGAGTGCCCTTTTTGTTGCTGTCGTTGTATCAACTTGCTGCTGTATCAGCCTTCATCAACCAGCAGAACGAATCTGCGGTATCTGCGGCTTCATCTGCCCCATCTGTGATTTAGATCATCTGGTTGTCGCGGTCCAGCAGGGTGCTCATGGCCACGTCCTGGTTCAGGTACTTCGAGGAGTAGGATTCATCCGGGCCGTTCAGGAACAGGCAGGTCTGGCCGCCAACAGCTTCGATGATGGCATCCTTCTGGTCCATGGGCAACGCGGGGCAGCCCAGGCTACGGCCCAGGCGGCCGTTCTGACGGATGAAATCTTCACTCACATAGTCGGCCCCGTGCATTACTACGGAACGAAGCAGGGCGTTGGTGTTGTAGCCTTCATCGAGGCCCTGCAGCTTGAGGCTGCGGCCGTGCTTGCCAATGTACTCGCCCTCGGTCACGTAAAAGCCCAGGCTGCTCATGTTCGACTCATTCTCGTTGGAGAAGTTTGTGGCCATGTTCTCGCCGGAGTTGTGGCCGTGGGCTACCAGCGTGTGGAACTTCACCTGCTTGGCTTCCAGATCCAGCACCCACAGGCGCTTTTCGGTGGAAGGCAGGCCGAAGTCCACTACCGTCAGCAATTGCTTTTCGCCCAGCTTACCCGACTTCTCGAGGTTGAGGTAACCGGTCATGGCTTTCTCGAACACCTCGAAACGCAGGCCCTGCTGTTCTACCTGCAGGTCGCGGTAGATGTCGTGCAGATGCTGGTTGAACAGCGTGGTTTTCGTGACGGCCGGCAGGCGCAGCTCAGCCCCCGGCGTTGGGGCGGCCTTAGTGCGCATGGGCGCGGCCAGCGGCGTAGCTAGGAACAGGGAAGCCACAAACGGCAATACCCGACGCGCCATCCGGCGGGCCCGGCGCTTCAGACGCTGACGACGCACTACACTCTGATTTTCCATCGACACAGTTCAGTTTCGGTTTCAGGTTACAACGGCCCCTCGGGCAAGCGGCCGTTCACGCAGGGTTCTACGAGAACTTACGCATTCCGGATGCCGGCGCGGTAGCCGACAACGGGAAAGGCCATAATGCAGATTCCGATATATTAATTCCCCACCCGAATTGAATTGGCAAAAAGAGTATCATTATCCAGCAACAGAACATCGGTATTTTACTATTTATTTCCTGAATTTAGAAACCCCAAACTCGCTCCTTCCGGCGCTTCCCTCGCCGCCGCTTTTTCCAACCAATTCCCACAATTCCCACGCATGTACAACGGTACAAACTCCTGGTGGCGCAAGCTCACCCTGGCTTCGGCTGCCCTTTTAGTTCTGGGCGGCCAGCCCGCCAAAGCCCAAAAAGTAGTCCTGCAAGGCTACTGGTGGGACTACTGGAACACCAACTACCCCAACGGCTGGGCCAACTACATTGCCCTGCTGGCCCCGCGCCTGAAAGCCATGGGCATTGATGCCGTATGGCTGCCGCCTACCATCAAAAACGGCAACCAGGGCAACGGCTACTCGCCTTTCGATAACTACGACCTGGGGGATAAGTACCAAAAAGGCTTCACCGCTACCCGCATGGGTAACAAGGACGAGCTGCTGCGCGCCGTGGCCGTGCTGCACGCCAACGGCATTGAGGTGGTACAGGATATCGTGCTCAACCACAACGACGGGGCCGGCTCCCAGACCGGCGGCGGCGGCCAGGATCCGGCTGCCTGGGAAGATGGCTCGACCAGCAAATACAAGAACTTCCGGTACGTGAGCTACAGCAAGCCCGCCACCGACGAAACGGCCGCCAACTACCTGGCACGCAACGGCCGATTCCCCAAGAACTGGCAGAACTTCAACCCCAACCCCGGCAACAACTCCACCTCCGGCGACCAGAACCAGATTCTGTTCGGGCCCGACATCAGCTACTACAACGGCTCCTACGGCCAAAGCTCCAACGCCACGTTCAACCCGACGCAGGGAGCCGACTACATGCGCAACAACCAGCGCAACTGGCTGGTGTGGTACAAGAAGCAGGAAGGCTTTGATGGCGTGCGTCTGGACGCCGTGAAGCACTTTCCGGAGTTTGCCATGGAGGATTTCCTCTACAACATGCAAAGCAACGCCGGCTGGGCCAACGGCGGCGCTACCATGTACGCCGTGGGCGAATGGGTAGGCGGCAGCGGCCAGATGGACAGCTGGGTAGCGGGCGTGCAGAACCGCGCCGGCACCTTCGACTTCTCGCTGCGCAATGCGCTGTACAGCATCGTGAGCGGGGGCGGCAACTTCGATATCGGCTCATTGCCAACTTACCAGCAGGGCACGCGGGTGGTGCAGATCAACGGGCAGTTCGTGCACCGCACGGTGCCGTTTGTGAACAACCACGACACCTTCCGGCCGCAGGTGAGTGCCACTGGTAACTACACCGGCTGGAACTCCGGCTCGGAGCTGGCCCCCCACATCGACCCGTTCGACCCGCGCCTCTCGGCTGCGTATGCCGCCGCGCTGGCCGTGGATGGCTCGCCCCAGATTTTCTTCGAGGACCTGTTCAACATCGGCAACACGGGCAAGCGCTACTCGCACCAGCCCACCAGCACCGTGGACCTGCCCCAGCGTTCCGACATCGAGAACCTGATCTGGTGCCACCAAAACCTGCGCTTCAAAGATGGCGCTTACAAAGTGCGCTGGCAGGCTGCCGACCACCTCGTAATCGAGCGGAGCACCAAGGCCCTCATCGGCATCAACGACAACTTCTCAACCTGGCAGAACAGCACGGTTTCGTGTGATTTCGCGCCCGGCACCGTGCTCAAGGACTATTCCGGCGCCAACGGTACCGCTACCGTCACAGTAAGCGGCTCCCAGACCGTGAGCATCAACACGCCGCCCTGCAACGGCACAGCCACCGGCGGCCGGCGCGGCTACTCGGTGTGGGCCCCGGTGGGCATCGGCACCAACTACGTGCGCGCCGCCATGGCCACTACGCAGGAATGGGAGCTGGCCGATGACCTGGGTGACTCGCACGCCTCGTCCTTGAAACAGGGCGGGCAGCTGCCGGCCTCGTCCACGGCCTACCGCACGGCGGGCCGCATCTACGTGCAATCGGGCAAAGCCGTCACCTATACTTTGTTCCCCACGGATGCTACGCGTAGTTTGGCCGTGGAGCTGGTGAGCGGCACGAGCACCATCGTGAGCAGCAAAACCGGTACCGGCAACCTGGTGGGCACCTACACGCCCACGGCCACCGGCTGGCTGACGCTGCGCGCCAAAAACGCCGTGGCCACCAACCCGGCCCAGCGTGCCTTCATCAAGGCCACCTACACCGCCCCGGCCGTCCTCACCACCACCGCTTTGCGCGAAGCCACCATCACGGCCACCAAGGAAGCCACCGTCAGAGGTGCCGACCTGGCCGTGTACCCCAACCCCACCGCTGCTGACCGCATCGACGTGGTAGTACAGTCGCCGAAAGATGTGACAGCCACGCTGCGGCTGACGGACCTGTTGGGCCGCCCGGTACACGAGCAATCGGTGCGCCTGTACCCCGGCTCCACCGAGCAGCGCCTACGCGTAACGCGGAGCCTGCCCGCCGGCGTGTACCTGCTGAGCGTACCTGAGCTGAACCTGAGCCGGAAGGTGGTAGTGAAGTAACTGCTGACTCTATTTAATAGAAAAGCCCCGTCGGACTGTTCCGGCGGGGCTTTTTTGTGTATTGCCAATCATGTCCTACCTACAGATAACATCCCCCTTATCTGATATCAGCATTGGTCCTTTTGGATCATTCGGCAGAATTTTCACTTGGACAGAATCTCCAATCTGACATTCCTGCGAGGTGACCCCATCATTCTCATACATACGCCCCCTATACAGAAACTGCACTTTCGTTTGCCATGTACTTTTCAGGTAGTGTGACCTCTTGACAATACCGCTAACGCACACTCCATTATTCAACAGATCAACTCTTTGCCTACCCGTGAAGATGTACAGAACAAAAAAACCTGTCATCAGCACTAATCCAACTGCGACTTGAATTTTACCACGCATATTTTATCAAGGTCGTCTGTTATGCAGCTGTTGAATCATTCTCTCCTCTACCGCCACCCCCGCGCCGCCAGCTGCCGGGCGGCGGCGGCACCATTCAGCCACTTCGATTCCAGGCCGGGGCCGCTGAGGTAGAGGCAGCCGCCCTCCCCTACCGTGCGGATGATGGCGCGGTACTGATCCGGGGGCAGGGCGGGGCAGCCGCGGCTGTTGCCGGACTGGCCGTGGCGCTGCAGGTGCTGCTGGCTCACGTAGTCGGCGGCGTGGAGGACCACGTAGCGGCGCAGGGCGTTGTCGTTCTGGCCCGCGTCGAGGCCACGCAGGCGGCGCGAGAGGCCGTGCTTGCCGCCGTAGGTATCCTGGGTACGGTAGAAACCTAGGGCAGTGCAGGCCGATTTCATGACGTTGGAGAAGCGCCGGGCGCGCAGGTGGCCCGAGCCCCGGCCGTGCGCCACGTGGCTGCGGTGTAGCACCTGGGCCTTGCCCAAATCCAGCACCCACAGCCGATGCTCGGAGGAAGGCAGATCCATGTCGGCCACAGCCAGAATACCCGGCTGACTGATTTTGCCGGCTTGGCGCAGCGTGAGGTAGCCCACGCAGGCCCGCTCCAGCACTTCCGGGCGCAGCATTTCTGCCTCGGGGCCCAGACTGGCGCGCAACTGCCGCACGGCCTGGCGCAGCGAATCGGGCACGGCGGCCAGCGGCTCCAGCGGCGTCAGACGCAGCGAATCGGGCAGGGCGGGCGCGGCGACGGAATCGGGAGTCGGGGCGGCGGCTACGGCTACGCGGGCCACTACTGCCTCGCCCGCCGAGGATTGGCAACCGGCCAGCCCTACCGCCGCCAGCAGCAGGCCTGCTGCGAACTGCCAGCGGCGAAAAAACGAACAGAAAGGAAGAACAGGCACCATAGCAGCAGAATGAATACGCCCCGAAAATCCGCATTCGGCAGCCTGCATCCAAGCCGCAGGAATTGCCCCCGTTGACGGCGCACGCCCGAAACAAGTAAAAAGACTCTTTTCTGTCACGAAAAGAGGCTTTTGCATTACCAGCGCTTACCGGAATAATACGGCGCGGAACGGGCGTGACTCCGGCAACGCGCCGCCGCCTGCTGCTCCGTCAGCCGCTGCCGGGTGGGCAGCGGTACCGGCGGCGGCCCAACCGGCACCGCTAGGGTTGACAGGTTCAGCGGCGAGGAAATCAGACCAACGGAAAGAGAAGAATTCGAGAAAATGGACATGAGGAAGAAGGTTAGAAAGGGAGAAAAGATGGTCGGTTCCAGTCCGGCGGCTTTTTCCAACCGTCGGGCCGGTTATCCTATGCTGACTGTGAACGACTTTGAAACAGCATCAGCGCACGGCCAGTTGTGCCTGGTTCGGTGGCACAACGTCGTAACAACATCAGCTTACGACAACCGGCCCGACGGCTTCCAGCCGCCGGACCGGGGCCCTTGGATTGGCCCGACGGACCGGAACGCTAAAACAGCACGCTGGCGTTGAGCTTGGCGAAGAACGGCGTACCGGGCGTAAAATGCAGCTCCGATACCGGCGCGGCCTCGTTGCGCAGGCGGGTAGTGGTATCAAACTGGGCCTGGTTCCACTCCACGTTCAGCAGGTTTTCCACGGTGGCGCCCACCTGAAAACGGCGCTTGGTGTAGGTGGCCACGGCATCGAACAGGAAGTAGCCCTTGGCCCGCACCGAGTTGTCCTCGTTGGCGGGGCGGGAATCGATGTGGCGGTAGCGCAGGCTGGCGCTGAAGCCGCCGGGCCGCCGCAGCGTGAGGCCGCCCACGCTGGTAAACGTGGGGGCCAGCGGAATCCGGTTGGCCGAGCTTGGCTCGCCCACCAAACGGCCCTGGTTGAAATTCAGGTCCACATCGGCAAACAGGCTGCGGGTGAGCTGGTAGCGGGCCGCCACATCCACGCCGTAGCGGCGGGTACGGCCGGCACTTTCCACCACGCCTTCGTCGCCCACATACACCAACTCATCCTGCAAATGCAAGGCCCATAAGGCCGTATTCACGACCAGCGTGGGGACGGGCTTGAACGTGCTGCCGGCCTCGTAGCCGATGGCCCGGGGCAGCACGTTGCCGGCCGGGTTGGTTACCACGGCGCGGGCATCGTTGGAGTGGAACCCGAAACCCGAGCGTACGAACAGCTGCACAGCCGGCGTCACGTCGTAATACAGGTTCAGCTTGGGGCTTACCCGCGCCTTCCCGGCCCGGCCCGAAAGCGAATCAGCCCGGTCTTCGCGGAACCGGAAGCGGAAGTAATCGGCGCGCAAAGCGGCGTTGAGCGTGAGCCGGTCGGTGAGGTTGAGCGTGGCGTCGAGGTAGCCGTTCAGGTTCTGCTCGTACACCCGGCCCGTCACGATGGTATCCGTGACGGTGCGCCGAACCGAGTTGCGCAGGGCCAGATCAATATCGTCGAGGCGGGTGCCCAGGCCGGCGGTGGTGCGCAGGCTGCGGCTGCCGAGCTGGAAATTCCGCTCGTAGGTGCCGGTGTAGCCCCAGATGTTGCGGCCGTCGGTCTGCCGGATCTGGTCGCCGTCTACCGGGTTGTTCAGGAAGAAGGTGAAGTTGGAATACAGGTTGAAATCGTAGCGGGAGTAGTACACCTGCTGGCGCAGCACGGCCTCGTGGGGCAGCTCGGTAGTGAGCACCGCCGAGGCATTGGTGCGACTGGTGGAGCCGCCTTCAGTGGGGTCGATGCTGCCGAAGCGCGAAATCACGCCCTCCCGAATGCCCCGCTCCGGAATCTGGCCCGAGGCGTCCCAGCGGGAGCTGAACCGCGAAGCCAGCAGCATCAGCGAGGTGCGGTCGGAGAGCTGGCCGGTGTATTTGGCCAGTCCGTTGAACCGGTTGAAGTGCTGTTTGGCGTCGAAGTAGGAGTTGGTGAAGTTGTACTCGGCGGCGACGTAGGCGTTTTCGGGGCCTTTGCCCAGCAGGTGGCCGTTCAGGGGCAGCAGGTTCACCAGGGCCACGGCCCGGCGGGTGTCGAACTGACCCAGTTCCACTTTTACCTGGCTTTGGTCGAGGCGGGTTTTGGTGGTAAACTCGCCGGCTCCGGCCGTAGCGAAATCCCCGAATCGAGCTGTGTACGGGCCTTTGTACACCCGCAGCTGGTCCACGGTTTCGGGAATCACGAAGTGAAAATCGGCGTAGCCCTGGCCGTGGGCGTGGCTGACCATGTTCACCGGCAGCCCGTCAATGCTCACGTTGAAATCGGTGCCGTGGTCCACATCGAAGCCCCGGATGAAAATCTGCTCGGCCTTGCCCCCGCCCGCGTGCTGGGCAATGACGAGGCCCGGCACCAGCGGCAGCAGGTCCTGAGCCGAATTCACGGGCCGCAGCAGCTTATCGATGTTGGAAATGGCGGCCAGACTCTGGTTCGGGTCGCGGGGCTGGGCCACCGTTACCTCGGCCAGCGTGAGCGAGGTGGCCGGCAGCCGCAGCGTTACGGTGCCGGTTGCGCCGGCCGCCAGCGTCAGTGTTTGGGTGCGGGGCGCGAAACCCAGCCCACTGGCCTGCACGGTGTAGGTGCCGGCCGGTAGCCCGCCCAGCCGGAAGGTGCCCAGCGCATCGGCGGCGGTGCCCCCAGGGCGGCCGAGCACCTGCACGCTCACCCCGTTCAGCGGCCGGCCGGAAGCCGAATCGGCCACAGTACCGCGCAGGGTGGCCGTGGTTTGCGCCTGGGCATCAGCCGCGCACAATGAAGCCGCCAGCCCCAGGCCGACGGGTAAAATCCCATAAAAGTAAAGGCGCATACAGCCGAAATACGACGCGCCAGTCAACGGCTCAGAAGCCGGATGCAGCAGCGCGTCGGGTCAGAAGATAAGAGGAAGCCGGTGGGCACAAAGCGCCAAGCCGGCAGGCCACCCGTTTTCCGGGCGGCTAAGTCACTTATCCTTGCCGGGGCGGCTGGTCGATACCGGCCGGAATGCCAACCAGCAGCCCGGGCTCAGATGGGCGCTGGTAGGCGAAGATGGGAGTAATCCGCACGCAGCAAATGCGCGGCGTTTCGGTCAGGCAATGCAGGTCGATGCTTTTGCCGGCCGCCAGTAGCTGAGCCGATTTTTCGGCCTTGTGCTGCGCCTGCACGGCCTGCTGGTCGCCGTTGCAGGTATCGAAGCAGTCGAGACGCAGGTAGTTGCGGTGCTGACACTCGGTGCTGTGCACGTACGGGTGCGCGGCCGTTGGCCCCACCGGCTCCGGCCGCCCCACTACGCCCGCGCCCAACCCCACCAGGTAGGGCAGCAACAGCAGCAGGATAAGACAGTGGCGGAGCATCGGATTGGTTTTTAGTTGGTGGTTGTCAGTTGTTGATTAATAGCTGCCGGTTGTTGATTAATAGCTGCCGGTTGTTAATTACTAGTGGTCAGAACGTAATCTAAGAGTCATTCCAACCTGACGACTAGCAAATCCTCTCTATCAACTCAGCCGCTCAATTGTCCAGTAGGCGGCCATGAGGCCGATGGCGACGGAAGCAGGTATCAGCACCCGGCGCTTGTACCAGGGTTTGTTGGCGGCCCAGCGGCCAATCAGCAGCCAGGCCAGTAGAATCACGGATACCTGCCCCAGTTCCACGCCCACGTTGAAAGCCACCAACGACTCCAGAAACATACTCTGCGGCAGCCCCAGGCCGGTTAGCGCCCCCGCAAATCCTAAGCCGTGCAGCAGCCCAAACCCGAACACCACCACAATGCGCCACGGGTTCAGCCGCGCCACCACGATGTTTTCGATGGCCACGAACAGAATGGACAGCGCAATAAGCGGCTCCACCAAACTAGCCGGCGGCGACACCACCCCGTACATAGCCAGCCCCAGTGTGATGGAATGAGCCACCGTGAAAGCTGTAGCCTGCCACAGCACTGGCTTCAGGCGCGGCTCAAGCAGGTACAGACTCAACACAAACAATACGTGGTCGATGCCCAACGGCAGAATGTGGGTGTAGCCGAGCTTGAGGTAGGTGAAGAATACGTCGGTGCGGGAGAGTTTACTCAGATCCGTATCCAGCACATGCGCAACGGCCAGCCCCGGCAGTAGCAGCAAGGCAACGGGCAGTACGTACCGGATGAAGCGCACGGAAGGCATCAGAAAAGCGGGAAGTTGAGCTACTTAAAGATTACCGCAAGGCCAGCAGCTTGCGGCCTTCGTCGGCGAGGTCGAACGTGAGGTAAGGATTGGTGGTCAGGGCTTGTTTGATCAGGGCCTGTCCTTCGGCGGTGCGGCCGTTTTTAGTGGCAATCAGGCCAGCCCGGCACAACAGCGTGGGGTTGCGGGAGTTGGTGCGGCGGGCGGTTTTCATATACTGCTCCGCTTCCTTATACTCGCCGCGCTTGTAGTACACCCAGGCCATGGTTTCGCACACGTCAATGTTATCAGGCCGCCGGTCGTACTCGATTTTGGCGTGTTTCAGGGCCTTGTCCAACTCGCCGGTTTTCACGTAGGCATAGGCCAGCTCCCGATCGGCGTAGTGGCCCATTTCTTCGTTTTCATCGGCTTCGTTGGCGGCATCGGCCAGCATGGCAATAGCTTCCTGCGCCATTTTGCGGGCCTCGGCAGGCTGGTTATTCTGCTGATATAAGTCGGCCAGCTCATCAGCAAAAGCGTAATCCTTCACGATGTTGCGCGCCTCCTCCAGATGTACAATAGCAGCCGGGTACTGTTGCCGGGCCTGCGCTACCCGGCCCAGCCCCGCCAGCGCGTACGCGTAGTGCGGACGCGCCGCCAGCGCCAACTGAAACTGCTGTTCGGCCTGAGGCAGGTCGCCGGTGGTTTCAAAGAGGTGGCCCAGCGTTACGCGGGCCCATTCCGTCTGCTCCAGGCCGGAGTAGCCGGCCTGCACGGCCATCTGCATGGCTTCAATGGCTCCTGGCAAATCCCCGTGAATTTCGCGCAGGTACGATACGCGGGAGTAGGAGCGCAAATCGGGGCGCACTTGGTTCATTTTGTCGGCCATGCGCACAGCTTCGGGGTAGCGGCCCAGCTCTACGTTGGCGTCGCAGAGCAGTCCGTACACGAAGGCGTTGTTGGGATTGATGGCCACGGCTTTTTCGGCCACGGCCAGTCCTTCCGAGAAATGGTGCTGGGTCAGGCTCAACGACGCTTTACAGCAGAGAGCCTCGAAGTTCTCGGGCTCCTGGCGCAGGGCTTCGTCCAGCAGTTTCATGGCAGCCGTATCGTAGTACGGATGGTCGCCCGTCACGCGGGCTTCCTGCATATAGGCTTCGGCCAGCAACACGCGGGCCTGATTATCGTCGGGTTTGGAGCGCAGCCGGGCCAGGAGCCCGCTGATTGCCGCTTTGGTATTGAGCCACTCGCCCCCTGCGGCCAGGTCGCCGCGGCGTTCCTTGAGCGTGGGTACGGGGTCAGGCTTCTGGGTCAGGAAAATAAGCGCCCCAGCCACCAGAAACACTGTAATCAAGATAGGGTAAAGGTATTTTCGCATAGGTTCCAGACTGGTTGACGATGGTGATACGCAGTGGTTGGTGCGGTTCTCAGAGGAACAGTTGCTACGCAACTCAGGCAGGAAAATACCAGCCGGCCGCATAAAGTCTCAAACCAATCACCAAGGAAGGGAACCAGCCTGACGACTGGTTCCCTTCGGGGTGGTGAAAAGATAGCCGAACTCACCCAGGGCTCGGCTACCTACCCGTAGCAACCGGCCGCCCCGCCATGGGCGAACGGGCCGGTCGGTATTCTACGGGCTTTAGCGGGTGTGTACCAGCTTAATGGACTGCAACACCGTGCGGCCGGAAGCAATAGTCAGCACGTACGTGCCGTCTGCCAGCTCAGGCCCCGCTTTCCACGACAGGTCGTAAGCGCCGGGCTTGTGGTTTTTGCTGTTCATCAGGGTAGCTACCCGCCGGCCGGTCAGGTCGCTCACGTACATCGTCAGCATGCTCTTTTCGGCCACTTCATAGTGCAGGTTGGTGCTCTCAGCGAAGGGGTTCGGGTAGTTCTGCGCTACCGCTACAATAGAAGGCTTCAGGCCCAGACCGTAGGCTCCGCGCTGCGAGGTAATGGTGCTCTGCGCCTTCGTGCCGCTCCAGGGCGTCTGGGCGTACGGGAACGTAGAGCGGAACGTGGTATCGTTGGCTTCGATGCCCGTGCGGAAGGCCAGCACGTTAGTCAGGCCGTTAGTGGTTTCGTAGGGCAGACCAATGGCGGCCAGTACTACGCCACCCACGGCTTGCAGCTCAATGCGGGTCACGTCATCTTCCAGACGACGGCCATTGGGGAAGCCATCCATGTTTGGAATAGCCTGCAGTGTGGTGGTGGTATTGAAGCGGGCATCGGTGAGGCCGAGCACGGCGGCGTACAGCAGGCCCTCGGAGCTGAAATCAGCCGAATTACGGGGCGTGGTAGGCACGGCCATGTTCAGGCGCAGCATGTCGCCACCCACACCGGCTGCGGCGGCCGGGTTGTCAATGAGGGGCAGGAAATTGTTGATGAAGGGCTTGCCAGCGGCCAGCGGGTTGCCGGCGGGTTTGCCGGTAGCCAGCTGGTACGGCCGTACGTTGGGAACCCCGGTATGGAAAATCGGCAGAATATCCACCGAGCGAGGCTTGGCAGGACGCAGCAGGTATTCGGCGTAGCCACCAGCAGCAATTTTGGCGAAGGCCGTACCGGCTACATCAGCAGCCGGCGCGTTCAACAGCGCTGAAACGCCGTCTTTCCCGTTGGCGAAATCAAATGCGCCCAGCGAGTTGCGCTGAATCCGCAGCTGCCCCAGGCCGGGTACCGCCGTGCCGAAGTAGCCCGCTCCCTCGGCCATATACAGGCCCAGCTCGGGGTTCGACATGTAGTCCTCGGTGGTAGCAGCTTCGGTGTATGGCGTGGCCGCGTTCCAGGCATCTTTGGCCCCAATGGGCTGGATAACCTCGTTGGTGAGCGGCATGCCGATGCGCGACACCTGCACCCAGTTACCGCTGTGGGTCTGGGTACCATCGGTGTTTAGGGTACGCATAGCGGGGCGGCTGGCGGAAGCCCACACTCCGATTACGTAGTCCGAATCCAGAATATTGGCGGCCTGCGCGCCGGTTTTACCGTCTTTCTGCAGTTCCGAAATGGGGATTTGCAGCGCAATAGTGTGGGTGTTTTTCTTGGCCAGACCGTCGCGGGCCGCAGCCGTCCGGATGCCGCCCAGGTCGAAAATACCGCCCAGATCAGTAAAGAACGGGTCATCTACCGGGCCGCAGAACACCTTGACGTTGCCTACCGTCTGGATGGCCCCCGTCATCAGGCTTTCGTAGCTCGGCGCACCCAGACCGGCGGCTCCCTGAATGGAGCGCGGCCCGATGTTGGGCGGCGGCACTACCCCTCCGTTCACAATAGCCGCGAAGGCTCCGCCATTACGGCTTACTTCCAGCGTATAGGTAGCCTTCAGGTTCTGCTTGCCCAGCCGGATGTTGAAAAACGTGGTAGCATCTTCATTTACCCGCCGAAACGTAAAGCGGTAGGTAATATCGTCCTGGTTAGCGTTGGCGCCACTATTCTTAACGTGAATCTCGTAGCGTATATTTTCACCGAACGTATTGTAGTTCGGGCCGCCCTGGGGCAGCTCCAACGGAATGTAGTTGGCAATGATGTTAATCATCTCCGCGTTGTTGGGGTCGCGGAACGCATACAGGTCGGTGTTGTCGGCCAACGGGTCGTCGGCAATGAGGGGGGCTTCGCGGTGGCTGGAAGCTTCCAAGGGGCTGTGTTGTCCACTCCAGGCCAGCAGGCCGGCCACCGCAGTAGCGGCCAGAGACAGGTGGAGAATCGGACGCGTAAGCGTTTTCTTCATAATAAGGATAGGTTGGGAATGGGTGAGAAATACTGCCTGGAATCAGACAGCTGCACAAACGGCCACCAAAACGGCAGCCGGGAAAAGCCGGAAGAAAACGGTGTGCAAAACGGCCGGGCAGGTAAATACCGGACCGCTGAGGCTGCTGCTTTCGCCAAGAGGCAAAAGCAGCGGATGGATAGCGCGGATAAGTGAGAAGAGTACGGCGCAGCCGGAGCCGATGGATTTAAATAGCCGGAATCTTATACACCTATTTTCACCCGCCCCGGAACTATTCCGGCTGGCTTGCATTAAACCACGTTTTCAGGGGTTTATGGGCAGATGCGGGGAGCGAGTCGGTCCACCGAAGCAAGCCTCCGGTTACCGGGCTTTTGTTGCGTATTTTTGTGCCATTCAGGGTGCAGGCCGGTTATAGCGCTTCCTCCCTTTTTTCGCTTTTTTCTTTAGCGTGCCGTGGCGCGCTTTCCTCCTATATGGCCAAAGTCGCAATTAACCTCTCTACCGGGAGCATTCAACAGGAAGAAATCATTGTCGGCATTGACTTGGGCACGACCAACTCCCTGGTGGCCTACATCCACCCCGACGGCCGCCAGCCGCTGGCCATCAACGACCAGGGCCGGGGCACCATCGTACCTTCGGTAGTGCATTTTCCGGCCGGTGGCGACACTCCCATCGTAGGAACCGAGGCCAAGGATTTTCTACTCACTGACCCGCAGAACACCATTTATTCGGTGAAGCGGCTGCTGGGCAAAAGCTACAAAGACCTGGGCCAACACGCCCGGGAGCTAGGCTACAAGGTGATTGACGACAACTCGGAAGGGCTGGTCAAAATTCGGGTGGGCGACCGGTTCTACTCGCCCATTGAGTTGTCGGCCGAGATTCTGAAGGAGTTGCGCGCCCGAGCCGAGCACGCCCTCAAAACGCCCGTCAATAAGGCCGTTATTACCGTTCCGGCCTACTTCAACGACTCCCAGCGCCAGGCCACCCGCGACGCCGGCCGGCTGGCGGGCCTGGAGGTGCTGCGCATCGTGAACGAGCCCACGGCGGCGGCCCTGGCCTACGGCATCGGCCTGCACCCCGACGAGGAAAAAACCGTGGCCGTGTACGATTTGGGCGGCGGCACCTTCGATGTGAGCGTGCTGCACCTGCATCAAGGTATTTTTGAGGTACTGAGCACCAATGGCGACACCTACCTGGGCGGCGACGACCTGGACCGGGCCATTTCCGACCACTGGACTGCCACCTACGACCTCGCCGACCGTCTGCGGGACAACGGCCCGCTGCAGCAGGAACTGCGGCTGCTGGCCGAGTCGGCCAAGCGGTACCTGAGCCAGCACGACGACTTCGCCGGCAACCTCGGCGACGACGTGGTGGTGCGGCTCAGCAAAACCGAGTTCAACGCGCTGGTGCAGCCCTTAGTGGACCGCACCATCACCTCCTGCCGGCAGGCCCTTACTGATGCCGGCATGACACCCGATAAGCTCGATGCCGTGCTGCTGGTGGGCGGCTCGACGCGCGTGCCACTGGTGTACGACGCCGTGTCGCAGTTTTTCGGGCAGCCGGCCAACAACTCACTCAATCCCGACGAAGTGGTAGCCCTGGGTGCCGCCATTCAGGCCGATATTCTGGCCGGCAACCGGCGCGACGTGCTGCTGCTGGACGTAACGCCCCTCACGCTGGGTATCGAAACCCTGGGCGGGCTCATGGACCCTATTATCCCGCGCAACTCCAAAATTCCGACCAAGGCCGGCCGCCAGTACACTACCTCCGTGGATGGGCAGGTGAACCTGAAGATTTCGGTGTACCAGGGCGAGCGGGATTTGGTGCAGGAAAACCGCAAGCTGGCCGAGTTCGACCTGCGCGGCATTCCGGCCATGCCCGCCGGTCTGCCCAAAGTGGACGTGAACTTCCTGCTCAACGCCGATGGCATTTTACAGGTGGAAGCCATTGAGCTGCGTTCCAACACCCGGCAGGCCGTGGAAATTAAGCCCCAGTACGGCCTCACCGACGACCAGGTGGAGCAGATGCTGATGGACTCGCTCACCCATGCCCGCGAGGATGTGGCGGCCCGCATGGTCATTGAGGCCCGCACCGTAGCTGAGCAGATGCTGTATCAGGTGGAGCGGTTCGTGGCCAAAAACGGCCAGCATCTCACCCCCGAAGAAACCACCCAGACCCAGGCCGGTGTAACCACGCTGCGCGCCGCCCTCGAAACCAAGGAGAAGGACATTATCCTGAAAGCTGTGGACGAGTTGGAAGAACTCACCCGCCCCTTTGCGGAGCGCGTGATGAACATCAGCATCAGCCAAGCCATGGCCGGCAAGAAGATTGGCTGATAGTACCACTTGACTCACCCAAACCATTGGTCAAGCCCCACTGTCAGTACTGATGGTGGGGCTTTTCATTTTCTGTTTGCAGCTTTACAGCTCCCGCCTGAGAAGTACTAAAGAGCACAAATGCTGTTTGCAGGCCAGATGAGGTTCCATAAGCGGCAGTAAACAGTATAAGAAGTTCCTATGAACCCACACCTTGCTCGCCTCTGCGACATAGCCCAGCAACCCAGCCGCCGCATCATCGGGCTGATGTCGGGTACTTCTCTGGATGGACTGGATGTGGCCTTATGTCGGCTGCACGGGCAGGGCATTGCTACGCGGCTGGAACTGGAGCAGTTTGCCACGGTGCCGTATACTGAGGAAGTGCGCCACCGCGTGCGGCAGGTATTTGCGCGGGAACAGGTTAGTCTGGAGTATGTAACGCTGCTGCATGCGTGGCTGGGCCGGCTGCACGCCGATATGGTGCTCGCCTGCCTGCGGCAATGGCAGGTAGCTCCCACCGAAATCGACCTGATAGCCAGCCATGGCCAAACGGTGTATCATGCTCCTGCCCACCAGCACCAGCTGCCCGATTTCCCCGGTTTGAACGCCACGCTGCAACTCGGCGACGCCGACCATCTGGCCGTGGCAACCGGTATTATTACGTTCAGCGACTTTCGGCAGAAGCACATAGCGGCCGGCGGCGAAGGGGCGCCCCTGGCTGCGTACGGCGACTACTTACTGTTGAGCAGTGCTACTGAGGAACGGCTGCTGCTTAACCTGGGCGGTATTGCCAACTTCACGTACCTGCCACAAACTGGGGCTGATACGACCCACGCTTTCAGCACCGATACTGGCCCCGGCAACACCCTGCTCGATGCGGCCATCCGGGCGCACCATCCGACCCTGAGCTATGATACTGATGGGCGCTTAGCCGCCGCCGGACAAGTTCACCACGATTTGCTCGATGATTTGCTGCGCGCTTCCTTCTTTGACGCACCGCTGCCCAAAACAACTGGCCCTGAGTTGTTCAGTCCGGCTTACGTGCAGGCGGCCCGGCACCGTACGGGTACCATGAACCTGCGCCTGGAGGATTTGCTGGCCACCTTGGTAGAATTCAGCGCCCTTGGTGTAGCGCGGGCGGCCCGGCTGGCTTTCGGCCCACAACCCGCTTTGGCGGTATATGTCAGCGGCGGCGGGGCTCATAATCCTGCTCTCATGGCGGCCCTGCAACGGCAGCTACCGGCCTGTTCATTTGCTACTACCGCCGCGTTGGGCATAGCGCCGGATGCCAAGGAGGCTATTCTGTTTGCGGTGCTGGCCAATGAGGCCGTAGCCGGACAGCCGGTCAGTATCGGGGCCGGGCGGCAACGGGTACCGGCCGTGAGTATGGGCAAAATTTCCTTACCCGGATAACCAGCGGCTACGGCCGCAGCCTGATTAATCCAAACCCCTGAATCTGGCGGGCCGTGGAATCCTGAAACGTCACGTCAAGCTGGAAGTGAGGGCCAGGACGCAGACTATCGGCCCGGTAGCTGAAAGCCACGAAGGGTTGAACGTGCTCTTCTTCCCGCAGCCGGTACCCCAGTTTGTACAAATCAATAACCGGCCCGTACGTGCGGGCCTGCTCGATGATGGGCAACGTAGCCATTCGGAATGCCGCCAGTGGCAGTTGCCGTTGGGCATCGGGACTGAGGTGCTCATAGGCCGTATCCCAGTTGCCCGCCAGCAGTGCCAGCAGAAACTGCCGCGCTACCTGCACCTGCGAAGAACGGGTCTGCTGCGCCTGTGCGGGCACTGCGCACGTCAGCAGCCCCGCCAGTATACTGATGTAAAAGCCCCGAATCGAATAACTGCGTTTCATATTCCGAAGGCTGAGGTGGGCCGGTTAAGAAAGGTGAGTTGCGGCGTAGTCAGGCGCAAAAGGCTCGGTTACTGCACTACTATCCGCCGGACCATCTGCTGTCCTGTTCCTGCTACGTGCAGCAGGTATAATCCGGCGGGCAGCTGCGTCGTTTCAATCCGGGCCCACGTAGTGCCCACCAGTACCGAGGTACCGGCTACCGGCCTTCCCAAAGCGTCCGTCAGTATGGAGGTCAGCGGTTGGGTAGCGTTGGGGCTGCTCAGTTTCACCAGTATAGGGGCTCCCCGCTCCACAGGATTCGGCTGTACCTCAAGGCTGGCATCGGAAGCGGCCAGGCCAGTGGCGGTTATACTCCCCGTCACCCGCAGAGCCAATGCCCGGGAGTTGTTGTTCTCATTCGACTCAACAAGCATGTTCCGGGGGTCAATCATGACTACCAGATAATAGTTGCCGGGAGCGGTAGAGGCCGGCACAGTAAGCACGGGGGCCGAGAAAACAGTTCCGACACCCGTACTTCCCCCGATTGCCCCGGCTATACTGCCGTTGGTTATGGTGCCCAGCAGCACGTCGCTGGCCGCTGAAAACACGGTATCAACCGACAGATAAAAGCCGATTTCATGGGCGGCAGCGCCCACAGGGCCCCGGTTGTAGATAAAGGAAAAAACCCCTGTGCTACCACCGGCCGGCAGCGTCCCAAACGACAGCGAAGGCCGCCACAACTCCAGGTCCGGCAATGCCACGGTGCCAGTAGTAATCGAGAGCGGAATGGTTACCACATTGTTCGTCTCATCCGACTCCCGCTCGGCATTCAACGGATCGGCCACCAACACCAACTGGTAAGAACCGGCTGGCACCAGCGGAAAGCGGGCCGTAACCGCGCAGGTTCCCGACTGCCCCGGAAACAGCAGCGACTGGCACGTTGTCCCCAGAAAGGTGTCGGTAGCATCCCACGTAGCATCAGCCGACAAATAGTAGCCGATGCAGTTGAACTGGGAGCCGTTTGTCCCCTGATTTTTTATATTGGCCGACATGTAGACAGACCCTCCGGCCAGCGCCGAAGCGGGAGTAGCAAACGGGCCCACCACTACCAGATCGGGTTGGTTCTGGCCTTGTGCGGATACTGAAAGGCCGCTCAAGACTGCCCAAAAAGCCAATAGAAGTAGTGTTTTCATCATACGCTGCGTCAGTAAATGGCTCGGAGAGGACTACTTCTTTTCTGCCGGCACCAGCAGAAACACATCTTCGCCGGGCCGCTTCATAATGTATTTCTCGCGGGCAAATTTCTCCAGCAGCTCCGGACTGCTGAGCAGCTCGGCCCGGTCACTTTTTACCTTGTCAATTTCGCGCAGATAGTATTGCTTGTCGGTTTGCAGCTCCTGCCACTTGGCATACATATCGTACTGCTTCACAAAATCGTTAGCATCAAACAGGAACATCCAAGCCATAAACGCCACTCCGGCCAGGAAGTAGAAGCTGCGCAGAAAGCGCGGAACCCGTTCAAATATTTCCAAAGCACTCATCACAGTACAGGTAAAGCGTACATCTTGTAGGGTCCCTCCCTGATTCTCAGGGCCGGCCTAAGCAAATATCCGGCATTTTCCCCAGTCCGGCTTCATCTGGTTTCGGGCACCTTCCACTACAAAAAACGGCACCGCCGCCCACAGGCAACGGTGCCGCTCAACAGAAATCCGGGTATTCCGGAAAATCCGGCAGAAGCCGCTAATTACATTTTACGGCCGGGGAAGTACGCCACTTCGCCCAGTTCCTCTTCAATGCGAAGCAGTTGGTTGTACTTGGCCATCCGGTCGGAGCGCGAAGCCGAGCCCGTTTTGATCTGGCCGGTGTTCAGGGCCACGGCCAAGTCGGCAATGGTGTTGTCCTCCGTCTCACCCGAGCGGTGGCTCATGATGCTCTTGTAGCCATTGCGGCGGCCCAGGTTGATAGCATCAATCGTTTCCGACAGCGTACCGATCTGGTTTACCTTGATGAGAATAGAATTGGCAATCTTCTCGTCAATGCCGCGCTGCAAGCGGTTCACGTTGGTCACGAACAGGTCATCGCCCACCAACTGGGTAGTTGATCCAATGCTGTCGGTGAGAGCCTTCCAGCCGCTCCAATCGTCTTCGTCCATGCCATCCTCAATGCTGATGATGGGATATTTCTTGGTCCAGTCGGTCCAGTACGATACCATTTCCGACGAAGTCAGCTTGTCGCCGGTGCTCTTCTTGAAGTGGTAATGACCATCGGAGTAGAACTCAGAAGCAGCCGCATCCATGGCAATCATCACGTCGTCGCCGGGTTTGTAGCCAGCCGTTTCAATGGCCTGCAGTACAATCTTGATGGCGTCTTCGTTGGATTTGATATTCGGAGCAAAACCACCCTCGTCGCCCACGTTCGTGCTGAAGCCTTGCTTCTTAAGCACGTTTTTGAGGTGGTGGAAGATTTCCGTACCCCAGCGCAGCGCTTCCGAGAACGAAGAAGCACCCACGGGCATAATCATAAATTCCTGGAAGTCGATGCTGTTATCGGCGTGCGAGCCCCCGTTGAGGATGTTCATCATGGGCACGGGCAGCGTGGTAGCGTTTACGCCGCCCACGTAGCGGTACAGCGGCATGCCGGCCTCGGCAGCTGCAGCACGGGCAATAGCCAGCGAAGCACCCAAAATGGCATTGGCACCCAGGTTGGCTTTATTGGGCGTGCCGTCCAGCTCCAGCATGATCTTGTCGAGTAGCCCCTGTTCGAACACCGAGAAACCCACCAGCTCTTCGGCAATTTTGGTGTTTACGTTTTCCACCGCCTTCAGCACGCCTTTGCCCATGTACTTCGACTGGTCGTCGTCGCGCAGTTCCACGGCTTCGTGCTTACCGGTGCTAGCACCCGAAGGCACGGCCGCGCGGCCCACGGTGCCGCTTTCGGTGGTCACGTCCACCTCAATGGTCGGGTTACCGCGCGAATCGAAAATTTGACGAGCGTGAATTTCGGTGATGATGCTCATGAGAGAAAAGTTGGTTGAGTAAGGAATACAACGCCGTGCGCCGCTGCACCTGCGCCCACCGGGCTGAGGTACCGCGTTGCGAGGGCAAGGTACTCAATTGGTCGTTTTTGCCCAGCATCCTGGCCTCTATTGCAAAAGCAGCACCGCAAAAAGCCAGTAGCGCAACAAGTCATCAGGCTATACCGGTCCGTCAAACATGAAAAAAGGGATGTACCTCGCGGTACATCCCTTTTCAATTCATAAGCGTGGCGCTTACTAAACTAACTACTCAGCAGCTTTCTCCTCGCGGGTTTCGCCGTCTTTCAGCGTTTCGGTAGCAGTATCCTCGGGAGCCGAAACTTCCGTGGTAGCAGCCTTGGCTTTTTTAGCTGGCTTCTCCTCGGCTACTACTTCAGCCGACGATTCGCCTTCAGCCGTAGCCTTTTTCTTGCCGCGCGAACGACGAGTAGTCGTCTTAGCTTCAGCAGCGGTAGTAGCTTCCAGCATGGTTTCGTTGAAGTCAACCAACTCAATGATGCACATCTCCGCGTTGTCACCCAGACGGGTAGCGCTCAGCTTGATGATACGGGTGTAACCGCCGGGACGGGTAGCAATTTTAGCCGATACCGTACCGAACAGCTCCTTCAGGGTTTCTTTGTTGTTAAGAACCGAGAAAACCAGACGACGCGAGTGCGTAGTGTCGCTCTTGGATTTGGTGAGCAGAGGCTCTACGAACTTACGCAGGGCCTTGGCTTTCGCAACTGTGGTGGTGATGCGCTTGTGCTGAATCAGCGACGAAGCCATGTTCGAGAGCATGGCATTGCGGTGCGAGGCCGTCCGGCCGAGGTGGTTGATGGTTTTACCGTGACGCATAAAAAAGAAAAAGCGTGAGCTTGCGGGCAACGACCACGGCGGAAAATAGCCCGTGTGCACGGGTTACTCTCACATTAGAACCGCTGCCCCTCGGGGCTCACTAAGTTAAAAGTGTGAATGGGGTGCAAAGGTAGGAAATACCCGGACAAAAAAAGTGTGCTGCTGTGAAAATGTGTTTGACACACACGCCTCACAGTCAGCACACTTTCAGCTTACGGGAAGCCTATTCTTCGTCGAGCTTGTATTTGCCCAAGTCCATCCCGAAGGTCAGACCTTTTTCCTCTACGAGGTTTTCCAATTCCGTCAACGACTTCTTACCGAAGTTGCGGAACTTCATCATGTCGGCCATATCAAGCTGCACCAGGTCGCCGAGGGTTTTGATGTCGGCAGCCTTGAGGCAGTTGTAGGCGCGCACGCTCAGGTCCATATCCGCCAGCGGCGTCTTCAGAACTTTGCGCATGTGCAGCGTCTCCTCGTCCACCGTTTCTTCCTCTTCGGCTTTCACCGTTTCGAAAGTCATGGTGCTGTCGGAGAACAGCATGAAGTGTTGGATCAGGATGTTGGCCGCACCTTTCAGCGCGTCCTCCGGGTGAATCGAGCCGTCCGTGTGAATCTCAATAACGAGCTTCTCATAGTCGGTTTTTTGCTCTACCCGAGTGTTTTCGATGCTGTACTTCACGTTCTTGATAGGCGTGAAGATAGCATCAATGGCAATTTGACCGAAAACTTGGTCAGCGGGCTTATTCTCCTCAGCGGGAACGTAGCCACGTCCTTTCTGAATCGTAAACTCGAACTCCAACTCGGTGTTGGGGTCTACGTTGCAGATAACCAAGTCAGGGTTCAATACCTGGAAACCGTTGGTGAACTTGTTGATGTCACCGGCCGAGAACGTGTCCTGACCTTTTACGCGCACCGTGATTTTGTCTTCGATGGCGTCGCTCACTTTCTTGAAGCGAACCTGTTTCAGGTTCAGGATGATTTCGGACATGTCCTCAATCACCCCTTCAATGGTCATGAACTCGTGCAGTACGCTATTCGTGCGAACCGACGTGATGGCATAGCCCTCCAGCGACGACAGCAGGATGCGGCGCAGAGCGTTGCCGATCGTGACGCCGTAGCCTTTCTCCAGCGGTTTGAATTCAAACGTTCCGTAGAAGTCGTCGGATTTCTCCATCACAACCTTCTCCGGCATTTGAAAAGCTAAGATTGACATAAGTGGGGCGGTTTGTTAGTATTGAGTAAAAGGTATCAGGTAGTTAGACAAAATGTCCCGATACCCAATACCCAATACCTGAATCCATGTAAAAAAGTCGAAGCAGAGAAACGGCCCGGACTGCCGGGCCGTTCCACTAGTTACTTCGAGTACAGCTCGACGATCAGCTGCTCCGTGATTTTCTCCGGAATCAACTCACGCGAGGGGGCACTAATGAACTTGCCCACCATGTCTTTGCCGTCCCACTCCAGCCACGAGAAAGCACGCGCGTTGCGGGCGCTCAGGCTCGTAGTGATGGCTTCCAGCGACTTCGACTTTTCACGCACGGCAACAACGTCACCAGCGCGGAGTTTGTACGAAGCAATGTTCACAATCTCACCGTTTACGGTGATGTGCTTGTGCAGAACGAGCTGACGAGCGGCGCGACGCGTAGGGGCAATACCCAAACGGTAAACCGTGTTGTCCAAACGCGACTCCAGCAAAGCCAGCAGGTTGTCACCGGTGATGCCGGGCAGCGCAGCCGCTTTGTGGAACAGGTTTTCGAACTGCTTTTCCAGTACGCCGTACATGTACTTCACTTTCTGCTTTTCCATCAGCTGGACAGCGTACTCGCTCTGCTTCTTACGACGACCACGACCATGCTGGCCGGGGGGGTATGCTTTCTTGGTGAGTGCCTTGCTCGGGCCGAAGATCGGCTCATTGAAGCGACGGGCAATCTTGGTTTTGGGACCAGTATAACGTGCCATTTCGGAGTTGTTGAGTGTTGAGGGGGGTGAACTGTTCGGCGTAAGTTCAGAATCCGATATGGCCACCCAAAGGCAGCTTTAACCAGTATTCTGGACCGATAGTTCGAGTCACGTAACTAAACGCGACGACGTTTGGGAGGACGGCAGCCATTGTGGGGCAGCGGCGTCACGTCCTTAATGGTCGTTACCTCAATACCCACGTTACCCAGCGTACGGATGGCCGACTCACGGCCAGCGCCCGGACCCTTCACGAATACTTCGGCTTTGCGCATGCCCAGGTCATGAGCAACTTTACCGCAATCCGTCATAGCCATTTGAGCGGCGTAGGGCGTGTTCTTCTTCGAGCCACGGAATCCCATCTTACCAGCCGACGCCCACGAAATTACCTGGCCGTTGTTGTTGGTGATGGAGATGATGATGTTGTTGAAGGAGGCTTTGATGTGTACCTGACCTACTGGTTCAACAACGACAACGCGCTTCTTGGCTTTGTCTTTTCTTTTTTGTGCCATTTGGTTATCGCAAAAAACTGCGGAAGGTGTTGAAGCCCGCCCCTTCTACAGAGACTGGGCTTCGATTCCCGCTACAGATTATTTAGTAGCCTTTTTCTTGCCAGCAACGGTCTTCCGCTTGCCCTTGCGGGTACGCGAGTTGTTCTTGGTACGCTGACCACGAACCGGCAGACCTTTACGGTGACGCAGGCCGCGGTAGCAACCAATGTCCATCAGGCGCTTGATGTTCAGCTGCACTTCCGAGCGCAGAACACCTTCGGTCTTGTATTCAGCAGCAATTACGCCGCGGATTTCGCCAGCTTCGGCTTCCGTCCAGTCTTTCACCTTCTTGTTCAGGTCAACGCCTGCTTTGGTAAGGATTTGCTGGGCCGAAGCACGACCGATGCCGAAAATGTAGGTCAGCGCGATTTCACCGCGCTTGTTGTCTGGGATATCTACCCCTGCAATACGAGCCATGTGTTGAGTTTGGGTTTTTGGCGAGTTAGGGTCTTGGGGACCTAGTTTCGGTTAGGACAGTTTTCCTTCAAAAACCAAGCCCTCAGGACCCGAAGTCCCCAACTTCCAGTTGACTACCCTTGACGCTGCTTATAGCGTGGGTTCTTTTTGTTGATAACGTAGAGCTTGCCCTTGCGGCGGATGATTTTGCAATCAACGCTACGCTTCTTTACGGAGGTTTTGACTTTCATGTCGTCGGGTTATTTGTAACGGTACACAATGCGTCCCTTCGACAAATCGTAGGGCGACATTTCGAGTTTTACCTTATCTCCCGGCAGAATCTTGATGTAGTGCATCCGCATCTTGCCCGAGATATGGGCAATCAACTGGTGACCGTTCTCCAGTTCCACGCGGAACATGGCGTTGGATAAGGCTTCCAGGATAACACCGTCCTGCTCAATGGAAGTTTGTTTGGCCATAAGGCTACTGTAAGGCTTTTTCTATGTATTCGAAGGAGGTGAGTATTTCCGCCTTGTCTTTACGAACAACTACCGTGTGCTCAAAGTGCGCCGAAGGCTTCAGATCCTTGGTCCGGATAGTCCAGCCATCCTTTTCCTGAATCACGCTCTTCGTGCCCAGATTCACCATGGGTTCAATGGCTAGGGTTAACCCCGTCTGCAGTTTCAAGCCTGATCCACGCTTACCGTAGTTCGGTACATCAGGCCGTTCGTGCAACTTTTTGCCAATGCCGTGACCGACTAGCTCCCGTACTACTCCGTATCCTTGTTTCTCAACGTGGTTCTGAATAGCAAAGCTGACATCGCCCATCCGGTTACCTGCCACTGCCTGCTCAATACCGAGATACAGCGACTTCTTGGTTTCCTCCAGCAACTTGGTCACCTCGGGAGTCACCTCTCCTACTGGGTAGGTATAAGCACTGTCCGCGTGGTATCCATTGAGTAGAACCCCGCAGTCTATCGATACGACGTCACCACTTTTCAGCGTATAGTCGCCCGGAAAACCGTGCACCACCACCGAATTTGGTGAGATGCAAAGGCTATACTCAAATCCATTATAGCCTTTGAACGAAGGCTGACCGCCATTATCCCGGATGAATTCTTCCGCACGCTGATCCAGCTCTCGCGTTGTAATTCCTTCCCGAATCAGCTTTGCTACTTCGCCGTGGGCCTGCGCCAGTACTTTCGCACTAGCCCGCATGAATTCAATTTCTTCCTCAGTTTTGTAAACAATCATCTTATCTACGAAGCGAGGGCAATATTGCGCGAGCGGCCACGCTCCTTGCCAGTTTTCATCATGCCATCATAATGACGCATGAGCAAATAGCTTTTCACTTGGTTCATGGTATCCAGTACCACACCTACCATGATGATAAGTGATGTACCACCAAAGAATTGAGCGAAAGGGCGGGTTACGCCGGCCACAGTAGCCAATGAAGGAAGAATGGCAATAACAGCCAATGCCACCGCACCAGGCAACGTAATTCGGGTCAGCACCTCATCAATGTACTCTGAAGTATCACGACCAGGCTTTACGCCGGGAATGAAACCACCACTGCGTTTAAGGTCATCCGCAATCTGATTGGGGTTGACACTGATAGCAGTATAGAAATACGTGAAGATGATAATAAGTAAGCCAAACACAACGTTGTACACCCAGTGATTGGGCTGAAACCACGTACCGATAAGACCAGCAGTTTCGCTATCCTTATTCCAAGCAGAAGCAGCAATAGCAGGTACAAACATCAATGACTGAGCGAAGATAATCGGCATAACGCCGGCCGCATTCACTTTCATTGGAATATACTGGCGTTGCGAGCTAAGCGAAGCTGCACCACCGATTTGCTTTGCATACTGTACCGGAATCTGACGTACGGCTTGCGTAAGAATGATCACCGCCATTACTACCAAGAACAGCACAACCAGTTCAATCAGGAAAACTAGTGAGCCACGCATGGTGCGGGCTTGGGCTTCCCCGATTAAGGCACCGGGCAAACGGGATACAATGCCGATCATAATGATCATCGAAATACCGTTGCCAATACCTTTGTCCGTAATCTTCTCACCCAACCACATACAGAACAGCGTACCAGCTGTTACAATCATGGCAGTAGATATAGTGAAGAAGACGCCCGGATTTAGAATTGCATCTGCGTTAATCGTTGCAATGAAGCCGACTGACTGCAGAGCAACAATTGGGATGGTCAGAACACGCGTGTACTGGTTGATCTTCTTACGTCCTGACTCACCTTCCTTCTGGAGTTTCTGGAAGTAAGGCACGGCAATCGTGAGCAGTTGCAGCACGATAGACGCCGAGATGTAAGGCATGATACCCAGCGCAAAAATCGAAGCATGGCTGAAGGCCCCGCCGAGGAGAGTATCCAAGATACCCAATACCCCAGTGGCGCCTCCTTGTTTTAGCCGTGTCGGATCGACGCCAGGCAGCACCACGTAAGAACCCAGCCGGTAAATGGCAATGAAAAAAAGCGTATTGAAGATCCGCATACGCAGATCTTCAATCGCAAAAATGTTCTTAATCGTGGTGATGAACTTGTTCATTGCCAAGTAAGCTTACAGCGTCACAGCCTTGCCACCTGCTTTTTCGATGGCTTCAACGGCCGATTTCGAAAAGGCGTGAGCATGCACTTCCAGAGCCTTGGTTACTTCGCCACGACCCAGTACTTTGATTTTGGCGTTCTTCGAAGCCAGACCAGCCGTTACAAAGAACGAAGCATCCAGCAAAGTGGTGCCGCTCTCGGTCAGAGCAGCCAGCACATCCAGATTGATGGCTTTGTACTCTACACGGTTGATGTTCTTGAAGCCAAACTTAGGTACCCGACGCTGCAGAGGCATCTGGCCACCTTCAAAGCCCGATTTCTTGGAGTAACCCGAACGGGACTTGGCACCTTTGTGACCGCGCGTCGATGTGCCGCCACGGCCGGAACCCGTACCACGGCCAATACGCTTTTCATTGCGCGTAGCACCAGTGGCGGGTTGGAGATTGCTGAGATTCATTTTCGGGAGATTCCTAGAGTTCGGTTACTTCCAACAGGTGCTTTACGGCGTTGATCATGCCAGCAACCTGAGGCGTATTTTCTACGCTTTTGGTGCTACCCATTTTGCCGAGGCCGAGGGCCTGCACAGTACGCTTCTGACGCTCGGGGCGGTCAATAACGCTTTTTACGAGTTTGATTTGGATCTGCGCCATCTGCTCTTAACCGTTAAAAACTTGGGAGAGAGTAATGCCGCGAGCCTGTGCGATTTGCATGGGGTCACGCATTTTCAGCAGGGCATCGAAGGTAGCTTTTACCACGTTGTGGGGGTTCGAAGAACCTTTTGACTTGGCAAGTACATCTTTGATACCAGCGCTTTCGAAAACGGCACGCATAGCACCTCCAGCAATTACACCGGTACCAGCAGCAGCTGGCTGAACCAGCACGAAGCCGCCCGAGTATTTGCCTTCCATGATGTGGGGTACCGTGTGCTTGTACAGCGGAACCTTAACCAAGTTTTTCTTCGCGTCGTCAATGCCTTTAGCAATGGCGTCGGTTACTTCGTTGGCTTTGCCTAGGCCGTAACCTACGGTGCCGTTGCCGTCACCCACTACCACGATGGCCGAGAAGCTAAAGCGACGACCGCCTTTTACTACTTTGGCTACGCGGTTGATAGCAACTACTTTTTCTTTCAGATCGGAGTCGCCAGTGCGCGACTCTTCCTTCCGGTCATTGCCGCGACGGTCATTGCCACCACCACGACGGTCATTACCACCGCCACGGTTGTCGCCGCTACCACCACGAGGGCCGTTGTTAAATTCTGCCATGATGATTTAGAAATTGAGGCCGCCTTCGCGGGCTCCTTCTGCCAATGATTTTACGCGGCCGTGGTAGAGGTAACCGGAACGGTCAAATACCACTTTCGAAATTCCTTTTCCAGTAGCACGGGCGGCAAGTTCTTTGCCGACTGCGGCGGCGAGGGCGACTCCGTTGCCCCCTTCCACCGAAACGTGCTTCGAGGAAGCAGACGCCAACGTGTGACCGGTCGTGTCATCAATAATCTGAGCATAAATGCCCGTATTGCTGCGGAACACCGACAAACGCGGACGCTCGGACGTGCCAGCCACCTTAGTGCGGATGATGCGCTGGATCCGTTTTCTTCTAGTTGCTTTATCGAAAGCCATGGTGTGATGTTATTTCGAAGCTGTTTTACCAGCCTTACGACGAATTTGCTCACCCACGAAGCGCACGCCTTTGCCTTTGTAGGGCTCAACTTTGCGCAACGAGCGAATTTTAGCGGCCACTTGGCCCAGCAACTGCTTATCAATGCTGGTCAGGGTAACGATAGGGTTTTTACCCTTTTCCGTTACAGCCGTAGCAGTCACCTCTTTCGGCAGTGCCAGGAAGATGTTGTGCGAGTAGCCCAGCGAAAGCTCCAAGGTAGTACCAGCCATAGCGGCTTTGTAACCTACACCTACCAGCTCCAACTTCTCTTCCAATCCGTTGCTCACACCGCTAACAGCGTTGTTCAGCAACGAACGATAGAGGCCGTGCATAGCTTTATGACGCTTCTGCTCGGTGGGGCGCGTTACTACCAGCTGGCCGTCTTCGGTAGCTACGGTAATGTCGCGGTCAACTGGAACCACCAAAGTGCCTTTAGGGCCTTTCACGGTTACCGTGTTTTCGTTGCTCACTTCAATCTGCACGTTATCGGGCAGGCTGATGGGCAGTTTACCAATGCGTGACATAGTCTCTGTTTCCTTTCAGATTAGTAGACGTAGCACAGCACTTCGCCGCCCACGTTCTCGGCTTTCGCCTCTTTCTCCGTCATTACGCCCTTCGACGTCGACAGAATTGCAATACCCAGACCGCTCAATACGCGGGGCAGGTTCTCCACGTGAGCATACGTGCGCAAACCAGGCGAGCTGATGCGCTCCAGCTTGGTAATGGCGGGCTTTTTGGTAGCCGGATTGTACTTCAGGGCGATTTTAATCGTGCCTTGTACAGCAGCATCATCAAACCGGTAGCTCTGAATGTAGCCCTTCTTGTAGAGCACCTTCGTAATCTCCTTTTTGATGTTGCTGGCCGGGATTTCCACTACCCGGTGGTTTGCCTTGATGGCATTGCGTACCCGGGTCAGGTAGTCGGCAATTGGATCTGTGTTCATTCGATTGTAAAAATGAAGCGCCCGTTTTTTAGGGAGCCGCAAAGATATGAAAATTTCGCCGCCACGGAAAGAGGCGACGAAATTTTCGATTAAGACTACTCAACTCGGCTTCTGAGGGCTCGGCTGATGGTTTCTTTCGGCAACCTGCCAAATAGCATTGCTTTACGCAGCGGAACTGCCTAGGCAACAACCAGTGGTTTTACCAGCTGGACTTGGTTACACCGGGGATTTTGCCGGCGAGAGCCATTTCGCGGAAACGCACGCGGCTAATGCCGAATTTGCGCATGTAACCACGGGGACGGCCGTCGATTTTGTCGCGGTTGTGCAGACGCACGGGCGACGCGTTACGCGGCAGTTTGTCCAGACCTTCGAAATCACCAGCCTCTTTCAGAGCCTTGCGCTTCTCGGCGTAACGGGCTACGGTAGCGATACGCTTCCGCTCCCGTGCTTTCATTGATTCCTTAGCCATTGTTCTGTTTCTTGGCGTTAGCGAACGGCATTCCGAAAGCTTTGAGCAGCTCGTAGCTTTGCTCATCATTTTCGGCCGTCGTTACGAAGGTAATATCCATACCGGAAATCGATTTGATTTTGTCAATCGAAATTTCCGGGAAGATGATTTGCTCTTTCACGCCCAAGGTATAGTTACCCCGGCCGTCAAAGCCTTTGTCGTTGATGCCTTTGAAGTCACGAACACGGGGCAGAGCCACGGTCAGCAGACGGTCCAGGAATTCGTACATCTGCTCACCACGCAAGGTTACGCGAGCACCGATTGGCATTCCTTCCCGCAGCTTGAAGTTCGAAACCGAACGCTTGGCAATGGTTGGAACAGCTTTCTGGCCGGTGATGATGGTCAACTCATCCACCCCGTTGTCTACCAGCTTCTTGTCAGCTACAGCAGCACCAATACCGCGGTTAATGCAGATTTTGGTGATGCGCGGTACCTGCATGATGCTCTTGAACTGGAATTTCTCCTGGAGCGCTGGTACTACTTCTTTCTGATATTTTTCTTTCAGTCGTGCCATGGTCGTAGAGCGGATTAGGCGTTGGCCGAGTCTACGCGCTTCACGTTGCTCACGTGAATCGGTGCCTCGATCTTGGTGATGCCGCCCTGGGGGTTCTTCGCACTGGGTTTGTTGTGCTTAGTTGCCAGGTTCAGGCCTTCCACGATAACACGCTGCGTCGAACGGTTAACCGACTTAATGGTGCCGGTTTTACCTTTCTCATCACCGGAAATCACCAATACGGTGTCACCGGTTTTTACGTGCAGCTTCGCGGGTGCAGCTTTCAGTTTCGTTGCCATTGCTTAGAGAACTTCAGGAGCCAGCGAAACGATCTTCATGAATTGCTTTTCACGCAGTTCACGGGCAACTGGGCCGAAGATGCGGGTACCGCGGGGCTCGTCGTTATTGTTGAGCAGTACGGCAGCATTATCGTCGAAGCGAATGTACGAACCGTCTTTGCGGCGTACTTCTTTCTTCGTGCGAACCACTACTGCTTTTGAAACAGTGCCTTTTTTGGCATTGCCGGAGGGAATAGCCGACTTGATTGCAACTACAATCTTGTCGCCTACGCTGGCGTATTTCTTGCCCGTGCCACCGAGGACACGAATGCAAAGAACTTCTTTGGCGCCGCTGTTATCAGCGACGGTCAGACGGGATTCTTGCTGTATCATCTTACTTGGCGCGTTCTACGATTTCTACCAGTCTCCAGCGTTTGTTCTTGCTCAGTGGGCGCGTACCCATGATGCGAACCGTATCACCTTCGCCACACTCGTTGTTCTCGTCGTGAGCCATGAATTTGGTCGACTTGGTAACGAATTTGCCGTAGATGGGGTGCTTCATCTTGCTTTCCACAATCACCGTGATGGACTTATCCATCTTGGCGGAGGAAACGCGGCCAATGATTTCTTTGCGCAGGTTCCGCTCAGTGGCGGCAGCAGCCTGCTGTTCTTCGTTGATTGCCATCGTTAGTTAGCAGAGTTAGTAGCCTGCTCGTTCTCGCGACGCTTCAACTCGGTCAGCAGACGGGCGACATTTTTGCGGGCTTGCTTCAGACGAATCGGGTTTTCCAAGGGTGAGATGGCGTGCGCGAAGCGCATGGTCTGACCACTGGTCTGCTCGGTTTTGATCTGGGTTTTGAGGTCCTCAATGGAGAGGGCACGGATATCGGCGTTCTTCATCTTACTTGCTTTCTACGTAGTCGCGACGAACAACAAAAGTGGTCCGAACCGGCAGTTTTTGCGCAGCCAGACGCAGCGACTCCTGCGCTACTTCCAGCGTAACCCCGTCGGATTCGAACATGATGGTGCCAGGCTTCACACAGGCTACCCAATACTCGGGCGAACCTTTACCCTTACCCATCCGCACTTCAGCGGGCTTCTTCGTAATCGGCTTGTCGGGGAAGATACGGATCCACACCTGACCTTCACGTTTCATGGCGCGGGTCATGGCGATACGAGCAGCCTCAATCTGGCGAGCCGTAATCCAAGCCTGTTCCAGTGACTTGATGGCGAATGAACCGAAGTCAATGGAGCTGCCGCGATGCGCTAAACCGTGCACGCGACCCTTTTGCATCTTGCGATACTTGGTCCTTTTCGGTTGTAACATGAGTTATCTTGAATTAAAATTCGAGAGAAAGAAATGGGCTAGCGACGGGGAGCGCCACCGCCCTGGCCACCGCGGTTCTGACCACCTGGGCCACCACCACGACGCTGGCCACCAGCACCCTGACCACCGCCGGCACCTTGACCACCACGGTTGTCACCGCCGCGGCCTTCGCCACCACGGTCACGACGCGGGCCACGGTCACCACCACGGTCATTCCGGTCGCCACGTGGGCCACGGTCGTTGCGGCTGTCGCCACCCTGACCACCAGCAGGCTGCTGGTTCGGCGAGAGGTCGGGCTTGCCGAACACTTCACCGCGCATTACCCACACTTTGATACCGATTTTGCCATACACAGTCTGAGCTTCCGACAACGCATAATCGATGTCAGCACGCAGCGTGTGCAGGGGGGTACGGCCTTCTTTGTATTGCTCGGAACGAGCAATTTCAGCACCGCCCAAACGGCCACCGCACTGAATCTTGATGCCTTCGGCACCAACGCGGATAGCAGCCTGGATAGCCATTTTCATGGCGCGACGGAACGAGATACGAGCCTGGAGCTGCTGAGCAATGCTCTCACCTACCAGTTTGGCGTCGAGTTCCGGACGCTTGATCTCGAAAATATTGATCTGAACGTCTTTGCCGGTAATCTGCTTTAGTTCGTCTTTGATCTTATCCACTTCAGCACCGCCTTTACCGATTACCACACCCGGACGAGCCGTGTTGATGGTAATGGTGACGCGCTTCAGCGTACGCTCAATCACGATGCGGCTAATGCCACCTTTCGGGATACGAGCCATGATGTATTTGCGGATTTTCTCGTCCTCCACCAGTTTGTCGGCAAAGTCCTTGCCGCCGTACCAGTTCGAGTCCCATCCTTTAATGACGCCCAGACGGAAGCCAACCGGATTTACTTTCTGTCCCATAGTGCTTATGCGGTGGCTTCTGCCTTGGTTTCAGTGGATTTCTTAGCCGAGCTACGACGAGTCTTAGGCTTGGCTTCGGCCGTGGCCTCAGTGCCTTTCGTCTCAGCAGCCTGCTGGGCAGCAGCTTTGCTACCGAGCGGTTCTACTTTCGAGTCGATGATCAGCGTCACGTGGTTGCTACGCTTGCGGATGCGGTGACCACGGCCCTGGGGTGCGGGGCGCAAACGCTTCAGCATACGACCTTCGTCCACGAAAATCTCTTTGATGTAGAGGTTTGCGTCTTCGATGCGCTCGTCTTCATTTTTCTGCTGCCAGTTGGCCAGAGCCGACAGGAGCAGTTTTTCGATTTTAGGAGCGCCCGAATTGGCCTCAAATTTCAGCAGGCCCAGAGCACGAGTCACTTTCTGACCGCGTACCAGGTTGGCTACCAAGCGCATCTTGCGCGGCGAGGTAGGCACGTTCCGGAGTTTAGCTACTGCTTCCATATTAGCGCTTGCCTTTATCTTTCTTGGCGATATGGCCGCGGAAGTTACGGGTCGGAGCAAACTCACCGAGTTTATGTCCTACCATGTTCTCCGTTACATACACCGGGATGAACTTATTGCCGTTGTGAACGGCGAAGGTGTGGCCAACGAAATCGGGCGAAATCATCGAGCGGCGCGACCAAGTCTTCACCACCGACTTTTTGCCGGACTCATCCATTGCCGTTACTTTCTTCTCGAGCCGGAAGTCAATGTACGGCCCTTTTTTTAGTGAACGTGCCATTGCTTACTTCTTGCCTTTGCGGTTAACGATGAGCTGCTCGGAGTACTTGTTCTTGTTCCGGGTCTTCTGACCTTTCGAGAAGATACCGTTACGGCTGCGTGGGTGACCACCCGACGACTTACCTTCACCACCACCCATGGGGTGATCGACAGGGTTCATAGCAACACCACGAACGCGCGGACGACGACCCAACCAGCGGTTGCGGCCGGCTTTGCCCAGACGAACGTTCATGTGGTCGCCATTGGAAACAGTACCGACCGTAGCCATGCAGGTAACGAGTACCATGCGCATTTCGCCGGAGGGCAATTTCAGGGTGGCGTACTTGTCTTCGCGAGCTACCAGCTGAGCGTAAGTACCAGCCGAGCGGGCCATTGCAGCACCATTACCGGGCATCAGCTCGATATTGTGTACAATGGTACCCAGCGGAATCTCGCGCAGGGGCAGGGCATTACCAACTTCCGGAGCAGCGCCCGAACCCGATACAACACTGGCACCTACGGTAACACCGGCAGGAGCAATGATGTAGCGTTTCTCACCATCAGCGTATTGCAGCAAAGCAATACGGGCAGTGCGGTTAGGATCGTACTCAATCGTCTTCACCGTGGCCGGAACGCCGGCTTTGTCACGCTTGAAGTCGATGATACGGTACTTGGCTTTATGACCACCGCCGATGTAGCGGTTGGACATTTTGCCCGAATTGTTACGGCCACCGGAGTTTTTGAGGGGTGCCAACAGCGACTTCTCCGGCGTCGACGCAGTAATCTCGTCGAAGGCCGGGGCGATGCGGAAGCGCTGACCCGGTGATGTTGGTCTTAGTTTTTTGAGTGCCATTACTCTTGCTTAGGAAAAAATCTCTTGGCGGGAAAGTAGGCTTACAGGCCGTTATAGAAGTCGATGATATCGCCCTCTTTTACGGTCACGATGGCTTTTTTGCCATGTGGGCGACGGCCGGAAACGGCACCGCCTTTCGTGAACTTCGATTTCACTTTGCCGATGGTGCGGATGGTGCTGATGCCCAGAACCGTCACGCCGTACAGCTGCTCAATCTCTTTCTTGATCTGAACTTTGTTGGCATCGATAGCCACTTCGAAAGCGTATTGTCCTTTCTCGTTCAGACCCGTAGCCTTTTCAGTTACGATGGGTTTTTTCAGGATGCTCATTACTCAGCAGTGGTATAGAGTTGTTCCAGTGCGCTCAACCCATCTTCTGACAGCAGCAGGGTATCAGTGTTCAGCAGGTCGTGGGTGTTCAGAGCTACAGGGGTAGCTACGCTCACGCGCTGAATGTTACGGGCCGACAGAACGACGTTCTTATCAACCGAGCCGGTTACCAGCAGAGTCTTGCGGCCATTGTCCAGCTTCAGACCAGCCAGAATGGCGGCAAACTCTTTCGTCTTGGGAGTCGAGAGGGAAATATTTTCCACTACCGATACCTTGCCGTCTTTCGCCAGCACCGAGAGGGCCGACAGACGAGCGAGACGCTTGGTTTTCTTGTTGAGCTTGAAGCCATAGTCGCGGGGCTGAGGACCGAAAATCCGGCCACCACCTACGAATACACCCGACTTCATGCTACCTGCGCGGGCTCCGCCAGTACCTTTCTGCTTCTTCAGCTTCTTGGTAGTGCCGTGTACTTCGTTGCGCTGCTTCGACTTGTGCGTGCCCTGGCGCTGATTGGCCAAGTACTGCTTTACGTCGAGGTACATCACGTGCTCATTCGGCTCTAGGCCGAAGATGGCGTCGGACAGGGTAACCTTGCGGCCGGTGTCCTCACCTTTGATGTTGATTACTGACAGTTCCATCTTACTAGCTTATTTTTCCAGGACCACGAAAGAGTTCTTGGCACCGGGAATCGAGCCGCTAACCACGATGAGGTTTTTGTCGGCTACAATGCGCATCACCTTCAGGTTCTGCACTTTCACACGGTCGTTGCCCATGCGGCCACCCATGCGCATTCCTTTGAATACGCGCGAAGGCCAAGAGCAGGCACCGATAGAACCGGGGTGACGGCCGCGGTTATGCTGACCGTGGGTCTGGCCACCAACACCAGCGAAGTTGTAGCGCTTTACAACGCCCTGGAAGCCTTTACCTTTAGAGGTACCTACTACGTCAACGAATTCACCTTCTTCGAAGAGGGTAGCGTCGATGGTAGAGCCGGCGGCATAGTTGCCAGCTTCGTTAGTGCGAAACTCAACGAGTTTGCGCTTGGGGGTGGTTCCGGCTTTCGCGAAGTGACCAGCCAATGCTTTGGTGGTGTTCTTCGCTTTTTTCTCGCCGTAGCCGAGCTGGATGGCCGTGTAGCCGTCCGTTTCGATGGTCTTAACCTGCGTCACTACGCACGGACCCGCCTCAATGAGCGTGCAGGGAATGTTCTTCCCGTCCGGAGTGAAGAGGCTTGTCATACCGATTTTTTTACCGATGATGCCAGGCATTCGATTGGGGTTTTAGAAAAAGACACACTTGAAAACGCCCAAGTGGCGTTTTCGGAAATGGAGTGCAAAGCTAGGAAATTGTTGTGTTATAATCTAACTGTGTTCCGAAATATTTTAAGAGTTAAGCAGTTAGCCCCGTTCGTATTTCGTGTTGCGGTGCAACAGTGGTCCTGTACTCACTCACGGGCAGTCAAATACGCCACTATCAGCCCACTTGACAATGGGCTGCTTAAGCTGGTAGCTTTTTAATGGCTCACACTGGTCGCCATTGCCCTTCCGGAGCAGGAACCGGCTTCTGCCCCTCCAGAGCTAGGAGAATAAAAAACAGGACGTATCCCAATCCTATTTGCGTTTCCAGCGTGTATTCTACCAGAAAGGACAAGGTAACTATAACGTACTGCGCCAAGAGTAGCGGTGCGTAATTGGGCCATATGCTTAAACCAGCATAGTAAAAGCCGACAATAAACAGTAGCAGGCCAACAAGCCCGAAAGCTACTGCCGAAAACAGAAACTGGTTGTGCGGCTGGATATAGAATTCCGGACGAATATTCGGGTAACTGCGCTGATACCGCACTGCCATTTCCGGTTCAATATCGGCGCGGCCTACGCCAAACCATGGGTTGTCTTTGACAACTTCCAGTGCTACTTTGTAGGAGTACACTCTACCGACCAAGGAGTAATTGTTAGCCGAAGCTGTATTCTCTACTTGGCCCACATCCTCACGAGTATTGGCCGACTTGTTCTGCAACGTCGGGAACAACGAGTAGCTTATGGCAGGAACCAGGACCAGAGCCGCCGCCAGCAGCAGCGCCTGCTGATACTGCCGCGTCCGGAAGATCAGCCATAGCAGTGCTATAATAGCCATAACGTACAGCGCGACCAAGCCACTGCGCACGGCCAGTAGATGCTGGTAGAAGGCCAGACAAATAACTACTCCCCACAATATATTAGCACCTTTTCCTACTACGCTCCGGTGGGCCAGCAGGCAGACGCCGACAGATACCGAAAGTGTAACTAACAGACTAAACCGAATATGATCGGGCTCTGTGGGCATAACCTTGGAACGCAGATACATCTCGTTGATCTGGTCGAAGTGCAGCAGGTAGTTGCCGGTACTCAACAAAGCCGCCAGCCCCGTTGTACCAATTAGCAGAAGCCACAGCAACCGCAGGTTACGGGATGGTAGTGGCGGTAGCAGCCAGAATGCCAAGGGCAGAACGAGGAATGGCAACTGAAGCACTACGTCGCGGGTATACTCCCCTATTCTGGCGGCTGAGGTGAGTAGTCCAGAGCTTGCGTGGACTAGGAAAATCAGCAGAAAAGGCAGGTAGTTGCTTTGGGAAGTGCGCTGGTAGTGGCGGCCGTGCAGCAGGAAGCAGACAAGCCCCGTAGCTGCCATACCCATCATACCAATGCTGGGTAGCACCCGGAAAAAGCTGCTGGTAAACAACCCCATCAGAATGCAGACGCAAAAAAATGTAGCTGCGACCAACAGCCGGGAAATGGTCAGGATGGTTCCTAAAGAAGACGCCATGAATAGAAGTAAGGAGCCCCTACGGTAGAGCAGACGGTGCCCGTTGCCGCAAAGCTCCACGGTACAACGAGCCTTTACTTAAAGCCCAAGTTGCATCAATAAAAACAGAAAACGCCCCACCAACTCCGCAGAGCCAGTGGGGCGTTCATCTTATACAGTTGAAAAAGCTAGTCCTCAGACTTTGATTTCAACGTCAACGCCGCTGGGCAGTTCCAGCTTCATCAGGGCATCTACCGTCTTCGACGAAGTAGAATAGATATCCACGAGGCGCTTGTAGGTGCAGAGCTGGAATTGCTCACGCGACTTCTTGTTCACGTGGGGGGAACGAAGTACGGTAAACTTCTCCTTGTCGGTCGGCAATGGGATGGGGCCGCTTACGATAGCGCCCGTAGCCTTCACCGCCTTCACAATCTTCTCCGACGATTTGTCCACCAGGTTGTGGTCGTAGGATTTGAGTTTGATGCGAATCTTCTGGTTCATGTCTGTTGAATGAAAGCGGTATTAGCGAATGGCGTTACCCTTTTGCTTGGCGATGATAGCCTCAGCAAGGTTATTGGGCACCTGGTCGTAGTGCGAGAACGTCAGCGAAGCCGAAGCCCGGCCCGACGAGATGGTACGCAGCGTGGTTACGTAACCGAACAGCTCCGACAGCGGAACGTCAGCCTTAATCACGTTGGCACCGCCTTTGGTGTCCATGCCTTTCATGATGCCCCGGCGACGGTTCAGGTCACCGGTTACCGAACCCGTATACTCATCGGGCGAAACAACTTCTACCGCCATAATTGGCTCGAGCAGTTTCGGACCGGCTTGTTTGCCGGCTTCACGGAAACCACCACGAGCAGCGAGTTCGAACGACAGAGCGTCCGAGTCAACATCGTGGTAGGAACCGTAGTACAGACGTACACGCATGCCTTCGATGGGGAAGCCAGCCAACGGACCGTTCTTCATAGCTTCTTCGAAGCCTTTCTGAACTGGTGCGATGAATTCGCGGGGGATAACACCACCGGTGATATCGTTCACGAACTCCAGACCTGGTTTCTCCGGATCGGTCAGTTTCGGACCGAGTTCGAATACGATGTCGCCGAATTTACCACGACCACCCGTCTGCTTCTTGTAGGTTTCGCGGTGCTCTACCGACTTCGTCAGAATCTCCTTGTACGCTACCATCGGAGCGCCCTGGTTGATTTCTACCTTGAACTCCCGACGCATACGGTCGATGATGATTTCAAGGTGAAGTTCGCCCATACCTTTCAGTACGGTCTGGCCCGTCTCGGGGTCAGTCTGTACCACTAGCGTGGGGTCTTCCTCTACGAGCTTGGCAATAGCCATACCCATTTTATCAACGTCAGCCTGAGTTTTGGGCTCAATGGCGTAGCCGATTACGGGCTCAGGGAACGACATCGATTCCAGTACGATGCGCGACTTTTCGTCGGTCAGCGTGTCGCCGGTTTTGATGTCTTTGAAACCTACGCCGGCAGCAATGTCACCAGCCTGGATTTTATCGATGGGGTTCTGCTTGTTGGAGTGCATCTGCATCAGACGCGAGATACGCTCCTTCTTGTTCGTGCGGTTGTTATGCACGTACGAACCAGCATCCAGCACGCCGCTATAGCAGCGGAAGAAGCACAGACGGCCTACGAAGGGGTCGGTGGCAATCTTGAACGCCAAAGCGGTGAAGGGCTCCGAGTTATCGGGGTGACGCTCGATTTCCTCGCCAGTATCGGGGTTGGTACCGATAATAGCGGGCATATCCAGCGGCGACGGCAGGTAGGCCATCACGCCGTCCAGCATCGACTGTACACCTTTATTCTTGAAGGCCGAGCCGCACATTACGGGCGAGAATTTCATGTCGATAACCGCCTGGCGGATAACAACCATCATTTCCTCTTTCGTGATGCTTTCCGGGTCTTCGAAGAATTTCTCCAACAGACGGTCATCATACTCGGCTACGCTCTCGATGAGCTTCTGACGCCACTCGGCTACGGTTTCCACCAGATCCTCGGGAACCGGGATTTCGTGGTACGATTTGCCTTGGGTAGCGTCATCCCATACGATGGCTTTGCCAGTCAGCAGGTCAACTACACCTTTGAAGGTATCTTCAGCACCAATCGGGATTTGCAGGGGCACGGGGTTAGCACCCAGCTTGTCCTTAATCTCGTTAACGGCTTTGAAGAAGTCAGCACCGGCACGGTCCATCTTGTTGACGAAGCAGATGCGGGGCACCTTGTACTTGTCAGCCTGACGCCATACGGTCTCCGACTGCGGCTCTACGCCCGACACGGCGCAGAACAAAGCCACCGCACCGTCAAGTACACGCAACGAACGTTCAACTTCTACGGTGAAGTCAACGTGGCCGGGAGTGTCAATCAGGTTGATTTTGTACTGCTTGGTATCCGCAGTCGGGTCGCCCTGGGCGTCGGTCGGATAATTCCAGAAGGTGGTAGTAGCAGCCGACGTGATGGTGATACCACGCTCCTGCTCCTGCTCCATCCAGTCCATCGTGGCGGCACCTTCGTGCACTTCCCCGATTTTGTGGGTCTTACCGGTGTAGTAGAGAATGCGCTCCGACGTGGTGGTCTTACCGGCGTCGATGTGCGCCATAATCCCGATGTTCCGGAGGTATTGCAGATCTTTATTAACAGCCATGTCTCTTTGAGAATGAGTGAATGGGTGAGTGAATGAATGAGGACTTGTTGAGCGTATGGCCTTAACCATTTCGCTCGGTCACTCATTCCTTCCTTCACTCATTTTTTAGAAGCGGAAGTGCGAGAAGGCCTTGTTGGCTTCTGCCATCCGGTGCGTGTCGTCCTTTTTCTTCACGGCAGCACCTTCGCCTTTGGCAGCGGCAATGATTTCGCCGGCCAACTTGTCTTTCATGGTTTTCTCACCACGACGACGAGCGTACTGGATCAACCACTTCGAACCTACGGCAATGCGACGATCAGGGCGAACTTCGGTTGGCACCTGGAAGGTAGCACCACCTACGCGGCGGCTTTTTACTTCTACGGTCGGCATTACGTTGTTGAGGGCTTTGCGCCACATCTCAACGCCGCTTTCTTTGGTACGCTGCTCAACAAGCTCGCAGGCATCATAGAAAATGGTGTAGGCCAGGTTTTTCTTCCCGTCGTACATCATGTAGTTTACGAAACGGGTAACCAGCGTCTCCTTGAACTTGGGGTCGGGCAGGAGGATGCGCTTCTTCGGTTTTGACTTTCTCATGGGTATAGAAATGAGTGTGGGCAACGGGCAAGTGGGATAAGAACCATGTGCTATCCAGCACTGCGCGCTACCTCACTCGGTTTCAATTACTTTTTCTTCTTAGCGGGAGCACCTTTGCCAGCTGGAGCAGCTTGGCCGGGCTTCGGACGCTTGGCACCGTATTTCGAGCGACGCTGGGTACGGCCGTTTACACCGGCAGTATCAAGGGCACCACGGATGATGTGGTAACGTACGCCGGGAAGGTCTTTTACACGACCACCACGAATCAGCACGATGCTGTGCTCCTGCAGGTTGTGGCCTTCACCCGGGATGTAGGCGTTCACTTCTTTGCCGTTGGTCAGGCGCACACGGGCTACTTTACGCATAGCCGAGTTCGGCTTCTTAGGCGTAGTGGTGTATACACGGGTGCAAACGCCACGGCGTTGCGGGCACGAGTCAAGGGCGGGCGACTTCGACTTCGTCGTCAGCTTCTCGCGGCCTTTTCGTACTAACTGGTTGATGGTAGGCATCTACGGTAGGTTTTGTCAAGGAGGGTTCTCTCCCAAAAATTAGGCTTGCAAAGGTAGAAAAGTTGCCGGCAAATAGCAAACGGGTTGAACTAGTTAATTTTAGCGTAGCCGTATGCTGCTTCAACTCCGTTTTTAGTCGGGATTCCGCTCACTGGAGCTAGGGAGCCAATGCGGGCATCGTCCAGCGGCGGCCCGTTAGCTTACGCCAAGTACGCTGCCAACTGGGAAGGTTTCGGTAGGCAAGCTCCTGCTGGTGGAGTGAAGGCAATTCCAGTTGCTGCAAGTGCAATAGCAAGGCATCGAGTGACTGCTGGGCGTAGATATTCACAACGCGCGTAATGGCCGGGCGAGCTTCTTTCAGGTTCCAATAGTGCCACAGATACTCCGGCACATCAGCAATGGGTCCTTCGGCGGCCAGCCGCAGGCTGAAGGCCAGTTGCTCCATCATGTGTTTGTTGTAGGCGGCATATAGCTGTTCGGCTAAAGCCATTACTTCCCGCAACAGGTATGCTTTGTCGCTACGGAAAGCCAGCACGCCAGAATTGAATAGCTCTGTTTCAGGGGTTATGCGCAGTGTATGGCCACCCGACTCCCACTCCTGCCCTTGCAGATGCCGATATACTTTTCGACTGAGCGTATTACCTACAATCAAACGGCCTTCGTTCTGGTGCATGAAGAAGTGGCCCTTTTCAATGCGCTTGAATAAAGGTGCCGGATCTTGCCGCCAGATGGTATCCGTATCTAAAAACAATAGGTTACCTGGGTAATTCGCCGCAGCATGTTCCAGCACACCTACTTTCAGTAGATACACCTTGTTGGCCGCGCCGCGCCATGCTTGCCACTGCTCGGCCGTTATTGTCGGGTAGAGTATATCTGCGCGTGTCCCTAGTATTTGTTGAAAAGCCGTAGCGTCATCGGTGTACACCAGAATGCGCGTGGCTGAATCCGGATTTCGCACTGCCTCATAGCTCAGGATGCTGTAGATAGCTTCGCTGCGGATATCGACTAGCCCGTACGCCAGGTAGATTAGATAATTCATGTGGCAAAGCTACCAGTTGAATAGCACTCAACGCAGAAGCGGCTTCTATCTGCCCGATAAAAGCCGCTTCAGGTGCTGTATTATTCCGAGGTCCTAGGCTTCTCCCATTTTACCTCCGAAGCCCATCGGGTACCTCGGCGAATCGTTGGGTTGCGCCTTGATTGGGCCGTTAGCCTGCTCGAACCGCTCAATGTTTTCCGTGAGGGCTGCTACCAGCCGCTTGGCGTGCTCGGGCGTGAGGATAATGCGCGACTTCACTTTGGCTTTGGACAGACCAGGCATCAGCCGGATAAAGTCAATGACGAATTCACTGTTACTGTGGGCAATCATAGCGAGGTTGGCGTACTCACCTTCGGCTATTTCTTCCGACAGTTCAATGTTGATGGCAGTCGGATCCTGCGGTTGAGGCGCGTCGGCTTCGGGTTGGGTTGGTTGGCTCATGTTAATAGGAAACGCAGAAAGGAACGAGAGGTTAACCTCGCCCACAAGGTAAGGGTATCCGCAAAGAAAAAGCCGGCCAGATTGCTCCGGCCGGCTTTTTCTATACGTTGCTTAACTGCTTACTCCGAAACGGACTCGCGGCGCGAAGCGCGGGCGGGGCGTTTGGCCGGAGCGGCGGCTTCCTCGGTCTTGGCGGCCTGAGCGGCTTCCAGTTCCTCTTTCGAGCCAACAATCTGACGCGTGTACTCGCGCAGACCGGTACCGGCCGGAATGAGGTGACCTACGATTACGTTCTCCTTCAGGCCCAGCAGTTCGTCGGCCTTGCCACGGATGGCAGCTTCCGACAGCACCTTGGTCGTCTCCTGGAAGGAAGCGGCCGAGATGAACGACTGGGTACCCAACGAAGCCTGGGTGATACCCTGCAGAGTAGGACGGGATACGGACGGTTGCGCGTCGCGTACTTCCACCAGTTGCAGGTCGCGGCGGCGCAGGCTGCTGTTCTCGTCGCGCAGGCGACGAGCCGTGACAATCTGGCCGGGCTTCAGGTTCGACGAGTCGCCGGCATTCGTTACCACCTTCATGTCGATGATGGTATCGTTTTCCTCCATGAAGATAATCTTGTCGATTACCTGATGCTCCAGGAAGGTCGTGTCGCCGGCGTCGAGAATCACTACTTTCTGCATCATCTGGCGAACGACCACCTCGATGTGCTTATCGTTGATTTTCACACCCTGCAGGCGGTATACTTCCTGAATCTCGTTCACGAGGTACTCCTGCACGGCACCGGGGCCCTGAATGCTCAGGATGTCCGAAGGCGTGATGGCACCATCAGAAAGCGGCGCACCTGCGCGGATGAAGTCGTTGTCCTGCACCAGAATGTGCTTGGACAGCGGCACCATGTACTTCTTCTTGACGCCGTCTTTCGACTCCACGAAGATTTCACGGTTACCACGCTTCACCGTACCGTAGGTTACCACACCATCGATTTCGGCTACTACGGCCGGGTTCGACGGGTTACGGGCTTCGAAGAGCTCCGTAACGCGGGGCAGACCACCGGTAATGTCGCGGGTTTTGCCCACGGCACGCGGAATCTTGGCCAGAATCTGACCAGCCTTGATTTTCTCGCCGTTCTCCACGTTCAAGTGGGAGCCTACCGGGATGGAGTAGCCTTTCGAACCTTCCATGTCGCCCTTTTTGCCGGGGCGCACGATGATGGCGGGGTTTTGATCCTTCGCCTTCGATTCGATAATTACTTTCTCGCGGTGACCGGTCTGCTCATCCGATTCCTCACGGTAGGTGATGCCTTCCGTAATGGCGTCGTACTGAACCACACCATCAAACTCGGCCAGAATAACGGCGTTGTAAGGGTCCCAGTTGTTGAGCTCCGCGCCCTTCTCTACCTCCTGGCCTTCTTCCACCAGCAGGAACGAGCCGTACGGCACGTGGTTCGAGATGAACACTTTGCCGGTGCCTTTCTCCACGATGCGGATTTCGCCCGAGCGACCCATTACCACTTTCACCGGCTCGCCATCAGGGCCAGCGGTTTCCACGGTCCGGATATCTTCGAACTCCACCACACCGGCGAACTTGGCTTTCAGGCTGGCTTCTACGGCAATGTTGGATGCCGTACCACCTACGTGGAAGGTACGCAGCGTGAGCTGGGTACCGGGTTCCCCGATGGACTGGGCAGCAATTACGCCCACAGCCTCGCCCTTCTGGACCATGCGGCCCGACGACAGGTTACGGCCGTAGCACTTGCCACAGATACCGCGCTTCGATTCGCAGGTCAGTACCGAACGGATTTCCACCGATTCGATGCTGGTGTTGTCGATGCGGCGCGTGATTTCCTCGGTGATTTCCAGACCAGCCGGCAGAATCACTTCGTCCGTCAGCGGATCGATGATATCGTGCACCGCTACGCGGCCCAGGATACGCTCCGACAGCGGCTCTACGATATCCTCGTTGTCTTTCAACGCGAAGGTTTCGATGCCCCGCAGGGTACCGCAGTCTACCTCGTTCACGATTACGTCCTGCGATACGTCTACCAGACGACGGGTCAGGTAGCCGGCGTCGGCCGTTTTCAGAGCGGTATCGGCAAGACCTTTACGAGCACCGTGAGTCGAGATGAAATACTCGATTACATCGAGGCCTTCTTTGAAGTTCGATAGAATCGGGTTTTCGATAATCTCGCCTACCGAACCCTGGAGCGACTTCTGCGGCTTGGCCATCAGACCCCGCATACCGCCGAGCTGACGAATCTGCTCGCGCGAACCACGAGCACCGGAGTGCATCATCATGTAAATCGAGTTGAAGCCCTGGTTCTCCTTTTCGAGGCGACCCATGAGGGTTTCAGTGATTTGGTTGTTGATGCGCGTCCAGATGTCGATAACCTGGTTGTACCGCTCGTTGTCCGTAATCAGACCCATCTGGTAGTTCTGGGTTACGGCTTTCACGTCGGCTTGCGCCTGCGCTACGAGAACGTCTTTTTCTTTCGGAATCTGGATATCGCCCAGACCCATCGACAGACCACCTTTGTAAGCCGACTGGAAGCCCAGCGTCTTGATGTCGTCGAGGAACTGTGCGGTGCGGGCCATACCGGTCCGCTTGAACACCATCGAAATGATCTGCTGGAGCTTTTTCTTGGTCAGCAACTCATCCACGAAGCCCACTTCCGTCGGCACCATCTGGTTGAACAGCACACGACCAGCTACCGTCTCGATGATTTTGGTCACCAAGTCGTCGTTTTCATCCCGCACCAGGGTCCGAACCTTGATGTAGGCGTGCTTCGACAGAATGCCTTCGTTGATGGCAATAACTACTTCCTCATCGGAGTAGAACATCATGCCTTCGCCGTCGATTTTCTCCTCGGGCGTCGTGCGCTTGCCTTTGGTTACGTAGTACAAGCCCAGAACCATGTCCTGCGATGGTACCGCGATGGGCGCGCCGTTGGCAGGGTTCAGGATGTTGTGCGACGCCAGCATGAGCATGGAGGCTTCCAAGATAGCGGCCGGTCCCAGGGGAACGTGCACAGCCATCTGGTCACCGTCAAAGTCAGCGTTGAAGGCCGTACAAACGAGCGGGTGCAGCTGGATAGCCTTGCCCTCGATGAGGCGCGGCTGGAACGCCTGGATACCCAGACGGTGAAGCGTAGGAGCCCGGTTGAGCAATACTGGATGGCCTTTCAGCACGTTCTCCAGGATATCCCAAACGACGGCGTCCTTGCGGTCCACAATTTTCTTAGCCGACTTCACCGTTTTCACGATGCCGCGCTCGATGAGCTTGCGGATAATGAACGGCTTGAACAGCTCGGCGGCCATGTTCTTGGGCAGACCGCACTCGTGCAGTTTCAGCTCAGGACCTACCACAATTACCGAACGACCCGAGTAATCGACACGCTTACCGAGCAGGTTCTGACGGAAGCGGCCCTGCTTGCCTTTCAGCATATCGGACAGCGACTTCAGGGCGCGGTTGCCTTCGGCGCGCACGGCATTCACCTTACGCGAGTTGTCGAACAGCGAATCCACGGCTTCCTGCAACATGCGCTTCTCGTTCCGCAGAATCACCTCGGGAGCCTTGATTTCGATCAGGCGTTTGAGGCGGTTGTTGCGGATGATTACGCGACGGTACAGGTCGTTCAGGTCGGAGGTGGCGAAACGGCCACCGTCGAGCGGAACGAGTGGGCGTAGCTCCGGTGGAATAACGGGCACCATGCGGATTACCATCCACTCAGGCTTGTTTTCCACGCGGGTCGAGGCGTCGCGGAACGCTTCCACTACGCGCAGACGCTTCAACGCTTCAGCCTTACGCTGCTGCGAAGTTTCGTGGGCGGCAGAGTCACGCAGCGAGTAGCTCAACTCGTCCAGGTTGATGCGCTCCAACAGGAGTTGCAGGGCATCGGCACCCATGCGGGCGATGAACTTGTTGGGGTCCTCGTTCGGCAGCATCTGGTTCTCCCGAGGGAGCTTATCGATGATGTCGAGGTATTCGTCTTCAGTGAGGAAGTCGAGCTGCTGCACGCCTTCGTCGCCCAATACGCCGGGCTGTACAACTACGTACCGCTCGTAATAGATAATCTGGTCGAGCTTCTTGGTGGGCAGGCCCAGCAGGTAGCCGATTTTATTGGGCAGGGACTTGAAGTACCAGATGTGCGCAACGGGCACCACCAGTTCGATGTGGCCCATCCGCTCCCGGCGTACTTTCTTCTCGGTCACCTCCACGCCGCAACGGTCGCAGATGATGCCTTTGTAGCGAATCCGCTTGTATTTGCCGCAGTGGCATTCCCAGTCCTTTACGGGACCGAAAATCCGCTCGCAAAACAGGCCGCCCATCTCGGGCTTGTACGTCCGGTAGTTGATCGTCTCGGGCTTCACAACCTCACCGTTCGACCGCTCCAGAATGGATTCGGGCGAGGCCAGCGAAATGGTGACTTTCGAGAAGTCCTGTACCAGTTTCTTGTTTTTTGCAAACGCCATGTAGGGTAGCTGTTGTTAGCTGGTGGCTTGTTTTCTGTCCGTTGGTTCCGCCAGTCTTAAGAATGGTCGGAAAGAACGTAACAGTTCGACTCTGCGAAAAGTGCTCTGTGGGTCGGATAGGTACGCCGCGCAGTAGTTCTTCGCCAGGTCTGGTACTCGGGTGATTCAGCTTACTGAATCAACTTGCAGCCATCCGCTCCCGGTGTGTGCTGTCGTTCTGACCTTATCTCGGAACGACGCCGGCAGCAGGTGTTATCGGTTCCCCGAACTGTGGATACTCTATGATAAGCAGGACTTGAAAAGTGGCTGCCGATACTTACGCATCAGCAGCCACTACTTTCAACCCTTAGTCAAGCGTGATTTCCAGGGCTAGACCACGTAGCTCATGGATGAGTACGTTGAACGACTCGGGGATATTCGGCTTGGGCAGAACGTCGCCTTTTACAATGGCTTCGTACGCTTTAGCACGGCCTACCACGTCATCCGACTTCACCGTCAGGATTTCCTGCAGCACGTTGGAAGCACCGAAGGCCTCCAGTGCCCACACTTCCATCTCACCGAAGCGCTGACCACCGAACTGCGCTTTACCACCCAGCGGCTGCTGCGTGATGAGCGAGTACGGCCCGATGGAACGGGCGTGCATCTTGTCATCCACCAGGTGACCCAGTTTCAGCATGTAGATAACACCCACCGTTACCGGCTGGTCGAAACGCTGGCCGGTGAGGCCGTCGTGCAGGTATGCGCGGCCGAAGGTCGGCAGCCCGGCTTCCGTCAGCTCGGCTGATACTTCCGCTTCGGTAGCACCGTCGAAAATCGGGGTAGCGTAGGTGCGGCCCAGCTTGAGGCCGGCCCAGCCCAGTACCGTCTCGTAAATCTGACCGATGTTCATCCGGCTCGGTACACCCAGCGGGTTGAGCACGATGTCCATTGGCGTGCCGTCGGGCAGGAAAGGCATGTCCTCATCGCGCACGATGCGGGCCACTACCCCTTTGTTACCGTGACGACCAGCCATCTTGTCACCCACCTTCAGCTTGCGCTTCTTGGCGATGTAGACTTTGGCCAGTTGTACGATACCGGCGGGCAGCTCGTCGCCAACCTCCAGCGTAAACCGGTCACGCTTGAAGCGGGCCGTGATGGTGTTGCGGCGCTTGGCGTAGTTTTTCACCAGCTGCAGCACCATACCGTTCACGCGGGCATCGGCGGTCCAGCCTTCCAGCACCAGATCCTTGAAGATGTTCACCTCCTCGGGCACGGCGTAGTTGCTCTCATCCTTATAAGGGTTCTTCTCGGGGAACAACGCTTCCGTGATGTTCTTCTTCCCGAATTTCACGCCCTTGGTCAGGATTTCGTCGCCGAACTTATGCTTGATACCTTGGGAGGTTTTGCCTTCCAGGAGCTGAATCAGCTTCTCAACCATAATGGACTTGATGCCGCGCAGCTCTTTGCCGTACGAGTCCTTCAGCTCTTCCACTTCCTTCTTCGACTTGGCCCGCAGGTTTTTGTCTTTCTTCGGACGCGAGAACAGCTTGGTGCCGATAACAACACCCTGTAGGGACGGTGGCGCCTTAAGGGAGGCATCCTTCACGTCGCCGGCTTTGTCGCCGAAGATAGCGCGGAGCAGCTTCTCTTCCGGGGTCGGGTCGGTTTCGCCCTTCGGCGTAATCTTACCGATCAGGATGTCACCTTCCTTCACCTCGGCGCCCAGACGGATGATACCGTTGTCGTCGAGGTTACGCACGGCTTCTTCGCTCACGTTCGGAATTTCCGAGGTCAGCTCTTCTTCGCCGCGCTTAGTTTCGCGCACTTCCAGCTCAAACTCCTCGATGTGAATTGAGGTGAAGATGTCGTCACGCACTACTTTCTCCGAGATGACAATGGCATCCTCGAAGTTGTAGCCCTGCCACGGCATGAACGCCACCTGCATGTTCCGGCCCAGGGCCAGCTCACCTTTGTTGGTGCCGTAGCCTTCGCACAGAACTTGGCCCTTCACCACCCGCTCGCCATTCTTCACGAGCGGCGTCAGGTTGATGCAGGTATCCTGGTTGGTACGACGGAATTTGATCAGGTCGTAGGAAATCTTCTCAGCGTCGAAGCTTACGAGGATATCGTCATCCGTCAGGTCGTATTTCACGACGATGCGGTTGGCGTCCACGTAGTCGATTACGCCGTTGCCTTCAGCTACGACCAAGGTGCGCGAGTCGGTAGCTACGCGGCCTTCCAGACCGGTGCCCACAATCGGAGCCTCGGCTTTCAGGAGCGGAACTGCCTGGCGCTGCATGTTCGAGCCCATCAGTGCCCGGTTAGCATCATCGTGCTCCAGGAACGGAATCAGCGAAGCAGCCACCGATACAATCTGGTTCGGGGCTACGTCCATGTAGCTGTACTCGTCCGGACCAACTACCGGGAAGTCACCCTCGAAACGGCCTTTTACCAAATCGTTGATGAAGTTGCCTTCATCGTCAATCCGGGCGTTGGCCTGCGCGATGTGGTGAGTATCTTCTTCCTCGGCGGTCAGGTACTTCACGTGCTCGGTGGTATCCACCTTGCCGTTCTCTACCGTACGGTAAGGCGTCTCAATGAAGCCCATCGAGTTAACCCGGGCGTGCACGCACAGCGACGAAATCAGACCGATGTTCGGTCCTTCCGGCGTTTCGATGGTGCAGAGGCGGCCGTAGTGGGTGTAGTGAACGTCACGTACTTCGAAACCAGCCCGCTCGCGCGACAGACCTCCCGGCCCCAGTGCCGATACGCGACGCTTATGCGTCACCTCGGCCAGCGGGTTGGTCTGGTCCATGAACTGCGACAACTGGTTGGTGCCGAAGAACGAGTTGATAACCGACGACAGCGTCCGAGCGTTGATCAGATCAACCGGCTTGAAGTCCTCGTTGTCACGCACGTTCATGCGCTCCTTAATGGTACGCGCCATCCGGGCCAGGCCCACGCCGAACTGGGCGTAAAGCTGCTCGCCTACGGTGCGCACGCGACGGTTGCTCAAATGGTCAATGTCATCGACAATGGCCTTCGAGTTGATCAGACCGATCAGGTATTTCACGATGAGAACGATGTCCTCATTGGTCAGTACGCGGGCGTCCCAACCAGTGTCAATACCCAGTTTCTTATTAATACGGTAGCGGCCTACGTCCCCGAGGTCGTAGCGCTTGTCCGAGAAGAATAGCTTTTGGATGATGTCGCGGGCCGTCTCTTCGTCGGGAGCCTCCGTGTTCCGGAGCTGACGATAGATTTGCTCCACGGCTTCTTTCTCCGAGTTGGAGTTGTCCTTCTGCAGCGTGTTGTAAATGATTGCGTAGTCAGCAATGTTTACGTTCTCGCGGTGCAGAATCACCGACTTGGCCCCGGCGTTCAGGATCGTGTCGATGTCCTCCTCCTCGATGGTAGAATCGCGCTCCAGCAGTACCTCGTTCCGGTCAATGGAAACCACTTCCCCGGTGTCCTCGTCCACGAAGTCTTCCGTCCAGGTGCGCAGCACCCGGGCGGCCAGCTTGCGGCCGACGGCTTTCTTGAGGTTCTTTTTATCGGCCTTCACTTCCTCCGACAGCCCGAACAGGTCGAGGATGTCTTTGTCGGTGCCGTAGCCGATGGCGCGTAGCAGCGTAGTAACCGGAAACTTTTTCTTCCGGTCGATGTACGCGTACATCACGTTGTTCACGTCCGTGGCAAACTCAATCCACGAGCCTTTGAACGGGATGATCCGGGCCGAGTACAGCTTGGTACCGTTCGTGTGCTTGCTCTGGGCGAAGAATACGCCCGGCGAACGGTGCAGCTGCGATACGATAACGCGCTCAGCGCCGTTGATAACGAACGAGCCCTTTTCGGTCATGTAGGGAATATTCCCGAGGAACACTTCCTGCTCAATCGTTTCGAAATCTTCGTTGTCCGAGTCATTGCAGACCAGGCGCAACTTGGCTTTCAGCGGAACCGAGTACGTGAGGCCGCGGTCGATGCACTCGTCAACCGAGTACTTAGGCGGGTCAACGTGGTAATCGAGGAAGGTCAGCACGAAGTTTTCGCGCGAGTCCGAAATCGGAAAGTTCTCGGCGAATACTTTGAACAGGCCCTCATCGGTACGGTTCTCGGCAGCCGTTTCCAACTGGAAGAAATCCATGAACGAGCGAACCTGCACGTCCAGGAAATCCGGATACTCAATAACCTTTTTAATCTTGGCGAAGTTGATCCGCTCGTCAGCAGCTTGCAGCTTTTGCAGACCTGACTGTGCTTTCGGTGTAGCCAATGTATGTGGGGTTAGGAAATGGACACTGGGAGAATCCAGAACAGGGTAGCGGCAAAGCCACTACCTTGAGAGATGGTACGGAAGCAGCGGGCGCACGAAAGCGCAAAGCAGAACCTTGCGCTTCTGGCGTCCGTAGGCACAAAAAGCCGCAAAGCGGCGTGCAAACGAACTTCCGGGTAGTTTGTTGCCTACAAACAGGAAAAGACCTGGCTTAGTTGCCAGGCCTCTCCCTTATTTGCTGGTTTTAAGAGCAGGCAGCAGAAATTACTTAACTTCTACTTCAGCGCCAGCTTCTTCCAGTTGCTTCTTCAGGCCTTCAGCCTCGTCTTTAGAAACACCTTCTTTCAGGGCCTTAGGGGCACCGTCAACCAGTTCTTTGGCTTCTTTCAGGCCCAGACCGGTCAGGTCTTTCACCAGTTTCACAACGGCCAGTTTAGCCGAACCAGCCGACTTCAGGATCACGTCGAACGTGGTCTTCTCCTCAGGAGCGTCAGCAGCGGCAGCGCCACCGCCAGCCATCATTACCGGAGCAGCAGCAGCAGGCTCAATGCCATACTCGTCTTTCAGGATGGTAGCCAGTTCGTTTACTTCTTTTACCGTCAGGCTAACGAGCTGCTCGGCGAATGCTTTCAAATCTGCCATTTCTGTAGATTGTTAAAAAGGGGGTTGTTGAAGGAAATTGAGGGTGAAAAAGATGAGCAGCGGTTAGCCTGCAACCTCTTCTTTTTCGGCAAGCGTTTTGAGGATACCAGCCAGCTTGTTGCCACCGCTCGTAAGAGCCGAGATAACATTTTTGGCGGGCGACTGGAGCAGACCGATAACGTCACCGATAAGCTCGTTTTTACCTTTCAGGGTGCTGAGAGTGCTCAACAGATCGGCTCCCACGTACACGCCGGAGTCAACGTAAGCACCTTTGAAAGCAGGGCGAATTACAGCCGTTTTGCTGTAGTTCTGCGACTTGTAGAAGTCCTGCAACAGCTTGGCCGGTGCGTTGCCTGACTCTTTCGAGAACAGGATACCCGACTGGCCTACCAGTGCCGCATCCATCTCCGAGGTATCGCCACCGAGAGTATCGAGAGCCTTACGGATGAACGTGTTCTTGTAGACTTTGAACTCCATGCCGCGGTTGAAGCACAGGCGACGGAATTCGTTGATTTTCGCCACCGACATTCCCGAAGCATCGGCAATGTAGAACGCGTTGTGCGATTGAAACTTCTCGCTCAACTCGTCGACGAGGGCTTGTTTGTCTTCCCGGATCATATCGTCGTGTTGATTTAAATTATGCGGAAGTTACCGACGTGTCAACCGGAACAGCAGGCGACATCGTGCTCGAGAGCGTGATGCTCTTGATGTACGTGCCCTTAGCCGAAGAAGGCTTCAAACGCAGCAGCGTCTGAATTACTTCAATGGCGTTTTCAGCCAGCTTCTGGTCATCGAACGACACTTTACCAACCGAGCAGTGAATGATACCGGTTTTGTCAACTTTGAAGTCGATTTTACCAGCTTTCACTTCCTGTACCGCTTTGGCTACGTCCGTCGTTACCGTGCCCGACTTTGGGTTCGGCATCAGGCCACGGGGACCCAATACGCGGCCCAGACGGCCAACCTTGGCCATTACCGACGGCATCGTGATGATTACGTCGATATCAGTCCAGCCTTTCTCGATTTTGGCGATGTAGTCGTCCAGACCAACGAAATCGGCACCAGCTGCAGTAGCTTCGGCTTCTTTGTCAGCGGTAACCAGAGCCAGAACACGAACGGTTTTGCCGGTACCGTGGGGCAGCGTAGCTACGCCACGTACCATCTGGTCGGCTTTGCGGGGGTCCACGCCCAGACGCACGTCGATGTCAACTGAGGCGTCAAACTTGGTATAGGTGATATCCTTTACCACTTTGGCAGCTTCAACCAGGCTCCGAACTTCGGTCAGGTCATGTTTGGCAAGGGCTTCCTTGCGCTTTTTGCTAATTGCCATGTCTACTCCGTCGTTAAATTATTCAGCGAAAGGAGAAGTACCCGACACGGTGATGCCCATGCTACGAGCCGTACCAGCTACCTGCTTCATTGCCGACTCAACCTTGAAGGCATTGAGGTCGGGCATTTTCGTCTCGGCGATGGTGCGTACTTGGTCCCACGATACCGACCCAACCTTGTTACGGTTCGGCTCTTTCGAGCCGCTCTGGAGCTTGGCTGCTTCCATGAGCAGAACCGGCACCGGAGGCGTTTTCACCACGAAGTCGAACGACTTATCGGTGTACATGGTGATGAGTACAGGACAAACTTGGCCGGCCTTATCCTGGGTGCGAGCATTGAACTGCTTGCAGAACTCCATGATGTTAAGGCCTTTGCTACCAAGTGCAGGTCCAACCGGCGGCGCGGGGTTCGCGGCGCCTCCCTTTATCTGAAGCTTCAGATAACCTCTAATTTCCTTGGCCATTTGGTTTGTAAGGCTTCGGATGCGGCATCGTAACACGCAGCATCCTCAGTTTTTTGATTGCTCCTGAGTGGAAGCACCACCGGTCCGGAGCGGATAACCGATGACGTTTTATCTACCTGAAACTACCTGATGAGAAGATGGCAAGCCATTCTCGCACCGGCTAGTTTCATTGCTAAATCAAACTTCCTTTTCAACCTGCGTGTAGCTCAACTCCATGGGCTGGCTACGGCCGAATATTTTTACGATGACGTTCAGACGCTTACGCTCCTCGAAAACCTCAGATACGTTACCCGACATACCGGCAAAGCCACCGTCCACAATCTTCACCAGTTCGCCTACTACGAAAGGAGTTTCCAGCGAAGCAGCCTGCTCTTCCACTTCATCCACAATCCCAAGAATGCGGTTTACTTCGGAAATGTGCAGGGGAACGGGCTTGGTATTCTGGTTAGCCGCCTTACCCTCCTTATCGCTCAGGAAACCAATTACGCCAGGCGTGCTGGTGATGATGTGGTCTACCTCGCCGTGGGTAAGGTCAGCATGAATGATGATATAGCCGGGGTATAGGTTCCGCTCACGCACGCGCTTCTTGCCGTTGCGCATCTCGAATACCTTTTCTACCGGAATCAGCACCTGGGGTACCAATTCAGAGAGGCCATGACGGCCGATTTCAGTTTCCAGATAGGTCTTGGCCTTCTTTTCTTGTCCGCTAACCGAACGGACCACGTACCATTTCAACTCGCCCATTGTCGTCGTATGTTCTACCGATTAACGGACTGAGTTATAAAATGCTTCCAGGCTTTCTTTGAAAACCACATCCAGCAAACCAACCACTACTGCGAAGAGCAACGACCCGATCAATACGAGACCAGCACTTTTCTGCAATTCTTCCAGCGAAGGCCACGTCACCTTGTAGCGCATCTCTTCGGAAGTTTCCCGGAAGTAGTTCGTTAGCTTGCTCATGATAGTGGCACCGATTGGTGTTTTAAAACTACGGCTGCCGAAGCAGCCGTAGTTCTGTGTTGCACGGGCGGAGAGATTCGAACTCCCATCAAAGGTTTTGGAGACCTCTATTCTACCCTTGAACTACGCCCGTGTGTACGCCCCTACCCATCAAGGTGCTGGATTGGGACTGCAAATGTATGGAACTCTTTAAACAAAACAAATCCGCTCCCGAAAAAATCGAGAGCGGATCTGTATTATTTCACGTGCAGGTAGTTAAAACTACTCGGTGATTTCAGTTACCTGACCAGCACCTACCGTACGACCACCCTCACGGATAGCGAAACGCAGGCCTTTCTCCATAGCTACCGAGTTGATCAGCTCAACCGAGATAGTTACGTTGTCGCCAGGCATTACCATTTCCACGCCTTCGCCCAGCGTGATGATGCCGGTTACGTCGGTGGTGCGGAAATAGAACTGAGGACGGTAGTTGTTGAAGAACGGCGTGTGACGGCCACCTTCTTCTTTCGACAGAACATACACCTCAGCTTTGAACTTGGTGTGGGGCTTAACTGAACCGGGTTTGCAGATAACCATACCGCGACGGATGGCTTCTTTTTCAATACCGCGGAGCAGCAGACCTACGTTGTCGCCAGCTTCACCACGGTCCAGGATTTTGCGGAACATCTCAACGCCCGTTACGGTCGACTTGAGGTTCTCAGCACCCATACCGAGGATTTCTACTTGCTCACCCGAGTTGATGATACCACGCTCGATACGGCCGGTAGCAACCGTTCCACGACCGGTGATAGAGAACACATCCTCTACGGGCATCAGGAAGGGCAGGTCGGTCAGACGAGCAGGAATCGGAATGTAGCTATCAACAGCAGCCATCAGTTCTTCGATCTTGGGAACCCAAGCAGCGTCGCCGTTCAAGCCACCCAGAGCCGAGCCCTGAATTACCGGAATGTTGTCGCCATCGAAGTCATAGAACGAGAGCAGCTCACGGATTTCCATTTCCACCAGCTCGAGGAGCTCGGGGTCATCCACCATGTCTACTTTGTTCATGAACACTACCAACTGAGGAACACCTACCTGGCGAGCGAGCAGGATGTGCTCACGCGTCTGGGGCATTGGGCCGTCGGTAGCAGCTACCACGAGGATAGCACCGTCCATCTGGGCAGCACCCGTTACCATGTTCTTCACGTAGTCAGCGTGACCGGGGCAGTCAACGTGAGCGTAGTGACGATTTTCGGTAGCGTATTCTACGTGCGAAGTGTTGATCGTGATACCACGCTCTTTCTCTTCGGGAGCATTGTCGATCGAAGAGAAGTCGCGCTTGGCAGCCAGACCCTTGTTAGCCAAAACCATGGTAATGGCGGCGGTGAGGGTAGTCTTGCCGTGGTCCACGTGACCAATCGTGCCGATGTTTACGTGCGGCTTGGACCGGTCAAAATTTTCTTTAGCCATTGTAAAGAGATTAAGAGGAATTTTGAGGTGATGAGAGGGAAACGCGACTAGCCTATACAGTAAGAAAGCGAAACACAGCTCCGCTTAGTCGGGACTGCACGTCGCTTTACTTGCTGACAGTTCCAAACGGTGCAGTCACGCTACTCCGTTGGTACTCGTAATTCTGAGCCATTTATGGGATTTGAACCCATGACCTCTTCCTTACCAAGGAAGTGCTCTACCACTGAGCTAAAACGGCTGGTGTTTTAATTTTTGCAAAGATACGACTGGACAAGAACAATTACCAGTGTCAAAACTGATGCGTTTCATCCTGCCTGTTCCAGGCAATGAGCGGGAGACGAGGTTCGAACCCGCGACCTGCAGCTTGGAAGGCTGCCGCTCTACCAGCTGAGCTACTCCCGCGTGTGAGAAAGTTAGTAAGCGGCGAACCATACACTTATAGCTCGCCGCTTACAACCTGACCGTGGGGGGAGAAGGATTCGAACCTTCGAAAGCTTACGCTAACAGAGTTACAGTCTGTCCCATTTGGCCGCTCTGGAACCCCCCCGGTTTGTTTTTCACTTCTCGCCGCCTGCGAGAAACTTTCCTTTCGCTTTCGTGACCGAAGTGGTTACTGTGTCGATTGGAGTTGCAAAATTAGAGGGTTTCTGACGTAAGTCAAGCCCTGAGCAAAAAAAGGTTTTTGTTTTTTGTGGCCTACTGCTGCCTAATTCGTCTTCTGCGGAGGATAATTAATTGATTACCTAGCACAAGCATTACCCGTTACTCCTTCCTGATTGACTGAAAAAAAATTGATTTTTATTGAATCAGGCTGTACATCGACTTCAGATTGTCGTCCTTTTCCTTGCTGCGGATATCCTGCAGCGTGGGTTTCAGGGTAGGCATACTCGCTACTAATTCGTGCAAGCCCTTGTACGCTCCCAAGCGAACGTACATCTGCGGATGCGTGCGGGCCATTGCTTCGAGCCGTTGGATTCCTTTCTCCCGCTCAATTGGTGGGATGCGCTGCATCAGGGTACCAAAGTTTTCGAGCATGACATACAGGACTTCGGCCGGGGCATCTTTACTACGCTGCAGAAACCACTGGTAGTCATCGAGCGTACCGTTGAGACCATAGTATTTGGACAGTGCAACTAGTAGCGCCGGATTAGCTGTGCTCTGGAGTGCGGCTATTTGAGCGCGGGTGTTGGCCGTGGGAGCTTTTGCTAAAGCCTCTACGGCTGCCCCTACGACAACGTAGGAGCTGTCCTTCAGGGCCGTGTTATATACTTCACTGAAATCCTCATTGGGAAATGACGCCAATACGCTAATGGCCGTGGCGCGTACAGTTCCATTCTTTTCGTTGAGGGCTGTGCGTTGTAAATCTTTTCGCACAGCATTGCCTTCAGCTCCACGGTACCGTCGCAAGCCGTCCAGGGCCGCTACCCGGGTGGCCCAGAACGGATCATTCAGGGCACTACGAAAGGCAGAGCTGACCAGTAAATCAGCAGATTTACTACGTAACCCTTGGATGGCCTGATACTTCTGCAGGTAACCGCGCGCGTGATTCAACTGAAACAGCAGTTCTTCCTGGCTCTGGGTTTCATCGATATCCGCCAACAAGGTGCCATCATCATCGAACTTTACCAGATTAGGACGCTGGTTTACCTGAAGCCGGAATTTCTGATCGGCTTTTGTGATGAGGATACGGTGTTCCGTTGCCTGATTGCCATTCCAAGTAGCTACCGTCACGGGCAGCCGGTAGACGGGCTGGTAGAGCGTGTCCTGCACCTGCTGCACCCGTAGCACTACCTGGCTGTTCTCATAGGTATGCGTGACGCGCAGTTCGGGATGGCCGCGCTGCATAAACCACTGGTCGAAAAACCACATGAGGTCTTCTCCCGTGGTTTCCTCAAAGGCGAGACGCAGCTTGGCTATTTCGGTGCTGGAAAACTTATTGGCGGTGAGGTAGCGGTTAAGAGCCGTGAAGAAGGCGTCATCCCCCACGTATTCGTGCAGCATGTGCAGTACCCGCCCTCCTTTGTCGTAAGAGTGTCGGTCAAACATATCCTCACGGTTGGTATACTGGTAGCGGATAAGTGGCTCGCGCTTCGTCTGGGCTTCTTCCAGATAGTTGCGCAGCTTGGTCTGCTGCACATAAGCAGCCGCGTCGGCCCCGTACTTATGCTCGGCCCAGAGCAGTTCCGAGTAGTCGGCAAAGGACTCATTAAGCGGCAGATTGCTCCAGGATTCCGTCGTGACGTAGTCGCCGAACCACTGGTGAAACAGCTCATGGGCAATAACCGACTCGGAAGCTGCATACGACACATCGGGCAACTCCCGGGGCGTGAACTGCACTAGCTGCTGCTGAAACGTGGAAGCCGTGGTATTTTCCATAGCCCCCGACACGAAATCATGCACAGCAACCTGCGCGTACTTATCCCACGGGTAATCAACGCCTAGCTTTTTGGAGAAGAACTCCAGCATAGCCGGCGTGTTGCCGAACACCTGCTTAGCCGTGTATTGGTATGCGGGGTCCACATAGTAATCCACGGGCTTACCGCGCCACGTATCCGATACCACGGCAAAGTCGCCAACGGCCAGCATAGCCAGGTAGGGAGCGTGCGGCTGGTTTAGCTTCCACGTATCGGTACGGGTACCATCAGGGTTGCGGCGCGAGGCCGTAAGCAACCCGTTGGACAGGGTTTTCTGGCCGCTTTCCACCGTCAGGCTGATTTCCTGCGTCATGCGCTGGTTGGGCCGGTCAATAGTCGGAAACCAGCAGGAGCTACCTTCCGTCTCGCCCTGAGTCCAGACCTGACGGGGCTTGGTTTTATCGGTACCCAGTGGGTTGATAAAGTAGAGTCCCTTGTCGTCGGTAATGGCCTCGCTACCGCCTTTGGGTAGCTCGTTGGGTTTGGCGACGTACTGAATCCGCAACTGGTACTGCTCAGTGCGCTGGTAGAGCCGGTCAAGGCTGATAGTGAGCTTCTTTTTATCGTAACTGTATTTAAGGTCCTTGCCCTTTCGGGAGCCATTCATCAACTCCACGCTTTTCACGTCGAAGCCTTTGGCATCCAGCACCAGCTGGCTTTGCGGGTAGAAGTGGGGCCGTAGCGTGAGGGTGGCCGTCCCAAACAACCACTGCTTGGCCCAATCGAAGCGAACGTCGAGCTTGGTATCGGTCAGGTCGTGTAGCGTGGTAGCGGCAGGCTGCTGCGGATTCGTGGAAGGCAGCCAGTTAGGCACAGGAGAAACCACCAGGGCCGCTACCGGAGCGGCCGGTGTTTCGGGTGCTTTTTTGCGCGTAGGATGGCTTACCGACGAGGCCGGACGGCTTGACTTAATTGTCTGAGCGGAAGCCATCAACTGACTCATCAGCGCCAGGGCAAGGGCACCGAAGACCGGGTATTTCATGCGGAAAGACACTGGTATAATGGAGGGTCAAGTTCCGAATTTATTTCAGAATTGGCCTATCTTTAAGCCCTTTTCCGCCCCACCCCTGCCTTCTTCGCATGCTACAGGTACGTACCGACGCCGCCCCCCAGCAAATCTGGGAGGTTGACTATCAGCCCAACGGGCCTATTATGGTGAATGGCCAGCCCTTTGCCTGGGACCTTACGCCGCTGGGCAACGGCCGGTATCACCTGCTGTATGAAAATCGGTCTTACACCGCTGAGTTGGTTTCAGCCGACTATGTCACTAAAACGCTGGTGCTGAAGCTCAACGGCCAACGGTTGGAGCTGCAGGCCAAAGACCGGTTCGATTTGCTACTGGACAAGCTGGGGATGAGCAACGCCGCCGCCAGCAAAGTAAACGAGCTGAAAGCCCCCATGCCGGGCCTGATTGTCGATATCCGGGTGACACCCGGCCAGACGGTGCAGAAGGGCGACGCGCTGCTGGTGCTGGAGGCCATGAAGATGGAGAACATTCTCAAGGCTCCCGGCGAAGGCACCGTGGCGGCCATAAAAGTCAATCTGCGCGACAACGTAACGAAGGGTCAGGTGCTGATTCAGTTCAGCTAGGGCCGTTTCGCTGTTTCGCTTCGGGCCGTAAGCGGATACCACGCGGCCTCTCCCGCTGGTACCCGCTTACGGCCTTCTCACGTACACTCGCGTTCCACGCTTAATATCTCTCGTTTTGAAGTACAACCGAATCCTGCTGAAACTAAGCGGCGAGGCCCTGATGGGCCAGCAACAGTACGGCATTGATGCCGCCCGGCTCATGCAGTACGCCGAGGAAATCAAGGCAGCTGCCGCAACCGGCACGCAGGTGGCCGTGGTTATCGGGGGCGGTAACATCTTCCGGGGCGTGCAGGCCGAAGCTTTCGGCCTCGACCGGGTACAGGGCGACTACATGGGCATGCTGGCCACCGTTATCAACTCCATGGCCCTGCAGAGCGCGCTGGAGAAGCTTGGTGTCAATACCCGTCTGCTCTCGGGCGTTACCATTCAGCGAGTGTGTGAGCCCTACATTCGCCGCCGCGCCATGCGCCACCTAGAGAAAGGCCGCGTGGTCATTTTCGGGGCCGGTATTGGCTCACCGTATTTTACCACCGACTCGGCTGCCTCGCTGCGGGCCATTGAAATTGAGGCCGACGTGGTACTGAAGGGTACCCGCGTGGATGGCATCTACACGGCCGACCCCGAGAAAGACCCTTCGGCGGTGCGCTTCCCCGAAATCACCTTTGATGAGGTGATGGAAAAGAACCTCAACGTGATGGACATGACCGCCTTCACGCTGTGCAAGGAGAATAACCTGCCTATCATTGTGTTCGACATGAACAAAGGCGGTAACCTCCAGCGCCTGCTTGACGGGGAAAGCGTGGGCACACTGGTGAGCATGCACGGCAGCAAAACCGTTGCGGCTGACGCTAACCACGGCAGTTTACAGCCCGCCGCAGGAGAAGGCTCAGAAGAACAGGCCTAAAGCAGGCACAAACGGCCGGCTCCGCGCTGAGCTGGCTCACTAACTACCTACTCAACACTCACCTTTCAACACTTAACTTTTCAGAAGTGGACGAAGAAATCAAGTTTTACCTGGACGACGCCGAAGAGTCGATGGGCAAGGCCCTGCAACACACGCAAGTGGAGTTTGCCCGCATCCGGGCCGGCAAAGCCTCTCCCGCCATGCTCGATTCCATTCGGGTAGATTACTACGGCACCCCCACGCCCATTGCCAACGTGGCCAACGTAGCGGCTCCCGATGCCCGCACGCTGTTCATCAAGCCCTGGGAGAAAAATATGATCAGCGAAATTGCCAAGGCCATCAAAAATAGCGACCTGGGCCTCAACCCCCAGTCGGATGCCGAGGGTGTACGCCTGAACATTCCGCCCATGACGGAGGAGCGCCGCCGCGACTTAGTAAAGCAGGCCAAAAATGAATCGGAAAGCGGTAAAGTGCGCATCCGGGCCATCCGCAAGGACGTGAACGAGGCGTTGCGCAAGCTCCAGAAAGACGGGGCTTCGGAAGACTCCGTGAAGGATGCCGAAGCCAAAGTGCAGAAGTTCACCGACACGTATATCAGCAAAGTAGACGAGTTCCTTGGTAAGAAGGAATCGGAAATCATGACTATCTGATTTCTGTGCCAGCCTGACGATTTGCCTTGTTACGAAAGCGCCGCTACGTTTGCGCTTTCGCACCGTATGGGCCTTCACAAGCAAAAGCCCCCGATGTCGGTACCGACATCGGGGGCTTTTGCTTGTTGCTTCTACTGCTCCCAATGGTAGCTTAGACCTTCCAGTAGCCGACCGCCAGAATCTGCTGTTCCACAACTTCCGGCACTAGGTAGCGTATTGACTTACCAGTTCGCACACATTCCCGCACGAAAGTGGCTGAAATGTCTAGTAACGGCGCTTCTACCACCCGCACGCCGGGCCGTGTGCTTACTTCAGACGCGTCTACCCCAGACCGCGGGTACACGTAAATTTCGTTTTCCGTCAGGATGCGTTCAGCTCCCTTCCAGTGGGGCAGACCCGGCAGGTTATCCTCGCCCATCAGCAGTACAAAGCGGTAACCGGGATGCCGACGACGCAGCTCATCCAGCGTATCGATGGTGAAGCTAGGCTTGGGCATGGTGAACTCCACATCCAGTACCCGCAGCCGGTTGTTGCCGGAAATGGCACGCTGCACCAAATCCAGCCGCTCGTTTTCGCCCAATAGCTCCTGCCCTACTTTGAACGGGCTCTGCGGCGACACAATCAGCCACACCTCATCGAGGTCGGTGTGGGTGGCCATGAAGTTGGCCAGAATGAGGTGCCCGGTATGAATGGGATTGAACGAACCAAAAAGCAGCCCCACTTTCCGGCCCATGGGGGCGACGGAAGTAGGGCTGCTCACAGAATGGCTGATTCAGCGGTAATGAATGAACGGACCAGCTTTTCGGCTTCGTCGAGGGCGCGCTCCAGGTCGTCGTTCACAATCACCACATCGAACCGGTCCTCAAAAGTCAGTTCAAAGTTGGCCTTGTAGATACGAGCTGAAATGCTGGCCTCCGAGTCGGTGGCGCGGTTGCGCAGACGTTGTTCCAGCACTTCCAGAGACGGAGGCTTCACAAATACGGCCAAGGCACGGTCTTTGTAAAACTCCTTGATGCTGAGGCCGCCCTTCACGTCCACATCCAGCACAGCATGATGGCCGTTGTCCCAGATGCGTTCCACTTCCGATTTAAGCGTACCGTAGAAGGCTCCTTCGTAGACTTCTTCCCACTCCACGAAGTCATCTTGCCGGATCTTCTCCTGAAACTCCTGTACGGAGATAAAGTAGTAGTCCTTGCCGTTGGCTTCGGTGCGGCCGCGTTTGTCGCGCGTACACGCTGAAATAGAGAAGCTTAGCTCCGGAATTCGTTCCAGCAGCCTATGTACGATGGTGGTCTTGCCGGCACCGGAAGGAGCCGAAAAGGCGATGATTTTACCCTGCATCGGGCAAAATTAGGCCATTTCTACCTGAAGTTTCGCAAGAATTGAATTGGAAAGGGTAACTGGTGCCTTTCGGCGGCCAAGGTGCTGCCCCAGAAAGTCGATGAAAATCTGCTGCTTCTCAATGCTGTCGAAGCAGGGAGAGCAGTCTTCGGCGTTGTGGATAAAGTATTCCGTATCCTCTGCCGTGGGTTCCTGGCCCACAATGATTTGATCAAGAATTGTATTCACTCGTTCACAGTCGGCGTCGCTGGTAACAGGGGCACCGCTCTGGTTGGTTTGTTTAGTAGAAGTCGTTTCCATAGCGCAGGCTTGGCATGAGGGGATTTATTCCGAATCGGTAGAGGAAGTGTAGTCGTCTTCGTCGGAGTTATCAGCATTAGAGCCATAACCCATTGACTTGGCGTACTTTTCAAGTTTTTCTTTGAGGAAGTTCCGTGCCCGGTGCAAGCGGGAACGCACCGTACCGATAGGGATATCCAGCACTTTTGCCATTTCCTCGTAGGTGAACCCTTCCAGGTCGCAGAGGATGATGACCGTGCGAAAATCCACAGGTAGCGAGTTCAGGGCCCGGGCCACCTCATCACCGATCAGGTCGCGCACGGCCTGCTGCCGCATGTCGGAGGAGGCGGTGCCGGCGTCGCTGTCGGCCTCCACATCTTCCGAGTTGTAGTATCCTTCGATTTCGCTGTAATCGACCTTCGCAGGTTGTTTACTCTTTTTGCGGAAATCGTTGATGAACGAATTTTTCAGGATGCGAAACAGCCACGCTTTGGCGTTTGTTCCCGGTTCGAAGTACTCAAAGAAGCGATATGCTTTCAGATAAGTTTCCTGTACCAAGTCATTTGCATCATCTTCGTCGAGGGTGAGGCGGAAGGCAAAGTTGTACAGAGGGTCGAGCACGGGCATCAGTTCGGCCTGAAAGCGCCGGTCTTTTTCCTCTTTGCTCAGTTTGGGGACCCGTTCGGGAGAATCGCTCATGAACGCTAAAAATTGCGGCTGAATATTGAAAAAATACCGCTGTTTGACAAATGTACTGCTTATACCGCCCGATGAAAAGAAGGTTTTTCGACCGGAGCAGTACAAACTGGTAAGGCTCATCCGCAGGCTGCCGGCGCACGGCAAAAGAGCGACGAGTAGCCAACGCCTTCGGGCCAGGAATTTACTAGAAGCCAGGGCTGTAGTATTAGCGGAAACCGATACAAGTACGCAGCAGGCGGCGCGGCGGGTTGCATTTGGGGCTTAAACAGCCGCCATCAGGAACGTAGCTGCTTCCCTTTTCGCCTGTAACCTACTTGTCATCAGTGGGCAAGCATTTAGTTGTTGGTTGCCGGCAGCAAGTGCCACTGCAACACGCGGGCCACTATCTGCAGGGGTTCTAAGGCTTTAATGCAGGTACAGGATGCAAGCTGGGCCCGACAGTCCTGGCAATTGGGCTTATCGAACACCACGTAGTCGGCCTGCGGGCCCAGCGGCGCCCAGCGGCCGGGGTGCATGGGCCGAATGGGCGGATACAGGCCCAGCGCGTGCCGGCCTAGGGCCGCCGCCAAGTGCAGTGGTCCGGTACTGCCGGCAATCAGCCCATCAGCGGCGGCAATGAAAGCAATGAACTCAGGCAGATTCAGTTGACCGGTCAGGTCGGCAGTGAGGAAAGGCTGATGTTCCTGCAGCCATTCGCGTAATTCCTCCCCTTCGGCAGCCGTACCGGTAATGAATACGCGGTGGCCGGCCTGGTGCAGCAGTTGGGCCAGCGTACCAAAGTGTCCCAGGCCCCACTCCCGGGCACTGCCCCGGCTGCGCGGGTGTAGAATCACGTTAAGTTGGGCATTCGACCGGGCCGCCAACAACTCCCGTAGTTCAGGGCGAAGCGGAGTTATCGGATCCAGCTTTACAAGGCTGGCTACTTCCGGCAAGGGCATGACGCCAAGCGTGTCATGCCCTTGCAACAACTGCAGGTTCAGCTGCGCCTCGTGCAAAGACGAATTGCGGCGGCTTAACGAAACCAGCTTCGTGCAGGTGAGCCAGTGAAACCATCGGTTGCGGGTACCGATGCGGTGGCGGATACCGGCTTTGCGGGCCAGCCAGGCTAAGTGCCGGTTTGGAAAAACGTGCAGGATAGTATCGGCCTGGGTGGCCCGGAGTGCCGTTACCTGGGCCGCCTCAGGCAACTGCTGCAACTCATCGAAGTTAAGAAACGCATCTATCCAGGGGCAGGCATCGGCTACGGCCTTGGTGTAGGTGCGGCCCAGCAGCAGCACCCGGCAACCTGGAAACAGCTGTTTCAGGCGGCCGGCTACGGGCAGCGTGAGCACCACGTCGCCGATAGCATCGGTGCGACTGATGAGAAACGTGCGGCTCATGCGGAGGCTTTGGTTTTGAGCTTGGCAAACTTGAGGAATACGCCCCAGGCGGAAATTACGGCAATGCTCAGGCCGGCAAACCCATCAAGAAAGCCAAGCCGAAAAATGTAACCGTGTACGAATTTCCACCAGGGCTTAATCAGCAGATGAAACACTGATACGTTGCGCCGACCACGCAGCCACAGCTCCTCGGCGGCAATGCTGGTGAAGCGGTTGAGCTGCTGCACGTGCTGCTCAACCGAATGGTAGGAGTAGTGCAGCGCGTCGCCGGCCAGCGGCAACGGTATAGGCTGCCCGGCCGCCAGCTCGTACCGCTCGTGCAGCAACAGGCCCTCCCAGCGGCCCAGACGCCGGTCGTAGAGGCGCAGCTTGCGGTCGGGATACCAGCCGCCGTGGCACACCCAGCTGCCGCAGTAGTTAGTCAGCCGGGCCAGGGTGTAGCCAGCTCCCTGCCAGTTGTTTTTGGCGTGCCGAATGCTGTGGCGCAGGTCCTCGGTAAGTACTTCATCGGCATCCAGTTGCAATACGTGCTCATGGCGGGCTTGGCTGGTGGCGTAGTTCTTCTGCTCCACGTAGCCCGCAAAGGCGTGCTGGACCACGCGCGCGCCCAGTTCCCGGCATATTTCCACGGTGCGGTCGGTGGAGAAGCTGTCCACTACCAGCAGTTCGTCGGCCACGGCACGGGCGGCTTCGAGGCAGCGGGCAATATTAGCCTCTTCGTTGAAGGTAATGATGACGACGGACAGCGGAACAGCGGGCATAGTAGCGGCAAATATCGGGGTTTTGCCGAGGCGGCCATCAGGGCGGGTTACCTGGGGTCAGGCCACGGTATAGACAATATTCGTTCCTCTATCTGTCAGACCGTTATGCGTCTGTTACCTCTGCTGCTGTTACTCGCGCTGCTGACCAGCTGCGAGGAGCCCACGGCCACGTTCGAGGCCTTCCCGCTGCCCCGCGCCGTGAATATGGCCCGCGTATTAGGGCCGGCGCCGCTCCTGCTGGGCCCCCAGGATACGCTGGCACTACGCCTGCACTTCGATGCCGCCACCGGCCTCACCAACTTCGCCGTAGCCGGCGACTCAGTTCTGGAAGACTGGTTCACGGCCCGGGCGTTCCGGTTTCGGGGGCTGTATTATCTGGTGGAGGAACGAGAGGACGCCCGGTACCGGGTGCATGCCGTGCGCATCCGGCGCGGGTGTGTGCAGGGTCTGGGCACCGGCTACCGTCAGATGCTGGCCCTGAGCCAAGCGGCCTGGCAGGGCCGCTGGCCCCACCTGCTTACGGATGGTGACAGTATGCGGCTGCGCTTCAACCGGCAGCAACTCCGGCCATTCTATACCGACGAAGTTGCCCACTTCGACACTTACCGGCTGGCCGCCACACCGGGGGATCAAGCAGTGACTCTCGGCCTAGCCCTCCGTGCTCCCCAACCGATGAGCGTCTACCCAAACCCGGCCGGTACTGCCGCCACAGTACTTTTCCAGGATACCGCCGCCCGCCAGGTGCAGTTATATGACGAGCGAGGCCGGCTGGTGCAATCTTACCCGACAGCCACAAACCAGCTTACCTTCCCGGTAGCCAACCTGCCTGCGGGAGCCTATCTGATACGTATTCTATCAGCTGGAAAGAGCTCAACAGCCACGCTACGTCTGGCAGTAGCGCATTGAACTAACGGTTTCAACTTCGTTCCCCGCCCTACGTATAGCCGCTCAGCCATTCAGCCCCATTTCATATGAGCGAAGTACCGCAGCTTATTGCCCTTGTCACGGGTGCCACATCGGGCATCGGTGAAGTTACCGCCCGCGAATTGGTCCAGCAGGGCTACCATGTGGTGCTACTGGCCCGCAACGCTACCAAAGCCGCTCGTACCCGCCAGCAACTGCAGAAACTGGCCCAGCCCGGCACCCGTGTCGATGTGCTGCTCTGCGACCTGTCGGATCTGAGCCAGGTGCGGCGGGCGGCCGAGGAGTTCAACCAGCGTTACGCCCGCCTGGATGTGTTGGTAAACAACGCCGGACTGGTATTCGGAGCCGAGCGGGAAACCTCCGTCAACGGCCACGAAATGACACTAGCCACCAACCATCTGGGGCCGTTTCTGCTCACCAGCCTGCTGCTGGAGAAGCTGCGCCAGAGTTCGGCGGCCCGCATCATCAACGTGGCTTCCATGGCCCACAAGTTCGCCAAGCCCGATTTAGCTGATCTAAACGCTACCCGCAGCTACTCGCCTATGCGGGCCTACGCCAACTCCAAGCTGTTCAATATCCTGTTCACCCAGGAATTGGCCCGGCAGCTACGGCAGCGCAGCATTTCCAACATCACCACCAACAGCCTGCACCCAGGCGTAGTAGCCAGCAACTTCGGCAGCAACTCCACGTGGTTCACGCGGGCCTTCTACAAGGCAGCCGCACCGTTCATGACCACTTCCGAAGACGGTGCCCAAACCAGTATCTACCTCGCCACCTCGCCGGAAGTGGCCGACATCAGCGGCGGCTACTTTGCCAAGAAAAAGCCTGAGCCGGTGAAGTCAGAATTCAATACCGAGGCAAACGTGCAGCAGCTCTGGCAACAGTCGGAGCAGCTGGTGGGGCAGCCGTTTTTTGCGGAATAGCACTTCAGTTCAACAGAATATGAAACGTAAAAACCCCGCCCGGCGCAGTGCCGGGCGGGGTTTTTATTATAGGTCAGATGGCGTAGCCGCTTAGTAGCGGTACAGGTCCGATTTGAACGGGCCTTCTACGGGCACCTTGATGTAATCGGCCTGCTTAGGCGTCAACTCGTCCAGTTCCACACCGATTTTGGCGAGGTGCAGACGGGCAACCTTCTCGTCGAGGTGCTTGGGCAGGGTGTACACTTGGTTTTCGTACTGATCGGCGTTCTGCCACAACTCCAGCTGGGCCAGCGTTTGGTTGGTGAACGAGTTCGACATCACGAACGAAGGGTGGCCAGTGGCGCAGCCCAGGTTTACGAGGCGGCCTTCGGCGAGGATAATCACCTCTTTGCCTTCGATGGTGTAAATGTCAACCTGCGGCTTCACCGTGTCCTTGGTGTGGCCGTAGTTTTTGTTCAGCCAAGCCATGTCGATTTCATCGTCGAAGTGACCGATGTTGCAGACAATGGCTTTGTCGCGCAGAGCACGGAAATGCTCCTCGCGGATGATGTCGCAGTTGCCGGTGGTGGTAATGACGATGTCGGCGCGCGGAATGGCGTTTTCCATTTTCTTCACCTCGAAGCCGTCCATGGCCGCCTGCAGGGCGCAGATGGGGTCGATTTCGGTGACGATAACGCGGGCACCGGCACCAGCCAGCGAGGCAGCCGTGCCTTTTCCTACGTCGCCGTAGCCGGCTACTACCGCTACTTTACCGGCCATCATCGTGTCGGTGGCGCGGCGGATAGCATCTACGGCCGACTCTTTGCAGCCGTATTTGTTATCGAATTTCGACTTGGTTACCGAGTCGTTGATGTTGAAAGCGGGCATGAGCAGGGTCCCGGCTTTCACGCGCTCCAGCAGGCGCAACACCCCTGTAGTGGTTTCTTCCGAAATGCCTTTGATGCCGGCAGCCAGCTCAGGGTACTGATTCAGTACCATGTTGGTCAGGTCGCCGCCGTCGTCGAGAATCATGTTCAGAGGCTGGCGGTCTTCACCGAAGAACAGCGTCTGCTCGATGCACCAGTTGAACTCCTCCTCATTCAGGCCCTTCCAGGCATATACCGGGATGCCAGCAGCAGCAATAGCGGCGGCAGCGTGGTCCTGGGTAGAGAAGATGTTGCACGACGACCACGTAACATCAGCGCCTAGGGCCTGCAGCGTCTCAATGAGCACAGCAGTCTGGATGGTCATGTGCAGGCAGCCGGCAATGCGTGCGCCTTTCAGCGGCTTGCTGTCGCCATATTCGGCCCGCAGCGACATGAGACCGGGCATCTCGGCCTCGGCCAGACGGATTTCCTTGCGGCCCCACTCAGCGAGGCTCATGTCTTTTACTTTGTACGGAACGTAGGCCGTGGTCTTGGTATCAACCATAGTGTTGGTAGCTGGAATGCGTGTTGCGTTTCAACCGCAAAGATATTCAATTTGTTACGCTTTTTCATCCTATACTGACTTTCAACACTTTACACACAAAAAAACCCGCCCAATATTGTCGGGCGGACTTTCTTATGTACCACATGAGTTAGCGCAGTTAATTGTGCTGAATCACAACGGCTTTAGGCTGCAAAGCCGGATCCAGGTTACTCGTGATGCCCCGCACTACTACCGTATAGATCTTACCCGATTCGTAGTTTTTCGATGCCGTTGTGGAGCTGTTTCCTGTGCCATCACCTACTATAACGACTGGCGTAGAGGCACTGCCGGTAGTCACAAGCAGGTTATAAGAGGCTGCCGGAATGGAAACGAAACCCGAAGCGGCCCCGAAGGCGGCACTGGCCCCTGGTACATCAGTAGCCCCGGCCACCGTCACTTGGGAGAGCTTTACCGGAGTGGGGGCATTCAGGGCCAGATGTACGATTCGCACTTTGGCCTGCCCACTGGCTGGAGCCGTTAAATCATCCGTGAAAGACACCAACCCTACCGTGGTGGCGGTGGGCGCATAAGCGAAAACCGAATAATTCTGGTCTTTCGCAATAGTCACCTGCTGAGTAGCAGCCGTCTGGTTTGCGCTGTTATTAATTTTCAGGGTAGGAGAACCAGCGTTTACATTCAGGTACCCACTGGTTGTCTGGCCGTAGGTAAGCTGACCAACTTCCGTGTCATTCACCAAGGCCTTTACCGGAATATTAGCGGAGGCGGCCGCGTGCGAAATCAGCACTTTACCCTGATCGGGCGTGGGCGTGGTATTGTCGTCGTCGTTGTTGGAGCAAGCCGAGAAAGCCAGAACAGCCGGCAGGGCGGCCAACAAAACAGCCGGACGGAAAAGCGAAGTCAGGGTTTTCATAAGCAGGAAAGTAGGTGAACTGAGTGCCTCAACGAAGGCAGTTGCTGTTTTGTTGGATGAGCACTAAAACTTTTCCTCGATGAATTGCACTTTTTTCTCGTCCAAACACTTAGCAGGCTGAATATTTGTGCAGTAGATTTGTCCTTATGCCCCAACTACTTTTGAACCACACTTCCAGCATTTTACGCCGTTCAGTTGCTGTTGCAGGCTGTGTTCTTGGCCTCTCTCTTTCAGCCCAAGCTCAGCAGGCTACTACCGTCATCCGGCTGGCTCCGGAAGATAAAGAGCGGGGGTTGAACGGCGTCCAGAAGAACTTTTACTTCACTACCGGCGCGGGCACCACGGAGGGCGAATACCAGAGCGCCGGCTTCTTCGGCCAGCGCCTGCGGCCATACCTGGCCGGCAACCAAGAAGCCTTGGATAACCTGAACAGCTACCGGCGGCAGAAATGGCTGTTCGTGGCCGAGCGGCTCACCTTTATAGGTGCGGTGGGCGTGTACGGGCAGCAGGTGCTGGCGCTCAATGAGAAAGAGCAATATTTTAATAATACCCAGCAGGTTGCCATCGGGGTGGCAGCGGTTAGCCTGCTGAGCAATATCTTCATCTCCCGCAACACAAACTCGCATTTTCAGCGGGCGGTAGAAGCGCACAACGCCGGGATGCCGGCCGCCCGCACGGGTGCGCTGTACCAGTTGCGCCCCAGCGCGGTGGGCGTTGCCGCCAGCCGTACCGGGCAGCCGATGCTGGCCCTGCGCTGGAACCTACGCTAGCATCTTTCCTGTTTTCGGGTCATTCCGGGCGGACTTGGGAGTTAGCCATCTGTAATAAGATGGCGACTTCGGAGCCTTCGCCCGGAATGTTCTTTTTAGCCTGCTCAGGCTGCAACGTGCTGCCAGGGAGCTGACAATTGTCGGATTCCTGCTTACGTTTGATGACGTCTTTCGCCCTGGCCGGCTTCGGATTTACGTTCGGGGCCGACCTGTTTTCGTAGGAAACCTACATGGAATACCCGCTGCCGACGGCGGCCCGGCAATACGTTGCCGAGCACCTGCACGACGACCCTGCCACCCTGGCGCTGCAAGCGCGCCGCCACCCCCACTTACCTGTCCCCGAGCTTATCCGCCAGATTCAGGCGCGCCAGAAGGCCCGCGCCAAGATTCCGGCCTGGGCGGAAAACCCCGACCTCGTATTTCCGCCGACGCTGTCTGTGGAGCAGGCTTCCTCGGCCCGCACGGCGGCGTTTAAGGCCACTTTGGTGCAAGGCCAGCGCCTAGCCGACCTTACGGGCGGCTTCGGGGTTGACGTTGCGCATTTTGCCGCCGCCGTGGCCGAGGTTCACTACGTGGAGCGCAACGCGGCCCTGGCCGAGGTGGTCCGCTATAACCTGAACCAGCTCAACATCCGGAACGTGCAGTGCCACACCGGCGACGCCGTGCAGTTTCTGCGCAGCACCCCCGACACGTTCGACTGGCTCTACCTCGACCCGGCCCGACGCGACACAGCCGCTAAAAAGATATTCCGCCTGCAGGACTGTGAGCCCGACATACTACGCCTGTTGCCGCTGCTGCTGCATAAAAGTCGCAGTGTGCTACTCAAAACGTCTCCCATGCTCGATATTGAGTTGGCCATTCAGGAGCTTCGGCAGGTACGCCGGCTGTGGGTAGTGGCGGTGGATAACGAGTGCAAGGAGGTGCTGTACGAGTTGGGACCCGAGCCGGCGGTGGACCCCGAGCGGTACACCGTGAACCTGCTCCGAACCGGCCAGCAGCAGGAGTTCCGGCTGAACCGGGCGCGCGAGGGCCGGGCCGTTGCCCGCTACGCCGAGCCCCAGCAGTACCTCTACGAGCCCAACGTGGCCGTGCTCAAGGCCGGGGCATTCAAGAGCATCGGCACGGCCTTCGAACTGCTGAAGCTGCACCAACACAGCCACCTCTATACCTCCGACACGTTGCGCCCCGATTTCCCCGGCAGGACTTTCCGAATTCGGGCGGTGGAGAAATACGATGGGGCGGCGCTGAGGGCCCATTTGGGACCGGAAGTCCGCGCCCACGTTACCACCCGCAACTTCCCCGATTCGGTGGCCGAATTTCGCCACCGCACCGGCATCCGGGAGGGTGGCGAGCTGTACATCTTCGCCACTACCAACCTCGAAGGCAAGCTCATGGCCCTGGTGTGCGACAAACTGTGATTTAGCGAGGTGGTGATTTAGTGAGTCTGGCGTTCTATCGGCGCTACTTGCGCAAATTGAACGTCAGACTCACTAGATCACCACCTCGCTAAATCACTTCGCTGGGCTGGTCCATTTGCTGTCCTTGAGGCGGAAACGCCAAGGCAGCGTGGCGGCGGTTTCGCCGGCGTAGGCCAGACCTACGCGAGGACTGGCAAGCACGTCAGGTTCGGCAATGGTTTCGCCCGTGTCTTCCAGCCAAAGTACGGCACCCTGCAGATCGGTAGCGCTGAGGGCGGGCGTGATGCCCAGGGCTTGGGTAAGCAGGCCGGGGCCAGCCGTCAGGCGGGGCGAATCGGGCGGGATGCCGCCGCGCCGCGCCGCCATGATATCCAGGCCTACCAGCGGTTCGATGGCCCTGATGAGCACCGTATCGGGTTTATCGGCGGCGTTGGTGCTGATATTGAACAGCGTGTGGCGGTTGTACACCTGGTAGAGGTAGACCCGGCCGCCGGGCTCGTGCAAGGCGCGGCCGTGGGTGCCGCGCCGCTTCAGGTGTAGCTGCATGGAGTCGTCACCCTCGTGCGAATACGCCTCCGTTTCTACAATTCGACCTCCAGTCAGCTGACCATCGAGGCAAGAGTAAACGTGCTTGCCCAGCAGGTCGCGGGCAATCTGCACGGGGTTGGGTCGGCGGTAGAAATCGGGTGGTAAAACAGGCATGCTGCAGGGGGCAGGAGACGAAGTCAGACGGAGCAAAGCCGGTAGTTTGCCGGGCGGCTACGGTTCTATACGAGCCATTGCCTATCTTTGCCATTGTAAAGGTGGCCGGACCCCGATTGCGGGGCGAGGCTGAAAAGGGAATCCGGTTCAAATCCGGAGCTGTCCCCGCAACTGTACGCTTCATGAGTCGGCGCGTCATCACCGGCCACTGTTTCGGCTTCCTGACAGGAAGCCCACGAAATGGGAAGGCGACGCGCCCGGAGCAAGCCAGGAGACCTGCCTTTGCGTTTCCCCATGTTCAGCGCTTTCGGAGGAAAGGCGGAGAATGAAACCAGTAGCCCGGCTTCGGTCGGGCAGAATACCCGTCTGTTTTCGGCCTCGGCTTCGGGGTTCAGGTGCTTTGTGCAACTGAACGATGAAGTTTTGAACTGAATTTTTCGATTGCGAAAATTTGGTTCTCAAGATGCGCTTACCCCACGTATGGAACGCCCGGCCCCGGTGGTGGCTGGCGGGCTTTGCCGTGCTGAGCACCCAGGCCGGAGCGGCCCAGAGCCTTTCCCCTCCCGATACGCTGCGCCTGCCCACTGTGCGGGTGGCTGGCCTGCGGTCCGAGCGGTTTGCCGTGGGCAGCCGCCGCCTCTCGCTCGATACGCTGGCGCTGGCCAACTACCGCATTGGCACCCTGACCGACGCGCTGAGTGCCCGCACGGCTATCTACCTGAAGAACTACGGCCCGGGCCAACTGGCCTCCATCACGCTGCGCGGCACCTCGGCCCGGCATACGGCCGTACTCTGGCAGGGCTTCAACATCAACCTGCCCTCGTTGGGCGAGGCCGATTTTTCGCTGCTGCCGGTCAGCGGCGCTACCCAGGTCGATATCCAGCCCGGCCCGGCGGGCGGCACCTACGGCAATGGGGCTATTGGGGGCACGGTACTGCTATCAACCGAAACGCCGTGGGGGCGCGGCTGGCGCGGCGCGGCCCAGGCCGACTACGGCAGCTTTGGGTTGCGGGCAGGTACGCTGGAAGCCGGGTTCAGCAACCAGAAAGTAGCAGTCCGCACCAGCCTGCTGTACCGGCAGGCTGACAACGACTTTACGTATTATAGCCAGGAAGCCCGGGGCCGGGTGCGCGTGCGGCAGGAAAATGCCGCGTTGCAGCAGGCCAGCTTCACTCAGGATGTTACCCTCCGATTGGGCCAGCACAGCGAAGTTTCGGCGGCGGTCTGGCTGACGGACGCCGACCGGCAGATTCAGCCCGGCATCGGCACCAACAATACGAACGCCCAGGAGCGGGACCAGAGCCGCCGCCTCACGGCCGGCTACCGCTACGTGAGCACCCGCCACGAATGGGCCGCCCGGGCCGCCTGGTTCGAGGATATCCTCAACTACCGCGACGACGTGAGCGGCCTGAGCGAGTCCCGGGTGCGCACCAGTCAGGCCCAGGCCGAGCATACCTGGCGGTTTGCGTCCAATGCCTCGGTGCGGCTGGGAGGCGAGGCCCAGCACTTTGAGGCGCAAGTAGATGGCTACGGCGCTGCGCCGCGCACCGAAAACCGGTATTCCGGCTTTACCCTGTTTCGCTACGACCCACGGCCGCGCCTGCAACTCTCCCTGAACCTGCGGCAGGCGTTGCTGCCGGGCCGCAAACCGCCCCTGACCCCTACTGCCGGGGCCGAGTGGCTGGCCTGGCAGGCGGGTGCCCACACCGTCAGGCTGAAGGCCAACGCCTCACGCAGCTACCGCGCCCCCACTCTCAACGAGCGGTACTGGCGGCCCGGCGGCAACCCCAATTTGCTGCCGGAGGAAAGCTTCGGGTACGAGGGCGGCGCGGTGCATGTGCTCGACCTTGCACCGGCCCACCTGCGCTTGCAAACCGAGCTGACGGCTTATCATCAACTGGTAGATAATTGGGTGCAGTGGACGCCGGGAGCTTCCTATTGGTCGCCGCGCAACCTGCGGCAGGTGCGGGCGCAGGGTCTGGAAGCCAGCAGCCAGCTGACGTGGCAGCCCGGCGCGTACCGGCTCACGGTGCGCGGCAGCTACGCCTTCACTCAGTCGCGCAAAACCAAAGGAGCTACTGATGATGCTGACCCCGTGGGCCGGCAGTTGCCCTTCGTACCCTTGCACACGGCCGTCCTCAGCACCGACCACAGTTGGCGCGGCTGGCAGCTGAGCACGGCCTTCACCTACACTGGTTACCGCTACACCGATGCCTCGGCCTCGGAGTTCCTGCCTTCCTTCCCGCTCCTGAATGCTTCCGTGGGCCGCACACTGGCCGTGCGGCCCGGCTGGAAGCTGCTGGCACTGGCCCAGGGCTACAACCTGCTCAACCTCGACTACCAGAGCTACCAGAACCGCGCCATGCCGCTGCGCCACGGCAGCTTGAGCCTGCGCGTGCTCTGGCGCTGATTCACAACTTCTTTTCCTAACCCTTTTTTATCCGCATGAAACCATTTTCCGCCTTCACGGGCCTCACCAGCCGTTTGCTCCTGGGCAGTGCCGCCACACTCGGCCTGCTGGCCTGTGACCCCGACAATGAGCCAGCGCCTACCGAACAGCCCATTGTTACCAGCACGGTGTTCGTAGTGAACGAAGGCAACTTCCTGCGCTCCAACGCCGATATCAGCTTGTTCAGCAAAGCTAGTAGCTCAGTTACCAGCAAAGCCTTGTTCAACTCCGCCAACGGCCGGACGTTGGGCGACGTGGCCCAGAGCATGGCCGTGCAGGATAGCCTGGGTTACATTGTAGTGAACAACAGCAATAAGCTGGAAGTGGTATCCTTGGCGAAATTCCGCTCCAAGGCCACCATTACCGGCCTGAAACTGCCGCGCTACTTTGCCGCTGCTTCTTCAGCCAAAGGCTACGTAACCGAAACCGTATCGTACAGCGGCAGCAACGGCCGGGTTTCGGTGCTGGACCTGAAGACGAACACCATCAGCAAATCTATTGAAGTAGGTGTGCAGCCCGAAAAATTGCTGGTAGCTGGCTCGCGGCTGTACGTGACCAACAGCGGCGGCAACACCGTAACGGTCATTAACACCGCCACCGATGCCGTGGAAGGCACTATTACCGTAGGTGACTCGCCAAACAGCCTAGTCCTGGACCGCGACGGCAAAGTGTGGGTGCTGAGCGGCGGCAAAGTAGCTTACAACGCCGACTACTCCGTGGACTACTCCCGCACTACCAAAGGCAGCCTGGCGGTTATTACGCCCGGTCAGCTCACAGCCACGCAACGCGAGGTTGATTCCAACACCAGCTCTCCTAGCAAACTCACCATCAACGGCGCCAAAAATCAGCTTTACTACTCGTACCGTCGGGGCGTGTACACGCTGGGCATCGGTGATGCAACACTGCCCACCACGCCCCTCATCCGGCGCAGCTTCTACGGTCTGGGGGTTGACCCGCAGGATGGAACGATTTACGGCGGTATCGGCTCGTTTACGGCAGCTGATAAGGTCATCCGCTACCGCAGCACCGGCGTGGCCATCGACTCCTTTACGGTGGGCATCGGCCCGAACGGCTTCGTATTCTATTAATCGAGCCCGATACCCGCTGACAGTAACTGCCCCTTTCCGAAAACAACTTAGCTCCCTTCTGCCATTGGCCCCAGGCTGATGCGCCCCGATGTACAACCAACGAGCCCGCAACTACGGTTGCGGGCTCGTTGCATTTCAAGGCGCTGAAGAAAGCTAGTCGGCCAGACCGTCGTGGTTACGGTCGGTGGTTTCGCCGGCCTGCTCGTATTGCTGACGGCCGGTGGGGCCGCCGGTAGTGTCCCGGCTCAGGCCGGAGGTAGCGGAGTCGGCGGCCAGCGTGGCATTTTGATACGCAGCCGGATCGAGACTTTTCTCGGCACCGCGCTCTACGTTGGTAGCACCGGTTTCGGTGCCGGTATTACAGGCCGAGACAAGGCTGGTAAGCAGCGCAGCCGCAACCAGCGGACGAAGGAAGACGGGGAGTTTCATAAGGGCTGGATTGGGAAGAGCAATGAGAACAACTATTTGATCTGTACGGCTGGCCACGCCACTGGTTTTTGCGTATACTGATTTCCGTTCTTCTACCACAACCATTTCACTACTGTTTTTATCGGTCCTTCCATGCCACACCTATTCCCCTGATCTGTAGTCCCCCACGCAGCATGAACTTGTATGAGGGAGACGTTTATCTTTGCCGGCCCGTATCTGCTGCTATGAACCGACCCTCCGCCCGTCCATTTCCTTTCCGGCCACTGTTACGGCGCGTGGGAATTCTGGCCGGAATAAGCCTTTCTCTGGCCCTGGCCCTCATCACCTATCTGTACGGTGTGCAGGATCAGTTCTTCGGTCGGGTTTTCGGGGCTTTTTTCGTATTTTTCTGGCTGCTGGCCGTAACTTTTCTCGGGGTAGTTCCCTTTGTAAATTGGGCAGCGGCCAACTGGTTCGGGAAGATGTGGGCCGAGCCGGCACCGGAACCGGTCCGTCGCGCCAAAGCCAACCCTACCCCGCCCACCATTCGTAAACCCACGCGTACCGCAACGCGGCTGAACCCAACTCAACAACCGTGAAAACTACGCTCCTCCACATTAAGAACATGGTTTGCCCGCGCTGCATTGATGCCGTGCGCAGCCTCCTTGAGCAAGCGGGATACCGCCCCACCGACGTGCAGCTGGGCCAGGCCCAACTGGACCAAAGTACTCCCGCCGACCCCGCTTCCCTGGCACCCATGCTGCGCGAAGCCGGCTTCGACGTAATTATGGGCCGGGCCGATCAGCTTACAGAACAAATCAAAACCGCCTTGGTGGAATACCTGGAGCACTTGCGCACGGCGCGGATGCCCCTGACTACTTCGGCCTTCCTTACCGACCGGTTTGCGGCCACCTACTCACACCTGAGCAAGGTATTTTCCCGCACGGCTAACCTCACCATCGAGAAATACCTGATCCGCCTCAAAATTGAGCGCGTGAAGGAGATGCTGAGCTACAATGACATGACGCTTAGTGAAATTGCCGAGCACATGCGCTACAGTTCCGGCCAGCACCTGAGCAACCAGTTCCGGCAGGTAACCGGCCGCTCGGTCAGCGAATTCCGCCGCGACCTGATGCCGCGCCGCCTCTCGCTGGATCAGCTGGCGTAACCGCAGGCTTCTAAGCCGAGAACAAGTACTTATGCATAGCTCCTGATAGTCCCGGTTTTTGGGTTCTGTCAGGAGTTTTGCGTTAGGGCCTGCTTGCTTCGGCTTTTTCGGCCCAAACCTCGCACGCAACGCGCCCGGCTTGTGTACAACCTTCGGGACCAGACCGGGGTACTATTGCAGAGTTATTTGCACAAGTACCTCAGCTGTTTTCTTATGCGTTCCGCTTTCTCTACTACCCTAGTGCTGAGCCTGTTGCTAACCTTTCCGGTTCTGGGCCAACATCAGCACTCCACCACCGCCGATACTGCCCGACGGGCGGCCCCGGCCAATCCGCATGCTGGCCACGTCATGCCCGGCAGCCCGGCCCCTGCCGATACCAGCCGCCACGCCATGCCCGGAGGCCAGCACGCCGGCCACGATATGGGCGGAATGGACCACGGCGATATGCCGATGAGCCACGCCTACTCTCGTAGCCTGCCCATGAACCGCAACGGCTCGGGCACCGCCTGGAACCCCGACAACACGCCCATGTACATGTGGATGAGCCACCACGGCAAGTGGATGGTGATGAACCACGGGGCCGTGTACCTGCGCTACACCCGCCAGAATCTGGGCCGCAGTAGTGGCCAGCGCGGCGGCAGCACCTTCGACGCGCCCAACTGGTTTATGACGATGGCCCAGCGCCCCATCGGCCAGAAAGGTCTGCTGAACCTGACAGCCATGATTTCGCTGGATCCGCTTACGGAAGGTGGCAACGGCTACCCGCTGCTGTTCCAGAGCGGCGAAGCGTACCAAGGCCAGCCCCTGGTGGACCGCCAGCACCCCCATGACCTGTTCTCGGCCCTGAGTATCGGCTATACGCACGCCTTTTCGCCGGATGTAGACCTGACGGCCTACGTAGGCTACCCCGGCGAGCCGGCCATCGGGCCGGTGGCTTTTATGCACCGAATTTCAGCCATGCCTAACCCCGACGCGGCCCTGGGTCACCATTGGCAGGATGCTACGCACATCACCTTCGGGGTGGCTACGTTGGGACTGCGCTACAAGCAGTTCCGGCTGGAAGGCTCCAACTTCACGGGTCGGGAGCCGGATGAGCACCGCTACGGCTTCGACCGGCCCCGGGCCGACTCCTGGGCCGGCCGCCTGAGTTGGAATCCCACTGCCGCGCTGGCGTTGCAAGTGAGCCGCGCTACCATCAAACGGCCGGAGGAACTGCATCCAGAGGAAGACGTGAAGCGCACCACGGCCTCCATCATCCAGAGCAGCCAGTGGGGCGAGGGACGTTACATTACCTCGGCTTTGGTGTGGGGCATGAACCAGCACGTAGAAAACGGCCACACCGACCCGGCCGCCCACTCGGTGCTGGCCGAAACCAGCGTGCAGCTGGGCAAACCGGCCGTGTACGGCCGCTACGAGTTCGTGCAGAAATCCAACGAAGAGCTGCGGATTCCGCTGTTTGGCCCCGCCGATGAGGAAGTTCACCGCAACTACACCATCCACGCCCTCACGCTGGGCGCCAACTACCGCGTGGCCCAGGTAGCCAAAACCGACCTCGTGCTGGGCGCTCAGGCCACCGTGTACCGCCCCGATCAGGACCTGAAACCCCTCTACGGCTCCACGCCCGTATCGGGGCAGGTGTATCTACGGCTGAGCCCGTCGCTGATGAAGATGGGCCGGTAGTAGTTCAGCGTCCTCCTTCATCATTGCGCTCCAGGTTTCCAACGTTGTGTTGAATGGTAGACGGAGCATCGAATTGCACGGAATAGCCTTGAGGAGCTCCTAACAGGTTAGTGCCTTGATGAAATATGTTGCCCTCAACTAGCACCTCGGCTTTGTACCAGCAATCAAAGAAATTGACGAAGCCTTTGAAGATGTTATTTTGCAGTTGTACAGGAAAACCGGGTTGGTTATGACCACCCGCCTGGAATTCCAGATAGTTCTCAAACGTGCAGCCAACTATCGTCAGGCCCTGCGGGAAATGAGCAAAAGCGAAGTCACACTGTACGAAATGTGAGTTTATCAGTTGAACGGGCCGTTGGTATTCTTCGGCAGCACCCCGTAACTCCTCAACCCAACAGTTTTCTATCCTGACGGCATAGTCAAGATGGCCGTTTGTATAGGACGCCAGCACTCCTACAATCCGATAACCCTGCACCGGTTTCCCAGCCTGAAGCAGACGGATGGCATCGTCACCAGAAATTGCAGGAAGCATAGTAGGAGAAGTTAGTGGCATAGACAGATCAGGTTGTGATGCAGGCGCGAGTCAGATGCAGATAGAAGAGCAACGAAGATATGGCAACCTCTCGGGCCGTACCTTTGCCGACACCTTTTCCGCCGGTTGGCGGTTGTTGTCCCGTGCCGTCTACTGCCCAGCCCCGCATCCTGCTTATTACGCCGCCGCTTACGCAGCTAAATACACCGTATCCGGCTACGGCCTACCTCAAGGGGTTTCTGGGCGGGCGCGACTACGCGGTAACCCAGGCTGATCTGGGGCTGGAGCTGGTGTTGCAGCTGTTTTCGCGGGCGGGGTTGCAGCGGGTTTTTGCCGAAATTGAAGCCGGCAGCTTTGCCCTGAGCGATAATGCGCGCCGGATGCTGCGCCTCAAAAACAGCTACCTGAGCACCGTAGAGCCGGTTATCCGGTTTCTGCAGAACAAGGACAACACGCTGGCCCCGCGTATCTGCCACAGTCGGTTTCTGCCCGAAGCCAGCCGTTTTGATAACGTGGCCGACCTGGAAGCGGCTTTCGGCACGATGGGCCTCACCGACCAGGCCCGCCACCTCGCCACGCTCTACCTCGAAGACCTGGGCGACCTGATCAAGGAGACTGTGGGTCCGCAGTTTGGCTTTTCGCGCTACGCCGAGAAGCTGGGCATGTCGGCCACCACTTTCGACGCGCTCCACGACGCCCTGCAGACTGAGCCCAACCTGCTTGACCGGATGCTGCTGGAGCTGCTGGATACGCTGCTGGAACGCGCCCAACCCGATATTGTGGGCTTCACGGTGCCGTTTCCTGGCAATCTGTACGGGGCGTTGCGACTGGCGGCCCGCGTGAAGCAGACCCGCCCGGGCACCTATACCAGCATGGGCGGCGGCTACCCCAATACCGAGCTGCGCACCATCCGGGAACCCCGCTTCTTCGAGTACATCGACTTCTTGACCCTGGACGACGGCGAAGGCCCGTGGCTGCGGCTTTTGGAAGCTATTAGCGGCCATACAGAACGTCATGCTGAGCTTGCCGAAGCATCTCTACCGCTGACTAATCAATTCCAAGGCAACGAAGCGGTAGAGATGCTTCGACAGGCTCAACATGACGTTTCTCTCCAATCAATACCTACTCACCAACTCCAACGCACTTTCCTGCGCAACGCGGCCGGTGAGGTGGAATATATCAACCATCCGGCTCCCGATGTTCCGCACCCCGAGGTCGGCACGCCGGACTATGCTGATCTGCCGCTGACGGAGTATTTATCGGTGATTGAGGTGCTGAACCCCATGCACCGGCTCTGGAGCGACGGGCGCTGGAACAAGCTCACCATTGCCCACGGCTGCTACTGGAAACGCTGCTCGTTCTGCGACGTGACGCTGGACTACATTTCGCGCTACGAAACCGCCCCGGCCGCCCTGCTGGTGGACCGAATCGAGCAGATCATTGCCCAGACTGGCCAGACGGGGTTCCACTTCGTAGATGAGGCCGCCCCGCCCCTGGCCCTGCGCGATTTGGCCGTGGAGCTGCTGAAGCGCCGGGTGAGCATTACGTGGTGGGGCAACATCCGCTTCGAGAAAACCTTCACCCCCGACCTGTGCCGGCTGCTGGCAGCCTCGGGCTGCATTGCCGTCAGTGGCGGCCTGGAAGTGGCTTCAGACCGCCTGCTGGCCCTCATGGAGAAAGGCGTAACCATTGCCCAGGTCGCCCGCGTGACGGATGGCTTCACCCAGGCCGGCATCATGGTCCACGCCTACCTGATGTACGGTTTCCCCACTGAAACCGCCCAGGAAACCGTGGACTCGCTGGAAATAGTGCGGCAGCTGTTTCAGGCCGGCATTGTACAGAGCGGCTACTGGCACCGGTTTTCCATGACGGCGCACTCGCCGGTGGGCAAGAACCCGGCGAAGTACCAGGTAGTCCCCACCGGCCCCGAGCCCGGCCCTTTCGCCTGGAACGACCTGTGGCACGATGACCCCACTGGTACCAATCATGAAAAGTTTGGCCCGGGCCTGGCCAAAGCCCTGTACAACTACCTGCATAGCGTAGCGCTGCAGGAGCCCCTGAGCTTCTGGTTTGATTTCCGGGTACCCAAAACCACCGTCCCGCGCCACCTCATCAGCCAGGCGTTGCAGGAACCCGCCAAACCCGATGCCAGCCGGCCCAACAACCGCCTGTTCTGGCTGGGCAACGCGCCCGAACTGCGCCAGGAACCCGGTAAAAAGGGCCGGGCCGTGCTCACGTTTTACGAGCAGGCGGAGGATTTTGAGGTAAGCGTACCGGCCGTTCTTGGCTCTTGGCTGCACGAATTACTCACCCGTCTCAGCACCGAGTACGATACTAAAGTCTTATTGAAAGAAGCGGCTGCCACTTACCCCACCACCGGGCAGACCTGGGAGCAGTTTCTGCTGAGCCCGGCCTGGCAGCTGTTACGCGAAAAGGGTCTGCTGATTTTATAAAATCGGCTTACCGCTGCCCAAGCCATTCGGTAAGGCCATTCCAATAGCCAGCCGCCGGTTGGGGCCATTGCCATTGGCCATCAGAAAGGAAGCGGCCGGGTTGAACAAAATCGGCAGAGGCTTGTGGAATAAGGCGTACCTGCGTGCCTTTGCGGTACCCCAGCGCCGTACGCAGCCGACGCGCACTGGCCTGCACCTGCACAGTCGTATCGAGGCTGGCATACAGGCACAGCGTAGGAATGCGCTGCTGACTCAGCACTTGATACGGCTGAGCTTCGGCCCGCGTGGCGGCTGAGGCGCCTTCCAACACCACAAAACCGGGACGCGGCAACTGCCCGGCCGCAGCAGCCACCAGCACAGTGGCCGGGCCGCGCCCCCAGTAGCCGACCCGGCTGGAATCAACGCCTACTTGCCGGCGCACAGTAGCCAGCACGGCCGCTGTAGTCTGGGCAGTTGTGGAGTCGGACGTTACCGCTACGGGCACAACCGCCGTAACGAAGCCCCGACGGGCCAGATACACTGCCCGATTACCAGCCGCGGCAGCAGTTGCTGGTGTAGCGAGCAGCACTAGGGCCGGGTGCTGAGCCAGCGTATCATCGGGTAGTAGCAGGCGCAACCGGCGGAAGCCGGTGCGGGGAACGGCCAAGGCCTGCTCCCGAAAACCCCGCGCGGCGGCTTCGCCCCGACGTACCCACACAAAATCAGCCGGCAGACTATCCCAGCGCAATACCCCCCGCAGAAAGTTTCCTTCCCGGACTGCCTGCACCGTAATGCCTCCTTGCTGAGCCGCCAGCTGCTCCAGCCGCAGTTGCGGGGCCTGATAACTGGCGCGGGCGGCTTCAAACTCAAGTCCGGGCAGCTGAGGAAAACTTACTTCCGCCTGCAGCTTTCCCGGACTGATTTCGCGCAGCTCCAATGCTACCCGCAACTCTGCACCCTGGTAGCTGATGGGCCCTTCGTAGTGGCCCGTAGGCAGTGGCACCGTGGCAGCCGCTTCTGAACCCGTATTGCCGGAGCAGCCAGCCAGCAGGAACAGGGCCGCAACTCCCATCGGGTGGCAAACTGCAAAGCACACAGACCGAAGAGTATCCAAGGGCGGCAGGTAGTTAAAAGAAAATAAAGGGCAAATCCTTGGCACGGGCTCAGTAATCAACCCTGGCCTTACAGGCCCTTGCGCAGAATCAGGTCGTTCTGCACATCGGAGCCGATAGTGAAAGTATGCTCACCAATGCGCCTGAAGCCAAACCGCTGGTAGAATTCCCGGGCGCGCTCGTTCTTTTCCCACACTCCCAGCACAATGGCCCGGCAGCCCTGCTCACGCGCTTCCTCAATGGCCCGACGCATAAGCGAGGCTCCCAGACCCGTGCCAATCCAGTCCTCGGCCACGTACAGCCGCTCAATCTCCAGCCGGTCTTCGGGCGTTTTCTCCGGGTCGAGGCCCAGAGTAGAATGGAGCTTGAGCTTGGCATAGCCTACTACTTCCTGTACCATCTGCGCCAGCAGAAACACGGTATCAGGATCCTGCAGCTCAGCCAATTGCTTATCAGGACTGAAAGTAGCTTCTTCGTACGCTGCCATATCCTCGGGCCGGTTCTGAGCAGCATACGTGTCGTGGAACATGCGGCGGCCCATTTCAGCAAGCTGGGTGGCAGTGGCCGGGTTGCGTTTGGCAACAAAGATGCGAAGCGGAGTAGTCATGGCAGAAGAAGCGCAGATGGGCAATGGGCCACAAAGGTAACGGGCTTAGTCTACCGTGTCGTTGCCGCGTCGCTCACGCCAGCCGTAGCGCAGCATCATCAGGGCCGCTACCAGCATGATCATGTACAATACCAGTTGCTGCGCGGCCAGCGCGTCGGTTCCCAGACGCTGATAAGTATCGTACACGACATAAAGCCGCAGGCCCACGCCCATCAGCAGCATAAAGCCGGCAGTCAGAAACAGTAACCCTACCAGTCGGCGGGTAGCGGGAGGCAAAGGCCAGGCCATAGAACAAACATTGAAACAAAAAATAAACACTCAACCAGCTACCGCCGTACCCCAGCATGGTTTCTCGCACTTATGCAGCCTATCAGTACTGATGATCGGGCAAATTAAGCATGCTATCCGATACGCAACGGATTGTAAATTGATTTCTGCCGCGTACTTTTGCCGTACCAACCTACATTAAGCGAGAGTAGCTCAGTTGGTAGAGCATCAGCTTCCCAAGCTGAGGGTCGCGAGTTCGAACCTCGTTTCTCGCTCACTGTTAATCAGCCACTTAGACGCGAGTCTGGGTGGCTGATTTGGTTTTGGTTTACACAGTGGTTTACACTATAGGGTCGTTCCTCTCGCATATATCACTATAAATAGCGAAGCCCGCATTACTTCACAGTAACACGGGCTCCGTTATTTGTAACATCAATCTGGTTGCCTACGCGGCCTGCTGTTGCTGCGATTCAGGTTTCAAAAACCTTCTTGCTCCTGTTTTCTCTATACGTTCCGCTACCATATCTGCTTCATCAGATGGAATCACTGTAAGCAGTGGGTTTTCCTTTACAGCACGCCAAAACTTGTGTTTATCAGGGTCAGACTCTTCGTTGGGCTCGTCGCATAAGAGGTAAAATGCACTTTTGCTAGGGTCTCTCTTAAATTTACGTAGAAGGCTGCGCGCCACAGTATCATATTCAAAAACGTGCTGCTGAAGTGTATCCATACCATAAGACTCCAAGGGTAAGGCATGAGCAGCAGTGAATGACCCATTCAGACCAATGCACTCCATTCTAAACTCAAAGAAGAGCTCAGGTAATTGACGATCTGTTATCTTCAAATTAGTGTGTACAACTGGCTTTACCCGTTCCATCAGTTGTATGACAGTCTCTTGTACTAGAGGGGTATTTATTGCTTTGTCAACCTTCTCTTGAACGTTGTTTCCGTCCACTAATTGAATGTACAATTGTTCAAAGACGTTTTCGGGGCTTTCATCTTCAAATATTGCCACCGCACTACGTGGACTGACTCTCATAATACCGTTAGAGTACCGACTAAGATAATCCCAGTCAGAGGGCTTTAACAGGTCATTACCTGAAGGCTTTACAGAAGCTGCAAAAGCAGACTGACGTTCTTGGGTATCGAGCGCCACTCTTCTCTCTACATTAGAAATAGCATCACGAATCACACCTTTAAGATTCGGAGCTAACAAACCCGCCAAACGCACTTTGCGCTGAGATATCCGTAGCCAGTGACGCATACCATCAAAGAAAACGATCCCTACGACTACAGCTTCGCCCGACGCCGGATTAGGCGCTATGCGAATCAGTGTATGGAAAGGAGTTGTTTTCATGGTAAGCATTCAAAAAACCGGCTCAGTAATAGCTCCTGCCGTGATTCAGAAAACAAAAAGTTGAACAAAGCAGTTTGCGACCTCTCACTTAATTTATACGAAGGAGGCAGCCACTCGCATATGTCGAGGAAGCGTTTCTGGCAATTTTCTACGCGAAGATAGAAACCTGATCTTAACTCCTCCTCTATCCATAGAGGTTGATGTTGACGCCACCTTCTGAGGTGTGCTTTGGTCGCGGTTGCGCTAATTAAGTTCTTCTTAAAATCACAATACAGATACTGCGGGTCCAAATAGCAAAGGTCTATTCTACTAAAGGCATATGCATGGTCTATAGCCCATATAATATACTTCTTTCCGCTATCATCAGGAGCAAGCAGTGTATTATGATGGGATGCCCTCCGGTCATCATTGGCAATCCAAGCATCATACAGTGCAAGCCATACCAAATCTTCTGCATTGCTAAGTTTTTCCAACTCAATCTGCCCATTCAACAGTTCGACAGAGTCTTGCGCTCCCAGAATTGCCTTTGAGCCAAAACAAGGCTTTTTCAAATATGACGCTGCCCGCTTGGCATTGCTTGGCAAATTTGATATTACAGCCTCTCCTATGGTGAGTACTGCGACATCAGGTGTTGGAATGCCCCATTCTCGCAAAAGCGCCGCACACAACCACTCAGCTTGCATTTCATGAGCGTTGTAAGATGCCTTATGATACTTCAGATAATAACTCTCATACTCTTCCGTCAACACTAGCAGCGGCTCGTGAGCTGTGGGCAAAACATCTTGAATGACGCGAACACGGCTTTGGAAAAGAGGAGCCAACATTATAATCTTCCAAACAGAATACTTCTAGATATGGGGCAATTTACTGAAGATGGTGACAATGCTGTTTAGTAAAGATTATGGGGAATAGTGTAGCCCATATAGATGCCGCTCAACTTTTAGCCGTTCGACAAGGCATACAATCACTATCTAATAGCACTTCTGACAGGCCCGTTTGCCCAACTCTTAGGCATCACTCACACTCATAGCCTTGACCGTATGCGTGCAGCGGTTGAGCCCAGAGCAACGGTCTGAAATGTGGTAGGCCACACTACCCTTGCTCATGCACACATAGACGGCCGATTCTGCCACAGTGGCTGATACTACCGTGGGCGTGATGGTAGAGATGGGAGCGGCCGAAGTCAGGGCCAGCAGCAGCGCGAAGCCGCTTAGTAATTTCTTCATTGTCTGATAGGATAGAATGAGCCGGCAATATGGGTCGGTGGGAGCAAGCGCACAAACTATTCACCGAGTTGAAAAACAGGGATGTAAAAGATTTATCCCTTGCATGTTCTTTCACTCTATCGGGCGCGCTTAATACTCGGGCAGGTGCAGAAAGGGTAGGTACGCGTCCAGACACTCGAAGCTCGTAAACGAGCGAAACTGCTCCATTTCCAAACAGTCCTGTTCCAGCCAGATTTCACAGAAGAAGGAGCCGACCCAGTACAGGTTGACGCCGTAGTTCTCGTGCCAGCGGTGGGCCAGATACCGGCCGTGTTCGATGATATAGCTGCCTTGCTGTTCGTAGGGAAGGGCGCGGAATTGTAAATGACCGAGTAGCATAGGGAAACGCGAGGCATAGGAGTTCGGGGATATAATGTACTGGTGATCTGGCACACTAGCAAGCAGGGTAGCTCGGGCGTATCTTTACTCCAACACTATCCCCCCTTGGCGTATGGCTTTTTCTACTCTTTCCCGCCTCGGCCCGCTGGTGCTGGGAGGGCTACTCACTTCCACCGTGGCCCTGGCCCAGACGCCCACGCTGCTCGATGACTTCAACCGGGCCGACAACCCAAGCGTGGGCAACGGGTGGGCGGAAACGGAAACGGCTGCCCCCGGCAGCGTCTCCGTGGCCAGCAATCAGCTCCGACTCAGCAGCCGCTTTCTGGGCCGGGACTTTGCTGTGCGCGACATGAGCGGCCGCTACAACGTGGCGCTGCAAACCAACCCGGGCTCGTTGAGCTGGTCGTGGAACATGCAACAGTCACGGCCCAACCCCTCGGGCTTTCTCAACAACAACTACGCCGTAGGCTTCGTGGTGGCCGGCAGCTCCGCCGACCTGCTGACGGGTTCCGGCTACGCCGTGGTCTATGGCAACAGTGGAGCTAGCGACAGTTTGCGCCTAGTGCGCTACACCAACGGCCTTTCGGCCACGACCGTGCTGAAGACCCTAGCGGCCGTGGCCGTACCAGCCTTGCCCACGACGGGGCCGTATTTCACGGTACGGGTCACCTACTCGCCGGAGGAAAGTACCTGGACGCTGGAACAGGCCGCTAACAACATGACCTTCGAGGACCCGGCCACCGCTAGCTTCGTGCGGGTGGGCAGCCGCTCGGACTCCGTTTACACCCGCACGTCCCTGCCGTACCTAGGCGGGCTATGGAACCACGTCACGACGGAAACCGAGTACGCCGTATTTGATAATATCTATGCTTCCTCGCCCTGCGTTACGGGACCGGAGCCCACGCAAGGCCCCACGGCCCTCCCCGTCACGGGGCTTACCAGTTCCTCCGTCACGCTGGCCTGGCAGCCGGGCAACGGCACCAGTAACTTGGTCGTGGTACGCCAGCCCGGCGCGAGTACCTCCGCGCCTGTCGATGGCACGTTGTATCCGGACGGGGGCGTTTTCGGCACGGGAGCCAGTCTGGGCACGGGGGCGTTCAGCGTCTTTTCCGGCGTGGGCACGAGCATGGGCGTGCAGGGCCTGCGCCCGAATACCACCTACTCGGTGCAGATTTACGAGGCCCTGGGCAGCGGCTGTACCACGAACTATCTGCAAAGCAATCCGGCCAGCTTCACCTTTACCACGCCCGCCTGTCAGTTGGAGCCCGCACCCACGGTGGCCGCGACCGGCGCCACGGCCACGCTGAGCGGCACGAACGGAGCCGTGCTCACCTGGCAACCCGGCAACGGGAGCGGCCGACTGGTCGTGCTGCGCGCCGGACAAGCGCCAACCGGTGTGCCAGCCAATGGCACGACTTACCCCGCCACGACTTCCTTCGGCGGTGGGGCAATCCTGGCCGCCGGGGAGTACGTGGTGTATGCCGGCACGGGTAACAGCGTCACCGTCTCGGGCCTGCCCAGCGGGCAAACCGTCTACGCGGCCGTGTACGAATACAATGGCACGGGCTGCGCCACAGCCTACCAACTGGCGGTCCCGGCCACGGCTCAACTGGTCGTCCCGACCCCACCACCTGGTACGCGCAACTTCTACTTCGGCAACCTGCACGGGCACTCGGCCTACTCGGACGGCAACCAGGACGCAGGCACCTCGGGGGCCTCGACGCCTTTGCAGGACTTCACCTTTGCCGATGCCTCCCTGCACTCGGACTTTCTGGGCATCTCGGATCACAACCACTCTCAGGCCGGCATGAGCCTGCCTAACTACGCGCGGGGCCTGCAACAGGCCGACCAGGCCACCAACAGCCAGTTCGTAGCCCTCTACGGCATGGAGTGGGGCGTAATAAGCGGCGGGGGCCACGTACTGGTGTACGGGGTCAATGAGCTGCTGGGCTGGGAGACGGGCAACTACGACGTGTACGTACCCCGCAGCGACTACCAGGCCCTGTTCCGGCAGATCAATAAGCGGCCCGGCGCGTTTGCTACGCTGGCCCACCCTTCCAGCGGGGACTACAACAACTTAACCACCGCCGCCTTCAACGCCCGGGCCGACTCGGCCGTGGTGGGTACGGTACTGCGCTCCGGCCCGGCCACTTCGACCAATACCACCTACAGTAATCCCTCGACCAGTAGCTACGAGAGCACCTATACGACCTTGCTGGCGAAGGGCTACCACGTGGGTATCAGCTACGACCACGACAACCACAACACGACTTTCAACCGCACGACCGATGGCCGCTTGGTCGTCGTGGCCCCTAGCCTGACCAAGGCGGATTTACTCGCTGCCCTGCGGCAGCGCAGCTTCTACGCCTCCGACGACTGGAACGCGGAAGTAACCTTCTCCCTGAACGGGCAGCCAATGGGCAGCATCTTCACGGGCGGCACTGCCCCGGCCCTGACGCTTTCCGTCAACGACCTGGACGGGGAAGCCATTCGCTCCATCACCCTGCTCAAGGGCACGCCCGGCAGTGGGCAAGCCGCGCAAGCGGTAGCAACCGTTACAGGCCCCACGGCCTTGAGCTACAGCGACGCGGCGTTGACCGTGGGCGCTACTGCCTACTACTACGCCGTGATTGTTCAGCAGGACGGGGACCGCATAGTGACCTCGCCCATCTGGTATACGCTGACCACCGCCACGCCTACCAAGGCGGCCCAGCCGGAATTAGCTCTGGAGCTGTTCCCCAACCCGGCCTCTACCTCCGCTATCTTGTCTTACTATCTACCCGTTGCCTCAACAGTGGAAGCCGATGTGTTGGACTTGGCTGGTCGAACAGTGGCAGTGCTTCGCTCGGCGCAGTGGCAAAGTGCGGGCCCGCACACGCTCTCAGTGCCGACCCACTCCCTGCCGGCCGGTGTGTATGTAGTGAGACTTCGACAGGCTGGCACTCTAAGCGTGCAGCGTCTACTGGTGCAGCCATAAGGTATCCGTCAATATTTAAAAAGCCCCGACCTGTTGCAGGCCGGGGCTTTTTGCATAGCTTGTTTGCTGATATACAGATGTATAGTGACATGCAATACACCTCTACCCAAACGGAGAAACAATCGGCCGGCGAGACCGTGGGAGCGTTCGGTACAATGGCCTATTCCCCTCTGCAAGCGGCCATCAACAACAGCCCGCACCTGGTTGCCCAAAGACAACAGCAGGCGGCCATTGATACGAGTCCCAAGCAGCAGAGCCAGTCAGTGCCCGCCAGCATGCCCGCCCGTAACCGTACTGGACTACCTGATGCGTTGAAAATGGGGGTAGAGAACCTATCAGGCTACTCACTGGATGATGTACGGGTGCATTATAACTCTGCCCAGCCAGCTCAACTGCAAGCCCATGCCTATGCCCAGGGCACCGACATTCACGTGGCCCCTGGGCAGGAGCAGCACCTGCCGCACGAGGCCTGGCACGTGGTACAGCAGAAGCAGGGACGGGTGCGCGCTACCCGGCAGTTGAAGGGCGTCGGAGTGAATGATGATGCGGGATTGGAACAGGAAGCCGATGTAATGGGCATGAAGGCGACACAATCCTTCTATGAAAAGAAGGCAGCGGATAAACAGCAAGCTCCAACAGGCAACAACGGAATGCTGTCAACGCAGGCTGTTGCCCAAAGAATCGTTCGCATACAAGACCCACCCAAGACCATTGCGAATATGGGACAACTCAGGGAGGTAATGGGCGCGGCACTCACTCCATTTGGTAATGCGGGCATGATAAGAAGTGTAATTAAAGGGTACATACTGAGTCAGGATACCATCGATTTTGATTCGATACAGGACGTGGTAGATTCTGCCACTGCCCGCGTAGCAACGCTAGAGCAGGATAGAGCATCGCAATCTGATGATGATATAGTGGATAGATACCATATGGACGAATACCTACATCCAGGTACGGGAGCACCTAACGGATATATACTGCAACCTCATCATGTAACTAGGCCGGCGGTAGATATGGATAGTCAGGAATATTTTTATCGGGCCATGACTAAACAGGAGGCAATGACATGGTTAAATCCGCCCGGTATTTTATTAGGAGATACAGGACAGCCTTGGGCGAGCTACTTCAACTACTCCCTTACATATCTTACAATAGAAAGTCCCTATCTTCTTGAAGTGCATGCCCCTGGATGGCTGGCAAAGTCCAAGGAGATTGGAATAAAAGGAGGGAAGGCTGAATCGAAGGCAGAGGGAGATTTATCATTCGGCATAGGAGAAACATCAGAGTCATCGACGGGATTTGATAAGGAAAAGAATAAAGCCTTAAAAGCTGGACTCAGCGCAGAAGGCGTGCAGCCGGCTCCTCAAGGTCGTAAAGCCGCAAAAACACCTGGACGAAGTGAAGCACTGATGTTATCATCCATCTATTTTCAAGATAGTATCCTTGCTGTACGGCCCGTACGCATTCTCAAATAAGCACCAAGCGGATATATAAGCAGGCGTGAAAATCAGGGGGGGGGGCGCTGGCCCGCATTACGCAGGTCTTACCCATCAGACAGCTACAGGAGGGCGTGTACTGGGTGCGCGTGCAGTATGATGGCCTTATCACGACGCGAAAGCTGCTGGTAGCCCATTAGCCGCCGAGCATTCGGCCGATTGCTTCTGCTCTTCCCTACATATCTAAAAGCCCTCGTCGCTATACAGTGAAAAGGGCTTTTAGATATGTCGTATCCTGGCAGATCAACAGCCGTTACTTCGCGTGGCTTACCCCCAGATGAAGGGGGCAGCACACGCCGCCGAATTGTTGCCCGGCGAGTTTACTTCTGTGCTCACGGTATACGCCTGCATTTGTTCGGCTACATACGGCTGCAATAGGCCCTGATAATCCTGATCGGAGGCTGTATCATTCAGCCACATATGCTCCGCTTCACGCGTGGGGAGAATGACAGGCATCCGAGCATGGATAGGCTGCATGAGGCTGTTAGGGGCAGTCGTAATAATTGTAAAGGTAGGGTGCACTTCGCCAGTATCGCGGTTTACCCACTGGTCCCACAGGCCAGCAAAAGCAAACGGCTCCTCATTTTGGAGTAGTATCCGATACGGCTTTTTAGGTCCTTTGCTACCTGCACTCGGTGCCTGCCATTCGTAGAAGCTATCGGCTAGCACCAAGCACCGCCGACGCTGTAGCAACTGGCGAAAGGACGGCTTCTCGGCTAGTGTTTCTGCACGGGCATTGATGGGCTTGATAGCTGTTTTGAGGTCTTTCACCCAAGCGGGCAGCAGGCCCCACTGAAAGAGTTGTACAGTATCCGGTGTCGTGTTGGTGATGACAGGCAATAGCTGCGAGGGTGCCGCATTGTAGGTGGCGAATAAGTCGTTGGGCAAAGAAACCCCAAATCGCTCCTTCACAAGATCGCGAGGGGCGGTGAATGTGTAGCGGCCGCACATAACAAGTTCCGGTAGGTGAATGATGATAAGTACGAAGCGGAAAGAACTTGGGTAGAAAAACTGCGCAAGAACGCCCTTCCGGCCACATGGCCGGAAGGGCGTTTAATTTTTGGGTAAGGATAAGCCAATAGGGCAGTTACCCAGGGCTCTTGCGATTAGAACTATGATTGCTGTTCAGCGATAGTAGCAACAGATAGTTAAACACCATCTGGGGGAAGGTGTCCATGCTGCCGGCCGTATTTGAGGCAATCAGCCCGGCTGTATTTCACGCGGCGGCTGCCGTGGGTGCGCGGCATCTGGGCAACGGGCAAGGTACCTGCCGTACGGTTCTGGTAGAACCATGAGTAACTACGGCCAGTCAGTTTCTGTGCATCCTCCTGGTCTATCCAGACGGTGCCGACCTCGCCTTTCAGCTCCTTGATTTCTGTCCTCAGGGGGCCAACTGCGGCTAGTATCGCGTCGTCTACTTCTTGCTTTGTGTACATCTCTGGCATTGCGTCTGAGTGCTTAATCTGGCAACCGTTTGCCAGCGGGTGCAAAGCTGCCAAAGAAGTAGTTGATAATCCTTCTTTTATAACTACAAGTATTTGATTATTATATGCTTATGTGAAAGTTGTGCGTAGCCGCTAATCTCGTGAGATGCCATTGGGTATACGTAAATTTGCAGGGTACTAATGGGGGTAACGTGGCCTCCAATCCTTCAATGTCAACTACCCAAAATACAAATTATCAAGGCATCCATTTTGCGGCTGCCATCCAACAGAGAGAAACAGCTTGTGCGCCCCCATCCACCAGCGCGGCCAGCGTCGAAATCACGCTTACAGTTCCTGGGGCAGATACGATAACTCCTCCCAGTACAGTCCGGATTTTATTGTTCGGCACTTGGTCGGGCTCCGTCACTTTTAATACTGGTTCAGGTATTACGTTACCTGCTCCGCCCGTGTATAACACCACACTCGACGCAAGTAACGTGCAGACGGATGGTGCCTACTTCGCCCCGGCCTCCTCGCAGCAGCTGAAATTCAACGGCCGCACTGCTACCGGGGCCTCGGGATCAACATTCAACGTGGAGTTTGTGGATACGTCGGATGGCAGCACCTCCTACCTCTCCCTCAACGACGATTACAAAGGCGACGGCATTGCCTTTGTGCGCGCCAACGGGACCACTTACTATGGCTCCTTCCCTCAATCTGACGCCTCCATCACCTGCTAATGGCTTTCTCCGTAACCTCCAAGTACATTCGCTTCCGCTGGACGGGGCCGACCACTACCCTGAATGCGACAAATGCGCCGTGGCTGAGCAACGCTATTTTACTGGTCGGCCACTCCGTTCCCAATGGGAGCGGAGTGAACGGCCGGCTGCAATACAAGGGCAGCTTCGGCGGGGCCACCCCGGGCGGTGCCCTCTCGCAGCTGGTGCAGAACGGCGACTACGAGATGAACTCGGGCGCGTTCAATGGCTGGACGCTGCCCAACGCCACACTGCTTTCCGTGCTATCGGAAGGTACGGTTGCACCACCCGCCCCAACGATTGCCAGCTTCACGCCCACCAGCGGGGCGACGGGCACTACCGTAACGCTGACGGGCACCAACTTCACGGGGGCGTATGCCGTGGTATTCAACAATGTGGTAGCCGCCGCATTCACGGTCAATTCGGCTACCTCCATTACGGCCACGGTGCCCGCCATTGCGACCAGCGGCTCTGTGAAGGTATTTACGTCGGGTGGCGTGGCAACCGGCAGCACCTTTACAGTACAGGCCGCTGCTACGGTGCCAGCCGCCGTTTCTCAGCCTATTCTCACGCCCGGCAACACGCTGGCAGGCGTTCAGTGGGCAGCCCCCGCCGATGGCGGAGCCGCTATCACGCAATACAAAGTAGAATACAAAGCTGGCACCGACTTGGGCTGGACGATATTTGGCACTACTGCCGGCCTTTCGCTTAGTGTGACGGGCCTGGTCAATGGGACTGCGTACGACTTTCGCGTATCGGCCATGAACTCCATAGGCTATGGGCCGCCGAGCCTTGTAGCCACGACAACCCCCGTTGCTCAAATCCTGCCGCCCACTATCACTGGCTTCTCGCCCAGCTCGGCTGAACCAGGCATTACCGTATCTGTTACGGGCACCAACCTCTCTACTGCTACGGTAAAGCTGAACGGGGGCGCACCCATTGCTCCCGTGTCAGCGTCTAGCTCGCAATTGCTGTTTGTGGTCCCGGCTGGCTCTACTACCGGTGCGTTGTCCGTTACCAACTCCGCTGGAACCGCCACTGGCGGCACGTTTACGGTGAATGCCGCCACCGGCACCGGCACGGCATACTCCTTCGCCCCGGCAGACTTCTCCGACTCCGGTGCGCCAATTACGGCTGATGGGTACGTGTACCTGAGCCCGCTCTCCAACGTCAAGTTTGAGACGGATGCCACCACCATGACGATACTGCTGTACTCCACGCTGTACCCGAATTTTGATTACCTGAGTGGGGTAGCCGTGTTTATTGGAGACACACTACACGCAGAAGTATTCCCTACCCAGGCCGGGGCCGGGCACTACATTGCCGTGCCCACCATGCCATCGGGACTGAAAACGATTACGCTGGTAAACTCCGCTCAAGCCTATACGGGCGGCAGTGACAAGGGCACTTGGGTACAAGGCATTAAGACCACGGGCACATTCAATAAGATTGCCCCCACGGCCCCCGCAAATAAATACCTTGTGCTGGTAGACAGCATCGGCGTAGGCGACCACGCTACGGAGCCCGCCGTGAATGCCTACACGATGATTGCGCGGAAGAAGCTGGCCCCTGGAGCCCGTCTTTCATTGCATGGGGCGGGCAGCCGGGCGTTGTCGGACTATTACACGTCCACCATGTCCACGCAGGAGCGGGAGACATTCCGAAACAAACTCCTCTACCAACTCAACGGCACCAGCACTAACAGCTTAGTTATTGAAATTGGGACCAATGACGTTGGCGTACGCAACCTTAATGCCGCACAGGCATGGGCTAATTTACAAACCCTTCTATTGGACTTCCGGGGCACCCGTCCTGAAATTCAACTTTGGGTACAAACGCCGTTCACCCGCACCGACAGCTTTGAAAGCACCCTAGAAACAGTGCGGCAAAGCATCCGGAACTTTGCTGATGCAAATACGTGGCTGAAATTGATTGAGGGGCAGCAGCTTGTTACCACGGCTGACTACCATGATACGGTACACATGAATACGGCAGGCCACCAGACGGCTGGCACCAAATTCTACAACAAGCTGCTGGGCATTATTGATGGCGGTGCGCCTGGCGATTTCACGGGGATTGTGGCCCCCGGCTACGCCCTTCCCGGCGACCCACGGATTTTGCAGTTTGTGGAAGACGACAATGCTGCTGTTGCTTTCACGAACAACCCCAACACGGATACCGGCAGCTCTTACCACGGCGGTAGTGCCCGCTTCAAGAACGACGTGTTCTCGGGCACCTTTCAGTATTACGGTGGAGACATTCGCTGGTTCAGCTACAATACGGGCTCTTTTGGCATTGGAGAGGTGTATGTAGATGGCGTGTACAAAGCCGATGTGGGCGATGTGCCAGGACAAACCGCTGGTCTTACGCCGAGCCCGCGCATCAGCATTCCCGAGGGCCTGCATACTGTGGAGGTTCGCCGCAAATCTGGCAACTTCCTCTGGGATGCAGTGGAGTTGATGTCGAAGTAATTAGCTCATTTCTCTTCCCTGCAACAAAAAGCCCTGTCAAATCTGACGGGGCTTTTTGTTACTCTATGCCCATTAGCGGGAGGTAGACGGCTGCTAATGGGGCATTATGCAATGTCACAATACTTGCCTAAACTGCCTTGCTGCCGCTCCTTATCCACCCTATAATTGCTTAAACATCCATCCTAGTTCTTTCTGTCCTATGAAAACGAAATTGCTTTCCCTTGCCTTCGCGGCTGTTGCGCTACTTGCCAATACCACTGTGGCTACTGCTCTCCCGTTGGCTACCGCCTCGGTAGCAATGTCTTCTGTAGACTACCAGGAAGGCTTTGAGGCCGGCCAATCTGTGCGGGCCTCGTTGCTGTTCGATTACGGTGGAAACCCACATAACTATGCGTTTCTGACTGCTATTGATGAAGAGATAGATGGGGCATACATCTATCAGCAGAACCCACAAAGCCAGGCTGACTACGATTACTGGACCGGCTACATTGCGGGCTTAAGCAAGCGATAGATCCCTGCGGGCAAATACAGTGTAAACAAAGGGCTCCCTAATCATAGGGAGCCCTTTGTTTGAAAGATGGGAGGTAGGCTAAAGAGGACGAAATGAGCGGGTGATGTGCCATACTTCCAACAGGTCGACGGCTTCGGTTTCAGTCGCTTCCTGTACACTGTCGGTGTCGTCGTAGAAGCTCAGCAGCAGCCCGCCGTAGCGGAACCCGTTGCCTACGATTCGCGCTATGTGGTGGGCCTGAAACGCTTCGCTGCCGTCCTCCTCATCAGCCGGATATTGCCGCAGCAGCACACAGTAGGAATCATCTGATATTTCAGCCCATTGCTCGGGGGCCAACGGGCGGGCCACTAGGTAGTCTCCCATCTGCATAGCAGGCGCGTGGGCATTGTTACGGGTGACATAGAGTCGGCAGCCGCTAGCTGCTTCTTCGGGTGTCAACAGGCCCACGGCGGGGGCACCATTGTACGTTGCTGGTGTGGTCAGTAGCTCGCCAGTATAGGTGCCGGGCTGTGTTACTGCTGCGGGGGATGGGGTGGTTTCCATTACCTTTGGTTTGTTGATGAAAGACTTGGGCTTGCCGGCCCGGTTTACACTCGGGGCCACTCCTTGCCGGGGGTGGCTCCTTGCGTTTGTGCCGTATCAAATAAGCAAGTATTTTTCTAGAAAGCAACAGACAATACTGTATTTTTCTTGCGCATTTCTAGTGCCAGCATAGTACATTGCTTTATCTTCGACGCATGAAAGCACCAGATACGACCGGAAAGAGCCGTAAGCCTCAGTTGAATATCGCCCTAGAAGCTGCTGAGAAGAAGTTGGTGGAGGACGTAGCCAAAGCGCGCGGCGTGACCGTTTCAAGCCTTGTGCGGATGCTGGCGTTCGATGAGGCGCGGCGCTTGAAGATTGCGCTGCCCGGTACCAACGACTAGCAAGGCTGACGTAATTCTGTAGGGCTTAGGGGGTGGGGTCTCATTTCGTGGGTACCCGGTCTATAGATTCGGTTTCGGGTTGAAGCAGGCAGGGGGTGGTAACTGGTGGTGACATGCCACTGTGTAGCCCGCTTGCCTTAACCCAGCAGAAAGCCTTTGGCCGCGCGTTGGATAGCGCGAATAGCCGTATCAGCTAGTTCCCGGCCCGTTGTGGTGAGGGCCAACAGGTGTTGCCTATGTTTGCCACGGCGGCGTCTCAGGTAACCGGCCGCTTCCAGCGCACTAGTAGCTGCCCGTAGGCGCGTCGGGGCCAATAGGCGGGCGGCCCGTAGCTCCGTTACCTCTATCCAGGTGGAGTAAGACTTAAGTAGGCAAACAACCCCTACCAGCACCCGCACCTGTCCGGCTGTCAGGCCGATTTCTACGGCTACTTCTTTCAGTCTGCCCGGACCCATCAGTACGGCGGCAGCTAGGTCAAGTCGATTGGTTTTCATGTGGTTGTGATTGGCATAAGCCTCAGAGCGTGGCGGTTAGGGATGGGGTATTTGGGGCGTTATCTCCTATTGCCCGTGTGGGGATCGTTCGCTGAAATTTTCGCGGCTCTATCTTGGGCCACCATTTTTAGACGCAACACTTTTGGGCTGTCCTCCTAGTCGGGCGGCTTAGCGCGAGTATTCCAGCGGCGGGCGGCTTCCGCAAACGTGGTGCAAGGGCCGACAAAGAGAATGGCGGCGGGGCAGGTGCGGCCAGCGTTAGTGCATATGATAAAGTACTCGGCGGGCACTCTGGGGAAAGTGAGTGGGTGCAGGTTGTTATCCTCGGCGGCCGGGCCACCACAGAACGGGCAGGGCAAGAGCTGAGCGGTTCCCATACTCAGGCGGCTAGGGCTGACTGCTGGCCCACTGAGGTGGCGGGAATGAAGTCGTAGCCCTCGGCCCGCTTCTTACCGCTCTTGCACCAGCGGATAATCTGCTTGGCGTAAGTGCTCATTGCCTGGGCGGCGGCTGGTGCAGATGGGAAGGTCCCGGCCGGTACTACATACCAGCCCATAAACTTGGGGTGGTTCTCGCCCTGCTTCTGATCTGACATCTTGGCTTTGGTTTCTGCGCTGAGCTGCTTGCCGTAGCGGTGATGGTCGCGGCCCTTCTTTGCTTTCATCAGGCCGGTGGCGTAGGCGTGGCGGGTATTCTCCTTTTTCGTCACCCATTCCAAATTGCCAACGTCATTCTGAGCCTTATCTCCGTTTTTGTGGTTCACGTCGGGCTTGCCCTCCGGATTGGGTATAAAACGTTGTGCAACCAGTCGATGCAGCTTACGCCATTTATCTAGGCCATTATCCAACTTTAAAAAGACTTGCCGATACCCAATACCATTGTCCGCAATGGTCAAACAACGGTCAGAAAGAGTTGAATACACCGCCCCGCATGGGCTGACATAGTAGCTTTGGGCCTCGCCTATTTGATAGAAGGTGCGGCCCTCGTAGTAGGCGGTAGGGACTTTGGGGAGTACGAACATAAAGGCATGGTTGGGCCAGGGTGCCCGTTTTGGGGCTCCGGCGGGTGGACAATAAATCAGGGGTTGGGGTGTGGTAGCGCGTGGGCTACGGGTGCGGACTACACAACGTCAGCAGAGTCAGCAGACCGTTACGCTGCGCTGTGCTTTTGCCACGTCCTCGCTTCGCTGCGGGTGGCCCATTCTCCTTGCTGTGGGAGGGGCTTAGCTGGGGTGACGAGGGGTGAGGGATTCCAGATGATTACATGCGTGGAAACAGGGGTCAGATATGAGCCTCGGGGCTAGGTGCCATACCGGCCAGTTCCTGGTGTAGCGTATCGCTGTAGGGATTGGCCGGTGCCCGTTGCTCTAGCAGGACCTTTGCCCGTCGCCGGTTACGCTTGTAGGTACTTTCAGGCTGCTCCTTCTTCATCGCTTCCCAGAAGGACGTGTTATCAGCGAGTGCCAGTAGTGCCGCATCTGAGAGGCTCAGGCCGGTGAAATCGGAGTCTTGCATCAGGTGGTGGTGTTCGGTGGCGTTCCAATGGGTAAGGATATTCTCCCTGATAGCGTCCATCACTTCGGGCCGGGCCAAGTCAGCCAGAGTCAGGACGGGTAGCTTTGTCAGGCTCAGCAGCGGCCGGGCGCGGGTGTACACTACCTCGAAGCGTAACAGGTGCGGCGGGGCCGTAGCAGGCAGCGGGCGACCTTGTATCTGGCTGTACTTGCCTTTGTCATATGCCTTTACCCAGTAGTCGCCGTGAAAGGCTCCGTATTCCAGCGGCCGTGTGGCTCCCCTCGGGGGCTTGGTCGCAGTGAAGGGGGAGCGTTTGTGACTGGCTAGGTTTTCCAGAAACGGCCTCGGGGAAACGGCAGAGGGCAGGTTTACCCCGGCTTCCAGACTCACTATTTGCAGGGCCTCGGCGGGCTGGCCTACGGCGGCGGCTAGTTCGGTGCAGGCTTGCCGTACCTGCTCAGCCGAGAACTGGCCCATGTTATGGCCGTGGTGGAAAGTATGCAGAGAACCACGGATTCGAACCTTTCGGTTTTCCCGCCTGTAGCCAATCCGCAACCCTCGGTACTCTGTTGTAAGCCAGCCTTTGGCGTTGGGCTCCCCATCGTGGCCCGCGAAGGCTGGGGAACGGGCTAGGGCTTTTTCCGCCTCCTCATCAGGCAGTGAGGAACGGGCGTTGAGGTTGTCGTACATCGGCCCTACTCCCCTCTCCGGCTTCCAGCTTTCAGGTAGTCCAGCAACTCTGTACGAGAAAATGTCAACCGGCCGCCCCGCTTCATGTGCGGAATCTGCCGCTGCGAGACAAGTGTATAGCAGCGTGCCTTACTCAGGCGTAGCACCTCACAGGCCAGCTCAATGCCGCCTACCTCGGGGCCGGCAGCGGCCGGAGCGTTGAGGCGTTGTAGCAACTCGTTCTGGTTAGCCTCAATCCGGCGCAACCAATCTTCCAGTGTGGCAAAGGGGTTCTGCATAAGCCGCCACCGTTTTACAACAGGCTTCGTTGCCTGTTTTTGTTGGTGACGGGTCAAAGGTTGCCGGTGCTACGCGGCGTAACTGGTTTAAACTAGTTTTCTAATCTGATGAGCATTTGTTATTGATGTATGCTATAGCTTTTTGCGCTTTTATCTTCTGCTCCTCTGTTTTTAAACTCGGTAATATGGCTTCAATGTCAGCTACCAGCCTGCTCGCTACTCTGTTTGGGTGTGTGACCTTTATCTTATCGTCTGAATTCCATGCGTTCCAATATCTGAGTAGCGTTGCTACACCACCAGTTTCGGAGTTCAATTCATAGCCCTTGGCGACGTCAGCGGCGTTGTTTTTAGTTATTTTCTTTTCAAGAAAGAAGGTCAATAGAGCTACTTGTTTGTACGTTAAAGACGGGGTTTTCTCATTAGTTGCTGGTTGTCCATTCCCTTTATTGGCAATCCAGCGGCGTACGAGGTTCGCTCTTTCTTGCTGCTGCACTCCCCCTATATAAGACTCTCCCAAGGAAAACGGGGACGCGATAGATTTGCCTGTAGCGTAGCCTTCACCTTGAGCCAAAACGTCGCTAACATTCACCCGGCCCCATTGTCCTGTGCCTCTTACATATAAAAACGTACTGCTATCAAACATGCCTAACTCCTGTATTTGCAACAGCAATTCTTCAAGGTATTCTGTATCAATTGCGTCGAGTTGGGGAAATTGCTTTTCTAGAAAAGGAATCACATCACCAACTAACGGCGGGAATAGCCCTACCGCATCCTTGCCTAACTGGTTGATAAACACGTTTGCTACAAAGTAGCACAGGTAATATTGCCTGCAATAAGGCATAGGCGCATCTTGTTCGCGTGTTCCATCTGCCTTTCGCTTACCGAACCACAAATCAATATTGCGCCCCTTTTCCCTTCGTATAAAATCATCTGCTCGATATTTATCTATCATCATTTGCGTATGAGCTTCCGCATATGATTCGCGCTGTAGTCTATTCATAATAGTGCCTTTCTTAATTCCTGTTATAGCAGGTTTTCAAAAGCGGAATCTACCACGTCGGACGCGAAAGAGTCAAGGTACACGGCCGTAACCGCTTCGCTGGAATGCCCCATTGATTCACTAATCACGGCCGTAGATACTCCTGCCCGCTTTAGTATGGTCGCCATAGTGTGCCGGGCTACATACGTGGTCAGGGGCGTATCAATAGCAGCGGCGGCGGCTAGTGTTTTCAAGTCCTGATTTACCTGCCCTAGTACCTTGTGGCTCCGGTTCTTTACCTGCAAGGCGGTGCGGTGCTTGTCGGCGTTCAGGATGGGGAAAATGTACGCATCCGGCCCGGCATGGGTGAAGGGTCGGTGTCGCTCTATGATTGCCTCAGCGGGGGCCAGCAGACGTAAGGAGAACTTGCCGCCGGTCTTTTGCCGCACATAGTGTAGGCGTAGGCCCGCGTCCTCAGTCTGGGACAAGTCGCGCCAGCGGAGCTGAGCTAAATCCACGAAGTTGATACCGCCGGCGTAGTAGCTGAACAAGAATACCTCCTTTGCCAATTGCTGCCGCTCGTTGGCCGGGGTCAGGGCTTTCAGGCGTTCCAGCTCAGCCCGGCTGATAGCCCGTTTGCTGGTGGTGGTGTCAAACTTACCGACCTGAAACTTGTGGCGTTCCTCGGCGTTGCTGGCAAAGGGATACTTCTCCCGTTTGGCTACTCCTTCGCCGATAGCCTTATTCAGCACGGCGCGAAGGGTACGAAAGCGTAGGGACAGGGTAATTTCCTCGGCTCCGGTAGCGCGTAGCGTGGCCTCCCACTCGTTGCAGAAAGCCACGTTTACCCGATCAAACGGAATGTCGTGCGCCCGTACCCACTCGGCCCGCTCCTGCTCCCGGCCACGGCCTAACGGCGGCTCGGGGGCTCCCGCTTCCGCTCCGATAAACTTTGCCAACTGGTTTCCCAAGTCGCGGTAAACACCTGCATTGCCAATCTGGCCCCGCTTCACCATCCCGGCGGCTATTTCTTCCACGTAGGCTAGCAGCTTTACCCGGCGGGCTGCCTTGCGTTCCTCAGCGGCTTTACGGGCCACGTCGGCGGCGGTGTGCTGCTCGTCATTGGAGGCAATATCACCTGCGGCCGTTTCGTACTTCTTCTCCCAGCGTTCCAGCGAGTTTATCAGGTCGTTGCGCTGGGGGTCTGGGTAACTCTTGCGGATAGACTTGCGGTAGTCGCCGCCTTTCTCGGCGTTCCAGTAGCGGGGGTGCAGCTTCTCCCCTGTCGCCAGATACTTGCGCTTCCGGTCTTTGGTAATGCACAGCAGGAATGGGTGCGAACCATCGGCCAGTACCTTGCTGGTGTAGTACACAGCCCGAACGGTGGCCTTGCCTTCTTTATGGTCGGTGGTGGTACGTGCCATAGGTTGCGTAAACCGCCCACTGGTTTACACGGCGGTTTACACAAACGTAGTAGAAAACACGGTAGCCACAACATAAAATGATATAAAAAACCTCCTAAAAAACCGATTGACAGCACTATCAGCGGCTTTCAACCTTACGCGAGAACAACCTTCCCATAGCTTCCCAAGCTGAGGGTCGCGAGTTCGAACCTCGTTTCTCGCTCATTGCAAATCAGCCACTTAGACACATGTCTGGGTGGCTGATTTGTTTTTGGGCTCTACGTTGGGGGCTACTGCCTGCCATTTAACTCCTGCTGAAAAGCTTCCAGAAACAGGCCGACATGATATCCATCAGCCAGGCCATGATGCACATTGACGGCTACGGGCATCAGCTGGCGGTTACCATCAGGCCGGAGCTGGCCCACGGAAATTTTGGGGATGCTGTCGGGGTGCGAGAAGCTGCGGGCGTGGGTGAGGCCGGTGAACTGCACCCAGGGCATAGCCGAGAAGTGAATTACATCAAGGCGGGCGGTTTCGGGGCCGAGGCGCAGGCCGGTGCTCTGGCGCACGGCTTCGGCCTCGGCGGCTAGGCTTGCACCAAACGTCCACAAATCGGGGTGATACGGCACAAAGCCGAAGCCGAAAGTATGGTCGGCCCGGCCTAAAGTCGGCGAAATATGGATCTGGTCGTAGCAATACACCTGGCCGTTTTCCACCCGGTAGCGCAGGTTTTCCACTTGGTTTACGGCCGTAAGCGTTGCGTGCAGATACACCTGAAAAAACGAGAGTCCCAAAGCACGGGCACGGGCCAGGGCCGGAGCAGCATCTACCTCGGCCACTACGCCAAAAAACGGTTCGTCGAAGGCAGAGAAGAACGAAAAATGCTCCCGCCGGTTCCAGGAAGCTTGGTCAATCAACTGTTTCATGGGCCGCAAGTTCGGTAACTTTGCCCGTCTCTTTCACCTTCGCCATGCCCACGCCCCGCCTCATTGCTTTCGATGCCGACGATACTCTATGGCCTAATCAGCCGCATTTCGACCAAGCGGAGGCGCAGTTGTACGAACTGCTCAGCCACTACGGTACGCCGGATGAACTGAGCCAGCGGTTTTTCGAAGTGCAGCACCAGAACATGGATTTGTTTGGTTACGGGGCTAAATCCTTCATGCTGTCCATGATTGAAACCGTCATTCAACTAACGGATGGACGCGTGACGGGCACTGAGATTCAGCATATCCTCAACTGCGGCAAGCGGCTGCTGGATTACCCCATCGAACTGCTACCGCACGTGCCCGAGGTGCTGGCGGCGGCCAAGCAGCTGGGCGCGCCGTTGATGCTGCTCACCAAGGGCGACCTGTTCGACCAGGAAAGCAAGCTGGCCCGCTCCGGCCTCGGCGACCTGTTCGACCACGTAGAAATTGTGAGCGAGAAAAACGAAGCCACCTACCAGCGCCTGCTCGCGCGCTACGGCGTAGCCCCCGCCGAGTTTGTGATGGTGGGCAACTCGCTCAAGTCGGATGTGCTGCCGGTGGCGCGGCTGGGCGGGCACGCGGCCTACGTGCCCTACCACACCACCTGGGTAATGGAACGGGTGGCCGAGCACGAACGGGCTGGAGTGGTTTTCCATGAGGCCACCTCGCTGCTGGAGGTACCGGAGTGGCTACGGGAGTTGCGCTAAATCTGCTGTACAATTCGTAACAGGCGCACCGCGCAGCATGGGGGCGCTTTTTAGCTCAGTAGCGGGCGAACTACATGGATGCCAAACTGCTGGCCCAGCTCCAGTAGTCGGGCCGTATCCTTCCGAAAAACCAGCAGCACCTGCAGCTCGTCGCTGTAAGAATCCCCGAACTCCAGCAGCTCGTAGCCCCCAGGCTGCGGGCCGCGCTGCTGCAGCGCATCGTCCAGCAGGCGCAGGTATTCATGCAGGTAGCGGCAGGACGCGGGGGCGGCGGGCAACGGGTCACTGAACTGCTCACTTATCTGCTCGTACAGCTCATCGGCCTTATCGGAGCGGCACAGCTCCTGCTGGATGGCTTCCGTCAGGGCAACTTCCGTCATGGAGGCGCCACAGTCGCGCAGCCAGCCGTGCTCCTCCTCGTTCAGGTACTGCTCGAAGTAGGCGTCGGGGTCCTGCACAGCCAGTACCACAGCTTCCGTTGCTGCCTCCAGCTCTTCCGGCTCCAGCGTACCGGTCGTCAGCAGCGTTAGTAGCTCGGTAACATCAGCGGCAAGCGTGGGCGTCGTCATGGCAGGCTGGTTTTTACGTGTCCAGAATTTTTCGGCAAAATAACGAAGCGGTTCAGAAAGGCTGCTTTTTCTGCGGGCATCTCATTATGAGCTTACGCAGAACCTCATCTTGCCAGGATTCTCGCCGGACCAGACGGTTCGTTCAGGTAAGACACGGTCCTGCGCAAGCTCAGGATGATATTTCACTACTGTACCCAAAACCAGCACCATAAAAAAACCGCCCCGCTTCCGCTGGACGCGGAAAAGGGACGGTTTCAGGCCTTGCAGCAAGCAAAACGGTTTAGTCCCGCTTGGTTTTGAGCATTTGCTTAAGAGCGGCCAGCTCGTCGCGGAGCTTGGCGGCAGTCAGGAAGTCGAGGTCCTTGGCGGCAGCTTCCATCTGCTTTTCGGTTTGCTTGATTAGCTTTTCCAGGTCCACCTTGTTCATCATCGATACCACTGGCTCGGCCGCAATGGCCAGGCCCGAATCGGTATCAGGACCGGCGTACACCGTGCTGTCCTGGATGCGGTAGTCCGAAAGGGAGGTCTGGCCCATAATTTCGGCGTGGCTCTTGCGCACGGTGCGCGGCGTGATACCGTGTTCCTGGTTGTAAGCCAGCTGGGTGGCGCGGCGGCGGTTGGTTTCGTCGATGGCGCGCTGCATGGAGCCGGTCATGCGGTCGGCGTACATAATCACCTTGCCCCGGTCGTTACGGGCGGCGCGGCCCATCGTCTGAATCAGGCTGCGCTGGTCGCGCAGGAAGCCTTCCTTGTCGGCATCGAGAATAGCCACGAGGCTCACTTCCGGCAGGTCGAGGCCCTCGCGGAGCAGGTTTACGCCAATCAGCACGTCGATTTCGCCGAGGCGCAGCTGGCGCAGGATTTCCACCCGGTCCAGGGTTTTCACATCGGAGTGCACGTAGCTGGACTTGATACCCAGGCGTTCCATGTACTTCTGCAACTCCTCGGCCATACGCTTGGTGAGCGTAGTGACGAGCACCCGGTCGCCCATTTTTACGCGGTTGTCCACTTCGTCCAGCAGATCGTCAATCTGGTTGGAGCTGGGCCGCAGGTCGATTTCGGGATCAAGCAGGCCGGTGGGCCGGATGATCTGCTCCACGATGATGCCGTTAGCCTGCGTCAGTTCGTAGTCAGCGGGCGTGGCACTCACGAACACAGCCTGCCGGTACATGCTTTCGAATTCGTTGAACGTGAGCGGGCGGTTGTCGAAGGCCGAGGGCAAACGGAAGCCGTACTCGATGAGGGCCGTTTTGCGGCTCCGGTCGCCGCCCCACATGGCCCGGATCTGGGGCATGGTGGCGTGGCTTTCGTCCACCACCAGCAGGTAGTCGTCGGGGAAGTAGTCGAGCAGGCAGAAGGGCCGGGTGCCGGGCTGGCGGCCGTCGAAGTAGCGCGAGTAGTTCTCGATGCCCGAGCAGTAGCCCAGTTCCCGGATCATCTCCAGGTCGAACTCGGTGCGCTCCATAATGCGCTTGGCCTCGGAGTCGCGGCCCTCCTTCTCGAAGTAGGCGTGCTGCTGCACCAAATCAAACTGGATTTCCTTGATGGCCTGGTTGAGCGTGTCCTTGCCGGTCACGAACAGCTGGGCCGGGTACAGCGTCACCGATTTTTCGTCGGCCAGCTTCTTGCCGCTTTGGGGGTCGATGCGGTGGATAGCCTCAATTTCGTCACCGAAGAAGAACAGCCGGTAGGCGTAGTCGGCGTAAGCCGGAAATACGTCCACGGTGTCGCCCTTCACCCGGAATGTGCCGCGCGTGAACTCCATTTCGGTGCGCGAATACAGAATCTGGACGAACTGGTAGAGCAAATTATTGCGCGAATACCGCAGCCCGGGGGCCATGTAAATCACGTTTTTGCTGAACTCCTCGGGGTTGCCGATACCGTAGATGCACGATACCGAGGCAATAACAATCACGTCGCGCCGGCCCGAGAGCAGCGTGGACGTGGTGTGCAGCCGCAGCTTCTCAATCTCCTGGTTAATGGCCAGATCCTTCTCGATGAATACATCGGAGCTGGCAATGTAGGCTTCAGGCTGGTAGTAGTCGTAGTAGCTGATGTAGTACTCGACGGCGTTGTTGGGGAAGAACTGCTTGAACTCGCCGTAAAGCTGCGCAGCCAGAGTTTTGTTATGGCACAGCACCAGGGCTGGCTTGCCGGTTTCGGCAATGACGTTGGCCATGGTGAAGGTTTTGCCGGTGCCGGTAGCCCCGAGCAGCACCTGGGCCGGCTCGCCGTTGTTCACGCCCTCCACCAGTTGCCGGATGGCCTTCGGCTGGTCGCCGGTGGGTTGGAATTCCGAGGTCAGTTGATACTTCATGCAGCGGCAAGATAGGGCTTGAAAAGGGTAGCCTATGATAACTGTAATCCGGGGCAGATGGTTCGGGGCGTTGCGGATAGAGCCTGCCTGATGGGGCAGTTCTTTCATAGTATTTTCCGCTGCCTGTCCTGAGGCACCGCTTCGCCCAGTATCTTGCCCCCTCTTTTTACTAACAGGATACCAATTTGTATGATTCGACTTTTACCCGGCTTCTGGCTGGCATTATTGGTGTGGTTGAGCAGCGCGTGGTGTATGCCCGCCACGGCCCAGTCGCACACCCTGTTCATCCATCCCAATGGCAGCCTCTGGGCCTGGGGCGACAACAGATACGGGCAGCTTGGAGATGGTACCACCAGCAACCGGCCCGCGCCCGTACCAATTCTTACTGGCACCCAGTGGAAAACGGTGAGCATAGGAGCTAATCACTCCGCTGCCATTCGGCTGGATGGTACCCTCTGGACCTGGGGAAGTAATGGAACCGGACAACTGGGCACGGGCACCAAAACGGATAAAGTAGTGCCTGTTGAGGTAGCACCGGGCACGAAATGGCTGAGTGTAGCAACCTCTGCCGCTACCACTGTGGCCGTGCGCCAAGATGGCACCCTATGGATATGGGGCAACAACCAGCTTATCCCTCAGCGGTTCGGTACGCTGAATACCTGGCAAACGGTAAGTGCCGGGTACCAACACTACCTAGCATTGCAGCAGAGCGGCACGCTCTGGGCCTGGGGCAGCAACGTCTGCCGCCAACTAGGCAACGATACGATGCTTAGCTCGGCGGAACCCGTGCAGGTAAAGCCCGGCACCGTCTGGAAAAGCATTGATGCCGGGGGTAGTCAATCCATCGGCATTCAGCAGAACGGGAGCCTTTGGCACTGGGGCAGCACCTCGCCGAGTGGCTACTATGGAAATGCTAACCCCTACGAAATACAACCCAATACCAAATGGTTGCAGGCCAGTGCGGGCGAGTACCATGTAGCTGCCGTGCAAGAAAGTGGAGCACTGTGGACCTGGGGTGACAATACGTCTGGGCAGCTTGGCAACGGCACTACTTTCATGCTTGGTAACCACAGCAGCTACATTCGGGAAAACAGCTACCAGATACACCCGGGCTCCAGTTGGCAGTACACGGTAGCCATTGGACGCCACACGCTAGCCGTGCGCCAAGATGGCTCACTCTGGAGCTGGGGCACCAATACTGCCGGGCAGATAGGTAGTGCAACGCTGTTTCCCGTTGCACTCAGCACTGCTGGCCAAGTACTTAATTCTACCTGGCGCAGCGTTAGCACCAGCAGCACCCACACAGTAGCCGTGCGACAGGACGGGACACTGTGGACCTGGGGCAACAACCAGCGTGGACAGCTTGGGAATGGCACTACCATTGCCCGAACCGCGCCCACACAGCTCGGCACGCTTACATCCTGGCTTAGCGCCAGCGCGGGCCCTGGCTATACCGTAGCTATCCGCCAGGACGGCACATTGTGGAGCTGGGGCGGCAATGAGTTCGGACAGCTTGGGGATGGAACTACTGTGGAGCACTACCGGCCCCGGCAAATTGATTCGCTGGCCCAAGGGCGCAGGTGGTGGAGCGTAAATGCTGGCGCCAGTCACGTAGTAGCCATTGAAGAAGGCGGCAGATTATGGGCCTGGGGGAATAACGACCAAAGCCAGCTGGGTACCGGCGACAAAATTCGACGACTAGTGCCTGTTCATCTGGGCAATGGCATCCTGCAGGCTTCCTCAGGACAAGGCTATACGGTGGCACTAGCGCAAGACGGCACTTTGTTCGGGTGTGGCCTGAATTCCTCAGGGCAGTTCGGCAATAACTCTACTACCCCCTGGCTTACGCTCAGCCGGCTCTACCCTCCGCAAGGAACTCCAAATGCGTGGAGAGAAGTAAAAGCCGGCAACCAACACACTATTGGCATCAGCAAGGATGGCAGCCTCTGGACCTGGGGCAGCAACGCAGCCGGGCAGCTAGGCACTGGTTCTACAGGCAACTCCCTTATTCCCGTTCAGATTGGCACGGCCACCACCTGGCAAACCTTGGCGGCCGGCCCTACTCACTCGGCGGCGCTACAGCAGGATGGCAGCCTCTGGACCTGGGGTAACAACACCAACGGCCAGCTCGGCATGGGCAACACAGATCCGCTGCTACAGCCCACGCGGGTACCTGGGGCTGGCCGATGGCAAACCCTGACCACTAACGCTTCCTCGGTCGGTATCCAGCAGAATGGTAGCCTCTGGACCTGGGGGAGCAACACACATGGGCAGTTGGGTAACGGCAGTACGACCAGTCAGCTTGCTCCCCGCTCCATTGTCCAGCCTACCTGGCAACAGGTCAGCGCCGGCTACTCTTTCTCAGCCGGCTTGCAGTCCGATGGCAGCCTATGGACCTGGGGGAGCAACGACAATGGGCAACTTGGAAACAGCACAACCATTGGCCACTCCTCTCCCACCCAGGTAGCGCCGGGCAGCAAATGGAAAACCATGGGCTGCGGCTGGGACCACATAGCCGCAATCCGCCAAGATGGTACCCTGTGGGGTTGGGGGCTGGCCTATATCGACTTCAACCATCAGCCCCGCGTGGTTCCCGCACTCGTCAGTGCCGACACCACCTGGCGAAGTGTAAGCACCGGCTATAGATATACGATGGCCATCCGGCGCGACGGCTCCCTGTGGGGTTGGGGCTACAATTCCTTTAGCGGCAATGTTCTACCAGGAGCCGCCTGGGCGCTGTTCTCCCCGGTTCCCGTAATGCCGGGCAGCAAGTGGAAAAGTGTGAGTGCCGGCCATGAGCATACGGCCGCCATTCGGGAAGATGGTACGCTCTGGACCTGGGGCGAAAACCAGCATGGCCTCTTGGGCAATGGTGTTCTTGACCTATACCAGTATGGACCCGTGCAGGTAGCACCGGGCTCAAAGTGGAAAAGTGTTAGTGCTGGCACAGTACATACAACGGCCATTCGGGAAGATGGCACGCTCTGGGCCTGGGGCAGCGTCTACTTCGACCTGCTGGGCACTGGTGCTCAGAAATACTCTATCGTACCCGTACAAATTGCACCGGGCACTACTTGGCGAAGCGTGGTGACCGGCCGCGGGTACACCCTGGCAGTACGCCAGGATGGTACAAGCTGGGCCTGGGGCCTCAATGGAATTCACCAATTGGGGGATGGCACCGCTACTGACCGGCCGGCACCAGTGCAACTTTCCTCCCCAACTAACTGGGTCAGCTACGCGGCCGGCAGCAGCCATGCCCTGGTCATCCGTGCAGACGGTACGCTCTGGGCCTGGGGCAACAACCAGGTTGGCCAGCTTGGCCAGAGCCCGCTAGGCACAGTCCCCCTAATGCTCACACTGGGCAACCAAGTGCTAACGGCCACCCCGTCGGCAGTTGCTGCCGCCCCGGCCCCCGAAGCCCCACTCACCGCGTGGCCAGTGCCGTTTGGTAGCACCGGTGTGCAGGTACACCTTCGGCCTTGGCAGCGTGGCCCGGCCATCATCAGCCTGCTGAATGCTACCGGCCGCGTGCTGTGGCAGCAGACACTATATGTATCTGCTGGCTCTACCCTGACGATACCCCAGGCTGGTGCTTTGCCTTCTGGATTGTATCTACTTCGTTTGCAGCAAGGAGCCCAACAAGCGGTTCTACGGATAGTACACGAATAAAACGAGGCAGACGCCCATTGCAACAGGTTCAGCAGTTATGCGAAAGCCCGCCTTCAGTGACTGGAGACGGGCTTTTTCTGTGAGGTTTCCTACCTCTACCGGGGGTCGCGCCAGATAAGAACCGGGTTAGTGGCCGTGGCGGTAAAATCGGCGCAGCGGCCGTCCCCGTTGTTGGCGGGGCCGCCGGCTGCCGCGCAGATTACGTTGCCACAGGTATCAAACAGATAGCTGTAGTTGGTAGCGGGGCCGCCGGTAACCAGGTACACCGTTCGGTTCTGGTAGGTGTACTGGGTTATTTCAGCGGCCGGCGTTTGCTTGGGCTTCTGCCGGAGCTGCTCGGTGAGCGTAGCCGAAAAGCCGCCGGGGCAAGTTGGGGCAGCATCTTCCAGGTAGCTGGAGCAGGAAGTAGCTCCCCCCAGCAGAAGGAGCCACGACAACAGACAAATAGAAAAGCGGTTCATGAGACTGGCGGCAAGTGAGCCACGACTATTGTACACCCGACATAGGTTTGGGAGTTCCAAACTCTACACTGGCTTCCAGGCCCACGCTGTACGGCCGGCTTTGGTTGACCACGCGCTGGCTGGGGTTGGCGTTGAGGGTTGTCAGGTACGTTTCGGCTGCGGGGCCTACGGCTAGGCTCCAGCTGGCCGTTGCTGGCTGGTAGCGCACCCCCGCTCCCCCGCGCAGGGAAGTCAGAACCTGCCGGTACGGGGAGTCGGTTGATTTTGCGCTGTACGTCCGGGTAGCTTCCGGCGAGCCTTCCAACTCCGAGCGGCTGCTCAGCAATACACTCACTGCCGCGCCCACTTTGGCATAGAGCGACAGACCAGCTTTGTTAGAGCCGTAGCGCACCCCCACCGGCACGGCAGCCGTGCGGTAATGGTAGGAGGTAGTGCGGGGCTGGGCCGGGGCGGCGTTGTAGGCAGCGGGCCGGCTGAAAATATCGGCGGCTTCCCGGCCTAGCTGCTTGCCGTCAATAAAGCCATAGGTAGTAGCCGAGGTAGCCCGCTGCTCCGCCACTTCAGCCCCGCCGGTCAGCGTCCAGTGCTTGTTGAGGGCGTAGGAGGCCGTGAGGGCTACGCGTTGGCTGAGGCCGGCCCGCAGATTGCGGCGATATTCATTCTCGGCTTCATCCTGGTAATAGCTGCGCAGAGCCGTCGTAACGGGGTCGGCCTTCACGCGGCCGTCTGTATGCGAGAAGTTGATATTAGGGCTGAAGGAACCGGCAGCCAGGCTACCGCCCAGGCGCAGGCGCTTCCATAGCTTGGGGGTTTCTTTCTGCTCAGACTCCACGGCGGCCAGCTCCTGCATTTGGGCCGGGGCCTGCGGTACAGCCAACAGAGCCGGCTTCAGCGTATCAGGGCGACGCAACCCCAGGTTGTTGCGCAGGTAGGCCGCCCGGGGCTCCATCAGGCTGAAGCCTGCGAAAAAGGCATTTTCTGCGGCGGGCGAATGACTGGCAAACAGGCTGGCGGTTCCGGCAGCGTACTGCCGACTGCCCCTCTCCTCGTCAGATAGTTGCCCGGCATCATAGCCGCTACGCCCACCGGTTATCGATTCGTAAAGCCCGGCCAGCATTTGCCCAAGGCCGGAACGCTGGCCAGCCGGTGCAGTAGCACCTTCCGAGGCTTGCTGGCTGCCCATGCCGTTTTCGGTAACAGAAGCTAAGCTACCGGCCGCCGCAGCACCGCCCGAAGATGCCCCGGAAGCTACCGTTGCCCCAGTGGCTGCATCCTCGCCCAGGCGGAAACCGGCACCATTTTCAGCCGAAGTGCCGGAGCCGGGCAGTGCAGCCGCCAGCTCCGGAGAATAGTTCAGGCCACTATTGCCCAGGAAAGCCCAGCTACCGAACCCCAGGGCCAGCAGCAGACACGCGGCAGCCACCCAGCGGTGTACTACCAGGCGGCGGCGGTACGTAGTATTTTCCTGGACTATCTGTTCGTGCTGCTGCACCACCAGCTCATGGTCGAGCTGGTCCCAGAGGCTGGCGCGCGGCGTCACCTCAGCTTCAGCAAATTTCTGCTGAAACAGGTGCTCCAGGTCGCCGGTAGGGCGCGGGGTGGGAGAATCAGGTGTATTAGGAGCGGAAGCTGCCATGGGAGCGGTGAGCGTCGAGACGTTCGATTTTACTTTTCAAAATGGCCCGGGCGCGGGAGTACTGCGACTTGCTGGTGCCTTCGGAGATGCCCAGCATGTCGCCGATTTCTTTGTGGCCGTAGCCTTCAATGGCAAACAGGTTGAACACCATGCGGTAGCGCGGGGCCAGTTCCTGAATCAGGTTCAGCAGCTCCTCGAAGTTGTAGTTGGAGAGCGTAAACTCTTCGCCCATCAGGTCCTCCGGGTATTCGCCTCCGTCGCTTACGGCTACCAGTGGGGCGTTGCGGCGGTGCTGGCGCAGGGCGGCATTCACCATGATACGGCGAATCCAGAATTCCAGCGGGCACTCCCGCCGGAAGCTGCTCAGGTTCTTGAATACCGTCAGAAACCCTTCCTGCAGCACATCCTCCGCCTCGAAAGTGGTTTGGGCGTAGCGCAGGCACACGGCCATCATGCGGCCGGCAAATCGTTCGTAGAGGTACTTCTGCATCAGGCGGCTACCAGCAAGGCAACCGTCAATCAGCTCCAGGTCGGAAAGCTGGGAAGGCGGGGTGAGGGTGCGCACAGGAGCGGATAACGACGAGGATAAGGACTCCGGGCGCGCAGCCGCGCCGTTGGGCAGCAGGCTACGCAGCCCACCGCCACCCAACGTAGCCGAAAGGGCGCTCATCGGGCATTCCGGCCCTGGCGGGGTCCGGCTGTAAGACGCTCACCAGCGGTTTCCTCTGGCAGGAGGAGGCTTCCGCGCAAGTAAGAATGCTGCATATGCTGCGAAGTCAATAACGGAGGTATGTGCGCCCCGGCAGGAATAAAGGAGGGCAACGCCGATAAGAGTGCCGCCGGGTTGCCGGAGGTTGCATAGGCCCGGGCGTTTTTCATGAGCAGCAAGATAATCCTTTCAGCAACAGTTTCTTCGGAATATAACATTCCGACTTTCGCAACCCACACTACCTCCGGCATGTAGATACATGAGTCAACTATCTTCCTACCTAACCCCACATTCCGATGAAAACTCTTGTGCTGTTTTACTCCACTTACGGCCATGCCTACAAGCTGGCGGAAGCCGTAGCCGAAGGTGCCCGCCAGGTAGCCGACAACGAAGTATTTGTGAAGCGTGTGCCCGAAACCCTGCCCAAAGAGTTGCTCGACCAGATAGGAGCCACGGAAGCGCAGAAGGCATTCGGCCACGTTCCGGTGGTAACGGTGGATGAACTGAAGGAATACGATGCCATTGTGGTAGGCGTGCCCACGCGCTACGGCAACATGTGCGGCCAGATGCAAGCTTTCTGGGACAGCACCGGTGGACTGTGGAGCCAGGGGGCGCTGGTAGGCAAAGTTGGCGGCGCTTTTGTCAGCACGGCCACGCAACATGGCGGTCAGGAAACCACCATCCGGGCGGTGCATACCATGCTGCTGCACCACGGCTTTGTGCTAGTCGGTCTGCCCTACGCTTGGCAGGGTCAGATGGGCCACCATGAAGTGACGGGCGGCACCCCTTACGGTGCCAGCACCGTGGCCGGCGGCCAGGGAGAACGGCAGCCCAGCTCCAATGAGTTGGAGGGAGCCATATTCCAAGGACGCCACACAGCCGAAATTGCCAAGAAACTGGCAAAGTAAGCGGCAGGTCAAAGAGAATAAGGGTAAAAAGAGCAAAGCACAGACAAATCCATAGCGGGTTTATCTGTGCTTTGCCTTTTTACCCTTACTCTCCTTGACTTATCTCAGAGCAGGTTATATGCTTTGATGAGGGAGTTGAATGAGTCGCGGTAAGTGTCACCGATGGGCAGGAGACGGCCGGCGACCTGCACTTTGCCGCGCTCTACATGCTCAATGCGGCTCAGGGCTACCAGAAAGGACTTATGAATGCGGGCAAACCGATCCGGCGGCAGCACTTCCTCCACCCGCCGGAACGACTGTAGCGTGAGCACCTTGCCAGTAGCGGTATAAATCATCAGATATTCCTTCATCCCCTCGATGTACAGGATATCGTCGAAAGCCACGCGCTGGAGGCGGTGGTCGTTTTTCACGAACATGGCATCCGGAGCCGTGGGCGTGACATCTGCGGGGGCAACAGAAACCGGAGCCGCCGTTGTGGAAGCAGGCTGGAGCTGCTGGCGCACCTTCTGCACAGCCTGCACGAACCGCTCAAAAGCAATGGGCTTGAGCAGATAATCGGAGGCGTTGAGCTCGTAGCTGCGTACGGCGTACTGGTCGTAGGCGGTAGTGAAGATGATGCGCGGGCCGGGCTGCGGCAGCAATTGGGCCAACTGGAGGCCAGTGAGCCGGGGCATATGGATGTCCAGAAATACCACGTCAACGGGGTTATCCTGCAGGAACGCCAGCCCCACCAGCGCGTCATCAAACTGCCCTTTCAACTCCAGCCCCGGCACCTGGGCACAATAGTCAGCCAACAGGTCGAGAGCCAGGGGTTCATCATCGAGGATAGCACAGGTCATCAGTGAAATAGTGAGGTAGTGAAATAGTGAGTTGACGAGGCAGGGTTGCGAGAAGCAAGTTAACTTATAGACTCTTGCGCTACTGCAGCAGGACCAGCGTGACCAGGTGCTGGCCGGGCGGCGTTTGCACATCGAGGGCATACCGACCGGGATACAGCAACTCCAGACGGCGGTGCAGATTGACTAGGCCCACGCCGCCGGGCTGTTTAGGCAGCTCCCGCTCGGCATCGGCAGGAGCCACATGATTGAGCACTGAGAAGCGCAGCAGGCCATCGGAAGCCAGCAGCAGGGAAATATGCACGGCTACCGGCCGGGCCGTGAGGTCGCCGTGCTTGAAGGCGTTTTCTACCAGCGGCAGCAGCAGCAGCGGGGCTATAGGGTGGGCGCAATCGGGTGAGGTACCTTCTACCTCAAACCGGATAGCCTCCTGCGCAGAAGCCGACAGCCGCAGCCGCTGCAAATCCAGAAAGCTGCTCAAATGGGCTACTTCCCGGCTCAGCGGCACGGTGTCGGTGCTGCTTTCGTAGAGCAGGTAGCGCATGATTTCCGCCAGCCGCAGCACTGCTTCCGGGGCTTTATCGGACTTTCGGCTGGTAAGCGAGTAGATGTTATTGAGCGTATTAAACAGGAAGTGCGGGTTGATCTGGGTTTTGAGCATGGCCAGCTCCGTGAGCAATTGCTGCCGCTCCATCTCACGGCGTTTGCGTTGGCCCCGAACATAGTCGCCGGTAACGCGCAGGGCCGAGCTGCTGCCGATGATGAACACGCCCACAATACCCGAGCTAAGGATGCGCATCCACAGTTCCGGCGCGTCGGGTCCGGTTTTTCTGCCGCTCACCACCGTGGTAACCGACTTCTGGCCCGGTCGGGGGGTGGTGACGCGGTAGGCCGAAATCTGCACGCCCTTGCGGGAGGTTTGGGTGGTTACCCAGCCGATGAGCATAGCATAGGGCAGCACCAGCACCGCTGCCAGCAGTACGTATTGCATCACCCGCGCCCGGCCCAGGGTGCGCGGAATCAGCCAGCCCCAAGTGAGGTAAAACAACGCGGCAGCGCAGGCATCTTCCAGCAGCAACCGGCCCAGCAGCGGTAGCAACGGCTGCCACTCGGACAGGGTGGCGGGAAAGCGGGGCAGCAGGGAAATGACGTTGCCCACCTTCAGCGCGTCCAGCCCCAGCAGCCACAGCCCCAGCAGCACATGCACCCAGCGTGGCACCGGCGTCACCTCGGCCGCCGCCGACCACGTGGTGGGCCGCAGCAGCGGCCGCAGGCGAGCCCGCCAGCCACGCCGGGAGGTAACGGCAGACTCTTGCACGACGGGCGCAACCAAGGGCTCGGACAAAACTTCCATCCTCGAAAATAGTACGCCGCCGGCCCAAAACCGGACTTTTTTCAATGAACACCGATGCGGGCACCGCCAACGCCCCGACCGGCCGGGTTAACGCGCAGAACGCGAATACAGTGTCCGAAAAACGGGTTTGCGCGGAGAAAACCGTCGTTTCGGGGTGGGGCATACGGGTTGGTTGAATTGGGCTGGCTGCCGGAAAGTGGGTTGCTACGTTTGCTGCCGTCCTCACTGTCTTTCTGCGCTATGAACTCAGCATCCCTCCCCCTCCTGGAAACCCGGGGCCTCGATTTCCGCTTCGGCTCCCGCCCCATTCTGCACGAAGTAAACCTGCGGGTGGAGCCGGGCAGTATTTACGGCTTTCTGGGACCGAACGGGGCCGGCAAAAGCACCACCATGCGGCTGCTGCTGGGCCTGCTCCGGCCGGCGGCCGGCTCCATCCACCTGTTCGGGCACGATATGGCCCGGCACCGGGTAGCGTTGCTGAACCGGGTGGGCGCGCTCATCGAGAATCCGTCGCTCTATGACCATCTCAGCGGCCGGGAAAACGTGGAAGCCACCCGCCGCCTGTGGGGCGTACCAGCCCACCGTACCGCCGAGGTACTGGCACTGGTCGGCCTGACCGATAATGCCCACCGCGCGGCCCGCGAGTATTCTCTGGGCATGCGGCAGCGGCTGGGGCTGGCCATTGCCCTCCTCTCCGACCCCGACCTGCTGCTGCTGGATGAGCCCACTAACGGCCTCGACCCGAGCGGCATCATTGAGATGCGCGAGCTACTGACGCGCCTGCGCCAAGAGCACGGTAAAACCATCGTGGTCAGCAGTCATCTCATCAATGAAATCGAGAAAGTAGCTACCCACGTCGGCGTGATTCAGCAGGGGCGACTGGTGTTTCAGGGCAGCCTGCCCGATTTGCAGCGGCTGCAAACCGGCCGCGCCCGGCTGGTGCTGGAAACCGAAGATGCCGACCGGTGCCGCAACCTGCTGCCGCGCCTGCTGGCAGGGGCAACCGTACCTGCGGCCGGTACGCTCTGGCTGCCCTGGCTGAACAAAGAGCATTCGGCTGAAGTTGCGGCAGCCCTGATAGCGGCCGGACAGCCACTTTACGGCCTGCGGCTGGAGCAGCCCAGTCTGGAAGACACCTTCCTCCATCTCACCGAAGTGAAAGAGCTGGTGTAATCATCCCTGCTGCCTCCTTTTCTATCGTCCATTCTCCTTTTATTCTGTGCTATGGAAGCTGCCCTTACGCCCGATTTCCTGACGCTGCCCGCCGCGCCCGCGCCACTCACCCAACTGCGCCGCACCCTTTCGGCCGATGCGCTGAAGCTGCGCCGCACCGCCGCCCTGCGCCTGACGCTGCTCAGCGGCCTGTTCCCCGTACTCATTGCCTTCCTGATCTTCTTTTTCAAGGGCGACATTATCATGAAGGCCGGCGGCAGCCCGTGGCCCCGCTTCATTATGGCAGCCTGGCAAACGGCTGGTACGCTGCTGCTGCCGCTGTTTGTGGTGCTGCTCACGAGCCTGGTGGTGAACGTGGAAACCAAGGCCACCGCCTGGAAGCACCTGTATGCGCAGCCGGTAGGCCGGGGCGCGGTATTTGGCTCCAAGCTGCTGCTGATTCTGGCCCTGAACGCCGTGGCCCTGCTACTGTTCGTGGCCCTGCTGCTGGGCGCCGGATTCCTGCTGGCCGCAGTGCGGCCGAAGCTGGGTTTTCAGCTGCACGCGGTGCCGCTTACCCCGGTGCTCTGGATGCTGGGCCGCACCTACGTGGCCACTTTGGGACTGTTGGCGGTGCAGTACATTGTAAGTTTGCTGTGGCGCTCCTTCGTGGTGCCGGTGGGCGTGGGCATGGGCGCGGTGGTGGCCACTATTGCGCTGCTGAGCTGGGAGCATATAGACAAGATTCCGTACGCCGCGCCGCTGGGCACGTCGGCTTCGCTGAAAATGACTAAGGCCGGCGTGCTGGAAACCGCGCATGAGCTGGCAAAGCACGAATGGTATTCGCTGGGCTGGTTTGCCGGCGCGCTGCTGCTGGGCTACCTGGTGCTGTACCGCCGCAACGTCACCAACTAAAGTATCGGCTCACCGGCCTTCTGCAACGGTTCAGGCATCCTTTTCAGCCTTTCGGCAACCTTCGCTTTTCGCTCCGCTCCCCTTTTCCTCTCTTTGCAACTCCTCTCCTGTTATATCTGATGAAACACGCTACCCTCCCTTTGCTGCTAACTGGCTTGCTGACAGCTCCGGTTCTGGCTCAAACCACACCGCCTGCCGGAGCTCCGGCAGCAGGGCAGCGGCCGGCTGGCATGCCGGCCCAGCCCGCCGCAACGGCCAAACCAATTCTGTCGAATACTGCCAAAGGCTCCGGCCGCCTCGAAGGCACCGTGCTCGACGCGGCTACCAAGAAGCCCGTGGAGTTTGCTACTATCACGCTGCTGCCTCTGAGCGGCAACACCCCGCTGGATGGCGGCGTGTGCGATGAGCGGGGCCGCTTTAAGCTACAGGGGCTGGCCGCCGGCGAGTTTCGGCTACAAATCAGCTTTATCGGGTACGCCACCCAGACGCGCAACGTGACCATTGGCGCGGGCCTGACCACCGTGCCCGCCGTGAGCCTGGAATCATCGGCCCAGAAACTGGGGGAAGTGACGGTAACCGGCGAGCGGGACGTGATTGAGACCAAGCCGGACCGCATTGTGTACAATGCCGAGAAGGACATCACCAACAGCGGCGGCACGGCGGCCGATGTGCTGCGCAAAGTGCCCCTGGTGAACGTGGACCCCGAAGGCAACGTGGAATTGCGCGGCACCAGCAACGTGCGGGTACTCATCAACAACAAGCCCTCGGGCGTGGTGGCCTCCTCGGTGGCCGATGCCATGAAGCAGATTCCCGCCGACCAGATCAAGAGCGTGGAGGTGATTACCACGCCCTCGGCCAAGTACGACGGCGAGGGCACGGGCGGTATCATCAACATCATTCTCAAGAAGAATAACCTGGAGGGCATAAATGGCTCGGTGGGGCTGGCAGCTGGTACGCGTAGCTCCAACGGCAACGCTTCCCTGAATTACCGCAAAGGTAAAGTGGGCCTGAGCAGCTCCCTGAGCGGATTTGGCTTCTACAGCCCCAACCGCAACGACCTCACGCGCTACCTCAAAGACGGCAGCGGCAACGAGCGGCTGGCCCTGGAGCAGCAGGGCGACGGTAACACGCTGGGCGGCGGCGGCTTCGGGCGGCTGGGGCTGGACTACGACCCGGCCCAGTACCACAACCTCACGCTTAACGTGCAGGGCAACCTGTTCCGCAACAGCGGCAACTACGGGCAGTTTAACAACCTGCTGCTGCCCGTGGCCGATGAGTTTACCCGTGACACGGACCGGCGCTTCCGCACCCAGAGCTACGACGTGAACGGCTCCTACACCCGCACCTTTGAGCAGAAGCGCCGCGAGTGGAGCGTGCTGGCCCAGCACACCCGCAACCGCAACGTGCAGGCCTATTACCTCGACCAGTTTGCGGGCCGCACCACCGAAAATGCCGCCAAGGACTACCGGGAAGAATCTGACAACCTCTCGCGCAACCTCGAAACCACGCTCCAGACCGATTATGCCCATCCGTTCTCGGAAACCGCGTTGCTCGAAACCGGCGCCAAGGCCATTCTGCGCCGCGTGAGCAGCGACTACGATGTATTCACGAGCCCCCTCACCGGCAGTAACATCGACCCGGTGTTCAACGCCAACCGCTCCAACCTCTTCGACTACAACCAGGATGTACTGGCGGCCTACGGCACCTACGGCTTCTCGGCCTCGAAAAAAGTAAGTTTCAAGCTGGGGGCCCGAGCGGAAAATACGCGCATCACCGGCAGCTTCCAGCAGCAGCAGAGCGACAACTCCAGCGTGAAGCAGAACTACCTGAGCGTACTGCCGAACCTGAGTCTGAGCTACCAGCCTCAGAACCCCAAGAAACCTGGCCAGACACTACGCATAGCCTATTCAAAGCGCATTCAACGGCCCCAGATTTTTTACCTGAACCCCTTCCGGAACTCCTCCGACTCGCTGAACGTGAGCTTTGGTAATCCGGAACTGGAGCCCGAGCTGACCAACAGCTACGAAATCAACTACACCACCTTTATCAAAGGCTCAGTGCTGAACCTGAGTGCCTACGCCCGCCGCACCGGCAATGCCATTGAGGCCGTGCGCTACATTGACCGCAACGGCGTAAACGTGCAGACATTCAGCAACATCGGCCGCAATGCCACGTTTGGCACGAGCCTGTTTACCTCGGTAAAACCCATGCCGAAGTGGGACGTGAGCGGCAACCTGAACGTGTACTACGTGTCGCTGAAAAGCCCGGCCCTGAGCTTCGAGGACGGAGCCATCAACACGGCCGCGTATTCCAACAGCGGGGTGATGTACAATCTGAACCTGAACTCCAGCTACAAATTTGAGAAGGGCCTGAGCCTGCAGTTTTTCGGGGGGTTGAACTCGCCGCGCGTGCAGCTGCAGGGCAAGCAGGCGGCCTGGACGTTCTACTCGCTGGGTCTGCGCAAAAACCTGCTCAAGGACAAAGCCGACCTGACCCTGAACGCCGATAACTTCCTCTCGGCCACCCGTAACCTACGCTCCACCCTCGATACCGACCAGTTCCGGCAGGAAAGCAACAACTACATCTACCTGCGCGGGGTGCGCCTGGCCTTCAACTACCGCTTCGGGAAAGTAACCCAGCAGGCCCCCAAACGCCGCCGCAGCATCCAGAACGACGACGTGAAGCAAGGCAGCGACGGACAGAGCCAGCAGTAACTGTCATTGCAAGCAGCGAGCAGTAATACGTCGTTTTTCCTGCTCCCGACTTCGTACTCAGTTAAAAGCCCCTGACGTTGATAACGTCAGGGGCTTTCTGCTTATCAGTGCTTAGCAAAGGACGGATTGCTTCGTCCTTCGTCTTCGCAATAACAGCTACAGTTTTCCGTGGTAGCGCAGCAACTCCAGGAACGCCTCCCGGTAGGTTTCCCCGATGGGCAGGCTGGCGCCGTGCACCTGCACGCGGTGGCGCTCCACAAATTCCAGGTGGCGCAGGTTGATAAGGTAGGATTTGTGGATGCGCACGAAGCGGCCGGTGGGCAGCATTTCCTCCAGCTTGCGGAATGACTGTAGCGTGAGGATTTTGCCGGTGGCGGTGTAGTACATCAGGTATTCCTTCTGGCCTTCCACGTAGTACATATCATCTACCAACACCCGGCGCAGGCGGTTATCGTGGCGCACAAATAGGGCTTCATCGGCAGTAGCAGCCGGGTCCGGCGTTTCAGCGGGAGCAGTAGCTGGAGCGGGCTGGTGCAGCGCGGCCCGGGCGCGGTGCGCCGCCTGCACAAACCGCTCGAAGGAAATGGGTTTGAGCAGATAATCGAGGGCGGGCAGCTCGTAGCTCTGCACGGCGTAATCGGGGTGAGCGGTGGTGAAGATGATGCGGGGGCCCGGGGCCGGCAGCAGCTGCGCCAGCTGCAGGCCGGTGAGCCGGGGCATCTGAATATCCAGAAACACCACGTCTACGGGAGTATCCTGCAGAAACGCCACGGCCGTCAGGGCATCATGAAACTGCCCCAGCAACTCCAGAAACGGCACCTGCGCGCAGTAATCGACCAGCACTTTCAGCGCCAGCGGCTCATCATCTACCACCACGCAGCTTAGCGGACGACGCGTAACGGGTGGTTCCATCAGGCAAGGAGATTTAAGAAAAAAAGGAAAGAGATACAGTGGTCAGATAGCTGCAACGGTTACGTCAGATCCGCCAGAAAAGCTTACGCGCAAAGAAGTCTGATACCCTATCAATCCGCAGATGTAACAATCTGGCTTGGCAACTGAATCTCGGTGGTCATCATCTCCGGCGCTAGCCTTACCCGCCCGCTATCTGCAAAGAAAGCCGGGCGGCGTATTCTTCAGCGTTGGCGGTAATGGCCAGTGTATGGCGGCCAGGGTACAACAGGGCCAGACGGCGACGCAGGTTGACCAGTCCCACGCCGCCCGGGTCGGCGGCTTCCGGCGCCACCCGGTTGCGCACCAGAAAATGTAGCTGCCCGTCCTCGGTGAGCCGCAGGGAGAGGCGCACTACGTGGGGCCGGGCCGTGAGGTCGCCGTGCTTGAAGGCGTTTTCCACCAGCGGCAGCAGCAGCATGGGCGGCAGGCGGCACACATGCTCGGCTCCGGGCGGCAGTAGCACCGTAAATTGAATGGCCTCATCGGCGTCATCGGTGGGCAGGCGTAGATGTTGCAGGGTCAGGAAGCTCTGCAGATGCCCGATTTCCCGGGCCAGCGGCACCAAGTCGTCGGCGCTGTCATAGAGCTGGTAGCGCATCAGTTCGGCCAGACGCAGTACCGCTTCCGGAGCCTGCGGAGAGCCATTGAGCGTGAGCGAGTATATGTTGTTGAGCGTGTTGAATAGGAAGTGCGGATGCAGCTGGGTCTTGAGCAGCTCCAGCTCCGTCCGCAGATGTTGCTTTTCCAGCTCCTGCCGGTTATCACGCTCCTGCAGGTAGTCGCCAGCCAGCCGCACGAAAAAGCTCAGCAGCAAAATCAGCCCGCCCAGCAGAAAGTAATAGGACTGCAGCACCTGCACATAGTACGCCAACGGCTGCGATACGCCCTGCACTTTTACCTCGTCAAAATAGTAGCTGACCCCGATGCGCAGGCCACAGAAGGCGGCCAGCCCGGCTACCAATACCAGCAGGTACAGGCCCAGCTGCCGCCGGGCAAACAGCTGGGGCATCAGCAGCCAGTTCAGATAAAACAGGCCCGAATCGAGAATATCGGTGGTGATGGCCAGCGGCCAGAAGTTGTCCTTGAGCGGCGGCACCAGCACCCCCTGGTGCAGCAGCCACCCCTGCACATCGAAATACAACAGCAGCCCTACCCAGGCCATATGCGGCCAGGGCAGACCCCTAAGAAAAGAAGGAAGCTGAAAAGCCGGCCGGGGGCGGCGCGGCACGAAGAAAGGCGCGGGCATACAGAACAAAACGACCGGCAACTACCGGCCGGCAGCTCAAAGTACCAAATAGACGCGCCTTGTCGGGCAGCTTTTCAACAACTTTCGGCGCGCTCTTCAACCAACCCGGCAGTAAGACCCTACAAGCCGTTCTGCGCATGAGCGGAACCTGCCGCCCCGATGGTTAAGTGAAGGAAAAACCAATTTGGTTGAGAGTACACGCAACGTTGGTTGAATTACTTGGCTCTACGCCTGAAATACCCGCTACGTTTACATCGTTTCGTTGCTGATTCTTTTCGCTCCGATGCTGTCGGGCTTCGCTATTCTCTTGTATCATTCTCTATGAAGCAGCTATTCCCCCTGCTCCTGCTGGCCACCGTGGCCTCCCCCACTGTGCACGCCCAGACTTCTCTCTCAGCGGTGGCCGTACCGGCTGCCAAAGGCCCCGGCCGCCTCAGTGGGCGCGTGGTAGATGCCGCCACCCAGAAGCCCGTGGAATATGCCACCGTGGCCCTGCTGCCCGCTACCGGTGCCACACCGCTACTGGGCGGCACCTGCGACGCCGACGGCAAGTTTGAACTGCGCGACCTACCCGTCGGCGCGTTTCGACTGCAAATCAGCTTTGTGGGCTACGGCAGCCGCCTGGAAAACGTGACTATCACCGCTGAGCCTCAGGCGCTGGGTACTCTGGCCCTCACGGCCTCGGCGCAGAACCTGGGCGGCGTGACGGTGACCGGGGAGCGGCCAGTGGTGGAAACCAAGCCCGACCGCCTCGTGTACAACGCCGACCAGGACGCCAGCAACACTGGCGGCACCGTGGCCGACATTCTGCGCAAAACCCCGCTGGTGAACCTCGATGGGGAAGGCAACGTGCAGCTGCGGGGCACCAGCAACGTGCGGATTCTCATCAACAACAAGCCTTCCGCTTTGCTGGCGGGTAACTTGGCGGAAGCGTTGAAGCAGATTCCGGCCGACCAGGTAAAGGCCATTGAAGTCATCACGTCGCCGTCGGCGAAGTATGATGCCGAGGGTTCCGGTGGGGTTATCAACATCGTGCTCAAGAAAAGCAGCTTGCAGGGCACCAGCGGCAGCGTGGGAGCCAGTGGCGGCAACCGTAACCAGAGTCTCAACGGCAGCCTAAACGCCAAGCGGGGCGTATTCGGGGTGAATACCAAGCTCAGCGGCTTTCGAAACCTGTACCCGTTCAGGAGCAGCACCGAGCGTACCAGCTTTCTGCCCGACGGCACCACTGGCCGGCTGACTGAGCGCACCACCTCGCGCAACCAGGGCCAGGGTGGCTACGGCCAGGTGGAGCTAACGTATGACCCCTCACCGCTACACAGCTTCACCATCAGCGGCAACGGCAACCTTTACGCCAATGATGCGCCCCAAGAGCTGTTCAACCAGTACCAGGGCCAGCCCGCGCTGGATACACTCTACACCCGCGACATCAACCGCCAGGACCAGAACCGCAGCTTCGACCTGAACGCGGGCTACACCCGCACCTTCGGCGACAAGCAGCCGCGCCGCGAGTGGAGCGTACTGGCCCAACACACCAACAACCGTAACCGCGAGCAGTACCGCCTCGACCAATACGGCAGCCCGGAGGTGCGCCGGGGGCCGCTGGAATACCAGGAAGCCAGCCTTAATCTGGCCCGCAACCTCGAAACCACCTTCCAGACAGATTACACCCAGCCTTTCGGGGAGAAAAACACGCTGGAAGTCGGGGCCAAGCACATCCGTCGCCAAGTCAGCAGTGATTATGTGCTGGACACCCTGCTGACCGGCCAGCAGTCCGGCTTTGTGCGCAGTGCGCTCCGCTCCAATCAGTTCGATTACGACCAGAACGTACTGGCGGCTTACGGCACCTATAATTTTTCGCTGAAGAAGTACGCGTTCAGCCTGGGCACGCGCCTGGAGCGCACGGGCATTGCGGGCGAGTTCCAGAACGAGGCCGGCCGCTTTCAGAATAACTACCTGAATGTATTGCCCAACCTGAACGCCACCCGCACCCTCCGCAAAGACGGCGAAACGCTGCGTCTGAGCTATTCGCGGCGCATTCAGCGGCCCCACATCTACTACCTGAACCCCTACGTAAACCAGGTGACGCCCAACTCGGTGAACTTCGGCAACCCCGAGTTGCGCCCCGAGCTGGCCCAGCTGCTGGAGCTGACGTACGGTACGTTCGGGGAGAAATTCTCCCTGAACGCCTCCGGGTTTATGCGGCGCGTGGGCAATTCCATTGAGCGCGTGAGCATCTATAACCAGGAACGTGCCCGCAACGAAACCACCTACGGCAACCTGGCTACCAACACCAACTACGGCCTGAACCTGTACGGCTCTTGGAAACCAGTTACGGGCTGGGACCTGAGCAGCAACATCAGCGGCGACTACACCAATCTGCGCAGCCGCCAGCTCAACCGCGTCAGCCGCCGGGCCTCCGCCTACATGAACCTCAACTCCTCCGTGAAGCTGGGCAAAACCTACGTGGCGCAGGGCTACGGCGGCTTCTGGACCGGTGGCGTGGAGCTGCAGACGCGCTACTCGGGCGGCGTGTACTACGGCCTGAGCCTGAAGAAAACGCTACTCAAGGAGAAGGCCGACCTCACGCTGGGCGCCAACAACTTCCTGGCCCCCGGCCGCGAGTTCCGCAGCACTACCACCACGCCGGACTTCGTCAACCAGGGTATTTTTTACTCCTACCAGCGCAACGCCCGCCTTTCCTTCAACTACCGCTTCGGTAAGCTGGAAGGCGGCCAGCGCCAGCGCAAAAGTATCCGCAACGACGATTCCAAAGGCGGCAGCGGCGGCGGCCAGCAAGGCGGATAGGGTTGACCTGTTGAGCGTAGGAGGTAATAAAGAACGTCATTCCGAGCGTGCGAGGAATGACGTTCTTATTTAAACTTTCATCCTCACCCATTCCAGATTTTCCAGGCGGCTTCGGCCTGGAGGCAGAGCATTTCGAAGCCGTTCTTGGTGTGGGCGCCGCGGGCCTGGCCGCGCTGCATGAACTCGGTTTCGCGTGGGTTGTAGATGAGGTCGTAGAGGTAGTGCTGGCTGGTGAGGGCCTCGTAGGGAATGGGTGGGCACTCCTCCACGGCCGGGAAGGTGCCCAGCGGCGTGGTATTGATGATGAGCCGGTGCTCCTGCAGCAGGCGCGGCGTCAGTTCGTCGTAAGTCAGGCCCGCGCCCAGCGGGTTGCGCGACACCACCCAGTAGCCGATACCCAGGTCTTTGAGGGCCACTTCCACCGCCTTGGAGGCTCCGCCGCTGCCCAGCACCAAAGCGCGCAGCTGCGGCAGCTCGGCGGCTGGCACAAAGCCGCGCAACGAGTCGCGGAAGCCAATGTAGTCCGTGTTGTGCCCGATCAGGCGGCCATCGGGGCGAAACTCCACCACATTCACGGCCCCCACCCGCGCCGCCGACGGGGCCACTTCGTTCAGGTAGGGCCACACCTGCTCCTTGTACGGAATGGTCACGTTGAGGCCGCGCAGCCCGGGCCGGCCAGCCAGCAGGGCCGGCAGCTCATCCATCGTGGCCAGCTCAAACAGCTCGTACTGATAATCCGATAGGTCGAGGTTGTGGAATTTCTGGGTGAAGTAGGTCTGGGAAAATGAGTGCTTAAGGGAGCGGCCTAACAATCCGAATTCGGGCATAATACAGAAGAGCTTTAGGGACGGTAAGCAACAAAAAAAACCGCCCCGGCCAAAGCAGCCGGGGCGGTTTCCTCTTAAAATCCAACGCGTTCCGCTTACGCTACCGGCTGCTTGCTCTCTTTGCGCGCCTTGAAAAACTCCCATACCGCTGGCAGCACCGACACGAAGATGATCAGGAGCGTAAGCAGACCGAAATTGTTCCGAATGATTTCGAGCCCACCCAACAGGTAGCCAGCGCCCGTCAGGAGCACCACCCACAACACGGCCCCAATCAGGTTATAGGACAGGAAGCGTGAGTAGCTCATCGTACCAATACCTGCCACGAAGGGAGCAAACGTGCGAATGATGGGAATAAAACGGGCGATGATAATCGTTTTGGCACCGTGCTTCTGGTAAAATCCCTGCGTGCGTTCCAGATGCTCCCGCTTCAGCCAACGTGAATTTTCCCGAAAAACGCGCGGCCCCAGATAGTCGCCAATGTGGTAATTGAGCGTATCACCCAATACGGCTGCTACAATCAAGAGTACTATTACTATGCCCACATTCAAGCCATTAGCTGGATTGGCAGCCAGCGCCCCGGCTGCAAACAGCAGCGAGTCGCCGGGTAGGAATGGCAGTACCACCACTCCGGTTTCCACGAAGATGATCAGGAAAAGAATGGCATAGGTCCAGGTTCCGTAGTCCTGAATAATCTCGGCCAGGTGCTTATCGAGGTGGAGAACAAAGTCGAGCAGATGCTTCAGGATTTCCATAGGATGGGGTTGAGTCTGCAAAGAAAGCACATGCCCGGCAAACGGCCCGCTTGCCGGCCTTACACACTGGGTTTGCGCAGCACCAGCAGGCGGTTGTAGGTTTCCACTTCCAGGTCTTTCACCTCGAAGCCCAGCCCGGCCAGAAACTCCGGCAGCTCCTGGCCGTCGGGCCACAGCTCGGTGGTCATCAGCAGGTTGAACACCACGTAACCGCCGGGCCGCAGCACGCGGTGCAGGTGCCGCCAGAAGCCGGCCTCGTGCAGCCCCGCCGGCAATTCCAGCCCCAGAAACAGGTCCACCACCACCAGCCCGAAAGCTGCCGCCGGGGCCTGCGCTACCCACGCCAGTGCATCGGCGCAGATGATGCGCAGCTGCGCATCGGGCCGCACCCCGAATTCCGTGGCGGCTACCTCAATAACGGCCGCGTCCAACTCCAGGGCCGTGATGGGCGCCGTGAGGCCGCGCTCCTGCCGCAACAGCTTGATTACCGAGCCCCCACCCAGCCCGAGCACCAGGGCCGGCTCCTGCGCCCCGATAGGAGCGAACAGCAAGCCATAGCGCAGCACCCGCTCCAGAGAGCCGTAGCTGTAGTTGGCCTCCGCCGTATTCAACTCCTTATGGCCCCGGTGCAGCGTGACTTCCAGCCAGCCGCTGTGCTCCGATGGCAGACGGCGCGTGAGCGGCACCACGTAGCTCAGCCCGTGGCGCAGCAGTTCAAGCAGCTTGTTCATACGAACAAAGGTAGAACGTCCCGGTCCAGCAGGCGCAGCCTGTCGGACCGGTTTAAGTACGCTGACGCCCACACGACTTCACGCGGCGCAAACGGACCAAACGACCACCGGCCCAACAGGCTGCGCCTGCCGGACCGGGACGTCCTGTTTTTATCGACTGAGAAAACCTACCGGGCGGCTACGCGCCAGAGCGTGTCGGCCGCGTCGTCGGCTACCAGCAAAGAGCCGTCGGGCAGCGCGGTGATGCCCACGGGGCGGCCGTATACTTCCTTATCCGCCGCATTGGCGATGAACCCCGTCAGAAAATCTTCCATTGGGCCGCTGGGCCTGCCGTTCTGGAAGGGTACGAACACCACTTTGTAGCCCGAAAACTCGGAGCGGTTCCAGGAACCGTGCTGCCCAATAAACGCCCCGTTGCGGTACTTAGCTGGAAACTTCTCGGCTTTGTAGAAGGCCAGGCCCAGCGAGGCGGTATGCGGCCCCAGGGCCACCTCGGGTACCACCGTCTGCTTCACCAGGTCGGGCCGCTCGCCTTTGCGGCGCGGATCCTCTTTCTGGCCGAAATAGGCGTAGGGCCAGCCGTAAAACTTACCGGGCTGCACGCTGGTCAGGTAATCCGGTACCAGCTCGTCGCCCAGCTCGTCCCGCTCGTTCACGGCCGACCACAGGATCTGGGTACCGGGAGCCCAGTCGAGGCCCACGGGGTTGCGCAGGCCGGCGGCGTACACCCGCTCCCCACTGCCGTCGGGGTTAATTTCAAGTACGTTGGCGCGGCGCTCTTCCTCTTTCATGCCGTGCTCGGCCACGTTGGAGGCCGAACCTACCGATACGTAGATTTTCTTACCATCGGGGCCGGCCAGCAGGTTGCGGGTCCAGTGGTTGTTGTAGCCCCCGGCCGGCAGCGTCATGATTTTCTCGCCTTTCCCTTCAATTTTAGTTTCCCCCGATTTGTAGGCGTAGCGCCACACGCCATCGGTATTGGCTACGTAGAAATGGTTATCGAGCACCAGCATACCGAAAGGCTGGTTCAGACCGGCCAGGAACGTGGTGCGGGTTTCGGGCGTCCCGTTCTTGTCGGCGTCGCGCAGCAGCGTGATGCGGTTGGCACTCTTGGCCCGCATCGATTTGGAGGGGTCCAGCTCCAGTTGTGCCACTACTTTTTCCTTGGTATCGGTGGGTACGGTGTTGGCCTCGGCCACCAGCACGTCGCCGTTGGGCAGCACGTAGGTGTTGCGCGGGCTCACCAGATCGGTGGCGTACTTGGTAACCACAAAGCCGGCCGGCGCGGCCGGCATTTTGCCGGCGGGCCAGCCAATTACCTTGCTGCGCTTGGTGGTTGATTTGGTGGCGTAGGGTTCGGGCAGCGCCACCGGGTTAGCGGCTGTAGCGACCGTATCGGCGGGCGTGGTAGCGGCGGCTTCGGCTTTTTCCTGTTGGCTGGGGCCACTACAGGCCCCCAGCAGGGCCAGACCGGCCAAAGCCGGCACAAAAGTATTTCGGTTCATCGGGTAGAAAACGGTATCAGACAAAAGAAGCCCGAGCCATGCACTGGCCCGGGCTTCTCTTCTACTGTTTTCCGGCCGTTGAGGTTAGCGGCACATTACTCCGGTGGCGAATTACTACCCGCGCGGCATGGAGGTACCGGGACGGCCGGCGGCTTTGGGCTCGGGCTTGAACATCTCGTCCACGTTCTCGAGGTCCAGGAAGTCCAGGAACGTGTCGCCGCGCAGGCCCAGCCGGATAGTTTCGAGGCTGATGATTTCGTTGGGCGCAATATTGCCCAAGTTTACATTCGGGCCCAGCAGCTTAATAAACCACACCTGCTGCGCCTTCTGCGGGGCTTCCCAGATGATTTTCTCGAACGGAATCTGGGTCAGAATTTCTTCCACCAGGCCCGAGCGCACCTCGCCGGTGCTGCGGAACAGGCCCACGTTGCCGGCCTCCCGGGCTTCGCCAATCACCTTCACGGCGCCGGCTTCCAGCTCGGTTTTCATCTGCGAAATCCACTTGTAGGGCGGAATAATCTTCTCCGCGTCCTTCGAGCCCACTTCGCTGAGCACCTTCACATCCTGCGACAACGTGCGGATGAATTCCAGCTTTTTATCGTGGTTCAGGTCCAAGGAGCCGTCCGATACTTCCACGTACTCCATCCCGAACTGGTCGAGCAGCCGGCGGTAGTCATCGAATTGGTTGCGGATGATGAAGGCCTCAAACAACGTTCCGCCGAAGTACACCGGAATGCCCGCCTCTTTGTACACGGCCAACTTGCGCTTCAGGTTTGGGTTCACGTACGAGGTGGCCCAGCCCAGCTTCACAATATCGGTGTAGGCCGCCCCGACTTCCAGGAAGTCCTCCACTTCGCGGACACTCAGGCCTTTGTCCATGACCATGGTAAAGCCTTGCTCCCGTGGTTTCTCCGTGCGCTCGGGCAGTTGATTGAGGGTGTAATTCATCAGGTAGGTTCTTGGGGACTTGGGGACTCAGGAACTGGGTTTAAGCCCAGCCTCCTCCCCCGAAAAATGACAACGGGCGTAAAAGTACGCCCGAATTCTGTAAGCCATGAAAGAAGTCAAAGGTGACCGATAAAAAGTCAAAGCGCCGGTGTGGACCATTTGGCTAGCTCACACCGGCACTCTGACTTTTTATCTTTGACCTTTTACTTATCACTTCCGATACTGGTCAATCAGGCGGGCCAAGGCCTTCTGCGACTCCAGCTCCGGGAAGTAATCGAACAGCAGCCGGTGCTTATCGAAATCCAGCACCAGCGCGTTTTCCAGGCACTGGTAGGCTTCGCGGTAGCGGCCGGCCGCCAGCAGGTAGGCGCACAGGCGGTAGTGCAGTTCGGCTTCCATAGGCTGAATTTCCACGGCATTGCGCATCAGGTCGATGGCGCCGTCAAAATTTCCCTGCTCATAGAGCAGAATGCTCCAGTTCAGCCACACGTCTTTATTCTCGGGGCCGACCTCAGAGGCCTTTTCGTAGGCCTCAATGGCCGATACCACGTTGCCAATCTGAAACTCGGCCGCCGCCAAAGCAAGCCAGTATTCCACGCTTTCTGCGTACAGGCCCACGGCCTTGCGGAAGAAGTGAATGGCTTCAAAGTACTTCTCCTGCGCATTCATCACGATACCGATGCCGAACCACGCTTCATCCATCTCCGGATTCAGGTCGATGGCGCGCTGGTAGAACCGGCGGGCCAAGTCCCATTCGGCCAGTTTCTCGTGGCACTCGCCAATGTTGCACAGGGCTTCGGCAGAAGGCTCACCTTCCGGGTGGCTCAGCTCGAACTCCGCAATGGCGGCCCGGTACCGCTCCATGCTCACGTAGGTGCTGGCCAGGTAGCCGTGCGCTTCGTAGAGCTTGCTATCAATCAGCAGGGCGTAGTCGAAGGCACTAACGGCATCATCGAGCTGGTTGGCGCGGAAATAGGCCTGCCCGAGGTTGTACCAGGCCACGGCCGAATACGGGTCCTCATCGGTGAAGCGGCGGAAGAACTCCAGATTTTTTTCCAGTCGTTCGCTCACCTCCAAGCAGTACAGCAGCTCCTGCACGGCAATATCGTTGTCGGGATTCAGGCGCAGGCTTTGCTTGTAATACTTGGCCGCACTCTTGAACTTCTGCCAGCTCTGGTAGGCCAGCCCCAGGTTGAAAAAGATATCATCCCGGTCCTCGGTGCGCTCGGCCGCCTGCTGGAAATAGGCCACCGCCTCGGCAAACTCGCCCTTCTGCGTGGCAATGATGCCGCGCGTCACGGCCACATCCGGGTTGTCGGGGTCGAGGTGAGCCACGTCCTCAATCTGGGTGCTGGCGGCAGCGTATTCGCCCTTCATGGCCAGTACCTGAGAGCGGTCAATGAGCAGCTCCGTGCTGAAGGGATACTGGGCAATGGCCGCCTCGCAGGCTTGCAGGGCTTTATCGTACTGGGTGTTGGACGTATAATGGTCGATGATATTTTCAAAATCGGCCAGATCAAAAAACACGGGCTCGTTGTGGGCTACCATGTCCTCAAACCGGCGCACGGTTGCCAGCACTTCGTCCCGGTCGTCAAAATTCTCGTTCATTCTCATGCGGCTACAATCGGCACGAATCCGCCAAAACGGCAGGGTCCGTGAGTGAGCAGACCAATTTCCCCCTGGAAAGCGGCCCTGCCCTTAATATACAACAACCACACCGGACGTGGAAGCGGTGAGTTGGTGAAATAGTGAGACGGGGAACTGGTGAGTTTACCTCTCTGCCTGTACTAGTTGCGCCGGCTAAACAGCCAACTCACCAGTTCTCCAGCTCACTATTTCACCAATTCCTGACAACACCACCGGATAGTTTCCGGCAAAGGTCGGAACTCCCAGCCCAACTCCCGCCGAATTTTGTCGGCCTGATACTCGGTGGCGCGGCGGCCGGCGCGGGCGGTGTCCTTGGTGATGAGCGGACGGGCTCCCGTCAGCAAAGAGCGAACATGCTCTAGGCGCCAGATAGTTTCGGCGGCCCAGTCGGGCACGGCCGTGGTGGGCGGGCGCTTGCCGAAACAGGTGGCCGCCTGCGCCAGAAACTCCCGCAGCGGCAAGCTGCCCGCGTTCAGCACATACCGCTCCCCGGTGCGGCCGGTATCCAGGGTGAGCCGAATGAGCATTGCCACCACATCCCGCACATCTACCACATTGATGCGTCCTGGCGTGTAGAACCAGTGCTCATCGTACGCATACCGAAACAGGCGCGTACTGCTCCGGTCCCAGTCGGCCGGCCCCAGAATGACGGAAGGATTGACCATCACGGCCTGCAGGCCTTCCGAAACCCCGCGCCATACTTCCAGCTCGCCCAGGTATTTGGAGGTAGCATACGCATTGTGGGCAGCCCCTAAGTCCCATTTGGCCTGCTCATCTATCAGCAACGGGCCGGTAGCCGGTAGTTCCGTTACAGTGGGAGCCGGCCCACTCCCCAAGGCGGCTACCGAGGACACAAAGCCCAGCCGAATCCCCGGCCGTTCCAGGCAGGCATCCACCAGATTGGCTACGCCTTCCACGTTTACCCGCAGCAACTCCTCTTCATCCTGAGGCGCATAGGAAACCAGTCCGGCGCAGTGGAATACGTGCGTTACCCCTTCCAGCGCGTCCCGCAGGCCCAGCGCATCCCGGATATCACCCTGCACCCACTCCACTGCTTCGGCCGCCGGAATTTGGGGAATCTGCTGCCGATATAACGCTCGGACCGGCAGCCCCCGGGCTACCAGCGCAGCCAGCAGAAAGCTCCCCACCAAACCGCTGCCGCCGGTAACAAAAATCATACGGGTAGGGAGTTGCGGCTTGCGGCCGGCGTTACAGACTAGTATTCAGAAGCGGCAGCGCCAGGGCTTTGGGCAGGTAGCTGCTCACCAGCACTTTCGTCCGGATATTTTCCAGATGTTTGAGGTTGTGGGCATCGGTACCCAGCAGATCAACCAGACCGGCGTCAATCAGCTTTTCCGCTACCCGCTTGGCCCCGGCCGAGTAGTAGCCAATCAGGGAGTTCAGATTTACCTGCAGCAGCACACCTTCCTCCCGGATTTTCACCAGGTCCTCGAAGCGGCCGTAGAGGTAAGTATACCGCTCCGGATGAGCCAGCACGGGCTGGTAACCGGCCGCCTTCAGCTTGAATACGGTTTCGGTGAGGTTGAAAGGTTCGTTGATGTACGATGTTTCTACCAGCACCAGCCGTTGCGCCCCGCCGAAGCTTAATAGCTCCTCATTGCGCTCCAAACGGGCCGCGAAGCTCTCATCCAGATAGTATTCGGCGGCACATTCCAGCTGCACGTCGCCGAGGCCGGCCTGGGCAGCGGCCTGCCGTAGCACGGCCAGCGCACTCCGGATATCGTCGGGCGTATTGCGGTAAAAGTCGCCCATCACATGGGGAGTCATTACCAGCTTGTGGTAGCCCAGTTCCCGCAGCCCGCGCAGCAGCTCCAGCGACTGTTCCAGCGTTTCGGCCCCATCATCCAGCCCGGGCAGCAAATGGGAGTGCATATCCACGCCCAGCACCGCCAACGACGACGTTTCCGGAGCCGAAGCCCGACCAAACAATTTCTGCAGAAAGGACATACGTACCGTTACCGCCGCTTAGGAGAACCGCTTACGCAGCCGGCTCAGGAAGCCTTTGGGTGCCGCTCCGGAGTCTTCGTAGTAACCCTGGCCATAGCCGTAGCCATAGCCGTAGCCGTAGCCATAACCATACCCACCGGTGGTCTGGGCGTCGTTCAGAATGGTGGTCAGCTTGGTGAAGCCGTTAGCCCGAATCAGCTTATTGATGTTTTTCAGGAACGACTTTTTGGAATAGTTGGCCCGCACAATGTAAATCGGCACGTCGGCTTTTCGCATAATCAGAATGCCATCCGTCACCAGACCTACCGGTGGCGTGTCAATCATAACTACATCGTACTGCTCATGCAGACTCTTAATCAGCTCATCAAAGCGGGTACTCAGGATAAGCTCAGAGGGGTTGGGAGGCGTGGGGCCGGCCGAGATGAAGTCGAGCGTTGGAATGCTGGTGTGCTGAATGCATTCCTGCCAAGTATGCTTCTCAATCAGAATGGTACTTACGCCTTTCACGTTTTCTGCGTCGAACGCCAGGTTCACCTTAGGCTTCCGCATATCCAGATCCAGAATAACCACCCGCTGATCTGACGCCGCAATGATGCCGGCCAGGTTTACGGTAACAAAGGTTTTTCCTTCCCCACTGATAGTAGAAGTAATGGAAATCAACCGCTTCTTTTTAGAAGTGGAAATGAACTCCAGATTTGTGCGGATAGAGCGGATGGACTCCGAAATGGCCGATTTGGGGTTGCGGTCCACCACCAGCTTCGACACCGCCATTTTTTCCTTGTCGTAGGTCGGAATCACGCCCAGCACGGAGGCACTGGTGTTGCGCTCCAGTTCCCGGATGTTGGTCACGGTATTGTGCATCAGATACCGCACCGCAATCAGGCCCAGGCCCAGCACAATACCGGCCGCCAGGCCGATGGCATACACCATCAGCTTAACCGGTGAAACAGGTACTGTCGGCACAGTCGCCGGGGATAGAATCTGGAAATCCGCCGTTATGCCAGCCATCGAAATACCATATTCAATCTTTTTATCCATCATCAGCATATTGTACTTTTCGTACAATCCCAAAGGCCGAGCAAGGCGTGCCTGCTCCGTTTGCTTCTCCGGCAAACCACCCAATTTGGCTTCTAAATCAGTCTTTTTCTGCGTCATTTTGGCTAACTGGCGCCGAACTAACTGCTGGTTTTTACGCAACAACTCTCGAATAATTGACTTGACGTTGGCAATTTCCGAACGTCGCAGCTTTACTGCGGTAGTTGTTTCCTGATAGGATTTCAGCAGCTGACTCAGATCCAGTTGCAAATCACTCAGTTCAATAATTCGCTGAGTCAGTTGACCATCCTTTATTGTAGACAGCGCCGGAATGGTTTGAAATACGTCGCCGTCCTCACGGTCTGTCAGCCTCTCCTGCTCTATCAGGCGCGCCAACTCAGCCAACATATCTGCCTGCTCCTGCAACTGCTCCTGCTCCAGTTCCTGCGCTGTAAGCTGATTGGTAACTAAATTAGCTTCTGACTTTACATCAAACACCCGGCTACGCTTCACAAAATCCTGCATATTGGATTCTGCCTGGCCCAACTTATTATCGTTAATGTCAATCTGCTTATCAATATAATTGGTAGCGCGGGCCATTGTTTCCTGCTTCCGCAACAGCTTTTCTACCAGATATACTGAGTCAATCTTGTTTACAATATCACGAGCCTTTACCGAGTTGTGGTCGGTGAAAGCAATACTGATGGTACTGGCATCCGGATTTACGATTTCCACCGCCAGGTTTTGGTTCAGATAGCCATTCACTGTGCCATCGTCGTTGATAACGAATGAATAATTGGCGTCCGGATCAGCACTGGCATGTTGCGGGGTCTTATACACCTGTAGGGTAAAACCCGCTGCTTCTATCGGCTGACCATAACTCAACTCACCGGTTTCCGCTGCGCCGCCAGGTAACTGCAACCTGAAACGGTCGTTTTCCAATAGTTGAAAGCCTATTTTCTGGTTGAACATGGCACCCTTCCCGGCCTTGTATTCCACGCGTACTGGCGAAAGGTTGTACAGTTCCGACTCCAGTACTGTACCCTGTACATAGTAGTTTACATCCAGTGCTAATGAGTCTTTCAGGCGCCGATAGATGATATCGGATTTGATGAGTTCAATTTCGCCGGACAGCTTATTAAGGGTTTGTTTCTGCTCAGCCGCCTGCCCAATGTCGCCCAGCAACACCCCTGCTTCCGACTTTTCATCGATTTTCAGGGTGGAGGAAGCTTTGTACAAAGGGGGGGTATAGCGCAGGAACAACCACGAGGCAGTGACTCCCAGCGCAATCAGCAGCAGCATCCACGGCAGGCTCTTGCGCGCTACCATCAGGAGCGTGGTCAGATCGAGCCCGCCGCCTTCTTCCTCTTCCTCCGGTTCGGCTCCTGCGTTACGGATGAGTTCTTCTAATTCAGCGTCTTCTTTCGCCGCCATGTAGCGCTGGTTAATGTCAAAAATTCAATGAAGTAACCTACGCAGCTTACCTAATCTGGGAGATGATAAACACCGTGCTGGCCAAGGCCGACAGTGTACCAATCAGCGTGAACAGCGGCGTGATTTCCTGCAGGTTCTCGTAGAAAGGCCGTCGGATGGGCTCAACATAAACGATATCATTAGGTTCCACCTGCAGATTCGCTCGACGCATTCCATCAATAGTTGTGAGGTCGATAATCTGAACCTGCGGATTCTTCAGGCTGCCCCGAATCAAGCGGATGTTGTCGGCGCGGCCTACCCGGCTCTGGCCACTGGTTCCAGCTGCAGCCCCATCAATACCACCCGCGGCAGCCAGCACTTCCAGCAGGTTCATATTGTCGTTGGTCATTGGAATTACCTGCCCGGCCCCACCAGCCGTAGCGCCCATCACAATAATGCGGTTGTTGGATACCCGCGTCGTCACGAATACATCCTTATAAAACTCGGTGTATTTCACCTGCAGCAGACTATCTGCTTGCAACAGCGTCAGACCAGCTACGCGCTGGTAGTTAACCAGTGGCAGCTTCACCACGCCATCGTGCTGCACTAAGAACTCTGAACTTTGTCCACTACCGCCACGGGCCCCGGAACCCACGGCGCTGCTGCGGCCCGTGCTGCCCGTTGACTGGCGGTTAATTCCGCTGGCACCACCAGTCATGCCGCTTGGCGTTCCGAACAATAACTCCCCGTTAGGGTCCAGGATTCGTTCTCCGTTGTTGGTATACACATGAACTTCCAGGTAGTCGTTGGGCTGAATCAGGTAATTGCGCTCAGCCCGGTTCACTACGTCACGCAGCTTGGCCGTATCAATGCGACCCGCGCCATCGGTCCGGAACAGAATATTCTGCTGCTGAATCCGGCTCGCGCTGCAGGAGCCCAGGAACAAAGCAAGTGGCGCACATAGCAGCCACAGGCTCATAAAACGGTGAAGAAGTAATTTTTGCATGCAAACCGGCTTGTACCGGGGTCAGATTCAGAAGCAACGGCGAAATTCTCCTCTTTAATGAGCAGTTTTTGCCTAAAAACTATCAAAGAAACCGAATTAGCCGGCCCTATCAAAATCGGCAGGCTGTAAGCCCTAATCCTGTACTGGCTTGTGCCGCCGTAAAATCGTACTTTCGCGGACCCAAATCTGACCTCGACAGGTATAGTATGCACCTGCTTGATATTCACTTCCCACCTTCCCACCCCACCCGTTATGGAACTGGTAGCCACTGAAAACCAGACAATGATTGCTCAGATGGTGCGCGACTTCGGTGCGCAGCACATCAAACCCCACATGATGGAGTGGGATGAAACTCAGGAGTTTCCCAAAGATGTATTCCATAAACTCGGCGAGTTGGGCCTGATGGGCGTACTCGTTCCCCAGGAATACGGCGGCGCAGGCTTCGGGTACGTAGAGTATGTGACGGCCATTGCTGAGTTGGCCAAGATTGACGGCAGCATTGGCCTGAGTATGGCCGCGCACAACTCGCTCTGCACCGGTCACATTTTGCAGCACGCCTCCGAGGAGCAGAAGCACAAGTACCTACCCAAGCTGGCCTCCGGCGAATGGATTGGGGCCTGGGGCCTGACGGAGCCGAATACCGGTTCCGACGCCGGCAACATGCGCACGGTTGCCGTGCTCGACGGCGACCATTACGTGCTCAATGGAGCCAAAAACTTTATCACCCACGGCAAAACCGGCAACGTAGCTGTAGTTATTGCCCGCACCGGCGAAGTGGGCGACTCCCACGGCATGACGGCCTTCATTGTGGAGCGCGGCACGCCGGGCTTCGAAGCTGGTCGTAAGGAAAACAAGCTGGGGATGCGCGCTTCGGAAACCACCGAGTTGATTTTCACGGATTGCCGCATTCCCAAGGAAAACGTAATTGGCAAGGTTGGCGACGGCTTTGTGCAGTCGTTGAAGGTGCTCGACGGGGGCCGCATCAGCATTGCGGCTCTGAGCTTGGGCATTGCGCAGGGCGCGTACGAGGCGGCCTTGCAGTACTCCAAGGAACGGTACCAGTTCAACCAGCCTATCAGCAACTTCCAAGGCATCAGCTTTAAGCTGGCCGATATGGCCACGGAAATTGAGGCAGCGTCGTTGTTGACTTACCGCGCGGCCGATATGAAAGACCGGGGCCTGAATGTGAACCGCGAGTCGGCCATGGCCAAGCTGTACGCTTCGGAAGTATCGGTGCGGGTGGCCAATGAGGGCGTACAAATCTTCGGGGGCTACGGCTACACGAAGGATTATCCGGCCGAAAAATTCTACCGTGATGCCAAGCTGTGCACCATTGGGGAAGGCACTTCCGAGATTCAGAAGCTCGTTATTGCCCGCACCATTCTCAAATAAGGCGCGCAGCTCCCGCAGATTTTGCGGCGTTACCGCTGCTTTCCGCGAGTAGCCAAAAAGAGGTTGGCTTGATAATCAGTAGAATCAAATTTTTGAATCTGCAAATTCTCTGATTATCTTTGCGGCCCATCCAGATTGGGGTTCCTAGTTCACTGAAGATATGATCATCGTCCAAATCAAAGAAAACGAGTCGGTTGACCGTGCGCTGAAGCGCTTCAAGAAGAAATTCGAGCGCACGGGCGTTCTGAAAGAGCTGCGTCGTCGCACGTTCTTCCAGAAGCCTTCCATTACGAACCGCAAGCAGAAGCAGAAAGCTATCTACAAGCTGGCAACGTATGGCCCTGACGCCGTTGAGGCGTAACCTACTCGCTTTCTAGCCAGTACGGACGAAAAAACCGGCTGATTTGCCCCTCTGGCGCGAATCAGCCGGTTTTTTCGCGTTCATACAGCTCAGTTTTTTTCTTCCTCTGAATTCCATACATTGGGTATTCGGTGCCAGTTTACCGGACCTTGCGTGTATGGAATTGTTTTTTGATTACCTGCGGTTTGAACGGCGCTACAGCCCTCACACCGTGGTTTCTTACCAGACTGATCTGCGGCAGTTTTCAGCTTATCTGAAAGCGACGTATGAACTCACCGAGCCCGCTCAGGCCGACCACACGCTCATCCGCTCTTGGGTGGTGGAGCTGATGCAGCAGCACCGCGACCCGCGCACCGTAAACCGCAAAATTGCCTGCTTACGTTCTTACTACAATTACTTGCTGCGCACAGGTATCATCACTAAGAACCCGATGCTGCGCATCACCTCGCCCAAAGTAGCCAAGAAGCTGCCCGACTTTGTGCCGGAGGATTCGCTCAATGGCCTGCTCAACTCCTTTGACTTTCCTGACACCTTTGCCGGCGCGCGTGACCAGTTGATTCTGGAGTTACTCTACGGCACCGGCATCCGGCTTTCGGAGCTGATTGGTATCGGGTACGACGACCTGAGTCTGCCGGGCCGGACGGTGCGGGTGACGGGCAAGGGCAACAAGCAACGGGTGGTGCCGCTCAACCCCACGCTGCTGGTAGTGCTGGAACGCTATATAGCGCATCAGCAACGGGAAATTGCCGCTGAAAGCAACGCCCGGCGGGTGCTCCTCGTTACGGATAAGGGAGAGCCGCTCTATGAAAAGTTCGTGTACCGCACGGTAAAGCACTATCTGAGCCAGATAACTACCGCCACGGGACAGCAGCACCCGCACGTGCTGCGCCACTCCTTTGCCACGCATCTGCTGAACAAAGGAGCTGATCTGAACGCCATTAAGGAGCTGCTTGGGCACGCTAACCTGGCGGCCACGCAGGTGTACACGCACCTGAGTATTGACAAGTTGAAATCCGTATTTGAAAAGGCCCACCCAAAGGCCTGATTTGTTTCTTCTTTTACCCTTAACCCCTCGACCCGATGAAAGTACAGATGCAATCGGTGCATTTTGATGCCGACCAGAAACTGCTCGACTTCATCCAGAAGCGTCTCGACAAGCTCGAAACCTTCTACGACCGTGTAACTGAAGGCGAAGTGATTATGCGCCTCAATAACAAGGACGGTATCGACAATAAAACGGTGGAAATTAAGGTGCACGTCCCCGGCACCACGCTATTTGCCCAGGAAGATGCGGCCTCCTTCGAAGCTGCTGCCGACGAAGCCGCTGAAAGCCTGAAGCGCCAAATTACTAAGCACAAAGAGAAGCTGGTGAGCCACTGAGTTGGTAATAACCCATAAGAAAGCCCCGCCTGAAAAAATCAGGCGGGGCTTTCTTATGGCAGTGACTACGGTTTACAGACCGAATTCGGCTTTGATTTTCTCAACGTAGTCGAGCTTTTCCCAGGTGAAGGTTTCCACCGTGCGGGTATTGCCCTGGGCATCCTGCACCTGCTTGGTACCGGCTTCGCGACCCATGTGACCATACGCGGCCGACTCGGCGAAGATGGGGTTCTGCAGGCCCAGACGCTGCACGATGGCATAAGGACGCAGGTCGAAGAGACGCTGCACCTTCTCGGCAATCTGGCCGTCGGTGAGCTTCTCGCCAGTGCTGCCCACGGCGTTGGTGGTACCGTAAGTGGTCACGAACACGCCCACAGGCTGGGCCACGCCAATGGCGTAGGCCACCTGCACCAGCACCTGGTCGGCCACGCCGGCGGCTACTAGGTTTTTGGCGATGTGACGAGCGGCATAGGCGGCCGAACGGTCAACTTTGGAGGAGTCCTTACCGGAGAAAGCGCCGCCGCCGTGGGCTCCCTTACCGCCGTAGGTATCCACGATGATTTTGCGACCAGTGAGGCCGGAGTCGCCGTGGGGGCCACCGATAACGAACTTGCCGGTGGGGTTGATGTGGTGCTTGATATCGGCGGTGAACAGCTGCTGCACCTCGGGACCCAGCTGGGCCTTCACGCGCGGAATCAGGATGTTGATGATGTCCTCCTTGATCTGGGCCAGCATCACGTCCTCATTGGCATCGAAGTCGTCGTGCTGGGTGCTGACCACGATGGTTTCAATGGCCTCGGGCGTGTTGTCGTCGGCGTAGCGGATGGTTACCTGGCTTTTGGCATCGGGACGCAGATAGGTCATTTCCTGACCGGCCTTACGGATGGCCGACAGCTCGCGTAGCAAACGGTGCGAGAGGTCGAGGGCCAGGGGCATGTAGTTGTCGGTTTCCTTGGTGGCGTACCCGAACATCATGCCTTGGTCGCCGGCTCCCTGCTCTTCAGCCGTAGCGCGCTCTACACCTTGGTTAATATCGGCCGACTGCTCGTGCAGGCGGTTCATTACCTCACAGGTATCGGCGTTGAACAGGTACTCCGGCTTGTTGTAACCGATGCGGCGAATCACCTCCCGGATGATGGGCTCGGCATCTACGTGCGCCGTCGATTTGATTTCCCCGGCTACCAGCGCGAAGTCGGTGGTAACCAACGTTTCGCAGGCCACCTTGGCGGTGGGGTCCTGACGCAGATATTCGTCGAGGATGGCGTCGGAAATCTGGTCGGCTACTTTATCAGGGTGGCCTTCCGAAACAGATTCGGAGGTGAACAGGTAGGGCATCAGCTTGAAAATGTAGGAGTACGCGAGGGGCCGGCAGCCCCTGCCCTGCCCCAACAGCTAGCGTGGGCAGGGCCGCAAAGCTACAAGTTTTCCGGCGGTTACTACGTGCTGATTCCCACTTGCCAGCGGGGGAATTCGCAGCTGAGTTCAACCCGCACCAGCACGCTGCGTTTAGGGCAGCATCCTCTACCCTTTGCTTTTGCCAGACCCCGCATGAAAAAACCGTTCCTCCTTAGCCTCGGACTTTGCCTTGCCGCTAGCTTGCCCGGGCAGGCGCAAAAGGCCCGCTCGCCCTACAAAACCCGCTTCGCCGTTGATGCCCCAGTTACGGCCGGCCTGGGGGCACTTAGCATTACGGGGCTATTGCTGGTGCAGCAGAAAGACGGGCTGACCGATGCCCAACTGGCCGCCCTCAACAAAAACGACATTCCCAAGTTCGACCGGTTCTCGGCGGGCTATTACAGTGACAAGGCCCAGACGGCCGGCGACCTGATTGTGTATCCGTCGTTGGTAGTAATGCCGGCACTGCTGGCCCTGGATGCTGACGTGCGCGGGCGCTACGGGCAAGTGCTGGGGCTGTATCTGCAAACGATGCTGGCCGCCGACGCTACCTTCACCATGAGCGTGGGCAACATCACCCGCTACCGGCCCTTCCTGTACGGGACGCAGGGCGGCGGCGACCGGAACAGTAAGATTTCCACTAACTCATTTTTTGCCGGGCACACGGCACATACGGCAGCGGCCACCTTCTTCGCGGCTAAGGTGTACCACGACTTCCACCCCGATTCCAAGCTGCAGCCCTTCGTCTGGACGGCGGCAGCACTGGTTCCGGCCGCTGAGGGCTACACTCGCATCAAGGCCGGCAAGCATTTTCTATCCGATAACATTGTGGGCTACGCAGTGGGCGCTACGGCCGGTATTCTGGTTCCCCAGCTGCATAAAAAGTCCAATGGGCTGAGCGTATTGCCAGTACAGGGCGTGAACGTGAACGGTTATGCCTACAGTGGCTTATCGTTGACGAAGCAGCTATAGTACCATACTTTTCTTCTCAGTAGTACTCAGGTAAACTGCCCACTCAGGTTACCTCAACGGTAAGCCAAGTGAGCAGTTTCCATACGGCTAGTGACGCAGTGAAAAGTGTTACGCCTGTACCTTCGCCTCAGTCCCAAACCGGGTGTGCAATTCTGTACAGACGCGGGGCGGCACGCGCAGGTACTCCACTACATCAGCAGTTTTCTCGGACGACTTGCCGTTTTTATCCAGCTCAATCGTCACGTTTTCGAGGGAGAGGTAGCAGCATTCGGGGTCGGAGGGGGCGCGGTAAAAGTGCAGGCGACCAAACGGTGCCAGCGTCGTGGCTTCCTCCGACTGGTAGGGTTGCAGATGGTTCCAGTCGGCGGCTTCCAGGGCAGCTTTGGTAGCGGCCGTATCAAGGAAATGGATGGACCGCTGGGGGAGAGTAGTTTTCTCGGCCCATTCGTCGGCCAGTTCTGAGAAAGGCACGCCGGCCTCCGTGTGGGGCAGCATCCAGGCCAGCCCGACAATCACCAGGAACTCGGCCAGCCAGATCAGGTAGAGAAACACGCCACTAACGGTAACGCTGAAAATACTCCAGGTACCATCTTCGGCCAAGTTGGGCAGCACGCTGAATACAGCAGCCGGATTGAGCAGGGAGCCCAGAAACACGTCTTCCTGAAAAGTGGTATGGGTAAAGGAAGCCCGGCTGCCCATGCTTTCCGTTTCGCCAGCGCCAGCCAGCAGGGCGATGTACACGCACCACTGCACGTACCAGGCCCATACGCCAATGGCCACACTCAGCCAGCCTACGAGCTTAGGGTTACGCAGCTTGCCCACCCGCACCATTTTCTTCAACGCCCACCCCAGGCCAAAGCCGAAGCCCAGCGTAACGGCGAAATTGATGTAGATGAACGGGATATACCACACGGCATACACGTACAGCAAGGCCAGCGGCACCGCAACTACTGCGCCGGCTCCCAGCAGGCCTAAAATTCCGCTTACCGTGAAACGCCCGGATGGCTGATAGTACAGGTTTGTCATCGAAGATTCAGAAAAAGGATACAACTGCCCAAACCTAGGCGTTTAGCCCGTGCTACGCAATCAATTAGCAACTATTCTATTCAGGAAAAAGGCCCGTAGCGCAGCACCTGCCACGCATGCCAGCCCAGGGCTGCGGCCAGCAGTCCGATACCGACCCAGCGGCCGGGTAATCGTAGCAGTACTCCTGCCACGAGCAGCAGCAGCAACGGCACCAGCATGAAGGTGAGGCGGTCTTTATAGTATCCCAGCGCCACCAGAAACCCGGTTTGCAGTAGTAGCAGCGCGCCTATGCATCGGCTTGAGAACCGAGTCCGTTCCGGCCGCCGGGGCCACAGCAACAGCCCGGCTGCTACCGCCACAAACGGCCCAATGGCGGGCAGCGTAGCCAGAAACCGAAGCAGATTACGACCCGCCAGCTGCAGAAAATCGGGCAGGGGTTGCTGCCAGACGGCGTGCAGCCACACCAGCTGCCCGTAGGCTTCGGCCTCGTGGTTGTAGTAGGTTACGCCGCGTAGCTTGAGAAGAGCAATCCAACCCAGGGTAGGCAGCAGAAACAACCCAACCAGTAGCATCAGCCGCAACAGCAACCCGACCGTTGTCTGCTTCTCCCGTTGCAGCCAGGCACCGTACAGCAGCACCGGCAGCCCCAGCACGAAGCTCCCGTACACCAGTGCCAGCAAGCCACCCAGCGCGGCCAAGCCCGGCAGCTGCGCCCGCCACCGCCCCGATTCGCGCAGCTGTAACGCCACGTAGAGCAGCAGCAGCGGCACCAGGAAGGTGAACATCTGCTGATGTACCGTCCAGAAAAAAGCTTTGGTAATCTGATTCGACACCAGGAAAATCAACAGGACCGCCAGCACCAAGCGGCTCCCCTGCCCGGCCGTGAGGCGGTAGTATAGGTGTCGGAACAGCAGCAGCGCCGCCAGCAGCACCGCGTAGTTCAGCAGCACGTACCCGATGTAGAATCCCAGCAACGGCTGGTATTTAGCGGGTAGCTTCTGCACCACTTGGGCCGGCAATAACCCGCTGCTTTGCAGCCCCTGCACCGCCCAGGTAACCGGGTAGCCCACCGCCGTACCCAGCAGAATAAACAACGGCCGCGACTGGCGCACGGCCCGCGGCTCCAGCAAACGGGCCGGCTGGCGGGCATTATCCATGTATACAAACCCGTCGCAGTTGGCCGTGAAGCCGGCGTGCGGGCCAAGGTGCAGGTAGGTGCCGCAGTACTCGTCCTCGGTGAGAGGGGCGGGCGAAAACCAGAACGAGCCCGTAGCCACCAGAATAAGCAGCGTATAGGCCGCTATCCGGCGCAGCCAGCTTGGCCAGTTTCCGCCCGCAGCCTTAGTTGCCACTGCTACCGGCGGCGCGGCCGGTGGGCGGCACGTTGCGCAGATTGGTTTCGAACAGCTTCAGGATGCGGCGGTACTCGTCGGTCCAGGAGCTGGGCTCCACGAAGCCGTGGTCTTCCACCGGGTACACGGCCAACTCCCAGTTCTCCTTTTTCAGCTCAATAAGCCGCTGCGAAAGGCGCACGATGTCCTGGAAATGCACGTTGGTATCCACCATGCCGTGGCACATGAGCAGCGCGCCCTTCAGGCCGCTGGCATAGTTGATGGGCGAGGAACGGGCGTAGGCCATGCTGTCGTTGTAAGGCTCGTTGAGGATGTTGTCGGTGTAGCCGTGGTTGTAGTGCGCCCAGTCCGTTACGGAGCGCAGCGCAGCTCCGGCTTTGAAGGTTTCCGGCTGCGTGAACATGGCCATCAGGGTGATGAATCCGCCGTAGCTGCCCCCGTAAATGCCAATGCGCTGGGGGCTCACGTCGTATTTTTCGGTGAGCAGCTTGGCCCCGTCTACCTGATCCTGAAGGTCCTTGCCGCCCATATAGCGGTAGATGCCGGTGCGCACGTCGCGACCGTAGCCGCTGGAGCCGCGGTAGTCGATATCAAGCACCGTGTAGCCCTTATCGGCCAGCAGGTTATGAAACATGTACTCGCGGAAGTAGGTGCTCCACCACTTGTGTGCATTCTGCAAGTAGCCGGCGCCGTGCACGAATATCACGGCCGGCCCCTGAGGCTGCCCGATGGCCGGGCGGTAGAGGCGGGCGTATACGTCGGCCCCATCCTGAGCCTTGTAGCTGATGACCTCGGGAGCGCGCCAGGGGTAGCTTTCGAACTCCGGGGTGGTGCTGTGGGTGAGGCGGCGCATCTTGGCCCCGGGCTTGTTTTCCATCACGTACAGCTCCCAGGGCTGGTTGCTGGTGCTGTAGCGCACAGCCAGGGTCTTTTCATCGGGAGAGACACTGACCTCGTAGCCGCCGGGCTGGGTGGTAATCTGGGTGAGCGGGCCGCCCTCGGCGGGCATGCGGTAGAAGTGTTGCTCGCCGGGGTGGGTTTTGTTGGCCGTGAGGTACCAGGTTTTCCGGTCCCGACTCAGCTGCGCTTTCTGCACCTCAAACTTGCCGCTGGTCAGGGCCTTCTTCTGGCCCGATGATACATCCACGGTGTACAGGTGGGAGTAGCCGCTTTCCTCGCTCTGGAACCAGATGCGGCGCGAATCGGGCAGCCAGCCCACGTTGCCCTCGTCGTAGCCGATGCCGGGGCCATTGATCCAGGCGTCGTCGTGCTGGCGGTCCAGGAGCTTGATTTGCTGGGTGGCGGGGTCGAGGGCCACAATCCACCGGTCCTTGTTGTCGGCGCTGCGGATGACGAGGAAGGCCTGCTGGCCGTTATCGGACCAGAACGGTCCGTAGGGCACCACGCGGCGCAGCTCGGTGGCTGGCTTCTCCTTTCTGGCGGCTTTGCTGGTATCGGCCGGCACGGGGGCCTTGGCCTGCAGCTGGTATTCCTTGCGGTAGGCGGGCTGCTCATCGAGGCCCTTCAGGTCTTTGTAGCCCAGTACGAAGGTGGTGTCACGACCCACGTCATAGAGGCCCAACTGGTAGGCCGTTTGGGCGGCGCCTACCTTAGTGCGGGTGTTGATGTCCTCGGTGAAACCGGAGGCCGTCACGAAGTTGGGCACGAGGGCCGTTTTCTCGCTGGCGGGCTCCTGGGTGAGCGTGTAGGTCACGTAGCGGCCATCGGGCGAGAGGCGCAGGTTGCGCACGGTTTGCTGGCCCAGGTAAATGGCCTTGGGCCGCAGCCGGGCTAACGCTTTCTGCTGGCGCTGGCGGGCCTTGGCGTCCTGCTCCTTGCCGCGCAGCACCTCAAACAAGGCCAGCTGCTGGGCTTTCAGGTACTTTTCGCCTTTGTCGGTGGGTTCAGCCGAAGCCGGACGCGGGCCACGGCGGAAATCGGTGCGCTGCACGGTTTCGCCGGTGGCGGGGTCCCAGGTGAACAGGTTGCCGCCGCGCGAGTAACTCAGGGCGCGTTCCTGCAGGGCAAAACCGGGGTCAGTTTCCCGCTCGGCGGTATTCGTGACGCGGCGCACGCGCTGGGTTTTGAGGTCGAGCAGGTAGATGTCGCCGTCCTTCTCGTACACTTTGCGGGTGTAGCGCTGGTCGTACTCGCCGCTGGTGGCGGGCAGTGTCTGCTGCTCCCGCAGGCTTACTTTGCGCGGGGTGCCGCCCTGGGGCGCGAGGCGGTACAGCGAGTCGCGGCGGGCTTTTTCGGGGTTCCAGTTGAAGTAGATGGTCTTGCCGTCCTCGGCCCACTGCACGTTGCCGGGCGAGCTGCCCAGCCACTGGGCCGGGTCGCGCATGATTTTCTCAACGGTAAGCGGGCCGAGCTGCTGGGCCGGAGCGGAAAAAGCCAGCAGGAACGCGCCTACGGGCAACAATAGGTGTACGGGTTTGAGCATAGCGGCAGGGTGGTTGCAGTCCTGCAACTTACAACGCGGCGCGTAATGCATTGTGCTACCGCAAAAATGTTGCCTTAACGTCCTCTCACTAACACTCCCGTAAGCCTCTGCATACGTGCTGCTAGTGCAGCGGGCACAACACCCGACGATAGAAAAGCAGATACAAGCCTACACTATACCCCGCCAGACCGAGCGCCCACACGGAAGGAGTGTTTGCCGTCAGCCCGCAAACCAACAATACTTCACCGCTGAAGGCGGCCATCAATAACAGCACCCGTGCTTCTCCATGTTTTCTGATAGCACACTTAAAAACAGGATATAACAGCACCATTTCCAGGGCTGGTATCAGCAGGAACATTACCAAAGATGCAAACAGGTTTCTGGGCACCAGTAAGGCCTCCCAATCCATACGGCGGCCCCGGAAAAGGAAGGCGTAGATGCCTGTCCATTTCACCAGCGTGTATCCGAAGAACTTGTAGTACTGCTTTGCTTCGGCCTGCGTCATATAATTACTGGTTTAGCTCTCACACGCCCCCATTATCCCACGCCTTCAGCTCGGCCTGGAGGTTGCGGCGGGCGGGGGCGTCGAGCCGGTCACGGAAGGCGGCGGTGTGGTAGAGTAGCGGGGTGTTGAGCAGCTTTTCGAGCACCTGGCGGCGGCCCCGGCGGTAGAGGAAATCCGGAATCAGGCGGTACTCCTGGCGCACCTGCCGGGCGTACTGCCAGTAATCCGACTCGGTAGCACCCAGAATCTGCAGGTCGGCGTCGAGGAAGAAGTGTAGGTCTGCGTCTTCGGGCTGGGGCTGGGTGTGGTCCTGGGTGCGCTCGATGAGGAAGGCCACGCGCTGCTGCCGCGCCGCCGAGAGGCTGGTGTGCTGCAAAAACTCCAGGGCCTGGGCCGCGCTGCGGGTTTCGTTATCGGAGCGGCGGGGGCTATACACCACATCGTGAAACCAGATGGCCAGCTCCACCACCTCGCGGTCCTGCACCAGCGCGCCGTGGCGGTCCACCGCGTCCAGCAGCGCCCGGATGTGGGGCAGCGCGTGATAGTGGCGGTCGGAGCCGCCGTAGGCCGCTTCCAGCTGCTTGTAGGTGGCCGACTGCAACGCTTTATCGGAAACTAAAGGCGTAGTGAGGCGCTGCCAGCGGGCAGCTAAGGTAGTAGTCGTAACCATCGGGCGGAAAACAGATCAGGCAATTACACTCAACTAATTGACGGCGGGACAGCCGGCGCAAGCAGCTGGGCAGACTTAATTTGGTAAGGCCGCAAACCGGCAAAAGGTTGCAGCCACGGCCGGTATTTGTGGCCGGATAACGGCTTAGTTGGCCGTAGGCGCGCCGTAAGGGTTGGGGCGGCGCACCTCCAGGTACCGCTCGGGTGCGGCCAGCTCCTGAAAACCGAACTGCCGGTACAGGCCGTGGGCATCCAAAGTGGCCAGCAACTGACGGCGCAACCCTTGTAGTTCCGGATGGTCCCAGACTTCCTGCATCAGCTGTTTGCTCAGGCCCCGGCTCCGAAACTCGGGCAGCACAAATACGTCGCAGAGCCAGGCAAAGGTAGCCTTATCCGTCACGACGCGGGCAAAGCCGGCCTGGCGGCCATCGGGGGCGTAAAGGCCGAAGTTGAGGGAGTTTGCAATGGCCCGCTGCACGGTTTCGAGCGGGATGTTAAGGGCCCAGTAGGAGTCGTGGGCCAGGTAGCGGTGGATCAGCGCAATATCGAGGCGGGTGGGGTCAGTGCTGACAGTGAACATGGGCGGGAAGGCGGGTGGCGACGACCAAGAACGAAAAGCCGCCGCAAACCCGCATGGTTTCTAATCCAAAATCGGCGGGGCTACGTTAACTTTAGACACTTCCACTTCACCAACCGCCTGACTATGAAACACCTTCACTCCTTGCTGGCCGGCGCTTTTTTTCTGGCGGCCCCCGTTCTTGTGCAAGCTCAGACCGCGCCGGTCCTCACCACGTTTCCGGTAGGCAGCACCACCGTCACGGTTTCGGCCTTGACTACCGGCCTGCAAGTGCCGTGGGAACTGGTATGGGGACCCGATAACTTCATTTGGATGACCGAGCGCGGCGGCCGGATCAGTCGTGTGAACCCGGCCGGCGGGCAGGTAACGCCACTCGTCACGCTTACCGATGTAGTCACGTCCTCGGAAGGCGGTCTGCTGGGTATGGCGCTGCATCCCGATCTGCTCACGACTTCGCCCTACGTGTACGTGGTGTACAACTACAACAACGCCGCCGGCCAATACCGGGTGAAGCTCGTGCGCCTCACCTATGCCAACGGCGCACTCGGCAGCCCGCTGGTGCTGCTGGGCGATATTGACGCGGTGAGCACCCACAGCGGTTCCCGCCTCACCATTCTGCCCGACCGCACGCTGCTCATGACCACCGGCGACGCCCAGAACCGCCCTGCCGCCCAGGACCGCGCCTCACTTAACGGCAAAATCCTGCGCCTGAACCTCGACGGTACCATTCCGGCCGACAACCCAGTGGCGGGCAGCGCGGTGTATAGCTTTGGGCACCGCAACCCGCAGGGCCTGGTGCGCGCCGGCAACGGCCGTATTTACAGCTCGGAGCACGGCGAAAACGCGGAGGACGAAGTGAACATCATCGAACCGAACCGCAACTACGGCTGGCCCACCGTGGAGGGCCTCTGCAATCTGGCGGCCGAACAGGCATTCTGCGCGCCCAACAACGTGCGGGAACCGATTTTCACCTGGGCTCCCACCGTGGGCGTAGCCGGCCTCACCTACTACGACCACCCCGCCATTCCGGGCTGGCGCAACAGCCTGTTGGCGGCCGTTCTGCGCGGCAACCGAATCACCCAGATTCCGCTGGACGCGGCCGGTGCCACGGCCGGCGCCGAAGCCACGGTGCTGACTACTTTCGGGCGGCTGCGCTCCATCTGCGTGTCGCCGCAGGGCAAAGTATATGTGGGCACTAGTAACCGCGACGGCCGCGCTACTCCCGGCACCAACGACGACCAGATTCTGGTGCTCGAAAACCGGCTGTTCACTAGCACCGCCCGGAGCCAGGCCGGCCAGTTGAGCGTGTGGCCTAACCCGGCCCGCACCTCCCTCACCCTCCAACTGACCACCGCCGTCAGCCAAAACACGCCCGCCGAGGTGCACGATGCTCTGGGCCGGATAGTGCGCACGGCCCGCTTCAGCGCCGGCCAGCGCACGGTACAAGTGCCACTGGAAGGCCTGAAACCCGGCCTGTACTCCATCCGCAGCCAGAACAGCGTGCAGCGGTTTGTGGTGGAGTAGGGTTGATTAAGGTTTGGGTGTAGGAGTGTTTAGGGGTAGGAGTTGAAAAAAGAAGGACATCATTCCGAGCCTGCGAGGAATCTCGCGTGCTGACGTTGCCCAAGTGAGTGTCGCGCTTTATCCGGCGTCCGCTTATTGAAGCATCTCTCCCGCTTCAATTTGATTACCACCTCAACGTCAGCACACGAGATTCCTCGCAGGCTCGGAATGACGTTCTATCGTATTCCCTTACGCCCTCTTACCCCCATACCCTCCTACCCTACCAACTGGTGCCGCTCGTTTTTTACCACGTTGACCAGCGTCCAGGGGATTTCCTGGCTGAAGGCGTGTTGGCGCACGGGGCAATCGGGCATGTGGCAGTGGGAGCAGGCGGAAAAGTTGCAGGGGTCGGCGTGCACGAACATTTCCACTTGCACGTCGAACTCCTGATCCACCAGCTGCTCGATGCGGTGGACCTGGTCGTGGGTTTGCTCCAGGCTGAAATAATAGGGCATGGTCACGTGGCAGTCGATGTGCATATTGGCCCCGTAGCGCACCACGCGCAGGTTATGCACGTCAATCCAGGCCGGTTCGCGGTGCTCCTGTAGCTCGGCCACCACGTGTTGCACGGTGGCCGTGTCGGCCTCATCCATCAGCCCCGAAACCGAGCGGCGCACCATACGGTAGCCGTTCACCACGATGAACACGCCCAGCCCCAGCGCCGCCAAGGAGTCGTAGAGCACATTGCCGGTGAACACCACCAGCAGCAAGGCCACACACGAAACCAGCGTACTCACGGCATCCAGGTACAGGTGCTGCCCATCGCCAATGAGCGTGGGCGAATGATGCTCCCGGCCGGCACGAATCAATGCGAAGCCGGTAGCCAGGTTCACCAGAGCCGTAATGAACAGCAGCGCCATACCCCAGTCGGGCCGCGCAATGGCGTGCGGGTGCAGCAACGATTGTAGCGCCGAGTAGAAGATGTACACGCCCGCCATCAGAATCAACCCGCCCTCAAACCCCACCGACAGGTACTCGATTTTGCCGTGCCCGTAGGGGTGGTTTTCGTCCTTGGGCAGGCTAGCCAGGTAGATGCTGTAGAGCGCAAACGCGCTGGCCACCACGTTAATAATAGACTCCAACGCATCCGTCAGCACGGCCTGGGAGCGGGTCAGCAGCCAAGCGTAGAACTTGATGCCGATGAGCAGCACGCTTACCACCAGGGAAAGCAGGGCGAAACGGGTCTTGAGGGGAAGCGAGAACATGGGCAGCTAACGGCGAAAGGGGGCGCAAAATTCCGGGTAAAAATCGGGCTTTTGGGGGTGTACGTAACTTTTCCGAGCAAAAGCAGTAAGCAGACTGTCTTAAATTTAAATTTAGACAAGCCTAAAAATTTCGTTTCTTTGTGACTATCAATACGTCAGCTCCCAGGCCAACACCTTCACCGGATCATATGCCCACAGTGTTACCACCACCCACACCCGAAACTGCGCCGCCGGAAACCGGCTGGCGGCAAGCCCGCACGGCCCCGTCGTTGCAGGAAGTGTACGCTTCGGTGCGGGTGCCGGCCCACGACGCCTCGTTCTGGCGCAAGCTGCTGGCCTTTTGGGGGCCGGGCCTGATGGTGGCCGTGGGCTACATGGACCCCGGCAACTGGGCCACCGACCTGGAGGGCGGCTCCCGCTTCGGCTACACGCTGCTCTCGGTGATTCTAATTTCTAACCTGTTTGCCATGCTGCTGCAGCACCTGGCCGCCAAGCTGGGCATCGTGACGGGCCGCGACTTGGCCCAGGCCTGCCGCGACCATTACAGCAAGCCCGTGGCGCGGGTGCTGTGGGTGCTTTGCGAAGTAGCCATTGCCGCCTGTGACCTGGCCGAAGTCATCGGCTCGGCCATTGCGCTCAACCTGCTGTTCGGGCTGCCGCTGACCTGGGGCGTGGTGTTGACCATTCTGGATGTGCTGGTGGTACTCATGTTCCAGAACAAGGGCTTCCGGGTGCTGGAAAGCATTGTGGCGGGCCTGATTGTGGTAATTTTCGGCTGTTTCCTGTACGAAATCATTGTGTCGCAGCCCGATTGGTTTGGCATTCTGGGCGGGCTGGTGCCGCAGCCGGAAGTGGTGACCACGCCGCGCATGCTCTACATTGCCATCGGCATTCTGGGCGCCACCGTGATGCCCCACAACCTGTACCTGCACTCCAGCATCGTGCAAACCCGCGCCTTCGACCAGGATGAGCCCGGTAAGCGCATGGCCATCAAGTTTGCCACCATCGATAGCACGATGGCCCTGTTTCTGGCCTTCTTCGTGAATGCGGCCATTCTGATTACCGCCGCCGCCGCCTTCCACAAAAACGGCCTCCAGGACGTGGCCGACATCCACGACGCGCACAAGCTGCTGGCCCCGGTGCTGGGTGCGGGCGCGGCCTCAGTGGTGTTTGCGGTGGCCCTGCTGGCTTCGGGCCAGAACTCGACCCTCACCGGCACCCTGGCCGGCCAGATTGTGATGGAAGGCTTCCTGAACCTACGGCTGAAACCCTGGCTGCGCCGCCTCATCACGCGCGGTATTGCGGTGGTGCCGGCCTTCATCGTGGCGCTATTGTACGGCGAGAAAGGCACCGGCGAGCTGCTGGTGTTCAGCCAGGTGGTGCTGTCGTTGCAACTCAGCTTTGCGGTGGTGCCGCTGGTGGTATTCACCGGCAGCAAGGCCAAAATGGGCATTTTCGTGAACAAACCCTGGCTGCAAGCGGTGGCCTGGGCAGTGTCCGGCATCATCATCGTGCTGAACCTGTACCTCCTCTACCAGACGTTCTTTGGCTAAGCAACACTGCGTTTATAAAACAACTGTCGTTCCGACGAAGGAGGAATCTGGATTAAGAGGCACAACGACTTGTCCCAGATTCCTCCTTCGTCAGAATGACAAAAGGCGCGGATATACCGCGCTTTTTTCCGGTCTGCAGATTTAGACATATCTAAATAAATTCAACTGACCTTTCTAAAATGAAAGCACTTCTTCTGTTCTTCTTTCTCCTGCTGACGCTATCCGGCCAAGCCCAAACCACCGGAGCAGTTCAGGGCACGGTGCAGGCGGGCGGGCAGCCGGTGCCGTTTGCCAGCGTGGGTCTGAGAGGCAGCGGCCAGGGTGTAACGGCCGATGAAGCGGGCCGCTTTGCGCTATCAAACCTGCCAGCCGGGCCGTACCGGCTGGTGGTAAGTGCCGTTGGGTTTCAGCCCCTGGAACGCCCGCTGACCGTTGTGGCAGGCCAGACGACTACCGTGAATCTGCGGCTGAGCGCGGTGCCGGCGGCTTTAGCCGAGGTGGTGGTGACGGGCGTGAGCCGGGCTACGGAGCTACGGAAAAGTCCGGTGCCGGTGGCGGTGCTGAGCAAGCGGGAAGTGAACCTGAACAGCAACGGCAACCTCATCGACGCGGCCGTGAAGGGCGTGCCGGGCCTGAGTGCCGTGACCACCGGCCCCAACATCAGCAAGCCGTTTATCCGGGGGCTGGGCTACAACCGGGTGCTCACGCTCTACAATGGCCTGCGCCAGGAAGGCCAGCAGTGGGGCGACGAGCACGGTATCGAAATCGACCAGTACGACATTGACCGGATTGAGGTGGTAAAAGGCCCGGCCAGTCTGATTTACGGTTCCGATGCCGTGGCCGGCGTTATCAATATGCTGCCGAGGCTGCCCAATGGGTCGGCCGGGCGGCTGCACGGCGAGGCCCTTTCGGAGTACCAGACCAACAATAACCTCATCGGCACCTCATTGGGTCTGCACTACAACCAGCGCGGCTGGCAGTACGCGGCGCGGGGCTCTTACCGGCTGGCGCAGGCCTACCGCAACGCCCTGGAAGGCCGGGTGTACGGCACCGCGTTCCGGGAGTTGAACCTGACCGGGCTGGCGGGCGTGGAGAAAACCTGGGGCAGCACCCACCTCACGGCCACGCTCTACGACAACTTCCAGGAAATTCCGGACGGCAGCCGCGACTCCCTGAGCCGGCGCTTTACCCGGCAGGTGTTCGAGAGCGAGCAGGACGACATCAAGAACCGGCCGCTGGTCCCAACAGTAGACCTGAGCACCTACCGCATTAACCCGCTGCACCAGCGCATCCAGCACTACCGCCTGCTGAGCCGCACCCGGCTGCGGCTGGGAACAGGAGAATTGCACGCACTGCTGGGGGCGCAGCAGAACGTACGCCGCGAGTATAACCACCCCACCGCGCCCAACCAGGCCGGCCTGGCCGTGGCCCTGAACACCTACAACTACGACCTGCGCTACGCCGCCCCCGCCTGGCACGGCCTGGAAGCCACCGTCGGGCTGAACGGCATGCACCAGCGCAACCAGAACCAGAACGCCACCGATTTTCCCATTCCCGACTACCAGCTGACCGACGTGGGCGGCTTCGGCTACCTCAAAAAAACCTTCGGCCTGCTCGACCTCTCCGGGGGCCTGCGCTACGATACCCGTTTGCTGCGCTGGGCCGATTTTTACGTGGGCCCGAACCCCGCCACCGGCTTCGACGGGCAGCTGTCGGCCGCTGCCGCTGGTGGGCGGGCCCCGCAGTTTGCGGCGTTCCGCACGCGGTATGGGGGGCTTTCGGCGAGTCTGGGGGCCACGTACAGCTTCTCCGAGCGGCTGGTGTTGCGGGCCAACGTGGCGCGGGGCTACCGGGCGCCCAACATCACGGAAGTCGGCTCCAACGGCCTCGACCCCGGCGCGCACATCGTGTACCTGGGCAACCGCAGCTTCGGGCCGGAGTTCAGCCTGCAGCAGGATATCGGCCTGAGCGCCTACTTGCCCGATGCCGAGCTGAGCGCCAGCGTGTTCAACAACCACATCAACAACTACATCTACCAGGCCCGCCTCACCGATGCGGCCGGGCAGCCGGTGGTCATCGTGCCGGGCAACGCCACCTACCAGTACCAGCAGGGCCGGGCGCAGCTGTACGGGGGCGAGCTGACGATAAACCTACACCCACAGGCCGCGCCGGCCTGGGCGCTCAGCAACAGTCTGGCCTACGTGACGGGCCTGAACCGCGCCGCCGACCAGGTGGAAACCCACGGCGCGGCGGCCCGCTACCTGCCCCTGATTCCGCCGCTGCGTACCCGCACCGAGCTGCGCCTGACCCAGCAGCAGCCCCGGGGCCGGTTCACTAACGCGTACCTTCGGGCGGTGCTGGACTACAACGCGCCGCAAAATCGTTTTTACGCTCTCGATGACACCGAAACCCGCACCGCCGGCTACGCGCTGCTGGGCCTGGGAGCCGGTACGGGCCTGCTGGGCGGCGCCGATAAGCGCGAAGTACTCCAGCTTTTTCTGCAGCTCGATAACGCCTTCAACACGGTGTACCAGTCGCACCTCAACCGCCTGAAATACTTCGAGTATTACGCGGCCACGCCCAACGGGCGGCGGGGCATCTACAACCAGGGCCGCAACTTCAGCCTGAAAGTGGTGGTGCCGTTCTAGCCGTTTTTGGAGAGGCCGCGTACAAGCCGCACGCTTCCGCTTTTCTCCCCTCCCGTGCTATGATGCTACCTTTCCTCCTCGCCGCCGCCACCCTGACAGCCTTCCCCGACACGCTCAAACGGCCGGAGCAGCCGTACTCGCTGCTGCACCGCGCCCCTAACCGCCTGCTGCGCCCCCTCAGCGCCGACCGGCCCGGCGTGACGGAAAGCCCCATCACCGTGGACCCCGGCCACTGGCAACTGGAAACTGACCTGGCCCGGCTCATCAACAGCAAAAGTGGCTCGCTGCCGCGCACCCGGGCGTTGCGGCTGAACGCCTTTGCCTTTAAAACTGGCCTCACCGACCGCACCGACGTGCAGGTGTTCGTGGACCCGTTTGTGGTGGAAAAGCAGTGGGCTACCCAAGATGAGCCTGCCGCCCGCAGCCGGGGTTTCGGGGATATTACGTTGCGGGTGAAGCACAATTTTCTCGGCAACGACTCGTGCAGCGCGGGCCGATGGGCGGCGGGCGTTATCGGGTACACGCGCCTGCCGGTGGGCGGCCAGCAGGGCGCGGGCGGTTTCGAGTACGGCGTGCTGCTGCCCGTTACGTTCAGCTTCAGCCCGGATGCCCACCTGAGCGCCCAGTGGGAAACCTCCCTGAGCTACGACCGTGACGCCGGGCGGCACTTCCTTGATCTGGCCCCGTCCCTCACCTTCGACTACGGCTTCACGCCCTGGCTGGCCGCCTTCATTGAAGGTACCAGCCGCCACGACGTGCGCACCAGCAGTTGGCAGTCGGCCCTGAATCTGGGGCCGGTTTTTCACGTGAGCCGCAACGTACAGCTCGATTTCGGCCGCCACCTAGCCCTGAGCCGCAACGCCGACCGGGAGTACTTTGCCGGTTTGGTGCTGCGGCGGTAGTGGCTCCGGTCCGGCGGCTGGAAGCCGTCGGGCCGGTTGTCGTTCGGGCCTCACGCACGATGACGCAACAACATCAGCTTACTTTAACCGGCCCGACGGCTTCCAGCCGCCGGACCGGGACGCCCTACACCAACCCTTTCAGCCGCTCAAACCGACTACCCAGGATAGCCGTGTCGTCGGCTTCGAGCCAATCGTGCAGTACGGTGGCGTAGAGGCTGCGGAAGTCGAGCTGGTGGCGCAGGTCGCCGTCGAGGAGGTTCTGCAGGTCGGGGGCGGCGTTGAGGATTCCTTTCTGCTTGAGGCCGCCTCCCAGCAGCAACACGTTGTTGGCCGTACCGTGGTCGGTGCCGTTGCTGGCGTTCTGGGTCACGCGGCGGCCAAACTCCGAAAACACCATCACCAGCGTATCATCGAAGTTGCCGGCTTTCTGCAGGTCCTCGGCAAACGAGCCCAAGCCCTCCGATAAGTCGCCCAACAGCTTACCCTGCTGCTCCTGCTGCCGCACGTGGGTGTCGAAACCGGTGAGCGACACGTAAAACACGCGGGAGCCCACGCCGGAATTGATCAGCTCAGCGGTGGTTTTGAGGTTGCGGCCGAACTCGGTATTCGGGTACGCCACCGCCGACTTGTACACCTTGCTGGTCTGGTACAGGTAATCCGAGGACGAGGCGGTTTCGGCCAGCGTCTTATACAGGTAATCCAGCTCCGACAAGGCGCCCAGGGGCTTTTCGCCGCTCACCTGGGCAATAAAACGGTTCTGGGTTATCTGGTGAAACTTCTCCGGGTTCTTCAGGGCCAGGCCTTTGCGCAGGTCGCCCTTCATGGCCAGACTCAGCGTATCGTCCACCTCCAGGCCGTTGTAGGGCACCTGGCAACTGGGGCAGTCGGAGTCGAGGTAACGGCCGAGCCAGCCGGTGCTCAGGTACTGATCCGAAGCCGAGCCGCTCTGCCAGATGTCCATCGAGCGGAAGTGCGAGCGGTCCGGGTTCGGGTAGCCCACGGAGTTGAGCACGGCCAGCTGGCCCTGGTCGTAGAGGCCCTTGAGGCGCGTCATGGCCGGGTTGAAGCCCAGGCCCTGGTCGAGGGTCAGGATGCCACTCTGGGGCCGGATGCCGAGCGTGGGGCGGGCCTTGTAGTACAGGTCGTTTTCGTAGGGAATAACGGTATTGAGGCCGTCGTTGCCGCCGCCCAGCTGCACCACCACCAGCCGGCGGCCCCGCGCATCGCGCAGGTCGCGCAGGCCCTGGCTATCCAGCGCGTGCAGAAACTTGGGCACAAACAGCAGGCTGCTGGCCAATACGGAAGATTTCAGGAAGTCGCGGCGGGAAGACATAGGTAGAGCTTAGAAAGTAGAGCTCAGAACTTAGAAAGCAAGGCCCAGATTTTGGCAAGAAGCTGTCCAAACCCATCTAGGTTCTAAGCTCTAACTTCTGGGTCCTGACTTCTAAGTCCTGATTCAATTACATCAACTGGTACTCCGGCAGGCTGAGCAGGCTGGTGACCATGGTGCGAAGGCGGCCTTCGGCGGGGGCTTTGTCGGCGGCTTGCTGGATGAGAGCCAGGTTATCGGGGCGGAGCGGGGCCTGCAGCAGGAACTGACCGAGTTGGGCGGCCTGCTGGGCGGGCGGCGTTTTGGCCAGCAGGGCCTGTACCGGGGCCAGGCGCACGGTGGTTTTCACCTGCTGCTGGAAGGTGCGGTCGGCCTTGCTGAGGTTGGGGGCAATGTCGTTTTCGTCCTGCTTGAGGGCCACGTTGAACTCGGCGTTTTTGAGCAGCACCGAGGGCAATTGCAGCCGGTACAGCAGGCTGGAAGAGTCAATCCAGTTGCGGCCGCCGGGCCAGCCGGCCACGTTTGGCGGCTCGAACAGCGTCTGGCCCAGCGCCTTCTGAAACACGATGAGCGGCTTATCATCCACCAGCTGCAAACCCAACGTGCGCTTGATGCCCGCCAGCAGCTCCACCGGCGACTTGATGCGGGTGCCCACGTTGGCCGGCGCGTAAAACCACTCGGCCGAAAACAACTCCTCCAGCAGCGTGCTGATGTTGCAGCCGCTCTTGAAAAACGACTGCGCCAGCGGCTTGATGTGCGCCGGGTTGGGCACGTCGTTCACGAAGAAGCGGTAGAGCTTGGTGGTGATGAACTCAGCGCAAGCAGGCTGCTCCAGAATGATATTAAGTACGTCCTCACCCACGAAGTTGCCGGTGCGGCCCAGAAAGGTTTTGGGGCCGTCGTCGTGCTGGTTCTGGCGGAACACGAAGGCCCCCTGGTTGTCGTAGCCCCAACCGGTAAAGGCGCGGGCGGCCTCTTTTACGTCGGTTTCCGAGTAGTGGCCGCGGCCCAGCGTAAACAGCTCCATCACCTCGCGGGCAAAGTTCTCGTTGGGGCGCTGCTTGCGGTTTTGTTGGTTGTTGAGGAACTGGAGCATGGCCGGCTCCTTGCTCACGGCCAGCAGCAAATCCCCAAACTTGCCCAGGGCCAGCTGCCGGATGGTATTGTTCAGGTGCAAAGCCGCATCGGGGCGGCGCACGCGGCAGGCGAAGTGCCCGTGCCAGAACAGCGTCAGCTTCTCGCGCAGTTGCGCCGGCGAAGTAGCCATCCGTTGCAGCCAGCCGGTATTCATGGCATAAAATGCGTCGCGGATGCTCTGATTCTGCATTTTACGCTCCTGGGGCGTCATTTCCTTACGGCGCAGCAGGGGCGGCTGGGTCCGGCCGTTGGGCAGCGCGGAACGCGCCGGCACGGCGGCCACCGGGGCGGGCGTGCCGCCGGCGGCCATCGTCTGGTCGGGGGTTGTAACCATGCTATTCTGGGGCGTGCCATTGCCCGGCGTTACGGGCCGAAACTGGGCCAGCGGCTCGGTGTAGCGCATTTGCGGGCTATCCAGCAGCTCCACCCGGGCCGAAGCCTGGAGTAGCTGCCGCAGCGCCTTGCGGGGCGGGAGGCCGGCCGCCACGTCCTCGGGCCGCGGCCCGAAACCCGCCCGCCAGTACAAGTGCTGCAGTTGCTGTTGCGTCGTCATCATGCAGCTTGGACGCCAGAACGACGGGTGGGTTTAACCAAAGCTGATACGCACTTGTCATTGCGAGCAGAGCGAAGCACTCCTTCCTTTTCAGGGAGCATACCGCCGGTCTACTCCAAAGCCCCTGATTACACGATAAACGAAAAGGACCTTTTGCTTCTCAGAACTTAGAGCAAGGAAAGGATTGCTTCGCTCGCAATGACAGCTTCTTATTGCCTTGCCCCTACTACCACCGTCTTACGGTACTCCTGTTTCTGGCCGCCGCTGGGGCGGAACAGCTCGATGTGCAGAATGTAGTAGCCCACGCTGGCTTTCTGGCCCCGGTCGGTGAGGCCGTCCCACTGCCAGGTGCCTTGGGTGGGCAGGGTTTCGTTGCGCACCAGGCGGCGGGCGAGGCGACCCTGGGCGTCGTAAATGGTGACGGAGCCGGCGTAGCCCGGGGCATCGAGGCGGTAAGCCAAGCTGGTGAAATCCTGCTGGCCGTCGTCGTCGGGGGTGAAGATTTCCGGCTCCAGGGTGAGGATGCCGGTGCCGGCCACATCGGGCTGCTGCTGGGAGTTGGGACGGCCGGGCGTGGCGTAGCCCACGCTGCCCGCCGCCGAGTGGAAGTTACCGGCCTCGCTCGGCCCGGCGGCCCGAATCCGCTCCAACGACACGCCCTCCACGTTATCCAGCAGCTTCAGGTGCTGCTCATCGGAATAGGCAAAACGGTCCAGAATGCGGCCCTGACTGTCGAACAGCACTACGGTTCCGGCATCATCGGGGAAGGTGGGCAGGGCCGGGAGTGGCAGCAGATGGGCGGCGTCAGAACTGGTGGGATACTGCTGCTGCACAATGTCGGGGCGGGTGGTGAGGGCCAGCAGGCCACCGGGCAGCAGCAGCACCGGGCCGCTGCTTACGGGCTCGGCATCCACCGAATTATCAGGTTTCTGGTTACCCAGCTGCCAGCCCTGCACATCCAGAAACTTACCGGAGCGGTTCACAATTTCCACGAAATCCACGCCCCCAGTGCGCGGGTTGAACAGGATTTCGTTGATAACCACGTCGCCGGCCACCACCGGTACGGGCAGCGCCAGCGGAGCCGAGGTGGCCGGGCCGCTGGCATTGCCCACGCAGTCAAGGGCACGCTGCACGGTGGCAGTCAGGGGCTGATTGGCGGTTAGTGGGGCGGCCAGCGTGAGGTCCACGAGCCGGAAATCGGGGCCGAGGGGCGCGGCCCTCAGCACGGTAGCAGCGGGCGTGAGCGTGTACAGGACTACGGTGGCCGCAGCCGCGCTATCCAGCTTTTCACCAAAATAGAGCCGCACGGTGGTGGGGTTCAAGGCAAGGGCGCGGAGTAGCACCGGGGCCGTGCGGTCGGGGTTAGTAGCGCGCACCGAGTTGGCACGGCCGGGCGTGCCGCCGCTGGCATCTTCGCTGGCGCGCCAGTTGTCGGCCCCGGCGCAGGGGTTGGTGGTATCCCGTATTTCCAGCGTCCAGCCACCGTCTTTCTTGCGGTTGTCACGGTACCAGGTATCGGCATAACTGACCTCAAACAGCGTGCGGCCATCCCGGCCGCGCAGTACCAGCTGGTCGGCGGCATTGCTGAGGCTGGGAAAATTGGTCAGGCCGAATACTTTGCCGAAAGCCGCAAACTGCGCCGTGCGGGTACTGCCGCACACCACCGCGTACTCGCCCGGCAGCAGCACCGCCCCCACCGGAAACACCGCTGGATTGCCGGTATTGCCTGGTTTCAGCAGGCGCACGCCGCCCAGGTCCACCACCGTCGTAGCCGATGGATTGTGAATCTCCACGAACTCCGAAGCCGGCAGCCCCACCACCGGCGTTTCGTCGGCCATAATTTCGGTAATGAGTAACTGATTCAGCCCCGGCGGCACCGCAAAGCCGTTGTTCTGGAAAGTAACCGTGAGCGGCCCGGCGGCCACGTTCCCAAACGCATCGGCCACGTTGCGGGCCTCCACGGTGAGGCTGCCCAGCGGCAAATCGGCGGCCAGCGTCAGATGCACCACAGTTGGGTCCTGCGCATCCCGCACGGCGGCCGTAACGGCCGGGCTGCCGGTACTCAGCCGATAGCTGGCGGCCGACTGCGCGGTGGCCACGGCCTCGTTGAAGGAAAGATCGAGCTGGCGCGGGGCCGGGGCGGCGGCCTGCACCAGCAGCGGCGCGGTGGCGTCCGTTACCCGGAAATCATCGAAGTAAAACGCCCGGTTGTTGGTGGAGGAATACGTGCAGTACACCCCGAAATAGGCGCTGCGCTGGTGCGTGGCATCGGTAGCCGTGCCCTCCCGCACGTAGATGGTACCGCCCGCCAGGTCGCGCTCCAGCGTCCAGACGTTGGCAGGGCTGCGCGTCACGCGCACCCGCACCAGGTTGTTGTTCGTGGAGCTAAGAGTGGCATCCTGACCATTCACCACGTACACCGGGCTGCCGGTGGCATCCTTGCGGAACAGGGCCACCTCATCGGGAGTGCCACCGAGGCGCACGAAGTAGCCTTTGGTGCCACTGGCTTTCAGGTCGGGCTGGTCGGCCATGAGCCACACATCGGCGAAGTTGCCAGAACTGGTGGCCAGTTTCAGGTTGGCCCAGAATTCCCAGGTGGTACCGGTGGTAGCGGCGCAGGACGTCACCAGCTGCAGCTCGGTGCCGGTGGTGGCGGGGCCGTTGGTTTGCAGCTGCAATGCCGCGTTTACCTGGAATGAGGCCACGTCGCCGGTCCAGGCGGGATTCTGGGTGAAGTTGCCGTCGGCAAAGGTATCCGTAAGCTGGGCAGTAGCCGTGTGCGCAGACAATAGCGCCAGGAAGGGTAGCAGTAGTTTTTTCACGTTGAATAGCGGTTATCGGAGCCGCCGGAAGCAGTATTTGCTTAGGCTGCGCCGTTTATTACTGCGGGAAATATACCCAGAAATCAATGCCCGCGCCACCGTACATTTACGCCTTCTTCAAACCCGTAGCTTCATGAAAGTAGCCGTAGTGGGTGCCACCGGTCTGGTGGGCACCGAGATGCTGAAAGTATTGGCCGAGCGCAACTTCCCGGTCACCGAACTGCTGCCCGTGGCCTCCGCCCGGTCAGTGGGCCAGGAAATCGAATTTCAGGGCAAGAAATACAAAGTGGTGAGCATGGACGACGCCATTGCGGCGCGGCCGGCGGTGGCCATCTTCTCGGCCGGCGGCTCCATCAGCAAGCAGGATGCTCCCCGTTTCGCCGAGGTAGGCACCGTGGTAATCGACAACTCCTCGGCCTGGCGCATGGATCCCAGCAAGAAGCTGGTGGTACCCGAAATCAACGCTCAGGAGCTGACCGCCAACGATAAAATCATTGCTAACCCCAATTGCTCCACTATTCAGATGGTGGTGGCCCTCAACGAGCTGCACAAGCGCTACAAGGCCCAGCGCATCGTGGTGAGCACCTACCAGAGCGTAACCGGCACCGGCAAGCAGGCCGTGGACCAGCTGCTGGAAGAGCGTGCCGGCCAGACGCCTGCCAACCCCGCCTACCCCCACCGCATCGACCTGAACGTGCTGCCGCACATTGATGTATTCGAGGACAACGGCTACACCAAGGAGGAAATGAAAATGGTGAACGAGACGAAGAAAATCTTCGGCGACGACCAGATTCGCGTCACGGCCACCACCGTGCGCATCCCCGTCATGGGTGGCCACTCCGAAGCCGTAAACGTGGAGTTTGCCGAGGAATTCGACCTCGATGAAGTGCGCGCCATCCTGCGCCGGACAGAAGGCGTGGAGCTGGTAGACGATGTAAAAAACAACGTCTACCCCATGCCCAAGGACGCCCACGGCCGCGACGCCGTATTAGTCGGCCGCCTCCGCCGCGACGAAACCCAGCCCCGCACCCTCAACCTGTGGGTGGTGGCCGATAACCTCCGCAAAGGCGCCGCTACCAACGCCGTGCAGATTGCCGAGGCCATGCTGAAAATGGGCCTGCTGACGGCGTAATTCTATTGTTAAAAAAGCAACGCCCCGTCGGTGTTACCGACGGGGCGTTGCTTTTTTAAGGTACACACGCTCTATATAAACACCGTTCCCGCAAAATCCACCACGGCGCGGCGCGTCAGCTCGGGCTCCTCGAAGTAGCCCAGGTGCCCGACGTCGCTCAGGAGCAGGGCGTGGCTTTGGGCGGGCAGGGCCAGTTGAGGCAGCAGGCTTTCGGTGGGCACCGCTACGTCGTCTTTGCCGGCAATGAACAGCACCGGGAAGCGGGCTTCGCGCAATACTCTGGTGCGGTCGGGGCGGTTTTTCATGGCTTCCAGCGCGCCCAGCACGGTGGCTTCGGGCGTGGTTTTGCCGATTTCCTCCAGGAATTCTCGCTGCTCCAGCATGCTTTCCCGGTTGGCCGGCGCAAACAGCGGCCGGATAAACGACTCCATAAACTTCTCGACGCCGTGGCGGCGCACGAAATCCATGTTCTTGGTGCGGTTGGCCTTTTTCTCCTCGGTATCGGGCAAGGCGGTGCTGTGGAAAAGCACGAGGCCGGCCACCATCTCGGGGTACCGCTCGGCGAAGGCCAGGGCCACGTAGCCACCCATACTATGGCACACCAACAGGGCCCGCTCCACGTTTTTCTGGCGCAGCTGCTCGGCCACGTACCGGGCCTGGGCCTCCATGGAATAGTCGCGGATATCCTGCACGTTGGTGCCGTGACCGGGCAGGTTCAGCGTCAGCAGCCGGTACTCAGCGGGAAACTCGCGGGTGAACTCCGTCCACACTTCGCGGGACTCGGCAAAGCCGTGGAGGAATAAAAAGGTAGGGTGAGCCGTGGGCATGAACGGAAGCGTTGCTCGGTGATGAATACGCATAGGTACGCGCATTTGCCCAATTCAGCCAATAGCACCTTCTGCGCGCCCAACCGAGCCCGAAACCAGCCACCACGCAAAACGCCCGTTTCCAGCTCAGGAAACGGGCGTTTTGCAAAGTCCTCGGCGCGGCGGGCGGCCCGATTGAACGGGCCCCAGGTGTGCGGCCCGGCGCGCGAGGTACGGAGGTTACTCGGCTTGCTTGGCGAACTGCACGCTGGCAATCAGCTTCACGTCTTCGCCTACCACGATGGAGCCGGCCTCGGTGATGCCTTCCCAGGTCAGGCCGAAGTCTTTGCGGTTGATTTTGCCACTCACTTCAAAGCCGGCTTTGGTGTTGCCGTAAAAGTCGGTAGCGGTGCCACCGTACTCCACATCGAGGGTAACGGGCTTGGTTACGTCCTTGATGGTGAGGTTGCCGGTGAGCTTATAGTCGGAGCCGGATTTGGTCAGGCCCGTCGATTCGAAGGTAATGTTGGGGTAAGCCGATACGGCAAAGAAGTCGTCGGCCTTCAGGTGCTGGTCGCGCTGCTCCTGGTTCGTGTCGATGCTGTTCACATCAAGGGTCATGCGTACCTGGGCGTTGTCGAAGGCGTCGCCTTCGGTTTCGGCCGAGCCTTCAAACTGCTTGAACGCGCCGGTAACCGTCGAAATCACGAGGTGCTTGATCTTGAACTGTACTTCGGAGTGCATCGGGTCCAGAACCCACTTGGTAGTTGCCATATTGGTACGCGGTTAGAAGGATGAAGTGAAACACGAAACGAGTCCGGCCCCGGAACCCGGCCGCCGTCATCGGGACAAATGTACATACTTCTTTCACAAATGATGTAGGTACATCATTTTATTTTTTCGTTGCCATTTTGCGACTACCTCAGCCGCACCACCGGCCGCCAGCCGGCCGGATAGCGTAGAAAGTTACCTTTGTTTCCCGCCGCTCCGGCGGCCAGATTCCGCACAGCCATGAACGAGCAACTGATTGTCAAAAACTTCGGCCCCATCAAAGACGCCACCGTGGACTTCAAGAAAGTGACGGTGTTCATCGGGCCGACGGGTGGAGGAAAAAGCACGCTGGCGAAGCTGGCGGCTATTTTTAGGAATGACAAATTTTATTCTATAACACCAAGCACAAGGGAAGAATTATTTAAGAGCAGTTCTATCAACACATTTTTTTCAAAGGATTCTAAGTTTACCTGGACCGATAATGACGGGTCCTTTTTTACGGATATTAATTTGTTAACAAAAAATATAAATAACAAATTAGTAAATACAAAACCTACAGCAAAAATAGATATTTTATTCAAAAATACTGAGAAGAGATTAAAATTTCAAAGAATATCTGAAAAATATGCCAACTCTATAAAATCCAATAAAGCCGCTGGCAATTTATTAAAACAATTAAATGATTTAATTGATAATATACCAGATCCACTAAAACCAACGTATATACCTGCTGAAAGAATCTTTTCTTCCACAATTGAGTATTCCTTAGCCGGTATTCTCATCAACAATATTGGGCTACCCAAACTATTCTTAAATTATCTAAATGAATTAAACATAGCTCGTAAAGAAGTAAAGAAATTGAAAATAGATTTTTTAAATATTACATATATACAGAGAAAAGAGAAAGACTACATAAGTTTGCAAGACACAAAAACTAGTTTGCGTTTATTTGAAGCTGCTAGTGGAATTCAATCTGTTACTCCACTTATGATACTAATAGAACACCTAACACAACAGAAAGAACAAGCACAGAGCTTCATTATAGAGGAACCTGAACTTAACCTCTATCCTACCGCGCAACAAGGACTACTAAACTGGCTTGTTGAAAAATGTACAACCGGCGAAAACGACCTAACGATTACCACGCATAGCCCCTATATTCTCTCCCACCTCAACCTTCTACTCTACGCTTATCAAGTAGCTGAAAAGCATCCTGACCGGGCGGATGATGTAGCGAAGCTTGTACCGCGGGAAAGCTGGATAGACCCAGACGAGTTTGCGGCTTATTACGTCAATGGGCCAGAAGGCAAAAATGGCGTACGCTCTCTAGTTGATAATGAAACCAAATTGATTTCACAAAACGGCTTAGACACAGTTTCTGGCATTCAAGCTGACATATTTGATCAATTACTCGATATCAATAGCGGATTCTAGATTATGATAAACGGAGTACGTGAAGCATTCCGCGACCTAATGCGCGGTAGTGCCTGCCAGGGTGCCCTAACTGATGCTGAGTTTTTTATACAAGATCCACCCAGTCCCAGTGAAGAGCCTTGTTTCCACTACCTGCCTCCTGTTCGCTCAAGATTTGATTTACAGGTATTAAATCAGAATAGCCGCTTAATTCATCTGGTCAAAATAGATAAGTGCCTGTATGCAGCTGGTGACTCTGCCCGCTGCGATTGTGCCCTTCTCGCTAGCGACCAAGCGTACTTCGTGGAGTTTAAGATGACTGACACCGATGCTACATCTGCTGGCAATGAACGCTATGCTCGGGCCAGTGACTGTATGCGCCAGCTTGAAGCAAGTATCAAAGCATTTTTTGAAAAGGGCGCTATTCCGCCAGGTTCTCTCGTCATTGCATATGCTTGCGTTGGCCGAACACAGCAAACACCGTATCCTGGAGCGGATTTTTTAAAGCTCAGCGCATCGTTTCGAGAAAGGTTTGAAGGCATTCCCATTCGGCCCCGGTTGATTATCAGCAATACTCTATCGATATAAAAAAGCCCCGCCGGACGAATCCAGCGGGGTTTTTCTATTTCAGTTCGTTCAAGTTACACCAGCACCGACTTGGCAGTTACCGCCTTCCCGCTCAACTCGCGCAAAGCGGCGGCAATGCCGGCGGCGTCGAAGCCGCACTCTTTGTACAACTCATCCTGGGTGCCGTGCTCCACGATACGGTCTGGGATGCCGAGACGCTTGAGAGGCAGGCTGTAGCCGTGGTCGGCCATAAACTCCAGCACGGCAGTGCCGAAGCCGCCGGGCAGGCAGCCATCCTCCACCGTCACCAGGGCTTTGTACTGGCGGCAGATGTGGTGCAGCATTTCCTCGTCCAGCGGCTTGCAGAAGCGCATGTCGTAGTGGCCGGGGTTGAGGCCTTCAGCGGCGAGCTGCTGGGTGGCTTTCACGGCGTAGTTGCCGATGTGGCCAATGCTGAGCACCGCCACTCCTTCGCCCTCGCGCACCACGCGGCCCGTGCCCACGGTAATTTTTTTCAGGGGCTTGCGCCACTCCGGCATCACGCCTTCGCCGCGGGGGTAGCGGATGCTGAACGGGCCGGCGTTTTCGGGCAGGGTAGCCGTGTACATCAGGTTGCGCAACTCCTCTTCATTCATGGGGGCCGAAACCACCATATTCGGGATGCAGCGCATGTAGGCCAGGTCGTAGCAGCCGTGGTGGGTGGGGCCGTCGGCGCCGGCGAAACCGGCGCGGTCGAGGCAGAACACTACGTGCAGGTTCTGCAGGGCCACGTCGTGCAGCACCTGGTCGTAGGCGCGCTGCATGAAGGAGCTGTAGATGTTGCAGAACGGCACCAAGCCCTGGGTGGCGAGGCCGGCCGAGAACGTCACGGCGTGCTGCTCGGCAATGCCCACGTCGAATGCGCGGTCGGGCATGGCCTTCATCATGATGTTCAGCGAGCAGCCCGAAGGCATGGCCGGCGTCACGCCCATGATCTTGTCGTTCTGCTCGGCCAGCTCCACAATGGTGTGCCCGAACACGTCCTGGTACTTGGGCGGCTGGGGCTTCTCGTAGGTCTTGGTGTGGATTTCGCCCGTCACCTTATCGAACAGGCCGGGGGCATGCCACAGCGTCTGGTCCTTCTCGGCCAGGGCGTAGCCTTTGCCCTTCACCGTCACGCAGTGCAGGATTTTGGGGCCCGGAATGCTCTTGAGGTCGGTGAGGATAGTGGTCAGATGCTGCACATCGTGGCCATCCACGGGGCCGAAGTAGCGGAAGTTCAGGGCCTCAAACAGGTTGCTTTGCTTGAGCAGGGTAGCTTTCATAGCCGCCTCCACTTTGCGGGCAATCTGCTGGGGGTTGGGGCCGAACTTGCTGAGCTTGCCGAGCACGTTCCACAACTCGTCGCGCACCTTGTTGTAGGTGCGGGAGGTGGTGATGTCGGTGAGGTACTCCTTGAGCGCGCCCACGTTGGGGTCGATGCTCATGCAGTTGTCGTTGAGGATAACCAGCAGGTTGGAGTTGGCCACGCCGGCGTGGTTGAGGGCCTCGAAAGCCATACCGGCCGTCATGGCGCCATCACCAATCACGGCAATGTGCTGGCGGTCGAACTCCTTTTTATAGTCGGAAGCCACGGCCATGCCCAGCGCCGCCCCGATGCTGGTGCTGCTGTGGCCCACCCCGAAGGCATCGTACGGACTTTCGCTGCGCTTGGGGAAGCCCGACATGCCGTGGTAGCGGCGGTTCGTGGGGAACCGGTCACGGCGGCCGGTGAGGATTTTGTGGCCGTAGGCCTGATGGCCGACGTCCCACACCAGCTGGTCGTAGGGTGTGTTGAATACGTAATGCAGCGCCACCGACAGCTCCACCACCCCGAGCGAAGCACCGAAGTGGCCGCCGTAAATCGAGACGGTATCTACAATAAATTGCCGCAGTTCCTGGCTCACCTGCACCAATTGGTCGGGGCTGAGCTTTTTCAGGTCGTCGGGCGAATTGATTTCCGCCAGCAGGGCACCAGGTTCGACAATCATGCTTCGGGGGTAGGAAGGGGATATTAGTAGCGTGGCAACAGATAGTTGAAGCAGAAGGTTATCGATTTCTGCTCACCGCTTAGTAGTGCCGCAGACAAAGTTACGGGTTTTCCGTTCGGGCGGTTGATGCGGCGGGAAGGTGGGCGTAGTGAAGCTGGGTCGATGGCCCTCCGGCACGTCATTCCGAGCGGAGCGAGGAATCTCGCCTGCTGACGTTGCAGTGGTAATCCAACATCAGCACGCGAGATTCCTCGCTCCGCTCGGAATGACGTTCTTTCTTTCCCCGCACCCTTGCCTCTCTCCACCTCTCCCCTACCCAAATCCGTACCTTTACCCGACCACCCGTTTTCCGTTTCCGATGCCCCAGCTAACCGAAACCCAGTCCGAAGACCAGCAGCTGCTCGACAAGCTCCGCCCCTCGCGGATTGTGCTGCCGGTACTCATCGGCCTGAGCGTGGTGGGCTTCATGTTCTGGCGCAGCTACCAGCCCGGCGACCTAGCTCCGCTGGCCAACGCCAAACCCCTCTGGCTGCTGCTGATGCTGGTGGTACTGGTGGCCCGCGACGCCGGCTACGTGTACCGCATCCGCTACCTCACCCAGAAAGTGCTGAGCTGGCGGGCTGCTCTTGATGTGATTATGCTGTGGGAATTCTCCTCGTGCGTGCTGCCCTCGGCGGTGGGCGGTACGGCGGTGGCGCCGGTGCTGCTGCACAAGGAGGGCATTCCGCTGGGCAAATCAGTGGCCTACATCATGGCCACGGCCATGCTCGACAACCTGTACTATGTGCTGGCCGTGCCGCTGGTGGTGCTCATCGGGGGTGATGCGCTGTATCCGCACGAGGCGCTGCAGGGCGGGCTGGTGGCCACGCTGCGCATCGGGTTTATTTTGAGCTACGTGTTCGTGACGGTGTACGCGCTGCTGATGCTGTACGCCATTTTCATCAATCCGCAGTCGGTGAAGCGGCTGCTGGTGCGGCTGTTTACGGTGCGCGGCCTGCGCCGCTGGCGCAACAAGGCCTATAAGATGGGCAACGAGCTGGTGCTGGCCTCGGGGGAGTTGCGCAACAACGGCCGCGCCTACTGGCTGCGGGCAGCCCTCAGCACGGCCTTCGTCTGGACGGCCCGCTACCTGGTTATCGGCTGCCTGATTGCGGCCTTTATCGACGTGAGCTGGCCGGAGTTCTGGCTGATTTTCGGCCGCAACCTCACCTACAAAGTCATTCTGCTGATTGCCATTACGCCCGGCGGCGCAGGCATTGCCGAGGGCGCGTTTCCCACGTTCTTCGGCAAGTTCATCGGCACGGCCACCATGACCAACTTCATGGTGCTCATCTACCGCGTCGTCACGTATTACCTCTACCTAGTGCTGGGCGCCGTATTCCTCCCCCGCTGGGTGGCCCGCATCTACGGCAAGCGCAAGATTGAGCAGGTGATGCATTCGTAGCCGGCATTCATTCCGCTGAACGTTGAGCTTGCTATATCCAGTGCAGTAGCCGCTGGTCGGTGGGGCGGTTGGCCTGCGCTTTTTGCAGCAGCACGGCTTCCAGCCCAAGAAGCGGCAGCCCCTGCTGCCAATGGCAGCACGCCCAGAAGTCCGGCCAGCCGAGAAATTCATTTTCGTAGGCGCAGTCGAGCACGGCCCCGGCTTGCTGGGCGCGCAGGTAGTACTTGCCCGCCAACTGCCCGGCCTGCAACGGCACAGCCACCGGCTCGCCCCAGACGCTCACGCCCCAGCCTGCCGCTTGCAGGCAGCTCACCAGTTTGGTCAGGTTATCGACCTCGAAAGGCAGCAGAATGTCGCAGTCGGCGACCAGGCGGCGCGGCAGCGCAGGCACTTGGCAGCGTAGCGCAAACGTGCCCAGCACCCCAAACACGACACCGGCGGCCACCAGCTCGTGCAACGTGCGCAGGTAGAGTCGTTCGTGAGAGGCCGTCATTCGTGAGGCGGAAAAGCTGGATGCGCCGCCGTGGGCCGGTATCAGTTGGCGGTCAGTTGTTATTTGCCGCGCTGCCGCGGCCCGGTATTTTTTCCTCAGCCTCAGCTACACGCCCTGCGGAGCGGGCAGGCAGCTCAGCACCCGACTTTGCGGGTCCCAGTCGCCGGAAAGAGTGCCGTCAGAGTGCAGGATCAGCTTTTGCACGACCTCCGTGGCGGTAGCGGCCTGCAGGGCGGGGTAGCTGGAGGTTTCAAAGATGACGTCGAGGCCCTGGTAGCGGTAATGCTCGTTGTAGTAATAGTAGCCGAAGGTGCTGCCGGCATAGTGCCAGCCGGCCCGTGGGTTTTCCAGCGAGGGTACCACGGCCGCCAGCAGGGGCTCGATGGGCACCCGCTGGGCTTCAATCCAGTCGGTAAACACGTTGGGCAGGTAGCTTCCCTCCAGCCGGCTCAGCTCCCGAAACACCACCTGCCGCACGCCCAGCCCAGCCGCCCAAGCCAGATACTGCTCGACATCGGGCAACGTAGCCACGCCCACCCGGGTGAGAATACACGAGTTCTTGATGGCCAAATGCCCGTGCAGCCAGCGCACGGTGGCCTCGTACACGGCGTTGTGCCGGATGGGCTGGTTGCGGTTGAAGCGCATGATGCCTTGGTTCACTGCTTCGTCGGGGTGGCAGCGGGAGAGTTCTAGTCGGGTCAGCCCGAAATCATGCAAGGCCAGCCCCAGGTCCGGACTGGTGGCCAGGCCGCTGCCGTTGGTGTAAAGCACCTTTTCGTCGAATACCACCCCCTCCTGCTCCAGCCCGCGCAGGCAGGCCAGCAGGTCGCGCAGCCAGCGCGGCTCGGCCGTAGCTTCCAGCCCCGACAGACTCAGGCCCAGCGGAAAGCCTCGAAAGGGCCGCAGCACCTGAGCGAGGCGGGCAAAGTACGCCGGATAATCGTCGATGAGGCGTTTGGCTGTCAGCTGGTGGTCGGCGGCACGTTGCAGCTCTTCCGAGCAGAAAGCACAATGTGCGTTGCAGCGCACCGCGTTGGCAAACGGCGTGAACGTGAGGCCCGGCCGTAGCTGCCACGCCTGCCCAAACGCCTGAAGGGCCACCGGCGCGGCCGGCTGGTACAGCCGCCACGCCGCCTGCCGAAAGTGAGCCAATTCGGCTGATGTAGCGGCCACTTGAAACGCGTTACCGAGGGAGAAAGCCATTGTGAGCAGTGAAGTTGGTGGAATGGATTGCTGACACCCGGCACTATACTGCTGCACGGCAACCTATTTGCGGTCTGCTGTTTACTTGCCCGCTTCCAATGTCGGGGCCGGCTCGGCGGGCACGGGGCGCTGGTAGGTTTGCCAGAACTCGGGGCGGTAGGGCACTTTGGCGAGCTGCCAGATACCGGTGCCGTGCAGCTCTGGTTGGGCCTTAACGTCGGGGATTTCAGTAGCTGGCACCACCGTGGGCGGCGTGTAGTATACGTCGCAGGTTTTCTGGTTGTAGAAGGGCTTGCGGCCCAATACGTGCCCGACTTCCACCGACTGCGCTACACTGGTAGCCGCGTAGTAGCGGCCAGATGTGTCTTTCTGGTACGTGACAACGTGCGTGGTGCGGTGGTCCTGATATACGGCAGGAAAGTAGTTACGAATGCTACTCCTAGTGCCGTAATATTTGTGTGCTATGGAGTTTACTTCGGCTGTATCGTGCTGCCAGAGGCTTTCGTAGCGCATCACCGCGTAGTCCTGCTGGCGCACGTATATTTTTCCCGAATAGCCGCTCACGAATCCATGGCCGGTAGCCCGCTGGTTCGCCCGCTTAGCCGCGAAACGCAATACATAGTAGGTTTCCCCACCGCGCTGCTCTATGCTGTCCAACCGCAGCAGAAACTTACCCAATGTGGCCGTCTTGAACAGGGGAGAAACGCGCACCGGATCAAATCCGCCCGAAAAACCGTAGCCTGGCTCAAGGTAGATACGACCGTCCTCTTTCCCGGTTATCAGCCGCTTTTCCTGTACGCGTGCTACTGGTTGTTTTTCCAGACTCAGAAAGCCACCTGCCCAGTGCTGGTAGCCGGCGGGTGTCCATTCCTGGCCGACATATTCCGTTTCATGGCGCAGGGTATCATATCCCATAATGCGCCGGTGCGTGTACATCTGCTGGGTATAGTCCTGCCGATCATAGTTGGTTTCGGCGGCCTTAATCACCTTTTTCATGATCCGCTTCGGGTCCTGCGACTGAGCACTGACGCGCACATCAGCCAGGGCAAAAGCTGCTGGCGCGAGGCGCACGCTCAGCGCGGCACCAGCGGCGGTCAGCGTAGCCGGTTCATAGCCGATGCTGCTCACCTGCACCAGCTCGCCCTGGCGCGCTTCCAGCCGGAACCGGCCCTGGGCATCCGTCACGGTGCCGGCGCTACGGGCGGGCACGGCCACCGTGGCGAAGGGTACCGGCTGACCCGTTTTGCGGTCGAGCACCAAGCCACTGAGCGTGAGGGTCGCGCCCCCGGTTGTGGCTGCAGGCCGTACAGTGGCCGGATTTCGCTGGCCCAGCTTGGTCGGCGGCAAGCCGGTGGCAGCTTCTATAGCTGCTGGCTGTAGGGCCGCCGCTATACTCGCAGCGGCATGCGGCGGCTCGATAGCTTTCAGAAATAGAAACCCATCTACGGCCTCGCTCCAGCGCCCAGAAATCGGCAGAAACTCGAAAGCATACGTGGTCAGGCGGCGGCCCGGCGCAGCGTGCTTCAGGCTGATAAAACTGTAGTCCTGGCCCCGGGCCAGCAGGTCGGCCTCCAGAGAACCGGGCGCGGGCGGCGGCACCGGCTGGTGCTTGCCCCAGTAGCCGAAGCCGTGGGTGCCGCCGCCGGCCAGCGTGCTGAGCACGTACACCGCGTCGGAGCCCAGGGCCGCCTTCACGGTCTGGCCCATCGGCCTGAACTCCCGTAGCTCCTCGCTTTCCAGCCCGCTTACCTTACCGGTCAGGTGCCCGATGGCGCCCCAGCAGACCACCTTTTCCTGCGGGTGCTGGCGCAGATACCACAGCAGGTTGTCGGCCATCTGGGCGTCGCGGGCGTTGCTGTCTTTGGCCTTGAACTCGGCGGAGTCCTTCACGGCCGGGTCGTTGGTGGTATAATCATGAGCCAGAGCCTGCAGGCTGCGCACCTGCTGCAGCCAGAAGGTGGCCCGCTCCCGCCGCTTGCCGTCGGGGCCGGCCGCTACTTTGGTCAGCAGCTTGCGGGCTTTGCCAAGCTGCATATCAAACAGCAGAATCTGGTGCGAGGGCGGGAAGATATTATGCTCGCCCATTGTGCTGACGCACTCGTCGAGGTAGTCGTAGGCAATGCCATCGGCACCTTTTTCGGGTTTGAGGAAAGCTTCCAACTCCTCCAGCATCTCGTCGTCGTTCCAGCTCACCTGCGAGTCGAAACCCGCCACGCGCAGGCCGCCTTTGCCCAGCAGCGGCAGCATCGCCTGAAACTCCTGCGTCTCGGTCCAGACCGGGTATACCGAGGCCGCAATGGCGGCCGGCACCGGCGCGCCCCGCTGGATTTCCCGCTCGGCGCGGTCCAGCGCGTAAAAGCCACTTTCGAAGGCCACCGTGGTAAAACCCATCCGTTCCTTCAAAAACCGCAGCAGCCGGATACGGGCATCCGTGGCCGTGCCTACGCCGTGGGTGGGCTCGCCCAGCATCACCACCCGCGCACCGCCAATTTCCTGGCGCAGAAACTCCAGATCCGCGAAGTCGGTGTCGGCGGGGCTGATGCTGCGGATCGGGTGGGTGGGCAATTGTGCAGTTACCGAAGCCGTCGTGGTGGTAGTAGTCTGGGCCAGGGCGGGAGCCGTAGCAGTGGTAAGCAGGCAGCAAGCGGCCAGCAACCTAAAATTCACACGCATAGAAATCAGGTAATTCAGAAGTAGTAATTCTACCGCCAAACTACACAAGCCATTTCAGATACGTCCTGTCACCGACTTCTTACCTGCCGTTGTGCAGGTGGCTGTACCGAAAGGCAGTCCTGACACGATCTACTATAAACGCAGAAAAGCCCTTTCGCACGAGGCAAAAGGGCTTTTCTGCGTTTTTTCGGACGGCTAGATAAACCTAGCGGCGGGGTTACTCTTTCTCGAGACGCAACTCGGCACCGGCAGCGCTTTTCAGCGTCAGCTTATCGTCGGTGAGAGTCACCACATCGAAGCTGTTGCTCTGGGCAGCACCGTCGGGAGTCATCGTGATTTTCTTGCCGGCCTGGTCGAAATCGTACTTACCGTTTACGGCACCGGCGGGCGAGGTCATGTTGTACTGGCCGTTGGCGAAGAACGTGATGCGCTCATCTTCCTGGGCGTCGGTCTGCTTCACTTTGTCGCCGGTGGCGTCCAGCTCCTTATCGGTTTTCCACACTTTGCTGGTGGCACCGTAGAGCATATTTACGCCTTCTACTTTACCTTCTTTGCTACCGCAGGAGGCAGCCGTGAAGAGCACCAGTAGCACCAAGAGGCTGGCCATGAGGCGAAGAGGGGAGGTCAGATTTTTCATGAAAAAGAGGAATAGGGTGAAAGATGTGGCAGGGAAGAAAGGCGTTGTTTTTGCGCCGATACTGCGCCTCTTACGGCAGCCTGGGCCAAGATGTTCGGGCGCGGCAAGCTCCACTATATCCGCGTTTGAACAGGACACAACTTATTATCAACCATGGCGTAAGAGGGCCTGACGGCTGGGCTTCGCGGCCTCGTCCTGCCTTTTCCCCTCCTTCCTCTTAACGCATCTACTCTTATGGGACTGTTCGATTTCCTCTCCAACGAAGGCGAAAAAAAACCGGTTGAACCCGTTAAACCCGCCGCTGGTGGGGCTACCGACTTCTTCGGCAATGCTGATAAGCCGGCCGCCGCTGGTGATACCTACACGGTAGTAAGTGGTGATTCCCTCTCCAAAATTGCCCGCAACCACTACGGCGACGGCACTAAATGGAATCAGATCTACGAAGCCAACAAAGCCATCATCGGCGCTGACCCCGACAAAATCGAAATAGGCCAGGTACTCACGCTGCCCAAGCTGTAAGTCTGCCCAACTTCTTGTTAATATACAAAAAGCCGCCTCTAAAGGGCGGCTTTTTTTGGGTCTTATGCAGGGCTGAAAGCAGTCGATACGGCGTAACCCAGCGCACCGATAACGTACTCCCGGCAGTTCGCGAAGCCGATTCCTGCATGAGTAGCATCAATGAAACCGCACGCCAGACACATCTTTAATCATCTGTTCATCAGCTCAATGCAATTACATATTATACCGTTTCCACTAAAGCGAAAGATCAATAAATATTTTCACAAGGTATTGCATATGTCAAAAATGCGCTGCTACCTTTGCAACACCAACTCGGTACTCCTTCGTTAGCGACGAGGAAGTTTTCATAGGATTTATACAGAAGTGGCGAGAGAATAGGCTCCCTGACCCACTGGCAACCTTCGACCGCGCGAAAGGTGCCAATTCCTACCCGACCAGCCATCCGGCGGCGGGGCATATAACCCAGGAGTACCATGCACAACACCCCCACTTTCGCCCAGTCTGCCCCCACCGCTCCGGCCACCTTCGGGTCTGCCGCTTTGCCGTGGGGTTTCCATGTTGCTTCGGTTGCCGCTCCGGCCACCCACCGAATGCGCGGCTGTTGCGGCGCGTGTTGTTGCTGTTGCTAGCCTAGAGTCCGGCTACGCAGCCCCCCTCCCCCTACTCCGGTTCCGGCGCTGACCGGTGGTGCCTACCACGGCACCCGGCCGCCCTCCCGCATCGTCGGGCCTTTTGGCAACCCTGCTGGTTCCGAGGCAACTGATGCGGCTCCTGCTCCGCCCAGACGGACAGTTTTCCAGCGGTTTACGCTCCCTGTTTCCATACCCAACGCCTTCTAAATCAGCCCCGTCATGTCCACGCCGAACTTCCACTTCGAGACCCTCCAACTCCACGCCGGCCAGCAGCCTGACCCCGTCACTGGTTCGCGCGCCGTGCCCATTCACCAGACCACCAGCTACGTGTTCAAGAACGCCGAGCACGGGGCTAACCTGTTTGCTCTGAAGGAGTTCGGCAACATCTACACCCGTCTGATGAACCCCACCACCGACGTGTTCGAGCAGCGCGTAGCAGCCCTGGAAGGCGGCGTGGCGGCGTTGGCAGTGTCATCGGGGCAGGCGGCCCAGTTCATTGCCCTCAATAATATCCTGCAGTCCGGCGACAACTTCGTGAGCACCAAGCACCTGTACGGCGGCACCTACAACCAGTTCAAGGTGGCCTTCAAGCGGTTGGGCATTGAGGTGCGCTTCGCCGACGGTGACCAGCCGACTACGTTTGAGGAGCTGATTGACGAGAAAACCAAGGCTATTTACCTGGAAACCATCGGCAACCCCAGCTTCAGCATTCCGGACTTTGAGGCCATTGCCGCCATTGCCCGCAAGCATGATCTGCCGTTGGTGGTGGACAACACGTTCGGGGCGGGCGGCTACCTGTTCCGCCCCCTGGAACACGGCGCGCACATTGTGGTAGAATCGGCCACGAAGTGGATTGGCGGCCACGGCACCAGCGTGGGCGGCGTGATTGTGGATGGCGGCACCTACGACTTCGGCAACGGCAAGTTCCCGCAGTTCACGGAGCCATCCGACGGCTACCACGGGCTGGTGTTCAACGACGTATTCGGCAAAAACGGCCCGTTCGGCAACATTGCCTTCATCATCCGGGCCCGGGTGGAAGGCCTGCGCGACTTCGGCCCGTCGCAGAGTCCGTTCAACTCCTTTTTGCTGCTGCAGGGTCTCGAAACGCTGAGCCTACGGGTGGAGCGCACCGTGGAAAACGCCCTGCGCGTGGCTACCTGGCTGGAGCAGCATCCGCAGGTGGAAGCGGTAAATTATCCGGGCCTGAAAAGCAGCCCTTACCATACGCTGGCCCAGAAATACCTGAAGCGCGGCTACGGCGGCGTGCTCACCTTCGCCATCAAAGGCAGCAAGGAAACCGCCACCCAGTTCATCGATAACCTGAAGCTGGTGAGCCACCTGGCCAACGTGGGCGACGCCAAAACGCTCATCATCCAGCCCTCGGCCACTACCCACCAGCAGCTTTCCGACAAAGAGCAGCGGGCAGCCGGCGTAACGCCCACGCTGCTGCGCCTGTCAGTAGGCATTGAGCATTTCGACGACATCCGGGCCGACTTGCAGCAGGCCTTCGACGCCGTGCGCAACGCCGCCACCCCCGATACGGCCGAAGGCACTCTGTTGCCCGAGCCCGAAACTGAACACGCTACCCCGCTGGAAGTGTAAAACTTGAGAGGGGTTACCGTCCGGCCGCAGGTGAGAGAGCGGCCGGACTACCACCTTCCAGCAGGTAGCGGCGGGCGTACGCCGGAGCTTTTCGTGAGAGAGGAGGCTTTGGAATTACGACGCCCGCACCTGGCCGGGGCGGAGCCGGATAATATCCGGCTCCGCCTGCGGGCCAGTTATTTTTTAGAGCGCTGAATGAAGGGAATAGCATGAGGAGTCAGCCCGAAGGAGCCAGTCTTCCGATGCATAGCCCATCATTCGCCTCTTACAATCCACCACTCAGAACTTCCCCAAATGCCTTCCGAAGACGCCCATGTGTTTCGACTGCCCCGAGCCTTACGGCTGGAAAACGGGGCCGTGCTGCCGCATGTGGAGGTAAGCTACCACACCTACGGCCGCCTCAACGCCACGCGCGACAATGTGGTGTGGGTGTGCCACGCCCTCACCGCCAACTCCGACGTGCTGGACTGGTGGCCCGGGCTGGTAGGAGCCGGCTGCCACTTCGATCCGCAGGACTGGTTTATTGTATGTGCCAATGTGTTGGGCTCCTGCTACGGGACCACCGGCCCGCTTACGCCTGACCCGGCAACGGGTAAAGCGCCTTTTCAGCATTTCCCGTTGGTGACCATTCGGGATATGGTGGCGGTCCACGAGGCCCTGCGGGAACATCTGGCCCTGGGCCGGGTGCATACGCTGTTGGGCGGTTCGCTGGGCGGACAGCAGGCCGTGGAATGGGCCGTACAGCGGCCGGAACTATTTGATAATCTGGTGCTGCTGGCCACCAGTACCCGGCACTCGGCGTGGGGAATTGCTTTCAACGAAGCCCAGCGGCTGGCCATTTTCGCCGATGCTACTTACCATGAAGCCACGCCTGACGGCGGGGCGGCCGGCCTCCGGGCGGCCCGGGCGGTAGCTTTGCTCAGCTACCGTAGCCACAGTGCCTACGGCCAGACCCAGACTGACGCCGACGACGAAAAGCTCGACGATTTCCTGGCCAGCTCCTACCAGCGTTATCAGGGCGACAAGTTGGTGGCCCGCTTCGATGCTTACAGCTACGTGGCCTTGAGCCGGGCGATGGATACGCACCACGTAGGGCGGGGCCGGGGCGGCGTGCAGGCGGCCCTGGGCCGCATTCAGGCCCGCACGCTGGTGCTCGGCATTACCTCTGATGTGCTGTTTCCACCTTCCGAACAGCAACTGCTGGCCCGCTACATCCGGGGGGCCATGTACGCCGAAATGGACTCCCAGTACGGCCACGATGGGTTTCTGATTGAAACCGCCCAAATCACCCACTTCCTCGAACGATTCTACGTCCAGACGTATGTCCACTAACACTGACGCTGCTCCTGTATCTCCCGTTTCCGTTTCGGCGGCCCAGCCGTGGCGCGTGGGCCTGATCGGCTTCGGCTGCGTGGGCCAGGGCCTGTACGATATCCTGCAGCAGCACCCCGAAGCCGGTTTCACCGTCGGCCGCATTGTAGTCAAGACACCGGGCAAAGCACGCAGCCTGCCCGCTAAGCGGTTTGAGTTCGATGCCGATGCGTTGCTGGCCGATGACTCGCTGGATGTGCTGGTAGAAGTAATTGACGACGCAGATACTGCGTTCCGGCTGGTGAGCGAGGCGCTACGCCGGGGCCGCCGGGTGGTCACGGCCAACAAGGCCATGCTGGCCCGCCATCTGCCCGCGCTGGTACAGCTTCAGCGCGAAGGCCAGGGCACCTTATTATATGAAGCGGCCGTGTGCGGCAGTATTCCGGTTATTCGTACCCTCGATGCCTACTTCGGAGCCGAGCCGCTGCGCCGCCTGACCGGCATTCTCAACGGCTCGTCCAACTACGTGCTGACCCGCATGGGTGAAGAGGGCTCCGACTACGCCCCGGCCCTGGTGGAAGCCCAGCAGCTGGGCTTCGCCGAAACCGACCCCAGCCTGGATATGGGGGCTTTCGACCCGCGCTCCAAAGCGGTACTACTGGCGGCCCACGCCTACGGGGCTTTCCTCGATCCTGAGCAAGTGCTGAACCTGGGCATTGAGGGCATCAGTGCAGTGGATATTGCCTTTGCCGCCAGTCAGGGCCAGAAAATCAAGGTGGTGGCTGGCCTCCAACGACTGCCCGACGGCCGCGTGACGGTGCTGGTGACCCCGCAGCTGGTCGGCCCCGAGTCGCCGCTGTACACCGTGGATCATGAATTCAACGGCGTGGTGATTGAGGCCGATTTTGCCGGCGAGCAGTTTCTGCGGGGCCGGGGAGCCGGCGGGCACCCCACCGGCTCGGCCGTGCTGGCTGACCTGGCCGCTTTGCGCCAGGGATTTGCCTACCAGTATCCTAAAGCTGTCGAAGCACCGGAGTACGCCTCCGACCTGGAAGTGGAAATCTACCTGCGCACCGACGAGGACCGTATCATCGACCTACTCGATTTCAGTGAAATTTCCGAGGAAGCCGATGAGGACGAGTACGTAGTAGGCTACGTGGCCCTGGCCCACCTCATTCGGCACCGCGACACGCTGCGCAAATACGGCGCGTTCATCGTACGCACCGGCCGCCTCCGCCCCGTCAGTACCGACGAGCTGGTGGCCGAGGTTTCGGCCTAGTGACCGAAGGGCCGCACCGCTAACCTACCCTGCCCGCAACTCTTGCCCCTAACCTATGCAAAAGCCCTTGATGTCGCTCCGACGTCAGGGGCTTTGCATGGGTCAGCCAGTTTGTAGCGGGAAGCCCCTACTTCGCGCGGTGCCGAACGATGTCAGCTCAATAGCCCCAACGATACGCAAAGCAAAGACTCCCCGCTATTTTGGCGGCGCGGCGGCACCAGTGGCCTCCGGAGCAACCGGGGCCGGCTGCCGCACCGAATCGGGGGCGGCTTTCAGCAGATTAGGTTGCCAGACCAGGACCGGCGCGGGCGGCACTTGCAGCCCGATGCGGCGCGGCAGCAGCAGGGCGGTTACCTGCGCTTCGCGGCGGGGGGTAAGGGCCGCCGCCAGTAGAGGCCCAGGCGCGCCAGGGCCGAGCAATGGCCGCAGGAAGTCGCGCACGGCGAAGAAAGCGGAGTCAATATACGTGGGCTCGAAGGAGTATGGAACGTGGCCGGCCCCGCGCAACCTACGCAGTACGTTGGGCACGCCCACCGCGTTAGCACGCAAGCGCAATGCCCCGCTGCCGTACACTAACTGGGCCGGCAGCTGCGCCCCGATGGTACCTTTCGCGTAGGGCACCAGTCCGTCGCGGGTGCCGTGCACGCTGCAAAGGGGCGGGTCGCCGGCTTCCAGCCAGCTGGCCCGGGCCAGGGCGCCGCACAGGTTTACCACTCCACGCGGGCGGCTACTGTAGCCCGCGTTGCCGCCGTTGCCTTCCAGACCGCCCAGCGCGGCAATATCGAGATAAGCGGGTACTTCCGAAAGCTTGTTGAGGTAGCCGGTTTGCAGGGCCATGAACCCACCGGCCGAGGAGCCGCCCACAAACACGTACTGCGGATGTACCCGAAACCGCCTAGCCGTAGCCGCGTCGTGGCGGAAGAAACGTACGGCTGCCCGCATGTCCTGCGTAGCCCGGATAGCTGCCCGCCCGATGCCTACGGTATCAAACGGAAAGAAATAGAGCCGGTAATCAATAGTGGCCGTGACGTAGCCGAGGCGGGCCAGCCGGGTGCAGAGAGCGGTCATCACGGCATCGTCGCGGGTGCCGGTGAGGAAGCCGCCCTCGTGGGCCAGCACCACCAGCGGCCGGCGCCGTACCGTGTCGCCCACGGGCTCATACACGTCCATGTACAGCGTCTGAGGCAAGCCGAGTATGGTGGTGACGTGGGCAAATTCCACATCGTGGCGTACCTGCACCTGCCGGAAAACCGGCCGATAGTAGCGGCCCCGGGTGGTGTCGATGGGGGCTTTCTGGGCCCGGGTAGTCAGGGGAAGCAGACAGAGTGCCAGCAGTACCAGCAGGTAATATTTCATCCGTAACAGCCCATCCAGATCAGGCCGGCCCAAAGATACGGCGTCGCTACCCAGCGGCAGAAACTTCGGGCCTGACCTTAGTCAAATACCACCCGACGCGAAGCCAACCCTTCGGTGCGCAACAGATAGGTACCAGCGGGCAGGTTTTCGCGCGGCACCAACAGTTCAGGCTGCTCCCACCGGAGGCGGCGTACTATGCGGCCAGTAGCATCCAGCAGTTCCGCCGATTGACGCCGAAACAGCTGCGCGGCGGGCCACTGCACCCGGATGGCGTCGGTAGCGGGCACCGGAAATACCTGCGGGGCCGTGGCAGCACTGGTTTTTACCGCCGTAACGGTAGCCGGTTGCCGCAGCAAGGGCCGCAGAAAGTCGCGCACGAAGCGCGTGGTAGTATCCAGATACGCCGCAGCCGCAGCACTACTGCCGCTGTAGGGTACATGGCCGGCCCCTTTGAAGGTGTATAACGGATTGGCTACTCCTACCGCCGTGGCCCGCACTTTCAGCACGGCGCTGCCGTACACTTTCTGGGGAGGCAGGCCACTTCCCACGGTGCCGGCACCATAAGGCACCACCGCGTCGGCGGTACCGTGCAGGCTCACGAATGGCACATTTCCGGCCTCAATCCACCACGGACGGCCCAGGGCCCCGCACAAATTGATAACGCCCTGCACGTTGCTGGCGTAACCGGGGTTGCCGCTGCTACCTTCCAGACCGCCCAGAGCAGCCAGTCCGAGGTAAGCAGGCACTTCCGACTCCTTATCCAGATACCCGGTTTGCAGAGCCATGAATGCTCCTGCCGAAGAGCCGCCGGCGTAAATAAAGCCGGGGTGAATACGGTAGGCTTTGGTGGTAGCCGCGTCCCGACGGAAAAAGCGGACGGCGGCGCGCATATCCTGCGTGGCCCGAATAGCAGCCCGGCCAATATTCACGGTGTCGAAGGGCAGAAACAGCAGACGGTAATCAATGCTGGCTGTAACGTAGCCCATGCGCGCAAAGCGGGTACAGAGCTCCACTATTTCGGCATCAGTCCTGTTGCCCGACACAAACCCGCCGCCGTGCGCAAACACCAGCAGCGGCCGGCGGCGCACCGTATCACCCACGGGCTGGTACACGTCCAGCCGCAGATTCTGGTTGTTGCCCAGGAAGTCGGGGGCCGCGCCGTACGTTACATCCTGCGTACGGGTGACCGTGGCAAAGATGGGCCGGTAATAACGACCGCCGGTGGTATCAATCCGGGTTTGGGCGGTTCCCGTTCCCGGGTTCCACAGCCAGAGAAGTACGATGGCAAGGAGAAGTTTTTCATCTGACGGGACAATTTGACTTAGATACTATTTAATATAATTATTTCAGAAAGCAATTTCCTTTTTCTACACTTATAGTCGCATTCTGAAGCAATACGCGGCGCGGTTGAGTAGGTTTACGGACTCAGCTGCTACGTTTTATGCCTACCACTCCTCCTCCACTCCAGCCCGGCGACCAGGTTGCCATTGTGTGTCCTGCCCGCAAAGCCTCGCACGAGGAATTGGCGGCGGCCGTAGCCACCCTCGAAAGCTGGAACCTGCGCGTGGTGTTGGGAAGCAGTACCAACGTGGCGCATCACCAGTTCGGGGGAGACGACGAAGTGCGCCGCCAGGATTTCCAGCAGCAGCTTGACAACCCCGAAATCCGCGCTATTCTGTGCGCCCGGGGTGGTTACGGAACCACCCGCATCATCGACGGTATCGACTTCAGCCGGTTTGCTCAGGAGCCGAAATGGATTGCCGGCTTCTCCGACATTACCACCCTCAACTGCCACCTGCTGCGGCGTGGCCACCAAAGCATCCACGGCGTGATGCCGCTGCTGTTTCATCTGGAGGGCGGCTCCGCTTCGTTGGAAAGCCTGCGCCGGGCTTTGTTCGGGGAGGAAATCAGCTACGTGGCCCCGGCGCACCCGCTCAATCAGTTCGGCACGGCCACCGGTGAGCTGGTAGGCGGCAACCTCAGCATTCTGCAAACCCTCACCGGCACGCAGTCGGAGGTGCCCACGGCCGGCCGCATCCTGTTTCTGGAGGATATTGATGAATATCTGTATGCCATTGACCGGATGCTGGTGCACCTGGACCGTACGGGCAAGCTGGCCGGACTGGCCGGACTGCTCGTCGGCCACTTTACCAATCCTCAGGACAATACCGTGCCCTACGGCCAGAGTCCGGGCGAAATCATCAACCATTACGCCACGCGCTATGGCTTTCCGGTGGCCCACGGCTTTCCGGTGGGCCATGAGGCCGACAACCAAGCCTTGATCGTAGGGCGGGAGGCACGCCTCACCGTAACTGCCGAAGGCTCCCGTCTGGCGTATAGCTAACACCCTGCAACCTGCAAGTAATATGTCCGTCATCATTCGTTGCGTAGCTGCCCCGGAGTTTCGGCAGCACATAAGCGCTCTGCTTGAACTGCTCCGCGACGCGGTGGATGCGGAGGCATCCGTAGGCTTTCTGCCCCCGCTGGCCGCGGCCGAAGGGCAGGCCTTCTGGGAAGGCGTGGAGGCAGCCGTTGCGGCCGAAACCACGCTGCTCCTCGTTGCGGAAGAAGCCGGGCAGCTGACCGGCACCGTACAGCTGGTGCTGGCCACCAAACCCAACGGCCTGCACCGCGCCGAAATATCCAAGCTGCTGGTTCACTCCCGGGCCCAGCGGCGCGGCATCGGCCGCCAGCTCATGCTGGCGGTGGAGGAACTGGCCCGGCAGCACGGCCGCTCCACCGTGGTACTGGATACGCTGCAGGGTGCCGGCTCGGAGCAACTCTACCAACGCCTGGGGTATACCGCAGCCGGCGCCATTCCGGCTTTTGCCCGCGTGCCCGGCGGGGAACTGGCGGCTACGGTGGTGTATTACAAGCTGCTGGAATAACGATTTTACCAAGCACATAACAGACACAAAAAAGCCTCCGCAAGCTGATGCGGAGGCTTTTTTACCGAAACCGTATTCGATCCTACTCGCTGTACAGCACCGTGAGCAACGTTTGGCCTACCGCTTTAAGGGTGCGCCGGTCAATGATGCTCATGTTGTCCTGAGTGGTGTGGTGGTAGGGCTGAAACTCGCCGTTGGGCAGGAAGTCGATGATGTCGATGGTGCGGATACCGGCCTGGTTGGTAAACACGTGGTCATCGGTGATGCCGTAGCCATCGGCAAACAGGAAATTATCGGAGAATCCCAGCTCAGCCGCCGTATTCCACACTTTGTCCACCACGTCGCGGGCCTTTTGGCGGGACAGCTCTTCCCGGCTGAACTTACCGCCCTTGGCTCCTACCATATCCAGCAGAATGCCATAATTGGGCTTGTAGTTGGCTGGCAGCAGGTTTTTGGCCCAGTACTGGGAGCCTAGGCACCAGGATTCCTGGCTGCCGAGCAGGTTTTTCTTCTCGCCCTGCGTGCTGCCGTCGTAGCCGTAATCCTCCGAGTCGAACAGGATAAAATCGACCCCGACGCCGGGGGCCAGGCTATCCTGTTGCGCGCCCAGCACCCGGGCCATTTCCAGGGCCACGGCCACGCCGCTGGCCCCATCGCAGGCCCCGTCGAGGGGCGCGTTTTTCTTGTCCTTATCCTTATCGGCGAAGGGGCGCGTGTCCCAGTGGGCGAAAATGGCCACCCGGCGCGGAGCCTGGGGCATGTACTGGGCAATGATGTTGCGCGACTTGAGCATTTTGCCATCAAACGCCATAGCCTCAAACGGCTGCTCCTTCACCGTCAGGCCGGCTTCCTTGAATTTGCGGATAATCCAGTCGCCGGTTTGGACGTGGGCCGGGGTGTTGGGTACCCGCGGCCCAAAAGCTACCTGCCGGGCCGTAAACGAGTAGGCCGAGTCGGCATTGAAATCCGGAGCCTTGGGTACGGCGGCAGTAGCGGCATCGGTAGTTTCGGCGGTGTCTTTTTTAGCGGGACACGCCGTGAGCAGTAGCAGACTGGCCAGGGCAGCCGGGGCAAGGCGAAAGAGGTTCATACCAGTGAAGAAAAAATGTCGTGCAGCGGCGGCGCCGGAGCATCACGCGTGCTAATGTTGCAATGGCAATTATATACGATTATGCACGAGCGAGATGCTGCGGCAGCGCCGCTGCATAACGTTCAGACGCACCTTTTTACTCCTCGCTATACGCCCAGTCGACGCCGGCTTTGGTGTCCTTCACCACAATACCCTGCTCTTTGAGCGCGGCCCGGATCTGGTCTACTTTATCGTAGGCTTTGGTGGATTTGGCTTCCTGATAGAACTCCAGGGTGAGGCGCAGCAGGTCTTCGGCACTGGCGCGGGGCTCATCTACCAGGCCCAGCACGTCCTGCACTAACGTCTGGTAGGCATCGGTGGCAGTTTGTACGGCGGCAGCACTCACCGTCGCCAGCGTGGCCGGGTTGGCGGCAAAACCATTGAGCTTGCGCAACAGATTGAACAGGCTGGCAATGGCGCGGGCCGTGTTCAGGTCGTCGTTGAGGCCGGTGTAGCAGTCCTGCACCAGCTTCTGCAGCTCCGCGTCGGCGGCAGCAGTATCAGGGGCTTTTCCTTCGGCTACGGGTGCTACCGTGCGGGCCTTGATAACGTCGGGCGAGAGGCTGAAGTCACGCAGCTTGTCCAGCAGCCGCAGACCGTTCATGAGCTTGCGGTAGCCTTTGCGGGCCGCCTGTAAGCCTTCGTCGGTAATATCCACGGTGCTACGGTAGTGGGCCTGCATCAGGAAGAAGCGGGCCGTCATGGGCGAGTAGGCCTGCGCCAGCGTGGCGTTGCTGCCGTCGAAGAGCTGGCTGATGGTGATGAAGTTGCCGAGGCTCTTGCTCATCTTGGCTCCGTTTACCGTAATCATGTTGTTGTGCATCCACACCTGAGCCTCGTTGGTAGGGTGGTTGCAAGCCTGGCTCTGGGCAATTTCGCACTCGTGGTGGGGGAACATGAGGTCCAGCCCGCCGCCGTGAATATCGAACTCGGCCCCGAGGTACTTGCGGCTCATAGCCGAGCACTCCAGATGCCAGCCGGGAAATCCGTCGCTCCAGGGCGAGGGCCAGCGCATGAGGTGGCGCTCATCGGCTCGTTTCCAGAGGGCGAAATCCAGTGGGCTGCGCTTTTCCTCCTGCCCCGCCAGGTTGTCGCGGGAGCCGGCCAGCAGTTCTTCCACCACGCGGTTGGAAAGCTTGCCGTAGCCCCGGCCGGCCGCGTTGTAGGCGGGCACATCGAAATACACCGAGCCGTTGGACTCGTAGGCAAACCCATTTGCAATAATTTCCTCCACCATCTGAATCTGCTCGATGATGTGGCCGCTGGCCCGGGGCGTAATATCGGGCGGCAGGCAGCCCAGCACCTCCATATGGTTCTGGTAGAGGTTGGTGTAGCCCTCGGCCACTTGCATCGGCTCTACCTGTTGGGCCCGGGCAATCTTCCCGATTTTGTCTTCGCCTTCGTCGGCGTCGCCTTCCAGGTGGCCCACATCGGTGATATTGCGCACGTAGCGCACCGTGTAGCCGAGGTGGCGCAGGTAGCGCGTCAGCACATCAAACACCACTGGTCCGCGGGCGTTGCCTACGTGGGCCTCGTTGTACACCGTGGGGCCGCACAGGTACACGCCCACGAAGGGCGCATTGAGGGGCTCGAAGGCGGCTTTGCGGCGGGTGAGGGTATTGTAGAGCGAGAGTGTGTGCTGCATAGGGTGCAAAAGTAACCGCAGTTTTTGCAGAATGGGTGGAGGGCACAGATTTTATAACCCGAGCCGGCAGCCAGCGCGGCATCGGCCTTGCATAACCGCGCTGGGGGCAAAATGGCGACAGGAACTGCTAAAAAACAGGCAACAAAGTTTTAAACCCGGCATAAGCGGTACAAACCATTTTGCGTGCAGTCTATAAAGTTCAGCTGGCAGTATGTCGATTCAGCCAATCGGCATATAATTGAGGTTTTTAACGTCTGATAGCCGCCTTCTGCAGTTGGTACGTGGCCGTGGTGGGGAAGTGGTCGGAGTAGGGAATTTCGTAGTGGACCCAGAAGTCGTTGACGGCGAAGCGGGGACCGGCAAACTGGTTATCGATGCGCACGAAAGGCAGGCGGCCGTTGTAGGTGCTGCCCACGCCGTTGCCCACAGTGGCCCAGGCATTCTGAAAACGGTCGGCCAGCTGGTCGTAGCTGTAGCTGTAGGGCACATCGTTGAGGTCGGCGCAGAGCAGAATGGGGTAACGGCACCGCTCGAAGCGGCGCACCAGCGTGTCCACCTGCCAGTGCCGCGCAATGGCCCCGCGCTTAAAGCGGCGCAGCAACCCCGCGCCTTTCTGCCTGAGGCCGGCTTTGCTGGAGTAGCTATCCACAATGTCCTTCTCATCCATGCTCATGCTCTGCAGATGGAAGCTATACACCCGAATGGTGTCGTGGGAGGGCAGCTGCACGTCGGCCCACATGGCGTGGTTCTGCGTCAGCTTGCCAAAGTGAATGGTGCCTTTATTAACGATAGGGAAACGTGAGAACAGAGCCATGCCAAACTCGGCCCCGGCACTGTTGGTAAGGGTTTTGGAAAAGAACGCCTCCCGCCCAGCGTCGCGCCCGATTTTGTCTATGGTCCGGAACACGCCTCCGTCGCGGGTTTTGGTCCCGGCGGGCTCGTTGTAAAACTCCTGCAGGCACAGAATATCGGCTGGGTTTTCCTGCAGCCAGCGCACCATTGCCTTCGATGAGGCCAGCCCCTCATTGCGCAGCTGCGGATACACGTTGAAGATGCGCACATTCGCCGACAGCACCTTTACAATGGGACCACCCGCCCCGCCCGCAGCCTGCGGTGCCACCCGCAACGGGTGCAGTGCCAGCCCGCGCTGAAAATGGGGCCAAGTAAGCACCGCCAGCGCCAGCGGCAGGAGGGCGACCGGCCAGCGGCGCAGCAGCCAGTAGCCTATCAGCAGCAGGTTCAGGGCCAGGGCTACCGGCAGCGTGAGAGCCCCGAAAATAGCAGGCCAGAAGGTGTAGGCCGGAATCTGGGCACAGGCAATAGCCGCCAGCACCCACCCCATCACCAACACGGTACTTTTAAAGGCAAACGAACGACGCACAGGCAACCTTTCAGAGGCAGAGTTGATCAGGCTGGCAAAGGTAGCCGTTCCGCCGCAGCCCGCCGCCCCGGTAAGTGGCCTGAGTTTTGCGCGCTGCGTTGCGTACCTTTATTTTCCATTATTCATTGCGTGTATGTCCCGACTCTCTACCCTGATTTTATTGTTCTTATACCCGGCTTTGCTGCAGGCCGCGCCGCGCCCGGCAAGGGCCCCGGAACCAGACAAAAGCCTGGAATTTGTGGAGAACAAAGGCCAGTGGCCCCGGCCGGTCCGCTACCAGGCCGAGCTGCCCGGCGGCCGGCTCTACCTTACGCCCGGCGGCTTTACGTATTCCTTCCTGGATCCGGCAGCTTTAGCGGCCAATTCCCATCAGCACGAAGCCAGCCCGGCGGCTCCGCGCCAGCCGGAACCGGCCGCGCCGTTGCGCGGCCACGCCTACACGGTTTCGTTTGAAGGCGGCAACGCGCAGGCCACAATGCAGGCGCAGCAGCCTACGGCCGGCACCCGCAACTACTTCCAGGGCAGCAACCCGCAGCAGTGGGCCAGCGAGGTACGCGGCTTCCGACAGGTGCAGTACGCTAAAGTGTACCCCGGTATCGATGTGCAGGTGTACGAAAATCAGGAGCAGCACCTGGAGTACGACTTTCTGCTGGCCCCCGGTGCCCGTCCCGACCATATCCGGCTGCGGTACACCGGCCCCGAAGCCATGCGCCTTACTCCCGAAGGCCACCTACTGATTCAGACCTCCGTGGGCAACGTGACGGAGCAGGCGCCCAAAGCCTGGCAAATACTGCCGTCGGGCGAGCGGAAAATGGTAAGCTGCCGGTTTGAGCTGCGGGCCCAGACGGTGCAGTTCGTGCTGGGAGCCTATAACAGCAAGCTGCCGCTTACCATCGACCCTACCGTGCTATTCTCTTCGTTTACCGGCTCTACCGCCGATAACTGGGGCTTCACGGCCACCTATGACGCGCAGGGCAATATGTACTCGGGCGGCGTGGCCTTCGGGGTAGGCTACCCCACCTCACCGGGTGCTTTCCAGACTTCCTTTGCCGGGGCCGGCGACGTGGCCATCATCAAGTACCGCATGACCACCTCAGGACCCGCCGCACGCCTCTACGCCACCTACCTGGGCGGCAGCAATACCGATGCGCCGCACAGCCTGGTGGTAAACGGCCTGGGGGAGCTGGTGATTCTGGGCACTACCGGCTCGGGCAATTTTCCGGTGTCGGCCGGGGCCGCGCAACGCACCTTCCAGGGCGGTTCCGGCGTCAATCCGCTGGGCGGCGGGCTCACGACTCCAATGGGCTACAGCAACGGCTCCGACCTGTTTGTGACCACCCTCAGTGCCGACGGCTCCCGGCTGGTAGCGTCCACGTACCTGGGCGGCACCAGCAACGACGGATTGAACCTCAACCTGGTCAATAACTACGGCGACCCATTTCGGGGGGATATTCTCACCGATGGCGACAACAACGTGTACCTGGCTTCCGTCACGCAGAGCAGCAACTTCCCAACGGCGCAACCCGTGCAGGCCACTCGCCAGGGCACTTCCGATGCGGTGGTGTGCAAGTTGCCGCGGCTGCTCAATCAGTTGCTCTGGAGTACTTACCTGGGCGGAAACGGGGCCGACGCAGCCTTCTCCGTTCAACTCACGCCCGACCGGCACCTCTACGTGGCCGGCACCACCGACAGCCCCAATTTTCCTACCGTGGCGGCGGCGTTGCAGCCTCAGCCGGCGGGCGGACGGGACGGTTTTGTGGTCTGCCTGAATCCGGCCGGCACCACGCTGCGCTATGCTACGTACCTGGGCACCGCCGCCGCCGACCTGGCCTTCTTTCTGCAGCTGGACGCCGGCGGCGACGTGTACGTGCTGGGCCAGACCAGTTCCAACGCCTACCCCGTTACCACCGGCCGGTATAGTGTCCGAGGAGCGCACCAGTTTATTCATAAGCTCAATGCAACCCTTAGTGCTACTGAATACAGCACCACTTTCGGCTCGGCTCTGTCGGGATACGATATTTCGCCCACGGCTTTTCTGGTCGATGATTGTGAGCGGGTGTACGTGTGCGGCTGGGGCGGTGTGAATAATGCCGGTTTCGGCGGCGGCTCCACCCGCAACCTACCGGTCACTTCTGATGCCGTGCAGTCGAATACCGACGGCAGTGACTTCTACCTAGCTCAGTTTCGGGCGGGCATGACTGGACTGGAGTACGCCACGTTCTTCGGGGAAAACGGCGGGCGGGGCGAGCATGTGGATGGCGGCACTTCGCGCTTTGACAAGAAAGGGGTGGTGTACCAAGCCGTGTGCGGCGGCTGTACCGGTACCCAGGGTTTCCCGCGCCCACCCGGTGCCAATTATTATACGACCACCAACGCCAGTACTAACTGCAACAATGCCGCCTTCGCCATAAGCTTCGGCCTGGTGGTAGCCGACCCGGGCCCTACCCGCTACGTGTGCGTAGGCACTGCCCCGGTAGTGCTGGGTGGGCAGCCCAGCGGCGGCACCTGGACCGGCCCCGGCGTTACGCAGCTCAGCAACGGCACCTACCAGTTTCAGCCCACTGCGGCCCTGGTGGGGCGTAACATCCTCCAATATTCCGTCCAAACGACCGGTATCTGCCGGAGCACCCGGCCCCTGCGCATAATTGTGACGCCGGAGCTGACCGTGAACATCAGTCCGGTGCCGCTACAGTGCGCCAATGGCGCGCCCGTAACCCTGCAGGCCACGCCCGCCGGCGGCACCTGGAGTACCACGAAAGGACTGACCGGCAACGTATTCAATCCGCAACAGGCCGGGGCCGGCACCTATACCCTCACCTACTCCTACTCCGATACGCTCGGGTGCGGCACTGCCACCCGTACCGTGGTAGTGAATCCGCTTCCCCGGCCCGAGGCCGGCCCCGACCTCACCTTCTGCGCGTATGAAACGCAGCCCGTGCAGCTTACCGGAGCCTCTCCAGCCGGGGGTACCTGGAGCGGCTCCGGCGTCACGCCGGGCGGGCTGTTCACTCCGCCCAATACCAACCTGCGCGGCGGCATTTTCACGCTTTCTTACTCCGTCACGGAAAACGGCTGCACCGTTACCGATACCCGGCAGGTGCTGCTGGCCCCTTCCCCCGCCGTCAACTTCCCGCTTAGTGTGCCCGAGTGCACCAGCTTTCCGCAGTATACCGGCCTGGCTCCCTTCAACTGCGCCTTTGAGCCCGTGCTGACGGGGGGCACCTACGTGTGGGAGTTTGGTGACGGCAGCCCTACCTCGAACGAGGAAAAGCCGGTGCATATGTTTGAGAACCCCGGTACGTATTCCGTGAAGCTCACGGCCCGCTACGCCAACTGCACCGTGGAAACCAGCTTTGTGCCGGTGATAGTGGGCGAAGTATTCGTGCCCAACATCATTACACCCAACCACGACGACAAAAACGAAACCTTCATTCCGCGCTTCAGCTGCCGGCCCGCTACGCTGCGGGTGTTCACACGCTGGGGCAATAAGGTGTACGAAACCGATAACTACCGCAACGACTGGCGGGCGGATGCGCTGGCCGATGGCCTGTACTACTATCACCTCAAAGATGCCGAGGGCCGCACCGTGAAGGGCTGGGTAACGGTGCAACGATAAACACTCGCGCAATAGCCCGAAAAACAGGTAAACTCAAGCCGGATAACGTGTAGCTTTGCCGCTATTTAACGTTATCCGGCTTGCTGCGTGTATGAAGCAATTGTATCTATTTGTTTGCCTGTTATGGCTGCCTAATCTGCTGGCCCGGGCCGGCGCCCCCGCTCCTAATCAGCACCTGGAGTTTATTGAGAATAAGGGCCAGTGGCCGGCCCCCGTCCTGTACGCCGCGGATGTACCGGGCGGACGGCTTTTCCTGGAGCCCGGCGGCCTTACCTACGCCCTCACTACCGGTTTCCCGCACCCGCATACGGCCGTTCCCCGCACAGGGAGTGTTCCTGAAACCTTCCGCGCCCATGCCATACGGGTGGAGTTCGTACAGGCCGCGCAGCCCGTGGTGCTGCCCACAGAAGCTACCGGGGAAGTGCGCAACTACCTGCGCGGCTCCGACCCGGCCCAGTGGGCCACGCACGTAGCCGGCTTCCGCCGCTTGCACTACCGCCGCGTGTGGCCCGGCGTTGATGTGCAGTTTTATGAAAACCAGCAGCAACACCTGGAATACGACTTTGAGCTGGCTCCCCAGGCGCGGCCGGCTGCCATCCGGCTGCGCTACCACGGAGCCGATGCGCTGCGCCTAACCCCCGAAGGACACCTGGAAATCCTGACTTCGGCCGGCACGCTGCGGGAGCTGGCCCCTACTGCGTGGCAACTGAATGCCAGCGGCCAGCGCCAGGCCGTGGCCTGCGCTTACGTGCTGCACAACCAGGAAATCAGCTTCCGCCTGGGCAAATACGACTCAAACCGGCCGCTGATTATCGACCCGACGGTGGTGTTTTCCACGTTCACCGGCTCGGCCGCCGATAACTGGGGCTTCACGGCTACCTACGACCAGCAGGGTAACCTCTACTCCGGCGGCATCGTTTTTGCGCTGGGGTATCCTGCCAGCCCGGGTGCGTACAGCACGCAGTTCGCCGGGGCCACCGATATTGCCCTCATCAAGTACAACACCACCGCCCGCGGCCCGGCCGCCCGCGTGTGGGCCACCTATCTGGGCGGGAGTGGGGCCGATTTTCCGCAAAGTCTGGTGGTCAATAGTCTGGGCGAACTGCTGGTGCTGGCGGCTACCGGTTCCCCTAACTTTCCTGTCACCGCCAGCGCGCTTGACCGCACCTTTAATGGCGGCTCCGCTATCAACCCGTTTTCCGGCTACGCGCCCTCCAATATGCCCAATGGGTCCGACCTGGCGGTGGTCCGGCTTAGTGCCGATGGCTCCCGGCTGGTAGCGTCCACGTACTTGGGCGGGGCCGGCAACGAAGGCGTGCTGCCCAATACCGGCTTCGGCTTCAACCTGCTGCGTAACTACGGCGACCAGTTTCGGGGGGATATTCTGGTGGATGCGCAGAACAACGTGTACCTGGCCTCGAATACCTCTTCCTCGGATTTCCCGGCGCGCAACAACTTCCAACCCTATACGCCAGGCCTCAACGCAGTAGTCTCCAAGCTTACGCCCGGCCTCGACCAAGTACTATGGAGTAGCCAGCTGGGCGGCAATCAACCCGATGCCGCGTACTCCTTGCAGCTTGATGCGGCCGGCCGGCTGTACGTAGCCGGGGGTACTACCAGCCCCAACTTCCCGGTAACGCCCGGCACCGTGCAGCCCGCCCAGCGGGGCGACGCCGATGGGTTTGTAGCCCGCATCAGCAGTTCCGGCTCGGTACTGGAAAAGGCCACGGTGGTGGGCACGTCGGCGTATGATCAGGCCTATTTTGTGCAGCTTGACCAAAGCGGCGGCGTGTACTTACTGGGCCAGACGATGGGCACTTATCCGACCGTGGGCAACCGCTACGGCGTGGCCAACAGCCGCCAGTTTATCCACAAGTTCAACGCCGACCTGACTGCTACCGAGTTTGCGACCACCTTCGGCAGCGGCCGGGCCACCATCGACCTTTCGCCTACGGCCTTCTTAGTAGACCAGTGTGAGCGGATTTACGTGAGCGGCTGGGGTGGGGGCAACAATGTGGGCTATGGCAACGGCAGCGTGCTAGGCATGCCTACCACCACTACCGCCACCCAGCGCACCACCGATGGCAGCGACTTTTACCTGCTACAGCTCTCCGCCGGGGCCCGCAACCTCGATTACGCTACCTTTTTCGGGGGCACCAGCCAGGACCACGTAGATGGCGGCACTTCCCGTTTCGACCCGCGCGGGGTGGTGTACCAGGCCGTGTGTGGGGGGTGCGGCGGCTCCAGCAGCTGGCCCATTCCGCCTGGCGCAGGCTACTACTCCACCTTCAACGCCAGCCTCAACTGTAATAACGCCGCTTTTAAGTTTAATTTTGAAACCGTTGATGTAGTAGCCGGCACCGACCAGACCGTGTGCGTAGCCTCCGCACCGGTCCCATTGCAAGGCAGTCCGGCCGGTGGCATCTGGACCGGGCCGGGCGTGTCGGGGTCCGTAGCGGCGGGCTTCGTGTTTACGCCTACCCAGGCGTTGCTGGGCTCCCAAACGCTTACCTACACCGTCACCGGCGTGGGCCCGTGCGGCGGGGTTTCGGCGCTTCGGCTCACGGTGGTTCCCTCCCCCCCCATTGCGTTTACGGCGCCGGCCCAGACCAGCTTTTGCCTGGGCCCGACCAACCCGGCCCCGGTGACGCTGAGCGCCACGCCAGCGGGCGGCACTTTTTCCGGACCGGGCGTTAGCGGCAACCTGTTCATTGCCTCACTGGCCGGCCCTGGAACGCACACGCTGGTATACACCGTCAATGCCAATGGCTGCCAGCTGCAAACGACCCGAAGCGTCACGGTAACCCAGGCCGTTGCCGGAACCGGCCTTAACGTCTGCGCCGGAGCCGGGCCGCAGGTGCTTGCGGGTATTCCCGCCGGTGGTATCTGGACGGGTTCCGGTATTTCAGGGTCGGTGACCGGGGGCTTTACCTTCACCCCAACGGTGAGCTTGTTAGGTATTCAGACTCTCACGTACACCGTTACCGCGCCCGGTGGCTGCACCAGCAGCAGCACGATGCAGGCCAATGTGCTACCAGTACCAACCTTTACCCCACCCGTGCTGCCGGCCTATTGCACCACCAACACAACCCCCATACCGCTACCGAGTGTAGCTTATTGGGGTGGCCCCGGCGTGCAGGGACCAGGCAATACGGGCTTCACATTCCGCCCTTCGTTAGCCGGAGCTGGCACGCACACGCTCCTGTACCGTACCGGCGGCGGCCTCTGTGACTACACCGGGACCATCACCGTTACCGTCAGCGCCCCCATCACCGTAAACGCCGGCCCCGATACCCTGCTCTGCCCCGGCACCACCCGCCCGTTCCGGCTGCGCGGCACCCCGGCCGGTGGAACCTGGAGTGGCTCCGGTATCACCTCCGATGGCATTTTCACGCCTTCCGCCGGTTTCAACGGAAGCCTCACGCTAACCTACACCGTTGCGGGCGTCTGCCTGAATACCGGCACCCGGCGTGTGAGCGTAGCCGTTCCCCTGGCCACTGCCCCCGTCTGGGCGCCCGCTGGCTGCTCCGAAAACCGCTTGAGTCCGCTTACACTCACCTTCAGTGGCGGTGCCACAACCTCCCGTTGGGAGTTTGGTGATGGTACCCCCGCCGCTACCGGCAGTACCATCACGCACACGTACACCCAGGCCGGCACCTACCAGCCGCGAGTCATTACGTCCTTCAATGCCGGCCGCTGCGCTGAAACAGCCAGTCTGCCCGTAGTGGAAGTAATTGCCCCTGAATTGCCACCCAACATCATCACCCCCAATCACGACGACAAGAACCAGTTCTTCATTGTTCGCACGGCCTGCCCGGGGCAGTTGCAGGTGTTTTCCAGGTGGGGCAACAAGGTATTTGAGGCCGCCCGTTACCGCAACGACTGGGACGGAGCCGGCCTGCCCGATGGCGTGTATTACTACCTGCTACGTACCCCCGATGGCCATGCCAGCAAAGGCTGGGTTACCATCCAGCGCTAAGGGCCTGGGCTTGCTTTCGGCGGTTTCTTCTCGTATATTTGCACCAGCAAGCTACAACACGAACAGAGGGGACGGATAGTCCCCTCTTTCTTTTACCACCCGTTGCCTCGCCTATGAAACTTGACCGTGCCCGCCTTTCCGAATTCCTTGAGAGCAGCCTGCCCATCGACGGCAACCTGTTTGTCGTGGATTTGGCCGTGTCGGATGCCATTCGCCCTAAAGTCACCGTCACACTCGACGGGGAGCAGGGTTTGGGCATCGACGAGTGCGCGCAGGTAAGCCGCCGGCTGGCCCGCCGCATCGAGGAGGAGTATGGGGAGGAACTGAGCTACACGCTGGAAGTCACGTCACCCGGGGCCGACCTGCCCCTGCGCGACCCGCGCCAGTACACCCGCCACATCGGCCGCACCCTGGCTCTTAAGCTGCAGGATGGCACCGAGAAAACCGGCACCCTGGAAGCCACCGAAGCCACCGGTATTCAGCTGGCGGAGGTAGTTAAAGAAAAAAGCAAGAAGAAGATCCTGCCCCCCGTGCTGGTCCCCTTCACCGATATCAACGAAGCCAAAGTGGTCATTTCGTTTAAATAAGTATCACCTGTCTGCATTGATTTTCCAGATCCGTTGTTCTCCTGTTCCGGCTGCCTCAGCTAGTGAAAAACTGACAACTCATCGAAAAGCCTCTGCGGAAAGCCGTGAAACCCAAAAAATCAGTTTAAATCAGCGTTTATATGAACAGCAACGTCCTGATTGAATCGTTTGCCGAATTCGCCCGATCCAAGAATATTGACCGGCCCACGATGATGAGCATTCTGGAGGAAGTGTTCCGCACGATGATCCGTAAGAAGTACGACGATGACTCCAACTTCGACGTGATTCTGAACGTGGACAAAGGCGACCTGGAAATCTGGCGTAACCGCGAAATCGTGGACGATAACTCGGAAGACATCTGGGATTTCGACAAGATTCCGCTGGCCGAAGCCCAGAAGATTGAGCCCGACTTCGAAATTGGTGAGCAGGTAGCCGAGGAGGTGAAGCTGGAAGATTTCGGCCGCCGCGCCGTGCTTATGGCCCGCCAGACGCTGATTCAGCGCGTGAAAGACTTAGAGCGCGACAATCTCTACCAAGCCTACAAAGATCAGGTAGGTGAAGTAGTAGTGGGCGAAGTGTACCAGGTATGGGGCCGCGAAGCCCTCATCCTTGATAAGGACGAAAACGAGCTGGTACTGCCCAAAGGCGAGCAGATCCCGAAGGACCGCTACCGCAAGGGCGACACCATCCGGGCCGTGGTTCACCGCGTGGATGTGCTCAATGGTACGCCCAAAATTATCCTCTCCCGCGCTGCTCCCGCTTTCCTGGAGCGCCTGATGGAGCAGGAAGTACCCGAAATTTTTGACGGCCTCATCAGCATCAAGAACATCGTGCGTGAGCCCGGCGAGCGGGCCAAAGTGGCCGTAGAAAGCTTCGATGAGCGCATCGACCCCGTGGGTGCCTGCGTAGGCATGAAGGGCTCCCGGATTCACGCCGTGGTGCGGGAACTGGAAAACGAGAACATCGACATCATCAACTATACCGATAACCTGGAGCTGTACATCGCCCGGGCTTTATCGCCGGCCAAGCTCACGTCGATGAAAATCAACGAACAAACCGGCCGGGTTTCGGTGTTCTTGAAGCCCGATCAGGTATCGTTGGCCATTGGCCGGGGTGGTGCCAACATCAAGCTGGCCTCGCGGTTGGTAGGCATGGAAATCGACGTCTTCCGTGACGCCGGTGACTTTGAGGAAGATATTGCCCTGGACGAGTTCCAGGACGAAATTGAAGGCTGGATTCTGGAGGAGCTGAAGAAAATCGGCCTCGACACCGGCCGCTCCGTACTGGCAGTGAGCAAAGAAGACATCGTGCGCCGCACCGAGTTGGAGGAGGAAACCGTGGAAGAACTCTTCCGTGTCATCCGCCAGGAATTCGAGGACAGCGCCGACGAAGAGCAGGAAGAAGAAGCACCAAATTCCGGCGCCGCGCAATGAGTGCGCGGCGGCCGGTACGGCAAGGGCGTTGAGATTGAGCCGGGTGGCCTGATTTCAACGTCGCCCGGCAAGATTTAAGTTAGTACCTTTGCACCAAGATAAGAGTATCGTTCGCGAGCATAGAATGGCGGAAGCAGCAACCAAACGGCTGAATCAGGCGGCCAAAGACCTGAACGTTGGCTTGTCCACAATCGTGGATTTTCTGGCGGGAAAAGGGCATTCCATCGAAAACAAACCCACGACAAAGCTGTCGTCCGAGCAGGTTTCCCTGCTGGAGAAGGCTTTTGCGTCGTCGGCGCAGGATAAGATGGAGGCTGCCAAAGTGAGCCAGGCCAAGCGCCAGAGCGAGCTGGAAGCCGCTGCGGCGCAGTCGGCCCAGGCCCGCGCGGCTGAACCCGCCGCCCCCAAACCCGCCCCGGCACCCGCTGCCCCGGCGGCTAAACCGGTTGCGCCGGTTGCAGCTCCCGCGCCTCAGCCGGCCCCGGCCGCCGAGGCTCCCAAACCCGTCTCTGCTCCTACGACGGCCCCCGCGCCGGTTGAGGAGCCAGCCCGCGTTCCGGGCCTGAAAGTGCTGGGTAAAATCGAACTGGACTCGAAAGGCCGCCCCGTGCGCCCTGCCGCTCCTCAGCCTGCCCCAGCCGCCGAGGCTCCCAAGTCAGCGCCGGTTGCGGAAGCCCCTAAAGCGCCCGAGCCCGTTAAAGCAGCAGAAGCACCTAAGGCTCCTACTGCACCCGTTGCGGAAGCCCCTAAAGCGCCTGAACCAGCCAAAGCACCGGAAGCTCCCAAGGCTCCTGCTGAGCCGGTTGCGGCTGCTCCCGAAACGCCCAAAGCTCCGGCAGCTCCTAAGCCAACCGCTGCACCGGTAGCCGAGGCTCCGAAAGCAGCCGTTCCGACTGAAACTCCGCACGCTGCTGCCCCAGCAGCCACGGAGACGACGGAAGAAGGCACCATTGTAGCCAAAGCCGATCAGTTGAAAGGCCTCACGGTACTCGGTAAAATTGAACTGCCCCTCGATTCGTCGCGGCGGGGCAGTGGAGGTCGCGGGGCTCGTCCCGTAGCATCCTCCGACGTGCGCAAGAGTGGTCTTGGTGGTGGCGGTGCTGGTGCCGATAAGAAGAAGCGTCAGCGTATCCCCATGTCGGGTCCCGGTCAGCAGGGCGGTGGCACGAGTGCTCCCGGTCAGCAGGGTGGCGGCAACCGCCCCACCGGCACCGGCCCGATGGGTAACAACCGGCCCGGTGGTCCCGGCGGAAACCGTCCGGGTGGTCCCGGCGGGAACCGCCCCGGTCAGCAGGGTGGTGGCAACCGTCAGCCCGCTCCGGCCCTCACGCCCGAACAGAACGACAAGCAGATTCAGGAGCAGATCAAGGCCACGCTGGCCAAGCTCAGCGGCGGCCGGGGTGGCCAGCAGCAGAACCGCGCCAAGTATCGTCGCGACAAGCGCAACATGGCCGCTGAGGACCGCGAGGCCCTGCGCGCCCAGAACGAGCTGGATGCCAAAACGCTGAAAGTAACCGAGTTCATTTCGGCCAACGACCTGGCGTCGTTCATGGATGTTTCGGTGAATGATGTGATTAAGGTGTGCCTCAACATGGGCATGTTCGTATCTATCAACCAGCGCCTCGACGCCGAAGCTATTACGGTTATTGCCGACGAATTCGGTTACGATGTGGAGTTCCTGTCCGCTGAGGAAGAGGACACGACCATCGAAATCGAAGACAACGAAGAGGATCTGCAGCCACGGGCTCCCATCGTGACCATCATGGGTCACGTCGACCACGGTAAGACCTCTTTGCTTGACTACATCCGGAGCGCCAGCGTAGCCAAAGGCGAAGCCGGCGGTATCACCCAGCACATCGGGGCCTACGACGTGATGACCAAATCGGGCAAGCGCGTAACATTCCTCGATACACCGGGTCACGAAGCGTTTACCGCCATGCGTGCCCGGGGTGCCAAGGTGACGGACATTGCCATCATTGTGGTAGCGGCCGACGACTCGGTAATGCCGCAGACGAAGGAAGCCATCAACCACGCCCAGGCGGCTGGGGTGCCCATCATCATTGCGCTCAACAAAATTGACAAGCCCGGTGCAAACCCCGATAAGGTGCGCGAGGAGCTGTCGGTTGTGAACGTGCTGGTAGAAGAATGGGGTGGTAAGTACCAGAGCCAGGAAGTATCGGCCAAAACCGGTATTGGTATCGACGACCTGCTGGAGAAAGTTCTGCTGGAAGCCGAGATTCTGGAACTGAAAGCCAACCCCGACCGCAACGCGGTAGGTACGGTTATCGAAGCCTCGCTTGATAAAGGCCGCGGTTACGTAACTACCATTCTGGTACAGACCGGCACTATGAAAGTGGGCGACATGGTATTGGCGGGGCCGCACTTCGGCCGCGTGAAGGCCATGACCGACCATCGGGGTAAAAAGATGAAACAGGCCGGCCCGGCAACTCCGGTGCAGGTACTGGGTCTGACGGGTGCTCCCCAGGCCGGTGACAAGATTCAGGTGATGGAAACGGAGCGCGAAGCTCGTGAACTGGCTACGCAGCGTCAGCAGCTGGCCCGTGAGCAGAGCATGCGCACCAAGAAGCACATCACCCTCGATGAAATTGGTCGCCGTCTGGCTATCGGCTCGTTCAAGGAGCTCAACGTCATTGTGAAAGGCGACGTGGATGGCTCGGTGGAAGCACTGGCCGACTCCCTGCTGAAACTGAGCACGCCGGAAGTAGCCGTGAACATCCTCAGCAAAGGCGTGGGTGCCATTTCGGAAACCGACGTGTTGCTGGCCTCGGCTTCCGACGCCATCATCATCGGCTTCCAGGTGCGGCCTTCGCAGAGTGCCCGCAAGCTGGCCGAACAGGAGCAGATCGACATCCGCCTCTACTCGATTATCTACAACGCCATCAACGAGGTGAAGGATGCCATGGAAGGCATGCTAGCCCCGACGGTGAAGGAAGTGGTAGTAGCCAACGCCGAGATTCGTCAGGTGTTCAACATCACCAAAGTGGGCGCCATTGGTGGCTGCATGGTGACGGATGGCACCTTCACCCGCAAAACCAAGGTGCGGCTCGTGCGCAACGGTATTGTGGTGTACTCGGGCGAAATCAAAGACCTCAAGCGTTACAAAGACGACGTGTCGGAAGTGCGCCAGGGCTACGAGTGCGGTATTTCGCTTAAGAACTTCGATGACCTCCAGGAGAACGACAATATCGAAGGCTTCGAAGAGCAGGAAGTGAAACGGACGCTGTAAGCGGTCAGAACCTTCCGGACCTTCTACACGGGCCCCGACCAACACTGGTCGGGGCCCGTTTTATTTAAGTATCATCTGTTTACTATATTCACATCATTATGTTATTGCCGGTAGTTGGTGAGAAACGTAATTTTGAATCGGTTCAGGAATTTATTGTATCCGAAACCAAGCCCGATAGTTCGTTGCCTATTCTGGACACAAACAGGGAAACAACTGGGGACAGATACTCATCTGCCTTGTATCCGGACGACAATCAGGCTACCCAGGTAACTGTTTCGCACTTTTTCTTTTCTGCTTATGCACACCCGCATCTGCCTGCTAAGCCTGCTGCTGCCGGAACTTGTAAGCTGCACGCATCTGCCCGAGTCTACTATTGCACGCTACGAGTATCCGGAGGCTGGACCTATGCGGCGAAGCATGGTGGCAGATTCGTTCCGGCCGCTACCAGTCGCTCCTATTGCTCTCCGGCCCGACACATTCCGCAAAGCAGCGGCCGTTAATCTGCACTCCCCTCAGACCAGTTGGCCCTCTCTGGCCCGTCCTCGTCACTAACGTTCTTCTTTATTCTTTCTTCGGCTCCGCTGGGGGCGAACGGTGGCCCTGGTACCGCCGAGGAAACAAAAAGCCCCGGGGCGTTGCGCCGGGGCTTTTTCTATACCTAAATATCCGAGACTTTTCTGAGCTTAGAAGAACAGGAAATGCTTTTTCTTCTTGTGGCTCAATGGCTTGCCTTTGGGGTCCACAAAACCAGCCGCCCGCGTCTGGCCCCGTTTCTGTCGGGCCGTGCCGATGCGATTATCCTTGAACTTGCGGACCGCGAAACCACCGGCGCCCTTTTCAAACTGCCGGGCCGGACCGGCCGAACGACCAAAACTGGTGTTCGCCGTACCCATTCCGGAACGCGCTTCCAGCACTTCCATCTGCTGGTCGCGCTTTACCTCGTCGGGGTTCATGCTCATGCGGCGCTGCATGCGGGTGATATCCGTAGCTGAGGCTTTCCGGTTTTTGCGCAGGCCTTCCGCGTTGGCCCGCTCCGTCTGTACGGGGCTGGTGGCGCGGGCGGTAGCCGTGTTCTGGGCGTGGGCAACAGGGGCCAGCAGCAGGCCAGCGGCGGTAACCACCAAAGCAGAAAGCAACTTCTTCATATCAGGAAAAAAGGCAAAAACCGGGAGCCGCTCCCTCCTACGTACTATCCAACGCGGCGGCTGTTTGGTGGGGTGAACGAGTGACTGTTAAAGGTAGTTCAAATCCGGCTAAAACTTGTAAGTCAGCCCGATACCCAGGGTTTCCTTGAACTGAATGCGACGGCCCCGGTCGTCGGGAATTCCATCTTCATTGCGGTCCAACGGAACCAGAATGTCATCGTCGTACACCAGTAACGTGGTAACGCTGGCACTCACGAATCTATTCACTTTGAAATCAATCAGGTTCTCCCAGTTCACATCAATATTCTGGGGGTTGTGAAAGTAGTTGCTGAACAGTTCCAGCCGGGTGGTGTAGGTGATGTTGGGCCCGAGTACATGGCGGTAGCGGGCATTGAGGTAGGCCCCCATTTCCTCCCGCAGCCGTTCCCCGGTGCCCGGCAGCAGCACACCATCGGCCCCGAGCCGGGCTCCGCGCACCCCGAAGGAACCGGCGTCGGCCAGGCCCTGATCGGCTACCACAGTAAACTTACCGGTTGCGGGAGACAGCAGCAGCGAGAAATCGGTGTTGGGTCGGTATTCGACGCCCAACGAAGCCAGAATGTAGGCCGGCGCAAAGAACTTCGACAGCAGCGAGTCGGGCTTGTCGAAGGAATTGGTGGGCGTGAGCTGGGTTTTGAGGTTCACCTGGGCTGCGTATGAAAGCGTGGTGGTAAACTGCCGGGCGTAGCGGCCATTGAGCTCCAGCCGGTCGTCGTTCTTGCGCAGGCGGCTTTTGCCCGCCTTAAGCAGGCCATATACGAAGTTGCCGGCCAGATCAAACGTATGCTCGGGGCCCCGGTAGTGCAAAAACGTGTTGCCCGAGGCCAGCAACGACAACGAGCTTTGGCCGCCGGGTGCCCAGTTGCGCAGGCTCACCTGACTGAAGTTGAGCGTGCCCGCGCCCCCGCGCCGCCAGCCGCGCACGGTATCTACCTCAGCCGATATTTTGTAGGCCGGTAACGGGGCCGGCGCGCGATTGGGCACGTCGGTCTGGGCCTGAGCGGATGTAAACGGCAGGGCCAGCAGCAGCGCGCTGAGGCGGGACAGAGGGGAAGAAAGCATGGGCAGAGAGAGTTACATAGCAAGGCCGGCTCCCATCCAGCGCGCTGAACAAAAGCCGGCCAAAATTACGCGGGCGGCAACTACGCGCGGTTGCGCAGCGCGTCGCGGATTTCCATAAGCAGCGCCTGATCTTTGGTTGGACCGGGCTCGGTCACGACGACTTCCTGGGGCTTTTTGAAGCGGTTGGCCAGCTTCACAATCCAGAAAATAGCAAAGGCCATCAGCAGGAAGGTAATTACGGCATTCAGGAATAAGCCGTAATTAATGGTGGCGGCTTTGGCATCCTGGGCAGCTTTTAAGGAGTTATACGTATTACCATCGAGGGCCAAATACCATTCCTTGAAGTCCAGGCCACCGGTCAGCAGCGTGAGCACCGGCATCAGGATATCATCCGTGAGCGACGTCACAATTTTACCAAAGGCTCCGCCGATGATAACACCCACTGCCAGATCGAGCACGTTGCCCTTGGAGATAAACTCTTTGAATTCGGAGACAAAGCCCATGTTTTGGAAGTATTTGGAAGTGAGACAGTAAGAGACAGACGGGTAAATATAGAAATTTCCGCATCTGGTGCCAGTGTTTTGCTAACCGTAGCAAAAGTGCGGTTCCCGGCCGGTGACTACTCCCGGTTTTCGCTTAACCGGCCCCGTTGCCCGTTAAATTGCGGCCGGATCCACCGGAGCGCATGGGCCGGCCCCGGGTGCCAATTCATTCTATCTTTGCCGCCATTACTTGCCCACGCCACCTCTCCCAACCATGACGTCCTTCACCAACCTACTCTATCAGCCGGAGCCCGAAACCGGCATTCTGGTTCTCACCGTCAACCGCCCCGACAAGCTCAACGCCCTAAACGCGGCTACGATTGAGGAAATCCGGGCCGCCGTGCAACTGGGCCTCGACGATGCCACCGTACGCGGCATGATCCTGACGGGCAGCGGCGAGAAGTCGTTTGTGGCCGGGGCCGATATTGCCGAGCTGACGAAGCTGGACGACGTATCGGGCCGGCGGGCTGCCTTGCAGGGCCAGGAGGCGTTCCGGCTGATTGAGCGCAGCCCCAAGCCGATACTAGCGGCCGTGAATGGCTTCGCGCTGGGCGGGGGTTGCGAGCTGGCTATGGCCTGCCACATGCGCATTGCCGCCGAAAATGCCCGCTTCGGCCAGCCCGAGGTGAACCTGGGCCTGGTACCCGGCTACGGCGGCACCCAGCGCCTCACCCAGCTCATCGGCAAAGGCAAAGCCATTGAGCTGCTGCTGACTGCCGATATGATCAAGGCCGACGAAGCGTTGCGCCTGGGTCTCGTGAACCATGTTGTGCCTCAGGCCGAGCTGCTCACTTTTACGCGTCAGTTGCTGCTGCGCATCCTCACTAAAGCCCCCATTGCCGTGGGCCTGTGCCTGGATGCCGTGGACGCCTACTTTGATAAAGACCGGAACGGCTACCAGGCCGAGGCCGACGCCTTCGCCCGCTGCTTTGCCTCCGAGGACTTTACGGAAGGCACCACCGCTTTCCTGGAAAAGCGCCCGGCTACGTTCCAGGGAAAGTAAAAGGGAAAGGATAAAAAGTCAAAGCGTTCCATTCAGCCCGACTTTGAGCGGCTGACCAGGGGCGCTTTTTCTTTTCTGCCTGCCTTTGCTCACTCTCTTTTACTTTTTACCTCTTTCTACATGAGTATTGCCAAACGGCTGGCTTCACAAACGGCTATTTATGGCGTGAGCAGCATTGTGGGCCGGGTGCTGAATACGCTGCTGGTACCGGTGTACACGGGCCGGTTTGCGGCGGCCGAGTACGGCATTGTGACGGGGCTGTACGCCTACGTGTCGTTTCTGAACGTGCTGTTCACCTACGGCATGGAGACTACCTTTTTCCGCTTCGCCAACCGTCCCGATACCGACCGCAGAGAGCTGTACGACCGGGTAATGACGCTGCTGCTCATCTCCAGCGTGCTGCTTACTTTGGGGCTGATGCTGCTGGCCCGGCCCCTGATGAGTTTGCTGAGTTTGCCCCCCGGCCACGAGCGGTATGCCGTCTGGATTGCGGCCATTCTGGGGCTGGATGCGCTGGCCGCCATTCCGTTTGCCCGGCTGCGGCTGGAAAACAAAGCCCGCAAGTTTGCCACTATCCGGTTGGCCAATATCCTGTTGAATGTAGGGCTGAACCTGTTTTTCATCGTCCTCTGCCCCGATGTACTAGCCGGCAAATACCTGTCTGCGCTGCGGCCGTTGGCAGAAACGATGTACGACCCCACCGTGGGCGTGGGCTACGTGTTCCTGTCGAATCTGGCGGCCTCGGCCTTTACGCTGCTGCTGCTGGGCCGGGAACTGCTGGACATCCGCTTCCGCCTGAGCCTAGAGCCGCTGCGGCCCCTGCTGAAATATGCCTACCCCATCATGCTCATGGGCCTGGCCGGCATGGTAAACGAAACGCTGGACCGGATTCTGCTGCCCCGCTGGCTACCCGAAGGGTTCTACCCCGGCCAGAGCAATCTGGCGGCGGTGGGCGTATACGGCGCGTGTTACAAAATCAGCATTCTGATGAGCCTCGTGATTCAGGCCTTTAAGTACGCTGCCGAACCGTTCTTCTTCGCCCAGAGCACCGACAAAAATTCGCCCCGCACATTCGCCTTGGTCCTCAAGTGGTTCACGCTGTGCTGCGCTATGCTGTTCGTGAGTGTGAGCGTGAATGTGGAGCTGGTGGCGCAGGTATTTCTGCGGCGGCCCGAGTATCTGCAGGGCTTGAGCGTGGTGCCGGTGCTGCTGCTGGCCAACCTGTTTCTGGGCGTGTACTGGAACCTCTCGGTGTGGTTTAAGCTCACCGACAAAACTTATTACGGCACCTACCTAGGCTTTGCCGGCGCAGTACTAACCGTGGCCCTCAACTTCCTGCTGATTCCGGTGCTGGGCTATATGGGCTCGGCAATTGCCACCCTAGCCTGCTACTTTATGATGGCGGCCCTGTGCTGGTGGCTGGGCGAACGGCACTACCCGGTTCCTTACCCGGTGGTGCGGCTGCTGCTATGGCTGGCCGTGGCCGTGGGCACCGTAGCCCTAAGCTGGTGGGTGCCCGTAGCCGAAGGCTGGCTTCGTTACGGTTTCCATGCCCTACTCACGCTGGGCTTTGTGGGCCTGGTAGCCGCCGTGGAAGGCCGCCGTCTGCGCTCTATCTGATTTGCGCTACTTGCGGGTTAAACCGCAAAATTCAGCTAGCTTGAGCCGTTTTTAGGGCAGTTTGCTCAGCGGAATCATCCATTTTTTCCTCGTCAAACCGCAAATTCATCTGTTGCCGAAAGCGCAACTTTTTACCTTTGCCAGCGGCAACTGCCTGTGGCCCTTTCTCTCATGCTGATTCCCATCATCAACCACTCCCGGCATCCGCTGCCGGAATACCAGACGGCCCACGCGGCCGGAATGGACGTACGCGCCAACCTCCCCGAGCCGGTTACGTTGAAGCCTCTGCAACGCGCCCTCATTCCCACGGGCCTGTTTCTGGAAATTCCAGTCGGTTACGAAATGCAGGTACGGCCCCGTAGCGGCCTGGCCTACAAGCACGGTATCGGCCTCGTCAACAGCCCCGGCACCATCGATGCCGATTACCGGGGGGAGTTGAAGGTGCTACTCGTGAATCTCTCGGATCAGGAGTTTGTGGTACAGGATGGGGAGCGAATTGCGCAGCTGGTGGTAGCCCGCCACGAAACCGTTGCCTGGCAGCCCGTCGAAGCCCTCTCCGACACCCAGCGCGGCACCGGTGGCTACGGTAGCACTGGCACCGTTTGAAGTATGAATGGTGAATTTGGCACTGCTTTCGGCAGTTGTTCTGCTCACTTGCTGATTCACAATTCATAATTCTTACTTTTTAACTCCGAACTCTTACTTCCTAATTCCTTCCTCACATGAAGATTATCGTTCCGATGGCCGGCATGGGTAAGCGCATGCGCCCCCACACGCTCACCGTTCCCAAGCCCCTTATTCCTATTGCTGGTAAGCCCATTGTACGCCGCTTGGTAGAGGATATTGCCAAAGTATGCGGCGAGCCGGTGGAGGAAGTGGCCTTCATCATCGGGCGTTTCGGCAGTGAAGTAGAGAAAAGCCTCATTGCCATTGCCGAGTCGGTGGGCGCCAAAGGCACCATTCACTACCAGGACGAGCCGCTGGGTACGGCCCACGCCATTTTGTGCGCGCAGTCGGCCCTGGATGGTCCGGTTGTCGTGGCCTTTGCTGATACTCTGTTCAAAGCTGATTTCATCCTGGATTCCTCGGCCGAGGGCACCATCTGGGTGCAGCGCGTGGACGACCCCAAGCCCTTCGGCGTGGTGAAGCTCAACGAGCAGGGCCAGATTACCGACTTCGTAGAGAAGCCCCAGGAGTTTGTGTCGGACCTGGCCATTATTGGCATCTACTACTTCAAAGACGGCGAGTACCTGCGGAGCGAGTTGCAGTACCTGCTCGATAACGACATTAAGGACAAAGGAGAGTACCAGCTCACCAATGCCCTCGAAAACATGAAGAACAAGGGCACTAGCTTCGTGCCCGGCCGCGTAACCGAGTGGCTCGACTGCGGCAACAAGGATGCCACCGTCTTCACCAACCAACGCTACCTGGAGTACCTGCATGAGCGCGGCGAAACCTTAGTGGCCGAATCCGCCAAAGTCACGAATTCCGTACTCATTCCGCCGGTGTACATCGGGGAAGGCGTTATCATTACCGATTCGGTGGTGGGGCCGCACGTTTCCTTGGGCGACCATACCAACGTACGCCATTCCGTCGTTTCCAACTCCATCGTGCAGCAGTCGGCCTCGGTGGCCTACGCCAACATCAGCAACTCGATGGTCGGCAGCCACGCCACCGTAACCAGCCAACCCAATGATTTGAGCGTGGGCGACTACAACACGCTGCGCGTGTGATATTTTTGCGTCGCCTGACGTTTCAGTAGCGCGGACCTTAACCGGATTCCGGCGTGTTGGGGGTTAGGTTTCCTGGTTTCCCATCCGCGGGCCGCAAGGTCCGCGCTATTGTTTTCAATGCGTCGATTACGTGCGTTTTTCCTTTTGTTGCTGGGCCTGCTGCTGGCCGGGCCCGGGTATGCCCAGCAACCGGCCCAGCCCGCCACGGAAACGCCCAAACCAGTCAAGGCGGCCAAGCCGCGCAAGCTCACCCGTAAGGAGCGTAAGGAGCTGGCCCGCCGCACCGCCGTGGACGCCGCCGCCCGGCAGCGGCCCAACCTTTCGGAAAAAGACCGGGAGCTGAGCGAGTCGTATTTCGTGGATGGCGTGCGGTTTCTGCTGCTGGAAGACTACAATAAAGCCCTGGAGCGGTTGCTCAAGGCCTATGCCCTCAACCCCACCAACGCGGCCGTCAACTACAAGATTGCCGAAACCAACCTGCTGAGCGGCAACCTCAAAGATGCTACCAATTTCGGGCAGGTAGCCGTGAAGCTCGACCCGCAGAACGCCTACTACTATCTGCTGCTGGCTCAGATTTACGCCTCGCAGAAGCAGTACGACGAGGCGGCTCAGGTGTACACCACCCTCATCAAGGCCGTTCCGAACTCCAACTACTACCTCTTCAACCTGGCTGATCTGTACATGGCCCAGGGCAAGCTGAACGAAGCACTGGCGGCATTTGAGCAGGCGGAGCAAAAGTTCGGACCGCTGGATGAGGTGTCGTTCAAGAAACAACAGATTTACCTCAAGCAGAACAACCTGGATAAGGCCCTGCAGGAAGGCGAAGCCCTGATAACTGCCAACCCCGATGAAGTGCGCTACGTGCTGGCCCAGGCGCAGCTCTACGCTACCAACAACCGCCTGCCCGATGCCATCCGGGTAGCGGAGAAAGCCCTCAAGCAGGACCCCGATAACCCGCGCGCCCGCATGATTCTGGCCGACGTGTACCGGCAGCAAAGCAACGCCCCGGAATCGGAGCGGCAGCTGAAGCTGGCGTTTGAGAGCACCACGCTGGATATTGACAACAAAGTCCGTATTCTGGTCGACTACATCAAGCAGCTGCCCAACCCCGCCCTTAACCAAACAGCGCAGGACCTGGCCGCCATTACCACCCGCGTGCACCCGAAAGAAGCCAAGGCTTTTTCCATTGCCGGCGACATTCAGACGGTGACCGGCAACCGCGCGGCGGCCCGCACCAACTACCTGCAGGCCATTCGGCTCGACAACTCGCGCTACCAGATCTGGCAGCAGGTGGTGCTCATTGATGCCGAGTTGAATCAGGTAGATTCACTGCTGACACATACCGGGCAGGCTTTGGAACTGTTTCCGAACCAGGCCCCCCTGTGGTTTTATAATGGCTTGGGCTACCAGCTCAAAAAGCAGCCGACCAAGGCCATCAAGGCGCTGGAATACGGCCGCAAACTCGCCACCGACAACCCGGAATTACTGGCGCAGTTTGATACCCAACTGGGTGATACCTACCATGAGCTGAAGGACTTTGCCAAGTCCGACGCGGCATACGAAGCGGCCCTGACGTTTGATGCCAACAATGCCCAGGCCCTCAACAACTACAGCTATTACCTTTCTTTGCGCGGCGAAAAGCTCGACAAAGCCCGCGAAATGGCTGGCAAGCTGGTAAAGCAGAACCCGGATAACGACACCTACCTCGACACGTACGGCTGGGTGCTGTACCGGCTGAAGGATTACGCCGGGGCTCGTCAGCAGTTCGAAAAAGCTCTCAAAACCACCACCGATGCCACCGTGGTGGAACACTACGGCGACGTGCTGTTCCAGATGGGCGAAGCGGATAAAGCCTTGACCGAATGGCAGCGTGCCAAAAAGTTGGGTGGGGCATCCTCGCTCATTGACCGCAAGATCAAAGACAAAAAACTATATGAGTAACCGCCTTGTGCTGGTGCTGCTGAGCGCCGTAATGCTGCTGGGCAGCTGTACCCGCCAACTGCTCCCCGGTCGCAAGCCCGCCGCCTCCGTGCCCATGCCCGAGGCCGTGCGCGCCGCCAACGTGGATTTCCGCTTTCTAGCCGCGAAAGGCAAAGCCCAATTCGGCGACCAGAGCGGCAACATCAACGTGCGCATCCGCAAGGACAGCGTTATCTGGATTTCGGCTTCTCTTATCGGAATTGAGGGCGGGCGGATTTATATCACCCGCGACTCGGTACAGGTGCTGGATAAGTTGCATCGGGAATACTACGCCGGCGACTTCGCCTACCTGAGCCAGCGGCTGAACGTGCCCGTGAACTTCGATATGCTGCAGGCGTTGCTGCTAGGCAACTATTTGCCGCCGCTGAGTGCCGCCACCCAGCCTACCGTAACAACCGAAGGCCCCACGCAGCGCGTGAATTATGAACAGGCCGGCCTGTTGGTGCAGCAGCTCGTGAACCTGGAAGGCGGCCGAATTCAACAGCTGCAGGTGCAGGCCCCAACCAACCAGAATCAGCTGACGGTGGACTACTCCGATTTCCGGGCGCTGGAGCGCAACCCGCAACAATTTGCCTATAACACCCAGGTGCAGGTGAAAGAGGGTACTGCGCCAGCAACTACGGTTACGCTCACCTACCGGTCAGTAGATGTGGATAAAGAGCGGCTCCAATTCCCCTTCTCGGTTCCGAAAGGCTATGCGCGCAAAAAGTAAAAGCTGGCTGCTGTGGTTGCTGCTATTGCTGGCCGCCGCCGAACCGGCTTGGTCGCAGCGCGGCAGCACGCGCAAAACCAAGGCCCAGCTGGAACGGGAGCGGCAGACAACGTTGCGCCGCATCAAAGAAACCAGCCGCATCCTGGCCCAGACGCAGCAGCAGAAACAAGCCTCCGTAGGCCAGCTGAACGCCCTTAAGGAGAAGCTGACGGTGCAGCAAAGCGTCATTAAGGATATCAGTAGTGAGTTGCGCTACATCGAAACCGACGTGCGGCAAACCGAAACCCAGGTCCAGAAAACGCGCCAGAACCTGGAGCAGCTGAAAGCCGAGTACGCCCGCCTGATTTATGCCGGCTCCAAAACGGCCAACGGCTACAACCGGCTTATGTTTCTGTTTGCCTCCGCATCCTTCAACCAGTTCATGCTGCGCCTGCGCTACATCCGCCAGTACACGGAAGTACGCCAAGCCCAGGCTGCCCAGATTACCCACACCCAGCAACGCCTGAGTACGCAGCTGGTCGGCCTGAAGGAAAAACAGGAAGAAAAAGGCAGCTTGCTCAACAACCAGATTTCAGAGAAGAAAACCCTGCTCACCCTCAAAACCCAGCAGGATCAGGTAGTTACCAAGCTTACCCAGCAGGAAGAAGGCTTGCGTAAAGAACTGGCAGCCAAGCAGCAGGCTATTGGCCGCCTCGATAACCTGATTGCGCTACGCGTGCGTGAGGAAATTGCGCGGGCAGCCCGCGCCGCCGCCCGCCGAGCAGCAGCCGCAGCAGCGGCGCGGACTACGGCCGCTGCTCCTGGCCGCAGTCCGGCCGCTACCTCGCGCACGCCTGGCACGGCCGCGGCCGAAGCAGCAGCGGAAGCCGCCGCCGAGCGAGTAGACCGGGTAACTCTGACGCCTGAAACGGCCGAACTGGCGGCTTCCTTCAATGAGAACCGAGGCAGTTTGCCCTGGCCGGTAGGTAAAGGCTTCATTAGCCAACGCTTCGGCCGGCACAACCACCCAGTACTGAAGAATGTGGTGGTAGAAAACCGGGGCGTGGATATTCAGACGAGTGCCGGCGAGCCGGTACGGGCCGTTTTCAGTGGCAAGGTGCTCACGGTGGCCAGCGTGCCCGGTATGAACACCATCGTGATGGTGCAGCACGGCGACTACTTCACGGTATATGCCAAGTTGCGCAGCGTAAGCGTGAGCGAAGGCCAGACCGTGCAGGCGCGCCAGACCATCGGTACGGTTTCCACGGATGCAGAGGGCACTTCAGAGGTGCAGTTTCAGGTTTGGCACAACAGCTCTAACCTGAATCCCGAGAATTGGCTTGGCCGCAAGTAAGGGCGGGAGGTTCGTTCTTATGGAACGGTTTCAGAGCATAAAAAAAACACCGCGCAGTGCGCGGTGTCTTTCTGAGCTATGAAAACAAACTTAGCTACCAGAATCCCTCCCCCAAAGCAGCAGACTACCTAAGGCAGGTGCCAACAGTGGAGTCAATCCCCGATAACCATTCGAAATATACGGGAGGGCCTAGTATTTAGGCCGGCAAATTCGCCGAATAGCTTTTTTCCCTCGGTGAAGCACAAAAATTCAGATGCAGCCTTTTCTTACGGTCTTTTAGATGAGATTCAGCCGGCTCAGCAGGGCCGACTTGTAAGAGTTGCCAATAGGCACTGGAAGCAGGCTGGTGGCCAGCTCGGCACTACGCCCGGCCTCCACAATTACCGCGTCGCTTTCGATGGCAATAATTCGGTCGAGGCGCACAATGTATTTGCGGTGTACCCGGGCAAATTCCCGGGCCGGCAACTTGGCCTCCAGTTCTTTCATGGTGCTGTATACCGTGTACCGCTCCCGACCCGAGTAAATGTTCACGTAGTCGCCTAAGGCTTCCACATACCGGATATCCGTTGTTTTCACCCGCACCAGTTTATGGTCCTGCTTGATGAAAATTTCGTTCTGGCCACCGTTCAAATACAGCGACTCGGCAGCGTCATTGGCCATGCGTAATAATCCTTCCAACTTCGTTTTTTCTTCTTCTAGCTGAATGCGTGCCCGGCGCAACTCCAGATGCGCTACTACTTCCCGGCCCAGAATGCGCAATGCTTCCCGTTGTGCCGCGCTTAGCTGGCGGGGGACTACATCAATAGCGCAGATGGTACCCACAGCCTGCCCTTCGGCGGTAATGAGCGGGTAGCCGGCATAGAAGCGAATTTTAGGGTCGCCCGTCACCATGGCGTGCTCCCGGAACAGCGGGTCAACGGAGGCATCCTCTACCTCATATAATTCGTTTGACTGAATCGTGTACTGGCAGAAGGTCAGGTCGCGGGGGGCACTATAAATGCCCGGCAAGCCCACCTTCGCCTTCAGCCACTGCCGTTGCTCATCGATAAGGGAAACGAACGAAATAGGCGTATCGCAGATAAATGCCGCCAGCCGGACCAGGTCATCAAACACCGATTCGGGTGGCGTGTCCAGAATTTGATAGGCATGTAATACTTCCAAGCGTTTTGCCTCATCCGCACGCGCTGATGAGGCTTTGGTCTTTCGCACGGGAGCAGACTGTTTGGTGGCCATTGGGTACAAGCAAAGAAGGTGGTAGCACCTAGTAGATATAAGCAGTAAATTTTCCCAAAATAGCTTATAAGCCCGCACACTCAGCTGGCCAAAACGTTGAATACGGGCAATTACCCGCTTAATGAAATCCTTTTCTGGCTAGTGCGGGCCGCAGTGGCCACGCCCCGGCTACCAAGTCGTAAACTGCGTGACGCAGCCGGCCGGAACTACGCAACAGGAACTGATTTTGAAATTATGCGGTACCTTTATCAATCCTGAAGCGTACAAGGCTGCGTATACGTAGCTTTGCCACCCCAATAACCTGACCTGTTGGTCTTCCCCATATGAACTTTGCCACACTCCTGCTAGGAATCGGTAACTTCGGAGGCACCGAGCTTCTGCTTATCGGTCTTGCTATTATCCTGTTGTTTGGTGCCAAGCGCATTCCGGAACTGTTCCGGGGCATGGGCCAGGGCATCCGGGAATTCAAGGATGCTTCTAAGGAAGAGAAGCCGGAATTCCGGGACCGTCCCGTGAACCCGAATGACCCGACTGCTCCCCGTCTGTAACGCTCTGTAGCCATGAATACTCCTTTTTTCCTCTTTCTGGGTGACTTGGGTGGTGGTGAGCTAATGCTCATCATGGTCGTGATTCTGATATTCTTCGGAGCCAATAAGATTCCGGAGCTGGCACGCGGCCTGGGCAAAGGCATCCGGGAGTTTAAGGATGCCTCGCGCGAGATTCGCAGCGAAATTGAGAATACCGGCCAGCCCCAGCAGCCGTACCAGCAGCAGTTTAACCAGCAGCCGTACCAGCAACCTGCCTATCAGCCCCCGGTGGCCGACGTTCCGGTTACCGATGTTCCGGTAACCGCGCCGATAGCTCCGCCCATGGATGGTGGCATTACGCCTCCTGTAAAACCGGCTGCTGAAGAGCGCCCCCGCCTCGATCAACTGACCTAACCCTTTTCGTCTTGAGACGCTTCAACTCCCTCACGGAAGTTCGCCACGAGCTGACGGCAGGCACTACGTCCTGCCGTCAGCTCGTGGAGTATTATCTGGATAATATCCGCCGCAAAGAACATCTGAACGCCTTTCTGGAAGTCTGGCCCGAGGAGGCCCGGGCCCAGGCCGAGGCCGTAGACGCCAAACTGGCGGCCGGTACCGCTGGCAAGCTGGCCGGTATGGTAATCGGCCTCAAGGATGTGTTGGCATACGAAGGCCACGCCCTGCAAAGCAGCAGCCACATCCTGGACGGGTTCAAATCGTTGTTTACTGGTACGGCCGTGCAGCGCTTACTGGATGAGGATGCCATTGTTATCGGGCGCCAGAACTGCGACGAATTTGCTATGGGAGCGTCCAATGAGACATCCTACTTCGGCCCGGCCCGCAACGAAATTGATACTGACCGTGTGCCTGGTGGCTCGTCAGGCGGCTCAGCAGTAGCTGTGCAGGCTGATATGTGTCTGGCATCTATCGGCTCCGATACGGGTGGCTCGGTGCGGCAACCAGCGGCTTTCTGTGGTATTGTAGGGTTCAAGCCTACGTATTCGCGCATTTCCCGCTATGGGCTCATTGCCTACGCTTCGTCCTTCGACCAGATTGGGACGCTGACCCGCTCGGTGGAAGACGCGGCTTTGCTGTTGGAAGTAATGGCCGGGGCTGACTCATTTGACAGCACCGTGAGCCAGCGCGAAGTTCCGGTGTACAGCCAGCAACTGACGCCTGCCCCGCATTACCGTGTGGGGTACATTAAGGACTGCCTAGAGCGGCCGGGCCTGGACCCTGAAATTAAGGCCGCCACGGAACAGGCGCTGGAGCAGCTGCGTGGCCAAGGCCATGTGGTGGAGGCCGTGGATTTCCCGTACCTCGACTTCATTGTGCCGACGTACTACATTCTGACTACCGCCGAAGCCAGCTCCAACCTGAGCCGCTACGACGGGGTGAAGTTCGGCTACCGCGCCCCTGATGCGACTGACCTGGAGTCGCTTTACAAGAAGACGCGCGCGCAGGGTTTCGGCCCGGAAGTACAGCGCCGGATTCTGCTGGGCACGTTTGTGTTGAGCGCCAGCTACTACGATGCGTACTATACCAAAGCTCAGCGCGTGCGTCGCCTCATTAAGGAGAAAACCGACGAGTTGCTGCGCGAATATGATTTCCTGGTACTACCCACCACGCCTACTACGGCCTTCCGTATCGGCGACGTGAATAAGGACACGTTGGCTATGTACTTGGCCGATATTTTCACAGTGCAGGCTTCATTGGCCGGCGTACCCGCCATTTCGGTGCCCAACGGCACCGATTCGCAGGGGCTCCCCATTGGATTGCAGATTCTGAGTGGCGCGTTCCGGGAGGAGCATCTGCTGGCATTTGCCGGCTCGATTACCACAACGCTGACGCCGGAATTGGCCTAGCCGCTCAACGTAATATTCCAACCAAGTGCAGGGAGGAGGCCGGGTAAACTCATCGGTAGTTACCCTGGCCTCCTCCCTTTGGCTGAGCCGATGTTCCATCTAATCGGCTCAGCCCTGGATTCTTCCGGATTCTGCACTATTTTTGAAACTACGCTGGGTTGAGGCTCAGCGTTTTGTATCTCTGGCTGCTCTGCCCCAGGTTCTTATGTAAGCTGATGAAGAAGTTGTTGCTGCGTGCTGCTGTTCCCGTTTTGCTGGCCACGGCCCTGGCCCGTCCTATGGCAGGCCAGGTGCGGCCCGAGTTACCGGCTACGGTCCAGCCTGGCGCTACCGATGACTCTCTGCACGTCAACCTGGAGTTGTTGCCTGATTCACTGGTCGTAGCTCCCATCGATTCTTCCCGGCTGGTATGGTTGCGGACTCCTCCAGAACTGCGCGACTTGGTTGGTGACCGAATCGGGTGCCTGGAAACCAACGTACCGCACGTCTTCAACAACCACGTCCTGGCCTTCGTGCGCCTGTTTACGGAAAGGCAGCGGGGCTACACGCAGCGCGTACTGGAGCGCGAAAACCTGTACTTTCCGCTGTTTGAGAAGTACCTCGCCAAGTATAACCTACCCACCGACCTCAAGTACCTAGCCGTAGTGGAGTCTGCCCTGATTCCCACGGCTAAGTCGCGGGTGGGTGCTACGGGCCTCTGGCAGTTCATGGGGCCTACTGCCAACGACCTGCGCCTGCGTCGCGACGATTGGGTGGATGAGCGCATGGACCCCGAAAAGGCCACGGAAGCCGCCTGTAAGCACTTGCGCTACCTTTACGGGGTATTTCACGACTGGGAAATGGTGCTGGCAGCCTATAACTGGGGCGCGGGCAATATGCAGAAGGTAGTGCGGCGCACCGGCAAGAAAACCTACTGGGAAGTGCATCCCAATCTGCCAGCCGAAACCCGCAACTACGTACCTACTTTCACGGCCATCATGTACGCCATGAAGTACGCCAAAGAGCACCAGCTGCACGATCCTGCACTGAATTACCAGTACGCCGAGCCAATGGATACGCTCCAGCTCGGGGGCCGTGCCTTCGACTTCAAACGGCTGGCCCGCGCCTGCGGCTACTCCGATTCGTTGGCTCTGCTACGCATGAACCCGGAGCTACGCAAACCCTGGCTGCCAACAGGCTACCGCTCTTACACCGTTCAGTTTCCGGCGGCAGCCCGGCCAATGCTGACCGTAGTTGACCGCGAAACGCTGTTCGATTACTGTCGCCCCCCTGCTGAATTGCCGGCTCCGCTTCCGCTCCGCTCAGTGCTACTAGCCGGCGTGGAGCCTTTCCCAACCCGCCGCCTGGCAGAAGGCGCGGCCCATCCGGCTACCCGCGAAGCGCCTCGCTTCCGGCGGGTGCGCCACACGGTAAAGCGCGGCGAAACGGTGGCTTCTGTGGCGGAACGGTATGACGTAAGCCCCGCCCAAGTACGCCGCTGGAATGAGCTGGGCAAGAGCTCGTCCCTGGGCTCCCGCCGTCAGCTGATCGTCTTTCTGCCTTTACCTCCCGCAACCCCGCCGCCAGCCAGTACCGAGCTTGCGGCAGCAGCCCCGAACCGGCGGATAGCACCCGCTACGGTACGTCCGGCAGCAGCAAAGACAGCTCCCGAAGCAGAAGATAGCGCCGATGCACCGCGTGCCGTTACTGCTGCCGCATCGGTTCAGCGCCCGGTTCGCACTCGTACAGTTGCACAGCAAGTGTCGGTTCCATCGGTAGCAGAGGCCGATGACAGCGTACCCGCTACGTATGTGGTCCGGCAGGGTGATTTTCTGGAGAAAGTGGCCCGTACCCACGGTCTGACTATTGCGCAACTCAAGGCCTGGAACCGCTTGAAGGGCGAAACGCTGGTTCCGGGCCAGAAGCTCAACCTGAAAGCCACCACCGAAACCATTGCTGACCTGACAGCTGCTACGCGTGAAGTAGCCGCTACTGCGCCGGCCGCCCCAAAAGCACGGCCGGCGTTGCTAGTGCCCCCGCTGCCGGAAGTACATCTGGTGGAGCCGGGCGATACGCTGTACAATATTTCCCGCCGTTACCAGGGCCTCACCGTAGAAAAGCTGCGCGAGCTGAACCACTTGCAGTCGGACGAGGTGAAGCCCGGCCAGAAGTTGATTGTGCGGAGCTGAATTTCACCTGTTTCTCCAGCTGCTAATCTGCCAGTACAAGCGCCCCGGGTCCGTATGGTTCTGGGGCGCTTTTTCTATCCGGGCGGCGGGACGTACCTTTGACGCGGGTTGATTTTGCCCCATCTTGCTTCCTTGTGCTTTCTTCGGAAGTCTACCCACCGCTACCTCATATGCTGAAAATCAACAAACAGGACGCCCTCAATTACCACGCTCAGAGTCCGGCCGGTAAGATTGAGGTGATTCCCACCAAGCCCATGAGCACGCAGCTCGACCTCGCGCTGGCGTACTCGCCCGGCGTGGCCGAGCCCTGCAAAGCCATTGCCGCTAACAAGGATGACGTGTACAAATACACCGCCAAGGGCAACTTGGTGGGCGTTATCAGCAACGGTACGGCGGTGCTGGGTCTGGGCAACATCGGTCCTGATGCCAGCAAGCCGGTGATGGAAGGCAAAGGCGTCCTGTTCAAGAAGTTTGCCGGCATCGACTGCTTCGATATTGAAATTGACGCCACCGACCCCGATGAATTCATTCGCATCGTCAAGTCGCTGGAGCCGACGTTTGGGGGCATTAACCTGGAGGACATCAAAGCCCCCGAGTGCTTTCGCATTGAAACGGCCCTGCGCGAGCAGATGAACATTCCGTTGATGCACGACGATCAGCACGGCACGGCCATCATCTCCTCGGCGGCGTTGCTCAACGGGCTGGAAGTCGTGGGCAAGAAGATTGGCGAAATCAAGCTGGTAGTCAGTGGGGCCGGCGCTGCTGCCATCAGCTGCCTGCGCCTGTATCTGGAGCTGGGGCTGAAGCGCGAAAACGTGGTGGTATTCGACAAGGACGGCCTCATCACGCCGCAGCGCACCGACCTGGCCGATATGCAGCTGTTCTTCGCCACCGAGCGTTCCATCAGCACCCTGGCGGAGGCCATGGAAGGTGCTGATGTATTCCTGGGCCTCTCGGCGGCCAACGTGCTGCCGGCTGAGTTGCTGCTGAAGATGGCTGCTGACCCCATCGTGTTTGCGCTGGCTAACCCCGACCCGGAAATTGCCTACGAAGTGGCTATGGCTACCCGGCCGGACATCATCATGGCCACCGGCCGCTCCGACCATCCCAACCAGGTAAACAACGTGCTGGGCTTTCCCTACATTTTCCGGGGGGCACTGGATGTACGGGCCACGGAAATCAACGAGGCCATGAAGCTGGCCGCCGTAAAGGCGCTGTCGGACTTAGCCAAGGAGCCCGTACCGGAGATGGTGAACAAGGCTTACGGCGACAATACATTGTCGTTCGGCCGCACCTACCTCATTCCCAAACCGCTTGACCCGCGCCTGATTACGGCCGTGAGTCCGGCAGTGGCCAAAGCAGCTATTGACAGCGGCGTGGCCCGGGTGCACATCGACAACTGGTTTGCTTACGAAGACGAGCTGCGGGCCCGTCTGGGGGTGAACCAGAAGCTGATGAACCGTATCACGCAGGCCGCTCGCAGCAACCCCAAGCGCGTGGTATTTGCCGAGGGCGACACCTACAAAATCCTCAAGGCCGCCCAAATTCTGCATGATGAGGGCATCGCCAAACCGATTCTGCTGGGTAACCGCGAGAAGATTGCCCGTATTGCCCAGGAAAACTCCCTGGACCTGGAAGGCTGTCAGATCATCGATATTCTGCACGAGGAAGCCAAACGCGAGGAATATGCCGAGCTGTTCTACCAGAAGCGGCAGCGCCGGGGCATCACGCTCTACGAGGGCCGCCGCCTGCTACGGGAGAGGAATTACTTTGGCTCGATGATGCTGGAAACCGGCGAGGCCGACGCCTTCATCACCGGCCTCAGCAAGGACTACGGTAAGAGCATCGTGCCCTCCCTGCAGGTCATTGGCGTGGCCGAAGGCGTGAAGCGGGTGGCTTCCATGTACATTATTCAGCACAAGAAGGGCCCGTTCTTCTTCGCCGATACCACCGTAAACATCGACCCCACGGCCGAGGAAATGGTGGGTATCATCGGCCTCTCGGCCCAGGCTGTGAAGTTTTTCGACACCGAGCCGCGCGTGGCCGTCATCAGCTACTCCAACTTCGGCTCCAACCCCGGTGAGCTGCCCGACAAGGCCCGCCGCGCCACCGAGCTGGCCAAAGCCCGCTACCCCGAGTTGATCCTGGACGGTGAAATGCAGGCTAACACGGCCCTCAACCCCGAGTTGCTGCGCGAGCAATATCCTTTCTCGCCGCTGGCTGACAAAGGCGGCGCTAATACGCTCATCTTCCCGAACGTAATCAGCGGCAACATTGCCTACAAAGTGCTCCAGGAAATTGGCGGTGCCGAAGTAATCGGGCCGGTGCTGATGGGCATGCGTAAGCCGGTGCACATTCTGCAGTTGGGAGCCTCGGTACGGGAAATTGTGAACATGGCCGCCATTGCGGTGGTGGATGCGCAGCACCCTGAAGGCAAAGGACTCTAACCGCTTGTTGCTTTCCTGCTTTCCAAAGCCTCGCTCTGCCCCGGAGCGAGGCTTTATGCTTTCATGGCCTTTGGTTTCTCGGCTTTGATTCCGGCCAAATTCGCCCCAACTTGCTCGACTACCTATTCGGTTCACCCCGCCGACTACCCCGGTCAGAACTTCTGGCGCAACTGGCACAAATACCGCCACCAGCGTGTTCCGGTAGCACCGATACTCTCCATCACAACCACCCCGCATGATTGCTTACGTTGACGGCAAACTAGTCCATAAAGACCCCACCCAGGCCATTCTCGACGTGAATGGGATTGGCTACGAAATCCGGATTTCCCTGGCTACCTATTCCAAGCTGCCGGGCGAAGGCGAAAAGGTCAAGCTTTACACCTACCAGCACATCAAGGAAGACGGCCAGGCGCTATACGGCTTTCTCGATCCGAATGAGAAAGCCCTGTTCATGCAGCTCATCTCCGTATCGGGTATTGGGCCGGGCACGGGTATCGTGATGGTTTCGTCGATGTCGGTTGGCGAGATTCGGCACGCCATTGTCAGCGAGGATGTGCGCGCTATTCAGAGTATTAAAGGAGTAGGCCCTAAAACGGCCCAGCGCGTGGTGCTGGAGCTGAAAGACAAGCTCCGTAAGGATGAGCTGCTGGCCAAAGCCGGCATTGATACGGTGCCGCTGGCTAAAGCACACAATACCAGCCGCACCGAAGCGTTAGCGGCTTTGGTAACGCTGGGCTTCGTTCGGACTGCCGCCGAGAAAACCCTCGACCAGATCCAGCGCAAGCACGGCAACGACCTGAGCGTGGAGGAATTGATTAAATTCGCTCTTAAGTCTCATTAGGCCTATTTCGTTTTTCGTCGCCCGTTATCCGTTTTTGGCTGCTTTCCACCGGAAGTAGGCTGACTACTTATGGAGCTTGCAGCTTAACAAAGACCACACACGAGCCACGAAAAACGCATTCCTCTCCTTTCGCCCGACGGTTATTGACGCTTGAATACCGGTAAGAAGTCTCTGGCTGCCTCTATGGTGGCAGTTGTGTCGTTGGTGGCCTGGTGGTCGCAGGCGAAGCCTTTAGGTGGTATGGCCGCGCCTTTCGCCATGCGCCAGCTCTGGTCGGACTGGTTACCAGGAGTAGCCCGCATGCCCCGACCGGCCGCTGGGTTTTCGCCCGATACGCCCCGCACCGATACCACCCGCTACCGGCCTAGTACGCGGCCCCGCGTGGCTCCGGCCGACCGGATAGGTACGCCGTTTTCGCCCCAGCGCCGACGCTCCCCGTTGGTGTTGCCGTTGCCTTCTAACGTACAACTCGACGTTCAGGCCGACGATAGCCTGCAAAATTTCGACATCCAGGAAAAAATAGGCCCGGAATTCAATTTCCGGGACCCCAGCCGGATGACGTTTGAGGAGTATTCGCGCTGGCAGCAGCAGCAGGCCGTACGCGACTATTTCCGCCAACGCTCCAACGGGGGCGTGGCCGGCGACCAGAACCAGGCCGACAACCGGCGGCTGATTCCAAAAATCTATCTGGGGCCAATGGCCGACCGGATTTTTGGGGGCAGCTACGTGGACATCCGGCCCCAGGGCGCCGTGACGCTACGCATGGGCTACCGGGGCAACCGAAACGAAAACCCGACCCTCACGCTGCGTCAGCAACGGGTGGGTGACTTCCAGTACGACCAGAACCTGAACCTGAACCTGAGCGGCCAGATTGGCGAAAAGCTCAAGCTCACCTTCAACTACGACACCCGCGCAGCCTTCGATTTCGAGAACAACATGAAGCTCGATTACACGGGCTACGAAACTGATATCATCCGCAAGATTGAGCTGGGCAACGTGAGTCTGCCCCTAAACAACTCGCTGATTACGGGCGGCCAGAACCTGTTTGGGGTGAAGGCGCAGTTCCAGTTCGGCCGCCTGGGCGTAACCACACTGGCCAGTACCCTGCGCGGCCAGGCCGACGAGGTGCGCATTCAGAACGGGGGCCAAAGCCGGGCTTTCGAAATCAAGGCCAGCCAGTACGAGCGGGACCGGCACTTCTTCCTAAGCCAAGCCTTCCGGGACCGGTACGATGCCAGCCTGCGCAACCTGCCCACGGTGCAGAGCGGGGTGGAAATCACCTACTTGGAAGTGTGGGTAACCAACGACAACCGCCAGAGCGACAACCTGCGCAACGTGGTGACGCTCATGGACGTGGCCGAACCGCGCCGCCTCTACCGCGACGACTTCCTGAAGCCGGCCGGCCCGAACGCCTTGGCCGAGAACAACGCCAATACGCTGCTCAGCCAGATTCAGAACAGTGCCGGCTACCGGGGCAACCTCACGGCAGATAATGTTCTGGCCGGCCCGGGTCTGGGCCTAGAAAAGAACAAGGATTTCGAGCATGTCCGGGCCCGCAAGCTCGACCCGCGCGAGTACACCTACAACGCGCAGCTGGGCTACCTTTCTCTGAACACCCAGCTGCTGCCTGAGCAGGTGCTGGGCGTTTCGTACCAGTACATCTACAACGGCAAAACCTACACCGTTGGGGAAGTGCAGAGCAACTACACGCAGGTGGGGCAGGATGAAGTCATCTTCCTGAAGATGCTGAAGGCGACCAACCCCGGCGTGGGGCTGGCCGACCCCACGCAGAACCCGCAGAACCCGCAGTTGCTCACCCGCAACCTGCCGACCTGGGATTTGATGATGAAAAACATCTATCCTCTGAATGCCAACCAACTCAACCGCGACAATTTCCAGCTTCAGCTCATCTACAAGGATGACATAACGGGCGTGGATTTGATTTCGCTGAAGGAAGGCCAGCGCATTGCCAACAAGCCCCTGATTGAGGTACTCAACCTCGACAACGTAAACCCCAACAACGACCGGAACCCCGACGGCAACTTCGATTTCTTCCCCGGCATCACCATCGATACCGAACTGGGGCGCATTATTTTCCCGGAGGTGCAGCCGTTTGGCAGCTACCTGGCGGCGCAGTTTGACACCACGGCTTCCGCCTCGGAGTTGGAGCTGGCCCGCAAATACGTGTACCGCGAGCTGTACAACCAGGTGCAGAGCGACGCCCAGCAACGGCAGGAAAAGGACAAGTTCTACCTGCGGGGCCGCTACCAGGCTACTTCCACCGACGAAATCAGCCTGCCCGGCATCGGTATTGCCGAAGGCTCGGTGCGGGTGTTTGCCGGCAGCACCCTGCTGCAGGAGGGCACCGACTACCAAGTATTCTACGACCAGGCCAAGGTTAAAATTCTGAACCCGAGCTACCTCAACTCAGCGAATGAGCTGCGGGTGGAGTTCGAGAAAAACGCCCTGGTACAGGTACAGCCGCGCAAGCTGCTCGGGGCTCGTTTCGATTACCGCGTGTCGCCCGACATGAACTTCGGGGCCACAATTCTGCATCTGCGCGAAAACCAGGCCCCCGGCATCAACCGGGTGAACATAGGCGACGAGCCGGGCAACAACACCATCTACGGCTTCGACGTGAACGTGCGGCGCGAGTCGCGGGCCCTCACCAAGTACCTGGATGCGCTGCCGTTCCTCTCGACCAAGGAAATTTCGACGGTTTCGTTCAGTGGCGAGTTTGCCCAGCTACTGCCGGGTCAGAGCAAGCTGGGCTCCGGCGACAGTGGCGGCGAAAACGGCGTTTCCTACCTCGATGACTTCGAAAATGCCCGCACGCCCTACACGTTAGGCGGCGTCAACTCGGCTACTACCTGGCGGCTGGCTTCTACGCCGCAGCCGCTGGTTGGCTCGGCCCAGGGGCTGGCCGTGGCCTACAACCGCGCCAAGCTGGCCTGGTACACCATCGACCAGACCTACTACACCAACGGCCAGAGCAAGCCCAACAACATCGGCGTCGGCGACCTGAAGAACCATTACGTGCGCGGCATCAAGCGCACGGAGGTGTTCCCGAACCGCGACGTGGGCACCACCGGCAACTCCTTCGAAACAACGCTGGACCTGGCCTACTTCCCCGACCAGCGCGGCCAGTACAACTACACGCCGCAGTTTAATCCGGCCCGGCCGACGTTCTTCTCGGCTACCACGCCGGCGGCCAACCTGGCCCGCTACGGTGGTATTTCCCGCGAAATCACCTTCGATACCGACTTCGACAACGCCAACGTGGAGTTCCTGGAGTTCTGGATGATGGACCCGTTCCTGACCGGTGACAACGGCAAGGTGACGGACTCCGACGGCCACGACAGCAACAACAACACCGGCGGCGACGTGTACATCAACCTGGGCTCGGTATCGGAGGATGTGCTGACGGATAACAATCAGTACGAGTTCGAGAACGGTATTCCGGCCGACCCCGCCAACCTGGGTGTTGAAACGGTGGAAACTATCTGGGGCCGCGTGTCCCGGCAGCCGTTCCTGACGGATGCGTTCAGTGCCTCGCCCGGCGCCCGCGCCCGCCAGGACGTTGGCCTGGACGGCGTGAACGACGGCGACGAGCAGGCCAAAGTACCCGCTTACCAGGGTATTGCGGACCCCGCCGCCGATAACTTCCGCCACCACCTTGATGCCAGCTACGACCAGGCCAACGCCAAAGTACTGGCCCGCTACAAGGACTTCAACGGCATGGAGGGCAACTCGCCCGAGGGCAGCCAGCTTAGCTCTACCGCCTTCCCCGATAAGGAAGACCTGAACCGCGACAATGTGCTGTCGGATACGGAGCGGTACTACGAGTACCGCCTGCAGCTGCGGCCGGGCCAGCTGGAAGTTGGGCAGAACTTCATCGTGGATAAAATCACGAACAACAACACCGATACCAACGGTGAGCCCGTGACGTGGTACCAGTTCCGCATTCCGGTGCGCCAGCCCGACCGCGCCGTGGGCGTGCCGGCCGGCCAGGATTTCGGCTTTAAATCCATCCGGTTTCTGCGCATGTACCTTACCCGCTGGCAGCAGCCGGTAGTGCTGCGCATGGTGCAGCCGCAGTTTGTGGCCAACCAGTGGCGCCGCTACCTCAACAAGCTGGCGGAGCCCGGCCAGACCATCGTCAACCCCGATACGGACGCGGATGCGTTCAGCATTTCGACGGTGAGCATTGAGGAAAACGGTATTTCGACTACGGCGGCCGATGCTATTCCGTACGTATTGCCGCCTAACATCCGCCGCGACCGGGAATACGGCTCCAGCACCGTCAACCGTCAGCAGAACGAGCAGAGCCTGCGCCTGGTGGTAGACGGCCTGCGGGATGGGTTTGCCAAGGCGGCCTACAAAAACATCAGCCTAAACATGCTCCGCTACAAGCGCCTGCGGATGTTTATGCACGCCGAGAGTGAGCAAAACAACATGGATGGCAAGGTGCGCGGCTTTGTGCGCCTGGGCACCGACTACATTCAGAATTACTACGAGTACTCGCGGCCACTGGTGATGACCCGGCCCGGCCAGAAGCTGGTGGATGAGGTATGGCCCCTGGAAAACCGCATCGACCTGCCTTTCCAGGCGTTCATTGATGCCAAATCGGCCCGGAACAAGCAGGCTTCTTCCGGCATCGACTACACCAAGCCCTTCGTGGTTGCCCTGCCCGACGGCTCTACCATCACGGTAGTCGGCAACCCCGATCTGTCGGCGGTACAGGGCGCCATGATTGGCATCCTGAACCCCAAGGATGACGGAATTAACCGCTCGGTAACACTGTGGGCCAATGAGCTGCGGGTACTGGATTTCGATAACGAAAGCGGCTGGGCCGCCACCGCCCGCTTCAACACCAAGCTGGCCGATGTGGCCAACATCACGGCCACCGGCAGCTTCATCAGCACCGGCTTTGGCGGGCTGCAGGACAAAGCCCAGCAACGCTCTACCGACAACATCACGCGGGGCGACGTGAATGCTACTGTGGCGGTAGAGAAATTCTTCCCGGAGAAGCTGGGCCTGCGGGTGCCGGTACTGGTGCAGGCCGGCATCGAAACCCGCTCGCCCAAGTACGACCCCCTCGACCCCGATACCAAGCTGGAACAGTCGCTGGAGAAGTTCAAAACCTCGGAGGAGAAGGCCGCTTACCGCAAGGAGGTTATCGACCAGACCAGCCAGCGGAGTATTTCGCTGCTGAACGTGCGCAAGGAGCGCACCAACGTGGAGCGCAAGGTGCAGCCCTACGATATTGAGAACTTCGCCGTGAGCTACTCCCTGACGGAGCGGCTGCACACCGATATCCGCACCGACCGGGACTACACGCGCACCTACACCGGGGCCCTGGCCTACGTGTACCAGGCTACGCCCAAGAACTACACACCGCTGGCCAAGCTCAAGGCCCTCGACTCGCCTTACCTGGCGTTCCTCAAGGAAGTCAACTTCACGCCCCTGCCCTCGCGCTTCTCCTTCCGCGCCGACCTAGACCGTCGCTATAATGAGCGGTTCCTGCAACGCACGCTGGAACCCGGCCAAGTGCCCGTGACGGATGGTATTCCAGGTGTGTTCCAGAAGTCGTTTTACTTTAACCGCATCTACGACCTGCGCTGGGACCTCACCAAGGGCCTGGCCCTGGACTACACGGCAAACAACCGCGCCATTGTGGATGAGGGCGTGGGCCGGGCCATCGGCAGCTCCGACGAAGCCCAGCGCAACCGGGACCAGATCCGGCAGAACCTGTTCCGCAACGGCGGCCGGACCACCAACTTCAACCAGACCGTTGCCCTTACCTACCGCCTGCCCCTCGACAAGTTCCCGCTGACGGACTGGCTCTCGGCCGATGCCCGCTACGCGGCCAACTATACCTGGCAGGCCGCCTCCACGGCGCTTACGGCCCCGGTGTACCCGGCCTTCCCCGACAGTACCCAAACACGTGAGTTGAACCTAGGCAACACCATTCAGAACAACGGGGAGTTGAGCGCTAACGGTAAGATTGACCTAGTGAAGCTCTACAACAAGGTGCGCTTCCTCAACATCATCAACAACGCTCCGCCACCCGCGCCCCGCCCCCGTGAGAAGGATGCCGCCAAGCTGGACCCACGCGCTGCTTTGGCCCGGAAAGGCCAGCCCACGGACGCTCAGGACCAATCCGCCGCCGCTGATTCCAGCAAAGGCCCGGAGCTGCGGTTCCTCAAAGCCGTTCTTCGCTCCCTGATGACGGCCCGCTCCCTCAACTTTACCTACTCCCGCTCCAACGGCACCCTGCTGCCCGGCTATCTGCCCCGCACCCGCTTCTTCGGGCTGGACAATGGTTTCGATGCGCCGGGCGTACCCTTCCTGCTGGGCCGGCAGGAAGACCTGGATGGCCTGTTCCGACGCGCCTACACCAACGGATGGTACACTTCCGAAAGCCAGTACCTGAATACGCCGCTCAGTTCCCTGCTGACCGAGGCCCTGACGTTGCGCACCACCCTGGAGCCCTTCCGCGACTTTAATATTCAGCTGGATGCCCGCCGCAACCTGGTGCGCAACCGGGAAGTATTCTACCGCACCTCAGTCGATACGACTACTCTGCTGCCGATTGGCCCTCTTCCTACAGCCAGCAATGCGCTAGGGTCGGGAACCTTCACTACCTCCTTCATCTCCATCCAGACGCTGTTTGGCGACCTGAGCAGCGGGGGCGAAAAATCGGAAGCATTCCAGCGCTTCGTGGATAACCGGGTGGCAGTGCAGCAGCGGCTGCAGCAGGACCGGCTGAACCAGGCTGGTAATTACGGTTTCAACTCACAGGATGTGTTGCTCCCGGCTTTCCTGGATGCGTACCGGGGCAAGTCGTCGGATAGCTACAAGTCCAAGAAGTTCAACCCCTTCTCCCTGCTGCCCGTACCCAACTGGACAATCCAGTACAACGGGCTGGCGGAATTGCCCTTCATTCAGCGCTACTTCCGCTCGTTCACCCTGAACCACGCGTATTCCTCGGCCTACAACATTGCTAACTACACCACCTCGGCTAATTACCAGCGCGAGCCGGAAGGCTTGTCGGAAGTGCTCAACTCGGCCAATCAGTTTGTGCCGTATTACATTCTGGGGCAGGTAAGCATTGCCGAGCGGCTGGCTCCGCTGTTGGGCGTGAATTTCCAGACCACCGGCAAATTGACGGGCCGTCTGGAATACCGCATCGACCGCACCATCGGCCTGAACACCACCAATGCCCAGGTAACCGAGCTGCACCGCACCGATATGGTTATTGGCGTGGGCTTCGTGACCAACCGCCTCAAGCTGCCCTTCCGGGTAGGCGGTGAGCAGCGGATTCTGCGCAACGAAATCAACGTCCGCCTCGACATGAGCATCAGCGACAACTACGCCGTGCAGCGGGCTATTCTGGACGTGGTGGACCCACTGAATGGCTCTACCGGCAGCAAAGGCCGCGCCTCCAGCATCGTCACCAGCGGCACCCGCCAGATTCAGCTGCGGCCCACCGTCGACTACGTGCTCAACCAGCGTCTGAACCTGCAGTTCTTCTTCACCCAGAACATCACGGAGCCCCGGGTAGAAAACGCCTTCCGCAACACGGCCACCGAAGGCGGCATTCAGCTCCGCTACAGCTTGTCGCAGTAGCCTTAGCCAGCACAGCGCAGATGGGCCGGTTATGTTCCGTAGGGGACATAACCGGCCCATCTGCTTTTCGCCCCTCCTGCCATCTGCCGCAACTCCCCGAATCTTCATGTGGGGGCGCGCTCGTAAACTGCCCTGCAACTCGTACTTTTGAGCCGGTACGCCACCGCGTTCCAGCCTTTTTCACCTCACTCTCAAGTACGCTCCCATGAATTTGCCCGCCAGCCTGAAGTACACGAAAGAGCACGAATGGATTCGTGTGGAAGGTGACGTTGCCTTCATCGGCATCACCGACCACGCCCAGAAAGAACTCGGCGACATCGTGTATGTGGACATTGACACGCTCGACAAAGAAGTAGCTCAGAACGATGTATTCGGCACAGTTGAGGCCGTAAAAACAGTTTCTGACCTGTTCAGCCCCATCACCGGCACCGTACTCGAAATCAACGAGAAGCTTGACGGCAGCCCCGAGTTGGTGAACTCCGACCCCTACGGTGACGGCTGGATGGTGAAAATGTCGATCAGCAACCCGGCTGAGCTCGAAGGCCTCCTGGCTTCCGAAGCTTATGGTGAGCTGGTAGGCGCCTAGCCTCTACTGCTTCCGTTTATATAGCTGGCCATGTTAGCTCCTGCGCCGCCCCTGCCACGCCGCCGGGCCCTTGTGGTCCTGCCGCTGGCGTGGGCGGCGTTTGTGCTGGTTAGCACCCTCACGCCGGCACGCGCCATGCCCGAAACTCCGCACTGGCAACTGTTGTCCTTCGACACTGCTGCGCATGCCTTTGTATTCTGGATGCAGGCAGTGCTGGCTGTTTTCTCGGCGCGGCGGCAGCGGTGGTTTCCTAGGCTACGGGCACAGGCCTTCCGCACCGTGTTCTTCGGCACAGTTGGCATGGGTGCCCTCATCGAAGTTCTGCAGATGCGTATGAACCTGGGTCGCAACGGCGAATGGTCGGATATGCTGAGTGACGCCCTAGGCGTGGTGATTGGCCTGGGCCTGATGTGGGCCACCCGTAGGTTCTGGCAATGATACGCCGTCACCTACTTCTGTCCCTGACGGTGGGTGGCCTGGGTTGGGGTATGCTGATGCCGGCTTCCTTGCAGGCGCAGAATATGCCCCGGGTCCGGCAGACCATTGCAACGCTGGCTTCGCCCGCCTTCCACGGCCGGGGTTACGTGAGTGGGGGCGAACAGAAAGCGGCGCAGTATCTGCAGCGGCGTTTCCGACAATCGGGTCTGCAGCCCCTAAGCCCCGATTTCTGCCAGCCGTTTACTCTTCCCATCAACACCTTTCCCGGTCGCGCTGCGTTACAGGCTGATGGCAAAGCCCTACGTCCCGGCTTCGATTTCATTGCCGAGGCAGCTTCCGGCTCCGGCAATTTACACGGCTCCGTATACGAGCTCGACACGTTGATTTTCTCTCAATCAGCTGCGCAGACTACCTTCCTGGCCACTGACCTCCGGCAAACAGTGCTGGTGCTGCGCCAGCGTGATAATCATAAGCTTTCAGCCCTACCGGAGCCCGTTCAAAGCCACTTAGCTACTGCAGCGTCCCGCATTACGCTTGTTCCCAAACTCACCGCTACGCTGGCGGGCCAGCAATTACCGCAGCCGCGGCTGGAAGTATTAGCTACTGTCTGGCCCCAGCATGTTCAGTCAGTCCAGCTACAGCTTGATGCGCGCCTGCAACCGGCCTATCAAACCCAGAATATCATCGGCTATTTGCCTGGTCTGGCCCAGCCGGACTCCTTCGTGGTGGTGACAGCTCATTACGATCATCTAGGCCAGTTAGGAAAACACACCTACTTTCCGGGAGCCAATGATAATGCCAGCGGCACTGCTATGCTGCTGGAGCTGGCGGCACATTATGCCCGCCCCGAAAATCGCCTTGCGTATTCTGTAGTCTTCATCAGCTTCGGGGCGGAGGAAGCGGGCCTGCTGGGTTCCAAATACTTTACGGAGCACCCACTAGTACCATTAGACCGGATTCGTTTTCTACTGAACCTTGACCTGCTGGGAACCGGTAATGAGGGCGCCACCGTGGTGAATGGCCGCGTATTCGCGCGTCAGTTTCAGCAGCTACAGAACCTCAATACGGCCAATCACTACCTACCCTCCCTGGCCGCCCGGGGCAAAGGCGCCAACTCCGACCATTACTACTTTTCTGAGCGCGGCGTGCCGGCCTTCTTCCTGTATACCCGGGGTGGCATAGCTGCCTACCACGACATCCAGGACCGCGCTGCCACATTACCTCTGACGGCATTTACCAATACGTTCTGTCTGCTGCGCGACTTTTTGAATATGCAAGGCAGTAGTGCCAGATAGCTGCGAACAACAGCCGCGTTACCGGATTTAAGCATGGCCTTTACTGGTGTCAATGGAAAGCTGTAAAGAGCCATAGAACAAAAAGCCCCAACCTGTACCAGACAGGTTGGGGCTTTTGAATAAGAATTGTTTGGCTTGATGCCGAAACTTAGCTGTTGGCTTTGAACGAGCCCATGATCTGCTTGGCTACGTTCTCCCACTCCGGCTTCTGACGGTCGGCGCAGGTGAAGGTGCACATCAGCAATTTACCTTCCACATCCGTGAAGAAAATCAGCTGGTACACTTCGTGGCCCAGTTCCGGCTTCATGAGTTCCATGTAACCTACTTTGCGGCCGTTCACTTCTTTCACGCCGTGGTTGAACCACTTCGCTTCCTTGAACTGCTTTGCGTAGATCTTGTAGAAGTTGTCCGAATACATGTCGATCATGTCCTGATCGGCCGTGTTATCGGTGTACGAGAAGGCAATGCTGGCTTCCTTGCTGTTGGTGTAAATAACGCTGGGGCGGCTCTGGGCTTTCGCGTAGTTAAAGTCCATTTGTTGCTCGCTCATCACCTCGAATCCTTTAGGGATGAGGATTTCTACCCGCTCGCTCAGTACACGCTTTTTGATCAGCTCTACTTCGGCGAAAGGACGGGCAGCCATCAGCAACAGCATCAGGCAGAAAACTTGGGCAGATAGTAAGACTTTTTTCATAGTCGTAGGCTGAAAAAAGATGAGGGTCAAAAGCGGTTTGTAATCCAGCAAAGCAAAAAGCCGCTCTGTTTGGATAACACAATTTACGTAGAAAAATTTAAGCTGCAAGTATTTTACAAAAAATTAATCTGAAAACAGACTTGAATTTCGTGCGATACATTACCAAAAAACCTGTTTCAGCCATCTGAAGCATGCTTTTCCTATTTTGATCTTCAAGACTACCAAAACAGGCAACCCCGAAAAATCCCAATAGTATATTGAGAATAGCCTATACGGCTTGTTACTCGTAAAGTTCTATTATCCGGGTTTCTTCAAGGGCCACAAGCTGTTGCCACTTAGAGAATGTTGTTGACCTGTTCTTTGATTTTTTCGAGTTCTTCCTTCATGCTGACCACCAGATGCTGGATGGTAGAGTCGTTGGCTTTGGAACCAATAGTATTGATTTCCCGACCAATTTCCTGCGAAATAAACGCTAATTTCTTTCCGGTGGGCTCAGGCAGACCAGCCGTTTCGGTGAAGTAGTGTAAATGATTGATTAACCGCACCTTTTCCTCGGCGATGTCCAGCTTCTCGATGTAGTGCAACACCTCCTGCTCAAAGCGGATCGGGTTGAAATGTTCGTTGCCGGAAATATCGGCCAAATGGCTTTCCAGCCGCTGCCGGACCTGCTCGATGCGGGTAGGATCGTGGCGCTCCACCTCGGCCAATAGAATGCGGATGCGGTCCACGTAGCCCAGGATTTCGGTGGTCAGGGCCTGGCCTTCGTCGCGGCGGAATTGGTTGACGCGGTCCAGGGCCTGCTGCAACAGGGGCAGCAGCTCTTCCCAGGGTGTTTCTTCCTCTTCCTCAGTAGCGGCCGTGGCATCGGAGGGGATGCGCAGCGCGCCGGGCAGGGCGTGGGCTACGGCCGTTACCTGCTCCATACTCAGGCCGGTGGCCAGGCTTACCTGCAGCAACTCTTGGCAGGCAATGGTCACGGCGGCCTGATTGACTACGGAACCCTGCGCGCTCATTGCACGCGGGCGCGTAAAGTCCAGGTTCAGGTTCACCTTGCCGCGTTGCAGGCTTTTGGTAACCAGATTGCGGATTTCCAGCTCCCGGTCCTGCAGGAAGCGCGGCAGGCGCAGCGTCAGATCGAGGGTTTTGGAGTTCAGGGACTTGATTTCGACGGTAGCGGCGTAGGAATCGGTTTCGCGGGTGGCGATACCGTAGCCGGTCATGGACTGGAGCATGGGCAGAAATGGGCAAAGTGGGCGCAAAAGTACAGGTTTCACTCAGAAAATGAACCGCTTAGCTGGGCGGTAACACAAGCATAACGTGGCCGCAATATTAGCATAACAGGGCCGGTCTAGCTTTGTGAAACCTTTTCAAGACCCTCGTATGCGGCGTTCTTTTCTACTATTTTTTCTCCTGACAATCAGCCATTTGTTGCTGGCTCAGCAAGGTACGCTGATCGGAAAGGTAACGGATAAAAAAACTGGCGAAGGCGCCATCGGAGCCACGGTACTGGTTACTGGCACCACCCAAGCCGCTCCCGTAGAAATCGACGGCACCTATGCCCTCAAGCTGGCCGCCGGCACCTATAATATCACCATCCAGTCCATCGGCTACAAGCCGCTCACTTTCTCGGGCATCAGCGTGCAGGCCGATCAGAAAACGACCCTGAACGGCACGCTGGAGGAAAACGCCCAGGCCCTGAACGAAGTGGTAGTAACCGGCCAGAAACAGACCGGTACGGAGGTAGCCATGATTCAGGACCTGAAGAAGGCCGAGGTGGTGGTGAGCGGGATGAGCAACGACCAGATTGTAAAAACCCTGGATCGGGACGCGGCCGAAGTGGTCAAGCGCATTCCGGGCGTAACGGTGCAGAGCAACAACTTTATCGTGATTCGAGGCTTGGCGGAGCGGTATAACACCGTGATGCTCAACGACGCGCTTACACCCTCGGCAGAGGTGGATACCCGCTCATTTTCCTTCGATATTCTGCCCAGCTCGGTGATTGACCGGGTGCTGATCTTCAAATCCGGCTCGCCGGAACTGCCCGGGGAAATGGGCGGCGGCGTGGTAAAGGTATTCACCAAGAACTCGGTGCTGGAAAATGCTACCAGCCTGAGCGTTTCGGGCTGGGCCCGTAGCAGTACTACCTTTCAGAACAACTACCAGGTAAGCCCCGGCCGCGGCTCCGACTGGCTGGGCTACGACGGCGGCACCCGCCAGCTACCCGAAGGGACGCCTGCGCAGGTCAGCACCGCTGACCAACCCACCTTTCGTAACGAGTGGCTGCCGCAGCGCATTACGGCCCGGCCCGATTTGCGCGTGTCGCTGGGTCTGAGCCGCAAGTTTGAAATCGGGAAGGTGTACCTGAGCAATGTCACCTCTGTTTCCTATTCCAACACCCACGAGCAGAACAACATCACCCGCAACCGCTACCTGATTGAGCGGGACCCGGCCACCAACCTGCCCGTGCAACAGTATGCCTACAACGATGAACGCTCATTGACAGGTACCCGCCTGGGCATCATTCATAACTGGCAGGCCCGTCTCAACGACCGGAACCGCCTGGAATTCCGCAACTTTTTGAACCAGTACGGTACCGACGAGGTGACGCACCGTACCGGCCAGACGCTGGACCAGGGCTTTGACCGCGACGATTACGCGCTGCATTACCAGAGCCGCACCATTTACTCGGGGCAGTTGCAGGGCTCCCACGATCTGGGGGCCGGGGAGCATACCAACGTCACCTGGGCCGCTGGCTATAACTACGTGTACAAGGACGAGCCCGACTACAGCCGCTACCGCAGCCAGCGTATTACGGCCCTGCCCGGCGAAACGCCCCGTCCGTTTCTGGTGGTAGTGCCCCCGGATGGCAACCCCTACGACGCCAGCCGCTTCTTCTCCAACCTCAAGGAAAATACCTACATGGCCAGCGGCCAGTGGGAACGACGCTTCGCCGGCCGCGACACGACCAAGGAAAACGCCTTTAAGCTGCGGGCCGGCTTCTATACCGAGCAAAAGGAGCGTGACTTTCAGAACCGCTACTTCTCTTACGTAATTGGCAACCCCAGCACGTTCTACCGCGACCAGGCCCGCGCCAACCGTCTGCTGACGCTACCCATCAACCAGATTTTCGCTCCCGAGAACCTCGACCCCCGAACCGGTTTCGTGCTGGATGAAGGCACTTCGCCCAAGGATCGGTACTCAGCTGAAAACACGTTGGTAGCCGGCTACCTGGGCGGTGTGGCACCGCTTTCGGACCGCCTTAGCCTGTCGGGTGGGGTGCGCGTGGAGTACAACCGCAAGTACCTGCAGAACGGCGACCCGCAGGACACAGCCTACCTGGAGCGGCGCGTAATTCCAATGCCCTCCCTGAACGCCACGTTCAACTTCAACCAGCGCTCCTTGCTGCGCCTGGGCAGCAGCGTGACGGTTAACCGCCCCGAGTTCCGGGAAGTAGCCAACTATCCGTATTTCGACTACAACAGCAACGCCATCATTACGGGCAACAAGAACCTGAAGACAGCTACCATCTATAACGCCGACCTGCGCTACGAATTCTACCCAACCCGTTCCGAAATGCTGTCGGTGGGCGTGTTTTACAAATACTTTAAGGACGCCATCGAGCAGACTACGCAGTCGGTTTCGACGGAGCAGATGTACCTGACCTACCAGAACGCCGACCACGCCTATGACGTAGGGGTGGAGCTGGAAGCCCGCAAATCGTTGCTGGAACTGACCCAGAACCCGGTATTGCAGCGCTTCTCGCTGGTGCTGAATGCCTCGCTCATCAAGAGCCGGGTGAAGCTGGCCGACAACGCCACTAACAATAACTTTGCCCTCACCGACCGGGCGTTACAGGGCCAGTCGCCTTACGTAGTGAATGCCGGCCTGTTTTACCAGGATGATGAGCGCAAGTGGCAGGTATCGGCCCAGTACAACGTGGTGGGCCAGCGCATCCAGTTCGTGGGCGACAAGCAGTTTAACTACTCCGTGATTGAGATGCCTCGCAACGTAATTGATCTGGCCGTAACCAAGGGAATTGGCAAGCACTTACAGGTGAAAGCCGGCATTCAGGACCTACTCAACCAGAAGGTGCGGCAGCTCTACGACTTTGACCGCAACGGCAAAATCGGGCGCAACGAGCAAGGCGCATTTGGCGAGTACCGCCGCGGCAACTACTCCACCCTGGGCCTGACCTACAACTTCTAAACAATACGATAACATACGCGCAACGAAAGCATAACGCCCATCGGTACCGGTGGGCGTTTTGCTTTAGGACCTTTGCCTCACCCTTGTATCCTTCCTTTCAGTACACCCGCACTACCATGAAAAAGATTCTACTTCCTGCATTGCTGGCTTGCGCAGTAGCTACCGCCGCCCCGGTGTCCCAGGCGCGGGCCCAAACGGTTTGTCCGGCGGCCCCCACGGCTACGGTGGTTTCCGGCAACATCACCCAGAACACTACCTGGTCCAGCGCAAACGTGTATCTGCTTTCGGGCTTTGTGTACGTGAAGGCCGGTGCGACGCTGACTATTCCGGCCGGTACCATTATTAAGGGCGATAAGGCCACCAAAGGCTCTTTAATTGTGGAGCAGGGTGCCCGCCTGATTGCCGAGGGTACGGTCAGCCAGCCCATCGTATTCACCTCCAATGAGCCGGCCGGCTCCCGTGCCCGCGGCGACTGGGGCGGCATCATCATCTGCGGCCGGGCACCCGTGAACCTGGCCGGCACTCCGGTAGTGGAAGGCGGCGTGGGCTCCACCTACGGCGGTACTGATGCCAACGACAACTCAGGCAGCCTGAAATACGTGCGTATCGAATTCCCTGGTATTGCCTTTCAGCCGAACTCCGAAATCAACGGCCTGACACTGGCCGGTGTAGGCGCGGGCACTCAGATTGATTACGTGCAGGTATATGGCTCCGGCGACGACTCGTTTGAGTGGTTTGGCGGTACCGTGAATGCCAAGCACCTGGTGGCCGTGGCCGCCACCGACGACGACTTCGACACTGACAACGGCTTCCAGGGCAAAGTGCAGTACGGCCTGATTGTGCGCGAGCAGAATACGGCCGACGTATCGGGCTCTACGGCGTTTGAATCGGATAATGACGCGGGCGGCTCCGCTAATACGCCCCAGACGGCCCCCATTTTCTCGAATGTAACGGCGCTGCTGCGCACGCCTATTGGAGCGGCGGCCAACTTTACCCGCGCCATGCACCTGCGCCGGAACACCTCCATTTCCATCTTTAACACGGTACTGAGCGGCTGGCCAACCGGCCTCACGCTGGACGGCGCGGCGGCGCAGGCCAACGCCACCAACGGCGGCCTGGTACTGAAGAACAACGTGCTGGCCAACATGACCACCCGCAACTTCGAGGCGGCCGGGGTTACCACGTACGATGTAGCCGGCTTCTGGAATGCGGCCACTAACAGCAATACCGTCTACTCTACCGCAGCGGACCTAGGCCTGAACGCCGGTAATTTCACACCTGATGCCGACGTGATTCAGGATTTTCTGCCTACGTCTACCTCACCCCTACGCACCGGCGCGGCTTTCACCGACGCCAAGCTGGCTGACAGCTTCTTTGACAAGACCGGCACGTTCCGCGGCGCTTTTGGCACGGTGAACTGGGTAGCCGGCTGGACTAACTTCAACCCCCAGACCACCTGCTACAACCGCCCCGGCACCACGCTGGCTGCCAAGCCTGCTTCCGACCAGCTCCAGCAGCTGACGGTTTCGCCGAACCCTTCGGTCGGTGAGGCTTTGCTGAACTTTGAGCTGAAGCGCAGCGGTACTGCTTCGGTGCGCGTGCTGGACGTAACCGGCCGCACCGTAGCCACCGTGCTGACGGACGGCAAACTAGCCGCCGGGGTGCAGCAAATAGCTCTGCCCACCACCCTGAAAGCCGGCGTATACATGGCGCAGGTGACTACCAACGAAACCAGCCAGTCGGTACGCTTCGTGGTGGCGAAGTAGTCGTTTCGGCTTCGGCCTTCTACCAGCAAAGCGTGCTGCTCCATTGGAGCAGCACGCTTTGTGCGTTTAATGAGGTATACTGACTGCCGGCAAGCCGACGGAAACCTAACACTCTTCTGGCTACATCTGCTGCCGCCGGACCTGCCACAGCTGCACTGCCAATAGCCCGACGACCACTCCGGCCCCGGTCCAGAGCGTACCAGTTTCCGACAGATACTGCGCCAGCACCCAATGCAGCAGGAAACCAGCAAGTCCGAAGCCAGCCAGCTGAACCAGCCAGGTTTTCCAGGGGAGTAACTCCGGCCAACCTACGTTCAGCAACCGGGCAGTATGCCAGAGATAGTAAGCGGCCTGGCCATACGTGCTGATAACGAAAGCCAACGCTACCCCGCCCAGCCCAAGCCACCGGTACAGCGGATACATGAGGGCCAGGGCCAGCAGCAAATCGAGCACGGCCCCGGTAGAGATGGTGCGCCCCCGGCCTTTGTGTTGCAGTAACGCCGTGAAGTTGTAAGCGCGCAACGGAATAACCAGCGAGGACAGCAAAAACAGCGGTACCGCCGCATCGTAGCGGTGCCGGAACACAACGCCGAACAGCTCGGCCCGAAAGAACAGCAGGAAAACGAACAGGGGAAATACAATACGCCCCAGCACTGCGGCGGCCCGGCGCAACGTCCGGATTCGCTCGGCATCAGACAGCTCAGGCTCCCCGAAATGCAGCAGCAGTGCACTACCCGCCGCCCCCAGCAGTAGCGGCAGAAATGGCACGTCGAGAGTGCCATTAAAGTAGAGCGCAAACAGCGCGGTCGGCAGCAGAAAGTTGAGCAGTAGCTTATCTATCCACCGGAACAGAATCTGCACTACCTCATTGAGGGCCGTGTGCGCCCACAGGCTCCGGACCGCCGCCCAGGCTACCACCTCGGCAGGTTGCTGCCGGTATTGCCGATACCCCAGCCGAGCCAGAAACACCAGCCGCAACACGTTGCCCAGCAGTAAACCATTCATCAGATGCTCGCTGCTCAGCACCTGGCCTACCAACAGCGCGTGCGCCAGCCCGAACAGTCCGGCATATCCGATACTGACCAACGCTACGTCCCGAAACTGTCGGCCCAGCAGCGCATACGACTCCAGCACGGCTACCGGCACGCCCAATACCAGAAACAGGGCCGCCTGCCAGGCAGCAAACGGGGAACCCAGAACCCACTGCATGCCCCATAGGCCCCCGCTCAGCAGCAGCACCCAGGCCGCCAGCCCACTCAGCTGCCACCGGCTTGCTCCGCGTATCAACCCGTTTACCGTTGCCGCCGGATAGGTAAGCACCAGCGTAGGCAGTCCCAGAGTGGCCAGTACGTGCAGTACCTGCCACTGCACCCAGAAGCTTTGGTAGCGGCCGTACCAGGCCGGAGGCATGTACCGGGAAAGCCAGATCAGAGCCGCCACGCTGGCCAACGTCGGAAAAAACCGAATCAGGAAGATGTACGCGCTAGTTCCCAGCAGCGTGCCGCGCGTAGGTACTTCGGGCTTGCGCATCACAATCGGCTGGATTAAGAGGTTTAATAATTCGGGCAGGGTTGCCGGCCAGTACGCAGTAGCCTTGTGGGAAGCTGTGCGTTACCACGGCCCCGGCCCCCACAACAGTAAAATCGCCCAACTGGACGCCCGGCAGCACCACGGCCCCCATACCCAGCCAGCAGAAACTCCCGATGCGTAGTGGCGGCGCGGCTACGGCCGCCGTGTTATTCACGGCATCATGGTTGGCCGATATCAGCCCGACCTGCGGCCCCAGGTTGGTGAAGTCACCTACCAGCACGCCGTTATCGGCGTTGATGTATACGCCGGGGGAGTCGCCGGGGAAAGAGCCCTGACCAGCCCGGAGCCGCTCGGGGCTGCGGATGGTGCTGGTATGATGCACCGCCCACCGCACCCCTGCGTTCTGGCGCAGCACCCGCCGAAACAGCACATCCAGCGCATAAAAGCTCAGCGGCATCTCCGGCCGAAGTCCCAGCACACGGCACAACAACTGCTTCACTTTTTTGAATGAATATTGAGTTGTAAGATGGAGAATGGCTGTTGCTGGCAGTTCGAAAGGATGTCTTTCAGGCAGCAGACTATCGGTTGCTGAGCCCAATGCACCACGCCTGATTCAGCCCTCATAACTCAGCTGATGGGCACTTTACGCAGGATGGCCTCAATCATATCCTGCGTGCGGATGCCGTCGGCTTCAGCTTCGTAATTGAGCAGGATGCGGTGGTTGAGCACGTCAGCGGCTACTTCCTTGATGTCTTCGGGCAGCACGTAGTCCCGCTCGTCGAGGTAGGCCACGGCCTTGGCGGCGCGGTGCAGGGCAATGCTGGCCCGGGGGCTCACCCCAAACTGCACGTACTGCTGAAACTCGGGCAAATCGTACTCGGCGGGCTTGCGGGTGGCAAATACCAACTCAATGATGTACTTCTCCAGCGTTTCCGAAATCTGCACCTGGTTGATCTGGTGCCGGATGCCGAAGATGTCTTCTTTGGTCAGCACCGGGTTTACCTCACCCACGTAGCTCATATTGGCCATGCGGCGCATCACCTCCAGCTCGTCGGCTTTCTTGAGGTAGTCCACGTACACTTTCATCATGAAGCGGTCTACCTGGGCCTCAGGCAGCGGGTAAGTACCCTCCTGCTCCACCGGGTTCTGGGTAGCCAGCACCAGAAACGGCAAATCCAGCGGATACGTAGTTTCCCCGATGGTCACCTGCTTTTCCTGCATGGCCTCCAACAGCGCGCTCTGCACCTTGGCCGGGGAACGGTTGATTTCGTCGGCCAGCACCAGGTTGGAGAAGATCGGGCCCTTCTTTACTTCAAATACCGACTGCCCCTGATTGTAAATCATGGTGCCCACTAGGTCCGACGGCAGCAGATCGGGGGTGAACTGCACGCGCTGAAAGTGCAGATGCAGCACCTTCGACAAGGTACTCACCGTAAGTGTTTTAGCCAGGCCCGGCACGCCTTCCAGCAAAATATGGCCGCCGGTAAACAGCCCAATCAGAAGTCGGTTGACCATGTAGTGCTGCCCCACTACCACCTTGCCCACTTCGGCAAACACTTGCTTGATTTTCTGCTGGTAGTCGGGAGCCGACCCAAACTGCGGAGGCGTCATACGGAAGCAAAACAGGTCTAATACGCTTACAAGGTAGAGAAACAAGGCCACTACCCTACCACCCTACTTGTATACCCGGCGGCAATGCTACCTCCACAGTAGCTCGGTTCCATACTGTCGATTTGCATTTTTTATAAAAAAATTATTATTATTTATAACATAAACAACAATGGTTTCATATCTTCGGCTTACTGCTGCTGCTGATATTCCTGTGCTGTTAGCCCTTCCGGCTATTCTACCTGCTGCCTGAGCAGCCCCGTCCCTCTTGCCAGTATTGAGCCTCGGTTCCGGTTTCCGGATGATTACGCCTTTTACCGCTCTACCCACTTTCCATTCCTACTTCCCAGCAATGAAAACACTTTTTCTATTCCTGCTGCTACTCAGCAGCTACAGCGCTTCCGCCCAAGCCAACTGGCAATGGGTGAATCAGCTCACCAGTTCCGGAGCCGCCGTATCGGCCCGCAGTATCACGACCGATGCAGCCGGCAACAGCTACGTCACGGGTTCCTTTGCCGGCCGGGCCATCTTTGGCAGCACCACGCTCATCAGCCGGGGGCAGACCGATATATTTCTGGTAAAGTACAATCCGGGCGGGCGGGCCATGTGGGCCGTGCAGCTTGGGGGCGACCCTGCCGTGGGCAATGCGTATTACCCTCCCTCGGCCAATAGCAATGATGTGGCCCTGGATGGAGCCGGCAACGTGTATCTGGTCGGCAATTTTACCGGTAACCTGGCCTACGGCAACGGCCGGACGCTACCCAGCTTCAGTGAAGGTTTCCAAACGGCCTTCATTGCGAAAGTGAATGCCCGGGGCCAGGTACAATGGGCCAAGCGGTTCGGCATCGGCCAATACAGCTGCTACGCCTACGCCCTGGCTACCGATGCGGCCGGTAACAGCTACGTTACCGGCCAGTCTGACTACGGCCAGATTCAGTTTGATAATATCGTGACGACGGGCAGCCGGCGCGTTATGTTTGTGGCCCGCTATACCACCTCCGGCACCGTTGCGTGGGCAAAATCCTCCACCAACTTTTCCTCCTTCGGAGCCAGCGGCAATGACATTGCGCTGGATAAGCGCGGTAACTGCTACGTAGGCGGCTTCTTCAATAACGATATGACGCTCGATGGCACCGCCCTTACCACTGTTGGGGCCGACTCCTATCTGGCCCGTTTTGTGGCAGCCTCGGGCAGCCTGCAGTGGCTGAAGAAAGGCGGAGGCTCCGGCACACCGAATGCCAACAATAACGTCCACATCAGTACCCTAGACACTGACCGACAAGGCAACATATACGTGGCGGGCGACTTTTCCGGGACTACTTCCGTAGGCGGCCAGCCGCTGGCCGGTACCGGCCCCGAGCAGCCAGATATCTTCCTGGCCCGCTACTCCCCCGTCGGCACGGTGCAATGGGCCAAAACCACCGGCACCAGCACCACAGAATACAGCACCCAGCTGGTAACTGATGCCGATGGCTACTGCACGCTGGTTGGTCGCCGCCTGAATGCCAGCTACGAGCCGCAACTGCTGCTCCACAGCTTCCAGCCCAACGGCGACCTGTATTACTCCGATGTCATTGGCACCAGTGGCAGTTGCACCGGTACCAGCGTGGCGCAGGATGCCAACGGCCTGCTGTACGTGACTGGAAATCTGAGTGGCACGGCCTCTTTCGGCTCTACCACGCTGCAAACCGCCACCCGCACCGATGGGTTTGTCGGGCGGCTCCGCATTCGGGTTCCGCAATCGGGCAACAATGGTGGAGGCAAGCCTACGGTGGAAGTATTCCCCAACCCCGTGCGCGGCCGGCTGGTAACCAGCCTTACCTGGGATAAGGCCGGACTGCTGGTAACCGGCAAAGCGCTGCTCACCAATGCTATGGGCTGTCCCGTTGCGGCCCGGCCGCTACTCGCCACCAGTGCCACCCAATCCCAAGCCGTTTTCGACTGCTCCGCATTACCTACCGGTCTGTACGTACTCTATCTGGCCACGGCCAACGGAACATTTTACACGCGGGGCGTAGAGGTGCGCTAGATCATTAAACTAAAAAGCCACCTCTACTATGTGTAGAGGTGGCTTTTAATTGTACCAGAGACGGGACTCGAACCCGTACGTCCGTGAAGACAAGGGATTTTAAGTCCCTCGTGGCTACCATTACACCACTCTGGCTGAATGCCTTATTTGGTTTTTGCCCCGATAGCTGCCTGTCTGGGCGTGACAATTGGGACAAAGTAACTGCAAATTTTCCAATCGATGGTCATTGTGGACACCATTGAGGTGATGCAATTCCAACGGAATAGGCTTATTCAGCCATTCCGTTAAACCACACTGCTCACACTGATGCACTTTATAGCCTTCTTTCAACAAACGTCCGCGCAAGCCATGGGTGAAAGCATACGGAGAATTCTGCACCAGTATTTCCTCCATGCTGTACTGCCGACCAAAATTCCGGTACCGCTCCCCTTGATTCCAGGCTTTACCCGTGAAATGCTCCGTACTTAAAGTCAAACGCCTGATGCGTTCATGCACCGTTTTGTAATTACCACCAGCCGGTACCAGTCCCAGCCGCCCCAGCACCTGCACCACAGACAGGCACTCGGTGACAATTGCGGCAAATACTTCATCAGTAACTCTGGACTTCATATCCGGATAGCATTTAGCTACTGAAGATACGAACCCAGTCTTTTCAGGCGGCAGCCATACCGGCATAAAACAAAAAAAGGATGCTTCCGAAGAAACATCCTTTTTGAGCGGGAGACGAGGTTCGAACTCGCGACCTCGACCTTGGCAAGGTCGCGCTCTACCAACTGAGCTACTCTCGCTTTTGATCTTGGCGCCGTAGTGGCGTTTTGATGTGACAAAGGTAGAAGAAGAATCCCTGAAGTCAAGCACACCCCCTAAAAAAAGTGGCTACTCGCACCTGAAAAAGGCTTTGTCGGCTGATTTTCAGGGAGAAAAATTTCACTCAAAACCAGCCGTGACAGGCATGCGGAGCGCTGTTAGACGCATTTCGCCCCGCCTGATTCCGATGTGCTTCCCTGCAAACAGAGAGAAACCGGCGCAGGCGGGGCGAAAAAACGAGTGCGCCGCCGCAGAAACCTATTTCCCGCCAACGGCCAGCTTCAGCTCGTTCAGCTTCAGCAGGGCTTCGATGGGTGTGAGCGTATTCACGTCGAGGCGCTCCAGCAGCTCCCGGACTTTCTCCAGGGCCGGGTCGGCGGGCTCGAACATGCTCAGCTGAAGGCTGGGGCGCGGGGCGTTATGCACGGCGGCGGCGGGCTGGGCTTTCGGGCCCCGGCGGGCTGACTCGGGCGCGCTGGCAGCCGGCACGGCCCCGTTCAAAGGCACCACTTTGCCGCCGGTCGGCTCGCTTTCCAGGCCATCCAGCACGTCATCGAACTCAGTGGCGGCGTCGGCATCCACACCGGTGGAAGCACGCTCCTGCTCCAGATGGTGCATGATTTCGTTGGCACGCAGTACCACCGAGGCGGGCATGCCGGCCATGCGGGCCACGTGGATGCCGAAGCTGTGCTCGGAGCCGCCTTCGCGCAGCTTGCGCAGGAACAGGATGCGGCCGTCGGCTTCCTTCACGGCCACGTTGTAGTTACGCACCCGCGGGCAGTCGTCGGCGAGCTGGTTGAGCTCGTGGTAGTGGGTGGCGAACAGGGTTTTGGCCGTGAACCGCGGGTTGTTGTGCAGGTGCTCCACAATGGCCCAGGCAATGCTGATGCCGTCGTAGGTGCTGGTGCCGCGCCCGATTTCGTCCATCAGCACCAGGCTGCGGTCGGAGAGGTTGTTGAGGATGCTGGCCGTTTCGGTCATCTCCACCATGAAGGTGCTTTCGCCCTTGCTCAGGTTGTCGGAAGCGCCTACGCGGGTGAAGATCTTGTCGATGACGCCGACGTGCGCGGCATCAGCGGGCACGAAGGAGCCGATCTGGGCTAGCAGCACAATCAAGGCCGTCTGGCGCAGTAGGGCCGATTTACCGGCCATGTTGGGGCCGGTTATCACCACAATCTGCTGGTCGTCCTGGTTGAGGCAGATGTCATTGGGGATGTACTGCTCGCCGGGCGGCAACTGGCGCTCAATCACGGGGTGGCGGCCGGCCTTGATGTCGAGCAGCGTGCTGTCGTCTACCACCGGCTTCACGTAGCGGTGCTGGCGGGCGGTGGCGGCGAAGGAGGCCAAGCAGTCGGCCACGCCGATGGCGCGGGCGTTCTGCTGCACCTGGGCCACGTACTCGGCGGCCGTGAGCACCAGCTCGTTGTAGATGCGCTGCTCAATCACGAACAGCCGCTCCTCGGCGTGCAGAATCTTCTCCTCGTAGGTTTTCAGCTCCTCCGTGATGTAGCGCTCGGCATTCACCAGCGTCTGCTTCCGGATCCAGGTGGTCGGCACCTTGTCCTTGTGCGAGTTCGTGACTTCGAGGTAGTAGCCAAATACCTTGTTGTAGGCCACTTTCAAGGACGAAATTCCGGTTTCCTGAATTGCGCGCTGCTGCAGCTGAAACAGGTAGTCCTTGCCCGTAAAGGCCATGGCCCGCAGCTCGTCCAGCTCGGCATCTACCTTGTCGTTGAGCACGCCACCCTGGTTGGTGAGGATGGGTGCGTCTTCCCGGATTTTCAGCCGGATTTCCTCGCGCAGGGCGGTGCAGGGGTTGAGCTGGTCGGAGAGCTTCTGCAGCGCCCGGATGCCGGAGGCGGCCAGCTGCTCCCGGATCGGGCTGATGGCTTCCAGGGCGCGGGCCAGCTGCAGCAGCTCGCGCGGGTTGATGCGGCGCACGGCCACCTTGGAAATCAGCCGCTCCAGGTCGTTGATCTGGCGCAGGTGCTGCAGCAGGTTTTCCAGCAGCTCGGGCGTCTGGAGCAGGGCCTCCACCGTATCGAGGCGGCGCTGAATCTGGGCGGGCTCCTTCAGGGGCAGCACCACCCACTTGCGCAGCAGGCGCGCGCCCATGGGCGTCACGGTCTGGTCGAGGATGTCGATGAGGGGCACGCCGCCGGGGTGCTGGGCCTGCACCAGCTCCAGGTTGCGCACCGTAAACCGGTCGAGCCACACGTACTTGTCCTCCTCCAGCCGCCCGATGCTGCCGATGTGGCCCACGTCGGTGTGCTTGGTTTCGGCCAGGTAGTGCAGCACGCAGCCGGCCGCCGTGATGCCCTCCCGCAGCCCATCAATGCCGAAACCCTTGAGGGAGGTGGTGTTGAAGTGGCGGGTGAGCAAATCGTGGCCGTAATCGAAGCCGAACACCCATTCTTCCAGCGCAAAGTGGCAGTAGTCGGACCCGAAGTGCTCCTCGAACTCGCGGCGGCTTTTCTTGCAGAACAGCACCTCGGCGGGCTGGAAGTTCTGGAGCAGCTTGCCCAGGTAATCAATAGTGCCCTGGGCCACCAGAAACTCACCGGTGCTGATATCCAGAAAGCTCACGCCGGCCTCGTGCTTGCCGAAGTGCACGGCGCAGAGGTAGTTGTTGGCGCGGCGCTCCAGCACGTTGTCGTGCAGGCTCACGCCGGGCGTGACGAGCTCCGTCACGCCGCGCTTGACGAGGCCCTTGGCCTGCTTGGGGTCTTCGAGCTGGTCGCAGATGGCTACGCGCTGGCCGGCGCGCACCAGCTTGGGCAGGTAGGTATCGAGGGAGTGGTGGGGGAAGCCGGCCAGCGGGGTTTCGGAGGCCGTGCCCGCCCCGCGCTTGGTGAGCGTGATATCGAGGATGCGCGACGCCGTGACGGCATCCTCGCCGAAGGTTTCATAGAAGTCGCCCACCCGGAACAGCAGCACGGCGCCGGGGTGGGCCTGCTTGAGCTCGTAATACTGGCGCATCAGAGGCGTGTCCACCACGGGGGCGGGCCCCAGCGTGCCGTGCGTGCGGATGGGCTTTTTATTAGAGTCGGCGGTTTTGGTTCTCACAGAAAAACGGGGATTCAGAAATATGGGGGCGAGGGCGGAGCGGTTGGGGCTAACAGCACGTCATGCTGAGCGAAGCCGGAGGCGCAGTCGAAGCATCTCGCGTGCTGACGTTGCAACGGTAATTCAACGTCAGCACGCGAGATGCTTCGGCAAGCTCAGCATGACGTTCCTTTTCGGCAACGAGACCACGCGACTCAGCCCTAACAGCCGCCACCCGGCCGGGCGTTCCTACCTTTGCCGGCATGCGCAAACTCTCAATGGAAGAGCTGAACCGGCTGACGGTGGCAGACTTCAAAAATACGCGAAAATTCCCCCTCACCCTAGTGCTCGACAACGTGCGCAGCCTCCATAACGTGGGCGCGGCCTTCCGCACGGCCGATGCCTTTGCGGTGGAAAAAATCTGGCTGTGCGGCATTACGGGCCGCCCACCCCAGCGCGAAATCACCAAAACGGCCCTGGGTTCCACCGAGTCCGTGGCCTGGGAATACGCCCCTACCACGCTGGAGGCGCTGCAGCAGCTCAAGGCTGCCGGCTACCAACTCATTGCCGTGGAGCAGACCACTGGGAGCGTACCATTGCCCAAGTTTCAGGTGCAAGCCAACCAACCTTATGCGCTCATCATGGGCAACGAGGTGTTTGGGGTGGACGATGAAGTGCTGGCCCTGTGCGACGCCGCCGTGGAGATTCCGCAATTCGGCACCAAGCACAGCCTGAACGTGAGCGTGGCGGCCGGGGTGGTGCTGTGGGAGTTTATTAGCCGGATGAGTGCAGGTACAACGCTCTAATCTTATCACTTCTGGAAAGTCGATAATTATTTCGCGTTTTTAGTCGCATACTTCGCAAGGAATACAGCCTTTGTTGCGTAAATTTGAAACGGGCCGCCCCACAAGGCGGCCCGTTTTGACTTAGAGCACCTCCGTTTCACACCTCTACCCGAAGTTAATGAAATCAACCTTTACTATTCCGATGGCCCGTGCTTTAGCCGTGGCGGCCCTGCTGGCCGTACCGGGTCTGGCAGCCGCCCAAAACGCACCTTCTGAACAGGCTCTCGGCGCCCTGAAAGCCCGCCAGTCCAGCCTGGGACTACTTTCGGTGGATATAGCCGATGCCGCCGTAACCAGCCAGTATACTGATAAGAGTAACGGTATCAGCCATGTGTACCTGCGCCAGCGTGTGCAGGGCGTGGAAATATACGGCGCCGTAGCCGATGTGCACCTCACCCAGGCGGGCAAAATAGCCGGCCTGCACAGCAGCTTCCTGACCAACGCTACGGCCCAGGCCCGGAACGCTACTCCTTCGCTCACGGCAGGGCAGGCAGTAGCCGCCGCCGCCAAAGCGCTGGGGATGCCCGCTCCGCGCAATCTGGATATCCGGAAGGCTGGTTCGGCCACGGAAGGCATGGAGTTTAATGACGGGGGAATTTCGCTGGATAAGATTCCGGTAAAGCTGATGTACCTGCCGCTGGCCGATGGCTCCCTGCGCCTGGTGTGGGACGTTACGCTGGCTCCTCTCAACGGTGAGCATTACTGGAATGCCCGCGTAGATGCCGCCACCGGTGAGCTGCTCGACAAAACCGACTATACTATTTCTGAGAGCTTCAGCGTCTCCTCCCTCATCCGTCCGATAGCTCAGGCGGCTTCCGCAGCAGCTCAGCCGGCGTCTGTTCCGGGTACCACGGCTGGCAAGCCCACGGCCGCCAACACGTATAACGTGTGGCCCCTCACGGTGGAAAGCCCCTCGCACGGCACTCGCCAGCTGGTAGCCAACCCCGCTGATGCGACCTTCTCCCCCTTCGGCTGGCACGATGTGGATGGCGTGGCCGGTGCCGAGCACACCATCACGCGCGGTAACAACGTGCACGCCTACGATGACCGCTCGAACCGGAACGTGTACACGGCCGGCACTACCCTCAGCCCCGATGGCGGCGCAAACCTGGAGTTTGACTTTCCCTTCAATGATGCCCTGACCGCTCCGGCCGTTTCTAACCTGAACGCGGCCATAGTCAACCTGTTCTACTGGAACAACATGATGCACGACGTGATGGCCTATAAGGGCTTCGACGAAGTGAGCGGCAACTTCCAGGTAAAGAACTACGGCGGCACCGGCCTCGGCAACGACGACGTGCGGGCCGAAGCCCAGGATGCCTCCACGGCAACTACCGTCAGCCTGAACAACGCCAACTTCTCGACCCCGGTAGATGGCTCCCGTCCCCGCATGCAGATGTACCTATGGGACAAGTCGGAGCTGGCTATTAACATCACGGCTCCCAGCACGCTGGCTGGCTCACTGGTGGCTACGGAAGGTTCCATTGGCCGTAAGCTCAACCGCGTAGGCCCTATCACTGGCAATCTGGTGCTGGTGAACGACGGCACCACCACGCCCAGCCTCGGCTGCAACACCACCTACGCCAACGCGGCCGACGTAAGCGGCAACATTGCCCTCGTTGAACGAGGCACCTGCAACTTTGGCCTCAAGGTGAAAAACGCCCAGCTGGCCGGTGCCCGCATGGTGGTGGTCATTGACAACGCCGTGGGTGGTACCGTTCCCGTTTCCATGGGCGGCTCCGCCGATACGGTAGGGGTGCGGATTCCTTCAATTGCCATCCTAAAAGTTGACGGTGACCGGATCAAAGCAGCTTTGCAGGCTGGCCAGACGGTTTCCATCACCGCTGCGGGTAACTACTACATGCGCGACGGTGACTTCGACAACGGCATCGTTGCCCATGAGTACGGCCACGGCATTTCTACCCGCCTCACCGGCGGCCCCGGTAACTCCAGCTGCCTAGGCAGTGCTGAGCAGATGGGAGAAGGCTGGAGCGACTTCTTCGCCCTCTGGATGACTACCAAGCCCGGCGACGTGAGCACCACGGGCCGCGGTATCGGCACGTACGCTTCCTTCGAGCCCGTTACGGGCGGCGGTATCCGCCCCACCCGCTACAGCACCGACATGAAGCTCAACCCGGCCACGTACGCGTTGGTAGGCACCGGCATCTACAACACGTATGTTGACGCCGCTGGTGTTACCCGCAACCAGGTCCACAACATCGGCTACATCTGGGCTACCACGCTGTGGGATTTGAACTGGGCCCTGATTGACAAATACGGCTACAACGCCGACCTGAAAGCCAACACCGGCGGCAACAACGTGGCCCTGCGCCTCGTGCTGGATGGCTGCAAGCTGCAGCCCTGCAACCCCGGTTTCCTCGATGGCCGCAATGCCATCCTGAAGGCCGACTCCATCAACAACAAAGGTGCTAACTCCGGTCTGATCTGGCGCGTGTTTGCCCGTCGGGGCATGGGCTTCAGCGCCGTACAGGGCAGCAGCAGCGTCCTCACCGACCAGGTTGCCGCCTACGACCTGCCGGCCATCCTGAGCAGCAGCAAGCAGCTCAACGAGAAACTGCTGGAAGTGTACCCCAACCCCGCCAACGGCCAGGTACTGGTCCGCACACAGGTGAGCAGCACCGCCCCGGTACAGGTGGAAATGGTGTCGTTGCTGGGCCAGCGCGTGAGCGTGCAGACGGCTTCGGCCGCCCGGCTGCAGCAGGAAGGCGTAACGCTGAACACCGCTAAGCTCGCCGCTGGCGTGTACATGGTGCGTCTGACCACGTCGGAAGGCATCATCACCAAAAAAGTAGTGGTTCAGCACTAAGCCGCCGACTTTTACGTCCGTTCCATTGTTAACAACCGCCCGGCCCTGCGCCGGGCGGTTGTTTTGCTATACGCCCTTTCTGTTGCTGATGTCTGTTTCCCGCCCCAATGCTATGCTGCTGGCCCTACGGCCTGTTATTGCCACCGATACTTCGGTAGCTGATGCCCCGGGCACGCCCGGCTATTTTCTGCACCATACGCTCCGGCCCGTGCTCAAGCTGCAGAACGAACTGCTCCTGGTCGTTGTAGCCGACTTTGTGCGGGACCACCGTGTGCCATTGGCTACTGCGGCAGCAACTGACCAGCAGCGTCTGCTCGCCGAGCTGCTTACGCGCAATATCAAGCTGCGCTACACGGTTGTGGGTCTTATCACGGGGCTGTTTACTACGGAGGAACTGGCTACGTACCACCAACACCGCCCCGAGCTGAACCGCCGGCTGCTGGAGCTGGCTACCCGGCGCGTGCAGGACCAGGCTACCACCGTGGCAGAGTTGAGCCTGGCGTAGGAATACAAGAACAGAAAAGGGCCCGCAGCTTCTGCTGCGGGCCCTTTTCTGTTCCGATGATATGGTGTTTAGTCGTACTGCGAGTCGCGCAGGTGTACGGGTGTTGCCTTCTTGCGCAAGCGCATATTCAGCACTTCCACAATCAGGGAGAAGAACATGGCAAAGTAGATGTAGCCTTTCTCAATTTCCTTGTGGAAAGCCTCCATCACCAGCATTACCCCAATCATAATCAGGAAGGACAAGGCCAGCATCTTGATGGTAGGGTTCTTGTTCACGAAGTCGGCTACGACGCCCGAGAAGGCCAGCATCACGCCCATCGACAGCACCACGGCCAGAATCATAATCAGCACGTTATCCACCAAGCCCACAGCCGTCAGGATGGAGTCGAAGCTGAACACGATGTCGATGAGAATGATCTGGAAGATGATGCCGCCGAATGAGGCACCGCCTTTGCCACCTTCTTCGTGCTCCTCCTCGCCCTGCAGCTTGGTATGAATTTCGGTGGTGCTTTTGCCAATCAGGAACAAGCCCCCGGCCAGTAGAATAAGGTCGCGGCCCGTTACCCCGAAAGGCTCCGTCATCCAGGGCAGATTCACCGTGAACAGGGCCGCCTTCAGCCCCACAATCCAGCTGATGCTCAGCAGCAGCCCGATGCGGCACAGCAGCGCCAGCACCAACCCAATGCTACGGCCCCGCTTCTGCAACTCCCGGGGCAGGCGGTTGACAATGATGGAAATGAAGATGATGTTGTCAATACCCAACACAATTTCCATGAACGTAAGCGTCAGCAGGCTTACCCAGGTTTGCGGGTTGGAGAAAACGGAAAAGTCGAAGTGCATTCGGCAAGAATGTGAGAAATGGGGAGAATGAGAGGAATGTGGAAAATGGGTGCAATGTATTACAGGCAGAACGACAAAGTGAACCCGTAGTCCCGGAGCACATCTGTCATAATCTGTCCATTTCCCCACATATGCAGCTAGCTTTTCATGTTCACGAACTGGAGCGGCTGCCCAATGGCGGCCTGCCGCACGGCCGCAATGGCGGCCTGCAGCTCATCGAGCTTCTTGCCGGTTACGCGGATCTGGTCGTCCTGCATCTGGGCTTCCACCTTCACCTTGGCATCCTTGATGGCTTTGATAACCTTGCGGCCAACTTCCTTATCCACCCCGGCGCGCACTTTCACTACCTTTTTCACCATGGCTCCGGTGGGCTGCTCCTCCTCCGAGAAGTCCAGGGCCGTCCCGTCGATACCTTGTTTTACGATGCGCGTGAGCAGGATATTTTCCAGCGCCTGCACCCGCATCGAGTTTTCGGAGGTGAGCGTAATGGTGTTATTTTTCTTGTCCAGCTCGATACCGCCTTTCGTGTCGCGCAGGTCGTAGCGGGTCTGAAGCTCTTTTTTGGCCGTATTCACCGCGTTTTCGAGGGTTTGCGGATCAACTTTGCTGACGATATCGAAGGATGCCATAGGATGGGGAAAAAGAAAAGAGAAACCAACCGAAACCAGTCGGGCGGCCAAAGATAGTGAGGTGCGGAAATGCAGCCGCCCAACCAAGCGAAATAGTCCGTTACTTCGGCTTTCCGCCTGCTGCCCGTGCCCCTATGTCCGTTATTGCTCCCCGTTCTCCCGCCCAGTGGACCGCCTACTACCGTCTGCGTTACGAGGTGCTACGCCAGCCCTGGCACCAACCCGAAGGCTCGGAGCGCGCCGACGATGATGACGCGGCTACTACCACGCACGCGCTGCTCCTAACTCCGGAAGGCCACGCCGCCGCCGTAGGCCGCCTGAGTCCAGCCGGGCCGGGTCAGGGGCAGGTGCGCTTCATGGCCGTTCACCCGGCTTGGCAGGGCCAGGGAGCAGGCCGGCAGATTCTGGAATATCTGGAGGAAATGGGCCGCCGGCAGGGTTTTACGGAACTGGTGCTGCATGCCCGGCAAATGGCCGTTCCGTTTTATGCGCGGCTGGGTTACGCGGTGGTTGCCCCATCGCACACGTTGTTCGGTAGCATCCCGCATTTTCTGATGCAGCGGCAGCTAGACTAACTATGCAACTCTGCCTGAAAACGACAACTCTTCCAGCCTTTTCTGATTCTCTTACCCTTTCCCCATGGAACAACTACCCGACGTAGCGACGCTCGTCGCCATCTACAACCAAATCAATACCTACGGCCGGGTAAACGGAATGGAGCTGCTGGTACAGGAGCCCGGCAATGTGCGCTATACCATGACCATCCGCGACGAGCACCTCTCCTCTCCCGGCACCTGCCACGGGGGCGTACTGGCCGGCCTGATGGATGCCACCCTGGGTGCGGCGGCACTTTCACTGGCTTTCACGGCCGGTGAGCTGGTATCCACCGTGGAATTCAAAATCAACTACCTGCACCCGGTGCGGCTGCACGACCATTTGGTAGCGCACGGCATCGTGGAGCACAGCGGCAAAACCCTGGTGGTCAGCAGCGCCCTGATTACCTGCCCTACCCGCGACAATCTGGTGGTAGCGCGCGGCCTGGGTACCTTCAACCGCTACCCCGCCACCAAGCGCGACTTCCACGAGTTGCTGTTTCCGCCAGATACCAATTAGGCTCAGGGCATAAAAAAGCCGCCGGACACCCATGTGACATGGGTGCCCGGCGGCTTTTCAAACTACCGAACCGAAAAGAAGCGGGTTACAGGCGTTCAGGCGAATCAGCCGACTCGTGTTCGTGCTCATCCTGGGGGTCGTACTCATCGTTTTCGTCCATTTCCGGGGCTTCCACTTTGCGTACGTTGCGGGCGCAGTCCTCGTCGCGGTGGTTGCGGCCCACGGTGAACTCCACCCAGTCGCCCTCGCGCAGCTCGTTAAAGTCGCCTTCCGCCATATCGGCGTAGCTGAAGAACAAGTTGTTGGGCGGCATTACCACAAATCCGAACCCATTTTTCAGGTTCTTGATGGTGCTGATACCTACCGTGCCAACGGGGCCGGCAGCCGTAGGGCCGGTAGGCCGCACCGGCTTCACGGTCGGGTAAGCCGCCGGCTCAGGCGTGTTCACGAACATGGCTTCCACCAGCTCATCACCGGTACTTAGGCCCTGGTCGATGATTTCGTGCATCTGTACCGGATAGGTAGCCTGATCCAGCAGCTGCTGCGAAGCGCGGGTAACGCGGTTTTCGCCCTTGAAATCAGTGTATTTAAAGTCCCAGTTCAGCAGCATCACGCGCGTGCCTACTGTGTTCAGCTTCTTAATGAGTGGAGCGTAGTCGGAGTCGCCGGCAATGAGTACTACCACGTCGAAGCTCTTGTGGATGGCCAGTTCCAGAGCTTCCAGCGACAGCCACACATCAATACCCTTCTCCTGCAAACGGCCATCGCGCGTTTTCAGGGGCATGTAGTGGGTGCTGATGCCCATGTTCATCAGGATATCGTCGAGCAGCCGGTCATGAAACAGACGGTCCTTATCGCGGGCTTCGGTAGCCGAGAGACGGCCGCGGAAGAAGTGAGCGTCAATAATCTGACTCAGACGTACATCTACGTCCTCTTCCTCAGCTACCTGGTGGCGGATAAATTCATGGAGACCTTCCAGGCTAATACGGGCCTTACGGTCATGCTGGAAGTAGTAGTAATCACTGATTTTCAGGAAATAATTGCCGTCATAGAAGACGCCGATCCTGATCAGGGGGCTATTCATCTGGTTCATACAAGAAACGGTTTGAGCGCAAAAAGGTGTGTGTGAGTAAGAGCGGGTAGTTTGGTTCGGTGCGGGCTGGTATACACGTAGGCCCGGTCAAATATACAAGTTGGCAAACTTACAGTATTGTAATAATCCATAGGCGGGGTGATTTTACCACATAATCATGTGAGTAGGACTGGAAACAGGAACGGCCGAGAGAGGTTTGCTACCGACAAGAACCCCCGCTAAGATGAAAGGAAAATGAATGCGGCTGGCTTACGGCTCAAAATGAGCACTGTGCCTTCTTTTCCCGCACGGAACCTGAACTGTTAGCGCCTTACAATATTAAATCATATATATGTTTTATACGAATTTAAAGAGTACAAATGCCATGAGATTAATCTAACCAACGCTTGCCTCTCGCGTCAGCGCATCGGGCGGCCAACAGAATGCTGCTTCACTCTTAAGTCCAACATTTGGTGGAACGAAGCGCGCAGTACTGCAGTGAAAGTACGAGTCAGCCGTAAACCCGGGGCAGGAATTCGGCCGATATAGCTAATTGGTAGTCCAACCTAGCACAATCACAGATCAATAGACAAAAAAACGTCTGTTGGATTGCAGGACAAAGCTACAGTTTATCAACTTATTTTAGAATGTTTCTAAAATCTCATCCGTCCGATAATCAATCCCAGAACCAGCAGGGCATATCCCGCGCAGATGGCCACTTCCAGAAAGTTGCCGCTTTTAGAGCCCGTCCGGATGAGCGGAATCTTCAGGCACAGGTCCGTAATCGGCATAAACCACTTGATGCCGGCTTTAGTGAGCGTATCGGCCAAAAGGTGCGACACGTAACCACCGCCGGCAAACAGGGCCACGCCGTGCCAGCCCAGGCTTTGGTTGGCTAAGTGCCCAATATACGTCCAGAGGCCGGCGGCCCAGAGGGTATGCGTCCAGGAGCGGTGGGAAGTGAAGGGTGCCACCGATACAAAACAGCCCAGCATGCTCAGCCACACAAATCCCGTGTAAAAGCCCGCCACCACCGTACAGAGCCCCGTGAAGAGTAGGGCCAGCTTGCGGGTAGAATCCCCCTGCATAGCCGCCCCGATAAGACCAAACGCCAGCGCCGCCGTGAAACCCATGCGCCGGTCGGGACCCAGCGGAAGCATAAAATGCGTGTACAGAGCCAGGCCAGCAGCTACCACTACAAAGGCCCAGCGCACGTAATTCTGCGCGAAGCCCAAGCGCTTACTCAGGCGGGAGCCGGGGTGGTCGAGGTCGGGGGCGAGGGAGGAAAAGCCGGCCAGCGCAATGCCCGCCGGCGAAAACGGGATGCCCGGTACCAGCGCGGCCACGGCTACACCGGTAATGAGGCCAATGGCCAGGTGAGAAGAACCGCGCACGCAGAATCGGGATACAAAATAAAACGGGTGGCAAAGATACCACTCGGCCCGCGGCCCCGGCCGAATTTATTGATCCTGCGCCGTTACCACTTACCGGAGCTGCCCCTGAGCGTGGTACGGATGCCCTGCACCTCGTTTTCCAGGTGGGCCAGGCCCTGCCGGAACGCATCTTCCACTTCGGCCCGCTCCTGTTCGGGTAACGGGCCATTTTGCTGCACCTGCTCCCGGATCTGGCGCAGGTGATTCAGGATAGAATCCCACTCGTCGGCGGGCTGGTTGGTCGCGGGGGTAGTCATGAGGTAGGCGAAAGGCCGGGAAAAACAAAGACTAGCGCGGGTGGGGGTTGGGAAGGTACAACCAATAGCCCATACTGGTTCGGAAACTTTCGGGGCGCGGCCGTGGTATTGAATCACAGATGGTGCAGAGGAAGCTGCGGATAACGCAGATTCGTGCTGGATGCAGATGACGGCTGATGATTGGTAATGCCATTTGGTTCTGCCAACTACCCATTCTGCCGTTTTCTTTCATCCTTTTCATCCTCTTGCCAGAACGAATCTGCGGCATCTGCGGCTTCCTCTGCACCATCTGTGATTCAGTTTTGCCCGACCGGAGTTGACTTCGGCCGGGCTTCTACCTTTGCCTCCTCTCCTAGCCGATACTCGTTTTGAAGGTCACCGATTTACTGAAGCTCTACGCCCTCGACCCCACCGGCATGACGATTGGCGCGCGCCTGAACCCCGCCGCCACCCGCCACTCCTTGCGGCCCGCCGCCACGGCCGAAGCCCCGGTGCGCCTGCACCTGCGCGGCCTGGTAGGCTCGCAGGACGCCATGCTGGCCGCCTCACTGCACCAGGAGTACCCCGACCAGCACCACCTGTTCATTCTGCACGACCGGGACGAGGCGGCCTACTTCCTGGCCGATTTACAGCACCTGGTACCCGAGGAAGAGCCTCTCCTGTTCCCCACATCCTACAAGCGGCCCTACAGCTTCGACGAGACGGAAAACGCCAACGTGCTGATGCGGGCCGAGGTGTTGAATCGGTTGAGTAATCACCGCTCAACGAGTGCCTCACCCCCTAGCCCCCTCTCCGGGAGAGAGGGGGGACTAACTCTAGAAAAAGACACGAATTCTAGTAATACTAAAACTAGTCCCCCCTCTCTCCCGGAGAGGGGGCTAGGGGGTGAGGCAACTCGCAAGGTCAGCAAACCCACCGCCAAGGAAACGGCCGGCGTGCTCATCGTCACCTATCCCGAGGCCCTGTTTGAGAAGGTCATCAACAAGAAAAGCCTGGTGGCCAATACCTTCCTCATCAAGGTGGGCGACAAGCTGGACGTGAACTTCGTGAGCGAGATGCTGGCGGAGTACGACTTCGAGCGGAGCGACTTTGTGTACGAGGCCGGTCAGTTTGCCGTGCGCGGCGGCATCGTGGACATCTTCTCGTACGCTAACGAGTTGCCGTACCGCATCGAGCTGTTCGGGGACGAGGTGGAGACGATTCGGACGTTTGACCCCGAAACGCAGCTGTCGGTGGAGAAGCGGCAGCAGGTGAGCATCATCCCGAACGTGCAGACCAAGCTGCTGCAGGAGACGCGGGAGGCATTTCTGGAGTTCATCCCGAAGAATACCGCCGTGTGGGCCAAGGACGTGCGCCAGACGCTGGACGTGGTGGACGAATACTTCGACAAGGCCGAGGCGGGCTTCCAGGAGCTGCTGGCGGTTTCGGGCGGCACGCAGGTGGTGAGCAAGCCGGCCGAGTTGTTTGAGTCGGCCAAGACGCTGCGCAAGCTGCTGGAAGGGTTTGCGGTGGTGGAGTTCGGCAAACGGTTCCACTTCAAGACCGGGGCCGAGGAGTTCCAGTTCAGCGCCAAGCCCCAGCCCAGCTTCGGCAAGGACTTCAACCGCATCGTGAAGAACCTGCACGACAACCAGAAGAAGGGCTACACCAACATCATTGCCGCCGAGCAGGTGCGCCAGGCCGACCGCCTGCGCACCATCTTCGATGAGCTGGACAACAACGTGCAGTTTCAGCACCTGCTGCTGGGGCTGCGCGAGGGGTTCATCGACGAGACGCTCAAGCTCATCGTCTACACCGACCACCAACTGTTCGAGCGGTTCTACCGGGCCCAGGAAACCCGGAAGTTCAGCAAGAAAAAGGCCCTCACCCTGAAGGAATTGAGGACGCTTGTTCCTGGCGACTACGTGGTGCATCAGGACTACGGCATTGCCCGCTTCGCCGGCCTCACGCAGGTCGACATCAACGACCGGCTGCAGGAGGCCATCCGGCTGGTGTACCGCGACGACGACGTGCTGACCGTCAGCATCCACGCCCTGCACAAGATTGCTAAGTACAGCGGGGCCGAGGGCACGCCGCCCACCATGAGCAAGCTGGGCTCGCCGGAGTGGGAAAACAAGAAGAAGTCCGTCAAGAAGAAGGTCAAGGACATTGCGGCCGAGCTGATCCGGCTCTACGCCAAGCGCAAAACCGCGCCCGGCCACGCCTTCGCCCACGACTCCTTTATGCAGGCCGAGCTGGAATCGTCGTTCATCTACGAGGACACCCCCGACCAGGCCAAAGCCACCGAGGACGTGAAGCGCGACATGGAGCTGCCCCACCCGATGGACCGCCTCGTGTGCGGCGACGTGGGCTTCGGCAAGACCGAAGTTGCCATCCGGGCCGCCTTCAAGTCGGTGGCCGATGGCAAGCAGGTGGCCATTCTGGTGCCCACCACCATTTTGGCCATGCAGCACTACAAAACGTTCCGGGAGCGGCTCGGCAACCTGCCCGTCACGGTGGAGTACGTCAACCGCTTCAAGAGCACCAAGCAAATCAAGGAGACGCTGGGCCGGGTGGCCGAGGGCAAAACCGACATCCTCATCGGCACCCACCGCCTCACCAACAAGGACGTGCAGTTCAAGGACCTGGGCCTCCTGGTGATTGACGAGGAGCAGAAGTTCGGGGTGAAAACCAAGGACAAGCTCAAGGAAATCAAGGTGAACGTGGACACGCTCACGCTGTCGGCCACGCCCATTCCGCGCACTTTGCACTTCTCGCTGATGGGCGCCCGCGACCTGAGCGTGATTGCCACGCCCCCGCCCAACCGCCAGCCGGTGCAAACCGAGCTGCACGTCTACGACGAGCTGCTGATCCGCGACGCCATTTCCCGCGAGTTGAAACGGGGCGGGCAGGTGTTTTTCGTGCACAACCGCGTCAAGGACATCGAGGAGCAGGCCAGCATGATTCTGCGCCTCGTGCCCGATGCCCGCGTGACCTACGTGCACGGCCAGATGGACGGCGACCTGCTGGAAAAGCGCATGATGAAGTTTGTGGACGGCGACTACGACGTGCTGGTGGCCACCACCCTCATCGAGTCGGGCCTCGACATTGCCAACGCCAACACCATCCTCATCAACCGCGCCCACATGCACGGCCTCTCCGACCTGCACCAGATGCGGGGCCGGGTGGGCCGCTCCAACAAAAAGGCCTACTGCTACCTGCTCACGCCCCCGGTGGCCGGCCTGCCCTCCGATGCCCGCAAGCGCCTGAGCACCCTCGAAGAATTTTCGGACCTGGGCGCGGGCTTCAACGTGGCCATGCGCGACCTCGACATCCGGGGCGCGGGCAACCTGCTGGGCGGCGAGCAGTCGGGCTTCATCAACGACCTGGGCTTCGAAACCTACCACCAGATTCTCGACGAGGCGGTGCAGGAGCTCAAGGAAACCGAGTTCCGCGACCTGTTCCTCGGCGACCCCACCCAGCGCCTCCAGCAGGCCGCCGGCACCAGCGGCCCCAAGGAGTGTAACATCGAAACCGACCTGCAGGTGCTCATTCCGGACCGCTACGTGAGCAGCGTCTCGGAGCGCCTGCAGCTATACAGCAAGCTCGACCGGGCCAAAAACGCCGAGGAGCTGCGCAAGCTGCTCACCGGCATCGTGGACCGCTTCGGGCCGCTGCCCGAGGAAGTAGAGCAGCTCGCCGACATCGTGCGCCTGCGCTGGCTGGCCTGCCAGACCGGGTTCGAGAAGCTCACGCTCAAGAAGAACCTGCTCAAAGGCTTCATCCCGGCCACCAACAACGAGCCCTACTTCCAGGGCGCCACCTTCGGCAACATCCTCAGCTACGTGCAGACCCACCCGCGCTCCGCTTCCATGAAGGAGCGCAAAGAACAGCTCATCATCTCCTTCGAGGACGTGAAAAGCGTCCAGGCCGCCAAGCGGATTCTGAACGAGTTGGTGAGTGAGGAGACGGTGGGGGTGTAGAGTATAGATAACAGAAGAGCCTGCTATGGAATAGAGCAGGCTCTTCTGTTATCTATCTCATATCAAAGGAAACCGGCACTTCGCATTCAGCGGCTACTGGCTTACCTGATGCCTGCGCCGGAATCCATGTTACGGGCAGAAACTTTACTACACGCAAAGATTCTTCGTCTAGGCTGGTAGCGACCGAGTGGGCAATGCGGTAGTTAGAAACCGTACCGTCGGGGGCAATGGTAAAGGCTATGCGCACCGTCCCTGATACTTGATTGCGTAAAGCTGCCACCGGGTACTTCACATTCTCGCCAATAAACGTAAGCATACTGGTGAAGCCGCCTATATACACTGGCTCGGTTTCGAAAGTGGCCGCAGGGCCTACTGGCTTAAATGTGAGCTTCGAGTCTGCCTCCCGTGGCTTTTGAAACAATAGCTGGTGCCTGGTATGATCATAGCGCTGCTCCAGTTCAAGCTTATACGTGTAGTATTCCCAAATCCCTGCTTTCTGATCCTGCCGGTAGCGCCCTTTGGCCCGCAGAGCATTCCGCTCCCATCGGCTGTATTCGGTCCATAAGCTGTCCTTCTGGCCGTTGGTGAAATAGCCCTCCTCCACAAGATTTTCGCGGGCTCCACCCACGTATTTGCGGTATAAGCCCTGCTTGGTTTTGAGGTCAGATTTCAATACCGAGTACTCTTCCCGGTACCACGGGTTCTGAAATTTGAGGTTCACCTTTTTGGTTTCCTGCCCGAAGCTCACGAGAGGGAGAATAGTCAATAGGGCCACTAAAGGCCGTGAATAAGCGTTGCGCATGGGACAAATGAAATGTAAGACATCTACTCTGCAAGTATAGGGCAAGAGCTAATCCTTGCCTCAATCGTTTAAAAGGAGCGCCAACCCCTGCCGGAAATACTGAAAGCTGGCCGACTGATTCCGGTCCGGCTCCAGATGCGGGGCAATGGTTTCGGCCCACTCTATTTTGGCTTTACCCGCCAGATAATACTTGCCTTCCCGCAACACGCGCCACAACGTTTCCCAGGTGTCCACAATGGTGTCGGGGTCGTGGGGTAAGCCCCCGAAATGCTGCGGCCGGACGCGGGGATACGCCGCCTGGATGGCCTCCCGGTCACCCAGGAACCAGGCTTCCAGCTCCTGCACCGCCAACCGGGTAAGAATGCGGAAAGGCTGCCCGGTCGCCGTGGTTTTGGTCAGCAGGCCCGCCTTGGCTACTACCTGTTCCAGTTCCGCTTTCCGCCGGCGGCAATCCGTATCGGCGTCCATCAGAATCACGACGCGCAGCTCCGGCTCCTGTGCCAGCCGCCGGGCGTAGTTTTTCAACCGGCCCGGCAGGCGCTGGAATAAATCGGTTTTGCCCCGGTGCGGGTGGCAGTGAAAGGTAGCCCCAGCCGGCAACAGTTTGGGCAGCAGAATATTCAGCGCGGCCTCCGACGACGGTTCTTCCAGCAGAAATTCAATGTGCATGTTACTGCGCGGCTGAGGTGCGGGGAGCCAGCGGGTCGCCGAGGCGGAAGAAGTTGCTGGTCCAGAGGTAGCCCAGCGGCGAGCCATCCTCCACCAGCTCCTTCACCTGCGGAATATCCGCCGTGCGCGTGGCCTGGGTGTAGCCATCCGCGCCCCGGTGCAGAATCCAGACCTGCTCCGGCTCCAGCGCATCCAGCAGGAAGGGCGAGTGGGTAGCCACCAGCAGCTGCCGCGTTTCGGTGGCTTTGCTCAGCTCCTCGGCCAAACGCGGCAGCAGACGCGGGTGCAGCTCGTTTTCCGGCTCCTCAATCCCCAGCAGCCCGGTGGCGTTGGGCTCATACAGCAGCGTCAGCAAAGCCGCCAGCCGCATCGTGCCATCCGACATATACTGCGCCGGCAGCGGCTTCTCAAACGGCGCATCCCGGAAGCGCAGCAGCAGCCGCTCATCGGAGGTGCTTTCCATCACCACCTCCGCCAGCCCCGGCACCCAGCGCCGCAGCTGCTCGCTGATGCGGGCCAGCGCCTCCGGGTGCCGGGTGTGCAGGTAGTACAGCACGTTGGGCAGGTTGTCCCCATTCGCCGACATCTTCTCCCGCGGCCCCGCATCGGAGTAGCCCTTCAGGTGGTCGTCGGTGAGGTGGATGTAGCGGTAGGAGGTGAGAGCCTCTGAGAGTATGACTTCAAAAGATGGCTCTAAACCAAGTTGATGTGCCACTTGGTAGTATTCTCCTGTGCGACTCCGAAATGGGACCAAAGATTCGAGAGCGGATGTTTTGGTGATACCTATATCAGAGAGTTTTTCGCTTCTATAAATGTTTGACTTTCCAAGAACTGTTCTTGAAAAGGCTGATTCATCGAGATAGAATAATTTAACTCCTTGATCATGTACGCCAACATGCAGCATTTCGTCCGTAACCCAGACTAGGCCATCTCCTTCATCTATTTGAAGTACATAAGTCAGAACTTCTCCGGAATCAAGAGCAATTCCCACCTCAAACTCAATCGGCCCGTCCTGCCCGCGCGTGCGCATCCCCGCAAACCGGTTGCGCTTTTCCCAGGCTTGTTGCAGGTTGCCGCTCACCGCTTCGGCCAGAAACGCCAGCGCATCCAGCACCGTGGATTTGCCGCTGCCGTTGGGGCCGATGAGCACCGTCAGCGGCGTCAGGTCGCGCAGCTCCACATCGCGCAGGGCGCGGTAGTTTTTGATGCGCAGGTAGGTGAGGCGGGGGAAACCGGCAGCGGCGGCGGGGTCGGGCATAGTCCACGGGAGTAGTTGCTACAAAGTACGCGGGTTCACCCGGAATGTGCGTACGCAGGGGCTACCCTCCCCCCTCTTTCCCCTCCCCATTAGCGTGCGCCGGCGCTGGCTGGCCCCGGCCAGACCGGCTTCGAGAAGCTCCCGCGCCGGAAGAACCTGCTCAAAGGAGCGCAAAGAACAGCTCATCATCTCCTTCGAGGACGTTCAACGCGTCCAGGCCGCCAAGAGGATTCTGAGCGAGTTGGTGAGTGAGGAAACGATGAGGTGTAAAAGAGGTTAGTGTGGATAGGCGCTGTTTCTTCGGGAACAGCGCCTATTTTTATTGCCAGTTAACCTATGCCTGGGCACTATATCTTTCTGTTGAACCTATGCTGGATCTTTCTAAGCCCGATACGCCAGACGCTTCCCTCACCCCTGAGCAATTGAAGCAAAAGAAGAGAAGGCAAGGAGTACTCAATTTGGCCTTTTTGCTGGGCCTGTTGCTGTGGATAAAAGGCGATGATTGGCTTACCAACATCTCCTCCCGAGCCGAGGCCTTGCACTTGCCCTGGCCCGTTTTGCTGTTGCTTTGGCTACTCACAGTCGTGTTTGCCAATTTCTTAGATGTCATTATCCATGAGCTAGGCCATGTAGTAGGAGCACTATCAGCAAGCTTTACAGTAGTATCCTTTACTGTTGGGCCTTTACATCTGGAACGAAAGGCTGCCGGCTGGCAAGCTCGCTTGCAGAAGCTTGTGGCTAAAGTGGGCGGTATGGTCCGGGTGTATACCACCAACTACGACCACCTACGCCGCCGATATATGCTGGTAGTAGCCGCTGGTCCGACAGCTAACCTGCTCAGTGGTGGTTTGGCCTTCCTACTCATAACAGCTTTGCCTGAGTCTTTTGGCAGCACCCCAGAGAATAGCTTACCCGAGTATCTGTTCTCCACGTTCCTTTTTATCTTCGGTTGGATATCCATCGTGCAAGGAGTACTGGGGTTCGTGCCTGTAGGAACTACTACCGGCTATGTTCAGGATAGCCTCATGCTGTCACATATGCTCCGACGGGATAAGGCCATGTTTCAGCAGTTGTTTCTGCTGAAACTCTCGGGGTCTTCTTACCAGGGTACTCGACCGCGCCTGTGGAATACTGAATGGGTACATGGCCTTCTAGCGTATAGCAGCGAAGCCACCGGCGAGAATGTACTGGACTGCTACGCTCATTCTTGGGCTTATATCTACTTCGATGACTGCCAAGACTTGGACAGCGCCCGGCGGCACCTGAATGAGGCGCTGGATCGGAAGCACCTTGCCTCAGCCGAGGTGCAACAGTACCTGTGCTGCGAAGCAGCATACATAGCAGCTCTGCGCACCCACAATGTAGAGCACGCGCGCCATTGGCTGAACCGCGCCAAACAGGTAAAGCCTTTCACGGCGCAGGAAGGGCTTTTTGCCCAAGCAGCTGTGTTGTGGGCCGAAGGAAACACGATTCAGGCTAAAGTCTTTCTCCAGGCTGCGTACAAGCAGCTACAGAATGCCATAGATACCGGCTCGAATCTTCAAGCAGCAGACCGAATACAGGAGCTACAATCACGTCTCGAACAGACGCCTTCCGTAACGGTACCAGCCTCGTGAGTATGACTTTCCGCCTCAGCCGCATCAACTGGCGTTTACTTCTTCTGCATTTTCTATCCGTACCCTTGCTCATCCTTAGTGCGCGACAATTAGCACTGATTCCCTATGCCGAAATACTGGAATTGTATGAGCAGGAAGGGATGCAAGCAGTCATTGACTCTCCTCGAGGATTGAAGTCAGAGGACCTAGCCGGATTGATTCTAGACCCTTTATATGCAGTGCTTCTGGCTATTCTGGTCAGTTGCGTTTTTTCGGCACTGGTGGTGTGGCATAGGCGGGAAAGCAAGCTACTTCCCATTGCGTTGTTCATGTTCGCCATAGTCACTTCCTGGACGCATTACTATAAAAGCGAAGCCGTCAAAAGTGGGTTGGCATACCTGCAGTGGCCATTTGAAGCGTGGCCGCTGGCTACGTGTTTAGGTATTGTCGGCTCTGGGCTGTTGATCCTGGGGTGCTTGCCGTTCCTACTTACCTGGCGGCGTCCGGTATCGGAGCGGAACTGAATAATTAATCCAATTACTCCCGCCGCTGCTGCAGCCTCTGCAGCGGCGGGCTGAGGACGTTGCGCCCCCGTTACTACGTCTTGCCACCTGGTTAGCACGGCTTGTCAGACCACCACTGACCGTTGTCACCGGGTCAGATGCTCTTGCCACTAGGTCAGCAGGCGTTGTCACCAGGTCAGATGCTCTTGTCACTAGGTCAGCAGGCGTTGCCGCTAGGTTAGCAGGCGTTGCCACCAGGTCCGAGGACTTTGCCACTAGGTCAGCAGGCGTTGCCACTAGGTCCGAGGGCCTTGCCACGTGGTCAGCGCCCATTGCCACTAGGGTAGCGCCCGTTGCCACCCCGGCAAAAAAAAGTTACCGCCCAGCTTAGCAGATGCTGCCGCCACCGCCTACCTTCCGCAGGTACTTAACCCTTACCCTATTATGACCGATAAGCAACGCGCCCGCCTCACCATGATGCAGGCCACCCTCGCCGTCCTCGACCAGTACGCCGGGGTCTATGCCACCAACAAGGCCCTCAGCACCGCCCGCGCCGAGCTGGCCGCTCTGGTCCAGGACCTGGACCCCACCGCCGAAACCCAGCAGGGGGCCGCCGCCCCCCGCAGCGCCGGGGCCGTGAAGAAGGCCACCAAGCTCCACCTGGCCCAGCGCGCCGCCGAAGTAGCCGCCGCCCTGCTCGCCTACGCCGACGAGCAGCAGGACATCCGCCTCCACACCGACGCCGACTACACCGAGCGCCAGCTCCGCCGCGCCCCCGACAACGACCTGGCCCGCATCAGCAAAAACATCCACACCCAGGCCACCGCCCACCTCACCGCCCTCCAGGACCAGGGCGTTACCCAGCAGGAGCTTACCGACTTGGCCGCCGCCCTCACCGCCTTCCAGCAGGAGCAAACCGCCCCCCGCCTCGCCTCCGCCGACGGCAAAGCCCACACCCAGGCCCTCACCACCAACCTGCGCGCCGCCGTGGCCCTGCTCCGCAACCGCCTCGATAAGTACCTCGTGCGCTACCAGCGCCCCGAGCCCCGCTTCTTCACCGCCTACCAGTCGGCCCGCCAAACCATCAACACCGCCGCCCGCCCCGAGAAGCCGGCCCCCTTCCCCCTCCCCCAGCCAGTGCCCACGCCCAGCTAGGCCACCGCTGCCCGGTTGCCGCTACCTATCCAACCGTAGTCAGCATGGTGTTCCTGCCACGGCCGTTCCTGCTCAGGGGCGGCCGTTTTTGCGGCCACTCCAGGCCCTCCCCAGACCGCCATACATAGCTTTCTGCCCCCGCGCGGGTTCCACTCCGCCCGCTGCCAACCCCACTTTCCCGCTGCACCTGCCGGGTATGCGCTCCTCCAACAATGTCCCCCGCCAACGAGCAACTGCGGCGGCACGGCCGGTAGCGGCTTTTTTTCGCCCCTCCGGCACCGGCGCCCTTGTTCCGGCGGCTCCGGCGGCGCAGGCTCAACCAGGGGGCTTCCCCCAACTATTTCCTACTTTTGGCCGCCACCGTATCAGGTGATTAGCAATCCTGCCTAGTGAAGCGCGTACTCCTGTTTTGTGGCCTGTTGGTTTGTTTGTTGCCCTGCTTCGCCAAAGCGGATGCCGCCAGCAAGCTGCTGGCCGAGCTCAACCAAACTCTGGCGCGCAGGCAGCAATACGATGCGCAGCGGTGGCACCGGATTGCCATCCTGACGGCCGCTTTCGCGTCCAACAAGCGCGACGACGACGCCAGGTTCGACCTGGGTCTGCGTATTTACGAGGAGTACAAGGCCTTCAAGTACGATTCGGCTTTTGTGTACTCGCAGAAGATTATCCGCATTGCCGAGCAGCTCAACAGCCCCCGGAAAACGGAGGTGGCCAAGCTCAAGCTGGCCTTCATTCTGCTTTCCTCGGGCATGTTCAAGGAAACGTTCGAAACGCTCGACAGCGTCCGCCCCGACGGCCTGACGGAAGCCGATAAGCTGGAGTTCTACTTCCTGAAAGCCCGCGCCTACAACGACCTGGGCGACTACAACCAGGACCAGGTATACCGGCCCGCCTACTACGCCAAAGCCCTGGCCTACGCCGATACCGCGCTGCGCTTCACCCGCCCCGGCTCCTACGACTATCTGTCCATTCAGGAGTTTCGGGCCATTAAAACCGGTAATCTGCGGGGTGGGGTGGCTATCTACAACCAGATTCGCCGGCTGCCCCGCATCACCCTGCATCAGCTGGCGGTAAGTGCCAGTGCCACGGCCTACATCTACGGGCTGCTGGGCCAGGAAGACAAGGCCTTCGAGCTGCTGCTGGTGTCGGCCACGGCCGATGTAAAAACGGCCACCAAGGAAACCGTGGCCATCTTCCGGCTATCCGACTACTGCTACCGGCGCGGCGACCTGGAAAACGCCTACACCTTCATCAAGGAGGCCCGGGAAGAAGCGGCTTTCTACAAGGCCCGCCAGCGCCAGATTGAAATCAGCCACGTTTTCTCCCTCATTGAGGGGCAGAAAATCAACATCATTGAGAGCCAGCGCAAGTCGCTGAAAACGTACTCCATCATCATCACGCTGCTGGCCCTTTTCGTGGCGGGGTTTGTCTTCATCATCCTCAAGCAGCTCCGCAAGCTGCAGAAAGCAGGCAAGCTCATCGACGTAACCAACCGGGAGCTGCGGGAACGGAACCGCGACCTGCGCCAGCTGAACATGGGGCTGAACGAGGCCAACAAGATCAAGGAGGAATACATTGGGTACTACTTCCACAACAACTCGCAGTACATCGATAAGATCGAGGCCCTGAAAAAGTCGCTCGATACGCTGCTGGGCAACAAGCAGTACGCCACGGTGCAAAAGCTGGCCGATGGCATCAACATCAAAAAGGAGCGCAACGAGCTGTTCAAAGGCTTCGACACGGTGTTCCTACGGCTGTTCCCGCACTTTATCGACCAGTTCAACGCCCTGTTCAAAGAGGAAGACCGGATTCAGCCGCCCGAAGACCAGCTCATGACCACCGAGCTGCGGATTTTCGCCCTCATCCGGCTGGGCATTGCGGACAGCGAGCAGATCAGCCGCATGCTGGGCTATTCCATCAATACCATTTATACCTACAAAACCCGGGTAAAAAATCGCTCCACACTGCCCAATGAGGAGTTTGAAGCCCGCATTCAGGCTATTGAAGCGGTTTGAGGCTCCGGCCTTTTCCGGCCCCGGGCCATCTGCCGGAGCCGGATTGCCGAAGGATTCTACAGCTTCTCAACCGGGAATTCGTCCAGAATATCCTTGGCCGATTTCCCGAACTCCTCGCCCAGCCGGGCCGGGTTGTTCACGGCATCGGCCACGGAGCCGCGCCAGACCAGGTTGTTGCTGCGCGCATCAATGAAGTCGAGAATCATGGTACCCTCGGTGAACGTCTCAGTGCGGTAACCAGTGTTGTAGTAGGGCGTGGTGTACCAGTAGCCGTAGTTGATGGGCAGGTAGCCGCCCCGGTACGAAACGGAATAGGGGAAGGCATAGCCTGGGGCGGGCGGATTGGCTACCGTACGCTCCGCTTCCTCAATGTAGAGGTGATAGGTAAGGTAGAAATCGGGTTTGGCCGAGCCGGTAGCCGGCCGGATGCCGCGCTTGGCCAGCTCACTGCTGATGGACTGCTGAATCTGCTGGTCGTTGAGGGCACTCCGGTAAATAGGGTTCTGGGAATCGGCAGACTTCACCTCGGTAGTGGCCCAGTCGTAGGTGCGGTACTGGCTGAAGTCGGTACCGGGTTTTTGCTGCACTGCTACCGGCGCAGAGCAACCGGCCAGCAGGCCAACCAACAGAAGCAGGAAAATGGAGAGGGTCGTTTTCATGACGAAGTAACAAAGTATGAGCACTGATGCTACGCTACTATACTCCCCTGACAGCGCACTAGTTATGGTTCAGCTATGCCGGCCGAGGCCAGGCGGGCCTCCATCGTGCCCGGCCGCGGCTTGCCCGTGCAACCTTCACTCCCTCACCGGACTCCCGCTGGTATCCGTTCATTTTACCCTGTGTAGTATGCGTATCCTTACTCTTTGCGTGAGTCTTATGAGCACCTGTCTGGTGAGCAGCTGCCAGCAGGACACTCCCAAACCGGCTTCTACCGAGCTATCCGCCACCCGCTGGATGCTGACCGAAGTAGAGGCAGTTCCCATCAGCCTGTCAAGCTACTCCGACACCTACCGCTCCTACATCCAGTTCGACGCTGGTAGCCGCGCTACTGCCGGCCTGGCCCCGTGCAATTCCTTCAGCGGCACCTTTACGCAGGGGGCTACTGCCGGCCAGCTGACCATCAGCCAGCAGGGTTCCACGCGCACTACCTGCCCGGCACAAACCATTGAGGACAACTACCTCGCAGCCTTACCCAAAACCGTACGCTACGAAATCAGCGGCCGGGAGCTGCGCCTCTATGATGCCACCAACTCCACTAAACCACTCCTGCTTTTCACGGCGGCTGAGTAGCTTTCGGGTACACCACATGAAAAAGGCCACCTCTGTTGAGGTGGCCTTTTTCTTAATGAGTCGAACGGTACCGTGCTGCTAGCAGGCACTGCCATCAAGGCCGCAGGCGGCCCCATCGGAGCCGGCCAGCTGCACCGGCTGGGGGCGGGCTTCATCCCACACTTTGGCCAGCACCTCCTGGAACAGCTCCGTCGGCTGCGCCCCCGATACGGCGTACTTATCGTCGAACACGAAATAGGGTACGCCCCGGATGTTGAGCTGCTGCGCCTGGTATTCATCGTAGCGGACCTGCTGCGCAAACTTATCGGAGGTCAGCAGCTCGGTCACTTCCTCAGCAGGCAGCTGCAGCTCGGCAGCGAGGCGCGTGAGGGTAGCTTCGTCGTTGATGTTAAGGCCTTCTTCCAGATAGGCTTTGAACAGCCGCTCCTTGGCCGCGTCCTGCCGGCCGTGCTGGGCGGCCAGGTGCACCAGGCGGTGGGCATGCAGGGAGTTGGCCGGTACCACCCGGTCAAAGTCGAAGGCCAGCCCTTCCTCGGCGGCCGACTGGGCCATGTTGGCACTCATCTGGCGGGCCCAGGCTTCGGTGTTGCCGTATTTCCGGGCCAGGAGGGCATACTGGCTTTCACCGGGCGTAGGGTTTGCATTGGGGTCCAGTTCGAAGCTGCGCCATTGGATGTCCACTTCGGCGGCGTGCTCAAAGGTGGCCAGGGCTTTTTCGAGGCGCCGCTTCCCGATGTAGCAGAAGGGGCAGAGGATGTCGGACCAGATTTCTATTTTCATGGCGAATACGAATCGATTTGAAGCGAGTATAAGCCCAAGAACCCCCAAAAGGTTTCCAGCCGTCCCGGCTTCCCGTTAAGCAGGCTCACAGACCTATTTCATCCTACTCCCTTGCTCCCGACTGCTACTTTCGAAACTACCCTGGAGCGTGGCGGCCCCAGCTTTATGCCCACTCAGATAGTGGTGGTGCCGCCGCTGGCCCTGCTGGCCCTGGGCAAGAGCACCCGCCGGATTATGGGCACGCTCAATGGCCACCCGGTGCGCCTGGGCCTGCTGCCGTTACCCGGTGGGGGCCGCTACCTGATGATTAATAAGGACCTCTGCCGCACTATTGGTATCCGGTTGGGCCAGCGCGTCTATCTGGAGCTGGCCCCCGACCCCGAGCCCGACCACGTGGATTTACCATCGGAACTGGCCGAAGCCTTCGAGGCCTGGCCCGAGGCAGCGGAACAATTCGCGCATCTTTCGGGCAGTATGCGGCGGGCAGTGGCCCAGCACATCAGCTCGGCAAAACAGGCGGAAACCCGCGCCCGCCGAGCGGTGGAAATGACCGAACGACTGGCGCGGGGGGCTCATCCGTTTCGGAAGGAGTAAGCAAGCTACTTGGTCAGGACGATGCTGACCACCTTAGCGGGCCCGCCCACCGTGAACTTGCAGTCATCGAAGGCGGGGGGCGAAAAGCGGGGGCGCACGTTGTTGGAGAAGGCGAAGGGCTCGGTCGGAATACCCATCATATTCTTATCCAGCTTGTCGTTATTGTTCACATCCTGGGTAATGGCCACGGCCCAGTCGCCGGGCGGCAGGTCTACGGGCAGGCTTACCTGATGCTGGCCGCCGGGCTTCACCACGCGCATAAACGCGTAGCCGCCTTTGGTCAGAAACCGCTCCCGCACATTATAAAAATAGAGTTTAACCGACGATGTAGTAGAGGCCAGCGACGAAATAACGACGGTAACGGAAGTGGAGCCGGCCGCCGGGGCGCTGGTCGGAACTAATAGTCCCAGGGCGCAGCCGGATGTCAGGCAGAGGTGGTGGAGTACTCGCATGGCAGAAGATAGGCAATAGGACAATGCCAGGCCAACACACGCTACTTAAAAAACATTCGCCCGCCGCAATACCCGGCTACACAACTGCACTTAACCAGCCAGTTCCCGCACCGCCGCCTCTACCGACGAAACGCAGCTAACGCGCAGCCCCGTGGCATGGGCCGTGTTCTGAGCGTACTGCTGAATGGCAATCTGGCCAAAGATATTCTCGGGAGTCAGGAATACCAGCCGCCGAATCCCGGCCGCGCAGGCGCGGTGGTTCCAGTCGGCAACGGCCCATTGTTGGTCGGCGGGCAGCATGGCCCCGAAGCGGCGGGCGTCCGTTACCCAGCCCAGCCCCGGATACTGCGGGGCGTAGTGCTGGTACAACTCCAGGCCTTTATTAAGCAGAAAACGAAGGTTCTGGCTGTTGGCGAAGCCATTCCAGCGCACCATCAGACACGGGACGTGGGGTAATAAAAGCAGCTCACCGCAAGGTTCGGTATGGAGCCGTAGTTCAGCCATGGATCAGTGGCCCGTGGGCATTATTCGTAACCGGCCAGCTCCAGTAGCCAACCCGAACAATTTTACGGACGCCGCCGGCACGCGGCCCGGCACCTTCGGCCAACGTGGCAGAGCTACCGGCCAACCCCGCTGCTTACTCGCTCAGCCATTTTCAGGGAGCCTGCCGGAGCCACTCGGCGGCGGTTTCGTATTCCTCAAACGTCAGAATCAATGGCCAGCCAGCCACGGCCACTGAGTTTTCGGCGTAGGAGCGGCCCTGGGGCACCGGCGCATAAATCCAGGCCAGGTAGTGCAGGCCCGCCTCAAAGAGCAGGTGCATAATCTGGTAGCCGGCCTGCTGCTCCTCGCTGAGGCCCAGCTCCGTTACGCGGGTATTATCGTTGAGGAGCCGCTGGTAACGGTGGGTGCGCACCAGGGCCAAAACCTCCTCCGAGCCCTCCCGGACAGCCTCCAGCGTGAGGTGGCCGCGCCACTGGGCGTGCAGCCAGCGGTTGTCCTCATCATACGTCAGCGTCAGAAAAGGCCGCTCAAACAGGGTGGTCCGGACGGAGGCGGGATGTTCGTTCACTGAGGAGTGGGTCACAAGAACTGGTGAGGCAAGTTTACTTCTAACAACCGACGGCAACCATCTTCTTATTGCCCTGCGGAGAAAAGGTATGCACCAAAATATGAGCGGTCTATCAACCTGATTTAAGGCGAAATATACAAATCCCTATTTCTATTTTCGTTTCAGTTTGAGAAAATAACGACACCGTTTCCTGCCTGGCGGCCAACGGCAGCCGGCAAGGCCCGCCGGATAGTAATCTGGGCCCAGTTACCGGCCCCGCGGGTGCAACCATTGCGCCGTTTGGGGGCTCTTCCCGCTGTCTTATTACACTGTTATATTTCTTTTTGCCGATGTCTACTTTGCGCTCCTTTCTGTTGCTGCCGGCCCTCCTCCTCCTCGGCAGCTGTGCCAAAGATGATGAGCCGGTACCGGCCCCCGTGTACCTGCTCGACCAGCGCTGGGTTCTGACGGAATTGGAGGGGCAGCCCCCCGTAGCTCAGCCCAGCAGTACTGTTCCTGACCTGCTGCTGAACTCGGTGGGCAGTACCAACAACGGCCGCGCGTTCTGCAACCAGTATGGCGGCAAGTACACCCTTAGGGCCGGCTCACCCCAGCTGAGCTTTTCCACCCAGGCCAGCACGTACGCCACCTGCGCCGGCCAGGACGCGGAAAACCGCTACCTCACGCTGCTGCCGATGGTAGCCCGCTACGTCATCAGCCACCGCCGCCTCTCCCTCTACGACGCGCAGCACGCCGAGCCGTTGTTGGTGTTTAAGGCCGAATAAGCGGTGGAGTTGTGAAATGATGAAGTAACCTGCGAGCATACAACCCGAACAACCAACAGCCCCGGCGGCGCGACATCAACTTGTCGCGCCGCCGGGGCTGTTTTGGTGTGAGCCGAATTTGTGGCCGTTCATCAGGGCGTCATTTGCCAGGTGGCTGCGCTTTCACCATTTCACCTTTCACAGCTTCACCCTTGCGGCTTCAGAAGCCTACGTTCAGCACCAGGGGCTGGACTTGCCAGCGTTGATAATAGGAGTCATAGACGGTGCGCAGGCCCACTTCAAGCGGCGTACGCAGGCGTAGCGGGTTGAATACGGCCGAGACGTCGAAGCCAGCGGAGTAGTAGGTGTTGCGGAAGTTGTCGGATACCACCCGCACGCCGTCGGTAAACACGTTGGCCTTGAGGCGCTGGACGTAGAGCACCCGGCCCAGCTCCCAGTGTACATCAGCCAAAGGCAGGCGGTACTCGCCGCTGAAGGAGGTAAGCTGATTCCCGCTGAGATAGGGCAGGTTACGCGGGTAGAAAATGGCCGCCCCGAACCGATATTCGTCCTGCTGCTGGTGCTGATAGCCAGCCCGCAGGCGCACGGCGTGGTGCCAGCCCAGCCCCGGCAGAAACAGACTACCCTGGGCCGCCAGCTGCCGGGCCGCCAGTCCCGCCCCGAACGGCGTGCCCCGGGCCGTGAGGCTCAGGCTCTGGCCCCAGCGCGGCGCCACGTCGCGGTAGCTCTGGCGCAGGGTGCGGGCAAAGCTGACGCTGCCCAGCAGCGCGTGCAGCGGCCGGCTGCCCACCTCGTTGATAAACCGCCGGGTAAAATCGTAGCCCTGGGTTTTCTCCAGCTGATAATACGCGCCCACGCTGAGCGAGGTGAGCATACGCGACTGAGTAAATACCAGCGGCAGACGGCTGCCCAGGCTCAGGCGGGTGTACTGCCACTGATCCTCACGCACGCCGCCCGGCACCGGCCCGATGGCCCGGCGGCCACCGTATTCCACCCCCGCATCCAGCACCGGCCATAGGCCTTGGTAGCTCACGTCGGCAAACACGCGGCCGGTACGCTCCACCCCATCAAAGCCCACGCCCGCCACGGCCTGGGTGGTGCTGAGCACGTCCTGGGCGCGTAGGCCCAGGTTGAGGCCGTTGCCCGAGGGACTTTGCACCAGACCCCAGCCGTACAGGTTAGGCGCGTGGGGCAGGCGGCGGTAGCGGCGGGCCACCAGCGCTGCACCCGCCACCGAATCGGTGGGGAGCACAGGGCCGATGGTGCGGGTGCCGGGCTCCCGGGCTGCCAGCTCATCGGCGTAGCGGTTAGGCGCCGGGGCGGCGGGTGGGGCCGGAAGCCAGGCGGTCGGATTCAGCGGCATTTCCACCACCCGGCTGCCCTGGGCCCGAATTTCGTGGAAGGCCAGCCGTTGCCCGTCGGGGCTTACGGTGGGGTGGTAGCTGCCCACGGGCCGACTGGTTACCTGGCGTACCTCGCCGGTGGTGGTGTGCACGGCGTAGATTTCCTCCTGGCCCGAGCGGGGCGAGCTGAACAGCACGTACTCCTGCCAGGGCTGGGGCTGGGCGATGTTGTCGTTGGCGGCGGGCAGCAGCACCCGGGCCTGGCCGGTGGTCAGGTCCAGCAGCTCCAGCCGCTTGCCGGCCGCTTCCAGCCGCACCACGGCCGCCGTGCGCCCCTCGGCCCCGAAGCGCGGGTGCAGGTAGGGCTGATTATCAGGGTTGTCGAACGTGCGCAGCACCGCGCCGGAGCTGGCATCCAGCAGGTGCAGCCGGTGCTGGTAGCTGGAATCGGTGCTAACGGCCAACAGATGCTGCCCATCGGGGGAGAGGACAGCGGCGGTGTAGCGGGTGCGGCGGCCGGGCCGGAGCAAGTGGGTCAGACTGCTTCTGCGGTCCAGTACCCGCACCTCGGAGTACACCTGCTGCTGCCAGCGCGGGTCGTAGCGGAACTCCAGCCAGGCCACCCGCATGCCGCCCGCCGAGAGCTGCTCGGCGTTGTGGTGCAGGCCCAGCACCCACAGCTCCCGCTCGGGGCGGCCGGGCTGCAGCTCCACCAGCCGGGGCGTGTGGCCCAGGCCGCTTTTCAGGGCCAGCACCGCGCCGCCAGTAGTGTACTGCGGATACTGGTACTCGGTGAATACCTTTTCGGTGGCGGCCACGGGCAACTCGGTGGCGGGGGTGAGGGGGCGGGCGGCGGCCTCGGCGCGCCAGAGGCTGTCCAGCTCCCGCACGGTGGTGGCGTACAGGTCGTCGGTGCGCAGGCCGGTGGTGCGGCGCAGCTTATCCGAGAAAGACAGCGGGTACACCGGGAAGCGGTAGTAGCGGTTCAGCACCGTCCCCCAGATGCCTGCGTCGGGGGCAGTGCGCTTGAGGCGGGTGGTGAGGAAGTAACCCAGCACGTAATGGTTGGGCACGTTGTCGCGGAAGGAGCCGGCCACGGCCTTGGCGTAGGAGTAGCGCCGCCCGGCCAGCAGGTTGGCCCGGAAGTAGGCGTCGAAGTTGGGGATGCGGCCCCGGCCGCTGCGGGTGAGGGCCGTTTCGGTGCCCACGGCGTCGCCTTCGGCAAACCAATCGGGCACGCCCAGGGTGGTGAGGCCCAGGCCACCGTAGCCGCCCAGCAGGTAGCCCAGCTGCCCCAGGCCCTGGTGGGCTTTATCAAACTGCACCACATGGCGGTATTCGTGCACCGTGAGCTCATCCAGCCAGTCGAGGGTGCCGCTCAGGAACGGGTCCTGGGGGAAGGTGGTGTAGAACTCGGAGCGACGGGGCAGCAGCGACACGAAGCCGTTGCCGATGGTAGTGCGGGTTTGCAGCACCACCGAAACCGGCCGCCCGCTCAGGCCCAGCGACGCGCCGCCGGGCTCATGTACCTGCTCCAAGCGGTGGGCAGTGCGGCGGGCGCGCTCCTCGAAGCCGGCCGGGTACAGCACCCGGAAGTGGGGCGTGCGCACCTCGTACCAGCGCACCGAGGCGGGTACCTGCGCTTCGATGGGCAACAGGTTTTGGGCCGACAGCAGCCCGGGCAGCAGGGTCAGGCCCAGGGCCGGCCAGAGGTTCGGCCGCAGGCTCGGCCACGGGGTACGCGCAGGAACTTTCACGCCGAAAAGCAAGGTTAGCATCCCCGAAGAAACCACCCCGCCAACCCGAAAGCAAACGCCTGCGGCCCGGCCCCACGTCCGGGGCGGCAACAGTTGCGTAGATACGCTGTTTCTGTTTCGAACCCCACTTATTTCTCCCGCTGATGACCCTGCTTAAAAATGGCCTCGCGGCCCTGCTGATTCTGTTGCTGGCCTCCTGCTCGGAGCGCCGCCCGGCCGAGGCCCAGACTAAAACCGGTCCGCTTACGCGCTCCACTACAGGCCCGGCTCCCGCCAATATGGCTGGCCTGGCTACGGCTACTTTTGCCGGGGGCTGTTTCTGGTGCACCGAGGAAATATTCGAGGAGCTGAAAGGCGTGCAGGCCGTAGTATCGGGCTACAGCGGCGGCAAGGAAAACAACCCCACGTATGAGGAAGTGGGCAGCGGCCAGACCAGCCACGCCGAGTCTATTGAAATCTACTACGACCCCAAGCAGATCAGCTACGCCACGCTGGTGGACGTATTTTTCCGGGCGGCCCACGACCCCACCACCCTCAACCGCCAGGGCCCCGACGCCGGCCGGCAGTACCGCTCAGTAGCCTTCTACCGTACTCCGGCCGAAAAGAAAATCATCGACGACGCCATTGCCCGGGTGAATGCCAGCAAGCAATACGGCAGCCCCATCGTGACGCAGGTGGTGCCGTTTCAGAAGTTCTGGCCGGCCGAGGGCTACCACCAGGGCTACTACCGCCTGCACCCGGCCGAGGGCTACGTGCAGAACGTCTCGACGCCCAAAGTGGAGAAGTTTCGCCACAAGTTTCCGCAGCTGCTGAAGAGCCCGCTGTAGTTGCCGACCAGAAGTTCCGCTGATAACGCGGAGCCTAACGTGCCGCACAAGGCGGTCTGCTGAATTGCTCCTACTCCAACGAGCCCCTACCGCCTACAATGACGGCAGGGGCTCGTTATTTGTACGCGGTTGCCGGCTGCGCTGCATTGCTGCCTTATTGTTCCGAAAAGGCGCTGACTATCTTCAGCGCCTTCTTTATATGTACTCCGCTGCTTTTTATGGCTCAACCTGCCCTGCTCTCCAAACTGCCCGATGTGGGTACCAGTATTTTTTCGGTGATGACCCAGCTGGCCCAGGAAAACGGGGCCATCAACTTGGCCCAGGGCTTCCCTGATTATGACCCGCCCCGCCCGCTGCTGGAGGCGCTGGCCCGCCAGGTGCTCACGCCCGGCCATCAGCAGTACGCGCCCATGCCCGGCCTACCCAGCCTGCGCGAGGCCATTGCGGCCAAAACCGCCCGCCTCTACGGCCACCAGCCCGACCCCGCCACCGACATCACCGTAACCAGCGGCGCCACGGAAGCCCTGTACGCCGTGCTGGCCGCCGTGGTACGCCCGGGGGATGAGGTGCTGATTCTGGAGCCGGCCTACGACCTGTACGGGCCGGCCGTGCGGCTCCAGGGCGGCATACCGGTGTACGTGCCACTCCAGTTTCCCGACTTCCGCCCCGATTGGGACCAAGTGGTGGCGGCTCTTACTCCGCGCACGCGCTTGGTAATGATTAATACCCCCCACAACCCTACCGGGGCCATTCTCACTCCTGCCGACCTTGATACCCTGGCGGCCTTGCTGCGCAACACCGATACCCTGCTGCTCAGCGACGAAGTATATGAGCACATGGTGTTCGATGGGGCTGCTCACGCCAGCGTCACGGGCCATCCGGAGCTGCGGGAACGGGCCTTTGTGCTGTCATCGTTCGGCAAAACCTACCATGCTACCGGCTGGAAGGTGGGCTACTGCATCGCCCCGGCCCGGCTCTCGGCCGAGCTGCGCCGCGTCCACCAGTTTGTGACGTTCAGCGTGAGCACGCCCACCCAGTATGCCCTGGCCGAAGTGCTGCCCGACACCACGCTCTACGATATGCTGCCCGCTTTCTATCAGCAAAAGCGCGACCTGTTCCGGGAGTTGCTGGCACCGGCCGGGTTTCGGCTGCTGCCGGTACAGGGCGGCTACTTTCAGGTGGCCGATTTCAGCGCGCTGGCCCCCGGCGTATCGGATGAGGACTTTGCCCGCCGCCTTACCACCGAAACCGGCGTGGCCGTGGTGCCGCTTTCCGCCTTCTACCACAACCGCCACGACCAGAGTCTGATCCGGTTTTGCTTTGCCAAACAGGACGCTACCCTGCACGCTGCTGCCGAGCGGCTACGGCAGCGGCAGCCGGGCGGCGGCCGGATTCAACAATAGAAATATTTCTTTGTAGCGTAGCATCTTTTTTGTAAACTTCAAGACTGATCTGTACGCTAAATACCTGTTGCCGTGTCTGACCTCACTGTTTCCTTCGTGCAGGCCGCCCTGCATTGGCATGATCCTGCTGCCAATCATCGGGAGATGAGCCGCCACATTGATGAGATTTCCATTGCCACGGACCTCATTGTACTCCCCGAAATGTTTACCACCGGCTTCAGTATGGAAGCTGCCGCGCTGGCCGAGCCGATGGATGGCCCCACTTTGGAGTGGATGCGCCTAGTAGCCGACGCCCGCGACGCCGTGGTGACGGGCACCATTATTGTGCAGGAGAAAGGCCGCTACTACAACCGCCTGCTCTGGGTCCGGCCCGATGGCTCGGTGAGCCATTACAACAAGCGCCACCTGTTTACCATGGCCAACGAGCACCATGTGTACACGCCCGGCGCGGAGCGGCTGATTGAGGAATGGCGCGGCTGGCGCATCTGTCCGCTGGTGTGCTATGATCTGCGCTTTCCCGTGTGGAGCCGCAACCCGCTCGACAACCCCTACGACCTGCTGCTATACGTGGCCAACTGGCCCGCCATCCGCCGAACTGCCTGGATGACGTTACTGCGTGCCCGGGCCATTGAGAACCTGGCGTATACAATGGGCGTGAACTGCGTGGGAATGGATGGCAACAGCCTCGCCTACACCGGCGACTCGGCTCTGCTGGACATGCGGGGCGAGTATCTGGTGGAAGTGGGCAATCAGGAAACCAGCATTACCCGCACCCTGCGCCGGGCCGAGCTGACGGCTTTCCGGGAACGGTTTCCTGCCCTCAATGATGGCGACGAATTTGAACTCCGCAGTCTGGTCCTGAAGTAATTCCGGCCCGGCTCATAAAGTAAAACCCGCCCTGCTACTCAGGTAGCAGGGCGGGTTTTTAGTGGCCTCGAACTTCCAGCCGCCGCACGGTGGTTTCGCCGGTCAGGGCCTGGCAGCGTACGAGGTAAATTCCGGCGGGCAACTGCGTCACATCCAACTGCTGGATACGGGCCGCCGCCGTGGCCGGTCGGATTACGCGCCCCGTCAGATCGAGCAGCGTGAGGCGCATAGGCCGGGCCGCCTCCACCGTAACCGTACTGCTGGCCGGATTAGGGTAGAGCTGCAACAGCAACGTAGCGGCAGCCGGCTGAGTAGCCGTAACAACGCGGTTGCGCGGAATAAAGCTGGTGATGCCGCCGCCCTCCAGGCCCAGAAACAGCTCCGGGGCACCATCAGCATTTACATCGGCAGCGGCCGGGGCATACCGGAACTTGTTGGCCCGCCCCCACTGCCCGGGCTGAAACTGAGCGGTAAGCGGGTTATAAAACAAATCGGTGCGGCCCAGGAAGGCTCCGGTCTGCGCCCGGAAATCGGGGAAGAAGCGGATGTCGCCGCTGGTATCAGCCGTAAGCAGATCCGGGCGGCCGTCGCCGTCGAAATCGGCTACAACAGGGCTGAGGTAGCTGGGGCGGCCTCCGTTGCTGGTCCGAATGCGGCCGAAGTCGTTATCCTGAAGCGTGAACGTCTGGCTTAGGTTAGCCGCGCCGGTATTGCGGTAGTAGCGCAGGGCCTCTCCCGGATACACTGCGGAGCTGGAGCTAGTGCCCAGCAGCATATCCAGGCGGCCGTCGCCATCCACATCCGCGAAGCAGGGCATATCAAACACTTGCTGCGGCATGTTGGCGAAGTAGCTCACGGCGCTGGGGTTGAACACCGCCGCCCGCCCGGCCCCAGCCGTATTCAGCAGGAATGCAATAGGGTTATTACCGGAGCCTTTTGCATGGGCCGAATACACCAGATCCAGAGTGCCATCCTGGTTTAGATCTACCAATACCGGCTTGATAAAGGCCAGCTTACGGCTGGTCAGGCCCAGATAATCGGAAGTAACGAGCTGGAAAACGGGGGCCGTACGCGTCCCCGCGTTGCGGTAGAAGCTCAGGCTGGCCCGGTAAAAACGGCCGGGGTTGTTACGGCTCACGCCGCCCACCAGCATATCCACCAGTCCGTCGCCGTCCAGGTCGCCGAAAGTGGGCGCGGCCAGCTCGCTCACTTCCAGCATATCGTGCTGCAGGAAATCGGGCCGCTCCCGCACCAGGGCGGGCACTGCGCCCGTACCGGTGCTGCGGTACAGCAGGGCCGTCTGCCGCAGGTCTACGGTATCAGTGTTATCGTAGAGGTTAGCAGCTACTACCACGTCCGGGCGGCCATCAAACGTTACATCCACGGGGTAAGCAGCCGGGAAATTGGGTACCAGCGCGGCCGTGGTGCTGAATGGTGGATTAGCGTTCAGGCCGGCACTGGTGAAGCGGGCTACCGCCGCCGTCCCATCGTTGCGAATGGCGGTCAGCTCCGGGCAGTTGTCGCGCCCGGTCAGCAGCTCCTTATCCCCGTCGCCGTCCAGGTCAAACAGGCCAATATTGTAGCCGCCGGTATGCGTAGGGCGCGGGAGCGGCCGGCAGAAATCCGGCGCAAATGAAAAGCCATTGCAGCCCGACAGACAGGCCGTAAGCCCACCCCAGTAATTGGATTCCTCCCGGAGCGTGAGGCCGCCGCAGCCGGCCGTGGTGGTATTGCGGTAGTAGTAAATAGCAGGCGAAGTGGCCGAGAAATCAAACGTCAGCACATCCAGTCGGCCGTCGTTGTCCACATCTTCAATGGCCGGCATGTTGTAGCCGCCGGTGGCAATGTTGATGTTGAGGTTCAGGTTGGCATCGAAGTACGTGAGCCGGGAGGTAATCAGCTGAAAACCGGGGCGGCCTTGAGCATCAGGTACCTGGCGAAATACCCGGATGCTGCTGCCGGAAGCATCGGCCGTGAACAGGTCGGGGCGCCCGTCGCAGTCGTAGTCCCGCAGCAATGCCCAGCCCGTCAGATCCGGCGGAAACAGGGCCGCGTACTCGGGGGCAAACTGCCAGGCCCGGCCCGTGCCGGCCGCTACGCTCAGGAATGGAAATACCCGGTTGGCGGCTCTGTCGAACACAAACAAATCGGGCTGCTGGTCAGCGTTCAGGTCGATGTTGGAAAACTGGGGCGAATTCAGCCCCCCGGCCCAGGCATTGCGCAGCGTGTCGGTACCTTGTACTACTTTTGCCAGAGCCTTGAATTCAAAGCCGAACGAGGTTCCACTCTGGGCCTGCGCCGAAAAAAAGACCCCACCGGCTAAGGCGCTCAGTACTCCCCGAATCATGTAGTGACGCATCGACAACGGCGTTGGTAGCAACTGGTTATTTTCTCTCGCTTCTAAAGTTACGCACAAAACCGCATGGCAGACCTCACGGCGCTTTACGCTCGTTTCCGGGAATCTTCGGCCGTCAGCACCGACTCGCGCCAACCCCAGGAGGGCACTCTTTTCTTCGCCCTGAACGGCCCCACTTTCCGGGGCCGCGACTTTGCCGCGCAGGCCTTAGCTCAAGGGGCCCGCTACGCCGTGGTAGATGATGAGGCTCTGGCCAATACCAACCCGGAACGCTACACGTATGTTCCCGACCCGCTGGTGGCCCTGCAGGAACTGGCCCAGCACCACCGCCGACAGCTGATTATGCCGGTATTAGCCATTACGGGCTCTAACGGCAAAACCACTACCAAGGAGCTGGTACACGCGGTATTAAGTCGCCGCTACCAGGTGCAGTACACGCGGGGCAACCTTAACAACCACATTGGCGTGCCGCTGACCCTGCTCAGCATTCGGCCCGGCGAGCATGAGCTGGCCATTGTGGAGATGGGGGCCAACCACCAGGGCGAAATCGAGCTGTTGTGCCGGCTGGCGGAGCCCACCCACGGCCTCATTACCAACATCGGGAAAGCTCACCTGGAAGGTTTTGGCGGCGTAGAGGGCATTGTAAAAGGCAAGGGGGAGCTGTTCCGGTTTCTGGAGCAGGTAGGCGGCACCGCCTTCGTGAACACCCTGGATGCCCGTCTGCCCGACCTAGCGGCCACCGTATCGGAGCAGATTACCTATCCGGCCCCGGCCGATACGTACCCGGCGGAACTCGTCAGTGACGCGCCTCAGGTTATAGTGCGCCTGTTCAACGGGGATACAGTGGAAGCGCAGATTACGGGCGGCTACAACTTTCCTAACTTGGCCGCCGCCGCTGCCGTGGGGGCATATTTTGAGGTTGCAGCTACCGATATTGGGGAAGCGCTGGCTGCCTACGCGCCTGTCAACAACCGCTCCCAGCTGGTCCGCACGGCCTGCAACGAGGTGCTGCTGGATGCCTATAACGCCAACCCCAGCAGCATGGCCGCCGCGCTGCACAGCTTTGCCACCCGCCCCGGCCGCCCCGAGGATAAAGTGGTCATCCTCGGCGACATGTTTGAGCTGGGCACTGAAAGCAAGCAAGAGCACGCGGCACTGGGGCATCTGCTGGCCGAACTGCCTCTGGGTACCGTGGTGGTCATTGGCAAGGAAATGCAGCAGGCCGCCGCCGCCAACAGTGCGGCCCGGCACTTTCTTACCAAGCCAGAGGCCGTAACCTGGCTCCAAAGCCAGCCGCTTCAGGGCCGCCAGATTCTGATTAAAGGCTCCCGGGGCATGGGGCTGGAAACGTTGCTGGAACTGCTCTAGCACCTGAAAAGAAAAGCCGCCGGGCTTCCGTCGCCCATTCGGACGACGGAAGCCCGGCGGCTTCTTTAGGTGCTGATTTGCCTTAAAACGGGCTTTCCAGCTCAGCCAGCGTGGGCAGGATCTGGTCTTTGGCAGAAATGGTAGGCGTTTGCACTCCCCAGTCGATGGCCAGGGCGGGGTCGTTCCAGAGCAGGCCACCTTCCGCCTGCGGGGCGTAGTAGTTGGTGCATTTGTAGAGGAAGAGCGTGTTGTCTTCCAGCGCCGTAAAGCCGTGGGCAAAGCCCTCGGGCACGTACAGCATATTGAACCGCTCCGAGTCCAGCACCACCGATATGTGGCGGCCGTACGTGGGCGAGTCGCGGCGGATATCCACAATGACATCCAGTGCACGGCCGGCGGCTACGCGCACCAGCTTGGCCTGGGTATAAGGCGGCTTCTGAAAGTGCAGCCCCCGCACCACGCCCCGGTCGGAGCGCGACTGGTTATCCTGCACCCAGTTGCCGATAACGCCGGCCGCTTCCATTTTCTGGGTGCTGAATGACTCAAAGAAGGCTCCCCGGACGTCGCCAAACACACGCGGCAGAATTTCTACCACTCCCGGGATATCGAAGTATTTAAATTCCATGTAGCAACTATTGAGGACTGGGCAGCGAATCAGGCGGCAAGTTAGGCAGATTTAGCGGCGGCCGGAGTGCCCGGCAGTTACTTCGCGCACCACCTCCAGGTATTTATTGAGGACCAGTTGCTCATCGAACTTGGTTTCGGCCAGCTGGCGGCCGGCGCGGCCCATCTGCTCCAGCTCGGCGGCGGGCAAACGCAGCACCCGCAGCATTTTGGCGGCCAGGTCCGGAGCATTGCGCACTTCGCAGAGCAGACCGTTGAGGCCATCCACCACGGTTTCGCGGCAGCCGGGCACGTCGGTAGTCACAATGGGTTTGCCCATGGCGGCGGCTTCGAGCAGGGTTTTGGGCGTGCCTTCGCGGTAAGACGGCAGCACCACGCAGTCGGCCTGCCGGATCAGGTCGGCCACGTTATCGGAAGTCCCCAGGTACTCCACGTTGCCTGCCTGCAGCCACTCCTCAAACAGGGCGCGCTTCACGCCCACGCCCCCGCTTTCATCAATGCCGCCCAGCAGTTGCACCCGCGTGCCGGGAGCGGCCTCCCGCACCAGGCGGGCCGCCTCAAAGTATTCCTCCACTCCTTTCTCGTAGAGCACCCGGGCAATCATCAAAAACACGAACGGCTCCTGCCGCTGATAAGCCGGATCGGGCCGGAACCGGTCGGTATCGACGCCGGAGCCGGGCAGCAGGTCGGTAATGCGCTGGTCTACTAGGCCGTTTTCGAGGAAGAGCTGCCGGTCATCACCGTTCTGGAAAAACACGCGTTTCGGAAACTGAAACGCGAAGCGGTACAGCCCCAGGGCCACCTTGCTCACCAGGTTCTTCACGATGAACACCGTACCCAGCCCCGACACGTTGTTCACGCTCGGAATACCGGCCAGACGCGCGGCCAGCGTACCATAAATATTGGGCTTGATGGTGTAATGCAGCACCACATCGGGCCGCTCGCGGCGGTAGATGCGGTAGAAGCGGCGGGTGAGGGCGGCGTCCTTTACCGGATTGGTGCCTTTGTTTTCCATCGGGATGGGCACGAAGCGGCAGCCCAGCTCGGTTTCCAGCCGCTCGGAATAGGCGTCGGGCGGGGCAATGGCCAGCACCTCGTGCCCGGCGGCTTGCAGTGCCTTTACTAGGCTCCGACGAAAATTCCAGATGTTCCAGCTGGTATTGATGACAATGGCAACGCGCATGCGGAAGGGGTAGCAGGGAAGTATAAAAAGAGGAAAACCAGCCGGGCGGGCGGGCAAAGATACGGGCCTCCCGGCGGCCCTATACGCAACGGCGCGGTTTTCGGTGAGCGGGCGGCAGCCATGCCGTACTTTTGCGCCTTCCCGCTTCACCTTAATCTTCCGCTCGTTTGTCTGCTCCCGTTCTGCTGCTAAGCCTGCATGTGCTGCTTGTATGCGCGGCGTTCCTGTTCTTTGGCTATAAGGTTTGGCTGCTGCTGACAGGCCGCCAGGAGCCGCTGCGCCAACTACGCGCCCGCACCCGCTGGGCCGACAGCGTGCTGCTAGGAACTACGCTGCTGAGCGGGGCCAGTGTGTGGGCCACTACCACTGCTCTTGGGCCGGGGTTCCTGGCCTTGCTGGTGGGCGTGGTGGTGCTACTGCTGGCTTGCGTCTGGATGCTACGCAGGGAAAGTGGGTACCTGGCCTTCGGGAACTTATTGGGTGCCGTGGTACTCTACATCTCCACCCTTTACCTGACGCTCCCTAACGTACTCCCCAACCAGCTCCGGCAGCCGGAAACCACGGCGCCTTCAGCCTCTGGCCAGGCCGAAGCTACTGCCACACCCGATGCGGCGGCTCCTGTGGATACCCTCGCTATTTCCGCCACCGACCAAGCCCTGCTCAACTCGGTGCAGACGGAGGCCACCGCCCCGCCCGTGTTGGAGGTAGGAAAGGTTCTGTATACGCAAAACTGCGTCGTTTGTCATGGCTCTGATGGCAAGCTGGGCCTCAACGGGGCCCGCGACCTGACCCAGAGTAACCTCAACGCTGCCGGCCGCATGTATCAGGTGGCCAATGGCAGCATCAGCAAAAAGATGCCAGCTTTCCAGGACAAGCTCACCGAGGAAGAAATCCGGCAGGTGGTGGAATATTCCCTGACGCTGCGGTAACGCCCCACCAACCGTTACCGCAGCAGTACACCGGCCGAAAACCGGCGTTGTTGCCCGCTCCACCAAAGCGAAATAGTCTGTCAGTACGAGGCGAAGCCGAAACACCCCAAGTCCTACCTTTACCGTAGAACCGTACGGGAGCCTGCCACCTGGCGAGCTTTCGTTTTCCTTTCTGAACTTCCGATTATGGCCAAAGAATCTAAACGCCGCGAGAACAGCACCCGCCACCCCGGCGCCACCGACAACGTGAAGGGCCGGGCCGGCCGTATTCTGGCTAAGGCCTCCAAACACGATACCTACGAAACCGCGCCGGAAGCCGAAACCGCCATTCTGGTGGCCGTGCCCGACAAGCGCCAGGCCGACGCCCGTACCCAGGAATACCTCGACGAGCTGGCCTTTCTGGCGGAAACAGCCGGGGCCATCGTCACCAAACGCTTCGTGCAACGCCTCGATAAACCCGATATCCGCACGTTTGTGGGCGAGGGCAAGCTGGCCGAAATCAAGGCCTACGTGGACCACAGCGGGGCCAGCATGGTTATCTTCGACGACGACCTTTCGCCGTCCCAACTCCGCAACCTGGAGGCCGAGCTCCAGGTGAAAATCGTGGACCGCTCCCTGCTCATTATCGATATTTTCGCCAGCCGGGCCAAGTCGGCCACGGCCCGCACGCAGGTGGAGCTTGCCCAGTACCAGTACCTGCTGCCCCGCCTCACCGGCCTCTGGACTCACCTGGACAAGCAGCGCGGCGGCGGCGTCAGCCAGCGGGGCCCGGGGGAAACCGAAATCGAAACGGACCGCCGCGTAGTGCGGGAGCGAATCGACTTCCTGAAGGAGCGCCTCAAGGAGCTGGACAAGCAGAGCCAGACCCAGCGCAAGTCGCGCACGGGTATGGTGCGGGTGGCCTTAGTGGGCTACACCAATGTGGGCAAAAGCACCATTATGAACCTGCTGAGCCGGGCCGATGTGTTTGCCGAAAACAAGCTCTTCGCCACCGTCGACTCCACGGTGCGCAAGGTGGTGCTTGAAACCGTGCCCTTCCTGCTCTCCGATACCGTAGGTTTCATTCGCAAGCTGCCCACCCGCCTCATCGAGAGCTTCAAAAGCACGCTGGATGAAATCCGGGAGGCCGACCTGCTGCTTCACGTGGTGGACATTTCGCACCCTTCCTTTGAGGAGCACATTGCGGTGGTGAACGACACACTCAAGGACATCAACGCGGCCGACAAGCCGATGCTACTCATCTTCAACAAAATTGACCTGTACAACGCCGAGGTGACGGCAGAGCACCACGGCGGTTTTGAAGGCATGAACGAGGAAGAAGAGGAAACGCCCCGCCCCACGCTGGAACAGCTCAAGGCCACCTACATGGCCAAACTCCACGACCCGGTTATTTTCATCTCGGCGCAGGAACGAGAGAACATAGATGAGTTGCGCGCCATGCTCACGCGGCGCGTGGCAGCTATTCATGCCGAGCGGTACCCCTCGGTGCAGCCCATTAGCCCCGATAATGGGGAGTGGCAGAGCTAACTACCTGATTATCCTGCACTGATTACTTCCCCTGAAGAGAAGCCCGGCCGTACGCTGGGCTTTTTTTATTTGTTTCTACCTCTAAATCCAACCATATGATAAACATTCCGTATCCATCCATCCATTCTTTTGCGGATTTATCAAAAAAATGTACATTTAAATCAAAACACCTTAATTCCCACAACCACGCGCATGAAAAAAACCTTTTACTCTCTCTCGCTCGGTCTGGCATGTCTTACGTCGTTTTCGGCACTGGCTCAGCATAGCGTACGTGCCAACATCCTGGCCTTTGGTCAGCAGTCAACTCAGTCGGTGGGTCGCCAGTGCGCTACGATGGAAGTACTGAACGCTCAGCTCGCCGCCGACCCGCAGATGGCCCAGCGGATGGCCGCCGTTGAGGCACAAACCAACCGCTTCGCTGCCAATCCGGACGTGCGCCGTACTGCCGCCGCCGTTACCATTCCGGTAGTTGTACACGTGCTCTATAATACCACCGTTCAGAATGTGTCGGATGCCCAGGTGCAGGCGCAGATTGATGTTCTCAATCAGGATTTCGCCAAAGCCAACGCCGATGCGTCCCTGATTCCGGCTGCTTTCGCCGGCCTGGCCGCCAACACGAACGTGCAGTTCACCCTGGCCAAGCGGACGCCCACCGGCACTGCTACCAACGGCATCATCCACAAATACACCAAAACCACTTCCTGGAGCTCTAACGACGCGGTAAAGAATTCCAAGCGCGGCGGCGATGCACCGTGGGACGCAACCAAATACCTCAACATCTGGGTGTGCAACCTGGGCCAGGGCCTGTTAGGCTACGCGCAGTTTCCCGGCGGCTCAACCAGCACCGACGGCGTGGTAGTGCTGTATTCCTCGCTGCCTGGTGGCTCGGCGGCTCCGTATAACAAAGGCCGCACGGCTACCCACGAAGTAGGCCACTATCTGAACCTGCGCCACATCTGGGGCGATGCCAGCTGCGGCAATGACCTGGTGAGCGACACGCCCACCCAGCAGACCAGCAACTACGGCTGCCCCTCCTTCCCGAAAGTAACCTGCTCCAACGGCCCCAACGGCGACATGTTCATGAACTACATGGACTACACCGACGACGCCTGCATGTACATGTTCTCCAGCGGCCAGTCGACGCGCATGAACGCGCTGTTTGCTTCCGGTGGAGCCCGCGTAGGCCTTGCCACTTCCAACGGCGGCACCGCCCCACTGGTAGCTACCTCCGCTCCGGCCGAGCAGCTACAGGTATTTCCGAACCCCGCCACCGACCAGCTTTCCATTCGTACGGCGCTGAACACGCCCGCCAGCAACTGGCAGGCGAAAGTATATGATCTGAGCGGTTTTGAAATGAAGCAGACGCGCACTTCTGCCGAAGGCACGCTGGATGTATCGGCCCTGCCGGCCGGTTTCTACCACCTCGTTCTGACGGATGGTATCAACACCCAGCACCAGCGTTTCCGCAAAGAATAGATTCGTACCCGTACGCCTGATACTGAATGCCTGCCCGGAAGTAGCTCCGGGCAGGCATTGTATTTATTGCAGATATGTACAATTAGCAGAATCAAGGCAAAAACCACTTCAATTTGCAATTACAAGCAACATAAACGTGATTTATTTAAATATTTTCAATAATTTGCCCTCCTGTTCCCCTTTCTCACAACCACCACACCTAGTTGCGTAATACTCGTTCTCATTTCTCACCACAACCATTTACACGTTCCGTATGAAGAAAACCATTTACTCGCTCGCTCTGGCCTTCTTGGGTCTGGGAGCTTCTCTCTCGGCTGAGGCCCAGACGCGCCAGTGCTCCACTATGGAAAATCTGGCGACCCAGCTCGCGGCCGATCCGGCCATGGCCCAGCGTCTGGCAGCTATTGAGAATCAGACGAACTCGTTCGTTGACAATCCGCTTGCGCTACGTACTTCGGCCGTAGTGACTATCCCGGTAGTAGTGCACGTACTGTATAACACTACTGCCCAGAACGTGTCGGATGCCCAGATTCAGTCGCAGATTGCCGTGCTGAACGAGGACTTCAACAAGCTGAACGCCGACGTGAGCAAGACGCCCTCGGCCTTTGCTGGGCTGGCGGCCAACGTGGGCATTCAGTTCGTACTGGCTAAGCAAACCCCAACCGGAGCCGCTACCACCGGCATCGAGCGCAAATCGACGACCCGTACCAGCTGGGGCACCGATGACGCCATGAAAAAGGTGAGCACCGGCGGCCTCGACGCCTGGAACTCGGCCAAGTACCTGAACCTGTGGGTTTGCAACCTCTCGGGTGGTGTGCTGGGTTACGCTCAGTTTCCCGGCGGCGCAGCCGCTACCGACGGCGTGGTTATCCTGAGCTCGGGCTTCGGCCGGAATGGTTCGGCCGCAGCTCCGTTCAACCTGGGCCGCACGGCTACCCACGAAGTAGGCCACTGGCTGAACCTGCGCCACATCTGGGGCGATGCCAGCTGCGGCAATGACCTGGTGAGCGACACGCCCACCCAGCAGACCAGCAACGGCGGCTGCCCTTCCTTCCCGAAAGTGACCTGCTCCAACGGCCCCAACGGCGACATGTTCATGAACTACATGGACTACACCGACGACGCCTGCATGTACATGTTCTCCAACGGTCAGTCCTCGCGCATGAATGCGCTGTTCGCTACGGGTGGCGCCCGCGCTGGCTTGCTGACTTCTACCGGCGGCACGGCTCCCGGCGGCGGCGGTACCCCTACTACTCCTACCTATTGCGCGAGCAAAGGCGGCAACGTATCGTATGAGTGGGTTGACTTCGTGCAGCTCGGCTCCATCAGCCGCACCTCGGGGGCCAACGCCGGCTACTACGACGGTACGGCCCTGGGCACCACGGTAACGGCCGGGTCTTCGCAGACCATCAGCTACTCGGCCGGCTATGCTTCTACGGCGTACACCGAGTACTGGAAAGTATATGTTGACTACAACCAGGACGGTGACTTCTCCGATTCGGGCGAACTGGTAGCCAGCCGCAGCAGCGCTTCGGCCAGCACCCTCACCAGCACCTTCACGGTGCCCGCCACGGCCAAGAGCGGCAAAACCCGCCTGCGCATCGTGATGAGCGACGCCTCGGCCACCACCAGCTGCAACAGCTACAGCTACGGCGAAACCGAAGATTACAGCATTACTATTTCGGGCGGCACGGCGCGTCAGTCGGGTGCTACGGCCGAATCGGTGGGCTACCGCATCTTCCCGAACCCGGCTACCGATGTGCTCAACATCGAGGTACCCGCTTCCATCGACAACAAAGCCGTAACGGTGACGGTGTACGATGTACGCGGTGCCCAGATGAAGCAGGTAAGCTTTGACGGCAACCTGCTGAACGTGGGCGGCCTGGCCAAAGGCGTGTACACCCTGCGCATTGCCGATGGGCAGCAGGTAACGCACCAGCGCTTCATTAAGGAATAACGAACCGGCTTCGGCTTCGTTAAATGCAAAAAGCCCCTTCTCCACATCGGAGAAGGGGCTTTTTGCGTCTGGCAGATACGCTGGCTACTTCACGAAGCGCTGCACTACCGAGCCGGTGGCGGTTTGCACCTGCAGCAGATAGCTGCGGCCGGTGGGCAGGTTGGTCACCGACACGTCCAGCACCCGCTGCGAGGCCGGCAATGTGCGCTGCTCCTGCCACACCACGCGGCCGGTAGCATCCAGGATGCGGAGGGTAACGGGGCCGGTCAGCGCGTTGCGGAGCTGGACGTGCAGCGTGGCAGTGGCAGGATTGGGATAGAGCGTGAAGCCTTCGGCCGGGGAGCCGGTTACCACTTCCACGCTACTGTGCTGGCCGGTACCATCCACATCAAGCTGGTGCAGGCGGTAGTAGAGCGGACCGGCGGGCGGCGTGACATCGATGAAGGCGTACTGTTGCAGCGTGGTGCTGGTGCCCTGGGCCGCCACACGGCCCACCGGCGCGAACTGCCGCCCATCCACGCTACGCTCCACTTCAAAGTACGCACTGTGGGTTTCAGAAGCCGTGCGCCACTGCAAAGCCACGCCGTTGCGCTGCGCTCGGGCCGTAAAGGCCACCAGCTGCACCGGCAGCGGCTGCAGCACTACCGGCGGCGTGGTGGCGCAGGCACTGACAGGGTCGTACACAATCTGGATGGCGTTGCCCCGGGCCAGCAGCCCCACGGCGTAGGAGTTCACCAGCTTCTCGTTGCCGGCATTGGAGGCCCAGCGGTGGCTGGTAGCCGTGGTGTTCCCCCCAATAGGGTTGATGTAGGGGTTCGAGAAGCTGGGGCCCAGCAATGAGTCGTTCCAGAAGATGTAGTCGGCCGCGCCGTCGTTGCCGGGGCGCACATCCTGCACCGAAATACCTGTATCGGGAGCCTGCTCGCAGTCCCAGATGGGGAAGTTCACCGGGCCCACGCCGCTCGAAAAAGTCACGCTCAGATTGGTCTGGTTCATGGTGGTACCGGCGTCGGTTTTACCATCCCACACGAACGTATTATCCCCGATGACGGTGGGTTTCTCCAGCACCCGGTCCTGGGTGCGGTCGTAGAGGTTGTTCCGGTCGCCATCAATGAACACTACCCCAAAACCGGCCTGATCTACGCGCAGCGTGAAGGTGGTGACGCCACCGCTGCAGCTGGTGGTTACCGTAGGGTTGTTGGGCCGGGGTGAGGTGGGGTAAATGACCGGGTCGGGGTTGTTCACGAACAGCTTGTACTCGGGGTAGCCGGCGTTGCTGTTCTGGCTTTTGCGCTTGTCCTTGAAGTTGCCCGCCACGTTGGTGCCCTGGCTGTTGGCCACCAGAATCACGCCGAAGGGCTGGATACCGGCGTAGCTGACCCGCTTCACGAAGAAGCTCTGGTTGTTGAAGTTCAGGTTCGGAATCAGCGGGTAGAGCACAAACGACGAGGACAGCGCGTTGGTCCCGCCGGCGGCCGTGAACGACCAGTGCTGCGAGTACAGCCGGCCCGGCTTCTCGCTGGTGGCGTCGCGCACCGTGAAGTCCCACAGGTCGTACCAGGATTTGTTCTGGGCCACGCCTACGGCGCTGCCGGCCGCATCTACCTCCATAAACTCCACCCAGTAGTCGCGGGCCGGGGCCGAGGCGACCGGAGCGTACACGAACGGGTTATAGCCGGCCGCCGGGCTGGTATTACCGGCCAGGTAGCGAGGGCCGGCCGCCGCTTCCTCGGGCGTGGCGATGTAGCCGGGCTGGCTGGGGGCCAGGTTCACGGCTCCTTCGGTGCTGGTCGTCTGGGGCTCCAGGTAGTGGGTGGAGGCTACCTGCTCCGCGTTATTGCCATCCAGATACTTCACCTGCAACCGCAGACGGCCGTTGTTGACGGCGGCGGCATCGTTGCTGCGGATGCGGCGCACCCCGAAGTACAGGGTTTCGCCACCGTTCATCCGTACGTACAGGCGTTGGTCGGCGGGGGCGCCTTCCTTCAAAAAATATCGAGAGTTGGAGGTGGCACTGGCTACGTCCCCGTCGTTGTGCTGGAGGTAGCCCACGAAGTTGTTGGCGCCGGTGGCCGTGCCCCGGGTACCGGTACCGGGCGTGAGGTTTTTGGATCCCTCGGCGCGGGCCTCCGGCGCTATTGCCGCCAGGGCCGCCAGGAGTAGGAAGGGACGCGCACTACGGCGCAGCCAGACGGGAAAATGTAGGGTCATAAATGGAAATAATGGAACAGAGAAAGGACAGGTAAACAAGCAGAAGTCGTGTCATTACGGGAAGAACACGTCTCGAAACGACACACAAGTTTAGCAGATATTCTCCTAAGTATCTGAATAACAAAATACATGATGCCAAATTGGATCGGCGACGGCGGGAGCATCCAGGCAAACCGGATTGGGCCGACGACCCGGCTTCCGCCTCGCTCCGGCCCGGTAATTGTCACCTGCCGCCCGAATTGTACCTTGCTCAAAACCTTTTAGTACTGCCTCAGTAAAGAAGCCTGCCCATTGTTCTGCTCCCGACCCGTATGAAGACCTTGTACCTGATGCGCCACGCCAAATCGAGCTGGAGCTTTGACGATTTGAGCGACCAGCAGCGCCCCCTCAACGACCGGGGCCGCGATGATGCCCCCCTCATGGGCCAGGCCCTGACTAAGCGCAACACGAAGCTGGATCTGTTGGTAAGCTCCCCCGCCGTGCGCGCCCTGAGCACGGCCGCGCTGGTAGCCCACGAGCTGGAATATCCGGCCGATAAAATTGAGGTGGTAGAGGCCATTTACGAAGCTACCGTGCCCGATTTGCTGGCCGTTGTGCGCCAACTACCCGATACGGCCGACTCTGTGCTGCTGGTGGGCCACAACAACACCCTCACCGATTTCGCCAACCTGCTTTCCCCCAGCGAAATCCCCGAAATGCCTACCGCAGCCATCGTGTGCCTCAAGTTCAGCACCGACCAGTGGGCCCGGGTGGACCGCGCCAACGCGGAGTACTACTTCTTCGACAAACCGAAAAACCAATAGCCAATTGCTGGTTTTTGGTTGATAGCTTTTAGTTGCTGGTTGTCAGTTGCCGGTTTTAGCGCTTAGTTCTGACACTCAAAACCCGCAGCCAATAAATCACAACTAAAAGCCAACAACCGGCAACTCCTCACCTATGTCCGAACCCAAACAGGCGCAGCCCCGGCTGCTGAACCGCGAGCTAAGCTGGCTGACCTTTAACCGCCGCGTGCTCCAGGAAGCCCAGAACCCCGAGGTGCCGCTGCTGGAGCGCATTAAGTTTCTGGCCATTTTCAGCAGCAACTTGGACGAGTACTTTAAGGTGCGCGTGGCCACCCTGCGCCGCTTGGTGAAGCTCAAGAAGAAAACCCGCGCCAAGCTGGGCGACGACCCCGCCGAGCAGCTCCACGACCTGCTGCAGGAGGTGGGCCGCCAGCAGCAGGAGTTTGGCGACACATTCCGCAACCAGATTCTGCCAGGGCTGCGCGCGGAGCATATCCACCTGATTTCGGAGCATGACCTGAGCGACGAGCAGCGCGCCTGGGTGCAGGAGTATTTCCGGACTAATGTGCAGGACTTGCTCTCGCCCATTATTCTGGATGAGAATCTGCATCACCTGTTTCTGCGCGACCAGAGCGTATACCTCACGTTCCTGCTCACGCAGCCCGAGAACCGTAAAAAGCACGACGGCGAGCGGGTGGTGACGATGGAGCTGCCCGCCAAGCGCCACGGCGGCCGCTTCGTGCGCCTGCCCGACGTGGGCCAGGAGCGGTACGTGATGTTCCTCGACGACGTGATTCGCTGCTGTGCCCAGGAGCTGTTTCCGAAGTACCAGAAAGTACAGGTACACGCCATCAAACTCTCCCGCGACGCCGAGCTGGATATTCAGGAAGAAGTATCGGACAACCTGCTGGCCAAAATCAAGAGCAGCCTGCAGAAGCGCGAAACCGGCTTTCCGGCCCGCCTGCTCTATGACCCCGCCATGCCGAAGGAGGTATTGCGGGCCATCATGCAGAAAACCGGCATTGGCAAAGATGAACTGGTGGAAGGCAGCCGCTACCACAACTTCCGCGACTTTTTCGGCTTTCCTGATTTTGGGCTGGCCCACCTGCAGTACGAGCCCATGCCGCCGCTGCCCCACCCTACCCTGCCCCGCACGGGAGCCATGCTGCCCGCCATTGCCCAGCGCGACCACCTGCTGCACCCGCCCTACCAGTCCTTCGACTACGTAACGCGCCTGCTGACCGAAGCCGCCAAAGACCCGCAGGTAAGTGGCATCAGCATGACGCTTTACCGGGTAGCCGGCAAGAGCGAAGTGGCCAAAGCGCTGCTGAAAGCCGTGAAAAACGGCAAGCAGGTGACAGTGGTGGTAGAGCTGAAAGCCCGCTTCGATGAGGAAAGCAACATGTTCTGGGCCGAGAAGCTCCAGAAGGCCGGGGCCAACGTCATCTTCGGGATTTCCGACCTCAAGGTCCACAGCAAGCTGCTGCTCATCACGCGGGCCGAGGAAGGCCACAACCGGCTGTACGCATACCTGAGCACGGGTAACTTCAACGAGAAAACCAGTGAGCTGTACGCCGACCACGGCGTGTTTACCAGCAACCCGGAAATTACGCGGGAAGTAGCCGAGGTATTCCGCTACTTCCACGACCGGCAGGACAAAACCGGGGCGTTCCAGCACCTGCTGGTAGCTCCGTTTGAGCTGCGCGAAAAATTGGTGGCACTGATAGACGCCGAGATTGAGCGGGCCCGACGCGGGGAGGATGCCTACATCATTCTGAAGCTGAATGCGCTGCAGGATGACCGGATGATTCTCAAGCTCTACGAGGCCAGTGAAGCGGGCGTGCGGGTGGAATTGCTCATCCGGGGTATCTCCTGCCTGATTCCGGACCTGGACGGGCAGAGCCGCAACATCTCGCAGCGCGGCATGGTCGACCGGTTCCTGGAACACGCCCGGGTGTACGTGTTTGGCAACGGCGGCGACGAGAAAGTGTACGTGGCTTCTTCTGACTGGATGGCCCGCAACCTGGACCGTCGGGTGGAGGTGGCCTTCCCAATTCTGCAGCCCGATTTGCGCGCCGAAGTCCGGCACCTGCTGGACCTGCAGCGCCAAGACAACGTGAAGGCCCGCGACTGGCAGAACAACTTCCTGGGGCAGGAGGAGGCCGCCGAAAAAGGCCGCGTCCGTTCCCAGTTCGATACCTACGCGTACCTCAAAAGCCTGAACAAAAAACCAGCCGCCCGCCCCCGCAAGCCGGCGGCGCCTAAGGGCTAACCAGAATCCGTATTACTTCTTACCACGCCGGTCCGGCGGCTGCAAGCCGTCGGACCGGTTGTCGTTCGGGCCCGCCACGCTGCCCAAAGCCGTGGAAATGTCAGCCCGGCAACGGTGCCGGGCGGCGCAACGGCTACTGCCGGCGGGGGCGCGGAGGCGTAACGCGGGGCTGAGTAGCGTGCAGCGTAATGACTACCAGGGAATCGGGAGAGGGAATGGGGTACTGCACGGCGAGGTGGCGGGGGTAGCTAACCACCAGCACCTGCGGCCCGGCCGGCACCATGAGGTGGAACACGCCATCGGCATTGGTACTGGTGGCCACAACGGTACCCTTCAGCAGCACCGACGCCCCCGCCAGCGGTACTGATGCCGGATTCAGCACCCGGCCTGTACACACCACCGAATCGGGCCGCGTCTGGGCCGAAGCGGTGGTGGCCGCCAGCAGGCTGCCAGCCAGCAGAATGTAGCGGGCGCGCATGGCCGGGTTAGGCCGGGTTTTTGGTGGCGGTACGCGCGGCCCGGGGGCGACGGGCTTTGGTTTCGGCAGGAACTTCCGCCTCAGCCGGGGCCGGCAGCTTCCGGCGCTTAGTCACCTTTTCGGCCAGCTGCCCGGCCGTTTTGCGGCTGGCTTTTGTAACCGGCTCTTCCCGCTCCTGCTCCGGCGAGTCGTACAGGTGGGCATCCAGCAGGCCGGCCAGTTGCTCGGGGAAGAGCTGGCCGGCGGCCTTGGCGGGTGCTCCGGCGCGCTGCGCCCGCTTGGCCCGCTGCCGCAGAATCTGGTCGGTGAGATGCTTCACGGTTTTGCTGATACCCTTGGGCAGTTTTGCGCCGGGGGCTAGCCCGATGTGCGGCGTGAGGGTAGCAGTAAGCTCTTCCAGCAGGAGTTTTTTGGCAGGTTTCATAGGCAGCAGTGACGGGAGCCGAAAATACCGGCTTGCCGCTACAAAAGTAGCGGCAAGCCTGCCCGGGCGCGGGTTATCAAATCATGATGAAATGATTACCGGCAGCACCTCCCCGTTGCATTAAGCCCGGGAAGGTAAACCAGGGGTCATGGCTGGCTAACGGGGCCTTAACACGCGTGCGGTACCTTTGCCCCGGATGCCGCAACGGCCGAACGATCCGCCTGTATTGCCTGTTATGAACTTTATCCTCGTACATTCAGGATAATACGGCATGATTTTCTCTGCTGTCTTCTTTTCACCTCCTTGACTACAACTCCATGCAACATAGCTCTTTCGGCACGCTTGCCCTGCCTTATACCCCTACTCTCCCCGATTACCACGAGCTGAAAGTCTGGCCCGGCTGCTTTGCGGCCTTCGAAGCCGGTACCAAGCCCTTCGATGTGCGCCTGAACGACCGGGACTTCCGGGTGGGCGACGCCGTGCTGCTCTGCGAGTACGAGCCCGAGAGTGAGCAGCTCACCGGCCGCACCACCGAGCGGTGGATAAGCTACCTGCTGCCGGGTGGCTCCTTCGGTATTGAGGCCGGCTGGTGCGTGCTGGGCTTTTCCGAGCATCCGCCTCTGCCCGCCGGCGTGCACGACACCCGCCTCTGGTAGCTGCCCCCGCTTTCTGGTTCTTTTCTGCCCCTGCCTGCCCGGCCGGGGCATTTTTGTACCCGGTAACTGGTCTGGAAGCCGGGCCAGTAAACGGTCCGGTCCGGCGGGCGCAACCCGTCGGGCCGGTTGACGTCAGTTGGCACCCGAACGGAGCCGCGCGGCGCGAATGGCCCGGACGACGACCGGCCCGACGGGCTTGCGCCCGCCGGACCGGAACACTACCGCCCACCAGATCGGGGCGGATGGTCCCGAACGATTATCTTCCGCCCCCACTTACTGTATTTTATGCCGCTTTCCTTATCCGAAGTAAAAGACCGCGCCATCCGTTTTGCCCAGGAGTGGCAGGGCGAAACCCGGGAACACGCCGAAGCCAAGGCTTTCTGGGGTGATTTTTTCAACGTGTTCGGCGTGAACCGCCGCCGGGTGGCCACCTTCGAGGAGCCCGTGAAGAAGCTCTCGGGCCAGCAGGGCTTTATTGATCTGCTCTGGAAGGGCACCCTGCTGGTAGAGCACAAAAGCCGGGGCAAGGACCTCGACAAGGCCGTGCAGCAGGCCAAAGACTACTTCCCCGGCCTCAAAGACCACGAGCTGCCCAAGTACATCCTCGTCTCCGACTTCGCCCGCTTCCGCCTCTACGACCTCGACGAGGGCACCAGCTTCGATTTCGGGCTGGAGGAGCTGCACCAGCACCTGCATTTGTTCTCGTTCCTGACCGGCTACCAGAAGCGCCAGTACCAGGCCGAGGACCCCGCCAACATTCGGGCGGCCGAGCTGATGGGCGAGCTGCACGATGCGCTGCTGCGCGGCGGCTACCACGGCCACAAGCTGGAAGTGTTGCTGGTGCGCATCCTGTTCTGCCTCTTCGCCGAGGATACGGCCATCTTCGAGAAGGACGCCTTCCGCGAGTTCCTGGAGGCCCACACCCGCCCCGATGGCTCCGACGTGGGCGCCCAGCTGGCCCAGTTCTTTTCCGTGCTGGACCAGCCCCACGCCGAGCGCCAGCGCCAGCTGCCGGCCCACTTGCAGCAGCTGCCCTACGTCAATGGCTCGCTGTTCACGGAGTTCTTCCCGTTTCCGGCCTTCGATGAGGCCCTGCGCGAACAGCTGGTGCGCTGCACCTACTTTGATTGGTCGCGGATTTCGCCGGCCATCTTTGGGTCGTTGTTTCAGTCGGTGACGGACCCGGTGAAGCGGCGCAACCTGGGGGCGCACTACACCTCCGAGGCCAACATTCTCAAAGTCATTCAGGGGCTGTTTCTGGATGAGCTGCGCCAGGAGCTGGCCCAGGCCGGCCAGAACCGGCCCCGCCTCAACGCCCTGCACCTGCGCCTGGAGCAGCTGCGGTTTCTGGACCCCAGCTGCGGCTGCGGCAACTTTCTGGTGGTCACGTACCGGGAGCTGCGCCTGCTGGAGCAGGAAATTCTGGAGCGGTTGTTTGCCGACCGCCGCGCCACCGGCCAGACCGTGGACCTAGCCCTCTACGCCCGCGTGCAGGTAGACCAGGCCTACGGCATTGAGGTGGAGGAATTCCCGGCCCGCATTGCCGAGGTGGCCATGTGGCTCATGGATCACCAGCTCAACCTGCGCCTCTCCGAAGCCTTCGGCAACCTCTACCTGCGCCTGCCCCTCACCCGCACCGCCCGCATCGTGCACGGCAACGCCCTCACCACCGACTGGGAAACCGTCGCCCCCAAAGACCAGCTCAGCTACATCCTCGGCAACCCGCCATTCATCGGCTCCAAGCTCATGACCGAAGGCCAGCGCAAAGAGCTGCTAGCCGTGGCCGGGCCGAAGCTGCAAGGCGCAGGCGTGCTCGATTACGTAGCCGCGTGGTACCTCAAAGCTGCCCAATATGCGCAGAACACCGCTATTAGGGTGGCGCTGGTAAGTACCAACAGCATCACGCAGGGTGAGCAGGTAAGTATCTTGTGGGGCGAGATGCTCAATCACTACAAGATGCACGTTCAGTTTGCGCATCGCACGTTCAAGTGGAGCAATGAGGCGCGGGGCAATGCCAATGTGTTCTGCGTGATTGTGGGGTTTGGGGCGCAGGCGCTACCCACCCGCCGCTTGTTTGATTACGCCACGCCCAAAAGTGCCCCGCAGGAGTTGCAGGTCAAAAACATCAACCCATATCTGGTAGATGGGCCGGATATTCTGGTAGGACGGCGGCAGATGCCTATTAGCCCGGTGCCCGGCATCAACTTTGGAAACATGCCGCTTGATGGTGGGAACCTCTTGTTGTCTGATGAGGACAAGCACGAATTACTAGCGAAAGAACCCGGCGCGGCCCCATTCATCAAGCAGTTTATGGGCGCGCAGGAGTTTATTCGCAACGAGAAGCGGTGGTGTTTGTGGCTGGTAGATGCGTCACCATCGGAGCTAAAGAAGCTGCCCGAAGTAATGAAGCGCGTAGAAGGTGTGCGCCAGTTTCGGGCAGCAAGCGTGGCGGCTTCTACTCAGAAGTTCGCCGCTACTCCTACCCTGTTTCGTGACCGAAAACTGCCCACTGCTTACCTGATTGTACCCAGCGTTTCATCGGAGGCGCGCCGCTACATTCCAATCGGGTTTCTTACGGATGAAGTGGTGCCCAGCAATCTGGTATTTACGATTCCAGACGCTACATCTTATCTGTTTGGAGTGCTGACTTCACACATGCACATGGCTTGGATGCGGCAGGTCTGCGGAAGATTGGAAAGCCGTTATCGTTACTCAAAGGATTTAGTCTATAACAACTTCCCCTTCCCGGCCACGCCCAGCGCGAAGCAGGTGGCGGCGGTGGAAGCAGCGGCGCAGCAGGTGCTGGCGGCCCGGGCGCAGTTCCCCGAGGAAAGCCTGGCCACCCTCTACGACCCGCTCACCATGCCCCCCGCCCTCGTGAAGGCCCACCAAACCCTGGATAGGGCCGTGGATCTGTGCTACCGCCCGGCCGCCTTCCCCACCGAGCTAAGCCGCCTGGAGTTCCTCTTCGAGCAGTACCGGCAGCTGCAAGCGCCCCTGCTGCCCCCGCCCGCCAAGCCCAAACGCCCGCGCAAGCCCGCCGCCTAGCCCCCACCCAGTAGCCCACCCCGGCCAACTGGTAGGCTCCGCCAGCTAACCAGATAGCCAAAACGACGAACGAGTTCGGGTCCGACCCGAACTCGTTCGTCGTTTCGGGCAACTCGTTCCCGCCGCCGGCCAACCAGTAGGCTATTCTTGCCAACCAGAAAGCCAAAAAGACGAACGAGTTCGGGTCGGACCCGAACTCGTTCGTCTTTTTAGGGAACCAGAAAGCCGGCGCGGCCTACTTTTTGGCCGCTTCGGCCTTCCGGCTGCCCTGGCCGGCAAACCGCTGGCTCAGGTCATCGAAGGCAGCCTGCGCGCCGGGCTGCTTGTTCTTGGCCAGAAACTTAATGTTGTTGTAGATGGTGAGCGAGTGGCCGTAGGCCTCGGAACCGGCCGTCATCATGGTGCTGTCCATGTCCAGGGCCAGCTGCTCCAGCTGCTGGTGCAACGGCGTAAGGGCGGTGAGGGCGGCCACATCCTGCTGCATCTCGCTGAAATCCACGAACGGGGGCACGAAGGCGGGGGTGTTGGTGGCGTAATCGGCGGTTTTCTGCACGAAGGCCACGGTTTTGTCGGCCATGCGGAGCATGGTTTTTCGCTCCTCCGGCGTGAGCGAGACGAGGTAGGGGGCCAGGGCTATTTTGATGGCGGTGAGGTGCTGCTGCACCTCCTGGATGGTTTGGGCCGGAATGTCGACCGAGAACTGGTTGGGCATGATGGAATGGGATAAAGGGGTAAAAGGAAACGCGCGGCAATAGATGCGTTTCAGGTAGTAGCGGATCGGGAGGATAAGATGTGGAATTAGGCCAAGCCGCGCAAGTCCCGTGCCCCCCGGCCCGGCCAAACAAAATACCAGGCCGCGCGTTTGCTCCTTATGCTCCCCTTCCCAACCACCGCTAACGAGGCGTATTCTACGCAGTACCGCCCTGATCTGCACGCACTTATTCTGCGGTGGCTGCGGCCTCAGACGCTGGCGGAAATTCAGGAATCGTACGGCCACTTGCTGGTTCAGGCCCGGGAACACGCCTGCGCCCGCTGGCTGCTGGATGGCCGCCGCGACGGACCGATTAACGCGGATATTACCCACTGGCTGAGTGGGTATTTTTTCCCGGAGGCCGTGCGTACCCTGGCCCCGCACCGGCTGTGCATGGCGGCCCTCAGCTCCCCGGCCCGCCTCCAGCAGTCCCACGCCGATGGTGCTGTGGCTCCGGCCGTAGCCCGGGCCCTGGCCCCCGAGCAGCCCTACCACACGGCCGTGTTCCTGACCGAAGCCGAGGCCCTGATATGGCTCGATGCCCAGCCCCGGTAGTGGCCTCCACTCCCACCTTGAGGCGCTAAGCAGAGCCTGCACGCTACCAGCACTACTACTGCCAAAAAAGCCCGGCTCTCAGGATTGTACCTGGGAGCCGGGCTTTTCTGGCAGTAGCGCCGCGTGCCTGGGGCCGCTTATTTGTTCAGCGTCTTCTTCAGGAACTTGCGGGGCGGCACAATGAACAGCTCCACCGAGGCGTAGGGAGCCCCGGCCAGCTTGGAGTCGATGATTTTAGTGCGGTCATTATTGGTGCGGTCGAAGGCATCGAAGGCGTAGTTGTAGCGGTAGCCGCCTTCCAGCCCGAACCAGAGGAAATCATAGATTTCCCGCTCCCAGCGGCCCCGGAATTTCACCTCGGTTTCGCGCAGCTCCAACGTGCGCAGCGCAATGTTGTCGGCGCGGCGCAAAGGCTGCCGCAGCTTAACGATGTAGTTGAAGCCATCCACGGAGTAGCCGGCAAAGAACAGCGACTTGGGCGAGGCATTGTAGCGGGCCGTTACGCGGGCCGGGAAGATGGCCTCCACGCCCCAGCGGTTATTGAAGGTGCGGTTATACAGCACGGCCGGGTAAATGCTCTGCCGCCCGAAGGTGTAGCCCAGCTGCACGCCCACGCCCCAGGAAAAGGTGGGGCTGCGCTTCCAGCCGTACAGGAACTCGGAGGACACCCGCAGGTAGTCGCTCACGTTTACGCCCTGGGCGGTATAGTCGCCGCTCAGCTCCCCTTTCAGCCGGAAGATGTACCAGTTCACGGCATTCACCGGCCGGATAATGGCCAGCTGGGCGCCCAGGGTTTTGAGGCCCTTGTCTTCGATGTTGTCGTAGAGCTCGTAGCCGGTGGGATACTGGCGGAATTTGAACTCCTCCCGCTCGTAGTTGATGCCGAGCAGCATTTTCAGGTGGGGCTTGTTCCAGAACGGGATGTAGCCCTTAATCACCAGCCGGGCGTTTTTCTCGGCCTGCGACTTGTAATCCTGCAAACCCACGGCCTGCCCGTCGGAGGCCACGTTGAAGCGCGGCATCCGCTCGTAGTGGAAGATCAGGCCTTTGCTGGGCCCCATGCCCACCACCGAGGGGGTGGCAAACTCCTGGTCGCGGCCTACCTGGTCGGCGGCGGTGGTATCGGAAGCGGGCGGGGCGGGCGGCGGGTACACGGGCGGCGTGGCGGGCGTTACCTGGGCCTGGGCCGCACCGGCGGCCAGCACGCACACGGCAGCGGCAAGCGGGCGAGCAACACGCCCAATCAGCGTCGAAAATAGGGGCATACGGAAGGATGAGAGGAGAGCGGAAAAACGCCGAAAAGACGTCAGGCTAGCCTTAACGTCTTTTCGCGAAAAAGGATAAGCGGGGGGACGGTGAAATTGTGAAGTGGTGAAATGGTGAGTTGTTGTTCAATTCCGCGCACATGGCGCAAGCCGAACAACAAACTCACCATTTCACCACTTCACAATTTCACCACTAGAACAGGAAGTCGAAGCCCACGAAGACCAGGTTTTCCTCGCCCACCGAATAGGTGGCATTCACCACGGCCTGCTTGAGGATATCCACCCAGACACCGCCGCCCACGGCGGTGTGCAGGGATTTGAGGCCGGTTTCGGTGTCGCGGGAGGTGTACACGCGGGCGGCGTCGGCCAGCCCCAGGATACCGAACTTGCCGGGCACCACGTAGGCGTTGAAGGAGAACAGTTGAATGCGCACCTCCGCGTTGCCGTACACCGACGAGCGGCCGGCGTAGCGGGTGCGGCGGTAGCCGCGCAGGTTGGTGGTACCGCCCAAGGTGTTGGCCTGATAGAAGCGGTAGTCGCCGAGGTTGCGGTTGGCCCCGATGCGGCCGGCCCAGGTGAGCTGGAAGGGGAAGTTAGGCGAGAGGTAGGCCCGGAACTCCGTGGCCAGACGCGCGTAATCGAGTTTCTCGCCGTTGAGCTGGTGGTTGTACTCCACCGAGTTGTACCAGCGCAGCCCGATGCGCGGGTTCTTGGGTGAGCTGGCCGCATCCAGGTTCAGGTAAGCTTTACCACCCACGTAGCGGTTCAGGCCAAAGTCGGAGGCCCGGATACCGGCAGCGGCGGTGCCGACCTGGCCGTTGCCGGCTGCGTCGAGGCCCTGCTCAATCTCCCGGCCAATCTGCGCCCGGTCAATCCGGAACTGGTCGTACTGCGGCCCGATACCAAATTTGAGGAAGCTGAACACGTCCTTCTCCAGCATGGGGGCCACCGTCAGGCGCGAGAAGCGGATGCGGTAAGTGTCGTTGATGTCCCGGTTGCGGGCCTGGCCGTCTCCATCAGCCAGTGTATTCCGGGTGTCGTTGCCGAGGCCGAAGAAGTTGTAGAGCAGCTGCGGGCCGTAGAGCTGGGCCGTGAGGCGCAGGTCGGTCTTGCCGAACACGTCCACAAAATGCCCCAGGTAGCGCACGTTGTAGGCACTCTGGGAAGGCGAGTAGTTGGCCGCGAGGCTCTGCTCGGTGGCGTAAGGTGCCTTGCGGAAACCGTAGGTCCGGTATACCGCGCCGCCGCCCACGAACAGGCGGTCATCAATATTATACCCGAAATAGGCTGTGGGGCCGAAGTAGTTGAGGGTATAATCCTTGCGGTCGGTGCGGTTATGCACGTCGTAGCGGCTCACGTCGATGCCGGGCTCCAGGCGCAGGCGGGTGTCCTTACCGGGCACGATGACGTTGCCTGAGTCGGCATCGTACACGTGCAGCTTGTGGCGGAAACCGGCCACGTTCGAGCGGTCCACGATGGAGTCCCGATCCAGGCCGCCGATGATGCGCACCAGCGGGCCGTTTTTCACGTCGCCTTTCACCTCGTACAGGTCCCGGTCGGCGAAGCCGTAGAGGCGCAGCTCCTTGGTCACCTTGTTGTCGAAGGTGCGGTCGAAGAGCATTTTGGTCAGCTCGCCCTCCTTGTTGATTTTCTGCACCGTTACGTGCGTCTTATCACCGGGCAGGCGCTCCACCACAAATTTCTCGCGCTTCTTGGAGCCTTTCACCTCCGTTACCTTGCTCAGCACCTCGTAGTAGTCGGCCGCTACCTCGGGCAGCAGCTCGCGGCGGCTTTTCAGCTTGGCAATAATTTCGGGGCCGTGCAGCGCATAAATCTGCTCGGGCCACCGCTCCTTGAAGGCTTTCTCAATTACCTCATCGGTGAGGCCGGCCTTCATTTCCTCGGCCTGCTTTACCCACTCCTCCTTGCTCACGGAAGCCAGGTACACCCGGTCGTTGCTGAGGGCGGTCAGGTTCAGGCCCTTCCAGTCGGCGTAATCCTTGCCGAAGTTCTGGAAGTTGCGGATGGCCCACTTGCGCGAGGCCAGGTACGGAAACAGTCCGTCGCCCTTGAAGAAGGCAATGTCGCGGTCCTCGGGCACGGCCGTGAATTTCCGGTCCCCGTCCTTGTCCTTTTTCTCGGCCCAGCGCCACTGGTCCTCGTGCCGGTCCCAGTCGCCAATCCACATATCGAAGAGGCGGGAGCGGGCAAAGGCTTTTTCGTTGACGCGGTTGTCGTTGTCGTCGGTGATGCGCTCGAACACCTTATCGGTGCCCACCAGGTTTTTGGCGTTGCCGAGGCTTTCCACGTTGCTCTGGTCGTCCTTGGCATCTTCCTCAATGGCGCCCGGCGTATTGCCGAACCGCTCCAGGTACTGGCCCAGCAAGGGGTCCTGGGGAATGTAACGCAGCTCGGGGTTGGTGTGCAGGATGCCGGCGGCATCGGCCAGGGGCGGAATGACAATGGAGTTGAAGGGGTGCTGGGCCGAAATCTGGTCCTGCAGAATATCGGCCGCCGCGCCGGTGCGCAAAGCTTCGGGCAATACCGCCGAGGGGTCCTTGTTGAGGCTGCGGATGGTGAAGTTGCGGCCTTCCTCGTTGCGCACTTTCAGCGAGGCCGTCTGCTTGCCGCCCCCGATTTTGTAGGGCGTGAGGCCGCCTTTCTCGGTAGCCATGTCCAGCACCGGGAACTTCACGGGCGTGGCCCACTCCTTACGGTAATGCTCCCCGAACAGGAACTTATGGAACTTGCCCCGGTCGTCGTAGCCGGGGTTGACGGCCACCGTCACGGTAGAGTCGCGGAAGTTGGGACGGGGGCCGGCGGCATTGCTCGGGCCTTCGGCCACCACCGCCTGCTGGGCGTACATGGGCGTACGGAACACCAAACGGCCGTTTTCGCCCACGCCTTCCGGCACGTAGAACTCCGTCCAGACCTCCCCGTTGTCGTAGTAGTTCACCCGCGAGAAGCCCTTCTCCTTGTCGGAGAACAAAGCGTCGCCGCCGGAGCCAGGCTTTACGTGTTGGGTTTTGCAGCCCGAGCCGCTGACGATGTGGTTGAGGTTGCCTTCCTTGAAGAACTGCAGGTTGTGCTCGTGGCCGGCGGCGTACACCACGTTGGGGTACTTCTGGAAAATCTCCAGCAGCCCCTTCTTGTAGGCTTGGTACAGTGGGTGAGCAATATCCTGGCTCACCCCGCCGTATTTGCGGGCAAACGGGTAGATGGAGCCAATGACCGGCAGCGGCACGAAGGCGTACTTGTACACGATGCTGAGCGGGAAGAAATGGTCGCCCAGGGTGAAGTAGCCGCCGTGAATACCGTCGGAAAACAGCGGGTGGTGGGCCACCACCATAATGTTCTTGCCCGCGTTGCGCTGAATGATGTCCTCCACCTGAGTGAAGAAGTCGGTTTCGTTGGCTACGCCGCAGCCGCTGTTGGCACCGTAGGGCCGCTCGCCGGAGGTTTGCAGAAACCACTGCGAGTTGATGGCAATCAGCACCACGTCATCCTGCAACCGAATTTCTACCGGCCCGGGACAGGCGTCGCGGGGCAGAAAAAAGTCGCCGGTGTAGGGAAAGGCGGCCGAGTCGCTCTGCAGGTAGTTTTCCACGAAGAACTGCTCCCGGTTCACCTGATCCACGGCGCCGCGCTGGCCCTGTTTCCAGTCGTGGTTGCCCGGAATCATGTATTTCTCGCCCTGGTAGTCGCGCAGAATCTTGAGCTGGTCCACCATGCGCCGCTCCGATTCCTTGCGGTCGGCGGCTTTGGCCTCGGGCATCCCGTACTCGTAGATGTTGTCGCCGAGGTAGATGGTAGTGCTTTTGGAGCCGGCCGCCAGAATCTGCTTGCGCAGGTAGTTCAGCGACGGCTCGCCGCCTTCGGCTTCGGTGGCAGGCTTGCCCACGTCGCCAATCAGGAACACGCTATAGCGGATGCGGGAGCTATCCGGCGGGGTTTTCGACTCCCAATTCACGCCGCCTGCGCGGTAGTTGGGCCGCGTGGGGTGCGCCGTCTGGGTTTTCTGTTGGGCCAGGGCAGCGGGGGCCGCCGCTCCGGCCAATGCCAGCAGCAGGCAACTGGACAGGAAATGTCTGCTCATATAATGAAAGAAGTAGCGCGAAAGCAAGAACCCAGCGGCGCGCCGGGGCGACGGGGCGAATGATCAGGAAATACGGTAAACTTACCGGTAACGACTGAAGTACGCGTGACTATCGTACGGGTGGTGCGCTGCCCTACGCAATTCGCCCGACTACGGTTGGGTTTGCAGTGAGTTGCCCGCAACTTCCCCCTCACAACCGGCAACTGCTAAAACGCGTTGTAAGCCGAACAGCCCCTGCTGTGATATTTTCGTAGTTCCCCTTCCCCTGATGGAGCCTATTCTTACTCAGAAACCGGCCAAGGCCGAAATTGTCAAAAGTGCGAAGGCCTATGTGCTGGCGCTGCTGGAAGAAAAGCTTCCGGCCCAGCTCGTGTACCATTCGCCCAAACATACTACCACGGTAGTAAAGGAAGCCCGGGCGCTGGCCGAAGCGGCCGGCCTCGATGAGGCCGATCAGGAAGCATTGGTGCTGGCCGCCTGGTTTCATGACGCGGGCTACCTGGATACCTACGACGGCCACGAGTTTCGCAGCGCCGAGCTGGCCGGCGAGTGGCTCACCAAACAGGGCTATCCGCCCGAGCGCACGGCCCTCGTGCAAACCCTCATCAAGGCCACCCACCGCGACGCCACCCGGGAAACCGAGCTGGAGCAGCTGCTGGTAGATGCCGACATGAGCGGAATGGGCCGGGACGATTTTTTCGCCAACGCCGAGCTGCTGCGGGCCGAGTGGGAAACCAGCCTGGGCAAAACCTACTCCAATACCGAGTGGGCCGAAAATCAGCTGGCGTTTCTGCTGGCCGGCAAGTACTACACCAAAGCCGCCAAAGACCGATACCAGGACCAGCTGAAGGACAACATCAAGGAGCAGCGCAAGCTGTTGAAGAAGACCGAGAAGAAGAAAAAGAAAAAGACGGAGGAAGAGGAAGGTACGTTTGCCGAGCCCAAGCGCGGCATCGAAACCATGTTCCGGACCATGTACAGCAACCACATGAAGCTTTCGGACATGGCCGACAAGAAGGCCAACATGATGATTTCGCTGAACGCGGTGCTCATGTCGCTCATCATTACCTACTTCGGGGCGAAGCTGGGCAGCAAAACGGCGGCCCTGAGCAACGTAGGCGTTATCCGCAACCCCATTATTGCCGTGCCAATGGGTATTCTGCTGGCCACGGCCCTGGCCTCGGTTATCACCGCCATTCTGTGCGCCCAGCCCGACGTAACGAGCTTCAAGTGGCTCAAGCGCAGCCCCCAGATTGCCACCAACCGCCGCGTGAACCTGCTGTTCTTCGGTAACTTCAGCAAGCTCAGCCTCGACGACTTCCAGAGCGGCATGACCCAGCTGATGCAGCAAAAGGACGCCCTGTACACCAACATGGTGACGGACATCTACTACCTCGGCGACGTGCTGACCAAAAAGTACCGTCTGCTGCGCCTGAGCTACACCATCTTCATGGTCGGCCTGATCCTGACCGCCCTATCGTTCGGCATTGCGCTGCTGTATAAGATGTAAGGGGTGAATTGCTGAACCGTTCTGTCCTTGAGAGCAGCGCGCAGCACCCGAAGGACGGCGCAGCTAATCCGTCCTTTTCTTAGCTCCTAGCTTCGACCTACGCAAAAGCCCCTGACGCCAGCACGAACGTCAGGGGCTTTCCTTATTTCAGGGTTTTGAACCGTGTGAAGGACGGATTAGCTGCGCTGTCCTTCGGGTGCTGCGGCTCCGCCTCGCAATGACGGTATCCAACAAACTACCACCTCACCGCTCCACCAGCTGCGCGAACCGGGCCAGGGAGCGGCCCAGGAAGCGGTAGAGGCGGCGCAGCTGGCCGAAGCGAACGAGGCGGTGGCTGCTGGCCACGTGGCCGTAGCGCAGCTCCAGCGTCAGCAGGCAGCTATCAAAATCCACGGCTTCCACGCAGCAGAACAGCAGGGCGTTGGGGAACAGGCGGAAGTGCGAAATCTTTTCCACGTAGGTCAGGCGGCCGTCCTCGTCCTCCAGGCACTGCACCGTCTGGAAGTCGATCTGGCCGCTGAACACGTCTACTTTGTAGCTGGTGCCCAGGCGGCCGGCCTTGGTTACATCGTAGTGCACGGCGGTGGCGCCTTCCATCCAGCGCGGGCGCAGGCGGAAGTTGCTGAGCACCCGCAGCGCGTAGGGCGCGGGCACGCGCAGGGCGCGGCGCACTTTCAGCACGCAGCCCCGGCCGGTGGGCACGTCGTCGTCCACGTCGGGAGCGTGCAGGAGCAGGCGCAGGGGAGAGAGGTGGGCGTAGTGGTAGGGTGTTTCGCCGAGGTGCTCGTAGTAGGTGGAGCCGGGCAGCAGGCGCGTCCAGGCAAAGGTGCGGGCCAGCTCGGCCGGGGGCTGGGTGGCGGTGTACCCCTCCGACAGCAGGATGTACTCGGAGCCGGCAATGTTGTTCTTGAGCAGCCGGTGCACCACAATTACGTCGCGGCCCATGAGCTTGGTGTGCTCCCGGATGCGGGCCACGCTCACGCGGCCGTAGTGCACCACAATTTTGAGCGTGAGGGCCAGCTCCTGCAGGGAGGCGGCCAGGGCCGAGCCGGTGTCGCGCTCCACCAGGCGCAGGTAGTTCTGAAAGTCAAGGTAGATGCGGCGACACTGGCGCACCAGTTCCTCGGCCGTGGGGGGCGGGCCCAGCCGATAAAACAGCACCGCGTCGCCCTGAATTTCGTTGACTTCCAGCTCCAGCGTGTTGGCCTCGATGAGGATTTCCAGCAGATCCGCCACCAGAAACGGCGCCTGGGGGTTGCCCGATTCCTCGATGAAGCGGGTGAAGCCACTGATGTCGGGAATGAGCAGCAGGGCCGGCTGCTGGCCATCGGCGGCCGAGCCGGACGCGGTACCGGCCGCGCGGCGCTGGGCCCGTAATTCATCCAAAACACCCATACAGCCGGAAAAAATAGGAAAAACGGTGGAAGCAGTGCGCGAAGATACGGCTGGAAGCGCCCTACCCGTACTGCCTGGTTTGGGCGGCCGGGGCTTTCGGCGTAGCTTTGCGGCCGGGTAACCAGCCGGCTGCGTAGTTCAACGGATAGAATGAGGGTTTCCTAAACTTTAGATGTGGGTTCGATTCCCGCCGCGGCCACTTTAAAGCGCGTTTCTGACTCAGAAACGCGCTTTTTGCTTTATCGGGGGACGGTTTGGGGGACAAACAGAGGCGACTTAATATTTGGGAGGACAATTGCCCACCCAGGGCCGACGCATTTTTGCGGCGGCGGATTATCTTTGTTTTGCCCGCCGGGTAAGTAGTTGCCAGCTCCTACCCATGGTGGGCAAGGGCCGCCGCGTCAATCGACACGGCGGCCCTTCTCTTTTGCGGAGGGTGTCCAGCAAACCGGACAGCCTGCTACTTCCTAAGTGAGCAGCCCCTTTGGCTCACAGTTGAGAAAGCCGGACAGGAAAAGGTGGGAGGTACCCACCTTATTGCCCGCTACTTCCGAAGCAGCCGCCGGGCGGCGCGGTCGTTAGCTTCCCGCTGCTCCGGGGTACCGCCGATATGCAGCGTCACTTTCACCCGGCCTTTCTGCTCATCATTAACAGCCAGGGCGGTGCGTTGCAGCTTGGGGGCTACAAACTCGGCCAGCTTTACATAGGCGTCTATAAAGTCCTTGCCGTTTAGCGTGAGCAGGTGGCCCCGTAACGTATCGGCGTCGAGGCCGGCGAGGGCCGCGCCGATAAGCTCCCGGGTGTGGGCGGTGGCCTTATTGGCGCTTCCTTTTGGGCGGCCGGAGGGGTTGCCGCTGGTTCCTTTCTCGTACTGCATACCTGCTGGGGCTGGCAAGGGGTATCCGAAACGGTTACGCCTGTTATCGCCTGTTGTTTACAGCAAGATACGGCCAGCGGCGGCGGGCCCATAGCCCACGGCCGGGGCCGGACTTTTGGGGTTGAGTTTTGCACGCGCACGGCGGCGGGGGTACTCTGCGGTGGGTCGGCGGCCACGGTGAAGGAACTACCCTACCCCTCCCCTAGCGGCTCTAAGACACCAGGTGTATGCTCCGTAAAATTTACGGATTAAGGCTCTGGCTTATTTATACTGTCAGTTCAGTAAATAGCGTCGTTTCGTAAACACGGGTATTCCCGGTTTCATGAAACTGGCGAAGCATAGTTTCCCTGCTATATCCGGATAACCTGTATGAAAGCAGATTTGCTTTCTGCCCACGGACTAAAAATGACAAAGGGTATACCGAATCGGTATACCCTTTGAAAAAAGGAGCGCCTCTACTCATACCAAGCTGAATTAGCTATGAGTAGTAAAAGGCTTACGTTTAAAGCTAAGTAGTGACAAGACTATACTCCCAACCTGCATCAACCATTACACATTGGTATGGAACGTAAGCAGCGGGCCAGTTCTTACAGTTACCCCCACCATTAATCTAGTCTCGGGCTGGCTTTTCGATAAACTATTGTTCTATCATAAGTTTGCCCACGTACAAGCGCCCCTCAACAGTGACGGCCCTTAGAGTGTAGAGGCCAGGAATGAGGCCTCGCACCGATACTGTGGCATTAGACATTACAAGTGCAGTACGCACCTCCCGGCCCAAAGCATCAAATAGTTGCACGTGGCTGCCGACAGGTACACCTGATAACATTACAGCGTCAGTTGCCGGATTCGGATATAAGCTTAGAGTGGATGTTGAACTACTAAGCTGAGTCGCTAGCACGGTAGTGCCTAAGCGGGCAATGAAAGCTTCTCGGTTAATAGCACTACTTAGTGATAGCGGGCCAAAAGAGCAGGAGTTTGAGAATCGCCCAACTACAAAAGTATTACCGAGGGCGTCGAGGCCAACGTGAAGGCCATAGTCTACTTCTGGGCCACCAGCTTGCTGCACCCAACGCACCTGTCCTTGAGGGGTGTAAGATGCCACTACTATATCTTGTTTGCCTGCGCTGGTGAGAGTAATAGCACCAAGCCGAGCACCATTACTAAAATCACCAGTTATGTAGGGGTTACCTACTGCATCTAAGCTCAGGCCATACCATGCATCCGCACCAGAACTGCCAAGAGTTTGAGCCCACTGCACTGTACCATCAGGCGAGTACTTTATGAGACTGCCATCCATACTTCCGGCACCTTGCAGTGTCGTGTTCTCAAGCGTAGCTGGACCAGTGAAATCAGCTATTATGTACAAGCTACCAGTGGCATCGACTATACCCTGACTGATTATATCATCACCCGAACCGCCGAACTGCTTTGCCCATTCAAAGGTACCCTGCGCATTATATTTTGCTATTAGCACGTCCTCATTACCGCGACTGGTAAGCGTAGTGGTTCCGATAATAACAGGTTGGTTAAAGGAGTTCAGGATATAAGCTTCACCAGTGGAGGATATAGCCAACTTTGGGGAAGTCCACGAAGCAGAATTACCAGTAAGAGGACCATATTGGTAAATAGGGGCTAAGGACTGTAAAGCACCAGTTGCTGCCGATAAGCGCGCCAAATAGGCCCCCTTGACGTTAGGAACAGTAATCGTAGTCGATTCTATTGTAAGTGGATTGTCGAAGCTACCAGTCAGATATAAAATCCCGGAAGCATCGACCCTAATACCGCTACCGATTGCAGTGTCGTTAGGTGGGGTGCTTCTATTCTGCTGCACCCACTCAGGGGTACCCTGTGGTGAATACCTTATCACCATAATCTTAGGTATGATAGCATTACCACCGACTAAAGTTAAATTATCACCAAGCGTAATAGAAGCGGCAAAATAACCGGTTATATAAGCGTTACCCGCTGCATCCACTGTGATGTCCCCAATACCCTCGGAGCCAGTGGAGCCTATCTGGCGTACCCAAGCTAACACACCTGCTGGAGTATATTTTGCGACGTACGCATCAGTGTCACCTACGCTTCTGAGCGTAGTTCCACCGATGGAGGTAGTAGCGTTAAAAGTTCCTGCTTCATATGTATTACCAGAGGCATCAATTGCTACATGCGCCCCAAAAACAGAGCCATGCCCTATAGCACGAGTGCTTGACCAAGCGGGAGCAGTTTGAGCCCAACTACTACTGCTTAGAAGTAAAATGGCAAATGCGCAAAAAGCGCAGCCTAGTCTAAAGCGGATAAAGGTTTGAATCATAGCAGAAGTTGGAGTTGAAAGTTGTTGAGAAAGTTAAATGGTACGGGCAATCGTAACTACTCAGCCGCGCCTAATCAAAGGTCCCTACTTTTCATGAGATGGGCGAATAAAACTACGCCGCGTAGGCCCCTTCCTCTGTTTGGCGGAGCAGGCTTAGCGCGGTGAGGGTGTCCAGTAGGGGCTGAACGCGCTCCGGCTTGGTGCGCTTGAAGCGGGCGGCTACTTGGGCGGCGCTTACCGACTGGCCGGCCTGCTGCACGGCGTCGCGCACGGCCTGCATCTGCTGGGCCAGCTCCGTGGGCCAGGGCTGGGGGCCGGTGGCTTCCGCGGCAGCGGCCACCTTGGCGGCGGCGGCGGGTAGGGCCAGCGCCGACTGCTGCAGCTCTGGGGCTTGGTAGGCGGGGCGGAGGTACCGAACGTGGCCGGCCTGTTCCTCTTGGGCGCGCTCGTGGTTAAGGCGCACCAGACGTGTGAGAATTTCGGCGTCGGGAAGGTCGGCGGGCCAGCCGTAGGCGGCGGCTACGGCCGTATCGAGCTGCTGGTGCAGGCTCAGGACCACGGAGGCGAGGCCCTGCTGGTTGATGGTTTGCTCTTTGGCCGTGGTGAGGGGCTGGCCGGCGCGCAGCTTTTCCACCACGTTGTAGAGGTCGGTGAGGGTGAGGGTGGGGTGCTGGGCTTGCTGGCGCTTGCGGTGGGCGTCGAGCTGTTCGGCCAGCTCCCGGATGCGCGCCTGCTGCTCCGCCGTGGCCGCCGGGAAGGGGAACGGGTCGAAACAACGTGTTTTATCATATACAGGGTCGTTACCTGCACCCAATCTGCCACCTGTGGCTAATGCCCAAACCACATGGGTTCTGCTTGACAATACGCCAAGATGGTAGGCATCATCGGAAGCGAAAACAACCACCTTATCGTCAGGCAGCACTTCGCCGTCAAAGAAGGTAAAGAAGCTATGTTTGGAAACTCTTGGGGTTGAAACATAACGCGTCAATCCTTCAATTGCAGCCCTGAAATCTGCACGGCTTCTTCTATGAAGCCACCACTGAGCTTTGAGCTTTGGGTCACGGTTTTGCTCCCGTTCAGGTTTCACCCTTTCTGAAAGCCATTGATAAACTGTCGGAAAGGAGGTTAGAACCTGTGCTTCATTCAACCCAAACATATCAATGATGTAAACGCCTCTGGGCCTATCTGTGAGGTCGCGCCCATTCCTATAAGGTTTAATATGGCGTTGCAATCCTTCAATTGAACCTAAACCGATACTTTGCGCCTCTTCCTGAGTTACAATAAAGCCAGCTCCGCCTGGCTCTAAGCCTCGGTTTCCGATTTGGTCATTTGCTCTTAGAGAATTGGTAGAATCTAGTGCGGCTCCTATTGTCAAGTCAGAAAGAATCTGGCCCTGCTGCTCAATAAACGTCACGTCAGCAGCATCGTCGCCTTCCGCCGCAGATTCAGTTTTCAACATCAACAACTGACCTGCTATCGGCACAGTCGGGGTGCGTTCGGCTACGGTCATGGCAATACGTACGGCGGCTCCGTCCCCGGCATCTACCCAGGGGTGGTCGGGCACGGCGAAGGTGAGGGTGAGCGGGGCCGGGTCGCCTTCCAGAAAGGGCTGCATTACCCGGCGGTTGAAGGTCTGCTTGAGGCTGTTGGTGGTGATGAAGCCGAACCGCTCCGACGCCCCGCGCTGCACGGCGGCGGCGGCGTTGTGCCACCAGTACATTACGAGGTCGGCCGAATCGGGCACCTTGCCTTTGTAGGCTTTGCGCAGGGCTTCGGTGTACCCGTCGCCGAGGGCGTCGCGCATCCGGGCCGGCCCCACAAACGGCGGGTTGCCCACAATGAAATCGGCCTGGGGCCACTCGGCGGGGCGGGGGTTGGGGTAGTCGAGGACGGGCGTGCGGGCGGTTTCGTCGGGCACGGGCTGGCCGGTGGCGGGGTGCAGCCGGGTGGTGCCGTCCCAGCGCGTCACGGGCTGGCCGTGGGCATCGAGGCGGGGCACGGGCGGGCCGTGCTGCAAAGCCGCATCCTGCTGGCGGATGTTCTGGTACTCATCCAGCAGCGGCTCGCGCAGCTCGGAGGGGCCGTAGGTGCGCAGGTGCCACTGCAGGTAGCCGATGCGCAGCACCACGTCGGCAATGGCCGCCGCGCGCGGGTTCAGCTCCAAACCCAGCAGCTGGTGCGGGCTCACGGTGGTGCCGCCGCCCAGTTCCAGCAGGCCGGTCTGGCCGTAGCTGTTGATGGCGGCCAGCACTTCGCCTTCCAGCCGCTTGAGGTGTTCCAGCGTCACGTACAGGAAGTTGCCGGAGCCGCAGGCGGGGTCCAGGATTTTGAGGCTAGTGAGGCGCGTCAGGAAGCGCACCAGCTCGGCGCGGGCGTCGCGGGGCTGGCCTTCGTCGAGGCGGCGGGCGGCGGCGGCCTGCGCGGCGGCCCACTCCCGGCGCAGCGGTTCCAGCACGGTAGGCAGCACCAGCCGCTCCACGTAGCGGCGCGGGGTGTAGTGGGCGCCCAGGCTGTGCCGCTCCCGGGGGTCGAGGGCGCGTTCCAGCAGCGTCCCGAAAATGGCCGGCTCCACCTCCGTCCAGTCCGCCTTCGCCGACTGCAGCAGCAGCTCCGCTTGGCCGGCGTTCAGGGGCAAAGCGGTGGCATCATGGAACAGCTTGCCGTTGAAGCGGCGCAGCCGGGCTTTCAGGTCCGACGAGAAGCCGCCGGTGTCCATGGTGCGCCAGAGGTTGGTGAGGGCATCGGGCAGAAACTCCAGCAGCTCGGGCGTGCCGTACTGGCTCAGCATCCCGGTAAAGCTGGCCTTCGGAATCAGGCCCACATCTTCCGAAAACATGGTAAACAGGCAGCGCATCAGGAACTGGGCCACCACGTCGGGCGCGTGCCCGGCCCGTTCCAGCTGCTCCGAGAGCTTGGCGAGGCGGGCGGCCAACTCCCGCGTCACGCGGGCGGCGCGGCGGCTGGGGTCCAGCTCTTTCGGGTCGAGGAAGATCTGGCGGAGCATGGCCCGCGTCTTGTCATCGGCCAGCGCGGCCAGCGGCAACCGGAACCGGGTCTGGTCGGGGAAGGGCACAAACGAATCCCCAACGCCGGCAAAGTTGCTATATACGTCGATACAAAAGCCCACGTCGGCCACCAGCACGAACAGCGGGCGGGGTTCGTCGGGCGGGAGGGCGCGCACGTAGCCCAGGGCCTGCTGGCGGGCGGCCTGCATCATTTCGGCCCACTTGGCGGAGCCGCGCACGGCATGGCCCTTGCGCCGCTTGCTCGGCTCCAAGCCCAGCTCGGCGCGTTCCTGCTTTTTCTGCTGGTCGGCGGTGTCGGTGCCCTGCTTGGTTTCCAGCACGAAGCAGCCGCGCTTGTAGAGGTCGATGCGGCCGGTGCTCTTTTTTGGGCCGTCGTTGAACTGCACGGCCCGTTCCAGCACGTACTGGTCCTGGGTGGGGTCGTCGGTGGTAGGGTCGGGGCGGGGTACTTCCAGCAGGTCGCAGAGGTCCTGCAGGAACAGGCCGTAGTTGGCGCGCTCGGCGCCGCCGGAGTTTTTCCAGCGGGCTTCAAAGTCGGGGTAAGTCAAAGCGGATAAGGCTAGAGTAGCGAAAGGGCGGGGAAGATAGGCAGCTATGCCGTTATTTGGCGGGGAAAACGCACGTCAAGTGATGATGTAACCGGGGGTGGAGTGACCGATAAGCGCCTTGTTATACATCTGCAGCAACGGAACTACTATGCAACACTGGCACAATGTCTATGATTTTGCTGACGACGCCCCCGTCTTGGCCCATGTACTATTTGTGCTTCTTCCTTTGACTCTTCTATTTATCATCTGGCGGCATCTCTCCGTCAAGCATTCGACAGAAGAGGAAACGACACCGTTTTCTGACGTGGATGCGCGTCCTCCCAGCAGAATGTTAAGCGTCATCATAATGTGCTTTGCAGGTATTTGGATATTTATTCTTCTGCCTGGCTCAATCGTGGAGTACGTACACACCAGAGGCGTTTACAAGCAGAAGCAGTATCAAGCCGTAACAGGTGTCGTAACTGACTTCAACCCCATGCCAGAGGGCGGCCACAAATACGAGACTTTTACCGTAGCTGGAGTGCCGTTTGCCTTCTCCAATTTTGAGGTGAAGGACTACGGTTACAATAATGCATCCTCTCACGGCGGCGCGATAAGAGCAGGTCTGCACGTTCGTATTGCCTATATGGCGAACAAAGACCGAAATGTCATTCTGATATTGGATACGCTGGCCGCTAAGCCAGATGGTAAGCGATGAGGTCCGCTACGCAATCAGGCCCTGGCTCATGGCGTAGCGGATGAGGGCGGCCGTGTTTTTGGCCTGGGTTTTCTCGATGATGTTCTGGCGGTGGGTTTCGATGGTGCGCTTGCTGGTAAAGAGCGTATCGGCAATTTCCTGGTTGGTGAGGCCCTCGGCAATCAGCCGGAGCACCTCCAGCTCCCGCCCCGACAGCTCGGCCGCGCCGGCAAGCCGCGTTGCCACCGCAGGGGCCGGCCCGTCCGGTACGGGAGGCGTGGGCCGGCCGATGGTCCGGTGCAGCAGGGCCAGCCCGATTTCGGTGCACAGAAACTGCCGGCCGTCGGCCACCGTCCGGATGGCGTGGGTAATTTCGGTGATGTCGGCGTTTTTGAGCACGTAGCCCAGCGCCCCGGCCTGCATCATGCGGTACACGTAGTTTTCGTGGTCGAGCATGGACAGCACCAGCACCCGCACCCCGGGGAATTTTTCGCGCAGCAAGGGCATGGTGGCAAACCCATCCAGCCCGGGCATGTTAATGTCCATCAGCACCACATCGGCGGCGGTGTGGGCCAGCACATCCAGCAGAGCCTGGCCGTCAGCGGCCTCTCCCACCACCTGCATATCGGGCTCCCGCGCCAGCAGGGCCCGAATTCCGTCGCGCAGAATGGCGTGGTCATCGGTCAGTACGATACGAATCATGGCAGTAGCCAGATAGGAAGCTTCTGCCGGGCCGGAGGCCTCCGCCGGCGGCTTCCACCTGGCCCCCTAGTACGTAAGAAGCCGGCCGCAGGCTGCGCAATTACCGGCCCCGGGGTTATATTTCGCCGTAAGCTCCTGCGTAATGCCCGACCCCGCCCCCACCGCCGATACCACCGCTACCGAACTGGTACGCCTGCGGGCCGAGCTGGCCCTGGCCCGCGCGGCTCAGGTGCAGGCCGAAACCCGCGCCACCTACTATCAGCAGCTGTTCGAGCAGCCCCGCAAAGCGGTGGTTATCGTGCGCAACGGCCTGTATGCCGACTGCAACCCCATGGCCCTGCACCTGTTGGGACTGCGCCACCGCGACGAGCTGCTGGGCCGGCCCATCGGCTCCTTTTCGGCCCCCACCCAACCCGATGGCCGCCCCGCCGCCGCCCGCCTGACCGATATGCTGGAGCAGGCCCACCGCCTGGGCTGGGCACGCTTTTCCTGGCTGGGCAAACGCCCCAGCGGCGAGGAGTTCTGGGAGGAGTTCCTGATTACGGCCATCTGGCTGGAAGGCGAGCTGCTATACCACGTCATCTGGGAAGATACCGCCAGCCGGCGCCCCCGGCCCGGCAGCAGCCACGAAAGCGAAAACCGCCTGCAGCTGGCCCTGGTGGCCACCGCTTCGGGCGTCTGGATCAGCCACCTGCCCACCCACAAGCTGTACTGCGACCAGCGGACCCGGCAGATTCTGGGCATTACGGAGGCCATCAGCTCCTGGGAAGAACTGCAGCCCCTGGTGTACCCCGCGGACGTGGCCCCACTGCAGGCCGCGTTCCACCGCTCCGTGCGCGAGCAGCAGCCCTTCGATGTTGAGTTCCGGCTGCTACACCCCACCGAGGGCACCCGCCACCTGCTGGCCATGGGGCAGGTGCAGCTTGATGGCCAGCACCAGCCGCTGCGCCTTACTGGCCTGCTGCGCGACGTGACGGACCGCCACCGCACCCGCCACGAGCTGACGCTGAAAAACCAGCTGCTGGAACGCATGCTGCAGAATCTGCCGCTCATTCTGGGCCGCTTCGACCGGCAGGGCCGCCTGCTGGAACTGACGGGTGCCGGACTGCGCCACCTGCACGTGACCGATAATGAGGGTGTGGGCCAGCCGGCGGGGTACCTGATGCCTGGTATGCAGGAGCACATTACGCAGGTGCTGGCCGGCCAGACGGTGCGCTTTGTGGCGCGCGGCCAGGTGCAGGGGGAGCCGGTCTTTCTGCACTGCTTCGGCTTCTTCGATGAAAGCCAGCAGTGTGGCGTAATGTTCTCCATCAACGTTACCGAGTCGGAGCTGAGTAAAGAGCGGCTGCGAACCGAGAAGGAGTTTACGGAACGCCTGCTCAACCACAGTGCCGATGCCATTGTCGCCTGCGACCCGCAGGGCCACATCACGGCCTGGAACCGCGTAATGGAGCAGCTGTCCGGCTTGCCGGCCGCCACCATGCTGGGGCAGCCACTCCCGGAGTTTTCCGTTTTCCGCCCCGATACCCGGCAGGGCGCGGCCCTGCACAGCATGCTGGCCGGCCAGCTCACGCCCCACTACAACGTGCCCTTCCACTGCCACGATCAGGACTGCGAGGCCAGCCTGCTGCCGCTGCCGGAAGGCAATGAGTGCGGAGTGCTGATTGTTATCCGGGACGTGACGCAGCGCAACCAGCTGACCGCCGAAGCCAGCCGGCAGCAGCAGCGGCGGCAGCACGAAATTATGGCCGCCGTGCTGGAAGCCCAGGAAACGGAGCGCCGCCGCATTGCCGAGGGCCTGCACAACGGCGTGGGCCAGCTACTGTACGCGGCCAAGCTCAGTCTGCCGCCCACCGGGGAGGTGCACGAAACCCGGAACCTACTGGAAGAGGCCATCCGGGCCACCCGCACCATTTCCTTTGAGCTGACGCCCGGCGTACTGGCCGACTTTGGCCTGAAAACCGCCCTCGAAGAGCTGTTCAAACGTGTTCCGCACCACCACCTGCGCGTGCAGCTACGCGTGCAGCACCTGCCGGAGCGGCTGCCGGCCGCCGTGGAAATGGCCGCGTACCGCATTATGCAGGAATTGCTGAACAACATCCTCAAGCACGCCCGCGCCTCCGAAGCTACCCTGCTCGTGCGCTACCGGCCAACCACCCTGGAGCTTTCCGCCGAGGATAACGGCATTGGGTTCGAGGCTGCCTTGCCGACCACCGCGCCGCCCCGGGGCCTGGGCCTGACCAGCATCCGGCACCGCGTAGAGCTGCTGCTGGGCACCCTCACGGTTGACTCCGCCCCCGGCCGGGGCACCCTGGTTTGCATTTCCCTGCCCTGCAGCCCGGAGGCCCGGTCGTAGAATCATTTATCTATAAATCAGTATTTTACGCGTTATCTAAATTTCATCCGCGCCGTATATTCGGGTGTCGGCGGCGGCGGCCACCAGCGTAACGCAGCTCCGTTTCATTTCTTTTATCTCCCACCCAATGGAAGTATATCGTGAAATCCTGCCCAACAGCTACCTGCTAATTCTGGCCGACGACGAGGCTCCGACGGCGGAGGCACAGCTTTCCTCGGCCCTGCGCCTCGCCAGCCGGAGCGGCAAGCCCAGCATCTGGGTCGACTGCAGCCACCTGCACCACCTGCCGCTTTCCTCGCTGCGGGTGCTACTGCGCTACTACCGCCGGCTGCGGGCGCGGCAGGTGCCGCTGGTGCTGTGTCACCTCGGCGAGGCCGCCCATCAGCTGCTGGCCAAGCTGCCCACGGCCTCGTGCCCGCCCGTGGTGCCGTCCCTGCTGGACGCCGAGCGGTATTGCCAGCACTCGCATCCTCTTGCCGTCCCCCACCGGGTGGCTTCATAGCAGCCCCGCCAACCCATTAATGACCAAGGCCACCACGGCCGTGTTAAACCCGAACGAGAGCAACCCGTGCAGCAGCGCCAAGCGCCGCAGGGCCCGGTCCGAGATACTCACGTCGGCCGTCTGGGCCGTCATGCCTATCACGAAGGCGAAGTAGGCGAAGTCCAGGTAATCGGGCTCCTTTTCATCACCCGGGAACAACAGCCCGCCTTCCGCCCGCCCCCCGGTGCTGTCGTAGTACAGGTGGGCGTAGCGCAGCGTGAACAGGGTGTGCACCAGCAGCCACGCCGTGAGCACGCCCACTGTGGCAATGGCTACATGGGCCGGCAGCAACGGATCGGGGGCTGCACGAACGGAGGAGAGCAGCAGCACCACCCCCAGCAGGCTCGCCAGCGCGGCCAGCAGCACTACCCCAAACGACAGCCCCCGGCCCGGATCTTCGCGGGTGGCCACTTGGCGGATGTGGCCCACATCAGCCACCAGAATAATGCCCCAGGTTACCAGCAGCGTGCAGAGCGCAAACCCGTCCCAGGCCGCCAGCAGGCGCATTAGCAGGGGCCAGCCGGCCGGCGTGAACAGGGCCAGCAATGTGGCCGGCAACAGCCCGATGGTCAGGCGTTTCCAGGCCGCCAGCACAACCAGCTGGTGCAACAGGGAGCCACCGGGCGAAGACGCAGATTGAACCATAGTATGGTCTGAATAAAATATTCTGCGTAAGCTACGGCATCTCAACCGTTGCTTTGCATGAACTCAGCCCCGCTTTCCGGCCTGTACGCGCCCTCCCTCAGCCTTCTCACCGACCTCTACCAGGTTACCATGGCCTACGGCTACTGGCAGCAGGGCCTGCAGGACCGGGAGGCCGTGTTTCACCTGTATTTCCGCAAGGCCCCGTTCCAGGGCGGCTACGCCGTGGCGGCGGGCCTGGCCTACGCCGTCGATTACCTGCAGAACCTGCAGTTTTCGGAGGATGATCTGGCCTACCTGGGCAGCCTGAAAAGCAGCAAGGGAGCGGCCATGTTCCCGGCGGAATTTCTGCAGTACCTGCGCGAGCTGAAGTTCACCTGTGATGTGGACGCCATTGCCGAGGGCACCGTGGTATTCGGCAACGAGCCGCTGATTCGGGTGCAGGGGCCGCTGCTGCAGGCGCAATTGGTAGAAACGGCGTTGCTCACGCTCGTCAACTTCCAGACGCTGATTGCCACCAAGGCGTCCCGTATCCGCGAGGCGGCCGGCTCCGATACCGTGCTGGAGTTCGGGTTGCGCCGGGCCCAGGGCCCCGATGGCGGGCTGGGCGCCAGTCGCGCCGCTTACCTGGGTGGGGCCGATGCGACCAGCAACGTGCTGGCCGGGCAGCGGTTTGGCATTCCGGTGAAGGGCACCCACGCCCACAGCTGGGTTATGGCCTTTGGGGACGAGGAAACGGCCTTCACGGCCTACGCCCAGGCGTTTCCGGACGACTCGGTATTTCTGGTGGACACCTATGATACGCTGGAAGGCGTGCGCCACGCCATCAAAGTGGCCCGCGAGATGCGCGCCAACGGCCACGAGCTGGGCGGCATCCGGCTAGATTCCGGTGACCTGGCCTACCTCAGCCGCGAGGCCCGCGCCCTGCTCAATGAGGCCGGGTTTGAGAACGTGCGCATCGTGGCCAGCAACGACCTGGAGGAAAACCTCATCACCAGCCTCAAGCAGCAGGGCGCCAAAATCGACACCTGGGGCATCGGCACGCAGCTGGTAACGGCCTACGACCAGCCGGCGCTGGGGGGCGTATACAAGCTGGCCGCTTTGCGCAAACCCGACGATTCGGGCTGGGACTTCACCATCAAGCTCTCCGAGCAGTTGGCCAAAACCAGCATCCCCGGCATCCTGCAGGTGCGCCGCTACGAAACCGACAAAGGCCAGCCCCGCGCCGATATGCTCTACAACGTGGCCGAGCCCCTGCCCGAAACCCTGACCCTCGTGGATCCGCTGGATGCCACCCGCCGCCGCGCCGTGCGCCCCGAGGCCCCGTATCGGGAGCTGCTGGAGCCTATCTTCCGCCGGGGCGAGCTTGTCCACACGCTGCCCACGCTGCCGGAAAGCCGCGCCCGCGCCCACCGCGAAGTGCTGAGCCTCGACCCCAGCATCCGCCGCTTCCTCAACCCCCACACCTACCCCGTGGGCCTGGAAGAGTCGCTCAACACGTTCCGCACGAAGCTGATTCTGGAAAAGCGGCCGGTGCGGCCGGCGTAGTCTAAGTAACAAGAAGAAGCCCCGGCTACTGCAGTAGCCGGGGCTTCTTCTTGTTATAGAGTCCATCCCAGTCCGTAGAATCCAGCTCGTTCCGTAGCTGTTTGATCTTTTCTTCCAACCTGCGCTTTTCCTGCAGATACTGCTTTACTGCCAGCACACCAGCGCTTCGTTGCTCTAATAAAGTATCCAATTGACGGCGCAGGCGCCGTACATCCGTTGCCTTTTGACGCAGATCAAAATCAGCCTGTTTCAGCTTCCTGACTTCCTCCGATTCTGTAAAGCCTATATCCGGCGTTAGGTCGAAACTACAAGCTCCACGTTGTTCGGGAGGAATCTGCTGGCCAACCTGAAGCGTTGGTGGACGCCGGATAACCTGCCGGAAGCTTTCGGTCGTAATTATTATATCACCTTGATGAGTTTCAAGGTGCCACTCTGTAACACCAGCTGCAGAAGATTCACGGCGAATGTCTTCTATTTCCAGTTCTTGATTCGGCCGAAAATCCACAGTCAAGGCAACGTGGGCGGCTTCAGGAAATACCAGCGTGGCGGGCGCTACCCAGAAAGAGAAGAAGTCATCTTTGTCCGCTTGCACCCATTGAAAAATATAGTCGATGTCCAGACTGATATTTCCGCCAAACTGCATGGCATAAATGCGCGCATCATGCCAGCTCATCTGCTCAAAATCAGCCTCGGTCCAGATCCATTTTTCCAGTTGATAAGCGGCTGACATATTACGCCATGCCAAACTTCTTCCACAGCTTAGGCAGCAGCTTGGGCAGTTGGTTTTCGGTCCAGTCCTCGCCTTTGGTCTCGGAGTCGGAGTCATAGCTCAGTCCCTGCGCACTGGCGACGCCTCGGGGGAAGGTGTCGTCTTCGTTGGTTTTGCCAGTGCGCTGCTTGAAGGCTTCGGTGGCGACGTACAGCAGCTCCTCGAAATCCTGGTATCCTTCGTCCATGACGCTGGCCAGGGAGTCGGCATTCTGCAGCGCGTTGGTGAAGACGGTTTCGCCCTGCCCGATCAGCCAGCAGCGGAAATACAGGTAGGGGTCGTCGGAAACGTAGCCGTCGATGATTTTCTGGGCGGCTATGATGTTGAAGTGGTCGGCCTCCAGCAGATATTCGCGCAGGCGGCATTCAAACCCGATAATCTGCTCCGGTTCCAGTTGCGCCAAGTGGCTGATGAGGGAGGCTTCCTGTTGCTGCTGGTCGCCGTAGGCGGCCGTTTTGGCTTCCTCTATTAGTTGCCAGAATTCTTTCTTATCCATAATGCCGAAATGTGTAGCCTGCGCCGCGAAATACGGCAAAATGCTATACTTCACCAGCCACAGCCTGTACTTGCGCAACCGTGGGTGGCAGCTACTTTTACTGCTGCTGCGTTGTTATGGCAGCTCATTCATGGTTGCTGGATGCGCTTGCGCAGCCGCTACACCAGTTAAAAACTCCCTATTGCATGCCTACTCTCCAGTTCAAAACCAGCATCAACTGCGCCAACTGCCTGCGCGCCGTCACACCTTTCCTCGACGCCGAGCCTACGGTGGAGAAGTGGAGCGTGGACACCGAAAACCCCGCCAAAATCCTGACCGTGGAAGGCCCGAACGTTATTCCCGAGCAGGTAATGAAAGCCGTGGCCCAGGCCGGGTTTGATATCGAGCCAGCAGCGGCGTAGTAGGCGGGATATTCCCCTTCTAGAACGTCATGCTGAGCTTGCCGAAGCATCTCTACTGGAGCTAATCAATTAGGATAGCACTGCGGTAGAGATGCTTCGACAAGCTCAGCATGACGTTCTTTTTTTGCTCTAGGGTGAACTCTACGCCTCGTAGCGCAACTCGCCGGCACCTACGCGCAGCACCACGTCGGTTTCTGGAGTGATGCGGCCGGCCACCTGGGCCTGATAGCCGTGGGCGCGCAGGGTTTCGGCTACGGCTTCGGCCTGCTCGGGCTCCGTTACGAGGAGCATGCCGTTGCCCATGTTCCAGTAAAGGTAGGCTTCCTGGGGCGTGATGCCGGCCAGCTCGGCCAGCTGCTGCATGGCGGGCAGGGGCGCAAACAGGTTATCCAGCTCCGCCCCTACGCCGTTCTTGAGCACGCGCCGGAAGTTATCGGCAATGCCGCCGCCGGTGATGTGCGCCGCCGCGTGCAAAGGCAGGCCCGCATCGAGCACCGCCGCCACACCGGGCGAGAAGATAAGCGAAGGTGCCAGCATGACCTCACCCCAGGTGGTGGCGTTTTCAGTTGTCAGTTGTTGGTTGCTTGTTGCTTCACCTGCCGCTTGCGTGCCGGCAGCTTCGTTGTATGGCTGTTCGTGCCATTTCTCGCCGAAGGCTTTGGTAAGGGCGCGGCGGGCCAGCGAGTAGCCGTTGGAGCGGAACGAAGGCGAGCGAAGCGCCACTACGGCCTGACCGGCGCGCACGTTGGCCCCGCTCAAGGGGCGCTCCAGACTTGGGTGTAGCACGCCCACGGCGGTAGAGCACCAGTTGAAGTTCATTTTCGCGCCGGGGTAGCCGCCGATACGGTTCCCCAACTCGGCAATTTCGCCGCCCGTTACGGCAATCTGGCTGAACTGGGCCGCGTCGTGCAGGCCGCGCATGAGCTCATCCACCACCTCGTAGTTGAGGGTGTTAACGTCGATGATGTTGGAGAGATTGGTGGGCACGAAGCCGGCCACAATGAGGTCGTCGGCCACCATGGCAATCAGGTCGTAGCCCAGCGTATCGTAGCGGTCCAGACGTTCGGCCACCTCAATCTTGGTCCCAATGCCGTCGGAGCCGATACCCAACCGCTCGGCGCCGAAGCGGATTTCGTTGGAGAAGCCGCCCGCCAGGTCCTGAGCCGGCTCGCCGGGCTTGCCCGCGCGGGTGCTGAAGGTTTTCTGCGCCCAGTGGTAGGCGTTTTTGGAGGCGGCGTTGCCTTCTTCGATGGAGTAGCCGGCGGTGGCTTTGAGGTTGGTATCGGCGGAGGTCTGGCTCATGAAGCGAGGAAGTAGAGACGCAATACTTTGCGTCTCATCGTTGCTGATGTTGTTTGATCTGCGCGGTGCCGGTCGTTCAACGATGAGACGCAAAATATTGCGTCTCCACATCGTGCAACCGATTCTGCAGGCTACTAATGCTCGGTCGGCTCGGGCGCCTTTGCACTCACGGAGGGAATGACGTCGGAGCCTTTTTTGTCTTTGTCGGAGCGGTGGCTCTGGCGTTCCTCCTGGATGTGGCGCAGGTACTTGGTCACGTCGCCGGTAGGGTAGTTGCCGGTGAAGCAGGCGAAGCACGAGCCGCCGTGGCCCTTGTCCTCGGCAAACAGCTCCTGCAGGTCTTCTATCGACTGGTAAATCACCTTGTCGGCCTCAATGTAGCGGCAGATTTCCTCCTCGGTGTAGTTGGCCGCAATCAGCTCGGTGCTCATGGCCATATCGATGCCGTAGATGCAGGGCGCAATGATGGGCGGGGCGCTGCTGATGAAGTAGACCTCCGCCGCGCCGGCCTCGCGCAGAATGCGCACGATGCGCCGCGAGGTGGTGCCGCGCACGATGCTGTCATCGACCACGGCAATCTTCTTGCCCTCCACAAACTCGCGGATGGGGTTGAGCTTTTTCTTGACGATGTCCTCGCGGCCGGCCTGGCTGCTCACGATGAACGAGCGGCCCATGTGGTTGTTTTTCACCAGCGCCCGGCGGTAGGGCACGCCAATAGCTTCGGCCAGCCCGGAGGCCGAGAAGTAGCCCGACGACGGCACATCAATCACCATATCCGGCTGAATCCCCGACTCGATGACCTTGCGGGCCAGCAGCTTGCCCAGGCGTACCCGCTCGCGGGCCACCAGGCGGCCGTGAATGGTGGAGTCTTCGCGGGCGAAGTAGATGTGCTCGAACACGCAGAAGTTTTTGGGCTGCTCCTGCTGGTTTTTGTGGTGTACTTTGAAATCCTTGTCGATGAACACCGCCTGGCCGGGGCCCACGTTTTCCACGAACTCAAACCCCAGATAATCGAAGCAGGTGCTTTCCGAGGCGAAAGCGAAGACGGGGCCGCGCTCCGTTTCGCGGCGGCCCAGCACCAGCGGCCGGATACCCAGCGGGTCGTTAAAGGCCAGCAGGCCGTGGCCGGCAATGATGGTGATAGTGGCGTAGGCGCCCTTCACTAGCTCCTGCGTCGTTTCCACGGCATCAAAAATATCCACTACCGACAGCGCATCGAGGTTTTTCAGGCGCAGCTCCGAGGCGAAGGTGTACATGATCAGCTCCAGGTCGTTGCTGGTTTTGGGCAGCACGTGGTACTTCTCGTGCAGACGCTTGGCCGCCGAGCGGAAGTTGATGACGTTGCCGTTATGCACCATCGAGAGGCCGAACGGGTAGCTGGTGGTGAACGGCTGGGCCAGCTCGGCGTCGCTGGAGCCCTGCGTGGTATAGCGCGCGTGGCCAATGCCGATGTTGCCCTTCAGCTTCTTGAGCTGTTTGGGCTTGAACACATCGGAGATGAGGCCGTTGCCCTTGCAGAGGTGGAAGTTCTCGTCGAAGGTGGCAATGCCGGCCGCGTCCTGGCCGCGGTGCTGGAGCGCGGTGAGGCCGAACACGATATCGTGCGCAACGTCATCAGGACCGTAAAAACCTACTATTCCGCACATGGCAATCGGGTGGTTACAGGGTAAAATTCAAGAACGTCACACTGAGCTTACCGAAGCATCTCGCGTGCTGACGTTGGGTTACTAGTCAGGTGATGCCACGCGAGATGCTTCGGCAGGCTCAGCATGACGTTCTTTTTTGATGAGTTCAGCCAACGTTTCGGCGTACACGCGGTGCTCCACGGCCAAGCCGCGGCGCTCTACTTCGGCTAGGGTGTCGGCCCCGCGTAAGTCAACAGCGTGCTGGGCCAGAATAGGTCCGGTGTCGAGGCCCTCATCTACCAGATGCACCGTGATTTTGGTTTCGGGCAGGCGGTTTTCAAAGGCCCACTCGTAGGCGTGCAGACCCTGGTGCTGGTGGGTGTCGGCGGGGTGAATGTTGAGGATCCGGCCGGCAAAGGCGCGAATAAATGTGGGCGACAGAATGCGCATGTAGCCGGCCAGCACCACATAATCGGGCTGGTAGCGGTGCAGCACTTCCACCACGTCGGCATCAAACTCGGCCCGCTTGCGGCCCTGGCTGCTGAGGCTGGCCGTGGGGCAACCCAGAGCGGCGGCCGTTTCCAGACCGGGCGCGTCGGGCTTGTTACTGAAGACCACGACTACTTCGCCCAGTTCCTGTAGCACGCCATGTTGCACGGCGTTTACCAGGGCCACCATATTGGAGCCCCGGCCCGACAGCAAGATGGCCAGGCGCGCTTTCCGGATGCTATGGTTACCAGTTGCCGGCAAGGGTCGGTTCCGGCCGCTGGCCGATGTCAGTGCGGATGTAGGCATCCTGGAAGTTAACTCGTTCTACTTCACGGTACACGTGCGCCACGGCGTCTTCCAGCTCCTCGCCGTGGCCGACCAGTACCAGTACCCGGCCGCCGTTGGTGACCAGCTCGCCGGTTTCGGTGCGCTTGGTGGCACCGTGGAAGGCCAGGATGCTGGGATGCAGCTGGTCGAGGCCAGTGATGGGGAAGCCGGTGGGGAAGCTGGCGGCGGGGTAGCCGCCCGAGGCCAGCACTACGCCCACGTAGTAGCCGCGCCGCTGGCGCACCACGGTTTGCTGGAGCTGGCCGTCGAGAGTGGCTTCGATCAGTTCCAGCAGGCTGCTTTCCAAAGCGGGCAGCAGCACTTCGGCTTCGGGGTCGCCGAGGCGGGTGTTGTACTCCAGCAGCTTCGGGCCCTGGGGCGTGAGCATGATGCCGAAGTACAGGAAGCCGTTGAACTCGAACTGCTCGTTTTGTAGGCCGCGCAGCGTGGGGTCCACAATGTCGGTGCGAATGGCGGCCAGCACGTTGTCGTCGCAGAACGGGACGGGGCAGTACGCGCCCATACCACCGGTGTTGGGGCCCTGGTCGCCGGCCAGCAGCTGCTTGTGGTCCTGCGAGGGACTGAGCAGCCGGATGCGGTTGCCGTCGGTGATGCCGATGATGCTGATTTCGGGGCCGGTGAGCTTTTCCTCGAGAAGGAAGCTGAACCAGCCACTGTGCAGGCGGGCCAGGTCGTCGAGGGCAGCGTGGGCTTCCGCTACTGAGGAGCACACGTACACGCCCTTGCCGGCCGCCAGCCCGTCGAATTTCACCACCACGTCGCCATTCAGCTCGGCGGCTTTGGCGCGGGCGGCGTCCATTTTATCGCTGCGAAACTGCCACGACAGGGCCGTAGCCACGCCATGGCGGCGCATGAAGTCTTTGCTCCACACCTTTGAGCTTTCCAGTGTAGCGCCCGCCCGGCCCGGCCCAAACACCCGGATATCGGAGCCCTGGAAGAAATCAGTAACGCCCGCCGCCAGCGGGGCCTCGGGGCCTACCACAATTAGCTTCACGCCATACTCCTGGCAGAAGGCTTGGATGGTGGGGAAGTCGGTGGCGCTGATGTTGGGGTGACTGTTCGGAATGCCGGCGTTACCGGGCAGCACGTGCACGGTGGCACCGTCGCGGGTCAGCTTCCACGCCATGGCGTGTTCACGGGCCCCGCCGCCGAGGAGTACTATAGTTTTATTGGAGGTGCTCAAGGTCATTCGTACTTAAACTCTATTCGGAATTACTCCTTCTTCTATTGCTACTGCTTCGGCCACTATTACCCAGTTGTCTTGTTCATGAAGCTCGCCTGAGTTTCCGTAAGGGTCTAATGAAAGATACCATAGACCTTCCACTCTTTTGAAGACGACATCGGAATAATAGCAGGAGCCAAATTCTTCGTTAAGAACGATTTTCTGAACTCCGGTTAGATGGATTTGCAATAGACAAGTCTCAAGCTTTCCGTCCACTGTTTTCTTGCGAACCAGTAGAGCAACAGAAGCTTGTCGACGCGGAGAGCCACTAGCTGAACCGTATTGCGCTCCTAGTTCCAGAGAATAAATTTCCCCGTCGTTTAGAACATATCCGGCCAGAAGCTTCTCCATGATTACAACGTCTTAGCCTTAACGTCGGCGTCTTTCATGATACCGGCGCGCACCAGATTACCCACGATGCGGGCCTGCACGTCGTCGTTACCGATGGGCAACGGGGCACCCGTGATGCGCTCGTAGATATCGAGGTAGCGGCGGGTGGCTTCGGCCGAAACTTCGGGGGTGAGGGCGCGGGGGTACTGGCCGTCCTGCTTGTGGGCAATCAGCCACTGGCGCACGTACTCCTTGTCCATCTGCTCAGCGGCCTCGGGGTGGCGGGCGTAGTCGTCGGCGCTCCAGAAGCGCGACGAGTCGGGCGTGTGGATTTCGTCAATCAGCATCAGCTGCCCCTCATAAAGCCCGAACTCATACTTGGTATCCACCAGGATGATGCCCCGCTCGGCCATCCATTGGGAGGCAAAATTGAACAGCTCCAGCGCCTTCACCCGCATCTGCTCGTACAGCTCGGCCGTCACCCAGCCTTCGGCCACCAGGTTCTCGGGCGTAATCTCCCGGTCCGATTCCTCCTTGGTAGTGGGCGTCACGATGGGCTCGGGGAACTGCTGGTGCTTGGTCAGGCCGTCGGGCACCGTCACGCCCGAGAAGCTGCGCTGCCCCTGCTGGTAGCCGCGCCACATGGAGCCGGTGAGGTAGTGGCGCACCACCATTTCCACCCGGATGGGCTCGGCCTCCCGGGCCAGCGTCACGTTGGGGTCGGGCAGGCTGATAACGTGGTTGGGGATGATGTGCCGGGTTTTATCGAACCAGAAAGCCGCCAGTCTGTTGAGCACCGCGCCTTTGTGGGCCACGGGCGTTTCCAGCACCGAGTCGAAGGCCGACAGGCGGTCCGTAACCACAATCAGCCGCTCACCCGACGGGGCGCGGAACGAGTCGCGGACTTTGCCACGGTGCAGGAGTTCGAGCTGGGGGGTATCGAAGTGGTTGAGGGTATTCATATGAGAGGGTGTCAAGTCGTGCGGGTGAAGTGCCTCACCCCCCGGCCCCCTCTCCAAGGGGAGAGGGGGTGCCAGACGTGCTTAATTCTTTATGGAATGTTGGAGCAGGGCAGCGCTTATTTTCTGGAGCACGGTAGGCAATTGGTGGAGCACCTGCCCGTTGGTGAAGCGGAGTACGTGGTAGCCTACGCCTTCCAACTCATACGTGCGGCCCGAGTCATACTCGGCTTGTCCTGCTTCATCATGCACCTCACCATCCACTTCCACAATCAGATTGTGCTGGGTGCAGATGAAGTCCACAATGAATTTACCGATGGCATGCTGCCGACGAAACTTAGCATCGTCCAGCTGTCGGTTACGCAAAGCCTGCCATAAAACATCTTCCGCCGGAGTAGGCTCACGGCGCATCTGCCCGCTAAACGGTTTCAGGCGTTCGTACCACAGGGCCTTATCCGCCGTCAGTCGCGGCCGGCTCCCAACTTCCTGGGGCTCATCTTTCCCCACTTGCGCAACGTCAGGCTCCCCCTCTCCCCCTGGAGAGAGGGCCGGGGGGTGAGGCAACGACGCCACGTGCTCCACAATATTCCGGAACAACCACAACCCGTCCCCTTCTTCCGAAATGGCTGGGTTCTGCCGCTTGCGCCGGGCCCAGTCCGGGTGGTTATAGAGGGAGAGGAACGCCTCGGGGTGGGGCATCAGGCCGAACACGCGGCCGGTGGTATCCGTCAGGCCGGCGCAGTTCAGGTCGGCGCCGTTGGGGTTGAAGGGGTACACGTCGGTGGGCGAGCCGTCGAAATCGGTGTAGCTGAGGCAGTTCAGGCCGCCAGCTTCGATGGCGGCCCGCGTGGCGGCATCCTGGATGATGAGGCGGCCTTCGCCGTGGCGCACGGGCACTTCCAGCGCATCAAGCCCTTTCAGGAAAGGCGTATTGGCCGTGGGGTTGACTTTAAGCTTCACCCAGCGGTCCTCGTACCTTCCTGAGGCATTATGCGTCAGGGTTACTTCGGGCGTGACGGTGCCGCTCAGGTCGGGCAGCAGGCCCAGCTTTACCAGCACCTGGAAGCCGTTGCAGATGCCCAGAACGTACTTGCCGCGCGCCACGAACTCCCGGATGTCATCGAGCAGCGTGCGGCCCTCGGCGTTGCGGCGGTAGCGCAGCTTGTTGGCCAGTACCACGCCCGAGCCCAGGTCGTCGCCGAATGAGAAGCCGCCGGGAAAGTTCAGGATGTCAAAGTCGTGAATGCTCACGTGGCCGTGCAGCACTTGGTTGAGGTGTACGATGGTGGCTTCGGCCCCGACCAGCCGGTAGGCGGCAGCAAACTCTTCCTCGCAGTTGATACCGAAACCAGTCAGGATAAGCGCCTTTACTGGTTGTTGGTTGTTAGTTGTTAGTTGTTGGGCCGCTTCCGCCTTTTTCAACGGTTCATTGGATTCGTGGCCGGGGTCAACGCTCTTGAAGCCGGGCAGCACAATCTGGCCCTCGCGGTTCACGATTTCGTGGCCGGGGTCGTCGTGCTGGGGGCGCGGGGGCGTGTGCTGGTCCGGCAGTTGGGGAGTCTGTTCCATACTTAGTGCGCGGCTTCGTGGTGGCCGAAGCCGATAATGCGGTTAACCGGACCGTTGGTCCACTCGTGGCGCAAAGCCGCCGTGCTGGCCGAAATAACGGTTTTACCCGCCTGCCGCACCATCAACTGGCTGTCGGGCGTGACGCGGCCGAGGCGCGTGGCGCGGCCGCCAAAGTGCTGCTCGAAGGCCACCACATCCTCGGGGGCCACTGTGGCCACAAACCGGGAGTGCGACTCCGAAAACAGCTGTACATGCACCGGCAGACCTGCCGGCAGTTCCACCTCAGCCCCGAAGCCGTGGCCGAACGTAGCTTCCGCCAGCGCTACAGCCAAGCCGCCATCTGACAGGTCGTGGCAGCTCTGAATCAGGCTTTGCTCGTTGGCCTCGCCCATGAGGATATACAAGGCTTTGGCCTGCTCGAAACGCACTTTGGGAACATTGGCGCCCAGTTCGCCGAAGAGCTGGTAGAACTCCGAGCCGCCCAGCTCGTCGTAGGTTTCGCCCAGCAGGTACACCACGTCATCGGCTTGCTTGAAGTCGGAGGTAATGGTGCGGCGCACGTCGTCCAGCTTGGCCGTCATGGAGTACAGCACCGTGGGCGGTACCGAAATCTTCACGCCGTCGGCTTTGAAGTCGTTTTTCATTGAGTCCTTGCCCGAGGTGAGCGGAATGCAGTAGGCCGCCGTGGCGTCGCGCAGGGCCTGGCACATGCGCACCAGCTTGGCCAGCTTGTGCTTGCCGTCGGGGTTGCCCACGGGGTCGTACACCGAATCGGGCACGCAGAAGTTGTCGTTCACCGACCAGAAGTTGCCGTCGCCGTAGCTCAGGTTGGGCAGCTTGCCGCCCACGGCCACAATCTGGCGCACGGCCTCGTCAAACGCGCCGGCCGACATGTGGTAGGCGTCCAAATCACCGAAGCGGGGCAGAATGCCGTTGCTCACGGCCACGCCTTCCCAGCTCTCGAAATTGAAGCGCACCACCGCCGCATCCTGCGGGGCCTGGCCGGTAGCGCCCATCAGGGGCTTGATGATGGTGCGGCCCTTCACCTCGTGGTCGTACTGCCGAATCACCGACTCGCGGGAGCAGATGTTGAGGCTGCCCAGCAGGCGGGCAAGGGCGTCGGTGTAGTCGGTGGCAGGAGCCAGCGCGGGTTCCTGCGCTTGCGGCTTGCTCCACTCCGCTTCCAGCACTTTGCGCGGTACGCCGTTGTGTAGGAATTCCATATCGAGGCGCGCTACCGATTCACCATCGAAGCGCACGTCGAGGCTGCCATCCGAAGTGAAGTAGCCGATGTCGGTCAGCTCCACTTCCATTTCCTGGCCCAACGCCAGCAGCTCATCCAGCTTGGCGGGCTCCACAGCCAGCGAAAACCGCTCCTGCGACTCCGAAACAAAGATTTCCCAGGGCCGCAGACCAGGATATTTCAGCGGCACCTTCTCCAGCTCCACCACCGCGCCACCGCTAATCGTAGCCAGCTCCCCGATGCTGGAAGACAGGCCGCCCGCGCCGTTGTCGGTACTGCACTTGATGAGGCCGCGCCGCGTGGCCAGGATCAGGAAATCCATGGCCAGCTTCTGGGTGATGGGCGAGCCAATCTGTACGGCCGTGGCGGGCGAGGTTTCGTCCAGCTCAATGCTGCTGAAGGTAGCACCGTGGATGCCGTCTTTGCCCACCCGGCCACCGGCCATGATGATGCGGTCCTGGGCGTCGATGTGCTTTTCCCAGGAGTCGAGGCCAGCCAGCTGCATGGGCATTACCGCGCCGGTGCCGCAGTACACCAGCGGCTTACCGGCGTAGCGGTCATCAAACACGATGCTGCCGTTCACGGTGGGCACGCCCGACTTGTTGCCGCCGTCCTCGATGCCCTTGCGCACGCCCTCAAAAATGCGGCGCGGGTGCAACTGGTTGCTCAGCAACGTTCCTGAAAACTCGGGGTTGCCGAAGCACAGCACGTTGGTATTGAACAGCAGCCGCGCCCCCCCAATGCCGGTAGCCAGCGGGTCGCGGTTGTTGCCCAGAATACCGGTGATGGCCCCGCCGTAGGGGTCAATGGCTGAGGGCGAGTTGTGGGTTTCCACCTTCCACACGAACAGCGACTCGGGGTTGATGCGCACGGCCCCTGCGTTGTCGCTGAACACCTTAATCAGCCAGTCGTTGCCGTTAGCCCGCAGCTGGCGGTCCACTTCCGAAGTAGCGTCCTTGATGTATGTTTTGAACAGGGAATCGACTTCGAACTCCTCGCCGGTATCGGCATCCTTATACTTAATCAGGGCCGAAAACTCCTTGTGCTTGCAGTGCTCCGACCACGTCTGGGCAATGATTTCCAGCTCGCAATCCGTCGGGTCCTGGGGCAGGCCGGCGGCCTGGCGCTCTTCCCGGATGCTGGTGTAATGGTCGCGCACGGCGCGCATTTCCTCCAGGTTCAGGGCGTAGAGGTTGTCTTTGGAGAGCTTCAGCAGCTCCTCGTCCGTGAGGCCCACCAGCGGCACCAGGTCCGTAACGGATTCGGCCCCGCCACCGGGCCGCGGCGTGTAGTCGCGGATATCGGTGATGGGGCCGGTTTCGAAACGGTTGATCATCTTGTTGCCCAGCAGCTCCTGCGCCAATTGGCGCAGACTACTTTCGGGCAGGGCTTCTTCGAGGAAATAAAGCCGTTTCGAGAAAATGTGCTGGGTATGGGTGTCGAGCGGCTCGTTGAGGAAGTCGCCGAGGGCATTCTGGGCCGAAATACCTTCGTCGTCGGTGACGCCGGGCAGCTTGGCCACGAGAATACAGCTCTTATACAGTGCGTCGTGACGGAACTCGTCGAAGGCCACGTCGTGCAGCACCGGGTCCTGGAGGCAGTGGGTGGCGAAGTCGCGCAGCTGCTGGTCCGAGAGGGGGTAGCGCACCGTGTAGAGGGCGGTGCTTTGCACGCGGCCGGTGTGCAGGCCGAGGTGGCGGTGGGCCGCTTCGGCCACGCGCTGGCCCTCGCCGTCGTGTTGGCCGGGCTTAAGCAGCAGCTGTATGGTTCTTTGGGGAGATTCCAAAAGAGGGAGGTTTGTCTATTTTTCGGGTTTCCCACGCCTGGCGAAATTGCCATCGTGAGGAAGCATACCCGCCCGGGGTACGCCGAAAATGCCTTGCCGCGGAGCCGGTTGCCGCCGTCGGTAGGTTTAAGAAAACGCTTTATCGGGCCGACTGCCCGGTTTCACCACCGGAATGTTTGCCCGGCACAGCGGGCACTCTTCGGGTGCGTAGGTAGCCGCCGTGACCGGCAGCAGGGCAAAGTTCGGAAAAGAAAGGTCAGCTTTCCCACTGGTGCGGTCAATTAAACTGGCCACGGCCAAAACTTTTGCCCCCAGCCCTTCCAGCACCCGCGCTACTTCGTTGGTGCTCTTGCCGGTAGTCACCACGTCTTCGGCAATGATGATTTTCTGGCCGGGCTCGATGGTAAAGCCGCGCCGCAGCGTCATCTGGCCGGTTTCGTCGCGCTCCGTGAAAATGCCGGGCACGCCCAGCTGTCGGGCCAGCTCGTAGCCAATCACCACGCCGCCCATAGCCGGGCCTACCACCACATCGGGCTGCAAACCAGCCTCCTGAATCCGGCGGGCCAGCTCAGCCGCGGCCGGCGCGGCCAGATCGGGGCGGCGCAGAAACCGGGCGCACTGCACGTAAGTATCAGAGTGCAGGCCCGAGGACAGCCGGAAGTGCCCGCGCAGCAGCGCATCTTCCTGCAACAGCTGCTGCTCCAGAGTTTTGGGGGTGAATTCGGTGGTGTGGGGGGAAGTCAAGGGAGGTGAGTTGTTATCGGATGAAATGATGAACGTCATGCTGAGCTTGTCGAAGCATCTCGCGTGCTGATGTCTGATTACCGTTGCAACGTCAGCACGCGAGATGCTTCGACAAACTCAGCATGACGTTCCTGAAGCTTTGCATACAGCTTCAATGTCTTATTTGTAGTTGTGGTCCTTTCCCAAAGTAGTCCTCGGGTACATTCCACACATCAGTTACTATTACCACCGGTCCTCCTTCGGACCTCCTCTTGGCACCATCGGCACCAAACCATACGACAATATGATCCTCTGGGACCGACACCGACTCTCCATCTATTTCATAAAGAGTTTGACCACTTAGTCCGACGACTACGCAGGGCAAACCATCCATTTCCAAAATATCACCTAGCTTAAAAGTACCTGCCATATTGATTTACACCACTACCGGCCGCAGCTGGTTCATCTGCTCCACTAGTTCCCGGGCGGCGGCGGCGGTATCCGTGGCCTGCCAGAGGGCGCGGGAGGTGTTGATGAGCAGGCCAGTGCCATCGGGGCGCAGGCCGGCGCGTAGCGTGGCGGCTAGGTCGCCGCCCTGGGCGCCTACGCCGGGCACCAGGAACCACTGGTCGGGGCAGAGGGCGCGCAGGCGGGCCACGGCTTCGGGGTTGGTAGCGCCTACCACCAGCCCGATGCCGCCGTGCTGCTCATCGAGCTGCCGGGCCACGCGGGCGGCGCAGTCAGCCAGGGAGCCGCCGCGGGTGAGGGCCACATCCTGCAAAGAGTGGGTGGGTTTGTTGGAAGTTTTGGCCAGCGCAAACACCAGCTTGCCGGGCCGGGCGAAGGGCACAATGGCGTCGTCGCCCATGTAGGGGTTCACCGTCACGCCGTCGGCTCCGATGATGTCGTAGGCGAAGCGGGCGTAGTGGTCGGCGGTGTTGGCAATGTCGCCGAACTTCCCGTCCAGGATTACCGGAATACCGTCCGGCACGCGCTGCACGGTTTCGCGCAGCAGCTGCACCCCGTTTTCGCGGCTCAGGAAGAAGGCCAGGTTGGGTTTGAAGGCGGCGGCGTATTCGCTGGTCTGGTCAATTACCTCGGCCAGGCGGCGGGCTACCTGGGCATCGTCGCCCACGGGGTCGAGCCCCACGCAGAGCAACGTGTGGGCGGCTTGTACTCGGTTCAGGAGGGTTTGCATGGGGTGGGAAGGTGTAGCGCGAAGTTTCACTTCGCGAGGCATTAAACGAGGGTAGAAATCACCTATTTCAATCCAGCAGCGCAGACGATTTGCGAATGAAAACTTCGCACTACAGGCTGGCCGGAACCAAATGACCGCACTCGGCGGCCAGGCGGGCCGAGAGGCCGGGCTCCAGCCACTCACCACTGGCAATCTGCACGGCCGAGGCCCCGCAGCGCAGGTAGTCCGACACGTGGCTGGCCGTAAACACGCCGCCCGTCCCGAAGATGGGCAGCGTAATCCGCTCATCATGGGCCAGTTCCCACACGCACCGCAGCGCCACGGGCCGCAATGCTTCGCCCGAGAGCCCCCCGACCATCGGCGCGGCGGTAGCATCCTCGGGCAGGTGCAAGGCTTTGAGCAGGTTGGTGGCCGCAAGGGCATCGGCTCCGCCTTCCTGCGCGCCCAGCGCCAAACCCCGGATGTGCTCGGGCCAGGGCGGCAGCTTCACCACCACAGCCGCTTCGGGCGGCAGCTCATTGCGCACGGCCTGAGTGGCGTCGCGCACAAACTGCGCGGTCAGCTCCTCCCCTTTCCCGGCGTCAGGCTGGGCAATGTATACTTCCACGCCGGCAATCAGGCCGGCGGTTTCGCGGGCCAGGAAGCGGGCAATTTTGCGGAAGCCGGGAATGCCGGGGGCCGTGATGCTCACGAACACCGGCACGCCGTAGCGGCGCAGGTTGGGCAAGTGCTCCTGCACCAGAATTTCGGCGCTTTCAGTGCGCATGTGGGTGGCGTTGAGCAGGGTCTGCTCGTTCACCTGCCAGATACCCTCCTCGTACAGGCCGGGCTGCGGCTCCATCGTGACGGTGCGGGTGAAGATGGCGCCCAGCTGCTCGTAGCCCGTTCCATCCAGCTGCCAAGAGGCCGCCGCGAGGCACACGGGGTTGCGCAGCGTGAGTTGTCCGAGTTGCATAGGTCTTAAAAAAACTGTGATTTCGCCGGCGACCAGCCTTCTAGCGAAGCTGGCCACCAACAAAAAATCAGATGAGTGCGCTGCCTACCTACGGCCCGGGCCGAGGCAGCCAACTGACAAATTATCAAAACACCCGAAACGCGGGGTAGCCAATTCGCGGACCGACATATATGTCAGAATCCCCCCTGATTTCTATCACCCCGCTCCTTTGACCACCCCGCCCCGTTGCCACCGCTGGGTGGAAAACGGGTTTTCAGAGTTTCATTTTTCACTGTTGACTGTCCGCTTTCCGTTAGAAGCCTTCCGATTTTACATGCTTCCGAACACTGCGAAACATGGCGGGCCGTACTCTGATTACAGCTATCCATCTAAGGTCCGTGCTCAGGTTCGTGGTGCGGGGGGTGGCCTGAGCGGCGGCTACCATCTGCTGGGCCAGGGTGGTGGTGTCGTTCATGGTGGGTACCCGTATGGGGAGGAAGAAGGCGCACTTCGGCTACACCAACCGAGCCGGTGGGGCACAAAAAAACCGCTTCGAAAACCGAAGCGGTAAAAGCCGCAAAACCAATAAAAACAAAAGAATCAACGGGCAAAATGACCTTCCGGTCATCTCGCAGGACGCTTTCGTGAAAGGTCCCGCGCTTCATCAGCGTATATTGATTGAGGTGAAGCACGTCGCAAAAGTACTACTCCTATCTACTTCACCAAGACAATTCGATTTAATTTAATGTTACCAAAATATTACCCACCTATAGAAAACCCCATAGAACAAGCAGAAAACATAACGGGTATATGTCTGTATTTCAGATACCTTTAATCATCAAGTTATATCCGACGTGTTACTGAATTGCTGCTTATCTTTACTTTTTGCTTTTGCTGACTTCCGGGCTTAACCATTCCATAACAGTTAGTCAAATAAGAATAATACAATAACGAGCCAGCATTTTATACCAAGCGTACATTATATAACCAGCGCAGACCGGACAGAAGGGATAGAATTCATGATTTCGCAACATCGACTACTGTCACTTACTGTTGTTCTTTGCAGATACTCTGGCTTTTACTTATCTTAACATATTCATAATGCCCTGCCTTTTATCCAAGCCTACTTAAGTCGCTTACTTTTGTTGTTCAATCGTTTTGCCGCTGGCTTTTCTTCTTTTCCACATAACATCATGAAAAAAGTGCTACTGGGTTTGTTGTTAGGAGGGATTCTGGCACTTGCGCCAACTGCTATGGCTCAAACGAATACACCCGCTCCGGTGGAATACAGTGAGCGGGTGCCGGCGGAAGGCTCCGGGAAGCTGGCCCTCTACAATCGGGCACTAGACTGGGCACAGAACAAGTTTTCTTACGCGCCTAAATCAGGTTTGAAAGCGGTAGAATCCGCCGGCTCTATCCGTATTACGGGCACCGGCACCCTGAAGCAGCTTGATGCAAAAGGCAAAGACCAGCCGGTGACCGTGCGTTTTGATTTCGTATTCCAGGCCAACGACAATGGCTACAACTACACCGTAGGCTCATTCCAGGTGGCTCCTGATCCTAAGCAACCCGACCAGTTGGTAGCCTTTGACGAGTACCGCCTGCAGCTGCAGGCGGAGCGGAACAACGAGAAAAGCCATAATGACCGCCGGGTTACAGCCCAGGCCAACTCCATGGCCAGCGAGGCCGCTATGTCGTTTCGCTCTTACATGAACAGCCAGCCAGCGGAGGGCAACGTTGGTATAGCCGGCGGAGAAAACTAGCATTCATCCGCCTAGCCCCTGCTTTTCGTCCCGACCGGCCGCATATGCGCGCCAGTCGGGACGTTTTTTATGCCGTCGGCAGCGGTTCATCGGGGTAGCGGCTTAGCAGGTTATGGGTACGCGCCGGCAATTCGCGCGCGTCCAGCACCATAAAGCCATCGAGGCAGTTGCTGAATCGGGGGTCGAGGTTGAAGCCGATAATACGGGCATTCTGCTTCAGATATTGCCGCAGCAGCACGGGCACCCCGCTCCCGCCCGGCTCCAGCCCGGCAATCAGCTTCTGCAAATCCTGCAGGTCGTGGAGGCCCGCCTGGAGTACGTTGGCTTGGGTTGGGTGATCAAGCGGACGGTAGCGAAACTGCTTACGAGGACTTACCAGGGGTGCCAGTGCCGCATCGGAGAAATGGGCCCGCAGGTAGGCTACCATCACCGCTTTGGAAGCAGATGAAAACCGGTTGCTGATGCTTACCGGGCCGATAAGGTAACGGTACTCGGGGTGGCGGGCAATGTACTCGGCAATGCCTTTCCAGAGCAGGGCCAGCGGCTGCGGCTGCTTCTGGTACTCGGCCCGGATAAAGGAACGCCCTAGCTCAAGCGACTCGCGCAGCAGTGGAGCCAGCTCTTTTCTGATGCGGAACAAGGAGTGCAGATAGAAGCCCCGCTTGCCGAATTCGCGCAGGATGCTGCGGCCCCGCCCCACCCGGTACGCCCCCACCAGCTGCCTGGTGGCCCGATCATACAGAAACAGGTGGCGGTAGTATTCATCATACTGATCCAGGTCGGAGGCCCGCCCGGTCCCTTCTCCTTCGCGCCGAAACGTGAGTTCCCGAAGCCGACCAATTTCCTGCATCACATGCGGTATTTCGGCCTTTTTCGCCACGTACACCTCCCAGTTGCGGCACCGCAGCAGGCAGCGGCTGGGGCGGAGCCCGTCAATATCGGCTTCCAGCAGTTCCGCCGACAGCTCAGGAACTATAGCGGCAGGTGGCAAGGCCGGGAACAAGGTGCTGGCCGCCACTTCCCACGGAGAGCCCAGCGCATATACCCGGGCCCGCAGATAGGCCAGCCGGTCAGCAGCCGGCAGGCGGCCCAGCTCGGCAGCGGCCACGGGCTTTCCAATCCGGACGCGCACGGTATGGCCACGCTTATTGAGCAGTTCAGCCGGCAGGCGTGCCGTTCGCAACAGCGGGTGTACCAGCCCTAGCAAGTTGAACGAAGCACTGTTCTGGCCGCTTAGCCAGACCGGCAGGGCCGGTACCCGGGCCACTTCCAGCAGGCGGCCGGCCGTAGGATTCCAGTCAGGATCCAGCGCGGGCCGGAAAGGGGCCGACCGATGGGCTACTTCTCCCGCCGGAAACAGGCCCAGCGGCACATCGTTGTGCAGGTGGCGCAACAACCGGCGCACTCCGGGCACATTCCGGCGGGCCTGGTTTTTTTCGGGACTGACGAGGGCCAGCTGGTTGGGCAGGTTAGCCAGCAGCGGGGCCAGCACATCGTTGGCTACCGCCACAAAATCGGGGCGAACCTCTCCCAGCACGTACAGCAGCACCAGGCCATCCAGCATGCCACAGGGATGATTAGCTACGGCCACGAAGGCACCCTGAACTGGTATCCGGCGCAGTTCAGCAGGGTCGTAGTCTATCGTAATGCGCAAGTCGTGCAGCAGTTGTCCGATGAACTCCCGGCCCGTCAGGTGCCGATTCCGTTCATATAGGTGCTGCAACTCCCGCAGCTGGGCCAGCCGCTGCCACAACGGCCGCAGCAAATCGGCGGAACGGCGCCCGAAGTCACCAGCAAATACCGAATGCGAATCAGATAGCAAATCCATAGACATCAGCCGCGGCCGGCCCAACAGGGGCCGCCTCTCCGATACCAAATTCCTAAATCCAGATTAGCACCGGGTTACGGGCCGATTATGAAACTATTACCAATGGGCAATAACGCAAGAAGCCGCGTTGCAGCGCGGCTTCTCTGGGTCCTCAGCACATAGCTTCCTTTCTCACTTCACTCACTGCAAAACTACGGGGTTTTATCGGGCAGGGCTACCGCTATTAGACTAAGTAACAGAAAAATAAAGATGAGCGACGCATTTATATCGGCGAAAGGAAATACCCGCCCTGCGGAGGTCAGCATCCCCTCTCAGAAACGTAACGAGCCCGGCCGCCTACGGCCGGGCTCGTTGAAGACCATAACAGGATTAATCAGCTGGTTGGGCCGTTATCAACCCGTGCTTCAACCGTAGTCTGCACGGTTGATGATACAGCTGACAGGAGGTCGTAGCCCGTAGCGGCCTCAATGGCATTTACCGTAGTCCGGTACGTACCCCAGGTAGTGCTCAGGGAGTTGTCATTGGGTGTATCGATGGCAATAACGCGGGTGCTGGTGGTTACCCGGGCCGCGTCGCCGGTACCCACGGGCAGCACCACAATTACCTTCCAGCAGCGGGCCGGCACCGTAATGCGGCCGGCATCAATGGTGGCGGCGTATCCATTGGAACCGGTGCCTCCTTTGCCATAGCTGCCGCAGATAACATACAGCTCATTACCCGCATTCACGAGCGTACGGCAGTAGTTTTCCAGGTTGGCCCAGGTGCGCTGGTTGTTGTTGGGCGCCTGAGGCATCATATTGGTCATCAGAAAAGTAGCTGAATTGTCAGCTACCGAGCCCGTACGGTCGGCAGAAGGGCAGTTGTGGCCCCGGTCGAAGCCGGAACCGCTGTAGCTGCTGCTACCCGCACGGTACCATCCCGAAGGCAACGCGGCATCGGCGGCAAAATTATCCTGACGGGCGGTGCTGCCTAGCCAGGCGCTGCTCAGGTGCCAGCTAACCCAGTTCGGAATGCCCCGGTCGCGGTGATACGACATGGCAAACTGGGTTTTGCTCATCAGGTAGTTGGTGTAATTGCTGGTGCTGGTAGTAGCCCCGCTGGGGTTGCCCATTGCAAGGTTACTGTCGCGCGTGGCAGTAGCATCGGCACTTTGCGAGGAAGCACTGGGGCTGCCAGTGGGCACTACAGCATCTTTGGAACAGGAAACGGCGACGCTGGTAAGCAGGGCCAGGCTGAGGAAACGGATGATGGTACGTTGCATGTAGAAGAAGGTGTGTTTGGTTGGTTAGAGAAGGTGCGAATACAGAAACAGGCCGCTTTCCAGCCGCAAAAATGGGGTTTCAATCCGGGCTGTACGTTACCGGAAGATTATCATTTTCCGAAGTGGGAAAGTCCTGACAAAATGCGAGTTTCCTGAAAGTATTGCACCAGCTTCTTCTGAAAATGCCATAATTCTATAGCTGGGTTCTAACGTCCGCTACCTGCTCCTTTGCCCTTGCTTGCCGCAACGCCTGTGCAGAAGCCTGCACCCGTGCTTCAGGGCGCTCTGCTCTTCCTATCCAGGCCAGATAACAGGCCCAGGCACCCATTTTATCTGCTCTGATTTTGCGTACCTCTTAAACATAAAAATCCCCGCTGACCTGCAACAGCGGGGATTTTTGTACAACAAACAATACGTGATAGTAGGGTAGATACGTATAGATAAAGGGCTTAGCGGTTATTGCTGGACCACCAGCCGTTGCGTACCAATGCGCTGACCGGCTTTGTCTAACAGATTTACCTGGTACAAGCCAGGCGCAAGGCTACCGGCCGACATAGAAGCCCGGGCACCACTTACCGTTTGCCGGCTTACTTCCTTGCCCAGTTGATTGTAGACAGCAACCTGGTATTTAGCCCCAACCTGGCCAGGCACTTTCATGCGCACCTGCTCCGTGCTGGAAGCGGGGTTCGGATACAGTTCGAACACAACCACTGGGGGCCGCAACGACACTGAAATAACGTTCGAATAGGTTTCCTGACCGTTCAGATCCACCTGCCGCAGACGGTAGTACAGATTCGGGGCGTTCAGCGAAATGCCATCATAGTCGCGGAACAGGTACTGGCGGGTAGTCGTGGAGTTACCGGCAGCATTCACCCGGCCCAGGTCCTGGAAATTTCCGCTGGCCGACAAAGAGCGCTCCACAATGAAGTGGCTGCTATTGGCTTCCGCGCTGGTCTGCCAGCTTACGTCAATGGCACCGTCGCTGCTTACTGCTCTAAATGCAGTGAGAGTCACCGGAGAAGTTACCGGTGGTGTAATGGAAGAAGGGAAGCCCGAAGGGGTATCCTCGGCAAAGGCATAGTAGATACGCGTATCGGCCAGTGCAGCAATACCGTTGGTCAGCACTACTTCCACCCAATCAAAGTCACGCGTAGTCCGGAACGACAACTCCTGCTTGCCGTTTGCCAGCAACTCCAAGGTAACTAACGACGGATCAGCAATGGTTTCTACCAGCTGCGAGCCATCGGTACCGGTGCCATTTGCAACCCCCGTGTAGGTTCTCACCTGAATGCGGGACAGTAGTTGAGCGTCAACTAGGCCGGTTCCCAGACCCAGTACTACCCCGGCGCGGTTGCCGGCTTTGGCCGGGCCGTTCAGCTGTAGTTTCAGCCGCGTGTTTCCTCCCACGGCCAGCGTGGCATTATATGAAGCGTAATTGTTCGTGAGGTCCTCATCGGCAGCGAGCTCCGGATTGGAGATACCACAGTTGGCACACAGCAGGCTACCATTTACCTGATGGCGGTTCGTAGGAGCAGCAAAGCTGGAAATACGCGCGGCCTGGTCGCGGAATACGCGGGGCTCCAGGCCGAAACCGTAGTACACCCGCAGGTTGTCCAAGACTCCCAGCAAGCTCACGCGCCGGATTTCAACACGGTCGAACGGCTTGGTTGTCGCCATTCGGATATGGTATTTGCCCCCAGGCAGCACACTCAGGCTCAGCAGGCCGGCACCCGTACCGGTTTCCTGCACGGTATTGCCCAAATAGGTAGTCAGGCGCAGACCCGACAACACGCTGGCATCGAGCAGGCCGCCGCTGCCCAGCACGAAACCGGCGTAGTAGCCGGCCGGGGCTGTGCCTTCCAGCTGCGTTTGCAGCGTGGTGGGGCAGCTCAGATCCAACAGCGCCCCCATGGTGGCGTAATTGGTCAGGTCCGTGTCCACAGCATTAACCGGGTTGTTCACGTTGGAATTTACGCAGACGGTAATTCCGTTATCCACTGCCTGAGTGCTGTAGTTGGCAACCGCAGGCGTTGCAAAACGCGACACGTAGCCTTTGGCCGTAGTAATCTGGTTGGAACCGATACCGTAGGCGTAATATACCTTCAGCTTATAGCCCAACGAAACCAGCGAGGCCGCTTCAATTTCGATCTGATCGAAGGGTAAGGCCGCTGTGAATTCCAACGGAGTAGGCCCGGTGGAGGAACCCAACAGCACCGCCGCCAGATTCGCATCCACAGTTTTGGTTTCCTGGAGCTGGGAACTGCCACCGTTGCTGCTCAGGTACGTGCGGATTCTGATGAGGGAAGCGGCATTAACACCCAGCAGATTCAACAAGCCGCCATCACGCTCTACCATAATACCGGCCCGGTGCCCGGCTGGCACCAAACCATCCATATCCATGCGCAGCTTCAGGGTTTTAGTCACCAGCACACTCAGCGGCACATGCATGGTAGCAGCCGTCGTGAAATCGGCATCGGTGGCATACCCAGGGTTGCTTACCGACCCAAAGCAGGTGGTAATATTCAGAATCGTGTTGCAGTCGATGATGGGAGTAGCACCTGCATTCCCGGAATTAGAATAAATAGGTGGGGTGGTTCCCTGCCCGGACGCCTGACTCAGGGCAAACAAGCTTGCGCAAAAGGTGGAAATCCAGCGCCGGGTGGCGGTTGTGTAGAACTGAACCATATACAAGTGAAAATTTGGAGGAGGATGCGGCGTCAAATACCTGACAGCCAGCAGAGTAATTGGCAAGAAGGCTACCAATTTTCAGTTCTCACTTTAACTATTTGATTATCAATAAATTAAATAATATTAGATTGTCATATATAGTTTCAATTCGGAACAATTATTCCTAAATAGAGAAACGTTAGTATCCCAGAAAAAACCCTCCTATACTCGCAGATTCGCCCACTTTCCCAAAAACAAAAACTACCGGGCAGTTTTACCGTCAACTGGTAGCCCGTTGTAGTGTATACCCGTCCTTTCCTTTTCTCTTTGCTGAGCTATGAGCATTGCATTACCCATTACCATCTTCATCGTGGAAGATAACGCTTGGTATGGCGAACTACTGGAATATAAACTTGCCCAGAACCCCGATTATACCATTCGTCGCTTCACTACTGCCCAATCCTGCCTGCAGCACCTGCACGAGAAGCCCGACATTATCACCCTGGATTACTCCCTGCCCGACGGCAAAGGCGACCAGGTGCTCCTCCAGATTCAGGAGCGCCTGCCGGAGGTAGCCGTTATTGTCATTTCGGGACAGGAGGATGTGCGCACGGCTATCGGCCTGCTTCGTCAGGGGGCTTTCGACTATCTGGTGAAAGATGAAGAAACTGCTGACCGCCTCTGGAATACAGTTGGCAACATTCGTAAGCAACTGGCTCTGCGCCAGGAGAACACCCGGTTAAAGGAGCAGATCGGGCAGAAATACGACCCCCAGCGCGCCATTCTGGGCAACAGCATCCAGATTCAGCAGCTGTACACCCTCATTGATAAAGCAGCCCGCACTAACATAACGGTTTCCATCAGCGGCGAAACCGGCACGGGCAAAGAACTAGTAGCTAAAGCCATTCATTTCCGCTCAGAGCGCCGTGAGGCTGCCTTTGTAGCCGTAAACGTGGCGGCTATTCCGCGGGAGCTGATTGAGAGCGAGCTGTTCGGCCATGAGAAAGGCTCTTTTACGGGGGCTGTGGGCCGCCGGATCGGCCGCTTTGAGGAAGCGCACAAGGGCACGCTGTTTCTGGACGAAATTTCGGAGCTGGACCTGGCGTTGCAGGCCAAACTGCTGCGGGTGCTGCAGGAACGGGAGGTGACCCGCGTGGGCGGCAACACCCGTATTCCGTTTGATGCCCGCCTGATGGTTGCCACGCACCGCGACCTGGGCCAGGAAGTCAAAGAAGGCCGATTCCGGGAAGATTTGTACTACCGTCTGCTGGGGCTGCCCATTTTGCTGCCCCCCCTGCGTGAGCGGGGCCAAGACGTGCTGCTGCTGGCCGACGCATTTCTGCAGGAGTTCTGCACCCAGAACAGCATGGTGACATGTGCCCTCTCCGACGCGGCCCGGCAGAAGCTACTGCACTACGCCTTTCCCGGCAACGTGCGGGAGCTGAAAGCCGTGGTGGAGCTGGCCGCCGTGCTGGCCGAAAACGACCAGATTCAGCCCCAAGACCTGCCGTTGCGCCACCCGCAGGGCACGCAGCCGGATACTGCCGTGGTGGGCAATGAGTCGTTGCGCACCCAGATGTCCACCATTGTGCAGCGCTATCTGGATGCTCACAACGGAAATATTCTGCAGGTAGCCGCCAAACTGCAAATCGGGAAGTCAACTATTTACCGTATGGTTCAGAACAACGAAGTCCGGATTCGTTGATTCAGGTTCTTTTCCATAGGCTATGAGTTCAACCAGTCATCGGCATTGGGGCAGGCAGCTACGCCATGCCCAACGCGCCGCGCTTACCGCCCGTACGGCCTGTACCGAAGCCAATCAGCAACTAACGGAGCTGCGGGCCCGCTCCCAGGCTTCGGCGGCCCAGGCCGCCGCCCTGCTCCAGACGATGACCACGGCTATTCTGGCGGAAAGTCAGGACCACCTCATCACGCTCATCAATCAGCGGATGTGCGACCTGTTTCACCTACCGCACGCGGCTGCTTATTATACTGGCCGGCCCGCCGGCCAGCTCGTGCGTGAGTGTGGGCAGCTAGTTGATGCGGAGGCCATTCTGGCGCATAACCAGCAGTTAGTAGTGGCCCAGGAGCGCAGCAGCGGCGTGCTGGTGAAGCTACGCGACGGCCGTATTATGCAGCAGGACTATCTGCCGGTAATCCAGAACGGCGTAACGGTGCTCCATATCTGGAGCTATGAGGATGTAACCCAGCAGCAACTGGCCCAACGGCGGGTGCAGGAGCTGAGCCAGCTGGCGGCGCAAAGCCCCCAGCCTATCATGCGTTTCAGCCGGCTCGGCCAGGCCCTGTACTCCAACCCGGCGGCGGCTCCTGTGCTGGCGGCCCTGGCGCAACCCACGGAAGCTGCCTGCCGGAACTGGCTGCAGCAGGAAATCAGCCAGACCCTGGCAGCCGGGCAGCCCCGGGCGGTAGAGCACCCACTGGGCGAGGAATTCTACCTCTGGACTATTGCACCGCTGCCTGAAGAGCAGGAAGTGAATCTGTACCTGACTACCATTACCGAGCGCCGCCGGGCGGAGGCCGATTTGCTGCGCAACCAGCTGTTTACGGCCCGCATCAATGATACAGTACCCAATATCGTTTTCATCTACGACCTGCCAACCCACAGCATTCAGTACTGTAACAAACAGGTAGAAGTAATTCTGGGGTACACTGCCGAGGAGATTCTGGCGATGGGCTCAGCTATGGGGGAGCTGCTGGTTCACCCCGATGATGTATTGATTTCGCAGGCTAAGGGCCGCCGACGCCACCTGATGCAGGACGGAGAAGTGATGAGCTCGGAGTACCGCTTCCGGCACCGCAACGGCTCATGGCGGTGGCTTAACCTGAAAAGTACCTGCTTCACCCGCCATCCTAACGGGTTTGTGTGGCAGTTGGTCGGGTCGGCCGCTGATGTAACGGAACGGCGGGAAACGGAAGAGCAGCTCCGGCAGAGCCGGCTGTTTGTGGAGCGTGTCACCAATACCACGCCCAATCTAATTTACATCTACGACGTTCTTACCGAGTCGTACATCTACTGTAACCGCTTTGTAGAAATCACCTTAGGCTATACAGAGGAAGAACTGAAGGCTATGGGCAACCGCATGATTCCCAGCCTTATGCCGGAATCCGAAGCCCAGCGAATACGGCAGCACTTTGCAGAAGTAGCAACCTGCCCGGATGGTGAGATTCTGCACCTGGAGTATTTCCTGCATCACCGCAACGGTTCCATCCGCTGGCTGCGCATCAGCAATACGGCCTTTGCCCGCGACGAGCAGGGCCACGTGACGCAGATTGTGGGCTCGGCGGAAGATATTACCCGCTGGAAGATTGCCGACGAGCAGCGCCGCTCGGCCAACCGCCGCCTGGCCGAGCAGAACCGCCTGTTCCGGCAGGTAATTGATACCGTGCCTAACCTGATTTACCTCAAGGACAGCAGCGGCAACTACATTCTGGCCAACCAGGCTACGGCCCAGCTCTACAGCCTCTCTAACGAAGCCCTGCTCCAGACCCCGGCCGTTGATCTGCTCAAAAGCTTCCCGGACCTGCAGCGCCACCAGGTGCAGGATGAGGAAGTACTACGTACGCGGCAGGAGCTGGATACGGAAGATACCTTTGCTGATGCGCAGGGCCGGCTACGGTGGTTCCGGACGGTGAAACGCCCCTTTGTGCTGGCCAATGGTACCGTGCAGGTACTGGGCGTGGATAATGATATTACGGAGCTGAAGCAGACGGAACAGGCGTTGCAGCAGGCCAAAGAGGTAGCCGAACAGAATGCCCAGGCCCGCCAGACCTTCCTCACCAACATGAGCCACGAAATCCGGACGCCCATGAATGGCATCATGGGCCTGGCGGAGTTGCTCTCGAAAACGGACCTGACCACCGACCAGCGGCACTACCTGCACCACATCCGTCACTCGGCCGAAAACCTACTCGTCGTTATCAACGATATTCTGGACATGGCGCAACTGGGCGCCGGGCGGGTGAAGCTGGAAACGGTGCCGTTTGAGCTGCAGGAAGTGCTGAAGGCCAGCTGTCAGGCCCTTATGCCCCGGGCTACCGAAAAAGGCATCAGCCTGCGCCTGCAACTTCCCCCGGAGCCCGGCCCCATCTGGGTATTGGGCGACCCGTACCGCCTGCGGCAGATTCTGCTCAACCTGCTCAGCAACGCCATTAAGTTCACTGAAAAGGGCCAGGTGTTACTGGTGTGCAAGCAGCTCAGCACCTCCCATGAGCCGTCCCAGTTTCTTTTTTCCGTACTGGATACGGGCATTGGCATATCGTCCGGGCAGTTGCAGCAGTTGTTCGAGCCCTTCACCCAAGCTTCGGCCAGCACTGCCCGCGAGTATGGAGGCTCGGGCTTGGGGCTAAGTATTTCCCGGGGGTTGGTAGAGCTGCTGGGCGGTGAGCTGACGGCCGAAAGCCGCCTGCACCACGGCAGCACCTTCCGCTTCGCGCTGCACTTCACTGCGGCGCAGCCTCCCACCCTGGCAGCGACTAGGCCGGCCCCCAACTACCGGGGGCTGAGTGGCCGTCGCGTGCTGCTCACCGAGGATAACGCCGTAAATCAGTTGCTGGTACAGGTAATGCTGAAAGGCTGGGGAATGGAGGTAGATACGGCGTCGTCCGGGCAAGAAGCCTTGGCCCTGTTCCGTCAGCACCGCTACGATGTGGTCTTGATGGATATTCAGATGCCCGGCATGGATGGCGTGGCCACCACCCAGCTGCTGCGGGAACACCCCGACGCGGCCCGGGCCGCTACGTCCGTGGTAGCTCTCACGGCCCACGCCATGCAGGGCGAAGCCGAGCGGTATCGGGCGGCCGGTTTGGATGCGTATCTCTCCAAACCATTCCGGGAAGAAAACCTGTTTCGGGTGATTAATGACCTGCTGCACTTGGATGCGGCCACCACGCCACTACCTACGCCCCCGCCACCCATGCCCGCCCTTACCACCCAGGAGCCGCTGTATGACCTGAGTGGTCTGCGGCAGCTCACGAATAACGACGAAACCTTCATCCGCCGCCTTACTACACTGTTCATTGACACTACTCCGCCTGTGGTTGCCGAGCTGGAGCAGTACCTGGCTAACCAGCAGCTGGACCCGTTGGGGGCGGCCGCGCATCATTTGAAAAGCTCCATTGATGGCCTTCAGGTAAAGCAGCTGCGCACCGTACTGCGCGACCTGGAAGCTGCCGCCTATGCCCCCGAAACAGCTGATTGGAGCAGCCTCGGCCAGCTTGTGCGGCAGGTTCGCCTGACTGTGGACGAAGTAATCCGGCAGCTGCGGGTAGAATTTCCAGCCTGATTTGTGAGGCGGCGCGTACCAGTGCATCATGTTTGCTACCAACTTCCCTGCTTCTGCCAGCTCCCTGCTTACCGTTGATACGCTCATCATCGGGGCCGGGCAGGCCGGGTTGGCGGCGGCCTATTACCTGCGGCAACGCGGTACTTCCTTTGTAGTGTTGGAGGCCCACCCGGCCGTGGGCCACGTCTGGGCCATGCGCTACGATTCACTGCGGTTGTTTTCGCCTACCTGGGCCAGCGCCCTGCCGGGCCTGCCCTGGCCCGGGTCGGCCAGCCGTTATCCAACCAAAAACGAAGCGGCGACCTACCTGCAACACTACGCGCAGCACTTCGCCTTACCCATTGAAACCGGCCAGTGCGTAACCCTGGTACAACCCGCCCCCAGCGGCTACCTGGTTTGCACGGCAACGGGTCGGCAGTACACCGCCCGTCGGGTTATCGTCTGCACCGGGCCGTACACGGCCCCCCGCGTTCCGGCTTTTGCAACGCAGCTGCCGGCAGCGGTTGTGCAACTGCACAGCAGCCAGTACCAACGGCCGGCCCAGCTCCCCGGAACCGGACCGGTAGCCGTGACCGGCAGCGGCAACTCGGCCCTGCAGATTGCCGCCGACCTTGCCGCTACCGGCCGGCCAGTGCTGGTGGCTTTCGATGATAAAACGCCGACAGCCCCTAATAACGTGGCCATGTGGCTTTTTCTGCTGGCTACCGGTATGCTGGAAGCAGGCCGCAACACCTGGCTGGGACGTTATATGCGCCGGCAACCCGAGCCCGTGGTGAGCGGCGACCTGCACCGGCTGCAGCAGTTTCCGAACGTGCAGTTTATTGGCCGGGCACTAGCTGTAACACCGACTGCAGGTCTACAGGGCAAGCGCGCAGCTACGCCCCCACTGGAGGCCGTGGTGTGGGCCACGGGTTTCGGGCCGGCATATGAGTGGCTGCAGGTACCCGGGGCACTTTCCGCCGCCGGTGAGCCACTACACGAGCGAGGCCTCAGCCCGGTAGCCGGTCTGGCGTTCCTGGGGTTGCCGTGGCTGCACAACCGTCGCTCGGCACTTATGGGCGGAGCAGCAGCCGATGCGGCCTACGTGGTAGGGAACTTATGTAAAAGCACATAATTATGCTGCAACTTCGGCGGGCTTCATGCGGTTATAGAGAAGTACAGCTGCCCCGGCAGATACTACCTTGACGGATGGTATCGTTGTGAGGCAGCTTCTCTTTTTAATTGTTTTTGTATGACCCTGCTGATTTTCTTCGGAATTGCCCTGGCTACTGCTCTGCTGGCTCTCGATACGGTAAGCAACCTGAAATCGGCCCTCCAGCCGATTCCGGTACGCGCCCGCAACAACCGCTAATATTCTTTCTGCTCCACGTACGAAAAGTGCTTTTGCCACTCGCAAAAGCACTTTTCGTATTTCTACCGGAAACCATCAAGCTTATGGTATACCATGCAAAACGCTATATAAAGCTACTGCACGGCTTAGTTGGGGCGTAAAAAAAGAGCCGCTTACGGGCGGCTCTTTTTATCGAAAGTACAAAGGCTACTGGTTACCGAATAACCAGTTTGCGCATCTCACTTGAGGTATCTGATTCCAGTTTGATGTAATAGAGCCCGTTGGCAAATTTGCTTAGATCCAGCGTCCGGGTGTACCGGTCGTTGAGTTCCGTCAGCGTTTCGCGGTACATAACCGTCCCGATGACGTTCAGCACCCGCAGTTCCAGCTTGCGGCCCTCAAACCCGTTGATGGCGATATGCACAATGCCCGTACTGGGATTGGGATACACCAGCAGGGCTTTTTCCTCCCCGGCGGGGCGAGGAGCGGTAACCGGCCGGACAGCCATCGGCTGCGCCTCGGCCGGCGACATGCTGCTACGCAGCCCGGCCGCCAGCAATACCAATAAAGAGAAAATGCGTAAGCGTTGCATCATAGTATAAATTGAGTTGGGGCAATGTGTCCGGGCGGAATATTCAGTAACGTCGGACAGACATTTAGGTTTGCAAAAATACTATTGCTTTTGGCTTGACCATCAGAATATAACAGAACTTCGATAAAAGAACTTACTTTCTCTTCTCACTCACCTTTTTAGCCGTTAAAATAAGTTGGACGTTGTCATTATTGGCGGAGGGTTGGGCGGATTGTGCGCGGCCCTGGATTTGCGCCGGCGCGGCCACGCTGTTACGCTGGTGGAGCGGCAACGCTACCCGTTCCATCGGGTATGCGGCGAGTATGTTTCCAACGAGGTACTGCCCTACCTGCGCCGCCTAGGGGCCGATCCGGCCGCGCTGCAGCCGGCACGTATTACGGAGTTCCAGGTGAGCTCCCCGGCCGGCCGGCTGCTCAACGCGCCGCTTGATCTGGGCGGATTTGGCGTAAGCCGCTACCAGCTCGATGACTTTCTGTGCCAGCTGGCCCAGCAAGCGGGCGTGACGGTGTTGCAACAAACTACCGCTACCGATGTGCAGTTCGAGGCAGCTACCAACCGGCACCAAGTAGTGCTGGCCGACGGCCGTACCTTGCCAGCCCGCGTGGTGCTGGGCACCTACGGTAAGCGTAGTTCCCTGGACCGGCAGCTGAAACGGCCGTTTTTCACCCGAAGGTCGCCTTACATCGGGGTGAAGTACCATGTGCGTTACCCCGATATGCCGCGCAACCTCATTGCATTGCACAACTTTGCCGATGGCTACGCGGGCATTTCGGCCATTGAGGAGGACAAGTACTGTTTTTGCTACCTCACCACCCGCCAGAATCTGAAGGCTCACGGCAGCATTCCGCAGCTGGAAACGGCGGTGCTGGCCCGCAACCCCCGGCTGCAGCACATCCTGACCACGGCCGAAGTATTGTACCCGCAGCCGGAAGTCATCAATGAAATTTCCTTTGCGCCCAAATCCTGCGTGGAACAGCATATGCTGCTGGGTGGGGATGCCGCCGGCCTTATCACGCCGCTATGTGGCAACGGCATGGCCATGGCTATACACGCGGCCAGTCTGGCGGCCGGCCGCATCCATCAGTATTTGCAGGGCAACATAACCCGCCCAGATTTGGAAGCAGCTTACACCACCGATTGGCACCAGCACTTTGGGCGACGTTTGCAAGTGGGGCGGGCGGTGCAGCAACTGTTCGGGCAGCCGCTGCTGAGTGAACTGGCCGTGAACGGGTTGCGCCTGTGGCCGGCAGCTGTGCGCCGCCTTATGCGGCAGACGCATGGTGCGGAGTTTTAGCTACCGGCGCCGGAAGGCCCGAATTTTCACCCCGAACACCCCCGAAAAGCTGTAACCCCTCCCCTCCCTTTTTTACGTAAACTGCGCTGATGAGTAGTTACCTGTGTGCCATTGGCACGGCCAACCCGCCCCTCCGTATTCCGCAGCTGCAGATTGCCGATTTCATGGCCAATGCCCTGGAACTGGATGAAGGTGGCACCCGCAAGCTCCGCGCTTTATACCGGGTGTCGGGTATTGCGCATCGCCACACCGTCCTGCCCGATTACGCCCGGGCTAACGGCGAGTTTGAGTTTTTCCCGAATACCCCAGGTCTGGAGCCATTTCCGTCGGTGGGGCAGCGCATGGCCGAGTACCGCCGACACGCGCTGCCGTTGTCGGTGCAGGCCGTACGCGCCTGTCTGGAGCAGTTGCCCGAGATAGAGGTAAGCTCCATCACCCACCTGATTACCGTCAGTTGCACCGGGATGTACGCCCCGGGCCTGGATCTTGAGCTGGTAGCGGCCCTGGGGCTGCCAAGTCATGTACAGCGCACCTGCGTGAACTTCATGGGTTGCTATGCTGCCCTCAATGGCCTGAAGCTGGCCGATGCGTTCTGCCGGGCAACTCCCGGAGCCCGGGTACTGGTAGTGTGCACCGAGCTGTGTACCCTGCATTTCCAAAAAAGCCCCGAAGACGACCACCTGATTTCCAACGCCTTGTTCGGGGATGGCTCGGCAGCTGTGCTGGTGCAAGGCCGGCCGGCAGCTAATGGCCCGAGCCTGGCCCTCACGGCTTTCCACTGCGACCTGGAGCCCGATGGGCATGCCGATATGGCCTGGCACATCAATGACTTTGGGTTTGAGATGACGCTTTCCTCCTACGTGCCGCGCATGATTCAGCAGGGCATCGGGCAGCTTACGCAACGCCTGCTGGCCGATTTGCCGGTTCAGCTGGCGGATATCCACGCGTTTGCCATTCATCCCGGGGGCCGGAAAATCCTGGAATCCATTGAACAGGCCCTGGGGCTAACTGCCTACGACAACCGCTTCGCCTACCAAGTACTGCGCGACTACGGCAATATGTCGTCGGCCACGGTGTTGTTTGTGCTGCGGGAGCTGCTGCGGACCCTCACCCCGGCCGATGCGGGCGCACCAGTGCTCAGCTTCGCCTTCGGCCCCGGCCTCACGCTGGAATCCATGCTGCTGACGGTGGCGTACGAAGAAAATGTGCAGAATGTGGAAGATGTGGTGAATGTGGCGGCCCTGTCATCCTGAGCATGTCACGCCTCACTTGATGCGCGACATGCTCAGGATGGTAGATAGAGGACGGTAGCGTCGCAATATTTCCCACATTCTGCACATTCCCACCACATTTCTCACATTTTCCTCATGCCTGACTTCCGCATCCGTTCTACGCAGGAGGAGTTAATGGATGACCTGACGCTGGCTTCGGAAGAGTTGCGACAGAATCTGGACGAGCTGGAAACCATTAATACCTGGCTGGGCGGCTATGCCCCGGTGCTGAATGCCTTGGCACGTCTCCGGCCGCAGTTCCCAGCCAGCCGCCCGCTCCGCCTCGCCGACGTAGGCAGCGGCGGCGGCGACACGCTGCGCCAGATTGCGCACTGGGCCCGGCGGCACGGGGTGGCGGTGGAGCTGGTAGGCGTTGATGCCAATGCGTTCATGCTGGATTATGCCCGAACAAAATGCCGGGAATACCCCGAAATCAGCTTTCAGCAGGTTGATATTTTCTCCCCAGAATTTCAGCGGCAGTCATTCGACATTCTGACGGCCAGCCTGTTTTGCCATCATTTTCCGGATGCGCAACTGGCGGGCCTGCTGGCCCAGTGGCACCAGCAGGCCCGCCTGGCCGTCATCGTGAACGACTTGCACCGCCACCCGCTCGCTTACTACAGCATCCGGTGGCTGACGCGGCTGCTGGGCGGCTCCCGCCTCGTGCGCCACGATGCACCCCTCTCGGTAGCCCGAGCCTTCACGCGCCCCGACTGGCAGCAGCTTTTACACCACGCCGGTATCCGGAACTACAAGCTGCGCTGGCGCTGGGCCTTCCGCTGGCAGCTGGTGACGGTGAAGTGGTGAGTTTGATGTTCAGTTTTCCCTAATGGCGCAAGCAGAACATCAAACTCACTAAATCACCACCTCACTAAATCACCATAAGTCGGCCGCAATCCGGAACGTGTTGGCGTGGGCGTCCACGATGTCGGCGATACGCGGGGAATAGCCGCCGCCCATACACACCACCACCGGCAAACGGTGCTGATGGCAAAGACCCAACACGTAGGCGTCGCGCTGGCGGCAACCCTCCCGGCTGAGGCTAAGGTGGCCCAGCTTGTCGGTAGCCAGTACGTCCACTCCACTCAGGTAGAACACGAAGTCGGGCTGGTGCTCGTCCAGTAGGCGGGGCAGCGTGTTGCGCAGCAGCGTCAGATACGCCGCGTCATCGGTGCCGTCGGGCAGGGCTAGGTCAAGGTCCGATTGCTCCTTGCGGTGCGGATAGTTGCGCGCCCCGTGCATGCTGAAAGTGAATACGCGCGGCTCGTGCTCGAAAATAGCGGCCGTGCCGTTGCCCTGGTGTACGTCCAGATCCACGATGAGCACCCGCCGCACGCCCAGCTCGGGGTGGGCCAGCAGGTAGGCGGCGGCGGCGGCCTGGTCGTTGAGCAGACAGAACCCTTCGCCCCGGTCGCGGAAGGCGTGGTGGGTGCCGCCCGCAATATTCAGGGCCACTCCGCCCGTGAGGGCCCGGCGGGCGCACTCCAGCGTACCGCCCAGGATAGTCGTTTCGCGGGCTATCAGCTCGGGGCTCCACGGAAAACCGGTGGTCCGTTCCTCGTGGCGGGTGAGCTGGCCGGTTTGCAAACGGTGGTAGTAGTCTGGGCAATGAACGCGCAGAATATCGGCATCCGAGGCAGTTTCCGGGCGGAAGAAGGCACTTTCCGGCACCACGCCTTCGCGCAGCAGCTGCTCGGGCAGCAGCTCGTACTTGAGCATGGGAAACCGGTGGGCAGCAGGCAGTGGGTGGGCATACAAAGGAGCCCAGGCAATGGATAGCATACGAGCTAAACCTACGCAGCCCGCTTTTGTGGGGTGGGCCACACACAAAAATAACCGCCGGAACACGGGCGGTTATCTTCGGATTCGGGTGGTTTTGCTGGTGGGGCGTATCGGGCTCGAACCGATGACCCCTACCTTGTCGAGGTAGTGCTCTGAACCAACTGAGCTAACACCCCTGCACAAAACCGTCTGGCGGCGGCCGTAAAGCGCCAAAGGTAAGTTTCCGGGATTGATTATCCTTTTACCCGACGTATAAAATTTCAGCTTTTCCCTAAAGCCCCCTGTAACCTTCTGAGCGCGGGTAAGTATAGCCGCTTACACTGGCCACTCCACGCACTCCGCGGGCGGCTTTTCCTCCCCGATTTTACCGTTACCACTCCCATGAAACACCTTGCACTCCTGTTGGCCGGTTGCGCCCTGAGCGCCACGGCAATGGCCCAGACCGACGGCCCCAGCGGCGTCCGCTCTTCCGCTGATTACTCCCCCGGCACCTCCGATTCCCGTAACAACGGCTTCGGTGTAAAAGGCGGCTTTACGGCCTCCAACTTCCGGGGCGACGACAAGAAGAATTTCGGCAACGAAGGCATTTACAATACCTTCCACGCCGGGGTGTACGCCCAGTTTGGCTTCAATGATAAGTTCTCGCTCCAGCCCGAAGTGCTGTATAGCCGTCAGGGTTTCAAGGGCAGCAACACGGTAAACCCGGCCCAGGGCACCTACACTACCCGCCTCGATTACGTGCAGGTGCCGGTGTTGCTGGTCTACAACTTCCTGGATAATGTGAGCCTGCACGTAGGTCCGCAGGTTTCTTTGCTCACGAAAGTGAAAGAGGGCGACCGGGAGCGGAAAATTGCCGATGACAACAACATCCACGGCTACAGCTACAATAGCCTCGACTACGGGCTGGCGGCCGGCCTGGAAGCCCGGGTAGGCCCGGCTCGCGTGGGTGGCCGCTACACAGCCGGCTTCGCCGATATCATCAAGGACCCCTCCACCACGGCGGCGCAGTCCATCAACAACATCAAAAACGGCATGTTCCAGGTGTATGTAGGGTTGGGCATTTCCAACTAACCTTACGCCACTTGGTTTGAGAAAGGAAGTCCTGCGGGACTTCCTTTTTTTGTGCTTTGCTCACTCTATCGTATGCCTGTTGCACCTGCCCTCGACCTCATCAACCAGGCCCGCGAACTATTGGCGGAGCATGGTATGGCCGTATTGGGTGCTTGGGCCCTGCTGAATCTGGTGGTGAGTGGCTACCACGTAGCCCGCATCGATGTGCGCACCGCAACGCACCACTTCCACCTGATGAATGTGGCTTGGAACGTGGTGAACACGCTGATAGCCGTGTGGGGGCTGCTGCAGGCGCACCCACAGCAGGTGGCGGGTCTCACGCTGCCGGAAAGTCTGGCAGCCCAGACGCATTTTGAAAATGTGCTGCTTCTCAATGCCGGGCTCGATGTGGGCTACCTGGCCATTGGGCGATGGTTGCAGGGCCGGGCCGCCACCGCCGAGCGGCCCGAGCGGATGGCCGGCTACGGCCGCTCGGTGCTGTTGCAGGGCGGGTTTCTGCTGCTCTTTGATCTGGGCTTTTACGCTGTATACCACCAGTACGCGGCCCAGCTGCTGGCACTGGCTCCTTAAGTAATCAGATGTAAGTATTGGGCAGTGGGACTTTCAAAATCCTGATAACCATACAATTGAAAAAACCCAACTACTCAATACTTCTATCTTACTACCTAACCGGGCCGCCCATAAAAAAAACGCCCCACCGACAACTAAGGTCGGTGGGGCGTTTCTGCCAGTGGCAACCAAGTGGCTGCCGAGGACTTATTTTTTGCCTGTCAGGGCTTCCTTGATCTTCTCATTGAAGTTGGGAATATCCTGGGGGTTGCGGCTGGTAATGAGGTTGCCACTGACCACTACCGTTTCATCAACCCAGTGGCCGCCAGCGTTTTTCACGTCGGTTTTCAAGCTGGGCCAGCTGGTGATTTGCTTACCGCGCACTACGTCGGCTTCAATCAGAATCCAGGGGCCGTGGCAGATGGCGGCTACGGGCTTGCCGGAGCGCACAAACTCGCTTACGAAGCTGACCACGGCGGGCTCAGTACGCAACACATCGGGGTTCATCTGGCCGCCGGGCAGTACCAGGGCATCATAGTCGGCCACTTTCACGTCGCCGATTACTTTGTCCACGTCCACTTTGTCGCCCCAGTCTTTTTCGTCCCAGCCCTTAATGGAGCCGCTTTTAAGGGAGATGACGTGAGTTTCAGCCCCTTCGCCTTCCAGGTACTTCTTGGGTTTTTCGAGTTCCGATTGTTCGAAGCCGTCGGTGGCTACAATGGCTATTTTTTTGCCTTTCAGGGCGTCGCTGCCAAAAATGCTCATGGGTTCGGGTGTTTGGTTTGGAAAGGAACAGGTGCTAAAAAGCCGGCTACGCGGAGCGCGGCCGGCTTTGCTTTAACGGCTATTGTGCCGAACGGTTGAAGCAGGATTTTGGCTTTCCGGCTAGGCTAGCACGTTGCTAGTCCTGCTCGTGCCGGTCGCGCTTGAGGGCTTTGCGCAGGCTGCGCACCCGCTCATCAAACCCATCGGCGTCGTAGCTGACGTCCTCCACATCCAGGTTTTCCAGCATATCCATGAGTTCGTCGGAATGTTCGGTGCGGGTGCCGGCGGGCACTTTCACGAAGGCCATTTCCGACCACAGCACAGCCTTCAGCCGCAACCCATCCTCACTCAGCATCAGCATTTCCACCACTAGGTTAGAGTTATCGAAATGGATGAGCTGGGTGCGGATGCGGACTTGCTCGGCATGGTTGGCGGGCCGCAGGTAGGCCAGCTGGTGCTTGGTAATCACCCAAGCCGCCCGCGACTCGCGGGCCAGCTCGCCCAAGTTGAGAGCGTAATGCTGAATGGTGTGCTCCTCGCGGGCGTTCAGGAAGTAGTCGAGGTAGCGGGCATTGTTGAGGTGGCCCAACATGTCGCAGTCCTGAAAACGGACGCGGTGCAGAGTTTCGGGCGTTTTTACGAGGGGGGCGGCCATGGCGTGGAAGCGGGCAAATGATGAAAACTGGGCCGTAAGGTAGCCCTACCGGCCCGAAGCAGCGGCCGGAACCGGCAGCCGTACGGCATCGGCAGTTACCTGGTGCGGGGCCGTTTTGCGGCCGTCTGTCGGGCTGTCGAACACCAGCAGGACGTGGGTTTCATCGAGCAGGGCCATGCCTTCGGCTTTGTCCTGGCCGGCGGTAGGGCCGCTACCGTGGGGCACATCGAACAGCCGCTGGAGCTTATCGGGGCCGATGAGGCTATCCTGGGGGCAGCTCAGGGCCTCGGGCCAGCGGTACACGGCAATGGTGCCGTCGAGGTCCATGGTGGGGCCGGCCAGCACCAGCAAATCGGCACCCTGTTGGCGCAGCTCCCGCACGCCCATGCCGCCCAGGTCGAGGAAGTGTTTCTTGTAGAATTTCTCGGTGGCGCCGGGCACTTCATCCAGGCGCAGGCGGCCGTGCTTGTCCTCACGGGGCAAAATTTCCAGCACCACGGCCCAGCCGCGCAACACCGGCCCGCGCAGCCCGATGAACAACCGGCCATCGGGTGCCACGGCCAGCCCTTCGATGTCAAAGCCGTTGTCCTTGCTCGGAATCTGCATAAACAGCTTCAGGTGCGGGTCCTGGGCCAGCAGGTCGAGCAGGTCATTGGAGGTATCGGTGCCCCGGAGCTGGGCGGCCCGGAGCGTCTGGCCCGCGTGGATGGGATGCGGGGCTTCCTTGTGCAGCTCGTAGTCGCCGGTTTTGGGGTTCAGCAGCAGTGGCACCCGGGCCAGCAGGTAGCGGCTGGGTTCCTCGGCTACCTTGGCCAGCTTGGCAATCTGCTTGGCTACGTCCTCGTCGTCGGGTTTGGGCTGCTTGCGCTTGAGGCTGTGCGAGCCGATAACCCAGAGGTAGTGATCAGCTTCCCCCAGTCCTTCAATGTCGATTTCCACGTCCTCGGCCTCGTTGGTGAGGTCCAGCAGATCAGCCAGCTGGTAGCGGCAATGCTCCCCGAACTCGTGGGCTCCGGTGAGGCGCAGCCGTTCAATGGACGTCCGCTCGTCGCAGCTCACCCACAGATTATCGCCAGTGCGCAAGACCGTAGAAAGCCCGTCGCGGACGTGTTTGCCAGCCTCATTGAGACTAAGTTTAGGGTTGAAGTGGAGCGTGTAGGCCTGGTGACGCATGGAGGGGAGATAAGGAAGGAAGAACGAGAAATCAGGACGGATACATCGGGAATGGACCGCGCGCCGCAGCCGCTACTTTTCGCCGCCGGCTTTGCGGGCCTGCATCTGGGCCTGCACCTGCCGCTGCTTGGTTTTGAGCTGCTGATACTGGGCCGGCGTCAGAATTCCCTTCAACTCCTGCTCCGAGGACGCATTAATGCGCTTGAGCTCCGCCAACAAAGCCGGCCGGTTGCTGCCCAGGCGTTGCTTGGCACTGTTGGCCTGTTCGGTGGTGCTGGTGAATACGGCCCGGACTTTGGCGCGCTGGTCGGTGGTGAGGTTCAGTTCCTCAGTCAGCACGTCGGTCAGGTCGCGGGCGGCAGTGGGTGCTACCACCGGGGCCGGCGCCACGGGCGTGGAAGCCACGGGAATATCGGCCTTGTTGCGACGGGCGCAACCGGCCAGCAGACTGGCGGCCAGCAATACGGCCAGGGGTAAGCGGGAGGTAGGCATACGGAAAGGAAAAGGGGTGTGCCTCTCCCCTACGCGAAAACCCGGCCAACGGGTACACGGCCCAGCTTAGTTTACCGTCGTCCTCAGGCCGGCACCGGCCGGCACGCTGTGTTTCAGATGCTGGGCCGTATGATGCGCCAGGGCCATAATGGTGAGCATGGGATTCACGCCGCTGCACGCCGGAAACGCCGAGGCATCGGCCACGAACAGGTTTTTGACCTCGTACAGCTCGCCGGTGGGGCTGGTGGGGTGCGTGGCCGCGTTGCCGCCCATACGGCAGGAACTCATCTGGTGGGCGCTGTAGAGGCCGAACTGGTTGGCTTTCCAGCTCAGTTGCGGCAGGCCAGCCAGTATTTGCGGGTTGAGTATCCGACCGTTTTCGGCGCGCAGCATGGGTAGGGTGCCGTGGGGCAGCAGCACGGTATGCGCCCCGGCCGCCGCGTGAATGGTAGCCGCCGCACGCACGCCTTCCAGCAGGTGGGCGCGGTCGAATTCGCTCAATGTGTAGTCGATAAGGGGTGTGCCGTGCTTGTCCACCGTCACGCGCCCGCCGTCCCGGTCGCGGGTCAGCACGATGAAGGAACCCAGGTGGGCCGCCTGCGCCATCAGCTCCTTGTGCTGCCGGCCCGAGCGCCAGGGCAGCACCATACTCATCAGGCCAGGGTGAGCGGGCGGGGTTTCAATCTTGGCCCCGAAGTTGGTGCCGTCGAGCATCGTAAACCCATCATTCACCACCGACATCATCGGCCCGTGCCAGGCATCCATGCGCTGCGGGTACAGGCCCGACACCACCACCGTGGGGTGCAGATGCAGGTGCTGGCCTAGGTGCGGGTGGCGCAGGCCGCTGCGCAGCAGCAAGGCGGGCGTCTGGACTGAGCCGCCGGCCACCACCACCCGGCGTGCCCGCACCAACACGCGCACTTGGCGGCCCTCGGGCGTGGTATACACGGCTTCGGCCCCGGTGGCCCGGCCGTGCTCGATGGTCACGCGCTCCACCCGCGTATCGCAGAGCAGGCGCGCGCCGTGGTCGAAGGCCGTTTGCAGGTAGGTGTTGAGCGTGCCCTGCTTCACCCCGTGCCGGTCGCCGAAACAGCTGTAACCCAGCCCCTGAAACTGCTCATCCGACTCGTTGTGGTGCCGCTCGTTGCGCGGAATCAGCTTTACCTCCTGGCCCAGCCGCCGGGAGCCATCGAGCAGCGCCTGGTTCTGGCCGTTGTGGCGCACGTAGTCGATGTTCACGTTCAGCACCCGGCTCACCGCGTCCAGACTTTCACGGAAGGCCGCCGAGGTGAAGTGCGGCACCTGGTGCTCCTCGGCCCACTCGCGCAGCACGTAATCGGGGGTGCGGAAAGCGCCGGCCCAGTTAACGGTGGTACCGCCGCCCAAGCAGGAGCCGGCCAGCAGGGCCACGCCGCCATCCTGGGTACTGAGCGTGCCCCGGGCATCGTACAAAGCCCCAAGCATGTCCACTTCCCGCTGCGAAAAGTCGGAACCGTGGAAGTACGGGCCTTTTTCCAGCACCAGCACCTCGTGGCCGGCGGCGGCCATCTCCCCGGCCACCACCCCGCCGCCCGCCCCGCTGCCAATCACCAGCACGTCGCAGTCGTAGCGCACATCCTGGGTGGGGCGCAGCACGTGCAGCGGCTTTTCAGTCGTCACCGGCTCGTCGGTGGCTTGCGGACCCGCGTAACCGATGGTCTCCCACACGAACTGCTCCTGCCCCGCCACCGAGCCGCCGTAGTACAGAAACATGCACAGCTTGCGCAAAGCCTGAAACCCTTTGCGCAGATGCGGTACCGCCGAGGCGGCCCAGCTTTGCAGCAGTTTCTCGCGCTGCGCCGGTTCCAGACGCGCAAACGGCCGCAACGGCCCCAGCCACGTCAGACCCAGCGCGGGCGAGTCGAGGAGCTTAAGCAGCTGCCGGAACTCCTGCTGCGCCCCGGCCGGCTGGGCCGCCAGGGCCTCGGCCAGCTTGTCCAGGTCGATACCCTCGGAGCCGGACCGGCCCCAGTAGGCTGGGTTGGCCGCCGGTTCAGGGGGCGCGAGGGAGGGTACAAACGTATCGGCGAGGGCGCGCAGGGTAACGCGCTGGGCTTCGGTGAACTGCATAACCGGGCGGGAATCAGGAACGAAACCGGCGGTGGGAAAGCCGGCCCTAAAAGTTCGGCATTTTCCCCGACATACTCGGCATGCATACGAAAAGGCGAGATGGTGAACTGGTGAGATGGTGAGTTTGACGTTCCGACGGCGCTACTTGCGCAGTAAAAGCCAGCAGAACGTCAAACTCACCATCTCACCATTTCACCTCACAGCCACTTCACCAGCCAGTTTACCATTTTCTTCACCTGGGGCGTGTAGGGCGGGTAGATGGGTTTGAGGGCGGTACGGCCGACACGCTGCTTGAGTACCGATTTTTCGTTGCTGAAGGCTAGGAAGCCCGCATGGCCGTGGGCCCGGCCCAGGCCGCTGTTGCCGAAGCCGCCGAAGGGCAGGTCGGGGTGGCCCAGGTGCAGGATGGTTTCGTTGACGCAGGCCCCGCCGGCCGGAATGTTCTGGAGCAGGTAGCGCTGGTTTTCCGCGCTCTGGCTGAACACGTACAGGGCCAGCGGCCGGGGGCGGGAGTTCACCTCGTCGGCGGCCTCCATGAGGTTACGGAAGGTGCGAATGGGCAGCAGCGGCCCGAAGATTTCCTCCTGCATCACCCGGCTTTCCGCAGGTGCGTTGAGCAGCACAGTAGGCTCCAGAAAGCGCTGGGCCGCCTCGGTGGCACCACCCACAGCCACGGTGGCGCCGTGCTGGCGGGCATCGGTCAGCAGGGCGTCCAGGCGCTGGAAGTGGTGGTCATTCACGATGCGGGCGAAGGAGGCGGACGCGGCTACCGGCTGCCCGTCGGGGGCGTAGAACCGGCCGATAACCTGCCGGATTTCCTCCACCAGCTCGTCGCGCACCCGCTCATGCACCAGCACGTAATCGGGGGCCACGCAGGTCTGGCCGGCGTTGATGCCCTTGCCCCACACGATTTTCTCGGCCGCGTCGCGCAGGTCGGCGGTGTCATCGACCACCACGGGGCTTTTACCGCCCAGCTCCAGCGTCACGCTGGTGAGGTGCTCGGCGGCGGCTCGCATTACCACTTTGCCCACCTGCGGACTGCCGGTAAAGAAAATATGGTCGAAGGGCAACGCCAGCAGCTCGGTGGCCACGTCCTTGTCGCCCTCCACCACCGTTACCTCGGCGGGGTCGAAGATTTCGCGGCACATGCGGCTGAGCAGCGCGGCCACGGTGGGCGTCATCTCTGAGGGCTTGATGATGGCGCAGTTGCCGGCCGCCAGCGCCGAAATCAGCGGATCAATGGCCAGGTAGAACGGGTAATTCCAGGGCGCAATGATCAGGCAGACGCCTTTCGGCTCGGTTTGCACCCAGCCGCGCGTACCCACCAGGGCCAGCGGCGTACCCACTTTGCGCGGGGCCGCCCACTCCTTCAGGTGGCGTAGCGTGTGCTTGAGCTCGGTTTGGGAGGACCAGATTTCGGTGACGTCGGTTTCGGCGGCGGGCTTGCGAAAATCGGCGTACAGCGCCTGCTGTATGGCGGCGCGGTTATCGGCAATCCAGGCGCTGAGCTTGCGCAGCCGCACCGCGCGAGAATCCACGGCTTCGCGGCGTAGCGCTTCGGCGCGGGCCTGCTGACGGGCGAACAACCGGGTTACATCTGCCTGAGTGGCAGGAACCGGGGCACTGGTAATATCAGGAGAAGCCATAGGAACAGCGGCCGGAGCCAGAGCAGAAAAGAGGAATAAAATTCAACGAACTCTCACAGAGTTACAACTGCATACCAGCATATTTGCGCAATTGTTCGGCCCGGCAACGCAGGTGCACCAGCCGAACGGACTACCCGCTGCCCTTCTCCGCTATTTGCTATGCAACAAATCTGTCGTCGTTTGCACGAGCTACTGGAACTGCTGAACCAGGAGCTGCCCACGTTTTCGGCCTCGGAGCTGAGCGTGTCACCGGCCCCAGGCAAATGGTCGCGCAAGGAAATTCTGGGCCATCTCATCGATTCGGCCGCCAACAACCATCGGCGCTTCGTGCTGGCCCTCACTAGGCCCGAACCACTGCTTATCGTTCCCTACGACCAGAACGACTGGGTGCGGTGCAGTGGCTACCACCTCTCGCCCACCCCCGACCTGCTGAACCTCTGGACTACGTACAACCGCCAACTGATTCGCCTGATCGGGCAAGTACCATCAACCGCCCACACGTACCGCTGCGAGTTTGAAAACGGCTATTCCGTTACGCTGGGCTGGCTGATTGAGGATTACGCCATGCACCTGGAACATCATGTGCAGCAGATCCTGGACCGGACGCCGCGCTGAGCGGGGCACTTTTTGAGACAAGCCCGACGTTAGGGGAGCTTGTCTTTTTCTTTTTCGATGTTCCGAGTACCGTTTGCCGCATTCCGGCCCCGCGTGGCCATTTTCCTGTCGTTGATTGTGGGTAGCCTGCTGGCCCCGCTCACCAGTGCCGCCACTTCTTCCCCGCCGTCCCTGCTACGCGTGCGGCCCGTGGCCCCCGATGTATTTGTACCCACCGTGTACGACCGGACGGGCCGTGCGACTTCCGCCACCAACGGCCTCGTGGTGCGCACCACCCAAGGCATCCTGCTGATTGATACGGCCTGGAACCCCGAGCAGACCCGGCAGCTTCTGCGCTGGGTGGCCGATAGTCTGCACCAGCGGGTGCGGCTGGCCATTGTAACACACGCCGAAGCGGCCTCACCCGCCGGACTGGTCGTGTTGCGCGAAAACCGCATCCGCGTGTACAGCAGCCAGCTCACCAGCCGGCGGTGGCAGCTGCGCCATGCCCAGGCAGCGGGTCCCACGGCAGCCCTGAAGCCCTACACGGTTATCCGGGCGGGACGCACGCGGCTGGAGCTGTTTTTTCCGGGAGCCGGCTTCGCGCCCGATAACGTGGTGGCCTGGCTGCCGCGCCGCAAGGTGCTATTCGGGGGCGAGCTGGTACGCGCGCAGCAGACCGCTGCCCTCATGCCCGCTACTGAAACCGACCTGCGGCAGTGGCCCGCCACGTTGCGCATGCTGGCCGCCCGCTACCACAAAGCCCGGGTGGTAGTGCCCGCCCACGGCTCAGTGGGCGATATTACGCTGCTGGCCCATACCCAAACCTTACTGCGCGAAGCCGCCCGACGCAAGCCCCAGACGGCCCTCAATGGCCGGCCATAGCTATATGCAGAAAAGACGATAATGAAGCCGGCCGCTTGCGGGTAAAAAGCTAGCTTGCGCCCTTCTTCACTCCTTTCCCTTGCTGCTTTATGCTTAACCGGCGCACGTATTTTATTCGGGAACACGCGGGCGTGTTCAAACTCAAAGACACGTACGACATTCTCGACCCCGAAACCCAGGAGCAGATTGGGTACGCCACCGAGGCGACACCCTCCTGGGCCGTGTGGCTGCGGCTACTGGTGAAGAAGCGGAACCTGCCCGTAACCATTGCCGTGCGGGAGCAGCCCGAGTCGGCCCCGTTGTTCCGGATTGAGCGGGGCTGGACGTTTCTGCGCGCCACCGTGTATGTGGTAGATGCTCAGGAGCAGCGTATTGGCTATTTCAAAAGCAAGCTCTTCACCTTCAATGGTGGTTTCTACGTGTTCAATATGCAGAATGAGCAGATTGCCGAAGTGAAAGGCAGCTGGAAAAGCTGGGACTTTTCCTTCGTCAGTGCCTCAGGGCAGGAGCTGGGCGTAGTCACCAAAAAATGGGCGGGCCTGGGCCGAGAGCTGTTCACCACGGCCGATAACTACCTGATTTCCATCCACGACATGGCCGAGCAGCAGCCGGCTTCTAGTGCCCTGCTCCTCGCGGCCGGGCTGGCAATTGACACCGTCTTCAACGAGCAGCAATAGCCCTCTGGCCTACCCGTACAGCGGCCCGCACTGATGGTAGCGGGCCGCTTTTGTCAGGAGGCAACGGAGTTTTTGTGGCGCAGCAGCGGCCGTTTGCGGCGCGCCCGCAGCAAGCGGGGCGCCCGCCCGCACCGCAGCCAGTCACGTTCCGAGGAGGGTACCTCGGCGTCGCAAAGCCAGTCGAGGGCGGCGGCGGTTTCCGTGAAGTACTGCACCTCGTAGGGCAAAGCGTAGCGGGTAGAGGTCCAGAGCAGGCCTTCCACCACCATCATATTGTACACATCGGCGGGTAGCAGCACCGCCAGCCGCCGGATACCGGATACGCGCAGCCGGGGCAACCAACTGGTTTGCAGCCATTCCTGCATCTTCAGGCTGAACGGCGGCAGCTTCTGCAGATTCAGCACCAGCTGCCGGGCCTTATAGCGGGCCACGGCCGTCAGCATCACCTCCAGCACAGCAGGCAGGTGTACCGCGTCCCGCATTTCGCGCCGCCACAGGCGCAGCAGGCTCAGGCGGTAATTGTAGCGGATAATAAGCCGAGGGGTAGCAGAATGGTCCATGGCCGGAGGTGTGTGAAAATCAGAGGGCAGCAGTTGTACCTTAAGATACGAGGTAATCAGCCGCCGTCGATTACCTGCAAACCGCCTTACCGGCGTATTTCCGACGAAACCAAACCTTTGCTACTACCAACTCCGGGTTTTCCCCTGCCAATTTTGGGCTCCTCCGGATTTGGGACTATTTTTTCTGCTTTTTCAGGTACGCCCGGGCCTCATTGTAGGCCTCCGATTTGCGCTCGGCCTTGTCCTGCACTTCCTTATAATAGCGCACAGCATCGGCTGGCCGCTTCTGCTTGTCGGCAATGCGCCCCATGTTGAGCAGGGCGTAGAGGTAGAAACCCTGTTTGGTATCGTTGGTAGTTTCGGCAAATACCACGCACCGCTGGTAATACTCGCGGGCCTTGTCCAGGTCCTTGTACTGGTTCTGCATCAGGCTACCCAGGAAGAATGTGGCGTACCGGCCGCTGATGGCCTCGTAGCCCGGCAGGCCCCGGTTAATCTTATCCAGAATATCCCGGCTCACCCGCTCACACTCGCGCAGGTCGCCCACCTGATAGCTCATGAGGGCATAGAAGCGCTGGAAATAGCCGTTATCGGGGTAGGTAGTGGCCATGGCCTGGGCCAGCGGCAGCGCTTCGGTGGGCTTGTTTTCCTGGTTCTGCAGAATTTTCATTAGGAACACCTTCGCCTCCGTCCCGGTATAAAAACCGTTGGCCGATACGCCCCGCAACTGATTTAACCCCAGTTGCTTGTTGCCACGCGGAAAGAACAGTAGCACCGGTTTCAGCAGCGGGTAGTTTTCCGAAATCCAGGGCGAATAGTAATTAATCAGGGCCTGTCCGAACAGGAATTCCGGACTGAGGCCGTTGGCTTCCTTGCTCTTCTCCAGATACTCCAGCGCGTTTTTGCTGGCGAAAGTGGCCTTGCGCCAGTTGTGCCGCTCGGCATTCAGGCGGGCCGAAAACCCATAGGCCGCCGACAGAAAAAAGCAGGCTTCATAATTCTTATTATCAGCCTTATAGAGCCGTTCGCCCTTGGTAATGGCCGTATCCATGTAGGCCAGAAACACCTTGTCGTACTGCTCGTTGGTGATGTTGCTGGGCATGATTTTCCACCACGTCGTCAGGCCCAGCAGGAAGTAGGGCATGGGGTGGCTGGGGTAGCGGCGGCGCAGGCTGCGGAACTGCCGCTCGGCCTTATCGTGCTTGAAGTTGTAGATGTTGTTCACCGCGCCTTCCAGCTCCGTCTGAATGTCCTTATCCAGAAGCAACCAGCCCGATATATCCACGGCGGCCGGGGCTACATCAACGTTGGAAAGGTCAATCTGGCGGGCCGCACGGGCCGTGTCGGGTTGCTGAGCCTGTGCCCCAAGGGCAAACAGCAGCAGGCAACCAAGCAGAAAAAGGCGCATAGAGTACAACTTGGAACCCCTAGTATAGAGGAAATGGGCGGGAGACGGGCCCTATCATACGTGCCGGAACAAAAAAAAGAGGCTGAAGCTCCCACAGCCTCAACCTCTTTTGCGTTTACCAGGCACCAAAAGCGCCCGGGAAACGGCCAGCGGCTAAAATTCCCACCCAAAGCCGCTGGATGTCTGTTCCGAAAAACGGGCCTAGCGGCCGGTTTCGGGCTGGCGGGTAAGCCAGCTATATGCGTTATACTGTCCCGGCGTGAAGATGCGGGCCAGCTCTTGTTCGTACATGGTAGCGGCTTTCAGAGCCGCTGGGCTCGGCAGCAGGCGGCCTTCGGTTGCCGAGGCTACTAGGCCGGGGCGCTCCGTGGTTTCGCCCAACGTGGCCAGCTGCTGAAAGTACTGCCGGGTGCTACGCGCCACAGCCTTTTGCTGCTTGCCGGAGAGCTCCAGCGAAGCGGCCAGGTAGCGGGCCAGCCGGGTGCTGCGCAGCGTCACCGATTCGGGCTCCGCCACAGTTGGGCGGGCCTGCGCGAAGTGTGAGCCAACCACCAGCAGGGCTAACAACGTCAGGGCCAGCAGGTAGGTAGGGAGCATTTTCATTGGGGCAGCACGTTTAATATGTCAAAGGTCAGGATACGATACGCAGAATACTACCGCTCGGTTCGCCATTTTTGGTGCCTTATTGACCAAATGTATTAACTTCACGCTCCCACTCACGCCACTGAGGCATTACCGCGCCGTGAAATTACAATTTGAGCCCATTCATCCCACTGTTGACAGCTCGTTTACGCTCCTGCACTACACCGAAGTCAGCAAAGCTGAACTGCTCTGGCACTATCACCCTGAGTACGAGCTGGTGTACATTCCGCAGGGCCACGGCCGGCGGCACATCGGCCAGCATATTTCCCGCTTCGAGGAAGGTGAGCTGGTGCTCATTGGCCCCGACCTGCCCCATCTGACCTTCAGCTACGGCCAGCCGGTGGGCACACCCTTCGAGGAAATTGTGGTGCAGCTGCGCGGCGACTTTCTAGGCACCGACTTCTGGGACCGGCCCGAAATGGCGGCCATCCGGCAGCTGCTGGCCCGCTCCCATGAGGGGCTTTCCTTCGGGGGCACTACCCGCAACGCAGTAGGACCGGCGTTGCGGCAGCTGCTTTCGGCCCCGCCGTTTATGCGCCTGCTGCTGCTGCTGCAGGTATTGCAGGAGCTGGCGCAGGCCCCTACCACCGATATTCAGCCCCTGCACGCGGGCACCGGCGGCCAGGGCCTGAGCGGCAAGGAACAGCAGCGCCTGAGCCGGGTGTACCAGTTTGTGGAGCAGAATTACCAGCGCGCCACCCTCTCGGTACAGGAAGTAGCCGACGTGGCCTACCTCTCGGTACCGGCGTTCTGCCGCTACTTCAAGAAGATGACGCGTCACACGCTCACCGATTTCCTGCAGGAATACCGCGTGGGCCAGGCCTGCCGCCTGCTGCTGGATGATGACCTGGCCGTGACCGAAGTGTGTTACGCCTGCGGCTTCAATAACCTCTCGCACTTCAACAAAACATTCCGCAAGTTCACCGGCCAGAGCCCCACCGAGTACCGCCGCCAGCGCATGGGCAAGTAAGATTTAGGGTAGGAGGGTGAGAGGGTGTGGGGTAGGAGTTATCACGACTCCTACCCCACACCCTCTCACCCTCCTACCCTAAAACAAGGGAACAAGCAGCCTACGGCAAGTGTCTACCCGGTAGATGCTTGCTCTTCTTCTTTCCCTTCTTTTTCACTGGAATCAGCACTGGTTGCTGCTGGCTGAGGCCGGACTGGTTTCCGGGCCGCCTACCGAGAAGCCGCTGGTGCTGCAACCGGGCGCGCTGGCCTTTTCCCCGGTGCTTTTCACCGTAACCAGCCTGCGTGATGCGCGGCCGGGCCGGCCGGCGGTGGCGTGGCTCCTACCCGCAACTGCCACGGCCGGCACACTGGCCCAGCCGCTGGAGCTGCAGGGTGGCACCGAAGCGGCCCTGCAGCAGTTTGTAGCGCGTAGTTTGCCCCGGCAGGCAGCCCGCTACGCCGTGACGGTGCGGGTGCTGGAATGCCGGGTGCAGGAAACGCCGGGGGTCAGCCGGCAGGCGGCCGGGCAGGTTACGGTGCGGCTGGCGTTTGACTGGCGTAACCCGGAAGGCCAGACGATTACGCTGACCGAGTATCGGGGCGGGGCGCGGTACCTGCGGCCCCTCACCAGCCGGGCAGTAGTGGAGTCAACGCTGCGGCAGGCATTGCTGAGCGGCTTCACCTATTTCAACCAGTGGCTCACGCAAGCCCTGCCGCACGATGTACGGCTGGCTACGGCTGTGCAACCTGTTTTCCGGTACGAAACCCGCCGGACGGAGCCCGATACGCTGTTCTACGACCCGGCCCGGCCGCTCACCTGGAATGACTTCACGGGCCAGCCGCGCCCGAAAGGCCGGTACGCGGCAGCCGTGTTTCCGGGGTTTGCCTACCAGGGTCGTCCGCAGGTGGTAAACGGCGTGGTAGTGTTGGATGTACGCCTGCAGATATTCGTGGTGCGCAGCTCTTCATGGGTCGCGCCCGGACAGCAGAATCCCACTAACCTCAACCACGAGCAGCGGCACTTCGACATTGTACGGCTGGTGGCGGAGCGGTTTCGGCGCAAAGCCACACCCGATAGCCTCACGGTGCGGGACTATCAGAGCATTCTGGGCTGGCAATACCTGAAATCCTTCACCGAAATGAACCACCTGCAGGACCAATACGACCAGGAAACGCAGGGAGGCCTCAACCTGGCGGCCCAGGACCGCTGGAACCGCCGCATCGAGGCGGAGCTGCGGGGCTATGGCATCAGTCCGTAATTCCAGGCTGGCATGAAAGGCAAAAAGCCCCCGGTGTATAACACACCGGAGGCTTTTTAGATACATGTAGGATAGACGAATAGGAACACCTTAATAGTATAGCATTACAGTGGCGTAGCGGCCGTAGTGGTGCGCACAAACAGCATGACATCGTAGGCTTCGGAGAGCTTGAAGGGGAAATAGGAATTCTTACCACTTTCGGGGCTGTAGCCTACCAAGCGGTGCCCCCGGCGCACGTCCTGCGCCTGCAGCTGGCTGGTATTCAGATAGAATACTGGGGGCGTGAGGGCCTGTAGGCTGGCCTCCCAGGAGCCCGCCACGGGCGCTTCGAGGGGGTAAGCAGCCATAGGACTAGCGGCGGAGATAAAGCGGTGCTTGGTGGCTGCTACTGTGCCCGTGGCCGTAGTGGTACCCAGCACAAAGTACTGGCCGGGGAACATGCGCTCCAGAAACTTCCCGGTACCGCCACCGTTGTTGTCGCCGGGTACGGCCAGGCGGCGCGATACGTGCGCATCGTGCGCCCAAACAATGACTTTGCTGCCTTTATCCCGCACCAGAAACCGAGTCATTTCGGCCATCAGGCTGTCGCGCGACGACTCCTGCTTGTTCACCTTGGGCTGGTAGAAGGTATCGAAGTAGTGGTGCAGATTTTTAAGCGCCCCGGCCACTACCGGGCGCTGCCGCTGCGTCAGCTTCACATTGGTCAGGGCTTTTTCCAGCTGCTCGGTGGCTTCGTAGCCGGCCCAGCCGTTGGCCAGCATCTCGGGCCGCTTGAACGGGATGCTCCGGTCGTTGAGGTCAACCCATACTTTGTCCTGGTACTGGGTGCGCTGCACCAGCTGCTCGGTGAGGGCCTTCACCTCGGGCGTGGCGGTGGCCAGCTGTTCGCGCAGCACCTCGGCGGCCGTGGTGCCAAACATGCCGTCGATACCGGTCAGCTCCACTTTCCGCAGGTGGGACGTGTTATAGGTGTGCATCCAGTTCAGCATTTCCTCGGTTTCGCGGTTTTGCCAGATGCTGAGCAGGTGCTTTTTCATCAGCGGCTTCAAGTCGTCGATGGTGGCGGAGTGCATGGCCTGGTTGAGGCGGTAGCAGTCAGCATAGGTGTTTTCAAGCGCCACTTGGTTGAACCCCTCATCCTCCATCAGAACGCGCGTGAGCCAGAAGCGCAGCTTGTAAAATTCGGCCGTGCCATGGGTGCCTTCGCCCAGGGCCACTACTTTTTTGCCGCGCATTTGCTTGATGAGCGGCTGCACTGCCTGGCGGAACAGGAAGTAGCTCTGGGTATTCACGGCATTCACTACCGAGGCATCGAGGATGATGCGGGCAGTATCGGAAGCGGCGGCCGACGCAACTGGAGCCGTCTGGGCCGAGGCGGCGGCAACAGGAGCGGTGAGCAGCGTGGCGGCGAGCAGGGAGCGGAAGAAGGTTTTCATAACGAGGTAGCGAATAAGGTGTCGGGAGAGAAAGGCCAGCCGTTCAGCGACTGGCAACGACACAAAGGAATAGCCCCTGGCAGGCGAAAAGAAGCTTTATTAGACCAGGGCAGGCCGCGAGGCGACGAAGCAAACGGCCCGGCTTTTTGGTCGAAAAAAACACCCCCATTAGTCGAAAACCGGCGTCAGACATGCGGCAGGCGGCCGGAAAAACCACCAACTTGGCCCCATGCAAACGCCCTCCCCCACCCTGCTCCCCGACCGGCCCAGCCGCTTCCCGCTCGTGTTTGAGGGGCTGGTGTGGGTGCTGTACGTGGGCATGTATAAGTACAATGGGTTCATGGAGGCCGTTGCCCACCGGCCCACTGACCGCGCCAACTTTCCTTATCCGCAGCTCATGCTGTTTGCCGTAGCGGCCACTCTTTACATCATTCCCTACTACCGGGGGCTGGTGCCGGCCCTGCTGCGCCGGCGGCGCTACTTACTGCTGGGTATAGGCTCGGTGGTGTACCTGTGGTGGGGCATCAAGCTGAACATGCTGCTGGCCCACGGTGCCTTTCAGCACGTAGCGCGCCCGCCGCTGCTGGCGGAATACTACCACGCGGGCTACGTGACGGCAGCTGGTCAATTGCTTACCCGGACTCAACCGTATATCAGCTTGCTGTTTACTGATTTATTGACCTTCAGCTGCGTAGCCTTTATGCGCGTGGCCTTTGAGCACGAATACCGCCGCCGCCACCTGGAAAAAGACCACTTGGCCCTGCAGATGGAGCAACTGAAAGCCCAGCTGCAACCACATTTCCTTTTCAACACCCTCAACAGCATTTACGGCCTGAGCCTGACCGGCTCGCCCGAAACGCCGCGCTTTATTCTGCTGCTCTCGGAACTGATGCGTTACGTGCTGTATGACAGCGGCAAAGCCCGGATTGCATTGCCCGAGGAGGTGTCGTTTCTGGAGAATTACTTTGAGCTGGAGCAGCGCAAGTATGCCGGGGCGCGGGTGGAGTTTCGGGCGGTGGGTGCCCCGGAGGCCGCTGCTATGCAGGTGCCGCCGCTGCTGCTGCTGCCGCTGGTAGAAAACAGTTTCAAGCACGGCCGCCACCATTTCTCCGATGACGCTACCGTAGAGGCAACGCTCACAACCACGCCCGGCCGCCTGCACTTCCTCATCGAAAACGACATGCTGCCCGAAGTGCCGGCCGCCTCGCCCAAACGCAGCGGCGGCATTGGCCTCCAGAATATCCGCCAGCGCCTCCACCTCTACTACCCGAATGCCCATGAGCTCCACCTCACCGAACAGAACGGCCGCTACCGTGCCGAGCTGACACTGCGGGTGTAGCCGTCAATACCTGCCTCCTTATTTCTTACGCACTGTTCACTGCTATGACCACTACATCTGCCCCCGTTCGTTGCCTGATTGTGGATGATGAGCCGCTGGCTCACCAGGTGCTCACCCAGTTCATCGGCCAGACGCCCGGCCTCACGCTCACGGGCAAGTGCCGCAACGCCATGGAAGCCTACGAGCACCTGGCCCAGCACCCCGTAGACCTGCTGTTTCTGGATATTGAGATGCCCCTGGTGACGGGCCTGAACTTCCTCAAGAGCCTCACGCACCCGCCCAAAACCGTGCTGACCACCGCCTACCGCGAGTATGCCTACGAGGGCTACGAGCTGGACGTACTGGATTATCTGCTCAAGCCCTTCAGCTACGAGCGGTTTATGAAAGCCGTGGCCCGCCTGCCCGCCACCCAGCCCGTGCCGCCCGCCGATGCTACCACCGAGAAATACCTGCTGGTGAAGGAGCGCCAGGGCCTGCTGAAAGTCCCACACCGCGACATTGTGTACGTGGAGGGCTGCAAGGACTACGTAAAAATCACGACGGCCACCAAAACCTACCTGCTGCATCAGACCATGAAGGACATGGTGGAAGTGCTGGGCGCGGCTTTTCTGCGGGTACACCGCTCGTTTATCGTGGCGGCGGCCCACATCCGGATGCTGCAGCCCGATAACGTGCTGCTGCTGGATAACACGCTCATTCCCATCGGCAACTCCTACCGTAGTGAACTGCTGGCCTATTTCCGGAAATAACCTCTGCTGCTATTTTCTCTTTCCTCCTTATTCCCTCGCTGTATGCTCCGCAAATCCCTTTCCCTGCTTGTGCTGCCGCTGCTATGGGCCGGCACTGCCCTGGCCCAAACGGCCCCCACGGCCTTCAACCAGCCCCGGCTCGACAGCCTGCTCACAGCCCTGGATGCCAACCACAAGCTGGCCGGCAGCCTCCAACTCACCCAAAATGGCAAGGTGGTGTACCGCCGCGCCATCGGGCAGGAGCAGCCGGGCGTACCGGCTACCACCGCCACCCGCTACCGCATCGGCAGCGTGACTAAGCTGTTCACGGCTACCCTGATCATGCAGTTGGTGGAAGAAGGCAAGCTGAAGCTGGACGCACCTATCATCACGTGGTTTCCGACGCTGCCCAACGCCGGCAAAATCACCGTGGATCAGCTGCTGCACCACCGTAGCGGCCTGGGCGATTTTACGCGGGACCCGGCTTACGGGCAGTTCATGAGTCAGCCTAAAACCCAGGCCGAGCTGCTGGCCATCATCCAGGCGCGGCCCGTGGATTTTGAGCCGGGCGCGAAATATGACTACAACAATTCCAACTATCTGGTGCTGGGCTACCTGGTGGAAAAGCTCACGAAACAGCCTTACGCCCAGGCTCTTCAAAAGCGCATTACGGGTAAGCTGGCCCTGAAGGAAACCTATTATGGCGGCCGCCTCGACGCGCAGAAGCACGAAGCGGCTTCGTTCAGCTGGGACGGCAAAACCTGGAGCATCCAGCCGGAAACCGACATGAGCGTACCCGGCGGCGCGGGTGCCATCACCTCCACCCCCGCCGACCTGACGCGCTTCGTGGAGGGCCTGTTTGCGGGCAAGCTGGTGAAGCCGGCCACCCTGCAGCAGATGCTGAACATGCAGGACAACTACGGCGCGGGCCTCATGCCTATTCCGTTCAGCGACAAACAGGGCTACGGCCACTTCGGCGTTATCGATGGGTACCGCTCAGCCCTCACGTACTTCCCCGCCGATAAGCTGACCGTGGCGTATTGCGGCAACGGCATCAGTAGCGGCTACACGGTTAACGACCTAATGCTTGGCACCCTGGCCATCTACTTCAACAAGCCCTACCGGTTACCCAACTTCAATGGGCCCACGCTTACCGAAGCTGAGCTGAGCACCTACTTTGGCACGTATGCCAGCACCCAGATGCCGCTCAAAATTACCGTTACGGCTTCGGGCACCACGCTTCTGGCACAGGCCACGGGCCAGAGTGCCTTCCCGCTCACGCCGGTTTCCAAAACACAATTTACGTACGCCGCCGCCGGCCTCACCATGGATTTCGACCCGGCGGCCCACACGTTCACGCTACGCCAGGGCGCCAACAATATCCTGTTCACCCGCGAGTAACGTCTGCCTATATCTTACGCCAAACGGCCCCCGTTCGGAAAATTCCGAACGGGGGCCGTTTTTATGCGGGGCGGATGGCCGGCAGGCTAGTTTTTCACTTTCACCTGTCCGTCGTCGGCGTCGCGCTTTACTTTGGTGCCGTTGCTGTACTCCACCTTCGTGTCGCCGTCCTTGTCCACTTTCACGGTTTTGCCGTTGGAGTACACGATTTTGGTTTCACCGTTTTTCTTCTTGTCGTACTTCACAATGCTGGGGCCGCTACGACGGGCGGGCGCGGTGGTTTCGCGGGTCGTAACTACCGTGGTGGTGTACGGCGTGCCCTCGTAGTAGCTGCCCCGGTTGGAGGCGTAGGTGTTGTATTGTGGCTCCGATACGTAGGTTTTCACCTGCTGGTCGGTTTCATCGTTCACCTGGCGCAGGGCGGCGTAGCGGCCGGTGGTATCGGTGGTGTAGCGGGTATTTACCTCGTTCAGGCGGCGGCCCCGGGTGTAGTAGGTGTTGGTCACCTGCGTTACTACCACGGTATCCGTCAGCTTCAGGTCATCGGCAATGCGGGAAGCCAGCCGGTCGGCTTCGGTGCGATAAGCAGCCGTATCGGTGGTCATGGCACCGTCATTCACTACCACGGCCGTATCGGCTGAGGGAGTAGTGGCCGCGTCCACGACAGCGGGTTTGTCCTGGTTGCAGGAAGCCATTGCCAGCGTGGCAGCGGCGGAGAGGAAAAGCAGGGACTTATTCATGCGAACTATCGAAAAGTGAAAAACACAGCGCCGGCATATAGGGCCGAGTCTATGCTGTGGGGGCTGATACGGCAGGGCCTGAACACGGGTTGCCGACCACCAGTAGAAAAAGCCGACCCGCCGGGCAACGGTTCGGGCCGGGTAACCATCTGGCTCAGTATCAATTCCTGGTCCATCTTCCACGCTTTATCCTGCTCAGATGAAAACGAACTTCTTACTCGCCTCCCTCGCCGCCACGGCTTTGCTCAGCGGCGCTATCACCCTGACCGCCGCCGCCCAGCAAACCCGCTCCGTGAGCGGCTTCGAGCAAGTGAAAGCCAGCGGCGCCATTGATGTGGTGCTCACCCAGGGCAGCGCCACTACGGTGAAAGTGGATGCCGACTCCGATGTACTGGCCAGCGTGAAAACCGAGGTGCAGGGCAACACCCTGGTGCTGTTCCGCGAGCAGGGCCTGCTTTCAATGCTGTCCAACAAGAAGGTCACCGTGTACATCACCTGCCCCCGGCTCACGGCCGTCACGGTCAGCGGGGCGTCCGATGTAAAAAGTACCACGACCTTCACTGCCGACAGCTTCACCATTCAGGCCAGCGGCGCTTCCGACGTGACGCTGAACCTGGACGTAAAAACCCTCTCCGCCTCGGCCTCCGGGGCCAGCGACCTGCGCCTGACCGGCCGCGCCGACCGCCAGAAAATCCACCTCAGCGGCAGCAGCGACTATAAAGGCTACGACCTGCAAAGCCGTGCCGCCGACATCCACGCCAGCGGTGCTTCCGATGCCTACGTGGCTGTGGCCGACGAGCTGCAAAGCCACACCTCCGGCTCCAGCGACGTGCATTATCGGGGCAAACCCCGTGTGAGCCGCTAACGGCTCATCCATTCCGAACTACCAAAACGGCCCCGCAACACAGGTTGCGGGGCCGTTTTTTTGACTGGCTATTGCCGATTTCTGTTACTCCTTCACGATAACCGAAGTACCGTGCTCGGTGCCGGCGGCGTAGCGCACCAGGTAGTGGCCCGCCGTCAGCCCGGCCACGTTCAGCAGCGTAGCCGTAGTGCCGGGCTTACTCAGGAACCGGGCCACCCGGCGGCCATCAAAGGCGAAAATGGAAACCGTGGCCCCGGCCGGAGCGGCCGGATGGCTGAGCGTGAGTTGGCCGGTGGTCGGATTCGGGAAGGCGGCCAGGACGAGCTGCCGGGCCGCGAGCGTGCCAGTAGTGGTGGTGCGGTTGCCTTTCACGGCTACGTTCTGGAGCAGCGAGTAGCGGCCGGGGCTGGAGCTGCCGCAGCTGAAGTACAGGCGCACCGTGAGCGTCTGGCCAGCCGTGAGGTTGAGGCCGGTGCCGCCGTTGAGGGCCAGGTGGTAGCGGTTGGTGAGGCCATTGAACTGGTTGGCCAGCGCAATGGGCGTGGCGAAGGCGCCGTTGGCGGAAGCTGCCAGCGCGCCGCCCGGCCCGGTGCCGCCAGTTACGTCCACGGAGTCGGCCGTGAAGTTGCTGCGCGAGTACACCACGGCCAGCTTGGTGTTGCTGGAGGTGTTGTAGAAGCCCGCCGTGAGCAGCAGCGAATCGAGGCGCACGGCTTGGCCGGCGGCGGCCGTCACGGTAAACTGCTCGTAGAAGCGGCGGTTGAGGTTACCACCCGGTCCGCCCGAGGCCGTGCCCCAGGAACCGTCGCCGTTGCTGGTGACGCCCAGCGCCTGCCCGAAGGCCGCCGAATACGCCGGCACCGTGGCCACGGTCGTCCCGTTGGACACGAACAGACGCTTGAGCGTGGGCGTGCTGGCCGTAACGGCCACGCTGCGCACGGCGGCGTCATCGGCGGCAGAAGTTGTAAGAGGCCATTGCTGCAACACCACCGATACCAACTGCTGCTGGTTGGTGGCGATGCCGGTAACAGCCGCCGTAACGGCCGCCGCGCCGGTGCTGGCGTGGCTGATGCTGCCCACGTAGCTGCCCACCGCCGCCGCGTTCAGCCGCACGCTAACCGGCGTGGCGGCCAGCACGCCCGCCGTGGGAGCTAGGCTCAGGGGGCTGGCGCTGGTGCTCCAGGTAGTGCCGTTAGCCGATACCTCGTAGCCGGCCGGGGGCGTGATGATTACCGGCGCGGTCAGGTTCTCACCCGCCAACGTGTACGACTGCGCCGCCGAAGGCCCGCCCGCATACTGCGTAAATGTGCCCAGGCTACCTGTAACAGTCAGCGTAGGCACGCTCGATACCCGCACCGAGTCGGTGACGTGCGCAGTCTGGCCGGTTTTGGCGGCTCGCACAAAGTAGTAGTACGCACTGCCCAAGGGCGGCACGGCATCCGTGAGCTGGAAATTCACGGTGGTGTCGGTGGCGGCCGTCAGCTCGCCCACCTTAGTGGCGGCGGCGCGGTCCACTGAGCGGAACAGCTCGTAGGTAATCTGGGCCTGGGGCCAGCTGGTATTCCAGCTGATGGTGGACGTAGTGGCTCCCTTCTCGACTTTCAGATTGGCCACGGCAATAGCGGGCTGGGCGGTAGCGGTGCCGAAGCCGGCAATGGCAGCCGGGTTCCAGGTACCGAACAGGGTGCTGGTGAGGTAGGCGGCGGTATCGGCCACGGCTAGCTGCTTCGACCAGGCCACGCGCTGGGCCACGGGCACCAGTTGGCCCCCGAAGTAGCGGCTGCGGAACTCGCCGTAGGTAATCAGGCTCACATCGGTACCCGCGTCCCAGGTTACCCAGCCCTCGGGCCGGATGCTGGCACTGAGGCGGCTGTTGATGAGCACCGTTTTGTTGTTGGCCAGCGGGCTGCTGCCGGTGGAGTTCTGCCAGGGCCGGCCCAGGGCGTACTGCGTGGCCCCGGTATTGGCCGGGAAGCGGGTTTTGCGGAACACGTAGCCCGCCGCCTGCCCCGCCGGAGTGTTGGCCGCCGTAATAAACGAGCTGCCCACCGTGGTGCGCGACTTGGCGTACACCACGCAGTTGTCAAACACGCCAATGGAGCTGCCGAAGATGAAATCCACGTTGCCATCCACGTAACAGTCGCGGAAGTAGTGGCGGGGCGTGCCGTTGCCCTTGGTGTAAAGCGTATCCTGGTTGCCCAGGAAGCGGCAGTTGCGGAAGGCGGCGCGGTCGGCATTCACCAGCACGGCCACGGCCTGGGTCCCGTCGCCGTAGGAATTCTCGAACGTGAGGTTGAGGGCACTGAAGTCGTTGGCATTCACCGTGAAGCTGGCCGAGTTCTGGGTGCCGACGGTGCCGCCCCCGGGCAGCGGCGTGCTGGCCCCGTCGTTGTAGGTCAGCACGGTGTTGGCCACACTTTCGCCCACCAGCTGCAGAAACGGCTTGGTGGCGGGCACCGTAATTTTCTCGCGGTAGCGGCCCTGCTTGATGAAGATGGTGTAGAGCGTGGTGCCGTTATCCGGGGCGGCGTTGATGGCGGCCTGCACCGTGCGAAAGTTGCCGCTGCCATCCTGGGCCACTACGGCATTATAAGTGGTGGTCTGGGCGCGGACGCTGAACAGCGTGGTCAGCAGCAAAAGCAAGCTGGTGACCAGCCAGTACCGATAGGTAGAGGTGTTGGGCATACGAATGGGGGAATTTGGTTGGTGGAAAGCAGAGCGGGAAGCGGGCAGCAGCTACTCCTGCGCGAAGCGGGTGAGCAGCTGCCGGGAGCCATCAAGGAAGCGCAGCAGGTAGGTCCCGGCCCCAAGCGGCGGCAGCGGCAGACGAGTTTCGCGGGCGTTGGGCGCTACCGGAGCGGTGGCTACCTGCTGGCCCAACGCGTTGTACACTATCAGGCGGGCACCGGGGCCGGCGGCCGGGTGCGCCACCCGCAACGGCCCGGTTTGCACCGGATTGGGGTACAGCTGCAGACCGGTACCGGACGTTTTAGCAGCCGGGGCGGCCAGTACCACGCCGGTGAGGCCGTTGAGGTAGTTTTCGAGCTGGGTGTAGCCGCTGGCGGTGCGGGTGTTGCGGTCGGCGGGGTTGGCGGGGTTCAGACCCCGGGCCGTTTCCCAGGCGTCGGGCATGCCGTCGTGGTCGGCGTCGGGCGGGGCGGGCTGGGAGTTGAGCGCGGGCCAGGCCCCGGTGGTCTGGGCGTAGGGCGTGCCGTGCGGGAAGCCGCCCTGCACGTCAATCAGGCTGCCGGTGCGGTTGCGCACATCCTGCACAATGCGCTGGTCATGGGCGTCGCGGACGGGTAGCACGGCCCCGGCTCCGGTCAGCACCGCCTCGTAGGCCTGCTGGGCGGGCTGGGCCGTCACCAGGCCGGCAAACGGTCCGGCCGCCTGCGCCTGTGCGGTATCGGCCTGGACGCCGCCGTTCATGGAGGCCCCACGCCAGTTGCGGGCCGTAATGCTGGCCGAGCCCTCCACGTAATTCCCGCTCAGGAAGTAGCGGCCGTAGGGCAGGCTGCTGCTCTTGTAGGGGTTGATAATCTGGTAGCGCACGGGCACGCCCACCGAGGAGCCTGTGGCCGTGGAAGGCCCGGCCTTGTAGTAGTTGCCGATGATGTTATAGTTGCCGCCCTCGCCCCCGTTGGTGGTGTAGCTGGCCCAGTTATAAAGCACGTTGTTCACGAACTCGGCGTTTTCCTGGCCGGGCGTGTTGGGCGAGAGGTTGCGGCTGCCATCAAACCGCGGCAGCCGGCCCCGGCAGTGGGCCAGCAGGTTGTGGTGAAACGAGGCATGCCGCCCGCCCCAGATGCCCCCGTAGGCGTGCCGCTCGAAGTCGGTATCCCCGGTTTCGAAGTGGTAGGAGTAGTCCAGCGGCTCGCTGATGAGATTCCACTGCAGCGTGATACTGTCGCCGGCGTACAGGGAGCAGGCTTCATCCGCCGACCAGCTCATGGAGCAGTGGTCAATCATCAGCTTGCGGCGGCCCACGCCGTTGAAGGCATCCCCGTCGCCGCTGCCGTTCACCATGCCCAGGTTCTGGAACTTGTCGCCCAGCCGGAAGCGCAGAAAGCGCACCACCACGTTGTCAGCCGCCACCGAAAACGGCTGGTCGGCCAGGCAGATTCCGTCGCCGGGGGCCGTCTGGCCCGCCAGGGTGGTGTTGGGCTGCTGCACCTTCAGAGGCGTGAGCAGATGAATGGTGCCCGACACCCGGAACACCACCGTGCGGTAGGTAGCGGGCTGGGTGAGGGCGTAGCGCAGGCTGCCGGGGTTGAGGTCGTCGTTGAGGTTGGTGACTTCGAACACCGTGGTGGCCGTGGTAGGCGTGCCCCGGCCACCGCTGGTGAAGCGGCCGGCCCCTTCGGCCCCCGGAAACGTGGGCAGCTGGGCCAGGGCCGGTAGTACGGCCGCCACAAGCAGGCCGGCCGCCAGCAGGGCCCGCAACGCAGAATGCCCCGGCCAACGCTGGGGTAGAGGTAGTAGCATACAGGAAAGGTGGGAATTGGGTAGAAACCGGCGCCGGCCCACGGGCCGACGAACCGGCAAAAGCGCGTTCAGGCTTGTATTCTACTGACTTACAGCGCCTATCCAGCGTCGCGCGGAGCAGTTTATTTGCGCAAACGTTGCCGGCAACGTTGCCGGCCCGCGCCCGGCCCGACGGCTGGTCGACAAATTCCGCCGGATTTCTATATTCGCACGGTCTGGCCGCTACTGGCGGGCAGCTCCGCTCCTGTTCTCTCCTTTCTTTCCTTCCGCTGAATGCAAACGTATTACCTCGAATTCTCCGAAGAAGAAGCCTCCGGCAGCTCCCACAAGTTCTACGAAGCCGTGGTGGATGGCACCCTGCTCACGCTCAGCTACGGGCGCATCGGCACGGCCGGCACCAGCACCAGCCAGGTGTGCGCCTCCGAGGAAGCCGCCACCAAGCTCGCCCTCAAAAAAGTAGCCGAGAAGAAGCGTAAAGGCTACGAGGAAGCCACCAAGGGCGTGCGCCAGAAGCGCACCATCACCCGCCGCGTCATCGAAAGCCGGCCATCCACCTCCAAGAATACGGCCCCGGTGCTGTGGCGCTTCCGCACCAGTTCCATTGCCTTCGGGATTTTCGTGGATGAAAAAGGCTGCTGGATTGGCAACCAGGAAGGCCGCGTGTTCAAGCTCAGCCACGAGGCCGAGGTGCAGCTCCAGTACCAGCTCAGCGAAGGCGTGAAGTGCATCGTATCGGATGGCTCGTGGGTGTACGTGGGCTGCGACGACGGCAACGTGTACGACCTGGCCGGCAAGACCCCACGCCTGGCCTACGAAATCAACCCCGCCATCGACATCTACTGGCTCGACATCCGCAACGGCCTGCTGGCCGTGTCCGACGCGGGCGGCAACCTCACTACCGTCAACTACGAGGACGAGGAACAGTGGGCCGTGAAAACCGCCGGCAGCCAGGCCTGGATGGCCCGCTGCGACGCCGCCGGCCGCATCTTCTACGGCGACAGTGCCGGCGTGAGCTGCTACTACGGCTGGGAGCAGGGCACGCGGGTGTGGCAGCAACCCACCGCCGAGGTGCTCTTCGGCTGGCTCGATGCCGACCACGTGTACGCCGGCACGGCCCGGGGCAAAGTCCACAAATTCACCCGCGAAGGCCAGCCGGTGCAAACCTTCCAGGCCGACAGCGCCGTGTTTTCCTGCGCCACCTCGCCCGGCGGCCGCCACGTGTTTGCCGGCGACAACAGCTCCTCGGTGTACTGCTTCGATGAGAGCGGGCAGCGCCTCTGGAAGCTGGCCACCGGCTGCGGCTCGGCCTGCTCCATGCAGTATTTCCAGGAGCGCCTTTACCTCGTCACTACCGATGGCTCCCTGGCCTGCCTCGACGTGAGCGAGGCCGCCATTGCCCAGGCCCAGCAGGGCGTGGTGCAGGCCGCCCGCAGCATCAAAGCCCCCACCGAGGCCGTGGCCGTGGTGCAGAGCGACGTGCTGGAAGCCGCCCCCGCCGCGGCTCAGGGCGTAGTGTTGCGCTGCGTGAAGGAAAGCGGCAAGCTGCGCGTGAAGGTGGAAACCACCGGCTACCACGCCGACTGGAACGTGCAGTTCCCCAAAAACCTGCGCCGGGAAGGCCAGCGCTACCTCGCCGAGCAGCTGGAACCCGCCGCCCACGGCCACTTCTACCGCGTTCTGGGCAACATCTACGCCCTCAACGCCGGACGGTAGCAAGCGGAGCTAAAGCGTACAGTATCACAGAACAGTCATGCTGAGCTTGCCGAAGCATCTCCACTGCTTCGTTAGTCGATTGTAGAGACGCGACACTTCGCGTCTCCCCGTTACTGACGTTGGGGCGGCCGATTCGTTCTGGCGGGAGACGCGAAGTGTCGCGTCTCCCGCTACATCGTTCAATAAGGATAGTCAGCGGCAGAGATGCTTCGGTCCCTGGCTTGGTACGCCACATGCTCAGCATGACCGTTCTATTGCGTTGTACCGAACTGCAGCTACCAGCGCACGGCACCCGTACCTTTGCGCGCCTATGACCGAGCACCGCCACTTTCTACTGTACAAACCCTACGGCTACCTCAGCCAGTTCATGAGCAACAACGCCCGGGAGGCCCGCAAAAAGAAGTTCCTGGGTGATTTGCACGATTTCCCGGCCGAAACCATGGCCGTGGGCCGCCTCGATGAGCACAGTGAAGGCCTGCTGCTGCTCACCACCGACGGCCGGGTAAGTGAGCGAATCCGCCGCAAGGATGTGGAGAAAGAGTACTACGCCCAGGTAGACGGCCTGCCCACCGACGAGGCCATTATCCAGCTCCAGGAGGGCATCGAAATTGCGCACCGCAGCGTGCTGTACCAGACGCTGCCGGCCCGGGTGCGCCGCCTCGACGCCGACCCGAACCTGCCGGCCCGGGGCCAGAAAATTCGCGACGAGCGGCACGGCCCCACCAGCTGGGTGAGCATCATCGTGACGGAGGGCAAGTTCCGGCAGGTACGCAAAATGACAGCCGCCGCGGGCTACCCTACCTTGCGGCTGGTGCGGGTGCGTGTGGGCAGCATCTGGCTGACCGATATGCAGCCTGGAGAAGTACGGGAGGTACCCGAGCTGACAGCTCCCGACGAAGCGGCCGAGTCCGGGACGGACGCGGGCGAATAGGCCCCGCGGCGGCAGCCACTAAAAACCCGGCGGAGCTGCTACATTCGTCGCAGCCAACCCTTTCCTGCACCTATGCCCCTCCGCCTCCTGTTGCTCTGGCTGACCTGCGGCCTTCTGTTACTTGCTGCTTGCTCCGCCCCCGAGGCCCCGCCCGCCGCCGATTACCTCACCCGCATTCCCGACCCCAAGACCCTCGGCGAAGCGTACGTCAGCAACCCCGACAGCCTGCTGGCCCCCGCCACCGAGCAGGACCTGAACGCTACTCTGCAGGCTCTCGACCAAAGCGGCCGGGCGCATATTGACGTGGTAGCGGTGCGCAGCATCGGTGAGGAAGTCCCTAAAACCGCCGTCACGGCCCTATTCAACCGCTGGAAAATTGGCGACAAGGACCAGAACAACGGCTTGCTCCTACTGCTGGTGCTCGACCAAAGGCGGGTAGAAATGGAAACCGGCTACGGCCTCGAAGCCGACCTGCCCGACGTAACCTGCTTCCGCATTCAGCAGCAGTACATGGTGCCCCTGCTGCGCGAGGAGCGTTACGATGAAGCCGTGCGTCAGGGCGTGGCCGCCCTCATCCGCCAGCTCAGCAGCGGCTCTTTCGTCCTCCCGGCTGATTCCACTGCCCAGGCCTTCGACGACACCTATTCCGGCATTTCACCGGAAACAGGCCAGAGTCTGAGCGAAGGTCCAGCGGCCACTGGTGAATCGGCATGGTACTGGGGAGCCATTATCGGATTTGGCATCTTATCTATCCCGCTGTATCTGGGCCTGTGGTTTACCACCACCTCCAGTGGCAGCCGCTACCGGGTGTTATTGGGCTTGGCCATTGCGTTGCCGGTGGTAGTGTTTGGAGCAGCCGTCCTGTCAGATGGCGCAGTGGCGGCGGGTGTGGTTATTCTGATCTGCTACGGATTGCCGCTGCTATATGCCCATGCGTATCTGTGGCGCGTCAATCGGCAGCTGCGCACTAAATATGCCGCCAGAACCCGGCACAAGCAGTACGTTTTTCTGGCTAAGGCCCACCATAATCTGGGCTTCACGGCCTGGCTGTTTCCGCTGGGGCTGGCCTTCTACTGGCCCCGCTACCGCCAGCGGCTCCGCGAGCTGCGCGAAGCCCCGTACGCCTGCCCTACCTGCGCCGCCGCCATGCGCCGCCTCGATGAACAGGCCGATGACGAGCAGCTGGAACTGCATCAGGTAGCCGAGGAACACGTAAAAGCCGTGGACTATGACGTGTGGCAGTGCCTCCAGTGTCAGCACACCTTCACGCTCAACTACCAGAATCTCAGCACCGACGTACTGTCCTGCCCCGAGTGCCACCACCACACCTTTCAGCCCCAGCCTGACCGGGTGATGCGCTCCGCCACTACGTCTTCGGAGGGTTGGGGCTGGCATATTCACCGCTGCTATTTCTGCAACCATGAGCAGAAGGAGAAGTACACTATTGCCCGTATTTCCACCTCCTCCGGCAGCTCATCCAGTAGTTCCGGCTCGTCGTCGTCCAGCAGTTCCAGCTCCAGCAGCAGCGGCGGCTCCTCCGGCGGCGGCGGGGCCGGCAGCAGTTGGTGAGTGAATGGTTGAATAGGTGGACAGTCCCATCCAACCGTCCACCTATTCAACAATCCACCCATTCAACCACTCATAGCAACAGCACATCAATACGGTGGGCGTGAACCATCTGCAGGGTTTCTGACCAGGCGAAGACGGTGAAAAAGCCATCCTGGGAAGCTACCAGGGCCAGGGAGTCGCGCTGGTCGTGCACGAATTGGGCGGCGGCCAGGTGGCGCGTGCCGCCGTTCTGAGCCGGATGTAAATAGCGGGCCGTGCTGTCCACCACCGGTTCGGTTACCACCATGCGGTCTACGGGCACGCTGGTTTCGGCCCGGGCCACCTTGGCCCCGAAGGCCAGCAGGTGATAGTCGCGGTTGATGACGGTGGCCCCATCCACGGCCGTAAAGCCGCCCACCAGCCCAATGGCCCGCTGAATTTCCTCCTGCCACTGCCACCGGGCCTGGGCGTGCTGCCGCACCTCGGCAATGCCGGTGTAGGCGGGCTGCACGGGGTACGTCATGGGCTGCACGATGGACGCCTGCCACGCCTCCGAATCGGGCGGCACCACCAGCACCAGCCCGCCCCGGCCGTGGGCCCGCATGGCAGCAGCCAGCTCCACCAGTACGTTGTCGGTTTCGCCGGTGGTGGCAGCGGGCAGCCCCCGGCCCGGCAGAAACGCCTGTAACGCCGAGCAGTCGGACACAGCCAGGTTTTCGGCATCCACCAGCTGCAGTTGGTCGCCGCGCAGAATGGCCACGTTTACAAATTTGCCAAACCCATCGGCCCGGCGGTGTTTGGCTACCAGCAGGCCGGGCTCCACCACTTCCAGCACAAAGCACAGCGGCGGAATACCAGTGGCCGTTCCCCATACGTACAGCCCCTGCTCATCAAACCACACCCCCAGATGAATACCCGGCTGCTCCACGGCCGGCGCCAGCTTCAGCAGGTTGTAGGGCATCAGGCGGCGGCGGTGCCCGAATACCACTGGCTGCTCGGCCTGAGCGGGCTCCAGCAGGGCCAGCGAAATGCGGGGCGGATGGCCTTCCTCCCGGCGCAAACTGGCCCAGAAGGCGGCATCAATAACGACTTCAACCAGACTGGCAACCGGAGCAGGAGCAAGTTGGCTAACGTGTTCGGGCAACGCGGCGGCGCGGTGTCGGGCAAAGTGCGCTTCAATCATGGGCGCTACCATGCGCGCGGCCAGGTAGGTTGGTTCGGAAAGCATACGGGCAAGTACGGGCCTTTTAGGCAGCAGACGACAACAAAGGATCTTCCTGAGTATTGCTCCCAGGAAGATCCTTATAACCTGCTCGTCGGCAAAATGGCCCGCGCCAGCCGGTAAATACCGCTGTCCGCACCAACCTGGGCGGGTTGCCGGGAGTTTATGCTGAATTGCAGGAATTAAAGGGTAACTTTACCTCGCAGCTACACCATGCACCCGCAGCCCCCGTTTTCCGTCGGCGGCAGCAGCGGCGCTCATGTTTCCAGCCGGCTTCTCAAGCGTTTCCTGCCAGGCTCACCGTCTTTCCATTTCCGGAACGACGGGTCATTGCGGGGCGCTTGCCGGGCCGGCACCTGCAAAGCTCCTTATATAGGAACTTTACTAGGTTCCGGATTGTACTGCATAGATACATTGCTTTACACTTTGAGGCCTCGCTTGGCAAAGCGGCCGATACCATAAGACTTAACACTACGCATGGGTAGATCACAAGCCACCTTCGGCAAGAGGGAAAACGAAAAGAAACGGCTGAAAAAACGCCAGGACAAGGAAGAGAAGAAGGAAGAGCGCCAGGCCAACGCCAAGAAAGGCCAGGGCCTCGACGAGATGCTCGCCTACGTGGATGAGAATGGCAACATCTCCTCTACTCCGCCCGATCCGAAGAAGAAGAAAGACATTGCGGTGGAGGATATCCGCATCGGTGCCATCCGTCAGGAGGACATGGAGCAGGAAGACCCCATCCGCAAAGGCACCGTTACGTTCTTCAACGAATCGAAGGGCTACGGCTTTATCAAGGACCAGATAACCGGGGAAAGCGTGTTCGTACACGTCAACCAAGTGCAGACTTCGGCTCCGCTCAAGGAAAACGACAAAGTGACCTTTGAGGTGGAAATGGGCCAGAAAGGTCCTAGCGCCGTAGGCGTAAAGCTGGCCGTGGCCGTATAGCCTCGCAGCAGCATTTCTCAAGCTCAAAAACGCCAGCTACTCTCGCAGTAGCTGGCGTTTTTTTGTGGGCGGGTGCCTGTTGAGAATAAGTAGCTGTGCCCAGCCCAGGTCCACCGATATGCTAGTCATTGGCAACTTTAATTTTGATAACCCAGGGCGGGATGTAGCCCAGATCAGTTCCCTGAATTTGGTGGTGGCATTGTGAGGCTGCTCTACGAATAGAAGCGCAGGGAATAGCGACTAGTGCGAGGGGGGCACTTTCCGGTAAACCCGTATTTTGCGCTCCATTGAGTTTATTGTTTTATTCTATGCGTTCCGTACTTCTTCGGGCTTCCCTTTGTGGCCTCCTGTTTCTCTTGCTCTCCGGCATTGCCACGGCCCAGACGGTCCCGCCCGATCCGGAGCTGACCGCTTTCTACGACCAGCTGAACGCCTACCGCACGGCCCGCTACCAGCCCTTGCCCGATCTGCAGGCCCTGCAGCTACCGTCCACATTTTCGGGGGCCGAGCTGAAGGCCTTGCGGTTGCAGGACCGCCACATTGTGCGCATTGATTTGGTATACACGGCCTTCCGGCTCAACCCCACCTTCAACCAGCGCCAACTCAACCTCAGCCGCATCCGAAACCTGGCCGCCGCCGTGCCGGGGCTGCTGCAGGACGAGTCGGTGACGTGGACGCTGGTGGAGCAGACGGGCTGCAACAGCCCCAGTGAGTGCCAGCCGTTTTTCCACGGGTTTGTGGTGTACGTGGCCCCGCACGCCACCGCCGCCACCAGCCGCGCCGACCTTGACAGCCTCACCCGCAAGCTGCGCCTGTTGGAGAAGAAGCGCCCCAAAGCCAGCAAGAAAGCGCAGGGCAAAAAGGTGGCCTGCAACCTGCCCGGCTCCCGCTACACCAACCGCCAGATGGCCCGCAGCCTGCGCCGCCTCTACAAATGCCCTGAGCGTGAAGCGCAGCTGGTGAAGTTTCAGCTGACGGTGGATGCCCGCGGCACCATCCGGACGGTGAAGGTGCTACCCACCGCCCGGCCCGTGTGCGTGGCGGAGCTGGAAGAGGCCATCCGCAAAAGCGTAGCCTTCACCTCCGGCTTCCCCATCGACCGGAAGATGTTTCCGTTCATTGCCAAAGGGGCCATCCGGCTACCTATTGGGCCACTGCAGCTGCTGGGCGAGGCCGATATGGGCTTCACCAGCTTCGCCCTGCCCGATTCGGCGGCCCGGCTGTACCGGGTGTTTCTGAAAAAGAAGAACAAGCAGCATAAAAACGACTACTGCGAGGCTCGCATCACCAAGAAAGGCGAGCTGCTGGCCGCCGCCGATACCGCCGACACTGAGGAAATGCCCCTACCCGCCGATGCTAACGTGGTCAGCCGCGTACTGCAGCGCCACCCCGAGTGGAGCAAGGAAGTGGTGGTGACCGACGTGACGGGCAGCATGTTCCCCTACACCTACGATCTGCTGGCCTGGCTGCAGCTCAGCGCCCTCGAAGACGAGAAAACCTTCGTGTTCTTCAACGACGGCAACGACCAGCCTGACAAAGACAAGCGCGCGGGCAAAACCGGCGGCCTCTACCACGTGAAAACCGACAGCTACGAGGCCATCAAGAACAAGCTCATCGAAACCATGAAAGCCGGCGGCGGCGGCGACGCGCCCGAAAACGACGCCGAAGCCCTGCTCTACGCCCAAAAGCTGGCCGCCGCCCCCGACTCGGCCGAGCTCATCCTGATAGCCGACAACTACACCTTCCCTCGCGACGCCAAACTCCTCAAAAACACCACCGCCCACGTCCGCATCATTCTCTGCGGCGTGCGCGACTACATCAACCCCAAGTACCTCGCCCTGGCCCGTAAGCACGGCTTCAGCCTCCACACCATCGAGGGCGACATCATGGACCTGAGCAAGCTGCTGGAAGGCGAAACCATCACCATCCAGGGCCAGCAGTACCAGGTGACGAAGGATGGGTTTAAGCTGGTGCAGAAGACCTGATTGACCGCCCTCCTTTTTTGCATTCCAACGCATTTGATTACCCTTCCCGGGCATCTTGCTACCAGCAACCGGGCAACGTGCTTTCCTTTCTTCTCTTTTCACTTTACGCTACCCACTATGTCAGAGCAGGAAATCGAACCAGAGAATTCGTCTTCTGGGGCACCCATTTACCGCTATGAAAATGTAGAACCTGAGCCGTTCAGCCTAGCATCCGGCGACGATCAATCAATTGAGGCTATTTCGAGGCACATCGAACAGCACATTGGCCCTGTTACCGGGGTATTCCACGAGCTTATCTCAGACAAAGTGCACCTCGACGTGCATATCGTGGCTCCTACCAAGGATTTTCCCTTTTACACCTTGGTTACGTCCGGCATGAGCGACTTGCCTATGACTGTGCCCGCTGATGCAGAAAGCTCCGCGTACGCGGAACTGTGCATTCTCCTTCCCAGTACCTGGCCTCTGTCAGATGTTGGGCAGGCAGACTCTACCCCAACGGACGAAGCGTACTGGCCCATTGGCTGGATGAAGTTTATTGCCCGTTTTCCGCACGAATACCACACGTGGCTGGGGTCCGGCCACACCATCCCGAACGGGGAACAAGCCGAGCCTTACGCCGCTGACACGAAGCTGGGATGCATGCTGCTACTGCCTTCTATCAGCTTACCGGAGGAGTTCCGGGAACTGCGCGTGACAGACGAAAAAACCATCCACTTCTACTGCTTGTACCCCATTTACAAGGAAGAGATGGAGCTAAAAATGAAGAAGGGCGTCGATGCGTTGCTCGACAAGTTCGATGAAGTCGGTATTTCCGACGTGATAGACGTAGCCCGTCCCAACGTGGCCAAGAAGAAAGGTTTCTTGGGTTTATGGTAGCTGGCCACGCGCTCCAATAATGAAAAAGCGACGGCAGCTCCTGAGGGTTGCCGCCACGTACCCGCGCCCTCGCTCGGCTGTGCCGAGTGAGCCTTACGCCTAAAGGGCTATGCCCCGAATCCGTCCACGCTACCGGCGCAGAGTTAGCAGACGCGCGCAGCATAGCTGCTGGGGCGTAGGGCACAGCCGAGCGAGGGCGAGGGACGGAATGAATTTAACAACCTATGAAACTACCATTTCTATTATTGCTGCTTTGCATTGGCGCCTGCTCGCCGCAAGACGACTCTACTGCCTCTGCAAATCTTCCGGGCCCGGATAATCGCCCTTCACTGCCCAAGTCACTTCCTGCACACATGCCTACCTACGCCGAAAACCTGAACGCCATTAAAAACGCTTATCCGTTCGCTGCCTGGCGCGCCTCCTACCACGATGGCCTAGAGCAGTATACACAGGAGAACTGCGACGCGGCCCAGCACATCTTCGATACCCTCATTACCGACCTCATAGCGGGTGGTGAGCAGGCCTCCGAGAAACAGAAAGTCGCCTTATTCCAGAAGGCCATTGAGGCGACGAATGAGCTTCCGGAAGACATGATAGAAACCGGCGAACGGGAACAGCTGTGCGAACTGACCAACACCATCACGCTTGCTTGCGGCCTGCAGCCCGAGAAATACAGCGACGGCGAAGGGCTGGCGTCGGAATGGCGGGAATGGTAACCTCTGTTAGCGCAGAAGCAGCTTTCTCACCTGGTGCCGTCATCGGCGGGCCGGCGCTTGTAACCGTTGCAGTGAGCTTGCCAGTGCTGTATCGGTAGTACCCTGGGTGTCTGGCGCAATACGTTCAGTGGGCACGAAGTTTTCCCGTGGCTGCCCGTTTACGTGGTAGAGCCGCTCGGTGGGGATGTTGAAGCCGAAAGTGGAATTAGGCAGCCGAAATGAGTTGATGGCCCCGTTGAGACGGGCCATTTCAGTGCCCATAATGGTAGCGCGCCCCAACGCATCGAACCCGATGGTGATGCCTTCACCCATGCTGCTCGTCCAGGGGCCTACCAATACCACTAAGGGCCGCGTGTACGGCCGGGGGCGGGGTGAAACGATTTCCAAGGTGCTGCGCCGGATGCCGAACTGCCGTTCCTCGGCCGGAAACTCGTGGCGCTGGTAAGGCTGCTCCTGCGTGATAAAGCGGCCCATGATGGCGCGGGCCACGGTGGTGTTGCCGCCGCTGGGTGTATCGCGCAAATCCAGGATGAGGCCGGTGGTGCCCGCCAGCGCGTCGAGCGTACTGTCGAAGGCGGCAATGAGGCGGTTATTGCCCAGGCTGTTGTTGATGCGGATGTAGCCTACGGTGCCTAGCTGCCGGCTTTCCAGCAGCCCCGCGTACTGTATATGCTCCAGCTGGGCGGTGGGCGCATCCGGATACAGTTGCCGCAGCCGGCCCTGGGCGCGCACGGTAAGCTGGCGCGGAGTGCGGTGGTCACCGGCCAGGGCCAGATTCAGGGCCAGGGTACGGGCGGCATCATCCACGGTTTTCAGGCTGCGACCCAGCAGGGGCAGCAGAGCCTGGGCCACGGGCACCTCGTTGATGCGCACTATTTCCATGCCCGGCCGCAGCCCTACCCGCTCAGCCCCGAAGCCCGGACGCACGGCTACCACCACGGGTTTTCCCTGCTCGAACTGCGCCCACACATCGGTGCCAGTGGGAACCAGGCGGCGGGAATCGGGCAGGTTGGTGGATAGGCCGGCGTGATTGTCGTAGAGCTCGTTGAGGGCGTTTTCCAGCAGCCGCACAAACTGCGCCCGGGTGCTCACACCAGCCACCTGGGCACCGTACAGCTCCCGCACCCGGGCCCAGTCGGTCTGCTTTTTATCAAAGTAGCAATAGTTCTCGTTGATGGTGGTCCAGAAGTAATCGAAATCCTGCCAGCACTGCGCGGGGGTAAGGGTAGGCGTGAGCGTGGCCTGCGCACATAGCGCGCCGGGCAGCAACAGCAACAGCAGCCAGCACATGAAACGGACTAGTCTAGTCATAGAAATAGACGCCAGTGGCTGTTTGAGCTAGGGATATGCAAAGAAGTATAGTGGCAGCCCGTTGCCGAATGCTACCTACCAGCAACGCTAAGCTAAGGCGGAGACGCAAATATGCGTTTCTACCGTTGGTTCTTTCTCGCCTACACCAGCGGCTGAGGCTTCGGGAGCTGTAGTAGCCGTCTGGCCCTCCCTTTTTGGAGCGGGAAAAGGCTGAGAAGGAATTTTTCGCGGCTGGTATTCTCTCTTAAAATATCCTCAGCCTGCACCAGCCCGTAAAAGACTCCGTACCATTCAACCAACTGTATGGATTCTTCCCAGTTGCTTAACCGCCATGCGTACTTCATTCGGGAACACATTGGCTTCCTGAAGCTCAAGGACACCTTCGACATCCTCGACGCCGAAACACAGGAACATCTGGGCTACGCCACCGAGGAAAACCCGGCCTGGATTAACTGGACCCGCTTGCTGCTGCAAAAACACCGCATGCCCACCACGGTAGTGGTGCGACGCCTTTCCGACAACGTCGTACTGCTGCGCCTGAAGCGGGGCTGGCGCTTTTTTCGCTCCCGCATTGAGGTATTCGGCAGCGAAAACGAGCTGCTTGGGTACTTCGAAAGCAAGATTCTGACCCTGGGTGGCGGATTTCACGTGTATAACGCCCACGGTGTGCGGGTGGCCGACATCAAAGGCAACTGGATTGGCTGGGACTTCCGCTTTCTGAATGCGGCCGGCCAGGAGTTGGGGCTGGTGACCAAGAAGTGGGCCGGCGTGGGCCGGGAGCTGTTCACCACCGCCGACAACTACCTGATTTCCCTCTCCGACCGGGGCACTCAGCAGCCCGCCACTGCCGCCCTGCTGCTGGCCGCCGGCCTAGCCATCGACACGCTCTACAAGGAAACCTGCAGCCAGGCCACCGGCACCCTCAACCAGGATTTCACCTACACGCCGGGTTAGGATATGCAACCAGGCACATACCCGGCGCATCGTGCGGAGCTTGCATCACTTTCTTTCTCACCTTTTCCAATCCATGAAAACCCTCCTCATTTGCTTGCTGAGTCTGTTGCCCCTGCTGGGTCTGGCCCAAGCCACACCGAATAAAAACCAGCTCAGCACCCACATTCTCGACATCAGCACCGGCCAGCCGGCCCCCGGCGTCACGGTGACGTTGCACCGCTACAACGCCGCCCAGAAAACCTGGACCACCGTGGCCGAGAAGAAAACCGACGCCGCCGGCCGCATCCCCGATTTTCTGCCTTCAGCCAGTGCCGCCGGCACGCCCGGCACCTACAGGCTCACCTTCCTCACCCAGCCCTATTTCGAGAGCAAGAAGCAACAGTCGTTCTACCCCTTCATTGAGGTGGTATTCGAGATTAAGGATGGCGCGCACTACCACGTACCCATCACCCTTTCGCCCTACGGCTACTCCACCTACCGCGGCAGCTGAGGCCCGGCCGGTTGTATCTGTAACGCAAAATCGGCGGCAGCTCCCGGGAGCTGCCGCCGATTTATTTTCCGTCAAAATTTTGGCATTAACCCAAATTCCAGGTTTTCCGGACATCCGTCCAACGCAAGCCAGCCCACTCAGGCATTTCCCCTTCGCAAAAGCCACCTTTTTGGGAAAACACCCATTGAAGTGTACCAGCGAGATAGGGCGCCCGTTTGCTGAAAGGATCATACCCGATGATGTAAGCTGGCACATCCTTGTCTGTAGATACAATTACCAACTTCATTGGTACAGACAGTGCCCTAATCTGCCACATGGTAGAACCCTCGCTGCCTCCAGGATGGGTATCAAATTCAATGAGCAGTCCTGATACTGTTATCAAGTCGTTGACTACTTCATCTATAGCAGGTGCCTGACGCGCAAACGTAAATTCCTGTACTATCGGGGCTGCCATAACTGCTGAAAGAGTTAAGCCGAATCAACCTTGGATTCGCGCCAATAAAAATGGCTGTTAATCCGGGAAGGACCAACAGCCATTTTCAGGTTACAGCGTTATACGCCCTTCTACATATGAATCGCGCGGTTCTCGGTAGCGGCGAGGCAGGCTTCTTTCATGGCTTCGGCGTAGGTGGGGTGGGCGTGGCTCATGCGGGCCACGTCCTCGGCGGAGGCGCGGAACTCCATGGCCGTTACGGCTTCGGCAATGAGGTCGGCGATGCGGGGGCCAATCATGTGGACGCCCAGGATTTCGTCGGTTTCCTTGTCGGCCAGCACTTTCACGAAGCCGTCGAGGTCCATGGAGGCGCGGGCGCGGCCCGAGGCGCGGAACGGGAACGAGCCGGTTTTGTAGGCCTTGCCCTGCTCCTTGAGCTGCTCCTCGGTGTAGCCCACGGCGGCCACTTCGGGCCAGGTGTACACCACGCCGGGGATGAGCAGGTAGTTGATGTGCGGCTTCTGGCCGGCAATGGTTTCGGCCACGAACACGCCTTCTTCCTCGGCCTTGTGGGCCAGCATGGCACCCCGAATCACGTCGCCGATGGCGTAGATGCCGGGCACGGAGGTTTGCAGGTGCTCATCGACCTTGATGCGGCCGCGCTCTTCCATCTGCACGCCGGCGGCTTCCAAGTTGAGGCCCGCCGTGAAGGGCGAGCGGCCCACGGCCACCAAGCAGTAGTCGCCCTCAAACTTCACTTCCTCGCCCTTGGGGTTGGTTGCGGTTACGGTCACGGCATCACCCTCGCGGGTGGCGCCGGTTACCTTGTGGCTCAGGAAAAACTCGATGCCGATTTTGCCCAGCACGCGCTTGAGTTCCTTGCCCAGGCCGCGGTCCATGGTGGGAACCAGCGAATCCAGGAACTCCACCACCGATACTTTCGCGCCGAGGCGGGCGTACACGGAGGCCATTTCCAGCCCGATAACGCCGCCGCCAATCACAATCATGTGCTTGGGCACTTCGCGGATGTTCAGGGCCTCGGTGCTGGTGATGATGCGCTCCTTGTCCTGGCCGATGAAGGGCAGCACGGTGGGCTTGGAGCCGGTGGCAATGATGACGTTCTTCGTCTCAATCTGCTGGGCCTCGCCGCCGCCGGTGGGCGCAATGCTGATGTGGTTCTTATCGACAAACGAACCGACGCCGTGGATGACGTCGATTTTGTTTTTCTTCATCAGGAACTGAATCCCATCGGTATTGGCCTTCACAACACCGTTTTTACGGTCGATGAGCTGGTTCATGTTGATCTGCAGGTCGCTCAGCTCAATGCCGTGCTCCTTGAAGGTGTGGGCCGCGTTGTGGTAGTGCTCGGTGCTGTCGAGCAGGGCCTTGCTGGGGATGCAGCCCACGTTGAGGCAGGTGCCGCCCAGGGTGTCGTACTTCTCGATGAGGGCCGTTTTGAGGCCTAACTGGGAGCAGCGGATGGCCGCCACATAACCGCCGGGGCCGGAGCCGATAACGGTAACGTCGTATTGGTTCATGCTAGGGTAAATTCGGTGAGAATCAACTAAGCGCGAAGGTACGGACGGTGAAGTTGGGAAGTAGTGAAATTATGAAGTAGTTCCGGTCCGGCGGCGGGAAGCCGTCGGACCGGTTGTCATCAGGGCCATCAGCGCGGTACCGTATCCCTGTCAGCTTGCTTCAACCGGCCCCACGGCTTGCCGCCGCCGGACCGGGGCCATTCTTCAACCCTCCCTCTTGCCCGCCCGCCAAAACGCCACACGGCTCCCCTGCCGGCCGGGGCCAGCGGAGGAGCCGCTAAACGACAGGATGGAAACGGAACCTGGTGGTTTTCCTTTCGGGCGGAAAGGCCGGTGATTCGGTACCGCAATGCCGGCCGCCGGGTAAAGCGCCGGCTGACTGAAAACTCCTAGGAGGTTTCTCCGTCGTTATTTCCGGTGGGCCGGGGCCCCTGGAAAAAAGAGCGAAGCGCCGCCTCACTTCCGGGCCGCCCGAACGGCTCCCCTGCAGCTACCCAGGCGGCGATGCAGCAGCACTTCGCGTTACGCCGCCCGCAGGGCCGGAGCTGCGTCCAGCTGCTCGGCCCGCGTGCGCAGAATATCCCGGGCCAGTGCCAGGTTCGTGGTCCGGGCATCCACTACCAACGAAATCAGCCGCGCGCCCGTGCTGCTGAGCCGGAGCAAGTGAAGCTGGCTGGACAGGGTTATCATGATGTCCTCCAGTTGCTCACCGGGCAGGTCCAGGGCAGCCAAGGCCTCGTGTTTGCGCTGCACTAGGCCGGCCTGAAACTTCGCGGCCGTAAGTAAATCCAGCGCGGGCGAAGACGTATGCGCGGCCAGACTGGTGCCCGAGGCCACATCGACCACGGCCACGGCCAGCAACTGCGGCAGCTCGAGGCGGAGCTGTTCCACTACCTCACTGGCACGCCGCATCAGTTCCAACTGCCGTTTGTGCACGGCGGGCTGGCGGGTGGCTTTCTTTCGATACGACTTCGGTTTCACGCAACTTGAGAACTAAATAATCAGATAAAGCAGCCAGGCCGGCCGGTACATTTCCGTAGTGCAGACAGTCCGTACCGACCAGCCAGGCGGTGCGCTAGAACTGCCACCAATGGCGTTTGCCAACTTTGGTGCGAGGCTGCAGCGTCACGTCGGCGGAGCCGGTGGTTTGCACGCGCATTTCAGCATCTTGGTAGCCGCCGTAGCCGTATTGCAACGCCGTGGTACCGGCCGGCACCTGCAGTACGTATTCGCCCTGGGCGTTAGTGGAAGTACCCCGGTAGCTGCCGGGCTGCAACACAGTGGCCCCAATCAGCGGCGCGCCATTTTCATCCAGGATGCGGCCCCGGACCGTGAGCATGGCGCGGGAGCTACTGGCTTCGGCGCTGGTTAGCATACCGGCTTCGGCAATGGTACCGGCATCGGCTACCAATGGCGTCAGTTCGGTGGGCGTGCTGTCGCTCACGGGAGTACGCTCGGAGGGCAGACGGGTACCGGCAAATACCATCGTGCCCACCAGTACAGCCGAGGCCACCAAGCCGGTAGCCCGGCGGCGGAAGCGCACGGGCTCGGTGCGGATGTAAAGCAGCTGCTTCTGCACCCAGGTGGGGGCGGCTTCGGCTTCATCGGCGGCGCGCAGGTGCTGCCAGCGGCTGAGGGTTTCGTGGGCCTTGTCGGCGTCGTGGTGGAGGTAGGTTTCCACGGCCTGGGCGGAGGCTTTGCTCAGGTCACCACGCAGGTAGGCGTCGCGGTACACCGGCAGCAGTTCGCCGGTGGCAGGGTTGAAGGGAGAGGCAGTAAGTTTCATGCAAGCAGTGGGGCTAAAAGGATGAGAAAAAGAATGAACTGCCCGAGCACTGACGTCACCGCTACTCCCTCAGATCCTTCAGGTTTCGCAGGTGCGCATCACCTCTCGGGCAATGCCTAAGTTGGTATCACGACAATCCACGGCCACGTACAGAAACCGCTGCCCATCGGGCAACAGCCGCAGCAGGTGCAGCTGGGTGCGTAGCGTAATCAGCAGTTCGGTGAGCTGCTCGTCGGGGGGCAGATGCAGTGCCTGCATGGCCTGTCGCTGCTGCCGAATAACCTCGGCGTTAAACCCAATGATTTTGGCGGGATTAAAGTCGCGCGAGGTAGTGTAAGAAGCCAGGAGCTGGCCGGAGGCTATCTGCCCCACAGCCGCCGCCAGCAGCTCAGGCAGGCCGTGCAAAACGTGTTGCAGAATCTGCTCAGCGGCGAGGCGGGCCGGACCGGCCGAAGCCACGCCCACGATTTTATTGACGGGCGGCCCGGTAAGGGTCTGGAGTTGACTCAGAAAGGGTATTTGCATAGCAGGGGCCACCAAAAGCAGTGCGTACCAGCCGCTTGCTCCCGGCCGGGCCGGTAGATGTGGCCGGGTTACCGGCTGCCCGGACCAGGGAGCCCGGGGCCGGCTCGGCCGGGACAGCCACCAGGGGTGGGGCTGCCCCGGCTACGGGAGCCGCAGCTGCTGACTTAGTTCAGGGCCGCCGCGTGGTTGCGCAGTACTTCCCGGGCAATAGCCAGGTTGGTATCCCGCGAGTTCACTACCAGATAGATGAACTTATTATTCTCGGCCAGCTTGAGCAGGTGGATCTGGTTGGAGAGGGTAATGAGGATGTCCTCGATTACTTCACCCGTCAGCTTGAGGGCGGCCATAGCCTTCTGCTTCTGTTTTACTACTTCCGTATTGTAAGCCGCAGCGGTATCGGGGTTGATGCTGGGTGAGTTGGTGTGCGAAGCCAAGCTCATGCCGGAATTCGTATCAACAACGGCCACGGCTACCAGCTGGGGCAAGTCGTTGAGGATTTCTTGTATTACTTTGCCGGCGGCGTTGTTCGTAGAGTAAGCCATGATACAGGGAGGAAATGAAAATGTGTGGAAGTGAAGAGTCAGCCGCCCAGTGTCCCTATATCATCACCCGAATTCCATTGACCCACGCGTTGGCCAGCAAAATTCATTTTGGCAATTTACTTAGAAGCACAATAGACAGCTACTTGATACAACTGCCGGATAACAGTCGGTAGCCTGCTGACTTGCTCTACAAAACTCTCACATTTACCCACCCGATAAAATGAGCAGCATCAACTACAAAAATGATTGTAATTAAACTTTTCCCACCTCAATCACTTTGGGAGCCCATATTGGGATATATATAATACTATTACAACAAGCTTACGCACAATCCATCAAAAAGCAAAATCCCCGGCCAGCAGATGCTGCCCGAGGAGATACGAACGGTATACCACCAGTGGTTTTACAATTGCACTATTTTAATCATACAGACTAGCCAACTGGCTTATTTTCTCGCGCTCCAGCACCGTGATGCGGCTTCCCTGAGTAAGCACCAGCCCCTCGTCGCGAAACTCGGAGAGTAGTCGGCTGGCCGTTTCCTTGGTGGTACCGGTGAGGGCGGCCAGATCCTCCCGGGAAATGGGAATGCTAAACGGCTCATCGGTAACGGGCTGAAAGGCTTGGTGCAGCAGCAGCAAGGCCTCGGCCAGCCGCTCACGCACGGGCTTGTAAGCCGTGTGCAACAGCCGCTCTTCGGCGTCGCCGAGGTTGCGGGCCATCAGGCGGAGCAGGGAGTGGGAGAACTGCGGATTCTGCTCCAGCAGGCTGAAAAAATCGGGGCGCGGAATGAGGCACACCACGCAGTCGGTGAGGGCGGTGGCGGCGGTGGTGCAGAACTGCCCGATCATAAGGGAGCGGTAGCACAGCACGTCGCCCTCCCGGGCCAGCCGGATGATCTGCTCTTTACCGTCGCCGCTGAGCTTGGAAATCTTCACCTTGCCCTGGTATACGCAGTACAGGCCAGCCGCCCGGCTACCCTGCTGAAAAATCACCTGCCCTTTGCTGTACGACTGGTGCAACTTGCCGCCGGCTATCAACGACAGCTCGGCGTGCTGGCAGTTGCCCAACAGAGAGCGTTCAACGTGCGGGCAGGCCTGACAAGTGAGGGGAACAGAAGAAGCTACCATACGCTTTACTCTCAGCAAAAAAACATCCCGGCAGACGAAGCCAGAAGATACTTTTTCTTATAAAAAATACTATTCAACAACTCATCTTCTTATCGCTAATCTTTTCTACAGGATACTGAAGAAAAGATCAAAACAGAAGCTACCAACTCCAGCGGAAGCTGTAAGCAGCCGAATTTACACGTTTCACCGGTAAAAGATTCCAACATTCCACTTTATATATATAAAATAACCTGCATCAGGCCTTCCCAATTATGGATTCCAGCATAGCAGAATAAGACAATTTCACTAACCTCTATTCTAATAACGTTCCTACGTAGTAATTTTCGGTATCTACCTCCAGATTCTCTCTTTTCAAATTGGGAATCTCTACTGGCTGAAAGACCGTGGTCAGCGGCACTAGCTGGTAGATGCCGCCACGCGGGCGCAGCCGAATGGGCAGGGCAAAGCCGGGCTCGGCGGCAATCCAGCGGGCCTGGGGCGGACCGTCGGTGGGGAAGCGCACCTCCAGCACCGGCAGGCCCGGGTGGCGCAGGTACTGGTTGAACACGGGCGTGAGGTCCTGGCCCAGCTGCTGGTTGAAGTAGCCGATGACCTGCCCGGTAGTAATCGTCTGGTGGAAAAACCGCTGGTTGAGGCCACGCAGCAGCTCCCGCCATTGGGCATCATCGGGCACGTAGGCCGTGCGGAGCATGTTCAGCAGGTTGCTGCCTTTGTCGTACATATCGGAAGAGCCTTCCCGGTTCACGCCGTAGGGTCCGATGATGGGCGCGTCGTTCTGAATGTTGCGCCGCTGGCCGTGGATGTACTGCCGGGCGGCTTCCTGGCCGAACTGGCTTTCCACGAACAAGGCCTCGGAGTAGGTGGTAAACGCCTCGTGAATCCACATATCGGCAATATCCTGGCTGGTGAGGCTGTTACCGAACCACTCGTGGCCGCTTTCATGAATGATAATAAAATCCCACTTCAGGCCCCAGCCCGTGCCTGACCGGTCACGGCCCAGGTAGCCGTTCTGGTACTTATTGCCGTAGGCCACGGCGCTCTGGTGCTCCATGCCGAGGTGCGGGGTTTCAATTAGCTTGTAGCCATCTTCATAGAACGGGTACGGCCCAAACCACGACTCCAGCGACTTGAGCATGGGTTTCACGTTGGCGGCGAACTGGGTTCTGGCTTTGCTCAGGCTTTCGGGCAGCACCCAGTAATCCAGCGTCAGGGGGCCTTTTTCGCCGGCGTACTCGTCGCTGAAGTGGGTGTAGTCGGCCACGTTCAGGGCCACGTCGTAATTATTGATGGGGTTGCTCACGAACCAGTCGAAGCGGGTGGCCCCGCCTTTCAGGAGCACGGTGCGGCGCAGGCGGCCGTTGGATACATCCTTGAGGCCCTTCGGTACGGTCACGCTGATGAGCATACTGTCCACTTCATCGGCCTGCTGGTCTTTATTCGGCCACCAGATGCTGGCTCCTACTCCCTGGCAGGCCGTGGCCACCCACGGCTTACCCTTGGCATCCTGCGTGAACACGACTCCACCATCCCAGGGCGCATTTTTGGCTTCGGTGGGCTGCCCACCATACAACACCGTGAAGTGGTTCTGACTGCCCTGGCGAATAGGTTCGGGAAAGGTGACGAACACCGCGTTGGCCTCCCGGGTAAATGGCACGGTCTTGCCCTGGTACTCCACTTTCTCTACCGTCAGGTTAGCAAACAGATCGAATTGCAGACGAGTAAAGTCGCGGGTAGCTTTGAAGTGAAACTCATTGGAGCCGCTAATAGCCTTGCGGGCCACGTCCAGCCGCACATCGAGGTGGTAGTAGGTGATATCGTAGCAGGTGCGCAGCGGCGAGAGGTAGCCCCGCAAAGAATCGGCGCGGGTGAAGGCCGGTTTGGCTTGCAGCAGCTGCCCCGCCACGGGACGAACGAAACCGCACAGCGCGGCCAGGAACAGGAAAGGAAGGAAACGCACGGCGGCAGATATTAAGTTGAAGTCAGGCTAAAGAACGGGAAAGAAGGCTGAACGCTGCGTACGGCGGCCCTTTCACCGATAGGCCCGGCAAACTCCCGTAGGTTTGTGCTTCTCCAGTCCGCTTTTCACATGACGCAACCACCTGCCCCCACCCGCGCGGCCCTACTGCTGGCCTTCGCGGCCGTGTATATCATCTGGGGCTCCACCTACCTGGGCATCCGCTTCGCCATTGACTCCATCCCGCCGCTGCTGATGGCCGGCTCCCGCTACACGCTGGCCGGGGCGCTGCTGTACGGCTTTATGCGGTGGCGGGGCGAGCCCGCTCCTACCCGCAAAGGCTGGCTGACGGCGGCCGTAATCGGGGTGTGCCTGCTGGGCTTCGGTAATGGGGGCGTAACGCTGGGCGAACAGTATATTCCTACGGGCCTGACGGCACTGCTGGTAGCCACGGTGCCCATGTTTCTGGCGGTGCTGGGCTGGTGGAGCGGCGTGGCCGCCCGGCCCCGGCCGGTAGTGGCGGCGGGCCTGGCAGCAGGTCTGGCGGGGGTGTATCTGCTGGCCCGCACACCAGGAGCCAGCCACGTTGCCAAACCGGGGCACGAGGGGCTGGGTATCGGGCTGGTGCTGGTGGCGGCCCTGGTGTGGGCCATTGGCTCGCTGTATTCCAAAAATCATCAGCCTACTCCCTCCCCGTTTCTTTCGGGCGGGATGCAGATGCTGTGCGGCGGCGTGGCCATGCTGGTGGTCGGCGCGGTGCGCGGCGAAGCGGCCGGTTTCAGCCTGGCGCAGGTTACGGCTACTTCCTGGCTGGCCTACGCCTACCTGGTCACATTTGGCAGTATTGTGGGCTTTACGGCCTACATCTGGCTGCTGCGGGTGGTAGAGCCGGCGCTGGCGGGCACCTATGCCTTCGTGAACCCCGTGGTGGCGGTATTGCTGGGCTGGTTGTTTCTGCACGAAGTTCCCGACCCACAAATGCTCGGGGGCGCGGCCCTCATTGTGCTGGCCGTGGCGCTGGTAGTTTTGGGTGGGCGCAGTAAAAAGTAGCCGGCTGGCCAAGCAGCGGGGCCGCAGGATTCCCATCTAACAGCAGCATATGCCCGGACTCGGCCGGGCTATTTATGCAACCAAAATTTCCATTTGACTTCTACCCATGGCTGTTTCTTTCCGCTCGTTATCTGCTGACTCCGTTTCCTGCCAACCACGGGCTTTTGCTTCCTGCAAACCGGCGGGATGGAGGGTGCCCACGCTGTGGGGCGGTACCCGGAGTCAGCGGCTGGCGCTTCCGCTGGAATTTCTGCTGGCCCCAGGCTCCGGAATCGGTTCTGCTGGCTACTAGTCTGCTCCTCTCTTCTGTCACTCCATTATGCTCCGCTCCTTTCTCTGCCGGCTGCTGCCCGCCGCTCTGCTGGTTGCCGGCTGCACCCAAATCCGCCCTGCGCGTACTACGGCCATGCCAAACTCCGTGACCGGACAGCCGGATGTGCTGGAAACGATGAAAATCACGGTGCCCCGGTCAGCCAACCGCGTGGCCTCCTTCACCAACAAAGCCGCCGCCTACTACTGCGCCCAGACTCACGAGGTCAACCACCCCGAGTACAGCTGGTTTGAGGGCCTGAACGTGGCCAAAAACCGGGTATTTGCGGGCTATGAGTTGTTTGTGGCCGGTAAGCCGCTCGATAACCGCGTGGCCGAAGTAACAGTGTATCCGCACAAGCTGGTGCGCCGCCACGGCCCGGCAGTACAGGAAGAGCTGTGGCTGTTTGATGAGAAGAACCTGCTGGAAATCGACCTGACCGGCACCACGCAACCCATTGGCATAGAGCTGAAAGGCGAGAAGGTGCTCCTGCTCCGGCAGCAGGATGACTTGGCTTTTTTCTCGGCGCGGGAGGGCCGTTTCGTGCTGGCCGTGGCAGCCCGCCGGCCGCAGCCTATTACCGTGGCCGGCCAGCGCGTAGTGGCGGCCGGGGCCGGGGGCTTCCTGATTGCCTGCGGGACTGATGAGGCCGATGCAACCGCTCTGCTTCGGGAGGGCCAGCGCAACGGGCCGGCCCTGAAGCTGGCCCGGGAGCAGCGTATCCGTCAGCCGCTGCAAACCAGTGCCTACGTGGCCGCCGATAATGACTCGCTGACCCTGGCCCTGCGCTGGCTGACCACTACCACCGACCAACTGGTAAGTCGCCAGCAGGGCGATGGGATTTACGCCGGCCTGCCGTGGTTCAATGAGTACTGGGGCCGCGACGAGTTCATTTCCTTCCCCGGTACCATGCTGATCAGCGGCCAGTTTGCCGCCGCCCGCCGGATTCTGCTTTCGTTTGCCCGCTATCAGCAGCTCGACCCCGCTTCCCGATTCTTCGGCCGGGTACCCAACATCGTGAACCCAAGCAACATCGATTACCACACCACCGATGGCACGCCGCGCTTCGTCATTGCGCTCCGGGACTACGTGCGCTATTCCGGCGACACCTCACTGGTACGGCAGCTTTACCCCAATGTGCAGGCCAGCATTGCGGGTGCCCTCACGTACTGGGTTGATAAGCAAGGCTATCTGCTGCACGCCGACAATGAAACCTGGATGGATGCCCGCGACGCGCAGTTGGTGGCCTTCACGCCCCGGGGCAGCCGCGCCAACGACATTCAGGCGCTATGGTATCAGCAGCTGAAAGCCGGGGCCTACTTTGCCGCTTTCGTTCAGGATGCGGCCAGCCAGACGCGGTGGGAGCAGCTGGCGGAGCAGGTGACAAGCCGGTTTGCCCAGGACTTCCGCCGCCCCGGATACGACTACCTCGCCGACCGGCTTGACCACCAGAACCATCCCGACTTCACGCTGCGTCCCAACCAGCTATTTGCGCTGGATATGGTGCCCGACCCGGCCTTTGCCCGCCAGGCTCTGCGCAAAAACTGGACGGAGTTGGTGTATCCGTGGGGCGTAGCCACGCTTGACCGGCACGACCCGCAGTTTCATCCCTATCACCTGGCCCCTGAGTTATACCATAAGGATGCGGCTTACCACCGGGGCACCATCTGGCCCTGGCTTAACGGCATTGCCATGCAACGCATGCTGGAAGCCGGCCAGCCCGAAACCGCCTGGATGCTGTTTGCCAGCTCTAACCGTCAGGCCCTGACCAGGGGTGTAGTAGGAGGCCTGAGCGAAAACCTTGATGCCTACCCCCGGCCCGGCCAACGGTTGCCGAAGCTTACGGGAGCCTATTTGCAGGCGTGGTCGAATGCCGAGCAACTGCGGGTGTGGCACCAGTATTTCCTCGGCATCCGTCCCGACGCGGCCAACCACCAGCTTGTTCTCGCACCCCAGTTACCACTGGCCGTGCGGCAGCTTCGTTATAATTTCACGGTGGGTCAAAGCCTGATTACTGCCGAATACCAAGCTACCCCGCACCCCACCCACACCTACCACCTGGGACCCGAGCCCACCACTGTTACAGTGGATATTACTCCCTTCGAGCCCATCCGGATAGATACCCCAGCCAACACGACGCTGAAAATTTCCGTGACGCCCCAGCAGCTCACGGCGGTGCTACTGGATGCAAAAGACCTAGAGCTCACACGCCAGACCGCCACGCCATCGGCCGCCCGACTGGCCCGGCAGCAACAGAATGACCAGACATTGGCGAACCTGCCCTTCGCGCAGCCACTGCCGTTAAGCCAGCACCCGGTTACCCGCCCGCAATAGGCGCAGGGCCGTTTCTTTACCTGAGTTTCGGGGTGACTGGCGCAACTGTTTCTACTCCCCCCGGCGTAGCTTCTGCAGGGGTGGCCGTCACTCCCATCGTATCTTCAGAACCTCACTTTCTTACCGGCTACCGCATGGCAGATACTGCTTCTTACGTTCCTCCGCCCGATATCCAGACGGAGGCCGATGTGCGCCGGCTGGTAGATGCCTTCTACCAGCGTGTGCGGGCTGATGACCTTATCGGCCCTATTTTCGAAGAAGTAGTGCAGGGCCATTGGCCCCGCCACTTAGCCACGATGTACGATTTCTGGAGTGGCTTGCTACTGGGCAGCAGCCGTTACCGGGGTCGTCCGTTTCCCAAGCATCTGGCGTTGCCAATTGATAGCCGCCACTTCCACCGCTGGCTCACGCTGTTTGTGGAAACTGTGGAAGCGCATTTCGCCGGTACCGTGGCTGATGAGGCCATTTATCGGGCAGGAACCATTGCCGCCGTGTTCGAGCACCGTATGGCCCAGGCCCGCAACCCGTTGCACATCCTGTAATAAAATCGGCCTTAATTGGTATCCTTTCCCGTTTTTTAGTCGTACAAGCCCCACCTCCGACAATTATTTGCTGGATAAAGCCAAAAAGATTTTTCGCTAATGCGCGAAAATTCCAAAACCTGCGTAAATTCGCTGCGTATCCACCCGTAACTACTCTCCTCTGTATGGTTACTCTGACTACTCTTCCTGATCTGCGTACCGAGGGCGACATCAAGACGCTGGTGGATACCGCCTTTAGCAAAGCCAACGACGACGAGTTGCTGGCCCCGCTCTGCCACGCGGTAGCGCGGGTACACTGGCCCCGCCACCTTACTTCTCTCTATGACTACTGGAGCAATGCCTTGCTTGGCACCACCCGGTACCAGGAAGGACAGTTGGTGCCACTGCATTCGGCCCTGCCTGTGAAAGGTCCGCACTTTCAGCGGTGGGCCGAAGTACTGCAGCGTACAGTGGAAGAAAAATTTGCCGGCTCCAAAGCCGAAGAAGCTATTCATAAAGTAGCCACGCTGGCCTCCAACTCCCGCGCTGCCTAATTTTTTATCGGTTCACCCACCCCCAATTCCCACCCCGTTCTCCTCACACATTCACCCATCCACCCATACAAAAAGCCCCTCGGACTTGAATCCGAGGGGCTTTTTATTTGCGCACCAGACCAAACTATGAGAAATCGTGCCGCTTCTTGTGAGCAAAATGAACTTCCAGGTAACGCTCTACGGCTGCGAACTGACTGTATTCATAGCTAAGTAAACAGATGTGCCCACTGTCTTTACAGTCAAAATGTAGCCCCCTACCTGCACTCTTCCTTCTCGGATCCTCTCCAATCCACCAGCCGACCAGGGTTTTCATGGACAGATGATACAGCACTTTGTCAGGTTCCTGCTCCATGTGGAACACTTGTTGGCTAATTGTAAGCGTGGAGCGTTTTACAGTGGATTGATGATACCACGGCAGGAGTACTCCTATGAATACCACTAACAGCAAACGACCTCCCAGCGAATCATATACGTGCTGCCGGTTAGCGTCCATTATGATGGCGAGACAAATAATACAGCTGACAGCAATGACCGCATAGCATGCTGCTTTGGCAGTAAAGTGGTTTGACTCAACCTCAATAGTGTCTTTCTGCATAGCTAATAAATGAAAAACCATGCCTCCATATGAGAGGCACGGCTTTCAAAAGTATAATTCCGGACGGTTACACGCCTAGCAGCAGACGGGTTGGGTCTTCGAGCAGTTCCTTCACGCGCACCAGGAACGACACTGACTCGCGGCCGTCGATGATGCGGTGGTCGTAGCTCAGGGCCAGGTACATCATGGGGCGGATTACCACCTGGCCGTTTTCGGCAATCGGGCGCTGCACGATGTTGTGCATGCCCAGAATGGCCGACTGCGGCGCGTTGATAATGGGGGTGCTCATCATAGAGCCGAACACGCCGCCGTTGGTGATGGTGAACGTGCCGCCGGTCATCTGCTCGATGGTGAGCTTGTTGTCGCGGGCCAGGCCGGCGAGGCGCTGGATTTCCTTCTCGATACCATCAAACGACAGCTCCTCGGCGTTGCGGATTACCGGTACCACGAGGCCTTTGGGGGCCGATACGGCAATGCTGATGTCGCAGAAGTCGTTGTACACGATGTCGGTGCCATCAATCTGGGCATTCACGGCGGGCCACTCTTTCAGGGCCACGCACACGGCCTTGGTGAAGAACGACATGAAGCCGAGGCCCACGCTGTGCTTCTCCTTGAACTTGTCCTTGAACTTGTTGCGCAGGTCCATGATGGGCTGCATGTTCACCTCGTTGAAGGTGGTGAGCATGGCCGTCTCGTTCTTCACCGACACCAGACGGCGGGCGACCGTCTTGCGTAGGTTGCTCATCCGCTCACGGCGCTGGTTGCGGTTGCCGCTAGCGGCCGGGGCAGCAGCAGCTGGAGCAGCCGGTTTGGCAGCAGCGGGAGCAGCAGCTGGAGCCGGCGCAGCGGGCTTGGCCTGAGCATTCTGAGCATCGTCTTTGGTAATGCGACCATCACGGCCCGAGCCCTGCACATCGGCGGGGCTGATGCCTTTTTCACCGAGGATTTTGCCGGCCGCTGGCGAAGGCGTTCCGGTAGCGTAGCTGGTGGTTGCCGACGCCGCCGGAGCAGCAGCGGCCGGAGTAGCTTGAGCAGCAGCCGGAGCAGCGGCGGCTGCGGGAGCCGGAGCGGCAGCACCGCTACCGCCTTCAATGCGGGCAATGGTAGCGCCGATGCCGATGGTTTCGCCTTCCTTGGCGGCGTGGCGCAGGATGCCGGTGCCTTCGGCGGGCAGCTCAAACGTGGCTTTGTCGGATTCCAGCTCGGCAATGATTTCGTCGCGCTGTACCTGGGCACCGTCTTCCTTCAGCCACTTGGCTACCGTTACTTCCGTGATGGATTCGCCCACAGCCGGAATCGTCATTTCCACGGTAGCACCGCCGCCGTTGCCGGCAGCCGGAGCGGCAGCAGCTGGGGCGCCGGAAGCAGCACCGCCTTCGGGCTGGCCGCCGTAGCCGGCCTGGTCGCTGGCTTTGGGGTTTTCTTCGCCTTTGCTCACCGGGTCGTTGGCAGGGGCTGCGGCAGCGGGAGCCGCCGGGGCCTCAGCCGCCGGGGCCTCAGCGGCCGGAGCTGAAGCAACTGGCGCGGCCGCAGCACCGTCGCCGTCGATTTCGGCAATGGTGGTGCCGATACCGATGGTTTCGCCCTCGGCAACGCGGATTTTCAGCACGCCGTCGGCCTCGGCGGGCAGCTCGAACGTGGCTTTGTCGGATTCCAGCTCGGCCAGAATCTCGTCGCGCTTCACGGTGTCACCGTCGGCTTTCAGCCACTTGGCAATGGTTACTTCGGTGATAGACTCGCCGACGGCGGGGATTTTAATTTCCAGACCCATAAGTGGGAGTTTTGAAGGGTTTCGGTGGGGAATGTCGGGGAAGTTGTCATTCCGAAGCAGGAGGAATCTGGGGGAAGCCGTTGTCCGTTTTCACTCAGATTCCTCCCGCGTCGGAATGACACAGGACTAGTCCTGCTTCTTGGCTACTTCGGCGGTGGCTTTGATGTTGTCGTCGGCCACGGCTTCCTTGGGCTTGTCGAAGGCGCGGGCCACGAGGTCCTTCTGCTCCTTCACGTGCACCTTGTTGTAGCCGGTAGCCGGCGAGGCCGAAGGCTTGCGCGAATACACGTCTTCCAGCTCGCGGCGCATGAAGCGCAGCAGGTAGTTCCAGTAACCCATGTTTTCGGGCTCTTCCTGCACCCAGTACACCTTGGCTTTGGAGTACTTGGCCAGCTCGGCGTCGAGCTGCTTTTTGGGGAAGGGGTGCAGTTGCTCCAGGCGCACAATGGCCACGTCGGTGCGGCCCGACTGCTGCTGTTCGTCTAGCAAATCGAAGTAGACTTTGCCCGAGCACAGCAGCACGCGCTTTACCTTCTTGGCATCGGCGTACACGTCGCCGAGCACCTCGCGGAAGTGGCCAGAGGTGAACTCCTCCACCGGCGACACGCACAGCGGGTGGCGCAGCATCGACTTCGGCGACATCACCACCAGCGGCTTGCGGAACTCCCAGGTCAGCTGACGGCGCAGCGCGTGGAAGAAGTTGGCCGGCGTGGTCATGTTGGCCACGATGATGTTGTTCTCGGCAGCCAGCTGCAGGAACCGCTCGGGGCGGGCGTTGGAGTGCTCCGGGCCTTGGCCTTCGTAGCCGTGGGGCAGTTGCAGCACCACGCCGTTCATGCGCTGCCACTTGCTTTCCGACGATACGATGAACTGGTCAATCATGGTCTGGGCACCGTTGGCGAAGTCGCCGAACTGGGCTTCCCAAATCACCAGCGCCGTGGGGTTGGCCATGGCGTAGCCGAATTCAAAACCCAGCACCGCGTACTCGCTCAGCAGCGAGTTGTAGATGCTCAGCTTCTCCTGACCTTCGCCGATGTAGTTCAGCGAGTTGTACGGGGCCGAGGTTTCGGCGTCGTGCAGGACGGCGTGGCGGTGCGAGAACGTGCCGCGCTGCACGTCCTGGCCGCTTACGCGCACAATGTGCTTCTCGTCGAGCAAGGAACCGTAGGCCAGCAGCTCGCCGGCGGCCCAGTTCAGCACGCGCGTTTCGAAGAACATCTTCTTGCGCTCCTCCATCAGCTTTTCAATCTGCTTCAGGGGGCGGAAGCCTTCGGGCAGCGTGGTCAGGGCCTTGCCTACTTTGGCCACCACTTCCTCGCTGATGCCCGTTTCCGGCGACTTCTCGAAGTCCTCGGGCTTGCTGCGACGTAGGCTGCGCCACTCGTTTTCGAGGGCCTGGTAGTTGTAGGGCAGCGGCTTCTGCTTCACCATATCCAGGCGGGCCTGCAGGGTGTCGCGGAACTCCTTGTCCATCTGCTGGGCCAGCTGCTCGTCCACGTCGCCGCGCTGCACCAGCATGGCGTTGTACACCTCGCGGGGGTTCTGGTGCTTGCTGATGAGGTTGTAGAGCGTGGGCTGGGTGAACTTGGGCTCGTCCGACTCGTTGTGGCCGTGGCGGCGGTAGCACACCATATCAATGAAGATATCGGCGTGGAACTGCTGGCGGTACTCGGTGGCGAGGCGCACGGCAAACACCACGGCCTCGGGGTCGTCGCCGTTTACGTGCAGCACCGGCGCGTCGATAATCTTCGCGAGGTCGGTGCTGTAAATGGAGGAGCGAGCGTCCTCAAAATCGGTGGTGAAGCCCACCTGATTGTTGATGACGAAGTGGATGGTGCCGCCCGTCTTGTAGCCTTCCAGCAACGACATCTGGGTCAACTCGTAGCCGATGCCCTGGCCGGCCAAAGCCGCGTCGCCGTGGATGAGGATGGGCAGAATCTGGTGGTAGTCGCCACCGTACTGGTGCTCAATCTTGGCGCGCACGAAGCCTTCCACCACGGGGTTCACGGCCTCCAGGTGGGAGGGGTTGGGGGCCAGCTTCAGGTTCACCTTGCGGCCACCCTCCGTTTCCACCTCCGACGAGTAGCCCATGTGATACTTCACGTCGCCGTCACCCATGGTCAGGTCCGGTACGGCCGTCCCCTCGAATTCCGAGAAGATCTGCTCGTAGGTTTTGCCCATGATGTTGGCCAGCACGTTCAGGCGGCCGCGGTGGGCCATCCCGATCATCACCTCCTGCACGCCCAATTCCGACGACTTATTAATAATAGCATCGAGGGCCGGAATAGTCGATTCGCCGCCTTCCAGCGAGAAGCGCTTCTGGCCCAGGAACTTCGTATGCAGGAAGTTCTCGAATACTACGGCCTCGTTCAGCTTCTTGAGGATGCGCTTCTTGTACTCCACGCCGGGGTTGAAGCTCAGCGAGTCCTTTTCCACTTTCTCGCGGAACCAGTCGAGCACCTGCGGGTCGCGGATAAACATGTACTCGAAGCCGATGGTGCGGGTGTACACCTTCTGCAAAGCGGCCACAATCTCGCGCAACGTGGCTTCCGTGCCCAAACCCAGCACTTCGCCGTTCTTGAATTTGGTATCGAGGTCAGCGTCGCTCAGCCCGAAATCGGCAATGCTGAGGCGGGCCTTACGGTCCTTCCTCTCGCGCACCGGGTTGGTTTTGGCCACCAGATGGCCGCGGCTGCGGTAGGCGTGAATAAGGTTGCGCACCTGCGTTTCCTTGTCGGCCGCCACTGTGTCCACGGCCCGGATGGCGCCGGCCTGGTTGGTGCTGGCAGGCGTGGTCAGTACGCCTTCGCCATCGGCCTGCGGAATACCGCCTTCGGGGTACTGCTGGGCGAAGTCGAAGCCTTCAAAGAATTTCTGCCAGCTCGCATCCACCGACTGCGGGTCAGTTTTGTAAGACTGGTACATGTTGTCGAGGTAGTCGCCGTGGGCGTTGGCGATATAAGAGTTGGCGTCCATGCGGTGGGAGCTGGTGGTGTCAGGGGGTAAAGGTAAATAGCCTGATCAGGAAGTAAAAACTGATATGCGCATGTGCAAATAAACCTTATAATCAACCAGATAATTCAATTCGATTTTCTCTCAGTAGTACCGACGTCCAATCTATCAAATAAATACAGAAGCCGCTCCTGTAGTACAGGAACGGCTTTTGGTAAAGCACTAGCGCGAACTGCAAAGTTCGCGCTACTGGCTGCGGTGCTACTTCAGCGCCATTTTGAAGATGTAATAGGGCTGGTCCTGCTGGCCAATGCCTTTGTTCCAGGTGGGCGTTTTGTGGATGGCCGAGGTGGTTACGTATAGCGTTTTGCCGTCGCCGGAGAAGGCAAATGTATCGGGCCACTCCAGGCGCGGGTCCTGCACCACCGTCTCGATTTTGCCGGCTGGCGTGCGGCGCTTGATGGAATGATCCTCGAAAGCACTCAGGTACAGATTGTTCTGAGCGTCGATTTCCATACCGTCGGAGGCAGGTACTTTGCCCAAGTCCTCAATCTGGGCGGCCAGTTGGGCATCGGTGAGGGCGGGGTTGCGCAGGGCTTCCGTCTTGATGCGGAACAGGGTGTAGCTGGTCAGGGGCTTCCAGTACAGATACTGCATATCCTGGCTCAGAGCAATGCCGTCGGCGTTGAACTGAGCGCGCTTGCCGGTGGGGTCCAGCAGTTCCTTGCCGTCGGCCTTGATGTTGAGCGTGGTGTCGCCCATCATCGTCGAGTGGCCCGCCAGCAGCTTGCGTGCCTTCCCCGACTTCAGATCCACGACCACCAAGCTGCCCACGCCCGACTCTGTGATGTAGGCGTACTGGTTCTGGGTGTCGATGCGCACATCGTTGAGGTATGATTTGCGTGAGGCCACGCTTTCCGGGATGCTGATATTCTGCACCACCTTGTCAGTTTTGGGGTCAATCTTCACCAGCTTGGGGCCGCCGGGCACGGTGCCCTTGATGCCGGGCGAGGCCGGATCGAGTACCCACAGCATTCCGGTTTTGTCGGCGTGCACGCTCTGGGGGCAAATCCAGTGTTTCTGGGGCTCGTTTTTCACGGTTTCATTCCAGGCGCACCAGTCGGCGTCGGGGTAGCCTTTCACGGAGCCATCGGGCATTACTTCGGCAATCGGGTTTACGGGGTTATTGTCCCAGCGGGGGAAGTCGGCAAACACGCGGCCGTCGGGCAGCACGGCCACGCCCACCATCTGCGGCTCCCGGAACTGGGCCACTACTTGTAGCGGCGAGTTAGCCGGCGCTACGGGCGCGGCCGTCTGGGCGGAATCCGTAGTGGCGGCCGTGCCGGTAGCATCGGTAGCAGGCGTGGAGGGCGAGGAGCAGGCCTGCGTGAGCACCACGGCGGCCAACAGGCCGGTAGCGCGTAAAGGACCGGAGGTGAAGGGCCAGGAACTAGTTGACATGAGGGAGTTGGTTGAGGAGGAACGGCACAGAAGGAATGACGGCAAGTCGCGCCGCCTATATAGCCCATACGGCTGGGCAAACACATAGTTCCTGCCCGGCTACCCGCACCCTACAACCTCCCGGTTCCAACCTACGTATGCGGCCAGACTATAGCCAAAACGCGCTTTTATTCGACTAATCTGATTAGCAAGTACCCGAAAAGTCGATTTAAAAAAAAGCTGTACCTTTGAGCCCTCGAAAATGACAACATATTATAAGTGCAATTAATTATCTATTTTATCTATATTTAGCTATTATTTCTTCTTTTCCACGCTTGTTTCGGCCTTTCGGGCCGCTGACTATATCTCAAAAGAGCCTCAAATAGTCTGCTAACGCAGATGGCGCTCTATCCCACTAGCCGAGTCGGGCCGGCTGTCCATTCTCTCCGGACAATAAGCGAGAGTCCACGAACCCAAACGTCATGTCCATTGCGTTATTCTTACTAACCTTCCTCTTCCCCCCCCGCACTATTTCTGTCCCGGCTCTGGCTTTGCCTTCCACCGTTGCCAGCCTGAGCCCCCGTCCGGTATCTGTCGCCATACCGGTCATTGCCTTGAAAAAGGCTCCTAAAACGTTGTCGTACCGCGTGACGGCTACCACCTACTGGCCCGAAGTGGGCCAGACCGATGATGCCCCGATGGAAACCGCCGATGGTTCCATCATCCCGGCTCGTCACTCCAGCAAAACCCGCTGGCTCGCCGTTTCCCGCGACATGCTCGATAAATGGGGCGGCCCGTTCCACTTCGGTGAGAAAGTACGCGTGAGCGGTATTTCCGACGCCCTGGATGGCGTCTACATTATCCATGACACCATGAACCGCCGCCACCGCCATTGCGTGGACGTGCTGGTGAATGAGCGGGAATGCAAAAATGGCCTCGAAGGCCTCTGGTCCGATATCCGGCTCAGCAAAATTGCCCCCGAACCCGTTTGGGAAGCCAGCTAGACTCGCTGACTACCACGTAATCAAGCATTTATTTCCGGCTTCTTTCAGGCCTCCGGATACTGCGACAGGTATCGGGGTTGGCCGTCCGCATCATACAGGAAGGTGAGCGGAGCAGCCGGGTCGCGCAGAATTTCCGTGAGCGGAATCTGCCACCGTTTCCACATTTCCAGCAACGACTGCCCGTAGGCGCTGTTATCCCAGGGATTGAAAATATCCCCGGTCACATCGTCGATGAGCGTATCCATGACCACTTCCACGTCGCCGGGCTTTACGGGGCGGGGGTAGTAGTCGGGCACCACGTTGAGCAGGTAGGCGGCGTAGTACACGCGGGCTTTGAACTCGGCTACTTGCACCGGGTGCAGCGGCCGGTACGCATCCTGATACACCCGGCTCATGGCCTGGCGGATAATGCCATTATCGACCAGACAGGCCACCAGCACGGTTTCGTTGAGCTTGATGCTGAAGGCAATGGTGCTCAGGTCATCATCGTACTCGAAGGGCATATCATCCTGGGCGGGGTCGGTTTCCAGCACGAACACGGAGCCGGCCACGAAATCCTCAAACTCCATAGGCACCCGTAAGGCTTGCAGCGGCTGGTAGAACGCCTGGAACCGACGAAGCAGCTGGGCGTTTTCGGCCAGGGGATATTGCGGTTTAGCCAGCGGATCCATTTCCGTCAGTAGCTCCGTGACCAGCACACCGTAGAACATTTTGCCCAGCCACAGGAACAGCGTCTGCTCATCCAGGTCGCGGAAGCCGCGCGTGCCGGCCCGGGAAGCCAGTTCCACCCGCGCCTCCAGCGGCTCCACGTGCTGAGTCCGGCAGCTGGGGCAGCAGGCAATCCGTAGGTCCTGATAAGCGGCAATGCTCATATCCAACAGCTTGATCTGCCGCTCGTGCAGGCCGTAGCGCGTCATCAGCCACTCGGCAAACACCGGCACCGTATCCTGCGGGGGTGAGGTGGGCGTGCCGCATAGGAAACAGCTCCGCATACTGAAGCGCATGTTTTCGAACGGGTCGTAGAGAGCAAGCGGGGCGAGCGGCTGAAATTCGGACATGATAAAACGGAGCGTTAGGCAGGCAAAAGTACGGACCGCACCGACGGCGGCGCAGCTTCGGCCTGAAAACAGCCGGCCGAAGCCGACCTTACCGGCCCCTGGCCTCCTGCCAAAACACAGCGCGCCCTGACCACTTTAGCTGGTCAGGGCGCGCTGTGTTTGATGACGCAACCAGCAGTTAGCGCGACAACGACGAGCCAAGTTTGATGAGCAGCTTGCCCAGGCGCGCCAACGGCGCACCATAGTCACCAATTGTTTCTTCGGCCACCTTGGATGTTTCGTTGCCCAGGGAAGCCAGCGTTTCGGCCAGGTCATGCGACTGGGTATCAGTGGCCGACAGCTGCTGGTGCAGGGTTTTTAGCTCCTGGATGATTTTAGCCAGGCCCGGCCGCTCGGAGGCACGTAGCACTTCCGTCCACCGCTCAATTTCAGTGAGGCCGTGCTGGCTGTTACTATCGGGGGCTCCGGAGTTGAGCAGGGTCAACGTATCGTCGAGCAGGGCCGAATTCTGCTGATCAGTTACCTCCAGCGGAACGGTAGGCAGAATTTGATTTTGGGGCGTGGGGGCAGTAGAATCCATGAGCAGGTACAAAAGAAGAGGCGAAAGGAGGTTACGCAAACGCGCAAAAGGCTATACTTACCACAACCCGGAAAAGTTGGCACATCCTGCTATCCACTTCTGCGTACACCCCCGGCGGCCCTGTTTGGCCGGAAAGTTGCGGCCCCCGCCGCCCGCTTATGTTGCACACCTACCTTACCGCTCCCTTTGCCTCCCCCACCCGCCAGCAGCAATTTGAAGCCGTTGCGGCGGCCCTCACCGCCGAGCCCGGCACTCCGTTTACGCTACTACTCGGCAACCTGAGCCTGGCCGGGGCCCCCGCTATTGATGCGGTACTGCTGCGGCCACGCAGCCTTACCATTGTGCAGCTGGTGCCCGGCGGCGGAGAACTGCACATTCCGGACCTACGGCAGGATGCCTGGTATCTGGATGGGGCCGTGCTGGAGCTTCCCGACGAAGCCCTCAATCCGTTCGTGCGGTTTGAGCAGCAACGCACTTCCTTGGCGAGGTGGCTGGCAGAGCAGCTACCCCCGGAGGCGGCTAATCTGCAGTTTATCACGGGGTTAGTACTATTTGGAGCACCGGTGCAGTTTGGCCCTGGGGTAGAGGCCCGCATGGCGGCCGTTCCCTCCGCTTCTACATTTCACCTGCTGCCCGACCCCAGCCGCTTTACCCGCCGCCTGGCCCAGCTGGCTACTCCCGAAATTGACCTGACCGAAGCCGAACTGGAGCAGCTCCCCGCCTTGTTGGGGCTCGATGCCGAGTCCACGGCTTCGACGGCTACGCCGCCGCCGGGTACGGCCAACAACCTGTTGCGGCAAAAAGCCGGGCAGCTCTGGCGGTGGCTGGGGGCGGAAGACATGGCCGACCTGGACCGCACTTCAACCGGCTATGAAATTGACCTGGATGCCCGCAATAGGGAAAAGGAGGAGCTGGAAAACCTGCGGGCCCAGCTGCAGCAGGATATGCAGCAGCAGCTTCGGGCCCTCGAAGACCGGGAAACCGAGCGGGAGCAGCGCATTGCCCAGCTGCAGCAGCAGCTCACGGCCGCACCGGTAGCACCGGAAGCCCCCGACTTACAGGCTCAGCTAGCCGCCGAAAAAAGGGAGAAGCAGGTACTGGAAACCTCGGTGCAAACCTATCGTACGGACCTGGAAACGCGTAATCAGGAGTTGGGAGCCAAAATTCAGCAACTCGAAAACCTGATCGAGCGGCTGGCCAATTCGCCGGTTACCTCACCCCCATCGGCCCCGACTGCGGCGGCATCCCCGCTGCCGCCAGCTATGCCGCTTCCATCAGCCGGTTTGCCAATTGCCACCGCAGCTGCCGCCCCGGCTCCTGACGAAGCCCCCTCTTCCTCCGCCAACGAATCTGCTCAACGCGCCCAGTTCGGCCGGCCGGCCAGTGCCCGGCAGTCTTTGGGCGGAACCTGGGCGCGATGGTGGCCCGTGGCCCAGCGGTGGGTAGCGCAGCAACAAGCCCGCATTCAGCAGAGCCCACACCTCAACCGGCTACCGGCGCTGCCCAAATGGTCAGGTTACGTGACGGGCGGCACGGCCGCGTTGGTACTGGCGGTAGCCGTTGCGCGCTGCAGCAGGCAGGATGCCCCCACCACGTTTGAACAGCAGGGCCGGGTTGGGCTCTTGGCGGCCAATGGTGATACGCTGCTACCCGCCCGCTACACCAGCATCGGGGAATTTCGGGAAGGCCGCAGCGTGGTGGAGCAGGAGGGCGTATTCGGGTTTGTGCAGATTGATGGTCAGGAAGTAGTCAAGCCGGCCTACGACGCGCTGTATCCGTATGCCGACGGCTACGCCCGGGCCAGGGTGGGCGGGCTCTACACTTTCCTCACGGAGCAGGGCGAAGAATTCAGCACCTATTATTTCGCCGCCCGCAACTTCACGGAAGGCCGGGCTGCCGTGCTCGACTACCGGGGCTGGCACTACATCAGCGGCCCCGAGGAACCTACCGACCCGGTTATTTTTCAGGAAGCCTACTCGTTTGAGCAGGAACTGGCCCGAGTGAAAACCAAAGGGCAGTTCACCTTCATCAGCCCCGACTACCTGGCTGACACCACCGCCGGAACCGCTCCGTTCGGCCGCTACACCAGTGCTACCGATTTTGATGCCCAGGGCCGAGCCCGGGTAGTGCAGCAAGGCCGCACCTTTTTCATTGACCGCACCGGCGCGGAAGTAAAGGAATAAGACCGGGCGCTAGTCGCCGTGCTTTTTGCGCTTGTGCTTGCCTTTCGCCTTGCCCCGGCCGCGCAGCCATTTCTCCCAGCCCTGCGGTTCCGTGCCTTGGTAGCGCGTTGCGGGCACCGGCGCCGCCCCGGCCAGTTGCAGGCGGCCATTAGGGGCGCGGCTGACTGTGGTAGCCTCCCCAAGCAGCGTACAGGCCTGCCCATCGCGCAGCTCGGTGCGGCGGCCGTCGCGCTGCACCACAAATCCGTCGCGGGTGATAAGGCGGCCGTTGGGTAGATGCACATCGTGGGGCATGGGCCGGATTTCGCCGTTGCGTACCACGTACATCGTACCGTCGCGCCGCTGAAAGCCGTCGTTGGCCTGGGCGAAAACCGATGCGCTACGAAACAGCAACAGGAGAAAAAACAGATGAGTGAGCAAGCGCATAAAAGCAGGAAAACAAACTGAAAGCCGAAGCCGATGGGCCGCTTGCTTACGCGCAGCCGGAGCGCGGGTTCAGCGGCAGAGGCCAGCCAAAATTCTACGAGGGCCGGCGGGTTACCTTCCCGGCAGTGGCCTATTAAGCTTCGACCGGCCGGTATCTGCCGGGCAGGTCATCACTTTCGTCTTTTAAAAATTTGCCATGAAAACCATCTTCAAATCCCTGTTCGTTGCCGCCGCCGTTGCCTTCTCCGCTACTTCCTGCACCCAGGAGGGCAAAGAAAACGCCGACGCCGCTGCCGCCAATACCGAAGCTGCCGCCGAAAACGCCGGTGATGCTGCCGCTGCCGAAGCCACCAACGCCGCCAACACCACTGAAGCCGCTGCCGAAAATGCCGGCCAGGCCATCGAAAACACGGCTGAAAATGCCGCTGCCAAAACGGAAGTAGCCGCCGACAAAGCCGCCGCCGAAACCAAAGAAGCCGCCGCCAACGCCGCCGCCGCTACCGAAAAAGCTGCCGGCGACGCCAAAGCTGAGCTGAAAAACTAAGTAGCTACCGGCCTTAAGCCGGTGCGCTATTCCTGAAAAGCCCGAACCAAGTACTGGTTCGGGCTTTTTCTATGCCGATACTTTCACCGGAACTTTGGCCGGCTCCGGTTCCGAAACGCCCGCCAGCTCCAGCAGTACGCTGTAGTAGGGGCGGCCCTGCACGCGGGCATAGAGCCAGCTGTAAAAGCTCAACGCCTGCAAATCTTCCTGTTCCAGCGGGACAAACGAGGGCAGCGTGCTAGACCGCGCCGCAAACCCAGCCGATTTCACCACCGATGGGTCCTCAATGATGTCGCGCACCAGCTGCAGGTAGCCCAGCACGGCCGCATAACCGCCGCCGTCGTTGCCGAAGCGTTCCTTGATCAGGCGCTCAATGGCTCGCAGGCGGTTCTGGGCCAGGTCGTGGTTGCCCAGCTCCAGCTGAATCAGCATTTCGCCCATGTTGCGGTTGAGCACCCATTCCACGCCCATTTCCTGCTCGCACCAATGATCTGTGCGGCCAATGGCCAGCAGCACCTGATTGGCTTTCTGAAACTGTCCTTCGGCGAAGTAGTGGAAGCCCAGCCCCAGGCGGGCCGTGAGCTGCTCGCGGGGCGGCAGCACGGTTTTCAGCACTTCTTCCAGCAGCCGGATACTGTCGGCATTGCGCCGCAGAAAGGCGTAGTTGGCGGCCAGCAAAAACGTGTAGCGGCCCCGGAAAGCCACCCCACGCAGCCGCGGCCCTTCCTCCAGCAGCACCCGCAGCAGCTCCAGATACTCCACCGACTCAGTAAACCGGCGGGTGCGGTACAGGGCGTGGGCAATCATGTAGAGCAAGCCCAACTGAGCCTCGCGGTGGGCGGGCTGAAAGCCGTGGCGCTTTTCCATCAGGTGGTAGCAGCGCATCACGAAGGGCGCAAACGTGAGGTAGTCGCGGCGCACCAACATAGCCGCCCGGGCCAGCGACATGAGCCGGTAGAGCAGCGCCGGCCGCCGGGCAAAGGCTTCCTGCAGATCATACTCCCGCAATACTTCCTGCAGAATCCCATCAAACGACTCGCCGGCCCGGCCCTTCACGCGGGCCTCGCGCAGGCGCTGCCGGATGAGGCTGTCGGCAATATTGGCACGCTCTTCCTCGTCGGCAGCTTTTTTGTTAAGGTGGCGGCGGCGGATGATGTCCAGCAGGTCGTCGGCGTGCTGACTGCCGGCACGGGCAATCTGGAGGTTGTACACCGTATTGAGCAGTTCATACTGCTCATTCTGCTGGGCCAGCTTTTCGGCTTTGCGCAACATATTCCAGGCCAGCCGGCCCACGCCTACCTCAAACAGGTATTGGGCCAGCGTGAGCAAGCCGCGCACCGAAGAAGCCGCTGTAGGGTCCTGCTGGCGCTGGCGCAGCAGCAGAAAATCGGTGAGGTGGCGCATGAGCCGCTTGCGCAGGGCATAGTAGGCCACGGCGTTGGGCTCCTCGGGATAGAGGCGGGCCAGCAGCTCCTCAGTAGCATACTCTTTCTGGTGTAGCAGCAGGTCGCAGAGGCGCACATCCATGCGGCCCTTCTGCTTGCGCCGCTGCCGCTGAATGAACTGCCGAAATTCCTTGCGGTCATCCGGGGAAAATGTGCTGAGCGTGGTACGCAAATCATCCATACCGGTAATATAGAGGCCCGGTTTGCAGAACCCAAATCCCGAGTCTGACAAGTCTGATCAATTAAACACAATTATTTAATTACCAGTTATTTACCTCTCACAAAACCCCAGACAATTAGTCTGAGGCTTGCAAGAGTTGGTTAGGGTTCAATCAATAAACAGGCAACATTCGGGACATACTCCTCACCCCTGTTTCTGTTCATTATGCCACGTCTGTTTTTACTCCTGATACTACTGCTGCTGAGCGTTGGGGCACACGCGCAGGATTTGCTCACCAAAACCACCGGCGAAGAGCTGCAGGTGAAGGTGCTGGAAATTACGCCCACCGATGTACGCTACAAGCGTACCGATAACCCCGACGGCCCGATGATTACCATCCGCCGGTATGATGTGTTCATGATTCGTTACGCCAATGGCACCAAAGAACTGCTGGGAGCCAGCATGTTGTCGGCGCGGCCGGCATCGGCTTCCACGGCAGCACCGGCGGCGGCCATGCCGGCCACGGGCAGCCTGGTACCGGGCGACGAGCCTCCGGCCTACGAGGACATTCACCTCAACGGCCCCCGCCTGGGCATTACGGTACTGGCAGGCGGTGTGGCTACCAAAGCTGACCGGGAACTGGGCGTTAATCCGTTCCTGACGCAGTTTGGCTGGCAGTTTGAAACCCGCATTTTCCGGATGCCCAACGGCACTTCCGGGCTGCTGGAAATCGTGCCGCTTATCGGGGGGCTGGAGCAGGGTAAGTTCCTGCCCAGCCTGAACGCACTGATTGGTATCCGGGGGCCGAAGGGCCTGGAGTTTGGGCTGGGGCCGAACGTGTCGCCGGCCGGGGCGCACATTGCGCTGGCGGTGGGCACTTCCTTCCGCAGCAACGGCATCAACTTCCCGGTCAATTTCGCGGTGGTACCCGGTGATGGTGGAGCCCGGTTCAGTCTGCTGTTCGGCTTCAACTCCCGCACCCGATAATCCTTCTGCCTTTCCTTCTTTGCTTTATGCGCTTTTTTCTACTGCTCTTCGGGAGTCTGCTCCTGACCCTGCGCGCCGCCGCTCAGGACGTAATTCTGCAAACCAACGGCGAGGAGCGGACCGGCAAAGTGCTGGCCATCACGCCCGAACTGGTCACGTACGTAACCCCCACGGCCGATACGCTCCGCCTGGCCGCCATCCAAGTGTTTCTGATCCGGTATGCCAATGGCACCAAAGAAGTATTGAACCATCCGGCAGCCGCTCCAACAGCCGCTCCGGCACCCGGCCTGACGAAAGAGGCTGCCTACGCCCAGGGCCGGCGCGATGCCCGCACCCATTTCAGAGCGTCGGGAGTTTTTTGGGGTACGTATGCTGCCACTGTAGTAACGGGTTACGGAGGCGTGGCCACCGGTTTGGCTGTGAGCCTAGTGCAGCCGAATCCCCGAAATTTCATCGTGCCCGACGCGGACTTGCTCAAGAATCCCGACTACGTGCAGGGCTACCGGCGGCAGGCACAGAACAAGAAAATCGGGAGTGCGGCCGGGGGCTTTGGGGCCGGCGTGGGCACGATAGTCGTGTTGGCGGCGGTACTGATAGCCTCGTTGGGATTTAACTGAGCCGGCCCACAACCTCCCACCAAACCCCACCGTACAACGGGTACATTCTCATCCAAAACCCTACCACCATGGACGCTAATAACAACGGCATCGACGACGCTACCGAGCTGCGCGCACGCGGCAACTGGAACGAAATCAAAGGAGAAGCCAAACAAAAGTGGAGCAACCTCACCGACGACGACCTGCATTACGAAGAAGGTAAGCAGGATGAGTGGTATGGCCGTCTGCAGCAGAAAACCGGCGAAACCATTGACGATATCAAGCACTGGTTCCAGCGCACTTTCTAAGGCAAGGCACTCGGTGCTTTTCTGATATAAAATAACCCGACACCCGCGTGGTGCCGGGTTATTTTTTGCCCTTACTTTTTATAAATAATATTAACTATTCAATATTATTTATAGCTTTAATTACTTCAGAGCAGTATGGTCACAGCAGTAGAGGAGTTGCGCACCCTGGGAAACACGGCCCTGCTCAGATTACCGAAAACGGCTTTTTTCTGTTCCCGTGATTACCCGATCAGTATTGAGCGGGTAGCATATCTGTGGGCAATGGAACAGCGGCAACTGGGCTACTGCGTACTGTCGGGATTTCACTCGCGGCTGGAGCAGGCCATCTTCCGGTTTTTGCGGCGGGATATGCAACAGCCTATCGTATATGCGCTGGGCCGTGGTATTCAGCCCTCCATGCCGCTGGACTATGAGCGAGACTTACAGCTGGGCCGGCTGCTGTTCCTCACACCTTTTGAGCCGGACGTAACCACCGTTACGCAGGAAACGGCTAATATCCGTAACCTGCTTATCACCGATCTGGCCGACCGGTTCTTTGTGCCCTACATGCGGCCCGGCGGCAACGTGGAACGGCTGCTGCAAAGTGAGGCCGCCCGGGGCAAACCGTTGCTGACGCTCAATCTGCCGGAAAACAGGGCGCTACTGCGGCTCGGGGCGCGTATTTATCACCCGCCGGGGCTGCTGGGCGGCCGGCGGGCCAGCCTTTAAAGAGCGTTTTACGTATGGCAGCGGGTGGCCAGTGGCCATTCTCCTGCTGCACCCTTTTTCTTTTCCTATGTCAACTTCCGATACCCTACGGGCCGCCGTGCCCACTTCGCCCTCGGGCGGCATCCGGGCACTGGCCCGCTTCGGGTTTGCCGCCAAAGGCACCGTATACCTGCTGATGGGCGTACTGGCGCTACTGGCCGCCACTGGCCAGCAGGGTGGCCAGACGGCCGATAAAAAGCAGGCCGTCCTGACCGTCCAGAGCCTGCCCGGCGGGCCGGTGCTGCTGGGCCTCATTGCCTTCGGGCTGCTGGGCTACATTGTGTGGCGCTTTACGCAGGCCGTGGCTGATACCGAGAGCAAGGGCGGCGACGCCAAGGGCATCGGCCGGCGCATCGGGTTTGCGGCCAGTGGGCTGCTGTACGCCAGTCTGGCCTGGTACGCCGCCAAGCTGGCCATGAATGGCTCGGCCGACGCGGGCGGCAACACCCAGCAAACCCTCACGGCCCGCGTCCTTGGCTGGCCTGGCGGCGACTGGATCATCATCCTAGTCGGCGTGGCCATCATCGGCAGCGGCATCTACCAGATTTATAAGGCCTACTCGGGCAAGTTCCACAAAGACGTAAACGGCTCCGACATCCCCGGCGGGCAGCAGAACACGGTGTACCGCTTGGGCCAGCTCGGCTACACGGCCCGGGGCGTTGTGATGGCCATTATCGGCTACTTCTTCGTGCAGGCCGGCCGCCAATCGCGTGCCGCCGCCGTGGGCAGCACCGACGAGGCGTTTGACCTGCTGGCCAGCATGGGCCCGGTTGTACTCGGCATTGTGGCGCTGGGTTTGATGGCCTACGGCCTCTACATGCTGGTACAAGCCAAATACCCCGTGCTACGCCGGATCTAAGAACACAAACGGAGTAGCCTATCAATGGGGCTTGGCTCATTCCGATTTCACCAAAAAGCCAGTGGCGTGCCACTGGCTTTTTGGTGTCCGGTTGTTTGTTGACAAGCAGATCTTTCTACCGGGCGCCACTTCCTCTTCTCTTTGAAAAGGAAGGAAGCAGCAGATGCCCGAAGCGTAACCGGTGCCCCCTCTCCTTTTCGGAGAGGGAGTCAGGGGGTGAGGCGCCCGCCAGAACGAAGAACTCTCCGCCACTCATCCAGCAACTGACTACTAAGCCTCACGCCACGTAATCCTGCAGGTATTGGTATCGCTCGGTGAGCTGGCCGTTGCGGGCAATGGTGGCGCGCTCGATAACGGCGTCGGTGCCTTCGTGGATGAGGTGGGGCAGCACGTTGTCGAGGAGCTGGCGACCGAAGTCGCGGGAGGCGTTGCGGGGCAGCTCGCAGGGCAGGTTGTCCACGGCCATGATGGTGAGGTTGCCAGGCCGCGAGTAGGCCGGCTCCAGCTCGCCGGTCTGGCAGTTGTAGTCGAAGGCGGGCTCCTGGATGGTGCTGCTGCGCTTGGTGACCGGAATGGAGCCGTCCACGTCGCAGGTCACGTCGGCAATGGTGTCGATGCGGAAGTGGGCGCGGCAGGTGTCGGCTTCCTCGAACAGACGCGGGGCAGCCGGGTGCCAGTAGGCGCAGGCAATGAGCAGATTGGTAACGGGCAGGAAGTTGCGGAACGTGCTTTCGTACTCCTGCGGGTTGCGGTGGAAATCGGGCGTATCCCACACGCGGCCGTCGCGGCGGCGGTTGTAGTCGGATGAGCGCAGCTGAGTGTACACCGGCTCGTTGAAGTCGAGGTACAAGTAGTCGTACACGCTCACGCGCCGGATGCCCATCAGGTTCAGCACCTCCACCGCGCCCTGGGCCACCCGGCCCGAGCCGGTCACGACCATCTTAATGGGCGGCAGCTTCTTCACCTTGAAAAACTCCTCCTGCATGTCCTCCATGTCCACGCACTCGTAGGCCGGTTTCAGCTCGTAGAGGCCGTGCTTGCGGCCGTAGGTGAGCAGGCCATTGTAGGCCCCCACAATGCCGGCCCAGCGCCCAAAGGCCACAATCCGCTCCCCGTTTTCATTGGTGAGCAGCTCGTAGTCAATCAGCGTGATGTTCTTGGCCAGCACCTGCCGCAGCAGCTCCCGGTTCGCGGGCTGCTTCTTGACGGTGTGCGAGAAGAACAGGTAGGTTTTATTAGGAATGAGCTGCGCCACGGGCACTTCCTTCACGCCCATCAGAATGTCGCAGTCCGCTACATCGGGGCGCACCGCAATGCCGGCGGCGCGGTACTCGTCGTCGGAAAAGCAGCGGATGGGGCTTTCCTGGGCTACGATGCGCAGGTCAGGGAAGCGGGCTTCGGCCTCGGTGCATTTTTTGGGCGTGAGCGGCACGCGCTTGTCGGGCGGGGTTTTGCCTTCGCGGATCAGGCCAATGGTAATGGGACGCATACGGAGTGGGGATGGGAAGTTCGGGGGCTAAATCTGCGGAAAATTGTTGAGTCCCGGTCCGACGCGCAGCGTCCGACCGGTTGCCGCCCGCTGACTGCCGCGCTTCTCATGTGGAGTGAGGCCGCCCGGTTGGCCTCGTTGCCCGGTAAGCACGCAGCCAACCGGTCAGACGCTGCGCGTCGGACCGGGGAACGGCGGCCCGAAACATTTGCCGGTTTATCGGTTTAAGGGTGAAGCCTTTTCGCGCTACCTTTGTCAGGGCTCCTTCCCGGGGCTGTTTGTTGCCACCCTCACCCATCTTTTTATGTTGCTGAAGACCAAGCCCGCCGATGTGTTCGTGGACCGTCACAACGGCCCCGACGAAGCTGCCGTAGCCGAGATGCTGCGCGTTATCGGCGTGGAGTCGATTGACCAGCTCATCGACGAAACCGTGCCGGCCGCCATCCGCCTCAAGAAGCCGCTGAACCTGCCCGCTGCCCTCACGGAGCGGGCTTTTTTGGCGAAGTTCAAAGGCATTGCCGGCAAGAATAAGCTGTTCAAAAACTACATCGGCCTGGGCTACCACGATACCCAGCTGCCGGCCGTGATTCAGCGCAACATTCTGGAAAACCCGGGCTGGTACACCGCCTACACGCCCTACCAGGCCGAAATTGCCCAGGGCCGCCTCGAAGCCCTGATCAATTATCAGACGATGATAATTGACCTCACGGGCCTGGAAATTGCCAACGCCTCCCTGCTCGACGAAGGAACCGCCGCCGCCGAAACGCTGCACATGTTCCACTCGCTGAGCAAGAAGAAAAACGCCACCCGCTACTTCGTGTCGGAGCAGGTGCTGCCCCAGACCATCGACGTGCTGCGCACCCGCGCCACGCCCATCGGCATTGAGCTGGTAGTAGGTGACCACCGCACCGCCGACCTCACCGACGAAACCCTGTTCGGCGCTATCCTGCAGTATCCCGCCGCCGACGGCGCCGTGTACGACTACACCGACTTCATATCGAAAGCCCACGACAACAACCTGTTCGTGACCGTGGCCGCCGATTTGCTGTCCCTGACGCTGCTCACGCCTCCTGGCGAGATGGGTGCCGACGCCGTGGTGGGCAACTCCCAGCGCTTCGGCGTGCCGATGGGCTACGGTGGACCGCACGCCGGCTTCCTGGCTACCAAAGACGCTTTCAAGCGCGTAATTCCCGGCCGCATCATCGGCCAGAGCATCGACGCGGCCGGCAACAAGGCCTACCGCATGGCCCTGCAAACCCGCGAGCAGCACATCCGCCGCGAAAAAGCTACCAGCAACATCTGCACCGCCCAGGTGCTGCTGTCGGTGCTGGCCGGCATGTACGCCGTGTACCACGGCCCGCAGCGCATCCGCCAGTTTGCCTCCAACGTCCACGCCCTCGCCCGCACCCTCGACGCCGAGCTGCACGCCCTGGGTCTGGAGCAGGCCAACGAATTCTACTTCGACACGCTCGATATCCAGCTGGAAAGCAAGGAGCTGCAGACGGCCATCCGCACGGAAGCCGAGTCGGCAGGCATCAACTTCCGCTACTTCGAGCAGGACGGCACGGCCCGCGTGGGCATCTCGCTCAACCAGAACACCGAAATTGAGGACGTGCAGGATATCGTGGCTGTGTTCAGCAAAGTGCTGGGCCGCGACGTGCGCCAAGTAGCCCAGGCCGACGAGGTGGAGGTGACCTGGACCGACAACCTGATCCGCAAGAGCGAGTACCTTACGCACCCCATCTTCAACTCGCACCACTCCGAGCACGAGATGCTGCGCTACATGAAGCAACTGGAAAACAAGGACCTGAGCCTGGCTCACTCCATGATTTCGCTCGGCTCGTGCACCATGAAGCTCAACGCCACCGCCGAGATGATTCCGGTGACCTGGCCCGAAATTGGTGGCTTGCACCCCTTCGCCCCGCGCGAGCAGGCCGCCGGCTACACCGAAATCTTCCACGACCTGGAGAAGTGGCTGTGTGAGGTGACGGGCTTCGACGCCGTTTCGCTGCAGCCCAACTCGGGTGCCCAGGGCGAGTACGCCGGCCTGCTGGCCATCAAAGGCTACCACGATGCCCGCGGCGACCAACACCGCAATGTGGCCCTGATTCCGGCTTCGGCCCACGGCACCAACCCCGCCTCGGCCGTTATGGCCGGCATGACGGTAGTGGTGGTGAAAAGCACCGAGGAAGGCAACATTGACGTAGCTGACCTGAAGGCCAAGGCCGAGCAGTACGCCGACCGTCTGAGCTGCCTGATGGTGACCTACCCGAGCACGCACGGCGTGTACGAGGAAACCATCATCGACATCTGCGCCACCATTCACCAGCACGGCGGCCGCGTGTACATGGACGGCGCCAACATGAACGCCCAGGTGGGCCTGACCTCGCCCGCCACCATCGGGGCCGACGTGTGCCACCTGAACCTGCATAAAACGTTCTGCATCCCGCACGGCGGCGGCGGACCCGGCGTAGGCCCCATCGGCGTAGTAGCTGATTTGGCTCCTTACTTGTCGGGCCACGTGCTGGTAAACGCCGACGGCCGCACGGCCGGTGCCGTTACCTCGGCTCCCTGGGGCTCGGCCAGCATCTTGCCGATTTCTTACGCTTACATCAACATGATGGGCGGCGAAGGGCTGACGCAGGCCACGCGCATCGCCATCCTGAACGCCAATTACATTAAGGCCCGTCTGGAGGAGCACTACCCCGTGCTCTACACCGGCTCGAACGGCCGCTGTGCCCACGAGATGATTCTGGAGTGCCGCCATTTCAAAAAGGCCGGCATCGAGGTGGAAGACATTGCCAAGCGCCTGATGGACTACGGTTTCCACGCGCCCACGGTGAGCTTCCCGGTAGCCGGCACCCTGATGATCGAGCCGACCGAATCGGAAAGTAAGGAGGAGCTGGACCGCTTCATTGAGGCCATGATCAGCATCCGCAAGGAAATTGCCGAGGTAGAAGCCGGCCGCGCCGATGCTAAGGACAACGTGCTCAAGCACGCCCCGCACACCGCCGCCACCGTGCTGGTGCACGAATGGGAGCGTCCGTACTCCCGCGAGCAGGCCGTGTATCCCACCGACTACGCCCGCACCTACAAGTTCTGGCCCACCGTGTCCCGCATCGACTCGGCCTACGGCGACCGGAACCTGATCTGCTCCTGCACCCCCATCGAGCAATACACCGATGCGGAGGAAAAGTTGGTGGAAACCGACAAAGGCCCGTCGTATTAGTGCTTAATGCTTAGTGCTTAACGTGTATAAAAGAGGCCCCGCCGGGTTACGGCGGGGCCTCTTTGCATTTGTGCATTTTCTAAGAAGTAGGCACTAAACTTACTTGCTGAAGCAGGTGCGGTACATGTAGCCGTTCTGCGTTTTGCCGTTGGCTGTTACGCGCACTTTCAGGAAGTACGCATCCACGGTATCCATCACCTGCACTTCATTACCGGAACCGATGGTGGTCAGCTGCGGCGAATCTTTGGTCATGCCATCATACAGAATACACTCGACCACGGTATTGTGGGCGACCGGAGTGGTAGAGGTGCGGTTGGAGCGGGATTCGTCTTTGGAGGCACTGCAGGACGCCAACAAAGCCAAGCTACCGCAACAGAGTAGGAGTTTTTTCATAAATACAGAACGCGAGAAAGATTTGCTTTGCAAAAGATAGAGATATTTCGAGATGAAAAGGAATATACCGAGGGTAATCCGCTGATAATTATTCGGTAAGCAGCATTCCAACCGGGAACGACCGTATATGCTACAGCGTTTACCAGACAGAGCCGCTTGCCGATGCTACCGCATATGTTGCCAGTGCTCTTCAACCCACTGATTTCCTTTCCCATATGAACCGCATTTCCCGTTTTTTAGCCCGGCCGCTGGCCCTTTCAGCTTTTGGCCTGAGTCTGCTGCTGGGCGTCAGCAGCTGCACCACGACTGCGCGCGTAGGCGTCACTTCCGATTTTGACCATTCCGTAAACTTCCGCGCTTACAGAACCTGGGCCTGGTATCCGCAGCAGCCCACTGACACAGAAGGCGGCCCGGCCAAAGGCTACGAATCGTTTCTGGATAAGCGCATCCGCATGGCAGTAGAGCAGCAGCTGGCTCAGAAGGGCTTGGCGATGGTGGAGAAAAATCCGGATGTATACGTAGCCTATAGTGCCCGCGTGGAGGAGAAACAGCGGGCTACCGGTGGGGCATACGGGCCATACGGCTTCCCTTACTACGGGTATGGCTACGGGTACGGCAGCCTGTACAACCGCGGCGGCTACGTCACCGATTATAAAGCCGGCACCGTTATTCTGGACTTCGTGGATGCCAAGCGCAAAGAGTTGGCCTGGCGCGGCCAGGGTCAGGCTCAGGTAGATCAGCAGACCATTTCAGAAGCTGAAGTGCAGCGCATTGTCACCAGTATTCTGGGGAACTATCCGCCTCAGGATGGGCAGCCTTCCCAGGCCAGCCGGTAAACCGATACTGTTAGCATGAAGAATGAAAAGGGCAGTTGCGGTAGCGCAACTGCCCTTTTTACGTCTCAGTATCTTGCATTGCTACCCCAACAGCGCCAGGTAGGGATGCCCCGGGCCGGCCTTTGGGGTCGGGTCCGAAACGGTTAGCACCGGAAGTACCATCAACCAGCGGAATCCCAATGCCGAAGGCATTTCCCACCCACGGCACTATCAGCAGCCACCACCACCAGCCCGATAAACCGGTATCATGCAGCCGCTTTACCGTCTGCACAATTACCAGAACACTGGCCAGCAGCACCAGCAGGTAGCTTAGCAGTTCTGCCAGGTCCGGGTCGGCGGCATGTTGTAGTACCAGGTAGCATAGTGTAGCGTACAAACCAACCGCCACGGCATAAATGCCGCTTACTCTACCCCAAAAGGCCCGTCGGCGCAACCGCCCCCGGAACAGAAAAAACTCTTTCACTTTTCGACTTACCAATAGCTGGATAGAATACACTTTACTTCTGCAGCCGCTGAAAACCAGCCGATACCTGCTGCCGCTGCCAAAGCTACCCGTTTTCCTACGTCTGATGCAAGCATGATACCCACACAAAAAAACCCGCCTCTGCACGACAGAAGCGGGGTAAGAACTTGCAGAGGAAGTGAAGGCTTAAATTGGCACGTTAACGTGGCGCTCGGCGTGGTAGCTGGACCGCACCAGCGGGCCGCTTTCCACATACTTCAGGCCCCGGCGTAAGCCTTCTTCCTTGTAATGCGCGAAAAGGTCGGGATGAATAAACTCGGCTACTTCAATGTGGCGCTTGGTCGGCTGCAGGTACTGGCCCAGCGTTAGGATGTCGAGGCCATTAGCTACGAGGTCGTCCATGGCCTGGTACATTTCGTCCTGCTTTTCGCCCAGGCCCAGCATAATGCCCGATTTGGTGCGCTTGCCGGCTTCCTTAGTGCGCCGGATCTGCTCCAGGCTCCGGTCGTATTTGGCCTGGGGGCGTACGAGGCGGTAGAGGCTGCCCACGGTTTCCATGTTGTGCGACACTACTTCCTGGCCACCGGCAATCATGGTTTCCAGCGCGGCCCAGTTGGCCTTCACGTCCGGAATCAGGGTTTCGATGGTGGTGGCAGGGCTGAGCTGCTTGGTTTGCACTACGGTTTCGTACCATACGCTAGCACCCCGATCCTTCAGCTCGTCGCGGTTCACGCTGGTTAGCACGGCGTGTTTCACGCCCATTAGCTGAATAGCTTCGGCCACACGGCGCGGCTCGTCCAGGTCGTACTCGTTGGGGCGGCCGGTAGCCACGGCGCAGAAGGAGCAGGAACGCGTACACACGTTGCCCAGAATCATGAACGTGGCCGTACCCGCGCCCCAGCACTCGCCCATGTTGGGGCAGTTGCCGCTTTCGCAGATGGTATGCAGCTTATGTTCATCCACCAAACGGCGGACATTGGCGTAGGCGGGTCCCACGGGTAGCTTCACGCGCAACCAATCGGGTTTGCGCGACTTGGCGGGGGCAGCCGCCTCGGGCTGAATGATGGGCAGAGTCAGCAACAGTTCATCCATGTTGCAAAGGTAAGAGGAATGAGTAGCGGAAAATTCCACTGGTAAGACAATTCCACCGGGCCGGGGGTTTCGGCGCGGCGGTAAAAGCATCGGCCCCGGCCCTGATAAGGCCGGGGCCGATACTCCTGGCAGTCCTTAGTTTCGACTGCCGAGGTAAACTGTTAGATACACAGAGGGCAAAAACCGGTCGTTGAGCGACTCATCCGACACACCTGCTACCCGAATGATGGGCGGGGCTTTGGAGTAAGCCTCTACCAAGGCACCCACTTCTACTCCCGCCACGGCGTCGCGGTAGCGGCCATATTCGAAGCTTAACGCGCCCCGGATGTGCGCCCCTATCAGCGCCTTGGTTTCACCCACACCCGAAAACAGCGGGGCGCGGTCCACAATGGCGCCTTCGTTACGATGAATCATGGGGTCGTACTGCTCATTGCGGATGTCGGTGGCCGGCGCAGTGGGGTTACTGGTCCGGTCGGAGTAATCGTAGCTGATGTAATAGGGCATCACTAGGCCAATGGAAGGCCCGCCGCTCAGCAGTCCGTTGACCTGCACACCCGAGTCGGGCGCTTTACGAAAAATAACCCGCTGAATACCCACCGAAGGGCGAATAGCAAACATGTAGTTGCTCTTGCCATACACAATGGTGCCACCGTACTGGGTGCCTACTTTCTGCTCCTTGGGGTGCTTTATCTCCACCGCTTCGATGCTCCAGAACCGCAGCCAGTCCTGATTGAGCAGACGCGTGGACCGCACGGAGGCCCCGCCAATCAGGCCACCCCGGGTGTTGAAGTTGATGCCGTAGGTAAACTCCTTGCGGTAGGATGGCTCATCGTTGCTGGAAGCCGAAGTTTGGGTTTGCTGAGCCTGAACCGTAGTCCCGGCTCCCAACATAGCCAGCAGCAGGCTGCTGCCGAAAACAAGCGAAATACGCACGGGTTGCAGGGAAATAGAAAAGCGGTGGGAAGAATGCCGGCTCAGCAGCTTCCGGCCGCCAACCCTATCGAAAGTACGTAAATTTGCGTGCATACTTAGGTTCTAATTTCACCATACCATGAGCACAGCCACTGCCCGCTACGCCGGCCACCTGCGCACCGAAGCTACCCACGTAGCCTCGGGCAATACTATTCTCACCGATGCGCCCGTGGATAACCACGGCCGGGGTGAGGCCTTCTCCCCCACCGACCTCGTGAGTGCCGCACTGGGCTCCTGCATGATGACCATTATGGGCATCGTGGCCGAACGGCACGGCGTGGACCTGACGGGCGTGAGCTGGGACGTGACCAAGCACATGCTGGCCGAACCCCGCCGCATCGGGCAGCTTGACGTGACGTTCCGGTTGCCGGCCTCGCTCCCGGAAAAGGAGCGCACCATCCTCGAAAACGCCGCCCGCACCTGTCCGGTAGCTCTGAGTCTGAACCCGGAAATCCGCCAGGAAGTTCGGTTCCTTTATGAGTAGTGATTTAGCAAGTTAGTGACTTAACGAGTTTGACGTTCTGCATGTGCCAGCTGTATAAACTGAGCCGCCAGAACATCAAACTCGCTAAGTCACTAACTTGCTAAATCCCCATCTCACTATTTCACCAGTTCCTTCACCTCGCTGAGCTTGATGGCCATGTGCGAGGAGTCGAGGGTGCATTCGCCGTTCTGGATGAGCAGCAGCTGGGGCGACTCGTGCTGAACGCTGAACTTCTGGGCTATTTCCTGGGAAATGGGGCGGAAGCGCAGCAGATCGAGGTAATAGATTTTAGCGTTGCCGAGGCCGGCATCGGCCCACTGCCGCTCTACCTTGCCCTTGGCTGCCGCGCTAATGGAGCAGGTGGTGCTGTGCTTGAAGATGATAACCGGCTGCTCAAACGATTCGCGGACGATGTCGGTGAGCTGCTCGGATTGGGTGAGGGGTTGCCAGGGGGTCATAGGAAAAGGAAAGTCACTGAATGATGTATTGCGCCGGGGTTATTGCACCCGGGTCACGTCGCGCTTCTTCCGCAGACGCAAACTGATGCGGGATGGTTCGCTTACGCGGGGCGTGCCGTCCCGGTCGAACTGGTAGCTAGCCTGCCCGGGCGGCGGGGCCAGCACCTCCTGCTTGCCCGCGCCCTGGTGTTTGAGTTCCTCCTTGGTCACGGTCAGGTGCGAGTCTTTGTACTTGGCGTTAAACTTGTCGGCGTCGCGCAGGGCCTTGCGGTTGGCGGCGCGTTGCTGGGCCGGACTGGTAGATTCCAACTGGGCCCAGGCCGGCGTGCTGGCGAGACCCAGCAGCAGCAACGTGTTGAACAGGAAGTAGCGCATACAGTAGCGTAGAACGGTGGGAGAAGTGGCGACACGGGCGCAGCCGGTACCGGCTGCGGTAATGAGAGCGGGAAACGGCCGATTTGTTTAAAACGGCAGCGTAATCCCCAGGAATTTGCGCTGGCCCACTTTACGCTTCAGGCGGCGGCGCTCCATTTTGGGCTTCTTGAGCAGGCCCTGTTTATCGTAGCTGTTCTTCTGGGTTTTCACGGCCTCCTTCTCTACGTCCAGCGCCCGGCCGTCGGCCGATTCGTTGTCGGGATTCTTGGCCTTTTTCGACTTGGGCTGGGGCGGGCCTTGGGGGTTCGGAATCCGGTAGCTGTGGCAGGCCGGCGCGGCCAGCAGCAACGAAGCAGCCAGCAGACCTACACTCAGACGACGAAAAGGACCGGATGATTTCATGTTAGGTAAGAGTTCTGCCGGGCAGCGGATTAGCGCGGCAAATTACGGAATGCTCCGGTCTGGCAGCCGCAGGCTGTCGGGCCGGTTGTCGTTCGGGCCATTCGGGCGGGGCCGGTTCAACGTGAGCGGACGGCAACTCCAATGACATTCAACAACCCGAACGGCAACCGGCCCGACGGCCTGCGGCCGCCGGACCGGCACGGGCTAGTAGCTGCGCAGCTTGGCCACGGCTTCGCGGAGGCGCTGCTGGGGCAGGAACTGCTTTTCCAGCGGGGGCGCGAAGGGCACGGCTGTATCCAGAGAAGCTACGCGCAGGATGGGTGCGTCGAGGCTGCGGAAGCAGTGCTCGGCAATCCAAGCCCCGATTTCGCCGGCCAGGCCGCCGGTCAGGGTGTCCTCGTGCAGCAGAATCACGCGGCCGTTTTTTTCCACCGTCCGGCGCACGGCTTCTTCATCCCAGGGCAGCAGGGTGCGCAGGTCCAGAATATCCGCCGACAGCCCGATTTCCTCGGCCAGCGCCAGCGCCCAATGCACGCCCGCCCCGTAGGTAATGATGCTCATTTCCTCGCCCTCGCGCACCAGCGCGGCCTTGCCGATGGGCGTGGTGTAGTAGGCATCGGGCACGGGGGCCGAGATGCTGCGGTAGAGCAGCTTGTGTTCGAAGTACATGACGGGGTTGGGGTCCTCGAAGGCGGCGCAGAGCAGGCCCTTGGCATCCACGGGGTTGCTGGGGTACACCACTTTCAGGCCGGGCGTGTGGGTGAACCAGGCCTCGTTGCTTTGCGAGTGGAACGGCCCGGCGGCGGTGCCGGCCCCGGTGGGCATGCGCACTACCACGTCGGCGTTCTGGCCCCAGCGGTAGTGACTTTTGGCCAGGTTGTTTACAATCTGGTTGAAGCCGCAGGTCACGAAATCGGCAAACTGCATTTCCACCATGGCCTTCCGGCCCTTGATGCTCAGGCCCAGCGCCGCGCCCACAATGGCCGACTCGCACAGGGGCGTGTTGCGCACCCGGCCCTTGCCAAACTGGGCCACGAAGCCGTCGGTAATCTTGAATACGCCGCCGTACTCGGCAATATCCTGGCCCATAAGCACCAGCTCGGGGTAGCGCTCCATGCTCTGGCGCATCCCGTCACTGATGGCATCCACGTAGCGCTTATCGGTTGTCGGTTGCGGGTTGTCAGTTGGCAGATTCAGGGCCGAATCCGGCTCGAAGGCGCGGTACATGTCGCCCACTTCCTGCTCCAATGAAGCCGTGGGCATGGGTTCGGCGTCAGCCAGGCGCAGGCCTTCCTCGATTTCGCGCTTGATGGTTTCGCGGAAGCGCATGCGGGCTTCCTCGTCGAGGATGCCCTCGGCCAGCAGCCACTTTTCGTAGTTCTCCACCGGGTCTTTCTGGGCCCACTGCTCGAACAGCTCCTGGGGCACGTACTTGGTGCCGCTGGCCTCCTCGTGGCCGCGCATCCGGAAGGTGAGGGCCTCCAGCAGCACGGGGCGCGGGTTCTGGCGCAAATCCTCGGTCAGGCGGCGCACCGTGTCGTACACTTCCAGCACGTTGTTGCCGTCTACCTGCACGGCTTCCATGCCGTAGGCCGGGCCTTTGTCCACGAAATAGCGGAAGCGGAACTGCTCGTTGCTGGGGGTGCTGAGGCCGTAGCCGTTGTTTTCGATGATGAAGATGACCGGCAGCTGCCACACGGCCGCCACGTTCAGGGCCTCGTGGAAGTCGCCTTCCGAAGCCCCGCCGTCGCCGCTGTACGTCACGGTTACTTTGGGGCGGTTTTCCAGCGTATCGGCCAGGGCAATGCCGCCGGCCACGGCCAGCTGCGGCCCCAGGTGCGAAATCATGCCCACGATGTGGTGCTCGTTGGTACCGAAGTGGAACGACCGGTCGCGGCCCTTGCTGAAGCCGCTGATTTTGCCCTGCCACTGCGCAAACAGCTGGTGCAGCGGAATATCGCGCCCCGTAAACACGCCCAGGTTGCGGTGCAACGGCAGAATGTACTCATCCGCATCCAGGGCCAGGGTGCTGCCCACCGAAATGGCCTCCTGCCCGATGCCCGAAAACCACTTACTGACTTTGCCCTGACGGAGCAGAATGAGCATTTTCTCCTCAATCATGCGCGGCTTGAGCAGGTGCTGGTAGAGGTGGAGCAGGGTTTCGTTCGAGTAGTCTTTCCGGTCGAAGTGCATCGGGAATCGGCTGAGTTGGATGGGTGGGGCCAAAAGTACACGTTTGGTTGGGATGGAAACAGCACCCGCTCAGCATCCTGCTTTCCCGAAAATAAAGTTCTGCTGTAAAATATCGCCACCCTGTACCTTTGAAAGCAGCCTGTTTTTCCCGCTTTCCCGATTTCTTACCACCTCACTATCCGTTGCCAACGACTATTTCCAGCACGTCTCCGCCACCAATATCGAGGAAGCCAAGAAACTCCAGTTTGTCGATTACCTCAACCAGGTCTTCGGCCAGGACGAGGAAGCCCGCACGATTATCAACGATTTTACCGACAGGACCGAGCATAAAGTATTGAATGCAAATAAATTGTAGCGAGTAAAAACAAGGCAGGTTTCACTGAAACGCAGTACCAAAAGGTCATCATCGAGTTTGAATCGGATATAAAGGCTCCAGCCAAGCTGCGCCACGCCGAGTACCAGTTGCAGGAGTATTTCGCCGGCAACTGGTACTCCCACCAGACTGAGGATTTCCGCGTGCTGGCCACCGACGGCACCCGCTGGAAGGTGTACGGGCCCTACCCGAGAGCTACCTCAACAAAACCAGCATCACGCCGGAGGAGGTAAAGCTCAAGGAAACCGAATCCTTCACGCTCACCCCCGACACGGCCAGCCAGCTGTTTGGCTTCATCGACCGGCACCTGTACCGGCTGGAAAAGCAGGTGCCCACCCTCAACAATATCCTGCTTGATTTCGGCGACACGTCCGCCCGAGTTGTTCTAGGCAAGGCGGTCAGAAGAAGGACGTATATTTCTTCTGTCGATGGCAGCAAAATCCAGCGGGACGTCGCCCGACAAACGGTGTAAATAGGGCGAAGCGTTTAAAGAGGAAGCGCTGCGCCTGGCCAGTGAGAGCCGCAGTACGCAGGCGCCCGCCCGGCATCTGGGCATCAGCCGGAAGCTGCTCTATCACTGGCAGCAGGCTCAGGTAGTGGCCGAAGTCGGCCACGTAGAAGTGGCCCGCGCCCCAGAGGTCCGGGCCCTGCGCGTGGCCACTAAACGGCTGGCCCAGGAGCTGGGTATTTTAAAAAAAGCCGTGGTCATCTTCGGCCAGTTCGGGGCCTGGTGAGCCCCCGTTACATCGCCCAGCGAGTTGGGAAGGCCCCGATACGCCAGCGCCGCCACGGGCCGAAGTGCGGGCCACTTGCGGGCCGAAGTGCAGGCCCAGCCATGCGGTGGGCCGCTGGCGCATCCGCCGCGTGCTCAAAGCGCACGGCCTGCGGGCCCAACAGCCCCGAACCCGCTGTGGGTAGGTGGCATTCCGTACCCACGCCCGGCAGGGCAACGCCTATTACAATGCTGAACGCCGGCATTCCGCCCTCGGTTACTGCTCACCCAACCACTTCGAAACCCAGCTTCAGACAACGTCCTAACTCTGTTCGCCTTAGTTAGACCATCTCACTTTTATTACCGTATCCGTTCCTGATTACCTCTTCACTCGCTTCAGCACATAGGCTTCGCCGGGGGCCAACACCTTGATACGGCCCGGATTCACCACCAGCTTAGCCAGCACGGCGGGGTCAGCGTTGAAGGGCGCGAAGTCGGGCGCGTCTACCGAGCCCCAGTGGTTGAGCAGCAGGGGCGTGTTGGGGTAGGCATTGGCGATTTTGACCGCCCCGGCCAGCGTGAAATGCCACTCGCTGTCGGAGAAGTCAAATAGGATAGCATCCGGGGCGGGCATACTCAGGTGCTCGGCCAGCAGGCGTGAGTCGCCGGGAGCCCACACTGTGCCGTCGGGGGTAGACAGCAGGAAGCCGCAGGCATCTTCGTTCTTGAAGCGCCGCTTGCTCATGCCGGGGTAAGCATTCTGGTAGGCGTGGTCGGCTGGGGTGAGACGCACCTGCACCCGGCCCACGCTAAACGTGTCGCCGATGTCGTGTCCCTCGGCGGGCAGGCGGCGGTTTTGCAGTAGGGAGTCCACGTATACGGTGGAATGGAAAACCTTGGTCACGGGGGCCAGGCCGGCGGTAGTAGGCACGCTGTAATGGTCATTGTCGGCGTGCGTCAGCAGCACGGCAGCCAAGTGCGGCACCTCCTTTGACTGGATGGGGTAGCTGATGAGCAGCGGCATATCAAAGCCTTCCAGCACCGGGTCAATCATGAGGTTGGTGCCCCGGCTGTTGATGAAAAAGCCGCCCATTCCCAGCCAGCGCAGAGTAGTCTTGTTGGAAGACTTAAACGCTGCCGCCCCGAAGGGCTGCGTTTTAGCCGCCGTGGCCTGATATTTTTTAGGCGGGCCGGGGGGATTCTGGCCTCGCACTTCCATGGCACTGGCCAGCAGCAACCCTATTCCCAGCAGCAACTCCCTGGCAAATAGCTTGGTACTCCCACGTAGCGAGCTGCAGTTGGTAGTAGTTGTCGTTGGGTCAGGTGTCGGAAATGACATGGCGAAAGGTGAATGGGTTGACTAATAAATGACTAGCTTAAAACAGCTTGCCCTCGCGGCAGCAAATACTGCCAGGGCAGGCCATTGTTTCCGAACGTTCTTGCCAGCCGGTCATGTGCTTGGCGGCTTCGGACGGCCTGCATAGGGATGCAGGCCGCCTCGCTGGCGCAGCGCTCCAGAATGGTCATGTGGGTCGGGTGCCGCTGGTCGGTCACGGCGAAGAGCAGCACGCCTGGCTCAACGCGTAGCGAGGTTTCGACCTCCTCTCGCAGGGCTATCCGGTACTGGTCAAGCTGCGCGGCCTCCACGATAATGGTGGCCACCTGGGTGCGCGTGCCGTCGGCCTGCGTGGTTTGGGCCAGGACGCAGCCGGGTAGCAGCAGCGACAGGGCTGCCAGGATGGTTCCCAAGGTGATGCGTTGGCGAGTAGTTAGGGGCCGCGCCGAACGCGGGCTAAAACCGGAAGTGAGTAGGGGCATCAACAGTAGCGTATGGCAACAAAATTACTCGCCAGCCAAGAGCGTCAACGCATAGTTTTCAAACGGCTTTTTACACTTTTCAAACAGCCCCTAATCTCATCGGCTACTACTCGCCCGCCTGCACGGTGGGCAGTGTGTACAGCCCTTTGGCGGCCGTGATGTAAAGCGTATGGCGGTAGGGGCCGTGGCCGAAACACACGTTGGTGGTTTTTACGGGCATCGGCATCTCGGCCAGCCGCGTGCCCTGCGGCGAGTACACCACGAGGCGGCTAGCTACGGCGGCGTAGAGGTTGCCCGCCGCGTCTACTGTTAGGCCGTCCGGCCCTTCGCCCGTGAAGCGCACCAGCGTGCGGCCGGCCGCCAGCCGGCCATCGGGCAACACCTCGTAGGCCCGCAGCTCGCCGCCTGACTGCGGAGCCGGGCCGGCGTAATCGGCAGGCAGCGGGCCGTAGATACCCACGCCGGGCGCGTCGTAGCTGCCCACGTAGAGCGTGCGCCGGTCGGGCGAGAACACCAGCCCGTTGGGGCGGGTCAGGTCAGCCGCCAGTAGCTCCACGGGGCCACCCGGCGCTACGCGGTACACGCCCATCCAGGGTAGGGTGAGCGGCTCGGTGCTGCCGTAGCGCGAGTCGGTGAAGTACACCCGGCCCTGCGCGTCGAGGGCGAGGTCGTTGGGACCGTTGAGGGGGCGGCCTTCGAAGTGGTCGGCCAGTAGGGTAGCCTGGCCGGTGGCTACATCGAGGCGACTGAGGCGCTTGCCGCCGCCCCGGTTCGGTCCCTCGGCCACTACCAGGTGGCCCGCTGCATCGAAGGCTAGCCCGCTGGCGTTGCCGCTGGGCTGGCGACCTTGGCGCGTCTGGCCAGTGGCCGGTTCGTACACCCAGAGCAGTCCGCCCATGTCGTCGGCGGTAACGTCAGTGAAGAACACGCGGCCGTCGGGAGCCACGGCAGGCCCTTCGCATACCGTGCCTATCCCGCCCGTGAAGACGGCGGTGGGCCGAGTGGTAGGGGCGAAGAAGTTGCCCTGCGTGGGTAGGTCGGGGGTGAGGCGGCTTTCGGGAGGCATGGCGGCAGTTGCTAGCCCAGCCAACAACAGGCCGGCGGCTAAGAAGCGGGGATAGGGCATAAGGAGAGTGTTGGTGCCAGGCAGCAGGTAGAACCCGTCACGGGCACGCGGTGCTGCTTGCCCTTCGGGTTTTCCAGCGTCAGCACGGCACCGAAGGCGGCGAAGGCCACCGCCAAATCAGCAATACCGTTGTTTCCCCACTCGCCGTCGGGCGGTTTCTGAAAAATCAGTTGTTGCACGAGAAGCGCTACCCCGCCTGCCGGTAGGCCAGCGGCGTGCGGCCGGTGTGCTTCTTGAAGAAGTTCGTGAAGTACGTGGCGTACTCAAAGTTCAGGCTGTTGGCAATGTCGCCGATGCTCCAGTCAGTGTGGTGGAGGAGCACTTTGGCTTCGCCTACGAGGCGCTCGGCAATGTGGGTGGTGGTCGATTTGCCGGTGGTTTCCTTCACCGAGCGGTTGAGGTGGTTGACGTGCACCGCCAGCCGGTCGGCGTAGTCCTGGGCGTGGCGCAGAATGGGCTGATGAATCTGAGTCGTGACCGGAAACTGCACGTCTAGCAGGGTTAGAAACAGGGTCGTGATGCGCTCGGCCGCATTCACAGGTGCAATGGACTGCGAGCTGGCCGGTTGCAGCCGCGTGGCCTCGTGAATCGTGATGGAGAGCTGGTTGCGCAGCAAATCGTGCTTGTGCGGGTAGTCGGTGTCGATTTCCTGCCGCATCCGCTGAAACGTATCGGTGAGGTAGCGCAGCTGCGTGTCATCCAGAAAATACACCGGGTTGCCGTTGACGCGGTACAATACCGATTCCTGCAAGCTAATGCCGCGCATGGCTGAGTGCAGGAAGTCTTCGGTGAAGGCGCACAGGTAGCCCTTTTGCTCGCCCGAGCTTTCCACCGGCTCCCAGGAGTAGGGCACCAGCTTGTTGGTGAATACCAGCGCCGGCCGGTCAATATAGTAGCTGCGGGTGGCATAGTGCAGCTCGTTGGCCCCTTCGGTCACTAACAGCACCTTAAACAGGTCGCGCCGGTCAAACAACGTCATGTTGCAGTGCGCTTCGGCAATGGTCATGACCTCTATATCACTGATGGGCGGGTTTAGCGGCCGGCGGTTCAGGGCGGCTTTGGTGGCCGTAGTAAGATTATCGGGCATCTGGCAGGGCAGCGTCTTGGAATAAGGACGACGTAGATACAACGCGTTTGCCAGCGTGTAGGTTAATAATGTAGCGACTGACATAGGCAAGTCCGGACTTCTTAAATGGGCTACCGGCCCCACCCGCAGGCAGGGTCGGCAACCTGCTTCTAAGATCATGACTACAGAATCACCTGCCCGCCGTCCACGGCTAGGGCATGACCCACCACGAACGACGAACTCGCCGAGCACAGCCACACAGCCGCGTTGGCAATTTCCTCGGGCATGCCCGCCCGCCCAATCGGCTCCTGCTCAATTACTTTCTCGCGCTCCTGCTCCGAGTTGTGGGTGAAGCGGTCCATCATGGGTGTGTCGATGAAGCCAGGGCACACGGCGTTGATGCGCAGGTTCTGGTCGGCGTAGTCGAGGGCCGCCGAGCGGGTCATGCCGATGATGCCGTGCTTGGCGGCGCAGTAGGCCGCGTTCTGCTTGATGCCGATGAGGCCCGCCCCCGACGACGTGTTGACGATGGCCCCGCCGCCTTGCGCCAGAATCAGTGGAATCTCGTGTTTCATGCACAGGAAGGTGCCGCGCAGGTCGATATTCACAATCCGGTCCCACTCGGCCATGGCCAGCTCGGCGGCGGGCGCTTTGTGCTGCTCCACGCCCGCGTTGTTGAAGGCGAAATCGAGACGACCATAGGTGTCAATGGTCTTGGCTAGCGCGGCCTGCACCTGCGCCTCGTCGGTGATGTCGCAGACTACGGCCACGGCCTGGCCGCCCTGCTCGGTCACCAGGCGCACGGTTTCGTCGTTGTCGGCCAGCGTACGGCCCACCACGGCTACCTGCGCCCCCTCGCGGGCGAAGGCCAGCGCCGCAGCCCGCCCGATTCCTGTACCAGCTCCGGTGACGAAGGCCACCTTCCCCGCAAATTGCCCTACTTGATTCGTTGTCATGATAAAAATTTACTTGGCTGAGAATTTATTGTAAGAAACTGGACGGAGTATATACACGGTCATGCTGCGGCAAGCTCAGCATGACCGTTTTTCAGGGCTAGGGCTTATAGGCGTTGTACTCTTGGTCGGTCACGGGCTTGAGCCAGTTGATGATGCCCTTCTCCGTGTTCACGTTCAGAGAAATGTGCGTCATGGCCTGCTTCGGCGACGCGCCGTGCCAGTGCTCCACGCCGGGCTGGCATTGCACCACCTCGCCTTCGCGCAGCAGCCGCACCGGCTGGCCCTTTTCCTGGTAGTAGCCCAGACCATTGATAATCATCAGAATCTGGCCGTCCGGGTGGGTGTGCCAGTTCGAGCGCGCCCCCGGCGTAAACGTGACGCTGCCGCTCACGCAGTTGAAAACGGAATCTTCCTTTACCAGCGGGTGGAGGTACACTGTGCCGGTGAAATTCTCGGCCGGGGCACGGTCGCCCTGCGGGAAAACGGCGCCAGCGGCCGGCGTGGCCACGGCTTCCGTGGCGGCCGGCGGCGCGGGTTGCGAGCAGCCGGCCAGGCCCACCAGGGCAGCCAGCGCGGCAGCGGTCAGGATATTTTTTTTCATGGGTGTAAACAGTTGAAAGGGCGTTGAGGGAAGTGGGGCAGGTCGGCCCACAGTTCGTGATTTTCTGTTTGATGAACTGATAATCACCTCCTAAATTCTTCTTCCGACACTTGCTCAAACCACGTGACGTGGTCTTGCTCCACGTGGTCGGATATGGTCATGAGCACCACGCGGCTGGTGGGCGTGGCCCCGTTCCAGTGTCGGGTATCGGGGGGCACTACCACCACGTCGCCGGCCCGCAGTAGGCGCTTGGGCTGCCCCTTCTGCTGGTAGTAGCCCTCGCCCTGGGTTACATACATCACTTGCTCGGCCCCCGGATGCAGGTGCCAGCGGTTGCGCCCACCCGGCTCAAATACGAAACTCACCAAACTGTAGTGCGGACGCCCGGCCAACAAACGCAGGTAGCCCGTGCCCGTGTAGTGCACAGTATCGAGCCGCTGATACGTGTGCAGGTCGACGGGTAGGCGGGTGACGGAGGGCCGGGTCTGGGGCATCTGGCAGCCACCGAGCGCCACTATCATACCGGCACCCACCAGGGTTATCTTGTTCATATAGTGCATACTGCCTGCTTTATTAGTCGCCTGAGTGGTCTTGCTGCTCCGGGGGGTAACGGCCGCCCACAATGGTGATGGCGTCCAGGCTGGCTTCGAGCTGCTTCCACGCGCCGGGGGCGATATTGGCAGCCAGCGCGGCCATGTTTTCGTGGAAGTGCGCCTCCTTAGTAGTGCCCGGAATGGACACCACTTGCTCGGGGCGGGCCAGCAGCCAAGCCAACGAAAGCTGCGCCGGGGTCAGGCCCCGGGCCTGGCCGAAGTCGAGCAGGGCCTGCACCAGCGGGTAGTTGGCCCGCAGGGCTTCGGGGGTGAAGCGCGGCAGCCCCAGGCGGTTGTCGTTGCCGGGGTAGAGGTTGGTTTGCGCGTTGAGCATCCCCGTGAGGTAGCCCCGGCCCACCGGGCTGTAGGGAACAAAGCCGATGCCCAACTCTTTGAGCGTCGGGAAAACCTTGGTTTCCGGCTCGCGCCACATCAGCGAATACTCGCTTTGCAGGGCCGTGACGGGCTGCACGGCGTGGGCCTTGCGGATGTCGTCGGCACTGGCTTCGCTCAGCCCGAAGCGCTTCACCTTGCCCGCCTTAATGAGGTCGCGCACGGTGCCCGCCACGTCTTCCATGGGCACCTTGGGGTCGGGTCGATGCTGGTAAAACAGGTCGATACTGTCCACGCGCAGGCGCTTGAGCGACGCTTCAGCCACCTTGCGGATATTTTCGGGCCGACTGTTGAGGCCCCGGTCTTTACCGTCGCGGATGTCGAAACCGAACTTGGTGGTAATGTGCAGCTTGCCCTTGAACGGCGCCAGCGCCTCGCCTACCAGCTCCTCGTTGATAAACGGCCCGTATACTTCGGCCGTGTCGAAGAGCGTCACGCCCGACTCGGCCACTTTTCGCAGCAGCCGCACCATGGTCTGGCGGTCGGGCACTGGCCCGCGGTGGTAGCTCATGCCCATGCAGCCGAAGCCCAGGGCCGTCACTTCCATAGCGGCTTTGCCCTGCCCCAGCGTGCGGCGGGCGAAGGTAGGCGGCGCGGCCACCGGGCTGGCCGCCTGGGCCGCCGGGCCGGTCAGCAGCGCCGGAGCGGCCAGCAGCGCCGAGCCAAGCACGGCGCTGCTACGCAGGAAGGCGCGGCGGGCGTTGTCAGGCGCTGGGTTAATAAGGAGCATATGCAGAAGGAAATAGTGGAAAAGTAAGAAGGGGGCGGCCGAACCGGCCGCCCTTCAGCAGGCGGGGGTTACTTCTTGTCGGCCAAGGCTTTGCGCAGTACCTCGCGGCTGGTTTCCGCCTGTTTCTTGTCCACGAGTGGCTCTTGCAGGGCCAGCACCTGCCGCAGCTGCGCCTCGGTCAGGCCGGTGTTCATGCTCATGCCGAGGTGGGCCTGCAGCATCGGCTCCACGCCGGGCATGGCCGCCAGGGCCGACACGGTGGCCAGCTCCCGCTCCTGAAACGTGAGCACGTCGCGCTCAAAAATGTCGGCGAACAGGTGCTCTTTCAGAAACACGTCAATTTCGGGGCAAAAGGCGTTGGCGCCGCTAAGCTTGTCCTGGGGCTTGCCGGTGAGGGTTTCCAGGTTCTTTTTGCCGCGCTCGTACTTTGATTTGGTACTGGTAACGGGCGTGGCTTCCTTGCCCACCGCGTCGTGCTTGCCCTGGGCTTTGCGCTCGTCCACTACCTTCATCAGGGTGTTGATGCCGTTCAGGCTGCGTGGGAAGCCGCAATAGGCGTAGAGCTGCGCCAGTACCTCTTTTTCTTCGTTAATAGTCAGGCCGTTATCGAGGCCCTGGCTCAATGCATCATGTAGTTTAGGCAGATTGCCTTGGGCCGTCAGGGCCGAGATGGTGGCAATGGATTGTTGCCGCTGGTCGAGCGACGCAGATGATTGGGCGTTCATAGAAGAGGTGGAAAACAGGAAAAAGGCAGCCAGAGCTACCAGGAAAAAAAGTCGTTGCATGGGCAGGGTCAGGAGGGCGTGGTAGCCGCCAAGCGACACTACCGGCCGGCTCCCGAAAACAGTGAATGGTCTCTGTTATACGCAAGGCGCGGGCAGCAGTGCCGCGCAGCAGACTAGAGAAATCAAACAGCTTTTTATACAAATCAAATAACCGCTGGCCAGGGCTACTAGGTACTGCGCAAACGACGGTCAGTTCCCTGGCGCGGTATGCGCGCCACCGTGTGGGTGCTGTTTGATATTCTTACATTTGCGGCATGGCCCACGAAATTGTCTCGCAAATTTCCCAGTTCAACGTAACCGACCTGAAGCTCAAAGGCTTCAAGGCCTACGAGATATTCACCAAGGTAGACCCGGTGCCGACGTACAGCCGCCGCGACTTTTATAAGATTTGCCTGACGACGGGCCATATCCTGATTCACTACGCCGACCGGAGCGTGGAACTCAATGGCCCCACCCTGTTCTTTGGCAACCCGCACGTGCCGTATTCCTCGGAAATCCTCTCCGAGGAGCACCGCGGCTACGCCTGCCTGTTTACCGAGGCATTTATCAAGGCCAGCGACCGGTCTGACAGTCTGCCCCAGTCGCCCTTGTTCAAAATCGGCCAGTCGCCGGTGTTTAAGCTGACGGCCGCGCAGAATGAGTTTCTCACGGGCATCTTCCAGAAGATGCTGGCCGAGCAAAGCGCCGACTACTCCTTCAAAAACGACCTGGTTCGCACCTATATTCAGCTGCTCCTGCATGAAGCCATGCGCATGGAGCCGTCGGAGAGCTTCCAGACGCCCAAAAATGCCTCCTCCCGCATTGCCACCCTCTTTCTGGAATTGCTGGAACGGCTGTTTCCGGTGGAAAGCCCGCGGCAAATGCTGCCGCTGAAAACGGCCCAGGACTTTGCCGACCGGCTCTCCATTCACACCAACCATCTCAACCGGGCCGTGAAGGAAATAACTGGCAAACCGACCAGCACGCACATCGCCGACCGGCTCGTGAGCGAGGCCAAAGCCCTGCTGCTGCACACCGATTGGAGCGTGGGCGACATTGCCTACAGCCTGGGCTTTGAGTACCCGACCTACTTCAACAACTTCTTCAAGAAGCACACCGGCCGCACGCCCCTGGCCTGCCGGAAAGGGATAAGTGACCTGAAGTAACGGAGATAGGAATTGTGGGCAGCTGACAGCAACCTGAGTTGCTGGTTCCGGCTGAAAATGCCGCTACTGCTTCTGTGCGTAACATCAGTGAAGAATCATCTGCTTTCTCGCGGTTTTTAAATGGTGGACGCTCTACCCCAGAAACAGGCGGCGCTGGGTGATATTCTTACTTTTTAGTTTGAATCGTGCATGTTGCTAAGACCGGTAAGGATGGACTTTTGCAGAGTCGATGAGGCCAAGTACAGGCAGGTGAACTGATTTGCCACTAGCTCATTGGCCGAGCGGCGAGCTCATGCCAGTTCAACCCTCCAATTCGGTAGTATGCTGCTACAAGCAAAAAGGATAAAAACGCTGCTCCTGGTGCTGCTGCTAATCAGCAGCTTCGGCGGCCGTGCCCAAGCCCCGACGGCTAACACTGAAGCTCTGTTGGTCATGGACATGCAGGATTCCATTTTAAGCTTTTTGCCCAGTGCCAGGGCCCAAGAACTGACCAGCCAAGTGGCGAAAGCGGTGGCGGGCGCGCGGCAAAAGGGCGTCCTGGTTATCTACGTCCGGGCCGGGTTCCGGCAAGGAGCACCCGAGATTAGCGACAACAACAAGTTCCTTGCCGCTCACCGCGAAAAATACGCCATGGGCAACGCCGCGCAGGCCCTGAAACTCACGCCGGCCCTGGCTCCGCTCGCTAAGGATATTGTCGTCGACAAGCACCGCATTGGCGCTTTCACCGGCAGCGACCTGGAAATGCTGCTGCGTGCCCACCACATCCAGCGACTGATACTCTGCGGCTTTGCCACCAGCGGCGTGGTGCTGACCACCGTGCGCGAGGCGGCCGATAAGGACTTTCAACTCACGGTGCTCTCGGATGGGTGCGCGGATGTGGACGCTGAAGTCCACCGGGTGCTCACTACCAAGGTATTTCCCTCGCAGGCCGAGGTGCTCCCCATTGCGCAGTGGCTGGCGACCAGCCCGAAGTAACACCTAAAAACGAAACCTATGCTGAACTACCGCAAATTGGGGACGACCGGAATGGTCGTCTCGGAACTCGCCCTGGGCACCATGTACTTTGGCGACGAAACCCCGGAGGCTGATGCCTTCGCCATTCTCGACGGCTTTGTGGAGGCGGGTGGCACGCTGCTCGACACCTCGGACGTGTACGTGGGTGGCGTGGCTGAGCAGGTGCTGGGCCGCTGGCGGGCCGCCCGGCCCCGCGACATCACCGACCGGGTGGTGCAGGCCACCAAAGGCCGGTTCAGCGCCAGCCCCGACCCCAACGACCAGGGCCTGTCCCGCCGCCACTTGAGCCGGGCGCTCGATGCCTCGCTCCAGCGCCTCGGGGTCGAAACCATCGACCTCTACCAGCTGCACGCCTCGGATATGCAAACGCCCGTGGCCGAAACGCTCGCCTTCCTGAACGATGCCGTGCGGGCCGGTAAGATTCACTACATCGGGCTGTCCAACTTCACCGGCTGGCAGCTCCAGTTGATGGTTTCGACGGCGCAGGCCCAGGGCCTTACCGTGCCGGTGAGCATCCAGGCGCAGTACAGCCTGCTTTCGCGGGAGATTGAGTGGGAAATCGTGCCCGCCGCCCTACACAACGGCCTGAGCCTGCTGCCGTGGTCGCCGCTGGCGGGGGGCTTCCTGGCCGGCAAATACGAGCGGGGCACCACGCCGGCCGCGGATACACGCGCCGGGTCGCCAAAAGACCTGTACCAGTGGGTATCGGCCGACTACGCGGCCTCTGACCGCAACTGGGACACCATCGACGCGGTGGTGCGCATCGCTCGGGAAATCGGCGCAACGCCGACCCAGGTGGCCCTGAAGTGGCTTTCCGACCGGCCGGGGGTAGCGGCCCCCATTTTCGGGGCGCGCACCCTTGCCCAGCTGCGCGAAAACCTGGGCGCTCCGGCGCTCGTTTTGCCCGCAGAAGCCACCCAGGCCCTGGAGGCCGTGAGTGCGCCCCAAGCCGCCGGCTACCCCTACGGCCGGTTTGGGGAGTGGCAGCGCGAGCGGTGGCTGCATAACGGCCCACCCGCTCCCGTGCCCGTCATGGCCGGCGGCTCGGCGCATCCGCTGGGGTAAAGCCAGCGTGCGGAGGTGCCCGGCCCAAGTGCCTGCTACCGTGGTGCGAGTAGCGCCCGAAAGCCGGCCCCGGCAAAGGGCAACTGTTTGAAAAGTATAGATTACTGTTTGAAACCTTCAAAAAAGCGCGGGGAGAGGCCAGTACTTTTGTAACTACCCGTTGACGTGCCCGGCAGTGGCGTTGCCTGCGTTTTACCAACCTAATCCAGAACGCTATGCCCGACCAGCCGTTTCCCGCATCCGACGCGCCGCCACCCGACGACGACTCGCCCCTTTATAAAGCAGGCCGCTTCGGCCAAAGACGCAACGAAAACACCCACCATGGACGAATCAAACGACTATCTGTTTAGCCGGCGGGAAATGCTGGTTAGCACGACCTTAGCTGTTACGGGACTGGCCCTGCTGAACGTGACGGGCGCAGAAGCCGCCCCGGTACCAGTTTCGCAGGCAAAGGTGTCGTTTACCGTCAACGGCCAACCGCACCAGCTGGAAATGGATACCCGCACCACCCTGCTCGACACCCTACGGGAACACCTGCACCTGACGGGTACCAAAAAAGGCTGCGACCACGGCCAGTGCGGCGCCTGCACGGTACTGGTCAACGGCCAGCGCATCAACTCGTGCCTGTCGCTGGCCCTGCAACACCAGGACGATGCCATCACGACCATCGAAGGCCTAGGCACCCCGGACAAGCTGCACCCCATGCAGGCCGCCTTTATCAAGCACGATGGCTACCAGTGCGGCTACTGCACCCCCGGCCAGATTTGCTCGGCGGTGGCCGTGCTGGCCGAAATCAAGGCCGGCATGCCCAGCCACGTCAGTGCCAGCCTCTTGGAGCAGCCCCAGGCCACGAACATGGAGCTGCGCGAGCGCATGAGCGGCAACATCTGCCGCTGCGGGGCCTACTCCAATATTGCCGAAGCGATGAGCGAAGTGGCCGGCAAAGACTCCTAGAAACAGCGAATTATGAAGACTTTCACCTACGAGCGCGTGCGCACGCCCGCCGAAGCCGCCGCCGCCGCCGCCCGCACGCCGGGGTCGAAGTTTCTGGCCGGGGGCACCAACCTGCTCGATTTAATGAAACTCGAAATCGAAACCCCGGCCCATATCATCGACGTGGGGAAAGTGGGGCTCGACAAAATCGAACCCACTCCGGCCGGGGGCCTGCGCATCGGGGCGCTGGTAACCAACACCGACCTAGCCAACCACCTCCCCGTGCGGCGGGACTACGGCCTGTTGTCCAGGGCGTTGCTGGCGGGGGCTACGGGGCAGCTCCGCAACAAAGCCACCACCGCCGGCAACCTCTTGCAGCGCACCCGGTGCCCCTACTTTTATGATACCAACCAGCGCTGCAACAAACGGGTACCCGGCAGTGGGTGCGCGGCCATTGCCGGCTTCAGTCGCCAGTTAGGCGTCATCGGGACCAGCAATGCCTGCATCGCCACCCACCCCAGCGACATGGCCGTGGCCATGCGCGCCCTCGACGCGGGGGTAGAAACCGTGAAAGCTAACGGGACTACCCGCACCATTCCCCTAGCCCAGTTCTACCGGCTGCCGGGCCAAACTCCCCACCTGGAGACGATCCTGGAGAAAAACGAACTCATCACGGCGGTGCTGCTGCCGCCTCCCGTGGGCGGGGTGCATATCTACCAGAAAGTGCGCGACCGGGCTTCCTACGCGTTTGCGCTCATCTCGGTCGGGGCCATTGTACAGAAAGACGGCACCGGCCGGATTGCCGTGGGCGGGGTAGCCCCCCAGCCCTGGCGCGTAGAAACCGCTGAGCAGCTGCTGCCGGCCGGCGCGAAGGAATTTACCGCGCAGCTGCTGCAAGGGGCCCGGCCCACGAAGGAAAATGCATTCAAGCTGGCACTGGTGGAAAACACGGTAGCCGCCGTTCTAAACGAGGCAAGACACTGATATGAAATTTGAAACCCCCGCCGGCATCAATCCCATTGACCAGCAGAAGGTTATTGGCCAGCCGGCTAGCCGCCTCGAAGGCCCGCTGAAAACGACTGGCACGGCACCCTACGCCTACGAGTACCACCAGGCCGCGCCGAACCCCGCCTACGGGTACGTGGTCGGGGCTGCTATTGCTAAGGGACAAATCAGACGCATTGACCGGCGCAAAGCGCAGGCCGCGCCCGGCGTGCTGGCCATCGTGACGGCGGCCGATGTCGGGCAACTGCCGCCGGGCAAGTTCTACGCCGACCGCCTGCTGGCGGGGCCGGCCGTGGACCATTACCACCAGGCCGTGGCGGTGGTAGTAGCCGAAACCTTCGAGCAGGCGCGGGCCGCCGCGGCCCTGCTAAAGGTCACGTACACCCAAACCAAGGGAGCCTTCGACCTCACGGCAGCTAAAGACACGGCTATCGTACCCAAGCAAGGGGAGTTTGGCGGCGCCCCGCAAACAAAGGTCGGGGACTTCGAGGGCGCCTTCGCGGCTGCCCCCGTCCAGCTGGACGCCACCTACACCACCCCCGACCAGACCCACGCCATGATGGAGCCGCACGCCACGATGGCCCACTGGCAAGGCGACAAGCTCACATGCTGGTGCTCGGTACAGCAACTCAACTGGGGGGCGCGGGACCTGGGCACCATTCTGGGGATTCCGCAGGAAAACATCCGGCTGATTTCGGCTTATATCGGCGGAGGGTTTGGCGGGAAAGGCACGGCGCTGTCCGACCTCGTGATGGCCTCGTTAGCCGCCCGCGCCGCCGGCCGGCCCGTGAAAGTAGCCCTGACCAGGCCCCAGATTTTCAACAACACCACCCACCGGCCCGCCACCATTCAGCGCATTCGCCTGGGGGCCACGCCCGACGGCATCCTCACCGCCATCGGGCATGAAAGCTGGTCGGGCAACCTTCCCGGCGGGCGCACCGAAGCGGCCACCGCGTCGACCAAGCTGCTGTACGCGGGGGCCAACCGCTTCACCGAGCTGCGGCTGGCCGTGCTCAACCTGGCGGAAGGTAATGCTATGCGCGCGCCAGGCGAAGCCACCGGCATGATGGCCCTGGAAATTGCGATGGACGAACTGGCCGAGAAGCTGCACATGGACCCCATTGCGCTCCGTATCAAGAACGATACGCAGGTGGACCCCGAAAAACCGGAACGTCCCTTCTCAACCCGGAAATTAGTGGAGTGCCTGCAAACGGGAGCCGACCGGTTTGGCTGGAGCAAGCGGGTGGCCACACCCGGCAGCGTGCGGGACGGGCAGTGGCTCATCGGGGTGGGCGTGGCGGCGGCCATCCGGGGCGCGCCCATCACTACGTCGGCCGCGCGGGTGCGGCTGAACCGGGACGGAATCGTTACGGTCGAAACGGACATGACCGACATCGGCACCGGCAGTTACACCATTATCGGGCAAACCGCGGCCGAGATGCTGGGCGTCGGGCTAGATAGGGTCGTCGTCAAACTGGGTGATTCGGCTTTCCCGCAGTCACCGGGTTCCGGGGGGCAGTGGGGCGCGGCCTCGTCCACCTCGGGCGTGTACGCGGCCTGCCTGAAACTGCGCGAAGCCGTGGCCAAAGCTCTCGGCCTCAACCCCGCAGAAACCCAATTTGCGAACGGGCAGGTGCTGGCCGGCAAGCGCAGCTACGCGCTGGGGGATGCCGCCAAGGCGGCCGAACTGGTGGCTGAAGATACCATGACCTATGGCACGCTCGCCAAACAGTATGCCCAAGACACGTTCGGGGCGCACTTCGTAGAGGTAGGGGTGCACCGGTACACCCACGAGATACGGGTACGGCGCATGCTGGCCGTGTGCCACGCCGGACGTATCCTGAACCCCAAAACCGCCCGCAGCCAGGTCATCGGCGCGATGACGATGGGGGTAGGCGCCGCCTTGCTGGAAGAGTTGGTGGTGGACAAGCAGGTCGGCTTTTTCGTAAACCACGACCTGGCGGGGTACGAAGTGCCCGTTCACGCCGACATTCCGCACCAAGAGGTAATCCTGCTAGAGGACCTCGACCCCACCATGTCACCGATGAAAGCCAAAGGCATTGGCGAGCTGGGCCTAGTGGGCGTAGCTGCGGCCGTTGCCAACGCGGTATACAATGCCACCGGCGTGCGGGTTCGCCACTACCCTATTACCTTGGATAAGCTGCTGGGAAAAGTGAACTTGACTTGATTCTGCACTGAATGGGCCCGAAAAATATTTCGGGCCCATTCAGTGAGACTTAGAGCGCGTTTAGGAATTTGGCTAGTGCGTAAATATAAATGAGCTAGTAAGTTGCAGGCGGAGTTCCTAAGCTCCCTTCTGCTTATGGTTGACGGTTATCAATCCCTTACTGACTCGCAGTGGCAAGTTATGGCCTGCCTGCTGCCGGCGCAAGGGCGCCGCCGGCTGTGTTTGCACCAAGTAGTCGATGCCCTGCTCTATGTTTGCCGCACCGGTGGCCAGTGGCGGGCCTTACCGGCCGAGTTTCCCGCTTGGACGGCGGTCTATTGCTATTTCTACCGCTGGCAGCAAACAGGCCTCTGGGCACGCCTGAACACGGTGCTCAATGCGCTGGATCGGCTCCACGACGGGCGGGAGGCGTTGCCGTCGCTGGTCTGCGTGGATAGCCAGAGCGTGAAACTGGCGCCCCGCATTTTCGAGCACCGGGGCCTGGACGGGGGCAAGCGTGTCAACGGGCGGAAACGACAGATTCTCACCGACTCGGGTGGGCACATCTGGGCCACGCACGTACACGCGGCCAACGGCCACGACAGCTGCGGAGCCCTGGGCTTGCTGCCCCACCGGCCCTGGCGGGCGGCCCGGGTGCACTGGTGCTGACCGACGCGGCTTACCAGGGCCGCTTTGCCGACCACCTGCGCAGCCTCGGCCTGCCCAACCAAGTGGTCAGTCGCCCATCCACCCAACGCGGCTTTGTGCCCGTGGCCCGGCGCTGGGTGGTGGAGCGCACATTTGCCTGGCTGGCCTGCTTCCGGCGGCTGGCCGTGGACTATGAATATACCCCCGCCAGTCATGCCTGCTGGCTCTTGCTGGCCAACATCACCATGTGCCTAAATCGTCTCCCCTAATTCCCAAACACGCTCTAAGTCTTTTCATCCTCCTTACTTCCCACTGCCCCATGTACGAACACAAAATTGTCCCTAACCTAGACCGCGGCCTCGACCTGCTGCGGGAGGTGCTGGGCGGCAAATGGAAGATGGGCCTGCTCTATTTCGTGACCCAGGGCCTGCGGCGCCCCAGCCAACTGCACCGCCGACTGCCCTAGGCCACGCGCCGCGTGCTGACGCTGCAGCTCCGGTAGCTGGTCGACCACGAGCTACTGCGCAAAGAGGACTTCTCGCAGCAGACCCGCCACGTGGAATACCACCTCACCTCCTTGGGCGAATGGGGCCATGCCTACCAGGGCCAGCTCCGGCGTGTGATTACCGGAGTAGCGCAGCAAACCGCATTGTAACGCTGATAGCCGGCTCCGGGCAGCCTGCGTTGCCTGATGCCGCACCGATGGAGCCGCCAGAGCTGCTCCGGTTGCTTACGTGGTCAGGGAAGCTTTTCGCGTCAACTCATGCGCAGGCAGAACAGGCCCCGCGCACCAGCGTTGCGGTTTCCCCCGGGCCAGGGGCCGGCGCGAGCGTTTACCCATCGGCGTACTCAGGCGCGCAGGCGTCTTAGGGGCCGTACGCGGCACCAGCACCAATTACATGGATTCATAGGCCCAGATTTGCTGGTCGCTCCGGCGCAGCACGATGCGAAATGGCTGCTGCTTACGGGTGAAGTAGGCGACGGTCACTAATTCGGCCAAGTCCTCGCTCCAGCTGCTGCCGTAGAGGGAAACGAACGGTTTTTGCTGCAATAGTGAGTACACCTGGGCTGCGTCGGAAATGGGCAGCGCCCGCCCGCCCCGCCGGAACGGAATCTGCAGCAGCAGCGCATGGTGCCAGCCAGCAACCGGCAGGGTGCGGCTTTTCCAGATTCCGGCGGTGAAAGGCTTGGCGGCCGCGCTGTCGAGCTGCTGGCCCGTTGCCGCATACGCCGGGTTCAGTTTCAGCGCGGCATCCACCACGTGCGTGGCTTCATGCAGCAGCACGTAATCCAGCGCGGAGCGCACACCCGCCTCGATGGCAAGAGAGTATCAAAAAGTGTGGGGCAGTTATCCTTATGTGGGCGGTCTGGGTTACCAGAGGGCTAGTAGTTGCTTAACTCAAAACCTGATTGCCCCGCACTTTTTGATGCTCTCGAGGCCGTGCGATACCGGCTGCATAAAATGGAAGTCATATACCAAACCGTGGTCGTTAAAAAGCTTCCCAAGGGCTGCTCCTTTGACGAGCACCTGCAGCAGGTATACCTGAGCCAAGGCGTGGCTTTGGTAGAGGAAGCCGAACGCGGGAAGTGGCTAGTGAAACCGCAGAGTTGATGACCTGACATCGCGCCGTCGCAGAGCTATCCACTCGGTTGCGGACGCGTCCTTGGCTGATCCTGTGAGCGTGTTGCGAAGCCCCTGCGCTGTCTAGGGAGGACAGGGAATGAGCTTCTGCTGCCCAGCGCTTCGGCGGTCCTGCGTCGTTGCTTAGCGCGTTGTACTTGTGAGCTGGAATCGGTAGCAGGGAGAGCTACCCCGCCGCATAAGTACCTGGTTTTGTGTACCACTATCACTACTACTTGGCACCGGCACGCGGCACTTCAGAGGGCGGTATGGGTAACGGCCAGCGACTGGATACGCTGGGGCTGCGCGTTGCGGCCGTGTGGATGTATAACCTGCCCGAAACGTCCGATTGCCGGCACCCGAAAGGACGGGTACGCGCGGGCGAAACCGTCGGCGGTTTCGATAAAAGCGTGCGAGGCTTACTCGCCCGTCTGCATCATGCGGGCGCGGTGGGCCAGGCCCCATTCCGCCAGGCTGTCGGTCAGGACGGTCAGTGAGCGACCAGTTTCGGAGAGGCTGTAAGTGACCGTCAAAGGTTTGCTCGTGGCCACGTGCCGCACGATGAGCCCGTTGGTTTCCAGATCCTGTAGCTCCCGGCTCAGCACTTTGCCGGAGATGCCCGTTACCTCGCGCAACAGGGCCGAGTAGCGCATCGGCTGGTGGCAGAGGCGGGCAATGATGGCGAGCTTCCACTTGCCGCTCAGGATGTCGAGCGTATCGTCGATGGCACGCATACGATGGGCACAGGCGCCCGTGAAGGAATGATCTACCGAATCTTGCTGCATGTGAAGAAGTGGTTACCTGATTGTCACCAGACGGACGCGGATGTCCCGGTTACCTTTTGTCCCAAAGGTACGGCTTGTCAGCAAGGGGTTTTACCTTTGCGCCGGAACAATTCCAGAAAAACACCTTTCATCATGTCATTACTCGAAGACCTGACGTGGCGCTACGCCACCAAAAAAATGAATGGGGAGCGTATCTCCGCCGATAAGCTGAACTACATCCTGGAAGCGGCGCGCCTGGCCCCATCCTCGTCGGGACTGCAGCCCTACAAGATCCTGGTTATCTCGGACCCGGCGCTGCTGGCCAAGATCCGGGAGGTGTCCTTCAACCAGAGTCAGGTCACGGACTGCTCGCATCTGCTGGTGTTTGTGGCCTGGGACGGCTACAGCGAGGAGCGCATCACGCGCGTCTTCAACTACACCATGGACCAGCGCGGCCTGCCGTACCAGACCATGGCGGACTACAAGCAGAATCTGTGGGCCATGTACGAGCCGCTGGGCCCGGAGTGGCACGCCCAACACGCGGCCAAGCAGAGCTATATTGCCTTTGCTATGGCCATTGCGGCGGCGGCGGAACAGCGCGTGGACGCTACGCCCATTGAAGGCTTCAGCGCCGACCAGTTGGATACCCTGCTGCAGCTGAAAGGCAGTGGCTACCGCAGCGCGGTGCTTTTGCCGCTCGGCTACCGGCAGGAGTCGGAAGACTGGCTGGTAAAGATGAAAAAGGTGCGCACGCCCATGGAGGAATTCGCGAGCGAGCTGACGCTGGCCGATCTGACGAACACTGAGGATCAGGCTTCGGCCGGGCAACCGGCATCCGCCGACCAGTAAGCACCTGCCCTTGAAGAAAGTGCCCCGTAATCGTCTGTTGCCTGACTTATCCAGCAGGCAACAGACGATTACGGGGCACTTTTGTGTTCCGGCGCAGAAGGTAATACGATATCCGTAGGGGGCAACGGTTGACAGCTCAGCTGAAGCAGTTCGCAACCAGGTGCCGGCAACGCGTAGGAACATATTCGGGACTGGCAGGAGACGGGTAGCGAGTCGGATACGGCCTGTTAGCGTTGCTTGCGTGTCGGGTATACTGCCAGGGGCAACGGGTGTACTACACTGCCTGACAAGTTGAGTGTGGCCGAATAATCCGGCCGGTCCTGTTTCAGCCGGGAAGCGGAAAGTAGCTTGGCCGTGAGATGAAGCACGTACAAGCCCTGATTCGATGAACCGCAGAAGACCGGTCACTAAACGGCATGTACTGATAAACTGATATGGCCTGCCACTGCTCTCGGGGTTGAAAGCTACAAGCTGCTACGATTCAAATCCGAGAAGATCTGAAAGCGAGTCAGCTAACCAGCATGGGCGCTAAGCAGTCTGTCTTTCGATCTGTTTCTTGAACTGGCTATGTTCGCCGTTTTCGGGGTTGTTCTTCCGAAAGGGCAGATTTACACGCTAAGCACTTTAGGGTGTTGTTACACGAATAGAGCAACCCCGCCGACTCGGTGCAGCAGTTGACCATGAATAAAGTCGGGACGCAGCGCGCGTGAATAGCTGGTCAGCTACACATGCAGGATGGCAGTAGTTGGAACGCGGCGTCACTTTGGCTAACACAAAAGGCATTTTGGTTAAACCTGCTTCTCAAGCAGTGAGGAACTTTGTATCGTTAACAAACCAAAAATAACAGGTTATGAAAGCGGTCAGAATCCACGCATTTGGGGGCCCCGAGGTCCTGCAACTAGAAGACGTCGTGCGGCCCGTGCCGGCGGCCGATGAACTCCTGATCAAGGTGTACGCCAGTGGTGTAAACCCGGTAGATTGGGGCATTCGGGAAGGCGGCAATGAGGTGCTGCGGCCCTATTTGACCCTGCCGATGACCCTGGGCTGGGATGCGGCCGGCGTGGTGGAAGAAGTGGGCAGCGAGGTTACCGGGTTTCAGAAAGGCGATGCCGTGTACGGCGAGCCCAACTTTCCCGGGGCGGGCAGCTACGCCGAGTTTTGCACGTCAAAAGCCACGCAGTTTGCCCTCAAACCAAAGAGCCTCAGCTTCGTGGAGGCAGCGGGCGTGCCACTGGCCGGCCTCACGGCCTGGACGGCTCTCTTCGAGCAAGGTAAGCTACAACCCGGCCAGCGCATCCTGATTCAGGGAGCCTCGGGAGGCGTGGGCGGCTTCGCCGTGCAATTTGCCAAAGCTAGGGGCGCGTACGTCATCGGCACCGCGTCGGCCAGCAACCTGGACTACGTCAAGCAACTGGGGGCCGACGAGGTCATTGATTACCGCAGCCAGCAGGTAGCGGAGCTGGTGCACGATGTGGATGTGCTACTGGAAGCCTCGCCCCTGCGCGACAACGCCGAGCGGCTGAAAGTGGTCCCGGCCCTGAAGGCCGGCGGCATCTTCGTCACGGTCAATGTAGATGCGCCGTTTGACGAGGCCGTGCTCGCCGCCCTGGCCCAGAAACAGGCAAAAAGCGAGCTATCGGCCAACCAGCCCCGGCAGGAGTGGTTGCAGGAAATTGCGCAACTCATTGACGCGGGCAAAGTAAAAGTACTTGTTAGCCAAGTGTATCCATTGGCGCAGGTGGCCGACGCCCACCGCGACAGCCAAACCCTGCGCGTGCGGGGCAAGCTGGTGCTGGAAATACGCCCCGAAGACGAGTCAGCATGAGACGCTTTCAGACGCTAAGCGAGTTTCACAAGTTTGTGGGGTTGCCCCCGCCCCAGCACCCGCTGCTCAGCGTCGTGGACGTGAGTGCCGTGCCGCACAGAAACGAACAGGCGACGAGCATGGTCCTGGATTTTTACGCCATTTCCGTCAAGCGAATGCGCAATGTGCGCGTGCAGTACGGGCAGCATTCGTTCGACTTCAACGACGGCGTCATGTCGTTTATGGCGCCCAACCAGGTGTTTAGCATCGGGGTGGCCGATCCGGCCGAGGCCGTGGAAAAAACCGGGTGGGTGGTCTACCTCCACCCGGATTTCCTATGGAACACGCCGCTGGCCAAAACCATCCAGCAGTACGATTTCTGGGATTACGCGCTCAAGGAGGCGCTGTTCCTGTCGGCCAAGGAGGAAATGACCGTCACGGGCCTCATTGCCACGATGGAGCAGGAATGCAGCGCCAACTTGGACCGCTTCAGCAAGCAGATTATCGTCTCGCACCTGGAAAGCCTGCTGCACTACGCCGACCGGTTTTATCACCGTCAGTTCCTGACCCGCGAAAAGGCCAACCACGAGGTGCTCGAACGGGTAGAAACCCTGCTGCAAGCGTATTTTAACTACGACAATTTACCAGAAAGAGGCTTGCCGACCGTGCAGTACGTGGCCGACTATCTCCACCTGTCGCCCAAATATTTAGGCAATCTGTTGCGCGTGGTCACGGGGCAAAGCACCCAGCAGCACATTCATGCCCTGCTCATCGCCAAAGCCAAGGAAAAACTCTCGACCACCACCCGGACGGTCAGCGAAATTGCTTACGAACTGGGATTCGAGCATGTGCCCTCGTTCAACAAGCTGTTCAAAGCCAAGACGAACCTGTCGCCGTTGGAGTTCAGGGCCTCCTTTAAGTAACCAAGAAATGGCTGACAAGCTTAGTTGACCGCTACTTCTTGGTCACGCAAAGGGCTGCCGGTGGGGGCGTTCAACATACCCTTAATACCCGTTTCGGCCCGCTTGCTACCACCACTCCGGTACTTAGGAGCCTTCTTTCAAAAAGGCGGATTTGCATGCTATGCTGAAAGCTGCTAACAACCTACTGGTCAATAAGCACCACCGCCAGTGGCGGGCTGACTTCTTCAAAATGGGCTCGCATGGCCAGGTGCTCCCAGGACACGGCCGGTCGGGACACGACTGATTTGGTTTTCAAGGGCATCCTGCACCAGATCAGTGCCGGTGGCCGCAGCACCAGCTGCCGCCTGCAGTGGCCGAAGCCTTACTAATTTACCGAGCGAGGTTTCCCGATTACTATTGGTCTGGGGAAGCGCGCCACTAGCGGCCCTACGGGTTGAGACATGTAGACTACAGCCGTTCGTAGAAAGTACGGCGGTAGGCATCGCCGACGGGAATGCACCGGGGCTCATCTGCGGTGGCCTGAATGAAAATCCGGCTACGCTCTACACTATGCACGTGAGCCAGGGCCACAATAAACGACTTGTGGACGCGCACAAAGGCCGAAGCGGGCAGGCTCGTTTCCAGGCTGTTGAGGGTTTGCCGGGCAATTACTTTCCCGGTTAGCGTGTGCACAATGACGTAGTTCTGCAAGCCCTCCGCGTAGAGCACCTCATCCAGATCAATCCGCTGCAGCCGATGTTCAGTTTTGACAAACACGTACGGGCGGGAGGTTTCCTCCACCGCCGGGCGCAGGCGCCGCTGGGCTTTCTGCACGGCCTGGTAGAAGCGTTCGAACGGGATGGGCTTGAGCAGGTAATCAATTACATCGTGCTCGAAGCCCGCCAGCGCGTAATCGGGGTAGGCGGTGGTCAGTACCACCGGGGCGCGCCGGTCCAGGGCCTGCAGGAATTGCAGCCCCGTGAGCTGGGGCATCTGAATGTCGAGGAAGATTAAATCGACGCGCCGCTCGCCCACCCACTGCAGGGCCTCCAGCGGGTTTTGGCTGCTGCCGGCCAGGTGTAGGAACGGCACCTTGCCCACGTAATCGGTCAGGATATCGATTGCCAAGGGCTTATCGTCAATCACCAGGCAATGCATGGGCTCAGTCATAGGGCAAGGCGGAGCGTTACCTGAAAATCGGTGGGCGAATCGGCAATGGTCAGCGTGTGCCGGTCCGGGTAGAGCAGCGCCAGCCGCCGCCGCACGTTGGCCAGCCCGATACCGCCGACCTGGTCTTTCTGCTGCTCGTTGCGGGCGTTGTGCAGGCGCAAATCCAGGGTGGTAGCTGTCAGGTCCAGGTGGAGCGTAACCGGCCGGGCCGCGTCAGTCAGCAGCCCGTGCTTGAAGGCGTTTTCCACGAAGGAAACCAGTAGCATGGGCGCAATCAGCTGCCCGTTGAGCGGGCCCCGGAGCTGGTAGTCGAGGTGCAGGTTGTCCTTCGAGCCGATCCGCTGGAGCTCAATCAAGCCGTTTAGGTAGTCCAGCTCGCGGGACAGCAGCACTTGGTCGTGGTGGGCATCGTGCAGCATGTAGCGCAGCAGCTCGGCCAGCTTGAGCAACGCCCGCGGCGCCGCCTCCGACTGCTGATACACCAGGGCGTAGATGTCGTTGATGGTGTTGAAGAGAAAGTGCGGATTCAGCTGCGAGCGGAGAAAGGTCAGCTCGGCGGCGGTGTGGGCCTGCTGGGTTTCGCGCCGCCGCCGCTCGGTCAGCAGCTGGTGCCGGATAAACGCGTAGAGCAGCCCGTAGAGCACGTAATCGAAATAAAACCGGACGCTGTTCTCCACAAACCATCGCGCGGTAAACGTCGGGTTGTGCTCGTAGTTATCGAAGCCGAGCAGGGGCTTGAATACCAGAAACTCCAGCCCGTAGCGCACCCCCGTAATGAGCAGCAACGTCAGCAGCAGGCCCCCGGCGGCCCGGCCAAAACGCGGCCAGTTCAGCGCGCCCGTCAGCAGCGGCCGGGCTACCAGCCCCACGGGCAGGTAAAAGGCCGTGGCATTGATGAGCAGGTAGCCCAGCGTTACCAACCCGGCCGTGGCGCCCGCCAGGGCGGGGGGGCGGTCGGCGGGCGTGGTATAAATTACCACCAGGTCTTTGGTTAGCAGCAACCCCCAGATCAGCAGGTGGATGGGCCACTCGGGAAAGGCGCGCGGCCGGGCAACGGTCATCGGGTAGTCGATTCGGCGGTGGGGTATTTCTGCGCCAAGTACGTCAGAATTCGGGGAAAGAACTGCGCGAAATCCTGGCTGGCTGGCCGCCCGCTGTATTCGGCGGTAATCACGTCGGCAATGTCGCCGGCGTACTGAAAGTCCCCAACTACCTCCTGGGCGGCCTGTTTGCGGGCTTCTTTCGGGGAGTGATACTGTCGGAACAGGGCAATGACCACGCCGCGCACCAGGTTCTCATCGAAGCAGTGGGCCCAGCTGTGGATGTTGTTGCGCTGCATGCCCGCGTCGGTCGGGTTGAACAGGTAAGCCAGCTTGCTGATATCGTTCTGGTAGCGGCGTTGCAGGGCTCTGGTGTAGTTATGGCTCCCCTCGTGCCAGACCAGCACCACCGCTTCGGTACCTAGGCTAAAGCTCGGGCTGCTCGTATCGGTCGATTCGCGGTTGAGGAAGCCGACGGTGTAGGCTACCTGATCGGCGTAGCGCGGGTTAAGCTCCGGGGCCGAAATGGCGTGGGCGCCCCAGCCGTTAAGCGGGTCGAGGTAAACGGCCCAGCGGGCGGCTTTGGTGGGAAATCGGTAGAGTGAGTCAAGCTTGTTGACCAGGCCCTCCTGGGCCAAGCGGGCCTGCACGGGCTTGGCCCAGGCGGCGTAGTCGGCCTGGTGCTGCTGGTAAAAAGCCCAGAAATGACTGTCCTCAAAAAACTGCTGGCAGAGGCGCATGTAGGTCTGCACCGAATCCTTGCCGTTGAGGCTGTACCAGACGGAATGCTCCGGATAGTGCATGCGCACTTTGGGGAAGTTGTCGAGGCAGTAGCCCAGCTCCGTCAGGTCAGGGTATACCTTTTTCAACTGGCGGGCATATTGCACCGCCGGATGGTTCACGAACGGAACAAAATAGGCCTCGGTTTCCTTGGCGTAAGCTGATTTGTTGGGCATCGGGTACTTGCCGGCCAGCAGCTGCACTATCGTAAACACCTCAATGCCGGGATGCACGGTCACGGTAATTCGGTTGGCTGGCAATGGGGCCGCCGAGCTACGGGATTGGGCCGGCAGGATGTGGGCGCTGAGCAGGACCAGCAAGAAAGTCAGGAAGTGTCTCATGGATAAGAAGTAGTAGCAGATGCCTGTTGGAAAGCCCAAATCAAGTCACGCTACTTCGTCGGACGAACTCCGAGTGATGAACTGCCCTTTTTCGTTGATCAACGCCCGATCAGCTGACGGAATAGTGGGCACTGATGGCTGCGGCCATAGGCCTGGATTACGCGGGGGGCTTTCGGTCAGCAGGTATCCTCCTCGTACGCCAAGTGCTGGGAGTCTGCTCCCCGTGGGGCAAACGCCTACCAGAAGGCCATATTATGAGATACCCGCCCGCGCAGCTTTCCCCTACCGTTACTTTCTGTTCCTACTCTTGTGCTACCCTCCCCCTATACCACGATATGCAGCGAAACCTAAACACGTGACTGGTGGACTCGTCCAGGTAGCCTGCATTCGGCGCATTTTGCAGCACTACTTTTCAGACCCAGCCCATTTTGTGAAAATAGCGTAGAACCCAATGTGCCGGGGATGGGTATATTTGCGTAGTCAATAACTTTCTCTTGTATGTCGAACAAGCCCACCAAGACCGAAAACACTCCCGCCGCTGCTCAGCAGTCGGAAATCACCCGTGAGACTATCCACCGTCGCGTTAAGCAGGCCCAGGAGCGTCGTCGCCTCAAACTCAAGCACGTTAACCCCTAATCGGGGTTCGGGTATCTTGACTGAAAAGCCCTTGCTACTTGTAAGTAGCAAGGGCTTTTCAGTACATAACCTGTTTCCGGATACCTTTTCTGTACTGCCGACTACCCTAGGTAGTCACGCTATTCAGGCAATTGGCGGATGAAGTTTTGGGCACCTTGCCGTGACCAGCTTCCGCCAAGAGCCCAAGCCAGTGATAAGCACCGGAGCTGCGTCGGTTCACCGCCGGCTGTGCGGTGGTCTAGCGAAGGCGGACAGCGTTGGGATGTGGTTTGCAGCTGGGTTTCGCAGTGGTTGGGTGAGCAGTAGCCGAGCGCGGAATGCCGGCGTTCGGCATTGTACTAGGCGATGTGGTGGCTGATTTCGAGCCGGGCTTCGGTCAGGCCGGGAAAGCGGCCGCCGTCGAGCAGTTCGGCTTTGAAGCAGCTCCAAGAAGATTCCGCGTGGGCATTGTCGTAGCAGTTGCCGCGCCGGCTCATGCTCTGCCCGGCACCGTGTGGGACCACCAGGTCTTTGAATCAGGTGGCCGTGTACTGACTGCCCTGGTCGGAATGCACGATGAGCCCAGCCGGAGGCTGCAGCACGTCCAAGGCGTGGGCGCGGACTCGGGCACGTCCCAGCCGACAGTTTTGCGCGAACAGCGGTCCAGCCACACGGCCCGGTAGAGCCCGCCGCCGCCTTGCCGGGGCAGGCGGCGGGATGTCACCTACCCACACATGGTTCGGGGCTGCCGGGCCCGCAGGCCGTGCGCTTTGCGCACGCGGCGGATGCGCCAGCGGCCGACCGCATGGCCCTGGGCCTACACTTCGGCCCGCAACCAGCCCGCAACCAGCCTGCACTTCGGCCCGCAACCGGCGTGTGCCGAAGTGCAGGCTGTGGTCGGCAAACGCCCGCTGCACCCAGCGCAAGACTTTCTGCTTCAGCATTTTCGCAAAGGCATCAAAACCTGCTTCAGTCAACTCACCGCCCGCCTTCCCAAACAGATTCATGCGGTGACTATCGCCGGATTTGCCCTGAAAATTGCCCTCTTCATTTTAGCTCATACCCTTTAACAAGCTGGCCTATAGCCCGTAACTTGGGTTAGCTACCTCTGCGAACTAGGCAAGGCCCTCTACGTGCAAACCGACGTGACCGAGTACGAGCAGTGCGTGCTCTACGACCAGCCCACGCGGCCCTTGCCCGGCCCCACGCCGTTGCCCACGGTGGCGTAGCGGCCGGTTCCGGCGCTGTTTCCCTGCGGCCTGCCCTCCCCCTGCCGGGGACCGGGGCAGGCCGTTGTGGTAACGGGGCGGCGGTGTTTTTTTCGGGGCGGAATATGGAATCGGGGGGCAGGGGGCATCTATCTTCGGGGCCGCATTCCTCCCCTATCCCGCTGTATGAATCAATTATACGCCCTCGGCCTGTTGCTGCCGCTATCCATCCCCGCCCTGGCCCAGCAGCCGGATACCGTTCGATTGCCTGAAGTAGCTGTGCAGGATTCTGTGCTGCGCATCGTGCATTCTTGCCCAACTGCGCAGGTTATACAAGTTATCGGCTACCGCATCCTCCCATTCCTCCCCCTTCAGGAGCAGCTGCGTCAGATAGCCGGGTTGCAGGCCACGCCGTACTCGGGGGCACCGGGGGCGCAGGTGGCGGTGCGGCTGCGGGGGGCGGCCAGCCTGTCGGGCAACGCGCAGCCGCTGTACGTGGTGGATGGGGTGCCGGTGTTTCAGCACACGTTTCGCGGGGAAGACCGGGACGGCCAGCTGATAGACGTGGTGCCGGCCGAGCGGCAGGAGCTGGACGTGAACCCGCTGCTGAGCATCCCGAGCGAGGATATTGCCAGCGTGGAAGTGCTGAAAGGAGCCTACGAAACCGCGCTCTACGGCTCCCAGGGAATCAATGGCGTTATCAAAATCACCACCAAGCGGGGCACCGTCGGCAAGCCGCGCCTGCGCTATGCCGGCTACGGCGGGGTGCAGCAGGCCCGTACCCGCTACGAGCTGCTGGATGCCCGCCAGTACGCCGACCTGCGCAACGAAGCCGCGCTGCGCTTCGGGCAGCCGGCCCCGTTCAGCCCGGCCCAGCTGGCGGCCCTGGGCCGGGGCACCGACTGGCAGGATGAGCTAGTGCGCACGGCCGCCGTGCAGGAGCACCACCTGAGTCTGGGCGGCGGCACGGCCACCACCCGCTACTACGCCGCCGCCGACTACCTAAACCAGCAGGGCGTGGTGCTGACCTCGCGGCTGCGCCGCTACGCCGCCCGCGCCGCCCTCAACCAGCAAATCGGCCAGCACCTACACCTGGACGCCACCGGCAGCTTCAGCCAGACCGAGCAGCGGGTGCCCGCGCACTACGCCTTGTCGAATGCCGTGCTTGCCGCGCCCACCCTGAGGCCCACGGATACGCCCACCGGCTACGAGGTAAACCCCCTCGACCAGGTGCAACAGGATTACCAGACCCCGCAGCAGCAGCGGCTCCTGGCTCAGCTGGGGGCGCGCTACGAGCTGACGACCGGCCTCACGCTGGACGTGCGCGGTAACCTGGAACGGGCCACGCTGCGCAGCCGCTCCTACCGGCTGGGGTTTGTGGGCTTCCCGTCCGGGGAAAGCGGCACCCTCACGGCCACTTACCGGCAGCTGGTGCTGCACCCGGCGTTGCGCTACGCCCGTAGCTTTGATGGGGAGCGGCACGCGGTAACGGCCAGTTTGGAAGCGCAGTACCAGAAGCAGGAAAGCACTACGGAGCAGCGCCGCTACGTGCCTGGGCAGCCGGATTTCGCGGGTTTCAGTAGGTCCGCAAGCCTGGCCCAGCGGAATTTCTACCAGCTCACGGCCGGCTACACCTTCGCCGAGCGGTACCAGGTGCAGGCCACGGTGCGCCACGACGCCAACAGCGTGTTCACGACAGATGACCGGTGGAGCTGGCTGCCGGGCGCGCAGGTGCGCTGGCACGCGGCCAAAGAGAACTTCTGGACCTCGGCCCCCGGCATGCTGGACGTGTGGGTGGGCTGGGGCCGGACCTCGGGGGCGGGCAACGGCGCGCGCAACTTCTTCCAGCTGCCAGTAGCGGGACCGGGCGGGCCGGGTAGTCAGATCGACGTTTTCGTGCCCGAGCTGACCCGGCAGGTAGATGCGGGCATCGAAGCGGGCCTGTTCAACGGCCACCTGACCGTAACGGCCCAGGCCTACGCCCGCCGCACCGCCCGCACCCTGTACCTGCTGGGCCTGCCGGCAACGACAGACCCGACAGTGCAAAACTACGTGCGCAACACCGGCCTGGAGCTGACGCTGCAAAGCAGCTGGCAGGCCGGCCAGCTGCAGGGCACGAGCCGGCTGGCCGCCGCCGCCAACCGCAACCGGTTTGAGGAGGCGGACCGCACCCTCGGCTACTTCTTCCCCTACCACCGCAGCCCCGACGGGCAGTCCATCAGCACGTTTTACGGGCTCCGTGCCCAGGGCCTGGATGCCACCGGCACCCCGCGCTACGAGGATGTGAACAGCGACGGGCGGATTAACATGGAGGACCAGCAGCCCTTGGGCAGCGGGTTGCCCCGGCAGCTGCTCAGCTTCAGTCAGCAGCTTACGCTGGACCGGTTTGAGGCGCAGCTCCAGGCCGACGGGATGTTCGGCTACCAGATGAACAATACCGTGCTGCGGTTGCTGGACGCGCCCAACGGCCGCACCAACGCCTCCCGCCGGGTGCTGGACCGCTGGACGCCCACCAACACGGGCACCGATGTACCAGCGGCCGGCACCCAACTGCCGCTGTCCAGCTCTTCCACTTTGCAATCCGGCAACCATGTGCGGCTGTCAGCCCTCACGCTCAGCTATAAGGTGTGGGAGAAAGAGGCCCGCAGCGTGCAGGTGTGGCTGGGCGGCCAGAACCTGCTGGTGCTCTCCGGGTACCGAGGCTACGACCCCAACGTCAGCTCCGCCGGCTCCGACAACCAGCAGGCTGGCCTGGATGTGGGGGCGTACCCGGTGGCGCGCACGTTTCTGGTGGGCGTGCGGGCCACGTTGTAGCCCGGTTGCGTATAGTAGCTGCCGGCCGCCGGAAACTTCTGTTTTAGGTGGCCGGTTGTGTACTTTGCCGGCCCATTCGGCCGTTTCCTCCCCGATATTTCCTGCATGATTCATTTCGAAGAATTCACCCTCGCCAACGGCCTGCGCTGCATCGTTCACGAAGACCACAGCACGCCGATGGCCGTGCTCAACGTGCTCTACAACGTGGGCTCCCGCGACGAAGACCCGGCCCACACCGGCTTTGCTCACCTGTTCGAGCACCTGATGTTCTCGGGCTCCGTGAATATCCCCAGCTACGACGAGCCCCTGCAGCTGGTGGGCGGCGAAAACAACGCCTTCACCTCCCCCGACATCACCAACTACTACCTCACCTTGCCGGCCGCCAATCTGGAAACCGGCTTCTGGCTGGAATCGGATAGGATGCTGAACCTAGCTTTCTCCGAGAACGGGCTGGAAGTGCAGCGCAAAGTGGTGGTGGAGGAGTTCAAGCAGAACTACCTGAACCAGCCCTACGGCGACGTCTGGCTGAAGCTGCGCCCCTTAGCTTACCAGCATCACCCCTACCAGTGGGCCACCATCGGCAAGGAGGTAGCGCACATCGAAGACGCCACCATGCAGCAGGTGCGCGACTTTTTTGCCAAGCACTACTCCCCCGCCAACGCCATTCTGGTAGTAGCCGGCGACGTGACCGTGGCCGAAGCCCAACGCCTGGCCGAAAAGTGGTTCGGTCCCATTGCCGGCGGCACCCGCTACGAGAGAAACCTCACCCCGGAGCCCCGCCAGCAGGAAGCCCGCTTCCTGGAAATCAGCGCCGAGGTGCCCATGTCGGCCCTCTACAAGGTGTACCACATGCCCGGCCGAGGTGAGGACGCCTACTACGCCGCCGATTTGCTGTCGGATGTGCTGGGCCGGGGCAAATCGAGCCGCCTCTACCAGCAGCTGGTGAAGGAGCAGCCCTTATTCAACTCGCTGTCGGCCTCCGTGATGGGGTCGTTTCAGCCGGGTTTGCTGGTGGTGAGCGGCAAGCTGAACGCGGGCGTCACGCTGGAAGAAGCCGATGCCGCCATCGAAGCTGTGCTGGCCGACATCAGCGCCGCCGAAATTCCGACCGAGGAGCTGGAAAAGGTAAAAAACCAGGCCGAGGTCAGCATCGTGTTCAGCGAGATTGAACTGCTGAACCGGGCCATGAACCTGGCCTTCAGCAAGCTCCTCGGCGACGCCAACCTGGTGAACCAGGAAAGCGCTAAAGTGCAGGCCGTAACGCCCGCCCAGGTGCTGGACGCTGCCCGGGAAGTGCTGCGCCCCACCAATTGCAGCACCCTCTACTACCGCGCCCAGCCCGTGGCGGAACCCGTAGTAGCGGAGGAAGCAGCCGAAGCGTAACGGATTCTGGCAGTCACAAGAAAGCCCGTCTGGTTTCCACCAGACGGGCTTTCTTGTATTATTTTCACGTTGCCAGGAACTTACCAGCCGCTGCCACCGCCACCCCAGCCATCATCGGCTTTTTTCTTGGGGGCAGCCGCTTTCTTCACTGGCGCGGCAGCTTTCTTGGTCGCCGTAGCACCACCTGCTTTCGTGCCGGCCGAAGCCCCAGCGGCGCTGGCTACTTTGGGCGCGGGCGTGGGCTCCACGGCTACCGGAGCGGGCTCGGGCTCAGGGGCTACGATGGGAGCCGGAGCCGGCGTAGGCGGCACCGGATCGGAGGCGCGCACCGAGCGGCGGATATACGGTGCCAGGGGGCGGCCCCGGTAGTCAGTGGTTACCCGGCGCGAAGGAGCGGCCGAAAAACCCGGGGCCAGGCTGGCTCCGATGGGTTGCTCCGGCGCCGAAGCGGCACCGCCACCAACGGCAGCACCGCCACCAGCCGAGCCGCCGCTGGCACCCCACTCGCCACCCGCTGGGGCGGCAGCGGGAGCAGCTACCGGAGCAGCCATTGGCGCGGGAGTTGGGGCTACGGCCGCCTTGGGAGCCGCTGCTTTTTTAGCGGCCGGCTTGGCGGCCGGGGCACCCCAGCCATCCGAAGAACCCCAGCCATCATCGGCTTTTTTCTTCTGGGCCATTGCCGGAGCGGCTATCAGTACGCTGCCTAACAAGAGGAGCGGGAGGATTTGTCGAGTCATAGAACAGAATAGTAAGCAGCTTCTTACCGCAAAGGTACGGCACCCCGCGCGGGCCTTAAAACCCCCGCCACACATTTTGGCCAAACGTAGCCCGGGAGAGGAAGTTCCCGGGGCAGGCAAAATTCAATAACCTAAACGCCGCCTGTTACTTAACAGTGCGCGTGAGAAGCCATAACGACCTGTTTTTTATTGCTACCAAAACTGTCTGGCCGTTCCGCAGCCAGCGGCACTAGCAGGGCGACGCCGCTGGTCTGGCAGGCGGCCCAGGCGGGCCGCATAAGGGCTGTCCGGAACCTATTTCACTATACAGCAACTGCCCGCTCACGACCAAGGTGAACGGACAGTTTTTCCGCTTATGAACGGGGCGGCTTACCAGCCCGAAGCCATCGTGGAGTTATCCGTTGGTGCCGGCTCCTGGGCGGTGACGGTGTTGTTGGTGGAGGCTTTGCGCAGGGGGCGGCCGTTATAGTCGGTGCTCACGCTTCGGTACGGAGCCGTGTTCATGCCCGGGGCCAGCATCACGCCCGACGACTGCATCATGGGGTCGGTCTGGGCTACTTCCACGGAGCGAGGACGCTTGGATTTGGTTTTAACAACGGGCCGACCATTGTAGTCGGTGCTGGTGCCCCGGTAGGGCGAAGAGCTCATGCCGGGGGCCACCAGTACTCCTGACGACTGCATCATGGGGTCGGTCTCGGGCGTAGCGGTAGCCGCCTGGGCGGCGGGCAGGTCCCAACCTGATACTTCGGGCACGGCGCGCTCGGCCTGCACATCTCCCCAGCCCCAGTCATCATTGGGTTGCGCAGCAGCCGGGGCCACGCTGGTGTTGGCGGCCCTGGCCGTTTTGGCAGCCGGTGCTTTTTTGTTGGTTTGGGCCTGGGCCTGGGGCGCACTGAAGAAGGCGGCAGCTACGGCTGCGGCAAAGAAAAACCGTTTCATCGGAAGGAAAGTCGAGAAGTAGATACTATGCCCGGTACAGGCCGGGCTTTGCACAGCGGCCGACTGACGGGTGGCGCCCCACGTCCAGTGCTTAGTGCCGCTTGTGTTCTGACGCTTTGCAGCAACCGTACCAATTTTATTTCAGGCGGCGTTATCCAGTACAATTGAGCCTTCCCAGGCCGATCAACGCTGTTTTTTCACCCCACTGCGCAATCCGTTATCAACAAAGCGCAATCAACTTACCTTTGCGGTATGATGCAGGATACCATTGCCCGCGTACGGGCAGAAATTGAGGCTTACGACCTGACTTCGGCGGAACAGCTTGACCAGTTCCGCATTGCCTATACCGGCCGCAAAGGCCAGCTCGCCGACCTGTTCGACCAGCTTAAAACGGTGCCGCAGGAGGACCGCCGGGCCGTGGGCCAAGAGCTGAACCAGCTCAAGCAGGCCGCCCAGGCTCGCTTCGAGCAGCGGCAGCAGGAGCTGGAAGCCACCAGCGCCAACGCCCCCGCCGACCCCACCTTCGACTACACCCTACCCACCGTGCCCCAGGCCCTGGGCACCCGCCACCCGTTGAGCTTGGTGCGTGAGGAAATTGTGCGCATCCTGGCCCGCATCGGCTTCAACGTGGCCGAAGGGCCGGAAATTGAGGACGACTGGCACAACTTCACGGCCCTCAACTTCCCCGAAAACCACCCCGCCCGCGACATGCAGGATACGTTTTTCGTGCGCCGCGAGGCTGGGGAACCGGAGTGGGTGCTGCGCACGCACACCAGCCCGGTGCAGGTGCGGGTGATGAAGTCGCAGCAGCCGCCCATCCGCAGCATCATGCCGGGCCGGGTGTACCGCAACGAAGCCATTTCGGCCCGCGCCCACATGATGTTCCATCAGGTGGAGGCCTTATTCATTGACGAAAACGTGAGCTTCGCCGATCTGAAGCAGACCGTGTACTACTTCGTGCAGGAGCTGTTCGGAAGTGATATGGAGGTGCGGTTCCGGCCCTCGTTCTTCCCGTTCACCGAGCCTTCCGCCGAAATCGACATCACCTGCCTGATCTGCAAGGGCAAGGGCTGCAACATCTGCAAGGGCACCGGCTGGGTGGAAATTGGCGGCTGCGGCATGGTGGACCCCGCCGTGCTGGAGCAGTCGGGCATCGACCCGGAGCGCTACTCCGGCTACGCCTGGGGCATGGGCATTGAGCGCATCACCATGCTCAAGTACCAGATCAAGGACCTGCGCCTGTTCACAGAAAACGACGCCCGCTTCCTGCGCCAGTTCGAAAGCGCCCAGTAGCCCGCGGCGGCTGACCTGAGTGTACACTCCCGCTGCGTGCTTTGCCGTACCAGCGGGAGTTTTTGTTGGCAGATCCTGGCAGCCCGGCAGACTTGCTGCGTATCTGTTTTGCCGAACTGTGCGTTTGGAACTTCTCACCCCTACCGGAACCCCGTCATGCCTTTCTCTCTGTTCTCAAGCCGCCTTACCAGCCTGTGGCTGCTGGCTGGCCCGGCCCTGCTGGCGGCCTGTAACTCTGGCAGCGGCAATGTGCAACCCCAGATTCCGCTGGCAGCCGTGAATGAGCAGTTGGTGCTGACGGATCAGCAAAACAGCAACCTACGGTTTGATAATGGTGCCGTGTACGTGAAAGGGGGCGTTCGGGGCATCATCGTGGTGCGGCAGAATGCCAGTTCCTACTTAGCCTTTGAGCGCAACTGCCCCTACCAGCCGCTGGATACCTGCTCGCGGGTGAAAGTGGAGCCGTTTCTACGCCTCTACGACCCGTGCTGCAAGTCGCAGTTCAGCTTCACCGGGCAGCCCGAAGCCGGGCCGGCCACCCTTCCGTTACGCCGGTACAGCACTGCCCTGTCCGGCAACCTCCTGACAATCACGAACTAGAAAAATAGTCTTGAATTTTTCAGAACACATATTTGCAGCTTCCGAAAGTTTGCTCTAATATTGCACCAGCAACGGCAAAACACCGCCGCCATAACCGCTTCCTTAGCTCAGCCGGTTAGAGCATCTGACTGTTAATCAGAGGGTCCCTGGTTCGAGCCCAGGAGGGAGCGCCACAGCTTAGAAAGTCCGCCCCACAAGGCGGACTTTCTTCGTTTATATCATTTCCCATCTGAGTTACACAGTTTCAGTGGCACCTCTTGGCGAGCCCATAACCGAAACCGGGCTGCCCTGCTCTAAGAAGGAGGCAGAACAGCCCGTTGAAGAAAAATCAGGTAGTACTTTTTTCCTAGAGGTTGAGCCTGAACTTACTGCTTGACGAACTTCTGCATCTCGGAATGCCCCTTGCTTTCTAAATGCACCTGATAGAGCCCGGCGGGTAGGCGCGTGATATCTAGGCCGGAAGCCGCTGGCTGTACTGCTTGGCGGAGTAGCAACTGACCCGTGAGCGAGTAGACGGTGGCCGTGGCCTCCGTAACGCCGGGGGGCAGCAGCAGCGTTAGGCGGTCGGTGGCGGGGTTGGGATAGGGCGTCCGGGCAACGGGGCCGGCCTTGGCCCGGGTGGAAGTGACGGTAGTCGAGAACAGTTCCACGTTGTCGAGGTTGCACCAGTTGTTGGCATTGGCATCTGACCACAGCCCGATTTCGCACTGGCCGTTAGTCACCTGAATGCCGGTAAGCTGCACCTGGGTCCAGGTGCTGGTAGCGGGCAGGTTCACATTGCGCTCCGCGCCGCCGTAGTTTTTAGCGTAGAGCTGGCAGGCCGTCTGGCCGCCGCTGCTCTGCACCCAGGCCCGCAGCGTGTAGGTGCCGTTCGGGAGGCCGGTTTTCAGCTGGTAGGTGCTTACCTGGTAGGCCGAGTTCAGCCAGTGCGTGAGGCGGTAGGTGCTGGCCTGACCGCCGGCCTCGGTTTTGTCGGCGGCGTAGTTGGCGGTAGTGTTGGCCCAGCTGGTCCAGCCGATGGGCGTCTGGGTGGCGGCGTTGTTGGCTTCGAAGCCGGGGTTGGTCAGCACGTTGGTGCCAGTGGCCGGCGGGACGGGGGCGGTAGGCGTCACCAGAAAGGCGTTCATAGCGGCGGTGGGCTTGCCGTCGTTGCCCCAGGCGCTGAGCTGGTAGCCGCTGAAGCTGCGGTAGCCCTGCGGCTCCCAGTAGAACACGCCCAGGCCCTTGCCGTCGGGCACGCCGTATACTGCGTTCTGCACGGCCACCAGCATGTCGTATACGTTCTGGGGGGCGGCCACGGCGTCGCCGCCTACTTCCGCCACGATTACTTCCTTGCCGTAGCGGCTGGCCATGTCGTTGAGGTTGTATTGCAGGCTGCTGATGGACGCGGTGTAGTCCTGGTTCAGCCAGAACGGGTAGTACGACATGCCAATGACGTCATACTTGCCGCCGTTGGTGGTGAGCTGGTCGAAGAACCAGCGGAACTGGGCGTTGTCGTTGCCCTTGTCGAGGTGAATCACCACTTTGGAGGTGGGGCTTACGGCTTTCACGGCGTCATAGCCTTTGTTAAGGAGCTGGGTGAGCTGGCCGAAGTTGGTGGACCGCCCTTCGGGCCAGAGCATTCCACCGGGAATTTCGTTGCCCACCTGCACCCACTCGGGCGTTACGCCGTTGTTTTTCAGGGCCGTCAGCACGCTGGCCGTATGGTCGTACACGTCGGCCTGGAGCTGGGCAAAGCTGTGGCCGGCCCAGGCAGCCGGCTTGGTCTGCTTGCCCGGGTCGGCCCAACTGTCGCTGTAATGAAAGTCAATCATGAGGCGGAAACCCATGTTTTTGGCCCGGGTGGCCATCGTCACCACTTCGGCCGGGCTGCAGTGGCCGTTCACCCAGTCCACCATCGAGGGGTTCACCCACACCCGCAGCCGGATGGAGTTGATGCCCTTATCCTTGAGAATCTGGAAGCAGTCCTGGCGGACGCCCTGGTCGTTGTAGAAGTAGTAGTTATTGGCCTCCATCTGCTGGAGCCAACCCGTATCGGCCCCTTTAGCAAACGTTTGCGCCGACGCCGTGAGGCTGCTCAGAAGCAGCACCACCCCCAGGCCAATGCTACGCAGCCAGGGCGACAGACAGCCCGCAACAAGTAGAAAGTTCTTCATTTTCAGGAAGTAGATGAATTGTAGGTGGAAAGCAGCAAAGGTCTGACAGACTACCAACAAGCGGAAGTTGTAACCGGTTTGCCGGGCTGGCCACCAGCCCCGGAATGCCTAGCCCGCCGAAGATACAACGCAAGTTAAAACAAACGTTTGCGTAAGCAAGCAGGAAGTGGTCAGGCAGCGGGCAGTGTACGTCCCGGCCCGCCAGTTTCTTAACCGCCACCAACAGGATTTTGGCCTCCCGCCTACCACAATCGATGCCGATGAACTACCGAAATCGGTTGCGGAGATTATTCTATAACACCCGGTTTTTCAGCTAATTATATGCGTCTTGATTGAAATAAATTCAGACCTCTGAGGGATCTTGACCGCTCTGGCAATCTGTTCTTTTTTCCTTCCCACCAATCCCATCCTGCTATGTTCCGACGTAGACTCCCTGTGCTGCTGCTGCCTCTTTCGCTGCTGGCGGCCGAACTCCGGGCCCAGAACGCGCCCGTTCCCCAACAAGCCGAAACCGGTACTCTCGGGGCCGACTGGACCAGCCCCACGCAGGCCGGCGTGCAGTACGTGACGGTGGTGCCCACGGCCACCATCAACGGCCAGAGCCCGGGCACAGCGGCCCGCATTATCACCTATTCCGTGACGTTTCCAGGGGCCGGCAGCTACGATTTGTACGCCCGCGTGCGCATCGGCAGCGGCGGGGCCAACGACGACAGTTTCTACTACGGCAACGGTTTTGGCAGTAAGCTCCCGGCCGACGACACAAACTGGATTACCGTCAACCAGCTGAACGGCGTGGGCTACACCGGGGCCACGGAGGTGGTGACCGGGGCCGGCGGCGGCCAGCAGCAGGTGTGGAAGTGGCTGAACCTCTCGGCCTTCAACGGGGGCGAGCCGCCCATCAGCTTCACGGTACCGGCCGGCGGCCTCACCCAGACCTTCCAGATCGGGGCGCGCGAGGACGGGCTGGACATTGATAAGTTCGTGTTCGGGGAAACCGGCCGCTTTTTCACGGTGGCCAACCTCGATGCCGGCGCGCAGGGTTCCACCACGCCGCCCGTGGTGTTCACGCCCACGGGTCTGCCGATGGCGGCGGGCAAACCCAAGTTTCTGGGCGGGGTGTACAGCAATCCGCAGAAGCCGTTTTTCAACAACTATTTCAACCAGGTGACGCCCGAAAACGCGGGCAAATGGGGCAGCGTGGAGGCCGTTCGCAACGTGATGAACTGGACGGAGCTAGACTCGGCGTACGCCCTGGCCCAGCGCAAAGGCTACCCGTTCAAGATGCACACCCTGATCTGGGGCGCGCAGCAGCCCATCTGGATTGAGGATCTGCCGGCCTCGGAGCAGTTAAGGGAAATCAACGAGTGGTTTGCGGCCGTGGCCCAGCGCTACCCCAACATCGCGCAGATTGAGGTGGTGAACGAGCCCACCAACGACCTGCCCCTCAACGGCTCGACGGGCAACAACGGTCCCAACACGCCCGGCAGCGGGGCCGGCAACTACTACAACGCGCTGGGCGGGGCCGGCACCACCGGCTGGGACTGGGTGATTACCTCGTTTCAGCTGGCGCGGCAGTATTTCCCCACCACCCAGCTGCTGCTCAACGACTACGGCGTGGCCAGCTCCACGGCCAACGCCCAACGGTACCTGGGCATCATGAACCTGCTGGTGGCGCGCAATCTGGTGGACGGCGTGGGCATTCAGGGACACGCCTTCGAGACGCGCAACGTGTCGGCAGCCAACTTTGCGGCCAACCTCACGACGCTGGCCTCGGCCGGTAAGCCGCTCTACATCACGGAACTGGATATTGACGGAGTAAATGCAGCTAACCCGCCGGTCCTGGACGATGCCATTCAGCTGGCTGAATACCAGCGTATTTTCCCCACGCTGTGGGAGCATCCGGCCGTGAAGGGCATCACGCTGTGGGGCTACCGGCCCGGCCACTGGCGCACGGCCCAGGGCGCCTACCTCGCCAACGGCGACAACACGGAACGTCCGGCGCTGGTGTGGCTCAAGAACTATGTGCGCTCCACGGTACTCGGCACCCGCGCCAATCAGGCCAATGCGGCCCTCACGCTCGCGCCCAACCCGGCCAGCCACGGCCGCTTCCAAGTGCAGGGCGGCGAGAGAGTCCAGGCTATCCGGGTGTTTGATTTGAACGGCCGGCTGGTGCAGGAAATACCGGGAGCCAACCGTGCAACGGTCGAGGTGGCCCTGAGTGTAGCACCCGGCATGTACCTGGTGCAGGTGCAGGAAGCCCAAGGCATCACCTCCCGCAAACTGGTAGTGGAGTAGAGAATTGGTCCGCTACAAACTCAAAAGCGAAACAGGCCGTGCGGTACCGCACGGCCTGTTTCGCTTTTGAGGAGTTACACTGCTCGGCTGCGAAGCGGCAACCATGTATTCGAACCTTTCTATCCTGCCGCGCACGCCCTACTTGGCAGGGGCGTACACCGGGTCGGAGCCGGCGTACTTCAGCCACTGGAAAGCAGCCGTGTTGGTGGTGGGCTGGCCCGAGGAGGTGGCGTACATGCCAATCAGGCAGCCGATAAAGCCGCCCGCCGTCTGCGTGCTCAGGAAGCGCGCATCCACTTTTTCCTTCAGCGAGGTCCAGGTTTTGGCGTCTTCTGAGAACTGGAAGCCGTAGGTGTCGGCGGCGGCCGTGACGCGGAGCTGCACCTTGCCGGTGGCCGATTTCAGGGGAGCCTGGGCCAGCAGATCCGGCTCGGCGGCCTCGGGTTGGCTGCGGAGCAGCTGCAGCACTGGCTTGCCATCGGCCAGGGATTTGCAGAGGTAGTAGTAGTGCTTCTCGTCCTGAAACACCACCAGCCCGGCCTTCTCGCTGGCCGATTTCGGAGTGAAGTTCAGCTCGGTTTCGGTGGTGCAGAACTGGTGCTGCTGCCGCTTGCCAATGAAGGCCGGGTTGCCCAGTCCGGCGCAGGTTTCGGGCCGGAGCTTCAGGGTGAGGCCGGCGGCTTTGTTCAGCGCATACATCGTGCTGTCTTGGGTGCGCAGGAACAGCAGGGCCGGGTCCAGCTGCCGCTCGAAGGTGAGCGTGTAGCGGAAGTTGCCGCTCTGGGGCCGGGCGCCGGGCTGCTTCACCTCCCGGATGTTGGCTTGGTAGCTGTACTGCACGCCCTGGGGGCCGGGATTCACAATGGGCCAGTCATCTTTCCAGACGACAGGGGCAATGAACGTTTCGCGGCCGGTGTTGTAATGGTTGCCCTCGTAGGGCCGCACGGCCAGAAACAAGGCGTAGGTCTGCCCGTCGGGGCCTTCCACGAACTGCGCGTGCCCGGCCGAGGTGATGGGGTTCTTCCGGTCGGCGGGCAGGGTGCGCTGGGTGAGGATGGGGTTGTGCTCGTAGGGCACAAACGGCCCCTGCACCGATTTGGCGCGGAACACCACTTCGGTGTGGTTGACGGAGGTGCCGCCCTCGGCCGCATACAGGTAGTACCAGCCGTTGCGCTTCATCAGGTGCGGGGCCTCAATCCAGACCGGCTTTTTGCTCAGGTCCACGCCCCCGTTCACCAGCATGCGGGCCTCCCCGATGCTTTGGAGCTTCACTGGGTCCAGTTCCATGATTTTGATGGAGCGGTGGCCGTCGTAGAGCGGCTTGTTGTCGGGCGGGTCGCTGTTGTACACGGCGTAGACCTTGTCGTTATCGAAGAACAGCGAGGGGTCGATGCCCTTCACCTCGGGCAGCCAGATGGGTTCACTCCAGGGGCCGGCGGGGTTTTTGGCCGTCACCACGAAGTTGCCCTTGTGGTCGATGAGGGTGCAGGTGAGGTAGTAGGTGCCGTTGTGGTTGTCGATGGCGGGAGCGAACAGGCCGCGCGTCATCCGGTCACCCAGGAAGTTCATCTGGGAAGGCCGGCTGATGACGTTGCCTACCTGTTGCCAGTTTTTGAGGTCCCGGCTGTGGAACACCGGAATGCCCGGGAAATAGGAAAACGTGGAAGTCACCAGGTAGTAGTCCGGCCCCACCTTCACCACGCTGGGGTCAGGGTAGAAGCCGTTCAGGATGGGGTTAGTCAGGGTAATCGACTGGGCCGAGGCGGCCGGACTCCCCAGCAACGCCCACGCCAAAACGGCCGTCAGCCACAGATTACGTTTTGTGTTGTTCACCTTCATTCGGGTTTCAGATGGATGGAGGGTTCAGGCTTGGGTCCGGTCCGGCGGCTGCAGCCGTCGGACCGGCTGTCGGGCGGGTCGTCAGCACAACGATGCACCAACGTCAGCTACCGGCAACCGGCCCGACGGCTTCCAGCCGTCGGACCGGGCATTACCGCTTGCCGGTAGGTGGCGGGCCGAGGTAGGTGGCGGGCAGCGGGCCGGTGCTGATGACCAGCTTTTCCAGCACCACGCCGGGGTCCACGCGCCAGAATTTCAGCACATGCTCGCCGGGCCGGTTTAGAGTGTGGGCGGAGGTTTTGAGCAGGATATTGTCGGCCACGGCTTTTTCCCAGGGACGGTTGCCGTTGTCGGCTATTAGGCCGGTGTGCAGGTTGATGAGCTGGGGCGCTTCGTCGTCGATGGATACGGCGTAGCGCAGGCCCGGTCCACCAAGGAAGTTGAGCGTGGGGGCCAGGTAGGCGTGCACCGTTACGGGGCCGGTTTGGGTTAGCGTGAAGCGGTACTCCAGGTGCGGACTGCTGCCGCCCGGCGCGGCCGTGGCGGCGGCCGTCACCGGAAACGTGGTAACGGCCCCGGCCGTGCGGCCCAGGTCGGGCAGGTGCTGCCAGCTGATGCCCCCGGCACTCACGGCCCGGCTGTAGTTTTCCGCCTCCACCGACACGTACGCGACCGGAGCCGGCGCGGCGGGTGGAGCAGCGGCCGGCGGGGCCGGTTGCGGGAGCGTCTGCACGGCGGGCATGGCGTTCTGCTCGGGCTGCTGCCAGTAGGTGTAGCCGATGTGGGTCTGGTCCATCATGTGATTCCACTTGCCGCCGGCCAGGGCGTGGTAGCGGCGCGTGAGGGCGGCGTCCTGGTCGTAGAGTAGCTTGGCTTTGGCGGCCAGCTCGTTGGTGGTGGGTTGGCCGGTTTTGGCGGCTTCCCGGTTCAGAGCCACGGTGTAGTATAGCTCGTTTAGGTTGGCGCAGGCCAGCACCGGGTGCAGCACCAGCTGAAAGTAGGCATCCTGGTAAGCAGCCGGCAGCTGCTTCTCAATGGCCTCGGCACGGGTGCGCAACGCGTTGTACTCGGCCACCACGGCAGCCCACTCGCCGGTGGTGAGGCTGTAGGTAGTAGCGTCGAGTAGCTCGGGCTTGCGCCGGGCGTTGTACTTGGCGTATTTAGCCAGAATGTCGGCAATATCCGAGGCGTGCTTCTCACCAAACTGCCGGGCGGCCCACTGCCGGGTGTAGGAGGCCACCTGGTCGGCGCTGATGCGGCCGGGGTTCCAGGCGTAATCGAGGAAGAAGCTGATGGGCAGCTCCATTGGCTTCAGGTCGCCCACGTTCACAATCCAGATCTGGTTGGCCCCGTACTCGTGGGCCAGGTGCATCTGCTCCCAGATGCGGGGCAGCGGATTGGTGTTAAGCCACTTATAGTTGCGCGGCCCGCCCACGTAGTCGAAGTGGTAGTAGATGCCGTAGCCGCCGGCCCGGGGCTTCTCCCCCACTTTGGGCAGCTTGCGCAGGTTGCCCCAGTTGTCGTCGCAGAGCAGCAGGGTCACGTCGTCGGGCACGCGCATGCCCCGGTCGTAGTAGTCCTGCACTTCCTTGTAGAGGGCCCAGAGCTGAGGCGTCTGGGCGGCGGGCTGGCCGGTTACTTCCCCGATGATGCGGCGCTGGTCGGCCACAATCTTTTCCAGCAGGGCAATGTTGCTGTCCTCGCTCATGGGCTCGTCACCGTCGCCGCGCATGCCCACCGTCACGATGCTTTCGTGGGTGCCCATGTTCACGATGCCCTGCCGCCAGAAGTCCTGGAGCGTTTTTTCGTTGGTCTGGTAGTTCCAGGGGCCTTTGCCGAAGCGCTTCCACTCCTGCTGGGCGCGCAGCATGGGCTCGTGGTGGGAAGTCCCCATCACGATGCCGTACTCGTCGGCCAGCACCGGGCTTTGCTTGTCGTCGTCGTTGAAGGCGTTGCCCCACATGGCGGGCCAGAGGTAGTTGCCCTTGAGCCGCAGCAGCAGCTCAAACACATGCACGTACATCTTGGAGTTGATGCCACCGAACTTCTCCTTAGCCCAGCCGCTGAGGGCCGGGGCCTCATCGTTGAGGAAGATGCCGCGGTATTTCACCTGCGGCTCACCCTGGCTGTGGCGACCAGCGGCCACGTGCAGCGCCGTTTGCGGCTTCACCGGCACATCGGCCCACCAGTACCACGGCGACACCCCCATCTGCTGCGACACATCGTAGATGCCGTAGATAGTGCCCCTCTTGTCGCTGCCCGCAATAACCAAGGCCCTCGTCACGCCCGGCAGCGGCTTTTCCACCACCTGCACCACGAAGGTTTCCCACTTGCCGGCCACGCCCGCTGCATCCAGCTTGCCGGCCTGCACCAGCCCATCAATCAGCGGGCTTTTGCCGATGGTACCTATCAGCACGACCTCTTGGCCGGAGGGCACTTTATCGATTGTGAGCGTGGGCGTAAGTTGGGTTACGCGGTTGATATCGGCCTGCAAATCCCGGGCGGCGCGCAGCACGCCGGGCCAGTCCTGGGCGCTGGCGTAGAGCGAGGCCGCTTTGCCGGCCCCGGCCAGCGGAAAGCTCCCGCTGCTCTTTTTGGCGGAAATGTAGGCGGCGGGCTGGGCGGCAACGGTGCCCGTCAGCAGCAGAAGCAGCAACAGGCTCAGCAGCGCGGAACGGTGGAAGGGAATGGGCATGGGGCGGGTGGGTTCAGCTTGTCATCCTGAGCTTGCGAAGGACCTTATCACGCTGGAACTAGCCGTACTGACGACTATCGGTCGATTACTATAAGGTCCTTCGCAAGCTCAGGATGACAGGTAGATGAGGCGACTAGAACTGCACGACTTCCCAAAAAGCCTGCTTGGGCTGCTGGTTCTGGTCGAAGAGCAACGGGTAGTTTTTGCGGCCGGCCACGGGGTAGGTATCCAGCCAGGAGTACTTGTCCGACACATTCCAGAACGTGACGCCGGTAAGCACTTTCTTGTAGTCGCGGAACACGCGGAAGAACATCTTGTACTGGGCCGCCTGCTGCCGGGCCAACTCCGGCGTGTAGGCATCCGACTCGTCGGGGCGCTTGGCGCGGCGGTCCTTTTCCCAGGGGTAGATGGACACGTCCAGCTCGGTAATCTGCACTTTCAGGCCCAAGGAGGCGTACTGGTCGAGGGCGGCGCGCAGCTCCGGCTCGGTGGGCTCCTGCAACGACCAGTGGCCCTGCAAGCCCACGCCATCAATCGGCACCTTGGCATCCTTGAGCTGCTTGAGCAACTTGTAGATTCGCTCCCGCTTTTCGGGCCGCTCGGTGTTGTAGTCGTTGTAGAACAGCTGGGCTTTCGGGTCGGCCTCGTGGGCGTACTCGAAGGCTTTGGCAATAAACTCGTCACCGCAGATCTGGTACCACTCCGAGTTGCGCAGAAACTCCTGGGGGTTATCGGCAATGGCTTCGTTCACTACGTCCCAGGCGTAAATCTTGCCCTGGTAGCGCTTCACCACCGTGAAAATATGGTCGTGCAGGCGCTTGAGCAGCACGTCCTTGCTCACGGTGGTGCCGTCGGCGTTTTTGAACAGCCACTTGGGCGTCTGCTCGTGCCAGAGCAGGTTGTGGCCCCGCACGCGCAGCTTATTGGCCTGGGCGAAGTTCACAATGGCGTCGGCATCGGCCCAGAAGTAGCGGTTTTCTTCCGGATGAATCGGGCCCATTTTCATGGCGTTTTCCGGCGTCACGCTGTTGAACTGCTGCTTAATCAGCGTGGCCTCGGGGCCTTGTAGCTGGGCCCGGCCTACGGCCACACCTATCGGAAAATAGTCCTTATAGTAGTCTTTAAGGCCTTTTTTGGGCGCGGCGGTTTGCTGGCTGCTGAGCACGGCAACGCCCGCCAGCAACAAACCGGCCGTAGCCAGTCTGTGCCGGGAAGCAAAGAAAATATTCACAATGGAAAGGAGTTAGCCCGCTGGGCCCAGATCCCGTACCGGCTACCAGTACACGGTATACAGCACAGTGAGTAGAACCATGATGGTCATGGCCCCGATGGCAAAGCCGCGGGTGGTTTTGAACATACTCCGGTCTACTTCCAAGCCGTTGGTTTTTACCCCGCGGCTGGTTTCGAACAGACTAATCAGCACCATCATGGCTACGCAGATGATGAACACGAAGCCCATCCGGTCGAGGAAGGGGATTTCGTAGACGCCGGCCGCATTGGGCACGGCAAACCCGAAGGGAGCCAGGAACGCAAGGTTGGCGAAAGTGGGCAGGAACTTGAGCAGCACCGACAGCAAGAAGCCGCCGATGGTGGCGAACAGGGCCGCCGTGGAGGTCGTTTTCTTCCAGAAGAAGCCCAGAATGAACATGGCAAAAATGCCCGGCGACACAAAACCGGTGTACTCTTGAATGTACTGGAAGCCGCCTTTTTTGTCGATGCCCAGGTGGGGCGCAATCAGCACGCCCAGAATCATGGCCACTACCACGGCCAGCTTGCCCACGTTCACCAGCTTCTTCTCCGAAGCCCCGGGGTTCAGGACTTTCTGGTAGATATCGAGGGTGAAGATGGTGGCAATGCTGTTGGCCTTACCGGCCAGCGAGGCCACCACGGCCGCCGTGAGGGCGGCAAACGATAAACCTTTCAGGCCCACTGGCAGAATGTTGAGCAGCACGGGGTAAGCGCGGTCAGGGTTCAGATCAGCGCCCGAGCCGAACTCGGCGGCCCCGAACACATCAGCCTTGAAAAGCACGTAGGCCGCAATGCCGGGCAACACTACGATAAGGGGCATCAGCAATTTGAGGAAGGCAGCAAACAGCAGCCCGCCGCGGGCGGTGGGCAAATCGGCCCCGAGGGCGCGCTGGGTGATGTACTGGTTGCAGCCCCAGTAGTTCAGGTTCACAATCCACATGCCGCCCAGCAGCACCGTGAGGCCGGGCAGGTCGATGTAGTTCTCGTTGTCGCGCTTAAAAATCATCTGAAAATGGTCCCCGGCCTGGTCGGTCATCAGGTTGAAGCCCGCCAGCACGCCCGATTGGCCGTAGTGGTCGGCCACCATGTTCAGGGCCAGATATGTGGTAGCCAAACCGCCCAGAATCAGGAAAAAAACCTGAATTACGTCGGTGAAGCCGATTACCTTCATGCCGCCCAGCGTGATAATCACCGCGAACAAGGCCAGGGCGTAGAGGCAGAACTCCAGGTTGAGGCCGGCAATGCTGCTGATGGCAATGGCCCCGAGGTAGAGAATGGAAGTCAGGTTGACGACGATGTACAAGGCCAGCCAGAACACGGCCATAATCATGGCCACGGTGCCGTTGTAGCGCTGACTCAGAAACTGCGGCATCGTGAAGATTTTGTTCTTCAAATACACCGGAATGAAGAACACGGCCACGATGATGAGCGTCAGAGCCGCCATCCACTCGTAGGTAGCAATGGCCAGTCCCATCTTGAAGCCCGAGCCCGACATGCCCACGAACTGCTCGGCCGAGATGTTGGAGGCAATCAGCGAGGAGCCGATGGCCCACCACGTGAGCGAGCCTTCGGCCAGGAAATAGTCTTTGGAGTCGCCCTCGGCCGTGCCGTCGTGGCCGGTTTTGCGGCGATAAATCCAGATACCATATCCTGAGACAATCAGGAAATAGGTGAAAAAGACGACGTAATCGAGAGTCGCGAGTTGGTGTTCCATTGAAACGGGTTGCAGACTGGCCCGAGGGCCACAAGTGGGAAACGGGGGAAATACTGCCTCCAAGCTACGGCCTGAGAAACAGCCAACAAACATTCCCGACTGATCTTTCGCCCCGGGTTCCCACGCCCTTCGCCAGACCAGCCGGGTTTGTTTGTATCAGTTGGGCGAAATCAAGAACGTCATGCTTGATCTGGCTTCCGCTTGCCGAAGCATGACGTTCTTGATTTCCCCTAGATGTACTGGTTGATAATAGCCTCCAGCCACTCTTGCTTACCGCTGCGCTGGGTTGGCTCGCCGGCTTCGTGGGCCAGGCGGCGCAGATCTTCCAGGGTGAGCTGGCCCTTCTCGAAGGCCGCGCCCGCGCCGCTGTCGAAGGAGGCGTAGCGCTCGGTGCGGAACTTGCGGTAGGCGGATTTCTCCAGGATGTTATCGGCCGTTACCAGGGCGCGGGCGAAGGTGTCCATGCCGGCAATGTGGGCAATGAAGATGTCCTCCAGGTCGGTGGAGTTGCGGCGGGTTTTGGCGTCGAAGTTGATGCCGCCGGGCTTGATGCCGCCGTGCTCCAGGATGATGAGCATCGACTCGGTCAGCTCGTTGAGGTTGTTGGGGAACTGGTCGGTGTCCCAGCCGTTCTGGTAGTCGCCGCGGTTGGCGTCCATGGAGCCCAGCATGTTGGCGTCGGCGGCTACCTGCAGCTCGTGCTGGAAGGTGTGGCCGGCCAAAGTGGCGTGGTTTACTTCCAGGTTCAGCATGAAGTCGTCCTGCAGGCCGTATTCCTTCAGGAAGCCGATGACGGTGGCCGCGTCGAAATCGTACTGGTGCTTGGTGGGCTCGGCGGGCTTGGGCTCGATGAAGAACTTGCCCGTGAAGCCCTGCTTGCGGGCGTAGTCGCGGGCCATCGTCAGGAAGCGGCCCATGTGCTCCAGCTCGCGCTTCATGTTGGTGTTGAGCAGGGTCATGTAGCCTTCCCGGCCACCCCAGAACACGTAGTTCTCGCCGTTCAGGGCAATGGTGGCGTCCATGGCGTTCAGCACCTGGGTGCCGGCGTGGGCCAGTACCTGGAAGTCGGGGTTGGTGCTGGCGCCGTTCATGTAGCGCGGGTTCGAAAACACGTTGGCCGTACCCCAGAGCAGCTTCACGCCGCTTTCCTGCTGGTGCTGCTTAGCGTATTCCACAATAGAGCGCAGGTTACGCTCGTACTCATTCAAAGAGCTGCCTTCGTCCACCAAATCGATGTCGTGGAAGCAGTAGTAGGGCGTGCCCAGCTTGGTGAAGAACTCGAAGGCGGCGTCCATTTTGTCCTGGGCGCGGCCCAGAATGTCGCCCTGGGCATCCCAGGCAAACTGCTTGGTGCCGGGGCCGAACGGGTCGCCGCCAGTGCCGGTGAACGTGTGCCAGTACGACACGGCGAAGCGCAAATGCTCCTCCATGGTTTTGCCGGCTACCACGCGGTTCTTGTCGTACCACTTAAACGCCAGTGGGTTGTCCGATTCGCGGCCTTCGTACTGAATAGGGCTGATACCGGTGAAGAATTCGGTTTTAGAAAGCGTGTTGCGTGACATGCGTCGGGATGCTTGAGGGTGAAGTAGATATTGCGTTGAGTTAGTGCCGGAGCGCCTGCTGCCAGCGGGCGTAGGCGGCCTCGTACTGCGGCTGCAGGGCCGGGTCGGGCGTTTCGGTGAGCAGGCATTCGAGCCCGCCGAAGGCTTCGGCTACCGAGGCGTAGATGCCCGCGCCCACGCCGGCCCCGCGGGCCGCGCCCTGGGCCGCGTCGGTGTTGTAGAGTTCCAGGGTGAGGTTGCCGGTATTCACGAAAGCTTCGCGGAACACCGGGCTCAGGAACATGTTGGCGTTGCCGGCGCGTACGGTGTGCACCGCCACGCCCATGTCGCGCATAATGCCCAGGCCGTACATGAGGGCAAACACGATGCCCTCCTGGGCGGCGCGCAGCAGGTGGGCGCGGGAATGCACGTTCAGGTTCAGGCCCAGCAGGGCGGCCTCGGCGGGCTGGTTGGCTAGAATCCGCTCGGCCCCGTTGCCAAAGGGCAGGAACACCAGCCCCTCCGCTCCTACCGGCGCTTCGGCGGCCAGCCGGTTCATTTCGTCGTAGGGCAGCTCGCCCACCATGCGGCGCAGCCAGCTGTTGAGGATGCCGGTGCCGTTCATGCACATGAGCACGCCGTTGCGGGGCTGCCCGGGGGTGCTGTTCACGTGCACAAAGGCATTCACCCGCGACTGGGCATCGGACGCCGGGGCTTCCGTAATGCCGTAGATGACGCCCGAGGTGCCGGCCGTAGCGGCTATTTCGCCGGGCTGCAGCACGTTCAGGGAAAAGGCGTTGTTGGGCTGGTCGCCGGCGCGGTAGCTGATGGGCGTACCGGCCGCCAGGCCCAGCGTGCGGGCCGCGTCCTCGCTCAGGCGGCCCTGCACCGAAAACGTGTCCACCACCTCGGGCAGCAGCTCGGGGCTGATGCCGTAGTAATCGAGCAGCTCCTGGGCCAGGGCCTGGTTCTTAAAGTCCCAGAACACACCCTCCGACAGCCCCGACACGGTAGTTTGCAGCTCACCAGTCAGCTTGAAGGCAATGTAGTCGCCGGGCAGCTGAATTTTGTGGATCTGGGCGTACACCGCCGGCTCGTTGTCCTGCACCCACTTGAGCTTGGAGGCCGTGAAGTTGCCGGGCGAGTTCAGGAAATTCTCCAGGCAGTGCGCTTCGCCCAGCTCGGCAAAGGCCTGGTTGCCCAGCTCCACGGCCCGGCTGTCGCACCAGATGATGGCCGGGCGCAGCACCTGGCCCTGGGCATCTATCAGCACCAAACCGTGCATTTGGTAGGTGATGCCGATGGCGGCCACCTGCGCCCCCTCGAAACCGTAGGTATCCTGGAGCTGGCGGGTGGCGTTGATGATTTCCTGCCACCACCGCTCGGGGCGCTGCTCGGCCCAGCCCGGCTGGGGCACGTCCATGCCCATTTCGGTGGTGGGCGTGGTAGCCGCCGCCACGCAGCGGCCGGTGGCCGCGTCGAGCAAAGAGGCTTTGATGGAAGAGCTACCGATATCGTAGCCGAGAAGGTATTGCATGTTCGGTGAGAAGTAGCGGTTGTGAATCGGGACGGGCTTACCGGCGGCCGGTAGCTCCGGCTGCCGCGTCGGGCTCGGTGGAGAAAGGTGAGGCCGGCAGACCTTCTTGGTTGTAGAGGTTGGCTCCCTCGGGGTTGTCGGCCCAGGCGTAGCGCACCACGGCGGGCACGGGCACTTTGTCACTCCAGACCACCACTTTTTTACCCTCGATCCGGGCCTCGGCCCACACGAATTTCTTGTCGGGACCGGCCACGGCGAAACCCTTGAGCGGGCCGCCGCCCCGGGCTACCAAACCGCCTCCGAGGCTGCCGAAGCTAAGCGTGGCTTTGTTGCCGGTTACCTGCATTTCCTGATATAACGGCCCCGAGGAAACCACTTTGGCGTCGCCGTAGGCTACTTTCTGGGCGGCCAGGGCCAAACGGTGGCCGGGCGTCTGCTTATCCAGGGGGTGAATGTCGTTCCACTCGCCGGCGTCGGTAATTACGGCCATGCCAGTGTGGGGCACGGCCAGGGTGCGGCGCTGGGCGTCGCGCACGGCGGCCCAGCCACTCTCGCCGGGCTCCGGCTTTGTGGCCATGAAGTTGGCCAGCTGCACGTACAGGAAGGGCAACTTGGGCTGCTGGAAATGAGTGCGCCAATCGGCAATCAGGCTGGTCATGAGGGCCTGGTAGTCCTGGGGCCGGCCGGTGTTGCTTTCGCCCTGGTACCAGAGCACGCCCTTGATGGCGTAGGGCAGCACGGGTGCAATCATGCCGTTGAAGAGGCCGCCGGGCTGGTACTGAAACGTGGTGGTGCCGGGCGTGGGTGGCATGGTAGCGCCCAGCTTGTACTGCCAGGGGCCGCGCAGATCCAGGGTCTGGCCGCCGGCCGTGAGCTGGTAGCTCTTATCCATCGTGAAGCCGCCGCGCCCGCCGTTGCTGATGAGGCGCACCATAACTACGTTTTTGCCGGCTTTCAGCACGCCGGGCTTCACCTCATACTTGCGGGGCGGATACTGGTAGCCGGTAGTGCCCACCAGCTGCCCGTTGATGTAGGTAGAATCGGCATCGACCAGCGTACCCAACTCCAGGCGGGTGGGCTGGCCCACCATAGCGGCGGGCACGTCCACTTCCTTGCGGAACCACACCACGCCGTTCACGGGGCCGAGGGGCGTCTGGCCGGCCCAGTAGCCGGGCACGTTCATGGTGGCCCAGGCGCTGGCATCGTAGCCGGGAGCCGACCATTTCGGCTGGCCCGGGGCCTCGCCCTGGTCGGTTTGGTAAAGCTTCTTGTACCAGTCGGCCACGGCGGCGTTTTCGCGCTGCTTGGTGCTGGCTACCAACAGGCTGTCTTTGTATTTCGCGCCCTGCTGCTCGTAGGTCGGGAACTGGCGCAGGGCGGCGGCGCTCAGCCAGGCTTCGGCGGGCGAGCCGCCCACGGCGTCCTTGATCAGGCCCACCGGCACCTGGTACTTGGCATTGATTTCCTTGGCGAAAAAGTAGCCCACGCCCGAGAATTGCAGCACCGTCTGCGGGTCGGCTGCCACCCACTTGCCGCCCGTCACATCGGCGCGGGGCTTCTGGAAGGCGTAGGTCAGGGGCACCTCAAACTGGCGGATCTGTGGGTTGGCGGCCCCGGCAATAACGGCCGGGTACTTGTCGCGCAGCCGGCTCATGGGCGTTTCCATGTTCGACTGGCCCGAGAGCAGCCACACGTCACCCACCAGAATATCGGTCAGCTCCAACTGGTTACTGGCCTTGATGCTCATCGTGAACGGGCCGCCCGCCTTCGTAGCGGGCAGCGTCACGCGCCACTGGCCATCGGGGCCGGTGGTGGCGCGGTAGGTGTTGCCCAGAAAGCTCACCGTAACGGCCTCCGCGGGCTTGGCCCAGCCCCACACGCGCACCGGTTGGTCGCGCTGAAGCACCATGCCACTGCTTACCAAGCGCGGCAGGCGCACCTGGGCCGTGGCCCCATTGACAGCGACCAAGAGGCCCGCCGTCAGCAGCGCGGAACGGAACAAGGTGGGAAGCAGGAGCGGGTGGGGCATCGGAGGGCGGGAAGCAGGTAAAACGAAGAAGCAACAGCCGTGGTACGGCCTGGGGCCTCCTTCCCGGCGGAAAGGAGGCCCCTTCCGGACCGGATTTAGTAGCCGGTATTCTGGGTGATTTTGCCGCTGGTGCGGTCAATTTCCTGCTGCGGAATGGGGCGCAGCACGTGGAAGGCCTGGATGTTGAGGGCCGCGTTCGAGCCGTACTGGTCGGTGCCGCCGGGGATGGGCGAGGGTTTGGAGCCCACGTAGGCCGGTACGTAGCGCTTTACGCGCTCCACCAGCTTGCCGGTGCGTACCAGGTCGTACCAGCGGGTAAACTCGCCGGCCAGCTCGCGGGTACGCTCTTCCAGAATGAAGTCGATGTTCAGCTGCGCGGCCGTAATTTCCATCTGGGCGGTGCGACCGGGGGCGGCGGCGCGGCGGCGGATAACGTTGATTTGGTTAGCCGCCTCGGTCGTCCGGCCCAGGTACATGTTGGCTTCGGCCGCAATCAGGTAGGTTTCGGACAAGCGGTAGAAAATCAGCGGGCGGTCGGAGCTATTGTTGAGAGCCGGGCGGGTGGCGTCGTCGTACTTGTTGATGTAGGGCGAGAAGTTGGTGGTGTAGGTGCTGGGCGTACCCACCACGTAGCGGCCGTTGGGGCGGCTGTTGATGCGGGCCTGCTCGGCGGCCGTCAGCTCGCGGCCAGCGTACCAGGCGGCCGTATCCCCTACCACGGCGCGGGGGTTAAAAGCCGTGCCGCCGTTGCCACCGGGCGAGTTTACCAGCCACAGCGTGGAAAACCACTTGGCGTAGCGGGTATCGGTGGTGCGCCACTGGCGCGGGGTAGTTTCCGAGGCCAGCTTGTAGGAGTCGAGCAGGTAGGGCGTGGAGCCCAGGCGGCCGAAAGGACGGCCGTACAGGATGCTGCGGGTCATGTTCGGCAGCAGGTCGTAGCGGACGCGGAACAGGAAGTTGGTCTGGTTCTGGCCGGCACCGCCCGCCCCGTTGTCGGAAATGCCCGTGAACACGGGGTCGGCGTTGAATTGCACGTTCATCAGTACCTCCTTGCCGTTCTCGTTGCCTTCAGCGAATACCAGGGCCGGATCGGTTTCCAGGCCCTTGCCGTACTTAGAGGCGTCCCGGATCAGCTCCTCAGCAAACTGGGCGGCCTTGGCGTAGTCGTCGGCGGCGCGGGCCGTGGAGGTGGCGCGGGTCAGGTGCACTTTGGCCAGCAGGTGCAGGGCCGTGGCGCGCGTCACGCGGCCGGGCTGGGCCGCCGTGTTGGAAATGCCGGTGGTGGGGTTCAGGGCATCGTTCAGGTCTGTGATAATGGCGCTGTACACATCGGCCAACGGGACCCGCGCAATGTCCTTGGTGGGCGTATCCACAAACTTGAGCATCAGCGGCACATCACCGAAAGACTGCACCAGGTAGAAGTAGTTCCAGGCGCGCAGCACCTTGGTTTCGGCCACAATCTGGTTCACGGCGGCGGGGGCCAGACCCTGCACCGTACCGGCGTACTGCAGCACGCCATTGGCCGTGTTGATGTTGCCGTAGAAGGCGTTCCAGAGGTTGGTAGCCGTACCGTTGGTGGAGCTCATCTGGCCCGCGTTGTAGTCCTCGTAGCCATCGGAAGCACCGAAGCCGCGCATGAACTCATCGGTGCCCTGCGACATGAAGTTCGAGCCGCCCTGGTCGGCGGTGACGTTGCGCAAACCCGAGTACACGCCTATCAGACCGGCCTGAATGCCGTCGGGGGTGCCAAAGAAGCCGGGTACCAGTACCGAGCGGGGGTCTTCCACCAGGGTGTCCTTGTCGCAGCTGGTAGCCGCCAGCAGCAACGCCAGGGCCGTACCGGTAAGTAGTAGCTTTTTCATAGGAAAAGAGGCGCCGGAGCGCCGGAAGAGTTAAGGGAAGAAATTAGAAGCCCACGTTGACGCCCACAATGAAGGCGCGGGTGGTGGGGTAGTTCACGCCCCGGCCAGCCAGGCCGTTGTTCACGCCGCTGTTCAGGTCGCCCTCGGCGAAGGCTACGCCGTTGTTGACGGAAGTGCTGCCGCTGAAGCGCGTGGAGTACGACAGTGCATCGGGGTCGATGGCTTTGTTGTTTTTGAAGTACTCTTCCGGCGACCAGATCAGCGGGTTCTGCACCTGCACGTAAATGCGGGCCGTGCTCATCTTGGCACGGCTCACGAGGCTCTTCGGCAGGGTGTAGCCCAAGTCGATGCTGCGCACCTTGATGAAGGTGCCGCTCAGGTAGGCCAACGACTGCGCGTTGGGCACAAAGTCACCGAAATAGCTCTGGTTGGGCTGCGGGTAGCGGTTGCCCGGCGTAGCGGGCGTCCAGTACGGCAGGTTCACCTGGTTGCGGCGGCCACTGTAGGTGGTGAAGTAGGCGGGCGAGTACAGCACCGGGTCGATGATGGTAGCGCCCACCCGGGTGAGGGCCACGGCGTTCAGATCGAAGCCCTTGAAGCGGAAGCGTTGCGTGGTACCGGCCTCAAACTTAGGCTGGCGCGAGCCGATAATCTGCCGGTCGCCGGCGTCTACCAAGCCGTTGCCGTTCAGGTCCTGAATCTTCACCTGCCCGACTTTGGTGCCGGCTTTGGTAGCTCCGGCAGCCTCGTTGGCCTGCCAGATGCCGTCGTACTTGTAGTCGTAGAACACGTAGAGGGGCTCCCCGATAAAGCGCTGGTTGCTGATGTCGCTGCGCTGGTTGCCGTTCTCATCCTTGCCCAGGCCCAGGTCCAGCACTTCCTCGCGGTTGCGGGTGAAGTTCCAATCCGACGACCACTCGAAGCCGCTGGCCGTGCGCACGTTCACCGTGGTCAGGCTTATTTCCAGGCCGCGGTTCTGGGTTTTGCCGATGTTGCGCGTAAACGAGCCGTAGCCGCTGGCAGTAGGCAGCGCGTCGGGCAGCAGCAGGTCGTTGGTGCGCTGCTGATACGCTTCAATCGAGCCGCTCACGCGGTTGTCAAAGAAGCCGAAATCGAGGCCAAAGTTGGTGGTGCCGGTGTATTCCCAGCCCAGGTTGGGGTTCGGAATGCTGGCCGGGCGCACGCCCGCCACCCCGGTAGCCCCGAAGTTGTAGTAGCCGTTGCCCAGGCCGGTGCCAAGGGAGCCCAGCGTCTGGTAGGGGTTCACGGCGGTGCTGCCGGTGCGGCCGTAGCTGGCGCGCAGCTTCAGGCCGCTGATCCAGCTCTGGCTTTGCATAAACGACTCATTGGCCAGATTCCAGGCCACGGCCGCCGAGGGGAAAGCCCGGTAAATGTTGCTCGACAGGCGCGAGGAGCCATCCACGCGCACCGTGGCCGTGATGGAGTAGCGGTTGTCGTAGGCGTAGTTCAGGCGGCCCATGTAGGAAATGATGTCCCATTTCCCCTCAAAGCTGGTGGCCGAAGTGGGCGTACCGGTACCCAGGTTAGAGGCCAGCTGGTAGTTGGCCAGCAGGTTCTGAGCGCCGGTGCCGAAACCATCGTTGCGGAAACCCTGCCAGCTGTAGAGACCGGTGAAGCTCACGTCGTGCTTTTCGGCAAACGTGCGGTTGTAGAGCAGCAGGTTTTCGGCCAGCAGGTTGAAGGCCGTATTGGTGGAGCGCCCTGCGGCGCTTTGCTGGTTGCCACGGATGGTGGTGCCGTTAGCGCCAAAGTTCTCATTGAACTCGGCGCGGGCGTCCAGGCCCAGGTTGAAGCGGTAGTCGAGGCCCTTGAGCAGGTTCACCTGCGCGTACAGGCTATTGAACGTGCGGATGCGCCGACGCTGGTCCAGGCGGCCGTTGGGAATGTAGTTGGTCAGCGGGTTCGCATATGCGGTTTCGCCGTCTACCGGGTAAAGCTTGGGCGTACCGTCGGCATTGTAAGGCGTAGCCAGCGGGCTCGAGGTCAATATGTTGTACATATTGTTCAGACCCGGGTCTTTCTGCTGGGTGAAGGTATTGAGCGTGTTCAGGCCCGCCTTCACCCGCTTGCCAATCTGCTGGTCCAGGGTGCCGCGCAACGAGTAGCGCTTAATGCCCTGCACCGGCACAATAGCCGTTTCATCGTAGTAGCCCAGCGAAGCCGAGTACTGGGTCTGCTCGGTGCCGCCGCTCAGGCCCAGCGCGTGGTTCTGGATGCGGCCGTTCTGGTACAGCAAGTCCTGATAGTCGAAGTCGCGGCCCGCGGCGAGGTTGGCCTTCTCGTCGTCGGTGAGGAAGCCGGCGGCCGTGTTTGGGTCCAGACCGGCGGCCCGGTAGGCCTCCGAGCGGAAGTTGAAGTACTCCTGCCCGTTCTGCAGGTCGTACTGGCCGTAGGCGCGCTTGGTACCGTAGTAGGCGCTGTACGTAGCGCGCGGGGCACCGGCCTTGCCGCGCTTGGTGGTAATGAGGATAACGCCGTTGGCGCCGCGGGCACCGTAAATGGCCGTCGAGGAAGCGTCTTTCAGTACTTCCAGCGAGGTAATATCATCGGGGTTCAGGTCGTTCAGACTGCCGTCGAAGGGCACGCCGTCCACCACCAGCAGCGGGTCGTTGGAGCCGGCAAAGGAGCGGTTGCCCCGTATGCGGATAACCGGGGCCTGCCCGGGCGTGGTGTTGGCGCTGCTGATGTTAACACCGGCCGCGCGGCCCTGCAGGGCCTGCCCGATGTTGGCCACCGGCACGTCGCGCAGGGCCTGCTCATTCACTGAGGAAATAGCGCCCGTTACCTGGCTTTTCTTCTGCGTGCCATAGCCCACCACCTGCACCTCGCTGAGCGCCGTGGTATTGGTAGCCAGCCGGACATTCAGCGAGCTACCCGACACCTGCACTTCCTGGCTGTTGAAGCCGATGGCACTAATCACCAGCGTGCTGCCCTGGGGCGCGGTCAGCGTGAAGCTGCCGTCGGCTCCGGTAGAAACGCCATTGGTAGTTCCCTTCTGAATAATGGTCACGCCCGGCAGACCTTCTCCGGTATCCAGACTGGTGATCTTACCGGAAATCGTCTGCCCCGTTTGGGCAAACGCACTGCTGGTGGGCAGCAGCGAGCTGGCGAGGGAAAAGCCAACGGCCGTCAGGAGCGGCCAGCTCAGGCCCAGGGCCGTTTTGCGTAGTGGTGTGAACATGGAGATGGGGAATTGGAACTGTGGGAAGTATGCAGGTGGCCCGGTGGGAGCGGACCTTAAAAGCCAATCGAGTTGCCGCCATCCACGGGCAGCGACGCCCCGGTGACGTAGCGGGCCGCGTCGGAGGCCAGGAACACGGCGGCGTGGCCGATGTCCTGGGGCTGGCCAAACCGGCCCATGGGCGTGCGGCGCATGGCCCGGTCGCGCCGCTCGGGGTCGGAGTTCATGGCCGTGCGGCTCATCTCCGTTTCAATGAAGCCGGGGGCAATAGCGTTGATGCGCACGTTGTCCTTGGAAAACTCCGAGGCCAGCACCTTCACCATGCCCTCCACCGCCGACTTGGACGCGGCGTAGGCCACTACCCTATCGATGCCATAGTAGGCCGCCATCGAGGAAATCATCAGAATCACGCCGCTTTTGCGGGCCACCATGCGCCGGGCGCAGGCGCGGGTGAGGGCAAACACGGCGTTCAGATTGGTGTGCAGAATGCGGCTGAAGTCCTCATCCGTCACTTCCAGCGCTGGTTTCTTCATGTTGATGCCGGCGTTGTTCACCAGAATATCCAGCGGCCCAAACGTGGTTTCGATATGGGCCACCAGCTCCTCCAGCTGGGCCAGGTCGCCCACGTCGTTGGTGAGGTAGTGTACCGAGGGACCGAGGTCGGCTACGGCTTCCTGCAGCACGGCCTCGCGGCGGCCGGTGATAACCACCGTCGCGCCGGCCACGCTCAGGCAGCGGGCAATTTCGAGGCCGATGCCGGTGCCGCCGCCCGTGACCAGGGCCAGCTTGCCTTCCAGGGAAAACGGGTTGGCCGCAGACAGCGCGGCCTGCGGGTGAGCAGCGGAAAGAAGGGAATCAGAGGAAGCCATGCGGAAAGCGGAAAAGCGGCGGGGAGTTAGCGGAGCTGGTAGATATCCACCAGGGTTTTGATTTCGGGGAGGGTGCGGGTGGGCGGGGCCAGCCCGGGCGGCAACGGGCGCCGGGCAAACGTCTGGAAGTAGAGCACGCAGGCGTCGCGCCACCACTGGGCCTCACGGTGCTGGATGCACAGGCGGGCGGCCACGTCGGCGTGCAGGGCTGGGTCGAGGGCCGGTTTGGCCTGCTCCCACTGCCGCTGCATCCACTGCACCGAGTCGGTGCCGGTGTAGTAGCGGGTGGTCAGCTCGTCCCAGAGGGTGCGGCCGGTGCTCAACTGCTGCCCCCAGCCCACGTGATGAAACCAGAGCAGGTAGTCGGGCGGGCAGGTGGCGGGGTTGGCCCAGCGCTGCCGCGCGCCGGGCGCGTACAGCGCCAGGGCATCGGAGCCGGCGGCGGTGCGGTCGAAACCCAGACCGGCGGCATCGGCCTTGTGGTAGTACACGGCCGTCCAGTCGGGGCGGGCGCTGCGGGCCAGCCAGGGCTCGGGGCCGTAGTGAATATCCTGGCCCATGATATGGTGTAGGCCCAGCGGCGTGGTGTAGCGCACGTAAATGCTGCGCGACTGATTGAGCACCGGCAGCACGGCGGCCAGCGCGGCGGGCTCCCGGGTGAGGGTCATACTGGCCCACTCCCGGGCAACGTCCTCGGAGCGCAGCGAGTGGTCCCAGGCCAGCCGCCCGAAGGCGTACCAGTTGGCCTGCCCCACGAGGTGGCCGGTCCAGTTGCGGTCGGAGCCGATGTTGGCCACGCCCGCAATGCCGCTGAGGCTATGCTTTTCGAGGGAGCCATCCACCACTTTCGCCACCGTGGAGCCGGGGCCCTGGCTGTGCGTGTCGGCTTCCAGGCACTCCTTGATGAGCGGGCCGAGGTACACGAGGTGGGTGGCAAAGCCCAGGTACTCCTGGGTGAGCTGCACTTCCAGCACCAGCGGGGTGCGCGGCATGGCCCCGAACAGCGGGTGAAACGGCTCCCGGGCCTGAAAGTCAATCGGGCCGTTTTTCACTTGCACCAGCACTTTATCGGCAAACTTGCCATCCAGCGGCTGGAACTCCTCGTAGGCCTGCCGGAACCGGTCGCCGCTGCCGGCTTTGTACACGAAGGCGCGCCACATCACAATGCCGTCGTGCCCGCCCAGGGCCTGGGCCAGCATGTTGGCCCCGTCGGCGTGGTTGCGGCCGTAGTCCTGGGGGCCGGGCTCGCCCTCGGAGTTGGCCTTCACCAGAAAGCCGCCGAAGTCGGGAATGGCTTTATAGATTTCGCCGGTACGGGCCTGCCACCAGGCTTTCACCTGCGGGTCGAGCGGGTCGGAGGTTTTCAGGCCCCCAATCACCTTGGGCGCGGCCCAGAGCACCGAGAGGTATACCCGCTGGCCGTAGGGGCGCAGCACGCCGGCCACGGCCGCTACCTTGCGCAGGTACTCGGGCGTGAGGTAGCGGGCCGAAGCGTTGACGTTGTTGAGCACCACCCCATTGAGGCCGATGGAGGCGTTGGCGCGGGCGTAATCCTGGTAGCGCGGGTCGATGCGTTCGGGCAGTTCCAGCCACTTCCAGATGCTGGAGCCCGCATAGCCGCGTTCCACGGTGCCGTTGGGGTTGTCCCAGTGATTCAGCATCCGGTACTGAATGCGGGGCTGGCTGCTGAGGTTGAGTTGATCGGGCAGCTGGCCAGTTTGCACCTGCCGCAGCAACGCAAAGCAGCCGTAGAGCACGCCCACCTCACTAGCGCCGGTAATTTCCAGCTTGCCGTTCTGGCTGCTGATGCGGTAGCCTTCCCGGCCCAGCTCGGGCGCGGCGGTTACGCGCAGACTAATGGAACCCCTGCCGCCCGGTGCCGCCCCTAACGGCACCGGGCGTCCCAGCAAACCTTGCAGCCCGAGTTGCAGCTCCTTGGCGGCGGTTTGCAGGGTGGGTCCCCCATTTTTATCGACGTTGATGTTTTTGGCCCGCGCCAGCCACGCCTTGCGCAGTCCCGCTTCCGGCAGCTGGTCATACTTCAGCCACAGGCGGTAGCCATCATCAGCCCGCGCCCCGTTATGGAGCCCGATAACCAGCAATAGCAAGAGCAAGGACCGAAGCAGCATGGGTGGGAAAGGCAGAGGGCGGAGCGGAAGGAGCAATTAAACGAAGCGGGTGGCGGTCATATCCCGGTAGTCGGCGGCGGCGGTTGGCGCTTCGGCCAAGGCCCGGCGGATGCCCAGCTCCAGGCCCCGCAGCTCGGCCAGACCCCGCAGCCTTCCGATGGCAGAGTAGCCGGGATAAGTGCGTTTTTCGAGGTCGTCGAGCATCTGGTGGCCGTGGTCGGGGCGCATGGGCAGGCTAGCGTGGCCCTCGCCACTGGCAGCCCGGCGCAGCTCTTCCTGCACCAGCGCCTGCACCACGGCGTACATATCCACGTCGCCGGTCAGGTGGTCGGCCTCATGGAAGTTGCGCGGGTTTTCCTCGCGCTTGGTGGCCCGCAGGTGCACAAAGTGGATGCGGTGGCCCAGCCGCCGCACAATGCCGGCCAGGTCGTTATCGGGGCGCACGCCCAACGAACCGGTGCAGAACGTGAGGCCGTTGGCGGGCGAGTCGTAGGCTTGGAGCAGGCCCAGCAGATCGGCCTCGGTGCTCACGATGCGGGGCAGGCCCAGCAGCGGAAACGGCGGGTCATCGGGGTGGATGCACAGGTTCACGCCCACTTCCTCGGCCACCGGCCCCACTTCCCGCAGGAAGTGGTAGAGGTTTTCGCGCAACGCCTCGGCATCGATGGTGGCGTACTCGTCCAGCACCCGCTGAAAATCGGCCAGCGCAAAGGTTTCCTCTGAGCCAGGCAACCCCAGCAGCACGTTATTGGTGAGGCAGGCCACTTCTTCCGCCGACATGGCCGCGAACTGGGCGCGGGCAGCGGTAGCTACGTCGGTCTCATAATCGGCCTCCGCACCGGGGCGGCGCAGAATGCACAGGTCGAACACCGCGAAATCCTGCCACACGAAGCGCAACGCGCGGGAGCCGTCGGGCAGCTGGTAGCTCAGGTTGGTGCGCGACCAATCCAGCACCGGCATAAAATTGTAGCACACCGTGCGAATCCCGCAGGCCGCCAGATTGCGCACCGACTCCTTATAGTTGGCAATGTACTGCGCCCGTTCGGGGCGGCCCTTTTTGATATCCTCGTGCACCGGCAGGCTTTCCACCACGGCCCAGTGCAGGGGCGCGTACTGCGCGTTATCGGCCTCAATCAGCTGCTGGCGCGCCCGGATTTCCTCCTGGGGCCACACCGCGCCCACGGGCAGCTGGTGCAAAGCCGTAACCACGCCGGCGCAGCCGGCCTGGCGGAGGGAGTGAAGCGAAACCGGGTCGTGGGGCCCGAACCAGCGCATGGTGTGCAGCATGGCAAACGCAGGAGTTTGGATTGTAAAAGTTCAATTACCTAACCAACTCTATTAGCTGGCCCGTCGTTTTCGTTGCGCAGGGCCTAGCGGCGGTTAGCAAGTACTTACTCCCGAAGATAGCAGAACCTACCCGATAGGTGAAAGCCAAAAAAGGCCTTCAAATCATTGCATTACAAGAAAAAATACCGGAAACGTTTTCGAAAACGTTTCCGGTAGGTCAGTACAGCGGTAGTTTCAGCAAAATATTTTCCGTAGATTATCCAGTAGAACAAAAAACCGGTAGGGCCTTGGGTTTTAGCGAGTATGTGCTCACCTTTGGAATAATTCAATTCCTGGTTATGATCAAATGCACCAAATGCCACCTGGCCGATTCGGTCATGCGGGCGGGCTTCATCCGGGGGCGTCAGCGCTACCACTGCAAAGCCTGCAACTACCATTTCACCGACGATAAGGGCGTGGTAGTGCCGGAGAAAAAGCGGCGGCAAACCACCATCAGCGACGTGGCGCGGGAACTGGGCGTGGCTCCTTCTACCGTATCAAGGGCGCTCAACGGCCATTCCGATATCAATATCAACACCCGCCGGGCCATTATGGAGGTGGCGCGCCAGCTCGATTACCAGCCCAACCTGCTGGCCCAGAGCCTGAAAAGCAGCGAAACCAAAACCATCGGGGTGGTGATTCCGGACATTGAGCGGCCGTTTTTTGCCACTGCCGTCAGCGGCATTCAGCAGGTGGTGGGCGAGGCCGGTTACCGGGTAATGATCTGCCAATCGAAGGAATCCTACGAAATCGAAGTCAGCAATGTGCAGGCCCTCATCGGGAGTCGGGTGGATGGCCTGCTGATCTGCCACTCCCGCGAAACCGAGAACTTCGACCACGTAAAACCGGCCGCCACGCGCGGCATTCCCATCGTCCACTTTGATCGGGTGTGCAACGAAGTGGATTCGGCCAAGGTAATTCTCGACGACTGGAACGGGGCCTTCAACGTAACCGAGCACCTCATCGAGCAGGGCGCGCAGCGCATTGCCATCCTGGCCGGCCCCGAGGGGCTGCTCATCAGCCAGAACCGACTGGCGGGCTACCGCAGTGCCTTGCTCAAGCACAACCTGCCGCTGCGCAACGAGCTGCGCGCCCACATCAACTTCCGGCCCGAGTCGGCGGTGGCGGCCCTGGATGCCTGGCTGGCCCTACCCGAGCCGCCCGACGCCATTTTTGCCGTCAACTATACCAACGCTTTCGACCTGCTGGTAGCCCTGAAAGCCCGCCACATCCGGGTGCCCGAGGACGTGGCCGTGGTCGGGTTCGGCGACGAATTCATGGCTTCCATGATTGAGCCCGGCCTGACTACCGTGAACCTCCACCCCTACCGCATCGGGCAGCAGGCGGCGCGGCTGTTTCTGGAGCAGGTGCAGCAAAAGGAAGCCTTCCAGCCCCGCACCTTCGTCATTACCGGCGACCTGGTTATTCGCCAATCATCCCTGAAAGGCAAGTCCCAGCTCGCCCACGCCGAGTTCTTCAAGCTGGACATTTGAGTGCTGGCTGACGTTGTTGCGTCATCGGGCGTAAGGCCCGAACGACAACCGGCCCGACGGCTTGCAGCCGCCGGACCGGAAGGACCGCGTCAGTAGTTACGAAGAAATAGCCGCTAACCTACGGATTGATGGTTTCGATGCGGCCGTCGGGGGTGCGCTTGAGCTCGGTGACCTTCACGTTGCGCAGCCAGGTTTTGCCCGAAAGCTGGGTGTCGTGGTAGAAGATGTACCACTTGCCGCCGACTTCCACAATGGAGTGGTGGGTGGTCCAGCCTTCCACCGGGTTCATGATGACGCCCTGGTAGGTGAAGGGGCCGTAGGGCGACGTGCCGGTGGCGTACACCAGCAAATGGGTGTCGCCGGTGGAATAGGAGAAGTAGTACTTGCCGTTGTACTTGTGCAGCCAGCCACCCTCGAAGAAGCGGTGGGTGTTGTCGCCGGAGAGGAAGGGCTTGCCGTCCTGACCCAGAATCTGCACTTCCTTCACGGGCTCCGCGAAGCTCAGCATATTGTCGCTGAGGCGGGCCATTTTGGGTCCCAGGGCCGTTTTTTGCGCGCCGGGTTCCTGCATTTTGGGGTTGCTGGCGTCGTACTTACCGGTGCGCCAGCGCTGCAGCTGCCCGCCCCAGATGCCGCCCATGTACATGTACGTTTTGCCGTCGGTATCGGTAAACACGGCCGGGTCGATGCTGAGGCTGCCTTCCATCGGCTTGGCCTCGGCCTTGAACGGACCGGTGGGCGACTTGCTGGTGGCTACCCCGATGCGGAATACGTCCTGCTTATCCTTGAGGGGGAAATACAGGTAGTAGGTGCCGTTTTTGTAGGCCGCGTCCGGGGCCCAGAGCTGGCGGCCGGCCCAGGGAATATCCTTGGTATCGAGGGCCACGCCGTGGTCCGTGACCTTGCCGCCGATGCTGTCCATCGACAGGATATGGTAGTCGCGCATGGCGAAATGGTCACCGTTGTCATTCTCCGGCATCCCCGTCTCAATGTCGTGGGAGGGGTAGATGTAGATTTTGCCGTTGAAGACATGGGCCGAGGGGTCGGCGGTATAGATGTCCTTAACCAGCGGCTGGGCCAGGTACTTGCGGCCGGTAGAATCGGCGGCTGGCGCGGCAGCTTCGGTAGCGGCAGTTTCCGTTGCGGGAGCCTTGCTCTGGCAGGCACTGAACAGAACGGCGGGCAACATGGCCACGGCCGACAGCCGGGAAAAAGCGGAGGCGTTTTTGGGGAATAGCAAGGGTGGGAAGTTAGAAGGTGGGCAGACAGGCGGCCGGTCCGGGCAGGCACCGGCCGCAACCGGAAACGGCAGTAGTTCGACAGGGCCGCTCCAGTTTCGGCAGAACCCGAATGGCCGCTGAATGGCGGCCCTGACGGCACCAAATATAGATTCCTCCCGGCCCGGCCGGCACGCTTTTCCGGAACTATTCCCGAAAATAAACTCTGTAAACGTTTGTGGTATGCGCGTGAAAAACGCCGCCTGTCAACCTTTTCCGAACGGGCACAGTACACGCCAATAAGCCCCGAATAACCGGGAGCCCCGATTTTACACTCTCTCCCCGCCATGAATACCGTCCGTTTTCCCCTCTTCGCGGCCCTGCTGGTGCTGCTGACCTTCTCGCTGAGCAGCTGCGACGCCATTGGTACCATCTTCAAAGCCGGAGCCTGGACGGGTATCGTGGGCGTGTTCCTGCTGGTGCTGCTGATCTGGTTTGTAGTGAACCGCTTCCGCCGGCCCTAGCCCGGTTCAAACCATATAAAAAGCCTGCTCCGGATATCCGAAGCAGGCTTTTTCACTTTCAGGAAGACCGGGGCCGACTATTTTTTCTTCGGCATGGTGCCTACAATGTGGTCCCAGAGGGTGGTGCTCACGCCGAAGGCAATTTCATCCTGGCGGTAGTGGTGCTGGGCGTGGTGGTGCCACCAGAACTTCAGGAAGTTCTTCGGCGGCGCGTATACGTGAATGGCGTAATGCACGAACAGGTACAGCGCGTAGCCGAATACGAAGCCCGCCAGCACGCCCAGGCCGGCATTGCCCAGCGTGAAGCGGAAGATGAAAAACAGCAGGGACGTGACGAACACCGTCAGGATGGGCGGCATAGCCAGTCGGGTTTCGTCCTTCGGAAACTCGTGGTGGACGCCGTGCATGGTGTACTGGAACTTGGCCTTGCGCGGCGTATCAGCATCCATGTGGTACACGAAGCGGTGCATCAGGTACTCGGCCAGCGTAAACAGTAGCCAGCCGCCCAAAAACAGGCCAAAGGCGGAGAGGCCGGTAAGCAGACCCTGGCTCAAACCGTAATACAGACTCACGCCGGCCACGGCAAAAAAGATGGTCAGCGGGGCCGCAATGTGCGTGTGCGTAAGGCGCTCCAGCACGGGGTTTTCGAACAGGCGGGCCGAGCCCTTATGCTTGGGTTTGATGGCATCAGGGGTTTTGACCGCCGTCACTTTAACGGCAGGTTCCAGAGCTTCAGAAGTGGTATTCATACCAATACAGGGATGATGAAGGCGCAAAAATACGGATGCTTGCGCAAATGCCGGGCCAGCAGCCTCATATATTACGCGGTGAGGTGGTAGCGGGCCACCAGCTGCTGCACGGCTTCCAGGGAACAGGTAGGGGCCGCGCAGCACAGCGGCGCGCGGTCGTAGAACTGCTGGCGGGCCGCTAAGGTTTCACGCAGACGGCTTTCTAGCGCGGCAGCATCGGGCAGGGCGGCTAGCAGGGGCCGACTGGCGGCCACGGCCAGTAAGCGGCGCACCAGCTCCGCCACCGGCACGGCCAGGTAAAGCGTCAGGCCGGTTTCAAGCAAAACTTCCAGGTTGTGGTGAAAGCAGGGCGTGCCGCCGCCGGTAGCCAGTACCACGCGCGGGTATTGAGCCACCACGTCGCGCAGCACATCGGCCTCGCGCTGGCGGAAATACTCCTCCCCGTCCTGCGCGAATATTTCCGATACGCTCCGCTGCTCCCGGCGCACAATTTCCTCATCCAGATCCAGAAACGGCACCTCGTAGGCCGTAGCCAGTGCCCGGCCCAGGGTGGTCTTGCCCGCCCCGGGCATGCCAATCAGATATAGCCGCATGGTCTTGGAATGTGGGAAATGTGATAGGAATGTGGGCGAAATGTGGAGCTGTTTGGGAAATACCTAAAGTCGTCAGAACGTCATGCTGAGCTTGTCGAAGCATCTCTACCGCTTCGTTGCAGTCGTAATCCAACGAAGCGGTAGAGATGCTTCGACAAGCTCAGCATGACGTTCTGACGACTTCCCACATTCCTATCACCTTCCCACAGCTACCCCAGCTTTACGCGGGGGTCGAGGACGGCGTAGAAAACGTCCACCACGATGTTCACAACCACGAACAAGGCGGCAATGAAGATGGTGGCCCCCATGACAACCGGAAAATCGAGGTTTTCCACGGCACGGAGCGTGACGGTACCCAGTCCTTTCCAATTGAAGATGTACTCGATGAAGAACGCCCCCGCCATAAGCGAAGCCAGCCAGCCCGAAACGGCCGTAATAACCGGATTCAGCGCGTTTTTGAGGGCGTGGCCCACTACGGTGCGGTAGCCCGAAAGGCCTTTGGCCCGCGCCGTGCGGATGTAGTCCTGACTCATGACATCAAGCATGGAGGAGCGGGTGAGCTGCACGATAACCGCCAGTGGCCGGATGCCCAGCGCAAAGGCCGGCAGCAGCAGGTTCTTCAGCACCAGATGGCGGCCCGTGAAGGGGTCGGTTTCGAAAAGCTGGCCGGTGAGGTTGAGGCCCGTCCAGCGGCTCCAGTAGAACCCGAACGTCATGGCAATGAGGATGGCGGCCACGAACGAGGGCACCGAAATGCCCAGCACCGAGGTGGATACCAGCAGCCTATCAAGCCAGGAGTGGGGCCGCAGGGCCGCTACCACGCCCAGCGTGATACCCAGCACCGCCGCCAGCAGCATAGCGGCCACGGCCAGCCAGAGCGTGCCCGTGAAGTGGTCGAGCAGGATGCTGAGCACTTCCTTATTACTCTGAAAAGAGCGGCGCAGGTAGGGCGTTTTCAGCACCAGCCCGGTTTCGGAACCCAGCGGCAGCAGCTGCACCCCGCCGTACTTGGCTACGCCCGCCGAGTCGCGCGGGTGAACACCGAGTGGCGACACATCATTGAGGTAGCCGAGCAGCTGGGCCGGTAGCGGCTGGTCGAGGCCCAGGTCGGCGGCAATGGCGGCGCGGGTGGAGGCGTCGGAGCGTTGGCCGGCCAGCAGGGCCACCGGGTCGCCGGGCAGCACCTGAAACAGGAAGAACACCGTCAGGGCCACGCCCACCAACACCAGCGCCCCCTGCCATAAGCGGGTCAGGATAAAGCTAATCATTTTGAGGAGTTATGAATTATGAGAGATGAGTTATGGAATAAAGGACGACACGGCCAATGCATAACTCATCCCTCATAACTCAGCATTCATAATTTCCCCTTACAGCAGTTCTTCCAGCTTGCTGGTGTCAGGGATGTCGTGGTAGTGGAATTTACCCTTCACTACGCCGTTCTGCAGCAGAATAAAGCCCGGGTTGGAGCGGATCATGGATTTGAGCACGGTGGCATCGGCGAAGTAGTAGGTACCGGCCAGGTTTACATCGTGACGGAAGGCGTCGAATTCCTGAGGGCTGCTGCTGGTGATGATGAGCGGCTGAATCTGCTTGCGCGACTTGGCCGTGGCCGCCATCAGCTCCCCGATATTTTTGAATCGGTCCCGGTCGGCCTCGGCCGCGCCCTGCACGATGAGCAGCAGCTTGTTTCCTTGCAGCACCTCCGCCGTGTGGTCCTTGCCATCGGCGTCGAAAATGGAGAAGTCGGTGATGAGCGGCTTGGACTTCTCCGGGTTCAGCACCTCCATGCTCTTGTACTTCCAGGTGGAGTCGGTGGGGTATTCGGCAAAGGTTTTCGACTCGCCGTTGCGCTCCATTACATACTGGTAGCGGGCCTGCTCCAGGGGCTTCATCAACTGCGGAATGTTGTTACCCACTTTGTAGGGCAGGAAATCGAAGTAGGGCAGGTGGCCCAACGCCCGCACCCCAATGCCAATGGCCACGGCCGAGGCAATGGTGATGTACATCACGCCCAGCGTGCCTTTGGCAAACACCCGGCGCAGGTAGCGTTGGTTGCTGAATACCACGGCCCACAAGCCCAGCAGCACCATATCCTTGGCAAACGACGTCCAGGGCGTGAGCTTGATGAAGTCGCCGAAGCAACCGCAGTCCGTGACTTTGTTGAAGGCGGCCGAGTAGAACGTGAGGAACCCGAAGAACACCAGCAGGCCCAGCAGCACCCACAGCGTCTGGCGCAGCATCCAGCGCAGCAGCACGGCCACGCCCAACACCACTTCCAGGGAGCTGAGGAAAATGCTCAGAACGCGGGCATGGGGAATAAATACGCTGAAAAACGAACCAAAATCCTTCGAGAATACCTCGAAATATTCCTCCAGCTTGAGCGCCGTCCCGATGGGGTCGTTCAGCTTCACAAGGCCGGAGAAGATGAACACCACGCCCAGCAGCAGCCAGCAGATTCGGGTAACTTGTTTCATGAACGGGGAAGAGTAACGGAGTAGCGGAGTAATCGTTCAGATGTGCCGCGCTACCGGAAGAACATACGGGGAAAGGGTGAGTTGAAGCAAGTACGCAAATGTAGCGTCGGAAGGTGCTTGCGTTACTATCCGGGTGCTACCGGATACCGCACGCGCCCCAACGGGAACAACTAAACCGCTACTCAACTACTCCGCTACTCTCTCCCCAAAGCCCATTTTAATCAGCACGAACACGGCGTAGTTGAGCATGTCGCGGTAGTTGGCGTCCACGCCTTCCGACACGCGGGTCAGGCCGTGCAGGTCCTCAATCTGCTTGGTGCGGTGCAGCTTCATCAGGATGATGTCGGTGATGCTCTCGATACGCATCTGCCGCCACGCCTCGCCGTAGTCGTGGTTTTTGGCGAACAGCAGCTGACGGTTGGCATCCACCTGCGCGTCGTAGGCGGCGGCCACGGCGGCGGGCTCCAGATCCTGGGGCGCATCGGCGGGCAGCTGCAGCTGCATGAGGGCAATAATGCAGTAGTTGATGATGGCCACGAACTCCTCCTCTACCCCGTCGGCCACCAGCTGAGTGCCCTTCTCCTGAATGCTGCGGATACGCTGGGCCTTGATGTAAATCTGGTCCGTTACGCTGGGCAGACGCAGGATGCGCCAAGCCGTACCGTAGTCGTGGGTTTTGGCCAGAAACAGCGTCCGGCACCGTGTAATTACCCGGTCGTACTCAAGCTGGGTTTGATTCTCCAAGTTTTTGGGGCTATTTTGTTGCTGTTCGCCTTTTTTCGCCATGCTTCGCGCAGCGGAGCGAAGTCGAAACATGACCGCCTTTCCTACTATTTACTCCCATGTTCCAGGCCCCGCAAGATACGTGCTTTTCCCCGAGGCTGACGCTGCGCTGCCCCGGCGGCCGGGTGCTGGATCTGCGCCGTCCGCAGGTGATGGGCATTCTGAATCTGACCCCCGATTCGTTCTACCAGGGCAGCCGCGTGGCCGCCGCAGACGACCTGCTGCGTCGCGCCGAGCAGATGCTGCGGGCCGGGGCCGCCGTGCTCGACCTGGGCGGCTACTCCTCCCGGCCCGGGGCCGAGCATATTTCGGCGGAGGAGGAAATGCAGCGGCTGCTGCCGGCCGTGGCAGCCGTACGCCGGGCCTTTCCGGAGGCCTTTATTTCCGTGGATACCTTCCGGGCCGAGGTGGCGGCCGAAGCCGTAGCCGCCGGCGCCGATATCCTGAACGACATCAGCGGGGGCCAGCTCGATGCCGAAATGCTGCCCACTGCCGGCCGGCTGGGCGTGCCCTACATTCTGATGCACATGCGCGGCACCCCCCAAACCATGACCCAGCTCACCCACTACGAAGGCGACTTGGTGCTGGAGCTGGTGCGCTACTTCCGCGAGAAGCTCGCGGAGCTGCGCCGCCACGGCGTCACCGACGTGGTGCTGGACCCTGGCTTCGGGTTTGCCAAAACCCCGGCCCAGGGCCACGAGCTGCTGCGGCGGCTGCGGGAGCTGCACATATTGGGCCTGCCGGTGCTGGCGGGGCTCTCGCGCAAAAGCATGGTATATAAACACCTGGGGCTCACCCCTGAGGCCGCGCTGCCGGGCACCATCAGCGTGAACACGCTGGCCGTGCTCAACGGGGCGCGGCTGCTGCGCGTACACGACGTGGCCGAGGCCGTGCAAACCATTCAGCTCGTATCGAACACCTATTCCCCGCTTTCCCCGTGATTGGCTCCTTCACCATCGGCTTCCTGCGCATTGGCTGGATAGACGTCGTGGACGTGCTACTGGTCACGGCCCTGTTTTATCAGCTGTATAAGCTGCTGACGGGCAGCGTGGCGCTGAAGGTGTTTCTGGGCTTCATGTCCTTATACCTGTTTTACCTGGTGGTGAAAGCGGCCGGTATGGAGTTGCTCACCAGCATTCTGGGCCAGTTTATGAGCGTAGGCGTGCTGGCGGGTATCATCCTGTTTCAGCAGGAAATCCGGCGGTTCTTGCTGAACGTGGGCAAGGCCACTTCCTTCGGCAGCCGGATGCGCATGTTTCCGTGGCGGCGCGAGCAGGAGCAGGAGCGCATGAACGTCACGCCCTTCATTGAGGCTGCCAAAAGCCTGGCGGGCAAGCAGACCGGCGCGCTCATTGCCTTCAGCATGGCCTCCGACCTCAAGTTCTTTGCCGACTCCGGCGACCTGATCGACGCGGCCGTCAGCAAGCGGCTCCTGCTGAGCATCTTCAACAAAACCAGTCCTTTGCACGACGGCGCGGTTATCATCACCAACGGCCGCATCAAGGCCGCGCGCTGCATTCTGCCCGTGAGCGAAAACCCCGACGTGCCGGCGGCCCTGGGCCTGCGCCACCGCGCCGCCATCGGCCTGACGGAAGTGACGGACGCCGTGGTATTGGTGGTGAGCGAGGAAACCGGCCAGATTTCACTGGTGCGCGGCGGTGAAGTCTTCCGCAACCTGGCCCCCGCCGACCTGCGCGCCCGCCTCAACGAGTTCCTGTTTGACGCGGCGCCCAAACCGGCCGCTGCCGCCGGTGCTACAGCAGCAGAAGTGGCGGCGTAAGAACGTGTCATTGCGAGCGGAACGAAGCAATCCATCCTACCCGCAGTACAGCATCCCGAGACGCAGAAAGCCCTTATGCCACCATGGCGTAAGGGCTTTTGAATAGGTCAACGCTTCATGCGGGATGTTGAGCAAGAACTGCTTCGCTCGCAATGACAGCCCATACCCAGCAAGCCATCCTGAGTGCCTCCGGGAGTTGGACTACACGCTGAAGGAAATGACGTACCGGCTTTTCATACATCTACAGCCGACGCAACTTAGTCGAAATGCACTGGGGTAATTGGTCGAATTAATGCGGCAGCAAGCAAATAAATCTGGTGTTTCGTTTTATGACGCTGCTGGTAAGGTAGCGGGCAGCATAGTTATTCCTGGTCTCACAACTCGCATAGTATGAACAACATTCTCGATACCTGCTTATCAGATTTTGTCGATCAGTTACACGCAACAGAGCTCGCAATGGCCGTCAGGGACTCCTTTGTGAAGCCGGAGACGCTGTACGCTGCGTTGATCAACAACCAAATGCAGACCCATGCGGGACCAGAAGGCCTGGAACAGGTGAGCCAGGTGAGCCGCGACTATTTTAAGGGGGTGGAGCTATGCCGGGCCAGCCAGCTGCCGTTGGCCTATACCCATTTGCAGCACTGCGATACACAACTTGCGCACCTCCCGGCGGCGGCCAAAGCCTTGGCAACACTAACCCGCAACGGGGCGTGGAGCAATTATTACTACAAAGCCCAGGAGGGAGAACAGGCCATTGAGGTGCTTCGTCAGGGGTTCGTGCTGAGCGCAGAAGTTGAACGCCAGGGATGTCCGGCCTTTTTGTACTGGCGCATTGGTCACTTGTTTAACATCGTGACGGTGCTATTCAGGAGCCAGGAGTATGAGGCAGGCTATCGGCTCCTGAAAAACGCCCTGATTTTCGTGCATTCCGGCCAGGCCACTGATCTGCTGACCGAAGACTGGAACGGGGTGCCCATTGACAGTGTACCCGTCTTACAGGAGAATTGCCTAAACCAGCTGTTTGGTCAACTCGCGCTGCAGAATATGCGGCACATGAGCCACGACCGTTACGGAGACGCCTTTTATCACGCGTTTTTCTTCCGGCAGTTACTGCTGGAGATGGAAGCCGAAACGTACAACAGAACCGTAATTTATAACTGGATGTACGCGAAGGCTTCGTACGCCGAACAAGGAATATATGCCTTTCTCGAAAACACGCTCGAGTTCCTGACGGACACGGCCATCACCCGCGAGTATGACCTGTTTAAAGTCAACTTACTTGCGCAGGTAAAATGGCTGGCCCAGCAGGAACCCCACCACACCCAACTGGCGGAACGTATTCAACTGCTTTCCGACACCGCGTACGGCGACCTTAAATTCAACCTGCATAAGCTAAAACAAACCTGAGCAGGCAGTAACCATAGGCCCGTGACTTGCGCCACATCCGAATCCGGATGGCTACCTGTACGCCGGTGCCCACAAGAGAAAAGGCCCGCTACTGAGCGGGCCTTTTCTCTTGTGGGCCTTTTCAGGCACGGCGTTTTTGTCACTACCTGCCTAGCTTCGGGCTGCTTATTCTGGCAGTTATTTCAGCACTTCCAGCGCGGTACCTACCTCGATGAAGGCGGCAATGGCTTTGTCAAGCTGGGCGCGGGTGTGGGCGGCGCTCAGCTGCACCCGGATGCGGGCCTGGCCCTTGGGTACTACCGGGAAGTAGAAACCCACCACGTAAATCCCTTTTTCCAGCATCTGGGCCGCAAACTCCTGGGCCAGACGGGCATCGTAGAGCATGACCGGTACGATGGGGTGCTCCCCGGGCTTGATGTCGAAGCCGGCGGCCGTCATCTTCTCGCGGAAGTAAGTGGTGTTTTCCTCAAGCTGGTCGCGGAGCTGGGTGCTTTCGGTGAGCAGCTCCAGCACGCGCAGGCTGGCGCCCACAATGGCGGGCGCGAGGGTGTTGCTGAACAGGTACGGCCGGCTGCGCTGGCGCAGCATGTCGATGATTTCCTTACGGCCGGTGGTGAAGCCGCCCATGGCCCCGCCCAGCGCCTTGCCCAGCGTGCCCGTGATGATATCGACGCGGCCCATGACGCCCCGCATTTCGTGGGTGCCGCGGCCGGTTTTGCCCAAGAAGCCGGTGCTGTGGCACTCGTCCACCATCACCAGGGCCTGGTACTTGTCGGCCAAGTCGCAGATGGCGTCGAGGCGGGCGATGGTGCCGTCCATCGAGAACGAGCCGTCGGTGACGATGATGCGGTGGCGGCTGCCTTTGGCGTGGGCGTCCTGGAGCTGCTTTTCCAGGTCCTCCATGTCGTTGTGGGCGTAGCGGTAGCGCTGGGCCTTGCACAAACGCACCCCATCAATGATGGAAGCGTGGTTGAGGGCGTCGGAGATGATGGCGTCCTGCTCGTTGAACAAGGGCTCGAACACACCGCCGTTGGCATCAAAAGCTGCCGCGTACAGAATGGTATCCTCGGTGCCCAGAAACTCGGCCAGCTTGGCTTCGAGCTGCTTGTGGATATCCTGGGTGCCGCAGATGAAGCGCACCGACGACAAACCGTAGCCATGCGAGTCGATGGCCTCTTTGGCAGCCTTGATGACTTCGGGGTGCGAGGAGAGGCCCAGGTAGTTGTTGGCGCAAAAATTCAGCACCTCGCCCGCCTCGGCGGTTTCAATTTCGGCGCCCTGGGGCGAGGTAATCACCCGCTCCTTTTTGTAGAGGCCGGCGTCTTTGATTTCCTGAAGCTGCTGCTGAAGATCGGGCTGGAGGGTGGTGTACATGCGGTGAAATGGTGAGTTAGTGACTTGGTGAGTGGGAGGTTGGGCAAAGATACCACGCATCGTCCTGAGCGGAGCGAGGGGCCTTACTTAGGTAAGCTGGTTGAGGTACAAGTACGGTGTAGAGACGCAATGTTTTGCGTCTCATCGTTGAACTGCTTGCGCCAAGACTAGCAAATTCAGCAACGACGAGACGCAAAATATTGCGTCTCTACACCGTCTTATTCCAACTTAAACAGCTTCTCAGAAAAACCTTTCTAACTCACCGCCCGAAAAACGCCTGCACCCCACGCCGGCCGCTGGCCATCAGGCGCTGCTTGTCGGCGTCGGGCATACGCTTGATTTTGGGGGCGAAGCCTTCGGTGTTGATGCTGACGGTGCGGCTCCAATCCTGGGCGCGGGTGGGGTTGAGGGTTTCCTCGGTGAGGTTGTAGAGGGCCGCTATGTAGCTGCCGAAGCCGTTGATATCATACGGGGCCAGTTCCTGGCGGCCGGTAGGCAGCGTGTCGCAGGCAATCTGCTCGGCCCGGTCCAGGCGCAGGCCCAGGGTTTCGGGGTTGAACACGCGGCCGGCGGCGTCGGGGGCGGTGGAGGCGGAAAGCTGGGTGGGCAGGTAGCGCGGGTAATCGAACAGCTCCACGGGGTAGTTGGCCAGCAGGCCGCCATCTACCAGCACCTGCACGGGCTGGCCCTTCTGCGGTTTGCCCTGAATGACATTGCCGCGGGCATCGAGCAGCACGGCCCGGAAGTAGAGCGGAATGCTCATGCTGATGCGTACGGCATCGGCCACGCGCAGGGTGGGATTGGTTTCGTGGCTGAACACCTGCACGCGCTGCTGGGTGAGGTTGGTGCCGGTGGTGTAGAGGTCGAGGTAGCGGCCGGGCTGCTGCTGGGCCAGCTGGTGCAGCTCCTGAAGCGTGAGGTTAGGGTTGCCGGTTTTGCGGGCCACCAGCTGCATGATGTGCGCGGTGAGAGCGTCGCCCCGGTACCAGCCGAACTGCCGGGTGAGACGGTGGCTACCCCCGAAAAACAGAAACCGGCCGTCGTTGAAGCGCTGAATGGGTGTGTTGTTGACCACCTCCACTATCTCTTGGGGCGAGTAGCCCACGGCCAGCAGCGCCGCCTGAATGGCCCCGGCCGAGGTGCCGCCCACCCGTTGCAGCCCCGCCAGCACACCCTGCCGCTCCAGCTCCAGCAGCGCCCCGCCGTAGGCCACGCCCCGGATGCCGCCGCCCTCCATCACCAGGTTGCGGTACACGGGCCGGGCCGCCGGCTGGGCCAGCGCGGGCAGGCTGCCGAGCAGCCAGGATAAAAGGAACAGGTAGCGCATAAACGAAGTAGGGAAGTACGTAGCCATCAGGAGCCCGAAGATACCGGGGAAGTTGCAGCCGGCCCACCGCAGGGCCGTAGAGGACCACCTCTTTTCCCTGCGAAACCCCGGCGCGAGCCTTTGCCAGCCCGGCGCGAGCCTTCGGAACGTGGGCGCGGGCCTTTGCCAGCTCAGCGCGGCTGTTTGCCAGGTTGGCGCGGGCCTCCGGAAGTTTAGCGCGAGCTTTTGCCAGGTCAGCACGAGCCTCCGGAACGTCAGCGCGTCCATTTTTGGGACGTGGATAGCACTTTCCCTCGTCGCAGAAGCAACGAATGGTATTCCTGCCGGATACCGGACCGTAGCGGGCAGGCGCGGGCCAGCAGTCCACCCTGGCCGACGGCCGGCTAGCGCGCCGGCCGGAGCAGCTACCCCAAACTCCCTCCTTCCGAAACCCCGGCCAGCCCGTATCTTTACAGCTTATTACCACCCATTTCCCCACCTCCACCCCCCGAATGGCAACATCCAGCACTCCCGCCGCCACCCCCGGCGACACCATCCTCGTTATCGGCGCCGGCGGCCAGCTGGGCCTGGAGCTGACCCACGAGCTGCGCCAGATGTATGGCGCCTCCAACGTAGTAGCCGCCGACGTACGCGCCCCCCAGGACGCCGAGACGCAGCAGGCCGGCCCCTTTGAGCTGCTGGATGTGCTGGATAAAAACCGGCTGGAAGCCGTGATGCGGCAATACAAGCCCAAACAGGTGTACCACTTGGCCGCGCTGCTCTCGGCCACGGCCGAGAAGAACCCCAAGTTCGGCTGGCAGCTGAACATGGATGGCCTGTTTCATGTGCTGGATGCGGCCGTGGACCTGGGCGTGCAGCAGGTGTACTGGCCCAGCAGCATTGCCGTGTTCGGCCCCGATACGCCCCGGGAGAACACGCCCCAGCTTACCATCATGAACCCCAACACGGTGTACGGCATCAGCAAGCTGGCCGGCGAGCAGTGGTGCGAGTGGTACTTCCGCAAGCACGGCCTGGACGTGCGCAGCCTGCGCTACCCCGGCCTCATCGGCTACAAGAGCCTGCCCGGTGGCGGCACCACCGACTACGCCGTGGACATCTACCACAAGGCCGTGGCCGGCGAGAACTTCGAGTGCTTCCTGAGCGAGGATACCTACCTCCCCATGATGTACATGCCCGACGCGCTGAAGGCCACCCTGGACCTGATGCACGCCCCCGCCGATAATATCAAAGTGCGCAGCAGCTACAACCTGGGTGCCATGAGCTTTAGCCCGAAGGAAATTACGGCCAGCATCCAGCGCCACTACCCCGATTTCCAGGTGACCTACAAGCCCGACCAGCGCCAGCAGATTGCCGACTCCTGGCCCGCCAGCATCGACGATACCCAGGCCCGCCAGGACTGGAACTGGCAGCCCCAGTTCACCCTCGATAAAATGACCGACGACATGCTGCTGCACCTGAAGGAAGCAGTGGTGCTGAAATAGCCCAGGTGCTGCGCGTGGGCAGGGTATGACGCGAAGAAGGCGCTTACCTGCTCCTGTTGCCTCCGTCTGAACTCAGGCTGCGTACCTTCGCTGCCCGGAAAGCCTCGCCCCACGGCGGGGCTTTTCTGCACCTCATTACTCCCTTACGTTATCCGCCCGCTGCCTGCTATGCCCACTACCCGCCTGCACACTACTCTGCTGCGCCTTGCGCAGCCCCGCTGGTTCTGGCCGTTGCTCATCGGATTGAATCTGGTGTTGCACCTGCCGTTTTTTCAGCAGCCGCCCAACAGCGTCCATCTGTGGCGGCAGAGCAACACCATGGCCGTGGCCCGCAATTTCGCCGAGGAGGACATGAACATCCTGCGCCCCCGCGTAGACCGACGCAACGACTCCGACGGCGTGACCGGCATGCAATTCCCTTCCTACGAATGGGTAGTGGCCCTCAACTACAAGGCCTTCGGCTTCCACGAAACCATTCCCCGGGTAGTAAACTGGCTGATTTTTATGGCGGGGATGGTGGCTTTCCACGGCTTGGTGCAGCTACTGACGGGGTCTCGGTGGCTGGCCGCCGTGGGCGCCTGGGGCCTGACCTGGTCCCCGGAGTTGTTCTATCATTCGCTTAATGCCCTGCCCGATGTGCTGGCGCTCAGCGCGTCGCTCTGGGGCCTGTGGTATTTCCTGAAATGGTACCGGGAGCCCCGGCCGATGTACTTTACCATCAGTTTACTAGCTACCATGCTGGGCGGCCTCACCAAGCTGCAATACTTGGTTGTGGGGGTGCCCATTGCGGTGCTGGTCATTCGCGACCTGGTGCAGCGGCAGCTGGCCCTGAAGCGGCTGGGGTGGCTAGCCGTGTTTGCCGTGGTAGCCGTCGGCGTGCCGGTAGCCTGGTACGCGTATGCGCTGCACCTGATCAAGGCATCGGGCCTGACTGATTTCGGGCTGGAAGTGCGCTCGGCTACTTCTTTGGCCACGGCGCTGGATATTCTCAAGGACAACGTGGTGTCGGATACGCCGGAGCTGCTGCTCAACTTTGCTTCCTTCGGGCTGCTTTTACTAGGTCTGGTGGCGCTGGTACGAGAGCGGAAGTGGCGCAACTTCTGGTTTCTGCCGGTGCTGGTGTGGGTGCTGGCTCTGGTGGCGTACCACCTGCTGGAGCTGCGCCAGATGGATTATCACCAGTACTACATGCTGCCCCACGTACCGGTTCTGCTGCTGCTGGCGGTAGTAGGTGCGGGCTGGCTGTACCGGCAGCCCGGGCGCTGGGCGGGGCCTCTGCTGGCCCTGTTGCTGCTGGCCCAGCCGGTGCTGGCTTTCGTGCGCATTGCCCCGCCGCGCTGGATGCGCGGCCCCCGCGACATTGCCCCGGAGTTTTACTACGAAGCCTCCCGCCACCAGCTACGAACCGCCGCCCCCGACTCGGCCCTGTGCGTGGTTGGCCCCGACGAGTCCGGCTGCATCTACTTCTATTTTCTGCACAAAAAAGGCTTCGGCTTCTCTGACCGCAACGAGCTGTTCGCCCCCGATTCTACCGGCCAGCCTTACCTGCGCCGCTGCCTGCAGCGTGGGGCCCGCTTCCTTTACACCGATGACTCCGTACTGGTAACCGACCCGCGTCTGCGGCAGTACAACGGCCGGGTAGTACAGAAAACCGGCCGCTTCCGGGTGGTAGAGTTTCCGGCCGTAGCCCGCTAGTATTCGCAAACGGGGCCGGGGCACCGTGTCGGTGGTACTATTTCAGCGCCCCGCCCGGCCGGTAGTTTCAGGCGGAGCGCTGCGTTTTGCTCAACTCCGCGGCGCGGCGGCTCGTTGTGTAGGCTGAAGGTTACCTCCGCTCCGTTTTCAGCCCCATGATTGTCAACCACACGCCCGCCGGCTGGCAGATTATCTACCAGCAGGCCCATGCCTTGCTGGCGGCCCAGCTGCTGCACCAGTGGCCCGCGTTCCTACCCACCGACCAGTGGGTGGGCCTGCTGGCCGCCGCCGCCCAGCACGACGACGAGCAGGCCGACTGGACCGGTCACTATGGCCTTACGCCCGCCGGGGCTCCGGCCAACTTTACCATGAAGGAATTTTCGCTGGAGCAGGCTACCCGACTGATGGGCGCGGCGCGGTTCCAGGGGCGCTGGCGCAGCCTGCTCACCAGCATGCACCTAAGTACGCTCTACGAGTGTCTGCGGGGCCAGAAAGCGGAAATTGATGCGTTTCTGGATGAGCAACTGGCCAGCCAGAAAACCTGGCGGCGCGCTCTGCACCTCACCAAAGCCCACGCCGACCAAGCCTACACCCTGTTGCATTGGTGCGACCGGCTGAGCCTGATTCTATGCCGCCAGGAGCTACCCGAAATGGGCCGCGCCTTAGAAATCTACACCGGTCCCGACGGCCACCGCCATGAGGTACGCCGCCCCACCGAAGACGGCCCCGTGCAGGTGCAGCCATGGCCCTTTCGCGAGCCGCAGGTCGCTGTGAGCGTAGAGGCCTCGATACTGCGCCAGCTCCAGTTCAAGCATGACGCCGAGCTGGCCGCCGCTTTGCGGGAAGCCCCCATCGAAACCCTGCGTTGGGAGCTGGCGAAAGGGTAAGCTGTCATTCCGGGCGGAGCGCAGAATCTGGGTGCTGAGGTTGTTGAAAACAGAACGTCATGCTTCGCTCCGCTCAGCATGACGTTCTGTTACCCGAAGTGCCTACAGCTTCGCTATCGGCTTGGGATTTTGCATCACGCCGGCGGGCACGTTGCTGAAGGCTGAAATGTGACCCAGGCCGCGGCCGTCTTTGCCATCGGTGCGGTCAGTGGCCAGCATGATGCCGTTGTACCGCTGGTAGCCTACCCAGCGGCGGCGGAAGGCGGGCTGGGCGTCGGTGGCTTTGGGGAAGTAGGCCCATTCTTCCAGCAGGTTGGTTTTGGGGTTGATGAGCACCTCGTATTTGTTGTCGGGCGTCACGCCTACGTTCTTGAAGGTCATGTTGAGCACCTCGGCCGGCTGCCCGTTCATGAACTTACCCGCACCCTTGTAGGTCAGCGTCACGCCGGAATCCTTCAGCTTGAACGGCATCAGCAGCCACCACGAGTTGTTCACCCAGATGGGATACATGCGGCTGAGCAGCTTCTCGCCGTCGGGCGTGGCGGAAATGTCGCGGCCGTTACGGAAGGCTTTGCCCTGCTTGGTTTGCAGGTTGTACACAGCCACGGTGCTGTCTTTTTGCCAGCGGAAGTCACCGGTTTGCTTATCCCAGAGCTGGTAGGAGCCATCCAGAAAGTCCCAGCCCAGCAGGCGAGTTTGCTGCCAGGCCGGGTAGCCGCCCATGGCCAGCATCACCTTGTCGGCCAGCTGCGTGGCGCGGGCGTCGGAACCAGCCGCATCGAAGCCCTGAGCCGCCGGGTAGCTGCCCTTTTTGACGGTGGCTGATTTGGTAGTGGAGGCTTGACCGAAACCGGCCAGGGGCAAAGCCGCCAGCGCGGCTACAAGAAGAAAACGCATACAAATGGGAGCTAAAAAACAGAAATCCGACTGTGCGGTACTAACCGCCAACGGACGGGTTCCTCTACGCAAAGCAACGGGAATTGGCTCACTTCCCCGAACGACACCCGCGCCCGGCCCGTACTAGCAGCAACGTTTCCTTCCCCGACCCTCGCGCCTATGGCTACCCATTACAAGCTTTCCGACATCGTGAACATCCTCAAGCTGACGGCCAGCGAGTTTATGGTCAATAACTCGCTGCGCCACGCGGCGGCGTTGTCGTACTACACCATTTTCTCGCTGCCGCCACTCCTGATTATCGTTATCACAACGGCCAGCACTATATTCGGCACCGAAGCTATTACCGGCCAAGTATATGCCCAGATGAAGGGCCTGGTAGGACCCGACGCGGCCAAATTCATGCAGGATAGCATCAACGAATTCAACAAGCAGGAGCGTAGCGGCTTTGCGGCCGTCATCGGCGTTGGCACGCTGATATTTGCGGCTACCACCTTTTTCGTGACCCTCCAGGAAAGCATCAACGACATCTGGAACCTGAAGGTGAAGCCCCGCAACGGCATCTGGCAGTTTGTGCGTGACCGGCTCCTCTCGTTCGGCCTGATTCTGAGCGTGGCCCTGCTGCTGCTTATTTCCTTTGTGATTAGTGCCACCCTCTCCTTCTTCACCGATTATCTGCAGCGCCTGATGCCGGAAATTACGGTGGTTCTGCTCAAGCTCATTGATTTCAGTCTCTCGCTGTTCATCACCTCCCTGCTGTTTGCCCTGATTTACCGCTTCCTGCCCGATGCCATTATCCGGTGGCGCGACGTAGGCGTGGGGGCCTTCATCACGGCCCTGCTGTTCATGCTGGGCAAATACCTGATTGCATTTTACATTGCCCAGGCCAATCCCGGCTCCACATTTGGGGCGGCGGGCTCGGCTATCATTCTGCTGGTATGGGTCAACTATTCGGCCCTCATCATCTTCTTCGGGGCCGAGTTTACCCAGGAATTCGCCGATGCCTTCGGCCAGAAAGTACAGCCCAAAGCCCACGCCGTGCGCATTGAAACCCGCGAAGTGCCCGAGGGGGAAAGCAAGGAAGAAATTACCACCGGCCGCCCCCGCGCCGAAGGGCGCTGGCGGGCGTAAGGTGCCATCTGATACTGATAACGCCCGGCATTCCTCCCACAGGAAAGCCGGGCGTTTTTTTGATAAACGGCCACCGTATTTTCCTTTTCAGAGCGTGCCGGGGCTGAGGATTTTGCGGTAGTTTTGCAGCAATATGAAACACACTATCCTTCTGCTATTTGCCTGTCTGGCCTTGTGTACCACAGGCCGGGCCACTACCCTCGCCGACTCCGTACGCGGGCAGCAAAAATTTGTGCAATTGGTGACCAATGACCTCTGTGAGCGGCTGCAGGCGGAGCAGCAGCGTAAGCCGTTCACCAATATTTCCGCCGCCGATGCCAAATCATTGCTGGTGTCGTTGATGCAGACGTCGCTGCTGGCCCATGCGGAGGAAATGAACGCGCTGCTGACGACCGGCAAAGGCGGCAACACGCGCAAAGTCGGCGAGCAGCTGGGCACGGAGGTAGTGACGGCCTTGGTCAGCCAGTGCCCGGCCGGCCAGCAGCTGATGGTGGGCGCCGTGCGCGACGGGCTGGGTAGCAAGCTGGCGGTGACCGAAGCCGAGAAGCCCGTGCTGCAAGTCATAACGCGTGATATCTGCCACCGCCTCGACACGGAAAATGCCAAAAGCCCGTTGGCGGCTCGGCCGGCTGCTGAGCGCAAGGAGGCTTTTTCTACTGCCATGCAGGGCAGCATTCTGGCCAACATGGAAGCCGTGGCCAATTTTTACGGCTTCAAGGAACTGCAGAACAACAAAACCATGGAGCAGGCAGGTCAGAAAATCGTGCTGCTGATGCTGGACGAATGCCCCGTATACCTGCTCCAGTTCAGCCTTGATGAGTATCTGAAAGGCAAGTAACCTGTCTGTTTGCCTACCCACAGAAAAGCCCCCACAACTGACATTGCGGGGGCTTTTTTCCTTTTATGCCAGCGTACTTACGCGGCGGTTTCTTCGGGCTTCTGCTTTACAGCCAACTGCCCGCAGGCGGCATCAATGTCCTTGCCCCTGGAGCGGCGGATGTTAGTTTGCACGCCCCGGTCGGCCAGGTACTTGTGGAAAGCGGTGAGCTTGTCGTCGGCCGTGTTGATGTAGTCGGCGTTTTCGATGGGGTTATACTCGATGAGGTTCACCTTGCAGGGAATCCACTTCGAAATCTGGAACAGCTCCTCGGCGTCCTGGAGCGTGTCGTTGAAGCTCTCGAACACGATGTACTCATAGGTCACCTTGCGGCCCGTCACCTGGTGATAATGTTGGAGCGCTTCCTTGAGCGAAGCCAGCGAATTAGCCTCGTTGATGGGCATGATTTCGTTGCGCTTCGTGTCGTTGGGCGCGTGCAGGCTCAGGGCTAGGTTGGCCTTCACGCCGTCGTCGGCTAGCTTCTTGATCATCTTGGCAATGCCGGCGGTGCTCACGGTGATGCGGCGCGGGGCCATGTTCAGGCCGTCGGGGGCGGTGATGCGCTCAATGCTTTTCACCACGTTGGCGTAGTTGAGCAGCGGCTCGCCCATGCCCATGTACACGATGTTGGTGAGCGGCGTGCCGTACTGGCTTTCGCACTGCTCCCGGATGCGCACCACCTGGTCGTAGATTTCGGCGGCATCCAGGTTGCGCTTACGGTCCATGTAGCCGGTAGCGCAGAACTTGCACGTCAGGGAGCAACCCACCTGCGACGAAATGCAGGCCGTCATGCGCGTATCGTGCGGGATGAGTACACCCTCCACAATGTTGCCATCGTACAGGCGGAACGCCGATTTGATGGTGCCGTCGTTGCTGAGCTGGTGGTTCTGCACCGTCACGCCGTTGATGACGAAATGCCGCGCCAGCAGCTCGCGGGTAGCAAGACTGATGTTGTTCATTTCCTCAAACGTACCGGCCGTATTCTTCCACAGCCACTCGCTCACCTGCTTGGCACGGAAGGGCTTTTCGCCGTGCTCCACCATAAAGGCCTTGAGCTCGTCGGGGCTGAGTTTGCGAATATCGCGCTTGGAAACTACGGGCAAGTCAATCATCATGGGGCAAAGATACGACACCGGCCGCCGAAGCCCTACGCTTCTGGCCGGGAACGTGCCTCAACCCGCTGAGAATGAAAAAAGTGCCGCTGACTGACCTAATGCTTTATTCACCACCCCGCAGGCGGGCGGCATATTCCTCCGGCAGGGTCCGGAGTTTACGGGTGTTGTAGTCGAAGCAGAGCATGCCGGTTTTGGCGCGGGCAATTTCGCGGCCTTCCTGGTTGTGCACCCAATACACCACATCGAACCCGTACTTGCTCAGGTCGGTGGCACCCAGCTGAATCCGGAGCGTGTCGCCGTAAAATCCTTCGCTCTTGTATTCGATGGCCACATCGGCCATAATATGGCCCAGGCCGGTAGCGGGGTCGAATTCGGGGTGGCCCAGGTGCAGCAGCAGCTGCACCCGGGCTTCGTGCAGCAACCCCAGCAGCGCGTGGTTGCCAAGGTGGTTGCCGTAGTTGAGGTCGGTGATGCGCACGGGCAGCTCCACGGTGAGCAGGTAGTGCGCGGGTAACTCGATGCGGATGCGGGCCATAGGGTGGCAAGATACGTACACGTCCGGTCCCGGGGCAGCGGCACGCGCGGGTTTTGCGCCCATAAACGCGTATATTGGGCTACAGTGTCCGATATGCTGCCTGGCACCGGGCTGTTGGTTACGGCTCTTTTATTTCCGTTTATGATTCCGATGCCCCACGTCGAAGTGCGTACTACTGCCGATGGTTCCAGTACGCTTTTCGTGCCTGCTCTCAACGAGCATTACCACAGTACCCACGGCGCGCTGCAGGAGGCCCGTCACGTCTATCTGGCTGCCGGTCTGGAACACGCGCTGGCAGCGGCTACCGAGCCGGTGTGGGTGCTGGAAATTGGTTTTGGCACCGGCCTGAACGCATTGCTCACGCTGGAGCGCAGCCTCACCGCGCCCTGTCCTATCTTCTATGACACCATCGAGAAGTTTCCGCTGCCCTGGGAGGTAATCGGGCAGCTGGGCACCGAGAATTACCTGCACCAACCCGAGCTGCTCGATTATCAACAGCAGCTGCACGCCTCTACCTGGGGCCGGCCGGTGGCCCTCACGCCGCAGTTTGTGCTCCTGAAAATGGCCGGTGAGCTACAGACGACCCCGTTAGCCGGCAATACCTACCACGTTATCTACTTCGACGCCTTCGCCCCCGAAAAGCAGCCCGATATGTGGACCGACGAAGTGTTTCAACAGCTTTATGACGCCACCGCCCCGGGCGGCTGCCTGGTGAGCTACTGCGCCAAGGGTTCGTTCAAGCGCAGCCTGCTGGCGGCTAGCTGGCAGGTAGAAAAGATTCCCGGCCCACCCGGTAAGCGCGAAATGACCCGCGCTTGGAAGTTGGGGTAGTATTACATCATATGTGGAGCAATGTTTTCAACTTACAAACACTTCCTTTTCCTACTGTTGGGCATCATTCTACTCTCTAATTGCCAGAGCACTCAACACGATTTATCGGTTATTCCTGAAAACCTCATTGATAAAGGAACAATACCTGACATCGAAAATTATTACGCTGAAAATAGGGTAAATTATGGCACACCAATAGGAGAAATACAGTTTACTACGAATGGCGACACTATTGACTTTAAAAACGGTGTGGTTCCATGGGCAGATATTGCAACTCCTGATAGCACTTTGAAGCTTCTTATCAATCCTAATGAGGTTGTTTTGTCTAGCAGCACGGTATCCGTGGTTATAGATTATCCACTTACCACTCCCTCAACTTATATCATATCATCGAAAGACGGTTTTACCAGAGCCGAACTGCTTAAGAGCATCAGTACATTGTATTTTAAAATTTACGACGAAGAAGCCGCCAGCACTACTATTCCGGTTACACCTTTAAAAAAGAGAACTACTTTATTGAATAGAAATCACACAAATGGCAAACACGGTATATGGGGGCATGATATTGAGGATTTATCTTTAACAGACGCCGCTGTATATAGAACGGATAAAGACAGTATAATTTTGACATTGAACATTGACTCTTAAGCAAATACTTGATAATAGACCTGTATTGCACGGAATAATAGAATATTTACTTCCTTGGTTCCTGCGTAAGTTGCTCCCATTATGAGCAGGAAGCTACTGGAAACCGAGGGGCCGGACTGGGTGCAGCGGGGCATTATCACGGAGACACAACGGGGGCAGCTACTGGCCCTCTATCCCACCGATACTGCTGCCGTGGGCCTGTTGCCGCTGCTGGGCAGCCTATTGGTGGGCCTAAGCGCGCTGAGCGTGGTGGCAGCCAACTGGCAGGGCCTGCCCGAGCTGGTGCGGCTGGGGCTGCTGCTGGGCGCTTTGTGCGGAGCCTACGCGGGCGGCGAGTATTTCCGGCGGCGCGGCAACCTCAACTTAGGCATGGGCCTGATTGCGCTGGGCCTCCTGCTGTTCGGGGCCAGTATTGTGCTCACCAGCCAGCTCTACCAGCTTATCGGCTACGACCTGACCGGTCTGCTGGCCTGGGCCGTAGCGGGCATGGGCCTGACGTGGCTCTACCGCAGCCGCCTGCTGTTTCTGATGACGGCCGTTATCAGTGGCATCGTGCAGGGCTACAACACCGGGCAGATGGGCGCCTTCAGCTACCTCACGGCCGTAGGCACGGCGCTAGGACTGGGCTACTATTGGTGGCGGCGGCCCGATGCGCTGCTGGGCGGGGTGCTGGCCACGGGCCTGCTCTGGCAGTCGGCGCTGCTCATCAACCACTTGCACGTTAAAATCACCTGGTTTTTCATTCCGGCCATGTTGGTCTACGCCTTCGGTGACTGGCAGCCCGACCGCCCGGCGGGGCGCGCGCTGCAGGGGCCGCCGCTGGTAGCGGCGTTCCTGTTTACACTGGGGCTGGCCCTGTTTGGGGAGTCGGACTTTTACGCCGGGCAGCTGCGGGCACCGCTGGTGCCGTATCTGGCGGCGCTGGCGGCGGTACTGGCCCTCTCACTCTGGGGCAAACAACGGCGGGGCCGCCTCGGCAGCACCACCGACTGGCTGCTGCTGCTGCCGGGCTTCTACTTTACCGGCGGCTTGCTGCTGGCGGTGGCTACGCTGGTGGTGCTGTACGCCTACTCGGGCAGCGTATTATGGCGGGCGCACCAGGAGCAAAACCAGGATCGGGTAACGCTGGGTACCGTGCTGTTCGTGCTGACTACGGCCGTGGCCTACTTCAAGCTGACCTGGGGATTCATGGATAAGTCGGTGTTTTTTCTGCTGGGCGGCTTGCTGCTGTTTGGCCTGAGCTGGCTGTTGCGCCGCCGGGCTGCCCGCACCTTCGCTTCCTCTACCCCCAAGTCATGAGCGTACCGCTACCTCCCGTTCCCACCGCTCCTTTGCCCGATTTGCCGGAGCCCCGGCGGCGCCGCTGGCTGCAATGGCTGGTGCTGGCCCAGGTGCTGTTCGTGCTGGGCGTGGCGGCGGCCGGCTATGCCACCGAGGCCCTGGGCCAGCGCATCTGGCTCCGGACCCAGCCCGTGGACCCGCGCGACCTGCTTTACGGTGACTACCTGAACCTGCGCTACCAGATTGGCGAGGTGCCGGGCAGCCTGTGGCGCGGCCCGCGGCCGCCTCGTCGCAAGCAGGCCGCCTACGTGCTGCTCAGCCCCCACCCCGATAGCACCTACGAGGCCGTGGGTGTATATCCCGAGCGGCCCGCCACCACGGGCCGGCAAGCCGTGCTGCGCGGCTCGGTACAGGATGTATGGCGGCGCGGCCTGCGCCTGCGCTACGGCCTGGAGCGGTATTACGTGCCCGAAACCATGAGCCGCAGCCTGCACCAGCGGCGCAGCCTGCGCGTGCAGGTCAGCCTGGCGCCCTGGGGGCAGGCGCGCATTACCCGCGTGGACACCACCGCCCGCTAACCAAAAAGCTGCGCCTTATTTTACCGATTTCCATTATCTTGGCTGGCAAGTTTTGCTCCGTTTGCCGCTACCCTACCTATTGCATGTTGTCTTATCCTTTTATTTCCCTGCTTCATGAAGAAAGCCAATCTAGCCTCTATTGGCGAGGTACTGGCCGCCCAGCGGCGAGCCACTCAGCCAACCACCGTTCATAGCAAAACGGCAAAAGCTCGCTCCGCGCAGACCCTCGGTCATACGGACGCTGCCAGTTCACCCCAGAAATAATAAACCGCCCGCCCCGAATATTCTCCGGAGCGGGCGGTTTTGCTTGCAGCCGGCAGCTTAGCGGTTGCTGGCCAGCAGGTTTCGGTCGGCCTGATCCAGATCAACCAGCGCGTATTTTTTGGTGTCGGTGATGTTCATTTCGTCCAAAGCATCCACCATGCTCTGGTAAGAGGCTTCGTCGGTGGGCTTGATGATGACCATGCCGCCCGCCTTCTGCCGGAACTGCAGCAGCAGCTTACGCAGCCCCTCGGCCCCGAACGTGGTGGTGTGTACCGCCGCCATATTCCGGCCCGGGTTTTCGCCGAAGAAGTACTGAATCCGGCTGTCCTTGCCCAGCAGCAGCGTCAGGGCCTTGGAGGCCGGCACGTCCGAGGTTTCGGAGCCCTTGGCCGGCAGGGCCACTTCCATTACCGTGGGCTTGCTGAAGGTGGTCGTCAGCATGAAAAAGGTGAGCAGCAGAAACGCCAGATCCACCATCGGCGTCATGTCGAGGTGGAAAGCGTGTTTTTTGGCGCGGGGCTTGGAGCCTTTCGCGGCGGGAGCAGCAGTCTGAAGGTTGGCCATAACGGTGCTGGGGGTTAGGTGAGTACGGTTGTATTCAGGCAACGCTATACCGTGGTTGGGTATTGTATCTACCGAACCGCCAGGTATTCTTGCACTCGTTTCCTGTTTCATCCCGGCCCGCAGTCCCATCTTCCGGCTTTTATGCGCAAACTCCTTTCGCTTCTTTGTCTCAGCCTGCTGGTGTGGGCTTTGCTGCTCGGGCTGCTCCTGGGGAAGATGGCGCTACAGGCCACCCTCGATATTCAGCTGCACAACACCTTCGTGGTGGTGGGGAGTTATGCCGGGCAACTCTGGCTGCTGGTCCTTGTGGTACTGCTGGTGCTGGCCGCCAATAGCCTGAAGCAGCGGGCCAGAGAAAGTAAGCTGCTGCTCGGGCTGCTGGCCGGAAGCGGTTTGCTGCTGGAAGTATTGCTGCTCAACTCATTCATGGATACTGGCTTTACCGTCTATCCGCCCCTTTCCCCCGGCCCAGCTACATCCGTTGACCCTTTAGCCAATGTGCGATGGATATTCTGGGGGCTACAGGGCTTTTTGCTGTTGGTTGTTCTGTGGGCAAGTGTTCGGCTGCTACTGCTTACACGCCGGCCGCCCTCCGCCTAAAACCGCCACACCCGCTCCGGCGTGAGGCAGGCGTGCAGCGGCACGTCACCGGCCCAGGCATCGGTAATGCGCGCAACCGGTGGCTCCAGGCTCACGCCAATCCGCAGCGCATCGGGCCGGCATTCCGTTAGAAACCGGTCGTAGAAACCCTTACCGTAGCCCACGCGGTGGCCGGCTTCGTCGAAGGCCAGCAACGGAACCAGCACGGCATCCAGCTGCAAAGGCGCTACTTCGGCGGCCCTCACCGGCTCCGGAATGGCCCACTTGTTGTTCATGAGCTGGGTTTCGGACGTGAGATGGAAGTGGCGCAGCGTGTGGCCGTCGGCCTGTACTACCGGCACGGCCAGCTGCAGGTGCGGCTGCTTCGCCCACAGCTGCCGGATCAGCAGCCAGGTATCGGGCTCATGCTGCTGCGGAATAGGCAGAAACAGGTGCAGCCACTGCCACTCCGCCACCGGAAACCCAGCCCGTAGCTGCTGCCACAGCGCGGTACTGCGGTGCGCCACTTCGGCTTCGGACAGGGCGCGGCGGCGGGCCAGGGCTTCGCGGCGGAGGTCGGCTTTGGTCACAGATTTTCGCGGATTAAACGGATTACGCTAATTTTTTCGTCACCTAATCCAAACAGCAGGGCACGCTTTTCGGCTGGTTTCTTTTAACTGAAACTGCTAATCCAGCGCCGTCACGTAGAAGCCCACTTTTGGCTGCATACCAGCCAGCCTGGCTCCGAGGGAAGGTTTTTCCCAGGAATCCTGGCTGGTTTTGCGGAAGTACAGGTCGCCTTTGCCGTAACCCAGAGCGCTGGAAAAGGCCAGACTTTTACTTACCTGCTCCACCTCCCCGCCGCTAATCCACTCCAGCGTCAGCAGGAAATCCTCGTCCATTATCAGCTGATCGGTGGTCAGGTCCACGGTCAGCGGGGCGCTGGGGCCGGTTCGGTCAGCCGTGCTCACCAGCAGGTTGCGGGTGAGCAGCTTCTCCCCCGACGGCCGCCCATCGGGCAGCAGCCGGTACAGGTTTACGCGAAACCGCAAGGTGTCGGGCTGATCGTAGAGCACGTTAAAATGAGCGGTCAGCAGCTTGGAGGGCTGGTGTTTGAGGCAGACGACCATGCCTATCTCGGCTCCCAGGTGCTCAGCTTTGAGCTTGGAGATGATGGAATGCGAGGTGCTGGTGCAGCCCAGCGTCCGGCGGCGTTTGTATAGCCCCGCTCCCTGCACCCGCACATCGGCCAGCGGAACGGCCACGGGCACCAGCGTGCGGTTGGGCTGCGCCACCAGCTCCCGCAACACTACCCGCTGCGGCCGGTAGCCCAGGCTGGAAACATACACGGTATCCGTTAGATTAGCCGACGAGTAGGCCAACTGGTAGCGGCCATGTTCGTCGGTTACGGTGCCCACGCTTTTGCCCGGAATACCCAGGTTAGCATACGGCACCGGGCCGGCCGCGGGGCCGGCGGTAATGGAGCCGGTCAACGTCTGGCCAATGGCCACCATAGGCAATAGCGCCACCAATAGGCTACCAACTGCTGTCCGCAGCCAGGAACCAGAAAAACGAAGAAGTCGGATAGCCACCATCGGGAATAAGGAGTTGGAGAAGAGTAGAACAACTCTCCCCCAGAGTCCTGCCAATGGCCGATGGTTGTCAGCTAATGTTTCCTACTCCTCCTCCAGCACCGTAAACTCCAGCGCCAGCGGGTCGAAGGCATCCAGCAGCTGGTTGATAAAGCCGGGGTTGTTGATGAGAATGCTGAGTACGTTATCCTCCCGCTCCTGCAGGTGGCCGTTGGGCATCAGCTTATCCTTGAGGGCCGTGAGCTGGGTGTAAGCAGTTTCGTGCTTGGCTTCGGCGGCTTTGCTGAGGCGCTTTTCCAAGCCTGCTACAATGCCGGATACCTTCTGCTGCTCGGCGGCCACGGTTTTTACCAATGTCGGGTCGAGGCGCTGGGCCAGTTCGGTTACCTGCCGGAAGGCGGCGGCCAGCTGCTGTTGTTGCTCCTGCAGGCTCACTTCTTCCTGCCCCAGCATAGCGCCCACCTGCTTCTTCAGCTCCGGCAGCGGCCGGAAAATATCCAGCGACGTCAGGCTGAGCTTGCGCAGCTTGCCGGCGTTGGCCTTGCTGATGAACTGCGCCGAGTTGCGCGGCAGCAGCACCGGAAACGGCACCTGGTTCTGGTCGAACACGCCTTTGAGCTGGAACCAGTAGGCCACCTCGGCCCCGCCGCCGATGTAGCATAGGTTAGGCAGCAGCAGCTCCTGATACAGCGGCCGCAGCACCACGTTGGGGCTGAACTGCTCGGGGTGCTCCTGGGCCAGCGCCAGCAGCTCGGCCTGGGTGTGGCAGTGGCCGGTGTTGCGCACCGTAATCTGCACACAGTCCTGGGCCGCGTCGTACTCCAGCCGCTCCCGCTTGCCGCCGTCGGTGAGGAAGAACAGGTTGAGGGCGCGCGAGTACACCTGGGGCTTGTAGCCGGCGGCTTCGAGGCGGGCATTGGCCGCCTGCACCGCGTTGTTGGAGGCCTGGGACTGGATTTCCTGCTCCAGCACCGGCACCAGTGCCTGCTTCAGCGCCGATGCGTCGGCATCCAGACTCACCAGTCCATACTCGCCAAACAGGTCGTGCGTAAGGCGGCGGGTGGCCTCGGCTAGCGTGCCCGACTGCTCATAGGCCTCCCGGAACAGCGCCGGCACATCGGCGGGCAGCTGGTCGAGCAGCTCCTCTTTCAGGCCACCTAGCGGTAGCCGGCCTACGGGGCCGCCCTGGTCGGCGGCGTTCCACTCGTACTTTTTGCCGAACAGGTTCAGGTGGTTGATTTCGGCGAAATCGTGGTCCTCCGTGGCCATCCAGTACACCGGCACGAAATCGTACTGCGGGTACTGCTGCTTCAGCTGGCGGGCCAGCTTCACGGCCGTTACAATCTTGTAGATGAAGTACAGCGGCCCCGTCAGCAGATTGAGCTGGTGGCCAGTGGTGATGGTGAACGTCGTGTCCTTATCCAGCAGCTCCAGATTAGCCTGCACGGCCGGGTTCACTGTAGGCAGGGTGGCGTACTGCCGGCGCAGTTCCTCAGTCAGCCGCTGCCGGGCCTCGGGCGTGTACTGGGCCTGCTTCTCCCGGATCTGCTCTTCAAAAGCGGCCAGCGTGGGGAAGCGGTGATAAAACGGCTGCAACGCTTCCGCCTGGGCCAGATAATCGGTGAGCAAAGAGGAAAACGCGCCGGTTTCGGCGTACGCAAGAGTCGTGACGGACATACGAGAGGAGGATAATCGGGCTATAACCGGCCAGCGGCCACAAAGTAACTGGGTATTTTTTGGGATGGTCCCAGAGTCGTCTTCAAACGCGGCCCCAACTGTCCCAGGGCTGAAGCCCTGGGCTACGCAGCGTACCGGGCGGAACAGGGTATTAATCAGCCATCAACCCGCCCAAAAACAACCCAGGGCCGAAGCCCTGAGCTACGAAGCGTGCCAACCGGAACGCTGCATAGCCCAGGGCTTCAGCCCTGGGAAATCAGGAAAGCCGGCTTACACCAGCTTGCCGTACAAATCGAAGTCGGAGGCCTCGGTAATCTGCACCTGGGCGAAGTCGCCGAGGCGGACGTAGGTGTCTTTGGTGGCGGGCACCAGTACTTCGTTGTCCACTTCGGGCGAGTCGTACTGGGTGCGGCCCACGAAGTAGCCGCTTTCCTTGCGGTCGAAGAGCACCTTGTGGGTCTGGCCCACGCGCTCCTCGTTCAGCTCCATCGAAATGCCCTGCTGCAGCTCCATAATCTGGTCGGCGCGGTCCTGCTTTACTTCGGCCGGCACGTCGTCTTCCAGGGTGTAGGAATGCGTATTGTCCTCGTGCGAGTAGGTGAAAATGCCCAGACGGTCGAAGCGGGTTTCCTCCACGAAGTTGTAGAGGTCCTCGAAGTCCTGCTGGGTTTCGCCGGGGTGGCCGGCAATGAGCGTGGTGCGCAGCGCAATGCCCGGCACTCGCTGGCGGATGGTATCCACCAGCTCCACCGTGCGGCGCTTGCTGATACCGCGGCGCATGGTTTTCAGCATGTTATCTGAAATATGCTGCAGGGGCATATCCAGGTACTTGCAGATGTTTTCCCGCTCGGCCATTACGTCCAACGCGTCCATCGGGAACTGTGAAGGGTAGGCATATTGCAGCCGGATCCAATCGATGCCGTTCACGTCAGACAGGTTGCGGAGCAGGTCGGCCAGCTTCCGCTCACCGTAGTGCTGCAGGCCGTAGTAGGTCAGATCCTGGGCAATGAGAATCAGCTCCTTTGTGCCCATGGAGGCGAGGCGGCTGGCTTCCTTCACCAAGTCCTCGATGGGGCGGTCCATATGCTTGCCGCGCATCAGCGGAATGGCGCAGAACGAGCAGGGCCGGTTGCAGCCCTCGGCAATCTTGAAGTAGGCGTAGTGCTTGGGCGTGGTCAGCAGCCGCTCGCCCACCAGCTCGTGCATGTAGTCGGCCTCCAGCGTTTTCATCAGCTGCGGCAGCTCCAGGGTCCCGAAAAAGGCATCCACCTGTGGGATTTCCACCTCCAGGTCGTCCTTATAGCGCTGCGAGAGGCAGCCTGTCACATAGAGTTTGTCCAGCTTGCCGGCTTCCTTCTCGTCGGCGTAGCGCAGAATGGTGTCGATGCTTTCCTGCTTGGCGTTGTCGATAAAGCCGCAGGTGTTGATGATGACGATGTTGGCGTCGCTCTTCTCGGCTTCGTGCGTCACCTCAAACTGGTTGGCGCGAAGCTGGCCCATGAGCACCTCCGAGTCCACGATGTTCTTGGAGCAGCCGAGGGTGATGACGTTGACTTTATTGGCCTGCTGGCTTCTTACTTTCATGCTGGATTGGGTAGGCGGGCGGCCGGGCAATTTCTTATCAGTGAGAAAGTTGCCCGCTACAGCCCGCGACGAAAATCGGACCGCAAAGGTACGCAGGCGGCAACGCTTTTTCCTACTGAGGAAGTTTCTTTGTGCAGCCGCGGCACCGGCAGGCAGCAACAAAAACGCCTGTCATCCTGAGCAGAGCGAAGGACCTTATTACGCTGGAACGACAACCGAAACGACGACTCGTGCTGACGTGATAAGGTCCTTCGCTCTGCTCAGGATGACAGGCGTTTGTTGTTTTCTATCTATTTCTTAAACAGCGAATTCACGAACGTCGTCCGGTCAAACAGCTGCAGATCGGTCATCTTCTCACCCACGCCGATGTAGCGCACGGGCACTTGGAGCTGGTCGGAAATGCCGATGACCACGCCGCCCTTGGCCGTGCCGTCGAGCTTGGTGATGGCCAGGGCCGATACTTCAGTGGCTTTGGTGAACTCCTTGGCCTGCAGGAAGGCGTTCTGGCCGGTGCTGCCATCGAGCACCAACAGCACCTCGTGGGGCGCGTCGGGAATCACCTTCTGCATCACGCGCTTGATTTTGCTCAGCTCGTTCATCAGGTTCACCTTGTTGTGCAGGCGGCCGGCCGTATCGATAATCACCACATCGGCGCCCATTTCCACACCTTTCTGCACCGCGTCGTAGGCCACAGAAGCCGGATCGGTGTTCATGCCGTGCGAAATAACCGGCACGCCCACCCGCTGCCCCCAGATGATAAGCTGATCCACGGCCGCAGCCCGGAACGTATCGGCGGCACCGAGTACCACTTTCTTACCAGCCGAGTGGAAACGGTGGGCCAGCTTGCCGATGGTAGTGGTTTTGCCCACGCCGTTCACGCCCACCACCATTATCACGAAGGGCGAGCCGGGGCTGTCGGGCCGGTCTAGGATGGCGCGGGAGCCGGTGGCACCGCTGTTGGCATCGAGCAGCTCCACGATTTCCTCGCGCAGGATGCGGTCCAGCTCGGAGGTGCTCACGTACTTGTCGCGGGCCACGCGCTTCTCGATGCGGTCAATCACCTTCACCGTGGTGTCGATGCCCACATCGGCGTGTACCAGCATGGTTTCCAGGTCATCAAGCACGGCCTCGTCGACGGTGGCTTTGCCCACCACGGCTTTGCTGAGCTGGTCGAAGAAGCTGGTCTTGGTTTTCTGCAACCCCTCATCGAGGGCCTGCTGTTGCTCCTTGCTTTCCTTGTCCTTCTTGAAAAAATCGAAAAGGCCCATATTGTAGGTCTTAGGGGTTAGGTCTTTGGACTTAGCTCGGCAATACTAAGCCAACGAAGAAGCCGAGGACGCACGCAACTAAGACCTAAGCCCTAATCACTAAGTCCCTAACACGCAAAAAAGTCCCACGCTGGCGGGACTTCTTCACTTATTCAGAACTGCCACAAAGGCCAGTGCTTACTTAACGCCGGTGGCGATATAGTCCTGCACTTTTTCAACGGGCACCATTTCCTCGCGGAAAGTATAGGCACCAGTCTTTTCCGATTTCACGGCACGAATAACCTTTGCCCAGTCTTTGCCGGTAGCGGTTTTCAGGGTTGCTACTACTTTCTTAGCCATTGCTCAGTTACTTGATTTCCTTGTGAACAGTCATCTTCTTGAGCACATTGTTGAATTTCTTCAACTCAATACGCTCAGGCGTGTTCTTACGGTTCTTGGTGGTGATGTAGCGCGAGGTGCCCGGCTGCCCCGAGTTCTTATGCTCAGTGCATTCAAGGATTACCTGCACCCGGTTGCCTTTCTTAGCCATCTCGACGGGGGTTTTGGGATTAAGGACTGCAAAGGTACAAGGACTTTCGGAAAAGTCAAACAGAATAAAGGGATTAGCTCTAAGCTGTTAGCCAGACCACGCCGGCTCTTCTGGTTTAGCTAAGTCCGTCGAAAGGCCAAAGCAGCCCGTCAGACGCTTTTTATGCTGTTTTCCACCGCAGCTAAACGCTGAAAATCAACGTATCCAGACGTTATTCTTTCTTTTGGCTTAGCGTAATTCCGGCAACTTAAAATCGTCGAGGGCACTGGGTTTGGCCATCATGGCTTCCACTTCGGCCACGGTGCGCGGGGCTTCCCGCGAGAGGTTTTCGTAGCCTTTTTCGGTAATCAGCACATCGTCTTCGATACGCACACCGATATTCCACCACTTTTTGTCGCAGGGGCTGCCTTCAGGAATGTAGATGCCCGGCTCCACGGTGATGACGTGACCGGCCTGCAACGGACCGTTACCACCCCGATCATGCACATCAAGACCCAGGTGGTGACTGGTACCGTGCGGGAAGTAGCGGCGGGCTTCCTCGGGCTTGCTGATGAGGCCCAGTTTCAGCAGTCCGTCGGTTATTACCTGGCGGGCGGCTTTGTCGGGGGCTTGGAAGTCGGCACCGGGCTTACAGGCTGCAAACCCAGCTTCCTGAGCGGCCAGCACCAGCTCATAAATCTGCCGCTGGGCAGGGCTGAACTTGCCGCTGGGCGGGATGGTACGGGTAACATCGGCGGTGTAGCCGTGGTACTCCGCGCCGCAGTCCATCAGCAGCAACTCGTTCTGCACTTTGGGCTTATCGTTGGCAATGTAGTGTAGCACGCAGCCATTGGCCCCGGCCCCCACAATACTGGGGTAGCCTTCGAATTCGGCCCCATATTTTTTGTATACGTACTCGTGCAGGCCCTGCAATTCTATTTCGCCCATGTCGGGCCGGGTGGCTTTCATCACTTCCTGCTGGCCTACTGCGCTAATGCGCACTGCTCGGCGGAGCAGAGCCAGCTCGGGAGGGGTTTTCACGCCCCGTAGCCGGTCCAGCGCGTCATCAAGCGTACCCATATCAAAACGGGTGACAGGGCGGGCGGCCACAGCTTTCTGACGCTCAGCATCGGTCGTGGCTTTGAGGTAGTTCTGCACGTATTCGTCTTGGGCCAGCGCCGGAATCTGTTTGCTCAGGTTCTCTAGGTAGGGCTTCAGATTGGTGGCGTTGGCCACCCCATAGCGTTGTATACTGGCGTACAGTTCCGCCTGACGCGGGTTGAAATCGGCCGGTACGGCGGCCTGCTGCCGGAACGTGGCTACCAGGTTGAACAGGTCGGCCGGGTTGCGGGAATCGTCGCGCACATCCGTGGGGAGTTCCAGGAAATGTACGGTAGTAAAGTCAGCCCATTTGATGCCGGCCGTGGCAAACTCCTTGTTATCAGCTACAAACTGCACCTGCAGCTCCCGCTTCGTGCCTTCGGTACCCAGACGACGCCCGGTCCACTGCTCGGCTTTCGGGTCGCGCGGCTGCACGAACAGGGCCTCCGTTACGCCCGTCTGGCCCTGAATGGTCTGCGGTTCTTTGAACAGCACCAGCACAGCCTCGGGCTCCTCGTAGCCGGTGAGGTAGTAGAAGTCAGGGCTTTGATGGTAGACGAAATCAACATCGTTGGCACGGTTGCGCACGGGGGCGGCAAACAGCACGGCCACCGAGCGCGCCGGCAAAGCCTGGCGCAACAATTCCCGCCGCTGCTTATGGAAACCGGGGTCCAGGAAATCGGCCGGCCGGTTGGGGCCGGCGGCCCGTTGGGCCTGAACAGCGGGTGCGGTAACGGCCAGCAGACCGGCCAGCAGCAGCAGCAGGAGGGGAGAAGCGAGAAGGGAGTAGCGCATAGCAGGGCAAAGACCAGCCCACGCCGCACACGTTGCGCGCTCAGACTTGGTCTCTGCCACGAAAGTAACGCAACGCTACCCCACCTACAACAACGCGAAGCTTCCGCCGCCTGCGCGTTCCGGAAAGAACACACGGGCCGCGGAAGCTTCGCGCAAAAAAACCAACTGGTTTCTCCGGAAGGAGAAGACTAGTATACGATGAAGCCCTGCTCCTTCGCCTTCTTCAGGACCGACATGATGCCGTTCTTGTTGATGGTGCGGATGGTGCTGGTGGCAACTTTCAGCGTAACCCAGGCGTCCTGCTCGGGGATGTAGAAGCGCTTCTTCTGCAGGTTCGGATAGAACTTACGCTTCGTCTTGTTGTTGGCGTGCGAAACGTTGTTGCCTACGCGGGTACGCTTGCCGGTCAGATCACAAACTCGGGCCATGATATTAGGAGCTTAGAGGTTTCAATGCTAGAAAAAGGGACGCAAATATCCGAAGTATTTCGATAGAAGCAAACCCAAAGGCTGGAAAATAGCGGGTTAGCCCTATTTCGGGCCCGAATTCGCCTTCTTTTTGTCGCGCGCCGCCTGCCACGGGCAGTGCCGACAGCCGTTGCCGCAGCAGGAGCCGCGCCGCCGATGGTACTGTTCGGTGAATACCATGTATCCTTCCGGGGTGAGATAGAAGTCGCCGGGCTGAAGAGGCTGGGGAGCGGCTGAAGGCACGAAACGCAGAATCAGATGAAGCGGCAAGATACGCAGGGGGCCGACAGCCACGCGGTAACCGAAGCCGGGCGTTGTTTGTATCTTACCTATACCAACAGCGGCGGCTCCTGTTCCGGCCGCCGGCTCTCCGCATCGTATGCACCTTATCCGGCTTTTCCTTTTGCTCCTTGTCCTGTCGTCGTTTGCAGGAATAGCCCAGCAGGCACTACCCGCTCAGCTGGTCTGGCTGGTGACACAGGTGGCTCAATCGTCGGCTGGGCCTCTGCCGGTACTGCCGTTGCGGGAAGCCCAGCGCACTTTGGGCACGGCCCGGCAACGGTTTCAGCAGGGCCTCCCGCCCGACACCCGCCTCTATCTCACGGCCCGCGTGCTAAACGAAGCCGCTACGCCCGAGCTGGTGATAGTAGCCCTAGAAACCTGGCAGGGCCGGCAGCTGCGGGGCCATATTCTGCGTGCCGGCGCCGCTCAGTTAGTCCCGGTAGAATTCTCGGAAGCCGCCGTGCAGGACTGGCTACTGCTACACGCCGATGGCCGGGAAGAAGGTAACTACCTGGGCAAATACTGGGACCTGGAAGAAAAGCTGGCCGCCCGCCCCGAGTAGCCCACCGCCACTAGCCGCTCCGGTTTTCCGTAGCTTTGAACACCTCCAACCTCAATTTCTGCCCACTTATGTCGTCGTCGTCCCACCCCGCCGTTTCCGACACCGCCACCGCCAGCCGCAGCCAGGAGCTGATGGCCCTGGAGGACCAGTACGGTGCCCACAACTACCATCCGCTGCCCGTGGTGCTGAGCCGGGGCGAAGGCGTTCACCTCTGGGATGTAGAGGGCAAACATTACTTCGACTTTCTTTCGGCCTACTCGGCCGTCAACCAGGGTCACTGCCACCCGCGCATTATCGGGGCCCTAACGGAGCAAGCCCAAAAGCTCACGCTCACCAGCCGGGCCTTTTTTAACGACCAGTTGGGCGCGGCCGAAAAGCAGCTGTGCGAGCTGTTCAATTACGACAAGGCCCTGCTGATGAACTCCGGAGCGGAGGCCGTGGAAACGGCCCTCAAGCTGGCCCGCAAGTGGGGGTATCAGGAGAAAGGCATTGCGCCCAACCAGGCCCGCATTCTAGTAGCCGAGCACAACTTCCACGGCCGCACCACCGGCATCATCTCCTTCAGCACCGACGGCGACTCGACCGGCGGCTTCGGCCCGTACATGCCCGGCTATCAGGTAGTGCCCTACGACGACCTGGCGGCGCTGGAAGAAGCCCTGCAAGACCCGCACGTGTGTGGCTTTCTGGTGGAACCCATCCAGGGGGAAGCCGGCGTGATGGTACCCGCTGAAGGGTATCTGGCCAAGGCGGCGGCGCTATGTAAGGCGCGCAACGTGCTATTCATTGCCGATGAAATCCAGACCGGCCTGGGCCGTACCGGTGAACTGCTGGCCGTGTGCTACGAGGGAGTACATGCCGATATCCTGATTCTGGGCAAGGCGCTGAGCGGCGGCGTGCTGCCGGTATCGGCGGTACTGGCCCGCAACGAAATCATGCTCACCATTCAGCCCGGACAGCACGGCTCTACCTTCGGCGGCAACCCGCTGGCCTCGGTGGTGCTGCGCGCGGCCCTGGATGTGCTGCTCGATGAAAAACTACCCGCCAATGCGAAAGCACTGGGCGAGGTTTTCCGGGAGCGGATGCGCCGCGTGCAGCAGCAGCGCCCCGAGGTAATTGAGCTGGTGCGTGGTAAGGGCCTGCTCAACGCGGTAGTTATCAAACCTACCGCTGATGGCCGCACGGCCTGGGACGTGTGCGTGACGCTGATGGAGCGCGGCCTGCTGGCCAAACCTACCCACGGCGACATTATCCGCTTTGCCCCGCCGCTGGTCATTACCGAAGAACAGCTGCACGAAGCTTGTGACATTATTGAGCAGGTAATCCGGGAGTTTTAGGCGTTTCCGCTATTCTGATCTGCTTTTGATAACCGAACGACCTGCCCGCCCGGCAGGTCGTTCGGCGTGAATAGGCCACCGTTCACCGGCTCCTGTCATACCCCGCCGACAAAACCGGCGCACTGGCCGCCGACCGTAGCCGGTTGACCGAAGAAGCAGGCAGAGGGCCGGCCACCCACGGTACCTTTGACGCATTACTTCCTCAAAACCTTACCGTTATGCGTACTCTTCGGGTGATTCTATTCTGTGGCGTTATCAGCGTACTGGCCAGCTGCCAGACCAGCCGCCCTACGTTTGTAACCCGTACCTTCGGAGCCGTAACGTCCTTCCCTTCCGACTCGGCCAGCACGGTGCTGCTACTGCACGATTCACAGGGGCCGCAAGCCACCCGCGTGGTGATGACGACTACCGAAGCGGCCTCCTTCCGCCAGCAATAGCTGCTGCCAGCCCTTTTGCAGGGCGTTAATTCCGTTTTGCCACTCCCCTCCTGACTACTCTCTGCCGCCGTGCCGATGCCCTTTTGGGGTGCCGCACGGCGGTTTCTTGTGCGTGAATCAGTCCTCCATTCTGCCGGGCGGTTAAAAGCGCACATCGTTTGTCTCTACCTTCGGGCTATGCAAACAACTATCCGGTTCCGCTGGTGGGTGGCGGTGCTGCTCCTGAGCAGTTGCCGCAGCGAGCAGGCCGCCTTCTCCTTTCGCCCCGCTCCGGCGGCTACCAGCACCCCAGTGGCCCAGCCCGTGACCGAAGCAGCCAGCGCCGCAGCTACTACATTATCCGTAACACCCGAGCCGGCTACGCGGCCGGTGGCGGCCCGGCAGATGCCCCGGCCGGTTACGGGCCGAGTCCTACGGCCACGCCTGGCCCCGGCTTTCCTGCAACGGCCGGTGCTACGGCAGCACCCCGAAACCACTGCCGTAGCCCGGCCCCAGGCCCCACGTCGGCACGATGCGTTGCATGTGGTGCTGGGGGCGTTGCTGGTGGTGGGCGGCGTGGTGGCGGGCCTGGCGCTGGGCGGCTGGCTGGGTCTGGGCGTGGGGGCCGTGGTGGTGCTGCTTGGCTACTATTTTGTGGTGCTGGGCATCGGGGGCAAGCACGCCTGGCTGGAGATATTCCAGGAGTTTTTCAACATGTAACGGCCAACCACGGCCAGGCTACCAATGGCCCGCCCGGCAACCTTACCTTCGCACCGGTTGTTCTATCTCATCTTACCAACTGAAGTTTTCGTATGCCCCAGCTCCCCACGCACCGCCCGCGCCGCAACCGCAAGTCGCAGATTATCCGCGACATGGTGCAGGAAACCCGCCTCACGACGCACGACTTTATCTTCCCGCTTTTCCTGATTGAAGGCCACAGCCAGCAAGTGGAAATCCACTCCATGCCGGGCATTTTCCGATTTTCGGCCGACAAAATCATCGACGAAGTAGGCCGCTGCGTGGAGCTGGGCATCCAGAGCTTCGCGCCATTTCCGAGCATCAACGACGGCCTTAAGGACCGGCTGGCCCGTGAATCGGCCAACCCGGAGGGGCTCTACCTCAAGACCATAGCCGACATCAAGCGGCAGTTTCCGGACGTGGTGCTGATGACCGACGTGGCCATGGACCCCTACTCCTCCGACGGCCACGACGGCGTGGTGGACGCCGAATCGGGCGAGATTCTCAACGATGCCACTTTGGAGGTGCTCGGCCAGATGGCGTTGGCCCAGGCCCGCGCCGGCGCCGACATCATCGGGCCTTCGGATATGATGGACGGCCGCGTGGCCTGGATTCGGGAGGTGCTGGATAGCAACGCCTTCAGCCACGTGAGCATCATGAGCTACACGGCCAAGTACGCCTCGGCTTTCTACGGCCCGTTCCGCGACGCGCTGGACTCGGCCCCCAAGAAAGGCGACAAGAAAAGCTACCAGATGAACCCCGCCAACCGCCGCGAGGCCCTGCGCGAGCTGGCCCTCGACGAAGCGGAAGGCGCCGACATGGTGATGATCAAGCCGGCCCTGAGCTACCTCGACGTGATTCGGGAAGTGCGCGACAACACCCACCTGCCCGTGACGGCCTACAACGTGTCGGGCGAGTACGCCATGGTGAAGGCCGCCGCCCAAAACGGCTGGCTCGACGGCGAGAAAACCATGATGGAAGTCCTCACCAGCATCAAGCGCGCCGGCGCCGACGCCATCCTCACCTACTTCGCCAAGGAAGCCGCCGAAGTGCTGCGGCGCGGGTAGCCCAAGCGACGAGGCAAAAAAAAAGCAACGTCATGCCGAGGCGCAGCCGAAGCATCTCGCGTGCTGATGTTGCTTTACTAGCCCAGGGTTTAAACCCTGGGCTACGGAGCGGTTGCCGTTCAACGATTTGGCAACGTCAGCACGCGAGATGCTTCGGCTGCGCCTCTGCATGACGTTCTTTGCTTAACTGCTTTTCCCCTTTGACTTCACCCAATGCCCCGCCTCGCCACCGCCGCCGACCTGCCCGCCGTTCTCGACCTCATCCGGCAGGTGGTGCCGCTGATGAATGCGGCCGGCAACTGGCAATGGACGGCGGAGTACCCGAACGAAGAGGTTTTCCGGCGGGATATTGCGCAGGGCCATCTTTGGGTAGCCGAGCTGGATGGCCAGGTAGCTGCCGTGGCCGCCCTCACCCACAACGACCAGGACGCCGAATACGCCCAGGCCGACTGGGATGCCGCCGAGCCGGCCCTCGTCACGCACCGGCTGGCCGTGCACCCGCAGGCCCAGGGCCACGGATTGGCTGCCGCGCTACTCACGCAGGCCGAAGTGCTGGCCCGGCAGCAAAGCCTGCGGGTGCTACGCGTGGATACCAACTCCGAAAACCAGGCCACCCAGCGGCTTTTCCCGAAGCTGGGCTACCGCTACGTCGGCGAAATCACGCTGGCGTTCCGGCCGGGGCTGCGGTTTTTCTGCTACGAGAAGTGGCTGGAATTAAGCAAGCAGGCTGGCAATTGAATTACTGCCGTTCTCAGCACTAGAACCGGGAAGCCAGAAAGCTGAGAAGATGCCTGACCCCGCCGAACATTTCGTCTAGCTGGTAGCTCATCAAAAACAAACCCACGTAGAATGGGCTGGGATGCACGTATTGCCATCGGACGAGAGGCGCATAGAATATCTGGCGTACGGCTGGCAGGTTGGCGGCCAGGGCGGTGGCGACGCCCACTACCGCGCCCGCCAGCAAGTCGGTAGGGTAATGCAGCCCCAGGTATAGCCGGGGCAGGCAGATAAAGACGATAACGTAGACTGTAGCAGCAATTCCTAGTCGCCGCGAGAGAAAGAAGAAGCCCGTGGATAGCGCAAAAAATACGGTAGCATGGTCGCTGGGAAACGAACTGGTATCGGCAGAGTCAGATAGCAGGTCTTTTTCCACTGCTATCAGATGCAGCTCCTTATTGTGCAAGGGCCGTGGGCGCTCCGGAAAAACGTGCGTTAGCACCCGGGTTACTCCGATGCCTAGCAGACAGCCCGCCAGGACGCCCAGCACTACCTGTCGGCACCCATTGCCGAGAGCGGTATCACGGCACTGAAACCAGCGCCACCACAGCACCATGGTAAACACAGCACCTTTGCAAAGACTGTTGTAACTCAAAAAGGCCACCATTTCATCGAAGGCCGGCGACTTGTGCATGAATTCATTCATGCCTTCTAAAATACGCTGATCAATGGCGGGTATCATGGCGCTGTATTCAAGGATAAAATTCAAATAAATATATAAATTTTAATAATTAATCAAAATTTAATCTGCCATTAATGCACGCCTAATGCTTTTCCTGAAACGGCCACCGACCCAGCCGGCGGCTCCAGAGCAGAAACGCCCCCACCCCGGCCCCGGTAACGGCCAGCCCGGAAAGCATGAACTGCGGCCCGGTGCTCCAGAACACCCACAGCCACACGGCCACCGCCAGCACCACCGGCAGTGGGTACAACGGCATCCGGAACGGTAAATGCGCCGTGCCGTTGCGGCGGCGCAGCAGCACGAGGCCCACGGCCTGGCCCACGAACTGCACCAGAATCCGCATGGCCAGGATAGCCGAAATGACCTCGCCTAGCCGGAACAGCAAACTGAACACGAAGCCCACACCGCCCAGAATCAGCAGCGAGACGTGCGGGAAGTGCTTGGTGGGGTGGGTTTTGGCGAAGATGTGCAGAAACTCGCCGTCGGCGGCCGCCGCGTAGGGGATGCGCGAGTAGCCCAGCAGCACCGCAAACAAGGAGGCAAACGCCACCCACAGCACCAGCGCCGTGGCCACCTGCGCCGCCAGCGGCCCGTAGATCTTCTCCACGAAGCTGCTCACGATGAACTCGGAGTGCTGGGCCTCCTGCCACGGAATCACGGAGCCCACGCTCCAGTTCAGCAGCAGGTACAGCGCCATGATGCCGAGGATGCTCAGGAAGATGCTGCGCGGAATCACGCGCTGGGGCTCCTTGATTTCGCCGCCCAGGTGGCACACGTTGTAGTAGCCGAGGTAGCTGTAGATGGTCTTGACGGTGGCCTGCCCCATGGCGGCCGAGAGCAGCACGCCCGGCAGCGCCGAGAGGCCGCCCTCGGGCAGCCACGCCACCGGCACCGTAGCGTGCGTAACGCCCCCGAAAATCAGCCAGCCCATGAGGCCCAGCACGCCCATCCAGAGCATCACGCCCAGCTTGCCGATGTCCTCGATGCGGCGGTAGAGCAGCGCAATCAGCAGCAAAACCACCACGCCCGATACCAGTTTGGGCTGCCACCACTCCGTCAGTGGCACCAAATAGCCGAAATACTGCGCGAAGCCGATGGCGCCCGAGGCCACCACCAGCGGGGCCTGCACCAGCGTCTGCCACACGTAGAGAAACGAGAACAGCCGGCCCCACTTCTGCTCGCCGTAGGCCAGCTTGAGGAAGCGGTAGGAGCCGCCGGCCTCGGGGTAGGCCGCGCCCAGTTCGCTCCAGATCAGGCCATCCACCACGCTCAGGCCCGCGCCTACCAGCCAGGCCAGCAGGAAGTTCGGCCCCATGAAGCCCATCACCAGCGGCAGCGTCACGAAGGGCCCGATGCCCACCATGTCAATCATGTTCAGGGCCGTGGCCTGCACCAGCCCCAGGCGGCGGCGCAACGGGGCAGTGGCTTCAGACGGGGCAACAGGGGAGTCGAGGTCGGGCATACGGGAGGAGAGAAGCTGTAAAAGTCGCAGAAACCCGGAATGTTCAACGGCCCGTATTCTACGCCCTTCGGATGACGGCGGCGCGACAAGGCCCGGCATTTCCAACCTCAACCTAACCCGGCGCGTACCAGCAGGCACACGCACTCCTACGTATGTCTGCTGGTTCATCTAAAATTGCCATTTACGGGGCCATCGGGGCCAACGTCGCCATTGCTATCAGCAAGTTTGTGGCGGCCTTCTTCACGGGTAGCTCAGCCATGCTGTCCGAGGGAATTCACTCGTTGGTCGACAGCGGCAACGGCCTGCTGATTCTCTACGGCGTGAAGCAGTCGGAGAAACCGGCCGACGCCCGCCACCCGTTTGGGCGCAGCAAGGAGCTGTATTTCTGGGCGTTGATTGTGGCCGTGCTGGTGTTTTCGGTGGGCGGCGGCATGTCGTTCTACGAGGGTATCGAGCACCTCAAGCACCCCGCTCCCATCACCGACCCCACCTGGAACTACTGGGTGCTGGGCCTTTCGATGCTGTTCGAGGGCATTTCCTGCTTCCTGGCGTTCCGTGAATTCAACAAGGACCGCGGCGACGCCGGGTTCTGGGCCACGCTGAGCCGCAGCAAGGACCCCTCGGTATTCGCCATCCTGATGGAAGATCTGGCCGCGCTGCTGGGTTTGACCATTGCGTTGGCCGGCGTGTACTTCGGGCACGCGCTCAACAACCCATATTTTGACGGCGGGGCATCCATCTGCATCGGCATTTTGCTGGTGTCGGTGGCCATCTTCCTGATCTACAAAACCAAGGGCCTGCTGGTAGGCGAAGGCGTCGACGACGAAATTCTCGACAGCCTCGAAGCGCTGGCCCGCGCCCAGCGCGGCGTGGAAGCCGTACGCCGGCCGCTTACCATGTATATGGGCCCGACGGACGTAGTGCTGGCCCTCGACGTGGAGTTTCACGACCACCTCTCGGCTCACGAGGTAGAGACGGCCGTAGATCAGTTGCAGAACGTTATCCGGGCCAAGCACCCGGAGTTTAAGCGCATTTTCATCGAAGCCAAAGGCCTCACCGGCAAACAGCGCCACCCCTCCCCCACCGATTCCCCTTCTCCCCAGATATAGTTGTTTCTGTTTGGTTGGTTGTGGTTTCTAGCGGCCAGTTGCTTCCGGCGAAATGGCCGCCAGTAGCCTGGTACCCGACACCAAAAACCACAACCGGCAACCAAAAACCCACAACGCCTATGCTGCACGATTTCCTATCTTCCTCGCCTTTTCAGTCCTTTTGGATGGCGGGATTCGAGTGTACTGACCAGCAGAATACGTTCGGTAACCGCGTTGACTTCCTGACGCTGACGGGCCATTTGCAACTGCTGGACGAGGATTACCAGGCCATTCAGCACGTTGGCTTAGGCACGGCGCGGGAAGGCATCCGCTGGAGCCAGGTGGAGCGCACTCCCTACCACTACGACTGGAGCACCGTGCAGACGCTGCTGGAGGCGGGCCGCCGCCACGGCGTGCAACAGGTCTGGGACCTGTGCCACTTCGGCTACCCCGACGACCTGACGCCCCTGCACCCGATGTTTGCCCGCCGCTTCGCCCACCTGTGCCGGGCCTTCGTGGAGTTCTACCGCAGCCAGCGCCCCGATGACGTGCTCATCGTGACGCCCATCAACGAGGTGAGCTTCATGAGTTGGCTGGGCGGCGACGTGCGCGGCACCTCGCCCTACTGCGTGGGTCAGGGCTGGGAAGTAAAACGCGGCCTGATGCGGGCCTACATCGAAGGCGTAGCCGCTCTGCGCGAAGCCGACCCCGGCATCCGGATTCTGACCACCGAACCGCTCATTAACATTGTACCCCGGCCGGGAGCCGGCCCCGCCGAAGTGCGCCGCGCCCGGGAATTCGACCTCAACCAGTTCCAGAGCGTGGATATGCTATGCGGCCGGCTGTGCCCCGAGTTGGGCGGCCGGCCTGAGTTTCTGGACCTGCTGGGTTTCAATTATTATTACGACAACCAGTGGCAGCAGGAGCCGCACCAGACGCTACCCTGGGCCAACGACTTCCAGGACCCGCGTTTCCGGCCGCTGAGTGCGCTGCTGGAACGCGCCTACCGCCGCTACGGCCGGCCCGTGGTCCTCACCGAAACCAGCCACCCGGGCCAGGACCGCCCCCATTGGCTGCGCATGATAGCCCACGAAGCCGCGCGGACGTTGCAGGCGGGCGTACCGCTGCTGGGCGTGTGCCTCTACCCCATCATTGACCGGCCCGACTGGGACCACCTCACGCCCTGGCACCGCGCCGGCCTTTGGGATGCCGACGACACCGACACCGACACCGCGCCCGGCCTCACCCGCCTGCTGCATGCGCCCTCAGCCGAGGCCCTGGCCGAGGCGCAACAGCTCGTAGCTGGCTTGCTGCCCCAGCCCGTCGACCTGCTTCTCTACACCTCCTGATGCCGTTTTATGTCGTCCTCCGCCGCTGAGTTGCTGCACCAGTTTCGCCAGGCATTTGCCGATGGCAACCTCTCGCCCACGGAAGCCCGCCACCTCCGCGAGCAGCTGACGGCTTTCCACCGCCGGCACGGCAACGTGGAGGAGCTGCGGCACCAGCTGTTTGAGCTGGCCAAGGAGCGGTTCAACACCTTCAAGGACAAAGCCGTCATCGAGTGGCTGGAAGCGGCCAGTGCTTTGCTGCCCGCCGCACCGGCAACCCCGGCGGCAGTCCATCCGGCCGAAGTATTTTTCAGCCCTGGCGAGGAGTGCGTGGCCGCCATCCGGCGCTTCATCGGGCAGGCTACCCGCACGCTGGATGTGTGCGTGTTCACCGTGGCCGATGACCGCCTGACCGACGCCTTACTGACCGCGCACCGCCGGGGCGTGCGGGTACGCCTGCTCACCGATGACGAGAAGCTCCTGGACCGGGGCTCTGACGTAGAGCAGCTGCACGCGGCCGGCGTGCCCGTGCGCACTGACCAATCCAGCAACCACATGCACCACAAGTTTGCCGTGGCCGATAACCGCGCCGTCCTGACCGGCAGCTACAACTGGACCCGCTCAGCCGCTGAGTACAACCTCGAAAACCTGCTCATCACCCCCGATCCGGCCATTGTGCAGCGGTACGCCGGCGAGTTTGCCCAGCTTTGGGAGCAGTTGCGGCCTTTCGCAGGCTAGATTCACACGGCTCCCAACGTAGCGGCCCGGCCGACGCCTGCTGAGCAGGTGCCGGCCGGGCCGTAGTCTTTTTCAGCCGTAGCGGTTACTTACCGGGGGTAGTAGTACCTACTGAAGGCGAGGGAGCCGGCGCATCAGGCCCCGGCCGGCGGATGGAAATCAGCTGGCGGGTATTGGTGATGCCTACCGTGAGGCTGAGGTAATAGTCGCCGGCTGGCAGAGCCGTGAAATCCAGTGTCTGGTGATGGGCCCCGGCGGGCTGCTTACGGTAGTCGGACACGCGCACGGCCACGCCGTTCTGGTTATAGAGCACCCAGCCCAATGGCTTGGCTTCCGGCAGCGTGTAGGCCATCTGGAGCACCCCGTTGGATGGGTTAGGGTACACGCTCATCTTGTTGTCGCCCACGCTGGGAGCGTTAGCCGCAGCGGCCGGCATTTTTTCTTCAACTTCCTTTACTGCAACCAGCTTCCACTGCTGGTTCGGCTCGCCGGTGTAGCGCTGCTGCTGCAGGCCGCCGTCCAGCGTGTCGCCATAAGTCAGCACCTTTTTACGGACGTGGTGCGGCGTGAGCTTGTAGTATCCTTTGTCGGCTTCCTCAATTTTCCACCGCTGATTGTACCCGCTGTAGTAGGTCCACACGCTGAGCGGAGCACCGTTGGAGGTGGAGCTGCCCAATACCTCCAGCACCTTATTGCTACCAGGTAGTACCAATCGGTACAACCCTTCTCCGGCCGGCTCGATGCGCCATTGGGGAGCAACATCCTTCTGGCCGGCAGCCTCGGCGGCCAGTTGCTCGGCGCGGGTAGCGGGGCGGCTCTGCTCTACCTTCAACGGCTGGCCCGTAGAGCGCACCGAGAGGGTATACAAACCCGATAAATCGGCGGGGGGTGTGGGTTCGGGCTCAGCTTCTTTAACCGGCTTCGGGGGCTTGGGAGCCTTCACTACTTTCTCGGCAGCTTTGGGCGCGGCCTGCGCCACCGCTTTAGGCGCAGGTTTGGCCGGCACTGCCGCCGGCTTGGCCACTGGCTTAGCGGCGGCAGCGGGCTTGGCAGCCGTAGTGGCGGCCGATTTAGCAGCTATACCAGCCGCCGTGGGCGTCGGAACGGCTTTGGCCTTGGCTACCGGTGGCGGGCCGGCGGGGTCGCGCGTGAGCGGGGAGCCCAGCGGGTAGAGGTTGCCCGTGGGAATAAGCTGCGGCGACTGGCCGGGGCCGGCCCACTGCAGCTGAATACCGGCGTTACCCTCGGCATCGTTATACTCCAGCTTGATGGTAACTTTCTCGCCGGCCGCCAGCGTCACCGTGGGGTCGTCCACGTTGGTGGGCTTGCGGCCGTCCCAGGTGTCGAGCACTTTTTTGCCGTTTACCCACAGGCGCACTTCATCGGTTGTGGCCGCCACGAAGCGGTAGCGGCCGGTGCCGGGCGCGGCCAGCAGGCCTTCCCAGCGCACCGAAAAGTTATCGACGGGCAGTTCCGGCGCGGGTGCCGCCGCGCCCCAGCGGAAATCCACCACGGCATCCTGCCGCTTCAGTACGGGCGCCCCGGCCAGCGAGCCATTATTGAAGTAGGAAGCCGTGAGGCCCATTCCCCAGCCCTGCACCGGCAAGCTGGCTACGGGTCGCGCCGGAAACAGCTCCGTGGCTGCCGCCGAAACCCCGGTGGCTTGCAACTCGCCGGTCAGGCTCAGCCCCAGAACGGAGCACAAAAGTAAATATCGCACAGTATGAAAGGCTTTGAGTGATGAAAACAGAGCCCGTAGCAGGCAAATGAGAACCGCACAAAAAAGTAGACTCAGAGTTATATTTTCCTGATTCCACTCTGACCAATATACGCCTTTTTTTCAGCGTGTTTGGTACACTTCAGCTTCCGGAGGCAAGCCCCCGGAGCACTGAATACTACAAATTTACGCCTTCCTGCCGGCTTCTCCTGCCCTTATTTCATATTTTTGGGTTCCCTCCCCGTCTCCTTACTGCCATGACCGAAGCCAGTGCCTTTCTAGCCTCTCCCCTGGGTCTGCTGGCCCTGCGGGGCACCGACGATGGGTTACGGGCCGTGCAGTTTATGAGCACGCCGGTCCCGGTCGTAACGGCGACGCCCGCGCATCAGGTGCCGGGCTGCCTGCAGGAAGCGTACCGGCAACTGCAGGCCTATTTCGAGCGGGAGCTGCGGGAATTTTCAGTGACTACCGATGTGGTAACGGGTACGGGTTTCCAGCAGCTGGTGTGGGCCACGCTGCCGGCGGTAGCCTACGGCCGCACGGCTTCCTATCTTGATATTGCCCGGCAGCTTGATAACCCGGGCGCGGTGCGGGCCGTGGGTGCGGCCAACGGGCAGAATCCGCTGGCTATCATCTGGCCCTGCCACCGCATTATCGGGGCCAACGGGCAGCTGACCGGCTACGCGGGGGGCCTCTCGCGCAAGCGGTGGCTACTAGATTTCGAGCGGCCCAGTTTGCAGACCAGCCTTTTCTAGCTCGTTTTAGCGCGCCGGGTTGTGGGCTGGCACCACCGTTAAGCTGTTATTCGGCTCGTTGGCCCACCAGAACCAGCAATTGCTGGTACACGATGTTGTGTTGCCAGTACAGCTGCAGCACCATCGGAATGTGCTTTTTGCCGGGCAGCACGGTGTAGCGCGGCGAGTGGCCCAACGCTGTCAGCCGCTGCCGGAACCGGGCACTACTGCTGCTGATGGACGGGTACGTTTCACCCCCAATAAGCATTACCATGGGCGGAGTATGCGCCGTGAGGTGATACAGGGCAGAAGTCTGCTGCCAGCCGGCCGGATCTTTGCCGAAAGGCACCAGATACTGCGCATCGTTGGGGTACTGCATCCGTCGCAGGTAGTCGTACATATCCAGTCCGGCAGGGTCGTCGAGCACAGCACCGCGCACCGGATTCCGGGCCAGGCCGCGGCGCTGAAACAGGGCATCATCGGCCGCCAGCAGCGCCGCCAGCCCGCCCCCGGCTGAGTGGCCCATCACGAATATCCGCTGCGGGTCGCCGCCAAACTCCCGAATGTGCTCGGTGGTCCAGATAACGGCCCGGGCGCAGTCATCGGCCATTTGCGGCACCTGCACCTGCGGCGCCAAGCGGTAGTTGAGGATAACGGCCACCACGCCCTGCTTGGCCAAACGGCGACCGATGAAGGAATAAAACTCTTTGCTGCCACTATCCCAGTTGCCGCCGTGAATGAAAACCACCACCGGCCGCAAAGCCGGAGCGGCTTCTTTCGGGGCGTATACATCCAGCTGGTGCCGCTTGGGGTGGTAGGCAGAATCGGTGGCGGGTACGTACCGGATATCGGCCGTACGGCGGCTGGGACGGGCTACAGCGTACTCGGTAGCACCTGCCAGCAGCAACAGGCCGATCAGCAGCGCGGGCAGTAGCCGCCAGAACAAAAAACGCATCAGGGAGAGAAAGAAGGCGAGAAAACGGAAGGTACGGCCCCATTTTACTAATGGATTGCGGCATTTGGCGGGTTAGGGCCTCTGCAATGGCCGGCCAGCAGGCAGGTTGCGGCAGCCTTTTTATCTTTGACAATTGACACCCTGTCAATTTTTGCCCTCTTTGTTCGTTACGATTGTATGAAATCCACTTTTCTGCTGGCGGCGGCCCTACTCCTGTGGGGCGCGGCTCCGGCCCAGGCCCAGCGCAAAGCCAAGAATACCGCCACCGAAATACCCCTGGCTACCCGGCGGCTGCAACCACTGTTCGGAGGTCTCACCCCGACCCAGGCGGAGGAGTTGCTCGGGGCTCCCTTCGTCACCAAGCTGAGCAACAGCTTTGCCTCGCGGGCCGAAGCCAGCCGCTTCTTCAGCACCAAAGGCTACGAATACCTGTCGGAAAGCCAGACTGATACGGCAGCCTACCGCTTCAACTTGGCCTGGGTACTCGACTCTAACAACGCCGACGCCTACCACGGCCTGGGCATCGTGGCCAGCAGTGCCGCTACCCCGGACCAGTCCATTGACCTGCTGACCAAGGGTCTGACGCTGACGCCTGCCAACTCGGCCCTGCTCAGCGACCTGGGCGCTACCTATCTGATCCGGTACCAGCAAACCAAGAAGAAAAAAGACCTGACTACGGGCACCGAGCTGCTGGAAAAAGCCACCGCCCAGGATGCCACCAACGCCGCCGGCTGGCAGCAGTTGGCCCGCGCCTATTACTACCAGGAGAAATATCCGCAAGCTTGGGAAGCCGTGCATAAAGGCCAGACCAGCAACCTGGCTTCTCTCGATTTCGAGCTGATCAGTGACCTGAAAGCCAAGCTGCCGGATCCGCAGGGAACCTTCAAATAAGGCGGACTCCCGATCTGCCGGGCAACACCCTGAGGCGCGGCCGCGTATGTCGGGGCTTCACCACCTATTGCTTCTACTGCGTGAATTTTCGTCCTCTCCTGCCTGCCTTCCTATTGCTTTCCGTGGCCGCGGCCCATTCTGCGCAGGCGCAGGATGCCGGCCCCGAACGCCGCCGCCGCCACTACGACGGCCAGGCCCGGGCCTTTTACCGAGGGCCGGTGCGGTTTACGGTGGGTGGCGGCGTAGGCTACTACAACGGCGACCTGACCAGCAGCCTCGGCGACCAGTTCATCGGGCCCAGCTTCACGGGTGGCATTCAGTATCAGACGCATCCGCACTGGCAGGTGGGCGGCGAGGTTTCCTACATCCGGCTGGGGGCGAAGGACTATCTGCTGGATCGGGGCCTGGCGTTTCAGGGCCATAATGTGGCGGGTATTGCCTTCGTACGCTGGGAACCGCTGCACGATGAAGGTGCCTACGCCGCGCCACGTAAGCCGGCATCCATCATCAAACCCTACCTGAAAGCGGGCGGCGGACTGGTACTGTACAGCCCCAAGGCCTTTCGGGGCACTGAGCGGCCCAACGGAAATGCCAGCACCAATTACCTGTCGGCGGAGCGGAATGATTACCCGGCCCTGGCCCTTACGTTGCCCGTAGGTGTGGGCTTCACAGTGCGCCTCACGCCCAAGCTCGGCGCCTCGCTGGAAGGCACCTACTCCTTCACTACCACCGACCAACTCGACGACATCAGTACTGTTTCGGGGCGCTCAGCATCTTCCCTGAACGATGGCTTCGGCCAACTGGAGCTGAAGCTGGAATATGCGCCTTGGGGCCGATAATACCGCCGTATTCTGACCGAAAAAGCCTGCCAACCGGCAGGCTTTTTTTGTAAACAGGTTAACCAAGATCAGACCTTCCTACACCAACGGAAAAACACAAAAGGGCCCGCCAGTTGGCGGGCCCTTTTGGTATGGTTTCGGCAACAGGTCCGACTATTCTTTCACGAACTTCTCGTGGAAGGATTTCTGGCCGTCGCTCACGGTCAGCAGGTAGATGCCTTTGGCGAGGCCGGCAACGTGGAGCTGGCCGTTCTCGAAGCGGGCGTTGCTCACGCGGGCACCGCGCAGATCAGTTACCGTAGCCGATACCACCGGAGCCTTGCTGGCCAAAGCAATGTTCAGCACATCAGCCGCAGGGTTTGGGAACACCGTAATAGCTTTCTCAATCGAGTTGCTGAGCGAGGAGCCGCCCGTGAGGCTGGCCACACCGGCCGGAGCCAAGGCCGCGCCGCCCGTGATGTTGACGGTGTAGTCTTCAGTTTCGCCGTAGCTGTAGCTGTTGCAGCTGGCAGTAGCCGAAGCGTCGCTCAGCACCACGCGCAGGCGGGTAGCTCCCGACTTGGCCGTGGTGGGTACCGTGAAGGTGCCCGTAAGCGTACCAGCACTGGCCGATGAGCCCGTCACGATGGTTTCGCCTGCGTCCAGGAAGTCACCGTCCTGGTTGTAGTCGATGTAGATGTCCCAGTACTCGGTGTAGGCCGTGGAGGCGAAGCCGGCCGAGAAACTGATGGTTTGCGAAGAACCGGCGGCAATGGAGGTAGAAGTAGCCGTGCCGTTGTAGTAACCGGCGTCAGCAGCCGAGGTGCGGGCAATGGTGCCCAGCTTCACGTAGTCGATCCACTCGTAGGCGGTGCTGGTGCCTTTCGAAGCGCAATAAGTTACTGTGGTAGGAGGAGGCGTAGTGCCACCACCGGCCGCAGCACCCACGCCTACGGCATACCAGGCGTTGGTAACGGCCGTTACCTGCGCCGAACCGGCTCCGTAGAGGTCGGTAGCCGCCGAAATGGAGGCCGTACGAGCGTTAGCATAGGTGGAAGAAGCCGTCAGGTACACGCTTTCGGTGCGGTAGGCAATTTTGGCCGCCGCATCAATGCCCGAGCCTGTTACCGAGTAGGCGCTACCGATGTCGTTGGTACCCGATCCGCCCTGGCTCAGCAGGTAGAACCAGAAGTTGAGCACGCCCGAGTTGGTGTGTACTCCGCCGTAGTCGTTGGCCTGGGTAGGCGAAGTAGTGGTGGCGCGCCAGTTGGTGCCTTTGTAGGTATCGGGCTGGCCGTAGGCGTTGGGGTTGCTCATGGAGCGCAGTGCCCCACCGGCTTTCATGATTTCCTCGCCGATAAGCCAGGTGCTTTTGCCGGTAAGGCCGTAAGTGCTCACGGCACGGGCTTCCACGCAGGCCCCCCAGATGTCGGAGAAGCCTTCATTCATAGCCCCCGATTCGTTCTGATACGTCAGGTTAGCGGTTTTCTCGCACACGGCATGGCCGATTTCGTGGCCGCACACGTCCATGGCCGTGAGGGGCTTGAATGTGCTGGCCCCGTCGCCGTAGGTCATCACCGAGCCGTTCCAGTAGGCGTTTTCGTAGCCGGCACCGCCGGGCACGTCATCAAAATGCACGTAGCTCTTGATTTTGGCCCCGGCGTTGTCGAAGGAGTTGCGGTTGTGTACCAGCTTCCAGTAATCGTAGGTGGCCTGAGCACCAAAGTGGGCGTCGCCGGCTATGTTATCGAAGTTGGCATTGTTGTATTCCGCGGCCGTCCAGTTGTTGTCGGCGTCGATGAAGTCGGTAGCCGAGGTGTAGCTGTTGCCCTTCTTGCAGTTATAAGTTTCAATGCCCAGGCCGCGGGTGTACTCCCGCAGCCGGTAGCCACCGGTGGTGGTTTCGGTGGCAAACGAGCGGGTGCCGTTGTAGGCCGTGGCAAACGTGGCCGTAGCGCCGGCGTGCTTGATGATGTTATCCTGCCCTACGATTTCGCCCGAATGGGCATCCACGTAGATATAGGCGCGGCTCAGGGGGGCTTTGGCGTACACGTTGAACTTCCAGGCCAGCGTGGGCTTACCCAGCTGGCGCGTGCTCCGCTCGTTGCGCATTACCACCAGCTCGCCCTGGGGCTTGTAGGTGGCGGCGGGGTTGTTTTCCTGCTGCTTCAGGCCGGCCTCCTCCTGGGCGTCCTGCCACATGTAGGTTTTGGCGCCCACAAAAGCCACGGCCCGCTCCAAGGCCGCCTTGGCGTCCAGGGAAGGTGTGATATTAAGACCGCGTACCCGCTCAAACTGGCCGCTGATGCTTTCCACGTTGCCCTGACGGGCGTGTACCGAGTAGGTGGCGTGCTCTACTTTGATGCCTTTGTAGTACTGTTGGTATTTCTCGTGCACGAAACCCAACTGGTCGGCTTCCGTTTTGGCTTGCACCATCTGGTCGTCGGAGGTCAGTTCCAGTTGCTCCTTCAGCACCGTGCGGGCTTCGCTGAGCTTGTAGGCAGTGCCGGCCGCGCGGAACTTCACCAGGTATGGGGTCCCGTTATCGTTGAGGTCTTTGGTCTGAACCCGGGAGAAATCCTGGGCGAGGGCCGTGGAGGTAAGGCCACCGAGCAGCAACAGCGTGGCTGCGGAGTACTTGTTGATCATACAGTGTGGTTGTGGGGGAGTGAAATTGGACCGTAGCGCGAGCAGCTTTTCAACCAGCTAAGCGACTTTATGAAATCTAATTTAATTTATTTTTAATCAAATAGGCTATTCATTGATAAATTTATCAGTTAAAGCCGCTTTACTATACAACATTTATAAAAATACATGAGTTTCGATCCGTATATCGAATTATCTGTCAATCAATTCATTAAGCTATTTTTAATCTGAATACTCTCCCGACCCTCACCCAATGTCTACTCAGCAACCACAAAATTTTAAACATTCCAAGACGCACTTCATGCAATCTTCACCTTCTGAGTATCAAAAACGCTGGACGCTTCAGGGCCAGACGGCCTTAGTAACAGGGGCTTCCAAAGGAATTGGAGCGGCCGTAGCCGAGGAATTGCTGCACCTGGGCGCAACGGTAATAGCCGTAGCCCGCACGGCCCCGGAACTGGAGCAGCAAGTGGCGCAGTGGCAGCAGCAGGGCCTGCCCGCCCACGCCCTAACCGCCGACCTGAGCACCCCGGAGGGCCGGGCGAAGGTGACGGCGGAAATAGCAGCGCGCTGGCCGCAGCTGCATATTCTGGTCAATAACGTGGGCACCAATATTCGGAAGCCCACCGTGGAATATACTTCGGAGGAATACCGCTACCTGCTGGCTACCAACCTCGATTCGGCCTGGGAGCTGAGCCGGAGCGTGCAGCCCTTGCTGGCGGCGGCCGGCAGCAGCAGCATCGTGAATATCTCCTCGGTAGCCGGCTTAGTGCACGTGCGCACCGGCTCCATCTACGGCATGACGAAGGCGGCTATGGTACAGCTTACGCGTAATCTGGCGGTGGAATGGGCCGGGCAGGGTATTCGGGTAAACTGCGTGGCGCCGTGGTACATCCGCACGCCTCTGGCCGCCACGGTGCTTCAGAACGAGGTCTTCCTGGCGGAAGTGCTCAGCCGGACGCCGCTGCGGCGCATCGGGGAGCCGGCGGAAGTAGCGGCGGCCGTGGCATTTTTGTGTCTGCCCGCCGCCGCCTACATCACCGGCCAGACCTTGAGCGTGGACGGCGGTTTCACGGTAAATGGGTTCTAAAAGGTGAGATAGTGAAATGGTGAGTTGACGTTCAATCCGCGCAAGTGGCGCAAGTAGAACGTCAACTCACCATTTCACTATCTCACTATTTCACCATTGCCCGCAGAGCGGTTTCGTAGCGAGATAGGGCCTGGTCGTCGGAGGCCAGGTAGAGGAAGGGCTCGATGAGCTCCAACTCCATCAGCAGCAGTTCACCGTCCTGGTTGAGGCCATCTACGCGGGCGTAGAGGCAGCCGGCGGCAAAGCGGCGCACAATGTCGTCGGCGGCGCGGCGCAGGTGGGCGGGAGCCTGCCGGGGCTCGATGCCGCCGCCCAGGTAGTGCTGCACCCGGAAGTCGCCCGATTTAGGCGTTTTCAGCACGCAATGGCTGTATTCGCCGCCGTAATAGAGTAATGACCACTCGCCTTCTTCCTGAATGCGGGCTTGAAACGGCTGGGCCAGAAAGTCCTCGTGCTGCAACAGCTCGGTGAGCAAGGGCTGGCGCACGGCCGTGTCTTGGCGGGTGAGCACGAAGGTATTTTTGGCCCCGCCGCTCACGGCCGGCTTAATCACCAGCTGCTCCTGCCCCATTTCGGCAAGGAGGGCCGCTGCCTCCACGGCCTGACCGCGCGGCAACAGGCGCGTGGGCACAATGCGTACGCCGGCCTGTTCCATTTCCAAGAGGTATTTCTTGTCGGCGTTCCAGCGGATGGTGGTGGCGGGGTTGAGCATGCGCACGCCCAGCTGCTGCATGCGGTCCAGCCACTCGTAAAACTCCGTTACCCGGTCAAAATAATCCCAGGGCGACTTCACCAGCACGACGTCGTAGCGCAACCAGTCAACGGCCGGGTTGCTCCAGATGCGGGGCTCCACGGTGTGGCCCTGCGCGCGCAGGTAGCGGGTGAGCAGGCTGTCTTCATCATCCACGTTGGGCGCGGCGTACTGAGCCAGACTTTCGCAGGTAACCAGGGCAATATTCATCACGGATTTAAACGAATTCATCGGACTACGCGGATTCGGGGCGGATTCGCAGAACACGCGCATGGGCTACTAGACGGCAAAGAACCTTCCGGGTTGCGCTTCGTGGCCATTGGCGGGGCCTGAAGTGAAACATCCCAAATCCGTGCAATCCGATGAATCCGCATAATCCGCGCGCTACTTTTTGGTGGCGGCCAGGTAATCGGTGGCCAGCGTGACGAGGGTGCGCACGCCCAAGGTCAGGCCGCTTTCGTCGATGAAGAAGCCGGCGGTGTGGTGCGGGGCGGTTTCGGCGGGGTTTTTCCCCTTCGGCATGCCGCCCACGAACACGAATACGCCGGGCACTTTCCCTTGGTAGAAGGCAAAGTCCTCGGCCCCGGTCACGGCTTTCTGCACCCGCACGTTGGCCGGACCGGCGGCGCGCTGCAGGCTGGGTACCATCTGCTCGGTCAGGCGCGGGTCGTTGTAGGTGATGGGGGCGTAGTTTACAATGTCGACTTCGGCGGTAGCCCCGGCGCTTTCGGCAATGCCCGTGGCGGTGCGGCGCACGGCGGCCCACACTTTCTGCTGCATTTCCTTGTTGAGGCAGCGGATGGTGCCGGTCAGCTCCACCTGCTCGGGGATGATGTTGTTGCGCACCCCGCCGTGCACCATGCCCACCGTCAGCACCACCGCATCCTCCGTCAGCTCGGCCTGGCGGCTGACGATGGTTTGCAGGCCCAGCACAATCTGGGCGGCGGTTACTACCGGGTCCACGGCCAGCCACGGGTACGCCCCGTGCGCCGATTTGCCCTTTACCTTGATGTTGAACACATCAGACGACGCCATTTCGCCCCCGGGCCGGTAGCTGAGCTGGCCGACCTCCGTCTGAGCCTGAATGTGCACCCCGAAAATGGCGTCCACCTTGGGCTTATCGAGTACGCCTTCCTTCACCATCAGACGGGCGCCGCCTTCCTGGCCGGGCAGGGAGCCTTCCTCGGCGGGCTGGAAGATAAACTTCACGGTGCCGGGCAGCTCCTGGCGCATTTTCACCAGTACTTCGGCCGCGCCCAGCAGCATGGCTACGTGGGTGTCGTGGCCACAGGCGTGCATCACGCCCACTTCCTGGCCGTTGTACTGGGTGCGGACTTTGGAGGCGAAGGGCAGGGCGTTGCTTTCCGTCACGGGCAGGCCGTCCATATCGGCGCGCAGGGCCACCACGGGGCCGGGCTTGCCGCCTTTCAGCAATGCCACCACGCCGGTGCGGGCCACGCCGGTCTGCACCTCCAGGCCCAGCTTGCGCAGATGCTCGGCCACCAGCGCGGCGGTGCGGGTTTCCTGGTTGCCCAGCTCCGGGTGCTCATGCAAATCACGCCGCCAGGCAATTACCTGGGCTTCCTGCTGAGCCGCCAGTTTGGCAATGCGCTCGGCCGGAAAGGCGGGTTTGGTCTGGGCGAAAGCGGGGGCAGCACTCAGTAAAGTAACGGCCAGGGCCGATAGGTAGCGGTGGTTCATAAGGAAGCGTTCAAGACGTAGCGGAATGCCCGGCGGCGCTGGAAGCTTGGGGCCGCCCCGGCCGGGCAATGTAAGTCTGAACCCGGCAGAATGGAAATTCCAAGCCGCTGACAGCCCGCATTACCGCCAGAAAGTTGCGCCCCGCCCGAATTTCCGATGCTTCTTTGCGACCTCCTCCCCGGCCCGACAGGCGGCAGCCTGCCGAACCGGAGCGAACATCATTCGAAGGACTGCCCTATTATGTTACCTGTTGATTCCCTGACCTGGCCGGCCGCGTGGCGGCATTCCGCTTTCCGCAGACGGCTGATAGTGGTAGTGGCACTGCTGCTGCTGCTGGCCAGTCAGTTGCCGCGCTACTTTGCCTGGGTGCAGGCCCGTCCCGGCCGCGTGCTGCCCGACCCGCTACTGGCCTGGCTGCCGGCCCACGATGTTTCGGGGGCTACGTTTGCCGTCATTTACCTGGGTATCGGGCTGGGGGTGCTGACGCTGCTATCCCGGCCGGCGCGGCTGCTGCGGGCGCTGTGGGCTTACCTGGGGCTGCATGGGCTGCGCTGCCTCACGCTGCTGCTGCTGCCGCTGGAGCCGCCGCCGGGCTTGGTGCTCCTGCGCGACCCGCTGGTGGATCAACTCATTTACGCCGCCCCCGCTCCCATCACCAAGGACCTGTTTTTTTCGGGCCACACGGCCACGCTGCTGTTGCTGGCCCTGGCCGTGCCGGCCGGCTGGCGGCGGCAGGTCCTACTGGCAGGTGCCGTAGCCATCGGCGCGCTGGTGCTGGTGCAGCACGCGCACTACACGTACGATGTGCTGGCCGCTCCGCTGTTTGTGGGGTTGGCGTGGTGGGCTAGTGGGGCGGCCGTGGAGAGAACGTCATTCCGAGCGAAGACGCAGCCGTAGTCGAGGAATCTCGCGTACTGACGTGGTTGGAAAAAGAACGTCCGGCTGAGGCGCAGTCGAAGCATCTCCCGTGCTGACGTTGCCTCAATAGCCCAGGGTTTAAACCCTGGGCTACGGAGTGATGGTCATTGGATTAGCATTGCAACATCAGCACGCGAGATTCCTCGACTGTGCTTCGCCACGCTCAGAATGACGTTCTGATTTCTCTTGTCACCCTGCCTCACTACTTCAGATGCTTCTCGTAGATGCCGGCGGCAATACGTTCCGTCAGGCTTTTGGGCACGAAGCTGGTGAGGGCGGCTGACACCTTATTCAGGGCTCCGGGAATGAGTTCGGACTCGCCGGCCAGCAGGGCCGCAATGCCGGCCTGGGCTACTTGCTCCGGTGTCATCGACACCTTGTTGGCGGTGGCCTGCAAATCGGCATTCATACCGGCACGGTCGGCGAAATCGGTGGTGGTGGCGCCGGGGCTGAGGCAGGTGACGGAGACGCCCGTTTCGCGCAGCTCATAGCGCAGGCCGCGGCTGAAGCTGAGCAGAAACGCCTTGCTGGCCGCGTAGAGCGTGAGCGTGGGCACGGCCTGGTAAGCGGCGGTGCTGGCCACGTTCAGAATGTACGCTTTCGGCTGGCGGCGCAGCACCGGGAGCAACGCGTACGTCAGCTCCACGGGCAGGTGCATGTTCAGCCGGAGCATGTTCTGCTGCTGCTCCAGCGGTAGCTCTTCAAACCGGCCCCACAGACCGTAACCCGCGTTGTTTACCAGCACGGCCAGCTCCGTAGTTTGGGCCGTGGCCCAGGCGGTGAGCTGAATGGCCGCGCCGGGCGCGGCTAAGTCCAGCGGCAGCACCCGCGCCTTCCGGCCTAGCTGCCGCACCTCGGTGGCAGCCTGCTCCAGCTGGTCTTCCGAGCGGGCCGTGAGCAGCACATCGTAGCCGCGCCGGGCCAGCTCCAGGGCCATTGCCCGCCCAATTCCGCGCGAGGCGCCGGTGATAAGTGCTGTTTTCAAGGGTGACGTTGTGAAGGGTAAAATTGTGAAGGGGGAAGTTGTGAAGGCAGAACTTTCACAACTTCCCCCTTCACAATTTCACTATTTAACCAAGTGTAAAAACCGCAGATAGAACGGGGTGGGGCTGTTTTCGTGCTTGGGCTCGTACTTGCCGGCAATGATGGGCACGTACATCACGCGGCGGCGCGAAACCTCCCCTACCAGCGGCGACTGGGCCACGCGGTGCCACATCCGGCCGTCGTGCACGGTCAGGTCGCCGGGCTCGGTTTCCACGGCTATTTCGTGGTCGTCGGGGCCTACGTCTTTGTAGTATTTCTTGCGGAAGAGGATGTCGCGCAGGCTTTGGCGGTGGGTGCCGGGAATCACGCGCAGGCCGCCGTTGGTGGCGGGCGTGCCATCGAGGTGGACGCCCACGTTCAGCATCGGCCCGATTTTCTTGCCGTAGAACACGTCCCGCAGCGAGTCGGTGTGCCAGCCCATCTGCGAGAACTCCGAGCCCGGCACGTTCACATAGTGGTTAATCACGAGGCCGTCCTTCTCGTTTTCGCCCACCCGGCCGCCCGGGGCTTCCAGCAGCGGAAACAGCGCCCGAAAACGCGGATCCTGCAAGAACTCGTGCAGCACCGGGCTGTGGTGGGAAGCAAAGGCAAACCGCTGCACAATGGGCGAGCCGTCCACGTCGCGGCCGTATTTGATGGGGACACCGTTGACTTTCTTCACGTCTTCAGCCAGCCAGCGACGCTGCACGTCTTCGGAGGCGCGCAGCAGATCGGCTACGGTATCCGGCGAAACGAAGCCCCGGAAATGCAGAAAACCATAGCGTTGAAAGAAATCCAGCTGTTCCGGAGTCAGGCTTTCGCCCAGCGTAAAGCGCGGATAATGTTGTTGAGGGGACATAAGCAGAGGCGGTCAGATAACGCGCCTGATGAGGCAGGGGCAAAGATACGACGCCAAACCGGCCGATTGGCATGAATTGCCAACCCGGGTTAGCCCGGCTCCGGTCCGCAAGATGGGCGGCGGCCGGTGAAGAACGAGTGAACCAAACCGCAAAGCGGGCGTTTGGTTTTGCCGGGGTTGCGTACCTTCGCCGGGTATAGCTGGTGCTCTCCCAACCCTCGTCGCGCATGAAACGACTTCTGCTTCCGGTGCTGCTGCTGCTGAGCGTGGTAGCTGCGCCCGCCGGGCAGGCCCAGACTGCGCCCTCCCGCCTCGTGCCGTTCCGGCAGGGTACCCGCTGGGGCTACGCCGACCACACCCGCCGGCTGGTACTGCCCGCCCGCTTCGATGAGGCTGGCCCCTTCGTGGAGGAAATTGCCTGGGTGCGACTGGGCCAGCTCTACGGCTACATTGATGGCGGCGGCAACCCCGTAACGCCCGTACAGTACACCCGTGCCGGCAACTTCCGCCAGGGCCGGGCCACCGTGGAGCAGGCCGGCGAAACGTTCGACATTGGCGTAACCGGCCGTCGCCTCACCGAGTCCGCCCCGCCCGAACCCGAGGAGGAACCGCTGGAACAGGGCGACGTGGTGCGCAAGGATGGCAAAGTAGGCTTCCGCTTCACCGTAGGCACGGCCTCGGTACCGGCCATTTACGACGAAATCCGGGACAACTACAACGGCCTGCTGTTCGTGCGCATGGCCGATAAGTGGGGCGTTATCAACGGCAAGGGCAAGCTGGTGCAGCCGGTGCAGTACCAAACCATCCGGCTTACCGGCAACCTCGCGTTTCCGGTGGTGCAGCTGGCCGGCCTGTTCGGCTACCTTGATGCCGAGGGCAACCGCCTCACTGATATCCGCTACCGCCAGGCCGAGCCGTTTGCCGAAGGCGTGGCCCGTGTGCAACTCCCCGACGGCCAGATCGGCTACCTGGATGCCAGCGGCCGGGAGTTCTGGGAGGAAGCCCCCACCAGCGGGCAGTAGGCCGGTGTATCTTTTGGCTGCTAAGACGCTGCTCCCGTTTTTCGGGCGTTGACTACTTGTGCCGATACCGCAGCAACTGAAATCGGTCAGCAGCCGGAAATATCAATAGCCGTTTCTATACCGTTTATATTCCGCATCTTATCCTTCCGATTATGCTACCGCTCCCCATCCTTAACGTCCGCCTTAGCGCCTGCTCCGAAGACTGGCAGCAGATGACGCCCACCGCCCAGGGCCGCCACTGCGCCCAGTGCCGTCGCACGGTCCTCGATTTCACCGAAGCCACCCAACCGGAGCTGGAAGCCGCGTTCCGAGACTCCCCCGACGGCCGGGTGTGCGGCCGTTTCTGGCCGGAGCAGCTGGCCCTGGAGCAACCCGCCCCGTTACCGCGCCGCGTGGCCCTGCGCCCCCGGCAGCGGAAGTTTCTGGTGGCGCTGCTGCTGGTATGCGGGCTGGGGCTGTCGGCGCGGGAGGCGGTGGGGCAGGCTGCTCTTTGCTTTAAGCCGGGGCAAAACGAGTTATTTGAGCCGCTTGCTGACGTAACGGCCGCTGCCATGGGATTAGAAAAACCATCAACTGTTGAGCACTCTGCATCATTGCCATTCGTAGGAATGGTAGTGGAGCGAATGCCGGAGTTTAAAGGCGGGCAGAAAGGCGTGCTGTCCTTTTTGCAGCAGAACCTGCACTATCCTGACGGAGCGACTTCTGCCGGGAGGATTTTGGTCACTTTCACCGTGGCAGCTAATGGTCGGGTTAAAGACGCCAGCATTGTTAAAGGTCTGGAACCACTGCTGGACCAGGAAGTACTGCGAGTTATTGAGTTGATGCCAGCCTGGCAACCGGGAAGCCAACGCGGTAAGGCTGTTGATATTCGGTATACAGTGCCCGTAACCTTTACCTCTCAGGACGATGAATAGGCTATTGTCACCTCCACTGATTGTGTTTCTGTGGCTTCTCAGCTACCACACCATAGCCCAAGCCATTCCAGCAAAGCCTAATTCACCTTTGCCATTCGGCTTCATCCTGGGTGACGCATTGTTTCACTGCTCCGGTTGCAAGTATCCGGTCTATAAAGATGGTGGAGTTGAGGGCATGCTTCGCGCCATTAGCAAAAACGTGCGCTTCCCTGAGCACCTGCAACGGGACGAAAGAGTCTTTGTGCAGTTCACGATTGATGAACACGGACGGGTACGCAACGCTGTGGTAAAACAGCGCCTACAACCCGATGCCGATTCAGCTGCCGTGCAGGCCGTCCGGCTGCTGGGCGAATTTACCCCGGCGCTGGATACACACGGCCGGCCAATAGCGGTAAGGCAAACAGTGCCGGTTACATTTCAACTCAAATAGTGGTATGCACCGGTTTGCCCTTTTCGCCCGTGTGCTGCTTATCCTCGGCCACGGCGCCACTGCCCAAGTAGCTCCAGCAGCATTTGACACCACTGACTTTCATCAACTGGCACCACTAACAACGGCTACCCGTACTCACTACCAAGTACCCTACAGGGGTACGGGAATATATATCGAACAGATGCCCACATTTGAAGGGGGCATTGAAGGATTGCTCTGTTTCCTTCACCAAAATAACCAATTAAGCCAACCAGGAAATGAATACCCATCCGGTAAGGTATTTGTTGGATTCATCGTTGATACTGCGGGCCATGTACAAGGTGCACAGATTTTAAAAGGTCTACATCCAGCCCTGGACGCCGAAGCACTGCGGCTGGTAAACCTACTGAGCGGACGCTTTACGCCAGGCCGCCAAAACAAACGGCCGGTTGCCGTTCCCTTTACTCTACCGATTCAATTTCCGGCGACGATGCCCACCGGCAGAAAGCAGCTTAAACGTTTTAAACGCTGTGCTTCATCTTTTACGGCTAATACCCGTTGAGCTATCCAAAACCTTTCTATTTTCCGCTCCCGTAGCCCCCCCACTCAACTTCTCCCGCCCTATGCTTTTCACGCCCAGCCCCATGCTGCTTAAGCTGCTGTATACCCGCGGCAGCCTCCACAATACGCCCGAGGGCGTGGCCTTCAGCATCAAAAACCGCCTCGATACCGTGCGCATTACCCGTGTGGAGGCCGTGGTGCTGGATGGTAAGCGCATTGGCGTGGAAGAAATTGCCCTCGACCTGGGCGGCGGCGACGTGCGGCCGGCCACCACTTTCAATGCCGATGCCACTGGGTTCACCCTGCCGGTGGGTCAGTCGGCCACCTTCCACCTGCATACCGAGCCGCTGCCGGAAGGCATGCACAAGGTGCAGGTGCAGTTTTCGGCTGATCCGTTCGGAGAGTTGACGGTGGAGGTGGAAGATTCCATTACCAATCTGCCAGCCCAGGGCCACAAGATTCCGCGCTCCGAGGAGGACGATTACTCGGACGAGGCCATCCAGACCCGGCAGCGGTTCGCCGAGGAGTTTTCGGGCCAGCAGTTTCAGCACCTCAAGCACTACTCCTTCGATGCCCACGATTTGCAGGGCAACTGCGAGCATTTCACCGGCGTGGCCCAGATTCCGGTGGGCCTGGCCGGGCCGCTGCACGTGAACGGCGAGCACGCCCAAGGCGACTTCCTGATTCCGCTGGCCACCACCGAAGGCACGCTGGTAGCCAGCTACAACCGCGGCATTCAGCTCCTGAACCTCTGTGGCGGCGTGAAATGCACCGTCATCGGTGATGCCATGCAACGCGCCCCGGTGTTCGTGTTCGACGATGCGCGCGGGGCCCGGGATTTTGGCAAGTGGGTGGAAGACGAAATCGAGAAGATCCGGCCCGAGGCGGAAAGCACCTCCCGCGTGGCCAAGCTCCAGTACATCGACACCTACCTGGCGGGCAAATTCGCCTACCTGCGCTTCAATTATAGCACCGGCGACGCGGCGGGCCAGAACATGGTGGGCCGCGCCACCTTCGCGGCCTGCTCCTGGATTCTGGAGCACTACAAGGGCGCGCCCATCCGCCACTTCTACCTCGAAAGCAACTTTGCCACAGACAAAAAGGCCTCCCAGATCAACGTGATGCGCACCCGGGGCAAGCGGGTGGTAGCGGAGGCCGTCATCAAGCGCGACATTTTGCAACAACGCATGCGCGTAACGCCCGAGCAGCTGGCCTACCACGGGCAGGTCAGCAACGTGGGCGCGTTCATCTCGGGGGCCAACAACAACGGGGCGCACTCGGCCAACGGCATCACGGCCATGTTCATTGCCACCGGCCAGGACGTGGCCAATGTCTCGGAATCCTCGGCTGGGGTACTCTACTCCGAAATCACCCCGGAAGGCGACCTGTACATCAGCATGACGATTCCCTCGCTGATTGTAGCCACCCACGGCGGCGGCACCGGCTTGGCCACCCAGAACGAGTTCCTGCGGATGTTGGGCTGCGTAGGCCGGGGTACCGTCAACAAATTCGCCGAAATAGTAGCCGGCGTAGTACTGGCCGGTGAGCTCAGCCTGGGCGCCGCCATCAGCAGCTCCGACTGGGTCAGCAGCCACGAGCAATACGGCCGGAATCGGTGATTTAGTGATTTAGTGAAATGGTGAGTGGCCGTTCTGTCGGCGCGAAATGCGCTATCAGAACGGCCACTCACCATTTCACTAAATCACCGTTACAGCGGGTCGGCGGTTACTTTGAAGCGGGAATCCGTGCGGATGGTAATGTCGCGGCTGATGGGCTTGCGGATGCGGGCTTCCGTGGACAGCGTGTAGCTGCTGGCTTTGATGTATTTGTCCAGCTTCTCCTTGGTGGGCGTGAGCTGGATGGTGTTGACGCCGGTGGGAATGTTGTCCTGAGAAGCCAGCAGAATCCGGTCACTGTTGTCGGTGCTGATGTACAGGTTGATGCTTTGCAGGAAGTCGAAATTCTCGGCGGTGGGGTCGGTGACGGTGAGCGTGAGGCGGTCCAGCTTCACGTCCTTCACCAGATTGGCGCTGGTGTTTTCGTTTTTGAACTTCTCATCGGAACGGGTGGGCACGGCAATGGGCGTGAGCGGCACCACCTGCCCGATGGGGAAGTTGCTGGCAATCTTCACCGACTGCGAGTCCTCGATGTAGAACGTCAGCAGATCGGCAATCTTGTCGCAGCTGCTCAGAAAGGCTAGTACCAGAAGCACTGGGGCCAGAAACAGGATTTTTTTCATGGGTTTTGCAATTTAGCCGAAGGTACGAAGCGTCTGTTTTCCCGGTTTGTCCGACACCCTGAAGCCTCGTATTTACCGCATAAACTGAACCGATTAGTCGATAAAACCGGAACCGGGACGCTAGTTGCCTAACGTCCCGGTTCCGGTTTTCGCGTGGTACGCGCTTAATCCATCATATCCGCCGCCCGCGGCGGGTCGGGCACGAAGCCAGGCTGCCAGCTCATGGGGTAGCGCGGGTCCACGTAGGGCAAAGCGGCCTCGGTTAGGTAGAGCGGCCGGAACGTGTCGAGCATCACAGCCAGCTCGTGGGTTTCCTTTTTGCCGATACTGGCCTCCACGGTACCGGGGTGCGGGCCGTGCGGAATGCCGCTGGGATGCCAGGTAAACGAGGCCAGATCCACGCCCTTGCGCGACATGAAGTTGCCCGCCACGTAATACAGCACCTCGTCGGAATCGACGTTGGAGTGGTTGTAGGGCGCCGGAATAGCCAGCGGATGATAATCGAACAGACGCGGCACGAAGGAGCAGATGACGAAGTTGTTGCCCTCGAACTGCTGATGCACGGGTGGCGGCTGGTGAATGCGGCCGGTAATGGGCTCGAAATCGTGGATGCTGGTGGCATACGGGTAGAAGTAACCGTCCCAGCCCACCACATCAAAGGGCGAGTGGCCGTACACCAGCGTGTGCAGCAGCCCGTCCTTTTTCACCCGCACCTCGTACTCGCCCGACTCGCGCACGTCATTCTCCACCAGCTCCGAGGGTCCCCGAAAGTCCCGCTCGCAGTAGGGCGCGTGCTCCAGCAGCTGCCCGAAGTGGTTGCGGTAGCGGCGGCAGGTTTCAATAGGGCTGAACGACTCAATAATGAGCAGGCGCACAGGGCCTTCCTCGAAGTGCATCTGGTGAATGATGGTGCGCGGAATCACCACGTAGTCGCCGGGTTCGAAGGCCAGCTTACCCAGCTGGCTCCACAATTCCCCCCGGCCCTCATGCACGAAAATCACCTCATCGGCCAGCGCGTTCTTGTAGTAGTAATCCATGCGCAGCTCCGTGGGGTTGCAGATGCTCATGGTCACGTCGGCATTGCCGAGCAGCGTCTGACGGGCCTGGAGGTAGTCGCCGCCGGTGCTGGTCTGGGCCAGGGTGCGCAGGTGGGCGGGCTCCAGGGGCCGGTCTTTCAGCAGCTTGGGCGCGTAGGGCTGGGGCGTGCCCACGCGCTTGATTTCGGTGGGCGCGTGCCGGTGGTAGAGCAATGACGAGACGCCGTGGAAGCCCAGGGTGCCCACCAGTTGCTCGTGGTAGAGGGAGCCGTCGGGCTGGCGGAACTGGGTATGGCGCTTGCGCGGAATCTGGCCTAAGCGTTGATAGAAGGGCATACGGGTGGGAAAGTTCGGGTGGGAAACAAGCGGAGGATGCCGGCTGGAAGATACAAGGTTTGCCGCTGACGTGGTGGCACCTACCACCACCGGCCGCCCGACGCTGGCTACCTTACCTTTACGTAACGGTGGCGCCGGCAACTTTTTCGGCTTGTTTCGGCTTTTCCCGTTGCCCGGCCCACGTGCCCTCCTTGCTATGCTGTCATTTCTGCTCCCTTTGCTCTCATTTCTGGCACCCGATGCGCCGGCCGCACCCGCGCCCCGCAGCCGTACGTTCACCTTTACGTACGCGGCCACCGTGCCGCCCCTGCCCGCCGGCACCGACTCGGTGGAGCTGTGGCTGCCAATGCCCCACCCCGATGCCTCCCAGCAAGTCAGCGGTCTGACGGTGAGAACTACCGTGCCTTACACGGTGCGCACCGGCCAGTACGGCAACCAGCTGCTGCACCTGAAAGTGGCCGTCGCCCAAGCAGCCAATCTGCGGGTGGAAATGCAGCTGGAAGCCACCCGCCAGGAGCATCTCAACCCGTATCTGACCAGCGCCGCGCCCAAAAAAGCGCGCCGCACCGAAGCCGCCGACCCCGACATGGCCCGCTGGCTCCAGCCCGACCGCCTCGTGCCGCTCGACGATAAGATCAAGCAGTGGGCCCAGGAAGTAGTAACGAAAGCCCAAGCCAAAACCGACCTAGAAAAAGCCCGGGCCATCTACGAGCACGTGGTCAGCACCGTCACCTACGACAAAACCGGCCAGGGCTGGGGCCGGGGCGACATCTACTACGCCTGCGACGCCCGCCGCGGCAACTGCACCGATTTTCACGCCGTGTTCATCGGCTACTGCCGGGCCGTGGGCATTCCGGCGCGCTTCAGCATCGGGTTTCCGCTGCCGCCCGAGCGGGGTCAGGGTGAAATCAAGGGCTACCACTGCTGGGCTGAGTTCTACACACCGGCCACCGGCTGGGTACCCGTCGATGCCTCCGAAGCCGCCAAAAACCCCGCCCGCCGCAACTACTTCTTCGGCGCCCACGACGAAAACCGCCTGGAGTTCACCCGAGGCCGCGACTTGGTGCTCGCGCCCCGTCAGGAAAGTGCCCCGCTCAACTACTTCATCTACCCCTACGCCGAAGCTGACGGCAAGCCGCTGACGGGCATTCAGCAGACCTTCCGGTTTCAAGATGTGAGGTAATGCAGCCCAGCCAGACGCAAAAGGCCCGCCATGTACTGAGCATAGCGGGCCTTTCGCGTTTGTTATGAACCTGGAACGTCATGCTGAGCTTGCCGAAGCATCTCTACCTCTGGCTAACTTTTTTGATTAGCACTGCAGTAGAGATGCTTCGGCAAGCTCAGCATGACGTTCTGTTTTTTTCGAAACGGCCTCTAATCGAGTCTCCACCCGGCTACTTCTCCAACAGCCCCAGCATCACGGGGTTGTTGGGTTCCTGCACGGCTTTCAGGGCCTGCTGCATCTCGGCGTCGTCTTGGTTCAGCACCTGGAAATAAGCAGGTTTGCCGTAGGCGTTGCGGGCAATGAGGGCTTTGAGCTGGGTGCGCAGCAGCGGCGAGCTGCGGCGCAGGCCGGCGGCATCGGCCGGCACGCCATTCTGGGCGGCGCGGGCGGCCAGCTGCTGCAGTTGGGCATCTCCTATTTTGAACGTCTCCCTGAACTGCTCGAAGCGCAAAGCTTCCAGCTCGTCTTTGTGCTCCTGGTAGTACGTGAGGGCGAATTCGCGCACTAAGTTATTGCTCTGCAGGCGGGTGTAATACGCCGAGTAAGCCGAAGTGTCGCGGGGCACGAACAGGTCGGGCATGATGCCGCCGCCGCCGTACACGGTGCGGCCGTGGGCGGTGCGGAACTTCAGCGAATCGGCGAAGTGGATGCTGTCGGCGTGGAATAGCTCGCCGTGGCGCAGGCGGTTCTGCAGGTCCTTCTCGTACTCGCCCAGCCCGCCCCGGTAGGACTTCTGGATGCTCCGGCCCGAGGGCGTGTAGTAGCGGGCAATGGTCAGGCGCAGTTCCGAGCCGTCGTTGAGGGCAATGGGCTGCTGCACCAGGCCTTTGCCGAAGGTGCGGCGGCCTACCAGCACGGCCCGGTCGTGGTCCTGCAGGGCACCGGCCAGCACTTCGGCCGCCGAGGCGCTGCCTTCATCCACCATTACCACCAGAGAGCCTTCCTCAAACTCGCCGGCCACCCGCGAAAACGTCTGGGTGTCGTACTGGTCGCCCTTGCCGTCGGTGTACACAATCTTCTTGGTGCCCCCGATGAACTCGTCGGCCATTTTGGTGGCGCGGTCGAGGTAGCCGCCGGGGTTGCCGCGCAAATCCAGCACGAGGCGCGTGAGGCCCTGCCGGCGCAAGTCGCCCAGGGCCGATTTAAATTCATCGTAAGTGCCGCTGGCGAAGCGGCTTACTTTGATGTAGCCGGTCTGGTTATCCACCATGTAGGCCACGTCCACGGAGGCGTTGGAAATGCGGTTGCGCGTTACCTGTACGTTCAGAGGGCGGGCCAGGCCGCGGCGGGTAATCTGGAGGGTGACGCTGGTGCCGCGGGGGCCGCGCAGCTTCCCGAACATCTGCTCGGTGGTCAGGTGCACGCCCGATACCCGCTGCCCGTTCACGGCCAGAATCCGGTCGCCGGGCTGCAGGCCGGCCTGTTCGGCGGGGCCTTCGCTGAGCGGGGCCACCACCGTCACGGTGTCCCGGAACAGGTTAAACTCCACTCCGATGCCGTCGTAGTCGCTTTGCAGAAAGGAAGATGCCTGCTGCTGCTGCTTGGCCGGAATGAACACCGAGTGCGGATCGAGGCGCTCCAGCATGCGGCTGATAGCGTAATCCGACAGCTCCTCGGCATTTACCGAGTCCACGTAGTCGCGGTCCACGTAGCTCAGGATTTCTTTGAACTTTAAGTAGCCACGGGCCGTGAGGTCGGGGTTCTGATCGGAAGGCCGGAACGGATTTGCCCCCAGCAGAATGCCGCAGGCCAGCATCAGGCCCAACAGCCACGGCTGACGCACCTGCCACCGGAAATTACGCGGGGTCGGCTCCGACGCGGGTAGCGGCGAGTCGTTCGGCTCGGTGGTCATAACGCGTTGAGAGAGTAGTTGTTCAGTCGATAATCAGGAATCCACACTACGGACAGGTCTTCAAAACTATTGAAACTTTTCCAAGAAAGCCACGCTACGCATAGAGGTATAGGCATTTTCCAATAACAGTACAATTTAATATTCCCCCAAGTCAATTACCATTCATTAGTGACGGTTTTATCCGGCAATAAAAGGGCTTGATACTGAGCGTGCTGCAAATATTATTTTATCATTTTAGAAAGGCGCGGGTATCTCGTTCAACAGGCCGGTTTTGCCGGTAAACTACGGGAACCACCCCGCTGTCAGATTGCGGTGGTTGGCAAGTGGGTAGCACCTTTCGGGGTGGGTGTCGTATCTTTGGGGCGCGGCTCCGGCTAACCGGCTGATTGGCCGCCGCTTGGCTTTCTACTTAGTTCTTTTTGCGATGGGCCGAATTCTTGCCATCGATTACGGCCATAAGCGCGTGGGGCTGGCCGTGACGGACCCGCTCCAGCTCATCGCCACCCCGCTCGAAACCATTCACAGCCAGGACCTGCTGGCCTACCTCAAGGCCTACCACCAGCGCGACCCGCTGGATGCCCTGGTGATTGGCATGCCGAAAAACCTCCAGAATGAAGCCACCGACTCGACCAGCGCCGTAGTAGGCGTGGTGCGGCGGCTGCGCAAGGAGTTTCCGGGCGTGCCCGTGCATGAGATTGACGAGCGGTTTACCTCCCGGATGGCCCACGCCGCCATGCTGGCCGGGGGCCTGGGCAAAAAAGACCGCCGCGACAAAGCAACCGTAGACAAGGTGGCCGCCACCATCATTCTGCAATCCTACCTCGAATCCCGATGATTTACCCCATTGTTGCCTTCGGCGACCCGGTTCTCAAAACGCCCGCCAAACCCCTGGCGGCCGATTACTCCGCCACGGAGCTGAAGCAGATTATTGCCGACATGTACGCCACCATGTACCACGCCAGTGGTGTGGGCCTGGCCGCGCCGCAGGTAGGCAAAAGCATCCGCCTGTTCGTTATCGACTCCACCCCGATGATGGATGAGGATGAAGATGGCAACCCCATTATTGAGGAGCCCACGGCCGGCCCGGTAAAGCGCGCCTTCATCAACCCCGTGATGGTAAGCGAAACCGGGGAGGAATGGGCCTTTGAGGAAGGCTGCCTGAGCATTCCCGGCGTGCGCGAGAAAGTGGTGCGCCATGCCACCATCGTGCTACGCTACGAGGATGAAAACCGCCAGCAACAAGAGGAAACCTTTACCGGCATGACCGCCCGCGTAATCCAGCACGAGTACGACCACCTGGAGGGCGTACTGTTCACTGACTACGTGTCGGGGCTGAAGAAGCAGCTGCTGAAGGGCAAGCTGGCCCGCATCAGCAAGGGCGACGTGAATGCCGACTACCGCATGCGCTTCGCGGGCCAGGGCCGGCGGTAGGCGGCAATTATTTAACTGCAGAAAAGGCCCACGGTATTGCGCCGCGGGCCTTTTGCGTATGCTGATGGCCCGTGTATTTCGGGCACCGGCGGCACGAAGCAACGGCTTTGCGCTGCGCGCTACGGCAGCACGTTGAAGCTAACCACCTTCACACCGGGAGTTGCATTAAGCAGCTCGGTCATCAGCTGCCCGTGGGAGGCCCCGACGGCTACCACCACCCGGCGGGCACCCTGCTGGCGGGCCAGGCGCACCACGTTGGCGCACATGCCCTGGTTGCGCAGCAGCCATTGTGCTTTCATGGCCTTCACTTCTTCGGTGGGGAAGCCGGGCGCGCCGTACAGGGCCACGCCGCCGTAGAAGTTGGCGGGCTCATCTACCTCGGCATAAGCAGGGGCATTCAGGGCCTGGTAGACGGCCAGCGGGGTGTTGGTGGCGGGGCCGTAGTTGGCGTAAGCGGTGCCAGCGGCGTTCATGCGGCGCCAGGTGGTGGCTTCGGCCGAGGTGGAATCAAGCTTGAAGCGGGCACCCAGGGCAGTTACCTGCTTGTCGGTCTGCTCCCAGGCGGCGCTCCAGGCGGCATCGTAGAGCTGGCAATCCATGGGGTATATCTGGGGGTGCTGCAGCTCGTAGGCCAGCGGAAAAAAAATCTTGTGGTACTCGCTGTTGGGCCGCACGAGGCGCTGCCGCTGCAAGGAGTCGGAGCCGCCGAATACGGTGTTGAAGTAGGCCAGCTCCTGCCCACCGAAGCGGGGCTTCATTTCCTGGTTGAGCAGGTAGAGCTGATACTCAGCATTGGCCCGGTCGAAGCCGAGCACATAGCTGCGGGCCAGGTCCATGCGGGTTTTGTGGTAGTAAGGGAAGCCAGCCAGCGCCTGCCGGGCCTTCTCCATCTGGCGCGCCGTAAGAGGCCGGGCTTTGGGGCTGCGCTGCTGCACAAACTGGCGGCGGGTCCGGAACATCCGGGGCGCGTAGCTGTCGGCGGGCAGCTGCTGCATTTCCGCGGCCGAGATATACTCGCCGAAAATCATATCGGGCTTATAGGCTTTCAGCTTCTCGATGATGGGCCGGTAGCTGGCCGCGGGGTTGGGGTTGCCGTGCGAGGAAGCCACCACCACCACCTCAAGCGGCGCGGCAGACTGGGAACGGGCGGCCAGGGGAAGTGCCAGCAGCAGGCAGAACAGCAGGTGGCGGAGCGGGGAAAGCAGCATAACGCAGGAGAAAGTAGGTGAGGTGGCAGAACTGATTCAAAGGTGCAGCCCCCGCCCGCCGGACGAAACTTTATTATTTCAACTACCCAAAACCAACTGCCAACTCCCCATCTGCCCGCCCGGAACCCGGCCGCCCGGTTCACAAGCCAAACCAGCGGATTCACATAATAAACCGCGCCCGCCGGACGGCTCCTGCTACTTTTAGGGCATGACGAAACGCCAACTCATCGGGCTGCATGTACTGGGCTGGGGGCTGTGGGCCAGCTACATCGGCCTGGGCTTCTACCTCGACCACGCGAAACGCTCGTTTGCCATCCTGACCTACACCCTGCTGCTGGTGGAGTGCGCGGAGTTTTACCTGGGCTACCTATGGGTGTTTCCGCGCTACCTGCGGCGCGGCCGGCTGCCGCAGCTGCTGCTGGGCGTAGCCGGTATGATGGGCGCGTTCATTACGCTGCGCTACCTGCTGGAAGAAGTGCTGCTGCCCGCCACCATAGGCATCAGCAACTACTCGCCCGATACCACCTTCAGCCACTACGCCCTCGACAATCTGTACTGGGGTACCTCCTACATGGTGCTGAGCGCGGCTGTATGGGGACTGGAAAATGCGTTTCGGCGGGAGCGGGAGCACCAGCAGCTGCAGCGCGAGAAAACCCAGGCCGAACTGGCCTTCCTCAAAACCCAGATCAACCCGCACTTCCTCTACAACACGCTCAACTACCTCTACGCCGAAGCCTATCTGGTGTCGGAGCCGCTGGCCGACGCGGTACTGCGCCTCTCCGACCTGATGCGCTACATGCTCACGGAAAGCCCCGACGGCACAGCCAGCCTGCAGCACGAAGTAGACTACCTGCACAACTACCTGGCCCTGCACCGGCTGCGGTTCGAGGACCGGTTTTTTGTGGAAATGGACGTACAGGGTGCCGTCGATGGGCAGCGCATTGCGGCGTTGCTGCTGATTCCGTTCGTGGAAAACGCCCTCAAGCACGGCGTCACAAGCCGGCCCGAGTGCCCGGTGCGCATCAGTCTGCGCCTGCCCACGCCCCGGAAGCTGCAGTTTGAGGTCCACAACCACATCAGCCAGCACCAGAAAGATCCTACCACCGGCATCGGGCTGGGCAATATCCGGCGGCGGCTGGCGCTGCTCTACCCCGGCCGCCATCGCCTGGAAATCCGCAACGACGGCACCATGCACCACACGCTGCTGGAGCTGGAGTTGGGGTGAAGTCCTTGCTATTTCCTGACGACGGTACCCGCAGAAGGCGCGGAGGAAAACGCGGAGGACGCAGCGCTGTTCTGGCGGCTATATTGCGGCCTCTACCTGCTGCCCGCCTGCTATGCTCCGCTGTATTGCCGTTGATGATGAAGCCTACGCCAGCCGGTTGCTGGCCGCCTACATTCAGAAAATTCCGGGGCTGGAGCTGGCCGGCACCACCACCAACCCCATTGAGGCGCTACAGTGGGTGCAGGAAGGCCGCGCCGACCTCGTGTTCCTGGATATTCAGATGCCCGAACTGACGGGGCTGCAGTTTCTGAAGCTCTGCGGCAACAAGTGCAAAGTCATCCTCACCACCGCTTACCCCGAGTACGCCCTGGAGGGATACGAGCACGACGTGGTGGACTACCTGCTCAAGCCCATTGCCTTCGACCGGTTTCTGCGGGCCGTGCAGAAAGCCCAGGCTCTGCTGGCACCTGCGGCCCCGCCCCTACCCGTAGCTGCAACACCAGCGGCTACGGCGCCGACGGCCAACGGCTACCTGTTCGTGAAGGGCGAAAGCAAAAACAAGTTTGTGCGCGTCAGCCATGCCGATATTCTCTACGCTGAAGCGCTGGGCAACTACGTGACGCTCTTCGTGGCGGGCCAGCGCCTCATCACCTATCAGACGCTGAAGGAGCTGGCCGCCCAGCTGCCGCAGCCCCCGTTTCTGCGGGTGCATAAGTCGTTTCTGGTGTCCGTGGACAAGATCAGCATGGTGGACGGCAACACGGTTTACATCGGTGAGCAGGCCATTCCGGTGGGCGAAACCTACCGCGACAGTCTGTACCGGCTGGTGCGGGAGCGGGACTGAGGCCAGCTGCCCCAGCCAGCAGTTGTCGGGCTCAGGAACTCCATGTATCTTCCTCGCTCTATTCGCTGTATTCCAGATGTCTATGCTTCGTATCCTGCTACTGCTTGGTTTCCTGCTGCTACTGCCGCTGCAACCCCGGGCCTGGGGATTTTTCGGGCACCGGCTGATTAACCGGCTGGCCGTGTACACACTGCCGCCCGAAATGATTGGCTTCTACAAGGCCAACATCGACTACCTCACCGACAATGCCACCCGCCCCGATTCCCGCCGCTCGGTGGTGCCCACCGAAGCCCCGCGTCACTTTCTGGACGTGGACGTGTACGGCGACTCGGCCCTGACCCGGCTGCCCCGCTCCTACGCCGATGCGGTAGCCCTGCTGGGCGAAGACTCTTTGCTGCGCCACGGCATTGTGCCCTGGCAGGTGGCCCGCATGAAAGGTCAGCTCACGGCCGCCTTTCAGGCCCACGACACCGACCGGATTCTGCACCTCTCGGCCGATATGGGCCATTACGTGGCCGACGCCTGCGTGCCGCTGCACACCACCCACAACTACAATGGCCAGCTGACCGGGCAGCGCGGTATTCACGGCCTCTGGGAAAGCCGCCTGCCCGAGCTGCTCAGCTCGGGCTACGATTTCTTCACCGGCCCCGCCCCTTACCTGGACAAGCCCACCGACGCCATCTGGGGCGCGGTGGCCCGCTCCAACGCCGCCGTGGACTCGGTGCTGCGGTTTGAGCGGGAACTGAGCCAGAAGATGCCTGAGGACCGCAAGTACGGCTTCGAGCAGCGCGGCAACCTCACGGTGCGCACCTATTCCCGCGACTTTGCCCGTGAGTACCACCAGCGCCTCAGCGGCCAAGTGGAGCGCCAGATGCGGCTGGCCCTGCGGCTGGTAGGCGCGTTCTGGTACACGGCCTGGGTAGATGCCGGCCAGCCCGACCTCGACAAGTTGCCCCGCACGCCCTCCGAGAAGGAACAGCAACGCCTGGCCCTCGAAGCCAAACAGCTGGATCAGGCCCCCGTGAAGGCCATAGTGGGCCACGAGGACTAGCCGGGAGAAAAGTCAAAGAGAAAATTTCGAAAGTCAACGCCTGGTTTTGGGCGGAAGTGAAAGAGCAGCTGCCCCAGAAGAAAGCTGGTAGCCGACGCACCTGAAACGGCCGGCCTGCGTATGGAAACCGCCCGTCCGGGCTGTTTCCGTTGTCCGTGCAGCCATACCGTCTACTTCGACTTTCGCCGTTTTCTCTTGGACTTCCCCGCCCTCTCCTCATGAAAAGCCTCTACACCGTTCTGCTGCTCACCATTTCCAACCTGTTCATGACGTTTGCCTGGTACGGGCATCTGCAGTTCAAAAAAATCAGCTGGCTGCACGGACTAGGGCTGGTGGGCGTGATTCTGATTAGCTGGGGGCTGGCCTTTTTCGAGTACGTGTTTCAGGTGCCGGCCAACCGCATCGGCTTCGAGGAGAATGGGGGGCCGTTCAACCTGTTTCAGCTCAAGGTGATTCAGGAGGTTATTTCGCTCACGGTGTTCACCATCTGCGCCGTGTACGTGTTCAAAACCGATAAGCTGGGCTGGAACCACCTGGTTGGGTTTGCGCTGCTGGTGGCGGCGGTGTACGTTATTTTCAGGAAGTGGTAGTCGGTAACTGTTATCCTGATTCCAGCTACCCACTACCACCAGCGCGGCTGAAGAAAAATTAATATCAGCTTCAGCCCGACCTTATCCGGCCGCCGAACCTTTGTATCGTCCGCCGGGAACGAGCCCGCGGCCTACTGCTTTTTTCGATGCAAACTGCACATAAACTTCTGCCGCTGCTGTTGCTGGCCGCCACGCTCCACACCGCCCACGCCCAACAAACCCCCAGCTCTGACCAGACCACCAAAACCAAGGTAAAAACCAAGCGAGCCACCTCGGCGGCCAGCGCCGTTGTCCCCGCTCCCGAAGGCGCACCGGCTCCTTTCCCCGGCGGCCCCAGAGGCCCACAGGGGCCCGCCGGCCCGAATGGTCCGCGGGCTGGCCGGGGCCCGCACCACCCCGGCGGCCCCCAAGGGCGGCCCCAGGCCCTGCGAGAGGTGAAAACCTACTCCGGCACGCTCAGCAGCTACACCACCAACCCCGAAGGACTATACGACGGATTTCTGGTCAACCTCAACGGCACGGCCACCCGCGTCCACTTTCCCCCGCACATGGCCAAAGCCCTGATGGCTGCCACCAAGCCGGGCCAAACCGTCCACTTTGAGGCCGTGGCCGGCCCCGCCTTCTCACTGCCGACTGCCACGGCTGCCACAGCTGCTGCCGCCGCGCCGCGCCTGGAGCTGGTGAGCGTGGGCGAAGGCACCACGGCCCTGCAACTCACGCCCCCCGTCCGGCCGGAGGCCACGGCCGCTACCACGGCCACGGCTACAACCGTCAGCGGCACCATTGCCCAGCTGCGCACCGATGAGCGGGGCCAGCTGCGGGGCCTGGTTCTGGCCGATAATACGCTACTACTGGTACCGCCGCACGTAGGTGAGCAACTGGCCGATAAGCTCAAAGTAGGCACCAGCATCCAGGCCACGGCCCTGGCCGTACCTGCAACGGAAGGCGTGGTAGCGGCCGATGCGCTACGCCGCCTCCGCACCCAAACCCTCACCATCAACGGCACCCGGTTTCTGGTGAATTAGCCGGCAGAGCTGTTGTGGCGGTTCAAAAAATTCCTATATCGACCATGAAAACCCATCAGGCTGCTGCAACCTGCTTCTCCCTCATTGCCTATGCGCGTTCTGCTGATTGAAGATGAAACCCGGCTGGCGGAGTTCGTGCGCCAGGGGCTGGTGCAGCACGGCCACGTAGTGGATGTGGCCGCCGATGGCCCTACCGGTCTGGAACAGGCCGCCCTGACGGCCTACGACGTGGTGCTGCTGGACATGATGCTGCCCGGCCAGAACGGGCTGGAAGTGCTGCGTAATCTGCGCCAGTTTGGCAACAATCCGCAGGTGCCGGTTATCATTCTGAGTGCGCTGTCGGATACCCGCCACGTAATTAGCGGGCTGGATGCCGGGGCCCAGGATTACCTGCGCAAGCCCTTCGAGCTGGATGAGCTGCTGGCCCGGCTCCGGGCGCTGGATCGGGTGCGCGCCACGCCGGCCGCCGCGCCGCTGCGCCTGCTGGATCTGGAGCTGGACCCGCTGCACCGGGCCGTGACGCGAGGGGGCCGACCCATCAGCCTTACCAACCGCGAGTTTGCCCTGCTGGAGCTGCTGCTGCGCCACGCCGGCCGCGTGGTGCCCAAAACCCGCATCGCCGAAAAAGTGTGGGAAGTGGATTACGACATGGGCTCCAACGTTATTGAGGTGCATATTTCCCAGCTGCGCCGTAAGCTCGACCGCGCCTTTCCTGACCAGCCGCCCCTGCTCGAAACCGTTATCGGCCACGGCTACCGGCTGCGGAGCTGAGCGGTTAATAAGCAGGGCTGATGACGGTAGCCCTGCGGCAGCCGACCGGCTTTTTCCCCTTTCCCTATCGATTCCGCATGTCTTTACGCGCGCATTTACTGCTGGCTTTCGGGGCCGTAGTGCTGCTGACTACGCTGCTGGCCGGCGGCTACCAGTTCCGGCAACTGCGCCGGTTGCTCACCCAAACCGACGACGCCCGGCTACGCAGCCGGGCCGGGATGCTGCTACTGCGCACCGAAGCCGGCCCCGGCGCCCCCACCATCCCGCTGCCCGACCAGCCCGGCGAGCAGCTGCGGGTACTGTACCGCGCCCCCGGTTACGCCCCGCGGGAGCTGTTCCGCTCGGCCCACTGGCCCGCCGCCGGGACCACCGACTGGCGCGTGGTCCGGGCCCGCAAAGCCGCCAACCTACTGCCCGCCGATGCGGTGGAGGTGTGGCTAGCCCATCCGGCCGCGCCTTTGCGGCGGCAGCTGCGGCAGGTATGGCAGGGACTGGCTTGGGCGGCAGGCGGCAGTCTGGTGCTGGCGGCTTTGCTGGCGGGGGCCGTGAGCCGGCTGGCGTTGCGGCCGTTGCGGCGTATTACGGCCCAGGCCCGCCGGATTCAGTCGGCCCCCGGCTTGGTGCAGCTGCCCGAGCCCACTACCGGCGACGAGGTGCAGGAGTTGGCCCGCACCCTCAACCAGATGCTGCGGCGGCTGCACGAAGGTGGGCAGTTGCAGGATAACTTTCTGGCCGCCGCCGCCCACGAGCTGCGCACTCCGCTGGCCACGTTGCGCACCGGCCTGAGCGTGGCTCAGGCCCGCCCCGACGTATCGGAGCCGCTGGCCCGGGAGCTGCGCGGCCATTTGGAGGAACTGCGCCGTTTGAGCAGCTTAGTCGATGATTTTCTGCTGGTGAGCCGGTTGCAGGCCCAGGCGCTGCCGCTGCACCTGGCCCCGGTGGCGCTGGATGAGCTGCTGCTGCTGGCGGCCGACCGGCTGCTGCCCCGCTTCCGGGAAGCCGGCCGGCCGCTGCATCTGCTCATAGATGAGGATACGCCCACTTACACCGTTTCGGCCGACGCGGACAAGCTGCTGACGGTAGTGCTGAACCTGCTGGAAAACGCGCTGCGCCACGCCCCGGCCGGCGCGGCCGTACACGCCACCCTGGCCCCGGCGGCCGGCGCGTACCAGCTAACCATCCGTAACCCCATAGCCCGGCCGCTGCCCGACCTCGACCAGCTCACCGCGCCTTACTACCGCGCCGAGGTGCTCAGCGACGGGGCCGGACTGGGCTTGTGGCTCAGCGGACGCATTGCCGAACTGCACGGGGCCACTCTCCGGTTTGAGCAGCAAAACCTGGAATTTACCGTTGTGCTTGCGCTGCCGGCCGGGCCGACGGCTCCATTGGCTGAGTAAGCGCGCAGATAGGTCGAACCGGCGGCAACTCCCGGCCGCTATCTTCGTAGGAAACGCGCCCCGTCTCGTGGGCTCTCCCCGTTTCTACCTGCCTGCTATATGCGAAAAACCTACCGTATCCTGCCGCTGCTGTTGCTGTGGCTGCTGAGTTTTCATTCCCTGCAGGCCCAGCGCGTGGGCCTGGTGCTGAGCGGCGGCGGGGCGAAGGGCCTCGCCCACGTAGGGGTGCTTAAGGTGCTGGAAAAGAACCGGATTCCCATCGACTACATCGTGGGCACCAGCATGGGAGCCATTGTGGGCGGCATGTACGCGGCCGGCTACTCGCCCCGCGAAATCGAGGAAATCATCATGGCTCCGGCTTTCCAGACCTGGGTTTCGGGCCGGCCGCTGGAAGGCAAGGTGTTCAACTACTACGATTCGGACCCCAGCCCCGCCGCCCTGCACCTGCGCCTGGCCCTCGACTCGACCCTGAAAGTGCGCGTGACGCCCAAACTGGTGGACGACGTGACCCTGAACTATGTACTGGCCACCATGCTGGCGCCGGCCGGGGCCATTTCAGGCTACGATTTCAACAAGCTGCTGGTGCCCTACCGCGCCGTAGCCTCGGAGGTGTTTACCCGCGAAAAAGTGGTACAGCGCAGCGGCTCGCTCTCCGATGCCGTGCGCAACTCCATGGCGTTTCCGCTGGCCTTCCGCCCCATCCGCCAGCCCGACGGCCGCTACCTGTTCGATGGGGCCGTGGTGGATAACTTCCCGACCGGCGTGATGCGGGAAGAGTTCAAGCCCGATGTTATCATTGGGGTCAACGTGGGCGACGTGGCCTTCAACAAGTATCCTAAGCAGCGCGATGATGAGCTGCTGACCAGCACCTTGCTCTTCCTGGGCTCCAACGTGGCCGATACGACCTCCGTGGGCCCCAATGGCATCTTTATCCAGCCCAAGCTGGGCGACATTACGGCCGCCGATTTTGGCCAGGTGAAGCAGCTGGTGCACCTAGGCACTCAGGCTACCGAGGAAAAGCTGGCCCTGATTCAGCAGCGCATTGCGCGCCGCGAGGATACGGTGGCGCTACAGGCCCGCCGCCGCGCCTTTCAGGAGCGGGCGCCGCGCCCCGAGTTCAAGCAGGTAAACGTGCAGGGCATTCCCGAGGTGCAGCAGACGTTTGTGCGCCGGTTTTTCCAGCGCAGCGGCTCCACCTACTCACCCGCCGATATTGAGGAAGGCTACTATCGCCTGGTGAATAACGACTTCTTCAACAACGTGTACCCGCGCATCCGCTACGACCAGCAGAAGCAGGGCTACACCCTGAACGTAGACGCCCGCCAGAACTCCAACCTCACCACCGACCTGGGCGTGCTGCTCTCGACCCGCTCGATGAGCAACTTTTACCTCGGTGCCAGCTACCGCTACCTCAACCGCTACCTTTACACCATCAAGGCCGATGCCACCATCGGGCGATTTTATAATGGAGCGAGGGGCTCGTTCCGGGTGAGCGTGCCGGGCAACGTACCGGTGTACTTCGAGCCGACCATCATCTTCAACAACTTCAACTACCAGGATACCGGCGGTCTGCTCAGCAACGGCCGGGCGGCCCAGAACACCCAGCTCCAGCAGCGCGACTTGAAAACCTTCCTGCAGGTGGGCATCAGCCCCAACTACCGCAGCCGCTACGTGCTCAGCGGCGGACTGTTCACCAACCGCGACAACTTCGCCAACACCGATGCCATCCGCACCGATGACCGGCTGGACCAAAGTCGGTTTCAGGGCGGGACGGCCGCCGTTAAGTTTGAGCGCAACTCGCTCAACCGCCGCCAGTACGCCACCACCGGCCGCCGCGTAGACCTGAGCTTCCGGGGCGTGACGGGCCGGGAAAAGTACGAGCCCGGCTCCACAGCCGGCGACCTGGTGGCGCGCAGCCGCAACCACCAGTGGCTGAAGGCCAACCTGTTTACGGAGCAGTATTTCAACCTGAACAAGGTGGATACGGTGGGCGCGCGCACCAACTCCTGGGGTTTCGTGGTAGACTTAATGGCCAGCACGCAGGGCAGCTTCTCTACCTACCGCTCCTCGCTCACCAACTCCTCCACCTTCCTGCCCCTACCCGATTCGCGCACCATTTTCCTGGACCGCTACCGGGGCACGGCCTACGCCGCCGCCGGTCTGCGCTACGTGAAAGCCGTGGTGGGCTCCCTGGAATGGCGCACTGAGGGCTACCTGCACACCCTGGTGCGGCCTTGGGAGCGGCGCGAGGATAACTCGCTGCTGGCCAAGCGCGGCGACTTCATCACCCGCCCTTACCTCACCCTCATGACGGGCTTCCAGTACCAGACGCCCGTCGGGCCGGCCGCGCTACAGTTCATCCACTACGACGAGAAAGACCACCAGTTCGGCGTCTTCGCCCACATCGGCTTCGTCCTTTTCCGCGACCGGTCGTTGGATTAAGTGGTGAAGTGGTGATTTAGCGAGTTAGTGAATCGGTGAGTTGTTATTGCGAGATGTGGCGCATCAAGCCAGTGTCGAAGCAATCCTTCCTTTTCCGAGCGCTAAATATTGACTTATTCAAAAGCCCCTGACGCCAGTTCGGACGTCAGGGGCTTTGTGCTGGGTAAAAGAAGGACTGCGCCACATGCTCGCAATGACAACTCACCGATTCACTAACTCGCTAAATCACCATTTCATCGTTCCTGCACCAGAATCAGGGCCGATGAGGCGGGCACTTCCACGGCCGCTTCAGCGGCAACTTCCAGCGGGCGGAGGCCTTTAGGGTTGATTTCCGAACCGCTTAGGACTACGGTGTAGCGGCCGGCGGGTACGGGCAGGCGGGCGGCTTGGCGGTTGCCGTTGAACAGCACCACGATATTGTTCCACTCGTCGCCGCCGGCGTGGTTTTTCAGGCGGTAGCCGATGGTAACCGGCGGCACGCCGGGCAGGAATTCCAGGTGCTGCTGCACCAGCTCCTGGGTGGGCAACCGGAAGGCGGGGTGGGCTTTCCGCAGGGCAATGAGCTGGCGGTAAAACTCGAACACGCGCCCGTACTGTGCCTTCCGGCTCCAGTCGAGTTGGTTTACGGCATCGGGCTGGTTGTAGGAGTTGTGGGAGCCGCCCTTGGTGCGCAGAAACTCGTCGCCGATGGGCAAAAACGGCACGCCCTGGGAGGTGAATACGATGGTATTGCTGAGCAAATCCATCCGCAGCCGCTCCTCCTCCGATGCGCCGGGGTTGGAGGCCGCCAGCTTGTCCCAGAGCACCATATCGTCGTGGCAGGCCACGTAGTTGATGGTTTGAGCCGGGGAAGCCGCCCAGGGAGCCTGGGAGTAGTTCACCTTCGCGTAATCCAGCTGCGGGTGCTGGGTGGCGGCCACAATGCCGAACTTCACGCTTTCCTCCAGGCCCGGCCGGCCGCTGGCGAAACCCGGCTCCGTCTGCCGGGCGAAGTGGCCCTTCACGCCGTCGCGCAGCTCATCTGAAAACGCCGCAATGCGGTCCATTTTCAGCACGTTGGCTTTCAGGGCACGCTCGGCCTCAGGCAAGGGGCTGCTGCCGGCGGCCCAGCCTTCGCCGTACACGAAAATACTGTGGTCCTGCTGATCCAGGACCACGCGCACGGCCCGCATGGTGCGCAGATCCAGCACGCCCATCAAATCAAACCGAAACCCATCGGCGTGAAACTCCCGCGCCCAGTACGCCACCGATTCCACGATGAGCTTGCGCACCATGGGCCGCTCGGAGGCAATTTCGTTGCCGCAGGCCGCCGCGTCGGAGAGCGTGCCATCGGGGCGGTGACGGTAGTAGTAGCCGGGCACCAGCTGCTCGAAGGAAGTGCGCGCAACGGCCGTGGTGTGGTTGTACACCACATCCAGCACCAGGCGCAGGCCGCGGCGGTGCAGGGTTTGCACCACCTGCTTCAGCTCCCGGATGCGGCTGGCGGGGTCGGCGGGGTCGGTGGCGTAGGAGCCTTCGGGCGCGGAGTAGTGCAGCGGGTCGTAGCCCCAGTTGTAGGCGTTTTCGGCCAGGCGGCTTTCATCTACCGAGGAGAAGTCGTTGGTGGGCAGCAGGTGCAGGTGGGTGATGCCCAGTTCCGCGAGGTGGTCGAGGCCGGTTTTGACGCCGCTGGGGCCGCGCGTACCGGCTTCCGTGAGGCCCAGATACTTGCCCTTCTGCGCTACCCCCGACTGCGGGTCCATCGACAGGTCGCGCACGTGCAGCTCCCCGATTACCACGTCGGTGGCCTGCTTTAGCTGGGGCCGTGCGTCCTCGTCCCAGCCGGCCGGGCTGGCGGTGGCGGGGTCGAGCAGCGCGCCCCGCTGGCCGTTGAGGCCCAAGGCATGCACGTAGGGGTCGGGCACTTCGGCCATTTGTTGACCTTTAATGGTGGCCTGCACTACGTAGAACCGGCCGGCCGGCTGGGCCGGTAGCTCATACAGCCAGGTTCCGCCCGCTGATTTCTGCATGGCATACTCCGCTACCGGACTGCCCCCGGCACCATCGGTATAGAGCTTCAGCTGGAGCTTTTCGGCCGTAGGAGCCCACACCCGCAGCCGGCCCTGGCCCTGCTGGAAGGTCAGGCCGAGGTCGGGGCCTTCGTAGGTGGGGTAGGCGTCGTAGCCCTCGCCCACCCGGGCCGTGCGGCAGGTGGTCAGGGAAAGAACTACGGAAACAAGCGTCGGGAAGAGCCAGGCTTTCATAAGGGCAGAGAAATCAGACCGCAAGTTCGGTGGTTTGCCGCGCTTCCCGAAGCCCCCGCCCGGTTTCCAGGGCTACTGACACCTACGGCCCGAGGCCTACCGTTCCGGCAGCCGTTCTGACGGCAACCGGCCCGACGGGCTGCGCCCGCCGGACCGGCCGGGCTTACGCAGTTTCTATCCGCGCCGCAAACCGGCGCAGCAGCGCCGCTACTTCTTCCGGGGCCTCATACGGCAGCAGGTGGCCCGCCCCGCTGATAATTTCGAGCGGAGTGCCCTCAGGCAGCAGCGGCAGGGTTTCCAGCCCGTGTACGGAGGGTGACATGATGGCGTCCTGGTCGCCGGCCAGAATCATGCACGGCACCTGCACGTCGCACATCCGGCCGCTGATGTTTTCGCGGCTGCCGTGCAGCAGCCAGGCATCCCAGGCGGCGCGGGAGCTGCGCAGGTTGTCCTGCACAATCTGCTGATGCAGCTTCGGGGCCAACGGCCGGGCGGTGATGGTGCGGAAGGTTTTTTCGGCTTCGGCAGGCTTTCCGTATGCTTTCACGCTGAGCATGCGGTCCTCGTCGGTCATGGGCTCGGGTGTGGGCGGCGAGGGGCTCAGCAGGGCCACGCCCGCCAGACCAGTCGGTTGGCGGGCGGCCAGGGCCAGGGCAATTTTGCCGCCCATGCTGTGGCCCACCAGCACGTAGCGCCTCACCTTTTGCCCGGTAATAAACGCCGCCAGCGCGTCGGCGCAGGCATCCACGGTGTAGCTGTTCGCTTCCGTTAAGGCCGCGTCGCCGAAGCCCAGCAGGTCGGGGGAAAGCAACGGATAATCGGGGGCCAGCAGGTGGGCTACGGCTTCAAATGCACGGCCGGAGCCGGCCCAGTAGTGCAGGCCAATGAAGGTAATGGCAGACGGTGCAGGCATACAGAAAAGGGCATAATGAGCCGACTTCGGGCCGGCCTCGCATATCCGCAGTACGCAGCTTGGCGGGCTAGGGCCGGCCAGAGCTGGCCAGTTTTTCCAGCGCGGCCCTGAACGCCGGGGTATCGTAGTCGGCCATGCCCTCGTGGCGGGCGGCCACCTGCCCATCCGGCCCCAGCAGCACGGTGGTCGGAATGGACTCGGTATCGAAGGGAGCGGGCAGCGGCGCGACGGGGAAATACACGGGCATGGTGTAGCCCCGGCGCTGCACCAGCCGCTGGGCTTTGGCGGGATTTTCGTCCAGGGAAATCAGCACGAAAGCCACTTTGCGCTTGTTCACCTGCTCATACAGGCGCTGCAGGCCGGGCATTTCGGCCACGCAGGGCGGGCACCAGCTGGCCCAGAGGTTTACCAGCACTGCTTTGCCCCGCAGCTCCTGCAAAGTAAGGGTGCGGCCATCGAGGCCGCGCAGGGTAAGCGCGTGGGGGTAGCCGCCCGCCGTAAGCCGGGCCGGCGGGCCAGCTGGAGCGGTGGGCAGCGTCGGCCGCCACAGCCCCGTGGCCAGCAGCCCCTGTTGCAGCCGGCCCAGCACCACCGGGCGCAAATCGGTAGTCAGCACTACCACAAAGGCCAGTAGCAGCAGCCATTGCAAAGCGGTGCCGAGGTGAGGACGAAAAAAGCGCATGGGCCGGAAGTTGCGTATTGCTGCGCGCTGAATATCATCCGCGCTTCCCCGAAGCGAAACGACGGGGCGGGCAAAGTTCGCGCTACCGCTCCACCTTGAGCGTGGCGGGGCGGTTGGTGAATTCGAACATCTCGCCGTGGGGCATGATGGTAATCTGGCCGAACTCGCGGATCATCATCTTGTAGCTCTCCCCCACCGGCCGGATTTTGCGGTCCAGATCGTAGAGGCCGCAGGCATTCACGGTGAGACGCTTTTCGGCCAGACTGATGTCCCAGTCCACCTGGTCGAGCAGGCTGTACCAGGTGAAGCCCACCACCGGCACGCCGTCGTGGCGGATGCGCTGCACGTTCACCCACTGCTTCCAGAGCCAGCATTCGGCGTCTTTGGGGTTGAAGGTGTTGGTTTCGGTGTGCATCACGGGCTTGCGGTACCGCTCGTAGTACTGGCGCGTCATGGTGTACCAACCCAGCACGTCCTCGGCCTGGCAGATCTGGCCGTCGGGCTTGATAATCTTCTCGTTACGACCGTAGTAGTCGTTGCCCATGATCTGGTAGCCGGGCGGCTCGCCGGCCATAAACCAGTCGAGCTCCTGCCGGGTCAGGCCGTTGTCGAGGCAGTAGAGCAGCACTTCCGAGTCGAGCGGGTGGGCGTACAGCAAGTCTAGGGATAGAAACCGCAGCTTGTTGACCAGGCAGATTTCGGGCGTGGGTACGGCGCGCATCTCGTGGATGTACTCCGCCGATTCACTTTGCACGATGATGCAGTCGGGCCGCACCTTGGCAATCTGCTGGGTGCCCATGATGCTGGCCGCCGTGATGTGCTTCATGGCCGTCACGAAGGCCCGGTCATCCTTGAGCTGCTCGTTCCAGATGCCGTCTTTGGCGGAGGCACGGGCCGTCACGTAAATCTCGTTGACGGGCGTGTAGAAGCGCACCCAGGGGTAGCGCCGCGCCACAGCCCCGCAGTACTCGGCAAAGTGCACCGGCAGCTCGGGGTTCTGGAAGTTTCCTACCCAATCAGGCACGCCGAAGTGCATCAGGTCCAGGATGGGCGTGATGCCCAGGCGCTGGATTTCGGCCATGGCCGCATCGGCAAACTCCCAGTCGAACTGGCCGGGGGCTTTGTGGATGAGGTAGTACGGCAGGTTGTAGCGCAGCACCTTCAGGCCCAGCTCCTTTACCAGCCCCAGGTCTTCCTTGTAGCGGTTATAGTGGTCGGTTTCGGCCAGTAAGTCGCGCCGGATGGTGCCGTTGGCAATGGTGGGGTACGAGCACTCGATGCCGGTGGCAAACATGAAGTTACCCGCGTCGCCGGTAGGCAGGCCCGAGCCATCGTGGCCGCCGGCTCCGCCAAACTGGTCGCCCTCGTAGTGGCCGTCGCCGAATGCTTCTTTGATATGACTGAGGAAAGACTTCATTTTTGAAGCTGAAATGACGCGCCGGAAAAACGCCTCGTAATAAAGAAGAACGTCATGCTGAGCTTGCCGAAGCATCTCGCGTGCTGACGTCTGAATACTATTGCAACGTCAGCACGCGAGATTCCTCGGCAAGCTCGGAATGACGTTCTGATTCAGCCTATGCTATGCCCGTAGCGCCGCCAGAAACTTGTCGGCGGTGCGCAGGCTGAGGGCCATGATGGTGAGGGCGGGGTTCACGCTGAGGGCGCTGGGAAACACCGAGTTGTCGCAGATGTAGAGGTTGGGAACGTCGAAGGCTTTGCCGTCGGGGTTCACCACCGCATCGTCGCCGCTCAGGCCCATGCGCGCCGTCCCGATGACGTGGGCGTAGCGCTCGAAGGCCCAAATGTCCTTGGCCCCGGCGGCTTCCCAGATCTGACGCATGATTTTCTCGGCATGTCGGTTCATGCGCTGCTCGTTTTCCTGGGCCGTGAAGTGCAGGCGTGGCTTGGGCAGGCCGCGGGCGTCCTTTTCGTCGCTGAGCTCCATGTAGTTGGCGGCGTGCGGCATACAGTCGCCCAGGATGTTGATGCCGGCCGTGTGGTTGTAGGTGCGCATGTAGTCGCGCAGGGGCTGGCCCCAGAGCTTGCGCTGGCGCACCATCTGGGTGGCGAAGGTCACGGGCATCACCCCGATGCTTTGCAGCAGGTAGCCGCCGGCGAAGTCGGCGTCTTTGGGGCGGTGGGTATCCTCGGAAATCAGGCCGCCGGGAATACCTTTATAGGGGCGGATGTCCTCGTCGAACGTGCCCCAGACCTGCATACCGGGGTGGGCCATGAAGTGCTTGCCGACCTGCCCGCTATTGAGGGCCAGCTCATTGAGCATCAGCAAACGCGGCGTTTCCACGGCCCCAGCGCACAAAAACAGGTGGCGGCAACGCTGGCGCACGGTGTGGCCATGCTGCTCGTATACCACGGCCACCACGCGGCCGGAGGCGTCGCGCTCAATCTCCGTCACGTAAGCGTCGGCCCGAATTTCGGCCCCGTAGCTTTCGGCCAAAGGCAGGAACGTCACGTCCATGCTGGCCTTGGCGCCGCGGTTGCAGCCGGCCTGGCAAAAGCCCCGGTTGGTGCAGGCCTCACGCCAGCCGATGCCCTCCTGATAATAGCGCGCCGAGAGGGCCGCGTTGGCCGCAGGCGAAGTCTGGATGCCCAGCTGGGCGCAGGCGCGTTGCATGAGCAAAGCCGCACCGTTCAAAGGCAGCGGGGCCAGCGGGTAGCCCTTGCGGCGGGTAGGGTCCCAGGGGTAAGGCGTAGGGCCGGAAATACCCAGAAAGTACTCAATTTCTTCGTAGTACGGCTCCAGCTCCTCGATACCGAAGGGCCAGTCCACGCCCTGGCCAAAGTCGGTGTGCAGCTTCAGGTCGCCGCGGTGGGCGCGGGGGGTATAGGCGGTGTAGTGCAGCGTGGAGCCGCCTACGCCGGTGCCGGAGTTGTTTTTGCCGAAGGCCACCGGGTTCTGGCCGGCCGAGAGGCGCTCGTCGTTCCAGAACAGGAAGCTCTGGGCTTTTTCGTCGGTGGCGTAGTCCTTGGTTGGGTCGCGGCGGGGGCCGGCTTCCAGGGCCACCACCTTCAGGCCGGCCATGGCCAAACGGGCCAGCAACGGCGCGCCACCCGCCCCGGTGCCAATCACCACGCAGTCCACCTCGTCGGTAGGGTCGGGCAGCGGATTGGGGGCTTCCTCGCCAGTGGGCTCGGTGGCCGGGGTGGCTTCGTTATCAGCCAGCAGGCTTTGGAGCAAGGGGGCCTGAATTTCGGGCTGAACCGGGTTCAGCACGCCTTCTTCGAGTACTTCTTCGTCGGGCATGTGCGGTGAATTTGTGAAATGGTGAATTTGTGAGGTGGATAATGCGCAAATGGTGCGGTCAGAATTCCGAACTCACCATTTCACCACCTCACTATTTCACCTCTTCCGGCTCGCGGGGTTCGAGGGTGTTGGGAGTGACGTGGGGCCAGCCGGGCACGTCGGCCATGCCCACGTAGCCGATTTCTTCCTGAGCCAGCGGGTGGGCGTAGTAGTTCTCGGTCAGCTCGGATAGAAACTCCTCAAAAAACCGGTCCTGGGGCAACTGCTGCCAGTTTTGCCCGGCCGCCTCACCGGCAGCCAGCTGCCCGATAACTGCGTCCTGCTGCTCAGCACTCAGGGCCATGAAAGGCTGCTGAAACTGCGCTTCGGCGGCCTGGTTGATGCCGCCCAGGCCGAGGCGGTAGGCTTCGCGGTCGGGCGGCATGGCGTCGTAGCGCCAGCCGTCGGCGGTGCCGTCGGTGAGGCGCTTGTCCACGGCCGGGGCCAGCTCGACGGGTTTTTCGCGGTCGGGCTGGGGGAAGATGCGGGCGGCCACGGCACGCAACAGCTGGTACGTATCGGCGTCGAAGAACTGCGGGGTGTAGTCGGCGGGGGCGTTGAGGCGGGCTTCCAGGGCGGCGCGGGTGGCGGGCGTCACCAGCTCGGTCTGGAGCAGCGCCCGGACGGTGCCTTCGGGATAGTGCGGCATGGGGTAGTCAGAAGTGTGGAGGGGCAGCCTAGAAGTACGGAGCGGTGGGTTATGTTTTCGGGCCGGTAAAGCCGCTGGCACGATGTAGAGACGCAATAGTTGGAGTCTTGTCGTTGAAAGGCCGGAACTATATCGTCCAGTCAAACAATATCAGCAACGACGAGACTCCAACTATTGCGTCTCTACACTGGGCAGATGTGTCCCAATGAAACAACGTCAGCACCGATTGGCCCTAGCCTACTGGTCGCTGCTCATCTTGCCGCCGGTGACGTGCACAAGGCTGCCGGTCATGAACGAGCCGTCCTGGGAGGCTAGCAGCACGTAGGCGGGGGCCAGCTCTTCGGGCTGACCAGGACGGGCCAGGGCCACTTCGTAGCCGAACTTCTCGATTTCCTCGCGGGGCATGGTGCCGGGGATGTTGGGCGTCCAGACCGGGCCGGGCACCACGCAGTTCACCCGGATACCCCGCTCGCCCAGATGGGTGGCCAGGCTTTTGGTGAGGGCGTGAATGGCCGACTTGGTGCAGGCGTAGTCAATCAGAATCGGGATGCCCGTGAGGCCTACGATGCTGCCGGTATTGATGATGCAGTCGTCCTTTTTGAGGTGCGGCACGGCGGCCTGCGCCATCCAGATGTAGCCGAGAATGTTGGTGTCGAAGGTGCGGCGAATCTGCTCCTCGGGAATGTCCTCGAACTTCTCCTGGGACATCTGGAAAGCGGCGTTGTTCACCAGAATATTGAGGCCGCCCAGCTCAGCCAGCGTGCGGCGCACGGCCTGCTTGCACTGCTCCGGGTCGCGCACGTCGCTTTGCAGCAGGATGCACTGGCGGCCCTGGGCCTCCACGAGGCGCTTGGTTTCCTCGGCATCCACCACGTTTTCGTTGAAGAGCACGGCTACGTGGGCACCTTCCATGGCAAAGGCCACGGCCACGGCCCGCCCGATGCCGGAATCGGAACCGGTGATGAGGGCCACTTTATCCTGGAGCTTGCCGGCGGCGCGGTAGGTGCTGAAGTCCATGGTGGGCTGCAGCTTCATATCAGCCTGCCTGGCGGGGTAGGGCAGCGTCTGGGCGTGCTGCTTCATGTCTTTGGCCGTGGGGCGCTTCACGGGCTTGGGAGCCGTAGCGGCATCCTTGGCGGCCTGTTTGGCAGCGGGCGTAGCGGCAGTTTTGGCCGGGGCAGCGGCTTTTTTAGAAGCTGCCGGAGCAGCCGAAGTTTTTTTAGCAGCCATCAGAATAGCGAGACTATGGTGGAGTTCTGGGCTTACGAAGATTTTGCATCGGGAGCCGACACTTTTGCCCTTAACAAACCAAAACCCAACAAAAAACCCGTTCCGACAGCAGCCGAAACGGGTTTTTGTTCATCAGCCATGAAGCCGGAGCTTAGTTGTTCTGATAGTCAACGGGCTGCTTGGTATCGGCCGCCGCGTCCTGCAACGAAGGGTAGTCGATGTAGCCATGGTCGCCGGGCACGTAGAAGGTGCTGGGGTCGGGGGCGTTGAGGGCCGCGCCGGTGCGGAACCGCTCCACCAGATCAGGGTTGGCAATGTAGGGCACCCCGAAGGCAATCAGGTCGGCCTCGTTGTTGGCCAGCGCCTTATCGGCCGTTTCGTGGGTGTAGCCGCCGTTCAGGATGAAGGTGTTGCGGAAAATCTGGCGCAGATGCGCCGCAACGGTCGGCACGTCGGCGGGGGCCGCCATCGGGTGGCCCGGCAACGCCTCAATTACGTGCAGGTAAGCCAGGTTGAACTGGTTGAGCTGCTCGGTGAGGTAGCTGAAGGTTTTCACACGGTCCGAATCCTGAATGCTGGCGCTGCCTTGGGGCGAGAGGCGGATGCCTACCCGGTCGGCACCCAGCTCATCTACCACAGCCTGTACTACTTCCAGCACGAAACGGGCGCGGTTTTCCAGGCTGCCGCCGTACTCGTCGGTGCGCTGGTTGGAGCCGTCCTGAATGAACTGGTCGAGCAGGTAACCGTTGGCCCCGTGGATTTCGGCCCCATCGAAGCCGGCGAGTTTGGCATTGCGGGCCGCCTGCCGGAACTGGTCGACCACGCCCGGAATTTCGGCCAGCTCCAGCGCGCGCGGAGCCGGAATGTCTTCCATGCCTTTATCGGTGTAGGCCTGGGCTCCGGCCGGCGCAATGGCCGACGGACCCACCGGCAGCTCGCCGTTGTGGAAGAACGGGTGCGACACCCGGCCCACGTGCCAGAGCTGAATGTAAATGCGGCCGCCGGCGGCGTGTACCGCGTCGGTCACCTTTTTCCAGCCGGCTACCTGCTCCTCGGAGTAGATACCGGGCGTGTTAATGTAGCCCACGCCCTGGGGCGAAACCTGGGAGCCTTCGGTGATGATGAGGCCGGCCGTAGCGCGCTGCACGTAATAGGTCACCGTCGAATCGGTGGGGACGTTGCCGGGGTTATCGGCCCGGCTGCGCGTCATGGGCGCCATGGCGAAACGGTTGGGCAAGGAAAGCGCGCCTACTTGGGCGGGCGTGAAAAGATTTGGGGTCTGGCTCATGAGAAACTTCGTGTGGATAAAACCTCTGCTTCGGCCCAGGGCCGTTTTGCAGGACAGTTGCTTTTAACCGATGTAGCAACATTTATGTTTCGGCCAGATTTTTCTCAACTGCTCTACCCCTCACTCCTCACTGCCGCACTACCTCTACCCGGCGGTTGCGGGGCCGTTGCTGCGGGTCGCGGTTGTCGGCCAGCGGGCGGGCACTGCCGTAGCCCCGCGCCAGCAGCCGCACTGAGTCGATGCCCTGCTGCACCAGATACTGGCGCACCACCCGGGCCCGCTGCCGGGACAGGCGCAGGTTCAGGGCCGCGTCGCCCACATTATCGGTATGGCCCGCTATTTCCAGCCGCATAGCCGGCTGCTCGCGCAGGCGACGAGCTAGCTGGTTCAGCACCGGCCGGGAAGTGGGCAGCAAATCGGCGGTGCTTTGGGTGAAATAGAGGTTAGGCAGCGTCAGCCGCTGGCCTTTGGCGAGGCGGGCCAGTTCTTCCAGCCGCACCGGCAGCGTATCCGGGGGCGCAATGGCGCGCGCTACCGGCGACGCAGGGCTGGCAGCTTCCCTGACTTCGGTAGGTGGCCCGGGCAAGGCAGCCCAGAGGTAGCGGGTAGGGATGGGCTCGAAAATGGGCCGCCCGCTGAAGAAATCCTCCATCGATACATCGGGCCGCTCCCACCCCAGCACCAGCCTCGATTCCAGTGCGCTCTGATAATACTCGATGCGTAGCGCGTACACTTTGCCCGCCTCCAGTCGCACCCGGGCCTGCCCATCGGTGACGTACTGGTTGCGCCAGGAGTCCAGCAGTAGCTTATTGCCGACCCACACCCGCACGCCATCATCCACCGTCAGGTGCAGAATATACAGGCCCGTAGCCGGCGCTTCCAGAAAGCCGGTCCAACGCACCGAGAAATGCTCTTTGCTGACGCCGGTAGCCGGCGGCCGGGCGTGCCATTCGAAATCCAGCTGTGCGTCGGTGCGCTCCACCACGGCTTCCTCAAAATTCTCGCCGTTGTAATACGTAGCTGCCAGGCCGTGCGCGGGCAGGGTTTGGGCGGTGGTTGGCAGGCAGGCAGAAGCACACAGCAACAAGGCGCTCCAATAGAAATAAGTCACGCGGAGAGTAAATTAGGCTACAAGATAAAAAGAGCCCTACTTATTCCGGCAAAAAAACAAGTAACGTAGCTACTTTCTGCCCATTCACTGCACCACCACTTCCACCCGGCGGTTGCGGGGCCGTTGCTGCGGGTCGCGGTTGTCGGCTACCGGGCGGGTGCCGCCGTAGCCCCGCGCCGCCAGCCGCACCGAGTCAATGCCCTGCTGCACCAGGTACTGCCGCACCACCCGGGCCCGCTGCTCGGAAAGGCGCAGGTTCAGGGCCGCCTCGCCCACATTATCAGTATGGCCCGCTATTTCCAGCCGCATAGCCGGCTGCTCGCGCAGGCGGCGGGCTAGCTCGTTGAGCGTGGGCCGACTGGAAGGCAGCAGCGCAGCGGTGCTTTGGGTGAAATAGAGGTTGGGCAGCGTTACGGCCGCGCCTTTGCTCAGGGCCGATAAGTCCGGCAGCGGCACCGTATCCGGCGGGGTTACTTTTGGTGGTAGCGGCGTTGCCTGAGGCCGACGTACAACACGCGCGGCACGCGGCGCGGCCGCCACCGGCCGCCGTCCCACTACCACAGCCGGCTCGAGGGGCGTCATGGTCACACTGGGCCGGGGCGCGGCCGGTTGCGGGCGGACCGGTTGAGCGGCGGGTTTGCTGGCCGCTACCGGTACGGGCACCGCCGTGGTGGGCAGACTGGCATACAGATACGCCGCCGGAATCGGCTCCGGCTCCGTTGTAGTGGGCAGTTGCCAGGCCAGTGCAGCGCGTGAGTCCTGACCGGCCTGGTAATACTCCACCCGAATGGGGTAGTAGCGTCCGGCCGTGAGGGCAATTTGGGCCGTGTAGCTGCTGACGGCCTGATTTTGCCAGGAATTCAGGATGCGCTGACCACCTACCCATACCCGCATTCCGTCGTCCATCGTCATCCGGAACGTGTACACGCCCGTTACCGGGGCATACAGATGGCCCTTCCAGCGCGCCGAAAACCACTCGCCCGGCACGCCCGGCCCCGGCGACACAAAATGGTCGCCGGTCGGCCCGATAGTCCAGTTGAAGTCAATGCCCGGATCAACGCGGGTGAGGGCCAGCTTCTCGAAATTCTGCCCCTCGTAGTATTGCCCGCGCAGGCCCGTACCACTGGGGCGCGACTGCGCCGCACTTGAAAAGGAGAACAGCAACAGCCACCCAAAGGCCATGTTTCGGAAGTAGCGGGCAGGCAGCATAACGACTACAGTGTAAGGTTAGAAGCAAATTCAGCAGCATTCCGGCGGGCAGAACGGCTATTCAACCAGCGGCCTGCTTTATCACAACGAATCATTGGGTCGCAGCTATATATTTCTTTTCCGCAACAATACACCCGGCTCAGGTTAAGCGGGTGGCACCCGAATTGAATTTCGGAATTTCCGGTTGTATCTTCGCCGTGTTACTTATCCAGAAAGACCGAGGGATTGGGCCCGATGACGTCTTAGCAACCTGAAATAAAACAAGGTGCTAACTCCCGTTTCAGGTCCTTTCCGGGCTCTGAAAGAAGATAAGAACAGGCGTGCTCCCGGCGCGGCTCTTTCTGGATAGGCACTTTTTGCTGCTGATTTTCTCCAGAAAAGCCGATATGCCGACCGTCCTTCCTGCCCCCGCTACTACGTCTCCCCTCCACGACATCCTGCGTCAGCGCGTGCTGATTCTCGACGGTGCCATGGGCACCATGATCCAGCGCCACACGCTCACGGAGGAGGATTTCCGGGGCACGCGCTTTGCCGACCACTCGCACCCGCTGCGCGGCAACAACGATTTGCTCAGTCTCACCCGACCCGATATCATCCGCGGCATCCACGACGAGTACTTCGCGGCCGGGGCCGACATGGTGGAAACCAACACCTTCAGCGGCACCACCATCGCCCAGGCTGACTACGCCCTAGAGCACGTGGTATATGAGCTGAACTACGAGTCGGCGCGGCTGGCGCGGGAATCGGCCGACGCGTTTACGGCTCTCACGCCCGACAAGCCGCGCTTCGTGGCCGGGGCCGTGGGGCCCACCAACCGCACCGCCAGCCTCTCGCCCGACGTGAACCGCCCCGGCTTCCGGGCCGTGACCTTCGACGAGCTGGCCACCGCCTACCTGGAGCAGGTGCGCGGCCTCGTGGACGGCGGCTCCGACGCGCTGCTCATCGAAACCATCTTCGATACGCTCAACGCCAAAGCGGCCCTGTACGCGGTGCAGAAGTTCTTTGATGAAGGCGGCAAAGTGGTGCCCGTCATGATTTCGGGCACGATTACCGACGCCTCGGGCCGCACCCTGAGCGGGCAGACCGTGGAGGCGTTCTGGAACTCCATCCGCCACCTGCCGCTGCTGAGCGTGGGGTTGAACTGCGCCCTCGGCGCCGACCAGCTCAAGGTGTACATCAAGGAGCTGAGCCGCATTGCCGACGTGCACATTTCGGCCTACCCCAACGCCGGTTTGCCCAACGCCTTTGGCGGCTACGATGAGTCGGCCCAGGAATTTGCGGGCGTGGTGGAAGGCTACCTGGCCGATGGCCTCGTGACGGTGGTGGGCGGCTGCTGCGGCACCACGCCCCAGCACATCGGCGAGCTGGCCCAGCTGGCCGAAAAATACGCGCCACGGCCCTTGACCTCACGGGTTGCCTCACCCCCTAGCCCCCTCTCCGGTAGAGAGGGGGAACTAGATTTAGAGAAAGGAATTAGCTCTAAAAAGCTAGTATCTAGTTCCCCCTCTCTACCGGAGAGGGGGCTAGGGGGTGAGGCAATCACCCGCCTCGCCGGCCTCGAGCCCTTCAACATCACCTCCGACAGCCTGTTTGTGAACGTAGGCGAGCGGTGCAACGTCACCGGCAGCCGCGCCTTCGCCCGCCTCATCCGGACCGGCAACTATGAGCAGGCCCTGCAAGTAGCACGCGACCAGGTGGAAGGCGGCGCGCAGGTCATCGACGTGAACATGGACGAAGGCATGCTCGACTCGGAGCAGGCCATGACCACGTTCCTGAACCTGATTGCCTCGGAGCCCGACATTTCGCGGGTGCCCGTCATGATTGACTCCTCGAAGTGGAGCGTGCTGGAAGCCGGCCTCAAGTGCGTGCAGGGCAAGAGCATCGTCAACTCCATTTCCCTCAAGGAAGGTGAGGACGTGTTCCGGCAGCGGGCCCGCACCGTGCGCCAGTACGGCGCGGCCGTGGTGGTCATGGCCTTCGACGAAAACGGCCAGGCCGACAACTACGAGAAGCGCATCGAAATCTGCCAGCGCAGCTACGATATCCTAGTGAATGAAGTCGGTTTCCCGGCCGAGGACATCATCTTCGACCCCAACATCCTGACGGTGGGCACCGGCCTCGACGAGCACCGCAACTACGCCGTAGACTTCATCGAGGCCGTCCGCTGGATTAAGCAGAACCTGCCCGGCGCCCTCACCAGCGGCGGCGTCTCGAACATCAGCTTCTCGTTCCGCGGCAACGACGTGGTGCGCGAGGCCATGCACTCGGCGTTCCTGTACCACGCCATCCGGGCCGGCCTGGATATGGGCATCGTGAACCCGAGCCAGCTGGCCGTGTACGACGAGGTGCCCAAGGACCTGCTGGAGCTGGTGGAAGACGTGCTGCTCAACCGCCGCCCCGACGCCACCGAGCGCCTCGTGGACTTCGCCGACACGGTGAAGCAGAAGGACAAAGTGGAAGTGGTGGCCGACGCTTGGCGCAGTCTGCCGGTGAAAGAACGCCTGCAACACGCCTTGGTGAAGGGCATAACCGAGTTCATCGACCAAGATACCGAGGAAGTGCGGCAGCTGGTAGGCCGCCCGCTGGAGGTGATTGAAGGCCCGCTGATGGCCGGCATGAACGTGGTCGGTGACCTGTTTGGGGCCGGCAAGATGTTCCTGCCCCAGGTGGTGAAATCGGCCCGGGTGATGAAGAAGGCGGTGGCCTATCTGGAGCCCTACCTGCTGGCCGACAAGCAAAGCGGCGACCGGCAGACGGCCGGCAAAATCCTGCTGGCCACGGTGAAAGGCGACGTGCACGACATCGGCAAGAACATCGTGGGCGTGGTGCTGGCCTGCAACAACTTCGACATCGTGGACCTGGGCGTGATGGTGCCGCTGGAGCGCATCCTCGACGAAGCGCAGAAGCAGCAGGTGGACGTTATCGGGCTGAGCGGGCTGATTACGCCGAGCCTCGACGAGATGGTGTACGTGGCTCAGGAGATGGAAAAGCGCGGCCTGAAAACCCCGTTGCTCATCGGCGGCGCTACCACCTCCCGCCTGCACGCCGCCGTGAAAATTGCGCCCAACTACAGCGGCCCCATCGTGCACGTCAACGACGCGTCCCGCTCGGTGGGCGTAGCCGCCGCGCTGCTGGGCTCGGCTGATGTGGAGTACGCCCGCACGGTGCGCGAGGAGTACCGCCAGCTGCGCGAGGACTACGCCGGCCGCCAGCGCGACAAAAACTACCTGACCATCGAGGCCGCCCGCGAAAACGGCTTCAAGGCCGATTGGGCCGCTACGCCCATCGTCAAGCCGACCTTCCTGGGCACCAAGGCGCTGGAAGACTACGACCTGGCCGAGCTGGCCACCTACATCGACTGGACGCCGTTCTTCCAGACCTGGGAGCTGAAGGGCCGCTACCCGCGCATCCTGGAAGACCCGAACGTGGGCGAGGCCGCCACCCAGCTCTTCAACGACGCGCAGAAGATGCTGCGCCAGATCATCGACGAGAAGCTGCTCACGGCCCGCGCCGTCATCGGCTTCTGGCCCGCCAACACCGTCGGCCACGACACCGTGCAGGTGTTCACCGACGATACCCGCCAGCAAGTAGCCACCGAGTTTTTCACCCTGCGCCAGCAGAGCGAAAAGGCCGCGGGCGTGCCCAACCTGGCCTTCTCCGACTTCGTGGCCCCGCTGGAAACCGGCCGCCAGGACTACATCGGCGGCTTTGCCGTCACGGCCGGTATCGGCATCGAGAAGCACCTGGAGCGGTTTGAGGCCGAGCACGACGACTACAGCAGCATCCTGATGAAGGCCTTGGCCGACCGTCTCGCCGAGGCCTTTGCCGAGCGCCTGCACCAGCGCGTGCGGGAGGAGTTCTGGGGCTACGACCCGGCCGAAAACCTATCGAACGAGGACCTGATTCAGGAGAAGTACAAAGGTGTGCGCCCGGCGCCCGGCTACCCCGGCTGCCCCGATCACACCGAGAAAATCACCCTGTTTGAGCTGCTCGACGCCGAAGCCGCCACCGGCATCCGCCTCACCGAAAACCTGGCCATGTACCCGGCCTCGTCGGTGAGCGGCCTCTACTACGCCCACCCCGACAGCCGCTACTTCGGCCTCGGCCGCATCGGCCAGGACCAGGTAGCCGACCTGGCCGCGCGCAAGCACATGCCGCTGCCGGAGCTGGAGCGCTGGCTGATGCCCAACCTGAACTACGAGCCGGCAGTGGTGGCGGTAACGGCGGGGTAGGGCATGGACTGTTGCAACGAACCTGACGAAACGCCTCACCCCCCGCCCCCCTCTCCGAAAAAGGAGAGGGGGAGCCAGACGATGAACCGGTTAGAGGTTATTCTGCCACAGGAAAAGGCCTTTACCGCCGACAAGCGGCAGTATGGCAAGCTCAATCTGAAAGACCGAAGCCGGGCTATGCGCCATGCGCCCACGGAAGCGGAAGAAGCCCTTTGGCAGCTGGTGCGCGGCAATGCACCGGGGGCCAGATTCCGGCATCAGCATAGCATTGACCAGTATATCGTGGATTTTGTGAGCCTGCGCCACAAGCTGATCCTGGAAGTTGATGGCGAAGGCTATTATCAGCCTGATCAGCAGGACTACGATGCTGGCCGCACAGCCCTTCTTGCCGAGTTAGGCTACCGACTGCTGCGGTTTTCCAACGCTCAGGTCCTCACACAACCCCGCCGAACAGTCGCCACCATCAAACTCCACCTCACCTCAACTGCCCAATAACGCGTCAGGCTCCCCCTCTCCTTTTTCGGAGAGGGGGCCGGGGGGTGAGGCGCCCACCAGCACGAGCCGGACCACCGACCCATATGAAAGTAACCGAACACCTGACCCGCGCCAACGGCAATACGCTGTTTTCCTTCGAGGTGCTGCCGCCCAAAAAGGGAGAGAACATCCAGAACCTGTTTTCCAACATCGAGCCGCTGCTGGAATTCAAGCCGCCGTTTATCGACGTGACGTACCACCGCGAGGAGTACGTGTACCGGCAGCACGCCAACGGGCTGCTGGAGAAGAAAACCGTGCGCCGCCGGCCCGGCACGGTGGGCATCTGCGCGGCCATCAAAAACCGCTTCGATGTGGACACGGTGCCCCACCTCATCTGCGGCGGATTCTCGAAGGAGGAAACCGAAAACGCTCTTATCGACCTGCACTTCCTGGGCATTGATAACGTGCTGGCTTTGCGCGGCGACCCGATCAAGAGCGAGGGCCGCTTCGTGCCGGAACCCGACGGCCACGCCTACGCCTGCGACCTGATCGGGCAGGTGTCGGACCTGAACAAGGGCGCGTACCTGGATGAGGAGCAGGATGACGTGTGGGCCACCAATTTCTGCATCGGTACGGCCGGCTACCCCGAGAAACACTTTGAGTCGCCCAACTCAGGGGCTGATATCCGCTACCTCAAGCACAAAGTGGACCGCGGGGCCGAGTACATCGTGACGCAGATGTTCTTCGATAACGAGCAGTTTTTCCAGTTTGAGCAGAAGTGCCGGGCGGCGGGCATTCTGGTGCCCATCATCCCCGGCCTCAAGCCCCTCACCACCAAAGCCCAGCTTACGGCCCTGCCCCGCTCCTTCTACCTCAACCTGCCCGACGAGTTGGTAGATGCCGTGCACCTCGCCCCCGACAACGCGGCGGCCCGCGAAATCGGGATTGAGTGGTGCATCAACCAGAGCCGGGAGCTGATGGCCCACGGCGTGCCCTGCCTGCACTACTACAGCATGGGCAAGTCGGAAAGCATCCGGCGGGTGGCCTCAGCCCTTTTTTAGGGGTGAACCGGTGAGATAGTGAAATGGTGAGTTTTACGTTCTGACCACACCATATAGGCCAGCACAACGTAAAACTCACCATTTCACTATCTCACCGGTTCACCACTTTGGATTCCCTCGACGACCTGTTTGCACGCCTGCGCGAGGCGAAGGCCCCGGCTGAGATTGAGGCCCTGCAGGACGGCATCTGGCAGCTCTGGCTTACCACCGTACACCCCTTACTGGATAAGCGGCTGGAAAACGGCATCCGGGCCCTGGCCGCCGACGACTATACCTTAGCTATTCACGAGTTTACCTTCCTCACGGAAGCCATGCCGGAGTACGCCGAAGGCTGGAACAAACGCGCCACGGCGCACTTCTTACGCGGCGAATACAAGGCCTCACTGCGCGACGTGCAGGAAACCCTGCGCCGCGAGCCCCGTCACTTCGGTGCCCTCTCGGGGTGGGCCACCATGCTTCGCACCCTGGGCGACGACCGGGGCACGCTGCAGGTTTTGCGGCGGCTGGAACAGCTGTGCCCGGCTTGGCCGGGGCTGCAGCAGCAGCTCCGAAACCTGCGCGACCGGCTGGATGAGCGGCCGGACTAATTTACCAGCGGGGCCGCTATTTCGCCAGCCCGGGGCTTGCTGAGTTACCCAGATAGTTGTAAATTTCCCGGACCGGGCAGCTTCAACAGTCAATTCCCCCCGACTGTTTACTGTCTTTTCTGGCCGTCAGGGCCAGATTATTATGGTCCCACCCGCTTTCCCCGCCTGCCTGCGGCCTACGGTCGTGCTTGTATTAAAACAATAATTTCTTTGCTTCGCGGTAGTAAGCCGACTGGATTTCCAGCCGGCTGTTGCCACGTACTGTCCTCGCTACCTTCCCACCTGTTCCCATGAAACACGTTTTACTTTTCGCTCTTTTCCTCCTCACCCTGAGCGCACAGGCTCAGAAGCTGCGCAAAACCGATACCGGCAGTGGCATGCTGGATAAGGGCGAAAAGATAGGCGTATGGGAATACTACGCTTACACCCGCGACGGAAGCCAGGTAATTGCCCAGAAATACGACCACACGGCCAAAAAGCTGATTTTCTTCCGGCCATTCGATGATGTGCCCTATGCCGTACGCAACGCGGCCGGCGACTGGACGCGCCAGCGCGTGACCCATCCGATCTTCTATATCGGCAGCGACGCAGCCCTAGCTCCTTTCATCAGTAAGCTCAACTACCCGGCGGCGGCGCAAGCCAAAAATGTGCAGGGCCGGGTGCTGGTGTCTATTGTAGTGGATACCCTGGGCCACGCCACCGACCAGCAGGTGTTGCTGGGCATCGGCTCGGGCTGCGACGAAGAGGCCCTGCGCGTCGCCCGCAGTATCCCCGACCAATGGATTCCGGCCCGGGTGGGCAGCCGGGCCGTGGTATCGAAGTTTGAGCTGCCTTTTACTTTCCGATTGAGCCAGCAGTAAAACGGTGCCCCCGGCCAGGGCACAGGCCTACGGCCCGGGGCTAACCGTTGATTGTCCATTCCCGTATCTTACGGCCATGAAAAAGCACGTTTTGTTTGGGCTATCAGCCGGGGTTTTGCTCCTCTCCGCCTGCGACTCGACGCCGCGGGAGCGGCAGGATATGGTGAAACAGGAAGCCCGCAAGCTTGATACGGTAGTAGACGAGGCCGCTGCCAAGCTGCGCGTGGCCGGCCGCCGCGCCGCCCGCTTCGATTCAGTGTCGAAATCCCGCAGCCGCCAACCGCTGGATAAAGCCGGCGAAACCGCTTTCACCAGCGAGCTGTTGGGCACGTACACGGCCATTGAAGGCCTGACGCCCGCTACCATTGAGCCGGCCTTCGTGCAGTTTATGCAGCAGGTACGGGCCCGCCGCAAGCAATGGACCCAGCGCGACTGGGATTACGCCACCGCCATCAGCCGCCGCCTCAACGCGCAGTTTCGCGCCATTCGCCTCGACATCAAGGGCCGCGACGAGTTGCACATCCGGGCGCTGCAAACCGAGTTTACGGCCCTGGAAACCGGCCGCGACGTGAAGGACCTCGGCGACGCCGTGAAGCAACCGTAGCCCACCTTTCCATCGTAGTACCCGAGCCCCGCCCCGCGCGGGGCTTTTGCTTTCCGGCTTATGCTGCTTCGTCAATTACTGCCTTTTCTCCTGAGCCTTGCCAGCCTGTTTCAGCCGCTGACCACGCAGGCTCAGCAACGTTCCGCTCAAAAGCTTACACCTGCCCAGACCGCCCCGCCGCCCACCATCACCGCCGCCGAAACCGTACCGGCCGCTGACCAGTGGCTGCAACCCGGCGACCGGCTGCAGGTGCGGCTGATGGGCACTTCCGGTTTGCAGGGCTCGTTTCTGAACGGGCAGCCGCTCACGGAATTGCCGCCCGCCCAGGCGCAGGGCCGGCGCGGCGTGTACCAGGGCACCTACGTGGTGCGCCCCGGCGATACGCTGCAAAACCGCCTTATCCGGTTTGAGCTGCTTTCCAAAGACAGCCTGATGGCCACGGCCTTCAGCAAAAGTAAAATCCGGTTTCTCAACCCCAACGTGCCCCAGCTCGCCCTGACCAAAGGGGAGCTGGCCTACCTCAACTACGGGCTGGGCGAAGACCGGCTGGGTGGGGCCAAGCTCGGCTACCTCGATTCGGCGGTGGTGCTGCACCTGACGGGACGCGTGGGCAGTCAGTACCGGGCGCAGCTCTCACAAGCCACCGTGGCCTGGGTGCCGCAGGAAGTAGTGCGCCTGCTGCCGCCGGGCGGCTTCGTGCCCGGCTCCCTTACCGGCTCTTGGAGCGTGCAAGGCGACTCCGCGTACGATTACGTGCGGGTGCCCCTCACCCAGCGCCTGCCCTACCGCTCCCAGCTGCTCACGGAACCCGCCCGGCTGGTGGTGGACATCTTCGGGGCCACTTCCAATACTAACTGGATAACCCAGCGCGACGGGCTGCAGGCATTGGGCGACGTGACGTATGAGCAGGTGCAGCCCGACGTATTCCGACTGACACTGCACCTACGGCACCGCCAGAGCTGGGGCTACCATATCGGCTACCGGGGCAATACGCTGGAAATCCGGGTGAAACGGCCGCCGCAGAAGCTACGCCTGCGCGGCCTCACGGTGGCCCTCGATGCCGGCCACGGCGGCACCAACATTGGGGCCACGGGGGCCAGCGGAGCCCGCGAGAAAGACCTGACCCTGGCCATTGCCCTGAAACTGCAGCAGGAGCTGGAGCTGGCCGGCGCCCGGGTGCTGATGACGCGCACCACTGACGCCACCGTGGACAACGGCGACCGGGTACTGCTGCTGCGCCGCCTCAACCCCGATCTGCTGGTGAGTATCCACGTCAACTCCTCGGGTAGCGCCAGTGCCCACGGTACCAGCACGTTTTACCGCTACGTGGCCTTCCGGCCGCTTTCTGTGGCCTTATATGAGCAGATGCACGGTACCGGGCTGGCCGGTTTCGGTAACGTGGGCAGCTTCAACTTCGGGCTGAACGGGCCGACTGAATATCCCAATGCGCTGGTGGAAACGGCCTTCGTATCAAACCCCGAAGACGAAAAAAGGCTGATTGACCCTAAGTTTCAGCAGCGCATGGCGGAAGCCATGAAGCAGGGGTTGTTGCAGTTTTTAAAACAGAGCAGAGCCCCGGGGCTAAAGAGCTGGCTTGGCAAGCAAGCAGCGGAAGAATAGCTGGTTTTGCCCGCCGAAAGGTGACCCTCACCGACTGAAGCACGTAAGAATATGCGTGTAGCTACACCCTTTTCCGGTTTATCTCACGTATTCACCCCTGAGTAAGTGCTCACCTTCCGGCGGGCAGCTATAGCTTTTTAGCAAAAAATAGTTGTCTGGAAAACAGTAAAGCCTCCCCCAGGCCTCTACCTTAAGTGTTAATCAACTAATACCGGCTTCATTCGGGAGCTGGTATCAGGCCAGTAGTTTCCGTTCTTTTCTCTCCTAAAAAGCACCCGTTCCCGCATGGCAAACGACTCCTTTCTTGACCGCAGCCGCACCGTGGCCGGTCCTGGCTACAACCGCTGGCTGGTTCCGCCGGCGGCCCTGGCCATTCACCTCGCCATTGGACAGGCCTACGCCTTCAGCGTGTTCAACAAGCCCCTGGGCTCTCTCATCAGCGGCGACGTAAACGCCCCCGCTCCCGACGACTGGACGCCCACCCAGATTGGCATCACCTTCTCCATTGCCATTGTGCTGCTAGGCTTATCGGCGGCTATTTTTGGAAAGTGGCTGGAGCGCGTAGGGCCTCGCAAGGCTATGCTGGCTTCGGCTTTATGCTTCGGCGGAGGCTTTCTGATCGGCTCGTTGGGCATTCATCTGCACAATATCTGGCTGCTGTACTTCGGCTACGGCTTCGTGGGCGGCATTGGGCTGGGCATCGGCTACATTTCGCCGGTGAGCACGCTCATTAAGTGGTTTCCTGACCGCAAAGGCGTGGCTACCGGTATGGCCATCATGGGTTTTGGGGGCGGGGCCATGATTGGCTCGCCACTGGCCAACAACCTGATGGGCCACTTCAAGGACTCGGCTCCGCAGGGCGTAGCGCCCACATTCATTGTAATGGGTCTGATTTATCTGGTATTTATGCAGTTTGGGGTGTGGACCATCCGGGTGCCCGCCGACGACTGGAAACCGGCCGGCTACGTGCCCAGCACCGAGCACAACGCCATGATTACCACGGCCAACGTATCGGCCGATAACGCTATCAAGACGCCGCAATTCTGGCTGCTGTGGGTGGTACTGCTGACCAACGTAACGGCGGGCATTGGTGTGCTGGAAACGGCTTCGCCCCTCATTCAGGAAACCTTCTCCGACGGCGCCATGGGCGCAGGCGCGGGTGTAACTGCTGCCGCTGCTGCGGGCTTTGTGGGCCTACTGAGCTTGTTCAACCTGCTGGGCCGCTTCTTCTGGTCATCGGCTTCCGATAAGCTGGGCCGCAAGGTCACGTACGCCATTTATTTTGGGCTGGGCATTCTGCTGTACGCGCTGGTGCCCACGCTGGGCCACGGCCTGCAACTGACACTGTTTGTGGTAGTAGCCTGCGTGATTATCAGCATGTACGGCGGTGGGTTTGCCACCATTCCGGCCTACCTCTCCGATATGTTCGGCAAGTACCAGGTAGGTGCCATCCACGGCCGTTTGCTCACGGCCTGGAGTACGGCCGGCGTATTAGGGCCGCTCATCGTGCACACCCTCCACGAGCACGCCAAAGAGCAGGGCCTGACCGGCGCGGCGGCCTACCAGAACGTATTCTACACTATGGCCGGCGTGCTGGTGCTGGGTTTGCTGGCCAACCTGGCCGTACGCCCCGTGAAGGAGCAGTACTACGAAAAAGGCCCCGTAACGGCCGAAGCCGGCGGCCACTAATCCCTGAAAGGAGCCTGAAATACAGATAGATGCTCGTGTCTTGGTTGCGCTGCTTTGTGCAGCTGCCGGTTGCCGTTTCACCTTTCTGTGTCATGCTTCATCATTCACCTCTCAACTTTCCTCCCTTATGACTACTCCCGCTAATTCATCTGCTCCGCACGTTGAGGAGCCCGCCGTGGGTGGCTCGGCCATTATTGCCTGGCTGTACGTGGGCATTCCGCTGGCCTGGGGCGTGTCGCAAACCTTTATCAAGGCGCTGGCTTTGTTTAAATAGGTTTTTCGCCCCGAAATTTTCATCTTCAGAAGCACCCTTAAGGGGTGCTTCTGTTGTTTTTAGGCCCATACGGCCGACTGGCCCCGCCTCCTCTCATGTCTTCGGATTCCGCTGCTCCTGCCAACATCGTCCTGCTCGATTCCTTTTCGGATGTCATTGCCGCCCACCTGGCCAAAAACCAGCTGGAAGCGGCCGGTATTCCGTGCTTCCTCAGCAACGAAAGCCGGCCCTACGGCCCCGTGCTGGGCAGTGTGCGCCTGTTCGTACGCCAGCCTGACGTAGCGGCAGCCCAGGAGGCCCTGCACCCGCAGCGCGCCGCCATGCAGGCCATGCCCCCGGAGTCGCCCGACGAGGAGTCGGCCGCCACGCTCCGCTGCCCCCGTTGCCACCACCCCGACGTGGTGTGCCGCCACCAGCCCCAGCCCCAGGACAACCTGTTCGTGAAGCTGCGCCTGTGGCTGCTGGCCCCCGAGAAACCCCAGTGCCACTGCTTCCAGTGCGGGCTGGATTTTGAGGGGTAGTGGGGAAAGTCGAAGAGAAAAAGTAAAAGCTGACCAATAGCAGATGCTTTCGACTTGTTACCTTTTGCTTCATCAACCTACTACTTCCAATCAGGCATATTATCGGCCAATGTCCCGTTTAGCTATTATATATCTGCTTCTGCTGCTAACCGCATACGGGGCTACCCCCGGCTTGGCGCGGGCCCAGGCGGCACCAAACTGCCCCGCCTTTATTCAGGTTCTTCCAGCAGAACTTCGACAGCACATTGGTGTATGAAAGCCGCTCTAGCTGGTACGATGTTCCGGATATGCTGATTCTTGCCAAACAGGGCAAGGAAGTGTACTTTTTCACTTACAGAAGCCCATACAATTCTACTCGAGGACACTTCGTACCGGGCGGCCTTACTCGGTATTTCAATGAACAGGAGGCCCGCTTCCGGACTACTAAGCCTGATACTAACCGATTTCTACTTCTACCGGAAATAAACATTAGGAATCTGGCGCAGACTTGGGAAGCGTTACGCCCCAGGCAACTGTGGAAAGTACGGGATGCTGATCCACATCCAGCGGGCCAGATCTGCGGGGCGGAAGACGCCGAAACCAGTATCCTGCATTTTCTCACCCGCGCCAGCGCACGGTCAGCTAGCTTTTATGCTCCCGATTTTTATGAGCAATGCGAAGGTAAAGGCTTCAATCGTGGACAGGTAATCCGGGCCCGGAATACACTTCAGAACCTGTTGAAGCAGTAGCGGCTACCGAAACCGCCACACTGGCAGAACCGTGCCTGCGGGGAAATGCTCCGGTTCCGGCGGTAGCTCTAGGAAGCCACTGGAGGTGAGCAAGCTAGCCATGTCGCCGGAGCCGCCGGCCCGCTCGGGGGTGGCCAGCAGGCGGCCGTCGGGGCCGGCCTCCAGGCTCACCAGCAGGAAGTGCGTCATGGGCGGCTTGAAGTCGATGGGGTGGGTGAGGACGGCGGGCACGGGCGCGGCCCCGGTGGCCGAGGTACCGGCGGGCTGCTGCACGGCCAGCAGCCAGGGCCGGGCGTAGCGGTAGAAGTTCACGAACGTGGACACCGGGTTGCCAGGCAGCGCAAACACCACCGCCCCGCCGGGCTGCTGCCCGAACCAGAACGGCTTGCCCGGCCGCTGCTTCACCTCGTGAAACACCTGCTCCACGCCCAGCTCCCGCAGCACACTCGGCAGAAAATCAGCCTTGCCCATCGACACGCCCCCGCTGAGCACCACCGCATCGAAGCCCGAAAGCAAGGCAGGCAAGCCCTTGCGCAAGGCTTCGGGGTCGTCGTCGAAGTGGAACAGTTCGGTGCGGGCCCCGGCGGCTTCGGCGGCGGCCTGCAGCATCAAGGCATTGGAGCGGCGGATCTGGTGGGCTTGGGGCTGCTCGGTGATGGGCACCAGTTCGTCGCCGGTGCTCACCACCGCCACCCGCGGCCGCCTCGACACGGCTACGGTAGCGGCTCCCACGGTGGCGGCCACCGCCATTTCGGCCGGCTCCAGGCGCGTGCCGGCGGGCACCAGCAGGTCGCCCTGGTGGCGGTCGGCAGCCTGGGGGTGCACGTTGTGGCCGGCCCGGGGCGGCAGCGCCTGCACGGTGGCCCAGCGCTGGCCCGCCGAATCGGTGCGAAACGTGAGGTCTTCGTAGCGAATCACGGTATCGACGCCGGGCGGCAGCATGGCCCCGGTCATGATTTCCACGGCCGCCGTGGCATCCTGCACCAGTCGCGGAGGCTGACCGGCAAACTGTGTGCTTTCAATGCGGAATTCCGCCTGGCCCGCTGCCAGCGCCCCGTAGCGCACGGCCATACCGTCCATGGCCACCCGGTTAAAGGGCGGAAAGTCCCGGTCGGCGCGCAGGTCCTCGCGCAGCACGCGGCCGGCGGCCAGGCTCAGAGAAAGATGCTCCACTCCCAGTGGGCGGATGGTGGCGGCAACAAGGCGGGTGGCTTCAGCAACGGAAATCATAGGCACGAAGGTAGAACAAGCCGTAGCTTGCGCCGTTTCTCAACGCGCAAACCGGCTGGTTGTTTGGGCCAGACGCAGTAGCGCGAACTTTGTAGTTCGCGTCCCCGAAACGTTGCAACGACAGCCACTCGAATGGCGCGGGAACACGAACTACAAAGTTCGCGCTACTGCTTGCCTACACGCCAGTGAACTTCACGGTCACGATGGGCGTCGTTTCGTCGCAGCGGAGCAGGTGAGGCTGGGTGGCCAGCAGCGCCGCCGAATCCTTATAGGCGAAATCGAACTCCTGCAGAATGCTGCTGTCGAAGTCGCCCTGGCGGTTGAGCAACTCAGAGAAGCGTTGCCGGTACGCGTCCTTTTCCGTCTTCTTCAAGGAGTGCCAGAATTTGAGGGTATCGGTGCGGCTCAGCTGCCGGCCGGCGCCGTGGGCGCAGCTCCAGAGGGCCGGCTCCAGCGCCTCGTGCCAGGGGTTGGGTCGCACTATCAGGGAGCCCCGGCTCATCGAAAGCGGAATGACTACCTCGCCACCGGCCACCAGCTGGGTGCTGCCCTTGCGGTGAATGATGCCTGCGGGCGTGAAGTCGAGCAGGTTGTGGCAGCTGTCGGCCACCACAGGAGTGCCAGCGGCCACGTACTGGTTGCGCAGCAGGAAGTCGTAGGTTTTGTCCAGAAACTCCCGCCGCCGACCAGCTGCGTACGTGAGCACCCGCTGGTATTGCTGCCGGTAAGCCGGCGTGGCCACCTCAGCGGGCAACCAGTCCTGGCCGGGGTTGTGCAGTTGCAGCAGTCGGACATTTTCCTGGTACATATACACGCCCAGGTTGCGGCTCCCGGTGTGCACGATGACGTACAGGTAATCGGCCGACTCTTCCAGCGACAGGAAGTGGTTGCCGCCGCCCAGGCCTTCGTCGGTCATGCGGTGAACTTCCCGTTCCAGCGCCCGGTAATGTCGGGCCTTATCGAACGGACGCAGCACTTCCGACCTGGGAATGCGCAGGTACGCCACCCCGCATCCCATATCCTTGCCGGTCACCAGCGGGTAGAAAACGTCGTTGGTCTGGAAGGCGACGCCTACCGGAATGGACCGTTCGGAGCAGTAGTGAATATCAGGGAATACGGCAATCTGGCCGATGTTATCCTGTTGCTCGAAGGCGAGCAGGGACTGTAGCGCGTTCTGCTCCACGGCGCTACAATCCGTGAAATAGACTGTTTTCACGGGGTCTTCTTTACGAAATGAATAAGCGGGGCGCGCCTCGGGGAGCAGCCGCATAGTGGGCGCGCAATCTTCAGGGTCTCAGCATAGACCTGCGCAAAGATGCTGAAAAAATCAATCCGGCAGCTGCGCTGGTTATTTCATTCGGCTGGCACCAACGGCCGGGGCAGCGCAGTAGCGCGAACTTTGTAGTTCGCGCCCCCGAATGGTAACCGAACGACAGCCACCCAAACGGCGCGGGGGCGCGAACCGCAAAGTTCGCGCTACTTTCCGGGCAGTACCTTCGTACAGGCCTTACTCTCCACTTTCCTCACTCACAAGCTGAAGCTTGTGCTCCGTATGTCCGACTCCGCTAAACTCACTCACCTCAACGACGCCGGCCAGCCGGCCATGGTGGACGTGGGTGCCAAACAACCCACCCGCCGCGTGGCCCGCGCCCGCAGCCGGGTGGTGCTCGGCCCCGAAATCATGGCCCTGGTAAAGGAAGGCGACCTGCCGACCCGCAAAGGTCCCGTGTTTCAGACGGCTATTCTGGCCGGGATTATGGGGGCCAAGCGCACCTCTGAGCTGATTCCGCTGTGCCACCCGCTGGGCCTGGATAACTGCCAGGTGACCATTGAGGTGGATGGCCCCGATGCCGTGCTGATTGAGTGCACGGCCACCGTGACGGGCAAAACCGGGGTGGAAATGGAGGCCCTAACCGGCGCTTCGGTGGCGGCCCTCACCATCTACGATATGTGCAAGGCCCTCTCGCACGACATTCTCATTCAGGAAACCCGCCTCATCAGCAAAACCGGCGGCAAACAGGACTTTCACCATGCCGGATAACGCCCCCGCCGATAAACCCCGCACCAAGCACGCCCACCTGACCCGCCCCGCGCTGGGCGAGTTCGGACGGCACGAGCTGGCCATTCTGGGCGCGCCCTGCGGCCGCATCAAGGAACTGGCAGCCAGGCTGCTGCCGCTGCTGTCCGAAACCCTGCGCGTGGCCTACGTGGATGCCGACCACGCCGCCGCCGATGCCGTGCGCAACGGCACCGCCCCCGAAACCGGCATGCTGGCCGCCGGGGCCAGCGCCGAGCTGACCGACAACATCCGCTTCGCCCGCCTCGACGTGAAGCGGCCCCTGGACCGGTTCAGCCAGCCCGAATTGCTCCAAAATAACAGCCTGGTGCTGGTAAACGGCAACCACTTCCGGGCCGCCCAACAGCTGGTGATTCTGGACCCCGCCAAGCCCGTGGAAAAGAAGCTGGACCGCCTCACCGACGTGCGCGCCCTGCTGCTGCCCGAAGGCGTAACGGAAGTGCCCGCCTACCTGCGCGCCCATCTAGAAGAAGCCAATGTACCCGTACTGCCTTTGCACGATACCGGCGCTATTGCCCAGCTGATTCTGGCCGAGTGGCAGGCCACCGCGCCGCCGCTGCGGGGTCTGGTGCTGGCCGGGGGGCGCAGCCAGCGCATGGGCCAGGACAAAGGCAAACTGGCCTACCATGGCCAGGAGCAGCGCGCCTACGCGGCCGAGCTGCTGGCCCCCTTCTGCCAGGACGTCCACGTTTCCTGCCGCCCCGACCAGGTGGTGGAGCTGGAATACGCCGGCCTGCGCCCCCTGCCCGACACCTTCGCCGACTTGGGACCTCTCAGCGGCATCCTCTCGGCCCTGCGCCTCGACCCCAATGCCGCCTGGCTGGTAGTGGCCTGCGACCTGCCGTTTCTGTCCGAAACCACCCTGGCCCACCTCGTGCAGCACCGCCAGCCGGCCCGCCTCGCTACGGCCTTCCAGAGTCCCGAAAACGAGTGGCCCGAGCCGCTCATCACCATCTGGGAGCCGGCCAGCTACCCGCAGCTGTTGCGCTTCCTGAGCCTGGGCTACAGCTGCCCCCGCAAAACCCTCATCAACTCCGACGTGGCCGTGCTGCCCGCCCCCGCCCCTCAGGAGCTGCGCAACGTGAACACGCCCGAGGAAGCAGCACAGGTGCGCCAGGAGTTGGAGTAACGAGTAGAAAAGACCGTCATTCCGAGCCTGCGAGGAATCTCGCGTGCTGAGGTTGAAACGCAAAACAGAACGTCATGCTGAGCTTGTCGAAGCATCTCTACCGCAATGCTAATCAAAGCAGTTAGCCAGAGGTAGAGATGCTTCGGCAAGCTCAGCATGACGTTCTGTTTTAGCAGATTTCGGCCAGAAAAGTGGTTACGGGTGCGCGGCAACCCACACGTCGCCGTCTTCATAGAACTCCTTTTTCCAGATGGTGACTACCTGTTTCAGGGTATCGATGATGTACTGGCAGGCGGCGAAGCTCTCGGCGCGGTGCGGGGTGGACACGGCCACCACCACGGCCACGTCGCCGATGTGGAGGGTGCCTTTGCGGTGTACCACGGTTATGTTCTCTACCATCGGCCACTGTTCAGCGGCCTGCTCGGCTACTTTGTGGAGCTGGTGCAGGGCCATGCTGTCGTAAGCTTCGTACTCGAGGCGCACCACGGGGCGGCCGGTGCTCTTGTTGCGCACCGTGCCGATAAACGTGTTGATAGCGCCCGCTCCGTCGGCTTCCACACTGCGCAGGGCGGCCGGTACGTCGATGGGCTGGTCGGTGAGGTCGATGTTGATCAAGGGAAGGACGGGAAGGATTTGAGGTCGTGAAAAATGGCCGTCATGCTGAGCTTGCCGAAGCATCTCGCATGCTGACGTCCGGGGCAATCTGAACGGTGTAGAGACGCAGCATTTTGCGTCTCGTCGTTGAACGACTAGGGCCGCGCCAAGCATTGCCGATTGAACAACATCAGCAACGACGAGACGCAAGATATTGCGTCTCTATCCGCCGCTTACCGGCGGAATCAGCGCTATTTCGTCGCGCTCCTGCAGCAGCGTATCGTCGGCGGCGTACTCGTTGTTGACGGCTACGGCGAGGCTGGTAAGGCGGGCCAACTCGGGGTAGCGGGCGTGCAGGTCGTGGAGCAGGCCCTGGGCCGACTGGCCTTCGGGCGCGGAAACCTCCAGCGTGGATTGTCCCACGATTTCGCGGGCAATGCCAAACAAAGCAATTTTCAGGTTCATTGGTTATTTAGTAGTTCTGTATGAAGCCAGCGGCCGTGGCCGATGCGAGCGGAAAGTTCGCACTAGGTCACGCCAAGCCAGTGAGGCCGAAGCCAGGCAGCTTTTTCCCGAACGGAAAAGGCTGGTTTACGTTGTTTGTTTTGCTGCCGTCGTGCGCAGCGTTGTTTTTCCTTGCCGAGTATGCCTACTGCTGTACCCTCCGTTCTGTTTGATAATCATGGCCGCCCGCTGGAATACCTGCGGCTGGCCGTCACGGACCGGTGCAACCTGCGCTGCTTCTACTGCATGCCCGAGGAAGGCATTAAGTACCTGCCCAAGCAGGAGCTGCTGACCTACGAGGAAATGGAGCGGCTGGTAGCCCTCATGGCCGGCTTGGGGGTGCGCAAAGTACGCCTGACCGGTGGGGAGCCGTTCGTGCGCCGCGACCTGGTGCCGTTCATGGACCGCCTGAGCCAGATTCCGGGCATCGAGGAGCTGACCATGACCACCAACGGCGTGCTCACCGCACCCCACGTGCCCGAAATGGCCCGCATGGGCGTGAAGGCCGTGAACCTGAGCCTCGACACCCTGGACCGCGCCCGGTTCGCCAGCATCACCCGCCGCGACGAGCTGCCCCGTGTGCTCGACACGCTGTACGCGCTGCTTGCGGCCAACATCCGGGTGAAAATCAACGCCGTGGTGATGGACGGGCAGAACACCCAGGACCTGCTGCCGCTGGCCGAACTCACCCGCGACCTGCCCGTAGATGTGCGCTTCATCGAAGAAATGCCCTTCAACGGCGGCAGCCACGACGCCACGCCCGCCACGCTGCCCTGGAACCACAACCGCATCCGGGAGCATCTGGCCCTAAACCTGGGCGAGCTGACGCCGGTACCCGCCCGCTCCGGCGACACGGCCTCACACTACACGGTTGCCGGCCACCAGGGCCGTCTGGGCATCATTGCCGCCTACTCGCGCACCTTCTGCGGCACCTGCAACCGCATCCGCCTCACGGCTGAGGGCGGCCTCAAAACCTGCCTCTACGACCAGGGCGTACTCGACATCCGCGCTTTGCTGCGCGGCGGCTCCTCGGATGAGCAGATTGCCGACGCCCTGAAGTCGGCGTTCCGCAACCGCGCCGCCAACGGCTTCGAGGCCGAAAGCCAGCGCCCCTTGCACCAGCTCAGCTTCGAGTCGATGAGCACGATTGGAGGGTAAGTGGAGCTGCTGAGACATAACTTGCGACCCTACTGCTGCACGTTTTGCCTCCCGCACCATGACCGTACTCCTGATCGGCCTGCTATTCTTCAATCTGTTGTGTTTTCTGCTTTTCGCCCTCGATAAGCGCAAGGCCCAGCGCGGCCAGCGGCGCATCCCGGAAAGAACCCTGCACCTTGCCACTCTGCCGGGCGCGGCTCTTGGCGCGTGGGCGGCTATCCTGCTGCTGCACCACAAAAACCGCAAAGCCGCTTTCTGGAGCGTTACGCTGGCACTGACGCTGCTGCAAGCCGCCGTGTTCTATTTCATGTGGCCTTACTTGCAGGCGTCGGTTTGACGAGAATAAGAGGTGGCATAGATGCACTAAGCAGATACGTTTCGTCAGATTAGTCGCAGGGTATGTTTCATTTATTGCTCGTATCCTTGGCCCACTATGAAGGTGCTATTCTGGATCCTGGGCGTGGGGGCGGCGCTGTACGTGGCGGTGTGCGTGCTGCTGTATTTTCAGCAGGAACGCCTGTTGTTCTTCCCCACCAAATTACCCGCTGATTACCGTTTCCGGTTCGACAACCGGTTTGAGGAGCGGTGGCTGCCCACGGCCGACGGCACCCGTTTGCACGGCCTGCTGTTCCCCGCCGATTCAGCGGCCCGGGGGCTGATTTTCTACCTGCACGGCAACGGCGGGGCGCTGGATAGCTGGGGCGAGGTAGCGGCCACCTACACCCGCCTTGGCTACAGTGTTTTCCTACTCGACTACCGCGGCTACGGCAAAAGCGGGGGCCGCATCAGCAACCAGGCGCAGCTGCTGGCCGATGTGGACACCGCTTACCAGCAACTCACGCGGGAGTTTCCGGAAGCCCAGACGGTGCTGCTGGGCTACTCGCTGGGCACCGGGCCGGCGGCGTGGCTGGCGGCCCGGCACCACCCGCGCATGCTGGTGCTACAGGCCCCCTACGCCAGCATGCAGGCCATGGCACGCCAGCATTACCCCTGGGTGCCGCCCTTCATTGTGCGCTACCCGCTGGCCACCGACGAGGTGCTGTCCCGTGTATCGCCCCCCATCGTCATCTTCCACGGCGACCAGGATGAGGTCATCAGCCCGGTATCCACGGCCCGGCTCCGGCAGCATCTCAAGCCTCACGACCAGTTCATCACACTGCCCGGCGCGGGCCACAACGGCATGACGGACAACCCGGACTATCAGCGGGCCATCCGCCGGGTGCTGACCGGGTTGTAGGCAGATGGTTGCCGGGTGGCAGGCATTTTCTGGTGAGTGAAGAACAGGCATGACAACAGCGCAGGTTGGGCAAAGGGAATCCGGTTATTTACCTTCGGGCCCTGATGCTGCTTCTTCCCTCCCGCCTGCTTTCCTGTTCCGGCCTGCTGCTCCTGGCTCTGCTGCCCACGGCCGGCCGCGCCCAAACCAACGCCATTCCCGACCCGCAGTGGGGCACCTGGCATATTGCTACGGTGGTCCTGCCCGGCGGCCCGAAGCACTGGGGCGGCTATGCCGAAGTGCAGACCCGCGCCAACGGACTGTTCCAGCAGTATTTCTACACCGAGCTGAAAGGTGGCGTGAGCTATGATCTGGCCAAAAATTTCACCCTGATGCTGGCCGGGGGCCGCTACTCTACCGCCGACTACCGCGACCTGAGCGACGGCCCGTTGAATGTGGAAAGGCGCCTCTGGCAGCAACTCACGCTCACACAATTTGCCGCCCGACTGAAGCTGGAACACCGGTACCGCATGGAGGAACGCTGGTACCGCTTCCGCGATGATGTGGTGCCGGCCGGCTCCTCCCGCTACCGGACGCGCATGCGCTACCGCTTCAACACCTTTCTGCCCCTCAACCATGCTAACTTCACCGATAAAACGGCTTTCCTATCGGTGTATGATGAGGTGTTCTTCAATCCGCGCGGGCCGTTTTTTGAGCGCAACCGCCTGTACGCCGGGTTGGGCTACCAGTTCGATAAACACTGGACAGTGCAGGCCGGCTGGGTTAACCAGACCAACTACACGCCCGCCAACTATCGGCTGAACGTGTTTACGCCCCAAACCAGCGTGGCCAAAAACAACGTGGTGTTGTCGGTGATTTACCGCCTCGGCCGCCCGGCCACTACCTCCCCGGAATACGTCCCATCCCAACCCGACTAAGCAGCGGGTACCAGATGCAGCGTGAGTGTGTGGCGGGCCTCACCGGCGTACAGCATGTGCAACTCCAGCGTGAGGTGCTGGCTGGTGAGGGCTTTGATGAGTAGGTGCAGGGCCGCCTCATTGCCGGCCTGTACAATTTTACCGGCCTGCTTTATCCAGCGAAGGGGAGCCGCTGCTTCGGGAGCCTGGTTCAGGAAGCTGAAGTCAAACACCACGCCTTCGCCCATGCTCCAGTAGCCCTGAAATGGCTGCGGACCAGCTTCAATACGCACTGTTTTCCAGATCCGACAAAGTACTTGTTCTTCCATACGCCGTTACTTACCCAGCCCTACCCAGCCGCGCTGCATGGCATAGTACAACGCCGTACCCACCAACAGGCCCACAAGGTAACCATACGGCAGCCCGCTACACAGTAACCCCACTAATAAAGCCAGCAACAAGCCAGTGCGGGACTCGCTGATGTCGCGCAGCAGGGCGGCCAGCGTGAGGGCCTCGAACATCAGCAGCACGCCCAGAATTGGCAGCGGGAAAATCTGCACCAGCTGCTGGAAACCCTGGCTGAAGAATAGGCCCAGCACCACGAACAGCGTGCCGTAGAGCACCACCGAGCCGCCCGTGCGCCCGCCAAAGGTATAGTGTCCCACCATACCGCCCGAGCCGTGGCAGACCGGAAAGCCGCCCAGAAACGGATTGACGAGGTTCATAAGGCCGTAGGTGAAGCTAATTTGCCGCACGGTAAGGCGGCGCTCCGGAAAGTAATCCTCCACCACCTGTCGGGTCGCCAGCACCGAGTTGCCCAACGACAGCGGAATCTGGGGCAGGGCCAGCAGCACCGCGCCCGTCAGCACATCGGCCACCTGCGGCACGTGCCAGGTGGGTAGATGCAGCCCAATGGCGCGGGTGGCGGTGGCGTAATCCAGCTGAAACAGCAGCCCGTAGGCCACACCCAGCGCCAGCACTACCAGCGCGGCCGGCCAGCGCCGGTTGCCCAGCAGCGCCACCGTCACCACAAACGCGGCCGTGGCCAGCGCGTAGCCCGGCAGGCCGGCGGCCGGCACGTACTCCTTGAGCGCCAGCGTGGCCAACTGTAACGCCAGCCCGAACTGAATGCCCCGGATAACGGGCTTGGGCACCAGCCGCGCCACCGCATCAATCAGCCCCGAAACCGACAGCACCAGCATGCTCACGCCAATGGCCAGCCCGCCCCCGGATATCACGCGGCCCGGAATTTTCTGGGCAATGACCAGCGCGGCAAAGGCCTTGAGGGGCTGCACCGGCATAGGCATGCCGTACCACACGCCCGAGAAAATCTGCATCAGCCCGAACATGACCAGCACACCCGCGCTATCAATGCCTGAGGCCGCAATAACGCCGATGAGCAGCGGCAGATCCGTGCCCAGTCCCGCCAACGCCCCCGCCAGTTCGTTACGGTCGAAGCGGATGCGCGGGCGGGTAGTGGTGGGAGCAGTAAGCGGCATGAAAGACGGGCAGAAGGTGTAGAGACGCGTATTCGCGCCTTGTTGTTACTGAGGTTGTTTAGCTGGCGTGGTTCCAGCCGTTAATTTATAACGTCATGCTGAGCGAAGGCGCAGCCGTAGCCGAAGCATCTCTACCGCTTCCTTGCAATAGTAATTCAACGAAGCGGTAGAGATGCTTCGGCAAGCTCAGCATGACGTTCTTGTGTATTCTCTTGCTTCTTAACCCCCACTACCTCATCACCTCATCACCCATTGCCGCATCTTCCCAGGCCAGCATGCCGCCTTCCAGATTCAGCAGGTTGGTGAGGCCGAAATCGGTTTGGAGGCGCTCCACGGCCTTGGTGCTGCGGGCGCCGCTGCGGCAGTACACCACCACCGGATGGTGCTTGGGCAACGTGGCCACGCCGCGCTCCAGGCTGCTCAAGGGCAGCAGCGTGGCGCCGGGCAGGTGGCCGGCGGCAAACTCGTGGGGCTCGCGCACGTCCAGCAGAAAGGGTGGGTGCTCCGAGGCCAGCTGCGCGTGCAGCTCCTGAACCGAAATGCTGGTGACGCCTGCGCTGCACAACTCGGCGTAGTCGGTGGTGTTGGCGGTGTCGAGGTTGAGGACGGCCTGCTCGGGGCGGCGGGCAAACTTGAGGGTGCGGGTCTGGAATGTGAGGGCATCGAACAGCCAGAGCCGGCCGCTGAGCACCTCACCTAAGTCCAATACCACCTTCAGCGCCTCGGTGGCCTGGGCCATACCCACCAGGCCGGGCAGCACGCCCAGCACACCGGTGGCGTCGCAGTTGGGGGCTTCCTGGGCCGAGGGCGGCTGCGGAAACAGGCAGCGGTAGGTGGGGCCGCCCTGGTAGTTGAACACCGAAACCTGCCCCTCGAACTTGTAGATGGCCCCCGAAATCAGCGGCTTATCGAAGCTCACGCAGGCATCGTTGAGCAGGTAGCGGGTCGGAAAGTTGTCGGAGCCGTCAATCACCACATCGAACTTGCTGACTAGCTCGCGCACGTTGCCCAGCGTCAGGCGGCAGTTGAATACTTCCGTGTTGATTAGCGGGTTGAGGCGGCGCAGGGCTTGCGCAGCGGTGGCGGCTTTGGGCTGGCCCAGGTCGGCGGGGCCGTACAGAATCTGCCGCTGCAGGTTGCTCCGGTCCACTTTATCGGCATCCACGATGCCGAGCGTGCCCACGCCGGCGGCGGCCAGGTACTGCAGAATGGGGCAGCCCAGGCCGCCGGCGCCCACTACCAGCACGCGGGCCGCCTTCAGCCTCTCCTGGCCCGCCTCCCCGATTTCGGGCAGCTGCAGGTGACGGCGGTAAATCTGGCGTTCTTCGGAAGTGAGCATGGCAAAGGAAAGGTGAAGGCGTAAAGATGGGCCGCCGCCGCTGAACGACCGGCAGTTGCCGCCTGGATGGGCGGGCATCGGCCGGGCCGGTTCTGCCGTAAGCAGCGAGGTGGCGCGACGCAGCTCCGGCGGCCCGCCCATCCAGGCGGCAGCGCGGCCGGCCCTTCAAAACTCCCAACCCATTCGGAAGGTTACTTTAAAAGACGACGGCAGCTCCGCCCCTCGGCCTTCCTATCCCTTCCTCCTTACGTGTTACCTGCCGTGTCCGCTCCCGTATTTCTTCCTCCCACCAGCTACGAGTACGTGACCGTGCACAAAGTGCAGGGCGAAACCGTAACCGAAGCCTCCGATGTGCTGGCCGCCGAGGAGCCGCTGGAAATCCGCCTCGGCTACGGCCCCGCCGAGCAGCGGCAGCACCGCACCCTCAGCATTACCATGCGCACGCCCGGCCACGATTTCGAGCTGGCGGCCGGCTTCCTGTTCACCGAGGGCATCATCCGCAGCCGTCAGGATTTGCAGGGAGTCATCTACTGCCCCGATGTGGAGAAGGAGGAGGAGCGCGAAAACGTGGTCCGTGCCGAGCTGGCTCCCACCGCCTCCCCCGATCTGCCGCGCCTGGAGCGCCACTTCTACACCAGCAGCAGCTGCGGCGTGTGCGGCAAAACCAGCATCGAGGCGGTCCACGCGGCGGCCTGCCCGGTGCTGCCCGCCGCCGGCCCCTACGTATCGGCGGGCGTGCTGCACCAGCTGCCCGAGCGCCAGCGCGCCGCCCAGGACCTGTTCGAGCAAACCGGCGGCCTGCACGCGGCGACCCTGTTCTCGCCGGAAGGCGAGCTGCTGCTGCTGCGCGAAGACGTGGGCCGCCACAACGCCCTCGACAAAGTAATTGGCGCGGCGCTGTTTCAGGAGCTGCTGCCGCTGCACAACGCCGTGCTGCTGGTCAGCGGCCGGGCCTCATTCGAGCTGGTGCAGAAGGCGGCCGTGGCGGGCATTCCGGTGCTGGCCGCCGTGGGCGCCCCCAGCTCCCTGGCCGTCTCCGCCGCCCGCGACTTCGGCATGACGCTCTGTGGCTTTGTGCGCCAGAACCGCTACAATATCTACTGCCACGACTGGCGCATTACACAGGCCGGTGACGAGCAGCAGGGCAATAGGTAGGCAATAGAACGTCATGCTGAGCTTGTCGAAGCATCTCGCGTGCTGACGTTGCTTTACTAGCCCAGGGTTTAAACCCTGGGCTACGGAGCGGGTGTTGTTTAACAACATCAGCACGCGTTATTCCTCGCAGGCTCGGAATGACGTCCTGCTTGTCACCTTATCTTCCCTTCTCACCTGTCACCTCATCACCTCATCACCCCACATGAAGCTCCGCCTCGAAGACAACACGCTGCGCCTGCGCCTGGACGAGCCGGAAGTAGCCGCCTTCCGGCAGCAGGGCCGGCTGGAAACCGTTGTGCCCCTGGGCCTGTCCGCCGCCGACTCGCTTACGTATACCCTCGAACGCGACCCAACGGTGCCGGCCCTGGCCGTGCGCCACGAGGCGGGCCGCGTACGGGTGCTGGTGCCGGCCTCGGTGGCCGACGGCTGGACTTCCTCGGAAGCCATCAGCCTGCGCGGCACCCAGGAAGTTGCTGATAACCAAGTCGTCTATATTCTGGTAGAAAAGGACCTGGGCTGTAAACATTAGCTGCCCGCGCCGTTTTACCATTACCACCGCTTAATCCCACTCCGCATGGAAGATTCCCCGAAATCCGACCCAACCAAGGCCGGCCACCAGCAGCAGCAAAAAGCGGAAAATGTCCCTAAAAGCGGTGAACGGAGTGACCAGGGCAAAGCTCCGGCCCCCGACCACTACCGCCCAGACCCCCAAAGCATGCGCGACGAAAGTAATATTACCCCGGCCGAAGTGGCCAACGCCAAGTACACCAACCCCATTCTGGCCCAGCCGCCCGAGGCTCTGACGGGTCTGACCCTGGATGCCCCCGCCAAGATTGCGGCCGGCGTAACGGCCGTACTCAAAAGCATGGAGTTCAGCTGGAAGGAAGGCGGCCTCGACCGGGGTACGCGCGGCCTGCTCAAAATGAACCAGAAGGACGGTTTCGACTGCTCCAGCTGCGCTTGGCCCGACCCCGACGACCACCGTTCGGTAGCGGAGTTCTGCGAGAACGGGGCCAAAGCCACCGCTTCGGATGCCGACGATAAGGCCGCCGGCCCCGAGTTCTTCGCCAAGCACAGCCTGGCCCAGCTCTCCCAGATGACGGACCGCGACCAGAACAACGCCGGCCGCCTCACGCACCCCCTGGTGAAACGCCCCGGCGACAACCACTACTCGCCCATTGCCTGGGCCGATGCCTTCAACATCATTGCCAAGGAGCTGAACGCGCTGGATTCGCCCGACGAGGCGTTGTTCTACACCTCGGGCAAAGTGCCCAACGAGCCGGCCTTCCTGTTCCAGCTCTTCGCCAAGCAGTTCGGCACCAACAACCTGCCCGACTGCTCCAACATGTGCCACGAAAGCAGCGGCGCGGCCCTGAGCCCCACCTTGGGTTTGGGCAAAGGCTCCGTCACGCTCAACGACATCCACGAAGCCGAGGTCATTCTCATCATCGGCCAGAACCCGGGCACCAACCACCCGCGCATGCTGTCGGCGCTGCAGAAGGCTAAGAAGAACGGGGCTAAGATCATCAGCATTAACCCGCTGCTGGAAGCCGGCCTCAACCACTTCAAGAACCCGCAGGACTTCATGAACCCCTTCAAGGCGCTGGGCGCGTTGCTGGGCGACGGCACGCAAATCACCGACCTGTTCCTGCAGGTGCGCGTGGATGGCGACATGGCGCTGCTGCGCGGCATCATGAAGCACTTGTTTGAGGCCGAGGACCTGAACCCCGGCCAGGTTGTGGACCGCCCGTTCATCGACAAGTACACCACCGGCTTCGAGTCGTTTGAGCAGAACATCCGCAACACGCCGTGGGAAGATATTGAAGAGCTGAGCGGCATTTCGCGCGCCCAGCTGCTGGAAGCGGCCAACATCATTGCCCCCAAGCAGAAGATCATCACCTGCTGGGCCATGGGCGTGACGCAACAGCGCCAGGGCGTGCAGACGATTCAGGAAATCGTGAACCTGCAACTCATGAAAGGCGCCATCGGCAAGCCCGGCGCGGGCACCTGCCCGGTGCGCGGCCACTCCAACGTGCAGGGCGACCGGACGATGGGCGTGTGGGAGCAGCCGACCAAGGAGTTCCAGGATTCGTTGGGCAAGGAATTCAACTTCCAGCCGCCCTACGAGCACGGCCTCGACGTAGTAGATTCTATTAAAGCCATGTACAAAGGCAAAACCAAGGTGTACTTCGGCTTGGGCGGCAACCTGCTGGCCGCTGGCCCCGACACCGAAGTTATTGCCGAGGGCATGCGCAAGCAGAAGCTCACCGTATTCGTGGGCACCAAGCTCAACCGCGGCCACCTCGTGACCGGCGAAACCAGCCTGCTGCTGCCCTGCTTCACCCACGCCGACGTGGACATGCAGCGCAGCGGCCACCAGATGACCTCCTGCGAAAACTCGATGGGCGTGGTGAGCCAGAACAAAGGCATTCTGGTGCCGCTGCCGGGCCAGATGATGAGCGAAGTGGCCATCCTGGCTGGCGTGGCCATTGCCACCCTGGGCGAGAAAACCAACATTGCCGACTGGGTGGCCATGACGGAGAACTACGACGTCATCCGTGACCATATCAGCCGCGTGATTCCGGGCTTCGAGAACTTCAACGAAAAGCTGCGCCGCCCCGGCGGGTTCTACCTGCCCAACGGCCCCCGCGAGCGGAAATTCACTACCAAGAACGGCAAGGCCAACTTCACCACCACCGAGTTCCAGAAATACCAGCGCGAGCTGGAGCCCGGCCAGCTGGTGATGATGACCGTGCGCAGCCACGACCAGTTCAACACCACCATCTACGACTACAACGACCGGTACCGGGGCGTAACGGGTGAGCGGCGCGTGCTGTTCATGAACGAGCACGACATGGCCGAGCGCGGCCTCAAGTCCAAGGATCTGATTGACATCACCAGTCACTTCCTGGGCTCCACCCGCACCGTAGAGAAGTTCCTGGCCATCCCCTACGACATTCCGAAAGGCAACGTAGCCGCCTACTTCCCCGAGGCCAACCCGCTGGTGCCCATTGCCAGCGTAGCCCGGACCAGCAACACGCCCACCTCGAAGTACGTGGTGGTAACCGTAGTGCCCGCCCACAAAACCGTAGGCGCGCCCGTGGAGCTGCGACTGGCCGTGGAGGCGTAAATCTGGTTTTTCGTTGTTGGTTATTCGTTTTTCGAATCACCAACACGCGCCCACGTTTCGGGCGTCATAAAACGAACAGCAGATAACCGAAAAAGCAAAACGACCAGGCTCCGGTGGGGCCTGGTCGTTTTGCGTAAACGGCTAGAAAAACGAACTAGAACGGGTAGCCGATGGCGATGTTCAGGCGGCCGGCGTTGTCATCGTTACTGAAGGTCTGGTTGAGGCTGGGGCGGATGGAGCCGTTGGGGTTAGCATAAGGCACCACTAGCGGGAAGGCGTAATCGAAGCGGATGACGAAGAACTGCACATCGATGCGCAGGCCGGCCCCGGCGCCCACGGCCAGCTCCTGCAGGAAGGTGCTGGGCGAGAACTGACCGTTTTTGCCGTCGGCGTTGCCCTCGGCGTCCACGGTGAGGCGGCTGGGGTCGGAGTTCACCAGCCAGATGTTGCCGGCATCCACGAACACCGCGCCCTTCACGTACGGAAACAAATCCTGGCGGTACTCGGCGTTGGCCTCGAAGCGCAGGTCTCCCACCTGGTCATAGAAGTTGGTGGCTTCGCGGGAGGCGGGCGCGCGGTAGGTACCGGGCCCAATGCCCCGGGCCGGGAAGGCCCGCACGCTGTTGGGGCCGCCGATGCCGTACTGTTTCAGGTAGGGCAGCACCGTAGCGTTCTGATAGGGCAAGCCCGCCCCGATGAGCACACGGGTAGCCAGCTTGTTGCCGCTGCTGGGGTTGCTGCTGGTGCGGAAGTAGTTGCGCAACTCCAGATCCACCTTGGTGTACTGCGAGAACTGCTGGCCCAGCAACGTGTAGGCTTGGCTGCCGTCGGCGTTGGTTTCGCGGGGCTGATTGGTGAGCGAGCTGAACAGGTAGGCCAGGTTACCAGCTAGCTCCACGCCGCCGCTGAAGTAAATCTGGTTGCGGCGCTGCTCCAGGGCCTGCTGGTTGTAGGTGTAGCGGTAGCCGCTGCTCAGGATGAACTGCTGCCGGAACGCGTTGGCCAGAAACGGCCGGTCATCCAGTAGCTGCTGAAACTGGTCAGACTGCACTGTGAGGCGCAGGTATTCGGCGTTGAGCAGGCTGATGCTGTGCTCGTTGGTGACGCGGTTTTTCCAGGTGTAGCCATAGTTGACGTTGAATACGTCCTGACGGAAGGCCTCGCGCCGCTCTACCCGCTTCACACCCGCCCCTAACACGGTTCGGGGCTGGAAGTCGGAGTTTTTCAGCCGGATATCGAACGGACTCACTAGGCGCGGAATCTGCAACTGGGCATCGGCCCCCAGCTCGAAGCTGGTGAGGCCGATGGTGTTGGCGCCGCTGCGGGTCTGGTTTTCAAACGAGCCCGTCACGTTCACCAGCAGCTGCTCGGCTCCGCGCAGGGCCGAGCGGTTGCGGAACTGCACCCGGAAGCCGGGGCCGGTAAAGCCGTTTTCCTTGCTCACCAACAGCACCTCGGCCCGCAGGCTTTTCTTGGGCACCTGCGTCATACGCACGTAGGAATTCAGGAAGCCGTAGCCCGCCGAGTCGGCCTTTTGCCGGGCGGGCCGGAACCCGATATCCACGTATTTAAAGGTCCCCAGGCTCATCAGGCGGCTCAGCGTCTGATCCTGGCGGCGGCGGCGGTATACACTATCGGGGAACAAGAAGGTGGCGTTGGTGATAGATTTAGCCGTGAATACTTCCTCGCTGGGATAGTACTGGTAGCCCCGGTATAAAATGGGCCGCTCGGCCAGGGTGGTATCATTAAGGTTGTAGTCGGTGTTGAGGCGCACGCGGTTGAGCACGTAGGGCTTGGCCGCCTTATCCGGCGTCTTGGCCTTCACCTTCAGGTACACGTTCACCTGGTTATTGAGCGTGCTGTCTACCTGAAACAGAATGTAGTCAGGGTTGAAATAGTAGTAGCCCTGGTTTTTGAGGGCCGCATCGATGCGCAGCCGCTCGTTGGTGAAGGTTTGCAGGTTGTAGGCGTCGCCTACTTTCAGCAGACTGGCCGCCTGCGTGGCCCGGATGGCCTGCGGCAGCAGCGAATCGCCCTCCGGGAAAAACACCTCCTTGATGACGTAGGGCCGGTTGACGGTGGCAGTATAATCGACGCTGGCCGCTTGGCCCTTCACCGTCACCTTGCTATGGACTTCGGGCCGAAAGTAGCCGTTGTTGTAGAGCCGGTTGACCATCAGGCCCTTCACTTTCTGGGTATCTACCTGGCTCAGCAGCACGGGCTTTTCGCCGTACTTGTTGGCCAGCCACTTGCCCAGGCCCTTGGTTTTGCCCTCGCCCAAGTGCCAGAAATAGATTTTCGGACGCTGCCCCAGAATGGACGCGTTGGGCTTGGGCGTAATCACGCCGGTCAGCTCGGTGGTAATTTCACTTTCACGCGGAATCTGACTCTCGGATTGCAGCTTCACGGTGCTGCCGGTATATAGCTTACTGCCTTCCGGAATGTACTTGGTGCCCGAGCAGGCCGCCAGTAGCAGCATACTGCTCAGGGCCGCCCACCGCCGCACCTCATTCCCCGGCCCTCTCTCCTCGGGGAGAGGGGGAGCCTGACGATTGGCATCGGCGGCTTTTTTTAGTTGAGAAGGGCTGAATCGGTAGAAACGCATGCGGTAGGAAGTCAGAACAAGAAATCAGCAGGCTATCCTTTTCTCAGCAGAAAAGGAGCCGAGTTGAGGTTAGCGCCGCGTCGAATCGGGGCGGGCCACGCGGGTGGGGCGGCGGGTGGAGTCGGGGCGGGCGGCGGGAAACTGAGCGGCGGCCGTCGAGTCGGTGCCGTCGCGGCGGTTCCGGCGCTTGCGGCGGCGCTCCAGCTTCACTTCCTCCTTCACGTTCTCGTCGATGCCCTTGAATAGGTCGGCCAGGTTCTGGTAGTCGCGCTGGAATACCAGCGAGGCCCCGTTGCGCACAAACTGCCCGTCGATATCGGAGTACGAGTTATTGCGGAAGGCCCGCAGCCGGATGCGGCCGTTGGCCAGCACGTTGTACTCGATGCTGATGTCGCCGGCAAAGGCACTCACGCCGGCCCCCTGGCCCGAACTAGCCTGGTTGCCGCCACCCAACGGCACATCGGTACCGAGACGCACGGTGAGGCGGTTATTGAGCAGCTGCCGGCGCACGGCCACGTTCAGGTCGGTGCGGGTTTGCTCCTGGCCGCTGCTGAAGTCGGCGTAGGAATTCACGCCCAGCTCCACGCCCAGGTTGGAGAGGTAGGAGCCGGTGAGGTTATTGAGCTGCTGGGTGAGCACCTGGCTGGCCGAGCCGCGCAGCTGCTCGGCTACCAGGCTGCCGCTGCTGCTCTTGAAAGGGTCATCGGCCAGGAAGCGGCCCAGCACCAGCAGGGAGAACACCTGCTTATTCAGCTCGCTTTCCTCGGAAGGCTGCCGCAGCTGGGCTAGTCGGTTCTCGATGGGGGCGCGCAAATCGGTGCGGGCGTCCTCGGGCAGGCGCACATCAAACCCGATGATGGGCTTGAGCAGCTCGCCGCGCACCTTCAAGTCCACCACGAAGGGTACCGGGTTGCGGGCCAGCGCGCTCTGGGTTTCGTCGGTGCCGGCCTGGGCCAGAATCAGCTCGGCGGGGGCGGCGCGCACGTTGTAGAGGGCCGTTACATTGGCCTGGCCGTTGTACGGGTCGCCGCTCCAGGTGATGGAGGAACCGGGCGCAATGTCAAATTCCCGCGACGCCAGCTCGTAAAGCGACATCTGGTACTTGCCCTTGGCCACATCGAGGCGGCCAGTGAGGGTGATGTTGCCGGTGGGGTCGATGGCCGTGTTGAGCGTGCCGTTGGCCTGCACCCGCAGGTTGTCGCCGGAAACCTCATCCACCACGAAAGTGAAGGGCGTATTCTCGGTAATGGTAATGGTAGCCTGAATGTCGTAGCCGGCGGCGGCCTGTGCTGTATCGAGGGCCAGCTGGCGGGCCAGCATGGTGTCAAGGGGGGCGCTCTTATCCACAAACTCCACAATCCCGTCGCGCTCCACTTTCACCGGGTCATCGGTCGGCAGGCCCACGGACAGATTGGAGCCGTCGGCCACGCGGGCCTTGGTGCGCACCACGGGCAGGTCGAGGGTCCCGGTAATGCGCGAATCAGAATCCACCAGCAGCTTGCCCCAGAACAGCGGGTTCTCGCGCTGGGAGCTGTTGATGGCCAGGAAGTTCTCGGTGCGCGCTTCCAGATCGAACCGGAAATCTGACACGTAGTCGCGGGTGCGGATGCGGCCGTTAATGACTGCCTCGTTACCCACCGAATCCTTCACCACAAAGTCATCGAACCCGATGCCCTGGTTAGTGAAGTCGATATCCTGCGAGGCTAGGAAGTACGGCGCGCCCAGCTGGGACAGCGTGAACGTGGCGTCGGGGGTGGTGGTGAGCGTGCCGTTGATGACGGGCTGGCTGACGTTGCCCGTTACGGCTAGCCGGCCGCCCACGCCGCCAGCCATCTGCTGGAGCTGGCCCAGAGAGAAGGGCTCAATGATTTTCAGGTCAAGCCGGTTTACCTGCACATCGAACTGAATCGGGTCGGGCGGCACGGCTAGGTAGTAGCCCACAGCCCGCACATCCATGCCCTGCTGGTTGGTCAGGCGCACATCCACGTTGTAACGGTTGGCTTCAGGGTTGGTCGCCTGCAACGCCACGTCGCCGATGATGGCCTTATTGTAGGCAAAGCCGGCCAGGTTGGCGTTGGCCGTGAAGGCCTGCTTGGGCTGGCCCAGGCTATAGGCTACGGCCTGCCCGTTGAGCGTACCGGCAATGAGTGAATCCTGGAAGCCGGCGGCCCGGCCCAGCGCGTTGATTTCGAGGTTTTCCATGCTCACCTGCAGCGGATACTGCGCCCCGGTAAGAGTTTGCAGGCTCAGGCGGCGCTGGTTGCGGGCAAAGCTGACGTTGCGGGCGAAAACAGCCCCGGTGCTGGTGGTGTAGCGCAGTTCGTTGTCGGCTGGAATATCCCACTGCTTCTGGTCCAGCATCAGTTTGGGGTCGAAGCGGAAGGCATAGGCGTCGCCGCCGCCTAGTACCCGCAGAGCCCCGGCTAGGTTCAGCCGTTCGGCGCTATCGGTTTCCGCAATGCGCAGCCGCGTCCCGATTTCGTTGTTCTGCACGCTGCCCGAAAGGCTGGGGTTCGGAATTTTGAGGGTAGTATCCTGGCTGACTTGGCGTAAGCCGAGGGCGTAATCCAGCTTCTGCGGATCGGAGCTCACGTTGAGTTTGAGCGAATCCAGGGCGTAGCCCATGTACACCACGCGGCGGATGGCCGTGTTCAGACGCAGGTCGGCCTGGCGACTGTCGTAGCTGCCGGTGAGCTTGAAGGGCGTAAGGCGCGTGAGGTCGGGCACCAGCTGCTGCACCAGTTTTGGCTGTTTCAGGTTGGCCTCGAAAGTGAACTGCTGGTACTCAGCGCTGGGCCGGTACTGAATGCCGGGCAAGTCGAAATACCGGTCAATATGCTGCTGCAGGGCCGTAGCAATGTCGCCGAGACGGGTGTTGCCGCGCAGAGTCACGTCAGCCACCGAGCTGGCGAAATCCACTTCCGTGCGGCCCGTGCGCTGCACAATGCGCCCACTCACGGAATCGAGGGCAAACGGCTTGTTGTTGTTCACGATGACGATGCGGCTCCCCGAGAACGTGCCGTTCAGGGTGTTCAGGTCGGAGCCGCTCAGGTTGGCTTGCAGGTCGCCCTGCACGCGCAGGTCGCCGCCGGTGTAGAAGCCCAGGGCCGTGAGGTTGGCCCCGCGCAGGTTCAGGCGGTCCACGGTGTAAGTGGGGTTCGAGGCGTTGCGCAGGTCAATGGTGGCCAGTAGGTCGAGGTTGAGGTTGGGGTCGTCCTTGCTGCTGGCATCTACCACGTAGCGGTTGCGGTCAATATCCACCTTGGCCGTGATGCCGCGGTAGGTGTAGTTGTTGTAGGTGGCTTCGCGCACGGTGGCGTTCAGCTGGCCGCGCAGCAGGTTGGGGTCAAGGCCGCCGCGGCCGGTGAGCGTGCCGTTGGCGGTTACTTTTCCAATCGTCGGGTCACCCAGGAATTTGCCCACGTCGAGGCTTTGGGTGCTGAACGTAGCCGTAACGGGCTCTTGGCCCTGCGGGCCTTCGCCCACGTTCACCTTGGCCGCCACGTTCCCGAAGGTAGTCTGCGCCTTCAGGTCAGTATCGAATACCAGGGCCGTAGGCCGGCCCCGGAACGTGCCGCTGGCCGTGATGCGCGGCGGCAGCTGGTAACCGGCCGGCAAGGTACCGGGCGGCAGCAACCCCTTAATATCGGCGGCGGTAGAGGTGAACTCCTTAATGTTGAAATCGGCAAACAGGCGACGGTCGGTGTTGGGCAGGCCCACGAGGCGGCCCGTGGTGCGGATGCGGATACCCTGCAGCCCCCGGAAATCGATGTTATTGAGAGCCAGGTTGCTGATGCGGCCCTTAATTTGGCCACTCATTACCAGCGGCGCGTTCGGGTCGATGCCCAGCTCCGGTAACGTGCCGGCTGGCAGCAAACTGCGCATGTCGGCCTCGGTGGTACGCGCGTAGCCTAGGTTCAGGTCCAGAATCAACCGGTCATCGGTATTGGGCAGGCCCTGAATCCGGCCCGAGCCGCGCACCACGGTGTTGCGGAAGCCCACGAAATCGAGGTTGCGGACTCGCACGTCGCCCAGCCGCCCATCCACCAGCCCCGAAATCAGGAACGACTGGTTGCGGCCGCTGCTGAACGGTGGCGTGTCGATGAGCGAAGGCGTGATGTAGAGCACGTCGCGGAAGCCCAGGCGGGCCTCGCGCAGGTCGCCGTTGAGCTTGAGGTTGGGCAGGTCATCGGCAATGCCGGCTAGGTCCTTATAGCCAATGCCGATGCGGCGCTTGAGGTGGCTGTGGGGCGTCACCAGGTCCAAGTCGTTGAGCTGGATGCGGGTATCGTCGTAGTGCAGGTCGGCGCGGGCGCGGGTGATGGCAAAGCCGCTCTGCTCCTGCCCCGCCAGCTGCGTGATGCGGCCGGTGGTGCTGTCGGCGGAATAGCGCAGGTTCTCGGTGTTGAGCGTGAGGTTAGTGAACTTCAGGTGGTTGTAGTCCATGCCCCGGATGCGGGTTTTCTGGGCCGGCTCGTTGAAGTTGTCGAAGGCCACATCCACCCCGCTGATATCGGACTGCTTCAGACTCACTACCCAGCTGGCTTCGGTGCCGGTGGCGTTTTCCACGGCCGCGTTCAGGTCGCGTACGGCCTCGGCGGGGTTCACCACGCGCTGTTCTACCGGCACATTCTCGTTCTGGGCGTAGGCGAAGCTGGTATTGCGCAGCTTCAGCGTGTTCAGAGCCACGCGCGAGTTCACCAGATCAATATTGTCGGCCGTTACCTCAGCCTCCCCAATGCGGGTGCTGATAAACTGGGCCGACGGATCGTTCTTGTAGCTCAGACTCACGTTTTCCAGCAGGGCCCGGTTCAACCCGAATTCCAGTTCCAGCGCGGCCGTGTCCTGGGGCGCATCCGGTGGCACTTTGGTTTGCACGATGACGATGCCCGTGTTGCGCAAGGCGGCCTGATCTACTCTATAAGTAGAAGCATCCACGTTTACCTCATCCATATTCACGGCCAGCTCGCCTACCCGGGTGCGCACGTTCATGCCGTCCACCTGGTCGTTATAGGTAAGCAGTATGTTGGTCAGACGCACGTCGCCGATGTTGTACTGGAAGCCCGCGCCGGTGGTATCGGCGGGCGTGGCGGCCACGGTGGTCGTGTCGCCGGTGGCGAAGGCCTGGATAATGAAGTCGTAGTTGGAAATGCTGTCGGGGGCGGTGCGGCTGATGGCCACCCGGCCGTCGTTCAGCTCCAGACTCTTGAGGTTGATCTGCGACTTGGTCAGAGCCCAGATGTCCAGATCCACGCCCAAGTGCCCCACCGACAGCAGCGTATCGCCTTTCTGGTCTTCTATATACACGCCGTCGAAGTTGATGGCGTGGCGAAAATCGGTGCGAAATTTGGCGATTCGCACTTCGGTTTTCAGTTTGTCGCGTAGATAGTTTTCGGCCTTTCGAACCACGAAATCCTGGCCCGAATCGGTTTGCAGGTACACAAAAAGCCCTGCCACTACCAATAGCAAAAAGACAAGCAGCCCCAACAGGGCGTAGAGAATACGACGCAGATAGACCGGCAAAAGGGTAGGGGGTAGGAGTGAAACTCCTTCTGCCAAACGAGAAAACCGGGAATTGGGTTGGCTCGTTGTGTTTTTAGCTACCGGCTTGCTCCGTACAGCCACAAAAACCCACCGCTCATCGGTGCATTAGGGAATTGCCCGCGGCAGAGTTGTAATTTCCGGACGGATCATAGTTCTTGCTCCGCTTCCTACCTTTTCCCCCTCCCTCCCGTGTCTCGCTCCACTCCCACCTGTTCCGCTCGTTTCCTGTATCTGTCGGCTGCTTTGGGCTTGGCGGTTCTGCTTGCTCAGCCGGCCCGTGCCCAGCTTCAGTCCGCCGCCTCCACTCCCCAGAATGCCACCATGGTGCAGCTGACCGGCACCGTGCTCAGCAGCACCGGTCAGCCGCTGGCCGGCGCTGCCGTAGGAGTGGAAGGCAAGAAGCTGAACTCCGCCAGTGCCAACTCAGAAGGCTCCTTCCTGCTGACTTTACCGGCCGGCGAACCGGTGGTTCTGCTGGTAGGATTCCCGGCCCATGAGCCGCAACGAGTGGCCATCCGCAATCCGGCCACCGAGAAAAACCTGATCATTACGCTGCAAAGCACCGGCAAACAAACCTCCAAAGCCCTGCGCGCCCGCCAGAAAAAGTACAAGCGCACCGGCGAGTAACCCATCCGGGAAAGGTGCTTATGCCTGGTTACTGAGCACTCACTTGGCCATGTTCCACAGAAATCAACCGGACACCAATTGATAATCAACCAGGCATTAGCTCCGAAAAAAACGCGGCCCTTTCGGGGCTGATGACGCCATTTTGCGGGCGTAACCGGTGCCGTTTTAGCCTAATATGCAGTATCTTCGGGCCGCATTTTTATTCGTCAGCACCCGATGATTCTTCGCTTTACGCTACCCTTCCGCACCGCCTGGGGCCAGCGCCTGGTAGTTTGCGGCTCCTTGCCCAGCCTGGGCCAGTGGAACCTCGACCAGGCCCTGAGTCTGCACTACCACTCCGATTCCGGCATCTGGACGCAGGAAATCAGCCTGCCCGATGATCAGCTGGGTACCGTAGAGTACAAATATGTGCTGCTGGACGAGCAGGATGGGGGCCAGCACTGGGAATGGGGTGGCAACCGCACCATTGGCTACGATGCCGGCCGGTTCACTCGCATTGTGCTGGAAGACTTCTGGCGCGCCCCGGCCCTGGCCGAAAATGAGCTGCACACGGCCGCCTTCACCCAGGCCCTGATGCGCCGTCCGGCCCGGCCTACGGCTTCGGATGCCAAGCCCGCCCGGCTAGCTGGCTCAGTGGTACGTTTCCAGCTTTCGGCTCCCCGGGTTGATTCCGACCACCAGCTCTGCGTGCTCGGCTCCGACCCGGCCCTGGGCAGCTGGGATGCCAGTAAAGCAGTTATCCTCTCCGATGCCGATTACCCGACCTGGTGCGCCGATGTGGCCCTGGAGCAGCCGGAACGCGCCGTACAGTACAAATACGGCATCTGGGACCCGCGCATGCAGCAGATTTTGCAGCTGGAAGCCGGCGAGGACCGCCACATTCCGGCCAGCCAGGACCAGCGCACCCTGCGCGTAAAGTCCGACGACCAGTTCCGCTACGCTACCGGCAACTGGCGCGGCGCGGGCGTGGCGCTGCCGGTATTCGCCTTGCGCAGCCGCCAGGGCCTGGGCGTAGGCGAGTTTCCCGACCTCAAGCTATTGGTCGACTGGGCCGTATCTACCGGCCTCAAGCTGGTGCAGATTCTGCCCATCAACGATACCGTGGCCACGCATACCTGGGTGGATAGCTACCCCTACGCCGCCATTTCGGTATTTGCTTTGCACCCACAGTACCTCAACCTCGATGCCATTGCCGAGCTGCAGGACGAAGCCACTCGTCAGGAACTGGCCCGGGTGCGCGACGAGCTGAACGCCCGCGACTTCGTGGACTACGAGCCCGTGATGAACGCCAAGTGGCGCTTTATCCGGCAGCTATACCAGCAGGAGAAGAAAGCCCTGCTGGCCAACCCCGAGTTCCAGCTGTTCCGCGACGAGCAGAAGTCCTGGCTGATGCCGTATGCGGCGTTCTGCGGCCTGCGTGACCGGTTCGGCACCGCCGACTTCACGCAGTGGCCTGAGGAATACCGCACGCCGGCCATAGCCGCCGAGCTGACCCGCGAAGACAACCCCGAGTTCGATGAGTTCGGGCTGCACTTTTTCACCCAGTATCACCTCGATAAGCAGCTGCTGGCCGCCGTGGAGTACGCCCGCCAGCGCGGCGTAGTAGTGAAAGGCGACCTGCCCATCGGGATTTACCGCCATTCGGTGGATGCCTGGACCCAGCCGGAGCTCTACCACATGCACCAGCAGGCCGGCGCGCCGCCCGATGATTTCTCGGTGACGGGCCAGAACTGGCGCTTCCCGACCTATAACTGGGAGCGGATGGCTGAAGACGGCTACCAGTGGTGGCAGCAGCGCATGGGCCACCTGGCCCGTTACTTCGACGCCCTGCGCATCGACCATATTCTGGGCTTCTTCCGCATCTGGGAGATTCCTGGCCACTCGGTGGAAGGCCTGCTCGGGCACTTCTCGCCGGCCCTGCCGCTGCACCGCCACGAGATTGAGCAGCGCCTCGGCTGGTTTGACTACGGCCGCCTCTGCGACCCGTACATCCGCTGGCACCTGCTCCAGGAAATCTTCCATGGTCAGGCCCAAAGCGTGTTCGATGAGTACATGGAGGATGCCGGCCACGGCGTAATTCGCCTGAAGGACCACGTGCGCACCCAGCGGCAGGTGGAAGCCGTCATCAACGAGAAAATCCAGCAGGACCCCGCCAACACGGAGCATTACACCTGGCTGCGCACCGGCCTCTACAAGCTCATCAACGAAGTGCTGCTGGTGCCCGATGATCAGCAGGCCGACTTTTTCCACCCGCGCATCACGCTGCACCTGAGCCGCTCGTTCCAGGAGCTGGACGAAGCCACCCGCCCGCGCCTGCGCGAGCTGTACGTGGACTTCTTCTACCGCCGCCATGAGGATTTCTGGCGTCGGCAGGGTTTGGTGAAACTACCGGCCGTGCGCTGGGCCACCGATATGCTCATCTGCGGCGAAGACCTGGGCATGGTGCCCGAGTCGGTGCCGGGCGTGATGAAGGCGCTGGGCATCCTGGGCCTCAACATCCAGCGCATGCCCTCCGACTCCAGCGTGGAGTTCGGCCACCCCAACGCCGCGCCTTACCTGAGCGTGGTCAGCCCCGGCTCGCACGACATGAGCACGGTACGCGGCTGGTGGGAAGAGGACCGCGAGCAAACTCAGAAGTTCTTCGAGACGATTCTGGGGCACTGGGGCGAACAGGCCCCGCAGTACTGTGAGCCGTGGGTGGCCCGTGAAGTGACGGTGCAGCATCTCTACTCGCCCGCCATGTGGGCCATTTTCCCGCTCCAGGACCTGGTAGCAATGGATAACCGCCTGCGCCGCCAGGACCCACTGGCCGAGCAGATCAACGTGCCCGCTAACCCTACGCACTTCTGGAAGTACCGCTTCCACATCCCGCTGGAAGACCTGCGCGAGGAAGCCGGCTTCAACAACGAAGTGCAGCAGTTGGTGAACCAAAGCGGCCGTAACAAGGTGTATTAGGCATCCGGCAGCAACGACCAGAATACGCAAGAGCCGCTTTCCTTCGGGAGGGCGGCTCTTTTTTGCTTTAAATACTTATCAAACAACTACTTATTCATTTTTAAGCATTATTAATGAAACGCATATCCTTGTTTTCCGGCTCGGCAGGCACCGTTGCGATGAGCCATAATTTTCTTATTCCTGTTCTGGGAATAGTAATTGGCCAACTGCTTGTCTCTAGAGTTAACATCAGCTACGTGCCTGCGACAAAACCGGCCTGCATCACCCGTTAAGGCAGCCTGCTTATATCACTATACTTACACATATTCGCACCCATTATCCATTCCCGATTTGACAAAAAATGGATAAATTTCCCAATTTTAGAATACATGTATTTCATTATTAGATAGTTGAACCAAAGCATATACCCCGTGCGTAGGTTCACACAGCGTTAAGTGGCTTTTGTCGGAAATGAAGGCCACGCAGGGCTTCTCCGTAAGCTCCAGGCAGCTGGTTTTGCCTTTGCTGCCAACACCACTTGACCCTCCTGACGCTACCGGATTACGCTTTTTCAACCTACTCTATAAATTTCCCATGAAGAAAGCTTTACGTCTCTGGGCGGCCCTGTTTCTGGCAGGTACCCTGGTATCACCCGACGTGCAGGCTCAACGGGTAGTGCCTGCAACTTCACTGCCTGCCGTGATGCCCAGCATCAGTGACTTGCAGCCACCTTCCTTCCGGCAGAACAAGCTGGAGATTCTGCCCACTCAGCCCGTTACCACCCGCGTCCTGCCGGGGCAGGACGCAGGCCGACCCAACGCTGCTCCCACGGTAGCCAACCAATCGGTTACCATAGGAGGCACTACGGGCTTGTACTACGTTGTTAACCTGAGCGTTACCAATAACGGAGGCTTCCCTATTACGGCTTACCGCTTCTTTTCGGTGCCCAATGCCAACGTGGCCGAGTTGTATGTGTATAACTCCTCCACCGGGGCTATCAAGCAGATAACCACCGTTCCGGATGAAGAGCTGTTGTCGGAATACAATCAGGTTCTAATCCGCCCGACGGCCAACGCCACCGCCACTACCTCATTCCAGTGGCGCGCCCGCAACAGCAACAACGAGCTGTCTTCCGGTACGGCTACATTCACCATCAATGTAGAACAGACGCCGGTTGCCGCCGCCCTGGTTTCGCAGATTGTACCAGCCGGAGCTCCGGCTACTACCCTTACGGAGCCATTGTCGGTGGAGCCCGGCAGTATTGCAGCCACCGATTACGTTATCCTGAGTCTGCCCACAGCGGCCCAGGGTGTACTGGCTTTGAACGGCACGCCGGTAACGCTGAACCAGGCCATCACGCCCGCCCAGGCCGCCCAGCTCACGTTTGATCCGGCCGCTGGCTTCTTCGGCACGGCAGTTTTCAACTACCGGGCCCGCAACGCTAACGGTACCAACGGCAGCAGTGCCAGCTACGGAATTCCGGTGGCCAAAGCCACCTGCGGCCAGGCCAGCACTCTCAACTTTGCCCGGCAGCCCGATGGGCAAAACTTCCAGACCACCCAGTCGGTGCTAGTGGAAGGCGTAACCATTACGGCCAGCAACTACACGGCCCCCAGCGGCCAGACGGCCCTGCAGGTAGAAGACAACCAGGCGCTGGCGGGTAAAAGCCTGCTTTGGCAGACTGATTATACATCCTCAGCCAACAACGCCTCTTCCGTAGACTTTACGTTTAGTCGGCCCCTGGATAACTTTTCCATTGCCCTGGCCGATATCGACCAAGTGAATGGCACCTGGCGCGACCAGTTGCAGTTGGATGGCTATACGGCTACTGGGCAGTTGATTACGCTTTCTGCCGCTGATGTGGCCCTGGCCCCCAACGGCTCCAACAATTTCATGGCCACCAACCTGGTTACGGGGCAGGGCAACGCCAACAACTTCGGGCCCAACAGCAACGTGGTAGTGACGTTTCCGCAGGCTATTGTGCGCCTGCGCCTGACTTACCGGAATACGGAGCCCGTTGCCGACCCCGGTGGGCAGGTAATCGGTATCAACTCCATGTCGTGGTGCTCGGTGGTGGACGTGTACACGCGCTTCACGGCCGGCCCGGTAGCGGCCAACGTGGGCAACACCGTCAGCTATACCGTTGAGTACGGTAACAACGGCCCCGATGCCGCCCAGCAGGTAACCCGCACGGTGACCCTGCCAGTCGGGGCCACCAACGTAACCATCCCGACCGGGGCCACTTACGATGCCGGCACGCGCGTTATCGATTTCGGTACGGCGGCTTCCGTAACCAGCGGCAGCCCGACTTCGTTTACGTTCAGCTTCACGGTTCCGGCAGCCACGGGTGCCTATAGCCTGGTAGCCAACACCAGCACCCCCGGCAACGAAAACGGGGCCACGGCCAACAACACAGCCACCCGTAACCTGACGGTGAGCGACTGTAATCAGGTGAGTACGCTGAACTACACTACCGCCACTACCGGTAACCGCAAAACCGGCACCGAAACGCTGGGCGGCACGAACTACACATACAGCTACGCCCAAAACACGGCCGCCGATGTATTCAGCGTCGCGACGGATGGCAACCTATCGGGCCAGAGCCTGGTGTGGCAGCTGACCACCAATACAGCGACCAGAACAGCTACGGCTACGCTACTTTTCAGCCGGCCAGTTGATAACCTGACGTTGGCCCTGCAGGACATTGATACTGGCACGCAGCTCACGGAAGCGGTGCAGTTCAATGGGTTTACCACTACCAGCGGCGGAACGGCAGCCACCTTGTCGGCGGCTAACTTCACGTTGGGCTCCTCAACCTCCTTCGTCTCTCCGAATACGGTGCAGGGCACGGCAGCCGTAGCGGCCGGTTCGCTCAACGGCAACGTCACGGTTCGCTTTACAACCCCGGTCCGGCGGTTGGAAATTGTGTTATCCAATACGAATACCTTTTTCACAGCAGCCCGCACGGCTACCGTCGGCATCAACTCCCTGACCTTCTGCGCCCAGGCCGATCTGGCTACTACGGTAACGCCCCAGACGACACCTATTAATGCCGGGCAGACGGGCCAGCTTAACGTCACCTTCACTAATAATGGTCCCGACGCGTCCAACAATGTGGTGCGTCAGGTGCAACTGCCGGCCGGCCTCACCAACGTGGTGGCTACCAATGGTGGCACCTACAACCCTACCACCGGCGTTGTGACGTATACTGCCCTGTCCTCCCTGGCCAGCGGTGCTTCGCAGAACTCGGTTATTACTTTTACGGCGCCGGCAAACAGCCCATCCGTGACGGCGGCAGCCGTTATCAGCGGCGACGCCAGTGAGGGCGGTAATCTGGCCAATAACTCGGCCAGCGGCACGGTGGTCATCAATGCGGTGGCCGATGTAACAACGGTTGTGAGCGGCCCTACCAGCCTGCTGGCCAGCCAGCCCTCGGGCACCTACACGGCTTCTTTCAGCAATAATGGCCTGAGCAGTGCCAATAGCGTGACACAAACTGTCACGCTGCCCGTCGGCGTGACCAATGTGGTTATTCCGAATGGTGCTACCTATAATACTACGACCCGCGTCATCGACTTCGGGACGGCCGCTGCGCTGGCGGCGGGGGTTACCAACTCGTACCAGTTCAGCTTCACGGCCCCGGCCACGCCGGGCGCGGCCAGCCTGACGAGCAACACCAGCACCACTACCGGCCAGGGCGGCAATGCTGCTCCCGACCAGTTCACGCTGTCGTTGAGTGTGCGGAGTGTGACCGATGTGGCTGTTAGCGTAACGGCCCAGGCCAGCCCAGTAGTAGCCGGTGCGCAGGCCCAGTTCAACGCCACCTTCAGCAACGTTGGCCCCACGGCCGCCAGTAACGTTACCCGCCAAGTACAGCTTCCGGCCGGCCTGACGGGTGTCTCTTTGCCTGATGGCGGTTCATACGACCCTGCTTCAGGTGTGGTGACGTTCCCCACGGTGAGTTCGTTGGCCAGCGGCGGGACCCAGACGTTCCGGATTTTGTTCAACGCCCCCGGTTCGGGCGGGTCGGTAACGGCTACCGGCAGCATTGCCACGGCTGATAACGAGCAGGGCCAAACGGCCAACAACTCGTCATCCGCTACCATCGCCGTAACCCCGGCCTTCGACTTGTTGACCCGCCTTACGGGTCCGACTACTACAGTAGCCGGCACCTTAACGACCTTTAGCGTCATTACCCAGAACAACGGGCCATCGGTAGCCACCAACGTGACCCAGACCGTGCGGATACCAGCGGGCTTGACGGGCGTATTCGTCAGCAACGGCGGCACCTACAACAGCACGACCGGGGACGTAACGTTCCCGGCTCTGCCGACCATCAGCAGTGGAACCAGCATCAACAACACCGTAAGTTTCCTGGCCCCAGCGGCAGGCTTCACGGCTACGGCTTCAGTAACGCCGACAGCCGGGGATATTAACACGGGCAACAATACGGCGACGGCCGCAGCAACAGCTGTTACGACGGCTCCGGCAACCAGTGCTAACCTGTTCACCACCATCACCTCATCGGCGGCCACGGCTGCTCCGGGTGGCCCGCTTACGCTCACGGTAACCCAGGGCAATGATGGTCTTAATTCGGCCAGCAACGTGGTGCAGACGGTATCCTTGCCAGCCGGCCTGACGGGCGTAACGGTTTCAGGCGGGGGGGCCTATAACCCTACTACGGGTCTGGTCACTTTCCCCACTATTGAAACGCAGAATGCTGGCTCCAGCACCTCGTACACCATTACAGTGAATGCTCCGGCGGCTGGTACGCTGGCGGCCGTAGCCAGCGTGGCATCGGGCACCCCTGACCCCATGTCCGCCAATAACGTAGCCACCACTACTGTTCGTGTGAATCCGGTGACGGATGTGCAGACCTCTTTAAGCGGACCTACTGCGGTAACCTCTGGTCAGGCTGTGACCTACACGGTAACGACGGCCAATGTGGGGAACATAGCTGCTGCCAACGTAATTCAGACGGTACGAATTCCGGCGGGCCTGACGGGCGTGACGGTTTCGGGCGGGGGCAGCTATAACAGTGCTACCGGTGTGGTTACCTTCCCCACCATTGCCTCGCAGCAGCCGGGGGCTTCGGTATCCAATACCATTATGTACACGGCTCCGGCCAGTGGCACGCTCAACAATGTGGCCTCGGTGGCAACGGCTACGGCTGAAACCATCACCACCAACAACCGCTCGGCCGTTACCGCTACCGTAACGCCGGTGGCCGATCTGGCGGTCAGCCTGTCGGGCCCAACGACAGCAGTAGCCGGCAACCCGGTTACGTACTCCGTTACCACGACGAACAACGGAACGTCATCGGCAGTGAATTCGGCTACCACGGTGCAGCTGCCTACCGGCCTGACGGGCGTGACGGTTTCGGGTGGCGGCACCTACAGCAGTGCCACCGGCCTGGTCACGTTCCCGACCATTGCCTCGCAGCCAGCCGGTTCGGTTACCAACACCATCAGCTTCGTGGCCCCTACTACCTCGCAGCTGGTTGTCACGGCCAATACGGCAGCTGATAATGAGGAGGTAACGACCAACAACTCGGCTACCACTACCACAACCCTTTCGGCCGCCACGGCCCAGACGGTGGACGTGCAAACCACAGTATCGGCCAATATCACCGCCCGTACGCCCGGCCAGCCGGTTACGTTCACGGTAACGACCACCAACAGCTCCGGCAGCTCAGTTGCCGCTACCAACGTGCAACAGTTGCTGTACCTGCCGGCGGGCCTGACGGGCGTGACGGTTTCGGGCGGCGGCAGCTACAACAGCACGACGGGGGTAGTGACGTTCCCGGTAGTGCCTTCGCAAGCAGTGAACAGCAGCACGCAGTACACCGTGACGGTGAATGCGCCGGCCAGCGGCTCGTTTACGGCTACGGCCTCGGTCAGCGCGGCTCAGAGCGAAACCAATACGGCCAACAACACCGCTACCAGCGACATTACCGTAACCCAGCAGGCCGACGTCACGACGACGGTATCGGGTCCGGCCAGCATCAGCCCCGGGGCTTCGGCTACCTATAACATCATCACTCAGAACAGCGGCCCGTCGGCGGCGGCAACTACCCAGCAAACGGTTCAGTTGCCCATCGGCCTCAGCAACGTGGTGGTTTCGGGTGGCGGCACGTATGACAGCGGCAGCGGCTTGGTGACCTTCCCGGCCATTAATGCCCTGCAGCCGGGCTCCGCCAACCAGGTAACCAACACCATCAGCTTCACGGCTCCCGCAACGGCTTACTCGGTTACCGGCTCGGTTATCACCACCACGGCTGAAACCAACGGGGGCAACAACACCTCGGTGCAGAACACGGCCATGACCAACCAGCCGCCCACGGCTAACGCGGTAGTCAACAGCTCCCGCGCGCCACTGGGTAACTCGGCCGGTGCCTTTGCCCTCTCCCCCCTCTCGGGCCGGGACGCCGATGGCACGCTGACGGTGTTCAACATTACCAGCCTGCCCCCGACTACTCAGGGCGTTCTGTTCTATAACGGCGTGGCCGTGGTAGTAGGCAAGGAAATTCCGCTGGCTGATGCTGATAAGCTGTTCTTTGATGCGGCGGCCGGCTACGTGGGCAATGCGTTCTTCACCTACACCACCACCGACAATGGCAACGCCGTTTCTGCCGAAGCGCTGTACACGGTGCCGGTTGGGCAGGACCTCAACTCGGTGTACACCAACGCGCCGGTGAAAGGTGGCACGGTGGCTACTTCCTACCAGAACAACGACCCTATTGCTACGGTGTTCGATGTGAACGGGGGCCGCTATAGCTCCGTCGGAGCCATCACGGCCAACGGCCTCGCCAACGCGGCCACCGATGCGGCCGGCACTACCCAGCTCAGCACGCTGGGCCTGCAGCTTGATCCGGTCACCGGCCTGATTTCGGTGCAGGACCGGTCCAAGTTGAGAGCGGGCACCTACACCGTGCAGGTCACGACCATTGACGTGTTTGGCGGCACGAATACGCAGCCTGTCACCTTCACCATTGGGGTAGCCCCGCTGCCGGTTACGCTGGTCAGCTTCACAGCCAAAGCCGCTGGTATGGATGCCCAACTGGCCTGGAGCACGGCCCAGGAGCTCAACAACCGCCACTTTATAGTGGAGCGCAGCCTGAACGGGCAGGAGTTTACTGCCATCGGTCAGGTGAACGGCCAGGGCACCAAAACCACCGCTACGCCCTATACCTTCCTCGACCGGAACATTGGTCAGCAGGTGACTGGTCTGGTGTATTACCGGCTGCGGCAGGTAGATCTGGATGGTACTACCTCCCTGACCACGGTACAGACGGTGGCCTTCACTACTACCGCCAAAGCCGATATTGCGGTGTACCCCAACCCGGCTTCGGAGCAGACCGGCACTTACCTAGATATGACTACGCTGCCTTTAGGTACCTACCAGATAACCGTAACCGATATGGCCGGCCGTACGGTCCTGAATTTCACCCGCTCCGGCGGCACTCTGCAGCGGCTGGAAGTCACCGGCTTACCCCAGGGCAGCTACCAGGTTCAGGTACAGGGCCAGGGCCGAATATTCACTAAAAAGCTAACGAAAGTAGAATAGTCTTCATTCTGAATAACTTAAAAAGTGAATTTTAAAAAGCCCGGCTTCAGTTGCAGAAGCCGGGCTTTTTTAGCAACTAAAAACCCGACGGCTTGTCCCATAATGGGAATTTTCTATGAATACTGCATTTGCCTCGCCGAACTTCCATTAAAAGACTGTGAACAATAGCAGTAAATGGCTGCTGGCAAAGTAATTTTGGACAGGATTTCCTCTAAGTGGAAAATCCTGTCCTCTTGATTTTTCCCTAAGCTTTTCATACGGATGAAAACACACTTACGCTCCCTGGCACTTTCCGCGTGCTGGACAGCTGTCGGCCTGGCCCTCACCGGCACTGCGCAGGCCCAGCAACGGATTGACAAGGCTTTCCCGGTTTCAACGGAGTTGAAACCGGCGGCTGAACAGCAGGCCCGGCCGGTTACCCTAGGAGCCGTAGGCACCTTCGCGCAGCCACTGGCCGACCTTCTGCGGCCCGACAGCTTCGTTAAAACGTCCCGCGTCGGAGTAGCAGGCCGGCCGGCCGCTGTTCCGGTTGTAACGGACTTTACCAGCAGCATCCTGGTTAAGAACAACGGCGCGTTTGTTCAGCTCGAAGGGCTGACGGCAACCGATGTGGACAATGATATTGTCCGGTTCCGGTTTGAATCGGTACCCGCCAATGGTATCCTGTATGTGGCCGATGCCGCCTTGCAGAATTTTCAGCAGGTTAATGTTGGAACGGTTGTTTCGCCTCAGCAGGCGCAGTTCATTGGCTTTATTGCCAACAACGGCTCGGCCGTAGGTACGAGAAGCTTCCGCTTTGTTGCCGGTGATAATCCGGGGGGTATTTCCAACACGGCTACCTACAGCTTTCAGGTAGTCAACAACTTCCCACCTAACACCTTCGATTTCACAACGGCTACCCTCATCAGCAACAACCTCCGGCAGCCATTGCGCGATTTGGCCGTCTGGGGTTTTTCTGACAGCGACGGAACCGTTAGCTCGTTCCGTTTCACTACGCTGCCCAATGCCAGCACGGGCACCTTGTTCGTGGACGGAAACGCCGCAGTAGCCAATCAGAGCTATACGGTAGCTAATGCGGCTCAGCTTTCCTTCCAGCCGGCCGCCGGATACAGCGGCACTTCGGCTATTGCCTCGTTCACGGCTACCGATAACCTCGGGGCTACCTCTGCGGAGGCTCAGCTGGGTATTCCGGTGAACAAAGCTACCTGCGGGCAGGCGTCGGTATTCGACTTTACCACTCGCCCCAACAATGAGAACTGGAAAACCAACCGCACGGTTACGGTGCCCAACAGTGCCGTTACGGTCAGCAACAACCTGAACGGCGTCAGCGGCTACTCGTCTACGGCAGCGGCGGGTGAAACGACCTTCACCACCGACCGGCGCGCCGGTGGCCCGGGCTACGCCCTGGACTGGTTTACCGACTACACCAGCACGGCCAATGTGACCAGCACGGCCAACTTCTACTTCAACCGCCCCCTGAAGAACTTCAGCTTCACGATGGGTGACCTGGACAAAGGGACCGTGGCCGATGGCAGCGCCTTCGTGGATGACGTGACCTTCAACGGCTACCGTGCCGATGGCACGGTGGTACAGCTGGATGCCGGCGACATTTCGCTGGCCCCGAACGGCAACAACTTCTTCAGCGGTAACAACCGCATCACCGGCCGCACCAACCCCGCTACCGGTTCCGGCAGCACGCTGGGCCCCGATGGCAACGTGACTATCACCTTCACCGACGCCATCGTGCGTCTGGAGCTGGTGTACAAAAACCTGCAAACGGAAATCAATAACCCCGGCACGCAGGCCGTGTATATCTCGGCCTTCACCTGGTGCGAAGAAGCCGATGTGACGACGACCGTAACGGGCAACACCTACGCCAACGTGGGCGGCCCCGTTACTTACACCGTCACCACGACAAACAATGACGGTTTGGACGTGGCCAACAACGTGGTGCCGACCATTCAGCTGGCGGCCAACCTGAGCGGCGTAAACGTTACCAACGGCTCGTATAATTCGGCCACCGGTCTGGTAACCTTCAATACCACGGCGGTACTTGCCTCGGGTGCTTCGGTAACCAACACCGTGAGCTTCAACATGCCTAACGGCACAACAACCGGCACGGCCCGCAACACGGCCGCTACCTCCGACCCGATTACCGGCAACAACAACGGTACCCAGGCCGCCGCCCAGATTACCACGGTAGTCAACGTGGCCCCGACGGCTCTGAACATCACTAACAGCGCGGTAGCAGCCGGCTCCGGCAATCAGCCTATCCTGCCCCTGCGCGCTACTGACCCCCAAGGTAATTCCACCGTAGTATCGTACCGGATTGTAACGCTGCCTGGCAACAATAACGGTACCCTGATACTGAATGGTGCCAACGTCACGGTAGGCCAGATTATTCCGGCTGACCAAGCTGGCTTGCTTACATATACGGCCCCCGCTACCAACGGCCCCCGCACGTTCACCTACTCAGCTACCGATGATCTGGGTCTGGTTTCCAACACGGCCACGTACAACCTTCCCGTCACATTAACCACTGTAGCGACGGCTGATCTGGCTGTTACCCAACGCGTAACCCTCGGCTCCTACCGCGTGGGGCAAACGGTAACCTACACCGTAGTGGCCTCTTCCAACGCCGCAGCAACGGGCGTCAACGTGAACTTCGCGTTGCCAGCCGGCCTGACGTTCGTTAGCTCAACTCAGACGGGTACCTACAACTCCGGTACCGGGGTTTGGAACGTGGGTACCATAACGGCTAATAGCAGCACGACCATGACGGTGGTAGCTCGCGTTACCCAAACCGGCGACCTGACCACCACGGCTACCATCGGTAGCACAGTTAACCCGGATGCTAACACGGACAACAACGTTGCCGTGCAGACTATCAACGCGGCCACCAATGATGTTTTCACGGAAGACTTTGAAGGTCGGATTATTGACTACTGCGCTACCGTTTCAGGTTTCACCTTCTCAGATGTTACCACGATTAACGGCCGGGAAGTCCTGACAGGTACCATTGCCGGCGGTGAAACGGATACGTACACGACGCCACTCCTGACACTAACCGGCGGTACGGTATCATTCAACGCCCGGGCCAGTAATGTTGGCAACACTAACAACCGCCCTTTCTATACAGTACGGTTGCTGAATGAGAATGGAACGACCGATGTGACCTATGGCCCTACTCTTCTGACAGCTACTGCGAATAGCACGGTAGCTATTTCGGTTCCCTACACTGCTACCGGCGTGCGGAGAATCCAAATTGGCCTTACCCGGTCCGGTGCCACCACCTTCCTGCTCGACGACGTGCAGGTAACCAATGCCACCATTAATACTCGAGCCAAAGACGGCAGCAACTGCGCTTCCAACGTAGCTCCTACGGTAGCTGACATCACCGCTCCCCGCATGTCGGACCAAGCTGGTGCTACTTCCATCCCGGCCCTATCGGGCACCGATTCGGATGGCAGCATTGCTTCCTATGTGGTTACCACGCTGCCCGATGCTTCGCAGGGCATCCTGCGCCTGAACGGTGTAGCCGTCACCAGCGGCCAGGAGCTGACCCCGGCCCAAGCCATTCAGCTTACCTTTGATCCCACGGCCGGCTACTTCGGCGACGCCAAGTTCACGTATCAGGCCTACGACAACTCGAACACGATTTCCTCGAACATCGGCACCGTCACCATTCCGGTGGTGCTGACCACGGATATCATCGGCGTAGTGTTTGATGATGTGAACTACGGCGGCGGCGCGGGCCGCACCTACTCCACGGCCAACTCGGCTGCTGTAGCTTCCGGCTTCGGCAATAACGTTATCGGCCGCACCAACGTCACGGTAGAGCTCTACGATGAAAACGGCACCCTGACGGCTACTACCACCACCACTGCTGGTGGCGCGTACAGCTTCCCGGATCAGTTCCCCGGCAACTACACCGTGCGGGTAGTAAACAGCACCGTCACGTCGGTACGCGCTACGGGCACTACGCCCACCGGCCTGGTACCCGTGCAGACTTACATCACCGAAGACGTGAACCGCGTGGGTGGTGAGAACCCCCGGTTGGCTGATGCACCTGTGAACACCGGCGCGCAACTGCTGAGTGCCCTCACGACCAGCACCGCTACTCCCCAGTCCATCAGCACGGCGCAGGTGTTGAACCGCCCCGTAGGAACGCCTTCCTATGAGTTCGGCTTCAACTTCGATGTGATTGTGAACACTAATCCTACGGGCCCCGGCTCGCTGGCCCAGTTCATCACCAACTCCAACGGACTGGCTAACACCAACCTTCGCCAGGAAGGCCTGACCAACGGCCGCGAAACGTCCATCTTCATGATTGGCGACGGCCGGACCACCAACGTACCCGCCGGTATGCGGAGCGGCCTGAACGGCGGCGCCAGCAACGGCCAAGCCACCATCACGCTGACGGCCGCTTCCGGCGCCCTGCCCGCCGTGACGGATGCCGGTACCACCATCGACGGCAACCAGCAGACGCTGCGCACCGGTGATACCAACGCCACCGTAGCCGAATCGACTACCGGTCCGGAGGTTACCATCAACTTCAACGGTCAGGCCGGCCGCAACGGTGGTGGCCTGTACGTAACGGGCGGCAACTTCACCCTGAACGGCCTGGGCCTGACGGGTGCCACCAACGGTGCCGACCAGGGTCTGCGCCTCGACGGAGCCGGTGTAACCGGGGCCGTTATCCAAAACAGCACGTTCTACAGCAACGGCTCGAACATCGGCCTGAACGCACTGAGCGGCGTGACCATCACGGGCAACGTGATTCGCAACTCCACCCGCACCGATGCCGATGGCATTGAATTCAGCGGCGTGACGGGTTCGACTATCAGCAACAACCAGCTCGTGAACAACGCGGCTATGGGGATTGACTTCGTTAGCGGCACCAACAGCACCAACACCATCACCGGGAACCTGTTTAAGGGCAACGGCACACTGAACGGTACGCAGCGCGCCGGTCTGGCTATCCGGACGGTGGGTACGGGCAACGTGGTTAGCCTGAACACCTTCACCGGCAACGCAGGCGACGGTATTGTGGCCATTGCCGGCTCAAACAACACCTTCTCGCAGAACTCGTTCAGCGGCAACGGCGGCCTGGCCATTGACCTGGCCAACGGCGGTACTGCCGATGGTGACGGTGTAACCAAAAACGCCAGCGGCCGCACCACTACCAGCGGGGCCAACGGCCTGCTGAACTTCCCGGTTGTTACCCAGGCCCGTATTAATGGCGGCAACCTGCTGCTGGCAGGCTATGCGCCGGCCGGAGCCCGAGTAGAAATCTACGTGGCCGCTACTGACCCCACGAACTTCGGCGAAGGCCAGACCTACCTGACCTTCCGCACGGAAGGCACTTCGGACGATGCCGCCACCGGCCGCAAATCCTACAGTGCTTTGATGAACGGCCTGGACCAGGGCAGCGAAACCAACGCCAACATGTTCCAGTTCTCGATTCCGACTGCTTCGTTGACACCGGCCCAGTTGGCTGCCCTCACGACGGTGGGTGCCCGCGTTACGGCTACTTCTACGGTGGCCAACTCGGGTACCTCGGAATTCTCGGGCGTAGCTCCGGTAAGCAACGGCCCCCTGCCGGTAACCCTGACGAGCTTCACGGCGCAGGCTGCCGGCCAAGACACGAAGCTGGCCTGGGCCACGGCCCAGGAAGTGAACAACGACCGATTCGTAGTGGAGCGTAGCTTCGATGGTCAGACCTTCACGGCCATCAGCGAAGTAAAAGGCCAGGGCACCAAAACCACGGCTACCGCTTACTCGGCCGTAGATGCACAGGCTGCTACCAAGGCCCAGGGCCGCGTGGTGTACTACCGCCTGCGACAGGTAGACACGGACGGCACAGAAGCGTTCAGCTCGGTGCAGACGGTAAGCTTCCCGGCAGCAGCTCGCACGGCAGTGGAAGTATATCCGAATCCAGCTACCAGCTCGGTTGATGCTCGCCTCGACCTTTCGGGTGCTGCCCAGGGTACGTATCAGGTAACCATTACCGATATGACCGGCCGCACGGTGCGCACGCTCTCCCGCCAGGGCGGCACCAACGACCTGCTGGAAGTAACCAGCCTGCCCACCGGCAGCTACCTGGTGCAGGTACAGGGCAACAGCCAGGTATTCACCAAGCGTCTGATTAAGGAATAACCCCACGCGGTATTTCCCCCGCTTACGAAAGCCCCTTCTCCCTGGAGAAGGGGCTTTTTGTTTGGTGCCGGTTTTCTCTCCTGCGCCTTCTTCTCAACCTACAGCTACCGTTACCGGTATAGGTCTGTTCACTGCTTTATACATCCTGCTGCAATGCCCGCTCCCCGAACACCCCGCCACCGTGCCCCACGCCGCCCCATTACCGATGTAGACGTGGCCATCATTGGAGCCGGGGCGGCCGGGCTGAGTGCCGCCCTCACGCTGGGCCGCTGCCTGCGCCGGGTGCTGGTGATGGATGGCGGCACGCCGCGTAATGCTCCCTCACCGGCCGTGCAGGGCTTTCTCACCCGCGACGGCACCCGGCCGGCCGAGCTGCTGCGCCTGAGCCGCGAACAGCTCGCGCCATATCAAACGGTGGAAATACAGGCCGGGCGGGTAACAGCCGTGGAAGTACTGGCCCAACAATTCCGGCTGACCATTGAGGGCGAAACCGGCCATACCACTCTCCTCACGGCCCGGAAAGTGCTGCTGGCCACCGGCGTGGAAGACGAGCTGCCACCCATCGACGGAATGCGGGACCTGTGGGGACGCGGGGTGCTGCACTGCCCCTACTGCCACGGTTGGGAAGTGCGCGACCAACCCCTGGCCGTGTACGGCCGGGCCAAGCTGGTGACCGGGCTGGCTTTGCTGGTGAGCCGCTGGAGTTCCGATGTGGTGGCCTGCGTGGAAGACCCGGCCTACCTCACGGCCAACGCCCGCCGCCGCCTGCGCCAGCAGAATATCCGGGTGCGGGAGGAACCGGTAGCGCGGCTGGAGGGCACCAAAAACGGCGAGCTGCGGCACATCGTGTTTGAGTCGGGGGAGAAGCTGGCGCGCACGGCGGTGTTCATCCATGCGCATCAGCACCAGCGCACCCCGCTGGCCGAACAGCTCGGCTGCCGCCTCACCAGCAAGGGCGCTGTTTGGATAGATAAGAAACAGCAAACCTCCATTCCCGGCCTCTACGCCGCCGGTGATACTACGCCCGGTACCCAACAGGCTATTCTGGCAGCCGCCGAAGGCAGCTCCGCAGCTATTCACATCAACGAAACCCTTACCCGCGAGGAATGCCCTAAGTGAGAGTAGGCGGGTGCGAGGGTGTGTGGGTCGGAAGGTTTCGTTACCCTCCTACCCTCCTACCTAAAATTGGCTTTCTGGCCTCAGCGCGGTATCTTACTTGCAGGATAGCTTGCCCCCGTACGGCCTGCGCTCATTATCACCACGTATGCCCGTATTACGCCCGTTTTTTCTGCTGTTGCTGCTCGTGGGGTTGGGCGTGTCGGCGGCCCGGGGCCAGCGCATGGTGTTCAGCGGGCGTGTCACGGAGGCCGCTAACGGCCAGCCGGTGCCGTTTGCCTCCGTGTTCGTGCGCGGCACCAGCCAGGGAGCCACCGCCGACGACGCCGGCCGCTATCAGCTCACTATCACCGGCCCCGTCGATACGCTGGTGGCCTCGGCCATTGGCTTCGCCACCCAGAAGAAGCGGGTGAGCAGCACCGCCGAAAAGCAAACTCTCAACTTTACTCTGGGCAGCGGCTCGGTATCGTTGGGGGAGGTGGTAGTGCGGCCCCGCGAGAATCCGGCCTACCGTATTCTGCGCCAGGTGCAGGCCCGCAAGCCCCGCAACGACAAGCGCGCCCTCACGGTCTTCGAGTTCGACAGCTACAGCCGCACCGAGGTAGCCCTCAACAACCTGCCCGACGCCGTGAGCCGGCGCAAGGCCCTGCGCCAGCTCACGCAGGTGGCCGACAGCCTGGGCATTCCGCGCGACGCCAACGGCAAGGCCGTGGTACCCATCTTCGCCTCCGAAGTGCTGTCGCGCTTCTACCAGCTCAACGACCCGCTGCGCCGCCGCGAGGAAATCCGGCGCACCCAGATGCGCGGGGCCACGCCCCGGGAAGGCTCGGTGGTGTCGCAGATTATGGGCTCGTCGTTTCAGGACTGGGACTTTTACCGCAACTGGCAGCAGCTGCTGGGCAAGGACTTCATCTCGCCCATTGCCGACGGATGGAAGTTCACCTACGAGTACGAGTTGCAGGATTCGGTGCTGGTGGGCCAGGACTTTTGCTACCGCATTGGCGTACAGCCACGCCGGCCCCAGGACCTGGCCTTTACCGGCACCATCTGGATTACCACCGACACCTACGCGCTGCGCAAGCTCGATCTGGCGGTGAGTCCCGAGGCCAACCTCAACTTTATTGAGCAGGTGCGGGTGCGGCAGGAAATGGCCCCCACCCCGGCCGGTCAGTGGCTGCCCCGCCAGACGCGAGTGGTCATCGGCATCAAGCCCACTAAGGGCAGCACTGGCATTCTGGCGCGCCTCACCATTATCAACTCCGGCTTTCAGGTGAACCAGCCCCGGCCGCTGCCGTTCTACGACCGGCCTTTGGAAACCGCCGCCGACGCCTTCGAGGTACCCAAGGGCTTCTTCGAGCAAAACCGGCCCGATACGCTCAGCCGCCAGGAGCAGGCCACCATGATGGTGCTGGACACCGTGCGCAAGCTGCCGGCCGTACGCTCGGTGCTGGAACTGGCCGATGTGGCCGTGAACGGCTACTACCGCCTGGGCAAGGTGGATATCGGCCCGCTGCTGGCCACGTACAGCTTCAACAACATTGAGGGCCACCGCTTCCGGGCGGGCTTCCGGACCACGCCCGAGTGGAGCCGCGACTGGCTGCTGCGCACCTACCTGGCCTACGGCACCCAGGACGGCCGCTTCAAGTACGGCCTGCGGGTGCAGCGCGTGCTCAACCGCAACCATTGGACGGTGATGAACTTCGAGCATCGCCGCGACCTGGACCAGGTGGCCCTGCTCGACAACGATTACGCCCTCGAAAACCCGCTGTTTGAGGCCTCGGCCCGGCTGGGCAACATCACCAGCAGCCGCCCGCTGCGCCGCGACCTGACCACGCTGGCCGTGCAGTCGGACCTGTTCCGGGGCTTTACCCAGCGCGTGATTCTGCGGCGGCAGCAGTTCGAGCCGCTCTACCCGTTTGCCTACTACACCCGCGAAACCCGCCCCGGCGCACCTACCGCCGATAAGTTCGGCCTCTCGGAAGTGGTGGTGGAGTCGCGCTACGCCCGGGATGAGGTGCTGATTCAGAACAACCAGAACCGCCGCACGGCCATTGGGCTGAAGCGGTGGCCGGTGTTTACGGTGCGCTACACGCTGGGCCTGGATGAGGTACTGGGCTCCGATTTCCGCTACCACAAACTCAACCTGCTCATCGACCAGAGCCTGCGCCTGGGCCAACTCGGCCGCGCCGACTACCGCCTCGATGCGGGCTACATTCCGAGCACAGTGCCGTATCCGGTCCTCAAAACCCACCTCGGCAACCAGTCGCCGTTCTACAATGCGGGGGCGTTCAACCTGATGCGCTACTTTGAGTTCGTGAGCGACCGGTACGTGGCGTTTCGGGTGGAGAACCGGTTCGATGGGTTTCTGCTCAACTCGTTGCCCGCCATCAAGCAGCTCAACTGGCGGCTGGTAGCCACCGGCAACGTGCTATGGGGCGGCGTAAGCCAAGCCAACCGCCGCATCATTCCGGCCGAAGACCCCATCAACGGGGGGCCGCTGCCCACCTTCCGGGCCCTGGGCCGGGTACCATACGCTGAAGTTGGCTACGGCGTGGAGAACATTCTCAAGGTCTTGCGCGTTGACTTCCTGCACCGCCTCACCTACCGGAATTTGCCCGGAGCCCGTACCTTTGGGGTAAAAGCGAGCCTGCAGTTCCAGCTCTAATCTTTGATTGAACTACCTGAGCCAGACAACTTTTCCGCCGGAAAAGGAATCATTCGGGCAGTATTCTTGTAGAACGACCCATCATGCCGAAGTACGAAGTTGCTAACCTGACGCTGGCGGAAGCTACCCGCCACGCTCCTTTCGTTGATTATGCGCGCTGCGTCGATGCCAGCCAGCGCCCCTACAACCACGTAGGCCACTGGCCCGAGGAAGGCCAGCTCTACCCCGTGCGGGTAGTAGACTCGCACACCGAAGGCATGGCCCTGGTCCACGTCCTCGGGTTCGAGGGCGAAGCGCCCTACTACAACGCCTACGCCCCTCACCGCTTCGAGATGCTCCTGACGGTGTGGCTGAACTAAGCCGTCATTGCGAGGAGGAACGACGAAGTAATCCATCCTTTTTAATGTGACAAGCTTAAAAAAACTGGAAAGCCCCTGACGTCTATGCTGACGTCAGGGGCTTTCTGCTTTTCAGAGTTTTGCGCTGCGTGAAGGATGGATTGCATCGTCCTTCGTCCTCGCAATGACAATTTCACTTACCGAAATTCGCCGCTGCCAGTGCAGCAGTGGCACGAGGATAATAACCGGCAGTGGCGAAACGACCATATCAATGAGGCGGCGGGCGAGCTGGTAGGCCCAATCGAGGTGGCCGAGTTTGCCCAGCACCAGCAGCAGCGCACAGGCCCCGAATACCAGCCAGTACGCTGTAAGAGCCAGCCCCAGCCGCCGCCAGGTACCCAGCAGCAAGCCAATCAGCAGCAGGCACAGGCTGGTGTAGAAGATGCCGTAGGTGAGCATAGCCGGCAGGCTCTTTTTGGTGACGAGCGTGCTGGTGCCCTGCCGCAGACTTTCCGCTAGCGACGTGGGCAATACGGCCGCCCAGGCGTGCGTGAGGGCGTGATACGCCGGCCCCGAGTTTACGCCCAGCAGAAATAGCACCACCACCAGCCCCGCAATGGCGGCGTAGCGCAACCCGCGTTGCAAGGCCGGACTCATGCGGCGGCTTGGCTGAAGGTGCGGGCCTCCGGGTGCAGGCGCGTGACCCACCACATCCAGAGCAGCAGAATACTGCCGTACACCACGAAGGTGAAGGTGTAATGATGGTTGAACTCGACGGACTGCTGATAGTAGTGGTGGTTGAGGGCCAGGGCCGCTACCCGCACCACGTTCAGCAGGTAAATGGCGGTAATGCCCAGCGGAATGAACCATAGCTTGCGCACCCCGCCGCCCGGAAACGCCAGCACGAAGCCCGCAAACAGCGCGTACAGCACCAGCCCGTTGCACGGGTCGCCCACGATAACGCCGGGGCGGCCGTCCATCACCAGCAGCCGGGGCTGAACCGCATCTACCTGGGTGTCAAACCCGAAAACCCGCAGCATGCCCGCGCCGGCCGCCGCAATATTGCGCGACAGGGCCGCATCCAGCCGACCATCCAGGGCCAGATTCCGGTCGTACAGGAAGAACCACAGCAGGTATATCCCGGTCGCAACCAGCAGGAAGCGTACCAAGGGGCGACGGGAAGAAGCTAGAATAGCAGACATAGCAACACAGCAGTGAATCACGAACTTACACGGTTCGGCCAACATACGCTAACCCGCCGCCGACCGGATGGGCCGCCCGTGGGGCAAACTTTGCGGTTCGCGCTACTGGCTCAGGCTTGGCGCAGAGCGTAGAGAATGGGTTTGCTGGGACTGGCATCAAGCTCCAGGCTGGTGACCTGGAGGTTGAGCAGGTAGAGGCCGTCTTCCACGTCATCGGGCACGAAGATGAGCTCGGTGATGGTAGCCGCGTGGCGGGTAGCCTGGGGGTACTGCCAGAATGCATGGTGGGCCAGCAGCTGCCCGCCGTCCTCTTCCCGATCCACGCTGGGCAGATCCAGCAGCAGGTGCTCGATATGATGCTGGGCCAGGTACTCGGCCAGGGCGGGCTCCAGGTAAGTGGGATTGGTGCCCGAGTACTGGCGGGTGCGCTTGGCGCGGTGGTTGGGCAGGGTGCGCAGAATCAAGGCCTCGGGGCGCACGGCGGCTTCGGGGCCGCCTTCCAGTTCCCGGCGCACGTCGGACAGCAGCACCACTTCGTCGCCGTTGGCCTGGGGCCGGGGCTGCACCGATAGCAGCCGGGCCACGAACAGAAACCGCCGTAGGCAGCGGTTGAGCGTAGCCGCCGGATCGGGCGAAATATGGCCGTAGCACTCCGTATGCGTACCGTTGCCGTGGGGCGTGAGGTGTACGCGCTGGTAGTTGGTGCTGCCGCCCTGCGCCACGCTGCCCACAAAGTCGCCCACCTGAATCACGTCGAACTGCACCGGCTCGGCCCAGAAGCAGTTCACTTGGTTTTCGCCGGGGGCCAGGGGCAGGGAAATATCCAGCGGCGCGGCCGGGTCGAAGGCAAACGTGCGGCCGTGGTAAGGGTAGGTGGCAAGCATGAATTTGGTAGTGGGTAAACGAGTGGACGACACTAAAGCCAGTCATTCCGAGCTTATCGAGGAATCTCGCGTGCTGATGTTGCGATGGTAAACAAACCCCAAAACGTCATGCTGAGCTTGCCGAAGCATCTCGCGTGCTGACGTTGCAATAGTAAACAGACCTCAGAACGTCATTCCGAGTCTGCGAGGAATCTCGCGTGCTGACGTTGCAATGCTACTCTGACATCAGCACGCGAGATACTTCGGCAGGCTCAGCATGACGTTCTCTTCCAATAACGTCAGCACGCGAGATTCCTCAGCAAGCTCATAATGACGGGCTACTATTGGGGTTCTTCCACCAGATTATTCAAAATTCGGCTGATTTCTTCGGCGTGGCTGAGGACCATAAAATGGCCGCCGCCGGGAATGAGGTACTCTACCGGCGTGGGACCGGGCGGAAATACCCGGTCGCGAGTACCTAGAATCTGGATGCTACGGCCGACGTGGGTGCTGTCCCAGTGCAGCAGCCGGTGAATGGCCCAGCGGGTGTATACCGGCTCCATATCCCGCAGAATCTGCCGGAATAGGCGGTATTCGGCCCCGTTGCGCACCCCAAAATACCACTGCCCGGCTCGCGGAAACAGCTTCAGTAGCTGGGGCGGCACCAGCCGGTACACCCGCGTGGCCCGCACCAGGCGCAGCAGCGGCGGCAGGCAGTCGGCATCAGGAATGCTGCTGATGAGCACCGTGCGCAACCCCGGCCGCAACCGGCTGATTTCCAACGCCACCACCCCGCCAAACGACACCCCCACCAACAACCCTTCGGCGCCTACCGGAATGGCGGCGGCCATGCGGGACGCGTAGTGCGGCAGCGTCTCCTCCGGCTCCGGCGTCAGCCACGGCAGCAGGCAGGTTGCGCCGTGCAGCAACGGCTGCAGCCGCTGAAACACCCGCTCATCGGCCCCCAGCCCGGGAATGAGGTAGAACACGTTGTTGAAAGAGTTGAGTGATGAGAGTTGAGGTATGAATTGCTGGCTAAGCGGTAATTGAGTGCGGTTAGCTTTTACAGCTACTGAAGTGGAATCATTAATTCATCATTCATACCTCAACTCTCATCACTCCCCCTCACGGTTCGATGCGCAGGAACACGTCTTCGAGGTAGAAGATGTTGTGGGGCTGGCCCGATTCGTACTCCTCGGCTTCTTCGCTGTCGGCGTTCATGCTGATGTCGAAGGTATCATCGTCCTCGCCTTCCTCCTCATCCTCAAACAGGTCGGCGGGGTAGGTGCAGGAAAGTTTCAGGGCCACGTTGGGCAAGGGCACGGGCGGGTTGGCCTCGCTGTTGTATTCGAGCAGGCAGGGCCAGTCGCGCACGGTAGCCAGAGCATCGGCCACGTCTTCCTGCAACGCTTCGGCCCGCTCGGCGGCCACGCGCAGCAACAGGTCCAACTGCTGAAAAGTGAGGCCCAGATGAAAAAAATGCAGCTCGTTATCAAAAAACGTCGTGGCCCAGATGGTCACGTCGTCGGAGTTATCGAACACAATGGCCGTTAGCTGCACCTGCTCGATGAAGAAGTCGGTATCGTCGGCCAGCGCGTCTATCAGTCGTCTCATAATCACTGGATTGACAAAGCCAGCAGGGCTTTGCGCGGTAAGCGGCGCGGGGCAACCGGAAGAAGTCCGGCCGGTCGGCTGTTTCAAAGAAAGGATAAAAGCCGGAAAATCCGCCGCCGCCGCCGTTATTCTTCGCCCTGAAACAGCTCCAGCGTGATGTGGTCGGCCAGCAGCTTGCCCGCGTCGGTGAGGCGCAGCACCTGGCCTTCGTCCAGGCGGGCCAAGCCAGTGGCTTGCAGCTGCTGCAGATACGCGGCGCGCTCCTGCAGCAGGTTCAGGCCCAGCTCGTCGCGCAAGCGGCGCAGGTTGCAGCCCCGGGCGGTGCGCAGGCTGGTCATCAGGTACTCGTTGGCCTGGTCGCGGGGGCTGAGTTCCTCCACGGTAGCGGGCACGCGGCCTTCGTCGAGCACGGCCGTTACGTACTGCGGGTTGTTGGCCACGGTGTACTGTCGGCTGTGCCCGTTGAAGGAATGGGCGCTCGGTCCCAGCCCCAGGTAGGGCACCCCGCGCCAGTACGCCGCGTTGTGCCTCGACTCGCGGCCGGGCCGGCAGAAGTTGCTGATTTCGTACTGTTCGTAGCCGTGGCGGGCCATTTCCAGCAGCAGCTGCTCAAACTGCGCGGCCACAAACTCATCGGGCGGGGCCAGAAACTTGCCCTTCTTGAGCTGCCGCCCAAACACCGTATCGGGCTCAATGGTAAGCGCGTAGCACGACATATGCGGCACTTCCAGCGCAAACGCCCGGGCCATATCCTGCTGCCAGATATCATGGTCGGGGGCGGGCACACCGTAAATCAGGTCGATGGAAATATTCTCGAAGCCCGCGTCCTGCGCCCGTCGCACCGCCGCCCCCGACTCCTCGGCCGAGTGGGCGCGGTTCATCAGCCGCAGGTGCGGCTCGTGGAAGCTTTGTAGCCCGATACTGAGCCGGTTCACGGGCGAGGCCGCCAGCTCGCGCACCTTGGCCGGGGTGAGGTCGTCGGGGTTGGCTTCCAGGGTAATTTCCGCGTCGGGGGCCACCCGGAAATGGCGGTGCACGGCCGCCAGCAGCGTATCAAGCTCGGCTGCCGTGAGCAAAGAGGGCGTGCCGCCGCCGAAGTATATGGTGTTTATTATCGGGGAGGGCCCCAGGTAGGCGTGCCGCAAAGCCAACTCTTCTACCAAAGCGTCGACCAGTCGGCTTTTGAGGGCCATCGACGTGCTGAAGTGAAAGTCGCAGTAGTGGCAGGCCTGCTTGCAGAAGGGAATGTGGAGGTAGAGGCCGGACATGCGGAAGGGCAACTTGCCCGGGCTGCCGGCCGCCGAACGGCGTAAACCGGGCGGGCGCAGTCGAAGGCAAAGACAGTAAACGCTACTTTCGGGAAATTAAACGCGGCGATTCGCGTTTCAGACTGCAAATGTACGCCCGCGCCCTCGTTTTCTGGTGGTTATTGCTGCTGGTCCTGCCGGGCCGGCCGGCCGCCGCGCAGGGCACTACGCCGCTCAACCCCGCCGCCCCGCCCCTCTCGGCCTCGCCTGCCGCCACCTCGCCCCCCGATTCGGCCCGGAAAGCCACCTTACCACCGGCCCACCCCGTGCGCCCAGTCTCGATAATGCTGCTTACCGAGGCCACCGACCAACCGCTGCTGCGTCCTTACCGCTACCGCTTGGCAGTGCCCGATTCTCTGGCGGCCCTGCGGGAAGTACGGGCTCTGGTGCTGGCCCTGCAGGCCGATGCCTACCTGACGGCCTCGGCCGACGAGCTGCGCTGGCGCCACGACACGCTGCAAGTCCGGCTGTACGTGGGCGAGAAATTCCGCTGGGCCCGGGTGCGCAACGGTAACCTCGGCGACGGCCTGCTCACCCGCGCCGGCTTCCGCGACAAGCTGTTCCAGCAGCAGCCGCTCCGGCCGCAGGAGTGGGCCAAACTGCAGGAGAATATCCTGCGCGAAGCTGAAAACCAGGGCTTCCCGTTTGCCACCATCGGCCTCGATTCCGTGGCCCTGACTGGCACCGAGGTAGAGGGCCGGGTGGTGCTGCGCCGGGGCCCGGCCGTGGTATTCGATTCCATCCAGATCATCGGTAAAACCAAGACAAAGACCCGCTTCCTGACCAAATATCTGCAGCTGGAGCCCGGCCAGCCGTTCAGTCAGCAGCGGGTGCTGGAAGCGGCCCGCCGCCTGCGCCAGCTGCCCTATCTGCAGGTAAAAGCCGAGCCGGAAGTGCGCTTTGCCCAGGGCCGGGCGCGGGTGTTTTTTCTGCTCGAAGACCGCACATCCAATCAGTTCGACGCCATTGTGGGTGTACTGCCGAACCCGAACCCCGGCGTGGGCCAGAAACGGGTGCAAATCACCGGCGACGTAACCCTGAACCTGCGCAACATCAACGGCGGCGGCAAGGGTGTGGGGCTGCAGTGGCGCAAGCTCGATGCTAACTCTCAGCTGCTGGATGCGCAGTATCTGCATCCCGCCTTCTTCGGTACGCCGCTGGAGCTGAGCGGCTCCTTCAACCTGCTCAAGCAGGATACACTGTTCCTGACCACCCGGCCGCGCCTGCAGTTTGCCTACCCCACGGCCCTGGCGGGCCGGCTGGCTGTGTTTGTGGAATGGCGCGCGTCGCGCCTGCTTTCCGTCGACTCTACATTGCGCCAGCTGCCGGCCAACATTGATTCCCGCTACAGCTCCTACGGCCTCGACTACACCTGGAACACCCTCGACGACCCGTATTTTCCCCGGCGTGGCCTGCTGGTCAGTGGGCAGGCCGCCATCGGCACCAAGGTCATCAGCCGGAACGGCGGCCTGCGCAGTGACATCTATGAAGATATTCCGCTCCGCACCCGCCAGATTTCCCTGGGCCTGCGGGCCGAACGGTACCTGCGCATCGGCCGGGCCGGCGTACTGCTCACGCGCCTGCGCGGCGAAGCTTTGCTCAACGAACGGCTCTTCCTCAACGACCTGTTTCGGCTGGGCGGCCTGGCCACGCTACGGGGCTTCAACGAGCTGAATTTCTACGCCAGCCAGTACGCCGTGGGCACCGCCGAGTTCCGGCAGTTCACTGGCTCCGATGCCTACGTGTTCCTGTTCGTGGACCAAGCGTATCTCCGTCGCAACCTCCCCAACGACCCGTACCCGCAGGATACGCCCACCGGCCTGGGCGCGGGTCTGAGCTTCCGCACCGCCGCCGGCCAGTTTCAGTTTGTGTACGCCCTGGGCCGAAGCTCCCAGCAGCGGCTGGCTCTGAGCACTGGCAAAATCCACTTCGGCATTACTAGTCGGTTTTAGCGTTGAGAAACTAGATTTTAGAACTGAGACTTTGGCTCTATGAGCCTTTTGGGACAAACAGAATGGAAGCATTGGTTTTAAAAAACAGAAGTAAGCCGTCCGTTCTATTGACCCAAACGGGTCATAGAACGGACGGCTTACTTCTTAATTCCAGGTTCTCAGCTCTACCTTCTAAACCCTACTTCATCAGGGCGTTTTTCAGTTCGCCGGCGGCCAGGTCCTGGGCCTGAGCGGCCTGGGGCACCACGGCGGCCATACCGAAGAACTCGTGGGTTACGCCTTCAAAGTTTTCGTACTTAGTGGCGACGCCGGCGGCTTTCAGCTTATCGGCCAGCATCTTACCGTCGCTCATCAGCGGATCGAGGCTGGCGGTGATGATGGTGGTGGCGGGCATGCCCTTCAGGTTGGCATTCACCAGCGAAATCATTGGGCTCTTGCCATCGGCCGCGCCGCGCAAATACTTCTCGAAGAACCAAGCCATCATGGGCTTATTGAGCGGCTTGGCCTGGGCGTTCTGCTGGTACGAGGGCGTGTTCAGGTCGTAGCCGGCAATGGGGTACACCAGCACCTGATGCTTGGGCAGCATCACCTTTTTGTCGCGGGCCATCATGCTCACCGAGGCGGCCAGATTACCACCGGCACTCTCGCCCACCACGGCTACGTTCTGCGGGTCGCCTTTAAAAGAAGCGGCATTTTTGAGCACCCACTGATATGCCGCAAACGAATCATTGTGGGCCGTGGGGTATTTATGCTCCGGCGCCTGCCGGTAGGCCACCGACACGAAAATGGCCCCGGTTTTCTCCACCAGGCCCCGCACGGAGGCATCATACGTATCGAGGTTGGCAATAACCCAGCCGCCCCCGTGGTAGTACACCACCACCGGTAGCGTGCCGGTAGCGCCTTTGGGCGTGTAGATGCGCACTTTTACGCCGGGCATCACCATGCGGCTCATAGTATCGGCCGTCACGGGGGGCGTTGGGATGTTGTTGGCTTGCATCAGCTTCATCACCGCGTCGGCGGGCGTGGGCTGCTGCCGGGCCTCCTGGGCTGAGAGAGTTTCGATAGGCTTACCACCCAGGCTGACCAGAGTTTCAATAACGGCCTGCATTTCGGGCTTGATGCCGGTAGCCCAGGCCGGAGCCGGGCCGGTGGGCCGCACAGGCACGGGACCAGCCGGGGCCGGAGCCGTCGGAGCTGTGGCCATGGAATCAGTAGTCGTGGCCGTAGTGGTAGCGTCCGACTCAGTAGTCTGGGCTGTGTTGCAAGAAGTCAGGGTAGAGCCTGCCAGGAGGGCAGCCGCGCCCCAGCGGAGGGAAGTGTGGAAAAGCGTAGTCATGCGGATGTTGGTTGCAGGTAATAGAAAGAAACAATGATTTACCTTACGACAAGCTTTTTCCCGAAGCGGTAAAAGCCCTAAATCCTGTACTCCATGCTGCTTTTTAAAAACTTGCCAAAATTTTTACTCCTGATAATCAGTCGATAGAAAACTATTTCAGTATTTTTGCGACCCCAAATGATGCCTTTCCAAAAAAGGCTACTACATTTGTAATACCAAACAGTGCGGGGTGGAGCAGTTGGTAGCTCGTTGGGCTCATAACCCAAAGGTCACTGGTTCGAGTCCAGTCCCCGCTACCTAGAAAGGCCAGTTGATTCTTCGGAATTAGCTGGCCTTTTTCTTTTGCGCAAGTAGACCCGCCAAGGCGCAATTGCTGCGCATCGTCTGATGGGGGTGGGCCACCTACACCGCAAGAAATTGCATGTCAGCTCGCTACCGCGCATATCTGCTGTACGCCGGCTATACCATGTAGCATTGGCTCCGGTAACTAACGAGGCCTGCCCTTGCCCTGAGTGGCAGGCTGTCTGTCAATCCTAAATTATTCGCCAGCAGACCAGATGACACGGCTATTCTGCTTCACCCACTGGTCGGCAGCATGCCCGGTCCCGTGATTTGGCGGCTGTCGGCGCGGGCTATTCCCCGATCCGTGACAATATAATACACCTGCGCCAGCCCGCAGACGCGGCCAAAGCTACGCTTACCAGACTTTAATGAAGCAGCCAGCACAATGGCTTACTGGGCCGTATGCATCATCTTCTGGTTGAGCCGGGGGTACCTCAATATGGTTTAACCGCTGAAGCTGTTGCGGAAGCAGTTGAGGTCATTTCACGCTGGCATTCATACCCGTAGAAGGAAAGAAATTACTTTTCAAAACAACGCCATGCGAAACGAAATCAAAGCCGCGGCCTTTTCCCGACCCGCTCTCATGGCCCCGCTGACCAGCCAGCCCATCTGGGACCTGGTTGTAATTGGTGGTGGAGCAACGGGCCTGGGCGTAGCCCTCGACGGGCTTAGTCGGGGCTACAAAACGCTGCTGCTTGAGCAAACCGATTTTGCCAAAGGCACGAGCAGCCGCGCCACCAAGCTGGTTCACGGCGGGGTGCGCTACCTAGCCCAGGGCGACATTTCTCTGGTGCGGGAAGCTCTGTACGAACGAGGGCTGTTACTGAAAAACGCACCTCATTTGGTTAAAAACCAATCATTTATCATTCCTAACTATGAGTGGTGGGGCGGAGCATACTATACCTTCGGCATGAAAGTATACGACCTGTTGTCGGGCAAGCTCAGCCTGGGTGCGGCTGAACACATCAGCAAGCAGGAGACGATTCGGCGCCTGGGCAACATCAGGACCGAGGGACTGCACGGCGGCGTGGTATACCAAGACGGGCAGTTCGATGATGCCCGTCTGGCCATCAGCCTGGCCCAGACGGCCGTGGAAATGGGTGGCACGCTGCTCAACCACTGCGCGGTGCGCGGCATCCTGAAAGATGCGCAGGGCCAGGTAGCCGGGGTACAAGCCGTGGACCGCGAGACCGGAAAAGCGTATGAAATCAACGCGAAAGTCGTCGTAAATGCCACTGGCATTTTTGTAGACGAGATTCTGCAACTGGATAAGCCCGGCACCCGAAAGCTGGTGCGTCCCAGTCAGGGCGTCCACATCGTGCTCGATAAGTCGTTTCTGCCGGGCAATGATGCCATCATGATTCCGAAGACGGATGACGGGCGCGTGCTTTTTGCCGTGCCGTGGCACGAGCGGGTTATCCTCGGCACCACCGACACGCCCCTCAAGGAGTACAGCGAAGAACCCAAGGCCCTGGAAGAGGAAATCGACTTCATCCTGCGTACGGCCGGCCGTTACCTCGCCCGGGCCCCCAGACGGAGCGACGCGCTGAGTGTATTCGCGGGCCTGCGGCCACTGGCGGCGCCGCAGAATGGCTCGGCGAAAACCAGGGAAATTTCGCGCAGCCACAAGATTCTGGTATCCGAGGCCGGGCTCATTACCATCACGGGAGGCAAATGGACCACCTACCGCCGTATGGGCCAAGACGCAGTGGATAAGGCTATTAGCCTCAAAAAACTACCGAAAGCGAAGAGTAAAACCGCTGATTTGCCTATCCACGGCGCGCTGCTTACTACAGACGAGGACCGCCGCAACCACCTCTACGTGTATGGCAGCGACCAACCGGCTTTGCTCGAACTGATAAAGCAGCAACCCGCCCTGGGCGCAAAGCTGGACGAAACGCTCGAATTTGTACAAGCCGAAGTAGTGTGGGCGGCGCGCTACGAAATGGCCCGCACCGTGGAAGACGTACTGGCCCGCCGCGTACGGGTGCTGTTTCTGGATGCCGAGGCCGCTATTCGGATGGCTCCCGCAGTGGCGGCGCTGCTGGCCCGGGAACTGGGCCACGACCACGCCTGGCAGCAGGCGCAGGTGGCCGACTTTACGCAGGTGGCTCAGAACTATCTGCTGCAAACAGGGTAGAAATGCAATAAGTTGGCGTCGCGTCCTGCCCCCGCATACATCTGCAACGGCAGGCCGCGACTATTGTGTCCCGGCTGCTCCGCCGTGCTGCGGCTACCCATAGTAAGCCCTACGCCTCAGAAGCCTCTTTTACGGAAACTTCCCGCCCTTAACAACCTGCTTCCCATGCAGCAATTCATCCTCGCCCTCGACCAGGGCACCACCAGCTCCCGCGCTATTCTCTTCGATCAAAAAGGCCAGATTGTGGCCCAGGCGCAGAAGGAGTTCCCACAGATTTTCCCTAAGCCGGGCTGGGTGGAGCATGATCCGCGCGAAATCTGGTCGAGCCAGGCGGGTGTAGCGGCCGAGGCGACAGTGAAGGCAGGTCACAACGGCCGCAACATTGCGGCCATCGGCATTACCAACCAGCGCGAAACCGTAGTGGTGTGGAACCGCCAGACCAGCGCGCCGGTCTACAACGCCATTGTGTGGCAGGACCGCCGCACGGCCGAGTACTGCGACCAGCTGCGTGAAGAAGGGCACGAGGACCTGATTCGCAGCAAAACCGGCCTGCTGCTCGACGCTTATTTCTCCGCCAGTAAGGTGCGCTGGATTCTGGATAACGTAACGGGAGCCCGCGTGCAGGCTGAGGCCGGCGAGCTGGCGTTTGGCACGGTGGATAGCTGGCTGATCTGGAATTTCACGCAGGGTGAGTTGCACGTCACGGACGTGAGCAACGCCTCACGCACGATGCTGTTCAACATCCATACCCTGGGCTGGGACGACGAACTGCTGGCCCTGTTCAATATTCCGCGCAGCATGCTGCCCACCGTGAAGCAGTCGAGCGAGGTGTACGGCGAAACCAAAACCACGCTGTTTGCCAGCAAGATTCCGATTGCCGGCATTGCCGGCGACCAGCAGGCGGCTCTTTTCGGGCAGATGTGCACTGAGCCGGGCATGGTGAAAAGCACCTACGGTACGGGCTGCTTCATGCTGATGAACATCGGCGAAACGCCCAAACCCTCGCAGCATAACCTGCTGACTACCATCGGCTGGCAGCTTGATGGTAAGGTATGTTACGCGCTGGAAGGCAGCATTTTCATTGCCGGGGCGGTGGTACAGTGGCTGCGCGACAATCTGGGCATCATCAGGGCTTCGTCGGAAATAGAGCAGCTGGCCACGCAGGTAGAGGACAACGGCGGCGTGTACTTCGTACCGGCGTTTGCGGGGCTGGGCGCGCCCTACTGGGACCCGTACGCGCGGGGCACCATCTTCGGGATGAGCCGGGCCACAACAGCGGCGCATATTGCCCGCGCCGCCGTGGAAGCCATTGCCTACCAGACGATGGACGTGCTCAAGGCCATGGAAGCCGACTCCAACCTCGCCATTGCGGAGTTGCGCGTGGATGGTGGCGCAACGGTGAATAAGCTGCTGATGCAGTTTCAGGCCGACGTCCTGCACACTAAAGTCGTGCGCCCCGGCATGGCCGAAACCACGGCCCTCGGGGCGGCTTACCTCGCCGGCCTGGCCGTAGGCTACTGGAAAGACCTGGCCGAAATCCAGGCTCTGGCCCAGGATGACAGTTCATATACTCCCAACCCCGACAGCCCAAGCCTCAAAGCCGGCATTGCCGACTGGCACCGCGCCGTGCGGGCCCTGCAAGTGTGGGCCAAAGGCGCCCCCGCGAAGGCTCCGGCTGAAAAAACCACGACAGCCACTGGGCAGTAATTAGGCCAGCCTTAACTGTTTGAGTCGGCCCGGCGACGCGCATCGCACATATTTTTTCCCGAAGTCAGGGCAGGACCACATTAGCGTGTATTCTTTGGTATACTCGTTACACTTCCCACTCAATTATGGCCGCTGCCCACTCTCTGCCTGCTTACTCTTTTCGCATACGGCTGTTGCTGGCCACTTTGCTTTGCTGGTTCGGCACCATATCAGCTAGTCTGGCGCAACCAGACGGGCCTGTGGTCCGGACGCGGCAGGGAAAAGTGCAGGGCAGCCAGCAGGGTAGTTTGTGGGTATTCCAGGGCATTCCGTACGCCCGGCCGCCGGTTGGGCCGTTGCGTTTCCGGCCGCCCCAACCAGCCGCCCGCTGGCAGGGAGTAAAAAGCACCCGCCTGTTTGGCTCCAAATCCCTGCAAGGCAGCGCCGACGCCACCCAGGGCCAGGAAGACTGCCTGTACCTGAACGTGTGGACACCGGCTCCCACCCGGCAGCGGCGGCCGGTGGTGGTGTGGGTCCACGGCGGAGCTTTCACCGGCGGCTCGGGGCAGGAAAATGATACCTGGACCTTCGCCGCACAGGATACAGTAGTAGCCGTGAGCTTCAATTACCGCCTTGGTAGTCTGGGGTTTCTGGAGCTGGACAGCCAGTTGGGGCCGCAGTACGCGCAGGCCGGCAACTGCGGTCTGCTCGACGCGGTGGCGGCTCTGCGGTGGGTAAGGCAAAATATTGCGGCCTTCGGCGGCGACCCAAACCGCGTGACGGTGATGGGCGAATCGGCGGGGGCTAAGCTGGTGGGCGCGCTGCTGGTGACGCCGGCGGCCCAGGGCCTGTTTCAGCAGGTGATTCTGGAAAGCGGGGCCGTGCAGGCCATCCGCGATACGGCCACGGCCGCCGCCGTAACCCGGCAGCTTCTTCAGTACCTGCACTTGTCTGATGCGCGGGCACTGCTCACACTACCAGCCGACAGCCTGATTCGGGCGCAAAGCCGGTTTGCCAGCGGTGCGGGCGGCCTGCAGGTTTTCGGGCCCGTGCTGGATGGCAAAACTATTCCGCAGCCGCCACTTACCTACCTGAAAACCAGCAGACCGGTGCGGGTACTTATGGGCACCAACCGCAACGAGGCGGAGCTGTTCACCGGCCCCGGCTCGGTCATTGCCCAGCCCAGCGAAGCTGCCTTGCAACAGGTATTCGGGGCGCGCAATAGCCCCTATGTGTGGCGCGCTTACCAGCAAACTAGCCAAAATCAACCGGCCCTAGTGGCCTGGAATGCCGTGCTGACGGATTACCTCTACCGCCTGGCGTCGTACCGGCTGGCCCTCACGCTGGCGGAAAAAAGCCCGCCCGTGTGGCTATACCGCTTCGATTACGCCGATGCCGTTACCCGGCCCATCCACGCGCAGGAGCTGGCGTTCGTGTGGAATGCGCCGATGGGTACTTCGGCGGCAGCTACTACCACGGCGGCGGCCGGGCCCTGGCGCGGCAAAGCATCTAACCCCACCTTGGCCGCCCTGATGCACCGCCATTGGGCGCAATTCATCAAAACCGGGCAGCCGGGGGTCGGGTGGCCAGCCTATACTACCAGCCGTCGGGAAGTCATGCTCTTCGATACCAACAGCCGCGCTGAACCCCTTCCGGCACCTTATCAGGACCCAACGTTTCCTATGCAGGGCTACGTTCGTTAGCTGTTTTTTTGGGGAACTAATGGCCTGATCTATGCCCCGAAAAAAACCAATACCCAACTCATTTACAACGCAATACATTTTTTAATCGTATTTTCTCCTGCCGGTTAGCCCACAGGAGGCACCTGCCTCCCTGACACGGTTCCCGGTCCGTGACTGACGCGCGGTTTGTTTCACAGCTCGCCTTGCGGCTTGAGCCCAACTTTCTACTACCATGACGTATCAATACACCGCTCCTTTTACTACTGCCGCCCGGCCCGCGCCCGGCACCCACGAGCTGAAAGTGTGGCCGGCCTGCTTTGCAGCGGTAGAAAGCGGGGCCAAACCCTTCGATGTGCGGGAAAACGACCGGCACTTCTGCGTGGGCGACCTGCTGCTGATGCGAGAGTATGAGCCGGAAAGCGAGCAGTACAGCGGCCGCACCACCACCCGCTGGATCAGCTACGTGCTGAACGGCGGCGCCTTCGGGGTGGCGGCGGGCTGGTGCGTACTTGGCTTCAGCGAGTTGCCGCCGCTGCCGCCCGGTATCAACGACACCCGACTCTGGTAACCGTTCTTTTTCGTTTATTCCACGAAGCAGCAAGCCCGCTACTCTTCCAACAGAAGAAGTAACGGGCTTTCGATGTACGCCCTATATTTCAATTCACTCAGCTAAAACCAGGAGGCTACCAGCGGCATTAGCTGCTCCAGGGCCAGTTGATCGGCTTCGTCGAAGTCGTTCAGCTGGTCGCTGTCCACGTCCAGCACGGCTACTACCTGCCCGTCTTTCAGCACGGGCACCACTATTTCGGATTTAGAATCGGAGCTACAGGCAATGTGGCCGGGAAACAGCTCTACGTCGGGTACCAGCAGCGTGGCGGCTTGTGCCCAGCTGGCTCCGCACACGCCCTTGCCATGCCGGATGCGGGTGCAGGCAATAGGTCCCTGAAAGGGTCCCAGTACCAGCTCATCCTCTTTCACTAGGTAAAAGCCCACCCAGAAAAACCCGAAAGCCTGGCGCAGCGCCGCTACGGTGTTGGCCAGATTGGCTACCAGATCCGGCTCGCCGGTGGTGAGGGCTTGAATCTGGGGCAGGAGCTGCCGGTACTGTTCGGCTTTGCTGAGAGTGGTGTCGAGGTGCAGTTCTTCGGCCATGCGAGTCAAGGAAAGTAGCAATAGAAGTGACGGCGCGGGGCCATCCGGCGGCTATAACCGCTGGCGGCCGGTTTTGTCACCGGGCTGCAAAGGTAGGCAGCGGCGGCAGGTCATCGGCGCAGGGGCCGCGACTAACTACGTATCCGGTCAGGTCTTCGTCAAGCAAAGCGCCCAGCTCAGGAACCGTCAACGGCCGGGGCTGTCCTTCCACGTAAGCCGGAATCCGGCCATCGGGCAGCTGGTCGAGGCAGGTCAGGAGCAGGTATTTTTCCAGGCTGGCGGAGAAGTGCGCGTCGCACCGCAGCGCGTAGTTCAGCAGGCTCACCGACAGCGGAGCGCGCCGAAAATGCTCCTGGTGGTCGTTGTACTGGTTGGTTTCCTGCTCGTGGTGGATGAGCGGCACCGACACCTCAGCTTGCGGCAGCGGGCCGGCCCCGTGCCGGGTATGGTAGGCCCGCGACACGTACAGCAGCCGCGCCGCCGTACCGGGCCGGTGCCGGACCAGCAGCTCCAGGGCATTACGCGAGGTGGTAAAGCTGCGCGTAACGTGCGGAAACAAGCCAAACTCCTGGTCCAGCAGCACGCCCTGCGCCCCCTCAAACACCAGAGCCGGCCACGGAGCCGTGGGAGCCAACACCTCGGCTTCCCGGACGAGCTCTACTGCTCCCTGTTGCCGGAGCGCCGCCAGCTGCCGGGCGTAGTCGGCGAAGCGTAGGTCCTCCGCGTCATGGTCGAGGCGGTCAAAATCGAAGCTGGTTTCCTGCTGAATCCGGACGCGGTAATGCGCCCGAATCTGTTGGAGCTTATGCTCATACACCTCCGGGAAGGCCAGATCCTGCGCGTATAGCCGTAATGGCGTGGTTTCCTGCCGCTCCACGGTGGCCCCGAAGCCCTGCCCGCAGCTGCCGTGGCGCGCGTCTCCTCGGGCAGTTTCCAGCACCCGGTTCCATAGCACATCATAGTGCGTGATAACGGGGCAGCGGCCATCCAGCAGCAGGCGGGGCTGCACACCCAGCTCCCGCAGGGCCGCGTACTCGCGCAGCAGCGGCCCCGGCGCCACCGGGCAATGCCTCGACCAATAGGTGGGGCAGCCGCGCAGCGTACCGGCCCCGAAGCTGGAAAACACGTGCCGCCGCCCATCCGCTGCCACTACCGTATGCCCCGCCTGCGGTCCGCCATTAAAGCGCACTACTAAGGCACCGGGAAACTCCCGGCACAGGTAATCGGTGGCGAGGCCCTTGCCTTCGTCACCGAAGCCCAGGCCAACTACCACCCAAACGGGTATTTCCGGCATGAAAACAGTAACTGATTAGAGGAGTAACGGATTAGCAGACTCGCTGCCAGTTGTTATACTGAGCAGCGCGAAAGACCTTATCACAACTGCATGAAATAGTAGCTCAGACGTGATAAGGTCCTTTGCGCTGCTCAGGATGACAGGTTGCTGCGTTTTTACAGCTTGAAAATCCGGCTGAGCAGCCCGCCCGCGCCGGCCGGCTTGGGCGTGGTGGTAAGGGCGGAGCTAACGTGAACCAGCGCGTTCTTTACCGTACCGGCCGTGTGCGCATCGAAGGACGACAGCACTTGGCTCAGCTCTACGCCGTGGATGACGGCCACGGTGGCGGCAATGGTTTCGGCCAAGGCGTTGTAGTCGTTGAGGATGAGGAGCCGCTCGCCCAGCAGCTTTTTCCAGTAGCCCAGCACCTTGGGGTCGTCTTTGTAGGAGGCTTCGTTGATGTGGATGTGGAAGACGTGGTAGCTGCGCTGCACTTCTTCCAGCAGCTGCCGGTCGGTGAGGTCGGTGGCTTCGGGGTAGCCCATCAGATCCTGGAGGGCCTTTTTCTCCAGCGTGGGCCAGGAAGCTTCGTCGCCGATGGTGAACAAAAAGCCCTTCTGCCCGCGCTTCTCAAAGCAGTCGAGCGAGGTATGCCGGGCCCCGAACAGCCAGGCCAGCGTGTACGACTCCATACTCTGCCCGCCGCCGCCGCCTTCCAGGTACAAACCGGTCAGCCACTGGTCCAGCTCGTCAGTACCGCTTTCAAACTGACCTACCTGCAACGGATACTGGTCGGAAATATGGTCGCCGATACCGCCGAACAGGATTTGCGGGTGGGCCACGCCGTGGTCGATGAGCGTGTTCATGAGCGTGCCCAGCTTCTCGCGCACCAGTACCTCCGGAATACGGCCCATACTGCCCGTCACGTCCAGAAACACGGCTACTGCCAACGACTCGGGGTGGATGTCGGAGTCGCGGCTTTCCCGGAATTTCACGCCGTGGGGCAGCATCCGCGCATCGGCGCGGCCCAGGCGGTTATTGGCGAAAATGTCGTCGGTACCCGAGTTGGAGCGGGAATCCCGCAGATACTCGTACGCGTCGTCTGACCAGCGGGTGTAGCCCATGAGGTGAGATAGTGAGGTGGTGAAATGGTGAGTTTTTGTTCGGGAGTGGCCTACACTTCCAGCGGGTGAAACTGGCGTTTCCCGAAAATCCGGGTCAGCAGCTGACGGTACTCTTGCAGGGTGTGCAGGGCGTTGGGGTGCGGACTAAGCAGAAAATCAATCAGACGCTCATCTACGGTTTTCTTCAGCTTCACGCCGTGGCCCGAGGGGTCGCCGAGCAGGTACAAGGCCGTGCGCTGCACCAGGGCCACATCGAGGTACGTAGTAGCCTGCTTCTGGCTGAAAACCGCCGGCGGGTACCAGTTCAGGTACCGCCCCGATACCGTGCGCAACGGCGCGCCCAGCGGCGTGAGGTGGTAAAACGAGAGGCACACGATGCCGTGGGTTTCCGGCACCACGCACAACGACTCCGGGTTCAGCCCCGCGTGGCACAGCCCCAGCTGGTGCAGCCAGGCCGTAAATTCCAACACCCGACTGACTACCCAGGCCACGTGCTCGGGGGCGAGAGTGAGGCCACCGAGCGGAAGCAGATAGTGCGGTGCGCTGACCACCAGCCCGTTCGGCTTCCGCACCAATTGGGTGGGCAGGTAACGTTGAAAGTTGCGGGCCGCGTCATCGGTGAGAGCCATGAGGCGGCGGTAGTGCTGCTCTGAGGTGTGCAATAGGTCAGGGTCGCCTTCCAGCCGTAGGGTCCGCTCATCGAGGCGGCGAATGAGGCCGGCATCGTCCTCCAGCGTATCCAGTGCTTTGTACTGCTCCGCATATGCATTGAGGCGGGCCACGGCGTCGGCGGCTCCGGGCAGGGCGCACACATCGGGGTGCAGCAGCTTGAGGTAGGCCAAATACTGCTGGCGGTAGCGGCGGCGGCTGAACACGTCAGCGGGGCCCTGGGCACTTAGAATGGTGGTGAGCAATGCAGCGGCATCCATGCCCCAATAGTAAGGAATATCGGGGTATTCGGAGCGGCGAAAGATGTTGTATTTTACACCGCCATAGAAACTCAGGCAGTCAAGCAGTTACCCGCAGCCGCTGCACTGTTTTCTCTCGTTACGCCCGCCGCGCACAGTCCAACGCCCGTAAGCGGCCGTATGCAGTTTTTACCAGTTTCGGCTGGTGCCGTTTGCCGTTCCGCTTCTTTCCCACCCAACCATCCCACCACTTCCCACATGCGTAAAGTTGTTCTCTACATTGCCACCAGCCTCGACGGGTACATTGCCTCGCCCGATGGCTCGGTGGAGTGGCTGCCCTCTCCGCCCCCAGGCGAGGATTATGGCTACGCCGACTTCCTGACCACCGCCGACGCCACCCTGCTGGGCCGCGCCACCTACGAGCAGATTACCACCTTCGGCGAGTGGCCCTACCCCACCCTCACCAACTACGTGTTCACGCGCCGCCCGCCGCAGGAGGCGGCCCACCCCTCGGTGCAGTTCATTACCGAAGACCCCACCCGGTTTGTGCGGGAGCTGCGCCAGCAGCCCGGCGGCACCATCTGGCTCATCGGGGGCAGCACCCTGGCCTCGCCGCTGCTGGCCGAAGGCCTAGTGGATGAGCTGATGCTGTTTGTGGTGCCGCGCCTCATCGGGGCCGGCATTCCGCTGTGGCGCCACCAGGAGCACACGCAGCCCCTGCACCTGCTGCGCACCCAAACCTGGCCCGATGGTATGACCCTGCTCCACTACCGCCTATCGGAAGTATCCGAAACAGTCAGCTGATACCCTCAACAGCCCTCAAAACAGCAACGGCCGCCCCAGATAACCGGGGCGGCCGTTGTGCGTTCACGTCGGAACGAATCCTCGTAATCCAAAAAAATCCGTCTGAATCCGTGGTTAGAAGAGGCTGGGGGCATCGGTTTTGAGCTGGGCAATGATGGTCTGACCGCCTTTTACCTTCTCCCCGATCTGCACTTTCACTTCCGTATCCAGGGGCACGAAGATATCCACGCGGGAGCCGAATTTGATGAAGCCGAACTCCTCGCCCTGGCTCACTTCGTCGCCCTCGTTCACGTACCACACAATGCGGCGGGCCATGGCGCCGGCAATCTGCCGGAACAGTACCAGCGGACCGGCTTCCGACTCCACCACCACCGTGGTACGCTCGTTTTTGGTGCTGCTCTTGGGGTGCCAAGCCACCAGGTAGTTGCCGGGGTGGTACTTGAAGTAGCGCACGATGCCCGAAATAGGATTCCGGGTAATGTGCACGTTAATCGGCGACATGAAGATGCTGATCTGCTTGCGTCTGTCGTTGAAATATTCCGGTTCCTCCACGTCCTCAATCACCACCACCTTGCCATCGGCCGGGGCAATAATCAGGTCTTCGTGGGTGAACAGGCGGCGGGCCGGGCTGCGGAAAAACTGCAGCAGGGTGAGAAACACGATGACGGATATACCGGCAAAAACCTTGTTGAAACCGCTGTTTTCGGCATTATACCGGAACAGCAGCAGGTTGGCGGCCAGCAGGGCCAGCAGGGTAAAGAACAGAATACGTCGTCCTTCTTTGTGGATCTTCATGAATCGCAGATTTGCGCTGATTTACGTTGATTTCGCTGATTCAGACGACTTTCCAAAAACAAAAGTAGCGGCTCGCCCTCAGGCGCATTACGAATCAACTTAGACAAAGATAGCCCGAGCCACCGGCCCGGGCTATCCGAAAGCAAATATAGTGGCTTTGCCGAAGGGTGAGTTTGTGAAGTTGTGAAATTGTGAGGCGTTGTTCAATTCGCGCCAGTGGCAAAACATTGCACCAGCCAAACGAAAAACTCACCATTTCACCACCTCGTCATTTCACCGCTTAGAAGCCGCCGCGGAACTTGTAGGTCTGGGCTACTTTGTCGATGGCTACCACGTAGGCGGCAATACGCATTGGGATGTTGTATTTCTGGCTCGTGGCGTACACTTTCTCGAAGGCATCGTTCATGATGCGGTCGGCGCGCTCGGTAACCATTTCCTCGCTCCACTTGAAGCCCTGGCGGTTCTGCACCCACTCGAAGTAGGAAACCGTTACCCCACCCGAGTTGGCCAGAATGTCGGGCACCACCATAATGCCTTTCTCGTTGATTATGGGGTCGGCGGAGGCCGAGGTGGGGCCATTGGCACCCTCCACAATCAGCTTGGCTTTGATGTCGTGGGCGTTGTGCTCGGTGATGACGTCCTCCACGGCGGCGGGCACCAGTACGTCCACATCGGCCGTGAGCAGATCGTCGGCGTTTTCCATCAGCGCAGCGCCGGTGAAGCCGTCGAGGCGGCCCTTGTGGGCGTTCTTGTAGGCCACGGCCTCATCGATGTTGATGCCGGCTTCGTTCCAGTACGCGCCGCTTACATCGGAGATGCACTTGATTTTCACGCCCTGCTCGCTCAGGAGCTTGGCGGCCCAGGAGCCCACGTTGCCGAAGCCCTGCACGGCCGCCGATACCTGCGTGGGGTCCAGACCCAGCTTTTTGAGGGCGGCCAGGGCCGACACCATCACGCCGCGGCCGGTAGCCTCGGTGCGGCCCAGCGAGCCGCCCATTACCAGGGGCTTGCCGGTTACCACGGCGGGCGAGGTAGCACCCACAGTCTTGCTGAACTCATCCATCAGCCAGGCCATTTCGCGGGGGCCGGTGCCCATGTCGGGAGCCGGAATGTCGCGGTCAGGGCCGAATACGTCTTTCATGGCCAGGGTGTAGCCCCGGGTGAGACGCTCAATCTCGCCGGCGCTCATGGTGGTCGGCTCGCAGATGATACCGCCTTTGGCACCGCCATAAGGAATATCCACCACGGCGCACTTCCAGGTCATCCAGGCGGCCAGGGCCTTCACCTCATCAAGGTGCACGTTCTTGTCGTAGCGGATGCCGCCTTTCGAAGGGCCCAGGATGGTATTATGCACCACGCGGTAGCCTTCAAACACGCGCACCTTGCCGTTGTCCATCGTCACGGGAATGTGCACGATGATCTGCTTGTCGGGGGCTTTGAGGACGTTGTAGGTTTCTTCATCGAGGCCCAGGATTTCCGTGGCCACGTTGAAGCGCGACATCATGGATTCGAGGGGGTTTTCGGCATCGACGCGGGGAGCCGGTTCTTTGTACACCGTGGTGGCAGCCATACGGAGGTGGGGTTGGGGTGGGTTGAGGAAATGAAAGCGCACGCCGGAATGGTGGGCAAACCGACCGTACGCGGGAATTTTGGGTGGTCAAAGGTAAGCGGTTTACCCCATACGCGGCACGGCCGGCACCGGCCGCCGCAGGCGGGAGTAGCGGCGTAGCAAACTCCGTGCGAAATGCCGGTGAGTTTGGCAGTTTATTATTCAGTTTCTGCTATTCTTCGCAATACAGCCGCCGGTTTTCTGCCATAAAAAAAACGGGCAACTTCCCGCCGGAAGTCGCCCGATAGTCAGGACGTTACCCGTTTCAGAAGCCTACCCGAACAGCAGCTGCAGCAGCGCCAGCACCGGCAGAATAAACAGGAAGGCATCGAACCGATCCAGCAAACCGCCGTGGCCGGGCATGATGCGGCCGGAATCCTTCACGCCCACGCTGCGCTTGAGCATGGACTCGGCCAAATCACCGAGCGGGCCGAACAGGGCTACCGCGCCGGCCGCCACCAGCCGGTAGGTCAGGGAAAGCTCGGGCAGCAGATAGCCCAGCCCCCAGCCCACCACCAGCGTCAGTACGAAGCCGCCCACGGCGCCTTCCCAGGTTTTGCCAGGCGAGATTTTGGGGGCCAGTTTGTGCTTACCGAAGGTTTTGCCGGCCGCGTAGGCGCCGGTATCGGACGCCCACACCAGTAGCAGCAGCGCGAAGATGCGGCGGTAGTCGTAGCCGGTTTCGGTGAAGGCCACCACGTTGAGCAGGCTCATGGGCAGGCTCACGTACAGCAGGCCCAGCAAGTTGATGCCAACATTGGCAAACGGATTTATTTCCTGGTTTTCGCGGGGCCACGCGTACATCTCGCGCAAAATCAGCAGGATAGGTAAGGTTATAATAACACCCACTGCGCTATAGACTACTAATTGTTGCGTCCACCTGTCCTGCGTGTCGAAACGTTCACCAGCTAAAGAGTGAAATAAATATGTCCCACCAAACAATACCAAACTCAAGCCCCCGCCCAGCAGCGCGGCGGGCTTGTAGCCGGCGTGGCGCATCATGCGGTAGAACTCCCAGAGCATCCGCATCTGCACGGCCCCGAAGAACAGGGCAAACGTCCAGGCGCTGTACCACACGCTGCCTAGCAGCAGGGCGGCCCCGATCAGGCCGAAGATGACGCGCTGGGCCAGGTTGGACATCGGGGGCTTGTCGGCCGAGGGCTCAGTGGCGGCGGAGGGCGCGGGGGCGGGTGAGGAAGTCAAACGGGGAAGCGGGGAAATAGAAAACGGGAAATCGGACAGGAATAACGGGCAGCCGGGACTTTAGCGGTTAGGTACGGTCGGCTTTAGTAGCATCCACGCCGTCGTGGCTGAGGGTGCGGGCGGCGGGCACCGGCTGCTCGGGGCGGCGCACGGCCACGCCGTGACTGCCGAGCGTGTGCATTTGGGTCGGCAGCGCATCGGCGCGGGGCGCGCGCATCTGGCGGTGCAGATACCACAGCCCCACGGCGCAGGCTCCCAGGGAAAGCAGCACCAGGTACCAGGGCAGCGCCTCCGTAGAATCAGGGTCGAAATCCGACGAGGACCATTCCTGCTGCTGGGCGTAGAGCAGCACCAGCTGAAAGGCATTCTGGGCGAAGTGCGCCGCCATCGGCACCAGAATATTACCGCTCCACTCATACAAGTAGCCCAGCACCAACCCCAGCACCAGCCGCGGAAAAAACCCGAAGAACTGAAAGTGAATAGCGCTAAAAATGGTAGCCGCCAGCCAGATGCCCACGTGCCGGGAGCCAGCCCACTGCACTAGGTTGCGCTGAATCACGCCCCGGAAAAACAGCTCCTCGCTCACGGCCGGCACCACGGCAATGACCAGCACCGCCACCACAAACCGCAGCGGCGACGAAAAGCGGGTGAGGTAGCGGGTAATTTCCTGGGCGCGCTCCTCCATTTCCTTGGCAGCCTGCTCCCAGCCCTGCAAGGCGGCCGGCAGGTGCAGTTTGGCGTTCCAGGAAATTAGCACCGACATGGCCGGCAGGCTCACCACAATCAATACGGCTGCCAGCAGCAGCCACTGCGCCGGCACCGGCCGACGGGGCGCAAAGTAGTCGGGCAGGCGGTAGCCGGTGAGGGCCGCCAGCACCACGGCCGCGCCCCCAAAACCGCCCAGCAGCAGCAGGCCCTGGCTCAGCATCGACACGGCCCAGCCGTTGGGATGGTCGGCGGGACGCTGCGTGACGTTGCCCAGTTCCAGCAGCCCCACGCCGAACAGCAGGTTGCTGCTAATGGCAATCAGCAGCATGGAAAGGCTGAAGGTGGCTATCAGGAGCAACATCAGCAGCCCCAGGTTGGCCAAAGGGTGCAGCTTGCTGGAAACGAAACCTTTCATGGTGTTTTGGTGCTTAGTGCTTGGATTTTAGTGCGCAGCGGCCCAGAAGACCAACTGCACTTTGTCGTTGAACGACCTACGCACCAGGCACTACGCACCAGGCACTAAATCCTATTGTCGTAAATTTGCGCAAAATACTAGAATAGCCTGCCGTGGTTCACATCCGTAACATTGCCCTGCCCGATTTCCCGCTCTTGCTCGCGCCCATGGAGGACGTGTCGGATCCGCCGTTCCGGGCCGTGTGCAAGCAGGGCGGGGCCGATTTGATGTACACCGAGTTTATTTCCTCGGAAGGCCTCATCCGGGCCGCTGCCAAAAGCCGCCAGAAGCTCGACGTGTTCGACTACGAACGGCCCATCGGCATCCAGCTCTTCGGCTCCGACGTGGATACGATGGGCGAGTGCGCCCGCATCAGCACCGAGGCCGGCCCCGACCTCATCGACATCAACTACGGCTGCCCGGTGAAGCAGGTGGCCTGCCGGGGAGCCGGCGCGGCCCTGCTGCGCGACATTCCCAAAATGGTGGAAATGACCTCGGCCGTGGTGCGCGCCACCCATCTGCCCGTCACCGTCAAAACCCGCCTGGGCTGGGACGACTCCACCAAGAACGTAGAGGACGTGGCTGAGCGGCTGCAGGACATTGGTATCGAAGCCCTCACAGTACACGGCCGCACCCGCGTGCAGATGTACAAGGGCGAGGCCGACTGGGACCTGATTGGCCGCATCAAGAACAACCCGCGCATCAAAATCCCCATCTTCGGCAACGGCGACATCGACTCGCCCCAGAAGGCCGTGGAGTATAAGAACCGCTACGGCGTGGATGGCGTGATGATTGGCCGCGCGGCCATCGGCTACCCCTGGATTTTCCGGGAGGTGAAGCACTATGCCGCCACCGGCCAGCTGCTGCCGCCGCCCACCGTGGAGGAGCGGGTGCAGGCCTGCCGCATGCACTTCGAGAAAAGTCTGGAATGGAAAGGCCCCCGGGCCGGCGTATTTGAGATGCGCCGCCATTACGCCCAGTACTTCCGGGGCCTAGAAGGCGCCCGCCAGTGGCGCAGCCGCCTCGTGGACAGCAACGACCCGCTGGAAATCCACGCCATTATGGACGAAATCATTGCCGCCGAGCCGGTGCTGGTGGGGTAAACTACCAATTATTGTTGAGCGTCATGCTGAGCTTGCCGAAGCATCTCTACCGCAGTGCTAACTTCTTTGATTAGCTCCGGTAGAGATGCTTCGACAAGCTCAGCATGACGTTCTTTTTTTTCCTTTTTTCCTCCACCTCTCCCCCGCCCATCTATGCTCACCACTACTCCTGCCCCGGCCGTGATGGCCGCACCCGAACTGCCGCCCGTGGCTTCGCCCCCGCCCCACCGCACGCCGGCCTCGGCCTGGGTGCTGCTGCTGGTGCTGGCCGGCATCTGGGGCACGTCGTTTATTCTGATGAAGAAGGGGCTGGTGGTGTTTTCGGCACTGGAACTGGGGGCGGCCCGGGTGAGCGTGGCGGCGCTGCTACTGCTGCCGTTTGCGCTGCGCCACGTGGGCAAGGTGGACCGTAGCCGGTTTAAGTGGCTACTGCTGAGCGGCGTGGTGGGCACCCTGATTCCGGCTTTCCTGTTTGCCTACGCCGAAACCCGGCTGGCTTCGGGGCTGGCGGGCGTACTCAATGCCCTCACGGCGGTATTTACGCTGGTGGTGGGTGCGGCCTTTTTCGGGCAGCGGCTCACGGGTTTGCGGGTACTGGGTATCGGGCTGGGGCTGGCGGGTACGGTGGTGCTGATGCTGCTGGGCGGCAGCGGCGGCGACGCCACGCCATCCGGGGAAAGCAACGCCTGGTACGGCCTCTACATCGTGCTGGCCACGCTGGGCTATGGCGTGAGCGTGAACGTAATTAAGCAGCACTTCCAGGGCATTCCGGCCCTGGCCGTAACGGGGCTGCTGCTGCTGTTCATCGGGGGGCCGGCGCTGGCGTTTCTGCTGCTGGGTACGGGGTTCGTATACAAGTTGCAGCACGTACCGGGGGCCTGGGCCGCCTTTGGCTACATTGCCCTGCTGGCCACCATGAGCACGGCCGTGGCCATGGTGCTGTTCAATAAGCTTATCCAAAGCTCCACGGCGTTATTCGCGGCTTCCAACACCTATCTGGTGCCGGTGGTGGCTTTGGCCTGGGGCCTGCTCGACGGGGAAAACTTCAACCTCTGGCACCTGCTGGGCATGGTGATTATTCTGGTGAGCGTGGCCATCATTCACCGGGCGAAGTAGGTTTGAAGCGAGGCAATAACACCAGAACGTCATTCCGAGCCTGCTCGGAATGACGTTCCGCTTTAGCCCCTTAATTCCCTCACCCCTCATACACGTACGGCCACGCCCGGAACCGCTCCGGCAGCCCCAGCCGCTGCGGGTGGGCCAGCAGGTAGGCTTGCACGCGGGCCAGTTCGGTGGCGTCCAGCATGGGCAGCTCGTGGGAGCCGGGGTGCCAGAAGTCGGCCTCGGGCGAGAGCTGGCCGCGTAGTAGGCGACGGGCCTGGGCGGCAGTGCGCTGGTGCAGCAGCTCCGTGGTTTTGTAGAGCGAAAGGCCCGAGCTAACTGGCAGGTGCAGCACCGCGTGCAGGTGGTTGGGCAGCAGCACGAAGCCCGGCACCCGCAAACCTTGTTCTTCCAGCATCAGCAGCTCGCCGGCTACCAGCTCGGCCAGCTTCTCCTTTTCGAGGTACGCCGGCCCCACGGTGCGCGCATCCAGCAGTTCATCAAAGGCAACAAAAAACCGCTTCTCGGCGCGACGGTGGGCTTCCGGGGATGTGGCGGCTTGCTGGGCGGCTACGTGTTGGGCGTGCAGTTCCCGGCCGGCCCGCGCCGGGATGGAGCCGGCCAGGCGCAGGGTGAGCAGAATGGTTTCGCCGGGTGGCAGCATACGGTTTCAGCCCGCAGAGGGCGCAGAGGTTAACGCGGAGGCCGCGGAGCTGTTCTAGCCGGCCGGTTTCAGCACGCCATTCACTTCCATTACCTCCCCGCTTGCCAGTAAACCGGCCAGCACCGCATCCAGTTGCTGGCGCATATCGTCCGATAACCGGCTGAAGCCAAGCAGGCGCACGGCGGGCAGGAACACGGCTTCTCGGGGCAGGGCAAAGCTTTGCTCCACTACCGTACGCAGGGCGCGGGCCAGCTCCTCGGGAGCCACAAAAGTCAGCCTGCGGGAAATGGCCGGCAGCTGGCTTCGGTCGCGCAGGGGCGGCTGGTGCATAGTAATGTCCCACAGAAACTCGCCCTGCTGGCGCAGGTGGCGCAAGTTGGCAGCCAGCAGCGCCGCGTCGCGGCCGGCTTTGCGCATGCGGGCCCCTACCTGCGTGGCCCCGCTGGCCTGACCCAGCCGACGGGTGGCCTCATCCAGATGAACCGGGCTTTCAATGCGGACAATCTGGGTGAGCCAGTTGGCGAGTTGGCCCAGACCGTGCTGGTGCAGCTCCCGGTGGCCCACGGCGGCCGGCAGCTGCGCCACCTGATAAGGCTCGGCTAGTGCCTGGGTGGCGGCCGGCAACTCTTCTCGCTCAATGTCAGCCGTTTCCGCAGCATCTCCCGGTTCTACCGGCTCGTTGGGGTCATTCTGGGCGGCGCGGCGGCGGGCTTCTTCGATGGCCTGCACAGCGCGCTGCGTTTCGCGCGCCGGATCCCGGAACCAGTCGGTGCTCCAGATGCGGTGCAGGCGCCAGCCCACGGCCTCCAGCACCTGCTGGCGCAGCCGGTCCCGGTCCCGCGCCGAGCGGGCCGAATGGTACATGGCTCCGTCGCACTCAATGCCCAGCACGTAGCGGCCGGGCTGGTCGGGGTCCACCACGGCCAAATCAATGTAAAAGCCCTGACTGCCGATTTGAGGGCGCACCACGTAGCCCCGCGCCGTGAGGGCCCGATACACCACCTCCTCAAAGGGCGACTCCATGGCGCGGCCGGTTTCCTCGTTCTGGTTCAGGCGGCCGTGCTGGGCGAAGCCCAGGAAGGTTTTGAGCGCCGCCACGCCCTTGGCGCGGGTCCGGCTGAGGTCCAGGTCGTCGGCCGTGAGGTTGGTAAAGACTTCGCAGCGCTGCTTGGCCCTCGTGATGAGCACGTTGAGGCGCCGTTCCCCGCCCTCCCCGTTCAGCGGCCCGAAGCTCATGGTGAGGTAGCCGTCCTTGGTGCGGCCGTAGCCAATGCTGATAAGAATCACGTCCCGTTCGTCACCCTGCACGTTTTCCAGGTTCTTAATGAAGAACGGCTCGTGCGGGTGGCGGTTGAAAAACGACTCTGTTTCCGGGTGCGGGCGGCGCAGCTTTTCCAGCGCGTCCTGAATGGCTTGGCGCTGGGCCGTACTGAAGGCCACCACGCCCAGGGTGAGGCGCGGCGTGGTACGGGCGTGGTGCATCACGGCCTCGGCCACGGCCTGCGCTTCCAGCGGATTGGTGCGCGTAGTGCCTCGCTCGTAGTAGGTTGCGGGCAACTGATGATACACCAGCCCCAGCTGCTCCTGCCCGCCGGGACTGGGGAAAATCACCAGCTTATCGTCGTAAAACAGGTGGTTGGAGGCCGCAATGAGCGACTGGTGCAGACTGCGGTAGTGCCAGCGCAGCATCCGCTCGGGCATCTGGCGGGCCTTGCACAACTCCAGAATACTCTGGATGTCGGCCGTTACGTTTTCCTCGTCGGCCTCCTCCCCCGCACCGGTCAGGGAGTCGAAGAATGAGGTGGGCGGCAGCTGCTTGGAGTCGCCGACCACCACCAGCTGCCGGCCCCGCGCAATAGCCCCCAGCGCATCCACTGGCTTCACCTGTGAGGCTTCATCGAAGACCACCAGATCAAACTCCACCGCACCCGGCGGCAGGTAGCCCGCCACCGACAGCGGCGACATCATAAACACCGGCTTGATGGCCTGAATGGCCCGCCCGGCTTCCGCCATCAGGCGGCGCAGAGGCTTGTGGCGGGCTTTTTTGGCAAATTCGTTTTTGAGGATGAGCAGCTGCCCGCCAGCCTGCGGATGAGGTAGCCCGTCGTGGTGGCGGCGCAGGGCCCGGATGCGGTTGTGGTAAAGCGAGTCCTGGTCGGCCTGACGAAAACGGGCGACTAGCTCCTCGTGGCTGGCCCGCTCAAACTGCCGCAGGGCCGGGTGCTGCTCGTAGGCTTGGCGCTGCAGGTACTCCAGCCACGTCTGGCGCACGGCGGCAGCCAGAAGTCGGGGAGCCTCGGGCCAGGTTTCGGCCAACAGAAGCAACTCCGGCAGCTGCTCCTGCTGCACGCTGACGGCCACGTTATTCCACTCCGTCATCAGACGCAGGGCAGGTACGTCGGCGGCCCAGGCAGCCAGGATTTGCTGCTGATTATCAAATGAATGAAACTGCAACCGGCCCTCCGACCCGAACCGACGCGCTTCGTTGAGCTGCAGACTGTCTATGACAGTCTGAAGGGCGGCGCGGTGCTGGGCAAGGGCTGTTTCGAGGGTGGATAACTGGCCGGTGAGGTCGTGCGGGCGGTGGACTTCACCGTACGCCCCTCTTTCCTCAAAGGAAGAGGAGGAGCCCGACGATTGGTTAGCGGCTAAATATCCCAGCAACTCCCTGGGCAATTCGCCCCGGCTGATGCGCTGGTGGGTCAGGGTCAGGTATTCCTGGGTTTTGGTCAACGCCGGCCAACCGGAGCGCGGGCCCTGCCAGGCGGGGCCGAACAGGGAACTGGCCCAGGCGTCAGCTTCGGTCAGGGTCTGGTGGTGGCGGGCGGCTTCGTGGATGGCGTCGATGACGGGCAGCAGTTTTGCGGCCTCTTTGGGCAGTGGGCCGCGCCATAGGCTTTGCAGGCGCTGGCGGGCGCGGCGGTAGTCGGCACTCAGGAAATTCCACCATTTGCCGCCGTACGAGAGGAGGGCGGACCGCTCCAGGAGCAGCTGCTGGTCCCAGGCTTCGGGTAGCAGCGTAGCATCATGCAATTGATGCAGAGCCGTGTAGGCAGTGCCGGCTTGCAGCATCTCGGTCAGGCGGTTGGCGGGCGGCGCCCATGCTGCATCTGTCACGGCCGCGCCGCTCAGGGACGGTGCCAGCTGGATGTGGCGGGCGGCGGGCAGGAGCTTTTCGGCGGCGACACGGTCAGCCGGAACTGCCAGGCCCAGGTGCGCGGCCAGGGCAGCAGCCTGGGCTTGCAGCGCCTGCACGGCGGCCTGAGCCGTGGCCAGCTGGGCGGTGAGGCTGGCCTGGTCAGCGGGTAATACGACCGTCAACTCGCTGCCCCAGAAAAGCAGGTGCCTGGGGGGTCCGGTTTTCTGCAGCGTAGCCTGCAGGCGCGTCGCTGATGCTTCGGCGTGGGCCGCGTCGGCATCGGTCCAGACGGCCAGATTGGAAAAGGGGATGCGCGGCAGATCTACCGCTCCCCGCTCTTCGGCCAAGCGCAGCAGCTCGCCGGACACTTGTTGGGCGGTGCGGCGGCTGCGGCCGATGGGCGCATTCACGGCCAGGGCGTAGTCGTTGAGGGTCTGGCGGTAGCGGGGCAGCTGGGTGAGCTGGTCTTTCACGCTGGTGGCCAAGGCGGGGCGGCCGAGGCCCAGGGTATGGCGCAGCTCGTCGTGCAGGGCTTTTTTATTGGTTTTGTGGCTGTGCAGCTCCAGGCAGGCCGCGCCCAGACCCAGGGCATCGAGGCGGCGCTTTACCACTTCCAGCGCGGCCATCTTTTCGGCCACAAACAGCACCTTCTTCCCGGCCCCAATAGCCTCCGCCAGCAGGTTGGCAATGGTCTGCGACTTACCGGTACCGGGGGGGCCCTGCACCACCAGGTTGCGGCCTTCCTGCACCGCCAGCAAAGCCAGCAGCTGCGAAGAATCGGCATCCAACACTTGGTGCAGCTCATGGGCAGTGCTTTCGGTATCCAGAAAAGCCGTGTCGCCTACCGTCGGGGCCGCGTCGCGGAAGCCGGTATCCGGCCCCAGCAGGGCCTCGATGGCGGGATGGGTAAGCAGCGGACTGTCGGCGGGCCAGGTGGCGGGGTCCAGGTCACGGTAGAGCAGGAATTTGCCGAAGGAGAAGAATCCCAAGGCCATGCTGTCGGGCGCTACCTCCCAGCGCGGGAAACCGGCCACGGTGGCCGCTACGGCCGCGTAATAGTCGGCTAGGGGCATTTCCTCCTCCAGCAGCGGCAGCGCCAGGCCGAAGCCAGCTTTCAGCTTGGCCTGCAGACTCAGGTTGCTTTCGGTCTCGGCTCCGGTGTGGCGCAGCTTAAACCGCTCGGCAGCGGTGCCGCGCTCCAACAGTACCGGCACCAGCACCAGCGGGGCCTGCCGGGCTTCCTCAGCGCTGTCGGCCTCGTACCAGCCCAGCATGCCCAGGGCCAGATACAGAATGTTCACGCCCTGCTCTTCCAGACTGGTGCGGGCGGTGTAGTAGGTGTTCAGCAAGCGGCTTTCCAGGCGGGCCAGCGGTTCGGCGGTTTGCAGCTTGTTGTCGGTAAGCAGGGCCTGCCGCTCGGCTTCGGTGAGTTCGGGAGAGACGATTACGGCCGTATCCGCAACGGAGGGGTCAACTGCGTTTCGCCCAGGTTCCGGTGCGGCCTGGAAGTACATGGTTTTGCCCTGGCGCACCAGCACGTCGTACACCGCCGCCGCTGCTTCCTGCACTACGGCCACGCCCTGAGCTTTGGAAAGGCGGAAGTTGAGCAGCGGGTTGCGCAGACCCAGGTCCAGCAATTCCTGGCGGGAAGCCTCCAGCCGGGCGGCGAGGGCGGCGGCAGGCACTGGCCCGGTTGGGTCCGGCTGGTCGGATAGACTAGAATCAGGCTCCATATGATTGATCTGATAGGCTAAAAAACACACAACAAGGGCCAATTTACGGCGCCGGCTATTCTGCACAAGCCGGTTTCTAGCCGGCATTTCCTCACAGAAAAGGCCCCGACTGCTACGGGAGCAACCGGGGCCTTATCATGGCAAAACCAGTTCTTCTACCGACTCAGCGTTGCCTTCTTCAGGCCCAGCTTGCTGTGCTTGAAGCCGTAATTAAAGTACAAAGCCAAGCCGATAACCAGCCAGCCGAAGAACAGCAGCCAGTTATTGATGCCCAGCTGGGTCATCAGGTAGAGGTTGGTGAGCAGGCCCAGGGTGGGCAGCAAACTCAGTTTTTTGCGGAACGAGAGCCAGGCCAGGCCCAGGCAGAAGCCGAAGAACACCAGCATCGGGATGTAGTGGCGGCCTTCCTCGTAGCTGCCCAGGGCCTGGGTGAATTCCTGAATACCGGCCTGGTTGTACATAAACAGCAGTACCACGCCCACCACCATCAGCAGCGGCACCAGAAACTGCCCGTTGATGTAGGGCACCTTGAAGCGGGCATTGCTCTGGCCGTGGGGGTCGATGATGAGGATGCCGCCGCACACCAGCGCAAATGCAAACAGCGTCCCGATACTCGTCAGGTCAATTACCAGGTCCATGTTCAGCAGCATGGCCGGCACGCCCACGAAGAAGCCCGTGACGATGGTGCTGAACGAAGGCGTGTGAAACTTGGGATGTACCCGGGAGAATACCGGCGGCAACAGTCCGTCGCGGCTCATGGTCATCCAGATGCGGGGCTGCCCAATCTGGAACACCAGCAGCACCGAGGCCATAGCCAGCACCGCCGACACGGCCACCACGCCGCCCAGCCACTTCACGCCCACTTTGTTGAACACGTAGGCCAGGGGGTCGCCCACGGCCAGCTCCTTATAGTTCACCATGCCCGTGAGGATCAGGGTGATAATCACGTACAGAATGGTGCAGATGATGAGGGCGTAAATCATGGCCCGGGGCAGGTCGCGCTGGGGGTTTTTGCACTCCTCAGCCGTCGTCGAAATGGCATCGAAACCGATGTAAGCGAAGAACACCGCCGACACGCCTTTCAGCACGCCGCCAATGCCGTTGGGGGCGAAGGGGCTCCAGTTTTCGGGCTGCACGTAGAACGCGCCCACCAGAATCACCACGGCCACTACCACCAGCTTCAGGGCCACCAGCAGGTTGCTGGCGTTCTTGCTTTCCTTGATACCCACGTACACCAACGCCGTAATAGCCAGCGTAATAAGTCCGGCCGGCAGATCCAGCACCAGCCGCAGCCCGCCCCCCAGTTCGGGAGCCGCGCTCCAGGCTTTGTAGCCTTCCAGCTGGGCCGCCGAGGCTTCGCTCAGCGGTTTGCCGGCCTGCATCAAAGCCAGCACCTCGTTGTAGTACTTGTGGGCACTCTGCATGCCCATCGTCAGCCAGATGGGCACGTTGACGCCCACTCCGCTCAGTAGTCCGGTAAAGTAATCCGACCACGAAATGGCCACCACGATGTTGCCCACCGCGTACTCCATAATCAACGCCCAGCCGATAATCCAGGCCGTGAGCTCCCCAAAGGAGGCGTAGGCGTACGTGTAGGCCGAGCCACTGACGGGAATAGTAGCCGCGAACTGGGCGTAGCACAATGCCGAGAAAGCGCAGGCAATAGCCGTAAACACGAACAGCAGTGACACGGCCGGGCCGCCATCGTGGGAGGCGTTGCCGATGGTGCTGAATATGCCGGCCCCGATAACGGCCGCAATACCCAGCGACGTCAGGTCGCGGACGGTGAGGTGGCGCTCCAGGCCGCCGGCGGGGCCGCCGTGGCCTTCCGCGTCGGCGGGCGGGTTGTGCAGAATGTCGTCGAGGCTTTTGCGGCGAAACAGGCCGCTGAGGCGCGAGGGAGGCAGGGGGGTTGACAAAATCGGGCGTGAGAGGGTAGAAAGGGAAACCTGAAGTAGCCCGAAGCCGCACGGCCCCAGCGGGCAGCGGGCGGCAGCCGGCTACTTCAGGGGGCAAAAGATACAGAATAATGGCGGGCGGCTGCACGTTCTCCCTGCTGCTGCCCTATCTTCCGGCTGCTACCGTTATCCTTCCCGCTATGACTTCCCGCATTTCTATCCCCGCGCCCTGCCCGGCCTGCTGGGCCGATATGACGGCTGCCCCCGGCGGCCGTCACTGCGCCGCCTGCAACAAAGTGGTAGTCGATTTCAGCAGTATGAATACGGCAGAAGCCACGGCGTACCTGCAACGCCACCCCGAAGCTTGCGGCCGATTCAAGCCCGAGCAGATCAATCCACTTTCCAACTGGGCTCCTTGGCTGGCGGCGGCTGTACTTGCTCTATCCTCCTGCGAAACGAGCCCGTCAACCAACTCCACAATGAGCCCGGAGTTACTGGCTAAAGAGACGCTCGTACACCACCAGGACTCTATTCTGGTACATGGTAAGGTAGTGGATAAAGGAAGTGGTCAGCCGCTGGCGCGAGCCATTATTATCAGCGAACAGGACACTTCCTTGCACACCCGTACCAATGCGGATGGCACCTTTACCCTTCTACTTCCCAGGTCGTTACGCGGCACCCAACTGGTAGCCGCCCAGCCCATGCCGGATCATCTGACTCCCAACGACCCGGAGCCCGGTTTATATATTCCCCGCTATTTCGCTGCGGAAGAGGATGCACCTGCTGTAATCCAGCTACGCAACCCAGGCCCCATGATTGGTCAGCCGATTCTGGAGCTTCAGGAAAACTACTCCCCGGCCGTTATGTCCCGCATTATGCATTTGGCCCCACCGCCACCGCCACCCAATTTATCACAGTACGAGCTTCCACGATAATCTAAAATTCTGCCGAAAGCGTGTGGAATCCGGCCCAGCCTGGCATCAGACTACCCGAACCTCACGCTACTGCCATGCCCGCACGTTTCACCGTCACCATCCCCCAGCCCTGCCACGAGAGCTGGGCCGCCATGACACCCGCGGCCCAGGGCCGCCACTGCGCCGCCTGTGACAAGGTGGTGGTCGATTTTACTCGCCTGACCGATGCCGAAGTGGTAGCCTACCTCAGCCAAACCAACGGCCGAAGCTGCGGCCGATTTCGGGCGGAGCAGCTAAGCCGCCCGCTGCGGGTCACGGCAGACGCGCCAGTTTCGCGCCGCTGGCTGGCCGCCGCGCTGGCGGTGCTGGGGCTGGGCGTGGCCGGGCCGGCCGGAGCGCAAACCAAGTCTACCGCGCCGCAGGAGCAGCGGCAGCTGCCGAGCGAAGCGGCAGTATCGACGGCAACTGCCGCTGACCGTATCATCCGGGGCCGGGTGACGTATGCGGGTAGCGGCGAAGGGCTGCCGGGCGTTACGGTGCTGCTGAAGGGTACTACTATTGGGGTTTCCACCAATTCGGATGGAACGTTTGAGCTGCCCCTCCCCGATTCTGTTGACTACGAACAGTTGGTACTTTTTACAACTGTCGGCTTTATTAGTGAGGAGCATAAACTCGGGTCATTACTCACTAAACCTGGTAGCATTGCAATTCAGCTTGATACAGATGTAAAGGGCGGTCTAAGCTTCAGCGCCTGCTACACTCCCCGTGGCCTGTGGCAGCGGCTGACGCGGCTGACTCGGCAGCATTAAACCGGCCCACCACCAAACCTTTCACCCCCCGAAACCCTTATTCCGGCAGTATGAAGAATTTACTGCTGGCTGCTTTCCTGCTATTCACGGCCGCGGGCTGCGCCCTGAAGCCGACCAACAAATTCGACGTGTTCACGGAGCGGGCTCAGCTGCCCCAGGAGGAGGCTGTACACAAGCAAAACTCACTGGAATGGTGGTACTTCACCGGCCACCTGCGCGACCGGAAAACCGGCGAGCAGTTCGGGGTAGAGTACGTGTTTTTCCACTTCAACCTGAACGGGAAGCGCGACTGGCAGATGGTCAACTTCGCCCTCACCGACCCGCAAGCCAAGCAGTTCCGCTACGACTACAAGGTGCAGCGCCTGCCGCAGCTGCTGGAACCGAAGTTGCCGCTCAGCCTGCACGCCGAGAAAAAGGACCAGACCTGGACCCTCGACGGGCAGGAGGGCCGCTACCACTTGCAGGGCCGCATGGCCGCCCACCAGGGCCACGCCCTCGATTTGCGCACCGTGCCCGCCAAACCCGTATTGCTGCACAGCGGCACCGGCTACGAAAACTACGGCGACGTGGCCCAGGCCGGCTACTACAGCTACCCCCGCCTCACGGCCACCGGCACGCTGGAAGTAAACGGCCAGGTGCACGAGGTGGAGGGCGAGCTGTGGTATGACCGGCAATGGAACTGCAACAGCGTGACCGACAAAGGCATCGGCTGGGACTGGTTTTCCCTGCAACTCGATGAAATCGACCCGGCGGCCACCGCCCAGGCCGGCCCCTCATCCGGCCCGGCCCCCATGCCCACCCGCCACGACATTATGACCTACCTGCTGTTTGACCGCAACTCCAGCCGCACCGTGAGCGGCGGCACCTACAGCGGCCCCAGCCAGAACGTAGATCTGAAAGCGGATGACTTCCAGCTCGAAGTGGTTGATTACTGGACCAGCCCCCACTCCAAGCTGCGCTACCCCAGCAAGTGGCGCCTGCGCATCCCCAGCCAGGAGTACGACCTCACCATTACCCCGCTGGTAGCCGACCAGGAACTTACGCTCAAGCTGTTCGCCGGTATCAAAATGCACTACTGGGAAGGCATGTGCCGGGTCGAAGGCACCCACCACGGCCGCCCTGTACAGGGCAACAGCTACGTGGAGCTCACGAACCGGGGGAAAGAGAAGTAAGACAGTGAGAAAAAGAACGTCATTCTGAGCGAAGGCGAAGCCGTAGTCGAAGAATCTCGCGTGCTGAGGTAGTAGTAGTAGTAACCCAACGAAGCGGTAGAGAATCTTCGACTGCGGCTGCGCCTTCGCTCAGAATGACGTTCCTTTTTTCACTTCTTGCCACCTCTACCCATTCAAAATCACCCGGAAGGTGGTGCCGCGGCCGGGCTCACTCCACTTCACGAAGAGGCGGCCCTTGTGGTAGTTCTCGATGATGCGCTTGGCCAGGGCCAAGCCCAGCCCCCAGCCCCGCTTCTTGGTGGTGTAGCCGGGCATAAACACCCGTTCCATCTTGCTTTTCGGAATGCCCTTGCCGGTATCGGTGATGTCGATGGCAATCTGGGACTTGTTGCGGATGGGACGGCGCAGGTGAATGGTGATGCTGCCCCGGCCATCCATGGCATCCACCGCGTTTTTGCAGATGTTTTCGATGACCCAATCGAACAGCGGAATGTTGACCTGGGCGGGCGTGTCGGTGGGCAGATCGGTTTTCACTTCGAAGGTCACCTTCCGCGACACCCGGCTTTGCAGGTAGCTGATGGCGTTCTGGGTCACGCGCAGGATGTTTTCGTCGTTGAGCACCGGCACCGAGCCGATGTTGCTGAACCGCTCGGTAATGATTTCCAGCCGCCGGATGTCCTTGCCCAGCTCCTCCACAATCGGCTCGTCCTTAAACCGCTCCGACTCACGCAGGTAGGCCTGCCAGCCTACCAGGCTGCTCAAAGGCGTACCCAGTTGGTGGGCCGTTTCCTTGGCAAGGCCCACCCACACCCGGTTTTGCTCGGCGCGGCGGGAGTAGCTGAACGCGAAGTAGGCAATAACCGCCAGGCACCCAATGATGGCCAGCTGCACCAGCGGGTAGTACCGCAGCTGCGTCAGCAAATCCGACTCCTTATAATACAGGAAGTTGCGCATTCCGGCCCCGATTTCGATGACGATGGGCGGGTGCTGCTCCTTCATCAGCTCGATTTCCCGGCGCAGCAGCCGGATGGAGGCCTCCTCCGAGCCGCCCTTGGGCACGTTCACGTTGCGGGCATCGATGATGTTGCCGTCCCCGTCCGTCACAATCACCGGAATGGTGGTGTTGGCCCCGATAATCTCATCCATCAGAAACGACAGATTCGAGGTTTCCTCGGTGTTGATGATGTAGCGCTGGGTTTTGGCGTAGAGGTCAATCTGCTCCTGTTCCCGCTCCGAGAGGCGCTGCACCAGCACGTTGGTGTAGATAACGGTGGCTGCCCCAATCAGCAGGGCCACGGCCACAATAACAAGCTTGATGCGGGACTTCTGGTCGTAGATGGGAATGGGTAGCACGGGCGCAGCGGAACGGATGAGGGGCAGGCCGGATACGGCCAAGGCCCCGGCGAAGATACGGTTCCGCCCCCGCCAGGACCCGCGCCGGTAACGCACGGCGAATGATTTTCGTCCGTTTTGGCCCGCATAATCACCTGTTAACCGGCGCAAACCGGGTTTCCGCCCTAATTTACGCTCCGCCCGAACCCTGGGCCGGTATCAACTGTTTTTACCCTAGCAATTTGTAGCGTATTTTTGCCCCCTGATTTTCGCACTAGCACCAGCTATGCTCCATTCATTCAAGGCCCTTAGTCTTTCCTTCAAAAAAGCACCGCTCCCTATTCGGGAGCTGATTGCGTTGGATGAGGCTGCCTGTCGGCGTTTCTTACACACCCTGCATCAGCAGCTGGGCCTCCAGGACCTGCTGGTGCTGAGTACCTGCAACCGGACGGAAGTGTATTACTCCGCCGAGCGCGACCAGAGCCCGGCCATTATTGAGGCCCTGGGCCAGCTGAAAGGTCTGGCGGACGTGGCGGAGTATTTTCCCTATTTCGACGTGCTGGACCAGCAGACCGACGCCGTGCGCCACCTCTTCGAGGTAGCCATGGGCCTCGATGCTCAGGTGGTGGGCGACCTGCAGATCAGCAACCAGGTAAAGCAGGCCTACCAGTGGTCGGCCGATGAGGATGCCGCCGGCCCCTTCCTGCACCGTTTGCTGCACACCGTATTCTTCACCAATAAGCGCGTTCAGCAGGAAACCTCCTTCCGCGACGGTGCCGCTTCCACGTCCTACGCCGCCCTGGAGCTGGTGGAGGAACTGACCGGCGACATTGCCAACCCGCGCGTGCTGGTAGTCGGGCTGGGCGAAATCGGGGCCGATGTATGCCGCCACTTCGGCGACAGCAAGGTATTCTCCGAGGTAACCATCTGCAACCGCACTCGCTCCAAGGCCGATGAGTTGGCCCAGGAGTGCGGCCTGCAGGTAATCGACTTCGAAAACCTGGTGCAGGGCCTGCGCGAGGCCGACGTGATTATCAGCAGCATTGCCCGCGACGAGCCGTTCTTCACCCGCGAGCTGGTAGCCCACCTCGACGTACTGAGCTACAAATTCTTCATCGACCTCTCCGTGCCGCGCAGCATTGCCGCCGACGTGGAGCAGGTGCCCGGCGTGCTGGTGTATAACATCGATGCCATTCAGAGCAAGGCCTCGGCCGCGCTGGAACGCCGCCTGGCCGCCGTGCCGCACGTGCGCGCCATCATCGAGGAGAGCATGGCCGGCCTGCAGGACTGGAGCAAGGAAATGATGGTGTCGCCCACCATTCAGAAGCTCAAGAACGCCCTGGAGCAGATTCGGCTGGAGGAAATGGACCGCTACCAGAAGAAGATGAGCCCCGAGGAAGCCAAGCGCGTGGACGACATCACCCGCTCGCTGATGCAGAAAATTCTCAAGCAGCCCGTACTCCAGCTCAAGGCCGCCTGCAAGCGTGGCGAGGCCGATCAGCTCATCGATGTACTGACCGACTTGTTCGACTTGGAGCGCCAGCCCAACGTGGCGTAAACTTCAGTAGCCGATAACCACATAAAAAAAGCCCTGCTGACGTATCCGTCGGCAGGGCTTTTTTGTGCGGTTGGGCAACGACACCCGGCAACGCGGTGGCTGTTACATCGTGTCGCAGCAGTCCTCCAGCGAGTCGATGACATCGAGCAACTTGGGAATGGACAGGGAGTAGTAGATTTTGGTACCTACTTTAAACGAGGACAGAATGCCCCGGTCTTTGAGCGTGATGAGGTGCTGGGAGGCAATGGCCTGCGGCAGATCCAGAGAACGGTAGATTTCCGTGACGGTCATCTTTTCCTCTTTGCCCAGCAGATCGACAATGGCGAGGCGTTTGGGGTGGGCCAGCACTTTGAGCATGGCGGCGGCCTTGTCTACCTTTTTGGACTCTACTCTTGAAAGCAATGGTTTCATATGTCGTTACAACGGTGGTATCGGAGGGTGGGTATCCAGGAATAGCCTTAATACGATATTCTACGTCCGCAAAGTTCCTCCCAACGTACCAGGGCCAAAAAAAAATTATAAAAAGGGCAGAAATTGTATCCGTACGGGCTTCTACGCAACAATGGAGGCGAAGGACAAACCAGCGGGGAGAAGGGCTGCTTCTGTCACCCGCCTGGGCCGGGCTTTTCTTTGCATAGCATTTATGCGATATACGAACCCACCGATGCTTCCGGATTGAGTTTGTGCGCATAAGGTATCGGCTGCCGCCGGGCCCTGCGTACCTTTGCCCGCGAAATTTTCCACCCCACCCATCCGCTGCATTACATGAAAGACCTGCTGGCCAAGTTTGAGAACAAGCGTCCTGAAATCGTTTTTGAATGGAAAGACTCAGAAACCGAAGCTGAAGGCTGGGTGGTGATTAACTCCCTGCGCGGCGGGGCGGCCGGCGGCGGTACCCGCATGCGCAAGGGCCTCGACAAGCGCGAGGTGGAAAGCCTGGCCAAAACCATGGAGGTGAAGTTCACCGTGTCGGGCCCGGCCATTGGTGGGGCCAAATCGGGCATCAACTTCGACCCCCAGGACCCGCGCAAGCGGGGCGTGCTGGAGCGCTGGTACAAGGCCGTTATTCCGCTGCTGAAAGCCTACTACGGCACCGGCGGCGACCTGAACGTGGATGAGATTCACGACGTTATTCCGATTACGGAGGACTACGGCCTGTGGCACCCGCAGGAGGGCATCGTGAACGGGCACTACCGCGCCACCGAGCCCCAGAAGATTCAGAAGCTGGGCCAGCTGCGCCAGGGCGTGGTGAAGGTGCTGGAAGACGCCTCCTTCACCCCCGAGCTGAGCCGCAAATACACCGTGGCCGACCTCATTACGGGTTACGGCGTGGCCGAGGCCGTGCGCCATTACTACGAGCTGTGGGGCGGCCGCAGCGTGCAGGGCAAGCGCGCCATCATCCAGGGCTGGGGCAACGTGGGTGCGGCGGCGGCCTACTACCTAGCCAGCCAGGGCGCGCGCATCACCGGCATCATCGACCGGGCCGGCGGCCTGATCAAGGAGGAAGGCTTCTCGCTGGAGGAAATCCGGGCGCTGTTTCTGAACCGCAACGGCAACGCCCTGGCGGCCGATAATCTGCTGTCGTTTGAGGACGTGAACCAGCACATCTGGAGCAGCGGGGCCGAAATCTTTATTCCGGCGGCAGCGTCGCGCCTCGTTACGCGCCAGCAGGTAGAGCAGCTGGTGGCCGGCGGGCTGGAGGTGATTAGCTGCGGGGCCAACGTGCCGTTCCAGGACCCGGAAATCTTCTTCGGCCCCACCGGCGAGTTTGCCGACGCCCACACCAGCGTCATCCCCGACTTTATTGCCAACTGCGGCATGGCCCGGGTATTTGCCTACCTGATGGAATCCAACGCCGAAATCACCGACCAGGCCATCTTCCAGGACACCTCCCGCATCATCCGGGCGGCCCTGGCCCGCACCCGCCACCAGGGCGATGCTACGACCGGCATTGCCCAGAAGTCGTTCGAAATGGCCCTGCGGCAGCTGGTGTAAGGAGAATGTGAGGCAGATGTGAGGAATGGGGTTGAATGTGCCCATGCAGGCGAAACCTTTTTATTTTTCACATTCAGCGCATTCAACCCCATTTCTCACCTTCTTTTATGACTCTCCAGGAGATTCTACATTACCGCTTTCTGGGCAACAACGTGGCGGCGTACCTGTGGTGCGCGGGCATTCTGCTGTTCGGCTACGCGTTCAAAACGCTGCTTTCCCGGCTGCTCTCGAAGCTGGTGTTCCGCTTCATCCGCAAGCGGACCGAGGGCGTGAGCGAGGCGCAGTTTCAGGCCCTGCTGATTCAGCCGTTGTCCATCGTTATTTTCCTGATAACGGCCTACTTCGCGTTTCAGGTGCTCGATTTTCCAGTCCGCACCTCAGAGCTGACCCGCAACGAGCCTTGGGCGAAACGGCTGTTATTTCGGGTGTTTCAGCTGGCCGTGTTCGGGGGCATGGGCTGGATCGGGCTGCGCATTATCGACTTTGTGGTGCTGGTGTTTCAGCGGCGGGCCGAGCATTCCACCTCCCGGCTCAACAACCAGCTGATTCCCTTCGCCAAAGACCTGCTGAAGGTGTTGGTGCTCACGCTCACGTTTCTGGTGATGCTGAGCCGGGTGTTCGGGGTGAACGTAACGGCGCTCATTGGCGGCCTGGGCATTGGGGGGCTGGCCGTGGCGTTTGCGGCCAAGGAAAGCCTGGAAAACCTGATTGCCTCGTTTACTATCTTCCTCGACCGGCCCTTCGCCGTGGGCGACTTGGTGGAGGTTGGCCCCGTAACGGGCACCGTGGAAAAGGTGGGTTTCCGCAGCACCCGCCTGCGCACCGCCGAGAAAAGCTACGTAACGGTGCCCAACAAAAGCATGATCGATAAGCCTTTGGACAACCTCTCGCTGCGCACGGCCCGGCGCGTGAGCTTCACCCTGGCCTTGAGCCACGCCACCAGCAGTCAGCAGCTGCTGCGCATTGTGGAGGACGCCAAGCGTACTATCGAGGAAAACCCACTGGTGAACAAAGAGGTGCAGGTGCAGTTTGCCGCCCTCACGCCCGCCGCCAAGGAGGTAACGGTGCAGTACTTCGTGGAAACCACCAACTACGACGAATACCTGCGGGTGAAGGAGGAGCTGAACTACCGCCTGGTAGAAACCGTGGAGCAGGCCGGCGGCACCTTCGCCAGCACCGGCACCACCATCGTGCAGGTAAACGGGCTGCCGGCCTGATAGGCTGCGGCACACCTGCTGCCGAAAAATAAAAAGCTCCTGAAACACGCGTTTCAGGAGCTTTTTACTGCACCCTCCCATCGGGTATCCTTACCGAAACTTGGGGCTGGCCACCCGGCGAGGGCGCTGAAAATCAACGGTTTTATCCTTGGGATATTCTACCGTGAAGGTGAACCGCAGCCGCTGGCTGGCTCCCGGGGCCAGGTTGACCAGCCAGGTAAGCCGGCCGTTGGCTTCCTCCAACTGGGCTCCCCCGGCGTCATCAAGCTTCACGCGCAAATCCTGCTCCTGCGACACCGGAATCTGGTCGAGCACCCGTACCCGCACGGGTTGGGCATGTCGGTTGCGCAGGTTAAGCTCATACGTTACCCGGCTGATCTGCTGGCTGCCCAGGCCTGCCTTACCGTTGAAATCCAGGGTTTTGGTGCGGCTCACCACAATCTGGTCGTCGTGACCGAGGCTGATTTCCAGGGAGTCGTTGAAGGCGCGGGAGTCTATTGCGGTGGTTCCCACGTAGGAGCCTTGGTAAAATACGTTGGTCTCCAGCTCCCCTACGGGCAGATTCAGCTTGTCCCAGCCGCTCACTTTGGCTTGCAGATACACCTTATCGGAGAGTTTGGGAATAGCCAGGTATTCGGGGCGGGCCGGCAGCACCTGCTCCGGCAGCTGAATCTGGTACGTTTCGCCGGCGGCAACGCTTACGGACTGCGGCACCACATACGCACTACTGGGCTCTGCGGGGGCGGTGGTATTGCCGGTCGCCTTACCCTTCACCACAAACTTATCCACCCGGCCTTCGCCCCCCAGGCTACGCTTGAAGTTCATCGACCAGGTAGTGAGCTCCGGGCGGGTCACGTCGTTTTCCACCTCCTCATTCCTGATGGCCAGCCGCACGTTGGCCCAGGGCAGGCCGGAGCCGTTGTACACTTCGGCCCGGGTGCGCAGCCGTAACTCCCGCCCCGACTCCGGCACTCTGATTTCCGGCATGGCCTCCCAGCTGCTGCTGCTCTCGGTGTAGCGCAGGGTGAGCTGCACCGTAGCCGGGCGCGCCAAGTTCAGAATAATGTGTACCTGCGGATTTGCACCCGGACCGTTGCGCAGCCGCTCCCGCTGGCGGTTGAGCTGGTCGCGCTGGGCGGTCAGCGTTTCCGTTTGGGTCTGGATATCCGGCAGACGCGTCCGTAGCAGCGCGGCTCCCTTCTGCACTTCACTGCTCCAGCCGGCCTGCATGCCGGCGGGCAAGGTGCGGTTGGCCAGCAGAAAGGCTTTCTCTTCCTCCAGCCCCTTCAGCTCGGCCTCCAGCCGCCGCACCCGGCTATCCAGCAGCGTGATACTGTCGCGCCCCCCGGCACTCTGCGGCCCCCGCTCAACCTTCCGTTCCACCGCTATCAGCTCGGCGTTATCGGAGGCTTCCACCTGAATGCTTTCCGCCGACATACGCGCCACCTCCTCCACTACTACCACCGTGCGGCCGGCCGGCAGGGCTACCGTGCCTTGGTGCTGCAACTCCGCCTGGTTTAACGCCAGGGTAACGGAGCGCAGTGGCAGGCGGGTTTTAATGATTTGCTGAGCCCGCACGCTTCCGCCGCAAGTCAGGAACACACACAATAACAGTAGCCTCATGTAACGTAAAAAGCGTCGGAGCTGACTTGTTGAAAGAAGCCCCAAGATGCGCAACTCCAGCGGTATGGCCACAAAAAAAGGCTGGCTACCCTTCCGGATAGCCAGCCTCCTGCGCGTAAGCAGCGCAGTGAAAGAGCGTTCTACCGGCCGCCCAACAGGCCGCCTAGCAAGCCGCCCATGCCGCCGTTCATCAGGCCACCGAGGCCACCGCCGCCACTGCTGCGGGGCTGGGAGTTGGGCTGACCGCCCAGGCCGCCCAGAATCGACATCAACGAGCCGAGGCCGCCGCCGCCTACGTGGCTGCCCTGTTGCGGATAGCCAGCCGTTTGCTGACCGCCGCCCCCGAGCACGCCGCTCAGCAGTCCGCCGCCGAGCAAACCGCCCAACAGGCCACCCATGCCGCTCTGTGAAGCACCGCCGAGTAAGCCGCCCATGCCGCTGCTCATCATGCCACCGCCCATGCCGGAGCTTTGGTTACGGCCGCCCATTACCTTCGAAATAACCATCGGGGCCACCACGCCCAGCAGACCGGCCATCAGAGCACCTTTGGGGATGCCGGCGCTTTCCAGCTTATCGGTGATGCCACCGAAGAAGCTTTGCTTGGCCGGGTCGGAGGCATCGTGGGGTACGTTGGCGGCCTGGTCTACCACTTGGTTCAGGGTTTGCGTCTGCTGGGGCGTGATGCCCAGGTAAGCCGCTATTTTATTGATCATGGCCTCTTCGTCGTTAGCATATGCGCCATCGGCGCGGGCGAAGCTGATGAGGTCGGTTACCAGGGAGAAGCGCAACTCGCTGCCGCGTAGCACGTCCAGGCTGCTTTTGATGCTTTCGTTGGTGGCGTCTTTGGCCGAGCCCAGCACCTGCTGGGTAGCCCCGCCGCTGAGGCCGGCCTCGTGGGCCAGCTGCTGCAAAAACTCTATTTCAGCCGCCGAGGCTTCGCGGTCGGCGGAGGCCAGGCTGGCAATAACGCTGAGATACGCGGCTTTTTCCTGATCGGAATAATTCTGGAGTAATTGCGAATTGGCCATGACGAGAGGAGGAAAAGGGTGGGTGATACTTGTGCGTCCTTAACGCACGCTCTCGACCTGGGGTTGGACTTCGGCCCCGTCGGTTTCGGCTCAGAACTCGAAATACTCTCCCACCTGCGGCTGGGCTGGTTTCTTCACCGGTTTTTTCAGCTCGAAGGAAGGCCGTTCGGCGGACCAGGGCGGGGTGGTGGCCGGGCCGGCCGCCGGAGCCGTTACCGGCCGGTTAGGGGCCGGCGGCACGGAGCCGGGCCGGGCCAGGGCGGAACCGGTTTCGTAGCGCACCGCAAAGTCGCTTTCCGAGCCCCGGATGCCCAAGCGCAGCACCGGGCCATCGGCGCGGGCAAGCACGCGGGGCAGCAGCCCCGGCAGCAGCGGAATCTGCACGTGGTAATCCAACTGCTGATCGAAGGTATGGGTACCGGTTACGCGGATGAGCGAGGCGGCGCGCACGTTGGAGCGGATATCCATTTCGGGCAGGTACACGGTGCGGCTTTGCACGTAGAGGCGGTTGTGCAGCTCGGCAAACCGCAGATGCCGCAGCGTGGCCCGGCTGGCCACCATGCTGAGCTTCTGCATCGGCTCGAAATTGAGCAGCTCCCCGTTGCGGATGGTGGCCGTTACTTCGGCTTCCAGCCGGTCGGTGAGCGGACTCAGGTGGGCATCGAAGTAGGTATCCGATTCGGCGGTGGCCGTGAGCTGGCCGCGCAGGTGCCGGGCCGTGATAAACTGCTGGCCGAAATCCTCGAACACGTAAAACAGGCTATCCAGCGGTAGCTGCTGGCAGCTGGCCACGGTGCTGGCTTTCAGCAACCGGGGCTGGCGGGCGTCCACGGTGCCGCGCACGCTCACCGCGCCGCCCGCCGCCCGCAAACTCAGCCCGGAGGAGCTGAACACCTGATTCTGGAGCCGGACCGTGCCCTGCAGCCGCCGCCCCCGTAGCCGCCGGAACCGCACCTGCTGCGCCTCGGCCCGCACGCTCAGCTCCAGCGTGGCCGGCACCCGCAGCCCGGCCGCTCCCGCCCCGCCCCCACCCGACCCGCTGGTTCCGGCCGTTGGCTGATACACGTACAGCAGCTGGTTGAAATCGAGCAGATGGGCGGCCAGGGTGGCTTGCAGGCGCAGCGTCTGCTCCGGCCGCAACGCCCAGGCCGTCACGTTGCCCAGTGTGCCCCGCCCCCGGAAGTCGGAGTTGCCCAGCCGGCCGCTCAGGACGGGCACGGCCACATCGGAGCCCTGGAGCAGCAGGCGGCCGTTGAGGTCGGTGAAAGGCTGGCGGAAGTCACGCAGCCGGAGCGTGACGTGGCGCAGCGTCAGCTCGCCGGCCACCTGCCGCGCCGTGGGCTGCTGCCGGATAGCGCGCAGCTTCCCGTGCAGCTGCAGGCGCAGCTGCGCCTCACCCCGCGCAGTTTGCACGGCCGTTAGCGGGAAAAAGCGCACGACCCGGGCCACGTCCAGGTCGGCGTGCAGGTTCAAGTCCAGTTGCGGATCGGCCAGGTTTTCCAGCCGCAGGTCGCCCCCGAAGGATCGGCCGGCCAGTTGCCCCCGCACGTTTTGTAAAGTCAGCACGGCCGTGCGAGCCGCGTGGGCCGGGCCGTTGCGGAAGCTGCCGGTCAGCTGCAGATGGTCAATGGTTTGCCGGTACTGCGGGTGAAACACCGAGGCCTCCCGGCAGCCAAACTGCACGGCCACGGCCGGATTTTGCCGGGCCGATAATTCCCCTTGCACAGTGCCCGAGAAGTACACCTGCCCCCGGCTCTGGTAGCCCGCCACCGGCCGCGTCAGGCGGGGCGGCAGCAGCGCCAGCACCGACTGCACATCGGCCCCGGTAGCGGTGGCCCGCAGGTTTAGTTGAGTAGCCCCCTGGTAGTTGATGGTGCCCTGCACCGCGTAGGCCGCCGGCCCCACCCTTATTTCGGAAGGCTCCAGCGTGAGCTCGTGGCGGAGGCGGTCGACAGTGAGCGTGGTACGCAGCTGCAGCTGCTTGGCGCGGAAGTAGTCATCGGAGCCCAGACGCAGGGTTTGCACCAACGCCGCGCCGGTGGCCGATACGGACACCCGGGCATCGGTAATGCCTACGGAGGCTACCAAGTCGGGCGTGTGCAGCGCAAAATACTGCTGCCGGCCGGCATCCTCATACACGGCCTGCACCCGTTCCAGCCGGATACCTTCCAGCTCCAGCCCAAACGGTTCCTCAGCGGCTGGGGCGGTGGTATCGGGGCGCAGAATGTGGTAGTTGCCCACGCCGCGCGCGTCGCGGCGAATATTCACGCGGGCATCGGCCAGGGTTATAGCGCGCACCCGGTAGCGGCCCGCCAGCAGGTCCCAGGCATCGAAGGCGCAGTAGAGCCGCCGCGCCCGGGCCAGCCGAACGGTATCTTGGGGCAGAGAACCATGCATTACCACATCGTGCAGCGTTACGGAGAGGCGCGGAAACTGGTCCAGCACCGACACCTCCAGCCGACTGGCCCGCACCGGTACCTGCAGGTGCCGGTTGAGCCCGACCACGAACAGGCTGATAATTCGGTCCTGCCCCAGCCAAATGCCCAGCCAAGCGGCGCTCAGCAATAGCAACAGCGTCAGGAAAGAAATTTTCAGAAATTTTCGCACCCGTTGTATCCTCCTGAAATTTCTGATTGGTAAGCAGTTGCCGGTTTTCAGGGCCGCAACCGCGAAATTTCTTCGGCTAAAGATGGCAGGAAGAGTTGTGATTTAGAAAATGACCTCCCATATTTGCCATCCCAAACGGGACACGCCCATGGGAGATTAGCTCAGCTGGTTCAGAGCATCTGCCTTACAAGCAGAGGGTCACTGGTTCGAACCCAGTATCTCCCACTTTTTTTTCAGAGTACGCGTACCCCACGGGAGATTAGCTCAGCTGGTTCAGAGCATCTGCCTTACAAGCAGAGGGTCACTGGTTCGAACCCAGTATCTCCCACCAAAAGGACAGTCGGAAACGGCTGTCCTTTTTTGTTTTTCGGCCGGAGCCTGGTACGCTGGTTTTGCCGGCAGGTCGGTAACTTGCCGGGCCTGCTGTCTGGTTCTGGTAAAAGTCCGGTCTATCAGGCATCTATCCTTCTGCTGATCTGCTTTACCTGTTGCTAATGGCGGTTTCTACTCCCGCAACTCCTGTTCGCTACGCCCCGCGCTGGGTGGTACGCACGTTTTTTGGTGTTTTACTGCTGCTGGGCGCCCTGCTGGTAGCCGATTACGGCGTATCGTGGGATGAGCCAGTGGACCATGCCAATGGGCTGGTAAGCCTGCGCTACCTGGCCGATAAAGTGGCCCCGGCGTGGTCGGCGAACCAGGCCCTGCTGCAAAATTCGCCGGTGCTGGAAGGCTACGTGGAGAATGACCACGGCGCCCTGTTCGAAATTCCGATGGTGCTGTTCGATGTGCTGCGGCCCGGCACCGACACCCGCACGTATCACCTGTTCCGGCACGCCTGCATTTTCCTGACGTGCGTGGGGGGCATCTGGGCGTTATATCGGCTGGCCCTACTGCGGCTACGCAACGGCTACGTGGCCCTGTTGGCTGCCGCGCTGTTCGTGCTTTCGCCCCGCATGTTCGCGGAGTCGTTCTATAGCGGCAAGGATATGGTGTTTCTGGCCACCTTCACGCTGGGCATGTACACGCTGGCACGGCTACTGGAGCGCCCCACCCTGCGCCGCGCTTTACTGCACGGTATTGCCACGGGCGTGGCCGTTGATATCCGCATTCTGGGCATCATGCTGGTCCCGTTTACCCTCACGCTCCTGGCACTGGAGCTCTGGTTTCCGACCGTTCCGGGCAACCGGCGGCGGGTAGCGGGCGTCATCGGGGCGTATCTGGTGTGCGCGGTGGCCGCCATTATCGTTGGGTGGCCGTATTTGTGGGCATCTCCCTTCAACCACTTTCTGGCGGCCTTCGAGAACATGCGCCGATTCCGCTGGCCGGGCTTCGTGCTGTACATGGGCCGGCAGGAGTCGGCGCTGGCCTTGCCCTGGCACTACGCCCCCGTGTGGATGCTGATTACCACGCCCGTCACGTATTCCCTGGCCGCTATTATGGGCCTGCTGGGCGTGACAATGCGGGGAATACGCCGCCCGTTAGAGCTGCTGAAAACCTATAACGGCCGCCTCGATTTGCTGTTTAGCGGCTGGCTCGTACTGCCGGTGTTCATGGTCATTGCCCTGGATTCCGTTATTTATGATGGGTGGCGGCATCTGTATTTTGTATACCCCGCTTTGTTGCTGCTGGCAGTAAGTGCCGGTTGGCAGCTTTGGCAGAGCGGCCGGACTTCCTCCCGGCTCCGGCCGGTGTTGCTGGGCCTGGGAGCCGTAGTGGCCCTAGAAGCCGCCATAACCGCCGTGCGCATGGTGCTGATGCACCCCAATCAGCAGGTGTATTTCAGCTTTTTGCCCGCCGAACAGGTGGAGCAGCAGTTTGAGCGCGACTACTGGGGCCTCTCGTACCGGCAGGGGCTGGAGTATCTGGTGAAACGTCATCCGGAGGGCCAGATTTTTGTGGACCCCACGCACCGCGCGCCTTTCGAGAATAACCGCGAAATGCTGGCCCCCGCCGACCAACAGCGCCTCATTACCGACCCCAACGCCCCGGGCCGCTACTACATTACCGGCTACCGGGATACGCCGGGCCGCGTGACGCCGGAAATGGGCCAGGAAGTATACTCCGTGAAGGCCGGGGGCGTCACGATTCTTTCAGTGTGCAAACGGCCGTAATTCTGTCGCGCCCGATTACGTAGTCGGCATATCGGATTTTGGCAGCCAGCCCAGCCGCCCGGCTACTATCAGCGGGAACAGCAGCAGGGCCGGCTCGGCAAAGAACCGCCACCGGAACCCCACGAAAAACACCAGACTCAACACCCACACGGCCAGCAGCGGCGTGAGCAGCAGCCAATCGGGGACCTGAAAGCGCAGCCCCCGGTAGCGTACCAGCGTGAGGCCCAGGGCCGCTAGAAAAGCCAGATGTACTAGGGCCGTAAACGGGTTCCAAGGCGTGCGGGGCGCATCGGCAATAAAGTTTTCGGGGGAGAAAAACAGGGCCGTCTTGCGGACCCAGAGCCGAAGTTCCGCCGCCGGGTGCGCCGCTACCCACTGCCGGGCCAGTCGGGCGCGGGCCTGGCTTTCCTGATACTGGTTAAGCGAATCGAGCTGCGGAATGTGCCGCCGCACGAACTGGTCGAAAGGCCCCTGGCGCTCGTCCCAGTCGAACATGAAGCGGCCCTGGGTGACGGAGTTGTGGCCCTGCAACAGCTCAAACCCTGCTTGGTTACTGAGCGTGTAGGCTCCGAACAGGCGGTGGTTTTTCTGCAGAACAGGAACGTGCGCCAACCCCAACGCCAGCAGCAGCCCCAGGCTCAGGCCCCACGCCCCGCGCCGCAACGCGGCCGGCTGCCAGCTCATGAGCCCCAGAAACACCGCGAACAGCAGCCCGTACACCGCCAGCAGATACCCTCGCAACAGACACGACAGCACCACACTGGCCGTAATCAGCACCGCATCGGGCCAGCGCAGTGGCCGGCCGCCGTGCAGCCGCAGCAGCTTGTAGACCACCAGCACCAGCAGCGGCAGCGTCAGGTTCTCGAACCACCAGAACGCCCCGATGTAGTACACCACGCCCGGCGACACGGCCCAGAGCCCCGCCCCCAGCCAGGCCGGGCCCGGGGCCAGCCCGAAGTAGCGCAATGTGCGCTGCACGTACAGGCCACCCATCAGGTAGAGGCCGGCGGCGGCGGCGTACACCAGCAGGGTAAGGTAGTGCCGGGGCAGGCCGGTGCGGCTCCAGCCCACGTACACGAACACCGGAAAGCTGGCGTGAAACGAATCGGGGCGGAGCTGCTTGCGTTCGGGGTCCACGCTCACGTAGCCCCGGCCGGCCAGGTAGTTGTCGGCAATGCGGCCGTTGCGGCGCTCATCGTAGTTCCACTCCAGACCCGGGTTCAGACCCAGGTTGAGGGCCAGCCGAACGACGAGCAGCAGCGCGGCCACGGGCCAGATATAGCGGGGAATGGAACGCAGCACGAGGAAACAGGAAACGCAGGTTGGGAATGAATTGCCGAATTTAGCGGCGTTTCCGCAGCTTTCCGTGTCGCTAGGCAGAGGGCAAGATAACCGTGCGGCTTATAGCACTGCCGCTTATTACATCTTTCGTCGTTACAAAAAAAGATGTACCAACGAAAGATGTAACAAGCCGCTTACCCACTGCCTGCTCTTATCTTTTCCTGTTTTTCGCCACTCATGCCGTATTCCCCTGCTCCCATCCGCCCCGTTTGGTTTCGTTGGCTGGTGGGCGCGTTTTTCGGGCTACTGACGCTGCTGGGCGTGGCTTTGCACCGCGACTACGGCGTGGGCTGGGACGAGCAGCTGGACCGGCTCAACGGCATCATCAACGCCAAGTACGTGGCCCTGAAACTGGCTCCCGAACTGGCCCGCCGCCAGGCCACCTTCGCCCAGGTTCCGGACATGCGCGACAACCAGGACGTGGACCACGGCGTGTTTTATCAGTTGCCTTTGGTGGTGCTGGAGAAGGTGGCCCGGGTGGAAGACTCCCGCGACGTGTACTTTTTCCGCCACTTGGTTATCTGGCTGACCTGCGTGGCGGGCACCTATGCCCTGTACCGGTTAGCGGCGCGCTACCTGGGCAGCGGCCCCTGGGGGCTGGCCGTGGCGGCGGCCCTGGTGCTTTCGCCGAGGATGTTTGCCGAATCGTTCTACAACTACAAAGACCTGGTGTTTCTCGGGTTTTTCACCGTGGGCATCGGCACGCTGCAGCGGTGGCTGCGGCGGCCTACTTGGCCCCTGGCGGCTTTGCACGCCGTGGCAGTGGGGGCGGCCATTGATGTGCGCACGATGGGCGTGCTGCTGGTGGCCCTCACCATTGGCTTCGCGGGGCTGGAAGCCTGGGCGCGGCCGGCCCTGTGGCGGCGGCTGGCGGGTGGCCTGCTGCTGATGATACCGCTGCTGGTGGCCGTGGTAATAGCCGGCTGGCCCTATTTGTGGGAGCAGCCCTGGCAGCACTTCACGGCCGCTTTCAGCAGCTTCAGCCGCTACCGCGCCGATATGCTCACGCTGTACCTGGGCCAGGAAATTCCGGTGCAGGCACTCCCCTGGCACTACGTCCTGGTCTGGATGCTGGTAACCACGCCGCTGCCCTACGTGGCCCTGTTTCTGGCCGGCGTGGCCGTGGTGGTGGCCGCTGCCGCGCGCCGGCCGCTGGCCTGGCTCCGCACCGCCGCCGGCCGCTTCGATTTGCTGGTGCTGGCCTGGTTTTTCGGGCCGCTGCTGGCCATTATCGTGCTCAAGTCGGTGGTGTATGATGGGTGGCGGCACCTGTATTTCGTATATCCGGCGCTGCTGCTGCTGGCGGGGCGCGGGGCGCAGGCGGCTTGGCGCGGCTGGCAGCGGGATACTACCCCTGCGGCCCGACTGGCGGGTTACGCGGCGGCCGGTTTGCTGACATTCGGTATCGGCCACACGGCCCTGCGCATGGTGCTCGACCACCCCTACCAGAACGTGTATTTCAGCTTTCTGCCCGGCCCCACCGCCGAGCGGCTGTTTGAGCGCGACTACTGGGGCCTCTCGGGCCGGGAGGGCCTGGAGTGGATTATGGCCCATGATTCCGGCGCCACCGTACCCGTGGCCACCGAGCCCCGCACGGTCCTCATGCTGCACAACGCCCAGCTGCTGCTGCCGCCCGCCGAGCGCGCCCGCCTGCGCATGGTGCCGCCGGCCCAGGCCAGCTATTTCCTCACCACCTACCGCTGGCACCCCGGCCCCTACCCCGACTCCCTGGGCCGGGAAGTGTACACGCGCCGCGTAAATGGCCTTAAATTGCTGTCCGTATTGCGGGTACGATAATAAGTAGTGCCACCGGCTAGTCTCTTACTACCTGCCTCTCCCCTGTTCCTTGCTCCTGTATGCCTCTACTCGAAGTAAATTCCCCGGCCCGCGTCCGGCAGTTTCTGGATTTGCCCACCCGAATCTATCAGAATCAACCTCAGTGGATTTCGCCGCTGGATCATGAGCTTGAGGCCGTTTTCGACCCCAGCAAGAACCCCAACTTCGCCCACGGCGAGGCCATCAGGTGGGTGCTGACCGACGCGGCCGGCACCGTTGTTGGCCGGGTGGCCGCCTTCATCAACCACGAAACGCCCCAGCCCGACCCCACCCAGCCGGTGGGGGGCATGGGCTTTTTCGAGTGCATCGACGACCAGGCCGCCGCCGACGAGCTGTTCGAGGCCTGCCGGCAGTGGCTGGCCCAGCGCGGACTGGCGGCTATGGATGGCCCCATCAACTTCGGGGAGCGGGACCGGTTCTGGGGGCTGCTGACCGACGGCTTCACGGAGCCCAACTACGGTATGTTCTTCCACCAGCCCTACTACCAGCAGCTGTTCGAGAACTACGGGTTTCAGCTGTATTTCAAGCAGTACACCTGCTACCGCGAAGTGGCCACGGCCCTGCATCCCACCTTCGATAAGGCCGCCGAGCGGTACGCCCAGGAGCACCCGGAGTTCAGCTTCCGCCACGCCAACAAGCGCGACGCCGAGAAGCTGGCCCGCGACTTTCACCACGTCTACAACCTGGCCTGGGCCAACCACAGCGGCATCAACCCCATGAGCCTGGACAAGGCCCGCGACTTGGTGAAGCAGATGAAGCCGGTGCTGGACGAGCGGATTCTGTGGTTTGCTTACGATGGCGAGGAGCCGGTGGCCTTCTTCGTGAGCCTGCCCGAGCTGAACCAGATTTTCAAGCATGTGGGCCGCAACTTCAACCTGTGGGCCAAGCTGCGCTTCCTCTGGGAAAAGCGCAAATACGAGCAGCGGCGCGACAAAAAGCTGTTCGGCGTTATCTTCGGGGTGGTGCCGGCCTGGCAGGGCAAGGGCGTGGAAAGCGCCCTGATGGTCCACGCCCGCCACGAGTTCATGCGCGCCGGCTACCACGACATCGAAATGAACTGGATTGGCGACTTCAACCCCCGCATGCTGGCCGTCACGCGCTCCATCGGGGCCCGCATCTACAAAACCCACACCACCTACCGCTACCAGTTCGACCGCACCCGCCCCTTCGAGCGGTGCCCGATTATCCGGTAACGGTATCCAAGTGTCATTGCGAGCAGCGCTAAGCAATAACACTCAGGCCCGGAACTCCGCGTCCAGCCGCAGCACCTGGGGCAGCAGGAGCTGCTCGTCGTCGTTGTAGACCACGTGGTCGGCGCGCTGGAGCTTTTCCTCCTCGCTGAGCTGCTTGCCGATGATGGTGAGAATGTCCTCGGGGGTACGGTGCGGGTCGCGGCGCAGCACCCGGGCCTGACGGATGCTCTGCGGCGCAAACACGGTAATCACCCGGTCGAGCTGCCGGTACGCGCCCGATTCGTAGAGCAGCGCGGCTTCCTTGAGGAGGTAGGCGTGACCCTCGGCCTGGCGGGCCGCCGCCCACTGGGCAAAGTCGCGGCCGACGTGGGGGTGCACCAAAGCGTTGAGGCGGGCCAGCTGGGCCGGGTCGGGGAAGGCCACGCGGGCCAGGTAGGCACGGTTGAGCTGGCCCTGGGCGTCGAAGGTTTCGGGCCCGAAGACGGCCGTCAGCTCGTCGCGCAGCTGTGCATCGTGGGCCATCACCCACTTGGCGCGGGCATCCGAGTCGTACACCGGCGCGCCCAGCGTCTGAAACAACCGGCACACCACACTTTTCCCCGAGCCGATTCCGCCCGTAATTCCGATTCGCAGCATAAACGAGAAGCAAGAAGATAGAAGGCAGTCGTCAGACGTGGAAAGTCAGAAAGATCTCAACGGATTATCCAGCAGCTTGGACTTGCTTACTCACTACGCACCTGTACGCCGCGCGTGAGCACCAGATAGCCCCGGGCCTGGGCCGGCTTCTCCGACAGGAAAGGGCGCAGGCTGGAATCCTGGTTGGTGAACTGGCCATAGTGCAGCTGCACGCGCACCTGCGTGGGTCGGAAACCCACCGTATCCTCCGGAAAAAACTGGAGCCGCACCCGCACCGTGGCCGGCGTGAAGGCGTACGTGCGGCCCGCCGGGGCGTCCAGCAACTCGGGTACCACATCTACCGGAATGGTAATCACGGGGCGGCGCAACAGCCGCACGCGCACATCCTGCACGTTGGTATGGACCAGCTCAGGCCCGCCGATGGGCACCCGAATGTCGCCGGTGGAAGAGCCGGCCGGGGCCGTAGGCAAATGCACCGGATAGGGGTTAGGCAACGTATTCACCTTGCTGGCCGGCCCCTGAAATACCACCTCGGCGGGCTCAAACCGGGCCGCGTAGGGCAAAGCGGCCCCATCGGTGGCGGGGCTCAGGGCCAGCGGCAGGCGACGACTCACCCGGCGGTCCAGCTCCACCCACAGCGTATCAGAGAGCAGGTAGTTGTATTGCAGACCTTCCATAGCCTGCTGCAACGCCGGCCGCAAGGCGCGAGCCGTTAGGTAACGGGTGTTGGCGGGCGTGCTCAGGGTCAGCTCCGCCGGTTTCACATCCAGCAGCAGCTGGCGGCGCAACAGCTTCCAGCCCCGGCCGGTGACATTTACGGGTACCTCGGTGGGCAGCGGCTGCACCGGAATAAACCGACTTTCGTCGTAACGCCAGGCCAGTGGGTACGTGATGCGCGTGGTGTAGGTCTTGTTGAGGGCGTTGAGCAGCCAGAAGGTGCTGGCCGCCAGAAAACACGCCGTTACGGCCCGCCAATAGCTGCGCTCCTCCCCAAAAAAGGGGTCCAGAAACCAACGAAGCAGGCGGGCAGAACGGGCGGATGACACGGCGGCGCGGGTTGGATGGGAAATGCGTATCCCGAAGTACGGCTTCGGCGTCCGGCCAAGGTACTACCCCCGGCGTTCCAACGCGAATAAAGCTGTTCTTCGGGATACGAAACCCGTGGCTGCTACGCCGCCGGGGTGGTGGCTTTGCCGGCTACCTCGCGGGCAATGGCCGAGCGGTCGAAGCGTAGGCGGACGCCTTTATCCACTTCCACCGTCACGGTTTCCTCGCTCATGTCCACCACTTTGCCGTGCAGGCCGCCAATGGTTACCACGTTGGAGCCTTTGCCCAGCGAAGCGCGGAATTTCTTGGCTTCGGCGGAGCGCTTCTGCTGGGGCCGGATCATGAAAAAGTACATCACCACCACCATGCCCACAATGGGCAGGTAGCTGATCAGGCTGCTGGCCGTAGTCGGGGCGGCTTGCAGGAGTAAGGAAGCAAACATGAAAAATAGGGTCAGAGGGTAAAAAACAAAGAGTTGGCGAGCTGTTGGCTGCCCGGCTCAGCCGACCATACCTCAACTCACCAACTCTTTTCCTTATGCATCGGGCTTAGCGGGTGGGGCCGTTTTGGCCGTCGCCGGGGATGTTGGCCTTAATCACCACTTTGGTGATGCTGGGCTGGGTGTTGGCCTGAATGGCTACCTCCTTGTTCTGGATGCCAAACTTGCCGTGCGAGTCAAATTGCACGTCGATGGTGCCTTTGGCGCCGGGGGCAATAGGCTCCTTAGTCCAGTTGGGCGTGGTGCAGCCGCAGCTGGCCGTGGCATTCTCAATGAGCAGCGGCGACTTGCCGGTGTTGGTGAATTCGAAAGTGTGCTTCACCACTTCGCCCTGCTTGATGTTGCCGAAATCATGCTCCGATACGGCGAAGGTCATGACGGGAGCGTTGGGGTTGGGGGCCTCCGTTTCGTTGGTTACGTTGGGGTTGTCAACGGTAGGGTTGGCAGCCGCCTCGTTGGCGTTGGCAGCGGCGGCATTCATGCCCTCGGTGCCCACCTCGGCGGTCTTGTTGTTGTTGCAGGCACCCATCAGCAGCGCGCCGGAAAGCAGAACGGCAGAAAACAGCGTACGTTTCATATGTAGCAGAAAAAGAAGGCCGTCAGTGGTCTTCGGAAAGGTAAAGGTAACACTGAGTTGGTATTAGCCCGCCATTCCGAGCTGGCCGAGGAATCTCAGCCAGCTCGGAATGACGGGCTTTTTACGCAACCTGCTATTTGCCCAGGTTGTCGATGATGGCTTGGGCAAACTCGGAGGTGGAAGCCGAGCCGCCCAGGTCGCCGGTACACTTGGCTTTGTCCTTCAGCGTCAGCTCCAGCGCCTTCTCGATTTTCACGGCCTGCTCATGCTCGCCAATGTGGTGCAGCATCATCAGGGCCGAACGGAGCAAAGCGGTGGGGTTGGCTTTGCCCTGGCCGGCAATGTCGGGGGCCGAGCCGTGGACAGCTTCAAAAATGGCCATATCGTCGCCGATGTTGGCACCGGCCACCACGCCCAGGCCGCCTACCAGGCCGGCGCACAGGTCGGAGAGGATGTCGCCGAACAGGTTGGTGGTCACAATCACGTCAAACTGCTCGGGCTTACCCACCAGCTGCATGCACATGTTGTCGATGATTTTCTCCTCGTACTGCACCTGGGGAAACTCGCGGGCAGCTTCCTGGGCGGCATCCAGCATAATTTTACCGGGCACTTTCAGGATGTTGGCTTTGTGGGCCAGCGTTACCTTTTTGCGGCCGTGCTTGGCGGCGTAGGCAAACGCCGCACGGCAAATGTTGCGGGCGCCTTTCACCGTCACGCGGGCAATGGAGTCGCCGATGCCGTTGTGCTCATCCCAGATTTCCAGGCCGGCGTACAGGCCCTCGGTGTTCTCGCGGAACAGCACCAGGTCAATGCCTTCGTAGCGGGTTTTGATGCCATCGGTGGTTTTGCTGGGGCGCACGTTCTGGTAGAGGTCGTACTTCTGGCGCAGCGTTACGTTGATGCTGCGGAAGCCTTTGCCCACCGGTGTAGTGATAGGACCTTTCAGGGCCACCCGGTTCTTTTCCAGCGAGGTCAGCAAAGCCTGCGGAATCAGCTCACCCGACTGGTCGAAGGTGGTCTGGCCCGCGTTCTGTTCCTCCCACTGCACGGGCACCTGGGCCGCCGCGAAAATATCGGTTACTGCTTTCGTGATTTCGGGGCCAATGCCGTCGCCGGGGATGAGCGTGATGAGATGCATGCTATTGAGTTGGGTTAATGGGCAAGAGGAGGGCGAGCCGGGCCGACGAGGGGAGAGGATAAGAGCAGCTCGCGAAAAAACCGCCGAACCAGCCGGCAAGCTGCCGGCCAATCCCACAATTTTGCACAAAGGTACCGCCTACCGGCGGGTGCTGAAAATGAAAATGTGCGAACGTGCCCCAATAGTTCAGGAGCACATTCGCACATTTTCTACACTTCCCACATTACGCTATACCGTTTTGCGGGAGTTAATCTGGTTGATAAGCTGGTCCACGTCGCCGAGCAGCTGTTCGGCTTTGCTCTTGGCGTCCTGAATCACGCGCTGGCCTTCGCTCTTGGCCGAGCTAGGGCCCTGGTCGGTGCGGCTGGTCACCAGGTTCTCGGTGAGGTCGGCCAGGGTTTCGCGGTATTTCTCCAGCTGATAGCTTAGCCAGCTGCGGGTTTCGCGGCCCTTTTCGGGCGCGTACAGAAGTCCGATTACGGCCCCGGTGAGGGCGCCGCCGGCGAAGCACAGGATGCCGGTGGTGGTTTTGCTACCCATGGTTCTTATTTAGAAGTGAGTACAGGTGGAAAATGGCGTGAGCATTGGGAGTGCCCAATACTACGTAAAAAAGCGCCGGAAGATATGTGGCATTACCGGAACGTCATTCCGAGCCTGCCGGGGAATGACGGGCTGCTTACTGGTTGTCCAGCAAGCCCCGGCCCGACTTGCGGATGGCGCCGCTGGCCGTCAGGTCCTGGGCCAGCTTGTCCAGAATACCGTTCACGAACTGCTTACTCTTGGGCGTGCTATACATCTTGCTGATTTCGATGTACTCGTTGATGGTCACCTTCACGGGAATGGCCCGGAACAGGTGCATCTCGCAGAGGGCCATCTTCAGCAGAATCTTGTCGGTAAGCGCCACGCGCTCCACGTCCCAGTTCTGTACCGATTCCGCAATGAGCTGCTCGTACTTCTCGTCGTCGGCCAGGGTTTGCTGGTAGAGGCTTTCCGCGAACTCTTTGTCCTCCTGCCAGTTGGCCGACAGAGACATGAGCACCAGGGTTTCATCGGCGGCCTCATCGAGCATCTTCACCGTTTTGATTACCAGGTTTTTCACCACAGCGCGGTTTTCCTCCCAGTTCAGGTCGTCCTCCTCAATGTAGGCGGGCAGGCTGGTGCCTTTGAACACGTAGGTTTTGTAGAGGTGCTTGAGTATTTCCTGGTCTTCCTCGTAGCTGCCGGCCGGAGCGGCCAGGTAGCTCAGCAGCTCGGGGTCCTGCTTCATCTCATTGCGCCAGGCGGTACGCAAAGCGTCCAGCTCGTCCTCGCCGTGCCAGCGCATGGAGCGCCGGATGGTGAGGTCCTGCAGCTGCAGGTTGTTGATGAGCTTCTCAATGGCCTTGTTTTCCAGCAGGCGGGTGGCATCCAGTAGGGGCTCCTTGGCGGCTGTGAGGCGACGGGAGTCGCGCACCCGCTCCTCCTCAATCACCTGCAGCAGGGCTTCCGGAATATTGAGCAGGTGAATGTACTGGTTATGAATGCTTTCGGCGGCGTACACCATCTGACCAGCGTAGTACGTGGCGTCCTTGGCCACGGCCTTGCGGTAGTACTTGATGGCCTCCTTCACCGCGTCGTTCACGTCGGCATCCTCGGTGGCTTCCGGCTCCTCGCCAGATTTGTGCCACTCCTTGAAGATGAGCTCGGCCATTTTGCGCTGGCCCTGCAACAGCTTGCGGTCCTGGGGCTCGGGCGAGTTCAAATCGGGCGCGAAGGCATCCGCAATCTGGTCGATGGCAAGTGAAAAATCGGACCCGACAGCCTGATGATAGGCGTACAGAGCCTGCATGACCTTGATGCGGAGCGTGCGACGGTTGAGCATTCTGGGGAGGTGAAGTTGTGATTTAGTGATTTAGTGACTTAGTGAGTTGGCTATTCTGATGGAGCAGCCAACTCATTAAGTCACTAAATCACTAAATCACCGTTTAGTAAGTTGATTTAACCTTGCCGATGGCGGCAATGCGCTCCTCGGCCTGGCGGGTGGCGGCGGCCTGGGGGTGGCTGCCTTCCTGCTCGGCTTTGTTGAGCACCTGGGTGGTGATGTCGTAGATGCGCTCCGTCTGGGTCATCACCGACTGGCGGTTGCCACCCTGCACCTCGGAGCACACGTTGATGAGGCCACCAGCGTTGATGAGGAAGTCGGGGGCGTAGATGATGCCGCGTTGCACCAGGGCCGGGCCGTGCACGTTCTCATCGGCCAGCTGGTTGTTGGCGCAGCCGGCCACCACGCGGGCTTTCAGCCGCTGAATGGTGTCGTCGTTGAGGGTAGCACCCAGCGCGCAGGGCGAGTAGATGTCCACGTCCTGGTCGTAGATTTCGTCCAGGCCTACCATGCGGGCGTTGAAGCGGGCGGCGGCCTCCAGGGCCCGGTCTTCGTAATAGTCGCAGAGCACGATCTGGGCGTCTTCCTTCTGGAGGTAATCCATCAGGTAGGTGCCCACGTGGCCTACACCCTGCACGGCCACGCGCTTGCCGGCCAGCGAGTCGGAGCCAAAGGCTTTCTGCGCGGCGGCTTTCATACCCATGTAGGTGCCGTAGGCCGTTACCGGCGACGGGTCGCCGCTGCCGCCCATGCTCTCGGGCAGGCCCGAAACGTGCTTGGTTTCCATCCGGATGTACTCCATGTCCTTGGTGGTCATGTTCACATCCTCGGCCGTAATGTACTTGCCGTTCAGGTTCTGCACGAAGCGGCCGAACTTGCGCAGCAAAGCCTCCGTCTTCATGGTTTTGGCGTCGCCGATGATAACGGCCTTGCCCCCACCCAGGTTCAGGCCCGAAATAGCGGCCTTATACGTCATGCCCCGGCTCAGGCGCAGCACGTCGTTCAGGGCCTCAGCCTCGGAGGTGTAGTGCCACATGCGGGTACCGCCCAGGGCCGGCCCCAGCACCGTGTTGTGAATGCCGATAATGGCCTTCAGCCCGGTTTCATGGTCGTGGCAGAACACAACTTGCTCATGCTGATACTCGGCAATTTGCCCGAAGACCGACGATTCGGTCAGCACTTTCGTTTCTACCATAAGAAGGGGTGGAAAAAAGAGGTGGGTGGGGTGGTTATCGTACCTTTGCGGGGCCTTCGGGCGGGAATTGTGCTCCGTGTCTCGCTTGAACGAATGACAACGCCTCCTGGCTGTTTTCCCGTCGTTCAATGAAACCCGCAGCCCACTTCCGATTCGGGTGGCCGCCCGCAATGCGGGTGCAAAAGTACGCCGTTTTTCCGATTTCAGCCCGCTGCCTCCCGACTTTATCGGAAGTTTAGAGGTTTGGAAGCTAGAAAGTTAGCGGGTGCCGTCCGGTGCTGGCTGCCCGCCGGTAAACCGTTCTGCAAACTTTTAACTTTCTAGTAGCCAAACTGCTACTTATCGGGTGTTGCTGTTGAGAATCTGTTAGACCAACCCCGTTGTTCGTCATTCCCCGCAAGCTCGGAATGACGTTCCTTGCTCTCCGCCCAACAACCCCGGCCCCACCGGCTGTGTCTTTCTACTTTCCCCGTTCCATCCGTGCGCGCCCTTTCTGCTACCAATAAGTATCTGTTTCGCTACAAGTGGCACTTCCTGGGTGGGGTGCTGTTTGTGGCCCTGAGTACGCTGCTGGCCATCTTCCCGGCCCAGATTGTGCGCTACGCCTTCGATTTGGTGGGGGAAGGCATCGACCTCTACCACCTCTACGCCGGCACCCGGGCCCAGAGCCAGGTGTACGAGCTGTTTGGGCGCAACGTGCTGCTCTACGGCATCCTGATTCTGCTGATGGCGCTGCTGCGCGGCATCTTCCTGTTCTTCATGCGCCAGACGCTCATCGTGATGAGCCGGCACGTGGAAAACGACCAGAAAAACGAAATCTACCAGCACTACCAGTCGCTGCCGCTGAGCTTCTACCGCCGCCACAGCACCGGTGACCTTATGTCGCGGATTTCGGAGGATGTGGGGCGGGTGCGTATGTACATCGGGCCGGCGCTCATGTACTTCATGCAACTCGTGATTCTGTTCGTGCTCATCGTGCCGCTCATGTTCATGGTGAACGTGAAGCTCACGCTGTACACGCTGCTGCCGCTGCCCATCCTGAGCGTGAGCATCTTCTACGTGAACAACCTGATTGAGAAGAAATCCGACGAGATTCAACGCTCTTTGGCCGGCATGACCACTTTCGTGCAGGAGGCGTTTTCGGGCATTCGCGTGATTAAGTCGTTTGTGCGGGAGGAGGATTCGCGGCAGCAGTTTGCGGCGGCTTCGGAGGAATACAAGCAGAAGTCACTGAGCCTGAACTTTGTGAACTCGCTGTTTTTCCCGCTGATTCTGTTTCTGATTGGGCTGAGCACCATCATCACCGTCTGGATTGGCGGGCAGGAAGTTATCCGGGGTACCATCACCACGGGCAGCATTGCCGAGTTCCTGATTTACGTAAACCTGCTCACCTGGCCCGTTACGGCTTTGGGCTGGACCAGCTCCCTGGTGCAGCGCGCCGAGGCCTCCCAGGCCCGCATCAACGAGTTCATGCACCAGCAAACCGACATCGTGTCGCGCCGCAACCTGGAGCTGGACCTGAAGGGCGACATCGTGTTCGACCACGTTTCGTTCACCTACCCCGACACCGGCATCCAGGCCCTGCGCGACGTATCGTTCCGCATCCGCCACGGCCAGACGCTGGCCGTTATCGGCAACACCGGCTCGGGCAAAAGCACCGTAGCTGCTTTGCTGGCCCGCCTCTACGACGTGACGGAAGGCAGCATCCGGGTGGACGATGAGGACGTGCGCGACCTGTCGCTCAAAACCCTGCGGGGCCAGATTGGCTACGTGCCCCAGGACGTGTTCCTGTTCTCCGACAGCATCCGCAACAACATCAACTTCGGCCTCGACCAGCCCGATGAGGCCCGCATGCAACAGGCCGCCAAAGATGCCAACGTGTACGAGAACATCCTGCGCTTTCCCGAGGGCTTCGATACGAAGCTGGGCGAGCGGGGCATCACGCTGTCGGGCGGCCAGAAGCAGCGCGTGAGCATTGCCCGGGCGCTGGTGAAAGAGCCCAAAATTCTGATCCTCGACGATGCCCTTTCGGCCGTGGATACCAACACCGAAAACGCTATTTTGAACGCGCTCCAGCGCATTATGCACAACCGCACCAGCCTCATCATCAGCCACCGGGTAAGCTCGGTTAAGCTGGCCGACGAAATCCTGGTGCTCGACGACGGCCAGATTGTGCAGCACGGCACCCATGAGGCCCTCATGCAGGACCAGAACGGCCTCTACCGGGCGCTCTACGAGCGGCAACTGCAGAGCGAGGAAGCATAATTGTCATTGCTTCGTCGTGCCTCCTCGCAATGACAGAGAATCAACACATCAACTGTGCGGCCTGCCAGCCGCTGCCGGCCCCTAGCGCCACGCCCATCCCGTTGCAGCGCACGGCCACGAACAGGCCCGGCTGCACCTCCCGGATGATGGGTTCCAGCTCCCGCCCGAAAGCCATGACGCCGCTCCAGCGGTAGTCGATGCGGGGGCGGCGGCCGGGCACAATGACTTCGTGCAACAGCTGTTCCAGCCGCTGCTGCACCACCGGGGTGAGGCCAGGCTCGGTGGTTTCCTCGGCCTGAAAATCGAGGTTGCGGCCGCCGCCCAGCAGCACCCGCTCCCCCACCTGCCGGAAATACGTGTAGCCCTTATCGTAGTGAAACGTGCCGGGCAGGTGCAGGCCGGGTATGGGCTCCGTTACGAGCACTTGGCCCCGGCCGGGCACTACGTCCAACTCGGGCACTAACTGGTGGCTGAAGGCATTAGTAGCCACTAGCACCTGTTCGACCGTTAGTTCCAGGCCATCCAGCTGCACACGCACGCCAGCAGTTCCGGCCTCCACACCCAGCACCGGGCAGCCGTGTAGCACCGTGACGCCCGCGGCCCAGACCCGTTGCAGCAGCGTCAGCATCATCCGGCCGGTATCAAGGCTGCCTTCGGCGGTATTTTCCAGCATCACCTGTACGCCACCCAGACCCAGGGCCGGTAGCTGGGTCGAGGCATCACGGAAGATGTTGGCGTGGCCGATGATGGGGGCCAGCAGCGCATTATAGTAGCCCAGGTGTTCCCGGCAGGTAGTAGCCAGCGTAGCTTCCTCGGGTCGAAAAAGCTCGTAGCCGCCTTCCGGCCGGTAGTTGATGGCCTCGTCGCCGAGCAGCTCACGCAGGCGGCGCAGACCTTCCCAGCGGGCCTGTACCACGCGCAGCAGGCCATCAGTACCGCCACGCAGCTCCTGCTCCCGTAGCTCCGAGATGCTGCCGAAACAGGCGAAACCCGCGTTTTTAGTGCTGGCTCCGTTGGGCAACGTATCGCGCTCCAGCACCAGCACCCGGGCCGTAGGCCGCAGTTGCCGGAGGTAGATGGCCGCCGTCAGCCCCACCAGCCCCGCCCCGATTATCACCACATCCGCGCCTTGCAGAAACGTCTGTTGCTCCCAGTACGACAGGTTTTTCATGAGCAGTTGGTAAAGTAGCAGCCGAAATCCGCCGGAAGTTCGGACAAAGCAAAAGCCCCGTAAAATAATATTTACGGGGCTTTTACAAAAAACAGAGCCGTGGTTTATTGGCCGACCATCACACGTTTAAGGCCGCGCCGTTCCCCGGAAGTGCATTGCACGATGTAGGAGCCGGCGGGCAGGTTACTTACATCCAGTACGGCGGCGGCATCCCCCGAAATCAGGTCCCGGGTCAGCACGGGGCGGCCATCGGTACCGTTGAGTTCTATGCGGGTGGGGCCGGTGGCATCGGTACGCACCGTGAGGCGCTTGGTCAGCGGATTAGTTTCAGCCCGCACCTTCAGGGCGTTGGTGTTGGGCGTGGGGTCCATCATCTTGTCGGTGATGAGGGCCGGGGCCGCCACGGCTACCAGCGGAGCAGCAACTGCCGCCGGCTTGGGGGCCGGGGCCACCGGTTTGGCGGCAGCCGCAGCCGGTTTCGGGGCCGGTTTGGCCACGACTTTGGTTTGCGCCTGCGCAAATTGCCCCGTCAGGAGCAATGCCAGCAAGCAACCCAGAAAAGTAAAAGTTTTCATACGCGTTCCTGTCAGATTATGTGAACGATACGGCCGAGTAAAGGTACGAAACTCTACCCCCATATCGGATTGGTCGAGCTCAAAGCACATGAGCTTCTCTGAGGCAATAAACGAGCCAGAGCATTTTTTTATTTCGGGAGGCCCATATTTTCCCGTTTCTTCAACTCCCACATTCTGAAACAGCTACATATCAACCGCGCGCACTATGCCGGCTATACCCGGCGGTGACAGCAGAAAAAAACCCGGCGGAAGTTGTGCACATGTCGTTTCCTGCGTTACATTTGCATCACAATTCCTCGGGGTGTAGCGTAGCCTGGTATCGCGCCAGCATGGGGTGCTGGAGGTCGTAGGTTCGAATCCTGCCACTCCGACCGAAGAGTTATCTGATCGAAAAGCCTCTGGGAACCCCACCCGGAGGCTTTTTTTCGACAGTTGAGTACCTGAATTAGCATTCGGGGTGTAGCGTAGCCCGGTATCGCGCCTGCTTTGGGAGCAGGAGGCCGCAGGTTCGAATCCTGCCACCCCGACCTTGGTATTCTCTCCCTGAAAAAGCCCGCTGAACTCCGGTTCGGCGGGCTTTTTCGCATTTAATGCTATTGTTGGTTCGGTTTATGCTAAAAAGGTTCCACTCATCGAAACTTTTTATCACCTTCTTTAATCCATTGTATGTATCGTTCTTTTTTGCTGACCATGGGGCTCAGCATGTTGGCCTTATCGGCAGAGGCACAGATTACCGAGGGTACCAAATTACTGGGCGGCAGTGTGGGATACACTCGGTCAACCACCACTGCAACTTATGGCAACCCGTCTTTGCCGGCTGTTCTGCGCGAACAAGAGTATACCAATCGTAATCTGAGCATTAGCCCGCAGGTTGGCCTATTTATCGCCGATAACGTAGCGGCCGGCCTCTCCGTAGGATATACCTCCCGCAAGCAAACCAGCCCTTATTACACTGGCCCGGCCCCCGACCTGTACCAGCGTAGCGTTACCGGCAACTCCTTTCGGGTAGCGCCTTATCTGCGCTATTACTATATGCCTACGGCCACATTTGGCGTTTTCGGGCACTTGATTGCCTCTTACGATAAGTGGAGCGACAAATACACGGATAACGCGCCAGGAACGTCAGTGGGTGAAAACCAAGGCCATAATATTGGCCTGAGCATCATACCTACTATGGTCTTCTTTCCAGTTGAGAAAGTGGGCTTGGAACTGGCTTTCGGAAGTATTGGATACAACCGAGGCTCTTCCACATCAGGTTCGTCCATCCCAAACGGGTTCGAGGATAAAAATGTCGGCTCTAGCTTTGGGGCAAACTTTGGATTCAATCAGCTTACCCTAGGCGCATCCTATTATCTCAGCCGCTAATCTGTCACCTCCTGGTACCAGATTCCAAAACGCCCACCCGGATACACTATCTGGGTGGGCGTTCGGCGTTACGGGAAGCCGCTACTTCAACACGGCCAGCACTTCCGGCTCGCCTTCGTCGGGGAAGCGTTCCAGGTAGATGTGCTGGAGGGTGAGCTTCTGGGCGGCGGCGGCGTCTTTCACGCCGGTGTACAGCTTGTCGGGGGCCAGCAGGTAACTGGCGTTGATGCGGGCGCGAAGTACGCGCTGACCGGCCGCGAAGGTGCGGTAGCGGTAGCCGGCGGGCAACTGCTGGGCGGTGGTATCGGCCACGAACACGCCCACGAATACCTTGGCCTGGTCGCGGGAGCTTTCGGGGCTGTTGTAGAAAATGTTGCCGAAGTCGCCGCGTAGCTTGCCGGCTTTGCGCAGGTTGTAGGCCTCGCGGGTCAGGTCGCCGAAGGCTTCATCCTGGGCCGGGCCTTCGTAGTAACGGCCGGCCAGGAAGTAGGGCTGCGCGGTAGTTTCCCGGGTGACGACGGCCGCCTTGAAGCCGCCCATTTTCCAGTAGGCCACCGAGAAACCCAACGTCAGCAGCAGGGCTAGGGCGAGAAAAATTCTGTTCATTCTGTAAGAGAAGTGAGAAAGCTGAAAGCAGTTTCCGGTTCGGAGACGCAAAGAAACAACAGAACGTCATGCTGAGCTTGCCGAAGCATCTCGCGTGCTGACGTTAGGGTGGTATTGCAACCTCAGCACGCGAGATGCTTCGGCAAGCTCAGCATGACGTTCTGGGGGTCTGAGTTACCACTGCAACCTCAGCACGCGAGATTCCTCGGCAAGCTCGGAATGACGTTCTGGTATGTTCCCCGGCCTATTGCAGCACGTCCTTGTACTGCATCTGGTAGAGGTTGGCGTAGAAACCCTGGTGGCGCAGCAGTTCCTCGTGGGTGCCGGCCTCCTTGATTTCGCCCCGGTCGAGCACGATGATCTGGTCGGCTTTCTGGATGGTGCTCAGGCGGTGGGCAATGACAAGGCTGGTGCGGCCCTGCATCAGCTTTTCAATAGCCTGCTGAATCAGCTCCTCGGTTTCACTATCTACCGATGAGGTGGCCTCGTCCAGAATGATGATGCGCGGCTGGTACACCATGGCCCGCACGAAGCTGATGAGCTGGCGCTGGCCCACGGAAAGCGTCGCGCCGCGCTCCATCACCTGGTAATCGAGGCCACCTGGTAGGCGCTCGATAAAGCGGCGGGCCCCCACCAAGTCGGCAGCTTCCCAGATCTGGGCGTCGGTGATGTCGGTTTTGCCCAAGGTGATATTGTCGCGGATGGCCCCAGCAAACAGGAACACGTCCTGGAGCACCACCCCGATGTGGCGGCGCAGGTCCTTGAGGTCGTACTCGCGCAGGTCGTGGCCGTCGATGCGGATGGTGCCTTTGTTGATTTCGTAGAAGCGGCTGAGCAGGTTGATGATGCTGGTTTTGCCGGCCCCGGTGGCGCCCACGAAGGCAAACGTCTGGCCGGCCTTCACCGAGAAATCCACGTCGCGCAGCACCCATTCCTCGTCGTTGTAGGCAAACCACACGTGCTCGAAATCCACGTCGCCGCGCAGGTCGGCGGGGGCGTAGGTGCCGTTGTCGGCAATGAGCTCCTTGCTATCCAGCAGCTTGAGCAGCCGCTCGGTGCTTACCAGGCCCAGTTGCAGGGTGTTGAACCGGTCGGCAATCTGGCGGATGGGGCGGAAGAACAGGGCGTTGTACATGATGAAGGCAATGAGCGCGCCCTTGGAGATGGTGCCCTCAATCTGGCCCTGGGCAGCGTACCACACCAGCAGGCCCACGCCGGCGGCGGCCAGTACCTCGGCCACCGGGAAGTAGATGCTGTAATAGAGCACCGAGCGGATGTTGGCGCGGGTATGCTCCTGGTTGATGGCCTTAAACTTGCGCAGCTCCCGCTCCTCGTTATTGAAAATCTGCACCACGTTCATACCCGTCAGGTGTTCCTGCACGAAGGAGTTGAGGCTGGCCACGGCCGTACGCACCTCCTGGAACGACTTCTTCACCTTCTCCTTGAACACGTACGTGCTGAACAGCAGGGGCGGAATCACCGAGAGGCTGATGAGCGTCAGCCGCCAATCAATGTAGAACATGAACGACACGATGAACACCAGCTGCAGAATGTCGCCAATCATGGCGGCCAGTCCCTCGCTGAACACGTCGGAGAGGGTTTCCACGTCGGAAATGTTACGGGTAACCAGCTGTCCGATGGGCGTCTTGTCGAAGAACTTGAGGCGCAGGTCGAGGATGTGCTTGTAGAGGTCCACCCGGATGTCGCGCACGATGTACTGGCCCAGCCAACCCCCGAAGTATGTTTGCAGGTAGCTGACAATGGCGTGGGCCACCAGCAGCACCAGTAGCAGCCCGAACATGCGGTTGAGCCCCTGCCAGTCGCCTTCCTCAATGGTCACGTCCACCATCTGCTGAATGAGGAAGGGCCGCAGCGTGCCCAGCACGGCGGTGGCAATGGTGAGGAAGATCAGGAAGTAAAACACGCGCTGGTAGGGCCGCACGTACACCATCAGCCGCCGCAGCACCTGCCAGTCGAAAATATTGCCGCTTTTGGGGGCGGTAGTTGCTTGCTCCATTTCGGGTTGTTGGGTGGGGGTGGTCAGAGGGTAACTGGCAGGCGCGGGTATGGGTTGGGTAAGAAGGACAGAGAAACGTTAGAACGCCATTCCAGCCGCGCAGCTTTACCGGGGCACTACACTTCGGAGAAGTACGGCAAACCGGTGGGCAACGCTGCATCCCCCAGAATTTCAGCCGGATATTCCACGCGGCACAGGAACAGACCGTTGGCCAAAGCCGCGCCGCCGGCGTGCACCCGGTTGAGGCTGCGGAATATTTCCCCGAATTCCTGCGGCGTCATCTTGCCCCGGCCCACGCTCAGCAGCGTGCCCACCACCAGCCGCACCATGCCCCGCACGAAACGGTTGGCCCGAATGCGGAATACCAGCCCACCCGGCTCCTCGTGCCAGCCGGCCTCCAGGCAAGTGCAGTTGTAGTGCTTTTCGGCGCCTTTCACCTTGGAAAACGTGGTAAAATCGTGGGTACCGAGCAGCATAGCCGCCGCCTCGTTCATGGCCGCCACATCGGGGGCGCGGTCGAGGTAGAGGCTGAAGTTGGCGGCGAACGGGTCGGGCGTGAGGCGCACGTGGTACTCGTAGGTCCGGATTTTGGCGCTGAAGCGGGCGTGAGCGTCGGGCGGAACCGGGTGCAGCACCTGGCAGCGGATGCTGGGCGGCAGCGCGCGGTTGAGACGGTAGAGCAGCGTGGGCACATCCAAGCCAGCGGGCAAATCGGCATCGAAGTGCGCTACCTGGTGGCTGGCATGCACGCCCGAATCGGTGCGGCCGCTGCCCAGGCAGTACACCGGCTGCCGCAGCACCTGTGAGAGGCAGCGGTCCAGTTCCTGCTGCACAGTCGTCACGCCCGGCTGAATCTGCCAGCCGTGAAACGCGGAGCCGTCGTAGGCCAGGTGAAGGAAGTAGCGCATATCAGTTGTTCGTTTTTCGTTATCAGTTGTTAGTGGCTGTTTTTCAGTAATTGAGAGCCGACAATTAATAACCGATAACCCGCCACTCATACCACCAGCGCGAACAGCAACGAATCCTGCACGATGCCCTCTTTTACCACGCTATGGCGCAGACGGGCTTCCTGCGTGTAGCCGGCTTTTTCCAGCACGCGGGCAGAGGCGGGGTTGCTTTCAAAAACCACCGCGTAAAGGCGGCAGACGTCGAAATGGGCCAGCACGTAGGCCGAGGCGGTTTGCACGGCGGCCGTGGCCAGCCCGCGCCCCCAGCAAGCCGGCGTGAGCCAGTACCCGATTTCGGCGGAGTGGCGGCGCACGTCGGTTTTGAAATGGACGCCGAGGCTGCCGACTGCTTCGCCATCTACCTCCAGGGCCAGGTGCAGGTCGCGGGTGCTGTCGGCTACCAGGCAGAGGAAGAATTCCGCGTCCTGGGCCGTGTAAGGATACGGGAACGTGTCGCGCAAATTCCGGGCAATACGCTCATCGTTGGCGTAGCGGGCCAGGGCGGCGGCATCGGAGAAGCGCCAGGGCCGCAGCCGCGCCCCGGCCACTGGCAAGGCAAGCGTCGGAGTGAGGAGCGAATCGGCCATCAGGTAAATGGTTCTTTGTCATTCCGAGCGAAGCGAGGAATCTGAGTTAGCCTTCAACGATTAACTCAGAGTCCTCGCTTCGCTCGGAATGACACTTACATTTTCTCGTAAATCACGGCGGCACCCTGGCCTACGCCCACGCACATGGTGGCCAGGCCGTAGCGGACACCCTCGCGGCGCTGCATTTCGTGAATCAGGGTAGCCGTGATGCGCGAGCCGCTGGCTCCCAGCGGGTGGCCGATGGCAATGGAGCCCCCGTTCACGTTCACCTTGGTCAGGTCGAGGTCCAGGTCGCGCACACAGGCAATGCTCTGGGCAGCAAAGGCTTCGTTCAGCTCAATCAGGTCCATATCCTGCAGCGTGAGGCCGGCCCGTTGGAGCACCTTTTGGGTGGCCGGCACTGGGCCGAGGCCCATGTAGGCCGGGTCGACGCCGGCCACGGCCGAGGCTACTACCCGGGCCAGCGGTTTCAGGTTATACTGCTTCAGGGCCTCCTCACTCACTAGCAGCACGGCGGCAGCACCGTCGTTGATACCGGCCGAGTTACCGGCCGTCACGGTGCCATCCACCTGAAAAGCCGGCCGCAGACTAGCCAGCTTTTCGAGGCTGGAGAGGCGCGGGGGCTCGTCCTGGTCAAAGAGGGCCGTGTCGCCTTTGGGCTGCGGGATGAACACGGGGGAAATCTCCTTGCGGAAGCGGCCTTTCTCGAAGGCCCGCTGGTACTTGCGCTGCGAGTCGAAGGCAAACTGGTCCTGCTCCTCCCGGGTGATATTGTAGCGGCGGGCCACGTTTTCAGCCGTTTCGCCCATGGCGTAGGGGTGGTGCATCTTCGAGAGCTTGGGGTTCACGAAGCGCCAGCCCAGGGTGGTATCGTGGGCCATGAAGTCGCGGGCAAAGGCAGTGGCCGATTTGGCCATCACGAAGGGCGCGCGGGTCATGCTTTCGGCTCCACCGGCCAAGTACACCTCACCCTCCCCGGCCCGGATGGCCCGGGAAGCATCCATGATGCTTTGCAGGCCCGAAGCGCAGAGGCGGTTCACCGTAATACCGGGCACCGTGATGGGCAGGCCGGCCAGCAGCGCCGCCATGCGGGCCACGTTGCGGTTGTCCTCACCGGCCTGGTTGGCGGCCCCGATAATGACGTCTTCAATGGCCGTTTTATCGAGCGAGGGGTTACGGCGCAGCAGCTCACGCAGCACGTGAGCGGCCATATCATCGGGACGGACGCTGCTGAGGGCGCCACCAAATTTTCCTATCGGGGTGCGGACGGCGTCCACAATGTATGCAGTAGGCATCAGGTCAAATGCGTTATTCCGGTCGTAGTTGGCTACTTTTGCCGGCCCTGCGGGGCAGCTTTCACCTAAGCCGAACTATCAAAACACAAAGATGATACAAAGAATCCAAAGCGTTTTCCTGCTGTTGCTGGCCCTGGCTATGCTGAGTGTGCTGTTTTTGCCCATCTGGAGCAAGTTCGACCCAATCAGTAAGCAGACCATCGTGCTGACGGCCACCCAACTGGCTTATGCGAAGGCCGACGCCGGTATGTCGGTACCGACGGCTACCTGGCCCATTGCCGTACTGGCCGTGGCTTCGGCCGCCGTGGCCGTGCTGGAAATCTTCCAATTTCGCAACCGGTTCAATCAGCTCAAGCTGGGGGCACTCAACTTTCTGCTGATTGTGGGCACCATTGGGGCCGGCTTCTACTACTCGGGCGTGGGCGAGCGGCTGCTCAACATCAAGATTCCGGGCGAGTTTGCGGCCGGGTTCTACCTGCCCACCCTGGCCCTGCTGCTGAACCTGCTGGCTAACCGCTTCATCCGCAATGACGAGCGGCTGGTGCGCAGCCAGGACCGTTTGCGGTAACGGCCCTTACTTTCTCAACTAAAGCTCCGGTTATGGTTAACCGGAGCTTTTTTGTTCTTTTTTTTTCAGGAATTTTTCCGCGAGTTATCCCATTTTGAGCCGGCCGATTCTACTCATGTTTCTCCTTAGCATATATGGCCACAGCACTTCTAACAGCCTCTCCCGCCTCATTCGGCGGCTATATCGCCAGCCAACACCACGCATTTTTCACTAACTATCAGCTCGTTATATATTCCGTACAGATGACGGGCCGTTTTTGATTTGCGTGTACTTTGTTATAAGTTCCGTGCCCAAATCCATTCTCTCTCCTTCTTACCCCCGTTGCGTATGAAACTTCTTACTCCTTTCTTTCCCACTTTGCTACTAGGCACGGCGCTACTCTCCGGCTGTAGCGATACGCTCTCCGAAATCCAGCCCAAGAGCAGCAGCCAGCAGGCCGACAGCAAAACGAAACCCAGTGCCATCGGGGCGGTCCTCATTGATCTGGAGCAGGCCGAAGGCCAGTTCAGCCAGGGCAACAAAGTGGTACTGCCCGGGGTAAGCGCCCGCAGCTACGACCTGCTGAGTGCCACTAACGGCCAGATCAGCCTGACGCCGACTTTCAGCGGCACTTTGCAAAGTATGCGCCTGGTACTGGGCACCGGCAGCAAAATCCAACTAGCCGATGGTACTCTGCTGGCCCTGGATACTCCCAGCGGTACTACCTCGGGGTTGAAAATTCAACTGGATGATACGCCCCTGGTAGCCGGCACTACTTATATACTCACCGTTGATTTTTCCGTGGAGCGGGATATTGTCAGCCGTGGCAACGGAACATACGGCCTCAAGCCCGTATTGCGGGGCACCATGAAGCCTAAGCTGATTATTATCGGTATTCCGCCCACGCTGCCTACTCCGCCCAGCTAAGCCCGGCGTATGTGCGTTGCTGATTAATCTAAAAAAAGAAGCCCGGCGTGACAGTGTCACACCGGGCTTCTTTTTGCGTCAGGCCATCTGCTTCAGGAGGCGCAGCAGCTCCTGCTGGGTGCTCAGGGTTTTGTCTTTGGCGTACCAGCCGTGAATCTTCTCGGCGTACTCCTCGTGGGTGGCCCCGGCGGCTTTTAGCTCCAGTAGCATATTTTGCGCGGCAGCAGGGCGTGGGCCCCAATTAGTAACCTCCGTGAGCGTATCGGCGTGCAAAATGAGCAGCTTGGGAATGGAGCGGCTGCCGTTGGTGAGGTACTGGTCCATCAGGTCCAGGTTTTCGTCGCGCAGCAGGTAATGGGTGCGCAGCCGGTCGTTGCTGGCCCGGGCTATTTTCTCCAGGACCGGCACAATCTGGGCCGCGTCGCCGCACCAGCCTTCGGTGATGATTACCCACTCGTAGGTTCCGGTGAGGTGGTCCAGGGCCGTTTGCACTTCGGGCAGTACCTCCGCCTTTTTATCCAGCCGCTCCATGCGCTGAATATTGAGGTGGGCGTAGGCGGTCAGCTCCTCCGACTGGGTTTCGCCGGTGGTTTTGCCCTCGGCCATTAACTCATCAATAAGCTGGCGGTAAGCGGCGTAGGAGTAGGCAGTAGCCAGGCGCTCGGGGCTGATAACGGGTGGTTGGGCAGCAGAATTCATACGGGACGGTAACGCGGAAATGGTGGAGTAAGCAAGCAGTATCTTCAACAAACGAAAAACCCTCCCGGTTGGCCGAAGCTTCACCGAAAGGGTTTGTCAGGTACACGTCCGGACGCCGGTTTACAGGCTGGGCACGTCGGCCATTTCGGCTTTGGCCGACAGCTCCCGGCAGTAGGTAATGAAGTCGGTATTGATGGGCTCCAGGCCGGCGGCGCGCAGTTCCTTGGCCACCTGGGCGCGGTGGTAGTTGCCGTGTACCGGTACATGGGTCAGGATGTCGGACACCTGGCTGGTGTAAGCCTCCCCGATGGAGTTGGTGTAGGTGATGAGGCGGTTCAGCTCGGCCTCGTCGGCCGCCAGACCGTACTGGTGAAACCGCTCCGAAGTCTGCTCATGCCAATGGTGCAAACCGGCCAGATCGTGCTCCTGCCACACTTTCACGGGGCTGGGCGTGCCGGTCAGGCGGCCCAGCCAGATAGCCTGGGCATTAAGGACGTGGCTGAAGATGCGCAGCGCGCCGGCGGGTAGCGTGGCCCCGCCGGCCACCAGGCCATCGAGGTGACGCAGCAGGGTAGCATTAGCCCACACACCGTAGGCCCCCAGCTTTTCGTTGGTGTTAATCATTGAACTGTGGAAGTAAGTCCGACGGCCGGCAACCGGGCGCGTCAGACAGGCAAAACAATGGGCAAAGGTAGGCAGCAGAACGGCGTTACCGCCGGGACTGCTCAGCCAAGCCGACCTCAGCGCGGGTCCTGCCACACGAGGCGCTCCTCGGTGCGGGTCTTGGCGAAGTCGGCGCACTGGCCATCACCCCGGCCAGTCAGGCCGCCATCGGGGTGGCAGAGCAGCTTTCCATCGGCACTGTAAAGGTTGGTGTACTGGTCGCAGCAGGGAGTGGTTTCGAAATACACGGTGGCCCCGTTGTACTGGTAACTGTAAATGTGAATGGGCGGGTTGGCCTTCTTCTCGTTGGAATGCTGAACGATACGTTCTTCCAGCCAGGCGGGGCGCTTTTTGGTATCGAACTGGGCTTCGGGGCGGGGCGTGGGCTCCACGGTATTGGCGCTGGTGGGCGTGGGGGTCGAGGCGCCGCCGGCCAGCCCATTCTGGGGAGCATCAGTAGGGGTGGTAACGGCTACATTGCGCTGGCAGGCGCTGAGGGAGAAAAACGCGGCCACGGTGGCCGCAGTCAGCAGGTGGGCAGAACGCATAAAGACAGGAAACAGGGTGGCAGATAAGAAGCGGACCGTTCGTCGTTCCACACATCGGAACGGCCCGCAGGCCCGCGTACTGAGGGGTTACGCAGGGCGGGAACCAGAGTTGGCCGCCCGTCCCCGGCTATGTGCCCGCCGCCCAGCTCCACAGCCGCGGCCCGAACACCAACCCGCCCACCGCCAGGGCCGCCAGGGCCATGACCAGCACGGCCCCGGCGGCCACGTCCTTGGCCCGGCCCGCCAACGGGTGGTACTCCGGCGACACCAGATTGACCACCGCCTCCACGGCCGTATTCACCAGCTCGGCGCACCACACGGCTCCCACGCTCAGGGCCACCGCCGCCCACTCCCAGCGCTCCAGCCCGCAGTACAATCCCAGCGCCACCACCACTACCGTAGCCGCCGCGTGAAACCACAGGTGTACCTCCGTGCGCAGGGCCGCCCCCACGCCCCGAAAAGCATAGCCGAAGCTGGCCGCCCGCTTTCGCAACACCGCCGGAAACCGGCGTAGCGCGACTTTCTCCGGCACTTTGTCTGGTTCAGCCCCGGCCATCGAACTCCTGAAAAACGGTCTGGCGCAGGCGGCTCCACTCGCTCCGCAGGATGCTAAAGATGACTGTATCGCGCCGAATGTTGCCCTGGGTGCGGCGGTGGCTGCGCAGGGTGCCTTCCTCGGTGGCCCCCATGCGGCGCATGGCCTCCTGCGACTTATGGTTGCGCGAATCGGTTTCCAGCTCCACCCGCTCGCAGCCCAGCTCCTCGAAGGCGTAGTGCAGCAGCAGATGCTTGGCCGCCCGGTTCAGGCCGGTGCGCTGGAAGGCCTCCCCCACCCAAGTGTAGCCGATGGACAGCCGGGCATCATCCAGATCCAGATTATAATAGCTGGTGCTGCCGGCCGCCTGCCCGGTTTCCTTATCAAGGATGAGGAAGGGGTAGCGGCGCTGCTGCTCCCGGCCCCGCGCGGCCTCCGTCAGGTACGCGGCCAGACTGATGGGGTCGTCGGCGCGGGTGAGGGTGTAGGCCCACAGCCCGGGCGCGGCGGCCAACGGGCGCAGTGCTTCAAAATCGGTGAGGGCCAATGGGCGCAGCCGCACGCGGCTGTTTTCAAGCACTATATCCTGGGCGAAATCCATGCGGGCAAAGCAAGTGGCGGAGTACGCTGTAAAGATGCCGGATTTCCTCCACCCGCACCACCTGCCACCCGCCGTTGCAGCTGAAGCTGTATCTGTTGCACCCGAAGCGCCACCCGTAGCACCCGAGGGTTCTCCCACAGCACCCGAAGTGCCAACTGCCGCAGCCAAAGGTGTTCCACTATTTCCCCAAGATGTTCCAACAGTAACCGAAGGTCTTTCAGCAGCAACCGAAGGTCTTTCCACTAGCTAATCCCGGAGCTTCGGACTCGCCGGAAGCTACTTCGGGCGTTGGGGCCGGGGCAAAAAACAAGCCGGCCACCTGTGCGGAAGGTGGCCGGCTTGTTTCGGGGGCGGTGGTTAGGGTACCGCGTTGCGCGGCAGCAGTTTGGCAGGCGAAGTACCGCTCTTACCTCACGTCACCGGTTGTTACCACCTACTTCTTGATTTCGCCCACCATATCTTCGGGCTTGAGCCATTCATCAAACTGCTCCTCGGTGAGGTAGCCGAGCTGGAGGGCGGTTTCCTTCAGGGTCGAGCCGTTTTTGTGGGCCGTCTGGGCAATTTCGGCGGCTTTGTAGTAGCCGATGTGCGGGTTGAGGGCTGTTACCAGCATCAGGCTGCTATCCACGTGCTTCTTGATGTTGGCTTCCAAAGGCTCGATGCCCACGGCGCACTTATCGTTGAAGCTCACGCACACGTCGCCGATGAGGCGGGCCGAGTGCAGGAAATTGTAGATCATCACAGGCTTAAACACGTTCAGCTCGAAGTGGCCGCTCATGCCGCCGATGTTGATGGCCACGTCGTTGCCCATCACCTGGGCCGCTACCATCGTCATGGCTTCGCACTGGGTGGGGTTCACCTTGCCGGGCATGATGCTGGAGCCGGGCTCGTTGTCGGGGATGTGCAGCTCGCCGATGCCGGCGCGCGGGCCGGAAGCCAGCAACCGGATGTCGTTGCCGATTTTCATCAGCGAGGCAGCCACCGTTTTCAGCGCGCCGTGGGCTTCCACAATGGCATCGTGGGCGGCCAGGGCCTCAAACTTGTTTTCGGCGGTGATGAAGGGCAGGCCGGTGAGGTGGGCAATGTGCTTGGCCACGTTCTCCGAGTAGCCGGCGGGCGTGTTGATGCCGGTGCCCACGGCGGTGCCGCCCAAGGCCAGCTCCGAGAGGTGAGCCAGCGTGTTCTTAATAGCGCGCAACCCGTGGTCGAGCTGCGACACGTAGCCGCTGAACTCCTGGCCTACCGTCAGCGGCGTGGCATCCATCAGGTGCGTACGGCCGATTTTCACGATGTGCATGAACTGCTCGCTCTTGCTTTTCAGCGTGTCGCGCAGCTTCTCGATACCGGGAATGGTGGTTTCGACCAGGATTTTGTAGGCCGCAATGTGCATGGCCGTCGGGAACGTGTCGTTGCTGGACTGCGACTTGTTCACGTCGTCGTTGGGGGCCAGCACCTTCTTCTCATCCGAAAGCTGACCGCCCTGCAGCACGTGGCCGCGGTAGGCTACCACCTCGTTCACGTTCATGTTGCTCTGGGTGCCCGAGCCAGTCTGCCACACCACCAAAGGGAACTCCTTATCGAGCTTGCCATCCAGAATTTCGTCGCACGCGCGGCCAATCAGCTCCGCTTTATCGGCGTCGAGGATGCCGGCGTCGCGGTTGGTGAGGGCGGCGGCTTTCTTGAGGTAGGCAAAGGCGCGGATGATTTCCTTGGGCATCCGGTTGATGTCCTGGGCAATCTGAAAGTTGTCGATGCTACGCTGGGTCTGAGCGCCGTAGTAGGCGTCGGCCGGCACCTGCACGGTGCCCATGGTGTCTTTCTCGGTGCGGAACTGCGTCATGCTTCTTGTGGAGTGAGAAGAGGATGAGGTGACAGGGAAACAGGCTGCGGCCGGGGCCGCCGGGCAAAAGTACGCAACCCGGCCCCGTACCCGACCCAAAATCCCCAAATTCTGCGGCTGCCCGGCGCGGCCACCGGCCCGCAGGCTGCGTATAGCCGGCCAGTAGCTTTCCATCCGACTTATCTGCCTTACACCATGAAAAAGACCTTCGAAGACGAATCCGACGCTTTGTCCACCTCGCCCGCCACGCCAACTGCCCACCAAAGCGCGACCATCACACCGCCCAACCACGAAAACCAGGAGTCCACCAGCACCCGCGTATCCGGCGCAAAGGTCGCTAACGAAACCGCCGTACCCACCGCCGGCAACGGTGCCCCCGATTACAGCCAGGTAGAGTTGAAAACCGAGCCTGAGCTACCCACCCCCGACAAAGCCGGCGGCAGTGCCACCGAGCCCGAAAGCGGCGGCGGTTACAGCGGGTAGAGGTGAAATGGTGATTTAGTGAAATGGTGAGTTTGATGTTCGAACCGCGCAGTTTGCGCAAGTAGAACATCAAACTCACCATTTCACCGCTTTACCGTTCTATTTTGAAGGGGACGCCTACTACGACTTTGCGGGCGGTGCGGCGGTTGTTTTCTACGGCCGGGAACCAAGTGGGGCCTTCCTTCAGCAGCCGCAGGGCCTCCTCGTCGCACTCCGGCGACACGGACTTGACCACTTTGAAGTCGCTGAGCTTGCCGTCGATGCCCACCACAAATTGCACCCGCACGGTGCCCTCACGGCGGTCTGTGAGGGCTTTTTCGGGGTAGTCGAGGCTGTCGGCCAGGTACTGGCGCAGCTTGCCGTAGCCGCCGGCCGGCGTGGCCGAAATACTGGGCAGCATGGGCGGAGCCTCGCGGCGCACTACTACTACCTCGCTGAGCTGCCGGTTATCGGGAGCCAGGGCCAGGGCCAGTGTAGAATCAGAAGGGCGTAAGGCGCGGGTCTGGGTGGAGTAACCGATAGAGCTAACAGCCAATTGGGGCGTAGCGGCCGGCACATTCAGCTGAAACTTACCATCTGCATCAGTGCTGGTGCCGTTCTGCGTACCGGGCACAAGCACCGTAGCGCCCGGCAGCGGCACTCCAACCGCATCCGTCACGCGGCCCTGAATGGTGCGCGTTGCTGCCGGAGCTACCGGGGCAGCCGCCACCGAAACGCCGGCCACACGGGCCATTCTGGCTTTAGCTGCTACCGGCTCTGGCGCGGCGACCTCTTTCCTACTTTCAACGGCTGTTTCCATCATTGCCACGGCGGCGGGCTCGGTAACCGGCGCGGCAGCATCTGCCGGGGCACCTAAAGACGCGGAGCCATTGCCAGCAGCTTCCAGCCCCGCCAGATCGGCCGGCGGCTCCGGCGCTATTTGCGCGTCGGCCCTCAACACCGGGCGGCGCGACCGGGAGGCCACTACCGGCTGCCGCAACGGTGAGGCCGGTTGCGGCGGTAGCACGGCCGCTACTTCGGGCGCGGCGGCTATAGTGGCTGGCTCGGCCGGGCGGACCGTTGCCGGGGCGTTTTTCTCGCGGGGGATTTGCGGACTGGTACGGGTGGCCAGTTCCGGCGCGTTATTCAATCGGCTCACCGTCAGCCAGCCTACCACGCTCAACGACAGCAGCAGCACGGCCGCCGCCGCCAATGGCCGCCAGGCCCACAGCGGAATTACGGTAGTTTCAGGGGGCGTTTCAGTAACCAGTTCGGCTACGCGAGCGTGCAGGCGTTGGCGTAGTGCGTCCACACTGGCCTGGTGCATGGCGGCGGGCTGCAGCTCCAGGCCTTCGAGGATGTCGGCGCACACGGCGCAATCCAGGGTGTGGGTTTCTACCTGGTGCTCCTCGACGGGCGGTAGCTGTCCGGCCACGTACCGGCGCAGCAGCTCCACCGGCAGGTGGGCGCCGGCCGGGGCAGAGGGTGCGGACGTCAGGTCAGGGCGAGGCATCGGAGGCGGAGGCTTGCAGCAGGCGGCGCAGGTTGCGCTTCCCGTTTTGAAGGTGACTTTTTACGGCGTTCAGGTCGAATCCGGTGAGGGCAGCTACCTCGCGGTAGCTTTTCTTTTCCAGATAAAACAGCTCCAGGCACTGGCGCTGACCGGGGGGCAGTTCGGCGAGGGTGTGTTCCAACTGTTGCAGATGCTGCTCGTGCAGCTCAGCTTCGGCGGGGTCGTCGGCGGTTAGATGCCGGGCGGCGACGGATTCCATACCGGCCTCGTCGGAAAAATGCACTAAGGCCGGGCCGGCGCGCTGCCGGGCCCGCAGCGCCATGAGGCAGTAGTTGCGGGCGGTGGCGTGCAGCCAGGGCGGGAAGTTTTCCACCTCGTGCTGGCGCAGCTTGGGTACCAGCTGCTCAAATAGCTGCATTACCGCGTCCTGGGCGTCGTCCTCGTCGCGGAGGTAGCGGCGGGTAATGGCCAGTACGCCGCTCATGTGCCGCTCGTAGAGCACGCCCAGGTCGGCCACCTCGCCCTGGGCGTGGTAGCGGCGCAACAGGTCCTCATCGGACAGCTCGGCGGCGGGCGTGGGGCGGGTGGAGCGGCGGAAAAACATGCGTGGCGCAAGCTACGGGATTTGCGGGTTCGTTCGGTTAATGTTAGTGGGCAGACGTGTTTAGCCCGCAGAAGGCGCGGTGGTTGCGCAGAGGGCGCAGAGCTGTTCAGATTTTTTTTCGGCCGCCGTGTGGAATTTGGAGCGGGGCCGCATCTACCCAGCAGAACCCGGCCGGTTCCCGTCTTCTCACCGCTATTCTTTCTGCTGATGAAAACTCTCCTGTATTGTACGCTGGCCGCCGCTTTGCTGGCCGCACCCGCAGCACTGGCTCAACAGGCCAACGCCCTATATCAGGTAGCCAACCCCGCCCAGACCAAAGGTACCCTCACGGGCCGCGTGACGGACAAACGCACCGGCCAGGGTCTGCCGGGCGTCACGGTACTGGTGAAGGGCACCACCATAGGTGCCAGCACCGACTATACCGGGGCGTATTCGCTCCAGCTACCTGCCGGAGCCACCACGCTCATATTCAGCTCCATCGGCTTTGTTACGCAGGAAGTGAAACTCACTGGCCAAACGGTCATCAACGCAACCCTGGCCGCCGACCAGAAGAAGCTTAGCGAAGTAGTGGTAACCGGAGGCAAGACCAAAGCCCGACGTACACCAGCCTCGCCGGTGCGGGTGCGCACCCGGGTAGCGCAGAATGCCGACCTGGCCGGCCTCGAACCCAGTATGAGCATGGGTAGCCCCCCGGTTCAGGAGGCATTGAAGGGCCAGGTGGCCGGCGTGGCCATCAGCCCCGGCTACCTGTATCCGCAGCCCACGCCCGGCGCCGGCGAAACCTACGCCCACGTAGCAGAAAACGGGTTTCAGCGGGTAGCCAAGGAGCCGCTCAGCACCTTCAGCATTGATGTGGACGCGGCCAGCTACAGCAACGTGCGGCGCTTTTTGCAGCAGGGCCAACTGCCCCCCGCCGATGCCGTGCGGGTGGAGGAAATGCTCAACTACTTCCAGTACGACTACCCCCAGCCCGCCACCTCAGCCCCCGAGCCGTTTCGCATCCTCACCGAGCAGGCCCAGTGCCCCTGGAATCCCGCGCACCAGCTGGTGCAGGTGGCATTGCAGGCCCGCAAAGTGGCCACCGAGAAGCTGCCGCCCGCCAACCTGGTATTTCTGGTCGATGTATCGGGCTCCATGCAGGGCGAGGACCGGCTGGGACTGGTGCAGCAGAGCCTGCGCCTGCTCACCAAAGAACTGCGGCCCCAGGATAAAGTGGCGCTGGTGGTGTACGCCGGAGCCGCCGGTACGGTGCTGCCGCCCACGGCCGGCTCCGAGCGGGCCACTATTCTGCAGGCCATTGATAACCTGGCAGCGGGCGGTTCCACGGCGGGCGGTGCGGGCCTGCGCCTGGCTTACCAGGTGGCCCGCCAGCACTTCAATAAGGAGGGGAACAACCGCGTGATTCTCTGCACTGATGGCGACTTCAACGTGGGCGAGCAAAGCGACGACGCCATGGAGCACCTCATCACGCAGGAGCGGGAAAGCGGCGTGTTCCTGACGGTACTGGGCGTAGGCCAAGGCAATTACCAGGACAAGAAGATGGAACTGCTGGCCGATAAAGGCAACGGCAACTACGCCTACCTCGACAACCTCGACGAGGCCCGGCGGGTGCTGGTGCAGCAGTTCGGCGGCACACTGTTCACCCTGGCCAAGGATGTGAAGCTGCAGGTGGAGTTCAATCCCCAGCGGGTGCGCGAGTACCGCCTGGTAGGCTACGAAAACCGCGTGCTGGCCGCCGAGGACTTCAACAATGACCGCAAAGACGCCGGCGAGCTGGGCGCGGGCCACACCGTTACGGCCCTCTACGAAATAGTGCCCGTAGGCGCCCCCGGCGCGGTTGATCCGCTCAAGTACCAGTCGGCCCCCACGGCCGCACCGGCCCCGGCCTCGGCGGAGCTGCTCACTGTGAAACTGCGCTATAAGGAGCCCCAGGGTCTCACCAGCCGCCTGCTGGCGGTGCCGCTGGCCGGCCCGGCGCGGCCCCTTGCCGAGGCCAGTGAAAACCTGCGCTTTGCCGCCGCCGTGGCCCAGTTTGGCATGCTGCTGCGCCAGAGTGAGCACCGGGGCGCAGCCACCTGGGAAAGCACCATCCGGCTCGCCGATGGAGCCCGCCGCTTCGACCCCGACGGCTACCGCGCCGAGCTGGTGCGGCTGGCAAAGCTGGCCGAAGGCCTGCGCCCCGAGGCCTATGGAGCTCGTTAGCCGCCCGTTTTATTAAAATTAACTTCCAGAATACCAATGCTATGCAACTATCCGCTGGCCTTTACTGCTCTTCCCGAAGGCGGGGCAGCACACTAGCCAGCCCGGCGGGGCGTTCTGGCCCCGGAAACATCCCCGAAGGCGGTCCACCTTCACTCACAATGCGGTAGGCGGTGAAGGTTGCAGACTTTGCCGCCGGCCCACGCCGCCGGGCCGCCTTCGGTTTATTATGCTGATGCGGAGATATTCCGCTTCTCTTTTACGGATAACACAAACGGCCCCGCTGGTTAGCAGCGGGGCCGTTTGTGTTAGTTATCAGGAGCTTAAAGGCCTCTAGAACGAGTAGTTGATGGCGGCTTTGATGACGCGGTTCTGGGCGTCGAAGTTGTTGTTTTTATCGAGCGACGAGAGGCCGTAGTCGTAGCCAGCGCTCAGGCCCAGGCCGTTCTGGAACTGGTAGCCCAGACCGCCTACCACCCCAAAATCAACGGTACGCAGCTGGTTTTTCACGTCGAAATCGGTATTGATGGCATTGAAGCCCAGCGCACCGGCCTGCACGCGGGCCTTACCCGAAAGCAGCACCGAGGCCTGCGGACCGGCGTACACGTACAGCCCGTCGGTGAGGTAAGCCTTAGCCAGTACCGGAATATCGAGGTAGGCGAGGCGGCCGGTGGCGGTTACTTTGGCGTTCAGGAAATCGAACTGCTCCAGCGGAATCCGGCCGGTCAGCACCGTGCCCTTCTCGGAGTAGCCGAGGCCGGGCTCAATGGCGAAGCGCGGGCCCAGCGGCAGCGTGGCGTAGAGGCCGGCGTAAAAACCGGGCTTCATTTCCTGGGTCACGGCGCCTTTAGTATAGTCGGCCAGGTCGTTGAAGGTATTTACCGCGTCGCCCGATACATCGGCCACGTTCACGCCGGCGCGCACCCCGAATTTTACGCCATCGGTAGCCGATGACGACGAATAGGAAGGCGTGGAGCGCACGGGGCGGGCCTGGGCCGGACCGGTGTATTTGGGTACGCGGTGGGTGGTTACCTGGGCCTCGGCGGCGAGGCTGAACGAGGAAATCAAAAGGCTAGCCGCAGCCAGGCGGCCGAAAAGTCGCTTCGTATTCATGGTCAGGAAGTTTTGGAAGGAGGAAACCGGCCGCCGCGTTTGCGCAGGGTGGGCCGCCGGATGACAGGTAGTATTTCAAAACCGTGCCAGTTTTTCGCATTGCTGAGTCGCCAGCCTCGCAGACACTTTGTACTACCTATAAAAATCTGTTGCTGCTGTTTCTCGTTCAATGGCTAATATCTTCGAGCGCGCAGACTATAATCAAACTCATAAACACTTGATATTCAATGCAAATAGCATCAATTTGATATAAACATTACTATCACACTTATAGAGCTGATTAAAACCCGACCGAACGTTTGTTAGGATATTTTTTAGAAAGTTTCGTTTGGAATCCTGCCCGGTGTGGCCCACCTTGCCGCTGCATTCCAGCACTTACCCCATGCTTCAGCCCACGGCCCGCTTCTTTTTTAGCTACTACTTCTACTACGCCACCACGTAGTCGAGCGGCCTTCCTGTAGCATTTCTCCCCCGAAACTCGCAGCGCCTCTCGATACTCTCGGGAGGCGCTTTTTTTACGTTCAACTGGCTCCTATGTCTGCGCACCGCTTCTGCTATTACGGCTATTACCGCTTCTTCTTCTTTGGGAAGAGGATGGGCCCGATTTGCCGAAGCTGACCACCGCGCAGCTACCCCGCAAACCCCAGGGCCCCACACCGGAGGCCCTTTTTTCTTGCCCGCCAGTCAAACTCACCATTTCACAAATTCACCACCTCACCGCATGGTTGCCATTCAGGGTTTCGAAGGAAGTTTCCACCAGATAGCCGCCCGCCAGCACTTCGGCGCGGAGGTGGCGGTACTGCCCTGCGCCACCTTTGCCGGGCTGGTACAGGCCGTGGCCCAGGGCCGCGCCCGGGCCGCCGTCATGGCCATCGAAAACTCCATTGCCGGCAGTATTCTGCCCAACTACACGCTGCTGCGCAAGGCCGGCCTGCGGGTGGTGGGCGAGGTGTACCTGCACATCCGGCAGCACCTGCTGGCCCTGCCGGGGCAGCGGCCCGAGGACATCCGGGAGGTGCATTCTCACCCCATGGCCCTGCTACAGTGCGCCGACTACCTGGGGCAGTACCCGCACTGGAAGCTGGTGGAAACCGAAGATACCGCCCTGAGCGCCCAGCGCATCTGGGAGCAGCAGCGGCCGGGCGTGGCCGCCGTGGCGGGCCAGCTGGCCGCCGAGCTGTTCGGGCTGGAGCTGGTGGCGGCCGATATCCACGCCGAGCCGCACAACTACACCCGCTTTCTGGTGGTGATGCGGCCCGGGGATGCTCCGGCCGAGGCGCAGCCGACTAAAGCCTCCCTCTATTTCGAGGCCCCGCACGCCGCCGGCAGCCTGGCCCGCATCCTGACGGCCGTGGCCGCGCAGGGCGTTAATCTGAGCAAGTTGCAGTCGTGCCCGCAGCCGGGCCGTACGTGGCACTACTTCTTCCACGCCGACCTGGAGTTTGACGAGCCGGCGCAGCTCACCGACACGCTGGACGCTCTGGCCCCGCTCACGGAAGGTTTGCAGCTGCTGGGCGCGTACAAAGGAGAGTTGAATTATGAGAGATGAATGCTGAATTGAACAGGTTATAACCCCTATTCTACCCGCACCAGCCTCTCTTATACCTCAACTCTCATCATTCAGCACTCAAAATTCAACATCTATGCACGTTGCCAGCCGCCTTCAGCACATTCAGGAATATTACTTCTCCCAGAAGCTGCGCGAGATTGAAGGCCTGAACAAAGCGGGTGCCCAGATCATCAACCTCGGCATCGGCAGCCCCGATATGCCGCCGCACCCGAACGTTATTGCGGCCCTGACGGCCGCCGCTCAGCAGCCCAATACCCACGCCTACCAGGGCTACAAGGGCGTACCGGCCCTGCGCCAGGCCATGGCCGGCTGGTACCAGCGCCAGTATGGCGTGACGCTGGATGCCGACACGGAAATTCTGCCGCTGCTGGGTTCCAAGGAAGGCATCATCCACATCAGCATGACGCTGCTGGAGGCCGGCGATGAGGTACTACTGCCGAACCCCGGCTACCCGGCCTACCGCGCCGCCGCCCACCTGAGCGGGGCCACGCCCCTCGACTACGACCTGACCGAAGAGAACCACTGGCTGCCCGACCTGGACGCCCTGGCCGCCCGCGACCTGAGCCGGGTGAAGCTCATGTGGGTGAACTACCCGCACATGCCCACCGGCACGCCCCCGCCGGCCGGCTTCTTCGAGCGGCTGGTGGCTTTCGCCGCCGCCCACGATATCCTGCTGGTCCACGACAACCCGTACAGCTTCATCCTGAACACCGAGCCGGCGCAAAGTCTGCTGGCGGTACCGGGGGCGCGGGCGGTGGCCCTGGAGCTGAATTCCCTGAGCAAGTCGCACAACATGGCGGGCTGGCGGGTGGGCCTGCTGGCCGGCCGGGCCGATGTGCTCCAGGACGTGCTGCGCTTCAAGAGCAACCTCGATTCGGGCATGTTTCTGCCGGTGCAGCTGGCCGCCGTGGAAGCCCTGAACCTCGATGAGAGCTGGTACGCCGAGCTGAACGCCCACTACCGCGCCCGTCGGGAGCTGGTATTTGAGCTACTGCACTTGCTGGGCTGCACCTTTACCTCCGATCAGGTCGGCCTGTTTGTGTGGGCTAAAGTACCGCCGCAGTACCCCGACGCCTACGCCCTCAGCGACGAGGTGCTGCGGGCGGCCCGAGTGTTCCTGACGCCGGGCGGCATCTTCGGCAGCAACGGCAACGGTTACATCCGTCTCAGCCTGTGTCAGCCGGTGGAGGTATTGCATGAAGCCTTGCGGCGGGTGCGGGCGGCTACCGGCCAGTAAAACAAAACGTCCTTCCGAGCTTGCCGAGGAATCTCGCGTGCTGACGCCTGAGTTACCAGTGCAACCTCAGCACGCGAGATTCCTCGGCAAGCTCGGAATGACGGTACAATGACACCCTCCTACCCTCTTACCCTCACCCCTTCCTATCCTCATGGTAGTTACCATCATCGGAATTGGCCTGATTGGCGGGTCGCTGGCCCTGAGCCTGAAGGAAACCGGCCTGGCCCACCACATCATCGGGGTGGACCGCAACCCCGACAACCAGCGGCAGGCCGTGGCTTTGGGCCTGATTGACGAGCCGGCCCAGGACCTCACCGAGGCCGTGCAGCGCGCCGACCTGGTGGTGGTGGCCGTGCCCATGGACGCCATGCTCACGGTGCTGCCCCAGGTGCTGGATGCGGCTACCGAGCGGCAAACAGTTATCGACGTGGGCTCCACCAAGGCGCTACTGTTGCAGGCCGTGGCCGGGCACCCGCAGCGGCCCCGTTTCGTGGCGGTACACCCGATGGCGGGTACCGAGTACTCCGGCCCCTCGGCGGCGCTGCCGGGGCTGTTTCGGGATAAGACGCTGGTCATTTGTGATGCGCCGAGCAGCGCCCCCGACGCGGTGGCCCGGGTGGAGGCCGTGTTCGGGCGGCTGGCCATGCGCCTGGTGTACATGGATGCCACCGCCCACGACCTGCACACGGCCTACATTTCGCACATTTCCCACATCACCTCCTTCGCCCTCGCCCTCACGGTGCTGGAAAAGGAAAAGGAAGATGAGCAGATTTTTGCCCTCGCCAGCGGCGGTTTCGAATCGACGGTGCGCCTGGCCAAAAGCTCGCCCGATATGTGGGTGCCCATCTTCCGCCAGAACCGCGAGAACGTGCTGGATGTATTGGATGAGCACATTCACCAGCTCCAGCACCTGCGCGAGCTGCTGCACCAGGAAAACTACCCCGCCGTGTACCAGCAGATTCAGCAGGCCAACCTGATCAGGAAAATTCTGAAATAACGCCCCGACAACCAACCCTACAAAACGTCATGCTGAGCTTGCCGAAGCATCTCTACCGCTTCGTTGCCCACTCCGCCAAGCATCGGAGTTACCATTGCGGTAGAGATGCTTCGACAAGCTCAGCATGACGGGCTGGATAAACTCAACGTCAGCTCGCGCCGAGACGCGAAGTGTCGCGTCTCTACATCCAAACGTCAGTCCATAAAGCACCGGCATGGCGTTCTTTTTCCCTTCGACACATAACGCGTAACATACTCATGGAACAGCTCCTGACTTCTCCCGCTGACGCGGCCGAAAACCCCAAATTCCTCAAGAAAAAGCCCCTGATTATTTCCGGGCCGTGCTCGGCTGAAACCGAGGAACAGCTCATTGCCACCTGCACCCAACTGGCCGCCACCGGCAAGGTAGATATGCTGCGGGCCGGCATCTGGAAGCCGCGCACCAAGCCGGGTTTGTTCGAGGGTATCGGGACTAAGGGGCTGCCGTGGCTGCAGAAAGCCAAGCAGCTTACCGGTCTGCCCACCACTGTGGAGGTGGCTACGCCCAAACACGTAGAGGATGCCCTAGCCTTCGACGTGGACGTGCTCTGGATTGGCGCCCGCACCACGGTGAACCCCTTCTCGGTGCAGGCCCTGGCCGATGCGCTGCGGGGCGTGAATATTCCGGTGTTCATCAAAAATCCCGTGCACCCCGACCTGGAGCTGTGGATGGGCGCGGTGGAGCGGCTGCAAAAAACCGGCAACCAGAAAATCGGGCTGATCCACCGAGGCTTCGCCAGCTACGGCAACACCGAGTTCCGCAACGCGCCCATGTGGCACCTGCCCATTGAGATGAAGCGCCGTCTGCCCGAGCTGCCCATCATCTGCGACCCGAGCCACATCTGCGGCAACCGCACCGGCCTGGCCGCCGTGGCCCAGAAAAGCATCGACCTGGACTTCGACGGCCTGATGCTGGAGTCGCACATTGACCCCGATAACGCCTGGAGCGACGCCAAGCAGCAGGTGACGCCCCAGCGCTTGGCCGAGCTACTCGACGGCCTGACCTGGCGCCACGAAACCACCGACCAGCAGGAATTCCTCAACAAGCTCAGCCAGCTCCGCGCCCAGATCAACCAGCTCGACGACGAGATTCTGCACCTGCTGGGCCGCCGCATGCAGGTGGCCGAAAGCATCGGCAGCTACAAGAAGGAAAACAACATCACCATTCTGCAGGCCAGCCGCTGGAACGAAATCCTGGAGCACGGCATCCAGCAGGGCCAGCGCCTGGGCCTGACGGAAGATTTCATCCTCAAGTACTTCGACGCCGTTCACCTGGAATCCATCAACCGCCAGAACCGCGTGATGAACCAGAAGTAGATGGCTGGATGGTTGAATGGGTGACTTGTCATTGCGAGTATGTGGCGCATCAAGCCAGTGTCGAAGCAATCCGTCCTTTCCAATTCTCAAAGCCCTGAAAAGCAGAAAGCCCCTGACGTCTGGTTCTGACGTCAGGGGCTTTTGAGTAGAAAGATAGGAGCCAGGAAAAGGACGGATTATCTGCGCTGTCCTTCGGGTACTTTGGCCTCCGGCCTCGCAATGACAGTTCAACAATCCACCCATTCAACCATTCACTTCATCCGCTCCTCAATCTGGCTGAGCAGGAAGCCGGCGTCTTCGCGGTGCGGGGCGTCGGAGAAGAGCTCCACGGCGCGGCGGGCGTGCTTGCGGGCCTTTTCGAACTCCTTGAGCTCTAGCAGCACGAAGGCCAGGTTGAGGTGGGCGGTGGCGTAGGTGGGGCGCAGCTGCAATGCCCGCTCGAAGGGCGCGAGGCTCTCCTGAAACCGGCCCAGCCGCTGGTAGGCGTAGCCCAGGGCAAAGTACGAGAGGTAGTCGCCCTGACCGTGGCTGTGGGCCTGTTGGTATTGGGCAATGGTGCGCCGGAATACTTCGTCTTCACCTAATTCCTGTTCGGCACAGTCACACTGCTGCACCGTGAAGTAATAGTCGCCGAGGGCACGGCTGAGCTTGTAGTTGTCGGGAAAGCGCTGCTGCAGCTGCTCCAGCACCGAGCGCACCGCAAAGGCGTAGCGTACCGAGTCCTGACCCAACTGGCGGAGGCTGTCGGGGCTGAGGTCTAGGAGCTTCAGGTTACGGAAGGCGAAGCGGCGCAGCTCATCGGTAGCGGTGTAATAGTTAAGGGCCAGATCGACCTTCTGCAGCACTACGGCCGGGTCGGCGTTGGTGGGGTCGGTGAGGGCGAGCAGCTGCCAGGCACTTTCGTAGCGGCGCTCCAGCACCAGCTGCCGCGCTTGGCGCAGGGCCGTAGCCTCGGCCGCCATCCGGGTAGCGCGGGAGGTCTGGGCCGGGGCCGGCCTTGCCAGCAGCACGGTACCCGTCAGAAACAGCAGGAGCAGACGCGTCATCACGGGCCAAAGATGCGGGATTTTGCCTGGTTGCGGGGCCGGCTGAAAAGTCGGAATGCGGCGGCTTGTGGTTTGGCCGGGCCGCCGGAAAGCCCGAAGGTTGCAGCCCCGACCGGCCCCGGCAACTCTGTCCCGGCAGCCGAGTATAAACCCCACCCAATTCCCTTTCTTGCGCCTATGCTTTTTTACACGGTTATGAAGCCCCTGGTGCAGGTGGCCCTGCGCGTTTTCTTCCGCAAGCTCGAAATCCGCCACCGCGAGCGGCTCCAGCTGCCGGGGCCGCTGCTCATCTGCAGCAACCATCCCAACACGCTCATGGACCCGCTGATTGCGGCGGCCAGCCGGCGGCAGTCGGTGGCGTTTCTGGCCAAAAGCACCTTCTTCAAAAATCCGATTTCCCGGGCCATCATGGAGTCGGGCAATTCCATTCCCATCTACCGCCGCCAGGACCTCGATACCGGGGCCGAAACCCTGACCCCGGCCCAGCTCGAAGCCCAGAACGAAAAAGCCTTCGGCCGCTGCTACGACTACTTCGACCGGGGCGGCACCATCATGATTTTTCCCGAGGGCACCAGCGTGTCGGAGCGGCGGCTGCGGCCCCTGAAAACCGGCGCGGCCCGCATTGCTCTGGGGGCCGAAGCCCGCCACGACTTTCGCCTGGGCCTGCGGATTCTGCCCATGGGCATCAATTACTTCGATCCGCAACGCTTCCGCTCCGAGGTGTTCGTGAACATGGCCGAGCCCATTGCAGTGGCCGACTACGCCGACCAGTACCGCCAGGACCCCGAAGCCGCCGCCGATGCGCTAACCGAGGAAATCCGCCGCCGCATGGAGCAGCGCCTCGTGATTACGCGCACCGACGAGGAGGACGAGTTGGTAACGCAGGTGGAGCGCACCTTCGGCCAGCACCTGATCCAGGACGACGAGGAAACGCTCTACGACAACTTCCAGCTGAGCCGCACCCTGTTGCGGGCCGTGCGCTACTTCGAGCAGCACGATGCCGGCCGCCTGGGCGACGTGCGGGAACGGCTGCACGCCTACCACCAGGAGCTCAGCCGCCTGCGCCTCACCGACGATGCCCTCGAAACCCGGGGGCCGGCCGGGACCCGTCGCAACCGTGCCCTGGAAGCCGGCCTGCGCCTGGCTCTGGGCGCTCCGGTGTATCTATACGGCCTCATTAACAGTTACATTCCCTACAAGATACCGTCGGTTATTGCCCGGCGCGCCACCAAGGATGTGGAGTTCGTGGCCCCCATTCTGCTGGTGACGGGGATGCTTACGTTCACGCTGTTTTACCTGGGCCAGACGGCGCTGGTGCACCACTTCACCGGCAGCTGGCTCTGGGCCGGGCTATACTTCCTGAGCCTGCCGCTCACGGGCTTTTACGCCCTGAGCTACGCCGGCAACCTGGCCGAGCGGCTGCGCCGCCTGCGGGCACTGCGCCTGTTCCGCCAGGAGCGGCCCGTAATGGAAAACCTGCTGCGCCAGCGCACCGAGCTTATCCGCCTCCTGCGCGACGCCCGCACCGCCTACCTGGCAAAACAATAAGGATTGGGGCTATGTGAGAGGCATCCTCCCATCATAACCGCCTGTCCTACAGGTTGTATCACTTTAATGTTTGCTTCAGACCGCCACCCAGCGTAAGAATATCGGGTAAGCGGAGGCTGTGGTTGGTGAGGGCACTAACCAGATGCAGGTCGTTAGTACTCAACTCGGCGTAGGCAGCAGTGCGGGCCGAGCCGGGACGTCCGTAGCTCAGGCGGGTGCCCGCCAGCAGCCCCAGCCGCACCGCCGAAGACCACCAGTAGTAGCCGGGCCGGTAGCGGCCGGCGGTGTTGTTGGTCAGAAAAAATTGCTGCCCCGTAGTATAGTTTACCATAGCACCAAGCGTAACCGGCTGGGTTTGCCATCGGGCAGCACCCAAACCTACTTTCCAGGGCAGCCAGGTGGTTTTCAGGGTAAAGATGGCCAGTGCCTTACCCCCACTCAGGCGGCGCGGCACGTAGCCCACCAGCAGCTCTGGTTCCAGCCGCTCGTGGGCCAGCCGGTAGCCGCCGCCCAGCGCCACCAGCCCCGTACCACCGGCTACGTGCAGCGTCAGAAAATATGGCCCGGCAGCGTGTTGGGCCCGCGCCGAAGCTGTCGGCAGCAAAACCACCGCCAACATCCCTGCAACCATAAGGTTAATTGCCTGCGCCATACGTAACGGTTTCAAGGCGAAATTCCCGCTGGCCCCACACCGTGAGAATGTGGTAGCGTTTCTTCTGGAGGCTATAAGTGGTCAGATACGTTACTCTATCGTGGAAGGGCTGCCCGGCCGTGAAGCGGTGCACGTGCGCCGCCAGATGGAACACCAGCTGTGGGCAGCCACGCAACGCCGCCGTGTAGGCCGGCACCAACTGCGGGTCGAAATCCTCATCGGTAGGCGGCATATGGCCCACCACAATGGTACGCCGGGTGCCGGCCGTGTCGGCCAGCTGCTGCCGGAGCCAGCTTACATCGGGCACCTGACGACCGAAGCCGTACTCCCGGCCGTTATTGTCGAGGCAGATAAACCGGGTCTGCTGGTACTGGAAGGTATAATTCAGCGGGCCGTATATGTGCTGGTACACGGCGCTGCCATTGCCAACCAGGTCGTGGTTGCCGATAACGGTCAGGTAGGGAACCCGCAAGGCGGCCAGTCGCTGGTTTACCCACCGAAACTCCCGCGTGAGGCCAAAGTCGGAAATATCCCCGCCTACCAGCACGAAATCAACGGCCCGCTGCCGGTTTACGCTGGCGACGAAGGCCTCCGTTTCGTCGTAAAACCGCTGCGTATCGCCCACGAACACGAAGCGTAGCGTGTCATCGGCCGGCTGAACCTCCAGACGGCGCAGGTTCTGGGCCGTGAGGCTCCGCTCCCGGGTGGGCACGTAGGCCTGGTTAGGGCTGAACTCCACCAGCTGGCACCCAGCCAGTAACAGCAATAAGATTCCTCCAGAGCCCCGAAGCCGCATGATTCGCGCAGGTCAAGTTGCAAAAGATGGTTCAGCCACTGCCTGCCAGCCGCTTATCATCAGCCCGCCGGGCCTAGATATCCAGTTTCAGCCCCAGGCTCAATACCAGAATATCCGCCGGCGAAAGACTCTTCCGGTTCTGAGCGTAGCTCACTATATACAAGTCATTGGTGCCCAGTTCATAGTAGGCCGATAAATTACGGGCGTAGCCCGAGGCAGTGGGCGGAAGTGCGTAGCTCAGACGGCTGCCCAGCACCGGCCCAATGCGCGTATCGGTGGAAAACCAGTAGTAGCCTTTGGGATATTGGTTGGGCTTTTCATCGTTGATGGTGCCGTGGGTGTAGCTGATGTAGCCACCCACGGTGAGGGGCTTTACCGACCACTTGTCCTTGATAGGCAGCGTCCAGGGCGAGTACAGCAGCTTGGCCGAAGCCAGGGACAAAGCCGAGCCGGCGTGCTTTTCGGGCACGTAGCCCACTAGCACATCCAGCTCCAGCCGGTCCTTGAGCGTGAAACCGGCTCCACCAGCCACCATACCCAGGCCGCCACCCGTTTGCAGCACTACGTGGCTGGGCCGGTACCAGGGCCGCCTGTTGCCGGGGTCTACCCGCGAAACCGGGGCAGGGGACACCACGCCCATCGTATCGGGCGCGAAAACAGAAGAAACAGTGCCAGCCGACGCGACTAGCGGAGCCGCTACTAAGGCCACCGAAAGAAAATGCTGAAGCATCGGACTTAGAACGTTACTTGTTTGAGGCGGAATTCTTTATCGCCCCACACCGTCAGAATCACGTACTGGCGCGACTCGAACGACGACGAATTGATGTAGGTCACGCCGTCCTCGAAGGGCTGGCTAATGCCGAACGCGTGGCGGTGGCCGTTCAACTCGAACAGCAGGCGCGTGTCCTCGCGCAGGGCACCGGCGTATTCATCCCGCAGCGCCGGGTCGAAGTCTTCATCCTGGGGCGGCACGTGGCTGATGATGACGTGGCGACGGGCCGTGCGGTCGGCCAACTCCTTATTCACCCACGTCATATCGGGAGCCGTGCGGTCGAAGTTGTACTCGCGGCCGTTGGTATCGGTGAAGATGAACTTGGTGTCGCCGTACACGAAGGAATAGTTGCGGGGGCCGAAGATGGCCTCGTAGGCCTTGCGGCCGTTGCCTACCAGGTCATGGTTGCCTACTACGGTCAGGTAAGGCACTTTCAGCTTGCGTAAATCATCGTTGACCCAGCGCATTTCGCGGGCAAAGCCGAAATCGGAAATATCGCCGGACACCAGCATAAACTGGATGCCAGGCTGCTGATTCACGCTTTTCACCAGGTCCTCGGCGTCATCGTAAAACCGCTGCGAGTCGCCGGTAAACACGAACCGGAGCGTATCGCCGGCGGGCAGCGGGTTTTGTAGCAGGCGCGTGAGGTTCTTCTCCGTCAGGTCACGCTCCGACTCGGGGGCGCGGTGGTCGTTGGGGCTGAATTCGAGCAGGTCGCAGCTGCTGAACAGGAAGGCAGCGGCCGCAGGCAGCAACGCCCGGACTGGTAGATTTTGAAAAAATGAGCGCATACACCTCGGCACGAAAAGCAACAGGAACGGACCCATCCGGCGGGATAGGTCCGGCGCTATATACCGGGGAAGAGGACGGATAGTTTGCCTGAAATCTCCCTTCAGACCATTGAGAGGCGTATTCCGGAGCAGGCGTTTCCGGGCGCATGGCGTTTTACAGGCCGCCAGTGGCTAAAACACAGTCTGGAACCATTCTAAAGAAAACCCGGCGTTTCCGAAAAAAATCTTACGTGCCGCCTCCGGCCGAGGCCCTATTCGTCCAGATACTGATGCACGAATTTGATGGCCATGCTGCCTTCACCCACGGCCGAAGCCACCCGGGCCATAGCCCCGGCCCGACTGTCGCCGGCGGCGAAGATGCCGGGAACGCAGGTTTCGAGCAGGTAGGGCTCCCGGCGCGGGTGCTGCCAGGCGGTGGTGTAGCGCGGGTCCGTCACCAGGTCGCGGCCCGTGAGCACGAAGCCTTTGCCGTCGCACACAATCGTGTCGCACACCCACTCGGTGCTGGGTTTAGCCCCGATGAACACGAACAGCGCCCGGGCCGGCCGCCGCTCCAGCTGCCCCTGCCGCCGCACCACCACTTCCTCCAGGTGGTCGGTACCGCACACTTCGGCTATTTCGGCAAACGACAGCAGCTCAATATTTTCCGTCTTCCCAATCTGCTCAATCAGGTAAGCCGACATGCTGGCGGCCAGGCTTTCGCCCCGGATCAGGATGAAGACCCGGCGGGCATACGCGGCCAGGTACATGGCGGCCTGCCCCGCCGAGTTGCCGCCGCCCACAATGTACACGTCCTGCTCCTGGCAGGAGCGGGCCTCGGTGCGGGCGGCTCCATAATACACGCCCGCGCCGCTGAGGCGGTCCATGCCGGGCACCTCCAGGGTGCGGTAGCTCACGCCGGTGGTCAGAATCACGGCCCGGGTTTTCACCTCGCTGCCATCCGTGAGGGTCAGCACTTTGTAGCCATCCTGCACGCAGAGGCCGGTTACTTCCTGGGGAGCCAGAATTTCGGCCCCCAGGCGCACGGCCTGCGTCCAGGCGCGGTGGGCCAGCTCGCTGCCGCTCAGGCCCGTCGGGAAGCCCAGGTAGTTCTCGATGCGGGAACTGGTTCCGGCCTGGCCGCCGGGCGTCTGGCGCTCAATCACCAGGGTTTTCAGGCCTTCGGAAGCGCCGTACACGCCGGCCGCCAGCCCGGCCGGCCCGCCCCCGATGACCACCACATCATACAGCTCCTGCGAGGCCTGCACCGTGAGGCCGATGCGGGTGGCTACTTCGGTGGGCGTGGGGCCGGCCAGAGCAGTCCCATCTTCCAGTACTACCACCGGCAGGTCATGGGCGGTGAGGTTTTTGCGGGCAAGCAGGACCTGAGCCTCGGCATCCGTCTCAAAATCAAGCCACTGGTAGCCCACCATGTAGCCCGCCAGAAAGTCCTTGAGGGCGTGCGACTTCGGAGACCATTGAAACCCGATCAGGCGCACGCCCCCGAAGACCGGCTTGTACGCCTGCTGCCAAGCCGCCAGCAAATCGTGCAGGGTGGGGTAGAGCAGCTGCTGGGGCGGGTCCCAGGGCTTCATCAGATAATGGTCGAGGCGGGCGGAGTTGATGGCGCGGATAGCGGCTTCGGTATCGGCGTAGGCCGTGAGCAGCACACGCTTGGCGTCCGGAAACAGCTCCCGGGCCTGGGTCAGCACCTCCACGCCTTCCAGATCGGGCATGCGCTGGTCGGCCAGAATGAGGGCCAAAGGTTCTTCCCGCTCGTGCAGCTCCTTCACAATGGCCAGGGCCTCCCGCCCCGAGCCGGCCCGCACTACCCGGTAGTCGCGCCGAAACTCCTGGCGCAGGTCCCGGTCGATGGCGCTCAGCACCTGCGGATCATCATCCACACACAGTAAAACGGGCTTTTTCATGGAAGAGAGAGTAACTGAGTAGAAGCAGTAGCGGAGCAGCACGGCGGTTGGACAGCGTACCGGAGTAGAATCAAGCGGCAAAGTAACCGGTTACCGGCCGTATAAGGCCTGTTGCGCCGGTAGAACAACTCCTCAGTTACTCTTTGGCAGCCAGACGCCGAATTCCGTGTGGCCGGGCTCCGATTGTACTTCCAGTTGGCCGCCGTGCTGCTCCACAATGCGCAGGGCAATGTCGAGGCCCAGGCCGGTGCCTTCGCCGGCGGGCTTGGTGGTGAAGAAGGGCTCCAGGATGCGCGGCAGCACCTCGGGCGGAATCCCGGGGCCGTTGTCGATGATGAACACGCGCACAAAGTCGTTTTCCAGCCGGGTCCGGATGGTGATTTCGCCCCCGGGTGGCAACGCGTCGAGGGCGTTATCGAGCAGGTTGGTCCAGACCTGGTTGAGGCTGCTGACCTGGCCCTGCACCGGCGGCAGCGCGGGCGCGTAGTCTTTTGTGATGTGCAGATTTTTTCCGCGCAGCGCGAAGCCCAGCATATTCAGGGTACTGTCCAGGCCGCTGTGCACATCGAGCGGAGCGAAATCCTGGCCCCGGTCCATGTGGCTGTACGTCTTCACGTTGGTGACCAGCGTGGTGATGCGGGTACCGGCTTCCTGCACCTCCTGCACCAGCCGCAGCCCCGTTACCTGGCCTTCCAGCCAGGCCAGGGCCGCCGGCCGCGCCGCCGGAGCCCAATCGGCCAGCACCGGTTGCAGAGTAGTCAGCGGGAGGCCGGCATCCAGTAGCCCCGCTGCCAGCTGAAACCCATCGGGCACGCCCTGGGTTTCCAGCCAGTCGGCCAGCGCATCCTCCGCGTCGGAGCGGTCCAGGGCCGAGAGCGTGGACGGCGGATGAACGGTGGTAGCCAGCGCCGTGAGCTGGGTCAGGGCCTCGGGGCTAGGGCAGTGCTGCACCAGCTGCTGCAACAGTGCCGGCCGGGCCCGTAAGTTGGTGGCCAGCACCTCGGCGGCCCGCATAATGGCGGCGGCAGGGTTGTTGAGCTCGTGGGCCAGGCCGGCCGAGAGCTTGCCCAACGCCCGCAGCTTGTCGTCGCGTTCCTGGGCGCGGGCTTCCATACGGGCCCGGTCGCTCATCAGGCTCACCAACCGCTGCACCAGCTCGGGGCTGGCCTGCTCCAGCGCCGGAAACTTGTCGCGGTGCAGCAGAAACAGCGTGGTTTCGCCCACGGCCACGCCTTCGCCCCGAATTACGCGCAGCCGGGAATACGGCAGCACCCCACTGATACTGCCCGCCTCCACCCGAAAGATAGGTTCCCGATTACCGTTGTGCGCCCCGTAGAACTGCAATCCGCCCGTCAGCACGGCCATCAGGAACTCGGCCTCATCCCCGGCTCGGGTAATGACTTCATTGGGCATGTAACGGCGGATTTCCCCGTGTTCCTGTAGCCAAGCTAATGTTTCGGGGGGCAGACCGGCGAAGGCCGTAATGCGGGTAAGAGGTGGAGCAGGCAACATGGCGGAAAGGTAAACAAGCGTACCGGTGCAGTCGGTTAATGAGCCAATGTACTTTTTACTGCCTTCACAAACTGCGTAACAGCACAACAGCCAGCCTTGTAAAAAGGCTGGCTGTTGTGCTGTTATCGTAAACGGCTCTTACTGACGGATGGCTTTTACGCTATACTGCTGGTGGCCTTGGGTGATGCGCACGAAGTACAAGCCCGCTGGCCAGGTTGCGGCCTGCGGTACCACCAGTGTGCTAGTACCGGCCTGCAGCATCACAGCCTGCACCAACTGGGGGCGGCCGGTGGCATCCAGCACTTCCAGCGTCGCCGTCCCAGCACTGGTTTGTGGCAGGTACAGCGTAAGCTCGGTGGTAAAGGGCGTCGGCAGAGCTACCATTGTGCTCCGTAGGCTGCCGGCAACCACGGCCTGCACCGCCGAAAACTGTGCCGCCCCGTTCGTATCAACCTGCCGCAGACGGTAATACACGACTGCCACTGCATAACGGGCCAGGTTGGCATCAGTGTAGCGGTACTCATGTCGTTGGGTGGTAGTACCATTGCCGATAATTTCGGCAAGTGCAGTAAACGTCTGTCCGTCAGTGCTGATTTCTACTACGAAGTAAGCGTTATTCACCTCGGAGGCCGTGGCCCAGACGAGGTGCGCCTGCTGGCCGGCAGCCCGCGCCGTGAAGGACACCAGCTCTACTGGCAGTGGGGTTACCACAGCGGCGTCCCGGTAGTCCGGCACGGAGTTGCCGTTACGGTCGGGGTAGCTGGTTACATCGGCGTAGCCTTTGCCCAGGCTGGAGGCATCCAGCAGATCAACCAATCCGTCGCCATCCGTGTCGCGGTAGAATGGGCTGGTAATATCCAGGAAATTGGGAATTCCGTTGGCATTAGCATCATCAAGCCAGTCACGGGTACCGTTGGTGTTGGCGTCGGTGGCGGGGTAATAGGTACTGTTGCCCCCGGCCGTTACAAAAGCGGCGGCCCGCACCACCAGATCATCAGAGGAGTAGCCACTGTTGTTGTCATCAAAAGCCTCCATCCAGTCCGGCACTGCATCATTATCGGCGTTGGTATCGAGGTAGTCCGGCTTACCGTCGCCATCGGTATCCGGCAGCGTGGTGTAGGCCGCCGTATTCTGAGGCCGTCCCACAGCATCCACAGCCTGGGTATATTGCGCATCGGCAGCACTGTACACGGCCCGGAAGCCACTGCTCATCCGGCCATCGGTGCCTTCCACCACGTCCGGAATACCATCGGCATCGGCGTCCAGATCAAACTGGTTTATGATACCGTCGCCATCCGCATCCAGCGTGCTGACTACGCCTTTGGCATTGAGCGCCCCGAAATCCGCATCCTGGTAGTTCAGCACCCCGTCATCGTCCGCGTCGCCGGTGGCATCTACATTATTTGCTTCGGCCGTATCGGCAATACCATCGTTGTCGTCGTCGGCATCCTGTCTGTCGGTCAGGCCATCCGTATCCTGGTCGTAGTCGAAAGCCAGGTTGCAGGCTTCCATCCTGTTAAGAGCCCCGCCGGTAGAAGCCGTAAAACCCCAGTAAACCAGTGGGTTATTGGCAAATATGGTGGCAACAAAGTTCTCGGAGTACGTGGCTCGCAGAACATCATTAAAGTATACCTGCAGTGTTTTGGTCTTTACGTTCCAGGCTACTTTAACCGGGTAGTACGCACCGTTTTCGATGTTAAGCGCTGTGCCCCCGGCATCAACGGCCGCCGGGGTGGCCCGTACGGCCGCGCCAGCTGAATTCGTAAACGTAAGCGGATTACCGAAGTCCCCATTCTTCACGAGGCCGATATGGTCGGCGGCTATGTCATTGATACCAGTACCGTTGTCGTAGGTATCAAACTCCACAACCACGGATGGCGAAATAGCGGCCATACCCATATTCTGCCCGCCGCCGCCCAGTGCGTTGGTCCCCACGTTGCTCCGTTGCAGGGCAAACACCATCCCGTCGCCCCCGTTCCCGTCCCGGGTGCCGAGGTAGACGGAGAAGTTGAATACAAACGACTTAGCCAGCGTAATCTGCTGCAGCCGCCACACAGAGCCCGATTTGTTACCCGTCTCGGGAGTAAGCGTGAAGCCTCCCGCGCAGGTAGTGCTGGCAACAGCGTCGCCGTTGGTTTTATACAGCGCCTGAGCACTTGCAGTGTGGGGCTGGGCTGCCGCGAAGGCCGTAGTCAGGCTGCTCAGCAGCAGCAAACGGCGGGACCAGGAAAAGGCTGCTGTCGGCAGTAGCCGGGCTGGGGAACAGGCAGAGGTGTGTTCGGAGGAAGGGCGCATAATAGCAGGAAGCGTACCCGGCGGAACCAGATACAATTGACATTCAGCAGTATGCACAAAACTACCAGTCAAACACATGTAACAACACATATAACCAATAAATGCAATTAAGCTAACACTCAGTTCACTACTACCAACAGCTGGTTTTACTAATTAATCGGGCCGTTTTGGTCGCTTTTTTCAGTCAAATCATGAGTTTGGGCCGTCCGGCAACCCATTTGATCCACTAAATCCGGTTCGTTGTGGGCACGAAGGTTGAATCAGATGATTTTGCAACAACTTATATATTAGCATCATTATATCAATATAATATAACCTATTGCGGCGGCTGTTTCAGCCCGGCAGTAAAGCGGTCCAGCCGGCGGTTATACTGCCGGGCTGAAATAGCTGCCGGCCCGGGACCAGCGGGTGGCCCAGCCGCGCATAAATCCGTTTCTTGCCAAACTTTTTGGCCGCGTGCTGCATTCTTTAGTTTTCCCTCTTTAGTATCTGACCTTACCGGTATGGCGAAAGTCAAAACCCTTTATTTCTGCCAGAACTGCGGCGCTCAATCGGTAAAATGGATTGGCCGCTGCCCCAGCTGCGGCGAGTGGAATACCTACGTGGAGGAAGTGGTGGAAAAGGCCGATACGGCTACGGCCGCCAATGCTTGGAAGGCGTCTTCCTCAGTAGGCACCACCTCCAAAGCCGCCAAGCCCAAGCCGCTGGGCGACATCCTGTACGAGGAGGAGTCGCGCCTGAATACCCACGACGACGAGTTGAACCGGGTGCTGGGTGGTGGCCTCGTGCCCGGCTCGCTGGTACTCATCGGGGGTGAGCCGGGCATCGGCAAGAGCACGCTCATGCTCCAGATTGCCATGCAGCTCAACGGGTTGCGCATTCTGTACGTGAGCGGAGAGGAAAGCGAGCAGCAGATCAAGATGCGGGCCGAGCGCCTGGGCCGCCAGCATCCGGGCCTTTACATCCTCACCGAAACCAACACCCAGAACATCTTCCGCCAAATCGACCAGCTCCAGCCCAACGTGGTGGTGGTCGATTCTATCCAGACGCTGCACAGCACTCTGGTGGAAAGCGGGGCCGGCTCCGTGAGCCAGGTGCGCGAGTGCACCACCGAGCTGCTCAAATATGCCAAGGATACCGGCGTGCCGGTGCTGCTCATCGGCCACATCACCAAGGACGGCTCCATCGCCGGCCCCAAGATTCTGGAGCACATGGTGGACACCGTACTCCAGTTTGAGGGCGACCGGCACCTGACCTACCGCATCCTGCGCACCATCAAAAACCGCTTTGGTTCTACTTCTGAGCTAGGCATTTACGAGATGCAGGGCGCGGGCCTGCGGCAGGTGAGCAACCCGTCCGAAATTCTGCTCAGCCAGCGCACCGAGGTGCTCAGTGGTCTGGCCATCGGGGCCACGCTGGAAGGCAACCGCCCGTTGCTGGTGGAAGTGCAGGCCCTGGTAACGCCCGCCACTTACGGCACGCCCCAGCGCTCCTCCACCGGTTTTGATGGCAAACGGCTGCAGATGCTGCTGGCGGTGCTGGAAAAGCGCAGCGGCCTGCGCCTGGGCCAGCACGACGTGTTCCTGAACATTGCCGGCGGCCTGCGCCTCGAAGACCCGGCCCTGGACCTGGCCGTGTGCGCCGCCGTGGTCAGCTCCCTCAATGATGTGCCCATCCGGGGCGAAATCTGCCTGGCGGCGGAAGTAGGCTTGAGCGGCGAAATCAGGGCCGTGAGCCGGCTGGACCAGCGGCTGAGCGAGGCGGAAAAGCTGGGTTTTGCGGAAATGTACATTTCGCAGTTCAACGCCAAAGGACTGGACCTGGCCCGCTACGGCATTCGGGTACACCCGGCGGGCCGTTTGGATGAGGTTCTGACGGGCTTGTTTGGCTAAGGCCACAGTGGCCCTGCGTCTGCTGAAACCAGGGCGAGGGGCAGCGCATCCTGGTAAAGCCCTATTTTTTACCTGAGTGATACAGCAGCTCGACGGGAAGTGTTCAAAACTTTGGTATCGGCCGGCGGGTTACGAAAAAAGTAACCTGCCGGATTGGACTTTCTTCATCATTACCACGTATCTTCGGAGAAGGAATTGACTTTTACCGCGAATCAACTGACACGGTAGCGTAAAATCCGCCCCCGGAGGTGCGCGGAGTCTGATTTCTAACCTGCTAAGCTCCTTTCCCAATGGCCTATAGATCTACCCTTCTTGCCGCCCTGCTCTGGGCTGGGCTGCTGGCTGCCCCGCTGCTGGGCCAGGCTCAGGGCACCGTCGTGCTGACCGGCAAAGTCAGCGGCCGGACGGCCGATACCGTGGCCGTTTCGGTGCGCGAGAATCCGCTCGACGTGAAAGAGCAGATTACGTACGCCCGCCTCGACAGCAAGGGCGAATTTCGGCTGGCCCTCACTGTCAACGGCCCCACCCGCGCCGATCTGGTATATGGCGACGACGTGACCGACCTGTTTCTGGAGCCCGGCAACCAGATGGAAGTCCGCTTCAAAGGCTCTGATCTGGCCAGCTCCGTGCGCTACAAAGGCAAAGGCGCGGAGGCCAATACCTTCCTGACGGAAATGGACGATAAGTTTGTGGAAAACGATGGTTTTCAGGTTCTTCCCGACAACATCACGTTCTATGAAGCTCCGTTTCTGTCCTTTCTGGATTACCGTCGCAAGGAGGAAGTGAATTTTCTGGAAGAAAACTCCGAGGGCCTTACCGCCCCTTTTAAAGAGTATGTGAAGGCCGAAATTGCCTATGGCTATGCCAACGACCGGCTGACGTTTCAGGATTTGCGCGAACAGGTAGTAGCCACCGAAGGCCGCCTGAAAATGACGCCTTCATACTACGAGTTCCTCAACGATAAAACCCTGATTAACAATCCGGCGGCGGTGCAGAGTGAGCAGTACCAGGAGTTTCTGCTCAACTATATTCACTATCTGGCCACCAGCAGCGGCAAGCTGCGCTCGGACCCTGATTTTTACCAGGTGTGCTACGACATGGCCAAAAACCAGCTCACCGGCCCGGCCAAACCTATTGTAATGGGGCGGGTACTGAAAGAATCGTTCCGGTTCGGGCACGTGAAGCAGTCGGCGGCTATGCTGGAGGATTTCCGCGCGGTGGATGCCAAAAACCAGTACTACCCGCTGCTGAAGCAGGATTTCGAAACCCATAAGGCCTTCGCCATCGGCTCGCCGGCCCCCGATTTCCGGCTGGTTTCCTCCAAGGGCGACACGCTGAGTCTGAAGAACTTTGCCGGGAAGCTGGTGTACCTGAACTTCTGGCGCACCACCAGCGGCCTGGCCCTGCGCGACCTGCCCTACGAGGCGGAGCTGGCCAAGAAGTTTGAAGGCAAGAACATCGTATTCCTAAACGTTGCGCTTGATGACAACGAGGGGGCCTGGAAGCAGCTGGTTATCAGCAAGAAGCTACCGGGCGTGCACGTCCGGTCGGGCGGTGGGCTCCGCTCGGCGGTGGCCCGGGCCTACGCCGTGCAGGACGTGCCCAGCTACTTTCTGCTGGCCGAAGACGGGACCTTTCTCAACACCAAGCCCAAGCGCCTGAGCAGCCGCGCCGCCGTGGACGAAATCAAGGAATCATTCGGCAAAGCCAATACATACAGCAGCTCCATGCCGACGGGCCGGTAGATTAGTATTCAAACCTGTGCTTTCAAAATGCCTTTCGCCCTGCGGCGAAAGGCATTTTGCATTGTTTACAAGCCATCAGTCGATTTTCATTGAAAGCTGCCCGGCCGGTTGGCCGTTGGGTTTTTCCTATATAATCCGGCCCAGCGTCAGCATTGTACCTTTAGCCCCACATGGCCTCCCTCCTCACCGACGCACTCAATTTTCTCTCGAAAGCTACGCCCGGCCGCCTCTGGAACGGGGCGCAGGTGGTGGGCGGCTACGCCCTGAGCAAGCTCACGGGTAAAGCGCGCCACTGGGGCCTGCCCGTAGCCCTGAGCTTCGAGCCCACCACCAGCTGCAACCTGCGCTGCCCCGAGTGCCCCAGCGGCCTGCGCTCCTTCACGCGCCCCACCGGCATGCTACCCGACGAGCTGTTCCGCAAAACCATCGACGAGGTGGCCTCCCGGCTCTGGTACCTGATTTTCTACTTCCAGGGCGAGCCGTACCTGCACCCCAACTTCCTGGACCTGGTGAAGTACGCCGCCGACAAAGGCATTTACACCGCCACCAGCACCAACGCCCACTACCTCAACGACCACAACGCCCGCCGCACCGTGGAAAGCGGGCTGGACCGGCTCATTATTTCCCTCGATGGTACCACCCAGGAAGTGTACCAGCAGTACCGTGTGGGCGGCAAGCTGGACAAGGTGCTGGAAGGCACCCGCAACCTGATTAAGTGGCGGCGGGAGCTGAAAAGCCAGACGCCGCGGGTGGTATTCCAGTTTCTGGTGGTACGGCCCAACGAACACCAGCTTGAGGCAGCGAAGGAGTTGGCCCGGGACCTGGGCGTGGACGACGTGTGGTTTAAAACCGCCCAGATCTACGATTACCACAACGGCAGCCCGCTCATCCCCACCATCGACTACTACTCGCGCTACGAGAACCAGGGCGACGGCACCTGGAACATTAAGAACCGCCTGCTCAACCACTGCTGGAAGATGTGGCACTCCTGCGTCATCACCTGGGACGGCCTGGTGGTGCCCTGCTGCTTCGATAAGGATGCCGAATACCGCCTCGGGGACCTCAAAACCCAGACCTTCCGTCAGCTCTGGCACGGCACCAAGTACCGCAACTTCCGCGCCTCCCTGCTTAAGGGCCGCGACCAGATTGACATGTGCCGCAACTGCACCGAGGGCACCAAAGTGTGGGGTTAACGGTGAACCTGTGAAGTGGTGAGTATCCCGGTCCGGCGGAAACTACACCATCATGGCCGGGCAAGCTGATTTCCGGCCAGCAGGGACGACTGAGGAAATATTCCCAATTTCACCTCCTCCGACCTCACCTTGCCCGCCACGTTATGTTTTCAGCTGCCCGTATTCTGGCTATCCGCAAAAGCAAAGGTCTTTCCCAGGAAGTTCTGGCCGAACAGTCGGGCGTGAGTCTGCGTACTATTCAGCGGGTGGAGCAGGGCGACACGGTCCCGCGCGGCTACACGCTGCAGGCCCTGGCCGCCGCACTTGAGGTGCCCCTGGAAGCCTTCCGCCCGGAGCCCGCCGCCGCTCCGGTTGCTGAGCCAGCGGCCCCGTTGCCTACCTCGGCCACCCCTAACACGCACTCCGACCCGCAGTTTCTACAGCTGCTGAATCTGAGCGCGCTGAGCTTTCTGGTATTGCCGCTGCTGAATCTGGTGGTACCGTGGCTGCTCTGGCGAAAGCACCGCCACGAGGTAGAGCACGCCGCCGAGGTAGGGCGGCGCGTGCTGGGCTTTCAAATTCTGTGGCAGGTGGGCTGCTTTCTGGCGTACCTGCTGGCCGGGTTGGTACAGGTGGTGGCGCACACTTATCAGGTTACCTTGCCGGGGCTGTACGTGGGTATTTTCATCGGTTCTTATCTGCTTAACCTGGGAGTCGTACTCTACTATGGCTGGCAATTGCGCCGGGGCCGCCTGGCTATCTATCGGTTTCGGCTATAATACATTATATTCATAAACACCTTACTGTCAATCACTTTTATCAAATGACGGGCAAATGGCGGGGAAATGGCGCACGGGGCAGCAGGGTAAACCCCGGATGTTTACGGTGTACTCCACTCCTCTACTTAGTGCGCCATGAAACTCCTTCGCAACCTTCTGCTCGTTGTGCTTACCCTGCTACTGCTTGGTGGCGTGGGCGGCTACTTTTACATGCGAAAAAAGTTTGAGCCGGCCCCCAACCAGCTGGCCGTTACGGGGCTGCCGGCCGCCTGCACCTTCGTGTGGCAGGCCGATAGCTCGGCCCGGCCCGTGGTGGCCCAGGCGGCCCTGCTGCTGCCCGTATCGTTGCCCGGCTGCGCCCGCACCTGTTACCTGCAGTTTGACACCGGCGCACCTACCTCCCTGCTCTACGCCCATCCGCTGGCCGCTTTGCGGGCCCGCTACCCCGGCACCCGCCCATATCTGCTGCCCCAGGCCGATACGCTCCGCAACTTCCGCTTCGCGCTGGGCCAAAGCCAGGTGCAGGTCCGCCGGCTGCGCGTGCTGGCCTACGGCGCCCACCAACTGCCCGCCGACAGCACCACCCCGTTCATCATCGGTACCCTCGGGGCCGATGCGCTGGAGGGCCGGGTCCTCGTACTCGACTATCCCGGCCGACAGTTCCGCCTCGAAACCCAGCTTTCGGATAGCCTGCGCCGCCGTACGGAATTCGTGCCCCTGGCCTTCGAAAGCCGCCGAATTATGCTGAGGGCCGGGGTGGCCGGGGAAACCAGGCCGCTGCTGTTCGACTCGGGCAGTAGTGCCTTTGCTCTCCTTACCAGCCAGGCTACGTGGCAGCAAATGGCCCGGCCCCAGGCCCCGGCCCATACCGCCGCCGTCAACTCGATGGGCCGCACGCTCACCGCGCATACCGTGGCTACGGCGGCGGCTTTGCAGTTGGGCACAGTAGCGTTGCCCCTGCAAACAGTTACCTACATCGAAGGTACCAACCTGATGGAAAGTCTATTGATGCGCTTTTCCGGCATGGGCGGCATGCTGGGCAACCGGCCCTTCAACCAGCATACCATTGTGGTGGATGTAAGCCATCAGCGGTTCGGACTGGTACGGTAGCACTAACGCCGGGGCCGGATTAGTACCCACAAAAAAGGCGCGCCGCAACTTCCGTTGCGGCGCGCCTTTTTTTCTTGTCACCTGCAAAAGGTGGTTACTTATGCTTCGGCTTGGTCAGGTTTTTACCCAGGTCCTCTACCGTTTTCAGGAATTCGTCCACGTCGGCATCAGCGTAGGTGCCGTAGGCGGAGGAGATGGTGCCTTTCACGCCGTCGGCGGTTTCAATGGCGTAGAGAATCGACATGTCATCGGGGTTGCTTTCGCCCTCGAAGCGGTAGAAATCCACGATAGTCACTTCGTTGGGGGTATAGCCCTTGCTCCGGTCGTTGTCGATGGTGTGCAAACGGCCATCGGTAACGCGGAAGTCGGCCGTGAAGCCATCCTTATTGAGCTGGCGTTCTACATTCACGAGCGAGCGTTCTTCTTCTTTGTCTTGCATGACGAGGGGCGTTTAGGAGGGAATAGGAAGGGATTCGGATCAGCGGCGGGCCTGCCAACGCAAAGCCCCCGTGCCGGCTATACGTAGCCGGCACGGGGGCAGGTTATATCCAGGGGTAAGAATATTGCCCCGCTACGACGCTTTTGTTTCCCGGGCGGCGGCCAGCTCAATGGTTCGCTGCAGCCGGTCCACATCAATGACCGAGCACGCGCTGCCGCAGCCTTTGGCGCAGCCGGCCGCACTCTTATCAAAAAAGGCCCGCCAGAAAATCCGCCCCACGTAGAACGCGGCCCCGGCAAAGAGCAGGACAATGATGAGATACTGTATCCACATGATGGTCACAAAACTACGACGAACGGGTTTTGGTTTGCGCCGGGCTGGTTTTTACGGGTTTTTGGACATCACAGAACGTCATGCTGAGCGCAGCGGAGCGCAGCGGAGCGCAGCGGAGCGCAGCCGAAGCATCTCTACCGCTTTGTTGCCAGACTATTCAAACGAAGCGGTAGAGATGCTTCGACTTCACCTCCGGCTGCGCTCAGCATGACGGTCTACTCTTGTTCAGCATGACGTCCGGGAAAGCCTTACTTCCAGACTTCGCGGATGGTATCCTGCATTTCCTGGTGCACCAGGCCGTTGCTGGCTACCACTTCGCGGCCGAACAGCGGGTCGCCGTCCTGCAGAAACTCCGTGACGCGCCCCCCGGCTTCGCGCACCAGCAGGATACCGGCGGCTACGTCGTAGGAGTTGAGGTTAAACTCGAAGAAGCCCTCGAAGCGGCCGGCAGCCACGTAAGCCAGGTCGGCGGCGGCGGAACCCACGCGGCGCACCCCGTGCGAGCGGCGCATGAACGAGCCCAACACCTGCAGGTAATCATCCATCAACCCGAAATCGGTGTAGGGGAAGCCGGTGGCAATGAGGGAGCTGTTGAGGTCAGGCACGTCGGATACGTGGATGGGCACCTCGTTGCAGAACGCCCCGGCCCCTTTGGCGGCCCGGAAGCACTCGTCGCGCACTACCTCGTACACCACGCCGGCCACCAGCTCCTGCCCCCGAATGAGGCCCACGCTCACGCAGTACACCGGCAGGCCGTGCACGAAGTTGGTGGTGCCATCGAGCGGGTCGATAATCCAGTTGAACTCCTCGGCGCGGTCGGCGCCCTCGGTACCTTCCTCCGTGATGAAGCCGGCCTCAGGCAGCACCTCGCGCAGGCCGGCCACCAGCAGCTTCTCGGTTTCCTTATCCACGTACGACACCAAGTCGTGGACGCCCTTCATTTCGATGTGGCTGCGGTTGAACGTGGCCGCCTCCTGGCGGATGAACTGGCCCGCGTGGCGCGTTACGGCCGCGAGCTGAAAGCTGAGTTGATTGTAATCCATGAGTTGAAAACAGCCGGCCTTCACGAACCGGCGCTAATGTTGCTCTTATGAAATTGGATGAAAGGGTTGCCACTGCCCATCGGTCAATTTTTCCAAATGTCCCCACCAGGGTTGCCCATCCGCCCGACCTATTACGCGAACCGGCGCAATCCAGTCGTGCTGGCAGTCCGGCAGCGGATCGGCAATACATTGCCAGTCAGCAGACGCAACGCCGTAGTTTTCCAGCGCGGCTTCCTCGGCGTCAGCCATTGTCTCAAACCAGGAATCCCACAGGCCACCCGCGTCTGTTAGCGTGTTGTACCCGAACAGATAAACGCCGTGTTCATCTTCATACAGCATGAGACGTTTCAGATCAGGGTGCGGGACCGGAAGAATGGCCGATTTGCGCATATTTAGGTCGTTACGGCCGAGCGCCGGTTCAACGCCAAACGGACCAGCGTGAGCACCAGCAACAGTACTGCTAGTATCTGGCAGGCAGGCCCGATCAGCTCGCCGTGCTGCACGTAAAACGTCAGCTCCGTGTTCAGATGCACGGTGGCCAGGCTTACGGCGGGCACCCACCAGCCGGTTTGCTGTGTGATTTCACCCTTTTGGTTGATGAAGCCCGAAATGCCGGTGTTGGCTGAACGGGCTACGTCGCGGCGGGTTTCAATGGCGCGCAGGGTGGCGTACTGCAAATGCTGCAAATGCCCCGGCGAATCGGACCACCAGCCGTCGTTGGTGATGATGCCGATGAGCGTGGCCCCGCGCTGCACGTACTGGTTCACGAAGTCGCCGTACACCGACTCATAGCAGATAACGGGGGCCACCTGCAACCCGGGCGTGGCCGTTTGGTACACCGTGCGCTCCGCCTGGGAGCCCAGGCCGCCGGCCTCGCCGCCCAAATCAATTACGAACATAGAGAGCCACGGCGGCACGCCCTCCACGCCCGGCACCAGCCGACTTTTGTGGTAGAACTGCGGCCGCCCGGGCGTGCCGGGCAAGTGTATGGCCGCGTTGAACACGTCGTAGTAGCCCAGGTCCTGGCGGAAGCGGGCGGTGGGGCTGGCGTTGGCTTTATCGGAGCCGTACTGCTGCACGGTGGTGAGGCCGGTTATCAGCTCAACACCCGGGTACCGGGCCAGCCACTGGCGCAGCCGCTGCACCTTGGGGTAGCCCTCGAAGCCGGCCTCGAAGTAGGTTTCATCGAGCGAGGTTTCGGGCCAGAGCACGAGCTTGGTCTGGGGCGTGAGGTGCTGCTCGGTGAGGGTGAGTAAGCGCGTGAGCTGCTCGTCGTGCGGAATGAAGCGGGAGCCACCCTCGAACTTCTCCTCGAACGGGTCGACGTTGGGCTGCACCGCCAACACCTCTACCGCCGGCCCCTTCTCCTGATATCGGTTCCAGATGAAGTACGACAGGCCAATGGGCAAGCCGACGGCAAGCAGCAGAGGAATTAAAAATGAAGAATTAAAAACTAAAAGTGGTTGCCGCGTGATGCCCGGCTGACCTGAATTTTCAATTTTTAATTCATCGTTTTTAATTGAAAAAAACGCTAGCAGATTCACCACCCACATCCAGACGGAGCCACCCAGGAAGCCGGTGTACTCGTACCACTGCACCCACTGGTTGGCCTGCGCGAAACCGTTGCCCAGCGTGAGCCAGGGCCAGGTGAGGAACCAGTGCAGGTGCAGCTGCTCGAAAGCAATCCAGTAGACGGGCAGCGACCAATACCCCAGCTTCGGGCCGAAGTGCCGCTTGGTAAGGCGGAAGGCCGTGAGCGGGAGGCTCATAAGCAAAGCGTTGGCAATAACGGCCGTGATGCCGCCGGCCAGGGTGCTATAGCTCACCCAGTAGGTGGTAAACGCGTTCCAGAGCAGCAGCAGCAGGTAGGAGTAGGCCCACACCTTGCCGTTGCCGGCCCCATGCCGGGTAAGGTGGTGCTCCAGGTAGAGGTAGGGCACCCAGGCCACCAGCAGCACCGCCGCCAGCGCGGCCGGATGCACCGGCCAGCCCAGCCAGAGCAGCACCCCACCCAGCACCGCCAGTAGCAAAGGCAGCCAGCCGGCCCGCCCGGTAGCAGTGGCCGGAGCGGATACGGGGTTATTCGTCATCGTCGGAGTCGGCATACCGGTTTTGCTTGATGCGTTCTTCTTTTTCGCGGCCCTGCACCACCAGCACAATCTCGCCCTTGATGGCGGCGCGGGCGGCAAAGTTGGCAGCCAGCTCGGCCAGCGGGGCCGTTACGGTTTCTTCGAACAGCTTGGTCAGCTCCCGGCTCACCGAGGCGGGCCGCTCGGGGCCCAGCACGGCAGCTAGCTGCTCCAGGGTTTTCACAATGCGGTGCGGCGACTCGTAGAAAATCATGGTACGGTGCTCGTGTACGAGCTCCTGCAGGCGCGTCTGGCGGCCCTTCTTCACCGGCAGAAACCCTTCGAACGTGAACCGCTCAGCCCCAAAGCCCGACTTGAGCAGCGCCGGCACAAAGGCCGTGGCCCCGGGCAAACACTCTACCCGCAGGCCCCGGGCCAGGCACTCGCGCACCAGCAGAAAACCGGGGTCGGAGATGCCGGGCGTGCCCGCGTCGGAGACTAGAGCCATAGTTTCGCCGGCGGCCAGCCGCTCCAGCAGCCGCTGCACCTGCTGATGCTCGTTGTGGAGGTGGTAGCTAAGCATGGATTTCTTCAGGCCCAGGTGTTGCAGCAGCCGGCCGCTGGTGCGGGTGTCCTCGGCCAGCACAATATCAACCTCGCCCAGCACCCGAATGGCGCGCAGAGTAATGTCCTCCAGGTTGCCGATGGGCGTAGGCACGAGGTACAACAGAGTTTTGGGGGCATCAGCCATAGCCACAAAGGTAGCTGAGTTGCCAGTTGTTGGGTTATTCGTTGGCGGTTGTCGGGTCTAAGTTCCCGCAACCGACAACGAACACCTGTCAACCAACAACTCAACTCCCGCCGTACTCGGCGGCCAGCTTATCGATGGCGGCGGCCAGCGTGTGGTCCTTGTCGGTGACGGTGTTGCCGGCGTCGTGGGTGCGCAGGCGAAAGCTCACCACGTTGTACTCGTTGCTCCACCACGGGTGGTGCTCCTGGTACTCAGCTTCTTCGGCCACGTCGCTCATAAAGCTAAAGGCCATTTTGAAATCCTGGAAGCGGAAGGTGCGGGTGAGGGCGTTATCGGTTTCGGTCCACATGAGCGGCAAGGGGTTGACAGGTGTAGCAGAAATTAAAGCGTATCCCGAACTTCCATCAGCGCGAAGCCCAACAGGTTGAGGCCGCGCCAGGTGGCAGGGTCGGCGGCCTGCGGATGGTCCTGGGCCAGCCCGATTCCCCAGATGGTATCCACCGGGCTGGCTTCCACCAGTACCCGGCTGCCGGTGGCGCGCAGATAGTCGCGCAGGGCCGGATGCTGGCCAAACTTGGCCGCGTTGCCCCGCACCACTACCGCGAACCGCTCGGCATTCCACACGGCCTCGTCGAAGTGCTGGATCTGGCGGCCCAGGCGCTTGGCCACGTCGGGGTGCGGGGCCTGCAAGATGGCCTGGCGGGTGGCCTCATCGTAGAACAGGCGGGCTTTTTCGGCCATCATGTAGTGCTCAGCGGTGGCGTAGGTGTCGCCATCCAGTTCAAAAGCTGCCGGATACCATTGGCTGAACACCTCTTTGCCCAGCTCGCCCCGGCTGGTGTGGCCCCAGAAATACAGGTACTTCGGGGCAGCCCCGGCAGCCAGGTGGTGCAGCAGCGTTTCGACGGAACGAATGGCAAGAAGCTCGGCAGTAGTCATAGCACGTAGCAGGAAATGCGGGAATATTGTAGGCCCGGAAGCCGGTCAAAGCTAAACCCAAATCCGGGAACGGCAGTACACCTTAGCTATACCGACTCCCCACCTTAACGACTGATTTCTCATGGCTATTGACCCCAACGACCGTCCCGTGCGCGTCATCAACGACGATACAACTGAACAGGAAATGGCGGCCGGCCACATCACGCCCGGCGGCGACCCACCTAAGAATGAGGCGGCCCGGGGTGGCTTCGGCAACCGGGAAGGCAAGGAAGGTTACGGCACCGACAGCGGCGCGGGCATTTCGGCCGTGTCAGTGAACGAGGACGCCGACAAAACCCAGCACCCCGCCGACAACATGCGTACCAGCGACGAAGGCCGCCCCGACCGCCCGAACCAGGACCTGCCCGCCGACGACGACACCACCTCAACTACCCGCCGTCCGGTAGATGAACTGGACCTGGACGACGAGCGCACCGGCCGCGACGAAATGGAGGACCCCGATTCCCGCGTGGGCATGGGCCAGATGGAAAAGCCTACCGGCACCAACGCCGACCTCGCCCGCCAGGGCACCAACGCCGACCTCACCGACCCCGACGCCACCGATACGGCCATTGTGCAGTAGCACAAACTGCGTAGTTCGCGCTACGAACTAGTAGAAAACCGCTCCGAAAAGCACCTTTTCCGCCCGAAAAGGTGCTTTTTTGCATCTTCCACCTTCCCCACTCTGCGTTATGGCTCGCTACGTTACCACCGATCTGCACGGCTGCCGGCTGACGTTTCAGCACTTGGTTGAGCACCGGCTGAAGCTGCGCCCCCAGGATGAGCTGTACGTGTTGGGCGACTACGTGAACAAAGGACCCGACAGCCGGGGCATCCTCGACTACCTGATGCAGTTGCCGCAGCGCGGCTACCGCGTGCATTGCCTGCGCGGCAACCACGACCAGGAGCTGCTGGATGCGGCCCAGTGCCGCGCCCACCTCAGCTGGGCCTCCGCCGCCGACCGGCAGCTCACGCTCAACAGTTTTGGGGTAGAGAAGCCGGAAGACATTCCCACTGCCTACCTGCGGTGGCTGCACGAGTTACCTTATCAGCTGGAAGTGCCCGGCTGGGTGCTGGTTCACGCCGGCTTCGACTTCCGGTTGCCGCCCCCCGAAATGCGCCAGGACTGGCACACAATGCTCAACACCAAGCAGTTCGTATTCGATGCCTCCCGGCTGGGCGGGCGGCGGCTGGTCCACGGCCACGTTCCGACGGCCGTAGTAGAGGTGCAGAAGCGCGTGGCCAACCACGCCGGCGCCATCGGGCTGGATACCGGCTGCGTGTACCGCCATAACCCGGAACTACGTCACTTGGCCGCCTTCAACCTGGATACGGAGGAGCTGATTCTGCAACCCAACATCGAGGCCGACTACCCGATTGGAGTCCGTTGAAAGCCAACGTGCTGACGCAATCCTTTACAGATCTACGTCAGCACGTTGGCTTTTCGCTCTTTCTACGCTGACTTTCAACGCCTTACTCCTGCGGCAGTGCTTCGGAGCTCAGAACCTGGCGGGCGGCTTCCTGGTAGGGGTTGCGGGCGTCGTTGGCTACGGAGCGCAGGGTGTTGCGGGCGGCCGTAATCTGCTGGTTGCGCCAGTAGGCCATGCCCAGATGGTAGCGCGCCCGCCCGGCCAGCCGGGAACCGGATTGCATAGCTACGCGCCGCAGAAACGGCTGGGCCGCCTTAATCTGCTCGGGGTCATTCTGGCTGAGCAGGAAGATGCCGTTGTAGTAGGTGATGGTGTCCTGCCCGATAGTGCTGTTGGGAATGCGGCGCAATGTGTATAGCGCCGGCGTATAGTGTCCGGCGCGGTACTGTTGCATCGCTTCGGCCAGCAACGGGCGGCGGCTTTCCCGCACTACTTCGTCGGTCAGACCTACTTCCGGCACGTAATAGCGCGTCCAGGCGGCTTCGGTGTTGGGGGCAGCAGGTCGCAACAGGAACCACCAGGCCGCCAGCAGTACTGCCACCCCTACGGCGGCCACCACTCCCCACTGCCGCTGCACCTTCCGCTGCCGCCGCTTAATGCGCGAAAGAGCCTCCTGCCGTTGGTCGAGGCGACGGTCCAGGGCCAGCAGGCGCTGATAGAGCGTTTCGTGGCCGGCTACCCAGCGCAAATCGGCCGACAACTGCTCGTACGCCTGATACGCCTGGTATAATTCCGCATCCTGCTCCAACCGCACTTCAAATGCCTCCTGCTCTGGGGCAGACATCTGGCCATCGGCAAAGCGTTCTAACTCTTCGAGATAGGGGCGCAAATCGGAGGCAGGCAGGGTCATGGAGCAGGGTACTGACCAGTGAGGCGTGCAACCCGGAGGCTGGCGCAGCATCGGAACGATAGGAGAAAAGGGAACTCGGGGCTAAGCTACGCAGAAGCCGGCACAGGCGCTAGCCGACTGCGGCTTCGGTACGCAGGCGCAACTCGTAGAGTTTGCGCAGGCACCCCGATTTTTGGATGCGGGCCACGTTGGCGTTGGCAAAGCCCATCTTGCCGGCCACCTTCTCGAAGTTATAGCCCCGAAAGTAGAAATACATCAGGATTTTCTGGCAATCGAGGCCCTGCTGGCGAAACAGCATCAGCAGCCGCTGCCGACGGCCGGCTTCCACCACCGGCAATACCTCCGTGGTACGGGCGGCCCGCACCTGCTCATCGGCCATCCCATACACGTACGCCCGCAGATCGGGCGGCAGCTTGGTCAGGCGGCCATCCGCTACCTGGTCGTAGAACTCGACCAGCACGGTTCGGAGCAGCTCATGCGAGGACGGGGCCGCCAATTGGTGCTGACGGCGTGCCCAGCGAGCAAACAGGTCCCGATTCTCTTCATAAAAGGTAATCAGGAACGACTGGTTGCCGATGCGGAGGCTGGTTAGGACTTCGGCGAGCTGATGGGGCGTGTTCATACCAGGCAAGATACGGGATTGACGGCAGTAGGTGACAATGCCCCGCCCGCCGGGCCGCCACGCAAAGAGGCCGCCCTCCCGGGCGGCCTCCGCTCAACATATAAAGCAGCTCCGGCCGCAGCCGCTACTTCACAAACCGGCGCACGGTGGTTTGGCCATCGGGCTGCGTGACCAGCAGGGTGTAGACGCCGGCCGGCAATTTAGCCACGTCCAGCGTGCCCCGACCCAGCGTGCCGGTGCCTACCGGCCGGCCGTACTCGTTCACGATGCGGTACGTACTGCCAGTTAGGCTCGTGGCCGACGTCAGCTCCAACTGATCCACCACCGGGTTCGGGTAGAGTTGCAGCAGGGCGGCTTCAGCGTCCGGCGTCGCCGCCACCGAGGCGGTACGCGCCGCGCCGGCCCGGGTGATGCGCACGAAGTTGAGGTTCCAGCCCCCCGACTGCGCGTAGATGCCGAAGTTGTAGGTGCCGGCGTTGAGGGTGACGGTTCGGGATACGGTGGTCCAGGTCTGCCAGCCGCCGGTACCGGGAATGGTGGTACTGCCCAGCTGCGTAGTGCCCGCATTCAGATCCGAAGAGATGGTGCCCCCGGCGGCTCCGCTGGCCACCCGGTACTCAATGGTGTACTGGCCGGTGGTGGGGAAGCTGATGTTGTTCCAGACCAAGTAGTCGCCGGCGTCCACGAAGCCCATGTTCTGGCCGCCGCCCGCGTCGGTGCAGGTTTCCACGGTCATGCCGTTGTTGACGTTAGCGGCCTCGGCCTGCAACGTCAGGCTGAAGGTGCTGGTAGTGGCCGCGCGGACCCGCAGGGACGTGGCTTTGTCGTTCCAGTTGCCGGTGCCCAGGGCATTGCCAACCAGGCAGCTGTTGCCGGCGCTGCCCACCGTGAGCGAGGCCCCCGCGAAGTTGTCGTTTTCATACAGCACCACCTCGTAGCCGCTGGTTACCCGCAGCGAGGAGACGTCGTCGTTCAACACACCCCGGCTTTGCAGCGCGGCTAAGTTGTAGTCGCCCACGGGCAGGTTTACGGCCGTGCCGGTGTAGTTGCAGTCCTTGTACACGGTGCTCACGCCGGTTACGGGCGGCGTGGTACCGGCGTAGCCCCCGAAAGTGGCCACCACGCGGGTGGGCTGGGGCGTCTGGAGCGTGGCCGACTGGTCGTTCACATCGTCGTAAGCAAAGCCGTAGCTCAGGTTATCCACGCTGATGCCGGGCAGGTGCCAGAAGCGGGCGTAGTAATTGAACGGGGGCGTCTGGTAGTACTGGCTGGCATCGTACCAGTTTTGCTGGCCGGGGTTGGCGGCGATAGTATTCACCACGTGGCGGTTGATGGCGGCCGTCAGCTGGGCCTGCACCACCAGGTCACAGTCGCCGTCACTTACCCGGTTATCCAGCAGGCCCTTGCCCTCAAATACCATCTGGGTGGTAGGCCGGCCGTTGATGATGCCCGTGCGGCCCGCAAAGGCCCCCGACTGGCCCACCACCACCAGCCGGTCGTTGGCATCAACCCGGCCCTTGAACACGCCCGCGTTGCCGGCAAAGAAAATCAGGTCCGTGGTTTTGTACTTGTTCCAGATGGCATCGATGTAGCTCTTGAAGTAGTTGCCGTAGGGGCCGGGCGTGGTGCCGTTGGTGCCGTCCTGGAAGGCGGGCGTTTTAGAGGGGAAGATGATTTCGCCGGTCGTGTTGTTTACCGTGCCCTGAAACTCGGTGGGCACGTTGGCCTTGTAGGCGGCCACGATGTCGGCGGCATTTTTCAGCTCTCCGGTGCGTTTCTGGTAGCCGTTACCGAACAGTTCCAGGCCCATCGGGTAGCGGAAGGCATCCACGCGGGTGGTGTTGCCAAAGAATCCGAACTGATTGTTGGTCAGCTCAATGAACTCGTACAGAATCCCCCGGTTGGGGTCGGTGGGACTTTGCGGGTTGGGCGCAGCGTAGCCGGAAGGCGCGCCCGTAGCGCCAAAAAAGTACAGATACAGCTGCTGGCCCCGGCTGATGAATACCCGGCAGCCCTGGATCTGGGGCAGCGTGAAGGTTTTATTGGGCACGTTGCTGAGTCGGGTAAAGCAGGCCGCGTAGCGCGAGTTCTGCCCCGGTCCGGTGTTGCCGTCGTAGGTGGGGCCGAGGGCCGTGTTGTAGCTGCGGTCCATGGGCAGAATCTGGCTGGTGCGCGCGTCCACCCACACATGCCGGCCGTTCAGGTCGAGGCCCACAATGGCCACGTACAGGTCGGAATCGGGGAAGGGCGAGTTGTTGGCAATGGTGAACGGAATACTGCCCTGGGCGCGGCCCAGCAGCGGCAGCAGAGCCCCTAGTACCAGTAGGCACCAAGTAAGGAGAGTAGGCTTTTTCATGGGTAGGAAGTTGGTTGTGGAAAGAGAAATGAAGAGCAAATCCACCCCGCCGCAGCGTGATGGCCCGGCAAAGTACCTTGCAGCAACTTTCTGAAAAACAGCACTACTAAACCAGCATTTGCGTCGCTACGGCTAAGCCACATCCCGGCTTCTTTTACCACACACGGCGGCCCATTATACCACTGCGGTTTCCCGGTCTGCCGCCCGTAGCTTTTGCACTTACCACACACACCTGCAACGGCTACCTGCCGGCCCGATGCCGGAATTTTGCACGACCTTTTTTCACCGACGAGGGCCGGCCGTTTTGCTTGCCTGCTGGTGCCGCACTTCTCCGGCGCTACCTCATTTGCCCATCATCATTTCCGCTTACCTTTGGCCTCATGGAAACGCAAGCCACCCTCGCCCTCGACACCGCCGTCTTCGACCTGATTCAGAAGGAGAAAGAGCGCCAAACTCACGGTATTGAACTCATTGCCTCCGAAAATTACGTGTCGGAGCAGGTAATGCGGGCCCAGGGCTCCATCCTGACCAACAAGTACGCCGAGGGCCTGCCCGGCAAACGTTACTATGGTGGCTGCGAAATAGTGGATCAGATTGAGCAGCTGGCCATCGACCGGGCCAAAGAGCTATTCGGGGTGGAGTGGGTGAACGTGCAGCCGCACTCCGGCGCCCAGGCCAACGCGGCCGTGATGCTGGCTATTCTCAACCCCGGCGACAAAATTCTGGGCTTCGACCTCAGCCACGGCGGCCACCTCACCCACGGCTCGCCCGTCAACTTCTCGGGCAAGCTCTACCAGCCCAGCTTCTATGGCGTGGAGCGCGAAACCGGCCTCATCGACTGGGAGAAAGTAAAGGAAACGGCCCGCCGCGAGCAGCCCAAGCTCATCATCTGTGGCGCCTCGGCCTACTCCCGCGACTGGGACTATAAAGCCCTGCGCGAAGCCGCCGATGAGGTAGGCGCGCTGCTGCTGGCCGATATTTCGCACCCTTCCGGCCTCATTGCCAAGGGCTTGCTGAACAACCCGTTCGACCACTGCCACATCGTAACCACCACTACCCACAAAACCCTGCGCGGCCCCCGGGGTGGCCTGATTATGATGGGCAAGGACTTCGAAAACCCCTTCGGGCTGAAAACCCCCAAAGGTGAAATCCGGATGATGTCGGCGCTACTCGACTCGGGCGTGTTCCCGGGCACCCAGGGCGGACCGCTGGAGCACGTTATCGGGGCCAAGGCCGTGGCCTTCGGGGAGTGCCTTTCGGACGCGTACACTGACTACACCCACCAAGTTATCCGCAACGCTCAGGCCTTGGCCAACGGCTTCGTGGAGCGCGGCTACCAGATCATTTCCGGCGGCACCGATAACCACCTGATGCTGATTGACCTACGCAGCAAGGGCCTAACCGGCAAGCTGGCCGAAAACACCCTCATCAAGGCCGATATCACCATCAACAAGAATATGGTGCCCTTCGATGACAAGTCGCCCTTCGTGACCAGCGGCATGCGCATTGGCTCGGCGGCCGTCACCACGCGCGGCCTCAAGGAAACCGACATGGTGCGCATCGTGGACTTCATCGACGAGGTGCTGACCCACAACGCCGACGACGCCCGCATCAGCCGCGTCCGGGGCGAGATTAACGAGTGGATGCAGCAGTATCCGCTTTTCTCTTAACTCAATGGGTGAGTGAGTGGCTGAGCGACTGAGTGAACGGTAAAGCAGCCGGCCTAACATCCTGTTGCCGCCAAATTGCGTTTGTTCCTCACTACCACTTGCACTCCACTCCTTCACTCATTCACGTACTCACCTCTTGGATCCTACTCAACCCGTGCTGGGCGAACAGCACGAAATGTCTTTTATAGACCACCTGGAAGCCTTGCGCTGGCACATCATCCGGGCGGCCATTGCGGTGGTGGTATTTGCCACCGGAGCCTTTTTCGCCAAGGACTTTCTGTTTCATGACCTGATTCTGGGCCCTTCCCGGCCCGATTTCTGGACCTACCAGCTCTCTTGCAAGGCTGCCGCGCTGATGAACGCGCCCAGTTTGTGCATTGATAAAATCGGGTTCGTGATTCAGAACCGTGAGATGAGCGGCCAGCTGACTATGCACATCAGCACGTCGTTCATTGTAGGGCTGGTGCTGGGCTTTCCGTACCTGTTCTGGGAAATCTGGCGCTTCATCAAGCCCGGCCTCTACCCGCACGAGCAACAGAACTCCCAAGGCGCGGTGTTCTTCGTATCGGTGCTGTTTATGTTGGGTCTGCTGTTCGGCTACTACATTGCCGCGCCCATGAGCATCCAGTTTCTGGCCGGCTACGTGGTGGACCCCACCATCGAAAACCAGATTGATATGCAGAGCTACATCAGCACGCTTACTACCATGTCGCTTTCCTGCGCTTTGGTGTTTGAGCTGCCGATGATTGTGTTCTTCCTAGCCAAAGCCGGCCTGATTACGCCCGAAATCATGCAGGTATACCGCAAGCACGCCATTGTGGTGGTGCTCATCATCGCGGCCATCATCACGCCACCCGAGGTAACCTCGCAGATTATCGTGACCATTCCCATCATCCTGCTCTACGAGCTGAGCATCAGCATTGCCCGCGTGGTAACCCGCAACCGCACCGCCTCGCTTAACGCCCAGCTGGCCGAAAACCAGGGAATTGCCTAGAGATGTTGTAGAGCAAGTAAAAATGTGGCGAAATGTGGCACAAGGCTGCACTTCGCCACATTTTTCATACCCGTTATATTCCACCACATTTTTCCTACTGCCATGAAACTTGCCATCGGCTCCGACCACGCCGGCTTCGACCAGAAACAGATGCTGCTCCAGTGGCTGCGCGACAACGGCTATGAAGTGCAGGATTTCGGCACCCACTCTGCCGACTCTGTAGATTACCCCGACTATGTGCATCCGCTGGCGCTGGCCGTGGAGCGTGGGGAGTTTGCGCGCGGGATTCTGCTGTGCGGCTCGGCCAACGGGGTGTGCATCACGGCCAACAAGCACCAGGGCATCCGGGCGGGCTTGGCCTGGGAGCCGGAGGTAGCTTCTCTCATCCGCCAGCACAACGACGCCAACGTGGTATGCGTCCCGGCCCGATTCGTGGACGAGGAAACCGCCCGTGCCATCATCAGCCAGTTTCTCAACACTGCCTTCGAAGGTGGCCGCCACCAGACGCGGGTGGATAAGATCAGCTGTTAGCGGCAATTTGTGAAATCGTGAAAGGTGAAGTTGTGAGAGGTCCCATTCCAAATGGTTTCTCACAACTTCACCTTTCACAATTTCACCCTTGTCCGCTTACATCCGCTCGAACAGCGGGCCTACCAAACGCAGGCCGGCGGTGGTACAGAGGCCGCGCACATAGGGAGCAAAGATATTCCGGTACACATCCGCTAGGTTTACCTGGTCGGGTGGGAAGAACAGCTCGTTCAGCACCAAGCTGAACTGCGCCAGAATAACGTGCGCAATGGCTCGGGCATCCACATCAGCGCGGAACTGGCCCTCCTGAATACCTTCCTGCAACAGCCGCACCAGCAGCGGCTGGGAGTAGTTGACCAGGTACTCCTGGATATGCTGCCACGATTCCGGAAACCGCGCCCGCATGACGTGGTAGTCGTGGTGAGGAGAGCGGCGCAGCTCGTGCAGGCTGTGGTGCAGCAGAGCCAGCAGGCACTCGGCCGGCGTGGCGAGGTTGGCGAACAGCTGCTCGTGCTCCTGGCGCTGGCGCATCAGGTTGCGCTGCGTAACGGCCAGTAGCAGTTCGGCTTTGGAGCCAAACTGTTCCCGGAAGGTGGCGGGAGTCAGGTCGAGGGCGGCGGCGAGTTGCTCTTCGTGGATAAAGCCTACACCTAGCTGCCGAAACAGAGTATTGGCGCGGTCAAGCAGTTGCTGGAGTACAAGTTCCTCCATGGGGAAGGACAAAAAAATAATAAAGAATTCCTATCCGCACGGCCCGGCGCCCCCCCTAACGCCGAAACGGCTCAGAGTAGCATACCCAGCCCAAAGAAAAACAGCAGCTGCACCAGGTATACAAAGGAAGCCAACGGGTTACGCTTGTCGAACTCCACACGGTTGAAGTATACCTGTAGAATCAGGCTGACCGCAAACCACCCTTTGAAGTTCAGCAGGGGAATCACATTGTACTGCCAGCGCCAGAAGTCGTACTGAATGGCTACCGGCTCTATACAAATATCAAGCCCAACCATCAGCAGCGCCGCTACCACGGCCCGCAGGAAGCCCGGAATGGGGAGGTATCGCGCCAGCATACCGGTGCAGTAGGTCAAAATCAGCCAGTTCACCCCAATCAGGAGCGGCACTTCCAGCCATTTGGGCCCCAGCGTAGGGCCGTACGCATACTGCCCAAATAGTAGGCCGGTGCGGATGCCCACGACCTCCACCAGAAACCCCACGACCATTACCATCACGCAGAAGCTCCAGAAAGCCGGGGTGCGGCGCGGCTGAAATGCGAGCAGCAGCCCCAGCGTGAGCAGCAGATTCAGGGGCACAAACCGGAGGAAGAAGCTGGGGTCTTGTGAAAAAGCCAGCCCCAGGAAACCGGTGACGTGAAACAGCAACAAAACGCCCTGCGCCCAGCGTAGCCGCCGCGTTTGGGCCTCAGGAAGCGCCGTAGCCGGCGGAGAAAGTTGTTGCGTAGGTTCAGGCATAGGGGGGAATTAAAAATTGAGAAGTGAAAATTGAGAATGACTGAACGCGCCTTTTGCGAGGCCTTCAACATTTGCCATCCGAGCAATTTTCAACTCTCCATCTTTAATTTTTAAGTAAGTCAGAGACAATGCGGGCGGAGAGCAGGCAGAGCGGAATTCCGCCGCCGGGATGCACCGAGCCCCCGCAAAAGTATAGCCCCGGCAGTTGCCCCGAGAAATTAGGATGCCGCAGAAAGGCTGCCAGCGTGTTATTGCTGGAACTGCCGTACAACGCCCCCCCAAACGAGGATGTGCGCGCCTCGATTCCCGGTGGGTCCCATACCTGCTCCGCCCGGATGAGCGAGGCAACATCGGTGCCCAGGGCCTGGCTTACGCGGGCCAACACGGCGGCGCGGGTGCGCTTGATCAATGTGGGCCAGTCCTGGCCCTGGTCGTGGGGCACGTTCACCATTACGAACCAGTTTTCGTGGCCGGGTGGGGCATCGGTGGGGGTGTGGCCGGAGGTGATGTTGACGTACACCGTGGGGTCGTCGGCAATGGTTTTCTCCCGGAAAATGGCCTCGAACTCCCGCCGGTAATCCTGGGAGAAAAAGATATTATGCACGCCCAGCTCCGGAAACCGTTGCCCGATGCCCCAGTAAAAAATCAGGGCCGAGGACGAACGGGGCTGGCTTAAGGTACGCTCCGGGGCCGGCTGATGAGGCAGCAAACGACGGTAGGTGGGCACCACATCCATGTTACTGACTACCAACCCGAAGTCATACGTCCCGAGGCTGGTTTTCAGGCCGCTTACCCGCTTACCGGCCGTCAGGATTTCCAGCACCGGCTCGCGGTAGCGGAACTCCACGCCCAGCTCCTCGGCCAGCCGTACCAGGCTTTGGGCAATGGCATAGATGCCACCTTCGGGGTAGTAAGCGCCCAGCCCGTGCTCCAGGTGCGGAATCATGCTGAGCGTGGCCGGGGCCTGATAGGGGTCGGAGCCGTTGTAGGTGGCAAACCGGTCGAAGAGCTGCACGAGGCGCGGATCCTGAAAAGCAGCCGCGTGGCGCTGGTGCATGGTGCTGGTAAGGCCCAGCTGCGGTAGCGCCGCCAGGGCCTTGAGCACGTCGGGGCTGAGGTAGGTGCCGGCCTTGTGCAGGGACTTTTGGAGGAAAGTGCCGGCGGTAGCCTCGTAGGCCCGGCCGCTACGGCGCAGAAACGCCAGCACTTCGGCGACGGGTACCTGCAGCTTTTCCTCTACTTCCCGGGCAAACCGCTCCTCGTCGGCCCAGGCCGTGAGCCGGGTACCGTCGGCGAAGAAGTATTGGGTAATCGGGTCGAGGCGGTGGTAGCGGAAGTAGTCGTGGGGGTTGCGGCCGGCCAGCTGGAACAGCTCATCTACAAGATGCGGCAGCGTAAACAACGACGGGCCGCCATCGAAGCGGTAGCCGCCGGGCAACTCCAGTTGGTGCATTTTGCCCCCGAAGGATTCCTGGGCCTCAAACACCGTGACGCGGTGCCCCTGCACGGCCAGCCGCACGGCCGTGGCAATACCGGCAACGCCGGCCCCAATAATGGCAACGGACTGAGGGGAGCTTACAGGACTGGAACGCGGCACTGGCGGAAGAACATGATTCTGGGGAAGAGCAAATGGGATAGTGCCCGTACGAAGAACGGGCTATCGGGGGCTCTAACACAAGCAGTCTTCCGGAAATGTTTGCCCAAGCTGCCTCATGAGTTTCCTCATGGGGTGGCAGAAAAAATATTTAGTCGCTGTGCGCTTTTTTTTAACGTGTTTTCTAGCCGCCCCTGCCGCTGGTGCTACCTGGTACCTATACCAGACCATGCGGGCATTTCGCGTGTGCCGTAAGCGTATAGCGCAACGTGTGGCGTAAAGCAAAAACCTCGTTTTAAGCTTTGCAGCAACGGTTTAACACTTGATTTTCTAAATCACACACCGTTACATTTGGTCAGACGCAACAGCCTTGGCACTTCTGTATTTATACGCTGCTCCTGGTTTTTGCGCCTTCGTGTTTGCCGTGTCATTTCTCCCCAGGAAATGCGCGGTCCTTGCCCTACCTACCAAAACACCCACACAGTTCATGGAAACAACTTTACCAATCCCGGGCCAACGGCTCGGGCGCTGGGCGCGTCTGGCCCTGGCTGCCGGCCTGGGCTGGGCCCTGCAGCCCACCGCTGCCGAAGCGCAATGCAACCAGCTCGTCTGGGCCGATGAGTTCAACACTGCCGGCGACTTTGCCAAGTGGCAGGTGTACAACGGCGACGGCTGCAACGTGGGCAACTGTAATTTCGGCAATGCCGAGCTGCAGGTGTACCGCCCCGCCAACGCCACCGTTACGGGCGGCTTCCTGAACATTGCCACCCGCTACGAAAACTCGGTGGAAGGCGGGCGCACTTACAATTACACCTCCGCCAAGCTCCAGTCGAAGGTACCCGCTACCGGGGGCCTGCAGACCTTCCGCTACGGCCGCATTGAGGCTCGCATGAAACTGCCCTCGGCCCAAGGGGCTTGGCCCGCGTTCTGGATGCTGGCCGACCCCGGCAACTGGCCCTACACCGGGGAAATCGACATTATGGAGGCCAAACACAAGAACCCCAAGTCGGTGGGCGGCACCATTCACTACGACGCGGGCGGCTGGCACTTCACCGGGCGCGACTACGTCTCATCGGTAGATTTATCCCAGGATTTTCACGTGTACGCCGTGGAGTGGGGCCCCGACCAGATCAAGTGGTTTGTGGATGGCACCCTGTTCCACACGGCTTCGCCCAAAACTACTTTTGCGGGCGGCTGGCCTTTCAATGATGGCAACTTCTACATCATCCTGAACACGGCCGTAGGCGGCCCCGGCACGGCCTACACCGGCTTCCAGCAGCCCACCCCCACCGACTTCCCGGTGACTACCCAGGTCGACTACGTACGAGTGTACAAAGGCACCTACAACTACGCCGTGCTGGGCGTAGACCAGGTCCACCAGGGCGACCAGAACAAAACCTTCCGGATGGATGCCATTACCGGCGGCACCTACACGTGGTCGGTACCCAGCGGAGCCACCATCGTGAGCGGGCAGGGCACCAACGCCATTCGGGTAAACTTCAGCAGCACAGCGGCCAGCGGCAACGTAACGGCCTCCGTGGCCGTGAGTGGCTGCGCGACGGCCACCTACTCCAAAGCCCTGACGGTAACGCCCGCGCTGCAACTGGACCGCGTGTACGAAGACTACGAAAGCAACCGCGTCATTATGTACGGCACCGTTACAGGGACGCTCACACAGGCCGTGAACAACCCTTCGGCGGTTATCAACACCTCCGCCAAAGTGGGCCAGTACGTGCGCAATGCCTCCGAGCAGTATGATGTGTTGTACGTACGCAACCTAGGCATCGGCAACGCCAACGACTACGTGGCGGGCCGGCGCAAGGTGTTCATCGATGTGTATTCCACGGCTCCGGTAGGCAGCAAGGTGACCATGCAGTTTGAGAACAGCCAGGTTACCACGGCCATCAACTTCCCGGCGGGCCGGCACAGTGCCTACCGCGCCTACACCACCCGCCAGAACGCCTGGGAAACGCTGGAATTTGAGTTTGAGAAGAGCCTCGACGCGGGCACCAACATCTACTCCATCGACAACGTCGCCTTCCTGCTGCAGCCGGCCACCAACTCCGGGGCCACCTTCTACCTCGATAACCTGCTGACCAAGAAGCAGCCCGAAGCCCCGGTAGTCGCCACCGAAGTGCTCCAGAACTACGACGGCACGGCTAAGCTCACCTTCAACGCGGCCAGCACCAACGGCGCGTACACCGCCCCCACGGCCAACCCCTCGGCTGCTGGTGTGAACACCACGGCCAACGTGGCTCGGTACGTGCGCAACTCTACTCAGCAGTACGACGTGCTGTTTTTCGATGCCGGCGCACCGGGCACCGTTATTCAGGACGCGGGCCTGTTCAAGAACCAGACCTACCAGCTGCAGGTGGATGTGTACACCTCGGCCCCGGTGGGCACGCCCATCAATATCACGCTGCAGAACAAAACGGCGGCGGCGCCTACGGGCTCATTCCCGGCAGGCCGCAACAGTACCTACCTGGCCAATACCAGCAAACAGAACCAGTGGGAAACCCTCACGTTTGCCTTCAACACCGCCCCTGACGCCGGCACCGCCAACGTGGCCATCGACCAACTGGCCGTGCTGTTCAACAGCGGCGCCTTCACCGGCGAAACGTACTATATCGACAACATCCGGATTGCCAAGAAGGCTACCCCGACCTACTCGGCCGGCACCACTTTCGAGAACTACGACGCGGTGCGCAACCTGCCGCTGCGGAACGCCAACGGCACGTACGTAGCGGCGGCCAATAACCCTTCGGCTACGGGTATCAATACTTCGGCGAAAGTGGGCCAGTACACCCGTAATGCGGCTTCGCAGTACGATGCCCTGGCGCTGGCCAGCACCCAGATCAAGGACGGCAGTGCCTACGTGGCGGGCCAGAAGGTATTTGCCCTGGACGTGTACACCTCGGCGCCGGCCGGCACGGTAGTATCGTGGCAGCTGGAGAGCAGCACCTCCTCTAACCCCAACAACTACCCCACGGGCCGCCACAGCATCTACCAGGCCGTGGTGAAGCAGAGCAACGCTTGGCATACGCTCACCTTCACCTACGCCAACTCGCCCGACGCCGGCACGCCCGATTCGGAAGTGGACAATGTGGTGCTGCTGTTTGCTCCGAACTCGACCACCGGCACGGTATTCTACCTCGACAACCTACGCAGCCTCACCGCCAGCACGGCCCCCTCGAACGTCGCGCCCACCGTCAGCCTGACCTCGCCGACCAACGGGGCCACCTTCACGGCTCCGGCCAGCCTCACCCTCACGGCCACCGCCGCCGACGCGGATGGCAACATCAGCAAAGTAGAGTTTTACCAGGGCGCTACGCTGCTCGGCACCGACACCAGCAGCCCCTACAGCTACTCTTGGACGGGCGTGACGGCCGGTACTTATAGCCTCACGGCCCGCGCCACCGACAACGTCGGGGCCGTAACCACCTCCGGGGCCGTGAGCGTAACCGTAGGGCCCCCGCCAACGGCTACCAACCTGGCCCTGAATAAGCCCACCTTCACCTCATCCACCGAAAACAGCGGCACGCCCGGCTCGGCTGCCGTGGATGGCAACACCACCAGCACCCGCTGGGCCAGCACCTTCGCCGATCCGCAGTGGATTTACGTGGACCTGGGGGCCAGCTACAACGTGAATCGCGTGAAGCTGACCTGGGAAGCCGCCTACGGCCGTGACTACCTGGTGCAGGTATCCTCGGATGCCACCAACTGGACCACCCTCAAAACCGTAACCGGCAACAGTACCCTCACCAACGACCACACCGGCCTCAGCGGCACCGGCCGCTACGTGCGGATGTACGGCACGGCCCGCGCCGTGATCAACGGGGCCAGCTACGGCTACTCCCTGTATGAGCTGGAAGTGTACGGCGCGGCGGCCAGCGGCGGCGGAACCGGCAGCACCGCCTGCACCGGCACCGTAGCCAACGGCGACTACAGCTATGAGGTATCGACCAGCAACGGCACTGTGAGCTGGAAGTTCGTTCCGCTCAGCCCCATTGCGGGCAGCAGCATGGCCCTATTGTATGTGAAAGTGGGTACCGGCGGCTATGCCGGCTATAACATGACGGCCGCGGGCAGCAACTTCACCTTCGCCCAGGCCCAGGCCAGCGGCGCGGCGCTGTCGTTCTACTTCACCTACCGCGTGGGTACTACCACCGCCGAGCGTAACTCCAGCGCCACTCCGCACAGCTACACGGTCGGCACCACCTGCACCGGCAGCCGCACGGCCCTGGCTTCCGCCACTGCCGTAGCGCCGGAAGCGCGCCTCTACCCCAACCCGGCCAGCACCCAGCTCACGGTTCCTGCCAACGGTGCCACTACCCTCTCCATTACCGATGCGCTGGGCCGTCTGGTTCACACGCAGAAAGTGGCCGCCAGCCAGCCCCATTCGGTAGTTGACGTGCATAGCCTGCGGCCCGGGCTGTATTTCCTCACCCTGCGCGGCGCTACTGGCGCCGCCACGGTGCAGCAGTTCATCAAAGAATAACTCCGCGGTGCAGTAAGCAACGGCTCCCTGCAAGGAGCTGTTGCCCTGGTCCTGCCCAATTGGAGCAAAGCACCTCAATGAGTGAGAAAAAGCGGAAACGGGGCGGAGTATCTCCGCCCTGTTTTTTTCTCTTTCCCCCCTCCCTGCGCTTCTTCCCCTTTTTAATTTTTTGCTAGTATGATTTGCCGAAACAGGCCGGTAACGGGCCAACGCAAGGCGTCTTTTTTTTCCGGCTGTCTGGGGCTGCTGCTAAGCAGTGTGCTGGTGACTGCCGGCAACCCGGCCGAGGCCCAGAAGCTCAGTCTCCTGCACTCCGTCGGAACCAGAATGCTGAACGAGGCGGACCAGGAAGTGGTATTGCGCGGCTACAACGTGGGCGGCTGGCTGCTCCAGGAAAGCTACATTCTAGGCACCGATTCGCTTAACAGCCAGTGGCGCATCCAACAGGGCCTGCTCCGGACCATGCCGGAGGCGCAGATGGAAAAGTTCTACCGCCAGTATCGTCAGAAGTTCATCACCAAAGCCGATATCGATTTTCTGGCCCAACAGGGCTTCAACTGCGTCCGGCTCCCGCTGCATTATGATTTGTTTCTGACGCCCGAGCAGCGCCACGCCCGCACCGAGGTCATCCGTGACCCGCAGAACGAGCAGAAGCTGACCGCTTACGTGCAGCAACTCAGCCAGTGGTACGATGCCGGCCAGCTCTTCACCAAAACGCAACAGCTGGATGGCTTCCGATTTATTGACGACGTGGTGAAATGGTGCGCCGCCAACCGCATGTATGTGGTGCTGGACCTGCACGCGGCCCCCGGCGGCCAGGGAACCGACCATAACATCAACGACAACTTCCGGCCCCTCGACTTGTGGAAACGCCAGGATGCCCAGGGCCGCCTGATTTATCAGGACATGACCGTGCGGCTCTGGGAAAAGCTGGCCGACCAGTACCGCCAGGAGCCCACCATTGCCATGTATGACTTCATCAATGAGCCGCACAACCTGAACGCAGCAAACGGGCTATCAGCCGATAACCAGGAGCTCAACACCCTGTATTCCCGGCTTATTGATGCCGTGCGGGGCCGCAACGACCAGCACCTGCTGATGCTGGAAGGCAACGGCTACGGCAACGAGTACACCAACCTTACGCCGGACAAGCTGAAGGTAAAAAGCACCGCCAACCTGGTGTACAATGCCCACCGCTACTGGTGTCCAAACACTGCTGAGACCACCGACCCCAATTCCAATCAGGTGAACCTGCTTACCAATCTGGCGGCTTTCCGCGACAGGTGGCAGGTACCTGTATGGGTCGGCGAAACCGGCGAAAACTCCAATGAGTGGTTTGCAGCGGCCGTGCAGGGGCTGAACGCGCAGGGCATCGGGTGGTGCCACTGGAACATCAAACGCGTAGATTCCGGAGCGGGCCTGCTGCGGGTAGCTCCCTACGGTAGCCTCCTCACACCGGCCGGTCGCACGGCCCTGCTGCGCAACGTGCAGTTTGCTAACTGCCAGATCAACCGCGACGTGGTAGCCTCCCTCACGCAACCCGCCGACTTCCGGGCGCCATTTGCCCAACTTACGATTCCGGGCACCATTGCGGCTACCGACTACGACCTGGGCCGCGACGGCGTGGCTTATCACGACGATTACTCAACCCGCACCGACTACCGCGACCTGACCCCGCACAACCAGGGCGGTGCCTACCGCAACGACGGTGTGGATATTACCGCCTGCCCCGAAATGGCCAACGGGTTTGCCGTGCAGAAGCTGGCCGCCGGCGAGTGGCTCACTTACACGGTAAAAATCTCCAAACCAGGCTCTTACAAAGCCGAACTGCGCGTACAGCCGGGCAGCACGCCCGGGCAGCTGGCCTTGCAGCTGGGGAAGCTGCCGGTGGGCACCGCCACCGTTACGCCCGGCACCGAGTGGACCACCGTTTCCCTTACTACCCCGGCATTACCGGCTGGCCAGCATACCTTGCGGCTAATGATTGAGCAGCCCGTGAGCCAGCTGGGTTGGCTGCGCTTTGTGCCGGCCGCCAGCAGCGGCAGCGCCGGTGGTCAGTGAGTAAGTGAGTACGTACCCGGGTTTTGTGTATCTTCAAGTCACCATGAAGCTCGTATCCTCCCACCTCCCACCGCGTCGGGCTACTTGGTTTTCTCTCCTGACGCTAAGCAGCCTGTGGCTGCTGACTTTTCTCTGCTCCCCTCAGTCAGCCAGTGCCCGCCCCGCCGATACCCTGCGGGTAACACCAGTGCTGGAAGAACTGTTCGTTGACCCTACCTGCTACAGCGTACTGGAAGACCCTTCCGGTCAGCTCACGCTGGCGGAGGTGCGCGAACCCGCCCGGGCCCGCCAGTTTCAGGCGGGCAACCTGCTGCCTACCACCACCATGGAGCACCCGGGCTCGGCGTACTGGCTGCGGCTGGTGGTCCGGGCCGAGGGTAAGCTCAGCCAGCACTGGTACCTGGAAATGTTCGACTCCCACCTTAATAGCGTGGATTTTTTTCCGGCCGACGGAGCGGCTCCCACTTACACCGGCTCCGCCTTTCCCCTCTCTACCCGCAAGTTTCCCTACAAGAACTTCCTCTTCCGCCTGCCTTTGCAGCCCAACCAGACGCAGACGTACTACCTGCGGCTGAACTCCAACTCCAAAACCACCTTCCTCAGCCGCCTGCGCACCGAGCAGCCCCTGGCCGTCCATTTTCAGACGGAATACGGGCTGCTGGGGGCTTTTTACGGGGTTTTGCTGATTATGGTGGTCTACAATCTGTGCCTCTACCTCTTCATCGGCGAGCAGACGTACCTGCGTTACGTGCTGTACGTGCTCAGTTGCAGCCTCGTGTTCCTATCAGAAGATGGCTTGGGATTTCAGTACCTCTGGCCCGATTATCCGGCCCTGAATGAGCTGATTGTGGCCGGCTCCCCCATTATACTACTGCTTACGTTCAGCTACTACGCCCGCCAGTTCCTCGATATGCCCCTGCGGCTACCTCATTTCGACCAGTGGGTGCGGGGGGTGGTACTGCTGAGCGTGGGCGGCCTCGTTATTGATGCTGTGTGGCTGCATTTGGGCTGGGGTTTCTGGTTTTATCTGCTGCCCTACGGGCTCATATACTATGCCGCCGTACGGGTATGGCAACGGGGCCAGCGCCCAGCCCGCTACTTTCTACTGGCCCACGCGCTGGTCGCCATCAGCGTAGGCTTCCTAATCCTGCGCAAGCTGGGTATCAGCACCTTCACCAGTACGGCCACGGTGTACAGTATGAACGTGGCTTTCGTCATTGAGGTGGTGGTACTGTCGTACGCGCTGGGCGAAAAGATCAAGGCCATTAAGGATGCCACTATCCGGGCTCAGGACAAATTGGTGAAGCAGCTGCGCAAAAAACACCAGGTGCAGGAGCAGCTGGTAGAGCAGCTCCACCACAACCAAACACTCAAGGACCAATTAAATACAGAGCTGGAAGGCTTGGTAGCGCAGCGCACTGAGGAGCTTCGCCGCCAGAGTGACACCATTACCGCTCAGAACCGGGAGTTGGTACAGGCCAACGGGTTGCTGGCCCTGCAATCAGCAGCCATTGAGAAGCTGAATACTGAGTTGCAGCAGGACCTGCAGGATGTGAAAACAGCTCGGGTACTCTCAAAAGAGGTGGACTTCGGGGAATTCAGCCAGATTTACCCCGATAAGGATTCCTGCCTGGCTTATCTGGCTAATCTGAAATGGGCCGAGGGCTACCATTGCCGCAAGTGCGGCCACGAGAAATACTGCGACGGGCGCGAACCTCATTCCCGCCGCTGCACCAAGTGCCGCTACGTGGAATCGGCCACCGCCTACACACTACTCCAGAAGTGTAAGTTCTCCATTATCAAGGCCTTCTACGCGGTTTTTCTGATCTATACCCACAAGGGAAACTACTCATCCCAGGAGCTTTCCCGCGTACTTGACCTGCGCCAAGGCACCTGCTGGAGCTTCAGCCAGAAGGTATTGGAAGCCATGCGCCGCCGTCGCCACGGTCCCGATTTCGACGAGAACGAAGGCTGGACGCACGTACTGCTGGATGCCACTACCACGGAGGCAGAAGAAGCAGTAGCTGAAGAATCAGCGGCACAGGCATAGGTATTCTCCACTGGCTGACCAGCCAGTGAAGCAAGCCCCGGCAAGAACAGCACCAACTCGAAATTCGCCTCTGATGTGCTTTGTCCGAGTTGCACAGCCGACCAGCCACCGACTGTTTCAGTTGCTGGCCAGCCTAGCTGTGCTCGCCACATATTTATTTCCATTATTCCGCTACGACCCGCATTTTTGGGGTGAGTGACATTTGGTATGTAAGTGGACACTTAGGTGCATGTAAGTGCAAAAATAATTGACGAAAACCGGTGTTTTTTTGATTGTTTTTTACGTGCTGCATTTGCTCTGTCGGAAAGCCCGACGGTGCCTTACAAGCCCAATAATTGTTGCTTTTACGTGTGTTGTAAGTGTATAACACAGTTGTGACTTAGGCTCAAAAACCGCATTTTCAGCGCGTATAGGCATTTTTCACTATTGCTTTTCCAAAACAAGGTCGGATATATTTGGGTCATGGCTTCCCATTTACCGGACAGCTTCCTGCCGTTATCAGCTGTGCGGCCCTGAATACATTGACTGCTCCGGTTCTGAGAGGCTGCTTTCGGTACCCAATCAGCACCTGCCTTAAGTAAGTATCCAGCCCGAGTATACTGCTCCTCTGAGTGCCAATCCCAGTCTACTGCCCAAAACCAGTGACGCGGATGCGGCCGTTTTTTCGATTTCTCCGGTAGCCGCATCTTCCCAGGATCAGGCCCACTATCACCGGTTTTTTTACCTGCTTTTACTTCCCTCAATTCCCACACATCAATGAACCAACACCTCTACACTCAGGCGTTCCGCCGGGCATTGTGGCTGGCGGCCTGCGGTTTGCCAACCCTGCCGTCGCTGGCAGCCACTCCCATTGGCGCGCCGGAAGCCGCCACCCGCTTCGCCACGCTGGCCGATGTTCCTGTTTCGGGTCGCGTGACTCAGAGCAACGGGGACCCGCTACCGGGCGTGACCGTTATTGTTAAGGGAACTACCATCGGGGCCACTACCGATGCGGACGGCCGCTTTAGCCTGAACGCACCGGAAAACTCCACGCTGGTTATCAGCTACGTTGGTTTCACCCGTCGTGAGGTGCCGGTAACCGGGGCTTCTACGTCCGTTAACGTAACGCTGGCGGAAGACGCCCGCGCCCTGAGCGAAGTGGTGGTAGTGGGCTACGGCACCCAGGAGCGCGGCAGCGTAACAGGCGCCATTTCGTCTGTTGGGGCCGCTGACATTGTGCGCCAGCCGGTGCCCGATGTGACGCAGGCAATCCAGGGCAAAGTGGCCGGCGTAACCATCACCTCCAACGGTGGAGCTCCGGGCGGAGCCGCCGGTACCGCCGTGCGGGTACGTGGTATTACCTCCGCCGGCAACAACAACCCGCTCTACGTAGTGGACGGGTTTCCGCTGCCCGATGGCGGCGACAACCAGCTCAATGCCATCAGCTCTAATGATATTGAGTCGATTGACATCCTGAAAGACGCCTCGGCTACGGCTATTTACGGGGTTCGGGCCGCCAACGGGGTGGTTATCATCACCACCAAGCGCGGTAAGGCCGGGCAGTCTACCTTTAACCTAGACGTGTACCGGGGCGTGCAGACGGTAGCCCGCAAGCTGGACCTGCTCAACGCCGAGGAATACGCCACCATCAACAATGAGTCGTTGCTGGCAGCTGGCAAGCCGATTGCTCTGGACAAGCTGCGCAACCCTTCGGCTTTGGGCGAAGGCACCGACTGGCAGGACCTGCTGTTCCGCCGGGCCAAAATCCAGAACTACTCCCTTTCCGCCACCGGCGGCAGCGAAAAGTCCCGCTACGCCTTGTCGGGCACGTATTTCCAGCAGGACGGTATCATCCTGGGCACCAACTTCGAGCGGTTTACGCTGCGGGCCAATGGCGACGTGCAGGTAGGCCGTATGCTTAAGGTGGGTAACAGCATCTCGCTGACGCACCTGAGCGACCGGCAGGTAACGAGCAACAATGGCGAATACGGCGCGGTGCAGCAGCTGCTGCGCATTCCGCCCACGGTGCAGCCCTACCGCCCCGATGGCTACTGGTACCAGCCCAACAGCGTTGACGACAACTTTACAGAGGAAAACCCGCTGGCTACTTCGCAGCGCGTGAATCAGAATTTTACCCGTAACCGGGCCATTACCACCTTCTTTGCCGAGCTGGAGCCCATCAAAGGCCTACGCTTCCGCACCAACGTGGGTGCCGACCTGATCTTCGACAACTTCAACAGCTTTGCCCCCAAAGGCCCGGAACTGGCTGGCTACACTCAGCGCTACATCACGGCCGGCGCATCGGCTACTTCCAGCTACGCGCCCACGTACCTGATTGAAAACACGGCTACCTACGACCATCTGTTTGCCGATAAGCACCAGTTCACGCTGCTGCTGGGCCAATCAGCCCAGGAGTTCAATTTCAGCAACGTACAGGCATACCGTTCCCTCTATCTGCGCAACGACCTGCAGACAATTAACGCGGGCCCAATCAACACGCTGCTCAACAACGGCGGCACCATTGATACCCGCCGGCGACTGGCCAGCCTCTTCGGCCGCGTCAACTACGAGTTTGCCGGGAAGTATATCTTCCAGGCTACTGTCCGCCGCGACGGTTCCTCCCGCTTTCAGACCGGGGAGAAATTCGGGTTTTTCCCCGGCGCTTCGGTGGGCTGGCGCATCTCGGAGGAAGACTTCCTCAAGGGCAACAGCCTCATCAGCAACCTGAAGGTACGTGCCGGCTACGGCCGCGTGGGCAATGAACTGAACGCCGACCGGTTCGCGTATCTGTACGCTATCCGCTTCGGAGCCAACTACCCGCTCGGTCCCGATGGAGCCATCAACATTGGGGGAGCTCCTACCCGCCTGGCCAACCCGAATCTACGCTGGGAATACAACGATCAGGCGAACTTCGGTATCGACCTGGGCTTGCTGGATAACCGCTTTGAGGCCACTATTGACCTCTACAACCGGAACTCGCCCAACCTGATTGCCAACATTCCTCCCTCCTTGGTTTCGGGCACCTACGAATCGGTGCCGGGCAACGCCGCCTCCGCCTACAACCGGGGTATCGACGTGAGCCTGACCTCGCACAACTTCACTGGCAGCGGTCAGGACCTGAACTGGAGTACTACCCTGAACGTGTCGGCCTTCAAAACCAAGCTGGAAGACCTGGGTGCCGGTTTACCCTACAACGGGCAGGGCTCCCTGAGCGGCACCATTGTGCGCTATGATGTAAACCAGGCGTTTGGCTCATTCTACGGCTTCCAGGCCGATGGCCTGTTCCAGACCCAGGCAGAAGTAGACGCCGCGCCCAAGCAGGAAACCGGCACAGCCCCCGGCGACATTCGCTTCCGGGACACCAACGGCGACGGTGTAATTACCGACCTCGACCGCACGTTCATCGGCAATCCGAACCCCAACTTCTCGTTCGGCATCACCAATACTTTGAATTTCAGGAACTTTGATCTGAGCTTCTTCATTCAGGGCGTACAGGGCAATGATGTGTACAACCTCAACCGCTACATCACGGAAAGCGCGCTGTATAGCACCACCAATGGCACGACCCGCATCCTGAACCGCTGGACCGGCGAAGGTACCAGCAACGACGTGCCGCGTGCCATCAATGGCGACCCCAACCGCAACCTGCGGGTATCCACGCACTTCATTGAGGATGGCTCGTATGTGCGTCTCAAAAACCTGACCTTCGGCTACACGCTGCCCAAAAGCATTATGAGCCGTATTTCGGCCTCGCAGCTACGCGTGTACTTCACGGCCCAGAACCTGGCGACGCTCACCAAATACACCGGCTATGACCCGGAGGTGAGTGCCAGCGGTGTTGACCTGGGTATCTACCCACAGGCGCGCGTGTTCATGGGCGGCCTGAACATTGGGTTCTAATCCTTTTACTTCCCACCCCCTCATCATGACTATTTCAAAACTCACCTGCAGTGCTTTCCTGCTGTCATTAGGCTTGCTGGTTGGCTGCACCGAGAAGTTCCTAGAAGAAGCTCCTTCCGACCAGGTAACGGATATCAACTTTTACCAGACCCAAACCGACGCCATTCAGGCCGTAACGGCGGCTTACAGCGAACTGACCAAGGAAGGCCAGTACAACCTGTCCATGTGGGCTTTCGATATCATGGCCGACATCTCGGTAACGGGTGGCGACGACGGCAACGATGGTATTGAGTACAAGCAGCTGGAAGCCTTCAGCATTCCGTCTACCAACATTGTGACGAACCGTCTCTGGGGCGGCTGCTTCATTGGGGTGCAGCGGGCCAATATTGTACTGCAGAAGGTCCCTGGCATTCAGGGCATGGATGCTGACATTCAGAAGCGGTGCCTGGGCGAGGCGCAGTTTTTGCGGGCCAAATACTACTTCGATCTGGTGCGCGCTTACGGCGACGTGCCTTTGTTCACCAGCCCACCGGCCAGCCCTGAGGCGGTAAATATTCCGCGCACTCCCGCGGCCCAGGTATATGCCCAGATTGAGCAGGATCTGAAAGACGCCATCGGCAACCTGCCGGGCTCCTACAGCGGCGCCGATTTGGGACGGGCTACCAAGTGGGCAGCTACGGGCCTGCTGGCGAAGGTGTATATCACCCAGGGCAAGAAAACCGAAGCCGCGCAGCGTGCCCGGGAAGTTATTACCGGCTCAGGTAAGTCGCTGTGGGCCAACTACGGCGACAACTTCAAGGTAGCCAACGAGAACGGCAAAGAGTCACTGTTCGAAATTCAGTACGTGAACGGTCGGAATGAATATGACCGCAACAACGTGGGCTCGTCGATGAATGAGTTCTTCGGTCCCCGGGGTGCCAACCAGACGCCCGGTAGCGGCTACGGCTTTAACATCCCCGAGCCCGATTTCGTGAATGGTTATGAGGCCGGTGATACGCGCAAGACCGCTACCGTCTGGGTGCCCGGCGACGCTTATCCCGACGGCGGTAAACAATCGGCCAAAGCCACTGGCTCACCATTCGGCTACAACTGCAAGAAGTGGTTTGTAGGCAAGGTGAACACCAACATCTGGGATTCGCCCCTGAACGTGCCGGTACTGCGCCTGTCCGAGATGTACCTGATTCTGGCCGAGGCTGTTGGACCGACTACTGAAGGGCTGGAAGCCATTAACAAAGTCCGTCGCCGGGCTTTCGGTCTGGACATCAACACCGCTTCCCCTGCCCGTGACCTCACGGCCGGTACCGCAGACTTCACGGCCGCGGTTCTGAAGGAGCGTAAGTACGAGCTGGCCTTTGAGTTTGACCGGTGGTTTGACCTGAAGCGCTACGATGGCACGCCGTACGGCCTTATTCCGGTGATGACGGCCCAGGCCGCCTATCTACGCTCCCTCAACATCGGGGCCGTGCGGGGTATCCCGACCAAAACCCACTTGGTGCTTCCTATTCCGCAGTCGGAGCTGGATGCCAACCCCGGGCTGGTGCAGAACCCCGGCTACTAGGCTCATTTTTCACGGACGATTTCAGCTTTTCAGCACAATGAAACATACATGGAACAAGGCAGCCCTGGTCCTTCTGGCCGGCTCACTGCTCTTCACCGCTTGTGATAAAGACGAAGACGGCAAGCTGGAAGGCCCCAAGCCTACCGTCAGCTTCACTTCCACCACGCCCAAAGTAGTCGGCCTCACCTCCGAAGTTACCTTCACCAGCACCAGCACTGATGCCTTCCTGTATCAGTGGGATTTTGGTGATGGTACCATCGGCTCGGGCCAGACGGTTACCCACACTTACGCCAAGGGCGGCACCATGAAGGTGAAGCTCACGGCGGCGGGCCGGGGCGGGGCAACTACTTCCCAAACTCAGGATGTAGTCATTGCTTCTCCGCTCAACATTGTTAACCAACTGCTCACTGGTGGCTCGTCGCGCACCTGGAAGCTGGATAACAGTCAGGCGGCGGCCATTGTGGTAGGTCCCAACGATGCTGACCCCACCAGCTATTACGCCGGCGGCCCGGCGGGTGCCCTGCCCGGCTGCCAGTCCGATGACGAGTTTACCTTCAGCACGGCCAACGTGTACACCTACGATGCCAAGGCAGAAACCCTGGTAGCCGGTGCCGGCGGCGGGTGCCAGGCTCCCCGCTCGAAATCCACGCCCTTCACGTTCGGGGCCGCTACCGGAGCCGGAGTGGCGCAGCTTACGCTGGCAACGCCGGGCACGTTCATCGGCGTTACCGATGCTCCTGACCTAGTGTACCGCATCATCTCCATTGATAATCAGCGGATGGTGTTGCGGGCCGGGCTTCCTACGGCCGGCGTAGTATTCACCATGAAACTAGTGGTGAAATAGGCCTTCTGTTCCACCCTGTACCGCAAAGCCGGCTGGAGGTACCACTTCGGCCGGCTTTGTAAAACCTGCCCTGGCACCTGACGCCTTGTGCTGGTTTACGTAGCCTCCTTTCCCATGAAAAATCACTTCCGGTTTCATTTCGGCCTGCTGGCGGCCAGCCTTGCGCTGGGTCTGTCGGCCTGCACCGAAACCAAAACCAAGAACATTCCCGCCCCCACCCCGGTAACGCCGGTTGCCAACGAAAGCGCCAAGGAGTACGGAGAGTACACCGACCTGAAATGGAGCGACGAATTTGATGGCGCGGCCTTGGACCAGAGCAAATGGACCAATGAGCTGGGCGGCGGCGGCTGGGGCAACCAGGAGCTGCAAACCTATACCAGCTCCCCCGACAATTCCTTTGTGCGCGACGGCAAGCTCACCATTCAGGCTTTACAGACGGGCAACAGCTACACCTCGGCCCGCCTGATTACCAAGGGTAAGCAAAGCTTCCAGTACGGCCGTCTCGATATTCGGGCGAAGATTCCAAAGGGCAAAGGCGTATGGCCTGCCATCTGGATGCTGGGGGCTGACATTGACCAGAACAACTGGCCTAAGTGCGGCGAAATTGACATTATGGAGCTACGGGGCAGCCGCCCCACCGAGCTGCTCTCCACTATGCATTTTGCTAACAGCAGCGGCACCCACGAGTATCGGGGCACCACCGAAAAGCTCACAACCGACTTGTCGGCTGACTTCCATACCTACAGCGTAGTGCGTAGCAAGAACATGAGCCGCTTCTACCTGGATGGCGCGGCTACTCCATACTACACTTACACCAGCACAGAGGGTTCTCCCTTCCCTTTCAACAACTCTTTTTTCATGATTCTGAACCTGGCCGTGGGCGGGCTATTCGATGGCAACCCCGACGGCTCAGCCACCTTCCCGCAACAGATGCAGGTAGACTACGTCCGGTATTATCAGTATAAATAAGCCCGCGTTACGTTCCGCTTTCGGGGATGAAAAACGGAGCTACCAGAGCTCCTCTATCCCGGCAAGTGCCGGAGAAAAATACACTGTTTGCCTTCCCTGCTGGCTCTCCTTGGCCAGTGGGGTAATACCGGAGCCGGTCTGCCTGTTAGGGGTGCAGCCCGGCTCCTGGTTTTTACCGCGTCACAGAAAAGGCCGGGCGAAGCAGCAGCTTCGCCCGGCCTTTTCTGTTTGGTTGTTGTTGCCGAGCTTACTCCACGGCCAGCACTAAGCCTTTCAGGTATTCACCTTCGGGATGGAACAGACTCACGGGATGGTCGGCGGGCTGGGTGAGGCGGTGCAGGATGCGGGCCGGGCGGCCGGCTTCAATAGCCGCCGCCAGCACAGCCCCCTCGAACAGCTCGGCTGATACCACCTGCGAGCAGCTGAAGGTAAATAGCAGGCCCCCGGGCGCAATCTGGCGGATGCCGGCCGCGTTCAGGCGCTTGTAGCCCATCAAGGCGTTGTGGCGGGCTGAGAGATGCTTGGCAAAGGCCGGCGGGTCGAGCACAATTAGATCGTACTGTTCCTGGCTGTTTTTCATGAAGCTGAACACATCCTCAGCGTAGGCAGCGTGCTTGCTTTCGAGGCCAGTGAGAGCGGCATTGCGCTCCGTGAGTTCAATGGCGCGCTTCGAGCTATCCACGGAATGCACCAGCTCGGCCCCGGCCTGCAAAGCGTAGGAGCTGAAGCCGCCAGTGTAGCAGAACGTATTGAGTACCCGGCGGCCGGGCGCGTAGCGGGCCAGCAGGCTCCGGTTGTCGCGCTGGTCGATGAAAAAGCCGGTTTTCTGGCCCGTTTCCCAATCCACGGCAAACGGATGGCCGTTTTCGTACACAATGTGCTCCTGCCCGCTGCCGCTGCCGAACAGATAGCCGTTCTGAGTCCCCGGGGCTGCTTTAGCCGGTACCGTTTCGGCACTCTTGTCGTAAATGGCCCGTAGCCCGGGAATGACGGCCTGCAACGCTTCCGCAATGAGCGGACGGGCCTTGTACATGCCCGCGCTGTGCGTCTGCACCACAGCCGTGTCGCCGTACACGTCGATAATGAGACCGGGCACGCCGTCGCCCTCAGCGTGGGTGAGGCGGTACACGTTGGTGTTACCGGTTCCCGTGAGGCCCAGGCCCTGGCGCAGCTGGTAGGCATTGCGTAGGCGGGCTTCCCAGAAGTCCGCGTCGGGCAGCTGGGCATCGGGACCAAAATCGAGCATGCGCACGGCAATGGAACCGGGGGCGTAGTGACCCACGCCCAGCACTTCCCCGTTAGAAGCCTGCACCGTCACCACTTCGCCTTCTACCACCTCGCCCTGCAAACGGGCAATGGCCCCCGAAAATACCCACGGATGCCGACGGCGCAGGGACTGATCTTTTCCGGGTTTGAGAGTGACGATGGCAGAGGTCATAAGCAGCAGCGTGAAGAATTGGACTGCAAAGGTAACCCAATCGGCCCCACCCCACTGCATCAGATGACTAACCGAACGGGTCGAGGTAAGCTATCAGCACCGCTAGGGCCGCCAGGCCGGCCAGCACGGCCCACACCGGCCCGCCCCAGATCAGCAAACCAATTAGCGCAACCGGTAGCACCACCAGCCCCAGCACACCCAATACGGTGGTTCCTAAGCCTACTTCAGTCGTTTCTCGGGGTCCGGCCGTAGTCCGCAACGCCTGCCCAGCCGATTGGCTGGCGCGGAGCTTCAGTGCCGGAGTCGTGCGGAACTGAGCCAGAGCCTGCCGCATCTGCTGGCGCACCTGCCGCGGTTTCGGCCGCTGCTGGGTAGCCGGCTGCAGCTTGTCTGTGGGCTTGGCAGTTACAGTAGCTTCGGAAGAATTCCCGCCTGTTGCAATATCTGGCGGCGGCTCAGATACAATCAGCTGCTGCTTTACCGGGGCGGGCCGGAACTGGTAGGCCAACTGCGAACTGCGGCAGCCAGCGGCCATTAGCAGTACCAACAGTACCAGCGGACAGCGAGAAAAAAACCGCGCACGGCGGGCGGGAGTAGTAGAAACAGGCATGGGCAGAACCGGAAGAAGCCACAAGGTACGCGGCCCGACGAACCCTATACGGCAGTCGGGGCGACTGCGCTGCCGGTAGCCGCATTTTGAGGCAGCAGCGGCTTACCGGGCGCCCCAAACCAGCGGCGGTAAATGGGTCGGCGCCACGCAAACTGCGCCCACATAGCCGGCCACAGCAGCCGGTCCAGCAGACCCGCGCCGGCCGTGTATTCCAGGTCCTCCACAATGTAGGTACCGCCATCGGGCGCGGGCTGCATCAGGTGGCGGTGCCGCCACTGGCGCAGCGGCGGCGGCAGTTGCCGGCCCTCATCCACGAAGTAGTATGTGCCGTCGGGCGTAACGCCGTGGTCGGTAATAAGCGAAGTCCAGAGGTAGCGCAACGGCCCGGCTCCCAGTTCAATGTGCACCTCGTCGCCGCGGTGGCAGCCATCGAAGCGGCGCAGCCGGAACGGCGGAAACGGCGGGGCCAGCGCCAGAAACAGCTCCCGGGTAAAGCCCTGCCATACCTGGGCGGGCGCGGCGGCAACGTGGGTACGGAGGTAAAGATGCATACCTGGCTAAACCCCGGCCGGCGGCCCAGGGTTTTGCCGAAGCCTCGGCCCCCTACTTCGGCATGAACCAGTGCAGGTAGCCGCAGTTGTCGCACTCGTAGCAGATGGCATGCGGGTCGGTCCAGTCAGAAGTGAACAGCCCGGCACGTTCCAGCTTCACCTCGTTGCGGTGGAAGCCCTGGTGCCCACAAATAATACATTGCAGCGTGTGGCCTTTTATTTCTACCCGAACGGGTTTTGGCGCGTCGAATAAGCCCATATGCTGTATATACGTATGTAATTCTTACCCCAGCAGCTCCTCAATATCCTCCTTGGTGAGGCTCTTGATGATAGCCTCGTCAGTGGTGATGAGGTCGGTGACGAGCTGGATTTTCTTGTTCTGCAGGGCCAGGATTTTCTCCTCCACCGTGTTCTGGGTGATGAACTTGTAAGTGAACACCGTGCGCTGCTGCCCGATGCGGTGGGCGCGGTCCACGGCCTGGGCCTCCACGGCGGGGTTCCACCAGGGGTCGAGGATGAACACGTAGTCGGCGGCGGTGAGGTTGAGGCCCACGCCGCCCGCTTTCAGGCTGATGAGAAACACCCGCAGCTCCTCGGTTTCCTGGAAGCGGGCCACTTCCTTGTGCCGGTCCCGGGTGTTGCCATCAAGGTAGGCGTACTCAATCTGCCGCTCATCCAGGGCCGCCCGTACGATATCCAGGTGCTTCACAAACTGACTAAATACCAACACCTTGTGCCCTTCTGATACCACGCTTTTCACCATCCGAATTACCTCGCGCAGCTTCCCCGACTCGTGCTCGTAGTCCTCGTGGGCCATGCGCGGGTGGTTGGCAATCTGGCGGAGCTTCGTGAGGCCCTGCAGCAGCATAAACTGGGTGCTGGCCGTGCCGTGCTCCTCAATGCTCTGCAGAATCTGGTTGCGGTAAAAGCTCTTGGTTTCTTCGTAGCACTGCTGCTGCTCCTCCGTCATGGGGCAGTAGCTCAGGTTCTCAATCTTCTCGGGCAGTTCCTTGGCCACCTGCGCTTTGTGACGACGCAGGATAAAGGGCTTGATGAGGGCGTGCAGGCGCTTGGTTTTGGCTTCGTCCTTGCCCTTCTCAATGGGTTTGAGGAACTCCTTGCGGAAGAACGCCTGCGTGCCCAGCAGCCCGGGATTAATGAACGACATCTGCGACCATAAGTCCATCGTGCTGTTTTCCACCGGCGTACCGGTCAGAATCAGTCGGTGGCGGGAGTGCAGCCCGCGCACGGCCTGCGAGGTGGTAGAACCGGGGTTTTTGATGGCCTGCGACTCGTCCAGAATCACGTAGTCGAACTTGTACGACTTCATCAATTCCACGTCCAGGCGCACAATGCCGTAACTGGTCAGCACCAAATCATAATCGGCAAACTGCTCCACGTTTTTGTCGCGGTACGTGCCCGTATAAATGAGCAGCCGCAGGGCTGGCGTGAACTTGAAGGCCTCCGTCATCCAGTTGTAGACCAGCGAAGTAGGCATCACCAGCAGCGAGGCGGCGCCTTTAGCCGCACCGCTTTCCTTGCGTTGCAGCAGCAGCGCCAGCGTCTGGATAGTCTTACCCAGCCCCATATCATCGGCCAGACAGCCCCCGAAGTGGTATTCCTGCACGAAGTGAAGCCAGTTGTAGCCGGCTTTCTGATAAGGCCGCAACTCCCCCCGGAACGAGGCTGGCATGGGTCGGTCTTCCACAGCTTCAAACTCGCGCAGCTTCTCCAGCTTGCGCGACATGACCACGGTGGCCAGGTTCCCATTCTGCAGGTCTGATACCAGCGCCAGATGATGCTTGCGCAGGGTGAGCGTATGGTTGTGCTCTTCCGAAAAGGCAAACAACTCCAGATACTGCGTGAACCACTCCTCCGGAATGATGGCAATCTGCCCGTTCGGCAGCCGGAACTCATGGCGTTTGTTGAGGATATAGGGCCGCAGCTTGATAAAGGGAATTTCAAACTCGCCGAAGCGCACGGTGCCGTGCACGTCAAACCAGTCGTTGGTTTCCGTAATGCCCACCTGCACCGTTACGGCTCCGATGAAATAATCCTTCCCCGAAGTAACGCCCTGCTGCACTGTAAAGCCCATGCGCACCAGCTCGTCGGCGTGGTGGTGCAGCCAGCGGAAGGCGGTAGCTTTTTCCAGCACCGCGCGGCCGTTGCGCACTTCCAGGGCCCGGTCGTGCAGCTCCGCAATAATTTCCTGTTCCCGGTCGAGGTTACGGATGAGCCGGTGGAAAATATAGCTATCCTCCTTCTTTTCCAGCTTCACGCACACCCGCTTGTCGTGGGTAGTGTGCACGGTATGGTCGCCGTACTGAAAGCTCAGGTCGAAGTGAATATGATCGGATACGGGCGGCGCAACAGTAGCCACCGCCGCGCCACCCGAACCCCGGCGCGCCACAGTGGGCCGGGCCGGCGCAACGGCCACCATACCAGCACGCGGCGCGTCCGAAAAGGTGAGCTGCGGCCGGGCCACGTACCGCTCCGAGCGGATATCGAAGCCCCGGGCATGCACGTCGAACGACTCAACCAGCGGGGCCACAAACCGCTGGAAGTAGCTGTCCTCCACCTGCCGGGGAATCACAATAAACTTCTTGTTGAGGAAAGGCTTGATCTTCTTGCCGTCCACATCGTTGCGGAAGTTATGGAGCATGTCGCCCAGCAGTAGCCAGGCCGGCTGCTCGCACACAATTACCGCGTTCTTGTACTGAAAGTCGAGCTTCTGGCCCTGGTACTGAATGGTGGGGAAATAGTGGGTGCTTTCCTCGTTGCGGCGGAAGTGGAACAGCACCGAGGCCGGCTCCGGGGCCACCCCGATTTCGCGCCACGTAGGTTCGCCATCCTTGCCCATGATGAACACGTACTTGCCTTGCAAGCGGTCCAGAATCTGGCCCATCCGGTCCTGCACGTACTGGCAAATAGCGTCCTGCAGGCCTTTGTCGCCTTTCTCAGGGTCGTATATCTTCAGGAAAAACTCGGCGGGCGTGGTTTTTTTTGACCAGAATTCCTTAATCACTACATCCTGCTGAATCTGGTCGGTCAGGGCAATCAGCTCAAAATCTGTTTCGTCAAGGCCGTCGGCAAATTCCGGAGCATTCTTAGCGGATACCGTCTGGTGCTGTAGCGTCAGCTGGCCGCGTTGGTTGCGCTGCACCACATAGGACTCAAATAAATAGCCCAGATACTCGTGCTCGAGTAACGAATAAACAATCTGAAATGGCTGAGAAGTAGAGACCTTCATGGTCGGCAACTAAAGTGCAGTGTTGGAAGTAGTAACAAATGCTAAATACTATGTTTTCTGCCAAAAAGTAAAATTTAATCCAAGAATAATTACATTAAACTGTTAGAACCAGCAAACCACATGGTCCGACTGCCCTTTGCAGTCTACGAAGGTAACGGAGTTATCTTTTCATAGTTATAGTTTCTGGCAAAGAAACAACCGCCCACCCAGCTTACAGAAGCTGAGCGGGCGGTTGCCGTTTCAATTCGGGACGAAATAGTAGTGCCTGTTCAGTTCGGAGGGCCGAAATTCCCACCCCGGGACCAACTACTCAGCACATTATATAGTTGAATCCAGTTCTACAGATTTTCGCGCAGGTCAAGGTTAGCTGCATTCAGAGCCGGCCGGATAGACACGGATATCGTGATGAAAATGATGGCAATACCGGTCAGCACTACATCGGAGAGCTGCATTTTTACGGGGTAGGAGTCCACCACACTGGTCGCCATACCCATGCTCACGATATGAAAGGTTTGCTGCAGCCAGCAGATACCCACCCCCAGCACCAGCCCGGTAATGGCGCCCACCTGCGCCACAATGGCTCCTTCGAGCAGAAATATGTTGCGGATAGTGCGCGTGCTGGCTCCCATAGCCATTAGCACGGCCATGTCCTTGCGCTTGTCGATGACCAGCATTGAGAGGGAGAAGAAGATGTTGATGCTGGCAATCAGCAGGATAAAGGCAAACGTGATGAACACGAACATCTTCTCCACCTTAATGGCCTTCAGCAGGGAAACGTGCTGCTCATCGGAATCCAGCACCTTAAAGCCGGGGCCGAGCTGCTTTTTGAGCGCCTCTTTCACGTCGGCAATGTCCCGGCCGGGCGTAGCTTTCACCTCCAGGGCCGTCCGGCGGTTCCCGTACCGCAGCAAATCCTGGGCAAACTGCAGGGGCACGAAAACGTAGCTGTCGTCAATGTGCTGCTCAATCAGGAAAACGCCACCGGCCAGAATATTCTGTTCGTTGAACGCCGTTTCGGGGTTCATGGAGAGGGTTTTCTTACCCGTGTTGCGCGGATACAGCAGGTGCATGGGCGCAAACCGATTGTCGAGTGTGATGCTGAGCTCGTGCTGTACGCCGGCGCCCACCAGCGCGTAGTCCAGCCCGTCGCGGTGCAGCTGGTGGCTGCCGTCCACAATGGCAGAATCGATGTTGCTTTGGTGGTAGTAGTTGCTGGAGACACCCTTCATCTTCACCACCATCTGCCGGTCGCGGTACTGCAGCAGGGCGTTGTCTTCGATTACTTCCGTGACCAGGCCCACGCCCGGCGTACGGCGAATATGGACCAGCATGGGAGCCTGCAGCTCAAACGCTTTGCCCTTCACCGCCGAAATAACCAGGTCGGGGTCGGATTTGCCGTAGAGGCTGCGCACCAGATCTTCCAGCCCGTTGAATACCGACAGCACAATAATCAGCGCCATCGTTCCCACGGCCACGCCTACCATGGAAATGTTGGAGATGATGCTGATGATGTTGCGCTTCTTCTTCGAGAGAAAATAACGCCGGGCAATGAGCAAAGGTACGTTCACGTGCGGGGCGCGGAGGCGGAGCTAGATGGAAGGCGAAGTGGAGAAAATAGGAGCGGAATAATCAGGAGCAAGATACGCGCCCCAACTGAAAAGGTCTATTTCCAGGCTTTCACAATGAGCCCCGTACCCGACTGGTGCTCCGTGTTGGCATCAAACCAGTTCAGAATGAGGCACAACGGGAATGTGAGCAGATAATAGAAGGGCAGTAGCAGGAAAAACAGCTTCGATTTACCCAGCATCAGAATCGGGTATTTCATGCTCAGACGCCACGAAACCTGCCCCGGCTCGCCGTAGCTGTACTGGGCCTCAATTCGTTCGAAACCAGCCGTACGCAGCTTCTGTTGAATCTCGTGAATGTTGTAGCCGTCGCGCACATGCTCCTCAATGAAGCTGGTTTCGCCGTCGGAATGCACATCGGAGCCGCCTTGGTCGGAGGGGGTAGAAATAAGCAGCATGCCACCGTCCTTGAGGGAAGCGTGAATGTTGCGGAATACTTCCACGTCTTCCAAAATGTGCTCCATCACGTCCACGGACAGGGCCAGATCAAAGGAATTGGGCTGCTGATACAGCACCAGATCCTGCACGGCAAACTGGGCGTTGGTACGCCCGATTTCGCGGAAGAAGCGGTTGGAATCGGCTACCTGATCATCCTTCACGTCCACGGCCAGAATCTGCCACTTGCGGCTCAGGCCCGACAGCCAGTAGGTGTACTGACCGTAGCCGGAACCGGCGTCGAGGATGTTCAGCGGCTCATTGGTGCGGCCTCTGGACCACTGGCGCAGTTCCCGATGGACGTGCCAGGTACGCAGCAGCAGCAAATCGAGCAGGTGGTAGAAGAGGCGACGCAGCAGCGGCGTGCGGTTGAATACTTCGCCGAGCGACTTCTTAATCGGATCGTAGTACAAGGAGGAGAGATGGTGAGTTGGTGAAATGGTGAGTTGGCTATGCTAAATGGCGAAACAGGCAGCGCAAAAACTCACCATTTCACCATTTCACCACCTCACAGCTCGTCTTCGTCGGCGAAGAGTTTGGGGCGTTTGGGGGCGCTGCCGGTTTCATCCGCAGCATCCGACGGGCCTTCGGTGGGGGCGGGCGGAATGTGCAGGTCGCCGAACACCTGGTCCATGTGAGCGGCGTAGGAGGCCGAGTCATCGAGGAAGAACACCAGATCGGGCACGATGCGCAGCTGCTTGCCCACGCGCCGGGCCAGGGCCTGCCGGATAATTTTGGCGCTATCCTGCACCAAGGCTTCGGTGGCGGTATTATCGGTTTTGCCCAGGGTGAGCAGGCTCAGGTACACGCGGGCCACGCCCAGGTCGGGCGAAACGCGCACGAGGCTGATGCCGGGTGGCAGACCCGGGAACAGGTGCGGCAGGTCGCGCTGAAATACGGCGGCCAGCTCCTGCTGGAGCAGGCTGGCTACTTTTTGCTGTCGTTTACTTTCCATATGAATCCGCAAAGATAGGGAGTTAAAGAGTTGGGTAGTTGAGATAAATACACCATTCGGGCGGTGGGCCCGGGGAGGGCTATATTTGTAGCGGAACGAGTGGGGCCACGGTAACCAGCTGTCGGCTGCTACCGCCACTGCTTCCGCTCAAAACGCGTCAACTGCCTGACTTCTTGCTGCAATTCTTTAAAAGCTCCCTGCCCACCCGCCTGTTCGTGCTGCTGCTGCTGCTACTGGCCCTGCGGGTGCCGCTGTTGTGGTGGGGTATTCCGCTGATGCCCGTGGAGTTGCGCGGCCTGCTCATTGGGGAGCGGCTGCACGCCGGCGCCCTGCTGTACCGCGACGTGTACGACAGCACCGCGCCGCTGGCGGCGGCTTTAGCAGGGCTGCTGGAACTGGTAGGCAACCGGCCGCTGTGGCTTTACCGGGTGCTGGCCCTGGCCCTGCTCACGTTTCAGGCGCTGCGGTTCAACTTCGTACTCAACCGGGCCGATGTACATCCGGAGCGGGGCTACGTGGCGGCGCTGGTGTACCTGCTGCTCGGCTCCATCACCACCGACCTGGACATTCTCTCGCCGCTGCTGCTGGGCCACACGTTTCTGATTGCCGGCATGAGCGCACTACTGCCCACCTCGCGGGAGGGGTACGACAACCGCCGGCTGTTCCGGGCCGGCTTCCTGACTGGGGTGGCGGCCCTGTGCTACCTGCCGCTGGCCTTGTTTCTGCTGCTAGGCCTATTTGCCGTTATCATCTTCGCGGCCAACTCGTTCCGAAGCTTTTTGCTGCTGGTGTGCGGCTTCCTGTTTCCGTACGCGGTAGTAGCCACCTTTTTCCTGTATACCGACTCCTTGCCGGGCTTCGCACAGTTTCATTTGCGGCCCACGCTGAGCGGGCTGGTAGCCGGGGCCGATGGGCTTCCGCTGTGGCTGCAGCTGCGGCTGCTGGTGCTGCCAGGGCTGGTACTGGTACTGGGTTTGGGGCGCAGCTTCGCTATTCCGCCGGGGCTGGTGTTTCAGGTGAAGTTTCAGCAACTGATGCTGGTGTGGCTGCTGGTAGCCGGGGCTATGGCGGCGGCCAGTGGTGGCACGGCACCGGGCATGCTGGTACTGGCCTTGCCGCCACTCACGTATTTCAGTTTGTATCTGTGGCAGAAAAGCCGGCGGGCCTGGGTACCGGAAATGCTGTTGCTGGCGGTGGTGGGAGCCGTACTAGTGGTGCGTTACCGCTCGGCATTGTTTCTAGAGAACGTTCTGCAGCTTCCTTTGGAGAGCCGCTACGCCGTGCAGCCCACGGCCCGCTACCGTTTTCTGCAGGGGCAGCAGCTGTTGGTACTGGGTCCCGATATGCGCCCGTACCTGCAGAACCGTTTAGCCACGCCCTACCTCGACTGGCAGCTGGCGCAGGCCGATTTCGGTCATCTGAATGAATACGACGCCATTTTCCGGGTAGCCCGCAACTTCCGCACGGCCCCGCCCCGCTACCTCATCGACCAACGGGGCATCGTGCCGGATTTGCAATACAAGATACCCGCCATTTTTGGCCGGTACGAAGCTACCAGCACGCCCGGCGTATACCGGCTTAAAGGTGAAATGGTGAGATAGTGAAATGGTGAGTTTGATGTTTCGGCAGCGCCTATTGCGCAGTTTAAACATCAAACTCACCATTTCACCGCCTAGCTGATGCTCACGCGGACTTTGGCGGTGTACTCGCGGAGGGCAGTTTTGAAGTCGGAGCCGTTGTCCTGCATGTGGTTGAGGATGAAGATGGCCGCAAACACATGGGTCAACTGTTCGCCTTCGTCCTCGCCTTCTACCTCAAAAGCGGGGGTTTGCTCCTCCAAAATGGCCTGCTCGGCGGCCACCAGGCTTTCCAGCGACTGGCTTTCCACCAGCCGCTTGATTACGGGCATTTTCATGACGGAGCGGGCTTAGTTCAGGCGCGAAATTAGGCTGGCTACGGCCTCTTCCTTGCTGGCAGCCACGGTATCTACCAGCTCGCCGTTGCGGAACACCGCGAAGAAGGGCAGGTTGGTGACGCTGGCCAGTTTGCGGGCCTCAGGGCTGGTTTCGGCGTTTACGTCCAAGAAGGCCATGCCTTCGTTCTGCTCGGCCAGGCGCTTAAACTTGGGCGAGAACAGGCGGCAGTTGCCGCACCAATCGGCGTAGTATTTCACCACTACTTTCTCGTTCTCCTGAAGTAGCTGCTGGAAATCGGCGTCGGTGGCTTTCGTAACGGACATTCGGGGGGTATTTGGTGAAAAAAATCAGGCTCAACAGAGGAGAATCATTCTCATCTGGCAGCAAAGGTAAAGGCCAAACCTTGGAAAAAAGTTTATTCTTTCCCGGGTTTGGCCTTTACTACCTGAACTCGCGCTTACTGCCGCACTATCCGCGTGCGAACTATCTGCCCATCTATCATCCCTGAGAGGATGTATACACCCGCCGGCTGCGTTTCGGTGAAGGTGGCGGGCAGCTGGTTTTCCCCAGCCTGCAGCGGCACCGATACCTGGCTTACCTGGCGGCCAACGGCATCATGCATGGTCAGCTGCACCGTTTGGGCCCGGGCGGCCGTGAGCAGCAGGGTGTAGGTATCGGGCGTGGGGTTGGGCCAGGCGGCAATGGAGGCGGGCTGCAGCGCGAAGGTCACCGTTTGCACTGCCGAGTAGGTGGCAGTGCCATCAGTATCAAGCTGGCTCAAGCGGTAGTACTGCAGCGTACCGCGCCGGGCAGCACCGGCATCGGTGTAGCGGTATTGCTGGGCCGCGGCCGTAGTGCCGTGCCCGGCTACAAAGCCCAGCCGACGAAAATTGATACCATCCAGGCTCACTTCTACCTCAAACCCCTTGTTATTCAACTCCTGGGCCGTATTCCAGCTGAGCAGGGCGTTCCGGGCCTGGGCCTGCGCCGTGAAGCTTACCAGCGTTACCGGCAGCGGACGGTTGAGGTCGGAAGAAGCAAAGGTGCCGTAGGTGTTCTGCAGGTCGGAGGTGAGGGTGTTGGCCGTGGGGTTTACGCTGCCCTGCGAAGGCTCCCAGTTGCTACCGTTCCAGCGCTGGAGGCGCAGGCGGCTTTCCGTGATGGTGTTGGGACTGGTATTCCACTCGCTGTCCTGGTAGCCCAGCGTGAGCGTAGAGGTGGGCGTGATGGTGTAGTTAGCCGGCGTGATAATCCAGAACCGGTCGAGGGCATAGTTGGCGTCGCCCTGCAACGACGATACCCCAGCCGGCAACGGCTGGTTGTTGGCCGGCGTGGGGTAGGTGGTAAATGACAGGTTGCCGCTGCTGCTGCCAGCAGCCGTAATGGCCGCCGTCATGGCGAGCGGGGCGGTGCTGGTGCCCATAGGTACCGTGTAGGTGCCCGTATTGGAGCCGATTACCCACACCAGCCGACCGTAGCCGGCCGCCGGGGTAGTTTCGGCTACCAGCCGGCCCGTCGTCTGGCTCAGGGCCGAAGCCGCGCCGTTGTTGAGCGTAATCGTGCGGGAATTAAGCTGCACCTGCGTGGCCCCCAGCGTCAGCACGCCGCCCGTAGTGCCCACCGAAACATCAGTGGCCAGCTGCACCGGGCCGGTGGCACCGCTTACATCTAAGGAGTGAAACGTGGTGGGCGTGGCGCCACCAATCTGCTGAGCAGTGGTGCCCGTGAGCCGCACGGTGCCCGTGGCGGGCGTGAGCACGCCGCCAGTGGTAGCGTTGGTCCAGTTGCCAGTGAGGCTGAGGGTGCCCGCATTATCAATGGTCCCCCCGCTGCTCACGGTCACGTCGCCCACCACCGACACCTGCGCGCCCGACTGAATGGATAGTATGGCACCCTGGTTGGATAAGCCCTGGCCCACGACTGGCGCGGCAGCCACCAGGGCCCCACAGATAAGTAAAGAGTGCTTCATAGGAAGAAAGAAAGCAGGCTACCCGCGTGGCGGAAAAATGCCCTGCAGGGCAATGCAGTAGGTGAGCGTCAGATAGGGTTGCAGGTTGTTGTGCGGGAGAGCCCCGCCAATTGCCCCGCTGGCCATGTACCCGGTGCCGGTAGCCTCGTACTGCGCCCGGCCCGAGCCATTGCTGGCCAGATAGGCATTATCGGGGGAGCTTAGCGTACCCAGTTCGGTACTGTAGGTCAGGTCCAGCAGATGGCTGTGTGCGGGCAGCTCACTTTCCAGCACCGTAACCGTGGCGCTGCCGCCGGTCTGGCCCAGGTCGTAGAGGCTCAAGCCCTGGCCCTGGCCCGCGCCTACCGCCACGCAGCCGTTCAGGTTGGGCAAGGCAAACGTAGATTTGCCATCCCCGCCGTACATAGTGCCCAGCAGCGAGAAAAGGGCCGTGTTTTGGGAAATGGGCAGCAGTTGACCGTCGCAACGGGCGTAGCCCCGGGGCACAAAATTGAACGGTACCGTAATTATTTCCGCCACAAATACGCCGTCGCCGCCCGAGAGGGTACCGGCGGCGGCGGGGGTGGCGCGGCCCAGCAGCGCCTGCAACGGCCCGGCCAGGAAACTGCCGGCCACCAAGCCCGACAAACGCTTGAGCAGGCTCCGGCGGGCCGGCTGGGCCGGGCCGACAGGGGTAGTAGAACGTAGTGGCACGGCTAGGTCTGGGAAGGAAAAATGCCTTGCAGGCAGATGATGTAGTTGAGGCAGATGTACGGCTGGCGGTTTTCGTGGGCCTGGCTGCCCCCAATGGCGCCGGACACGTTAACGGGCGGGTTTACCGCCGTTGAGCTGGCCAGTTGCGTGTTGATATCGCCACCGTACTGGGGCACGCCGCCCCCGCTGTTAGCCAGGTAGTTATGCACCGTGGGGCTGGCGGTACCCGAGAGGCTGGTAGTACCCGTGGCGGTACTGGCTTTGAGGCCGTGCACGTGCTGCGGAATCTCGCTGGCCAGTAGCCGATGCGCCTCCTCCCCACCGCGCTGGCCCAGCGAAAAGTTGGCCCCGTCGCCTACCACTACGCGGCCCCGCAAATCGGGCAGGGCAAAATTCGTTCGTCCATCGCCGCCGTACATGGTGCCCAGCAGCGAGAATAAACCCTGATTCTGGTTGATGGGCAGCAGCTGGCCGTTGCACTGGGCCCAGCCTCTGGGGGCGAAATTGAAGGAAACCAGCATGATTTCCGACAGAAACGACGTATTGCCCATCGTTTCAGCCACGCCCAGCGGGCTGGCGGTGGCAGCCTGGCTTTTACCCAGCAGCAGGCCACCGCCCAGCACCGCGCCCAGCTTTTTAAACCAGCTCCGGCGCGAGGAATCGGCCGCTGGCAAAGTATTGAAAGAAGACATACTGCGAATCGGCTTAGGAAGGGGAAGGAAACGTCCCGTACAGCGAGATGATGTAGTTCACCACCAGGAAGGGCTGCATGTTCTCGTGGGGCTGACTGCCACCCACCACGCCCAGCGGCTGGGTGGGCTGTTTTACCAGGCTGGCCGTTGACTGCGTGTACTGGGCCGAGCCGGAGCCGCTGTCAGCCAGCGCAGTGCCTATTGGGGAGGCCGATGTACCGGGTGACGCGCTGGCGCTCAACGTATGCGTGTGCGACGGAATCTGCTGGGTACTCAGCGTTACCGTTTCTACTCCCGCCGCTTCTGCCAGTTGATAATTACTCAACCCCGGCCCACTACCCATGTGCACCGGCACCCGGCTTTGTAGGTTGGGCAGGGCAAACGTCTCCTGTCCGTCGCCGCCGTAGGTGGTCCCGATCAGCTGGAATAGCGTCTCGTATTCTGAAATAGGCAGCAGCTGGCCGTGGCAGAACATCCAACCATAGGGGGCGAAGTTGCCGGCGAAAATGGCTATTTCGCCCACAAAAGGCTGCGAGCTGTTGGGGCGCATGGATACCAGCTGCCGGGGCTGGGCCGCCGTGCCGGGCCGCAGCCAGCGTTGCAGGCGCTGGCGCAAAGAGCGGCGCCCGGCCGCGGAGCCGGATGCCGAAGAGGAAAAGTCAGCCATGAAACTAGCGGGGCTCGAAAGAGAAATACGGAAAGAGGAGCCGCCTACGACTCCCGGCGCCAGGCCCCGTTGGTGTAGATGTAGCGCGCCGCGTACCGCGACAGGATGTTGCCCGTGCCGCTGCCCGATACCACCGTCAGAAACTCATTGTCGTTGTTGACGATAACGAGGCGCTGGCCTTCCGTGCCCGCACCCAGCGTCACGGCTCCGTTGCCGCCACCGTTATTGGTGTACACGATGTTGGTCACGGCCGGAGCCACCGTCACGGCAGCCGTGGGGGCGGTACTCACCGAGTTGCTTTCGGCCGTGTAGTTGCCCGCGCCTACCGTCGACCAGCCCGTGGCGGTGTACTGGTAGAGGCCGGGCGTGTTATCGGTCTGGATGATGAGCAGGCCGACGGCCGGGCTCCCGATGACGTTGCGCTGCGCCAGTGTCATGCGGGGTGGGAGCAGGCCCTTGCTGGTGCTGCTGACCTCCAGTGCCGCCGTGCTAACCGGGGCCGCCGTGGTGCCCACGGCCAGGCTGCCGCCCACGTTGCCGCTGCCGGTTACCACGCTGTTGCCGGTTACCGTCACCTGGCCCGCGTCGGTGATGCTGATGCCGCCGGTACCGTTGTTGGAAAGGGTATTGCCGGCCAGCTTCACGGCCGTGGTGGCCGTGCCGTTGCCCAGGTTGTCGCCGGCCCCGGCCTTATCGGGCAGCCACAGCCAGTTGGCCGTGCTGGTGGTACTGGCGTTGTAGTAGAAGCCGGGCTGGGTGCCATCGGTCTGGAACACGAGCAGGCCCTGGGCCGGGCTGCTGATGGCCGTGCGCTGGGCACTGGTCAGGCGCGGTACCAGCATACCCTTGGTGGTGCTGCTCACGTCCAGCACAGCCGATGAGTTGGGAGTGGCCACCCCAATTCCGACGCTGCCGGTTTGAGCGCTGGCTGAAAGTGAAGCCGTTGCCAACGCCGCCGCTGCCAACACTTGAAAGCGTAGATTTTTGTTCATACTCGCCGAAAAGGGAACTGCACACATCGGTGCTGAATATTGTGTCAAAGCTAGGAAATATAGGCCATAATATATATGCTGATCCTGAGGATGGTATAAAAATTCAGCTCCACAGTAGCAACTTTCCCGTAGTGAGTAGTCGTACAAGTGAAGTTTTTCTATCCGGTTTTTACTCATTCTGTCTTTTAGATCTTGGCTGGAAAGCTTTGCCAGCCGTTTGCGGCCTGCGTAGACGCTACTTTTCTTCAGCGCAGCCGTCCGCGCTGCTTCCCACTATGCACACCCTCCTCTTCTTCGGCGACTCGCTTACGGCCGGTTATCAGCTCCGCGCCAGTGAGTCTTTTCCGGCCCGTATTCAGGAAAAAATTGACGCGGCCGGCCTCGCCTACAAAGCCCACAACTACGGCGTCAGCGGCGAAACCACTGCCGGGGGTCGGCAGTGCATCAGCTCCGTCCTGGCGCGTTTCGATAAAATAGACGTGTTCGTGCTGGAGCTGGGGGCCAACGACGGCCTGCGCGGCATTCCCGTCCGCGAAACCACCCAGAACCTGCAGTTCATCCTCGATGCGGTGCGCCGCGCCCATCCCGAGGCCCGGGTGGTACTGGTAGGCCTGGAGTTTCCCTTTGATTTGGGGCCACTGGCCACGCTGGGCGGCGGTCGGCTTGGGCACTACGCCCAGGAGTTCAACGCGCTGTTCCGGCAGCTGGCAGAGAAGAATCAGGTCGATTTTGTGCCATTCCTGCTGCACGGCGTGATGGGCCAGCGCCACCTCAACCTCCCCGACGGGGTACACCCCAACGCCGAGGGCCAGAAAATTCTGGCCCAGAACGTGTGGCAGATACTCCGTGGGGTATTGGGCGTTACAGACTAACGCAAAAACCCGCCGGCTCAGGGGCAGATCCTGAACCGGCGGGTTTTCTAAGCAGCGTGCGTGCCTTTACTTGGCGTCGTACATGCGCTGGTAGTACTCGGTGGCCATGCGGTGCGACTCGAACTCGGGCTCTACCTCGCGCATGCCGGTTTTCACCAGCTCCAGGAACTTCTCGGGCTGGCCGTAGTACAGGGGCACGATTTCGTTTTCGAGCACGTCGAGCACGTTGGTGGCTTCCAGGTTATCCTTCACCTCATCGGGCTGGTTGATGTCGGTGTGCGCGATGATGAAGCCGTTTTCGCCGTGGCGCACGAACTCCGGAATCCAGCCATCGGCAATGCTCAGCGAGGCCGAGGCGTTCATGGCGGCCGTCATGCCCGAGGTGCCCGAGGCTTCACGCGGGTAGCGGGGCGTGTTCAGCCAGATATCGGAACCCTTCTTGAGAGCAGCCGAGAGGCCCAGCTCATAGCCCGTGAGTACGGCGCAGTTGGCGAGGTTCTTCGTCTTCTCAATGATGCTGTTGAACAGACCCACCGCCCCGAAATCCTTCGGATACGGCTTACCGGCCCAGATAACCTGCACCGGCCGGTCGGCGTTGTTCACGATGTCGAGGAACCGCTCGAAGTGGCGCAGAATCAAATCGGCGCGCTTGTAGCCGGCAAAGCGGCGGGCCCACACCACGGTCAGTACGTCCGGGTCGAGCAAAGTACCGGTCTGGTCGGCCACGAGGTCGAACAGCTGCTTTTTCAGCTCCCGCTTGCGGGCCTTCAGAGCCTTGTCATCGTTGGCTACCAGGGCTTCGTGCAAAGGCTGGTCGCGCCAGTAGGTGCCGTTCTGGGAGTTGGTAATGGCAATGATGGGGCAGATGCCCGCGTTGGTGCCCCACATGTCATTGGCCACTTCGCCGTGCACCTTGCTCACGCCGTTCGAGATGCGCGAGAAGCGCAGGGCGGTGAGCGTGTAGTTCAGGCGCTCATTTTCCACCAGGCCCAGGTTGCGCACTTCCTCCAGCGGCACGTTGCCGAAGAACGACATATCGTGCAGCAGCTTGATGGGGTGCTCCTCGTTGCCGGCCAGCTCGGGCGTGTGGGTGGTGAACACCAGGCGCTTCTTCACCTCGTCGAGGTTACGGCCGTGCTTGTCGTAGAGGTAGAAGGCCAGGGGCAGACCGTGGCCCTCGTTGAGGTGGTACACCTCCGTGTGGCGGCCCAGCACATCGAGCAGCTTACCGCCACCCACGCCCAGCAGAATGCTCTGGGCCACGCGGGCGGCCGTGTCGGCGTCGTACAGGTGGTGGGAGATGGTGCGCGAGAGGTAGTCGTTTTCGGGAATGTCCGTCGTGAGGAAGAACATCGGGGCCGTACCGAACGTGTCGGGGGCCAGGTACAGGGCCTTCACCAGCACCTGCGCGTTGTGAATGGTGATGGGGAACACCAGGCCGGTATCCTGCAAAAAGCTGTAGTGCTTCAGGCGGAAATCGGCGCGCATGCTCTGGTCCTCGTTGCGGCCCTGGTCGTAGTAGCCGAACGACCACAGAATGCTGATGCCTACTAGGTTCTGCTTGAGCTCATACACGGAACGCATGTGCGAGCCGGCCAGAAAGCCGAGGCCGCCGGAGTAGGTTTTGAGGGCCTGATCCAGGGCAAATTCCATGGAGAAATATGCGGCCGGCGTGCTGAACTCCGGGGCGGGGGTGTAGGGGTTAAACTCGAATGCCATACAAGCAGAAAATGTGCGGTGAGTGTAAGCTTACCGGCAGTGCGAAAAGCCGCACCGCGCCGGTTGAAAGCCCAAAAAAAGCGGAAAAGAACGGACCAAGCGGATTGCATTCAGATAAGAATGCCAAAATGTTAACGAGCCACTAGTAAAAGGCAAACAAGCACCATTAAACGGCCCGGTCAGGCTGCCTGAGCCGTTTCCGTCTGGCGACAGTTTCCGGGGCAAAAATCCGGTACCGGGAACGGGGTTAAGCAAGCTAACTGTTTGATAATAATTCTATAATATTCCTTATCCTTTTCGTCACTCAGGGTCCCGATACCTTTGCCGAAAGGGTTTTCAGTCCTTTTTCTCACTCCACAACCATCCTACACCGTATGCGCTACCCCCTGCGCTGGCTCACAGCCTCCCTGCTGAGCCTCACCGTTCTGTCCTGCGCCAAACAGGATAATCTTCCTTCCCCCGTTGCGGCCACCACCGCCACCGGCACTGCCGATGTGAGTAGCGCCGGTTTCCCGGAAGGCTTCGACACCGGCACCAAAACCGCCTACACCACCGGCTCCGTCACGCTTGGCTCGGGCTCCTGGACGCTCAACGACGCTCTGCTGGGCAACACCACCGCCGACCCTAAAACCGGCGCGCAGTCGGTGCGGGTGCGCAATGTGGGCTCGCTTACCATGAACTTCAACGCCACCACCGGCGCGGGCGTGGTTACGGTGCAGCACGCCGTGTACGGCACCGATGGCAGCTCGCAGTGGGAGCTGTGGGTAAGCCAGAACAGCGGCAGCAGCTATGCCAAAGTGGGCAGCACCATTACCAGCAGCAGCGCCACGCTCAGCACGGCCTCGTTCACGGTAAACCTGAGCGGCAACTTGCGCCTGCAGATCCGCAAGACCTCGGGTGGCACCAACCGCGTGAACTTCGATAACGTGACGATGGAGCAGTATGGCTCCGGCGGGGGCACTACGCCGCCGCCCACCGGCACGGGCAAGAAATTCCTGTTCGATGGCTCGCACGGGGAGCTGGCCGGCAATGCCGACTGGGTATTGGACGTGAACAGTGGCGTGGCCTCGCGCTACCCCACGCCAGCCCAGAGCGGCATCACGGCTACTACCTCGGAAACCTTCTGGACGGGCGCGGTTTCGGCCTGGGGCGTGGCGCTGGTGAAGCTGGGCCACACGGTGGAGCAGCTGCCCGCCGGCACGGCCATCAGCTACGGCAACAGCAGCAACTCCCAGGACCTGAGCAACTACAGCGTGTTTGTGGTGGATGAGCCGAACACGGTATTCACGGCCGCCGAGAAAACGGCCATCCTGCAGTTCGTGCAGAACGGCGGCGGCCTGTTCATGATTTCCGACCACACCATCTCGGACCGCAACAACGACGGCTGGGACTCGCCCGAAATCTGGAACGACCTGATGCAGAACAACTCCGTGAAAGCCAACCCCTTCGGCTTCTCGGTGAACATGGACAACATCGTGGAAAACAGCAGCAACGCCCTCACCACCAGCACCAATACCATCATGAACGGCTCGCAGGGCCGGGTGTCGCAGCTGTCCTTCCACAACGGTGCCACCATGACGCTCAGCCCCACCGCCAACAGCACGGTGCAGGGCCTGATCTGGCGCACCTCCGCCACCCAGGGCAACAGCCTGGCCATGGCCGCTAGCAGCACCTTCGGCACCGGCCGCGTGGTGATTATCGGCGACTCCTCGCCGGCAGACGACGGCACCGGCTCGCCCGGCAACACGGTGTATGATGGCTGGAACGAAAACGTGAGCCACGCCCGCCTGCACCTGAACGCCTCTTTGTGGCTGGCGAAGCTGCAATAAGCGGCCCGCTGTAACCCGCGCAATGCACACGGCCCCGCCGTCCGGACCTTCCGGGCGGCGGGGCTTTTGTTTGGGGTTGAAGAAGGGGAAGAACCGGTCATATACAACCGCATTACCCGGTCCGCCGGCCGCATTGCGCAGCTTGAATCAACAGAGCACCAAAAACCCGTCAATACGTCACCATTTCCGGCGGCGGCGGCAGTAGCATGAGCGGGGTCGGGGTGCGTACCTTGGCAGAACCGTTTCTGACTTCCCACCCCGCGTATGAACTCCTTCCGATTTCTACCTCTGCTGGCCGGCTCGCTGCTGGCCGCCGCTACCTCGTCGGTAGCCCTGGCCGCCCCGGCCCTGACCGTTACCGAACTGGCCGCCCCGGCCGCCAAAACCGCCGCCATTCAGCGCATCGACCCGACCTTCTGGTGGGTGGGTATGAAAAACCCGAAGTTGCAGCTGCTGGTCCACGGCCCCGGCATTGCCAGCAGCACCGCTACTCTCAAGAATTATGAGGGCGTGACGCTGGACGGGGTGCAGAAGCTGGAAAGCCCCAACTACCTGCTCATCAACCTCACCATCAGCCCCACGGCCAAGCCCGGCAAGCTGCAGCTGGAGTTCCAGGGCGCGAAGAAAACCACCTTCGCCTACGAGCTGAAGCAGCGCACCACGCCCGGCGACAAGCAGAAAGTGCAGGGCCTCGCGCAGCAGGATTTCATCTACTTCCTGATGCCCGACCGGTTCTCGAACGGCGACCCCAAGAACGATTACCTCAAGGACATGCGTGCCCCCAAAGTGGCCCGCGACTCGATGTACGCCCGCCACGGCGGCGACCTGAAAGGCATCGAGAACCACTTCGACTACTTCAAGAGCCTGGGCGTAACGGCTTTGTGGCTGACGCCGGTGGTGGAAAACGACATGCCCAAGGCCAGCTACCACGGCTACGCCCTCACCGACTACTACAACACCGACCGCCGCTACGGCACGCTGGAAGAGTACAAGCAGTTTGTGGACAAGGCCCACGCCAACGGCCTGAAAGTGGTGCATGATGTGGTGCTCAACCACATGGGCAGCAAAAACTACCTGTTCCTGGATCAGCCCGCCAAAGACTGGTTCAACCAGTGGCCCGGCTTCACGCGCAGTAACTACAACTCCCTGGCCCTCAACGACCCCTACGGCTCCCAGCTGGACGGCAAGCTCTACAACAAAGGCTGGTTCGACACCACCATGCCCGACGTGAACCAGAGCAACCCGCTGGTGGCTACCTACCTGATTCAGAACTTTTTGTGGTGGGTGGAATACACCGGCCTCGACGCTTACCGCATCGATACCTACCCGTATTCCGACCCCAAGTTCCTGATGCAGTGGGGCCAGGCGATGCAAGAGGAGTTCCCGACGCTGTTCAGCTTCGGCGAGGCCTGGGTAGGCAGCACGGCCCAGCAGGCGTTCTTCGCCCGCAACGTGTTCCAGCCCGTCGATGGCTTCAAGTCGAACCTGGAATCGGTGTTCGATTTCCAGTCGCAGGGAGCGGTGCATGATGCCTTGCGCGGCGACCAGCCCAACATGAACCGCATGTACGAAGCCCTGCAGGGCGACTGGATGTACGAGGACGCCACCCGCAACGTCACCTTCCTCGACAACCACGACATGAGCCGCTTCTACTCGGTAATCGGGGAGGATTTCAACAAGTACAAGCTGGGTGTGGCTTGGCTGCTCACTACCCGCGGCATTCCGCAACTCTACTACGGCACCGAGATGCTGATGAAGAACTTCAGCAACCCCGACGGCAAGGTGCGCGAGGACTTCCCCGGCGGCTTCTCCGGCGACAAAACCAACTACTTCACGGCGGCCGGCCGCACGGGCCAGACCGGTGAGGCGTTTAACTACCTCAGCAAGCTCAGCCTCTACCGCCAGGCGCACCCGGTGCTGGCCACCGGCAAGCTCATGCAGTTCATTCCGCAGGATGGCGTGTATGTATATTTCCGGTACAACGACCAGGACGAGGCGGTGATGATCCTGCTCAACGGCAACAAAGACGAGAAAACAGTGGACGGCGCGCGGTTTGCGGAGCGTACTGGCGGCTTTAGCTCCGGGGTGGAAATCAACTCCGGCGCGGCCCTGGCTGACCTCAAGAGCTTTAAGGTTCCCGGGCGCACGGCCTGGGTGGTGGAGCTGAAAAAATAAGATTAGCGACGAGCGGCGGAACCACGGCCGCTCGTCGCTACTTATGTACTACCGCTTGGTACTATCTTCAGCTTCAACCTGATAAAGCCATGACCGACCTCACCAACCAAGTAGCCATTGTAACGGGTGCCAGCCGGGGCATCGGCCGCGCTATTGCCCTGCTGCTGGCCCTGCAGGGTGCCAAAGTGGTAGCCGTAGCCCGCACCGCTGAGGAACTTGAAGAGCTCAACGCCAAAACCCAAGGCTTGGCCATTCCCGCCGACGTAGCCGACGAGGCCGACGCCCGGCATATCGTCACGGAAACGCTCAGCCGCTTCGGCCGCCTCGATATTCTGGTGTGCAACGCGGGCGTGGGCTCCTTCAACCTGCTGGAGCACTTCGAGGCCGCCGAGTGGGACCGGATCTTCGACGTGAACGTGAAGGGTACGTTTCTGCTGTGTAAGGCGGCGGTGCCGCACTTCAAGGCCCAGGGCCGGGGCCACATCGTGGGCATTACCTCCGATGTGAGCAAGCGCACCTTCGAGCACGGCACCGCCTACGGGGCCAGTAAATACGCCCAGGATGCCCTGCTGGCCTCGCTGCGCAAAGAAGTGCGCCCCCACGGCGTGAAGGTGAGCACCATCTACCCCGGTCTGGTGGATACGTACTTCAACGACTCCCGCCCCGGCAGCCCCGACGCCGAGAAAACCCATCTCAAGCCCTCCGATGTGGCCCAGGCAGTGCGCTACGTGCTGGAGGCCCCGGCCCACGTGGTCATCGACGAGCTGATGCTGCACCCGATGACGCAGGAATGGTAAACTGTCATTGCGAGCCGCGCGAAGCAATCCTTCCTTTTCTGAGCGCTTAGCTTAGACCTATTCAGAAGCCAATGGTGCGTGGTCTATCATAGGCTTGTCAAATCCGGAAGCTTTCAGATGTAAAAGGACGGATTGCTTCGCGCGGCTCACAATGACAACCCACCTAAACGCCTATCTTGCTTACCTATGAAATACCTGCTGCTGCCGGCGGCGGCCCTGTCTCTGGGGCTGGCTGCGTTCGGGCTTTCTTCTTTCACCTTGCAACCCTCCGCTTCCGTGGCTGATTCCTTTGCCTCCTCGGACCCCAATACCACCGACGAGCAGCCCCAGGATCATAAGCTGGTGATTTACCAGATGATGACCCGCCTGTTCGGCAACAAAACCGCCGTGAACAAGCCCTACGGTACGCTCCAGGAAAACGGCGTGGGTAAGTTCAACGACATTACCGGTCCGGCCCTGCAGGCCATCAAGAAGCTGGGGGCCAGCCACGTATGGTACACCGGCGTGATTGAGCACGCCACCATGACGGACTACACCAAGCAGGGCATTGCCCTGGATGATGCCGACGTGGTGAAAGGCCGCGCTGGCTCGCCCTACGCCATCAAGGATTACTACGATGTGAACCCCGACCTGGCCGTGGACGTGAAGAACCGCATGGCGGAGTTCGAGGCCCTGGTGAAGCGCACCCACGACAACGACCTGAAAGTCATCATCGACTTCGTACCCAACCACGTGGCCCGCACCTACAAGTCGGATGCCAACCCGGCGGGCGTGGCCGATTTGGGGGAGAAGGACGACAAAACCACGGCTTTCGCGCCCAACAACAACTTCTACTACCTGCCTGGCAAGCCCTTCGTGGTGCCGGCCGGCTACAACCCGCTGGGTGATTTGAAAGGCCCCCGCGAGGACGGCAAGTTCCAGGAAAACCCGGCCAAAGCCACCGGCAACGACGTGTTTTCGGAAGCGCCCAAGGTGGACGACTGGTTTGAAACCATCAAGCTCAACTACGGCGTCGATTACCAGAACGGCCGCAAAAAGCACTTCGAGCAAACGCCCGATACGTGGCTGAAAATGCGCGACATCCTCATCTTCTGGGCCAAGAAGGACGTGGACGGTTTCCGCTGCGACATGGCCGAGATGGTGCCGGTAGAGTTCTGGGCCTGGGTGATTCCGGAGCTGAAAAAGGTGAACCCCAAGCTGGTCTTTATCGGCGAGGCCTACGACGCCAAGACGTACAAGATGTACATCGAGCAGGGCAAGTTCGATTACCTCTACGACAAGGTGGGCCTCTACGACGGCCTGCGCCGCCTCATGCGCGGCGAGGGCAGCACCGAGGACATCACCAAAGTATGGAAGGAGGAAAGCCGCGGCATTGCCAACCACATGTTGCGCTTCCTGGAAAACCACGACGAGCAGCGCATTGCCAGCAAGGACTTCGCCGGTAACCCCCGCGCCGCCATTCCGGCCATGACGGTTTCGGCCACGCTGGCTACCGGCCCCGTAATGCTGTACTTCGGGCAGGATGTGGGCGAACCAGCCCACGGCTCCGAGGGCTTTTCGGGTGAGGACGGCCGCACCACCATCTTCGACTACTGGGGCGTGCCCGAACACCAGAAATGGATGAACGGCGGCAAGTTCGACGGCGGTAAGCTCAGCCCCGAGCAACGCCAGCTCCACGACTTCTACGCCCGCCTGCTCACGCTCACCAGCCAGAGCGACGCCATCCGCCAGGGCAAATTCTACGAGCTGCAGGACGCCAACAACCTCGACGCGCAGTACAACCAGCGCCAGCTTTACACCTACGTGCGCTACACCGGGAAGCAAAAGCTGCTCATCGTAGTCAACTTCAGCCCCGATAAAACTTATAAGCCCACTATCCGGATTCCGCAGAATGTGCTGCAACTGATGGGCCTCAACCCCCAGCAGTTCTACACCTACTCCGAGCTGCTCAGCCAGGCTCCGGCCGTGCAAACCCTCAACCTCACCCTGGCTCCCCAAAGCGCTTACATCTTCGAAATCAACCCCAAGAAGTAGATCTTAGAGGTGAGAACTTAGAGCTTAGCATCTTTTTGGTTTCTAAGCTCTCGGTTCTCACCTCTAAGCTCTAAAACCCTCCCCTAATTCCCACACAGTCACAGAATGGCAACCAGTGTAGCAGCCGCTCCCCCCGGCACCGATAACAAACCCCGCCTCAGCTTCTGGCAGATCTGGAACATGAGCTTTGGCTTTCTGGGTATCCAGTTTGGCTTTGCGTTGCAGAACGCCAACGTGAGCCGAATCTTCGAAACGCTGGGTGGCACCGAAATAGCGCTGTATTGGCTGGCGGCTCCGCTTACCGGTATGCTCGTGCAGCCCATCATCGGGTATATGTCGGACCGCACCTGGAGCCCGAAATGGGGCCGCCGCCGGCCGTTTTTTTTGGTGGGCGCGGTGCTGGCCTCCTTTGCCTTGCTAGTGATGCCCAACGTATCCGCCCTGTGGATGGCTGTGGGCATGCTCTGGATCATGGACTCCAGCATCAACATCAGTATGGAGCCGTTCCGGGCGCTGGTGGGTGATTTACTGCCCTCGGAGCAGCGTACCACGGGCTTTGCCGCCCAGACGTTCTTTATCGGCGTAGGAGCCGTGGTAGCTTCCATGCTGCCCTGGATGTTTACCAACTGGTTTGGCATTGCCAACACGGCCCCCGCTGGTCAGATTCCGCCTTCGGTGAAGTATGCCTTCTATATCGGGGCCTTTGCCTTCTTCACGGCAGTGCTCTGGACGGTACTGACCACCAAAGAGTACCCGCCGGCTGATATGGCCGAGTTTGAAGAAGAGAAGCGCCGCACCGCTGGTTTTTGGAATGGTATCCGCGAGTCGTTCGGCGGTATCTTCCACATGCCCAAGACAATGGCCCAGCTGGCCATTGTGCAGTTCTTCTCCTGGCTGGCGCTGTTCTCGATGTGGATTTACACCACGCCCGCCGTCACCAGTCACATCTACCACACCACCGACACCACTTCCAAGCTCTACAATGAGGGTGCCGACTGGGTGGGCGTGTGCTTTGCCACCTACAACGGGGTTTCGGCCGTGGCAGCTTTGCTGCTGCCCTTTATTGCCCGCGCCACCAGCCGCCGCTTCACGCATCTGCTGTGCCTGGTAGCCGGCGGCCTGGGCCTAATTTCCATCTACTTCATTCAGGACCCCAAAATGCTGCTCGTGTCCATGATTGGGGTGGGCATAGCCTGGGCTTCCATCCTGAGCGTGCCCTACGCCATGCTGGCCGGCGCACTGCCCGCCAACAAAATGGGCTACTACATGGGCGTATTCAACTTCTTCATTGTGATTCCGCAGGTAGTGGCGGGCCTGATTCTGGGCTTCTTCACCAAAACCGTATTCGGGGGCGAAGCCGTGTACACGCTGATTCTGGGTGGCGTTTCCATGATCATCTCGGGCCTGCTGACCCTGCGCGTCCACGACGCCGACGACATCCGTCTGCCCGCTGACGCGACCCTCCAGACCAGCTCGCCCGGCTACGACACCACCGTGGAATCGAACCCGCGCGTGTAACCCGTCAACCACCGACTAACGGACAGCAAAAAGCCCCGCCGCACCTGAGTGCAGCGGGGCTTTTTAGTGTAGCGTAATACTTACGCGCTTAGCCGTGCTGCAGCCACTGCTGGGCCAGCTGCTCCTCGGTGAACACCCGCAGTTGGGTGCTGTTGGTGGGGTCGTGGTCGTACTCGGCCAGGCGGGGGCGCAGGATGTCGGCGTGGTAGGGCGTGGTGAGGTAAGCTAGGCGGCGCGGGATACCCGGCAAAGCCGCCTTCAACTCGACCCGAAACTCCTCTAGCAGCCACTGCAGATCCGTCGGGTCGGCGAGGCCCCGACTGCGCAGATCAATCAGCCAGCGGCCGGCCTGTTCGCGCCGGGCCAGCACTAGGCCGGTGCGGTAGCCTTCGCGGTGCTCGGCGGAGGTAGCAGGCCGGGTCCAGCGCAGAAACACCACCGCCAAATCGGAACGGTAAGAGAGGTGCAGATAATCGGGGAGGTTGGAGTCAGGCATACGGCAGTCGGGCAAAGGTAAGGCGACTTTTCGCGCGGTCCGGCCGAAAGATGCCGCCGCTACATGAATCTCCGGTGAACCTGCCGTGGCCCCGCGCGGCCGAACGCCACCGTACCCGTTAACGGCCGGTTTTCGGGCTTTCGGGGCCGAAACTGCCGAGTTGGTTGGAATCCGGGGGCCGGCCACCCGGCCGTTTGCGCGGCGGGGCGTAACTTCCGCTTCCATTCGTCTCACTCACCTCCTTATTTTGATGACTCGTAATCACCTGTTGCTGCTGGGCCTGGGCGCTTCGCTAGCCGTTCAGCCGGCCCTGGCGCAAAAGTCTACCCCCAAACCCGCCACCGTTACCAAGGCTCCGGCCGCTACCACCGGCGGAGCCCGCCTCGTGGAAAAAGTCACCCGCAAAGGCTCGGAGCTGGTAATTCCCTACGAAAAGTATGTGCTGCCCAACGGCCTCACCGTCATCGTGGCCGAAGACCATTCCGACCCGCTGGTACATGTGGACGTGACCTACCACGTGGGCTCGGCCCGGGAGCAGATTGGCAAGTCGGGCTTTGCCCACTTCTTTGAGCACATGATGTTCCAGGGCTCCGACCACGTGGCCGACGAGCAGCATTTCAAAACCGTTTCGGCATCCGGCGGTACGCTCAACGGTAGCACCAACCGCGACCGGACCAACTATTTCGAAACCGTTCCCAGCAACCAGCTTGAAACCGCACTGTGGCTGGAGGCCGACCGCATGGGCTTTTTGCTGGATGCCGTGACCCAGCCCAAGTTCGAGAACCAGCGCAGCACCGTGAAAAACGAGCGGGGCCAGAACTACGACAACCGTCCCTACGGCCTGGCTTCCGAAAACGTGAGCCGCACGCTCTATCCGTATGGTCACCCCTACAGCTGGCTCACCATCGGCTACCTCGAAGACCTGGACCGTTCCGACGTAAACGACCTCAAGAACTTCTTCCTGCGCTGGTACGGCCCCAACAACGCTACCCTCACCGTGGGCGGCGACGTAAAGCCGGCCGACGTTATCCGGTTGGCCGAGAAATACTTCGGCCCCATTGCCAAAGGCCAGCCCGTAGCGGCCCAGAAGCTGCCCGCCCCCAAGCTCACCGCTGACCGCTACGTGAGCTACAAGGACAACGTGCGCTTCCCGATGCTGCAAATGGTATTCCCGACGGTGCCCAGCGGCCACCCCGACGAGTTTGCCCTTGATGCGCTGGCCGAAATCATTGGCAGTGGCAAAAACTCCCTGCTCTATAAGAACCTCACCAAAACCCAGCAGGCGGTGCAGGCTCAGGCCTACAACAGCACCTCGGAGCTGGCCGGCGAGTTCACCATTGTCACGCTGCCCTTCCCCGGCAAAGGCCTCGATTCGCTGGAAATCAAGGTACGCAACACCCTCAAAGAGTTTGAGCGCACCGGTGCTACCGCCGAGCAGGTGGCCCGCTACAAGGCCAGCACCGAGGCCCAGATGATTAACGGCCTGGCCAGCGTGCAGGGCAAAGTAAGCCAACTGGCTGCCAACCAGACCTACTTCGGCAACCCCAACCGCCTGCCCGAGGAGTTGAAGCAGCTGCGCGCCGTAACGCCCGCCGAGGTGAACCGCGTGTACAACCAGTACCTCAAAGGCAAAAACGCCGTGATTCTGAGCGTGGTGCCCAAAACCGGCAGCGTGGCCCCCGCCAAGGCTGATAACTACACCGCCAGCAAGGATGGCTACAAGGCCCCCGATTACGGCTACGACGGCCTGAAATACGTGAAGGCCACCGACACCTTCGACCGGAGCAAGCAGCCCGGCTCGGGTGCCAACCCGGTGGTGCAGGTACCCACCGTGTGGCAGGCGTCCTTCCCGAACGGCCTGCGCCTGATGGGCAGCCGCAACGCCGAAATTCCGACGGTGACCATGCTGCTGACCATGCGCGGCGGCCACCGCCTGGAGCAGGCCACGCCCAACAAGGCTGGTATTGCTTCGCTCACGGCCGCTATGCTGAACGAGGGCACCCAGAAGTACACCGGCGAGCAGTTCAGCTCCGAGCTGGACAAGCTGGGCAGCACCATCCGGGTGAACACCGGCGACGACAACACCACCGTGTATGTGCAGAGCCTGACCAAGAACCTGCCTGCTACCATGAAGCTGCTGGAGGAGCGTCTGCTGCACCCGCGCTTCGATGAGGCCGACTTCGCCCGCCTCAAAAAGCAGACCCTGGAAGGTATTGCCAACCAGAGCACCCAGCCGGTCGTCATTGCCGATAAGACGTTTGCTCGCCTTGTGTACGGAGCCGGCGACATCATGCAGACGCCCGGCAGCGGTACCGTGGCCACCGTCACGAGCCTCACCCTCGACGACGTGAAGCAGTTCTACCAGCAGAACTACGCGCCCAACGTGAGCTACCTGGTGGCCGTGGGCGACGTGGACCAGGCCGGCCTCACCAACCAGTTGGGCTTCCTCAAAACATGGGAGCAGAAGCGTATCAGCCTGCCGGCCGGCATGGCGACCACCCAGCCCGATAAGACGCGCATCTACTTCGTGAACAAGGACGGTGCCGCGCAGTCGGAAATCCGGGTGGGCTACCTCACACCCCTTACCTACGATGCTACCGGCGACTTTTACCGCGCCTACCTGAGCAATTACCTGCTGGGCGGCGCCTTCAACTCGCGCATCAACCTGAACCTGCGCGAGGATAAAGGCTACACCTACGGGGCCCGCTCGGGCTTCCAGGGCACGCGCTACGTGGGGCCCTACACCGCCCAGGCCGGCGTGCGCGCCGATGCCACCGCCGCCTCGGTGAAGGAGTTCATGAAGGAAATCCAGAACTACCGCAACGGCATTTCCGACGAAGAGCTGCAGTTCCTGCAAGCCTCGGTGGGCCAGAGCGACGCGCTGCGCTACGAAACCGGCCAGCAGAAAGCCGCCTTCCTGAGCCGCCTGCTGGAGTACGACCTGCCCACCACCTACGTGCAGCAGCAGAGCGACATCCTAAAAGCCCTCAAGAAAGAGGACGTGCAGGGCATTGCCCAGAAATACCTGCCCGCCGATAACATGTACATCGTGGTCGTCGGTGACCGGGCCAAGGCTTTTCCCAGCCTTTCAGAGCTAGGTTATGAGGTGGTAGAGTTGGATGCCGAAGGTACCCGCGTAGCCACCGCCGCCCCGGCCGCGGCCCCAACTTCTACTCTCACCCCACCCTTGGAAGCGGAGAAGATGAAGGTGGTTACCAAGGACGCTAACGGTAAGAAAGAGAAAAAGAAGTCCAAGAAGGACAAGGACGCGAAGTAGGCCTGAACGGCCTCTTAGCCCCTGAAACCGGCCCGGTCTGCGCAAGCAGGTCGGGCCGGTTTGCGTGGGTGGCAGATGAGCAGCGGCAGTAGCATCCGGCCGACCACCTTCACCCCTCCGGGAACCACTTACCCCGCCCGGAATGTAGCCTACGTGCAGCCGCCGGGCCGAAATCCGTATCTTTCCCATGCCCGGATTAGGCGGCACCCTTATGGTAGTGGAGAAAGACCCCGCAACAACCCGGGCGCTGGACGACGTACTGGCCCGCCTGGATGCCTTCAAGCGCAAATTTTACCTGAACCTGCTGGTGCGGGGGCTGCTGGTAGCCGGCGGCCTCGTGCTGAGCCTGTTCCTGGTATTCAACCTGCTCGAATACTTCCTGTACCTGCCCACCTGGGTGCGGGCCGGGCTGCTGTTTGGGTTTGTGGGCGGGGTGGCCGTGGCCTTCTTCCGCTGGATCTGGCAGCCGCTGGCTGCCCTCACCCACCTGCGCCGCATGCTGAGCGACGAGCAGGCGGCCCGTAGGGTAGGGGAGCTATTCCCGGAGGTGCAGGACAAGCTCCTGAACGCGTTGCAACTGCGCGGCCAGGCCCAGGAAAACGCCCTGCTGGCCGCCAGCCTGGAGCAGCGCGCCGGTCAGCTGCGGGGTGTGGAGTTCAGCCAGGGCATCAATATTCAGGCCCAGACCCGGCCGCTGTGGAAGTACGTGGCCGTGCCGGCCGTGGTGGTGATGGTACTGCTGCTGGTGTACCCGCGCCTGTTTGTGCAGGGCACCGGCCGCATTCTGAACTACAACCGCACCTACAGTCCGCCCGCGCCGTTCCGCTTCATCGTGGAAAACAAACAGCTCACGGCTTTCCAGGGCGAGGATTTCAGCCTGACCGTGGCCGTGGAAGGGGAGGCCCTGCCTAATGAAATCAGCATAGAATACGATGGCCGGCAGCGCCGCCTCACCCGCACCACCGACAACCAGTTCCGCTACGAGTTCCGGCAGCTGCGCCGTAACGTGCAGTTTCAATTCTCGGCCGCTGGCTTCAGCTCCGAAGCCTACAACCTGACGGTAAAAACCCGGCCCAACCTGCGCGACTTTGTGGTGCGGGCCAGCTACCCGGCCTACCTGCGGCGGCCCGCCGAAACCCTGCGCAACGCCGGCAACCTCACCGTGCCCGAGGGCACCGACCTGCGCTGGGAGTTCAGCACCGAGGCCACCGACCAGCTCCGCCTGCAGTTCCGCAACCCCAACGAAACCCTCACCGCCACCCCCGATGACGGTCAATTTCTCGTTAGCCGCCGGGCATTGCGCAGCCAGTCGTACGCAGTGCAGCTGCGCAACGCGGCCAGCCCCAACCGGGACCCCATCGAATACCAGCTCACTGTGGTGCCCGACCAGGTGCCCGAAGTGACGCTGGAAACCTTCCAGGATACCACCGCCCGCCGCTTCCTGGCCCTGGGTGGCAACCTGCGCGACGACTACGGCTTCTCGCGCCTGCAGCTGCACTACCGCGTGCTAAGCAAAGGCCGGCCCAATGCCGCCTACCAGGTGAAGGCTTTGCCTTTGGGCACCGGCCCCAGCCAGAGCTACGCCTACCAGTGGGATGCGCGCCCGCTCAACCTGAAGCCCGGCGACCGGCTGGAATACTTCGTGCAGGCCTGGGACAACGACGGCGTACACGGCCCCAAGGCCGCCCGCAGCCGCACCGCCGAGTTCCGCCTGCCCGGCCGGGCCGAACAGCGCCAGCAACTGGCCTCCCAGAGCCAGGCCGTGCAGAGCCAGCTTAGCCAGGCTGCCCAGCAGAGCAAAAAGATGGAGCGCGAGCTGGCCAAGGCCGAGGACAAGCTGAAGGTGAAGCGCGACCTGAACTTCCAGGACCGCAAGCAGCTCAAGGACATGCTCGACCAGAAGCAGCAGATGGACCAGGCCATGGACGAGCTGAAGCGGCAGTTTGAGCAGCTCCAGGAGCAGCAGAACGAGCTGAACCCGCAGAAAAACGAGGAGCTGGCCGAGAAAGCCAAGGAGCTGCAGAAGCTGATGGAAGACCTGCTCGACCCCGAAACCAAGAAGCTCTACGAGGAGCTGCGCAAGCTGCTGGAGCAGCAGCAGGACCAGAACCAGCCCGACATGCAGAAGCTGCTGCAGCAGCTCGAAAACAAGGAAAATACCCTGCAGAAGGAGTTGGAGCGCGCCCTCGAAATGTTCAAGCAGCTGCAGTTTGAGCAGAAGCAGGACCAGGCCCTCGAAAAGCTCCAACAGCTGGCCCAGGAGCAGCAGAAACTGGCCGAGGAAACCCAGAAAAACGACAAGCAGAACCCCGACAACAAGCTCAGCAACGAGCAACAGAAAGACAAAAACGAAAAACTAAAAGACCAGCAGGCCGAGCAGCAGCAGAAATTCGACGAGGTGAAGCAGGACCTCCAGGACCTGAAGGAGCTGGATAAGCAGCTCGACGGCCAGAACGGGGCCGACGAGATGAAGCAGGACCAGCAGCAGGTGGATGAGCAACAGCAGCAGAGCCAGGAGCAGCTGGGCAAAAACCAGAACCAGAAAGCCAGCCAGAACCAAAAGCAGGCCGCCCAGAAAATGCAGCAGATGGCCCAGAAGATGCAGCAGCAGATGGAGCAGGAGGAATCGGACGAGCAGCAGCAGAACATCGACGACCTGCGCGACATCCTGGAAAACCTGCTCAAGCTCAGCTTCGACCAGGAAAACCTGATGAAGCAGTTCCGCCAGGTAGACCAGTCGGACCCGCGCTTTGTGCAATTGGGTCAGACGCAGCGCAAGCTCAAGGACGACGCCCGCGTGGTGCAGGATTCGCTGTATGCCCTGGCCAAGCGCGTGTTCCAGATCAAGAGCTTCGTGACCCGGGAGGTGGGCGAGATGAACGGCCGCATGGACGAGAGCCTCGACCAGATCCGGCAACGCAACGTGGGCCGTGCTACCAACTCCCAGCAGCTGGCCATGACCAGCATGAACAACCTGGCCCTGATGCTCAACGATGCTCTCCAGCAAATGCAGCAGCAACAGCGCGAAAGCCAGAGCCAGCAGCAGATGCAGGGTGGTGGCAAGCCGGGCCGCAAGAAGAAAAAAGGCAGCAGCGCCGGCGAAGGCCAGATGGGCCGCATGCAACAGCAGCTCAACCAGCAGATTCAGCAGCTCCAGCAAAGCGGCAAAACCGGTCGGGCCCTGAGTGAGGAGCTAGCCAAGCTGGCCGGCCAGCAGCAGATGCTGCGCCAAGCCATGCAGGATCTGGAACGCATGCAGCAGAAAGGTGGCGGTAAACCCGGTTCCAACAAAGACGGTAAAGGCCAGGATGGTGCCGGTGGCCTCGGCGACGTGAAAAAAATGATGGAACAAACCGAAACCGACCTCGTAAACAAGCGGCTGACGGAGCAAACCATTCTGCGCCAGCGCCAAATCCTCACTCGTTTGCTGGAAGCCGAGAAATCGGCCCGGGAACGGGACCAGGATGATAAGCGGGAAGCGCAGACGGCACAGAGCCGTCCGCCGGTATTTCCGCCGGCTTTTCAGCAATACAAACGCCAGCAAAACCGCCAGACGGAGCTGCTGCGAACGGTACCGCCCACGCTTACCCCGTACTATCAACGCGAGGTGAGTGAATATTTTCAGAAAATGAAATAGCGTTCTGCTAATTTTACCCTCTTACCCGCTGCCCCTCTCTTTTCCTCTTTTATGAAGCAGGTCAAAATTCAGATTCCTTCCCTGGTTGAAAATATCCGCGTTGTAGAAAGCTTTATCGACAACTCGAAGGATACCTTTCACATCGACGACGATATTTACGGCAACATCATGGTGGCCGTCACGGAAGCTGTGAACAACGCTATCCGCCACGGCAACAAGTTCGATAAGGACAAAAACGTGTTCCTGTCCCTGTTCGTGGAGCCGGATCGGGTGAAGTTTGAGATTGAGGACGAAGGCATGGGTTTCGACTACACGAACCTTTCAGACCCTACCGCTCCTGAAAACCTGGAAAACCCCGGCGGTCGGGGCATCTTCCTCATCCGCCACTTGGCCGATGAAGTGGAGTTTCAGAAGGACGGCCGCCATGTGCAGCTGACCTTTATGCTGCCCACCCCAGAAGCCGAATCGACTGAGGCCCTGAACAGCTCCGAAACTACGACCCATTAACCCTGCTTCGTTGCCATGAGCGACCTGCCTACCGAGCACGATGAATTTGAGGACGAAGATGATTTCGGGGGCGAAAGCCACGGCATCGAGTTCATGGTGGAGGAAGTGGAATTTGAGCTGGCCGACGCCCAGGAGCTGACCTCCTGGATTGAGCGCGTAGCCGAAGTGCACGAGCATGAAATCGTGCAGCTCACCTACATTTTCTGCTCCGATGAATACCTGCACAAGGTAAACGTGGAGTACCTCGACCACGACACGTACACTGACGTCATCACTTTCGACAATGCCGACGACGCCGACATCCTCGAAGGCGACATCTTCATTTCGGTGGATCGGGTGCGCGAAAACGCCTTGACCCATGGTGTCACGTTCCGGGACGAGCTGCATCGTGTGATGATTCACGGCGTGCTGCACCTGCTTGGCTACGCCGACAAGGACCTGCTCAGCCAGACCGCCATGCGCAAAAAGGAAGACGACTGCCTGCTGCTCCGCACGTTTTAGCCCGCGCTGCTTTACTAGATTGAAACGCCCACCATTCGGTGGGCGTTTTTTGTTGAACGGGGTAGAGACGCAATATTTTGCGTCTCGTCGTTGCTGACATCGAACGACCGGAACCAAGCTGTCTGGTCTGAACAACGTCAGCAACGATGAGACGCAAAATATTGCGTCTCTACACCGTTCAACGTCATACTTAGGCTTCGTTCTACATGACGTTCTTTGTATCCTGGCTACTCCATTATGTCCGCTACTCCGCAACCGCAACCTATCCGCATCATTCCCGGCCCGGCGCTGGACTACTACCTGGGCCAGGGCTACTACCGCATGCACCAGGACCTGTTTACCTGCCGGTTTCTGCCCATTGACGGCGGGCTGTACACGGTGCACTGGCTGCGGCTGGAGCTGGCCCGCGTGCACTACGGCTCCGAGCAGCGCCGCCTGCTACGCCTCGCCGAGCGGTTTACAGTGGTGCGGCGGCCGTTCCGGCTCACGGCCGAGTTGGAGGAACTATATGCGGCCTACCGGGCCTCCATCACCTTCGATGCGCCGCCCACGGTGGAGGCATTTCTGCTGGCCGGCGCTATCCACAACGTGTTCAATACGGAGGTGCTGGAAATCCGGGACGGGGCGCGGCTGGTGGCGACGGGCATCTTCGATAATGGGGCCCGTACGCTGGCTGGCATCATGAACTTCTACCACCCCGAATACCGCAAATTCAGCCTGGGCAAGGTACTGATGCTGCTGAAGCTGGAACACGCCCGCACCCTGGGCCACTTCTATTACTACCCCGGCTACGTGGTCCACAACTACCCCAAATTCGACTATAAGCTGTTCCCGTGCCCGGCCGCCACGGAGGTATTCGACTGCCTGACCGGGCAATGGCTGCCGTTTTCCTGGCCCGAAGTGAACCGGCAAGCAACTGAACTGCTGGCAGATTGGAATGAGGACGACTTCGCGCCCATCGACGATGCTTGAAGCCCCGGACCGCGTGAAAACGCGCTGCACTGCGTATCTTTGCGCACGTTTTGAGCGTGTTGCGTGGGGCACTTGGCCGCGGTTTTCCTGACAAAGCGCCTGCCACCTGCGGGCGTTTTCTGTTTAACTGTGGGGCGAACTTTCCCTTCGGTGTAACCTGTTTCCTGCAAACGGCCCGCGCAACGGGACAACGACTAGTTGTACTGATTAGCCGACGTCAGTTTCCCGCTCAGACCGTCCTATTGGCTTAAATCCGCGAATTCATGTTTCAGCAAGAAGAGTACGATGTCATTGTAGTAGGAGCCGGGCACGCTGGCTGCGAGGCCGCCGCCGCGGCTGCCAACATGGGCTCCAAGGTCCTGCTGGTGACGATGAACATGAACACCATTGCGCAGATGTCGTGCAACCCGGCCATGGGCGGGGTTGCCAAGGGCCAGATTGTGCGCGAGGTGGATGCGCTGGGCGGCCAGTCGGGCCTCATCACCGACAAAACCATGATTCAGTTCCGGATGCTGAACCGCTCGAAAGGCCCCGCCATGTGGAGCCCCCGGGCGCAGTCGGACCGGATGCGCTTCGCCGAGGAGTGGCGCATGACGCTGGAACAAACGCCCAACGTGGATTTCTGGCAGGAAGCCGTAACCGGCCTCGTGGTGGAAGACGGCGTGTGCGTGGGCGTGAAAACCCAGCTCGGCATCGAGTTCCGGGGCAAATCGGTGGTGCTCACTAACGGTACGTTCCTGAACGGGCTTATTCACATCGGAGAGAAGCAGTTTGGCGGCGGCCGCGCGGCTGAGAAGGGCAGCACCGGAATCACGGAGCAGCTGCTAGAGCTGGGCTTTGAGGCCGGGCGCATGAAAACCGGCACCCCGCCCCGCGTGGACGGCCGCTCGCTCGACTACAGCAAAATGGAGGAGCAGGCCGGCGACGCCGAGCCCAGCAAGTTTTCGTACCTCGACACGCCCGCGCTGCGCAACCAGCGCCCGTGCTACATCACCTACACCAACTCCGAAGTCCACGAAATCCTGAAAGAGGGTTTCGAGAAGTCGCCGATGTTTCAGGGCCGCATCAAGGGTCTGGGGCCGCGCTACTGCCCGTCGGTGGAGGACAAAATCAACCGCTTCGCCGACAAGGACCGCCACCAGATTTTCGTAGAACCGGAAGGTTGGAGCACGGTGGAAGTGTACGTGAACGGCTTCAGCAGCAGTCTGCCCGAGGACGTGCAGTACCGCGCCCTGCGCAAGATTGCCGGCTTCGAAAACGCCAAGATGTTCCGGCCCGGCTACGCCATTGAGTACGACTTCTTCCCGCCGACGCAGCTCCACCTCACCCTGGAAACCAAGCGGATTCAGAACCTGTACTTCGCGGGCCAGATCAACGGCACCACCGGCTACGAGGAGGCCGCCTGCCAGGGCCTGATGGCCGGTATCAACGCCCACAACAAGGTGCACGGCAAGGCGCCCTTCGTGCTCAAGCGCAGCGAGGCCTACATCGGCGTGCTCATCGACGACCTCGTGAACAAAGGCACCGACGAGCCCTACCGCATGTTCACGAGCCGCGCCGAGCACCGCCTGCTGCTGCGCCAGGACAACGCCGACCTGCGCCTCACGCCGCTGGGCTACGAGCTGGGTTTGGCCTCGGAGGAGCGTATGCAGCTGGTGCGCGAAAAGGAGCAGCAGACCAAGGAAGTAGCCAAGCTGCTGAAGAACTTCGGCATCGAGGCTGCCGATATCAACCCCTGGCTCACGGAAATCGGCTCGGCCGTTATCAGCGAGAAAACCCGCGCCGTGAACCTGTTGCGCCGCCCCGGCATCGAGCTGCCAGCCCTGGCCCGCGTGCTGCCCGAACTCACCCTGGCCCTGGCCGCGTACCGCCCCGACGCGCTGGAGCAGGCCGAAATTCTGGTGAAGTACGAGGCCTACCTGGAGAAGGAACACCAGCAGGCCGCCCGCGTGCAGGAGCTGGAAAACTTCGTCATCCAGGGCCGCCTCGACTATACCGCCATGCCGGCCCTCTCGCACGAAGCCCGCGAGAAGCTGCTCAAGATTCAGCCCGAAACCCTGGGCCAGGCCAGCCGCATCAGCGGCGTCAGCCCCGCCGATGTGTCGGTACTGATGGTGTATCTGGGGCGGTAGCTCTTGTCATCCTGAGTAAACAGAACGTCATTCCTTGCTCCGCTCGGAGTGAGGAACGGCGTTCTGGGATGAGCTTTGCGAATTGGGCTTTGTGTTGATACGCTACGCAACCATGAGGGTCAAGCTCTGTATTCTATTCTTCGTCTTTGCCTCTTGTAGTGCAGATAGTGCAGAACGTAGGCTGTCTTCACCTGCGGTGCGGAAGTATTTGGATGAGGTAACCAGTATCCTGCAAGCCAATTTCGTTAATCGGTCGGCAATAAACTGGGTAGTTTTCAGGCAGAACCTACTAGCGCAAGCAAGTGGCGCCAAAACAATTGAGCAGGTCTATCCAGCGGTTGTATCTGCTATTGGAGCCCTGGGCGATAAGCACAGTATGTTTGTGCCCGCCCGGCCGCTGAAGGGCCTCGAAACGCCCCCTGCCAAGCAACCCCTCGTATACCCCGACGAGCCGGTGCCTGGGGACATCGGCTACATCAGAGTTCCGTGGGTTGTCGGCAGTCAGGAAAAGCTGGACGCGTATATCACCCGCGTGCAAGCCCAAATCAAGGAGCGGGATAAGCCGGAATTAAAAGGCTGGGTCGTGGATTTGCGAGGGAATATGGGCGGAAATATGTGGCCGATGCTTGTGGGGGCAGGGCCGATTTTGGGAGAGGATACCCTCGGCTATTTCATCGAATCGCATAATACCAAAACCGCGTGGCGCTACGAAAAGGGCAAGGCATTGCTGGACGGCAACATACAAGCAGAAACAGCTAATTACTATACGCTTAAGTCGGCCAACCCAATAGTAGCCGTGCTGACCGATACCTTAACGGCCAGTTCAGGCGAGGCCGTGGCGGTGGCCTTTAAAGCCCGAAAGCACACCAGAAGCTTTGGGGCGGGCACGTGCGGGGTATCGACCAGCAGAAGCCGCTTTTATTTGTCTGAGGGGTCCGTTCTCTTGCTGACAACCGCTGTATTCGCCGACCGCCGCTTAGTACAGTATGGCCAATCCCTAGCACCCGACGAGCCGCTCAAGTCGAGCGAAGTAGTGCCACGAGCCATTCGTTGGATCAGAGAAGAATACGAAGTGAAGAAATAAGTGGCTTGGCCATAGAAACTGCATTGTGATGCCGAGTTTGTCGAAACAGCTCTACCGCTTTGTTGAATTACCATTATAACGGCAGCGCGCGAGATTCTTCGCTCCGCTCGGAATGACGTTCTTAACTAATCACGTTCTGGTTAGCAAACCGGCCGCCGTTTCTTTCCGAAACGGCGGCCGGTTTGGTTTTGTACCTTCGCCTTGCGGCTGGCTTCTCTGCGCAGGCCGGTTGTCGCAATCAGCGAAATCAACATAATCAGCGAGCATCTGTGATTTACGAGCGTTTGGAGAAGTGCCCGGTTTGCGGCAAAACGGAGTTTCGCAACAAGCTGGTGGTCGAGGATAAATCCGTCAGCAAGGAGAGTTTCGCCATTCAGCAGTGCGAGGCGTGCACATTCCAGTTCACCAACCCCCGGCCCGACGCCGCCCACATCGGCCGCTACTACGAGTCGGAGGAGTACGTGTCGCACAACAGTGGGGCAGGAGGGGTCATCAACCAAGCCTACAAAGTAGCGCGCTACTTTACTATGCGCCGCAAGGTAGCCTTGGTCAATCAGCGCGCCAGCAAGGGCCGCCTCCTCGACTACGGCTGCGGCACGGGCCACTTTCTGGCCGCCGCCAAAGCCGACGGCTGGCAGGTGGCCGGCTGGGAACCCAACGCCCGCGCCCGCGAGGAAGCTACCGAACGAGTAGGCCAGCCCATCGGCACCGAGAGTCTGGTGCAGTTTCAGCCCGCCAGTTTCGATGCCATTACGCTCTGGCACGTGCTGGAACACGTTCACAGTCTGAACGAAACCCTCGCTCAGCTCATCAGCTTGTTGAAGCCCGACGGTACGCTCGTCATTGCTGTGCCCAACGTGGACAGCCTCGATGCCCAGCACTACCGCCAGGACTGGGCTGCTTACGACGTACCGCGCCACCTCTACCACTTCAGCCCCAAAACCATGACCCAGCTGCTTAAAAAGCACAAGATGCAGGTGTTGGAGGTGCTGCCCATGCCGCTGGATGCCTATTACGTGAGCATGCTCAGCGAAAAGCACCGCGCTGAACGCGGCGGCGGGATGCTCACGGTGCTCAAGGCCGGCTACAAATCCAACCAGTACGCAGCCCAGCACGAAGGCCAGTACAGCAGCCTGATTTACGTGGTGCGCAAGCGCTAAGCAGTAGGGTAGGGGAGAGGCTATAGCACTAAGGCAAAACCTGTTGCTAGCTCGAATACAGCGAGGAATCCGGGACGTCTACTGACGTATTTCGGATTCCTCGCTTTGTTTGACGGATGATGTAGCAGCCGGGCATGACAGTTTTGGACCTGAGCCGCGTTACAGCGTGTACCTTCGGAGTTCGGAAACGCCCGCCTGGGCGGGGCCGAAATCTGTCACCTTTCCCAACTGCCTGCCCGCAATGCTCCAGTCTGCCTGCGCCCGCGCCTCCTTGTTCCTATTGTTTGCCGCCGCCGCGGGCCTGAGCGGCTGCGCGGCCATTAGTTCGCCTGAAGGCGGTATTCGGGACACCATTCCGCCCAAGCTGGTGCGCACGGTGCCGGCCAACGGCACCCGCAATTACCAGGGCCAGTCGGTGCGGCTGGAGTTTTCGGAGCAAGTGCAGCTGAAAGAGCTGGCCAAAAACCTCATCGTGGCCCCGCTGCTCTCCGACGACAACCCCTACAAAGTGCGCGAAGACCGCACGTCCATTACCCTAACCTTCGATAAGCCGCTGGCCCCAAATACTACCTATTCCTTCAACTTCGGCACCGCCATCAGCGACATTACCGAGAGCAATCCGGCCGCCAAGGCAGTGGTCAGCTTCAGCACCGGCCCCGAGCTGGACTCGGCCTCGGTGCGGGGCACAGTGGTGGATGTGCTGAGCCAGCAGCCGGTGGAAAACGTGGCTGTGGTGCTGTACCCTGAGGCCGATACTGCCAACGTGCGTCGGGGCCGCCCCACGTACTTAGCCCGCACCGATAAGGCCGGGCAGTTTGAGCTGAATTATCTGAAAGCTGGCCAGTACCAGGCCTACGCTCTGGCCGATAAAAACCAGAACAACCGCTACGAGGAGCCCGAGCGCATCGGCTATCTGCCCGGCCTGCTCACCGTGGGCGGCCCCGCTTCCGATAGCCTGCGCTTTGTGCTCACCCGCCCCGACACCCGCCGGCCGCTTGTAACCACCCAGAAACCTGAGCCCACCAGCTACCGCGTGAGCTACACTGAGGGCGTGGTGGCTACCACCCTGGCTCCGCTGGGCGCAGCCGCTACCCCGGCCCTGAACGAGGCCGTGCAGCTGGCCGAACGGGGCCGCACCGCCATCCTCTACCGCACGCCCGAACTGCCGGAAGGCCGCTACCTGCTCACCGCTACCGACAGCGCCGGCAACATAGGGCGCGACACGATTAACGTGCGCTTTCAGGGTAATGCTTCCGCTAAGCGCGGGGCCGCCTATTCCGTGGAAGGCAATCCGCGCGAGGTATACCGTCAGGGCCAGATCAAGTTTGTGTTCAACGAGCCGGTACGCATTGCCCTGGATAAACCGATCGGGACGCTGGTGGAAGATTCCCTGAAACGGCGGCCGCTCCGGCTCCCGCAGGATGGCACCCTCAGCCCCAGCCGCACCGAGCTGGCCCTGAACCTGAACACCACGGCCCGCAAAACCGTCACGTTTCAGCTCGATAGCACCACCATCCGCAGTATTACGGGGCAGTCGTTGGGACTGAAACCGCTACGCCTTCGGGTGACGGATCAAACCAGCACCGGCACGCTCAGCGGCCCCATCCAGACGACGGCCAAGCGATACTGGGTGCAGCTGCTCGATGCCAATGGGCAGGCCCAAATCACCCTCGATTCGCCCAAGGGCACCTACCGCTTCGATAACCTGCAACCCGGCACCTACCGCCTGCGCGTACTCATTGATGCCAACCAAGACGGCCGCTGGCAGGGCGGCGACCCGCAGCTGCGCCTCCCGCCAGAACCCGTCTTCCTGTTTCCCAAAACCATTCAGGTGCGCTCAAACTTCGATAATGTGGAGTCCTTGAGCTTTTAAGCACTTCTCCAATGCCTGTTCCGCCCGATTCCGCTTTGCCGGAGTCGGGCTTTTTTGCGGCGGGAGGTAGCGGCTACCCATAGAACTGGTCGGCCTGAATGCCACTGTCTGCACGCCTGCGTGCCACCAACCATGTTAGCTCTTAAAAGTGCAAACAGCTGCTATATAGATTCTCCTTCATAAAGATATCCACACCCCAAAACCGCACCTGTGATTCGGAGGGCCGGTTTCTCATTTTTCCGAAACCACTATCCACATAAGTTATCCACCTAAATCCGCGTAAGCGGCGTAACCTGTGGATAATAGTGGGGAAACCTGGGGATAACCCGTGGACAACTTGCGGACAAGTTTTTTTGCATCTGAACCGGCCAGCACACCCGCTTGGCTATGCACAAACGCTGTGGATAGCGGTGGATAACTATCCCCCGAAAATCCCACTATCCACACACCTGTGTGGATGTGGATTGTGGATATCTGGATAACCTGTGTGAATTGTGAAAAACTACTACAAATTACTAATAATGAGAATTTTACTATCCACACCCCCTGTTGATAGACGGTGTATAACTCAGTTCTTGTGCACATGTTATCCCCGCCGTGGATAACCTTTTGTTTTTATCCACTTATGAACACCCCTAACAACAGAGATTAAAAGAGATTTTTAAATAAAAGATTTTTTAAAAGTTATTAACCTGTGGAAAAGCCAGCCGGACTTCCGCTTGCCTGATTCGGGTTGGAACAGTGAGTCCGGTAAGCAAAGCCGAACCGATTGGTATCCGGCGGGCTACCAGTTGTTGCCGACCAAGACAGCTGTTGCCAGAACTGCAGAAGGCGCGACTGTTGCGTTGCGGTGTCGCATCAGGGCGGGAAAGCGGCGGAAAACATGTTGGTAGAATAAGCAGCCTGCTTTCGTTGGGGATAACTCTGTTGATAAATAGGCAGTTATCCACGGTTATGCGTGGAATTATGCTTCGTGCGGGCGCAGCCGATGAAGTTTGGAAGCAGCCAATGGCCAGTAACCGGCGTATAGCACTACAGTTCCTGCTTCTCTGTCCCTGGTTTCTCTGGCATGCCGTTCGATTATCAACAGGATTTCCACACCGTTGACTTCCGCCAGCACCCGGAATACTACCGCGTGGGCAAGGGCGAGCAGGGGGTATTGCTGGTACAGCCCTATAAAGGCGAGATTTTGCCCCACTGGCGCTTCCGCACCCCTGCCGTGGCCCGGGAGTCGGCCGATACTATCTACGCGCTGTTTGAGGCCTATTTGCAGGCCAACGATTTTGTGGGAGCCGACATGGCCCGCAAGTTTCTGCAGATGGGCTTTACCCGGGCCCGTCGCTACGCCAACCACAAGGGCGGCAAGAAATACGCCGGCCCGGTACCCGACGACAAGAAAGGCCAGAGTGGCAGCCACGGCCGCGCCGAGTTGCCCCGCTCCCCCGAAGACCCGGAAAAGGCCAAAGCCGCCGCCATCTTCAAACGCAAGTGGGACGAGGCCAAGCAACACCCCGACTACCTCCGCCAGCGCGCCGAATTTGAAGCACGCTACGGCAAATGACCCCCGAGAACCTTTACCTTTACACGTACTCAACCTCTACTTTTTTCCCGAACCGGCTATGACGACCCCAGCCCAACCCTCCAGCACCGAAGAAAACGAAATCAGCCTCGGCACCGGCATGGGCCCGCTCAGGTTTGGCGCTTCCATGGACGAGGTGCGCGCCCTGATGGGTGAGCCCGAAGAGATTGAAGAGTCGGAAGACGACGACGAGTTTGAGCACCAGGCCTGGAACTACCTCGAAGAAGGCTACTCCCTGTATTTCGACCGGGAAGACGATTACCGCCTGAGTTGCATCGAGACGGATCACCCCGGCATGCGCCTCTACGGCGAAGCCATTCACGGCAAAAGCCCCGAGGAAATTCAGGACCTCATGAAACGCCATGGCCATGAGCACAGCGAAATCGAGAAAATGGACACCGGCGAGATGCGCATCTCCTACGAAAAGGAAATGATTGACCTGTATTTCGACGATGAGGAACTGCAGTTTGTCAACTTCGGCGTGTTCATAAACGACGATCTGGACGTACAATGGCCCGCTTAGGTCAGAGTTATCCACAAAATCGTTCAATTTTAGTGTTGATAAGTGGATAAGATGCTAAGTATCGGGAGTTTTCAACAGGTTTTCCCAACGCGGGAGGAATTGCTAGTTTCGCTAGCACGCTGCTGATACTCAACGAAAAAACAAAAAAGCCGCCCCGGTAACGGAGCGGCTTTTTTGTGTGATTTCAAGAGCAGGTTACCCTGCCCTTTGGTGCTTAGCTCGGGATGATGGCCCGGAACAGCAGGAACAATCCGCCGGCCAGCGTCATCGTCACAGGCAGGGTGAGTACCCAGGCTAGGGCAATATTGCGCACCATCTGGGGGTTAAGGTTCTTGATACCGCGGTTGGCCACCATGCTGCCGGCAATGGCCGACGAGAGCACGTGGGTAGTGGATACGGGCAGGCCGAACTGGGTGTTCACCCCAATCATGGCGGCAGCTACCAGCTCCGAAGAGGCCCCTTGTGCGTAGGTCAGGTGCTCCTTGCCGATCCGCTCCCCGATGGTTTTCACGATGCGCTTCCAGCCCACCATGGTGCCAACTCCCAGCGACAAAGCTACCATGAAGGAAACCTCCCAGGGCGCGTAGTCAGTGAAGGTGCGCATCTGCTTGATGCTGTCTTCGAACGTGGTGCGGTCGGCAGTGCTCAGGGGCACTTTGTCGCTGGCGGTGAGTTTTTTGGCGCGGTTGTTCAGCAGCAGAATGGCCTTGCGGATTTCAAAGCGAGCTGTTTCGGGCAGCTGTTTCACGTCGGTTTTACCGGCAAAAATCTGGTCCAGCGTGCTCGTCTGGGTGCGGATATCGGCCAGCAGCTTCGTGTCGGCTTCGCTCAGGCCGTTGGCGTTCACCTTGTTCATCACCATCTCCACGTTGGTCAGCGACTCGCGCATATCCAGCGGGTTCAGCTTGGAGTTCAGGGCGAAGTGAATGGGCACGATGCCAATCAGAATCAGCATGATCAGGCCCACGCCCTTCTGGCCGTCGTTGGAGCCGTGGAAGAAGCTTACCAGCGTACAGGTGGCAATGAGAATCAGCCGAATCCAGAGGGGTGGCGGCTTGCGCTTGTGGGGCTCCTTAAAGATGGATTTATTGGCCACGAAGCGTTTCAGCAGGAACATCATGATGATGGTCAGCGAGAAGCCGAAGATGGGGCTGATCAGCAGAGACGCCATCGTTTCGCCGGCTTTGCCCCAGTTCACGGCCGCGCCATTTGACTCGGGCAGCAGCGAGTAGGCAATGCCCACGCCCAGAATGGACCCGATGAGGGCGTGCGACGAGGACGAGGGCAGGCCGTAGTACCAGGTGCCCACGTTCCAGATGATGGCCGCAATGATGAGCGCGCCCACCATGGCAATGCCGTGGTACACGTTCTGGTCGACGAGGCTTTCCACCGGCAGCAGGTACACGATGCCCATGGCCACCGCAATACCGCCCGTGAGCACCCCAATGAAGTTCCAGAAGCCCGACCACACCACGGCCACCCAGGGCCGCAGCGTGTTGGTGTAAATCACCGTGGCCACGGCGTTGGCCGTATCGTGGAAGCCGTTTACAAATTCAAACGCGCAGGCCGCTACCAGACAGGCAATCAGCAGCAGCAGCACATGAGGCTCTAAGCCAAACATAAGGGGGGGATTGGTGAAGATTCAGTTTTCGGCAACCAAAGGTACTGTCGCCCTAAGGGGGCGCAAGATTATGAAATTGTTACCGCACTGCCCCGAGGGCCGGCCGGTTGAGCCGCTAAACGCAGGCCGGCCGTATTGGTTGAGGTAGACCTGTTTGGGTATGGTAAAATTCTGACAGTTAGGCTGTAAGGGCTATTTCTGCGGCTGCGGCTAGGCTACTAGCCTGGGCTTTAGCTACTTTTGCCCCGATTCAGAAGTGAGAAGCGAGAAGCGAGAGGTGAGAAGGGAAACGGACCCCAGGGCCGAAGTACCCACAAACCTGTTCAGTTCTCACCTCTCACTTCTCGCCTCTCACTTCTCTATACAGTATGAGCAACGAGCAGAAACCCGCCGCCACGGCCGAAAACACCTTGGCCGATATCGTGTCGCACGCCAAGGAATACGGCTTCGTATTCCCTTCCTCGGAAATCTACGACGGCCTAGCCGCCGTGTACGACTACGGCCCCAACGGCGTGGAGCTCAAGAACAACCTCAAGCAGCTCTGGTGGAAGGCCATGACCCAGCTCAACCAGAACGTGGTGGGTATTGACGCGGCCATTTTCATGCACCCGCTCACCTGGAAAGCCTCCGGCCACATCGACGGCTTCTCGGACCCGATGATTGATAACCTCGACAGCAAGAAGCGCTACCGCGCCGACGTGCTATTGGAGGACAAGGCCGCCGAGTACGAGAAAAACGGCGAAATAGCCCGAGCCGAAACCCTGCTGGCCGAAATGGGCCGCCTGCTCACGGCCGAGGATCTGGCCGGGGTGAAGCAGCTCATCATTGATGAGAAAATCATCTGCCCGGTTTCCAAAACCGGCAACTGGACCGATGTGCGCCAGTTCAACCTCATGTTCTCGACCCAGATCGGGGCCGTGGCTGATGATTCCAGCAAAATCTACCTGCGCCCCGAGACGGCCCAGGGCATCTTCGTGAACTTCCTGAACGTGCAGAAGTCGGCGCGCCAGAAGGTGCCGTTCGGTATTGCCCAGATCGGCAAGGCCTTCCGCAACGAGATTGTGGCCCGGCAGTTCATCTTCCGCATGCGGGAGTTCGAGCAGATGGAAATGCAGTTCTTCGTGCGGCCCGGCACCGAGGGCGAGTGGTACGACAAGTGGAAGGCCACCCGTCGCCGCTGGCATGAAGTAATGGGCCTACCCGCCGAAAAGCTCCGCTTCCACGACCACGAGAAGCTGGCCCACTACGCCAAGGCCGCCGTGGACATTGAGTATGAATTCCCCTTCGGCTTCAAGGAAATCGAGGGTATCCACTCCCGCTCCGATTTCGACCTGACGCAGCACCAGACGCTGAGCCGCAAGAAGCAGAACTACTTCGACAACGACATCAACCCCGAAACCGGCAAGCCCTACGGCAACTACGTGCCCTACGTGGTGGAAACCTCAGTGGGCGCCGACCGGCTGTTCCTGGCCACGCTCTGCCAGGCGTTTCAGGAGGAAACCATTACGGAAGGCGAAGGCGAGGAGCAGAAAACCAAAACCCGCAAGCTGCTGCGCCTGCACCCGGCCGTGGCCCCGGTGAAAGCCGCCATCTTCCCGCTGGTGAAAAAGGATGGCCTGCCCGAGAAAGCCAACGAAATCTATAACTCCCTGCGCTTCGATTTCCGGGTGGTAGTGGAGGAGAAGGACAGCATCGGTACCCGCTACACCCGCCAGGACCTCATTGGCACGCCGTTCTGCATTGCCGTCGACCACCAGACGCTGGAGGACAACACCGTCACGGTCCGCCACCGCGACTCCCGCGAGCAGACCCGCATGCCCATTGCCGAGCTGCGCGGTTACATTGGCGAGGCCGTGAGCCTGAACCGCATTTTCGAGCAGTTGTAGAGCACAACGTAGTCAGTAAAAAGCCGAAAGGCCGCCGGAGCAATCCGGCGGCCTTTTTGTACGTAGGAGGCGGTGTTTGAAGAAGGACTAGTTTTCGCTTAGCCACTGAGTGGCGTCGCGGCGGGAGGTGAAGTAGTTGAATTCCACACGGGCCGGCGGCAGGGTGGTGGAGGCAATGGAATTGCCGATCTGGTACTGGTACTGACCTTCCGATACCACGGCGGCAATGAACAGCGGCCGGTGGGCCTGTTCGGCAAGCACGTCGGTAAGGGGGCCGAGCAGCTCGTCGGCTTCGTCGGTGGGCGGGGCGTTGCGCTTGAGGTCCAGCAGCAGCTTGTCTACATTCTGGGCCAGCATTTCCTCCAGGGCGCGCTGATAGGCCTGCCCGAACGACACCGAAAGGCAGGTAGCATTGTAGCTCAGGTGCAGCGTTGCAGAAACCGGATTATAGGTCAAGGACGCATCCGGGGAATTGTACAAAGTCATGACAAGAAGAAAATAACAAGCGGTGCGGGAAATAATACAATTATTGGACTGTGCAACACGCTGAAGTGAGCTTACTTACGCTATAAATGGTATAAATTGTTCCCTATATTCCGAATTAAAATTGGATTTTCCAATTAACACATCTTCTCAGATGCAGTAGTGGAGCCGGGGTTTAATAGCTGATGCTCACCGGATAGCTGCCTGGGGTTACGTACCTTTGCTGCATTTTACCGGCCTATGTGGAGAAACCTCGCCTTGTTCGTCATCAAGAACCGCCGCCTGCTGGTTGGGCTGCTGGCCATCATCACCGTGTTCATGGGTTGGCAGGCCCGGAAGGTGCAGATGACCTACGACTTTGCCCAGGTGGTGAGCCCTACCGACCCGGACATGGTGTACTTCCAGCAGTTTAAGCGGCAGTTTGGCGAGGACGGCAACGTGCTGGTGCTGGGCATGCAGGATAGTTCGGTGTACCGGCTGGGCAACTTCAACGAGCTGCGCACCCTCACCGACACGCTCAGCAAGGTGGAGGGCGTGAATGGCGTGCTGGGCGTTACGCGCCTGCCCCGGCTGGTAAAAGACACTACTTCCCGCACGTTTCGGGCCGAGCCCATCTTCCGCAACTTCCCCCAGACCCAGCCCGAGCTGGACTCGCTGATGCGGGTGGTTAATGCCCAGGAATTCTACAAAGGCCAGCTGATTTCGCCTACCACCGGGGCCACGCTGCTGGCCCTTACCATGGACCCCAAGTACCTGAACTCTAGCCGGCGGGAGGCCGTGATGCAGGAGATTCTGGGCCACGCCGAGCGGTTTCAGCAGAAAACCGGCATCAAGATGCACTACGCCGGCCTGCCCTACGTGCGGGCCACGATGACCACCAAGGTAGCCTCGGAAATGAAGCTGTTCGTGGGCCTCACCATCGTGATGATGGCCCTGACGCTGTTCATGTTCTTCCGGACGTGGTCGGCGGTGGTGTTTCCGTTACTGATTGTGCTGATTGTGGTGACGTGGTGTATTGGCAGCATGGTGCTGATGGGCTACAAAATCAACCTGCTTACGGGCCTGATTCCGAGCATCATCATCGTGATTGGCATCCCGAACTGCACCTACCTGCTCTCGCGCTACCACTACGACTACCGCAAATCGGGCAACCAGGTGCTGGCTATGGCGCGGGTGGTGCGCAAAATCGGCCTCGTTACGCTCATGAACAATACTACCACGGCCATCGGCTTTGTGGTGTTCTGCTTCACCAACATTGCCATTCTGTTCCAGTTTGGGGCAGTGGCCACCATTAATATTTTCGTGGCGTTTGCGGTGTCGTTTATACTGATGCCGATTGTGTTCACTATTCTGCCGCCGCCCACGCCCAAACAGCTGGAACATCTGGAAGCCAAGCCGCTGATGAAGCTGCTCGAATTCTTCGACTACCTAGTGTTGGAGCGCCGCCGCACGGTGTATCTGACGGCCCTGGCGCTGGTGGTGCTGGCCTCGTTCGGGGTGGCCAAGGTGAAGTCGGTGAGCTATATGGTGGATGACCTGCCCAAGGATTCGTCGGTGAACTCCGACCTCAAGTTCTTCGAGCAGCACTTCAACGGCGTGATGCCCTTGGAACTGGTGGTGGACACCGGCAAGCCCCGCGGCCTGCTCAAGCTCAAGACCCTGGAGCGCATCGACCGGCTGGAAAACTACCTGCGTACCCAGCCCGTGCTCACCACGCCCGTGAGCGTGGTCACGTTCCTGAAAGCCTCCACCCAGGCCTTCTACAATGGCGACCCCGCCTACTACCGCCTGCCCGACAACGACGACAAGAATTACGTATTCAGCTACCTGGCCCGTTCGCAGAGCACCAAAGGCAGCGAGGGCGCGCTTACCAGCAAGTTGCTGCGCTCCTTCACCGACAGCACGATGCAGAAGGCGCGCATCTCGCTCAAGATTGCCGACATCGGCTCCCACAACCTCGATACGCTGCTCAACAACGGCATCCGCCCCGAAATCAACAAGATTTTCAACGGCACCGGCATGGACGTGAAGCTGACCGGCACCACCGTCATCTTTACCAAAGGCAACGAATTCCTGATTGGCACGCTCAAGGAGAGCCTACTGATTGCGTTTGCGCTGGTGGGTTTGGTGGTCCTGATTCTGTTTCGCAGCATCCGGGCGGTGTTCTTTACGCTGCTGCCCAACTTCTTCACGCTGCTGCTCACGGGCGGCATTATGGGCTATTTCGGTATCCCGCTTAAGCCCAGCACGGCCCTCATTTTCAGCATTGCGCTGGGCATTGATGGCGACAACAGCATCCATCTGCTGGCCAAGTTCCGGCAGGAAATGGCCGCCAACGGCCGCCGCGTGAAGGCCGCCATCAGCACCACGCTTTCGGAGGCCGGCACCAGTATGATTTACACCAGCATCGTGCTGTTTCTGGGCTTTTCGGTGTTTGCCTTCTCCGAGTTTGGCGGTACCAAGGCCCTAGGTTTGCTCATGTCGGCCAGCCTGCTCATCACCAACTTCTCCAACCTGATTCTGCTGCCCTGCCTGCTTGTTACCTTCGAGCATGGCAAGGATGAGGACGTCATCGACCAGTCCAATATCCGGCACTACGACGACAACTACCACGAGGAAGACGACGACCTGGAGCTCAACCTGAGCCGCATGCGGAAGGGGTTGGTTTCCTAGCCTTAGTCGCCTCACCCCCTAACCCCCTCTCCAAAAGAGAGGGGGAACTAGCTTAAAAATTCTAAAAATCAGTTCCACTAGCGCCAGTACAGACTCTTTTTAGCTGCTGTTAACGTCTTCCGTTCTAGTTCCCCCTCTCCCCTTGGAGAGGGGGCTAGGGGGTGAGGCAGCTAGAGGCTAAGAAATAAACACCCACAAATGAACTACCCCGAATTCAAGCAGCCGCTCAACTACGGCCAGGTCGGCACCGATATCCTGGCGTGGTGGAAGCAGAACGGCATCTTTGAGAAGAGCGTGAGCACCCGCGAAGGGCAGCCCACCTTCGTGTTTTATGAGGGCCCGCCCTCGGCCAACGGCGCCCCCGGCATTCACCACGTGATGGCCCGGACGGTGAAGGACATCTTCTGCCGCTACCAGACGCTGCTGGGCAAGCAGGTGCACCGCAAAGGCGGCTGGGACACCCACGGCCTGCCCATCGAGCTGCAGGTGGAGAAGGAGCTGGGCATCACCAAGGAGGATATCGGCAAGAAAATCAGCATCGAGGAGTACAACCAGCGCTGCCGCGAAACCGTCATGCGCTTCAAGGCCCAGTGGGACGACCTCACCGAGAAAATGGGCTATTGGGTGGACCTCGACGACCCCTACATCACCTTCGAGCCCGAGTACATCGAGAGTTGCTGGGCGCTGCTCAAGAAGCTCTACGACAAGGGCCTGCTCTACAAAGGCTACACCATCCAGCCCTACTCGCCGGCCGCCGGCACCGGCCTTTCCTCGCACGAGCTGAACCAGCCCGGCACCTACCGGGACGTAAAGGACACCACCGTGGTGGCCCAGTTCAAGGTGAAGCGGGACGAGAAGTCGGAGCCGTTGTTCGGCAACGTGCAACTTGATGAAGTGCCCCTGGCGGCCCTCTACGGAGACAATGCCTCGGAGCCGGACGTGTACATCCTGGCCTGGACGACGACGCCCTGGACCCTGCCCGCCAACACGGGTCTGGCTGTGGGCAAGAACATCCCGTACGTGCTGGTGAGCACCTTCAACCCCTACACCTACGCGCCCATCCGGGTGGTGCTGGCGGAGGCGTTGCTGGGCAAATACTTCTCGGAGAAAGGCAAAGAAGCCTCGTTTGAGGACTTCAAGCCCGGCGACAAAGTGCTGCCCTGGCGCATCGAAAATACTTTCAAAGGTGCCGACCTCGTCGGTATCAACTACGAGCGGCTGTTCGGCCACGACAAAGGCTTCCCGGCGTTTGAAAACGAGGAAAACGCCTTCCGCGTGATTCCCGGCGACTTTGTGACCACCGAGGACGGTACCGGCATCGTGCACATTTCGCCCACGTTTGGCGCCGACGACTTCCGGGTAGCTCAGCTGGCCGGCGTGCCCGCCCTGATGGTGGCCGACGACGAAGGCAAGCTCGGCCCCATCGTGGACCGGACGGGCCGCTACGTGGCCCAGATGGGCGAATTCGGCGGCCGCTGGGTGAAAAACTACGACGGCCACGACGAGTCGGGCGCCGACTACAAAACCCTCGACGAAAGCATTGCCATCCGCATGAAAGGCGACGGCACAGCCTTCAAGGTGGAGAAGTACGAGCACACCTACCCGCACTGCTGGCGCACCGACAAGCCCGTGCTTTACTACCCGCTCGACTCCTGGTTCATTAAAACCACGGCGGTAAAAGACCGGCTCATCGAGCTCAACAAAACCATCAACTGGCAGCCCGCCAGCACCGGCACCGGCCGCTTCGGCAACTGGCTGGAAAACCTGGTGGACTGGAACCTGAGCCGCTCCCGCTACTGGGGCACACCGCTGCCCATCTGGCGCACCCAGGACGGCACCGAGGAAATCTGCATCGGCTCAATCGAGCAGCTGAACGCCGAAATCGATAAAGCAGTGGCGGCCGAAGTCATGACCCACAACCCCTACCAGCTGGTGGACGGCAACTGGATAATGGCCAACGGTTCTTCGGATCAAACCGCCAAAATCGACCTGCACCGGCCCTACGTGGACGACATCTTCCTGGTGTCGCCCTCAGGTCAGCCCATGTACCGCGAAACCGACCTCATCGACGTGTGGTTCGACAGCGGCGCCATGCCCTATGCGCAGTGGCACTACCCGCTGGAAAACGGCGAGAAATTCAAGCAGAATTTCCCGGCCGATTTCATTGCCGAAGGCGTGGACCAGACCCGCGGCTGGTTCTTCACCCTGCACGCGCTGGCCGTGATGCTGGAAGACTCGGTGGCCTACAAAAACGTGATGGCCAACGGCTTGGTTCTGGATAAGAACGGCAACAAGATGAGCAAGCGCCTCGGCAACGCTGTGGACCCGTTTGCCACCATCAGTCAGTTCGGCCCCGACGCCACGCGCTGGTACATGATTGCCAACGCCCAGCCCTGGGACAACCTGAAGTTCGACGTGGCGGGCATCACGGAGGTGCAGCGCCGCTTCTTCGGCACGCTCTTCAACACCTATTCGTTCTACGCCCTCTACGCCAACCTCGACGGCTTTCAGGCCCGCGAGTTCGACCGCACGCCGCACGCCGAGTTGAGCGAGCTGGACCGCTGGATTCTGAGCAAGCTTCAGTCGCTGATTGTGGAAGTGCGCGGCCATTACGACAGCTACGATCCTACGAAGGCCGCCCGCGCCATCCAGGATTTCGTCACCGACCAACTCTCCAACTGGCACGTGCGCCTCTCGCGTCGCCGCTTCTGGAAGGGTGAGCTAACCGCCGACAAGCGCGCCGCCTACGAAACCCTGCAGGAATGCCTGGTGGTGGTTTCGCAGCTGATGGCCCCGATTGCGCCCTTCTTCGCCGAATGGCTCTACCAGAACATGACCAACGGCATGCGCGCCGAAGCCATTTTGCGCAACACCCCGCTGGCCGCCGAATCGGTGCACCTGACCTTGCTGGTGGAGGCCGACGAGGCCCGCATCGACAAGGCTTTGGAGGAGCGCATGGAGCTGGCTCAGCGCATCAGCTCGCTCACCCACTCGCTCCGCAAGAAGTCGGTGCTGAAGGTGCGCCAGCCCTTGCAGCGCATTCTGGTGCCGGTATTCAACGAGAGTACCCGCGCCCAGGTGGCGTTGGTGGAAGACCTGATCTGCGCCGAGGTGAACGTGAAGCACGTGGAGTTCCTCGATGATGCCAGCGGCGTGCTGGTGAAGTCGGTGAAGCCCAACTTCAAGCGCCTGGGCCAGCAGTACGGCGCCAAGCTGAAAGCCGTGGGCGCCCGCATCCAGCAGATGAGCACCGAGGAAATCAGCACCCTCGAAAAAACCGGCCAGCTGGCCGTGGAAATCGACGGTGAAGCCTACACCCTGGCCCCCGACGACGTGGAAATCCGCACCCAGGACCTGCCCGGCTGGCTGGTAGCCACCGACGGCCCCCTCACCGTAGCCCTCGACGTGACCCTCACCGACGAGCTGCGCCAGGAAGGCGTGGCCCGCGAGCTGGTGAACCGCCTCCAGAATCTGCGCAAAGACAGCGGCCTGGAAGTGCAGGACAAAATCCGCGTGACGCTGGGTGAGCAGCCCGAGCTGCAAGCCGCCGTGCAGAGCTTCGGCAGCTACATCCGGGAGGAAGTGCAGGCCCTAAGTCTGGATTTCGCTCCGGAAATCAGTGGCGGCGCGGTGCTGGAATTCGACGAGTTTTCCGTGCCTGTATTGCTGAACGTTGCAACTGCCTAAGCCTCAGGTGCCAACCGCCGCCTCCAAAACGGCGGTTGGCACACCGGCGCACAAAGTGTGAAACCGGGTGCCGAATCCGGCTCAAAACGGCATAAACCGCCACCCGAAACATATACTAACGGTGCCGAAGCTGGATTATGCTCGCACGCAGCGAAGTCCAAAAATCTTCGTCCCTTTGTGCCACGAGAGGGAAGAGGTTCGGGTGCTGACACGCTGTCAGGGCCAGGTCTCACTTCTCACTTCTAACCTCTCACTTCTATTAAGAATGAAGTACTGGAAATACTACTTGGTGGCCCTGCTGGTCATCGTCATTGATCAGCTCTCCAAGTGGGCAGTGCACCGCTACATGCCCATGGGCATGGCCGGCGAAATCCCACTGCTGGGCGACTGGTTCAAGCTGCATTACACGCTCAATCCGGGCATGGCTTTCGGGGTAGAATTGCCGCCGCCCTACGGTAAAATCCTGCTCACCAGCTTTCGGCTGGTGGCCGTAACTGGCATTGCCTACTACATCTATAAGCTCTGGAAACAGCGGGCTCCGCAGGGGTTTATCGTGTGCGTGGCCATGATTCTGGGCGGGGCGTTGGGCAACGTCATCGACTCCATTTTCTACGGCATCATCTACAACAACGCGCCCTATGGTTCACCTACACCCTGGTTTCATGGGCAGGTGATTGACATGCTGTACGTGGACATCTACGAAGGTATTCTGCCCACTTCCTGGCCCCTGGTAGGTGGCTCCCACGTTTCGCTCTGGCCCATCTTCAACATTGCCGACGCGGCTATTTTCGTGGGCGTAGCATTGATTCTGCTGTTCCAGGGCCGGTTTTTCGCCCACCACGAAGCTGCTCACCCGGTAGCCGCCAATGATGTAGCCGCTGCCCAATCCCGCCGCGATGCGGAGGCTTCGGAAGTCGCCTAGAGAAGTACTCTTCTAAATCCTAAAAAGGCCTGCTGGAACTGTTCCAGCGGGCCTTTTTGGCTTTTCAGAACGTCATGCTGAGCTTGCCGAAGCATCTCTACCGCTTCGTTGGATTACCATTGCGGTAGAGATACTTCGGCAAGCTCAGCATGACGTTCTTTTTACCATGCGCTTACTATGCTCCACAATCTTACCAGCTATAATGCACCAGCGGCTTGATGTGCTGCTCGTACACCGACTTCACGGCCTGCATCTGTTCCGGAGTAAAGGCGGGCAATTCGGCGGCCTGGAGGTTGGAGTGTAGCTGCTCGGTCCGGGAGGCGCCGGGGATTACACAGCTTACTTCCTCGAACATTAGTACCCAGCGCAACGCCAGCGGGGCTAGATTAGGCTGGTCAGGGAAGATCTGTTTCAGCTCTTCCACGGCTGCCAGGCCGGTTTCGTAGTCCACGCCCGAGAAGGTTTCACCTTTGTCGAAGGCCGCCCCGTCGCGGTTGAACTGGCGGTGGTCGTCGGGGGAGAAGGTGGTCTGGGGCGAGAATTTGCCGGTGAGCAGGCCGCTGGCCAGCGGTACGCGCACAATCAGGCCCACGTCGTGGCGCTTCGCTTCCTGGAACAATAGCTCGGCCGGACGCTGCCGGAACATATTGAAGATCAGCTGAATGGTTGTGACGTTAGGAAACGTAAGGGCCTTGAGGCCTTCCTCCACCTTTTCTACGCTCACGCCCAGGTTCAGGATTTTGCCTTCCTCTTTAAGCCGGTCGAACAGCTCAAAGATTTCGGGCCGGTAGAACACCTCCGTGGGCGGGCAGTGCAGCTGAATCAGGTCCAACGTATCCAGCTGCATGTTGCGCAGGCTATTTTCTACGAACTGGCGCAAAGCAGCGGGCTGATAGGCCTCGTTGGTGTGAGGCTGCAGTTGCCGGCCGCATTTGGTGGCCACGTACACCCGCTCCGAGCGGCTGCGCACCAGGCGGCCCACGGCCTTTTCGCTTTCCCCGTCGCCGTACACGTCGGCTGTGTCAATGAAGTTGATGCCCGCATCGACGGCGCTGTTGAGGATGGCGTCGGCGGTGTCGTGGCTGAACGGGTCGCCCCATTTGCCGCCCACCTGCCAGGTACCGAGGCTGATTTCTGAAACGTTGAAGCCGGTTTTACCGAGTTTGCGGTACTGCATGAGTGGTAGAGAACAGAATGATGATGGTTTTGGGGAGGCCACGCCTTGTCATTCCGAGCGCAGCGAGGAATCTGAGTTAGCCATTCATGATTAACTCGGATTCTTCGCTGCGCTCGGAATGACATGTTTCCTGGCCTCAAAATAACAACCCCGGTTTACGCGAAACGTCCCGGGCAAGCTACCGCGCATCGGCCTATCTTTACTTTTTTCCGCCTCGTTCTTCGCTGCCGTGTCCCAGCCCATCCTCTCCGTTCGCAACCTCACCATCGATTTTCACTCGCACCGGGGCAACACGCGGGCCGTGCAGGATATTTCCTTTGAGCTGCACCGGGGCGAAACCCTGGCCATCGTGGGCGAATCGGGTTCGGGCAAATCGGTTACCTCGCTGGCTCTAATGGGGCTGATTCCGCTACCGCCCGGCCAGATTGTGAGCGGAGAAGCGCGCTTCCAAAGCGAGGCATTGGGTGAGGTGGATTTGCTGCAACTATCTGACAGACAGTTGCAAAAGGTGCGCGGAAACGACATCGGGATGATTTTTCAGGAGCCGATGACCTCCCTGAACCCCGTGTACACCTGCGGCAGCCAGGTGGTGGAGGCGTTGCGCCTGCACACCAGCCTCTCGGAGAAGGAAGCGGCGGCCCGCACCGTGGAGCTGTTCACGATGGCCCAGCTGCCGCGCCCCGAGAAAATCTTCACGAGCTACCCCCACGAAATCAGCGGCGGCCAGAAGCAGCGCGTGATGATTGCCATGGCCATGGCCTGCAACCCCGCCCTGCTCATTGCCGACGAACCCACCACCGCCCTCGACGTAACGGTGCAGGCCCAGGTGCTGCGCCTCATGGACGATTTGCGCCGCCAGCACAACACCGCCCTCATCTTCATCACCCACGACCTAGGCGTGGTGGCCGAAATAGCCGACTGGATTCTGGTAATGTACCGGGGCCGGGTGGTAGAGCAAGGCACAGTGCTCGATATCTTCACCAATCCCCAGCACCCCTACACGAAAGGCTTGCTGGCCTGCCGCCCAAAACTTTCCATAGGCCGAAAAAAACTTCCCGTAGTAGCCGATTTCATGCGTGAAACGGCGGATGGGGGCTTTATTAGCACTGAAACTGCCTCTACGCAACTGGTTGATGGTCTTGCCAGTGTCTCTGCGCCAGTAACCCCTCAAAGCGAAGCCGAAACCGCCAAAACGTTCCCCGTGGAACATCGTGTTTCACGCCCTGTGGAACCGCAATTCGGCCTTGAATCGGCTCCTGGACTGGAATCGGGGCAGCCGCTGCTGTTCGATGTGGCCGTGCCGGAGGCTCGTAGCGCCACATCTGAACCTGACAGTGGAGAAATACGAGAGGTTACCGCAACGGAAGGCAACGTAGCCCAAGGCTTCAACCCTAAGGCACCCGCGCCAGCTACACGAGCAACGAACAACGAACACCAAACAACGAATAATGATCCTATCCTGCGCGTCGAGAACCTGAACGTGCATTTTCCGATCCGGAAAGGCTTCTTCAACCGCACCAAGGAATTCGTGCGGGCTGTGGATGGGGTGAGCTTCGATATATATCCCGGCGAAACGGTGGGGCTGGTGGGGGAGTCGGGTTGCGGCAAAACCACGCTGGGTCGGGCGCTGCTGCGGCTGGTGGAGCCCACGTCGGGCAGCATCCTGTTCGACGGCGTGGATCTGGCCACGCTACCGGCCGAGGCGCTGCGGCGGAAGCGCCGGGAGTTTCAGATGGTATTCCAGGACCCTTACGCCGCCCTCAACCCGATGATGACCGTGGGCGAAGCCATTCTGGAACCCATGCGCGTACACGGCGTAGGCGGCACCCGGCCGGAGCAGAAGGCCCGCGTGCTGGAGCTGCTGCGTACCGTGGGCCTCAAGGACGAGCACTTTCAGCGTTACCCCCACGAGTTCAGCGGCGGGCAGCGCCAGCGCATCTGCATTGCCCGGGCCCTCGCTTTGCAGCCCAAGTGTATCATCTGCGACGAGTCCGTGTCGGCCCTGGATGTGTCGGTGCAGGCCCAGGTGCTCAACCTGCTCAACGACCTCAAGCGCGAGTTCGGCATCACCTACCTGTTCATTACCCACGACCTCTCGGTAGCCCGCTTCATGTCCGACCGCCTGCTGGTGATGCGCCAGGGCCAGATTGTGGAAAGCGGCCCCGCCGCCGACATCTACGCCAACCCTCAACACGAGTACACGCGTCAGCTGTTGGCCGCCATTCCCAAAGACACCCCCGCCGACATCCGCGCCGCCGTGGCGAGCCGGGCGTAGGTGCTTCTCTGACTTGTACCTAACTGCGGCAGTATGCGCATCATCTATCCTTCTCTGCCCTACGAAGTGCGTACCGTGGACCCTATGTGGGCAGATGAATACCACTGGGCGCAGGAGCAAGGATGGGCGGTGGCATTGTATGACAGCGAAACCCAGCAGCTGAAATCCGCTAGCGTAACGCCGGCTCTTTACCGGGGCTGGATGCTTTCCGAAGCGGAGTACCTTAATTTGGCGCACCGCACGCCTCTGCTTGTGCCTGCGGCCAACTACCTAGCCGCACACTTGGCTACGGGCTGGTATGAAGCAGTCCGGGACTTCACGTTTCCCAGTCAGTTCCTGAAACCGCATCAACCGCCCGACTTCTCCACCGGACAGCACTACTTTGTGAAAGGGCTGGTGAAATCGTTCGGGGTAGATTCGGTGGTGGCTTCTGCGGCGCAGTGGCAGCATCTTTGCCGGCGGTATGAACTATTACCGGAAGAGTTGCTGTTCGTACGGCAGTTCGTGCCCCTGGCTCCCGACTCGGAACGTCGTTTCTTTGTTGTAGCAGGTGTAGCCTACGGAGCGGAAGGCACTGTGCTGCCTACTTCCTTACAGCCTGTGCCGGCGCTATTGCAGCCCCGCCTGCTCTATAGCCTGGATGTTGCCCTTACTGCCGCCGGCCACCCGATTGTGGTGGAGGTAGGCGACGGGCAGGTGTCGGATCTGAAGGAGTGGGCTCTGCCTGATTTTGGCTCTGTTGTGCTTCGTGCTTTGTCCTGCGTAACCCAACCATAACCTTCCTTTTTTACCTCGGAATAGTTATTCCGTGCTATATTCCGTATCATCTTTCCGAGGCCCGATTTCGGCCTGGATTATCTTACCCCGGGAAACCTCGTAGCAGTACTAGTTTCCCACTTACTCAACCCCGCCGCCTGCGAAAACGACAACCACTGGCGGCCCCTTTTCTACATGAAAGAAAAAGACGAACCCGCCGCCCCCCGCGCCTCCCGCGCGAAGGCAGCCCGTGGCGAGAAAGCCACCACCACGCCCACCGAAATCAGCCAGGATCTGGTGTTTCGCATCTTCCGCGACAATCCCGGCAAAGTGCTGGCCTATCGGCAGCTCTCCCGCCGCTTGGGCGTGACCACTAAAGAGCAGCGCGACGAGATTTTCGCGCACCTCAAGAACCTCAAGAAAAGCGGTCTGCTCACGCTCATGCAGAACGATGAGTACCGCCTCACCGACGACGAAGCCCTGCTGGCGGCGCCCGCCCCGGCCGCCAAAGGCCGCAAGCGCCCGGCAGCCACCCAGGCTTCTGCGGCCCCTGCCGGGGCCCAACCCGCCGACGTGGAGTTTGGCCAGGACCCGCTGGTCCACCGTCGCCGCGAAGCCGGCTTCGACTTCCCCGGCGACAACCGCCGCTCGGGCCGCCGCAGCGGCAAGCCCGACTTTACTGATACCGTAGTAGGCACCGTGGACCTGGCCTCGCAGAAGTTTGCCTTCGTGGTGAGCGAGGAAAGCGAGCAGGACATCCGGGTGTTTACCGACCGCCTCATGTTTGCCATGGAAGGCGACACGGTGCGGGTGCGCCTGCGCGGCTCCCGCGACGGCAAGCCTGTGGGCGACGTGGTGGAAGTCATCAAGCGGGAGCGGGCCGAGATGGTAGGCCGTCTGCAGATGCAGGGTGCCATTGGCTTCGTGAAACCCGATAACCGCAAGCTGTACTTCGATGCGCTGGTAAGCCCAGAGCACCTCGCTGGGGCCCGCCACGGCGACAAGGTGCTGGTGCGCATTACGGAGTTTCCGGAGGGCGATTCGGGCAGCCTGCCGTCGGGCGAGGTCATCCGCAACTTCGGGCCGGCTGGCCAGAACGAGGCGGAGATTAACGCCATCATGGCCGAGTTCGGTTTGCCGTTTGAATTCCCAGCCGAGGTGGAGGAGGAGTCGGAAGCCATTCCGCTGGAAATTCCCCAGGCCGAAATTGCGCGCCGCCGCGACTTCCGCCACATCACCACCTTCACCATCGACCCCGCCGACGCCAAGGACTTCGACGACGCCCTCAGCATTCAGCAGCTCGAAAATGGGCACTGGGAAATAGGCGTCCACATTGCCGACGTGACGCACTACGTGCGCCCCGATATGGCCCTGGAGAAGGAAGCCCGCCACCGCGCCACCTCCGTGTACCTCGTGGACCGTGTGATTCCCATGCTGCCCGAGCGCCTCAGCAACGGCCTCTGTTCCCTGCGCCCCAACGAGGACAAGCTCACCTTCTCGGCCGTGTTTGAGCTGGACGAGAACGGCAAGCTGTACAGCTCCTGGTTCGGCAAAACCGTCATTCACTCCGACCGCCGCTTCGCCTACGAGGATGCCCAGGAGCGCATTGAAGGGTTGGAGTCAGACTACACGGCGGAGGTGCAGCTGATGAATAGCATCGCCAAGAAGCTCTGCGCCGCCCGCTTCCGGCAGGGGGCCATCAGCTTCGAAACCCAGGAGGTGAAGTTCAAGCTGGATGAAAACGGCAAGCCGCTGGGCGTGTACGTGAAGGAGCGCAAGGACGCCCACAAGATGATTGAGGAGTTCATGCTGCTGGCCAACCGCAAAGTGGCCGAGTTTGTGTTCAAGCTCCGCAACCGCAAGCCGCGCTTCACCATGGTGTACCGTGTACACGATGCCCCCGACCCCGAGCGGCTGCAGACCTTCGCGCTATTCGCCAAGAAATTCGGCCATCAGCTCGACCTCACCAACCCCCGCACCATCAGCACCGAGCTCAACGATTTGAGCACTGATGTGGTGGGCCGGCCCGAGCAGAACGTGATTCAGGGCCTGGCCATCCGCACGATGGCGAAGGCTACTTACACCACTGACCCCCGTGGCCACTTCGGTCTGGCTTTCGAGCACTACTCGCACTTCACCTCGCCCATCCGTCGCTACCCCGATATGATGGCGCACCGCCTGCTGGAACACTACCTGGAAGGCGGCGGCAACGTGGAGGTGGAGCCCATTGAGGAGGAGTGCAAGCACTCCTCCACCCGCGAGAAACTGGCCGCCAGCGCTGAGCGGGCCAGCATCAAATTCAAGCAGGTGGAGTTCCTGCAGGACCACATCGGGGAGGAGTTTACGGGCGTTATCTCGGGGCTTACCGAGTGGGGCGTGTACGTGGAAATCCAGGAGAACAAGTGCGAAGGCATGGTGCGCGTGAGCGACATCCCCGGCGACTTCTATGAGCTGGACAAGGACAACTACCGCCTGGTAGGTCAGCGCACCAAGCGCATCATTCAGTTCGGCGACGAAATGCAGGTCATCGTGAAAGCCGCCAACCTGCTCGACCGGACCATCGACTTCGAGCTGGTGGACAACCGCCCCGACTCGGCAAAGAGCCAGGACCGCGACGACCGGAGCGGCCGCCGCGGCTACCGCCCCGAGCGGAGCAGCGGCAGCAACGGTAAGTCCGGCGGCAGTGGCAAGCCTGGCTCAAGCGGCGGCAGCAAGCCCGCCGGTGGTGGCAAGCGCCGCCGCTAACCCGGCTGCATAAGGCAGAGGCAACACTCGCTGTTCAGCCCCGCAGCCCCTCAATCCTGATGCATACAGAAGCCCCCGACGCACTTGGCGTCGGGGGCTTTTTGCTGGCAGAAGGAAGGGCTATTGAAAGATGACCGGGAGCGTGAGGGACATGGGCACGGCGCTGCCGTTGCGGCGGCCGGGCGTGAACTTCGGGAGCCGGCTAACGCAGGCCACAGCCGCCGCATCGTAGGCCGGCGACAGGCCGTGGCCCGGTGCTACCTGCACCTCAGTAACCTCACCTGTAGTAGACACTATCAGGTTCACTAGTATTCGCCCGTGCTGCCGCGGCCCGCGGGGGCGCTGCAGGTTTTTGCGGAGAAAGTTCAGCATGCTTTCCGTCCCACCTGGGAAGGCCGGCATCACCTCCACGTACGTGTACTTGCCCGTGGTAAATGGTAGCGAGTCGATGACTACTACAATAGCGGAGGAAGGAGCAACGGGAGCCGGCTTGCGGGTGGGGCGTGGGGGCGGGGAAACCGGCGCGGGTGGGCGGGCATCCCACCAGTTGTAGGAGTTCTGGGCACGGGCGGTAGTGGCTGCCATCAGTAACAGCCCGAGGCCGAAGAAGCGGGTAGTGGTAACCATAGCGGGGTGGTAATTGTCTGGTTGCTGAACGCGGGACATCGGCCCGAAAGTACGCGGCCCGGTGGTAGCTCGTTCCGGCCTTCGCACCTTCCCCCAACCCGCCGTACCTTGCTCATCTCAATCTTGACTACCTGTTAGTGGATCTGTCCTTCTTCTTCCAAAAACTCACTGCTGGCCTCGCCGATGTTTCCTACGGTGAGCAGCCTGCCAACCTCTACGAGCCCATCCGCTACATCATGGGCCTGGGTGGAAAGCGCATTCGGCCGCTGCTCACTTTGCTCGGTGCTCACCTCTTCACCGATGATCTGGACGCCATCATCAAGCCGGCCCTGGCCACTGAGGTCTTCCACAACTTCACCCTGCTCCACGACGACCTGATGGACCAAGCCCCTTTGCGCCGGGGCCAGGCCACCGTGCACGAGAAGTGGAATGCCAACGTGGCCATCCTGAGCGGCGATGTGATGTTGGTGCGGGCCTATGAGCTGTTCCTCGATGTGCCCCCGCACCTGCTGGCCCACGTGCTGCGCCGTTTCTCGCAGACCGCTGCTGAAGTGTGCGAAGGCCAGCAGTGGGACATGGATTTCGAGACCGAAACCGAGGTCAGCATTGCGCAGTATTTGGACATGATCCGGCTGAAGACGGCCGTACTATTGGGCTTCGCGCTGGAGCTGGGCGCGCTGCTGGCCGGAGCTTCCCGGGAGGATGCCGACCACCTGCGCCAGTTCGGGGTGGGTATTGGGCTGGCCTTCCAACTGCGCGACGATCTGCTGGACGTGTACGGCGACGCGGCCACCTTCGGCAAGCGGGTAGGGGGCGACATCGTGAGCGACAAGAAGACCTACCTGCTGCTTACGGCCCAGGCCCAGGCCAACGCCGCCCAGCGTGCCACGCTGGCCCGTCACATCGGCCAGCCCGTGCCCGATGCCGAGGCCAAGGTGCAGGCAGTGCGCGCCATCTACGATGAGCTCGAAATCCGCCCCCAGACGGAAGCGCTCATCAATGATTACTTCCTCGATGCCTTGCAGCATCTGGAGCGCGTGGCGGCCCCCGAAACGCGCAAACAGCCCCTGCACCAACTGGCCCTTCAGTTGCTGGAACGCGAGCAGTAGGCTCCCGTGTCCTGCGTCGGCAGGATAGATGAGGTATTCGTAAGGAGTAGCGGACTGCTCTTTCCTATTTCCTTTTCCCATTTTCTTCTCTCATGGAATTAACCCCTACGCTGGTGCTGACGGTGCTTACTGCCGGCATCTCACTATACGCCTGGTCGAAACCCGAACTGCTGGACAGCTGGATTCTGGACCCCTACCGCGTGAAGCGCAGCAACGACTGGTACCGCTTCCTCACCTCCGGGTTTTTGCACGCCGATTTCGGGCATCTGCTGTTCAATATGATTGCCTTCTTCTCCTTCGGGCAGACGGTGGAGTACATCTTCCTGCAGCTGTTCGGGCCCACCAACGGGGTGCTGTTTTTCCTACTGCTGTACCTGGGCGGCATCGTGGTATCGGACATTCCCACCTATCTGCGCCACCGCGACGACCCCAACTACCGCAGCCTCGGAGCTTCGGGTGGCGTGGCGTCGGTTATCTTCTCGGCCATCCTGTTTAACCCGATGGGCGGCATCCGCATCTTCCCCATTCCGGTTGATATTCCCAGCTTCATTTTCGGCTTCCTGTACTTGGCCTATTCCTACTACATGGGCCGCCGCCGGGGCGACAACATCAACCACGATGCCCATTTCTATGGCGCGCTTTATGGTATCGTGTTGACTTTCATTTTGTTACCTCGGGTCGGCGGTTTCTTCTGGGACCAAATTCGCAATTCAGGAATGTTAAATATCTGATTTTCAGTTATTTGAAACCTGGATAGATTGAGCTATATATCCATTTCGCAGCAGGAGCGTAAACGCCCGCAGAATACTCTCCAACCCATCACCTCCCTGCACATGAATAAGCTCATCTCCCTCACCAGCCGCATTCCGTCTTTCGCGCTATTGCTTTCTTTAAGCTTAATACCGCTTATCTCTTCTTGTAGCCGCCCGAGCCTATACAAGAGTAATGGCGCTGTGAGCATCTTCGGGGTTATCTACTACATCCTCGCCGTCATCACCATTCTTGACATTTTCAAGCAAGATTGGAGCCTGCTGAAAAAAGTCATCTGGACTATAATAGTGCTCGTGCCCTTTGGTCTGATTCTCTACTATCTGGTATCGGGTAGAGTCAAGAAGTAATAGTGTCATCTCAGTCTCAAGCAAAAAGCCCCGACACGTTGTGCGTGCCGGGGCTTTTTCGTGGCCGGTAGGGGAGATGCTATCGGACCAGTAGGCGCTGCTTTTCCAGGCGGGCAACCTGCCGGATAAGTGCGCCACTGTTGCTAATGGCTGTGGCCTGCCAGTAGTCGCCCTGATTACGCATGCTCACTTCCAGCACCAGCGTTGTGTCGTAGAGGGGCTGCGTGAACTCCAGGCCTATGAAAGCCTGGTTACCCTCCTTACGGGTGTATTTGATGCCTTTGAACCTGCTGCCTTCGCCCACTACTTTCCCGGCCAGCCCCAGCACCGACACGTTCAATGGCCCTGCCGAGCCAGCCTCGGCCGCTGCCTGGGCCGAGCCCGTTTCCACGTAGCGTCTTACCTGCTCCCGCGCCGTGCGGGCCAGCTGCGGCTTGAATAGCTGCAGGGCTCCCGTCAGGGCCAGCCCTCCTGAATTCAGGCCGCTCAGGGCCGCACCCTGCTCCGCCACCTGATCCACTAGGTTGCTGGTGACGCTGCCAATATCCACGTACCGCTCGAAGGTGGCCACGTCGTGGTCGGTCACAGCTTTGTAGGCCTGCATCAGGGAGTATTCGGGGCCGGTCCGGAGCTGCCGGTAGTAGAGGTAGCCGCCTACGGCCAGTACTGCCAGTAGTATGAGCAGAATCGTCTTTTTCATTCGGGGCGAATAGAAAGGTGAGAGAGGGATAGTTACTAATCCTACCGATGCCAGCGAACTTCTTTGCGCCAGTACCGGGTAAACAGAATGCAGCGGGTGGTATCTGTACGAAGCCGAAGGCCGTAGGGCTTACCATGCACACGAAACTCCCTTTCCCGCAGATCCACGGCCACCGGGGCTGCCGCGGACTCCTCCCAGAAAATACCCTGCCGGCTTTCCGCCGGGCCGTAGAAATAGGGGTGGAAGTGATAGAGCTCGACGTGGTGATTTCCGCCGATCAGCAGGTAGTGGTTTCGCACGAACCTTGGATGTCGGCTACCATCTGCCGGCAACCCGACGGCCGTCCCATCCTGCCTGCTGAGCAGGGCCAGCACAACCTCTACTCCATGTCGTATGCCGATATCCGCACGTATGATTGTGGTCTTACGCAACACCCCGGCTTCCCTCTGCAGCAGCCGCAGCCCGCGGTCAAACCCCTGCTCCGGGAGGTAGTGGCGGAGCTGGATAAACTAGCCTGGAGCCTGGGCCAACCGGCAGTGCGCTACAGTGTCGAAATTAAAAGCAGCCCCGCTTACGAGCCCGGCTTCCAGCCGTCGCCGGCCCGGTTTCTGGAGCTTGTGTTGGCCGAGCTCCAAGCCACCGGAATCCTGGCCCGAACCACGCTGCTTTGCTTCGATAAACGCGTGCTCCAACTGGCGCATGTGCAGTGCCCAGAACTGCCTCTTTGCCTACTCGTGGAAGATGCCCAACCGTTGGAACTGCACCTCGCCGGACTGGGGTTTCGGCCCCATGTCTACGGCCCGGATTTCAGATTACTGACTCCCGATGTAGCCGCTTCACTACGCGGCCTGGGTATCGGGCTGGTGCCCTGGACGGTGAACGAGCCAGCCGATCTGCAGCGCGTTCTACGACTACATCCTACCGGTATCACCACTGACTACCCCGACCGTTTACTAGCCCTTCGGTCAGCGGTACAATAGTGGTAAGGCCAGATTACAGGCAGTACAAAACGTGCCTCTCAAGATCTATGTGCATTTGAAGAGCTACCGCAAATGTTACGGATGTAATACCGAATTCGTAATAAATTCTTGTGTTACATAGGTGTAATGCAAGCGTTGTATTACACCTATGTAAAAGCATTTGTAATGTTACACACTGATACACCGTTTGGTTGTGTAACACTATTGTCGATGTATCATGTGTTCTTGCTTACATAAAACAGATTGTACATATTTACACTAAGTCAGATTATTACACCTCTCTTCATATGTCACATCAGGGCGAAATACTGCAGGAAGCCATTAAAAACAGTGGAATCTCCATTACACGTATTGTAGACGAATTAGGTATTACACGTCCTACCATATATCGTAAGTTCAAGGACGAGACACTTGATTACAACTTTGTAAAGCGTATTGGTGAAATTATCGGACATGATTTTTCCCGGGAATTTACATCGTCACATCAATCTGCTTTGCCATTTGCTGTTACACCAGTGATACACAGTGTATCTGTAACAGCTGATAAGCATGTGTCGCATAAATCATTTGTTACACCTTTGGCTGAGACAGATAGTCTAAAACAGCTGATGCAGCTCCAGCAGAAGTATATTGCCTTACTAGAAGCGTATAATGAACTCTTGTTAAGAGTGTATGGTCCTAAGTAATAAGCTTGTTCCACGTGAAACATATCTGTCGCATACCAGTAGCACTACTCTGATACACTTGGTCAGGATTTAAGTCCACTGGCTTTGAGCAGGGCCCATATTACAAAGCGGACAGGTGTAGGTAGAAGTGGCGCAGTAAGAGGTGAGGGCGGGGCAAGGCGTAAGCAAGCAAGAAGAGTTTGATACAGGTAGCAAAATCGTGCAGAGTTGGGTAGTAGTTGAGTCAGCTAGTGGCAGGGTAAGCGTGGTTGTGTTCTGAGTCATGGGGTGTACAGCGGTAAGATTCCCATGGAGCCGAAGTAGGTCGGATGCCGGGGATGGGCGGTATATTTCGGCAGTAGTTATATCTCCTTCTTTTTAGTCTTGCATGTCTGCTGACCATCTGCCTGCCTACCGCCCGGTATCTCATTCCCGGGTTACGCTTACCGAGTTGATGATTCCGGCCTACGCCAATTTCGGCGGGAAGATCCACGGCGGAATTCTGCTCTCCCTGATGGACAAGGTAGCCTACGCAGCAGCCTCTAAACACGCCGGTACCTATTGCGTCACGGTGAGTGTGGATGGGGTGAATTTTCTGCAACCCGTAGAGGTAGGAGAGTTGGTTTCCCTACTGGCCTCGGTGAACTACGTGGGCCGAACTTCCCTGCTCGTCGGCATCAAGGTAATTGCGGAGGATGTGCGTAGCGGCTCGGTCAAGCACACCAATACCTGCTACTTTACCATGGTAGCCAAGGACGATGACGGCCGGCCCAGTCAGGTGCCCGGCCTGCTGCTGGAAACCCCCGATGATACCCGCCGCTTTCTGGAAGCCATCAAGCGCCGCGAGTTTAAGGAACAGTACCGGCAGGAGTTCGATAATGCCCGCTCCATTCTGGCCGTGGAGGAGCAACAGCATCTGCTGGAAAAGGAGCGGTGTCGGCTGGGTTACTAACGCACTGCCGGAGAGAAGAGGCCGAGCTGTAAACGAAACGCTGCCGCTCGGCTCCACTCTGCGTTCCGGTAAGGTAGCGGGGGGGCAGTGCTGCGTGCGGTAGTGCTCGGCAGGGGTAAGGGGGGCGCTACTGCTATGGCGGCACATTCTTCTTCGCCTATACTTCGGTTACCCATCCCTGCTCATCTCTCGGGGCCACTCAGGCGCGCTGGGAGCACCTCCTCCTCAGTCAGTGGGTATTCTAAATAAACCGGCCCTGGCTTGTGTGCCGGGGCCGTGTGATACTTTTTACTGAGACGAGTATTTCGCTACAGAAATACGACTTCCTTGATGATGTCCTCGCCGACTTCGGCGTTAAGGTTTTCCAGCACCCGGGTCTTGGCCATGAATAGCTCGTGCTTGAGGGGAGCGGAAGAGAGGCGCACAAAAAGCTTGTTGTTGCTAACGTACACCTGCTGGGTTTTCATGGCTACAGCTTTGCCCATCACCTTCTCCCAGCTAGCTACTACGGTTACCTCGTTGAGCTTACCTTGGAGCCGGTATACCCGCAGCAGCGCCTTGATACCATCCTTGAGCGGAACAATATCAGACTGTCGCGAATTTTCGGACGAGTATGGTTTTTTGAGTGCCATTATGGTAATTAACGCGCGAGAAAACTATCACGCCGGAAGCCTCAAAGATACCACCAGCCCTAGCTAAAGCGGCTTGACCACGCCCAATTCAACCCGGAACCGGCGGATATCTTCGGAGAGGTCGGCCAGCACCTGGTCGGTGCGTTCCAGGTGGGTATCAGTCAGGAAAATCTGGCCGAAGGTATGATTGGCTACCAGCTGCATCAGGCGGGTGATGCGCTTCTCGTCGAGACGGTCGAAGATGTCATCCAACAGTAGCAGGGGTTTTTGCTGCTTGTGCGCGGCTAGTATTTCGAACTGCGCCAGCTTAAGGGCAATGGCAAACGACTTCTGCTGCCCTTGCGAGCCGTAGCTTTTCACCGGCAACTCATCCATTAAAAAAGTGAAGTCGTCACGGTGGGGGCCGGTGGTAGTACGCTGCAACGTGAGGTCCTTGCGCTCATTCAGGCGGAGGAGCTTCAGGAAGTCGGCCCCGGGCAGCTCACTCTTATAGGTAAGCGTGACAACCTCGCGGGCATCCGCCAACTGCTCGTAGTGGCGCTGAAAGATGGGCTCGAACTCCGTAAGGAATTCCTGCCGCCGCCGCACCAGCTGCTCGCCTACCGGAGCCAGCTGTTCATCCAACACTAGCAGGTAGTCTCGGTCGTAACCGGCCTGGCGGTCGGTGGCCAGCTTAAGCAGGGAGTTGCGCTGCTTCAGCAGATGCGTGTACCGGATCAGCTGCTCCAGGTACGTGTGGTCGAGCTGGGAGAGGAGGCTGTCGAAGTACTTGCGCCGCTCCTCGCTGCCCTGCCGGATCAGGTCGGTATCATAAGGCGAGATGAGCACCACCGGATACCGCCCGATGTGGTCCGATACCCGCTCGTACGCCTGCTTGTCGTGCGTCACGGTTTTCTTCTGACCCTGACGCAGGCTGCACTGGATGGTTTCGGGCTTCTCATCGGGGGTAGGTTGGAAGCGGCCCCGAACCACAAACAACTCCTCGCCCTGCTTGATGCTCTGGGCATCGGAGGCCGTAAAGGCGCTCTTGGTCAGAGAGAGGTAGTGGATTGCGTCGAGCAGATTGGTCTTGCCGCTGCCGTTGTCGCCCACGAAGCAGTTGATGTGGGCGGAGAAGCTCAGATTGGCTTCTTCGTAGTTTTTGAAGAACAGCAGATGGAGGCTTTCGAGGTTCATGCTTAAGGTTCGGAATTGCAATCCTTTTACGTACTTTCGCATCCCAAACGCGAACAACCGAAAGCAAGATGGCGGAGACGAAAGTAAAGGCTGCCCCCAAGGCTTCCAATTCGACGAAAAAATCGTCGGCCCCGAAAGCGGCCCCCAAGGGCAAAGCTGCGGCTGCTAAAACAGCCAAGCAGCCCGACCCGGTATTGCCTCCTTCCACTGAGGAAGCCAAGGCAGCTACGGGAGCTCCTAAAGCAACGAGCCCGGCCCAGCCGGAGTTTTCGAAGGAAACCTACCTCGCCTGGTACGAGCAAATGCAGCTCATGCGCAAGTTTGAGGAGAAGGCAGGTCAGCTGTACGGTCAACAGAAGATTAAAGGTTTCTGCCACCTCTACATTGGCCAGGAGGCCTGCGTAGCGGGTGCCGTGTCGGCCCTCACCAAGGACGACAAATGGATTACCGCTTACCGTGACCACGCCCACCCGCTGGCCCTGGGTACTTCGCCCAACGCCATCATGGCCGAGCTGTATGCCAAAGCCACTGGTTGCTCCAAAGGCAAAGGCGGTTCCATGCACATGTTCGATAAGGAAGTGAACTTCATCGGTGGCCACGGCATCGTGGGGGCGCAGGTGCCCATGGGTGCCGGCATTGCCTTTGCCGAGAAGTACAACAAGACCGGCAACCTGTGCATTTGCTACATGGGCGACGGTGCCGTGCGGCAGGGTGCCCTGCACGAAGCTTTCAACATGGCTATGCTGTGGAAGCTGCCCGTCATCTTCGTGGTAGAAAACAACGGCTACGCCATGGGTACCTCGGTACAGCGCACGTCCAACGTGACGGAGCTGCACCACATCGGCCGCGGCTACGACATGCCGTCGGAGCCGGTGAATGCCATGAACGTGGAGGACGTGCACAATGCCGTAGCCCGCGCCGCCGAGCGTGCCCGGGCCGGAGAAGGTCCTACCTTCCTCGAGTTCAAAACCTACCGCTACAAAGGTCACTCGATGAGCGACCCGGCCAAGTATCGCACCAAAGAGGAGCTGGAAGACTACCGCTCCCGCGACGCCATCGAAGCCGTACGCCACACCATCCTGACTCATAATATGGCTACCGAAGAAGACTTGGTGGCCATTGATGAGAAGATCAAAGGACAGGTAGCCGAGTCGGTGGAGTTTGCCGAGAACTCGCCCTTCCCTACGGCCGACGAGCTGTACAAGGACGTGTACGTACAACAGGACTACCCCTACATCCGCGACTAGTTCGCCGGCAGGTTATCAGGCCGCTTTCGGTGGCCGCCTTTTTGAGTAATTCCCATGTCGAAGATTCCGTTCACAGGCAAAAGCCAGCAGGCACGTCAGCAGCAACCGCGCGTTGTCCCTTCCGACCCCACGCAGCCGCTGGAGGCGTACAACCCCGAGCACCCGCTGCTGGAAGACCCCGATGCCCTGGCTATCCGGCTGGTGGAATCGGAGGACTTTGTGCGGCGCAATAAGAGTGTGTTGCTGGGTTTGCTGGCCGTAGTGGTGCTGGCCGTGGCTGGTGGCTTCGGCTACTACCTGTGGCGCGGCTCGCAGGATACCAAAGGGCAGGCAGCCTTATTCCAGGCAGTGAGCTATTGGGAAGCCGACTCGCTGCAGAAAGCTATGAAGGGCGACGGCCGCAATTTGGGGCTGGAGCGTGTGGCTTCGGAATACAGTGGCACCGACGCTGGCAACCTGGCCAACTTCTACGCCGGAGTAGCCGCGCTGAAAGAAGGCAAGAACAAGGAAGCCATCGACTACCTGGAAGACTTTAGCTCTGATGACTACCTAGTGCAGGCCCGGGCGTACTCCTTGCTGGGTGATGCGCACCTGGAAATGAATCAGGCCAAGGAAGCCGCTGACTTCTACAACAAAGCCGCCAACCACAACGCCAACGAGTTCTTCTCGCCCGGCTACCTGTTGAAGGAAGCTACGGCCCGCGAAGTCGCTAAGGACTATGACGGTGCCATTACGGCGTACAACAAGATCCTGACCGACTACGCTTCAGCGGCTGAGGCTACGGAAGCAAAGGAATACAAGGCCCGCGCCGAAGCACTGGCTGGTAAATAAACATAGCTGGATGAAGCTTGTGCTTCACCCTTACAGCGAGGCGGCCCCCGGGCCGCCTCGCTTGTTTTCAGGGCTAGCCGGCCGGAGTAGAGCCCGTCGCCTATCTTTGCCCGCACGAAGCTTTGGGCTTCTCTTCTTCGTTTCAAATTCCCCGCCACATGGCTACCTCCCTCAAAAACCTGAGCGACTATACTTCTGACCACTTCGTTGATATCAGCGAGAAACGCTTCGGGCTGGTGGTGGCCGAGTGGAACCGCGAAATTACCGACACGCTGGCGCAGGGTGCTTTCGATACGCTCATCAAGCACGGGGCCAAGCCCGAGAACATCTTCCGCAATACGGTGCCCGGTAGCTTCGAGCTGACGCTGGGAGCCCAGCTGCTGGCCCAGCACGAGGAAATTGACGCAGTTATCTGCCTGGGCGTGGTTATCCAAGGGGAGACCAAGCACGATGACTACATCTGCCACGCGGTGGCCAGCGGCATTACCAACGTAGGACTGAAATTCAATAAGCCGGTCATCTTCGGCCTCGTTACCACCAATACCTTGGAGCAGGCCTGGGACCGGGCCGGCGGCAAGCACGGCAACAAAGGCGTGGAAGGAGCCGTAGCCGCCATCCATATGCTGGGGTTCTAAGCCTTGCTTGCTACGGCTGAGCTTACTTGGCGAAACCGGGGCTCTGGCTGATATCGTGCTGATTACCGGACAAAGCCGTAGCTTTGCGGCCGGAAATCGTCTGGCTATCGGGACCACCGGGGCTGGTAGATGCACTCCGGCTGCTGAGGGCCTGCGCGGGTAACCTAAACTTATTCGCGGAGGCTGCTGTTGGGCGTAACTACTGGATACTCAGTGGCTGCCAGAGCCGGCATCATAGTATACGTAGTCCATCTTTACATCCTCTTCCTGCAACCGACATGAGTGAAGCACCCCTACGCTATTCCAGGGAAGAACTGGCTGAGTTTGAACAAATCATTCAAGCCAAAGTCACGGCTGCCCGCAAAGAAGTAGCGTTCATCAAGGAAACCCTGAGCCGCAAGAACGATACCGGTACCGACAACACGGCCTCCTCTTCGAAGGTGCTGGAAGACGGGGCCGACACGGCCGAAAAAGAAAGTCTGAACCAGTTGGCTTCGCGCCAGATGAAGTTCATTCAGCAGCTCGAAAACGCGCTGATCCGCATCAAGAACGGCACCTATGGCGTCTGCATTGGTACCGGTAAGCTCATTGCCAAGGAACGTCTGCGCGCCGTACCGCACACCCAGCATTCCATCGAAGCCAAAATGGCCCGTCGCGACTAACCGCACCGGTTGCTATAAGTACTGCCCGGACCCGGGGCCTGTCTGGACCATAAAAGGTCCTCCGGGCTGCTGGTCCGGGCACTGTTTTCGGGTGCTAGGCGTTACGCCTGCTCCCTGCTTTTTCTGATTATCAACCTGTACCGTAGCGATACGGCACGCATGCTTCTTCCATATGGGCAAGAAACACTTCTCCGGCGATGCGCCCGGCCGCCGTGGCCGCACCACCGGCGCCGGTCGTCCTTCCGACAGCCGCAATAACGACAGCCGTGGCAACGATAACCGTTCCTCGGACAACCGTGGCAATGACGGGTTCCGCAAGTTTATGCAGCCCGGCCAGGAGCGGGCCGAGCGCACGGGTGGTAACCCGCGCTTCGGGCAGAACGGCGGCAGTTCGGATGAGCGGCGGGGTAACTCTGACCGTTCCTCGTTTGGGCGTTCCAGCGGTGGTAGCTTCGGCGGTGGCCCGCGTAAATTCGGCAACTCAGCCGGAGGCAACAGCTTTGGTGGCCCGAAGAAGTTCGGTAACTCGGCCGGCGGCTCCTTCAACCGGGGCGGCCGCGACGCCCGTGGCGGCGACGACGCGCGCCGCAGCGGGGGCTACGGTGAGAACCGCGAGGAGCGGCCCGTGCGCCCGGTGCGCGAGTTTGAGCCCAAGAAAACCTGGCAGGGTCAGCCCTACCGGAACCAGGAAGGACAGTCGGCCGTGCCGCGTGGGTTGCCCGGCGAGCGGAACCGCAAATTCATCAAGCAGAACCCCAACCCCCAGGACGAGCCCGAAACGTTCCGCCCCCGGCAGGAGGAAGCGCGCCCGATGCGCGAGGCGGCTCCCGGTGAGCGGGAAATCCGGGCGGCTCGTCAGTTCGATTTCCGTGGCCGACCTTCCGATCTTGACAACGAGCAGACGGAGCGCGCTGAGCGCCCCGAGCGTTCCTCCCGTTCAGAGTGGTCGGAACGGCCGGAGCGTACCGAGCGCCCCGCCCGCTTTGAGGCCGATGACCGCCGGGAGCGGCCGGTTCGTCGGACCGAGGAAAGTGGTGAGCGGCGCGACTTCGGCAACCGGCCGAGCTTTGGGGCCGGGGCAACCGGTGAGCGGCGCACGAGCCGGCCGGGTACCTTCGGGGACCGGCGCGACAGCCGGGGCTCCGACCAGGACCGCCGTGGCGCCTTCGGCGACAAGCGCAGCTTCGGCAGCAACAAGCGCGACGGCCGTTCTTCGTCGGAGGAGCGCCCCAAGCGTGCCCACGACGAGTACGCGGGCCGGGGTGCCCAGACGCCTAACACCAATCAGGCCGGCAAGCGTAAGTACGGCGAAGTAGCCGGCGAAGCGCCCGACTACAAGAACCTCAAGCACTACGAGGACGACAAAACCCGGGGTAACAAGCGTCGGCGTGAAGAAGATGATACGACGGGGGAAGAAGTTCGCCTGAACCGCTACATCGCCAACGCCGGCATCTGCTCCCGCCGCGACGCCGACGCCCTGATTGCCGCCGGCGAAATCAAGGTGAACGGGCAGGTAGTGACGGAAATGGGCTACAAAGTGCAGCCTTCCGACACGGTCCAGTACGGCAAGACCAACCTCAACCGCGAGAAGCAGGTGTACGTGCTCCTCAACAAGCCCAAGGACTTCCTCACCACCACCGAGGACCCCGAAGGCCGCCGCACTGTGATGGAGCTGGTGAAAGGGGCCTCTAAGGAACGGCTGTTCCCCGTAGGCCGCCTCGACCGGAATACGACGGGCCTGCTGCTGTTCACCAATGATGGCGAAGTGGCGCAGAAACTTTCGCACCCCTCGCACCGCAACAAGAAAATCTACCAGGTGGAGCTGGACAAGCCCCTCACGGAAGAGCACCTGAAGCAGATTGCCGATGGCGTGATGCTGGAAGACGGCAAAGCCGACGTGGATGATGTGGCCGTAGTGGCCGGCAACCCGCACTTTGTGGGCGTGGAAATTCACATTGGCCGTAACCGCATTGTGCGCCGCATTTTCGAGCACCTGGGCTATGATGTAGTGACGCTGGACCGGGTACAGTATGCCGGCCTGACCAAAAAAGACCTGCCCCGTGGCAAATGGCGCTTCCTTTCTGAGAAAGAAGTGATTCGCCTGAAGTATTTCATGTAAGCACGCAACCGCCCGCCCGGCGGGTGGCTCCTGATGGTGAAGTTGTGAAATAGGGAAGTGGTGAGTGGATGGATTTTTAATCCGACACCTAGCACTTTGCTCATTCCACAGCTTCACCATTTTTGTGCCGCCGAATGGCAGCCCCGCAAATAAAGGAACATCATGCTTCAACAGGTGCAGCATGACGTTCTGGATATCCTGTCCACTTCATCACGTTCCCACTTGCGTACCCTGGCCCTCGATATTGGTAACACAGCCGTGAAGTACGGTTGCTTCGAAGCTGATACGCTAGTGGAATCGGCTACCGGGCAGACGCCGGAGCAGGTACGGGCAGCCGTGCAGCGGCTGCAGCCGGAGCACGTAATCCTGGCCTCGGTAGCGGAGCCCACGGCCGACTGGGCCGAAGAGCTACGCCAGCTGGTGCCGGGGCAAGTCCTGGAGTTCGTGCCGGCCACCACGCCGTTGCCCATCGGCAATGCGTACGCCACACCGCACACGCTCGGCGCCGACCGGCTGGCGGCGGCCGTGGGAGCCGCCTGGCTGCTTCCTGGTCGTTCGGTGGTGATAATAGATGCCGGTACGGCCATCAAATGCGACCTGGTCACGGCTGATGGTGTCTTTCGGGGCGGTAGTATTTCACCGGGGCTGGCTATGCGTTTTCAGGCCCTGCATACGTTTACCGGGCGGCTGCCGCTCATTGCCAAACCCGCAGACCCAGCCGCTACTGTGCCGCTGACCGGAGCCGATACCCAGGCCGCCATTCGGAGTGGGGTGCTGAACGGGGCGTCAGCGGAAGTGGGTGGAATGCTAGCTGAATATGAGGCGCAGTTTCCGGGCCTGGCAGTGCTGGTAGCCGGTGGTGACGCCGGCTTTTTCCGCACCCGGCTGAAACGGCCTATCTTTGTTGTTCCGGAGCTCGTGTTAATGGGGCTTCACCGAATTTTAGTACACCATGTCTCAACCTAACTACGCCGGCCTGGCCGGTGGTCTTTCGCTGCTGGGGCTGCTGGCAGCCTCGCCGGCCGCACTGGGGCAGGGCCTCGGTAACTCGCCTTACTCGCGCCTGGGCCTGGGCGACGCCAGCATGAACTCGGGCGGCGTCCGGCAAATGGGCATGGGAGGCATCGGCGTAGCCGCGCCCAACAGCGTGAACGTGAACGAGCTGAACCCGGCCCTGGTGTACTATACCAGCCGCACCACGTTTGAGGCCGGGTTTACGGGACAGTTCAAGACCCTGAAGAACACCGTAAGCAGCCAGCAGACCGGCTCGGGCACGCTGGGCTATCTGGCCTTGGCGGTGCCCATCAACCGCCGCTGGGCGGGGCTTATCGGCCTGAAACCCTATAGCACGGTTGATTACGAATCGAAAACCCTGGACAACACGGTGGTTGGCGACCCTACTTCGCAGGTAGAGAAACGCTACACCGGTTCGGGCGGGTTGGCCGAAGCGTACATGAGCCACGCCGTACGGGTTGCCAAAGGGCTGACCCTGGGTGCCTCGGCGGGCTACGTGTTCGGCAGCATCGACCAGGACGCCAGCACCCGCATCGGTAGCAGCACCTTGGCCCTGGATCTATCTAACCGGGATATTTACCAGCAGCACATTCATTATTCCGACTTTGCTTTCCGGACGGGCCTGCACTACCGGGGGCAGATCAAGGAGAAGCTGAACTACAACGTGGGCGGAACGTACAGCTTCCGCTCCAACCTGAACGGGGAGCGAAGCGTCAGCCTGTTGCGCGAAGACTTCAATGGCATTCAGATTGGGTCAACGGCCCTGGAAATTGACGCGGTCGGCAAGGCCCGGGTGCCCGCGCTTACCCAGTTGGGCATCAGCCTCGATAATAACCGCAGCTGGAGCTTAAGCGCCGAAGGTAGCCGCCAGGAATGGTCGCAGTTTCGGGCGTTTGGGGAACAGGGCGGCTCCTCCGGGATTCTGCTTTCTGATACCTACCGTTTTGGCGTAGGCGGAGAGTTGACGCCGGATGCTACCTCCGTGGATAATTACTTCAAACGGGTGACGTACCGGGCCGGCCTGAACGTGGCCCAGCTGCCTTACCGCCCCGGCGGCCAGACGCTCTACGACCGGTCGGTGAGCTGGGGCTTTGCTTTGCCGCTCCCCACCGCCACACCGCTCGATGCTACAACCATCAGCCTGGGTTTCACCTACGGCCAGCGGGGTAATACCGATGTGCGAAGCCTGTCGGATGGTTCCACGGAGCGCAACGTGAAAGAAGACTACGTGCGCATGCAGTTGGGCGTGACGCTCAACAACCGGTGGTTTATCAAGCGCCGCATTGAGTAATCCCGCTCCTATGTTCCCGGTTTCTGTTCGTCTGGTTTCGGTGTTGGTGGGGGTAACCCTACTCACGGCGGGCTGCCGTAAGAGCAGCGACGAGGTAGCCGCCAAGCCGATCGAATACAAGGGCCCTACCGTGGAAACCGAGAACGTACTCATGCTGGTCAGCGACTCGGCCAAGCTGCGTATTCGCCTCACGGCCCCGCTGGAGCAGCAGTTTGAGTCGGGCGACATGTTGTACCCCAAGGGCGTGAAGCTGACGTTTCTCGGGGCCGACGGGCAGGAGGTGGTCAATACCATCACGGGCAAGTACGGTAAGTTTGAGAAGGCCAAGAACCTCTACACCATGCGCGGCGACGTGCGGGTTGTAAACGTGCCCAAGCAGCAGCGCATGAATACGGAGGAGGCTTTTTACGATAAGCTGAAAGCTACCATTTACACCAAAGAGCAGACGGAAATCAAGGTGACCACGCCCACGGAAGTCCTCACGGGCCGGGGGCTGACGGCCAACCAGGATTTCTCGCGCTACCGTATCCTGACGCCCACCGGCGTGTTCACGCTGCAAAATGCTCCTACGGCCGCTCCGGCCAAGCTTACCCGCTAACCTCTTCGCATGAACCGCTTCTGGGAGCCCGGCATCAGCCGGACCATCTTGTTTGCCCTGTCTATTGTCACGTTCGTCATTGCCTGCTACCAAACGCTGGTAACGGGCAAAATGGAGGGATTATATCAGAATTACTGGCTGTTTATGCTCTCCTTCGGGATGGTGATTGGACTGCGCTACCTCCGTCAGCGCGATAAAGTAGCGGCGGCCGAGACAGAAGCAGCCCGCAAAGCAGCCGCTCCGCCCGCCAAAAAACCGAAGAAGAAAAAGTAAACTTTCTGCTAGTACAGACGGCTACAACATTAATAAAGCCCAAGTCCCTGATATCCGTGCGGATGCCAGGGACTTGGGCTTTGTACCGCTTTAACGTTTTGAAATAGCAAAGCTGCTAGCCCCTATTTCAGCGGCTCAGCACCGGGAAAACGACCGTACGTCCTGCGCTACCGCCGAAACCAGATGACTACCGCGCCATTTCATTACCTAATGACCATCTTTTTTGGTTATTTTGCACCTCTTTCACCTTTTCTTACTGCGCTTTTTTTCAAGTAAATGGCATTAATCAACACGATTCGAGAAAAATCGGGCTGGGCGGTCGGGGCCATCATCATCGGCCTGCTGCTCTTTATGCTCGGCGGTGACTTCCTGTATGGCCGGAGCAGCATCTTCGGCAAAAACGATACGTCGGTAGGCGAAGTGGCCGGGGAAAAGGTGGAGTACGAGGCCTTCAACGCCACGCTGGAGCAGGCCAAGCAGCAGTTTATTCAGCAGCAACAGCGCCAGCCCGACGACCAGGCGCTGGGCTATCTGCGCGACCAGGCCTGGAACCAGACGCTCTACCGCATTGCCTTCCAGAAGGAATTCGACAAGCTGGGCCTGAAAGTATCCGACGAGGAACTCACCGACATGGTGCAAGGCAACAACGTGCACCCCAGCATCCGTCAGGCCTTCACCGACCCCAAGACGGGCCAGTTTGATGTGCTGAAAGTGAAGGAGTACCTGCGTAACCTCGATAAGATGGACCCGCAGGCCCAGGCTGCCTTTGCCAACTTCGAAGCTAACCTGCGCCCTGAGCGGCTGGGAACCAAGTACAACAACCTGCTCAAAATGAGCACCTACGTGACCTCGGCCGAAGCCAAGCGCTACAACGAAGGCCAGGCCGCCCAGGCCAGCCTGCGCTACCTGTTCGTGCCCTACTTCTCTCTCTCTGATTCGAGCGTGAAAGTGAGCAACGAGCAGCTGCAAGCTTACATTGATAAGAACAAGGGCCGCTACAAAGTGGAGGACGGCCGCAGCATCGAGTACGTGGTGATTCCGGTAACGGCTTCGGTAGAAGACAGCACCACCATCCGCAAGACGGTGGATGAGCTGGCTACCCAGTTCGCCGCCGCTCCGGTGGACTCGGCTTTCGTGAAACTGAACTCCGAAAACGCGACCAGCCCCGCTTTCCTCTCGCCAGCCGATATGCCCGAGAAGCTCCGCGCCCAGCTGCCGCTGCAGGTAGGCAAAGTGTACGGCCCTTACGCTGAAAACGGCACCTACTCGCTCTACAAGATATCGAGCCAGAAAGCCGGTACCCAGGCTGCCGCCCGCGCCAGCCATATCCTCATCAAGCCCGAAGGCACCACGCCCGAGGCGGATGCCGCCGCTAAAGCCAAGGCCACGGAAGTGCTGAACAAGATCAAAGGCGGTGCCGATTTCGCCGCCATGGCCCGGCAGTACGGTACCGATGGTACCACCGCTACCGGCGGCGACCTGGGCTGGTTCCAGCAGGGCCGCATGGTACCCGAGTTCGAGAAGGCGGTGTTTGCTGCTTCCTCGGCCGGCCTGTTGCCCGCTCCCGTGAAAACGTCGTTCGGCTACCACATCATCAAAATTACGGCTCCCAAAACCTCGCAGACCTATCAGGTGGCCACGGTGCAGAAAAGCATTCAGCCCACCGACGCCACCCGCGACGCCGCCTACCAGAAAGCCCAGGAGCTGAAAGGCGCCGCTACCGATCTGGCTTCGTTCCGCGCCGCCGTGGCCAAGGATAAGAGCCTGCAGAAAATGGAAGCCAAAGGCCTCGGCCGCGGCGACCAAGCCGTGAACAACATCCAGAACGGCCGCTCCATTGTCCGCTGGGCCTACGGTGTGAACCCCGAAGGCTCGCCTACGGAAGTAGGCGACGTATCGCGCGTGTTCGATGACGTGGGCGACCAGTACGTAATTGCCGTGCTGACCGGCGAGCGGACCAAAGGCACCGCCGATGTAGCCAGCGTGAAGCCCGAAGTAACCGCCCTCGTGCGCAACGAGCTGAAAGCCGAGCAGATCATCAGCAAGCTGAACGCCGCCAAAGGCGCCACGCTGGAGCAGATTGCTCAGGCCTACGGCAGCGCCGCCCAGGTAAAAACCGCCGACAACGTGGTATTGGGCCAAGGTATGATTCCCGGCCTCGGCTCCGAGCCGGTAGCCGTGGGCAAAGCCTTCGGCCTGAAGCCCGGCCAGAAATCGAAAGCCTTTGCTGGTGAGCAGGGCGTGCTGATGGTAGAAACCGTGAGCACCACGCCCGCTCCCGCCACCGCCGACGTGAAAGCCGCCAAGCAGCAGCTGACCGCCCAGCGCGTAGCCCGCGCCGATGGCCTCATCTTTGAAGCCGTGAAGCAGCACGCCAACGTGAAGGACAACCGCACCAAGTTCTTCTAAGCCTGATAAGGCCGGAAAATGTAAAAGGGCCGTACCTTAGGGTGCGGCCCTTTTTTGATGTAGTGAATCGGTGAATTGGTGAGTAGTAAGCCATACGTAACCGGGTATAGAAAGAACGTCATGCTGAGCTTGCCGAAGCATCTCTACCGCTTCATTGTGGTAGTAAATCAACGAAGCGGTAGAGATGCTTCGGCAAGCTCAGCATGACGTTCATACTGTTACTTACGAACCGGTGCTTAAATCTGAGATGCAGACCGCGCAACTAGTGTCGGCCTAGCGTTCAACTCACTAACTCATCGATTCACTGAATCACCGTCCGGGTCTTTTCGTTAGGTACTTATGAAAAAGTCGTTGCGTTTGGGAATGGGGAAGGTGGGGCTGGCGGTACTGCTGCTGGCGGCCGGGCCGGTGGTAGCCCAGGTTCAGGAGGACAGCCAGGTGCAGCTGGCCCGCGAGTATGAGCGCAAGGGTGAGCATGAGAAGGCTGCCTTCCTGTTCGGCCGTTTGCGCAACGACGAGCAGACGGCCCCCAACATTCTGCCCGATTACCTGGCCGCCCTCCAGGGCCTCAAACGCCCCAAAGACGCCGAGAAACTGGTGAGGCGGGCTCAGAAACAGCGGCCCCAAGAGGCTACTCTGGGCGTCACGCTGGGGCAGGTGTACGCCCAGGCCGCCGACGAGCTGGCCGCCCGGAAGCAGTGGGAGCGGGTGCTGACCCAGCTGCCCCCGGAGCAGGTAGTAGCCGTAGCCACCGAGTTTCAGAAGCTGGCTTTGCCGGATTGGGCCATTCTTACCTACCTGCGTGGCCGGGAGCTGGCCCGCTCCGAAACCGAGTTCGGCCCCCAGCTCATCCAGCTCTACACCCAGCAGGCCCAGACCGATAAGCTGATGGCCGAAACCCTGCGTCTGGTGCAGGACGATGAGCGCCAGCTGCCCTTCGTGCGCAACATGCTTCAGAACAGCCTCCAGGACGATAAGGACTTTGCTACCCTGGAAAAGGAGCTACTGAGCTTAGTGCAGAAAAACCCCGAGCGGCCCGTGTACAGTGAGTTGCTGCTGTGGCTGCAGGTGCAGCGCCGCGACTTTACCGGTGCATTGGTGCAGGCCAAGGCCCTTGACCGGCGCGGCCGTACGGAAGGGCAGCGCGTGCTGGAAGTAGCCGAAATTGCCCGCCGCAACAAAGACTACGAAAGTGCCATTGAGGGCTATGACTACGTGGTGCGCGAGTACCGCAACCGGCCCTACTACGCCCTGGCCCGCCAGCGCCTCGTGCAGACCCGGGAGGACCAGGTACGTAACACCTACCCCGTGAACCCCGCCCAACTACGCAGTTTGTTGCAGGAGTACGAGCAGGTACTCACCGACCTGGGCCGCACGCCCGATACGGCCCCGGTGCTGCGCAGCATGGCGGCTTTGCGTGCCTTCCAACTCGATGAGAAGGAGCCCGCCATGAAGCTGCTCAACGAAGTAATTGCTATGCCCCGCGCTAGCCTTGATGTGGTGGATCAGGCCAAGATTGACTTGGCCGATATTTACCTGCTGCGCGCCGAGCCCTGGGAAGCTACGCTGCTGTACTCGCAGGTAGAAAAGTCGCACAAGGATACGCCGCTGGGCTACGATGCCAAGCTGCGCAACGCCCGCCTCAGCTACTTCGCCGGCGACTTCAAGCTGGCCCAGTCGCACCTGGATATTCTCAAGCAGGCCACCAGCCGCGAAATTGCCAACGATGCCATGCAGCTCAGCCTGCTCATTACCGATAACACGGCTATGGACACGGCCGGCGTAGCCCTGCGCGACTACGCCGTGGTGGAACAGCAGGTATTCCAGAACAAGCTGCCCGAAGCTCTGCGCGGCCTCGATGCTTTGCTGGCTAAGTACCCCGGCCACGCGCTGCAGGACGATGCGTGGTACCTGAAGGCCCAGCTTCAGCGCCGCACCGGCGACTATCCCGGCGCTTTGAGCACCCTGGAGCGCATCACCGGCAACCCCAAGTACGACGTGCTCAGCGACGATGCGCTGTTCCTAGCCGCCCTCATTCAGCAGGAAAACGTACAGGACCGCGAGAAAGCCCAGCAGCTCTACAACCAGGTTATCACCAAATATCCCGGCAGCATCTACGTGGCCGAGGCCCGCAAACGGTTCCGCCAACTGCGCGGCGATGCGGTGAACTAAAGCCCGGATTTGGGGGAGTAGAACGTGTCCCCTGGAGTTGCGCTCTGGCCCGCGTGAGAAGGTAAGCAACCTCGCGCGCGGGCCGGAGCGCAGCTCTCAGGGGCAACTTCCTACGGTCCTGAACACTACCCTCCCGAATCCGCGGAATCCGATGAATCCGGCGAAATCCGTGGTTTATCCGTGCTGTTCTTTTTGTACTTTTGGAGATACTGCCGCTGTTAGGCTCCTCTGTGCACATGGAAAAACGATGGATTCGCAAGCCCGCGCCCGACGCTGAAACGGTCCGGCACTTAGCCGATGCGCTGCGCGTGAACGAGGCCATTGTCAGCCTGCTGTGCCAGCGCAACGTGGGCACCTTTGAGGAAGCCCGCGCCTACTTCCGCCCCGACCTCAGTCAGCTGCCCGACCCGCTGCTCATGCGCGACATGGACCGCGCCGTGGACCGCCTGCTCAAGGCCCTGCACCTGGGCGAGCGGGTGCTGGTATTCGGCGACTATGACGTGGATGGTACAACGTCGGTGGCGCTGGTGTACAGCTACCTCTGCCGCTTTTTCGGGCCGGAGCGCATCGATTACTACATTCCGGACCGCTACAAGGAAGGCTACGGCATCTCGGAGGCCGGCATCGACCACGCCCACGACTTCGGGTACCAGCTCATCATTGCCCTCGACTGCGGCGTGAAATCCGTGGATAAGATTGCCTACGCTAACCAGCGCGGCGTCGATTTTATTATCTGTGACCACCACTTGCCCGGTACGGAACTGCCGGCGGCCGTAGCCGTCCTCGACCCTAAGCGCCAGGACTGCCCGTATCCGTTCAAGGAGCTGTCGGGCTGCGGCGTGGGCTTCAAGCTGATGCAGGCGTTTACCCAGCACCAGGGCCTGCCCGAAGACGACCTGTACGAGCTCCTGGATCTGGTGGCCGTGAGCATTGCCGCCGATATTGTGCCTATTTATGATGAGAACCGCACGCTGGCCTATCACGGTCTGCGCCTCATCAACGACCGGCAGCGGCCCCAGCGCCCCGGCCTGGATGCCCTACGCGAACTGGCCGGACTGCAAACCGCCGAGCTAAACATCAGCAGCCTGGTATTCGGGTTTGCGCCCCGCATCAACGCGGCCGGCCGGATGGGCGACGCCAAACGCTCGGTGGCTATGCTGCTGGCCGGCAGCACCGCCGAAGCCGTAGCTACCGCCGGCGTAGTCGACAAAACCAACCAGGAGCGGCGCGGCTTCGATACCAGCATCACCAAGGAGGCGCTGGAAATGATTGAGCAGAGCGACCTGTTGCGCACCGCCCGCACCACCGTGCTGTTCAAGCAGGACTGGCACAAGGGGGTGGTGGGCATCGTGGCCTCGCGCTGCCTCGATAAGTACTACCGGCCTACCATCATCCTCACCGAAAGCAACGGCAAAGCCACCGGCTCGGCCCGCTCGGTAGTAGGGTTTGATGTGCACCAGGCTATTGAGGAGTGTGCCGAGCTGCTCGACCAGTATGGTGGCCACATGTACGCCGCTGGCCTCACGCTGCCCGTCGAGAACGTACCCGCTTTCCAGGAGAAGTTCGAGCGGATTGTGGCCGGCCGTATCCTGCCTGAGCAGCTGATTCCGCCCGTGGAAATCGACTGCACCCTGCAGCTGAGCGACATCACGCCCTCGTTTTACCGGCTGCTGAGCCAGATGGAGCCGTTCGGCCCGGGCAACCCCAACCCGGTGTTTGCCTCCGAGCAGGTATACGCCACCCCCGATTCGGCACGCATCGTGGGCAATTCCCACCTCAAGCTCACCCTCACCCAGGACGGCCACCACACCGTGGACGCCATCGGCTTCGGGCTGGGCGAATACCACGAGCAAATCCGCCTGGGTCAGCCGTTCAGCGTCTGCTACACCATCGAAATCAACGAGTACCGGGGCGTAAAGAACCTGCAGCTGCGGGTAAAGGACATACGCTGGGAGTAAAAGCTTCCTCCCTACATAACAACGCCCAGTAGTCCGGTATGCGGCTGCTGGGCGTTGTTATGTTGGGGAAATAGATTTGGGCGAACTTATTACTGCTTGGGCTGCGCGTATTGTTGGCCACGCCAAGTGAAGTAGCCTCCGCGCACGTATTCATACTCAACAACTTCGGTATTTGGTGCTGTATCAGCCAAGTTGATAGGCTGAGAAAGTTTGATCCACAGCGTGTTATCGTTCAGTCGGGTTTCCTGCAGAACCTTACGATTACCCAACTGAGCTACGTACGTTTCCAGTACTTGCCCATTGCGGCGGTAAATGGTTTTCTGCTTCCAGATCAAATTTTTCTTTAACCGATTTTCTGGCAAATTTTGAGGGTTAGCAACGTTCTGAAACCCACGTACTACGTGCTTGCGCTTACCCAGGCGGGATGTAGTAAGTACGAAACCGGTTCTTTGAGTTGCTTCCAGTCTTGTGGCAGCAGTTGCACGAAGAAGCGAATCACGGGCCGCGCTAGCGCGGGCAGGTTCAGTAATGGGTTGATTCTTGGCGGTTTGGACTCCGGCTGCAAGAAAGGAGAATAGTAAAAATGTGTAAGCCATAAATAGGAGAAAGGGGTGAGGGCGCACCAATCATTGGTGGTATGGCCCAAGCTGCAAAAACAGCGCCGTTTCAGCCTCAGGGTATTATATTTTTGGATTGGGCCGGGCACTCCACCATACGCAGCCGATGAGCACCAGTTGCAGCGGCAGACGCAGCCATAGCGCCCACAACGGCACCGGTAGGCCCGCGCCGTGGGTTTGCAGCATGTACACGTTGGCCGGAAACACGGCTACCAGGAGCGCCATCAGGCCCCAGGCGGCCCAGCGGCGGGTAGCGGGGATAAGTAGCCCGAGGCCGCCGGCTATTTCGGCCGCGCCGCTCAGGTACACCAGCAGGAGGGGAGCGGGCAGGTAGGGCGGCACGATGCGCAGAAACCCCGCTGGGTTGGTAAAGTGCGTGATGCCGGCCCCAATAAAGAACGTAGCCAGTACCACGCGGCTGATGGTTTTGATGCGCATACTGCCAAGGTACGGGGGAATCGACATGTCAGGAAGCCGTTTGTCATTGCGAGCAGCGCGAAGCAATCTGTCCTTTTCAGGGTGACAAGCCTTCTGAATCGAAATGCCTGCGAGGTCTGTGCTGGCGTCAGGCGCTTTTGAACAGGTCAGGGTTTCGCGCTTCGTGAAGGACGGATTGCTTCGCTCGCAATGACAATTCATCCATCCAACAATCCATACTGCCTATCTTCGCCGGGGCGTTAGTGCCGTATCCGGTTTATCCTTTTTCGATTTTATGAAAGCTGCTTTGCTGGCCCTCGGGCTGAGCCTCTTCACTGCCTCGGCCGCCCTGGCCCAACAGCCCGCCGGCTACCAGATTCGCCTCGATTTGCAGCAGGTGACCAACGACCGGGTGAAGGTCGTTATCAACACGCCCGCCATCCGGGAGGCCCAGGCTACCTATGTTATGCCCTCGGTGGTACCCGGCTCGTACTCCAAGAAGGATTACGGCCGCTTCGTGACCGGCTTCAAGGCCTTCGATAAGAACGGTAAGAGCCTGAAGGTGAAAAACAACGGCCCCAACCTGTTCGTCATCGACAACGCAACCAAGCTGGCCCGCCTCGAATACCTGGTAGACGATACCTGGGATGTGAAGCAGGACGACCAGTTCATCTTCCAGCCCGGCGGCACCAACATTGATGCCGGCCGCAACTTCACCATCAACCACTACGGCTTCTACGGCTACTTCGAGGGCTACAAGATGCTGCCCTACGAGGTGCAGGTGCAGAAACCCGCCGACCTCTACGGCGCCACCGCCCTGGACGTACGCCGCGAGTCGCCCACCCAGGACGTGTTCACGGCCCCCAGCTACGTAACCCTGGCCGACGGCCCCATTCTCTACGCCCGCCCCGATACGGCCAGCTTCAGCACCGGCGGGGCCCGCATTTCGGTGGCCGTACTGTCGGAAAGCGGGGCGGTGAAGGCCGCCGACGTGAGCCAGATGCTGCGGCCCATGTCGGAAGCCCTGACCCGGTATTTCGGCAAAATGCCGGTGCCGCGCTACCAGTTCCTGTTTTACTTCCCCAGCCTGACTTCTTCGCTCAACAGCGAAAAGGGCGGTTACGGGGCCATGGAGCACAGCTACTCCTCGCTCTACTTCCTGCCCGAGCTGCCCGATGCCGACCGCCTGCGCAGCATGGTGCTGGAGGTGGCCTCGCACGAGTTTCTGCACATGCTGGCCCCGCTCAACATCCACTCCCGCGAAATCGGCGAGTTCGATTTCCGCAACCCCCAGATGTCGCAACACCTGTGGCTGTACGAGGGCGTGACGGAGTACGTGTCGCAGCTGGTGCAGGTGCAGGGCGGGCTCATCACGCCGGAGGAGTTTCGGAAGCGGGTGAAGGAGAAAATCGACAAGTCGGATACCTACGCCACCGTGTCGTTTACGGAGATGAGCCGCCGCATTCTGGAGCCACCCTACAAGGACATGTATGAAAACGTGTACAACAAAGGCGCGCTCATCGGGCTGTTGCTGGATATTCGCATCCGGGAGCTGAGCCAGGGCCGCCAGACCCTGCGCGACGTGCTACTGGCTTTGCGCGAGAAGTACGGCCCCACCCGCTCCTTCGAGGACAAGGACCTGATTCCCGAAATCGTGGCCCTCACCAACCCCGAAATCGGGACGTTCTTCCGCCGCTACGTGGAGGGCACCGAGCCGTTGCCACTGGCCGAGGACCTGACCAAAATCGGGTGGACGTATGCGCCTATCGGCCAGGCCCGGGTGAAGGCATTTGGTAACCTGGGCTTCGCCTACGACCAAAGCAAGGACCAGTTCCGGGTAGCCAAAACCAAGCCCGAGGACAACGCCTTCGGCCTGGATGAGGGCGACATCATCTTGGCTATCAACGGCCAGCCCGTAACCATGCAGACCGCTGAGAAGCTCCTGCGCCCCCTGGTAGAACCCCAGACCGCCGACGCGGTACGGGTGAAGTTCCGCCACGGCAACGGTGCCGAGCAGGAACGCCAAGCCACTCCCCGCGAGTTCGAAGTGGAAATGAAAAATATGGTGGAAACGCAGCCGGCCGCCACGCCCGCCCAGCAAACGTTGCGTAACAGGTTGCTGAAAGGGTAGACGTGCGTCAGGCCTCCCCGCAATGACAAATCGATTGACCTTCCTGCTTCCCCTTACCTTTGCCCCACGATGATTCTACGCGCCGAACACCTGGTTAAGAAGTACAAGTCGCGCACGGTGGTGAACGATATGTCGCTGCACGTGGAGCAGGGCGAGATTGTGGGGCTGCTGGGGCCGAACGGGGCCGGTAAAACCACCTCGTTCTACATGACGGTAGGCATGGTGAAGCCCGATTCCGGCCGGGTATTTCTCGACGACAGAGAAATTACCAAGCTGCCCATTTACCAGCGGGCCCGGCTGGGCGTGGGCTACCTGGCCCAGGAAGCCAGCGTGTTCCGCGACCTGACGGTGGAGGAGAACATCTTGGCCGTGCTGGAAATGACCGATATGTCGAAGCAGGCTCAGCGCGACAAGGTGGAGGAGCTGATAGGGGAGTTCAGCCTCGGCCACGTGCGCAAGAACCTGGGCCGGGTGCTGAGCGGTGGTGAACGGCGGCGCACCGAAATTGCCCGCGCCCTGGCCGTCGACCCCAAGTTTGTGCTGCTCGATGAGCCCTTTGCCGGCGTCGACCCCATTGCCACCGAGGAAATCCAGAGCATCGTGGCCCGCCTCAAGCACAAGAACATCGGCATCCTTATCACCGACCACGACGTGAACTCCACGCTGGCTATTGTGGACCGGGCCTATCTGCTCTTCGAGGGCAAGCTGCTGAAAGCCGGCACCGCCGAGGAACTGGCCGAGGATGAGATGGTGCGCCGCGTGTATCTAGGTAAGAACTTCGAGTTGAAGCGTAAGGACTACACGACGGCTACCAGCCAGGATACGGCGGCGGAAAGTGCCTGATAAGTACCCGGATGAGTGCCTCACAGGCTTCGTGTGCTGTCACCGCGGCTGGTAAGTGTATCGTAAACTGAGCTGCTGAAAGGTCGTTGGAAGCCGGGCAGTATCACCCGAAGCATTTCGTAACTTTCCCGGGCGGTCAGCGGTACAGCGTATCCGGTGGCCGCCCGGCTGCTTTTTCCTCCTCAACTCTCCTCCGTGATTAGTACCGTTCTGACTTGGGCCGTGCAGCGCCGACTGGCCAGCATCCACCATTTCCGGGACAATCCGCACGAGGTGCAGCAGGCGGTACTGCACAGCCTGTTGCATATGGCCCGCACTACAGCCTGGGGCCGCCGCTACGGCTACGCCGATGTGCCCTCGGCTCGGGAATTTTCCCAACGGGTGCCCATCAGCAGCTACGAGGAGCTGTATCCGGAAATTGAGCGGGTGCTGCGCGGCGAGGCCGACGTGCTCTGGCCCGGCCGCGCCGAGTGGTTTGCCAAAAGCAGTGGCACCACCAATGCCCGCAGCAAGTTTATCCCCGTCACCCGCGCCTCCCTGCACGAGGGCCACTATCGGGCCGGCCGCGACATGACGGCGCTGGCCACCCTGTACTACCCCGAAACCGACGCGCTGGGCGGCAAAACCCTTTCCCTGGGCGGTACCCACGGCCCCAACCCGTTCCGCCCCGACGACCCTGCTTCCCACGTCGGCGACGTATCGGCCGTGATTATGCAGAACCTGCCGGCCTGGGCCGAGTTCATCCGGACCCCGCCCCTGGAGCTGGCTTTGCTGGATGAGTGGGAGGAAAAGATTGAGCGCATTGCCCGCCACGTGCTCACGGCCGACGTGCGGGTGCTGGCCGGCGTGCCCACCTGGATGATTGTGCTGCTACGCCGCGTGACGGAGCTGGCCGGGGCCGAATCCATCGTGGACGTGTGGCCGCGCCTGGGGCTGTTTCTGCACGGCGCGGTGGCATTTGGGCCGTATCGAGAGCTGTTCCGCCAGCTGATTCCCAGCGACCGTATGCACTACCTCGAAATCTATAACGCTTCCGAAGGCTACCTGGCCCTCCAGGACGAGCCCGATTCGGAGGATTTGCTGCTGCTGCTAGGCCACGGCATCTACTACGAGTTCCTGCCCGCAGACCAGTGGGACGCCCCCGAACCCCGCACCATCGGGCTGGAGGCCGTGGAGCTGGGCCGCACCTACGCCCTCATCATCAGCACCAACGCCGGGCTGTGGCGCTACAAAATCGGGGATACGGTGCGGTTTACCTCTCTGGCTCCGTACCGCATCCGGATTGTGGGCCGCACCAAGCACTTTCTGAACGCGTTTGGCGAGGAAGTGGTGGTGGAAAACGCCGATGCCGCCGTGGCCGCCGCCTGCCAGGCCACCGGTACCACCGTGCGCGACTACACGGCCGCTCCCATCTACTTCGCGGCCCACGAGGAAGCCTCGCGCGGCGGCCACCAGTGGCTGCTGGAGTTCACCGAGCCCCCCGCTGACTTGCTCCACTTTGCCCGGATTCTCGACGAAACACTCCGCCAGCTCAACTCCGACTACGATGCCAAGCGTCACCGCGACCTGGCCCTGCGTCCCCCGCAGGTGTTAGCTGTGCCAACCGGTACATTTGTGCAGTGGCTGGCTCGCCGGGGCAAGCTGGGCGGTCAGCATAAAGTGCCCCGCCTGAGCAACTCCCGGGAACTGGTAGACGAAATTCTTGAACAACTAAAAAAATAGTTGTAACTATCGAGCGGGTCCTGATTTCCTGTTTCGATGCGTATTTTATTCTGTCGGTTACTGCTATTTTCGCTCGTTATCAGCGCGCCCGGGTGCGCCACGGTAGCCAAGCACAAGCCCATTGGCTTCTGGTCGCGCAATCGGTTTGACGGACAAGACCAGCGTCACGGTCCCTGGCGGGAATATTTTGATGGGGCCGAGCAGCATTTGGCCAACCGGGGCCGCTACCGCCACGGCCGCTCCATGGGCATCTGGCACTACTACACACTCACCGGCGCACAGGAACGCACCGAGCGGTTTTACCGGCGGCCCTACGGGTTGGTCAGGCTTTCGTATTTCCATCCTGGCGGCCAGCTAGCCAAGCAAGGGCAGGCACGTTACCGCGCTGAGGCCAGTGTGGCCCGGTTTTACTGGTTCGGAGAGTGGAAGTGCTATTCACCCACCGGCCAGGCCTTGCCCTCCGAGTTCTACCGCAACGGTCACCGCACCGCCACCCTCCTGACCACCCCCACCGGCGACACGCTGGCCTCGCCGGTTAACTGAAGTAGGGCCAGGTTGGAAAATTGCACCGTGAGCCGGCTATGCAGTACTGAGTAGGTCTGCTTCCTGCAATAGCTGGTAAGAGTAGCTGCTTAGCCAGCGGTAGTTTAGGTTGGTCGATGAGAAGGGGCAATCCGTCGGCTGTTGGAAGTCGTAAACTGTATTATGTCGGGAAAGCCCGCTATATTTCCGTATTCGCTTTCTGATCTGTCTCCAAAATTCCCACAAATGGATACTATCTCATCTTCTGCTTCGTCTACTGGTCGACAACGACGGCGCTATCGTCTGAAATCCGACGCTCAGACAGAAACCAAATCTCGTAAGCTGACAATGTTTTTCCTGGGGCTGATGCTGCTGGCGCTGCTGGCCAGTGTAGGAGTCATTGCGGCTACGGCTGTATCCTGAGTTGCTTCGGCTGTCACAACAGGCAAGGCCCGCCGGCAGGTAGCAATACCAGCCGGCGGGCCTTGCGCATGGGTAGGATGAGGGGAGCGGTTATTCGTCGAGGATGCCGCCCATCAGGTTGCCCAGTACGCCGCCGCTCTCCTTGCGGGCGTTACCGCCGTTGGGAGCCAGGGCCTGAATCAGCTTTTTCACGGGCATGGATTGCAGCCACACGCGGCCGGTGCCGCGCAGCGTGGCCAGCATCAGCCCCTCACCCCCGAAAATCATGGATTTCAGCCCGCCGGCCCGGGCAATGCTGAAGTCAATACCGGGCTCAAAGGCCACCACGCAGCCGGTATCTACGCGCAGCAGCTCGTTGTTCAGCCGCTTCTCGATGATGGTGCCGCCGGCGTGCACGAAGGCCTTGCCGTCGCCGGTAATCTTCTGTAGAATGAAGCCTTCGCCCGCAAACAGGCCCGCGCCCAGCTTCTGGTTGAAGTGCAGGCTGATTTTGGTGCCCTTGGCCGCCGCCAGGAAGCCGTCCTTCTGCACAATAAGGCCCTGGGGCAGCTCGCACAGGTCCAGCGGGATGATGGTGCCGGGATACGGGGCCGAAAACGCCACGTGCGCCTTGCCGTAACTGCCCCGGTTGGTGAAGTGCGTCATGAACAGCGACTCACCGGTAATCAGCCGCGAGCCGGCCGAGAACAGCTTGCCCATGATGCTCTGGTTGGGCTCCGAGCCGTCGCCCATTTTGGTTTCAAAGGCAATGGCCTCACTCATGTACACCATAGCGCCGGCCTCGGCCACCACGGTTTCGTTGGGGTCCAGCTCCACTTCCAGTACCTGGATATCGTTGCCGAGAATTGTATAGTCCACGTCGTGCGACTGCATCGGGAAAAAAGTAGAGGTGAAAGGATGTCCCAAGTATAGCAAAAGCCCGATAAAATCGGGCTTTTGCTATACTGAAGCGTATCGGGGTAACGCGCTATTCCCGTTCTTCCGTCGGCACGTCGTCATCCTCGGCCGCCGCTTTAGGACCTTTTTTCTTGGCCTCGGTGCTGGTACGGCGCATGAAATCCTCATCCGATTCTTCAGGCTCCTGAGCACCGTCTTCCAGCGGGAAATCTTCGTCCTCGTCCTTCTCGCCAAACTGTCCGTCGCGGTTCACCAGCTTTTTGTCGCGCACATGGCGGTTTAGAAACTGGTTGATGTCCTCAATGGAGTAGTTGGAGGTGATTTCGCCCAAGGGATTTACCTTGATTTCAAAGCCTTCCAGCTCTTTATGGACGCGGGCTTTTTTTTCAGGGTCAGCAGCTTTCTTCTTCGGGCTAACGGGTTTTTTGGCCATGATACAAACGGCTAGAGAGTCAGTAGGAAAGGGAGCCCAGCGGCCTCCTGCCTCTACGTACGCAAGCCTCCCACCGAAGGATATGCCGCCCTCCTGCAGCTTGACGGCTCCCGTAAAACCACAGTGCCCACCCGACGGGTGTCGGGTGGGCACTGTGCATGCAACCAAGCGGCGTACGTTACGCCGGTAGCGCGGCCACGGCGGCCTGAATCCGCTCGGCAGTTTCCTGCGGCCCCAGAATGCGCATGATGTGCATCAGGTCGGGGCCGGCGGCGTGGCCGGTTACGGCTACGCGCAAGGCTTGCAGTACCTGCCCGATTTTCAGGCCCTGGGCTTCCAGCACCTGCGTGAGCAAAGCTTTGATACCCTCGGCCGAAGTATCGGCAGCGGCGGGCAGCTGGGCAGCAAACTCGGTCAAAGCCGCTGAAACCTGTGGGTTCCACTTCTTACTGATGACCTGCTCGTCGTAGCTGGCGGGGCGCTGGAAGAAGAGCTGCGCTTCCTTGGCCAGATCGGCCGGGAAGGTGGCGCGCTCTTTTACCAAAGCGGCAATCTGCTCGGCCTGGTCGGCGGGCACCGTAATGCCCTGCTGGTTCAGCTCCTCGGTGAGGTACTGGGCCAACTCGGCATCGGGCTTGGCGCGCAGGTATTGCTCGTTGTACCAGCGCACCTTGTTCTGGTCGAAGCGGGCTGGTGATTTGCTCACGCGCTCAATCGAGAAGTTCTCAATCAGCTCGTCCATCGTAAACAGCTCCTGCTGGGTGCCGGGGTTCCAGCCCAGGAAGGCCAGGAAGTTGATAAACGCTTCGGGCAGGTAGCCCGATTCGCGGTAGCCGCTGCTCACGGTGGGCTCGCCGGTTTCGGCATCTTTGCCGTGGAATTCCAGCGGGAACACCGGGAAGCCCAGCTTATCACCGTCGCGTTTGCTCAGCTTGCCGGTGCCATCGGGCTTGAGCAGCAAAGGCAGGTGGGCAAACTGCGGCATGGTGCTTTCCCAGCCCAGGTAGCGGTACAGCAGCACGTGCAGCGGAGCCGAGGGCAGCCACTCTTCGCCCCGGATAACGTGGGTGATTTCCATCAAATGGTCATCCACGATGTTGGCCAAATGGTAAGTCGGCATACCGTCCGACTTCATCAGTACTTTGTCGTCGATGCTGCTGGAATGCACCACTACCCAGCCCCGGATGAGGTCATTAAAGCGGATTTCCTCCTTGCGCGGCACCTTCAGGCGGATAACGTAGGGCGTGCCATTTTCCAGCAGCTGCGTTACTTCCTCGGCCGGCAGGGTGAGGGAGTTGCGCATCTGGGCGCGGGTGATGCTGTTATACTGCGGGTTGGGCACTTTGGCGGCCGTGAGGCGGGCGCGCATGGCGTCCAGATCCTCGGGCGTATCGAAGGCGTAGTAAGCGTGGCCGTCCCGAATCAACTGGTCGGCGTACTGGCGGTACATGGGCTTCCGCTCGCTCTGGCGGTAGGGGGCGTGGGGGCCGCCCTGCTCAATTCCCTCGTCAATTTCAATGCCGCACCAGCGCAGGGCGTCCATAATGTACTGCTCGGCGCCGGGCACGAAGCGGTTCTGGTCGGTGTCCTCAATGCGCAGCAGCATCTTGCCGCCCAGCTTGCGGGCCAGCAGGTAGTTATACAGCGCAGTGCGCACGCCGCCGATGTGCAGCGGCCCCGTAGGGCTGGGCGCAAAACGCACCCGTACTTCTCTTTCCATAAGTCAGTCAGTTCGCAACGCCTTCGGGGAAAGAAAGCGCGCCGCAAAGGTACGAAAGGTGACTTAGTGAGGTGTTGATTTAGTGAGTTTGACGTTTCGATTGCGCGGCTTTGGCAGATGGAACGTCAAACTCACTGAATCACCACCTCACTAAGTCACCTTTCATTCCACCACCAGCCCGTACTTGCCCAGCAAACCGGGCAGACTCTGAAGGGCGAAACGGGCCTGTTTCAGCTCGTTCTGCTCGGGGTCGAGGGCGACGCCCTGGGCCGTGCGAAAGTCGGCCCCGAGTAGGTGGGTCTGGCTGAAGATGGCCCCGCGCAACTGGCAATCCGCAAAAACGGCGTTGGTCAGGTCGGTGCGGGTGAAGTCGGTTTCCTGCAGAGAGCAGCCTGCAAAGCGGGTGTTGGGCATGGTTTTGCCCCAGAAAGACGCGTAATCCAGCTGACACTGGTCGAAATGCACATCGAACAGCATATCCCGGCAGGAAGTGAATTGCAGCCCCAGCAGCTTGCAGCTCTCGAAGGCCACGTTCTGCAAACTGGTATTGGCCAGCGAGGCCCCGGCCAGGTTGCAGTTCTCAAACCGACACTCGCTGAACCGCCGGCCCGCCAGGTCCGCCTGACTTAAATCGAAGCCGATGAAGTGGAACTGCTCAAACTCCTGCTGCCCCACCAAAGCAGGTGGCAGCACGCGGGTCAGCACGTTTTCGGCCGGAAAGTACGTGGGCTTCTCCAGGGCTTTGGCGGGCTTGCGGGTGGCCGGTCGGCGCATTTAGTTACGGTTTTTGAAGCTGAGCCAGAGGATTAGCCCCAGCGCGGTAATGCCGCCCTTAATGGCCCAGGCCACCGTCGGCCCCCAGTTGTAGATCCAGTCCAGCAGCGGAAACCGGAAGTTGGCGGGCAGCAGATAAGGAGCCAGAATAGCAAGCAGCCCGGCGAAAAACAGAAAAATACCCAGCTCGCGCATAGAGGTGAAGTGGTGAAATTGTGAAGTGGTGAGTTTGATGTTCAGAGAACCTGACGGCACAATCTGCGCAATTCGCACGTGCGGCGCAACCTGAACGTCAAACTCACCATTTCACCCGTTCCGAAGAATCTGCTGGTACAATCCGCACGCGCGGCGCAAACTGAACGTCAAATTCACCACTTCACAAATTCACTGTTACTGCACCGCAATGCAGGAAATTTCTACCTGTACGTCTTTTGGCAGGCGGCTTACCTCTACGGTTTCGCGGGCGGGGGCGTAGTCGGCATCAAAGTAGCTGCCGTAGATTTCGTTAATCAGGCCGAAGTTGCCCAGGTCTTTCACGAAGATGCTGCACTTCACTACGTGGCGCAGGGTGAGGCCCACGGTTTCCAGTACGGCCTGCAGATTACGCATTACCTGGTGGGTTTCCTGGGCTACGTCGCCGCCACCGACCAGCTGGCCATTGGCATCCAGCGGAATCTGGCCCGATACGTACACGGTGCCGCCAGCCTGAATGGCTTGGCTATACGGGCCAATGGGAGCGGGAGCCTGAGGCGAAAAAACAACGGTATGAGCCATAAATAAGGGCGGGTAAGGATGGAGGAAGAAGGAGTGCAAAGTACGCGGAAACCGGCACAGATACGGGACAAAAAACAGCCGCCACCCCGAATTTCGGAGTGGCGGCTGGTACTGTTCTGTTAGCGGGCCGGGTTATTCTACCGTTACCGATTTAGCCAAGTTGCGGGGCTGGTCCACGTTGCAGCCGCGCAGCACGGCAATGTGGTAGCTCAGCAGCTGCAGCGGCACCACTGATACCAGCGGCATCAGCACGTCGCTAGTGGCGGGAACTTCGATGGTGAATTCGGCCATGGCCGGAATCACGTCGTCGCCTTCTGTTACCACGGCAATGATGCGGCCTTTGCGGGCCTTCACTTCCTGAATGTTGCTCACCACTTTCTCGTACGAGCTGTCCTTGGTGGCAATAACTACCACGGGCATGTTCTCATCGATGAGGGCAATGGGGCCGTGCTTCATTTCGGCGGCGGGGTAACCCTCTGCGTGGATATAGCTGATTTCCTTCAGCTTTAGCGCGCCTTCCAGGGCCACGGGGAAGTTGTAGCCCCGACCCAGGTACAGGAAGTTCGGCACGTCCTTGAACGTCTCGGCAATCTTCTCGATCTGGTCGTTGAGTAGCAGGGCCTTCTCCACTTTCGTGGGAATCGTGCTCAGCTCCACCATCAACTCGCGCAGGCGGGTGTCGGAAAGGGTACCGCGCTTGTGGCCCACAATCATGGCCAGCAGCGTGAGCACGGTTACCTGGGCCGTGAAGGCTTTGGTCGAAGCCACCCCGATTTCAGGGCCGGCGTGGGTGTAGGCACCGGCATCGGTGGCGCGGGCAATGCTGCTGCCTACTACATTGCAGATACCGAAGATGGTGGCACCGCGGCTCTTGGCCAGCTCAATGGCGGCCAACGTGTCAGCCGTTTCGCCCGATTGCGAAATGGCAATTACGATGTCGCGCTCCGTGATGACGGGGTTGCGGTAGCGGAACTCCGAGGCATATTCCACTTCCACTGGAATGCGGGCTAGGTCTTCCAGCAGGTATTCGGCCACGAGGCCAGCGTGCCAGCTGGTGCCGCAGGCCACAATCAGGATGCGGTCGGCATTCACGAACTTCCGCTCGTACGCGCGCACGCCACCCATGTTCAGGTGGCCCGCTTCTAGCTCCAGACGGCCGCGCATGGAGTCGAGAATAGAGCGGGGCTGCTCGAAAATCTCCTTCAGCATGAAGTGCTCGTAACCGCCTTTTTCAATGCGGTCCAGCTCCAGTTCCAGCTTCTGGATGTAGGGCGTCTGCACCACGTCTTCACGGGAGCGGATTTCCATCTTACCATCCCGAATAACGGCCAACTCGTAGTCGTTCACATACACCACTTCATTGGTGTACTCGATGATGGGCGTGGCATCGGAAGCCAGGAAGAACTCGCCTTCACCGATGCCAATAACCAGCGGGGAGCCTTTACGGGCGGCAATCAGTTGGCCGGGGTTGTCCTTGCTGAGCACCACAATAGCGTAGGCGCCTACCACTTCGTGCAGGGCCAGGCGTACGGCTTCCTCCAGCGTGCAGCTGTTCTGCTTCTGGATCTCCTCAATCAGATTCACAAAAACCTCCGTGTCCGTATCGGAGTGGAATACGTGTCCCTGCTGCTGCAAGTGCTGCTTTAGTGCGGCATAGTTCTCAATAATGCCGTTGTGAATGATGGCAATGCGCTCCGAAGTAGAGTAGTGCGGGTGGGCATTCACGTCGTTCGGCTCGCCGTGCGTGGCCCAGCGGGTGTGGCCCATGCCAATGTGGGCGTGCGTATCCTGTTCGCCGATGAAGGCTTCGAGGTCGGCTACTTTGCCTTTTTTCTTGTAAACGGTAAGCTGACCGTTGAGCAGGGCAACCCCGGCCGAGTCATAGCCCCGGTATTCCAGGCGACGCAGGCCTTTGATGATGATGGGGCAAGCCTCACGGTGCCCAATGTAAGCGACAATTCCGCACATATGGTAAGTTGATTGGGACAGAGCAGATGCTCCCGAAAATGAAAGCAAAAACGGGCGGCAACGGCAAAAGCCGTGCCGCCCTTGCTGGCAAGCGAACCTGACAGCTCCCGCCGCTTAACGCAGCTTTGAGTAGTATACGCGCAGCTTGATGTTGTTGGCATCCAGCTGTGCCCGGCTAAGCCCAAGACTTAGGTTGGCACGGAGTACCGGCGACAGAATCAGGCCACTGGGCAGTTCCCCATCCAGCCGGTTTTGCAGGTATGCCTGCAGGTATTCGGTGATAGAAACGGAGTAGTATTGTACGGGGTCCTGGCCGGCCGGAATGGATGCCACTACCGGGAAGTCAGTACGGGTAGGCGTCAGACGCGCGCCATTTCTATCCAGACCTTCCTGTTGCACCATCCGTTCCGCAACGGTGGCCCCCACAGTGCGGGTCAGCACCTGATTGGCACTGTTCACCTCGTACAGATACAAGCCATTCGGGTAGGAGAACAGCCCATTGCTGAACTGCTTCACCGGGATGAGCAACTCGGCCCGGTTAATGGCAAGCTCAGCATTGTTCCGCAGGTTATCCAGTCCCTGGAACTCAATGCGGGTAGCCAAACCGGTTCCCTCTTGAGCATACGTGAAGCCGTTGGTTGCGCTGGGGGGCAGGGTGGATTGGGGAGTGGTAAGTCCCGCAAGGGCTGTACCACTCAAATCCGTATTCACCTGCGTGAAGTATTTGCCGGGAACCGTGGAAAGGCCATGGGCCAATAGTAACCGGTACTGCCGGGTACGTACTTTCCCAGTAGCAGAAGTGCCTGTATAATAAAATCTTACGTTGGCACTTGTGTTGCTGGTGAAGCCGGCAATACTACCCAGATGCCCGGCGGAAGGCTGCAAGGCCAATCCTTTCCATACGGCGTCCAGTTTGCTCTGGGAAGGTGTTCCATCCTTAAGCGCCGTAAATACGGAGTTAGCCAGAGTAGACGTAGCCGGATACTTCTGCATACGGATGCGCACTACGCGGTCAGGTACTAGCGTGGTGGTTACCGTTGTAGTTGTATCACCGCTGTTACCGGATGCAACACGTTGCTTAACCAACCGGTTGCGGTTAAGCGGCGCTTCAAAATTTGTCAGCAGACTGGTGCCCGTTGCAACCGTTGAGGCCGAGTTGTACACTGCCCGCTCATCCAGCGGCTGCTGCAAATCTTTCAGATCGAGCCGTAAGGGTTGAGCCGCTGAGCCATATATCTGATCAAAGGGCAGACTGATGACGGCAGAATCCAGCCGGAGAGCCGTAAACGTGGAAGGCACCGTATCACTGCTTATGACCAGCAGGTTCAGGAAGCCACTGGCCTCCGTAGTACCGACGAAGGAGTCGCGTACCCGACCTACCAGAATGTGGTCAGCTTTCACTGTTTCTACGGGCTGCTGCCGCACGGTGGAAGCCGTCACCGGCAGATCGAGGTAGCTAGCGGTAATAGGAGAGGTGCCGGGAAGCTCGAGGCCCAGGTCACTGGCTTTTTCGCAGCCAGTGGCAAGTCCGAGCAGGGAAACGGCAAAAAGGGAAACCGAAGCGAGTCGGCTGGCGCTAGTTGGCCAATTCATTATAGAGTGCGTAGTAAGAAGTCAGCAGATTGTCGTCGGCGCCTACCTGCTCAATTTGTTTATTGGTTGAATACTCCGCGAACAGAGTCTTCAGGTTTTCGCTGAAATCCTCGTCAGATTTCACCACTGTATCGGCATATTCCATCCCTACTTTGATGAAGCCGCCAAAGTCGGCAGTTTTCAGCGAAGCCAGCATCTCATCCTCAATGTCCAGCATCTTGGCTTTCTCCACGATGTCGCCCTCAAATTTGAAGTCGAACTCGTTGTTGTAGATGGTGAACACCGATTTGGCATCCTTGAAAATCGGGTCCTTTTTGTAGGTCGTTTTCAGGTACATCGGAATGAGACCGGTCATCCAGTCGTTGCAATGTACGATATCCGGCGACCAGCCCAGTTTCTTTACTGTTTCCAGTACCCCTTTGCAAAAGAAGATAGCCCTCTCGTCGTTGTCAGAGTGGAATTTATCGTTCTTATCCACCAGCACCGACTTGCGATGGAAGTAATCTTCGTTATCGATGAAGTAAACTTGCAACTTCGCATTCGGAATGGAAGCCACCTTAATAATGAGAGGCTTCTCATCTTCGCCCACCGCAATATTAATTCCCGACAGACGCACTACTTCATGCAGGCGGTTTTTACGCTCATTAATAATGCCGAATCGGGGTACAAAAATGCGGATTTCCATCCCCATTTCCTGCATTCCCTGCGGCAGGCGCCGCAAAAACTCCGCTACCTTGGTGGTCTGCAAAAACGGGTTGATTTCCGTGGCAGCGTAGAGTATTCTCAACTTGGACATATAGAGTCAGTTGGGGTGATTGGGAAAGGGCAACACTTTGGGATGCACAAAATTAAGCATTTTTGAGGGAAATTTCAACTTTGCCCGGTTGGCCTCTGGCCGAAGGGCGCTTTTTACTCTATGGAGATACTGAATACCGCCGCCGCGTTGCAAGCCCACACGGAAACCTGGCGTCGAGAAGGAAAACGCATTGGCCTGGTGCCTACCATGGGGGCCCTGCACGAAGGCCATTTGCAACTGGTACGCGCTGCAGCGCAGGAATGCGAGGTGGTGGTGGTCAGCATTTTTGTGAACCCAACGCAGTTCAATAACCCCGATGACTTCCGGCTGTATCCGCGCCTGCCCGAGGTGGATGCGGCATTGCTCGGCCCGGCAGGCTGCACGGCGCTGTTCCTGCCCTCAGTAGAGGAAATGTATCCGCAACCGGCAGTTCTGCGGTTTGATTTTGGCCCGCTGGAACGGGTGATGGAAGGGGAGCACCGGCCCGGCCACTTCAACGGGGTGGCTACGGTGGTCAGCAAGTTGTTTCACCTGAGCCGGCCGCACCGGGCGTACTTTGGGCAGAAGGATTTCCAGCAGGTAGCGGTAGTGCGCCAACTGGTGCAGGATTTGTCGTTTGATCTGGAGTTGGTGGCGTATCCAACCATCCGGGAGACGGACGGGCTGGCTATGTCCTCGCGTAACCGCCGGCTCGATGCCCCGGCCCGGGCAGTGGCTCCCCAGCTGTATCGGGCCTTGCAGCTGGCAGCCGAGTTAGTGCGGCAGGGTACGGTGCCACCTGCCGGAGTGCAGGCTGCCGCTGCCGACCTGCTGGCCCAGGAACCGTCCATCACCCTGGAGTACCTAGCCGTAGTGGATGCGCAAACTCTGCAGCCGCTGACGGAATGGCAGCCCAGCGACCCAGTGGCTCTGTGCCTAGCCGCTCATCTGGGCGGCGTCCGGCTCATTGATAATATCGTGGTAAACGGATGAATGGACAGACGAATGAATGGAGAATATGGGTAGCGTAGTCTGGCCACTTGCTCAGCCATGCACCGGTCCATCCATTCGCCTTTCCTATCTTTGCGGGCCAGAAATCACCCGTTTTTTCTTCTCATGCATATCGAGGTTCTCAAGTCCAAAATTCACCGCGTGAAGGTTACGCAGGCGGAACTGCACTACGTGGGCAGTATCACCATTGACGAGGATCTGCTGGATGCGGCCAACATGGTGGAAAACGAGAAGGTCACCATTGTCAATATCAACAACGGGGAGCGGTTCGAAACCTACACGATTAAAGGCGAGCGTGGCTCGGGCATGATTTGCCTGAATGGGCCGGCCGCCCGCCGGGTAGCAGTCGGCGACATCGTCATCATCATTTCCTACGCCCTGATTGACTTTGCCGAGGCAAAGGCCCACCAGCCTACCGTCATTTTTCCGGACCAGCACAACCGGGTAGCCTAACCTGCTCCGGCCGCTGGAACCAAGCGTGAGGCTGGCTATTCTTACCGCAAGAGTAGCCGGCCTTTTACTTACCTGTGGGCTGCCCCCGAACGATTCCTCTATGAAGCAACTCTTCAACGTTATCAAATACACGCTGCTGCTGGCCGTTTCGGGGCTGCTGATGTGGTATGCTTTGCAGGGCCAGAACCTGAGCCGCATCGGGGAGTACGTGCGCAGTGCCAACTATGCGTGGCTGCTGCTGACAATGGCCCTGTCGGTGCTGGGCTATTTCAGCCGGGCGTACCGCTGGAAAATGCAGATTGACCCCACCGGCCACAAGCCGGCGTACTGGGATGTGTACCACGCCATGATGGTTGGCTACCTTGCCAACATGGTGCTGCCGCGCATGGGTGAGGTAATCCGGTGTTCGGTACTGCGGCGCACCAGTGGCGTACCGGTACAGGTGGCCCTAGGCACGGTGGTAACGGAGCGGGTAATTGATGTGTTGGTGCTGCTCGGGCTGCTGGGAACCACGCTGCTGCTCGATTTTAACACATTCTGGTCGTTTGTGACTGATAAGGTATTAGGTGGCCGCTATGATGCGCTGGCCCGCAACCGTACCCCGCTGCTGCTGGCTTTGGGTATTGCGGTGGTGCTAGTGCTGGGGTTGGCTTACGCGGTGTTCCGCAACCTGGAGCGGCTGCGCCAGAACGCCCTGTTCAATAAAGCCATGAGCTTCGTGAAAGGAGTGTTGGCCGGGGCCTTCAGCATCCTGAAGCTGGAGCACAAGGGCACCTTTCTACTGCATACGTTCTTTACCTGGGCCGTGTATTACCTCATGGATTACCTGGCTTTCTTTGCCTTCCCAGCCACCTACGACTTAGGCATGCGGGCGGCACTGGCGGTTCTCACGTTCGGGGCGTTTGGCATGGCCGCGCCGGTAGCGGGTGGTATCGGCCCGTTTCACGTAATGGTGCAGGGGATTCTGCTGGCGTATGGCGTGAGCAAAGAAGCTGGTATTGCCTATGCACTGGTAGTGCACGGCTCCCAAACACTGCTGGTCGTTGTGATGGGCGGCATCAGCTTTCTGGCCAGCATGATGAAATCGGGCAAAAAGGCGGTATTGCCAGAAGGAGTAGCCGCGTAAGCCGAGGTTTCCCCCGCGAGCAGCTTGGCCGCCAGATCCTGTTGGTTGAGCAGAAACAAATTGCGTTGCATGATGTGGACGAAAGATAAAATCCTGAGCCAGGCCGAGCTGCTGCCGGTGGTAGCAGGCTGGCAGGCGGCCGGCGAAAAGGTGGTGTTCACCAATGGCTGCTTCGATTTGCTACACCTGGGCCATGTGGACTACCTCGAGAAGGCCCGGCATCTGGGTGACCGGCTGGTGGTGGGTCTGAATACAGACGCCTCGGTGAGCTGCCTCAAGCCCGGCCGCCCGCTTCAGGACGAAGTGTCACGGGCGCGGGTGCTGGCCTCACTTTTGTTTGTGGACGCGGTAGTGCTCTTTGGCGAGCAAACTCCGCTGACGTTGATTGAAGCTGTCCGGCCCGACATTCTGGTGAAGGGCGACGATTATCAGCTCAGCGGAATTGTGGGCCACGAGGTAGTGTTACAGAACGGCGGGCAGGTGCTGACCGTACCCCTGGTAGCCGGCTACAGCACTACCCGCATCGTCGAGCGTATTCTACAGAGTTCCCAGGGGCTCGTTTGAGGAAAGAAGGTGGCCGTGAGGTACCGGTAGTTGCTCAGGCGGGTTCCGGTTTCTTTCACCCCGAAATTTCCTTTTTCCAGTATGATGCACCTGAATCCGGCCTACATCATTGTCTTGCTGACGATGCTGGCCAGCTGGCTGATCCAGCGCCGTTTGCAAAGCAAGTTTGAGCAGTACTCCCGGGTAGGACTGAGCAACGGCCTGTCGGGCCGTCAGATTGCGGAGCTAATGCTGGCTGACCACGGCATCACCGATGTGCGTGTCATCAGCACCGAGGGCCGCCTGACCGACCACTACAACCCGGCCGACAAAACCGTGAACCTGAGCGAAACGGTGTATGAGGAGCGAAGTGCCGCTGCCGCCGCCGTAGCCGCCCACGAGTGCGGCCACGCCGTGCAACATGCCACCGCCTACAGCGCGCTGCAGTTCCGCTCGGCTATGGTGCCGGCCCTGAGCGCCGTGTCGAAGTTTATGCCGATTCTACTGTTTTTGGGCGTGATAATGCTGCGCACCACACCCTTGCCGCTCGGCATCGGCGTTGCGTTTTTTGCCCTGACCACGCTTTTCAGCTTCGTGACGCTGCCGGTGGAGTTTGATGCCTCCAAACGCGCGTTGGCCTGGATGGATAAGCGCAACGTAGTAACCCCGCAGGAACACGTTATGGCCAAAGATGCCCTCTGGTGGGCCGCCATGACCTACGTGGTAGCGGCTCTGGGCTCCCTGGCTACCCTGTTCTATTACGCCACGCTACTCATGGGCCGCCGGCGCGACTAGTGATGATGCTTGCCCACCATTTGCACACCGCCACCCCGGCCGCCGGGGTGGCGGTGGTGCGTTGAGAGGACCCGGTTGTTGGAAATCTGCAAAACCGAACGGGCGTTAGGAAGCCGTAAACCGGGTCAGGCTACTTGCAGAAAGTACATAGTTTGGTGCCCGAGAAACAAAAAAGCGCCTTTACACCTTATAAAGCCGACTTCACAGAAAAAATCTGTGCCGTCTGCTTAATCTGCAAAAGCTGTGCTTTAATTTTGACCTGCCAGCGAATTTACGCTTGGCCTTTGCAGACGAGTTTCCCACCCCACCCTTAGTACCCTATGGACTTTCAGCTCACCGAAGAACAACTGGCCGTGCAGGCCGCCGCGCGCGACTTCGCGCAGAACGAACTGTGGGCCGGCGTAATTGAGCGCGACGAACACCAGAAGTTTCCTGCCGAGCAGATCAAGAAGATGGGCGAGCTGGGCTTCATGGGCATGATGGTAAGCCCCGAATACGGCGGCGGCGGCATGGATACCGTGAGCTACGTGCTGGCCATGGAGGAAATCAGCAAGGTGGACGCGTCTTGCTCCGTTATCATGTCGGTGAACAACTCGCTGGTGTGCTGGGGCCTGGAGAAGTACGGCACTGAGGAGCAGAAGCGTAAGTACCTGCCCCGCCTGACCTCCGGCGAAATTATCGGCGCCTTCGCCCTGTCAGAGCCCGAGGCCGGTTCGGACGCCACCAGCCAGCGCACCACCGCCGAGGATAAAGGCGACTATTACCTGCTCAACGGCACCAAAAACTGGATTACCAACGGCACCACGGCTTCCGTGTACTTGGTAATTGCCCAGACCAACCCCGAACTGAAGCACCGCGGCATCAACGTGCTGATTGTGGAGAAGGGCATGGAAGGTTTTCAGACGGCTCCTAAAGAAAACAAGCTCGGCATTCGTGGCTCCGACACCTGCTCATTGCTGTTCACCGATGTGAAAGTGCCCAAGGAAAACCGCATCGGCGAGGACGGCTTTGGCTTCAAGTTCGCCATGCAGGTGCTGGCCGGTGGCCGCATTGGCATTGCCGCGCAGGCGCTGGGCATTGCCTCGGGTGCTTACGAGTTGAGCCTGAAGTACTCGAAGGAGCGCAAGGCGTTCGGCGTGCCGATTTCGCAGCACCAGGCCATCCAGTTCAAGCTGGCCGACATGGCTACCAACATCGACGCCGCGCGGCTCCTGTGTCTGCAGTCGGCCCACGATAAGGATGCGCACCAAGATTATGCTAAGTCGGGCGCTATGGCCAAGCTGTTCGCTTCGAAGGTAGCCATGGATACGGCCGTAGAGGCGGTGCAAATCCACGGCGGCTACGGTTTCGTGAAGGAGTATCACGTGGAGCGCATGATGCGCGACGCCAAAATCACCCAGATTTACGAGGGAACTTCCGAGATTCAGAAAATTGTAATCTCGCGGGAAATTCTGAAGTAACAGGCAAATAGCCTAAAAGTCAGACGTATTGCACAAAACCCAGTCATTAATTGACTGGGTTTTGTGTTTGTGTGAATTTTTATATGTTATTTTGCATTAGATAAGTCCGGGGTGCTATTTCCCGACCACACCTGCCCAACCCCAAACGCCCGCCAAAGATGGAAGATTATAATAAAGTGATAGAGTCGCTGGGTGTCCGTTACATCAAAGCGAAAAACCTGGTGCTGCAGCAGCCCTTTACGGTGCGCAACTCCTATGACGTTGGTAATAACCTGATTCTGCTGCATAAAGGCCGTTTATCCTTCGGCGAGGAGGAACAGCTAGTCGAAGAGGGCGAGATGCTGTTCATTCCTGGCGGCCGGGCCACCAAAGTGACCTACGGCGAGCCTTCCAGCAAGAGCATCACCAACGACGACCTGATTACCAACAAGGATAAATTCTTCCACTCCAATTCCGACCTCGACCTGATCGGTGACGCGGAGGAAAGCCATTCCTTCGTAAGCTTCGAGGCCAAGGTGTTCGACTCGGTGAACTTCTTCGCCTCGCTCGACGTGCCGGCCTTTCTGATTACTGGTAACTCCAAGCTGGCGAATTTGGTGATTAAGGTAGTGGAGGAAAGCCTGCAGGAACTGCCCGGCCGCGAGCGGCTGATTACGATTTACACCGAGAATATCGTGGTGGAAATCGTGCGCTACATCCTGAAAAACAAGATGTTCGTGGAGCAGCTGGCTACCAACAGCACGTACTTCAAGGACCCGCGTCTCATTGATCTGTTCAACTATATAAAGGAGAACATCGGCGGCGACCTGTCGAACAAGGTGCTGTCGGGCGTCGCCAACGTGAGCGAGGACTACGTGGGCCAGTACTTCAAGATGCTCACCGGCATCAACCCGCAGGACTACATCGAGTACCAACGGATGGAGCGCGCCGTGTTCCTGTTGCGCACCACCAAGAAGAGCATCCGCGACATTGGCAAAGAGGTGGGCTACAAGGACACCGCCTACTTCTGCCGCCGCTTCAAGATGATGTTCGGAATTCCGGCCGGCAAAATGCGCCGCCGCGAATCAGCTATGAACATCTAAGACCACTGATTACGCGGATTCCTCGCGGATTTCACGAATTTTGCGGACGGTTCGCTTTTCGGATTTCAACAAAAAAGGCTTGCTATGTAGCAAGCCTTTTTTGTATTGTATTCTACCCCTGTGCAGCGCCCATTGCCGGGGTATCCCGTAGGGCAACTGTCTATATAATCTGTGAAATCCGCGAGGAATTCGTGTAATCAGTGGTCTGGTTGAAGTGCTGAACGGTGCGGGACATATCAGCCAGGAAGCTAGGGTCCTTCTCAATCTGGTTGCCGATGACGATAACGTCGGCACCTGCCTGGAGGGCAGTTTGGGCTTTTTCGATGGTGTTGATGCCGCCGCCCACTATCAGCGGTACGTCCACGGCCTGGCGTACCGCCCGGATCATGGCCGGAGACACAGGATATAGGGCCCCGCTGCCGCCATCAAGATACATGAGGCGCAAGCCCAGCTGCTCACCGGCCATAGCGGTGCAGGCGGCAATGCCGGGCTTGTCGTGGGGCAGGGGCGTAGTACCGCTGATGTAGCTGGCAGTAGTCTGCCGGCCGGTATCTACTAGCATGTAGCCGGTGGGCAGAATCTGCAGGTTACTCTGGCGCAGCAGCGGCGCGGCAATAACGTGCTGCCCAATCAGGAAGTCGGGGTTGCGGCCCGAAATTAAGGACAGCAGCAGAATACCGTCGGCCTGGTCGTCGAGATGCAGGCTGTGGCTGGGAAACAGCAGCACCGGCACCGCTGAGTGGCTCTTGATAAAACGAATGAGGGCAGCCTGGCGCGACGTGAGCACCAAGCTGCCTCCCATAAAAAAGTACTCTACTGCGTGTTGTTCACTCAGCGCAAGCAACTGCCGACAACCATCTTCGTCCAGATTATCGGGGTCGAGCAGTACAGCCAGAGACTTCTGGCCGCGGGCGCGGCGGTTGCTTAGCGTATCATGCAGGCTGGTGAGGCGCATCCGCGTCGTCGTGGTGATAAGTAAACTCGATATCCTTGGTTTCGGGCTCCGCGTGGGCGGCACCAGAAGATGCAAGGTCGGTATTTTTAAGCATTGGCAAATATTCGCCAGCCTTCTTTGCCACGTAGGCCATCAGCACAGCCGAAGCTTGTGCTACCAACACCTTGCCAGTGTCTGATTGCAGAAACGACTTTACGGCCGACGCCAGAATAGACGATGCCTCCGAAGTAGGTGGTTGCGGCTCGGCGCGGTAGGCCGTAGCCGCGAGGGCCGAGGAGCCAGTTACGGCCGAAGTTGGCTGAAACGGGTCGGCGTCGGTGTGGTACACGTCGGGGGCAATATCGGCACGCTCCGAAGCTGGCGCGGTGTGGGTGCGGCCTCGGTCAAACTGATGGTGGCCCGAGCCGAAGCCCAGGTCATCGGCCACGGCCGTATCCACAGCCGTAGCAGCCAGTGTCGTAGCAGCCAGCGGCCGACGTGGACGCGGGGCTTTCAGCCGATGCCGGTCGTACTCGTCGGCGTGAGCCAGCTGTTTCTTGCTTTTGCCCCCAAACGCCTTACTCAGCAGCCAGATGCCGCCCAGCACGCCAGCCCCAATGGCCACGTACTTGCTCACCTCCTGGGTTTTGGCTTTGATTTCTTCCACGTCGCCGATAAGGGCGCGCTCATATTCCTGCTTCTGGCGTTCCAGAAACTCTTTTTCGTCTTCGAACAAGGGATTGTGCAGATCGGCCATCGGTGGATTAGGCTTGACGTTTGTCGGATTTGTAGATGGTATTGTTCAGCATTTTGTCGGCCAGGCCCTGGAAGAGTTTTTTATCTACCCCAACCAAGAAAATAACCAGCAGCAGCAGGTAAAACGCTGCTACAATACCGAAACCCCAATACGGGCTGTCCAGCACGTCGTTGAGCAACAGAGCCACGAACAGGTTCAGAAACACGAAGAACAGCAGCCCGATCAGGGCCAGCGTAACGCCGTGCACGGTGCCCACGAAGGCCGATTTGACTTTTTCCTGGGCTTCCAGCCGCACTAAGTCAATGCGCGTATCGAGGTAGCCCATCAGGTTTCCCATCAGGTTATCGGTGCGGGGCGTTTTGGAAGCGTCTTCTTCGGTGGAGAACAGACCCATGGGGAGAATATTTGCGGGGAACAATGTTACAGGATGGCGGCGCGGAATCCGAGCGGGCAGCTGGTTTCACGGTAGCCCCCTCATACGGAAAAGGCAGCTGCGTGTCTGAAAATTGCGTTACTTTTACTATACACGGTCTTTGCGTTGAGTCAGAATCATTATCAGGTACTGGGCGTTTCCGCCGCTGCTTCGGCCCACGACATCAAGGTGGCCTACAAGCGGCTGGCGGTGCAGTACCACCCCGACAAGCACGGCGGCAGTACTTTATACGAGGAACTGTTCAAGGCCGTAGCTACTGCCTACCACGTGCTGGGTCACCCCGACCGGCGGCTGCAATATGATTACCAATTGCAGGTGGCGGCCCGCCGGGCCGAGGAAGCCCGGCGGCAGCAGGAGTTCCGCAACCAAGGCCAGCGGGTATACGGGGTGCCGATGCCGCCGCCTGCGCCTCTGCGTACGCGCCGGCCCGCCGGGGCCCACGAGCGGCACTACCGGCCCATTCCGCGCCAGAAAACCGTTTTCACCCGCCGCGACTATTGGATGGCAGCTTTGCTGATTGCAGGGTTTCTGCTTTTCATCCTTTCGGTAAAGGTGACAATGGACCACGTCTCGGGCGTGCGTAACTACGAGCGGGGGCTGAAGGCGTATGTGGAGCAGAACTGGGAAGGGGCTCACAGCTACTTTACCGATGCTCTGCACTTCAAGCCCGGTTACGCGCCGGCCTTACAGCGCCGCGGCCAGATTGAGCAGCTCGTGCACAAGAATTACGCCGCCGCCGAACAGGATTTCCGGGCTGCACTGCCCGCTGTTTCCACTCATCAGCAGGGCCGGCTATGGCTACGAATTGGGCAGTGCCAGGCCGGGTTGGGGCAAACTCAGGCGGCCCAGACGGCCTACCGGCAGGCCCTAGACTTGGATAGCACGTTGGCCCGGGCCTGGCTGCTGCGCGGAGAAGACCATCTATTCGGCCAGAACGATTTCCGAAGGGCCGCCCGCGCCTTCAGCCAGGGCCTGCGCCACGAGCCGGCCAGTTCCCGCTTGCGTAGTCGGCTGCTCACGTTCCGAGGCTTGGCGCACTACAAGCTGAAGCACTACGATGCCGCCCGCCGCGACTATTGGGAGGTACTGGAAATTACGCCCCGCAGCGGGCAGGTGTACTTCCTGCTGGGGCGGCTGGCCCAGCAGGAGCAGGACCGGGAACATGCCTGCGAGTATTTCCGGCGGGCCGTAGTGCAGGGCTACGCATTTGCCCGCGCCGCCCGTGATACTACCTGCACCGGCCGCTAAGGAAGCGTGCTGGGCTGCCAGTCCGTGGCAGAGTCAGGGAAGAAAGCGGCCACCAGCTCGGGAAAGGAGCCGGGCCGGTGGGCGGCAAATACCGGGTAGTGGAAGGCATCAAGCTTGTGGAGCAGGTATACCAGCTGGTGCCGCTCGGGGCCGCTGAGGTCGCCGGCTGCCATCTGGGCCACCTGACTCATGCGGCTCAGCACCTGAAACAGCAAGCCCCGCCCCGCCTCCGTGATGCGCAGCAGCTTCCGCCGCCGGTCGGTGGCGTGGGGCTCCTCCGTGATGAGGCTGTGCTTGAGCAGCCGCTTGATGACTTCGGTGCCGGTGGCTTTCTCGTGAATGTTACGGGCGATGATGTCGGACTTGGTGAGCGGCCCGCCGGTGTAGAGGGCAATAAGGTAAGTGAAGTCGTCGGAGCTGGTGAGGGGCGTATCGGCCAAAGCCTGGCGGGCGTAGCCGCGCACGTAGCGGTACACGAAGGTGAGCAGCTTGGTCAGCAACGACTCCACGGTTTCGTGCTCATTGGGCGCAGTGCGGGCCGCCGCGTAATCGGGTGTGGCGGGCTGAGCGGGTGCGTGCAGCCGCAGCCACTCCCCGAACCCGGCCGTGCTGGGCGTGGGGGTGCTTTGCTGATAATCCGCCAGCATGGGAAGAAGTTCTTGCAGCAGGTCGTAATTCATAGTACTTCACGGAAGCCAGGGCAATCAACAGAAAACACACCTTTAGCACCTGATACGGGCAAAGAGTACTACGATAAAAGTATGGAAACATATTTTATTTATATCTAATAAGTATGTTTGTCAACTAAAAAACTATGTTTGTACCAGCATCAGGTTGGAAAACATTCTTTTTAACAGGCAGATGAAATACGGTTTACCGATGACGTGGGCTACGGCCGCCATCATGGCCGGCACTAGCGTAGCGCAGGCCCAGACGACGGGCGTAGTGAGCGGGGTAGTGCGGGAGCGGGGTACCCAGCAGCCGCTGCCTGGAGCTACCGTGCTGCTGGAAGGCACCCAACTAGGCACCAGCACCGACGAAAACGGCCTCTTCCGCCTCACTGGCGTGCCCACAGGCAGCTACAACGTACGCGCCACGCTGGTCGGCTACCAGACCGATACGCGCTACAACGTGAACATCACCTCCGGCAACGACAACCTGCTGAACTTGGAGCTGCGCCAGGGCCAGGAGCTGCAGGAGGTGGTGGTAACAGCCAACCGTGCCATCCGGGTGGCTACCGCCGAAACGCCTCTGAGCGTGCAGCGGCTCAATGTGGAGGAAATCAAGAGCAACCCTGGCGGCAACTTCGATATATCCCGCGTCATTCAGTCGCTGCCCGGGGTGGGGGGCACGGCCGGCACTGGTGGCTTCCGCAACGACATCATCATCCGGGGCGGGGCGCCCAACGAAAACGTATACTACCTCGACGGCATCGAGGTGCCCGTCATCAACCACTTTGCCACCCAAGGCTCGGCGGGCGGGCCGGTGGGCATCCTCAACGTGTCGTTTATTGAGGATGTGACGCTGAGCTCCTCGGCCTTTGAGGCGCGCTACGACAATGCCTTGAGCAGCGTGCTGCAGTTCCGGCAGCGCGACGGCAACCCCAACCGGGTGCAGGGCAACGTGCGCCTGAGCGGGACCGAGCTGGCCGGCACGCTGGAAGGTCCGTTGGGCCCGAAAACCACCTTCCTAGCCTCAGTGCGCCGCTCCTATTTGCAGTTGCTGTTCAAGGCCCTCGACCTGCCCATCCGGCCCGACTACTGGGATTCGCAGTTCAAAATCACCCACAAGCTCAACGACAAAACCACCCTCACGGCCCTGGGCCTGGGCGCCCTCGACCACTTCGAGCTGGGCGTACCCCGTAAAACCTCCGCCGACAAGGAGTACCTGCTGCGCTCCACGCCCACCTACGACCAGTGGAACTACACGCTGGGCCTGAGTCTGCGCCGGCTGCTGCCCAACGGCTACCTCAACCTGGCCCTCAGCCGCACGCAGCTGTATAACAAGGTGGATCTGTTCGAGGACCGGCAAGAGGGCGACGAGACGAAGCGCGTGCTGCGGACCCGCTCGGGCGAGCAGGAAAACAAGCTCCGCCTCGATGTAAACAAAACCCTGGGCCGGTGGACGTACAGCTACGGGGCCGTTACCCAGCTCATCGGCTACGACAACAGCTTCCGCAACCGCCTGCGCCGGGAGGTGCTCGATGCCAGCGGCAACGTGGTGCAGCCCGCCGTGAACGTGGCCTTCCGCACCGATTTGCAACTGGTGCGCTTCGGGGCCTTCGTGCAGGGGACCCGCCGGCTGCTGCCCTCCGAGCGGCTTACCGTATCGGCCGGGCTGCGCACCGATGGCAACTCCTTCACCGACGATGGCCGCAACCTGCTGCGTACCCTTTCGCCCCGGGTATCGGCCTCGCTGGCCCTCACGCCCCAGCTGAGCCTGAACGCCTCGGTGGGCCGCTACTACAAGATTCCGCCCAGCACCATCCTGGGTTTCCAAGACAACAACGGGCAGCGGGTGAACCGCTCGGCGCGCTACATTGGCAGCACGCACTACGTGGCCGGCCTGGAGCTGGTGCCGCGCCCGGCCACCCGCATCACGCTGGAAGGCTTCCTGAAACGCTACGACCACTACCCCGTGTCGAGGCGCGACGGAATTTCATTGGCCAACCTGGGGGGCGACTTCACGGCGTTGGGCAACGAAGCCATCAGCAGCACGGGCAAAGGCCGGGCCTTCGGGGGCGAGTTCTTCGTGCAACAGAAGCTGACCAAAAACGTGTTTGGGGTCCTGTCGTACACGGCTTTCCGCAGCGAGTTTACCGGCCAGGATGGCGTGTACAAACCCTCGGCCTGGGACACGCGCCACCTAGTATCAGCCCTGCTGGGGCGCAAATTTGGGCGGGGCTGGGAGTTGGGCCTGAAGTACCGTTACTCGGGCGGAGCACCCTACACGCCTTTCGATGAGGACGCCTCTCGCCTCAACTACACCAGCCTGGGCACTGGTATCCTCGACTACAGCCGCCTCAATACCCAGCGTCTGGGCAGCTTCCAGCAGCTCGATTTCCGGCTCGATAAGAAGGTAAACCTGCGCCGCGTGACGCTGGATTTCTACGTGGATATTCAGAATGCGCTGCTGCAGAAAGGCACAGCATACCCCCAGTACACCTTCCAGCGCACCGACGATAACACCAGCTTCCTCACCACCGATGGCCAGCCCCTACTGCCTGACGGCAGCAATGCCCGCCCCATCCTACTCGCCAACGACGACGCCCAGGTAACGCCGACCATCGGGTTCATTGTGGAGTTTTAGGGTCGCTTTTTAATTCGTCGGTCTTCGTCTTCGTAACGGGCTTGGATGAGCGTTGCTAGAAATGCCAGCGCACGAAGGCCTCAATACCTTCGTACTCAGGTAAGCCGAGCTGGTCGTAGAGGCGGGCGGTGGTGCGGTTACGCTCCTCGGCCCGCTGCCAGAACTCGCGCTGGTCGGCCCCGGGAAACAGCGGTCGGTCCTTCTGGCTCTGGTGCTTGAAGATGGCCCGGCGCTTGCGGGTGAGCTCCTGGGGCGAGAGGGGCACGGCCATTTCAATCTGGTCTACGTCCCACTCCTGCCAGGCCCCCCGATACAGCCACACCCGGCATTCCGTCAGCCACGTCGCGCCCGCTGCTTTTAGCCGCCGTATGGCTTCAAAAATAGCCGCCAAGCACACTCGATGCGTCCCGTGCGGGTCTGATAGGTCGCCGGCGGCGTACACCTGCTGAGGCTGTACCTGGTTAAGCAGGTCCATGGTGAGGCGGATGTCGGCTTCGCCGATTGGCTTTTTGCGCACCCGGCCGGTTTCGTAGAAGGGCAGATCCTGAAAGTGAATATTGGCATCGGGAATGCCGGCGTAGCGGCAGGCACTCTTGGCCTCGCCCCGCCGGATCAGGCCCTTGATCTGCTGGACTTCCTCCGAATCGACCTGACCGGGCAGCTTGTTGCGCAGGAAATCGGCCACGCGCTGGTATAGGGTTTCGGCGGGCTGCTCATCCAGCCGGAACATCTCGTCGTACTCGGCCACGAATTCTGCAAACCGGATGGCTTCGTCATCAAACACCGCAATGTTGCCCGAGGTCTGATACGCCACATGTACGTCGTGGCCCTGATCTACCAGCCGCAGGAGCGTGCCACCCATCGAAATAACGTCGTCGTCGGGATGGGGCGAGAAGATGAGCACCCGCTTGGGGAAGGGCGCGGCCCGCTCCGGTCGGTCGGTATCATCGGCGTTGGGCTTGCCGCCCGGCCAGCCCGTGATGGTGCGCTGCAACTGCCGAAACACCCGGATGTTGCTGTCGTACGCCAGCCCCGATTGAGCCAGTAGCTCCGAAAGGCCGTTTTCGTTATAATCTTCGTCGGTGAGCTTAAGAATGGGCTTTTGTAGGGTCCGGGCCAGCCACGTTACGGCTTTGCGCACGGTGGGCGCGTGTTGCCAGTCGAGGGGCCGGCCTACCAGCCAGGGCGTCTTCTGGCGCGTCAGCTCGGCGCCGGCCGCCTCATCGAGTACCACGCGCACATTGGGGTGGCGCTGCAGGTACGTGGCCGGCACCGAGTCGGTTGGCTCGCCTTCCACCATCCGCTTCACTACCGCCGCTTTGCCTTCGCCCCAGGCCAGCAGCACAATCTCGTGGGCCTCCAGAATAGTGCCCACGCCCATCGTGAGGGCCCGGCGCGGTACGTTTTCCTCCCCGTAGAAGTCGGAGGCCGCATCGGTGCGGGTAATGTGGTCGAGGGTGATGAGTCGGGTGCGGGAGGCGGCCCCGGAGCCCGGCTCGTTGAACCCGATGTGGCCCGTGCGTCCGATGCCCAGCACCTGCAGGTCAATACCGCCCGCCGCCCGAATCTGCTCCTCGTAGCGCCGACAGAAATCCGCTACCTGCTCCAGCGGCAGCGTGCCGTCGGGAATATGAACGTTTTCAGGCCGGATGTCCACGTGGTCGAACAGATATTCCCGCATGAACCGCACGTAACTCTGCAACGAGTCGGGGGGCATCGGGTAATACTCGTCGAGGTTGAAGGTCACAACGTTGGCGAAACTTAGCCCATCCTGCTGGTGCAAGCGCACCAGTTCTTCGTACAGCCGAGTAGGAGTGGAGCCCGTGGCTAATCCCAGCACGCAGGCGCGGCCCTCCGCGGCCCGTTGCCGGATCAGGTCGGCTATCTGCCGGGCGACGGCCACCGAGGCCAGTTCCGAATCGGGGTAAATCGTGGTGGCCAGTCGTTCAGCGCGGGATTCGGGAGCATTCTGCATACTAGGCTAAGGAGAGGGTGGGAGTTGCCTAAGTACATGCTTCCTATCCAAAAACGCCAGTGCCAGAGCAAATAGTTTTGCGGTGTAATGAGCAGTTAGTAACCCCACTGGCCCCAGAGCTTCCTGCAAATTCATGTCACAAATACGCAACGATGTGCCTTTCCTTCGTGGGCTGGCACCGGCAATTTGCATAAGTCGTCTCTTACGCGGCGGCATTCGCCTCCACATCCTACCGCTATGAACCCAACTGATATCAAAGACACCGCCCTGTGTGAAATGGGCTTTATCCGGATTTCCCTGTACCGCGGGTGGGACTACCCCATGGGCAACGTGGAGGCCTCCTTCATTCCGGCCACCGATGTGCGCTACCTCCACCAGACGGTGGCCATTGATGGTACCCGACTCTATGCTTACTCCTGGATTGATGAGCCGGGCTTCCTGCTCACCACCGAGCGGCACATTTCGGCCCTCGAACACATGGTAGCGGAGCTGGAAACCGACAACATCCCGCTGCTGAAACAGCAGGTGGAGAAGTTTTTCCTGCGTCACGGCGGCATGGGCCCCCAGATTTCCACCGCCGTCCACCGGCCGTTACGGCAGCTGTCTTAGCTACCGCCTCGTTGAGGCAAAAACAAAAAAGGCCTTCCGTGTAATACGGAAGGCCTTTTTGTGGTAATGATTGGAATCGAACCAACGACACCAGCATTTTCAGTGCTGTGCTCTACCAACTGAGCTACATTACCAGCTCTGGGTGTCCCCGAGTGCGTTACCGCCTTTGGGGAGCACAAAAGTAGTAAAGGTTTTTCAACCTGCAAGAACTACCGTGATTTTTTTTCTGTGGCGAAACTAACGGCTGTAAAAGCTGTAATTTGTTATGCATACCGAGTATATTTCGGACTGAACCCCAAACCTACCCAAATTCCCGTGCACTTCTCCATCCAAAACATCCTCTTCCTGCTGGTGGCGGTAGCGGGCTTCGGCCTGTTTGCCTGGCAGGCACGGAAGATCCGGGCCAATATCCTCGTCGGGCGCGACCGGGATATGAGCGGCCACGTTAATGAGCGCCTCTGGAAGACACTGCTGGTGGCCTTCGGGCAGCAGAAGATGTTCAAGCGCCTCACGCCGGCCTTTCTGCACCTAATTGTCTACGTTGGCTTCATCGTCATCAACATTGAGGTGATCGAAATCATGGTGGACGGCCTGTTCGGTACGCACCGGTTTTTGCAGTTCCTCGGCCCGCTGTACTCGGCCCTGACCGGCACCAACGAGGTGCTGGGCGCGCTGGTGGTGCTGGCCGTAGTGGCCTTCTGGTGGCGCCGCAACGCCAGTGTCGTGCGCCGCTTCACCGGCCCCGAGCTGCGGGCCTGGCCCAAGCTCGACGCCAACGTGATTCTCTATGTGGAGGTAATTCTGATGGCGGCCCTGTTTACCATGAACGCCGCCGACCTGAAGCTGCACCAGTTGGAAGGTAAGGTTCTGCCTGGCGCGTTTCCGGTAAGCAGCCTGCTCACGGGCCTGTTCCCCGACAACCTCACGGCTTTGGCCGTGCTGGAGCGCGTGGGCTGGTGGGCGCACATTGTGGGTATTCTGCTGTTCCTGAATTATTTGCCCAGCAGCAAGCATTTCCACATCATCATGGCCTTCCCGAACGTGTTCTATTCCCGGCTGGTGCCGCAGGGGCAGTTCTCGAATGTGGAGAGCATCACCCACGAGGTGAAAGCCATGATGGACCCGAGCTACGAGGTGCCCGCTCCGGCCACCAACCCCGACGGCTCCGCGCTGGCGCCCACGCCCTTCGGGGCCAAAGACGTGGACGATCTGGCCTGGACCAACCTGCTCAGCGCTTACTCCTGCACCGAGTGCGGCCGTTGCACCTCGGTGTGCCCGGCCAACCTCACCGGCAAGCTCCTCTCGCCCCGCAAAATCATCATGGACACCCGGGATAGGGTGGAGGAGAAGTACAACTCGCCGCTGATTTTCCACCCCAGCCTGTACGGCCCCGAGGCCAAGCACAACCCCCAGGAGCAGCTCGACAAGGAAAATCACACCCTGCTGCGCGGCTACGTAACGCCCGAGGAGCTGTGGGCCTGCACCACCTGCAACGCCTGCGTGGAAGCCTGCCCCGTGAACATCAACCCCCTGGAAAGCATTGTGGAAATGCGCCGCTTCCTGGTGCTGGAAGAGTCGGCCGCGCCCAACTCCTTGAACGTGATGTTCAGCAACATCGAAAACAACGGCGCGCCCTGGGCATTTTCGCCTTCGGATCGGTTCAACTGGGCCGATGACTTGTTCGTGACCGAAAAAGCGCCGGTAACGGCCTAGCAAGAAAAGAACGTCAGGCAGAGTAAAGAGAAATATCTCGCGCGCTGACGTTGTAATCGTAATCAGACATCAGCACGCGAGATGCTTCGGCTCCGCCTCTGCACGACGACCTTAACCACCTCAATATAATGGCTGAGCAAACTGCCAAGCGTCCCGTATCTGTTCCGTTGATGGCCGACCTGGCTGCCCGGGGCGAGTCGCCGGAAATCCTGTTCTGGGTGGGCTGCGCCGGTGCCTTTGACGACCGGTACAAGCGCGTGACCCGCGCCTTTGTCCGCATTCTGGAGCACGTGGGCGTGAGCTACGCCGTGCTGGGCATGGAGGAATCCTGCACCGGCGACCCGGCCAAGCGCGCCGGCAACGAGTTCCTGTTCCAGATGCAGGCCATGACCAACATTGCCACCCTCAACGGCTACGGCATCAAGAAGGTGGTCACGGCCTGCCCGCACTGCTTCAACACCATCAAAAACGAGTACCCCGCGCTGGGTGGCGAGTTTGAGGTGATTCACCACAGCACCTTCCTGCAGCAGCTCATCAACGAGGGCAAAGTGACAGCCAAGGGCGGCGAGTCGTTCAAGGGTCGCCGCATCACCTTCCACGATTCCTGCTACCTGGGCCGCGCCAACAACATCTACGAAGCGCCCCGCGAGGTGCTGGAGGTGCTCGACGCCGACCTGCTGGAAATGAAGCGCTGCAAAACCAATGGCCTCTGCTGCGGCGCCGGTGGTGCCCAGATGTGGAAAGACGCCGAGCCCGGCAAAAAGGAAATCAATGTGGAGCGCACCGAGGAAGCCCTGGCCACCCTCGACGGCGACGCCGACGTGCTGCTGAACCTGCAGGGCGTGGAAAGCACGGCCCCCGTGCTGCCCGCTGGCTCCAACCGCGGCGGCAGCGTTATTGCCGTGGCCTGCCCGTTCTGCATGACCATGATGGCCGACGGCGTGAAAAACAAGGAGCGCGAATCCGACGTGCAGGTTTTCGACCTGGCCGAGCTGATTGCCTCCGCCGAAGGCCTCAACGCATAATAGTGCTTAGTTGGTAGTGCTTGGTGCTTAGTTTGTTTTGCTTCTGGATAGAAAAACAGCCTAAGCACTAAGCACCATACACTAGGCACTAATTACAGCCCCGTTCCGGAACTTCCGGGCGGGGCTGTTTCTTTTGTAACGGAGAGGCCGTCGGGCTGACAACCCGGGTTGTACCTTGCCGTTGTAATTGGCCGCCGCGCCTCGCTACCCTAAGCTCCCGCCTATGTACGTGCCCTTCGATCAACTGCCGGCCAGTGCCCGCATCTGGATATACCAGGCTAATCGGCCCTTCTCGGCCGCCGAGCAGGAAACCATGCAACCCGCCCTCCGCCGTTTCGCCGATGAATGGACCAGCCACGGCCGCACCCTGGAGGCCTCGGTGGCCGTGCTGCACCAGCAGTTTCTGGTAGTGGGGCTGGATGAGGCCGTAGCCGATGCCAGCGGCTGCTCCATTGATGCCTCGGTTCGGTTTGTGCAAAGCATTGAGCAGCAGTTGGGAATCCAGCTACTGGAAAAGTCGCGCATGGCGTTTCTGCTGGATGGAGTCGTAACGCTCCTCGACCGCACGGCGTTGAAAGGAGCGGTAGCCGCTGGCGTTTTGCAGGCTGATACTCCCTATTTCGATGCTACCCGTACCACCGTAGGCCAGCTCCAGACCGGATGGCCGGCCCCGGCCGGCACTACCTGGCTGTCCCGGTACTTCCAGCCGGTTGTCTGAGCCTTCCGAGGGAAAGAAAAATTCACTGAATCATTAGTATTATTAACACCGGGTTCCGCCCTGCCACCTTGGGGCCGGTATCCATCCTTCAGCTTCTCGTTCCCATGAAACACTATCTTCTTCCGTGCGCTATCCTGGGTTCTGCTGCCGTCCTGAGCAGTTGCGCCACCTCGGGCAGCCTCAGCAAAGCCGACAAGCGGTTTGTCCGTGGTGAGTACGAGGCCGCTATTACCCTATATAAGGCCGATGTGGCAAAGGGCCGCAACGTGGCCCAGGCCAACTACCGCCTGGCCGAGTCGTACCGGCTTTCCAACCGCGCCGAGCTGGCTGAAGAATACTACAAAGCCGCTATGGCCGGCGGCGTAAAAAACTCCGAAGCGGGCTACCGCTATGCGCAGGCGCTGCGGGCCAGTGGAAAATTTGAAGAAGCAGCGGCTCAGTTTGAGAGCTACGCCCAAAACGGCAGCAACCGCACACTGGCGGGCCTGGCCGAAACCGAAGCCAAAAACGCCCGGGCCGCTACCAGCATCGTAGCCATGCGCACCAACAACGAGGTGCTGCCTCTCGACCAGATTAACACGCCCGCCTCTGAGTTCAGTACCACCCGCATCCCGGATACGAAGGAGTTGGTATTCGCCTCCGGCCGGGAAGGCAAGGTATATGCCGGCAATGGTGAAGGCTTCAACGACCTGTACGCCGTCAAATTCGATGACGACCAGAAGCTGACCGGCGGCACCGTTCGTAAGCTTGACCCCATCATCAACGCCGCCGATACTCACGAAGCCAGTGCCACCTACTCGCCCGATGGCAAGATGATGGTATTTGCCCGCTCCAACAACGGCTCCAAAAAAGGCTATCTAAGTGTTGATTTGTGGGTTTCCTATTACAGGGGCGGGGCCTGGACGGAGCCGGAAATCCTGCGTGGCGTGAACAGCAGCACCGCCGATGAATTCTCGCCGGTTTTCTCGCCCGATGGTCAGACGCTGTACTTCGCCTCCACCCGCAAAGGCGGCCTCGGCGGCAACGACCTGTACAAGTCCACGATGGAAAGCCCTGGCCGCTTCTCCACTCCCGAAAACCTCGGCGACCAGATCAACACGCCCGGCAACGAAAACTACCCCGCCGTATCCCCCGACGGCACGCTCTATTTCTCCTCCGATGGGCAGCCTGGCCTGGGTAAACTCGACATCTTTAAGGTTGAGAAAGGCAAAGTAGTCAACCTCGGCGCTCCTATTAATAGTAGCGGCGACGATTTCGCCCCCTTCTTCACCGATAAGAAAATGGGCGTCTTCTCCTCCAACCGGGCCGGCGGCAAAGGTTCCGACGACCTGTACCTGTTCCGCGAGAAGCCCGTCAAGCTCGTTACCTTCTACGCCGACGGTACGCTGGTGGAACGTAACGACAAAACGGGCCAGACCGCTCCCGTGTCAAATGAGGCAGTGACTCTCTATGATAACAAAGGGCAGAAGCTCCAGGAAGCTACCACCGGCCCCGATGGTAAGTTTAGTATGAAGCTCGACACGGCCGCCGCCAGCTATTCGCTCGTTGCCGACCGTCCGGGGTACTTCACCGCCCGCAATTCGCTCAGCACCATCGGCCGCAAGCCGGCCCAGGATGCGCTGCCCGATCCAATGAACGACGTAAAGGTGCCCGTCACGCTCACGCTCACCAAAATCGTGAAGAACAAAGCTATTGTGGTCGATAACATCTTCTACGATTACGATAAAGCCGATATCCGCCCCGATGCGGCTTTGGAGCTGGATAAACTCATAGAAACCCTCAACGATAACCCCAAAATCACCATCGAGCTCAGTTCACACACTGACTCTCGCGGCAAGGACGCCTATAACTTGGCCCTATCGCAGCGCCGCGCCGAGTCGGCCGTAGCCTATATTGTCTCCAAGGGCGTCGATAAAGCCCGTATTACGGCCAAAGGATATGGGGAAAGCCGCCCCGTGCTAAAGGCTGCCAAGACGGAAGAAGAATACCAGCGCAACCGTCGCACGGAATTCAAAGTGACGAAAATTGCCGAATAAGCTCTTCAAGCAGTCAAAAGGCCCGATTTGCACCAGCAAGTCGGGCCTTTTCTCTGTCTCGTTCAGTCATAAACGGTACTCTCATGTATACAGTGTCACCAAACCGCCCTTTCCTGGGTAGCATGTCAGTATGGGACTCGTTTCATCCTCAGCCGATGATTAGTTGCTGGCACGCATAAATAGCGCTCCTATAGTAGTAGGAGAAAGGGCCCCACACACTAGCGGTAGAAATGCTCGGTTCGCTCCTTTCCGGTACATTCCACACGCAACCGCAAACCTATATGCACCTGCCAATGAGTATGGCTGAGTGAAACTGCAATGCAAGAACAAAAAGAATAGTGCTGATACAGTGGGAGAAAGGGGCGGCAAGCGGGCCTTAAACGGCTTTTTTCAGCTGGGGGTTTGGACGCAGGCGAAAAAGGCCGCACTTTTGCACTCCCAATCCGAAACGCGGATGAGGCCGCTGCCAACCCCCGGGCCACCAGCGCGCACGACCTTCCTTGCCTCCCGGCTACTTGGCTCGGCCCGTTGCTTTCCTCGGAAACAGGGGTTGAAAAAAAAGATAGCCACGGGGGTTGCGAAAGTCAGCAAGAAGTTCTTACCTTTGCACCCCGCTTCAACCGGAGGCGCTTTTCCAGCATCAGCCTCGAAAAACTTTTTTCGGTGTCGCTCTTGGAAAAAGGCAGAAAAGGCTGCTACCTTTGCACCCCGCTTTCGAACGAGAAACGGGTACTAAGAAGTGGAAACGAAGAAAACGGCAAAAACTTTTTTCTTCCTGCTTCTTGGAAAAAGCAACAAACTGTTTACCTTTGCAGCCCGCTTCAACCGGAAGCTGGCTCACTGAAAAACGAATCACTTTCGAAACTCGCTTCGAAAAAAGTTTTTCAGAAAAGCTTGCGACAATCGAAAAGCTGCTTACCTTTGCAACCCGCTTCGACCGGAAGGGATCATAACACGAATAACCGGCTGCTTTCGAGCGGCCCACGGTAGCGCCCAACGGGGCCCTGCACACGTTCTTTGAATGACTGGAAAAGACAAAAACGGTAAGCAACTTCGCTTCTGAGCAATCAGGTAACGAGGTTGAGATTACAGGTTTTCAAGCGAATCATGGGATGAGCCCACAAACAGCTCGTCAAATATACCGGGTCGGATCAGCACTTGACATCAGCCAGTTTTCGAACTGGTGAAGAGAATTTCTTACAATGGAGAGTTTGATCCTGGCTCAGGATGAACGCTAGCGGCAGGCCTA
>NZ_RWIU01000016.1 GCF_003944765.1 Hymenobacter perfusus
ATACGTTCTTTGACATAGAGGAAAACAGAGTTAAGAAAAAGAAGAGAATAAACGCGTGATTAACCTATGGTTGGTCACCCGAGCCGGTGGAGTCTACGGACTGCACCTCTACGAGAAGTAGAAAAGGGCACACGGGGGATGCCTAGGCTCTCAGAGGCGATGAAGGACGTGATAAGCTGCGAAAAGCTACGGGGATGGGCACATACCAGGTGATCCGTAGATATCCGAATGGGGCAACCCCCTATCTTGAAGAGATAGGATCTGGTGTCTTTTAGACAGCAGAGGCAAACCCGGGGAACTGAAACATCTAAGTACCCGGAGGAAAAGAAAATAACATATGATTCCCCCAGTAGTGGCGAGCGAACGGGGAGGAGCCCAAACCGGGTTGGTTACGGCCAGTCCGGGGTTGTAGGACCTCAACATCTGATTAAGTTACTTTAGCCGAACGACGTGGGAAAGTCGATCATAGAGGGTGAGAATCCCGTAGGCGAGCTGGTAATTTACGGTAGAGGATTCCTGAGTAGGGCGGGGCCGGAGAAACCCCGTCTGAATCCAGCGGCACCATCCGCTAAGGCTACATACTCCTGAGAGACCGATAGTGAACTAGTACCGTGAGGGAAAGGTGAAAAGAACCGGGAATACCGGAGTGAAAAGAACCTGAAACCGTGTGCTTACAAGCAGTTAGAGCCTTTTAGTGGGGTGATAGCGTGCCTTTTGCATAATGAGCCTACGAGTTACTCCTCTCTGGCAAGGTTAAATGGCTTGAGCCATGGAGCCGCAGCGAAAGCGAGTCTGAATAGGGCGCAGAGTCAGAGGGGGTAGACGCGAAACTTTGTGATCTACCCTTGGGCAGGTTGAAGGTTGGGTAACACCAACTGGAGGACCGAACCAGTTTCCGTTGAAAAGGATTTGGATGACCTGAGGGTAGGGGTGAAAGGCCAATCAAACTGAGAAATAGCTCGTACTCCCCGAAATGTATTTAGGTACAGCGTCGGCGTTGAGTTACTGGGAGGTAGAGCTACCAATAGGACTAGGGGGTGTCATAGCCTACCGAATCCTGATGAACTCCGAATGCCCAGTAATATAGCCGGCAGTGAGGCGTGGGGTGCTAAGGTCCCATGCCGAGAGGGAAAGAACCCAGACCATCCGCTAAGGTCCCTAAATTCGGACTAAGTTGAACAAAGGAGGTCCACTTGCTTTGACAGCCAGGAGGTTGGCTTGGAAGCAGCCATTCCTTTAAAGAGTGCGTAACAGCTCACTGGTCGAGCGAGAGGGCATCGATAATACACGGGCATCAAGTCCGGTACCGAAGCGATGGATTTGACATTTAGTTGTCAAGTGGTAGGGGAGCATTCTAGTCAGCGGTGAAGGTGCGTCGTCAGGCGAGCTGGAGCGGCTAGAAAAGCAAATGTAGGCATGAGTAACGATAAAGGGGGTGAGAAACCCCCTCCCCGATAGACTAAGGTTTCCTGCTCAACGCTAATCGGAGCAGGGTTAGTCGGGACCTAAGGCTACGCCGAGAGGCTACGTCGATGGACAGCTGGTTGATATTCCAGCACTTATTCTTTGGAGTGATGCAGTGACGCAGAAGTGAAAGTACCGCGAGCGGACGGAAGTGCTCGTTAAAGGGTGTAGGTATAGGGAAGGTAGTCAAGTACGCCGTCTTTGCTGAAACCTGATAGTACCTAGCGGCCTCGGCCAATGGGATAGTGTACCTAATCAGACTGCCAAGAAAACCTGCTAAGCGTTTACTGAAGAATAACCCGTACCGCAAACCGACACAGGTAGTCAAGGAGAGTATCCTGAGGGGCTCGAGTGAATCACGGCCAAGGAACTCGGCAAAATGGTCCTGTAACTTCGGGAGAAGGGACGCTTCCTCATAGCAATATGAGAAGCCGCAGTGAAAAGGCCCAGGCGACTGTTTAACAAAAACACATGGCTTTGCGAACGCGTAAGCGGAAGTATAAGGCCTGACACCTGCCCGGTGCCGGAAGGTTAAGAGGGGAACTTAGCGCAAGCGAAGGTTTGAATCGAAGCCCCGGTAAACGGCGGCCGTAACTATAACGGTCCTAAGGTAGCGAAATTCCTTGTCGGGTAAGTTCCGACCTGCACGAATGGTGTAACGATCTGGGCGCTGTCTCAGCCGTGAGCTCGGTGAAATTGTAGTCTCGGTGAAGATGCCGAGTACCCGCCACGGGACGGAAAGACCCCGTGCACCTTTACTATAGGTTGACATTGCTGCTGGACAACACATGTGTAGGATAGGTGGGAGACTATGAGCCAGGGCCGCCAGGTTTTGGGGAGTCAACGTTGAAATACCACCCTTGTGTTGTTTGGCACCTAATCTGGAAAACGGAGACAGTGTCTGCTGGGTAGTTTGACTGGGGTGGTCGCCTCCAAAAAAGTATCGGAGGCTTTCAAAGGTCTGCTCAATCCGCTTGGTAACCGGATGTAGAGCGCAATAGCAGAAGCAGGCTTGACTGTGAGGCCTACAAGCCGAGCAGGGTCGAAAGACGGATATAGTGATCCGGTGGTTCCGCATGGAAGGGCCATCGCTCAAAGGATAAAAGGTACGCCGGGGATAACAGGCTGATCTCCCCCAAGAGCTCATATCGACGGGGAGGTTTGGCACCTCGATGTCGGCTCGTCACGTCCTGGGGCTGGAGAAGGTCCCAAGGGTTCGGCTGTTCGCCGATTAAAGTGGCACGCGAGCTGGGTTCAGAACGTCGTGAGACAGTTCGGTCCCTATCTGTGGTGGGCGTAGGATATTTGACAGGACCTGACTTTAGTACGAGAGGACCGAGTTGGACCAGCCGCTCGTGTACCGGTTGTGACGCCAGTTGCAGTGCCGGGTAGCGACGCTGGGATGAGATAAGCGCTGAAAGCATCTAAGTGCGAAACTCACCTGAAGATGAGATATCCGATTTAAGAGCCGTAGGAGACGACTACGTTGATAGGCCCTAGGTGTACAGTCAGAAATGGCATAGCCGAGGGGTACTAAGTGCTCGAACACTTCTGTAGCAAAGAGCTACCTCCTTTCTTTTTCTTAGACTCTGCCTCTATGTCGAATACGACAGCCGCCGGGTGTGCGAACACGCACTCGGGTCAGGCTGACTTGATAATGGTGGCTTTAGCCCGGGTGTTCACCTCTTCCCATTCCGAACAGAGTCGTTAAGCCCCGGAGCGCCTATGGTACTGCCTTCATCGGTGGGAGAGTCGGTCGCCGCCAACCTTATCATCCATCCAGCCTCGCGGCGTTCCCCCTCACCGGGTGAATGCGCGAGGCTGAATGCGTTTATACCAG
>NZ_RWIU01000002.1 GCF_003944765.1 Hymenobacter perfusus
CCCGGAGCGCCTATGGTACTGCCTTCATCGGTGGGAGAGTCGGTCGCCGCCAACCTTATCATCCATCCAGCCTCGCGGCGTTCCCCCTCACCGGGTGAATGCGCGAGGCTGAATGCGTTTATACCAGGCACATATCTGTCTGCCCGTGGCTGGATAGGTAAGGCGGTAACCCTTGAATTGCTTTTGAGTATATATGCAATTGGTTAACGTTTCTATAAAGGTATACCGCTGTTTGAGAGTAGTAACCGGTGGTCGTAGATGATGGAGGCGTGATTTAACCCCAAACTGTCCACCTTGTATACTATCAGTAGGACCAGCATCAAGACTTGTTACGTGTGTTTGTGTTTATCTTCACGGACTTGCTAACTCGCCTACATGTTATTTACCCATCCCTGGTTTCTCTTAGGACTGCTCGCAATAGTTATTCCGGTAGCTATTCATCTGTTTGAACTGCGTAGGCCGCAACGGATTATGTTCTCCAATGTGGAGTTTATCCGTGAGGTGAAACTAGTGACTGCCCGACAGCGCAGAATTAAGAACTTGCTGGTGCTGTTGTCTCGTGTTGGGCTAATCGTGGCTCTGGCGTTATTGTTTGCGCAGCCATATATACCCGCGCCGGAAAAAATACAGACAAACAATACTGCGGTGCGCGTGCTACTCGATGATTCTCCGAGTATGCAGCAAACAACGGAAAGTGAGCAATCGGTGTTGGAGTACGCTATTGAGCAGAGTGTGGAATTGCCGTTGGCATTTCCGCCGACAACCCGTTACTGGGTATGGCCAGGCAAGCAAGAGGCGTTGAATGCGGCTTCTTATCGAGTACAGGTTGAGCAAACGCAAATCAGTGGCCAAGGCCAAAGTCTTGCTACTACGCTGCTTCAGGCTACACAGCAATCTGGTCGTGTAGCAGGGCCATTATTTGTTTTTTCTGATTTTCAGAAGAATGGTCTTACTGGTTCTGCCTTAACCGGTTTGGATACGGCCCAGCAAATCTTCCTGGTTCCTCTGGCCGGCAAGCCGGGCCCCAATGTATTTGTGGACAGTGTGTGGCTGGATGATGCTTTCGTGCGTACGGGAAGTGACCTGACTGTGCGCGTAAGATTACGCAATGGAGGGCAATTGGCAGCCGAGAATACCCAGATTAAGCTGTTCATTGGAAAGCAACAGGCGGCCTCATTTCAGCTGTCTATACCGGCGCAAAAAGCCGTGACGACTTCAGCTCGTGTTCGGTTGTTGAGTGTTGGGGCGCAGGCGTGCCGTGTAGAGGTGGCGGATCATCCAGTGGACTTTGATAATGCCTACTATTTTACGTTGCAGCCAGCGCAGCAGATCCGGATAACGGAAGTAGGAAACGAAGCACAGTTAGGCGCTTTGTATACCAATGAGCCGTTATTCTCTTACCAATTTACCCCCGCGCAGGCCGCCGATTATCGTAAGCTGGCCACGGCTAATTTGCTGGTGTTGCGCGAGGCAGCAGCAGTAGGGGCGGGGTTGCGCGAAAACCTGCGGCGAGCTGTGCAACAGGGGGCGACGTTGGTTATTGTGCCAGCGGGTAGTACCAATAGCCGGGAATCGTACGGGCAGCTATTCAAGGAACTAGGTCTGGGGACGGTGCAGTGGCAGCCAAACTCCTCAACTGGGCCAGTGCTTCAGGATATTGCGCTGCCAAGCGCGCAGAATCCGTTTTTTCGGGATGTATTTGCCGGAGTGAATCCGCGGGCGGGCATGCCGAAAGCCGCTCCGGTATTGCGGTGGGCCCGCTCGGGAACTGAGGTGTTGCGCCTACGTGATGGGGAGGGCTATCTGGCGGGGTTTCCAAGTGGGAAGGGACAGGTATACGTGTTTACGGCTCCCTTTAGTGCGCCTTATTCCGACTTTGCTCAGCATCCGCTATTTGTGCCGGTACTATACCGATTGGCCATGCAAAGTTATCAGCAGGAGCAGCAGCCGGCGTACCGGCTCAACCAAGGCGTGGTAAACCTACGTCTGCCGAAAGCTGCGGGTAGTGAAAATGAGCCGGCCTACCGGCTGGTACAGGACAGTCTGACGTATATCCCGGTACAACAACTGGTTAATGGCGTACTCCGGCTGGAAGTGCCACCCGGAATGCGGCGGCCTGGGTTTTATACCCTGCAAATAAATGGGAAAACGCTGGCTACACTGGCCTTCAACCTCGATAAGCGCGAGTCAGACCTGCGGAGCTATTCGGCGTCAGAACTGCGGCAGCTGATTGGGCCGAACCGGCCGAACATACAGGTGTACGAAACCGGCCAGAACCAGACGGTAGCGGCCCGCTACAAAGCACAGCGGGTAGGGGTACCGCTGTGGCAGTACTGTTTGTGGGCGGCTTTGGGCTTTTTGCTGCTGGAAGGGTTGTTGCTGCGGTGGAACCGGCGGGCAGCACCGGTGGCTTCCCCGGCAATGGCGGCCTAGCGCGGCGCATTGCCGTGTTAGGGCGTATCTTGCCGCCTTATCAGCTTTTGGCTTTGGAATCTACTTCTTCAACTCCCAACCCCGTACTGCGCACGGCGGTACTGTGCGGGGCCGTAACAGGGGCCTTGTGCGTGGCCTGGGTCCTGTTTCTGTACCTGACTGACAACAATCCGTACGGCCCTAAACGCACGCTGGCCGATTTCTTCACGCCTATTGCGGCTGTGGTCAGTCAGGTTCTGCTGCGCCGCTATTACGTGCCTGAGGGGCCCGGCCTTGGCAAAGCCATTGGCGTAGGGATGCTCACCTCTTTGCTAGCAGCCCTAGTGGCCTCTGCAGGCATGTATACCTTCTCGCGCCTGACCGGCCCAGGAATGATTGAACAGCACTTGGCTGAGGCGCACAAGATGCTGGAAGCTACCAAGGCCATGTACCTGAAAGAGGCCAACGGTGCCCAGCAGTATGCGGCAACGTTACACAACCTGGCCCGCACGCCGGAAGGGTTTGCGCAGGATGAGCTGTTCAAGAAAAGCTTTATCGGGGTGTTGCTGAGTATTCCTGTTGGCGTGTTTTTGCGGAAATAATCTACCTTCCCGCATCCATTCACCTAACCTGTTCTCCGCTATGGAACACACGTCTACGCCCGCTGTTACCCCCGTTGCCACTGGAATCCGATATGGGTTGTTCGTTGGTATTATTGCCTCCATCCTGTCGTTCATCCAGTTTGCGTTCATCAAAGACCCGGAAACTCCCTTTCGGTGGTTGAGTACTGTCGTTTGCATCATCGGCATCTATATGGCGCACAAGCAGTTCAAACAGTCAAATAGTGGCTTTATGTCCTATGGGCAGGGATTGGGAATTGGTACAATTCTGTCGGTCGTAGCGGGTCTTATCAGTGGAGTATTTGGCTACCTCTACGTCGCCTTCATTGACCCGGAGTATATGAACCGCGCAATGGAAGTGCAGCGTGCTAAAATGGAAGCCCAAGGCTTGGATGATGCGCAAATTGAGCAAGGGATGATGTGGGCTCAAAAGTTCAGCACCGGTCCAATAGTGATTCTCTTTAGCCTCATTATCGTAGTAATCATCGGGTTTGTTATTTCCCTCATCATTTCCGCTTTCACCAAAAACACCCGTCCTGAGTTTGAGTAAGCGTCTTTCGCAGTCCTTTCCCGTTGAGCTGTCCCTCGTGATTCCCCTGCTCAACGAAGCCGAGTCGTTACCGGAGCTGACCCGCTGGATCAACCGGGTGCTGACCCAGCACGGGCTGACTTACGAGGTGATTCTCATTGATGACGGCTCGACGGATGACTCCTGGGAGGTTATCGAGCAACTGGCTGCCACCGATACGCACTTGCGCGGCATCCGCTTCAACCGCAACTACGGCAAGTCGGCGGCCCTGAACGTGGGCTTCAAGGAAACCACCGGCCGGGTGGTTTGCACCATGGATGCCGATTTGCAGGACTCGCCGGAGGAACTGCCGGAGCTCTACCGCATGATTACCCAGGACGGCCTCGACCTGGTGAGTGGCTGGAAGAAGAAGCGCTACGATCCGCTCAGCAAAACCATTCCCACCAAGCTCTTCAACGGCGCCACTCGCTGGATTTCGGGCATCCGGCTGCATGACTTCAACTGCGGCCTGAAAGCCTACGACAGCCGGGTGGTGAAAAGCATTGAAGTGTACGGCGAGATGCACCGCTACATCCCCGTCATTGCCAAATGGGCCGGGTTCCGGCGCATCGGCGAGAAGGTAGTGCAGCACCAGGAACGCAAGTACGGTACCACCAAATTCGGGCTGGAGCGGTTCGTGTACGGCTTTCTGGATTTGATGAGCATCACGTTCGTAAGCCGGTTCCGGCGGCGGCCTATGCACTTCTTCGGGGCGTTGGGCACAGTGTCGTTTCTGATTGGGATGCTGATTACGCTGTGGCTGGTGGGGGAGAAGGTGTGGCACTCCTGGATCATGAATTTGGCCACCCGCGACGTTACGGCCCAGCCGCTGTTTTTTCTGGCGCTGGTGGCGGTGGTGATTGGGGTGCAGCTGTTTCTGGCGGGTTTTCTGGCTGAAATGGTGCAACTCAACGGCTCCAACCGCAACGACTACCTCGTGAAGGAGCGGCTGAATCTGAAGTAGATAAATCAACAGCAGCAGAACGTCATGCTGAGCTTGCCGAAGCATCTCTGCCGCAGTGCTAACTTTTTGATTAGCCTCGGTAGAGATGCTTCGGCAAGCTCAGCATGACGTTCTTCTTTTGTAAGTTTCCTGTATGAACGTAGTTATCATCGGGCCAGCATACCCGTTGCGGGGCGGGCTGGCCACCTACAACGAGCGGCTGGCACGGGCCTTCCGCGAGGCCGGCGACGAGGTGCGCCTCGTGACGTTTTCCTTGCAATACCCCGATTTCCTGTTTCCCGGCCAGACGCAGTTCAGCACCGAGCCGGGGCCCGCTGATCTAGATATTGAAGTCAGCCTGAACTCGGTGAACCCCGTGAGCTGGTACCGGGTGGGCAACCGCCTGCGCCGGGAACAGCCTGATCTGGTAATTTTCCGGTTCTGGCTGCCGTTCATGGGGCCGGCCCTGGGCACGGTGGCCCGCCTCATCCGGCGCAACCGCCACACCCGCGTGGTAGCCATTACCGATAACGTCATTCCGCACGAGAAGCGGCCCGGCGACCGGCCGCTCACGCGCTATTTCCTCTCCGCCTGCCACGGCTTCGTGACGATGAGCCGCTCCGTGCTGGCCGATTTGCGCCGTTTGCACTTCCGGCAGCCGGCCCTGTACCGCCCGCACCCGCTCTACGACAACTTCGGACCTCTCAAGCCCAAACCCGAGGCCCTGGCGGCTCTGGGCCTCGACCCTGCGTTTGGTTACCTGTTGTTTTTTGGCTTCATCCGTGCCTATAAGGGCCTCGATATTCTGCTGCAAGCCTTTGCCGATGCGCGGCTGGCCCAACTCCCGCTCAAACTCATCATCGCCGGCGAGTATTACGAGGATGCTGCGCCCTACGAGGCCCTCATCAAGGAACACAACCTGGAAAGCCGCCTCGTGCGCGCCACCGACTTTATCCCGAACGAGCAGGTGGTGGACTATTTCTGTGCCGCCGACATCATTGTGCAGCCCTACAAAAACGCCACTCAGAGCGGCGTCTCGCAGATTGCTTACCATTTCAGCCGCCCGATGCTGGTGACGGACGTAGGAGGCTTGGCCGAGCTGATTCCCAATGGCGAGGTGGGCTACGTGGTGCCGCCCACTCCCCAGTCCATTGCTGATGCGCTGGTGGATTTCTACGAACACCAGCGCGAGCAGGAATTCACCGCCGGCGTGTGGGCCAAGAAAAAAGAGTTTTCCTGGGACGTGATGGTGAAGGCTCTAAAGGAGGCAGCCTGCTAATCTATGGGCATTCCCGATAAAGAACGTCGGCGACCAGTATGGGTAGCACTAGCCGATTTATACTTAGATACTGAGCTGCAGGAGCAGGATTTTCAGCGTATCGCTACTATATGCGCGGAGAGTAGTTTCTCGTGGGCTGAAATTCGGCTAATAAACTACAACGAGGTAACACCAGCGCTGTGGTTTAACGTGCAAGACATAGCAGGTGAGTGGGCTGGCTGGAATGAAGAATGGCTCGTGATGCACATTGAACAGTGTTACAGGCCTGCACCACGTGAGTGGTTTGGCTCTGCGAGGTGCTGGCAGAAACGTGTAGATTTTTTTACGCAACAACCATTGGCCCGCGTAGCTGCTTACTTACGCTAAACGCACACTCGCCCGTACAGCCTCGAATACCTTTTCAGCCGGCAGTTCTTCCATGCAGCTGGTGGGGCCTAGCTTGCACGAGCCCCGGTAAAAGCACACGCACTGCTTATCGGGCTGCACGAGTTGGCCGCGGCCGTAGAGGTCGAATTCGTAGGGGTTGAAGATGTTGTTCATCAGGATGGTGGGCTTGCGCAGGGCAATGCTGATGTGCATGGCCATGGTTACCTGCGTCACGATGCCGTCCATCTGGTGCATCAGGTTGATAAACTGGGGCAGGGAGAAGGTGCCTAGGTAGGCCGCACCGGTGGTGGCGTGGAGGCGTCGGTTGCGTTCCTCCTCGGCCTCGCCGCCCAGTAACACGGGGGCGTAGCCGGCCTGCTGCAGTTGGTTGATAAGGGTAGTCCACTTGTCATCCGACCACAGGCGCGTCGTCCACCGGTCGCCGCAGCCGGTGTTGAGGCCGATGCGGGGGCGGCCCTGGGGCAGCTGGCTCCAGTCGTAGCCTTTGTCCTCGTGGGTGTCGAACACGTACTCCTCGTGCTGGAACTCGTAGCCGCACAGCTCGAAGATTTCCTGCACGTAGGGCTTCTGGTTCTGTTGGCTCAGCTCATCGAACACGCCGGTGAGGTACTTGTGGTTGGCCAGCTCGTTGGCGGGCCAGGCCACGCCGTACTGCGGGTGCAGCTGGTAGCCGAACTTCTGGTGGGCCCGGATGCTGCCCAGCAGCGCGCAGGCCTCCTTGTCTTTGTCGAGGTTAAACAACAAATCGAACTCCCGCTGCTGCAGGTGCAGCACGCTGGTAAGCTCCAGCTTCAGCACCTCATCAATCCAGCCGCCGCTCTGGGGCAGAATGGCGGGGGTGAGCGTGAGCCAGGTGATGCGGGCATCCGGGTACTCCTGGCGCAGCCGCCGCAGCAAGGGCGTGGTCCGGATAACGTCCCCAATGGCCCCGAGCTTGATGATGAGAATGCGCTGCTGGGTGGGCGCGTACATCGGGCAGCCCTGGCACTGGTAGCCGTGCTCCTTATTGGGGCGGCAGGGAATATCACCACGGAAGTGGCGGCAGTCGGGGTGAACGGTTACGCCGTTGAGGTGGGGCATTGGGGGAAATCTTGACGCAAAAAGGAAGGTCTGTCATGCTGAGCGTAGTCGAAGTATCTCTGCCGCTTCGTTGCAATACGAATCAGTTAGTCAGAGGCAGAGATGCTTCGACTCCGCTCAGCATGACGTTCTATATACTATTGGGAACACTAAATCTACACGCCCACGTACGTGCTGGGCGTGATGGCGCGCAGCTCCTGCTTCACGGCTTCGCTCACGTCCAGACCGTCCACGAACTCGCTGATGGTAGACTGGCTGATGGCCGAGCCGGTGCGGGTGAGGGCCTTGAGGGCGTTGTAGGGGTCGGGGTAGTTTTCGCGGCGCAGGATGGTTTGCAGCGCCTCGGCTACCACGGCCCAGTTGTCGTCCAGGTCGCGGCGGACGGTGGCTTCGTCGAGGGCCAGCTTGTCTAGGCCGCGCTGCAGGGCGGTGAGGGCAATGAGGGTGTGGCCCAGCGGCACGCCCAAGTTGCGCAGCACGGTGGAGTCGGTGAGGTCGCGCTGGAGGCGGCTGATGGGCAGCTTGGCCGCGAGGTGCTCCAGCACGGCGTTGGCCAGGCCCAGGTTGCCCTCGGCGTTTTCGAAATCAATGGGGTTCACCTTGTGGGGCATGGCCGAGGACCCCACCTCGCCGGCCTTCACCGTCTGGCGGAAGTAGCCTAGCGAAATGTACTGCCACACGTCCCGCGCCAGGTCAATGAGAATGGTGTTGATGCGCTTGAGGCCGTCGCAGAGGGCGGCCAAGTGGTCGTAGTGCTCAATCTGGGTGGTGGGGTGGCTGCGCTTGAGGCCCAGGCGGCCTTCTACAAATTGCTGGGCAAACTGGTGCCAGTCGGTGCCGGGATAGGCCACGTGGTGGGCGTTGAAGTTGCCAGTGGCCCCGCCGAACTTGGCTCCGAACGGCACCTGGCCCAGCAGCTCCACCTGGGCATCGAGGCGGGCCACAAATACTTCCACCTCCTTGCCCAGGCGGGTAGGGGAGGCCGGCTGGCCGTGGGTGCGGGCCAGCATCGGCACGGCAGCCCAGCTCTGGGCGCGGGTGGCCAGCTGGTTGCGCACCTGTGCGTAGGCCGGCAGCAGCGTATGGATGAGGGCGTGCTGGAGGCTGAGCGGAATGGCGGTATTGTTGATGTCCTGCGAAGTCAAACCGAAGTGGATAAACTCCAGGTACTGGCCCAGGCCCAGCGCCGTGAACCGGTCCCGCAGGAAGTACTCCACGGCCTTCACGTCATGGTTCGTAACCCGTTCGTGGGCCTTCACAGCCTCGGCGTCAGCGGTAGTGAAACTAGTATAAAGGCCGCGCAGCTGCCCGAAAACTGCCGGACCGACGCCCTGCAGCTGGGGCAGCGGCAGTTCGCAGAGGGCAATGAAGTACTCCACTTCCACCAGCACCCGGTACCGGATCAGGGCCAGCTCGGAGAAGTAGGCAGCCAGCGGGGTGGTCTGGCGGCGGTACCGGCCATCGAGGGGCGAAACGGCAGTGAGCGGAGTGAGGGTGCTGTAATCAGGGGCGGCGGACATACGCAGGAAGAAGGAAAATGGCCAGGGACGAGCCAAAGGTAGCGGAAGGCGCGGCGTGGGCCAATCGGGGCGCGGGCCTTTTTCGTTACCTTTGCTATCCGGGCGGCGGCGGGTTCGGCCCGAATCTGGCTCCGGCCCGCCGCCCCTTCCTTTCTCTCCGATCTGTGCGCGTGACTTCAGCTACCAAGAAAAAAATCGGCCTCGGCCTCGGCGTTCTGGCCCTGCTTCTGCTTATTGGCCTCGGTATTTTTCTCGCCAAGCGCCAACAGCTGCTCGATTACGCGCTGCTGCAGGTGAAGGCCAAGGTGGAACGCAAGTTTCCGGTGGTGCTCACGCTGGGCCCGGCCCGCTTCACCGACCTGAACACCGTGCAGCTGGAAGGCGTGAGCCTGACGCCCACTGCCTCCGCCGATACGCTACTGCGCGCCCAGGTAGTGCGCGCCTCCCTGAGCGTGCGCAGCCTGTTTGCGGGCCGCCCCGTATTCAGCAACCTCGAAATCGACAGCGCCCGCCTCACCGCCCGCAAAACGGCCGGCGGTCAGGATAATTACTCCTTCCTCTACAAGACGAAGAAAACCCGGCCCGCCGTTGCGCGCGACACCACCAAGGGCACCAACTACGGCCTGCTCGCCAACCAGCTGCTGGAAGCCACCTTCGACAACATTCCTGAGGAAGCCGATTTCCAGCACTTCCTGGTGACCTACGAAAGCCCCCGCCACCGCGCCCGCCTCACCATGCCGCGCCTGGCCATTGAGGATGGCAACATCAACGGCCAGCTTACGGCCGTTATCGACTCGGTGGAAAACCGCGTGGGCGTGGAAGGCCACATCGACGCCGGCGACTATGAGGTGGATGCCAACGTATTTGGGTTGGACAAGCGTCCGGTGGTGCTGCCCTACGTGCAGAGCCGCTACGGGGCCCGCGTGCAGTTCGACACGGTGCGCGTCAGCCTCTCAGAAAAGGATTTGAGCGGCGACGACGAGCTGCTGCTGAAAGGCACCGCCTCGGCCGCCAATTTCATCGTGAACCACCCCAAACTCTCGGACAGCGACGTGCGTTTCCCGCGTGGGGGCATTGATTTCGTAATGAAGCTGGGCCAGGCCTCATTTGCGCTGGAGAAAGGCACGCGGGTGCTGCTCAACAAAATGGAGCTGTTTCCGGAGTTGACGATGCGCCGCCTGCCGGTGCCGGAGCGCGTGATTGGCAAGGATATCAACGGCCTCACCAACCGCAACCAGCTGCTGGCCGGCGTGCAGGTGAAGCTGAACGTGGAATCCAGCGAAACCAAGGCCAACGACTTCTTCGCCTCCTTGCCCGAAGGCATGTTCGAGAGCCTCGAAGGCACCCAGGCCGAGGGCACGGTGCAGTACCACCTCATGGCCGATCTGGACATGAATCAACTGGACAGCCTCAAGTTCGATTCGGGTTTGCGGGCCACCAAGTTCCGCATCACCCGCTTCGGCCGCGAAAACCTGAACCAACTCAACGAGGAGTTTCTGCACACCGCCTACAACGACAAGGGAGACACGGTGAAGACCTTTCTGGTAGGGCCTTCCAACCCCGAATACACGCCCTATAACCAGGTTTCCGATTACCTAAAGTACGCCATCATGACGGCCGAGGACCCGCGCTTTATGACGCACCGGGGCTTCATGGAAAAGGCGTTTGTGAAGTCGGCCATTCAGAACCTGAAGGAGCGGCGCTTCGCCCGGGGCGGCAGCACCATCAGCATGCAGCTGGTGAAAAATGTGTTCCTGACCCGCAAGAAAACCCTGGTGCGCAAGGCCGAGGAGGCGCTGATTGTCTGGATTATCGAAAATACCCGTTTGGCTACCAAGGAGCGGATGCTGGAGGTGTACCTGAATATTATTGAGTGGGGACCGAAGATTTACGGCGTCCACGAGGCAGCCGAATTCTACTTTGCCAAGGAGCCGCGCAACCTTAATCTGTCGGAAAGCCTGTTTCTGGCCAGCATTGTGCCGCGGCCCAAGTACTACCGCAACGGCTTCAACCAGTACGGTGAGATGCGCGTGAGCGGGCGCTACTTCCACCGGCTCATTGCCCAACTGATGGCCCGCAAAGGCTACATCTCGCAGAGCGAGTACGAGAACGTGGGTACCTCCGTGAACTTCCAAGGCCCGGCGCGCCAGTACATCGTGCGGGCCACCCGCGACACGGTGCGTGCCACCGTCGCGGCCGATTCGTCGCAGTACGAGCCCCTGAACCTAATTGACCTGCTCGGCGGCGACACCGCCCCCGATGCCGGCGTGAACACCAACCAGCCCGCCCCGCCCGCCGCCCCACCAACGGGGAATTAGCACGCGTCATTGCGAGGCGGAGCCGAAGCAATCCTTCCTATACGCCGCTCAAAACGCTGACCTATTTAAAGGCCCCTGACGCCAGCAAGGACGTCAGGGGCTTTTTATATTCTGAAGCTTTGCGCTTGGAAAAGGAAGGATTGCTTCGGCTCCGCCTCGTCATGACGGGCGTTATTCCTGCTCCGCCTCTTCTTTCTTCGGAAACAGCAACGACAGGCCAACGGAGCCGGCCAGAATCAGGCCGACGACGCCCAGGGAAATGCCCATCGGAATGTGCAGGAATTCGGTGGCCAGCAACTTGCCGCCGATGAAGATGAGGATGAGCGAGAGGCCGTAGTGCAGGTAATGAAACAGCCGCATGAGGCTTTCCAGCGCGAAATACAACGCCCGCAGCCCCAGCAAAGCAAACACGTTGCTGGTGTACACGATAAATGTGTCGCGCGAGACGGCCAGGATGGCAGGGATGGAGTCGGCGGCAAATACCACATCGGTGGTTTCGACCATCACCAGCACCACCAGTAGGGGCGTAGCGAACAGCATCCCGTTCTGACGCACGAAAAACCGGCCTTCGTGCAGGCGGTTGGTGATGGGCAAATGGCGGCTCAGGAACTTGACCACCGGGTTATTGTCGGGGTCGATTTCCGGCTCCCCGCCGCTGGTGGCCATCTTTACTCCGGTGTACACGAGGAAGGCGCCCAGTACGTACAGCAGGAAGTGGAACTTAGCCAGTAGCGCCGCCCCCGCCAGAATAAACGCCGCCCGCAACACCAACGCCCCGATAATGCCCCAGAACAGAATCTTGTGTTGATACTGCGGCGGTACCTTGAAGTATGTGAAAATGAGCAGGAACACGAACAGATTATCCACGCTCAACGATTTCTCGATGAGGTAGCCCGTGAGAAACTCCAGGGCCGCCTGTTTGCCCATCCAATGGTACACGGCGTAGTTGAAGCTTAGCGACAGGGCAATCCAGAACGCACTCCAGCCTAGGGCCTCCCGCATGCGCACTACGTGCGCCTTGCGGTTGAGCACGAGCAAATCGAGGAGCAGCAGGGCCACCACGCCCACATTGAAGCCAACCCAGAACAGCGGGGATATTTCCATCGGGGTAAGATACGCGACCCGCTGAAAAAGAACACCCCAAAATCAACTGATTTCGGGGTGTTTACTATTCTGAGGTAGCCGGTAAGGCCGCCAGGGCCGGGGCGGTATCTACCCGCTCAAACTGCCGGAACCAGCTGTGAATTTTCATCTGCAGCACCCCGAAAAAGGCTTCTTTTACGATGCCTTTGCTCATTTTGGAGGAGCCGCGGGTGCGGTCGGTGAAGATGATGGGCACTTCCTTGAGCCGGAAGCCGTACTTGTAGGCCAGCCACTTCATCTCAATCTGGAAGGCGTAACCCACGAACCGGATCTGGTCGAGCGGGATGGTGCGCAGTACGCGAGCCGTGTAGCACTTGAAGCCGGCCGTAGCGTCGCGGATGGGCATGCGGGTAACCAGGCGCACGTAGGATGAGGCAAAATACGACATCAGCACCCGGTCCATCGGCCAGTTTACCACGTTCACGCCCTGAATATAGCGGGAGCCAATGGCCAGGTCGTAGCCCTGGTGGGCGCAGGCGTCGTAGAGGCGAATGAGGTCGTCGGGGTTGTGGGAGAAGTCGGCGTCCATCTCAAACACGTACTCGTAGCCCTGGGCCAACGCCCAGCGGAAGCCGTGAATGTAGGCCGTGCCCAGGCCCAGCTTGCCCGCCCGCTCCTCCAGAAATAGGCGGCCCGGAAACTCACTCATCAGCCCGCGCACGATGGCGGCCGTACCGTCGGGTGAGCCGTCGTCGATGATGAGCACATCGAACGCCTGCGGCAACGAGAAAACCTTACGGATGATCAGCTCCGCGTTTTCTCGCTCGTTATAGGTCGGTATCAGGACAACCCCGTCATTCATTGCCGCAAAGGTAGAAGTTTGTTTTGGTGTACCGTCGCAAATAACGAGGCCCGTTACCGGGGATTTTCAGCATAAAGCAAGGATGCGAAAATGGGGGCAACGGTTGCCGGAGCCCCGTGCCGCTTTCCATAACACGCAGCTGCCGGAATCTGGTTTACGATAGAGCAGTTTTCTGCAACGACCTGGCTACCTGGCGGCCAGGGTGGCGGCTAGCTGCCGGGCGTGGCGGATGCAGTCGGGGACGCCCACGCCGGCCCGCCAGTTGGCCGTGGTGTGCAGGCCCTGGGCCCGCAAGGCATCGGCGGCGGCATGAGCGGCCGGAATGCGCGCGTCGAACTGCGGAATGGCACGCTCCCAGTAGTAGCGGTACTGCCACACCGGCACGGCTCCGGACCGGATACCGTAGAAGCGGCTCAGCTCCTGATGCACGGCGGCTTTCTGTTCGGCCTCGGGCTGGCGGGCCTCGGCTTCGTACTGGCTGCCGCCCACAAAGGTGGTAAATAGCACCTGCCCGGCCGGCGCGCGGTCCGGGAAGATGGAGCTGGTCCAGATGCTGCCGGCCGCGTAGGGCTGCTCCGCTTTCGGATGCAGCGCCCCAAAGCCATCGAGCGGATGCGTCACGTCGGCACGCTGGTAGGCGGTGTAAATGGCCGTCATGGGCGGGTAATACACCGCCGCCAGGGCCGCAGCGGCTTCCGGAAACTGCGCCTGCAATAGAGGGGCAGCGGCATAGGCGGGCAGAGCCAGCACCACGTGCTGGTAGAGGCGCGGCGCGGGGCCGGCGGTGGTTTCCAGCTCCCAGCGGCCGTCATCGGCGCGGCGGTGCAGGTGGGTGGCAGCCTGCCCGAAGTGGGCGCGACGCAGCTTGCGGGCCAGCGTATCGGTGAGCGTCTGCAGGCCGCCGGTCAGCGACACGATACGGCGGCGACCGGCAGGGCTCTTGCTTTTCATCAGCCCCCGGATGACGGAGCCGTGCTGCTGCTCCATGGCCGCTAGCTGCGGAAACGTCTTGTGCAACAGCAGCCGGGCCGGGTCGCCGGCATAGATGCCCGAAATAAACGGATTGAGGGCGTACTCCACCACCTCCGCCCCAAACCGGCGCGTAAAGAACTGGGCCAGGGTTTCCTCCGGGTTAACCGGCGCGGCCGGCTGAAACAGCTCCCGTACCAGCCCCAGCCGGGCCTTCAGGCTGAAGAACGAGCTGGTCAGCAGCTTCGGTGGCGACGCGGGCAGCTGCTGGTAGCGGCCCTGACGCAGCACGTAGCGGTTCTGGCTCATGGCAGCGGCATTCAAGAGCTGATTGGTCAGGCCGAGGCCGTCCACCAGTTCGCGCAGCTCGTCGGAAAGCTGGAGCGAGTTGGGGCCGGTTTCGAGCAGGTAGCCGTCGCGCGCTTCCGTGCGGATGGTGCCACCCGGGCGGGTACTGGCGTCAAACAGGTCGTAATCGAGGCCGGCGCGCTGCAGGTACCAGGCCAGCGTGAGGCCCGAAATACCGCCGCCCAGAATGGCAATGGCCATGAGGAGAAAGTGAGGTGAGGAGCGGGCAAAGATACGCCTTGGCCGCCGGAGCGGAGCGCCGGTTTCCAACCGTCAACCTTCCCATACCTTTGCCCCGTCATTACCTTATCACCCCAACAATGAGCAAAGCAGTATTTCTGGACCGGGACGGAGTGTTGAACCAGGAGATAGGGGAGTACGTGTGGGAGGTGGAGAAATTTGTGGTGCTACCCGGCGTGGCCGAGAGCTTGGCCCGGCTGAAGGCGGCCGGCTTCCATCTCATCGTGGTAACCAACCAGGCCGGCATTGCCAAGGGCCTGTACACGGCGGCGCACGTAGCAGCCTGCCACCAGAAGCTGCAGGAGGCTACCGGCCACCTCATCGAGGCCTTCTATTTTGCGCCCGGCCACCCCAGCGTCTCGGAGACGCTGGCGCGGAAGCCGGGGTCTTTGATGCTGGAAAAGGCCCTGGCCCGCTTCCGGCTGGAGCCGGCCCGCTGCTGGCTGGTGGGCGACCGGCTGCGCGATATGGAAGCCGGGCACCGCGTCGGCGTGCGCGGCATTCTGGTCGGCCCGGACGCCCAGACCGGCTACCAGCCCCACGTAGCCGACCTGGCCGCCGCCACCGACCTGATTCTGGCTGCTGAGGAATAAAGTAGTAAGATATAAGTATTGAGATACATATTTGATAGTCAGGAATTTGGATAAAATATAGCTCCTCGTTATGTATGTCTCGCTACGTTAGATAGCCCAAAAAAGGCCCGGGGCCGCTTTCCAAGTTAAGGAAGCGGCCCCGGGCCTTTAGGTGTGAACGGAAAAAAAGGACGGGTTACTGTTGCACCGGATTGTCGGTAGCCTGGGCCAGGATTGGCGAGGCTACCTGCGTGGCGGGCTTGGTAGCGGAGTAGGCCGGGCATTGGCTGCGGCAGGAAGTAGAGCCCAACGCCAGGAGACTACCCCAAAGAAGAAGTTTTTTCATGGTAAAAGACAAAATGATGGAATTAGCAACGTGAGGCAAGTGCTTCACTAGTAACCACGTTTGTCTTCTAACGATTCCAGATTATCAAAATTGTTTAATTATATACTTATTTCATTGTTGAAAAAATACAAAGGGGCTTTTCTCAAGTGAGAAAAGCCCCTTTGTATATGATATCAGAACAGCCCGGATGGGCTGGCCGGCTTATTGTCGCTCGGTAGTAGTGCCGTATTGGGCCATAACGGGGGACGAAATGCGCGTGGCGTCTTTCGTGCTGGAGTACGCCGGGCACTGAGTCTTTTTGCTGCAAGCGCTCAGCCCGAGGCCGGCTACGCAAGCAAGGAGTAGCATTTTTTTCATGAGAGCAACGAAGTGAATGGGCTCAGCCCGGGTATGATAGGTACGGCAGTAAAGGTAGAGGAAGCAACGGCGGCTTGCAACTGCCCCGGGTTCGGACTCGGCCAACAACCCGCCCGGGCCGCCAAAGCAAAGGGGCGCCCCGACCGGAGCGCCCCTTTGCTGGGCTAGGACTGATAGCCCAGAATCTTCATCATCGATTCGCCGGTCTGCTCCTCGGCAAACACCCGGTCGGTGAGGGTGCCTTCCTCGTCGCGGTCCAGAATGACCATTTTGGGGGCCGGAATCAGGCAATGCTTCACGCCGCCGTAGCCCGAGAGGCTTTCCTGGTAGGCCCCGGTGTGGAAGAAACCCACGTACAGCGGCTTGGCATCCTGGGGCTTGCGCTCGGGCAGGAACACCTGGTAGATGTGCTTTTCGGCGTTGTAGTAGTCCTGGGAGTCGCAGGTGAGGCCGCCGAGCTGGATTTTCTTGTACTGCTTGTTCCAGCCGTTGAGGGCCAGCATGATAAAGCGTTGGTTCAACGCCCAGGTATCGGGCAGGTTGGTGATGAACGAGCCGTCAATCATGTACCACAACTCCTTGTCGTTCTGCAGCTTCTCATCCAGAATCGAGTAGATGGTCGCGCCCGACTCGCCCACCGTGAAGATGCCGAACTCGGTGAAGATATCCGGCTCGGGCACGCCTTCTTCCTCGCAGATGCGCTTGATGGTACGCAGCACCTCGGCAATCATGTAAGGGTAATCGTACTCCTTCTGGATGCTGGTCTGGATGGGCAGGCCGCCGCCGATATCCAGGGTCGTGAGGGTGGGGCACACTTTGCGCAGCTCGCAGTATTTGTGCACAAACCGGCTCAGTTCCGACCAGTAGTAGCTGGTATCCTTGATGCCGGTGTTGATGAAGTAATGCAGCATCGTGAGCTCGAAGCGCGGGTCGTCCTTGATCTTCTGCTCGTAGAGCGGCAGGGCGTCGGTGTAGCGGATGCCCAGGCGGGAGGTGTAGAACTGGAAGCGCGGCTCCTCGTCGGAAGCCAGGCGCATGCCCACGTTGCACTTCTCGCGCACGTTGTCGTGGTAGTAATCCACCTCGTTGGGCGAGTCCAGAATGGGCATGCAGTTCACGAAGCCGTCGTTGATGAGGCGGGTGATTTCGTGCTTGTACTCCTGGGTTTTGAAGCCGTTGCAGATGATGAACGTGTCCTTCTGCACCTTGCCCTTGGCGTGCATGGCCCGGATGATGTTGGTATCAAACCAGGAGGACGTTTCGATGTGCACGCCGTTTTTGAGGGCTTCCTCTACCACAAAGCTGAAGTGCGAGGCCTTGGTGCAGTAGGCGTAGGAATACTTGCCCTGGTAACCGGTCTGCTCAATTCCGAGGCGGAACCATTCCTTGGCCCGCTGAATCTGGGACGAGATTTTGGGTAGGTAGGCCAGACGCAGCGGGGTGCCGTGCTTTTCCACCAGGGCCATCAAATCAATGTCGTGGAAGCGCAGCTCGTTATCCTGTACCTGAAACTCATCGGTGGGGAAATCGAACGTCTGCGAAATCAGGTCGTGGTAGGTATCCATTGAAGGAAAATGGGGGAAGTTGTGAGGGGTTGGGCCGAAAGAACGCCGACTGGTAGCAAGCTCCGCCGTGGACTCTTTTTCTTCGCAAAGCTTTTGCCGAACTTGCGTGGGCAAAGATACCCCCTCGCGGGGGTTTTGGTTGTGCTCTGTTCGTTGGTTGCGCCGGAAGGCCCGCGCGCGTCAAGCCTGAGAGGGACCCCACCCACTCAATCGGCAAGCATCTAAACCACTTAACCCTTTTTCTGCCAATGTAATATGCGACGCATCAAGCTTCTGGAAGTCCGCTCCGAACTCGGGGCCGGAACCCGTGGCGCCAGCCTGGGCGTGGACGCCCTCAAGGTGGCCTGCCTTAACAAAGGGTCTGACTACTTCCGCCGCTTCAACTCGGTGAGTGTGCCCGATCTGAACCACGTGCTCTTCGAGAAAAACCACTTTCCGAAGGCCAAGCACATCGATTCCATTTACACGGTGCAGAAAGGCATTGCCAGCACCGTGGAGCAAACCCTGCGCTTCGGCGAGTTCCCGCTGGTACTGGCCGGCGACCATAGCAACGCCTCCGGCACCATTGCGGGTATCAAAGCGGCCTACCCGCACAAAACGCTGGGCGTGGTGTGGGTTGATGCTCACGCCGATATTCACTCGCCCTACACCACGCCCTCGGGCAACATGCATGGCATGCCGCTGGCTATTTCGCTGGGCGATGATAACCGCGAGTGTCAGCGCAACCAGCCCGAGCCGGAAACCGAGTTTTTCTGGCAGAAGCTCAAGAACCTGGGCGAAGCCGGCCCCAAAGTCACGCCCGAGCACCTGGTGTACGTGGTAGTGCGCGACACCGAGCACGAGGAAGACGCCATCATCGAGCGGCTGGGCATCAAGAACTACAAGCTGGACGAGGTGAAGGAGAAAGGCACCCGTCAGGTAGCCCGCGAGATTTACGAGCGGCTCCGTTTCTGCGATATGGTGTACATCAGCTTCGACGTGGACTCCCTGGATTCGCGCTTCAGCAAGGGCACCGGCACGCCCGTGGTGGATGGCCTGAACGTGGAGGAAGCCATCAGCCTGTGCCGCGCTTTGCTGGATAACGACCGGGTGGTGTGCTTCGAGATGGTGGAAATCAACCCCACGCTGGACTCCGAAAACACCATGGCCCAGAACGCCTTCGACATCCTGGAAGCCGCCACCGACGCCATCCAGAACCGGCTGCGGCTGGAGGAAGTGGTGAGCCGGTAGCCGGCTCGGCGCAAGATTGAACGCGTAATAGCCGTTTATTGCGCGTTCAACCTTGGTTTCTTCTCTATGAAAACGCTTCACTGCCTGGCATTGAGCCTGCCCGTTCTGCTGGCCGGCTGCACCGCAACCCCGTCGACAACCGCCCCACCAGCTGCTGCCGCCGGAGAGCCCGCCACTACTGCCGCTGCCGCCCCGGATTCCGTGACGGGCACCATCACGTACCGTAACCGCATGGCGCTGCCGCCTACGGCCGTGGTGCGGGTGGTATTGCAGGATGTCTCGTTGCAGGACGTAGCCGCCACGGTGCTGGATTCCGTAACTATCCGGCCCAACGGGCGGCAGGTGCCGTTTGCTTTCGGGCTGCACTATGATCCGTCCCTGATCAAGCCGGGCAATACCTACACCGTGCAGGCCCGCATTACCGGCGGCGGCCGGCTGCTGTACCTGAATGACGAGGCCTATCCCGTTATCACCGGCAGCCACCCCAAGCGGGTGGAGATGGTGCTGCGGCTGGCACAGTAGGCTCCGGCAAACTCCCTTGAAAAAGCCCCATCGATGCGCGTCGATGGGGCTTTGGCCGTTATTCCTGAGCCGGCAGTACCAGCACCGGCACCGGGCTGCGGCGCACCACCTCGGCCGTGACGCTGTGGTGAAACAGCTGCCCCAGAAAGCTGCGGCGACGGGCAATGAGCAGCAGCACATCATACTCCGGAGCCAGCTGCAGGATGCCCTCGGCGGGCCGGGCGGCCGTTACCGTGCGGCTGTGCACGGTGAGCAGGTCGGCGGTGAGGCCGGTACGCGTGACGGAATCCAGCGCCGTGGTGTCGGCCGTGGCCGAGTTGTTGGGGGTGACGTGCAGGATGGTCAGCTCGGCGTGCAAAGCGTTGAGCAGGTGGCGGGCGGTGCCGGCAAACTGGCCCAGGGTAAATTCCTCGCCGTCGGTAGCCAGCAGCACGCGGCGGGGCAGGCCGGGGTTGCGCACCGTGTGCGGCACTACCAGCAGGGGGTAGGGAGCCGTGCGCAGAATATCCAGGGCCGTTGTCGTCACCAACTCATCAGGCGTGCCCGACGCATCGTGGCGGCCCAGCACCACCAGGGCCGGATGGTGGCGGCTCACGGCATCGGCCACGGCAAACGCCACCCGGCCGTGCCCTACTTCCGCCACCACCGGCACCGATAGGTCGCGGGCCAGACTGCTTAGGGCCAAATGAATGGCTTCGCGGCTGAGGTTGGAAAGCTGCCCGGTAAACATTTCGGGGTCCAGCACCGAGTCGCGGCGTACGTGCAGCAGCACCAGGCGGGCGTCCAGCGGAGCGGCCAGGTTGGTGGCGTAGTTCAGGGCCGCGTCGGCCGCCTGGAAAAAATCGGTGAGAATCAGCAGGGAAGTGGCCATGATGCGGGGAACAAGCGAAGTGCGTAACGCGGGCAAGTACGCTAACGGCTGGCCGGCACGCAAGCCGAAAAGCCAGGTAAAAGCATGATATTCATCATCTTTCCGCTGAAGGAAAGCCCATGCACCAAGTGCGTCAAGGCAGAGTCGGTATTGGCGGCAACGGCTGAAACCGGGCCGCCAGGATGGTTGACGGGTAAAGCGGGTGGGCCGAAACCGGACCTGCACTTTTTCGGGCAGCTTCCGGCGCAGGTTTCTACCTTTGTAAGGTCGGTGGCTCTGAGTGGAGCCGCTGGCCTTCTGTTATGACTCCGATTTTTGGACTACTCCGGCCCCGACGATTTCGGGCGTAAGCAGCCGCTTGCGCCGGACGCGGCAGGCGTTTCGGCAGCTGCCGGCGCCGCCTGAGTCCGGCGACTTCTCGCGCTTACGCCTGCCGCGCCGCTAGTTATCCAGTCAATCATCCCGAAGCCTGCTTTCAGGCTTCTTTTTCAGCGTTTCGCTCTTCCAGTGCAGCAACTCGAACAAACCCTCAAAGCCGCCCTCGGCACGGCTATCCAGACTGTATTCGGCACCGAGGTGCCCGCCGCCCAGCTCACGTTGCAGCCCACGCGCAAGGAGTTTGCCGGCCAGTTTACGCTCGTCACGTTCCCGTTCACCAAAACCCTGGGCAAAGGCCCCGAGCAGATCGGGCAGGCCGTAGGGGAGTGGCTGGTGGCCAACTCGCCGCTGGTGAGCGGCTACAACGTGGTGAAAGGCTTCCTGAACCTGGAAATTGCCGATGCCGAGTGGCTGAAGCTGTTCACGGCTTTGCGCCAGCAGCCGGCCGGCACGCCCGTCACTACCGACGGCCCGCGCAACGTGGTGGTGGAGTATTCTTCGCCCAACACCAACAAGCCCCTGCACCTGGGCCACCTGCGCAACAACTTCCTCGGCTACTCGGTGGCCGAGATTCTGAAAGCCACCGGCGCCACCGTCACGAAGGCCAACCTGGTCAACGACCGGGGCATCCACATCTGCAAATCCATGCTGGCCTACCAGCAGTACGGCCAAGGCGAAACCCCGCAGAGCGCCGGCATCAAGGGCGACCACCTGGCCGGCAAGTACTACGTGCTGTTTGAGAAGCACTACCGCGAGCAGGTGCGCCAACTGGAAGCCGAAGGCGTAGCCCCTGACGTGGCCAAGCGCCAGGCCCCGATGATGCTGGAAGCCCAGGACATGCTCCGCGCCTGGGAAGCCAACGACGAAGCCGTGGTGAGCCTCTGGAAGCAGATGAACGGCTGGGTGTACGAGGGCTTTGACGCCACCTACACCAACATCGGCGTCGATTTCGATAAGTATTACTACGAATCGGGGACCTACCTGCTGGGCAAGGAGCGGGTAGAGGAAGGCCTGCAGAAAGGCGTGTTCTTCAAGAAAGAAGACGGCTCGGTGTGGGTGGACCTCAAGGAGGAAGGCCTCGACGAAAAGCTGCTGCTGCGCGCCGACGGCACCTCGGTGTACATCACCCAGGACCTAGGCACGGCCGAGCTGAAGTACCAGGATTTTGGCTACGATTTGAGCGTGTACGTCATTGCCGACGAGCAGAACTACCACATGCAGGTGCTGCGGGCGGTGCTCCAGAAGCTGGGCAAGCCCTACGCCGACGCCATCTACCACCTCAGCTACGGCATGGTGGATCTGCCCTCGGGCAAGATGAAAAGCCGCGAAGGCACCGTGGTAGACGCCGACGAGCTGGTGCGCGAAGTGGTGGAAGCCGCCAAAGCTGCCACGCTGGAGAAAGGCAAAACCGAGGGCCTTTCTGACGACGAGTTGGCCCAACTCTACCATATGCTGGGACTGGGCGCGCTCAAGTACTACCTGCTGAAGGTGGACCCTAAGAAGCGCATGCTCTTCAACCCCGAGGAATCGGTGAAGCTGGAAGGCGACACGGGGCCGTTTGTGCAGTACTCGCACGCCCGGATTGCCGCCATCCTGCGCAAAGCCGCCGAAATGGGTATCAGCCCCGCCGCCGACCTGAGCGCCCTCCCGGAGCTGCCCGGAGCTGCCCGCGAGCTGGTGCAGGAGCTGGGCCGTTATGCCGGCGTGGTGCAGGAAGCCGCCCGCACGTTCTCGCCCGCCGTGGTGGCCCAGTACGCCTACGAGGTGGCCCGCGCCTACAACCGCTTCTACACCGACATCAAAATCTTCACCGAGCCCAACGAAACCAGCCGCTCGTTCTACGTGGCCCTCTCGGCCCAAACCGGCCAGACCATCAAAACCAGCCTGGGCCTGCTCGGCATCCAGGTGCCCGAGCGGATGTAGTGTAAACGGCGTGGGACGCGCGCGTCCCCTCAGAACGTCATGCTTTGGCAAGCTCAGCATGACAGTCAACCTTTGTTTGTAGTGCAGCAGCAACGCCCACCACTGGCGTTGCTGCTGTTTTTTTCTTTTGTCACTAATGACGGACGAGGCGTGGCCGAGTCCGGTTTGCTTATGAAAAGCGTAGCCGTGTATTGCGGTGCCAGCAGCGGCACCAACGAATTGTTCACCCAGCAGGCCATTGCCATGGGCCAGGCCCTGGCCGAGCGGGGCTTCACGCTGGTGTACGGCGGCGGCCGGGTGGGCCTGATGGGCGCCGTGGCCGATGCCGTAATGCAGCACGGCGGCAAGGTCATCGGGGTGATTCCCGATTTCCTGGCCGACAAGGAGCTGGCCCACACCGGCCTCACCGAGCTGCATCTGGTGAAAACCATGCACGAGCGGAAGCTGATGATGGCTGATCTGGCCGAGGGCTTCGTGGCCATGCCCGGCGGCTACGGCACCCTGGAGGAGCTGTTCGAAGTGCTGACCTGGGGCCAGCTGGGCCTGCACAAAAAGCCCATCGGGGTGCTCAACGTGGCCGGCTACTACGACCACCTGCTCCGTGCCCTCGACCACATGGCCGACGAAGGCCTGCTGCGCCGCGAAAACCGCAACCAGCTCCTGAGCAACCCCACGCCCCACGGCATCCTCGACGAAATGCTGGCCTACCAGCCCGTCAGCCTCGAAAAGTGGCTGACGCCGCGCACTACCTGATTTCCTGGCGCTATGCCACTACAAAAAAGCCCGGCCCGCTTCTGACGCGGGCCGGGCTTTTTTGTGGTGGAAAATCTTTACTCGGCGGGCACGCGGTACACCACGGCGTTGCAGTTCATGCCCGCGCCTACCGACGCGAATACGATATGCTCGCCGGGCTCGATGGTAGTGCCGGGCAGCTGGTGGCGCAGAATCAGGTCCAGCAGCGTGGGCAGGGTGGCTACCGAGGAGTTGCCGAGCCGGGAAATGGTCATGGGCATGACGCCGGCGGGGATGTTGGGCTCGTTGTAGAGAGCGTAGAGGCGCTTGAGGATGGCCTCGTCCATCTTGCCGTTGGCCTGGTGAATGAGCAGCTTGCTCATGTCGCCGATGGTGAGGCCGGCTTTGGCGAGCGTGTCGTGGATGGCCTGGGGCACGGTTTTGAGCGCGTACTCGTAGAGCTTGCGGCCTTCCATCTTCAGGAATAGCTCCTCGCCCACGTACTCCGGGTTGTACGACTTGGCCATGCGCAGCAGGTGGGCCGCCTGCACGGTGTCGGAGCGGGAGCCGTGGGCCAGGATGCCGATGGGCGTGTCGCTTTCCCGGGCTTCGAGCAGGATGGTCCCGGCCCCGTCGGCGTAGATCATGCTGTCCCGGTCGTGCGGGTCGCAGACGCGGGAGAGGGTTTCGGCCCCGATGACCAGTACGCGCTTGGCGTCGCCGGAGCGCAGGTAGTAATCGGCCTGAATGACGCCCTGGAGCCAGCCGGGGCAGCCGAAGGGCAGGTCGTAGGCAATGTTGTGCGGGTTTTCGATGCCCAGCTTGTGCTTCACGCGGGCGGCCAGCGTGGGCACGAAATCGGAACGGCGGTTGTCCACCGATACGTCGCCGAAATTGTGGGCCACCAGAATGTAGTCCAGCGTTTCGGGGTCGATGTTGTGGGTTTCCAGCAGGTTGCGGGCGGCCAGGTAAGCCAGGTCGGAAGCCACCTGGTCGTCCTCGGCGTAGCGGCGCTCCTGAATATCGGTAATCTGGGCGAAGCGCTCCACAATCTCCGCGCCCGGCTTGGTGAGGGGCTGGCCATTGGCTTCAAAAAAAGCAGAAGCCACGAAGGATTCGTTGGTGACAATACGGGTCGGGAGGTAGCTGCCGGTGCCGGTAATGACCGAATAAAGAGCCGTACGCATGAGCGGAGTGAGGGGTGATTGAGGAAGCGTCAAGGGACGAAAGTAGGGCCTTTTTCAGTAGGGCCGTGTGAGGTTGTATAAAATTCCGGCATCGGTGGGCCTCGCAAGGCCGGGCCGGGCCGCCTTGCTGAACATTGCGGGCCCGCTGGGGTTTTGCTTGAATTCGATTCTTGCCTTATCTGCGTATGCGCTACGGTGTTTTGCTGAGTGCGCTGCTTGCCGGCAGCCCGCTGTTTTTCTCCTGCTCATCTTCCCCCGCCATGTCCTCCGAATCGGCCCAACCTACCGCCGCCACTGGCTCTGTCTACGATTTTACGCTGCCCGCCATTGATGGTCAGCCGGTTGAGCTGCGCCGCTACCAGGGCAAAAAGCTGCTGATAGTGAACACCGCCTCCGAGTGCGGCTACACCCCGCAATACCAGGAGCTGGAGCAGCTGCACCAGCAACACGCCGACAAGGTAACGGTGCTGGGCTTCCCGGCCAACAATTTCGGCGGCCAGGAGCCGGGCTCCGACGCGCAGATTGCCGCGTTCTGCGAGAAAAACTTCGGCGTCACGTTCCCGTTGTTCAGCAAAATCTCGGTGGCCGGGGCCGATGCCGCGCCGCTGTTCCGCTACCTTGGCAGCAAAGCCCAGAACGGCCGCACCGACGAAAAGCCGAACTGGAACTTCTGCAAGTACCTCATCGACGAGCAGGGCCACGTGCTGGCGTTCTACCCCTCTAAGGTAAGCCCCATGAGCCCCGAGCTGCTGGCCGCTATCCAGAAGTAGCGCGCCGGTCCGGCGGCTTACAGCCGTTGGGCCGGTCGTCGGGCGGTTCGTCCGAACGATGCCGGAACAACGTCAGCTTGCGGCAACCGGCCCGACGGCTTCCAGCCGCCGGACCGGGAGGCCGGTTGCGGGCGCGGTAGTGGCCGGCGGGTTGCCTACCTTCGCGGCCGTATCAAGCCTCTACTGCCCATGGTTCGCACGGTTATTTTCGATATGGATGGCGTTATCGTCGACACCGAGCCGGTGCACCGCTACGCCTATTTCCGCCACTTCGAGGAACTGGGCATCGGGGTAACGGACGACGAGTACGCGCAGTTCACCGGCCGCTCGACCAAGAACGTGTACCAGCACCTGCGCGAAAAGCACGGCCTGCCGCACGAGGTGACTGACCTGGTGATGGGCAAGCGCGAGTTCTTCAACCGGGCCTTCGATGAGAAGCCTGATCTGGAGCTGCTCGACGGGGTGCGCCGCCTCATCGAAGACCTGCACCGGCACGGTCTGGAGCTGATTCTGGCGTCGTCGGCCTCGCACTCCACCATTGACCGGGTGATGCGGCGGTTTGCCCTGGGGCAGTACTTCACGCACCTGCTCAGCGGCGAGGATTTCCCGCGTTCCAAGCCCGATCCGGCCATTTTCGTCCAGGCCGCCGCGCTGGCCTCGGCCCCGCCCGCCGAGTGCGTGGTCATCGAGGACTCTGCCAACGGCGTGACGGCCGCCAAAGCCGCCGGCCTCTATTGCATCGGCTACAACAGCATCCACTCGCCCCTCCAGGACCTGAGCCATGCCGACCTGGTCGTGACTCATTTCAACGAGCTGACTGCCGCACGCATCGCCACTCTGGAAACGGGGAAGTCTGAATGATGTAGAGACGCAATATCTTGCGTCTCGTCGTTGAACGACTAGAGTTGCGCTGATTAAACAATACCAGCAACGACGAGACTCCAACTATTGCGTCTCTACATCGTTCAGGCCGCACCTGCCAACACGCATTTCTGAAGAGCTGCGCCTTCGCACGCAACTCAAAAATACTTTCATGGCCACTTCTTCTCCCGCTGCTCCCGTACCTGTTAGCCCCGCCAAAGCCTGGATTTCGGCGTTTCGGCCGCGCACGTTGCCGCTGGCGTTGGCCAGCATCATGGCCGGGGGCTTTCTGGCGGCCAGCCACGGCCAGTTTCGGGGTAGCGTAGTCGGGCTGGCGGCCCTCACCACCATCCTGCTGCAAATCCTGAGCAACCTGGCCAACGACTACGGCGACTCGCAGAACGGCGCCGACAGCGTGCACCGTGAGGGGCCGCAGCGGGCCGTGCAGAGCGGGGCCATCACGCCGGCGCAGATGAAGAAGGGCATGGGCCTATTCGGGGCCCTGTCGTTGCTGAGCGGGCTGCTGCTGCTGTGGGTGGCGCTGGGCGCAGCCGGGGCGTGGGTGTTTCTGGCGTTTTTCGTGCTGGGCCTCTCGGCCATCTGGGCGGCGGTGAACTACACGGCCGGCTCCAAACCCTACGGTTACGCCGGGCTCGGCGACTTGTCGGTGTTTGTGTTTTTTGGGCTGGTGGGCGTGTGCGGCACGTATTTTCTGCAGGCCGGCACGCTGCCGCTACCGGTGCTGCTGCCCGCCGCCGCGCTGGGCTGCTTCGCCACGGCCGTGCTCAACGTGAACAACATCCGCGACATCCGCTCCGACGCGCTGGCCGGCAAAATCACCATTCCGGTGCGCCTGGGGCCGCAGCGGGCCCGCAGCTACCACGTAGTGCTGCTCACGGCCGGCCTAGTGTGCGCCGTGGCCTACGTGCTGCTCACCTACCGCTCGGCGTGGCAGTGGCTGTTTCTGCTGAGCGCCCCGCTGCTGGTGCGCAACGCCCTGGCCGTGTGGCAGCGCCAAGATAGTATGCAGCTCGACCCGCTGCTCAAACAAATGGCCCTCACCACGCTGGTGTTCACGCTGCTGTTCGGGCTGGGGCAGGTGCTGTAAGTGCAATGGAAACTAATGTAGCACAACCACAGGAGCTTCAGCAAAGGCGGCGGTTTTTCGCGGCTGCTTTGCCGGAAATAGAGTGTTGCCTCGATAAGCCAAAGGATGAAGCAGCGAAACTGAATACCTGTCCCGCTTGCGGCTATCCAACACTAAGTGAGCGGGCTGGCTACGAGATTTGCGCCATCTGCGGGTGGGAGGATGACGGGCAGGATGATGCAGCGGCCGATGTGGTTTGGGGCGGTGCTAATGGTGGATATTCGTTGTCAGAGTATCGGTTGCGCGTAGCCGAGGAGCTTGCCAGACTTACCGTTGCCTCCGCTACTCTGGAAGCAGAATACAGGAAAATTGGCCGCGAATTACGTGCGTTGCAACTACTCATAAACCAGTATCAGGCGGAAATGCAAGACAGCGTTATCCAGCAGGTTTTCGTAGTTATCGGGCTATTCAGCGAAAGAGTAAGGCCGAAAAAATAGCGGTTTCGCAACCGTACGCAATCAGTTATTGGGTTAATTACCAATCTTAGCAAAGCCCATCAACCAGGCAGACCAAGCAGCCAGCGGAGTACCAGTTCCGCATCCTCGCGCCAGGTGGGCTGGCCCAGCATGGCGTGGCTGCGGCCGGGTAGCTCGTGATACTCGATGATGGAGGCGGGGTGACGGTAGCGGCGGTAGTTGGCGCGGTTGAGGGCGGCGGGCATGATCCGGTCTGTGCCGCCGGCCAGAAACAGCAGCGGCGCGTGGGGCCGCCGGAAGTTGACGCGCGCCTGCCAGCTGAGCGCGCCCCGAATCGTTCTTTTCGATTCCGGCGCGGCCAGCTTCTCGTAGTACGCCCGTTGGTCGGCCCGGGGCAGGCCGTTGGCAATGGCGTACTGCCACTGCGCGAAGGTGGGCAGAAACGTCGTCTGTAACGACGAAAACAGCCCCAGCATCGGCAGCACCGCCCGCACCAGCGTCCGGCTAGGCACCACCACGCCCAGCGGCGGCGCCGACTCGATGGCCACGCCCGCCGCCACCGTGCCTTGCTGTAACAGCAGCTGCACGATGAGCCCTCCAAAGGAGTGCCCGATAACGATGGGCGGAGCCGGCAGCTGCGCAATAAAGTCGGTGTACACCTTCAGCACGTCGGCCAGGCTGTTCCGGGCGATGGGCGAGTGGGGGTGCTGCCCGCGTAGCACTGCCGCCGGGGCCGCCTTGTGGGGCCAGTCGGGCGCGTAGCAGGTGTAGCCTGCTGCTTCAAAGAACGATTTCCAGTTGTCCCAGCACGCCGCCGTAACAACGGCCCCCGTGATAAAGACGATGGTGGGAGCGGGTGGCGAAGGATTCATGGGACGAGCAAGCGGAGTGAAGTATTCATCCGGGAGAAGTTGTTTGCGAAGTACGTAGCCCTTGCTGCTGAGCGTAGCCGAAACCTCTTTACCGCTTCGCTGCATAGCTCGGGCGGAGCGGTAAAGAGGCTTCGGCTGCGCTCAGCGGCACGTTCTCCTATGCTTCAAGTATCTTCTGAATGGTTTGTTAAAGAGGGCATTACGGCTCATTCTGGCCGCTGCGAATATTTATTTTTTCAAAGCTAACAGAAAAATAAACACTGTTCACTACATTTGCAGTGTAATCAAGAAGGATAATCTGCTGTGGGCATTGCTGATCGAAAGTTGCGCGAGAAAACCGAACGCCGCCAAGCTATTCTGGAGGCGGCTTTGCACCTGTTCACGGAGCAGGGCTTTGAGAAGGTGAGCATGCGCAATATTGCCGATGCCATTGAGTACAGCCCGGCTACTATCTACCTGTATTTCAAGGATAAAAACGAACTGCTGCTGGATCTGCAGACCCAGGGGTTTGGGCAGCTGGCCCAGGAACTGAAGGTGCTGGAAGCCATAGAACACCCCGCCGAGCAGCTGCGGGCCGTGGGCGAGCAGCTGCTTGGGTTTGCGTTTCGCCACCCCGAGCTGTTCGAGCTGATGTTTATCATGAACGGCCCGATGGTAGCGGCCCAGGCCTGCGCCGGGGCCAATGCCTGGCCCGGCGGCGGCTCCGCGTTTGCGCAGGTGGTGAGCATCGTGCAGCGCGGTATTGATACCGGCGTATTCAGGCCGCAAAAGGCTGATAGCGCGGCGCTTATGATATGGGCTAACGTGCATGGACTGGCCGCTTTACACCTGCGGCAGCGGCTGGTGGTGATGCCCGAGGAGCGCCGCGAGGCGGCCATGCACGAGGCGCTGAACTTATTCCACGAGTTGATCAGAAGGGCGCTCTAGCATTTTTTTTGCTCGTTTACTGAACACTGTTCTTTTTATTTTCACTAGTAATAATTCCTGCCAAGCCGGCGGGCCTTTCGCTCACCTCATTTTCCTTGTTCCATGAAAAAGATTCTGATAACCGGTGGTAGTGACGGCATCGGTCTGGCGGCGGCCCGCCTGCTGGCCGCCGAAGGGGCCGTCCTCACCCTCGTGGCCCGCAACCCCGCAAAGCTGCAAACGGCCCTGGTGAGCCTGGCCGGCAGCGGCCACAGCGTGCTGGCCGCCGACCTGGCCACGCCGGACGGCATGCACCTGGTGGCCCGCCACATCGACGAGAACCGTTACGATGCGTTCATCAACAACGCCGGGGCGGGCATCTACGGCCGTTTTGCCGACCTGCCCCTCGATAAGCAACTGGAACTGATGCACCTGAACATGGACGCGGAGGTGGTGCTGGCCCACCACTACCTGCGGCAGGCGCGGCGCGGCGACGCGCTGGTGAATACGGCCTCAACCGTGGGCCTGACCTCGCTGCCCGGTACGGGCGTGTACACGGCCACCAAGGCCTTTGTGGGCATCCTGAGCGAAACGCTGTGGTGGGAAATGAAGGAGAGGGGCGTGTACGTGATGAGCTTCAACCCCGGCGCTACCGGCAGCAGCTTCCACACGGCGGCGGGCGGCGGCAACGACAGATTTTCGGCCATGCAAACCCCGGAGGCCGTGGCCCGGGAGCTGGTGCGGGCGCTGCGCAAGCGCACCCGGCCCCGCGTGGTTTCGGGCGCGATGAACCGGCTGCTCGTGTTCTTCAGCCGGGCGCTGCCGCGCCGTGCTACCATCAACCTGATGGGCCGCTTCAGCCCCGCCAGCGCGGCCTAGCACCAACGGCTTATTCGCATCCTACCAACGACTTGCACCATGAAAGCTTTCGTAGTAACCCGTTACAGCAAAACCGAGAAGCTCCAGCTCACCGACGTTCCCAGGCCCGCCCCGCAGGCCGGCGAGGTGCTGCTGGAGGTACACGCCACCGGCCTCAACGTGCTGGATGCCAAAGTGCGCAACGGGGAGTTTAAGCTGATTCTGCCCTACAAGCCGCCGTTTGTGCTGGGCCACGACGTGGCGGGCGTGGTGGCGGCCGTGGGCGCGGGCGTGAGCCAGTTCAAGATCGGCGACGAGGTGTACGCCCGCCCGGCCGACCAGCACATCGGGACCTTTGCTGAGTTTGTGGCCGTGCCGCAGGCCGACGTGGCCCGCAAGCCCGCTAACCTGAGCATTAACGAGGCCGGGGCCGTGCCGCTGGTGGCCCTCACGGCCTGGCAGGCGCTGGTGGAAGTGGCCCAGCTCAAAAAAGGTCAGAAGGTGTTCATTCAGGCCGGCTCGGGCGGGGTGGGTACCGTGGCCATTCAGCTGGCCAAACACCTGGGGGCTTACGTGGCCACCACCACCAGCGCGGCCAACGCCGACTGGGTCAAGCGCCTGGGTGCCGACCTCGTGATTGACTACAAAACCCAGGACTTCGAAACCCTGCTCAGCGGCTACGACGTGGTGCTCAACAGCCAGGACACCCCGACGCTGCAAAAGTCGCTGCGGATTCTGCGGCCCGGTGGCGTGGCCGTGTCCATCACCGGCCCGCCCGATGGCACGTTTGCCCGCGCGGCGGGGCTGCCGTGGTACCTGCGCCTGGTGTTCGGCCTGCTGAGCTTCGGCATCCGCCGCCAGGCCCGCAAGCTGGGCGTGCGCTACACCTTCCTGTTTATGCGGGCCGATGGCCGGCAGCTGGGCGAAATCACCCGGCTCATCGAAGCGGGCATCATCCGGCCGGTGGTAGATAAGGTTTTCCCCTTCGCCCAAACCAACGAGGCGCTGGCCTACGTGGAAAGCGGCCGGGCCAGGGGCAAAGTGGTGGTGCAGGTGCAATAGCACCGGCGCACCTGCCGGGGCACCAGCTCACCACACTTCCGGCGGCGGGCAGTGCTGTCAGGAGTAGCACGAATACCTGCTGTTACGCAGGACTTTAGCTGCAACGGCGTTGGGGCAGTAGCGCGAACTTTGTGGCTCGCGTCCCCGCGCTACTAACGCCACTCCAACCGCGCGGAGACGCGAACTACAAAGTTCGCGCTACTGCCGCTGCGTGGCAGAGGTAAATGCTTGTCAAACAGAAATTTAAATACTTGTTAATTTTCCTGACCACATGAATATTTCCAACCAAACCGTCCTCATCACCGGGGGCGGCTCCGGCATCGGCCTGGCCATTGCCAAAACCCTCACGGCCACCGGCAACCGCGTTATTCTGGTGGGCCGCAACGAGGCCAAGCTGCGCAAAGCCGCCGAACAGGTGCCCGGCGCGGCCATCATCACGGCCGACGTGAACAGCGCCGCCGACGTGAACCGCCTGGTGCAGCAGGTGCAGGCCCAGTTCGGCGACCTGAGTGTGCTCATCAACAACGCGGGGCAGGCTTCGGCTTACCAGCTGGTGGCCGGGGCCAACGCCTTCGAGAAGGCCAGCGCCGAAATGAACACCAACTACCTGGCCCTGATTCGCCTGACGGAGCTGCTGCTGCCGGTGCTGAGCGCCCAGCCCACGGCGGCTATTATCAACGTCACGTCCATCGTGGCCTACGTACCGTCGGTAGGCGGACCTACGTATTCGGCCAGTAAGGCCGCCGTGCATTCCTACACGCAGTCGTTGCGCCATACGCTGAAGGCCACCAACATCCGGGTGTTCGAGCTGCTGCCGCCGCTGGTAGATACCGAGTTTTCGGCCGAAATCGGCGGGGCCAACGGTATTCCGCCGCAGCAGGTGGCCGATGAGCTACTGGCCGGCCTCGCCCACGACGACGACGAAATCCGGGTGGGCCAGACGGCCCAGGTCTACGAGCTGGAGCGGGCGTCGCGGGCCGATGCTTTTGCGCTGGTGAACAGTTGAAGCTACCCGGCCTGCTACATAGGGTAGCCACCACAGACCGCGCCCCGACTACGCAAGTAGCCGGGGCGCGGTCTGTGGTGGCAAGGAGCTTCCGGCGTGGCAGCAGCCGGCAGGCGGGACGTGGTTACATCTTGTCCATTTTGTGGTCGGCCATTTTAGCTTTGGGGGCTTTCTTGGCGGTTTTTGCCGAACCCATCTTGCCGGTAGCCATCTTGCCATCGGCCATTTTCCCGTCAGCCATCTTGCTGTCGGTCATCTTTCCGTCCGACATCTTACCATCAGCCATCTTTCCGTCGGCCATCTTGTTGTCGGTCATTTTATCGGTTTTCATCTTATCGCCCTGCATTTTGTCGCCCTGGGCTAGGGCGGGGGCGGGCAGGAGCGTGCTGAGGCAGAAAGCGGCGACGAGCAGCAGGGAGCCGGGGGCGAAGAACAGGTTGGTACGCATGGGGAAGAGGGGAAAAGTGAAACGTGAAACATATGTGGTGTTGCCCGGATAGACGCCGCCCGGCGGCGGTCCTTACAGCAGGCGCAGAACTTTTTTTGGCAGCGGCCGAGGCCCGATTACCATTCCACGGCCACCCCAAACGTGAGTTGCTGGCCCGAGTACACGTTGCGCAGCCGGCCGAAACCGGTGGCCCAGTCGGTGGTGAGGCGCAGGTGGCGGGTGGCCTCGAAGCTCACGCCCAGCCCTGCCGTGGAATACGCCACGCCCTCGCCTAGCCCGATGCTGCCCGGCCGGTTAGGGTCGGGTGGGCGCACGTTGTCGAGGGTGCGGAACGTGGCCGTCAGCCAGGCTTTTTTCCGCAGGTGGTAGCCGGCCTGCGCCCCGTAGCTGTACTGGCTGGTGAAGCCGGCGGTGCGCTGGTTGTAGCCCGCTTCCACCGTGAAAAAGGCCGGCCAACGGCTCAGGCTGTGCGAGAGGGCCGCCCGCGTCCAGACGTTCCACTCCCCGTCGCCGGTGGGCAGGGCCACGAATACGCGCGGGTCGGTGCGGTCGAAGCCGCGGGCGCGCGGGTTGCCCAGCGGCGCTTCCACGCTCAGGCCCACGGCCAGCGGCCAGGCCCCGCGCAGCAGCCCGTAGCGCAGGCCCACTTCCGGGTCGCCAACGCCCCGGCCTGGCGTGACGGTAGCGTAGGCGGCGCGCCGGAAAACCGGAAAGTTGAGGGTGGACTCTAGGCGGTCGGTGAGGCCGTACTCGGCGTAGAGGCTGTATACCTGCTGCCGAAACCGGGCCGTTTCGATGGTGGGGCCGCTGAGCGGATGGTAGCGCGTGGTGCTGACGGTGGTTAGGCCGGCCTTGGCGTAGCCGCGCTTCTTTTTGCGCGTCCAGCCGCCACCGGCTTGGGCCTCGGCCGCGAGCAGCAGCGCGGCGGCCAGCAGCCACCCGGCGCGGGCGGCGCGTCTCATTGCAGAGCCGCCGCGCCGAAGTTGTACTGGGCCGGCTCGCAGTGCAGCACCACGTGCGAGAAGCCCGCCGAAGCCGCCGGCACGGCCAGCACCTGCGCCCCCGACTGTGTGATGACGCCCACGCTCAGCACGTTCTCGGCCCCGCGCCCCCGCTGCACCCGAATCAACTCGGCCGACTTGGCTAGGTAGATGGTGAGCGAGCCGGTGTGAAAATCGGTCATGAAATCGGCGTTGAAGCGCAGAAATTCCTTGCCCGCGGTGTCGCGCACCAGGTCCACGGTGCCTGAGCTGGGCACGCCGCCCTGGGGCTGTACAATGCCCTTGCGCACCACCGTGAGCGTGCCGGCCGGGGGCGTGGTGGTGGTAGCGGGGGCAGTGGGTTCGGTAGTTTCCTTTTGGCAGGCGCCCAGGCTCAGGCCGAGCAGCAAGAGGCCTAGTATGCGGGTAGTCATGGGAAAAGCAATGAAGAGTGAACGGTATGCTGAGTTGAAAGCTGCGCAGGTGGCGGCCGTAAGCTGGCCGGGCCTAGCCGGCAGGGCTGAGCGGCAGACTGCCCACGCCCACTACGCGGTGGCTGGCGCGCTCCTGCACCAGCACCACCGCCCGCAGGTGGCTTTGCTGCCATTGCGGCGCCAGCCGGAGCGCGGGCGTGGCCCCAAACGTGCCATCGGCGGCTACCGCACCCAGCGGGCGCAGCTCCCGCACCACGGCGGCGTGGCGCACCAGCCGCCCGGCGTTTTCGCCCCGCCCGATTTGGGTGGTGAGGCCGGTTTCGGTGATGAGCAGCAGCACGTCGGCCGGGCCGGTGCCGACGGGCAGGTCGCGCACCTGCACGCGCAGGGCGGCGGCGGGGCCACTGAGCTGCACGGTGGCGCGCGGCGCGCGGGCCGCCTGCGCAATGGCTTCCAGCAGCTTGGTTCGCTGGCTGCCCACCAGCTCATAGCGGCCATTGATGACGGCCTGGGGCGTGTAGGAGCCCGAGCCGAAGCCGGCGGCGTAGGTGCGCTGGCGCTGGGTGAACTGCTCCGAGGAGAAGGCATCTTTCCAGCCCAGGCGGTTCCAGTAGTCCACGTGCTGGCCCAGGGCCACTATTTCCACGCCCGGCACCGGCTGGCTGGCTTCCAACTCCCGTAGCGCGGCATCGGCGGCGGGGCAGCTGGAGCAGCCCTCGGACGTGAACAGCTCCACGGCCACCGGCACGCGGGCCGGTGCCGGCCCGGCAGGTGAGCCAGGCAGCGGAATGGGGGAGGTGAGCGGCAGACTTCCGAAAGCCAGACCGGCTACAAGCAGTAGTTTCATACAGAAGGCAAACAGGGCCAGCCAACGGCGGCGGCTACCCGGCTAGACGCGCCACCGCTTCCGGCCTTACAACTACCCCCGAAAAATATTTTTTGGCTCCGGTGTAAGGTGGCCGGCGGGCAGGCGTCTATCGGGGTAGCGGCGGCTAGCCGTCTGCTGGTTTCTCCCCTCAAACGCCCTGTGTCCTATGCCTCGCCTCGTTGAAAAGCACCCGTTGGCCATCCGCTGGTTTCACTGGCTCAATTTCCCGGTGCTGGCCCTCATGATCTGGAGCGGCCTGCTGATTTACTGGGCCAACGACGTGTACCGGCTCGGGTGGGGCGATACCACGCTGCTGCGATTTTTCCCGCAGTCGGTGTACGATGTGCTGCACATGGACCACAAGCTGGCCAAGGGCATGAGCTGGCACTTCGTGCTGATGTGGGTGTTTGCCCTCAATGGGCTGCTGTACGTGAGCTACACCCTGATTTCGGGCGAGTGGCGGTACCTGGTGCCGCAGCGGGGCACGCTCCGCAGCGCCTGGCACACCCTGCTGCACGACGTGGGCCTGCGCCGCGACCCGCCGCCGCCCGCCAAATTCAACGGGGCCCAGCAGCTGGCCTACACCTCGGTGGTGCTGATGGGGGCCGGCTCGCTGCTCACCGGCCTGGCCATCTACAAACCCACCCAGCTGGCCGGCCTCACCACTGCGCTGGGCGGCTACGAGTGGGCCCGCCTGGAGCATTTCGCCCTGACCATTGGGTACGTGCTGTTTTTTCTGGTGCACATTGCCCAGGTGGTGCGGGCCGGCTGGAACAACTTCCGGGCTATGGTAGCCGGCTTTGAAGTGGTAGAAGACTCCGCCCCCACGGCCGCGGCTGCCCCGCTCGCCGCCGCGCTGGATGCGGCCTCCGGCAGTGGCAATCCTATGCCAGCTGTGCCGCCGCTGCCCATGCGCCCCTAGCCGGAGGCCCGTTGCTCAGTTCCCCGCCCTTGGCCCGGCCTTGGTAGCAGAACGTGGCTCAGACAGGGTAGCTGACTGCAGCGCGCCACCGTGGTAGTATCACGGTTTCACTTGAGGTGTATCCTGTTGTAGAGACGCAATATTTTGCGTCTCGTCGTTGCTGAAGTTGACCAAAGCGCAGTGCCGTTCAACGACGAGACGCAAAATATTGCGTCTCTACGACGGGGTGAATGGTTCGCAAAAACGCTATAAAATCAACCCTTTTCCAACACTCATTTACCGTACTGCCCGATGCAATCCGAATCATCCCTCCCGCAGCCGCCCGCCACGCCACCCGCTGCTGCTGCTGACGTTGCTCTGGAGCGGGAAGTGACGCGCCGTTCCCGGCGGGCCTTTCTGGTGGGCGGGCTGGCCGCGCTGGCGGGCCTGGGCGGCTGGCGCTGGCTGCTAGGCCAGCCCGAGGTGATGGGCGTGCCAGGGCCATTGCGCGCCAGCCTGGAAGCCAACGCCCGCGTAGCGGCCACCTTGCTCAGCCCTACCCAGCTGGCCCCCGAGTTTCCGCGCAGCCAGGCCCGCACGCCCCGCGCCAACGGCTCGGTAGGCTTGGATCAGCCGCTGGATACGGCCGCGTGGCGGCTGCGGGTGGAAGGTTTCGGCGGGCAGCCGGTTCGGGAGTTCTCCCTGGCCGAGCTGCAGGCGTTGCCCCGCACCGAAATGACCACCGAACTCAAGTGCATTGAGGGCTGGAGCACGGTGGTTACCTGGGCCGGCGTGCGCCTCACCGATTTCCTGGTCCGCTACCCGCTGGCTACCCTTCCCTCCGCTGAAACAGCGCCCTACGTAAGCCTGCGCACCCCCGACGACGCCTATTACGTGGGCCTCGATATGGCCAGCGCCCTGCACCCCCAAACCCTGCTGTGCTACGAGATGAACGGCCGTCCGCTGCTGCCGGAGCACGGTGCGCCGCTGCGCCTCATCACGCCGCGCAAGTACGGCATCAAGCAGCTCAAGCGCATCGGCACGCTGGCCTTCGTGGCGGAGCGCCCGGCCGACTACTGGGCCGCCCGGGGCTACGACTGGCACGCCAGCCTGTAATGGCCGAAGTATACTTGGCAGTGGTCAATCCGCGCTCCAGGATATTTGCGTTACTTGCCGGAGCCCGCCAGATGGGTTTTCCTCACCTTCACCTATCCTTTCCCGCATGGCCCTTTTGGTGCCCGAGCCCGCGCAGTGGCTCGCCCGCTACGGCGACGACCTGTACCGTTTCGCCCTGAGCCGGGTAGCCTCGGCGGAGGAGGCGCAGGAGTTGGTGCAGGACACGCTTTGCAGCGCCCTCGACGCCTTGGCTTCCTTTCGCGGGGAGGCCTCGGAGCGCACCTGGTTGTTTGTGATTCTGCGCCGCAAAGTCGTGGACTTTTACCGGCGGCAGGCCCGCTCACCCTTCGTGCCGCTGCCCGTGTTGCCCGAGCAGGCCCCCGAGGCCGAGTTCTTCCGGCCCGATACCGGCCACTGGCAGCCCGGCCAGGGCCCCGCCGACTGGGCCGCGCCCAGCGGCGAAGACGACCTGGAGCAGCAGGAGTTTCAGGCCGTGCTGCGCAGCTGCCAGCAGCGGCTTTCGCCCCAGCACGGGGCCGTGTTTGTGCTGCGCTTCGCCGAGGAACTATCGGCGGAGGAAATCTGCGCGGCGCTGCAGCTGACGGCCGCCAACTACTGGGTTATCGTACACCGCCTGAAACTTCACCTGCGCCGCTGCCTCGAAAAGAACTGGTTCGGCTCCACTCCCCGTTCGTAACGTATGCGCACCTTCATTTCCGACTGCCAGCGCGCCACCCTGCTCATTGAGCGCCGCGCCGACCAGCAGCTGCCTCTAGCCGAGCGGGTGCAGCTGTGGGCCCACTTGCACCTGTGCGCCTATTGCCGACGCTACGCCGTGCAGAGTCCGGCCCTGGCCCGCGCCGCCCGCCTCACCGCGCAGGCCCCCTCCACCGCCCGCCTGCCCTCCGATTTTGCCGCGCAGCTCCAGCGCCGCCTCGACGAGCCGAGTTAGTTCCTCGCAGATCGGACGGTGTAGAGACGCAATATCTTGCGTCTCGTCGTTGTTGATGTTGTTTAGAATGCACGCTCTCGGTCGTTCAACGATGAGACGCAAAATATTGCGTCTCTACACCGTCCAATGGCCATATATTAACCAGAGGCAAGGGCTAAAATATATTATGGATGCGTAAAGTCCCATGCTGATGTCACCAACCATCCTAAACCAAAAACGGCCCCGCTGCACATGCAACGGGGCCGTTTTGGTGTGGGCTGGCTGAATTATTCAGCGGCCGGGGCTACCGGGGCAGAGGCTTCAGCGGATGCTTCGCCCTCAGGGCGAGGGCCACGGCCGGAGCGGTTGCGGCCCCCGCGCTTGCGGCGACGCTGGCCTTCGGCTTTGTCGCCTTCGGCCCGTGGCTCAGCGGCGGCTTCACCTTCGGGGCGCGGAGCGCGGGGCTCCCGGGGTGGGCGGGCCTCGCCTTCCGGACGCGGAGCGCGGGGCTCACGAGGTGGGCGGGCTTCGCCTTCGGGGCGCGGGGCGCGGGGTTCACGCGGCTCACGGCGGGGGCGGCTTTCGCTGCCCTCGGGGCGGTCTTCGCGGGGTGGGCGCTGGTAGGGCTGGGATGGGGCTTGGCCGGCATCGAGAGCCGCTAGGGCCGCCTGGGCTTTGGCAATGCGGGCCAGCTGGTCGGCGTCGGGCTTGCCGTCGCCACGGTTGGGGCGGCCACCGTCGCGGCTGCCGCCGCCACCTTCGGGACGAGGGCCTCGGTCGCGGCCACCGCCGCCGCCGGAACCGCCGCTGCGGGGGCCACGCTCGGGCCGGCCGCCGATTTTGCCGCGCAGGCCGCTGAAGCGTTTGGGGTCGAATTCGGGGGCTTCGCCCAGGCCCATGGCCTCGGTGATGCTTTGCTTTTCTACCTCGCGCTCAATCAGCTTCTCGATTTTGAGCACGCGGTCCTGGTCCTGGTCGGCAATGAAGGTGATGGCCGTGCCTTTGGTGGCGGCGCGCGCCGTGCGTCCGATGCGGTGTACGTAATCCTCGGCGGCGCGCGGGATGTCGTAGTTCACCACGTGGCTCAAGGAGTCGATATCAATGCCCCGGCTCAGTACGTCGGTAGCGACGAGGATGGGGAACTGCTTGTTTTTGAAGGCGCGCATGATTTCTTCGCGCTCCTCCTGGGTGCGGTCGGAGCTGATGCCCCGGGCCTCAATGCCCAGTTTATTAATGGCCTTCACAATGCCGCCCACAGCAGCTTTCTGGCTGGTAAACAGTACCATGCTTTGCACGTCCTGGGTTTTGATGATGTGCTCGAGCAGGTAGATCTTCTGGCGGTCGAAGGCCATGTAGAACTGCTGGTCGATGCCGGCGGCGGGCTTGGATACGGCCAGGCGGATTTCCTCGGGGCTCTTGAGCAGCTGCTGCGAAAAGTCGCGGATTTTGCTGGGCATGGTGGCCGAGAACAGCAGCGTCTGGCGCTCCTTGGGCAGCTGCCGCACGATGTTGAGGATGTCATCGGAGAAGCCCATGTCCATCATCTTGTCGGCCTCATCCAGCACCAGATACTTCAGGTCCTCGAACTTCACGTAGCCCATCTGCATGTGGGCAATGAGGCGGCCGGGCGTGGCAATGATGATGTCGGCGCCGGAGGTGAGGGCGCGCTTCTGCTGCTCCCAGCCTTCGGATTTGCCCCCGCCGTAGATGGCAATGGAGCTAGCTTCCACGAAGTAGCCGAAGCCCGTTACCTGCTCGTCGATCTGGGTGGCCAGCTCGCGGGTGGGCACCAGCACCAGCGTGGAGGTGGTGCCGTGCTTGGCGTGCGAAATCTTGTCGAGCAGCGGCAGCAGGTAGGCGGCGGTTTTGCCGGTGCCGGTCTGGGCGCAGGCAATCAGATCTTTGCCTTCCAGAATGCGGGGAATGGCCTGCTCCTGAATGGGCGTGGCATTCTGGTAATTCATGGCATCGATGCCCGCGAGCAGGTCATCGTGCAGGTTGAACTCGTGAAACGTCAAGGTACAGCTTCGTTAAGATGATAGAGGGCTGACCTTGCGTCTCGGTCAGCAAACCGCTGGATTGGATTGAAACAAAGATAACGGGATTTGTGTGCGGTTGAGGTTGAGGCAGTAGTAGCGCGAATAGAACGTCATTCCGAGCGGAGCGAGGAATCTCGCGTGCTGACGTTGGATTAGTATTACAACATCAGCACGCGAGATTCCTCGCTCCGCTCGGAATGACGTTCTAATTATGATGACGTTCTTTTTAGCCTTTACCCGCCAGCATCTCCAACTGCCAGCGCAGCTGCTCGGGGCGCACCGGGAAGGGCTGGCCGTGGCGGATGGTCTGATGCACGGCTTCGAACAGATCCTGATACTGGCCCTGGGGCGCGGCAAGGCGGGAAACCTGGGTTTCGCCGGGGGCTGGCACCAGCGTGAGGGTGCCTTCCTGGCCGGCGGGCTCGTGGCCGTAGGTGGCGGCGGTGGGCAGCTGGCCTTGGTCGAGCTGGGCTTCCTGCACGTCGGCGCGGCTTTTCTGGAACGAGCCGAGCGTGCCGTGCAGCACGTAGGCCGGACCGGCCGCGGCCGTGAGCAGGCTGCCGGCCACAAACACATTCAGGCCCTGTGGATACTGCAGGTGCATGTGGAAATAGTCATCAACGCGGGAGCCGGGGCGGTGGCTGGCGCGCGTGACGTGGGCGTGCTCGGGTTGCCCAAACAAGCTTAGGGCCTGATCCAGCACGTGCGGGCCCAAATCGAAGCTCAGGCCGCTGCCCGCTACGGCTGGGTCTTCCTTGAAGGTTTTGGCGTTGAGGGCGGCCTTATACCGGTCGAAGCGGAAGTGCACTTCCGTGAGCTGGCCCAGCTGGCCGCTTTCCACCACCTGACGCACCAGCTGAAAATCGGAGTCCCAGCGGCGGTTCTGGTAGGCCAGCACGTGCCGGTTTTGCGCGGCGGCCAGGGCCAGGAGCTCGTCCAACTCGGCCACGGTGGTAGCCACGGGCTTCTCGATGAGCACGTGTTTGCCGGCCTGTAACGCCTGCCTGGCAAGGGCGAAATGGGTGTCGTTGGGCGTGTTTACTACCACCAGCTCCAGCTGCGGGTCGGCCAGCAACTCAGCCACGCTGTCGTAGCTAATGATGTCAGGGTAGTGCTGGGCCATCTGCTTGCGGCTGCGCTCCACCACGGCCCGCAGCTGAAAGCCCGGGTGCGTGCTCAGAAACGGCGCGTGAAAAATACGGCCCGACATGCCGTAAGCCAGCAGGCCGGTTTGGATGGGGGAGGACATGGGCGTTAATCGTTGTTGGGTAACCACACGTTAGAACGGGTTGGCAAGAACGGCATTCCGTGAACGTCGTTTCAAGAATGTCCCTTTCGGAACGCCATTCCGAGCCTGCGAGGAATCTTGCGTGCTGACGTTGTACTGGTACTCGTCATGCTGAGCGAAGTCGAAGAATCTCTACCGCTTCGTTGCAACCGTATAGCTAACCCTGCAACATCAGCACGCGAGATTCCTCGCAGGCTCGGAATGACGTTCTGTTTATCTCCAATCCACTAGTTCAACCACCCAGCCACCCATGCTCGACCGATTCTCTGCCCAGGCCGACCTCTACGCCCGCTACCGCATCGACTACCCGGCGGCGCTTTACGACTGGCTGCTGCCGCAGGTGCCGGGCCGCGCCCAGGCCTGGGACTGTGCCACCGGCAACGGGCAGGTGGCCGCTGTGCTGGCCGAGCACTTCGGGCAGGTGGAGGCCACCGACATCAGCGCGGCGCAGCTGGCCCAGGCGGACAGCCAGCCCAACATCACCTACCAGCAAGCCCCGGCCGAGCACACGCCGTTTGCTGCCGCCAGCTTCGATCTGGTAACGGTGGCCCAGGCCGTACATTGGTTTGATATGGCCGCGTTCAACGCCGAGGTGCACCGCGTGCTGCAACCCGGCGGCGTGGTGGCCGAGTGGGGCTACGGCCTGCTGCGCATCAGCCCCGCGCTGGATGCGCTGGTGCAGCACTTCCACAACGATACCATGCGGCCCTACTGGGACGACAACCGATGGCACATCACCGACGAGTACGCCCGCCTGCCGTTCCCGTTTGCCGAGGTGCAAACTGCCCGTTTCGAGGTGCGGCGGCAGTGGTCGGCGGAGTGGTTTCTGAACTACCTGCGCACCTGGTCGAGCGTAGTGAAATTCCAGCAGCAGCACGGCCAGGATGCGGTTTTGCTGCTGGCTGACGAGGTAACGCGCCTCTGGGGGCTTGGTGAGCGGGAGGTGGTGTTTCCGGTGTTTGCGCGGGCCGGCTGCCGGTAGATTCGGGCGGGTGCTACGCTGAGGAAAGAACGTCATGCTGAGCGCAGCCGAAGCATCTCTACCGCTTCGGCTGCATGTAAACCCGGGACGGGACGCCGGGTAAAAATCATGCGATACCGAGTAGATTTTACCCGACGTCCTGTGATTTTTACCCGACGGCCCGTCTCAAACACGGGATGCCGGATGATTTTCACTCGACGTCCTGTCGCAAACATGCGACGTCCCGTAGTTTTCACTCGACGTCGGGTAAAAATCATCCGGCATCCCGTCGCAAACACGGGACGTCCCGTGATTTTTACCCGGCATCCTATCCCAAACACGCGGTGTCGGGTGAAATTCAGGCGGCGGCCCGTGAGAACAGGGGGCAGGGCCTGATTCGGGGGCTTTGCGTTTCTTGCGCCGATGATTGAATCCGCATCTGCTTCCGAAGAACTCCCACTGGCTGGCTTGCGCGTGCTGGAGCTGGCCTCGGTGCTGGCCGGGCCGCAGGTGGGCCAGTTTCTGGCCGAGCTGGGGGCCGATGTGCTGAAGCTGGAAGCCCCGGCCGGCGACGTGACGCGCACCTGGCGCACCCCGGCCGAAGACCCCGCTACCACCGTCACGGCCTATTTCAGCAGCGCCAACTGGGGCAAGCGCAGCCAGCCACTGGACCTGACCACCGAAGACGGCCAGGCCGCCCTGCACCAGCTAACCGCCGCCGCCGACATCGTGCTGACCAGCTACAAGCCCGGCGACGCCGAGAAGCTCCGCGCCGACTATTCCACGCTGGCGGCCCTGAACCCGCGCCTGATCTACGGCCACATCACCGGCTACGGCCCCACCGAAACCCGCGCCGGCTACGATGCCGTGCTGCAGGCCGAAACCGGCTTCATGCACCTCAACGCCCCCGGCCCCGGCCAGCCGCCCCAGAAAATGCCGGTGGCCCTCATTGATTTGCTCACCGCGCACCAGCTTAAGGAGGGTGTACTCACGGCCCTCTACCGCCGCGAGCGAACCGGCCGGGGCGCGCTGGTGCAGGTGAGTTTGCTGGATAGCGCACTGGCCTCGCTGGCCAACCAGGCCGCCACCTACCTCGTCACGGGCCGGGAGCCGCAGCCTTTGGGCTCGGGCCACCCCAGCATCGTGCCATACGGCACCGTGTACACGGCCCACGACGGCACGCGCCTGCTGCTGGCCGTGGGTGCCGACCGCCAGTTTCGCCACCTCTGCTCCGTGCTACACCGCCCCGAGTGGGCCGACGACGTCCGCTTCCGCCGCAACCCCGACCGGGTAACGCACCGCGTCGCCCTGGAAGAAATACTGGCCCAGCGTATTGCTGAAGTGCCCGGCCGGGAGCTGCTAACTCAGCTGGAGCAACTGGCGGTGCCGGCCGGCGCGGTGCGCACAGTAGGGGAGGCGCTGGCCCACCCGCTGGCCCGGCCCATGCTGCTGCCGCCCGCGCCCGGCTTCCCGTACGCGGGCGTGCGTACGGTGGCGTTCCGCAGCAGCGCGTGGCCGGTGGCGGCAGCCCTGAGTGCGCCACCGGCCTTCGGGTCAGAGTAGCGCACACAGTAGCGCGAACTTTAGTAGTTCGCGCCCCCGTGCCGTAGAAACGAAACCGTCCGAACGACGCAGTAGCGCGAACTACAAAGTTCGCGCTACTGCGTCGCGCAAAACTTCCGGGCCGCTACTTTGCGTACAGACTACTTTCCGGGTGCGGGCTTCGGCCGCGCCTTTGTTCCACTGGCAGCCGGTCTGGCCGGTTGCCGCTGCGTTGTTACTACATGGACGAACTGCCCCCCATCACTCCCGCCACCCTACCCCAAACTGACGACGGAACGCCCGGCGCCCCCCACGTAGCGTCCGCCACGACTGGTACGCCTAACTCCGAAGGCAACGCGCCGAATGCCCCCGGCGAGCCGGCCCCCTCCCCGCAGGACCGCCTCGACCTGATTTCCGACGGTCTCAAGCAGAAGTCGTCGGTGAAGCAGGCCATTTACCGCAACACGCTGGCCACGTTTGATATGCTGCGCAAGGTGTCGCAGGAGCTGGTGGTGGAGCTGAGCCGCCGCATTTCGCCCGTCGATTCCTCGGTTATCATCGAGTACCGGCCGGTGAACGACATGGAATTTCACATCCGTTTCAGCGGCGATCTGCTGGTGTTTGTGATGCACTCCAACATCGTCACCTTCCCCGACGACTACGGCCCAATGGATACGAAATACGTGGCGGAGGACTTCCGCCGACGGTTTTTCGGCCACATTATGGCCTACAACTTCATGGCCGACAGCATCAAGTACCAGCGCCTCAACGACCCCGGCTACCTGGTGGGCCGCCTGCTCATCAACATCGACAGCCACTATTTCCTGGAAGGCGTGCAGCAGCTGGAGCTGCCCGACAACGATATGTCGGACAACCCCGTGACGCCGGACAGCCTGCGCCTGTTCGTGGAAAGCGCCATGATTGCCGCCGTCAACAACGACCTGATTGCGCCCCCGCTCACCGATATCCAGAAGATTTCGGTGAAGCAGAAGCTGGAAAACCAGCAGGTCAGCCGCGGCAGCAAAGTCGGCTTCAGCTTCTACCACGAGCAGCGCCACCCCACTATCGATGGCCTGCCGTACTGAAAGGTGAAATTGTGAAGTGGTGAGTTTGATGTTCTGTCATTGCGAGGAGGCACGACATTCCGCGCATCAAGCGGCGTCAATCCTTCCTCCCCGAAGTGACAAGCCCTAAATAAGCAGAAAGCCCCTGACGTCAGCACGGTCGTCAGGGGCTTTTGCGTAAGTCGATATTAAGCGCTGCGTGAAGGAAGGATTGCTTCGACACAGGCTTCATTCGCCACATGTTCGCAATGACGGTTACCGCTTCTGGTAGCCTACTTTCTCGCGCACCTTATTGAGCACTTCGGAACCGTAAGCCTGGGCTTTGGCGGCACCTTCGGCCAGCTTGCGGTCCACTTCGGGCAGGTTGTTCATGTAGAAGTTGAACTGCTCCCGCTCGGTGGCAAAACGACTTCGGATAACCTCGTACAAAGCCTGTTTGGCGTGGCCGTAGCCGTAGCCGCCGTTCAGGTAGTTCTGGCGCATCTCGGCGGTTTGTTCGGGCGTGGCCAGTAGGGAGAACAGCTTGAAGGTGGTGTCGGTATCGGGGTTTTTGGGGGCTTCCAGCGGGGTGCTGTCCGATACGATGAGCTTGATATTCTTCAGCAGCGCCTTGTCATCGAGGAAGATGTCGATAATGTTGCCGTAGCTCTTGCTCATCTTCTGCCCGTCGAGGCCGGGGATGGTCTGGATCTGCTCGTCCACCCGCGACTGGGGCAGCACGAAGGTTTCGCCGTAGCGGTTGTTGAAGGCCGAGGCAATGTCGCGGGCAATTTCCAGGTGCTGCACCTGGTCTTTGCCCACGGGCACGATTTCCGCGTCGTAGAGCAGAATATCAGCCGCCATCAGCACCGGATACGTGAACAAACCCGCATTCACGTCGGAAAGCCGGTCGCTCTTGTCCTTGAACGAGTGGGCGTTGGCCAGCATCGGGAAGGGCGTGAAGCAGCTCAGGTACCACGTCAGCTCCGTCACCTGCGGCACGTCGGACTGGCGGTAGAACAGGTTCTTGTCGGTATCGAAGCCGCAGGCCAGCCAGGAGGCGGCCACGGCGTAGGTGTTCTGGCGCAGCAGCTCGGCGTCGCGCACGGTGGTCAAAGAGTGCAGGTCGGCAATGAACAGCAGGCTTTCGTTGGCGCTGCTTTTGGAGAGTTCAATGGCGGGCAGGATGGCGCCGAGCAGGTTGCCCAAATGCGGGCGGCCGGTGCTCTGAATGCCGGTGAGGATGCGGGACATGGGAAGAGGTTTAGCGTACAGAATTAACCTGCCGGTTATAGTGACGCACGTATTCAGGCAAGTTACGGCAAGTAAGATTCTGCTGCCGTAGCAGCTGGCGCAAGTTCGGATTGTTGCTGAATACTTTCAGCAACAGCTTTTGATCGTGAGAAGAAAAGTTGCCATCGTCAAACTCATTACTGTTATCGTGAATGACGATTAGTTTTTTTTCGCCGCGCCTTCTTAAAAGATAAGATCTAGAGGAAAGCTCTGGACTTATCAACAGATCGTGCACCAGCAGGCAGACAGCACCAGTATCCTGAACGATGGCAAAGTCATGAGTTACATGCAAACTTTCTCCACGCTTAACGTGCACAGTAAAATTGGATACTGGTTCAAACCGAAAACGACCCTTCTCAAACCAGAGTACCTGGTCTGGATCTAATAGTAGCTGTTTTGCAGAGTCGGTGTCAATAATAACATTGCGTTTTCCGTTTGGGAAATAACGGACTCTCCCCGAACGTACCATATCATTTTTTAGCTGGTATTGCTGAGCAGTAGCTAAACTTGGAATGATGATCAAGCTAATCCAGAGGTAGTATGGGCGTATATTCATACTGCTAGCTGAATAGAGTATTCCGAGTGATAAAGTGTCTTATCTCCTACACCGCCGCATTAGCGGCGGCTTCCTGCTGCAGCTCGTGGGTAGCTTCGTCGCCCAGGTACCGGTCGATGAGGAAGTGGGCGAGGTAGAGCACGGGCGTAAGCAGGATGGCGGCCGCGAATTTATACCAATAATTGGCGTTGGCCACACTCAGCACCTGGCCCAGCGTCCAGTTGCCGAACGCGTAAAACGCCACAAACAGCACCACAAACGAATCGACGAGCTGGGAAACCAGCGTGGAGCCCGTGGCCCGCAGCCACACGTAGCGGCCTTTGGTAGCCCGGCGCAGCAGCTGAAACACGGTGGCATCGAGCACCTGCCCGATACCAAACGCCGTGATGGAACCCGCAATAATGCCCAGACCCTGCCGGAAAATACTCTGGTAGGCGAAGTCGATGTTGAAGGGCCGGCCCTCGGCGTCGGTTTTGTTGGCATCGAGCCAGAAAGCGGCCGGCGGCAGCTTGGTGGTGGCGTAAATCACGACGAAGGCAAACAGAATCAGGCCCACCGTGAGGTAGCTCACGCGTAGTACGCCGGCCTTGCCGAAGTATTCGTTGATGATGTCGGTGGTCACGAACACCACGGGCCAGATGAGCACGCCCGCTGTGAGGTTGCCGGGCAGCCCCATCAAGGCATCTACCGAGAAAATCTTAACCCCGATAATCTCGGCCAGCAGCGCATTTACGATGAAAATGCCGCTGAGCACTAAGTACAACTGCTGCTTTTTGTGAGATAAAGGTTGGGGCATAGGAGGGGAAACGGAAATCAACGGATGATTTCGGGTACTAAAACAACTGTCATGCAGAGAATGTGGCGCATCAGGCCAGAGACGAAGCATCTTGCCTGCTGCTGCAGAAGTGTCAACTCGACGTCAGTACGCCAGATGCTTCGCGGCATTCTGCCTAGCGTTCGGTTACTCGGCCAGCGAAACCGACAGGCCTTCCACGGCCAGCTCCGTCCATTCAAACTGGGTTTTGGCCTCGGCCAGCAATGGCTCCAGGTCGCGGTAGCGGCTGCTGAAGTGGCCGATGAGCAGGCGATGCACCTGGGCACGGCGCGCCAGCAGGCCGGCCTGCCGGGCGGTGGAGTGGTGCGTCACGGCGGCCCGCTCCCGCATATCATCCATAAAGGTGGCCTCGTGATACAGCAGATCCACACCGCGCACTAAGTCGGCCAGGCTTTCGGTGTACATCGTATCGGAGCAGAAGGCGTAGCTGCGGGCCCGTTTGGGCTCGGCGGTGACGGCGGCGTTGGCTACCAGCAGCTGGCCCTGCTCATCCAGCAGATCCTCACCCAAGGTGAGGGCGGTGAGCTGGGCCGGTGTGAGCCCATCGGGCAGGCGCTCGGCCAGCAGACGGCGGCGTTTGGGTTTCTCCCGAAACAGGTAGCCGCAGCACGGAATGCGGTGGCGCATGGGCAGCGTATGCACCGTCAGGTTCTTGTCCTCGAAAATCTGGAGATGTTGGGTGGTATCCACCGGCGTAAACTCCAGCTCGAAGCTCAGGTGAGTGTAGGAATGCCGAAACTGCGTGGTCAGCACCTCATCGAGGCCGGGCGGGCCGAACAGGCGCAGCGGCTCGGTGCGGCCGTTGAGGTGCATGGTGCCCAGCAGGCCAAACAGGCCAAAAAAATGGTCGCCGTGCAAATGGCTGATAAAGATGGTATGAATGCGCTGATGCCGGATTTTCTGCTCCATCAGCCGGCGCTGGGTGCCCTCACCGCAGTCGATAAGGTATTGAGTGCCGCCCACCGTCAGGACCTGCGCCGTGTGGTGGCGGTCCATGAACGGGGTGGCAGACGCACTGCCCAGAATTTTCAGCTCAAACTCCAAAATCAGCTATTGGCTATCAGCTGTTGGCTGTCAGCTTTTGTTAAGTGGGAGAAGTCGTTTCTGGGAGCCTGATTCGACAGCCAGTACGAAAAAGAAAAAGCTGTTGGCCGGTAGCCATCAGTTGAAAACTAACAGCTAACAGCCAACAGCCAACAGCTCACGAAGAACTATTCTTTGCTGGTCAGGTCCCGCTCGATGGCGTGCAGGAAAATGCGGTCAATACCTTCTTCCACGGTGGGCAGAATGTGCAGTACCGACTCCAGTTTGCTGATGGTGATGAGCTTCATCACATGATCCTGCAGGCCCGTAAGTACCAGTAAGCCACCGGTTGAGTTGCAGAGGCGGTTGGCAATGAGGATGGAGCTCAAGCCCGACGAATCGGTGTACTTTACGTTGCTCAGGTCCAGAATCAGGTTATTAATGCCTTCGGCATTCAATTTCACGAATTCCGATTTCAGGTCCGGCGCAACGGTGGTGTCGAGCTTTTTCTCGTCAATCGTGATAATCGTGTAGGTTTCCTTTTTATCTATGGAGTACTTCATACCGCAGGTTATTCGGTGTTTACGGGAGTTGCGAAGGTAACAAAAAAACTATTTGGGCGTGAGCAGTGGATGAAGTGCCGGAAAAGACCAACAGCTGCAAACTATGGCCGTTTGGGCCCGGCCAGGCCAAAGGTAAGCGTGCTCCAGGTACTCTGCCAGTCAGCAGTGGCGGCAATGGGAGCCGGCTCGATACGTACTGTGCTCACAAGGTACTCACCCGGCTCCGATAAACGAAACAACACGCGTCCATTTTGGTTACTGCGGAGCTTACTGATGAGGGCCTGGGGCAGGGTCCCGCGCCGCCACAAAACCACCTGCTGTCCTGGTAAGGGCTGGCCCGCCAGCAGCACCCGTACCGTAAAGGCTGCCCCCGGTGCCAAGCGGTACGGGTTCTGCTCCGGCACCAGCTCCAACGGCAGCCCCAACGGGCGGGCCCAGGCGCGAGCCGTATCGGCAGCGGTGGCCGGGCCGACCTGGACAAGTGTTTTGGCGCAGCGGCGGTAAGCTTCCCGGCCGGGCTTGTCGGTTTCGTGGCGTTGTTCCCGCTGCGCCACCGCGTAGTCCAGGCCTTCCTCGCGCAGGTAAGCCGTAAAGCCGGGGCCATCCAGCGTGGCGGAAGCGTTATTGGTAGCCAGGGCCAGCAGGTGCGTCCCGGGCTGCAGTAGCTGAACAGTGCTCTGCAACGTATCGGGAGCGGAGGCAGCGGGCAGCAGACTGCGCGCTGCCCCGCCCGGTGCATAATGAGTAAAAAGCATAACGCGGTCCGGCTTACCAGCCCAGGCAGTACCCTGAAAATTTCCGCCCACCACCCGTCGGACATGCACGGCCGCGCCCGGGGCCACCCAGAATCGGGCCGGCTCCAGCCAGAACTCCCGGGCCAGGCCAGTAGTGGTTACGAGCAGCAACCCGGCAAGGAGGTATTTCTGCATTGATAAGCAGTGGGCATGAATGGGAATGCAAGGCAAATAACAGACTCATATCCAAGTGTTGTTTTCGCCCGATATGCGCCTGCATGCCTACCAGAACAGCACGGTTTTACTGCCGTTCCAGGGCCAGCTCGTAAGCCCGGTCGTAGTGTACGCGCAGGTTTTTCCAGTCGAACAGTTCGGCGGAGCTTTCCACGTTGTTGCGCTGCATAATTCGCTCCCGGCGGGTTAGCTGCACAAAGTCCCAGAGCATATCCGTCAGCTCTTCCGCCGCCTCATCGAAGCTCTTTTCCTGGCGCTGCACCACAAAAATGCCCTTGTCTTCGTGGCCGGGCACCGTTTGCATCACATAGTCGCCGAAACCGGACAGGTCGGAAGTAATAGCCGGTACGCCGCGCGCCACGCATTCCAGCGGCGTGTAGCCCCAGGGCTCGTAATAGCTCGGGAAGATGCCCAGGTGACAGCCGCGTACAAACTGCCCGTACTCCATGCCAAACAGCGGCGACGTGGGCGACACAAAATCGGGATGATATACGATTTTCACCCGGTCGTGCTGGTTGTTGACCAGGTTGGCTTGGCGCACAAAGTTGAGGATGTCGTCGTTGGCGTCGTCCACGAGGTTGTGGGTGATGACCGGGGGCAGGTTGGTGGTTTTCCAGCTTTGCAGTGTGCGGCGGTAGCGCAGCTTCCAGTAGTCATCCACCATGCTGCTCAGGTCGGGCAGGCGGTGGTCGGTGCTGGCGGCGGCGGCATAAAACAGCCGCTCTCCCACCTGCTGCTCAATGGCCTCGCAAGTGGCCTGCACTTCTTCCAGCACGGCCCGACTCTGGAGCACCTGCGGGTTGATGCTGTGGAAGGGGCGTTTGGTGATGAAGAACATAACCACGTTGCCTTCCAGGCCGCTTTGCTGCAGGCGGTAGTTGAGGCGGGCCAGCGCTTCCAGGGTGAGGTCGAAGCCCTTGTTATGGTACTCGTAACGGCCCGAGGTGAACAGGTACAGCGTCTTATCCAGGTCGAAGGAATACGACTGGAAGAAGTGCGCCATCACAAACTCATGAATCTTGCTCTTGTACTGCTGATGCAGGTTCTGAAACTCGTGCAGCGCCACAAACCGCTCAATGTTGAGGCCGTTGGGCAGTACCGCGTCCGGAATCCGGTCGAGCAGATAGATACATTCCCGCACCGTCAGCTCGCTCACGGTGGTGAAAACGTGGGCTCCATGCGCGGCGGCGCGCTCCATCGTCACGGCCGGCTCAATGTTAAAATGCTGCGCCTCACCCTGCCACTCCACCTGCATCAGGTGGTCGTAGAAGTTGGGGTCGTTCATGGCCAGGTAGCGCCCCAGCAGGGTAGCGTGGGTGGTGAAGACCACATGCACCGGCACCTGCTCGCGGCGCAGCGCCGGAATGGCAACGCCCGTCATCCACTCGTGGAAGTGGGCCACCAGCCGTTGGGGCGGTACCACTTCGGCCGCCAGAATCTGCAGGAACACTTTGGCCAGATCACCAAACGCCACCACCTGATGCAACAGGTCGTCGTTGTCGGGCATCGGGATGTGGTGGTGGTTCCAGAGGTCAGACTTGATGCGGCCCAGCTGTGGATAGGCCTGGTGCGGGTTGATGAGGACCACCCGGGGGCGGCCCGTTACCAGCCAGATGCCCAAATGAACATCGTAACCCTGCCTGCGCATCTCGCGCACGGCTCCGGCAAACGGGTCGGAAAGGGTAGCCAACTGGTAGTCGTCGTAGGGCTCGAACTCGCCCTGTGCCTGGTGGGCAAAATAGGGGCCGAGCAGGCAGTACCGGTCATCCCAGGCCTGCACGGTGGCGGGTACTTTGCTACGGATAACGGTGTAGATGCCGCCTACCTGGTTACATACTTCCCAGGCCGCTTCCACAAGCAGGGCATCGGGGGCAATAGGTTCGGGCGTGGGAACGGGGACTTGCATTGGCTGCGGAAATACGGATGGGAGTACCGGCAAGATATACGGCCCGCCGGAGTTTCCGGCAGCCTGCGAACAATAAAAAACGGCGTTTCACCGGAGCCTGCAGAGCTTCCGGCAAAACGCCGCTTGGCAAATCAAGCCGTAGGCTGACCTCTACTGCGGGTCCTGCGAGAGAATCAGCACGGAGTAGGGGGCTAGGCCGATGGTGCCGTGGTAGGGCTGGTCATCGTACACGCCTTCCTCGGCGTGCGTGTCCACACTTTCGAAGTTGCCGAACTCCTGGTCGTAGCCCTCCCAGTCGGAGTTGAAGCGTACGCGCCAGCGGCCACCGCGCGGCAGGCCAATGGTATACTCCGGGTGCGAGCGGTCAGCGAAGTTGCAGAGCACAATCGTCGTGTCGCCGGGGCCGCCCTGGTCGCGCCGGATGTAGGCCAGAATCTTATCGTCGTTGTTGAGGTGGTGTACTTCCACGTACTGGCCCAGCAGGCCCCGGGTATGGCCGTCCAGGTTCCGGCGTAACCGGATCAGGTCCTGGTACAGGCGGCCCAATCCCGCGTGTTCGTCGGCGCGGGCCCAATCCAGGGGCTGGTCGTCGGAGAAGGAGCCATCGGCCAGCATGGTCTGGCCCTGAAAAATCATGGGGATGCCGGGCACGGTGAATACCAGGGCGGCACCCAGCGTCGAGCGTTTTTTGGGAAACCAGGAGGCGGCGTTACCGGGCATGATTTCCTCGGCCACGCGCGCTTTACCATTGGCTACCTCGTCGTGGCTTTCCGTGTACACCACGCGCTGGAAGGCGTCGCCGTTGTAGCGGGCTTCCACGGCTTCGGCCACGGCGTGCATGTTCCGGTCGTCGTCGTGGGGCGTTACCAGCGCGTCGCGGATAGGATACACAAAGCGGGAATCCCACTGTGAGGAGAAGCCCTGACCGTCCTGTTCGGGGGCGCGGGTGATGTAGTCATTGCCCATCAGGTCCTCGGCAATGGTGATTTTCCAGGGCATCCGTTCCCGGATTTCCTCGTTGATCCACTTCATCAGGCTCCAGCCGTCGGGCAGGTCGCGGGCCGGGTCGGCGGTGCCGTCCACGTTCCGGATGTGGGCAATGGCGTCGCAGCGCAGGCCATCGAGGCGGAAATCTTCCAGCCACATCAGGGCATTGTCGCGGATGTAGCGGCGCACGGCCTCCCGGCCGAAATCGGGGCGGTTATGGCCCCAGGGCGTTTCGGCGCGCCAGTCGTTGTAGAAGTAGATGCCGCCGCCGTCGTTTTCCTGCCAGCCATCAAACTGCCAGAGGTCCAAGTCACCGGGGCCAAAGTGGTTGTACACCACATCCAGAATTACGGCAATGCCGCGCCGGTGGGCCTGCTTGATAAACTCCTTGAACGCCGTTGGGCCGCCGTAGTCTATTTCAATGGCAAAAGGGTGCGCCGGGTTGTAGCCCCAGCTCAGGCTGCCCGGAAACTCCGTGGCCGGCATAATCTCCACGGCGTTGATACCCAGCCCTACCAGGTGGTCGAGTTTCTCGATGGCATCGTAAAAGTTGCCGGGCCGCGCGGGGTCGGGCGCGTGGAAAGTGCCTACGTGCAGCTCGTAAATCACCAGTTCATTCCAGGCAGGCATCTGGAAGGCATCATCGCCCCACTCGAAGTTAGGGTCGTGCACCACGGAGTTGCCGGCGGAATGCGTCACCTCGCGGGCGTACGGGTCGTTTTTGCGCAACTCGCCGGTGGGAGTGGTCAGGTGAAATTTGTATTCGGTGCCGGGGCCCAGGTCGGCAAAATCAGCGGCCCAGTAGCCGTCGGCTTCGTGCGTGAGCGGGTGCGTGACGGTGTTCCACTCATTGAACGGACCTACCAGGGCTACGGCCGTGGCTGCCGGAGCCCACACCCGGAAGGTAGTGCCCTGCTCGTGCGGAATGGCTCCCATTCCACTTTGCAGCACATTGGCAGAGAGGGGAGTATCTAAATAAGGCATTGGATTGTCGAAGAAAAGCAGCACAAAAGGTCAACAGTGACTGTGCCGTTTACTGAATCCAAAGCATTAAGGTTATTCTATGTATGAGCAGCCGCTTGGCAATGAAGAGGTTGGGGCTTTGTGCGGGCTGAAAGAAGGCCGTCCCTGCGCCGGGCCGTAGCTTTGCGGTGAACCCGCCGTTGCTTGTGGCGGTTACCAGTGCGTTCCTCACCCGCCAATCTGCTTCGCGTGCCACGTCCTAAACCTGTTGTATACGGTCTGTACTCCTGGACGCCCGACTATGGGCTACGGTATATTCATCCGGCCAATCGCCGCACGTTCGAGTGGCTGGAGCCCTTGGGCAAGGTGTTCGAGAAAATCGACGAAACCGACGACTGGATTATGTTGCGCTACGATGAGCAGCAGTTTAAAGTAAGCGGTGAACTGTTCAAGGAACTGTACGCGCGTCCGCCGTTCAGCTTCGGGGACCTAGTGGTGGAAACCGACCCTGCCGACCAGCAGCCCGCCCACGAGGGCCTGATTTCCGACGTGTACTACGACGAAGCTGCCGACACCTTTCGGTTTCAGCTGGTGGAGAAAAAGCGTAAAATAAAGCGGGTGTTTGAGGCCCACGAACTGGAGTTGCAGTAGCAGAGTAATCGTTCTGCGGACCCAAACGGCGCTATCAGCAGAACGATTACTCTGTTACTCAAATACTCCCTACACGCCTACCGCAATGCCCACCACCACGGCCACGGCCCCCAGGGCTAGCAGCAGCAGGTACAGGGGCAGCACAAATTTCCACCACTCATCGAAGCGCACGCCGCAGGCTGCCACAATGGCCATGAGGGCACCGTTGGTGGGCGTTATCAGCTCGCAGAGGCCGGCCCCGTACTGGTAGGCCAGCACCGTAACCTGCCGGGAGAGGCCGATGAGGTCGGAGAGGGGCACCAGCAGGGGCATGGTGAGGACGGCCTGGCCGCTGACGCTGGGCACCGGTAGGTGCAGGGCCGTATGTACACCCATCATGCCCAGGGCCGCCACCCAAGCGGGCAGCCCGGCCAGCGGAGCCGACATGCTGTTGACGATGGTATCGACCACCTGGCCCTGTTCCAGGACTACAAAAATGGCCCGCGCAAAGCCAATCAGCAGGGCCGAAAAGGCAATATCCCGGAAGCCAGCAATGAAGCCTTCAGCAGTGCCCGTAAGGCCTAGGCCACCTACCAGGCCCGCCACTATGCCCAGCGTGAAGAACAGGGCGGCCATCTGCTCAAACTCCCAGCCCAGCTTCAGTACCCCGTAGGCGAAAAAGGCAAACCCCGCGAACAGCAGCAGCAGCACCAGACCGTGGTTGCGGCCGGCTGCGGCCACCCCTGGGTCGGCGGCTTCGGCGGTTTCGGGCGGCAGGCGGTGGCGCAGGGCATAGCGCACGGTGCCGCCAATCCAGATGGTGAGGGCCAGCAGCAGGAATACTAGTCTGAACCCGCCGCCTGACAGCAGCGGCAGTTGGGCCAGCTTCTGGGCAATGCCCACCTGAAACGGGTTAAGTGGACTGAAGGCCGCACCCACCGCCGCCGAGCCAATGCTAACGGCCGCCGCCGTAATGGTAGGGTACCCAATGCGTCGCATCAGAATGAGCAGTACCGGCACCAGCGGCACAATTTCCTCCTGCATGTTTTCCAGCGCGCCCATGGTGGCAAACAGCACTGAGATGATGGGAATCACCACCGCCTCGCGCCCCCGGAATTTCTCCAGCAGCCAATCCACGCCCCGGCGCAGGGCCCCGGTGAGGTCGATTACCGTAAACGCGCCGCCAGCCAGAAATACCAGAAAAATCACGGCCGCCGCATCAATCAGGCCTTTGGGAATATCCACCAGGGCCTGCAATGGACTGACGGGCGTGGCGGGTACGCGGTGGTAAGAGCCGGCCACCACTACCTCGCGGCCGGTAGCCGCATCGGGGTGGCGCTCAAACACACCGGCCGGCAACACGTAGCTCAGGGCGCAGGCCAGCAGAATAAAGCCCACCAGCAAAACCAGCGGGTGCGGAAAGCGAATCGTCTTCATCCCGCGAAGGTAAGGAAGTCATGAAGTGCAGAATGCTTGATACTGCTTCGTTCCGGGCTGCCGGAGGAGTAGCTCTTCGGAACCCTGATGGCGTATCTTCGGGTTCTGAGAGCTGCGTATGAAATACACCGAGTTCAAACAGTTGCACATGTACCGGCAGGCCGAGCACCTGCTCCGGCACGGGCACCTGCTGGCCGAGCGGCGGCAGGACAGCTTCCGGCTGCGGCTGTTTGCTTTGGGCGACTTCTACGCCGAGGAGTGGTGTGAGTGGGATGAAACCCGCATTCTGTTCATTCATCTGTTCCAGCACCCTACTGGCCTGCACGAATACCTGGAAGCCATTCGGCTGCCGAAGGAACTGGGGGCCAGGTAGTACCTTCGGGGCACCTTCCGCACCTTATAGAGTTCCGCGCACATGGCGTTTTTATCAGACTGGCTCAAACGCCTCACGCGGCCGGCGGCAACGCCTAATCAGGCGCAGATAAGTGAGGCTTCGGAGGCAGTATATCCTTCGGAAAGCGAGCAGGCGCAATTGCTGGCCGTTACGCAGACAACTATTGAGCAGTACTACTCCGACATAGAGGCTACGCCGCAAGGCCACCAGCTCCTGCTTCGTCCCTGCGAGTTACGGGTGGAGGTGCGTATTCTGAGCCGGAACGTCTATCCTGCGGCGGTGGTAGAGTGCCAGAGTTTTCACCTGTATCATCCCCGGCTGTTTCCCGGCGGCTTGCTGGATCGGCTGTCCGGTATCGGGCGTAGCGTGACCGAAGCGGCGGAAAACGGCGCGCGACTCTGGGCCGATGGAGCCTTGGAAGTGGCGCTGCAGGTGCTGGAGAACCGGCCCGATCCGGCGCTGAATTTCACGGTTCCGGCCGTTGGTCCGGGCTCCGAACGGTGGCACCAGTTCCTGGGACGGGTGCACGTGCAGGGCGGCTGGCAAAGCCGATTGCCGGAAGTGCATCCCGGGTATTTCTCGCAAATCCTGCTGCCTGTGCTACGGGTCCAAACCAATCTGCCACCGGTAAGCTGGCTGAAAGTATACGTGGCCCGGCAGCCAGATAACAGCCTGCTGGTGGATTGCCTGCTCAACAATGAGCTGTGGCCTGAAGCCCTGCCGCTCCTCGAGGAAGCCGCCCAAAAATGGCCCGGCTCCGGCGAATTCATGGCGCAGCGGCAGTATCTGGCGTTCCGGCAGTGCGGCCTTGGCCTCAACAGTAACCCTGTGCCACCAGCTGTGGAAAGATAATAACAGGTGCTGCTGACGGGCAAACGGGAAGACACAGCGACAAAATGGTATAGCCGACTTGCTATATTCGGCCCCTATGAAGTCCACCCGTTTCCTGCCGCTGCTGCTGGCCCTGCTGAAATTCGCCTCCGGCATGCTACTGGCCAGTCAGGCCTACGACCTGCACCGCGACGAATACCTGTATCTGGACTACGGCCGACACCTAGCCTGGGGCTATCTGGAAGTACCGCCGCTTACGGCTCTACAAAGTTGGTGTACGCTGGCGCTGGGCGGCAGCTGGTTCTGGGTGAAGTGCTGGCCTCTGCTCTGGGGTAGCCTCACGGTGTATGTGGTGGCCCGGGCCGTGCAGCGCTTGGGCGGCGGGTCCTGGGCCGTGGCACTGGCGGGGCTGTGCTACCTGGTGGGCGCGTATGCGCGGCTCAACTTCCTGTTTCAGCCCAACTCGTTTGAGGTGCTGGCTTTCACGGCGGTGTGCTACCTGCTGATCCGGTATCAGCAGGAGCCGGGGTCGCGCTGGTGGTACGGTATGGGCGCATTATTGGGGCTGGCACTGCTGAATAAGTATTCGTCCCTGTTCTTTATTGCTGCCCTGGGCGTTGCCCTGCTGCTCACGCCCATGCGGCGGGTGCTGACTACGCGCGGCTTATGGCTGGGAGCCGGGCTGGCGTTGCTGCTGTGGCTACCCAACCTGCTCTGGCAGCTGGGGCATGGCATCCCGTTCCGGCACCACATGGAGCTGCTGCACGAAACCCAACTGGTCAACGTGTCGGTAGCCGATTTTTGGAAGGACCAGTTACTGATGAATTTTCCGGGCGTGTGGGTGTGGGTGCCTGGGTTGCTGGCCCTGCTGCTGAGCCCCCGCCTGCGGCCCTACCGCGCAGTAGGCCTGACGTACTGCGGCGCGCTGTTGCTGCTGACGGTGCTACACGGCAAAAGCTACTACTCCCTGGGGTATTACCCCATTCTGCTGGCCGTTGGAGCCGTGTGGTGGGAAACGCTGCTGAGATGCCTGCCCCGGGCGGGGCGGGTGCTGCGGCCGGCGCTGCTGCTGGTGCCGCTGGCGTGCAGCGTGCCGGTGCTGCCGCTGCTGTTCACGCTGGAGCCCCCGGCCCGGATGCAGGAAATCGGCCGGCGCTTTCAGGGTACCGGAATTCTGCGCTGGGAAGACGGCCATGACCATCCGCTACCCCAGGATTTTGCCGATATGCTGGGCTGGCAGGAACTGGCCGATAAAACCTGGGCTGCTTACCAGGCCCTGCCCGCCGCCACTCGCGCCCGGACGCTCATTCTCACGGCCAACTACGGGCAGGCCGGGGCCATCAACTATTACAACCGGCACCGGCCCATGCCCGCCGCGCACAGCTTCAACGGCAGCTATCTGTTCTGGCAAAGTCAGGCCCCGCCGCTGCCCTGGCACTACGTATTGCTGATTGATGATGAGCCTGATAACCTGGCCATCCACTTCCGCTCGTTCTGCCGGGTAGAGGAAGTGCGCAACCCTTACGCCCGGGAGCGGGGTACGGCCATTCTGCTGGGCACCGCGCCGGATAGTGCTTTTGTGCGCCGCGTGCAGCGGGAAAGGGGGGAGGAACTGGCTCGGTGGGGCCGGTTTTAAGGCGGTCGGCCCGTTATTTCTTCACGAGCAGGCTGGTTTCCGGACGCTCTACATCCACTATCTCATCCTTTTCCAGCATAATGCTCAGGTCGTAACGCGTGAGTTCCAACGGGTCCGGGGCGTAATTTTCGGGCCGGTTCAGCTCCTGAACTTTGGTTTCGTTATCGATTTCGTAGTTGTTGGCGAGCAGCTTTACGGCGTTGCCGGCCACTTCCTGCACTTTCCAGAGGGAATAGTGGCCGTTGCTGGTGCGGATGTGGTACAGGTCGCCTTTGTGGGGCGTGGTAATGAAGGAGTGGTTGGCCCGCTGGTTGTTGCTGTTGGCCAGCAGAATCCAGCCCAGCGCCGCTACCGCCAGCAAAACACCCGTAAAATGCCACCATGGCGCCCGCGTCCGGTGCTTCAGCTCCTGGAACAGCTGGCGCAGGCCGGGCTCCATCTCCTTAGGCTGCAATACCTGCCGGCAGTGGCCGCATTCCGACGCCCCAACTTTGCCGATGGGAAACAACGGAACCCAATAAATGTGCGCGTAGCGGCCAAATACACTCATTCGCAGCCCGTTGGTGGTTGAACACGCCAGGCAATTGCCCGCTACGGGCTCAGTAAGCAAATGCGAGGAACGGTAGCCGTAGATAATCATGCGGACAGGATGCTGGATAAGCTGCTGCGCCCGCAGAGGATGCGAACGGAATATCCCGGTGGCACCTGAAGCAGCAAGCCCAACGGTTACGCCGTTAATATTCGGAAATTTACCCCGAAAATCATGCAACCCGATTATCATTCCGCGTACTAAGCGGAATCATAACCGGGCTATTGCGCGCTATTTGCTCCCGAAACGCTGCCCAAAAAAGTCCCCCGGGTTCCAGGTGGGCCGTTGCGGGTCCTGGGCCACCAGGTAGCCGATGAGGAAATTAAGCTGCACGTACTTCTGGCCCGCCGTAAAATCGAAGGTGCCGTTGCTGTCATCCTGGGGTTTGTGGTAGGTAACGGCCCGCCACTTCTGCACCTGCTCGGCCAGGTTATTTTTGCCGTCGGGCGTGCGGTTACCGTACTTGATGTGCAACGCCGGAATGCCCTGGGCCACAAAGCTGTACTGATCGGAACGGATAAAGCGGTTCTGGTCGGGCTCGGGGTCTTCCTCCACCGTCAGGTTAAGGTGGCGGGCCGCTTCGGCTACGGGCCGGGCCAGGGAGGAGTGCTGCGCGCCCAGCGGCACCACCGACAACAGCGGGGCAATAATAGTGGGCATGTCGGTATTCACATCGGCCACAAGGCTGGTTTTGGGCACGGTAGGCCGGGCCGCGAAATACGCCGAACCCAGCAGCCCCAACTCCTCCCCGGTTTGCAGCACCAGCAGAATGCTGCGCTTAGGCTTCTGCTTCAGATGGCTGTACAGCCGGGCAATTTCCAGCACCGAGGCCACGCCCGACGCATTATCATGGGCCCCGTTATAGATGGAGTCGCCCTGCACCGGCGCGCCCACGCCCAGGTGGTCGAGGTGGGCCGAATGCACCACGTACTCGTCGCGGAGGCGCGCGTCGGAGCCGGGAATCTTACCTACTACGTTGTAGGAATCAAAGTCCTGGTACGCCGAGGCCCAGCTGGCCGCCAGCGTACCGCGCAGGGCTACCGGCGTGGGCGTACCCTGACGCAGGGCGCCCAGTACCCGGGCGGTATCGGTGGCGGCATTTAGCAGCAAAATCTGCAAACCGGATGCCGAAAGAGTGCCCGTCAACGCTACCCCGGAGCCGCTGACGAAGCCCCGGGCGGCGGCCACCCGGCCATCGGGACCCAGCACGCTGGTGGTGACAAGCGGGCGGGCAGGAGCCGTGGCCGCCGTAGCCGGGGCGGGACGGCCGCTGGCAAACAGTACGCCTATCGCGCCGTGGCGTGCCGCTGTTTGTACCAGCAGGGTTTGGTCTTGGCTGGCGGCGGCCACGGTGCTGGGAAAGCGGCGCGGGGCTCCGCGCACAATCACCACTACTTTGCCTTTCACATCCAAATTCTGGTAATCATCATACCCCTGGTCGGGAGCCGAAATACCGTAGCCAACAAATGCCAGACCGCTTGGTGCAAGCTGGGTCTGGGGCTGCTCGGGATGAGGATACAGGTGGACTTCAGCCGGTGCCAGTACCAGGGAAGCGTTGGCCGGCTGATACGTGACGGTGGCCCCGGGCCGCACGGTAGCGCGCCGCAGCCGCACCTGTTGGGTAAAGCCGCCCTCCTCGCCGGCCGGCTGCACGCCAAAGCTGCGGAGCTGCGCCGTAACGTAGTCCACGGCCAGCTGGTAGCCAGGCGTGCCGGGCTTACGGCCCAGCAGCCGGTCATCGGCCAGGTACTGGATGTGCGCTTTGATATCGTCGGGCCGAACCTGGCGCAGGGCTTTATCGACTTTCTTGGGAATGGCTTGGGCCGGGCTGAATATAGGCAGCAAGGCTAGCCCGGCCGTCAGGAACAGGAAAGGAAGTTTCATTGCCCCAACATACGAAGGTCGCCCCGTTTTGGACAGCGTAGTCCCGGCAACCGGGCTACACCAACTGTTCCAGCTCCTGCAGCAGGTTTTCCATGCGGGTGGCGTGGGCATCGAGCTTTTCCAGGCCGGAGCGGGACTCTTCCAGCTGGCCCCGCTGGTACTGCTGCACCAACTCGCGGCCGGTGAGCAGCATGCGCTACAGCTCCTGCTCCAGCCGCTGGTAGGGCAGACTGGTGCCGTACTGGGGCTTCACTACCGAGTGCAGCCATGCGCCCAGCGGGTTATCGGCCAGCGAAAACAAGGCCGGGTCGGGCTCCCGCACGCCGTATAAAACGGAACGCAGCCGCGACTTGAACAGCACCTGCTTAATGCGGGCCTGCTGAAAATCCAGCTTACTCAGTTCCATACTTTTCTGTGTGTTGGCGCCCGCTTACCGGGAAGATAGCAAACCGGAACCTAGCGTACATCGGAGCCGGGGTTTTCGAGGGCCTTACGTGCCATGACCAGGTCCGTAACATTCACGGCAAAAACCGTAATGCCAGATGTTTGGCCCTGTTCCTGAAACTGCTGATAGGTGAAATTAAAATAGGCCGGTTCTACTTGGCCGGTGTTTTTCCAGTCCAGCAGAATGGGTATCTCATTGCCGATGAACGGCGTGCCGGTCGTATATACCTTGTCCAGCAACTCAAGGACGCCCTGTTCCGCAATTTCAGGCAGGGCTTCGGCTACGGTATAACCCACCAAATCCCGGTTCGGGAATAACTTCTGATACTCCGGATTCACAAACTCGTAGCGGTGCTCCGGCCCCCGCAGAATGCAGATGAGGGCCGGCGTGTGCATAAACAGGTTGTAAAACGTCTCGCGCTGCTGCTGCATCTGCCGGAACGTTTCGTAGGCCTGGTCGGAAAGCGCGGCCTGCTGCTCGTTCTGTTCCAGCAGCTCCTCCACCATCAGCTTCTGGTCATGGATATCGGTACCGCAGCCCACCCACATCAGCAGCTGGCCATCGGGGGCGAAGCGGGGCAAAGCGCGCACCAGCACCCATCGGAACTGGCCGTTGTGGCGGCGCAGGCGGTATTCCGTCTGCAGTTCGGAGCCCTCCAGGCGCGCCTTTGCCCAAAATTTTTCTACCGTGGCAATATCATCCGGATGAATATCCTGCGTCCAGTTCCAGCCGACGGTATCGACTAGGGAGCGGCCGGTGAACTCCAGCCAGCGGGTGTTGAAGTAGTCGGTGGAGCCATCGGGGCGGTTGGTCCAGACCATCACGGGCAGGGCCTCCAGGATAAAGCGGGTGCGTTCCTGCTGCTCGTCCAGCTCCCGCTGCATCTGCTGGCTGCGCAACTCGGCCAGGTGCCGTTCCGTCACGTTCTGGGTACGCTGCAGAATAAACTGCAACTGGCCCTGCTCATCCAGAATGGGGTAGTGGGTGGCTTCCCAGTACATTTCCTCCAGGCCGCCGCCCTGTTCCTCCGACCGCGCCAAATCATACCGGATCAGCGGCATGGTATGCGGCTCCAGATAACGGCGCACGTGCTCATGCGACTCGCGCATAATGTGCGCCGAGGCCTCATTGGTCGCCGGGTAGGCTTCAAATAAAGGCCGGCCTACTACGTCTGCCCGGTTCTTCAATGATGCCGCCGCGTGCCCATCCGTATTGTCCACAATCGTGGCATCGGCATCGGGGGCCATCAGCAGGAAATTATCGGGCAGGGAGTGAAACAGATGCTGATAATCGACTGAAAAAGCGTGGGCAGGCATACGAAACAGGAAAGCAGAAAACGAAAGAAAAACGGTTGACTAAAGGGAATTCAGGGAGAAGGAAGTTCTTCAGTCACCTGAATTTCCGGCAGGCTTTGCGAAAGGACAGTGTTCCGGCCTAACGTAAGCAGCAACAAGCGCGTTGCCTGAAACGGGCGGCAACCGGGGTGTTATGCCGCGGCAGGTGGCTCAGGCCCGCACCATGTGAATGTGCGGAATATCGTCTTCCAGATACCCGGCTCCCACCTGCCGGAAGCCGAAGCTCTCGTAAAAAGCCTGGAGGTACAGCTGCGCGCCAATCTGGATGGGTTGCTCGCCAAACAGCCGGCCCACGGCGGCAATGGACTGGTGGAGTAGCTCCCGGCCCAGGCCGTAGCGTCGGAACCGGGGGCTTACTACTACCCGCCCAATGCTGGCCTCGGGGTAGCTGATGCCGGCCTCGAACAGGCGCGTGTATGCTGCCAGCTCGCCGGTAGGCGCGTAGCCCAGTAAGTGCCAGGCCAGCTGGTCCTGGCCGTCGATATCCTGGAAGGCACAGGTTTGTTCCACCACAAATACTTCGGAGCGCAGTTGCAGCAGAGCGTACAGTTCCGGCGTGGTAAGGTCCGGGAAGGGTTTCAGAATCCAGGTCAGGGTCATGCCGGGCGAAAAAGGGTTCGGTCAGAAGCCGAAGTAATGAAGTAATAAAGAAGTACAGGCTTCCTGCCTGCGCGCTGCAAGGTACGGCTTGCCAAAATTCGGTACTCTGGCCGCTGGCGTGTAGTTTCGTGACCATTGCTAGCTGGTCATGCTTCCTCCCCGCGCTACCCTGCCTGCCACCCGGAGTACCTGCCGAAGCCGGGGCCTGTACGTGGTCCTGGCGGGCGGAACCGTCCTGCTGGGGCTGGCGTCGCGCCGGTTTGGCCCGTGGCTGCCGGCCTTCGTGGCCGCGTACGCCGGGGATGCGCTGTGGGCACTGCTGGTGTTCTGGCTGGTAGGATGGGGGCGGCCCCGCTGGAGCAGCCGCCGGGTAGCGGCATGGGCCCTGGGCTTCGCGGTGCTCATTGAAATCAGCCAGTTGTGGCAGCCGCCCTGGCTGCTGGCCGTGCGCGGCACGATGCTGGGGGGGCTAGTGCTGGGCCACGGGTTTCTCTGGAGTGACCTGCTGTGTTACGCCGCCGGTGTGGCTACCGGCTACGTGGTGGAGCGCGTGGCGGGCTGCCAGCACGTACGGGCTTAGGCGCGCAGCCACCGGTGCATGCGGGGGAAATCAGCGGCCGAAGTCAATCCCATCCATGCCAGTAGCGGCAGGCCCAGGTACTGGCCACTGTCGAACAGCTCTGTCAGCCACTCGCTCTGGCCTTTGTAGCCGGCCGGATGAAACACCACGTTCGTCGGTAGGCCCAGCGCCCAGCCGGCGGCGTAGCTCCAGGCCAGCACGGCCAGTTCCTCGCCTTCTTTCTCGGGGTGGTTTTCGGTGATGTTGCCGCCCACGGTCGGCCGCTCGGCGGCCGGCGTAACCGCCAAGTGGCCCGCCTCGTGCAGAATGTCGCCGGGATACAGCAGCCGTTCCCGGTCGACCACCAGCTGGCCCCGCGCGATGAGCAGGCCTGGCAGGAAGGTGGGCTGCACCAGGGAAGCCTCGTGCACCGTGAGGCCAAGGCCGCGCACAAATTCGATGAGCGTATCGGTCTGGGTAGTTATCGGAGACATAAAATCTGTGCGTGTAGATAAGCGGGAGCTTTCGGTAGAGCCCAAATATAGGATTCTGCCGCCGCGCCGGGGCAGCAGATGTTACCTTATTCAGGGCTTATTCAGCCGAAACCAGTGGTAGTGGTGCCAGGGCAGCGGTTACGGAAACTGCTCCGCAGAATCAGGCTTTTTTGTTGGATATTTGCAGACTGTTCAGCTTCACAAACTGACTGAGAGCGTACCACATAGTCCTTTGGCCAGACCAGTAATTTCTTCTCTGCTACCTGTGCTCAGCCGCCTGGCGGTGCTGCTGCTGCTGTTGCTGCCCCGGCTGGCTTCCGCTCAGGCACCCGGGCCGCGCTGGCATTCGGCCCTCGACAGCCTACAGGCCCTGGAGCGGCTGCCCCAGTCCGACAGCAGCCGGGTGCAGCTGCTGTGCCGCATCAGCGACCAGCTGTGGGCTTCCGATACGGAGGCCGCCGCCGCGTACTCGCGGCGGGCGCTGGCGCTGGCCCGGCGCACTCATAATCGGGCGGGCGAAGGGGCCGCGCTCAACCGTTTAGGCGCAGCGTTGCGGGAAAGTAATTTGGCCCGAGCACTGGAGCTGTTTCAGGAGTCGTGGCGGCTGGGCCGGGAACTGCGCGATACCACGCTGCAAGCCCAGAACCTGCGCAGCATCGGCATTATCTACGTGTATTTGCGCGACCGGCAGCTGGGGCTGTCATATTACTTTGAGGGCCTGCGGCTGGATAGCCTGCTGGGCGATGAGCGCCGGATTGCCGTGGACCTGAGCAATATCGGGCTGGCCTATGATCTGTACGACGAGCTGGACTCGGCCGCCTATTACCAGCAGCGGGCCTACCAGCTGGCCCAGCGGCTGCACGCTTCCACCAACTACATCCTGTACGGGCTGGGCAACGTGGCCCGCAAGCAGGGCCGTTTCGCGGAGGCCCGGGACTACTACCGCCGCAGCGTGGCCGAGTCGAAGCGGCGGCGGCACCTGCGCAGCCTCAACTTCTCCTACCTCGGGCTGGCCGCCCTCTACCAGCAGCAACACCAGCCCGATTCCAGCATTCACTACGCCCGGCTCGGGGCCCAGGCGGCCCGGCAGAACGGGTTTCTGCGCGGGGTGCTCAATGCCAGCGTGCTGCTGACGCAGGATTTCGCCCAGCGCGGCCAGCTGGACAGCGCCTTCCGGTACCAGAAGCTGCTGGTGACCATGAAGGACACGTTGTTCGGGCAGGAGAAGGTGATGCGTCTGCAGAACGTGGACTACCTGGAGCGGCAGCGCGCCCAGGAAGCCGTGGCCGCCCAGCAGGCCATCCACAACCGCTACCAGACCTACGGCCTGCTGGCGGGCCTGGCAGTGCTGGGGCTGCTGCTGGCTCTGCGGCTGCGTCACGGCCGGCGGATGCAGCGTACCAACGCCGCCTTGCAGGCCTCCCTAGCCGACCTCAAACAGGCCCAGCTGATGCTGGTGCAGCGCGAGAAAATGGCCTTCCTGGGCGAAATGACGGCCGGCGTGGCCCACGAGCTGCAAAACCCGCTCAGCTTCGTGAAGCGGTTTGCCGAAGTCAGCACGGAGCTGGTGGACGAAATCAACGGGGCCCAGCAACTGGCCCGCGACGGCAACCTGGAGCGCGACATCCTCGATGGGCTCAAGCAGAACCTGCTCAACATCAGTCAGCACGGGCAGCGGGCCACGGCCATCATTAAGGGCATGCTGGAACACGCCCGCACCGGCCAGGCCCCGCGTGCCCTAACCGACCTCAACGAGCTGGCCCGGGAGCAGCTGGAACTGGCCTACGCGGGCATGCAGCAGCAGTTTCCGGGCTTCGCGGCCGAGGTGCGAACGGAGCTGGAACCCGCCCTGCCCGCCGTGTCGGTGGTAGCGCAGGACCTGGGCCGGGTGCTGCTCAACCTCTGCACCAACGCCTTATACGCCGTGCGCCAGCGCCAGCAGCGCGCCGAAGTGGGCTATAAGCCCACCGTAACCATCGGCAGCCACCGCCTGCCCGACGGCCGCCTGCGCCTGTGGGTGCGCGACAATGGCCCCGGCATTGCGTCCGAGGTATTGCCCCGCATCTTCGAGCCGTTTTTCACTACCAAGCCCGTGGGCGAGGGCACCGGCCTCGGCCTGTCGCTCAGCCACGATATTGTGGTGAACGGCCACGGCGGCCGGCTGGAGGTCACGTCGCAGCCCGGCGAAGGCACCGAGTTCCGGCTGACGCTGCCGGCCAGCTGATGATGCGTCTATGTAGCGAGAGTTGATATTGCGCAGCAGTCTGATACAGAATCGACAAGCAAGCAGACTGAAAAAGACACCCAACAAACGTATACTATGCAGGCAAAAAAGCTTCCGAAGGACTTTGCGTATCTGACAGATATGTATGAGGATGATTACTTTCCTGCGTTTCTGGTCGATAAGATTAAAGCCGCAATTGAAGATGTAGTCGGCTTCCTGGAACAGGGAAATTCATCCAACGCGGAAATTCAGGCTGCACTCGACAAAATGACCTTGAAGATTAATCATCTCCAGGAGGAATTTGAAGAAAATGACAGCGAATTAGAAACGGAGGCTAGGGAATCTATTGGAGCAACGATAGACGAGATTCTACGCTTTTTCGATGTTGATATCGATGGCGAAGAAGCGCTGAGAGAACGGGAATGGTAAAGCTGCTGACGGGATGGTATCCGTTTCTGGCAGCTTGAAGACGCTTCATCCACCGAATCCGACGCTTCGGTAACGGCGAGTTTCAGCGGCGGCAGTAAGAGCCCACTTTCGGGCATCACTTCGCTGCTGCTGCTATGAAACGCCTCCTCTACCTGTTCCTTTTCCTGCTGGCTGGCCTCCCCGCGCAGGCCCAGACCACCACTGTCACCACCCTCAGCGGCACCGTGCGCGACGCGGCGGGCCAGCCGCTGCCGGGCGTGAACGTGTTCCTCAAAACCACCTTCGACGGGGCCAGTACTGACTCGGTAGGCCGGTTCCGGTTCGCTACGGAAGCAGTGGGGCACTATACGTTGCAGGCCAGTCTGCTGGGCTTTGTTACCACGGAGCGGGCCGTGGAGCTGACCGGGCAGCCGCTGCCGCTCACGCTCGTGCTCAAGAGTGAGCCCCACGCGCTGGGCTCGGTGGTGATTACGGCCGGGGCCTTCGAGGCCAGCGACGAGCACCGCAGCGCCGCCCTTAACACCCGCGACGTGCAAACCACCGCCGGCGCACTGGCCGATGTGGCGGCGGCCTTCAACACCCTGCCCGGCACCACCCGGGTGGGCGAGGACGGCATGCTGTTCGTGCGGGGTGGGGCGGCTTCGGAAACCAAAACTTACCTCGACGGGCTGCCCGTGCAGAACCCGTATAACGCCACCGTGGCGGCCGTGCCGGCCCGGGGCCGGTTTGCGCCCACCCTGTTCAAAGGTACCGTGTTCAGTACCGGCGGCTACTCGGCGCTGTACGGGCAGGCGCTGTCGGGCGTACTGTTGCTGAACTCCACCGATCTGGCCCCCGAAACCCAGACCGGCCTCTCGGCTACCTCGGTGTTCCTGGGAGCCTCGCGCACCAAGCGGTGGGAGCGGACCTCGTTGGCCGTCACGGCCGATTATACCAACCTGACGCCCTACACCGGCCTGCTGCCCCAGAACGTGCGCTGGGACCAGGCCCCGCGCGGGTTGGCTACCTCCGTGGCCCTGCACCACCGCACCGGCCAGGCCGGCATGCTGAAAGTGTACGGCACCTGGACCAGCCAGCAGTTCCGGATCGGGCAGCCCAGCCCCGAGCCGGTCGGTACCCAGACGGTGGGCCTGCGCAACGCCAACGGCTACCTCAACACCACTTTGCGCAGCCCATTGCGCCGGGGCTGGAGTCTGCAGACCGGCTTGGCCCTGAGCCGCGACAACCAGCAGCTGCGGCCCGATTCGGTGCGGCTGCGTACGCTGGAGCAGGCGGTGGTGGGCCGGGTGGTGCTCATCAACGACTCGGCGGCCACCCGCTGGAACGTGAAGGTGGGGGCCGAGGTGCTGGCCCAGCAGGTACGGCAGCAGGTGCAGCCCAACGTGGTCGAGGCCACTGTGTACCGCCCCGGTTTCAGCGAAAAGCGGGCGGCGGCCTTCGTGGAATCCGACTTTCAACTGACGGACCGGCTGGCGGGGCGGGTGGGCGCGCGCACCGAGTACTCGGCGGTGCTGCGCCGCTGGAACGCCGCGCCCCGGGTGGCCCTGGCGTATCAGACGTTCGAAAATAGCTCGGTTTCGGGGGCGTACGGGCGGTTTTACCAGACCCCCGACAATGCGCTGCTACTGGTGCAGCCCCGGCTGCGCTTCGAGCAGGCTACCCACGCGGTGCTCACCTACCAGTACACCCACGACCGGCAACTGTTGCAGGTAGAAGCCTACCACAAAACCTACCGCCACCTCACCCGCTTCGAGGGCTCGGCCCCGCGCAACCCGCTGGGCTACGACAACGGCGGCAGTGGCTACGCCCGGGGCCTGGACGTGCTGTGGCGCGACCGGAAAACGGTGAAAAACCTGGAGTACTATATCAGCTACGGCTTCCTGGATACCCGCCGCCAGTACCGCCAGGATCCGGTCGCGGCCGTGCCCACCTTCGCGGCCCGGCACAATGTGTCGGTGGTTGGGAAATACTGGGTGGGCGGGCTGCACACGCTGCTGGGAGCCACGGCCAGCTACGGCAGCCCCCGCCGCTACCACGACCTGAACCAGCCCGAGGCCGGCTATAACCAGGGCCGCCTGCCCAGCTACCAGGAGCTGAGCCTGAACGCCAGCTACATCACCCGCCTGTTCGGCCAGTACACAGTAGTACACGCGGCCGTGAACAACGTGCTGGGCCGCCCGAACGTGTTCGGCTACCGCTACGCCAGCCAGCCCGCCGCCGACGGCCAGTTCAACCGCGTGGCCATCGGCCCCACCGCGCCGCGCATGGTGTTTCTGGGCGTGTTCATCTCCATCAATAAGAAGTCGCCGGGGGATGTGAACGAGCGGCCGGAGTAGCGTTTTTGGTTTTTGGGTGTTGGTTTTTGGTTGGGAGGTCCCGGTCCGGCAGCTGTAAGCTGTCGGGCCGGTTGTCGTATGGTTCATCCGCCCGCCGCCGCAACATCAGCAACTGGCAACCGGCCCGACGGCTTGCCGCCGCCGGACCAGTAGTTCCGCCTTCTCATTCATGTGACAACCTATGTCATCCGTGCAGCAGTCGTTGCCGCCCGCGCAATGCTCTTTGCCACCTGTGTAGCATCCGTTGTCACCCGAACAGTGACCGTTGTCACCCGCGCAATGCCCGTTGTCACCTGTGCGACAGGTCACCAAAAACGAAAAGCAAGCAACGGAAAAACAAAATCCAACGCTTCATCCGGGTAATCCGACGCTTCGGTAACGGCGAATTTCGGGGGTGGCGGGCGGGATGCACCTTTGAAGCATCAATCACCACAAACCCCCTTCGCTATGAAGACTGCCTTGCTGACCCTCGCCTGCGTAACCGCCTCCCTCGCCGCTTTGGCCCAGAACGCCGCCCCGGCTGCTGCCTCTGCCGCTCCGGCCACCACTACCGCAGCTGCTCCGGCTGGCTCCTACGCCGCCCTGCTGGGAACCACTGTGCAGGAGCTGATGAGCACCGGCGAGCCGACCGTGCTCAAGCAGCTGGATGCCCGCCTGGAGCGCGCCGCCACCGTGGCCCCCCAGGACTGGCTGCCCCGCTACTACCAGGCCTACGCCCGCGTGATTACCTGCTTCCAGAGCAAGGAAGACGGCGACGTGAAGGACCAGTACCTCGACCGCGCCGAGGCCGCCCTCACCCAGGCCCGCAAGCTGGGCGGCGACGAAGCCGAGCTGCTAGTGCTGCAGAGCTACATTTACCAGGCCCGCCTTGGCGTGTCGCCCATGCTGCGCTCCATGAAGTATTCGGGGATGGTGAAGGAGGCGCTGGCTCAGGCCAAAAAGCTGAATCCCGCCAACCCGCGCATCTACCTGGTGGAAGCCAACAACGTGTACTACACGCCCGCCATGTTCGGGGGCGGGGCCGAGGTGGCCAAACCCGTGTACGAGGAAGCCAAGGCCCGTTTTGCTGCCTTCCGGCCCGCCTCGGCCCTGGCCCCAAACTGGGGCGAGCGGCAGGTGTTGGGCCGCCTGAAAGCCTACCAAACCGCCACCGCCGCTAAATAGCTGATTGCAACGGCCGGTAGCGCAGTAGCGCGAACTACCAAGTTCACGCTGCTGCGCTACCGGCCGCTGCGTATCTTTTCGCTTCGTTTGTCATGCTGCTTGCTCATGGAACAATCCGCCGTACTGGGGAAACACTACCCGAAATACACCTGGCTGAAAACACTGGGGTTGATGCTGGTGCTGTCGGTTGTACTGAGCTTTGCCTTTTGCCCGGGCTGTGCGGTCTGGAGCGAGGATTTTCTTGTCTCCTTCGGCTACAACTTCTGCTACACCACCGGCCTGTGGTTGGCCAACGGCGTGCCCTCCGAGCTGCTGAACCGCTACGTGGACTGGACGGAGAATCCGCTGCGGCGGTTTCTGACCACGGTGGCCGTGTCGTTGCTGGCCTCGCTGCTGGTTATTCTGGTGGTGACGACGGCGTTCCGGGTGGGCTACTTTCACAAGTCGTTCTGGAGCATCAGCTGGAAGGCGTTTGTGATACCGCTGGGCATTACGCTGGTGGTGTCGTTGTTCATGCACAGCCGCTCGTTTCTGCTGAGCTGGCGCGAAGTATCGGTGCGGGCGCAGCGGCTGGAAAAGGAAAATGCCCAGGCCCAGGCCGACAGTCTGCGCCGCCAGCTCGACCCGCATTTCCTGTTCAACTCCCTGAACGCCCTGACCTCGCTGGTGGAGGAAAACGACCCCGCGCGGGCCTCCCGCTTTATCCGTCAGCTCAGCCAGGTGTACCGCTACGTGCTCGATAGTCAGGATCAGGAAGTGGTACTGCTGGCCGAGGAAATGAAGTTTGGCGAGGCCTACCTGTTTCTGCAGCGCACCCGCCTGGGCGAAGGGTTGCAGGTGCAGCTGCCCCCGCTTACTGCTGCTACCGGGGCGCTGCTGGTGCCGCCGCTGGCGTTGCAGCTGCTGCTGGAAAACGCCCTCAAGCACAACGCCACCTCCCAGCGCGACCCGCTGCGCATCTGCATCGAGCTGGACGAGGCGGCCCGCACGCTCACCGTGCGCAACTCCCGGCAAACCCGCCGTTTGGCCGAGGGCGAATCGATGGGCGTGGGCCTGAAAAACCTGCAAGCCCGCTACGCCTTCCTCACGCCCCGCCCCGTGCTGGTAGAAGCCTCCGAAACCGAGTTTGCCGTAACGCTGCCGCTGCTGGAACTGCAGTAGCGGCCAGGCATCCGGAAACATAACAGCACGTCATGCTTCGACTGCGCCTCTGGCTTCGCTCAGCATGACGTTCTTATCTTTCCCTCCACTCCCGAAAAGTCCCTGTTCGTCCTGTTTTCGCCTATGACCCCGACCACTACCCCGTTGCGCGCTTTAATTGTGGAAGATGAGCCGCTGGCCGCCTCCCGGCTGGCCGGTTTGTTGAAAAAATACCCGCAGCCGGTGGTCGTGGTGGGCACGGCCGAATCGGTGGCGGAGGCCGTGGCGCTGCTGCAAAGCCTGCAGGCCGCCCCGCCCGACGTGCTGTTTCTGGATATCCATCTGGCCGACGGGCTGAGCTTCGAGCTGTTCGAGCGGCTGGAAATCCGCACGCCCGTCATCTTCACCACCGCCTACGACAAGTATGCCCTGCGCGCCTTCAAGGTGAACAGCGTGGACTACCTGCTCAAGCCCATCGACCCGGAGGAGCTGACGGCGGCCCTGGATAAGCTGCACCGCCAGCAGCAGCAGGCCGCGCCCCAGTTCGATGCGGCTTTGCTCACGCGCATGCTGCAGCAGGCCCAGCCCGCGCGGGAGTACAAAACGCGCTTCGTGGTGCGGGTGGGCGAGCACCTGAAGGCCATTCCGGTGGAGCAGATTGCCTACTTCGCCAGCCTGGAGAAAGTGACGCTGCTGCACACCCGCGAAGGTCGCCGCTTCGTGGTGGACTACACGCTGGAGCAGCTGGAAGGTCTGCTCGATCCGCTGGAGTTTTTCCGCCTCAACCGCGCCTACCTAGCCCACGCCGAGGCCATCCACGACATCATCCACTACACTAACTCCCGCCTGCAAACCATCCTCAAGCCCGCCGCCCCCGACAACGACACCGTGCTGGTCAGCCGCGAAAAGGTCAACGCCTTCAAGGCCTGGCTGGATCGGTAAACGTATGCCTGACTCGTTGTTGCTGCGCCGGGTGGCCACGGTGGTGTCGTTGCTGGGGCATCCGCTGATTCTGGCTCCCGTCCTGGTTGCCTTTGTAGCTTATCGGCAGGGCTTGGGGGCTGGTGCCGGATGGGCTATCGGCAGTGTGGTGCTGGTGGTAGTGCTGCCCATAAGCTGGTGGAATTTGCGCCAGACGCGGCGCGGTTCCTATACCAACTTTGATGTGTCGGAGCGGAAACAGCGCAACTCCTTTTATCCGCTGCTGCTGGGGTTGCTGGGGCTGGCTACGCTGGTCGTGTTTTGGCAGCAGCCAGCCGATGGCGGATTTCGGTACGGATTGCTTGCGGCGTGGGCGTTGCTGCTGGGGTGCTATGGGCTCAATTTTTGGCTGAAGGTGTCGTTGCACGCGGCCATGTCCTTCTTTCTGGCCAGCATACTACTGTATATGGAGCCTATCGGGGGTGGCGTAGCCGTGATGGTAGCTGCCTTGATAGCCGCCTCGCGGCTCGTGCTACGCCGACATACGCTACTTGAGTTACTGGTGGGTAGTCTGGTAGGTGCGGCTGCTGGCGGTGCGCTCGTGTGGTTTCTGTCTCAGAGTTGAACCACAGAAACCATCAGGCTCACCCTTCCAGCCAGTTCTTCACGGCCCCGGCTTTTTCCCGGCTCACCAGTACTTCCTCGCTGGGGGCGGGGTGCAAATCCACCAGCAGCTTGCCGTTGAAGTGCGGGTGCAGGCGCTGCACGGCGGGTAGCTGGGCCAGCAACTGGCGGTTGAGGCGGAAGAACTGGGCGGGGTCGAGGAGGGTTTCGAGCTGTTCCAGGGTGTACTCCACCACGAAGCGGCGGCCGTCGAGGGTGCAGAGGGTGGTGGTTTCGTGGCGGCTCTGGAACCAGGCGGCCTGGGTGGCGGCCACCGGCAGCAGCTGCTCGCCGCTGCGCACCAGAAAACGGGTTTTAAACTGCCGCTCCGGTCGGGGCAGGGCATCGAGCAGGCGCTCCAGGCGCTGGGCCGTATCATCGGCGGGGCGGGAGGGGGCGGCCGGGGTGCGCCATTCGTGGAGCTTCGTAAGGGCGGTGGTCAGCTCGGCCAGCTTCACGGGTTTGAGCAGGTAGTCCACGCTGTTGGCCCGGAAGGCCCGGATGGCGTAGGCGTCGTAGGCCGTGGTGAAGATAACCGGACTGCGCACCACTGTTTGCTCAAATACTTCCAGGCTCAGCCCATCGGCCAGCTGAATATCACTCAGAATCAGGTCGGGGGCCGGGTTCGTATCCAGCCAGTGCAGAGCTCCGGCCACGCTATCCAGTACGGCCAGTACCTGAGCTTCGGGAGAGGCTTGGCGCAGCAGGCGTTGCAGCCGCTCGGCGGCCGGGTATTCGTCTTCGAGCAGCAGAACGGTCATGCAGAGGTAGGAGTGAGAAGTTAGTGGGGAGGCAGAATGACGTTCTTTTTTCTAACTCCTCAAAGTAACGGCAGCCGCACCTGAAACCAGCCGTTTTCAGTGCTGACGGCTACCGGGTGGGTGGCTTGCAGCAGCTCGTAGCGGTGGCGCACATTGCGCAGGCCGGTGCCGGTGCCGGGCGCGAGGCCGGCGGTGCGGGGGCGCAGGGTGTTGCGCACCGTGAAGGAGCCAGTGGCCGGGTCGGCGGTGAGTTCCAGTCGCAGCGGGTGTTCCCGGGAGGCCACGTTGTGCTTGAGGGCGTTTTCCACCAGCAGCTGCACGCTGAGCGGAGCCACCCGGGCCGCGTGGGCGGCGGGCGGCACCTGCCACTGCACCCGCAGATTGTCGCGGAAGCGGGCTCTGTGCAGGGCCAAGTAGGTTTCCACGAAGGCCATCTCCTCGCTCAGCGGCACGGTGGTTTGGTCGCGGGCCAGCAGCACGTAGCGGTACACATCGGAAAGCTGCTCCACGAAATCCTGGGCCGCCGCGTTGTCGGGTTCAATAAGGGCCGAGAGGGTGTTGAGGGAGTTGAACAGAAAATGCGGGTCGAGCTGACTTTGCAACGCTTCCAGCTGACTGCGGGTGCTGGCACTCTGCAGCTGCTCGGTGCGGCGCACATTCTCGGCCCACTGCCGGAAATAATTCCAGCTTTCGTAGATGAGCTGCACAATGATGGTGGGTACCATGTTCAGACCGAACTCGGTAAACCATACCGAAACTGGCAGCTGAATGCCGTGCAGTTTCGCTGAAATAGACAGCAGCATCACTGTAACCACGGCCGTAGTAGTGGTATTGATGCTGGCCAGCAGCCACAGTCGCTGCCGCGTTTGGTGCATGCCCGGAAACCGTCGGAACAAGAGAGCCCACAGGGCACGGCCCGATAACCAGAATACCGTAGTAAAGCTCAAGGAAACTGCCCAGGCCACCAGAAACTCAGGTATTGACCGCACCTGCAGCAGCCCCCGGGGCAGCAGCACTAGCAAGGAGCCAATGGGAATGCCCCAGAGCAGCAGCAGACGGTCACGAAACGGCATGAGAGGCATAAGGGGCCATGAAGCGGGGCTCGGCCCGGCGCAACAGGGCCCGCACCACGGCCCGGTGAAACGGGGTAATACCGGCGAAATATACGCGCCCAACCCAGTTGTGAAAATGCACGGCGGTGGTTAGGTCCACCGTGTGGGGCTCGGCCGTCAGCACGGCTACCCGGAAGTTGAGGTGCCGGTCATCAAGGCCCAGCAGAACCTCCGTGGGCTGTACGGCGAATATCCGAAAAGGCCCCAACTGCCCGCCGGCTTCCAGCTGATCGGGCATGGGCCCCGGCCGGAGGGTGGACTTCAAGCCTACCCAGGACGCCAGGGTGTTGCGCAGGGCTAGCAGGCAGCGCACCCAACATGGGGCCGAATCAGGCCCAAACAGCAGGCGGGCCGCCTCTGAAGCCGGCAGAGCAGTTGCTACCGGCAGGCGGTACGTATCGTGGTAGTGCGGTGCGGGCAGAGCCGCGGCCAACAGGCGAGCGGAGGCAGGATACGACATTGGCATAGAGGAATAAAGTGGGTTGCAGCGGGCCGTGCGGGTGCGCCCGGAGCCAGTGCTGTGCAGCAAGGCCGCCGTGTTGTGGTGAATCTTACCGGTTTTTTTGCACGAAGTCCGCTACCACCTGCCGGAACTGCGCGGGCTGCTCCAGAAACGAGTTGTGCTTGCCGGGCAGCGTAACCACCTGCTTGCGGGGGAACTGGTAAGTAGCGGCCGTGGCGCCGGTGGTATGGTCGTCTTCGCCCAGAATTACCAGCGCAGGCATGGTGAGCCGGGCCGTGGCGGGGCCGTAATCCTGACCGTAATCAGCCAGCCGGCCGCTGAATACCTGCTGGGCAAACTCCGGGTTGCCGGGTACGGCGCGGCTGGCGCGCATGGCCCGGGCGGCCAGGGAGTCGTGCGAGAATTGGAGTTGTCCGGCCATTTTTTGCTGTTGCAAAGCGCCCATTACCATGCCAAACCGCTGCATCTGGGGCAGGCCGGGGGCGGGACGGGCGGCGGCAGGTAGCAGGCTGGTACCGTAGGCCAGCATGCTATCCAACGAAGCTACCGGGTTCAGCACGCTGTTCACCAGCACCAGGGCCTGCACCCGCTGGGGGTACTTCTGGGCGTAGGCCGTGGCAATGGTGCCCCCGAAGGAGTGGGCCATCACCACCCATTTCTGTACGCCTAGCTGCTGGCGCAGCTCTTCCATATCCTGCACCATGCGGGCCATGGAGTAGTTTTTGGTGCGGGAACTGCCCGAGCGCCCACTGCCGCGCTGGTCCAGGTACACCATCTGCAGCTTGTCTTCCAGCCGGTTTCCGCCCAGCTTCTCAAACGAGTAGCTACCCGCCCCCGGCCCGCCGTGCACAAACAGGCAGGGCGTACCCTGGCCCGCTACCTGCACAAACAGCTTCACCGAATCGGAAGTGAGTACGGTGCGAGGGCCAGTAGCCAAAGCCGGCTGCTTTTGTGCCTGGGCAATAGTGCCAGACACCAGCAGTACCAGCAGCAGCAAAAAACGGAAGCGAAGAACGGGGGCGGAGAAGTGGCGCATAGTGGTAAGAATGAAGGATGGAAGATTTGGTTGCTGAGCCGTTAACTGAGTCAAACATCCGCATCCTTTGGCATCTATCCTGACACAAACGGGGTGAGCCGGCCCCGGCCCCAGGGTGAAGCGTAAAAGCCACCCGGGTGAATCGTTGGCGTCCGGCCACGAAAAAAGGCCCGGACACCGACAGCAGCTGTCAGCCTTCCGGGCCTTGGGCACCCCTCTCCGGTGCAAGTAGTGGCCGCTGCCTGGTTTCGGCCGATTCTCTACCATCCGGGCTGGCATCCGGCGGAGGCTGAACCGGGCACAGGCACTGTTGCAGCATGCCTGGCCGGTTCAGTTATGCCAGCCCGAACCGTAGAAAACCGTCCGTAGCGGAGCTGTAACGGCTAAATAATGGTGCTCATGCCCAGACGGATGTTGTTGCGGTGCATCTCGCAGTCGGCAATGTCCAGCACGGCGTAGGCAATGAAGCTGCCCACCTGCTCGGTGGTGTAGCGGGTGGCCGGGTTCAGCTCGGGCGTGACAACCTGCTGGTTGAGGGCGTGCTGCACGGCGGCGCGCACGGTGTCGGCTTCTTCGGGCAGCCCGAAGTGGTCCAGCAGCATGGCCGCCGACAGGATGGTGGCAATGGGGTTGGCAATGCCTTTGCCTTTGGCCTGCGGATACGAGCCGTGAATAGGTTCGAACAAAGCCACTGCATCGCCCACCGAGGCGGAGGGCAGCATACCTAAAGAGCCGGCAATAACCGAGGCTTCGTCGGAAATGATGTCGCCGAACATGTTTTCGGTCAGAATCACGTCGAACTGGCGCGGGTTCAGGATGATTTGCATGGCGGCGTTGTCCACGAACAGGTAGTCGAGGGCGACGCTGGGATACTGCGGGGCCAGCTGCTGCACGGTTTCGCGCCAGAGGCGGGAGGTTTCCAGCACGTTGGCCTTGTCGACCAGCGTGAGGTGGTGACGGCGGGTTTCGGCGGCCCGGAAGGCGCGGTGGGTAATCCGCTCAATCTCCGCCCGCGAGTAGGTGCAGTTGTCGTAGGCCGAGTTACCGTCCGCAGAGCGGCCCTTCTCCCCGAAATACACCCCGCCCGTCAGCTCCCGGAAAATCAGCATATCGGTGTCCTGAATGCGGTCGGCTTTGAGCGGGGAGTGTTCCAGCAGCTGGTCGTAGGCCGTGACGGGGCGGATGTTGGCGTACAGGCCCAGCTCCTTGCGCAGGCGTAGTAGGCCCTGCTCGGGGCGCACCGGGGCGGCAGGGTCGTGGTCGTACTTCGGGTCGCCGATGGCACCCAGCAGTACGGCATCGGCCTGGTGGCAGGCATCCAGGGTAAGCTCGGGCAGGGGCGAGCCGGTGGCGTCGATGGCGCAGGCCCCCATCAGGTGGTAGTCGAAGTGAAACTCGTGCCCGAACCGGTCGGCCACGGCCCTCAGCACGCGCACGGCTTCCCTACATACTTCCGGCCCGATTCCATCCCCGGGCAATACCACAATCTGTTTGCTTAAAATACCCATGTCCGTTGCTGCTCGAAGGCGGTAATAGCCGATTCCTGGCTGATAAGAAAATCGATGTCGTCGTACCCGTTGAGGAGGCACTCTTTCTTGTAGGCGTCCAGCTCGAAGCGAATGGGCTCCCGGCGGCCCGGCACGAGCAGCGTCTGGCCGGGCAGCTCCACCGTCACCTCAGCCCGCGCATCCTGCTCCACCAGGGCAAATAGTTCCCGCAGCTCCCCGGGCGTTACCTGCAGCGGCAGCAGGCCGGTATTGAGGGCGTTGCCCCGGAAAATATCAGCGAAGTAGCTGCTGATGACCACTCGAAAACCGGCGTCATACAACGCCCAGGCGGCGTGTTCCCGGCTGGAGCCGCACCCGAAATTCTTGCCCGCCAGTAAGATCCGATGGACCTGGTAACGCGGCTCGTTGAGGACGAAATCCGGTTTGGGCTGGCCGTCGGCGGCGTAGCGCCAGTCGGCAAACAGGTTCTCGCCGAACCCTTCGCGGGTGGTGGCTTTCAGAAAGCGCGCCGGGATAATCTGGTCGGTGTCCACGTTTTCGATAGGCAGCGGAACCAGGCCGGAACGTAGGGTGGTGAATTTTTCCATGGGTGGAGTGAGAGAGGGGCAATTGTTAACGCAGCCCGTCATTCCGAGCGCAGCCGAGGAATGACGGGCTTTTTCTGTTGCTCAGACGTACTCGGCCACGTCCACCAGCCGGCCTTCCACGGCCGTGATGGCGGCTACCAGCGGCGAGGCCAGCAGGGTGCGGGCGCCGGGACCCTGGCGGCCTTCGAAGTTGCGGTTGGAGGTAGACACACAGTAGGCCCCGGCCGGAATCTTGTCCTCGTTCATGGCCAGGCAGGCGCTGCAGCCCGGTTCGCGCAGCTCGAAGCCGGCGGCGGCCAGCACCTGGTCGAGGCCCTCAGCAATGGCCTGCCGGGCCACCTGCTGGGAGCCGGGCACGATGATGGCCTCCACGTGGGCGGCCTTGTGCTTGCCCCGCACGTAGGCCGCCACCGTGCGCAAATCCTCGATGCGGGAGTTGGTGCAGCTGCCGATGAATACGTGGCTGATTTCCTTGCCCAGCAACGACTCGCCCGCCGCAAAGCCCATGTACCGCAACGACTTCTCGAAGCTCGGAGCCTCTGCCGCCTCGGGCAGGGCCGGAATGCTGGCGGCCAACGGCATGCCCATGCCGGGGTTGGTGCCGAAGGTTATCATCGGGCTGATGGCCGCCGCGTCGAAGTGCAACTCCGCGTCGAACTGCGCATCTTCGTCGGAGAACAGGGTTTGCCAGTAGGCTACAGCCCGGTCCCAAGCCTCGCCCTGCGGCGCGAAGGGGCGGCCGTGCAGGTACTGGAACGTAGTGGCATCGGGGGCAATGAGGCCACCGCGCGCGCCCATTTCGATGCTCATGTTGCACACCGTCATGCGGCCCTCTATGCTCAGGCTACGGATGGCGCTGCCGGCGTACTCCACGAAGTAGCCGGTGGCCCCGCCCGTACCCAGTTGGGCAATGATGTGCAGAATAATATCCTTGGCCGATACGCCCGGCTGCAATTCCCCGTCCACGGTAATGCGCATGCGCCGGGGCTTATCCAGCAGCAGGCATTGCGAGGCCATTACCTGCGTCACCTGGCTGGTACCGATGCCGAACGCAATGGTGCCAAACGCGCCGTGGGTGGACGTATGCGAGTCGCCGCAGACGATGGTAAGGCCCGGCTGCGTGAGGCCCAGCTCCGGCCCGATGACGTGCACAATGCCCTGGTAGGGGTGGCCCAGGCCGAATAGCTCTACGCCGTGGCGGGCGCAGTTTTCGGTGAGCTTATCCACCTGGGAGCGGCTGAGCGGGTCCTGAATCGGCTGGTCCTGGTGACGGGTGGGTACGTTGTGGTCGGCGGTAGCCAGGATCTGGCCGGGGCGGCGCAGCGTCAGGCCCCGGGCCGTCAGCTCGTCAAAGGCCTGGGGACTGGTCACCTCGTGAATCAGGTGCCGGTCGATGTAAAACACCGACAGCCCGCCGGCCACCTCGCGCACCACGTGCGCATCCCAGATTTTATCAAATAAGGTGTGGGGCATGAGAGAGGGGTGGGGTGGTTAGGATAGGAGTAAAGGCACTGATCTGTCTCGTGCGCTGACGTTGGGTGTAGAGACGCAATATTTTGCGTCTCCTCGTTGCTGACGTTGTTATATTTAGTGTATCCAAGTTGTTCATTACCTGGTCGTTCAACGACGAGACGCAAAATATTGCGTCTCTACAGCTCATCAGGAGGGGGAATCACCCCGCCGTTACCAGTTGTTGCTGCTCCACCATCACGCGCAAATCCTCGTCCACGACCTCCTTTTGACGGTCGGCCAGGACGAGGAAATGGGTGTAGGCTTTGTTGAGGGCCACGCGGTCGAAGTCGTAGCCGATTTTCTGGAGGCGGTAGGCCAACGCGGCGCGGCCCGAGCGGGCGGTGAGCACAATGCTGGAATCGGGCATGCCCACCTCGCGCGGGTCGATGATTTCGTAGGTTTCGCGGTGCTTAATCACGCCGTCCTGGTGAATGCCGCTGGAGTGGGCAAAGGCGTTGGCCCCCACAATGGCCTTGTTGGGCTGCACCGGCATGCTCATCAGGTGCGACACCATAGCCGAGGTTTCGGCCAGCAGCTTGGTGTTGATGCCGGTGCTGAAGTTGAGGTAGGGGTGCTGGCGGAGCACCATCACGGCTTCTTCGAGGGCCGTGTTGCCGGCCCGCTCGCCCACCCCGTTGATGGTGCATTCTACCTGCCGGGCGCCGCCCAACACGCCCGCAATGGAGTTGGCCGTGGCCATGCCCAAATCGTTGTGGCAGTGGGTGGAGAGGCGGACCCGCTCAATGCCGCGCACGTTATCCACGAGGTACTTGATTTTGGCGCCGTACTCGGCCGGGAGGCAGTAGCCGGTGGTGTCGGGGATGTTGAGCACGGTGGCCCCGGCCCGGATGGCGGCCTCGCACACGCGGGCCAGAAACTCGTTGTCGGTGCGGCCGGCGTCCTCGGTATAAAACTCCACGTCCTCCACAAACGACTTGGCCAGCTTCACGGCCGCCACCGCCCGCTCCAGCACCTGCTCGGGCGTGCTCAGCAGCTTGTACCGAATGTGCGACTCCGAAGTGCCAATACCCGTGTGAATGCGCGGGTAACGGGCCGCTTTCAGGGCCTCGGCCGCCGTGCGAATGTCGTTTTCCACGGCCCGGGAAAGGCCGCAGACGGTGGCCTCGCGGGTCTGGGCCGCAATGGCCGCCACCGCCGCGAAGTCGCCGGGACTGGAAACCGGGAAGCCGGCCTCAATCACGTCCACGCCGAGTAGCTCCAGCTGCCGGGCAATGAGCAGTTTCTCGTCCCGGTTCAGTTTGCAGCCGGGCACTTGCTCCCCGTCGCGCAGGGTAGTATCGAAGATGTGGACTTTCTCGGTAGACATGGGGCAATGACTTCGTGGCAGAAGGAAAGCCCCAAGTACACCCCCAGCCCCGGCCCCCCGAAACCGGTTTTCGGCACGCCTACTATTTCAAAAAGTTGCTAATGTGGCTGTAAGTTGCTGATTTAAAGAAAATTGAATGGTTATTGCTTACGAGGGCCAATACCATTCAGATAAAGGTCACATGCAGTTCTGTGAACGGTGGGTGTAGTCTTCGTTACTAGAGTTATCTTTGAATAGAAATTAATTGCACTCATTGAGTGACTATAACTGCGTTGATAATGACACTGAAAGAGTTTGTGCTGAAAGAGGATAATCATTTTGTTGCTATGGAATATTATAATCTAATCATGAATAGAACATTCTTAGTGCTTGTGACTCATGAGAAGTTAATTGCGCTAAAAGTAAATGGTATGGTTAGTATAGAAAGTGGTGGAAATATTCTCGCAAATGAGATGGTCAAATCATTAGTTGTTAGAGGTGATTTATCAAATCCATACTCATATGTAAAGGAAAAATATATTAGAGATATAGAAAATACAGATTTTCTGAGTGATGAAGTATTGAATAAGCATAAAGGTAGCTTCGTAATTTCAAGAAATGATATCAAATCTGCTTGGCATAATTCGAATAAAAAATGGGGAATGGGATACTATCCTCATGATGGAAGAGTCTATGTTGAAACGGCTCAAGGGGAAAAGAAGGAGCTGATAATATTGGGCAATCAATCGGGAGAAGAAATAGTGAATATGATTTATAAAAAATAGTTACACTTTACACTAGCAAACTCAGAAAATCCTGCTTCCCGTTTAAATATTCGTACGAAAACCCCTCGGCCACCATGCGCTGCTGGATTTCGGCAATGTCGTGGGGGCGCTGCACTTCCAGGCCGACGAAAACGGGGCCTTTTTCCTTGTTGTTCTTCTTGATGTACTGAAACTGGATGATGTCGTCGTCCTCGCGCAGCACGTGGTTCACGAAGCGGCGCAGGGCTCCGGGCTTCTGGTTGAAGGTGACCAGGAAATAGTGCTTGCGGCCCTGGTGGCGCAAAGCCCGCTCCTTGATGTCCTCCATGCGGGTGATGTCGTTGTTGGAGCCGCTGAGGATGCACACCACCGTTTTGCCCCGGATCTGGGCGGCGTACTGGTGCAGCACCGAGAGGCTGAGTGTGCCGGCCGGCTCCAGCACAATGCCCTCCTCATTGTACATGCGCAGCAGGTCCTCGCATACCTGGCCCTCGGGCACCAGCGCCACCTCATCCAGCAGCTCCCGACAGATGGTAAACGTCAGCTCGCCGGGGCACTTCACCGCCGCCCCGTCCACGAAGCTCTCGATGTGCTCCAGCGGCTGGCGCGTGCCCGTCTGGATGGCGCGGTGCATGGAGGGCGCGCCCAGGGGCTGCACGCCTACCAGCCGGGTGGCGGGGCTGAGCTGCCGGAACACGCTGCTCACGCCCGCCGCCAGCCCCCCGCCCCCGATGGGCATAAACACGAAGTCGATGGGAGCGGGGGCGTCGCGCAAAATTTCCAGGCCCACGGTTGCCTGCCCGGCCACCACGGCCGCATCGTCGAACGGGTGCACGTACACGCCCTGGCGCTGCTGGCAAAACTCCTGCGCCGCCCTCGACGAATCATCGAACGTGGCCCCGGTGAGCACAATTTCCACCTGGTCGCGCCCGAACAGGCGCACCTTGTCTACCTTCTGGGCGGGGGTGGCGGCGGGCATGAAGATGTAGCCGCGCCGACCCAGCAGTTGGCAGGCGTAGGCCACGCCCTGGGCGTGGTTGCCGGCCGAAGCGCACACCACCGGCCGGGTGGCCTCATCGGCCGGCAGCCCCGCCATCTTGTTGTACGCCCCCCGAATCTTGTAGGAACGCACCACCTGCAAATCCTCGCGCTTCAGGTAAATATCGGCCCCAAAGGTGGCTGAAAGCCCTAGATTGTGCTGGAGCAGTGTGGGGTAGATGACGCCCTGCAGCGTACGGGCTGCCTGTTCCACCAGTGGCAGTGGCAAGGCGGCGGTGAGGGTGGCGGGTTCGTGCATGCAGCGGAAATATAGCTGTCATCCTGAGCGGAGCGAAGGACCTTACCACACAGGAACGATAATCGTAACCACGACTCGTTCTCACGTAATAAGGTCCTTCGCTCCGCTCAGGATGACAGGAGGTTACGTTCTAATTGCCGTCGGCTGTGAGGGCGTAGCTTTCTTCTTTTTCCACTTTCTCGGCAGCTCTGGAGCGTAGCTCGCGCACGGTGGCGCCGGTCTGCCACAGCTCCGAGTCGCGCACTTCCTTCAGCTCGGCTTCCAGCTCCTGGCGGTAGCCGGGCGTGGAGCCGCGCTGGATGGTGCGGGCGGCTTCCTGGCCCGAGGCCACGCTGTCGTAGAGCTCGTTGAGCACGGGTAGGGTGGCTTCGCGGAAGCGGCCTTTCCAGTCGAGGGCGCCGCGCTGGGCCGTTACGGAGCAGTTGCTGAACATCCAATCCATGCCGTTTTCGCCCACCAGCGGCACCAGGCTCTGGGTGAGTTCCTCCACAGTTTCGTTGAAGGCCTCGGAGGGCGAGTGGCCGCGCTGGCGCAGCACCTGGTACTGGGCCTCAATGATGCCGGCCAGGGCACCCATCAGCACGCCCCGCTCGCCGGTGAGGTCGGAGTACACTTCCTTGCGGAAATCGGTTTCGAACAGGTAGCCCGAGCCCACCCCGATGCCCAAAGCCACCGCCTTCTCGTAGGCATGGCCGGTGGCATCCTGGTACACGGCAAACGACGAATTCAGGCCGCCCCCGGCCACAAACAGCCGGCGCAGACTAGTACCGCTGCCCTTGGGCGCTACCAGCACCACGTCCACGTCGGCGGGCGGAATGATGTGGGTCTGGTCGTTGAAGGTGATGCCGAAGCCGTGGGAGAAGTAGAGGGTTTTGCCGGCCGTGAGGTGCTTTTTGAGCGTGGGCCACACGGCAATCTGGCCGGCATCGGAGAGTAGATTGGCCAGGATGGTGCCCCGCGCGGCTGCTTCTTCCAGGTCGAACAAGGTTTCGCCGGGCACCCAGCCATCGGCCTCGGCCTTGCGCCACGAAGCCGAATCCTGGCGCTGCCCGATGATAACGCGGAAGCCGTTGTCGCGCAGGTTCAGGGCCTGGCCGGGGCCCTGCACGCCGTAGCCCAGCACGGCAATAGTATCGTCCTGCAGAATGGCCCGGGCTTTTTCCAGCGGGAATTCCTCGCGGGTTACTACGTTTTCTTCTACGCCGCCAAAGTTGATGGTTGCCATGTTGGTTGGTGGTTTATGGTGATTTGTTTACGGTTTTTGGTGGGTGGCTCCCACCCCCGGCCCCTCCCCTCCGGGATAGGGGTGCGTTCTGAAATATCTTGCGTCTGGCACCCCTCTCCCGGAGGGGAGGGGCCGGGGGTGGGGTTACATCGAAAACACCTTGTCGCGGCGGCCCAGGAACTCGTTTTCGCTGACTTCCGCGCCGGGCTCCCGACGCTCGAACTCGCGGAGCTTGTGGTGAAACCCCTGGCTGTCCTTGATGATGGCAATGCGGGCCGAGCGCACGAACTCGATGAGGCCGTAGGGGTGCAGCACGGCCAGCAGCTTGTCGGTTTCCTCGCGGTGACCGGTGGTTTCAAACACCGTGTAATCCTTGCGGATGACCACCACGCGGGCCCCGTGCTCCCGAAGCAGCCGCTCCACTACGGCACGCTCGGCAATAATGTCGGTGGGGACTTTGTAGAGGGCCATTTCCTGCCAGATAACCTCCTCGTTGGGGTTGAAGTACACTTTCAGTACTTCCACCTGCTTTTCCATTTGACGGGCAATCTTGCGGACCACATCCTCGGTTTCCACCACCACCATGTTGAAGCGGTGAATCCCCTCAATCTCCGACGGGGAGGTATTCAGGCTCTCCACGTTGATTTTGCGGCGGGAGAAGATAATGGCAATTCGGTTCAGCAGCCCCACTTGGTTCTCGGTATAGGCCGTGATGTTGTATTCCTGGCGGTCATTGGGTTGCTGCGTCATTGCTGTCGTGTGCTGTAGAGACGCAATATTTTGCGTCTCCTCATTGCTGATGTTGGGTAGCTGACCTACCCGATTCCGGCTGTTCAACGACGAGACGCAAAATGTTGCGTCTCTACTTCAGCCTGATTTCGCCTACGCCGCAGCCCTGGGGTACCATCGGGAAAATGTTGTTTTCGCGGGTCACGCGTACTTCCAGCAGGAAGGAGCCAGGGTGCGCCAGCAGCTGGCGCAGGGCCGGCTGCAGGTCGGGGCGGTGCTCGACGCGGCGGGCGGCAATGCCGTAGCCGTTGGCTACCGTCACGTAGTCGGGGCTGGCAATGTCCACGCAGGAGTAGCGCCGCTCGTGAAACAGCTCCTGCCACTGCCGCACCATGCCCAGGAACTGGTTGTTGAGCAGCAGAATCTTTACCTGGATGCCGGTTTGCATGATGGTGCCCAGCTCCTGAATCGTCATCTGAATGCCCCCGTCGCCGATAACGGCCACCACGGTGCGCGCCGGGGCCCCGTACTTGGCCCCGATGGCGGCCGGCAGCGCAAAGCCCATGGTACCCAGCCCGCCGCTGGTAATGCTCAGGCGCGGGTGGTTGAGGCGGGCGTACCGGCAGGCTACCATCTGGTGCTGCCCCACATCCGTCACGATGATGGCCTCGCCCTGGGTCAGCTGGTTGAGCTGGTGGATGACCTCGCCCATGGTCAGCTCGTCCTGGGTCGGGAACAGCTCATCCTGAATCACGGCGGCCACTTCCTCGGCGTCATGGTCGCGGAAGCGTTGACGCCACTCGGGGTGCTGACGGGCGGCTACCAGCTGCGTGAGTAGGGGCAGGGTTTCTTTGCAGTCGCCCCACACCGGCACGGTGGCCGTTACGTTCTTGTCGATTTCGGTGGGGTCGATGTCAAGGTGAATCACCTGGGCCTGGCGGGCGTACTTGTCGAGGCGGCCCGTCACCCGGTCGTCGAAGCGCATACCGATGGCAATGAGCACGTCGCACTCGTTGGTAAGGACGTTGGGGCCATAGTTGCCGTGCATGCCCAGCATGCCCACGTTCAGCGGGTGGTCGGTGGGCAGCGCCCCGGCGCCCAGAATCGTCCAAGCCGCCGGAATGCCGCTTTTCTCCACCAGCGCCCGGAATTCGGCCTCGGCCCGGCCCAGCAGCACGCCCTGCCCCCAGAGAATAAGGGGCCGCTCGGCGCGGTTGATGAGCTCAGCGGCCTGCTGCACGTACTCGGGGCGCACCACGGGCCGGGGCCGGTAGCTGCGAATGTAGGTGCAGGGCACGTAGGCGGCGTGTTCGAACAGCTGCAGCTGGGCATTTTTGGTAATGTCGAGCAGTACCGGGCCGGGCCGGCCGCTGCGGGCAATGTAGAAGGCCTTAGCCAGCGCGGCGGGCAGGTCGCGGGCGTCCGTTATCTGGTGGTTCCACTTGGTAACGGGCGTGGTGATGTTGAGAATGTCAGTTTCCTGGAAGGCATCGGTGCCCAGCAGATGCGCAAACACTTGGCCCGTGATGCAGACCAGCGGGGTGGAGTCAATCTGGGCGTCGGCCAGGCCGGTGACGAGGTTGGTGGCGCCGGGGCCGCTGGTGGCAAACACCACGCCCACCCGCCCCGAGGCGCGGGCGTAGCCCTGGGCGGCGTGAATGCCGCCCTGCTCGTGGCGCACCAGCACGTGGTTCAACTGCTCCTGAAAGTCGTACAGGGCATCGTAAATGGGGATGATGGCCCCGCCAGGGTAGCCGAAAATCGTGTCAACGCCCTCGGCCACCAGACCCTGAAGCAACGCCACGGCTCCGGACACCGGTGACGCGGCCGGGGCCTCAGCGGAGGCCGGCGCGGACTGAAGCTGTGGGTTCGGGAACATGGCTGTCGTCGGCTAAGTCGGTGATGCAGCCGTGGCTGGCATTGCTCACGGTGCGGATGTATTTCAGCAGCACGCCCTGGCTGACCGGGGGCGCGGGCTGCTGCCACTGCTGGCGGCGCAGGGCCAGCAGCTCGTCGCTCAGCTCCACGTCGATGGTGTTGGCGGCGGCGTCCAGCGTAATCCAGTCGCCGTTTTCCACCAGGGCCAGTGGGCCGCCGTCGTAGGCTTCGGGACAGACGTGGCCGATGACGAAGCCGTGGGTGCCGCCCGAAAAGCGGCCGTCGGTTAGCAGCGCTACCTTGTCGCCCAGCCCGGCCCCGATGATGGCCGACGTGGGCTTGAGCATTTCGGGCATACCCGGCCCGCCCTTGGGCCCCACGTACCGAATGACCACCACGTGGCCCGGCTGAATCAGGCCTTGGGTAATGCCCTCATTCAGCTCCTGCTCGGAGTTGAACACAATTGCTGGCCCCGCAAACCGAGTGCCTTCCTTGCCGGTGATTTTGGCTACCGCGCCCTGGGGAGCCAGGTTACCGTACAGAATCTGAATGTGGCCATCGGCCTTGATAGGGTGGCTGGCCGGCCGTAGCACATCCTGCTCGGGCCCCAGCGGAGCCACGTCGGCCAGATTTTCGGCCAGGGTGCGGCCCGTTACGGTCAGCAAATTTCCGTGCAGCAGGCCGGCGTTGAGCAAGGTTTTGAGCACGGCCGGCACCCCGCCCCGGGCCGATAGGTCCTCCATCAGGTACCGGCCGCTGGGCTTGAGGTCGGCCAATACAGGTGTCCGGTCGCTCACGGCCTGGAAATCTGCCAGCGTGAGCCGCACGCCGGCGGCGTGAGCAATGGCAATCAGGTGCAGCACGGCGTTGGTGGAGCCGCCCAGCACGGTGGTCACCACCAGGGCGTTTTCGAAGGCCTCGCGCACCAGAATGTCGCGGGGCTTGAGGTCGAGCTCCAGCAGGCGGCGCAGGTAGGTGCCGGTGTTCAGACATTCGGCGTGCTTCTCGGCACTTTCGGCCGGCGCCGAGGAGGAGGACGGCACGCTCAGGCCCAGGGTTTCGATGGCGGCAGCCATGGTATTGGCCGTGTACATACCCCCGCAGGCTCCCGGCCCCGGGCAGGCATTGTGAATGATGCCCCGGTAATCTTCCTCCGAAATCTGCCCCTGTAATTTCTGCCCGTAGGCTTCAAAACACGACACGATGTTGAGCTGCTGCCCCTTGAACGTGCCGCCCCGGATGGTGCCGCCGTACACCATCAGGCTGGGGCGGTTGAGGCGGGCCATGGCAATCAGGGCCCCGGGCATGTTTTTGTCGCAGCCCACCACGCAGGCCAGGGCGTCGTAGTTGTGGGCCCCGGCCATGGCTTCAATGGAATCGGCAATGATTTCCCTCGACACGAGGGAGTAGCGCATGCCCGGCGTGCCATTGGTGATGCCATCCGAAATGCCAATGGTGTTAAAGCGTAGCCCCACCAGCCCCTGCTGCTGCACGCCCACCTTCACCTCGTCGGCCAGCTGGTTGAGGTGCATGTTGCAGGTGTTGCCCTCGAAGCCTGTGGAGCAGATGCCCACGAACGGCTTGCGCAAATCGGCATCCGTCAGCCCCGAGCCAATCAGCATGGCCTGCGAAGCCGGCAAACTGTCGTCCTGGGTATAGATGCGGCTGTATTTGTTCAGGGCCATGATTGTAGAGTTTAAGGCCTGGTGTGTAGTATGCAGGCGGAAAAAGAACGTCATGCTGAGCCTGCCGAAGCATCTCTGCCGCTTCGTTCGGGTTGCCTCACCCCCCCGGCCCCCTCTCTAGGGGGAGAGGGGGAGCCTGACGATTGGTGGGGGAGGCTGCCATGTTGGTGGTTGTAGAGACGCGATACTTCGCGTCTCGTCGTTGCTGAGGTTGTGGCGTTGGGGTTGACTTACTGTGCAGCCGTTGTTGTTCTGACGCCGAGACGCGAAGTGTCGCGTCTCTACAGCGCCACGCTTACCGACTGCCCCGTTACCAGCGCGTGGTAGTGTTGGGCCAGCATGCCGCCGATGGTTTGCTGGAAGGGGCGCTCGAACACCACCTCATCCACGGAGGCAATGCCGATGACCTCGGCGGCAGTGCCAGTCATGAAGGCGGCCTCGGCGGTGCGCAGCTCTTCGGGGCCGAAAAACTGCTCCGTCACGGTTATGCCGGCCTCGCGGGCCAGGTCGATGATGGTGTTGCGGGTAATGCCGCGCAGGATGCTGCCGGCCGGAGGCGTAACCAGTTCCCCGTCGCGCTCAAAGAAAAAGTTGGCCCCGGGCCCTTCGGCTACGTTGCCGTGCATATCCAGCAGCAGGGCCTCGTCGTAGCCCCGGCCTTTGGCCTCGGTGCTGGCAATGATGGAATTCACGTAGTGCCCCGCCACCTTGGCCTCGATGGGCACGGCCTTGGGGTTGGGCCGCTCGTAGGGCGAAATGGTGAGGCGCAGGCTTTGGTCGCCGAGGTACTTGCCCCATTCCCACACGGCCAGCAGCACGTTGCTGGTGCTGGCCGCCTTCAGACTCATGTTAGGCGCGCCGGCAAACACCAGCGGCCGAATGTAGGCGTCGGTCAGGTTGTTGCGCGTCAGTACCTCGTAGCTCAGGCGCGTAAGTTCCTCCACCGAATACGCCAGCGGCAGGCCAATGGCCCGGCAGGAGTAGTGCAGCCGCTCAAAGTGTTCCTCGGCCTTGAAAATTCGCGTGCCGACGGGAGTATTGTAGGCCCGAATCCCTTCAAACACGGCGTAGCCGTAGTGCAACGATTGGGCATACACGCCGCAGGTAGCCTGTGCGGCCGGAACAAATTCGCCATCCAGGAAGGCAACGGTATCAGCGGAATAATACATGAGCAACGAAAGCGGGAGTAAGAACGAAGCACCATAAAGCCAGTCGGGCGGGGGAAGTCAGGACCGGCTGGCGGCCCTGCTTTTGCCCCCGCTGTCCGCCCGGCCGCCTGCCGGAGTTAGCGGAGCAGGAAGGGAAAGGAGGTGCCCGGTAGTAGTCGGGCGAGGCCTTGGTTTGGTTCTATTCGGGCCAGGGCGAAGCGGCCGTGCACGGCGCAGCCCGCCGGGGCCGCGCTCAGCATGGTGGCGCGCCAGCCGGCTTGAGCGAGAGTAGAAAATAGTGCGGCCCAGGAAGTGGAGAATTGCGCTGACATGGCATCTTTACGGCTGAATGATGCGTGCAAGTACCGCTGTCCGGCAAGCAGGCTAAAACTTTTTTCCAGCAAGCTTACTATTTCTAAAAAACGATTATTTGCAAATAACTATCTGATATACAGAATTTTGATTTTTGAACTTGTACAATGCCCAACGAAAGCACTGACCCGGTTTTCCAGCTGATTAAGTCACTGACCCGCACCGAAAAGCGGCACTTCCGCCTGTTTGCCAACCGCCAGGGCTCCACCGAGGGCCTGAAGTTTCTGCAGCTCTTCGACGCCCTCGACGGGCAGGAACGCTACGATGAGGAGCGGATGCTGGCCCAGGTGCCGGCCATCAAAAAAATGCAAGTAGCCAACCTCAAGGCGAATCTGTACCGGCAGCTGCTCTCCAGTTTGCGCATGTACCACGCCGGGCACAACCTCGATATTCAGCTGCACGAACAGCTGGATTACGCCCGCGTGCTCTACAACCGGGGCCTCTACCAGCACAGCCTGCGCATGCTGGATAAGGTGAAAGCCGTGGCACTGCAGGCCGAAATGCGCCATATTGTGCTGCTGGCCCTGGAGTTTGAAAAGTTGATTGAGGGCCAGTACATCACGCGCAGTATCCGGGGCCGGGCCCGGCAGCTCTCCGATGAGGCCACCGATACCGTGGCGCACGTAGGCCGGGAGCATGAGCTGTCGAACCTGGCGCTGCGCATGTACGGCCGCTACCTCAAGATCGGGCATACCCGCAACCAGCAGGACTACGAGAAGATAACGGCCTATTTCCGGCAGGATCTGCCGCCGCTGGACCCGCGCCAGGCCAGCTTTTTTGAGCAGCTATACTATTACCAGGCCCACGTCTGGTACTACACCATTACCCAGAACTTCCGGCAGTGCTACCGCTACGCCCAAAAGTGGGTGGACCTGTTTGAGCACAACGACCTGATGCGCGAGCAGCAGCCCATGCTCTATATCAAAGGCCTGCATAATGTGCTCATTACCACGTATAACATGCTCTATGGCAGCCGGTTTTCGCAGGTGCTGGAGCAGGTGGAAACCTACGCCGCCGACCCTGACCGGCGTACCAATCCCAACATTGAGGCCCTGCTATTCCTCTACATCTACACCAACCGGCTCAACGGCTACTTCATGCGCGGCGAGTTTACGGCCGGTCTGCAGATAGTGCCCGAGCTACTGGAAAATCTGGACCGGTTCCGCATGCAGCTGGATCTGCACCGCCGTCTGGTATTCTACTACAAAATTGCCAGCCTGTACTTTGGCAGCGGCAACCCGGGCAAGGCCATTGAGTACCTGGAAAAAGTCATCCAGTTCAAGGAAGCCAGCCTGCGCGAAGATATTCAGTGCTTCGCCCGCATCCTCAACCTGATTGCCCACTACGAAGCCGGCCGCGACGAAGCCCTGGAATACCAGATCCGTTCCGTATACCGTTTTCTGGGCAAGATGAACGACCAGCAGCAGATGCAGGAGGCCATTTTTCGGTTCTTGCGCAACCTGGGCGGCGTGGCTCCCTCGCAGCTGAAGGACGCCTTCATCACGCTGAAAGACCAGCTGATCCGCATTGCCGAAAACCCCTACGAGCGGCGCCCGTTCCTCTACCTCGACATCATTTCCTGGCTGGAAAGTAAAATCGAAAACGTGCCCGTACAGGAAATCATCCGCCGCAAATTCAGCCGGTTGAAGTGAGGTGGTGAAATTGTGAAGTAGTGAGGTTGTGAAATGGTGAAATTGTAAGAACGTCATGCTGAGCTTGCCGAAGCATCTCGCGTGCTGACGTTGCAATGGTAAAGCCAACGAAGCGGTAGAGATGCTTCGGCAAGCTCAGCATGACGGTTAGTTTGGCAACATCAGCACGCGAGATTCCTCGCTCGCTCGGAATGACGTTCTTTCAATTTCACCACCTCACCACCTTACCACCGGCACCCCGCGCATGGCCTGGAGGAACAGCGCGGCTACGGCGGCTACGTACACGGCGGCTCCCAGCCAGGTAAGCGCGCCGGCGTGGCGGGGCTGCCAGCGGCTGAGCGCCCAGCCCAGCAGCGGCAGGGCCTGCAACGCGTGCATGCCCAGGAAGTGGGCCAGGCGTAGGTCGCCGGCCCGGGTACTCCAGCCGAGGCCGGGCAGGCCGGGGCCGCCGTCGGGAGCCCCCACGGTGTGCTGGCCCAGCCGGATCATGACGCCCCCCAGCACCGAGCCCACCAGAAACACCAGCAGCCCCAGCCGCACGCCCCACACGTAGCCCGCCGGGCCGTGGGGCTGGTAGTGCCACACCAAATACACGGCCCAGATGGTAGCCAGGGTGTTAACCAGGATAAACAAGCCCATTAGCCCGAATACCAGCCCGTCGAAGGCAGTGGCACCGTTGTAGTGCGAGGTGGTGCCCCGGGCCGCCTGGGTGCAGATGCAGGCCATTTCCACCACCATGCTCAGGGCCGCGGCGGTACTGACGAGGCGCACGGCCCCCGCGGCCGGGGCCGGCAGATCGGCCAATAGCCAGGCCAGCGTCCAGAGGTAGAGCAGACCGGAGAGGGCAAACTTGGCCGGCTTCATCCACACGGGCAGGCCGGTGACGAGGCGCTGATCCAGCAGCAGCCCTGCCAGGGCCAGCAGCAGCAGCGCTACGTGCACCCAACCGGCCCAGGCCAGCACGGGGTTGGCGCGGTGCAGCACGCGCATCCAGGTAGAAACGGACAGAAATGCCGCCGTAGCGGCCGGGGACAGAGGGAGGGCAGCCATCATGATAAGGAAGCGTTAAGCAGGAAGAACCGAAACAGAAACCGCGGCCTCGCGACCGTAAAACCGCCGTGCCAGCGCGTAGAGCAGCAACCCCACCGGCCCGAACAGAAACGTGAGCAGCAGACAGGGCACCAGCAACAGGTGAGGTACGCCGCGCCGCCGGGCATCCCGGCTTTCCCAGATGCCCAGGCACAGATCAAAACACAGGTAATGCACCCAGCCGGCCAGCAGGGCCCAGGGGTTGCGGAACAGCGCGGACACATCGGCGAGGGTACTGAAGCCACCTTCCTGGGCGTGGGCTCCCAGGTAGTGGCTACCGATGAGCAACGCGTAGCAGCCAGCCAGCACCAGTGTCAGCGCACCGCTGAGCACCAGCCCTTGGGTTACGCGCCAGCGCGGAGCCAGTACCAGCAGGGCCCAGCCCAACAAAGCCACCGGGTTGGCGAGGGAAAACAGAAAGTCAGGAGTCAGCGACATGAGCAGCACAATTGGTTTGGTGCTGTAAACATGCACGAAACCACAGAATTGGCCCGCGCAAAACCCGGTGAAGCGCCGTGCTGGGAAGCTGAAGCGGCGGGCCGATAGGGGCGAAACAACAACTACTGCCGCGCCTGCCCGTACCTTTGGGCCGTGGAAGCTGCTTGTTTGCGTACTGTACTGGTTGGAGGTGGGCTGTTGCTGGCCCCGATTGTAGCCCAGGCCGGCCCCCTGCCGGCCGTAGCCGAGGATACTACTTTCGTGCGCCAGTCGCACCGGCGGGCCGTGTTTCAGTTCGACCAGCGCTTTTCCATTCTCAATGGCAAAGTGGTGGGCATCAATGGGGTGAAGGGCGGCATTGAGTGGCGCGGGCGGTGGCGGGCCGGCCTGGGCGTGTACCGCCTCTCGGGCGGCGTACCTACCCGCGTGACCCAACCCGTGGGCACCCCCGCCGGCACCCGCGACGAGGTGCGGTTCCGCTACCTGGCCGGCTACGGCGAGTACGTGTTCATCGGGAACCCGCGTTGGGAGCTGAGTTTACCGCTGCAGGTCGGCATCGGGAATTACTACACCAAGTACACCTTCCCCGACGGTGGCGTACAGCGAACCAACAACCAGATTCTGTATTTAGTAGAGCCCTCCATTGCGGCGCACTACCGCGTATTCCGGTGGGTGGGCATTGGGGCGGGCACGGGGTACCGGCAGGTGTTCGCCTCCGGCGAGCTACCCGAAGACCAGATCAGCGGCTACATCTTCTTCGGCCGCGTTAAGCTCTTCCTCGGCGACTTCATCAAAGTAGTACGCGGCCACGAGCGGCTGTTCTCCCAGAAAGGGCTGGAGCGGAAGTAAAGTCAATGACCCACCTGTCATCCTGAGCGGAGCGAAGGATCTTACTACGCTTGAACGATTGTCATAACAACGGCTCGTGCTTACGTGATAAGATCCTTCGCTCCGCTCAGGATGACAGGTGGGGCATTGACTTTTTACTTTACAACTTCGGCTTCAAACAAATGCTACCGGGGGCTGGCCACGCCTTTGGCCGACAGCGGCCGGCGCAGCACGTAGCGGCGCACGTACTCATTGGGCTGGCCGGCGTTGTAGTTGATGGGCTGCTCCAGAATCTGCACGATTTCCCAGCCCCGGCTACCCATGTAGTTGATGGCGCTGATGGTGGTGGCGAATACCTGAATCTTGCCGGCCTCGCGCACTACCTGCTCCGAGCCGCCCAGCTTCTCGTAGCCGTAGCCGAAGTCCACGTATATGTCGCCGGATTTCTCTTTTTCGGGCTTGCCCACGTTCACGAAGCCCGTGCGCATCAGTTCACAGAACTCATAGCGAACCGGCTCGGGCTGCACCGGGCGCGGAGCCGGGGTCGATTGGGCGCGGGCCTGGGTGGCGCCGCCCGCCAGCGTGGCGGCCAGCAGTAAAGTGGAGAAGATCTGTTTCATGGTGGTGAATGGTTGGGGCGAAAAGTGCGCAAAAAAAGCGGGTTGCAAGCTCGGCGGCAGCTGAGCCTACAACCCGCCGGCTTAGTTGAAGTTGGGCAGCAGGCGATATTTGCGGCCGTAATCCAGCATCTGTTGGGAGAAATCGGTCGGGTATTCCACCTTCACATCCGTGATTTTGCCGTCCTTGACCACGGGCACCAGCCGGGGCTGGATGAAGCCGGCGTAGGGCGCAATGTTGAGCTTCTGGTAACGGGCCAGCACTTCTTTGTGCAGCACGGGGTCCACCTTCACGCCGTAGGTTTCGATGAGGGCCTTACCGGCGGCGTAGTCGCCCTCGCTGGTAATGCGCTGCAACTCCCGCAGCAGCTGCCCGAACAGGCCGCGCAGCTTCTCGTAGTCGTTCACCCGGAAATAGGTGTTACCCTCGCGCGTCACGCGCTCAATCACCTTGTCCTTCTGGCCCTTCTCGAAGGCCCATTTGGCCACCATCTGGCGGTTGCGCATGTGGGCTTCCTCCACGGTTTCGCCCAGCTTGAGGCGCACCAGCTGGGTCAGCAGGCCGTTGCGGATGTAGCTGTCGTACTCGGCCCGGGCCACCTCGCCGCCGGCCGGCAGCACACCTAATTGGGCCAGCTTGGCATCGGGGAGGTAGTACAGGGCCACCAGGTCGGCGCGGGCTTCTTCCAGGGCCGAGGCGTAGCTTTTCAGGGTTTCCTTGGGCGTGCCCACGCCCTTGTTGAGTTGGCCCGAAGCGTGCCCGATGACCTCGTGCATATCGGTGTGGAGCTTGCCGGCCAGGGCCGCGTACTGGCGGGCGCGCTGCTTCTCGGCGTCGTTGAAGGCAAACTCGTCCAGCATCCCGCCCGCGTCGGCGGCACTGTAGGCATCCACAATGTTGCCCAGGTTCACCGATTTCGAGCCGTGCTCCTTCCGGATCCAGCTGGCGTTGGGTAGGTTGATGCCGATGGGCGTGCTCGGGGCCGCGTCGCCGGCCTCTACCACGGTGGTAATCACCTTAGCCGTAATGCCGATGACGTTTTTCTTCCGGTGCTCGGGCTTGATGGGGGAGTTGTCCTCAAACCACTGGGCCTCGTCGCCGATGGCCTTGATGCGCTTGGTGGCTTCCACATCCTTGAACGACACCACCGACTCGTAGCTGGCGCGGTAGCCCAGCGGGTCGCCGTACACCTCAATAAAGCCGTTTACCACGTCGGTAAGGCTCTGGGTATCGTGTACCCAGGCCACGTTGTACTCGTCCCACTTGCGCAGGTCGCCGGAGTGGTAAAACTGCACCAGCTTCTGCAGGGCCAGTTTCTGCTCGGGATTCTCGGCCACGGTAATGGCCTTTTCCAGCCAGAACACTACCTGCGTCAGGGCCTTGTCGTACATGCCTTCGGTCATCCACTTGCGCTCCTGCACGCGGCCCTGGCGGTCTTTCACCAGCTTGGAGTTCAGGCCGTAGGATACCGGCTGCGGGTCCTTGGGGTTGATTTTCTTCTTGTAGAACGCCTCTACCTCGGCCTGGGTCAGGCCCTCGTAGAAGTTGCTAGCGGAAGTTTTTACTAAGTCCTTGCCAGCCTCTTGGTTTACGCGCTTGGGCGCCACGTTCGGGTCGAACAGAATGGGCGTCATGGTGGCTAGAAACTTCGTCACCGATTCGCCCGGCTCCAAAGGCAGCTGCTTGGAGTCGGTGGCGAAAATCAGCTCCTTAAAGTAGGCTGGCGTGCACTCGGGCACAAACTTGCGGGTGCTGTAGTGGTGGTGAATGCCGTTGCTGAACCACACCCGCTTAGTGTAGGTGGCAAACCGGGTGGCCTGGTCAATCTGCTGCTGGTTGGTGCTGGCGGTGCGGCGTTCCTCGTTGGCTTTCCACACGGCGTCCAGCGTGCGGCGTACTCGTAGGTTATGCTTGTAGTTCTGGTCGTAAATAATGTCGCGCCCGCTCAGGGCCGCCTCGTAGAGGTAGTACAGCAGTTCTTTCTGCTGGGGCTCCAGCGCCTCAAAGCCCGGTACCTGGTAGCGCAGAATCCGCAGGTCGGCAAACTGCTCGGTCACTACCTGAAACGGCGGGGTGGGCGGGGTAACGGGCGCGGCTGGAGTAGTTGGGGTAGCTGGTTGCTGCGCGGCCTCGGGGGTAGTGGTGCTAACGGCCTCGGGGGCGGTGGTGCGGGTAGTGCTGGCGCAGCCGCCGCTCAATTGGGAAACAACCAACAGGGCCGCCGCTGATAAACGGGTACGATTCATGAAAGCAGAGCAAGGGGGAGAACTTGCACAAATCAACGGATAATTTCACATACCGAAGAGAATGGGTGAAATGTCATCCATTCACCCTCCGCAAGGTAGCGGGACGATCAAGCTTGCCTGAGGCGGTGGTGCGGAACTCGGGCACGAAGACGAGGGCGCGGGGCACTTCGTACTTGTCCAGGCGCTGGCTGAGCAGGGTTTGCAGGTGTTCCTGTTGGGTGATAGTCAGTTTGGGCCCTTCCAGAAAAGCCGTGACCTGCTCGCCCAGACGCTTGTCGGGGCGGCCGGCCACAAAGGCCCGGCGGCTCAGGTTCAGTTCAGTGAGGGCTACTTCCAGCACCTGTTCCACCTTTTCGGCCTGCACCTTCACGCCGCCCGTGTTTATCACGAAATCCACCCGGCCCAGCCACTCGAAGCTGCGGCCGTCCTCGGCCAGCGTAATCCGGTCGTTGGTGGTGATGAGCTGGTTTTCGGTCACGTCGGCGCGCACCGTGAGGCAACCGCGCGCGTCCTGCGCTACCGTAATGCCAGGTAGCACCTGGTACGTATGCTGCACCGTGGGGCCGTTGAGGCGGCGCAGGGCAATGTGAGAGGCCGTTTCCGTCATGCCATACGTCACGTACACCGGCACCCGCAGCTGCTGAATCTCCTTTTCCAGACTACGTTCCACGGCCGCGCCGCCCACCAGGATACCCTTCATGCGGTTCAGACGCGAGACGTGTCCGGCGGCCAGCACGGCCCGTACTTGCAGGGGCACAAAGGAGGTAAAATCGAAGTCGACGGCCTCCAGCACCAGGGCCAGCGGGTCGGCTTGGGGCTCCACGATGGTCAGGTGCATGCGCCGCTCCAGGCCGCGCACCAGCATCATCAGGCCGCCCACAAACTCGCAGTTCAGGCACACCAGCATCCGGTCGCCGGGGCCCAGGTCGAAGTAGTCGCCGGTGCGGCGGGCCGAGGCTTCCAGCTGCCGCCGTTTCAGCTGGATCAGCTGGGGCTGGCCGGTGGAGCCGGAGGTACGCAGCCCGAATTCCTGGGCCCCGTTCAACCACTGGCGCACGAAATCCAGCACCCGGGCCTCGTAGCCGTTCAGATCCTGAGGGGCGCGGGCGGGGTACTGCTGAATATCGGCGTAGCGGAATTCGCGGCCGTTGAGCAGCAGAGAATCGGGCAGGAGCAGGTCGGCGGAAGCAGCGGGGTCAGGCATAGGAAAGCGGGAAAGAGCAACGATTTGACAGCAAGAACCGCAACTGCCTACGAATCTCCCGGCGGCCGAGGTGGAAAAATCTGCTCGGCCTTGACATTGAGGGGATTAAATCGGTAACTTCCCAGAACACACCAACTCCCTCTGGCCATGAACGTCTCAGCCCCCAGCCCCTTTGCCGGCTTCAAAACCTGCATCTTCCGCCGCTACCTCACGTTCCGGCAGCAGGTGGTAGCCTCGCCTGCCCATGAGACCCTGGAAGCTGCCCGCCGCGCCCGCAAGCAGCGCAAGAAACTAGCGAAGGACGAGCGGCTGCGCAACTTCTTCGGGTGGTGCGCCGGCTGCGAGGCCTATGGGTCGATATTTTAAAACGGCTGGGGCCGGATAGTTGACAAGCTCATCGGAGGGGGCAGCGCGCGGGCGCCAGGCTACTACCGGAGCGGGTAATCGTGCCAGGCCACGTACCGCCACGGGCTGTCCGGCGACTTTACTAAGTACGCAACTATTTCTGCCAGGTCGCCGTGCGATTCACTCTCGGGTGACCACATCAGGCGGCCGGCCAGAAAGCTGGCGGCAAAGCTTTCCCACGAATCGAAGTCGCGCAAAGCCAGGCGGGTGGCGGCATCAATGAATGGCCAGGCCTGCTCCCAGGAGATATAGCCGTAATCGTAGGACCAGCGGGCCACGCATACTGAGCGGACATAATCCCAGGCCGCAATATTTTCAACCGTGCGCACAGCGGGTAAGGGGTGGGATTCAAACTGTCGATGCCAATGCAATGACTGCTGTTTGAGTTGAGCCTGGAATTTTTGGCGGTGGCCTTCCTGCTTCAGCCAGTTGAGAATACTGAGGGCCTGCTCGGTATCAGTAACTCCCCACCATTCTGCCATAGACGCCTTACGCTCAGCAAGCTCAGCCGGCTTGAGCTGGGCAAGGAGCGAAATGGGCACATCGGACCAAAAAAACAGCGGTAGCCCGCCTGCCATTCCCCTGATTTCGGTAGGAGTCAGGAGTTTGGTAGGAGCCGTAAGATCGTAGAAGCCCAGGTCGCGGGCTCCGTATATCCGTAGATTCGTTTTTTCGAGTGCTGCCGCCTGCCTACGCGCCGGGTTCAGGTCAAGGAGAAAATCGATAACGCGCTTCATACAATGATGGGGGTGAGTAGGGGTAGCATAGAAACTCCGCCGTGCTGGCTCCGCGCACTGGCGCCATACGCAGAAGCGGTAATACTACGAAAACAAAAAGACCGGCCTACGTAGGCCGGTCTGCGTGGATAGCTAGGCGGGGTGCGAAAAAGCTGCGTGGTTATTTGACTGCTGTAGGTTCAGGAAGGAGCCGAAAATAAGAGGCTACGAACCGGTTGTTCACTACCTGGCCCTGTACTTCGGCCCGCCGGACAGCCTGGCAGAAGCCGTCCTTGGCGTGGGCGTCGCCGTGGGAATCGATGGTGGTACCGTCCACGAAATAGGCGTGGCCGCCGAAGCGCACGGCCAAGTCGCAGCTTTTGCCGGGCAGCCCCAGGCGGCACTGGCCACAGGAAGCTTCTACCACCTGCACGGGTTTGGCCGGATCGAGAACGGCTGGCGCTACGGTGGCTGGCGCGGCCGACTGTGCCCGGGCCGCGGAGAAAGCAAAAAAAGCGAGCAGCAGCAGCAACAGTTTCATAGGAGAGCGGCAATAAAGTAAGGAGAATCCGGCCGCAAGGTAAGACCAAACGAACAACCCACCGTACGCAAAACAGCCCGCCCCAAAGCCGGAGCGGGCTGTTTTCATTATCAAAATGCAGCCGTAGCGTTACGGGAACTTGGGATACTTCGAGAAGTCGGGCTGGCGCTTCTCCACGAAGGCGTTACGGCCCTCTTTGGCTTCCTCCGAGAGGTAATAGAGCAGCGTGGCGTTGCCGGCCAGCTCCTGAATCCCGGCCTGTCCGTCGAGTTCGGCATTGAAGCTGGATTTGAGCATGCGCAGCGCCAGCGGGCTTTTCTGCAGGATTTTGTGGCACCAGGCCACGGTGGTTTCTTCCAGCTTGTCCAGCGGCACTACTTTGTTCACGAGGCCCATATCGAGGGCTTCCTGCGCATCGTACTGGTCGCAGAGGAACCAGATTTCGCGGGCCTTCTTCTGGCCCACTACGCGAGCGAGGTAAGAAGCGCCGAAGCCGCCATCAAACGAACCCACATTCGGGCCGGTCTGGCCGAAGCGGGCGTTATCGGCGGCAATGCTCAGGTCGCAGACTACGTGTAGCACGTGGCCGCCCCCGATGGCCCAACCGGCCACCATGGCTACCACCGGCTTCGGGATGGAGCGGATGATTTTCTGGAGCTCCAGCACGTTCAGGCGGGGCACGGTGTCCTCGCCCACGTAGCCGCCGTGGCCGCGTACGCTCTGGTCGCCGCCCGAGCAGAACGCCTTACCACCCTCACCGGTGAGGATGATAACGCCGATGTCGGTGCGGTCCTGGCAGATGCGCATGGCCTCAATCATCTCCTGCACCGTGAGGGGCGTGAAGGCGTTGTGCACCTGCGGGCGGTTGATGCTGATTTTGGCGATGCCGCCGTGCTGGGTGAAGAGGATTTCGCGGAACTCCTTAATCGGAGTCCAGGTAAGTTGGTCTGACATAGAATGAACGGGTTTCTGCGCCTTCTGCGAAAACACTGCGCCCTCTGCGGGCTAAAAGACGTAACAACGACATAGCCCGCAGAGGGCGCAGTGTTTTCGCAGAAGGCGCGGTGGGCTAGTGTGAAAAAGAAGTGCGGACCAGGGCCCGGTAGTGTTCAAAGAATTCGGCGTTGGTGGGGCTGTCGGTGGTGATTTCCAGCAGCGCCGCGCCGGTTTCGGCTGCAAAGAAAACCGGTAGCGCCGACTCTAGTTCAGCAAATGTGGAAACAGCGAAGTAGCGCAGCCCAAAATCCCGGGCCGTATTCTCGGCGCGCAGCGGCTGCCGCGTCTCGAAGAACTCCTCCAGCTCCGGCTGCTGGCGCGGCCCGTCAATCAGCCGGAAAATGCCGCCGGCGTGGTTGTTGAGCAGCACCACGCGCAGGTTGGGCGTGGGGTAGTTGTGCCAGAAAGCGTTGCGGTCATAGAAAAAAGCCACGTCGCCGGTAAGCAACACCACGGGCCGTTCGGGGCGGGCCAGGGCCGCGCCCACGGCCGTGCTGGTGCAGCCATCAATGCCGCTGGTGCCCCGGTTGGCAAACACTTCTACCGTGCGGCCGGCTGGCACGCCCAGAATGTTGGCGTAGCGCACGGCCATGCTGTTGGCCAGGTGCAGGGCCGCGCCATCGGGCAGGTGCTGCAACGCCTGGTAAATGGCCGTAAACTCGTTGAAGGGCTGCGTGGGCTGCTGCATAAACTCCTGCAGAAACCCGTTAGCCCAGTTTTCAGCGGCCAGCCAGGGCTTGAGGTAAGCGGCTTTTGCCGTAGCTTCGGTATTGGTAAGCTGGGCGGTGCTGGGCCAAGTCAGGCGGGGCGTACCGGATGCTACGCGGGTAGCATCCGCCCGGGCAATAATGGATGGCTCGAAGGGTTCGAATCCCTGCGGCTCCACGGAATCTGTGGGACCAACTGGAATCGAACCAGCAATTAGTTGTGAAGTAGAGGTAGGCGCACCCACGCTCAACTCGTCAAAGAAACCAGCCGGTTCCATCCGCACAATCTTGGTCAGGGACTGAAACGTATCGGCTACGGCGCCGGCGGCCTGAATGTGCCAGTGCTGGGCTGGCTGAGCATTGCGCAGGTAGAGCTTCAGGGCTTTGGAAATCAACGACTGGCCGAAAGTGATGAGCAACTCCGGCTTCAGGGCTTCTTTCAGGCCCGGCTCCGGCACGGCCATAAACACATCCTGGCGGCCCAGGGGGCGGTTGCGCTGGTCGTAGCTGGCGGCGGCGGGCAGGTGCAGGTTGGCAATCAGGTCGCTCACCACCGGCACTTGGTAGGCGGCGGCAAACCGGCGCACCGCCAGTAGCAAAGCCGCATCGTAGTGGTGCTGGCCCGCCACCACCAGCACCCGGCTGGTGCTGCGGATGGCATCCTGCAACTCCTGCAGAACGGCGGCCGACAGCTGGGGGCGGCCGGGTAGCTCCCGGGTTACGCGCACCGGGCCAAACTGCAGCTCCTCGCCCTGCTTGGGGTAGAAAGGCTCCCGCAGCGGTACGTTTACTTGCACGGGTCCGGCCGGAAATTGCTCGGCCAGTCCAACGGCTTCCGACACCAGCCGCGTAGCGTGCCACTGCGCATCGGGGTGGGAGGTATCGGTGGGGAAGGTGAACGAGCCTTTGGCGTGGGCCCCGTACAAATCAGCCTGCCGGATGGTCTGGCCATCGAGCTGGTCGATCCACTCCGGAGGGCGGTCGGCCGTGAAAACTACCAGCGGAATCTGCTGAAAATAGGCTTCTGCTACGGCCGGGGCATAGTTCAGCCCGGCCGTACCGGAGGTGCACACCAGCGCCACCGCTCGGCGCTGGGTCTGGGCCAGTCCCAGGCCAATGAAAGCCGCCGCGCGCTCATCGGGCACGGTGCGCACCGTAATGGCCGGGTGGCGGGCAAAGGCAATGGTGAGGGGCGCGCAGCGGGAGCCCGGCGAGAGTACCACGTCGGTAATGCCCAGCTGGGCGCAGATTTCGGGGATATTGTGAACAGCTTGGAGAGAGGCCATAGGGGAGAAAGGAGCACGAAGCCAAAGCCGGATACGTTGGAACGGCTGAAGGGGAGGGGCCGGCAGCGGGAAGTTAGAGTTGAATGTCTTCAGGATTCACCCCGACTTCGCGCATGATGTTGCCGGCTACATCGTACAGGAAATCCCGCTCCTCAGTATCAAAGTCATCCGTATCCCACTCCTCCAGGTACGACTGCGCCGCCGCCGTCAACTCCGGGCTGCCCGGTTTGGCTGTGGATAGCGCCGCCTGCAGATGCCGCACGAAACCGGTAACAGCGCCCTGCATTTCCTCCTGGACATCCGCATCGGAAGGGCGCAGCCCCCGCGCGTCCCAGCCTTCCGCCGGAAAATTAGTACGGGTGACGTAGGTTTCGAGCTGGTGGTGAAGGGCAGTAGCCATGGCGGAATGAATGAATGAATGAATGAGTACTATTGATTGGGTTAAATGGAAACCTTAGCTGACTCTCCCAGAATGGCTCCAACCGTGCGCAGCTTCAGCTCGGTTTCCTGCCACTCGCGGGCGGGTTCCGAGTCGGCGGTGAGGCCGGTGCCGGCATAAAGGATGGCTTCCTGGGGCCGCAGCTGCAGGCAGCGCAGGTTCACGTACAGGCGCGACTGGCCGGCGTCGGGCAGGTTCACGGGACCCAGAAACCCGGCGTAGTAGGCCCGGTCGTAGCCCTCATGCCGGCGCAGAAACTCCAGGGCCGGCTGCTTGGGCACGCCGCCCACGGCCGGCGTGGGGTGCAGCAGCCGGAGCATGTCGGTGCCGAGGGAGGGGAACGGGACTTCCCGCAGATGCACGGCGAAATCGGTGCGCAGGTGCAGCAGCTGGCCGGCCGTTACGGTGCGCGGCCCCCGCTCATCATACTCGCGTAGTCGCAGCTGCTTGAAGCAGTTTACAATGTAGCGGGCTACCATGGCGTGTTCCTCCAGGTCTTTATGGGCCCAGCGGGCGGTGGCGGGCTTCATGCCGGGCAGCAGAGGCTGGGTGCCGGCCAGCGCCATTGTCCGGAATACGTGCTGCTCGTCGATTTCCGCCAGTACCTCGGGCGTGGCCCCCAGCCAGGTGCCCGCGCCCGGCGCACTCACCAACGATACAAAGGCATTGGGGTACCGCTCCTGCAACTCATCAAACGCGGCCAGCGCATCGAAACCCGCCGGTAACAGCCGCCGCACGGCCCGGCTCGATACTACTTTTTGAACGGTACCCGCCTCAATGGCCGTCACGCCGGCCGCCACCAGCGCCTCGTACTCCAGCTGGGTAGCCGTGGCCGGTACCGGCTGCGCGCTAACGTGCCAGGGCAGCCCGGCAGCGGTGGGCAGGGCCGTGAAGCGCTGCCGCAACTCCGGGAGGCGGGCCGCTGCCACCGGGCTCACCTGAATTTCATCGGGCCGGCCCAGGTCAAAGAACAGGTCGGCGGGCAGAAACAGCGGCGGGTTGTGGTCGGAGTCGCGGAAGGGAAAAAAGGCGAAACCGGCCGGGGCCGTCGGTTCCAGGGCCGGCGGCAACCCTACGTAGGCCCCATCCACCTTCAACGAGAGGCAGAGGCGCGCGTGCTCAGCGTTGGGCAGCCGCCACAGCGCCACCGGCCGGCCGCTGGTCAGGGCCAGGGCCACCAGCTGCCGCCGCCGCTCAGTGGTACTCAGCGCCGGGTTCCAGGGAATGCGCTGGAGGCTGCTCATGCCTGGGGCTTGGTCTGGGGCAGGTCGATGACGGCCATGGTAATGCGGCTGATGCAGACCAGCGCGCCGGTTTCCTCGTGGGTAATCCGGATTTCCCAGACCTGCGTGCTGCGGCCTATGTGCAGCGGCACGGCCCGCCCGATAACGTGGCCGTCGCGCACGCCTTTCAGGTGGTTGGCGTTGATTTCGAGGCCCACGCAGGCTTGTTTGGTGGGGTCTATTTTGGTGGCCGCGCCCACGCTGCCCAGGGTTTCGGCCAACGCTACCGAAGCCCCGCCGTGCAGCAGGCCCATGGGTTGGTGCGTGCGCCCGTCCACGGGCATGCGGCCTTCCAGATACTCGTCGGTGAGGGCGGTGAGTTCAATGCCGAGAGCGTCGGCCAGGGTCGGGCGCTTACTCACCCAATGATTGATTTGCTCCAGCGTCATGGGGGGCGAAAAGTACGGCGGCACCGGCCGGCAGGGGAGAAGCCGGTGGCCTGATAAAAGGTCAGGAATACGAATGGTATACAACCAAATCGGGGCGAAAAGGTACGGTGCCAGCCGCAGGTTGTTGGCGGCAGGTGGCAGAACCGGAGCATCCGGATAGGGGAAAAGACCGTACTTTAACAACGTAATCAGCAAAAACAGCGGGAAATGGGCGTCAAAAAAATCTACCTCATTCGCCACGGGCAGACGGATTTCAACGTGCGCGGCATTGTGCAGGGCAGCGGCGTCGATTCTTCGCTGAACGAGGCCGGCCACCGACAGGCGGCCCGCTTTTTTGCGGCCTACCGCCACATTGCCTTCGATAAGGTGTACACTTCCAACCTACAGCGCACCCACCAGTCGGTGCGGGGGTTTCTGGAATTGGGCCTGCCCCACGAGCAGCACGCCGGCCTCAACGAAATCAGCTGGGGCACCCGCGAAGGCACGCGCATTACGCCCGAGGAAGATGAGGAATACCACACCGTGCTGCAGGACTGGCGCGCGGGCCGCACTGCTTCCCGCCTGCAGGGCGGGGAAAGCCCCGAGGAAGTAGCCGCTCGCCAGCGCCCGGTCATCGACTTGATTATCAGTCGACCCCACGAGGAAACCGTGCTGGTGTGCATGCACGGCCGGGCCATGCGGGTGTTGCTCTGCCAGCTGCTGGGCTACCCGCTCAGCCAGATGGACAGCTTCGAGCACCACAACCTCTGCCTCTACCAGCTCGATTATACCGGCTCGATGTTCACGGTGCGTAGTTTTCTGGACGTGCGGCACCTGCAGGAAACGATGTGAAGCAGGTTGTGTGCCGTCGTTAATGAACCGGCAGGCCGCATAACAGCCGGGGTCCGGAATTCTGTATGAAGGGCCAGATCAGCCGCCGCTGATAAAACTCCTGACCAGTGGGGACTTACTCAGGCGAAAATTCGCTGTTTTAACGGCCGTTTGCGAAGAACGGCTTTCGTTTGCAGCCCCGAAATTTCGGGCTAATTTTGACCCACTCAACCCAACGACGATACCGATGGCCGAACTCATAAAAATGCCCAAGATGAGCGACACAATGACCGATGGGGTCATTGCTTCGTGGCTCAAAAAAGTAGGCGACAAAGTAAAATCCGGGGACATTCTGGCGGAGGTAGAAACCGACAAAGCCACGATGGAGCTCGAAAACTACGAGGACGGCACCCTGCTCCACATCGGCCCGAAAGAAGGCGAATCGGTGCCCGTTGACGGTTTGCTGGCTATTGTAGGCAAGGAAGGTGAAGATATTTCGGCCCTGCTGAATGGCGGTGGTGCGGCCCCCGCACCCGCTCCGGCCGCCGAAGCTCCCAAAGCCGAAGCAGCTCCTGCCCCGGCCCCCGCGCCTGCCCCGGAAGCGCCTAAAGCAGAAGCGGCTCCGGCGGCCCCGGCTGCTTCCGCAGCTGCACCGGCTGGCAATGGCAAGAAAGCTACCGTCATCCGGATGCCCAAAATGAGCGACACGATGACGGAAGGCACCATTGCCGCCTGGCTCAAAAAAGTAGGCGACAAAGTAAAATCCGGGGACATTCTGGCGGAAGTGGAAACCGATAAGGCCACCATGGAGCTGGATAACTATGAGGACGGCACCCTGCTCTACATCGGTCCCAAAGAAGGGGAAGCGGTAGCGGTAGATGGCGTCCTGGCTATTATTGGCGAAGAAGGTGCCGACGTGCAGGCCCTGCTCGGTGGTCAGTCAGGCGGTAGCGCGGCCCCGGTAGCCGCCGAAGCGGCCCCGGCCGCTGCCACCACCTCGGCACCCGCTCCGGAAGTTGCTGCTGCCCCGGCTCCAGCCGAAGCTCCGGCCCAGAACGGTGGCCGTATCTTCGCCTCCCCACTGGCTAAGAATATTGCCAAAGACAAAGGCATCGATCTGAACACCATCAAAGGCTCGGGTGAAAACGGCCGTATTGTGTCCCGCGACCTAGAGGCTGCTCCGGCCGCTCCGGCTGCCCAGCCCGCTGCCGCCCCGGCTCCGCAGGCTGCTGCGGCTGCTCCCGCTTCGGCCCCGGCTGCTGCTCCGGCTCCGGCTCCCGCCGCTCAGCCCGCCGATGGCACCTACACCGACACGCCCGTGTCGCAGATGCGCAAGGTTATTGCCCGTCGCCTCTCCGAAAGCCTGTTCACGGCCCCGCATTTCTATCTGACGATGGAAATTCTGATGGACAAAGCCATGGACGTGCGCACCCAGCTCAACACCCTGTCGCCGGTGAAGCTCAGTTTCAACGATTTGGTTATCAAGGCTGCCGCCGTGGCCCTCAAGCAACACCCGGCCGTTAACTCCTCCTGGCTCGGCGACAAAATCCGCCAGAACAAGGTGGTTAACATCGGGGTAGCTGTGGCCGTGGACGAAGGGCTGCTGGTGCCCGTGGTGCGCAACGCCGATGGCAAGGGTCTTTCGGCCATTGCTACCGAAGTGAAAGAGCTGGCCGGCAAAGCCAAGAGCAAGAAGCTCCAACCCGCCGAGTGGGAAGGCAGCACCTTCACCATCAGCAACCTGGGTATGTTCGGCATTGAGGAATTCACCGCCATCATCAACCCGCCGGATGCCTGCATCCTGGCCGTGGGCGGCATCAAGCAGACGGCCGTGGTAAAAGACGGTCAGCTGGCTATCGGCAACGTGATGAAGGTGACCCTGAGCTGCGACCACCGCGTGGTGGACGGCGCTACTGGTGCCGCCTTCCTCCAGACGCTGAAAGCCCTGCTGGAAGACCCCATGCGCATGCTCATCTGAGCCTGACGTTAGCGTACATACTGAAGCCAGTCCCTTGCCGGGGGCTGGCTTTTTTGTTGGTCGGTCTGGCGGTGGCAAGTTGTCGGGCCCGGCCTGGTTGCTTTAGTGAAAAGCGCGTTTGGGCTGTCCATCGTGCTAAATCATTCCAAATCCCCTATACTTACCAGCAGCGGAGCTTGCGCCGGCGACTCTGCGGTTTGTGTATGTTCACCAATCAGCAGACTATATGAAGCAGCCTCTATTGGCTCTGACGCTGTGCGTCGCAAGTGTAACTACGGCCTTCGGACAAGGCCAGACTCTCACCGGCCAAGTGCTGGACAGTGCCGGGAAGCCCGTTATCGGGGCGACGGTGGTGGAAAAAGGCACCAACAACGGCACCGCCACCGACAACGCGGGCCGCTTCACCCTCAAAACCCGCTCGGCCAACGCCCGTCTGCAGATCAGCTCCATTGGCTACGGTGCGCAGGAGGTGGCCGCCACCGGCGGTGAGGTGAGCGTGCGCCTGACGGACTCCTCCACCAGCCTCGGCGACGTGCAGGTAGTGGGCTCGCGCAGCCAGAACCGCTCCGTTACTGATTCGCCCTCGCCGGTGGACATTATCGACCTGCGGGAGGTAACTACCAAAACTGGTCAGCTCGATGTGAACCAGCTGCTGCAATTTGTGGCGCCCTCGTTCAACTCCAACCGCCAGACCGGCTCCGACGGGGCCGACCACGTAGACCCGGCCTCGTTGCGCGGCCTCGGCCCCGACCAGACGCTGGTGCTGGTGAACGGCAAGCGCCAACACCAGTCGGCGCTGGTGAACCTGTTCGGCTCCCGGGGGCGCGGCAATACTGGTACCGACCTGAACGTGCTGCCCGCCGCCAGCATCGAGCGGATTGAGATTCTGCGCGACGGCGCGGCGGCCCAGTACGGTTCCGATGCCATTGCCGGCGTAATTAACATCGTGCTGAAAAGCTCCGTGAACGAGCTGACCGCCAGCGCCAACTACGGGGCCTACGACGCCAGCTACCGTCGCGACGACCAGAAATTTGATGGCGGTAACCTCAACGCCAACGTGAACTATGGCGTGGGGCTGGGCGAGCGGGGCAGCTTCGTGAATGTCACCCTCGACCTCAACCAGCGCCAGCACACCCAGCGCGCCAACGTGCCCGCCCCCGACGGCCTTGCCCGCCGCGAGTATGGCGACCCCAAGGTGCAGAACCTGTCGGCCTACCTCAACTCCAAATTCGCCCTTTCGGAGCGCAGCCACATCTACGTGTTTGGGGGCGCCAACAAGCGCAAAGGTGATGCCTACGCCTGGACGCGCTTCGCCGACGACGACCGGAACGTGCCCGCCATCTACCCCAACGGCTTCGACCCCATCATCAGCAGTGACATCTGGGACGCTTCGGCGGTAGTGGGCCTGCGCACCAAGCTGGGCGAGTGGGACCTGGACCTGAGCAACAACTTCGGCTCCAACCGCTTCGAGTACGGGGTGAAGAACTCCCTGAACGCTTCCCTGGGGGCTGCTTCGCCCACATCGTTCAACGCCGGGGGCTTCCAGCTGCAGCAGGACGTGGTGAGCCTGGGCCTTACGCGGAACTACAAAACCGTACTCAATGGCCTGAACGTGGCCGCCGGGGCCGAGTTCCGGCGGGAGTGGTACTCGCTGTTTGCCGGCGAGGAAGCCTCCTACCGCAACTACGACCCCAACCTATTGGGCGGCTCGCAGGGCTTCCCGGGCTACCAGCCAAGCGACGTCATCAAGGCCGACCGGGACAACGTGGGGGCCTACGTGGATGCCGAGCTGAGCGTGACACCGCAGTGGCTGCTGGCCGCCGCGCTGCGCTACGAGCATTACACCGACTTTGGCAGCACGCTCAACTACAAAGCCTCTACCCGCTACAACCTCACGGAGTTTCTCACGCTGCGCGGCACGTACAGCACCGGTTTCCGGGCGCCCTCTCTGGCCCAGATCAACTTCAACTCCACCTTCACCAACTTCATCAAAGGCCAGCCGACAGAGGTGCTGCTGGGGCGCAACAATAACCCCATCACGCGGAAATTGGGCATCCCGGCACTAAAGCAGGAAACCTCCAACAGCGCTAATCTGGGTCTCACCAGCCGCATCGGCTCCTCGTTGAGCCTGACTGTGGACGGTTACTACATCAAGGTAAAAGACCGTGTGGTGCTCACTAGTCCCTTCAAGGCCCGCAACCCTGACCCCAACGACGACGACAATACCATCCTGGACCCGGTTATTGGGGCTGATCTGGAGGCAGCAGGGGTGGGGCAGGCCCAGTTCTTCGCTAACGCCGTGGATACCCGCTCGTTGGGCTTGGATGTGGTGCTGAACCATACGGCCAAGCTGGGAGAAGGCCGGCTGAACTCGTCGGTGGCGGCCAACATCAACCAGCTCAAAATTGACCGGGTGCGGACCTCCGGGCGGCTGGCGGGCCGGGAGGATGACTTCTTTGGGCCCCGGGAGCAGGCCTTCGTGAAGGCCTCGGCCCCGCCTTCCAAAATCAACCTCACCTTCGATTACCAAGTGGGCCGCTTCAGCACGCTGCTGCGGTTCGTGCGCTTCGATAAGGTGCGGCTGGTGGATTTCGACGGCAACGACATGAACTACGACGCACGCATCACTACCGACCTAACGCTGAGCTATGCCCTCACCGACCATCTGCAGTTCTCGGTGGGCAGCACCAACCTGTTCAACCGTTACCCCACATTCTTCAACCCCAACAACACGGAAACCGGCGGCGCCTGGGACCCCGTGCAGATGGGCTCGAACGGCCGCTTCTACTTTGCCAAGCTCCAGGCCCGGTTCTGAGTAGCTGGTAGTGAGTAGGTAGTAATGCGTAGTGCGTACGGCAGAATCAGGAAAGAATATTTCCGGGTTCTGCCGTACTTGCTTACGCTTCTTTGCTCGCGGGACTTCCCTGCCTTCCTTGCTCACTCTTCCTTATTCATTGATTCATGCATAACTATCTGGCGGCCTTTGCGGCGGCGGTGTGGCTGATTCCAGCTTCTGCCACGGCCCAGCAACGGCCCGTTCTCACGGCCCAGGATTACGCCCGGGCCGAGCGTTTTCTCGGCTACAACACCTCGGCTTTGGTAGATGGCAGCGCCGGCCAGCCCACCTGGCTCAGCAACGACCGTTTCTGGTACCGGGTGCTCACGGCCCGGGGTAGCGAGTACGTGCTGGTAGATCCGGCCCGCAAAACCCGCACCGTGGCCTTCGACCAGGCCCGGCTAGCTGCCGCCCTGTCCTCGGCCAGTGGCAAAACCTACGAGGCCAGCCGCCTGCCCATCCGCGGCCTCACGTACTCGCCTGACGAAAAGAATATTGCTTTTGCTGCCGCTGGCAAAGCCTGGAAATATGATGTGCTGAGCGGGCAGCTGACGCCCGACGCCGCCCCGACGAAGCCCAGCGCCAACGCCGACAACGAGGTGGAGTCGCCCGACGGGAAGCTGGCCGCTTTCATCAAGGAGGACAACCTGTGGGTACGCAATACCAGCACCAACCAGCTCACCCAGCTCACTACCGACGGCACCCGGGACTACGGCTACGCCACCGATAACGCCGGCTGGACCCACAGCGACAAACCGGTGCTGCGCTGGTCGCCCGATTCGCGCAAGATTGCCACCTTCCGCCAGGACCAGCGCAACGTGGGCAGCATGTACCTGGTGAGCACCAACATCGGCCATCCGAAGCTGGAAAGCTGGAAATACCCCCTGCCCGGCGACAAGGACATTGCCCTGATTGAGCGCGTGGTCATCGAAGTAAACCCGGCCAGAGTGGTACGCTTCCAGTTGGCCCCCGACCCACACCGCGGCACCCTTTCCGACGATATTTCCAGCAGCGGCACCTTCGACGACGTGGACTGGAGCCCCGACACCCGGGAGCTGGCCTTCGTCTCGACTTCCCGCGACCATAAGGAGGAGAAATTCCGCCTGGCCGACGCCACCACCGGCACCGTGCGCGACGTGTTTACCGAAACCGTGGCTACGCAGTATGAGTCGGGCCAGGGGGCTATTAACTGGCGATACCTGCCCCGCAGCAAGGAAATTATCTGGTACTCGGAGCGCGACAACTGGGGCCACCTGTACCTGTATGATGCCGGCACCGGCAAGGTGAAGCGCCAGATTACCAAGGGCAACTGGGTAGTAACAAAGCTGCTGCGCGTGGATGAGCAGAAGCGGGAGCTGTACTTCCTGGCCGATGGCCGGGAGCCGGGCAACCCCTACTTCACCCACCTCTACCGCATCGGGCTGGATGGCAAAAACCTGAAGCTGCTGACCCCCGAGCCCGGCAACCACCAGGTGACCCTCTCGCCCTCGGGCCAGTACTTCATTGATACCTACTCCCAGCCCGACAAGCCCGGCCAAACGGTGCTGCGCGCCGTCGACGGCAAGCTGCTCTCGACGCTGGAGAAAACCGACATTTCCCGCCTAACCGCCACCGGCTGGAAGGCCCCCACGCCCATCACCGTAAAAGCCGCCGACGGCCAGACGGACCTGTACGGCCTCATGTTTACGCCTACTTCGCTGGATGCCAGCAAAAAATATCCGGTTATCGACTACATCTACCCCGGCCCGCAGGGTGGGGGCGTGGGCAGCTGGGCCTTTGCTTCGGCCCGCAACGACCACCAAGCCCTGGCCGAGCTGGGCTTTGTGGTGGTGGTGATTGAGGGCAGCTGCAACCCGCTGCGCTCCAAGAGCTACCACGATGCCTGCTACGGCAATATGGCCGAAAACACGCTGTCGGACCAGGTGAGCGGCATCAAGCAGCTGGCCCAGAAGTACCCGTATATGGATGTGGAGCGGGTAGGCATCTGGGGCCACTCGGGCGGCGGGTATGCCACGGCGGCGGCCCTGTTCCGCTACCCCGAGTTCTTCAAGGTGGGTATTTCCGAATCGGGCAACCACGAAAACCGCAACTACGAGGACGACTGGGCGGAGCGCTACATCGGTCTGCTCAAAACCAACCCCGACGGTACCACCAACTACGACAACCAGGCCAACGCCCTCTACGCCAAAAACCTGCAGGGCAAGCTCATGCTGGCCCACGGCCTGATGGATGATAACGTGCCACCCTACAACACCTGGCTGGTAGTGGACGCCCTCACCAAAGCCAACAAAAGCTACGACTTGGTGGTGTTCCCACAGGCCCGCCACGGCTTCGGCGCCTACGGCCCCTACATGATGCGCCGCCGCTGGGACTACTTCGTGCAGCACTTGGCCGGGGCCGAGCCCCCGCAGAACTACGAAATGAAGCCCGTACCCGACCCCCGCACCGCGGTGCAGTAAGAGCAGTTGAGAGCTAAAAACTACTTCCCCTCCTTGGAAAGGAGGGGTTAGGGGTGGTTGACAATCGTTGGACGGTTACTAGAATTAGATCTAAAAACTGTGCTGACGCTCATCAACCACCCCTAGCCCCTCCTTGGAAAGGAGGGGAACTGGTTTTTAGCTTTTGTCTCTGAGACTACAGGTCCGGCTTGGGCTGGGCGTTGCCGCCGGATTCCCGTAGCTTTGCGGCTTCCTGTTGAAACCCCACCCGTCTACTTTCTGATTTCGCCATGAGAATCCGTTCCACTACCGTGCTGGGCGTGCGCCACAACGGCCAGATTGCCCTCGGGGCCGACGGCCAGGCCACCATGGACAAGCACGTGGCCAAAAGCAACGTGCGCAAGGTGCGCAAGCTCCAGGATGGCAAGGTGGTCACCGGGTTTGCCGGTTCCACCGCCGATGCCTTCATGCTGCTCGATAAGTTTGAGGAGAAGCTGAACGGCTACGGCGGGCAGCTGCGCCGGGCCGCCATTGAGCTGGCCAAGGAATGGCGCAAAGACCAGTATCTGCGCAAGCTGGAAGCCATGATGGTGGTGGCCGATAAGGACGAGCTGCTCATCATTGCCGGCACCGGCGACGTGCTGGAGCCTGATTCCGACGTGGCTGCCATCGGCTCGGGGGCCATGTACGCCCAGGCCGCCGCCCTAGCCCTCAAGAAGCACGCCCCCCACCTCACCGCCCGTCAGATGGTGGAAGAAGCCCTGCACATCGCCGCCGACATCTGCATCTACACCAACCACAACCTCATGATTGAGGAGCCGGTATAGGTTGTCAGAAAGCAGGAAAAGAACGTCATGCTGAGCTTGCCGAAGCATCTCTACCGCCAAAGTAACCAGATAGCATTGCGGTAGAGATGCTTCGACAAGCTCAGCATGACGGCCAATAGAAACAACATAAAATACCTACCCATGCAAATCACCAACTTCCTCAAGCACCACTACCGCCACTTCAACGCCGCTGCTTTGATTGATGCCGCCGAGGGCTACAACAAGCACCTGGCCGATGGCGGCAAGATGATGATTACCCTGGCCGGTGCCATGAGCACCGCCGAAATGGGCATTCAGCTGGCCGAGCTGATTCGGCAGGACAAAGTCCAGATCATCAGCTGCACGGGCGCCAACCTGGAGGAGGATATCTTCAACCTCGTGGCCCACGACTTCTACGAGCGGGTGCCCAACTACCGCGACCTGACGCCCGCCGACGAGCAGGCCCTGCTGGAGCGCCACATGAACCGCGTGACGGACACCTGCATCCCCGAGGAGGAGGCCATGCGCCGCCTGGAGCACTCGGTGCTGAAATTCTGGGAAAAGGCCGACAAGGCCGGCGAGCAGTATTTCCCCCACGAGTTCTTCTACCAGATCCTCAAATCGGGGGAGCTGGAGCAGTACTACCAGATTGACCCCAAGGACAGCTGGATGCTGGCCGCCGCCGAGAAAAACCTGCCCATCATCTGCCCCGGTTGGGAAGACAGCACGCTGGGTAACATCTTCGCGGGTCACGTCATTTCGGGCGACATCAAAAACGTCCACACCGTGCGTACCGGCATCGAGTACATGATTTACCTGGCCGGCTGGTACACTGAGCAGGCCACCGAAGCCAGCCCGGTGGGCTTCTTCCAGATTGGCGGCGGCATTGCCGGCGACTTCCCCATCTGCGTGGTGCCCATGCTGCACCAGGACCTGGGCCGCACCTCGGTGCCGCTGTGGGGCTACTTCTGCCAGATTTCCGACTCCACCACCAGCTACGGCAGCTACTCCGGCGCCGTGCCCAACGAGAAAATCACCTGGGGCAAGCTGGGCCAGGACACGCCTAAGTTCATCATCGAATCGGACGCTACGATTGTAGCTCCGCTGGTGTTTGCCATGGTGCTGGGCCAGTAGGTTTCTGCTTAACCCACAAGTAAAGAAGCCTGCCGCTGATGTTCAGCGGCGGGCTTTTTACTTGTGTCTACTCAGGAAGCGGCAGCTGCTACTGCGGCTGCGGGGTGGTCCGGGGCGGCCGGGTACCGGTGGTGGTGCGCTGCTGTTCCTGCTTGGCCCGTGCCTGCTGCTTCACCGACTGCTTGATGCTGGACCAATTCAGGGCAAACACTACCACGACACCCACCAGGCTGAGCATAAGGTAGCCCAGCATAAAGGTCAGGAAGCCGCGCCAGAGGCGGCTCAGCCAGCCAAGAGCGGTGTGGTGCAGCAGGTTGCCGTAGGCCCACGAGGCGTACCCAATCACCAGCAGTATCGCGTAGAAACTGAATGTCTGGATCTGGGGCGTGCCGCTGTACACGTACGTGACGGGCATCAGCAACAGGGTGATAAAGTTATTGATGGCCGTGATGAAGGCGGCAATAATGAGGCACTCGGCGTAATTGTAGCCGCCACGCCGCAGAAATAAGCGGGCCGCCAGGGCCCAGGCCGGCACCGTTGCCACGTAAAACCAGCTCAGGTACTTCATGAAGAAGGTAGTGGAGGACGCCTGTAGCTGGTAGGCCACCTCAGGCATGGCCGGGTCGCGGGGCGGCAGCATGTTGATGTGCAGCACCGACGAGAGCAGCGCGTAGACGCCGGTGATGAAAAATAGCAGCGCCAGGGGCCGGAAATGGTCGACGCGCTTGCCGGCCAGGTACTCCCGGATGGTAGGGCCGGGCCGCCGGATCATGGTGCGCAGCGTGTACAGAATGCCCTTATCAACGTGCCAGATGCTGTGCAGCACGTCGTGGGGCATGTCGGCCATCGTGAAGCGGTGGGTGTGGTGCGCATCCTGCCCGCAGCGCCCGCAGAACCGGTCGGGCACGGGGTGGCCGCAGTTCAGGCAGGCCGAAGTAGCGTGCGCCGCCTCTGCAGGCAGTGAAGGATGCGCGGCAACAGGTGCGGAAGGCAGAGAAACGGAGGACATACGGAGAGAAACCGAAGGATTGAAGGATTAATAATAGCGGATATTACATAAAAAGCCCGCCGCTGACGTTCAGCGGCGGGCTTTTTTGTGAGGTACTGAAAGCGTTTATCCGCGTTAAAACAGTACGTGTTGGGCCAGTACTTTCTGCAAATCATAAATGTTGACCTGCTTATTGAATTTGCGCATCACGCTGGGTTGGGCTTCGCCGGAAACCCAGATTTTCAGTTCCGCATCCAGGTCCAGGTGGCCGGACGTTTCGATGCCGAAGCGGGAGATGCTCTTGTAGGCAATCGACAGATAGTCAATTTTCTTGCCCGTCAGGCCCTGCTTATCCACCAGAATCAGGCGCTTGTTGGTGAAGATAAAGACGTCGCGTACCAGCTTGAAGCCAATTTCAATGGCCTCGCCATCGGCCAGCAACTGGCTGTATTCGGCTTGGAGTTCGGAGGGTTGGGCCACGCCGGCGTTGCCGAGAATGGCGGAAAAGAATCCCATAAACGATAGAATGAAGTGAAAAGAAGGAAATTATGGAAGGAATTATTGCGGTGGCGCGGCCGTCACGCACCGGGGCCGCGTGACGGCCGCGCCACCGCCGCTACGATGGAGTTTGCGGAAACGGCGGGTTATGCGGCAGTTGGGGCAACTGGGGTTTTGGCGTGAAACACTTCGGGTCGTAGAGGGCCTTCACGGCTTCGGGCTCGTCGATGTGGAGTTTCAGCTGGTCCAGCAGGTCGCGGAAGTCTTCGCGGGTCAGATTTTTGGAGCTAAACGGATTTTTTTAAGAAGGGTAAAAGCATAAAGAAGAAAGAAATAAAGTGGAGCCGGGAAGGTAGCGCAACGGCCGATTTTCGCCAAAGCCCCGCCGCCGAAGTTGCCTGCTATACAGCAGGAACCCGGCCTTCCAAACCGCGGGGCGGCGTCTGTCAAGCGAAAACCAGCCATCCAAACCGCGGGGTGGCGTCCGGCGGGCGAAACCCGGCCTCCCAAACGGCGGGAAGGGCTGTCGGTTGCGGCCGGGTGCTGCTTTGCGTGCCCGGAACGCCTACCTTCGCCCCGTTCCACCCTCAGCCCGCCGCCATATGAGCATCGACCTTGCCAGCTTCCTGCACCACACGCCCGAGGAGGAGAAGACCACCGTGTTCATTCACATTGATGAGGACGAAATAGCCACCTACGATGCCCTGCTGGTGGCCCAGACGCGGTTTCGCAAGCTCTACATCACCCTGGAGCCCAAGCGCCGCTACCTCACCCACACCTCCCAGCCCGACGAGGAAGAGCCCGAAATCGACTTCCTGACCGACTACGAAGAAGTGGAAGCCCTGCTGGAAGACGCCGGCCTCGACGGCATCCACGACGGCGAGCAAGGCATCCTCTACCACAACCTGCTGTACCTGCTGCTGAACCCGTAGGAGGTATAGAAAACAGCTGTCATCCTGAGCTTGCGAAGGACCTTATCATGTTAGAACGGGTGTCGTCGCTACGACCCGTTCAGGCGTGATAAGGTCCTTCGCGCTGCTCAGGATGACAGCTGTTTTTGTCCTTCTTTTCCCTACCGCCCGGTGTAATCGGCCAGCAGGCCTTCGTAAATCCAGTTGGCGAGGGCCTGGCGGTTGTCGGGCACCACGAAGCGGCGCTGGTCCTTGGCGTTGCGGATGTTGCCCAGCTCCATGAACACGGCCGGGGCGTGGCTGGTGCGCACCTCGTACAGGCTGCCGCGCTCTGACACGTTGCCGGAATAAGGCCGGTTGGGCTGGGCGCGCTTGTAGCGGTTGGTGAACACCTTATGAATGTTCTTGGCCAGACGCAGACCCGAGGTGCTGTTGGCGTGGTGGTAGAAGAACACATCAATGTTCTGGCCCGCGCTGCGGCTGTCTACGTGCAGGCTCAGCAGGCGCTGGTAGGCCCCTTTGTGGTGGGCGTAGAGCTTGTTGACCTGGGCAATGCGCTGGCGCAGGCGGCCCAGCTGGCTCAGCGGAATCACCTGGTGCGGATAGGTCACCTCGTCGTAGTCGATGGGCAGCACGTTCAGGTCGCGGATGCCGTCGTTGGGGTCCTGCACCATCACGTACACGGTGGCCCCGTGCTCCATCAGCACCCGGGCCAGGCGCACGGTCACGTCGTAGGCGTACTCATCCTCGGCCAGTTTGTAGGTGCCGTACTGGCCAATGGCGCCGGGGTCGGGGCCGCCGTGGCCGGGCGAGAGGTAGTACACCGCTCCGCGCAAAGCCCGGTCGCGCACCGGCACCGGGCTGTACGCCGCCCCAAACAGGTTGGCCGTGAGCAGGGGCTGGGTGCTTTTGCCGCGGGAGGTGGGGTTGGTGGCCTTGAGGCTGCCGCTGGCTTTGGACTTTGCGCGGGCGGCCGTGGCTTTGGGGGCCGCCGCCGGCAGCACGTAGCTGCGGCCGGTTACCAGACCGCCCGCTTTCGTGAGCCGGCCCTGGTTGAGCCGCCGGAACTGCTGCTGCTGCTGGCGGGTGTTCAGGCCGTAGCGTTGCAGCAGCACCTGCACCCCGTCGCCGCGCCGGGCAGTGGCTTTACGAGGCTTGCTTTGGCCGAAAGCCACCCCGGTAAGCAGACAAAGCAGGAAGGCGAGAAGAGCAGCAGTACGCAAAAGCAAGGACGATTAAGAGGGTAGTGGAGCCGCCCGGGGCAGTCTGCCGCGCATGCGCCGGCCGTGGGTAACCAGCCGTTCACTCGTCGGGCCGATACGTAAGCGGAGTACAAAAAAGCAGTAAAACTTTGGGATACGGGCAATGCCAAGGGCAGTTTTGCAAACCCTGCCCCAGTCCGGTGGCCGCACATCTTTCCTGAAACTGTTAAACTGCCGCATGAAAATCTGGGAATTTCTGTTCGGCAAGCCGGTGTATGTGCAGGACGCAGAATTTGGCCGACTGCAATGGATAGCCACTGACCGCAAAGGGCAGGGCTATTTTGAAGGCACCCGCACCTTCGGACCTACCGGGCATACACTCAGTATCACCCTCAATGCGCCACGCACGGGCCCAACGGCCGCGCAACGCGCCTTCTGGCACGCCATTGAAGCCCGGTATCCGCAGCTGACCGACGCGGCTCAAGTACTGATCGAGGCGGAGTTGCGCCACTGGAAACCCGGCTTCACGGTGCATGATTTTCAGGCCGAATTCTGGCCGGTTGGGCTGGATATTCCCGCACTTGCCGAAGGCCAGCCCGTAGCGTGGGAGCTTGCCTTCGAAACGCACCATGACCCAAACCACATGATTACCGTCCTGTGGCGCGATTTTGCCCCGTCCGTTGTTCGTATTGACGGTTAACCCGCCTCCCCTCATCCTATGCCCACCACTGCCATCCCCAAGAAAATCCTGGCCCGCCAGCATGAAATAACCGCCGACTTCACCCGCCTCGTCCACGCCCACGTGGATGACATCGTGGCCGGGCGGACCACGGAGGCGCTGGAAATACGGGATTTTGCCGGGCAGCTGTGCATTCATCCCACCCACCTCAGCAATACGCTCAAGCTCACCACCGGCGAAGCGCCCTGCGCCATCTATGAGCGCAAGCTGGTGGCCGCATCCAAGGAGCTGCTGAGCAACCCGCGCCAGTCGGTGGCGGAAGTAGCGGCCCACCTGACGTATGATCCGTCCAACTTCACTAAGTTCTTCAAGCGGTTTGTGGGCCTCACGCCCCGGCAGTACCGGGAGGAGCTGTGGGCCGCGCAACGAACCGAAACTCCGGAAACTGTCACCAGTTAATCTGAACTACTCACCAGCGCCGGACAGCTTTCAAAGCCGAACTTTGCCCCATCATTCACCCTCACCGATTTAGCATGAGCACCACCAAAATAGCCCTGGTAACGGGCGGCAGCCGCGGCCTCGGCAAAAACATGGCCCAGCACCTGGCCCAGAAAGGCCTCGATGTCATCCTGACTTACCACAGCAAAAAGGACGAAGCCGAAGCCGTAGTGGCCGAACTGCAAGCCTTGGGCCGCAAAGCCGCCGCTCTGCCGCTTGATGCCTCCAGCGTGAGCAGCTTCGCTGGGTTTCTGGCGCAGGTGAAAGCCACGCTGCACACCGTCTTCGGCACCGAGCGGTTCGATTTCCTCATAAACAACGCCGGCACGGGCCTGTACCAGCCCTACCACCAGGTGACGGAGCAGCAGTTCGATGACATGCTGAACATTCACTTCAAAGGTCCCTACTTCCTGACCCAGGCGGCGCTGCCCCTGCTCAACGACGGGGGCGGCATCATCAATATTTCGTCGGGCCTAACGCGCATTGTGATGCCCAACTCCTCTGCCTACGCCAGTATGAAAGCGGCCATGGAGATGCTGACGAAGTATCAGGCTAAGGAGCTGGCCGGCCGCCGCATCCGCGTCAACGTGGTGGCTCCCGGCGCCATCGAAACCGACTTTGCCGGCGGCCGCACCCGGGATAACAAAGAGGTAAACGCCCACATTGCCAGCCTGACGGCCCTGGGCCGCGTGGGCCTGCCCACCGATATCGGGCCGGTGGTGGCATTCCTCTGCACCGACGAAGCCGGCTGGATTGATGCCCAGCGCATCGAGGTATCCGGCGGGCAGGGCATCTAACACAGTTTGCTTTCGGCTGACGCAAAACAGCCCGGCCTTTCCTGCACAGGAAAGGCCGGGCTGTTTGCGTCAGGTGGAGAAGGCCGTCTGTCGATTAGTACAGTTGCACGTTGAGGTGTACGCCGCCGTACTCGCCCATGCGCGCATCAATAGGGTAGGCCCCGCGCTTGATTTTGATGGCATGCACGCCCAGTGCGTCGGTTTCGGGCTGAGCCACGAAGAACTCGTCCGTCGGCCGGATGGTGAGCACCTTTACTCCCGCATCGAAGGGCGTGAGGAATTGTACATCGAGACGCTGACGATTCAGGGTCAGGCGGACGCGGGGAGTGCGCGGAGAGGGGCCACCGGTGCGCTCGGTCATATCGGCCGTGGCTGCTACGCCGCAGATGCCGTCGCCCCACAGGCACTGCTCGTACCGGGCATAGCCACGCATGTAGGAGTCGGTGGAGGCGGTGCGGGCCACGGCGCTGTTGGCCGCCGACGTTTGGCTGATCGTCTGATTAGGGGTGATTTCCTGTTCGCAGCCGCAAAGCAGCAGCAGGCTGAAGGGGAGAAGTTTGTTCACGCGTGTAGAATGGTTAGGTGGGAAGAGAACAGGGGCAAGATAGAAATTTGCCGCAGAGCATATCACGGAATAACAAAAAAAGACCAACCGGTGGGTTGGTCTTCTCAGGAGGTTTCGCTCCGCTTAAAACGTGCTTGGGATTAACCTAGACGTGAAAAAGCGGGCGGGCTGGATTCCAGATGCCCCAGGGAATCATAAGTAAAACAAGTAACAGTGCAATTAAAAACCAAGTAAATGCTTTCTTGTGCTTTAGCACAGGGTCAGTAGCTTTTTTGGATAAAGTCCGGCCCACCTGCGCGGCTATTACCGCCAGCAGCATGCCCACCAGGTGCTCTACGGCGAAGAACCGGCCGGTGGGGTCCTTCATCACGGCTCCACCAGCCGTTTCAAAGGCCTTAACGCCCACCGGGCTGATGAAATACAGAATAATACCCAGCAGCAGCTGCAGGTGCATGGAGCCCACGAAGGCCGCGCCCATGCCGTTATCGGCCCCCACGTAGGGTTTACGGCCCTGCCAGCCCGCGAAGGCGCGGAAAATGGCAATCAGGCCAAAAACGAGAACGAGCCAGCGCGTCCAGGAGTGGAGGAGGAGTACGGGTTGGTACATGAACAGAAAAGGTCAGAAGGTGAAGTGGAGGTGGTAAAGGTCGGGGCTGGTGGCGGAATTGCCACGGCCGGGCCGCAAATTAGGGGTTTGGGAGCTATTTGGCGGCTTCGAAAAGGGAAGGAACAGGCTCGTGCTTATGGCCTTCGAACGAGAAAATCTTTTCCGGCACAAACAGCTCGCCTTCTTCTCGCAGAATAGCCAGGTTGTTAACGGCCAGCTTCAGGTTGAACGTCTGCTGGTTGAGGTACTGCATCACGGGGCCCAGCAGCTCGGGCGTGGTATCGTGCAGGGCCAGGGAGATATGGGGCAGCCAGCAGTCGGGCCCGCTGAACTTGTCGGTGCGCAGGCACAGCGGCGCGGTGGCCCGCAGAATGCGCTTGTGCAGATGGTTGAGCGCATCGGAGCGCAGCACCGGGATGTAAATAACCGGATTCGGGCCCGGGAAGACGCCCAGGCCGGTGGTATGGGCCACGAAGGGCTGGGTGTGGCGGGCCACGTCGCGCAGTACCTGCTTCAGCGCGGAGAGCTTGCGGACTCCAGCCAGCTGGTAGGTAATGTGCGGATCGGGGGTGGCCTGCACGTCATCAAGCCCGAATTCTGATTCCAGGCTTTTAATCAGGCGGTTGATTCGATCCGCGTTCTGGGCGTTCAACAGAGAGGTTATAGCGAGCATCGGTCTTTTAACTGGAAGCACGTACGATTGGTTGGCCTGCTGACAAATCGGGCGGTCCGCCGGCCCCACCCGGGCCACTGCGGGCAGCCGGCCGCCGCTTCGGAACACCACCGGCCGCAGCAGGAGAAAGGCGGCGGGAATCGGGGGTATACAAAGCAGAAAATACGGGTGAGGCCCTGCGGGACGAAGGTAGGAGTTCCGGACCGGTTGGTTCGTTGGAAATCCGGGGCCGGCCCAAAGTGAAATAATGTAGGTACCGCTAATCTTCCCTGGCTGCTCTTTCGTAAGCCCAGCCGTGCCTGTTATTCCTCCCTTGCCTGCCGTTGATGTTTCTGCTTCTCGCCGCCGCTGGGGGCGTTGGCTGCTGGCCTTAGCCGGGCTGCTGGCCGTGGGAATCTGGGCTGGGCTCACGTTCTGGCTCGACCCCTGGCTGGGCCGTATGCTGGAGGATAAAGTGCAGACTGCCAGCCACGGCCGCTATCAGTTGCGCATCGGCGAGCTGCACACCAGCCTCTGGCACCGACGCGCCGAGCTGCGCGCCCTGCACCTGCGCACCATTGGGAGTACAGCTGATTCAGTACGGCTGCCACGGGTAGAAGCTACGTTGGGCACGTTGCAGATAGCGGGAGTTGGCCTCTGGCAGCTGCTCCGGCGCGGCGAGGTTCCGCTGGACAGTGTGGCTCTTGATGCGGTGACGGTGCAGCTGAGCGGGTGGCCCCAAAGCACGTCCTCGTTGCCCCTGCACCGGCAATTGCCCGTGGAAGGACTGCGGATCGGCAAAATTGCCGTGCGGCACGCCCGGGGCGTGTACGGCCCGGCAGCTGCCCCTGCGGCGCAGGTAGGAAACGCGGATTTTCTATTCCAGGATGTGCGCCTCAGTGCGGCCGGCGCGGCCGACTCCGGTCGTATTGGGTACGCGGCGGCCGTGGCAGTACAGGCCCGCAACCTCAGGGCGCAGGTGCCCGGCCATCGGCTGCACCTGCGCCGCCTGGTGGCCGCCTCCGGGTCGCGGCGGCTGGAGGCCGATTCCCTTACCATTCATCCGCTGCAACGCATTACTTCCCAGCGAAGTCGCAACGTGCGGGTGAGCCTGGTTTTGCCCCGGCTGGTACTGACCGGGCTCCATGCCGCTGGCCTCGCGCGCCGGCAGTTCCGGGCCGATTCGTTGCGGCTTTCCTCGCCCCGGATGGCCCTGACGCTGCCTGCCCGCCAGCCACCCGCGCTGCACGAAGCACTCCGCCCGTATCTGCGGCAGTGCCAGCTACAGACCTTGGCAGTTACCGATGCACAACTGCGGATAGCCGGTACGGAGCTGGCCCCGGCCGTGGCCGATGTGCACATCACCGGTTCCCGGGTGCAGGTGCTGCCCCACGTCGGCCGGCCGGTGGGCATGTATTACGCGCAGGCCTGGCAGGTACACACCGGCCGCGCCACGGCCACGCTCAACGCGCCCTACTACCACCTGGCCTGGCAGCGGCTGCGTGCCGACACGCGGGCCGGCCGGTTGCAGCTGACGAACGTACTGCTGCTGCCTACCATGTCAGTGGTGAAGCTGGCGCAGAGCAAGGGGCACCAGGCGGCCCACGTAACGGCCCGTATCCCTGAGCTGGCATTTACCGGGCTCGATTTTCCGGCGGCCCTGAACCAGGCGCAGCTGCGGGCTAGTACGCTTACGCTGCAGGCTCCCCGCGTCAGCACCCGAAGCGACGGACGCTTCCCGATCAACCCGGCTATTTCCCACGTGACGCCCGAGGCCCTGGGGCGGGTGCCGTTGCGGTTTACCCTGCAGCAGCTGCAGGTCCGGCAGGCCACCATCACTATGCTCTACCGGTCGCCCCGCAGCCCGCAGCCCGGCACCCTGCAGATAACCCGGTTTGCCGGCACGCTGCGCAACATCAGCAATGACCCGCGCCGCATGAATGCCGCGCACCCCCTTACCGGGGAGGCCAGCGGCCGGCTCCAGGATCAGTGCCTGGCCCGCCTGACACTGCGGGCAAATCTGCTGGACCCGGCCGGGCGGCATACCGTCACGGGTGTTTTCGGGGAGGCTCCGTTAGCCATTCTGAATGCCATGACGGTGCCAACCCGGGGCCTGGGTTTCAAAAGCGGCCAGATAAACAGGATTCGTTTTCAGATGGCGCTAAGTCAGACTGCCGCCGAGGGCACGATGTGGGGGCACTACACCGATCTGAAGCTGCAGCTGCTCAACCGGCAGAACAAACCGGGCCTGCTGCACCGCGCCGAGACTTCCCTGGTCAACGGCATTTTCATTCGGGACAACAACCCCCGGCGGCCAGGCCAGCCGCTGCAGCCAGGGCGGATGAGCTCGGGGCGGGAGCGGCGTTTCTCGGTGTTTTCGCTGTGGCGGCAGGGACTGGTGAGCGGCCTGCTGAACAGCGCCGGAGTGCCCTCGGGACTGGCCAAAAAGCTCAGCGAAGGAGAATAGCCCGTTACGCTGCCCGGGCAAAAGCCGGTGGAGCGTAACGGGCTATCAGGCAAAAAAGCGGGCCGGGTTAGAACTTCACCCGGGCAATGGTGAATACCGACACGGGCGGGTTCTGGTTGGCCTGCAGTGCGTTGAGGTTGGAGTACAGCACGTAGCTGTCGGCGCCCTCGCGGCGGGCCAGGGTAGTCGGGTACTGCGGCGGCGTAGTGAACGTGCCCGATACCGTTGCCGTGGCCCAGGCATCGGCCGAGGTGAGCCGGTACACTTTGGCCTGGGCGTTGGTTACCACCTGCAGCGTGTTGTTATCCTGCAGCAGCAGGCCATCGGCCCCCATCAGATTCTGGGCGCTGGCTACCTTGCTGAAAGCCGTAGGGTTGGTCAGCGGGACCTTGAACAGCACCCCTTCGTTGGACTTAGCCACCAGCAGATACCCATCCGGATGGTACACAATACCGTTGAGGCCAAACCCCCCGGCCGGCGCGGCCAGCTGCGCATTTTCCAGAAAAATGGTAGCCACGCCCTGCACATCCACTTTGTAGATAATAGGCGAAAAGCTGTCGGTGACGTACGCGTTGCCCTGCGCATCCACGGCAATGTCGTTGGCAAAGTGGTTCTGGCCGGGGCGCAGGGCCCCCAGGTCGGTGTAACTGAGGCGCTGGCCGTTGGCGCGGTTGAAGCTGGCCAGGCCGGCCAGCTTGCGTTGCGTGGCGGTGGAAGTACGCGCCGTGTTATAGCCCGGGTCAGACACTGCTACCAGCAGCCGGTTACGGCCCTCATCCAGCCGCATCCCAATGGTGGAAACCAGCACGGCATCATCGGCAAACTGCGCGTAGGTGCCGTCGTCCTTCACCTGCCCGATGGCTCCGCGCGTTTGGGAGCTCACGAAAAAGCGGTTGTCGGTGGCATCATATTGTACGCCTTCGGGGTAGAGGCCGGCCTGGGTGAAGGCTACCGCGTCGGGCAGGCCGGGAGAGGCGGTATCGTCGTCGTCGTTGGAGCAGGCGGGTGCCAGCAGGGCCGTAAGCAGGAGGGCGGCCAGGGTACGAACCGGAAAAGCAGGAAGAGAAGCAAGCATGACGTGGAAAGAATGTGTGTACATGCGTGCTTACGGCGCACGCTCGGCTTCGCCCGTGTAGAATTATGCCGACATCGGCGGCCCCGATACCTGCTGCTGCCGGAGCCAGTAGTAGGCAGTGGCCAGATCATCAAAGGACGCTACCGTGGGGTTGGCCAGATACTGCACAATGGCTTCTGAGGCCCGGCGCTGCGGAAAAGTGGGAGCGTATACCCAGGCCATGTAGTGCAGGCCCGCTGCATGCATTGCCTGCAGCCAGCTGATACCCCACTCCGTTACCTGAAAGGATGGGTGCGTGATGTTGGAGTTGTCATTGAGCAGCTTGGCTACGGGCCGCTGCCGAATCACCCCCGATATCAGAAGGCAGCCCTGCCGCGTCGAGTCTTGGTCATGCACGCCCTGCCAGTTCACGTACAGCCACTGGTTGTCGTGGTCGTAGCTGATGGTTAGTTGTGGTAGTTCCAGGATAGGTTCGAGTTGCATAGCGTCGGGTAGAGCAGCAAGGGCGGGATACGGGGGCAGAACGAGCAAATAGCAGTTGGCAAAACGATGGTCCGGCAGACCTTGTTGCCTGAAATGCGCTTAGCCAATAACAGGTTTGGGACTAATCATGTGTAGAGACACGAGATGACGTGCGGTAGGCAATAAATACGTGACCTGCCTCCGGTTAGATGTATTTCCCTGCTACCTTGGAAAACCAAACCTGCCTCTTCCCGCACCTCATGAACCGCCGAATATTTTTGCGCAACGGCTCCCTCGCCGGCCTCGCCCTTTCCACCGTTTCCCTCGCCGCCTGCTCCACCGGCTCCGATAAACCCGCCGCTCCGGCCGCTGATGCCGGTCCCGACACCGGCTTCGAGCTGCACGAAGCCACCGTGGCCGACTTGCAGGAGAAAATGAAAAGCGGGCAGCTCACGGCCCGCCGCATCACGGAGCTATACCTGCAGCGCATCGAACAGCTCGATAAAGCCGGCCCAAAGCTCCACGCCGTGCTCGAAATCAACCCCGACGCCCTGAAGCTGGCCGACCAGCTGGACGAGGAGCGCAAAAACGGTAAGCTGCGCGGCCCGCTACACGGTATTCCGGTGCTCATCAAAGACAACATCGACACCGCCGACCAGCAGCAGACTACCGCCGGCTCCCTGGCCTTGGCTGGCCACAAGGCCCGCCAGGACGCTTTTATCGTGCAGAAGCTGCGGGCGGCCGGGGCCATTGTGCTGGGCAAAACCAACCTGAGCGAGTGGGCCAACTTCCGTTCCACGCGCAGTACCAGCGGCTGGAGCAGCCGGGGCGGCCAGACCAAGAACCCCTACATTCTCGACCGCACGCCCAGCGGCAGTAGCTCCGGCTCGGGCGCGGCGGCGGCGGCCAATTTCTGCGCCCTGGCCATCGGCACCGAGACGGATGGCTCCATCGTGTCGCCGGCCTCGTGCTGCGGGCTGGTGGGCCTAAAGCCCACGGTGGGCCTGTGGAGTCGCGCGGGCATCATCCCCATTTCGGCCACCCAGGATACGGCCGGCCCCATGACGCGTACCGTCCGCGACGCGGCTATTCTGTTGGGTGCGCTGGCTGGCGAGGATGCCCGGGATGCCGTGACCAGGGAAAGCACCGGCAAAATTCAGCCCGATTACACGAAGTTTCTGACGGCGGACGGCCTCAAAGGCAAACGTCTCGGGGTGGAGAAAGGCCATCTGAAAGGCTCCTCCGACGCCATTGCGCTGCTGAACGCGGCCCTGGAAGTGCTGAAAGCCCAGGGGGCTACCATCGTGGAGGTGGAAGTGGAAAAGCAGACCGACCCGCTGGGCGAGGCCGAGTACGACGTGCTGCTTTACGAGTTCAAGGATGGGGTGAACAAGTACCTGGCTACGGCCGGGGCGAGCGTCAAAACCCTCACCGATGTCATTCGCTTCAACACCGCCAACAAACCGAAATCCATGCCCTTCTTCCAGCAGGAAATTCTGGAAGCGTCCGACAAGCTGGAAGGCCTGAGCAGCCCCAAGTACCAGGCCGCGCTGCGGAAGTCGCACGAAGGAGCCCGCGCCGCCCTGGATGGCGTGCTGCGCGAAAACAAGCTCGATGGCATCGTGGCCATTACCAACGCCCCCGCCCGCTGCATCGATTTGATTAACGGGGACGGGGGCGGCGGCCCGGGGTTTTCGTCGCCGGCGGCTATGGCCGGCTACCCGCACATTACGGTGCCCATGGGCCAAGCGTACGGCCTGCCGGTGGGCCTCTCGTTTGTGGGCGGTGCCTACCAGGAAGGGCCGTTGCTGACGCTGGCCTATGCCTACGAGCAGGCCTCTAAAAAGCGGGTTGCTCCGGAATTCAAAGCCCCGTTTGTGGGGTAGACTCACTCCGGCATCCATATGTGCAGCACCCAGGTCCGGCGGCGGCTTCGGGTGGTAGTTAAGCTACCGTCTGGAGCCGCCGCCGGCTGCGTCGGACAGGCTAGGAAGACCAGATTTTTACTTGTTTTTTAAGTGGGCGACAGGGGTGCCAGGTCGCGGGCTTAGTTGGTGGAAAGAGCCAAGAAGGGGATTTTTCCGGGTGTGCCGTAGGTGTTTCGCTCACCGCCGCCGCCGGGAAGGCGCGGGTACCGGGCTTTGGAAATTGCGCGGGAAGCTGACTTATTTGAGCCGTATATCCCTGATGCAAAGCTGCCTGCGGTAGCCCGCTTAGGGTGGTTGCTCTACATCGGTGCAGATTATAGCCGGCCCGATGGTACCGGCCTCCCGTTGCCGCTGCCTCCCGGGCCGGGCGGGTCTGCCTCGCTCTTTCGAATACCCTACCACCACAACCTTTCTACACCCATGAAAAGACTGTATTCCTACGGGATAGGCACGGCCCTGCTGTTGGGCAGCCTGCCCGCCCTGGCCCAGAACCGGCCCGCCGGCCCGGCGTATTCCCTCGGTAGCAGCCAGGCCCTGGTGCAGCAGCTCGAAACCCAGGTTGCCGCCGATGCCGCCCGCCGCCAGCGCCCCACCGTGGCGTTACGGGTATCGGCCGCCACGGCCTTTACCGGCAAAGTCAACTTCCGCCAGGACCTCAGTAAAACCGGAGAATACGTGGTGGGGGAAATCCAGGATGTTCCTAATTCCTCCTTCTTCCTGCGGATTGAAGGCGCAGCCGTGGAAGGTAATATCCTGCTGAAAAACACGAAGCAGGCCTACCGGTATTCGGCGGATAAGAAGGGCAGGGTGATAGTGCAGGAGGTGGATATCGACAAGGTTATCTGCCTCGACTACAACAAGCCCGTGGGCTACCGTGACCCGGTGCCCTCGCCCGCTACGGCCAACCGGGCGGCAGTGGTGTCGCTGCAGAGCTACCCCGGGGCCCGGGGCTGCATCATGCTCGACTTTGATGGGTACTACGTACCGGCCGGTGGCCGCTGGAACAACGGCAACCCCATCAACGCGGCCGGCTCCGGCATGAGCGACGCCGCTATCCAGGAGTTCTGGGAGGTGGTCAGCGAAGATTACCGGCCCTTCAGCATGAACGTCACGACCGACGAGAATGTGTTTAACTCCTACCCCAAGAACATGCGCATGCGGTGCGTGGTGACGCCCACCAACACGGCAGCCCCGGGCGCGGGTGGGGTGGCCTACATCGGGGCCTTCAGCCAGAACACCGACGAGCCGTGCTGGGTGTTCGTACTGGCGGGTAAATCGGGCGGCGACGCAGCTTCCCACGAGGTGGGCCATACGATGGGCCTGGGCCACGATGGCCGTAACAACCCCGCCGAAGGCTATTATACCGGCCAGGACAACTCGGGCCCCTGGGCTCCCATTATGGGTGCTGGCTATTACAAACCGGTGGCGCAGTGGAGCCGGGGCGAATACAACCGAGCCAACAACCAGGAAGATGACCTGGCAATTCTGGCTAGTACCACCTGGAACGTGGGCTACCGCAATGATGACCACAGCAACGGCCTGGCCGGGGCCACGGCGTTGGCCCGGAGCGGCAACAGCCTGTCTGGCTCGGGCATTATTGAGCGAACCGTTGATCAGGATTACTTCTCCTTTTCCACCAGCGGCGGCGCGGTTACTCTTAACCTGAGCACAGTAGGCCGGCACGGCAACCTGGATATCGTGGGCCGCCTGTTCAACAGCAGCGGCGGCCTCGTGGGTGCCTATGATACCCAAGGCAGCCTCAGTACCACGCTTAGTGCCAACCTGGCCGCGGGCACCTACTACCTGCAGATTGACGGCACCAGCTTCGGCAACCCCGCTACCGATGGCTATTCCGACTATGCCTCGCTGGGCACGTTCAGCATCTCGGGTACGGCTCCGGCCGCTGTCAGTGGCGTGGCTACCGTCTTCAAGGACTGCAACTACACGGGCACGGCCGTAAGCCTGCCCGTGGGCGACTACAACCTGGCCGCCATGCAGGCCCGGGGGATTCTCAATGACGATATTTCATCCCTGACCGTGAACGGTGGCTACCAGGTGGTACTGTACGAAAACGACAACTTCACCGGTACGTCGCTCACCATTACGGGGGGCAATACCTGCCTGGTGGGCAACACGCTGGGTACGGGCAACTGGAACGACAAAGCTACCTCGCTGCGGGTGCAGCCGGCCAGTAGCGCATTCAGCGTGACCTTGCAGGCCGAAGCCGCCAGCGTAAACAGCGGCATGACCGTGGAAGCCTGCTCGGAAGGTGGCCAGAACGTGGGCTACGTGGACGCGGGCGACTATCTGGTGTGGAACGGCATCAATTTCCCTGCTTCCGGTACCTATACCATCGAGTACCGCGTGGCCAGCCCTTCGGGCGGGACCATTTCGGCGGATCTGAACGCGGGCGGTATTCAGTTCGGCAACTCGGCCATTCCCGGCACCGGCGGCTGGCAGAACTGGGCCACCGTATCCAAAACGGTAACTATCAATGCTGGGACCTACAACTTCGGTATCTATGCCCAAACCGGCGGCTGGAACCTCAACTGGGTGCGCATTACCAAAGCCGGTACCGCCCGCATGGCATCAGTAGCCGCCTCCGATGTCAGCCTGGGTGATGCGGCCGAGGTCCTAGAGCTCTACCCTAACCCGGTAACGGACCGGCTGCTGCTGCGCGCGGCGCAGGACCTGACCGGCAGTCAGTACCAGATTCTGGACAGCTGGGGCCGGCCGGTACTTAGCGGGGCCGGGGGCACAGGTAGCATTGATGTATCGGGCCTGAAACCGGGAATGTACGTGCTGCGGCTACTTACCGCCGACAAGGAGCCGGTGACGCGCCGCTTCCAGAAATAGTCAGCATCCACTTCAGCGGGTAAGGTCAGATGGCCTTGCCCGCTGTCTTTTATCAGCCCATGAAACTGAACAGCAGCTTTCAGCGGAGTAGCAGACGAGTGGTGGGCGGAATGTTGCTGGCCCTGCTGACGTGGGCCGGCCCGGTCGCCGCGCAAACCAAAAGCCTGAAGCGTGGCGTGGCCTATGGCTACCACTCCGCCGCCGATATGCAGGTGCTGGCTCCCGGCATCAGCTGGTGGTACAACTGGGCCTCCCAGCCCGACGCTGGCGTGGCCGGCGTGTACCCCAGCCTGGGCGTAGAGTACGTGCCGATGCAGTGGGGGCGTAACTTGGGCAACGGCCCCGTGACGGCCAATCAGCTGGCGGCTAACATTCCCAATAGTTCCCGCTACCTGCTGGGCTTCAACGAGCCGAATTTTCTGAGTCAGGCCAACCTCACGCCCTCCCAGGCGGCGGCCCTGTGGCCGGTGCTGGAGGAGGTGGCCCGTCGCAAAAACCTGGCTCTGGTGTCGCCGGCCGTAAACTACTGCGGCAGTTGCGTTGCAGAAAACGGCGTGACGTACTATTCGCCCACGCAGTACCTGGATGCCTTTTTTGCCGCCTGCCCCAGCTGCCGCGTCGATTATATTGCGGTGCATACCTACGTGTGCGAGGAGCGGTGGCTGCGCGAGAAGATTGCCGAGTTGAAGCGGTACAACAAGCCCATCTGGCTAACGGAATTTGCCTGCGGCGACCTGCCCGCCAGCCAGATTACGCTGCCCGCGCAGCAGAAGTATCTGCTGGATGCCGTGAACTACCTGGAAAAGGAGCCGGCCATCTTCCGCTACGCCTGGTTTTCGGGTCGCAACAACGAAATTCCGAACATCAACCTGCTGGGCAGTTCCGGCCAGCTGACGGCCCTGGGCCAGCAGTACGTGAGCCTGCCGGCAGGGTGGGAGCCGGGCCGCATCCGGCCCGTGAGCATAACGGCTTCCTCCCAGGAAAGTACTGCCACCAGCGCGGCCAACGCCACCGATGAAAATATTAACACCCGCTGGGCCAGCACGTTTGCCGATCCGCAGTACCTGACCCTGGACTTCGGTAGCCTGCAGCAGATTAGCCGTGTGCAGCTCAGCTGGGAAGCGGCCTACGCCAAAGACTACCAGCTGCAAACCTCCCCGGACGGCCTTACCTGGACGACTATCCAGACGGTGCTGAACGGCGACGGGGGCGTAGACAACATTACCGGCCTGAACGCCCGGGGACGCTACCTGCGCCTCTACGGCAACCGCCGGGCCACTACTTACGGGTATTCGCTCTGGGAAATAGAAGTGTTCGGCGGCCCCGTAAATGCGCCGTTGGCTACGCGCGGCCAGCAGGATGCGGAAGCCCTGCACCTCTACCCAAATCCCGCCGATACGGAACTGCACCTTTTCCTGCCTGGTAACACCCGCCTCCGCCGCCTGACGGTAACGGATGCGCTGGGCCGCCTTGTGTTGACAAGTACCGCCCCCGGTGATGCCCTCAACATAGCTGTACTGCCCGCTGGCCTTTATGTGCTGCGCGCCACTACCACCGACCAGCGTCAGCTCACGCAGCGTTTCATGAAGCGCTGATTCCGGTATCCCGTCCCATTTCCACAACCACATGCTAGCGGTATGAAAACAGCTGCTTGCCGATTGAAACCATGAGGAGGCAATGCTGGCTGCTGCGCCGTCTTCGTAACCAATCTGGTGAGCTTCGCCAAGCAGTGTAATCCGGATGGGGAGAGAAGTTGACCGGGTTTGTGGACAGGTGAAAAGCAGCGACCCCATCAGCGGAGTAAAAGTGGCTCCGTCGGCACTGCCAAGCGGGGCGTACACATTGCGGCTTGTGACTCTGCAGCACCAGAAGGTGATGCGTCAACTTATCAAGCAGCAACGCTATTGTTGCCAAACGGATAATAAACAGCGCCCCAAAAGCTTAATCAGGCTTTCAGGGGCGCTGTTTATTTGCAGCAGAAACACCGCCAGGCTTTACGGGACGAATTGCTCCGTAAGGCGTACCACCTCGCCCTGCCGGGTTTCCACCACAAACGGCGCGTAGGTGAGCGAGGCCGGCGGCGACGCCAGCACCTGGGCCGGAGCCAGGGGCCGTTGGGCCAGCCCGTTGCCGCCGTTCTGCCAGAACCGGAACGTAGCCCCGGCCTGCAGCGGTAGAGTCCGCTCTTTCTTGTTCTCGTTGACGATATAGTAATCGTTGGGCACGGAGTAGATGGTGTCGCCGTTCTGCACTTCGGCCATGGCATCCCCACGACGCTGGGCGGCGGCCACCGCATCGGCTCCTTTCAGGAACTGCACGTAGTCCACTACGGCGTAGTACCGGCCTTTCTGCTCGTAGAAGCGGCGCACGTAGGCGTGCCCCCGGCCCGTGTTGCCTACTTTTTCGGTGGTCGACTGCTCGCCCTCCAGCTCGGCCGGCACTAGGTCGCGGGATTCGGCCACGTCGGTTTCCTGCTCCGCAGAGCGGCAGGCGGCAAAGGTGAGAAGCAGGGCAACAGGGAGCAGACGGCGGTTCATGCGGCAGGAGTAGGGGAGAGGTTCGGCCCGCAAGATACAGGGTGAACCGGCCGCTACCAGATACGCGGCGAGTTCTACACGCCCGACCCGGTTCCGGTGGCCACGCTGCCGGCGCTGCAGATGGAGTGGGCAGAGGAGTTTGAGGGAGAAGGAAGCCGTAATACCAGAAACGCCGGACTACCGGCCCGCTTCGAGCTTATACCACTGAAGCTGAGCTACCGTGTCACGGAAGCTGATTCGACTGTGCTTTTTTAGGCCCTCCCACTGGGTGACGTACGTGATTTTGTAGTCTTTGCCAACTCGCTCCAACTTTGTGATGTCTGTGCTGGTATCGGTGATGGTGCTGTCCTTGAACGCGCGGATCTCAGTGAAAAAATCGACGTTGTCGTTTCTGTACAAACCAATGAAATCAATGTTTTTCCGAGGGTTGATGAGGACTGCACTGGCCACAAACGCTGTGGCCTCATCGCCGAACGGGTACGTTTTCTCTTTGAATGTATAGACGCGTTTAATATTTCCGCTAACGTGCCTGGCCAGTATGGATTCAAGTTGAAAAGTGATATCACGGGGTAAATAGTCAGTCACTGAATCTAATGGACTGGCTACTGTATCGACGGCTTCACCAGACGTGTACAATTCCCTGCTTGCGGGTAATCGAATAGCAGTTCTCTTATACTTTTTGACTTCAGAATCACAACCGAAAAGTAGGCTGGCGGTCAACATCAGCAGGATGTATTTCATAAAAACGGAGTCGCGCTAATCGAATAGGTAAAAGCGGTGCGGAAGATAAGCCCGACCGTTCATTACAAAAGAATGGGGAGGAAGAATAATGAACTCAGTAGGCACCTACCTGACAATCCACAATGCCCCGCTAACAAACCATACTGCCAGAGCGGTAACCAACAAGATAAACTCGCCAGGTTTATAGCTGTCCGTAATATTCATTCGGAATAAAGCATAAGCTGCTCCGCACGCCAAGAGCAGTGCCACTAAAAGACACAACCCGAAACGACCTATTGATATGGGACGATGCGAAGCTATGAAACCCAGAAACAGCAGACCGGGAAGCAATAGCCAAATTGCCACTTTCGAAACTAAAGTGGTCTTTCGGGCCTCCGGTGTGCCGCCTTCGAGAAAAAGGACTGAAAGCAACTCTAATAGATATAGCATCCTGAAATGAGAAGCAGTGAATGTCCCACCAGTAATGATGTCAGACAGTAGCCTGTGTAACCGTTCGGTTTCACCTGCTTAAACCCGTACCTTTGCGGCTTCAAGCCCCGCAAAGTAGGATGATTTCCATTACCGACCTCGACTTCCATTTCGGCTCCCGTACGCTCTACGACAAAGCCAGCCTCCACATCAAACCCAAGGACAAGATTGGCCTCATTGGGCTCAACGGCCGGGGCAAATCCACGCTGCTGCGCATTCTGGTGGGCGAGTACAAGCCTGACGGCGGCTCCATCTCGATGAGCAAGGACGTAAGCCTGGGCTTCCTCAACCAGGATTTGCTCAGCTACGACTCCCACGAGTCCATCCTGATTGTGGCCATGCAGGCCTTCGGCGAGGCGCTGAATATCCAGAAGAAGATTGACGAGGTGCTGCTGGAGTTCGAAACCAACTACACCGACGATTTGGTGGAGAAGCTGGCCGATTTGCAGGAACGGTTCGAGGCGCTGGGCGGCTACACCATGCAGGCCCGCACCGAGGAGATTCTGGAAGGCCTGGGCTTTACCACCGAGGAGCTGCAGCGCCCCCTGAAGCTGTTTTCGGGCGGCTGGCGCATGCGCGTAATGCTGGCCAAAATCCTGCTCCAGCAACCCTCCCTGCTGCTGCTTGACGAACCGACCAACCACCTGGACTTGCCCTCCATCAAGTGGATTGAGAACTACCTGGCCGGCTACGAAGGCGCGGTTATCATCGTGAGCCACGACCGGGAATTCCTGGACCGCACCACCAACACCACCGTGGAAGTAACCGGCGGCAAGCTGGTGCCCTATGCCGGCAACTACTCGTTCTACCTCGAAGAAAAGGAGGAGCGCAACGCCATTCAGAAGGGCGCGTTCGAGAACCAGCAGGCCCAGATCAAGCAGGCCGAGCGGTTTATTGAGCGGTTCAAGGCCAAGGCCAGTAAAGCCAAGCAGGCCCAGAGCCGCGTGAAAGCGCTGGATAAGCTGGAGCGGATTGAGGACGTGGCCGCCGACGACGCGAAGGTGAACATCAAGTTCAATTTCACCGTCACGCCCGGTCGCCACATCCTGCGCATGGAGCATGTGGGCAAGAAATACGGCGAGAAAATCATCTTCCGCGACACGCACGTCCACATCGAGCGGGGCGACAAAATTGCCCTCATTGGGGCCAACGGTAAAGGTAAATCCACGCTGATGCGTTTGGTGGCTGGTTCCGAAGCGCCCACCAACGGCAACCACCAGCTGGGCCACAACGTCATCATGTCGTTCTACGCCCAGCACCAGCTGGAGAGCCTGCGCATCGAAAACGAGATTCTGCAGGAGATGGTAGAGGCCGGTTCGCGGCGCTCGGAAATGGAGTTACGCTCGGTGCTGGGCTCGTTCCTGTTCACCGGCGACGAGGTCTACAAGAAAATCAAGGTGCTTTCGGGCGGCGAGAAAAGCCGCGTGGCCCTGGCCAAAACGCTGATTTCGGAGGCCAACTTCCTGCTCCTCGACGAACCGACCAACCACCTGGACATGCAGTCGGTGAACATCCTGATCCAGGCCCTCGACCAGTACCAGGGCACTTACATCGTGATTAGCCACGACCGGTTCTTCGTGGAGAACGTAGCCAACAAGATCTGGTACATCGAGGACTTCCAGCTGAAGGAATACCCCGGTACCTACGCCGAGTACGAGCAGTGGCAGGAAGACCGGGAGAAGGCGGCCAAGAAAGCCGGTCTGCCCTCGCCTTCGGCCCCCAAGCCGCTGCCCAAAGAGGAAAAGAAAATCGACCCCTCGCCCGCCAAAACCCCTTCTCCCGACCAGAAAAAGGCCCTCAAAGAGCTGGCCGAAGTCGAGAAGAAGATTGACGAGCGGGAAAAGGAGCTGGCCCAGTACGAAGCCCAGCTGGCTGATCCGCAGATATACAGCAACGCGGCCCAGTTGAAGGACGCCACCGTAAAATTTGAGCAGGTGAAGAAAGAACTGGCCCAACTCAACGACCGTTGGGAAATGCTGGCTGAAATGTAATCTACCCCGATAACGGCCTTTGCAACGCCCCGCTGGAAGCTCCGTGCTTCCGGCGGGGCGTTTTGCATTATTGGGGCCATGCTGCACTGACAGCGCAACATTGAACGGGGTAGAGACGCGTATTCGCGTCTCGTCGTTGAACGGCCGGCTCCGCGCCAGCCAAACAATATCACCAACGGCGAGACGTGAATACGCGTCTCTACAGTGGCCACCGAAAAACATTCAGGAGCATTATTTTGTCTTTCCAGATAAGAATCATTCTTATCTGAGTGGCATTCCCTACTTTTGAGCCCGATACCGGAACGCCGCTGAACTGGCTGGTTTGACCATCTGGCCGCTACGCGTTGGCGGTGGCTCCGAAGTATTCCCAGCGTTCCGTTTACATCTTCCTAAACAACCTCATGGCGCACGAACAGAAGGGGCATGCCCCCGAAAACAACACCACCGAGTACTTCATGAACGACACCTCCGTGGCCAAGTGCCCGGTGATGGGAGGCGCGTTGAAGCAGGCGGCCGGCAGCGGCACCCGCAACCGCGACTGGTGGCCCAATCAGCTTCGCCTCAACATCCTGCGGCAGCATTCTACGCTGTCGGACCCGATGGACCCGGGCTTCAACTACGTGGAGGAGTTCAAGAAGCTCGACCTGAACGCGGTGAAGCAGGACCTGTTCGAGCTGATGACCACTTCCCAGGACTGGTGGCCCGCCGACTACGGCCACTACGGCCCATTCTTTATCCGCATGGCTTGGCACTCGGCTGGCACCTACCGCATTGCCGACGGCCGTGGCGGCGCCGGCTCGGGCATGCAGCGTTTCGCCCCGCTCAACAGCTGGCCCGATAACGCCAACCTCGACAAGGCCCGCCTGCTGCTGTGGCCCCTGAAGCAGAAGTACGGCCGCCAGATTTCCTGGGCTGACCTCATGATTCTGGCCGGCAACTGCGCTTTGGAATCGATGGGCCTGAAGCCGTTCGGCTACTCGGGTGGCCGCGCCGACGTGTGGGAGCCGCTGGACGAAATCTACTGGGGCTCGGAAAAGGAGTGGCTCGGCGGCGACCTGCGCTATTCCGGCGACCGGCAGCTGGAAAAGCCGCTGGCAGCCGTGCAAATGGGCCTCATCTATGTGAACCCCGAAGGCCCTAACGGTAACCCCGACCCCATGGGCTCGGCCCGCGACATCCGCGAAACCTTCGGCCGCATGGCCATGAACGACGAGGAAACCGTGGCCCTGATTGCCGGCGGCCACACCTTCGGCAAAACCCACGGGGCCGCCGACCCCGCCAAGCACGTGAAGCACGAGCCCGCCGCCGCCGGTATTGCCGAGCAGGGCCTGGGCTGGCTGAACTCCTACGGCACCGGCAACGCCGCCGACACCATCACCAGCGGCCTGGAAGGCGCCTGGACGTCCACGCCCGCCCAGTGGGGCCACGACTACTTCAAGTACCTGTTTGAGTACGAGTGGGAGCTGACCAAGAGCCCCGCCGGGGCGCACCAGTGGCGGCCCAAGAACAACGCCGGCGAAGGCCTGATTCCGGACGCCCACGACCCCGCGAAAAAGCACGCCCCGTTCATGCTCACGACCGACCTGGCTCTGCGCGTGGACCCCGTATACGAGAAGATTTCGCGCCGCTTCCTCGAAAACCCAGAGGAGTTTGCCGATGCCTTCAGCCGCGCCTGGTTTAAGCTTACCCACCGCGACATGGGCCCCATCTCGCGCTACGTAGGCCCCGAGGTGCCTGCCGAGGAGCTGATCTGGCAGGACCCACTGCCGAAAGCCGACTACGCCCCGATTGACGAGGCCGATTTGGCCGCGCTGAAGCAACACCTGGCCGATTCGGGTCTGACGGTGGCTGAGCTGGTGCGTACGGCCTGGGCTTCGGCCTCCACGTTCCGCGGCTCCGACAAGCGCGGTGGTGCCAACGGTGCCCGCATCCGCCTGATTCCCCAGAAATACTGGACGGCCAATAACCCCGCCGAGCTGGACAAAGTGCTGGACAAGCTCACGGCCATTCAGCAGCAGTTCAACGCCGGCCAGACCGGCGGCAAGCAGGTGTCCCTGGCCGACCTGATTGTGCTGGGCGGCGGCGTAGGCATCGAGCTGGCGGCCCGCGCGGCGGGCCAGTCGGTGGAGGTGCCCTTCGCCCCCGGCCGTACTGATGCCACCCAGGAGCAGACCGACGCGCAGTCGTTTGAGGCCCTGGAGCCCACCGCCGACGGTTTCCGCAACTACCTGGCCCAGCACCATGAGGCCGTGGCCGAAGCCATGCTCATCGACCGCGCCCAGCTGCTGACCCTCACGGCTCCCGAGCTGACGGTGCTCATCGGCGGCCTGCGCGTGCTCGACGCCAACTACGACGGCTCGCGCCACGGTGTGTTCACCGACCGCCCCGGCCAGCTCACCAACGATTACTTCGTGAACCTGCTGGACATGGGCACCACCTGGCGCGCCACCTCCGAGGCCGACGAGCTGTTCGAGGGCTTGGACCGCAAAACCCGCGAAGTGAAGTGGACCGGCACCCGCGTGGACCTCATCTTCGGCTCGAACTCGGAGCTGCGCGCCATTGCCGAAGTGTACGGCACCAACGACGCTCAAACCAAATTCCTACGCGACTTCGTGGCCGCCTGGACCAAGGTGATGAACCTGGACCGCTTCGACCTGCACCGCTAGCCTAAGCTCTTGGCCACCCGGCCAGAAAGTAAAATCGCCCCGCTCGAAGCTTTACGCTTTGGGCGGGGCGGTTTTGTTTATTTGGGGATATATCCTTCGTGAAATGCTCTGGTTCCTTTGGCATCAAGTCTGCCAACGATTACGCCAACTGAACTTCTAGACAACTCAAAACCAGGCCGCAGATAATAATGCTCTCTTGCCCCGACTGGCAAGTATTCGTCATCTACATTCTCCTGATTGAGTTCAGCTATTTCTATGAGCAGTTTCGCCAAAGATTTAAGTCCTTCGGGGCTTCCGTGTATCAGAACCTCATTCCACTTTTCTATTTCTCCCTCATATTCCTCTTCGTTGTAAGAGACGGATATTTCTAGGGATCCTTTGATTTCGTTGCCTTTTGTCTGTTTGTAGTCCATTGTGATTCCGTTGTTGTGTCAGCTAGGTAAAGCTATAAACAGAGCTGTCCCAACGATTACATGCAGCAAATTCCATCCGAAGCTATAGGCTTTGGGTGGAATTTGCTGCTTTAGTGTATAAGGAATCGGTCGGTTATCATAGCGCGAAGCTTTTGCTTCGCGTATCATATAGATCTGCATTTCCAGGATACGATACTGGTTGCTGCTAGTCGTTCAATGAAACGCGAAGCCAACACTTCGCGCTACATTCGCCCTTATGCCTCGTTTCTCTCCGCTTCTGTTGCTACTGGCTACGGCCTGCGTGCCACTCGGTACGCCCATCACCGACCCCAACGCCGCCCGCCGGCCCGCCACCCCCGGCCAGCGCCCCACCGAATATTACGCCGATAAAACCCTGCGCTACCAAGACGCCGTCTACGACCCCAACGTGCAGACGGTGCAGTGCTACGTGCCCACCGGCCAGGCCAACGAGGTGTTCAGTCCGCCCGTTATTTCTTTGAGCCAGGGCCAGCAGCCGGTGCTGGAGTTTGACGTGCTGGGCGGGCAGGGGCAGCGCCTCACGGCCAAGCTGGTGCATTGTGATGTGAACTGGCAGCCCTCGGTGCTCACGGACATGCAGTTTCTGTCGGAAATCAACGAGCAGACCATTACCAACTACCGGGCCTCGGTGAGTACTAAGGTGCCCTACTACCACTACCAGCTGCAGATGCCCCGGGTGAAGCTCTCGGGCAACTACTTGTGGCTGGTGCAGGGGCCGGGCGGTACGCCGCTGCTCAGCCGCCGGGTACTGGTGTACGAGGAGGGCGCGGTGCAGATTGCCATGAAGCAGGGCATTCCGGTGGCCGGGCAGGAACGCTACACCTTGCAGCAGGTAGATTTTGGCATCCGTTACACTATGAATGTGGTGAATCCGGCCCAGGAAATCAAGGTGATTCTGCGCCAGAACTTCCGCTGGGACAACGCGAAGTACAACCTGCGCCCCACCTTCGTGCGCGACGCCGACCGGCAGCTGGACTACCAGTACTTCAACTTCGAAAACGCCTTCCCCGCCCTGAGCGAGTTTCGCTTCTTCGACCTGCGCACGTTCCGCTCCCTGGGTATTGGCGTGGCAAAGCTGGACGCCGAAGCCTCGCCGCGCACCGCCCTGCTCCAGCCCGAAACCACCCGCAACGGCCAGCGCTACACCCAGTACGACGACATCAACGGCCAGCGTGTGCTAGAGAGCCGCGAGTACGGCAACGGCGACACCAACGGCGAGTACCTCGACGTGACCTTCCAGCTCCGCGCCGAGCAGCCGGCCCCCGGCCCGGTGTACGTGCTAGGTGCCCTCACCGACTGGCAGTTCAAGGACGAATTCAAGCTCACCTACGACGCTCCTAGCCAGGTGTACACCGGCCACACGCTGCTCAAACAGGGCTACTACAACTACATCTACGCCACCCAAACGGCCCAGGGACCCAGCAGCGTGGCTTGGGAAGGCAGCTACCAGGAAACCGAAAATCAGTATGATCTGCTGGTGTACTACCGCCCGCCCGGCACCCGCACCGATTTGCTGATTGGGTACCAGCAGCTGCGGGTGAATGGCCGCCAGCCCTAGCGCGCAATGTCGGCGGTTGGGGGCGGGGCTGCGTATGTAGGAGTTCTGTTGATTTCCAACTGCTTTCTATGTCGCACTATAACCTGATTCTGGTGGTGCTGGGCGTGGCCATCCTGGCCGTCGCTTGGCTGCCGTCGTTGCTGAAGAAGTTTCCGCTGTCTTACCCCATTCTGTTCGTGGGGCTGGGGATGCTGGTGTTCGGGTTGCCCTTGGGCTTGCCCAACCCCGACCCGAACGAGCATTCCACCTTCACCATGCACCTCACCGAAATCTGCGTGACGGTGGCCCTCACGGGTACGGGGCTTAAAATTGACCGTAAGTTTTCCCTCTGGCGCTGGCGGGCTCCGTTGCAGCTGGTGCTGGTGCTGATGGGCATTACCATTGCCGTGTTTGCGGTGGTGGCCTGGAAGCTGGGCGGATTGGTGCCGGCCTCGGCCCTGCTGTTGGCCGCCACACTGGCCCCCACCGACCCCGTGCTGGCCGGCGACGTGCAGGTGGGTAACCCCGGCGAGGGCCGCGAAGACAACGTGCGCTTCGCCCTGACCGGCGAGGCCGGTCTCAACGACGGGCTGGCTTTCCCCTTCGTACACCTGGCCTTGGTGGTGCTGGCGGCCTCGTCGCTGCACCTAGGGCAGGAGCTGCTGCACTGGGCCTGGATGGACGTGCTCTACCGCACCGGCATGGGGGTGCTGGCTGGCTGGCTGGCGGGACGGGTGCTGTCGTTTCTGATTTTCGATTTGCCTCGTCGTGTGCAAATCAACCCCGAGGCCTACGGATTTGTGGCCCTGGCCGTCACGCTCACGGCGTATGGCGTTACGGAGTTGCTGCACGGCTACGGCTTTCTAGCCGTATTCGTGGCCGCCGTCACGCTGCGGGCCCACGAGCGGAGCCACGAATACCACACCGAGATGCACGAGTTTACCGACCAGCTGGAGCGGCTGCTCATCGTGGTGATTCTGCTGCTGTTTGGCGGGGCCATTGTGCGCGGACTGCTGGCCCCACTCACCTGGACCGGTGCGGCGTTGGGTCTGTTTCTGCTCCTGATTCTGCGGCCGATGGGCGGTATCCTCACCCTGGGCCGCAGCCGCGTAAGCTGGCCCGAGCGGCTGGTCATTTCCTTTTTCGGCATCCGGGGCATCGGCTCGTTTTTCTACCTGGCTTTTGCGCTGCACGAAGCGCAGTTTGCTGATGGCCGGCAGCTGTGGGCCATTACCGGCTTCACGGTACTCACGTCCATCGTTCTGCACGGCACGCTGGCCACGCCCGTTATGGATTGGCTGGACCGGCGACACGGTCGGCCCACGGCCGGTGAGCTGGATGAGCAGCAGCAGGCGGAGAAACCCCAAGGCTGATTCGGCACGGAATTGGTCTTGACGGGTCACGAACTGTAACCTTGCCACCGTCGGGCTTCGTTGCAGGCGTATCTTGTTGTGCGCACCCTCCCATTCCCACGCTCATTCACCTTACTTATGCCCACTCCCTCTTATTTCCTGTACGCCGGCGCAGCGCTGGCTTTGCTGCCGGCTGTCGGCTCGCGCTACTTGACTCCCGCCCCGGCTCCGAAACCCGTTGCTGCCGCAGTGGCCCGGCCCGTGCAGGGCGCCCAGCCCGATCCGCAGGTCATTGCTCAGTTCGGCCTGCTCGATAACGCCAAGCTTCAGAGCTACATCGACCAGAAGGGCATGCAGATGGGCCGCATTTCCGACCGCCCTGCCGATGTGAAAGGCTTTACGGTGGTCGATTCGCCCATCATCAACGCCTTTGCCACCCCCGATGGCCACGTGTATTTCACGCGCGGTATTCTGGCCTATTTCAACAACGAAGCCCAGTTCAGCGGGGTGCTCGGCCACGAAATCGGGCACATTACGGCCCGCCACGGCCAGAAGCAGCAGACCCGCTCCACCATTGCCAACGGCGCCCTGATTCTGGGTTCCATCCTCTCCAAGCGGGTGGCCTCCATTGCCCAGCCAGCTTCGCAGGTAGTAGGCATCGGTTTGCTGAAATATGGCCGCGACGACGAAACCGAATCCGACCAGCTGGGCGTGAAGTATTCCAGTAAAATCGGCTACGACCCGGCTTCCATGGCTGATTTCTTCCTGACTCTCTCGCGCACTGAGCAGAGCAGTGGTGCGGCCACGGTGCCTACTTTCCTGTCGTCGCACCCCAACTCTGCCGACCGTTACACCAACGTGAAGAAGCTGGCCGCCCAGGCCGAGCAGCAGGCTGGCCGCCAGCTGTCCGTGAACCGCGACCAGTACCTGCGCCTGATTGAGGGCCTGCCCTACGGTGACAACCCGCGCGAAGGCTACGTGGAAAACAGCGTGTTCTACCACCCGGACCTGAAGTTCCAGTTCCCGATTCCGCAGGGCTGGAAGTCGCAGAACTCGCCCAGCCAGTTCCAGATGGCCGAGCCCAATGGCAAAGCCGTGCAGATTCTGCTGCCCGCCGGCAACAAAGGCCTCGACGAAACCGCTCAGGCCCTGGCCGAGCAGCTCAAGCTCCAGAACGCCCAGGCCCAGAAAACCACCGTCAACGGCCTGCCAGCAATGGTTATCCAGGGCGACCAGGTAGGGCAGGACCAGCAGAGCGGCCAGCAGGGCATCACGGCCAGCACCCTCACCTACCTCATCCAGGACGGCCAGACAATTTATGCGCTGGTAGGCCTCTGCGGCCCCGGCACCCTCGGCACCTACGGCAGCACTTTCCAGCGCACCGCCCAAGGCTTCAAGCGCCTCACCGACGTCAGTAAAATCAACCGCCAGCCCGAGCGTATCCGCATCAAAACCGCCAAAGCCGGCCAGACGCTGGCCTCAGCCCTCGCCGCCAACGGCGTTTCCAGCAAGCGATACGAGGAAATGGCCATTCTCAACGGCATGAAAACTACCGACAAGATGACTGCTGGAATGCTGTTTAAAGTGGTGGGAAAGTAGGCTTTAGGCTGCACCTCTTGTGAAAGCTAGACTTCAAGTTTTTTGAGGTCTAGCTTTTCTATGAATTGATGGATGCTTTCCACAGTTGAAAGAACCCAAACATCGTCTCCTGATGGATCTTCGGGAATGAAATCGAATGCCAGGTAACAATTAGCTATTGCAACCTCCATTTCCTCAAAGTGAAGCAGTAATAGGTGAGGGCGAGTATCGGGGAAGCCGAACACATTGAAACTTGTGAGTTGCTTGCCCAGAAGGCTCTGCCAGAATACTGTATCAGGCTTGAATCTCTCGCTGGATTGGCAAAAGGATGCTGCTGATGCACTCAATGTGTATTGGGGCCATCCTTGAACTCCATCCCATCCAACAAAGACAGATTGCTCATCTTCAAATACAAGTTCTACTTGCTGTGCGATGATGTCAATGCCCTGCTCATTTGTTGTTAAAGCTTCTATGCCAACAACATCGTGATAAAAGCACGCGGCAAGTCTCTGCAAAACGACCTTATTTAGAGGCTGAAAGACGTGCTCGATAAGTAGTTGACGGCTCATTTCTTCCCGATGATAAACACAAAAACGCCCCAGCCGACTTGCTCGGCTGGGGCGCTTAAGTTATTGGTTGCCGCTGAAGAAACGGCGTTAGGCCTTCTTTAGGAACTCGGTTTTAAGAACCATTGTGCTGCCGCCAGCCCGGCCTTCAATTTCGGCGGCACTGTTGGTGAGGCGGATGTTCTTAACTACCGTGCCGCGCTTGAGCGTGAGCGAGGAGCCTTTCACTTTCAGGTCCTTGATGAGCGTCACCGAGTCGCCTTCCGCGAGCAGGTTGCCGTTGCTGTCTTTTACGTCCATGTAGCTGCTACTGAAAACAATCGTCTACAAAATCCGCGTTTACACGTTGAAGCGGAAGTGCATGATGTCGCCGTCCTGCACCACGTATTCCTTGCCTTCCACGGCCATTTTGCCGGCTTCCTTGATCTTTACTTCGGTTTTGTACTCCTGGTAGTCGGCCAGCTTGATCACCTCGGCCCGGATGAAGCCCTTCTCGAAGTCGGAGTGGATGACGCCGGCAGCGGCCGGGGCTTTGTCGCCGCGGTGCACCGTCCAGGCGCGTACTTCCTGCACGCCGGCCGTGAAGTAGGTAATCAGGTTGAGCAGAGTGTAGGAGGCGCGGATCAGGCGGTTCAGGCCCGACTCGGTGAGGCCGTACTCGCCCAGGAACATCTCCTTTTCCTCGGGGTCTTCCATCTCGGCAATCTGCGACTCAATGGCGGCCGAAACCAGCACCACTTCGGCGCCTTCCTTGGCTACGTGCGCCTGCAAAGCCGCCGTGTGGGCGTTGCCGCTGATGGCGCTGGCCTCATCCACGTTGGCCACGTAAATCACGGGCTTGATGGTGAGCAGCTGCAGATCGGCCACTGCTTCCAGCTCCTCGGCCGACACCGTGAGGGCGCGGGCGTTCTGGCCGCCTTCGAGCGCATCCTTGAAACGCTGCAGCGCGGCCACTTCCTTCTTGGCTGCGGCGTCGCCGTTTTTGGCCGAGCGCTCCGACTTGGCCAGCTTCTTATCGATGCTTTCCAGGTCTTTGATCTGCAGCTCGGTATCAATCACGTCCTTATCGAACACGGGGTCCACGCCACCGGCTACGTGTACGATGTTGGGGTCGTCGAAGCAGCGCGTTACGTGGATGATGGCATCTACCTCGCGGATGTTGGCCAGGAATTTGTTGCCCAGGCCTTCGCCCTTGCTGGCGCCCTTCACGAGGCCGGCAATGTCCACGAACTCAATGATGGTGGGCAGCACGCGCTTGGGGTTCACCAGCTTTTCCAGAATCTGCAGCCGCTCATCGGGCACAGTAATCACGCCCACGTTCGGCTCAATGGTGCAGAACGGATAGTTGGCCGATTCGGCCTTGGCGTTGGAAAGGGCGTTGAAAAGCGTGGATTTGCCGACGTTCGGCAGGCCGACGATACCGCAGCGGAGACCCATATGGTGGAGTTGTGAAGTTGTGAAATGGTGAGTTGGCGTTCCAGACGCGCAATTCGTGGCGCAAAGGTACGGGGCTTTTTCGGGGAAAGCACCGCCGGGTGAGGAGTGTTGCACCGGAACTACGCACGGGTTGAACCCCACGCTACCCGGGCGGTGTTCAGTCCGCATGTGTGAACACCATAAACCCGCCCATAAACTGCAGCGCCTGGGGTTTTACCTGGCCGCCGGCGTATTGGTATTGCTCAGCCAGTATTATGTTCTGTAAGCTGCCCGAATCCTTGTTCTGAAACGCATAAAAAAAGCCCATCCGAGAAACGGACGGGCTTTTTTTAGATGAAAAAGCAGTGGTTTACTTAGCCAGTTTGGCTTTCAGGTTTTCGTCGAGGGCCGCCAGGAACTCCTCGGTGTAGAGGTAATCCTTGCCGTGCTCCACCTTGTTGCCGTGGATGCAAACGGCCAGGTCCTTGGTCATCTTGCCGCTTTCCACGGTTTCGATGCAGACGGCTTCCAGCGCGTGGCAGAAGTCGATCAGCTCCTGATTGTTATCCAGCTTGCCGCGGAACTCCAAGCCGCGTGTCCAGGCGAAGATGCTGGCAATGGGGTTGGTGCTCGTGGGCTTGCCTTTCTGATGGTCGCGGTAGTGCCGCGTGACGGTGCCGTGGGCGGCTTCGGCTTCCATCGTGCCGCCGTCGGGCGTCACCAGTACGGAAGTCATCAAACCAAGCGAGCCGAAGCCCTGGGCCACGGTGTCGGACTGCACGTCGCCGTCGTAGTTTTTGCAGGCCCACACGAAGTTGCCATTCCATTTCAGGGCCGAGGCCACCATGTCGTCAATCAGCCGGTGCTCGTAGGTGATGCCGGCTTCCTTGAACTTAGTCAGGTAATCGGCTTCGTAAATCTCCTGGAAGATGTCCTTGAAGCGGCCATCGTACTTCTTGAGGATGGTGTTCTTTGTGCTCAGGTACAGCGGCCAGCCCTTACTCAGGGCCTGATTGAAGCACGCGTGCGCGAAGCCGCGGATGCTTTCGTCGGTGTTGTACATGGCCAGAGCTACGCCGTCGCCTTTGAAGTTGTACACCTCAAACGACTGGGTTTCGCCGCCGTCCTCGGGCTGAAAGGTTACGGTGAGCTTGCCTTTGCCCTTGGTCACGAAATCGGTGGCGCGGTACTGGTCGCCGAAGGCGTGGCGGCCGATGCAGATCGGGGCCGTCCAGTTAGGCACGAGGCGGGGCACGTTGCTCATCACAATCGGCTCGCGGAACACGGTGCCGTCCAGGATGTTGCGGATGGTGCCGTTCGGCGACTTCCACATCTGCTTCAGGCCGAACTCCACTACACGCTCCTCGTCGGGGGTGATGGTGGCACACTTGATGCCCACGCCGTACTGCTTGATGGCGTTGGCGGCGTCGATAGTTACCTGGTCGTTGGTTTCGTCGCGGTACTCAATGCCGAGGTCGTAATACTTGATATCGAGCTCCAGGTAGGGCGTTATCAGCTTGTCCTTGATAAACTTCCAGATGATGCGCGTCATTTCGTCGCCATCCAATTCTACTACCGGGTTAGCTACTTTGATTTTCGTCATTGTTGCGGGCTTAAGTGGGCTGTGTGGGTTACGACTTGCGAAGGAAGGCATCGGGCGGCATCCGGCCAACTAAAACCGGAAAAGTGTACGGCTATCCTCAGCGCAAGGCGGCAAAGCTACGTGCTGTTGGCCAAATCCGGCCGGTTTTCTGAACAGGCGTGTCGGCGAATAGTTCGGGGCCGCCTGCAACGCACGACGGCGCGCCAGGGCCGAAGCCGGGCGCGCCGTGCGGTGGGAAGCGGACAAAAACTGAAGAAGTAGGAGGTGTTTCGCTAGACTTCCGGAAAAAGGAGTGACTTAAAAGTTATCGTCGGCGCGGTTGGGGTTGAAGCCACCTTCACGCTCCTCGTAGGCGGGACGGGGGCGGTCCAGCTCGGCCACTTCTTCGGCCGTCAACAGTTCCTCCCGCACGTAGTCCACGGCATCTTGCAGGGCGTCCACAAACTTGAGGAAATCTTCCTTGTATAGGAAAATCTTGTGCTTCTCGTAGGAGAAGGTATCGTCGTCGCGCAGTCGACGCTTGCTCTCCGTGATGGTCAGATAATAGTCCTGTCCGCGGGTGGCTTTCACGTCGAAAAAATACGTGCGCTTGCCGGCCTTAATGCGTTGGGAGTAAATTTCTTCCTGGTCGTGACGGTCTTCCACTGGCCTTCTAAGTAAAGTTTTGCTATTCCAAGATGATTGAAGTTCAGCGCAAAATACGTTGTTTCCAGTAGATATAAAAATTTTAAGGCTCGTATTTTCCTATTCCGGGATTAATACTGGCAAAACGCTATGTAAACGGCTGTATATCCTCAAATACCATAATTGACAGGTAATGAAACGGCTGGTATAAAAGAAAGATTATATATTCTGGATAATGGATGGAAAATAGGTTGTAATAGTTGGGGGCAGCGGCCGTAGCGTTGAAGTAGTCCTGGTAGTTCCACCCCCGAATCCTGTCGTATCTTGCTCCTCCCGCATTTGCTTTTGCCATGGCCCAACCGCTCGATCTTGCCGCCGTCCGCTCTTTCTCCAACCTGGAGTTTCTGGCCCGCCAGCTGGTAGAAGGTTTCATCACAGGCCTGCACCAGTCGCCCTACCACGGGTTTTCGGTGGAGTTTTCGGAGCACCGCCTATACAACCCCGGTGAAAGTACCCGCCACCTCGACTGGAAGGTGTTTGCCCGTACCGACAAGCTGTTTGTGAAGCGTTACGAGGAGGAAACCAACCTGCGTTGCCACCTGCTGCTCGACGTGAGCCCCAGCATGTATTACCCGGCCCCGGGCTACGACAAGCTGCGGTTTTCGGTGCTGTGCGCGGCGGCCCTCACCACCCTGCTGCAAAAGCAGCGCGACGCGGTGGGCCTGGTCACCTTCGCCAACGAAGTGGAGCTGCAGACGCCGGTGCGCTCCACCAGCACCCACCGCCACACCCTGCTGCTCACGCTGCAACAGTTGCTGGAGCGCGCCCCCGCACCCGGCCGGGCCGGCACCAACGTGGCCGGCGTCATCCACACCATCGCCCAGCAAATCCCGAAACGCTCGTTGGTGGTGCTGTTTTCCGACATGTTAGGCCGCGCTCCCGAGGAGCAGACCGAAACCCTGGCCGCGCTGCAGCACCTGCGCCACCAGCACCACGAGGTACTGCTGTTTCACGTGATGGACCGCGCCACCGAAGCTAATTTCGAGTTTCAGGACCGGCCTTACCTGTTCGAGGACCTAGAAACCGGGCAGACCATCAAGCTGCAACCCAACCAGGTGCGCGAACAGTACCAAGCCACCATGCGCCAGTATGAGCAGGAGCTGGCCCTGCGTTGCGGGCAGTACAAAATCGATTTTGTGCCGGTGGACATCCGGGAGCCATTTGATAAGGTGCTGTACGCCTACCTGGTAAAGCGAGGCAAGGTGCGGGGTTGAGGCCCGGCTGTTTTGACTTTCTGAACGATGACCCTTTGGTTTTGCCGCGTTTGCGGCCTGGATTACGACGAGTCGCCCTGGGGGCCTGATGGCCGGCAGCCGGATTTCAGCAGTTGCGGCTGCTGCGGCGTTACCTTTGGCTTCGACGACGCGACGCCCGCGGCGGCCCGGCAGTTCCGGGCGCAGTGGCTGGCCGCCGGAGCCGCCTGGTTTTACCCGCGCCAGCGGCCGACCGGCTGGGAACCGGCCCCGCAGCTGGCCCAGCTCGACCCGCTTTACCGCTAACCCTTGCCTGCATGGATTTTTCCGACCTGCTGTTTTTGTTGATTATGGTCTGCCCGCTGTCGGCGCTGATGACGGTGTACATTGCCCACATGTACGGCCGCCGGTTCTGGCCGTGGCTGCTATTCGGGTTCTGCGTGCCGCTGGTATCCACGTTTATTGCCATTGTACTGGGCATCCGGGAGGCACGCCGCCGCGAAGCTAACGGCGAAACCAACGACTAAGCGGCCCCGGCAGCCGGCGGAGTATCCGGCGAGTTATCCAACGACTGCCAGAGGTACTTGCTGGCCAGGGTGCGGTAGGGCCGCCAGGGCTCGGCTAGCTCCGTCATGCGGCGCAGCAGGGCCCGGCCGGTTTCCTGCAGGCCGTAGTGGCGGCGCATGGCGTTCTGGATGCCTAGGTCGCCTTCCGGGAATACGTCAGGCTGGTCGAGGGCAAACATTTGGAGCATCTGGGCGGTCCAGCGGCCTACGCCCTTAATCTGGGTGAGGTGCTGGGTGAATTCGTCGTCGGAAAGCTGACTGAGGTGGGCGTGGTCGAGCTGGTCGCGCTGGGCGAATTCGGCAATGGCGCGCAGGTAGCCCGCTTTCTGCCGCGAAATGCCCGCCGTGCGCAGGTCTTCCTCGGTGAGTAGGAGCAGGGCGGCCGGCTCAGGATAGCCATCGGGTTGGAACAGGGCCTGCACCTTGCGCCAGATGGCTGCTGCTGCCTTGGTGGAAATCTGCTGGCTCACGATGGCACGCAGCAACGCTAGGTACAGGTCCTCGTGGGCGGCGGGCGCAATGGGCCGGCCCCGGGCAATGAGGCCGGCCATTACCGGGTCGGCGGCGGTGAGGTGGCGCAAAGCGGCGGAATCGGGCGGGTTCATCATAGGATCAGCAGGCTAGACCAGCGCAATATCGAGGCGGGAAGTGGGAACCGAAAACTCGGCCAGCAGCTCACCGGTGGGGGAGAAGCGCACGGCCGTCAGGTACAGGCCGTTGTAAGCCCCCGTATCCAGGTACACCGTGTTGCTGGTGTGGTCGAATACGGTCTGCCCGTCGGGGCTGGGGGTATGGCCGACTACCTGCCGCTGCGCTGCAAAACGGTGCAGCGGGCCGCGCCGCCAGAGTACGCCCTGGGGGTTGTCAGGGTCGAGGGGCGCGGGCGTATCGGCAAAGCCGGCGTGACTGATGAGCAGGTGCTCGTTCTGCCAGCACAAGGGCCGCTGAGCCAGCCAGGCCAGATGTTCGCGCAGCATTTCGGGGCGGCCCCGGTACTGCTGCACCGTGGCGCGGCCGCCCCATTCCAGCCAGGGCGGGTTGGGGCCGCCGGGACCGAAGTGGCGCAGCATCTCGTGCTCGTGGTTACCCTTGAGCCACACGGTATGGCCCGGATGGGCAGCTTCCAACTCGCGGGCCAGCTGCACACACTCCGGCGCAAAGCGGCCCCGGTCCACCAGGTCGCCTACCTGCACCAACAGCTCGGTGGCGGGCTGCCAGTGCGTGAGCAATTCGCGCAGCGTGTGGTAGCAGCCATGCACATCGCCTAGCACAAAGAGGTTCATACGGCAGTGGCCAGCGGTTCGTGTTGGAGGCTGCACAAGTCGAGGCCCGGCGCCCAGTAGTCGGGCTGGGTTTCCAGGAGCTGAAAACCAAGTTTCTGGTAGAAACCGGCCGTCAGCTGGGAGGTTTCCACCTGCACGGGCAGATGCGGAAACAGCCGGGCCGCTTCCCGCAGCCGAAACTCGGTAAGCAGCCGGCCCAGACCCTGCCCGTGGCGGCTGGCATGTACCAAATCCCAGGTCAGATCCACCTGGTCGTCGTCGAGGGCGTAGCCGGCGGCGGCCACCACGGTGCCGGCCGGATCTTCTTCGGCGGCCTCGTCCGGTGTTTCCACGACCACGAAGTAGGGCAGGCCGGTGCGCAGGTAACGGAGCAAATCGACTTCCTCCGGCGCAGTGAAGTAGCGGGGCACGTTCGAGTGAAACAGGGCCAGCACGGCCGCTTCGTGGGCGGCGGCATCGTAGGGCAGCAGGTGGAGCATAGGGCGGGAATCAGGAAAGGATATGGATTGGCGCACGGCGGAAACCGCCTGCTGGCCCGGCCGGCTGTGCCTGCCGGACCGGACAGTGCTAACGAAATTATCAGTGGTCCGGGTCTGGCTCCGGGCTGCTGAGGCCCAGCCGCTTCACCAGCGGCCCGATGGTAAGGCCCTGCACGATGATGCTGAAGATAACCACTATATAGGTGATGCCCACGATCAGGTCGCGGGGCATGGAATCAGGCAAGGAAAGGGCCAGGGCCACCGAAATACCCCCGCGTAGCCCGCCCCAGGTAAGCACCCGCAGCGTGGGCCGGTCGAAGTGGTAGTAGCGGCTGAGCACGCTCAGGGGCACGGCTACCGCAACCAGGCGGGCTATCAGCGTGATGCCGATGGCCAGCGCGCCAATCAGCAGGATGGTGCGGTTGATGTCGAGCACCAGCATTTCCAGGCCGATGAGCACGAACAGCACCGCGTTCAGAATCTCATCCAGAATTTCCCAGAATTTATCCAGGTACTCGCGGGTGATGTCGGACATGCCCAGGCTGCGACCCTTGTCGCCCACAATCAGGCCGGCCACCACAATGGCCAGCGGCCCCGAGGTGTGCAGGGCCGTGGCCAGCGCCGTGCCGCCCATCACCAGGGCCAGGGTAATGAGCACTTCCACCTGGTAATGGTCGATGGTGCGCAGGGCCCAAAAGCCGGCGTAGCCCAGGGCCACGCCCAACGCAATGCCGCCCACCGCCTCCCGCAGAAACAGCTCCCCGATAACGGCGGCCGTGGCCTGCTCGGCCCCGAACTCGGCAATCTGAAACAGGCTCACGAACACCACCACCGCAATGCCGTCGTTGAACAGGGACTCGCCCACGATTTTGATTTCCAAGCTTTTATCGATGCGGGCTTCCTTGAGAATACCCAATACGGCAATGGGGTCGGTGGGGGAAATCAGGGCCCCAAACAGCAGGCAGTAGATAAAATCGACGGGTTGGTAGAGCAGTGGTAGTATCACATACACGGCCGTAGCCACGATGACGGTGGAAAGCAGCGTGCCCACCGTGGCCATAGCGGCTACTGCGCCCCGCTCGCGGCCCAACGTGCGCACATCTACGTGCAGAGCCCCCGCAAACAGCAGGAAGCTCAGCATCACCTGCATCAGAATGGTGTGGAAATCAATGCCGCGCACCATCTCGCTGGCCGTGAGCACCCACGGCACCCCCAGCCGGCCCAACCCGATGGCAAGTAGCGAAGACACCAGCGCCAGCACCATTAGCCCGATGGTGGAAGGCAGGCGCAGAAAGCGGTGGTTGATGTAGCCAAACGTGGCGGCCAGCACCAGCAGCAGGGCCAGAGTATTGTATAACTCCATTCAGTAAGCAGGACAGGAAAAAGGAATACTACCCAGACGTAAGGTTGCGCTGCTTCGTTGGAAAAACCGAAAAGTTGGGCCGGCCGCTTCCCCGGTCCTGCGGCAAGCCGTCGGGCCGGTTGCGGTGAACTGACGTTGTTAGGGCCTCACCCTCGCGTCGTTGTTCACGCGGCAACCGGCCCAACGGCTTGCCGCCGCCGGGCCGAGAACTTACAAAGTCGCCAGGGCCGCCTCGATACGGGTTATCATGATGTCGTCCACGTCGAGGTGGGTGACGAAGCGGATCATCTGGGGGCCGAAGGAGGAAGCCTTAATGCCGTGCTGCTCCAGTTGAGCCAGGAAGCCGTCGGCGGGCGTGGTGTCGTGGAGGCGGAAGATGACCAGGTTGGTTTCCACGGGCAGCACTTCGGCCACGTAGGGTTGGGCGGTCAGGGCGGTGCCCAGCTGCCGGGCGCGGCGGTGGTCGTCGGCCAGGCGCTCCACGTTGTGATGGAGGGCGTAGAGGCCGGCGGCGGCCAGGTAGCCGGCCTGGCGCATGCCCCCGCCCATCACCTTGCGGATGCGCTTGGTTTTCTGGATGAACGCCTGGCTTCCCAGCAGCACCGAGCCTACCGGCGCGCCCAGCCCCTTGCTCAAACACACCGAAATGGTATCGAACAGGCGGCCGTACTCGCGGGCATCCTGGCCGGTAGCTACCAACGCGTTGAAGATGCGGGCTCCATCCAGGTGCAGCGGAATGCGCTGGCGCTGGGCTACCTCAGCAATGGCCCCGATTTCGGCCAGCTCGTAGCAGCTGCCGCCGCCGCGGTTGTGGGTGTTTTCGAGGCTGATGAGGCTGGTGGTGGGATAGTGCACGTTCTGGGGCCGGATGGCGGCCTCCACCTGCGCGGCCGTGAGGCGGCCCCGGCTGCCGGGCAGCAGCGCCACCGAAGCCCCCGAGTGAAAGGCAATGCCGCCCACTTCCCACAAATAAATGTGCGAGGTCTGCTCGCAAATTACTTCACTCAGCGGCTCGGTGTGGGCTTTGATGGCAATCTGGTTGGTCATGGTGCCACTGGGGCAGAACAGGCCGGCCTCCAGCCCGAACCGGTCGGCGGCTTCCTGCTCCAGGGCGCGCACCGTGGGGTCTTCCTCGTACACGTCATCGCCTACGCGGGCCTGAAACATGGCCTCCAGCATGGCCGGAGTGGGGCGCGTGACGGTGTCGGAGCGCAGGTCGATTATGGGGTTGCTCATAAGAAGTTGGCAAGGGAAAAGCGGGAAAGGTTTCCCGGTGTCAAATTTAGTCGTTACTTTTGCCCCTCGTTTACAGAAAGACTTTAACCGACCCGGAAAAATGAGCATTACCCGTCTGAAGCGGAAGCACCGCAAGAACATTGCCCGCGCTAACAACAAGCAGCGCATCATTAAGCAACTGCTCCTGACCCCCGTTCTGAAGAACGTGGACCTCGAAGAGCTCAAGTCGCGCTTCACCAAGAGCGAAGCCAAAACCGAAGCTGCTGCCTAAGCGCGTTTCCCGCTGACTTGCCCGTCCCGGAGTCGGTGGGTTGTAAGTCAGAACTTCCAAAAGAGCCTTTCCTGGAAACAGGGAAGGCTCTTTTTTGTGTGCGTCAGGCTGTCATTGCGAGCCGGAGGCGAAGCAATGACGGCCACTCACTTCGGCCCCAGTTCCACGGCCTGCAGGTTCTGCACGCGGCTGTCCGCCACATCAAACCGAAGTAAAGTGCGCACCTTATGAAAACCCTGGCGGCCGGCGGCTCCGGGGTTGAGGTGCAGCAGGCCCAGGCGCGGGTCGGGCATGACTTTGAGAATGTGGGAATGGCCACTGATGAAGAGGCCCGGCCGCCGCTCCTGCACCAAGGTGCGGCCGGCGGGGCTGTAATGGCCCGGATAGCCGCCAATGTGCGTGATGAGCACCCGCAAGCCCTCCAGCTCGAACTCCTGCACCAGCGGCTGGGTCAGGCGCACGTCGCGGCCGTCGATGTTGCCGTACACGCCCCGCAGCGGAGCCACGGTTTCCAGCGTGTCAATCACCTCGGCCGTGCCGAAGTCGCCGGCGTGCCAGATTTCGTCGCAGCCGCGCAGATGGTGCAGGATGCGCTCATCCAGGTAGCCGTGGGTGTCGGAGAGCAAACCGATTTTTTTCATGGGGCGAAAGTAGACAGTCGTTGCCGGTTGTGGGTTGCTGGTTGTCAGTTAGGCGTACGGCACATCGGGTAACTCGCAATCCATGATTGGCAGGCCGGCAACTGAACCGGCTACAACCCGTATCTTGCCCGGCCCCCCGGGCTTTCGTTTCCGGGGAAATATGCTGTGTTTTGCAGCAACCCGCCCGAATCACCTTTTTGCTCCCCCAGATTACCCCGCGATGAACGTCTTCATCAACGATATTCCGCTGATTATCAAAAAAAACAGCGAGAAGGTGTACAAGCACAAGTACGACCTGATTCTGAACCCGGAAGATGAATTCATCTCCAAGGATCTGATTGGCGACGTGCTGGTGCGCGACGTGACCGACGTGTTCGTGGACCGCCTGCTGCGCCTGATGGAAGTGAAGAAGCTGAAAAAGCTGAAATCACTGACGTTGCTGGCCCGCAAGAAAAAACGGCTGATTCTGCACCTGAAAGACCAGTTCAAAATCGTGAAGGCCGCCGGTGGCCTCGTGGTGAAGGACGGGCAGGTGCTGATGATTTTCCGCCTCGGCAAGTGGGATTTGCCCAAAGGCAAGCTCAAGAAGGAGGAAGACCCGGCCCTCGGTGCGTTGCGCGAAGTGGAAGAGGAGTGCAACATCCAGATTGAGCTGGGCGAAGATCTGCCCAGCACCTGGCACTCCTACGCCTACAACGGCAACAAAATCCTGAAAAAAACGAACTGGTACATAATGCGCTGCCTTGATGACACGCTCATGAAGCCCCAGGCTGAAGAGTATATCGAGGAAGTCCGCTGGATGACGCCCCAGGAGGCGCTGCAGGTGCTCGATGAGTCGTACGCCAGCATTGCGCTGGTGGTGCGGCACTACCTGAGCGAAGTGGCCGGGCAAACCCCCGCCAACCAGGATGCCAACTAACTCTATTTTTCTCCTTTTCTTCCTCGCGTATGCGTCTAGCTCGTCTCCTTCCTGTTGTGTTGCTGTTGTCGGGCCTGGGAGCCTGCACCGGGTCACAGTCCGTTTCTGAATCTGGCAACCCGGCCACGGGCAGCGCGGAAGCCTCCCGCACGGCGGCCGTGGACATGCCCAGCTTGGTAGGCCGCAACATTGATCAGGTACGCCGCGCTTTAGGAGCACCGCGCGAAACCAAGGACCAGAAAATCGGGCTGGACCCCACCGCCGAGCAGATGAAGGCTACCAAAGGAGAGGACTGGATCAATACCTTTGAACGCAACGGCACGACCGTAGTGGCTACCTTTAACGCCCGCACCCGCAAAGTGCGCGACTTTGTGGTGGTAGGTGCCGACGAGGACGAGTTGCTGCGCAAAGCCAATCTGAGCCTGACGGCCCCCGATTACATGGTACTGCCCGTAGCCAACCCCCAAAACAACCGCGAAATCATCGGCATGCGCGTCGTAGCCCGCAGGTAAGGTGAAATTACATGTAAACAGCCCCCTGTCGTTTAGGTACGACAGGGGGCTGTTTACATGGAAGGAAGGGCAAAGGGTTTATTCCTGAAGAGCCGGCGCGGGGAGGGCAAACGGTACGAAGTCGTTGACGTTGCCGCCGAAGCGGTGAATTTCGCGAATGATGGTGCTGCTGATAGCCGCCAAAGCCGGCGAGGTAATCAGGAATACAGTTTCCAGCTCGGGGTTGACGTGGCGGTTGGCCTGGGCAATTGTGTTTTCGTACTCGAAATCGGTGGTGTTGCGCAGGCCGCGCAGCAGGAACTTTGCACCGGTTTCGCGGGCGAAATCGGCCGTCAGGCCTTTGTAGGTTTGCACCGAAACCTTGGGCTCATCCTGAAAAACCTGTTCAATCATGCCGGCCATCTGTTCCACGGGCAGATACCGCTGCTTGCTGCTGTTGTTGCCGATGGCAATAATCACTTGGTCGAAAAGTGCAGTGCCCCGCCGGACCACGTCGAGGTGGCCATTGGTGAAGGGGTCGAAGGAGCCGGGAAACAGGGCAATACGCATGGGAGAGAGAGTAAGGGAGTACCTGAGTAAGGAAGTAACGGACTACGTGTGAAGGAGCAGAACGAAAGGTGTGGACTCCCCGATTACTACGTTACTCCGTCACTTAGTTACGCTACTCACAGAGGTGTAGCGCATATAGTTCGAAGTAGCGGTACTCAAACAGGTCGTTGAGACGGTAGCTGTAGCTGAGGTCGAAGGGGCGGTTGCCGAAGCGCAGGTTGCGGATATATTTGCGCAAAATGGTGAACAGCTCCGAATCGTGCATCAGGTCGCCCCACACCATCACCATATCCTGGTCGGGATTGAGCTGGAGTTCCTGCATCACGAGGATGGTGTAGTAAATCAGGTCCTCGGGGGTACTAAAGGGAAACACGTTGCAGAACTCCGGCTGCTTACCGTTCATGGCCAGCAGCGTTACTTCCTGCTGCCCGATACTCAGGTAGATACGCCGGGGGCTGCCCTGTTCGCTCTGATGGGCTACCCCTTGCAGCAGGGCGCTGGTCTGGTGTACCAGGCGGCCCGCCGGGTAGGCGTTGCGAAACCAGCTGCTCAGGCCGGTATCAACGGCAAAGAGGCTGGTGATATCGAGGCCGGGGTGGGTGTAGTGGTGTACCGATTCCCGCTGCGGGTCGAGGGCGTGGTGTAACTGCAGGCAGGCCGCTTCGTCGCCGGCCCGGAACAGGGGCGCGGGCAGCAGCGTGAAGGCCCGATTCTGCACGGCCAGGCGCACCCGGTTCCAGCCGGTGCGGCCCAGCAGGTCGTGGTCGGCGGCCAGGGCCAGGGCCTGCTGCGCCACGGACACCCCGGCTTCGGGAGCCGTGTACTCGTCCAGCGCCACAAACTTATTGCGCCGCACATCAGCCACCCCTACGCGCAGCCCGGCCGGACCGGCCGTGAGGTACAGATTATATGCCGCCAGGCTGTCCAGGTCCAGCGTTTCGTCGCGCAGGCGGTGCAGAGCTGCCGGGGGCATGGTGACAGTGGCAGTGGACATAGGCAGAAATAAAAAGCAGGAGCAGAAATCAGGAGATGCCCGCCAAAGGTACACCCACGGCGGCCAACCATAAAACCGGGCTGTGGCATGAGGCCATTTGTAAGCAGAGCAGAAGGGCCAGGCGCCGGAGCCGAATAGGAGCAGGGCGTAATATTCTTCTGGTGTTGCTTGTATCAAGGGGCTGTGGGCAAACCCGCTGGCCCACATTGATTACGGCCTCATGCGTGCTTTCTGTCCCACATTCCTTGCCTGAATGAGCAGGCATACCCCCGCCACAAAAAAACAGGATACTACCCTGCAGGACGCTCCTACTGAAACCGTATCTGCGGGATGAATACGTCGTCGGTGCTGATAATGTCACGCAGCACCGGATGCACCTGCGTGGGCAGCAGCAGGCCCAGTTGCCGGGGCGTGAGGAAAGCCAGCTCGGTGAGCAGCTGCGCCTCGGGGCTATGCTCCGGGTCGTGGCCCAGCCGGGGCGGGCGGCCGGGCTGTATCGGCTGAACTTCAAAGAACAGCTCCAGCGCCTGCAGCCCGGGGCCCTTGAACTCGTGCAGATGCAGGAAGCGGCCCACGCTGACGGCCAGACCGGTTTCTTCCTCAAACTCACGCTTTAGGCACTGCTGCAGCGTTTCGCCAAATTGCCAGCCCCCGCCCGGTGGCGACCAGAAGGGTAACTGCTGGGGCAGCAGGCCCCGGTGAGCGGTCAGGAGCAGGGTGCCATCCTGCACCAGCAGGCCGCACACCCGCACCCGGGCTACCCCGGCATATGCCTGCAGCAATGGGTCAGGGACAGAAGCGTTGGAAGAGGGCATAGAGCAGCAGTAGGCGAAGCGCAAAGCTACACGCTTCGGCCCAAACGCACCTTAGCCCGCTATATTACGCTGGCTACCCCTTTGTGCCGCCCGCCGCTGCTGCCAGCGCCGCAGATGGCTGAGCATCCAGATTACCACAACCACCGCCAGCCCCGCTACCAGCAGCGGCAGGGCCAGCCCCAGCACCGACCCCACAATGGCCAGCACGTTTTCCAGCGTAGCCAGCACGGGGTTGCCCAGGCCGGCCGTGGTAACGGTGGAGCCGGCGCGCAGCAGGGAAGTACCCGTCTGGATGATGCCGGCCGTACCGCCCCCCACCAGAATGCCCAGGCCCCAGCGTACCATCGGCGGCATATCAGGCAGCGCAGACGTCATGAGAATGGTGCCGGCAATAAAGGAAGCCGGCCCCGTGATAGTATCCAGCACATTATCAACCACCGGTACATAATATCCCAGCACCTCGGCTACGGTGGCGGTTCCCAGGGCTGCTACCGCCGGCCAGGTGCCCAGCCACGCGAAGCCGGGCGCGGGCGTGAGGTATCCGGTACGGTAGGCCAGAGAAGCCGCCAGCAGCGGCACGAATACCCGAAAGCCACTGCACGCGGCCAGTGCCAGGCCCAATGAGCCAGCCAGCAGAAAATCAAGGTGTTCCATGTGGGAAAGGATGGCCGGCAACCAAGTGGCCGTCTGAAGATGGGAAGCTACTGGCTAAAATATACAACTTTGCAGGTGTATGACCTCTGATTCTCTCGAAGCCCGCATCCGCCGCAAACTCACCCGCCAGCACTTTATGCACCACATCGGGGCCAACCTGACCCGCATTGAGGAAGGCCGGGTAGAGGCAGAGCTGCTGTTGCAGCAGCACCACCAGCAGCATAGCGGCTTTGCCCACGGTGGCCTGGTCGCCTCCATGGCCGATCTGGCGGCCGGTTTCGCGGCCGTTACGCTGGTGCCAGAAGGAACCGGCGTGGTAACGGTGGAGCTGAAAACCAGCTACCTGCACCCCGGCGTGGGCCAGCGGCTGCGGGCGGTGGGCTGGGTACTGAAAGCGGGCCGCCGCCTGCACTTCTGCGAAGCCGAAGTATGGTGCGATTCGCTGCTGATTGCCAAGGCTACGGCTACTATGGCCGTGGTGGAACCGGCCGCCGGCTGATTTGGTATGCATGCGTCGGAATGTGCTGAATTCTTCCCAACTTGAGACGGTAGAGTAGCTTCCTGCCAGCGTCCTCACTATTTGTTATGAAGTGGATTATTACCGTATTTCTATTGCTGCTTGGGGGGCCTTTGCTGGCCCGTCAGTCGTACTGGAATGCTGATTACGACTCACTCCGACATGTTCTGCAGGGGCAGACTACCGATACGGCCCGGGTCCGGACACTGACTCATCTGCTGCATCTTACGGAGCTTACGGAGCCGGCCGGCCGGCAGCAGGCCGCCGACATGATAACCGAACTGCTGCGGCTGAATGCCCGGACGCGGCAACTGGCCAGTGCCGCACCCTATCAGGAGCTGCAAGCTGGCCTGCGGTTGTGGCAGCGGGAGCAGTACAGTGGTGCGCTGGACGCTATGCAACAGGCCATTGAGCTGTTTGATGAAGCGGGGCAGCCCGTACCATTTCTACTCATCGACCTGGCTCCGCTCTACAATAAACTCAGAGAATCTACTACCCGGGTTGCGTATTTCAACCGCAAGCTGCGCCAGTATCAGGTGCATGGCCCCATCGAAAACGCGGCGGCCTGCTACCTCACGCTGGGCGGCTCCTACCGCCATCGGGGCGACTATAACCAGGCCATCAGCTACTACCTGCGCGCTGCCGACCTGTTTGGTACGTTCAACCACCGGCTGCACGCCGCCGAGCTGATGGTGGCCGGCAATACCTACGCCGAGTGGGGCAACCCCGGTAAAGCACTACAGTATCTGAAGCAGGCCGTCGAAACAAATGAGCGGTATCACATTAAAGGCATTGCGCAGTTTTATTCCAAGCTGGCCATTGCCCGCCTGTATCTGCAGGCAGGTGATGTGGCCGCCGCGCAGCTTTACACCAACAAAGCCTTTGCAACGGCCCGGGAGGCAGGAACCAACAAGCCTTCCTACACTGCCTATGCCCTGATCCTGCAAAGCCAGGTGCTGCTGGCGCAACGCCGTGCCGCCGCCGCGCTGCCACTGCTTACGCGCGCCCAGCAGCTGTCCGATTCCCTGAAAATGGAAATCACCGGCCGTCCCGGCGAGTTTGCGCTGGACGCAACCTGGGCCGACTATTATGTGGCTCAGGGAAAATATCCGCAGGCGCAGAAGCACCTGCAGCAGGCATATGCGCTGGCTACTGTCGCCAATTTTCAGATGCTGCGGCCCAAGTATCTGCGGGAGTTGGTGCGCTTTGAAGCAGCCCACGGTACCGCCGCCAAAGCCCAGCAATACAGCCTGGCCTACTTAGCCTTGCAGGATACGCTCAACAAAGCGCAGGGCAATAACCTGCTGGCGCAGTACGAAGGTGAGCGGGTAGAGCAGGCACAGAATACCCAGATTGCCCGGTTGTGGCAGGAAAAAGTAGTGCAGGCCCTACGGCTGCGGCAGCGTAACCAACTTCTGGCCGTGACGGTGGCGGCCCTGCTGCTGATTTCGGGGCTGGGGGCGCTGGTTTACCGGCAGCTGCAAACCAACAAGCGTACTCTGGCGCAGCTGCGCCAGACGCAGAACCAACTGGTGCAGTCGGAGAAATGGGCCTTTGTGGGCGAAGTATCGGCGGGTATTGCGCACGAGCTGCAGAACCCGCTCAACTTCATGAAGCGCTTTGCGGAGGTCAGTACTTCGCTGGTGGATAACATGGATAACTACCAGCACAATGCCGGCCTGGAGCAGGAAATTCTGGTGGGCCTGCGTCAAAACCTGCAGGAAATCAGCCAGCACGGCATGCGGGCTTCGGCCATTATCAAAGATATGCTGGAACACGCCCGCACCGGCACCGGCCAGCGCATCACTACCGACCTGAATGCCCTGGTGCTGGAATACCTGCAGTTGGCCCGCCAAAGTCAGGAATTTCGTGAAACGGCGGCGGTAGTAGGCGTTGAAACCCGCTTGGCGCCCGATCTGCCCCCCGTGCCCGTCGTTCCGCCCGATATGGGCCGGGTGCTGCTGAACCTGTTTACCAACGCCTTCTACGCCGTGATGCAGCGCCAGCAGGCCGGGGAGGCTGGCTACGAGCCTCAGGTACGCATCGATAGTCGGCTGCACGCCGGGGTCGTGGAGGTGCGCGTGCACGACAACGGTACCGGAATGCCGCAGGAAACCCGGGAGAAAGTATTTGAGGCTTTTTTCACCACCAAGCCTCTGGGCGAAGGTACGGGCCTGGGCCTCTCGCTCAGCCACGATATTGTGCAGGGCCACGGCGGTACCATCAGCGTCACCTCTGAGGAAGGAAAGGGCACCGAGTTCGTCATCACGCTGCCCACGGAGTAGCCTGAAACCACCCTGCCAGAACAACTCCCCCGTTACGCCCGCAATCAGCTACCCGAAGGGAGCCTAAACCGACGTAGCTTTGTTATCCCGATTACAACGCTATGCTCTCCCTTCGAACTCCGTCCGTCCGCGACCATTTTGCCTACGAACCTACCCAGGACCAGGCCACGCTGTTTCAGCAGTTGGATAAGTTTCTGGGTGACGCCTTGCCGGGGCGGAAGGCCTTCATTCTGCGCGGATACGCCGGTACCGGCAAAACCACGGTGGTGAGTGCCCTGGTCCAGTGGCTGCACCAGATGGGCCGCAAATACGTGCTGATGGCCCCCACCGGCCGCGCCGCCAAGGTCATGGGCACCTACTCGGGCGTGGCGGCCAGCACCATTCACAAGAAAATCTACCGCCAGACCAGCGGTACGCCGGCCCAGGGACTCTCGTTCCAGCGTCAGCCCAACCGCGCCCAGGATACCCTGTTTATCGTGGATGAGGCGTCAATGATTTCCGACGAAAAGGCCTTTGGCGAAAACGGACTGCTCGATGACCTGATGAATTACGTGTTCGAAAAGCCCTCGAACCGGCTGCTGCTTATCGGCGACACGGCCCAGCTGCCACCGGTGGGCCAGCTGCTCAGCCCCGCCCTCGATGCCGATCTGCTGCGCCACCGCTTTCGGGCCGAAGTGGCCTCCGTGGAATTGCGCCAGGTAATGCGCCAGGCCGAGCAGTCGGGGATTCTGATGAATGCCACCGTGCTGCGCGAGGAGCTGCGGGAGGAAAAGCCGGTGATTCAGTTCTTCACCAAAGGCTACTCCGATATCTTCTCGATGGGCGGCGATAAGCTGGAAGACGGCCTGCGCTGGGCCTACAAGAACTTCGGTCACGAGAACAGCACCATCATCTGCCGCTCCAACAAGAACGCCAACCAGTACAACCAGTTTATCCGGCGCATTCTGTTCGAGGCCGAGGATGAGATAGAGTCGGGCGACTACCTGATGGTAGTGCGCAACAACTACTACTGGCTGCCTAAGGATTCCGACATCGGCTTTCTGGCCAACGGTGACTTTGTGCAGGTCGTCAAAATCATTCGGACCACTGAGGAGTTCGGCTTCCGCTTCGCCGATGCCCGCGTGCGGCTGGTAGACTACCCCGATGAGCCGGATATGGAAATCAAGCTCCTGCTCGATACGTTGCACACCGAAAGCCCTGCCCTGCCCGCCGACCGGAACAAAGCCCTCTACGACGCTGTCAGTGCCGACTACGCCCACCTCGAAACCAAGAAGGAGCGCACCGCTGCCATCCGCAAAGACCCGTTCCTGAACGCTTTGCAGGTGAAATTTGCTTACGCCCTCACTTGCCACAAAGCCCAGGGTGGCCAGTGGCAGGCCGTGTTCGTAGACCACGGCTACCTCAAGGACGAGATGGTCAACTCGGAGTTTGCCCGCTGGCTGTATACCGCCGTCACCCGCTCGTCTGAGAAGCTGTTTTTGTTGAACTTCAACAAGAATCTAATCGGCGACGCGGTGGAGGAATAAGCGTCGGTCCGGGCGAAGCAGGAAAGGCAGTTTGCCAGCCCAACCAGAACCCAAACCCGGGTGTTGTGTGTTATGCTTCATGCCGGCTTCACACATCGGGATGAAAACTGACACGTAACTTGGCCGAGCGGCTCAAACTTGTATTTTTGCTACCTTCCTTAACGCACGTAACATCATGAAAAAAGCACTTCTGCTGGCCCTTTCGCTGTCGGTTATGGGTTTCGCGGCTCAGGCCCAGACAGCCGCCGTGAAGCCCGCCAACGCCCAGACCAAAGTAGCCGGCCCGCAAATCCAGTTTGAGGAAATGAAGTACGACTTCGGCTCCATCCATACCGGCGACGTGGTAGAGCACACCTTCAAGTTCAAGAACGTGGGTACTCAGCCGCTGGTGATTTCCAACATTGGTGTGAGCTGCGGCTGCACCACTCCCGACTGGACGCGGGAGCCCGTAATGCCCGGTAAATCCGGCACGGTGACGGCCAAATTCAACTCGGCCGGCAAAATGGGCATGCAGAATAAAGTGCTGACCATTGAATCGAACTCGGCGGCTGGCAATGCCATGGTTTCCCTGGTCGGTGATGTGAAGGAAGCTGGTGCCACTGTTTCGGCTTCGGCCGCTCCGGCTCCCGCCGCCACCGACGTAGCCCCCGGCTCCGGCGACGCCAAGCAGAAAGTGAAAGCCGGCGACAACAAAATCAAAGCCAAGCGCAAGGCCTCCTAAATCAGGCGTTATAGCCCCATAAAAAAGCAGCCGGCCACTTGTGGTCGGCTGCTTTTTTATGGGGTTTACCTTAGCAGAAACAGGAGACAGCCAGCTTACAGCTGCCGAGCTGCCAGCAACAGCACAATCCAGCCGGCAATGAGCAGCACCCCCCCGATGGGCGTAACGGCTCCCAGCTTGGTAATACCGGTGAGGCAAAGCACATACAGCGAGCCGCTGAAAACGAGGATGCCACCCAGCCACAGCCAGGCTGCCGTGCCCAGGCTGCGCAGTTCCGGTTTCAGGTACCACAGGATACCGACGGCCAGCAGGGCCAGCGTATGAAAAAACTGGTAGCGCACGGCTGTTTCAAACGTTTCGAAGCGGCCCGTCGCCTCCAGCATTTTGCGCAGCCCGTGAGCGGCAAAAGCCCCGATGCCCACGCTAAGCGCCCCCAGCAGGGCCGCCAGTTGAATAATAAGTCGTGCGGTCATAAGTCGTTGTTCGTTTTTCGTTGCTCTGTTTTTTGTTACGTGTTTTTCGCTGTTGGTTCTTCGTAGCTCGTTTGGGGGCTAGGAAGGCGTATCTGCTCCAGATATCCGAAAACGAACAACCTTTAACGAAAAACGCATTATCCCCGGGCACCGAAGATGGCACTGCCGACGCGTATCAGGGTACTGCCTTCGCGCAGGGCCAGGGGAAAGTCGGAGCTCATGCCCATGGATACTTCGCGGAAAGCTGCATCCTCGGGGAAATAGAGGGCTTTGAGCTTGTCGAAGTAGCCGCGCAAAGTGCGGAACTCCCGGCGCAGTTGGTCTTCGTCGGGGGTGAAGGTGGCCACGCCCATTACGCCGGTCAGGCGCACATGGCGGCAGGCCCGGAACTCAGCCGAGCCCAGAATTTCCTCGGCTTCGGGCAGGGAGAGGCCGGTTTTGGTTTCTTCGTCGGCAATGTGGAACTGGAGCAGTCCTTCAATTATCCGGTCATGCTTGGTCGCCTGCCGGTCAATTTCCAGCAGGAGCTTCAGGCTGTCAATGCTTTGGATAGTGTGCACGAAGGGCACAATGTACTTGACCTTGTTGGTCTGCAGGTGCCCGATGAGGTGCCACTCCACGTCGGCGGGTAGCTCGGGCTGCTTGGCGGCCATTTCCTGCACCCGGTTCTCGCCAAACAGGCGGGCCCCGGCGTCGTAGGCTTCCTGCAACCGTTCCACTGGGTGCGTTTTGGTGACGACTACCAGCCGGGCGGCCGTGCCGGTAAGTTGCTGCTGAATATGCTGTAGATTCTCTTTAATCACGGATTTTTTCGAATTAAGGCGGATTTCGGGGACGGCGCGGGGCTGGGATGTTCCGGCCGGTTGTATCCGACGTGGGGCAAAGCTACGTGCTGAGGCTGGAACACGGCCGACAGCACTTGAAACCGCACCAGCTGGCCGGATGTTGAGGAATGTTCAGGCTTGCTGGCCTTTTCATCCGCAAAAGCCTGCCAATCTGCCCTAATCCGTGAGCTAGTCTTCCAGCGCGTTGGTTAGAAACGTGTTTTTCAGGGCCAGCCACAGCAGCCACAGACCGATACACCAGAACAGATAGGTGCGGTAGTAGTCAAGTGTGTTACGGTAGCGGGTCTGCTTGATTTCGGACTTCTCGTAGCGGTTAATCTGCCCGAAAATCTGCCGGAGGCCGGCATTGTCGGTGGCGCGGAAGAACTGGCCCTCGGCCGCCTGGGCAATCTGGCGCATGGTGGTTTCGTCGAGGCGGGTTTCCACGAAGCGGGGCTGTCCGGCTTCGTCAGTGCCGTAGGGTACGGTGCCATCCTGCCCCAGCCCGATCGTGTAGATTTTGAGGCCGTAGGCGTGGGCCAGCTGGGCGGAAGTCAACGGGTCGAGGGAGCCAGCCGTGTTTTCGCCGTCCGAAATCAGGATGCAGACTTTGGTTCGGGAACGGGAGTCGCGGAGGCGGTTGGTGGCCACACCAAGGGCGGTGCCAATGGCCGTGCCGTCGTTCGGAATCATGCCCAGACGCAGCCCCTGGAGGTTGTCGCGCAGCAGGTCATAGTCGGTGGTGAGCGGGGCCAGGGAGTAGGCGTCGCCGGCAAATACCACCAGGCCCACCCGGTCGCCCTGGCGGCCGTCGAGGAATTCACGGGCCAAGCGTTTAGCGGCTTCCAGGCGGTTCGGCCGCAAATCCTGCAGCTCCATGGAGCCCGATACGTCCAGCACCAGCAGAATATCAATGCCTTCGCCGGTCTGCACCACCCGCTCATCGGTCCGCTGCGGACGGGCCAGGGCCACCACCCCGAAGCTGAGGCTCAGGGCCAACACTACATCGGGCACGAAACGCAGCACGGTGCTCCAGTCGCGTGGGAGCTGTCCGGCCACAAACGCCACGCCCAGCTTCGAACGGTGCCGCCGGGCCATCACCCACCGCAGCACAAACAGCAGCGGCACCAGGGGCAGCAGCAGCAGCAGCCGTGGCTGTTCCCAGGTATAGCTTACGAGGGTGCTGTAGCGCACACTATCCAGCAGGGAAGTCAGAACATCGGGCCAGGGCATGCGCAAAAATAAGGAGGCAGAAATAGAAGGGAGCCGGCAACGCGGCCTGGGAGTTACAGCTCAGGTGGATTGCTGTGCGGCTACGCGAGCGTACTGCCGCTCCGCAAACGTGCGCAACAGTACAAACGCCAAGTCCGTTTCCGTCTCGTCTTCCGAGAACTGATTGCCATACACTACCCGGTCGGCCAGGCGCAGGGCCAGGCTCACGTCGGCATCATTTTGGTAGTGGGCCACAATTTCGCGGGTGGTCAGGCTGCTGATGTTGTTGTCTTCGAGGGCGGAGAGGTAGTTTTTCCAGAGCGTAATGGCCCGCTCCATATTAGTGAGGGAGCGGGAAAGGGCAAACCGCTCTACGTGGCGGGCGTACTGCGCCAGAAAATAGGCGTGGTTTTTCCGGAGCCGGTAGTGCCGGTAACGGCGACGCAGCCGCTGCCGGAACCCCAGAACCAGCGCCCCGGCCACCGCCAGCACGGCCGCCAGCCCCGCCAGCCAATACGGATAATTGAACTGTGGCTCCACGGGCAGCAGCTGCAGGTTCTGGCGCAGCACCGGTGCCCCGGAGCCTGCGGTGGCCGGAGCCGTGCGGACCAGGCGTACCTGCGTGGGTGCCGTGGGCAACAGCAGCGTATCGCGCCCTTGCAGCAGGGTAACGGGTAGCGTCAGGGTCTGCACTGAGTCGAGGCTGAAGGTGCGCAGCCGGTACACGGCCCGGTCGAGGCTGCGGCCCTGCCGGGTGCGGGTAGGCGAGTAGCGGCGACTCACGTACTCAAAAGGCGTAAAATCGGCGGCGGAGTCGGGGAAGATAATTTCCCGGCTGGGCGCGTGCCGGTAGCTCAGCTCAAACTCAATGATTTCGCCCACGCGTACCGTTGGCTGCCGAAACCGGCCCCGGGGCACGGTATCGGCTGGGGCCTGGGCAGCCACCTGCAGCACCCCCAGCAGCAGGCAGCCCAGGGCCACGCTCGAAATCAATTGCGCACGGCCCTGCTTACCCACGACCACCGCGTTGGTTACGCCGCCGGAACAGGTTCACCAACTGCGGAACGAAGTCGGTATCGGTGGCAATGGAGAGGTACTCGGTGCGGTGGCGGCGGCAGATCTGGCCAATCTGCTCCCGGTTCTGCTCGTAGGTGGCGCGGTAGCGGGCCCGGAACGCCTCCGACGAGGTATTTACCCACACCGTCCGGCCCGATTCCTGGTCGTGGAGCGGAATGATGCCCAGGGGCGGGAATTCCCGCTCGCGCTGATCCAGCAGCTGCAGCACCACCAAATCGTGCTTGCGGGCCAGCATCGTCAATTCCCGCTCGTAATCGGCGTCAATGAAATCGGAAATGAGCAGCACAATGGTGCGCCGTTTGAGCAGCCCCAGGGCCTGCTTGATGCCCGCCGCCACGCCCGTTTGCCGGCTACGGGGCTCCAGCTCAAACAGCCGCTTGATGAGGGCGTACGCGTGGCGGGTACCTTTGCCGGGCGCGAGGTAAAACTCCTTCTGATCGGAAAAGGCCAGAATACCGAGCTGCGCGTCCTGGCGGGCAGCGGCCAACGCCAGCACCCCACAGATTTCGCGGCCCACGTCAATTTTGCGGCGGTTAACGGCGCCCACCTGCTGCGAAGCACTTACATCAAGCAACAAAAGCACCTGCTGTTCACGTTCTTCCTTGTAGGTCTTCACGAAGGTGCCGTGGCCCTTGCTGGATACTGCCCAGTCAATGGCCCGCACTTCGTCGCCGTACTGGTATAACCGCACGTCGTCGAACTCCAGCCCGGTGCCTTTGAAGACGGAATGGAAATCACCCTGCAACTGGGCATCTACCGCTTTCAGGATGCGGATTTCCATCTGGCGGAGCTTGCGTACGAGCTGCTGGAAAGGCGAATCAGCGGGTTTCATCTCGACTAAACTACGGCTTACTCCTAACTTTGCAGCTGTGAAACGATATTCCTTCCGCCTGCTGGGCTGGCTAAGTGCCTTGAGTCTGCTGGTTGCCGCCTGCCAGAAACCCGAAGAAGTGCCTGTGCCTCAGCAACTCATCCCGCGCGACAAAATGGTGAGCCTGCTCATCGAAATGCATCTGCTGGAAGCCCGGACCGATGCCGCCGCCCTGCCCACCGACTCGGCCCGCGCCCTGTTCCGGCAGCAGCAGAAAAACGTGTACTGGCGCTATGAAGTCAGTGACTCGGCTTTCGTGCAGAGCTACCGCTACTACGCCACCCACGAGAAGGATCTGGACGATATTTACGCTACCGTGGTAGATAGCCTATCGTTGCGCGAAGCCCGGCAGCAGGAGCCCGGCAGCCCACCGCCGCACCGGTAAGGTAAAATGGTGAAATGGTGCGCTTGACGTTCTGCCGGGCCTGATGGCGCAAGCAGAACGTCAAGCGCACCATTTCACCACCTCACATCAGGCGGCTGCCGTTGGGAACGGGGCCGGCCAGTGCCGTCAGTACGATGTGCCCGGCGGCATCGGGCAGGCCCGTAACCAATACCTCCGACATGAACCGTCCGATTTGCTTGGGCGGAAAGTTGACCACGCACAGCACCTGCCGGCCAACCAGGTCAGTGGGTTGATAGTGGTGCGTTACCTGCGCGCTCGTCTTTTTCAGGCCGATTTCCGGGCCCAGGTCGATAACGAGCTGATAGGCCGGCCGCCGCGCTTCGGGAAATTCCCGGGCTTCCAGAACGGTGCCGGCCCGGATATCTACCAGCTCAAATTCAGCCCAGGTTAGCATGTGGTGAGTTAGTGAGATGGTGAAATAGTGAGTTTTCCTTTCTGATGACCTTGGCGATGCAGTTGGCGCAAGTTGCGCAAGCAGAACGGTAAACTCGCCATTTCACTGTTTCAAGGCAAATGCCTCCAGCTGAGTCAGGCGCTGCTGAATCTGCTGGTCCCAGGCTTGCTGGCGGGGGGCGTTAAGGCCGTGGTTTGTTTCCTGGTCGTAGCGGGCTTCATCACGCTGCCAGGTCAGAAAAGCCATTTTGGTGAGGTTGCCGAAGGCCGGCTGGAGCTTCTCGCAGTCGAGCTTCACCAGGCTGAGCTTCTGCCGCAATAGGCGGGCATGAATTTCGGTAAGGTCGAAGTGCAGCTGCTCGTGGCGCAGCAGGGCCGGCGAGGCCTGCGCCATGTTGCGCACCCACGATTCAGAGGGCGTAAATACGGCCCGCACCTGCGCCGAAAACTGGTAATCGACGCAGCCTACCTTGGCATCAATAGTAGAAGAAGTGAGAGCCGCCAGCCGGTCGGAGTTGGGGCGGGCCTTGAAATCGGTCCAGGTGAGCGGGCGGGCGGCGCTCCATTCCAGCTTGGCGGGCGAAGCCGGCGGGGCGGTTTGGGTGGGAGCAGGAGCGAAGGTGGGAAGCAGGCTCAGTAGCCAGATGGGAGCAACAGACGACAGCATTCGGCGCTAATGGCAAGCGAAACAGGTGGGAAATCAACCGGCAAGGTACGGCCCGGCGGCCGACTCACAACGGGAGCTTAACGCGCGGCAAGGGCCGGTTCGTTCACGGCCGGGGCGAGCAATGCCGGCCGGTTGCGAAACCGCACCAGCAGCACCCCGGCCACCAGCGAGAGACCAGTCAGCAGCCCCACCCACACGCCTGTAGCGCCCCAGCCCAGCCGGAACCCCAGCACGTAGCCCAGCGGCAGTGCCACGGCCCAGTACGCCAGCAATGCTACCACCGAGGGCACCTTCACATCCTCCAGCCCGCGCAACGCGCCCAGCCCCACTACCTGCAACCCATCGGACACCTGGAAGGCGGCGGCAATGAGCAGGAGCGTGCCCGCCTGCGCCACCACGGCCGGGTCGTGGTTGTAGTAATGCGGCACGGTGTGGCGGCCCAGTACCAACAGCAAGCCCATCAGGCTCATAAACCCAAACGTGATGAGGTAGGCCATGAGGCCTGCCTGTCGGGCACCGGGCGCATCATGGCTGCCGATGTGCTTACCCACCCGGATGGTAGCCGCCGCCGCAATGCCGCTGGCCGCCATATAGGTCACCGAGGCCACGTTGATGGCAATCTGGTGCGCGGCCAGCTGAGTGGCACCCAGCCAGCCAATCATGATGGCGGAAAAGCTGAACGCGCCCATCTCAAAAGTCATCTGGACCCCAATAGGAGCCCCCAGCCCGAGTAGTCGGCGCAGGCCGGCGGCATCGGGCCGCAGGTTAAGAGCCGCCGCCTGGCGGTAGGGGCGCAGGCGCACGGCCACCAGCACGTAAGCCGCCATGAGCAGTGCCATCAGTACGCGGGCAATAAACGTGGCCCAGGCCGCGCCCATCATGCCCATTTCCGGCATGCCCAGCTTCCCGAACACCAGCCCGTAGCACAGCACCGCATTCAGCAGGTTGGCCTGCACCGAGAGCAGCATGGCTTGCCGGGTGAGGCCCAGTCCTTCGGCAAACTGCTTAAACCCCTGGAACAGCATCAGCGGGAAAAACGACAGGAACATCACTTTCACCCAGGGCGCGGCCAACGCTACCACCGGTGCCGGCTGCCCGAGGTAGGGCAGCACCTGCGGGACCAGCAGCCCCAGCAAGGCCAGCAGTAACCCCGCGCCGGCGCTTAGCCACACCCCATTTACCAGCAGGCGGCCCAGGCCGGGCACGTCGCGGCGGCCGTCAGCGGTGGCTACCAAAGGCGTGATGCCCATCGTGAGGCCCAGCCCGAGGACCATCACCACGGTGCTCACGCTCACGCTCAACGACACGGCTGCCAGGGGAATTTTGCCGGTCTGGCCTACCACCATACTGTCGCACACATTTACCAGTACGTGGCCCAGCTGGCTCAGCATCACGGGGTAAGCTAAATCGAGTGTGGGCCTGAGGTGGGAGCGGAAAGCGGAGCGGGACATACGGCAGTAACAAGCAAGAAGCCGCAAAGGTACGACGAAGAAACCCCGCCCGGGCCGGAAACCTGAGCGGGGCTGCGGCTGAACTACCGCTTAATCGACCTGTTTTAAATGCAACACCGTAGCCAGTCGGCGCAGGCCTTCGCGCAAAATCGGCTCGGGTACCGCGTAGGAAATCCGGATGAAACCGGGGGTGCCGCAGGTAGCACCATCTACTACCTCCAAGCCACCCCGTTGCAGGCGGCCCACCAGCTCCGCCGACGCTTCGGCGGCCGGCAGCTCCGGCCGGACATACGCCCGCAAGTCAGGAAACGCATAATAGGTAGCCTCCGGGGCCACGGGCGGAATCCGGGGAATTTCAGCGAGCAGCTCCAGCATGAGGCGGCGGGTGGGCTGCAGCTGGTGCACCAGCCCGCCGGCCACACTGGCCGCGGCCCGCGTGACGGCCAAGGCTGCTTCCTGAACCGGTGCTGCCACCGCGCCACCCGTCGCTCGTTGCGCAGCGGCGCAGGCCCGGGCAATAGCCAGCGGAGCCACTAAGTAGCCAATGTTCCAGCCAATCAGCCCCAGTGACTTGCTGAACCCGTTTACAACCAGATGCTGTCCGTGAGGATCCGGAAATTCCAGCAGCGAAGGAACAGGCCGGGCCGCAAAGGTCATCAGGTTATATATCTCGTCACTGAGCACAAACAGGTCCGGGAACTCCCGCGTGATGGCCAGCAAAGCCGCCAGCTCCTCGCGGTGGTACACGCGGCCGGTGGGGTTGTTGGGGTTGGAAAGGAGCAACACGCGCGTACGGGGCGTGAGGGCAGTGCGCAATAACTCCGGCGGCAAGGCATAGTTATCGGCGGCGGAAAGGGGCAGCGCGCGCACAACGCCACCGGCCCGGGTTATCAGCTCTCCGAAACCAAACCAGTTAGGCGTGGGCAGCAGCACTTCATCACCGGGGCGTAGCACGGTTTGGAGCAGCAGAAACAGGGCGGCTTTGGTTCCCGGCGTTACCACCACGTTTTCGGGGCTGGCGTGGGCCGCCGGCACCTCTTGGCCGCGTTGCGCAATGGCCTCGCGCAACGCAGGTAAACCGGCCGCTTCCGGCACTGGCAGCGGCCCGGCCTGAATGCTGCGCACGGCCGCTTCGGCGGCCACGGCCGGCGTGAGAAACGCGCCGTAGCCGGAAGCCAGGCTGATAGATTCGGTCATGAGAAACACCTGACTACCTGGTTAAGCCGGCCGTAGCAGCACGTCGGCAAAGAAATCCTGCTCATCTGTAAAAACGTGCTGTACGCGCAGGCCAGCAGCCTGAGCCACTTCCGCAATACTGGCGCGGGTGAACTTGTAGGAGTTTTCCGTATGAATCATCTCCCAGGCCGCAAAGGCTACTTCCCAGCCTACTGCGGTAAAACGAACGGTCTGGGCCCGGGTGCTGACCAGGAAAGACCGCACCGCGCCGCTCAATGGGTCGTAATCAGTATAGTGCTGCCAGTGGTCCAAATCGAAATCGGCACCCAGCTCCCGGTTGAGGCGGTGCAGCAGATTAAAGTTGAACGCCGCCGTTACGCCCTGGGTATCATCGTAAGCCGCCCGGATACGGCGCGGGTCTTTCTGCAGGTCGAAGCCTACCAGCAGCCGGTCATCGGCCGTAAGGGGCTGGGCCAGGTTTTGGAGGAAGCGGTGGCGGTCATCGGGCAGGAAGTTGCCGATATTGGAACCCAGGAACAGCACCGCCTTACGGCCCGGCCGACTGGCCATCAGGCGCAGCGCATCCGCGTAATCGGCCACTACGGTTTCTACGCGCAGCGCAGGCAGCTCAGCACGCAGACTGGCAGACAGCCCATCCAGCGCCGCCGCCGAAATATCAACCGGTACGTAGGTGAACTGGGCGCCGCTGTCGAGGAGCTGGCGCAACAGGATTTTGGTTTTCAGCCCGTCGCCGGCCCCCAGCTCCAGCAGGAAAAAATGTTCGTCCGGGTTCTGCGGGCGCAGTTCGGCGGCAATGGCGGCCTGGTGGCGCGTGAGCAGCGCAAACTCGGTGCGGGTGGGATAATACTCCGGCAGGGCCATAATCTGCTGAAACAGGCGGCTGCCTTCGTCATCGTAAAAATACATGGATGACAGTGCCTTGAATTGTCGGCCCAGGCCTTCCTGAACGTGCCGGGAAAGGTCGGTAGCCACAAATTCGGGCGGTGCTGCGGGAGTGGTGAGACTGGTGGTAGCAGAGGACATAGGGGAGAGGGTCGTTTGCCGGACCGGGCGTAGCAGGCAGAAAGTATTCGCGCGGGGCTACCTCTGGTGCTACCCCGAACCGGCCCTAGTATGCGTTGGAGAGAGGAGGTCGGTGAGCAGGCCCGGCAGCTACCGCGCCAGCCGGATGCCGGTGAACTGCCAGCGTTTATCGGCCTGGAAAAAGTTGCGGTAAGTGAGGCGAATGTGGCTTTCGGGAGTAGCGCAGGAGCCGCCGCGCAGCACCAGTTGGTTCACCATGAATTTGCCATTGTACTCGCCCAGCGCACCGGCCGCGCGCTGGTAGCCGGGGTAGGGGTGGTAGGCCGAATACGTCCATTCCCAGGCGTCGCCCAACAGCTGGTGGCACTCGTCGGGGGCGGCATCTGCGGGTAACGGCTGCGGATCGAAGAGGCCACTTTCCAGGAACGTGCCACCGGCCGCAGTGGCCCCGAAATGGCGGGCGGCAATTTCCCATTCCTGCTCGGTAGGCAGGCGGTGGCCACGCCAGTTGGCATAGGCATCGGCTTCGTAAAAGCTGACGTGGGTGACGGGGGCCGCCATGTTCACCGGCTGGAGGCCGTGGTGCGTGAAGCGGTGCCAGCGGCCGTGGTGCAATACCCAGTAGAGCGGAGCTTCCCAGGTTTGCTGCTGCACCAAATCCCAGCCTTCACCCAGCCAGTAGCGGAAGTCCCGGTAGCCGCCGGCCTCCATGAACTCCAAGTACTCCGCGTTGGTAACCAGGCGGTTTTGCAATTCAAAATCGGCCACGTAAGTGTCGTGCGGGGCCTGTTCGTTGTCAAAGCAGAATCCTTCCTCCTCAAAGCCTATACGGTGCACACCGCCCGGCACCGGCAACCACGCCACCGGCGGCGCGGAGTGGATAGGCGCCGCTGGTGGCACCGTTTGGTAGGCCGGCGCCAGCGGACTGGTACTCAGAATGTACTTGATATCAGTGGCCAGCAGCTCCTGGTGCTGCTGCTCATGCTGCAGGCCCAGCTCAAACACCTCCCAGCAGGCGGCTGGCAGGGTATCGGCAAGAGCCAGCAGCTGCTCCATATGCTCATCTATGTGCTGACGGTAGTGATAGACTTCTGCCAGCGCGGGGCGGGAGAGGGTGCCCCGGTCGGCGCGGTTCACGCGGGAGCCCAGGGAGTTGTAATAGGAGTTGAATAGGAAGGCGTAGTCGGGATGAAAAACCTGGTAGCCGGGCAGGTATTCACGCAACAGAAAGGTTTCCCAGAACCACGTGGTATGAGCCAGGTGCCACTTCGGGGGGCTTACATCAATGACGGGCTGCACCACCGTGTCTTCAGGCAGGAGCGGGCGGCACAGCGCCTCCGACTGCTGACGAACCGCCTGAAAGCGGAGAACGGGCGAAGAAATAGCGGGAGCAGATACCGAAACGGCAGCAGGAGCAAGTGACATAGGCAGTGGGTAAAGGGCCGGATATACAGATAACGGCAAACCCGGCCAGTAGTTTTGACCACACTGGCAGCCGGTGAAACCGTGCGCGCTTCGCAAGGCTGCTCCGTAGTTATACGGAGCAGCTCCTCAGTACAAAGTGGTATTTTGGCTGTATCTGCTGGTATTTAGTGGTTTCGTGCGTTACTATTCGCAGCCATAGGCCGTAAGCAAACGACCTTCTGATACGAAGAATCTACCTGTCCAACTAACTACCCAGCCAACTCTAGCATGAATACCAAAGCTGCCACTCGCCCCACCACTCCCGAGACTCCCGTAACCAAGCGTCCACGCGGCTTTGCTGCCATGGATGCCGCCACCCAGCGCCGCATTGCCAGCGAAGGGGGCCGTGCCTCGCATCTGAGCGGGCGCGGGCACCGCTTCACCTCAGAAGAAGCCCGCGCCGCCGGCCGTAAAGGGGGGCAGGCCAGCCGTGGGCGCGATAACACCCAGGGCAACGCCGCAGAGTAAGCTGCTGAGGATAAAAACGGAGCCGGTTCTGCCGGTTTCGTTGCCTTACCGCGCCGCCTTCCTGACCGGAAGGCGGCGCCTGCGTTTCTGAGGGGCGTATATTGCCGCTGCTATCTGCCTCCGGTTCTTTACTTGCCCCGTCTGTCTATGCTCCAGCTGCGCTACTCCCACCGTGTTCTGCATTTTAACTTTCCGGCTCGCACCTCCCGGGGGGCTCTCACGGAGCATACCGCGTACTATCTGCACCTCTCTGACACCAACCAGCCGGAAGTGACAGGCATTGGTGAAGCCGCTCCGCTGGCTGGCCTTAGCCCCGACTACCGTCCCGATTTCGTTTCTGCGCTGGAAGGCCTCGTGCGAGAATTCAACCGGCAGCAGCTGTACGACCTGCGGCCCGAAGAAGCCGCCGGGCTGGTTGGTCCTGAGTGGCCGGCCCTGCGCTTTGCCCTCGAAACCGCTGTCCTCGACTGGCAGAATGGCGGCCGGCGCGTGCTGTATGATAACGCTTTCAGTCGGGGCGAGGCGGGGCTGCCCATCAACGGGCTGGTGTGGATGGGCGATGCGGCCTTCATGCGCCGGCAGATTGAGAAGAAGCTGACGGAAGGCTACGACTGTCTCAAGCTCAAAATCGGGGGGCTGGATTTCGCTGCCGAGCTGGAAATCCTGCGGGAAATCAGAGCCGTGGCCGGCCCCAGACAGCTCACTCTGCGGGTAGATGCCAACGGCGCGTTCAGCCCTCAGGAGGCTCTGCCAAAGCTGGAGCAGCTGGCCCGGTTTCAGCTTCACTCCATCGAGCAGCCCATCGGGGCGGGGCAGTGGCACGCTATGGCCGAAATCTGCCGCCTCTCGCCCGTGCCCGTGGCCCTGGATGAGGAGCTGATTGGCATCACCGAGCCCGCGCAGCAACAGGAGTTGCTGGACCTGACCCGGCCAGCTTTTCTTATCCTGAAGCCTACTTTGCTGGGCGGGCTGCAGGCCAGCTTGAACTGGGTGGCGCAGGCCGAAAGCCGGCAAATCGGCTGGTGGCTCACTTCCGCGCTGGAGTCTAACATCGGGCTGAACGCGGTCAGCCAGCTGGCGGGTTCCTATGCCACACCCGGCTTTCCGCAGGGACTAGGCACCGGGCAGCTGTACCACAACAACCTAGCCGCGCCGTTGCACATCCACACCGGGCAGCTGCATTACCACCCCACCGGTCTGTGGGAGCTGCCGGCGTAGCGCACGAAGGGCTTTTGATCCGCTCATTTTACACAGTTTACAGAAACTATTCGGGACTAGAACCCGCACTTTAGTGTTCAGCTTTGTGTCGCAAACAAACGGTTCATCGAAAGCGTTTGTTTCAGTAACTTCAGGGCTCTTTCACTCCGGATATGTTGCTGCGAATCTGTGCGCTACTGCTGTTTTCGGGCCGCGGCCGGGCGGGGGGGCTTGGGCTGCTCGTACTGCTGCTGGCCGTTGGGGCCGCTTCGGGGCAGCCGGCCGCCTTCCGGTTCGAAAAAACCCGCACCCGGCATGTGCAGCTGCCTTTCCTGTTGCAGCGTAACCTGATTGTGGTGGAAACCTGGCTCAATGGCAAAGGCCCCTATAATTTCCTGTTGGATACCGGCATCGGCACTTCCCTGATTACCGATCCGGTGCTGGCGCAAGAGCTGGGTCTACCGCTGGAAGGCCGGTTTCTGGTGGCTGGGGCGGGGGAGGAGCGGCCCCTGGAAGCCTTCCAGACGGCGGCCGATGTGAGTTTGAGCGGTGGCATCCGGGCTCCCAAGCTGCCGTTCCTGATTTTGTCAGATGACGTGCTGAACCTTTCGGGCTACGTGGGCATGCCCATTCACGGCCTGTTGGGCTCCGACGTGTTTCGCAGCTTCGTGGTGGAAATTGACCCCGAGCAGCAGCACCTGACCATGTACGCCTCAGCTTCGTACCGGCCGCCGCTGGGCCGGCGCTGGGCTAGGCTGCCGCTGGATATGGAAGGCCGCAAAACCTACCTCACCCTGCCCGTGCAGCTCACCGATTCCCTGACGCTGCCCCTGAAGCTGGTGCTAGATACTGGTGCCGGCCACGCCCTCTCGCTGGAAACTACTTCCGATGCCCGCCTGCAGGTACCAGCCACCCGCCTGCGCACGCCGCTGGGCCGGGGCCTGAACGGCAACATCAACGGGTATCTGGGCCGGGTGACGGCTTTGCATCTGGGCCGCTACCGCCTGCCTACCTTGCTCACTTCCTTCCCCGATGCCGCCGATGTAGCTTCCCGGGTGGAAACGCCCCGCAACGGCAACCTGGGCTTCGAGCTGCTGAAACGGTTCAAGGTTATTATCGACTACGAGCGTAATACTCTGCTTCTGCGGCCGAACGGCATGTTCCGGGAGCCGTTCGAGCATGATATGTGTGGGTTTGACCTGCTGGCTACCGGCCCTAACTACCGCAACTACAAGGTGCTGCGCATCGAACCCGAAAGCCCTGCCGCCCGGGCCGGCATCACCGTAGGCGATGAAATTCTGTCCATCAACTTGATGCCAGCGGAGTATCTCAACCTGAACCAGTTCAGTAAGATGCTGCACTCCGAAGACGGCCGGCAACTGCTGTTTATCGTGCGGCGGAGCAACGGTGAGCTGTTTACCACCACCCTGCGTCTGAAACGGCAGATTTAGCCTGGACGTGTTGCGCGGCCGGCCTCGGGAACGCGCGGTTGGGTGGGCCGGGCTGCGGCATGTGAACGTAGCCAGGGGGCTTTTTTCGGGGTTTTCAGCCGAGAGCCTGGCAAAATCAGTACATTAGAAGCCCATCGTTTCGGTCTGTTCCCTTATTCGCCGCTCCGTCCGCCCATCCATGGCTCAACCTTCCGCTGCGCTGCCTCAGCCATCCCCCGCTATTCTGGCGAACCAGCATATCTACAGTGATTATTTCGATGAACACTTCGTTGAAACGCTTGACCGGAACATTCTGCAGTTGCTGGATCGGGTGTGGTTCCGGTCCAAGCTGATTGGCTTCGAGAACTATCCTCAGCGCAATAACCCCGAACGGCCGCTCATCTTCGCTTCCAACCATTCGGGCATGGCTTTCCCCTGGGACGCTATGGTGGCCCTCTCGCACCTGTGGCGCGTACTGCCCGATTTGCGCGACCTGCCCCGGCCCTTGTCGGCCCCCATGCTTTCCCAGTCGGCCCTGATGAACCCGTTTCAGGTGCAGGATTTCTGGAAGCGCTGCGGCTGCGTGGATGCCACCACGCTCAACTTCGAGACGATGATGTACTACAATGACCACAACCTGATGCTGTACCCCGAAGGTGTGCCGGGCATCGGGAAGGGGTTCAATAACAAGTATCGGCTGCAGCGGCTGGCCACCAGTACGGTGCGTATGGGCATTTTGCACCGCACCGATATCATCCCGTTCTACACCATCAACGGCGAGTACTTGAACCCCTACACGTATAGCTGGGAGTGGGTGAACCGGCTGAGCAAGAAAATTGGAATTCCCTTTATTCCCATGGGCCCCGTGATTCTGCTGGTATTACTACAGCCGTGGTTTTTCTATATGGCCTTTCCGGCCAAGCTGACTTTCGTGCTGGGTTCTCGTATCAAGCCCTACGAGCTAACCAACAAGACTACCGATGAGTTGACTCGTTCCGAGTACGAGGACCTCTCGAACCAGGTACGTGCCCGCATGCAAACGGAAATGGACGCCGCCGTGCAGCAGCACGGGCAGCACCCCTATCAGTGGAAAGAGCTGTGGCAGCGCATCAAAGAAAACTGGCGATACTTTCCGTTTTTCCTGCCCTGGGCCTGGCCGGCACTGTTCCGCGAGTTTGAGCGGCAGTACATGCGTCACGGCCGGCGCGACTTCGACCTGGATTTACGCAGCCCTGGTGCCTACTGGCGCATGTTGTGGCGCAACCCCTTCACCCTCACCTTCTTTATTCCCGTATTAGGCTGGATTCCCATTGCCATCCGGGGGTACAAGGGCCATCGGATTAATAAGTGATAAATTCAGAGGGCAGGGCTGATCGGCCTGCCACTGCCTGCTTTTCAGCCCCAGCCATTAGTACCCAGCCTCCGGAAGAATGAACGCGTAGCGCATCCTTCAAGCAAGAAATTCCCACCGCCCACCCAATGCCTTCTACCCAACACCTGCTGCTCAAGCAGCTGCTCACGGCCGCCACCGGCCCGCTGGCCCGGCGGCGGCCCCGTCTGCCGGCCATGCGTCTAGCTTTCGAGTTGATGTCTTTTGGCCAATTGATGCCCTGGAACGTGTTTTTGGAAGACGCGGATATTGATGGCATGCCCGGCGAGTGGGTGCGGCCAGCCCAAGCTCAACCTGGGCGGGTGCTGCTCTACCTGCACGGCGGGGGCTACGTGCTGGGTTCCCTGAACACGCACCGGGCCCTGGTGGGCACGCTGGCCCAACGTTGCGGCGTGATGGCCCTGGCCATCAACTACCGCAAGGCCCCCGAGTACCCGTTCCCGGCTGCCCTCGATGACGCGCTGCTGGCTTACCGCTGGCTGCTGGCGCAAGGATACAAGGCCGCCAACATCATGGTGGCCGGCGACTCGGCCGGGGGCGGGCTGGCACTGGCGCTGCTGGTGGCTCTGCGTGACGCGGGTGATGCGCTGCCGGCCGCCGCCATCGGCCTCTCGCCCTGGACCGATCTGCTCCTGCCGGCCGGGAAGCTGCGGCGCGTGGCCCTTGAGGAAAGCCAGGTGCTGGAAGCGTTGGAAATCCGGGGCTGGGGGCCACTTTACGCCGCTGAAACTTCCCTGGCCCACCCGTTGGTGTCGCCGGTGCAGGCTGACTTGCGCGGGTTACCGCCCTTGCTAATTCAGATTTCCGACGCCGAGGTGCTGGGCGACGATGTGCAGCACTTTGCCGCCAAAGCCCGGGCTGCCGGCACGCCGGTGACCCTCCAGGTGTTTGAAGGGCTGGTGCACTGGTGGCATCTGTTTTGGCGTTTCCTGCCTGAAGCCCGCACCGCCCTGGATCAGGTAGCCGATTTTACGCGGCAGGTGTGGCCTGCACCATCTGCTTACGTCCCCCGGCGGGCCGCCTGAAGCGCAAATAGGCCGCTAAATAGAGCTTTTTTGGTGTGTCAACCCGATATGATTAGAAAAATATATCCTCAGGTTCAACTATATAGCCGTGTTTTCGTAGGTTTGCTGAAAGTATTCGGCTTGCATACTACTTAGTCTGAAGACTGTTTTCGCGTTTTCCTTTTATTCTTTTCTCACTCCCTTACTTAACCGCCCAGTTTCATGGAAGATCTGTTTAAAAAGTTCATAAATGCCGGTGTCGGCTTCGTTTCGCTCACCAATGAGCGGGTTCAGAAAAGCATCGATTCGCTGGTGCAGGAAAGCAAGCTTTCGGAGCAGGAAGGCGCCAAAATAATGGACGACCTGAAGAAGAACACCGATGCCAAGCGCAAGGAGCTGGAAAAGCAGGCCCAGGGCCTGGCCGCCCGCCTGCTGAAAACAGTAGGAGTAGCCCCCAACGCCGACGTAGAAGAGCTGAAGCGCACCGTGAAAGGCTCTAAATCTTCGGCTTCGGCAGCTGCTCCCGCCAAGAAGGCCCCGGCCGCCAAAACGGCCGCTCCGGCTAAAGCCGCTGCTGCCGGCGCCACCAGTAAAGTGGCCGGCACCGTGAAAAAAGCCGCCGATAAAACCAGCGCCGCCGCTGGCAAAACCCAGAAATCGGCCGCTGGCAAAGCCGGCGCGGCCAAAAAACAGGCGAACGATACGGCCGCTGCCGAAAGCAACGCGTAGGTTTCGGCCTCAGGCCCGTAAAACCCCGGCCGTTTGTAGCGGCCGGGGTTTTTTATGCGCTTATTTCGCAGATTGGACGAGTTGAACAGCTGCTCGCTCTTCCAGGAGAACTGCCGGCTTCAATCCATGAAATCCGCCCGCTCCGTTTAACCCCGTGCTGCATGTTTAAGAACACCATTTCCAACCTCACGCGCATCCGGCAGGTAGCTGAGGTGCTGATTCGCTACGGCTTCGAGGACGTGGTGACCAGCACGGCGCTGCGGCGGCTGGTGTCGCAGAGTCGGCGCCGCTCGTGGCAGGAAGGGGAGCAGGCGGTGTTCGAAACCACGCGCTGGGAGCGGATTCGCATGATTATCGAGGAGCTGGGGCCTACCTTTATCAAGCTGGCCCAGGCCCTAAGCAACCGCGCCGACCTGCTGCCCCAGCCGCTCATCGATGAGTTTGAGAAGCTGCAGAGCAACGTGCCGCCGTTTCCGGTGGCGCAGGCCCGGCGTATCATTGAGCAGGAGCTGGGCCGGCCGCTGGAAGAGGTGTTTAGTGAGTTCGAGGAGGTGCCACTGGGCTCGGCCAGCATCGGGCAGGTACACGGCGCACGCTTGCTTACGGGCGAGAAAGTGGTGGTGAAAGTGCAGCGCCCCGATGTGCAGGAAAAAGTGCGCACCGACCTGAGTCTGCTGCACGAGCTGGTGCGCCTGACGGCCCCGTTTCTGCGTCGCCAGGGCCTGAGCAACCCCCAGGACATTGTAGACGCCTTCGAGCGGAGCATGACCAAGGAGCTGGATTACACCTCCGAAGCCCGCTCGATGGAGCAGTTTCGCAAGCTCTATGAGGATTATGAGTCGTTCTACATTCCGCGGCCGTACCGGGAGTTGAGTACCAACCGCATCCTGGTGATTGAGTACGTGAGCGGTTGCAAGATTACCGATAAGCCGCAGCTGCTGGAGTGGGGCCTGAGCCCCGAGAAAGTGGCCGAAACCGGCATGGATATTTACCTGACCCAGATTTTCGAGTTCGGGGCCTTCCACGCCGACCCGCACCCCGGCAACGTGCTGGTGCGCCCCGATGGCACGCTGGTGCTCATTGACTTCGGGATGGTGGGCCGCCTCAGCAAGCAGCAGAAGTATGCGTTTGCGGGCGTATTCATCGGGATGGCCCGGCAGGACGCGCGCAGCATGGCCCTGAACTTCCGCCGCCTGGCCCTGACCTCCGAAATCCCGGATATGCGCGCCTTCGAGGCCGACCTTAGCCAGCTGATTGAGGATTTCGCCCTGCTCGACGTGAAGGAAATGAGCATGTCGGACCTGGCCGACGCGCTTCAGAACATCATTTACCGCTACAAGCTGCAGGTACCCGGCTCGGTGTTCCTGATTCTGCGGGCCCTGGTGATTCTGGAGGGTATTGGCAAGGTGCTACACCCGCGCTTCAACACCTTTGAGTTTGTGCGGCCCTATGGCGCGCGCATCATTGGGGAGCAGTATTCGCGGGAGAATATTCAGAACGAGGCCCTCTACACCGGCACCCAGTTGCTGGCCCTGCTGCAAACCCTGCCCAGCGACGTGCGCCAGATCATGCGCAAAATCTCGCGCGGTGATTTGCGGGTGCGGGTGGAGCTGAGTGGCTACCAGCTGCTACTGCGCAAAGCCGATCAGCTGGTGAGCCGCAGTATTCTGGCGGCGGTGGCGGTGGCCGTTATTGTGTTTGCAGGCCTGAGCCTGCTGGGCCGCTACCCGGCCACCATGCCGTTCTACCGGGGGCTACCGGTGGTAACGTGGTATAGCCTGGGCCTCGCCGCGTTTCTGCTGCTGATTCTGTTTATTCTGGGTACCAAAAATGAGCGGCGGCGCGAGTAGCGGCAGGCGTTTAGAACCCAATGCTTACATCCAGGCGTGCTGAGGTATGAATCGGATTAAAAATGACAAACCCGTTGTAGTTGGTCTGTTCGTAGCGCGCTTCCAGCCCTAGCTCTGGTAAGTTTTTTCGCTGAATTGTTGTTCCTAGGCCAGCCGTCCAGCCAACACCAGACTTGGTGATGAGAATAGGCCGCTTCTGGATAACAGTGGAAGTGGAGGACGTCGTTCTGGTTTCAACCGAGGAGTTGCGCAGGTTGTGGCCGTACAGAACACCCGCGTTGATATAGGGCCGGATGATGCCACTACCGAGGGTATAGCGCAACAGGAGGGGAATTTGTATCTGCTGATAGTCTACTACCGCTTCGTTTTCCTGGCTGAACGATGAGGTAGCCGTCACGCTACGATAGGTATTGCGCAACGACAGATAGTTGGCTTCCACAATAGTTGAGAACCGGGACTTGTTGAACAGCCGCAAAAATACTCCCGCCTGATACCCGATTTGGTTCTCGCTGCTGCCCGGGAAGGGTTCGGAGGCAAATTCAAAGTCAGAGGCGTTAATTCCCGCCTTTATACCATACACTGCACGTATTCCGCTGCTGCGCTTTAAAATTTTGCTGGATTCCTGCGGGTGACGGCATGCGTTGTAGTCCATGGTCAGGCGGGTAAGGCCCGAATAGTTGACAGGGTATTTCTGCTGCACTTTGGTAGTGCCAAACTCCAGCGTAGGGCAGCCGGGCAATAGCCGGTGCAACGTTAGCTGGGCCGCGTCAGGTACCACTTGTACCAGATATGCGCTATCCGGCGACTGGAGAAAATAGCCTTTTTTCCCGTCGGCCCCACGGCCTCCGTACAAACTAACGGGGCCTTGCACCAGGGGCGTTACCAGCTGCGGTGTTTTTTTGGAGCCTACCGGTAACGTTTGGCTTATCACTCCTTTCTGGTCACCGAAACTCAGCAATTCCGCCGCTTCAAAACGGGTGCTTGGCGTGTTCCGGCGTTTTAGCGTGACGTGGCCTACGCCCTTTTCAGATACCAGCACCCGTCCATGCAGGGTATCACCAGAGGCGGTAACCAGGTAATCCTGGTCGATACGTTGGGCCTGTACTGAAATTGATAATCCGAGGCAGGCGAGCAACAAAATAGGTTTCACTATGAAACTATAAAAAGTGTAATTGGACGAATACAAAGCTAATGCCGCCGTGAGTAATATGCGCTGAGACGGAATGACAAAATATGATTTATATAACATTTTGTCCAGGTAATAATTTGACCATCAATTTATTGAAAGAAGTATGCAGTAACAGTGGGTAATCCGATAAGAGGATTGATCAATTTATTTTTCTTGCTGCTTGAGAAGTCAGGAAAAGAGATTAGGGTAAATTGATAAATGCATGAATTTCAATAGATTGATATAATTGTTTGTTGTTGCTTGAAGTCTGAAAATGGTCAAATTTGGCATATAGTTCTTTGCCGATGCAGCTCACCTTGCGTCCGCCTTCCGCTACTTGGCGGGGTACACGCACATGGTAAACTGCAACAACTACAAACTCCGTATTCTACTGCCGCTCCTCCTGCTCAGCACTGCCACGGCGGCCACGGCCCAAACGACTGACGACCAGGAATCCTACGAAACCCAGAAGCGGCTGAGCGTGGGCGTCACAAAGTACGCCGAGGCGCGGGTGGCCCTTACTAGCTTCATCCGGACCCGGGCGGCGCGGGTGCAGAAGCAGGAGGAAACCCCCGAGCAGCTGACGGCCGAATTCAGCCTACCCACCCGCGAGCTGCCCCGCCTCGATTCCCTGACGGCCACGCTGGGTTACGTGCTGGAAAACAACCTCAATGCCCGTAACCTGGCCCCGCGCCTACAGGAGTTGCGCACCCAAGAGCAAACCGAAGCGGCGCAGCTCACCCGCGCCGAAACCCGCCTGCGCGACGCTAAGCTCACGAAGGAGGAACGGGAAGACGGGCAGGAAGAAGTAACCCGCCGCGAAACCCGCCTCCAGCAGCTCCGGCAGCAACAGCAGCAACTCACCAGCCACCAGGGCCAGGCCTACGTGACGCTGCGGCTGTTCGATGAAATCAGCTTTCCCACGGGCAACCGGCGCGTGAGCTTCGTAAACATGCCGGGCGTGGAGTATGGCTATCTGCGGCTGGATAACCCGAAAGTCGGCCTGACCAGCCCGGCCTACCAGGGCTACGCTATCAAGTACCTGTTCACGCGGGGCAAGAGCTACTTCAACCTGGGTGTGTACAAGCCCACGACTACCAACAAAACGGATTCGGCGTTTGTGAACGAGCTGTTCGTCATCAATTTCGGGCAGGATTTCTACCCGCGCAATTTCGGCCGGGGCCGCCGCCGCTACCTCAACCTGTACACCAGCTACCAAGTGGGCGGCTTCATCCTCAACCGCAACGATGATAAAAAGAACGAGTTCATCCCGAACCTGAACCTGGGTCTGGGCATAGAGCTGCTCAAAACCCGCCACGTCCTGCTTGATACAAAGGCTAGTTACTTCGTGCCACTGAGCAGCCGCAGCCGCGACCTGCGCGGGCTGCTGGGCCAGGCCTCGTTCAACTTTGTGTTTTAGGCTACCAGAACGTGTACGTAGTGAATAGGTGCCAGCTTTTCAGCCTCCGAGGGTCGATGTCATTTCCACATCGAACAACTTGCTCAATTCGGCTGCCTTTTGAAGAGTAAATTCTTGTTTATCAATAGCGGCAATAATACCGATACGAGAATTTTCGACGCTGAGTAGAACTCTGTACAAACCATGCTGCTGTACTTTCATGCTTGGCGCAATCGAATCGTGTAGTGTGTATACGGCATTGAACGGGGCAACTGAAACTCGCATAATAGCAGGCAGATGAACCCATTCCCCCTGACGGAAGCCAAGCAGCCAGTTATAGGTTCGATAACGGCGGGTTTGCGCATCCAGGGTGATGCCTTCGTAGCTTGATAGCATAATGTAGCCAACCAGCAGACAGGCTGGGCCCGATAGCAACTGAATAAAAGTTACGCCATCCGTAGCGAAACCGTACATGGTTTGCAGAAAAGCAAGCATCCCAAACCCAACAAGTACATATCCGGCAATCCGGGCGGCGGGAGAGAACAGGTACTTAACTTTTCCGTCGTAGCTGCGGGATGAAATAGAGGCCATTTAAAGCTGAAAAGGTGTCTTGCTGGTACATCAGCCGAAACGGTTTGCCTTAAAGCTACAAAAGCCGTTGCAACTGTTGCAACGGCTTTTGTAGCTTCGATAGATTAGCAGGCTTATTTCAGCTGCATATCCTCAATAATGCGCTGGATTTTCTCGCCGGCCAACTTGTCGGCTAGGTCGAAGTCCACAGCGGATTTCAAGGGCTGCCGCACGCTGAAGTAGAATTTGATTTTGGGCTCAGTGCCGCTGGGGCGGGCCGAGATTTTGCTGCCGTCTTCCAGGATGAACTGGAGTACGTTGGAGCTTTCCAGGCCGGTTGCGGTTTCCAGGTTCGTGCGCAGGTCGCGGATGCGGCCGGTTTTGTAGTCGCGCAGTTCCACCACGGGCAGGCCGGCAATGGTGCGGGGCGGGTTGGCGCGCAACTCCGCCATCATCTCCTGAATTTCCTCGGCCCCGCGCTGGCCCTTTTTAGTGAGCGAAATCAGGTGCTCCTTATAGAAGCCGTAGGTCAGGTACATCTGCACCATTTCCTGGTACAGGGTGCGGCCCTGGTCTTTAGCGGCGGCGGCCATTTCGGCCAGCAGCGCGCAGGCCGACACGGCGTCTTTGTCGCGCACGAAGTCGCCAATCATGTAGCCGTAGCTTTCCTCGCCACCCCCGATGTAGTTCTGCTGGCCTTCTAGGTCGCGGATGATGCCGGCAATGTATTTGAAGCCCGTCAGCGTCTGGTAGGCCGTCACATCGTGGTGGCGGGCAATGTCGCCGAGCACGTCGCTGGTTACGATGGTGTACACGATGAAGTCCTGAGGCGTCATCTTGCTGGCCTGCTTTCGGGCCGAGAGCAGATAGTGCGTCAGCAGGGCCGCCGTCTGGTTGCCATTCACCAGCACCCAGTCGCCGTGGTTATTTTTCACGGCAATGCCCACGCGGTCAGCATCGGGGTCGGTGGCCAGCACCAGGTCGGCGTCGAGGACTTTGGCTTGATCGAGGGCCATCTGCATGGCTACCTTCTCCTCGGGGTTCGGCGACTGCACCGTGGGGAAGTTGCCATCGGGCGTAGCCTGGGCTTCCACAATGCTCACGTTGGTGAAGCCCAGCTGCGCCAAAGCCTGGGGCACTAGCGTGATGCCCGTACCGTGCAGCGGCGTGTACACAATCTTCAGATCATGCTGGCGTTGAATGGCGGCGGGGTTGATGCTGAGCTGCTTCACCCGGGCCAGATAGGCGGCGTCGAGGTCGGCCCCAAGAGCATGAATGCGGCTGGCATCGGCCTGAAACTTCACGTCACTGACCGAGTGAATGGCCTCCACCTCGCGGATGATGTTCTTATCATGCGGAGCCACTACCTGCGCGCCGTCGTTCCAGTACACCTTGAAGCCGTTGTACTCCTTGGGGTTGTGCGAGGCCGTCACCACGCAGCCGCTCTGGCAGCCCAGCTCCCGGATGGCAAACGACAGCTCCGGCGTGGGCCGCAGGGCTTCGAAAAGATATACCGTAATGCCATTGGCCGAGAAAATGCCGGCCGCAATGCGGGCAAACTCGGGGCTGTTGTTGCGCGAGTCGTGGGCAATGGCCACCTTGATTTCTTGGCCCGGAAACGACTGCAGCAAGTAGTTGCTCAGGCCCTGGGTAGCCATGCCCAGCGTGTAGCGGTTCATGCGGTTGGAACCCGCGCCCATAATGCCGCGCAGGCCGCCGGTACCGAACTCCAGGTTGCGGTAAAAGGCATCCGACAGAAAATCCTCCTGGTTTTCAGCCTGCAACTGCCGGATTTCGGCGTGCGTGTGGGCATCGTAGCTATCGGTGAGCCAGGTATTGATTTTGTCCTGAATGGTGGGCGTGAGGGCCATAGAGTAGGTGCTTTGGGGGGATGAACTGGTTCAGAGAACGGGAGTAAAGAAAAGAGGTTTTCCCGTCATTGCGAGGACGCAGGACGAAGCAATCCGACCTTTTCAGTTCTCGAAGCCCCAAAAAATGAAAAGCCCCTGACAACCGTGCGGGCATCAGGGGCTTTGGAATAGGTCAGGGCTTTACGCCTTGCAAAGGACGGATTGCTTGGCTCTGCCCGCAATGACAGCGGCTTACAGGTTGCCGCGCAACGCCTGTTCGCGCTCAATGGCTTCAAACAGGGCCTTGAAGTTGCCTTTGCCGAAGCTCTTGGCACCTTTGCGCTGGATGATTTCGTAGAACACGGTGGGGCGGTCTTCTACGGGCTTGGTGAAAATCTGGAGCAGGTAGCCTTCCTCGTCGCGGTCCACCAGCAGGTTCAGGTCGCGGATGCTGTCCAGGTCCTCGTCGATGTGGCCCACGCGCTCCAGTAGGTCGTCGTAGTAGGTAGCAGGCACTTGCAGAAACTCTACGCCCCGGCGGCGTAGCTCCGTCACGGTCGTGCGGATGTCGTTGGTGACCAGGGCCATGTGCTGCACGCCGGGCGCGTGGTAGAAGTCGAGATACTCTTCAATCTGGCTCTTTTTCTTGCCTTCGGCGGGCTCGTTGATGGGGAATTTCACGAAGCCGTTCCCGTTGCTGACCACCTTGCTCATGAGGGCCGAGTACTCGGTGCTGATGTCGTCGTCGTCGAAAGTAATGAGCAGCTTGAAGCCCATCACGTCCTCGTAAAACTTCACCCACTGGTTCATTTCGCCCCAGCCCACGTTGCCCACGCAGTGGTCAACCACCTGCAAACCCACAGGCGCGCCCTGCGGGATACCGCTGGATTTCGCCACGAAACCGGGCAGGAAGGGCCCCGAATAGTTGCTGCGCTCCACGAAGGTGTGGATAGTTTCGCCGTAGGTATAGATGCCGGCTAGCGTTACCGAGCCGTGCTCGTCTTCGATGGTGTAGGGCTCGAAGGCGGGCTTGGCCCCGCGCTTGGTGGTTTCCTCGAAAGATTTGCGGGCGTCGTCCACCCACAGGGCCATCACCTTCACACCGTCGCCGTGCTGGGCCACGTGGCGCGTAATGTCGGAATCGGGTAGGAGGGACGTGGTGAGCACCAGCCGGATTTTGTTTTGCTGGAGCACGTAGCTGGCCCGGTCGCGCAGGCCGGTTTCGGGGCCGGCGTAGGCCACCAGCTCAAAGCCAAAGGCGGCCTGGTAGTAGTAGGCCGACTGCTTGGCGTTGCCTACGTAAAATTCCAGGTAATCGGTGCCGTTGAGGGGCAGGAAGTCGTGGGCGGGGTGGGCCTGTACGGCCGGGGAGGTCATGGTTTCCATAGAAAAACGGCTTGGGTGGCGGGTGGAAGTAGTGGTTGGGAGTAAAAATACGGGAATACCCGAATCTGCGCCCGGTTGGTTGGTGGCTTGAGTAAGGAGCAGGCCCCGCGTATGGGATTTTCCCGAAACCTACGCACCTTTGTGGCACACCATTTTATTGCCCGTGGCTATGAATAAGGAGGACCTCAACCGCGCCCTCACGGCGCTCATCGAGAAAAAACAGGCCCTGCACGAGCTTTCGTACGACGACACCCGCTACGACGACGTAGAGGAAGAGCTGCACGACCTGGAAGACGATTTCAACGACGAATACGGCGCGTTCCTGGAAGCGGCCCTGGAGAAAGTTCACAACGACCTGAACTCCGATACCGACGTGCTGCTGCCTACCGCCTACCTGCCCTCCAGCACCGGTGGCACGCCCTCACCCAAGGAAGGCGTATGGGTTGATTCGGAAAAATATCCCGGCAAAGAAGCCCGGATTACCCTCATTCCCAACCCGGTTCGCATTGTGCTCACCGTGGGTAAGGCCGTGCAGCAGGAGCTGTGGAAAGCGTAAATCGGAAGTAAAAAAGTGAAAGGTCAAAAGTAAAAGCTCACACGGGGCTTTTACTTTTGACCTTTCACTTTTTTACTTTTCTACATGCTGTATCGCATTGCCCAACCGGCCGACTGGCAGCAGGCCCAGCAAACCGGCTTTTTCGCTAGTGCCGACCTCGTAGCTGAAGGCTTCATTCACGCCTCCGAGTTGGCCCAGGTGCTGGAAACGGCCCGCCTGTACTACCAGGCCAGTCCCGGCGCGATATTGTTGGAAGTAGAGGAAAAAGCGTTGCAAGCGGCCGGCATCCGGGTGGAACGGGAGTGGGTGGAGCGGCGCCAAGCGTACTTTCCACACGTATTCGGGCGCATTCCGCTGGCGGCGGTACGACGGTTCTGGCCGTTTCCAGTGGCTGATGATGGAGCTGCCCAGCTTCCGCCAGAAATAAACTGAGCAAAATTGGAACTATTCTTGCAACGGCGCTAACAGCGGCCGGACCAGCCGATGGTCCGGCCGCTTTTTTATTCTCAATTTTTTTTATTCAACTCCGATGACTACCGCTACTCGTCTGCTATTTATGTCATTGACCGGGGTGCTGGCCCTACTGTTATCCGCCTGCGGGGCCAGCACTTTTCTGGCCGTTGAGCCGGCCCAATTCAACGGGCCCTGGGTAAACGGCCACCCCACCAGCGTCGTCAGTCACCCCGATAGTGTGTATGTGCGGGCTGGCTTTATTCGGGCCGACGATAATGAGCTGGTATTTGAAGTAGCCTACCTGAATTACTCCGATAAGCCCATTCTCATTGCCCCGGAAACCTTCTATTACGTGGCGGTGCCAGATACCCTGGCCGATAGTGTAGCCGTGCCCGCCGGATACTTCGAGTCCCGCCGGCTGGCCGCTAACCCGGCCGTGCGGCTGGGGCAACTCCAGGCCCGGTTAAAGGAGCAGGACCGCAAAGCCACCAATGTCAGCTGGTTTGAAATCCTGACGATGGTGGTCAATACGGCCGAGGACATATCCAGCATCAAGAAAAAAGAAACCGACCAGCAAATAGCCGAACGGGAAGACCGGCACGAGTCAACCCGGGCAACCTTTGACGACCAGCGCCTTGACCACGCTGAGCAGGCCGACCAACTGTACTCGCAAGCCGCCGTGCTGGAATCCGTAATGCTTTGCCGCGACACGCTGAACCCCGGGGAGGGCCGGAAGGGACAGGTGTTTTTCCCGCGCCTGGATGCGGCGCGCAAGCTACGCGTGGTCGTGTTCTTCGATGAGCGGCCAGTGCAGTTTACCTTCAACCAGACCCTGCGCAATGCCCGGCAATACCAGCCCGCCCCCGCCGCCGTAGCCCAAACGCAACCCCACTAACGCACAAAAGCCAGCGGATGCATCCGCTGGCTTTTGTGCGTACCGGCTGACGGGCTATTTCAGTCCAACCAATACTTCCTGGTTTTCCCAGCGCAGAATCAGGCCCTGGGGCGTTACCTCGTACACGAGGCGCTCGGCCATGCTGGCGGTTTTGCGCGGGGTAGCCATTACGCGCAGGGCATCCTGCTTTTCATCATATTTGAAAGCACCCCACTGCTTGGCCGTTTTATTGAAAATGATGGTCCACTGCTTCTCGGTAGGAATAACGAATAGGGCATAGGTACCGGCGGGCAGGGCTTTGCCTTCCACCATCAGGGGCTGGTCGGTGGTGAAGGTGGTGGCTTCATTGGCCCCGGCCCGCCACACCTGGCCGTAAGGAACCAGCCCGCCCCACACCGTACGGCCCTTCACGGCCGGGCTGCTGTAGGCCACCGTGATAGTGGCTTTACCAATTTTGCCGGTGGCAGTAGCAGCCGGGCTGGGTTTTTCCTTGGCGGCATCCTGGGCCTGAGTGCGGCTCACCCAAAGTACGCCAATGAGCAGAAGGGTGAGCAGGCGGAAAAGACGAAGGTTTTTCATGGTATGGGAAAGGAGAGTGAAAAAAAATACCCAGCCCCCCGAACAGGAGGCTGGGTAAATTACAAATTCAGCATCAATTGGTTTAAGCGCCGGCCAGCCGGGCTTATACAAAGTCAGCCAGTTCCAGCCAGCGCATGCCTTTGTCGTCGAGGGCCGATTCGGTGCGCTTGAGCTCGGCGGCCCAGTCGGCCAACTCCTGGTGGGAACCGGTGCCGGAGTTGAGCTTTTCGATGAGCTCCTCCTTGCGGATTTCCAGCTGTCCGATTTCCTTTTCCAGCGTTTCGTACTCCTTTTTCTCGGCGAAGGTGGCCTTGCGCTTAGGAGTAGCGGGTGGGGCCGGAGCCGCTACTGGCGTGGGAGCCGGAGCAGCCGCTACGGCCTTGGCGGCGGCGCGGGCGGCTTTGGCTTCCTTCTCGGCCGCTTCCAGGGCAGCATCGGTTTCGCGCTCGGCCAGGTACTCGCGGTAGTCGGTGTAGTTGCCGGGGAAGTTGAGCACGGCCCCGCCGGGTTCCAGCACAAACAGGTGCTCGGCCAGCTGGTCGAGGAAGTACCGGTCGTGGCTGACGATGAGCAGGCAGCCCGAGAAGTGCAGCAGGAAGTCTTCGAGGATGTTGAGCGTGCCCAGGTCCAGGTCGTTGGTGGGCTCGTCAAGAATCAGGAAGTTGGGGTTCTTGATGAGTACGCGTAGCAACTGCAGGCGGCGCTTTTCGCCGCCGCTCAGCTTGTTCACCAGCGTATACTGCTGGGCCGGCGGAAACAGGAACAGGCTCAGGAACTGGCTGGCCGTGAGCACGTCGCCGTTGGCCAGCTCCACCACTTCGGCCACTTCCTTCACAATGTCAATCACCCGCTGGGAGGGGTCGAATTCCAGCTCGGTCTGGGTGTAGTAGCCGAAAACGGTAGTCTGGCCTACCTCGATGGTGCCGGAATCGGGCTGGAGCTTGCCCGTGAGCATGTTCAGCAGCGTGCTTTTGCCCGCGCCGTTGGGGCCCACGAGGCCGATCCGGTCCTTTTTCTTGAAGACGTAGCTGAAATCGTCCAGCACCACGTTGTCGCCGAAGGACTTGTTCAGGTGACTGGCTTCGATGATTTTGCCGCCTTGGCGGGTAGTTTTCACGCTCAGCTCCACCTGCTGCTTGCTCAGGTTGGTGCTGGCTTTTTCCTTCGTGATGTAGAAGGCGTCGATGCGGGCTTTCTGCTTGGTACCGCGGGCCTGAGGCATGCGGCGCATCCAGTCCAGCTCTTTCTTGAACAGCTGGCGGGCCTTCTCCACTTCCACCGATTCGCGCATTTCGCGGTCAGCTTTTTTCTCTACAAAATAGGCGTAATTGCCTTGGTAGCGGTACATCTGGCCCTTGTCGAGCTCCACAATTTCGTTGGCTACGCTGTCGAGGAAGTACCGATCGTGGGTGACCATGAGTAGCGTCAGGTTCGGCGACGACAACCGGTTCTCCAGCCACTCGATGGTGGCCAGGTCCAGATGGTTGGTAGGTTCGTCGAGCAGCAGTACGTCGGGCTCCTCAATGAGCACCCTGGCCAATGCCACGCGCTTGCGCTGCCCGCCCGAGAGCATGCTGATGTTGCGGTTGAGCAGCTCGCCCAGAATGCCCAGCCGGCTCAGAATCTGCTGCACCTGTGCCTCGTAGTCCCAGGCATTCAGCGCGTCCATACGCTCCAGCACGCGCTGCAGATCGTCGGATTTATGGTCGGGGTCGTTCACGACGTGCTCGTACTCCTTGATGGCCTTGAGCGTGTCGTTCTGGCTGGCGAAGATGGTTTCCTCCACCGTCAGGCTTTCGTCGAATACCGGCTGCTGGCCCAGGTAGGTTACCCGGATGCCCTTGCGGGTGCTTACCAGGCCGGTATCGGGCTGTTCCAGGCCGGCCAGAATGCGCATCAGGGTGGTTTTGCCGGTGCCATTGATGCCCACAAAGGCCACGCGCTGGCCCTGCAGCAAGCCAAAGTTCAGGTCCCGGAAAAGCCACCGGTCGGCATAATTCTTCGAAAGGTTCTCAGCGGAAAGCAGATTCATGCCGCAAAGGTACACTGTGGTGAAATGGTGAGTTAGTGAAATGGTGAGTTTTATGTTCAATCTGCGTCAGCCATGCTGTCAAAACATCAAACTCACCATTTCACCACCTATATCACCCGCACCCGGTCGCGGTTGGCGTCGTCGCGCAGAATTTCCAGGCCGCGGTAGGCTAGGGGGCGGCCGGTGTTGTGGGTCAAAGAGCCGCCCTCGGCGTGCAGGTGGGCTACATCGAGGACTAACTGGGTGTATTTTCGTTCGCCCAGCTCAATGGCAATCGGGCGGCCGTGGCTGGGGTCGAAGGAGGCCAGGGCTTGGTCAATTTCCTCCAGAATCTTACTCATAGCTCAAAAAGGCAAGTCAGCAAGCGGGAAATATAAAAATATGTCCGGATTTCAAGCCGTAAATCCGCCTCTGTTTCTACAATCTTTGGCCCATGCCAAAATGCCCCGGCCACTCCTGTGTAGGGAGTCGCCGGGGCATTTTGAGAGAGAGAGTAGAGCCGTTAGCCTACTTCTTCAGCAGCTTCAGCAGGGCCTCAGCAGCGGGCTCCGAGGAGGCCGGGTTCTGGCCCGTGATGAGGTTGCCGGCCTGGGTAACGTACGGGGCCCAGTCGGCACCTTTCGAGTAGTCGCCGCCGTTTTCCTTCAGCATGTCTTCCACCAGGAAAGGCACCACGTTGGTCAGCTGCACGGCTTCTTCCTCGGTGTTGGTGAAGCCGGCTACCGACTTGCCGCGTACCAGCGGCTCGCCGTTGGCGGCTTTCACGTGGCGCAGCACGCCGGGAGCGTGGCACACGGCGGCTACCGGCTTGCCGGCGGCGTACATGGTTTCAATCAGCTCAATCGACTTCTTGTCTTCGGCCAGATCCCACAGGGGGCCGTGGCCGCCGGGGTAGAACACGGCGTCGTAATCGGCAGCCGACACGGAGTCGAGGGTTACAGTGTTGGCTAAGGCCTGCTGGGCGGCCTCATCGGCTTTGAAGCGGGTGGTGGCGTCGGTCTGGGCGCTGGGGTCGTCGCTCTTGGGGTCGAGGGGCGGCTGGCCGCCTTTGGGCGAAGCCAGGGTCAGCTCAGCGCCGGCATCCTTGAACACGTAGTAAGGGGCGGCAAATTCTTCCAGCCAGAAACCGGTTTTGTGGCCGGTATTGCCCAGTTGGTCGTGCGAGGTGAGCACCATTAGAATTTTCATCGGAGGGGAATTTTAGAGTAGAAAAAAGGAAAAATGCAGCGGCGGCCCGTTAGGCCAGCAGCTGGTAAAGCGTTACAGTGCGCTCGGTGAGGAGCGGGACAATCTGGGCGGCCACCAGGTTTTTGTAGTGCGCCGAGGCGACGTGCGCGTCCAGGGCCGCCTGGTTGGCATACTGCTCATAGAAGAGGAAGTGCGTCGGATCCTTGGGGTCTTGGTGGGCCACGTAGAGCAGGTTGCCCGGCTCGTGGGCGCGCACGGCGGCGGCGGCCTCGCGCATCAGGCGGCAAATGGTGTCCACGTGCTCGGGCCGGGTGCGCCACTCGGCGGCCACGCAGATGATTTCAGCGGTAGTTGACATGCGGCAGGGTTAGGTTACGCGCCGAAGCGCCGGAAACGTTAGGCCACTTTTACAATGGCCTTGCCGGTGTTGTCGCCCTTGAACAGGCCCAGGAAGGAGGTCGGAATCTGCTCAAAACCTTCCGTTATGGTTTCCTCGAACTGCAGCTTGCCCTGGCCGTACCACTCAGTGAGCTGCTTCACGCCCTCGGGCCACTGGGGCAGGTAGTCGCTCACGATGAAGCCCTGGAGCCGGGTGCTGGTTTTGAGGAGCTTGCCCTCGGGGCGCGGGCCTACGGGTGCTTCGGTATTGTTGTAGGTCGAAATCTGGCCGCAGAGGGCAATGCGGGCGTGTTTGTTGAGCAGGTCGTACACCGCGTCGGTGATGACGCCGCCCACGTTATCGAAGTAGCAGTCCACGCCGTTGGGCGCGGCGGCGGCCAGAGCGGCCGGAATGTTGGCGGTTTTGTAGTTGATGGCCTCATCGAAGCCCAACTCCTTGAGGTACGCGACCTTCTCATCGGAGCCGGCCGTGCCAATCACGCGGGCACCTTTGATTTTGGCGAGCTGACCCACCACCATGCCCACCGCGCCGGCCGCTCCCGATACCACCACCGTTTCGCCCGGCTTGGGCTGGCAGATGTCGAGCAGCCCGAAGTACGCCGTGAGGCCGGGCATGCCCAACAGGCCCAGGAAGTAGCTGATGGGGGCCTGATCGGCCGGCACGCGGTTGAGGCTGGCGGCCGGGGCCACGCTGTATTCCTGCCAGGGCAGGTTGCCCACCACAATGCTGCCTACGGGTAGGTTTTCGGCCTGGCTTTCCACCACCTCGGCCACTACGCCGCCGGCAATGGGCTGGCCCACCTCAAACGGTGCCACGTACGATTTGGCGGCGCTCATGCGGCCCCGCATGTAGGGGTCGACGCTGACGTAGCGGGTTTTGAGAAGTACTTCGCCGGCTTTGGGCGCGGGTACTTCGCGGGTTTCAAACTGAAACTGGGCCGCCGTGGGCTCGCCCTGGGGCCGGCTGGCCAGTAGAATGGTGTTGGTTTGCATAAGGAGCGGGAAAAGGAAGGAGGATGGGTGGAACTGCCTGGCGCACGGGGCACGCATAAGCTCAACGGTAGAAAAAGCGGAGGGTCGAATTCAGACCAGCAAAACTGTTGCGGCCAGAACTCAACCCTCCGGAAAGTATCGTCGCAGCCTACGCGTTGGTGGTGGTGGTGAGGTTTACCTCAATGTTGCCACGGGTAGCGCGCGAGTACGGGCAGATGCCGTGAGCGGCTTCCACCAGCTGCTCAGCCTGGGCCTGCTCGAAGCCGGGCAGGTTCACATGCAGGTCGGCCGAAATGCCGTAGCCGCCGTCTTCGGCCTGACCGAAGCCGATGAGGGCCTCCACCGTCACGTCCTGGAGCTTCACGCCGGCCTGGCGGGCGGCTACGCCCAGCGCACCCTCAAAGCAGGCCGCGTACCCGGCGGCAAACAGCTGCTCGGGGTTGGTAGCGCCGGCTTTGCCGGGGCCGCCCATTTCCTTCGGCGTGCTCAGCGTGAGGTTCAGCACGTCGTTGCTGGTGGTGATGGCGCCGTCGCGGCCACCTTTGGCTTTGGCCTGGGCCGTGAAGATTTTCTCGATTTTCATGAGAAGAGGAAGTGAAAGAAGAAAAGGGAATTGGAAACGGTTGCGTTACTGCAGCCGGGTAAGTAAGTGGTTGAGTTGGTCACGAAGGGCTTCAAACTCGGCCTGGGGCATACCCAGCTTCGCAAACAGCTGCTCCGGAATGCGGCAGGCTTGCTGGCGCAACGCCGCCCCGGCCGGTTGCAGCCCGATGATAACGGACCGCTCGTCGCGCGGGTCGCGGCGCCGACTCACCCACTGTTTCTGCTCCATGCGCTTGAGCAGGGGCGTGAGCGTACCGGAATCCAGCAGCAGATTATCGCCCAGCTCTTTCACCGTCAGCTCTTCGTGCTCCCACAACAGCAGCAGTACCAGGTACTGCGGATAGGTCAGGTCCAGCTCCTGCAACAGGGGCAGATAGGCTTTGGTGAGCATGCGGGAGGCGGCGTATAGCGGAAAGCACAGCTGGTTCTCTAGCTTCAGCAGCAGGTTCTGGTCGGCGGAAGAAAGAGGCGTTGCAGTCATCGTTGGCAAATAAACGGATTAAGGTTGTGTAATGTTTAATTGTGCGCAATTAAATTTCTATACTTGCTTCATGTTAAGCGTAACTATCAGATATAGTGTTGGTTAAAGTGTAATAAAAAATGGTCCGTCGTGCACCGCACAACGGACCATTTACAACCTGAGGTGCACTTTACGCCTGCTGGTAGCCCTGCATGCCCCCAATAAGGTTGCGGACGTGGTCGAAGCCATGCTGCACGAGGAAGGCTTTGGCGGAAGCGGAGCGGCCTCCGCTTTTGCAATGCACCACAATTTCCTGATGCTTGAGGTCTTCCAGCTCGTCGAGCTTGCCGGGCAGCTCGCCCAGCGGAATATTGCGGCTGCCGTTGATGCGGCTTTCCTCATTCTCCCAGGTTTCGCGCACATCAATAATAACGGGGGCCGTGCCATTATGCTGGCGCTCTTTCAGCTCGGGGGAGGTGATGTCGTTCATATGTACAACAAAGTGAAGGGTGGTAAAAAGGCCAGCTACGGCCATATGTGCAAGATTAACGAGAAAACCGGTAACCCAACCTCAGGGCTGGGCCACCGACAGGCGTTTGGTAACAGTCTGGCCATTGGGCAGACTGAGCCGCACGAAGTACAGCCCGGCCGGCAGCGGCACCTGCAGTACCGGCTGGCCCGCCTGGTTGGCCGGCTGCTCCCACACTACACGGCCCACGGCATCCAGCACCGAGGCCCGGACGTAGCGGCCCACTACCTGCACCTGCCCATCAGTGGTCGGATTGGGATAGAGCTGATAAGCGGCGGCCACGCCGGCCGGGGCGGCCGTGCCGGTTACCACGCCGGTCGTTACCGGCCGGAGCATGAGCGAGCCGGCGGGGCGGTAGTTGGACGCGGTGGTAGTTGTACTCCAGACGCCCTGCGAGCTGAGAAAGAACGTATTGGACGGCGGGGCGTTGTTCAAATCCAGCCCAAATTCCACAAATTGGGGCGTAGCTGCTTGGCCGTAGCCGGCGTAAAACCGGCTGCTTACGGGCACCGGGCTATCAAAGGGGATTTCCACAAAGGTCTGTCCGGCCGGCAAGGAAGTGGGCAGCACAACGCTTTTGCTGGCTTTGGGAGCTGCGTTAGGCTGGCCGTTGCCATTGTCATCCCAGATATTGATGGTAACTGCCCGGCCCCCCGCAGTCAGAAATGACGGGGCCAGCCGAATGGCCCGGATCTGGTCGGGACGGTTCAGGTCGAAGCGCAGGGCGAGGTAGCTGGCCGGGCCGGTAGAGGCCGGGGGCAGGCTCACCGTGGCCTCGGCCGTGCCGTCGTCGTAGGCGTAGTAGTCGGTCAGGTCGGTGAGGCGGCTGATGGTGTCGTTGGGCAGCGTGAGCGGGTTGGTTTCGTTGCTGATAAGAAATACCCGTTGCCGCAGCTGCTTGGCCGCCGCAGTAACAGGCAGCGTAGCCAGACGCGGATTGCCCGTAATGGGCTGCTGGCGCAGACCGGCATCGAGGGAGCGGCCACCGGTAAGAAAACGGCGGCTGGTATTGTCCGGCAGCGTTTCCAGGTAGCCCTCCCAGGTAACGGGCGTAGGGGCCGGGCCGGCATCCAGGTTGTTCATGGTAGTCACGGTCCGGTCGTTGAGTTCCTGGGCCGGGTTCTGGTTGAACTGCGTTATGGGCATGGCCGCAAACCGCTTCAGGGCGCTGGGCAGCGGCTTGCTGAGGGCAATATCCCGGTAGGCCGAGTCGGTAGCAGTGCGGTTGCGGTCCAGGCGCACGTAGTCCACGCTCCAGGCGTCGCGGGCGTTGTAGAGGTAGCCGCTCACCCGGAAGCGGAACTGAAAATCATCGTGCAGAAAGGCGGCCTGATTTACGGCCAAAGCCTTAAACCGGAAGTTAGTAGTGTCGGCCGGACTACGTAGCTGCCAGACCTGCTGCCACTGATCAGCTGCGTCCTTGAAATCGACATACAGCGCAATGGGCCGCGTGCCGCTGGGCGAGGGTGGCCCCACCAACGTGCCGGCCTGCCAGAAAAAGCTCAGGAACACGTTGCTGCCCGTTGTCAGGCCACTCAGGTTCAGAGGTTGGGACGTCAGCGTATCGGCGTCGCCCACCATCGAAACACTGCCCCGGGGGCGGCCCTGGCCATCCAGCCCGTCCAGCGTAGCCACACCCCGGCTAATGGGCCGGCGCGGAAAGCGGTTGTTGATGAGAGCCCCGCCCGTCGTTTCCCATCGTGCTACTGCCGGGGTACCTTCCGGCTGGCTGGCAAAGTCATCGAAAAAAGGCAAATTCAGGGCAGAAGGGCGTTGCGCTGTCGTTGGGGCCGGCACAGCATGATGAGTGGGCTCGGTCCCCAGCGGCTGCACCACCTGGGCCGCTGCCGGTAAGGTCAGCAGACTCAGCAGGCCGGCGGCGGCACTTACTACGCGTAAGGAATCAGTCATAGAAAGCAAAGAGAAGCGAATGAAAGCGAAGATGCAGCGGTAGCGTACTTGCTCACGGCTGAGAACGGAAAAAGGTTCGTTGTCAGCCAACGAACCTTTTTTCACCACTAGTATACTGCGTGCCGCCGGCCAGGGCTCAACCAAGGTAAGGAAACGCAAATACGGTTCGGGAGCCAACCCAGATTCCTCGTTTCACTCGGAATGACAGCTAGTCAACGGCCTTTACCGGCTCGCTGCCGGCCACCCACAGGTCTACCAGCTGGCCCATCCGGATGGTGGTGCCGGGGCCGGGTACGGGGCGCTGTTTTACCACGGTGCCTTCGGTCTGGCCGTCTTCGGGCGTCTGGTAGAAGATTTCGCCTACCTGCAGGCCCTGGCCCACCAGTAGGGTCGTAGCTTCATCGGCGGGCATATTCACGAGGTTGGGCACCGGGAACTCCTGGTTGCCCAGGCCGTCGCCCACTTCCAGGTCCACGCGGGTACCTTTGGTAATGGCCGCGCCGGCTGCTATTTCCTTGCCGTTGACCAGCTGCTTCAGCACCGCATCCTTCTGAATATTGGGCACGAATTTCAGCTGTCCTACCACCAGATCGTAGCTTTTGAGGATCATCTGGGCGTTTTTCACCGAGCCGTCGGTGAGCTTGGGCATCTTGATAACGGGCGGGTTTTTCATGGAAACCGACACGTAAATCTTGCGGCCTTCCTTCACTTTCTCGCCGGCCTTAGGCTCCTGCGTAAGCACCGTGCCGGGCTTGATGCTGGCGTCGTAGGTGCTGTCGTCCACGAAGTAGGCCAGGTCCCGCTCATCGAGGTAGTCCTCCAGATCGGCCTGATTCATGCCGGTTACTTTGGGTACCACAATGGTTTCGCCGTGGTTGGTAGTGATGGGCAGGTACACGTAAAAGAACCCGAACACCAGGGCCGCCGTGGCTACCACAATAATGAGCACGTGCTTGAGCAGGTCGGCCGGCGTATCGGAACGGAAAAAGGACATCGGGAGAAGCTAGGAGGTAAAAGCTACAAGTAGCCGACAAAACTAGGAATTAGAAAGGGAGTATGGGCCGCGGCCGAATAGTTTACAGCAGCACGTCATTCCGATTATAGTAGCACGTCATTCCGAGCTTGCCGAGGAATCTCGCGTGCTGATGTTGGATTACTCTGGCAACGTCAGCACGCGAGATTTCTCGGCTCCGGCTCCTCACACTGGCTCTATGCGCCACATGCTCGGAATAACGTTTCTTTTACGCCCGAGCCTTTTCCGTGCGCTGCTTGCCGAACTCCAGAATCCGGTCGATAAAGTCGTAGGGGGTGTAGCCGGCCAGGGCCGTCTGGTGGAAGATGCAGGTGGCGGGCGTCATGCCGGGCAGGGAGTTTACCTCGATTATGATGACCTCCACGGCCCCGTTCTGGCGTACCCGCACAAAGGCGTCGATGCGGGCGTAACCCTGAATGTGCAGGATTTCGGCCACCTGACGCAACTCCTGTTTCACCTCCTCCGACACGCGCTGCCGTTCCGTGAGGTCGGCGGCGTAGCGGGCCGGGGTGATGTTCTGGCCTTCGCCGGCCAGGAATTTCTCCTCCAGGCTCAGCACCTCGCCGGTAGCCAGAGCCTCGGAGGCCTCAAATACCTCGATTTGCAGCTGGCCATTGTCGTCCCAGTGCGTGAGCAGGCCGCCGGTTACTTCCAGGAAGTGGGCCGCCCCGTCGCGGTCAATCAGGGTTTCAACCAAGAAGGCTTCCTTCTGCGGGAATTCCTCCTTGAAGCCCAGGCTGAGCGTGGCGGCGTCGGTTTCGTTCAGGTCTTCCTGAGTACGGAAGATGAGACGGGTAAAGGCCTCCAGCTCTGCGCGGTTCTTGATTTTCTTCACGGCCGAGGAGCAGCCGTCGTCGGCGGGCTTGGCAATGAAGGGGTAGGGAAACTGGATTTCGAGGCTGCGGTAGAAGCTTTCCGCGTCGGCGTCCCACTCCAGGCGGTTGGCCATGCGGTGCTCGGCCACGCGCAGGCCGGCTTCGCGCAGGCGCTTGTTGGTTTCGAACTTGTTGATGGTGATGCTGGAGCTTTCCACGCCCGAACCGTTGTAGGGTAGCCCGAATTTTTCCAGCTCCCGCTGCAACGCGCCGTCCTCGCCGGGGCGGCCGTGCAGGGCAATGAACACCTCGTCCACCATGCCCGCTAGCTCCTCAAACGACACCCGGCGCGGCTGGGCCGTGGGCTGCCCGGCAAAGGTGCTGGTGATGCTTTGGGCCTCGTGGCGGATGCGCTCCAGAATGGGGTGCAGCGCGTGGCCGGCCTCCATGTACTCCACCTTCTCCCGGATGTCGTCGGCGTTGTCCTTGAGCATCACGTTAATGGGCAGCACGTAGAGGCGGAATTCCTGGCTGTTACCGGTCAGGAACACGGGCACCGGCTCGTATTTGATGCTGGAGCTGAGCTTCTCGTAAATGTTCCGGCCGCTTTCCACCGAAATATGCCGCTCCGAGGAGTAGCCGCCCATAATCACGGCCACTTTGGTGCGGGTGCGCTCCTCCGAGGCTCGGGCCGCCACGGCCGCATCCAACTGCGCCAGCAGGCCCGCCAGCTTCACCGGGCGCAGCCCGCCGCGCCGCCGCGCCGCCAGGGAGGTGCGAATCAGGAACGTCAGAAACTGGCTCGGGTTCAGGCCGATTTCGGCCGCCTGATGGAAGAAGAATGAGGCCGGCAACATGCCGGAAGTCGTGTTCGGGTCGTTCAGGAACAGCTTGCCGTCGGGACCAATAAACCCATCCAGACGCGCGTACACCTGGAAGCCAAACGTGCGGAACATTTCCTCACAGGCTTCGCGAATGCGCTGGATATCAGCTTCGGGCAAGTCAATAGGGGTGATTTTGCGGGCCAGGCCGGGGAGATATTTCGAGCGGTAGTCGAACATTTCCTCGCCCTTTACAATCTCCGTGGGCGGCAACGCCAGCGGCTGACCGTCGGTGTTTTCCACCACAATGCAGGAAAACTCGCGGCCTTGCACGAAGCTCTCCACCAACACCTGCGTTTCGCCTTCCACGCTGGTCAGGCGCACAGCTTCGGCCGTGGCCAACTGCTCGTTCAGGGCGCGCAGCAGCTCCTCGGGCTGGTAGATGATGGTTGTTGGTTGCTGGTCGGAGTCTGACAACTGAGAACCGGCAACTGGCAACTCCAACACGACCGGCAGCCCGATACCATCCCGAATGTCCACCAGCTGCTGGAGCCACACCGTTTTCTGGGTGTCTGATAGGTCCTGCCACTCCGTGCGCGTTACGGTTTTACGGAACAGGCTGCGCTCCACGGCCGTGGCAAATTTGGTTGCGTCGGCTTCGCGCAGAATGCTGATGCCGATGCTGCTGCCCTGGCGCGGGGCCTTGAACACCAGCGGCAGGCCCAGCTCGCGCACCAGGTAGTCCAGCGTGGCCTGCGGGTCGGCCGCGTCCCACTCTTCGGCCGTGATGAGGCGGAAATCTGGCGTGGGCCGGTCCAGGGCTTTCAGCAGTTTCTTCTGGGCAATCTTATCAATGCCGAAGGCCGAGGGCAGGATGCCGGAGCCCGAGTACGCAATTCCGTACCATTCCAGCAGGCCCTGAATGGCCCCGTCCTCGCCGGCCGGGCCGTGCAACGCCAGGAAGGCGAAATCAATCAGGCCGGTTAGCTCCCGGGGCTCCACGCGGCGCCCCACTTCCGCGATGATGCGGTCCTGCTCCTCCAGGCTCAGCTCACCCAGGCTTTCAAAGTACATCTGCACCGGCAGCTGCGCGGGCGGCAGCGCCGACACGGGCGGGTAAAAGTCCCGGATGGTGCCTTTGTAGATGTATTCCCAGTTCAGCAGGATGAAGTTGCCCCGGCTGTCCACAAACACGGGCACGGCCTCAAACAGGGACTTATCCAGATTATCGTACACGGTGCGGCCGCCCGCGAAGCTGATTTCCCGCTCGCGCGACGGGCCACCGAAGAAGATGCCAATTTTCATATCGGGGGCAAAGATAGGTAATGAGGTGACAGGTGTTGAAGGGATGAGGTGGTGGAGTGAGGTGGTAGAAAAAGCCTGTCATCCTGAGCGGAGCGAAGGACCTTATCACACATGAACGAACCGTTGCAGCGGGATAAGGTCCTTCGCTCCGCTCAGGATGACAGTTTCTCTTCTGCCCCAGCATATGTTACCCGCCAATCGTTCATCCCCTCATTTCCTATCTTCGCCCCAGCCAAACCCATTTCTTCTTTCCATGAAAACCCTCGATCAATACAACTTCGCCGGCAAGCACGCCGTGGTGCGCGTAGATTTCAACGTGCCGCTCGATAAAAGCTTCGCCATTACCGACGATACCCGCATCCGGGCCGCCACTCCCACTATCAAAAAAATACTAGCCGATGGCGGTTCCGTGGTGCTGCTCTCGCACCTGGGCCGGCCCAAAGGCGGCCCCGAGGACAAGTTCTCGCTCAAGCACCTGGTAGCTCGTCTGGGCCAGGAGTACGGCCAGGAAGTGCAGTTTGCCGATGATGCCCTGCAGGCCGAAGCCCAGGCCAGTGCCCTGCAGCCCGGCCAGATTCTGCTGGTGGAAAACGTGCGCTTCTACGCCGAGGAAGAAAAAGGCAACGCCGAATTTGCCGCCAAGCTGGCCAAACTGGGCAACGTGTACGTGAACGACGCCTTTGGGGCCGCGCACCGCAAACACGCCTCCACGGCCGTTATTGCCGACTCCTTCGCTGCCGAAGACCGGGTGGGTGGCTACCTGTTGCAGGGCGAGTTGGATAACGCCAAAAAGGTGCTGGAAGAAGCCGAGCGTCCTTTCACCGCCATCATGGGCGGGGCTAAAATTTCCGATAAGATCCTCATCATCGAAAAGCTGCTCGACCGGGTGGATAACCTGCTCATCGGGGGCGGTATGGCCTACACCTTTGCCAAAGCCCAGGGTGGCAGCATCGGCAGCTCGCTGCTGGAAGCCGACAAGATGGAGCTGGCCCTGGAGCTCATCGAGAAGGCCAAAGCAAAAGGCGTAAACCTGCTGCTGCCCACCGACAGCCTCATTGCCGATAAATTCGCCAACGACGCCGAAACCAAAGTAGCTGCCAACGACCAGATTCCCGACGGCTGGCTCGGCCTCGACCTCGGCCCCGACTCCATTAAGGCATTCAGCGAGGTAGTGCGCAACTCCAAAACCATCCTTTGGAACGGCCCGATGGGCGTGTTCGAGCTGCCCACCTTTGCTAAAGGCACCACCGCCGTAGCCCAGGCCATTGCCGACGCCACCCGCGAATCGGGTGCCTTCAGCCTCATCGGCGGCGGCGACTCGGCGGCGGCCGTCAACCAGCTCGGCTTCGCCGACCAAGTGAGCTACATCAGCACCGGCGGCGGCGCGCTGCTGGAGTACATGGAAGGCAAAGAGCTGCCCGGCGTAACGGCTTTGGGGTAAGCGCCTAGTAAGTAATAGAGAAGTTGTGATACCGCTAAAAAGCCCCCTGGCAGGATATGCCAGGGGGCTTTTTAGTGTCTTGCAAGGCTAATTTGCAGAAGGGGAGAGTCCATATTCATCTCCCAGAATATTCTCTGCACCGAAAAAACGGCCAAGTAAGCGAGTTTTTAACTGATGAAACTGCGCGTTGTTGAGTGCGCCAAGACTCCGTAACCACTCAAGACGGGCCAGTTGTGGCTCTGCTGGTAATAGAGGGTCAACAGTAGCATACTGCCTTCGCATGTACAAGATGGTATGGTCGCGCAAGGCATTGGCAAAATCATACAGTAAAGCCTTGTTACGAGGACTGTGAAACAAGGCGATATTGCCCCTTCCGGTGGTAATTAGAAAGTCATGGCGCCAGACTTGTAGAATGTATGCTCCTAATCCCAAAAAAAGGCCTAGCAAAATCAACAGGAGCCATACTGCTGATTCTCGCTGGTTGGGTTGGGTTATTAGTGTGTAGCAGGCTTTACCACATCCAAAACCCAAAAAAACCTCCGCTAACAGCAGTCGGAACGGTACAAAGTGATGATGGCCGACGCCTATTGGCAGCAGGTCTTCGTAAGGAATATCAACGGCCGTTTGTTGAAAGAAGCGCTTTTCTTCAATGCGCAGGTTGTTATCCTGCATAGTAAGTCTAGTGGATCCAATGAGAGGATAAGCCTGTGTTATCTGGCGGGTAGGGGTAGTCATAAAGCTCTTGGTAAGACGGCAAAAATAACCTAATTCACATACGGTGTTTCCAGGTCCTGGCCCATGAGCTTGACAGGGTCGAGGGAGAGGCGGCCGGTGAGGCGGGTACTGAGGGTGCGCAACTCCTGTTCGGAGAGAACATCCAGATGGTGGAGCCAATGCAGCCGGTGCAGCTGCAGCTCGATAGGACCAAGCGGATTGACCTGGGCGTATTCATCACGTAGGTAAGCGTGGGCGCGTAGGCGCAGAGCTTCCATAAAGGTTTCCAGGGCATCGTGCTTACCAGGCCGGTTGGGCAAGGTGATGCGGATGCGGTTGGTGCCCACCGTGACCGTGCGGCCCCAGTAGCGGCGGGTGATGAACACTCCGGCCAGGCCCAGCAAAAACCCTATGCACGCCACCCACAACTCGGTAGGCAGCTGCTGCTGGCTTTTGAACAGGCGGCTGAGGCCTTGTATAATCACCCAGACGGCTACCCAGGTGCCAGCCGGAGGCAGGCGCAACGGTGCCGGCTCGTGGTACTCCAACTCCACGGGCAGCAGCTCTTCGTAGGGAATTTCGGTTTCCAGCCAAGCCTCGCCCCGACGGTTGCGCTGGCTCACGTACAGGCCGTGCTGCCGCAGCAACAGGAGCGTGGTGCCCCGGAAAAGATGGGTATGAGAAAATTGTGGGGTCGTCATTCAGGAGTGCCAGAGCCGGAGCAATCGGCTAGCTGGCTAAAATCTTCAGCGAAATATGATAGGGGAGGGAGAGAAGCACAGCACAAAAATAACCAGCATCAGCCAGCCCAGCACTTTGCGGCCCCGGGAAAGTGGGCGCTCATCGGGTGCGGGCGGGTGAAAAATACCCATGACGCGCGCCAGCAACAGGCCAAACAACAGCCAGCCTGGGTTGCCTTCCAGCCCCGGTACGGCCGAGGTCAGGGCCACCTGCCCCAGCCAGACGGCCGCACCCAACAGCAACGCCCGCCGGGCCGTAGGTACCACCCGCCGGAACACCAGCCAGAGGTATAACCCGTACGGTGCGCCCCAGTAGAGCCAGGTTTCGGCATCGGTGCGGAGAGAAAACAGTCCCAGTCCTGCGTAGAAGATGAACGCAACAAACAGCACCACCGATACCCGCGCGGCCCGGCGCGGCCCCAGCAGCCCGTACACAATGTGGCCGCCATCCAGTTGCCCGATGGGCAGCAGGTTCAGGGCCGTGAAGAACAGCGCCAGCAACCCGGCCGTCAGCACCGGGTAATGCAGCAACTCGTTCGGGTGCGGCAGTCTGGTTGGGTCGGCCAGCAGCGCCGCCATACCCTGGAAAAGCAGCGGCTGCGCCAGGGATACTGCAGTGCCCGGCGACACCGCTTGATACACGTACTGCGCATAATCGGCTCCGTAGGGCCGGTAATCCGGATGGATAGCGTACAGATACTCCAGCGGCGGCAGGTGTAAAAAACCGTAGGCTAAGACTCCCACCGCCACCACAAAGCCAGCCAGCGGCCCGGCTAAACCCACGTCAAAAAACTCACGACGGGAGAAAATCCGGTCTTTGATGCGGATGACGGCTCCGAAAGTGCCAATACCCAAAGGCAGCGGAATAAAATACGGCAGCGTAGCCCGGATGCGGTTGTAGCGGGCCGTAAAATAGTGCCCGAACTCATGTACCGTTAGCACCCCCAGAAATGGCAGCGAATACGCCAAACCCGGCTGCAACGCGGACCACACCTGTGCCAGCGGCTGCAACAGCAACTGGCCCGGCAGCAAATCGAGGCCACCGGTGCGTAGTTGCACCCCGGCCAGCGTAGTCGTCAGGAGCGTAACCAGAAACAGCAGCAGATGCAGGCTATATCGTGCCCAACGGGGCCACGGGGGGCGTTCGTACCGCTGAAAAGCTGCCCGAGCTGCCCGTAACCCGGCTTCGGCATCGTGAGTGGAATCTTGTGTATCAGGTAGGGGCAACAGCGGGGTATTATCAGTTGGGGAAGGCACGGAGGGCAGCGGGCAGAGCGTCTTGCAGCATGAGAGGCGGCGTCAAAAAAAGCGTGTGCAGCCCCAGCCGGCGGGCCGTTTCAATGTGCTGGGGGCTGTCTTCAATAAACAACGTTTCTTCGGCCTTCCAGTTCATCTCCCGCAGGGCGTGCCGGAAAATTTCCTCCCCCGGCTTGCGTAACCCCACCTGCTGCGAGTAAAACACCCGGTCCAGGCAGTCGGCAATACCATGCTCCAATCCATACTGCCTCTTTAGCCGCCGGTTGATTTCCTCGATGTGAATCTGGTTGGTATTCGACAGCAGGGCCGTTTGGTGGCCTCGGGCGCGCAGGTCGGCCAGTAGGGCCAACCGCTCGGTTGGCACATCCAGCAGCATAGCGTTCCATGCTGCGTCCAGCTCCTCATCAGTGGCCGTGAGCTGGTAGTGCTGGCGCAAACCGGCGCGGAATGCTTCCGGGCTGAGCCGGCCGGTTTCCATCTGGTCGAATAGCTTCGCCTGCGCCGCCTGCGTGAATTCGATAGTACCGCCGTGCCGGCGCATGGCCGCCAGCGTCAGGCTATAATCAATGTTGATAATGACCCCGCCGAAGTCGAAAAGCAGGTTGGGTAGTTGCTGAGACATAAGGATGCGTCGCTGGGTATCGGACAGGCAAGTTGCTTTTCCTGACCGGGGCAATTGCAAAATCCGCCGTAAAAGTCGAAGTTTGTGCTGCCGAAACCAACTGCTTCCGCAGCTGGCCACGCATCGGGCCTATAGCTCAATCGGTTAGAGCAGCTGACTCATAATCAGCAGGTCACTGGTTCGATTCCAGTTGGGCCCACTTGTAAGCCGCATAGTTCATTGACTTTCAATGTGCTATGCGGCTTTTGCTTTTTTACGGCATAGCTAGCGGAACATTGTTTTTATTGTACAGACAATAATGTTGTGCCAACTGTGGTCAACGAATAGTGTCGCGTCTCTACACTATTCGCGAAACCGCTAGATGCCCGGGCCGGCTGGCGCCCATGCAAAGCCCGGGATAACCAAGCGGTAAGTGCGGCAGCTCAGTAGTGTACTAACTGCGCCGTAAGCGTAGCGGGGCGGGCTGACCGGAAGTCACACCACGCGTAGAATCTGTGAAACATCACCCGAAAAACAGTTTCTTTGGGGGAGTCCATATTGCCTGCCTTCCGTATGCCTACCCGCCGTAAGTTTCTTGCCTCCTCGGCTGCGGGGTTGGCCGCGCTGGCCGCCAGTCCCTCTGTAAAAGCCCTGAGTCTGCCGCCGCTGCCGGTAGCGAGCAAACTCTTGGTGATTTCGACCTGGGACACCGGCCTTTCCGCTAACCTGGGAGCCTGGAAAGTGCTCAGCCAGGGTGGCCGCGCCCTGGACGCGGTGGAGGCCGGCGTGATGGTGACGGAAGCCTCGCAGAACTGCTGCGTGGGCCTGGGTGGCAACCCCGACCGGGAGGGCATCGTGACGCTGGATGCCTGCATCATGGACGAGCAGTTCAACTGCGGCAGCGTGGCGGCCCTGGAGCGCATCAAGCACCCCATTAGCGTGGCCCGGCGCGTGATGGAGCGTACCCCGCACGTAATGTTGGTGGGAGAGGGTGCCCAGCAGTTTGCCGTGGCCCAGGGCTTTCCGCTGGAACCCCAGAAACTTAGTCCCGATGCCGAAAAGGCCTACCGCGAATGGCTCAAAACCAGCCAGTACAAGCCTGTGGTTAACATCGAAAACTCCGGCAACCGCAAAACCGGCCCGGTGGGCGGCGCCAACAACCACGATACCATTGCTATGCTGGCCCAGGATGCCCAGGGCCGCCTCAGCGGCAGCTGCACCACCAGCGGCATGGGCTTCAAGATGCGCGGCCGTCTCGGCGACTCGCCCCTGATTGGCTCGGGGCTGTTTGTGGATAATGCCGTGGGCGCGGCGGCCGCTACGGGTCAGGGCGAGGACGTGATTCGGATTGCCGGAGCCCACACCGTGGTGGAATTGATGCGCCAGGGAATGTCGCCGAAAGTGGCCTGTAAAGCTGCCGTGGAACGCATTGCCAAGATCAAGGGCGACAAAGCCCGCGACATTCAGGTGTGCTTTATTGCCGTGAATGCTCAGGGCCAGCACGGTGCCTTTGCCCTGCAAAAAGGTTTCACCTACGCCGTCTGCGACGCCAGCAACCAGCAGCAGCTCATCCAGGCCGATTACCTGCTGAAATGAGGGCGCGCGTGCTGGAAATCTGCGCGGGCTCGGGGCAGTCGGCCGTGGCGGCGCAGGCCGGAGGGGCCCACCGCATTGAGCTGTGCCAGCACCTGGAACAGGGCGGCACTACTCCCTCGTACGGTACCATCCGGCACGTACTGGGCCAGCTTACCATTCCCGTATTCGTGCTGATCCGGCCGCGCCCCGGAAACTTCTGCTACGACGCGGAGGAACTAGCCATTATGGAAGCAGACATCCGGCAGTGCCGCACGTTAGGGTGCGCAGGCGTTGTGCTCGGGGCCCTGAACCAGGTGGGCCGCGTGGATCTGGCCGCTTGCCGGCGGCTGCTGGCGGCGGCCGGACCGTTACCAGTCACGTTTCATCGCGCTTTCGATGCGTGCCCGGATCAAGCGCAGGGCTTGGAAGAAATCATCAGCCTGGGCTGCCAGCGGATTCTGACTGCCGGAGGCCAGCCCACCGCGCCGCAAGGAAGCCCGCAACTGGCCGCCCTGGTACGGCAGGCGGCCGGGCGAATCAGCATCATGCCGGGCGCGGGAGTGACGCCCGCTGCCATCCGGGAGTTAGCCCGACATACGGGGGCCTACGAGTTTCACGCCAGCGCTAAAAGGCAGCTGGCTCCTGCGCCCGCGCCGAAAGCCACGGAGTTTGACGCGCCGCGTTGGGAAACCGATGCGACTATTGTGCGGGAATTGGCCGCGCACCTGAACTCGCCTTTGGATTGAGCCTGCGCGTACTCCGCGCCGGACACCCGGAATCTGATTTGCGCAAACTACATGCGGCCTCCCGGCTACAGCAGGAGCCGTTCACCTTTCTTCATAACGTACTTTCTCTGTGAAAAAGAACATCCGGGTGGCATTGGCGGTAGTGCTGGGTCTGGGCGGCGGCATTGGATTGGCCGGGGCGGCTTTTGCCCAGCAGCCCAACGTGAACCGTAGTACCATATCCATCATTCCGCAGCCGGCGCACCTTGTGGCCGGCAGCGGGAGCTTTACGGTTACGTCGGCTACCAAAATTTACGTCGACCCCAACAATGAGGAGCTGCGCCGCATCGGGGAGATGCTGAGCCAGGATCTGCAGCGCGCCGCCGGCGTGCAGCCGCCGGTAGCGTCGGCCCCATCGGGCAAGCCGGGCCCCGGGGGCATTTACCTCACCTTGCGGCAACCGTCTGATAGTCTGGGGCCGGAGGGATATACGCTCAGCGTGCAGCCTACGCAGGTGGTGCTGGTGGCCGGCAAGCCGCAGGGGGTGTTTCTGGGCCTGCAAACCATCCGGCAGCTGCTACCTGCGCAACGTGCAGCCACGGTCGTGCGCCTGCCGGCCCTGGAGGTGGCAGACCAGCCCCGCTACCAGTGGCGCGGCATGCACCTGGATGTGTGCCGCCACTTCTTCCCGGTGGAGTTCGTCAAGCAGTACATCGACTACCTGGCTCTGCACAAAATGAATACCTTCCACTGGCACCTGACCGATGACCAGGGCTGGCGCATCGAAATCAAAAAGTATCCTAAACTCACCTCGGTAGGAGGGTGGCGCGACGGTACACTCATCGGGCATTACACCGACCAGCCCCACCAGTTCGATAACATCCGCTACGGCGGCTTTTATACCCAGGAGCAGATTAAGGAGGTAGTGAAATATGCCCAGGACCGCTACATCACAGTGGTGCCGGAAATTGAGATGCCCGGCCACGCCGTGGCCGGGCTGGCCGCCTACCCGGAGTTTTCCTGCGCGGGTGGGCCTTTTAAAGTGGAGCGGCTCTGGGGCGTATTCGACGACATTTTCTGCGCCGGTAATGAGCAGACGTTCAAATTTCTACAGGATGTGCTGACGGAGGTGATGTCCTTGTTTCCGGGCAAAATCGTGCATATCGGGGGGGATGAAGCACCCAAGACCCGCTGGCATGAGTGCCCCAAATGTCAGGCTCGCATGAAGGCAGAAAACCTCAAGGATGAGCACGAGCTGCAAAGCTATTTTGTGCAGCGCATAGAGAAGTTTGTGAACTCCCGGGGCAAGTCAATCATTGGCTGGGATGAAATCCTGGAAGGCGGCCTGGCGCCTAACGCGGCCGTGATGTCGTGGCGCGGGCAGGAGGGCGGTATTATGGCCGCCCGGCAGCAGCATAACGTGGTGATGGCGCCCGGCTCGCACGCCTACTTCGACCATGCCCAGGGCGAGGCCGGCCTGGAGCCGTTGTCGTTCGGGGGCTACCTGCCCCTCTCGAAGGTGTATGCCTTCGAGCCCACGCCCAAGGAGCTGACCGCCGCCGAGCAGCAGTACATTCTGGGCGGCCAAGCCAACATCTGGACCGAGTATATTCCTACCGCGCAGCAAGTGGAGTACATGGCGTTTCCCCGCATGTCGGCGCTGGCGGAGGTGCTCTGGACCCCGGCCCGGCAACGGAGCTGGCCCGATTTTCAGCAGCGCATGCAGCAGCAGTACCGCCGCTACGAAGCCTGGGGCACCACCTATTCCCGCAGTGCTTTCAACGTGCGGCAGCAGCTCACCCTCGACCCCGCCCGGCGCACTACTCTGGTTACGCTGCAAACGGACGCCGCCGGGCCGCAAATCGTCTATACGCTTGATAGTTCCGCGCCCACCGCTTCGTCGCCGGTCTACACCCAGCCGTTCACGGTACCGAGGGCCGCCGTTATCAAAGCTGCTTCTTTCGAGCAGGGTGAGCTGGTGGGCAAAGTCACGACCCGGGAGCTGCTGATGCACAAGGCCTTTGCCACTTCCCTGACGCTGACCAACGAACCCAACAAGAACTACCGCGGCGCGGGCGCTTTCACGCTGGTGGATGGCCAGAAAGGCTCCACCAACCACGCCGATGGGCAATGGCTGGGCTTCTACGGCACCGACATGGTGGCAATAGTCGACCTGAAACAAACCACCGACGTTAACACGGTCAGCAGCACGTTCCTCCAGGCGGCGGGCTCCGGAATCCGACTCCCGGCCAGTGTGGAAGTTGCTGTTTCGGAAGACGGTAAGAAGTACCGAACGATGTATTCTGCCCCCGTGCCGGCGTTGGTCGATCAGGCCAAACCAACCATCCGTGAGGTGCGGACGGACTTGAAAAAAACGCAGGCTCGGTTTGTTCGCATCACGGCCAAAAATGCCCAGGCGGCCGGCGCTGCTAAGCCCGAAACCTGGCTGTTTGCCGATGAAATTGTGGTACGGTAAGGCCTTGCGCGGGTTTTCCGGGCTCTCTGCAATGAAGAAGCATCTCGTTCGGGCCAGGGCGGGATTGAGGTTGCGCTGACCAACCTGGCCGCCGCTCCGGTAGCTTTCTTCAACCGCTTAGCTCTGCTGAAATCCGTTGCCCGAAAGCGTATTTTGCCCGTGTTCAACGCTGATAACTACGTGTCGGTGGAAGGGTGGAAGGTGGGGCTGTAGCTGGTGCCCGCAGCGCCTGACTAAGATGCCCCCGAAACCCCGAACGATGTAGCCGTGACCCTTCGCGTCTCTATAGTATTCCCGATGCTATTTACCTTTCCCACCGTTCCAGTCAGCCATCCTATGCAGCGTATTTCCACCCGATTCATTCTGGCCGCCACTGCCCTGGTCTGCGGGGCGACGACTGCTTTTGCGCCTCATGCCAGTAGCCGGAAGAAAGCCGCCAGAAGCCCGGAATCCAGCCTTACCCGGTACGTAGATCCGTACATCGGCACGGGGTTTCACGGGCACGTATTTCTGGGGGCCAACGTGCCGTTCGGCGGCGTGCAGTTGGGGCCGGTCAACATTACGGAGGGCTGGGACTGGTGCTCCGGGTACCATTATTCCGACTCCACCATCGTCGGGTTTGCGCACACTCACCTGAGTGGTACCGGTATCGGCGACCTGGGCGACGTGACGGTGATGCCCACCACCGGGCCAGTGCGCGTGACCGAAGGCCGGGTGAAAAACCCCGAGCGAGGTCTGGTTTCGATGTTTTCGCACAAAGAAGAGCAGGCCCGGCCCGGCTACTACGCCGTGCGCCTGCAGCGCTACGACATCCGGGCCGAGCTGACCGCCACCGAGCGGGTCGGCTTCCACCGGTACACGTTTCCGCAGTCCGATGCGGCACATTTGGTGTTTGATCTGCAGCAGGGCATCGGCTGGGATTTGGCTACGGATACGCACATTGAGCAGCTCAACGACAGCACCCTTGTCGGGTACCGCAACTCCAGGGGCTGGGCTGCCGATCAGCGCCTCTACTTCGCGGCGGTATGCTCGAAACCTATCCGCAATTTCAGCAGCCTGCAGGTGCTCGATACGCTGGGAAACACCAAGCCTGCCGCTACCGGCAACCGCATCAAAGGGGTGCTGACTTTCGCCACGCGGGCCGGCGAAAAAGTGCAGCTGAAAGTGGGCATTTCGCCCGTAAGCACCGACGGCGCGCTGGCCAATATCCGGGCCGAAATTCCGCACTGGAACTTCGATGAGGTAGTGGCGCAGGCCGACGCTGCCTGGAACAAAGAGCTGCGGAAAGTGCAAATTCAAGCCGATGAAACCCGGCTGAAAACCTTCTACACGGCCCTTTACCACACCATGATTGCGCCCTCGGTTTTCAATGACCACAACGGCGACTACCGGGGCACCGATAAGCAGGTACACCGCAACCCGGGCTTCACCAACCTGACTACCTTCTCCCTCTGGGACACCTACCGGGCGGCGCATCCGCTGTTCACTATTCTGCAGCCGGAGCGCGTCAATGATATGGTGAGCTCCATGCTGGCCATTTACCAGCAGCAGGGCAAGCTGCCGGTGTGGCACCTGATGGGCAACGAAACCAACTGCATGGTGGGCTACAGTGCGGTGCCGGTGGTGGCCGATGCCTACCTCAAAGGCTTCAAAGGCTTCGATGCGGCCCTGGCCTACGAGGCCGTAAAGGCCACCGCCATGCGCGACGAATTCGGGCTGAAAGCTGTGAAGGAGCTGGGCTACATTCCGGCCAACAGTGAGGTGGAAAGCGTGTCGAAAGGCCTGGAGTACGCCATTGACGACTGGTGCATTGCCCAGATGGCCAAAAAGATGGGCAAGAAGGACGACTACGCCTACTTCAGCCAGCGCGCCAACAACTACCGCAACTACTTCGACAAAAAAGCCGGCTTTATGCGTGGCCGCGTGGCCCGGAATGAGTGGCGCGCACCCTTCGACCCCTTCAAATCGGTGCACATGAAAAGCGACTTTACGGAGGGCAACGCCTGGCAGTACACCTGGCTGGTGCCCCAGGATGTGGAGGGCCTGATTGGTTTGTTGGGTGGGGAGCAGCGGTTCAGCCAGAAGCTGGACTCCTTGTTTCTGGTGAAGGGCAGCATGGGCGAAGAAGCCTCCCCCGATATTTCGGGCCTGATAGGGATGTACGCCCACGGCAACGAGCCCGGCCACCATATTACCTACCTCTACAACTACGTGGGCCAGCCCTGGAAAACCGCCGAAAAAGTCCGGTTTATCACCGATAATTTCTACACGGCCAAGCCTGATGGTATCATCGGCAACGAGGATGTGGGACAGATGTCGGCGTGGCATGTTTTTTCCACTTTGGGCTTCTACCCGCTCAACCCGGCCAACGGCGCGTACGTGTTCGGCAGCCCGGCCGTGGCGCGCGCTACTATCCAGCTGGGCGCCGGTAAAACGCTGACTATCGAAGCCAAAAACAACAGCGCGGCCAACAAATACATCCAGGCCGTTAGGCTCAACGGGCGGGCCTACTCCAAATCCTACATCATGCACCAGCAGTTGCAGCAGGGCGGTACGCTCACGTTTGATATGGGCCCTACCCCCAGCACTACCTGGGGCGTGGCCCCCGCCGACCGGCCGAAATCGGTGCTGTAATCTGCCTGGCCTACCCAACATCTTCCACCCTACTTCCCACTTGCCCCTATGAACCGCCGACACTTTCTCCAGGGCCTGACGCTGCTTTCCGGCGGCGCGTTGCTGCCACCTGCCGCGCTGCTGGCCGCGGCTCCCGGCTTTCCGGTAGTGCGCCCTGCGGAAGCCAAGCGGCGGTTTCGCAGCCGTTCCGTGGAAGCGGCCATTCGCGAGTTTCAGCAAAAAGTGCCCAACCCAGAGCTGGGGTGGCTGTTTGAGAACTGCTTTCCCAGCACCCTGGATACCACCGTTACCCACACCACGCGCGAAGGCCGCCCCGATACCTACGTCATTACCGGCGACATTGACGCCATGTGGCTACGCGACAGCTCGGCGCAGGTGTGGCCCTACCTGCAGTTCATCCGGAAGGATGCGGCGCTGCGGCAGCTGGTGGCCGGGGTTATCAACCGGCAAACGCGCTGTATCCTCAAAGACCCCTACGCCAACGCCTTTTACGGCGACGATACGCGGGTGGGGGAGTGGAAATCGGACCTGACGGCCATGCAGCCCGGTGTGCACGAGCGGAAGTGGGAAATCGACTCGCTTTGCTACCCCATTCGGCTGGCCTACCACTACTGGAAAACGACCGGGGATACCGCGCCGTTTGATGCGGCCTGGCAGCAGGCCATGAAGGCGGTGCTGCACACCTTCCGCGCGCAACAGCGCAAAGCCAGCCTGGGGCCGTACAAGTTTCAGCGCGAAACCGCCACCGCCACCGATACCCAGCCCATGAACGGCTACGGCTACCCCGTGCGCCCGGTCGGCCTCATCTGTTCGGCCTTTCGCCCCAGCGACGACGCCACGCTCTACTCTTTCCTGGTGCCCAGCAACTTCTTCGCCGTAACCAGCCTGCGCCAGGCCAGTGAGATGCTGACCCAGCTGACCCGAGACGTCACCACGGCGCGGGAACTCACCACTTTGGCCGACGAGGTAGAAGCCGCCCTGCGCCAGTACGCGGTGGTCGACCACCCGAAGCACGGGAAACTCTACGCCTATGAAGTGGACGGCTTCGGTAGCCAAGTACTGATGGACGATGCCAACGTGCCCAGCCTGCTGGCCCTGCCGTATCTGGGCGCGGTGCCGGCCACCGACCCTATCTACCAGAATACGCGCCGGTTTCTGCTCTCTGAAAACAACCCGTTCTTCTTCAAGGGCCGGGCCGCCGAAGGCATTGGCGGCCCCCACGTAGGCCAGGATATGATCTGGCCCATTGCCATTACCATGCGCGGACTCACCAGCCTGAACGACGACGAAATCCGAGCCTGTGTGCAAAGCCTGCGCGCCACGCACGCCGGCACCGGCTACATGCACGAATCCTTCCATAAGGACGACGCCACCAAGTTCACGCGCGCCTGGTTTGCCTGGGCCAACACGCTCTTTGGGGAGTTTCTCTGGAAGGTGTACCAGGAAAAGCCCCGGCTGCTGGGGTAGCCTGCACCACAGAAAATGACAGGACTTATCAGGCTCAAATGAAGGCGGTAGGCTCACCGCAATACGTGAGCGTGAGCTGGTGCATGGCCCGGGTGCAGGCCACGTACAGCATGCTCCGGTCGACCTCCGTTTTGTAGTTGCGGGCGGCGGCAAATGGCACGATGACGGCGTCAAACTCCAGCCCCTTGGCCAGGTGGGCCGTGGTGATGATAACGCCTTCCTTGAACTTGGTGGACTCATCGGTGAGTAGATACACGCCGGGTGCCTGTAGTGCTTCGTACACCTGCTCCGCCTGCCGGAGCGTTTTACAGATAATGCCCAGCGAGTGGCTGCCGGAGCCGGGAAAATCTGCTAGTAGCTGCCGGATGCCCTGCAGTTCCTCCGCTTTATTGCCGAAGCGCGCCACCGTAGGCTCCGGGCCGTGCCGTTCCAGCGGCAGAATGTTCGGGTTGGGTGTGATGCGCTGGGCAAAGGCGGTAATTTCCATGGTGGAGCGGTAGCTGCGGTAAAGCCGCACCACATCAGCCTGCGGAAACACCCGCTCAATGGTTTCGGCCGAGGACGCGCTGTACGGGTTTACCGTCTGGCTGACGTCGCCGAGAATGGTTTTACGGCAGTGGAACAGGCGCGACAGCACGGCGTATTGCACCGGCGTGTAATCCTGCATTTCGTCGATCAGCAGATGCTTCACGTGGTCGTAGCCAGGCAGGCCTTCCAGCCGGATGCGCAGGTAAATCAGGGCGAATACGTCGGCGTACTCCAGCGGCTGGCCCTGGTTGAACTTCAGCAGCTCGGGCCGCCCCAGCCAGCGGTAAAAGTCGCGGTAGAGTTCCGGCACGTTGTGCAGGCGGAACATGCGGGGCAGGGCTTCCCCGATGGTGCCTTTCTCCTGACCCGTGAGCTTGCGGCCCACCGCGTCGCGCACGTGGGCCCGCACGTCGTTGGCCACCAGCGCAAACCGTTTCAGCAGCGGCACCCGGTGGTAGGTTCGGAACTTCTGCTGAATGAAAGCGGCGGGCACCACCGTGCGGCCCACCCGCAGCTCCGTCACGGTGAAGTAGGTATTCTCAATGTGCAGCAGGTACTGGTTGAGCTGGCTCAGAAACTCAAACGATGACTTGAACCGGATGCGCTCAATGAAGGCCGCATCGTGGTGCTCCAGCAGAGCCGACACCTGGTCGAAAAACGTTTGGAACTGGTAGCGGTTTTCCAGCAGATCGGCAGCCAGCTCCTCCATGCCCATTTCCGGCAGGTGCTCCTCGCCCAGTTCGGGCAGCACGTTGGAAATGTAGTCGGCGAAGACCTTGTTGGGGGAGATAATGAGGAGGTCCTTGGCGGCAATGGTTTCGCGGTAGCGGTAGAGCAGAAACGCAATGCGGTGCAACGCAATGGAGGTTTTGCCCGAGCCGGCCACGCCCTGAATCACCATCACCGTGGCTTCCTCGTTGCGGATTACCGCGTTCTGGTCGCGCTGAATGGTGGCGACGATGTTCTTCATCTTATCGTCGGAGGACTTGGCCAGCTCCTGCTGCAGCACGTCGTCGTGAATGTTCACGTCGCTGTCGAGCAGAAACTCCAGGCGGCCGTCCCGGATTTTGTACTGCCGCTTCAGGTCGATATGGCCCTGCACCTTGCCCGAGGGGGTGGCGTACGACGCCTCACCCAGCTCGAAATCGTAGAACAAAGAGGAAATGGGCGCGCGCCAGTCGTATACCAGGTTCTGGCGCTGCTGCTCATCAAAAAACGAATGCACCCCGATGTATACCGGCACGGCCGGCTGGTTTTTCGTCCCGAAATCGAGGCGGCCGAAGTAGGGCGACTGCACCAGCTTGAGCAGGCGCCGCTTCCGGGCTACTGCTCCTTCGCCCGTGAGTGCCATGCGGTTGATGGACTGGTCGGCGGCCACCATATCGGCCTCATCCATACCCGACTGGTGCTCGTGGATGTACTCCTTTTTCTGGCGCAGCTCCGTGGAAAACTGCTTTACGGCGTCATCCACGCGGCGCACGGCCAGCGTGAGCTTCTCCTTGATTTCCTCCAGATATTCTCTCTCTTCTTGCTCGGTTGCGTTCATCACGGGCTGATTCTGAAAAACAGGCCACAAAGGTGCCATCAAATTCCGGGCTGCCGATGAATCACGCATATTTTATCGGTTGCGTAGCGCGCTGCGAGGCAGGCCCGGTAAACCAGACTGCGGAAGACCTGAAAAAGGGTGTTATCATCGTGGCGAAGCGGCGCATCTGCCGGCGGCGGGGCAACCGGCGGCGGCTTTGCCCGGTTGAAGCTCAGATGCCTGGCTTCTGCGAAAGGCTAGCCAGAAGCCCTTTTTTCACCCACTGATTTATCTTACATGGAAGTCGGAATTGACAGCTTTGCCTCCCATCTGCTCCAGAACGGCGGCGACCTGCTGAGCGGCACGGAGGCCATGCGCCTGCTACTCGAACGGATTGAACGCGCCGATCAGGTTGGCCTCGACGTATTTGGCATCGGCGAGCACCACCGCGCCGAGTACCTTGATTCGGCTACGGCCGTGATTCTGGCGGCGGCGGCGGCTCGCACCCGGCGTATCCGCCTCACCAGTGCCGTCACGGTGCTGTCGGCCGCCGATCCGGTGCGCGTGTTTCAGGAGTTTGCCACGCTCGACCTGATTTCGCAGGGCCGGGCCGAAATGGTGGTGGGTCGGGGCTCTTCCACCGAAGCCTTCCCGCTCTTCGGCTTCAGTCTCAATGATTACGACGAGCTGTTTGCCGAAAAGCTGGAACTGCTGCTGGCCATCCGGGACACCGAGAAAATCCGGTGGCAGGGCCGGTTCCGGCCGGCCCTCACGGGACAGGGCGTGTACCCGCGCCCGGCGCAGGCACAGCTACCCATCTGGCTGGGTGTGGGCGGCACCCCCGAGTCGTTCGTGCGGGCCGGGGCACTGGGCCTGCCGCTGATGGTGGCTATCATCGGGGGGGATACTCACCGCTTTCGGCCCCTGCTCGACCTCTACCGCGAGGCCGGCCGCCGGGCCGGGCACGCGCCCGAGCAGCTGAAAGTAGGCCTGCACTCTCTGGGCTACGTGGCGCCTACTACCGAGGAAGCGCTGAATGATTTTGCGCCCGGCTACATCCAGACCTTCGGCCAGCGCGCCCGGGAGCGGGGCGGAATGGCTCCCACGCGGGCGCATGTAGCGGCGCAGGCCGGTCCGCTCGGTGCCCTGCTGGTGGGTAGCCCCGAGGAAGTAGCCGCCAAGATTCTGCGCCACAGCGAGGCGCTGGGCGGAATCTCCCGCGTGACGTTTCAGATGGACGTAGCCGTGCTGCCGCACGAGAAAATTCTGCAGGCGACCGAGCTGATTGGCCGCCGGGTAGCCCCCCTGTTGCGCGGGGAATAACGTTGCCTGTAAGCTAGCGGGTTTCGATGGTTTGCTGCTGAAAAAAAGCCCGGATAAAAGCAGGCAGCCCAGTTGAGTCCGGTTTCGGTGCTCAGCTGGGCTGCCTGCTTTAGATCCGGCCTGAACAGGGAAAGATAATACTCCCTGGAAAGGCTGTGAGAGAAGAAGCGGCGCTATACGCTAGTGTTTTGGAGGGGTGAAACCGCGCAACCGTAGCGAATTGGTCAGTACCGATACGGAGCTGAGGGCCATGGCCCCGGCCGCCAGCATAGGTGAAAGCAGCCAGCCGAAAACAGGATACAGCAGCCCTGCCGCAATGGGAATCCCCAGCGTGTTATACACAAACGCAAAAAACAGGTTCTGGCGAATGATGCGAATCGTCTGCCGGGAGAGCTGCAGAGCCGTTACAACGCCCTGCAGATCGGAGCGCATGAGGGTGATGCCGGCGGCAGCCATGGCTACGTCGGTGCCGCCACCCATAGCCAGCCCAACGTCGGCCCGGGCCAGGGCGGGCGCGTCGTTAATACCGTCGCCGACCATAGCCACGACGCGCCCCTCCGCCTGCAGGGCCTGTACTTTGCCGGCCTTGTCCGGGGGCAGTACCTCGGCAAAGTAGCGCGTGATGCCCACCTGTTTGGCTACCTGGGCGGCGGTTTGCGGGTTGTCGCCGGTCAGCAGGATGACTTCCAGCCCCATGGCCTGCAACTGCCGGATAGCCGCTGCCGAAGTTTCCCGCACGGTGTCGGCCACGCCAATCAGGCCGGCGGCCTTACCCGCCACGGCCACGTAAAGCACGGTTTTGGCCTGGGCCAATAGCGCCTCGGCCTGCTGGCGCACAGCCGATGAGAGAGTGATACCAGCCTCCGTAAACAGCCGGCCGTTACCGATGAGCACTGCCACTCCCTGCACCGTGGCAGCGGCCCCCTGGCCGGCCACGGCGCGAAATTCGCTGGCGGGTAGCGGGGTCACCTGCCGGGCTTCGGCGTAGCGCACTACGGCCTCGGCCAATGGGTGCTCACTTTGTCGTTCCACGGCTGCTACCAATGCCAGCAACTGGCTGGCATCCTGGCCGGGGGCAGGCACAAAATCCGTAACGGTAGGCTCGCCCCGGGTGATGGTGCCGGTTTTATCGAGCAGTACGGTGGTTACTTGGTGCGCTTTTTCCAGCGCCTCGGCATTGCGGATAAGTACCCCGTATTCGGCCCCCTTACCGGTACCCACCATAATAGCCGTGGGCGTTGCCAGCCCCAGCGCACAGGGGCAGGCAATGATGAGTACAGCCACAAAATTGACCAGCGCCAACGGTAGCCGCGTCTCGGCCGGGGCCAGTACAAACCAAAGCCCAAACGTGAGGATGGCAATAACCAACACCGTGGGCACGAAAACCGCACTAACCTTATCGGCCAGCCGCTGAATGGGGGCGCGGCTGCCCTGGGCGTCTTCCACCAGCTGCACAATCCGGGCGAGCATGGTAGCGGAGCCTACTTGGGTAACGCGGAAGCGGAAAGAGCCGGTTTTGTTGAGCGTGGCCCCGAATACCGGGTCGCCGGCTCGTTTTTCCACCGGCAGGCTTTCTCCCGTCAGCATGGCTTCATCCACTGCCGAGTGGCCTTCCTCCATGATACCATCGGTGGCTACTTTCTCGCCAGGTCGCACCAGCACAAGGTCACCGGGCTGCACCTGTTCAATGGGCACATCTACTTCCTGGCCGCCGGGGCGCACCACGCGGGCCGTCCGGGCCTGCAGGCCCATCAGGGCTTTGATAGCGGCGGAAGTTTGCGTTTTGGCGCGCATCTCCAGCACCTTGCCCAGCAAAATCAGGGCAATGATGGTGGCGGTCGTATCGTAATATACTTCGGGCGACAGGCCCCGGCTGGTAAAGAAACCGGGTGCTATTGTGGCAGCCAGGCTGTACAGGAAGGCGGCACCGGTGCCCACGGCAATAAGGGTATCCATGTTGGCGGCCCGGTGCCGGAAGCCGTTCCAGGCAGAGATGTAGAACTCGCGGCCGCTGTAGAGCAGCACCGGCAGCGTGAGCAGCAGCAGCAGGTAGTTGAGCACTGGCATATTCACGCGCGCCATCAGGGCCGGCCAGAGCATGAGCATACTCAGCGGCATAATGAGGAGGCTCAGCCCGGCCGCCAGCCAGAATCGGCGCTTCAGCTGCCCATACGCCTGTGCCTTTTGCTGATCAAGTTCCGCCTGACGGTCGGCGGCGCTGGTATCCGGAATTCGCTCGATAACGCCGTAGCCGGCCTGCACCACGGCCTGTTTCAGCGTGGCGGGACTGGTCTGGGCCGGCGAGTAGTCAATGGTTGCTTTTTCGGTGGCAAAATTCACCAGAGCCCGCTGCACGCCGGGCGTTCGGGCCAGCGACTTCTCCACAAAGGAAGCACAGGAGGCACAGGTCATGCCTTCGATATCGAGGGTTTCGGTCTTGGTAGCGGGTTCCATACAAGCAGGTGGCGCAGAGCGTAGCCGGTAAATATGCCGACCTAGGTAACGCACTCACAAAGGAACAAACCAGTAGGGCCGGAGTTGGTACGAAATCTTTCCGGAGAGTTGCATAATTCTTCCCGGGGCTCTTAAAAAGAGCGTATAGAACTCCGCTGGCAGCTTACTTCCAGTTGGCCCTGGGCTTCTTCCTGATTGGGTAGCCCAATCGAAAACACACCTGCCGTGTTGTGTCTGCCAGTGGTGTATCAGCTACGCCAGCCCGCGCGCAATGCCCAGTTCCAGCCCGCGCAGTTCAGCCAGCCCCCGTAGCCGCCCGATGGCCGAGTAGCCGGGATTGGTGCGCTTGTGGAGGTCGTCGAGCATCTGGTGGCCGTGGTCGGGGCGCATGGGCAGGCTGGTGTGGCGCTGGCGCATCAGCAGCACCAATTCCCGCAGCACGGCGTACATATCCACGTCGCCTTCCAGGTGGTTGGCCTCGTAGAAATTGCCAGCCGCGTCGCGCTGGGTGCTGCGCAGATGGAGGAAGTGGATACGTTCGGCAAACTGCTGCACCATGCGGGGCAGGTCGTTGTCGGGGCGCACGCCGAACGAGCCGGTGCAGAAGCACAGGCCGTTGCGCACCGATGGCACGGCGTCGGCCAGGGCCTGCACGTCGGCGGCGGTGCTCACCACGCGGGGCAGCCCGAGGATGGGGTAGGGCGGGTCGTCGGGGTGAATGGCGAGGTTGACGTCTACTTCCTCCGCTACCGGTACGATTTCGCGCAGAAACAGCACCAGATGCTCGCGCAGCCTAGCGGCATCTATGCCGGCGTAGGCGTCGAGGGCCTGCTGAAACTGCTGGAGCGTGAAGCTTGCCTCGGAGCCCGGCAGCCCGGCAATGATGTTGCGCTGCAGCTGCTGCCTCTCGTCGGCGCTCATGCTGGTCAGTCGGGCTTCGGCTTGGGCCAGCTCCTGCGCGGAATATTCGGCGCGGGCGCCGGGCCGTTGGAGCAGCAGCGCATCGAAGGCCACGAAGGCGGCGCGCTCGAAGCGCAGGGCACGGGAGCCGTCCTCCACCTCGTAGGCTAGGTCGGTGCGGGTCCAGTCGAGCACCGGCATGAAGTTGTAGGTGACGGTATGGATGCCGCACTCAGCCAGGTAGCGTAGCGTCTGCTGGTAGTTGCGGATGTAGCGCGAAAAGTCGCCGGTGCGGGTTTTGATGTGCTCATGCACCGGCACGCTTTCCACCACGCTCCAGGTCAGGCCCGCGGCGGCCACTTCCTGCTGGCGCTGCCGGATTTCGGCCACCGGCCATACCTCGCCATTCGGCACATGGTGCAGGGCCGACACCACATCGGTAGCGCCGGCTTGGCGGATATCGGAGAGGCTAACCGGGTCGTTGGGGCCGTACCAGCGCCAGCTTTGGATCAGGGGCATTGTGTGAATTTGGGTAGTGAGATGTCGGGGTTATTTGACCGTCATGCTGAGCTTGCCGAAGCATCTCTGCCTCTGGCTACTCAGTAAGTATGGCAACGCCAGCACGCGAGATGCTTCGGCAGGCTCAGCATGACGTTCTGTTTTGCACTCATGCCACCCGCTACACCCCGCTGTACGCATTGAAGCCGCCGTCTACCATCACCGTTTCGCCGGTGACGAAGCGGGAGGCGTCGCTGAGCAGGTAGATGAGCGTGCCGGTGAGCTCCTCGGGCTGGCCGAAGCGCTGGTAGGGCGTGGCGGCAATGAACTTGCGGGCCCGGTCGGTGGGAGTGCCGTCGGGCTGCACGAGGAGGGCGCGGTTCTGCTCGGTCAGGAACACGCCGGGCGCAATGGCGTTCATGCGCAGGCCGCCGCCGTAGCGCAGGCCCAGCTCCACAGCCATCCACTGGGTGTAGGCCTCCACGGCTTTCTTGGCCATGGTGTAGCCCAGCACCCGCGTGAGCGGCCGCTGCGCAGTCAGGCTTGATACGTTTACAATCGAGCCCTTGCCCTGCTCGGCCATCACGCGGCCAAACACGGTGGTGGGTATCACGGTGCCAAACAGGTTGAGGTCCACGGCGCGACGGGTGTCCTCGATGCTGAGGTCGAACACGTCCTGGTCGGGGGCGATGGTGGCGCCGGGCAGGTTGCCGCCGGCCGCGTTTACCAGCCCATCGATGCGGCCCCAGACCTGCATGATTTCGTCGCAGGCGGCCTGCATCTGGCCTTTGTCGAGCACATCGGCCAGCACCGACAGGGCCTCTCCGCCCACGGCCTCAATGGCGGCTACCCGCTCGGCGGCCCGGCCAGCGTCGCGGCCCAGAATGGCCACGCGGGCCCCGGCTTCGGCCACGGCCAACGACAGGGCCTCGCCCAGTACGCCGGTGGCCCCGGTGATGACGACAACCTTGCCGTGCAGGGAAAACTGGTTGAGCGCAGACATGGGGTGGGCAGTGGATACGGGCGCAGCAGCCGGGGCCGGCGCGGAAGAAACAGGCGTCATAGGATACGTTAGGGAAGGAGCGTGAGCCGGCTTTCGAGGCGGATATCGTCGGAGGCGGAACCGAGCATTACCTGGAACTCGCCGGGCTCGGCGGCCCATTGCAGCTGGCGGTTGTAGAAGGCCAGCTTGTCGGGCGTGAGGGTGAACGTGACGGTTTTGGTTTCGCCGGGGCGGAGGTTGAGTTTCTGGAAATCCTTGAGCTCCTTGAGCGGCCGGGCCACCGAAGCCACCAGGTCGCGCAGATACAGCTGCACCACTTCCTCGCCCGCTACTTTGCCGGTGTTCGTGACGGTGAGCTGCACCTGTGTGCTTTGCCCCGCTGTCAGGCTGGCCTTGTCGATTTTCAGGCCATCATACTTGAACGTGGTGTAGCTCAGGCCGTGGCCGAAGGCGTAGCGCGGCGTGTTGGGCGCGTCGATGTAAGCTGATTTATAGCGGATGTCGCCGGGCTTCATGACGGGGCGGCCGGTGTTGTACTGCTGGTAGTTGAGCGGAATCTGGCCCATGTTGCGCGGAAACGTGCTGGGCAGCTTGCCGCCGGGGTTGTAGTCGCCGAACAGCACGTCGGCCAGGGCCGCGCCGCCCTCCGAGCCCGGAAACCAGCCGTAGAGCACGGCGTCGGCCTGATCGGCAATGGCGTTGAAGATGAGCGGCCGGCCGGCCATCAGGACCACCACAATCGGCTTGCCGGTAGCTTTCAGAGCCTGAAACAGCTCTTCCTGCACGCCGGGCAAATGGATATCGGTGCGGGATTTGGCCTCGCCGCTCATGTCCCAGGTTTCGCCCACGGCCAGCACCACCACGTCGGCGGTTTTAGCGGTTTCGATGGCGGCTGCAAAGCCGGTGCGGGAGCTGCCTTCCACCTCACAGCCCTTGGCGTAGCGGATTTGGGTGTTTTTGCCGGCCCGTTTGGTCAGGCCGTCGTGCAGGGACGTAATCTGGGTGGTGTCGGCCAGCACAATCCAACTGCCGGCCAGGTCGCGCTTGGCCTTGGCCAGCGGCCCAATGACGGCAATGCTGCGCGGCTGTGCCAGCGGCAGCGTGTTGTTGCGGTTTTCCAGCAGCACAATGGACTTGCGAGCTGCGTCGCGGGCGGCCACGCAGTGCTGCGGGTCGTTGAGGACTTTCTTTTCGCGCTTCAGGTCCGAGAATTTGTAGGGGTCGTCGAACAAACCCAGCTCGAACTTCTTGCGCAGAATGCGGCGCACGGCGTCGTCCAGCTGCTTTTCGTCGGACTGGCCAGCTTTCACCAACTGCGCCAGCGTGGTGTGATAGGCGTCGCTTTCCATGTCCATGTCGGAGCCGGCGGCCAGGGCTTTCTGGGCGGCGTCGGCTTTGTCGCGGGCGTAGCCCCAGGGCACCATCTCGGCGATGCTGCCCCAGTCACTCACCACAAAGCCTGGGTAGTTCCACTGACCTTTCAGGATGTCGCGCTGCAGGTAGCTGCTGCCGGTGGCGGGCACGCCGTTCAGGGTGTTGAAGGAGTTCATGAAGGTGGCCACGCCGGCATCGGCGGCGGCCTTGAAAGGCGGCAGGTATACTTCCCAGAGCTGCTGCTCACTCATATCCACCACGTTGTAGTCGCGGCCGGCCAGGGCGGCGCCGTAGGCCGCGAAGTGCTTGGCGCAGGCCATGATGGCATCGGTGCCGCCCAGCTTTTCGCCCTGGAAGCCCAGCACGCGGGCCCGCGCAATCTGGGAGCCGAGGTAGGTGTCTTCGCCGGCGCCTTCCATCACGCGGCCCCAGCGCGGGTCGCGCCCCACGTCCACCATCGGCGCAAACGTCCAGTGGATGCCGGATGCCGACGCCTCGCGAGCCGCCACGTGCGCCGATTCGCGGATGGCGGCCATATCCCAGGAAGCCGCCTCGCCCAGCGGAATCGGGAAAACGGTCTGGTAACCGTGAATCACGTCGAGCGAGAACAGTAGCGGAATCTTCAGCCTAGATTTCAGCGCTTCGGCCTGAATGGCGCGGGTGTCGGCCACGCCTTTCACGTTCAGCATGGAGCCCACTTGCCCGCTGCGGATGCTGTTGAGTAGGTCGGTTTTGCGGTTGCTGGCTGGGCCGGTTACCTCACGGCCGGAGTACTGGTTGAGCTGGCCGACTTTCTCTTCCAGCGTCATCTGCTGCAGCAAACCCGTGATGCGCTGCTCGATGGCGGCGGCATCAAGCGGCTTGGTTTTCTGGGCCGTTGCCGGGAGGGCAACCGTGAGCAGCAGCGTAGCAAGAAGCAAGGATCTGGAATTGGAAGAAATCATTCGGAAGAACTGGAAATCGGTAAGCGAGCAATAGCACCCGGCGGCAGGAGAAGCGTAGCGCGGCTGTCATCCCCCCATTCCACAAACGCAGCATTCCCACACACTGGCTTGCAATTCGGCGACATCCGGCTACACTTTCCTTTGGCCGGGGTGATTAAGAGAACTTTGTGAGATGACGTTTTTTTATGGTTAGCATGACGGACTTCAGTGCTTGAGCTGGCTTACTGCAAACCTTCCACGAGGCCGTCGTAGGCGGGTTTGCGCTGGTAGTTGTCGTCGAAGGGGAGGGGCCATTCGGGGCAACTGCAGTCGTTGCGCTTCCAAGTATCGGCGTCGGCTACATTCCAGGTGGTGATGCCGTAGCGCTGGGCAGCGGGCAGGGCCTTGAATGTTTGGGCCAGGGCCTTGTACTTCACCTTTTGGGCGGCTGCCAGCGCAGGCGTAAACGTGGCGCTGGCCGACCGGCTCGGGTTCATCGAAATGTCCAGCTCGGCTACGTGCACCTGCAGGCCGGTGGCGGCGGCCGTGGTAATGGCCTCGGCAATGCGCGCATCGGTGATGTTGCTGCTGGTGTGCATCTGCAGCCCGATGCCGTGGATGGGCACGCCGCGGCTTTTGAGGCCGTTCACCAGCGCCAGGATGCCGGTGCGGCGGGCGGTGCTGTACTCGTGGCCGTAGTCGTTGTAGAACAGCAGCGCGGCGGGGTCGGCGGCGTGGGCGTACTGAAAGGCGCGGTCAATGTACTGGTCGCCGAGGTGCTGGCGCCACACGTTGGTGGTGCGCAGGTTGCCGTTGTCGTCGATGGCCTCGTTCACCACGTCCCAGGCCTGCACCTTGCCCCGAAAGTGCGTCACCACGGTCTGAATGTGCGTTTTCATCAGGTTTTCCCAAGCTGCCGAGTCACCCTGGAAGCTCGTGACCCAACCGGGCAGCGAGTTGTACCAGAGCAGCGTGTGGCCGTGCACGCGCATGTTGTTCTGCTGCGCGAAGTCCACGAGGTAGTCGGCATCCACCCAGTTGTAGGTAGTAGCCGACGGGTGCAGCGCGCCAAATTTCATGGCGTTTTCGGCCGTGATGCTGTTGTACTCGGTGGCCATCAGCTGGCGGTAGGCGGGGCGGGTTTTCAGCAGGTTGATGCTCACGGCCGCCCCCACCGGAAACGGCGCCACCGACTTCAGGCTAGCCACCGGCGGTACAACAGGCGCGGCCGGAGCCGGCGCAGCGGCCGATTCCTTGTCGCCGCATTGCGTCAAAAAAGCAAGGCCGAAAGCGGTGAGCAGCGGGGCGGATTTCATAGCGGGAGAGTTGGGGACGAAGGTGGGGCAGGGCAGTAGCGCGGCTACTTCGGCTGCCGCTGGTCGAAGTAGTCGGCCAGCGGGTACATCTGCTGGTTCAGCTCGCGCATCTTATCCAACAGCGGCGTGTAGGGGTTCAGGTAGTTGTCCACGATGCCCTTGTTGGCGTTGGTATTGGAGGGCTCAGCGCCCACGATGGTCGGGTCGTTGTCCTGGTACTTGAACCAGTGCCAGCCCACGCAATTCTTCGATTCCAGCAAGCCCAGCGTGAAATTCTGGTAGAACAGGCCCCGGTCGGCCTGGGTGCGCACCACCCAGCCGGCGCCGGCGGTATTGGCCAGGCCGGGCGCGTCCTCGCCCTTCACGTACCACTCCGTCACGATGAACGGCTTGCCGGCCGTCTGCTCCCACTCGCGCACCCAGCGCGGCTCGGGCGTCCAGTTGTTGTAGTAGTTGATGCTGATGGCGTCGAGGTACTGGCCGGCCACGCGCATCAGCTCGGGGTAGTAGCGCTGGGCACCGTGGAAGCGGCAGCCGAGGTACATGTGGTTAGGGTCGTACTTCTTCATGGCCTTGGCCACGATGCTGAAATAGCGGTCGGCGGCGTAGGCCAGAAACTGCTGGCGGTGCTCGTCGGTGATGGTTTCGAGGGTGATGTTGCGCGCGTCGGCCCACTTTTTGGCCGCCTGGTAGCCGGGCTCAGTCTGGGGCAGCTTGAGGTAGCCGTCCAGGTTTTTGCGCAGCAGTGGCATCTCGTTGTCGGAGAAGTAGCCGAACAGGTTTTTGTCGTTGCGGTACTGCGCCAGCTGTTTGGCGTGCTCCTCGGCAAACGCCTCAAAGCCGGGGTCAAATACGAAAATGACGTCGTTGGGGTAGCCTTTGTGGCCGGGCTGCACGTAGGTGCCGCCGCGCTTGTCGCCGTACTTGCTCATGAAATCCAGGTTCACGGTGTAGGCCAGCGGCTTGTCGGCGCGGGCGTTTTCCGCCTGAATCTCCTTGGTCGCCGACCACGCGCCGGTGCCGTTGAAGCCGTTTTCGAGCAGGAATTTGCGGGTGCCCGCCATCCAGCCGGCCGGGTCGCGGAACTTGTCTTTCAGGGCCTTTTGCGTGCGTTCCGAGCGGCCGGGTTGCACGTCGTTGGGGGCGTTGTGCAGGAAGTAGTAGCCGGCGGGGTCGATGGCCCACCAGCGCCCGTTGATCTTCTCCACATGGAAGAAGCCGGTGGCTTTGCTACGCTTGTCAAGACGCCCGCCGTACTTGCTCAGCTTCACGGTGGCGGGCCGGAAACCTGGCAGTTGCGCAATGGAGCGTGTAGCGTAGCTTTTGTAAGCCGAAAAGCCGGCCTTGCCGTCAATAGCGGAGTTGTTGATGGTCTTTTTGGCGTCCACGCGCAGCGTGTACTCGGTGGTGTCGAGCTGCTGGGCGCGAGCGGTGTGGGCGAGGAACAACAGGCCAAGCGCCGCCCAGGTGCCCCAGGGCTGAAGCCCTGGGCTACGTAGCGTTGCAGTCGGCCGCTGACTAGCCCAGGGTTTCAACCCTGGGTTGCCCGGGGCATCCGCGTCGTGTAGATATTCAGCTGGCTTTCTCATTTGCCGTCGTATTTCTGGGCCATCTGGCGGTAGTATTCCTGCAGCACGTAGAAGGCCTTTTTCCTCTGGCCGGTGCTCGAAATCAAGCCTTTGCGGTTGAAGCCGTTCTGGTACACCGGGTGTTGGCGGCGGGTGGCGCGGAAGTCGGCCAGAATCCAGGGCGTCATACCGCGCAAACCGGGAATGGTGCTCAGCATTTTCAGCTGGTTCACGTACAGCGCCTCCTGGTATTCCTCGCTCCAGCGGGTGTTGGCGTCGCCGTGGTAGCCGGCCAGCGCATCGCCGCCAAACTCACTGACCATCACCGGCTTGTTGTACTTGATGTCGAAGGTGTACTTGGTGATTTCGCCGGGCTTGCCGCCCCAGTACCAGCCGGCGTACTCGTTGAAGCTGGTCAGGTCCAGGAACTCACCCAGCGGGTCGTCCACGTGCACCACGTTGTCGGGGGTGCGGTGCAGCTCCAGGGCCGCCGAAATCAGGCGGGTGTCGTCGAGGGCGCGGGCTTTTTTAGCGAGGCTGCTCATAAACTTCAGGCGCGGCTCGCCCAGCGGCGTTTCATTGCCCACGCTCCAGACCACCACGCTGGCGCGGTTTTTCCCCATCGATATCAGGTCGGTGAGCTGCTGCTCGGCGTTCTGGTAGGTGGCGGGGTTTTCCCAGGCAATGGTCCAGTACACCGGCACTTCGGCCCACACCAGCAGCCCCATTTCGTCGGCCAGCTTGAGCATGGTTTCGTTGTGCGGATAGTGGGCCAGGCGCACGTAGTTGCAGCCCAGCTCTTTGGCCCAGGTCAGCAGCATGCGCAAGTCGCCCTCGCCGCGTGCCCGGCCCGGAATCAGCGGGTTTTCGTCGTGGATGCTGATGCCGCGCATGTAGAGGCTGCGGCCGTTGAGCAGAATGTCCTGCCCCCGCGTCTCAATCAGGCGGAAGCCGATGCGGTCCTGCACGACGTCGGAGCTGCTCGTCAAGCTCACCGCGTACAGCCTGGGGCTCTGCGGCGACCAGCGGGCCAGCTTTTTGGCCGGCACGCTGAACGTGGCGCGGCCTTCACCGTCGGTTTTCACAGTCTGTTTGAGGCCAGCCTCGCCGATGTTCAGGGTCACGGCCTGGTTGGCGCGGCCCTCGCCGGCCAGCTGCACGTAGCCGGCCACCGTATTCGCGTCGCCTTTGGCCAGCTGCACTTTATAGTCGCTGATGTAGGTGGCGGGCGTTTCGGCAATGAAGACGTCGCGCGTGATGCCGCCGTAGTTCCACCAGTCGGTGTTGATGGTGGGGACTTCCTCGGGACGGCGGGTGTTGTCGGCCTTCACCACCACAAAGTTGTCGCCGGACGCGCTGAGCTGCTCGGTGATGTCGTACTGGATCGGGGTGAAGCCGCCCTTGTGCATGCCCAGCTTCTTGCCGTTGAGGTAGATGTGCGCCTCGTAGTTGATGGCCCCGAAGTACAGGAAGTACCGCTTGCCGGGCTTGGGCGCCAGCGCGAAGCTTTTCTTGTACCAGATGGTGCCCTCGTAATACAGCAGCTCCGGCCGCTGCGAGTTCCAGTCGCCCGGAATCTGCATGGCCTGCGACTTATCGAAGTCGTACTCAATCAGCTCTTCTTCCTGCTTGCTGCTGGGCTTGGCGTTGTCGTAGTAGCCGCCCTTGCCCGATTTCGACTGGTCGAAGGCCTCGCGGCGGTAGTCGTAGAAGCCGTTTTCGTAGGGGTCGATGATGTAGTTCCAGCTGCCGTTGAGGCTGAGCACGCTACGGCCCGGCGCGTTTTGCAGCAGCGCCGGCTGGGCCTGCAGCGGCTGGCTGCTGAACGTGCCCAGCCACAGCAGCGCGGCGGCCGTGAGCACCTTCATCAGGTTCAGTGAAGTCATAGGGAAAGGGGTTTAGTGACTCAGTGACTTAGCGACTTAGTGAGTTTGATGTGCTATCTGCACAAGCGGTAACAATCGAACATCAAACTCACTAAGTCGCTAAGTCACTGAGTCGCCGCTTAGTTGTAGCCCGGGTTCTGGGTGAGGATAGGGTTAGTCTGGATTTCCTGAATCGGAATCGGAAACAGCAAGTCGTTCTGGTCGATGCGGGTGGTGGAATTGGTGCGGGTGAAAAAGGCGTTCATTACCGGAATGGCGCGGTCGGTGCGCACGAGGTCAAACCAGCGGTGGCCCTCAAAGCTCAGCTCCAGGCGGCGCTCCAGCTCCAGACGACTGCGCAGGGCGGCCTGAGAGGTGCTGGCTGGCAAATCGACGGTGGCGTTGGGGGTGGCCACGGGCAGGTTGCGGGAGCGGCGAATCACGCGGTTCGCGGCATCCAGGGCCTGCGCGGTCGGGCCGGTAGCTTCATTCACGGCCTCGGCGTACAGGAGCAGCACATCAGCGTAGCGCAGCACAATCCAGTCGTTTTCGGCGTCGGTGGAAGTGGTAGGCGTATCAATGTACTTCTTGGTGTAATAGGAACTGGTTGCCGTGGGGTTGATGGGCAGCGTGTAGGAAGTAGCGGCGCGCACGTCGGTGGTGCCACTGGCCGTGAAGGTGGTGACCAGGTCAGGGTCCACGGTGTTGAATTGCTGACCGGTGAAGGAGGCGCCAATCAGGGCCGTGGTTTGGGCCGTGGTGTAGGCGGGCATAAACCACGTGGTAAATGCGCTGCCCAGACCCAAGGCACCTTTGGTGTAGCGCACGGCCAGCAGAATTTCGCTGTTCATCTCATTGCTGGTGGCGAAGATGTTGGCGTACGTGGCCTGCAGCGCGTACGTATTGGCGTCGATAACCTGCCTGAGCTTGGCGGCGGCCTCGGTGTATTTCTTCTGCGTCAGCAGCACCTTGCCCAACAGCCCCTGCGCGGCCCCCTTGGTGGCGCGGCCCAGGTTCACCCCGGTTTGCGCAACGGGTAGGTTGGTTTCGGCGAAGGCCAGGTCTTCCTCAATCTGGGCATACACCTGCGCGGCCGGGGTGCGGCCAAACTCGTAGGCCTCGGCAATGGAGGCAATTTCGCGGGTTACCAGCGGCACGTCGCCCCAGATGCGTACCGCGTTGAAATAGGCCAGTGCCCGGATGAAACGGGCCTCGGCAAAGTAACGGTTGCGGGTGGCGTCGGTGAGCTTAATGTCCCCGGCCCGGCCCAGAATAATGTTGCAGCGAGCAATGGTGCGGTAAGTCATCAGCCACTGACTCTGCACACGCGGATTGTCGCTGACCAGCGTGAAGTCGTTGAACTCGTTGAGTCGCTCCCCTGAAACTACCGTGAAGCTGTTGTCGGAGGGAATTTCGCCGAAGACGAAGATGCCCCGGTTATTAGCCGACGACTTGCCGTACAGATCCTGCAAGGAGGAGTAAGCCGCCGTTACTCCGTTCAAGATGCTGAGCGAGTCGGAATAGCCCGCCGTGGTGGGCAGGCGCGTGGGGTCGTTCAGGTCGATGAAGTCCTTGCTGCACGAGGTGGTACCCAGGGTAGCCAGGCCCAATAGGGCCGCCACACTGGCTCCGGTGAATATGTTTTTGTAGTCGAAAATCATGGTGGGAAGAGGGTGGTTTGTAGGTGCGGGTTTCTGGTTGCTGGCGGCAGACGAACCAAGGCGTCGGGAGCATAAAATCAACAAGCCAAAAACCCTGAACCAAGAGCCAAAAACCAAAAATTAAAAGCCCAGCTGCACGCCCAGCGTGAGGGTCCGGTTCATGGGATAAGACCCCTGATCGACGCCGTAGGTGGGATTGGTGGTGTTGCCGAAATTGTTGGCCTCCGGATTGTACCCGATGTACTTGGTGAACGTGTACAGGTTCTGGATGCTGCTGTAGATGCCGGCACTTTGCAGCCTGGCCTTCTTCGCCCAGTCCGTTGGCAGATTGTAACGCAACGTCACGTTGCGTACGCGCAGGAACGAGGCATCGTGGATGAAGTAGGAGTTGAACTGGGTGCGCAACGAGGCCGCAGTGGTAGCCAGCGGCGTTTTGCCGTCGCCGGGGTTATCGGGACTGCGCCAGCGGTTGGTCAGCTCGGCGCGGGCGTTGGTGCCGCCGGGCGCGTTGAACGTGTACCGGTCGCCGCCGTAGAGCACATCATTTCCCTGGGAGCCCTGCAGGATGACACTCAGCGAAAATGCCTTGTAGCCGAAGTTGTTCTGCAGGCCGTAGGTGAAGTTGGGGAAGGGGTTCCCGATGACGCCAATGTCCTGGGTATTGATGCTGCCGTCGCCGTTGATGTCCTTGAACTTGAAGTCGCCGGGCTTCACTACCGTGTTGCTGGCCGTCCACTTCGGGCTGCTGTCAATGTCGGCCTGGTCGCGGTAGATGCCTTCCTGCTGGTAGCCGTAGAACACGCCCAGCGGCTGGCCCGGAACTACCCGAATGGAGCTGGTGTAGCCAAACACCGCATCGAAGGTAATCTGCTCATTGGCACCGGCTAAGGACAGTACCTCGTTGCGGTTCAGCGTCAGGTTGGCCGAGGAGCTCCAGGTGAAGTTGCCCTCCACAATGTTGGCCGTATTCAGCTGAAACTCCAGGCCCCGGTTGCGCACCTCACCCACGTTGGCCAGGGCCCGCGACGAGAAGCCCAGAATGGCGGGGATGTTTCGGTTCAGCAGCAGGTCGGTGGTGTTGCGCTGGTAGGCGGCGGCCGTCAGGTAAATCCGGTCCCGGAACAGACCCAGGTCAAAGCCCGCATCAAACTGGGTATTGGTTTCCCAGCCCAGATTGCGCAGGGCTACGCCGTTGGGTGAGAAGCCGTACACGCGGGCCCCGTTGCCGGTGCCCAGCACGTAGTTGGCCGCTTCCTGGTAGCTCTGATAGTTGTAGTCGCCGATGTTGTTGTTGCCGGTGACGCCGTAAGAGGCGCGCAGCTTCAGCTCACTGATGGTCGGGAACTGCTTGATGAAGCTCTCCTCCGCCACGCGCCAGGCCAATGCCAGCGAAGGGAACGTGGCGTAGCGGTTGTCGGGGCCGAAGCGGGAGCTACCGTCGCGGCGCAGGGCCGCCGTCAGAATGTAGCGTTCCTTAAACGAGTAGTCGAAGCGGCCAAATATGGAGGTCAGGGCGTTTTCGTTGTTGCTCAGGCCGCTCCCGAACACCTGGCCAGCGGCAGTGGGGTAGTCGATGTTGGTGTTGGTGTAGGTGCCCGTCTGGCCCAGCACCGTGTTGCCCTCGAAGTTGTTGTACTGCGCGGCATAACCAGCCAGCAAGGTCACGTTGTGGTTGGTGCCGAGGGTGCGGTTATAGGTAGCCGTGTTCTCCCACACCCAGTTCATGTTCGTGCCGTTGATGCGGCGCGCGTCAATGTTGTTGAGGATAGGGTTGGAGAGGTTGGCGGCCTGGTTGCCGGCCGTACCCAGCGTGGCCGGTACATAAATACCGCGCCGCGAGTTGATCAGCTCGGCCCCGAAATTGGTACGCAGGTTCAGGCCCTTGATAACCTCAAAATCCAGGAACGAAGAACCCAGCGCGCGCACCACGTTGGAGCGGTCCTGGTACAGATCCAGCGCGGCCAGGGGGCTCAGCAGGTCGCCGGGGTTGGTGATGCCGTTGTTGGTACCGTTGCGCAGGCCGGCGTAGTCGCCGTTTGCCAGGCGGGTGGGTACAATAGGCGGCATAATCAGGGCGGCCGTGATGGTGCCGGTTTCGCCGCTGGGCCCACCGCCCGAGATGTTGCCGCCGTTAAAGCTGCCCGAGGTAGGCACCACATCGGTACGGGTGAAGTTGGGGGCCAGACTCAGTCCCAGCTTCAGCTTGTTGCTTAGTTGAGCATCGTAGTTGGCCCGCAGCGAGAAACGCTCGAAGCCCGAGCCCTTTAAGGTGCCCGTCTGCTTGAAATAGCCGCCCGAAATGTAGAAACGGCCTTTATCGGTGCCGCCCGAGGCCGACAGTTGATACTGCTGCTGTGTGCCAGTGCGGAAGATTTCATCCTGCCAGTCCGTATCGGGCAGGCCGCCCGGCGAATTCAGGTACGTAGTCAGCTCCGGCGAGAGGGTGCGTGCCCCGTTGGTGTAAGACTCCCGCAGGTAGTCCACAAACTCGTCACGGTTCATCAGATCCATCTTCTTGGCCACCTGAATAACGCCGGTATTGGCCGAGAAGTTAAACCGCGTCTTGCCATCGGCGCGGCCACGCTTGGTAGTCACGATGACAATACCGTTACCGCCGCGCGAGCCATAAATAGCTGCTGCCGCCGCATCCTTCAGAATCTGCACCGATTGAATATCACCGGGCGGAATCTGGTAGTAGCTGTCGGGGTTGTTGAGCGGGTAGCCATCCACCACGTATAGCGGGTTGTTGCCGGCCGTAATAGAGCCCAGGCCCCGAATACGAATAACGGCTCCCTGGCCCGGCTCCCCGGAGGGCTCGGTAATCTGAGCGCCGGCCACCAAACCTACCAGCGCCTCCGAGGGCGAAGCCACCGGAATCAGCTCCACATCCTTGGCCTGAATGGAGGAAATGGACGTGGCCAGCAGCTTTTTCTCCTGCACGCCGTAGCCCACCACCACTACCTCGCTCAGCGTTTTGTTATCGGGCTGAAGCGTTACGTTTACCGCGTCGCGGCCACCCACGGCTACTTCCTGGGGTAGGTAACCGATAAAGCTGAACACCAGGGTAGCATCATCGGGAGCCCTGAGGGTAAAGCGGCCATCAGGGTCGGTTTGAGTGCCATTGCTGGTGCCGCGTACCACCACGTTCACGCCCGGCAGCGGGGCGCCCTTCTCATCCAGTACGCGGCCTTTGATGGCAATATCAGCGGAGGCAACAGGGCGGCTGGCTAACGGTGCGGCCCGCAACGGGCCACTTAGGGCCGGGCCGAGCAAGGGCAGCAACACCAGCGGAGCGGCAGTCCAGCGCCGGGGCAGGAGTAAAGAACGGGTCATGCGTGTGGGAGTTGGGGTGTGATAAAGGCGGAACCGAAGAGTGCAGCAGGCGGGCTAAAACTGGGCTGCCTGCCCCGAAAACTATCCGGTCCGGCAAGTAGGCCGTGCGATACTCCACGGGTAGTTTTCGCTCTGCTAAGTACATGACTATTCCCGCCGGTTGAAGCCCATCGAAGCCGGTTTATCTACGTAAACGTTTGCAGAGGTGAGGGTTTGTGCTAACCGGTAAGTGGGTAATTACTCCTGGTTTTCAATAGCAGTAAAACGGTGTTATGCGCATGAATAGGCCGTTTTCGACTGCGCGGGCGTAAGGCGAAAAACCGTAGCTTTAGACCAGCCGAGCCTGCGTTTTTTGCTTTTCCACCTATCTTCGGCTTCGTTACAGCATTTCAATGCCCCCAGTAAATTTAAAGCGACTTGCGCAGGAGCTGAACCTGTCTATTGCCACGGTTTCGCGGGCCTTGCAGGATAGTCATGAAGTGTCGGCGCAGACCAAAGAGCGGGTGAAGGCTCTGGCCGATGCGCTGGGCTACCAGCCCAACGCCTATGCCAGCAGCCTGCGCCGCAACATCAGCAAAACCATCGGCGTCGTCATTCCCGAAGTCAACAACCACTTCTTTTCCCTGGCCATTAATGGCATTGAGGAAGTGGCCCGCCAGAACGGCTACCACGTGCTCATTTACCTCACCCACGATGACTACGAGCGGGAAGTGGACATCACACAGTACCTCACCGGCGGCCGGGTAGATGGGCTGCTGATGTCGGTGGCCAGCGGCAGCCAGGACTTCGGGCATTTGCAGAAGCTGTATGCCAGCAAGCCCGCCATTGTATTCTTCGACCGGGTGTGCGACGCGCTGAACACGGCCAACGTGACTACCAACGACTACGAAAGCGGCTACCTGGCTACCAAACACCTGCTGGAAGCCGGCTGCCGCCACATTGCGCACCTGCTGCTTTCGGGCAACCTGTCTATCGGGCGTATGCGCATGCAGGGCTACCAGGCCGCGTTGCAGGAGCACGGCCTGCCGTTCGATGAAACCCTGGTGCTAACCGGCTACGGGGATGACGAGCAGAACACGGAATTGATTACTGACCTATTGCGCAGCCGCCCCGAAATAGACGGCATCTTTGCCTCCGTCGAGCGGCTGGCCATCAGCAGCTACCAGGCCTGTCACAACCTAGGGCTGGCCATTCCGGAAACCATCAAAATCATCGGTTTTTCCAACCTGGGCGTGGCTTCCCTGTTGGCACCGGCGCTTACCACCATCACGCAGCCGGCGTATGAAATAGGAAAGGAAGCCGCCCGGATTCTGCTGCGCGCCATCGAAAAGAAAAAGCCCATTCTGCCCAGCCAGAGCCTCACGTTGAAGTCGGAGCTGTTTGCCCGGAAGTCTACCGCTCGTGGGTGAACGGGTTATTTCTGGAGCGTGAACAGCGGCAGGGGCTTCAGCTTAGCATATTTGCCGCCCAGCTGCTCCAGCTCGGCGGTATGCACCTGGAGGTAGTTGTTGAAGCGGGTCGCGGCCTGGTCGTAGCGCACCCGAAAACTGATCAGCTCACCATCGGCCGCCTGAATCTGGTCGGTAAGGGTTTTGATGGCCGCCGCCGGTTCCTGCTCATTCGGGAGCAGCGTATACACCGCGCGCAGCAAGGAATCCTGAGCCGCATCATACGCGTCAATCCGCTCCGATTCGGCCATGGTTTGCTGGGTGTAACGACGGCGGGGCAGCCGGTCGTTGGCGTATTGCAGCTGGGCCAGCTGCTGGCGGTTGGTGCCGGGCTGGGTTGTCAGCTCCCGCAGCAGTTGGCGGGTATCGTGCAGCTTGGTATCGTCGGAAGCCACCATGTCGCTCCAGCGGGCTTCCACGCTGTCCTGCAGAATATCCAGCTGCACCTTCACGGCCTGGGCCGAGGCGGGGTCAATAGGTTTGGGGGTGCGGTTGCAACTGATAGTTGTAAGTAAAGTGGCCAGAGCCAGCAGCATAGAAGCGAGGCGCGTCATAGAAACAGAAGGAGTAGAATGGAGTAGCAAGCCAACGAAAATTTTCCGAAAAACAATCAAACAAAGTAAAGTTCTTCGGCTGGAAAGCCGGCTCACAATGCAGGTTTCTGTAAAAGCCAAAAGGTATATAGCAGATTAGCAACCAGTAAAGCGTAGCGGACCAGCGGCGGCAAGCGGTTTTTCCGGGTAGCCTATGACCGGAGGCCGCCGCAATTGCCTTATCTTTGTGGCCGCTTCATCCACACCTTCATCATTCTCGCGCATGAAAAAGAATTACTTACTGACACTGGGCCTGTTTCTGGCCACTGCCACGGCTTCGCTGGCGCAAGGCACCGAGCTATTTTTCTCCGAATACGACGAAGGAGCCCACCAGAGCGGGGTTACCTACGGCGGCACCACGCCCTCTACCGGCAGCGAGCGGGCCATTGAGGTGTTCAACCCGACCACCAACGCCGTAAACCTGAACCCGTACTCCATCCGCCGCTACTCCAACGGCGCTACTGCCGTGTTCCAGGAGGAGGGTCTGAAGCGTACTTCGGGAGCCAACACGCTGAATACCGCCGATGCCTTCGTGTATGCCTGCGGTGAGGTTACCTTGCCCCAGATCCTGAACGTGGTAGACCAGTTGTGCGCGCCGTATGCCACGGCTCCGGCTGCTACCAACTCGGTGCTGGTGCAGGGCGGAGCTGCTTATTTCAGCGGCAACGACGCCATGGCGCTGGTGCGCTGGACGGGCGCTAACGCCGGTCAGGGCACGCCTATCCTGGTGGATATTTTCGGGGTGATTGGTCAGGATCCGGGTACTTCCTGGTCGGCGGAAGACGCGAACAAGGTGGTGGTTACTTCGGCCAACCAGTCGCTGATTCGTCGCGCCACGGTTTCGGCCGGCACTACGGTAAACCCGCAGCCGCAGGGTGGTACGTCTACTGTTCGCACCGGCTACAACATTGCTACTGAGTGGGAATCTTATTCCACGGCCTTCCCCGGCGGTGTGCAGGACCCCGCTGCCCAGAGCTATTCCCGCTTGGGTGAGCACAACGACTACACCGGTCCGTACGGCTCCTACGCCCCGCTGAAAACCCTGGCGAAGTTCAACTCCGCCATCAGCGTATTCCCGAACCCGGCCAGCGGCCAGGCTTTCGTGGAAATCAAAGGCGCTAAAGTAGGTTCCATCGTAGTGATGAATAGCCTGGGCCAGTCCATCACGGCCCAGCCGCGTGGCCTGAGCGAGGAAACCGTGAAACTCGACGTTTCGCGCCTCACCCCCGGTCTGTACTTCGTGCAGTTCATCTCGCAGGATGGCCAGCTGAAAGTGTACAAAGAGCTGATGGTAAAGTAATCTGCTGCCCGGTGCTGGTCTTTCCGGCCGCGCTGCCGCTTGCTGATTGTACAGGTAAAGAGGCTGTTCCTGCGCGGGACAGCCTCTTTATTGCGTTATAGAAAGTCCGGAAACCTGCTTACCCGCCCGGCGTTGTACCTTTGCGCTCCGGATTTGAGCGGGTGCCCGCAGCCTCCGCCGTACCCGCAGAAACATCAGCGTAACCTCTGAGTATATGACCCCTTTGGATAAAGTAGGCGAGTTTGGCTTGATTCGCCGGATTCAGGAAACCGTACACCTGCAGCAGCCCAGCACCATCCTCGGCATCGGCGACGACGCGGCCATCCTCGCGCCCCCGGCCGGGCAGGAGCTGGTTATCAGCACCGATCTGCTGGTGGAGGGCGTGCATTTCGACCTCACGTTCTGCCCCCTCAAGCACCTGGGCTACAAAGCCGTGGCCGTGAACGTGTCGGACGTGGCGGCCATGAATGCCCTGCCCACGCAAATTGTGGTGGCCTTGAGCGTGCCCTCGCGCTTCTCGGTGGAAGCCGTGGAAGAACTCTACGAAGGTATCCGGCTGGCCTGTGAAGCTTACAATGTAGACGTAGTGGGCGGCGACACCACCGGCAGCCGCTCGGGCCTCACCATCGGCATTACGGCCCTGGGTTTGGCTGAAGCCGGCAAAGCCGTGCGCCGCAGCGGCGCTGGCCCCAACGACCTGCTCTGCGTTACGGGCGACCTGGGTGGGGCCTACCTGGGTTTGCAGGTACTGGAGCGCGAAAAGCAAGCCTGGCAGGCCGACCCCGAAACCCAGCCCGAGCTCAACAAATATCCCTACGTGCTGCAACGCCAGCTCCGCCCCGAGGCCCGTATGGATGTGGTACACGAGTTGCGCGACCTGGGCGTGGTGCCCACCAGCATGATTGACATTTCCGACGGGCTGGCCTCCGAGGTGCTGCACCTGTGCGCCGCCAGCGGCACGGGCGCGCGCATTTTCACCGAAAACCTGCCCATCGCCAACCCCACGCTGGAAGTGGCCGAGGAGTTCAACCTCGACCCCATCATGTGCATGCTCAACGGCGGCGAGGACTACGAGCTGCTCTTCACCGTCCCGCTGTCAGACCACGACAAAATCAAGAACCATCCCGACATCACCATTATCGGCCACATGGTGGACAAGAGCGAAGGCGCGAACCTCATCACCAAAGCCGGCCAGCCTATCCCGCTGCGGGCGCAAGGGTTCAACCACTTCGAGTAGGCCCCTGTCATTGCGAGGAGGTACGACGAAGCAATCCGTCCTTTTCTAAATCTCCAACGCTGACCTACGCAAAAGCCCTTACTCGCACGCAGGAGTAAGGGCTTTTCGTTTCTCAAGGTTTGGCAATCCGAAGAGGAAGGATTGCTTCGCCTCCGGCTCGCAATGACAGTTAGTCCTCGGGGTAGGGGATGTAAACGAAGTTGGTGAACTCCTCGTCGAGCACGAACAGGCAGCAGTACTCGTCGGCGTCGCGGTAGGTGCTTTGGAAGGCTTCAATGCCGTCCTCGCCCACGATGCCCTGCTGCACGAACAGCTCCAGGTAGCTGGCGAATACGTGCCACTCCAGGTTCAGCTCGTCGGCGTTGATGAGCAGGCCGCCCAGCGGCACCTCCTGGCGGGCAAACACGAAGATGGGATACTTAGAAATATCCCGCTTACGGATCTGCGAGGAAGCCTCGCTCAGCGTATCGGAAACGGTAGCAAAGTCCTTGGTGATGGTGCCGAGGTATTTGCCGTTCAGTTCAGGGTCGTTGGTGTAGTCCATGTTGTTCGGAATTCTTAGGTCACTGTTTTAATATTGTAACACTATGTATTCAATCTTGCTGCTTTCCGAAGATTATTTCTCGGGTCTAATATTTTTATTCGAAGCGTTAGTAACTGCTGCCCTTTATGGATTAGCCTTGTTCTTTCTGCTTTACAAGCGTCGTACATCAAAATTAAAACCGATTGGGGTTGGCCTTGCATGTGTATTGGCCGTTATCGGGTTACGTGCTTGGCCAGAGCCCAATTTGCGTGGAGGATATAGTACTTCAGAATATGTCCTGGTATTATTTCTATGTATGCCATTGATGGTATCAGGAATCGTTTATTTTTCCTCGCGAAATTTACCTAATGAATAACGATTTTATAAAATATACCCTACTGTTACTTCAACTCCAGCAGCACCACATTCTCCACGTGATGGGTGTGCGGGAACATATCCACGGGCTGCACTTTTACCACTTCGTAGGCTTCATCCAGTAGCTCCAGGTCGCGGGCCTGGGTGCCGGGGTTGCAGCTGACGTACACGATGCGGGAGGCGCGCATTTCCAGCAGGCGGGCCACTACGTCGGGGTGCATGCCGGCGCGGGGCGGGTCGGTGATGACCACGTCGGGGCGGCCGTGCTGCTGGATGAACTCGGCGTTGAGCACGTCCTTCATGTCGCCGGCGTAGAACTCGGTGTTGGTAGTGCCGTTGATTTCGGAATTGATGTAGGCGTCCTTCACGGCCGATTCCACATACTCCACGCCCACGACGTGCCTGGCCTGCCGGGCCACGAAGTTGGCGATGGTGCCGGCCCCGGTGTAGAGGTCATAGACCAGCTCCGAGCCGGTGAGCTGGGCGAAGTCGCGGGTGATTTTGTAGAGGTTGAAAGCGCCCTCGGAGTTGGTCTGGTAGAAGGATTTCGGGCCGACGCGGAAGCGCAGGCCTTCCATTTCCTCGTGAATGTGCGGCTCGCCCTTGTAGCATACCACCTCCAGGTCGTGGAAGGTTTCGTTGCCCTTGTCGTTGAGCACGTAGTTGAGGGAGGTGATTTGCGGGAATCGCTCGTGCAGGAAATCCAGCAGCGGCACCAGCGCGTCGTGGGCGTAGTAGCACTGCAGAATCACCATCAGGTCGCCGGTGTTGGCCGTCCGGATGATGAGGTTGCGCAGGAAGCCCTCCTGGGTCACGAGGTTGTTGAAGGGCAGCTCGTGCTCCAGGGCGTAGTCGCGCACGGCCAGCCGGATCTGGTTGCTGGGGTCGGGCTGCAGCCAGCAGTGGTTGATGTCGAGAATCTTATCGAAGCGGCCGGGGGTGTGGAAGCCCAGCACGCGCCGCTCGTAGTTGTGGCCGCTGGCAATCTGCTCATTCGTCAGCCAGCCGTTGTGGCTGAAGGTGTATTCCAGTTTGTTGCGGTAGTAGGTCTGGTCGGGGGAGGCCTGAATCGGCAGGATTTCGGGCAGGGCCACCTTGCCGATGCGCTGCAACGTATCAGCCACCTGCTGGTGCTTGAACTGGAGCTGGGTTTCGTAGCCCAGGTGCTGCCACTTGCAGCCGCCGCAGGTACCGAAATGCTCGCAGAACGGCTGCACGCGCAGCTCGGAATACTTGTGGAAGTGCGTAGGTACGGCCTCCAGGAAGTTCTTTTTGGCCTTGGTCACGCGCAAATCCACCACGTCGCCGGGGGCCACTTGCGTCACAAAGATGACCAGGTTCTCGCGGCGCACCAGGCACTTGCCCTCGGCCACCATGTCGGTAATTTCGACTTCGCGGAGCAGCTCCGCCGGGATGTTTTTCACTGATTTCCTCACCCGACAAAGGTAATCACTGATTCCACGGATTTTTTCGCGGATTTTGTGGCCGATTGTCCGGGCGTTGGGGCCGGGTCGGGAGCCGTTGGGAACAGGCTTCGGAAGTCGTGTCGAAGCATCCGGAGGTCTTGTCGAAGACCTTAAAAGCTAGGGTAGCATCTGGAGGGCCGTGGTGGTGGGTAGGAACAGGACGGCGTCAAACTCCCGGCGCAGGTCGTGGCGCAGAAACTGCGTTGGCGGCAGCGTGTAGCCTACGTCGCGCAGCAGCAGGTTCTGGTGCAGCCACTGGGTGCCGGCGGTGAGGCCCACGGTGCGCAGGTTTAGGTAAGAGAGAGGAAGCCGGGCGGCCTGGAAATAATACTCGTAGCTGCCCGGCTCGGCAGCTGGCGCTACGGCCGTGCGGAAGCCGGCGCCGCCGTCTGTCGTGCGGAAACTGCCGGCGTTGAAGGCCGTGCCCAGCGCCACGTAGTCGGGGCCGTAGGTGGCCCGCAGCCGCTGGCCGGTGCCGTTGGTGGCGGCCAGTACCGTGTTGTTCGCCAGTACTGCCAGCCGGCCGCCGGGAGCCTGCTGGTGCAGCCAATGAATGTTCTCGGCCAGGGTGTTGGCGCGGTAGGTGGCGGACAGGTCCAGGTCGAGGGTGTGCTGACCGGCAAACTGCTCCAGCAGCACCAGTAACTGACGTTGCAGGGCAGCTTCGGGCAAAAGCAGGCTGCCGCTCAGGCGGTTTTGCTCGTCTAGGGCCGTACGTATCTGCTGCAAAGCCGCCCGCGCTGCCGTGAGCTGCGGAGCGGTTTTGCCGGGTTCGGTGAAGGGGTTCAGGCGAATAGCAGCGGCGGACAGCTGGTGTAGCTGGCGGCCCAGTTCATTTAGTTGGGCCCGTAAGGCGGTAGCGCGTTCGGGTAGCATTTCCCGCAGATAAGCCGTGAGGGCCGTGGGCTGTTGGCATTCCAGCCCCCACACCTGCACTTTGCTGGTGGCCCGCTCATTGTAAGTGCGCAGCCACTGGACCAAGGCTAGGGTTTCGGGGGAGTTATAGGAGCCCAGGTCCTGCACCAGCTGGCGCGGGTTGCCTTGGCCGGTTTGCAGGTAGTCGTTCAGGGCGAGGCAGGCGGCGGCATCGGCTTCCAGGGCCACCGTGCGCAGGGCCTTCTGCTCGATGAGGTAGCGCAGTAGGCGGTGGCGCAGCTGGGCAGTTTCGCGGGAGCCGTAGGTCATTTCGCCCAGGCCGATAACCTGGGCTTTACCCACCAGCTTGCCCAGCGCGGCCAGGTCTTTGGTGTCGCCGGCATCGGGCAGGGTGGTGCGCAGCGGTACGGCGGTTTGCCGGAGCCAGGCCAGTTCCGCCGCCGTGGGTAGGGCCGGGGCGGCGAGGTCACGGGGCGGGGCGTAGGGCTTGCCATCTACTAGCAGCTGCACGTTATCCACCCACACCGGCCCCGCGCCCGCCAGGCGCAGCCCCAGCACCAGCTGCGTGTAATAGGCATTCCAGGTGGTTGGTACTTCCACCCGAAACGGCTGCCACCCGGTGCCGGGTTGGGCGGTAGTGGTCAAGGGCAGCTCTCGCAATGGCTCCCGGGCACCGCGCCGGCCTTCCGGGCCGTTGCTTTCGGCCAGTAGGGTGTAGTACAGCGCGGGTGCCGGTGTAGCTGCCGCGTACCGCAGCTGGCCCTGCACTACCAGCGTTTTGCCACGCAGGGCGGAATCCAGCGGGGCCTGGCCGAGGTAGGCGTAAACCGGGGCGTCAGCACGGCCAGGTTCCAGCCGCCGGCTGTACCGGCCGTGCGCGGGTCCCGCTGAGTCGGGCCGGGTGCGGTAGCGCGGGTCGGGGAGGGCGGCGGGGCGGCGCTCAAAGTCCCAGTCGGGCTGGCGGGCGGCGGCGCTGAGCAGCAGCGGCTCGGTGCCGGGTAGGAGCTGGTCGGGGTAGCGCTGGCCGGGACCCCACTCTATGCGCACGTCATCCAGCCACACGCGCCCCTGGCCCAGAAACCGCAACCCCAGCAGCAGACTGGTGGCTCCGGCCGGGACCGGCAGCTGAATCTGTACGCGCCGCCACTCCGAGTTGGTCGGTAGGTTTGGGGTGGAGAAGTCGTCGTTGCTGGCCAGGTTTTCGCCCGCCGTGGCCGTTTGGGCATGGGCGTAGAGAAAGGCTTTGCCGGTGAAGTTTTGCGTCCGGAGCTGCCCGCTGATGGTAACCGTGTGCCCGCGCAGGGAGTCGACGGGCGAAATGCTGGTGTACACGGCCCCGCCCACGGGCTCCTCGGCTGTACTCAGATCCAGCAGCAGACTACCCCTGCCGCTGGCGGCTTTGGTGAGCGTATCCAGCCGCAACACGCGCGCCGATAGCGCCGGAATCCGGGTATTCCACAGCAGGAGGGGCTGGTGGCGGTTGGCTTCGGGCTCAAAACTGAGGTTGAGCCGGGCCTGGGCGTACCCGAAATCCGGGACTAGAATGAGCAGCAGCAGGTATAGGTAGCGCATAGAACACGGGAAGAAGAGCAAGCAAAAAGGCCGCCCGGCTATTCCGAACGGCCTTTTACCAGGTGCTAGTATCGGCTAGCGCGCAATTTCAAACCATCCCTTATAGCTGGTGCCGTCCTCGAGCTTGAACAGGTAGTAGTACATGCCCGCGCTCTGCTCCTGACCGCCGAAGTCGTTGCGGTAGTTGCGGGTTTCGTAGACCTGCTTGCCCCAGCGGGAGAAGATGGTGAGCGTATTGCGCGGGTACAGGGCCACATTATCAATCACCAGCACGTCGTTTTTACCGTCGCCGTTCGGGGTGATGATGTTGTAGAAGCCCAGCTTGTTCTCGAATGCCACGCAGGCATCATTGGACGAAGAAGTGCGGGCCGTAGCCTCGGTGCTGACAGCCTGCACCCGAAAGCACTGGTTGAAGCCGGCCGTGCTGCTGGGCAGGTCGAGGCTCAGGACGGAAGCCGCCACGGTGGCTACTACCTCCGAGGTGCCGTTATCGGCCACGCGGCTTACGCGGTATTCCTTCACCGAGAAGCCCTGGTAGGCTGACCAGTTCACCGCCACTTTCCCCACGTTGCGGCCGCCGGTGCTCTGGGTGGCGGTGGCTTTGGTGAGGATGGTGGTGTGCTGCTGGCTGCTGAGCACGGTGCCGCAGGCGTTAGTCAGGTTGATCTGGTACTGGTAGGCCTTGCTGTCGGCGTCCACCGAGTTGTCGGTGAAGGTGGTAGCCGTGTTGGTCACGTTGCCCACCGTGGTGTAAGCCCCGGTGCTGCCCGCGTCGCGTCGCAGAATCTGCACGCGGTTGGTGTTGCCCGTGTTGTTGGGAATCTGCAGTGCCAGCGTGATGCTCCGGTCACTGGCAGCGGCATCCACGGAGGCGGTGTTCAGGGCCACGGCGGCGTTGTCGGGGCGAATGGTGAAGGTGGCGGCGCAGCTCTGGCTGGTGGTTTCCGTTACGCTCAGCACAGCATTGGTAGCGCCGGCGGGTACGTCAATAGTCACGGTGCCGGTGCCCTGGCCGCTGGTAATGGTGCCGCCCGTAAGCGTCCACTGATACTGGCCACCCATGAGGGCCGCAGTAGAGAAGCTGAGGCCGGTGCGCGACTCGGGGCAGAAGCTGGCCGGGCCGGTAATAGCCAGCGGCGGTACCACCAGGAAGGTTTTGGTGTAGGGCAGGCCTACGCAGCCATTGGAGTTGGTTTCGCGGATGGTAACGGTGTAAGGCGTGGCGCTGGCGGCCGGTACGGGCAGCGTAAGCGTGTTGCCGGTACCCGTGACGGTGGTGCCGTTGAAGGTAAAGGCGTAAGTGGAGTTGGCCGCGCCGGGCAGGGCAAACGTGAGGTTGCCGGCCCCGGCACACACGCGGCTCGGCCCACTGATAGCCAGGTTAGTGGCGGGCGCGGGCAGCACGTTTACGTAGAGCGTGTCACTGGTGCCCCGGCAGATGCCACCGGCCGGGTTGCTCGATTCCGTGACCACCAGCTTCACCAGGCCGGTACGCGTCCAGTTCACCTGCACGGCGGCCTGGTTGGTGCTTATCTGCGTGCCGCCCACAATCTGCCAGGCATACACTGAACCGTTGGTGTACTGCGTCTGGTAGGTAAACGGGCCGGCGTTGATGCATACCTGCACCGGGCCGGTGGGCCGCTGGGTAGCCAGCTGCTGATTCACGCGCACCGGCAGCGTAATGGTGTCCGATGAGCAGCCGAAGGAGTTCAGCTGGAATGCCTTTACAGCTGCCGCCGCCGTGGCCCCGCCCCAGTTGACGGTAATGCTGGGAGTACCCTGGCCGCTGGCAATAGTACCGCCCGTTACCTGCCACTGGTACGCCGTGTTGCGCGGACTTCGGATGCTGTAGGCCACGCTCTGTACCGTGGGGCACACCGATACGGAGCCCTGGATGCTGTCGGGCAGCGGCCGTGGGTTCACGGTGAGGCGTACCGTGTCGCGCGAAGCGCAGCCCAGGCCGGTAGTAGCCGTCACTACGTAGGTCAGCGTAATTGGCGACTGAGTGGCATTGCGGGCTGTGAAAACCGGCCGGGCAGCAGTGCTGCTGCTCAGGTTGGCGGCCGGGCTCCACTGGTAGGTATAGCCCGCCAGCGCCGAGGTACCGATAGTCACCTTTTTTCCGTCGCACAGCGCCGCATCGGGGCCGGCATTGGCCACGGCGGCCGGGTTCAGGGTGATGGTTACGGTGCTGGTATTCGTGCAGCCTTGGGCCGTGGTGGCCGTAACGGTATAGGTGAATGTTTGAGCCGCGCCGGTTGTATTCGCCAGGCTGAAAACCGGTTGGGCGGCGGTGCTGCTGCTCAGACCGGTTGCCGGGCTCCACTGGTAGGTGTAGCCAGTAATGGCAGCCGAGCCCAGCGTAATGGCTTCCCCCGAGCACACGGCCCGGCTGCTGCCCGCACTGGCTACCGCCGCCGGATTAATGGTGATACGCACCGTATCCCGGCTCACGCAGCCCTGCGCCGTGGTAGCCGTCACCACGTAGCTGACCAGCTGGGGCGCGGTGCTGGTATTGGGGAGGGTGAGAACGGGCTGAGCTGCCGTGCTGCTGCTCAGTCCGGTGGTGGGGCTCCACTGGTAGGTCTGGACGGCAATGGCGGCCGTTCCCAGCGTTACCGCAATGCCGGAGCAGGTGGCCCGGTCGGGGCCGGCATCGGTCACGGCGGCCGGGTTCAGCGTAACGGTTACGGTGCTGGTGTTGGTGCAGCCTTGGGCCGTGGTGGCCGTAACGGTATAGGTGAATGTTTGAGCCGCGCCGGTTGTATTCGTCAGACTAAAAACCGGTTGGGCGGCGGTGCTGCTGCTCAAGCCAATTGCCGGGCTCCATTGGTACGTGTAGCCAGTAATGGCAGCCGAGCCCAGTACCGTTGTTTCCCCGGAGCATACGGCGCGGTTGCTGCCCGCATCGACTGTAGCCAGCGGATTTACGGTTACCGTTACCTGCCGGGTAATCGTGCAGATGCCATCCGTTGTCAGTACGGTGTAGATGGTGGTCTGGGTGGGGGCTACCGTGATGCTGGTTCCCGTAAACGTCTGGCCGGTGCTGCTGGTCCAGGTGTACGTCTGGCCCCCGCTGGCCGTGAGGGTGGCCGAGGAGCCCACGCAGATGCTCACATCGGCACTTACGCTCAGGGTACCGGTGCGTATGTCTACGTTGCGAACTATCGAATCGGTAGGACAGCCCAGGCTGGAAACGCCGCGCAGGGTAAGCGTGCCGGTACTTGCCGTGCCCCACAGCACCTGCACCGTACCGGCAGTAGCCGTGCCCTGAATCATGCCGCCGCGCACCGTCCAGCGGTAGGAGGCGGGAGCCGGTCCGGCGGCCGTGTACGTGCGGGGTTGCGCCCGGTCACAGATGATGGAGTCACCCAGAATGCGGTTGGGGCCGGCGGCGCGGGTAATGGTAATCCGGAAAATCTCCGAAATGCTCTTGCTGCCGCAGGTATTGTCGCTCACGGTAACCACCACATCGTAGGGTGTAGCGCGGGCATTGCCACAGCGGGAGTTCAGCTGAAAGCTGCCCGTCACGCTGCCCGTCCCCGTGATGTTTACGCTGCCCGTGGGGCTGCCCGCCGGTACCACGCCCTGGTTGCCGTTCACGCTAAAATCAAACGGGCCGGTGCCATCCAAAAGCGGGCTATTTACTTTCATTGTCAATGATTTGCCTTCAGGGTCAGTCGAGGTAACGTTGAAGGCAATGGGCCGGCCTTCCTCCACTGTGAAATCCTTGACCACTACCGAAGGCGGCGTAAATACCGGGGCCTGGTTGGGCTGGCACTGCCGGGCTACCAGTTGCACGTCGCGCCGGGTGCTTCCCACCAGTACTTCCCGCCCATTAATGGTACGGTATTCCTTCACGTCCACCGCTACCACAAACTTGCCCTGAATAGGAGCCGCGTAGCGGCTCAGGCCGGTGCTGGCATTCAGCGAAGCGAAACTGCCGGCGCCCGGCCCAAAAGGCTGGGTTACGCTGTATCCGTTGGCGTACGTGACCAGTTGAGGTGGCGGCGTGAAGCCCCCGAATGGTGAGTTGCCCTGGTAAGGGGTGCCAAAGGAATAAATCAGCCGGTCGCCGTCGGCATCGTAGGCATTATTGATGATAATACTGGTGTCCCCGGTGCAGATAACGGCTACGGCGGTATCCGAAAAAACCGGCGACGTATTCGGAATCAGGGGTGGGGCCATGTCCGTGTACAGCGTCATGTTGGTGTTGCCGGGGTTCTGCAGGTTGGTAACATCCACGTTGCGGGCAATGTCGGTGTACACGGCGTAGTAGCCATCAAACGACAGCGGCAGGTTCACGATGGTCACGTACTTGGCCAGCGTCACGCGGGGCGGCTGGCTGCCGGGCAGCGTGCAGCCCCCAGGCGCGGGGGGCGTGATTTCGGCAAAGCTGGTCCGCGGCACCGTCATGGTTAAAATCCGGGCCCCACCCTGCGACTTATTGTAGAAGGCAATGTCCACGCTGGGGCGGCCATCGGGCGCTGCCGAGCCGGCTTCCTTATTCAGGTAAACAAGGACCGTTACCTGATACCGGTACTGGGCATTGGACGGACCATTGGCGTCCAGATACTTGTAGTTCATTTCGCCGCCCAGCAGGTGAGTGGCCGCCGCCGGCCGGATTCCCGCCAACAGGCAGATAAGCACCAGCAAACAGGTACGCAGTAAAGGTGTGCGCATACGCCAGAATCAGGATAAGAAGTAAGGAAAGGGAAGCTGCCTGAGCGGCCGGCCGTGGGGCCGGAAAAAGCGCCGGCCGGGCTAGTCGCGCAGCACGCGGCGAATGGCACTCTGGCCGTGGCTGCCCCGCAGGCGCAGTACATACAGGCCCCGGGGCAGCCCGCTCAGGTCGATGCCGGCATCGGCGGCGGTGCCCAGGCGCAACTGGCCCCGGTACACGCAGGTGCCCAGCATGTTTTCCACCGCCACGGAATAGGTGTCAGCGGCCCGGGCATTGGCGAGGCGCAGGTGCAGGTGTCCATCGGTGGTGGGGTTGGGAAAAACCGTCAGGGCCGGCAGGGATTGGGCCTCCTGCGTGGCCGTAGCGGGTACCACCTGCACGCTGTAGTCCTCAATCTCCGTGTTGGGCTGCGCAGTAGTACCCGTGCAGGCGTAGGCCGAGTTGTTGTTGAGGCGGGCAATGATGCGCATGCGGGTGAAGCCCACTACGCTTTGCAGGGCCGGTACCGGCACCGGAATGGTAGCGGGGTTGGTGCTGATCTGATTGGAAACCAGTTCAGAAGTAGCAAAGAATCCGTCCCGGTTCCAGTCTACCCACACCGTGGTCACGCGCTGAAAATTCGCGTTGGCGGTTACCGTAAGGGTAGAGGATTGGCCCTGGCGCAGCGTCATGATCTGGCCGGCATAGTTGCCGTAGCCGTTGGTATTGGCGCCGGAGGCGTTGCTGAACGTAGTCGCCTGCGGAGTGGTCAGGCTCACGTTGGTTATCCAGAAAGCCGCATTGTCGCCGAGGGCGGTACAGTACTGCACGCAGGGCACCGTTACCACCACGTAGTTGGCGCGCGTAACAGTGGTGGTGCCGAAGGCGTTGGTCGCCCTCAGGCTCACAGTGTACGAGCCGGTGTTGGCGTAGGTGTGGCTGGGGTTCTGCAGGATGCTGGTGGAACCGTCGCCAAACGTCCAGAGCCAGCCGGTAGGCGCGTTCTGGCTGATATCTGTGAACTGGATAGCGGCCTGGCAGGAGCCGGCAGTGTAGTTGGAGGTGAAGTCGGCGGTGGGCGGGCTGGTATTAGCGCGCACCGTCACGGTGTAATCCTCCGCTTGGCCATACTGAACACCGTCGCAGGCCGTGAAGGAGGAGCCTACGTAATCGGAAACGACGCGCAGGCGCAGAGGCTGGTTGAGTACCGCCGTGGCCGGCACCAGAAACGTACCGGTCGGATTGCTCGTGTTCAACGCCTGAAAAATCTGCTCCCCGCTGCCGAAAGTCCCGTCGTTATTCAGGTCCAGCCACACCCGCGTATCCTGCGGGTTGCCGGGGCCGGTCGTCAGGCGCAGCGTATACCGGTTGCCAACGGTTACTTCCACCTTGCCGTTGCAGGTAAAATCCTCGTAGCCCGCCTGCCCATTGGCCGAAATCTGGGTGAGGGTGCCCAGAGTAAACTGCGTGATACCGTAGCCGCAACAGAACGCCGCCGTAGCCGGAGCGCAGGTCGCGGCCACCGGCACCACGTTATCATAGGTGATGTACGAGGCGCGGGTTTTGGTATTGCTGCCCACACTGTTGCTGGTGGTAAGAGTCACGGTGAACGTGCCGGCCGTAGTGTACTGGTAGCTGGGGTTCTGCAACAGGCTGGTGGTGCCGTCGCCGAAGTCCCAGCGCCAGGCAGTGGGCCCGTTCTGACTCTGGTCGGTAAACTGCACGGTGCCCGAGCAGGTACGCGTTTGGTCGGCCACAAAATCCGTTACCGGAGCCTGAGTGCTGGCCGAGGCAATAACCGCGTAGTCTTCCGTCTGGGAGTACTGCGGCGTGGAGCAGGGAGAAGGCAGGGTCGCGTTTACGTAGTCGGCAGCCACGCGCAGCCGCAGCCGCACGCCCGTTATCGTGCCGCTGGGCAGCCGCACCGTGCCGGTATGGGTGCGTTTGGTGTTGCTGCTGAACAAGAGCTCCGACGTGGGGCTGAAGGTGCCGTCATTGTTCAAATCGGCCCACACCCGTACGTTCTCATCGGCGTTGGTATTGGTCCGGATGCTGATGGGAACATCGGCCCCGATAATGAGCGTGGCCGCCCCCAGTGTGCAGGAGTAATCCTTATAGCCGTCCTGGATGCCCGGCGTTGTGTTGTTGATGGTGCCCAGCGTGACGTTCAGAATGCCCATGCCAAACGGAATATTGGCCGTAGGGGCACTGCCGGGCGTACAGGCACTGGCGGCCGGCGGGCAACTCTGGGCCTGTGCCACCGATGAAAACAGGGGTAAAGCCAGGGCTAGTAAACCAGCGGCATAGCGCACCTTGCCACCCAAAATAGTACGTAAGGGTTGCGTCATAGATAAGCACGTAAAAGGCGGGGGAGGGAAAGGTCGAAGGTAACCGCAATCCGGTACAAAATACAATTTTCCCGGCCGCGAATTCAATATAGAAACCAAGGGGGAAGTAGGCTGCCACCAATCGGTAAATTGCGGCTGTACGCCGATAGGCTGCCAAAAATACCCGTAGTTTTGCCCGCCTTCTATGGCGGTTTTCTCACGCCTTCTTCCCTCATGAAAGATAAAGTAGTCCTCATCACGGGCGGCACTTCCGGCATTGGTCGGGCTACCGCCCTGGCCTTCGGGCAGGCCGGGGCCCGCGTGGCCATTACCGGCCGCGACGAAATCAAGCTCCAAAGCACCGCCGAAGAGCTGGCCCGCCTGGGCATCCAGTACCTCACCATACGCGCCGACGTAGGCGTGGAAGCCGACTCGGAGCGGGCCGTACGCGAAACCGTAGCCGCTTTCGGCCGCCTCGATGTGCTCATCAACAATGCCGGCATCAGTATGCGCGCCCTCTTCCGTGACGCCGACCTGGACGTTATCCGGCAGCTGATGCAAACCAACTTCTTCGGAACGGTATACGCCACCAAATTCGCGCTGCCGCACATCACGCAGGCCAAAGGCTCCATTGTGGGCGTCAGCAGCATTGCGGGCTACCGGGGGCTGCCGGGCCGAACCGGATACTCGGCCTCCAAGTTTGCCATGCACGGCTTTCTGGAGGCTCTGCGCACCGAGCTGCTGCCCCAGGGAGTACATGTATTACTGGCCTGCCCCGGCTTCACGGCATCCAACATCCGCAACGTAGCCCTGGCCGCCGATGGCTCCCGGCAGGGCGAGTCGCCGCGGGACGAGCAGAAGATGATGAGTAGCGAGGAAGTGGCGGGCTACCTAGTAGCGGCCGTGCGCGAGCGGCGGCGCGACCTGGTGCTTACCAGCACGGGCAAACTCACCGTCTTCCTCAATAAATGGCTGCCCGGGCTGGCCGATAAGCTGGTGTTGAATCACTTCCGAAAAGAAGAGCCGGATTTCGTACTGTAAACCAGCCGCCGCATATTTCTTTGTAGTAGGTAGCCGGAAGAACTGCCGGGTTTTGCATTCCAGTGCATTACCCGGCAGCTCTTTCTTGCTCGTGCGCAGGAGGTAGTGAGACTAGACCGCCACATGAGAAATGTGAATTCTTCAAAGAAGAAGGTCCTATAGTACATACTTGTCGGCTTACAAAAGCCGGGCTGTGGAGCAGATGCAGAAAAAGTGTTTGTATTCTGCCATAATGATAAAAGGCAGCTTAACTTGCTGGACGTTCCGGTCAATTTGCGTTGCCCTTACGGGCGCAGCGGCCGGTTACCAGAGCTTTAGCTGATCCATGCGGATATGCAGGGCCCACATTTTCTGATCAATTCCACAACCAAACCCCAACTACTTGACACAACTCTACTCCTCCAACTGGCTGGCAGCGGGGCTTTTGGCGTTAGCCTGTGCCTCCCCGGTTCACGCCCAAAACAGCGCGGCTTCGGCCGGTACCGAGCAAGCCTGGCAAAGCCGGCAGCAATGGGCCGGCGGCCCCATTACCGCCGCCGACATGCGGGTGTCCAGTTCCCACACCGATGCGGCCACCGGCCTCACCTACGTGTATGTGCAGCAGCTGCATAAAGGTATTCCGGTGTACAACCGGGTGCTGACCCTGGCCTTCAAAAACCAGCAGCTCAAGCACCACGCCGGGGCATTTGTTCCGAGCCGCCAGTTCACCGGGCTTTTGGCTACGCCGGCTCTGGAAGCGGCTACGGCCGTTAACCGGGCATTGGCTCCGCTGGCTGCTGCCCGCCTGAGCAGCCCCACGGCCACCAGTGCCCGTACCGGCTCCGACCAACGGCAGACGTTTGCCGCCGCTGGGGTAGCCCGCCGCGACATTGTTGCCAGCCTGGTGTGGGTGTATGATAACACTCAGAAGCTGCATCTGGCCTGGAACGTAAACGTAGATCTGCTGGACTCCTCTGACTGGCTCAACATCCGGGTAGATGCGGCCACGGGACAGGTGCTGGATCAGGATAACTGGACGGTGCATGAAACGGTAGCCCGGACGGCTCCGGCAGCAGGCAGCACCAGTGCTGCCCGCCCCGCCGCCTGGCAGCCCATCGGTACGGTAGGAATTGCGGCCGTTACCCCGGCTACTTACTACGTAATACCCTATCCGCAGGAAAGCCCGGGCAGCAGCCGGCTGCAAACTGAGTCGTCGCCGTGGCTGAAAGCAGGGGGCGGCAACAACGCCACCACGCACGGCTGGCACTTCAATGGCAGTACCGACTTCGCCGACACGCGCGGCAACAACGTGTGGGCCTACGATGACAGTCTGAAAACGAATGCTCCCGGCCGGTTTGCGGCCTCTACCGGTGCCTCCGCCAGCTCCCTGGTGTTCGATTACGTCCCTGATTTTGCGTTCAGCCCGCAACTGGGCAAAAACCGCCGGGCAGCTACCGTAAATCTGTTCTATTGGAACAACATCGTGCACGATGTTCTGTACCAGTATGGCTTTACCGAACCCGCCGGCAATTTTCAGACGGATAACATCGGGCGCGGTGGCAGCGGGCAGGACCATGTGCGGGCCGAAGCCCAGGATGGCAACGGCGTCAACAACGCCAACTTCAGCACCCCGCCCGACGGAGCGTCGGGGCGGATGCAGATGTTTTTGTGGAGCGCGCCCGCCAGCCGTAATCTGACGGTAACGGCCCCCGCTCCCGTGGCTGGCAGCTATACCACCGTGGAAAGCGCCTTCAGCACCAGCAACAAGCTGGTCAGCGTAGGCCCCGTAACCGGCGACCTGGTGTTCTACAACGACCCCGGCAACCCGGCTTCTCACCTGGCTTGTACCACTCCCTCCTCTACCACCCTCACCGGCAAAATTGCCCTCATTTACCGGGGCACCTGCAACTACACCGATAAGGTGCTGAACGCGCAGAACGCCGGGGCCCGGGCCGTTATCATGGTGAACAATGCCGGCGCTCCAGTGGCTATGGGCGGCTCCAACAATGCCCTGACCATTCCGGCCGTCATGGTTTCTACCACCGACGGCAACCTGCTGGCCGCCCAGCTGACTGCCGGTGCTACCGTGAGCCTGACCATCGGGCTGCCCGCGCCGCAGCTGGATGGGGATTTTGATAACGGCATTGTGGTGCACGAATACGGCCACGGTGTGTCGAACCGCCTCACCGGCGGGCCGGCCAACGCCAGCTGCCTCGGTAATGCGGAGCAGGGCGGCGAAGGCTGGAGTGATTACCTGGCCCTGATGCTGAATACCAACTGGCAAACTGCCCAGCTGACAGATGGCCCTACGGGTCGGGCCGTGGGTACGTACGCCTCCGGACAAGCACCTACGGGTGGTGGTATCCGTCGGTATCCATATTCTACCAGCCTGAGTGTCAATCCGCTTACCTACAGCAACGTTGCTGCCAGCCCCGAGTCGCACGCTATTGGCGAGGTGTGGTGCGCTGCGCTGTGGGACATGACCTGGGCCCTGATCCAGCAGCAGGGCCGCATCGAGCCGAACCTGTACACCGGTACCAGCACCGGTGGCAATGCCATTGCGCTTCAGTTGGTAATGCAGGGCATGAAGCTGCAGCCCTGCCAGCCAGGTTTCCTCGATTCGCGCGACGCTATTCTGGCCGCCGACTCCCTGCTGTATAACGGCCGGTACCATTGCCTGATCTGGAGCGCGTTTGCCCGCCGGGGTATGGGCGCCAGCGCTGTCCAGGGCCTCTCTACCAGTGCCACCGACCAAACGGCCGCTTTTGACCTGCCCGGCGTACGCCTGAGCAAAAACACCGAGCTGCTGACGGGTAACCAGTTTGCCATCAACATCTCGGCTACCTGCGAGTGCCAGGCCCAGCAGGCTCCATACTCTATCAAGGCGCAGTTGCCGGCTGATTTGAGCTACGTGAGCAGCACCAGTGGCGGTACGCTGGGGAGCAACAATACCGTCACGTTTGCCAACCTGGCCTTCACGCCCGGCCAGACGCGCACGTTCCAGGTTCAGGCCGTAACGGCGGCTGGCAAAGGTTGCAACACGACTACGGTGGTAAACGACAACCGCGAAACCAGCACCGTAGGCGGCTTCACGCCGGCCGTACTGACCGGTAGCAGCCCCTGGGCACCCAGCACCGCCCGGGCGTACAGCGGCACTACTTCCTGGAAGGCCGTTGAGCCCATTACCCCTTCCGATGCCACGCTTACTTCGGCGGCTTTCACGCCGGTAGACTTCTCCCTGCTGTCGTTCTATCATTATTACAACACGGAGCCCTCGTATGATGGCGGCATGGTGGCTATTTCCACTGATAACGGCGCTACCTGGATTGACGCGGCCCCGTACTTCCTCCAGAACGGCTACAATTCCGTGTTCGATGCCTCCACAGCTTCGCCTGATAAACCCTGCTTCTCGGGAATTTCGTCCACGGAAACCGGCGCAGCGGCTTTCATTCGCACTACGCTCAATCTGTCGTCCTTCAGCGGCCAGAGTATTCGGTTGCGTTTCCAGGCCCAGTCGGATGAGGGGACGGCCTATGAAGGCTGGTATATAGATGATATCCAGGTAATAAACGGCTGCGGCGGTATTCAGCAGGTTCAACTGTTTACCAACGCCAACGCGCTGGCGGGCTCGTATCAGAACCCCATTTTCCTTACGCCTGCTGGTCCGCTCAGCACCCAGCAAGCGAAGAATGGCCTGCTGATGTCAGCCGTGCCAACTCCCTTCGGAGCCGAAGGCGTGCGGCTGGTGCTCTCGACGCCCGTTGCCCAGCCCGGCCTCGTGCTGGTGCTTACCGATGCTACCGGCCGGTTGCTGCACCGGCAGCAACTGAATGCTGTAACGGCTGGCACTACCACCATCACCTGGCCCCATACGGCTACTCTGCCGGCCGGCCTATATCTGGTGCAGGCTCAGTTCCCGAACGGACAACGGATGGTGCTGCGCGTGGTGCGGGAGTAAAGGTCCGGCCGTACTTCCGGCAACTACCAAAGAAGGCTCTTCCACCAAGTGGAAGAGCCTTCTTTGGTGTCAGTTTATAGCCTTTTGGCAGCAAGTAGAGCCGAAGTTAAGCGCTTCGGCCCGCCGATAGGGTATATCTTCGGCCGGCTTGGCAGCGTACAAGCCGCGCAGCAGCCGTGGTAGCGTTGAGTTGCCACAGCCCTTTTTTCTCCAGCATGAATCAACACCTCCAACAAATCCTCGATAACCCGCTGGCGGCCCTGGCGGTAGTCGGTAACCTCATCATCATCGAAAGCCTGCTTTCCGTGGATAACGCGGCCGTGCTGGCCACCATGGTAGGCGACCTGCCCAGGGAACAGCGCCAGAAAGCCCTCCGCTATGGCATCATCGGGGCCTACGTGTTCCGGGGCATCTGCATTCTGTTTGCCTCGTACTTGGTGGAAGTCTGGTTTCTCAAGCCCCTGGGCGGTTTGTACCTGCTCTACCTCGTTTTTGACCACTTCCGTGACAAGAATGCTCCTGGGGAGGAAGGCGTGGATAAGCAGCAGAGTTGGGTGTACCGCAATACGCTGGGTCTGTTTGGGCAGTTCTGGGCCACGGTGGCCCTCATTGAGCTGATGGACCTGGCCTTTTCCATCGACAACGTGTTTGCCGTGGTAGCCTTCACCGATAATCTGATCCTGATCTGTACCGGCGTGTTTATCGGCATTCTGGCCATGCGGCTGGTGGCGCAGGCCTTTGTGCTGCTGATGGGCAAATACCCGTTCCTGGAAACGGCTGCCTTCGTGGTGATCGGGCTGCTGGGCCTCAAGCTGCTGCTTTCCCTGTTCGAGCACTACTTCCCGGCGCACCCGTTCAGCCACTTCCTGAGCAGCGAAACCGCCGAAGCCGGCCTGACCATCCTCACGGTAGCCATCTTTGCCGTGCCGCTGCTTATTTCCTGGACGCGGCAGCGTGCCGCCCGCTAATCAGCTGACAAGACGGAAAAAGGCCGGCTTTCCGTAACGGAAAGCCGGCCTTTTTCATACAGTAAGTGCTGTCCTATGCTTCGGCCAGAACCTTGGTTTTAGGAGCCCCGGCGAGGATGTCCTCGTTGGCGAAGTCGGCAAACTTCTGGAAGTTGGCCACAAACTTCCCGGCTAGGTCGGCGGCCGTGCGGTCGTAGGCCTCCTGGTCGGCCCAGGTGTTGCGCGGGTCCAGAATGTCGGTGGGCACGCCGGGTACCGCGGCCGGTACCTGCACGCCGAAGACGGGGTGCTCGGTGAAGGCTACGTCGGTGAGTTGCCCGTTGAGGGCGGCCGTAATCATGGCCCGGGTGTAGGCTAGCTTCATGCGCGAGCCGGTTCCGTAGGAGCCGCCGCTCCAGCCGGTGTTGATGAGCCAGACCTGCGTATCGGGGTGCTCATCCATCTTCTGGCCCAGCATCTCAGCGTACTTGGTGGGGTGCAGCGGCAGGAACACGGCCCCGAAGCAGGCCGAGAACGTGGTCTGCGGCTCGGTAATGCCCATTTCCGTGCCGGCTACTTTGGCCGTGTAGCCGCTCATGAAGTGGTACATGGCGTGGCTCTTATCCAGCTTGCTGATGGGCGGCAGCACCCCAAAGGCATCGGCCGTCAGGAAGAAGATGTTCTTGGGCGCAGCACCCACCGAGGGCTCCACGGCGTTGTCGATGAAGTTGATGGGGTAAGCCGTGCGGGTATTTTCCGTCACCGATTTGTTGGCGTAGTCCACCGTGGTGGTGCCGGGCACGAAGCGCGTGTTCTCCACAATGGCGCCGGGGCGGATGGCGTCCCAGATCTGGGGCTCCTTTTCGCGGCTCAGGTCGATGACCTTGGCGTAGCAGCCGCCCTCGAAGTTGAAGATGCCCTCGTTGGGCGTCCAGCCGTGCTCATCGTCGCCGATGAGACCACGCGCCGGATCGGCCGAGAGGGTGGTTTTGCCCGTGCCGGAGAGGCCAAAGAAGATGGCCGTATCACCGTCCTGGCCCACGTTGGCCGAGCAGTGCATGCTGAGCGTATCGTGCTGGTGGGGCAGCAGGAAGTTAAGCACGCCGAAGATGCCCTTCTTCATCTCGCCGGCGTAGCCGGTACCGCCAATCAGGATGGTTTTGCGGGTGAAATCGAGGATGGCGAAGTTCTTCTGACGGGTACCGTCCACGGCCGGGTCGGCCTCGAAGCCGGGGGCGCAGATGATGGTAAAGTCGGCCGCCCAGCTGGTGTCCGCGCCTTCGGCGGGGCGCAGGAACATGTTGTAGCAGAATAGGTTGTGCCAGGCCAGCTCATTGACGATACGCAGCTTGAGCTGGTAGGCGGGGTGGGCCCCGGCGTAGGCTTCGCGCACGAACAGCTCCTTGTGCTGGAGGTAAGTCATCATCTTGCCCTGCAGCTGCTCAAACTTTTCCTGGGGGAAGGGAATGTTGATGTCGCCCCACCATACGGCGTCCTGGGTGAGGGCGTCCTGCACGATGAAGCGGTCCTTGGGGGAGCGGCCGGTGAAGGTGCCAGTATCGGCCATGAGGGCACCGGTATCGGTGAGGGTGCCTTCGTGGCGGCGCAGCGCGTGCTGCACCAGCTCGGTGGGCGTGAGGTTGAGATGGACCGGGGCAGCGGGCGTCAGCCCCAGGGGCGAAAGGCGGGAGTGGAGGGCTTCCATACGAGTGGGAGGGAAGTGAGGTGGGAGGGAAAATGTGGGAAATAAGGCAGAAATCCGCGTTGCGGCGGCCGGGTGGCTGCCCGCCGCAACGCGGACAAACAAAACATGCTCCGAACTGTACCGCAACCGACGAATAGTGGCTAAGGAGGCGGTAGCAGGAAAAGAGCTACTGGATTGCTACACAAAACTAACGTCGCCGCGCCGGATCGAATGAGATGTTTCGGTATATTACCAGGACAAAACAAACATTTTCAGGCGGCCGTTGCCCGTCGGGCCGCTGCTGGCCTTTCACTATTCCGCGTATGCCCAAGGACATTGCCCACTACAACGGCCTGTATGGCGACGATAAGGCCCAGGTTTCGCACACCTACGTGTACAGCCAGCTGATTGCGCCCCGCCCCCGCACCACCAACTGGGGCCTCAAGCCGCACGTGCACGGCAACCTCTACCAACTATTTTTCCTGGAAGCCGGGCAGGCTTCCCTGGATGCCGGGGCCGACTCGGAGGAGCTGATTACGCCCTGCGTGGTGCTGATTCCGGCCAACACGGTGCACGGCTTCACGTTCAGCCCCCAGGTAAAGGGCCGTTCCCTGACTATTGCCGAGGCGCTGCTGGACACGATTCTGCAGGTGAGCCCCTCCATTCTCATCGAGCTCAACAGCCTATATGTCCTCACCGAGTTTACCGAGGAGGAAAGCTTTGCCGAGCTGCTGGCCCTGGAGCGGCTGATTCACGCCGAAATGCACTCCCAGCTACCGGAGCGCCAGCTGGCCCTCAATGCCTATTTTAAACTGCTGTTCGTGAAGCTGTTCCGTCTGCTCAAGCACCAGCAGAACAAGGCCGACGGCAGCTCCAACCGCAACTTGCACTACTTCCACGAGTTCCAGAAAAGCGTGGCCCGGGCCGCACCCTTCGAGAAGAAAATTTCGGACTACGCCCGCGAGCTGAACATCACGCCCGTGCACCTGAACCGCATCTGTCAGGCGGTGAAAGGCAAATCGGCCCTGGAAATCGTGAATGCCAACACCATCCGGCGCGCCCACAACCATTTGGTGTACACGTCCTCCTCGATTTCGGAAATTGCCTACACCCTGCAGTTTGCCGATTCCGGCTATTTCACGCGCTTCTTCCGCAAGCACACCGGCCTCTCGCCCGTGGCCTACCGTGCCCGCGCCTACCGCGACGAAACCTACCCCGCCGCCGCCCGCCCCGAAGTCCCGGAACCAGACGGCCCAGCAGTCAGTAAAGGGTCGGGGCAGGCTCCCCGTCATTCCACCAGTAGCAAATCGGGACGACGGATATAGGCGTCGCGGCCCTGCCACTGCACCCGGAACCAGATATCCTGCTGGCCCTGCACTTCAAACCGGTCACCGGCCGCCGCCGTGGTCAGCCACGCCGAGCCGGCACTGGGCCCGGTCATGAGCGGGGCGCGGGGCCGGGCGACCAGCCCTACCCGGCCGGGGGCCAGTAGGTTTAGAAACAGCCCGACCAACAGCAAGTATACCGCGTACGTGGCCCACCAGGCCCGATCAGCAGTGCGCCGGCGTAATAGCAGTAAAATGCCAACCACTACGGCCAGCAGCAGCAGCCCCTGCAGCAAACGGTAATAATAGCGTTGGATGGTGATGGCCAGATTTTGCCGCCACGTATCGGGGTAACCAGTGAGGCGATGCTCCTGTGCTACTGCCACCATTTTGCGCCATGTGCTATACTGGGGCTGCCATGCCTGTGCTACACTCAGGTAATAGAGGGCTGCCGGATAATGGCCCAGCCCTTCCTGAACATACGCCATGCGTAATAGCTGCCGAATTGACTGCTCACCGCCCACCTGCTCCCGGGCCTGGCGGTACAGCGGGTAGGATTGCTCCACCTGGCCAGCCTGAAACAGGGAATCGGCTTTTGGGAGTACGGAAGTAACTTTTTGTGCCTGAACGGATTGGAGAAATACCGCCGGAAGTAGGAAAAAAAGGTGTGCTTTTTTCAGCAAAACAGTTGCACGGTTAAATTCGGTCCTCTACTTTTGTGCCACAATCAGCGGGAAACGCCCACTGGTTACAAAGAAACTGATTCTGTAGCTCAGCTGGTAGAGCAATACACTTTTAATGTATGGGTCCTGGGTTCGAATCCCAGCGGGATCACCAAAAACCCTCACTGCGTAGCGTAGTGAGGGTTTTTTATTTACTGGGTCCGAGAGTAGGATTGCTGGTTATGCGTAAGCCACCAATAAACAGCGCAGTTTTTATTTGGATAGGTCCGAGAATAGGATTGCGGCTGATGCATCAACTGGCCTGCAACGGTGCTCCGGCTGGCGACCCGGTAACAAAAGGTAATTATCTGCGAAGCAACAAACAGCCGCGAAGGCGCAGGGGCTTCTGCGCACTATTCAGCACTGCCCGGGTTTTGCGCGGATAGGAACTCAGCAGAGCAGCAGCCCGAAGACATCCTGGGCTTTTTTGAACATGTCAGGCTTCCTGCCCGGCGCACCTTATGGCCTTTACCGTGCATTGGTGCTGCCCCGCCGGTTGGTGCTGCTATGGCAGAAGAAATAATATCTTCCGGCATGGCCATACCGTCTCAGCCTGCCGGGACTGGAATAGCGCAGATGAAAGCAATTAGGATAAAAACCGCCGCCGTAATGCAGGAGAGGGGATTCGGCAGGCGTCCTCGCGCCCCAGAATGCGGTAGCGGTTACGGGCGACCAGCTCATACCCCCAGTCGCGCAGCGGGCGGGGTATGTAACGCAGCAGCGCAGTATAGCGCCAGTTGGAGCGTAGTTGCTGGAGAATAAGCAAAACGGCTTCGGAGCGCTGATACACCTGCCCATCCCGCAGCAGGTAAATAGTAGAGGGGAGGGTGTTCAGGGGAAGTACCCGCCCGTGCTGGGCCAGCAGCTTACGGGCGGGTTCCGCCTGCAATGAGACAAAGGTAAAACGTTCTGCCGGGTCACGGTCAATCACGAAATTGACGAACCCGTCGCACAAATTGCAGACACCATCAAAAAGTATTACATCGTTCATGTTAAATTTTTTAATGTAAAGATTTGGCGTTGCGCTCAGGTTTGCATGCGTAGGGCTTATCAGGTATGCTATTAACTGATAAATACGCGTAATTAAAAATAATAAAACGAATGTCGCTAGCAAACAGGTGTCAATACATCATTGATGCCTGTTTTAGGTGTTTGGTAGTTGATATTAGATTTGATGGATAGTAGAAATAAAATAATATTATCTCTGTTCGCTTGACTGCTATGTAGAATAGTTGTTATTTGGCCTCAGTAGATCACTGCTCGCTTATCCATCAGGCAACTGCTCACACCGGCGGGTCTGATAACCTTTGGCGTATCTCGCGCCCTCTGCTCCCTATTCATGCTGGTACGCCCGGAGATGCTCTCCCTGGGCTAATGATGCCCTGAGTTCAGGAATTACTGTGAGTAAGTCTATGGGTACGCCCGTAGTTTCCAGATTTCTGCACCAGGCAGCTCCGGTTTTCGATCTGGTCCGCGCTCTACTACCCACCTTATTTCTTCCGCACCTGCTGCGCGGCTGTTTAAAAAAAGCAACTGCGTATTACGCGCCACTAGTACATTTTTCACTTCGCATGAAAATGCGAATCGGAAGACTATTGCCTGAATATTATGGCAATAAATAAAAGAAATAAAGTGTTGATTCTGCGGTTAAATACGCAGTAGAAAGAGTCTGTAGCGTTTTCTGGAACAAGTGCTTATTTCCGTGTGAATAAGTGCGCTGAACTGTCATGTCCCTGCCCTGCGAAAACAGATTTCACATAATAACCCTCCTGGTCAATTGTCCATTTTTCAATCCTTAAAGCCCTTCAAGAAGATGAAAAAAGTACGCAATATGAAACGGCCGTTTGCAGTAGCAATACTGAGTCTGACGTTGTTCCAGTTTTCGGCGCAGAGCGCGGTTGCCGTGGGCACTTACAGCAACGCCAGAACCTACGTTTCGGCCAATGAGCAGCAGATGCAGGCCGCTATTGGCTGGGCCGCTATTGCCGCTGGTGTAGCCGTAGTGGGAGCGGCCGTGGGGGCCGTGGTGGGGGCCTATGAAGTAGGCACTATTGTGGGCCATGCCGCCCACGACCTGTTTGGTAAGCAAACGGAAGTTTCCTATGATTTTGAGCGGGCCAATTATGCGGCCAGCGACTTCTCGGAATTCGACCGAACCGCTGCTAACTGATTTTTTCTCACGCACAATCAAGCTTAAAAACAACTTGCTGACCATGAAAAAATTACACAAAACCCCACGTGTTATCGCCACTTGCCTGCTGATGTTGCTGCTGCTCACGGCTTCTCTCCAGAACGCCGTAGCCTTCGGGAGTTACACGCACATAAGTGCTCCAAACGCCACGCAAAGCCAGATGGCACCCGCAGTGTTCCCGGCCGTGGCTGCCGTAGCCTTTGGCGTGGTGGTAGTGGGAGCCTTTGCTTACGGCGTATACACTGGCTACACGGAAGCATCCAGAGGCAAGGAAGCAGAGGTAATCAGTTCCGTTTCCCTGGACATGTACCAGAGTGATGATTTTTCCCGGTTCGACCTGAATCAAGCCGCTATTTAGCCGGCATCCTCCCAACAAACTTTCCTGACCAGGAGGGTTTTGGGCAGGTAGCCAGCAGTATCGCCTTACTGCCGCATTCCTTATTTCTGCGCATAGCATCAACGCATACGTCCCGACCCGGGCTGGCGCACTTGTTCCTCTCTTCTATACGACTTCTTCCATGAAACAGACTTCCTCCCTGTCCCGTCTTGCTGCCAGTGGCCTGCTGACGGTTGCCTTGCTAACCATTTCGGCCCGGAGCACCGTGGCCCTCGGCAGCTACAGCCAGGCCTCAGGCACTGCCCAGGCCCCAACGGCTACTTCCTGGCTTTCCCTGCTGAGTATCGGTACGTTCCAGGCTCACAACGCCTATCCTGGGCCGGGTGATACTACGGCCATGCAATACATAATCGGGCCTCTGCAGGCGGCCACCTTCACCATAGGCGGCACTCAACCCACCATCCCTGATAACTACAGCAGCAACGACTTTACGGAGTTCGACCACGAAGCCGCCGCAAGGTAACTCCAGGCTCCGGCTCTGGTACTTTATCCGTTCATTTCCAGCCCTGCTCTATGAAACTGACTTTCCTGGCCCGCTTGTTTCCCCGGCGTTACTGGTGGTTACTGCACGCGGTACTGGTTACGCTGCTGGTCGGCCACTTCTCGGTGGTGGCATTCAGCATGCTGCCGGCTAACCCGCTCAGTCACCAGTACAAATATCAGTTGCAGGCGTACATGAATCCGTGGTTTTCACAAACCTGGAATCTGTTTGCGCCCAACCCCATTGCCTCCAACCAGCGGCTGCTGTTCCAGTACGAAATTTACCAGAAGGGCCAGGCGCAGCGCACCGGCTGGGTTGATGTGGTTGAGCCGCTCACTACCCTTAAAAAGGGCAGCTACTGGTCGCCGGTGCAGCGAATACTCAAGCACATTTCGGCCTCTACCAACGAGGTAATCGAGGTGCAAAACAAGGCCATCAAATTTGCGGCCCAGCAGGATACGCTGGCCAAGGATACGGTTAAGACCAGGCGGTTTCTGCGGGCCGTTGTGAGCAGCTCGCCGGGGCATCGGGCCATTCTGCAGTATTCGCGGCATACGTTTCGCCGCCTGGCCGCCACCAACCCGGCTTGGGCCAGTCCCGATTCGGTGCGCGTGGTGTACCAGGTGCTCAATCAGGAGTTTCCCCGCTTCTCCAAACGGGAGCTGGATTACTTCGATGAGCGCAACTCTCGCTACTCTCACCTGACCAGTGAGCCTCACCGCCTGTATCTGGTGCGCCACTGATGTTCCGTCACCTAATTCCTTCCTCCCATGCTTCCCACTACTGATTCGCTGCGCAATTCCATCGGGCTGTCGGCATTCCGGTGCCTGTTGGCCGGGCTGGTCATGAAAAACATGATTTTCTACCTCCCCATGGCCGATAATCTGCTGGGAGCCGAAGCCATTGTTGATTACGACACGTATCTGGGCACCATGTACGCGCAGGGCCTGCACTACTTCATCTACCCGTTTCACGCGCCCTACGCGCCGCAGCTGTTTGTCATTCTCACCTTCTGCGTCGCCTTTCTGCTGTTCTTCGGCATTTTTGGCCGGATAACGGCCCTGGTACTCTGGCTGCTGCTGGTGCTGTTCAAGCTGCGCAACGGGTTTATTCTTGATGGTTCCGACAACGTGATTGAGGTGACCCTGCCTTTCCTGATTCTGGCCGACGCGTACCGCTACAACACGCTCAGCTCCACTACGGCCGCCCCCAAAACGGGTACGCTGGCCGAAATGGGACGACTGGTGATGCGCTACGCGTCGCTGGCGTTACTGATTCAGGTCTGCTTCGTGTACTTTTTCACCGCCCTGGCCAAGTTGCAGGGTGATTTGTGGCTCAATGGCACGGCCACTTACTACACAATGCGGGTCGACGAGTTCCGGCAAACCGACTGGAATATTGCCCTGACCCAGAACCACTATTTCGTGGTTCTGAGCACGTATTTCACCATTCTCTGGGAGCTTTCTTTTGCCTTCCTGATCTGGTTCCGCAAAACCCGCTGGGTGGTGATAGTAGGCGGCTTTCTGCTACATGTGGGCATCTGGTACTTCATGCGGATTGACAATTTCTCCTGGATTATGATTGGCTCCTACGCCATGTTCATCACCAACCGTGACTACGTGCGGCTGCTGGCTTATGTGCGGCAACTGGTAGGGCGGCAGAGCCGCTCCCGGGAGCTTGCGCCGGCTGCCGGCCAGCTTACCACCTGAAGCAGGCATGCGGGGAGCGGGCCGTCACCCGCATGCCTGCTTCAGGTGGTGCCGGAGTGGGCCTCGGCCGCTTCTTTTCTGTCCTGTCTGGCTACCTGCTGCACAGTACCTGCCAGCCAATATTGCGCGGCGCGGGCCGCAACCGTTCCTAACCTCCCCATTCGATGAAAAAAAACCTGCTACTCCCTTTGTTTACCTGGACGCTGTTCACCACGCTGGTGTATCTGGTGGTGCTGTACACGGTGCTCTACGGCTGGATTGATAACGAAACCGGCCTTTTTCCGGCCGACAAAATGATTCTGCTCCCGGTGCTGCCCGGTCTGCTTATGCTGCTGATAGAAGGCATTATGCATGCCATTCCCATTTATCAGCACCGTCTGGAAGCGTTCCGAACGGGGGAAAGCCCCGCCCGGTGGTTCTGGCTGGTACCGCTCCTCTCGCTCGGGGTGCTGGTGTTTTGCGCGGGCCTCGACCTGCTTTACTGCCAGCTGGTGGATGCCACTATTCCGCATTCGTACGCCGAGACAGTAGCACAGATTTCGGTTAACAGCGGCAGCGTGCCGAAGGACTCGGTTGTGCGCTCGTTCGCGCAGCTGCCTTTCTTCGCTCAGAATATCTTTCTCAATACCATTACCATTGTGCTGGGTAACTTCTTAGCCTTGCTGGTGGGCCGCAGTATCGCCAAACCATTGGCGGTAAAGCTTACTTAGCCCGCTGCCATTACCGGAGCTAGTTCCTACGTGCCCGATTATGTGCTGACCAAACATAGGATACGGGAAGCAACTTTGGTAAGCAGCGCAAAGAACCTGAGTACAGCCCACCGCCGCATGGCAGCAGGAAGCTGCCAGGTAGCCCCGACCAGTAAGGCAGTGCCGATGGTGGGTAGAATAGTCAATAGAATGAAGGATGTGCTGAGTTGAATACCGCGTAGCTGGTCAAAAAAAGTGGCTTACAGAGAATATAAAACGGCCCAATGTGGCGGGGAATAGTAACCCAAGTTGCGGAGCAGGTTCCGGTCCGGCGGCTTTTTCAGCCGTCGGACCGGTCGTAGGGCGAACGAGGTGGCGTGGCCGAAAAGACGTGCCGTATGCGCTTACGGCGACCGGTCCGGCGGCTGAAAAAAGCCGCCGGACCGGAACCCAGGCCAGTCGTCCTGCATCCTCCACAACTTGGGTTATCTAACCTAAGTTGCGGAAGGTTATAGGACGCACCGGTCCAGTGCCTGTACGAAGACGAATAGTCCAATGCTGAGCGCAAAGCCTGCGGCGGACGTGGTACGAAACTTCTTCGGGAAGCGGGCTGTATGCTGGCTGAAGCAGGTTTCGCTGCCGTGACGGGAATGCTGAATGAGAAACGAGTCGATGACGTAGCGGGCTCCCGTGTGCAGGGCCTGGAGCACCTAGTCGAAGGTGGCGAATAACTTGTTCAGCACGTCTTTGAGCGGGTGCAACCGTTGGAAAGCACCACTCTCGTCCAGCTCACGCTGCCCCCAATGCGCCTGCATATACTGCCGAGCTTGGTCCATGTTGCCGCCAAAGTAAAGTGCCTCAATCAGCGCCGTCGTGGCAACCTACATGTCGGACAGGTGCCGGCGCGGATCCGGTGCGGGTGTCCATGCTGGATGACGGACTAAACACATTTGAAAAACGGTCCTGCGTTTCCAGCGTCTGGAGCCACTTCAGGTTTTGGCAACCAGAAATGGCTCACACCCAAAATGCCTTTTGCGTGCCTGTTGAATGGTCGAGCATTTTCAAATGCGTTTAGTCTGGGGCGGGTTTGCGGACTTGTTGAAATTGAAACGTAGTTTCGAAGGATGGTTACCCGCTTCCTGGTTCGTTTTTGGTTGTGTTGCAGTTTGTACGCCGGCATTGGTGGGCTGGCGGGCTGCACGCAGGCCGCGCCGAAGCGGCAGTACACCATCGGCTTTTCGCAGTGTACCAACGGCGACGCCTGGCGGCAGGCCATGCTGGCTGGCATGCAGAAGGAACTGAGCTTCCACCCCGAGGTGCGCTTCCGCATGAAGGATGCCCGGTACAGCTCGGCTTTGCAGCAGCAGCAGATCCGGGAGTTTCTGCGGGAAGGCATCGACCTGCTCATTGTATCGGCCAACGAAACCGAGCCGGTGACGCCCATTGTGGAGGAGGCCTACAACCGGGGCATTCCGGTGGTGATTCTGGACCGGCGCACCACCTCCAAGCTCTACACCGCCTACGTGGGTGGTAACAACCTGGAGGTGGGCCAGACGGCGGCCCGCTACGCCGCCGGCCTGCTGGGCGGGCGGGGCCAGGTGCTGGAAGTGCTGGGCGCGCCCGGCTCCAGTCCCGCCATCGACCGGCACCGGGGCTTCGCGCAGGCCCTGGCCGAGTATCCGGGGATGCAGCTGGTGGCCCGGGTGAACAGCAACTGGGAGCGGCCCTCGGTGCTGACGCAACTGCCCGCCGTGCTGCGGCAGCACCCCGAAGTTGACCTCATTTTTGCCCACAACGACCGGCTGGCGCTGGGGGCCTACCAGGTGTGTAAGCAGCTGGGCCGGGAGCGGCAGGTGCGCATTGTGGGCGTGGATGGTCTGCCGGGGCCGCACGGCGGTATTCAGCTGGTGCAGGATGGCATCATCAACTCCACGCTGCTGTATTCGCCGGGCGGGGAGGAGGCCATCCGCACGGCCATGCGCATTTTGCAGCACCAGCCCTTCGAGAAGGAAAACCCGCTCAGCACGATGGTTATCGACTCGACCAACGTGCTGACGATGAAGCTGCAGACCGAAAAGCTCAGCAGTCAGCAGCAGGATATCCGGCGGCAGCAGCGGCTGTTGCAGCAGCAGCGGGCCACGTACGCCAGTCAGCAGACGGTATTGTACGTGCTGGCGGCGGCCTTGCTGGGCGCGGCCGGGCTGGGCGTGCTGGTGTGGCGGGCCTTCCGGGCCAACCGGCGCATTACGCGGCGGCTGGCCTTGCAGAACGAGGAAATCAGGGCGCAGCGCAACCAGATTCAGGAGTTTGCCGAGCAGGCCCGGGTGGAAACCGAGGCCAAGCTGCGCTTCTTCACCAACTTCAGCCACGAGCTGCGCACCCCGCTCACCCTCATTCTGGGGCCGGTGGAGGAAATGCTTACCAGCGGCCCGAACCTGCCCGCCGCCCAGCGCCACGACCTGAGCCTGGTGCGTCGCAATGCCCAGCGGCTGCTGCAACTGGTCAATCAGCTCATGGATTTCCGCAAGATTGACGTGGGCAAGATGCCGGTGCGCGCTACCGAGGGCAACCTGGTGGTCTTCGTGCGCGAGATTATGGACGTGTTTGAGCGGCCGGCCCGGCAGCGCGGTATCCGTCTCCGGTTTCTGCCTGCCGAGCCGGCCCTGTTGCTCTGGTTCGATGCCAACGTGCTTGATAAGGTGTTCTTCAACCTGCTCAGCAACTCCCTCAAATTCACGCCCGAAGGTGGCCAGATTACCGTGAGCATGCAGCGCGTGCCCGCTGAAAACGCCGTGCGCGTGAGCGTGGAGGACACCGGCCGGGGCATTTCGGAGCAGGACCGGGCCCACATTTTCGAGTGGTTTTACCAGGGGCAGCAGTCGGTGGCGAAGGGCTCGGGCATGGGGTTGGCGCTGGCTCTGGGCCTCACCCGGCTGCACCAAGGCACGCTTTCGTTTACCAGTCAGCCCGGCCGGGGCAGCACGTTTGTGGTCACGCTGCCGCTGGAACTGCCCCAGGAACTGAAATCGGCGGAAGCCGTAGTGCCACTCAACCTGGGCTTCTCGGTGGAAGAGGACCTGCTGCCCGCCCTGCGCCCCGAGCCCGAGGCGGCCGTGAGCGGGAGTGAAGCCCTGGTTTTGGTCATTGAGGACAATCCCGAAGTCAACGCCTTTCTGGTACAGAAGCTGCGACCCCACTTTCAGGTTAGCGCGGCGTTTGATGGAGCCCGGGGCCTGGAGCTGGCCGCCGACAGCATCCCCGACCTGATTATCTGCGACGTGATGCTGCCCGAGCTGAGCGGCCTGGAAGTGGTGGCCCGCTTGAAAAGCGACTGGCGCACCTCCCACATTCCGGTGGTGCTGCTTACGGCCCGGGGCGCTTCGGAGCAGCAGGTGGAAGGCGTGCAGGCCGGCGCCGATTTGTACCTGACCAAGCCTTTCAACCCCACCTTCCTGCTGGAAAGCGTGCGGACGCTGCTCAGCAACCGCGAGAAGCAGCGGGAGCATTTCCGCCGGGAGCTGTCGGTGCAGACGGCCACCGTGGCCCCGCAGCGCGTGGACCAGAAGTTCCTGGCCGACCTCACCGCCATTGTGGAAGCCAACCTCTCGCGCTCCGAGCTGAACGTGGAGGACGTGGCCCGCAGCCTGGGCATCTCGCGGGTGCAGCTCTACCGCAAGGTGAAGGCCGTGCTGGGCACCGGCGTCACGGATTTCATCCAGGGCATCCGCCTCACCAAGGCCCGCCAGCTGCTGCTCTCCGACGAGCTGACCATTGCCGAAGTGGCCTACCAGCTGGGCTTCTCTTCGCCCTCGTACTTCTCCACCAGCTTCAAGGCCCGCTACCAGGTGTCGCCCTCCGAGTTCCGGGCTTTGCATACCACGGCGTAAGGTAGAGCATTAGGAAATGGTTGCCTGAGCTACTGCATTGGTAAATACCAGACAACCAACGAAAGCACAGGTCAGCTCGAAAATTAGGGTTACTTGAAACACGCGAATTGGCTTTGCCCATCGGGTACCAAATCCTAAACGGGTAGCCAGCAAACTTAAAAGTCCAATAGTACCTGCCGCCAAGCTACCGAGTATCGCAAACCCTACGAAGCGCGAAAAAAAGATGAGTAGCAGTCCTCTTGATGCTACCATTACCTGCATTGTCTCTGTGCTCCCGATAAAGAAAACGGCAGACCAGAATGCAATACCACTACCACTCAAGACAGCCAACAAGATATAGATAGGATGTGGCCAAGACGTAGGCTGATACATTATGAAGGTGTTGGTGGGCGAAGAAGTACATCTGTATACTTTATCAGGCAAGCAGGTCACCTGTTACTTCAGCTAAGGCTTGTCGAAAGATTAACTTTTGCCTTGTTCTTTTTTCAAAAGTGAGGTATCAAAACTGAAAGTCGGGCTGAAATAATTATTCAGGTATTCATATTAAGTAGTTGTATATCAGATTTTTGATCGAATATCTGGCTGTGAATCAATAGCTAAACACTTTGAGCGAATAGGAGAAGGGGAAAGAGCAGGATAGGGTGACATTTGAGCAGCAAGTCAGGCTGGCCGCCGGCCGCTAACAGTCGGTTGGCCGGCTCCGGCCGGTGGGTGAGTACCTACCTACCGGCCACCTGACCGGGGCCGGCCGGCCATTCCCCAGACGGCGCCGACCTGCCCGCAGAATCCCCACCTTCCCAATTCCCACTCCTTATGAAAGACAGGTACCCCCTCCTGCGTCCGGCAGCTGGCCTGACGCTGCTGGCCGCCCTCACGGCCGCACCTGCCCTGCCGGCCACGGCTGCCCCGGCCGAAACCCGTACCGCCACCACCGCCGCCGATGTGAAAGTAGCGGGCCGGGTGCTGGATGAGAACGGGGCCGGCATGCCCGGCGTCACGGTGGTAGCCAAGGGCACGGCCATCGGCACCTCTACTGATAACGACGGCAACTTCACGCTCTCCGTTCCTGATAACGTAACCACGTTGCTGTTTTCCTTCGTGGGGTATAAGTCGCAGGAAGTGGCGGTGAGCGGCGCGGTTATCAGCGTGACGCTGGCCCCTGATGCTGCGGCCCTGGATGAGGTAGTCGTAACCGGCTACCAGACCCAGCGCAAGGCCGACCTGACCGGCGCGGTGGCCGTGGTGAAGACCGAGGAAATCCGGGACATGGCCTCCAACGACGTGACGCGCAACCTGCAGGGCCGCGTACCAGGCGTGCAGATTACCACCGACGGCGCGCCGGGCAGCGCCGCCACCGTACGCATCCGGGGCTTCGGCACGCTGGGCAACAACGACCCGCTGTACGTCATCGACGGTATCCCGACCAAGGAAGGCATCAACCAGATCAACCAGAACGACATCGAGAGCATTCAGGTGCTCAAGGATGCCTCGGCGGCCAGCATCTACGGCTCCCGGGCCGGCAACGGCGTGATTATCATCACCACCAAAAAGGCCAAAAAGGGTGCTACCCGGGTTGATTTCTCCACGTTTTTCAGCGTGCAGACGCCGGGTCCGAACCTGCGGATGCTGAACACGCAGGACTACGGCACGGTGTACGCCCGGGCCGCCATCAACGACGGCAAAGTACCCAGCCTGCCGTACTACAACTTCCAGACCTCGCGCGACGCGGCCGGCAACCTCGTCCTGAACGGGGTGAGCACGCCGGAATTCATTGACGCCGACCGCACCATGCGGGCCGCCGATACCGACTGGGCCAAGGAAACCCAGCAGAACGCCCTCATCCAGAGCTACAACCTGAACGTGAGCAGCGGCAGTGAGCGGGGCGGGGCTTTGTTCTCGCTGAACTACTACGACAACTCCGGCACGCTGAAATACTCCGGCTTCGACCGGATGACGGCCCGCCTGAACTCCGACTACAACTTCCTGGGCGGCAAGCTGAAGGTAGGCGAAAACCTGACCATCGTGAAGTCGCAGCGGGCCGAGTTTGACCTGAACCTGGTGCGCGACCGGACCACCCAGCTGCCCTCCATCGTGCCGGTGCGCACCGTGGACGGCGTGGGCTGGGGTGGCCCCGTGGCCGGCATGAGCGACCGGGACAACCCCCTGCGCCTGCTCACCGACAACCAGCAGAACCGCTCCAACACCGGCCGCGCCTTTGGTAACCTGTTCGCCGACGCCGAAATACTGAAGGGCCTGCACCTGCGCAGCAGCTTCGGCATTGATTACAGCATTTACCGGTTCCGCCAGATCTACAAGACCTACAAGGCCGGCTTCCTCTCCGAGCAGAACAACCGCGTGACCAACAACGAGCGGTTTTGGGGCAACTGGGTGTGGCAGAATACGCTGAACTACGACGTGCTGCTGGGCGGCAAGCACCAACTAGGCGTGCTGGCCGGGGCCGAGCGCATCAGCTACTACGACGAGAGTAGTTACGCCTCGCGTACCAACTTCGCCTCCGAAGACCCCGACTACGCCTACCTCGACGGCGGCGCGGCCAACAAGGACAACGGCGGCGGGGCCACGGCCTACCGGCTCGCCTCGTACTTCGGCAAGATCAACTACAGCTTTGCCGACCGGTACCTGCTCTCGGCCACCCTGCGCCGCGACGGCTCCTCCCGCTTCGGGGCCGATAACCGCTTTGGGGTGTTCCCGGCGCTGTCAGCGGGCTGGCGTTTGAGCGAGGAAACCTTCGTGAAGGACAAGGCTGGGTTCTTTTCCGACCTGAAGCTGCGGGCCGGCTGGGGCCAGACCGGCAATCAGGATATTGCCAACTTCGCGTCCCTGGGCCTGTACCAGTCGTTGCTGGGCACGCTGGACCCCAACTTCGAGTACGACCGGGGCACGGCCTACGACATCTACGGCAACGATACCAGCCTGCCCTCGGGCTACCGCCGCTTCCAGCGCCCCAACCCCGCGCTGAAGTGGGAAACCACCACCCAAACCAACGTGGGCGTGGACTTCGGTTTCCTGGAGAATCGGCTGTCGGGCTCGGTGGATTACTTCGTGAAGAACAGCAAAGACATCCTCGTGAACCTGCCGTTTCTGGCGGTAGTGGGGGAGGGCGGCGACCAGTTCGTGAACGGGGCCTCCATCGAGAACAAAGGCTGGGAATTTTTGCTCGGCTACCAGAACAAACTGGAAAACGGCATCAGCTACACTATTTCGGGCAACCTGGCCAGCTACCGGAACAAGCTCACCTACCTGCCTGCTGAGGTAATCAATGCCTACGGTGGCAACGGCCAGGACGTAACGCGCCTGGGCCACTCCATCAACGCGGTGTTCGGTTACGTGGCCGATGGCCTCTACCAGAACACCACCGAGGTAAACGAAGGCCCCACCCAGATTGGCGCCGCCCCCGGCCGCATCCGCTACAAGGACCTGAACAACGACGGCAAGGTGGACAACTTCGACCAGACCTGGATTACGGAAGGGGTGCCCGACTTCAACTACGGCCTGAACCTGGGCGCGGGCTTCAAGGGCTTTGATGTGCAGGTGTTCTTGCAGGGCGTGCAGGGCTTGGAGGCCTTCAACAACTCCAAGTTCCGCACCGATTTCGCGTCCCTGGCGACGGGTGAGAACTGGGGCCAGCGCCTGCTCGATGCCTGGACGCCCACCAACGCCGGCTCCGGCATTCCGGCCGCCACGCTCCTCAACACCAACAACGAGGGCCGCGCCTCCACTTATTTCATCGAAAACGCTTCGTACCTGAAGCTGCGCAACGTGCAGGTGGGCTACTCGCTGCCGGAAGGCCTCACCAGTAAGCTGAAGCTCCAGGGCGTGCGGGTGTACGTGCAGGGCCAGAACCTGCTGACTTTCAAAAGCGACGAGTTTACCGGCCCCGACCCCGAGGTGACCAACTACCAGTATCCGGTGCCCCGCATTTTCTCCACCGGCCTCAACGTGACTTTTTAAGATAAGAAATTAGAAATGAGAGCTTAGAGCCAAGGATTTTCATTATCAAAAGTCTGTGTCTAGGCCCTGGTATCTCAGTTCTATCCTCTCAGTTCTAAGCTCTACTTCCCACCATCCCATGAAATTCCTCAAACCCACCATGCTGGCCCTGGGCCTGCTGGCTTCGGCCACCGGCTGCAACGATAGTAAGTTCCTGGAAGTGGCCCCCATCGGCGCGCTCAGCGACGAGCAGCTGAACACGCCGGAAAACATTGAAAAACAGGTTATTTCCGCCTATTCCCAGCTCGGCAACGACGTGTACCGCGCCCCCTACACCAGCATGTGGCCCTACGGCAACGTGCGCGGCGGCGACGCCTACAAAGGCGGCAACGGTACGGCCGACGTAGACGCGTTCCACTTCTACGAAACTTTCTCGTTCAACCGCGTGGACGTGGGCAACACCGACGAGCTGTGGTTTCTGATCTACATCGGGGTGTCGCGCTGCAATGACGCGCTGCGCCGGCTGGATGCGGTGGATGCCGCCGCCATGCCCACCAAGGCGGTGCGCCAGGGCGAAATGCGCTTTTTGCGCGGGCACTACTACTTCCTGCTGAAAGAGCTGTTCAAGCGCGTGCCTTACATCGACCAGGCCGTGCCCACCGACAAGTACGGTGAGGTATCGAACGTGGCGCTGACCAATGACGAGCTGTGGACGAAGATTGCCGATGACTTCCGCTTCGCCGCCGCCAACCTGCCCGAAACCCAGCCCGAAATCGGGCGCGCCACCAAGTCGGCGGCCCAGGCCTACCTGGCTAAAACGCTGTTGTACCAGGCCTACGGACAGAGCGAAACCCACGCCGTAACCACCACCGACCAGGCTAAGCTCCAGGAAGTAGTCACCCTGACCAACGCCGTTATCAGCTCGGGTAAATATTCCCTGCACCCGGATTTTGCCACCAACTTCCTGACCACCGGCGACAACGGGGTGGAGTCGGTATTTGCCATCCAGTTTTCGCGCAACGACGGTACGCCTAAGGGCCGGGTGCAGCGCGGCAACGCGCTGGCCTACCCCATGAACCCCGACTACGGCTGCTGCGGCTTCCACCAGCCCAGCCAGAACCTGGTAAACTCCTTCCGGACCGATGCCCAGGGCCTACCGCTGTTTACCACCTTCAACAACGCCGACCTGACCACGCCCCAGGACTTCCAGATCAACACCGTAGATCCGCGCCTCGACCACACGGTGGCCATTCCTTCGCACCCTTATAAATACTCGCCGTCGTTTATTTTCGCTACGTCCTGGCTGCGCGACCAGAACACCTACGGCGTGTACATGTCGATGAAGGAAACGGTGTTGCCCTCCGACCCCAGCTTCCAGAAAACGCCGCCCTTCATGGGTTCTTCCAAGAACTGGACCCTCATTCGCTACGCCGATGTGCTGCTCTGGAAAGCCGAAGCCCTGATTGAGCTGGGCCGGCCGGCGGAGGCGCTGCCCCTCATCAACCAGATCCGGCAGCGGGCCGCCAACAGCACCGCCCGCCTCAAAACCACGGCTGGCACCAATACGTCCAACTACCGCATCGGGCAGTACCAGAGCGGCCAGTGGACGCAGCAATACGCCCGTGAGGCCCTACGCTTCGAGCGGCGCCTGGAGTTTGCCATGGAGGGCTACCGGTTCTTTGATTTGGTGCGCTGGGGCATTGCCGGCCCGTACCTGAACACCTACTTCGATAAGGAGAAAACCAAGCGCCAGTACCTGCAAACCGCCCGCTTCACCGTCGGCCGCGACGAGTACCTGCCAATTCCGCTGAACCAAATCAACTTCAGCAAAGGACTCTATAAGCAAAACCCGGGCTGGTAGTAAGGTGAAGTTGTGAAATGGTGAAGTTGTGAAGTGGCGTGGCCTCATTATGACACAGCAGCACCACCACTCACCATTCCACAAACTCACAAGTTCACCACTTCACAATTTGAATTCTCCGCCGTGAAAAATAACAACGTATTCTTCTGGTCCCTGGTCGTGGCGCTCGGCGGCTTTCTGTTCGGCTTTGATACGGCCGTGATATCCGGGGCCGAGAAAGCCATTCAGCAGCTCTGGGGACTTGATGCCCTGGAGCACGGCTTCACCATTGCCGTGGCCCTGATTGGCACCGTATTCGGGGCCATGTTTGGCGGCATTCCATCGGATAAGCTGGGCCGGCGGCAAACCCTCATCTGGATTGCGGTGTTGTACTTCGTATCGGCGCTGGGGGCGGCGGTTACCTCCAACTGGGTGCTGTTTATGGCGTTCCGGTTTCTGGGCGGGCTGGGGGTAGGGGCCTCGTCGGTGACGGCTCCGCTCTACATTTCGGAAGTAGCCCCGGCCGCCCAGCGCGGCAAAATGGTGGCCATGTTCCAGTTCAACATCGTGTTCGGGATTCTGGCTGCCTACCTCTCCAACTACCTGCTCACGGGCGTGGGGGACAACGACTGGCGCTGGATGCTGGGCGTGCAGGCGGTGCCGGCCCTGGCGTTTTTCCTGCTGCTGTTCCGCGTGCCCGAAAGCCCCCGCTGGCTGATTGGCCGGGGCCGGGTGGAGGAAGGCCGCGCCGTGCTCCGCCGCGTAGACCCCGCCACCGCCGACCAGCTCACCACCGATATCCTGACCACCAACGCCGCCGATGAAGCCGGCGGCACCTCTCTGCTGGCCCCGCAGTACCGCACGCCCGTGCTGCTGGCGGTGCTGTTTGCGGTGTTCAATCAGGTGTCGGGCATCAACGCCATTATCTACTACGCCCCGCGCATTTTCGAAATGACCGGTTTGGGCAAAAGCTCGGCTTTGCTGTCGTCGGCGGGGCTGGGGCTGGTGAACTTCATCTTCACGCTGCTGGGCCGCCAGGTCATCGACCAGTTTGGCCGCCGCAAGCTTATGCTCATTGGCTCCTTTGGGTTGATTGTGACGCTGGCGCTGGTGTCGTGGGCGTTTTACTCGGAGAACTTCCAGGCCTTCGGGGGTATGTTGGTGCCGGGGCTGCTGTTCGTGTACATTGCCTTTTTTGCCTTCTCGCAGGGCGCGGTTATCTGGGTGTTCATCTCCGAAATCTTCCCCAATACGGTGCGGGCTAAAGGCCAAGCGCTGGGGTCCAGCACGCACTGGGTCATGGCCGCCGCTATTGCCTTCGCCTTCCCGCCTTTGGCCGAAAAACTAGGCGGCGGCCACACCTTCGCCTTTTTCTGCGCCATGATGGTGCTGCAGCTCCTGTTTGTGTGGCGCCTAATGCCAGAAACCAAAGGCACCAGCCTGGAGCAGATGGATAAGGCCCTAGTACTGCACTAAACCAGAAGTTAGAAAATAGAAGCAAGAGCCTAGACAGGGCCGATACAAGATTGAAAGTTACTGTCACGCTCCGGTTTTCGTTCTTCTAAGTTCTATCCTCTACGTTCTAAGCTCTTACTTCTCATGTCTGATACCATAGTCTGCTTTGGCGAAATTCTCTGGGACGTGCTGCCTACCGGCAAGCAGCCCGGCGGCGCGCCTTTCAACGTGGCCGTACACCTGCACCAACTGGGCCTGCCGGTGGAGCTCATCAGCCGCGTGGGCGACGACGAACTGGGCCAGGAGCTGACGGCTTTTGTGGCCGGGAAAGGCCTCAGTACTGACTTCGTACAGCAGGGCAAAACCCACCTCACTGGCGTGGTGAAAGCCAACGTAGACGATACCAACGAGGTGACCTACAAAATTGTGCAGCCCGTAGCCTGGGACTATATCCAGTACGAGCCGGCCCTGGAGCAGCTGGTGGCCCAGGCCGATGTATTCGTGTTTGGCTCCCTGGCCGCCCGCCAGGCTGGCACCCGCGAAACCCTGTACCGCCTGCTGGAGCACGCCCGCTTCAAGGTATTCGACGTGAACATGCGGCCCCCACACTACACGAAAGAGGTGGTGAAATACCTGCTCGAAAAGGCCGACCTGGTCAAGATGAACCACCACGAGCTGGCCGAAATCATGGCCTGGTTTACCCCCGAAACCAACCGGGAGGTTGCCATGCAGTGGCTGGCCGAGCGGTTCAATCTGGCCGCCGTGTGCGTCACCTGCGGGGCCGACGGGGCGCTACTCTGGACCAACGGCCGCCTTTACCGCGCCCCCGGCGTACCGGTATCAGTGCGCGACACCATCGGCAGCGGCGACGCGTTTCTGGCGGCGCTGCTCAAGGGCTGGCAGGCGGGCCAGGAGCCCGGCGAGGCGTTGCGTTTCGCCTGCGCCACCGGGGCGCTGGTGGCTACCCACCAGGGTGCCACGCCGGCCTTCACGGAAACCGATGTGCGGCAGTTACTGGCCGGACAGGCGGTTTAGGGCGCTTTTGTTGTTTGTAGGACGTCATTCCGGGCCCCGCGAGGAATCTCGCATGCTGACACTGCCCCAGCCGCCCGCCGATGGTGCGCAAGCTGCTTCGGCTGCGCCCCTGCGCGCTATTGTTTCTGTTCTTTCCCCACCCACTGATATGAAAAAATCCTTCCTGCTCGCGCTGGCGCTGGCCTTCGGAACCCAACTGGCCCCGGCGCAAACCCAGCCGGCCAGACCGGTGCCGCCCGCTACGCCCCAATACCGCCCCAGCTACCACTTCACGCCCGCCGCTCACTGGATGAACGACCCCAACGGCATGGTGTACGTGAACGGCACCTACCACCTGTTTTTCCAGCATTACCCCGAGGGCATGGAGTGGGGCCCGATGCACTGGGGCCACGCCACCAGCCGCGACCTAGTGAGCTGGCAGGAGCAGCCCATTGCTTTGTTTCCGGATAAGCTGGGGATGATTTTCTCGGGTTCGGCTGTGCTCGATGCCAACAATACGGCCGGCTTCGGCAAGAATGCCCTAGTGGCCATCTTCACCTACCACAATCCCGAGGAGGAGAAGAAAAACACCAACAAGCATCAGTACCAGGGTCTGGCTTACAGCCTCGACAAAGGCAAAACCTGGACGAAATACACCGCCAACCCCGTGCTGCCCAACCCCGGCATCCAGGACTTTCGCGACCCGAAAGTGAGCTGGAACCCGGTGGCCAAGCAGTGGGTGATGACGCTGGCTACTAAGGACCGCATCACGTTCTATGGCTCGCCCAACCTGAAAACCTGGACCAAACTCAGCGAGTTTGGCGCGCAGCTGGGGGCCCACGGCGGCGTGTGGGAGTGCCCCGATTTATTCCCGCTCACGCTGAACGGTAAAACCCATTGGGTGCTGCTGGTGAGCATCAACCCCGGCGGCCCCAACGGCGGCTCGGCCACGCAGTATTTTGTAGGGCAGTTTGATGGCAAAACCTTCACGCCCACCACTACCACCCAGAAATGGGTAGACTGGGGCAAGGACAACTACGCCGGCGTAACCTGGGCCAATACCGGTGCCCGCAAAATTTTTCTGGGCTGGATGAGCAACTGGGACTATGCCAACCAGGTACCCACTTCCCCCTGGCGCAGCGCCATGACGGCTCCCCGCGACTTGGCCCTGCGGCAGGTAGGCGCGGAAATATACCTGACGTCTACGCCCTCCCCGGAGCTGGTTAAGCTGGCCCAGCCCGCCCAGAAGCTCACTAACCTGACGGTGAAAAACGAGCTGAGCCTGGCCGGTAAGCTGCCCGCCCCGGGGCCGCAGTTTCAGCTAAAAATGAGCATGAAGCAACTGCGGGATTTTCAGCTGGTATTCGGTAACTCCCAGGGAGAGGAGCTGGTAATCGGTTTCGACAAGGCCAAAAACGAGTATTACCTCGACCGGAGCAACGTGGGCGACAACAGCTTCAGCCCGAAATTTGCCGGCCGGGCTCCCGGGCCGCGCCTGGCAACCGGCCCCGCCGCCGACCTTACGCTGCTCTTCGATGCGGCCTCGGTTGAAATGTTTGCCGATGGCGGCCTGACCACGCTCACCGACATCTTCTTCCCCCGCCACCCTCTGACCACGCTCACTCTACGTACCCCCGACGGCCTCGCGGTGGAGGCGCTGACCTATGCTCGTCTGAAAGGCAAATAACAACCGATAAAACAGCCGCTTCGAGCGGGCAACTGCTTGGTTATTGCGTGCACTCCCGGCACACGCCGGCCAGCAGATAGTCGCGCGAATCAGCGGCGAAACCAGTGGGCAGTGCTACGGCCGGAATAGCTACCTGGTTGAGGCAGTAAATATGCTGGCAGTTGGTGCATTTGAAATGCACATGGTCATCGAAGTGCGCGTGGGCGCTGCACTCTACGGAGCAGGCCGCGTAACGCACGGTGTCGCTGGTATCAATAACACGGTGAATCAGGCCGCTTTCCTCAAAGGTTTTGAGTGTGCGATATAGCGTAATCCGGTCTACCTCACCGCCAATCTGTTGCTCTACCTCGTGGCCTGACAACGCAAATGGGGAGGCCGACAATGCCTGCAGTACCGCCCGGCGCACGGGGGTATGCCGCAGCTTGTGGTGAGTAAGCGTCTGGGAAATACGGTCGGGGCTTGCCATAGGAAGACAAAGATACGCGGAATACGCCGGCCGGATAATGCCTCAATGACGCCTCAAGGGATGTGACTGATCCATAAAAAAGGCCCCGACTCGTCAGCCAGGGCCTTCATATTGCAATAGGTGCAGCTCTTGCCGACAGACACACACCTGTAACCAGTCGGCAAGGCGAAACTACGTAAAACCTCGTTAAAACGTTCGTGCATCGGGTTGAATTATATTAGTAAAACTAAATAATAATTGATTGTCAATGCTTTAGCAAATAAGATGCTTTTGCCAGTTGAGGCGGCCTTAGGCGCGGGTTTCTCAACGGCTTTTACACAGAGTGCCGGGCCGGTATTTTATTGCGCGCCCTTGAAGCCGGTCGTGGCCGTAGCATCGTTGGGCCGGATGAGCAGGGCCTTGCCGTACAGCATCCAGGCCTCATTTTTTTGCCCAGGTTGAAGCAGGTCCAGACCAGTGACACGTTGGCATCGTAATCGAAGGGGTAGAGGTTCCCCACCTTCCCGAAGTAGCGGACGGCCTGGGTATAGCCTCTACCACATTACGGCCGTTACACGCGGCACGGTGCATATCTAGGACGTGACCATCCCTGTCAGCGACGAATACCGGGAGCAGTACGATCAGTTTTTCAGCCGCTGGAAGTAGGTGGCGGTACCTACGCTGGCTATAGCTGCAAAACCCGCTTTCCGCGCCAGGAGGGAATGTTTTTTGCGTGCAAAGGGTTCATATAAAACAGAACCATTTTGATTTATTTTAGAATTTATATTATAAATAGTCATATAAATTATTGTTTAAAACATAAATAATGTTTCCTTTGTATAGACGAAAGTTGCTACGCTCTGATCTGTACCCACCTGTTCTGTCTGAGTTTCCTGCGCACACCACACTCCCCTGCCACATGGAACGTTACCGGCACTACACTGACACTTCCCGCATTATTCTGCCGCTGGCCGATATGCTGCTCATTTTCGGAGCTTTCCGGCTGGCCGGTTTCCAGCAGCTGGGTAACTGGCACTTTGGTGGCTATTATCCCTTCTTCTACGTCATTTTTGCGCTGCTCTGGTGGATTCTCTCGGGGCAGTTTGCCAACATCTACCGCACTGACCGGCTCATTACCTACCCCGAGAAGCTGCTGTACCTCATGCGCACTTTTGTGTTGCATGCGGGGGTAATACTGCTGACCATTCTGCTGCTGGAACTCTACTGGCCGCCTGCCCGGTACCTGTTTGCGGTGTACGCCTTCTCGGTGACGGCCGTGGTGGCGGGGCGATTCCTCATGACGTTTCTGTATCGCACCTACCACCGTCATCTGGCCCGGCCCCACAGTCGCTTCGTGATTCTGGGCAGTGGCCCCAGCGGCCAGGAGCTGTACCGCTTTCTGGAATCGCACGACCCAATTGCCAACCAGTTCATGGGCTTCTTCACCGATACGCCCCACACGCTGCCTACCGAGCTGCGCCCGTTGGTACGTGGCCGCTTGGCCGAGCTGAAGAACTATTGCCTGCACGAGCAGGTGGATGAAATCTACTTCGCCATGCCCCTCGACCGGCGGCAACTCATCGAAGACCTGTCCCGCTTCGCCGACGAACATTTCCTTTCCTTCCGTATCGTACCTGATTTTCGCGGTACCGTCCGCAAAGACGTGAACGTTTATTTCTACGACCATCTGCCTATCCTCACCATCCGGCACGAGCCGCTGGGCATCCGTGCCAACCTGGCCGTGAAGCGGGTGTTTGATATCGTCTTCTCCCTGACGGTTATTCTCCTGATTTTTCCGGTGGTGCTCACGGCGCTGGCCGCCCTGATCAAGCTTGATTCGCCGGGCCCGGTGTTCTTCCGGCAGATGCGCCCCGGTAAGCGCAACCAGTTGTTTCCGTGCTTCAAGCTGCGCACCATGCGTACCAACCACGGCCAGAGCGAGCTGCAGGCCACCAAAGGCGACTCCCGCATCACCCGCGTGGGCCAATACCTGCGCAAATACAACCTCGATGAGTTGCCCCAGTTCTTCAATGTGCTACTGGGCCACATGTCCGTGGTCGGCCCCCGGCCCAACATGATTTCGCAGCTGGAAGAGTACAGCAAGCACATTCGCACCTACCAGATGCGCCACGCCGTGACGCCCGGCATCACGGGTTACGCGCAGGTGAACGGCTTCCGGGGCGAAACCCGGGAGGCCGGAACCATGGAAAAGCGGGTGGAATACGACCTGAAATACGTAGAAAACTGGTCGTTTGGGCTGGATATGAAAATCATCTTCCTCACCGTCTGGAATATGGTGCGCGGCGAGAAAAATGCCTACTAACGGTGAAATGGTGAGGTGGTGAAATGGTGAGTTTTCGTGCTATGTACGTGGTTCACGCCATCAGATCAATCACTTTACCACTTCACAAACTCACCACTTCACTACTTCCCCGATGCTGCCCAAGCTGCCTGTTCTGGATTCGTGGATTTCGACTGGGTCGCCGTCGGAGTTCGTGGCGGCCATTCTGAAGCTGGGCGCGATGCGCACTTCCGCTTACGTCTGCTTCGCCAACGTGCATATGGTGGTGGAAGCTCAGCAGGATGCCGATTTCCGGCAGATCCTGAAAGAGGCCGCGCTGGTAGCCCCCGATGGTAGCCCGGTAGCGGCCGCAGTGCAGTGGCTGAACCCGGGGCATGCGGCCCCGCAGCCCCGGGTAGCGGGTATGGATCTGTTGCCTGCGTTGCTGGAAGCCGCCGCCGCCAGCGGGCAGTCGGTGTACTTTTATGGCACCACGGAAGAAGTATTGCAGGCCATGGTAGCCCGCGCCCGGCGCGAGCTGCCCACCCTGCGCGTTGCGGGTACCTGCTCGCCGCCGTTCCGCCCACTTACGCCCGCTGAGGACGCCGCCGAAGTAGCCGCCATCAATTCCGCTGACCCCGATCTGCTGTTTGTGGCCCTGGGCTGCCCCCGGCAGGAGCGGTGGATGGCTGCCCACCGCGGCCGCATCCGGGCCTGTATGCTGGGCGTGGGCCAGGCGTTTCCGGTCTACGCCGGCCTGGAGAACCGGCTGCCCGCCTGGGCCCGGCGGCTATGGCTGGAGTGGGCTTACCGCCTGTGGCTGGAGCCGCGTCGGTTGTGGCGGCGCTACCTGATTACTAATTCCCGCTTTCTGTATCTGCTGACTCGTCGGGCTGCTGCCCAGCTGGCTGGCCGGCCCACGCCCCGTGCTACCGCTTAGCGGTACTACGCTTCCCCCATCTACCGCCTGCTGTTCAATCGGTCCTCCCATCTGTGATGGGCGGTGGCAGTATGCGTAAATGCCAACAGGATAATTATAATCTTATGTTTAAATATTTTAAAAAATAGTAATAAAAAATATTGACAAGATTATAATAAACTCTATATTTCTGAAACTTTAGCCTAACCAGATAAGAGCGCAAAAGCTGTCTGGGGTGCTTCTCGCTGACTTCTCTTTGATATAGTCTTTCTCCAACTCTGACCCTTATGAAAGCAGTAATTCTGGCAGGTGGCTACGGCACCCGCATCAGCGAGGAAAGCGGCGTACGGCCCAAACCCATGGTAGAAGTAGGCGGTAAGCCCATCCTATGGCACATTATGAAGATTTATGCCCACCACGGCATCCGGGATTTTGTGGTGTGCTGCGGCTACAAAGGCCATATGATCAAGCAGTACTTCTCTGATTATTTTCTGCACAACTCCGATGTGACGTTCCGGATGGACCGTAACGAGATGCAGATTCACCGCAACCACGCCGAGCCCTGGACCGTGACGCTGGTAGATACCGGCCAGGAAACCATGACCGGCGGCCGTTTGCGCCGGGTGCGCGACTACCTGACGCCCGGGGAGCCGTTCTGCCTGACCTACGGCGACGGGGTGGGGGACGTGGATATTCGGGCGGCTGTGCGCTACCACCGGCAGCAGGGCGCGCTGGCCACGCTCACGGCCGTGCGCCAACCCGGCCGCTTTGGCGTCTTCAACCTCGCTGATACCAGCAACATGGTGGGCAGCTTCACCGAAAAGCCCGAGGGCGGCGAAACGCCCTGGATCAACGGGGGATTCTTCGTGCTGGAGCCGGAAGTGCTCGATTACATTGCCGACGACGATACCGTGTGGGAAAAGGCGCCGTTGGAGCGCCTGGCCGCCGAAGGCCACTTGGCCGCGTTCCGGCACACAGGTTTCTGGCAGCCCATGGATACCCTGCGCGATAAAAACATGCTGGAGGAAATGTGGCAGCAGGGCCGCGCCAAGTGGAAAGTGTGGGATAACGCCCCCGAACCTATTGAGCCGGACCCCGTGCTGGCCGAAATCCTGGCCTCCCCGCTGGTGGCCCCGCCCACGGAGCGCGTGGCCGCCCCCACCATCATGCCCGCCGACTAAGCGGTGAACTTGTGAAGTAGTGAAATAAAGAGTTTGCCGTCCTGTCGGATCAAACTGCGCTAAGTCACTACCGAACATCAAACTCACCATTTCACCACTTCACCATTTCACTGTATGCAACGCATTCTTATCACGGGTAATATGGGCTACGTGGGGCCCGGCGTGGTGCGCCACCTGCGCCAGCAATTTCCGCAGGCCGAGCTTATCGGCTACGACATGGGCTACTTTTCGCACTGCCTCACCGGCGCGCAGCGGCTGCCCGAGTCGCGGCTGGACCGCCAGATTTTTGGGGATGTGCGCTACCTGCCGGCTGGTCTGCTCGATGGCATTGATGCCGTGGTGAGCCTGGCCGCCATCAGCAACGACCCCATGGGCCAGACCTACGAGGACGCCACCCTGGACGTAAACTACCGCGCCAACATTGAGCTGGCGCGCCAGGCCAAAGCTGCCGGCGTGAGCAGTTTCATATTCGCCTCTTCGTGCAGCATGTACGGAGCTGGCGGGGACGGTGCCAAAACCGAAAGCTCGCAGCTGAACCCCCTGACGGCATATGCCCGCTCTAAAGTACTGAGCGAAGTGGACCTGCGCCCGCTGGCCGATGAGAACTTTCTGGTGACCTGTCTGCGCTTTGCCACTGCCTGTGGCTGGAGCGACCGGCTGCGGCTGGATCTGGTAGTCAACGACTTTGTGGCCGGAGCCGTAGCGGCCGGCGAAATCAGCATCCTGAGCGACGGTACGCCCTGGCGGCCCCTGATTCATGTACAGGATATGGCCCGCGCCATTGAGTGGGCCATTGGCCGGCCGGCTGAAGTGGGCGGCACCTTTCTGGCCGTCAACACCGGCTCCGACCAGTGGAACTACCAGGTGCGCGACCTGGCCTACGCCGTGGCCGACGCTCTGCCCGGCACCCGCGTGAGCCTCAACGCCGATGCACCGCCGGATAAACGCTCTTACCGCGTCGATTTTAGCTTGTACCAGGAACTTGCCCCTGCCCACCAGCCCCGCCGCACCCTCACCGATGCCATTGCCGAACTGCGTGACGGCTTGCTGCGGATGAACTTCCGGGATGCCGCCTTCCGGTCGTCGGAGCTGATGCGCCTTCGGGTACTCACCAGCCTGCGCGACACGCACGAGCTGGGCGACGACCTGAGCTGGGTCCGCAACGTTAGCGCCCGGCCACTGGTGGTACCGGTGCCCGTTGTGGCCTGAGGCTTTCTTCTTCCTGTCCTGTCACCACCGTTCTACCAACTTTAACCGCCACGATCCATGATTTTCACCGAAACAGAGCTGCCCGGCGCTTTCATCATCGACGTTGACCGGATGGCCGACGAGCGCGGCTTTTTTGCCCGTTCCTGGTGCGAAGACGAGTTTGCCGCCCACGGCATTCTCATGCCGCCCCTGCAGGCCAACGTCTCCTCCAATCCGCACCGGGGCACGCTGCGCGGCATGCACTTTCAACTCTCGCCCCACGAGGAAACCAAGCTGATACGCTGCACGCGCGGCTCCATTCTCGATGTGATTGTGGACCTGCGGGAAGAGTCGCCTACGTACGGGCAGTGGCTGGGTGTGGAGCTGACTGCCGACTCGTTCCGGATGCTGTTTGTGCCCGGTCGCTTCGCCCACGGCTTCCTTACGCTGCAGGACAACACGGATGTGTGCTACCAGGTATCGGCCAAGTATGCGCCCGGCCATGAGCGGGGGTTGCGCTGGAATGACCCGGCCATCGGGATTCAGTGGCCTTTCGAGCCCCTGCTCGTTTCGGAGAAGGACCAGCACCACCCCGATTTCTACTTGCGGGTACCCGAGCCGGTAGAATAGCCGGGAACTGAAAAGTAAGGGCTAGGAATTGGGGCCAGCCCCGGCCGCCGGAGGCGGCCCCAATTTCTTCTCCATACCTCAACTTCATAATTCCAGAAACCCATGCTCATCATTGATACTGCTTTACAACAGCGCCAGCGCGAAGGCCGCCCGATTCGGGTAGCCATGGTGGGCGCGGGCTTCATGGCTCGGGGGGTAGCCCGCCAGATTTGCCGCTATGTGCCCGGGATGGAACTGGTAGCCATTGCCAACCGCACCCCCGAAAAAGCCCGCGCCATTTATGCCGAAGCCGGCGTTACGGATGTGGTGGAAGTAGGCTCCGTGGCCCAGCTAGAGGCCTGCCTGGCGCAGGGCCGCCCCGCCATTACCGATGATGCCCTGCTATTGAGCCGCGCCGCCGGTATCGAGGCTATTATTGAGGTGACCGGGGCCGTGGAGCACGGAGCGCGCGTAGTGCTGGAAGCCATTCGGCACGGCAAGCACATCATCCTGCTCAACGCCGAGCTGGACGGCACGGTGGGACCGATTCTGAAAGTGTACGCCGACCGGGCCGGCGTGGTATACACCGTGGCCGACGGCGACCAGCCGGGCGTAACCCTCAACCTAGCCCGCTTCGTGAAGGGCCTGGGCGTAACGCCGGTACTCTGCGGCAACATCAAAGGCCTGCACGACCCCTACCGCAACCCCACCACCCAGGAAGGTTTTGCCCGCCAGTGGGGCCAGAACCCCAGCATGGTTACCAGCTTCGCCGATGGTAGCAAAATCAGCTTCGAGCAGGCTGTAGTGGCCAACGCGTTGGGCATGCAGGTGGCGCGCCGGGGTATGCTGGGGCCCACCGTGGAAGCCGGTACGCCCATAACCAAGGCCGCCGACTGGTACCCGCACGAGCTGCTGCTGAATGGCGGCCCCGGCATAGTAGACTACGTGGTGGGTGCCGAGCCCGGCCCCGGCATATTTGTGCTGGGTACCATTGATGACCCTGTGCAGCAGCATTACCTCAAGCTGTATAAGTTGGGGCCGGGGCCGCTGTACTGCTTCTACACGCCTTACCACCTGTGCCACTTTGAAACGCCCACTACCGTGGCGCGGGCCGTGCTGTTTCAGGATGCGGCCCTGGCTCCGGCCGGCCCCATGTGCGTGGAAGTAATAACGGCTGCCAAAATCCCGCTCTTCGCCGGGCAGGTGCTCGACGGCATCGGGCACTACCACACGTACGGGCTGGCCGAAAATGCTGACGTGACCCGCCGCGAAAATCTGCTGCCGATTGGGGTGGCCGAGGGCTGTATTCTGCGCCACGATGTGCCCAAGGACCAGGCCCTCACCTACGATGACGTACTGCTCCCGGAAGGCCGGCTGATTGACCAGCTGCGCCGCGAGCAGGAAGAGTATTTCCGGCTGACCGTTGCGCCCTTCGATCAAGCCATTTCCCGGTCGGTCATGTAGCCGGTTCCCGGCCGGTTAAACCGCTTTCATCTCCTTCCCCCTTTCCCTCCATCAAAGGCTATGGAACAGATATCCTCGTTCTCGCCCACTGTAGCATTAGCTGTTGCCGATACCCGGCCTGTTCTGCTGACCAACCCGGATACCCTGCGGTCTGCCCCGGTGGAGCCGCCGGCTAGTCCGTGCCGGTTCTGCGGGGCCCCGCTCGATTTCACGTTTGTGAACCTGGGCACTTCCCCGCTGTGCCAGGACCATGTGCGCCCCCACGCCTTTAACCGGGCCGAAGCCTTTTACCCGTTGCACGCCCGCGTGTGCCGTGACTGCTTTCTGGTGCAGCTGGATGAGTTTGTGACCTCCGAGGAAATCTTCCAGAACGATTACGCCTATTTCTCTTCCTACTCGGCCTCTTGGCTGCGCCATGCCCGCCGCTACACCGATATGGCCACGGAGCGGTTTGGCCTTACCAAGGATAGTCTGGTAGTAGAGGTGGCCTCCAACGACGGGTACCTGCTGCAGTATTTTGTGGAGAAGGAAATTCCGGTGCTGGGTATCGAGCCGGCGGCCAACGTAGCCGGCCACGCTCAGGCGAAAGGCATCAATACGCTGGTGCGCTTTTTCGGGCTTGACACGGCCCGCTACGTGGCCGAGCTGAGCGGGCAGGCCGATTTGCTGTTGGGAAACAACGTGCTGGCCCACGTTCCCAACATCAACGACTTTGTGGCCGGAATGCAGATACTGCTGAAACCGAGCGGCGTTATCACCATGGAGTTTCCGCATTTGCTGCGGCTCATGGAAGGCAACCAGTTCGACACGATTTACCACGAGCATTTCAGCTACCTCTCGTTCTATACCGTGGAGCGCATTTTTGCCCATCATGGCCTCACCCTGTTTGATGTGGAGGAGTTGCCCACGCACGGCGGCTCGCTGCGCATCTTCGCCCGCCACACCGCCGATACGACGCACCCCGTAACTCGCCGGGTACGGGCCCTGCGGGAGCAGGAGTTGGAAGCCGGTATTACGGACCTGACGTATTATGCTGATTTCGAGGAGAAGGCCAAGGAAACGAAGCGCAAACTGCTTGAGTTTCTGATTGAGGCTAAGCGCGAAGGCAAAACGGTGGTGGGCTACGGCGCGCCGGGCAAAGGCAACACGCTGCTCAACTACTGCGGCATCCGCACCGATTTTATGGAATATACCGTGGATGTAAGTCCGCACAAGCAGGGCAACTTCCTGCCCGGCACGCGCATTCCCATCTGCCACCCCGACCTGATCCGCCAGACCCGGCCCGACTACGTGCTGATTCTGCCCTGGAACCTACGGGAGGAAATTATGGAGCAGATGCAGGATATCCGCGAGTGGGGCGGCCGTTTCGTAGTGCCCATTCCGGAGGTGCAGGTGTACCAATAGCCACTCATTGACTACCATCCGGGCCGCTGCCGGGCCGGTTTCTACTCATTTTCTCTCTCCCCACGATGAAAGTAGTTCTATTCTGCGGCGGGCAAGGTATGCGCCTGCGTGAGTTCTCCGAGAACACCCCCAAGCCGATGGTGCCGCTGGGCTACCGGCCCATGCTCTGGCACATTATGCGCTATTACGCGCATTTCGGCCACAAAGACTTTATCCTGTGCCTGGGCTACAAAGCCGATTCGGTGAAGCAATATTTCATGAACTACAACGAGTGCCTGTCCAACGACTTCGTATTCTCTAAGGGCGGGCAGCAGGTAAAGCTGCTCAGCTCCGATATCGACGACTGGAACATCACGTTCGTAGATACGGGCTTGCACAGCAACGTGGGCCAGCGGCTCCGGGCCGTGCAGCCGTTTCTGGAAGGCGAGGAAATGTTTCTGGCCAACTATGCCGACGGCCTGACTGACCTGGACCTGGATCAGCAGGTAGCCGATTTTACGGCTTCCGAAGCCGTGGGCAGCTTCATGGCTTACCAGCCGCCGCATAGCTTCCACGTGGTGGCTTTGAGCGAAGAAAATCAGGTGGAGTACATCAGCCCCATTGCTAAATCGGGACTCTGGATCAACGCGGGCTATTTTGCGTTTCGCTCGGAAGTATTTGACTACCTGGGTGAAGGCGAAGAGCTGGTGGAAGAGCCGTTCCAGCGGCTCATTGGGGAAGGCCGCCTGCAGGCCCACCGACACGCCGGATTCTGGGCCGCCATGGACACGTTCAAAGACAAGCAGCAGCTGGATGAGCTGAGCGCCCGGGGCAACGCACCCTGGGAGGTGTGGCGCACGCCCGCCGAGCCAGTGCAGTATCTGCAGCGGCGCGCCAAACTCCCTACAGCAGCAGCGGCCGCATGCTGAGCCTGAGCCCAACGGCTCCGTTACGGCTGCTGTGCCTGGGCGCGCACTGCGACGATATTGAGATTGGGGCCGGTGGCGCCATTTTGCGGTGGCTCCGGGAGGGCGGCGTGGAGGCCGTGCACTGGGTGGTGTGGGCTGCCACCGATGAGCGGGCCCGCGAGGCCGAAGCCAGCGCCCGGCTGTTTCTGGCCGCTGCCCCGGCCGGCACGGTTTCCATTACGGTACACCGCTTCGCCGACGGCTCTTTGTTGGCAGAGCGGGCCGCTATCAAAAGCGAGTTTGAACGCCTGAAGGGCTTCCAGCCCAACCTGATTCTGACCCATTACCAGCACGATTTGCACCAGGACCACCGCTTGGTGTCGGAACTGACCTGGAATACGTTTCGCAGCCACCTGATTCTGGAGTACGAGATACCCAAATACGACGGCGACCTGGGCAATCCGGCCGCTTTTGTGGAGCTGCCAGCCGCCGTACTCGACGAGAAGCTGCGGTTGCTCCGGGAAGGGTTTCCCAGTCAGGCCGGCAAGCACTGGTACGATGACGAAACGTTTCGGGCGTTGCCCCGGCTGCGCGGTATTCAAAGTGCCACCCGCTACGCGGAGGCATTTTATCTGCGCAAGCTGGTGCTGGGCGGGTGAAAAGCCCGGATCGGTTTTCGCATATCTGCTTGACGTTCTTTTCTGCCTTACCCTCATGCAACCGGCCGCTCCCCTCGTTTCTTTACCTCCCGATGCCGCCCCCACGCCGGGGGCGGCTATGCACGCGCTGCTGGAACGCCTGTTCCCAATTTGCCGCAGCATCACGGGCGAAGGGGTACGCCAGACGCTGAGCATCCTGCGCGAGTATCTGCCCGCCCTGCGCGTACACGAGGTGCCCAGCGGCACCCCGGCCCTCGACTGGACGGTGCCGGCCGAGTGGACCATCCGCGACGCCTGGGTGAAAAACGCGGCCGGAGAGCGGGTCATTGATTTTCAGCAGCACAACCTGCATATTTTGCAGTATAGCACGCCAGTGCACGGCTGGTTTTCGCGGCAGGAGCTGCATGACCACCTGTTCTCCCTCCCTGAGCAGCCCGAGCTGATTCCGTACCGCACGAGCTACTACCAGGCCAATTGGGGTTTCTGCTTGAGCCACCAACACCGCGAAACCCTGCAGGATGATTACTACGAAGTCTGCATCGACAGCACGCTGGATGAGCAGGGCAGCCTGACCTACGGCGAACTGGTGCTGCCGGGAGCCTGCGAGGAAGAAGTGCTGCTTTCCTGCCACTGCTGCCACCCGTCGCTGGCCAATGACAACCTCTCGGGGCTGGTGGTGGCCGTGTTTCTGGCCCGCGAACTGGCCCGACAGCCGCGCCGCTACACCTACCGGTTTGTATTCGGGCCGGGCACTATCGGCTCGATTGTATGGCTGAGCCGCCACCGTGACACTGTGGGCTTGATCCGGCACGGGCTGGTGCTCACGCTGCTGGGCGGCCCCGGCCGCTTCACCTACAAGCAAAGCCGGCGAGGCGCCGCCGAAGTAGACCGGGCCGTGGCCGTGGTGTTGCGCGAGACAGGTGCACCGCATACCGTGCGCCCCTGGCTGCCCTATGGCTACGACGAGCGGCAATATTGCTCTCCGGGCTTTAACCTGCCGGTGGGTTGTCTTTCGCGCACGCCGTTCGGGGAATTTGCCGAGTACCATACCTCTGCCGATAACCTGGAATTTGTGCGCCCCGAGCAGCTGACCGAAAGTCTGGGGCTGGTCATGAACATCTGCACCGCTTTGGAACACAACCGTACCTACCGCAACCTCAGCCCCTACGGCGAGCCGCAACTGGGCCGCCGGGGCCTGTACAAGGGCGTAGGCGGCGGGCAGGAGGGAGCCGACTGGCAAATGGCTCTGCTCTGGCTCCTCAACCTCTCCGACGGTACCCACAACCTGCTCGATGTGGCCGAAAAAGCCGCGTTACCCTTCCCTTTGCTGCACCGCGCCGCGGTAGCTCTGGAAGGTGCCGGACTGCTGCAACCCATTTCCTGATGACTTTCCGGCCGTGCTGCTTATAGCGTGTGCACCTCAACTGCTCGTTGTCAAGAGCCTCTATCATGCCAGATCCTTCCACCTTGGCCCCCGCCGCACCGCTCGCCGGAGCTACTTCTTTTTCGCAGCAGCCCCGCAGCTTCACCCGCTCCAGGCTGCTCAGAAGCCGGTTCAACCGCGTAATACCGGGCGGCGCGCACACTTATGCCAAAGGCGACGACCAGTTTCCCGAGTTCATGGCCCCTTACCTCGTGCGGGGGCAGGGGGCACACGTCTGGGATGTAGATGGCAACCAGTTCGTGGAGTTTGGGGCGGGGTTGCGGTCCGTGACGCTGGGTCATGCATACGAGCCCGTGGTGCAGGCCGCTCAGCGGCAGATGGAGCTGGGTACCAACTTCGGTCGGCCCGCGCTGCTGGAGCTGGAAGCAGCCGAGGAGTTTCTGGCTTTCACGCAGGCCGGCGATATGGTGAAATTCGCTAAAAACGGCTCCGACGTGACCAGCGCCGCCATTAAGCTGGCCCGGGCCTATACGGGCCGCAGTCTGGTGGCGGTCTGCCAGGACCATCCGTTTTTTTCCGTTGATGACTGGTTTATGGGTACCACGCCGCTGCAGGCCGGTATTCCGGAAGCCATCAGCCACCTCAGCCTGAAGTTTCGCTACAACGACCTGGCCAGTCTGGAAACCCTGCTGGCGGCGCACCCAGGCCAGGTGGCCTGCGTGATTATGGAAGTGGAGAAGGACCAAGCGCCGCTGCCCGGCTACCTGGCCGGCGTACAGGCCCTGTGCCGCCGCGAAGGTGTCGTACTCATCTTCGATGAGATTATCACCGGATTCCGCTGGCATAACCAGGGTGCCCAGTACTGCCACGGCATCCGGCCCGATTTATCTACCTTCGGCAAGGCCTTGGGCAACGGGTTCAGCTTGGCCGCCCTGGCAGGCCGCCGTGAGCTGATGGAGCGGGGAGGACTGGAACACGCGCACGAGCGGGTATTCCTGCTTTCCACTACGTATGGAGCCGAAACCCACGCCCTGGCCGCCGCCCGCGCCGTGATGCAGGTATACCGGCAGGAGCCGGTAGTGGAGCGGCTCTATGAACTGGGCGAGCGGCTGGCCCTGGGCTTCAACCAAAGCATTGCAAGCCACGGCCTGGCCCCCTACGTGCAGCTGATGGGCCGGCCCTGCTGCTTATCGTATGCCACGCGGGATGCGGCCGGGCAGCCTTCCCAGGCTATGCGGGCCTTGTTTCTGCAGGAAACTACGCGGCGCGGTATGCTGTGCCCGTCCTTCATCACCAATTATTCCATGACCGACGAAATCATTGACCAGACTGTGGATAGCCTGCACGAAGTGCTGGGCATCTACCGCCGGGCCCTGGATGAAGGCGTGGAAAACTACCTGGAAGGCCGGCCGCTGAAAGTGGTGTACCGGCGTTATAATTAACCGGCCTTTATACAGCTAAAAAAGCCTGTTCCGAAACCGGAACAGGCTTTTTTGTGGAAAGATGACAACTACACGGAGGGCCGGAGCCAGGCGGCCCCATCATAAGCGGGAGGCGTCCAGCGGAAGCGGGCCGCCAGCCCGAGGCCCAGCCGGGCTGGTAGCCACCGCAGCGAAACCGGTAGCTGGCGCAACTCCGGTAGCTCCAGCAGCCGCAATATCCGGCGGGCCCCGGCGGCATCATGGTTCCGGAGGGCGCGGTAAGCTCCGGCCAGCACAAACTGGTGGAAGAAGTTAGCGGCCGCCCGGCGCAGGCGTGGTTCCGGCAAAAGCTGCTGGCCCCGCGCCTTCTGGAAGATGCGTAGCAGCAGCTGCACGTTGCGCTCCTGAAACATGGTGCTCGTGAGGGCTGCTTCATGCACGGTGTAAGCGGCCGTGCAGGTGGGCTCCAGCTGCACTCCGGTGCGGGCAAAAATGCGCAGCCAGAGGTCGGTATCATCGGTGTCCTGTTGGCTGGGGTCAGGGCCGCCGGCTTGCAGGTACGCATCTTTGCTGACCACCAGGGCGGGTACCCGAACCAGGGAAGAATTAGTGAGCAGGGCTTCCACCGCCTGAGCGGGTGCCAGCCAGCGGGAGCGGGCGGGTACCTGGCGCTGCAACTCGTGCCGTTGCGCATTCACAATACTCACCCCGAACAGCACGGCGTGGTGCTGCTCCGGGAGCTGGCGGTGCAATACGTGCAATATAGCCGCCAGGCCCCCGGGCAGCAGATAATCATCATCATGCAGCATGAGAATGTAGCGGCCCCGGGCGCGGCCTACGCAGGCCTGCCAGTTGGTGGAGGCATTGCCACCGGGCGGATTGCGGTAATATTGCCACCGGGCCGTGGGCTGTTCGCTGAGCACATGGGTAGTAACCCGCTCGCTGAAGTCGTTGGCCGTGGAATTGTCGGATACCAGCAACTCTACTTCCGGCGGCAGGATGCCTACCGAGCGCAGGGTCCGGGCCAGTAGTTCGGGCCGATGATACGTAGGGATGCAGATGCTCAGCAGCGGGGGCGCACTCGCATCAGGAAAGGGCGGCGGCGTCCAGCCACGGCGGGCTCGTTCCTGCACCAGCTGCCGACTCACTAATACGTCACGCCAGTTACGCCACAGGTAGCCGACGGCCTTAAGGGAAGCTCGCTCCGCCAGCAGGGAGTAGGCCAGGATGCCCAGCTGGCGGGGCAGGGCCCGCGCTGCCAATCGGGGAATCTGACTGGTGGTGGTGTTTTTCAGCAGCAGCAGCCACTGATTTTTCACGGCATCGGTTTTGATAGCTCCGCTCAGGCGGCGGCGTAGGCGCAGGTTGGCCGGCAGAAACTGGCGCGGATGCAGCGCCCGGCAGGCGGGCTCAAACAGGGTGCGCCACCCGTACAGACGGCCCCGCCAGGCAATATCCCAGTCCTCTTTGTGCGCGAAAAAACGGGAGTCAAAAAATTCGCCCTGCACCCGTAAGTCATTAATGAACCGCCGCCGAAACAGAGGTAGCGCCCCATCGGCCCCATCCACGTAGGCCGCCGTCAGCGGGCCGACTTCGCTCAGGTGCTGGCCGTGCAGCCGCAGGCTGAAGCGGCCATCGGGGAGGGCTGTCATGCCGGCACTATCAATGCGCGGGTCGTCTTCCTGGCTTTGAATCAGGAGGCCGCATACCGTGCCAATCTGCTCATCCTGCCCGATGGCGGCTACGGCACGGGTCAGGTAATTGGGCTCCATTTCCACATCGGGGTTTACCAGCAGCACCAGTTCGGTCGTGGTACGGTCGAGCGAGTAGTTGTGGCCCCCGCAGAAACCCGTGTTGCGAGGCAGCGCGTGCAGCTGCACCCGGGCATCGGTGGCGGCCAGGGCAGCTACCCGGGCACAGGTATCGTCGTGCGAATTGTTGTCGACCACCCAGACCTCGAAATCGGGGTAAGACTGGGCCAGCACGGAGTGCAGGCACGCCTCAATGGAATCGGCACTGTTCCAGGTAACTACGGAAAGCAGAACGGAAGGCATAGGCAGAAGGAAATGACAGGAGATAGGAACAACACTCCGTGCGAAGGAAAAGCTAGGCCGGCAGAGGTTGTGGCTGGCGCTTGATGGCCGTTTTCAGTAAAGTCCGAAGGGCATCCAGGTCCACCAGCAGGTCGTCGCGCTGCGCCCCCGCCCGTGATGTGCTGGCGTTGGGAGTCTCGCACACCAGATAGTGGTGCCCGATGCCCAGGCGGGAAGTGACTTCCAGGTAATCAGCCACCACAAAGCTGGTGGGAAACAACTCAATGAGCTGCGCCCCAACCGGGCTGACTACGATGTTGGCCAGCCCGGCCCCCACCGAGGAAACGATAATGCGGGCCTGGGCAAACAGCGCCGTTTTTTCGTCCTGGGAATACGGTGTCAATACATGGCTTTCAAACCCGAATTCCTGCAATAGGGCTTCTACCGCCGGCTCGTTGAGAATATGACGCCCCGGCGCGTCGCGTCGGCTGATGTAGATATAGGGGCTGAACTGACGGGCTACTACGGGTGCTGGAAGCAGAATGCTGCGCAGGAAGTCGCAGGCCCAGTTGGGAGTATGCGTGAGGTTACCCCGCACGCTGGAGGTTGCCAGCAGAGAGCGGGCGCGCACATGCTGCCGCTCGGTTACATCCAATAGCCGCTCGGGTCCAATGCCCAACGCCCGCATCGTATCCTGCACAAACCGTTTCGATTTGTCATAGACCAGGAAAAAATCCACGGCATCCAGCAGGCCGGCCGCCTGCACTAGGTGCAGGCGGGGCAGCGAGTCAATCAGCCAGTGGTAGTAGTTGCCACTGGCCGCGCCGCCGCCCGAAAGCAGGCTGCACACCGTGCCGGGTACATCCAGCGGCTCCTGAAAATAGAGCTGCTGAAAGATGTTGTTTTCCTGGGGCGGGGTAATGTTCCATTGCTGCCCATTGTACTGAAAAGAGACGTCGCCTACCAGTTTGCCATCGGCGGCTAGTATGGCTACGCTGTTGAAATTGTCGGCGTACACCCGGCCATCCAGCAACTCTACCACAAAGGCCGGCGGCACCTTTTCCTGGCGGTTGGGTTTGCCGTGCAGCCCTTGGTACACGGTAGCGTGCTGGTAGAAATCATCAGGAATAGCCAAGTGAGAAATATAGCCGGGCACTACGCCGAAATAGGCGGCCCCGCTGCCTGGCTGCGCCGCTAGTGTCCGGCTGCTGGCATGCACCCCGGCAGGTCGGTAGTGACTGTGATACGGAACCCACTCGCGGAGTAGCCGGCCCGCTTTGCGCTGGGCCCGCAGAAGAACATCGTGCATAGTAACCGGGGCTGGATTGGTAGAAATCAGGTCATTCAGGCAAATTGGGGTTCGGGGCGCTGGGTGGCCTGCTGCCAGTCGGCCGACTGCAGCACGGCCGTGATGCCCTCGCGCAACCCAATGGAGTGCTGCCAGCCCAGCTTGTGCAGCTTATGCACATCCAGCAGCTTGCGCGGCGTACCGTCGGGCTTGGAGAAGTCGAACAGGATTTCACCCGCGTAGCCCGTGAGTTCGGCCACTAAGTCGGCCAGTTCCTGAATACTAATGTCGCGGCCGGTGCCAATGTTGACGGGTTCGGCCTCGTTATAGTGCAGCAGCAGGTGCAGGCAGGCATCGGCCAGATCATCGACGTGCAGAAACTCGCGGCGCGGCGTGCCGGTGCCCCACACCGGCACCCGGGGCAGGCCTAATGCAACAGCCTCGGAAAACTTGCGTAGCAGGGCCGGCAGCACATGCGAGTTCTGCAGGTCATAGTTGTCGCCGGGGCCGTAGAGGTTGGTGGGCATGGCCGAGATAAAATTGCAGCCGTACTGACTACGGTAGGCTTCGCAGAGCTTGAGGCCGGCAATTTTGGCAATGGCGTAGGGCTCGTTGGTAGGTTCCAGCAGGCCGGTCAGCAGGTATTCCTCCTTGATGGGCTGCGGGGCTAGTTTGGGGTAAATGCAGGAGGAGCCCAGAAACAATAGTTTCTTCACTCCGTGCCGTTGGCTTTCCCGCAGCACGTTGCTCTGAATCATGAGGTTATCGTACAGGAAATCGGCCCGGTACACATTGTTGGCCTGGATGCCGCCCACTTTGGCGGCGGCCAGCAACACGTAATCGGGGTTTTCCAGCGCGAAGAAATCTTCCACGGCGGCCTGGTCGCGCAGGTCCAGCTCCTGAGAGGTGCGGGTAACGAGGTTGTGGTAGCCTGCTGCCTTGAGGCGACGCACCAGGGCCGCGCCCACCATGCCCCGGTGGCCGGCCACGTATAGTTTGGCGTTATGTTCCATGAGGAAAAGTAAGAGTATGTGGGTAGGAGGGTAGGAGGGTAGGAGGGTATGGGGGTAGGGGTATGATAAGGTGTCGGTCAATTACCAGTGCTGACTCCTACCCTCCAACCCTCATACCCACTCACCCTATGCTACTCATCGTGGTACATGATCTGGTGGCCGGCTTCCAGCAGCACGGCGTCGCGGCGGAACAGGCGCAGGTCGGCCTGCACCATGTCCTGCACCAGGGCCGGCAGGTCGTACTGCGGCTCCCAACCCAGCTCGGTTTTGGCCCGCGTGGGGTCGCCGATAAGCAGCTCTACTTCCGTGGGGCGGAAATACGCCTTGTCCACCGCTACCACTTCCTGGCCCACGGCCAGCTGAAAATCGGGGTGGTGGCAAGCCACCACGAAGCCGGTTTCCTGCGCGCCCTGGCCGCTAAAGCCCACCTCAATGCCCAGCTCGGCAAACGCCAGCCGCACAAACTCGCGCACGGTGGTGGTTACGCCGGTGGCCACCACGTAGTCGCGGGGCTGGTCCTGCTGGAGCATGCGCCACATGGCTTCCACGTAGTCCTTGGCGTGGCCCCAGTCGCGCTTGGCGTCCAGGTTACCCAGGTACAGCTTGTCCTGCAGGCCCAGGGCAATGCGGGTGGCGGCGCGGGTGATTTTGCGCGTCACGAAGGTTTCGCCGCGCTGGGGGCTTTCGTGATTGAACAGGATGCCGTTGCAGGCATACATGCCGTAGGCCTCGCGGTAGTTCACCGTAATCCAGAAGCCGTAGAGCTTGGCCACGGCGTAAGGCGAGCGGGGATAGAAGGGCGTGGTTTCGCGCTGGGGCACTTCCTGCACCAACCCGTACAGCTCGGAGGTGCTGGCCTGATAGATGCGCGTTTTGTGGGTGAGACCCAGAATCCGGATGGCTTCCAGCAGGCGCAGCGTGCCGATGCCGTCCACGTCGGCCGTGTACTCGGGCGTATCAAACGACACTTTCACGTGCGACATGGCCCCCAGATTGTAAATCTCGTCGGGCTGTACTTCTTGCACGATGCGGATCAGGTTAGTAGAGTCCGTAAGGTCGCCGTAGTGCAGCTTGAAGCGCACGTTCCGCTCGTGGGGGTCTTGGTACAGATGGTCAATCCGCTCGGTGTTGAACATGGACGAACGGCGCTTGATGCCGTGGACTTCGTAGCCCTTGCTCAAGAGTAATTCGGCGAGGTAGGAGCCATCCTGGCCCGTGATGCCCGTAATGAGTGCGCGCTTCATAGAGGTGAGAATAGAAAGTGAGACAGCAGCATCGGCGCAAACCTGCGCGTAGAACTTTTACGACAAATTATTGTATTATAAATTACATATCCAATACATTTTACTGAAATATTTATTTTTAAACTTGAATAATTGAAATAAGAGCTGCTCATAGCGTTGCTGCCAACGCAAAAAGCCAGACTCCGTCAGGAGTCTGGCTTTTGTTGAGCTTTTTGTTGCTGCTCAGATCTGGCAGCTAACGAACTAGCTTAGGCGAGGGGCCACGCGCTGGCGCGAAGCCGGTGCCAGCGTGGCAACCAGGGCCGGCCGCAGAACTGCCGCTGCCGAAGCATCACCCGAGGCTGGGTTCAGTACGGCCGCCATGGTGGCCGGAGCCGGCTGGAAGGGGTTCAGCGACTGGAAGGCGGTGCTGCCTTTGCTCCATACTTCCACCCCCGAGAGGTTCAGGTCGCCGCCGCTGCCTACCAGCTGAATGGTGCCGTTGGTAACGGTTACCGCGTACGGGCCAATCTTCTTCCAGGAGCCGGCCGTGCCGGTATTGTAGTTGCTCAGGGCCGGCTGACCGTTTACCGTGATGCTCACCGTCTGGGCCGCATTATCTTCCCAGACGTAGGCATATACGTCGTACGAGCCATTCGGGACGCTGGTCATCGTGACGGTCAGGTTGCGGCCGTACACCGAAGAGCGGATCATCTGGGCCCGGGCCGTGGTGGTAGCCGGGTTCAGCGTTACACCCTGGTTGGCGAAGGTAGTGCCATTGGTGGTATAGTTTGCCGCATTGCTGCCCTGCCAGGCGTTACCGTCCAGCGTGGTGGCCGAGCCGTTGAGGTTGATGGCCCGGTAGAACGTGGCCGTTGCAGCCGCATTTACGGTTACGCTAACGGCGGCAGAGGTGGTAGTAGCTCCGGCGTTATCGGTGGCTTTGGCCGCGAGCGAAACGGTGCCGCTGGCAGTGGGCGTCCAGCTCAGCTGGTAGGGGGCCGAGGTGTCTTCGCCCAGCTTGGTGGCGCCGTTGAAGAACTCCACTTTGGCCACCGAGCCATCAGCGTCGGCGGCGGTGGCCGTCAGAGCCAGGGCCGAGTTGACGGTCACGGCGGTGCTGGCGGCGGCCAGGCTCACCGTGGGGGCTTGGTTCTGGGTGGCGGTGTTCGACTTCCAGATTTCAATGCCTGACAGGTTGGGGTGGCCGCCTGAAGTTACCAGCGTGATGTTGCCATCGGTGACGTTGGCCGTGAACGGCCCCAGGCGGCTCCAATTACCGGCCGCGCCGGTGTTATAATTGCTCTGCACCGTCTGGCCTTCTACCACGATGCTGGTGGTTTCCGGCGCGTTATCTTCCCAGATGTAGGCGTACACGCTATACGTGCCGTTGGTCACGTTACTGATGGTAGCGCCCACGGTGCTGCCCCCCACGGCCGAGGTAATCATACCGGCGCGGGTAGCATCGGCTGTTGGGTTCAGAACGGAGGCCGTATTGCTAAAGGCCATACCGGTAATCTGCACGTTGGCAGCGCCGGACGAGGCCTCCCAGGAGCGGCCATCCAGCGTCAGGGCCGGGCCGTTGATGTTGACGGCCCGGAAGAAGGTGGAGTTAGCCGGGCCCGAGAACGTAGGAGCCGGCGCGGTGTTGGCGGCGTTAACGGTTACGCTGACGGCCGCCGAGGTAGTGGCAGCGCCGGCATTATCGGTGGCGCGGGCGGTGAGGGCAACGGTACCGGCGGCAGTGGGCGTCCAGCTCAGCTGATAGGGGGCCGAGGTGTCTTCGCCCAGCTTGGTGGCGCCGTTGAAGAACTCCACTTTGGCCACCGAGCCATCAGCGTCGGCGGCGGTGGCCGTCAGGGCCAGGGCCGAGTTGACGGTCACGGCGGTGCTGGCGGCGGCCAGGCTTACCGTGGGGGCCTGGTTGGCGGCCGTAGTGCCGGCCCGCCAGATTTCAATACCCGACAGATTAGCATCACCACCCGAAGTAGTCAGGGTAATGGTACCATCGGTGACGTTGGCCGTGAACGGCCCCAGGCGGCTCCAGCTGCCGGCCGCGCCACTGTTGTGGTTGCTTTGTACCGTCTGGCCTTCCAGGGTTACGCTGAACGTAGCGGCGTTATTATCTTCCCATACATACGCATACACCAAGTAGGTGCCATTACTCACGCTCACGTTGGCCGACAGCGCGTTGCTGTACACTGATGACCGGATCATGGCCGCGCGGGCAGCGTCGGTAGCGGGGTTCAGGGTAACGCCCTGATTGGCGAACGGCGTACCGTTAGTCTGGAAGCCCGTAGCAGCGCTGCCGGCTTCCCAGCTCTTACCATCAATGGTAGCAGCTTCGCCATTCACGTTGATAGCTCGTACGAAGACGGCGTTGGTGGGGTCAATGGGGGCTGGAGCCGGGGTAGGAGCGGGGGTAGGCGTCGGGGCTGGAGCAGGCGTAGTAGTGCCGCCCGAGTTAGTACCACCCGAGCCCAGCGTAATACCGTTCTGCTGCAGCTTCTGCTGCCACAGCGTCAGCTCATTCTGCTCCGTCTGCAGGGTAATGGGGTTGGGCAGGTGGTTGGTGCCGGTGCAGGTGGCACAGGCTCCCGAGCTCAGGTCGTGGCGGTTAGCGAAGGGCACGTTGTACCCATTCTTCACAAACCCGATGGTATTGTTTACCGTGCGGTTGTTATAGAAAACGTTGCCGGGCTGCTGGTAGGCGTTGAATACCGCAGTAGCCGCGTACGTAGCATTCAGGGGCGTGCCATTCGGCATCAGCGCGCTGGTTACCATGCGGTTATCATGGTAGTAGATGTCGTGGCCGGCGGCAATGTTCATGGCCGCGTTGCAGGTCGAAATGAACTGGTTGTTGTACGCCTCAATGAAGGCGGCCGTAGTAGTCGGCGAAGAGCCATCCCCATCGGTAGTCATGCCCGTACCCGTGAAGGTGTTGCCGTTGGCGGGGTAGGGATAGGCGCCCTGCACGTAGTTATCGTGCACCCGAGCCGGGCTCTGCTGCACGCCACCGGAGTTGTAGAAGTTGATGTTGTCTTCTACTAGGCTGTTGTTGGGCTCATTGACCACCTGGTTCCAGGCAATTTCTATGTTGCCCACGTTGCGCACCTGGTTCAGGCCGCAGAACTGCACGTACTGGCCTCCGCCGTTGCGGTAGCGGCCGTCAATATTCTTGGCCTGGTTGAAGCGTACCGTTAGGGTTTGCGAGGCTGAGCCGTCGCCACCCCACTGGTAAGCGGCAATACCGGACGTATGCTCGAAGTAGTTGTTTTCCACCCGTACTGAGCGGCCGGAGTTGACCTCCAGAAAGCGGCCGTGGCGGCGGTTATCCACGCTCTGCTGCGTGCCGTAGCCTTTGTTGTTGGTAATCACCAGCGTCGAGCCGCCATTTTTGGCGTCAATCAGGTCGCCGGCACCAACCAGGGTGCAGCCGGTAATGGTAACAGGCTGGGTAGTCTGAATGCGGATACATGGGGTGTTCGAGTCAGTGCTGCGAAAGTTGCCCGTGTACGTTCCTCCCTGGGTGATGGTGATAGGAGCCGCGTACGTGATGTTGGTTGGAAACTGACCTTGTGCCTGCATTGAAGAGGGCACCAGATTCAGAAGAGAAAATACTGCCGTCGATAACGACAGGAGGCGAGCACCAGAGCGGTTGCGTTGAGTCATCAGGGAAAAATTTGATCCGAGGCCTTTTTGCATTCTGTGAGCCTTTAAAAGAAAAAAACTATATAGGAATGTTTGTTAAACTACTTCCCAAAAACAATTCGTTCCAAATGGCCGAATGATTTTTATGCTATTGGTGAAACCTGCCTGCGTTGCCTTTCGGTAAAGCGGTTTGCCGGGTCTGAGAAGCAGCATCCGGCACCTGATGCTGCGGGTGGCCACTGTGAAGGCCCTCTGTCCCGACGTATACTCGCTTACCTGAAAAGGTGCTTAAATGCTGTGGCAAACCTGCTTATTCTTCCGCACAATCCCATCTGCAGCCACCAGGGGTTAAGCCTAACCCGCTGAACGTTCGGTTCTCTTTTAGATGCAATCCAAATTCCGCAAACTGGCGTGTATGGACTGTTTCTGAGAAAACCAGCTCAACCTGTAACTTGTTAAAGTGCTAGATTGATACCTGAGGTTCATTGCAAATGTATAAAATAGATTGAATATGTAAGGCTGATTGATGAGAAATGAAATTGTATTATTATTATAAGTAATATACGCTGAAATAAAAAAAAGGCTCGTCACTAGTTGACGAGCCTTTTTTGGGCTTTTGCCCAAGGTCAAAAAATTACACGTATTGGTAGTCAATTAGTTACTGCTGGTTGCTGCGGGTGGCTATGGGTGCTTTCGTTCCTGGGCGTGGCCCTGCCCGAAACCCCCGTGCCAGCAAACTATTCTGCCAATTAGCCAGCTCCCGGGTTTCCTGGGCCCGCGAAACAGGATTGGGCAGGTGTTGTGTGCCGGTGCAGGCCATGCAGGCATTGGTACTCAGGTCGTGACGGTCAGGAAGTGGCGCTTGGCGTCCCCAACTGACGTAGCCAACGGTATTATCGGTTATCCGGTTGGCAAAAAAAACCGTGGTGGGTTTCTTGTAGGCATTGAAAATGGCCATACCGGCGTAGCTGGCCGGCAAATGGCTGCCATCGGGCAGCAGGCTACTCTGTATGATGCGATTATGGTAGTAGTGGTTGTGATGGCCGGCCGCGATATTCATGGCCGCGTTACAAGTGCTTACGATGGAGTTTTCGTACGCTTCGACGTAAGCGGTAGTGGTGAGGGCCGAGGAGGCGTCGCCATCAGTGGTGATGCCGGAGCCGGTAAAATGCGGGGCGGTGGCTGGTACCGGGTAGGCTCCCTGAATGTAGTTGTGATGCACCCGCAACGGGCGGGCGGCCGTACCGGAGGAGTTATGCAGGTTAATGTTATCCTCCACCATGCTTTGGTTGGGCTCATTGATAACCTGATTCCAGCCGATATCGATACCAGCCAGCCCGTGCACCTCATTGAGTTGCAGAAAGCTGACTTTCGCGCCGCTGCCGTTACGGAAGCGGCCGTCGATATTGCGGGCTTGGTTAAAGCGCACCACAATGGTTTGCTGCGGCGTACCATCGCCCTGCCAACGGTACACCAACAGGCCCGCCGTGTGCTCCAGGTAGTTGTTTTCGGCCAGCAGGCTTACGCCGTCGTTGATTTCCAGAAAGCGGCCCCGGGCCCGGTTATCAGTAGCCGGCAGCAGGCCCAGGCCCCGGCAGTTGCGCACCGTGAGGCGGGCCCCGCCGTTGGTGGCGTCAATCAGGCGGCCGGGCCCCCGCAACTCGCAGCCGTCCAGCACCACGGGCTCGGTGGTGGCAATACGGATGCAGGGCTGATCCGGGTCGGTGCTTTCGTAGCGGCCGGAGTAGGTGCCTCCCTGCCGGATAACCAGCACCCCGTTCTGGCCGGAACTCAGCGTACAGCCAGTTCCGCTCAGTAAAATGCCCAGCACACTCAGAAGCTGCAGAAGTGAATAGCCGGGCATGAGCAGGAAGGGAAAAAGCCGTAGCGGCTGGTTAGTGAAGGAAGTAGCCGACCAGCCGGCGGGCATAACCGTTCAGCAGAAAGTAGGGCAGATAAGGCCGGGGACAGTTTTTGAGGCTGAAATGGGTGAAGTTGCGCAGGTTGCCGCCCCCCCGGATGCCGAACAGGTGCTGATAATACCCGCGCAGGCTACGCTGGCGGCGGGTTATTTCCTGGCCGCTTTCCTCGGGGTAGGTGCTGAGGCGGGCGGCATAGTTACAATACACCGGGAAGCCGTGCCGGCGGGCTACGCTGGTATAGTCGAAGTCGGCGAGGTAGTGGGGCAGGCGTTTCTCATCGAACAGGCCGATGGTTTCTAGCACTTGGCGCGGAATCAGCAGGCCCCGGCCCGGTAGGTAGGTAACCGGGTGCAGGCCCCGCCGCTGCTCCGGGGGCAGGGTTTCCAGCAGGTCGCGGCGGGTGTTGGTGCGCCAGTCCAGGGTTTCGCCGCCGTACACGGGCTGGCCGGTGCTGACATCCAGTTCCAGCGCCCCCAGCACGGCCGTGGGGTGTTGGGCGGCTACGGCCTGCATCTGGGCCACAAAGTCGGGGGCCGTCAGCACATCGTTGTTGAGGGTCATGACCTGGGTGGCTCCTTCTGCCAGCGCCCGGCGGATACCCAGGTTCACCCCCGCCGTCCAGAACAGGTTACCGTCGCCTTCTTCCAGGAGTACCTCCGGAAAGTCCTGGCGTAGCATCTGGCCGGTACCGTCGGTAGAGCCATCGTCTACCACCACTACCCGAAACGCCGGGGTAGTCTGCTGCCGCAAGGAATTGAGGCACGCCCGGGTAAAGTCTTTGCGGTTAAAAACCGGGATGACAATGTACAGCATATGAACAAGTAGAAAGTAGACCGGAAGGGGGATGATAGAAACTACGACTGGCCGTCCCAATCAGGCCCGGGCCAGCTGAGGGGAGCCAGCCGCGGCATCCTCGTGTTCAAGGGGCGCTGCCATACGGTGCGCTGCAGGCTGCTGGAGCAAGGGGGTGACCAAGGATTGCAGGCGGGCTGCCCGGGCCGTCCAGGTCTGGGTAAGGGCGAATTCGTAGCCGGCCTGGCCGGCGGCCCGGCGTTCCAGGGGGTGATGGTAGAAGTATGCTACCGCCCGGGCCAGCGCATGGGCAGTAACTACGGGCGTCGTAACCGGCACTTTCAGACCGGCGGCGGCCGGAATAAAGTCGTGGGCACCCTGGTGGTCGAGGGTAATGATGGGCAGGCCGGTGGCCATGGCTTCGAGAAACTGCGAGGCGAACGAGTCGCGCAGGCTACCGAACAGAAAGGCATCGTGGGTGAGAAAGGCCGTGCGTACTTCCGGCCACGAGACGGCCCCGCGCCAGGTCACGCGGCCTTCAAGGCCGTAGCGGGCAATCCAGCCCGGAATCTGTGGGCCGAGCGGGCCGTCCCCGATGATGGTGAGGTGAAAGGGAATCCGCCGGTCTACCCGGCTCAGCGCATCGAGGGCCAGCTGCAAAGCTTTGCGCGGAAACAGCCGGCCCAGCCACAGCAGACGCAGGGTAGGGGAGGCTTCACGCTCCGGAAACACTGCCGGGAAGAAGGACTCCGGTAGACCCGAATCCAGAAACAGCTCTACCCGCCGCGCCCCCAGCCGGCGGGCCAGGTCGGCGGTTTCGGAGTTGGTGGCCAGTACCACGGTGGCGTGGCGGAGCGTCTGGCGCACGTTAGGGTCGAAGGTCATCAGCAGCCAGCCAATAGCGTTACGCAGGGTTTCCGACTTAAACCAATCGGGAATGAAGGCCCGGAAGGCCTCCGGGGCCCGCTGCGCGCCGCCCACCGGCCCAAAGATGAGGGGTTTGCCCAGGCGCCACATCCAGGAGCCCATCTGCAGACTGCCGTAAGTGGCGTGGTGTACGTAGTCGAACTCTACCTCCCGGCTCAGGCGGCGGGCTTCCTTCCAGGCCAGATACTGCCACACCATATAGTGCAGGTACACGCCAAACTGCCAGCGGTGCAGAAACTGCACCCAGGCCGGCACGGCCACAAACAGGAATTGCAGCTGGTTGGGGCCCAGTTCATGACCATGCTCGGCCATAAACGGCTCGATGCCGGAGCGGCCGTCGGGGTTGGTAATGCACCACACGCGGTGGCCGCGCCGGGCAGTCTGCCAGGTCCAGTTGAACCCAAAGCCATCTTCTCCACCATTAACTGGGTTGCAGGCGTAGGCTGAAATCAGAACGTTCATGCGAGTTGGGTATGAGGTCGTGAGGCGGCAGGCAGCGGTAGTGCAGGACGGGCCGGAGTCGGGCGGGCCGGGGCGCGGTGCAGTAGCTGGCGGACGGTGCGGCGGAGCTTAGCGGAAACCCGCCCCCAGAAAAATTCCCGGAACCGCTGCCGGTCCCGGCGCTGGTCGCAGAGTACCTGGGCCGGGTGGCGCAACGGGAAACTCAGCTCCCGGGTCGGCACGTTGGCAAACTCGTCGGTAGCATCCAGCGTGTGGGTGCTGTCGTCGCCAAACCCAATGTTGCCTACCAGATTTACGGCCGGTACCACGCACAGCCCCGAGTTGGCCACAATGGCAAAGTGCCACTGATAGTCCCACACGTCGGGCGGCTCGGGCAAATCCAGCACGCCGGCTATTTTGCTGAGGCGGTAGCGGCTTTCAAGTCCTGAACTGTACAGGCCCCGGAGCTTACCCTGTTCCTGCAGGGGCTGAAACTGATGGAGGTGAAAATCATACAGCTGCCAGGCCCGCCGCCAGGTAGCCCAGCCCCAGCTGTTCACCTGGGTGGAAAAGTAGTACGACTCGGCCTCCACCGGGCGCGCGGCCCGGGCTTCCCGGCTGAAGTTGTTGCCCCCGATGTGCATCACGCGGGTATCGTGGCGGTAGCGGCCGAGCAGGTCCTCGCAAAACCGGAAAAACGAGGGTGCCGGTACGCAGTCATCCTCCAGAATGATGCCTTTCTCTTCCTGCCGGAAAAACCAGTCGATGGCCGAAGCCGGACCCACGCCGCAGTTCAGGTTGGTAGTCCGGAACAGGGTGAATACTTCGCAGGGCCAGTCGATATCGGCCACGATGGCGCGGGCGGCGGCGCAGCGGGCGGGGTCATCGGGGTGCGTGGTACGGGGGCCGTCGGCGGCCAGGTACAGGCGGGGCGGCTGGGCGCGGCGCACGGCTTCGAATACGCGTCGGGTAGTTTCAGGACGGTTGAAAATCAGCAATAGTACTGCCGTTTGCAGAGGAGCAGAAGCATCAGGGGAGGGCGACATACGCGGCAGAAGCTTGAGGTGCAGGGTAAGGAAAGTCAGCAGGGGCGGCAGATTGGGCCGGCCGGATAGCTGGGCGGGCTGTTGTCGGGGCCGTATAAGGCAGGGGAAAAGCGGCGGCCAGCGTGAGGCCCAGCAGGGCATAGAGGTAAGGTGGCCAGTCGTAGGAAAACCCGTAGAGCAGCGTACAGGAGATGAAGCTCACCAACGCCGCCGTAGTGGGGCTGAACGGTACCGGCTGCCGCACGCGGCGCACCAACAGCCCGATGGGCACGGCCACCACCAGCAGCAACCCCAGCAGGCCAAAATAAAACAGCCGGTCGAGGTAGAAGCTGTGGAAGTGGTGGCCGGTCCGGTCGCGCCAGATGGGCGCATCCCCGTCGCCGTAAAACTGAATGGGCAGCTCGAAGCCTTCCAGCCGCATGCCCACCACCGGGTTTTCCTCCACAAACGGCTGGTAGGCTTCAATTTGCTTGAGCCGCCAGCTGCCGGTACCCTGCTTGTCAGCGTTTTCGATGTCCGACACGCTTTCTTCCAGCTTTTTGAGCACCTGTGGGTTATCCAGCACCACGGCTGCACCGCCCAGGCTGCCTACTACCAGAGGCAGCAGTAGAATGGGCAGGAGCCGGTTGGGCGTAAGCTGCATGCCTTCTACCCGGCGAAATGCAATGAGCAGCCCGTTTACCACCAGGGCCAGGGCCGTGGTCAGCCACACGGTGCGGTGTTGCAGAAACACAATCAGGGCCAGAATCACGAAGAACACGCCCAGCCGCAACAGGCCGCCCCGGGTCAGGTACTGATTGAAGTAGTAGAGCGCAGGCAGCAGCAGTAGGAAGGCCGAGGTTACCTGAAATCCCCGTTCATTTTCCAGAAAAGCCGACAGACTCAGAGCTTCCGGATGATAAATGGCCAGGTTCGCGGTAAGCCCCAGCAGCGCCAGGAACATGAGCAGGCTCACGGGTAGCGCATGGCAGCGGTAGTAGGCAAACAGCGCAAAAATGGGCAGCAGGATAGTGAGCTTAGCAAATACGTGCGGGTACACCATGGGCGTGCCCCAGCCGTTGTACGACTCCAGGGCCAGCAGCCCAATGGCGGCTACCGTTGCCGCCAGCCACCGGCGCATTACCGGGCTTAAGTAGCGGAAATACCATACAATGAGCGCCAGCGAAAAGGCCGTCATCAGGTAGCCATACTGACTTAGTACGGGGTCGTCCTCGTCTTTCACCACGAATTCAGTGAAGGCCCGGTCGGTTACTAGTAGCAGCAGCAGGGGCAGAGTATGCAGGAAGCGGAAATTGATTCTCATAGCGCCGGGGCTGGAAGAGGCGCGGTAGCCCGGGTTGAGACAACCGGCGGCCGGTTGTCCTGGCAGGCTTCCTCATACACTTCCCGGGTGCGGCGGGCAGTATATTGCCAGGTAAAATCGAGCAGGCGCAGCTGGCCCAGCCGCACCAGGTCGCGGCGCAGGTGGGCATCCGTCAGCAGGCGGGCGAGTTGCTCGGCCAGGGCGGCGGGCTGGTTGGGCGGGAAGTAAAGGGCAGCTTCGCGGGCAATTTCGGGGAAGCAGGATGCCTCACTCAGCAGCACCGAGCACTGCTGGCCGTAGGCTTCCAGAATGGGCAGGCCAAAGCCTTCATACTCGGAGGGGAACACAAATGCCTGGGCCTGCCGGTAGAGTTGGTTGAGCTGAGCATCCGACACCGGCCCGAACTGGTGGGCTCGGTCGGCCCAGCCGGTGCGGCGCAGCAGCTCCCGCTCCGGGGCCGAGAACGGGCCACCCCCGGCGCAGACCAGGTGCAGGCCCCGGGCCGTGGCCGGCGGTAGCAGAGCCAGGGCTTCTACCAGGCAGCCGAAGTTCTTATACAGCGCCCGGCTGCCCGTAAACAGCACGTAGCGGTCCGGCAGCGCCAGGGCCGGCCCACCCGAGGAATATTCCCGGTCGGCGTAGCCGTGATGTACTACCCGTACCCGTTCGGGAGCCACCGGCAGCAGCCGCAGCACATCGGCCCGGGTGTTTTCCGACACGGTAATGATGCGGCTGGCCCGCTGCACGATGCGCGTGAGCACGGCGGCGTCCCGGTCAGGGTAGTGCTCCGGAAACAGGGCCGGAATCATGTCGTGAATCGTGACCACCAGCGGCTGTTCGGGAGTCAGTAGGTCCAGGAAGTAGTCGTCGTCGGCCAGCGTGGGGTGAAACACGTCGAACGCGCCCCGGCGCAGGGCCTGCCGGGAGGCCCGCTGGTTGAAATACCGAATCACGCGCCAGCGGGCCGGCAGCGAGGAATCGGGCAGAAAGGTGCGGTGCCGGCTGTGCTGGTTGTCGCGCAGGTACAGGTTGTTACTGAGGGCCACGGCCAGTTCCGATTGCCAGTTGGCGTGGCAGAGCAGCTCGTGGTGGTAGCGGGATACGCCTCCGAAGTCCTGGAGGGTAAACGCCTGATGGTCGTAGAGAACACGCATGGTTATACCAGTTCGGTTTCAGGATCGGGCAGCAGGGCGGGATGGGGGCGGCGGGTAACGGGAGCGGAAGGAGCGGCCGGCAGCACCTCACCATCAAGGCGGGCCAGTCGGTTGGTAAAGGCGGTGAGCAGCTGACCCAGGCGGCCAGTGGCGGCCTGTCCGTCGTGCAGGCGGCCGAGCAGGCGACGCAGCACCTGGCGCAGGCGGGCGGGCGGGGCCAGCAGCGTACCGGTGGCCAGCAGCAGCGCCCCGGCCAGCATTTCCAGAAGGAGCAGCACGGCAGCCGGCACTGTGCCGGGGGGCAGCAGCAGGCGCACGCCGGCAATGCCAGCCGCTACGCCCACGCCTGTCAGCAGCCCTGGCCCGTAGGAGCCCAGCACTTCCGGCACCGTCACGGCCAGCACCCGGCGCATCAGCAGCAGGTACAGCACGGTGCGGATAACCTCACCGGCCACCACGGCGGCGGCCACGCCCAGCAGGCCGTAGCGGCTCAGCCCGAAAAACAGGCCCGTGAGCAGCACCGCGTACAGCAGGTTCAGCCAGAGCTTGGGCGTGAGCGTGGCGGTAGCATCGCACACCACCCCGGCAAACATCGTCACCATACTCAGGCTGAAAGCCGCGCACGTTATCTGGAGCACTGGTACGGCCGCTTCCCAGCCCGAGCCCAGCATCACGCGCACAATTTCGGGAGCAGCTACGGCCGCGCCGGCGCAGATGGGAATCACGAGGGCCGCAATGAGCGTGATGCTGCTCAGGTACACGGCCCGCAACCGGGGCCGGTCGGCCTGCACCTGGCTGAAGGAGGGAAATACCACCTTCGAGACGCTGGTCGTCAGCAGGTACACCGGCAGGCCGATCAGCATCCAGCCGCGGCTGTAAATGCCCAGCGCCGCCGCCCCCAGCAGCCGCCCGATAAGCAGCGTATCCAGGGAGCCAGTCACGAATTCCAGGAAGCTGATGGCCGACATGCGGCTGCCGTAAGCCACCAGTGGCCGGTAAGTTTCCCAATCGAACAGCAGGCGTACATCGTGGCGTTCGGCCAGGTAGCTCAGTACCGTCAGTAGCAGGCCCTGGCCCAGCGTGGCGGCCACCAAGCTCCAGACTCCGAAGCCCTGAAAAGCCAGCCCAATGCCTAGGGCGCCGTAGCTGATAACGTAGGAAGCCACCTCAATAAGGGCCAGCGTCCGGAATTTCATGTGGCGGCGCAGCAGGCTCAGGGCGGTGGCGTTGAGGCCCGTCAGGAAAATGCCCCCGGCCAGCACGCGCACCACCGGTACTACCTCGGGCTGCCGAACCACGCCGGCGGCCAGCGGCGCGGCCAGCACCAGCAGGCCGGCAAACAAGGTGCCCAGCGCCACCGACGACGTGAAGGCCGCGCGCACGTCGGCGCGGGTCAGCTCGGCCTTCTGGATGATGGCCTGCTCCATGCCCATTTGGGCGAAGTAAGAGCCGAAGCGCAGAATCACGCCCGCCAGCGCCACCAGCCCGAAGGCCGCCGGCGTCAGGAGCCGCGCCATGGTGGCCGAGTAGCCAATCTGCAGCACGGCCGTGATGATGGTGGCCGCCGTGGTCCATTTCACGCCGTGCACGGCGGCGGCGGTCAGGTTTGGAGAGGAAGAAGATGCCATGAGGCCATCCGGAATAGAAGGTGCCTGGAATAGGTGGAATGCGGTAGAGCGGGGAATTTTGCTCCCCGGCAACGGTGAGCCGGGGAGCCGGGACGAGAAAGGCAGGTTGGCTTAGTAGCCGTAGGTATAAGCCTTTTCCTTATAGCGGTACTCGTAGGTTTTGGTGAAATGCATGTCGTTGATGATCATGTAAATCTGCTTCACCTTCTGCTCCAGGTGCAGCTCGTTAATCTGACTGATCAGGCCCTTGTCGGTATAGTTCTGGCGCACCACGTAGATGTTGGCATCGAGGTGGCGCAGCAGCATAAAGAACTCGGCTACGTAGCCGGTGGGTGGCGTATCTATCAGTACATAATCGTACTCCTCGCGCAGGCGTACCATCAGGTCATCCATGCGCTGGCTTTCCAGCAGCTCGGTAGGGTTCTGGGGAATGGGGCCGCAGCACAGCACGTCCAGATTGCGCACCATGGAGGAGTGGCGGCATTCCTCAAACGTGCTCAAACCCATCAGGTAGCTGCTCAGTCCATGCTCGGCGCACACGTCCTGCAGTCCGAAGTAGCCTGCTACGGTGGGGCGGCGCAGGTCGCATTCCAGCAACAGCACCTTCCGGCCACTCAGGGCTATTTCGGCGGCCAGGTTCACGGTGCAGAAGGTTTTACCCTCGCCCGGCACCGATGACGTGACGCCAATCACCTTCTTATCCAGCCCCGCCGAGAGGTACTGCAGATTCACCCGAATAGAGCGGAACGACTCGGCAATAGGGCCTTTGGGGTCGCGCAACATGTTTTCCTTGTCCTGCTTGGAGCCGTGGGCCACCACGCCCAGCATCGGAATGGTAGTGATGCGCGACAGGTCTTCCTTGCTCTGGATGAGGCGGTTGGCCTTGTGCAGCATCAGCGTAACGCCCAGCGGCAGCAGCAGGCCCGCTACCACCGCAATGAGGGCCACCATGCCGGGCTTAGGGGCGGTAGGTCCGTCGCCGTTCATAGCCGCCACGTCCACCACTTTCTTGTCGGTGGCATTGGTAGCCAGGGCAATGGCGGCTTCGGCCCGCTTCTCAATCAGGAACTGGTAGTTCTTGTCGTTGAAATCGGTTTTGCTTTTCAGGGTGGCCAGCTGCCGCTCGTTTTCGGGCATCTGGCTCATAGTGCCGCGCACCCGGCCCAGCTGGCCGTCCAGGTCGCGGAGGGCAATGTCGGCGGCGCGGGTCATGTTTACCAGCGTCTGGGTCAGGCTTTCCTTGGCTACTTTGATGCGCTCATCTAGGATAGTGACCATCGGGTTTTCCAGGGAGGCATTCACGCCCATGGCCGCCCGCTGGCTGTTCAGGTCGGTAAGCTGCATAATCAGGTTGTTTACCACCGGGTCCTCAATGCCCACGCTGGTAGGAGCCGCCAGCTGGCCGGCACCCTGGTGGGAGCGAAGGTAGCTGAGCATGTTCTGGTAATACTTTCGGTTGGTGCTCACCTTGGCCCGCAGCATTTCCAGCTCGCCCTGCTGCTGAATACCGCTAGCCGACTGCGCCCCGGCATCCACCATGCCCCGGGCCGCCCGGAAGGAGCTGAGCGCGGCCGTGGAGCGCCGCAGCGAGTCGGAGAGGTGGCCGATTTCTTTGTCCAGAAACGCCACCGTTTTCTGGCCCGTGACGTTCTTATCGCGCAAATCGTTTTCCACGTACACCCGCATCAGCGTATCCAGAAACTGAATTTCCTTCTGGGGCACGCTGCCTTTGCTGGCCAGCTCCACAATCCGGGATTCCCGGTCGATGGGGCGCACGGTGAGGTGCTGCTGGTACTCGCCAGTCAGGCTGGCCTGGTCGCGCAGCTGCACAAAGTAGCGTTCCAGCGTAGCCTGGGCCGGGTATCCGGGCTCCGGCTGGAATACGGCTGTAAGCAAAGGAGTCCGGAGCGTATCGCCGGGCCGTACCATCTCATTTATGTGCGGATTCAGTACTTCCCGCACCAACTCGCCGGTAGGCAGGCTGTAGAGCTGGCCTTTGTCGGCATCGGCCTGCACATGGTAGCGGCCGTCGGGCAGCGGGTCCACATAAATGCGGACGCCCGTGAGCTGGGGCGCGTTGGGGTCGGGGATCAGGCGGAAGGGTACCGCGCCGGCCGGCCGTTCCTGCACTTGCACATCTTTCAGGGAGTTCAGCCACGAGGTGGGGGCCGCGTAGTAGCTGGCTTCAAACGGCAGACGCTTGAGAGCCCGCTGTACCATATCGGCGGAGGTAAGCAGCCCGATTTCGTCCTCCATCTTGGAGCCTTTTTCCTTGACTTCCAGAATTTTGAGCAGCTCCTGCGCCTGCTTCGAGCCGGTGCCCTGGTCGCCCAGCAGCATAGTAGAGCGGAAGGCGTACACCGGCTGCTTTACTTTCAGGTAGAAGAAAGCCGCCAGCCCGGCCAGCAGTAACGAAGCGAGGAACAACGGCCAGCGGTTGCGTAACCGGAAGAAAAGCTCGTGCAGATCAAGGTCATCAGCGGGAGTAGAGGGACGTTGTTCCATTCCGATAGTCATTTAATGGTAGGATGAGGGGAGGTTCGGCGGTAATCAGGCCCCTGGTATCAGAGGATTTTCAGGTAGTTGAGCACCAGTACCACCGCCGAAATGCCGGCGAATACCAGGGCTAGGTTGGTGGCGTTGCCTCGGTCGGTGCGGGCCTTCATGGGCTCCACGTACAGCGCATCGTTGGGCAGCAAGTAGAAGTAGGGCGAGGTGAGCAGGGCCGGGTCGGTGAGGTCGAGCAGCACCACCTCCGAGCCCTTCGCCGTCTGCCGGATCAGCTTCACGTTCTGGCGGTTGCCGAACTCGGTCAGGTCGCCGGCCAGGCCCAGCCCCTCCAGCACGGTGCATTGCGCGTTGTACACGAAGTAGCGGCCCGGCACGCGCACCTCGCCCAGCACCGTTACCTTAAAGGAGAGCAGCTTCACCAGCACATTCGCTTTGGTGATATACGTACCCACCTGCTGCTGCACCAGCGCCTGGGCTTCTTCCACCGTGAGGCCCAGCACCTTCAGGCGGCCCACCGTAGGCAGATTAATGGTCCCGGCCTCATCCACGGAGTAGCCAGTGAGGTAGAGGTTGCCCGGGTCGCCGTTGAACACGGCCCGGGTGTCCACGGTATTGAACATGTCGTTCATCTGCTGCTGCACGCTCTGCACCCGAATGCTGAGCACATCACCGGGCTGGATGCGGTACTGCTGGCGGACGTTGTCCACCGTTACTGGGGTGCGGGTGCTGTAGCTGTTGCCCTGCAGATAGGGGAGTTTGCGTTGCGAAACACAGCCGCCCAACCCGGCCAGTAAGGGCAGCAGCAACACCAACAGATAACGGAAGCGGAGAGAGAGGCGCATAGGGGAGAGAAAAGCAGCGAATGGATTCTGCGGAGGAGTTCAGAAAAAGTGTAGGCACACAATTGAATGCCCAAACACTTCTATTGAATATTTCCATAAACGTATTGGATTGAAGCCGTAAAGTCAAGGTTTATTTAAATTATTCGGATATTTTTTTGTATTGATAGAAGTAATGGGCTTATGATGGTCAGGAGGGCGCAAAGTTGTTTTTATCCGGTGTCCGGCTTGGTGGTACTACCTTGCTGCCTTTCATTCGCGTATAGCCTGTCCATGAAAATTCTGTTGGTTGAAGACGAACCCAAAGTGGCCTCCTTTCTGCACCAGGGCCTCACGGAGCAACATCACACCGTAGATCTGGCCGCCGATGGGGTGCTGGGGCTGCGCCTGGCCCAGGCCAATTCCTATGATCTGCTGATTCTGGATACGCTGCTGCCCGGCCTCAGCGGGCTGGAAGTGTGCCGGCAGGTGCGCGCCCACGATACCAGCGTACCCATTCTGATGCTCACGGCCCTGGGCGAAACCGACGATAAAATCCGGGGCCTCGATGCCGGCGCCGACGATTATCTGGTGAAGCCGTTTGCGTTTCAGGAGCTGCTGGCCCGCATCCGGGCCCTCACGCGCCGCCGCCACGACTCCCCCTCCGCCAACTCGGTCCTGCGCCTAGCCGACCTTAGCCTTGACCCCAGCCGGAAGCTGGTGCAGCGCGCCGGCCAGACCATTCAACTCACGGCCCGGGAGTTTGCCCTGCTGGAATACCTGTTGCGCAGCCAGAACCGCGTGGTGTCGCGCGTGGATATTCTGGAGCACGTCTGGGAAACGTCCTTCGATACGGGCTCCAACGTCATCGACGTGTACATCAACTTCCTCCGCAAAAAACTCGATAAAGACTTCACCCCCAAGCTCATTCACACGCTGGTGGGCATGGGGTACGTGATGAAGGAAGAGTAGCTTCCTGCTGCGGAGAGTGTGAGATAATGTGGTTGAATGGGCGAAATGCCGGACAGGATCTGGGCGCAAACGAGCTTAGGCAGTTTCCGGCATCCTGCTACCCTGTACTGCGCACATTCGCCACATTTTTTACCACACTTACTACATTCAATAAATGTCCATCCGTACCCGCCTGACGCTGCAATTTGCCGCTATTCTGGTTGTAACGCTGCTGCTGTTTTCGGCGGTGATTTACTTTTTTACCTACCAGTCGCGGCGGGAGGCGTTCAGTGAAAGTCTGTTTGCCCGGGCCCGCATTGTGGCCCACGTCTACCTCGATGGTACCCGGCGGGAAGACGAGGAAAGCCGGGCTTCCTACCGGCGCTACCTGCGGCAGTTCTACCGCACCCTGCCCGAGGAGGAAGTGCGCGTGTTCGATACCCGCAACCAGGTAGTGTTCGAGGAAGGCCTGGCGGGCCGCGAGGCCGTGCCGCAGGATTTGCTGCGCCTGGTGCGTACTGATGGCCGGGAAGTAGTGCTGGAAGACAGCTACCGCCAGACCGTGGGCCTGCTTTACCGTGACGCCATCCGGGGCGACTTTGTGGTGGTAGCTTCGTCCGTTGATGCCGACACCCGCCAGAAGCTCCAGGACTTGGCCACGGTGCTCACCTTCGGGCTGCTGGCTTCCTTTGTGATTGTGGGTATTGGGGGCTGGTTTTTTGCCGGCCAAGCCCTGAAACCCATGAAACGTATTATTCAGGAGGTGGATAGCATCACGGCCTCCGACCTGCACCGCCGCCTGTCGCAGGCCGATGGGCAGGATGAGGTGTCGTTGCTGGCCCAGCGGTTCAATAGCCTGCTCAACCGCCTCGAAACGGCCTTTGCCGGGCAACGCACCTTCGTGCGCGACGCCTCGCACGAGTTGCGTACCCCGCTGGCGGCCATTATCGGGCAGCTGGAGGTGTCGCTGCTGCAGCAGGAGCGCAGCTCCCAGGAATACCGCCGGGTGCTGCAAAGTACCCTCGATGCGGCCCGGCTGCTCAAGGACCTCACCAATGGCCTGCTCCAGATTGCCCGCGCCTCCGACGACCCCTCGCAGGTCCCGCGAACCTTGTTGCGGCTGGATGAACTGCTGCTGCAGGCGCACGAGGAAGTGCACCGCCGTCACCCCACCTGCCGCATTGATCTGGACTTCAGCGAAACACCCGACGCGCCGCGCCGCGTGCCGTTCGGGGTGCTGGGCAACGAAGCTTTGCTCCTCTCCGCCTTCCTGAATATTCTGGAAAATGCCTGTAAGTTTTCCGTCGGTAGTCTGGCGCCGGTAGTAGCTACGCTCACCACCTCCCGCACCCGCGTGCGTCTGACCGTGCGCGACCGGGGCGTGGGCATGACGGAAGCTGACCGCCAGCAGGTATTCGTGCCCTTTTTCCGGGCCGATGCTGTACGCACCGTGCCGGGCCACGGTATCGGGCTGCCGCTCACCGCCAAAATTATGCAACTACACGAAGGTGAAATCGTGGTGGAAAGTGAGTTGGGCCAGGGTACGGCTGTAACCCTGGATCTGCCAACGGCCATCGTCTGACGGGTTTGTTCACCGTCAATGCGCCGTGTTTGGTAAATTGTAGCTAGTCAATATGTTACGGTTGTCGAAGCTGGCAAACTACATACAAGGTGGATACTGAGTAATAATTGTCTGTATAAATTATTGATAATCAAATATTTGAATTTTTAATTAGTTTTTAATTTGCTTTTAACTAGGTCTTAACGAGCTGGCTGTAGACTTGCATTAATTCGATGGGCCTGGAAAGGCCCGCCGGACTGCTCCGTCCTCTATTGCCTCCCCTCGTCCCATGTTGAAAGTTGCCCGGGTTTCCGAAACACCGAATATGCAGCGGCCCGCCGGTTTACCGTCGTCGCCGTGGCAGTCGCTGAGTAAAGACCTGCCGGCCGGACTGGTGGTTTTTCTGGTGGCACTGCCGCTGTGCCTGGGTATTTCCCTGGCCTCGGGGGCACCGTTGCTGGCCGGCGTTATTGCGGGCATCGTAGGGGGCGTGGTCGTATCATGGCTGAGCGGCTCGCAGTTGAGTGCCAGCGGCCCGGCGGCCGGCCTCACCAGTATCATTCTGGCTTCACTGAGCACGTTAGGCTCCTTTGAAGCGGTATTGGCGGCCGTGGTTATTGCGGGTATTATTCAGGTAATTCTCGGGGTGCTCAAAGCGGGTATTATCGGGCTTTACTTCCCTACGTCCGTTATCCGGGGCATGCTGGCTGCCATTGGCCTCACGCTTATTCTCAAGCAGATTCCGCACCTGTTGGGGGCTGATGCCGACTACTTTGAGGACATGACCTTCCTGCAGTTCGATGGGCAGAATACCTTCTCGGCTATCGAAAATGCACTGCAGGGAATCGGGGCTGGTTCTCTGTTGGTGGGGTTGGTGTCGTTGGGGGTGCTGTTGCTCTGGGAAGAGAAGGTAGTAAAGCGCGTGAAAGCATTACGGCTCATTCCCGGGGCCCTGATTGTGGTACTGCTGGCTATCGGGCTCAATAACCTGCTCGATGTGGCCGCTCCGGTATTGCGCATTCGGCCCCAGCATCTGGTAAATCTGCCCAACATCACCTCCTGGCACGACTTTACGTCCGCCTTTGCCAAACCCGACTGGTCGGCGCTGAAGCATCCGGGCTTCGTGATGGTGGCCTTCACCATTGCCGTGGTGGCGTCGCTGGAGTCTTTGCTGAGTGTGAAGGCAGTGGATAAGCTCGACCCGCACAAGCGCGTCACGCCAACCAACCGGGAGCTAATGGCGCAGGGAGCAGGCAATATCATCAGCGGCTTGCTGGGCGGCTTGCCCATCACGGCCGTTATCGTGCGCAGTTCGGCTAACATCAATGCCGGCGGGCAAACGCGCATGTCCTCCTTTTTTCATGGCCTGCTGCTGCTGGTGAGCCTGTTGTTTCTGGAGTCCATCCTGAATCAGGTGCCCTACTCGGCCCTGGCAGCGGTGCTGCTGGTGGTCGGCTACAAACTCACGAAACCCGCCTTATACGTTACGCAGTGGCGGTTGGGGTGGCAGCAGTTCCTGCCGTTCATCGTTACCATTCTGGCCATTCTGTTTACTGACTTGCTAAAAGGCGTGACGGTTGGTCTGGCCATTGGCATCTTCTACATTCTGAAGGCCAATTATGAGTCGGCGTATTTTCTGAGCAAGCCGGCCTCGCAGCAGGCGGGTCCTGTCCACCTCAAATTGTCGGAGCAGGTATCCTTTCTCAATAAGGCCAGCATCGTGAAGGTGCTGGATGAGCTGCCCAACGACACCAACGTGCTCATTGATGGTTCCGACTCCTCGTTCATTGATTACGACGTGCTGGAAGCCATTGAGAACTTCCGTCTCTCAGCCCCGGAACGCGGGATTCAGCTGGAGCTGCGGGCCATTCCGCAGGTGCAGGTGCTGGGCCACTAGCGTGAACAAGCAAACTGATTAAGGGCTGGGCAGTAACCCCGCTGCCATCACGGACTCATTCTTCATCTGTCACTTCAACAAGTCAACCAACCGTTTCGCTACCCAACCATATGCAAGGCATCGAACCAATTCTGGACAATAACCGCAAGTGGGTTGAAGAAAAGCGGGCCAAGGACCCGGACTTCTTCAACCGGCTGGCCGACGGCCAAAAGCCCAGATACTTGTTCATTGGCTGCTCCGATTCGCGGGTGCCGGCCTCGGCCATCACCGGCACCGGGCCCGGCGAAATGTTTGTGCATCGAAACATTGCCAACCTCGTTATTCACACCGATTACAACTTGCTGTCGGTGCTGCAATACGCGGTGGAAGTGCTGGGCGTGGAGGATATTATGGTGGTAGGCCACTATGGTTGCGGCGGTGTGGCAGCAGCAGCCAGCAACAAGCAATATGGCCTCATCGATGGCTGGCTGACCAACATCCGCGACGTTATCCGGATGCACGAAATGGAATTCCTGCGCATCAAGGACGACGATGCCCGCCTGCGTCGGTTGGTAGAGCTGAACGTGATTGAGCAGGTGCGCAACCTCGCCAAAACCAGTATTATCCAGAATGCCCGCAAAGGAGCCAAGCCACCCCGTCTGCACGGCTTGGTGTACGATATCAAGGAAGGCCTGCTGAAGGATCTGCAGGTAGAGGACAACCTGATTGCGGAACTGGAGCACATCTACGGCACCCATGCCATGCAGCATGCCGCCAAAGTGCTGGAGAAGGAAGTGGAGCAGCCCGGCCTCACCGCCGACAAACCCGAGCTGACGGATGAAGCGGCAAAGGAAACAAAAAAAGCAGGCAAAGAAACCATGCGTCAGACCAGCTAGGTCTGTCGCTCCAGCATCATCGGGCGTAGTCTGAGGGGAGTGCGCTTTCGATGTGTGGAACCACCATTTCCTTTGGAAATGGTGGTTTTTTTGCGTTTTAAGGGGTGATACAGCTGGTAATAAAATGCGGTGCCTAGGTAAAAAGTATGTTCAAAAGTAGATCGTGACTTTTCATTCCTGCTACGCCTGAGCGTTCTAACTACCAGAGAAAATATCAATTCGTGCCTACCTGCGTCGGCCTAATGCAGAGGGCTTCCAGCAAGTGCGCCTGCTTGCCCCAAGTCGACTTTCTAAACAGCTTCAGTACTAGAAGCCGAAGGTTTTTATCAGAATAAACAAGATGATTATCACAGCAGCCGTTGGCAATCAGACTGGGTCTGCAGAAGCTAATTGTTTCAGCAGTGGCTTTGCGTTTCTTCTGAACTTTAGCTGTTGTTTCATGGCTAAATATTTATAGTTCAGACATGTATGAGCGAAAAAGGAATAGATGCTTTCCCTGCGCTAGTGTTATGCTGCGTAAGTCGTCGCCTCTTTCTTTTATGCTAACTGAAGTTCTTCCTTGGTCTGTAAGACAGGGGATTTAGGCATTTTCCTCATTAGAAACTTGTGCATGGGCTCCTCAACAATCCTGAATAAAATGTACGCCAATAGGTTTAGCGCAATAAATTTAACGAACAGATTATCTCCCGTGAATTTGCTGAGTAGGTACTCTAACACACCAACATGGATTAGGTAAAACACATAGGAGCTCTTGCCTAATGTCTGCATGAAATTGGAAGACAGAAACCTGCTTGAGATAGTTGTTTCTCGTACCAACCCATATAGCCATAGCGCAATAGAGGCTGGCATGGCATAGTTGATGGCTATGCTTAAGCCTAATATCAATCCTGACTCCAAAGGAGCAGATTGCCCTACAGGTGGGTGCAACCACGCCATCGTGGCAATACATGCTACGGTCAGCACCAAGCCGATTATTGTGTGGTATCCCTGTGCTAGTTTCAACTCCTTTCCTTTGCTGATACAATAGGCTAAGGCTATGCCAAAGAGAAAATCTCCACAGCGGCCAAAGAAGGTGTTTTCAAAAAAGAAGGAGTACGACCCCATTAACCCGTAGAAATCCAATGGGGCTAACACTTTTACGAGTAAGCCACCCACCGCGAGAAACAGTATTCCAGCACCCAAGAGTGGCCAATAGCGCCTACGAGCTACCAATAAAATGAATGGAGCTAGAAAGTAGAAGGTTTCTTCGATGGTCAAAGTCCATCCCTGGCTTACTCCGGAAAGCAGGAATTGCTTGAAAAATCCCCGCAGGAAAGTAAAATTAAGCGTGGCTACCAACGCTTTGTCCCAGAGGCCATAGGACTGCCATTGCCCTGAATGGTCATAGCTTACATCCAGGCTCATGGCCAAGAATGTTACCGCTGTGATTAAAAAATACATGGGGTAAATGCGGGCTACACGCCCCCAGAGATACTTGACTCCCCAGGCCAGAGATAACTGTAAGTGATTCATGTACCGGCTGGCAATCAGGAATCCACTCAGTACAAAAAAGATTACCACTCCAAACCCGCCTCGCTCAACAAGACGGCCAGCCCAAGTATCGAGGGATAGTGGGTTAAAGTGGTAGAAGAAAACCATGTAAGCTGCAATAGCTCGGATACCCGTTAACGCGGGGTAATAGGGTTTAGAAATAGCATTCACTCGAATAAGCCAATTATTATGTTGCTGACAAAATTACAACTCTAAACCAGAAAAACCCTGAGGTAAACCCGGGTTTTTCTGGTTTGCTGAGCCAACTGGTTTCGTCTTACTCCGCAACCGCAGCCGCAAACTCTGCGTCCGTGAGTAGCTTGTTATAAAATGCCAGCCGTTTCAATGTCCCTTTCATCGGTACGCTGAAATCATTGTTGCAAATACTAGGAGCGGTAGGTCGCCAAAGGTGACTGGTGTACCTGTCCAGCTGATCTTGGTGGCATTGACCCCGTTGAGCTGCATTTTGGCAGTGGCTACACTGTCCAGGTCCAGCTCAAACCCTCCTTTCAGCACGCCACCGGTGAAGGCAACAGAAACCCCAAAAGCGTGCTAACCATATCGGCCCTGGCTGCTGTGCGCATGAAGATGAATATCTAGTTGCTTAGCTTCTCCCAGCACATCGTGAAGGCCCCAACTGCCGATGCATCCTGATCAAACACGCGCTGGTAGTCGTTGCCATTATCTGTCAGGCTACCATTGAAAACAATGGTCAACTTACGTAACGTGGCCAGTGCCAATGCGGCGCTGGTGGTGTAAAGCGACGCACTATTTACCGTCGCTACCCCGCCCGTAAAGTCGGCCACCTTAGCTAAGTCTGGTTGAGGTGGTCTAGGGAAGATGGACAGAAGAAGGACGTATATTTCTTTTGTCATGGCAACCAAAACCAGCGGGGCGTCGCCCGATAAACGACGCAAATACGGCGATGCGTTTAAGGCCGAGGCCCAGCGCTTGGCCGGCGAGAGCCGCAGCACGCAGGCGGCCGCCTGGCAGTTGGGCATCAGCCCCAAGCTGCTCTACCGCTGGCGCAGCTCGTGGCCGAGGTAGGCAGCGAAGAAGTGGCCCGCGACCCGGAGGTGCGCGCCCTGCGTGCCCACCTGAAGCGGGCCGAGCAGGAGCTTGATATTTTAAAAAAAGCCTTGGTCGCCGACCCGGTGAGTACCTACCAGCATATCGCCCAGCGCCAGGCCCACGTGTCCGTGCGCCAGCTCTGCCAGGTACTGCACGTGGCCCCGGCCGTGTATTACGCTTGACGGCGTGCAGGCCAGCAGCCCTTTGCCGAGCCGACCTGGCAAGTCGCGGTGCGCGAAGCGTTTGCGCATCACATCCAGCGCTACGGTACGCGCCGGCTGCGGGCCGAAGTGCAGGCCCAAGGGCATACGGTCGGCCGCTGGCGTATCCGCCGGGTGCTCCAAGCCCACGGCCTGCGCGCGCAGCAGCCCCGCTCGTTTGTGCCCCGCACCACCGATTCCGACGCCTCTGTACGGGATGCGCCCAACCGTCTGCTGAACCTGCTAGCCCCCACCGCCCCCAACCGGGTGTGGGTGGGCGACATCACATACTTACCGCGCCAAGGCGGCGGCTGGCTCTACCTGGTCGTCTGGCTCGACCGCTGCTCGCGCAAAATCGTGGGCTGGGACGTGCGCGACACGATGCCCGAAGACTTGGTCAGCGAAGCGCTGCGCCTTGGTTGTGCGCCGCCCGCCGGCCGGGCTCATCGTGCACTCCGACCAAGGCAGCCAGTACACGGCCACCCGCTTCCTGACGGAGGCAGCGCGCTTGCTGGAACAAGGAGTGGTAAGCTCTTACCGCGAGTTGGCCGACAAGCTGGAGTAAAATCCTAACATCTTCCGTCAGGTGGAAATCGGCCGCTATCATTTTAGTGTCAAAATGATTTGTCAGCTGCGCGCTCATTTCCCTGGGGGCGATGTGGAATGGGTGCTGTATGGTCAGGCTTTCACCGGCCGCTCGGAGCCAACAGCCGCACACAAGCGCGAGCGGCGGCCTATTGAGCACTAACCTGCTTGAATCTGGTCCAAAAGTATGCCCATGTGAATAGATATTTGATGTAATGAATTGATAATTAATAATATGATGTACTTGGATGGTGGTTCGAGGAGAGTGCGCTTTCGATACAAAAAAACCGCCATTTCCTTTGGGAATGGTAGTTTTTTGCATGTATTAGGGGTGATACAGCTGGTAATAAAATGCGGTATCTGGGTAAAAAGTGTGCTCCCAAAATGTGGGTCAGACGTTGCCGGCCTGCTGCCTAGTCACCACCGCAACCTCCACCACAGCCTGAGTCGCCGCCGCAACCGGAGTCACTGCCGCAGCCCGAGCCGCCGTGGCTGTCGCAGTCGGCCGCATCGGCGCAGCTGTCGAAGTGGTGGCCGTAGTCATCCCAGGATGTGTATGTGCCACCGCCATCGGTATCGGCACCGGTCTGTTCGCGCTGCACGCGGTGCAGCTCCTGGTCGAGGGCATGGCCTATCGGGGAGCGGAACGTAGGCAGCAGAAACAGCAGCCCCCCGAGGGCACCGGCCAGTTGCAGGGCCGCTGCCGCATCGTGGCGGGTGAGTTGATTCAGGCGGCTGTCGTGCTGGTCTAGCTCCTGATGCACCTGCTGGCGCAGGTGTGCTCCGGCCGGCGTCAGCAGCGGTAAATCCAGCCACCGCCGCCACCACACGGCTTGGTAAAGCGGCAGCAACGGTTCGGCCCGCCGGATGATGCCTGCAAACCAACTGCCGGTGAGGGCGCGCTCATAGGCCATCTTTATGAAATGGCGCAGTTGCAATTGCCCGAAGCCCTGCGTCAGGAACGGCCGGAGCAGCAGCGCCTCATAGGGCCGGGGCTGGTAAGCTGCCAAGGCCGGTCCCGGTTGCACGTACCGCACCACCGTAGCCGGGTCGCGTGGGTTGGGTTGCGAAGCACGCTCTTCCAGCCGCAGCACCTGCTGGCGCAGCAAATCCAGAAATGTGAGCCGCAGCAGCTGCCGCAGCGGCGGGGTGGTATCGGCCAGCAGTACCAAGAGCTCGGTCGGGCGGGCTTGGGGAAAAGCGAAGGTTATTGCTTCGGGCGCCATAAAAAGGAAAGCTTGGGAAACAGCCAGTGCGTGCGCAAATCGACGCGGCAGAAGCGGGCAGGCCGAAATCGGATGGCCGGCGCCGGCCACACGGCGGTGGGCGGCTCCTGCCCGCACACTGCCGCGTACCGCGTGAGGGTGCGGGTATACCAGTTCATCAAATTTGGTCTGTTCCTGCGTGCCGCCGCGCGTGGGGCCGTGATGAATGGGCCGCGCCAGCGTGTACTGGCAGAAATCAATCCAGTAGGAGCGGGTATAGAGCAGGTGCAGGTGCCAAACCTGGTCCACTGCATCGGAGGGCGTGAGCGGATGGTCCGTCACGCACAGCAGAAACATGAAACGCTTGTATTCCGCCACGGCCCGGAGCGCAAAAGGCAGTGACCAGCCGTTTTCATGGGCCAGCCGGTCGGTAAACGACAGGGCCGCCGCCGGATCATCCAGCTCGAAGCGGCTGATTTTCTCCCACAACTCGGGGTGGAGCGTCGGCGTCACGGAGGGCGCAGCTAAGAATGGGGGAAATACCTGCGCCAACATACGCAAAACGCCCAAAAAAAGGTTGTCTGCCAGCCCTGCACGGCTAAGTTTCGTACAGCAGGGGAAAACCGGAAGCAGTCGGCCCCGCGCCGACTGCTTCCCGTAGTCATTGCCCTATTTCCTTGCTCCATGAACGCCATCTATTTCGAAGAATACGGCTCCGCCGACGTGCTCCGCTACGGCGAGCAGCCCAAACCCACTCCCAAAGCCGACCAGATTCTGGTGCGCGTGCGGGCCAGCAGCATCAACCCCATCGACTGGAAGGTGCGCCAGGGTGACATGAAGCTGATAACGGGCCTGAAATTCCCCAAGATTCCGGGGCGCGACGTGGCCGGCGAAGTTGTATCTGTGGGAGCCAACGTAACGCGCTTTAAGGCTGGTGACCGGGTGTACGGCATGCCCAACGACAGCGTAGGCGGGGCCAACGCCGAGTGCGCACTGCTGGCTGAATCGGTGGCTGCATTTATTCCCGCCAACCTCACGTTTGAAGAAGCGGGGGCCGTGCCGCTGGCCGCTCTCACGGCATTTCAGGCCCTGTACCAGCATGGACAGCTGCTATCCGGCGACCGGGTGCTGATTAACGGAGCCTCGGGAGGCGTGGGTACGTTTGCGGTGCAGATAGCCAAAGCTCTGGGGGCCGGCGAGGTGACCGGCGTGTGCGGCCCCGATAACGCCGAGCTGGTACGCAGCCTGGGCGCCGACCGGGTGCTGGACCACCACGAGCACGACTTCGCCAAGGACCTCAGCCACTACGACCTGATTTTTGATGCCGTGGGCAAAAGCAGCTACACCGCCAGCCAGCACGCGCTGCGCCGCAACGGCCGTTACGTAACCACCACCCCCGACCCTGCTGCCGTTATTACCGATAAGCTGGCCACAGCCTTTTCCTCCAAGTCGTCGCACGTCTTTTTTGCCAAGGAGCGGGGCGCAGATCTGGCCCTGATTTCGGCTTGGTTGCAGGCGGGCACCGTGCGGGTTGTCATCGACAAAACCTTCCCGCTGGCCGAAACCGCCGAAGCCCACCGCTACAGCGAAACCGGCCGCGCCGTGGGCAAAATTGTGCTGACGGTGTGAGCCTAACCGCGCCGCTTGAGCGCATGCACTAAAGCCTGGATGCGTAACGGGGTGATGTAGTAGCTAGTAGCTGTCACATCACCCCGTTACGCGTCTAGTTGCTTTCTTACTCCTTAGTGAAGGCAATCAGTAATGCCCCACCGGCCATCATGGTAGCGCCCAGGATGACCTGCCAGGTTATCTTTTCCTTCAGAAAGAAGAAGGCCAGCAGGATGGAAAACACCAGCGAGATTTTGTCGAAGGAAGCTGTGCGTGAGGCTTGTCCCAGCTTCAGGGCCTGAAAGGAAAACAGGGACGAAGCGCAGGTAATAATGCCGGCCGCAATCAGAAACAGCCAGGTGCGGCCCTCAATCTGCTGCACCTGGCCCAGATGGCCCTGCCACGCCACCACGCTCCAGGCCACCGTCACAATCAGCACCGATTGGATGGCAAAGGCCACGCTTGACTCCACGTTTTTGACACCTACTTTGGAAAGCGTCACTACCACGGCCGCCGACAAAGCCGCCAGCAACGAAAAAACTACCCACATATAGCACAAGGGAAAACTGCGTTACCGGCTGTACGCAGTCCTGCCCGGTTTAGCTGAGAAACAGGTGGTGAGGTGGCTGAAAACTCCCGGTCTGCTGCGAAAGCCGGAGTTCGGATGGTATCTTGTGCCGACATGCTTGGCGGCCATAGCCTTATCTGACTACTGCTGATGAAGAACTCATTTTCTGCCCGTTTGCTACTTTCCGTCCTGTTATCGGTGCCGGTAGTCACCTGGGCGCAAACCACCCGCTCCGCTGCCGGTACGCCACCGTTGCCCGAACCGCCCGGCACCGCCCGCGTAGCCGAAAACCTGTTCATGGATGAGGCGGAAGTAGCCAATCTGCACTGGCTGGAATATTTGCACTTTATCCGTCGCGACTCGGCCTTAGCCTTTTACCGGACGCAGCTGCCGGATTCCACCGGCTGGCAGCCCGTGCCCGATCCTGAGCAGGTGGCTCTGCCTCAAGCTTATTTTCGGGCCCCGGCGTACCGCTTTCATCCCGCCACCGGCATTACGTACGAGCAGGCGCGGGCTTACTGCCATTGGCGCAGTGTGATGGTAAACAAAGGCTACTTCCAGGGAGCCGAGTTCCGGAAGCAGCACCCCGAGCTGCGCGACTACGACGTGACGGTGGAATACCGCCTGCCCACGGAGGCCGAGTGGACGCAGGCAGCAGCCGGTAATCTGCCGCCTGGTCCGCGCCCGTTTGAGCTGGTGCAAACCCGCTCCATCCGCAAACCCCGGCCCCAGAAACTGGCGGAGTACGAAGACCTGGTAGCTTGCCTTGATGCGCAGCATCTGGCGCACCCGGCCACCGAAACGGCGTATGAGTTGCCTTACAACCTGCGGGAAAATTACTACTTGGCAGGGAGCAACCAGGTTTTCTACTGCGCGCCAGTTAAGGAGAAATTTCCTTTACAGTCTACCACTATTGGTCCACCCAACGGCTTCGGGCTGCAAAATATCATCGGCAACGTGGCCGAAATGACCGCCACCAAAGGTGTGGCCAAAGGCGGCTCGTTCAAAACTTCTGTTACGGAGCTAAAGCTGGATTCGCGGCAGGCGTACCAAGGCCCGCAAAACTGGCTAGGCTTCCGCTGCATTGCTACTGTGCGCATGACGCGCAAAGCCGGCAGGTAGAGGTGCCGACAGGGTGATGGCCAGTTCGAGAATGGCTGTTATTTACCCAGCCGTACTGCCAAGCCTGCGCCTACGGTAAGGCCGCCGGCATCAGTGCTGAGGCCGTGGCCGGCCGTTACGTCGAGGCGTAAGCCGGGCGCAGGGCGGTAGTACAGGCCTGAGGTGAGGCCCGGCCGCCAGCCCTGCTGGCGCTGCCAGGTAGCATAAGTTTCGGCCAGAAAGCCGAAATGCGTGGATGGTCCGAGCGGGCCGTTGAGGGCCAGTGTCGTCAGGTACTGGCCCTGTTTGGTGCCTTCGGCCTTGAAGCCGCGCTGCCGGAAACCGAAATTGCCTTCCAGCCCGAACCGCTGCCCCAACTGCTGTGACACCAGCAGCCGGCCGCCGGGCTCAAACTGCTTCTCCCCGAAGCTGCCGTCGCCGTTGCGCAGGTTCATATCGAAGAGCACGACCACCTGCGAGCGGGCATTTTGTGTGCTGGAGGCCAGGAATTTGGCTCCCACGTTGAGCGGCGCAAACCCGTTCGGGCCGGTATAAGGAGTGGGCGCGCCGTCGGTGAGGCGGGCGGCAGGCGGAGCCAGCAGGTACTGCTGAGTGGCGCGTAGCTCAATGTGGTTGAAGAACCCCACGCGCAACGTACTGCCCCAGGCCGTGCGGCCGGGGTAGCCGACGCTGCCACCCGCTTCGGCGCGGGTCAGGCCGGTTTCCAGTTGAAACTGGCCGGGGTAGAGCATGTTGGTGGTGATGGTCTGCCCGGGCCGGTCAGGGCGGAGCAGGCGCACGAAGGGCGACTCGCCGTTGGCGGCATTGGGGTCGGTGGTCTGGGCCAGGGTGCGGGCCGGGCCGGCCAGAAGCAGGGCCCCGGCGGTCAGCAGAGTGGTCGTACGCATGCCTACCCGACGCCGCCCAGCGCATAAAAGTTCGATTTTTAGAAGATGCAGCAACCCAAGCGGGTGATTTGCGTTGCCGATCAATCAATGATATTCAGTACGGTAAGGGCCATTATCAGTTCAGAAACACGCATAAAAAAAGGCCGAAAGAGGTTCCGGCCTTTTTGATAAAATCAAGAAACAGTGAGTTTATTCCGCCTTCTTGATGGTGTCCATTGCAGCCTGTACGGTAGCCTGTTGGTCGGCGGACTTGCTCTGTTTTACCTTTTCCAGCATCTGCAGAATGGGCTCGTCCACGCCGTACTTTTTGTACTGCACGGCCAGCTTCTGCAGGCGCTCTGTGCCTTCGTTTAGCACGGTGGCATCGGAAAGGCGGGTCATGTAGCCCACTAGGCTTTCCAGCAGTTGAAACTTGTCCTGCGGGCCGGCCGCATCGAAGCGGTTGCGCACGTAGGGCCAGGTGCTGGCGTCGCCTTGTTCGGCGTACACGCCAGCAATGGCGTTGGCTACGGCTCCCGTTGCGTTGGGCTCCAGCGTTTTGGCCCGGGCCAGGGCGGCCTTGGGCTGCACGGCGGCCAGACCTTCCAGGGCCGCGCCCTGCACTACGTACGACTGGCTCTCCAGCGACTTAGTGAAGATTTTTTCGTCCTTCTTGTCCTTCAGCCGGCCGAGGGCGCCCAGCAGGGCAGCCTGTACGTTGGTGTTTTTTTCCTGAGCCAGCTGCTTGCGGATAGCCGGCGCGGCAACTTTCTGCACAGCCTTCTCATCGAGCTTCAGCCCAGCCAAAGCAGCCATGCGCAGGCCGGTATACTTGTCGCTCAGGGCCGTGAGCAGCACTTGGCGGGCGGCGGCATCGGTGGGGGGCAGGGCGGCAGCGGCGGCTACGGCCTCGCGCCGGTCCACGTAACGCGGACCGTTCTTGAACTGGTAGGCGAAGTCAGCAAACGGCTTGTTGTCGGTTTTCTGCCAGAGCAGCACCTTTTCGGCATCCACGTTTACCAGCGTAGGCTTGCTGGCGGCCGGGAAGCGGAAGGTTTCGGTGGCCTGGGTCATGACTACCTGGTGGCGCTGCGGTTTGCCGTTCACGTACACATCAACCGCCATGGGCAGCCGGAAAACCTGGCCGGGCTGGGTTTGCTTGATAGTCACGGCCTGCTCCTTGCGTGCGGCATCGTAAGCGTAGTCGATGCTGACCACGGGGTGACCCGTGCCATAGTACCACTGGTTAAAGAACCAGTTCAGATCCTGGCCCGATACGGCCTCCAGGGCCAGGCGCAGCTGGTGGGCTTCGCCGGTGCCGAACTTGTTATCGGTCAGGTACTTTTTGAGGCCGCCGAAGAACACGTCGTCGCCGAGGTGGCTACGCAGCATGTTCAGAATCTGGCCGCCCTTCTGGTAGCTCACCAGGTCGAACATGTCCTCCTTATCGGCGTAGTGGAAGCGCACGAGGTGCTTCTGGGCATCTTTGGGGCTGCGCAGGTAGTTGCGCATGTTCATGTAGGCGTGGGCGTCGCCGGCATCCTGGCCGTACTTGTGCTCGGCCCAGAGAGCTTCCGAGAAGTCGGCAAACGACTCATTCACCGTCAGGTTGCTCCAGCTTTCGGCCGTTACCAAATCACCGAACCACTGGTGGAACAGCTCGTGGGCAATGACCGATTCGCCGTTGGCGTACTCGGCATCCAGCAGCTCACGGGCATCCTTCTGCAAAAACTCCCCGTGCAGCGTGGCTGAGGTGTTTTCCATGGCCCCGCTCACGTAGTCGCGCACCACCACCTGGGCGTATTTGTTCCAGGCGTACTCCACGCCGAGGCGCTCCGAGAAAAACTCCAGCATTTCGGGCGTATTGCCGAAAATCTGCTTGGCGAAGGGCGCGTATTTAGGCTCCAGGTAGTAGCTCACTTCCTTGCCGCGCCAAGTTTCCTTGGCAATCTTGAAGTCGCCCACGGCCATCATGAACAGGTAGGGCGCGTGGGGCAGCTCCTGTTTCCAGGTATCGGTGCGGGTGCCGTCGGAGTTGTTTTTCTGGCTGGTGAGGGCACCGTTGCTGAGCGTGACGTAGCGCGCGGGCACCGTCATGCTGATTTCGGCGGTGGTTTTCTGGTTGGTGCGGTCGATGGTCGGGAACCAGGCCGAGGAGCTTTCCGTCTCGCCCTGCGTCCAGATCTGGCGGGGCTTGCCGGCCTCGGTGCTGTCGGGGTTGATGAAGTACAGGCCCTTGGCATCGGTAATAGCGGCGCTGCCCTTGGCTTTCAGCTCCTCGGGTTTGGCCACGTACTCCAGGTACACGGTGTACTGCTGGCCGGGGGCATACAGGCGGTCCAGGTCAATGTCGAGCTGCTCGTTGTTGTAGCGGTACTTTAGAGTTTTGGTATCGGAGCCGTTCACCATCGTCACCGATTTGATGTCCATGCCTTTGGCATCGAGCCGCAGCGAATCGGTGGCGTAGGCGAAAGGCTGCAGCGTCACCCACTCCTTGCCGATGAGCTGACGTTTGGCGTAATCAAAGCGCACATCCAGCTTGGTGTGTACCAAAGCATTGATTTTGCGGGCCGACTCGCGGTACTGTTGCAGAACGGTAGAATCGGGGCGGGTGGGGGGGTGCTGGCCCAGGGCTGGCGCGGCGGCCAGCAACCCCAGGCTCACGAGGAGAGCGTTGGTCATAGCGGAAAAAGGAAAAAAGAGAGTTGAGAGTGCTAGTTGCGAACTTTTTGGCACAGGTACGGAGCAGGTGGGATACTGGCCAGTGCCGGGCAGATCGGTGGATCAAATGTATATATCGGTACTATGTAAAACAAGGTACTTGATAATATATTTATTCAAGATAGTATATGTTTTGATTTGAGCTTGCCTTCTAGACTTCCCGCTTCAAGCGTTAAGTCATAGATTTTCACCGTAATCCGCAATCTGGGCTACTGAGTTTGTTTTGTTTCGGTAGGTTGCACGTCAGCTGTTCAGTTGCTGCGTCCAACGATTCAGGGCACGACCCGTTCTCTGTTTCGGCCGTTGTGTGGGGGACAGCACCCTGACCAGCCGCTCCTCCTTACCACTACGCGTTTCATAATTCCGTCAAACCTGTTCGTTCCTATGAAAAACTGCTTCCGTCTGCTACTCATTCTGCTGCTGCTGGGCCCCGCCGCCCGCGCCGCCACCGTCGATACCGTGGCTATTCCCAGCGCGGCTATGCAGCGCACCTACAAGGCCGCGGTGGCGGTGCCGGCCTCCTACGCCAAAAACAAGAAGGCCCGCTACCCCGTGCTGTACCTGCTGCACGGGGCCTACGGGCACTTCGCCGACTGGAGCAGCAAAACCCCCGACAAAACCCTCATTCACCGCCTCGCCGACCAGTACAACCTCATTATCGTGATGCCCGAGGGCGAGACATTCAGCTTCTACCTCGATTCGCCGGTGAACCCCGGCAGCCAGTTTGAAACCTACATCACCAAGGACGTTATCGAGGCCATCGACCAGCGGTACCGCACCGTGGCGCGCAAGGAAGGCCGGGTTATTTCGGGCCTGTCGATGGGTGGGCACGGGGCGCTGTACCTCTCGGGGCGTCACCCGGAGCTGTTTGCCGCTGCCGGTAGCATGAGCGGCGCCCTGGACATGAGCATCACCAACCGCAAGCTCAACCCCCAGGAAGCCCAGCAGCGCCAAAGCCTGTTCAACCCCATCCTCGGCCCCGAGACGCCCGCGCCCAGCCCGTATAGCGCCAACTCGGTCGTCAACATGGCCGACAAGCTGTATACCAACGGCCTACCCCTCATCATCGACTGCGGCGTGGATGATTTTCTCATCGAAATCAACCGCGAAGTGCACCGCCGCCTCGTGTACAACCACACCCCCCATGACTACACCGAGCGGCCCGGCGCCCACACCTGGGAGTACTGGCAGAACGCGCTGCCCTACCATCTGGTCTTCTTCCAGAAAATGCTGGATGCGGGTGGGGTAACGGTGAAGTAGGTTATATAGAACGAGGTAGAGACGCGACACTTCGCGTCTCGTCGTTGAACGACTTGGGAACTGACGGATTAAACAACGTCAGCAACGATGAGACGCAAAATATTGCGTCTCTACACCGTTCTATATAAGCAAAAGGCCCGGTCAGTGACCGGGCCTTTTACTTTGTGCCTAATGCGCTAATACGGCCTGTTGCCGCTCGGGGTGCAGTTGCGGGTCGTCGGCGTAGTGGGTGTGCTCGGCGCGGTAGGCGCGTTCGAAAATCAGGGGGAAGATGAACAGGGTGAGGATGGTGCCGGTGATGAGGCCGCCGATTACCACAATGGCCAGAGGCTTGGAGGTTTCGGAGCCGATGCCGGTGCTCATGGCGGCGGGCATGAGGCCGATGGTGGCCATCAGGGCCGTCATCACCACGGGGCGGACGCGGCTGGTGACGCCCTCGTGGATGCTGCGGTCCAGACTCATTTTGCGTACCATATTCTGCTTGAACACCGATATCAGAATCACGCCGTTCTGGATGCAGATGCCGAACAGGGCAATGAACCCGATGCCGGCCGAAATGCTGAAGTTGGTGTGCGTAATCAGCAACGCCGCAATGCCGCCGATGATGGCAAACGGCACGTTCAGTAGCACCAGTCCGGCATCTTTCAGGTTGCCGAACAAAATGAACAGGATGAAGAAAATCAGGCCCAATGAAACCGGCACCACCTGCGTGAGGCGCTGGGTGGCGCGGCGCTGGTTTTCGAAGTCGCCGGTCCATTTCATGGTGTAGCCTTTGGGCAGGCTTACCACGGCATTTACCTTTTTCTGGGCTTCCTCGATGGTGCTGCCCATGTCGCGGCCCCGGATGCTGAACTTCACGGCGGCGAAGCGCTGGTTATCGTCGCGGTAGATGAGGGAGGGGCCGTTGACGTCGCCGATGGTGGCAATTTCGGAGAGGGGAATGGTGGTGCCGTTCTGGGTGGGGACCATGAGGGCGGCAATTTCCTGGGGTGTCTGGCGGAACTGCTCCTGGTAGCGCACCCGGATGGGGAATTTCCGCTCGCCCTCGTACATCTGCGAGGCCTGCTTGCCGCCCACGGCCATTTCCAGCACCGCGTTGGCGTCGGCTTTGCTTACGCCGTACTGGGCCATGCGTTGCTCATCCAAATCAACGTGCAGCTCCGGCTGACCGATGTTGCGCAGCACGCCCAAATCATCAATGCCTTTGATATTTTGGAGGACACCGTACACCTGGCGGCCTTTTTCCTCCATCAGCTTGAGGTCGGTGCCGTAGATTTTGACGGCAATAGAGCCTTTCACGCCCGAGGCGGCTTCCTCCACGTTGTCGGTGATAGGCTGAGAAAAGTTGAAATCCACACCGGGGAAGCGGTTGAGCTTTTCCTTCATGCCGGCAATCAGGGCTTCGCGCTTGTCTTTGTGCTTCATTTCGGCCTCCACTTCGGGGGTGTGCTTGAGCTGCACCAGAAACTCGTTGTTGTAGAAGCCAGTGGGGTCGGTGCCGTCGTTGGGGCGGCCGGTCTGGCTCACCACGTCGCCCACCTCAGGGAAACTCAGGAATACCCGGCGCATCTCGTTGCAGAGCTTGTTCGATTCATCCAGGCTGATGCTCAGCGGCAGCTGAGCCCGCACGTAAATGGAGCCTTCGTTCAGCTCGGGCAGGAACTCGGAACCCAGGAAGTGAAAGGCGCCCATGCCCAGCACCACAGCCACGGTGGCTACCAGCAGACTGGCGGTTTTGCGGGCGTAAGTGAAGGAAAAGAACCGCTCGGCCCCGCGGTTGATGCCCCGCACGAAGAAGTTATCCTTCTCCACCACGTTCTTTTTGAGCAGCAGCGAGGTGAGCACCGGCACCAGCGTGAGCGTGAAAATCAGGGCCCCCAGTAGGGCGAAACCCAGCGTCCAGGCCAGGGGCGAGAACACCTTGCCTTCCACCTTCTCGAAGGAGAAAATGGGCAGCAGGGCGGTGATGATGATGGCTTTGGAGAAGAAAATGGCTTTGCCCATGTCGCGGCCGGTTTTCTTGATCAGGCCCAGCTTGGCTACTTTGTTGAACCGCTCCATGCCCATGCGGTGCGCCTTGTGGTCGAGGGCCACAAAGAGCCCTTCCACCATCACCACGGCCCCGTCGATGATGATGCCGAAGTCGATGGCGCCCATGCTGAGCAGGTTGGCCGACATGCCCTTCAGCCGGAGGCAGATGAAGGCAAACAGCAAGGCCAGCGGAATAATCACGCTCACAATCACCGTGGTGCGCCAGTCGGCCATGAACACGAACACGATGACCGTGACCAGCACAATGCCTTCCAGCAGGTTGTGGATTACCGTTTCGGTGGAGAAGTCGATGAGCTGCTGCCGGTCGTAGAAGGTTTGAATCTTCACATCGGAGGGCAGAATCTTCTCATTGAGGTCGGCTACTTTATCCTTGAGGCGGGCAATGACTTCAGAGGGATTTTCGCCTTTGCGCATCACCACAATGCCTTCCAGCACGTCGTCGTTCAGGCCCCGGCCCACCTTGCCAAACCGCGGCAGCGCCGATTCGTGCACGATGGCCACGTCCTTCACCAGGATGGGGGCCCCGTTCACGTTCTTGATAACCGTGTTGTTGATGTCGTTGATGTTGTTGAGCAGGCCAATGCCGCGCACCACGTAGTTCTGCTGGCCCTCGTTTATCACGTCGCCGCCCACGTTGATGTTGCTGCGCTGGATGGCGTTGTAGAGGTCGAGCGGGGTGAGGCCCAAGTCCTGGAGCTTGCCGGGGTTCACGCTGATTTCGTAGTCCTTCACCTCGCCGCCGAAGCTGTTCACGTCGGCCACGCCGGGCACGGCTTTCAGGTTGCGTTCCACCACCCAGTCCTGCAGGGTTTTCAGCTCGCGGGTGGTTTTGTTGTTGCTCTTGAGGGTGTAGCGGAAAATTTCGCCGGTGGGGCCGTAGGGCGGCTGCACGTCTGGGTCGGCGCCCTCGGGAAGGTCGGCCTGGCTGAGCAGGTTGTTCACCTGCACCCGGGCAAAGGCATCGTCCACGCCATCATCGAAAATCACCTTCACCACCGACAGCCCAAACAGGGTGGTGCTGCGGATGCTGGTTTTCTTCTGCACCGGGTTCAGCGCAATTTCGATGGGGGCCGTCACGAACTTCTCAATCTCCTCGGCCGAGCGGCCGGGCCACTGCGTGATGATGGTAATTTCGGTGTTGGTAACGTCGGGGAAGGCCTCGATGGGCGTATTCCGGTAGCTCATCACCCCGGCCACAATGACCACAAAGGTCATCAGGAACACGAAGCCCCGGTTTTTAAGCGAAAAGGCGATAATGCCCTGGATGAATTTGTTCATGGTAAGTCGGTGCTGACTTAAAGGAGGTCGTCATGCAGAGCGGAGCGAAGCATCTCGCGTGCTGACTTGGAAATGGCAATGGTCGTGTCATGCTGAGCCCCGCGAAGCATCTCTGCCTCAGGCTGACTCAGTGGTGGTAACGAAGCGGTAGAGATGCTTCGCGGGGCTCAGCATGACAGATAGCTTCTGGCGAGATGCTTCGGCTGCGCCTCTGCATGACGTTCTTTTAATCGTTTAGCTCGTCGTAGACCAGCAGCTGGTTTTGGGCGATGATGTGCTCCCCGTCTTTCAGGCCCGATTGCACGTAGCTCACGTCGCCCACGGTTTTGGCAATTTTGACCTCGCGGGTTTCCACGTGGTGCCGGTCCCGGAACACCATCACGAAGTTGCGGTCCTTATCGAAGACCACGCATTTGGCGGGCACAGCCAGCATCTGCCGGTTTTCGGTGTTGAGCACCTTGATTTGGGCGTACATCTCGGGCTTGAGCTGGTAGCCGGGGTTGTTGAGCTTCACGCGCACCTTCATCACCTTGCTTTCGGGGTCGAGCACGTTGAACACCTTATCGATGCGGCCCTGGAAGTGTTTGTCGGGGTAGGAGAGGGTGGTCACGTCGGCCTGGTAGCCCTGCTGCACCTTGCTGATGTCCGACTCAAACACGTTGGCCATGATCCACACGTCATCCAAGTTGCTCACCGTAAACAGGTTGCCCACGTTGTCGGCGTTGAACTGCATGTGGTCGGTCACGTTCTTCTCCGTGATGAAGCCCGAAATGGGGGCCCGCAACGTGTAGGTCCCATCGGCCGACACGCCGTACACGCCGAGCTGCTTCTGGCTCTTGCCCACGTTGCTTTGGGCTTTGCGCAGCTCCTGGCGGGCCAAACTCACGTCGCGCTCCGAGGCCAAGCCCGATTTGTACTGGTCTTCCAGTACCGAGAGGTTCTTGCGGGCAATATCCAGGTCGGTGCCGGCGGTGCTGCTCTGGTTTTGCAGGTCGGCAATTTCCCCGCTCTTGATGACGGCCAGCACCTGGCCCTTGGTTACATGGTCGCCTAGCTCCACGCTCAGCTGCTCCACCACGCCGCCCACCAGCGGGTACACCTTCACGGTTTTGTCGCCGTCGGTGGCAATCTGGCCCGAGAGGTTCAGCTCGTCGCGCACGGGCTCCCGGCGCACCGTGTCAATCTTCAGCTCCCGCAACATCTGGTCCGACATCGAGAAGCCGGCTTCGGCCTTCTGCGGGGCGTCCGTTTCTTCAGATTTCGAGCAGCCCGTTAGCGTCAGCGAGAGGGCAAAGGGAAGTAAGGGGAGGAGGCGGTTCATGAGTATATGCGGTTGAGGTCGGGCAGAGTCCCCAGGGCTGAAGCCCTGGGCTACGGAGCAGGAAGTGGATGTTGGGGAAACCGGGCGCTGCTTAGCCCAGGGCTTCAGCCCTGGGAACGGGCGAGCTATTCGGCGTTGAACACCGGGCGGCCCACGGCGTAGTTGAGCTGTTCGAAGGCGCGCACCCGGTTGGCGCGCAGGTTGTTGAGTTGCACCAGGTTGTTCTTGTAGCTCTCGTAGAAATCCAGGAACTCCACAATAGTGAGGTTGCGCTTGGCGTAGCTCTCATCAATGCCCTTCATCAGGCGGTCGAAGTCGGAGGTTTCGCGGGCGGTGCCCTGGTAGAGCTGGTCGTTCTGGCGGGCCAGGCGCCAGGCTTCCTGCACGTCGTTCTGCACCTGCAGCTGCTGCTGGCCCAGCTGGGCCTTGCTCACCTCAATCTGGTTTTGCGCCGTGCGGATGTTGCCCTGGTTGCGGTTGAACAGGGGCACGGCCACGCCCAGCGTGAGGGCGTTGTAGTTCTGGATGTAGTTGCCGGCCCGGTCGTACACGTAGCCCACGGCCAAGTCGGGAGTGGCCAAAGCGCGTTGGAGGCGCAGGTTCTGGGTTTGCTGCTGCACGGCGGCCTGGCGGGCCTTCAGGTCGGCGCGGTTCACCTGGGCCGAATCGATGAGCTGCGCCTCGGTGCGGTTGGTCAGGCTCAGGGCTTTCAGGCGGTTCTGGTCGGCCTGGGGCAGGTAATAGGCCCCGCTGGTGTCGCGCATGAGAGTGCGCAAATCGGCTTGCTCGGCGGCAATGTCGTTGAGCAGATTCTGCCGCTCGTTGCGGAGCTGAAACAGGAAGGCCTTAAGCCGAATCACTTCTTTCAGAGCAATGTTGCCCTTGTCGTATTGGCCCTGATACAGACTTACGGTGCGCTGGAAGCTGGCCACTTCCTTGTCGTACACGCCCACGCTCTGCTGCTTGAAATACAGATCGTAGAAGGTGCTGCGGAGCTGGTAGCGCAGGGTGCGCAGCAAATCCTGAAACGTGAACTGCTCCACCAATGCATTCTGCTGGGCCACGCTGGCGGCGGCTTTGCGGCGGCCGGCCAAAGCAAACAGCTGCTGCACCTGCACAATGGAGTTGCCGGTTTTGGTCACGTCCAGCACCTTGCGCGTCTGCGGGTTGTAGGTGTTCTGCTCGATGGAAACCGTGGGGTTGTCCCAGAGCCGGGCCTGCAGAATCTGGGCCTCGGCGGCCGATACGTTATAGCGCTGGGCCAGCAGATTCAGGTTGTTCTGCACGAACCGCTGTTCGGCGTCGGAGAGGGTGAGCCGCACCGTGTCGCCTGCGAGGGGAGCGGCCGAGGCGGTGCGGGTAGTGACGCCGCCGAGCAGCAGGGCCGTCAGCAGCAGAAAAAGGAAGCGTTGCATAACCGGATTCGGTGGTTGGTTATGCAAGAGTACGCCCCCCGTATTAGGACTGAATTAGAGGTAGATTAGAAACGGATTAGAGGAGAAAAATTTTCTCAGAAAGTCCATTTGCGGCTGATTGGTTTGGTTTTGCGTGGCTGCCGAAATAGAATAATCCGGCCGCTGCGCCAACTCCCGCTCCGAGGTCCACATGGCCCGCTCCACCCACTGCCGCGCCGTCCCGGCCGTTAGTTCGTCGGGCCTAGTCATTGAGCTCCTTGTAGATAAGCAGCGGGTTGCCGGTCACCACTTGCTCGCCGGGCGTCAGGCCGCTGCGCACGAAGCTCATGCCGCCCACCGTCTGGCCGGGCTCCACCAGCCGGGTTTCCACCTTCCCCGATTCCTGCAATACCAGCGCGTAGCGGCGGCCGTTGGCAAATACCAAGCTGCCGGCCGGCACGGCGGGTAGCTGCTCGGGCAGGGTGCTGGTGAGCTGCACCTGGGTGTACATGCCGGGCTTCAGCAGGTGGCCGGGGTTGCTGAGCCGCACCCGCACCTGCAGGCTCTTGCTGGTGGCGTGCAGTAGGTTGAACACCTTGTCAACCTGTCCGGTGAACACCTTATCGGGATAGGCCAGCGTCCGGATTTCGGCCGGCACGCCCACCCGCACGCCGGCAATGTCGGCCTGGAACACGTCGGCCAGCACCCACACTTCGTCCAGGTTGGCCAGGGTGAACAAGGCATCCACCTGCCCCGGCTCAAACTGCATACCGGCGCTGACATGCTTAGCGGTGATGGTGCCCGCCAGCGGGGCCCGCACCACGTACCGCTCCTGCGACGCGCCCAGCACCGCCTGCTGCTGCTGCACCCGGCTCACCTCGGCCTGGGCCGTGCGCCACGCCGCCCGGGCCTGAGCCAGCTCCAGCTCCGAGGCCATGCCATCGGCGTGCAGGTCCTCGGTGGCGGCCAGCTCCCGGCGGGCGGTAGCCAGGTTTACGGCTGCTACCTGGGTTTCCTGCGCCAGCCCTGCTACCCGCGTGCTGCGCACCACGGCCAGCACCTGACCCTTGCTCACCTCATCGCCCAGCGTAACGGGCACCGACTCCACCACGCCTCCCGCCACCGGGTACACGGGGGCCGTACGGTCGGCATTGACTACCACCTGCCCGCTTAGCTTGAGTTGGGTTTGCACGGGGGCCAGGCGCACGGTATCGGTAACGAGGTGGGCCAGTTGGGGCGCGGCGGCCGGCACCAAGGCCTCCGCAGCTTCTTCGGAGCAGGCAGTCAGACTCAGGCCCGAAGGCACCAGCAGCAGGCTGGCAAAGTGGAATAAACGGTTCATCGTATCAGCAGCACAAGTGAAGTGCAAGCTTACGCCGCCAGTATTAGGACCCGGTTAGAGCCACATTAGAAACTGATTAGAGCGTGAGTTTTTGATGAAGTTTCTTCCGGATTCCGACGAAAAGAACGTCATGCAGTGGCGCAGATGAGGTGTTTAGCTGAACGAGGTAGAGACGCAATACTTTGCGTCTCGTCGTTGCTGATGTTGTTAGTTCGTAGGATGAGCAGAACGATGTAGAAACGCAACACTTTGCGTCTCGTCGTTGAACGAATGGGACTGCACGCCGCCGCGTAGCTTCAACAACATCGGCAATGGATGAGACGCGCAGTTTAAACAACATCAGCAACGACGAGACGCACAGTGTTGCGTCTCTACACCGTTCTAAACCGCTACAAAACCACCTCCACCACTGTGCCCTGGCCCGGCTGGGAGCTGAGGTGCACCTCGCCGCCGTGCAGCTGAATAATCTTGCGGGCCAAGGGCAGCCCCACGCCGTGCCCCACCACGTGGCGGGCGTTATCGGCCCGGAAAAACGGCTGAAAAACCTGCGGCAGCGCCTTTTCGCTGATGCCGATGCCGTGGTCCTGCACCCGAATGTAGCGCCGCCCGGCCCGGTATTCCAGCTGCACCACCACGGGTTGGTCGGCGGGTGAATACTTCAGGGCGTTGTCGAACAGGTTGGTAAAGGCCCGGCTCAGCAGCTGCCGGTTGCCCTTGATTTCCAGCGCTTCCGCCTCTTCCGGCAACTGGCCAAAGGTGAGCTGCACCCGGCGCCGCTGCTCCGGCAGCACCGCCTCGCGCGCCTCCGACAGCAGCTCATCCAGCCGGATTTCCTCCTGGGCTCCCGTGTTGGTCTGGGTCAGGTCGAGCAGGTTGTTGATGAGCAGCTTGAGTTGTTGCAGCTCGTGTAGCACCGAGGCCACCGCCTCCCGGTACGCGGCCGGGTCCCGCTCCCGGTTCAGCAGCACCTGCAGCTCCCCGATGGTGGCCGTGAGGGGCGTGCGCAGCTCGTGCGAGGCATTGCTGACGAAGGTGCGCTGCGTCTCAAAACCATCTTCCAGCCGTTCCAGCATGCGGTTGAAGGTGCGGGCCAGGCGGGTTATTTCGTCCTGCTCGTGGCTGATGCCCTCGTTTACGCGCAGGTGCAGATCCTGGGTGGTAATGCGGTCCACCTGGTCGTTGACGGCGGCAATGGGGGCCAGGGCCTTGCCCGAAAATACCCGCCCGGCCACGTAAATCACCACCAGACTCACCACAAAAATGCTGGTCAGAATCATCACCAGATGTTCCAGCCGCGCCGCGCCGGAGTGGTTCTGCGCGGCGGCTACAATAATGAACTGGCCCTGGTTGTCGGTGTAAAACAGGCCAATGGCCTGCCGGCTGCCCAACGTGAAATACACTTCTTTCTCGGTGATAATCCGGGTGAGAATCCGGTCGGGAATGTCTACGCGGTCATCCTGTTCAATGAAGCGCGGCTGCAGCTGGTCGTCGTAAATCTGCAGCACCTCGCCGGTGAGGGTGCGCAGGTAGCGGCGCTGAAACTCTCGAAACGCCTCGGCCCGCAACTCGTCCTGCTCCAGAAATACGTAGCCCGTCACCTCGGCCCGGTCGCGCAGGCGCTGGTGAAACTCCTCGTGGGTGTAGTCGGCCTGCAGCAGGTAAATCGTCGTCATCACCCCCAGCAGAATCACGGCCACTACCCCCAAAAACAGCCACGTCAATCGGTTCCGGATGGTCATGAAGGGAATGGTGAATTAGACGGGTGGTAGAACAGCAAAGGAAGCAAAAGACCTAAAAGAACGTCATTCTGAGCGAAGCCGAAGAATCTCTACCGCTTCGTTGCCTCACGACCAAGATTACTATTGCGGTAGAGATTCTTCGGCTTCGCCTCCGGACCCTGGCTCGATGCGCCACCTGCTCAGAATGACGTTCCTTTTCTCACTCCTGAGCCCGCAGCACGTAGCCCATGCCCACTACCGTGTGAATGAGCTTGCGGGGGAAGGGCTTGTCGACTTTGTTGCGCAGGTAGTTCACGTACACGTCCACCACGTTGGAGCCGGCGTCGAAGGAGTCCTCCCACACGTCGGCGGCCAGCTCGGCGCGGCTGAGCACGCGGCCGGGGTGGCGCAACAGCAACTCCAGCAGCCCAAATTCGCGGGCCGTGAGCTTGAGCGGCTGCCCGGCCCGCGTCACGGTTTTGGCGGCCGAGTCCAGCGTCAAGTCCTCGAATTGCAGCACGGCGCTTTTGGCCTGCTGGCCCCGGCGGCGGGTGAGGGCCCGCACCCGGGCCACCAATTCCGGAAAATCGAAAGGCTTCACCAGGTAGTCATCGGCTCCGCCGCCGAAGCCGTGCAGCTTGTCCTGGGTGGTGCCCAAAGCCGTGAGCATGAGCACCGGCGTCTGCTGGTCCTGCGCCCGGATGGCTTCCAGCACCTCCAGCCCGCTGAAGTAGGGCAGAATTACGTCCAGAATAATCAGCTCGTAGGCGTGGGAGAGGGCCAACTGCCGCCCAAACCGCCCATCGTAGGCCACTTCCACCTCAAACCCTTCCTCCTCCAGCCCCCGCTTAATAAATGCCGATACCTTAGGCTCATCTTCAACCAGCAGAATTTTCATGGGAAAAGGGGATGGTTGAACAGATAGGTGGGTAAAACTAAGACGCAACAGAACGTCATTCCGAGCTTGCCGAGGAATCTCGCGTGCTGACGTTGAGTTACTATTACAACGTCAGCACGCGAGATTCCTCGGCAAGCTCGGAATGACGTTCTAAGTAACTTGTGCCGTCCTAGTCCTCATCCTCGTAATCCAGACCCAGCAACTGGTTCATGGCTTGCTGGATTTCGCTGGCGGCGTGCAGTTGCCCGGCTTTGCGGGCCACAGTGAGGCCTTTGCGGTAAACTTTTTCGGCTTCTTCAGGCTTTTCCAGCTGTTGCAGCATCTTGCCAGCGTGGTAGTACGTACCCACGTAATCCGGATGCTCGTCGAGCAGTTTCTGGTAGTACGTCATGGCCTTTTCCGGCTCCGTAACGCGGTATTCGGTGGCCAGCGCGTAGATGGTAAACGCGTCGGTAGGATCATCCTGGTAGAAGGCCAGGAGTTGTTGCAGGCGGCTCGGCGCAGTTTCCATGGGGCGGGAGTTTTGAGTATCTTCGCCCCAAATTTGGCACTTTCTCCTAGTATCTTCCATATAAGCAGCCGTAGATGAAGTTTCTCGTTTGCATCAGCAACGTACCCGACACGACCACCAAAATCACGTTTACTCCTGATAACAAGGAGTTTAACAAAGCTGGCGTGCAGTTCGTGATTAATCCGTGGGATGAGTATGCACTCACTCGCGCCATCGAACTCAAAGAAGCCCAGGGTGGTGGCACCGTAACGGTGCTCAACGTAGGTGAGGCCGACACCGAGCCCAACATCCGCAAGGCCCTAGCCATCGGTGCCGACGACGCCATCCGCGTAAACGCTCACCCGAAGGATGCCTTCTTCGTGGCCCAGCAAATTGCCAACATCGCCAAAGACGGCGGATACGACGTGATTCTGATGGGTAAGGAGAGCATCGACTACAACGGCTTCCAGGTGCACGGCATGGTGGGCGAGCTGCTCGGCATCCCCACGGTGGCCCCGGCCATGAAGCTGGATATGAGCGGCAACACTGCCACGCTGGAGCGCGAAATCGAAGGCGGCAAGGAAATCGTGGAAGTAAACGCCCCGTTCGTGGCTTCCTGCCAGCAGCCGATGTGCGAGCCCCGCATCCCGAACATGCGTGGCATCATGACGGCCCGCACCAAGCCCCTGAAAGTGGTGGAAGCCACCGCCGATGCGGCCCGTACCGAGGTAGCCGCCTTCGCGCTGCCCCCGCAGAAGCAGGGCGTGAAGCTCATCCCGGCCGAAAGCGCCGGCGACCTGATCAAACTGCTCCGCAACGAAGCCAAGGTTATCTAAACATCAATTAATAATTAGCAATTAAGAATTAGTAATTGGCTGACCATGAGCCGGCGAAGGTCGCTCCGATGGGAAAAGCTGATAATTCTTAATTACTAATTCTTAATTACTAATTAAGAAAAGAAATGTCTGTACTAGTAGTTGTTGAATGTGACGGCGGCGAGGTAAAGAAATCCTCGCTGGAAGTAGCTTCCTACGGCAGCCAGGTGGCCCAGATGCTGGGTACCACCGCTACGGCCGTAGCCGTGGGTGAAGCCACCGAAGCCAACCTGGCCAAGCTGGGCGAGCAGGGCATCACCAAGGTGTTGCACGACGCCGAGCCCCGCCTCAAAGATTTCGTGAACGGGGCCTACACCAAGCTGATTGCCGCCGCCGCTCAGAAGGAGGACGCCAAAATCATCGTGCTGGCTAACTCCAACATCGGTGCTTCGGTTGGTTCGCGCCTGTCGATTCGGTTGCAGGCCAGCATTGCTACTAACGTGGTGGAGCTGCCCAAAACCGACGGTGGCTCATTCACGGTGAAGCGCGGCGCCTTCTCGGGCAAAGCCTTTGCCGACGTGACGCTGGCTGGTGACCGGAAAATCATTGCCGTTAAAAAGAACTCCATTGAGGCCCTGCACGAAGCCGGCAAAACCGCCCAGGTAGAGTCGTTCTCGGCGCAGCTGTCGGATGCTGACTTTGCTGACGCCCCCAAACAGGTAGTGATGCAGGATCAGGCCGGCGGCATTCTGCTGCCCGAGGCTGACCTCGTGGTATCGGGTGGCCGTGGCATGAAAGGCCCCGAGAACTGGAACCTCATCGAGGACTTGGCGAAGGCACTGGGCGCAGCTACGGCCTGCTCCAAGCCCGTATCGGACGTGGATTGGCGCCCTCACCACGAGCACGTGGGCCAGACCGGCATCACCGTATCGCCGAACCTGTACATTGCCTGCGGTATTTCGGGGGCCATCCAGCACCTGGCCGGCGTGAACTCGAGCAAGGTAATCGTGGTCATCAACAAAGACCCCGAGGCGCCGTTCTTCAAGGCGGCCGACTACGGCATTGTAGGCGACGTGTTCGACGTGTTGCCCAAGCTGACTCAGGCGGTAAAAGAGCTGAATTAAGGTGACTGAAATGTGCATGCGATGGGAAGGCCAGGCCCGGCTACCCTTCGTATGCACATTTTTCACAACCTTCACCGTAGCACATTCACCTAGACCCTAGTGAAAAAAATACCGCTCGAAATCCTGGGCCTCTCGTCCAGCCAGTCGCAGTCGGGTTCGTTCGCCCTTATTCTGGGGGAGAAGACCGGCAACCGGCGTCTGCCGATCATCATCGGCATGTTTGAGGCGCAGAGCATTGCCATTCAGATAGAAAAAATCAGCCCGAACCGGCCGCTTACGCACGATTTGTTTAAATCTTTCGCTGAGCAGCTGCACGTAGCCGTGCTGGAAGTGCTGATTTCCGATCTGAAGGAGGGAGTGTTCTACTCCAAAATCGTGTGCTCCGACGGGGCCACCACCTTCGAGCTGGATTCGCGCCCTTCCGACGCCATTGCCATTGGTCTGCGCTTCGGCGTGCCCATTTTCACGGTGGAAAGCGTATTGAGCGAAGCCGGTATTATCCTTTCGGACCTCGACGAAAACGCTGAGGACTCAGATGAAGATGATGACGACGACGAGGATGACGACGCCGGCGACCGGCCCGTGACCTCGCCCACTGAGCCTAAGGAGCCCAGCGGCCAGGTGTCGCTGGACGAGCTGACCAAAATGCTGGCCCAGGCCTTGGAGCGCGAGGACTACGAGAAAGCCGCCAAAATCCGCGACGAACTCAACAAGCGCAACGACTAACCGTCGCCGCCTCGCTTACCAAAAGCCCCGAACACCCACCCGATTGGCTGTTCGGGGCTTTTGCTTTGCCGCGAAGGCCTACTTTTTCAACTGTTTCTACTCCTTCCCTGCATGGAAACTCCCGATTTACGTTATCCCATCGGCCACCCGGTGCTGCCCGATGAAACCCTGGACCGGGGTGCACGCACGGCCTATATGGCCCAGATTGCCACCCTGCCCGATCAGATACGGGCGGCCGTAGCCGGCCTCACGCCCGAACAGTTGGATACGCCCTACCGGCCCGGGGGCTGGACGGTGCGCCAGGTAATCCACCATCTGCCCGATTCCCACCTGAATGCTTACACCCGCTTCCGGCTGGCTCTCACGGAGGATAATCCTACCATCAAGCCCTACGACGAAGCCGCCTGGGCCGAGCTGCCCGACGTGGCCACCACACCGTCGGCCGTGTCGCTGGCGCTGCTGGAAGCCTTGCACATCCGCTGGATAAAACTGCTGCGCGGCCTCAATGACGCCCAGTGGCAACGCACCTTTTCCCACCCCGAAACCAAGCGCACGTTCACCCTCGACCAGGCCCTGGTGCTGTACGCTTGGCATGGCCGCCACCACCTGGCCCACTTGGCTCATCTGGTGCAGCGGGAAGGCTGGCGGAAATAGAAGTAAAAAGTCAAAGCGCCATTGATTATCCTGAACGAAGCAGGAGACCAATGGCGCTTTGACTTTTTACTTGATACTTTTTACTTAAATATTAATAGCCTCGTCGGTGGTAGCGGCGGCGAGGCCGCCTTCGGTTTCATCGTCTACCTTCTTGGCGGCGCGTACCAAGCTGCTGCTAAAGATGAACTCTTTCAGCTCGGGCACCTGGGCGTTCAGGATTTCATCCTTGTTGCCGTCCCATAGCTTCTGGCCTTTGTAGAGGAAGATGATATGGTCCCCGATTTCGATAACGGAGTTCATATCGTGGGTTACTACCACGGTGGTAATGCCGTACTCGTGAGTGATTTCGTGGATGAGTTCGTCGATTTTGATGCTGGTGAGCGGGTCGAGGCCGGAGTTGGGCTCGTCGCAGAACAGGTAGGTGCAGTTGGGGGCAATGGCGCGGGCAATGCCCACGCGCTTCTTCATGCCGCCCGAAATTTCGGAGGGCATTTTGGTGCCGGCATTTTCCAGCCCCACCCGTTTGAGGCAGAACTCCACCCGGTCGCGGCGCTCCTCCCGACTCATCTCGGGCGTGAGCATCTTGAGCGGGAATTCCACGTTCTCGTACACGGTCATGGAGTCGAACAGCGCGGAGCCCTGAAACAGCATGCCGATTTTGCGGCGGATTTCCTGCCGGATCTGCACTTTGTTGTTGGTGAACATAGTGCCGTCGAAGGTGATGCTGCCGAGGTCCGGCTGCATCAGGCCTACAATGCACTGCAGCAGCACTGACTTGCCGGTGCCGGAACCGCCCAGCAGCAGATTACACTTACCGGTTTCGAAGGTGCAGGTAATGCCCTTGAGTACCTGGTTGCCGTTGAAAGACTTCTGGACGTTATGAACTTCAATCATGATTGTTGTGAGCTGCAAGCTATAAGCCGCAAGCCGCAAGTGATTTATGCTAAACGATGAGCTTACAGCTTGTAGCTTCTTAGAGAAGCAACGCGGCCAGGGCGAAGTCGGCCACCAGAATAGCAATGATGGAGTTGTTGACGGCCGTAGTGCTGGCGTTACCAACTTCCAAAGCTCCGCCCTCCGTGAAATAGCCCTTAAACGAAGAAATGGCCGATACCAAAAAGGCGAATACCACCGATTTGATGAGGGCGAACAGGATGTTGTAGGGAATGAAATCAGTGCGGATGCCCTCAATGTACTCCTGAGCCGATACGGCACCTGTAAGCGAGCCGGCCAGGTAGCCCCCCACGATGGACAGCGCCATAGCCACAATCACCAGCAGCGGAAACATGAGCATGGAAGCCAGAATACGCGGCAACACCAGATAGGAGGCAGAGTTGATGCCCATTACTTCCAGCGCCGATACCTGCTCGGTGATGCGCATGGTGCCCAAGCCGCCGGCAATACTGGAGCCTACTTTGCCCGCCAGCACGATGCTGGTGATGGTAGGAGCCAGCTCCAGAATCGTCATCTCGCGCACCATGTACCCGATGGTGCTTTTTGGGATGAGCGGGTTGGTGAGGTTGTAAGCAATCTGCACACAGGTTACGGCCCCAATAAAGGCCGACACGATGGAAACGATGAAGATGGAGTTGATACCAATAGTGACGCATTCGTCCATTGTCCGATTCCACAGCACCCGCAGGCGCTCTTTCCGCGTGAGCATGCTCTGAATAAAGAGCAGGAATTCACCGAATGATTTGACCATAAAAAGCAGAAAACAACAGGAAAAGCGGAAACTTGCGGCCTCAGTGCCCCACGCGGAGTACCTCCGGAAAAGAGGTGCCGCTCAGCTTACGTAAAAACCACTTCAGGAATCAAAGGAATGCAAAAAAATATCGTTGTTACGGGTGGTACCAAAGGAATTGGGCGGGCTCTGGTGATTCGCTTTCTGCGGGCCGGCTACCCGGTGGTTACCTGCGCCCGCTCCGCCGCCGACCTGGCCGCGCTGCAAGCGGCTGCTACGGAGCAGGTTCCCGGGGCCGTGCTGCACACTTTCGTGGCCGACCTGAGCAAGCGCACGGAAACGGTTTTATTTACGGAGTTCGTGCAAAGCCAGGGGCCGGTGGAAGTACTCATCAACAACGCCGGGGCATTTATCCCGGGCCGCTTGCAAGACGAGCCGTTGGATGGCTCCCAGCTGCGCCAGATGCTGGACGTGAACCTGCTCAGCGCCTACGACGTGACCCAGGCCCTGCTGCCGGGGCTGCTGGCCCAGCGCAGCGGCTATGTCTTCAACATCTGCTCTACGGCCAGCCTCACGGCATACCCGAACGGCGGCTCCTACGGCATTGCCAAGCACGCGCTGCTGGGCTTCACCCGCAACCTGCGCGAAGAACTGAAGGACGCCGGCATCCGGGTAACGGCGGTGCTGCCGGGCGCTACGCTCACGGCCAGCTGGGAAGGCGTAGACCTGCCCGCCGAGCGGTTCATCCGGGCCGAAGACGTGGCGGATACCATTTTCGGGGCCTTTTCCCTTTCGCCCCAGGCGGTGATAGAGGAACTGCTGATCCGGCCGCAGCTGGGGGATATTTAAGCGGTGGGCGGCTGGGTTGAACGCCGGATATAGGTGACGTACACAAAGTCGAGAATGATGGCCCACATAGTGGCTTGCAGTAATCCGCCAAGCCAAGGCAGCCCCAGCCGCCAGCCGATGCCCAACGAAATGCCAGAAAACCCCAGCGCTACCCCGTAGCTCAGCTTCAGCCAGTCGAGCCGCTGCCGTTGTTTTTTTCGGGTGTTCCAGATTGCGTAGAACACTATGAGCAAGGTTCCGCCACCTATCAGCAGTTCAGCAGCTCCTGCCCAATGCTGCAGCTTAAACAGACCACCCAGCACCAACGCAGACACAGCCGCTAACACTGGAATAAAAAAGGCAGAGCTGCTGAGGCTGCCTTTGTAGATGACTACAAGCAGCAGCGCATAAGCTACGGCGGATATCAGGAGAGGAAAGGGAAAATTCATACGGACACATTTACTCGGCCTTCACCTGGCCCTTGCCGGTAACTTTCAGCTCGCGCCGGGTTGGGGCCGGCAGAGCGTAAAACACCGTCCCGAACCCCTCGTGCGCACCGGCCAACAGCCGGCCCACGCGCAGGTGGGCATTGCCGCTGCTGTTGGCATTGGTTTGCAGGTACATATCCTGCAAGGAAAAATCGGCGGCGTACAGGCTGCCGCTGCCACCCAGCGTATGGTGCAGCTCCTGAGTGCTGCCGCTGAGGTAGATGTCCCCCAACTCGTACTGACTCATGCCGATGTACTGGCTGGCAAGGTTCAGGTGAAAGTCGCCGGAACCGATAAGATGCGCGAAAATAGTGTCCTGCTCAAACGGTCTGTCGGTGCGGATATCAGCCTGCCCGCGCAGGAAGATGCTGGTGATATGGGGCGTGTGCAGCGTTACCTCGCGCGGGGTATCGTAGCGGCGCACCCAGTTGCAGCGGCTGGTGTTGCGGATGGTCAACTGGTCACTTTTGACGTCCAGCCGGATATCATCCTGGAGGTTTTTGCCGGCCCGCACTTCGGCGTAGGTTTCCGCGTCCTGCACCAGGGTTACCTGCACGTTGTCGTAAGCCGAGAGTACCTGAAAAGGAGGGAGGCTGCGGCGTTCCGTGACGATATTGCCGGTGCTGGTGAAACAGCCGGCGTCGTTTTCCTTGGTGCAGCCTGGCAACATGACCAGCAGGCTCAGGCCGGCCGCGCCGCGCAAAACCCACCGGGAGCAGCTAACTTGCATCTTCAATTCTGACCACCACATAACAACCGGGCACTATGGACCTCAACGGCAAGGTAGCCATTATCACAGGCGTCAGCAAAGGAATCGGGCGGGCCACCGTGGAACTGCTGCTGGCCCGCGGCATGCATGTGGCCGGCTGGGGCCGCACCGCGCCTGCCGACTTCCGGCACCCGCGCTTCCTGTTCATCGAGTGTGATATCCGCCAGGAAGCCGAAGTGCAGAAAGCCTACAAGGCCACCGAGAAGGCCCTGGGCAAAGAAATCCATGTGCTGGTGAACAACGCCGGCCTCGGCAACTTCGGCCCTATTGATGGGTTTTCGTCGGAGCAGTGGCACGAGATGTTCGATACCAACGTGCACGGCCTGTTTTACTGCACCCGCGCCGTACTGCCCGCCATGAAAAAGCAGCAGCTGGGCCACATCATCAACGTGGCCTCCCTGGCCGGCACGGCGGGCACGGCTAACCTGGCCGGCTACTGCGCCACCAAGTACGCCGTGCGCGGTTTCTCCGATGCTTTGTTCAAGGAAGTGCGCCCCCAGGGTGTGCGTGTTACCTGCGTAATGCCCGGCTCGGTGGAAACCAACTTCGGCGGCAAGGAGCCCGGCCAGGAACCCGATCCGCACAAAATGCAGCCCGAAGACATTGCCGCTGCCATCGTCCACGCGCTGGAAGCCCCGCAGACCGTTATGATTTCGGAGCTGCAAATGCGACCCACGCAGGTGAAGTGAGTTGCCGGCTGATGACAACCAGTAGAACGTCATTGTGAGCGTAGTGCAACGAAGCCGAGGAATCTCGGAATAACGGGCTGACAGAACCAGATTATAATACCTACATGGTAGAAGTCCAGAATCTTACGAAAACCTTCGGCGCGCAGGCGGCCGTGGATAACATCAGCTTTTCGGTAGGGAAGGGGGAAATTCTGGGCTTCCTGGGTCCGAACGGGGCCGGCAAGTCCACTACTATGAAGATTGCCACTGGTTACCTGCCCCCCTCAGCCGGCACCATCGTGGTGGATGGCTTCGACGTGCAGACGGCCCCGCTGGAAGTGCGCCGTCGGGTGGGCTACCTGCCCGAGCACAACCCGCTGTACCTGGATATGTATGTGCATGAGTACCTCGAATTCATCGGCGCGGTGCACGGGCTGGGCGGCAGCGCGCTGCGCCAGCGGGTGCGCCAGCTGGTAGATAGGGTAGGGCTGGGGCGCGAGCAGAACAAGCAGATTGGGGCCCTCTCGAAAGGCTACCGGCAGCGCGTGGGGCTGGCCCAGGCCCTTATCCACGACCCCGGCGTACTCATCCTCGACGAGCCCACCACCGGACTCGACCCCAACCAGATCGGCGAAATCCGCAGCCTGATCCGGGAGCTGGGCCAGGACAAAACGGTTATCTTCAGCACCCACATTCTGCCCGAGGTGGAAGCCTTGTGCAGCCGCGCCGTCATCATCAACCGGGGCCGCCTCGTGGCCGACTCGCCTGTTTCGGAGCTGGGAGCCCGCGCCGCCGGCGAGACCATCATCCGCGCCGAGTTTGAGCAGGCCATCGACGTAGATGTCCTTGCAATGATGCACGGAGTTAAGAGTGTGGTGCTAGAAAAGGGTACTACCTACCTTATTCGTGCTGAGTTTGATCAACGTGCCGCTATTTCCCGGATTGCGGCGGCCCAGGGCTGGGTGCTGCTGGGGCTGCGTCAGGAAGAGCAGCGGCTGGAGCAGGTTTTTCAGGAACTGACCAAATGAAAATGAACGTCATGCTGAGCGAAGGCGGAGCCGTAGTCGACGCATCTCTACCTCTGGCTAATTCCTATTTGTAAACGAAGCGGTAGAGATGCTCCGCCTTCGCTCAGCATGACGTTTTACCGGCCCTACTAAGTACTATATCACCACATCAACCTCGATGCTCGCCATCCTTCGCAAAGAATTCAACAGCTTCCTGAACTCGCCCGTGGCCTACGTGGTGCTGGGTGTGTTTCTGGTGGCTACCGGCCTGTTCGTGTGGGTGTTCCCGGATAGCTCGGTGCTCGACTACGGGTTTGCCGATTTGCAGACGCTGTTCAACATTGCCCCCTGGATTTTCCTGTTCCTGATTCCGGCCCTCACCATGCGCACCTTTGCCGAGGAGAAGAAGGCCGGCACCATGGAGCTGCTGCTCACCCGCCCGCTCACCGATGGCCAGATCATCGGGGGCAAGTACCTGGCCTGTCTGCTGCTGGCGTTGCTGGCGCTGGTGCCCACGCTGCTCTATTACTACTCGGTGTACCAGCTGGGCAACCCGGCCGGCAACATCGACTCGGCCGCGACGGTGGGCTCCTACCTGGGCCTCACGCTGCTGGCGGCCGTGTTTGCGGCCATCGGAGTGCTGGCCTCGGCCCTCACGCGGGACCAGATTGTGGCCTTCCTGGCGGCCGTAGTGGGCTGCTTTCTGGTGTACTCGGGCTTCGATTCGCTGGCCTCGGTGTTTGATGGCGGCCTAGCCTACTACATCGGTCAGCTGGGCATTGCCGCCCACTACCGCGACCTGGCCAAGGGCCTCATCGACTCCCGCGACCTGCTGTACTTCTTCAGCCTGACGGCCGGCTGCCTGCTGGCTACGCGGCTGGTGCTGCAAAGTCGGAATTGGTAGAGGTTTTTGAGCGGTTAGCTGATGGCGGTTAGCTGTTGGCTTTTCTGAAATGAAAGTGAGGAGTTGGCTGCCGGATCTGGGGGCCGACCTGACATAAAAAGACATCCACAAGTGAGTACAGAACCCCAGCCATCAGCTACCAGCCAACAGCTACCAGCTAATCCGGCAGCTACCAGAAAACGTCGTGACCTGACGCGCTTCGGGGCGGTGCTGCTGGGGCTGCTGCTGCTCAATTTCCTCGGGGGGCTGTACTTCTTCCGCCTCGACCTTACGGAGGAAAAGCGCTACACGATGTCGGCGGCCACCCAGACGCTGCTTTCGGGTCTCAAGCAGCCGGTTACCGTCACGGTGTACCTGGATGGCGACTTCCCGCCGGCCTTCCGGCGGTTGCAGCAGTCGGTGCGCGAGACGCTGAACGAGATGCAGCTGCACAGCGGCTCCAACCTGCGCTACGTGTTCGTGGACCCCTCGGCGGCCGGCACCGAAAAGGCCCGCAACGACTACTACCAGACCTTGTTCAAGAAGGGCCTGAGCCCCACCAACCTAGGCGCTAATGAGAACGGCAAGCGCATCGAGAAAATCATCTTCCCCTGGGCCGTGGTATCGGCGGGCGGCAAGGAGCAGAACGTGCTGCTGCTGCGCGGCAACCAGGCCGCCCCCTCCGATGTACGCCTCAACCAGAGCATCGAAGGGCTGGAATATGAATTGGCCTCGGCCATCCGCAAGCTTAGCCCTGGCCAGCGCAAGCGCATCGGGGTGGTGGAAGGCCACAGCGAGCTGAGTAACCTGGAAGCCGGCGACCTGATCGGCTCCCTGAGTCAGTACTACGACGTGTTCCGGGTAAACCTGGCCCAGTCAAGGCCCGAGGCGCTACAAACGCTCAGTGCCCTCATCGTGGCCAAGCCGGCGGGCGCGTACACTGAGACCGAGAAATTCAAGCTCGACCAGTTCATCACCCGGGGCGGCAACGCGCTGTTCTTCGTGGATGCCATGCGCGTGAACCTCGACAGCGCCAGTCGGGGCGGCATGCTGGCCTTCCCCCAGTCGCACAACCTCGATGATCTGCTGTTCAAGTACGGTGTGCGCATCAACCCCGATCTGCTGCTCGACCTCAACTCCGGCGTGATTCCGCTGGTGACGGGCATGACTGGCAACAAGCCCAAGGTGGAGCCCATGCCCTGGCAGTTCTACCCGCTCATCAACAAGTTCAGCCCGCACCCCATCACCCGCAACCTCGATGCGGTATACACCAAATTCGTGAGCAGCATGGATACGGTGAAGGCCACCGGCATCCGCAAAACGCCGCTGCTGTTCACCTCGCGCTACACCCGGGTGCTACCCTCGCCGGTACCCGTAAACCTGAACGATGCCCGCCTGGAGCCGAACCCCAAGCTCTACACTTCGCAATTTAAGCCCGTAGGCTACCTGCTCGAAGGCCAGTTTGGCTCCCTCTACGCCAACCGCGCCGAGCCCGGCACCACCAACTTCCAGCCCGCCACGCCCGCTGGGGCCAGGCCCGCCAAAATTCTGGTGGTGTCGGATGGCGACTTCGTGCGCAACGAGGTAGACCCCAAAACCAACCGGCCCTTCCGCCTGGGCTTCGACCGCCTCGCCAGCACCGAGTTTGCTAACCGCGAGCTGCTGCTCAACGCCGTGGACTACATGCTCGACGAATCGGGCCTGATTGCCGTGCGCGGCAAGCAAATTACCCTGCGCCCCCTCGATAAGCTGCGGGTAGTGGAGGAGCGCCGCCGCTGGCAGCTGCTGAACCTGGGCGCGCCGTTGGTGCTACTGGCTCTATTCGGGGCCGTGCGTGCCTGGCGGCGGAAGCGGCGGTATGCTCGGTTTTAGCGGCATCATTTCGTATTCAAGCCTTAACTCAGGGCAGGATGTTCGATTTTATCTTTGAAGTGGTATTCGAAGTGCTGTTTGCGGGGTTGCTGAATTGGCTGCTGTTCACGCCCATTGGCTTTCTGTACCTCTACATCCGCTACCGCAGCCGCCCCGGGGTAGCGTTGGTGCTGAGTCAGAAATACGAAGGCAAGTATGCTAATGCCGGGCAGGAGCTGCTATTGAATGCGTTCATCTTAGTGCTGATAGTGCCTATCCTGTTGATGGTGGTGTGGGCGATTTACAGTAGCATCCTTCGGTTGCTGTAAACGTCCCCCCGTTGCCCCGGTCCGGCAGCTGCAGCCTGCCGGACCGGTTGCCGCCGGCTGACACCCGAACGACTTCACGCGGCGCGGCGGCAGCAAGTCCTGCAACAACTCGGCTTTGCGCTACGGCCGCCCGCAAAACACCGGCCGGGCGGCTGCGGCCTGAATGCGTATCTTTGAAGGAAACTAATCAGTGTATGCAGGATATGTTAGCTTCTTCGGCCGCCGCGCGCCCTCAGCTGCCCAAGGCCCCCACGGGCATTGACGGGCTGGATGAAATTACCGAAGGCGGCCTGCCCCTGGGTCGGCCCACGCTGGTGTGCGGCAGCGCGGGCTGCGGTAAGACCCTCATGGGCGTGGAGTTTCTGGTGCGCGGCATTCTCAACCACGACGAGCCCGGCGTGCTGATGGCCTTCGAGGAAACCGCCGACGAGCTGACCGCCAACGTCACGTCCCTGGGCTTCGACCTGAAAGCGCTGCAGGCCGCCGGCAAGCTCAAGCTCGACCACGTTCACGTCGACCGCTCTGAGATTGAGGAAACCGGCGAGTACGACCTGGAAGGGCTATTTATCCGACTGGGCTACGCCATTGACTCCATCGGGGCCAAGCGTGTGGTGCTCGATACCATTGAGGCCCTGTTTTCGGGCTTTCCGAACCAGGCCGTGCTGCGCTCCGAAATCCGCCGGCTGTTCCGCTGGCTCAAAGACAAGGGCGTGACTACTGTCATCACGGCCGAGCGGGGCGAGGGTTCCCTCACCCGCCAGGGCCTGGAGGAATACGTGTCGGACTGCGTGATTCTGCTGGATAACCGCGTGATTGACCAGATTACCACCCGCCGGCTGCGCATTGTAAAATACCGGGGCAGCACCCACGGCACCAACGAGTACCCCTACCTCATCACCGAGGACGGTATTTCGGTAGTGCCCGTCACGTCGCTGAAGCTGGCCCACGAGGTATCCGACGAAATCGTGTCGTCGGGGGTGCCGGCGCTGGATGCCATGTTCGGGCGGCGCGGGTTCTTCCAGGGCAGCAGCGTGCTGATTACGGGTACGGCGGGCACAGCCAAAACCACACTGGCCGCTGCGTTTGCCGCCGAAATCTGTCGCCAGGGTAAGCGGTGCATCTTCTTCGCCTTTGAGGAGTCTCCCCGGCAGCTGGTGCGCAACATGCGTTCCGTGGGGCTCGATCTGGCCCCGTACCAGGAGCAGGGCCTGCTGTACATCGAGTCGTCGCGGCCGACCCTGAACGGGCTGGAAAAGCACCTCGTCACGCTGCACAAGCTGGTGGCCGAGCAGAAGCCGGCGGCCGTCATCATCGACCCCATCAGCAACCTGATTACGGTGGGCAACACCGCCGAAGTCAGCAGCATGCTCACCCGCCTCATCGATTTCCTGAAAGTGCATAACGTGACGGCGCTATTTACCTCGCTCATCAGCGGCCGGAACGTGCAGCAGGAAATGACGGAGGAAGGTGTATCCTCACTAGTAGACACCTGGCTCAGCGTGCGCGACCTGGAAGGCATCGGGGAGCGGAACCGGGGCATCAGCATCCTCAAATCCCGGGGCATGAGCCACTCCAACCAAGTGCGGGAGTTTATCGTGACGGATGAGGGCATCCAGTTGCTGGAGGTAGTGGTGGGGCCGGCGGGCATTGTCACGGGTGCCGGTCGGCTCACCCAGCAGCTGCAAGAGGAAACCCTGGCCCTGGCCGCCCGCCAGGAAGCGGAACGCAAGGACCGGGAAATTGAGCGTCGGCGCCGGATGCTGGAAGCCACCATTGATAACCTACGCACCGAGTTTGAATCAGTGGAAGAAGAGCTGCGCCGCATCAACCAGGAGGAGCTGCTGCGCCAGCAGGCCCAGCTTACTAACCGCCAGCAGATTGCTTCCTCCGATGGCCGCCCTTCGGCCGCTTCTCCACCACTCGCGTAATACCCTTATGGATACTATCCCCGCCCCCCCAGCCGCCGCCGATTCGGCCGCCGAAACCTGGGAGCTGCGCCTGTACGTGGCCGGCCAGACGGTAAAATCCGTGACGGCCCTGGCCAACCTGAGAAAATACTGCGAGGAGCACCTGAAAGGGCGTTACAAGCTGGAGGTAATTGACCTGCTGCTGCATCCACAGCTGGCCGAAGGTGACCAGATTCTGGCCATTCCCACGCTGGTGCGCAAAGTGCCGGTGCCCATCCGCAAAATCATTGGTGACCTCTCGAACCAGGAAAAGGTGCTGGTGGGGCTGGATATCCGGACGGTTTGAGCAGCGAGCAACCGGGCGGGCTGGCCCCCGCAAACCCCGGTGAAGGTGCCTCCCCCGCGTACGTGCTGCTGCACCTGTACATTGCGGGAGCCACGCCCAACTCTACCCGCGCCGTGCAAAACCTCAAAGCCATCTGCACCCAGTACCTGCCCGGCCGGCATGAGTTGTTGATCATAGATATTTATCAGCAGCCCGAGCTGGCCAGTCAGCAGCAGATTATTGCCTCGCCCACGCTAGTGAAGCTGTGGCCGCTGCCCGTGCGCCGCCTGATCGGGGACCTTTCGGACCGCCACAAGGTGCTGGTGGCCCTGGGCCTGACGCCTCCCGATTCCGCTCCCCATGACTGATGCCCAGGCGGCCGAGCTGGCCCGCGAAAATGAAGAGCTACGGCAGCAGCTCCAAGAAGCCGACGAGCTGATTTCCGCCATCCGGACCGGGGCCGTGGATGCGCTGGCGGTTCAGAGTGCCGACGGCCCCCGCATCTTTACGCTGCAAAGCGCCGACCAGGGCTACCGCACGCTCATTGAGCAGATGAATGAGGGGGCGCTGCTGCTAAGTGCTGATGGCACCATTCTGTACGGCAATGCGTCTCTGGCCGGGCTGTTGGAGTTGCAGTTGCAGGAGTTTATCGGCAGCTCCTTCGAGCGGTTCGTGCCCCGGGAATTTAGCGCGTACTGGCAGCTGCTGTTCAAAACTGGCTGGAGCAGTAAAAGTAAGGGTGAGTTACCGCTACTGGCCAAATCGGGGATGCTGCGGCCGTTTCTGGTGTCGATGAACGTGCTGACGTTTGACGCGCTGCCGGTGCTGGCCGTGATTCTGACCGATATATCGGCCCAGCAGGAAATCCGGCATGTGCGGGCCCAGGTGGAGGAGCAGAATGCGCTGCTGGTACGTAAAAACCAGGAGCTTAAGGAGCAGGAAGCTGAGCACCTGACCATCAGCCAGGCCGCCGCCGAGGCCAACCGGATGCTGGAAGGCATCCCGCAGATTGCCTGGACGGCCGACCCGCAGGGCCGCCTGACTTACCTCAACCAGCAGTGGTTCTATTATGCCGGTCACCACCATTTGGAAGCTATCAGCGAGCAGCTGCCCGCCCGCCTGCACCCTGAGGATGCGGCGGCGGCCACCGCCCGCTGGCAGAACAGTCTGCATACCGGTCACGCCCTGGAAGTGGAATGCCGCCTGCTGAGCCGCGCCGGCCACTACCGCTGGATGCTGGGCCGGGCGCTGCCCTCTCGCAACGAGCAGGGCGATATTATCCAGTGGATTGGTACCTACACCGACATCCACGAGCACAAGCTGGCCCAGGAGCGCATCGACCAGGCCCAGCGGCAACTGCAGGAAAACAACGAGCGCCTCACCCGCGTGAACGTGGACCTGGATAACTTCATTTACACCGCTTCCCACGACCTCAAAGCCCCCATCAACAACATTGAGGGGCTGCTGCACGCGCTGCTGCCGGAACTGGTAGACCCGGCCGCCACGGGCAGCCAGGTACCGCTGCTGCTGGGCATGATGCAGGAGTCGGTAGACCGTTTCAAGCGCACCATCGAGCACCTGACGGAGGTCACCAAGCTGCAGAAGGAGAATGACCAGCCCATGGCCGTGGTGGATCTGGCCACGGTTATCCGGGAAATCAGCCTGGACCTGGCCCCGCTGCTGGCCGAGGCCGGGGGGCAGGTCCAGGTAACCGTAGACGCCTGCCCGACGGTGTCGTTTTCGGAGAAAAACATGCGCAGCATCCTCTACAACCTGCTGAGCAACGCCCTCAAATACCGCTCCCCGGACCGCGTAACGCACATTCATATCCGATGCGAAAGCCACGGCTCCAACGTGGTACTGATGGTGCAGGACAACGGTCTGGGCATTCGGGAAGCCTTCCAGCCCAAGCTGTTTACCATGTTCCAGCGCTTCCACGACCACGTGGAAGGCAGCGGCATCGGGCTGTACATGGTGAAAAAGATGGTGGAAAATGCCGGAGGCCGCATTGAGGTGCAGAGCACGGAGGGCGTAGGCTCCACATTCACCATTTACCTGAAACGCTGAGCCGCCCGGCCCTGGCGAAATACCCGGCGGCGCATGGTCCGCAACTGCTAAACCTGGCGCGGCGGCCGTTAGAAAACCCGCTGCCCGTTCCGTATCTTTGCCCTCTACCCAACCAAGCCCGAAACGACTCTTCCGTATGAAATTTATCGTCTCGTCTTCCGCCCTGCTCAAGCAGCTTCAGAGCATCAACGGCGTGGTTACGAACAACCCCGTGGTGCCCATTCTGGAGAACTTCCTCTTCGAAATTGAGGACGGCAAGCTGACGATTACCGCCTCCGATCTGGAAACCAGCATGATGACCGAGCTGCCGGTGGAAGCCCGCGAAAGTGGCCGCATTGCCGCCCCCGCCCGCATTCTGCTCGATACGCTCAAGAACCTGCCCGACCAGCCCGTGACCTTCACCCTGGACGAGGAAACCTACACCATCGAAATTGCCAGCAGCAACGGCCGCTACAAGCTGGCCGGCGAAAACGCTACCGATTTCCCCCGCGTGCCGGTGGTAAAAGGCTCGGCTCCGGTCGAAATTCCCTCCACCTCCCTGGCCCGAGCTATCAACAAAACCATCTTCGCGGTGAGTACCGACGAGCTGCGCCCTGCCATGACCGGCATTCTGGTGCAGCTGGCCGATAACCAGGTAACCTTTGTAGCCACCGACGGCCACCGCCTGCTGCGCTACCGCCGCTCCGACGTGGGCGCAGGCCAGACCTCGAACATCATCATCCCGCGCAAGGCGTTCAACCTATTGAAAGGCGCGCTGCCCTCCGAGGCCACTACCGTGCGCATGGAGTTCAACAGCTCCAACGCCTTCTTCTCGTTCAACCAGATGCGCCTGGTGTGCCGCCTGATTGATGAGCGTTACCCCGATTACGAAAACGTAATTCCGGTAAGCAACCCCAATAAGCTTATCATCAGCCGTCAGGAAATCCTGAACTCGGTGAAGCGCATCAGCATCTACTCCAACAAAACCACCCACCAGGTGCGCCTGCGCCTGGCCGGTTCGGAGCTGACGGTTTCGGCCGAGGACCTAGACTTCTCGAACGAAGCCAACGAGAAGCTGGCCTGCCAGTACGACGGCGAGGACATGGAAATCGGCTTCAACGCTAAATTCCTGCAGGAAATGCTCAGCAACATCGACTCCGAGGAAATTACCCTGGAGCTGAGCACCCCCAACCGCGCCGGCCTGCTCATGCCCACCCTCGCCGACGACAACGAGAGCATCCTGATGCTGGTCATGCCGGTAATGCTCAATAACTACGTCTGATCACAGATGGTGCAGATGGCGCGGATTACGCAAATGCGGACGACTCCCACGGCTCTACACCAATCCATTTTTGAACGGAGTACCCTTTAAATTCGATGGCCTGGAAAACGCAGCGGCGTAAGTAGTCGTCCGCATCTGCGTAATCCGCGCCATCTGCACCATCTGTGATGAAGAAATCTGAAATCCGCTTCAGCATTGCCCTGGACGACCAGAAAGTACCCGAGGCCATCAGCTGGACGGCCACCGATGCCGGCCCCGATATTCATTTTGCCAAAGCCATCAACATTGCCCTCTGGGACCGGGATGAGCGCGGCACGATGAAAATCGACCTCTGGACCAAGGAAATGCCCGTGGACGAGATGAAGCGTTTCTACGTGGACACCATGGGCGCTATGGCCGAAAGCATCATCACCGCCACCAACGACTCAGTAATGGCCACCAAAATGCGCAACCTCTGCCGCGAGCTGATGGACCACATCGAGGAGGAAGAAAGCAAGCAGCCGCGCTAAACCTGCGGCTTCACTTCACCTGAATCAGACAAAAAAGCCCCGCCGGAAGCTCTTCCGGCGGGGCTTTTTTTATGGAACGTTATACGTGCTACTGGCGGGTGCGGGTAGCGGGAGCGGCCGTGGAACGCGCCGGCCCTACGGTAGAACCGTTGCTGCTGGCCGGCAGCGGGTTCTGCACCGAGTTGACGAAAATAGCGTTGGCGGCTTTGCTGCCGTAGCTCATGCTGAACGTGTTGTACGTGCGGCGCGAGTCGTAGTAATTGCTGTACTGGTCGGTGCTGAGCACGCTTTGCAGCTCTTTGTCACGCTCCTTGCACACGGCATCACACTGCTCTTTAATGAGCTTGGTATTGCCAGCATTCTTTTGGTTGATGGCCACGATTTTAGCCTGCTTCTCCTCGTTGATGGCCTGGAGGCGGGTTTTCTGGTAGCCGTTCAAGCGCAGGTCGCGGGCCATCTGGTCGGAGAGCTGGCGGGCGTGTTCCTGGAACGGATTGAGGCGGGGCGAAGGCTGGGTTTTATCCTGCGGGGCCAGCGTGGGCTTCTGTTGGGCCTGGGCCCCGAAGGAAGCAACGAGCAAGGCAGCCGCAGCGGCAAGTTTCTTAGTCATGATATCAGGCAGTTCGGTTCAGGAAAGGACCGGCAGCTTTTCAACGCATCAGAAAACCGCTGGCTGTTAAGTCCTAACGAAAAACTATGCCAGCTAGTTTACTGCCTTCCGGAAAAACCGCACAATAACGCCGCCGCACCCAGCAGGTACGGCGGCGTTATGGCGTACAAAAAACAGCTCTGTTACCGAGCTAGAACTTGTTTTTCCACATCATGGATTCCACCGGTTTGTTGGTGCGCTCATTGTACTTGGCGTTGGGCTTGCGGTTGTAGAAATTCTCCACATCACCCTGCACGGTGAAGTATATGAGCTGGCCCACGGGCATGTTGTAGTACACCCGCACCGGCATGGAAACACTGATTTCCAGCGTCCAGGTGTTGCAGAAACCGATGTCGCCCTTACCAGCAGTGGCGTGAATATCAATGCCCAGGCGGCCGACGCTGCTCTTGCCTTCCAGGAACGGGACGTGGGCGTGGGTTTCGGTGTACTCATCGGTTACGCCCAGGTACAGGGTACCAGGCTGCAGCACGAAGCCTTCCTTCGGAATCTCAAACACGTCGATTTCGTTGTGCTTGCGGGCGTCCAGTACCGCGTCGCGGTAGGTGGCCAGATAGCGGCCCAGGTGCACATCATACGAGTTGGTTCCGAGGCAGCTCCGGTCGTAAGGTTCAATGAGGATGGTGCCCCGCTCTATTTCGGCGAGAATCTGCTGATCGGTGAGAATCATGGGGTGAATTGAGAATTATGAATTACGAATTAAAAATGGCGCTCATTCCAACTGCTATGCAGCGTCAGAAGGCAGGACGACTTTTAATTCTCAATTTTTAATTGAAAAAATTACTCCTCGTCCTCGTACCGGTCTTCGGGGAGGGGGGCGCGGCGGCGGGTGCGCGGGGCGGTTGGTTCGGCGTCGCTGAGGGTATCGAGACGGGTGCGCAGGTCAGGCAGCACGCTGGTAACCAGGTAGAGCAGCAGCAGGAATGAGCCACTGGCCAGCATCAGAGTCAGGTAGTCCATCCAGTCGTGGCGGGGCGGCACATCGAGCGAGCGGGGGGCGGCGTAACCGGCATCCGGCACTGAGGTCAGGCTGGCTTCCGGGGCGGGCTGCGGGTCCTCAGCGGCAGCGGCCGGGGCCAGAGTGGCCGTTTCGCCGTCGGCGGGCGGCACGGCGGCAGCATCGGCGGCCAAATCTTCCGGGGCCGGGTCTTCGGAGGCGTTGAACTGGGCCGTGCCCTGCTTGATGTAGCGTTGCAGGCTCCGAATGAGGGCCACCCGTTCATCGCGCGGCAGCACCCGGATGAAGAATTCGAAGTTGCGGTCAACCAAGATGGTGTTCAGTTCCTTCTCAAACTCCACCAGATCGGCGCGGCCCTTGCCGAAACGGCTTTTATAGTGGGCCGAAATGTCGTTGTAGTTATGGAAGAGCTTCTTGAGGTCGTCGCGGCCGGGAAAGTTGTTGAACTCCTGGCGGGCTTTCACGGAGCGCAACGAGGCCGGGAATTTGCCCCGGGCAAACGACTTATCGTACACCGTTTCCATCGTCCGGAAGTTGAGCTCCTCCACGGTGCGGTCGAACAGGCGCTTATTGGCCGCGGCGGGCGTTTCCATCTGGGCGCGGAGCGGGCCGGGCACAACAAGCCACAACAGCAAAAAAAGCGGCAGTAGCTGACGAAATCGGAACATACGGGCGGCAGAAATTTCGCGCAAAGGTAGATAGTTGTTGGCTGGTAGTTGTCAGTTGGTAGTTGATAAAATGGCTGACAACTGATAACTACCAGCCAACAACTACCAACTGACATCCAACAACTGCTGACTTACAGCCCGTGGGCTTCCTGCATGGAGGCGCGACAAGCAGTGAGGTAGTGGTCCACGAGGTCGTCGGTCATGGCAGTGCTCACGAACAGGGCCTCGTACTGGGCCGGAGCTAGGTAAATACCCCGGTGGAGCATGGCCTGGAAGTAGCGGCCGAAGGCTTCGGTATCGGAGGTTTTAGCCGATTCCAAGTCGGTTACGGGCTGATCGGTGAAGAACACGCTGAACATGGAGCCGACCTGATTCACGGTGTAGTTCAGGCCCAGCTCTTGGCAGATCTGGCGGGTGCCGTCGGCAATGCGGGTGGTGGTGCGGTTGAGCTGGTCGTAGAGCTCGGGGTGCTGCTGCAGGTAGGTCAGCTGGGCAATGCCGGCGGCGGTGGCAATGGGGTTGCCTGAGAGCGTGCCCGCCTGGTACACCTTGCCGGCCGGGGCCACGTTGTCCATGATGTCCTGGCGGCCGCCGTACGCGCCCACCGGCATCCCACCCCCGATGATTTTGCCTAGCGTCGTCATGTCGGGGGTGATGCCGTAGAGCTCCTGCGCCCCGCCCCGGGCCAGCCGGAAGCCGGTCATTACCTCATCGAAAATCAACACGATGCCGTGTTGGGTACACAGGTCGCGCAATCCTTGCAGGTAGCCTTCGGCGGGAGCCACCAGGCCCATATTGCCCACTACCGGCTCCAGAATAAGGGCGGCTACCCGGCCGTCGTTGGCAGCAATGATGCGCTCCACGGCGGGCAGGTCGTTGTAGGGCACCGTGAGGGTATCCTGGGCCACGCCCTCAGTAACGCCCGGCGAATCGGGCGCGCCGAGGGTGAGGGCGCCCGAGCCGGCGGCAATCAGGAAGGAGTCGCCGTGACCGTGGTAGCAGCCTTCGAACTTGATGATTTTGTTGCGGCCAGTGTAGCCCCGCGCCACCCGAATAGCCGACATCGTGGCCTCGGTGCCGGAATTCACCAGCCGAACTTTCTCGATGCTGGGCACCATCTGCTTGATGAGCTCGGCCATTTCCACCTCCCGCTGGGTAGGCGCGCCAAAGGAAAGCGAGTTGCCGATGGCGCCGCGCACGGCTTCCAGCACAATTTCCGGAGCATGACCCAGAATCATCGGGCCCCAGGAGTTGATGAAGTCGAGGTAGCGGTTGCCGTCCACGTCGGTCAGCCAGGCCCCTTTAGCCGACTGCATGAACACCGGATGGCCGCCCACAGCGCGAAAAGCGCGCACCGGAGAGTTTACCCCACCCGGAATATGGTCTTTGGCCCGGGTGAACAGGGCATCGGAAGTGGCTAAGGAGAGGGGCATAGCGGGTGTTGCGGATGCAGACATGAACGGAAAGCTGAGGGAGACGTGCAGTGAAACAGAGAACAAAACAGCGGAGTGACGGGCATCTCACTACTCAATACCCACTACTCTATACTAATAAGCAACCTACCGGATGCCCACCGGGTTCAGGACTTCCACTTCCAGTCGTTCCAGTTTGGTAATGGGCACGTACTGGTTGTCGTGGGCGCCGGCCGGGTAGCCGATGCCCTGGAACACGGCTCCCGAAACCGGCCCGCCATTGGCCAGCTGCTGCTGAAACGCGGGGCCGTATTGATGCAGCTGGCTACCGAAATAGTACAGCAGCTCGAAGCCGGTGAAGGCAAAAACCGACGGCGGCAGGTTCTGGCGCTGCACGTAAAGCTGCCGGAAGCGGCGCACCCCGGAGTTGGTTTTATCGAGGAATTTCGGGTGCACAAAGTACACATCGCGGGCATCCAGCTGGCCCAGACCGATGCGGTTGTTATCCAGCCAGGAAGCGTAGGTAATGACCGGCAGACGAGCGTCCTGAGCCTTGAGCATGCCCAGCGTATACGGCCCGGCCTTCTTCCCATCGGAGGCTACCACCAGATGCCCGATGTTTTTCAGATCAACACCCGCAAAGCCGGCGGCCAGGGACTCTTCCACGTCGGAGTTGATGCGGCGCAGCTGCAGCACGCGGCCACCCAGCGCCTCGTAGGCCTGCTTGTAGGCGGCCCCGAAATCTTCCTCGTCCTTGGTGTCTTCGTAGAGTACCACGGCCGTACGAGAGCCGCCGAGGCGGCTAAAGGCAAACTGCGCCGCCTGCCGGGCCTGGGTGGCGGTGCTGGGCTCGAACAGGTAATGCCAGGGATTGTCCAGCACCAGACTGCCATCCTGCGACAACGGGTTGACCACCGCAATCTGCCGCTGCTGAGCGTAGCGGGCCAGAATCTTGGACCCCGACTTGTATACCGGCCCGATGATCAGGTCCATGCCGGCCAGCTCGGGCAGGGCCAGCACCTGTTTGAGCTGGGTGGTATCGGCACCGGTATCGTAGGTGAACAGCTGCACCGGCCGGCCTTCGCGCTGCAAGGAGTCCTGGGCCAGGCGCAGGCCGGCGTACAGGTCCGTCACGAACTGATTTTTGCGCCGCTTCTCCCAGCTCGGGTCGTTGAACTCGAAGGGTAGGAGTACCCCGATGTTGTAGGTGGATTTTTTAGCGGCCTGGGGGCGGGGTGTGTAGCGGGTCCGGTCGAGCTGAAACTGGCTGATAAGCTGGTCGAGCTGGCCTTTGTCGGCCTCGGTGTACCAGCCGCCGTTGGCCAGCTTATCGGCGTAGGCGCGGGCCAGCATGGCTTCCTGGGGGTAGCTTTTGAGCAGGTTCTGGAAAGTGGCTTTGTCCTTAACGCGGGGCAGGTAGGTGGCCTTCATGTTCTCCCGCTCGGTGGTCAGGCGGCCTTCCGGTACCTGGACCAGCACCCGCAGGGCATTCTCGAAGTCGCCCTGCTCAAACGATACCTGACCCTGCAGGAAAAATGCCTCCGCCAGCGCCGGCCACTGGGCATACTCGCTGCGCAGCAGGTTCAGCATCTGCTCGGCTTCGGCCCACTTCTTGGCGCGGCTGGCGGCTACGGCGTAGAGGTAAGCAGCTTCCGGGGCCTTGGCAAACTTGGTGGCCGGGGCCGTGAGGGGCTCCAGCTCCTGCAGCGCCAGATCGTAGCGCGCTTGGTCTAGCAGGGTTTTACCGTTTTTGTAGCGCACGTTGGGGTCGGTGGAACCCAGGTTAGCCGGTAGGGGAGGCCCCGTAGGCTTGGGTGCCGCAGAAGTAGCCGGCCGGGTAGGGGTGGGCTTAGCGGGGGCCGTTGGGGCAGGTTTGGGGGCCGTGGCCGCCGGTTTGGTAGCAGCGGCGGCGGGCTTGGCCGGAGTTGTTGCTGGTCTGGCGGGTGTGCCAGGGGCGGGCTTGCTGGTGGCCGGAGCCGTGGCGGCGGGTTTCTTGGCAGGTGTCTGCTGAGCCGTAGCAGGCGCGACCAGGCCCAGACCGGCCGAAAAAACAACAGCGGGGAGAAAAGAGGAAAGCCTCATAAACCGAGGAGCCAGGGGAAAAGGCGGGAGGAACCACGGAGCCGCAACCGGCGCAACTCACCGGGCAAAGGTACGCAGTTGCGGCGGGGAAGACGTAGCCCCGCTGCGTCCGGGCGGCTACCGGCGGTTAATTGGAATTATTTTAATCTGGAATTAAGCTGCATTTAACCCGGTCTTAAGTTTAGGCCTGCCGGGCGGCCGTACCTTTGTCACGGTTGAGCTGCCGTCGATTCAGTGGTCCTACGCAGGTTGTAGAACTTTCCGGTGCGTGGGAGTTATTGAGTTGCTGGCCTGCTTCCAACTGGCTCTTCGGAGCTGCCTGTTCTGCTTGCCACCACTACTCCCCCTATGGCCGACCACCCCGAACCCTCCCTCACTCCCGGGCAGCGCCTGCTGCGCCTGCTGGCGTCTGAGCGCCGCGACATTACCTACTTATACGTGTACGCCGCCCTCACCGGGCTTATCAGCCTGACGCTGCCGCTGGGCGTACAATCCGTTATCGGCTTCGTGAGCAGCGGCGACGTGAGCACCTCGCTCATCGTGCTCATCGGCTTTATTGTGGTGGGCACGTTTCTGGTAGGCGCGCTGCAGGTAATGCAGCTGTACCTGGTAGAGTTTATTCAGCAGCGGCTGTTTGCCCGCATCAGCCTGGATTTTGCCGTCCGCCTGCCCCGCATCCGGACCGAGCAGCTGGATGGCCAGTACCTGCCGGAGCTGGTAAACCGCCTGCTTGATACGCCCACGCTGCAAAAAGGCCTTTCCACGCTGCTGGTCGAGTTTTCGGCGGCGGCTTTGCAGATTTTGTTTGGGTTGATTCTGCTCAGCTTTTATCATCCCATCTTCATTGCGTTCGGCCTGCTGCTGATTGGCTTGCTGGTGCTGATGGTGCGCCTGACGGGTGGTGACGGCTTGAAAACCAGTCTGGTAGAATCGAAATACAAGTACCGCGTGGTGGCTTGGCTCGAAGACGTGGCCCGCACGGTGCATACTTTCCGCCACGGCCAGCGGCAGGAGTTGGCCCTCAGCCGCACCGATGGGCTGGTGCAGGGCTACCTCACGGCGCGGCAAAGTCACTTCCGGGTGCTCCTGACGCAATTCTGGGGCTTCGTGGCATTCAAAACGCTCATTACTGCCTCCCTGCTCATCATCGGGTGCTGGCTGCTGATCAGCAAGCAGATCAATATTGGTCAGTTCGTGGCGGCCGAAATCGTCATCATCCTCATCATCTCGGCCGTGGAGAAGCTGCTGCTCAAGCTGGATGTGGTGTACGACGCCCTGACGTCGCTCGATAAAATCGGCCATGTGCTGGATCTGCCGGTGCTGACGCCCCACGTGGGCGTGGAGCTGCCGCTGCCCGCTACCAATGCCGGAATACGCGTGGAGCTGCGCCACTTGGCGTACCAGTACCCCGGCGGCACCAAGCAGCCGGTGCAGGAAGTGTCGCTGACGTTGACCGCCGGGGAGCACCTGGGCTTAGCCGGCACCGATGGCTCGGGCAAAACTACGCTGCTGCGCATTCTGGCCGGCTTGCTCGACGGCTACACCGGCGTGGTCGCCTACGATGGGTTGGCGCTGCAGGACATTTCCAGCGAGGCCCTGGGCCGCTACGTGGGCGACAATATTGCGCATCAGCACCTGTTCGACGGCACCCTGCTCCAGAATCTGACCCTTGACCAGCCCCGCGTGAGTGCCGACGATGTGGCCTGGGCGCTGGAGCTGGTGGGCCTGCGCGACGACTTCTACAGCCGGCCGCAGGGCCTGAACACGCCCCTGGGTATCGGTACTCCATTTTCCGACAGCGTCCGGCAGAAGCTGCTGCTGGCCCGCGCTCTGGTAAGCCGGCCCCGCCTGCTGCTGCTCGATAACTTCCTGCCCGGCGTAGAGCCCGTGGAACGCCTACGTATTCTGCGCCGTTTGCTCGATGCTGCTCAGCCCTGGACCATTATTCTGGCTTCCAACGACCGCGGCGTACTGGAGCTTTGTCCCCGGCTGGCTCTGCTGCGCGAAGGCCGTCTAGTGGCCAATGGCTCTTTTGAAGACGTTGCCCCGCAACTCACCCGCTAAGCCCGCTCCGGGGTGGCTGCCCTGGCTGGCCGCCCCGCTCTTCCCTCACTGACTAATTCCGCTATCCTGTGCCTTTCGCTGAACACCCACTGGAAGAAACCAACCCGCTGACGTCGCGCTTCCGCTCGTTTGAGCAGGTGCAGACGCCACGCGCCGGCCGCACCGTGGCCCGCTGGCTGGGCGGGTTGGGCATCCTCATCATTCTGGCCGGCTTTCTGCCTTGGACGCAGAACATCCGCTCCACCGGCCAGCTCACCACCCTGCGCCCCCAGGACCGCCCCCAAACCGTGCCCAGCACCATTGGCGGCCGGATTAATAAATGGCTGGTGCGGGAAGGCCAGCGCGTAGCCAAGGGCGATACGCTGGTGCTCATCACCGAAATCAAGGAAAAGTATTTCGACCCCGAGCTGCTGACCCGTACCCGCGAGCAGCTGGCGGCCAAAATTGCCTCGCTGGAAGAAAACAAGGGCAAAACCGTGGCCCTCGGCGACCAGCAGGTGGCCCTGCGCAGCGGCCTGGCCGTGAGCCTCGACAAGGCCCGCAACAAAGTCAGCCAAGCCCGTCTCAAAGTAAACTCCGATGAGGCCGAGCTGCGCGCCGCCAACAACGACTTCAGCATTGCCGAGCAACAGCTGGCCCGCCAGGAGGCCCTCTACAAGCAGGGCCTCAAGAGCCTGACCGAGCTGGAGCAGCGCCGCCTGAAGTTTCAGGAAAGCACCGCCAAGCGCCAGGCCGTGGAAAACAAGCTGGGTGCTTCGCGGCAGGAGCTGGTGAATTCCCAGCTGGAGCTGTCATCGTTGCAGGCTGAATATCAGGACAAACTAGCCAAGTCCGAATCGGACCGCCGCTCGGCCGTGGCCTACCAGTTTGACTCGGAAGGCCAGATTGCCAAGCTACGCAACGAGCTGGCCAACCTCAGCATCCGCTCGGGCTACTACCACATCACGGCCCCGCAGGACGGTTACGTGGTGCGGGCCCTGAAGGAAGGCCTCGGCGAGATTATCAAGGAAGGCGAAGACATCGTCACCATCATGCCTATTGCCCCCGCCCTGGCCGCCGAGCTGTACGTGCAGCCCATGGATATCCCGCTGCTGAGCGTGGGCCGCAAGGTGCGCCTGCAGTTTGATGGGTGGCCGGCACTGGTATTCAGCGGCTGGCCCGGCACCAGCTTCGGCACCTTCGGGGGCCGGGTGGCGGTCATCGATAATATCGACTCGCAGGGGCAGTACCGTATTCTGGTAATTCCCGACCCCGAGCTGGAAGCCTGGCCGAAGCCATTGCGGGTAGGCTCGGGCGTATACGGCTGGGCGTTGCTCGACGACGTGCCCATCTGGTACGAGCTGTGGCGGCAGCTCAATGGCTTCCCGCCCGATTTCGTGGGTCGCCCGGCCGAATCGGCCAAGAAGGACGCCAAGAAAGCCGCCAAACCCACGGGCTCGGCGGAGGAGGAGGAAGCCAAATGAGCCGCTCCTCAGTAGGGATGACCCCCACCTCAGGGCGGAGCCGTCGGAAACTCCTATGGCTTCTGGTGTGGGCTATAGCCGGGCTGCTGCCGCACTTGGCTACGGCACAGCCCGTAGTCCGGCCCTTGACGCCACCCCTGACCCGGCCTGCCACCAGTATTGCCCCGGCCGATTCCGGGCAGGTGTTTTCGCTCAACGATTTGCTGACTTACGTGGCCCTGCGGCACCCGGTGGCCCGGCAGGCCGGGCTTCTGCCCGAGCGCGCCCTGCAGGAAGTACGCTACGCCCGGGGCATGTTCGACCCCACCGCCGCCAGCAAATACTACGGTAAAACCTTCGGCGGCAAAGAGTATTTCCACGACTGGGATTCGCAGCTGCGGGTGCCCCTCTGGTTCGGGGCTGATGTAAAAGCTGGTTTCGATAGGGGCGTGGGTACCTACATCAACCCCGAGAGCCAGACCTCGCCGGCCGGCCTGAGCTACCTGGGCCTTTCGGTGCCGCTGGCTCAGGGGCTGCTCATTGATGAGCGCCGTGCCGCCGTGCGCCAGGCGCAGGCACTGCAGGGCTTGGCCGAAGCCGAGCGGCGCGGGGCCCTCAACAAGCTGCTGCTGCAAGCCGCTAAGGACTACTGGGACTGGAGCCTGAACTACCAGCGGCTGCGGCTACTGGACCGCAACGCGGGCCTGGCCAACGTGCGCTTCGAGGCCGTGCGTCAGCGCGTGCTGTTCGGCGACCTGGCCGCCATCGACTCGGTGGAGGCCCTGACGGAGCTGCAGAACCGGCTGGCCACGCTCAGTCAGGCGCGGGTGCAGTTCCGCAACTCCACGCTGCTGCTTAGCAACTACCTCTGGGACGAGCAGCAGCAGCCCCGGGAACTGCCCGCCGCCACCCGGCCCCAGGTGCTGCCCGGTCCCGCCGACTGGCGCACCCTGCCGCCCGACTCGGTGGCCCAGCTCAGCCAGCTGGCCCAGCAGATTCATCCGGAGCTGCAGAAGAGCCGGGCCAAGCTCAGCCAGCTGGGCGTGGAGCGGCGCCTGCTCACCAATAAGCTGCTGCCCAAGCTTTCCGTCGATTACAACCTGTTGCAGGCCGGCCAGCCCTTCAATCCCGAAAAGCCGGCCAGTCTGAGCGGCGCGTATCTGCAGAACAACTACAAGCTAGGCGTGAGCTTTGCCTACCCGCTGCTGCTACGCCAGGAGCGCGCCAAGCTCCAGCTGAACCGCCTCAAGCAGCAGGAGCTGCAATTCGATCTGCAGCAGGACACCCGCGAGATTGAAACCGGTGTGCGCACCGTGGCCAACGAGTGGGAGGCCCTGCGCGAACAGCTGACCCTGCAGGAGCAGGTAGTGCGCAACGCCGAGCGGCTGCGGACCGGCGAGCAGATCCGTTTCGAGAACGGGGAAAGCTCGGTGTTCCTCATTAACTCCCGCGAAGCCACGTTGGTATCGGCCCGCGTGAAGCTGGCTGAACTGCAGGCCAAGTACGCCCAGACCCAAGCCACACTGCGCTGGGCTGCAGGTGGTATCGAGTAGCGCACTAGCGTGAACTGTACGTCCCGGTCCGGCGGCTGTAAGCTGTCGGGCCGGTTGTCGTTTGAGGCCATCTAAATGATACCGGAGTAGCAGTAACTGGCAACGCACAACTGGCAACAGGGTGAGCACACCAAACAGGGCAACCCGCCGTTATCATCGGCGGTTAAAAATTCCGTACTTGTGCATATGCCGATGTCCGTTGCTGCCTTGTCTTTGCCCCAACTGCGCCAGCGCCTGAACCTGCTACTGGTGCTGGGCGCGTCGCTCACGCTGAGCGTGGTGCTGATTACCTTCCGCGTATTCCTGACGCACAAGATTTCCTTCGTCTTTCTGCTCTGGAACCTGTTTCTGGCTCTGATTCCGTTCGGGCTGAGCACCATGCTGGGGTTGTCGGCGGGGAAGTTGCGGGCGCGGGTGCTGCTGCCGGTGGGGGCGGCCTGGCTGCTGTTCTTCCCGAACGCGCCCTACATCCTCACCGACCTGTTTCACCTGGAGCCCCGCGCCGGCGTGCCCTATTGGTACGATCTGGCCCTGATTCTGAGTTGCGCTTGGAACGGGCTGATGCTGGCCTACGCCTCCCTCACCGATATGCAGCAGCTGGTAGCGCGCCGCCTGGGCGCGGGGGCGGGCTGGGCTTTTGCCACGGTGGCTCTGCTGCTAAGCAGCTTCGGCATTTACCTGGGCCGCTTCCTGCGCTTCAATAGCTGGGATATCCTTACCAACCCCGTCACGCTGTTTTATGATATTGTGAGCCGGTTGCTGCACCCGGCCGCGCACCGGGGCACCTGGGGCGTTACGCTGCTCTATGGCGTGTTTCTACTGCTGGGCTACGCCACCGTGCGGCTGCTGGGCCGGCTGGGAGAGGAGCGGGAAGCGGCATAACCAACGGCGGCTGGCATAGCGTATATCGGCCTACCCTGCTACCTTGCCCGCCCTATGCTGCACCTCACCCCCGACGAGAATTCTCCCACCCCGATGAGCTGGCCGCGCCTGCTCAGCCGCCGCCGCTACCCCGAGCAGCCCCAACTCCACGTTGTCACGGATGCGCCGCCGGTGCGCGGAGCCTTCGTGCAGGATTACGACCGGGTGGTGTTCAGCTCGGCCTTCCGACGGCTGCAGCGCAAAACCCAGGTGATGCCGCTGCCCGAAACCGACTTCGTGCATACCCGCCTCACCCACGCCCTCGAAACAGCCAGTGTGGGCCGCTCCCTGGGCCGCCTCGGAGGCCGGCTGCTACTGGAGGAAAGTGAGGAACTCGCCGCCCAGCTCCCGCACCTGGATAGCGACTTCGGCGACATTGTGGCCGCCGCCTGTCTGGTTCACGATATCGGTAACCCGCCCTTCGGTCATTCCGGTGAGGATGCTATTTCGGCGTACTTCCGCAGCAGTGCCGCCGAGCCTTTCGTGCGGATGCTCACGCCCGCCCAGCGCGCCGATTTGCAGCAGTTTGAGGGCAACGCGGCAGGTTTCCGGGTGCTCACCCACACCTACGCGGCCCACAGCAGCGGCTCGGCTGGCCTGGGGCTGACTTACGCCACGCTGGGGGCGTTCCTGAAGTACCCCCGGCCTTCAATAAGCGACGAAACTACCCTCACCGGCGGTATCAGTGAGCAGCGGTATGGTTACTTCCAGACCGAAGCCCCGCGCTTTCGGGAAGTGGCCCGCGAGCTGGGCCTGCTGGCCCGGTCAGCCACGCCCGATGCTGATGTCGAGGCTACCGCGTTCTGCCGACACCCGCTGGCGTTTCTGGTAGAGGCCGCCGATGACATCTGCTACCGCATCATTGATCTGGAAGACGGGCTGCGGCTGGGACTGATTCCGGCCGCCGAAGGGCTGGGCCTGCTGCGCGAGCTGCTGGGCGACGCGCCCAATCGCCAGGGTTCGGTGGAGTGGCGCGACTGGCGCGAGGAGCTGGGTTACCTGCGCGCGCGCCTCATCAACCGACTGGTGCAGCAGACGGCCCGCCTGTTTGCTGACCGCGCCGCCGCCCTGCTACGCGGCCACGCCGATGAGCCGCTGGTGCAGCAGCTGGACTGCTGGCCGCAGCTGCAGGAAATCGGGCGGCTCACGCGGTACTACCTCTACGAAAGCCGGCCGGTGCTCGAAATTGAGGCCGCCGGGTTCGAGGTGCTGGCGGGCCTGCTGCACGCCTTCCTGCACGCCACCTTCGACCCGCAGCAGAGTCCCCGTTCCCGCAAGCTGCTACAACTGCTGCCGGCGCAGTTTCGGGCCGTGGGGCCGCAGCAGGAAGCCACACCCTACGAGCAGATTATCCTGCTTACCGATTACATTGGTGGCCTGACGGATGAAAATGCGCTGAGTCTGTTCCGGACCATTCACGGAACAGACCTGCCCGGCCGCCTGTAAGCGGTGAGCATTTGGCATAGCATATTTTACCCGGAAGCCATTCGTTCTCCTTATCAGGTAGCCGTCGGCTACTGCAGCAGCCGAAAAGTAGTATCCAGGGGTTGAATGCGCAGGAGCTGCTGGTATTTGGCCTGCAGCTCCTGCTGCATTTGGTGCTGTTCCTTTTTCTTGAACAGGCGCACTTTGTACGGGGTACCCGGCGTCCGGCGTAGATTCACGAATACCAGGCCCCGGCTGCGCCGCTGGGTGGCTTCGCCGCTCTGGATGCGGGCAATGCGCTTGCGGTTGTTGCCCAGCAGGGCCTGGAGCGGGCTGAGACCCACGTACAGGTTGGCGTGGCCATCGAGGCTGTATTCGCCGGTTACCTGCATATCTGTGAGGTTACTGCTCAGGTTGAGGCCCGGGATAAGCACTTTGCTGCCTTCCAGCACAAAGCGGGGCTGCACCGGCTCGAAGAACAGGTGGCTGGTTCGCTTTTCGCTCAGGATGCGCAGGGCCTGCATCAGGGCGTCTACCTGCAGCAGTTCCAGGTTGCGCAAATCGGTGCGTAGAAAAGCCCGGGTACTGGCGAGGCGGGGCAGAAACGTCTGGTCTAGGTCGGTGCGAACGTCGGCCTGGGCCTGCATAGTGCCCCGGATATTCTCCGGTCCCAGTACATCGAAGCCCAGTTCCCGCGCCAAGGCAAACAGTGCCGGCAGTTGCACCTGCTGCACCCGCACCTGAGCGTGCAGCGGGTGGTGGTTCGCCCCCGAATCGGTTTGCAGAATACCTTTCAGGTACAGCTGTCCGCCAAAAGCCTGCATCGAGCATTCTTCCACCCGCGCTCTGCCCGCTTCCAGGTAGCTCATCAACCGGAAGTTCTGGCCGCGCAGGGCTCCGTAGTGCATCGCATCCGCTGTTACCCGAACCTGACCCGTCACGGTGCCATCAAGAAAAGGAGAGGGTGAGCCGGCAGCCCGGCGGGTACGGCTGCGGGTACTGTTGGCCGGTTGTTCCGGCACCGTGCTCAGGGCCGCCAGCAGTTGCAGCAGTGCCTGCACATCCAGCGTGGCGTAGCGCAGGTCCAGGTTGGCACGGGCGCGGCTGAGGTGGTGGCCAGCCAGCCGCGCACTGGCACTGATGCGCCCTTGCCCGCCCATCCCCGTCCGGAATGTAAACGCCGGGATCTGAAAGTCGGGGCCGTTTTTTTTCAGCTGGACTTGTACCTGGGTCAGCTCATCGGAACCGGGCAGCTGCAGCCGGTCGATGGTAGCTGTAACGTCGCTGTTGGCTGCCAGCAGCACGTCGCGCAGGGTTGGGTCAGGGGCTGCTTTGGCGGGGCGGCGGCTCGGACGAGTAATTCTACCTAACAATTGCTGGTAGCTAAGGGTGGGAAAATGCACTGCCAGACGGGCCGCTATGGGCTGTAGGTTCAGCGTATCAGTAGGCCAGCTGACCACCCCGCTGAGCTGCCCTCCCCATACTTCTACGTGCAGGTCACGGAGTTGCACATTGTGGCCGTCGTGGCGTACCGTGGCGGCCATGCGCCGGAGAGTATCATGGCCTACCACCAGCCGCTGGCAGTGCAGGGCCACGTTCAGCCGCAGGCCGGGCGGCAAAACATTAAGGGCCCGGGCAGCCAGATCCTGGTTGCGGGTATAACCCGCCCGGGGGGACTGGGCCGGCTTTTTGCGCCCGCCGCCGGGCGCCGCCAGCAGACGCCGCAACTCATTCAACTGAATTTCATCTACCGCGAAAGTGCCCTCTACTCGGGTAGTAGAATGCTGCCCGCTGAAATAGGCCAGCAAATGGGTAGTGGTAGCATTGGCCTGTACGCGCATGCCATTGAGCCGGCCCGTCAGGTTTTCCAGCCGCCAGATACTGTCCTGCAACCGCACCTGTACGTTCAGATTGCTCATGCGGGCCCGGCGGCTCGGAATATCAAAGGTGGCCTTTTCGAGGCGTACGGTGCCCCGGGCGGCAATGGGCGGCAGTAGCGTGTCAGCAAGCAATGCCCGGCGGGCAGTGCGGTTCGGAATGGCCGGCAGTATTCCGTTCAGCTCCAGGTCAAGCGCCGCCTGGCCCTGGCGCGCGCGCCATAAATCGGGTACCACCACCGAGGCCAGCGTCTGCAGCTCAGTACGCCCGCGTACGTGGCCGCTCAGATGCGGGCGGGTGAAGTCGCGCACCAGCAGCACCGCGTCCAGCTGACCCGCTTCCGAGTACAGCCGGCACTGATCAAACCGCAGCGACGTGGTGCGGGGCGCGTGGTCCGGCCCGTTGTCGAAGGTGCCCCGGGCGTCCCAGCGCTTAATCCGCCGCGCCGAATCGGCCCACTGGACCTGGGCATTACGCATGGTGAAGTGCAGCACCGTGCGCGGCCGGGTGGTAGGGCCGCTGAGGCCCCGGATGGTATAATGAATATGGGCGTGACTGGGGCTCCGGGCTCCGCGCAGAAACCGCTCCAGCCCGGGCGGCAGGGCCGTGTGCAGAATCTCCAGCAACGGCTGATTGCCCTGAAACGTGAGGTTGAGATGGGTACCACGGGGTTCAGCGGGGCTGGCACCACGGTGCGTACCGTTTACCAGCACCGTGTCGCCGTTGAGCGTGGCGCGGGTACGCTCAAACGTACCTTCCCGCCGCTGAAAATCGTAGCGGTAGCGGATACGTGCCACCACGGGCTCCTGTTCAAACAGATTGCCCCGGCTGCTGCGCAGATACACCAGTTGCCCGTTCAGCCAGCCCCGCACGTTTGCCTGGCCTGCTTTTACCTGCACCCGCAGCCGGCCCTGGCGCACATGAGCCGAGAAGCCGCTGTTATGAAGCTCATTGCGGTTAATAACCCGCACGTTCAGCAGCCGCAGAGAATCCAGGTTGAAATCGGGGGGCGACTTAGGCTGACTCCGGCGCGGACCTTTGCCCCTTAGGCCCCAGTCGCGGCCCAGGGAGTCAGTTACCTGCCGGAATACGGCATCCTGAATGGTGAGGTGGCTTACCCGGAACTCGCCCCGCCAGATGTGGCGCAGCTCCAGCCTCACATCGGCCCGACCAATCTGCAGGACCGGCACGGCCCGCTGGTAGGAGGTATCCGTGAGGGAAAGATGCTGCACCGAGGCCGTCAGGTGGGGGAAGTCGCGTAGCATCGAGAAATCTATTTCCATCGGCCCCAGCACCAGGTCCGATTGCCGGGCCAGGCGTTGCCGGATCAAGTGTTCCAGCTGTTGCCGCCCCCAGTGCGTACTCAGCAGCCAGCCCCCTGCTACTACCGCCAGCAGCAGCCCCACAACAGAAAAGGCCAGTACACGGCGGAACAGAGGCATTTTCATAGAAGCGCGAACGAACAGGTAGCAGGTTGGTCGTTGGCTTCTACGCAGAAAGCGCATTGCGTGCCACGTCGCTCGCCAGAAATTACCGTTCCACTCTCATCCCGTCTTGCCGCCTCGGCTAACCGTCGCCGGAGAAGAAATATGGTAGAATTTTATTTATACAAATTCTAAATAGTTATACTTGCAACTACCTGCACACCGTTGAACAGCATGCTTTATGGCTCAATTCTTTCATCACAACGATTTCGGGTATTGTGCCCGCTGTCCGCGCACCCGGCATCTGCACGTGTGCTTCGGCAATGTGGCTTTGGCTACTACGCCCGAAGAGTTTCAGAAATTTCGCCGTTCCGTAGGTGACACCTGGCAGCATCACTGCCTGCGCACCCACGACCCAGAAGCACGGTGCATTGCCCTGCGCACCTCCGCCCTCCGGCTGGCCCTGGTGTTCTCACTGGTAGAACTCACTCAGCTCCGTGATATTCTGGAAAACACAGCTCTGTTGTTGGAAGTAGAGTTGCTGCTGCAATAAGCGCGTCTTTCGGAGCGGGGCCAGTTGATGCTGCCTGTGCCAGTTAGCTGCCGATGCTTTGGGAGCGGTAATGGCCAAACAGCAGAGAGGACTTGCGGCTCCTGAAAATGTCATGGCTAAGCTTGCAGGGCAATACAAGCAAATGGCCCTGCAGCTGCAAAACCGGAGGGCCATTTGTTGACAGGAGACAGGCCGGATTAGTAATCGGTACGGCCTTCTTTTTGCGACCAGGCTTGAAAGCCGGCCAAAGCTTCTTCCCGCAGTAATTCCACCATTGGGATGCGGCGGTCCTCCAGGGGCTGCTCAAGCTCTTCGTAAATAAACTGGTCGTCAAACCCGATAGCCGCCGCGTCCTGCTTGTTATTGCCGTAGAAAACGCGGCGGGGGCGGGCCCAGTAGATGGCTCCAAGGCACATCGGACAGGGCTCGCAACTTGTGTACAGGTCGCAGCCGTCGAGCTGGAAGGTGCCCAGCGCGGCGCAGGCCTTGCGGATGGCGTCTACTTCGGCGTGGCAGGTGGGGTCGTTGGTGCTGGTTACCTGATTGAAGCCCCGGGCAATAATTTGCCCATCCTTCACGACTACTGCCCCGAAAGGGCCACCAAAGCCGGCCTGCATTTTCTCAATGGACAAGCGAATTGCTTCGCGCATAAATTCGGGATTGGGAGTATCCATAAGGGAGCAGTGCCGGAAGAGGCAGAAAAAGCCGGAAAAATGAAAAACAGTGAAAAACTGCGCAAAATACACTCAAAAGCCCGTTTACACTACTGCCAACACAACCGGTGCTCATAGCCCCTTGGGTACCGGCTAGTTGGCATTTCCGCAGCGCTCCGATTTTTTTCGAAACGCTATGCAACCTTTCCTGGCCCTCATCGACTCTCTATCGTGTAGACACTATAGAAGCTGTTCTGCAGTGGCTTAATTCAATAGCGGGAAAGTTTTTCTGGCCCGATAATTGTCTTGAGTAATGCTGAAAGAATAGTTTTTTTAGGTGTTTTGGTTGTGGAAAAGGGGCGGCTCACTGAGTCGCCTTTTTTTATGCCTGCTAATGAGCGTGTTGATGCCACAACAGTTCGGGAGAGACACAGCTAATTGACTTCGTGGGTTAGCTAAGCGAGCATATGGCTGATAGAGTCCTACGCGACTATTCTTCACGACTACAGCCCGTTGCGGGAGTAGCATGCTGATTATTAATGCACGAATGAATCGTAAATCGTGCAAACGTTTGCTATATGCACAAACGATTGTGCGAAAAAAATCGGAGTTTAGGGTCCTGAAAGTCATCGGACGGCTAGTGGCTTTCGCTAATCTGCCTGAAAAAGAAAGTAACACGTGGATCGAGGCCGCATTCGACTCTTTCTACACTTATGATTTGAAGTACACGCGCCTTGAATGCGCATTGCCGACTTACCGTTTCTGCCATGCCCACCCATTCGATTTTTGTATTGAATCAGTGTTATTGTTCCCGATGGAAGCAGTTGGTACGTGTTGCGCTGGCTCCCGTGCTAAGCCTGCTGCCGCTGCTGGCCCCGGCCCAGACGGTGCAGATGACGGTACAGCCTGGTAACCCAAAGCTGGAAATCAGCCGGCATATTCAGGGTCAGTTTGCCGAGCACCTGGGCCGCTGCATCTACGACGGTATCTGGGTGGAAGAGGGGCTGAACGTGCCGAAGCAGGGCCGGATCCGGCTGGATGTGGTGGAGGCGCTGCGCAAAATTAAGGTGCCCAACCTGCGCTGGCCCGGCGGCTGCTTCGCCGATACGTACCACTGGCGTGACGGCGTGGGTCCAACGGACCAGCGCCCCAAAATGCTGAATATGTGGTGGGGCAACAATCTGGAGGACAATAGCTTCGGGACACACGAGTTTCTGGAGCTGTGTCAGTTGCTGGGCACTGAGCCTTACCTGGCCGCCAACGTCGGCAGCGGCACGGTGCAGGAAATGGCCGGCTGGATGGAGTATCTCAACTCCAACGACGATACCCCACTGGTGCTGGAGCGCCGCAAAAACGGCCACCCCGAGCCGTTTAAAGTGAGCTGGTGGGGCATTGGCAACGAAAGCTGGGGCTGCGGCGGCAACATGACGGCCGACTACTATACCGACGTGTACAAGCGCTACGCCACCTTCGCCCACAACTACCCGGCCTCACCACCATTGAAGAAAATTGTGAGCGGAGCCAACGGCGACGACGCACACTGGACGGAAACGTGCATGAAACGAATTCCACTCAATCAGATGTGGGGGCTCACGCTGCACCAGTACACCCTGCCTACCGGCAACTGGAGCGGCAGCAAGGGCAAAGCTACGGGCTTCGGCGAACAGGAGTATTTCAATACCCTGCGCAACGGCCTCAGGATGGAGGCCATTGTTACCAAGCACGCGGCCATTATGGACCGGTACGACCCGGAGAAGAAAGTGGCCCTGCTGGTGGATGAGTGGGGAATCTGGACCGATGTGGAGCCGGGGACTAACCCAGGCTTTCTGTATCAGCAGAATACCCTGCGCGACGCGCTGCTGGCTGGCACCACGCTCAACATCTTCAATAATCACTGCGACCGAGTGCGCGGGGCTAACCTGGCCCAAGCCATCAATGTGCTGCAGGCGGTTATCCTCACCGAAAAGGAAAAGATGCTGCTCACGCCTACTTACCACGTTTTCGACCTTTACCAGGTGCATCAGGATGCGCAGTACCTGCCGTTGCAATTCCAGAGCCCCGATTACGTGCTGGGCGGGGAGAAAATTCCGGCCCTGAATGCCTCGGCTTCCAAAGACAAGAGCGGGGCGGTGCATATTTCCCTCGTCAACCTGGACCCCAACAAGGCGCTGATGTTGGAAACCGTGCTGCCCGGCGTCAGCTGGAAAACAGTATCGGGCCGCATCCTCACCTCGGCTAATGTAGCTGATTACAACACCTTTGATAAACCTGCCACCGTGAAGCTGGCCGACTTCAAAGGCGCAAAGAAGAAAGGCAGCAATCTGGCCGTAACACTGCCGGCCCGGTCGGTGGTAGTGCTGGAACTGAAGTAACCGATTGGTTGCCTCCTGGTGCTCCACAGACGGTAATGCCCGGAGCGAAGGAGGACTACCTGGCCACCCGTTTTGCAAGCCTGCGCCTTCATGTCATCAACCAATACCTGAGAGTTCTTTTTTTACTTGGCAGTCTGGCTGCGAGAAGCTGTCGGCTGCCCGTTTTTTACCCTATGTCCCGTCCTTTCTTCTGGCCCACGCTGGCCCTGTTGTGCGTAATCTCCGTTCCTGCCGCTGCGCAAACCCGTCAGGAAACCCTGCTGACCACCGACTGGAAGTTTACCAAGGGTGACGTGCCCGAGGCTTCCCGCCCCGATTTTAAAGATGCCAAATGGCAAACCGTAAGCGTGCCCCACGACTGGGCTATTTACGGTCCGTTTGATGGCAACAACGACCTGCAAACCGTTAAGATTGAGCAGAACCAGGAGCAAAAAGCTACTCAGAAGGCCGGCCGTACCGGCGGGCTGCCCTTCATTGGTACCGGCTGGTACCGGCGGCAGTTGGCGGTGCCCGGTTTCGGGCCGGGTAAGCGGGCGGTGCTGCTGTTTGATGGAGCCATGAGTGACGCGCACGTATTCGTGAACGGTAAAGAAGTGGGCGCCTGGCCCTATGGCTATAACTCCTTCTCCTGCGACATTACCGACGCGCTCCGGCCCGATGGCCGGAATGTGCTGGCCGTACGGCTGCGTAACCAACCCGAAGCCTCGCGCTGGTACCCCGGCGCGGGCCTGTACCGGAACGTCCACTTGGTAGTAACCCAGAATGTGCACATTCCGGTGTGGGGAACCTACCTCACTACGCCCGAAATCAAGGCGGAGTATGCCAAGGTGAAGCTGCGCACGAAAGTGGAAACTCCGGGCGGGAGTTTTCAGCCGTTGCGCCTGGAAACCGAAATCCGCGACGCGGCCGGGCAGGTAGTAGCTACCACCAAGGCCACGCTGGCCGCCACCGACGGGCAGGAATTCGAGCAGAACCTGGTGGTGCCCAAACCGCAGCTTTGGTCGCCGGAAACGCCTGTTCTCTACTCTGCCTCCTCGAAGCTCTACAGCGGCGACGTGCTGAAGGATGAGTACCGGACGTCGTTCGGGATTCGTTCGTTCCGGTTTGAGGCCAACAAGGGCTTCTCGCTGAACGGACAGCCGCGCAAGTTCAAAGGTGTGTGCAACCACCACGACCTGGGCCCGCTGGGTGCGGCCGTGAATACGGCCGCGCTGCGCCGCCAGCTGACGCTGCTGAAGGACCTGGGCTGTGATGCCATCCGGACCACGCACAACATGCCCGCGCCGGAACTGGTAACGCTCTGCGACGAAATGGGCTTCATGCTGATTGTAGAGTCGTTTGATGAGTGGAAAAAGCCCAAAGTCAAGAACGGCTACAGCCAGTATTTCGACGCGTGGTCGGAGAAGGACCTGGTGAATATGGTGCACCATTACCGCAATAATCCGTCGGTTATCATGTGGAGTATCGGCAACGAGGTGCCCGACCAGTGGGCACCCGGTGGCGTGGCCATTGCGCAGCGCCTACAGGATATTGTGCACCGCGAAGACCCCACCCGCCCCGTCACGGCCGGCATGGATCAGTTTGACGCGGCCGTGGGCAACGGCTTTGCGGCCCTGCTCGATGTGCCGGGCTTCAACTACAAGCCCAGCCGCTACCCCGAAGCCCGCGCCAAGCTGCCTCAGGGCTTGATGCTGGGTTCCGAAACTGCCTCTACGGTGAGCAGCCGGGGCGTATATAAGTTTCCGGTGGAGCTGGCCAAGCAGAAAAAATACCCCGATAATCAGTCATCTTCCTACGACCTGGAGTCCTGCGTGTGGTCCCAGACGCCCGACGAGGAATTTGTGCAGCAGGATGCGCTGCCGTACGTGATGGGCGAATTCGTTTGGACCGGCTTCGATTACCTGGGGGAGCCTACGCCTTACGACGAAGCCTGGCCCTCGCATAGCTCCTACTTCGGTATTATGGATCTGGCCGGCCTGCCCAAGGACCGGTACTACCTCTACCGCTCGCGCTGGAATACGGCCAGCCCCACGCTGCACCTGCTGCCCCATTGGACCTGGCCCGGCCGCGAGGGCCAGACGACGCCCGTGTACTGCTACACCAACTACCCCTCGGCCGAGCTGTTCGTGAACGGCGTAAGCCAGGGCCGCCGGACCAAAGGCCCTTCCGATAAGCTCCAGACGCAATTTCGCCTGATGTGGAACGATGTGAAATACGCGCCCGGCAGCATTAAAGTGGTAGCGTACGATGCCGCCGGCAAGGCCGTGGCGGAAGAGGAAGTGCGCACCGCCGGCCAGCCTCACCACCTCCGGCTGGTAACCGACCACACCCGCCTCACGGCCGACGGTCAGGACCTGGCGTACATAACGGTCCGCGTGGAAGATGCGCAGGGCAACCTCTGCCCCGATGCCACCAATCAGGTGCAGTTCAGCGTGAAGGGGCAGGGCAGCTTCCGGGCCGTGGCTAACGGCGACGCCACCAGCCTGGAACCCTTCCAGCAGCCCCGCATGCACGCCTTCCACGGCCAACTAGTAGCCACGGTGCAGGCTACCGCTCAGGCTGGCCCAATGGAGGTAAAGGCCACCGCGAAAGGCTTGCCAAACGTGGTCCTGAAGCTGGAAACAGTCAGCGCATTGGCTACTAAATAGAAAGTAGCTCTTCCTGAAAACAAAAAGAGCGGACCAACTTGGTCCGCTCTTTTTGTTGGAAACGCCGAAGTCTTGTTCAGATAGCCTATTTACCAGCGGCTTTACCAGCGGCCTTGATGCTGCCTATCACCGTGTCGCTGAGCGGGGAAACGGCGGGGCCGAAGTAGTTGAGCAAGCGGCCATCCTCACTGACGAGGTACTTGGAGAAATTCCAGTCGGGAGCCTGCTCGTTCCAGCCGTTACGGCCGGCGTCGGAGAGCCACTGGTAGACCGGATGCTGCTCGCTTTGCTTTACCACCACGCTTTTCTTCATCAGCGGAAACGACACGCCAAAGTTCACCTGGCAAAACTGGCTGATGGTTGTATCATCGTCCTTTTCCTGCTCGGCAAAGTCGTTGGCCGGAAAGCCCAACACTACCAGCTCATCTTTAAACTGCTCCGAAAGCCGCTGCAGCTCCTCGTACTGATTCGTAAAGCCGCAGTTGGAGGCCGTATTTACCAGCAGGACTTTCTTGCCTTTCAGATCCTGAAATGCCAGATTCTGGCCGCTGTTTAGTTTGCTGTCGAGCTGATAGAAAGAGGCCGGACCGGCTACCTGGCCCTTGTTTTCCAGCACCTTGCCCCGGTTGCTGGACTTCGACAGACGCATGATGAGGGGATACAGCAGTTTGAGAGCTTTCTGACGAAATGAGGGCATGGCAGTGATGATGAGTGAAAGGGGGGAGCGGCGTTGGATATGTAACAATACCAACCCGTGAAGTAGCGGTAGTAACCAGTTGCGGCCCGAAGTGTTGGGCAAGACAGAAGCCAGAAACGTTGCTACTAAACGGCAAGCCGCTACTGCTTGCCGTTTAGCAGCAACGAGGACTCTCGGATCAGCAGGTCGGGCTGGAGCACTACGCGGCGGGGCGAAAACGTTGTGCTGCTTTCCTCCCGCATCTCCAGAAACAGCCGCACGGCCGACTGACCCATCTGCTCGCAGCGCTGGTCCACGGAGGTCAGCATGGGCTCGGTTAAGGAGGTGAACATTTCGTTGCTGAAGCCAACCAGGGCAATATCCTGCGGCACGCGCAGCTTTCTGCGCTTGAGCTCCTGCAAGGCGCCCACCACCGAAAAGTCGCTGGCAGAAAATACGGCATCGGGCGGAGTGGGGAGTGCCAGCATCTGCTGCATGCCCCGAATGCCGTCTTCCAGGGTCATGTCGCAGTAGAATATCAATTCTTCCTGCAGCGGCAGGCCCGCTTCCAGCAGCGCATCAATGTAGCCCTGGCGGCGGTTTTTGTAGATGTTCAGGTGCTGGGGGCCGCCAAAGTGGGCAATGTGCCGACAGCCCTGTTTGATGAGGTGCTTGGTAGACTGGTAGCCACCTTCCCGATCATCGAGCACCACGGCACTTACATCCAGGCCATCGAGCACGCGGTCAAAAAACACCAGCGGAATTTCCTGCTTGCGCACTTTCTCAAAGTGCCGGAAGTCGCGGGTAGTGCGCGACATGGATACCAGAATACCCTCCACCTGCGCGCTTAGCAGGGTTTCGATGTTTTTTCGCTCGTGCGCCACGTCTTCGTTCGACTGGCAGATCATGATGTTATAGCCGGCCTTGGAGGCGACGGTTTCAATCCCTTTCACAATCATCGTGAAAAAGTGGCCATCAATGTGTGGCACCAGCACCCCCAGCAGATTGCTCCGGCCTTTGCGCAACCCGGCGGCCATGTGGTTCGGTTGGTAATGCAACTCCTTGGCCAGCTTCCAGACCTTTTTCTTGGTGGCGTCGCTGATGCCCGGATGGTCACTCAGAGCGCGGGAAACGGTCGAAACCGATACGCCCAGCTGCTGGGCTAGGTCGGTGATGGAGGCTTTGGTGCGGGCCAACGGCGTGCTTGGTGAGGTGCGCTTGTGCAAGTAGCTGCGCAAACTTTGTGCAACTGATTATGCAAACTTACGCAAAGAACCCGGCCTTCCCGTTACCGGCCCTGGGGCGTCAGAAGAAAGCCGGGTTCTTTGCAACCGGAGCAAGCGGTGAACTGCCGGCCTGACGCCCTGCTGCACAGCCACCGGCAACCTGCGCTAGGCTTCCGCCTGCTTGTAGTGAACTTCCGACTGCTCCCGCAGCTGCTGGGCGGCGTACTCCGGGGTGATGTCGCGCTGGGGATTGGCCAGCAGCTCATAACCCACCATGAACTTGCGCACGGTGGCGGAGCGCAACAGGGGAGGGAAGAAGTGCATGTGCAGGTGCCACTCGGGGTGCGGCTGGCCGTCGGTGGGGCGCTGATGCAGGCCGGCGGAGTAGGGGAAGGACGTCTGGAACAGGTTATCGTAGCGGATGGTGAGGCGGCGGATGGCGTCGGCAAAGGCGTCGCGCTCCGCGTCGGTGAGCTGCGTCACATCCTGCACCGGGCGGCGCGGCAGCACCAGCGTCTCGAAGGGCCAGGCGGCCCAGAAGGGGACCAGCACCACCCAATGCTCGTTTTGCAGCACCACGCGGGTCTGCTCCCGCAGCTCAATTTCCAGATAAGCAGAAAGCAGCGTGCGGCCGTGTTGCTCGAAGTAGGTGGCCTGCTGCTCGGTTTCTTTGGCCGGGTCGCCGGGCACAGTGCGCTGCGCCCAGATCTGGCCGTGCGGGTGCGGATTCGAGCAGCCCATTACCGCGCCCTTGTTCTCGAAAATCTGCACGTAATTGATGTCCGGCCGCGCCCCTAACTCGGCGAATTGTGCAGCCCACACATCCACTACCCGCCGGATTTCCGGCGTGCTCATTTCGGGCAGCGTCAGGTCGTGGCGGGGGGAGAAGCAGATAACCCGACCTACGCCCGATTCGGCTTCCGCGCGCAGCAAACCGCCCATTTCCAGGGTGCCCGCAGGCGCATCGGGCGTGAGGGCAGCAAAGTCGTTATCAAATACAAAGGTGCCTTCGTAGGCGGGGTTCACCTCGCCGTTGGCGCGGGTGTTGCCGGGGCAGAGGTAGCACGTGGGGTCGTGGGTGGGGCGCTGGGTGCGGTCGGGGGCTTCCTGCTGGCCCTGCCAGGGCCGTAGTGCCCGGTGCGGCGACACGAGCAGCCATTCGCCCGTGAGCGGGTTGAAACGACGGTGGGGTTGCTGGGCGAGGTCGAAAGAGGCCATCAGAAAAAGAAAAAAGACGGAATACTGCCGTCAGAAAGTCAAGGAGAGAACAATGTGGGGCGGATTCTGAACCCGGTTTGCGTCAACGACAACGGAGTAGGGGAGGATACTACTAATTGCTTCGGACCGGGGCGGCCGGCCGCAGTTCCCACGCCACCGCCTGCCGCTTGCCCGGCCCAAAACAATCAGATACCGAAGGCGCTACGAGCTATAAACGGTTGGCTTCAAGACATCGACGCCGCCCATGATGGTGGTCTGATAGGTTTCCAGCGCAATACCCAGCTGTTGCTGATACGCCGTTTTCATGGCGGCCACAAACGCCTCTACCTGTTCAGGTGCTACCAGGTTGATGGTACAGCCCCCGAAGCCGCCGCCCATCATGCGCGCGCCATATACCCCGGGCAGCGGGCGGGCGGCCTCTACCAGCATATCCAGCTCGGGGCAGCTTACCTCGTAATCGTCGCGCAGGCCGGCATGAGAGGCGTACATGTTCTGTCCGAATGCGGCCAGGTCGCCGGCTTCCAGGTACTCACAGGCAGTGATGACCCGGTGGTTTTCCTCTACCACGTAGCGGCAGCGGCGATATACTACCTCACCCAGCTCTGCCTGGTGGGCCGCCAGCTGCTCCAGCGCCACGTCGCGCAGGCTTTGTACCTGCGGATAATACTGAGCGAGTACCGCCACGCCCTTCTCACACTCCTGCCGGCGCGTGTTGTACTCGGAGCTGGCCAAAGAGTGCTTCACGCCGGAGTTACAGAGGACGATATGGCAGGCCTGCGTATCGAAAGGGAAATACTCGTATTCCAGGGAGCGGCAGTCGAGACGTACCACCTGGTCGGGCCGACCGAACAGGCTGGCAAACTGGTCCATGATGCCGCACTGCACCCCAGCAAACTCATGCTCGGCGAGCTGGGCCATGCGGGCCAGCTCCATGCGCGACAACCCGGTGCCGAGTAGCTCATTCAGGGCGAAGGCCAATCCGCACTCCACGGCCGCCGACGACGACATGCCCGCGCCGATGGGCACGTTGCCGCCAAATACGCAGTCGAAGCCCGGTACCATAATACCGCGCTTGTGAAACTGGGCCACCACGCCTTTGAGGTAGTTGGCCCACTGCGGCTGGCCCGGCTGCACATCGGCCAGCTCGGTGGTGTAGGCTTCCTGCTGATCGTAGGAAAAAAGCCGGGCTTGGGTAGAGCCATTCAGCCCAACGGCAAAGCATATTTCCTTGTCAATGGCGGCCGGCAACACAAAGCCGCCGGTATAATCCGTGTGCTCCCCAATCAGGTTGACGCGGCCGGGCGCGCGTACCAGCAGCGGAGCGGAGGAAAAGCGTTGCTGAAAAGCAGCTAGGATGGTAGTGGCAAGCATAAGAGGCCGCATAAGGAGAGGTAGTAGACGAATGCTGGACGCGCACTAGAAAACGAAATGGAAGTAAGTTGCGCAAACGTTTGCAAAGATAAAAATTAATTGTGAATGGTTTGCTGTCGCAAGCTTAATCCCAGATATTTTGCCCAGTAGAGTTGCAAATTTCGGTTTCATTGTCGCTATTTGTGCAAACGTTTGCAATAGCTGTTCGGCCAATATTCCTGCTCCGGTTATTGTCCGAATGCCCGTCGGCAGCCGCTGATAAGGAGCAATGTCCTCTTTCTGTTTTTCTCCGAACTCCTTTTCATGCGCAACGCTTTTAACTCGCTGGACCTGGCGGTTTTCCTGTTTTACCTGGTAGTTGTATCGGCTTATGGCTTTTACGTGTACCGCAGCAAGCAGAAAGCCCAGGTTGATTCCAAAGATTACTTTCTGGCCGAAGGCTCGCTGACGTGGTGGGCCATTGGGGCCAGCATGATTGCCTCCAACATCTCGGCCGAGCAGTTTATCGGCATGTCGGGCTCCGGCTTTTCGGTGGGGGTGGCCGTGGCCGCTTACGAGTGGGTGGCCGCCATTGTGCTGATTCTGGTGGCCGTGTTCTTCATGCCCATCTACCTGCGCCAGAAGATTTACACCATGCCCCAGTTTCTGGAGCAGCGCTACAACTCCACGCTGAGTTTGGTAATGAGCATTTTCTGGCTGTTTCTGTACGTGCTGGTCAACCTCACGGCCATTTTGTACCTGGGCGCGCTGGCCATCAGCAACCTCATCGGGGGCGGTGAGAGTTTCCATTTGATTCTGGTGGCCCTGGCCGTATTTGCCCTTATTATCACGCTGGGCGGCATGAAAGTGGTGGGCTACACCGATGTAATTCAGGTAACGGTGCTGCTCATCGGAGGCCTGGCCACCAGCTACCTGGCTCTCACGCTGGTCAGCCAGAAGTTCGGCCTCGGCAACGACGTAGTGGCGGGTTTCAACGCCATGATGACGGACGCCAATGACCATTTTCACATGATGTTCGAAAAGCCCGCGCCCGATTCCAACCAGGCCTACATCAACAAATACCTGGCCCTGCCCGGCCTGGCCATGTACGCCGCCGGCCAGTGGGTAGCCAACCTCAACTACTGGGGGTGCAACCAGTACATCACCCAACGCGCCCTCGGAGCCGATTTGCCCACGGCCCGCACCGGTATCCTGTTTGCGGCTTTCCTGAAACTCATTATGCCTGTCATCGTGATGCTGCCCGGCATTGCGGCCTATGTGCTGCACAAAAATGGCTCGTTGCAGGCCGAAATGGCGTCCACCGGGGCCTTCAACCCCGATAACGCGTATTCGGCCATTCTCACGTTTCTGCCCAACGGTCTGAAAGGCCTGAGCCTGGCGGCCCTCACGGCGGCTATTGTGGCCTCGCTGGCGGGTAAGGCTAATTCCATTTCCACCATCTTCACCCTGGATATCTACCACCGCTACCTCAACAAAGAGGCTACCGAACAAAAGCTGGTGTGGGTGGGCCGCGTTACCATCTTCGCCGCCATGTTTATGGCCGTGCTGCTGACGTGGAAGGACTTGCTGGGTATCAGCGGAGAAGGTGGCTTCCAGTTTATTCAGAAATACACCGGCTTTATTTCACCCGGTATTGTGGCCGTGTTCCTGCTGGGCATGTTCTGGAAGCGCACTACGGCCACGGCTGCCGTAGCCGGCATTCTGTCGGGCTTCATCCTGTCGGTATTTTTCAATAACTACGCTCCGGCCGTTTTCGGCCCCGAAACCTTTCTTTACACGGCTTTTCCCACCGGCAAAGGCGGCTACGAAATTCCGTTTCTGATTTGCATGGGCTGGTCGTTCTTTTTTACCGTGCTGCTGATGGTGGCCCTGAGCTTGGCCGGTCCCGCCATCAACCCCAAAGGCCTCAACCTGGAGGCCCGCATGTTCCGGGTGGCCCCGCGCCAACTGGTACTCATCGTGGTAATTCTGCTGCTGATTTCGGCGCTCTATGTGAAGTTCTGGTAGGCTCCTTGCTGGCGCCCCATAAAAAAAGCGGCGGCTCCGTAGTTGGAGCCGCCGCTTTTTATGGGGCGCTGCTGAGCCGGCTAAATAACCACCCGCAGTTCGTACGTTTCGTCTGGCGCGGCCGTGCGGAAGGCGCCTACCCGACTGGGGCCGTAGCCCAGGTTTACCTTCACCCATTCGTCGCGCACGGGCAGCAGGCCGATGATTTCCTGGCGAAGGCGCTGCAAGTCATCCTGGATGTTGTGTAGCTCGTTGGTGGCTTCTTCCGTCTGTTGGGGGTAGCTGCCGGTGGGCGGGCGCTGCTCAAACGGCTCCGTCTCCTGGGCCGTCGGGTGCGTGAGGCTGGTGGCGGCAATTTCGGCCTGGGCTAGGTCTTTTTCAGCTTTCAGATAGGCTTGCACCTTTTCTTCGAGCGGTTGCAGATTGGGGGCGAGGTAGTCGAGGTTGCTGGCCATGTGGCGGGGAGTAGCGGGTTCAGGATAGATGCTGGTCAGAACGCAGAAACCCGGTGGAAGGATGCAGCTGTTAGTTGGCCGCCGCCGCTTTGGGCTTGTTGCGCTGGCATTTCTCGCCGCAGTATTTCACCTCGTCCCAGCAGTTGCGCCACTTCTTGCGGTACTCAAAAGGCCGGCCGCAGGTCAGGCAGATTTTGCTGGGTAGATTGCCTTTCACGAGGCGGGCGGGTAAAGGCATAGGGGCGGGGGTTGTTCTTGCAGGGTAAACTACTGCCAGCTGCCGGAAGTTGCGTTGTTGGCTGCCCGGCACGTTTGGGGCGTTATCTTTGCGGCATGTCGAATACCGTTTCTACCGCGCCCGATGCCCTGGGTCAGGCGTTGCTGGCCTACCAGCACGGCCACCTGAGCGCCACGCTGGCCGTCCACAGCTCCGTGGCTGATGAGGAAGTGCTGCCTGCCGCCTACTTTTTTCGCTCGCTCTGGGAAATGCCCGAAATGGAGCGCACCGCCCTGGAAGAATGCCGGGGCCGGGTGCTCGATTTGGGAGCCGGGGCCGGCTGCCACGCCCTGGAGCTGCAGCAACGCGGCTTCACGGTGAAAGCCGTGGATATTTCCGTGGGGGCCGTGGAGGTGATGCAGGAGCGGGGTGTGCACGAGGTGGCCTGCCACGACATCTTCGACCCGGCCTTGGCCGCCGGCGAGAAGTTTGATACCATTCTGATGCTCATGAACGGAGTGGGCCTGACGGGCACCCTGGCCGGGCTGGAGCGCTTTCTGGAGCACGCCAAAACGCTGCTGGCCCCCGGCGGCCAGATTCTGGCCACGTCCTCCGACATCAGCTACCTCTACGAGGATGAAGATGGCGCGCTGGTGTTCGACCTCAACGGCCCCTACTACGGCGAAGTGGAGTACACCATGCACTACGCCCACCAGACCGGCGCGGCCTTCCACTGGATTTTCACTGACCCCGCCCTGCTGCAGGACTACGCCGAAGCCGCCGGCTACGCCGTGGAGTTTCTGGAAGAAGACGACCAGCAGCAGTACCTCGTACGCCTCACGCTAAGCTAAGCCCGGAATTTCACAACCCCGGTACTCATCCCACATACACGCTAACAGCTAACAGCTAACAGCTAACAGCTAACAGCTAACAGCCTCCCCTTCTTTATGTCTGTTTTCGAGAAAACCTACACCGTGCGCTGGGCCGATATGGACCCGAATGGTCACATGCGCCACTCTGCCTACGCCGATTACGCCGCCCAGCACCGCATTGAGTATCTGTCGGAACACGGTTTCACGCTGCCATTCTTCGCTAAGACCGGTATCGGCCCCATCCTTTTCCGGGAGGATACCCGCTTTCTGAAGGAGCTGCACATTAATGAGCAACTGCGCGTAACGGGTGAGTTGGCCGGCCTGAGCGAAGACGGCTCCCGCTGGAACATTGTTCATACCCTCTATAAGCCCGATGGCCGTTCGGCCGCTACCGTGAGCGTGGAAGGTGCCTGGCTGGATCTGCGCGCCCGTAAACTCACCGTGCCGCCTGCTGAAATTACGGCCCTCATGCGCGAGCTGCCCCGCCACGCTTCGTATCAGGATATCGTACGATAGTCACGTAAGACGTGAAATGCCCCCTGTCATTGCGAGCGAAGCAGTGGCAGGGGGCATTTCACGTCTTACGTGACCTTCCCGGCAATTCGCTCCACCTGTTTCTGGTGGTGCAACACGTGGTCGAGCATGAAATCCAGAGTTTGGTAAATGGTGAGCATACCGGAGCGGGGGTGCTTGAAAATGGCGCGGTCCAGCAGGTTCCCGGGATACTCATTGAGCAGGCGCTCCAGGCGGCGGCGCACTGCTTCCCATTCAGCCTGCAGCTCCGGCAGGGGGGGCACTTCGGCGGGCGTAAGCTTCGCCAGATAGGAGGGCACCTTGAAGCGCGTGAAAGGTAGCCGCAACGCCATCCGCAACAGCCGCGACTTCAGAAACGCCGCAAACCCGGACTTCTCCAGCGTTTCCGCCTGCAGCAGCTTCTTCTCCATGTACTGCCCGATGCCCATTTCTGAAACCACCAGATGCTGCACAACCTGCGCCGCCGACCACTGCCCCGGGCCCGGCGACTGGGTGGCTTTGGGGCCCAGGGCCGCCACGGTGGTCAGCATATGGGTGGTGGCATGTTCCAGCTGTTCAAAACGAAGGTGCAGACGGTGATTCATAAATGGGTGGGAGTGGAAACGTAGCTTTGAGCAAAAGGTACGTAAAATCTATTCTGACCTTTTCCGTCCTTTACGTTATGACTGCCAACTCCGCCTTCCCTTTTCGCCCATATCAATCAATTACTTTGTCGGAGGAAGAAATGGTGCAGCGAAGCACTGCTTTCTACCAGCGGCTCAATCAGCGCCGGTCCGTGCGCGACTTTTCCAGCCGTCCGGTTCCGCGTGAGGTTATTGAAAACCTGATCCGCACGGCTGGTACCGCGCCCAGTGGCGCTAATAAGCAGCCGTGGATGTTCTGCGCCGTGCAAAATATGTCCCTGAAACGCCAGATCAGAGCAGCGGCCGAGCAGGAGGAAGTGGAAGGCTATGCCCACCGCATGCCGCAGGAATGGCTGGAGGACTTGGCCCCGCTGGGTACTGATTGGCGGAAGCCGTTCTTGGAAGAAGCGCCGTGGCTGATTGTGGTATTCCGACGGATTTACGAACCTCAGCACGATGGCAGCCAGCGCAACAACTACTACGTGACGGAGTCGACGGGCCTGGCAACGGGCCTGCTGCTGGCCGCCGCGCACGAGGCCGGGCTGGTGGCCCTCACCCACACGCCCAGCCCCATGAACTTCCTGACGCGCCTGCTTGACCGCCCCAAAAACGAACGGCCCTTCCTGCTCATTCCCATCGGCTACCCGGCCCCCGATGCTCAGGTGCCCGATATTCAGCGCAAGCCGCTGGATGAAATAAGTACTTGGTATTGAAGCTTTTTAGCAGGTTGTCGGAAGTTGTTAGAACCTCATGCTGAGCTTGTCGAAGCATCTCTACCGCAATGGTCAACGAAGCGGTAGAGATGCTTCGACAAGCTCAGCATGAGGTTCTGATGGACTTTATAAACAGCTTCACTACATGCTGAAAGGATATGCAAGCCGGCCGTTTGCCGGGAGTCAAGCAAAAAGGGTCAGCATCACATGATGCTGACCCTTTTTACGTATTGTAAAGCGCAGGGCTTTCTAGGAACTTACTTGGCTACGTACAGTACTTCCTTTACGGCCTTCACGGTGCGCTCCACGTTGGGCAGGGAGGCTTCGATGAGGGTAGGAGCGTAGGGCAGCGGCACGTCCATGCAGGTGATGCGCAGCACGGGGGCATCAAGGAAGTCGAAGGCGCGGCGCTGCACCATATAGGCCAGTTCCGAGCTGATGCTGGCCAGCGGCCAGGCTTCTTCCACAATCACCATCCGGTTGGTTTTCTTCACCGATTCGATGAGCGTGTCATAATCGATGGGCCGCACGGAGCGCAGGTCGATGACCTCGGCGTTGATGCCTTCCTTGGCCAGCTCATCGGCGGCGGCCAAAGCCACTTTCATCATTTTGCCGAAGCTCACGAGGGTTACACTTTCGCCGGGGCGCACCACGTTGGCTTTGCCAATCGGAATCAGATATTCCTCTTCAGGTACTTCGCCTTTGTCGCCGTACATCAGCTCCGACTCCATGAAAATCACCGGGTCGGCGTCGCGGATGGCCGATTTCAGCAGGCCTTTGGCATCGTAGGGCGTGGAAGGTACCACTACTTTCAGGCCGGGCGTGTTGGCAAACCAGTTCTCAAAGTTCTGGGAGTGCTGCGACGACAGCATGCCGGCGTTGCCGGTCGGCCCGCGGAACACCATCGGGGCCGTATACTGCCCACCCGACATCGACATGATTTTGGCGGCCGAGTTAATCACTTGGTCAATGGCTACCAACGAGAAGTTGAAGGTCATGAACTCGATGATGGGCTTGAGGCCGTTGATGGCCGCTCCCACGCCGATGCCGGCAAAACCCAGCTCGGCAATGGGCGTGTCAATCACGCGCTCCGGGCCGAATTCGTCGAGCATGCCCTGGCTTACTTTGTAGGCGCCGTTGTATTCGGCAACTTCTTCGCCCATCAGAAATACGCTCGCGTCGCGACGCATTTCCTCAGACATGGCTTCACGCAGGGCTTCCCGGAATTGGATGGTCCGCATAATCGGTTAGGAAAGTCAAAAAAGACGGTTCAGAAACAAAAAGCCGGCGCAAGTCCGGCCCGTAAAGCTACAACGACTAGCCGGGACGGGCAAACGGTGAAATTGCGAAGTGGTGAGTTTGATGTTCTGGTAGCACTACGTTTATAATCTGCGCCTACAAAAACATCAAACTCACCACTTCACAAATTTACCTTTTACCGCAGCACTTCCATGAACTGTTTACCCTTGGCGAAGTCGCGGAACTCCAGGTCCTCCACGGCGCGGTTGGCGTAAGTGCGGTCCAGCTGCACGGCGCGGCGCAGGTGCATGGCCATGGCGGGCTCGTTCTGCTGGCGAGCGGCCACTATGGCGAGGCAGTAATACACCAGCGGGTCCTGGGGGCGCAGGGCAATGGCTAGAGCATAAATGTCGGCCGCGCCCTGGTAGTTGCCTTTCAGCACGTAAATCAGGGCCCGGTTCATAATGTTCTGGTAGGTTTTGGAACTGAAGCTGAGGCTGCGCAGGGCATCATCGAGCTGGCCCACTTCAATTTCCAGGGCGGCCTTATCGGCGAAAATCTTGCTGAGCACGGCGCGGGGGCCGCCCAGCTTGATGGCGTAGTCGTAGTTCTGGAGGGCTTCCAGCTTGTCGCCGGCGCGGTGGTAGGCGCTGCCCACGCGGTAGAACAGCTCGGCGGTGGGGTTGCGGTGGGCCGCCAGCGTGAAGTTTACGGCCGCCCGGCGCAGGTAGGCCCGCTGCACTTTGGGGTTCACTTCCTTCTCGGAGCGCAGCAGCAGCACCACCGCCAAGTTGTGGTAGGCCTGCCAGAGGCCCGTGGTAGCCACGGCCGTTTCGTAGATGCGCTGCTTTTCGGCCAGTAGGGGCGTGAGGCTGGCCGAGTAGCGCAGCTCCTCGGGCGTGAGGGCGTCGGCCTCGGTCTGCTTCTCCACAATCTTCTTGGAGAGCAGGTAAATCTCCGAATCGTAGCGCTTGGGCGCGGAGTAGCGCACGGCCACCGTGCCGAAGCGCATGACGGGGTAAATGTACTGGTCGAGGTAGTCGTAGAAGCTGAGCCGGTGCAGGCTTTCTTCCTTCTGGGCGTAGGTGCCGGGCGTGTCGTTGATGAGCAGCAGCACCGAATCCTGCTGCCCGGGCTTCAGGGCCGACTGCTGCACCTTGCTCAGGAACAGGTCCCAGCGGCGGTGGTAGGCTTCGGTTTCAAAGTCAATCTGGCTGACCTTGTTGAGGTAGGAATCGGTGTCGACGCGTTTCTTATAGTAGTTCATCAGCGCCTTCACGCGCTTGTCGGCCAGGCGCGGGTCGTGGCGGTCCAGGGAGTCGGGCGAGTGGCCGGCCACAATCATCACCCGCTCGGTGTGCTGGTTGGCTTCGATGAAATCTTCCAGCGCCGCCACGTTGGTGCCCAGAAAGTTGCGAATTTCGGCCTTGCCCGCATCGAAAAAGAAGGGTAGCACCCGCGTGCCGCTTATGTTGTTGTCGGCCGTTTCGGGTAGCAGCGTAATGGCCGTATCCTGGCGCACGACCAGGCGACTGGTGGTTACGATACCCCGCGCCAGCCGGATTTCATTGCCTTTTACCCGCTTACCGCCGGGCTTGGTTTCGCGGGCATCAGGCAGGGCCAGCAGCTCACCGGGGCTTTTCTGGGGCGAGTACGGAAAGGAAAACTGCTTGCGAATAACGAGCTGGTCCTTGTTCTGCTCATCGTACACGTACTCACCCGAGATGAACGTGAGGCGGCCCACGGTATCCTCGCGCAGGCCGTTGTTGTAGCGGTAGGTGAGGCCCAGGTTATAGGCCGCGCCTTTGCGCAGATGGCTGGCGGGCACTTTGGCCGTCACCTCAAACAGCACGTTTTCGCCGTTGCTTTCCAGCACTGTAGGCTGCACCGTAAGCTCCTGCCCGGTCTGGGCCTGCTTCAGGACTTTGGATAAGGGCGAGCAGCCAGGTAGGAACACAGCGACTCCCACTAGGGCAACACCGGGCAGCAGACGAAACACGGAAACGGGCATAGACAAAGGGCAGGGGAAACCGCTAAATTCAGACATCAAACGGAAAAACCTTCCCAACCGACGTATCTTGTAGCGGCTTCGACGCGTAAGTGCTTGACAGCAGCCACTAATTATCGTATTTTGAATCAGGTTAGCCACTCCCGGCAGCTGAATACTCAGATGGTATGAAACGACTAACCGACTTCATTGAAAAGCAAAGCTTCGGCGTGTGTGATGCCATTGGCAAGCGGGTAGGCTTCTCTTCGGGCAGCGTGCGGCTGTCCTTTATGTACGCCTCCTTCTTCACCTTCGGCTCGCCGATTGTACTCTACTTTGCCCTGGCCTTCTGGATGAACGTGCGGCGGGCGTTGCGGCAGCAGCGCCGCACCGTGTGGGATTTGTAGCCCGCCGGGGTAACCGCCAAACGTTTGCGCTTTCACACAGAAACAGCCCGATCTGACTGGATCGGGCTGTTTCTGTGTATGGAAATTACATCAACTTGTTGGCTGGCAACTCGGAAAACTTGCGTTTGCCCTGACCGAAATACGCCCACACTAGGCTGCCCTGATATACGCCGGCCAACTCGGAACTGAGCCGCTTGACAGGCTGCTCCCGACGGCGCCAGCGCCAGTAGCTCAGCTTCCGTAGGAAATGCCAGTGCGCCCGCAGAATAGCCCGGAAGTCGGCGGAATTTCCCTGCAGTAGCAGGCGAAGAGCCGCTACCCAATCCAGCCCCAGCCGGAGCAGCAGCACGCCCGGCAACTCGGCCGAGTGCGTGTTCTTGTAGACCAGGGCCAGGCCGTTGCGGAAGTTGAGGTAGGTTTTGCGCGGGTTGGATTTGTGTAGCGTGCCGCCCCCCACGTGGAACACCGCGCAGCCGCCGTAGTACCACACCTGCCAGCCCGCATTCTGCAGCCGCCAGCACAGGTCAATTTCCTCCATGTGCGCAAAAAATGCCGGTTCCAGTCCCCCCAGGGCATGCCAAGCCTCCGCCCGCACCAGCAGGCACGCGCCGGTAGCCCAGGCCACCGGGCGCGGGTCGTTATACTGTCCGGTATCCGTTTCCAGCGTATCAAACAGGCGGCCCCGGCAGAAAGGGTAGCCCAGTTGGTCGAGGTAGCCGCCACCGGCTCCGGCGTACTCGAACTGCTGCCGTTCGGTGGCCCCGGCACTGTACTGCCGGATTTTGGGCTGACAGGCTGCCGCCAGTGGGTTTTGTTCCAGCAGCGCGCGTTGCGGGCCCAGCCAGCCGGGCGTCACTTCCACATCGGAGTTGAGCAGTACATAGTACCGAAACTCCGGCCCTAGTTGTGCCAGTGCTTGGTTGTACCCCTCGCAAAAGCCCAGGTTACCGGAGTTGAGTATAACGCGGACCTGAGGAAACTCCCGCCGTACCAGCGCCACCGAGTCGTCGGTGGATGCGTTGTCGGCCACGAAAACGGTAGCGCCCTCGGAGTGAGCCAGTACGCCGGGCAAAAACTGCCGCAGGAAGGGCGCCCCGTTCCAATTGAGGATGACAACGGCTACATCGGCGCAGCTACTAAGGGCAGCGGGCCGCTCAAAGGCCAAAGCCACCCAGGTCGAGGCCGGGAATATTGGGAATAAGGCCGGCGGTTTTGCTCTTGATTTCGGCACTAGCTTTCTCGCCGGCTTCCTCCATCACCTTGTTCACGGCAGCTACTACCAGGTCGGCCAGCATCTCCCGGTCCTGGGGTTGGAGCAGGCTTTCATCGATTTCCAGCTTCAGCAAGCGGCGCTGCCCATTGGCCGTAGCGCGCACCAGTCCCCCGCCCGATTCGGCGGTGGCGGTCAGGTACTGAAGCTGGTCCTGGGCTTGTTTCATCTTCTCCTGAAGATCCTTCATTTTGCTCATCATGCCCATCATGTCAAACATCAGGTAGTAGCGGTTAGTCCGGAAGACCGGAAAGAATGGTAGAAAAATTTCTGTTAGCCTCAGCGGCCTGAAGGGCGCTGCGCGGGGCAATTTACGTCAAACACCTGTACCGGGGGGGCGGTTGGGTTGGTGCTAGGCCGGGAAGCTGCGGATCGGGGCAGCGTTATCGCGCCGGCCGCCGGTCAATGCCCCTCAGGTGGTCTGGCTGCTCAATACGCTTACTTGGAAAGTAGAGGTGGTGTATCCAGGACAAAAGCAGTGGGTTTTTTAGGAGACAGGACTTATGCAAAGGGGGCTGATTTGCAGCATGCGCATTCAACTGCTGAATGAGGGCAGCCCGTTTTCTTTCACGACTTAGTCAGACTACCTCAGGCAAAATAAATCGACCGTGCGCACCGGGAGAGGCGCGCACGGTCGATTTATTTTGCCTGATTTACACAAACGATTGTGTGCATTCGAAACCTTTTCTACTTTAGACACCGCTTAACTGGATATTAATCAGGAAGTCAATTGACTTCGTGCACTGCGAGGATCTACTCACAGTAGCAAATTTCAGCGTTTTCTACGTCCGATGCGTTGAGTTCAGCCTCCGCGACAACTCATACGTTCTTCCTGTCATTTTTCCCCATGCTGTTCATGATAAGTTACTTTCGATATCTGTCAGCTCACAGCCAAGCGGCTGGTTTAGCTGCCTTGCTGGCAGTAAGCAGCTGCAATCAATCGACGCCGGCAGAACAGACGGCCGCCACTTCTCCCTCCATGACTGACACCACCCAAACCACTGCGGCCACCGCGCCGGTTTCGGCCTCGTTTGGCCAAACCCAGGACGGTACCGAAGTTCAGCTCTACACCCTCACCAACGGCCACGGTCTGAAGGTGAGCATCACCAACTACGGCGGTACCATCACCAGTCTGCTGGTGCCCGATAAAGCCGGTAAGCCGGGCGAAATAGTGCTGGGCTTTGCCGACGTGAGCGGCTACCAGAGCCCGGAGTTCCGGAAGGCCGGCCCGTATTTCGGGGCCCTGATCGGGCGCTACGGCAACCGCATTGCCAAGGGCAGGTTTACCCTCGATGGCCAGGAATACACCCTGGCCAAAAATAACGGCGAAAACACCCTGCACGGCGGCAAAATTGGTTTTGATAAGGTAATATGGCAGGCTGAGCCGGGCACCTCCGCCGAGGGGCAGACCCTCAAGCTCACTTACCTCAGCAAAGACGGCGAGGAAGGATATCCTGGCAACCTCAGCGTGACGGTAGTGTACACGCTCACGGCCGACGACACGCTGAAAATCGACTACTCGGCCACCACCGACAAGGCTACGCCCGTCAACCTGACCAACCACGCCTATTTCAACCTCAGCGGGGGCAAGGACGTGCTGGGCCACGAGGTGACCATTGCTGCCGACCGCTACAATGTGGTGGATGCCGGCCTGATTCCGACCGGCGAGCTGCGCCCCGTGAAGGGTACGCCTTTCGATTTCACCACGCCCCACACCATCGGCGAGCGGATTGCGCAGGTACCCGGCGGCTACGACCATAACTGGCTGCTGAACCCAGCCGCTGGTCAGCCCGCCGCTACCGTGTACGAGCCCACCACGGGCCGTACCATGCAGGTATCCACCACCGAGCCGGGCCTGCAGTTCTACACCGGCAACTTCCTGGATGGCACGCTAAAAGGCGCCAAGGGCCAGGTATACGGTAAGCATGCCGGCTTCTGTATGGAGACCCAGCACTTCCCCGATTCGCCCAATCAGCCCACGTTTCCGAGCACGATTCTGAAACCCGGCCAGACGTTGAAATCTACGACCATCTACAAGTTTGGCGTGCGCCAATAGGTGAAGTGTTGAAGTTGTGAAAAGCTCATCCAAAGGCCCACAGCTTCACAAAAGCACGATTTCACAACTTCTCAATTTCACCCTTGATGAAATACGTTATCGGCATCGACTACGGCTCCGACTCCGTGCGGGCCGTGCTGGTGAATGCGCATACCGGCCAGGAGGTAGCGCAGGCAGTCCACAATTACGCCCGCTGGAAAGAGCAGCGCTACTGCAACGCCACCAAAAACCAGTTCCGCCAGCACCCGCTCGACCACATTGAGGGCTTGGAAGCTACCGTGCGTCAGGTGGCCCGGCATGTGCCCGCCGAGCAGATTGTGGGCCTCGCCGTGGATACCACCGGCTCTACGCCCGGCCCCGTAGACGAGCAGGGCGTGGCTCTGGCCCTGAAACCAGGCTTCGAGGAAAATCCGAACGCCATGTTCGTGCTTTGGAAAGACCACACGGCCCTGCCCGAAGCCGCTGAAATCAACCACCTGGCCAAAAGCTGGGGCGGGGAGGATTTCACCCGGTTCGAGGGCGGCATCTATTCCTCGGAGTGGTTCTGGGCCAAGATTGCCCACGTCGTGCGCGAAGATGAAGCCGTGGCCCGGGCCGCTTACTCCTGGATGGAACACTGCGACTGGCTGACGCTGCTGCTGACCGGCGGCCAGCTGAAAACCTTCAAGCGCAGCCGCTGCGCCGCCGGCCACAAAGCCATGTGGCACGAAAGCTGGGGCGGCCTGCCCGCCGAGGAGTTTCTGACCCAGCTGGAGCCCCGGCTAAGCGGCCTGCGCGAGCGGCTGTTTGAGCAAACCTACACCGCCGACGAGGTAGCCGGCCACCTCTCCGAGGAATGGGCGCAGCGCCTGGGTCTGACCACCGACACGGTGGTGGCCGTGGGCTCCTTTGATGCCCACGCCGGGGCCGTCGCGGGCGAAATCGAGGCCTATTCGATGGTGAAAGTGATGGGCACCAGCACCTGTGATATTGTGGTGGCCCCCATGCACGAAGTAGGCGGGAAGCTAGTGCCCGGCATCTGCGGGCAGGTTGATGGCTCCGTGATTCCCGGCATGCTGGGCCTGGAAGCCGGGCAGTCGGCCGTGGGCGATTTGCTGGCCTGGTTCCGGGGCGTGCTGGAGTGGCCGCTACGCGCGTTGCTGCCAGAGTCGGCCGTGCTGACGCCGGAGCAGCAGGAGGCGCTACGGGAGGAGCTGAGCGACAAGATGATGGCCGAGCTGAACCGGGCCGCCGCCGCCGTACCCGCCAACGACTCGCAGGTGCTGGCCCTGGACTGGGTGAACGGCCGCCGCACGCCCGACGCCAACCAGGCCCTGAAAGGGGCCATCATGAACCTCACGATGGGCACCGACGCGCCGCAGATTTTTCGGGCGCTGGTGGAATCCATCTGCTACGGCTCCCGCCAGATTGTGGAGCGCTTCGAGCAACACGGTATTCCGATTAAGCAGGTAATTGGGCTGGGCGGCGTGGCCAAGAAGTCGGGCTTTATGATGCGGACTCTGGCCGACGTGCTCAACCGCCCCATCAAAGTAGCCGAATCGGACCAGGCACCGGCCCTAGGCGCGGCCATGTACGCGGCCGTAGCCGCCGGTATTCACCCCGATGTGGTAGCGGCCCAGAAGGCCATGGGCAACGGCTTTGCCGAAACCTATGCGCCCAACCCGGCCCGCGTGGCCGACTACCAGCGCCGCTACGAGCAGTACCAAGCCTTCGGGCAGTTTGTGGAGGACGCTACCCCGTCGATGGCATAAGGGTGGTTTTGGCTGGTGGTTTTTGGCTTATTGAACGAAGTCGGAGCACAGGCCAAAAACCACCAACCAAAAACCGATATGTACCAAGAATTGAAACAGGCCTGCTACGAGGCCAACATGCAGCTGCCGGCCCTGGGGCTGGTGCTCTTCACCTTCGGTAACGCCTCAGTGGTAGACCGGGAGCGGGGGGTGTTTGCCATCAAGCCCAGCGGCGTGCCCTACGCCACGCTGAAGGCCGAGGATATTGTGGTGCTCGACTTTGCCAACAACGTGGTGGAAGGCAGCAAACGGCCCTCTTCGGATACCAAAACCCACGCCGTGCTGTACGGCCACTGGGAGCATATCGGGGGAATCGTGCACACGCACAGCACCTACGCCACGGCCTGGGCGCAGGCCCAGCTGGACATCCCGATTCTGGGCACCACTCATGCCGACCACCTCACGGTGGATATTCCCTGCGCCCCGCCCATGGACGACCAGATGATTGCCGGCGACTACGAGCACCAAACCGGCTGGCAGATCATCAACGAGTTTCAGCGGCGCGGCCTCTCGCCCGAGGAGGTGGAGATGGTGCTGCTCAGCAACCACGCGCCCTTCACCTGGGGCAAAACCGTGGAAAAAGCCGTGTACCACAGCGCCGTGCTGGAGGAAGTAGCCCGCATGGCCTACCTCAGCTGCACCCTGCGTCCCGACGTGCCCCGCCTCAAACCGGCCTTGGTTCAGAAGCACTACGAGCGCAAGCACGGCGCGCATTCCTACTACGGCCAGAGCTAGAACGTAGCTCCTCTCCTTAGAAAGGAGGGGTTGGGAGTGGTTGACAACCGTTGAACATCTCCTGAAAAGCTGCTTGAGTTAAGGTTGAACAGTTGGCGAAACGATGTAGAGACGCAATAGTTGGAGTCTCGTCGTTGCTGAAGTTGACCGTTCCACGTCGTTGTTCAACGACGAGACGCAAAATATTGCGTCTCTACATCGTTCGATCTGCCAAAAAGTAACTTAAACAACTGCTTTGGCCTCCTCTCAACACAATCGATTAACTAAACTCACCCCGGTTGCATTCGCCTTTCACGCATGATAGACATCTCCCACTACGAAGCCTGGTTTATCACCGGCAGCCAGCACCTCTACGGCCCCGAAACCCTGGAGGAAGTAGCCCAACACTCCCAGCAGATTGCCGAAGCCCTCGGCTCGGCGCTGCCCATTAAAGTCGTGTATAAGCCCGTGCTGACGGGCCCGGCCGAGATATACCAGCTGATTCAGGAAGCCAACACTACCCCCAACTGCGTGGGCCTGATTGCCTGGATGCACACCTTCTCGCCGGCCAAAATGTGGATCAACGGCCTGAAGATTCTGCAGAAGCCCCTGGCCCACCTGCACACCCAGTTCAACCGCGACATTCCGTGGTCGGACATTGACATGGACTTCATGAACACCAACCAATCGGCGCACGGCGACCGGGAGTTTGGCTTTATCACGTCGCGCATGCGGGTGAAGCGTAAGGTGGTGGTGGGCCACTGGCAGAGCGCCGACGCGCAGGAGCGCCTCAGCATCTGGGCCCGCGTGGCCTGCGCCTGGGCCGACTGGCAGGGCGGCCGGATCGTGCGCTTCGGCGACAACATGCGCTACGTGGCCGTGACGGAAGGCGACAAAGTGGAGGCCGAGCTGAAGTTTGGCTACGAGGTGAACACCTATGGTATTGGTGATTTGGTGGCCGTGATTAACGAGGTGACCGAGGAGCAGGTAAACGAGCTGCTGGCCACCTACGAGCAGGAATACGAGCTGGGCGACATGCTGCAGGACGGCGGCAGTCAGCGCGAAGGCCTGCGCGACGCGGCCCGCATTGAGGCTGGGATGCGCAAGTTTCTGCAGGACAAAAAGGCCATCGGCTTCACCGATACCTTCGAGGATTTGCACGGTATGGTGCAGCTGCCCGGCATTGCCACCCAGCGCCTGATGGCCGAGGGCTACGGCTTCGGCGGGGAAGGCGACTGGAAAACGGCGGCCCTGGTGCGCGCCATGAAGGTGATGGGCGCGAGCCTGCCCGGCGGTAACTCCTTCATGGAGGACTACACCTACCACTTCCAGCCCGGCAACGAGTTGGTGCTGGGCTCGCACATGCTGGAAATCTGCCCCACCATTGCCGAGGGCAAGGTGAAAGTGCAGGTGCATCCGCTGGGCATTGGCGGCAAAGCCGACCCGGCCCGTCTGGTGTTCAACTGCCCGGCCGGCCCCGCGCTCAACGCCACCATCGTGGACCTGGGTCACCGGTTCCGGCTGATTGTGAATGAAGTGGAAGCCGTAGCGCCCGAGCAGGACCTGCCCAAGCTGCCCGTGGCCCGCGTGCTCTGGAAGGTGAAGCCCGACCTGAAAACCGGCGTGGCGGCCTGGATTCACGCCGGCGGGGCTCACCACACCGGGTACAGCCAGAATCTCACGGCCGAGTACCTCGAAGACTTCGCCGAAATGGCCGGTATCGAGTACCTCATCATCGACGACGAAACCCGCCTGCGCACCTTCAAAAACGAGTTGCGCTACAACGACGTGGCCTTCAGTCAGCGGTAAGCCGATACGCTAACCAGCACGTCATGCTGAGCGGAGCCGGAGGCGAAGTCGAAGCATCTCGCGTGCTGACGCTGGCAAGAGTACAGCCCGTCATGCTTCGACAAGCGGACGCCAGATGAAGCATGACGGTCTTTGATGACGTTCATTCTAGACTTTCCTAGACCAACCCCTGCATAAAGGCGTCGGTGTAGTCGGGGGAGAAGTGGCGGATGTTGGGCAGGTGGGCGAATTCGGCGGGCTCGTGGGTGGTGGTGAGGATGACGGCGGGCATCCCGGCGTTGAGGGCGGCCTCGGCCCCTTTGGGCACGTCCTCGAACACGAGGCAGTCGGCGGGCGCTATGCCGAGCAGGGCGGCGGCTTTGAGGAACGTTTCGGGGTGGGGTTTGCTGATGGTCACGTCGTCGGCCGAGACGATGACCGCGAAATAGTGGCGGATATCCAGCGCATCGAGCACGAAATCAATGTTGAACGGAATGGCCGCCGAGCCAATGGCCATAGGGATGCCCCGCTGGTGGGCGCGTGCCAGAAACTCCGGCAGCCCCGGCAGCAGCTGCAAATGCGGCCGAAATGCCTCCTGGTAGCGTTTCTCCTTTTCCATGGCCAGACGGGTCATTTCTTCTTCCGTAAATCGGTCGGGGCCAAACATGCGTACCAGCACTTCCTGGTTTTTGCCGTACATCTGGTGCTTCACCTGCTCGCGGGTGAACTGCCCGCCCAGGTCCTCGTTCAGCAGCTGCTGCCAGGCCTGGGTATGGTAGTCCATGTCGTGAATCATGGTGCCGTTGAGGTCGAAAATAAAGGCTTTCATGCGGGGGTGAATAGGTGATTGGGCCGGGAGTGACCGCTGCGGTAAAGGTAGCGGGTAAACAAAGCGGGGAGCCGTGTGCCGGCTCCCCGCTGGGGTTTGGGGTTAGTTGGTGGCCGCCGGACTGTCGGCCAGGGCTTCCTGTCGTTTCTGCTCCAGCACGGCCAGCAGCTTGCCGAAGGGCTCGGTGAACTTCTGCTCGCCTTCCTGCTCTAGCTGGTCCGTCAGGGCTTCCAAATCGAGGCCGAGGTGGGGTAGGCTGCCCAGCACGTCCACGGCCACCGGTTCGGCGAGGCGGCTGGCGGGCTGGCCGCCGGCGCGGTACAGGTCCAGAGTTTCCACCGGAATGGTATTCACCGTGTTCGGGCCGATGAGGGCCTCCACGTACTTGAGGTTATCATAGTTGGGGTTTTTGTTGCCGGTGCTGGCCCAGAGCAGCCGCTGGGGCTGCGCGCCCTGCGCCTGCAAGGCGGCCCAGCGCGACCCGGCAAACAGCTCCTGGTACAGCGTATAGGCCTGCTTGGCGCTGGCAGTGGCTACCTGCCCCACCAGACTTTCGGCCAACTCGCCCTGCTCACCACCAGCGGCGGCCAGTTTCTCCAGCTGCGGGTCCAGCAGCACATCGATGCGCGAGAGGAAGAAGCTAGCCACCGAATCCAGCCGCTTCACGGAGCCGCCGGCCCGCACCCGGTCTTCCAGGCCGGCCAGGTAGGCTTCGGCCACCAAGCGGTAGCGTTCCACACTGAAAATCAGCGTTACGTTCACGTTTACGCCGGCCGCAATCAGCTCCCGGATGGCGGGCAGACCGGCCCGGGTGGCGGGTACTTTGATCATCACGTTCGGGCGGTTCACGGCGTGCCAGAAGTGCAGGCCCTCGGCCACGGTGCCGGCAGTGTCGTGAATCAGGTTGGGCGACACCTCCAGGCTCACGTACCCGTCGCCGCCGTTTTCGGGGTGGTCGTAGAGGGGACGGAGCAGGTCGCAGGCGGCCTGTACGTCAGCCACGGCCAGCCGGGCGTAAATCTCCTCGGCCGACAAGCCCTCCCGGGCAAAGCGGCGGATATCGTCGGCGTAGTCATCGGAGCCGGCAATGGCCTTCTCGAAGATGGCCGGATTGGACGTAACGCCCCGCACGCCGTCCTCCGTAAGCAGGCGCTGCAACTCGCCGTTCTGCAGAATGTTGCGGCGAATGTAATCCAGCCAGATGCTCTGGCCGAAGCTGTGAATGGCAACTAATGGGTTCATATGTTGAGTGGTGTGGTTCGGTGAATCATCTGTCATCCTGAGCGGAGCGAAGGACCTTATCACGTAGGAACGTTACGTTCATATACAACTCGTTCAAATGTGGTAAGGTCCTTCGCTCCGCTCAGGATGACAGACAGCGTGCGGCAACTGCTTACGACCGGATTTCCTTGGGTTCCGTTTCCTCGGGCTGGCCGGCCAGCACCCACCGGGCCTGCTTCACCACATTATCAACCGAGAAGCCGAACAGCTCCAGCACCGCCTCGCCCGGCCCTGATTCGCCGAAGCGGTTCATGGCAATGACGGTTCCTTCGTCGGTGGCGTACTTGTGCCAGCCCAGGGGCGAGCCGGCCTCAATGGCCACGCGCTTGCGCACAGTGGGCGGCAGTACCTGCTGCTGGTAGACTTTGGGCTGCTGCTCAAACAGCTCCCAGCTGGGCATACTCACTACGCGAGCCGCTACGCCCTGCTGCTGCAACGCCTCCTGAGCCTGCAGCGCCAACGAAACCTCCGAGCCGGTAGCCAGCAGCAGCAGCTCCGGCTGGCCGCATTCGGCTTCGCGCAGGATGTAAGCCCCTTTGGCCACGCCCTCCCGGGCCGATCCGAACTGGCTTTGATCTAGCACCGGCAGCTTCTGGCGGGAGAGGATGAGCACCACCGGGCTTTTGGGCTTGGTGAGGGCCACGCGCCAGGCTTCCACGGTTTCGTTGGCGTCGGCGGGGCGCAGCACAATGATGTTGGGAATGGTGCGCAGGGCCGCCACCTGCTCCACCGGCTGGTGCGTCGGGCCGTCCTCGCCCAGCCCGATGCTGTCGTGCGTAAACACGAAGGTGGCGCTGGATTCGGCCAGGGCGGTGAGACGGATGGCCCCGCGCATGTAGTCGGAGAAGGTGAGGAAGGTGCCGCCGTAGGGCCGCACGCCGCCGTGGTGGGCCATGCCATTCATGGCCCCGCCCATGGCGTGCTCGCGCACCCCAAACCACACGTTGCTGTGCTCATAGCTGCTCGGCTGGAAGCTCACGGCCCCACTGGTGGGCATTTCGTTGGAGCTGGCTAAGTCGGCTGAGCCGCCGAACAGGAAAGGCACGCTCTTTTTCAAAGCGTTCAGGGTTTTGCCGGAAGCCTGGCGGGTGGCCAGCGCGCCATCGGCGGCCGTGAAAACGGGCAGGGCGGCGTCCCAGCCCGCGGGTAATTCCCCCGCAAACGACGTCCGGAACAGCTCCCACTCGGCCGCAAATTCCTGCTGGTACGCCTCGGTTTGCTGCTGCCACTGGGCCTGCAGTTCCGCACCACGCCGGCCCGCTTCGGCCAGGTGGGTGCGCACTTCATCAGGTACCACAAACGTGGCCTCGGGGTCGAAGCCGAAGAATTCCTTGGCTTTCTTCAGGTTTTCGGGGCCGAGCGGGGAGCCGTGGACTTTGCTGGTGCCTTCCTGGGGGCTGCCGTAGCCGATGATCGTCTTGACGGAAATCAGTGAAGGCCGCCCGGTTTCCTGCTGGGCAGCTTTGAGTGCGGCCTCAATGGCATCCAGGTCGTTGCCGTCCGTCACGCGCTGGGTGTGCCAGCCGTAGGCCTCGAAGCGGGCCAGCGCATCCTCGGTGTAGGAGAGGTTGGTGGGCCCGTCGAGACAGATGTCGTTGTCGTCGTAGAGGTAGATGAGCTTGCCCAGCTTGAGGTGGCCGGCCAGGGAGGCGGCCTCGGCGGCAATGCCTTCCATCAGGTCGCCGTCGCTCACAATGGCATAGGTGAAGTGGTCCTGCAGCGCGTGGCCGGGCCGGTTGTACACGGCGGCCAGGTGGGCTTCGGCCATGGCCATGCCCACGCCGTTGGCGAAGCCCTGGCCCAGCGGCCCGGTGGTCACCTCCACGCCCGGCGTCATGTTCGACTCGGGGTGGCCGGGCGTGCGGGAGTGCAGCTGCCGGAACGCCTTCAAATCATCCAGGGACAAATCGTAGCCATAGAGGTGCAGCAAACTATACAGCAGCGCCGAGCCGTGGCCCGCCGACAGCACAAATCGGTCCCGGTTGGGCCACTTCGGGTCCTGGGGGTTGAAGCACAGGATGCGGGAGAACAGTACGTAGGCCATCGGGGCCGCGCCCAACGGCAGGCCGGGGTGGCCGGAGTTGGCAGCCTGCACCATATCCACCGACAGCAGGCGGATGGTGTTGACGCTTTGTTGGGCGAGGTCGGAGGTGGAGGTCGGGGGTATGGTCACGGCAGAAAACAGAAGGGGGAACAAAGCGAAGCTACGGCGAATAGGGCCCGATAAAAGACCCGCCGGGTGGCCGAAAAGCGGAAAAAAGACCGGTATCGATACCGTAATCGGTGCCGGTAGCTTGAAGCCGGCCGGCGGCCAGAAAAAAAGGCGCTGCCCAGCCGTTCGGCTCCGTTGGTTGCGGCCGGCTGGCTACCTTTACACAAAGCATTGTGTAACGCTTTTCCGCATGGCCCCTCGCAAGAAACCTGAAACGCCGCCCGCCGCCCGCACGTCCGTTTCCATGGCCGACCTGGCCCGGGAGCTGGGCGTGTCCATGACTACCATTTCCCGGGCCCTGAGCGACCATTACAGCATCGGGCCGGAGATGAAGTCGAAGGTGCTGAAACTGGCCAAAAAGTATAACTACCAGCCCAACCGCCTGGCCTCGGCCCTGCGCAAGGGTAAGAGCAAGCTGCTGGGCATTATCGTACCCTATATCGAAGGCCGGTTTTTTCCGTCGGTAGTTCACGGCATCGAAACGGCCGCCAGCCGGGCCGGCTACAACGTCATCATCTGCCAGTCGAACGAGGATGCGGCCCAGGAGCGGCGCAACGTAGAAGCCCTGCTCAGCGCGCAGGTGGCCGGCATTATGGTGTCGTTGTCGCGCACCACCACCAGCTACCAGCACTTCGATAAGGTGCAGAGCCGGGGCCTGCCGCTGGTGTTTTTCGACCGCAGCGTGGAGGGCGAAAACGTGAATGCCGTAGTGCTCAACGACCAGGAAGGTGCCCTGATTTCGACCCGCCATCTGTTGCAGCAGGGGTGCCGGCGCATTGCCCACCTGGCCGGTCCGCAGCACCTGAATATCTACAAAAACCGCCGCCAGGGCTACCTCGATGCGCTCCGCGAAGTCGGCCTGCCCGTGGAGGAGGAGTTGCTGGTGTACACCGACATGACCCAGGATGAGGGAGCTGCCGCCATGCGCCACTGGCTGGCCCTGCCCAACCCGCCCGACGGCATCTTCTCGGGCGGTGACTACTGCGCCCTGGGGGCCATGCAGGAAGCGGCCCGGCAAGGCGTACGCGTGCCCGACGACGTGGCCATTACCGGCTTCAGCAACGAGGCCTTCACCGTCATCACCGAGCCCACCATCACCACCATCGACCAGCGGTGCGAGGAAATGGGCCAGGCCACTGTGCGCCTGCTGCTGGAGCTGATTGAGGCCAGCGGCACCCCCTTCACGCCCCGCCAGATTGTGCTGCGGCCGGAGCTGCTGATCCGGGACTCGTCGTTACGGGACGCGCGCAAAACGGCCGGCCGCCGCGCCGCCAAAGCCGCCACCCGGTAGCCGATTATGCCCGCGCAGTACCTGCTCTTCGTGGATACCGAAACCACGGGCCTGCCGGCCCGCTGGCACCGGCCGTATGCCGAAGAATGGGAGTGGCCCAGTATTGCGCAGCTGGCCTGGGAAATCTACGGGCCCGATGGCACGCTGGTAAAGGCCGAGCAGGCCTATCTGCAGGTGCCCACCAACCGCCTCACGGCCGAGTCGGAAGCTATTCACGGGCTCACGGCGGAGTTGCTGGCGGCCCAGGGCCAGGAGCCGGCGGTGGTGCTGGGCCGGCTGCTGGCCGATCTGGCGCAGTACCGGCCCCGGGTAGTCGGGCATTTTCTGCGGCTGGATTTCCATGTGCTGGGGGCCGCGCTGCTGCGGGCCGGCTTGCCCAACCCGCTGCCCGGGCTGCCCCAGTTCTGCACCATGCAGGCCAGTCCCGCCGCCCGGCCGCAGGGTCCGAAGCGGCCGTTGCGGCTGCACGAGCTGCACGAGCTGCTGTTTCACGAGCCCATGACCCGCCTGCACGACGCGGCCGTGGATGCGGCGGCCACCGCCCGCTGCTTTTTTGAGTTGCGCCGCCTCGGTATCATTTCAACCGAAATGCTCAACGGCCAGCCCCCGCTGCTGCCGCCCGATGGCCGCTCGGCGCGCCGTTTCCCGTGGCCCTGGCTGCTGACGGCGGCCGGTTTTCTCTTCCTGGTTTACCTACTTGCTCATGGATAATCGACTGGCTTTTCTGCGGACGGTGGCCCCGTTTAACCTGCTGCCCGAGGAGGTAATAGGCGGCGTGGTGGGGCTGCTGGAAGAGGTGCAGTACAACAGCGAAAAGCTGCTCTACCAGCAGGACGCGTCCAAGCTGCGCAGCCTCGATATCATTGCGGAGGGCGCGTACGAGACGTTTTTCTACGACAGTGACCAGCACAAACGGCTACCCGAAGTCTACGGTCCGGGCACCTGCTACGGCGGCATGTCGATTCTGCTCAACAAGAAACGCTCCCTGCGCACGGTGGCCGTGCGCAAGGGCACCCGCGTGCTCCAGCTGCCCCGCCGCGACTTCCGGGCGCTATGTCTGGCCTACGAGCCGTTCTTCCACTACTTCACCGCCCGCTACGGGGAGCGGATGCTCGATGAGGAGTACGCCCACTTCGTGAAGCCCGCCGCTCCGCCCGAGCAGAACTACCTGGTGGCCGACCAACTGTTTTCGCGCCGCATCAGCACCCTGGAAGTGCGCCAGCTGGTGACGTGCCCGGGCGAGCTGCCCATTTTTGAGGCGGCCCAACGGATGGCGGCGGCCAAAGTCAGCTGCCTGTTCGTGACGGATGCGCAGGAGGCCATTACCGGCTACTGCACCGATATTACGTTGCGCGACTCCGTCATTGCCCGCCGCCTCGATGCCGGCCGGCCGGTGCAGGAAGTGGCCGCCACGCCGCTGGTCAGCATCTCGGAGGAGGCCTACGTGTACGAGGCCGTGCTGCGCATGTTCCAGACCAAAACCCGCTACCTGCTGGTGGAAAAAGCCGGCCGCTACGTGGGTTTTCTGAGCCGGAATAAGCTGCTGAGTGATTTGGCCCAGTCGCCGTTCATGTTCATTCAGGCCGTGAAGCTGGCCCAGAGCCCTCGGGAGTTGAAGCGGCGCTGGGAAATGGTACCCGACATCGTGAACCAGCTGCTGAGCCGGGGCGTGAAGGCCGACATCGTGAACCAGGTCATCAGCACGGTGGTCGATACCATTTCGCTGAAGGTGATTGAGCAGGTTCTGGCCGAGCATGGGCCGGCCCCGGCCCGCTTCGTGTTCATGGTGCTAGGCAGTGAGGGCCGCAAGGAGCAGACGCTGGTCACGGATCAGGACAACGCCATCATCTACGAGGATAAAGCCAACGAGCACCGCGAGGAAGTGCGGGCCTGGTTTCTGCGCTTCGCCACCACGGTTTCCGACGAGCTGAACCACATCGGGCTGCACTTCTGCACGGGCGGCTTCATGGCCAAAAACCCCAAGTGGACGCACTCCCTCTCGCACTGGAAACGCAACTACCGCCAGTGGATGAGCGAATCGAACCCGGAAACGGTGATGCAGATGGCTACCTTCTTCGACTGCCGCTACCTGCACGGCGACGCCGCCCTGATGCAGGAGCTCTACGACTTCCTGCGCGAGGAGCTAACCCAGCCCCTCGACCGGTTTCTGTTCTACATGACCCGCAACGCCTTGCAGTACGAGCCGCCCCTAACCTCGTTTCTGAGCCGGTTTCGCACGTTTGAGCAGGAAGGCCAGCGGGTATTCGACCTGAAAAAGGCCATGTCGCCCATCGTGGATCTGGTGCGGGTGTACGCGCTGCGCCACCAGGTTTTCGAAACCAACACCGGCCAGCGGCTGGCCCGGCTGCGCGAGTTGGGCGTGTTCAAAGAGAAGGAGTACCAGGAGCTGCTGCAGGCCTACTATTACCTCATGGGCATGCGCCTGCAGAAACAGGCCCGCCAGCTCATCAACGACCGGGAAGCTCCCACCAACTACCTCGACCCGAGCACCCTGACTCAGGTGGAGCAGGTGACGCTCAAGGAAATATTCAAAGTAATCGGCGACTTCCAGCTCAAAATCAAAGTCAGCTTCACCAAGTCGCTGTAGAGGTAGCGCGGGCAGCCGGCCGGTTACCTGATGATGGTGACGGTGCCGTGCTGCACCAGCCGTTTCCCCTGCTGGTCCGTGGCCTCGAAGCGCCACACGTAAGCCCCGGGCGCGGGCGCGGCGGTGCCAATGCGGCCGTCCCAGGTCTGGGTGCGGCTGGTGGCCTGGAACACCTGCTGGCCGTTACGGTCAATAATGGTGAAGCGGAAGTTGTCCAGGTAGCGGCCCTTGAGCTCCAGCACGTCGTTCAGGCCGTCGCCGTTGGGCGTGAAGGCCGTGGGCACGAACACCTTCACCTGCCGGGCTACCGAGGCTACGTTGGAGAAGCTGCTGGGTGCTGACGTGGGCAGGCCACCGCCTGTGGCTTCCACGCGGTAGCGCACCACCTGCTGGTCTTGGGGCGGCTGCAAATCGAGGTAGGTGAGGCCATTGACCAGCACGCGGCTCAGCTCGGTGTTCGTGGGCGAAAGGGTAATGACGCGGTAGCTGACCGGCGCGGAAGCCGTCGGGCCACGCAAAGCCGTCCAGTTCAGGCGAATGGTGGTGCCCTCGTCGTTGGCGGCGCGGGCGTCCAGCAGCACGGGGCACACGGGCGCACTATCGGCCGAGCGGTTGCCGCAGGCATCCAGAAACCGCACGGCGTAGCACAGCGGCTCGGCCGTGTTGGGCGTCACCAGCGAGTCGCGCACGGTGCGGGCGGCCGTAGCGCGCAGTTCCTGGCCGTTGCGCAGGTACGTGAGCTGCCCGCCGCCGGGGCTGCGCGGCACCATGGCCGTCAATTCTACCTGGTTGCGCAGGTTGAAGCTAGCTGTAAGCAGCGGCGTAGCCGGGGCCAGGGTGGAGGTGGTAGTTACGGAAGCTTCGTTGGACACGGAACTGGTGGTGCCCATCGTCAGGCTCACGCGGTAGCGGTAGGTGAGGCCGCAGGTTACGGCCGTATCGATGTACTGGGTGGTGCCGGCCGGGACGGAAAGTTGCACAGTAGTGCTTCCCTCGGTGCGGCTCAGGGTATAGCTACCGGTGGCCTCGGAGGTCCAGCGCAGCAGGTTGCGGCCGTTCTGGGCGGTGGCCGTCAGGGCCACCGAGCACAGGACGAACGAGGATGCGCTGGCCACCGAAGGCTGACACGCATCCTGCAGCAGCAACCGGTAGCAGCCCGGCAGCGGGGTATTACTCAGGGTAAAGCTGGTAAGATTACCGGCCACCGGAGCCACCGTGCGGTAGCCCCCGGGAGCAGCGGCATCGGCTACCTGTAGGCTGTACAGGTACTCGGGCTGCAAGCTGCCAAATTGAAATTCGGCGCTGCTACCCTGCACCGTGAGGCTGCGCAACGCGGGCCGCTGCGGAGGCGGTAGCGGCGTGAAACTGCGCGTAGCAGTACCGGCGCATAAGTTGTTCTGCGCTTGCGCGTAGCGGCCAATGACGCTTACGGTAGCAGGACCGTTGGCCGGATACGTAACCGGCGTATTGCGCGCGGCGGGTACCGGCGCATCGTTGCCTACCTGCACGAGATACTGGTCGTAATTCGTGTCCGTAATGGTGACCTGCACGAAGCCGGGGGCGCAGGTTGTCAGGGTGAAGGTGGGTGGTGGCGTGCTCTTGACTTCGAAGGGGCGGGAGAAGATGATGCCCTGCGTGCCGGCTCCGGAGCCTTGGGTGTTTTGAGTGATAATTAGCGGTCCGGGAGTTGTGGGAGTAAATGTCGTCGTGGTATCAGTGAAGCCTGAGCAGACGATGGTGCTGGCCTGCCGGTAATAAACCTGGGCCGGGTCGAGAGCTCGGCCGCTGCAGTCGCGCAGGCGTACCGGCCGGCCCGCGCACAGCGTGCCGACCAGGAGCTGGCCGGTAATGGCATCGTAGGCCTGAAAGCAGGCTCCGGAGTTGGGCGTGTTAACGCATGGACCCTGCGCCCGCATCGAGGGAACCAGGCTGGTAAGCAGCAATAGTAGCAGAAGAAGTCGTTTCACTATCCTCATAACGAAGCACTCGCCTGGTTGCGTACCCGGGCGGAGCTAAAGTAACAAAAGGCTGGGGGAGGGTAGCGGCGTTTACTCCCACTCGTACGTCCGCACGAAAGCCGCCGCCGCGTGCAGATCCGGGTACAGTACCCGGTCCTGGCTAACGAAGGCTACTTTCTCGCGGAAGGCGGCTACCAACTGCTCCAGCGGTGCGGAGGTGCGGGCGGGGCGACGGAATTCCAGGGCCTGGGCCGCGTTCAGCAGCTCGATGCCCAGCAGCTGCTCCACGTTCTGCACCACGCGCAGGGCTTTGGTGGCGGCGTTGGCCCCCATGCTCACGTGGTCTTCCTGGCCGTTACTGCTCACCACGCTGTCCACCGAGGCGGGCGTGCAGAGCTGCTTGTTCTGGCTCACGATGCCGGCGGCCGTGTACTGCGGAATCATCAAACCCGAATTTAGACCCGGCTCGGCCACCAAAAAGGGCGGCAGACCGCGTTGCCCGCTGATGAGCTGGGTAGTGCGCTGCTGCGAGATGCTGCCCAGCTCGGCGGTGGCAATGGCCAGCATATCCAGGGCCAGGGCCAGCGGCTGCCCGTGGAAATTGCCTCCGCTCAGAATGGCATCGTCGTCGGGAAAGATGTTGGGGTTATCCGTCACGGCGTTGCACTCCGTTTCCACGGTCTGGCGCACGTAGGCCAGCGCGTCGCGGGAGGCACCGTGCACCTGGGGCATGCATCGGAACGAGTAGGGGTCCTGCACTGCCGTTTTGGGCTGACTTTGCAGCTCTGAGCCCGTCAGCAGCGCCCGCACCCGGGCCGCCACCGTCAGCTGCCCGGCGTGGGGCCGGATGCGGTGCAGACGCTCATCAAACGGCTCACTGCGCCCACCAAACGCCTCTAATGACAGCGCCCCGATGCAGTCGGCGGCGGCCAGCAGGCGTTGGGCGCGCAATAGGCCATGCACGGCGTAGGCCAGCATAAACTGCGTGCCGTTGAGCAAAGCTAGGCCTTCCTTGGCTTCCAGCACCAGCGCCGGCCAGCTAAACAGGCTCATGGCATCGGCGGCGGCCAAGCGGTAGCCTTCGTAGTTGACTTCGCCCAGGCCCAGCAGCGGCAGGCACAGGTGCGCCAGCGGGGCCAGGTCGCCGCTGGCTCCCAACGAGCCTTGCTGGTACACCACCGGCAGCATGCCCCGGTTGTAGAAATCGAGTAGGCGCTGCACGGTGGCCAGCTGCACGCCGCTGTGGCCATAGCTCAGGCTCTGCACTTTCAGCAGCAGCATCAGGCGCACCAGCTCGGCGGGCACCTCCTCGCCCGTGCCGCAGGCGTGCGACATGAGCAGGTTGGTTTGCAACTGCTGCCGCTGGTGGGGGGCAATAACTTTGTCGCACAGGGAGCCGAAGCCGGTATTGATGCCATAAATCACCGCGTCGGGGGTGCGCTCCAGGCGGTTCTGCAAGTACTGGTGGCACTCCGTGATGCGCTGGCGGGCTTCCTCGCTAAGTACCACGCGGGCCTTGGTGCACAGCAGCTGGTCGAGGGTGGCGAGGTCGAGGTGGGTGGAAGGGGTGAGGACGAAATCCTGGGCCATGGGAGGAAAGGGTGCGGGCCGTGGGTGTGAGGCAGCGCCGGGAACCGAAAGGTAGCAGTTTGGGCCAAAGCTGCCCCCAAACCGCAAAAATCAGGCCCCGGCTTTGCACACGATGCCGGTATCGTTCCCGGCATCGTGTGCGCAAGTTTAGTGCGGAGTGGAGAGCTGGACCATGCGGCAGGCTTCTAGCTTTACTGCCGACTAGTCAAGCGCTTACATCTTTTCCACAACCCACCAATTCCCGCATGAAACAACTAGCAACCCTGGCCCTGCTGGCCCTGGCGGCCACCGCCTGCAGCAAGCAGCACGACCCCGCTCTGCCCGCCACGCCCGCCGCCGCCGCGCAGTCGGCCAACGTGAGTACCACCGTGACTACCGAAGCGGCTTTGCGCACGGCCATCAGCAACGCCAAGCCCGGCGACATCATCACCATCAGTGGCACCATCCGCCTGACTAGCACGCTGCAACTGCTCAAGAGCGGCACCAGCAGCGCCAAAATCAACTTTACCGGCGGCGTGCTCGACTGCTCCGGCATCAGCTCGGGCTGGGGCGTGAAGGTGAACGGCAGCTACTGGAACATCACCAACATGACCATCAAAAACGCCCCCGACTGCGGCCTGGTGTTCCAGCAGGGCGGCTACAATTACGTGTACAAGGTTCTCACCACGGCCAACAAGGATTCGGGCCTGCAGGTGTACAACGGTGCCCACGACAACCTCATCAGCTACTGCACTTCCACCGAGAACTACGACACGGCCAATGGGGGCGAAAACGCCGACGGCTTCGCCTGCAAGCTCTCGGGCGGCCGCAATAACAAGTTCGACCACTGCACGGCCAACCACAACTCCGACGACGGCTGGGACTTGTACGGCCAGCCCTACACCGTCACTATCACCAACTGCACGGCCACCAACAACGGCTTCGGCGGCAACGGCGACGGTAACGGCTTCAAGCTGGGCAGCGCCGGCCAGACGATTCCGCACACCGTGACGGGCTGCACCGCCAGCACCAACAAGGCCAGCGGCTACGACGGCAACGGCAACACCGGCCGCATCACCATCACCGGCAGCGGCGGCACGGGCAACGGTAAAACCCTGTTCTACCGCATTTACTAAGCGGTTTCAAACGCCCGAACGTCCCGGTCCGGCGGCTGCAGGCCGTCGGGCCGGTCGACGTAAGCTGATGTTGTTACGAGGCGGTTCGGGCATTATCGTTCGGTGTTAACTGATTCGGGCGTGTCGCTCAGAAACCAACCGACTCAGGCGTAGTTGTTCAGCCGGCAACCGGTCCGACGGCTTTTTTCAGCCGTCGGACCGGGACGTTCACGATGCAAAAAGTGCCAAAAACCTAGATTTCCGGCACTTTTTGCATCGTGAGTAACGGGGCTTTCCGCTATTTCGTCAACTCGGTTATGGCTTCTTCCAGCGTCACAACCTGCTCCTGGCCAGTGGCCAGGGTTTTGAGCTTGAACTGGCCGGCGGCGCGTTCCTCGGGTCCCTGGATGAGTACGTAGGGAATGCCTTTGGCGTCGGCGAACTTGAACTGCTTGCCCAACTTGCCCGCCTCCGGGAACAACTCCGAGGCCACGCCGGCGGCGCGCAGCTGCCGCAGCACCGGCAGCATGGCCAGCTCGCTCTCGGCATCGAAGTTGGTGAGCAGGCAGCGGGTGGTGGTGGCCACGGCCTCGGGGAACAGCTGCAGGTCCTCCAGGCAGTCGTAGAGGCGGTCCACGCCGAAGGAGAAGCCCACGCCCGACACGCCCGGCAGCCCGAAAGCCCCCGTGAGGTTGTCGTAGCGGCCCCCGCCGCTCACGCTGCCCATGTTCACGTTGTTGATCTTAATTTCGAAGATGCAGCCCGTGTAGTAGCTCAGGCCCCGGGCCAGGGTCACGTCGAACTCCAGGTTCTGCCACTTGTCGAAGCCGAAGCCGCGCAGGTAGGCCAATACCTGCTGCAAATCCTGCAGGCCCTTGTAGCCGTCGGCGGTGGCGTTGTCGGGGGCCACGCCGGCCGTCACGAACCCAGCCAGCAGCCGCTCCAGCTTCTCCTCGAAGTCACCTTCCACGCTCAGCAGATCAAACAACCGCTCAGCCGCGGCGGCCGAAAAGCCGCGTTCCAGCAGCTCCTTTTCCACGCCTTCGCGTCCGATTTTATCGAGCTTGTCGATGGCCGTGAACAGGTCTATTTCGGTGCCCTCGCCGCCCAGCGCCTGGTAGAACGCGCCCAGTACCCGGCGGTGGTTAATTTTGATGGTGTGGTCGGTGAGGCCCAGCGTGGTGAGCACCTCCGACATCATCAGCACGATTTCGGCCTCGCAGAGCAGCGAATCGGTGCCCACCACGTCGGCGTCGCACTGGTAGAACTCACGGTAACGGCCACGCGCTGGACGGTCGGCGCGCCACACGGGCTGAATCTGGTAGCGTTTGAAGGGGAAGGTGAGCGTGCCCCGGTTCATCACCACGTAGCGGGCGAAGGGCACAGTGAGGTCGTAGCGCAGGCCCTTTTCGGCAATTTTGGGCAGGACTGCCCGTGTGCCAGCTATGAGGTCTTCAGGAGTTACCTCCTCCTTCACCACGTCGCCCTTCTGCTTTTTCAGGAAGTTGCCTGAGTTGAGCACTTTGAAGATTAACTGGTTGCCTTCTTCGCCGTATTTGCCAGTCAGTACCGAGAGGTTTTCCAGCGTAGGCGTTTCGAGCGGGGCGTAGCCGAACTTCTCGAACACGCGGCGGATGACGCCAAAAATATAGTTGCGGCGGGCCACCACGGCGGGGCCGAAGTCGCGGGTGCCTTGGGGGATGCTGGGTTTCTGGGCGCTCATCAGGAAAATCGGAATGCAGGAATACGGCCGCAAAATTCGCGGATTGCATCGAATTTTCCGGATTTCCCTGCAGGTTCCTCCGAAATCAGACCCGGAACGACATCTGGCCGGAGCCCGTTTCAAAGTCGATTTCCTGAATGGCATCGAGCAGAGAAGGCACCAACAGGGGCTGGGAGGCCACATCCAGGTACAGAAAATGGTGCTGGGCCGGCTGCGGGACATGGCACAGAATCAGTCGGCGCTCCTGCGCGTGCAGCATAAACGCGTAGGCCAGCAGCAGGTCAATGGCTTCTTCCGAAACGGTGTCTACTAAGCTCAGATCAACCAGAATAGCTTTTTTCTCGCTCCGACTGGCCCGGTGCAGGGCCCGCGTGAGCTTTACTTCGTCGGAGGAAGAGGTATCGGGCGAAAGGATAAGTAAAAATCCGTTGGGCAATATTTCGCGGTGAACATCGAGCATTCGCGCAGTGGAAGGGTAGGCAGAGCAGATAGGAACAGCTTTGCTTAACGAGAAACGCCCCACTGTCGGTTGCAGATAAAACGGGGAAAAAGTAGGATGAACGGGGCTTTTTGGCAGGTGAAAACCTCAGCGGCTTCCCAAACTACTTCACCACTGGTCGGCTACTGCGTCGGGCTTGGAACAGCACCGAGCCCGCCAACGGCGCTTTTAAAGCCGCCCGCAGGCCGGCCCGGCGCAGGCCCCGGTTCGTCCAGTCGTTGCAGGTGCGCAGAGCATGGTAGCGGCCGGTGGCGGGGAAGAAGAAGTCGTGCGGAGTGTAGCCCGTGGTCTGCCGCAGCGGCTGCCGTCCCAGCGAATCGGGCGGCCCGAACGACTGCCGGATGTAGCTCGTGAGCTGCGCGTACTGGGCCACCGAAATGCGCAGCGGCACCACGTAGCGCCCCGAATCGGGGGCGGCGCGGTAAAAGTTGACGTGCATAAGTGTTTTTGAGGGGAAAACCGCGCCGGCAATAGCTCTGGGGCCCGGAAACTGCCCGCCCATCGAGCCCAGATAAAACCGCTCGTTGCCCCAGCCAAAAGCTACGTAGGGGTAGCGCGCAAACCGGGCCGTCAGGGCCGGCTGGTTCAGTTCGCGCAGCCAGTGCCGGCCGGTTCGGGCTTCCTGCATCGGCAGCACCACATCGGTATGGAACCCGTTCGACACCACAAAAATGGGCACGCCGCCCGGCGTCTGCTGAAACCGGCGGTTCACGGGCACCAGCGTCCCGGTCATCAGCAGCAGAATAAAGGCAACAAAAGCCGACATACAGGTTCGGGAAACAACACGTTGCTAAGGTAGCGCACATGCAGCATGTGTAGCTCAAACGTCCCGGCCGGCAGCTGAAAGCTACCGGTCGGGACGTTCAGACAATGGCTTCGGGACAACAAAAACCGGCCCGGCTACCTACTTGCTGCCGGAGCAAGTGAGTAACCGGGCCGAGGCTACCGGAAGTAGCGGGGTGCTAGGACCGCACGCGCACCGCGGGGCGGCGGGGTTCCAGCTCCGCAACCGGCGCGCTGCGCTTGGCCCAGGCCTTTTTGTCGGCACGGGCTACTAGCGGCATATTCAGCGGTACCATCACCACCGTGCCCAGCGTGTGGGCGGGCTGGCCGGCGCGCAACGCCAGCACCGGTCCGAATTTATGGTAGCCGAGCACCGTGGTGCGCACCGTGTAGGTGCCCAGCGGCAGCCCCGTGGCCCGGAAATGCCCGTTAGCATCTGTTTCCACCGACTTCACGAAGCGGCCATCGGCAGCGCGCAGCAGCACCACGTAGGCGTGAGGAATGGGCTCCTGGCTCTGCCCGTCGAAGAGGCGGCCCGAGACGGTGCCCCGGCGCGGGGCCGTATCGGCGGCCTGGGCAGGCAGTTGGGCGGCCGTAGCCGAGAGGAGAGAGAAGCCCAGCAGGGCGCGGAAAGCAAAGGACGTTTTCATGGCAGTACGGAAAAAAGATGGCGAAAAGTGGCCGCTGCCGAAGCCTGGGAAACCGGCGTAATGCACGCCTGAAAGCCCCGAGGGCGGTCTGAAAAATCAAATTCAATCGAGCCCGAAGCGGGTGCCTGCCGGCATCTTATCGGGGCATAATTCCAACCCTAAGCGGGCGGATGCCGGGGTACGGGTGGTGCAATGGCAGCCTGGAGAATTACCCGCCGAAGCCCCCGCCGCCGCCTTTGGGCGCGCCGTCGATGCGGCCGGCTTTGGCTTTCGAGGCGCCCACGTACCAGGTGAAGCCGAGCCAGCCCACCCGCGTTTCGGGTTTGGTGTAGAGCGAGGCTGTGAGGTCGGGCGAATCGACGATGGAGCGGCGCACCTGCGTGTTCAGCACATCGGACACGCGCAGGGTGAGGGCGGCGCGGTTCTGCCACATGCGCTGGCGCAGGGCCACATCAATGCCCCCGTAGGCCAGGCGGCGGCCCTGGGCCGTGAGGATGGCCGAGTTGTACTGGCCGGTTAGCTGCACATCGAGCGTAGGAGTGGGCGTGAAGTTCTGATTCAGGCGCACGTTGCCGGCCAGGGCGCGGCGGTCCACGGTGTTTTCGGCGTTGGTCTGGAACTGGGTGCGGTAGAGCGAGCCGCTGGCCTGCACACGCCACCAGGCCGTGAGGGGTTGGGCCCAGGTCAGCTCCAGGCCCACGTTGGCGGTAGTGCCGGCGTTGCGGTAGGTTTCCACCAGCACCAGCCCGGCGGCGGGGTTGCGGTTGGTAGCCACCGTATCCACGTTGCGTAGGCGCTGAATGGAGTTGTTGGTGAAGCGGCCGAACAGAGTGGTCGTAATTTCGGCCCCGCCGGGCAGGCTCAGCTGGTGGCCTACTTCCAGGTTGTGGCTGAACTCGGCCCGCAGCGCCGGGTTGCCGAGGCGGTAAAAGCGCGGGTCCTGATAGAGCGGCACGGCCAGCTGCTGCATGAAGTTGGGCCGGTTGAGGCGACGGGCGTAACTGAAGGACAGCTGCTGTGGCTGCGCCCCGCCCTTGGTGGAATCGGCCGCGCCCAGGCCCCGGCTGATGCTGGCGGTGGGAAACAGGCCCAGGTAATCGAGTTGAAATTTGCCCTGGCCGCCGTTTACGGCCCCGTTGGTGTTGGTGTACTCGGTGCGCAGGCCGGCCTGGGCGTTCCAGCCGTTCCAGCCGCGCTGGAAGTTGGCGTAGGCGGCCGGCACCGTCTCGCGGAAGTTGTAGGCCAGGGACCGGGCCGGGTCCCGTACGTATTGGTCGGGGGCGTCAGTCTGGAGGGCAAACAGGTCGGCGGTGCCGTTGCTGCGCTGCTGCTGCACCTTCAGGCCGGTTTCCAGCTTGCCCTTGTTGCCAGCCAGCGGGTGGGTGTAGTCGAGCTGGGCGAAGTAGATGCGGCCCTGCACCTCCATCAGCTGCCGCCAGCCGCTGAGGGCACCTTCGTCCAGCGTCTGGGTTACGGGCACGGTGGCGTCGATGAGTACGGCCCCGCCCACGGCCGTCAGCTCGCGGCCCTGGTGGGCGGCCCAGGTGCGGCGGTAGCTGCCCACGTTTTCCAGCACCCGCACATCCACATTCAGCTCCTGCTGGCCCAGTTGGGTAGTAGCCGGCTGCCCGGCCCGCTCGGTGCTGAGGCGCTGGAAGCTCAGGTCCTGCTCGTGCTGCCAGGTCGGCGACACGCTCAGGTTCAGGCTCTGCTCGGGTGTCAGCTCATAATCCAGGCCCAGGCGCAGGGAGTGGGAGTCGTTCCGTTCCCGGCCGGTGCCGTCCTGGCGGGTGGTCACGTCGCCGGCGGTCTGGCGGTTGTCGCTGCGGTTGCGGTAGTACTCGTCCTGGCGGTCGTAGCTTGCACTCAGGTTGCTTTTGCCTTGGTGCCGGTTCAGGCTCAGACTGGCGTTGTACTTGTCGCCGGTGCCGCCCAGCAGGCTGGCCTGGCCGTTGACGCCATTTTTGGTCTGCTTTTTCAGGATGACGTTCAGCACGGCCGTGCCCTGGGCATCGTACTTGGCCGAGGGGTTGGTAATGACTTCGATGCGCGAAATCCGGGAGGCCGGAATCTGGTCGAGGCGCAGACCCGTGCCGCCGTTACTGCCGCCCGAGGGCTTGCCATCAATGAGAATGGTCAGGTTGGCCGAGCCGCGCAGACTCACCGAGCCGTTGGCATCTACCGCTACTGAGGGCACATTGCGCAGTACATCGGTGGCCATACCGCCCACGCTGGCCAGGTCTTTTTCCACGTTGATAACGCGCTTGCCGGGCTCATTTTCCACGGTGGCCCGCTCGCCGGTCACCGTCACGCCTTTCAGCTGCGTAGCGGTAGCGGCTAGTTTCAGGGTGCCCAGGTGCAGAGTGGGCGCGGCGGCCGTGAGCTGCACCGGGCGGCGGTAGTTCTGGTAGCCCACCGCCGAGGCTTTGAGCAGGTAGGAGCCCAAACCCAGCTTATCCAGGGCAAACGAGCCGTTTTCGAGGGTTTCGGCCCCGGCCACGAAGCTGGAATCCTGGGCGCGGAGCAGCACCACGTTGGTGAAGGGAAGCGGCTGGTTGTTAGCCTGGTCGAGGAGGGTGCCGCTCACGGCGCCGGTAGGTTGCTGCTGGGCCGTGGCGGCCAAAGGCAGGAGCATAGCGAGGAACCCCAGGCCCCGCAGGGCCCGGCCGGAAAACAGGAAGGAAGTCATAGGAAGGGAGTGGTTGAGGAAAAATCGGGCAAGGAGGGGCTGAGTCCGGTGGCCGCGGTTCCGCCGGAGGTAGCATGGTTGCCAGAAATTCAAACGTGATGAGCAGGGGCACAAACCGCCGGAAAAGCGGGTGCCAGACAACCGAAAACGCTGGGCGGCAGCAAAGAAGCAACTGCTTCCGGCCGGGGCCCGACACCCGGCCCGGTTGGCGCAAGGTGGTTTTCGGGGTGGGCCGCGTCGGGCTCCGGTGAAGGAACAGCGGCGCGGCAGGTACTTTATCTAATCAACGTTTCAAAGGTAAGCAAAGGTACTATGTGACGCAAGGTACTGGTGATATTAATTTTCTGTTTCCTCGAAAACCTTGTGTTTTGCGGTACCAAAGCTGTTCTCGCGTGGTAGTCAAAAGCCACCAGTGGTCGGCCCCTGGTTCAGGCGGGCCGACAGAAGGGTAGATGGGAGCCAGCCTTCCGGCGTTGCCCGGTGGTATAAGTTTTTTGCCATATTCTTCCGACAACCTATAACCATCAGCAAAAAGGCCTCTGGTAAGTACCAGAGGCCTTTTTGCATGCGGAAGAGTACATCATACGTCCCGGTCCGACGGCTTTTTAGCCGTCGGACCGGTCGAAGTAAGCTGAAGTTGTTCCGTTGTCGTTGGGAAGTCAGCTGCCGGAAACCGGCCCGACGGCGGCATGCTGATGATGTTACGCTTTCGTGCTGACGAACTACGCGACAACCGGTCCGACGGCTTCCAGCCGCCGGACCGGGACGTTCTACTGGTTCAGTGCGCCCTGTTCAATCCAGCAGCGCAGCAGGTCCCGTTCCGCCTGGGTCATGTGGGTTTTGTTGTTCTGGGGCATTGTTTTGGTGATGACCACGCGCTGCATAATCTTATCCTGCAGGCGAATGATGTCCTCGGGCGTATCGTACACCACGCCGTTGGGGGCCGTCCTGAACACTTCATCGGTGGGCGTGGCTGAGTGGCAGCGGATGCACCGCTGCTGCACCACGGCCTGCACCTGGGCCATGCGCACGTTGGGCGTGCAGGCAGCCGTGGCCCCGGCATCGGTTTTGGGAGCGGTTACGAAGGCCACGGCCAGCAGCAGACCGGCCGCCACGGGCAGCACGAGGCCGGTAGCCTGGTGCTTTTCGCGCAGGTTAAGCCAGTGCTTCACGCCGGCCGTGCCCAGGGCAATGGCCGCCAGCACCGCCCACGGGTAGCCGTGGCTGAAGGTGCTGGGGAAGTGGTTGCTGACCATCACAAACAGCACCGGCAGCGTGAAGTAGTTGTTGTGCAACGACCGGAGCCCGGCGTGCTTGCCCAGCTCAGGGTCGAGGGGCAGGCCCTCGGTAGCAGCCTGTACCATGGCTTTCTGGGCCGGAATGATGATGAAAAATACGTTGCCCACCATCAGCGTGCCCAGCATGGCCCCGAAGTGAATATAGGCTGCCCGCGCGCTGAACACCTGACAGTAAAACCAGGCAAACCCGGTGCAGATTAGCACCGCCAGCAGGGCCATAGCCACGTTGTTGCGTACCAGCGCCGTGCGGCAGAGCCCGTGGTAGAGCACCCAGGCCACCGCAAACGAGCCCACCCCAATAGCCACGCCCGCCAGCGGACTGATGGCCAGCACCTGCGGATCAATGAGCATGCTGCCGGCGTTGAAGTAGTACACCACAAACAGCAGGCTGAAGCCGGTAAGCCAAGTGAAATAAGCCTCGTACTTAAACCAGTGCAGTGCCTTCGGAATTTCCTGGGGCGCCTGCTTATACTTTTCGAGGTAGTAGAAGCCGCCGCCGTGCACGGCCCAGAGGTTGCCGGCCAGCTCCTCGCGCACGTTATCGGTGCGGTTGAGGGCATTTTCCAGGAACACGAAGTAGAACGAGGCCCCAATCCAGGCAATGCCGAATGTGACGTGCATCAGGCGCACCACAATGTTGAGCCATTCCATCAGGTGGCCTTCCCAGGTGGTGCCCTGCACCAGCAGGTACGCCACGGCCAGCACAAACAGCACCGCCAGCACCGTGAGGGCGTAGGCAAAGCCCTGAATGGTAAAACCCTGGGTGCCCAGCTCGCCGCCCCGGTGGGTGTGCGCCATGCGGTGCAAAAAAGCACTTCCCCCCACCAGTAGCAGCACCACGGCCGCCACTAGGGCCAACAGTAAAAAATGCGTCATCGAAAGCCAAAGAAAACAAGCGCCCGGCCGGGTCGGACCAAAGAAAAAATCAGACTGCCGCTTGCCCTATCTCCCAGAAGCTGAGTTGGCTGAACCGGCCGCGAGTAGCCAAACAGCCGGTTGCCGCCGCTTTTCAGGAAAAGGCAATTGGTTCCGGTAGTTTACAGGAAAAATGGGTATTGTTTTAAATATTATCATTTTGTAAATCAATTCAGTGAAAAGTATGAATGATTTTGCGATTAGTAGTGAAGAAATTATAATGACTTCCGGCTCCCGGCCGGGGCTGGTATTGGTGCGCAACGGCCGCATTCTGGATGTAGTGCCGCCCGATACCGCCGTGAGCTGTCCGGTGCACCACCTGGGCCACCGGGCCGTTCTGCCGGGCCTTATTGATCCGCACGTCCATATAAACGAGCCCGGCCGCACCGACTGGGAAGGGTTCGACACGGCCACCCGCGCCGCCCTGGCCGGCGGCCTCACCACGCTGGTCGATATGCCCCTGAACTCGGCCCCGGTCACGACTTCGGTAGCCAGCTTGGCGCTGAAGCGGGCGGCCACGGCCGGACAGCTGCATACCAACTGCGGCTTCTGGGGCGGCGTGGTGCCCGGTAATGCGGCCGAGGTGGAGGGGCTGATTGCCGAAGGCGTACTTGGGTTCAAGGCCTTTCTGACGCATTCCGGTATCGATGACTTTCCGAACGCCACCGAGGCCGACTTGCGCCAGGTAATGCCGCTGCTGGCCCGCCACGGCCTGCCGCTGCTGGTGCACTGCGAACTAAGCCAAGACGATGACGCCTGGAAGCAGCACGATAAACGCTCCTACGCCAACTACCTGGCCTCGCGCCCCAAAGCCTGGGAAGACGAGGCCGTGGCCCTGATGATCCGGCTGTGCGAGGAAACCGGCTGCCCGGTGCACATCGTGCACTTGTCGTCGGCCGATTCTCTACCGGCCATTGCCGCCGCCAAGGCCCAGGGGCTACCGCTTACGGTGGAAACCGGCCAGCACTACCTGTTTTTCGCGGCCGAGGATATTCCTGATGGCGGCACGGCCTACAAGTGCGCCCCGCCCATCCGGGAGCGGGCCAACAACGAGCAGCTGTGGCAGGCCCTGCAAACGGGCCTCATCGACTTCGTCGCCACCGACCATTCACCCGCGCCACCCGACCTGAAGCAGCTGGCTACCGGCGACTTTACCACCGCCTGGGGCGGTATTGCCTCGCTGCAGCTGGCCTTGCCCGTGCTCTGGACGGCCGCCCGGGGCCGCGCCGTGGGACTGGCCGACGTGGCCCGCTGGCTCAGCACCAACCCGGCCCGGCTCATCGGGCAAAGTCACCGCAAGGGCTGCATTGCCCCCGGCTACGACGCTGATTTGCTGGTGCTGGACGCCGCCCAGACCTTCACCGTCACGGAAGAGCTGCTGCATCACCGCCACAAAGCCTCGCCCTACCTGGGCCGGGAGCTGCGCGGGGGGGTGGAGCAGACGTACCTGGCCGGGCAGCTGGTGTACCAGCGGCCGGAGTTCCGGCAGCTTAATCAAGGTGAACTCCTAACCCGCTGAACCGCTTGGAAACGCCCGAAACCACGTACCTGGCCCGCGCCGGGCGCATTATGCAGCGCATTGAGGCACTGGCCGCCATTAGTGAGGACCCCGAAGGCATTACCCGCCGCTTCGGTACGTCCGCTTTCGGGCGGGGGCAGCAGCTGGTACAAGGCTGGATGGCGGCGGCCGGCCTGCACACCCGCCTCGATGCCATCGGCAACGTGCGCGCCCGGCTGATGAGCCGCCGGCCGGGCGCGCGCACCTTCGTGCTGGCCTCGCACATTGATACGGTGGTAAATGCCGGGAAATTCGACGGGCCGCTGGGGGTGCTGCTGGGGCTGGATCTGCTGGAAAACCTGGCGTCCCGAGGCGCGGACCTGCCGTTTCACCTGGAGCTGATTGCCTTCAGTGACGAGGAAGGCGTGCGGTTTCATACTACCTACCTGGGCAGCAAGGTGGTCACCGGTGCCTTTGAAAGCAGCCTGCTGGCGCGGCAAGACGAGGCCGGTATCACGCTGGCCGAGGCCATTACCACGATGGGCGGTGACGCGGCCCGCATTCCGCACGAAGCTATACCGACTGCCGACTGGCTGGGCTACTTTGAGGTGCACATTGAGCAGGGGCCGGTGCTCTGGGAACGGAACCTGCCGGTGGCGTTGGTGACGGCCATTGCCGGTCAGCAGCGAGTGGAGCTGACGTGGCGCGGCATGGCCGGCCACGCCGGCACCGTGCCCATGGCCATGCGCCAGGATGCCCTGGCCGGTGCCGCCGAGTTTGTGCTGGCCGTCGAGCAGTTCGGCCGCCAGTACGCCCATGAGTTGGTAGCCACCGTGGGCAAGCTGGACGTGCGCCACGCGGCCAGCAACGTCATTCCCGGCGAAATCAGTTGCAGCCTCGATCTGCGCAGCCCCGATGCCGCCCGTCTGACCGCCGCCGCTCAACAGGTGCAAGCCCTGGCCCAGACTATTGCCGAGCGGCGGGCGCTACACCTCACCTGGAGCCCCGTGCAGACCACCGCCCCCGCCACCTGCGACGCCGGCCTGAACCAGTTGCTGGCCCGGGCCATTGCCGCAGCCGGCCACGAGGTGGTGCCTTTGGTGAGCGGGGCCGGCCACGATGCGGTGCCAGTTTCGCGGGTGGCCCCGGCTGCCATGCTGTTCGTACGCTGCTTTCAAGGCATCAGTCACAACCCCCTGGAAAACGTGGAGCTGCCCGATCTGGCCGCCGCCGTGGAAGTCTCGGCGCGTTTTCTAACCTTGCTGGTCACGCATTTCACTGAGCAGGAAACTACCAGGATACCTGAGTAGGAAAGCCGCAGGACAACCGGCGAAAAGCAGTGAAAAATCCCCTAAATCTGTGTTCCATGAATCTTAGCTCCGCTACCCGTTCCGTCGTCCGGCGCAACCACGCCATCATTGCCCCCGATGGCTACATCAACAGCAACGTACCCGGCTGGACCGGCGGCACCGTCAACGTCATCATCAACGAGCAGATGGGCGCGCGCCTGTGCCAGACGCTGGTTACGCTACGCGCCGAGGGTCGGCTGGAAGGCCACACGGAAGCTTCGCAGATATTTTTCTACGTGGTGGAAGGCGCGGTGCAGGCTACGGCCGGCGGCGAAACCCGCCCGCTCAGTCAGGGCCAGTTCGTGTACGTGCCGGTGGGGCAGGAGTACAGCTTTGAAAACCCCACCGAAGGCACCCAGCTGCTCACGTTTCACAAGGTGTACGAGCCGCTGGCCGGCCACGCGGCGCCCGGCATCGTGTGGGGCGAAAAGGACGACAGCAAGGCTCCCGTGTACATGAACGACGAGGCCCTGCGCATCCAGGAGCTGCTGCCCAACGAGCTGGGCTTCGATATGGCCGTGAATATCTTCACCTACGACCGGGGTGGCCACCTGCCCATGGTGGAAACCCACATTATGGAGCACGGCCTGCTCTACCTTGCCGGCCAAGCCATCTACGTGCTCGACCAGGAGTGGTACCACGTCCGCCAAGGCGACTCCATCTGGATGGCGCCCTACTGCCAGCAATGGGCTACTTCCGTGGGTAAAGAGCCCTCCGTGTACATCTACTACAAGAACGTCAACCGCTTCCCCACGGTGGTATGATGTCTGTGTGGTCCTGAATTAGAACGTCCCGGTCCGGCGGCTGCAAGCCGTCGGGCCGGTTGCCGCCAGCTGACGTTATTACGTCATCGTGCTGACAAACCAGACGACAACCGGCCCGACGGCTTGCAGCTGCCGGACCGGAGAGCATGACTTCAGTTTCCGCTATGACCCTACCAGAACTCAACAACCTGCCGGCCGCTGCCCGTGCCGAGGAACTGCGCCGCTGCTGCGGTTCCGCCGCGTGGGTGGCGGCCCTGAACCAGCAGTTTCCCTTCGCTGACGCCGAAATGCTCTATCAAACCGCCACTAACACTTGGAATGACCTGAGCGCGGCCGACTGGCGGGAGGCGTTTGCGCATCACCCCAAAATCGGGGATGTAGGGGCGTTGCGGGAGAAGTTCGCCAGTACCAGTACCTGGGCTGAGGGCGAGCAGGGTGCAGTGCGGCAGGCCTCGGAGGAAACGCTGCGGGCGTTGGCGGCCGGCAACGCGGCCTACGAGCAACGGTTCGGCTACATCTTCATCGTGTGCGCCACCGGCAAATCGGCAGCCGATATGCTGGCGTTGCTGCAGGCCCGGCTGCCCAACCCGCCCGAACAGGAAATTCGCGTAGCCGCCGCCGAGCAGGACAAAATCACCCGTATTCGCCTCGAAAAACTACTTGCCGCATGAGTCAGCTGACCACCCACATTCTCGATACCACCCGAGGCCGGCCCGCCGAGGGCGTCACCATTATCCTCTCGGGGCAGCAACCGGCCGGCTGGCAGGAGCTGGCCCGCGGTACCACCAACGCCGATGGCCGCTTGCCCGACCTGCTGCCGGCGGGCCACATGCTGCCCACCGGCACGTACCAGTTGCGCTTTCTGGTGCAGGAGTACTTCGATAAGCTGGAAACGCCTTCGTTCTACCCCTTCGTGGAAATCGTGTTTTCGGTGACTTCCGCCGAGCACTACCACGTACCGCTGCTGCTGAATCCGTTCGGCTATTCTACTTATCGAGGCTCATGAGTTACTGGTCTTTCATAAAAGGGTGGTTGTCCAGAACAAGCGGACTTAAATCCCCTACGCTACCCACTATTCCTGCCACTGTTCTTACTCAGGCAAACGCAGATGATTGGGAATATTTATTCGTTTTTATTGACGCGTATACCTCACAGGCCGAGCCAGATATGCTGGTTAATCAACTGTTTTCTTTTCCGGATGATGCTTGCACACTCATTCTGTACAGTGAATTACATGGTCAGGTAACAAACGGAGGCTTTATCCAACTCATTCAAAACGGCTACGGTAGACTTATTTTCGATAATCCGCTCGCACAGGATCTTGAACGTTGGGGCGCTTTGCAGCTGGCGCGTATTGTTCAGGAAGCCGGTGTCATTTACCATACGCACAAAAGCTTACTTGAGCGTAAGCGCACCCTTGCGGAGTTTTCGGCTCTCTATAAGGAATTTCAATACTTTGACCCATTGGAAACCAGATTCTACGAGGTGATGGATGAACAGACTGCCCTCATTCGCACCTATGTTGAGCAGCATAACGCACAGTTCGCACACGTAGTACAGTAATTCCCTTCCTCATCTCCTCCCACCCACAGCTACCTGTTTTGTCTTGTCTTCATCAGAAGACAAGACAAGAAGAGCGGAATCAAGCCCATGAAACTCAGCTTACCCGAAGCCGATAAAACCGCGCTGCTCAGCCAGCTCGGCGAAGCCAACCGCCAATTTCAGCAAACCTACCCCGGCGACCGGCCCGACCGGCAGCCGGTGCATACCGTGTACGGCGGGGCCAACCTGTTCAAAGCCGATACCTGCGTGCGCATGGGTGACATTGCCCTCAACAACCTGCGCACGTACGCCCCCAACTTTGTGGAGCTGGCCCGGGTACTGCGGCTGGAAGGCCACGAGCAGTTGCCCACGCTCCAGGCCGACATTGAGGCCCTGACGCAACGCCTGGAAAAACTTAGTCCCGAGAACCGCAAACGGGAGCCCGGCTGGCTGGCTTACTCCATTTATAACAAGATTGTCCGGAAGCTCCAGATGGAAGCGGTGGAAGACTTCCGCATCGACTTTGAGGATGGTTTCGGTAACCGGCCCGATGCGGAGGAGGACGCCACCGCCGTGCAGGCCGCGCAGGAGCTGGCTCAGGGCATGCGCAACGGGACTATTTCGCCCTTCATCGGCATCCGCATCAAGCCGTTTACCGAGGACCTGAAAGATCGGGGCGTACGCACGCTCGATATCTTCCTGACCACGCTGCTGACGGAAACCGGCGGTAAGCTGCCCGCCAACTTTGTGGTGATGCTGCCCAAAGTGACTATTCCGGAGCAGATGAGCACCATGGTGCGCCTGTTTGAGCTGCTGGAACAGGCCAACGGCCTGGAGCCCGGTACGCTCAAAATGGAAACGATGGTGGAAGCTACCCAAATCATCATGGATGAGGACGGCCGCAACCCGTTGCTGCGCATCATTCGGGCCAGTGAGGGCCGCTGCGTGGCGGCCCACTTCGGCACCTACGACTACACGGCTTCCTGCGGCATCACGGCCCGCTACCAAACCATGGCCCACTCCGTCTGCGACTTTGCCCATCACATGACCAAGGTGGCGCTGGGCGGCACCGGCGTTTTCCTCTCCGACGGGGCCACCAACGTCATGCCCATCGGGCCGCACCGGGGCGAGAACCTGACGTTTGAGCAGCTGCGCGAGAACCGCGAATCGGTGCATAACGCGTGGCGGCAGGGGTTTCATCATACCACCCATTCGCTCATCAACGGCCTGTACCAGGGCTGGGATCTGAACCCGGCCCAGCTGCCCATGCGCTACGCCGCTACCTACCACTTCTTCCTCAGCAGCTACGACGATGCCGTGTTCCGGCTGCGCTCTTTCGTGGAGCGGGCGGCCATTTCCACCCTCACCGGCGACATTTTCGACGATGCGGCTACTGGTCAGGGCCTGCTCAACTTCTTCCTGAAAGCGCTGAACTGCGGCGCCATTTCGGAGGAAGAAATCCAAGCCACCGGCCTTACCACCGCCGAAATCCAGACCCGTTCCTTCTTCCGCATTCTGGAGGGCCGCCGAGCGGGGAAGTAGGAGCGGAAGGCAACGTTTCGGGAGAATAACAGCCTTGCCAGTACCGAACAACCTGTCCGAATCTGGACAGGTTTTCGTTTTTATAACAAGGTTGTTATCGGTGTAAATAACTGAAAGAAAGATTATTATGAAAATGGCACGGCCGTTGGCTACGTCCGGTAGAACCCTTCCGCTACCTGTACGAAAATGGACAGAGCCATTTCCCAAACCACGCAAAACCGCCGCCAACGCCGCCGCTGGCTGCTGGGCGCGGGGCTGCTACTGCTGCTGCTGGCGGGCCTGCTGGCCTTTCGCACGGTGCTCCGGCCCGGCCTCAGCCGCAACGCCATCCTCACGGCCCGCGCCGAAACCGGCGACGTCGAAGCCTCCCTCACGGCGGCCGGCGTCATCATCCCAGCCCACGAGGCGGTGATTACCAGCCCCATCCAGAGCACTATCCGGCGGGTGGCGGTGGCGGTGGGCAGCCGCGTGCAGCCGGGCCAGACGATTCTGGAGCTGGACAGGGAGCTGACGACTACTGCGCTGGCCAAACTCCAGGACGAGCAGCAGCAGCACCGCAACAAGAACAGCCAGCTCCAGCTCAGCCTCGAAAAAGCCCTCAACGACCTTCGGTCTCAGGAGCAGGTGCAGCAGGTGAAGGTGCGCAGTCTACAATCGGCGCTGCGCGACGAGCAGTATCTGCTGAAGATTGGGGGCGGCACCGCCGAGAGCGTGCGCCAGGCCGAGCTGAACTTGCGCGTGGCCCAACTAGAGCAGCAGCGCCTCACGGAGCAGATCCGCAACCAGCGCGCCGCCAACGCGGCCGACGTGCGGGAATTGGGCTTCACCCTGCAGATCCAGGACCGTAGTATTACGGAACTGGCCGGTAAGCTGGCGCAGGCCAACATCAGCAGCCAGCAGGCCGGCGTACTGACCTGGGTGAACGAGGACCTGGGCACTACCGTGCAGGCCGGCGACCCGCTGGCCCGCGTAGCCGACTTGAGCCGCTTCCGCGTGCGCGCCACCATTTCCGACTCTTACGCCGATGCCCTGCACCTGCAGGATGCGGTGGTTGTCCGCATCAACGGCACCGATTTGCGCGGTACCATCAGTACCATCAGTCCGGCCGTGGAAAAGGGCGTGGTGACGTTCTACGCGGCCCTGCAGCAGGAACATCACCCGGCTCTGCGCGCCAACTTGCGGGCCGATGTATTTGTGGTGACAAAAGCCCACCACAACGTAGTGCGCCTCAAAAACGGCCCATTCTATCAGGGCGGTAAGGAGCAGGCGGTATTTGTGGTGAAGGATGGCAAAGCCACCCGCCGCACTGTGCAGTTCGGCGACAGCAACTTCGATTACGTGCAGATAACCGGCGGCCTGCAGCCCGGCGAGGAAGTGGTGGTATCCGACACGAAGGACTACGCCGACACGCCCGAACTCACCCTTCACGACTAACGGCCATGCCACAGCTTTTCTCCGTCCTAGCCGCCTGGGTTGTAGAGACGCAATATTTTGCGTCTCCCGTCAGAACGGCCGGTAATACTCCTGCCAGAACTACCTCACCGAAACAACATCAGCACGCGCCGAGACGCGAAGTGTCGCGTCTCTACATCGGGCTGCTGCTCTTGCTGACAACTCCTGCGCTGGCCCAGAACCAGCCGCCGGCTGTGTCGCTGGCGCAGGTGATTGAGTTGGCGCTCAGCCAGTCGGCGGTGGCGCAGCAGGCCGCCACCAGCCGCGACCAAAGCTACTGGCAGTGGCGCGGCTACCAGGCAAACTACCGGCCGCAGCTGGGACTGCAGGGTACGCTGCCCGGTTTCAGCCGCGCCGTGACGCCCGTGGTGCAGCCTGATGGTACCACTGACTTCCGGGCCGTGCGCATCAATAACTCCAACCTGGCCCTGACGCTCACCCAGAACATCGGCCGCACCGGCGGGCAGGTGTTCGTGGCCTCCGAGCTGCAGCGGTTCGATGATTTCAACGGGGGCCTGAAGCGCTACAACAACCAGCCCGTAGCCATCGGCCTCACCCAGCCGCTGGGTTCCTTCAACAACCTGAAATGGGCTCGCCGCCTGGAGCCGCTGCGCTACCAGGAAAGCCAGCGGCTGTACGTGGAGGAGCGCGAAACCATTGCCCAGCGCGTAACGGAGCTGTATTTTGATGTGCTGCAGCAGCAGGTAAACGCTGAGGTAGCCAGCCAGAACGTGCAGGCCAACGAGGAGCTGCTTCGCATCGGGCAGGAGCGGTACCAACTCGGCCGCCTCTCCCAGAGCGACGTGCTGCGGCTGGAGCTGAACCTGCTGAACGCCCGCCAGGCCGTGGCCCAGGGCCAGCTCGATGCCCAGAACGCCGCCGTGGAACTCCAGATGTACACCGGGCTGCCGGCGGAGCAGCTGCGCCTCGCGGTGCCGGAAGCTGCACCGCGGCTGGCCGTGCCGGCGGGCCGGGCCCTGGCCGAGGCGCAGCAGCACCGCAGCGTGGTGCTGGCGTTCCGTCGGCGGTTGCTGGAAGCCGAGCGGACCGTGGCCCTGGCCCGGGGCAGCACTGGCTTTCAGGCCACGCTGGCCGCCAACCTGGGCTATGTAAACCAGGCCAGCAACCTCTGGGACACCTACGCCGCCCTGCAGAACCAGCAGCAGGTCCGCCTCACGTTCGCGCTGCCGCTCGTGGATTGGGGCCGGCAGAAATCCATCATCAAAACCGCCGAGCTGACCCGCCGCCAGGTGCAAACCGATGTGGCCCAGGAAGAAGCCAGCTTTGCGCTCAGCGTGGAGGTACAGGCCGCCCAGCTCAGCACCCTGGCCGGGCAATTGGCCCTCACGGCCCGCGCCGATACGCTGGCGCAGCAGCGCTACGCCATTGCCCAGGCCACCTATAAAGTGGGCCGCATCAGCCTCACCGACCTCACCATTGCTTCCGCCGAAAAGGACCAGGCCCGCCGCACCTACATCTTGGCCCTGCGTGCCGCCTGGGTGGCCCACTACCGCCTGCGCGCCCTTACCCTCTACGACTTCGAGCGGCAGCAGCCACTGGCCGCGCAGTAGTGCCCCGGTCCGGCGGCTGCAAGCCGTCGGGCCGGTTGAAGTCAGCTGACGCCCGAACGACGACGCAACAGCGTCAGCTTGCGGCAACCGGCCCGACGGCTTCCAGCCGCCGGACCGGCACCCCCGAAACGGCTGCAACCGAACACCGTGTCCGAAATCGGACATATTTTGCGAGGGGCGGAAGAATGAAATGGCGTGTAAGTGATTGACTGAATGAATCTTGAATAATTGGCACTTGGCTTGGCTAGGGTACCGTACTCCGGCCCGCCGACTGCCCGCAACCGGACAACTTCCGCAACCTCTCCCGACTACTCCCATGGAAAACATCCTGGCTCCTGCCGAAACCCGTCCTGCCGCTCCCCGCCTCCCAGCCGGCCCGCCCGTGCTGCAGCTGCGCAACATCGAGAAAGTGTACCAGACTAAAACCATCGAAACGGTGGCTTTGCACCAGGTGAACCTGACCATCGGGAAGGGCGAGTTCGTGTCGATTATGGGGCCGAGCGGCTGCGGCAAATCTACGCTGCTCAGCATTATGGGACTGCTGGATGAGCCTACCAGCGGCGAAATTGAGCTGGATGGCCGCCCCGTGCAGAGCTACTCCGACCGGGAGCTGGCTGCGCTGCGCAACCAGAAAATCGGGTTCGTGTTCCAGAGCTACCATCTCATCAACGACCTCTCGGTGCTGGATAACGTGGAGCTGCCGCTGCTGTATCGGCCGGGCGTGGGCGGCAAAGAGCGCCGGGAGCGGGCCTACGCTGCCCTCGATAAAGTGGGCCTGAGCCCGCGCACCAGCCACTTTCCCGGCCAGCTTTCCGGCGGGCAGCGCCAGCGCGTGGCTATTGCCCGGGCCCTGGCCGGCCGCCCCGAAATCATTCTGGCCGACGAACCCACCGGCAACCTCGACTCGGTGATGGGAGAGGAGATATTGGACCTGCTGCTGCACCTCAACCGCGAAGGCACCACCATCGTGATGGTCACCCACGACGAGCAGCAGGCCCTGAAAACCCAGCGCCTCATCCGCTTCTTCGACGGCAGCCAAGTAAGCTAGGACGTCACTGTCTGACCTTCATGCTTGATCTGGCGTACGCTTGCCGAAGCATCTCTACCGCTTTGTTGCAAGGCTATTTGATTAGTCAGAGGTAGAGATGCTTCGACTGCGGCTACGCCTTCGCTCAGCATGACAGACTACATGCCCAGCATGACGGGTCCTTACTCTTTAACTGAAACTACATGCTACTTTCTTACCTCAAACTTGCCTGGAAAGTCCTGCTGCGCCGTAGGTTTTTCACGTTTATCAACCTGTTCGGCGTGAGCTTTACGCTGATGATTCTGCTGGTGGTGATGGCCCTGGTAGACCACGTTGTGGGGCCCAACATGCCGGAAAAGCGCATCGACCGGATGCTGTTCGTGAATACCATCCGGCAGGAGATGATGGACGGCCACGGCTGGATGAACCGGCCCGCCAGCGTGCATTTCGTGGATACCTACATCCGCCGGATGAAGACGCCGGAGAAAGTCGCCATGACGTCGAATGTGTACGATGCCACGGCCTTCACCAACAACGGCCTGCTCCCGCTGGACGTCCGCTACACCGATGGGAATTTCTGGCAGATCATGGACTTTGAGTTTGTGGATGGGCGGGCGTTCAGTGGGGCCGAGGTGGCCCAGGCCCAGCGCGTCTGCGTCATCAACGAAGCCACGGCCCGCAGCTACTTCGGCACCGCCGACGTGGTGGGGCGCACCATCGAGGTAGACCTGAAACGCTACCGCGTGGCCGGCGTGGTGCGCAACGTATCGGCGGTGCACATTGCCTCCTATGCCGATGTGTGGGTGCCCTACACGCTGAGCCCCTCCCTGGTGCGCGACAACAGTATCGGGGGCGAATTTCTGGTGGTGCTGCTGGCACCCACGGCGGCGGCGGCCCCGGCCATGCGCGAGGAATACCGCCAGATGATGCAGCGCGTGGAAATCCCGAATCCCAAGGAAGTGAAGGCCATCTATTCCTACGCCGACCCCATGCTGGCCACTTTCACCCGCGCCCTTCACATCACCCGGGCCGTGGGCTCCGGCAACTCCCAGACCCTGGACAACGACAACGTGGGCGCTTTCTACCTGATTTGTACCCTCATGGGGCTGCTGTTTATGCTGCTGCCGGCCCTGAACCTCGTGAACCTGAACGTGACGCGCATTCTGGAGCGCTCCGGCGAGATTGGGGTCCGCAAGGCTTTCGGGGCCACGGGCCGCAACCTGGTGGGGCAGTTTCTGGTGGAAAACGTGGTGCTGGCCGTAGTGGGCGGGCTGTTGGGCCTAGGCCTGGCCGCCGGGGCGCTGGCCCTGCTCAACGAGGCCCACGTGGTAGCCTACGCCCAGTTCAGCCTAAGCTGGCGGGTGTTTGGCTGGGGGCTGGGGCTGGCCCTGCTGTTCGGGCTGATGAGCGGCGTGTACCCCGCCTGGAAAATGTCGCGCCTCAACCCCGTAGTGGCCCTGCGCGGCAGCGGCGAGCAGAAATAGAACGTCACCTCATCACCACCTGGCCTCATGCTTCGTCATCTGTTCAAACTTATCTGGAACCGTAAGCGCAACAACCTGCTGCTGGTGTCAGAAATATTCTTCTCGTTCGTCGTGCTGTTTGCCGTGGGCACCATGCTCATCACCTTCGGCACCAACTTCCTGGCCCCCCACGGCTTCGATTACCAGCAGGTGTGGCGGCTCGAAATCAGGGCCGGCCAGAACGAAACCATGCCCCGCACCGAGCTGGACGAGGTGCTGCGCCAGGTGCAGGCTCTGCCCGGTGTCCGGCAGGTGGCCCTCGCCAGCGACAATATGCCCTTTATCTTTCGCACCAATACGTCCGCGTTCAGCTACCAGGGCCGGAAATCGGAGCAGTCGAACATATACGACACCGACGACCACTACGCCCAGGTGATGGGGCTGCAGCTGCGCGAAGGCCGCTGGTTTGCCAAGGCCGACGACGGCAGCCACCACCGGCCGGTAGTCATCAGCCAGGATTTGCGCCAAACCCTGTTCGGCAACGAGCCGGCCCTGGGCAAAATCTTCTCCTGGGCCGAGCCCGGCCCCGACATCAAGCCCGAAGACCAGTTTCAGGTGACGGGCGTGGTGGACAACGTGCGGATGGAAAACGACTTCGGGCCGGCCGTGCCCTCCATGTGGATTCGCCTGCTGCCGTTTGACTCCACCCGCTGGGAAACGGCCAACGTGGTGGTACGCGTGGCCCCTGGCTCCGGCGGCGAACTGCAGGAGAAAATAGCCCGCACCGTGGCCGGCGTCACGCGCCAGTGGACCACCATGGTGCGCGTGGTGGACGAGGACCGCCTGCACAAGCGCCGCTACACCATTGTGCCGGTGGCGGGGCTGGCCCTGGTGAGCCTGTTTCTGATTGTGAACGTGGCCCTGGGTTTGTTTGGCGTACTGTGGTACAACATCAGTCAGCGCCGGGCCGAAATAGGCCTGCGCCGGGCGATGGGCGCAACCGGCTCGGCCATCAGCCGGCAGTTTCTGGGCGAAATGCTGGTCGTCAGCACGCTGGGGGTGGTGCTGGGCTGTTTGCTGGCGGTGCAGTTTCCGCTGCTGGGCGTGTTTGACCTGCCCCCGAAGTTCTACCTGGCCGGTATTGCGGTAGCGGGCGTGGCCGTGTACCTAATCACGGCGCTGTGCGCCTTCTACCCCAGCCGGCTGGCGGCCGGCATCCATCCGGCCGTGGCGCTGCGGGAAGAATAACGCCTGAAAAAGAGCCTGCCCGCCCAGATTTGTCTGCCGATTTCCGTCCTTCGCCCCCGAGTTATGATACTGATTGCCGACGACGACCTGGCCGTGCGCACTTCGCTGGGGCTGCTGCTGAAGCAGGCCGGCTACGCGACGCGCGCCGTGGCTACGCCGGAGGCCGTGCTGGCCGCCGTGCAGGAAACGCTGCCCCGCCTGCTGCTCCTGGATATGAACTTCTCCCTCGACACCAGCGGCCACGACGGCCTGGAGCTGCTGGCCCAGCTGAAGCGCCTGTACCCCGCGCTGCCCGTTGTGCTGATAACCGGCTGGGGCAGCATCACGCTGGCCGTGGAAGGCATGAAAGCCGGCGCCGCCGAGTTCATCACCAAGCCCTGGAACAACGACGCCCTGCTGCAAACCATCCGGACCATTCTTCGCCTGCACGAGCCGGACGCCGAAACCGACCCCACTGGCCTCAGCCGCCGCCAGCTGGACCGGCAGTATGATTTCCGGGCCATTGTGGGGCAGGATGCGCGCCTGCTGCAGGTGCTGCGCAATGTGGGCCAGGTAGCCGCCACCGATGCCTCGGTGCTGATTGAGGGCGAATCGGGGACGGGCAAGGAGCTGATTGCGGAAGCTGTGCACCAGAACAGCCAGCGCCGGCGGCAGCCCTTCGTGAAGGTGAACCTGGGCGGTATTTCCGCTTCCCTGTTTGAAAGTGAGATGTTCGGGCACCGGCGCGGGGCCTTCACCGACGCCAAAACCGACCGGGTCGGCCGCTTCGAGTTGGCCAACGGCGGCACCATCTTCCTGGATGAAATCGGGGAGCTGGATTTGAGCAGCCAGGTGAAGCTGCTGCGCGTGCTCCAGGACCGCACCTACGAGGTGCTCGGCGACAGTAAGCCCCGCCGCCTGGATATCCGCGTGATTTGTGCCACTAACCGCAACCTCACCGAAATGGTGCAGCAGGGCCGCTTCCGGGAGGATCTGTTTTACCGCATCAACCTGATTACGGTGCGCCTGCCCGCCCTGCGCGAACGGCCCGAGGATATTCCGCTGCTGGTGCAGCACTTCGTGGACGGGCTGCGCGCCACTTACCACCGCCCGGCCCTGAAGGTGGGCACCCGCGCCCGCCACTGGCTGCAGGAGCAGCCGCTGCCGGGCAACATCCGGGAGCTGAAAAACCTGGTGGAGCGCGCCGTGCTGGTCTCGGGCAAGGACGAGCTCGGCCCCGATGACTTTCAGGCCCAGTTTCAGCCTACCCCGGCGCGTATTCCGGAGCCGGGCGAACTACCGGAACCCGGTACCATCACCCTCGACGAGCTGGAAGCCCGCATGATCCGCCGCACCCTGGAGCACTACGGCGGCAACATCAGCCGCGTAGCCAAAGCCCTGGGCCTGAGCCGCGGCGCCCTCTACCGCCGGCTGGAGAAATATGCTATTCCGTTCGATGCGGAGTAGGAGGGAAGCGAGCCACCGGCAACCCCAGAACGTCATGCTGAGCGGATAAACCACGTCATGCTGAGCTTGTCGAAGCATCTTTACCGCTGGCTAATTATTCGCAGCGGTTTCCTGAACGATGTAGAGACGCGACACTTCGCGTCTCCTCGTTGAACGATAAGCGTTGGGGCGGCGCGGACGACGAGACGCTAAGTGTCGCGTCTCTACACCCTACTTCCCTGAATCCTATTCATGACCCTGCGCCTGAAATTCCTGCTGTTCGTGACCATCATCCACGCCGTACTCATTGTGCTGGCCGGCCAGATGATGCGCACCAATGCCCCGCTGTTTGTGGCGCTGGAAGTTTTGCTGCTGGTCAGCATCTTCTTCACGGTGCAGCTGTATCGGGGCTTCGTGCGGCCGTTTCAGCTGATTGCAGCCGGCACGGAAGCCATTCGGGCCAAGGACTTCTCCATGAAATTTGTGCCCGTGGGACAGCACGAAATGGACCAGCTCATTGAAGTGTACAACCACATGATTGATGAGCTGCGGCAGGAGCGGGTCACGCAGCACGAGAAAAGCTACCTGCTCGAAAGCCTGATCCGGGCGTCGCCGGCCGGGGTGCTGCTGCTGTCCTTCGATGGGCGAATTGAAGGGGTGAACCCCGCCGCCGAGCGGATGCTGGGCCTGCCCACGGCGGCACTGCTGGGCCTGCCGCCCGCGGCCGTGCCCGGCAACTGGGGCCCGGCCCTGGCGTCGCTGGCCGGGCAGGGGCCGCAGGTAGTGCAGCTTTCGGGGCTGCAGACGTACCGGGCGCACTGTTCCCGGTTTGTGGACCGGGGCTTCACGCGCCAGTTTATCGTGCTGGAAGAGCTGACGCAGGAGCTGATCCGACAGGAGAAAAAGGCCTACGAGAAGCTGATTCGGATGATGTCGCACGAAATCAACAACTCCATCGGAGCCATTAACTCCATTCTCCAAAGCTTCCACCACTACACCCCCCAGCTGCAGCCCCAGGACCGCCCCGATTTTCAGGAAGCCCTTGAGGTTTCTATCGGCCGCAACACCCACCTGGCCAACTTCATTGCCAATTTCGCCACCCTCGTGCGCCTGCCGCCGCCCCAGCGGCAGCCCACCGACGTGCACGAGCTGCTGCGCACCACGGCGCGCCTGCTGCAGGTGCAGGCGGAGCGCCGCCACATCCGGTGGCACTGGGAATTGACTGCTGGCCCGCTGCTGGTTGACCTCGACCCGCTACAGATAGAGCAGGTGTTGCTTAACATCAGCAAAAACGCCCTCGAAGCCATTGGGGAAGCGGGCAACATCTGGGTGCGCACCAGCCAGGAACCCGCGCAGCTCATCCTCGAAAACGACGGCCCCGGCCTGGCCCCCGAGGTGCAGCGCCGCCTGTTCACGCCCTTCTTCAGCACCAAGCGCGACGGTCAGGGCATCGGCCTCACTCTCACCCGCGATATCCTGCTGCAACACGGCTTCCGGTTTCAGCTGCAAACCCAGGAAAACGGCCGCACGGCGTTTACCATCTGGCTGTAACTCACCGGTCCGGCGGCCGAAGGTCGTCGGACCGGTTGCCGTCTGGTCCGTCCGAACAATGACGTAACACCATCAGCTTACGTCAACCGGCCCGACGGCCTTTGACCGCCGGACCGGTGGGTTACTTCCGTTTGACGGGGGCGGCGGGTTTGCGGTTGGGCATGGGGCGCACGGCCGGGGCGGGGGCGCCGGCGGGTACTACTTGGCCGTTGCGGAAGGTTTTCTTTTCCTGCACCGTGCTGCCATCCGGCCCGAAATACGTCCAGACGCCCGATTCCTTGCCGTTGCGGAAGGTGCCGGTTACTTCGGCGGTGCCGTCTTCGCGCAGCTGGCGAAAGGCGCCGGTTTTGAGGCCTTTCACGTAGGTGACTTCGGTTTTGAGCTTGCCCGAGGGGTAGAACTCCTGGCTCAGGCCGGTGGGCCGGCCGGCCTCATACACCAGCTTGCTTTGCAGCGCGCCGGTGGGGTAGTAGGTCAGCTGCTCGCCCACCAGCTTGCCGTTCAGGTAGGTCTCCTGCTTCTGCAACTGCTTGCCGCCCACGTGAAACGTGCGCCACTGGCCGTTGGGCTGCCCGTTTTTGTATTGCTGCTCGCCCTTGGCCATACCGTCCTCGTAGTACAGCGTGATGCGCCGGTCGCGGCCCTGGTTGCTGTATTCCGTCTTCTGCTCCGTCTTGCCCGATTCGTATAAGTCCAGCTGCGTGCCGGTGAGCACGCCCTGGCGGTAGGTCTGGGTGCTTTTTACAGCTCCGCTTTCGTAGTAGGATTTGGCGGGACCATCGAGGTTGCTGGTGCCGCCGGCCAGACTCTTGGCCTGCTTGGTGAGGTCGTCGGCCAGCGGATTTTTCACGGCCCGGCCTACCAGCGTAGCGGGGGCGTAGGTTCCCTCGGTGCGCAACTTGCCCGAGCGGTAGTAGCTGCGGTAGCTGCCCCGGCCGGTACGGTCGGCCTGCACGTCGGTTTCCAGCTGCCCGTTGTCGTAGTAGGTTTTGTAGGGGCCGGCCAGCAGCCCTTTGCTGTACACGCCTTCACTCTGCAGCTGGCCGTTCTCGTAGTAAGTTTTGGCCGGACCGCTGGCCTGGCCGTTCTGGTAGGTTACCTCGGCCCGGGGCTTGCCCGAGGGGTACAACTCCCGAATAACGCCGGCCGGCTGCCCGTTGGTGAGGGTGGTTTCCAGCTTGATTTCCCCGTTGGGATGAAAGTAGCGCAGCGTGCCGGTAGGCTGATCTTCCTCGTAGGTGCCTTCCTGGGCCAGCTTGCCGTTGTCGTAGTAGGTTTTGAACGGCCCCTGACGTACGCCCTGCTGGTAGGTGACTTCCAGTCGTCGGCCCCCGTTGGGGTGAAACTCCACGTAGGCCGAGTCGCGCTTGCCGTCGGTGTAGCGCGTCTGGGCCTCCAGCTTGCCGGAGTAGTAAAACCGCTTGTACGGCCCCTGCATCACGGTGTCAGCCGCCACCAGGGCCGAGTATACTTCGCGCTTATGCACGTTGGTGGAATCAAAATACGTCGTGAGCCGACGCAGCTTTTGGGCGTGAGCAGCAGTGGAGAGCAGGAGCAGGGCAAGCGTAATTCGTTTCATAGCCGCAAGAACGGGAGAAAGCCAAAAGTATTTTTTGCGCCGGCTGTTAGCACAAGTTCAGCCAGTAGCCAAGCCGCACACAAAAGCCCTGCCGCAAAACTGCAGCAGGGCTTTCGGGTAAATGTCAGCACGAATCTGTGAAATCCAAAAAGTCGGCTGAATACGTGTCTTACAGCTTCTCAATAACGATGCTGCTCGCGCCGCCCCCGCCATTGCAGATGCCGGTCACGCCGATTTTGCCGCCTTCATTCTGCAGCACGTTCAGCAGCGTGGTCACGATGCGGGCTCCGGAAGCACCCAGCGGGTGGCCCAGGCTTACGGCTCCGCCGTACATGTTCACGTTGGTGCCTTCCAGGTTCAGTAGCTTGTTGTTGGCCAGCGAAACCACCGAGAAAGCCTCGTTGATTTCGTAGAAATCCACTTCCGAAGCATCTACACCGGCATGCTTCAGCGCCTTCGGAATAGCCAAAGCAGGCGTGGTGGTGAACCACTCGGGGGCCTGCTCGGCGTCGGCGAAGCCCCGGATGCGGGCCAGCGGCTTCACGCCCAGCTCCTCGGCCTTCTCGCGGCTCATGAGCAGCACGGCGGCGGCGCCGTCGTTGAGGGTGGACGCGTTGGCGGCCGTCACGGTGCCTTCCTTGCCAAAAGCGGGCTTGAGGCCGGCAAACTTGGCAAAATCAGCCTTGGTGTACTCCTCGTCGTCGCTGATAACGGTTTCCTTGCCGCGCACCGAAATGGTCACGGGCACAATTTCGTCCTTCTTCTTACCGGCCTGGGCGGCGGCGGCACTCCGCTCGTAGCTCTGCTGGGCAAAGGCATCCTGCTCCTCGCGGGTGATGCCGTAGTGCGTGGCGGTGCGGTCGGCGGCTACGCCCATGGCGAAGTCGTGGTACGGGTCCCAGAGGCCGTCCTTCATCAGACCGTCAATCATCTGGCCGTGGCCGTACTTGGCCCCGAACCGGGCTTTATCCAGGTAATATGGCACATTCGACATGCTTTCCATGCCGCCGGCCAGTACCACATCGGCCTGACCCAGCATAATGGCCTGGGCGGCAAACATGATGGCTTTCGAGCCCGAAGCGCACACTTTGTTGACGGTGGTGCATTCCACGGTATCAGGCAGGCCGGCTTTCTTAGCCGCCTGCCGGGCCGGAGCCTGACCCAGGTTGGCCGAAATAACGTTGCCCATAATCACCTGCTCTACTTCTTTGGCCTCAACGCCGGCTTTTTCCAGAGCTCCTTTCAGGGCAATGGCACCCAGCTCAACAGCCGACAGCGACGACAGGCTACCGCCAAACGACCCAATAGGGGTGCGCACGGCGGCTACAATAACTACTTCTTTGATTTGCATGATGCGGTGGGGTGGGAATGGTTGATCAAGGGCTTAAAGGTAGCAAGGTTTGGCGACGAGGCGGATGGCAACGGTTGGCAGAAGATGTACGGGACGAGTGCAACCCCGCACGTCATTCCGCGCGGGCTCTCGTTGAAATCCGGTTGCAATGTCAGCCCGCGTCATTCCGCGCGTGCTTGGAATAGCACTCGGATTCTTACTCGCCCTTCTCCGCTACCAGAATCACCAACCCGGCTTTCCCTTTACTTGCGGCTTGGTGGCTTTGCGCGGCAGCTGCTGCAAGTATTGCTGCTCGGCCGTGTGCAGGGCTTCCAGCAGCTGGCGGGCCTGGCCGCTGCTCAGATTCATTTGCTGGAGCCGGGCACGCTGGGTTTGTAGGTTGATTTCCGCCGCCGAAGCTGCCTCCGAACCGCCGCGCCGGCTGCTACCACCCGGTGCTTCCGGCCCGGTTTCTTCGTCGCTGATACCCCGTACGTTGCCGGGCTGGCTGCCACGGGCTACAGTGCGCTGCTCTCCGGAGCCGGGCTGGAAGCCGGAGTTGGCCGCGCTGCCGGGCTGCGCAGAAGGCCGTTTGGGGTCACGCAAGCCATTGGCATCGGGCCGGGGCTGCGGGGCGTTACGCGGGTCGCGGGGAAGTGCAGGGTCAGTGAGCTGCCCCCGTTGATCTGTGCCGGCCCTGGGCTGAGTCTGAGCAGTAGGTTCCGGCTGCCTGGCTTCCGGGTTGCCATCGGTACCAGGCGGCGGCAGCTGAGGCGGGGTAGTTTGGCGGGCCAGATAGTCGCGTAACCGCTCGTAGTTGAACCGGGCTTCCGCGTTGGCAGCGTTAGCCAGCAGGGACTGGCGCAACAGGCTTATTGCCTGCGCGTAGTCGCCTTTAGCAGCGGCCAGCGCACCCAGCTGCTGCAACGCAACGCTGCGCATAATCAGGTTTTTGCTGATAGTCAGGTGATTGTAATATTCCCGCGCCTCGCCCGGCCGTCCGGCGCGGGCGGTGGCATGCGCCAGATTCAGCCATACTGCTTCATCCCGGGATTCCAGCGTTACGGCGGCTTCCTTATAGGCTACGGCGGCGGCGGCATAATCCCGGCGAACATACGCCGCCGCCCCGCGCTCCACCGCCGCATTTCGGTCATGGATGCGCGTGAGGCCTCCCCAGGCACTCAGCAGCACTATTCCACCTAACAACACACTTCTCACGGCCGAATTACTTTCACGGTTATCAGGATGTCCAGCATAATCAGAACCAATGCCACTACCAGCGGGTACCGGTAGCGGTTGTCCGCTACCGAAACCGTTCTGACCTGTTGCGTCTGGCCTTCTACGCGGTTCAATGCATTCAGCAGGAAAGGAAACTCATCGCGCTGGTCAGTCAGTTCGAAATACTGTCCGCCGGTCTGCTCAGCCAGCTGCCGGAGTGGGGCCGGTACCAGCCGGGTAATGGCCTCACGTCCTTTAGTGTCGCGGAGGTAGCCCCGGCCGCCGCTCTGCGGAATCCGGCTGCCTTCAGTGGTTCCCACCCCCACCGTAAACACGCGTGCCCCCGAGCGGGCCAGAATGCGCACAGTTGGCTCCAGATTTTCCCCGAAATCTTCCCCGTCTGTTATAAGGACCACCGCCGTAGCCCGGGGCGGCGTGACGCTAGTGGCGGAATCCGGCGGTATGGCTGCTAGTCGGGTCAGTAGCAACTCCAGTGGAGGCACCAAGTTGGTACTGCCCGGCGGTACCAGGGTTGTTTGCAGCGTACTGATGAAGAGTTGCAGAGCTGCCTGGTCATAAGTGAGAGGGCATTGCACGTAGGCTTCGCCCGAAAATACGATGAGCCCCAGCCGGTCGGCGGGGAAGCGGCTGGTAAGCATAGCGAGTTCGGCTTTTACCTTTTGCAGGCGGGAGGGCACTACATCGGGCGCATCCATAGAGCGGGACAGGTCCACCAGCAGCCACACGTCTTTACCGGAGGTTCGTACCGGATTCTGGGTGACACCGTAGGCCGGCCCCAGCAAGGCCACCGCCAGCAGCCCGAAATATAGGAGCCGTAGCCCCAGCTTCCAGCCCAGCCGCCAGCCCCGCTGCCCCAGTGGCGCCGCCAGCCGGCGCGTCCGCAACAGGTAGCCGAGGTACAACAGAAAAAAAAATATGGCCGCCAGCACTTCGGACCAACCCGGCCAATATGCCCAGCTCAGCACGACGGTAACCCCTTCATGTTCAAAATGCAACCAGTGTAAAAGGTAGGTAAAAGCGGCGGCGGTGGTTCTGGGGCAATGCCCCGAAAAGGCCGTTTAGAGTGGCAAGATGGAAGATATTTTTTTCGAAAAGGGTTTGTATGTCCATTCTGCTCGTATATTTGCACACCTTTCAACCGGAAAGGAGTTCAACACGGAGAGGTGGGTGAGTGGCTGAAACCAGTAGTTTGCTAAACTGCCGTAGCTCTAAAGGTTACCGGGGGTTCGAATCCCCCCCTCTCCGCATGTTTTTTAAGATTGAAAATTGAGAATTAAAAATCAAACAGGGTGTCACAGAAGTGTTGACTGCCGGCTGGTTTTTAATTCTTGATTTTTAATTGCCCATTCGGGGTGTAGCGTAGCCCGGTATCGCGCCTGCTTTGGGAGCAGGAGGCCGCAGGTTCGAATCCTGCCACCCCGACGTTTAGACAAAAGCCGTTTACCCACCTCGGGTGGACGGCTTTTGTTTTAGTTGACCCCGTAGCTCAGCTGGATAGAGCAGCTGCCTTCTAAGCAGCCGGTCATGTGTTCGAATCACATCGGGGCCACACTGATATTCAGTCACTTAGCTTAATTGCTAAGTGGCTGTTTTGTTGCGAGTGGAAACCTTGGTTGTATTTTGGGATAGACTGCCAGGGTAGTTATGATTTTTATGTAAGAGCTCGGCTGCTAAAGCAGTCGGGCTTTTTTTGTAAACTAGAGAGCAACTTGACGAGTGCTAGTACAGGAGTGTAATCCCGTTCCTTCCTTTCTAACCCCCTCTTTACCCGATGAAAAAAACTGTACTTCTTCTGGCCGGTGGACTGTTGCTGGCCACTGCCGCTCAGGCTCAATGGGTGCAACAGCCCTTCTCCTTTGCCCAGGATTTGCTGCCGCTTTACACCGATGCAGTAGATGCTAATACTGCCTGGGCGCTATCCAGCGGGCTGTTTACCCAGGATCCCGCTAACCAAGTCGCCCGTACGTTCAACGGGGGGCAAAACTGGACGGTACTGACAGTTTCCGGAGTGAATACCGCTACGGAAACCGTGCAGAGTCTGTCGGCAGTAAGCGCAACCACGGCGTGGGTAGTCACCTTAAACGATACCGGTGGCCGTATTCTCAAAACGTCGGATGGCGGCTCGACCTGGGTGCGGCAAGGCACTAATGCGTTTTCAGCCGACAGTTACCCTAATACCATTTACTTCTTCAATGCCAACGAAGGCATGGTGATGGGCGACCCGGACGGAGCTAATGGCGGCGGGCCGGAAATCTACTACACTGCCAACGGAGGCACCACCTGGACCCGGGTCCTTAATGTGCCGGTTGGTACCTCCGGGGAATACGGCACCTTTTTTCCGCCGGCAGCAGTAGGCAATTCCATCTGGTTTCCGAATGACGAAGGGGATATTTTCCATTCTACGGACAAGGGCGTAACCTGGACCGTAGCGCGGGACGTGGCTTCGGAGCCCATCGAAAACATTGCCTTCCGGGATGAGCAGAACGGCTTGGCTGTTATTGCCGATGCCAACGCTACCAACCACGAACTATACCGCACTGCGGATGGCGGTACTACTTGGCGCCGCACCACTTATACCGGCCCGTTGCGGGGCTGGGGACTCGATAACGTGCCCGGGACCGGCAACTACCTGTCCGTAGGAATTAACCTGGGCAATGGCGACTCCGGCTCCTCGTACAGCCGCGACAATGGCCAGACCTGGACCAGCATCGAAACCACTATCAATCATCTGTTTGTGGACGCTGCCAGCCCAACGGCCGTCTGGAGTGGTGCTGTGAATGCCAGTACCGGGGCTGGAGCCGGAGTAAATAAACTCACCAGCACCGTACTGCCTACCCGCACCGCCACGATGGTGCTGGGGGCTAGTGTGACTCCCAACCCCAGCATCGACGGCTTATTCCGGGTACAATGGCTCCCGGCCACGCACGCCGGAACTGTTAAGCTTACCGTTTCGGATGCGCTGGGCCGGCAGGTACAGCATCGTACCCTGGAGGCCAGCCGCGCTACCGAAATCACGTTGGATCTGAGCCAGCAGAAAGCCGGGCTGTACCAAGTGAAACTGGAGTCGGCGGCGGGCGTGAGCCAGTTACGGGCGCAGGTGCTGTAACCGGCTGCTTAAGCTCCTGAAAGGCCGTTGTTTCGGGTGCGGAGCAACGGCTTTTTTATGCCGGTGCAGAAGCCCCGAATCGGCCTTGCGGCTGGCAAAAACCGGATTTTTTCGGTATCTTTGTCGATACCTAATTCAGGTTGAATTAACTGCCTCACATGAGTGAAACACAAGAGATAATCGGAACCTCGGACTACTCCGCGGATAGCATTCAGGTGCTCGAAGGGCTCGAAGCGGTGCGCAAGCGGCCCTCCATGTACATCGGCGACACCGGCGCGAAAGGGTTGCACCACCTGGTGTGGGAGGTAGTCGATAACTCCATTGATGAAGCCCTGGCCGGTCAGTGCGACCGGATTGAAGTAACCATCCACCCCGGCAACGCCGTATCGGTGCAGGATAACGGCCGCGGTATTCCCGTCGGCATCAACCAGAAGTTCGGCAAATCGGCCCTGGAAATTGCCCTGACCGTGCTCCACGCCGGCGGTAAATTCGATAAGAACAGTTACAAGACCTCCGGCGGTCTGCATGGCGTGGGCGTCAGCTGCGTGAATGCGCTCAGCACCCACACCCACGTCACGGTAAAGCGCGACGGCCACATCTACGAGCAGGAGTACGTCATTGGCGTGCCCCAGTACGATGTGCGCAAGGTGGGCGACACCACGGAGCGCGGCACCCTGGTGCGGTTCCAGCCCGACGCGACTATCTTCGACGAAACGCTCATCTACTCCTATGAGCGCATTGCCACGCGCCTGCGGGAGCTGTCCTACCTCAACCGGGGCATCCGCATCATCCTCACCGACCTGCGCACGCCCGAAGACGGCGGTGAGCCCCAGCAGAGCGAGTTCTACTCGCAGGGCGGGGTGGCCGAGTATGTGCAGTACCTCGATAACAGCCGCACCGTGCTCATGCACAAGCCGGTGTACGTGGCCACGGAGCGCGGCATTCCGGTGGAAGTGGCCTTCCAGTACAACGACTCGTTCCAGGAGCACATTTACTCCTACGTCAACAACATCAATACCCACGAGGGCGGCACGCACGTCTCGGGTTTCCGGGCCGCCATTACCCGCGTGTTGAAGTCCTACGCCGAGAAATCGGGCGAAGTGGCCAAAGCCAAGGTGGAAATCCAGGGTGACGATTTCCGGGAAGGTCTCACGGCCGTTATTTCGGTGAAAGTGGCCGAGCCCAAGTTTGAGGGTCAGACCAAAGGCAAGCTGGGCAACTCCGAGGTAAACGGTGCGGTGAATACCGTGGTAGGCGAAATCCTGAACCAGTACTTGGAGGAAAACCCCAAGGAAGCCCGCGTCATTATCGACAAGGTGATTCTGGCCGCCAAGGCCCGTATTGCCGCCAAAAAGGCCCGCGAGATGGTGCAGCGCAAAACCGTGCTCGGCTCCAACTCCCTGCCCGGCAAGCTGGCCGACTGCTCCGAATCGGACCCCGAAATCTGCGAAATCTACCTCGTGGAAGGGGACTCGGCCGGTGGCACCGCCAAGCAGGGCCGCAACCGCGCCTTTCAGGCCATTCTGCCGTTGCGGGGTAAAATCCTGAACGTGGAGAAGGCCCAGGAGCACCGCATCTTGGAAAACGAAGAAATCCGGAACATGATTACGGCTTTGGGCGTGACCTTTGGGATGCCTGCCGACCCGGAAACGGGCGCGGAAGCCGATGCCCGGGCCCTCAACATTGCCAAGCTGCGCTACCACAAGGTCATCATCATGACCGACGCCGACATCGACGGCTCGCACATCCGCACGCTGATTCTGACGTTCTTCTTCCGCTACATGCGCGAGCTGGTGGACCGGGGCTACATTTACATTGCTCTGCCGCCGCTCTACCTCGTGAAGCGGGGCAAGGAGGAGCGCTACTGCTGGACCGAAGAGGAGCGCGCGCAAGCCCAGGAAGACCTCGGCCGCGGCAAGCCCGAAACGGTAAACGTGCAGCGCTACAAAGGCTTAGGCGAGATGAACGCCGAGCAGCTCTGGAGCACCACTATGCAGCCCACTACCCGTTCCCTAAAGCAGGTAACCGTTGACTCGGCCGCCGAAGCCGACCACCTGTTCTCCATGCTCATGGGCGACGAAGTAGCCCCCCGCCGCGACTTCATCGAGAAAAACGCCAAATACGCCAAGCTGGACGTCTGAACCGCAGATTATGCGGATTTAAGGATTGCACGGATTTTGGTGACGATTCTTCAAACAAAAAGCGCCGTCCTGGCCAGGACGGCGCTTTTTGTTTGAACGAAGTAGAGACGCGTATTCGCGTCTCATCGTTGCTGATATTGAACGGTTGCCACAGAACGGCGCGGCTGCTTCAACGTGCCGGAACGCCCCGGTCCGGCGGCTGAAAGCCGTCGGGCCGGTTGTCGTCAGCTGATGTTGCGCCGCTTCGGGGTTATGGTAGTGAATCCACAGGCAGTGTGCATGGGATGTAGAGACGTGACCCTTTGCGTCTCGTCGTCCGCGCTGTTCTACCGATTGTCGTTCAACGAGGAGACACGAAGGGTCGCGTCTGTACAGCGTTCAGGCAACCGCTGTACAGACGCTGTTAACCCAATCCTCATGCTCCTGCCGCCGCCTGATGCGCTTGTTGCAGCCATTCGCGCAGGCTGGTGGGGGCCAGAACTTCCACTTCGGGGCCGTAGCTGAGGAGTTCCATACGCAGGTCGTGGGTGTCGTACACGGTCAGGCTGAGGCGGATTCCCTCCTCGGTGGCCGACACCAGCTGCTGGGACGCGTGCAGCGGATAGCTCAGCGCGTAGCGGCCCTGCACCAACTCAAAACTCAGCAGAATCGGCTGCGGCGGCTCGTCGTCGGTGGGCCGCGTAATGCCGAAGCAGTTGGTAAAATAGGCGGCCGCATCGAAGTCGGCGGGCGGAGTGAACAGGCGCGGGGTGGGCGTGAGGTGCTGCACCCGATCCAGGCCGAAACAGGCGAGCCGGCCGCTGCCTTCCATCACGCCCAGCACGTACCACCGCCCCCGAAACTCGCGCAGTAGCAGCGGCCCGATGGTACGCCGCTGCGGTTCGGCTTCCCAGTGCTTCTGATAGTCCAGCTCCACCACCCACCCCGCCTGGGCCGCCCGCAGCAACGGCCGCAGATACTCCAGCCCCAGCGGCCGGCGCGGCTCCGGCTGCACGAATGCCGCGCCGGCCGCCGGCAGCCGCAGAAACTCCTGCAGCTCGAAGGCTTCCAGCAGCTGGTTCTGGCTGTTGGTGAGCGGCTCCGCGTGGTCGAGGTAGTAGCCCCGGCCGCGCCGGTTGCGGATGGTTACGCCGAAGTTCTCGGCAATGGATGGCCGGTCCCGCTCAGACGTGCGCCGCGAGTAGCCGTCCTGCAAATCGCCCACCGTGGTCTGCTCCAGCAGGTACCGTTGCAGTTCCGCAAACGGCACTAACTGCCCGCTCGCCCGTTGTAGCCGCTGCACAAGATGAAACTGCCGCAGCAGGTGCGCGTGGATGGGCATTATTTGTTAAATGTATTATCTAAACCGCTAATGCCAGCTTCCAATAGCATTTCTACAAATTGTTTGCCGTTAATAAGCCGTACATCATTCTCTTTTGAGTAAACAACACATTCCTTAGAATATGTGTCAGCTGTTGAAATAACCCAGCACAATTTAGAGTATTCATCTACCGCACTACTACGACTTTCTTTGTAAGCAGTTATTTGTTCGGAAGCCCAGACAGAAGTTTCACCACCATGCAGTTTCGCCTGAACATAAATAATGGTCTTAATAGCTTCAAAGGTAGCTACGACATCTGCATCTCCTTCCTTCCCTGCCTCGTTTTTAGCAGGAATAAATACATCAGAAGCTCCCACTCGTTCAAAATACCACTTGATTAGCTTCTCTAGCTTATCTGGGTTTAAATTTTGTCTAATTGTATCTAGAACGATAGGTACTGTTTGCTCTGTAATTTGCGCATGTAAATTAATAGGCCTGTTATCTGAAAATGCAGATATTGCTCTTTCAATACTTGACTTTATATCCGTAATCCATGCATTGGTAGTTCTGATCTTCATCCTTGCTGTTAAGGCACGATCAGCAAATTTTTCACGCGAAATTCCTAATTCGATTGGCTTTACATTCCAGAAAAAACCTAAATCAATAGCTTCTTCAGAATCAATTTTATGTAACAAAGTGTCAGGCCCTAAAACAATCGGATTTTCTTGCCAATCTTTCAAATTCTCATTGCGAACTTGAGCAATAGGTTGAGGCTGACCTTCCAGTTCATAGACTGAGAAAGTATCCCACATAGGGACTACTACCAAATCGTCTGCTTTCATCTCATGTATGAAACGCCAGATATTGTGTCGGTTACGAGGCCGCACACCCCAATGCTCATCACACGCCTCATCTACGATGTTCCAACCATTATGTAACACATTATCTATGAACTCTTGACTAGAAAAGTCAGAAAATCCTATAGATAACATATTGCGACTAAGTAGCGGATGAGCAATTTCCGCATGCCACGAGATACGGTGTAACCAGATGTTCATAGGTTTTTTTGAATGTATGTGAAAAGAAAATGCAGTCTAACGAAGTAGAGAGGTTTCTACAAAGAAAAGCCTGGGAGAAAAAAGTGGCTGTCTAAGTAAACGAGCAATTAGTTGATTACCACCCCATATCCGCCATCCTCCCGTCGCCGGATAACACCCGCCTTCACCAATTCCTCCAGCAGCCGGCTAGTGCGGTTGTAGCCCAGGCCCAACTGGCGTTGCAGCAAGCTACTGCTGACCGTCTGGTGGGCCGTAATCAGACGCACGGCGGCGGGAAAGATTTCCTCCGGCCGGAGTGCCGGGCAGGGTAGCCGTTGCGGCAGGAGCGGTAGGGGCAGGAGCGGCGGGCCGTAGCTGAGCAGCAGGTGCAGCCGGAGCTGCGCGGGTAAGTTGGGCCGTAATCCGTGACCAAACACCACCTCCGTGCGGGAGTCGCCTGCGGTTTGCTGAATGTGCTCGGTAATGGCCGTCAGCTCATCCATTTCCAGCTCGGCCGTCGGGTGGCTTTCGATGATGAGTAGTACGTGCCGTGCCGGGGTGGTGGGCGCAGGCCCCAGCAGCCATTGTCCGGCGTCAGCCAGCGCGGCCTGGGCCAGCCGCAACGCCGGGCCGTTGCCGGAGGCCTGGGCCCGGCCCAGGCGCAGGCTGGAGTACGGCAGTAGCGCCGCGCGGAAATCGTCGATGTCTAGGTTCACATCGGCGGTTACCGCCAGCACCCGGCAGCAGTCGGTGAGCCGGGCGAGTAGCGCGGGGCGGGTTTGGCGGTGAGCGGCCGGAGGACGGAAGCCGGCGCGCTGTTCCCATTCAGCTAACAGGGCGGTGGCCAGCTGGGCGGGCGAGGTGGGCGGGTCAGGCGAGGTCATGCGGTGGCGGGTTAAGGAGTGGAACGGCGCAAACCTCGCTCCTCAATGCGCCAATCCACGTCGTTTTCGACGGCTCCGGTATTTTCTTTTCCGGTTGGGTTCTACCTGAACCGCCGCTAGCCGTTAACTTGCCACACGGCAAGACGCTCCACGTAAATCGTTCACGAAATCCGTGTAATCCGCGAGAAATCCGCGTCAATCCGTGATCCTATGAAACTCTTCAAATCGGCCGACCTCATTCGGAAAAGCAAATACATCAGCCGCGACCTGAGCTGGCTGCGCTTCAATTACCGCGTGCTCGACCAAGCCCGGGACGCCAGCCGCTCGCTCTTCGACCGGCTCCGGTTCATGGCCATTACCAGCAGCAACCTCGACGAGTTCTTCATGATTCGGGTGGGCTCGCTCTATAATTACCTCGATTACGGTAAGGAGCGCATCGACTACTCGGGGCTGCGCGAAATGCCGTTCCGGCGCAAGCTGCTTGATTTTGCCCACCGGTTCGTCAACGACCAGTCGTTGACCTACCTCAACGACCTGAAGCCACTGTTTGAGAAAAACGGCTTCAACGTGCTCAAAATGAGCGAGCTGACTGAGCTGGAGCTGAAGAAGGCCGACGGCTACTTCAAAAATACAGTGTTCCCGCTGCTCACCCCGATGGTGTACGACAGCTACCACGGCTTCCCGCTGATGATGAACCAGATGCTCATCTTCGGGGTGGTCACGCGGGCCGGGGGGGGGTTGGATGCCGAGGCGGAGCGCGGCCAGGAGCGCCTCACCTTCGTGCAGATTCCCCAGAATCTGTCGCGCTTCTTCGAGCTTACCCGCAAGGATAAGGTCATGTTCGTGCCCATCGAGGAGATTGTGCGGGTGAACCTGCCCAAGCTGTTCCGCAACGTCGAAATCGTGTCGGCCGACATGTTCCGCATCACCCGCAACGGCGACTTCACGCTGGAGGAGTCGGACGACATCGACGTGGATTTTATCAAGGAAATTCAGCTGGGCCTGAAGACGCGTAAGAAGGGCCGCGTGGTGCGTCTGGAAGTGGAGCCCAACGCCTCGGCTTTGCTGATGCAGGTGCTGAAGGATCGGTGGAATATTGATAACGGCAACGTGTTCGTTATCAACTCGATAATTGACCTGAAAGGCCTGCTCCAGATTCTCAAACACCCCAACTTCCGGGGCAAGGGGGCCAAGCAGCCGGCCCCGGTGGCGCCGCTCAGCCTGCCGGAAGGGGCCGAGGATAATCTCTTCGAGTACCTCAAGCACCACGATGTGCTGCTGCACCACCCGTACAACAACATTGACCCGATGGTGCGGCTGCTGGAACAGGCCGCCGAGGACCCGCACGTGCTGGGTATCAAGCAGACGATTTACCGCCTGGCCGAGGACTCGCGCGTGACGGCGGCACTGCTGAAAGCGGCGGAGAACGGCAAGCACGTTTCGGTGCTGTTTGAGGTGAAGGCGCGCTTTGATGAGGAGCGCAACATTCGGGAGGGTGCCAAACTGGAAAAGGCCGGCTGCTTCGTCATTTATGGGGTGAGCAAGTACAAGACGCACACCAAGATGATGATGATCATCCGCAAGGAAGGCGAAAAGGTGACGCGCTACGTGCATATCGGCTCGGGCAACTACAACGAGCAGACCTCGCGCATCTACACCGACGTGAGCATGCTCACCACCAACGACGTGTACGGCCACGACGTATCGGAATTTTTCAACGTGATTACCGGCCACTCGCAGCCCGACGACTACGAGTACCTGATTACGGCCCCCAAAGACATGCGTCAGCAGCTGATTTCCCTGATTCGGGAGGAGGTGCGCAATGCCAAGAAGGGCCTGCCCAGCGGTATCGTAATGAAGATGAACTCCCTGGAAGACAAGGAGATGATTGACGAGTTCTATAAGGCCAGCAAGGCCGGCGTGCCCATCCGCTTCATCGTGCGGGGCATCTGCTGCCTGCGGCCGGGCCGGGTGGGGCTGAGCGAGAACATCGAGGTGCGCAGCATCGTGGGCGACTACCTGGAACACTCCCGCCTGTTCTACTTCCACCAGGCCGGCAACCCCAAAATGTACGCCGGCTCCGCCGACCTGATGGTACGCAGCTTCGATAGGCGCATTGAGGCACTGTTCCTGATTGTGAATCCGCAGCTCAAGCGCGAGGCCATCAACATCCTCTACTTCAACCTGCGCGACAACCAGAACACGTACGTTATGCGCGAGGATGGGGCCTATGTGCAGCGGCACCCGGCCGCCGAGGAGCCGGCTTTCAACGTGCACAAGGAGTTCTACCGCAAAAACTTCACGCTGGTGGGCGAAACGGCCCTCTACGATGAGTGGCTATCCTGCGCCGCCATCCGCGAGGGCGCTTCCACCGACGTCATTGAAGCCGCTCCCTCCGTACCGGTTGATGACCAGCCCAACGCCCACGAGGCGGAACCCGACTTGGAAAGCACGATAATCGACGCCATCGAGCACAATCCCGAAACGGAAGCGGATCTGGCGTAGTCAACAGATTCAGAACGTGTACCCCGAAGCTGTGCTTCGGCTTGCGTAGGAAAGTGTTCAGCCTTTCACGTGAGCCGAAGCACAGCTTCGGGGTACAACTTCTTACAGGCTATTCCACTTCCGTGGGGCGGCTTTGCACTGTGGGTTTGGGGCAGCCGGGTTTGTGGTCGTCGGCGGCGCGGAACTCATCGAAGTGGTCTTCGAACAGCGCCTGCAACATGCCATCCTTGAGGCCCACATCGGGCACGAGCATCTGGTGCACATTGGCCCATTCCATGGCCGAGAGGTAGATGTGGCCGGCGGGCACGATAACATCGGCGCGGTCGGGGTTGAGCAGGGCCACGTTCACGCGCTGCTCCATCGTCATGCCCGTGAGTTGGTCGAGGATGGTGGCGATGCGCTTGCGGGTCACAGCTTTGTCGGCAGCCTTGTCGGGCGCCGTCTGGGCCATGCTGTAGAGCTTGTTGATGTTGCCACCGGTACCAATTGCGCGGGAAACGTGGTAGCGGCGGGCGTTTTCGCTCACCCATTCCTCCATGCGCTGCCAGGTTTCGCGCATGGCCTCGGTGCTCATGCCGGCTTCTTCCTGCTGCATGCGCCGGATGCTGCCCACCTCAAACGACTGCGAAGCCACCTTGCGGCGGTTGTGGTAGATGTTGAACTCGGTGCTGCCGCCACCCACATCAATGTGCAGGTAGTGCTTCTTGTCTTCGAGCAGGTTCTCAATCACCCGGTTGATGTAGGCGGCCTCGTCCTGCCCGTCAATCACCTGCACCGTCAGACCCAGTTCCTGCTGAATGCGGGCGGCCACCGCCGGGCCGTTCTGGGCTGTGCGCATGGCTGAGGTGGCGCAGATGAGAAAGTGGTTCGGGGCCACGTCGTGCACCTCCATCAACAGCTTCAGGGCGTGTAGAAACTTGATGAATTTGGCCTGTTTTTTCTCCGAAATCTGCCCGGTAGCAAACACGTCCTCACCCAGCCGCAATGGGTAGCGCACGTACTCCACCCGCTTAAGCCGGTACCGGTCACCATAGTGCAGCACCGCCGAAATCTGGCAGCGCACCGCGTTGGATCCAATGTCGATGGCGGCCAGTTTCAGAAGCGGATATTCCATGCAGCAAGTTGTGAGACGAGAGTAAACAGCGCAAATATAGCCTTTCAGGTCAGCTAGGGCGCAAAAAACGCAAAACGGCGGGCTGCTTCCGAAAAAGCGGCCCGCCGTAAGCAGTTGATGACGGCTTAATTATCAATCCGGAAGCCCAGGCCGAACTGAATCAGCCCGTTTTCCACCGATTTCTGGTAGGAAACCGACAGGGCCAGCTGGTCGGATACGGGGGCAATGTAGAAGCCGGCCCCGTAGCCCTCGTGCCAGCCCCCGGGTGAGGAGCCCTTGTAGTACACCCGGCCCCGGTCGTAGAAGCCGAACACGCCATAGGAGAAGGGTAGGAAGGAAGTTTGTACGCGGCCCAGCGCCAGGCGCAGCTCGGTGTTCAGGTACAGGCTGGCGTCGCCGGTGAAGCGGGTGCGGTAGTAGCCGCGCAGGCCCTCACGCAGGCCCAGGTTGGCGAATTTGTAGAAGGGAATGTCGTCGTCGTTGCCGTAGTTCTTGGCCCCGCCGCCCTTCACTACCAACGTGACCGGAATGCCCAGGCGGGCCGTGCCGTAGTACTCGGCGAAGCCCTGGGTAAGGCCGAAGTTGCCCTTGTTGCCGTTGAGCTGATGATACGTATCGTGCTGAGCCCGCAGGCGTACCCCGCGCCGGGCAAAGCTCTGCCGGTCCCGCAGATCCACGTCGAGCAGCGCATTCAGGCCGATGAGGCGCTGGAAGTCGGTGTTGGGCACCTGGCCTTCGGGCACCGGAATGCCGCCGCTTTCCAGCTGCCCCAGGTAGCTGGCGCGGGCGTAGCTGGAGGTGTACTGCTCGTAGCTGGGCCCAATGCGGAACAGGCTGCGCTGCCAGAACACCCGCTCCGTGAAGCCGGCCAGCGTGAAGCCCTTGTATCGGGCCTTGTAGAACTTGTCGTCGTAGCGGTCCTGGTCAAGGTCGGTGTTGTTACCCAGGCCGAAGAAGTTGTAGAAGGGGAAGAAGTTGCCGTACTCGGTGCGGGCGCCCACGTCCCACTTGCCAAACGCGTAGCGGTGCCGCGAAGCCAGCGACACCTGGAAGTTGCCGCCGCTGGAGCCGCGCACGTCAAACGAGTACAGGTTCTTGAAGCCCGGCTTGCGGAAACCCTGGCGTACGAAATCCACGCCTGCACCCACTCCAATGCCGTCGTTGGCATTCACGATGACGGTGGCGCGGGGCTTGTAGGAGTTGAATTCGAACTGCTCCCGGTCGTAGAGGTTCACGTCGGGGCGTGTGGAGGTGCGGTTGTCCGACTCCGAACCCAGCTTCAGGTTGGTATCGGGCACGTCGTACACCTTGGTAAGGGTGCGCAGGCCGCTCACGCGGGAGTCGTCGGAAATCCGGTCTTTCCCGTCGCCGCCGATGATGCGCACCAGCACGCTGTTTTTTGCCGTGCCGGTTACCGTGAATACGTCCTTGCCATCGAGGCCATAAAGGCTCACCTCCTCAGTTTCCTTGGGCGAGAAGGTGCGGTCGAACAGGGCCGGGCCATTGGGCTCGTCGCCTTCCTTGGCCTTGTCAAACAGCTGCACCCGCACGCGGCCGTCGGCCTGGCGGTCTACCCGGAATACCTCAGCTTTGTTGGAACCCACCACGTCCACGCGTTTGGCCAGCAGCAGGTAATATTCATCCAATGCCGCTGGCAGCTCCTTGATGCGGGCTTTCAGCTTGCGGTTCAGCTCGTCGGTTGACAGGTTTTTCAGTTCCGGGGGCAGTGTGCCGGTGGCCTCGTCGATGGCAGTGGGTGTGAGGCGCTCCTGCAGGTAGCGGGCAATGTCCTGCCACTGCTCCCGGTTCAGGCTTTGCAGCAGAAACCTATCCAAGTGACGGGCGGGCCAGTTCAGGCTTTTCATGTCGCCGAACTCGGCCTGGAATCCTTCAATGCTGGGCACGGCCCATTCCCGGTTAGCCAGGTAGGTGAGGGCCCCGTTCCAGAGGGTGAACGACTGGTCCCGGTCGCGCGGAATGGGTTTGTACACGGTTTTCTTGCCGTCTTTGAAGCCCGCCCACTTCCAGTTGTCCTCGTGCTTGCCGAAGTCGGCCACCAGCATATCAAACGCCCGCGCCCGGCCCAGGGCCACGGCGTCGATGCGGTTGTCGTTGTCCTTGTAGAGCTGGCGGAAGAAGCTGAAGGAGCGGCGTACTTCATCGGCCCCGCCGAAGCCGGGTAGGTTGGGTTTGGGGTCCACGGGCCGGTCTTCCAGCGTGCCGAACAAACCGGCAAACTGCTCCCGGTAGGGGCCGAGCTGGTTGTTATCGGGCAGCACGAACAGGCGGGGGCGGGCGTGCAGAATGTCGGTTTTATCCAACAACGAGCCCGTTACCAGCGCCGAGTAGGGGTGAGCCGTGGGCGTGATGTCGCGCAGCACGTTGGCGGCAAACGACTGGCGCAGCTCGGGCGGCAGAATCCGGGTTACGTCCTTATCCACCGAGCGGAAAACGTATTCCGAGGAGTCGGCGGCAATGAGTTTGAGGGAAGTGGTCTGGCGGCCGCCACCGGGTCCGAAGGGGCGCAGGCCGCCTTTTTCGGTAGCTAAATTAAGGGTGCGCACCTGTACCGGCTGCGTCCAGGAAGTGCGGTAGAGCTTGCCCAGCCAGAACCGGGAGCCACCGGTGCCCGCGTACTGCTTGCCGGCGGCCAGCGCTTGGGTGGCTTCAAACGGCACATCGGCCTTCACTTCCGCCACGCCTTTGGGGGCCGACGGACACTCGGGAATAAACGAGTTAACCGGCACGCCCGCCTGCTCCGGCCCGCAGGCCGAGCGGAACAAAGTGGCCGCGTAAGCCTCCCGGGCTGAGGTGCCGCTATCGAATGTGTAAAACGCCGTTTTTACGGTGCCGTCGGCGTAGTAGTCCAGGCGGGAAAAGCCCTCTTCGGCTTCATTGAATTGCGACTTGGCGTTGACCCCCACGTGCTGTTTCTGAGCGAAGGAGCCCGAAACCAAGTGGTAGCTACCCTGCTGCTCGGTGAGCTGGAGGCTGAAGTCGTGGGCAGCAGCATACACGGCCCCGGGATGGTCGCGCAGGGTGTTTAGCATTTCCTTCTGGAACTGCTGGTAGGCGGGGTTGGCCAGGTCGCGGGGGGAGCCCACGTTCTGGCGGTAGGCCGCGTACACGGTGCCGGCCACGGGCGGCAGCAGGTGGCGGCTCAGGGGCATGTGCCCGCCGTACACGCCGTTGCTGATGACCGGCTGATGGCCCACCAGCAGCACGTTGCGGCCCTTGGTTTCATCCAGTACATCCTGCAGCTGCTCCCGAAACTCCTCCACCGTCATGGTTTTGCAGTCGGTATCGGGCGCTTCCGGGCGGTCGAAGGGGTGCGTCCACCAAGGCGAGTTGATGGCCACTAAGCGTACCAGCGGAGCCACATCTACCACTTCGGGGCCGGGGCAGCCACCAGTGGGCAGGAAGGCATTCTGGCCGGGGAGTTTGTCTTCGATGTACTTTTCGAGGCGGCGCACCCGCTTCAACCCGTCGGGGCCGGAGTTGGCCCAGTCCTTATCACCGGGCAGGAAGTAGATTTTGCCGTTGGGCAGGCCTTTTACCAAGGCAATTAACGCATCGGCGCGGGCCGTCTGGCCGGCCTGGCTGGAATCTTTGGCCGAGCCCAGACCTTCATTGCTTACGATGTCGCCGAGGTGAACCACGGTAAACGGGCCGGTTTGCTGCTCCAGGGTGCGGCGCAGGGCCTGGAGGTGGCCGGCAGGCAGTTCGGCGGTGGCCGTATTACCCAGCAAAAAAACCGTGTGTGCCGGCGCGGCCGACTGGGCAAAAACCGGGACTGAAGCTGCCAGGCCCAGACCAGCCAGCAGCATGCGCGAGTAACGAAATGACATAGAAGGGGAGTGTAGAAGCCTCTTCTACGGAAAAGCGGCGGTTCAGATTTAATGTTACCTTAATTTCCCAGGCTTACCGAAGCTCCGCAGTACGCCGACCTGCCAGGAGGCGCTGGACTAGCAGCAGAATGGCACAGGGCAGCAGCACCCATTGTATCTCGCTGCGCAGTACCCGGGCGGCCCATTCGCCCACAAATTTCTTCACCCCAATGGGCGACACCGCAATGGGCCGCAGCCCGAAGAAGTACCGCTCCGTATCGAACGGGCTGAAAAATGCCACGCCCTCGCCGCCGGTGGTCATGGCATCGAGCACGCCGTGAGAGGCCGTGGCCAGCAGCAACAGTAGCCACAGCCGGCCTAGGGGCGGCGCGCCCGCCGGCCGTCGCCAGGCCGTGAGCAGCGTCAGGCCCGATGCTACCACGGCCGCCGCCAGCAAAGAGTGCGACAGGCCCCGATGCCCCCACAAACTGGCGTACGGCACGTGAAACTTGAAGCCGATAACGTCGGCATCGGGCAGAAAGGCGCAGGCAGCGGCCAGCAGCCAGTAAGGCCAGTAGCGCCGCTCTGGGAGCAGCAGCTTCCCCAGCGTAGCGCCCAACGCGCAATGTCCAACTATGGAAGCCAAGGCGGAAAATTGAGTTTGGTGAAGGGTTGTAGAGACGCGATACTTCGCGTCTGGGCGTAAGCAGAGGTTGTGATACTGCCAAAAAAAGGATGTGCAGTGGCGCCGTTCTAGGGGTAGATACGAAGTGTCGCGTCTCTACATTTCGTCAGATGACTGCGCCCGCAGCTCGGCGGCTACTTGCGCTACGCCAATAGTGGCGGGCTCGGTGACGAAATGCTGATTGGGGCGGGAGCTGACGGGCGGGCGGCTAGGGTCGATGATGTAGATGGGGGTGCCGCGCCGCACGTAATCCACGAGGCCGGCGGCTGGGTACACCTGCAGAGACGTGCCCACCACCAGAAACACGTCGGCGGTGGCGGCCTCGTGGGCGGCCAGCTCCATGAGTGGCACGGCCTCGCCAAACCACACAATGTTGGGACGCAGCTGGTGGCCCTTCTCGCAGAGCTGGCCCAGCTCAATCCGGTCCGACTCCAGCGGGTACACCAGTTCCTCGTGGCGGGAGCTGCGGCTCTCAAGCAGTTGCCCGTGCAGGTGAATCACGCGCGAAGAACCGGCCCGCTCGTGCAGGTCGTCCACGTTCTGCGTCACGATGACCACCTCGAAATCTCGCTCCAACTCGGCCAGTGCCAAGTGGCCGGCGTTGGGCCGGGCGGCCCGGGCAGCTCCCCGCCGCTGGTTGTAAAACTCTAGTACCAGGGCCGGGTTGGCGGCCCAGCCCTCGGGCGTGGCCACGTCCTCAATGCGGTGATTTTCCCACAGTCCGTCTGAGGCCCGGAAGGTAGCCAGCCCGCTTTCCGCCGAAATTCCGGCCCCGGTCAGGGCCACCAGTTTCTTTTTCATGCAAGTATGGAGTTGGAAGAATCCTGCGAGACTCGAAACTACTCAAACCGGCCCAGCTCATCACGCCGGAACGTCCATTCCGGGGTGTTTACCTGGGCGGCCTGCGGGTCGAGCAGAAACCAAGCCCCGAGGCCCGTATCATCCCACCCGTTGGTGAGAACGTGCATCTGCTGGGCGGGCATATAGCTCTGGGCCAGCAGCGCCAGCCGGCGGCCGGAGCCAGGCTGCACCGCTACATCGAGCACCAGCACCGCGTGGCCCGGCGAGCCACCCCGGATGAGCACGTCGCCGGGCTGCACCTGGGCCAGGGGCATAGGTATCAGCTCTTTGCTGAGCGACAACGTGCCGGCATAGGTGAAAATCTGGTCGAGGTAGCGGCGGAAGACGGCGTGCGTGGGGGCTTCGGCCGGGCGCGGGGCCGGCTGCACCGCATTACCGGTCACCTTAAAGCCCATGCCCGAATACCAGTCCTGAAACCGGATGTCGTCGCCGCTGGTGAGGTGGAAATGCACCTGATTGGGCTGCTGGCTGAACTGATACTCAGCCCGCAGCCGGATAACGGCATCGGCGCACTGCTGCAGGTCGCGGGAGCCCACATCAAGGTCGAACACAGCGGCATGCACGTCCTGCCGTTCCTTGGGCCGGCCGTTGTAGAGCTGCACGGGCGTACCTGCCGGCAGCAGAGGCAGGTGGCGCAGCCAGTGCCCGAACGAGCCCTGCTGCACGGCCACGCGCTGGTAGCCCCGGGGCGCAGCAAACCGGGCTGCTACCGTCTGGCGAGGGTTGTAGCGGCCGGCCGGCAGCCATTTATAGTCCGTGGCACGGCCGGGCATTTCGGCCTGAGCCGGAGCGGTAGGTGGGGGCGTAGTGGACGCTTCAGCGGAGTCGGCGGGGGAGGGCGAGCAGCTGAGCAGCCCGGCCGCCAAAGCCAGAACGGCGTGTTTCATAAGTGGAATAAGCAAACCGGATAGAGCCGCAATAACGGGTTTTTTAGGTGCTGTATTTCATGCGGCCGGTACAAAAAAAGCCTCCCCGGGAAGGAGAGGCTTTCTTGGTTATTGCGAACCGAAATCCGGCTCAAAAATTCAATCCGGCGCGTTTACTTGGCCTTTGGGGCCGCCTTAGGCGTGGCCTTTTTGGCGGCCGTGGTACCGGTTGCTTTCTTGGCCGCCGGTTTCTTAGCAGCGGCTTTCTTGGCGGCTGGTTTTTTGGCCGGCGTATCGGCTTTTTCCGTCTTCTCGGCGGGGGCGGCTTTCTTGGCGAAGCGGCCACCCTTGGCTGGTTTGTCGGGCGTGGCTTCGGCCAGCTCCAGGCAGCGTTCCAGCGTGAGGTCGGCGGGTTCCTCGCCCTTCGGAATCTTCACGTTCTTCTTACCCGCCACGATGTATGGTCCGAAACGGCCGTTAAGAACCTGAATATCGGGGTTTTCGGCAAACGACTTGATGAGGCGCTCCGCGTCGGTTTTGCGCTTGGTTTCAATCAGGTCCACGCCTTCCTGGGCCGTGATGGTGTGCGGGTCCTGCTCCTTGGTGAGGGAGTAGAACTTGCTGTCGTGGCGGATGTAGGGGCCGAACCGACCCAGCGCGGCCGTCATGTCTTTGTCCTCGAACGAGCCCACGATGCGCGGCAGCTTGAATAGCTCCAGGGCTTCTTCCAGGGTGATGTTCTCGATGAACTGGCCCTTGCGGAGGCTAGCGTACACAGCTTTTTCGCCCTCAGGCGCGCCTTCCAGCGGCTCAATCTGCACGTACGGCCCGAAGCGGCCCAGGCGGGCCGTCAGCTTCTGGCCGGTTTCAGGATGCAGCCCGATTTCGCGGTTGCTGCCCAGCGTGTTGCGCTCAATGTTCTGGCCCCGCTCCACAGTTTCGTGGAAGGTGCCATAGAAGCCGGCCAACATATCGGTCCATACTTCCTGGCCGTCGGCAATCCGGTCAAACTCGTCCTCCACCTTGGCCGTGAACTGGTAGTCCACGATTACCGGGAAGTGCTCCACCAGAAAGTCGTTGACCACCATGGCCGTATCGGTGGGAAACAGCTTGGCTTTATCGGCCCCGTAGGTTTCGGTTTTGACCTCGGTTTTCACCGCGTCGCCATCGAGCGTGAGTACGTGAAACTTACGTTCCTTGCCTTCGCGGGAGTCTTTTTCCACGTAGCCGCGCTTCTGAATGGTGCTGATGGTGGGGGCGTAGGTGGAAGGCCGGCCAATGCCCATTTCCTCCAGCTTTTTCACCAAGGAAGCTTCCGTGTAGCGGGCGGCCGGCGAGGCAAACCGCTCCGTGGCGCGCAGCACCTGCAAGGGCAGCTCCTGGCCCACATTCAGAGGCGGCAGCCCCCGCGAAAACGATGATTCGGCGGCTTCATCCTGTTCCTCCTCGTCCTTGCTTTCAGCATAGGCTTTCAGGAAACCCTCGAAGGTGATGACCTCGCCGGTTGCCGTGAGCGTAACGCCGGGCTGGGTACTGATGCCGATGGTAGCTACCGTGCGCTCAATCACCGCGTCGGCCATCTGGGAGCCCATGGCCCGCTTCCGGATCAGGTCGTAAAGGCGCTGCTCCTGGGAGTCAGAACCGGCTTTGAGCAAGGCGAAGTCCGTGGGGCGGATGGCTTCGTGGGCCTCCTGGGCCGAAGCCGACTTGGTTTTGTATACCCGCGTCTGAGCGTATTCAGGGCCGTAGGCACGGCTGATTTCCTCCTGCGCTGCCGCCAGCGCGTCCTGCGAGAGGTTCACCGAGTCGGTCCGCATGTAGGAGATTTTACCGGCCTCGTACAGCTTCTGGGCCACGCTCATCGTCTGGGCCACCGAGAAGCCCAGCTTGCGCGAGGCCTCTTGCTGCAACGTGGAAGTGGTAAACGGCGGCGCGGGGCTGCGCTTGCCGGGTTTTTTCTCCAGGTTCTCGATGCGGTAGGTTGCCCCTACGCACCGAGCCAGGAAAGCCTCGGCTTCCTCGCGGGTCTTGTAGCGGGTGGGCAATTCGGCCTCCAGCACCGCGCCCCGGCCGGCATCGAAGCGGGCCACTACGCGGTAGGCAGAAGACGTTTTATGCTGGTTGATTTCCCGTTCGCGCTCCACCACCAGGCGTACGGCTACGCTCTGCACGCGGCCCGCCGAAAGGCCGGCCTTCACCTTTTTCCACAGCACCGGGCTCAGCTCAAAGCCCACCAGCCGGTCGAGTACGCGGCGGGCCTGCTGGGCATTCACCAGGTTCAGGTCGATTTCCCGGGGGTTCTCAATGGCCGTGAGGATGGCGTTCTTGGTGATTTCGCGGAACACGATGCGGCGCGTTTTGTCGCCGCCGGTTAGGTTCAGGGTTTCGGCCAGGTGCCAGCTGATGGCCTCGCCCTCCCGGTCATCGTCACTCGCCAGCCATACCACTTCCGCTTCCTTGGCCAGCTTTTTCAACTGGCTGATCAGCTCGCGCTTATCGGCCGAAACGACGTAGGTGGGCTTAAACCCATTGGCGACGTCAATGGCGTTGTTGTCCTTGGGCAGGTCGCGCACGTGGCCGAACGACGACTTCACCACAAAGTCCTTACCCAGGTAGCCTTCGATGGTTTTGGCCTTGGCCGGGGATTCGACGATGACTAGATTTTTGACCATAGGGGTGGGATACACTGAGCTTGTTTCGATAGGAAACGGGCGGGGCAGTGCAAAAGTTGAATTTTGCCGCAAAGATGCTGGAATAATCCGGCCTTGTTGCGGCCGGCCCCAAATATCCAGGGCCGACTCCTTATATATACGAGTGGTTGGCCAACGCGGCGTAGCGGCAAGCCGTTCAGTTTCCGGAAGTTATTTGCAGTGTTCAAGTTTTTGGGCCCGATAGTGGCAAAGCGGGCTTATCTGCTACCTTTGTCTGTTCCGGAACCCTATCCCTGGAGGTTCCGTTTGTGCACCGCCTTCTCCTCCGCAGGCCCCGCCCCAAACCCCGTGTATGGCTTCAGCTAAGACGCCCAAAACCACCCTCCCGGCCTCGGCCGCTTCCGTTACTTCTGAGGTAGCCTCGGCTACGCCCGCAACGGTTGCCCCCAAAGGCAGTGCCACCCGGTCCAGCGGTAACCACACCCGCAAGAGTGGTACTACCACCAATGGCCGCTACGATACGCAGGACCCCGACTACATCAACGACCAGCTGAACCGGGTGCTCTATGCCCTCGACGCTTTCAAAAAAGGCGACGTATCGGTGCGGCTGACCAAACAGAACGACGACATCTTTGCCGAAATAGCCGAGGCCTACAACTCCATGGTGGAGATGATTGGCGGGGTAGGCGGCGAGGTGTCGCGCATCTCGAAGGTAGCCGGGGTGGAGGGCAACCTCAAAGCCCGCGCCTCCGGGGAAAACGCCGCCGGCTTCTGGCGCGACATGATCAACAACATCAACGGGCTGGTGGATAGCATTGCCGTGCCGGTGTTGGAGGTAGGCAAGGTGCTCAAGAACATTAGCAAAGGCAATCTGGACGAAACCTTCCAGATTCCGGTGTCGGGCGACTTCAAGGTGATGGCCGAAACCATCAACAAGACCATCGACAACCTCAACCTGTTTGCCGGCGAAGTAACCCGCGTGGCCCAGGAAGTAGGCACCGAAGGCAAACTGGGCGGCCAGGCATCCGTGCCCAACGTGGGCGGCATCTGGAAAGACCTGACCGACAACGTGAACTACATGGCCTCGAACCTGACGAGTCAGGTACGGGACATTGCCAACGTGGCCACCGCCGTAGCCAAAGGCGACCTGACCCAGAAAATCACCGTCGATGTGAAAGGGGAGCTGCTGCAACTCAAGCAGAACCTGAACCAGATGGTGGACTCACTCAACCTGTTCGCCGGCGAGGTAACCCGCGTGGCCCAGGAAGTGGGTACCGAAGGCAAGCTGGGCGGCCAGGCCTCCGTGCCCAACGTGGGCGGCGTGTGGAAACAGCTGACCGACAACGTAAATACGATGGCCTCGAACCTGACGCTTCAGGTACGGGACATTGCCAACGTAGCCACCGCCGTAGCTAAAGGCGACCTGACGCAGAAAATCACCGTCGATGTAAAAGGGGAGCTGCTGCAACTCAAGCAGAACCTGAACCAGATGGTGGACTCGCTCAACCTGTTCGCCGGCGAGGTAACCCGCGTGGCCCAGGAAGTAGGTACCGAAGGCCGCCTCGGCGGCCAGGCCATCGTGCCCAACGTGGCCGGGGTGTGGAAAGAGCTGACGGACAACGTAAACTACATGGCCTCGAACCTGACTTTGCAGGTACGGGACATTGCCAACGTAGCCACCGCCGTAGCTAAGGGCGACTTGAGCCAGAAGATTACCGTCGATGTGAAAGGGGAGCTGCTACAGTTGAAGCAGAACCTGAACCAGATGGTGGACTCGCTCAACCTGTTCGCTGGCGAGGTAACCCGCGTGGCACTGGAAGTGGGTACCGAAGGCAAGCTGGGCGGCCAAGCTTCCGTACCGAACGTGGCCGGCGTGTGGAAAGACCTCACCGACAACGTGAACTACATGGCCTCGAACCTGACCTCTCAGGTACGGGACATTGCCAACGTAGCCACCGCCGTAGCCCGCGGCGACCTGAGCCAGAAGATGACCGTGGATGTGAAGGGCGAAATCCTGGAGCTAAAGAACATCCTCAATCAGATGGTGGACTCGCTCAACATCTTCGGTGACGAAGTAACCCGCGTAGCCCGCGAGGTAGGTACCGAAGGCCGCCTCGGCGGTCAGGCCTCGGTGCCCCGCGTTGGCGGTACCTGGAAAGAGTTGACGGATAACGTAAACACGATGGCCTCGAACCTGACTTCTCAGGTACGGGACATTGCCAACGTGGCTACCGCCGTAGCCAAAGGCGACCTGACTCAGAAGATGACGGTGGATGTAAAAGGCGAGATTCTCGACCTGAAAAACATCCTCAATCAGATGGTGGACTCGCTCAATATCTTCGCCGGCGAAGTAACCCGTGTGGCCCGCGAAGTGGGTACGGAAGGTATCCTCGGCGGTCAGGCCAACGTGCCCAGCGTGTCGGGTACCTGGAAAGACCTCACAGATAACGTAAACACGATGGCCTCGAACCTGACTTCTCAGGTGCGGGACATTGCCAACGTGGCTACCGCCGTAGCCCGCGGCGACCTAAGCCAGAAGGTAACGGTAAACGTGCGCGGCGAGCTGCTGCAGCTGAAGGAAAACCTCAACCAGATGGTGGACTCGCTGAACACGTTCGGCGACGAAGTAACCCGCGTAGCCCGCGAAGTAGGCACGGAAGGCCGCCTCGGCGGTCAGGCCGTGGTACCCAACGTGCGCGGCACCTGGAAGGACCTCACCGACAACGTAAACTTCATGGCCGCCTCGCTCACCAGCCAGGTGCGCGACATTGCCAACGTAACCTCCGCTGTAGCCCGCGGCGACCTGAGCCAGAAAGTATCCGTTGATGTCAAAGGCGAGCTGCTCGACCTCAAGGACAACATCAACCAGATGGTGGACTCGCTCAACGTATTTGCCGGCGAAGTAACCCGCGTAGCGCAGGAAGTAGGTACCGAAGGCCGCCTCGGCGGCCAGGCCAACGTGCCCAACGTTTCGGGTGTGTGGAAGGACCTCACCGACAACGTAAACACGATGGCCGCCAACCTCACCACGCAGGTGCGGGGCATTGTGAAAGTAGTAACCGCCGTTTCGCAGGGTGACCTGACCCAGAAGCTGACCCTCGACGCCAAAGGCGAGGTGGCTGAACTTGCCGAAACCATCAACCGCATGGTGGACGACCTGAACCGCCTCGCGGTGGAAGTTAGCCGCGTAGCTAAAGTGGCCGGGGTGGAAGGCAAGCTGACCGAGCGCGCCACGGTAACCGACGTGTCGGGCTCGTGGAAGGAGCTGGTGGATACGCTTAACGCCCTCATCGAATCCATCGCCTCGCCGGTGCTGGAGGTGAGCCGCGTGGTACGAGCCATTTCGGAAGGCGACCTGCAACAGCAGGTGGAAATCGAAACCACCGGCGACATTCGCGCCATGGCCGATGCCCTCAACATTGCCGTGGATAACCTCAACGAGCTGCTGGGCGAAATCAACGAGTCGTCGCAGATTGTGGGCGAGTCGTCGGAGGAAATGGTGGTGAAAGGGCAGGAGATGAGCCGGGTAACCGTCGACGTGGCCCTGGCCATGCAGCAGATGGCCGAAGGCGCGCAGAACCAGGCCCTCAAAACCGACCAGGCCTTCAAGCTGATTGAAGAAATCATGCAGGCCACCAAGGAAACAGCCGGGAAGGCCGATGTCGGCATCAAGGCGGCTATCCTGGGTGAGCAGACTTCCCAGCTCGGTCTGAAAACCGTGGCCGAGGTGGTGAAAAACATGGAGGAAATCAGCAACGCCGCCGCCCAGACCTCCAAAACCATCGAAGTGCTCAGCACGCGGTCCGGGGAAATCAGCAAGTCGCTGGGTGTGATTACCGACATTGCCTCCCAGACCAATCTGCTGGCTCTGAACGCCGCCATCGAAGCCGCCCGGGCCGGGGAAGCTGGCCGGGGTTTCGCGGTAGTAGCCGAGGAAATCCGTAAGCTGGCTGAGGGCTCCCGCAAGTCGGCCAGCGAAATTGCCACGCTGGTAGAGGACGTGCGGAAGGATACCACCTCCGCTGCCTCCGCTATCAGCACCATGGAAGGCCGGGTACTGAAAGGCAAGAATGCCACCTTCGAGGCCAGCTCGGCCTTCAAGAACATTGCCACTAGCTCGGGCGAAACCCTGCGCACCTCTCGCGACATTCTCACGGCTACTGAGGTCCAGAAAACTTCTATCGGCGACGTGGTGAAGTACGTGGAAGAAGTGGTAGCCATTGCCGAGCAGACGGCCTCGGGTACGCAGCAGGTAGCCAGCACCGCCAAGCAGCTCTCCTCCAGCATGCAGGAGCTGACCACCAGCAGTCAGAAGCTTACCGACATTGCCGACGACCTGCAGTTGGGCCTCTCGGCCTTCCAGCTGATGGAAGACCTAGAGCCCGAACCCGAGCCGGAACCGGAGCCAATCCGTCGGCGGCCCCTGACCCGCCGCGCCAGCGCCCAGCCGGCAGTGGTCCCTGCCGCTCCGGTCCGCGCTGCCCGCCGCTCATCGGCCGCGCCGGTAGTGGCCGATGAGCCCGCCGCGCCAAACCGTCGGGCCAGTGCCCGCCGCGCCGCCGTGTTGACCGCCACCGAAGCACCAGCCAACGCAACGGCCACCCGGAAAGCGGGTGCTCGTCGCGCGGCAAAGGTGGAAGTGGCTGTGGCTCCGGCTGAAACGCCGGCTCCCAAGGCGCGGGCCCCGAAGCGCAAAGCCAAATAAGTTTTCACTTTCCCTGATCCACTGCGTGGCCCCCGGCCGCGCAGTGGGTTGCTATTCCCTCAGGCATGCCTGAATCTGAAAAAAGTGCCAAACAGGACCCCATTATTCAGCTGATTGTATTTCGGCTGGGTGAGGAGGAGTACGGTATCCGCATCGAGCAGGTGAAGGAGGTGACCATCACCCCGGAAATTGCCCGCATGCCCAAAACGCCGCCCTTTGTGAAAGGCATTGCCAACCTGCGCGGTGACATTATTGCGGTAATTGATTTGGAGGAGCGGTTCCGGTTGCGGTCCGCCGGCCAGGAAATGCCGGCCGTTTCGTACACCATGGCCATTGAGGCCAAGGAGTACACCATCGGCATCATGGTGCGCGAGGTGCCCCAGCCGCTATCTATTGCGCAGTCCATCATCGAAAAAGCCCCGGAGTTCATCCAGGACATCAACATTCACGACAAATACATTGAGGGCATTGCCAAAATCGACAGCCGCATTATTGTAGTGCTCGATATGCTCAAGCTGCTCACCCCGTCCGAAATCATGCAGCTACAGCCGAAAGGGGAATCTTCCCCCGCCGGTAGCCGTACACAAGCATAGCCTGACTGGACCGTTCAGCTTATTTCCCTCATTCCGCTTTTTACCCTTCTCATGAAAAACCGCATCCTCATCGTCGACGACTCCTTTTACATGCGTACGATGCTCAAGAATATGCTCACCGACGCCGGCTATGAGGTGGTAGGCGAGGCAGCCAACGGTCAGCAGGCCCTGGAAATGGCCGCTGCCACCCGCCCCGATTTGATTACCCTCGATGTGATTCTGCCCGATAACACGGGCTTGGATGTGCTCAAAGGAATCCGCCTGGATCAGCCCGACGTGAAGGTGGTGATGTGCTCGGCCGTGGGCCAGGAAGTAATTGTAAATGAGGCCCTGGAAAGTGGTGCCACAGCCTATATCGTGAAGCCCTTCTCGGAAGAAAAGGTGCTGGAAATTGTGGGTAGCGCCCTGCAGGAAGCTGCTTCCGATCAGGCCTAACTTGACTTTCCAGGGTCCGGTCTGAGCCGGACTCTCTGCTTCCGTGTAGCCGTTTTATCGTGTCTGCTTCCACACCTTCTTTTACTGTTCTGCTTGGCAACCTGCCCACTTCGGTGCGGGCCGGGTTAGTTCGGCTGCTCCTGCCCGGTTCCGATATGGAGTTGGTAGGACCGGCCGCGTCTACTGCTGAGCTACCCACGCTGGCCCGGCGTCTGCGGCCCGCAGTGGTGATGGTGGCGGAAGACCAGTTGCTAGGGTTGGAGCAACTGCGGCGGCATTATCCGGTGCCGGTACTGCTCTATAGCTCGCAGGCTCCATTACCCGGCATGTTGCGGGAAGCAGCGCGGCTGGGCGTATACGATTACGTTATGCCGGCCCCGATAACCGGGCTGGAACTGGCTGAGTGGCATCGGGTACTTAAGCGCAAACTCCGGGCCTCACAGCCTAAGCCAGTAGTTCCGGACGCCTCTGTGCCGCTCATGACTGAGCGAATTCATACGATGCCGCTGCCCCCGCGTGGCATTGTGGTAATTGGCGGGTCCACGGGAGGCGCCCCTGCCGTAGAGGAAGTACTCCGTAATCTGCCCGCTGGTTTCCCTTGGGCCATTCTGATAGCAGTACATTTACCGGTACATTTTACCGAGTCGTTGGTAGAACGGCTGCGGCGCGCTACGGTGCTGCCGGTAATGGCTGCCACCAGCGGAACCCGACTGGAGGCTGGACAAATAGTGGTTGCTCCCGGCGGCCATAACCTGATAGTTCGGCCTATTACTGACAGCCCTTGGCTTGGTTGGCAAACTGATTTCGTAAGCGAGGCTGGCCTGGACGTGCCTTCTGTAGATATTCTTATGCAGTCGGCAGCTCGTTTAGCGGGTCGTAATGTGTTGGGAGTGGTGCTCACTGGCCTGGGGCAGGATGGCACGGCCGGGGCCCGTAGTATTCGGCAGCAGGGGGGCACGGTAGTCGTGCAGGATGAGGCATCTTCCGCCGTTTTTGGCATGCCCAAAGCTGTCATTCAGGCGGGGTTGGCCAATGATGTGTTGCCGTTGCCAGCGGTGGCCGACTACATTATACGTCATGCGCAGCCCCTCATGGTGGGACTAGCCGGGCGGTATTCTTCCCGTATTCAACCCGTACCGGCCCGATGAAATCACGCGAGCAGGAATACCGGGAGATTTTCATGTCTGAGGCGTTGGAATACTACGACGCCATGAGCCGGCATATCAGTGAGCTGGAGCGCAGTCCCACCGATGAGTCGGCCCTTAATGAGCTGTTCCGGCTCATGCACAACCTCAAGTCCAATGCCCGGGCCATGGGTTACACTCCCATCGGGGAGGTGGCCCACCACATGGAAACCATCTTCGGGCTGATTCGGGACAAGGAAAAAGCCTTCACCGGCTCAGTAGTACCAGTGCTCTTCAAGGGAATTGATACCATTGGGGAGATGGTGCGGGCGGTGGGAGCCAATGAGGATTTGCCCGACGTGGTCCACCTGACGGCTAACCTCGACCGCCTAGTGCAGGGGGAAGAGCCGATTCTGGAGCCGGAAACTACTGACGACGAAGACGCTACCCGTAAGCTGGAGCTGTCGGATCTGGTGTATATCCAGGTGAAAAAGCTCGACCACCTGATGAATCTGGTGGGGGAGTTGATTATCGACCGGGACCGGGTGCTCACGCTAAGCCAGGAAATCGGCAATCCGGCCCTGATAGCCGCCGCCGCTCACCTCTCGCGTATTGCCGATGAACTGCAGTACAGCGTGATGGATGCCCGTCTGGTAGGCGTCGGGTCCCTGTTCAGTAAGTTCCCCCGCGTGGTGCGCGACGTGGCCATGGCCGAGAAAAAGGACGTGGAGCTGACCATGACCGGGGAAGACATCCAGATTGACCGGAATATCCTGCAGATTATCACCGATGCCCTGCTGCATCTGGTGCGTAACGCCATCGGCCACGGCCTCGAAACGCCCGCCGAGCGGGTAGCTGCCGGTAAGCCGGCTCAGGGGCATCTGCTGCTCTCCGCCCAGACGGAGCGCGACGATGTGCTGGTGCAGGTGCGCGACGACGGCCGGGGCATCAATGTGGAAAGCGTGCGGCGCAAGGCCGTGGAGCGCGGGCTGGTAGCCGCCAACGTGGCCGCCACCCTCGATGATAATGCAGTGCGGGCCTTCCTCTTCGAGCCGGGTTTCTCCATGGCCAAGGAAGTAACCGAAATTTCGGGCCGGGGTGTGGGGCTGGATGTTGTGAAGCTGGCTATCGACTCACTGGGCGGCCAACTGCGCGTTGATTCGGTCCTGGGCCAGGGAACCACGTTTACGCTGGTGCTCCCCACATCCATTGCCGTGAAGGGCGCGCTGCTGTTCCAGCTGGACCAGCGTAACTACGCCATTCCCCTCATGCATACCGATTCGGTGGTGTCGCTGCTACCGGAAAACTTCAACGTGGTGGGCGGCATGCTGCTCACCCGGATTCAGGACGAAAATGTGCCGGTGGTGTCGCTGCGCCGGCTGCTGCACAACGGCGACGGTCCGCTGCCGCCCGCTGTCAGAACCGACCTCGAAGGCCGGCAGGACATCATCATCGTCAACTACAACAACCGCCGGTTGGGCCTCATTGTCGACCGGTTTTTACGCCAGCAGGATATCGTGGTGAAACCCATGAGTAAACCGCTGGATACCATTGACTTGTTTGGCGGCGTGACGCTGTTGGGCAGCGGGCAGGTATGCCTGGTGCTGGATGTGCCCGCGTTAACTCGACTGTTTTTAGCCAAACGACCATAACTCTCGTATTGCAGACCCCCGGCGGCCGGTTACGGCTGGCTGCCATTTCAATTGATTCCTATGGATTTGCACATGACGGAACTGGAGCGGGATATCATCCGCGAAATCCTGAATATCGGGCTGGCTCGTGCCGCCGATTCATTCGCGGTTATCGCCCAGGAGCGCGTAATGCTGGAAGTGCCCAACCTCGATATCGTATCGGGTAAAAGCATTCTGGACAAGGTAACCGAGCTGCAGACCAACCATGTCGTTATCCAGTCCGACATCCGGGGCGACTTCAACGGTACTACGCTCATGTTCTTTTCCGGCCAGCACGTCCAGCGACTCTCGCGGGTGTGCTTGCGCATGAGCACTTCCGACTCCGTCAATATCGATGAGATGCAGGAGTCGTTGCTGCTGGAAATCAGCAACATCATCACCGGGGCTCTGGTCACGCAGCTGGCCAACATTCTGAAGGCTCACATTTATGGTGCGCCGCCCGCGCATCCGCGCGGCGATATGGCTGCCGCCTTGCGAAGCCTGTTGCTCGACCGGCCGATGGTGCAGCCACTTATCTTCTCGGTGGTCACGCAATTTTCTGATAAAGACAACTCAGTGGAGCTGCCGCTGATGATTTTCTTTGACCGGGATACGTTTGAGAAGATTCTGGAAATTATCCGCACTTACGACTTCATGGGCGGCCAGCAGCCAAATCTGTAAGATAGCGGCCGTGTGCCGCGTCAGTTTGACGGTGCCCGTGGCCCCTGCGGTCGGGAACAACGACCACTTTGGGTGGCGTTGCTCCCGGCGCGGGGGCCGCGGCCGTATACCGAATTCTCTACTCTCTTTTTTACTCTCAAATTTCTTCTACTATGGCTGATTCTGCTTCTGCGCTGGAGCGCAAGCTTGCCAGTTTTGACCCGAATGCTTTGGGCGACACGGCCGGCGGCCTTTTTGGGCTGCCCTTTACGCCCGAGGAGGCCCAGGTAGTGGTAGTGCCTGTTCCATGGGAGGTAACCGTATCCTACCGCGCCGGTACCGCCGCCGGCCCCGAAGCCATCCGCACGGCCTCTTTGCAGGTAGACCTCTACGACCCTGACCTGCCCGACGCCTGGCGCATGGGCCTGGCCATGGAGGAATCCGACGAAAAGATTGCCACCGAGAGTCACGCGCTGCGGCCGCTGGCCGAAGAGTACATCGGCTGGCTGGAAGACGGGGAGCCGGAGGAAACCCATGCCTCTTTCGTGGATGTGCCTACCCGCATCGGCCAGCGCGGCCAGGCGCTGCTGGAGTGGCTGAAGGCCAAAACCGGCGCGCTGCTGGACGCCGGCAAGGGCGTGGTGGTGCTGGGCGGCGACCATAGCACGCCGCTGGGCTACCTGCACGCGCTGGCTGAGCGCCATGACGAGTTCGGGATTCTGCAGTTTGATGCCCACTGCGACCTGCGCCCGGCCTACGAGGGGTTTGAGTTTTCGCACGCCTCCATAATGTACAATGCCCTCAAGCTGCCCCAAGTAAAGAAGCTGGTGCAGGTGGGTATCCGCGACTATTGCCAGCAGGAGGCCGAGTACGCGGCCCAGAGCAACGGCCGCGTGATTATGTTCACCGACCGGTTTCTGCAGAACGAAATGCTGGGCGGCAAGTCGTGGAAGAAGGAGTGCAAGAAGATTGTGGCCCAACTGCCTGCTAAGGTGTACCTGAGCTTCGATATCGACGGCCTCGACCCCAAACTGTGCCCCGGCACCGGCACGCCCGTACCCGGCGGCCTGGAGTTCGAGCAGGCCCTGTACCTGATCCGGATGGTCGTGCGCTCAGGCCGCACCATCATCGGCTGCGACCTGAATGAAGTAGCCCCCGGCGACACCGAGTGGAACGCCATTGTGGGCGCCCGCCTGCTCTACCATATGGCCAACTGGATGGGCGTGTCGCAGGGCCGCCTGCAAGCCCGGGCAGTGGAGAAATAAGCTTCGCGTCAGCCAAAGGCACAGAATAGCCGCCGGGTAGGCCTGAACAAATACGGTTCAGCTTACCCGGCGGCTGTTACTTTTTCGCGCCGACTACGTACAGCATCAAACTCCCTGAATTCTGTACTTTTCTCACCTAATCCCCTCCTGATTCGCATGGGCTTTATCCTCAAATTTCTGCTGTCGGCCATCATCACGTATGTGCTGGCCAAATTTCTGCCCGGCTCGCAGATTGGCGGTTTCGGCGACGCCATTATTCTGGTCGTGGTCTTAGCTATCCTAAACGCGGTAGTAAAGCCGATTCTCAAAATTGTGGGCTTCCCGATTACCGTTCTTACGCTGGGCCTGTTCCTGTTCGTGATTAACGCCCTGATTGTGATGCTGGCCAGCTACCTGCTATCAGGCTTTGAAATCGACGGCTTCTTCTCCGCCCTGATTTTCAGCATTGTGCTGTCGTTAGTGACGTCGGTAGTCGATATGATTGTCGACTAACTTCAGGCTACAACTACTAGGTACAAGGCCCCCGCATCAACCGATGCGGGGGCCTTGTGCGTACTACGGCAGGGCCTTACGCCGCCAGTCGCCGCCAATGGCGGTAGAGCAGCCAGGCGGCAATCAGCAAGGAAAGGGGCCACAGGTACGTAAGCGCCACGAAAAATTCGCCCAGCAGATTCCAGCCGAAGCGCAGGCCGGCCACCAAACGCGGTACCATGGGCGGCTGCGGGGCCATTTCGGCAGGTATGGGCTGGTAGTAGAACAGGCTGAGCGTGCCCATCGTGGCCTCCTCGGCCAGCAGTTTATCCTGGGCCGATAGTACGGAAGCCGCCGTATCCTGGGTGCGTACCTGCCACTGCTCACTAGCCAGGTCGCGGGAGGTGATATCCTTGCTTTCCACGTAGCCCAGGCGGCCCAGCGCGTAGGTCAGCGGCACAAACCGCGCCGATGGTACCCGGATACTCAGGTGTTGGGTGTGGCGGCCGTCTTGCGTGGCTTCGTGGGCTTCGGCCAGGTAGGCACCGTGGGCGTAGAGCAGGGTATCAAGGCGGCTGGTGGTGGCCTCGAAATCGGTTACCTGCATGTGCATTTCGCCCTGGTAAATCATGGGACGGTGCGTTTGCCAGAGCCGGCCCAGCGGGACGTTGGTATGCGCGGCGGCCGGGGGGACTACCAGCTCCTGCACGGCCGCTTCAGCCGCTACTTCTTTCTGTTGTTGCTGGGCGCAGCTACCCAGCAATACTCCCGCTAACGGGAGTAGTTGCCATAGTTTTTTCATCGGATACGTGGGGGAAATGACGGGATGAAAAAGCTGCGCAGCTTCTGCCGGTTCATACGCCCCACAGCAAAACGTAACCCGCTGTTCGATCAACTACGCCGTCTTGGGCGCGTACAAGCAGCGCGGCCGGCTGTTGCCGAGGCGCGTTTTTTAGTCGAAAAAATACCCATGTTCAACTCCTTGCTACCCGCCGTGCAAACGGCTCTGGTCCACACCCCCGAGCCGGCAGCCGCCTTCCAAGCCACCCTGCAATTGGTGGGTGAATACCTGCACGCCGACCGGTGCTTTTTGTACGTGCGCGACCCGGCCGCCGGGCGGGGCCGCATTGCCTTCTGCTGGCGGCGTACCGCCGCTATTCCCGACCCGCGCCACGACTGGCAGGACGATACCACCGACCTGCCCCAACAGGATCCGCTGTTTCGGGCGGCGCTGGCGGCCCGGCCCTCAGTGTACGTGGAGGACGTAGAAACCGCGCCGCCTACGGTGCTCAACCGCGCCTTCGAGCAAGAAACCTTTGGTCACAGCGCCCTGATTCACGCGCACATCACCGAAAACGGCCGGCTCTGGGGGATTCTGCAGCCCTGCCTGTTCGGGCAGCCCCGGACCTGGACGCCCGCCGAGCACACGGCCGTGGAAAGCGTGTTGTCGCTGCTGCTGCCAGTTATTCAGCAGTACATGGGCACCGTATCCACCCAAGCCGGGGGCGTTTAGTGCTGCCGTGCCCGGGCCCGGCGCCGACGCCACCACCGGCGCAGCAGTGCGGCGGCGGCCAGCAGCAGCAAGGCCAGCGGCCAGGCTGCTACCAAACCCAGCAGCACATCAATACACCACTGCCAGCCGCTGTAGAACGACTCCACCAGCCGGCTCCCGAACGACAGCACCGGCTGGTCGGGAGTGGGGCGGGTGAGGGGCTGGTAGTACACGAGGGTGATGGTGGAGAAGCCGACTTCATCGTTGAGGGCGCGCAAGCGGCTTTCGGTGGCCTCAATGTCCTCCCGGATCTTGCCCATGCTTTCCTCGATTTCGAGAATGTCGGATACTTTGCTGGCCTTGCCCAGCAACGCCAGGTAGCGCTGCTCCAGGGCACGCTTGGAGCGCAGCCGCGCCGAAACGTCGGCGTGCTGGGCCGTCACGTCATCGGTGGTCAGCTCCTGGCTTTCTACCGTACCCAGGCGACCCAGGCCCCGCAGCAGTCCCTGAAACCGGCCGGGCGCCACCCTGATTTTCATGCGGTGCCGCCATTCCTCGTCGGCACGGTTTTCAGAAACTTCCTCCACATATGCCCCGGCGGCCCGCGTGAGGCTATCCATGCGTGCGTTGGTGGCGGGCACGTCGGCTACTTTCATCCGCACCTCGGCATGGTACACCAGCTTGCGGCTGGCCGCCGGCTGGGCCGTGACCAAGGCTGCCGTACCGCCCAGCTCATCGGATGACTCCATTGGGGGAGCTTCCAGCATCTGAACCGCCAGTAATTTCTCGGAAGCCTCAGGGACACTGGAAGGTTCAGACTGACTGCAGGCCAGCAGTCCGGCAAGGCCGAGCAGGGGAAAAAACGGGGCGATTCGCATACATGCGCACGATAAGGATAACCCGATACACCTCACCCAACTGCACTTTTTCTTAACGCTACTGCAGGCTCCGGCAGTATAGCCTACCGACTATAAAACCAACGACCCGACCGCCGCTGAGGGCAACCGGGTCGTTGGTTTTACCGGGAGGCAGCCGTTTTATAGCCGGCGAATCTGGGCGCCGAGGGCGGTCAGGCGCCTGTCGATGTGCTGGTAGCCCCGGTCAATCTGCTCCACGTTTTCAATTACGCTGCGGCCTTCAGCGGAAAGCGCGGCAATGAGCAAAGCCACGCCGGCCCGGATATCGGGTGAGGTCATGGTAATGCCGTGCAGGCGCTTCTGCTGGTCGAGGCCGATAACGGTGGCGCGGTGCGGGTCGCAGAGAATCACCTGCGCGCCCATGTCGATGAGCTTGTCCACGAAAAACAGGCGCGACTCGAACATCTTCTGGTGAATCAGCACTGTGCCTTTGGCCTGGGTGGCCACTACCAGTACAATGCTGAGCAGGTCGGGCGTGAAGCCGGGCCAGGTGTGGTCCGAAACCGTCAGGATGGAGCCGTCGAGATAAGTGGCAATTTCGTAGTGGTCCTGAGCCGGAATGTGGATATCGTCACCTCGAAACTCCAGCTGGATGCCCAGCTTGCGGAACGTGTCGGGGATGATGCCCAGCTCCGGAATCTGGCAGTCCTTAATGGTGATTTCCGAGCCCGTCATGGCCGCCAGCCCAATGAAGGAGCCGATTTCAATCATGTCGGGCAGCATGCGGTGGTCGGTGCCGCCGAGGCGCTCCACGCCTTCAATGGTGAGCAGGTTGGAGCCGATGCCGTTGATGTTCGCGCCCATGCGCACCAGCATCTTGCACAACTGCTGCAGATACGGCTCGCAGGCAGCGTTGTAGATGGTGGTGGTGCCCTTGGCCAGAGATGCCGCCATCAGAATGTTGGCCGTGCCCGTTACCGAGGCTTCGTCCAGCATCATGTACGCGCCGGTCAGGCCGTTTTCGGCTTTGATGCGGTAGAAGTCGAGGCCTTCCAGCGTGAGCTTGCCGCCGAGCTTCTCCAGCCCCAGGAAGTGCGTGTCCATCGGCCGCCGGCCGATTTTGTCGCCGCCGGGCTTGGGCAACTGGCACCGGCCGAAGCGGGCCAGCATCGGGCCCAGAATCATCACGGAACCGCGCAGCGCGCCGGCTTGGGCTATGAACTCGGGCGTATCAAGGTAGTCCAGGTTCACGGCGTCGGCCTGGAAGCGGTAGGTGTCGGAGGCGAGCTTGCCCACCTTCACGCCCATGTCGCGCAGCAGCTCAATGAGCTTGTTGACGTCGCGGATGTCGGGGATGTTGGAAATCGTGACGGGCTCCTCGGTGAGCAATACGGCGCACAGAATCTGGAGCGCTTCGTTTTTAGCGCCCTGGGGCACAATTTCACCTTTCAGCGGCTTACCGCCAATCACTTCAAAAGAGGCCATGCTTGGAGAGAGGTGAGAAGGCGAAACACAAGAAGTGAGACAATGTTCAGACGGCTTCGTAGGGCGCTAAAACATTGTCTCACCTCTTATATCTCACATCTCAGGTCTGATAAAAAATACTTACTGCGGGGGTTGTTGGGGTTCCTGACGGCCTTTTTTGCCGCCGCCGCGCCGCTGCTTGTCGCGGCGGTTGTTGTTACCGCCGCGCCGCTCGGAACGGTCCGAACGGTCGGAGGAGCGTTCCTGGCGGGGCTGGGGTACGATGAACGGCGTGGGCCGGCCGCCGGTGCTGGTAGCGGGCTGAGTGGCAAACTCAAACAGGTTCTGGGCATCCACCTGAGCCGGGTCGAGGGTGAGCTGGCCGCCGGAAAGCTCCTTCAGGTGCTTGAGAATGGTGACGTCCTTGGCGTTTTCCTTGTTGTGGGAACGGTACAGGAACTTCATAGTGCGCCCAATGACGATGGTCGCCTGCTCCCGCTCGGTGGCATCTTCCAGGCGCAGCGCCTGCTCAATGAGTAGCTCCACGGAACGGCCGTAGGCGCGCAGCTTGGGGCCTTTGCTGGGGTACACCACCCGCTGCGGCGCGGTTCGGCTGGCGGGCGAAATCAGCGCGAATGGCGCGTCAATATCCAGCTCGCCGTCGGCCATTTCGTAGAGGTGGTTCCAGACTTTCTCCTGGGAGTTGGGCTGGTCGCGCAGGCTGGGCTGCAGGCGGAAGATGAGCTGCACAATCTGCTGGGCGCGGCGGGTTCGCTCGTCGCGGTCCTCGATGGCGGCCAGCTGCTGCACCAGCTGAAACGTGCTCTGGCCGTATTCGCGCTGTAGCAGCTCGTGTTTATGAAGGGAAGGTAAGATCATTGAAATGGTATTCGAAGGGTCAAATATACGCCAAACCTTGCCCCGTTGGCATTCTGTTTTGCACAGAAGCCGGCCGGGCAAGGTTGGCAAAAGAGGCAGCCAGGGGCTACGCTCTTCTAAAGTAACGGAAATGAGCAGAAGCCGGACAGAACCGGGGCCTTTCGGGCCCGGCCGGCGGCCGCCCTGGAAGGCCACGCTACCCCGCTGGGTTAATGGATGCGCAGCTTGGCGAAGCTCAGGAGCAGAGTTTTCTCGCCCACTTCCTCAAACTGAATAATGGCCTTGATAGAGCCGGCCTGGTCTTCGAGCTTGCTCACGGTGCCGAACCCGAACTTGGGGTGCTCCACCCGCTGGCCGGTTTGCAGGTTGCTGGTATCGGAGGGCTTGAAGTCGGCGGGGGCTACGTATTTGGTGGCTACGGTTTTGCGCGGGGTGGGCGGAATCAGGTTCGAGCGGCGCTCAAACACGTGCCCGAACGGCGACTCGCCCGGTCCGGCGCGGTCGGGCCCGGGGCCGGCCGAGTACTTGAAGTCCACAAACTTCGGGTCGATTTCGTCGAGGAAGCGGCTTTTCTCGCAGCTGCGCAGGTTACCCCACTGGTAGCGGGAGGTGGCGTAGCTCAGGGTCAGCTTCTTTTCGGCGCGGGTGATGGCCACGTAAAACAGCCGGCGTTCCTCCTCCAGGTCGGCCCGGGAAGTAATCATCATCTGGCTCGGAAACAGATTTTCCTCCATGCCCACGATGTAGACGTTGCGGAACTCCAGGCCTTTGGCCGAGTGAATCGTCATCATCGTCACCTGCTCGCCCTCGGCCTGGGCGTCCTTGGTATCAGCGTCCGTCACCAGGGCAATGTCCTGCAGAAACGCGCCGAGGCTCTTTTCCTCCCGCTCGGGGTCTTCCACGAAGGCCTTCACGCCGTTCAGCAGTTCCTGGATGTTCTCGTAGCGGCTCAGGCCCTCGATGCTCTTGTCGGCGTAGAGCTCCTCAATCATGCCCGAGTTCTTGGCAATGAACTTGGCAGCTTCGAAGGCATCGTCTTTGGCCGCCACGGCGGTGTAGGCCTTGATTTTCTCGGCGAAGTCCACAATGGGGTTGGCCGTGCGGGTGGGCAGAAACTTATCGGCGTTACTGACCACTTCCCAGATGGTGTGGTTGGTTTCCTCGGCCGAGGAAATCAGCTTGGCCAAAGTAGTGTCGCCGATGCCGCGCTTGGGGTAGTTGATGACGCGGCGCAACGCCTGCTCGTCGTTGGGGTTCACCGTGAGGCGCAGGTAGGCCACCAGGTCCTTGATTTCCTTGCGCTGGTAGAAGCTCAGGCCGCCCACAATCTTGTACTTGATGTTGAGCTTGCGCAGGGATTCCTCCATGGCCCGGCTCTGGGCGTTGGTGCGGTACAGGATGGCAAAGTCGTCGTACGACAGATGCTGGTTCATCTTGTCCTCGTAGATGCTCTGGGCCACCAGCTTGCCTTCCTCGTTGTCGGAGGCAGCCTTCAGCACCTCAATCAGCGGGCCTTCCTCGTTGTCCGAGAAAACGTCTTTACGCAGCTGAGCCTGGTTGTTTTTGATAACCGAGTTGGCCGCCCACACGATGTTCTTGGTGGAGCGGTAATTCTGCTCCAGCTTGAACACCTGCAGCTCGGGGTAGTCCTTCTCGAAGTTGAGAATGTTCTGAATATCGGCGCCCCGGAAGGCGTAGATGCTCTGCGCGTCGTCGCCGACCACGCAGATGTTGCGCTCCTTGGCGGCCAGCTTGCGGGCAATCAGATACTGCGAGTAGTTGGTGTCCTGGTACTCGTCCACCATCACGTACCGGAACATGTTCTGGTACTTGTTCAGTACGTCGGGGTGGTCCTTGAACAGTACGTTGGTCTGGTAGAGCAAATCGTCGAAGTCCATAGCCCCGGCCTTGAAGCAGCGGTTGGCGTACTGCTGGTAAATCGCGCCCAGCTTGGGCCGTAGCGAGGCCTCGTCGTCCTGGCGGATAACGGGGTCGTTGAGATACTGCTGCACCGAAATCAGCTTGTTCTTGGCCGAGGAAATCCGCCCCAGCACCATGTTGGGCTTGTAGAGCTTGTCGTCGATTTCCAGCTCCTTGAGAATTTGCCCGATCAGGGTTTTGGAATCCTGGGTGTCGTAGATGGTGAAGGAGCGGGGGTAGCCGATTTTATCGGCCTCGGAGCGCAGAATGCGGGCGAAAATGCTGTGGAAAGTGCCCATCCACAGGTTTTTGGCCTCGGGGCCGACTACCTTCTCAATCCGGGCGCGCATCTCTTTTGCGGCCTTGTTGGTGAAGGTGAGGGCCAGGATATTGAAGGGGTTGACGCCCTGCTCCAGCAGGTTGGCAATGCGGTAAGTGAGCACCCGGGTTTTGCCCGAGCCCGCGCCGGCGATAATCATGCAGGGGCCTTCAATTTGCATCACGGCGGCCGCCTGCGAGGGGTTCAGTAACGAGTGATAATCGAGTCCCATGCGTAATCAGTCAGAATCGGAAACTAAGCTTTTTGGCTTATTAGCAAAGGTACGGCTTTGGGGTGGGGGAAGGAAATTACGCCGATAGTTTGCAGGTGGCGGAGGAAAAGGACGTTGCACGAAAGTGTCAAAGCTGATACTGTCAGGCGCAGGATGTAGGGCCAGTACCGAATCCTTCCGTACCACCCAAGTGTATATTTTCAATAATGGTTCTGGTAAAGCGCCGTCGGAGCCCAAGAAGTGCTTTTTTCCATCGGAAGTATATAGGATGAACTGGACCTGGGGAGCATCGTCTATCTGGGCGTAAGTGTCAGGTAAGGAATCCAGATGGAGCTGATTGATCTGGTTTACTGCTGCCAGCCAAAGCTGCTCCGTTACCTTGCCCCGGTAATTGCCCCGGTGCCGGGCAAATTCCCCTCCGTAGTAGGCACAGAACAAGGAACTGTCCATATCGAGGGCAAACTCAGGGCAACTCCCGTAGCAGCTACTGCCGGCCACGACTATGCGGTAGAGCCCGTACCGATTAGGAGCCGGTGCGGGACGTGGCTGACAGGTCGAGCACAAAACGCCGACAACAGTAAGTAGGAGCTGCAAACGAATAAGCATAAGTCAAAATAAATGGTAACAATGGCTGTGGGGCGGGTGGTGAAGATAGGAGTTCGCGCATCATACGCCCCGTATCTTCGCGCCATGAACCCTGCCATTCCGCCCGCCGCCGTGTTTCCGCTGTCCATTTTGTGCCTGTCGGATAGCTGGGGCGGGCTGGAGTTGAACACGGCCCGGTTTGCCGGCTGGATGCAGCAGCGGGGCTGGCCGGTGCAGGTGATAACCCGCGCCGGCTCCCCCCTGGCCGTCCGCGCCGCCGAGCTGGGCCTGCCCGTAGTGCCCTTCCACAACCCTTGGAAAGCCCTGGACGTGCCCGCCGCCCGCCGGCTGGCCAGGGTGTGGGCGCAGTTCGGTACCCGGGCCGTCATCATCACCCGCAACGCCGATTTGGGCGTGGCCGTGCTGAGCAAGCGGCTGTTCAGCCCCGGTATGCCGCTGGTGTATCAGCAGCATATGCAGCTGGGGCTAGCCAAGCGCGGGCTGGTGCATACGCTGCGCTACAACGCCCTGGCCGCCTGGCTCTCACCCTTGCCCGGCCTGGCCCGGCAGGTGCTGGAGAAAACCCGGCTGGCCCCCGCCAAGCTGCACGTAGTGCCGTTGGGTGTGGAGTTGGAGAAGTTCACGGATGCGCAGCTGACCACCACCGAAGCCCGCCGCCAGCTACATCTGAAGCTGCCCGCCGGGGCCGTGCTGCTGGGCCTTATCGGGCGGTTTGATGATGGCAAGGGCCAGGATTTTGTGGTGGAGGCCCTGGCCCGGCTGCGGCCCCGGTTCCCGCAGCTGCACCTGCTGCTGGTCGGGGAGCCCACCCGCAACGAAGGCACCGCTTACTACGACACGCTGCTGACCCGCATCCGGGAGCTAGGCCTTTCGGATGCCGTACACCTGCGCGGCTTCACGCCCCAGCCCGAAGTGGCCTACCGCGCCCTCGACGTCTCGGTAACGGCCTCCGTGAACGAAACCTACGGCATGGTGACCATTGAGGCGCTGGCGGCGGGCCGGCCGGTGGTGGGCGCGGCAGCCGGCGGTACCCGGGAGCTGCTGGACGATAACCGCACCGGCCTGCTGTTCGAGCTGCGAAATATTGATTCGTTTGCGGCCTGCATTGAGCGGCTGCTCACGGAGCCCGGCCTGGCCGGGCGGCTGGGCGCTGCCGGGCAGGCCGAGGCGTTGGATACGTACGCCCACACCCGGCAGTGCGAGCTGACGGAACAGGTGCTGCGGGCCGTGGGGTAATTCGGTATCTTTGCGGCTAGATTTCCCGCAGTGGTTCGCAGTGGAAGGCGCAGTGGTTCGCAGTGAACGACCACCGCGAACCACTGCGCCTTCCACTGCGAACCACTGCGCGACAACTCCATGATTCAGATCCAGCACACCATCATTTCCGACGATATTCGGGACAATTTCTTCGTTTGTAACCTCGAAGCCTGCAAAGGTGCCTGCTGCGTGGAAGGCGACCTGGGCGCGCCGCTGGAGGACGAGGAGCTGCAGATTCTGCAGAACGAGTACGAGGCCATCAAGCCCTTCCTCACTGAGGCCGGCCGCGAGGCCATCGAGCAGCAGGGCCTCTACATCAAGGACTGGGAGGGCGACTACAGCACCACCACCATCAACGACCGGGAGTGCGCCTATGCCCTCTACGACGAGCGGGGGATCCTCAAGTGCGGCATCGAACAGGCCTACCTGGCCGGCGCCACTTCGTTCAAAAAGCCCATTAGCTGCCACCTGTACCCCATCCGCATCACCAAGTACGACGGCTTCGAGGCCCTGAACTACGACCGGTGGACCATCTGCTCGCCCGCCTGCTCCTTCGGGGCCAGCCTGGGCGTGCGCATCTATCAGTTCCTGAAAGAACCCCTCATCCGCAAGTACGGCGAGGCGTGGTACGGCGAGCTGGTAACGGAAATCGAGCAGGGCGGGGAAGCAGTAAAGTAGGCTTCGCGCTGAAGGGTACTTGCCAAAAAAATCATAAAAAAGGGTCGGCCAAGTGGCCGACCCTTTTTCGAAAATAGAAGCTGTTTAGGAAGTTAGAGGAGTTAAAAAAGACCGTCATGCTGAGCTTGTCGAAGCATCTCGCGTGTTGACATCAGATTAGTATCTCAACATCAGCACGCGAGATGCTTCGGCAAGCTCAGCATGACGGTCTACTACTTCCTAAACAGCTTCATAGAACATCAGGAAGAGTTGCTTACTGCCAGGTTTCGGTGCGGGTCTGGCTGGAGCCGCTGGGCGTGAAGGTGCGGTTGGCGCCGCCTTCGTAGAGCACGTTGCCGGCTGCATCCTTGCGGATGTACTTATACTGCACGCTGGTGCCGCTGGTCAGGTTAATGGTGCCTTTCCACACGGGGTAGGTAGCGCCGCTGAGCTTAATGGCGTTGGCCGTATTCCAGGCACCCAGTTGGGCGGTGCTGCCCAGTACGTACACATCCTGCCCCGATACGGTGCCGCTGTACGTGACGTTGAACGATACGGCCGTGGTACCGCCGGTGGGGGGAGGCGTGGTGCCGCCGGTGCTGCCGGGTACCCACACCGCGTAGCTGCGGGCGTTTACCGGGAATACGCCGGTGCCATTGGCGTCGGTGGTCACGGTGCCGCCGGTGTTGCCGGTTTTGTCGGTCAGCGTGGCGCTCTTGAAGGGCGTGGTGATGGTTTTGGTGCGGGCCGAGCCGCCGTCGTTGAGCAGCATCAGCAGGCCTTTGTGGGTGGCGTCGCCGGCCCGGGAGTAGGCGTACACGTCGGCGTCGTTGACGCTGGTGTATTCGGCGGCGGCCCCGTAGGCGTTGGCCTGGCGGATGCCGTTCAGCGTCTTGATCTGGTTGCCGAGGCCATAGTTGTAGTAATCCTTGTAGAATACACAGGGGTAGCCGTTGGCACGGGTCAGGATGTAGGCGTAGGCCAGCATCTTGAAGTTGGTAACGGGTGAGTACAGCGCGCCGGGGTGGTCGGTGTCGTGGTTATCCACAAAGCTCACCGACAGCGTCGGGTTCGACTCGGTGAAACCGGCAAACTGCAGGCCGCGCATATCCCAGCTGCCGTTGCCGTTGCTCATGTCCTGGAAGGTGTAGTGCAGCGGCACGTCAAACAGGCTGGTGCGGCCCCCGGTAGCGGCGGCGTAGTTCTTCAGGTCCTGCAGGTTACGGAACCAAGCCTCGCTCACGGCAAAGCGGCCGTTGGTTTTCACCGCGTCCAGCCACTGGTTTACGTAGGGCGTGTAAATGTGCTTGGTGGCATCGAGGCGGTAGCCGTCGAGGCTCATCTTGGTGGTAATCCAGTTGCCCCAGTTGATGGTTTCGGTCTGGTTGGACGCGTTGTTGTTGTACTGGATTTCCGAGCCCAGCAGGTTGTCGTAGGCGTCGTTGTTGGCGTAGGGCTGGAAGTCCCAGCTTTTCCACTGGTACCAGCCATTGTTGGGCGCCTGCTGCGTGCCGGTGAAGTTGTTGAAGCCCCACTTGTAGCTGCTATACGTATTGCCGCGGCCGGGGAAGTTGAACTTAGTGTACACCAGGTTGCCATTCACGTTTTCCTGCGCATCGGCCCAGGCCATGTGGTTCATTACCATGTCCTCGTACACCTGCAGGCCCTGGCCCTTCATGGCCCCGATAGCAGTCTGCAGCTGCCCGATGGTGCCGTAACGCGTGGCTACGGAGCCTTTCTGGTTGAATTCGCCCAAATCGTAGCGGTCATACACGCCGTAGCCGACGTCGCTTTGGCTGCCACCTTTGTAGGCTGGGGGCAGCCAGAGGGCCGTAATGCCAGCGGCCTTCAGCTCAGCTGCCTTGGAGCCCAGCACCTGCCACCAGGTGCCCTGCGCGTTGCTGATTGGCACATCCCAGTAAAACGCCTGCATCATCACGCCATTGGTCACCACGGCATTCTGGCCAGATGAAGTGGCCTGGGGCACGGCCGTGGCCGTGGGCTGCAGTTCCTCTTTGCTGCACGAAGACAACAGGGAACCAGCCGCCAGCAGCCCCGAGAGGGCTACGGTCAGTTTTGCTTTCATAAAAGTGGGTGTTTTGGTTAGTGGGATTAGAACACTGCAAGTATACAGGGCACCAGTCGAAATCTGCCTATTCGAAACACGAGTAGCAGCATAATTTAGTGAGTAATCACTAACCTCCGTTAATCTCTTTTTTAAGCAATATCCGGTTCTGTATTGATCAATGCAGTGCAATTAAAAATTGTTTCGATTGTAATAATGGGCTGTTTGCCGGTTTTGGTGCTGCATTGATGTGCAGCTTCCGTGCAAAATTTTGGCCTCACAAACCAAAAAAGGCCTGATCCTCGCGGAACAGGCCTTTGGTTTGGCGGAAAGTATGGTTTACAGCTCCGAGAAATCGAAGCTCGTTTCCAGGAACTTCGTGGTGAAGTCGCCGGCCTTGAACTGCTCGTTATCCATCAGCTTGAGGTGGAACGGGATGGTCGTTTTCACGCCTTCCACCACAAACTCGCTCAGAGCGCGCTTCATTTTCACGATGCACTCTTCCCGAGTCTGGGCCACAGTGATGAGCTTGGCAATCATCGAGTCGTAGTTCGACGGAATCTGGTAGCCGGCATACACGTGCGTATCCACGCGCACGCCGTGGCCGCCCGGGATGTGCAGCACCGTGATTTTGCCCGGTGACGGACGGAAGTCCTTCGTGGGGTCCTCGGCGTTGATGCGGCACTCCATGGCGTGCATTTTGGGCGAGTAGTTGTTGCCCGAAATCGGAATGCCCGCGGCCACCTTAATCTGCTCCTTGATCAGGTCGTAGTTGATAACTTCTTCTGTTACGGGGTGCTCCACCTGAATGCGGGTGTTCATCTCCATGAAGTAGAAGTTCCGGTCCTTGTCTACCAGGAACTCAATGGTACCCACGCCCTCGTAGCCGATGGCCGAAGCGCCGGCAATAGCCGCCGCACCCATCCGCTCGCGCAGATCATCGGTCATAAACGGCGAAGGCGCTTCCTCCACCAGTTTCTGGTGGCGGCGCTGGATGCTGCAGTCGCGCTCCGAGAGGTGGCACACGTGGCCGAACTGGTCGCCGCACACCTGAATTTCGATGTGGCGGGGTTCCACCACAAATTTTTCCAGGTACATGCCGTCGTTGCCGAAGGCGGCTTTCGATTCGGTGCGGGCGTCGTTCCAAGCTTTCTCGAACTCGTCTTCGGCATTGATGATGCGCATGCCGCGCCCGCCGCCGCCGGCCGTAGCCTTCAGAATAACGGGGTACTTGATTTTGGCGGCAATCTTCTTGCCCTGCTCCACCGAATCAAGCAGGCCCACGGAACCCGGAATGCAAGGCACGCCGGCGGCAATCATGGTAGCCTTGGCCGAGGCCTTATCACCCATGCGGTTAATCATATCGGGCGAAGCGCCGATGAACTTGATGCCGTTTTCCTGGCACACGCGCGAGAATTCGGCGTTTTCGCTCAGAAACCCGTAGCCCGGATGAATGGCGTCGGCGTTGGTAATTTCGGCGGCGGCAATCAGCGTTGGGATACTCAGGTAGCTCTGCGACGAAGCGGGCGGCCCAATGCACACGGCCTCATCGGCGAAGCGTACGTGCAGGCTTTCCTTATCGGCCGTCGAGTACACGGCCACCGTCTTGATGCCCATTTCCTTGCAGGTCCGAATCACGCGCAGCGCAATTTCGCCCCGGTTGGCAATCAGTATTTTCTTGAACACAGCTCTCAGGGTTAGATGTGAGAAAGGAGAGCTTAGAACTCAGACTCGCGGCGGCGTTGGGCCGACTCACGGATTCTAAGTTCTAAGCTCTCAATTCTAAGCTCTAAAATTACATTGGCTCAATCAGGAACAGCGGCTGGTCGTACTCCACGGGGGAGGCATTTTCGACCAGGGCTTTCACCACGCGGCCCGATTGCTCGGCCTCGATTTCGTTGAACAGCTTCATGGCCTCGATGATGCAGATTACCTGGCCTTTCTCCACCAAGTCACCCACCTGCACAAACACCGGCGAATCGGGGCTGTTGCTGCGGTAGAACGTGCCAATCATCGGCGACTTCAGGGCCACGTGGCTGGCACTGGCAGCCTCAGCGGCTGGCGCGGCCGGAGCCGTTGCCGGAGTAGCCGGGGCTGAAGCGGCGGCCGGGGCCGCAGCCGCTACGGGAGCCGGAGCCGCCGCTGGCATGGCCACACCAGCCGAAACCACTTTCGTGGAAGGCTCGCGCTGCACCGAAATTTTAAACTCGTCGGTTTCGATGTTGACTTTGTTCAGACCCGACTTGGCAATGAAGTCGATGAGGTCCTGGAGTTCTTTGGCTTTCATGGCGGTGGGAGAGGACTTGGTGGGCTGCTTATTTGACTCTTTCGACATAGGAGTAGTCGCTGGTCTTGATGCGGATTTTGGTGTCGGTATCAATGAACAGCGGCACCTGAATGCGGGCCCCCGTTTCCACGATGGCCGGCTTGAGGGTGTTAGTGGCGGTGTCGCCTTTCAGGCCGGGCTCGGTGTAGGTGACCACCAGCTCCACGGTAGTCGGCAGTTCGGCCGTGAGGGGCAGCTCGGTTTCGGCGTGGAACAGGATGGTGGCCACCTGGCCTTCCTTCATAATATCGGCAAACGGTACCATGGCCTTGGGCAGCACCACCTGCTCGAAGGTTTCGTTGTCCATGAACGTGTAGCCGTAGTCGTCCTTGTACAAATACTGGTGCGGGCGCTGCTCCACGCGGGCCGTTTCCACTTTCACCCCGGCGTTGAAGGTGTTATCGATAACACGGCCGGTTTTGATGTTGCGGAGCTTGGTACGCACGAAAGCCGGGCCTTTGCCGGGTTTTACGTGTTGGAATTCGGTGATGACGTGCAGGTCGCCGTTGTAGTTCAGAACGAGCCCGTTGCGGAAATCAGCAGTAGTGGCCATGAGGAATGGGGGTAGTGGAATTAAAAATTGGGAATTAAAAATTAAAAATGGTGGCTGGTCAAGTTGGTTCGCTACCGGTAGACCAACCGATTCTTAATTCTTCATTTTTAATTTTTAATTGAAAAAAAACGTGCCGTCCCGGGAAACTGGCGGGGCGGCACGTCGGGAGTGCAAGTATAGGAGGTTTTCCGTATTCGCGCCGCGTGAGGTTACGCCGTGCGCGGGTCGGGTTTGGGGTCATAGGCCCATTTCAGGTACAGCGCGCCCCAGGTAAAGCCGCCACCAAAGGCGGCAATGATGAGGTTATCCCCTTTGCGCAGCTGCTGCTCGTAGTCGGAGAGGCACAGCGGAATGGTGCCGTTGGTAGTGTTACCGTACTTGTGAATGTTGAGCATCACCTTCTCGGGGCCGATGCCGACGCGGTGGGCCGTGGCATCAATGATGCGCTTATTAGCCTGATGGGGCACCAGCCAGTCGATGGTCTCGGCCGAAAGACCGTTGCGCTCCGCCACCTGGGCGGCCACGTCAGCCATATTTTTCACGGCAAACTTGAATACGGCGGCCCCTTCCTGGTACACGTAATGCTCGCGGTGGGCTACAGTATCGGCGGAGGGCGGCCGGCGCGAACCGCCGGCTTTCTGGTGCAGATACTGCTCGCCATTGCCATCGGAGTGCAACTCCTGATCCAGCAGACCCAGGCCATCGGTGTTGGGTTCCAGCAACACGGCCCCGGCCCCATCTCCGAAGATGATGCAGGTGGCGCGGTCGGTGTAGTCGATGATGCTCGACATTTTATCGGCCCCCACCACCACTACTTTTTTGTAGGTGCCGGTGGCAATGAACTGCGAGCCAGTGGCCAGCGCGTACATAAAGCCCGAGCAGGCCGCCTGCATATCGAAGCTGAAAGCCTTGGTAGCACCTACGGCTGCCGAAATAATGTTGGCCGTGGCCGGGAAAACCAGGTCGGGGGTAGTGGTGGCGCAAATCAGCAGGTCGATATCGGCAGCTTGGTTGCCGGTTTTGGCCAGCAACTGCTCTACGGCTTTAATACCCATCACCGAAGTGCCCTGGTTTTCGCCCTTGAGAATGTGTCGCTCCTTAATTCCCGTACGGCTTAAAATCCACTCATCGGTGGTATCCACCAGGGTTTCCAACTCCCGGTTGGTCAGCACGTAATCGGGCACGTAGGAACCGACTCCGGTAATGGCAGCGGTAATCTTCATCAGCGAATTGGGGAACAGCAGATGCGGCAAAGGAAAAGTCCGGCTCGGCGGCCGGACTTACAGTCGCTCCTAGGACTTAAAGGTGTTTTTTATCTGATCAGCAATGCCGGAGTGGGCCATTTGGTAGCCTTGCAGCAGCATGTTGCAGATGGCCTGAGGCGTGCTTACCCCGTGGCCGATGATGGCATTGTCGTTGATGCCAAGGATGGGCGAGCCCCCAACAGCTTCGTAGTTGAATTTGTCGAGGAACGGGTCGTGAATATCTTTCTCGGCAATAATATCATACACCGATTCGGCCATTTTCAGGACCACGTTACCCGTAAAGCCGTCGCACACAATCACGTCGGCTTTGTCATTGAACAGGTCGCGGCCCTCGATATTGCCGATGAAGTGAATATGAGGGTTCACTTTCAGCAGCTGGTACGCGGCCTGGGTAATGGCTGTGCCTTTGCCTTCTTCCTCGCCCAGGTTCATAAGGCCCACCTTAGGCGTTTCAATACCCAGCACGTACTTGGCGTACAATGAGCCCAGTTCACCGAACTGCTCCAGCATTTCGGGCTTGCATTCCGCATTGGCCCCCACATCCAGCATGATACCCATACCGCCGTGCAGTTTGGGGACAAAGTTGGCAATGGCAGGGCGCATCACACCGGGAACCGCCTTCACGCTGAACATGGCACCCACCAGCATCGCGCCGGTATTACCGGCCGAGCAGAAAGCTTCCACTTCACCGGTAGCCAGCAGCTTGTAGCCAACAGCAATACTGGAATCCTGCTTCTGCTGGTAGGCTTTGGCCGGGTGCTCGCCCATCTCAATGATCTGGGAAGCGGAAACCAGGGTAAGGTCGGCGGCGGCGGCACCGTGCTGGTCCAGCAGGGGGCGCACGGCCGCTTCCTGGCCGATGAGCACTATCTGGGCCTTACCGGCCAGCGCCTGAGCGGCCAGAACGGCCCCATCGACGGCGGCTTGAGGAGCAAAATCGCCCCCCATTGCGTCCAGGGCTATCTTCATGAACGGGGAATCAAAGAGGTCCGGGAGAGAAACCTCGGGCCGCAGTTCACCGCCCGGGGCGGGCTCCCGATGTCGGAAACCAACCGCCGGGCGGTAATAGTGGTTGCGGAGCCGCGAGGCAATAAGCAGCTAACGTACGACTACTCTTCGTCGTTGTCAGTAGGAGCCGGAGCGGCTACGGGCGCGTAATCTTTGATAGCTACTTTACCGTTCAGGTACAGGTCGCCGTCTACTACGTAGGCTTTGTGACGCAGGTGCAGCTCGCCGGTAGTGGCGCAAAGCGTCACGGCTTTAGGAGTCAGCTTGTAGTGGCTACGACGCTTGTCGCGGGTAGCGGAGGAGGTCCGGCGCTTAGGATGTGCCATGGTCGGGGAAAAGTTAAAAAGTAAAAGTTAAGAGAGAAAAATCAGGCCCGATTCAGCCTAATTGAGGTTTTTGAGCGCATTCCAGCGCGGGTCGGTATCGTCGTCGTCCGCATCATCCTCGCCTTCCTTGCGGGTGGTGAAGATGAGCGTGGCATCGGCATCGGGGTTCTCGTCGGGTTCGTTCTGGAAGCGCGGGTGCAGCTTTTTCATGGGCAGGGCCAGTCCGATGTAGTCGAACAGGTGCTGGGCCAGCGGGAGCGTCTGGGTATCGGGTGTGATTTGCAGCACGTTGTCGTCCAGCTCCTGTGCCTGCTCCCCGAAACGCACCAGCAGTTGCTCCTGGGCGTCGATTTCCTGGTCGTAGTCGTCGAGGCTCCGGTCGCAGACCTGACGCACAGTACCCTGGAGGTCGAAATCCACGGTAATCAGCCGTTCGGTTTTGGTCAGGGTGATATCGGCGTGGATGTTACCGTCGGGAATCAGCTCTTGGTCGAATTGCTCGAAGAAGGAGCGGTCCAGATCAAACGCGAAATGGTGCGTTTTATCGGCCAGTCGGGCAATGTTGATGTCGTATGGCGAATCCTTCTTCACGGTGAGTTTTTAGCAGGGGGCAAAAGTAACAAGTTTTGCCCGTTTTGTAAAAGCAGCAGCCCAGTATGGCGCTTTGGTCAGGCGTTCTTCAGGATAAAATCCGAGGGAATACCCAGGCGCTCGTACAGGCGCTTGGCCAGATCGAGCGTAACGCGCCGCTTGCCGCTCAGAATCTGGGAGAGGCGGCCGGCGGGCACTTCCAGCAGCTCGGCCAGCTCCTTTTGCTTGAGCCGCATCTGCTGGCGCTTCAACTCAATCATTTCGGCCAGGGAGGTCGGCAGATTGGGAATCGGCAGCAGGCCCAGCTTGCTTTCGTACACGTCAAGAGCCGTAATCAGCTCCCGAAACTCCGTTTCCAGGGCCACGTTGCCCTCTACGCCCGCAGCTACCAGCGCATCGAGGCGGCGCAGGGCGGTGCGATAGTCGGTAGGAGTGGTCAAGGTCATGAAAGCGTCGAAAAACAAAACGGAGCCGAACCGGCTCCGCTGATTACGGCTGCAAACTTACGGCGCAATTTTAAAACCGCAAAGTAAATTTCGTTTTTGGAAAGAAAGTTTCTGTTTGGTGCGACAGATATTTAACGATTAGCCTTGTTTCTTCGAGGTAAGAGGAGTCTGGTATACAGCGTTTGAGCTGATGAAGCTGTGTAAAAAGTCGTCAGACCGTCATGCTGAGCTAGGCGAAGCGGTAGAGATGCTTCAACAGGCTCAGCATGACGGTCAAGGAACCTCGACGGAATTTTACCGCCTAGTCGTTGCGGGCACTGCGGGGAGCGGGACCAGGAATCAGGGGCTTTATTTCGGCTTCCGACTTGCGGTAGCGCACCAGCTCGCAGGCCATGTACAGGGCCTCGCGGAAAGACGTTTCGTCGGCCTGGAACTTACCGGCCAGGCCGTAGGCCGTGCCATGGTCGGGGGAAGTACGGATGACGGGCAAACCGGCCGTGAAGTTCACGCCCCGCTCGAAGGCCAGGATTTTGAAGGGAATCAGACCCTGGTCGTGGTAGAGCGAGAGGGTGGCGTCAAACTGCTTGAACTGGCGGGTGCCGAAGTAGCCATCGGCCGGAAACGGGCCGTAGGCCAAGTGGCCTTCTTCCTGAAACCGGCGCAGCACGGGCGTTACCACGTCGGCCTCCTCGGTGCCGAGCAGGCCGTTCTCGCCGGCGTGGGGATTGAGGCCAAGCACGGCCACGCGCGGCTTCTCGATGCCGAAATCGTGCTTCAATGAGTGCAGCAAAATGCGCAGCTTGGCCGTGAGCAGCTCCTTGGTTACGCGGCCCGGCACGTCCTTGAGTGGAATGTGGCCCGTGACGGTGGCCACGCGCAGGTCATCGGCGGCCAGCAGCATCAGGCTTTCCCTGGCTTCGAAAAAGCTGGTCAGAAACTCGGTGTGACCGGGAAAGCGGAAGTCGTCGGCCTGGGTGTTCTCCTTGCTGATGGGGGCCGTCACGAGGGCGTCGAGCAGGCCGGCTTTCAGGTCGCGGGCGGCGGCCTGCAGGCTCAGGCGGGCCGCCGTGCCGCTGGCCGGGCTGGGCTGGCCGGGGGTGAGGTGGTAGTCCTCATCCCAGCACGTGACGGCGTTGTGCTTGCCGGGGGCAATATCGGCCGCCTCGCGCACCTGCCGGAACGTGAGCGGCTCGTGGCTGGCGTCGTGCGGGAAGTCGCCGAAAAGCACAGCCGCCGTGCCGTAGACCACCGGCGTGCAGAACTTGAGCAGGCGCTGGTCGAGGAAGGTTTTATAGATGATTTCCGGACCGATGCCGGCTAGGTCGCCGACGGAAATACCAATGCGTGGAAGCATGTATTGAGAATGAGTAAATGAGCGAGTAAGTGAATGGGGCTGTCATCCTGAGCGAAGCGAAGGACCTTCTCCCGTTAGAGTGGTTCTGGCGTCGTTTCCCGCAGAGGACGCAGAGGCTACCGCAGAGTCGTTCAGAGGGGCAGAAGGTCCTTCGGCTCCGCCTCAGGATGACAAGTGGACAATTACAGCCCTTTCAAAAACTCATACGTGGAGCGGATGGCGGTGCCGGTGCCACCTTTGCCGCGGTAAGAATCGGGGGCGGTGAGGAAGGCGGGGCCGGCAATATCGAAGTGAATCCAGGGGTAGCCCTCGGTGAAGCGCTCCAGGAACTTGCCGGCCGAAATGGCGCCGGCTTCGGCCTTGCCCAGGTTGCTGATGTCGGCAATGGGGCTCTTGATGTGGTCGGCGTACTCATCCCAGAGCGGAAACTCTACCAGTCGCTCGTGGGTAGCGTTGCCAGCTTTTTTGAGGGCCAGCATAGTTTCCTCGTCGGCGGTACCCATGTACACGGTGCCCTCAATACCGATGGCCCGCACGGCCGAGCCGGTGAGCGTGGCGTAATCGAGCACCAGTTGGGGCTCGTATTTTTTGGCAAAGGCCAGCGCGTCGGCCAGAATGAGGCGGCCTTCGGCGTCGGTATTCATCACCTCCACCGTGAGGCCGCTGTACATGGTGATGACGTCGCCGGGGGCCAGGGCGGGGCCACCGGGGCGGTTGTCGGTGGCGGGCACCAGGCCGATGACGTGCAGGGGTACGTTGTTTTTGGCCAAGGCCGTGAGTACGCCCACCACCACGGCCGAGCCGGCCATGTCGCACTTCATCAGGTCCATGCTGTTGGGCGTGGGCTTGAGGCTGAGGCCGCCGGTATCATACACTACACCCTTGCCCACCAGCACAATAGGCTTGGCATTGGTGGCACCTTCCGGCTTGTACTCCATAATAGTGAAGGTGGGCGGCTCGGGGCTGCCCTGGTTCACGGCCAGCAGGCCGCCCATGCGCAGGGCCTCAATCCGCACCAGATCCAGTACTTCCACCGAGAAACCAGCGGCTTCGCCGGCCTGCTCGAACTGCTGGGCCAGCTGGGTAGCGTTGAGGTGGGAGTAGGGCATGTTCACCAGGTCGCGGGCCAGGTACACGCCTTGCAGCACGCCATCCAGCTCCTGTACCTGCTCGGCGGAGAGGTCGGGGCCGACCAGCGTGAGCTGCTGAAGCGTGGCCGGTTTCTTCGATTTCTCGTCGGTTTTGTAGCCCTCGAACTGGTAGGCCGTGAGGGCCAGCCCTTCTGCCAGGGCCAGGGCCCCGCCGGGGGCGGTGAGGTTACAGATATATAGTTCGGCCACCTCATCGGCCTTGAGCTGGGCGTGCAGCTTGTGGCCGGCTTTGCGCAGGGCTTCCGTGCTGAGGTCGGCCGTTTTCTTGTCCTCGGCCACCACGTAGTAGTGGTGGTGGGTGTACTGGTTCACGCTGATGAGCTTGTCATCGGCCTGCAGGCGGGTGGCCACGTACTGACGGGCGGCTTCGGGCAGGTCAGCGGCGGCGGTTACGGGCAGCTCCCGGGTGCCGGCCGGCAGAATGAACACGGTGTCGGCAATGGCGGGAAAATCGGCGGAGTAGGCGAGGGCTAAGGGCATGAGTGGAAGCAGGTAAGGAGGAAGCCGGCACCGCGCTTCGGCCCGGGACAGGAAGAAACGGCTGGCACTGGCGTATCTTTGGGCCGTGAAGGTAACAGGTAGTAAGTAGTTGGTAGCAGGCAGTTGGAGGAAAGGTAGCTCCAGCTTAGTTCAAGCAACAGAAATATTGACTTGAGCCAGCCTGTTTCCTGGTACTGTTTGCACGCTGCTATCCTATTACCATCTACCCCCTACCTACTTCCTCCTCATGGATTCCGTTAAAGCCAAAAAGCACCTCGGGCAGCACTTCCTCAACGACCCCAACATTGCCCGCAACATTGTGGAGGCCCTGCGCCTGCCCGATGGCGTGAAGGAGGTGCTGGAAATTGGCCCCGGTATGGGCGTACTCACCCAAACACTGCTGCAACACCCCGAATACCGCACTTCGGTAGTGGAAATCGACCGGGACTCGGTGGCGTACCTGGGCAAGCACTACCCGGCGCTGGCAGACCGGATTTACTCCCAGGATTTCCTGAAAATGGACCTGGCCAAGCTCTACGACGGGCAGCCGCTGACCATCATCGGCAACTTTCCCTACAACATCAGCTCCCAGATTTACTTCCAGGTGCTGGCTCACCGTCAGCAGGTGCGCGAGTGCGTGGGCATGATTCAGAAGGAAGTGGCCGACCGCCTCGCCGAAGGCCCCGGCTCCAAAACCTACGGCATTCTGAGCGTGCTGCTCCAGGCGTTTTATACTATCGAGTACCTGTTCACGGTGCCGCCGCACGTGTTCAGCCCGCCGCCCAAGGTACAGTCGGCCGTTATCCGTCTCACCCGCAACAGCACGGAAAGCCTGGCCTGCGACGAGAAGCTATTCTTCAAAGTGGTGAAACAGGCCTTCTCCACCCGCCGCAAAACCCTGCGCAACGCGCTGAAGCCGTTGGGTATGCCCCCCGAAGCCACCACTGACCCCATCTTCGACAAGCGTGCCGAGCAGCTCAGCGTCGCCGATTTCGTGGGGCTGACGCAGCATGTAGCGGAGCATAAGGTGGATTAATACACAGTGTTGCGTAGTGCTGTTGGCAAGGCATCACGACGGTAGTTTTTACTTCTCAATTTCTAATTGAAAATGTCCCTCTGCCTCGTCATCGACGAAATGCACCCCAGCCTCCCTGAGTACCTGGAGCCGCTGGGTGTTACGCTGCACTACCGGCCCGAGCTGAAGGCCGCCGACGTGCCCGCCGCGCTGGCCGCGCACCCCTACGACGGGCTGCTGGTGCGCTCTAAGCTGCGCGTGACGCGGGAGCTGCTGGCCCACGGCCCGCACCTGCGCTACGTGGGCCGGGCCGGGGCCGGCGTCGATAACATTGACGAAGCCGCCCTGGCTGAAGCCAACGTAACGCTGCTCAACGCCCCCGAGGGCAACCGCGACGCGGTGGGCGAGTACGCCGTGGGGCTGCTGCTGGCGCTGCTACGCAATATTACCCGCGCCGACCAGGAGGTGCGCCAGGGCCAGTGGCGGCGCGAGGCGAACCGGGGTGAGGAAATCGGGGGCAAAACCATCGGGCTGCTGGGCTACGGGCACATGGGCCGCGCCTTCGCTAAGCGCCTCCAGGCCTTCGACTGCACCGTACTGGCTCACGACCACGACCCGCGCGTGGAGCCCAACCACCACGCCACGCTGGTAACGCTGGCCGAGCTGCAGGCGCGGGCTGAGGTGCTGAGCCTGCACATTCCGTACTCGGCGGCCAACCACCACTTTGTGAACGAGGAGCTGCTGGCCGGGTTCCGGAACCCGTTGTGGCTGCTGAATACGGCCCGGGGCGAGGTGCTCGACCACGCCGCCGTGGTGCAGCGCCTGCAAACCGGCCAGCTGCGCGGCGCAGCGTTGGATGTGCTCGAAAACGAGAAGCTCATCACCCTAAGCCCCGAACAGCAAACCCGCTACGACTACCTGCGCACGGCCCCGAACGTGGTTCTCTCGCCCCACGTGGGCGGCTGGAGCTTCCAGAGCTACGAGCGCATCAACCGGGTGCTGGCCGAGAAGCTACGGGTGTTTCTGGGGTAGCTCCGGGGGAATGACGAGGGGCTTTCTGGCCGTTTTCCCCAACGTTTCGTATATTTGCCTAAACCTGTTCCGGGGAGAACGGCCAGCCGCGCTGGCCGTTCTCCTTGTTTTTTGAGCTTACAGCACCCCACCATGTCTACCATCAACTACTATACTCCCGAAGGTCTTCAGAAGCTGAAGGATGAGCTCCAGGACCTCAAAATCCGTGGCCGCGCCAAAGCCGCCGACGACCTGCGCGAAGCCCGCGACAAAGGCGACCTGAGCGAAAACGCGGAGTACGATGCCGCCAAGGAAGCCCAGGGGCTGTTGGAGTTGAAAATCTCCAAGCTGGAGGAAGTAGTCGGCAACGCCCGCCTGCTCGATGAGACGAACCTGGACCTGACCAAGGTGCTCATCATGAGCAAGGTGAAGCTCAAGAACCTGAAGAACAACATGGTGCTCGACTACACGCTGGTTGCCGAGGAAGAGGCCAACCTGGCCGCCGGTAAAATCTCCGTGAAGTCGCCCATCGGCAAAGGCCTGCTTGGCAAATCAGCCGGCGACACGGCTGAAATTACTGTGCCGGCTGGCAAACTGCAGTTTGAAATCCTGGAAATCAGCCGCTAGCGGTGAGTTTGTGAAATTGTGAGTTGGTGAATTTCATCAACTACTTGAAAGGGCGGAGCCACTGGCTTCGCTCTTTTGCGTTTTGCCCCGTACTTTGGCTGACCCTGCCCGTGGTCTTTCACCACTTCACCACTTCACAATTTCACCACTACACCGTATGCCTTCCATTTTCTCCCGCATCGTGTCCGGCGAGCTGCCCGCTTTTAAGGTGGCCGAAGACGAGCATCACCTGGCCTTTCTGGATATTACGCCGCTGGTGGAAGGCCACACGCTGGTTATTCCCAAGCGCGAAGTCGATTACATTTTTGATATGCCGCCGGCCGAGCTGGCCGCCCTGCACTTGTTTGCTCAGCGCGTGGCCCGGGGCGTGAAAGCCGCCGTGCCCTGCAAGCGGGTAGGAGTGGCCGTTATCGGGCTGGAAGTGCCCCACGCGCATATTCACCTCATTCCGATGAACAACGTGTCGGATATGAACTTCGCCAACCCCAAGATTAAGGTACCCGAGCAGCGCCAGAACCAGCTGGCCGCCGCCATTGGGGCGCAGGTGCCGGCCGTGGTGAGCGGCACCGCCGCCGCCCCCACCGACCCGCGCGACACCAAAGGCGGCCGCGAAACCATGGAGGAATCGGAGCCCCAGGCCAAAACAACCAAACCTGCCGCCGCTGCCAACGACCCGGCCCTGGCCCAACTGCGCGAGTTGACCAAGGGTCTCGTGTACATGAGCGAGGGCGACGCACCGCTGGAGCCCGTAAGCTTCCCGGCTCCCGCCGGCGGCCTCACCGATGCGGCCCTGGCCCAGCTGGCCGGCCTGCCCGCCGATACTCAGGTGGAAAAGCAGGAGCTGACCTACTTCCTGCGCAACCACACCGCCGACAACGGTGTGCTGGGCAACCCCGAACTGGCCAACCGTTTCAAGGCCCTGCAAATGTACCTGAAACAGGAGCTTAGCGGCACGCAGGTGTACCGCTTCGGCACGGGCCCGCAAGTGCTGGTGCTGGTGTTGGGCGAGGGAGAAGGCGGCAAGCTCCATGGCTTCAAAACCGTGCTGACGGAAACCTAAGCCGGTAGTCTACTGCTTGATAAACGATAACGCCCGGTCTGTTAGACAGATCGGGCGTTGTCGTTTTCCAGCCCGGCGGCTAGGAGCCGTCGGTCCGATCATCCTTCCCGAAACGGCTTCGGATAGCAGGTGAGCCATTACTCGGCAACGGTTCAAGCTGCGGCTGGCTGGTTAGCCGGCTGGTAATGGCTCCTCAGTTTCAGCAGGTAGCAGCGGGTGGCCCAGGCGGGTGCGGCGGCGGATGCGGTTTTCGCGCTCAAATACGGTGATGAGCACGATGAAGTAGGAGAGCAGCAGCGGCCCCAGCACCAGCCCCAGAATCCCGAAGATTTCGACGCCCAGCACCACGCCCGCCAGCGTGATGAGCGGGTGAATATTGCCCATGCGCCGGGCCAGGAAAATGCGTAGCAGGTTATCAATGTTCATGATGACGATGCCGCCCACCAGCAGAATGCCCATGCCCTGGCCGGTGTGGCCCTGGGTGAGCTTGAGAATGGCGGCCGGCCCCCATACCAGCGGCGTGCCCAGCACCGGAATAAACGCCGTGAAAAACGCCACCGTACCCCAGAACAACGCATCGGGGACCCCAAAAATCCAGAGGGTGAGGCCCGTGAGCGAGGCCTGCACGAAGGCAATGAGGGCCTGCCCGAGCACATTGGCATTCACTGTGTTGCGCAGCGAGTCGCCCAGCTCACGCAGGGTGCCGGCCCGGAACGGGAGGTAGCGGCGCAGGCCCCGCAAAAAGCCTTCCTCCTGGGTGAACATAAAATACAGCGTAAACAGCATCAACCCGATAATTACCGTGAAGTGCAGCAGCCCGCTGGCCAGGGAGGGAATCCGGCCGCTGAGCCAGCTCACACTCTGCTGCACCAGCCCGCGCACGCCCTGCTCGGTGGTGAACTGGTAGCCGGTTTTCTGCTCGATTTTGTGCAGCACGGCCATAATCTGGCTGGTATCCTGGGCGTAGGCCCGGATGCGGCTGACCAGCATGAGGCTAAGGGCCGTGAAGGGCAGGATAATCACCACGAAGGAAAACGTGAGCAGGCCGCCCGTGACTACCTGCCGGTTCCAGCCCCGCCGGTGTACCAGCGCCTGAAACCAGGGCCGCAGCACCACATACAGAATGCCGGCCCCCAGGAATGCCGTAAGGTAGCTGCCCAACCCCACCAGAATCAGCACGGCCAGCCCCACCAGGCACAGAATCAGCAGCACGTACTGCTGGCGCGGGGTGTAGATGTTCTCGGAGGAAGCAGGCATGGGAGCGGGGAATACGCGTGGTAAGAGCACCTAAAGAACGTCATTCCGGGCTTGCCGAGGAACCTTACGTGCGGATGTTATGATGCTATTCCAGCAGCGGTACGCAGGATGCTCCGCTCTGCATAACGTACTTATTCTTCCTTCACGCGGCGGGCCAGCAGCGCCACAACCAGGCCCATTACGGCAATCAGGGAGAAGGACACGCGCAGACTAGTGGCGCCGGCTACCAGTCCGATAACCGGCGGGCCCAGCAGGAAACCGGCAAAACCAACCGTGGAAACCGCCGCCAGCGCCACGCCGGCCGACATCGTTTTGGACCTCCCGGCCGCCCCGTACACCAGCGGCACCACCGACGATACGCCCAAGCCCACCAGCATAAACCCAATGGTAGCCGTCAGGAAGCTTGGGAAAGCCACCGCCAGCAGCAGGCCAGCCGCTTCCAGCAAGCCGCTGAGGACCAGCGTACGGGTGCGCCCGAAGCGGTCCGTGAACCAGTCGGCAATAAAGCGGCCGGCGGCCATGGTACTCATAAAGGCGGCAAAGCCCACGCCTACCTGCGCGGCCGGCGCCTCCACTACTTTGCGGAAATACACGCCGCTCCAATCGAACATGGTGCCCTCGCAGAGCAAAGAGCAGAACGCCAGCACTCCCAGCAGCAGCAAGGATTTATCGGGCAGCACGAAGATGGGGGCGTCGGCTTCGCGGGGCGCGTCCTGGGGCAGCAGGAACGGCCGGGCCACCAGCAGCCCCAGCAGCACCACGCCGGATATCAGCAGAAAGTGCGGAAGGAGCGCCACGTGGTGAGCAATCATAAACGCGCCAATGGCGGAGCCGGCAAACCCCGCTAGGCTCCAGACGCCGTGAAACTTAGCCATAATGGAGCGGCCGTACATGCCCTCAACGCCCACGGCCTGGGTGTTCACGCTGATGTTGGCCATGTTACTGGCTACCCCAAACAGCACCAGCGCCGCCAGCAGTTGGGGCACTGAGGCGGCCAGCCCCAGCAGCGGCAAGCCCAGCGCGTACAGCATCACGCCCAGCACGGCCATCAACCGGCTCCCGAAGCGGGCCACCAGCCAGCCCGTGAGCGGCAGTGAGGTTACCAGTCCGAGCGGCACGGCCAGCAGTACGCCCCCCAGCTCGGTATCGGAAAGGCCCAGTTGCTGCTGCACCGTGGGAATGCGGGCGGCCCAGGTAGAAAAGCACAGGCCTTGCAGCAGAAAGGTGCTGCCCACCGCCAGCCGGTAGGTATGCCGGGGGCGTAGCGCCGATGAGGAAACGGATTGAGTAAGCATGCAAGAAGTGGCCGGAAGCCCAAAAAAACGCCCATTCCACCCCCAGGGAAGGGCAGAATGGGCGGGGATGTCTCAAGGAAAAAACGACGGTGCGGTGGGGCGCATCAAGGCAAAGGTACGCGCCCGCCAGCGGAATAGTTCATCAACCTATGTAGGAACGGGTATTGGCGCTTGGTCGCGGATAGCACTTGCTGCCCACCGGCTAACTTTCAACGGGGGGCGTTCAACGGGGAGACGCGAATACGCGTCTCTACAGGGTGTTACCGCGTTGGGGCGGTATCTACCTGGGCCTCCAGACTGTCCTGGGCGGCGAGGGAAATTTTGCTAAGCAAATCCAGGCCGGTAGCGGCTTCAATGGCGTCGATGCTGACGCGGTAGCGGCTCCAGTCGGGGCTCACGGACTGGTCGTTGGGGGTGTCTATTGCCAGCAGGCGGGCCTGGCCGGCGGCAATGCGCTGCACGTCGTTGCTGCCTTCGGGTAGAATCACGAGCACCTTCCAGACGCGGGACGGCACCGTTACGTGGCCGTTATCAATGGTGGTTTTGAAGCCGTTGGTGCCGGTACCGCCCTTGCCGTAGCTGCCCATGATGACGTACACCTCCTGGCCGCGCTGCACCTGGCCGCGGGTCCATTCCTCCAGGCTGCTCCAGGTGCGCTGGTTGTTGTTGCCGGCCTGCGGGAGCATGTTGGTCATCAGGAAAGTGGCCGAGTTGTCGTCCAGTTCGCGGGTGCGGTCGGCCGAGGGGCAGTTGTGGCCCTTGTCGAAGCCCGAGCCCGCGTAGGAGTTGCGCGTCACCTGGTAAAACTCCCGGGGCAAAGCCGGGTCGGGCCGGAAGTCATCCTGGCGCGGGGCCGAGCCGATGTCGGTGCGGGTGAGGTGCCAGCTCACCCAGGTGGGCGTGCCGCGCTGAGCGTTGTAGCCGATGGTGAACTGGGGCTTCACCAGCAGGTAGTTGGTGGAGCTGCTCAGGCTGGCCGTGGCGCCGCTGGGGTTACCCAGGCCCATATTGTCGTTATCGGTGGAAACGGACGGGGCCTGAGCCGGCTGAACGCGCGGGGAAGCAGGAGCTGAAACCGGAGGCGTAGCGGGAGCTGACGTGGTGTTGCCGCCCGCCACGGCCGTGCCCGCGCCGGATTCCAACACCACATCATCAATGTTCAGCCGGCCGGAACCACCGTCGGTCTTGCGGATTTCCAGCCGCAGCGGGCCGGGCGTGGTGCCCTGGAAGGTGGTGGTGAGCAGGCGCGCGCCTTTGGCCTGCACCGGTGCCCCGATGCGGCGGAACGTGCGGCCGCCATCCACGCTGCCCCACAACTCCCAGGTGCTGGCCGTGTCCTGCCCGTAGGCGGCCGAGCTGATGCGGATGGTGCGCACGCCGCTGGGTGCATCGAAGTTCATGCGCAGGCGGCCCCGGGTGCGCAGGCGGGCGGCGTGCTCCCCGCGCTTGTGGTCTTGGTCGGAGGAGCCGATGAGGGCCTCGGTGAAGTGCCAGGAGCCGGACTGCAGCTGCTCGTCGGCCTCGGTGTAGGCGCCCTTGGTGCCCTGCTCAAACGTTTCGGGGAAGCGGCCGGGAGCCTGCGCTACGGAAGCGGCCGGCTCCACGGCAATGGCGGGCGGGGCGTCGGCGGCCGCCGGACGACTGGTTTCGGGCGGGGTAGAAGAACACCCGGCCGAAGACAGGCTGAGCAGAATACCGGAAAGCAGGAGCGGGGAGAAGCGACGCATGGCAGGAAAGCAGTTTATCCGGCGAATGTAGCGCGAAGCGGTGGTTTCGCATTGGGTGGCCGGTTTCCGGCGGCTGCGGTTTGGGAAGCGCAGAACTGTCCGTAAGGGCATCATTCCGAAAAGAACGTCATGACGTTCTGGTGGGGGACTTTACTTGCGTTTGATTTTGAGCTTGGTGGTGCCGACGGGAGCTTTGGCCTGCTGCATCTGGGCGGTCAGCGGCAGGCTGCTCATAGCCAGAATCACCTGGTCGTTGGGCAGAGAGGCGCAGGAAAGGGCCACTAGGCTGCCCTGCCACTTGTGGCTGAACCCATCGGGGCGGCCGGGACCGTAGAGGCCCTCGAACATGGGCAGCACCTGGCCGGTGTGCTCGGGACCCTTCACAATGATGGTGACGGTAGCGAACTGGTCTTTGAAGAACTTATAATGGATGCGGGCGGCCGAGAACCGGCCCACGCGCAGGTCCTCGCCTTCCCGCTCGTAAATCTTCTCGTCGCCCTTGTCCTGCAGCAGCTTGAGGTGCAGGCTTTCGGTGAGCGGAGAGCCGAAGCGCAGGCCCCGGAACCCGTTGCTTTCATCGAGGCGGCGCACGGAAGCCGGTTGTTGGGCCTGGAGCGTGAGTGTCAAGCTCAGCAACAACATAACTACACCCACCCGGGCCAGCCGTAAATCAGTAGAAAAATAGAAGCGCATATGCAGAAGAAGCCGGCTATCTGCCCGCTGTCGGGGAAACGCCGAAGCCGGCAAAAACGTGTCCGGAAAATGTGTGGTCGGGGCGGTTTTATTGCGGCGGCCGTTTGGGGTTAGCGGAGAAAATCGGGGTACACCTGCAGGCAGACGGGGGCCGATAGCGCCACGCTGGTGCCGGTGGGCGTGAGGCGGCCGGTGCGGGCATCGGCAAAGTACGTCACCACGGTATCAGACTGCTGGTGGGCCACCAGCACCACCCGGCCGCTGGGGTCGAAGGTGAAGCTGCGGGGCGTTTTGCCGGGCAGGGCCACGTGCTCCACCAGTGCGAGGCGGCCGGTGCCCTCATCCAGGGCAAACACCACCAGGCTATTGTGGCCCCGGTTGGAGCCCACCACAAACCGCCCGTTCGGCGACACGTGCACATCGGCGCAGGCATTCCAGCCGGTAAAGTCGGCGGGCAGACAGGGCACCGTCTGGATTTCGCGCAGCGTACCCTGGTGCGCATCGTAAGCCAAGGAAGTAAGCGTAGAATCCAGCTCGTTGATGAGGAAGGCCAGGGGCCGGCTGGGGTGGAAGGTAAGAATGCGCGGCCCCGCGCCGGGTTTGGCCTGGAAAGCGGGCGTGGCTGTGCGTTGCAGGCGGCCCTGCTCCAGCGTGTAGCCGTACACGGTATCGGTGCCCAGATCCACGGCGAAAAAGTGCTTGCCACCCGGGCCGGCCACGATGCAGTGGGCGCGGGCGTTGCTCTGGTTTTTGTGCGGCCCCCGGCCGGTGTGCTGATCCTGGGAGGAGGCAGTTTGCAGGGTGCCATCGGGGTTCAGGGGCAGGGCCGCCACCGTGCCGCTGCCGTAGTTGGCCACCAGTGCGTACCGGCCCTGCGGATCGAGGCTGATAAAGCACGGAATGGTTCCCGCTGATGCCTGCTGATTCAGCAGGGTAAGGCCCCCGCTCTGCTGGTTGATGGCAAACGCACTGACCCCGCCATTGGGGGTGTCCTGGTAGTTATCCACCTCGTTTACGGCGTACAGAAAGCGGTGGCGGGCATCCAGCGTCAGGTAGGAGGGGGCCGCCCCGCCCCGGGCTCCGGCTACCCGCGTGAGGGCCCCGGTAGCCGCATCCAGCCGGTACAGCCAGATGTTGTCCTGCTCGGCGGGGCCGTAGGTGCCGATATACACCAGCCAGGAGCCCGCATCCGAGGCCCCGGCGCGTACGCAGGCCGGCAGCAACAGGGTACCCGCCGCTCCTACGGCAAGCGTGTGCAGGAAACGGCGGCGACTGAGGGTGACGGTAGACATTGGGACGGAAAAAAACAGGTGGGAAAAGCCGCCCGAAGCGCCCGCGCCGGAACCCGACGCGTGGTGGTGGCATCCGGTGGCTGGCTCCTGCTTTGCCGCAGCGGCGGGGTAGCAGATGGGGCTGGAAAGGTTGACAGGCAGCCAAGGTAGCCGTTTGCTTTCTTATAAATGCCGCAACGCCGGCCACTAATCCGCGTCCATTCGGCACTACCTTGCGTTTCAAACTCGTCCGTATATGCCCCACCGCTACGTTTCCCGTTTTCTGCCCCTAGCCGGCCTGCTGGCCCTGGCCGCCTGCAACTCCGGCAGCCAACCCACTTCCGGCACCCCCGCCACGGCCGATGCCGACTTCGACCGGTACAAGTCACGCTTCATTGACTCTTTGTGGTACTACAACCCCGAGTGGGCCAGCGGCGCCGGCTACCACCGCTACGACTCGCTGCTGGTGGTGCCCAACGCCGGCCGCCGACAGATGGAAGCGGCGGCTTTGGCCCGGCGGCGCAAAGAGATGGAAACCTACCCGCTCGAAAACCTGTCGGTGAACAACCAGACCGATTTCCGGCTGATGCAGAACTATCTGCAGTCGGCGCGCTTTTACGCCGATACGCTGCGCGACTGGCAGTGGAACCCGGCCAACTACAACATCGGGGGCTCGGTGGCCGAAATCCTGAACGGCCGCTACTGGCCCCTCGACCGGCGGCTGCGCGCCATCAGTGGCAAGCTGATTCGGGTGGTGGATTACTACGAGGCGGCCAAAACCAACCTGGAACGGCCCACCCGCGAGCATACCGACCTGGCCATCCGCCAGAACCAGGGCGGACTGGAGGTGTTCGGGCAGGCGTTGCAGGATTCGGTGGCGAAATCCGGCCTCACGGCCCAGGAAAAGCAGGATCTGCTGGCCCGGTTGGCTACTACCCGCCTGGCCATGGAAGGCTACGTGCGCTTCTTGCAGCAGCAGGTGCTGCCGGCCGGGCAGTTCCGGTCGTTTCGCATCGGCAAGCCGCTGTTTGACCGCAAGTTTGCGCTGGATATCCAGTCCACCTACTCCGCCGATGAGGTGTACCGCAAGGCCCTGCAGCACAAGCAGGAACTGCTGCGCGACATGAAAAAGCGGGCGACACGCCTCTACCCGAAATACTTCCCCGGCCAGACCCGCCCTGCCGACTCGCTGGCCGTGGTGCAGCAGGTGATTGGTCGCCTTTCGCAGCAGCACGCCACGCCCGAGGGTTTCGTGCAGGCAGTGAAGGACCAGATGCCTACGCTGGTAAAGTGGGTGGATGACCATAAGCTGCTCACCCAGGACCCAAGCAAGCCGCTGGTAGTGCGCGAAACGCCGTTGTACATGCGCGGCAGCGGGGCCGGAGCCAGCATTTCGGCCCCCGGGCCCTACGACAAGGCCGCCAACACCTACTACAATGTGGAGCCGCTCACCGGCCAGCCCGCCGCCCGCGCCGAGAGCTACCTGCGCGAGTACAACACCTACACTCTGCAGATTCTGAACATTCACGAGGCCATTCCGGGCCACTATACGCAGCTGGTGTACGCCAATCGCAGCCCCTCTCTCATCAAATCCATCTTCGGCAACGGGGCCATGATTGAGGGCTGGGCCGTGTACACCGAGCGCATGATGCTGGAAAGTGACTATGGCGGCAACACCGACGAAATCTGGCTGATGTGGGATAAGTGGAACATGCGCGTGACCCTCAACGCCATCCTCGACCACGAGGTGCAGGCCGGCAGCATCACGGAAGCCGAAACGGTGGCCACGCTCCGCCGCGACGGGTTTCAGGAGGAGGCCGAGGCCCGCAACAAGTGGCTGCGCGCCACTCTGAGCCAGGTGCAGCTGAGTAGCTACTTCACCGGCTCCACCGAAATCTATGACCTGCGTGAGGAGCTGAAACGGCAGCAGGGAGCTAAATTCGACCTCAAAACCTTTCACGAGCAGTTCCTTGGTTTCGGTAGTGCTCCGGTGAAGTACATCCGCCAGATGATGCTGGAAAAAAACTAAGCCGGTTTTTTTCCCGTTTTAGGAAAATAAATTCGTCTCGGGAAGGAATTTCCCGGGACGAAATTTTTGTCTGCGGAGGACATTTCGCCGGCTCCGGTTCCGCACCGCTTCTACCAATCAGCTTACCGCATGAAAGTCATTGACACTAACGATGAGGGGTTACGCACGCTCATCCACGATTATCCCCGGGTGCTGGCCAAATTCACTTCCTCCAACTGCCCGGTTTGTGACCTGCTGGCCCCGCCCTTTGAGCAATTTGCGCTGGATACCACCTACCAGACCACTGCCTTCCTGCGGCTGGATGCCAGTGAAAACCCGGTAGCCCGCAAAATGATGGATACCAAAGTGGCCCCGTTTTTTGTGTCGTACTGCCGAGGACAATTGGTAGAATGTGATACGCTGCGCACGGAAGAGGAAGTCCTGCAAATGCTGCAACAGCTTCAGTCCTGCACCGATACTGTGGCCGCACCGGTATAAAGAGGCGGGCAAGTGACGTTTGGTGGCCGCGAAGTGAGGGCCGGAAATCCTGCCGTAGCTTCGCGGCTATGTTCTTTATGCTCTCCAAGGTTCTGGATTTTCTGTTGTCGCCTACTATCTGGCTGGTGGGCCTGCTGCTGGCTGGGGTACTGATCCGGAACGCCCGGTGGCGGCCTCGGTTGTTGTGGGCGGCGGCGGCCGGGTTGCTGCTGTTCACCAATCCGGCTCTTATCAACGAGGCTATGCTGGCCTGGGAGAAGCCGCCCATCACGCTACGGCAGCTGGGCTACCACGACGCGGGCATTCTGCTCACGGGCATCACCGAGGGCCGCAAATCACCGCACGACCGGGTATACGTGCAACAAGGAGCCGACCGGCTGCTGCACACGCTCTGGCTTTACCGGGCCGGCCGCATCCGTCGTATCATTATCACCGGCGGCTCAGGAGCACTGAATGGCCCGGTAGCGCAGACGGAAGCCAAGGAGCTGGAAGTGCTGCTGCGCTTGGCCGGGGTACCCCGGCAGGATATCTTGCTGGAAACCCGCAGCCGCAATACCCGCGAAAACGCATTGTTCACCAAAGAGCTGCTGGCCCAACATCCGGAAATCAAGTCAACGGTACTGATAACCTCCGCTTTTCACCAGCGCCGGGCCATTGGCTGCTTTGCGAAGGTGGGGTTGCACCCAACCCCTTTTCCGGCCGGCTACTACTCCTCCGACCGAAAACCCAGCCTCGCGTACTGGGTGCTGCCCGGCGACCAGCCCCTGAGCCTGTGGAGCATTCTGCTGCACGAAGTAGCCGGATACATGGTGTACAAAGTACTCGGCTACGTGAGTTAACAGCCGCCGGGAAAGTGCCGGATGCTGACATCAGGCGAAAAACACTGTCCGTAGCTGCTGCTGGCCGGCCCGGCTAGGCCGCCTGGGAAAGCGTGGCCGCAGGCACCACGTCCAGAGCGGCAATCTGAGCGCGGTAGGCTGGCGGGAGCAGGCTGGTTTTCAGCCACCGGAAAAGTGCCGCGTGCTGCGCGTAGCGGTACAGCGGTACCACGGCCCGGAGCCAGGCATGCTGCCCCAGCCGTAGTTGCTGCCTGACCACCGTAGGCACTACCAGCCGCTGCCCCTGCAACAGCAGCTGGTAGCGCAGCGGCCCCAGGTGTCGGCGGTACTGCCGGTACAAATCAGTTGTAAAGTGGCTGTGCAGAAGGTCCTGCTGCAGATGAAGCTGGCGGTCCGGGAGCCAGGCGGCATAGGTAGCGGGCAGCTCCGGAACGCCCATACGCTGGCCCACCCGGCAAAACACGTCGAATACCTCCGCTTTTTCAGGCTCCGTGAGCTGCCGCTCCAGCAATTCAAACGCCCGGATGGAATAGTCGATAAGCATGTAGAGCACGTCGCGGTAGGCCCAGGCCGGAATGGCCTGGCCGCGCTTGGCCTCCACGGCGGCGTGAATGGCGGCAATGGTGTCAATAGCCTGCTCGGCCCCGGCCCGGTCGGCAAATACAATCCGGCGGGCGTACTCCACCGTCGAAAATAGGCGGGCCAGCGGGTCGGCGGGCAGACGACCGGTGAAGTAGAGCCAGTCCACGGCCTTGTTCACGGCAAACTCGGCGGCGGCTCCGGCAAAAATGAACAGCACCGTATCGGCCTTGCCCCAGATGCGGCGCACTACCGAATCCTGCGCTACGAAATATTCCATGCACGGGTAATTATTAAACTTCTGTTCCTGATACTGTCCTCGCGGAATTAGAATGTAATAGTAAAGCAAATTACTTTGAATTGCAAAGTTGATATTTGGTCCTTGTAAGAATTCAACGAAACAGCCCGGTCATCTGAGTCCTCTCTCAGGCTGCCGGGCTGTTGTACAAAGTGTTATCAGGTTCTACTCTACTTTCTTGCTCGCTTGCGGTTTTTCGTCCTTCGCCACCCAGATGGATTTCTGGTTGACAAACTCCCGGATGCCCAAGTGGGAAAGCTCCCGCCCATAGCCTGATTTCTTGATGCCCCCGAACGGCATTTCCGGCGCCGACTTCACCAAGCTATTCACGAACACCGCGCCGGCCTCCACGCGGCGGGCCAGTTCCTGGCCGCGCCGGGCGTCGGCGGTCCAGATGGAGCCGCCCAGCCCGAAGCGGGAGTCGTTGGCGAGGCGGATGGCATCGTCGGCGTCCCGGGCTTCCAGGATGATGGCCACGGGACCGAAGAACTCCTCAGAGTAGGCGCGCTGGCCGGGTTTTACGTGGCTGAGCATCATGGGGCGGAACAGAGCGGTGCCGGGCTTGCTCTGGCCGCCGTATAGCTCCACCTTCGCGCCCTGCCGCACCGAATCTTCCACCTGCTGGGTCAGCTCGTCGGCCAGGTCGGGGCGGGCCAGGGGGCCGTATTGGGTGCTTTCGTCGAGCGGGTCGCCGGGGCGAAACGCCAGCAGGTGGGTTTTCATCTTCGAGATGAATTCCTTGAGCACCGGCTTTTCAATAATGAAACGTTTGGCGGCAATGCAGCTCTGGCCGGCGTTAATCATACGGGCCTGGGCGGCAGTTTTGGCGGCCACTTCCAGGTCGGCATCGGCCAGCACGATAAAGGCATCGGAGCCGCCCAGCTCCAGCACGGTTTTTTTGATCTGGCGGCCGGCCGTGGCCGCCACTGCCGCCCCGGCCGGCTCCGAGCCGGTAAGCGTCACGGCCCGCACCCGGTCGTCCTCGATGAGCTTTTCCACCAAATCGGAGCCGATGAGCAGGGTGCGGAACGTGGCGGGCGGGAAGCCGGCATCGTGGAAAATCTGCTCCAGCGCCAGCGCGCACTGCGGCACGTTGGAGGCGTGCTTGAGCAGACCCACGTTGCCGGCCATCAGGGCCGGGGCGGCAAAGCGCACCACCTGCCAGAACGGGAAGTTCCAGGGCATCACGGCCAGCACTACGCCAATGGGCTCGTGGGCAATGAAGCTGCGCTGGGCATCCGTCTTGATTTCCTCATCGGCCAGAAACTGCTCGGCGTGCTCGGCGTAGTAGTCGCAGCACAAAGCACACTTCACGGCCTCGGCGCGGCCGTCGGCAATGGGTTTGCCCATTTCCACGGCCATCAGGCGGGCCAGCTCGTCCTGCCGCTCGCGCAGCAGCTCGGCGGCGCGGTGCATCAGGCGGGCGCGGTGGGCGAAATCCGTGGTGCGCCACTCGGCAAATGCCCGGTGGGCCTGGGTGAGAATCCGCTCAGTTTTGGCCCAGCTGAAGGCGCGGAAACGCCGCTCGACGCGGCCGGTGTAGGGGTTGAAGGATTCGATGGGCATAGCAGCAGGAAAGGAAAAGGAATGACGGGTGGGAGAGAGGACGTAAAACAAGCTCAACGGCAGTCTGGTTGTAGCGGCATTGCAACTTCGCTGCCCGGCCGGCCGTAGCAACGTGGTTGCGCGCCGGTACTGTACTTTACGGGACCGTTGTGCTGAAATCTAGGTTTATCGTGTACTTTCGTTTCATCCGCAGGGTTTGGCCGCTTGTGCCGTCCCTGTTTCCCTTAGCTGCTGCCCGTGTCCGCTTCTACTCCTGAGTCAGCTGCCCTCGAAACCGAAGTTCTACTCGTGCAGCGTCTGCGCGACCGGGACGAAGGGGCCATGACCATCTTCTACAACAAATACTCCTCGGCCCTTTACGGCGTTATCCTGCGCATCGTGAAGAAGGAAGAAACCGCCGAGGACGTACTCCAGGAAGCCATGGTGAAAATCTGGCACTCATTCCCGTCTTATGACGCCGAAAAAGGGCGTTTGTTTACCTGGGTGATGAATGTGTGCCGAAATTTAGCCATCGACAAAATCCGCTCCCGCCAGTACCGCGTAGGTAGTCGTACGCAGCCAATAGAGGAAAGTGCAGCGCTGCGCCAGGCCGCCGAACCATCATTCCGGCCTGAGCACATTGGTCTGCAGGAAATCACGAACAAGCTGAATCCGGACCAGCGACAAATCGTGGACCTGCTTTATTTCGGCGGATTTACGCAAAGCGAAGTGGCAGAAGAACTGAATCTCCCCCTCGGGACGGTGAAAACCCGTGCCCGGGCGGCCATCAAAGTACTTTCTAAACTGATTCGGTAATCGTGAACATACAGGACTACATCGAATCTGGCATCCTCGAAGAATACGCTCTGGGCGTACTCAGTGAGGCCGAACGCGCCGAAGTGGAGCGTATCGCGCGGGAACACCCGGACGTAGCCCGGGAGTTGAAACAGGTGATTGGCGGACTGGACGTCTATGCCGAAGCCCACGCCGTAACGCCCCCCGACGGGATGCGCGAACGGGTGCTGGCGGGCTGGCAGCAGGCCATCCGGGCTACGGCCGAGCAGGAAAAAACCATTCAGACGGCCGATGCTCCGGTAGCCTCGCCCCGAATGGTCGTGTCTCCCGTGTCGGAGCCCGTAGCCGCTCCGGCTCAGCAGGAGGCGGTGGTCCGGCAGCTGCCCGCCGCCGAAGCTCCCGGCCGCATCCGCCTGATGATTGCCGCCTCGGTGGCTCTATTGATGCTGAGTGCGCTGGGCAACTATCTGTTGTACAGTCGACTGAAGGAAACGGAAGCCAACCTACAGGTAGCCCAGACGGAACAGTCGCGCTACGCGGCTACCCAGAAAGCGGCCCTCAACGAGCGGGACCAGCAGTTGTCGGTACTGCGCAACGAGGCCTTCCGCCCCGTAGAGCTGAAAGGCACCCCGAAAGCCCCCGAGGCTTTGGCCCGCGTGTACTACAACACCCAGACCAAAGCGGTATTCGTGGACGTCCGCAACCTGCCCGCGCTGCCCGAAGGCAAGCAGTACCAGCTGTGGGCCCTCGATAACGGCAAACCGGTGGATGCCGGCGTACTGGCCTCGGCTACCGCAGCCGGCGACAGTATCCAGCAGATGAAGGACATTGCCAGTGCCCAGGCCTTCGCCGTAACGGTGGAAGATGCCGGGGGAGCTGCCTCGCCCACGCTGAGCACCATGACGGTAGTCGGCAACATCTAGGAGCAAGTTGGAGTTAAAGCCGGGGAGCAGGTTGCGCAAGCAGCCTGCTCCCTGTCGTATCCGGCCGGGTGATTCGGGCAAATCCGGCTATCTTCCGGCCTTACCAATCAGCTTTTTCCTCGTGCACGGTACCATCTTCACGCTGCTTAAACGCTACGTCCAAACCCAGTACGACCACAGCACCTGGATCCGGCTGCTGGAAGCCTCGGGCCTTACGGCCAGTCACTTCGACCACAAAAACGTGTACCCCGACGAGCACATGTACCGGCTGGTAGGGGAGGCGGCCGCCATGACCGGCCTCTCGGCCGATGAGCTGCACGAGCGGTTCGGCGAGTACTTGGTGCCCGACCTGATGTACATGTACCAGCGGCTGCTGCAACCCGGCTGGACCACGCTGGACATGCTGGAGCACACCGAAAACACCATGCACCGCCAGGTGCGCCAGGAGCACGCCGAGAATGCGCCCCCCGTGCTGAACGTGACGCGTATCTCGCCCGACGAGCTGTTTATCGACTATGTGTCGAAACGACGGATGGGGGCGCTGGCCGTGGGTATAGTGCGCGGCGTAGCTAATTACTACGACGAATCCGACCAGATTCTGGTGGAGCCTACTACCTCCGAAAACGGCGAGCATGTCCGGATTCGGGTGCGCCGTACCCGGCCGGCGTAGGGGCTGGCTCAGGCGGCGCTTTTGTTTCTCTGAATTTTTGTAACTGCCTTGTTTATGCTGCGGTGTCTGTTTTCCCGGCGGATTAGTTTGGTCATGGCCTTTTTTCTGGCCGTGGCCCTGACCGCCTGCGGGCAGCAGCCGGCCCCGGCTTCTTCAGATATGAGTGCCTACGACCACATGTTGAAGCTGCTCTACAAGCAGACGGTGCCCGTGGTGCAGCCTGCCGCCCTCACCGCGCTGCTGCAACAATCGGCCAGTGGACCGGTGCTGCTGCTGGATACCCGCACCCCGGCCGAGTACCGCGTGAGCCACCTGCCGGGAGCCCGGTTCGTGGATTTCGACCATTACCGCGAAACCAACCTGAGCGGCGTGGCCCGCACCCGGCCGGTGGTGGTGTACTGCACGGTAGGCGCGCGGAGCGAGCAGGTGGGAGCGTGGCTGAGGGAGCAGGGCTTCCAGGACGTGCGCAACCTCTACGGCGGCATCTTCCAGTGGGTAAACGAAGGCTACGGCGTGGTAAACGCCCAGGGCACCACCGCCAACGTCCATCCATACTCCGTGCTTTGGCGGCCCTGGCTAAAAAAAGGCACCCCGGCGTATGAGTAAGGTGTCAGTTGTTGGGTATTAGTTTTTCGTTTCTGGTGAGTTGTCGAGGTTGCTTAGAAAGTTGCCAGGACGTCATGCTTTATCTGTCGTCCGCCTGTCGAAGCGTGACGGTTTTTTCTGACTGCCCAAACAGCTTCGTCAGCAGCCAATCCGACCAATAACCAACAACGAAAAACCAAAACCAAAAACGACTTTGCAACATCTCATCATCTTTGCCCGGCACCCGGAGTTGGGGCGCGTGAAAACCCGACTGGCGGCCGATATCGGTGCGGAAGCGGCCCTGGCAATTTACCGGCAGCTGCTGGCGCACACCCGGGCGGTGGTGGCTCCGCTGGCGGTACACAAAACCGTGTGGCTGGCCGAAACGGCCCACGCCCCGGAGCAGGCCGCTGACTGGCCCGGCTACGAGCAGCTACCCCAGCCCCCCGGCGACCTGGGCCAGAAAATGCAGATGGCCTTTGACCACGACTTGGCCCGGGGAGCCACGAAAGTGGTCATCATCGGGACGGATTGCCCGGGGCTGACGACTGAACACCTCACGGAAGCCTTTGCCGCGCTAGACACCCACGATGTGGTGCTGGGGCCGGCCGCCGATGGCGGGTATTATCTACTGGGCCTGAAGCAGCTGCACGCCGAGCTTTTCCGGAATAAGCCCTGGAGCACGGCCACCGTGCGAACCGAAACCGAAGCCGACGCGGCCCGCCTGCACCTGCACCTGCACCGCCTGCCGGAGCTGACCGATATTGATACCGGGGCCGACCTGCGCGCCTGGCAGTTGGCTTCCGGCCAAACATTAGGCTAGGGTTTGCGCGTATGGTAGCGCACCTTTGTGCCTCTGTTCCCCTTGTGTATGCGTTGTGTTGTTGCGTTTTGGGCCGTGCTGGGCTTGGCCAGTGCCTGCTCCTCCAAATCTGACCGGAAGCCGGAGCGGGCTGCCGACCAGATTCCGCTGGGTAACCCGCTTACCCGGCGGGGTGGTCCGTTTCAGCAGCAGTGGGCCATGAACCCGTTGTGGGAGGATGGCAAGGCCGAGGTAGCCACCTACGAGGCCGAGCGGGTGCTGTACGGGGAGCCGCGCCGCTTCGAGTACACGCTTATCACGGTGAAGGAGGAGTTTAACCGCCAGTACAACGTCAAGACCGACGATTACCAGCGCAAGGACGTGTTTCCGGTGATGAAGGTGAACCAGTTCTGCCGCATCCCGACCCCCAACTACCCCTACCACTTCCTGACGTCTTTGTTCTTCCGGCGCGACCAGCCCGTGGAGCTGCACAAGCTCACCACTTCGTCGCAGGAGTGGTGCGGTACTACGTTCAAGGCCATTACCGATGACGGCCTGCAGTACCAGCAAACCTACAACTCGTACTGGGACGGGCAGGGCGAAGGCCGCCGGACGCTCCGCCACGACGTGCTGTTTGAGGATGCGCTTCCCTACACGCTGCGCAGTATGCGGTTTGAAACGCTGCCGACGGTAGCGGCCCGCATCTACGAGTTGCAGCAGACCAGCAAAGCCCCCGCCCCGCACCTCTACGAAGCCCAGATCAGGGTGGAAGATGGCCTGACAGCCGATACGCCTGAGCCGGCCTGGCGCGTGCGCGTGGCCCTCACCGACCAGAAACAGAACGTGTACTGGTTTGCCAAAACCTACCCCAACGTGCTGCTGCGCCAGACCACCTGGGACGGCCGCAACCTCTGGCTGAAGCAGGTGCGCCGCTACGCCTACTGGCCCCAGTCGGCCCCCGCCGCTACGCCAGCCGCTGCCGACTCCCATATAACTGATTCCGCCCCTGACTCCGTTGCCGCTATGCCTGACTCTGTAGCGGTGCGCTGAGGCGGCCTTGTCGCGCATCCAGGGCCAGCACCACCAGCACCACGCCGTATTCCAGGGCTACCAGCATCAGATTTTCGGTGTAGGCGCTGGTCTGATACGCCGCGTACGACAGCACCGCCATTCCGGACCACACCAGCGCGTAGCGGGCTTGGCTGAACACGCTCAGGGCCACCAGCGGCGTCAGGTACCAGGGGTGCACGGTGGTAGCCAGCAGGAAGTACAGCGTGAGCAGTAGCAGCAGGGCGTGGGGCAGGGTGGCCCAGGTTGGGCGCCGTTCCGTGAGGGCCAGTATGCTGGCCCCGAGGGCTACCGTGAGGGCCAGGGCCGGGCCGAGGCGGGCAATCTGGTTGTAGCCGGTGTACCACTGCCCGGCCGCCCGCAGCAGGTAGTAGAAGCTGGCGTTGAACTCGAACGTACGGAAGTACAGGTCCAGGCTCCGCCCGATGTTGCGCAGCAGTTCCAGGCTCAGGAACGGCCCGAACAGCAGCAGTAGGACCCCAGCCAAGCCGAGCCCGAACCGCACCAGCGGCCCGAGGGGCCACAGCTGTAAACGACGCAGCAGCAGCGGCAGCACCAGCAGCGGCAGCAGCTTGGTGGCTACGGCCAGCGCCAAGGCCCCGCCCGCCGCCAATGTTCGGCCGCGCGTAAGCAGCCAGAGCATCAGTAGTAGAAAGCTGACAACCAGAGCCTCGAAGTGCAGGTTGCCGGTCAGCTCCAACACCACCAGCGGGTTGAGCAGGTACCACAGTGCCCGGTGCGCCGGCTGCCCGAACCGGCGCAGCAGCAACACCAGCAGTCCGGCCGTGGCCGCTTCGGCCAGTAGAATGGCCAGCCGCAGCCCTACCACAAACCCCCGCGCCGAATCCGGAAACAGCCCTGCCGCCGCTCCAAACACCAGCTGACACACTGGCGGGTACACCGAGTAATAATGGGGCGAGTTCAGGGCCGGATACTCCGCGCGCAGCTGTGCCCGGGTGGCGGCCGACAGCTTACGGCCCGCGCCGCTTGGCGGCGTGGCAGCCGCAGAATCAGGCGTCAGGAGTTCAGCGGGGCGGTATTGGTAGGGATTAATGCCGTGAGTAAGTAGCAGGCCGTCCCAGCGGAAGCGGTGATAATCGTCGGAGAAGGCCGGCAGTGCCGGCAGCCACAGCAGCCGCAGTAGCAGGGCCACGCCCAGCCCCAGCCGGAGCGACAAACCGGTTTTCAGCAGCACCACGTACAGCCCGAACGCCAACCCGAATAGCCCCAGCAACAGCCCGAAACTGGTACGCGGGGTGGCATATGCCAAGGCCGCGTAAGCCCCGGCACTTCCCAGAATGGTGCTGACTTGAAGGGCCGTTTTCACGATAGAGCGAAGCTAAGTATTGAGACCTGCGTACTGAGTATTGAAAAATCTATCAGTAGTTTGATAGTCAGATGCTTGATGATTGTCTTACTACTCATCACGTATATCTCAGTACTTAGGCAGCAAGCTTACTCGGCGTGGCGCAACGAGTAGAAAAATACCAATCCGTAGCCCGTAGCCAACAGCAGGTGCGTGGGCAGCAGGCCGTACTCGTGCAGATACAGGCCGGCCCCGATGCCGAACAGGAAATATGCGGCCAGCAGCCCTTCCAGCCAGGTCAGGCCGCTCAGCAGGCGGCTGGTGCGGTACCGGCGGCCCCGCCACGCACCCGGCCCCTGAAGCAGGCCCAGCTTAGGGGTGCGGATGAAAGCCGTGGACCGTCCGATCAGGCCCAGCAGCACGGCCCGCGAGTTGTGCAGACTCAGGCCCATCGAAAAGGCCAGAAACAGCAGCAACTGCCCTGCAAAGCCCGGTCCGGGCGGCTGGCGGTGCTGCCGGGCCTGCTGCCAGGCCGTGCGGAAGTAGAATGTGAGGGGCACCAGCGCCAGCAGGAAAAAGGCCGCCAGCCAGAACACCGGTCGTAATTCCTCGGCTCCCACGGCCCGCACAAATACCAGCGGCACGCTCAGCACGGCCATCACCAGAATAGCCACGAACACGCAACTGTTGAGCAGGTGAAAGGTGGCGTGCAAACGAGTGCTCAGGGGCTGGCTGGAACGCCACACCCGGCCCAGGTGCTTGCGGGCGGTTTCGGCCGCGCCCTTGGTCCAGCGGAACTGCTGCGACTTCAGCGCGTCCATGGTGGCGGGCAGCTCAGCGGGGGCGGCCACCTGGGGCAGGTAGCGGAACTGCCAGCCCCGCAGCTGGGCCCGGTAGCTCAGGTCGAGGTCCTCGGTGAGGGTGTCGGCGCTCCAGCTGCCGGCGTCCTCAATGCAGGCCCGCCGCCAGATACCGCCGGTGCCGTTGAAGTTGAGGAAGTGTCCGCCCTGCTGCCGGCCCACCTGCTCCACGTAAAAATGCGCGTTCAGCCCAAACGCCTGGAGCGTAGTCAGCAAAGAAAATTCCTCATTGAGGTGGCCCCAGCGCGTCTGTACCACGCCGGTGCGGGAGCCATTCGGCTCATCCCGAAAAAAATGTGGCACCGTACGCTCCAGAAAATCCGGCTCCGGCACAAAATCGGCGTCGAAAATAGCCACCAGCTCCCCGTCCGTGAGCGTGAGGCCGTGGGCCAGCGCCCCGGCCTTGAAGCCCGTGCGCTCCGGCCGCCGTACGTGGTCGATGCGCAGGCCCTGGGCCTGATAATAGGCCACACGGGCTGCCACCAGGGCCACGGTTTCGTCGGTGGAGTCGTCGAGAATTTGCAGGTGCAGGCGGTGCGTGGGGTAGCGCAACGCGGTACAGGCGTCGATGAGGCGTTCCACCACGTACTGCTCGTTGTAGAGCGGGAGCTGCACCGTGAGGCGGGGCCACTGCGGCGGCGCGGGCGGGGCGTCCTCAGCCAGCCGGGCGTAGGCCCGCCGGGCCAGCCGCGTCAGGTGCCACTGCGTGAGGCTGAAGCCCAGCAGTAGCAGCAGACACAGGCCGTAGAGCCCCACCAACACAACTTGCAGAAGAAACATGAATCGGGTACTTGGATTGTGGGGGTTGGTACTGCTTGGGTTGCTGGCTGAAACAACTGGTTGTCAGTTTGTTCGCTGCTTTGGGGTGGCTGGCGCCCAATCACCAGACCAGGCACTAAGTACCACTTATCACTTACTAGAGGTAGCGGAAAATCGTCCAGAGAATTTTGTAGCCTGCGCCCAGCGTGCCCTTCACCGTGCCCGATACCTTGCTGACACCAATGCGGCGGCGGTAGCGCACAGGCACTTCCACGGAGCGCAGGCCCAGCTTGGCGGCTTTCAGCTGCATTTCCACCGTCCAGCCGTAGGTGGTATCCTGCATCCCGATACGCAACAATGCCTCCCGCCGGATTGCGCGGAACGGGCCCAGATCGGTGAAGCGGGCGCCGTAGAGGCGACGAAGTAAGGTGGTGGCCAGCCAGTTGCCGAAAATCTGCTGGGGGAGCATGGAGCCGGCCTCGCGCTGGCCCAAGGCCCGGGACCCAATCACCAGATCGGCCTCCTGGCGCAGCAGTGGGGCCACCAGGGCCGTCATATCCTCGGGGTAGTCGGAATAGTCACCATCCAGAAATACAATGATATCGGGCTGCTCGGCCAGAGGCCGGCCGTAGCAGTGGGCCATGCCGGCCAGGCAGGCGTGGCCGTAGCCGGGGCGGGTTTCGCGCAGCACGGTGGCCCCGGCGGTGCGGGCTACCGCGCCGGTCTGGTCGCGGGAGTTGTTATCCACCACAATGACCTCGCGCACCAGGCCGGCCGGAATTTCGGCCAGAACCCGGGCAATTGACTGCTCCTCGTTGTAGGCAGGAATGATAACGTCGATGACGGAGGGGTGCGGGGCAGAGGCGGGCATGAGTGGCAGTTAAGACTGCAAAGATGCACACCCGGTAGCTACCATCCGGTGCGGCCCCTGCGCAGCGGCCGGGCGGCAAAGCCCGCTGCCGGCTAGGGTAGGGAGGGGTAATTACGTAGCTTTGCGTAAATCAGCGGCTTGGCTTCGTCAGGCCGCTGATTTTTTACCCTACCTGCTGTTCCCGGTCGTATGGATCATTTACCCGACTCGCTGATTCCGGCCGACGATATTTCCCGTCTGCGCAGCCTGCATCACTATCAGGTGCTGAATACCACGCCCGAGCCGGTGTTTGATGAGTACGTGGCCCTGGCGGCTCAGCTTTTTCAGCTGCCTATCTCGCTGCTGTCATTGGTAGATGAGCAGGAAGTGTTTTTCAAGGCCAACATCGGGCTGCCCGGTTTGGAGCGCGTGGCCCGGCCTGACAGCCTGTGCTCGGCGGCCATTCTGCAGGGAGAGGTGCTGAGTTATGCGGATCTGGCCACTGAAGGCTGCAATCTGGTCAACCCCTACGTGGCCCAGGCGGCGGGTTTGCGCTTTTATGCCGGCGCGGCCCTGCACATGCCCGATGGCAGTAACATTGGCTCCTTGTGCGTGATGGGCCGGGAGCCGCGCAGCATCGAGCCCGACGAACGAGTTCTGCTCACCACGCTGGCCCGGCTCCTTAGCCTGACCATTGAACTGCGCCGCCACTACCTCGGGGCCGGTCGGCAGCCGGAATGGCTGGCGGCGCAGCAGGAGCTGCAGGCCCTGCTGACCGATGAAGCCGCCATGGCGCGCTACCTCACCAGCCAGCCGGATACGCCTTCTGCCAACGAGGCGGCGCCGGTCCGGCAGCGGCTGCTTACGTTGCGCCGGGTGCTGGAGGAGCGCCTGGCCGAATTTGCTCCCCCGGCGGCCGGTTAGCCGCCCCGATTTCCCTTTTTCTCTCGCCGATGTCAGGTTTATTCCAGGAAATATTTGAGCGGGCCCGCCAGGAAAAGCGCCTGCTGGGCGTGCGCACCAGTCAGAGCGACCCGGGCCGGTTCTCGGTGGGTTACGTGGTGAGCTTCTCGGAGGAAGTGGTGGTGCTGCGCATCATCAACCGCGACGGGATGCCCACGGCCATTCAGTCGTTCAACATGTCGGAGGTGTTCCAGGTCGATTTCGACGACCAGTACATCCGCCACGTCGAGTTCAAGGCCGATAACCTGGACAAGGTGTACGCCGGCCTCAAGTCGCCGCAGTTTCTGGAGCAGGAGTATGTGACGGTGCCGCTGCTGCTGGAGCGGGCCCACCAGCTGGGCCAGCTCGTGAACGTGTACACCCATCTGGGCATGGATTACTACGGCTACATCCGCCGGCTCACGCCCGAGCAGGTGCTCATGGAGTGCTACACCGAGTACGGCGCGCCCGACGGGCTGGTGGTGTACCGGGTGGAAGACGTGCGCAACTTCATCTGGAGCAACGAGGACACCCGGGTGCTGGAGCTGCGCCTGAAGCCGCGCGGCCCGGCGGGCGCGTAGCCGGGGCCGTTTCGGCCGCCTCTGGCGGCGGGAATGGCTAGGCTACTTCCGGTTCGGGTACGATACCTCGCACACGCACCGGAACCCGATGTGCGGGGCCGGCCCGCCGTAGGTGCCGCGCGCCTTCACGGTGCAGGCCTCCAGTGGATCGAGGTAGCTGCCGCCCTTGGTAACGCCGCGCTCCTGCACCATTTCGGCGGCGTTGCCGGCTAACTGATACAGGCCAAAGGGAGTTGGAGCCAGACCGTACACATAGTCAGGAGTGCTCAACGTCATGAAACCTGGTGTCGTCCAGCGGTAACGTATGGTCGGCAACGGCTTTTGCGTACGGTTGAATTCGGTGATTTGCTCCTTGACTTGCCCTTCTGATTGTGCGCTGCCAGCGCGCCGCTTGAGGTAGGCGGCGGCGGCTGGATTTATCCGTGCCGGCTGCTGTAAACAGGGCATGGAGTGTATCTGGTTTGTGCCAGCGTTGGCCATGTACTCCCACTCTGCCTCCGTAGGAAGTCGATAGGTAACGCGCGTAAAATCAGATTGCACCGTATCAAGTGGTAAGCCGGTACGACCTGGCTGCCCTTGCTGATAGAGCGTTGTAACGCGCTGGCTACGCCAGCGGCAATATGCTTGTGCCTGCTCATAACTGATTCCGGTTACCGGGTAGAGAAAGTAAAATGGATCAGTGAAATAATCTGGTTGTGGTAACATGTTTCGTTGAGGCCACATCCGGGCAGCCTGGGCGGAATCACCGTCAAATTCCAGATAACGAATAAACTGCTGCCACTCCAGGTTAGATACTTCCGCTTCGTCAGGGCGGTAATCAACACCTGGTAGTAGCAGGTTGCCCGGGAACTGTAGCGTCTGTTTGGTGGCCTTCTGGGCTTGCGCTACCAATTGCCCCAGTGGCGTTTCAGGCGCTACCACGCACTCATTCATGGTCAGGACCTCATTGTCCTTGAAGCCTCGGTAAATAGGATAGGCCGGATCTTCAATATTGATGGATACCAGCCCCGGCTTTTGCCAATGGACAGCAGGCTGTGTATCGGCGGGCCACGTAATGCCGGTTCCTATGATAGGCTGCCCGGTATAGGCGCTATACCTGCCTGGTAACGTGCTGCTAGGCTTGACGCTTGCACAGGCATGCAGAAAAAAGACTCCAGAAGCCAGTGAGGCAAGTAATGAAGTGGGTGTAAGTCGTGGCAGTAAGGTCATGATTGCAAGCTAAACGCTTACCCCAAAATCCGCAAAGAATCGGCGGAAATGAGCTGCGACGCCTGGTAGCGGCCTTCGCGCGGGCCGTTTTCGAGGTTGAGCACGCCGCGCGGGCAGGCGGTGCTGCACAGGCCGCAGCCCACGCAGGAAGCCCGCACAATCGGCTCGCCGCGCTGGGCGTACTGCTTCACGTCGATGCCCATTTCGCAGACGTTGGAGCAGTTGCCGCAGGAAATGCACTGGGCGCCGTTGGTGCTGATGCGGAAGCGGGAAAAGTGCTTTTGCAGCAAACCCAGGTAGGCGGCCATGGGACACCCGAAGCGGCACCACACCCGGCTGCCCATCAGCGGGTAGAAGCCCACGCCAATAACGCCGGAGAAAATAGAGCCGATGAAAAAGCCGTACACTTTGCTCAGCCCATCCACCGGGCTCAGGCCACTTACCAGCGGCAGGCCCGACTGCTGCGGCGTGGTGAACCAACCCGGCAACACGCCCGCCGCGCCCAGCCACAGCAGCGCCGTGACCAGTACAATAAAGCCCAGAATGGGGTAAATCAGGCGGACTTCCCAGCGCCAGGCGGCGCGGCTTTTGTGGGAGAGGTGGCGGTACGGGTCGCCGGCGGTTTCGGCCAGGCCGCCGCATCCGCACACCCAGGAGCAGTACCACCGCTTCCCGAAGAAGTAGGTGAGCACCGGCGTGGCCACGAACGACATCACCGCACCCCAGAACACCATGAACACGCCCAGGGCCGGGCCGCCATCCTTCAGCAGGTAGCTCACGGTGCCCGGAAACAGGTAGTCGTACTTGAGGGGCCAGAAGTAGCTGAAGTAGTACTCGGGCCGCTGAAAAGCCAGCAGCAGCCCCGGCAGCAGAAAGGCAAATCCCAGTTGAAAGAACATGACCGAAGCCGTGCGGATGCGCTGGTAGGGCGAGTGACGGTACTTCCACAAGGCCCGCCCGCCCATCAGCAGCACGGCCAGGGTGTAGAAGGTGCCGTAGAGAAACCACTGGTCGGCGGGCCGGCGGCGTAGGGCCTGGCTGACGGGGTCGAGGGCGTGGACGAGCTGGTTGAGCGGGCCGAAATTGCCCTGGCCATTATCGGAGCTGAACCAGTAGAGCACCACGTAGAAGCCGGTGAGGACCACGGCCGTAAGCCAGGCCAGGGCCCCACGGGCGGTACTGCCGCGCAGCCACTGGTCGTTGAGGCGCACGCCGGCAGGGCCGCGCCCGAAGGTGTACCAGCTCCAGCCCAGCGTGCCCGCACTCACGAGTCCCAGGGCCGCGAAAAAGCACAGCCGGGCCCGGGCTGCGTCTCCGTCGAAAGCCACGGGCAGCAGCAGCAGTAACCCCAGACCCACTACGGCCAGCAGCAGCTTTTCAGGTACCGAAACCGGCGAAACAGGAGCAGTTGTCATGGCGGTAGGGGAAGTCAAAAGACAAGGAGGAAAAAAGGGAAAGGCGGAGGCGTTGAATTGAGTAGAACGATGTAGAGACGCAACACTTTGCGTCTCCCCGCGTGCTGTTCAACGAGGAGACGCAAAGTGTTGCGTCTCTACATCGTTCTGCGGCTCGCCGATGGAACCAGGCGGCATTTCAGCCGGAAGTCAGCACGCGGGATTGGCTATGCCTTCCTTCGGTTTCTCGCAGGCTCGGAATAACGTTCTGTTAATCAACAACAACTAAAAACTCAATGATGATGATGGTCGTCGGAGGGCTTGCCGAAGTAGTTGAGCAGGGTGCCGCCAATGTACAGCGCCAGCCAGCACAGGTACAAGTAGTTGTAGCCTTCGGGCTGCGCGTTGCCCAGTAGCCGGATGATGAGCTGCGCGCCGCCGCTCATGACGGCCCCTACCACGGCAATAAACTGGAAGCTGTTGAGGGCGTTGGGATGATATAGTTTGGAGAAATCCATCGGGAGCAAAGAGAAAAAACGAAAAAAGCAGCGGCCGTTACCGCCCGAACAACCCTTTACGGCGGCGTAGCGCCACCGGATGCTGCGGAAACTGCTGGTTGAAGGCCGCCACCATAGCGGCCTCGTGCTGACGGAAAAACTCAGGGTCGAAGTTAGCAGCTCCCAGCTCGGCCAGCACCTGCGGGGCAGGCGTACCGGCCTGCAACCAGGCGTGCCAGGTTTCGTGGCGGTGACGCAGGCCCAGCACGTTCACGCCCGTCACGGCCAGCGTATCGCGCCGGAAATTCAGGCGCAGCAGGTGGCGGCCGTTGGGGTGCTGCCAGCAGAAGCTGTGTTCCGCGGGCTCGGGGCGGGCGGGCACGCGGCCGTAGGTCTGGTATTCGAGGTCGAAGAACTTGGCCGAGTTAAACCACACGCCGCGCCGGTAGGGGCGGGGCTGTCCGCAGAGCGTGTAGGCCACGGTTTCGCCCTGCTGCCGGCCGGTGTACCAGAGCTGTTCCACGGCCACCTCGCCGGGGGCCGGCGCGCGGTGCTGGGCACAGTCGCCGGCGGCGTACACATCGGGGGCGCTGGTTTGCAGCAGCTCATCTACCAGAATACCCCGCGCCACCTCCAGACCGGCGGTTCGGGCCAGGTCGGCGTTGGGTTCGACGCCGATAGCCAGCCCCACCCACTGGGCGGGCAGCTCCTCGCCGGTACTGGTGCGCACGGCCCGCACCCGGCCCTGGGTATCGGGCAGCAGCGCGGCCAGTTCGGTGCCGTAGCGCACCGTGATGTGGTGGACCACCAATTGTCGTTGCACCAGAGCCGCCTCTTCGGGCGGCAGCACCGAGCCCCAGTAGTGCGCGTCGCGGATGAGCATGGTCACGGCCACGCCCTTGGAGGCAAGCATCTCGGCCAGCTCGATGCCAATCAGCCCGCCGCCTACTACTACCGCCTGCCCGATGCCGTGGGTGTCGCGGGTCATCTGCTCCAGGTCGGGCAGCGTCACGAAGCCCTGCACGCCGGCCAACTCCCGGCCCGGCCACTCGCCCGGGCGGCTGCGCGAGCCGGTAGCCAGCAGCAGCTTATCGTAGGAAAGCACGGCGCCGGTGCTCAGCGTGAGGGTGCTGGCCTGCGCATCAAAGGCGGTAGCAGTGGCCTGGATCAGCTCCAGACGGTTTTCCTGCCAGAACCAGTCGTCGTAGGGCTTGATGTCCTGGGGGCGCAGGTGGCCCAGGTACACGTACATGAGGGCCGGGCGCGAAATGTGGTACGGGCTTTCGTCGGCTACCAGCGTGATGCGGGCTTCGGGCCGGAGCCGCCGGGCCGTGAGGGCGCACGTAACGCCGGTAATGCCATTGCCGATGATGACCAGATGCATGCGGGGAAGGCGCGGAAAAGTGGTGGACGCCCGGGCAAAGCTACGCCACCCGCGCACATGTGGTTTGAACCAGCACTTAACCCCGCGGCCCGCCCGCGCGTACAGCCCTCTACATTCCTCACTCAAATTTCCCCGCCCCATGGCTACCGATAACGAAAAGTCGAATAAGGACATCATTCATAACGACGAGCAGGCCATTCCCGAGAACGAGCAGCTGCAGAAAGAGAAGGAGTTCAAGCAGAGCATGAGCAACGACAAGGCCGCCAGTGACCCCTCGGCCCAGCGCAATACCGGCGCGGGCGGCTACACCCAGCGCGCCGACCAGAAAGACCAGCTTGAAAACCTGCACATTGGCGGGGCTGAGGGCGTCCCCCAGGGCGGCAACGACCACGAAAATGCCGGTGAGCAGGCCAGCGGGCCGGGCTTCGAGGTGGAAGGCAGCTACGACATGGGGAACCCCATCCGGAGCCAGGAGCAGGAGTTCGGCGAGAAAGAGCCGAGCGGCCCTGCCAAGCCCGCCCACGACTAGGGTTTGCTTTATGTTGTCCCGCAGTCCGGGGCTCGTTTCCAGTTTGGGAACGAGCCCCGGTTTTTTTACGATAATTCCATTCAATGGACCGAAATGGTGCTAATCGTAGCGGTAAATAAATCCGAAAATTGGAATACCCGATTAGGTTACGCTTCTGTTAAACCTATATCTTTAGGGGCCGATGGTGTCTGAGAAGAAAGAAATTCCTCGGTAGCTCTCTGCTCAACCCCTCGCCCCAGCCCCGAAAAATCCCCACTTTTTTTACCTAACCGTTTATGGATGCTAACACCACTACTCCCGCTGAAAATGAAGATCTGACCCCGGAGGTGCAGGACGAAGAAGAGGATTTTTCGTCGGGCAACCGCCGGCTGGCCATTATTGTGGGGGCCATTGTGGCCATTGTAGTGCTGGGCTACGTGCTGCTGCCCGCCCAGGCGACCCGCCGGCTGGCCGCTGTCATGCCGGTAATGGAACTCGGTGAGGCCACCGTTACCGGAGCCCGCGCCACTGAGGAGGCCAAGCCCGCCGAGGAAGCCACCGCCGAAGAAGAAGCCACCAAGTCCGCCACGTCGGCAACCAAGACCGTGGCCGCTGCCCGCCCCACCGCTGCTGCCACCACAACGGCCACCATTGATGCCCCGGCAACTACTGTGGCCGAGGAGCCGGTAGCTATTGAGCCTGTGCCCGCCGCCGCCGCTCCGGCCCCCGAAGCCGCCCCCGCTACCGTGACCATGAGTGGCCGTATCCTCGACGAAAACGGCCGCCCGATGGCCGGTGCCACCGTGATGGTGCGCGGCTCGAAAAAGGTAACCGGTACCGATGCCAATGGCAACTACACCCTGGAAGTACCCGCCGGCGACAACACGCTGGTATATGGCTACGGCGGCTACGAGGACCAGGAAGTACGCACCCGTAGCACTCAGCCCCAGAACGTAACGCTACTGCCCCGGGAAGGAGCCACGCGCCGCCGGCGCTAGGCAATTAGCCGCCCCGTCGTCGGCCTTCTTGACGCTTAAGTAAATGAAAAAAGCCCCGTCAGCTAACTGAAGGGGCTCTTTTTTGTGCAGTAGCAGCTGCGTTTTACTCCGATTTGGTGCCGGCAAAGCGGCGGCCGAACAGGAAGTACACCGGGATGCCTAGCGCCACCAAGCCCAGGCCCCGCTGGGAAAACTCCGCCGTGTCGGGGGCCACCAGCAGGATAATGCAGAAAGCCGAGGCCAGTGTTACGTAGATGGCTGGCAGCACCGGGTAGCCCCAGGCCCGGTAGGGGCGCGGCGCCTCGGGCCGCGTGCGGCGCAGCACAAAAATGCCGATGATGGTGATGACGTAGAACAGAATCACCGAAAACATCACGTAGTTAAGCAGTTGCCCGTAGGAGCCACTCAGGCAGAGTAGGCAGGCCCACAGGCATTGCGCCCACAGCGCCCGGCTGGGCACGCCGGCCGCGTTCAGGCGGGCCAGCCCCGGGAAGAACACCCCATCCTGGGCCATGGCGAAGTAGGCCCGCGCCCCGCTCAGAATAATGCCATTATTGGCGCCGAAGGTGCTGAGCATAATGAGCACGGCCATCACGTACGCACCTTTCTGGCCCAAAACCGACTCGGCCACGGCCGTGGCTACCCGGTCGTCGGTGGCGTATTGGATGCCGCGGCCGGCTACCGTGGTAGCTTCCGGGGAGCCGTGCAGGGGCAGCACCAGCAGGTACACTATGTTGATGAGGATGTACAGGCCCGTCACGATGGCCGTGCCCATGGCCATGCTGCGCACCAGCGTGCGTTCGGGGTTCACAATTTCCTCGCCCGCAAACCCAATATTATTCCAGGAATCGGAGGAAAACAGGGAGCCCGTCATGGCCATGCCAATAGCTACTACCAGTCCGGACAAGCTCAGGGGCACGGGCGCAAACGAGGCACCGGGGGCCGGGAAGCGCGTAGCCGTCCATACATCCTGGAAGTTGGCCGAAATGGCGTCGTGGTTGATGCCTAGGGCCACCCCGAACAGGATGAGCAAAGCCAGGGCCACCAGCTTGGTGCTACCCAGCACGTTCTGAATGAGCTTGCCGGTGCGCACACCCTGCGCGTTTAGGGCCGTAATGCCGATAATCAGGAGGATGGCCAGCAGCTGCACGCTGCTGAACTCCAGGCCGGCAACCTGAAATAGCACGTTTTTCACACTGAACCACGGCAGCAGTACGCCGGTGAACTTGGCAAACGCCACCGCCACGGCCGCAATTACGCCGGTCTGGATGACGGTGAACAACGACCAGCCGTAGAGGAAGGCCACCAGCTTGTTGTACGACTCGCGCAGGTACACGTACTGGCCGCCCACTTTCGGGAACATGGAGGCCAGCTCGCCGTAGCTGATGGCCCCGGCCATGGTAATAACGCCCGTGAGCAGCCACACCACCAGCAGCCAGCCGCTGGAGCCCACCTGCCGGGCAATATCGGCCGACACAATGAAGATGCCGGAGCCAATCATACTGCCAGTCACAATCATGACGGCATCAAACAGCGTAATGGCCCGCTGAAAATGGCCTTGTTTTTCGGACATAGGGGGAGAGTAGAAAGTGTTTCGGGGCGGAAGATAGAAAACTGCCTTCCAAACCCCAGCTCCGGCCCCATGCCGCACTCCGCCCCGAATGCCTATTTTTGCCGTTCCCCACCTCCCGGGTTTCCCGCATGTCGAACCGACTACTGGTTTTTTTAACGGCTCTGCTACTGTTCACGGCGTTGGGCTCCTACGTGTACTACCGCCGCACCGTGGCCCGCGTACCCGTGGACCCCTGGGCCCTGGTGCCCGACGATGCCGTGCTGGTGGCCGTCACCCGCGACCATCCCACGCTGGTGCGCCACCTCAAGGAAACCCAGCTCTGGGACAACCTCAAGGCCGTGCGCTACTTTCAGCAGGTAGAAAACCAGCTGACCCTGGCCGACAGCCTTACCGGCGGCCGGAGCGTGGTGCTGAAGTTTCTGGGCCGGAAGCGGGTGTTTACCTCCCTGCACGTCACGGGGCCAGGCCGTTTTGATGTGCTGTTTCAGGTGCCCATCGGGAGCGTGCGCGAGTACCGCCAGATCCGGGGGCTGCTCGAAGGCCTGGGCCGCGACCCGCGGTTTCAGGTAACTCACCGTACCTATGAGGACCAGCAGCTTACGGAGGTGCGCAGCCAAGGCAGCCCGGACGGCATCACGCTGCTCAACTACCGCAACCACCTGCTGCTGAGCGCCAGTCCGGCCCTGGTGGAAGCCGTGGTCCGCCGCCTGCAGCACCCCGAAGCCCCCACTGTGGCGGCCGAGTTTCAGAGCACCGATTACTTCCAGCTGCGCGACGTGGATGCCACCCTGCTGCTCAACCAGCGGCGGCTGCCGCAGCTGCTGGGCGTGTTTTTTCGGCAGGAACTGACCCCCGAAATTGCCGCCGTAGCCAGTCTGGCCCGAAACGAAATGACGGAAATGAAGCTGGCCGGCAACAAGGTCATCTTCAACGGCTTCGCCAACCCCGAAACGGCCCGCGACGGTCTGCACCAGCGCCTGGTGGGCCAGCCCGCGCAGCGTCTGCGCATGGCCGAGGTGCTGCCGCTGCGGGCCGCGCTGGTGGTGCACATCGGGCTGGGGCCGGTAGCAGTTTTGCGCGGCCCCCGGCCCCCGGCCCCCGATTCCTTGGCGGCCGTCACCGGCCCGCTACTCGACAGCCTCACGGCTCAACTCAGCCAGGAAGTAGCGTTGTGCTACCTGAGCACGCCTTCGGCCCGGGCTAGGCCGGGCAAGCTGGCGCTGGCATACACGCCCAACCCCGGCAAAGTGAGCAGCCTGCTGGGCCAGCTGCGCCGGGCCGCCGGGGCCAGTCCGGGCTTCACGCGGGTGGGCCCCTACCAGATTTACCAGACCGGCGTGGCCGAGCTGCCGCAGCTGCTGCTGGGGCCGGCCTTCCGAGGGTTTGCCCGGCCGCTGGTGGCGCAGGTGGGCAACTACGTGGCCTTTGCCGATGATGAGACGGCCCTGTTTCAGTGGCTGACCGATGTGACGGCCGGGGAGGTCTGGAGCCGCTCACCCACGCAGGTGGCGTTCTTGCAGGAGGCCCAGCCGCTGGCCCGGCTACGGGTGCTGCTGGACACGCGCAACTGCTGGAACCTGCTGCTGCGGGGCTTGCAGGAGGAGCGGCGGGCGGGCCTGCTGCGCAACGAAACACTGTTTAAGCGCTTTCCGCAGGTGAGTATGCAGTGGGTGCCCGCCGCCAACGAGCAGGAAGCGGGCGCGCAGTATTTCACCCAGTTTGTACTGCGGCACCCCATTGTGGGCCCCGCCGAGGCGCGCCCCCAGAACCAGAACGGCACGGGCAGCGTGCTGGCTTTTAAAATACCGCTGAGCAGCTCGCCCGAAATAGTGCTGGTGAGCGGGGCCAAGCTGCCCGGCGTGCTGGTGCAGGATACTGCCCACGTACTGCACTACATCACCCCCGACAACGTGGTGGCCTGGTCCGATTCGTTGCCGGGGCCGCTGGTGGGGCCTACGTACCGGCTGCCGGGGGCTACTGGTTTTCTGTTGGCTACGCCGGGGCAACTATTTCAGTTTAACAGCCGGGGTCAGGTGCAGCCCAACTTCCCGCTCAACCTGCCCGATACAGTGCGGGCTACTTCCCTGAGCGTTTCGCCAGCGGGAGGCAGTGCTGCCCGTCGGCTGCTGGTGGCCGGGGCCAGCGGTAATCTTTTCCTGTACGATACGCAGGGCCGCACCTTCCCGGGGTGGCAGCCCAAGCAGCTGGAGTTCCGACTGGCCGGCCCGCCCCAGTACCTCACCGTGGACGGCCGCGACGTAGTGGTGGTGCTGCTGGAAAACGGCTACGTGTATGCCCTTGATCAGGCCGGTAATCCGTATCCGGGCTTCCCCATCAGCGTGGGGGCGCGGCTGGCAGGCAGCGGCCTAGCCGAAACCGGCCCGACCCTGAGCCGCACCCGCGTGACGGTAGTCACCCAGCACGGCGAGCTGGTGAGCTTCAACTTGAGCGGCGACGTGGTAAGCCGCCGCCGGGTGGCCACCTGGAGCCGCACCAGCCGCTTCCGCCTCATCCCCGATCAGCAGCAGCGCAGCTTCGTGGTGGCCCGGGAGGACGGTAACCGGTTCACCCTATTCGATGCTAATAGCCGCCAGCTGCTCAGCCAGACGTTCGTGACCACCGCGCCCCGCGCCGTGCAGTACTTCAACTTCGGGCCCGGCCGGCAGGTATACGCCGTCACGGAAACCGGCCCCGGTAAGGCCTACCTCTACGATTCCCGCGCCCGTCTTATCGGCGGTCAGCCCTTTAGCAGTACCGTGGCGCAGGTATCCCTTTCCTATGACCCCGCTACCGGCCTCTACCACCTGTTCCGCGTCGTCGGCTCCGAACTCCGCCGCACGGATGTCAAATTGTGAGTTTGTGAGTGTCATTGCGAGGCGGAGCCGAAGCAATCCGTCCTTCACAAAGCTCCTAACGCTGACCTATTCCAAAGCCCCTGACGCCAGTCCGGATGTCAGGGGCCTTTCTGTATGACTAGGCTTTGCGCACTGAAAAGGACAGATTGCTTCGGCTCCGCCTCGCAATGACACTTACTCACTAAATCACCACTTCACCTATTCGTCAGCCAGCCCTTGCGGTAGAAATAGGTGAGCTGGCCGATGACGATGAGCAGCAGCAGCCCCAGCAGCACCGGGTAGCCCCAGGGGCTGTACAGTTCCGGCATGTTGAGGTAGTTGATGCGGCCGTCGGGGGCTTCGCGCTGGAAGTTCATGCCGTAGAGGCCCACCACGAAGCTTAGCGGAATGAAAATACTGCTGATAATGGTCAGCACCTTCATCACCTCATTGGCGCGGTTGCTCTGGTCCGACATGTACAGCTCCACCAGGCTGCTCACGGTTTCGCGGTAGCTCTCAGCCAGGTCCAGGGCCTGAATGGCGTGGTCGTAGCAGTCCTTGAAGAACACCTTGATTTCCTCGGGCACCGTTTCATCGGGCATGCGCAGGAGTTCCGCAATCTTCTCCCGCTCGGGGTATACCAACCGCCGAAAGCGCACAATATCCTTCTTGATGTGCAGGATGCGGTTGAGCACCCGCCGGTCGGGGCGGCCCTGGAAAATGCGCTCCTCTAGGGTTTCCAGGTAGTCGCCGATGGCGGCCATGGTGGGGTAGTAGTGGTCGAGCACCACATCGGTGAGGGCGTAGGCCAGGTACAGCGGCGTGCGGCGGCGGATGTTGCTGCGGCCCGTGCGCAGGCGCAGGCGCACGGCTTCCAGGCAGTCGTCGTAGTCATCCTGAAAGGTGAGCACGTAGTTGGAGCCGGTGAAGATGCTTAGCTGGTCGTCGTCGATGTCCAGCAGGCGCGTGAATTCCGTCATGCGCGACACCAGAAACAGGCCGTCTTCGGTTTCCTCCACCTTGGCCCGCTGGTAGTCGCCCAGCACGTCCTCCATCTGCAACGGGTGAATCCGGAAGTCCTCCTGAATGCGCTGCATCAGGGGCAGGTCGTCGTAGCCGCGCACGTCAATCCAGTGCTTCTGCTCGGGGTGCTTTTGGAAGTAGGCCAGCAACTCGTCGTACTGGTGGAATTCGTGCTCCTTGTAAAAATTCTCGTCGTAAGAAATCAGGAACAGACGTGGCGGCAGGGCATCTTCCCGCACGATGAGCGTGCCGGGGCGCTGGCCCACCATTTGCTCGCGGGCCTGACGCGTGGCGTCCCGGTCGGCTACGGCGCGGGTGTGCAGGTGGTCATCTTCTTCGTTGGGAAGCGGCGCAGCGGTTGGCGGCGGCGGGAGGGGAATGGCAGGCGGTGGGGTCGACATGCAAAAGGCAGGAGGCAACGGAATGAAGCAGTTTACGGGATTTCGCCGAAAAAGCTGGGTACTGTCCGGCAAATAAGGCTGCCTGCCACGCTGTGCCGGTAGCGGCGCGTACTGAATAGGGCGGGAAATACTCGTACTTTCGCCGGCCGTTTTTACTCTGCCTTTGCTACCCTTAGTCCCCGTTTCTGCTGCTGTGCTGCCCCTACCTGCTTTCGAGGCCCGGTACGGCGTGCGGCTGCTGACGGGCCCGGCCCCGGCCGCGGTGTTGCCCCTGGCGTACGCGCCCTCGCTCTACCTTACCCCCGCGCATCTGGCTCTGCAATACGGCCCCGGCGAGCGGCTGCACTTCTTTTTGGAAGAGGCCGAATCGGGGCGTACGGTTGCGCAGCTGACGGTGTTTCTGAGTGCGGATGCTACTACCGCCCGCAGTCCCTGGCAGGCACCTTTCGGCGGCGTACAAATGGCCCCGGAGCTATCCAAAGCGGTGCTGACGGAGTTTCTGCGGGTAGCTGAAGCCGAGTTGCGAGGTCGGGGAATACGGCGGTTTACGGTGCGGGCTCCCGCCTTTGTCTACGAGCCGGCGGCCAGTGCCCGCCTGACCGAAGTGCTTACCCGGCTTGGCTATCAGGTGCCGCTGGCAGAGCTCAACAACCATCTGCCCCTGGATCAGGAGTATACCGCCCGGCTGCATCCTTCGGAGCGGCGGCGGCTGCTGAAATGCGAGCGGCACGGGTTGCGCTTCGAGCAGGAGCCGCCGCTGCTGCTGCCGCTGGCGTACGAGTTTCTGCGCCGCTGCCGCGAGGAGAAGGGCCAGGAGCTGTCGATGACGCTGGAGCAGCTCCAGCTGCTCTTTCGGGCGTTGCCGCGCCAGGTGTTCCTGTTCTCGGTGCGTGACGCGGCGGGGGAATGGGCAGCCCTGACCATTGCCATTCAGGTGCGGGCCGATGTGCTGTATAACTTCTACCCGGCCAGTCCGTTGGCCTATAACTCTTTGAGCCCGGTGGTTTTGCTGAATGCCGGGCTGCATGCGTTTGGCCGGGCCAGCGGGATGCGTCTGCTCGATTTGGGCACCTCCACGCTGCCGGAGGGCCTGAACCATTCATTGCTGCGGTTTAAGCGCCACTTGGGCGGTGTGCCCAGCCTCAAGCTGACGTTTGAAAAGGCGTTGTAGCCGCTCTGCGGGCAATGCGGAGCCGTGTATTCCAGGCTCGTGGTTGAACGCCACCGGCCACCCCGGTACCCGTTGTAGTACCTGGAAGTCGTAACTCAAAAGATATTCTGCCGATCAGGTAACTCCCGGCCGGCCGCTGACTGCTTACCCTCGCTTTATGACCCTGCCCGATTCCCAGCCCGAACCCCGCGCCGCCGTACTAGGCCGGTTTCTGCGTGGCTCCCTGGGTTCTGCGGTAGCCGTGGCGGCGCGTACGGCGGGGGCGTTGCTGCTCAACAAGCTGCTGGCCGTGTACGGCGGCCCGGGCGGACTTACGCTACTGGCGCATTTTCAGAACCTGATGGCCCTGTTCACCACGCTGCCCAATGATGGGGTGCATGTGGGAGTGGTCAAATACCTGGCCCCGCTGCGGGCCGGTTCGGGCCGCTACCGGGCGTGGCTGGGGGCGGGGCTGCTGCTGAACGCGCTGGCGCTGGCCCTGAGCGTGGCGCTGGTGCTGCTGGTGCCCGGCCCGCTGGTAGGCGTATTTCAGATGGGGCCGGGCTGGAGCCTGCTGTTCGGGCTGGGGCTGTTGCTGCTCATCGGGCACGCGTTTGTGGTGACGGTGCTGCTGGCGGCCGGCCGGCTGGGAGCCTACGTGGGCCTGACGGTGCTGCTGAGTGCTTTGGGGCCGTTGGCCGTGGCAGCCGTGCTGGGAGCCGGTGGCCCGGTACCGTATGCGCTGCTGGCCTACCTGGGGGCGCAGGGCCTCACCCTGGGGCCGGCCACGTGGGTAGCAGCCCGGTCCGGACTACTGCCCCGACTGCGCGGCCGCATCAGCCGCCCGGCTCTGCGCGGACTAGGCCGATTTCTGCTGATGGCCCTGAGTGTGCTGCTGTTTTCCAAAGTAGTGGATTTCAGTCTGCGCGAATTGCTGATCCGGCAGTTTGGGCTGGCCGCCACCGATTTATGGCAGGCCGTGGCCAAGCTCTCCGACAACTATACCATGGTGTTTTCGGCGGTAATGAGCAGCGTGTATTACCCGCGCCTGGCTGCTCTGAATACCCGCCCCGCCGCGCGCGGCCAGTTTGTGCGTACGGTGCTGCTGCTGCTGGCCCCGGGGCTGGCCCTGGCCCTGGGGCTGCTGTGGCTGCTGCGCGGCTGGCTGCTGCCGCTGCTGTTCGAGCCCCGCTTTGCCGCCGCCGACTTCCTGCTGGGCCCCCAGCTACTGGCCGACTGGGCTAAATTTCTGACCTGGACGTTGCTGTTTCTACTGACGTCGCAGGCGCGGGTGGGGCGCTACGTGGCCGTGCAGGCTGCGTCGGCGGTGGTGCTGGCCGGCTTGCTGGCGGTGTTACTACCGCGCTACGGGCTGCTGGGCGCCCCGCTGGCCCAGGCCGCCCGCTACGGGCTGCTGCTAGGGTGGTGTCTGTGGTTCTTTCGACGGGAAATCCGGTGAGAGGCTGGCCGTATCAGCCGGCCCCAGGCCCGCCAGCACACCCAGGGAAGGGCCTTTCGTATCTTGCTGCCGCATGCCTACCGCTTCCCAGCCCCTCGTTACCATTGTGGCTTTGTGCTACAACCACGCCCGGTTTCTGGAAACCGCCCTCGACTCCATTCTGGCCCAGACTTACCCGCACCTGGAGGTGTTCCTGGTAGACGATGCCAGCACCGATGGCAGTGCCGATATCCTGCGCCGCTACGCGGCCGCCCACCCCGGCTGGCACCTGCGTCTGCTTCCTGCAAACGTGGGCAACTGCCGCGCCTTCAACTCGGCACTACGGGAGGCCCGGGGCGAGTTTATCATTGATTTCGCTACCGATGACGTTCTGCTGCCCGAGCGGGTACAGCAGCAAGTATCGGCGTTTGCCGCCGCCGGCCCCCGCTGCGGCATGGTGTATTCAGATGCGGAGCTGATTGACGAGGCGGGCCGGTTCGTGCGCCGTCATTTTCGCCGCGATGCGCAAGGCCAGTTGCACCCCCGGCCGGCCAGTGGGGCGGTATTTGCTGAGGTGCTGGCCCGCTACTTTATCAGCACGCCCACTATGCTGATGCGCCGGTCCACCCTCGCGCAGCTCGGCGGCTACGATGAAACCCTGGCCTATGAAGATTTCGACTTCTGGGTGCGCGCCAGCCGCGACTGGGACTTCTACTTCCTCGATACCGTAACCACTCAAAAACGGCTGCACCCGCAGTCAATGTCGAGCAAAGGCTACCGCCCCCACGACCCGTATCTGCTTTCCACCATCAAGGTTTGCCGCAAGGCCCAGGCCCTGTGCCGCACCCCCGCCGAGCGGGCTGCGCTGGCCATCCGGGTCCGGTGGGAGCTGCGTCAGGCCGCACGCCACCGCAACTTCCCCGAGGCCCGGGAGCTGTACCAGCTGCTACGGGAGCTACGCGCCGTAAAGCCACTGGACTGGCTGCTGGGCCAGGCCGCAAAGTGGAAAGGCTAACCGAAATAATTCTGACCCATCAAACAGAAGTTTCCGGAGTGACGTTGCTACTTCTCACTTCTCACTTAATTCCACCTCGTATAGCTCCACGCGCCCGTCCTGGGCCACCAGCCGGCGCCTGGGGTACCAGCTCAGTACTGAATCAGGGGAATAGCGGATGAGTTTGCGGGTTAGTTCGTCGTTGCTGAGGGTAGCGCGGTTGAGCAGCAGCCAGGCGTGCTGCCCGGGAGCAAGTTGCACCGAGTCGCGGGCCCAGTAGCGGCGGTAGCGTAGGCCGGGGGGCACCTGGAAGCCGTAGGTGAAATCGTAGTTGCCAATCAGGTAGTCATCCACCAGCACCGTGCCCCGTGCTGGAGTCTTGAGGTGCGTCCGCATCAGCCGGTCCTGCGCAAAATGCTCCGAAACCGATGGCTTCCGCATAAAATACATCGGCCGGATAGCCAGCGTCAGGGCCAGTACCAGCACGGTGCCGGCCGCTAGGGCCGGGGTACCCGGTGCCAGCCGGGCCGGCCAGCGGCGCAGGTTGCCGCCGACGCCCAGTACCAGTACCAGCAGCCCCGGTCCCGCGTACACTACGGAAAGCGCGCTCCGCAGCCAGGCTGCCATCAGTAAGAGGGCCAATCCGGCTACTACCGCCGGCCCGCCGGCCCGCCCGACCAGCCGTTTCAGCCCGAAACCGGCGGCCAGGGCCAGTGGGGGTAGGAGCGGAGTAGTCATGCGGGGCAGCAGCGTGATGGGGTTGTACTGGCTCAGCGAGGTGCTGCCCACCCAGTATAACAGCAGCGTAATACCCGCTAAAACCAGCCAAAACCGGCGGTCCGACGCTTCCTGGCGGTTTCCTGTCGGCCCGGAAGAACGCCCAACCGCTGCCCCGGCCAGCACCAGCATCAGCCCCATTCCCGCGCCCACGAAAAAGCTGAGCGGCTGCCAGGTAACGCGCGCCAGCAGCGCGGCCCGGTTGCCGGCGAGGAAATTCCCGTCTTTCAGATATTCGTTGGTATGCTCAATCAAATGAAGGCGATAGAGCGCATCATGGGTAACGTATTGGTAGAAGCTCAGGTAGGCCGCCAGCAGCAGCGCGCCCGTACTTAAAGCCGCTACCCAGAACCGGCCGTGCTGCCGTTTTACAGTATCAAGTCCCAGTACGCCCACGTAAAAAGGCAGGTAGTAAGCAATGGTTTCCTTGCTGAGCAATGCTGCGAAGCTCAGCAAGGCAAACCCTGCGCCCCACCAGCCGGCCCGGCGGCCCGGCTCCCGGCCCCGCAGCAGCGCGGCGGCTCCGGCCAAGCACCAGAACATCAGGATGTTGTCGGGGTAGAGGTAGTTGGTGAGGTTGAGGGTGAAGTAATGCAAGCCCAGCAGCAGCATGGATGCGCTGGCTACCACCGGCTCCCGCTGCCGGTACAACCGCCAGATCAACCCCGCACAACCCAATGTAGCCAGCAGCGGCCACAGCGTAGCACTGAGGATACTGACGCCGAACAGCGCGAAAAAAACCGCTACCGGCCCAAAAATGAGGTAACGCTCCTTCAGCGGGTCGTGCAGCAGGCCCTGGGGGTCGGGGGCCAGGTGGAATGTGCCTGCCAGCAGCTGGTGCGCGTAGCGGGCATAGTAATAGTCGTCGAGGGCATAGAGGCCTTCGTGGGTCAGGAGGAAATAGGCCACGGTCAGGAGCACTACACACAGCAGCGTCCAGTCGGGCAAGCGGGTCAGCGTACGATTCACCCCGGCAAGATCAAGTGAAATAGTGAAACGGGGAAATAGTGGGTTTACGCGCCGGATGGCGCAACTTGCGCAACCTGCACCGTGCAGCAGGCAACCTGCTGCTTATTTGTCCCGCTATTCCTCCCGTTGTGTCGCGCCGTATTCTGCTTGTGCTGCTGCCGCTTGTGCTCCTGTTGCTGGGCGGCGCGCTGCTGGGCTGCTACTTCGAAACCAACGACGACCTGACCATCGTGGCCCTGCTGCGCGGCGAAACGGCTGCCGCCCCGGTCACCGACCTGCTACTATATTTCCATGGATTCGCCTGGCTCTGGAGCCGGCTGTACGCCGCCGAGCCGCTGGTTGCCTGGTATGGCCTTACGCTGTATGGGCTGTTGTATGCGGCCACGGTGCTGGTGTTTACGGTGCTGTACAGGCTGCTGCGTCCGCACGCTGGCCGGGGGCTGGTACTGGCGGTACTAGTGCTGTTCTGGGGCGTGGCGTGGGTGGAACACGGCCTCTGGTTCAATTACGTGCGGGTACCGCTGCTGCTGGCCGGGGCCGGGGTGCTGTTTGCCGCCCAGCGCGCCCCCGCCCGATGGGCATTGGCGGTGGGCGTGCTGGCTTTTGGGCTGAGCTGGCTGATCCGGCCCAGCGCGGCCGTGCTGGGCACGCTGGCTGTGGTGCCGGGGGCGTGGTGGCTGGCGCAACGGCGCAGTCTGCCGGTATTGGTTGGGGCCGCCATCTGGGCTGTGCTGGGCGCTTTGTGGCTGAACCTCACCTGGAGCCCCGCTGCCGCCACCTTCCGCCGGCTCGATGTGCTCAAATCCAACCTCAACGACTTCCAGCTAACCGCCCCGCCCGCTCAGCCGCTCACGCCACCGGATAGCCTGGGGTTAGCGGCCGTTCAGCACTGGATGTTTGCGGATTCCACCTTAGTGAACGAAGCGCTTTTTGCCCGCGCCGCACCGTTCCGACTGGAGTACTTCGTGCAGGAAACGACCCTGGTCAAACTGCTGACCTTGCTCCGGCAACTCCCCCGCGACTATTTCCCCCTGCTGCTGCTGCTGGCTGTTACCTGGGCCCTGGTGGGCCGCCGGCCGGGCAGCCGCTGGTTCTGGCTGGGGCAGCTCGGGTATGCGGGGCTGCTGCTGGCCCTGGGCACGGTGCTGAAGCTGCCGCCCCGGCTGGCCCTGCCGCTCCTGGATTTCTGGGTCCTCAGCAATCTGGTTTTTGTGTTTCGCCTGCACCCGTTACCCCGCCGGGCGGGGGCTGTGCTGCTGGTGGCGTTGCTGGTGACGGCTGGGCCGTACGGCTACAAAACCTGGCACCGCAGCCAAGTGCTGGCCGAGGAGCAGGAACGTAACTTTCAGCGTCGGGAGCAGCTGTTTCAATTATTAAAAGGCACGCGAGTAGTTGTGTCCGATCTATGGGAAGAAACCTATAAGTCGCAGAGTCCTTTCACGGAGGGGCATCCGCCCCAGATCTATGCCTTCCGAATAATTGGGTCCCAAAACCGCAAATTTATGTCCCTGTTGGGCTGGCAAACCCTACACCCCTCGCAGCCCGCACTCCGCCGGCACCTCACCGGTTCGCGCGACTTCACCGAGGCGCTGCGGCGGTTGGGCACCCGGCCGGATGTGGTTTGGCTGCTCTCGCCCGAAGGGGCCGCAATGCTCAACCGGCATTGGCAGCTGCGCCGGCAGCCCGGGCAGCCGGTCACGCGCCTAGAGCGAGTGCCACCAAATCGCCGAACCCGGAAAAATACTATGCATGCATACCAGTTTCGTGTAAAATTCCCGCAATAGCCGGCAAAAGCCAAAATTTTATTATCTACGAAGGACTTATTCCGGATCCGATGGAGTAGGGTAGATATACCTTTGAGGTTGATAGTACTCCCTTTTCCCTATTGCCATGATTACCGCCAACATGACCTCCCGTGGGGAAGTGCTCCAGCATATGGAAGGCTTCCTGAAAGAAAACCTCGGTACCTTCCTGAAAAGCGTGGAAACCAGCTGGCAGCCGTCCGACTACCTGCCCGATTCCCGCCTCGATACGTTTTTTGACGAGGTGAAGCTGTTGCGTGAGCGGGCCAAGGAGCTGAGCTACGACTTACTGGCCGTGCTCATCGGCGACACGATTACCGAAGAAGCCCTGCCCAACTACGAGGCGTGGTTCCACCAGCTCGATGACCTCAACCGGGACCCCGACAACGGCTGGGCCCAGTGGATCCGGGGCTGGACGGCGGAGGAAAACCGCCACGGCGACCTGCTCAACCGCTACCTCTACCTCTCGGGCCGCGTGAACATGCGCGAGTTTGAGGTGAGCACCCAGTACCTCATTGCCGACGGCTTCGACCTAGGCACCGCCCACGATCCGTACCGGGCCTTCGTGTACACCAGCTACCAGGAAACGGCTACCAACCTCTCGCACCGCCGGGTGGGCCAGCTGGCCCGCAAAGTCGGCGATGATGGCCTCTCCAAAATCTGCGGCATGATTGCCGGCGACGAAAACCGCCACGCCCGCGTCTATAAGACCTTCGTGGAGAAGATTTTTGAGGTTGACCCCTCGGAAATGATGCTGGCCTTCGAAGACATGATGCGCAAGAAAATCGTCATGCCCGCCCACTACATGCGCGAAATGGGCGTGGAGATGGGCAAAACCTTCGGCCACTTCACCGATGCGGCCCAGCGCCTGGGCGTGTACACCAGCCACGACTACACCGACATTCTCGATACGCTGATTACCGACTGGAAAATCGACCAGATTACCGGCCTTACCGGCGCCGCCGAAAACGCCCGGGAATACATCATGGCCCTGCCCAACCGCCTGCGCCGCGTAGCCGACCGCATGTCCGTTCCCAAGCTGGAGTACAAGTTCAAGTGGATCGAGTAAGTGTTAGGACTTAGTTGCTAGTGCCTGGTGCCTGGTGAGTAAGAACGGACAAACAGAAAAAAAGAGGCCCCGCCGTAACCCGGTGGGGCCTCTTTCATATACTTCTAAGCTCTAAGCTCTAAGCTCTAAGCTCTAAGCTCTAAGCTCTAAGCTCTAAGCTCTAAGCTCTAAGCCTAGCGCTGGGCACCCATCACCAGTTTGCCGTTTGCATCGAGCGTGTACTCTATGGTGCGGTTGCCGGCAGTCTGGGTTGAATCGAGGGGGGTAACGGGGAAGGAGCGCACCAGCTTGTTGCCACTGATCTGGTACATATCCTGGCCGGTGTAGCCCATACCGGCGTTGCCAGCGGGCGTGCCGGGGAAGCTGATTGGCGCGTAGCCCCGCTCAGCAAACTCGTAGGCATACAGGCCGCCGTTGGCTTTCTTGTTGTCGGTCATGATGTACAACTCAGGCTTGCCGTTGCCGTTCAGGTCGCCGGAGGCCACGTTGGTCACGGCACCGGCTACTTCCAGGCGCAGTGGGTCAATGGTCTGGGCCGAGCCACGGTAGGAGCGGATGCTCACGATGCGGGGCTCCTGCGAGCCAAAGGTTTTTACCGTAAAACGGTATTCGCCCTGGGTTACTTCGCGGTTGAAGCTTACGTCGCTCTCATCCACCGTGGGAGAGGAGGGAACTGTGTCCGAAGACGTTTCGCTGGCAACCTGACGGGTAGAATCGCAGGCCGACAGCGTGGCGGCAGCAACGCCGGTAGCCAGAAGCAGACGAGAAAAGGAGGCGGTACGCATAGAAAAAGAGAATTAGGGAAGATGCGGCATAAGCCCCGGCACTCGCCGGAACCTGAGTTTCATCGGGAGAGAGTTTGGCCGTTGTAAACGCAATGTAATTAGATTGAGTTGTATTTTTTCTATTATATATTGATTAAGTTATTAATCGTCAGATATATACTGACTTGCGAATGAATTAACGAGAAACTCTGCGTATCGGATTGTTTCCGGCTGTTCTGCCACCTGACACTAGGCCACCACCTGTACGCCTTTCCAGAACGCTACGCGGCCCTGAATCTGCTGAGCGGCTTCCTTTGGCTCCGGGTAAAACCAGGCGGCATCTTTATTGAGCTCCCCCTCTACGCGCAACGAATAGTAGCTGGCCCGGCCTTTCCAAGGGCAGGTAGTATGCGCGATACTATCCTCAAAAAACTCTCGCTTGATGGAATCGGCCGGGAAATAGTGGTTGTTTTCAACGACCACGGTTTCGTCGCTTTCGGCAATGACGGTGTTGTTCCAGATGGCTTTCATGGGATATTGGATTTTAGTTGTCGGTTGCCGGGTGGTAGTTCGCAGGATACTATGCGGTCCTGCGAACTACCACCCGGCAACCGACAACTAAAATCCGGCTTCTGTTGTTCTAAAAGCTCACTCCCCCAATTTATATGTCCGCAGGCTTTCGTTTTCGGGATTTCGTGCCCGAGGAGTCGACTGAGAAAGGCTTCGACTCCCTTTTTAAGATATTCATGCAGCTGGTCACCATCACCAGCGGCGACGTGGGCGAGGCGCTTTCCTGGCTGAATGAGCTGGATAAGCAGTACGGCCTCACCGAGGATGGCTACGGCATGGGCGACTTCATCGAGGACCTCAAGAAGAAGGGCTACATCGATGAGGACGAGCAGAAAAAAGGCGAGTTCACCATCACGGCCAAGAGCGAGCAGAAAATCCGCAAGTCGGCGCTGGAGGAAATCTTCGGCAAGCTTAAGAAATCAGGGCCGGGCAACCACCGCACGCCCCACATCGGCCAGGGTGACGAGCAGAGCACCGATATGCGGGAGTTCCGCTTCGGCGACTCGCTCGATCAGATTTCTATGACCGAGAGCATCCGCAACGCCCAGCTCAACCACGGCATGGACGGCGACGAGTTTATGCTGACCGAGGGCGACCTGGAAGTGCGCGAAAACGAGCACAAAAGCCAGACTAGCACCGTGCTCATGATTGACATCTCGCACTCGATGATTCTGTACGGCGAGGACCGCATCACGCCGGCCAAGAAGGTGGCTATGGCCCTAGCCGAGCTGGTGAAGCAGAAGTACCCCAAGGACTTCCTTGACGTCATCGTGTTTGGCAACGACGCCTGGCAGATTGAGGTGAAGGAGCTGCCCTACCTGCAGGTGGGCCCCTACCACACTAACACCGTGGCCGGCCTGGAACTGGCCCTGGACCTGTTGCGCAAGCGCAAAACGCCCAACAAGCAGATCTTCATGATCACCGACGGCAAGCCTACCTGCCTGAAGGAAGCCGGCGGCTACTACAAGAACTCGTTCGGGCTCGACCGCAAAGTGGTCAACAAAACCCTGAACCTGGCCGCCTCGGCCCGCCGCCTGAAAGTGCCCATTACCACCTTCATGATTGCCGACGACCCGTACCTGCGCCGCTTCGTGGAGGAATTCACGGAGGTGAACCAGGGCAAGGCGTACTACTCGTCGCTCAAAGGCCTCGGCCACATGATTTTCGAGGACTACAAGCGCAACCGCCGCAAAAACGTGTAACGGCTAAACGGCCGCTGCCGTCTGTCATCCTGAGCTTGCGAAGGACCTTATTACATCAGCACGACGACCGAATGGTTTCGTTCTAGCGTGATAAGGTCCTTCGCAAGCTCAGGATGACAAATCAAATCCATTCGCACATCCTATTCTCCCTTCATGCCTTCTTACGATTCTCTCTCCGCCGACCAGCTCCAGCAAATCACCACGCTCGGCGCCCTGAAAAAATCCGGCTACCAGCCGCGCTCCGTGAAACAGGAGCTGCGCGACAACCTGATCAAGAAACTCCAAAGCAAAGAGGACGTGTTTCCCGGCATCTTCGGCTACGAGGAAACCGTGATTCCCGAGCTGCAGCGCGCCATTCTGGCCGGCCACCACATCAACCTGCTGGGTCTGCGCGGCCAGGCCAAAACCCGCATTGCGCGCCTGCTCATCGGTTTGCTCGATGAATGGGTGCCGGTAGTGGCCGGCTCCGAGCTTAACGACGACCCGCTGCAGCCGCTGTCGGTGTTTGCCAAGAACCTGATTGCCGAGCACGGCGACAACACGCCCGTGACCTGGATGGGCCGCCAGGACCGCTACACCGAGAAGCTGGCTACGCCCGACGTATCCGTAGCCGACCTCATCGGCGACGCCGACCCCATCAAAGCGGCCACGTTGCGGCTGCCGTACTCGGATGAGCGGGTGATTCACTTCGGCCTGATTCCAAGGGCGCACCGGGGCATTTTCGTGATTAACGAACTGCCCGATTTGCAGGCCCGCATTCAGGTGTCGCTGTTCAACATTCTGCAGGAAGGCGACATCCAGATCCGGGGCTTCAAGGTGCGGCTGCCGCTGGATCTGCAGTTTGTGTTCACGGCCAACCCCGAGGACTACACCAACCGCGGCTCCATCGTGACGCCCCTCAAGGACCGCATCGACGCCCAGATCATCACGCACTACCCGAAATCCATCGAAATCGGCAAGCGCATCACCAAGCAGGAAGCCCGTATCAAGGACGAGCAGCGCGGGATGGTGACCACCAACGAAGTGATTCATGACCTGGTGGAGCAGGTGGCCGTGGAGGCCCGCGCCTCGGAGTTCGTGGATGCCAAGTCGGGCGTGTCGGCCCGCCTAACCATCTCGGCTTTCGAGCAGGTGGTGGCCGGGGCCGAGCGCCGCGCCCTCATCAACGGCGAAGCCACTACCTACGTGCGCCTCGGCGACTTCATCTCGGCGGTTCCGGCCGTGACGGGTAAGGTGGAGCTAGTGTACGAAGGCGAGCAGGAGGGAGCCGGCATCGTGGCCGAAAAGCTGATGGGCAAAGCCATCCGCACGCTGTTCCTGAACTACTTCCCCGACCCCGACAAGGCCAAGAAGCTCAAAGGCCGCCCCTCGCCCTACAAAACGGTGCAGGAGTGGTTCGGCTCAGGCCACACCGTGGACCTGCTCCACGATGCCAGCACGAAAGACTACCGCGCCGTGCTCGACCAAGTGCCCGGCCTGCGCGACATCGTGACGGAGCTACACCCCTCCGAAACGCCCGAGCACACTTACTTCCTGATGGAGTTTCTGCTCCACGGCCTGAGCGAGTACAGCCTGATTTCGCGCAACCGCCTCACCGCCGGCGCCCAGTTCAAGGACCTGCTCAGCAGCATGTTCACCATGCCCAGCTTCGGTGAGGATGACGACGAGGACGACGAAGATGAGAAGCCCCAGCGCGGCCGCCGTCGGTAGTTAGTAACGCAAATCGTAAAGTTCGCACCACTAAAAAAGCCCCGCGTACCGAAAGGTGCGCGGGGCTTTTTTAGTAGTAAGCGGGCAATTACGCCTGCTCGCTTACCACGATTTTCTGAATCTCGTCGTTGGCTTTGATCTGCTCGATGATGTCGAGGCCTTCTACCACTTTGCCGAATACCGTGTGGTTGCGGTCGAGGTGGGCCGTGTTCTGGCGGTCGTGCACGATGAAGAACTGGCTGCCGCCGGTGTTGCGGCCGGCGTGGGCCATGCTCAGGGCGCCGCGCTCGTGGTATTGATGCTCGCCGTTCAGCTCGCAGTCGATTTTGTAGCCGGGACCGCCGGTGCCGGGCGTGCCGGAGGCACCGTCGCGGGAGTTAGGGCAGCCGCCCTGAATCACGAAGTTGGGAATGACGCGGTGAAACTTCAGGCCGTCGTAGAAGCCCTTCTGAGCGAGGTCGGTGAAGTTCTTCACGGTTTTAGGAGCGTCCTGTTCGTAGAACTCCACTTTCATAACACCTTTGTTGGTGTGGATTTCGGCAGTTTTCATGTGCTTGCTGATGGGGTGGTACAGGCCCTTGTACGCCAAAGGCCGGGCGGCGGGTGCCGCCGGGGCAAAGGTAATAAGTCGGGGCCGGTCGCGCCCGACTGCCCCCGACATCCACTGAGGTGTAACATTCGGGGCAGTGGTAAACATCCAACGCCTCAGGGAGTTCGTAAGCGTACTTATCGGCATCTTGCCGGATAAACATCTTTTCCTCCTCTCCCCAAACCCTAATTTTTCCTGTATGCACAAGCATCTGCGCTCCGCTACGCTGACCCTGTTCTCGGTAACTACGTTAGGCTTCGGCCTCAGCAGCTGCGGCGACAACAAAACGGCTGAAACGGCCACTACCACCGAGTCGATGGCGACGACCGTTGACTCTACCACTATGATGTCGGACTCCGCCCGCATGGGCAAGACCGAAGGCGTAATGGTAGACGGCGTGGCCATGACCCCCGATAAAACCATCGTGCAGAATGCCGTAATGGCTTCCAGCGTCAGCACGCTGGTGAAAGCCGTGCAGGCCGCCGGCCTCGACGGTACTCTGAGCGGCCCCGGTCCGTTCACCGTTTTTGCTCCTACCAACGCCGCTTTCGATAAACTGCCCAACGGCGCACTGGCCGGCCTGCTCAAGCCAGAAAGCAAGGACAAACTGGCCGGTGTGCTCACCTACCACGTTATCCAGGGCCGCCTGGTAGCTCAGGATCTGAAAGACGGGCAGGAGTTGACCACCGTGAACGGTGAGAAGCTGAAAGTATCGGTGAAGGACGGCGTGGTAATGATTGGCAACGGTAAAGATGCCCCCGCCACCGTGCAGATTGCCGACGTGATTTCCAGCAACGGCGTTACCCACGTTATCGACGGCGTGATTCTGCCCCTGGCAAAGTAGGCTGTCAGCTTTTCGACGAACCCACAAAGGCTCGTCGGATACCAGCAAAAAGGACCCGGCCGTTTCGGTCGGGTCCTTTTTTGTGCCTGCCGGACCGGGGCGGTTTACAGCCCGGCGCCGTCGGTGATGCGCTCGGCAAAGCCGGCCCAGTCGCCCTTTTCGCCTTTGGCTACGGTGGTTGAGAGGTGGTCGTGGAGGATGTTGGCAAAGGGCATGGGCACCAAATGGGTGCGGGACTCATCCAGTACCAGACGCATATCCTTGCGAATGATGGCCGGAGCTGCGCCCACGGGCTGGTAGTGGCGCTCGGCCACCAGCTTGCCGTAGCCTTTATAAATGGGCGTATTGAAGAGGGTGGAGGTGAAGAACTCGTACACCTGCTGCCGGTCGAGGCCACTTTTCTGGGCCAGGGTAAAGGCCTCGGCCATGGCCTCAATGGCGGCTCCCAGCATAAAATTGCCGCAGAGCTTGACCGTGCTGGCGGCACCCGGGTCGTCGCCGAAATCATACACGCCCTGGCCCAGCGCGTTGAGCAACGGCCTAAGCTTACGGCGGGCACTGTCTTCTCCGGAAGCCGCTAGCCAGAGTTTGGCGGCAGCGGCCACATCGGGCTTCCCAAACACGGGAGTGGCTATCAGGGTGCTACCGTGTCGGGTGTGGGCTTCGGCGAGGCGGCGGTTGGTATCGGGAGCCACGGTGCTGCAGGAGGCGTGCACGGCCCCGGCGGGCAAAGCTGGTAGCAGGCCATCAGGGCCGAGGCACAGTTCCTCCAGGGCCGCATCATCGGTGACCATGGTAAAGACGAAAGCCGCGCCGGCTACGGCCTCGGCTGGTGTGGCGGCTACGGTAGCGCCCAGCTTTTTGAGGCCGGCGGCTTTGCTGGCGGTGCGGTTGTATACGGTGAGGCGGTGGCCGGCTTTTAGCAGGTTTTCGGCCATGGCCTCGCCCATATTTCCCAGGCCGAGGAAGGCTACGTTATGCTGTGTCAAAGGGGAAGTTGTGAAGGGTGAGGTTGTGAACGTTCTTGGATTCGGATTCTACGCAAACCAACTCAGCTATGGCCAGCGTGTTCACAACTTTGCCCGTTACCACTTCACAATTTCACCTTTCACCTTTCACAACTTCACCTACTTCCGGTTGTCCTCGGCTTGCTGCATGCTCACGTAGCTGTCGTAGCGGGGGAGGGCAATGCGGCCCTTGTCCACGGCTTCGCGTACGGCGCAGCCGGGCTCGTGCAGGTGCTGGCAGTTGTGATAGCGGCACTGGTTGAGCAAGGCGCGCATCTCGGGAAAGTAGTGGGCCAGCTCGCCGGGCTTCATATCCACCAGGCCCAGCTCCTTGATGCCGGGCGTGTCAATTAAGTAGGTGCCGGGACGTACTTCCAGCATTTCGGCGAATGTGGTGGTGTGCACACCCTTATCGGAATACTCACTGATTTCGGCCGTTTTCAGGTCGAGGTCGGGCACCAGAGCGTTGATGAGCGTGCTCTTGCCCACGCCCGAATGGCCCGACAGCAACGACACCTTACCATCCAGCAGCGCATCGATGTCGGCCACGCCTTCGCCGGTGTGGGCCGAGCAGCGCAGGCCCGGGTAGCCCACGCGGGCGTACATTTTCAGAATCTGATCCTGATAATCGGCCAGGTCCTCGTCGTAGAGGTCAGTTTTGTTGAAGAGCAGCGTGACGGGAATCCGGTAGGCCTCGGCCGTCACCAGAAACCGGTCAATAAACCCGAACGAGGTAGCCGGTGAGGCCAGCGTGACCACCAGTAGCCCTTGGTCGAGGTTGGCAGCCACGATGTGGGCGTGCTCAGTCTTATGCACCGAGCGGCGGATAATATAGTTGCGCCGGGGCTCGATGTGGTGAATCACGCCCGCGCCTTCGGTCTGCTCCTCCACCGTGAAATCCACCTGGTCGCCCACGGCCAGCGGGTTGCTGACTTTGAGGCCCTTGTGCTTGAACTTACCCCGCAGGCGGCAGCGGTGCAGCTGCCCGGAGGCCTCGCGCACCACATACCACGAGCCCGTAGATTTAACGATGATTCCGGTCATGGAGGTGAAATGGTGAAGTGGTGAAGTTGTGAAATGGTGAAGTGGAAAATGGTGAGTTTGACGTTCGGCGTGCGCAAGTAGCGCCGACAGAACATCACACTCACCATTTCACTATTTCACCATTTCACCAATCCAGCGCATAATCTTGCGGGTGGCCCCGCTATGGTCGTGAACGTAGTCGAGGCTGAGGTCTTGGACTTGCAGGCGGGCTTCCTCGCGGTGAAAGAGCGAGCCGAAAACTTTCAGCAGCTCTTCCGGTGAGGAAACCGGGAAGGCACAGCCCATAGCTACCAGATCCTGGGCCTCCTGAAACTTGTGATAGGTCGGGCCAAAAAACAGCGGCAACCCAAAGGCAGCGGCCTCCAGCGTGTTGTGCAAGCCCTTGCCAAACGCCCCGCCGATGTAGGCAAAGTGCCCGAAGCGGTAAAGCTGGCTAAGCAGGCCCACGTTGTCCATAAGCAGCACCCGGGCCTGCGCTACCGTGGCCGGACTGGCTTGGGAGTAGCGCACTACCTGGCCGGGCAGGGCTGCCTCCACGAGGCGCAGGTTCGTCTCGCTGATTTCATGCGGCGCCACAATGAAGCGCAACTCGTTCTGGTATTGCTGCAGCAGCGGCGTCAGCACGGGCATATCTTCGGGCCAGTTGCTACCCACAATGAGTACCGGAGCCCAGTCGTCGGTGAAGGCTTCCACCAGCGGCAGCACCCGGGCCGAGGCCTCCGCCGTGCGCACCACCGTGTCAAAGCGCGTGTCGCCGGCCACGCTGGCCTGGGCAATACCGGCTTGTTGCAGCAACTCCCGGCTGGCCTGGTTCTGCGTAAAAATGTGCGTGAACCGACTCAGAATCCGGCGGAAGAAACCGCCCCAGGGCTTAAAAAATACCTGCTCGGCCCGGAAAATAGCCGACACGCATACCGTGGGTACCTGCCGCCGCTGCAACTCGGTGAGAAAGTAGTACCAGAACTCATATTTCACGAATACGGCGAGCCGGGGCTGCACCGCCGTCAGGAAGGCCCGCGCGTTGGCTGCCGTATCGAGAGGCAGGTAAAAAACGTAGTCGGCACCCGGCCAGTTTTTACGGATTTCATAGCCCGAAGGCGAAAAGAATGTCAGCACGATTTTATGCGCCGGATACTCGGCCGCGTAGGCTTCCATCAGCGGGCGGCCCTGCTCGAACTCGCCCAGCGAAGCGCAGTGGAACCACACCAGCGGCGCGGTTTCGGCCGCCAGGGTCGCCTGAATGTGCGGTAGTAGTCCGCGCCGGCCGGCCGTCCACTGTGCCGCTTTGGGCACAAACGGCGCTACCAGCCGCAGCAGCAGCGCATACAGATGCAGGCCAATGGTATAGAGAAAGCGCAAGAGGTGGTACTTAGGACGTGGGGCTTGAGGAAAAGGAAAGGGGCCGTACCATGCGGTAATTGAGTAGCTCCACTCCGCGTACAAGCAATTGCTGCTCCTGTGCCACCGCAAAGCCATGCCGGAAGAAAAAGGGCTGGGCCGTCACGCTGGCGTCGGTGTAGATGTCTGGCAGCTTCAGGCAGGCAGCCTGGTCCAGCAGCGCGGTCAGCAACTGCCGGGCAATGCCCTGACGCTGGTAGGCGGCACTCACGAACAGAAAATCCAGATATCCATCGGGTGCCAGGGAGGCAAAACCACCCAACGTTGCGGTAGCCTTATCTTCAGCCACCAGGAAGTACTGCACCTCAATTTTGGTTTCCCAACCCGCCAGATTCTGCCAGCCGCCCCGCCAGGCCTCTAGCTGCACCGGAGTGTAGTCGGCGCAATTTACCTGCGTGATAGTATCGTAGAACAGCTGCCCGATGCGCGGAGCATCGGCAGCCGTGGCCCGGCGGAGTAGCATGCGGCAAAAGTACAGCCTTCCGCCCACTATTACAGAAAAAGGCTCCGCTGTAACCCAGCGGAGCCTTTTCCATGCACTCTAAGCTACTAGTGAGCGGCCTGTTTGCCGAGGTAGTTGGCTACGCCCTCGCGGGTGGCTGTCATGGCTTCTTTGCCTTCTTCCCAGTTGGCGGGGCATACTTCGCCTTTTACTTCGAAGTACTGCAGCGCGTCTACCATGCGCATGGCTTCGTCGATGCTGCGGCCCAGCGGACCGTCGTTTACCACCTGGTGGCGCACGATGCCGTCCTTGTCAATCAGGAACAGACCCCGATAAGCCAAAGGCGAGCCAACGAAGGTCATTTCACCGGCTTCATTGTAGTCGTAGTGGCCGCCCAGTACGTCGTAGTTCGAGGCAATGGTTTTGGTAGCATCAGCTACCAGCGGGTATTTTACGCCCTCGATGCCGCCGTTGTCGCGCGGCGTCTGCAACCAGGCAAAGTGTGAGAAATGAGTGTCGGTCGAGCAGCCGACAATGGCTACCCCTTTAGCCTCGAAATCGGCCAGACGATCCTGGAAGGCAATGATTTCGGTGGGGCACACGAACGTGAAGTCGGCCGGGTAGAAGTAGAAAATAACGTGCTTCTTGCCCAGGTACCGGTCGAGGGAGAAATCCTCCTCGAATTCGCCGTCAATAACGGCGGTAGCTTTAAAAGAAGGAGCACGTTTACCTACGAGAACTGCCATGAGTACTGAAAAATGGTGAAAAGGAACTGAAATAGTAAGGGGAGAAGCGGCCCTGCGGCAACGCGAAGCACTATTTGCCGGATTTGCTGGCCGGGCTCATCGGGGCAGTTTTGCTACCGGTGACGTGCAGCGAAAAGGAACTCGGCTGAAAATTGCCCAGGCCTTTGGTCGCAAAGAATTCCCGGATCAGCTCGTCCAGCTGCGGGTCGCAGTAGTCAATGATTTCCTGCGTATCGGTGCAGAACAAGTGGTGATGCTCGGTGCAGTCGGCATCGTAGCGGCGGGAGCTGCCTTCGGCCGAGGCCACGCGTTTGGTAAGGCCAGCGGCCACAAATGCGTCCAGGGTTTTGTACACCGTACCCAGCGAGAGGGAAGGTGTTTGCTCCGTCACGCGGCGGTGTACCTGCTCGGCCGTGGGATGGCCCGGCAGCAGCAGCAGGCTTTCCAGAATCAGCAGGCGCTGTTGGGTGGCCCGCAAACCAGCTGCCGTTAGCCGGTCACGCAGGTGGCCGGCAGCGGGAGTAGAGTGCGAATGGTCGGACGTGTGGTTCACCAGATGAGAATAATTCTCCGCAAAGATAGGGCTATAAGGCCCGGCCGGACAAAATTGTTTCATTTCGGGCCCAGGCAAGGGTAATGACAGGTACAAAGAGTCAGCCGTTTTATCGGACCGTTTTCCTGGCTGCCTACCCGGAACATTACTTTACAAACTCATTCGCCCCGCCCCGGCACACAAACTGAAACGTCTGGCGGCTGCGCTGTTCCAGTAGCAGCTCCCGGCCCTCGGTCAGCCGCTGAATGCTGGCGGCGTCGTAGTTCTTGATGGTGTACAGCTCCAGGCCCGTATTGTAGTGGATGGTAAACTGCTCCCGCAGTACGCTCAGCAGCTTTTCCAGGCGGTAGGCGGAGAAATCGGTACACACCGAGAAGCTGATGGCCGAGTTCTGCATCAGGTGAATCTTGAGGCGCACCTGCGCCAAAGCCCCGAAAATTACCTCCAGATTTTCCTCCGAAATAAACGTCAGATCCTTGGATTCAAAGGAAATCAGGCACTGCCCCGTCTTGCGGATAAAGGCGGGCACCAGCAGGCTGTGGCGGCAGTCATGAATGCGCGTGCCTTCCGCCGTGGGGTCCACAAACGACTTCACCAGCAGCGGAATACCCCGCACGGCCAGCGGCTTAATGGTTTTGGGATGAATGACCGAGGCGCCGTAGTAGGCCATTTCAATGGTTTCCTGGTAGCTGATTTCGGGGTAGCGCACCGTATCGGCGAAAAACTTGGGGTCCGCGTTCAGCAGCCCCGCCACGTCCTTCCAGATGGTTACCGACTCTGCGCCTAGACAGTAGGCCAGGATAGCAGCCGTGTAATCGGAGCCTTCCCGGCCCAGCGTGGTGGTGTGCCCGCCGGCGGTGCCGCCCAGAAACCCCTGCATCACGATGGGGCCGTGCAGCAACTGCCCGGGCAGCGTCGCCCGCAGGTTTCGTTCGGTGGTGGCCCAGTCCACGCGGCCCTCCCGCCAGGTATGGTCAGTCCGGATGAGCGGCCGGCAGTCGAGCCACTGGGCTTGGAGCGCCCGGGCCACGATGCGCGTGGCCAGCAACTCGCCGAAGCTCACCACCTGGTCATACTGCTTGTCGAAGTCGCCGGGGAGCAGGGTGGCCAACCGGTCCTGCAATTGCTCCAGTAGCTCGGCCAACGCCGGCGTACCGGCCGCTTCGTCGCTCACGCCCAGCTCGGCCGCTACGCCCAAATGAAAATCCCGTAGGAGGGCAAGCTGCGAAGTATATTCCTGCCCTGTGTGCGCCAGCTGGTAGAGGGCTTCCAGCGCATTGGTGGTTTTGCCCATGGCCGACACCACGACCAGCAACGGACCCGGCTGGCCGTGCGCCCGTACAATGCCACTGAGGTTGCGGATGGCGGCCGCGTCCTTCACCGACGCGCCGCCGAACTTGAAAATCTGAAGCTGCTGCGGTTCCTGCATGGCCCAAATGTAGGGCCATGCCTTCTATCGGCCATAAATGCCGGGAAATTGACTGATAAGGAACAATGAGCGAAATTTCGCTCGGGCGACTTCGGCAAATTGGTTAATTTTGGCCTTTCCCACCCGCATCCTTCTACCTCACTCACTTTATGACTAACCACGACAAGCTGGCTTTGCCCGTTGGCACCACCCTGGACCGCTTCATCATGCGCAAGCAGGAAGACTTTCCGTACGCCACCGGCGAACTGTCGCAGCTGCTGCGCGACATTGCGCTGGCGGCCAAAATCGTGAACCGCGAAATCAACCGCTCCGGCCTCATTGATATTGCCGGAGCGTACGGCAACCGCAACGTGCAGGGCGAGGACCAGCAGAAGCTCGACGTCATTGCCAACATCCGCTTTATCCGGGCGCTGCGTAACGGGGGGGAGGTGTGTACTATCATTTCGGAGGAAGACGATGAGATGATTCAGACCGGTAACACGCAGGGTAAATACGTGGTGGCCATCGACCCGCTCGATGGCTCCTCAAACATTGATGTAAACGTCAGCATCGGTACCATTTTCAGTATCTACCGCCGCGTATCGCCCACCGGCAACGAGGGTACCACGCAGGACTGCCTGCAAACCGGTACGCATCAGGTGGCCGCCGGCTACGTGATTTACGGTTCCAGCACCATGATGGTGTACACTACCGGCAACGGCGTAAACGGCTTCACCTACGAGCCCAGCCTAGGCGAGTTCTTCCTCTCGCACCCCAACATCCAGACGCCCAAAACCGGGGCCGTGTACTCTATTAATGAGGGCGTTTCGGAATCCTTCACGGAAGGGATGAAGGGCTTTGTGGCGTATTGCAAGGAGCAGCACTACTCGGCCCGCTACATTGGCTCGTTGGTGGCCGATTTTCACCGCAACCTGCTCAAGGGGGGCATCTATATGTATCCTACCTCCCAAAAGGCCCCGAACGGCAAGCTGCGCCTCATGTACGAATGCAACCCGCTGGCATTCATTGTAGAGCAGGCCGGTGGCAAATCCAGCAACGGCCGTCGGCGTACGCTCGAACTTGAGCCTCGCGACCTGCACGAGCGGTGCCCGCTGTTCATCGGCTCGCCCGAGCTAGTGGAAAAAGTAGAGGAATTCCTCGCTTCCGAATTTGCCCATGATGCCGTGCTGAAAGGGTAAGCAGCTGTCAGGGCAAAAATTCTATCTGACTGCTTGTCGCCTAAACCAGAAGCGGGCCACTCCAATTGGAGTGGCCCGCTTCTGGTTTAGGCGACAAGACGAAAAGCTATTCGGCTTTTTTCTTAGTCGATTTCTTGGCTGGTTTGTCTTCGCCTGCCTCGGGGTTGCCGGCGGCATTGGTTTCTTCAGCGGCCGGAATGATACCAGCGGTGCTGAGGGCTTCATCTGCGGTGGGCTCGTCCTTTTTAGCAGCCTTCTTCTTGGCTTTCGGAGCTTCTTCCGTCACCTCCTCAGGCGCTTCTTCGGCAGCAGGTGCCTGGTAGTCCAGTTTCTGGCTCACCACGCGGTACCACTGCACCAGTTTTTTGATGTCGGACATGTACACCCGCTCCCGATCATAGTCGGGCATGATGCCGGCCATAAACGCCGACAGGTCCCGGTCGTCCGATTTGTTGGTCACCGCCAGCTCTTTGCCGTGCTGCTGATAGATACGGTCGAATACTTCCGTCAGGGGCACCGTCTGATCGTAATCCTGGGTGTAGATGGAAATTTCGTGGAGCAGGGACACCTTATTGCGGGCCGAGGCCACGGAACGGGTGCCCTTCTCGTCGAGGGCTTCAATGATAACGCCGGCGCGGGTAGGTTTCACGAGGCGGTACAGACCGGGCATTCCGCTGATAGCGGCAATTTCCTTCAGGTCGTAGGGCATAAGAAGAAAGCAGTTGTTTGAAAGGGCAAAGTTACTCAGTTGCGGCGGCTTGGCCGGGAGATGGCAGCTTGAAGGTTATGGGCAAGCTGGTCAGGATGGCATAATCGGGCTTATTGAACTTGAGCAGCCGTACTACGCGCAGAGCTTCCTCACCGCAGCCGCCACCAATGTTTTTTACCAGCTTAATGCCCGACATCGTGCCGTCGGTGTTCAGGGTGAAGCTCACAATGCACTGACCCTGAATGCGGTTGCGCCGCGCCATAATGGGGTATTTCAACTCCTGGGCGATGAAAGCCATCAAAGCATCCTGGCCACCCTCATAGTACTCAGCCACCGGAATGGCCTTGGGGCGGACCGGCGCGGCTGGCGCCGCCTCAGCGGGAGCTTCCGTGATTTCAGGAGTCGGGCCGTCGGTTTTCACCTTGACTTTGGTTTTCTGGGCCAGAGCCGGAGCCGTGCAGGCCAGCAACCCGATGCCCAGTAGAAGAGCGGTTTTTTTCATGAGAGGTAAGCAGAGAAAGGACGAGGAATTACGGGGCACAGAGGCCCGGCCGGGCATGGCAATTACAGGGCCAATCTACGCATTATCGGGCGTTTCGGCGAGCTGCCGGTTTATCTCCTGAATGAAATCCAGTACCTCGTCGCGGCCGGTTTTTTCCTCCGCCGACGTCACGAAATGCCGGGGCACCTCATCCCAGGTTTCTTCCATTTTCTGAATGTAGTCCACCACATTCTGCTGCGTGCGGGTACCCGATTGTTTGTCGGCTTTAGTAAATATCATTACAAACGGAATTCCCTCGCTACCCAACTGCTCCATAAATTCGAGGTCCACCGCCTGTGGCGAATGGCGCGAATCGACCAGTACAAAAACGCACGCCAGATTTTCCCGCTTGCGTAAATAGAAATTAATCATGCGCTGCCATTTCACGCGCGAATCTTTACTGACTTTGGCGTAACCATAGCCCGGTAAATCAACCAGATACCAAGTGTTATTAATAATAAAATGATTGATTAGCTGGGTTTTACCCGGCTGCGAAGAGGTCTTGGCCAGTCCCTTGTGGTTGGTGAGCATGTTGATGAGCGACGACTTTCCCACGTTGGAGCGCCCGATGAAGGCGTACTCGGGTAGTGTGGGGGCGGGGCATTCCTCCACGCGGGAGTTGCTCATCAGAAATTTGGCGTCCTGGATATTCATGTGGTAAGCGTAAGCTGAGGGGCAAAGGTAGATATTCGGCCGCAGCTCCGGAGATTCATGATTTTTTGGAGAAAAACCTTGTAATTTAAGTAGTCGAACTATATTTGTGCGTCCGGCAATGACTGCAGGAAAGGTTTTGGATGCGAATACTTTACTTCTTTTCGTCTGCGGAGCCAATTATTCTACTGAATTGGATGCGACCAAGTCCGTATTATAAAATTTCTATCTTTGCCCGCTTATTCCCCGGTTTGGGGAATGCTTTTTGTAGTCAAAATACGAAGCTAATCGCCTTTTTTTGCGCCCAGCTTCCCCTTTTTGTCTATCCCGCCTCAACCCTGAGGCGGGTTTTCAGTATAAGAGGCAACTCTTGAAAACCCACTCGCGCAATCGGCGTTTTGGGTGTTCACTCCCCCTTTGCAACTCCTTATTTCCCTAACCCCTCCAACAATGGACAACTTAGTCAGAAGGTTATTGAAAGCCTCGTGCGCCTTCGCGCTTACGGCTGCTATGGCCCAGCCTGCCCTGGCTCAGAGCACACGAAAGCAACTCAAGGCTGCCAATAAGTATTTTTCGCAAGAGAACTACCGGGCTTCGCTGCCTCTCTACGAGCAAGTGCTGGCCAAGGAGCCGAACAACGCCCAGGCGCTGTTCCGGGCGGGCATTGCGTACATGTCGTTCGATAAGGAAAAGGCCAGCGACTACATCTACAAGGCCCAGCGCCTGAAAAAGAATGTATCGAAGGATGTGGAGTACTGGCTGGGCCGGGTAGACCACCTGAACTATAACTTTGACGAAGCCATTTCGCACTTCCAGGCCTATAACGCCACGCTGAAAAGCAAGGATACGCGCAAAAAGGAGCTTGCTCAGCTGATTCAGCACAGCAAGAACGCCAAAGTGCAGTTCAACAGCCCCAAGGATATCTTCGTGAAAAACCTGGGTCCTACCATCAACACCCAGTGGTCGGAGCACAGCCCGGTAATTTCCAACGACGACAAGGTGCTGTTGTTCACTTCCCGCTCTGATAACATGAGCAATGCCCCGGCGGTAAACCCCGACGGCAAGGTGAACGACAAAAACAAGATTGCCGCCGACGGTCAGTACTACGAGAACATCTACGAAGCCAAGCGCATCGACGACGAGAACTGGGAGAAGCCCCGCTCGTTGAGCGGTGTGCTCAACGGCAAAGGCCACGACGCCTCCATCCAGGTGTTTGACAACGACACCAAGCTGCTCATGTACCGCAACGATGAGAACGGGGACATCCTGTACTCGGAGAAGTCGGGTACGGATTGGACGGAGCCCAAGAAGCTCAACAAGAACATCAACACGTCGGGCTTCGAGTCGGACGCTTACATCACGCCCGATGGCCTAACGATTTACTTCTCGACCAGCAAGTACTCGGAAGACAATACGCTGGACATTTATACCTCAACCCGCCAGCCCGGCGGCGACTGGGGCCCAGCCAAAACGCTCGGTAACGCCGTGAATACGGTGTACGATGATGACAGCCCGTACCTGAGCAAAGACGGCAAAACGCTGTACTTCTCGTCGCGTGGCCACAACACGATGGGCGGTTACGACATTTTCAAGTCGGACTGGGATTCGGTGGGCCGCAAGTGGGGCCGTCCCGAGAACATGGGCTACCCCATCAACACGCCCGATGACGACACGTATTACCGTCTGTCACCGGATGGTTCGTACGCCTACCTGTCGTCGTACCGCATTGGGGGCTACGGTGAGAAGGACATCTACACCATCAACTACATCAAGAATGCCATCATCCGGGGCCGCGTGCTGAGCATGAAGGACAGCACCGTCATTCCGGGCGTACAGCTGGTATTCAGTGGTACCCAGGCCGATAAAACGGCCCTGAGCTACAACGACGTAACCAAACCGGTAACCGGCGACTATCAGGTAAGCGTGCTTTCGGGCCGGACCTACCAGGTAGCCGTGTCGAAAGATGGTAAGAACATCGAAACTCAAGAGTTCCCCGTTCCGATTTCGACCAACGACTCGACCACGATTACCAAGGACTTCTACGTACCGTACGTGGATACTTCGGGAACCAACTTCGCTCAGCTGAAGCCGATTTACTTCGACACCGACAAGTACAAGCTGCGGCCGGAGTCGATTACGGAGTTGAACCGCATCAGCGAAGTGCTGAAGGCCAACCCCGGCATCAACATTTCCATCGAGGGTAACTGTGACTCGCGGAACACGGATGAGTACAACATCGTACTCGGCCAGAACCGCGCCGACGTGGCCTATAACTACCTGAAGAAGTCGGGTATTGCGGAAACCCGCATGGTGACGGTAAGCTACGGTGAGCGTCGTCCGGTAGCCGCCAACGACTCGCCGGAGAACATGCAGCTCAACCGTCGCACCGATTTCCGCGTGATTCTGAAGGAAGGCGAAACGATGCCGAACATGACGGCTCCCGCGCCTACCTCGGGTGCTAACTCGACCAACTCTACGAACTCTTCCACCACCGGCACGCGCACCACGGTGCCGCTGCAGCCCGGCAAGAGCAAAGCTAAACTGCCCGACGGCACGAAGGTGAAAACCAAAGTGGACGAGGACAGCGACAAAGTGAAAGTGAAAACCAAAGGCCCGAACGACGAGAAGAGCAAGACCGTAACCAAGGACGGGACTATCGACTCGAAGGCGAAGGATGCCGACGGTAGCAAAACCAAAGTGAAGACTGACAACGACTAAGCTGCCGTCTTCAGCGTTTAAAACGGGTCGGGCCAGTAGCCCGACCCGTTTTTTTTTAACATAATGCGGGGTGGACCGTTGTATTTGGGCAATTTTGCCCGAGTTCCCCCGTTCTTCGCCCTGAGAAGTATGTCCGTAGTACCCTACAAAGACGACGCCGCCGACAAAAAGTCCCAGGTGGCCCACATGTTCAACAGCATTGCCGGCAAGTATGACTTCCTGAACCACTTTCTGAGCGTGGGCACGGACATCTACTGGCGCCGCAAGGCTGTGGACGAGCTGAAGCAGCTGCGCCCGGCCCGGGTGCTGGACATTGCTACCGGCACCGCCGACTTTGCCATCGAAACCCTGCGGGCCGCCACGCCCGACGCCCAGATTACGGGCGTGGATATTTCGGAAGGCATGCTGGAGGTGGGCCGACGCAAGCTGGAGCAGAAGGGCCTTGGTCACCGCATCCGGCTGGAACTGGGCGACTCGGAAGCCCTGCCGTTTCCGGATAACCACTTTGATGCCGTGACGGCCTCGTTTGGGGTGCGCAATTTCGAGAACCTGGAAAAGGGCCTTTCGGAAATGCATCGGGTATTACGGCCGGGCGGGAAGATGGTGGTGCTGGAGTTCAGCAAGCCCACGGCCTTCCCCATGAAGCAGGCCTATAACTTCTACTTCAAAAACATCTTGCCGGTATTCGGCAAGCTGATTTCTAAAGACCGCGCCGCTTATACGTACCTGCCCGAATCGGTGCAGGCTTTCCCGGATGGCCAGGAGTTTCTGGCGATTCTGCGTAAAGTTGGCTTTACCTCTCCCGCATGGCAACCCCTCACGTTCGGCATCAGCTCCATTTACACCGCTCAAAAATAATGCGGCTGGCCTTGGCGGCAGCAGCTCTGGTGATACTGCCGCTGGGGGCGCAGGCCCAGAAAAAAAGCCTGAGTGGCGCGAGTAAAGGCAAAAATGGCCGGGTGAAGTCGGTGACGGTGAACAACCTGCCGGGTTACGATGACCGGTGGCTACACCTAGGCATGTACGTGGCCCCCAACTTCTCGCGCTATAAGATTGAGCAGTCAGCGGAAGCTTACCCCCGCGTTGTGAACGGCCAGAATGTACCTGGTACTGGCGTATCGGCCAACTCGGTGGTAAGCCCCGGCGGCTCGGTAGGCTTTCTTGCCGACCTGCGGATTGGGAATTACGGCGCGCTCAATTTTGCGCCCGGCGTAAGCTTCCTCACGCGGCGCATTGAGTTCAAGCCTTACGGCTACTCCCAGAACCTGCAGCAGTACCCCAACGACCCGGAAGAAATTGCGGACCAGGAAATAGGGACGACTCAGGTAGATTTTCCGTTGCTGTTCAAGCTGAAATCGGAACGGCGGCGCAACTCCCGGGTGTACATCATTGGGGGAGTAAAGCCGAGCTTCACGATTGGTGGCCGCAAGAAGGACGGGGAGATTACGCTGCTGGAAGCCGGCCGCTCGGATTTTGCCATTGAATATGGCGTGGGCATGGACCTGTTTTATCCATTCTTCAAATTCTCGCCCGAGTTGCGCTTCTCCCACGGCCTGACCAACTTGTACGTGCCCGGCAACACCGATGTGTATAGCCGCAGCCTGCAGGGTATGAAAAGCAACACCGTCACCCTGTACCTCAATATCTGGTCGGGCCGCTAACCCTGTTTTCTCACATGACCAAAACTGCGTTTATCACCGGGGCCTCCTCGGGAATTGGCCGGGCTACGGCCGTGGCGCTGGGCAAAACCGGCTTTCAGCTGGTATTGGCGGGCCGCCGCCGGGAACGGCTGGAGGAACTGGCCCGGGAGCTGAGCGAGGTGCCCACACATCTGCTCACCTTCGACGTGCGCGACCGGGCTGCCGTGGAAACGGCGGTACAGAGTCTGCCTGCTGAATTTCAGGAGGTGGATGTGCTCATCAACAACGCCGGCAACGCGCACGGACTGGCCCCTATCCAGAGCGGCAACCCTGCCGACTGGGACGATATGCTGGATGGCAACGTGAAGGGTCTGCTGTACGTGAGCCGGGCCGTGCTGCCCGCCATGACAAGCCGCAACACCGGCCACATCATCAACATCGGCTCTATTGCCGGGTACGAGGCGTATGCCAACGGCAACGTATACTGCGCCTCCAAAGCCGCCGTAGCTTCCCTGACCAAGTGCATGCGGCTGGATCTGCTGCCCCACCACATTCGGGTGGCCGAGGTAAACCCCGGAGCCGTGGAAACGGAGTTTTCGGCAGTTCGCTTCAAAGGCGACACGGAGCGGGCGGCCAAGGTGTACGACGGGTTTGAGCCGCTGCGGGCCGAGGACATTGCCGATGTCATCCAGTTCATGGTCACGCGGCCGGCCCACGTCAATATTGCCGAGGTACTGATTCTGCCCGCCGCCCAGGGAGCCGCTACCACTATTCGACGGGAGTAAAGTTTCAAAAGTCGACAGCGAGAAAGCCCGCGGGTCAGCTCTTTTGAGCCGGCCCGCGGGCTTTCTCGCGTACTGTATTTATTGATGCGCCTGCTCCGCCAGCTGGGTAAGCGTAGGGCCATGCAGTGTGTGTTTGCCAGTGAACTGCACTACTGTGGCTTCCACGCCTATCCGCTGCAGAAACCCCCGTTGCTGGCGGAGAGCCTCAGCGGTAATAAACTCGTCCTCGGTGCCGCACACCAGCGTGACGGGCAGCTTATGCAGCAAGTTGGTGGCAGCGGGCAACGCCATATCGGGTGGAAAGGCACCGGCCCATAGGATAAGATGAGCCGGCCGGAAAGCCGCCTGGGCCAGCCAGCGGCTGACGGTGGCAGCGCCCTGCGAAAACCCCAGGACCGCCACGGCAGCATCGGGGGCAGCCTGGGCCAGCAGCCGCTCGGCCAACTGGTTGAGGTAGGCCACGTAGTCGTCGATTTCCGTCAGTCGGTCTTCCCGCGTCATCCAGGTAGCACCTATCCGCCCGCCGGTTCCCTGCAAATAGAACCTCGACAGGCCTTCCGGCGCAATAATGACCAAGTGCGGATCGGCGGCCGTGAGGTGGGCAAAGTGCCGGATGAAATACGCCGCCAACTGGCCGTAGCCATGGGCCACAAACCATACCCGCCGCGTTGTCACGGCTAACTCGCCCAACTGGTAGTAGCGCGCCGTGCGGGTGACCGGAAAATGCTGTTCCTGCGCGAGCATATAGGAAATCAGATGCAGTAGTGAAGCAGTGAGTTTGACGCGTTGGCGGCTCCGGTCGAAGTAATCAGCAAGAAAAACCCACCAGTTCCCCGGTTTCTATTTCGTCGCTGGCAAATCATCGGCGGTGAAGCCGAAGGGGAGCAGGTCGGAGAGGGAGCGGAAGCGGTAAATGCTGCCATCGGGGCCGGGCAGGAGCAGCGGAATAGCCTGCTGCTGGCGGTGCTCGTACTCCACCATCACTTGGCGGCAGGCCCCGCAGGAAGTCACCGGTACAAAGTCGCCGTTGGCGGGGCGGGCGGCCACGGCCATGCCCACAATGCGGCGCTCCGGCTGCGTGGCAGCCAGTCCGAATAAGGCCGTCCGCTCGGCGCACAGGCCCGAAGGATAGGCGGCATTTTCCTGATTGGTACCCCGGAAAACCGAACCATCGTCGAGCAGCAGGGCAGTGCCTACGTGGAAGTGGGAGTAGGGCGCGTAGGCTTGGTCGGTGGCCGCGCGGGCCGCTTGCCAGGTGGTAGCTTCGGCGGGAGTAAGTTCGGCTTCGGAAGCCACCACCTCTACGGTAATGGTCAGGTGAAGGGGATGAGCCATCGGGGGAGACAAAGAACGGCCCGGCACCGGCACGCGGCCCCGGGGAGTGAAAAGGGGCGGCGAATGTACAACTTTTTGCCGAACGCAATGGGAAATATGATAGAATGTGCGGAATGAGACAAATGTGGATGATGTGGAAAGACAGTGAAGCAGGAGGACGGGGGCGGCAGATACGGCTTGATGCCTGACTGCTGCCAGGCCGGTATAGCCTGCACGAAACGGCAGCCGCTCCATCTGGCTGGCATCTGATAGCCATGTGTTGCCGGCCGCATTGGCTGCGTTCCGGCCGTCGTTCCCGGAATCTCCCCGATATTGGCGGTTCAGTTCTCCCACCTTCCTTCCCACCCATGACTCGTATTCTGCTCCTCGGTGCCGGCCGCTCGGCCTCCTCGCTTATTCAGTACCTGTTGCGCCATGCCGCCGCCGAAAGCTGGCACTTGACCGTGGCCGATGTGCAGCCCGCTCACCTGGTACCCGTACTGGCCGCGCACACCGAATATGCCCGCGCCATACCCTTCGATGTGCACGATGAAGCGCAGCTGGAGGAACTGGTGCCACAGGCTGATATCGTGGTTTCCATGCTGCCGGCGCTGTTTCATGCGCCCGTGGCGCGGGCCTGCGTGCGGCACCGGCGGCACCTGGTCACGGCCAGCTACGTGAGCGAGGAAATCCGGGCGCTGCACGCCGAGGCGGAAGCGGCCGGCGTCACGGTGCTGATGGAATGCGGCCTCGACCCCGGCCTCGACCATATGTCGGCCATGCGCATACTGGCCGATATTCGGCGGCGCGGGGGCCGGCTGACGTCGTTTAAATCCTATTGCGGCGGACTGCTGGCCCCGGAATCGGAAGGGGAAAATCCGTGGCAGTATAAATTTACCTGGAACCCGCGCAACGTGGTGCTGGCCGGCCAGAGCACGGCGAAGTTTCTGGAAGCCGGCCGTCTGCGCTTCATTCCGTATCAGCAGCTATTCGCCCGCACGGAACTGCTCACGGTGCCCGGGTTTGGCGAGTTTGAAGGCTACGCCAACCGCGACTCATTGAGCTACCGCGCGCCCTACGGTCTGGAGGCCATTCCCACGATGCTGCGCGGCACTCTGCGCCGTCCCGGCTACTGCGCCGCCTGGCACGCGCTGGTACGCCTGGGCCTCACCGATGACACCGTACATCTGGCCAACCCCGCCACCCTGACGTGGCGGGAACTGCTGGAAGCCTACCTGCCTGCCACCACTACCGCTGCCGACGTGGCCAGCCGCGTGGCCGCCTACCTCCAGCTCGACCCGCAAGGTCCGGAAATGCAGCGTCTGGCCTGGCTGGAGCTGTTTTCCGACCGGCTCGTGGGTCTGCCCGATGCCACGCCGGCCCAGCTCCTGGAAAAGCTGCTCACCGAAAAATGGGCGCTGCAACCCCACGACAAGGATATGATTGTGATGCAGCACCAGTTCGAATACGAGCTGAACGGCCGGCAGTACGCGCAAACCTCCTCGTTGGTGGTGCTGGGCGACGACGCAGTGCATACTGCCATGGCTAAAACCGTCGGGCTGCCCGTGGGCATGGCCGTACGCCGGCTGGCCCAGGGCCGACTGACCCGGCGCGGCGTCGTCATTCCCACGCTGCCGGAGGTGTACGAGCCCATTCTGACTGAGCTGGAGCTGGACTACGGCATCCGGTTCGTGGAGGAAGAGCATGTGCTGCCGATGGCAGAGGCTGCGGCTATCAGGAAATAACCCGGCCCGTCGAGCGTTGAAGGTCCCATGAGCTACTATCTGCGGTTGCTCACACTGGGCTCCCTCACGGATCTGTGCGACAAAACAACGGTGCTGGCCGACGGCCGGGTGCTGCGCCGGTACGCCGCCTCCGAGTTCAACCAGCTGGCCGGCAACCTGCTCGACGCGCTGCACCAACAGAAACTCAGCACGCTGGCCGAGCTGCTGCCCTGACCAAACGCCCCCGGCTACAACGCCAGATAAAACGGCCCCAGCAGCTCCCGAAACTCCACCGAATAGTCTTCGGAGCCGGCTTCATGTAGCCAGAGCGTCCGGGTGTCCACGACGGTGTCCGGCTGGTGGCCGAAAGTGGTAATGTGGCGCAGGGGCTTGCTGCCCGGGCGGTGGTGCAGTACCAGTCGGGCCGTGGGGAACAGACCGGCCCGAGCCGCTTCCCGCTCGAACTGCTGCATTTCCGGGGGTGGCAGCAGTACCGTGAGCTGGCCGGCGGGGGTGAGAAACGCCGCCGCAAATTCGGCCAGCTCCGCGAAGGTCAGAGAGTCGGCGGCGGTGTGGCGGGCGGTGGTGCGCCGGGCGTCGGGGGAGCGGAGGGAGTTGCGGAAGAAGGGCGGATTACACAGGATGCCGTCGAAGGCCGCCGGGTGGGTGGCGGCCAGCTGCGCCAGCGGCATGGCGTGCAGCGTCAGCCGGTCGGCCCAGGGACTGGCCGCAAAGTTGGCCCGGGCCTGCGCGGCGGCGGCCTCGTCCAGCTCTACGGCTTCAATCCGGGCTTCGGGGTTGCGCTGGGCGGCCATCAGGGCCAGCAGGCCGGTGCCGGTACCGATGTCCAGCAGGCGGGTAGCCCCGGCCACAGCGGCGGCGGCCCCAAGCACGCAGGCATCGGTGCTCACCTTCATGGCGCAGGCACCCTGCTCCACGCGGAACTGCTTGAACCGGAAATAGTCGTTGGGCATCGAAACCGAAGGCTACGCGCGCTGCCGCTCAATCAGCTCGTAGCCCTCATCCGTCAGCAAGGGGCCGCGGGTGGCGCTATGCACGGCCAGCTGGTCGCACCGTTCGTTTTCAGGGTGTCCGTTGTGGCCGCGCACCCAGCGGAACTGCACCGTGCGCTGTTTGTACACCTTCACGAAGCGCCGCCACAGGTCTTCATTGGCTTTCTTGCCGAAATCAGGCTTGGTGAGCCAGTTGAATACCCACTTCTTCTCCACCGAATCCACCACGTACTTTGAGTCGGTAACGACGGTAATGGGCAGCTCGGGACGGTTGATGGCCTCAAGGCCCACAATCACGGCCAGCAACTCCATACGGTTGTTGGTGGTGAGGCGGAAACCCTGGGTCAGCTCCTTTTCGTGCTGGCCGAAGCGCAGAATGGCCCCGTAGCCGCCCGGCCCTGGGTTGCCCCGCGAGGAGCCATCGGTGAATAAGTAAATCAAGCGGAAAGCGGTAAAAGCCGGAAAATCCCCGCAAGGTACGAAGGGGGGAGTGTCGAATGGGTGAATGGCTGGATTGTCGGATGGTACTTATTTGGCCTGATCCGACAATTCAACCATTTATCAGTTCAACAGTCCACCTACCCATCCACCTCACTCACTCTCCTTGATCAGCTGGCGGCGGTAGTTGGCCAGGATGGTGGATTTGAGCAGGAAGCCCAGATACCGGTCATTGAGGTCGAGGACGGGCAGGGCCCACGCGCCGAGCTGTTCCATGCAGCGCAGCGTGTCCAGCAGCGTATCGTCGGGGCGCACGATGGCGGGCGGTTCGTGCATCAGGTCCCGCACGCGGGTGGTGTTGTAGTGCTCGTCGTCGAACAAGGCGTCGCGCACGGTATCGAGGCTGATAATGCCGTGCAGGTGGCCTTCGGCATCTACCACCGGAAACAGGTTGCGGGAGGCGTGCCGGAAGGTGGTCACCAGCTCTCCGAGCGTATCCTCAGGTTGCACGGGCAGGAAATCGGTCTGGAGCAGGCTGCGCACGTCCAGCTGAGCCAGCAGGCCCCGGTCCCGGTCTTGGTTCACGTACACGCCCTTCTGCACCAGCTTGCGGGTGTACACCGAGTACGGCTCGAAGTAACGCGTAATCAGGTAGGAGCCCGAGGTGACTACCATCAAAGGCACAAACAGCGCGTAGCCGCCGGTTATTTCGGCAATCAGGAAGATGCCAGTAAGTGGGGCGTGCACCACGCCGGCCAGCGTGCCGGCCATACCCAGCACAATGAAATGGACTTCGGAAATGGGATAGAGGCCGCTCAGGTTGATAAGGCGGGCAAACACGAAGCCGCACAGCGCGCCCGCAAACAACGACGAGCCGAACATGCCCCCGTTGCCGCCCGAGCCGATGGTGATGGTGGTAGCCACCACTTTCAGCAGCATACTACCCGCCGCCACCAGCAGCACCAGCCACGCGCTCTGGTCGTCAAACACGTCGAACAACGAGCCGTCCACGAGCTGCCCGGCGTGGCCGCCTAGCAGCAGCTGCACAATGTTGTACCCCTCGCCATAGAGCGGCGGAAACAGAAACACCAAGCCGCCCAGGGCCAGGCCACCCAGCAGTACCTTGCGGAAGGTGCCCGGCAGCTGCTCAAAATACGAATCGGCCCAGAAGTACACCCGGATCATGTATACCGACAGCAACGCCGTGAACACGGCCAGCATCAGGTACAGCGGCACGGCATCTACGGGCCAGCTGGTGGTGATGAGTACGAACGGCTGCCCGGCATACAGGGCCTTGGAAACTACCGTGGCCGTGGCCGAGGAAATCAGCAACGGCACGAAATACGCCGCCGACAGTTCCGAGAGAATCACTTCGACTGCAAACAGTACCCCCGCAATGGGGGAGTTGAAGATGGCCGCCACGCCTGCCGCCGCGCCGCAGCCCGTGAGCAGCCGCCGCTCCCGCCGCCCGATGCGCAGAATGCGCGACACGTTGGAACCCATTGCCGAGCCCGTAACCGAAATCGGGGCTTCCAGACCTGCCGAGCCCCCGAACGTAACCGTCAGAAACGACGAAACCAGCTGCGAGTACAGCTTGCTGCGCGGCACTATGCTGCCCTGGCGGGCAATGTTGTAGATGATCGGACCGATGCCCCGGCCCAGGTTACCCCCGAGGAAATACCGCGTAAACAGCACCGTGAGGGCAATACCGATAATCGGGTATAGCGAGTTGGTAAATACCCGATACTGCATCGGTACCCAACTGCTGAGGCCCTGCTGCGAGTCATGCACCAGCGTTTTGAGCACGACGGCCGCCAGGCCCGCCAACGCCCCCACCAGCATGCTCACCAGAATCAGGTACACCCGGTCGCTGAGGTGACGGGCCCGCCACAGCAGGAGCGGGCGGAGCAGCCGGTGAATGGTGTTTTTAGGCATGGGCGCGCTGGGGGTGGACGGCAGCCGAAGGAGGTGGTCTGCAACCTAACGAAAAGTTCGGCGGAATGGGTATTAAGTTCCCTCCGGAATGACGTTCTGAAGGGAACTCCCTATTTCCCCATCATCATCCCGCCAGCGCAGGAACTCCCAGGCCGGCCCCGACGAGTTCCTGCTTGACCTGCTGCATCAGGCGGCTTTTTAGTTGGAGCACGCCCCGGCGGTAATCCTCCGAGTCGGCCCAGAAATACACGCGCAGGTCGGCGGTGGTGGCCCCGGCTTTTTCCAGGTTTACGTAAGGCGCACGCGGCGACTGTTGCACCTCCGGCACGGTGCGCAGGTAGTGTAAGATAATATCGGTGGCCACGTCAGGAGTAGTATCGGCGCCGAGGTCGACGCTGAGTAGGAATTCCTGGCGCAGGTTGCCGTCGCGGGTGTAGTTGATGAGTGGCTCCTTGAGCACCATCGAGTTGGGCAGGAAAATGTGCTTGCCGTCGAAAGTGCGGATAAGCGTAATACGCAGATTCAGGGCCTCTACGTGGCCCACGAGGCCTTTGATTTCCACCGTGTCGTTGATGTGGAAGGGACGGTTAAAGGCCAGGATTACGCCGGCCAAGAAGTTCTCGGCAATATCCTTGAAGGCGAAGCCCACAATAAACGCCGACACGCCCGCCGCACCCACCAGACTTCCCACAATGCCCGAAAACCCCAGAATATTAAGCGCAATGAGCAGGCCGAGCAGCACCATTATCCACTTGCTGATATTGGCCAGAAAGTCGGCCAGCAGTGGGTCGGCGGAGCGGCTGCGCAGTCGCCCGCCCAGTAGCGCGCTGACGCGGTTGGCAATGAAAACGGCCGCCACCAGCAACACCAGGGCCACCAGTAGTTTGGGCAGCACAAACAGAAAGTGTTGCCAGTAAGTAGAAAGGACGCGGTGCAGATCCTGAATCATAAGCGGAAAGGTTGAGCTGAGTAAAATGCCGCCGCTAGCGAAAAAGCAGCTAAAGCAAAGCCCCACGGGCGTGCGCCAGCGGGGCCAGAATACAAGGCTATACGCAGAAAAAGACCCACCAGGTTAACTGAATTGTCTTCAGACCCGGGCCGGGCGGTTCATCCAACGCCAGAAAATCAGCCCACCCAGGGCGTAGGCCACCACGTCCAGCCAGTCGGCCGTGACGCTGGCACTGAACCGGGGCCAGATGCCTTCGAACCAGATGGCAGTAAACAGCCAGCAGCTGAAAATCCAGCTCGTGGGGAGCACAAACTGCGGCTGCCGGAAGTAGTAGCGGCGCATCCACCAGAGCATCAGGGTGAGTTCCAGCGGCAGGGTCAGCACGTCGGTAAGCTGGCCGTTGAGGAAGGTAGGCCACCAGGCCAGGTGCAGCAGCGGGCCGCCGCGCTTCTGGGTGAGAGCCAGCAGGTACAAACCCACGCCCGCCCAGAACAGCGGCTGGCGCAGCTCGGCCGGCAGTTTCAGCCGGCCAGTATCGTTACCAACCATAAGACAAACGCCATGAGTGCCCCAAACGCCAGTTGTCCGCCCCGGATGAGGTGCTTGAAGAACCGAACCAGCGGCTTGTCATCGGGCTTGATTTCGATGAGCATAAGGGACGACACCGGCCGTTGGGCCAGGGCCTCCCGCTCCTGCTCGCTGCGCAGGCGCTGTGGGTCCAGCAGCTGCCCGCACCGCTCGCATTGGTCGGTGGTCAGCTGCTGCCAGTTGCTCCAGTACCCGCAGGCCGGACATTTTTTGGTGGCTTCCAACGTGGTGAAGTTGTGAAGAGTGAACAGAACGGCCATGCTTCGAGAATCTCAGCATGACCGTTCCGGAGTTTTCAGGCACAGCCTAAGGCATTACAGCTCCATAATGTCCTCGTTCCAGAGCGTGGGCTCGTCGGCAATGAAGTCCTGCATCATCTGCACGCACTCGTCCAGGTTCAGGTCCACTACTTCCACGCCGTGGCTTTCCAGAAACGCCCTAGACTCGCCAAACGTGCGCGATTCGCCCACCATCACCTTTGGGATTTTGAACTGCACGATGGTGCCGGCGCACATGTAGCAGGGCATCAGGGTGGTGTAGAGCACCGTGTCGCGGTAGCTGCGCTGGCGGCCGGCGTTGAAGAGGCAGTCCATTTCGCCGTGCTTGATGGGGTTATCCTCCTGCACGCGCTTGTTGCGGCCCCGGGCCACCAGCTTGCCGTCGCGCACCAGCACCGAGCCGATGGGAATACCGCCCTCTTTACGTCCTTGCCGCGCTTCGTCGATGGCGGCCTGCATGAATTCGTCCATAGTCTGTTCGGTTTTTGGTTGGGGGTTTTGGGTTTTGGCGGGCCCGGTCCGGCGGCTGGAAGCCGTCGGACCGGTTTAAGCACGCTGAGGTTGTTACATCATCGTATGGAAGTCAGCTAACGACAATCGGCCCGACGGCTTTCAGCCGCCGGACCGGGGGCGATAAGATAGCCCATTACCGCGCGCAGATTCCCCGGTACGGGCAATACTGGCACTTGTCCAGGTCGTCGGTTTTGCGGATGGGCTCGGCGGGGTCGAGGATGCGGCGCACCAGCTGGCCCAGCAACTGCTCGCTGTGCTGGAGGAAATCCTGGCCCTCGGCGGTCAGAAAGCCCATATCGGCCGACATGGGGCCGGCTCCGAGGTTGCGCAGGGAAATGATGGCGGCGTCGGCGGCGGGCCGGCCCTGCTGGGCCAGCAAAAAGCGGTAGAGCCAGAGCTGGCGCACCTTGTCGGCGGCGGGCGTGGCGTCGGTGAGCAGGCGCTCCACGGCCTGGGCGGGCGTTTCGCCGCGCTTCAGCAGCTGCAGGTGGGATTTTTCCACCAGGCCGGTTTTGTAGTCCACCACCCGCAGGCGGCCGTCGGGGAGCTGGTCTACGCGGTCGGCAAAGCCCACCAGACTCACGGGTAGCTTCTCGCCGTCGGGCAGGGCCACGTACACGGTGGCCTGCAGACCTTCTTCCAGGCTCTGAATGCGGAGCGGCAGGGCGTCGGGCTGGTCCGGCAGGCTTTCGAGGTAGCGACGCACCAGCTGCCCGGCCACCTGGCCCAGCACGTGGTTGAGGCCCTCATCGGCACGGGCGTGGCGGTCGGTTTCTTCCTTGCGCAGGGCTTTGGCCACCAGTACGGGGGCCAGCTGCACAAGGCTGGGAATGTCGGCGGCGGTCAGGGGTGGGGCCTGCGGGTTGTTCTGCTGCACAAAGGGCGTCAGCAGTTCCTCCAGGGCCTCGTGGACTACCGTCCCGAAACCATCCGGCCCCAGGGCTTCCTCTACTTCCTCGGTTTCGCGGAACCGGGCAATCCGCTGTAAGTAAAACTGCAAAGAGCAGCCCAGGTACTGGTTCAGGCCCGTGGGCGACAGGCCTTTGGTGAGCAGCTCCCGGAGCGCCAGCAGCATGCCCGCATCCTTTTCCAGCGTCAGATCGGTGGAGAGCTTTGGGGTACTGGTGGCCGGGTAGTTTTCACTCGGGGCCGGATGATTTATACCCGACGTCGGGTGATTTTTACTCGGGCTCGGGTATAAATCATCCGACGTCGCGTCTTTTTTACCCGGGCTCGGATGATTTTCATTCGACGTCGCGTCTTTTTTACCCGAGCCCGGATGATTTTCACCCGACGTCCTGTCTTTTTCACCCGGGTTCGGATAAAAATCATCCGGTACGGTCAGGGCTTCCGGTTCGGCCGTGTTCGGGTCGATTACTGCTTCGGAGGTCACCGTCAGATCCAGCAGCTCCAGGGCGGGGTTCTGCACGGCCAGGTCGTGCTCAATCTGAAGCAGGAAGCGGCTCCGTTCGCCGGTGCGGGTGCCCTCGGCCCCGGGCAGAATGTGCAGCAGATCTACCTGCTGGGCGCGCTGGAGCAGCCGCCAGAACTGGTGGGCAGTGGCGGCCTCGTGGTCGGCGTAGGTGGGCAGGCCGAAGGTGGTCAGCACATCGTAGGGGAACAGCGAGCTGTGGCGCTTGGGGGCCGGCAGCACGTTCTCGTTGCAGCTCAGGATAATGACGTGGTCGAAGTCGAGGGCGCGGGTTTCCAGCAGGCCCATCACCTGCACGTCGGCAATGGGCTCCCCGCTGAAGGGCAGGCGGGTGTTCTTCATCTGCTCGTAGAGAAACCGCCGGAACGAGCGCACCGACAGCCGCTGCTCCCGGCAGTCAAACACCGAATCGAGCCGCTTGACCAGGGTGAAGAACAGGTACAGGTACTCGGCCTCAATGGCGGAATGCTGATCCTGGTAGGCCTTTTTGAGCAGCTCAATGAGCGAGTAGCAGGCCTGAATGATGTCGTCGCAGTTGTCCCAGGTGGCAAACAGGGTGCGTAGCAGTTCGTGGCCCTGGCCCAGCTCCAGCAGCTCCTCGGCCGTGAGCAGCACCGCGTGACGCTTGATGATGGCGCGGCACACGGTATCGAGCAGGCCCGGCTGCTTCGTTTCCGGCTGCTTATCCAGCCAGAGCTGGTAGCGGCGCAAAAACGGGTGCTGAAGCAGCTTGCTCACGGCCAGGTGGTGGTAGCGTGGCACGCCGTAGCCGGTTTCCGGGGAACCCTCGCGCACGCCGGTCAGGTGCACCTCAAACAGCAGATCCACGAGGTTGAACAAAGGCGTACTCTGGAAATTGAGGCCCATGGTCACGTTGTACTCGGGCACCTCCTGCGGGGGCAGGCCGTGGAGCACGGGCAGCAGCAGGGTTTCATCGGGCAGCACCACGGCCACGGTGGCGCGCGGGTTACGGCGGCGGGACTCGGCCAGGAGCTGACCGGCTACTTTGCCCTGCATGGAGGCGTTGGCCACGCCCACCAGCCGCACCGTGCGTGGCAGCTGGCGCAGCAGCTCGGCCGGCCCCCCAAAGTTTTCCCAGGGCAGATCCAGGCGGTCCTGGTACTGGCGCAGGTGCTGGCCGGCGCGGTTGGGCGAGCCGAACTCCAGGTAAAACGCGTCGCCATCGAAGTATACCTCGGCCCGGCCCGCCTTGCGCAGCCGCCGTACCAGTCGCTCCTCCGCCTTCGACAAAAAGCCCAGCCCGATGAACACATGGTGGGGCAGCGTTTCGCCGGCTTCCAGCCGCTCGCGTACCCGGCGCTGGGCCAGGCGGTAGGCTAGGCCGGGGTAGGCCAGGCGGTCCTGCTTCATGCGCCGCTGGAGGCGGTAATACACTTTTTCCAGGTCGTCCCAGAAGCGGAAGTAGGCCGTGGTGGTGCTCTGGGGCGTGAAATCGTCGCCCAGGTTCCAGCGTTCCAGCGCTTTGGCCTGACTCAGGTACTCGAATACCTTGCGGGGCGAGGCCAGGTTCTGATCGAGGCTGGAGAAGTCCTGCAACAGCAGCGCCGACCACCCCACGAACTGGTCGAATTCCAGCCGGGGGTCAATTTCGCGCATGATTTCGAACAGTAGCAGCTGCAACGCAATGGGTTCCTCCACCTGCACGCCGGCCAGCTCCACCATGTAGTCTTCCATGGCCGCAATGCGGGGGCTCCAGAGGGCCTGCCCGGCCTCGGCGGCCAGGCTCAACTCGTTCTGCAGGTACACCACCGCCCGGCGCGTAGGCACCACCACCACCAGGTCGGCCAGCTCACCGGTAGGCCCGTACTGCGCCACCAGCTCCCGGGCCATGCGCCGCAGAAAGGGCGTGGCATCGGGTAGAGGCAGTAGGGCGGGGGAAAGCGGGGTGGGGGCAGCGGTAGGGGCGGTTAGCATAGGGTAGGAAGCAGAATCGAATAACTAAAGGTACGTTACCTTGGGTGCAGAATCCGCTTGTATGTGGTACTGGGCGGTGTATAGGGTAGATAACAAACAGCAGATTATGTTTATTCAGGAAGTTTCACTCAACATCCACGGAGCTGACCCGGACGATGTCTATCAGGAGATGGATTTGTTGCTGGGCCTGTATCGGCAAAGTGGGCAGAAGCAGGGGAAAGTAGAAACTCAGTACACAGCTAGCGGCCGGATAGTAGCGTTACCCTACACGCTCGAAGTCGATTCGTTGGCGACCTGCTATAACAACGACTATGTGAACCGGCAGCTTGACCGCTTACAGGAGCTTACCGGCCAGGCAGTGCATATTCAGTGCATGGGAGCAACTGGTCCCGAGCCGCTAGCTAACGTCTGCCAGTGCCCTACCACCCCGTTTTATCTGCTCCACACCGACTACGTTACGCTGCTTTCACCAGTACGGTGCGGTGGCTGTAACGGTAGCGTTCCGCTATATCGTCTGCGATGCGGGGGAGAAACCTCTTTTTACTCGCTGCTGAGCTGGGAAACCAATTATCAGTCGTGTGACAGTTTGCAGATGAACTGCACGGTAGGGGAGCGGTGGGCCACCCGGCAGTTATCCGATATTCATTCTGCCTTGTCAAAAGAAGGAAGGGGGCTGGCTGCCGAACTTGAAGCTGTAACCGGAGTGCCGGTATACTACTACTTATATAACTACCGGGCGCTTTCTCTGGCGAAAGACCAGCAGCGGCCTTGTCCGGTATGTGGGCAGCCATGGCTGCTATCCGAACCATTGCATGACCGGTACGACTTTCAATGTACAACGGACCGGCTGATATCAGAACTTACAAGCAATAGCCATTGAGAGCCCCTAATGCCCCACTACTGCCGGCTCTACCTCGGCCGGTCCGGCGGCTGGGGCCACATAAGTAGCCAACGTCCGCACGGCCAGCAGCAGGCTGATGAGAATGAGCACGGTGCCCAGGATAAAGGGCGCGCCGGGAAAATATACCGGGGCCTTAGGGCCGGTGAAGTAGGAAAACAGGTTGGTCATCAAAGGCGGCCCAACGATGGAGGTGAGGCTCATCAGGCTGGTGAGGGCGCCCTGTAGCTCACCCTGCTCGTTGCCCGGCACCTGGCCCGAGATAATGCCCTGCAAGGCCGGCCCCGAGATGCCCGCCAGGCAGTACGGCACCAGAAACACGTACATCATCCAGCCTTTGGTGGCGAAGGCAAACAGCAGAAACCCCACCGCGTACAGCAGCATGCCCACAAATACCGAGCGTTTTGGGCCCAGGGCCGGGTTGATGCGCCGAATCAACATGCCCTGCACAATGGCCACCAGCAGCCCAATAGCCGCCAAGGAGTATCCTACCTGGTTGTTATCCCATTTGAATTTCTCGATGACGTAGTACGTCCAGTTCGTTTGGGTGGCGTGGGCGGCTATGTAAATACAAATCAGCGACGATACCAGCCCGGTAATGACGGGGTAGCGCTGCAGCATTCGGAGGGAGCCCAGCGGGTTGGCCCGCCGCCAGTCGAAGGGCCGGCGGCGCTCCGCGGGCAGCGACTCAGGCAGCACGAAGAAGCCGTAGAGCAGGTTGAGCAGGGTGAGCCCGGCGGCGGCCAGAAACGGCACCTTCGGCCCGAAATTCACCAATTGGCTACCCAGCAGCGGCCCGATGATGAAGCCCAGCCCGAAGGCCGCCCCAATCATACCGAAGTTCTGGGCCCGGGTTTCGGGCGTGCTGATATCGGCAATATAGGCGGAGGCCGTGGTGAAGCTGGCTCCCATCACGCCCGCAATCAACCGGCCCACAAACAGCCAGCCGATGGTGGGCGCGAAGGCCAGCAGCACGTAATCGAGGGTGAAGCCCAGCAGCGACAACAGCAGCACCGGCCGCCGCCCGAACCGGTCGGAGAGGTTGCCCATAACCGGCGAAAACAGGAACTGCATGATGGCAAAGGCAAAAATCAGCCAGCCGCCCACTCGGGCCGCGTCGCTGACGGTGCCGCCGGTCAGGTGCCGGATCAGGGTGGGAATCACCGGAATGATGATGCCAATGCCCGTGACGTCCAGCAGCAGGGTGAAGAAGATAAAGCCCAGTGCAGCTTTCCGGGGAGGAGAGGTGGCAGTCATAGAGTAGTATCAGGGAGGAGCTGCAAAGTTACGGGTTTGCCACCCGGCCGTTTCGGAAATATTCCGTTCTTTGGCCCGTCTCGCCCATTTTACAGGGAAGCAATATTCGTCACGTATTCAACCGGTTCATGATCTTTATTTATGGTACGGGCACTTCGCGCCTGCTCTCGGCTCCATTGCCCACGCTGGCGTGCGCGCACTGCGGCACCCAGGGACAACTAAGCGTCACGGTTTTTTCGCGCTATGCGAGCCTGTTCTGGATTCCCGTTTTTCCCTTCGGGAAAATCAGTGTGACCGTCTGCAATCATTGCAAGCAAACCCTGACATCCAAGGAGCCGCTGCCCGAAACCTACCGGCTACCCGTGCAGACGGTGCAGCAGAATGCTCCCATGGCTTTCTCCAATTTTGCCCTGCCGCTGCTGCTAATGGCGGGGATGGTGGCGGTTTTTCTCCTGGCTCAGTTTGGACCGGACCGGAAGCGCGGGTCGGCTGAGAAGGCCGCCAGTGCCACCACCATGCAGGACGATGACGCCGGCGTTACGCTGGGAGCCCGCTACAAAATGCGGGGTACTGCCGGTACCACTGGCTACGCGCTCATGGAAGTAACCCGCCTGACCGACGATACGGTGTACTACAAAACCACCGGAATGCTACGCAACGAGCCGACGGCGGCCAATGCTACCGTGGCCCTGCGTGATTCCGTGCCTCCGAATTCGGATAAGGGCCGTTACCCTCGCAAGATGTGGCATTTCCTGGTAGCAGGGCAGGGAATGTTTCGCCCTCTTATCCTGACGGAGTAAGGAGCACCTGCCGCCTGCTGCTCGCCGTCTACGCGTCCCACTGCTGCACTTCCTGGGTGGTGAAGTAGTAGAGCACGCAGCGCACCTGGCCAAACCCTAGCTGCCGGAACAGGCCCGCGTACTGCTGCAGCGGCTGGCGGTGGCGGGCTTCGGCGGGCGGGAGTTTGAAATCGAGCAGCACCACGCTGGGGCGAGAGGCGCCGGGCGCGGCCTCAAATACGATGCGGTCGGGCTTATAGTCCTGCTTGCGGGTGCCGCCCACTAGAATCTCCCGCTCCGCCTCGGCCACCACATCGGGTCCGAAGTAAGCGGCTAATTGCGGGTGTTCGGTTACCTCGTGCAGGCGGCGTAGCAGCTCCGGCTTCTCCCGGCTGCTGATGATGCCCTCGGCGGCCAGCTGGGCCACCACGCGTTCCACCTCGCTGGCCTGTTTTACCCGGCGCAGGGCGTAATGCAGGCGGCGGTTCCACTCGCGCTGCTCCTGCTGCTCATCAAAGTCAAACACGGTGTTGGCGTGCTGCTTCAACCGCAGGCGCTGCTCCCAGGGCGTGCTAATGAGGTTTGTCAGCGTCAGCGTTGTTGGTTGTTGGTTGTTGGTTGCTAGTTGTTGGCTGCTGGCGGCCTCAGCGCTGCTCATTGCTGATTGCTCACTGCTCAGTACATACGCCATTTGCTCCGGTTGCCATTGCTGGGTACTGAGCAGGTAGCGGTGCAGCAGCTCGGCCACGGTGGTGGCGGGCTTATCGGAAACGGGGGCTTCCTCGCCGTCTTTGCCGGCCCTGGTGGGCTTAGGCTGCCGGCTGATGACGTAGAGGCGGTGCCGGGGGCGGGTGAAGGCTACGTACAGCATGTTCAGGCCCTCCAGAAACGTCTTTTCCAGCTCCTGGGTGTACTGCTGGGCCAGCGGCGTGTATAGCAGTGCCTCCCGCTGGGGCAGCACAGCAATGCCGGGCATCTCGGCCACCGGCCGGTCGGTGGGCTCGGGCAGGCGGCCCCACAGCAGCGTGCCCAGGTGGGGGCGCAACGACCAGTCGGCAAAGGGCACCAGCACCACACCGTAGGCCAGGCCCTTGGCCTTGTGCACGGTGGTGATGATGATGGCGTTGCGGCCGGCCGGGGCGTTGATGCTGAGCGCGCTTTTCTTCTGGTCCCAATAAGCCAGGAAGTTGTTGAGGTTGTTGCCGAAACGCAGGCTGTACTCCAGCGTCAGGTCCAGAAAGCGGAACAGGTACTCGCGCTCTGCCACCCGGTCCAGCAGCCCAAACAGCCCGATCAGGCGTTCCGTTAGCTCGTACAGGCCCAGGTTGCCAGTTTCACGCTCCTGCACGTCGTAGCCCAATGCCCGCAGCTCGTCGAAAAACGGTTCGGCCGAGGGCTGGTTCGCCAGCTCGGCCCAGCGGCGGGCGCGGTCGGGGGTGGGCAGCTGCCCCCGCACCACCCGGTCTACCAGCAGCAGGGCTTCGGCGCGGGCCAGCGTATCGGCGGGCTGGTTGAGCACCCGGAACAACGCCACCAGCAGGTTCACCACCTCCGCAAACTCCAGCGACAACGAATCGGCCGATATAATGTCGTAGCCGCGCTCCTTCAGGAATTTGGCGGTGCGCCGGCTTTGGTCGCGGCGGCGGCAGAGCACGGCAATATCCTGGAGCCGGAACCCGTCGGCCACGGCCCGTTCCACCAGTTGCAGCGTCAGGTAGAGGGTGCTTTCGTCATAGTCCAGCGTCTGACCGGGCAGGTAGCCGGGCAGCGGCTCGGTCGTGAATGTGCCTAGGGCCGCATCATAGCGGCAGGCCGGGGCGTCATCCGCAGTGAAAAGAAGTTCGACGTGCGCCCCGGCGGTTCCCTTGCCCGTGGCAGTAGGGGTCTGCTGCACGAAATCGGCGTCGTAAATGGCCTGCACCAGCGGTAGGGCGGCGTGCGACTGACTAACCTGGCTGAAAAACTGGTTGTTGAAGTTGATGATGCCCTGGCCGGAGCGGTAGTTGATGTTCAGGTTGCGGGGTTCCAGGGCCTGGTCGAGGGTGAGGTAGCGGCCGGCCAGCAGCTCGCGCAGGTCGGGGTCGGCGAGGCGGTTGTAGAGGTGGCTGGTCTGGCGCTGGTACAGGCGCAGAATCTGCTCCATCTCGCCCCCGCGCCAGCGGTAGATGGCCTGCTTGGCGTCGCCCACGGCCAGGCTCAGCTGTCCGTCGCCCAAGGCGTTTTCCACCAGCGGCAGCAGGTTATTCCACTGGAGCACGGAGGTGTCCTGAAACTCATCGATGAGCAGATGGCGGTACCGGTCGCCCAGCCGCTCGTACAGAAACGGCACCGGCTCGCGCAGCACAATCTGGGCAATGCGCCGGTTGAACTCGGCAATGAGCACCACGCCCCGGTCGCGGCTCAGCTGGTCCACCGACTTACTCAGCTCACTCAGCAGGCTCACCTGAAACACGTAGGGCAGCATGCCCGTCACCAGCAGATAATCGGGCAGCAAAGCGGCGCGCAGGGTTTGCAGCTGCCCGAAGGCCTGCGTCAGCAGGGGCGCGGCGGCATCCACGGCCTCGCGCAAAGGGCCTTTCTTGGACTTGGCGCTGCTCCAGTCGCCCGATTCCACCGGCTTCAGGGCGGTGGAGGTGGGGAAGCTGGCCCCGGCGGCGGGCACCTCCAGCCAGCGCGCCCAGTTGCTGAAGTGGCCGTACACGCCGTTGCCGCCCCCGGCCAGGTGCTCGGCCTCCAGGCCGTGCGCCGCCAGCGTTTCCAAAGCCACGGCGGCCGGCTGGCGCACTAAGTCCTCAATTTCCTGCTTGCGCAGCCGCAGGGTCTCGTGCAGGCGGCGGTAGTCCTGCATGCTGAGCTGCTGCAGCTGCTCCACGGCCTCGTGGACCGGCTCGCTGAGCAGAAACTGCCCGAACTGCACCAGCTCATCGGGCAGATTGTTCCAGCTGCGGCCTTCCTCAGCTTTGTTGAGGGCGAAATCGGAAATGGTGCGGGAGAGCAGGGCCGCGTTCGGGTCGCGGTTCACGCGGTCCAGCAGCAGCGCCACGGCATTCTGCAGCACGGTGGCGCTGTCCAGCTCCACCTCAAACGTAGCCGGCAGCCCCAACTCGCGGGTAAACGCCGTCACGATGCGCTGCACAAACGAGTCGATGGTGCTCACCGCAAAATCGGCGTAGTGGTAGAGGGCCAGCCGGAACGTGGCCGTGGCCCGCTCCCGCAGTACCCGCTGCCGCTCCTCGGGCGTGGTCAGGTGGGCCAAGGGGCCTTCCTGGGCCAGCTCGTCGGCAATTTCGGTGAGCAACGCGTCGGTGGCACCGGCGGGCAGGCGGGCAAACTGCCGCAGCGCCCCCAGAATCCGCTCCTTCATTTCCCCGGCCGCGTCGTTGGTAAACGTAATGGCCAGAATGCTCTTGAAGTACCCCGCCTCCTCGGTGGCCAGCGCCAGCTTCAGGTATTCCTTGGTGAGCTGGTACGTTTTGCCGGACCCGGCGGAGGAGGAGTAAATGCGGAAGGTGGCGGGCATTGGGGGGACGGGTTATTGCAAAAGGTCTAGTTTATCCCGCTATTAGCGTGATGAAATATAAAGCAGATTTAACGGCTATAAACTGGCTTGAAATTGGGGAACAGCCTGTGATTAAGGGGGGATTATTCCGAGTAGCCAACGCGCTTCCAGATGTTTTTGAAGCTTATATTGCTCTGCTGCCTGCCATCGGGCTGATTGAAGGATTTCCGTTTGACCAAATCAGTTTAAAGGACAACTCAATCGCTCAGACCAATCAGAACGCTGCTATCTGGGGTGAATATGGAATTCATGATGCTCATCGCACTCCAGACTATAAACCAACAGTTTTCCGTGAGCTAGCAAATCAATTCAAATTGCCATTTGACGTTACGCTACTGAGCAGATTGGACTGGGGCAAGCGCGGATTTGCAATAGATTGGACGCGGACCGCTAACTCACTAAAGGCATTGTTAAATGCACTGGCTACTGGTAACGACTTGTCTCTCTATATTGAAGATTACTGGCGATGGGCAGAAATTCATGAAATTCTTCCTACAACTGATGAAGTTTTATATGAGGTAAATGCAGAAGATTTTTTGGGATTCATGACACAATCTTTCTTCGATGCCACCTTGTATCTTTTCCCGGAAGACAGGAGTTGGTGCTTGGTTAATATAGAAGATTGTAACGTGATGATAATTGGGACGGATAGAGCTACTGCGGCCATGATTGCCAAAACCTATTCTTTGGAAACGATTGACTTATTATACGAGAGTCCAATGTAATTCCCCCTACACCGGCTCCTGCAACCGCTCCACCATCTCCGGCGTCACGCGGACCGGGCGCTTGGTTTGCGGGTCGAGCAGCACCCACTGGGTTTCGGCTTCGCAGAGCAGCTGGCCATCGGGGGCACGCTCGATGCGCACGAACCGCTGGCTCTGGGCCCCGCGCACCTCGCCAATCCAGGTAGTGCAGCGCAATTCCTCGCCCAGCAGGGCCGGGTGCAGGTACCGGATATGATGCTCGCGTACCACCCACACGTAGTGGGCCTGGGCCTCAGGCGGGGCGGCGGCGTGCCAGTGGGCGGCGGCCGTGTCCTGCACCCACTGCACGTAGCGCACGTTGTTCACGTGGTGTAGCTCGTCGATGTCGGTGGGCTGCACAGTGAGGTAATGGGCGAAGCGAAAGGTGGGGGCAGCAGGAGTTTCCATAGTAGCGCAAAGATACGGGCGAGGGTAGGCGCTGGGGAGAGAAGAAGTGGGAATATTGCTTGGTTACTGCATTTAGCTCGTAGTGCTATTCCATATCTAAAATATACCTGTATCTTTGAGCACCTTAAGAAAACGCGGTTCCGCTGTTCTGTTAAGCTCTTCCGCAAGGAAGAAAGCAGTTCCGGACTCTTCCTTTTTTAAGATAAAAATCATCCATCATCACCAGTACCATGCAGACAGGAACTGTAAAATTCTTCAACGAAACCAAAGGTTTCGGCTTTATCAAAGTTGACGAAACCGGCGAGGACGTGTTCGTTCACGTAACCGAGTGCATCGACGAGATTCGCGACAAAGACAAGGTTGAATTCGAAATTGCTCAGGGCAAAAAAGGCCCGAACGCCGTAAAGGTGAAACTGGCTTAGTCCAATATCCTTTCCGGATAGCTCAGAAAAGCAGGCTCCTCAAGAGCCTGCTTTTTTTGCGTTCAGGGGCCGCTGAACGACTTATAAGAACGTCATTGAACTTACAAGAACGTCATTCCGAGCGGGGCGAGGAATGACGTTCTTGTAAGTTCAACGTGCAATCATCGATTATTCTCCCTACCTTTGCAGCCGCATTTGAGAACGGCCACGTTCCGCGCAGCTTGTGAGCTGCCTTTAAAGAAACTTGTTGGGCCGGCTTTGTCTTCCGTCCGTTGCTTCCGTCACTTGTCGTTGTGTTGAGTGGGAGAGAAGAGCGTCGCTGAATCCGCTGTTTTCAGAGCTATTCACTCCACTCCATCAACACTGACATGGAAAACGAAACCGTTAAGACCAAGTTCAGCGAGCTGACCCTCTCTGAAGAAATGCAGCGTGCCATCACCGAAGTTGGCTACGAAGAAGCATCCCCCATCCAGGCCGCCGGTATTCCGGTATTGCTCCAGGGCCGCGATGTAATCGGCCAGGCCCAGACCGGCACCGGCAAAACCGCCGCCTTCTCCATTCCCGCCATTGAGCGTGTCGATACCGACTCGCGTGAGGTGCAGTGCCTTGTACTCTGCCCCACCCGCGAGCTGGCGGTGCAGGTTTCGGGCGAAATCCAGAAACTGGGCAAGTACAAGCGTGGTTTGGCCGTGGTGCCAATCTACGGTGGCTCTTCCTACGACCGGCAGTTCCGCGCCCTGGAGCGCGGCGTGCAGATCGTAATCGGTACGCCCGGCCGCGTAATGGACCACATTGAGCGTGGTACGCTCAAGCTGGAGCATTGCAAAATGATCATCCTCGATGAGGCCGACGAAATGCTCGACATGGGCTTCCGCGACGACATCGAGACGGTGCTCAAGAAAATGCCCGAAGACCGCCAGACGGTATTCTTCTCGGCGACCATGAGCAAGCCGATCATGGAGATGACCAAGCGCTACCAGAAGGATCCGCAGATCGTGAAGGTAAACCATCAGGAAATGACGGTTACCAACATCGAGCAGAGCTACTTCGAGGTGCGCGGTCCGCAGAAAAAAGACGTACTGACCCGCCTCATCGACATGTACAACATCAAGTCGGGCATCGTCTTCGCCAACACGAAGCGCATGGTTGACGAGATTGTGGGCGACCTGCAAGCCAAAGGCTACTTCGCCGAAGGCCTGCACGGCGACATGGGCCAGCAGCAGCGTCAGAACACGCTGGATAAATTCCGCAAAGGCACCCTCGAAATCCTGGTAGCTACCGACGTAGCCGCCCGCGGCATCGACGTGGACAACGTGGAAGTGGTGGTAAACTACGACCTGCCCGCCGACGAGGAATACTATGTGCACCGCATCGGCCGTACCGGCCGCGCCGGCAAGCAGGGCAAAGCCTTCACTTTCGTGAGCGGCCGCGACATCTACAAGCTGCGCGACATCATGCGCTTCACCAAAGCCACCATCAAGCAGGAGCGCGTGCCGTCCTTCGAAGATGTGTCGGAGGTGAAAACCACGCTCATGCTCAACTCCATTAAGGAGGTGATTGTGAAGGGCAACCTCGACAAGTACATTGCCCGCGTGCAGCGCCTCATCGACCAGGAGCAAGAAGAAGCCGTTACGTCCTTGGACGTGGCTGCCGCTTTGCTGAAGATGACGATGAAGGAAGACAAGCGCGCTCAGGAAAGCCTGGACGCCAGCCGTACCCAGGGCGCTGCCCGTGCCGGCTTCACCCGTCTGTTCGTGACGATGGGCAAGAAGGACCGTCTGCACCCCCGCGACATCGTGGACCTGATTGCCGAAAACACCAGCCTCACGGCCAGCAAAGTCGGTGATATTGCCCTCTACGACAAGTTCAGCTTCGTGGAAGTACCGAATGAGTTCGTGGAAGAAGTGGTGAGCCAGCTCGGCCGCAGCTCCATCCAGGGTCGTCCGGTGGCCTTCAACATTGCTACGCCCCGCCAGGAAGGCGATGCGCAGCAGGAAGGCGGTAACCGCGGCGGCTTCGGCGGCGGCAGCGAGCGTCCTCGTCGGGGCCCGGGTGGGTTCGGCGGTGGCGAGCGTCGGGAAGGCGGCGGCAGCTACGGCGGCAACCGCGGCGGTGGCTCCTACGGCGGTGGTAACCGCCGCGAGGGTAGCAGCTACGGCGGCGGTGAGCGTCGGGAAGGCGGCAGCAGCTACGGCGGCAACCGTGGCGGTGGCTCCTACGGCGGTGGTAACCGCCGCGAGGGTGGCAGCAGCTACGGCGGCGGCTACAAAGGCAAGCGCGACGATAGCTAAATCACAGATGGTGCAGATTGGATTGATTTCGCAGATTTCAATCTGATCTTACCAACGCAAAAGAGCCACTTCATTTGAAGTGGCTCTTTTGCGTTGTCTGGGTTTTGAGGAGTGACCTTTCCGTATCATTTCATTGCGGCCGAATACTTTTGAACATCCGGTTACAGCGGTTTTCTGAACGATGTAGAGACGCGTATTCGCGTCTTCCCGTTGAACGAGAAGCGTTAGGCGGTGCGCGTAGAGACGCGAATACGCGTCTCTACGCGCACAAAACCCCATAAAAAAGCCGCTCCTACTGGAGCGGCTTTTTTTGTGTTCAAGGAGTTGAAATCTGTGAAATCAGCTCTATCTGTACCATCTGTGATTATTTCTTGGCGGCGTCGCGCAGGTCGCGGATTTCGTCGTGGCCCTGCTTGATACCGGCTGCCTGCTTCTCGATGATAGTTTTGAGGGCGGCCGGAATGTCCTGGATTTTCTGAGCCTTCTCGTAGGCCGCTTTGGCGTAATCTTCGCCCCGCTCGCACTCAGCCAGAATGCTGTGACGGTCTTTGCTGGTCACCAAGCCTTTCAGGTTGATGAACGCGCGGTGAATGGTACCGGTGATGGACGACTCTTCCTCGGGGTGCAGGTTGAGTTTGTGCATCTGGTCTTCTAGCTCGGTGATATAAGCGGAACGCTGGGCGGCGTATTTCTTAAAGGTTTCCTTCAGGTCGGCATCTTCAACGTCGGTGAGGGCTTCGGTGTAGCCTTTCTGACCGTCTTTCAGGGTTTCGAGCAGTTCATTGAGGCCGGCTTGCAGTGCTTTAGCTTCCATGAGGAGAGAATTAGGGTTGGGTGTTTAGGAAAGGTGGAATGCCTCTCTTTACTGCCAAACAGCCCACAAGGTTACCAGCCGACACCAGTAACCAGCGCAAAACGGCTATGCTCGCGGAAGCTCTCTAGTCCCGCCCCGAGGCAGCCATAGCCCGGCCGGCCAGGAAGCCAGTAGTCCAGGCGGCCTGGAAGTTGAAGCCGCCCGTGATGCCATCCACGTCCAGTACTTCGCCCGCGAAATGCAGGCCCGGTACCAGGCGGCTTTCCATGGTTTTCATGTTGATTTCGCTGAGTGAAATGCCGCCGCATGTGACAAATTCGTCTTTATAAGTGGTTTTGCCCTGCACGGCAAGCGCCGTGCGTAGAAGACTCTCAATCAGGCGATTTTGCAGCTTAACCGGCAACTCGTTCCAGCGGATTTCGGGACTAATACCGGCCTGCTCGGCCAGGGTGCGCCATAACCGCTGCGGCAGCCCGAGCAGCGCGTTGCTGACAACTACTTTCTTGCCGTGCAGCTCCCGGAATTCCAGCAGATGCTGGCGGAGCGTGTCTTCCGTGAAATCGGGCAGCCAGTTGATGAGGGTAGTGCTCTGGTAGCCCAGTTCGTGCAGACGGCGGGCACCCCAGGCCGAGAGTTTGAGCACGGCCGGGCCGCTCACGCCCCAGTGCGTCACCAGCACCGGCCCCTCGTATTCCAGCTTTTCGCCGGCTACCCGCACGCGGGCACGGGGCACGCTTACGCCCGGTAGCTCCCGCAGCGGCGAGTTGGGCACGTTGAAAGTAAACAGGCTGGGCACCGGCTCCTCAATGCGGTGGTCCAGCTGCCGCAGCCACGCATACTGCTCCGATTTAGGCGCGCCACCAGTAGCTACCAGCAAGCGGCTGACGGGCAAAGTCTGGGCATGGGCTCCGGTGAGCTGCAACTCAAAGCCGCCCTGGGGCCGAGGCGTAATCTGTTCGGCGGTAGTCTGCAGCAGGATCTGGACCCCGGCCCGGCGGGCGGCTTCCAGCAGGCACTGGGCAATGGTTTCCGACGAATCGGTGACGGGAAACATGCGGCCGTCGGGCTCGGTCTTGAGCTGCACGCCGCGCTTTTCAAACCAGCGCACGGTATCCAAGGCACCAAACTGTTTGAAGGGCTCCTTGAGCTGCCGGGCCCCGCGCGGATAATGCTGCACAAGCTGGGCGGCCGTATCGGCGGCGTGGGTTACGTTGCAGCGCCCCCCGCCCGAAATTCGGACCTTACTCAGCAGCTTACCTGTTTTTTCAATCAGCAGCACCCGCAGGCCGGGGTTGGCCTCGGCGCAGGCAATGGCCCCGAAGAAGCCGGCCGCGCCGCCCCCTAGCACGGCAACAGTTAGTTGTTCATTCACGGGACAAAGATAAATCACGGAGGCAGATGGATTGTCCGGCTCGCCCGGATTCATGCTGCTGAATGAGCCTGGCCAACGCTATTAAGCAGCTGCACCCAACTTCATGGGTCCGCTGAAATATCCGTCGCCATTTGTTTCAGGTCCTGATTAGCAGAATTCCAGCGCGGCAACCACGTCATCGTGGCGAAACTGATAGCCGGTCAGCCGCCGGATAAGGGAAGAGTCGATTTGCTTACCGCCGGTAGTTTCTTCCTGGAAGGTGGGGGGCTGCAGGTGCAGGCGGGTAGCGGCGGCGGTGTAAAACGTGCGCCGGGTGGGGTGAGAGGCTGCGCTGGCATTGAACGTGTACCCCCATAGTTGCTGCTCCAGCACGCCAGTCAACAGGCCCACGCAGTCGTGCAGATGAATCATATTCACCGGCGCCTCGCCGTGGGCCACTCCGGTTCGGCCCGCCAGAAAACGGCCCGGCGGGCGGCCTGGGCCCATAAGGCCGGCTAAGCGTACCACCGTATGGTTAGCGTGTTGGAAGGGGGCTTCTGCTTGCAGTAGCGGGGTGAGTGCATCCTGCGTGGCCTGGGCATCGGGCTCGTACATCAGGCGGGGCTCGTCGGGATATACGCCCGTGGAGCTGACCAGCAGCACATGCCGCACCCCGGCGCTTTCCGCCGCCGCCGCCACCAGCCGCACCACCCCGGGATATGCCTCCTGACTACCAGCCCCCCGGGTAGGTGGAACGTTCAGAATCAGAATTTCCACGCCCTGCAGCATGGCTTGCAGGGTATCGGCATCGGTAGCGGAAAGGGTGGGTGCCAGCCGCAGCAGATAGGGCCGGATACCCGCGTCGCGTAGGGTGAGCAGCTGGCCGGGCGTGGTGGTGGAGCCGTGGACCGGGTGGCCGGCCGCCACCAGGGCGCGGGCCAGCGGCAGCCCCAGCCAGCCGCAGCCCAGTACGGCTACGGTAGGGAGAGAAGCAGAGAGAGCAAGGTGGGTCATGGGTGGGTAAAGGTGGCAAAAAAACTTTCCCGGGCAAGCAGGCAACCGGGGAATCGGCAAACTGTTACCTTGCACCCCAACAAGTATGCAAGCATACTACCTATGGCCATTCCGGACCGCCTGTATCCTGAGTTTTCCATCAACTTCGAAGCCTGCGTGCGGCTGCTGCGGCCTGATGAGGATGGGCGGCAGTTACCGCCGTATAACGGTATCCGCTGGGATTTTAGCTATGCTCAGGACAAGCCGAGAGTCTCCTACATGTGGCTGTACCCGGATTTTTTCGACCCGATTACCGGCGACTCGTGGCGGGAAATGCCCTTGCCGGTAGATGAGTGGCTGCACGTGCGGGTTGCTGTTATTCTTGACGAAGCCCGGCCTTTGCATCAGTCAAAAATCCGTGCCGGAACCAGCTTTTACTACTGCGAAGGAAGCCATATTGTGGCTGAAGGTACCGTTACCCGGATAACTGGTTTATTTGAACCCCGGCCGCAGCCATAACCCCTGAACCATCATTTCCCACTTCAAACTTTCTCACCCCATGTCCTTCACTCATCCTTACGCTCAGCCCATGCTGCGCGACAATGCCCTGCAGGGCAAAACCATTGTGGTAACGGGCGGTGGTACCGGCCTTGGCCGGGCCATGACCACGTATTTTCTGCAGCTGGGGGCCAACGTGGTCATCAGCTCCCGCAAGCTGGACGTGCTGGAGCAAACTGCCGCCGAACTGCGCGAGCAGACCGGCAACGCCAACATCCTGGCCGTGCAGTGCGACGTGCGCAAGTATAACGAGGTAGAGGACCTGCTACAGAAGACCATCGATGCCTTCGGGGGCGTGGATGTGCTGCTCAACAACGCCGCCGGTAACTTCATCAGCCCTACTGAGCGCCTCAGCCACAAGGCTTTTGATGTGATTGTGGATATCGTGCTCAAAGGCTCCTATAACTGCACGCTGGCTTTCGGGAAGCGCTGGATTGCCGATAAGCGCCCCGGTACCATCCTCAGCATCGTGACCACCTATGCTTCCGTTGGGTCGGCGTTTGTGGTGCCCTCGGCTTCGGCTAAGGCGGGGGTACTGGCCATGACCCGCTCACTGGCGGTAGAATGGGCCAAATACGGCATCCGGGCCAACGCCATTGCACCCGGTCCGTTCCCGACGGAGGGAGCCTGGAGTCGCCTGTTCCCCGAGCCGTTGGCCTCCAAGCTCGACCCCGCCGCCAATGTGCCGCTCAAGCGCGTGGGTAACCACCAGGAGCTGGCCAACCTAGCCGCCTACATGGTGTCCGATTTCTCCGCCTACATGAACGGTGAGGTGGTGACGCTCGACGGTGGCGAGTGGCTCAACGGGGCCGGCGAGTTCAACAAGCTCGAAATCCTGACCCCCGAAATGTGGGACCAGATTGAAAAAACCATGCGCCGCTAGGCTCACGGATTTATAGACGGACTGGGGCAAATTTGTCGGATTTTGTAGACGGTGTCTGGCTTTAGCCGAAGTCTGTTATCGACCAGAAAGTAGTATCCGTTGCCATTCGACCTAACAAAAAAGCCGCGCAGTCTGCGCGGCTTTTTTGTTGCGGTAGATGCTCGTCGGTGGAACCATCGACAAAATCCGACAAATCCGGCCCAATCTGAAAAAAATCGTGAGCTAGAATTTGTAGCCTTTGAAGTCCTTGCTGAATTCCTGGGCAGGAATGGGCTGGTTGGGCACGACGTCGGAGAATTCAAATTTCTCGAACAGGCCTTTATCGTCGTTTACCTGCACCACCAGCGGGAGGTAGAGTTTCTGGTCGATGCACAGCAGCACGCGGCGGCCGTAGCTGTTGGGTACCTGCACCGTTTTGCCGGCCGGTACTACCGCACCTGCCGAAAGGCCGTTGCGTTCCAGAATCCGGTACTCGCCACACCCAAATTTGTCGGAAATAGTTGTCACGCTTTCGGCCTTGGCGGGCTTGTAGCTTACGTAGCGAAACTGCGGATAATCGGAGCGGAGGACGTAGGCGGGGCGGCCCTGCACGGTGGTGTCGCCGGCGTAGCGGAAGGTTTTCTCAAAGGTGCGGTCAAGGCGTTGGCTGGAGCCGTGCAGCAGCTCGGCAATGGTGCCGTAACCGGCGTCGAGGGTGCTGTGGTGCTGGTTTTTGCGCATCACCGCGCCTTTCGGATCAAGGCTGAGCGTGACGTAAGGGAAGCTGTTGGGGTTCACCCAGGCGTCGCCGTTGTTCTGGCCCGTGACATACAGCACTTCGATGCCCTTCTGGTTGCGCAGATAGACTTTGTAGGGGCTGAACGTCATTTTCATGAGTGTCCGGGCCTGTTGGTAGGATCCCTCAATGCGCTCCTGTGCCCGCACATTGCAGCGGAGGGTTTTCAGGTTCTGAATGGCCGTGCTAAGACGGCTGATTAACTGTTCGGTGGTAATTTTGGGCTCGGCGGGAGCGGCCGCCAGGGTGCTGAACCCCAGCATGGTTACGGCCAACGGCCGGTAATAACGCATCATGTAAAAGAGAAAGAGTACGTAAGACGGGGGAAGATACAAGGCCGCCGAACATAAACCGGGCCGGATAGGTGAGGCAGTGGGTTTGACTCTCCGTTTGCCTATATGGCACAGGTCGAACAGCAAACTCACCATCCCACTATTTCATCTAATTGAGACTGATGGCGGGAAACCGGCTGGCTTTGCTGTCGAACACAAACAGCTCATTTATTTCGATGCCGCGCAGAAAGCGGTAAAGCGGAAACTGCTCCACCACGGCCCGGATGGTTTCAGCGCTCAGCCCGTTCATGGTAACCCACCCTTGGGTGCGGTCGGCGCTAATGGCGTAGCTGTCAATGACGTTGTCTTCAATCAGGCGGCTGATGAAGGCCCGGTGACGCGGGATAAGGGCCACGAAATCTTCATCGAAAAAATCGGGCAGACGCAGGGTAACGACGAATTTGGCCATGAATGCGGGGAATACCCTGGCATAACGCGGCCCGGCTGACTTGGGTTGAGGCGTACAGCGGCGGTGTAACTTTTTTGGTGATTTAGCAGAATAGAACCCCATGCACTTTACCGTTATTACCCCGACCCATAACCGCCGCGCCTACCTGCCCGAAGCCATCGACAGCGTGCGGGCCACCGTTTCGGCCCCGCTCGACTTCTCGTTTGAGCACCTGATCTGCGAAAACGCCAGTACCGACGGCACCGCCGAGTGGCTGGAGGAAACGACTGCCCAGCAGGGTGCCACGCTGCGCGTACGCGCCCAATCTACCCTGCTCAAGGCGGGGCCCGCCCGCAACCTGCTTATCCGGGAAGATGCTCCTGCTGATACCTGGATTGTGCCCCTGGACGACGATGACCTGTTGCTGCAACGTGCCCTCTACCACTATGCCCGCGAAATTGAGCAAGCCCCCGGCCGGCCCTGGCTGGTGGCCGATTTCCTGCGCGTGGACCAGGACCGGCGTTACCTGCCCAATGAGGACTACTACGCCTGGCGCTTCGATTCGGCTCCGGATATGCTGCGCGCCATTTTCCGGGCCGAGCACTTCATACAGGGCAACGTGTGCTACAGCCGGGAGTTGTTCGATGCGGTAGGCGGCTACGATGAGGACATTGCCATGGCCGAGGACCTGGACCTGTACGTGCGCTTTCTGCTGGCCGGCCACCTGCCCGTTATCTGCCCCCATATCAGCCACCTGCACCGCTTCCACACCAGCAACGTGAGCATCGGCGTGGATGCTGGCAAGCACGCCCAGGACCTGCGCATCATCTATGATAAGTACGCCGGGCAGCTGCAGAAGCAGGGGATTGAGCGGCCGTAAGAGTCTAAATCAATGGAGATATAGGTCTGGAGCCTATGTCTCCATTAACATGTAATTCTTGAAGCACAAAGCTTTGAAGTGGGTAACCCTCGACAAGTGCTTGGCTAACGACATTCATTTCTGAGCTCCATGATGCCACTTCAAAATGAAAGTCGTCCTGCCATTCGCCCCTGTCGATTATCGTTACTCCAAGCTCATAAGCTGCGTTGTACACGGGTTCATCCGCAAATGGGAGCCCTTCTATAGTCGTATTGTCAGGGTGATTCAGAATGAACGTTACTGGAAAATCCAGGTCAAATTTCCGCATATACGCTCGCCCGAAAGCTACCGGAACAAACAGGATGATTTGAGTAGCAAGGGCATAAGGCACTTGTTGTTCGATTAGTATTTCAAACACACTTTCCTCTGTGGCTTCCTGCGGAACAAAATGCGGTAGAAAGTCAACAATGAGCTGATTTATATCCATTGCCATAACTAAGAAACTATTCTTCCACCACCACGCCGCCCTTCACTACCAGTCGTACCTGCCGCAGGGCGGCTACGTCCTGGGTGGGGTCGCCGGAAACGGCAATGAGGTCGGCGAGGAGGCCGGGCTGGAGGCGGCCCCGGTCGGGAAGTTGGAAGAGGCGGGCGTTGGTGGCGGTGAGGCCGCGCAGCACCTGCAGCGGCGTGAGGCCGTAGGTTTTGACCAGTTGCTCGGCCTCGCGCAGGTTGTCGCCGTGCGCAAACACGCCCACGTCACCCCCGATGGCCAGCTCTACCCCGCTTTGCAGGGCCAGCTTCATGCTTTCCCGCTTCTGGCGGATACGCTCCGGCTCGGGCGTGGTGCCGGGCTGCCAGCCCCGGTAGCGCGAAATGGCCTCGCCGGCGGCCACGGTGGGGCAGAGAGCCACACCGCGCTGCTTCATCAGCCGGAACACTTCCAGCGTGCCCCCGTCGCCGTGCTCAATGGTTTGCACGCCGGCCAGCGCGGCGCGGCGCATGCCTTCGGGCGTACTGGCGTGGGCCACCACGGGTCGGCCGGCATTACGGGCGGTTTGCACAATCAGGTTTAGTTCTTCCTGCGAGAAGGTAGGGCGGCTGGGCTCATTGGGCCCCCAACGGTAGTCAGCATATACCTTGATAATATCGGCCCCTTTGCCCATCTGTTCTCGCACGGCCCGGATAATATTGTCGGTGCCATCGGCCTCCTGCGCGCCTTGGGGCACGTCCACATCGGCGGAGAGTTTGGGTCCGTAGCTGCCGGTCGCTACTAGGGCGCGGGTGGCTACCAGCAGGCGTGGGCCGGGTATGAGGCCCTGGTCAATGGCCTGTTTCAGCCCTACATCGGCATAGCCGGCTCCTTCCGAGCCCAGGTCGCGGGCGGTGGTGAAGCCGGCGGCCAGGGTAGCGCGGGCGTGGGCGGTGCCCCGTGCGACGCGCAAAGCCTGGGATTCCAGCAGCACCTGGTCGTTCCACGGGGTTTCATTGTAGGGGTGGAGCAGCAGATGGCTGTGGCCCTCAATCAGGCCGGGCAGCAGTGTAAGGCCCGGCAACTCCAGCACCTGCGCGCCGGCGGGCACCCCAAGCTGCACGGCCGGCCCCACGGCTTTAATCCTGTCGCCCTCGGTAAGCACGGCCCAGCCGGAGTGCAGGGTTTCGCCATCGAACACGGCGGCCGGGCGCAGGAGCAGGGCGGGGATAGGTGCTTTTGAAGAAATGGATTGCCCAGGTGCCCACTGAGAGAAGAACAGAAGCGCAACCACCCATACTCCTTGGAAAATACGCATAATAGATGCTTTGCCGGAAATTAGCCTGCCACAAGATACTATTGCCCCCTCAAAAGGGCCACCAGGATTTACGCGTCGGTTGGGGCAAACCCATTACCTTTCGTAAGACCTGTGCCATATGCTGAGCCAAATTTTCTGCTTCCACTTCAAGCAGATATAGCTTTGTGGTATCCGTCAGGGTTAAGTACAGTATTTCCGCATATCCTGAAGACTGAACCTGGACCCCCTGTACTTCGCTAAACGATATATGTCTTTCCGGAGTGACCTGTTCACGATAGACTAGGTTGATGTTTTGGAGTAGGATCTGTTTGGTTATCGTGTCAATCTGCACCTCGTTTTGTAGGCGTAATTCAAATAGATCAACTGTTTTACGACGTTTCCTAAGCCACGCAACTATTCCTAAAAGAGCCAGCGCAAACAGTATGACATAGATTTCCAGATAGACGCCGATTATGGTCCACAAACCAATAAATATTCCAAGTATAATCCTGTTTATTCTTTTTGCGTTGGCGTGGGAGGAGTCCAGCGAAGATGTATCTGGGAGTAGGAATACAGGCAGGTTATGGCACTATCCAACTCCGAAAGCCTGCGGCTGATTTGCTTTAAATCTGAGTAGAACAAGATGAGGCTCATATAGCCCTGTAAAACGTGAATGCCCGCCGGAAGATAGACTTTCGGCGGGCATTCGTATAGGGCAGCAGTACTTACACTTTCTCCTTGGCAGGCTTGCGCTTAACCTGGATTTTCTCCAGCTTCTTGCCGTTCCCGGCCGGGGCGGTGTCGTTGGAGGCGCCCACCAGGGTCATTTCCTTCACCAGGTGGCCGGCCCCGGCGAATTTATCCACCACGAACAGCATGTAGCGCACATCCAGGGTAATGTTGCGCACCCGGTCGGGGTCGAACATGATGTCGGACATAGTGCCTTCCCAGTTCCGGTCGAAGTTGGTGCCAATCAGCTCGCCCCGGCCGTTGATGACGGGGGAACCGGAGTTGCCGCCGGTGGTGTGGTTGGTGGCAATGAAGGCTACGGGCACAGTGCCTTTGTAGGCATAAGGACCAAAATCCTTGTTTTTGTACAGCTCGGCGAGGCGGGCGGGCACTTCAAACTCAGGGTTGGTGGGGTCGGCCTTCTCCATGATACCATCAAGGGTGGTGTAGAAGTCGTATTTGGTGCCGTCGGCGGGCTCGTAGCCAGCTACCTGGCCGTAGGCAAGGCGCAGGGTAGAGTTGGCATCGGGGTAGAATTTCCGATCGGGCTGTTGCAGGCGCAGGCCGGCCACGTACGTGCGCTGGAGCAGAGCAATCTGGTCGGTGGCAGCAGTGTAGGTGGGCAGGATGGCCGTGCGGTAGTTCCCTATGATGGCCTGCGCCAGTAGCACAGCCGGGTCCTGACGAAGCGTTTGCACATTGCCCTTGGCTACCTCATCCAGCACCGCAAAGGCCGATTCCTGCGTGGTAAGCTTTGATTTGCCGTAGAGCTGGGCCGCATACGCCGTCCACCCACCAGGGCCAGCGTACTGCCCCTGCAGGGTTTTGACGTAGGCCGGCAGCAGCGCGGCCGGGGTGCCGGTCGCGTAAAGCGGCAGCAGCTGGGCGGCTACTTTCTGGTCAGTAGGGGCGCTGTAGTTGCGGAAGAAGCCCACGGAGCCTTTTCTGGTTTTTTCGGCAGCGGCGGCCAATTCGGCGGCGGGTACCTTGTTATCGGCCAGTTCCAGCAACGGCAGCAGGCTATTGGCATAGGCCATCAGCTCCACTCCCAGGGCCGCTTCCGTTACGTAGTCGCGGGCCAGGGTATAGTCGCGGGCAGTAGCGTAGTTGCGCTTCAGATCGGGGAGCAGCGTGGCAAAGGCGGCGCGGCGGGCAGCGTCGCCGCTTTCAGCCCACTGCTGAAACACTTGTTCCTGCTGCTGCTTCACGCGTACGGCGTCGAGCTTTTTGAGGCCCCGGTTCTCGCCAATCCACTTTTTCCAGTAGTTGGCAATGCTGGCGTATTTGGCCGCGTACTGAATCCGTACTTTATCGGAGGCCTTCATATCGGCATCCAGTACCTTCAGCTTGGCGTCGCGTACCTTGATTTTGGCTGGGTTCGAGACGGCATAGGTTTCCTCCACGCCCCAGCTGGTGAGGTATTCGTTGGTACGGCCCGGGAAGCCAAACACCATGGTAAAGTCGCCGGGCTGCACGCCGCCCAGGGAAATGGGCAGGTGGTGGCGGGGCTTGAAGGGTTTATTATCGGGAGAGTAAGGGGCCGGCTTGTTATCGGGGCCGGCGTAGATGCGGAAGATGCTGAAGTCGCCGGTGTGGCGGGGCCAGGCCCAGTTGTCGGTGTCGCCGCCGAACTTGCCGATGCTGCTCGGGGGCGCGCCTACCAGCCGGATGTCCTGGAATACCTCCGTCACAAACAGATAGTACTCATTGCCGTTGAACATGGGTCGCACGAAGGCCTGGTAGCCGGTGCCCTGCACGGCGGCCTGGGCCACGCGCTGCCCATTAGCCTGCACCAGCTTCTCACGCTCCGCTTCCACAATGCCCGTGGTGGGCACGCCGGCCAGCACCTGGCTGCTCACATCCTCCATGCGCACAATGAAAGTGGCCGTAAGGCCCGGATTGGGCAATTCCTGGCTGCGGTCCATGGCCCAGTAGCCGTTGGTGAGGTAGTCTTTCTCGACGGAGGAATGGCTCTGAATCTGGCTGTAGCCGCAGTGGTGGTTGGTCAGCAGCAAGCCTTGGTCGGAAATGATTTCCCCGGTGCAGCCCCCGCCAAATTGCACAATGGCATCCTTGAGGCTGCCCTGGTTGATGGAGTAAATCTGCTCAGCGGTGAGCTTAAGGCCTTTTTTCTGCATGTCGGCCTCGTTGAGCTGCTTGAGCAGCAGCGGCAGCCACATGCCTTCATCGGCGCGGGCGGCCGGCAGGGCAGTCAGGAAGGTAAGGGCCAGCAAAGCCAGTCGGGTACGGATGCGCATTCTTGAAGTGGATGGGGTGGAGGTAGTTGGAAAGACCCAAAAGTACGGCTTCGGCTGCTGGCGGGCGTTACTTCCCACAGCGTTGCGCGGAGGAAAACGCGGAGTTCCGTAGAGCAGTTCAACGCAAAACGCCCGACCAAAACGGGCCGGGCGTCCACAAAAGGCAGTTAATCGGCCTCAATCTGCAGTAATATGTGCTTTACGAGTGACCCAATTCGGCCACGGCGGGCGCGTTCTGGGCGTTGGTGTTGGAGGCTTTGGGCGTTGTGGAAGCTGCCGGAATATCATCCGTTTCCTGGGCCGCGTGGGTGTCTTCCCACTCCCGGAAGCGCAGAATTTCGCCCTGGAATTTCTCAATAAACCAGCTGATTAAAGCCAGATCATCCAGAAAACCCACCACCGGAATAAAGTCCGGCACCAGGTCAACCGGCGACAGAGTGTAGAGCAGCACGCCCAGGGCCGACACGATGGTGCCGGTATCAATCTGGCGGTACTCGCCGCTGATGTAATTGCGCACTAGCCGCACGAGGGTGCGGCCCACGTCGAATACCTGCTTGAATTTATTATCGCCGCTGTCTTTGCTGGCCAGCTTGTTGGCTACTTCATTCAGCACCATCACCACCTTAAAGGGGCGGCCCAGCAGCTTGCCGGCGCGGTTCAGGAACACGCTGAACAGCGCGTTTTTGGAAATCGAAAGACCTTTTTCGACGAGAGAGGACATACAGGAATAGTTGAGGTTGTGTGGGGCGTGTACGGGTGCCCCGGGGCCGGCGTTACAGTGGCTACCTCAGAAAAGCCAGGCCCTAACGTAGGCCGGCACCTCCCGCAGCAGGGCGTAAACGTCGCGCAACTCCCAGTAGCGGGCCGCCGAGGCAGATACCGTGGATACGCCTTGCTGCCGCAGCAACAGTTGGGTGCGCGGCAGATGAAAGAACTGCGACACCACCACGGCCGACTTCAGGTGGCGTATCCGGGCCAGGCGGGCAAAGTTGCAGGCTGTAGCCTCGGTGTTGTTACCGGCATTATCTACCACAATAGCCCCGGCCGGTACATCTTGCGCCAACAAGTAGCGTTGCATAGCAGTGCCCTCGTAGTACCCCTCCCGACCCAGCCCGCCACTCACAAAGATCAGCGGGCTCAGGCCGGCCCGGTACAGGCGCAGGGCTTCATCGAGGCGGGCGCGCAGGCGTGGGGAGAGGCTGCCGTCGGGGTTTACCGTGTTGCCGGGCACCACCAAGCAGTCGGCGGGTTGGGGCTGGGCGGTGAGGCCCAAACAGGCAATGCCGACGGCGGCTAACAGCAGCACTAGTAGCAGGCCGCCCAGGAATCGGGTCAAAAGTTGGCGCATCAGGAAGTAGTGGCGGGAGTGGGTTGTAGTCGCTGATTGCGTAGGGCCAGCCCGACGGCCGTGCCGGCTGCCAGGCCCGCGTACAGCAGGCTGCGAAACTGGGCCTCATGAATTTCCCGACCCCGTTCGCGCAACTGGTGCTTCTCCTGTTCCTTGAGCGCGACCGTAGATGGATGGATGTTCACGAGGGTATGCGCAATATCCACCTCGTACTTATAGCTGACTTCCAGGTTGAAGTACGCAAACAGATTGAGCGGTATCGTGAAAAACAGCAGCCACAACAGCCAGTCCGGCGTTGGCTTGCGGAATATTCCGGTAAGCATACAGTAGTGAGGGATATAGCTTGGAAACAGGTATTGTTTCCCACCGCCTTGCCCCGAAATTATTCAGATTCCGCTACTTTCGCCTCTATGAGCCTCTTCCTTGCCTCGCCCGCCGCTACTGAGTACGCCCCATTCTACCATACGTACGTGAAGCTCATTGCCGGTGATCCGCTGGAAGCGCTGCGCCGGCAGCCCCGGGAGTTACGCCAGCTGCTGGCCGGCCTCACGGAGGAGCAGACGCTGTTTCGCTACGCCCCCGGCAAGTGGAGCATCAAGGAAAACCTGGTGCACATGCTCGATACGGAGCGCATCTTCGCCTACCGCGCCCTACGCATTGGTCGGGGCGACACGACGGCCCTGCCTGGCTTCGAGCAGGACGATTACGTGCCCGCCTCCGGGGCCGACGCCCGCCCGCTGGCCGACATCCTGCACGAGTACGACACCTTGCGGGCTGCCACGCTGAGTTTGCTGGAGTCGTTTACGGCGGAGGCCGTGGGCCGGCTGGGCACGGCCAGCGGCCAGCCCGTGAGCGTGCGGGCATTGGCCTACATTCTGCCCGGCCACGAGGCGCATCATCTGAATTTGCTGCGCGAGCGGTATCTGCCCGGGCTGCAATAATAGCTTTCGATTCACAACACCGCCTCCGGGGCGTGCGTTACATACGTCCCATTCACTCTCAACTCACACCCCATCATGGCCAAAGCCCAGGAACCCCGCAAAGAGAAGAAAAAGGAGCCAGCTAAAACCACCAAGGAAAAGAAGGCCGCCAAAGACGAGAAAAAAGCCCTGAAAGCTCGTCAGCAGGACTAAATAGCCAAAGTAGTCAAAGAGGTTCATCTGTCCGGATGAGCCTCTTTTTTGTTTAAGCAACCAACTGCCCATGCCCCAGCGCATTGCCCTCATTACCCTGGTAGTGGCGGACTACGACGAAGCCATCTGCTTCTACACCGAGAAGCTGGGCTTTACGCTCGTGGAAGACACGCCCTTGAGTGCCGAAAAACGATGGGTGCGGGTAGCTCCGCCGGGCTCTGGCGGGGCCGAGCTGCTGCTGGCCCGGGCCGCCACCTCCGCCCAGCAGGCTGCCATCGGCAACCAGACCGGCGGCCGCGTGGCCCTGTTTCTCTTTACCGACGACTTGGCCCGCGACTATGCCCGCCTGCTGGCGCAGGGCGTGCGCATCGTCCGGCCGCCGGTGGTGGAGCCGTACGGCCGGGTGCTGGTTTTTGCCGATTTGTACGGCAACCTCTGGGATTTGCTGGAACCCACTCAGAGCGTGTAATACACCTCCTTTTGCTTGTCGTGGTGCTTGATGTAGCCGTGCAGGGTGAGTTTGATAAGGGTGCGGTAGGCGCGTCGCTCCCCAATATTGAGCAGTTTCATATACTGGGCCAGCGTGATGCGCGGGTTTTTGCCCAGGTAATCCAATACGGCCAGTTCCTCTTTATTCAAGGGAATCTGCTCGAACTGCGGGCCGGTAGGCTCCTGTCGTTCCAGTACTTTTTCGGTGAGGGAGCTGGCCAGCACGCTTTCGTCGCGCACCCGCACATAGGTGCGCCATTCGGCTTCCGCTACTTGGGCGCGGTGTGGTTTCTGGCTGCTTTCCGGCACCGTAACGATGATAACCGTCCGGCCGTTTTCAGCCTCTACTTCCCGGAAACGCAACTGTAGTGGCGGCTCGATGAAGTGCTGGGCCGCTTGCCGCAGCTGGTAGAATTCTTCCTCCACGTCGCGCACGCCTACTATCCGGCCGTCATCGTCCACGCCCACCAGCACCCGGCCGCCGTGGGTATTGGCCAACGACGACAGGGTGCGGGCAATGCGCGTGGGGTGGGTGGTGCGCTGCTTGAATTCCAGCCGCTCCCCTTCGCCCTGCCGAATCAGCTCCAGTAGCTCCGTCATCATTTGGTTTTTGGTGGTGGGTTTTTGGTGCTGGTTATACGTGCTTCTTGTAACTCGTCACCAACATCATCAGCCAAAAACTACCTATTCTACTCCGGTTTCCTCCGCTGAGATGCGCCAGAGCCGGCTGGCTTCGGCGGCGTTGGACGCGCGACTGGAGCAACGGGCAGGCTTACCACCGGCAAAATACCGGCCGCTCATGCTGGCTACTTCAGGAGCGGTAGCCAGGTGCAGCGTGGTAGCTGCGCCCTGGTCAGGGGAAATCATCAGCGGGCGCGCCGTCCACCAAAGGGCGCGCATCACCTTGGAAGTATCCGGGCGCATCAGGCCGGTATCTACCAGGCCGGGGTGCAGGCAGTTGGCCGTAATGCCGGTTAGGTCGAGGCGGTGGGCCAGCTCTTTGGTAAACAGAATGTTGGCCAGCTTGGAATCGGCGTAGGCCGTGAGCCAGCTGTACTTGTCGGGCGAATTACGGGCTTCCCGGTCGGGCTCAATCTCACCTACCCAGTGCGCCACCGACGACACCGTAACCACCCGCGCCTGACCAGCAGCATCCAGCAGCGGCAGTAGTAGGTTAGTAAGCGCATAAGGTGCTAGGTGGTTGGTGGCCCAGCATAGCTCGTGGCCTTCTTCCGTAATAGTAAGATGGCCCGGCATAATGCCGGCATTATTAATCAGAATATCCAACTGGCTGAATTCCTGCTGCATTTCCCGGGCTAGTGTGTGCACGTTGCGCAGCAACGATAGGTCGAAGCACTTCACATGCACCAAGGCTTCCGGCCCGGCGGCCAGCTGAATGGCCTGCTGGGCGCGGGCGGCCTTCTCGGGGTCGCGGCCCACTACTAGTACGCGGGCTCCTAGCCGGGCCAGTTCCCGGGCCGTAACCAGCCCGATGCCACTGGTGGCACCGGTTATCAGGGCAGTTTTGCCCGCCATTGGCAGCACGGAAGCGGTTACCATACAAACAGAATTCACGATTAAGATAATCTACAGACGCAGCCAGGGACCCAATGGTTGGGCCGGCCGCCGGAACTTACGCCCGATGCAAGGCCCGCAGCTGTTCCCCGATTTCGGTAAACAACGGCCGGGCCGCCGCCTCGGGTTGGGCGCATTGGTGCTGCAGTGCCCGTAGCTCGGCCCCCAGCTGTTCGGTGGCGGCAGGTGAGCAATGATCCAGCAGCTCCTCCAGCAAACAGGCAAACGCCCGGACTTCCAGCTGTTGCAGCGCCCGGGCCGTTGCAGCTTCAGTTGGGGTAAAGAAACTGGCTGCCCCAAAATCACCGAGCAGGCTGCTGCCGTCGGGAGTAACGAGAATATTGTGGGCGTACAAGTCGCCGTGCAGAATGCCCTGAGTGTGCAGGTGTGCCGCCGCCGCCGCAATGCCTCGGGCAATGCGCAGCACAGCCGCCAGCGAGAAGGTAGTACCGGCGGGGTACACGTCGCGGGTGCAGGTCCGGAAGCTTGGCGGGCCGGCCAGGTTCCGGAAGTCCGGCGAAATCAACTCCATAACCAGGCCTTCCGCTTCGGTGGGGTGGCCGGTTATTTTTCCGGCTACGGCAATGAGGTGCGGGTGGGTGCCGGCACTGATGCAGGCCACCATTTCGCTGTGTGGCAATCCATCGGAGGTGACTGCACCTTTAAACAGCTTCACCGCCACCGGGGTAGGAGGTAGGGCCGGCCGCTGCCAGTGGGCCTGGTAAATAACGCCCGATGCGCCTTCCCCTAACACGCCCTGAAGCGCCAACTCAGACCACGCAATGGGAATAATCGGTGAGCGTAGCAGGGCTGCCTCTTCGGCATGCCGGCTGCATGGGTTGCCCGCGTAGGCCAGCCAGGTAAGGCGGGGCAGGCGCAATAGCCAGTCGGGTAGCGTCGTTAGTTGATTGGCGGCCAGGCGCAGCAACTCCAGGTTGTGGCAGTGGGCCATTTCCGGCGGCAGCTCCCGCAGCCGGTTGCCGGCCAGCATCAGCTTCTGCAGCTGACGGCACTGCCCAAGCTCCGGCGGCAGGGCCTCCAGTTGGTTATCGGTCAGAATAAGCCAGCGCAGCATTGGCGGCAGGGCCGGGCCGGGCAGCGTCCGGATCTGGTTGGCCTTGAAGCCCACCATTTCCAGAGCCAGGCATTGGCCCAGCACTTCCGGCACGTGGGTGAAGCGGTTATCGGAGCAGAACAGAATCCGCAGCCGACGTAGCCGCCCCAGGTCCGTCGGCAGCTCCGATAACGCATTACCCGACAGGTTTAGAACTTCGAGCGTATCGGCCAGCGCAAAAATTTCCCGGGGAAATTCCGTAAGTCCTTCCGCCAGGTCCAGCCGGGTGGCCCCGGCCAGTTTCCCGGCCCGTAGTTGTTGGAGTGTATGCATAGAGCGGGTAATCCATCAAAAAGCCGCTTCCGAAATTCGGAAGCGGCTTTTTGCGAAACGAAAATCAACAGAGCCGTGCACTGTCCGCCAGTGGCGGTAGTTGGCCCCATGAATTAGAAAGGCAGGTCGTTGTCGTCGTCCGAAGCAATCGGAGCGGCCGAAGCACGCAGATTTGGGTTCGAATTCTGAGCCGGAGCAGCAGCAGCGCGGGGAGCCGCCTGCTGGTAGCCACCACCCTGAGGAGCCGCGGCAGCGCCCGTGCCCGACTCAATGCGCCAGGCTTCGAGGTTGGTGAAGTACAACATCTGGCCGTTCTTGTTGAACCCACGACCCCGCAGGTTGAAGGAGATTTTTACCTCGTCGCCAATTTTGTAGGGGTCGATAAGCGCGGTTTTATCCTGTACCAGCTGGAACTTGATATGCTCGGGATACTGGCCGTCTACGACCTCCAGCACGAACTCGCGCTTGCGGAATTTTTCGCTCACCTGCTGTTCGTCGAAAATTTCGTGCAGGCGGCCGGTAGCTTCGTAAGCCATAAGGTTGAATATGTTTGGGGAGTTGAAAACAGTAAACCAAACCTACGAAAAAAAACGCGGTTAGTTCGGGCTGCGGGCCGCCGTTTGGGGCCGGTGGCCTGACTACCTTTGCCTTGCGTTTTTGCCCACCCACCACTTTTTTCTACCCATGACTGCTTCCTTCGCTTTGGCCTTGCACGGCGGTGCCGGTACCATTTCGCCCGCCCTGATGACCCCCGACAAGGAGCAGGCTTATCAGCGCGCCCTGCTGGCAGCCCTGGAGGCGGGCACGGCGGTGCTGCGCCAGGGCGGCCCCGCCCTTGATGCCGTGGAGCAGGCCGTGCGCAGCCTCGAAGACTGCCCCCTGTTCAATGCCGGCCGTGGCGCGGTATTCACCCACGAGGGCCACCACGAGATGGACGCCGCAATTATGGATGGCCGTAACCGGGCGGCCGGGGCCGTGGCTGGGGCCCGCGCCGTGCAGAATCCCATTCGGGCCGCCCGCCTTGTGATGGAGCAAACCGAACATGTGCTGCTGGCCTGGCCCGGGGCCGACGAGCTGGCCCGCCTGCATAACCTGCCTATGCAGGCGCCGGAGTATTTCTTCACTCAGCACCGCTTCGACCAGCTGCAGGAGGCCCTGCAGGAAGGTCGCATGCGCCTCGACCACTCCCAGGCCCTGCCCGATGAGGACCCGAAAAAGAAAATGGGCACGGTAGGGGCGGTGGCCCGCGACCAGCACGGCCATCTGGCTGCTGCTACCAGCACCGGCGGCATGACCAACAAGCAATACTCCCGCATCGGCGACTCGCCCATCATCGGGAGCGGCACCTTTGCGGATGACCGGACCTGCGCCATCAGCTGCACCGGTCACGGTGAGTTTTTCCTGCGGGCCGTGGTGGCGCATGATATCAGCTGCCTTATGGAATATCGGGGCCTATCATTGGCCGAGGCCTGCCGGGTGGTGGTGCACGAGAAGCTGGCTCCCATAGGTGGCGAAGGCGGCCTGGTAGCCGTGGACGCGGCCGGCAACGTGGCCCTGCCTTTCAACTCCGAAGGTATGTACCGCGCCAGCCTCACCTCCGCCGATACGGGCCCATTCGTGGCTATCTACAAATAAGGCCGATCAGGTATTCTCGGCGGCTATATATATAAGGAGTAAATGCCGGCGAATGGGATTGTTCTTGCTTGCGCCGTTTGAGGTTGTTTGTTTCTCATTTGTATAAAGGAAAAAAACCCTCTTTCGGTCTGAAAAGAGGGTTTTTATCTATTTGGGTAAAATGGCTTAGCCAGCCGGAGCGGGCTCGTTGGCACCCTGGCCGGCCGTAAGCAGCGTCGATTCGGCTGCCTGCTGGCGGAGCTTCAGGTCGGGGTAGAATTCGCGCTGGGTGATGTCGTAGAGGTTGCTCTTGACGAGGACGTGTAGCTGCATGCTCTCGATGGAAATGGCCTCACCTTTTTTGGCGGCGGCGGCGTTGTTGTGCTCCAGCTTATGGCCGTCCATGATAATGACCAGGTTGGAGCCGATGGTTTCGAGCTGGTTGCCCTCGGTGATGAGCACGCCCGTATCCTCACCCAGGCCGATGCCGATGAGCTTGGGATGCAGCGCCACCGCCTCAATGAGCCGGCCAAAACGGCCGCGCTTCACAAAGTGCGAGTCAATCACCACGCTGTCAATCAGGCCCAGGCCGGTGCCCATCTTCACGGCACCTTTCATCAGGGCATCGGGTACGCTGCCGCCCTTGATCATTGTCTTCGACATAGCCACGGCCCCGGCCGAGGTGCCTGCAATGATAAAGTTCGGCGTGTTGTAGTACCGTTGCTTGAGCGTGCGCAAAAACTCCGTTTCGCCAAACATTTGGGTGAGGCGCGACTGATTGCCACCCGAGAACATCACAATATCGGCCCGGGTGAGGCGCTCCACATACTGCGGGTCCAGCGCTTCCTCGCGGGTGCGGATGTTCATAATGTTCACGTTGTTGCAGTTGAGCATCGTGAACGAGGAAATATAGACGCGCGCCACTTCCTCCGGAATCATGGAGGCGGTGGTGATGACTTCGATGGTAGGGTCCTCTTTTCCCGATTCCAGAATCACGCGCTTGAGAATGCCCAGCTCAAAAAAGTTGAGGTAGTATTTCTTTTTAGTGCGCGGGTTGGGGTAGGTACCCTTGTCCTCGTTGCCTCCAATGGCAATGAGCTTACCGAGCGGTTTTTGATTTTTCAAGGCAGAAATCAGCATAAGCAAACAAACGAAAAAGCGCGTGGCGGCTCGGTCTGGTCCGTTAAACGGCAGAGCACCGGCCGCTCCGATGGGGAACCCGCAAGCAAGGTTCGGGCCACGCGGGCGTTTTCAGACGAAAAGAAAGAACAACCGACCAACCCTGGCCGGGGTTTCGGGCGGTAATATCAGGGGCCATACCGAAGCAACAAAATCCGTCCCGATTACTTGGCCCGCGTCGGTCGAACGGCGCGACTTACTTGGTGGGGCGGCCCAACAGCGCGTCGAAGGTAACGGTTGCCACGGCGTGGTAGTTGGGGCGAGCCTCGGCATAGAGCTGCCGGGCACGGGCCAGCCCGTCGGGCGTGGCCAGCAGGGCCCGGTACAGCGGCACCAGAAACTTGCGCCTACCCACCCGCGTGAGAAACTGATGGAGTGCCTCATCGGCCGGGGAGTAGCCGGTGGCAATAGTATGCGGGAACCAGGCGGCCAGGATTTCCGCGTTGCCCGACTGCGTGAAACCGAAGGCTGCATCCAGCTCCGCGAGTTGGGCCGGGCTTAAGGTAGCCGGCAGCCCGTGCAGGAAATGCACCCATTCGTGACTGCTCCAGTCAGCAGTGGCCAGCGCCGGGGCCGGGGTGCCGCTTTGCCAGGCGCGCTGTGCTTTCTCAACCGCCGCAAACCGCTCGGAGGAAACCGGCGGAGCTACGGCCGGAATTCCGGGGCCGTTGATCCAGGCATCGAGTTGTATCCGCTCTGCCAGGCCCGGATGTTTGTCGAGAAGCTCCTGGCGCAGGTAGGTAAGGAACGAGGCCGTGTCCATGCTCTGGAAACTGTGCCGGGCAAAGTATTCCTTTATAAAGGTGTCGAGGGCGGCGCGTCCTACCAAATGCTCCAGCGTAAGAAGCAGGTAGTCGCCCTTCTCGTACGCAATTTCGTTGAGGCCCTCGTCCGGGTCGCGGCCGGCCAGGTTCAGCAGCAGGTGCGTGTCCGGGCTGGTGGCACCCAGCTCCTGCACGGTGTGGAGCAGGGCAGAGTGGCCCAGCGCCTGCAGCATATCCGCGTACGGCTTGCCATAGAGCTGCTCCATAATGCGCCGCTCGAAGTACACGGTGAAGCCCTCGTTCAGCCAGAAGTCATTCCAGGTGGCGTTGGTCACCAGGTTGCCGCTCCAGGAGTGGGCCAGCTCGTGGGCCACCAGGCTTGTCAGGCTCCGGTCACCGGCCAGGATAGTAGGCGTTACAAAAGTTAAGCGCGGGTTTTCCATGCCCCCAAACGGAAAAGAGGGTGGGAGCACCAGCAAATCGTACCGTTCCCAGCGGTAGGGGCCATACAGGTCTTCGGCCGTGGTTACCATCTGCTCCAGGTCTTCGAACTCACTGGCCGCGATGGGCAGCGTGATGGGTTCGGCATACACGCCCGTACGCGGACTCAGCGGCCGGAATTCCACCGCACCCACCGCCAGGGCCATAAGGTACGCGGGAATGGGCTGGGTCATGCGGAAGTGGTAGATGCCGCTGGGGTCGAGCTGCTGCGGGTTCTCGGCACTCATCAGCGGCAGCAGATGGGCGGGTACCTCTACGCGGGCCTCGTAGGTGAAGCGCACCCCCGGCGAGTCCTGACACGGAATCCAGGTGCGGGCCAGGATAGCCTGGGACTGGGTAAACAGAAACGGCTGCTGGCGGCCGGCCGTCTGCTCCGGGCTGAGCCATTGCAGCGCGGCCGCGTCGGGTGCGGTCTGGTACCGGATGCTGACAGCGGTAGTGTCGGGAAGAAGTTGAATGTGCAGGGCCTGTCCCAGCACCGCGTCGTGGGGGCCGAAGTGGAAGGTAGTCGGCGTACCGGTCGGCCCGTCCAGTAGCACGGCGTCGATTTGCAGACCGCGCACATCGAGGATCAACTCCTGGGCGGTGGCTGCGGACCGGCGCAGCTGCCAGGTAGCGGAGCCCCGCAGAATCTGTTGCGTAAAATCAACCGTCAGGTCGAGCAGTAGGTGATGCACGCTGGCCTCGGCGGGGCGGGCGTGGCTGTGCGGGTCGGCGGGGAAAAGCAGGTTGGACATCATTGCGAAAGGCAGGAGGGGGGCCACCCGGTGGCGGCGCGTATGGGGTTGGGCAAAAGTAACAATTGCCGTCTGGGCTCTGGGGTACGGTAAAAGGCCCCGGCAGGGATGGGAAATACTCGGGGCAAAACGTCTAACTTGCGGCGTTGGGCAAGAAGCACCGATACTGGCAACTCCGCCGTACCGAAATCAGTACAACGCCCTGACTGCGCCGGCCCCGTGGCTGCCGCTCGTCAGAAACCGTTTTATTGATTCTTCTCCCGACCACCCCGCATGAACGAATTCCATCGTCCTTCTTTTCTTACCACTTTCTGTTGCTGGCTGCTGGGCCTGCTGCTGTGCACCTCCGTGGTGTCGTGCAGCCAGGACCAGAAGGCACAACTGAAGGAAGCCCTGCCCGGCGGCCTCACCAAAGCCGGCGGTGCCCAACCCAAGCTCGACAGCGTGTACATTGTAAAGTACATGAGCACCGAGCCCAAATTCAAGGACCAGACTGAGTGGGCCAAGAAATTTTACCGGGAGCGGGACTTCCGGCTTGGCTGGTTCCGCAACCACGAGCTTGTACCACAGGCCCGCACCCTGCTTGGGGTTATCAACAAAGCTGCCGACGAAGGGCTGGATCCTAAGGAGTATAAAACCAAGGATTTCGAACAGCTTTTCAAAGACCTGGATGCCGCTCAGGGCGACTCTACCAAGCGTAATACGCTGGAAAAGGAAATCGATGTAGCACTGTCGGGGACCTACTTCAACTATGCTTCCGACTTTTACCGGGGCACGGTAGATCCGCGCGCCGTGAAGGCCATTGACTGGAACGTGAAGCGCAACAAAATCAAGCTGCACAAGGCGCTGATGACCATCCTTAAGGAGCGGGAAAGCACCTACGGATACTATGATTTTGAACCCTTGCACCCCGAATATGACCGGCTGAAAAAGGCTTTGGCCGACTACCGCGCCATTCAGCGCAACGGCGGCTGGCCGGTGTTGCCCGCCACTACCCGCTTGAAGCCGGGCGCCACTTCGGCGGCCGTAGCCACACTGCGGACCCGCCTGCTGGGCCCTGATGCCGCCGCTCCGACGGCTGGTACGCCGGCCGTTGCCGTGGCCAACAGCCCCGGTACGCCGGCCGCCCCTGCCGCTCCGGTTGCACAGGTATACGACGCCGAGCTGGTAGCTGCCGTGAAAGAGTTTCAGGCCATGAACGGGCTGAAACAGGACGGTATCGTAACCGGCGAGACATTACGTCTGCTCAATGTTTCAGTGGCCCAGCGCATCGATCAGATTACTCTGAACATGGAACGCTGGCGCTGGATTCCGAAGAAGTTCGAGCCGAATTATCTGCTTGTGAACATTCCGGAGTACACCCTGCATGTGGTGGAAGAAAACAAGGAGAAATTCACCATGCCGGTCATCGTGGGCAAGACGCTCAACGCCACGCCGGTCTTCAGCGACAAGATGGAATTTGTGGTACTGGCTCCTTACTGGAACGTGCCCTTCAGCATCATCGACAAGGAGCTGCGCCCGAAGCTGGTGGCCAATGCGCAAGCCACGCTCGACCGCCTCGATATGGAAGTGGTGAAAGGATGGGGGGCTAAAGCTACCCCCATTGACCCCAATAGCATCGACTGGGCCAACGTGAGCCAGAAGACCTGGAAGTACACCCTGCGCCGCCGGCCCGGCCCCAAAAACGACTTGGGTGACGTGAAGTTTATCTTCCCGAACTCGAACGATATCTACCTCCACGACACCCCCCACGACGAGCTGTTCAGCCAGACCAAGCGCGGCTTCAGCCATGGCTGCGTACGGGTAGCCGAGCCCATCAAGCTGGCTGAATACCTGCTGCGTGACAAGCCCGACTGGGACCGGACCGCCATTATGGATACCATTGCCGGCCGCCGCGAGAAGTACGTAACCCTGCCCGAGAAGCTGCCCGTGTATCTGGTGTATTTCACTACCTGGGTAGACGAAGCCGGTAAGGTCCACTTCCGCGACGATATCTACGGCCACGACAAGGCCCTGGCCAAGGAGTACTTCAACTAGTTTTCCAAGCGCGAATCGGCTTCGGCCGAAGACTATTTCAGGCTCCCACTTACCTGCCCCCGGGCCGGGTAGGTGGGGGCCTGACGCATTATAGCGTTATAAGAAGTGCTGGTAGGCGCGTAACCCTGATGTTGTATGATTGCCACGTGATGCCGTTGCTTACGGCCAGCAGATCGGTGTGTGAGCAGATGGTGGATGATACAACGGCAGCCCGAAGGGAGTAAGGACGCGTGGTAGGAATGTGCTGGACTGACATGACGCAATAGTCGTTCGCTCCGAAGATGTCCCGCCATCGGGGCCGTTTGTCGGGTAATTTGTTTGTCTGGTGATATGGCTACGCCCACCTGCCTGCCGGTAAGAAAGCAGCCCCATACGATGTACCGACAACGCTCTGTAAGTAGGGGGCTCTACAGCCCAAAAATTCGATTGGGTCAGACAGTCACAGTTCCCAGGCAAGAAGCATGCAACCCATAAAGCCGAATTTACAATTGTATTGGGAAGATGAATCTGCAGGCTGTTGTTATCAATTGTAAACCCAAATAAAGTTTAGGCAAACTATGTTTACAATTGGCAACATGAATAAGAGAGTGTAAGGGTCAGTTTAGATAATGGTACATTTGTAAATAACCTCTATACCCATGCTTGACCGGATTCGGACGCTGCTCACAGCGCGTCAGCTTAGCCCTACCCAGTTTGCTGATACCATTGGGGTGTCGCGGCCTATTGTGAGCCATATCCTGAGTGGGCGTAACAAGCCCAGCCTGGAGGTGGTGCAGAAAATTGTGGGGGCTTTCCCCGATCTGTCGCTCCGTTGGCTACTGAATGGCGAGGGGCCGATGCTGGCGGCCCGTAGCCCGGCTGAGTCCGATTCAGCCCCTTCCCGGGGGCGCTCAACGGTTACAGAGGGCCAGAGGCCCGCAGAAGCCCCACAGGAGAGCCTTGCGGGGCCACATACGCCACAGATAGTCCCTGTAACGCCGGTCGGGTTTACTGAGGCAACAGCTGAAGTTTTGCCAGTCAGACCGGAGGCGGCCGTAGTACCGCCTCCGCCTCCGGGGCCTCTGGAAATGCCCGCACCAGCGCCTGTAGCAATTTCTGCTGAAAAAAAATCTGTGCTGTTGGCTGACGGACAGGAAGTTAGCGTGCCAGTCGCTCAATTTGCAATGCCTCTACCACCTGCGGGAGCCGATATAGCGCGTAGTCTGGCGACGCCAGGCAAGGGCATCCGCCGCATCGTTATCTTCTACCAAGACGGCACGTTTGCTGATTATCAGCCAGAAGCGGCGTCCTGACTCGGTGAACCGGGTGAAATTCCCGGCCAATGGTTTGTATTTCTCGGTTGTTTGTTGGTTAGATGCAATTTGGCAGGCTATCAGTCGAGTTTCTGGTGCTTCGGTTGACCTACTGGCTTTAACCGTCTATTTAGGGGGCTTATATGAGGTAGTATGACTGAGCATAGTAACAATGGTTTTCCTGCTAAAGCAATTGTGATTGTATGAATAATAAATAAATTAAATTGCTGTTCTTCAGATGTTTGTAAATATATATGTGGACTGTGAGTTTAGGGTAACAGAGTGAGAAGTCAAGTGTTGGTATGACGGAATAATCAAAATGGTCGAAAGGGCCTGCAAGGGCTAAAAATGAGGTGGGTAAGCGGGCTGCTTTGCTAAATTTATTGCAGTAGCCTTGCCTACGATAAATGCCAAAGAAAAAATCCATCTTTTAGCCTCAGCAGCTTTGGAGTGGTGGCGCAGGGGGCGGGGAAGGCGCAAAGGCAGGTAGCCTGGGCTGCCTGCCGAATGACTAGCTCCGCACAGACTATTTACATGTGTAGGGCATCGATACTGATAGCTAGTTGTGCTCTGGCGACAGTAGCTGAAGTATAGAGTTGTAAACTGATGCGGGAAGGAGTAAAGCTTGCCTATCTGTGGTTACATATGTATGACTTTTCGCAAGGCGCTAATTGTCGGCAGGAAGCTGGGGGAGTACTTGCCCGGATTCGGGGTGGTGCGTACCTTTGGGCCATGAAAAACTTTCGTCTGCTTTTCCTGCTCGCCGCTGGCGCTTCCTTAATCCTGTCGTCCTGCTCGCAAGCTCCCGACGCGGAGAAGGACCCCAACGCCGACGCGGCCTATAAGCGCAGCCACCGCCCCGAGGGCTACCGCGAGGCGCAGCGCAGCAACGTAAACTACTAGGCAGGTTCCCCGGCTCCGGTTGGCCCTGACACACAAAAGCCCCGTCGGCAGCAGGCCGGCGGGGCTTTTGTGTATGGGTGGCTGGTAGCAGCTAAAGGGCCAGGGCCAACTGTGGGGACGGTTTCGGCAGCAGGGTCGGGAGCTGGATGCCGGCCAGCAGCTCGCCTTCCAGCAGGTCGGCCCAGGTGCGCAGGTACAGCACCACATCATCGCGCTGGTTGTGGCGCAGGGCGTTCCGGCGCTCAAAGGGAATGGTGGCGCGGATGGTGGGGTCGGAGAGGCGCTCCAGGTGCGTCAGGTCCTGGCGGGTGAATCCTAGGGCCAGCATCTCATCAATAGTGGCATCAATGGGTAGGCCGCTGGTGGGGCAGTAATCAGTGAGCTGCCGCTCCCAGTCGCCGTAGCGCTCCATGGCCCGGGCATGAATTTCAGCCTTGGTAAGCCGGGTAACGGTCTGGGCCAGGTGGCCGCAGTTACAGCTGCCCATGTGGCCCCACTGATATGGAGCTTGGCTGCTGAGACGATGGGCCGTGTCGCGCAGGGCCTGAATAACGGGAAGCGTGCGTTGTGCCATAACCAAACAAAGTAGGTGAAAACTGCCCACGGGGCATCTGTGCAAGTAAGCAACAGCCGGCCCGGAATGTTTAGGCCCCGGCTGCAAACCCACTCAACGCAAAATGCCCCGACCAACCGGCCGGGGCGTTTTTGTTACGTGCTGTTCAGGGGAAGCGCGGAAGCGCCGGAACCTGTCTGGGAGCCCTAGCGGTTGCCGCCGCCCCGGAAGCGGCGCTGGCCGCCCCGGCTGGAACCACCGGCACTGCCGCCTTCCGGATGGGAGGTGCCAGCCGGCCGGCCAGCTGCCGCGTGGCCGCCGCGCTGCCCTTCCCGCCCTGAGTTGCCGCTAGGCCGCTCACTACGGCCACTGCCGCCCTGACCGCCCTGGCTGCGCTGGCCTTCCGGCCGGCCTGAGCCTGCGGGCTGCTGGCCCCGACCCGGCCGGGCCGGCCGACCGGCCGGACCTTTCGGGCGCTTAATGGCCGGACCGCCTGACAGCGGTACCGGTGCCACGGCGCTGGAGGTGTACGGATGATTCTGCACCACCGGAATCTGGCGGCGGATGAGCTTCTGGATGTCCTGGAAGTAGGCGCGCTCCTCGTCGTCGCAGAAGGAGAGGGCGGTGCCGTTGGCCCCGGCGCGGCCGGTGCGGCCAATACGGTGCACGTACGACTCCGGCTCGTTGGGGATTTCGTAGTTGATAACGTGGGTCAGCTCGTCCACGTCGATGCCGCGGGCGGCAATATCGGTGGCCACTAGCACGCGCGTCGCGCCAGCTTTGAAGTTGCTGAGGGCGCGCTGGCGGTGGTTCTGCGACTTATTGCCGTGGATGGCCTCCGCCCCGATGCCGGCCTTTTCCAGCGTGCGGACCACCTTATCGGCCCCGTGCTTGGTGCGCGTGAACACGAGCACCCGGCGGATGTTCTTGTCCTGCAATACGTGCTCCAGCAAGTCGGCCTTGTCGTTTTTCTCCACCATGTACACGGCCTGGGTCACGGTATCGGCCGTGCTCGACACGGGCGTTACGGCTACTTTAACCGGGTTGGGGCGCAGAATGGTATCGGCCAAGTCCTGAATCTGGCCGGGCATGGTGGCCGAGAAGAACAGCGTCTGGCGCTGCTTGGGCAGCTTGGGTAGAATCCGCTTGATGTCGTGGATGAAGCCCATGTCCAGCATGCGGTCGGCTTCGTCCAGCACAAACACCTCAATGTTGCGCAGGTCGATAAAGCCCTGGTTCATGAGGTCGAGCAAACGGCCGGGGGTGGCAATGAGCACTTCCACGCCGCGCTTAAGAATCTGCACCTGCGGGTGCTGGCCCACGCCGCCGAAGATGACGGTGGAGCGCAACTTGGGCAAATGACGGCCGTAGGCCTGAAAACTTTCGCCGATCTGAATAGCCAGCTCGCGGGTAGGCGTGAGCACCAGGCAACGGATGCGGCCGGGCGCGTGGCGCTCTACCTGAGCCGTCTGGTGCAGAATCTGAAGAATAGGAACGGTGAAAGCGGCCGTTTTGCCGGTGCCCGTCTGGGCAATGCCCAGCAGGTCGTGGCCTTCCAGCACCTGCGGAATGGCCTGCTGCTGAATGGGCGTGGGGGTAACATAGCCTTCCTCGCGCAAAGCGCTAAGGATGGGCTCAATCAGGTTGAGTTCGTCGAACGACATCTAGAAAAAAAAAGCGGCTGCCCCAGAGGCAGCGAAAATGGCACAGCTATATAAGAGCCCGCAAAGGTCGGGTTTTTTACGGTAAAGCCCCCGCTTCCGTCCCGGAGACTGCCGGCCCGGGCGGAGTTGCCGGTTGCCACCGGTGGGCGTCAGCCGCAAAATCCGCCTACCTTGGCCGCTAAAGAACCTATTTCCTCTTTTACCTTATGCAGATCATCGAGCGAAAAATAGCCTTCGACGGCCACTACAAACTCAGCGTATTGCAGGTGCAGGACGGCCCCGATGTGCTGCGGCGGGAGCGGTTTGAGCCCGGTACGGCCGTGGCGGCGCTGGTGTACCATACCGGCACCCGCCAGTACATCCTCACCCGCCAGTATCGCATCGGGCCCGAGGACGAAATTGTGGAGCTGGCCGCCGGCATGGTGGACGGCGACGAGGAGCCCGAAGCAGCCATCCGCCGCGAGATTCACGAGGAGCTGGGCTACGACGTGGACCGCCTGGAGCGCATTACCCGCATGCTGCCCTCGCCCGGCACCAGCTCGGAAGTCATTACCGTATTCTACGCCGAAGTCAGCCACCAGTCGGGCCAGGGCGGCGGCCTGGCCGAGGAAAACGAGAAAATCGAAGCCGTGTCCTTCACTGCCGAGGAGCTGGGGCAGGCGCGCTTCGAGGACGCCAAAACGCTGGTGGCAGTACAGTGGGCCCGCCTGCGGGAAGCCGCAAACTAGCTCCGGATTGTACGCAGGCAGGCCCTGACTTCGGTAGAAGTCAGGGCCTGCTCAGTTGGTCGTATAGCTAAAAGCTACTCCGCCTTCACGATGTACTCGAAGTTTTGCTTGGTTTTGGCGTCGTTGATAGTCAGGGTGATGTCCTGGGGCGTCTCGACTTTCACGAAGGGAATAACGCGCTTGCTCATGTACAGGTCGCGGTTCCAGAAGCGGCCGTTACCGGCAGTCAGGCCGGGGACGTTTAATACCTCTTTGCCCTCCTTGTCCTTGGCCACCAGGCTCAGGTAGGCGGGGTCAGCATTGGCGGCTCCCCGACGGTACATTGTCACGGTAAGCTGGCCGCCGGCGGGCAGTTGCGTAAAGCGGCGCTGGTAAGTAGTATCGGCCCAGCTGTTCATGCGCTTGAGCTCATTGATTTCGGTGAGCAGTTCGCTGTAGGGGCGGTAAGCCACGCGGGTTACGCAGGCATCCACCTCGGCATCCTCATCGGTGTTTTTCGTGACGTTGAGTACGTAGGGGCTTTCCTCGTCCTTTCTGGGGAAGGTGTATTTTTTGCGGGGCTTGCCGGGCATGTACTGCGCGGAGGCTGCCAGGGCACCCAGAAACAGAACGGCGAGGAGGAAAAATTTCTTCATAGGGAGTGATAAAAGCAACTAGAGGGTGAAGGCCGGATTCCGGTCTGGCAAAGATACGGAATACCCCGGCCGCTGCCACCGGTTTCGGCCAACGGGCCACGGGGTTCGACGGGACGCGGCAGCCGGCTGATTAAGCAGCGCCCGCCCGGCCGGAATTGACGATACCGTAATCCGCCGGTAACGCCCGCGTCATGTGCCGGGCGGTTCTTTGCAGTGGATTAAACTGCTGAAAATCATGCGGACTCCGATTGTTTTCCCACTGGCCCACCAAGTGGTGCGCGCGGTAGCCTACCGGCTGTTTCAGCTGGCCCTGGTGCTGGCCTACCTGCTGCGCTCCGTGGGGGCGCTGCGGCTGCCTTTCCACTTCAACCACGCCGCCACCGATGACAAAAAGCTCCCGGGTAGCCGTCGGGTGCGGCCCCGGACGTCATTTTCGGCCCGCCCGGCGCTGTAAGCAAGGCTTCAAGTAGAACGACTGTTTCCGCGGGCCGCCTGATGGTCCTTTGCCCCCTTCGATGAAGCAGAAACCCGCAAAGCGCCGCCTCGACGTGTGCGTGATTTCCGACGTGCACTTGGGTACCTACGGCTGCCACGCCCCCGAGCTGCTGCGCTACCTCAAAAGCGTGCGGCCCCGGGAACTGGTCCTCAACGGGGACATTGTGGATATCTGGCAGTTCAGCAAGAGCTACTGGCCCGCCGCCCATATGCGGGTAGTGCGCTACCTGGCCAGTCTGGCCGCCAAGGGAACCCGGATCCATTACCTCACCGGCAACCACGACGAGCTGCTGCGCAAGTTTGCCGGCACCCGGCTCGGGGCCCTGCGCATCGATAACAAGCTGGTGCTGGAGTTGCCCCACGGCCGTACCTGGTTGTTTCACGGCGACGTATTCGACGTTACTATGCGTCATTCGCGGTGGCTGGCCCGTCTCGGCAGTCACGGCTACGACCTGCTGATTCTGCTCAACCGCCTCGTGAACTGGGGGCTTACCAGCCTGGGCCGGCCCCGGGTGGCTTTGTCGAAGGTGGTGAAGGACCGCGTGAAGAGTGCCGTAAGCCTGATAAGCGACTTTGAGCAGACGGCCGCTGCCATTGCGGCCGACCGGGGCTACCGCTACGTGGCCTGCGGCCACATTCACTGCCCCGAAATCAAGGAGCTGCACACACCGCAGGGCCCGGTGACCTACCTGAACTCCGGCGACTGGGTGGAAAACCTGACGGCCCTGGAGTACACGGCCGCGGCCGGCTGGCAGCTCTACCGCTACCACGACGACCCCCGCATGCAGCAGCCCCAGCCCCCGGAACCTACCGAACCCGACGCGGAGGATGCCGCCGCCGATGCCCCGGCCGCCGCGCTGCTGGCCGATTTGCTGCGCGAAATCGGGATGAGCTAAGCGCGCGGTTCAGACGGGCCGGTCGGGGCACTATCCAACAAGAACAACTGCCAATCTTCACTTCATGCGCATACTATATGCCATTCAGGGTACCGGCAACGGGCATCTGAGCCGGGCCCTGGATATTGTACCACTGCTGCAGCAGCGGGCCGAACGGGTAGATGTGCTGGTGAGCGGCCCGCCGGCCGATATTGAACTGCCCTTTTCCGTCCGCTACCGGTGCCACGGGCTGGGCTTTGTTTTTGGGAAGAAGGGGGGCATCAACTTCGTAAAAACTTTCTGGCAGCTCAACTCCAAGGCGTTTCTGTGCGAGTTGCGCGACTTGCCGGTGGAGATGTACGACTTGGTGATAAGTGACTTCGAGCCGGTTTCGGCGTGGGCGTGCCGGCGGCGCGGCGTGCCCTGCGTGGCCCTGAGCCATCAGGCCGCGGTGCTGAGCGAATATGCCCCCGAGCCCCGTGTGCCCGACCCGGTGGGCCGGGCCGTGCTGCGTCACTACGCGCCGGCTACCCGGCACTACGGCTTTCATTTTCAGCCCTACGAGCCGCACATCCACACGCCCGTTATCCGGCGGCAGGTGCGCGAGCTTACGGCCCGCCACGAAAGCCATTACACCGTGTATCTGCCCGCTTTTGATGAAGCTACCCTGGTCAGCCGGCTGCGCTACCTCAGCCGCACGGTGCGCTGGGAAGTGTTCAGCAAGCACAGCCGGCAGGAGTCGGAGCACGGCAACGTGCGGGTGCGCCCGGTCAGCGGAGCCGCCTTCACCGATAGCTTGGCCCGGAGCGCGGGCGTCCTGTGCGGAGCCGGCTTCGAAACCCCGGCGGAGGCATTGTACCTCGGGAAAAAGCTGCTGGTAGTGCCCATGAAACAGCAATACGAACAGGCCTGCAACGCGGCGGCCCTGGCCCACATGGGGGTGCCGGTAGTGCGTAATCTCAAAGACAAGTCGCTGGCCGTCCTCGACCACTGGCTGCAATACGGCCGCCCCGTTGCCGTGGAGTACCCCGATGAGACGGTCAGCATCCTGAACAAACTGCTGCTGGAGTCAGGCCGGGTAGCGGGAGGGGAAGTGGTGAAAGGGGCCGGGGCGGATTTCTGGGGGTGATGGGCCGGCCATCTGAACTGCCGGGGCTGCGTATGCCAGTAGCCGCCCGCCCCGGCCATGTGCTGCCGGCTATCTGTTCTCTACCTCACCAGTGCTCATGCTTCCTCCGGCTTTTTATCCTGCTTCCACACCAGTTGCTTTTTCTCGTTCCGACTTTGGGGCAGACTTCCGGTGGGGCGTATCGGCGGCGGCTTACCAGACGGAGGGCGCCTGGAACACTGACGGCAAAGGTCCCAGTATCTGGGATGCGTTTGTGCGCCGTCGGGGTAGGATTAAGCGAGGTGAAACGGCTGAAATTTCGGCCGACTTTTACCACCGCTGGCCGCAGGATCTAGACCTATTAAACCAAATGGGTATAAGCGATTTTCGCTTTTCAGTGGCCTGGACGCGGGTTTTGCCGGCTGGGAAAGGAGGGATTAACCAAAAGGGAATAGATTTTTATGACCGGTTGGTAGACGGCTGCCTCGGGCGCGGCATTACCCCCTGGCTCACGGCCTACCACTGGGACCTGCCCCTGGCACTGCAACAGCTGGGCGGGTGGACCAACCGCAGCATAGTGGGCTGGTTTACGGATTACGTGGAACTGCTGGCCGCTCGGCTCGGTGACCGGGTGCAGCACTGGATGGTCCTCAACGAGCCAATGGTGTTTACCGGGGCCGGCCACCTGCTGGGCGTGCACGCGCCGGGCCGGCGGAGTCTGGGCGGGTTTCTGGCGGCCACCCACCACGCCACGCTGGCCCAGGCGGAAGGGGGCCGGGCTCTGCGCGCGTCCCTGCCCGCCACGGCCCGCATCGGTACCACGTTTTCCTGTTCCTACCTCACACCCGCCCGGCCTGGGCTGGCCCGGGACGAGCGCGCCACCCGCCGCGCCGATGCCTTGTTGAACCGCCTCTTCGTGGAGCCGGCCCTGGGCCTGGGCTACCCCGTGGCCGATCTGCCCCTGCTCAGCTGGCTGGACCGCTACCACCAGCCCGGCGACGAAGACCGGCTGCCCTTCGCTTTCGACTTTCTAGGCGTGCAGAACTATACCCGCGAAGTAGTGCAGCATGCTCCCTACGTGCCGCTGCTGTGGGCGCGACTGGTGGGCGCCGCCGCCCGGGGCGTGCCGTTCACGGACATGGGCTGGGAGGTGTATCCCGAAAGCCTCTACCATATGCTGCGGCAGTTTGCCGCCTACCCCAACGCACCCCGCCTGCTGGTCACCGAAAACGGCGCGGCCTTCCCCGACCAGCCCAACCTGTCAGGCCAAGTGCCCGACGTGGCCCGGCAGGCCTACCTGCAGGCCTGCATCGGGCAGGTGCTGCGGGCCCGGCAGGAGGGAGTTCCCGTCGAGGGCTACTTCGCCTGGTCGTTCACCGATAATTTCGAGTGGGCCGAGGGCTACGCGCCCCGCTTTGGCCTGGTACATGTCGATTATGAAACCCAGCGGCGCACGATCAAGGACTCCGGCCACTGGTACGGGCGGTTTCTGACGGGGGAGCAGGTTCGGCTGCCGCGCTGAGAAGCCGAGGCGGAGCAAACCGGCCTTCACGATTCGGTAACTGTCTCGTAACCCCGGCCTAACAGTGTCCCGGTAGCTTTGGCGCATTCCTTCACTAACCTTTCTCTGGATGCGCCCACTATTACTTTCCGGCCCGAAAATCGGTCTGTTTCTGCTGACGGCCTGCACCGCGCCGGCGGCCGCGCAAAGTCTGCGGCAGGGCTTTGAAAGCTCCGCCACCGATACGTGGGGCTTTATTGCCACGCCGGCCACTTACAACTTCCCCAGCCTCACCGATATCTGGGCGCCGGTAGCCACTGTGGGCACCACCGGCAGCAGCAGCGTGCAGGCCGCGCCGTCCGCCGGGGCGCTGCTCTGGGGTATGCAGGATTTGCAGAACCCCGTCACCAACGACCTGGCCGTGTGGCACTACCTGGATTTCACGCCGGTGGCCATCCAGACCGGCGCTACGGCCGCCAATCAGGTGTCGTTTAAATTCTTCAGCAATGGCTTCGATGCTTCCGACTCCCTGGCCTACGCCGTGGCCTTCGACAACGGCACCAGCTGGCCCGCTCCCAAAACCTACACCCAGCTCAGCAAAGACACCCGTGCCTATCAGACGGTAACCGTGGCCATGCCCGCCACCGCCACCCACGTCCGGCTGCGCCTGGCCGCCAAGCAGAACGGCAACGACGACTGGGCTGCCTGGGACGAGGTGGAGCTGGGCCGCTCCACTGGCACGCCTCCCGTGGTGGTGCCCACGCTCAGCCTGGCCTCAGCTACGGTCGTGGTAAATGAAAACGCGGGTACCGTGAGCATTCCGGTGAGCATCACCAACCCTTCGGCTACCACGGCTACCACCGTGGAGCTGGCCCTGGTGCCCGGCCTGGGTACTGCCACCGCCGGCCAGGATTTCGCCTACGCCGCCACGCAGACCCTCACGTTCCCGGCCATTGCCAACGGGACGCAGACGCTGACTATCCCGATTACGGATGATGCCCTGACCGAAGGCGCGGAGTACTTCACGCTGCGCCTGCAGAACCCCACTAACGCTACGCTCACGGCCGGCGCGACGGAGGTGCTGGTGTATATCAAGGACAACGAAAGCGCCGCGCCTACCCAAACGCGTAACCTCACGCTCAACCGCCTGGGCTCGTACCAGAACGGCGCGGCCGGTACCAACTCGGCCGAAATTGTAGCCCATGACCCCAGCACCCAGCGCCTATACGTGGCCAACTCCATCGGGGGGAAGCTCGATATTCTGGGCCTGGGTGCGGCCGGTGGGCTGACGGCCGTGGCTTCCATTGACATCAAGCCTTATGGCGGCATCAACTCGGTGGCGGTGCGAGGCGGCGTGGTAGCCTGCGCCATCGAAAATACCGACCCCCAGCAGAACGGCTCGGTGGTGTTTTTTGATCAGAACGGAGCGTTTCTCAAGCAGGTGACGGTAGGGGCCCTGCCCGATATGATTACCTTCTCGCCTAACGGCCAGCTCATTCTCACCGCCAACGAGGGTGAGCCGAAGTCGGACTACTCCGTGGACCCCGAGGGCTCGGTGTCGGTGATTGACTACAGCGGCGGCGTGGCGGGCGTAACGCAGGCCAGCGTGACCACCGTGGGCTTTACGGGCTACAATGGGCAGGCCGCCGCGCTGCGCCAGCAGGGCATCCGCATTTATGGTGGCACGGCTGCCGCACCCAGCACCGTGGCCCAGGATTTCGAGCCCGAGTACGTGGCCGTGGCGGCCAACTCCCAGACGGCCTACATCACGCTGCAGGAAAACAACACCATTGCTACCCTGGACCTGACGACCAAACCATATACGTTCACGGCCCTGCGGCCGGTGGGCTACCAGGATCATGCGCAGGCAGGTTTCGCGCTGGATGCTTCCGACCAGACGTCGGACGTGCTGCTGGCTAACTGGCCCATTAAGGGCATGCGCCTGCCCGATGCCCTGGCCACGTTTGAAGTAGCCGGCCAGCGCTACCTGATTACGGCCAATGAGGGCGACGCCCGCGAGTACTCGGCCCTGACCGAAGCCGTGCGCCTCAGCGACGCCGGGTACGTGCTCGACGCCACGCGCTTCCCGCAGGCGGCGCTGCTCAAGAACGCCCAGGCCCTGGGCCGCCTCAACGTCACCAACAAGCTGGGCGACACCGACGGCGACGGGGACTTCGATGAAATCTACGCCTTCGGGGGCCGCTCGTTCAGCATTTTCAACGCTGCCTCCGGGGCCCTGGTCCACGACAGCGGCGACCTGCTGGAGCGCCTGACCAGCACCGATGCCACGTACGGGGCCATCTTCAACGCCAGCAACACCACCGGCACCCCCGCCCGCAAGAACCGCTCCGACGACAAAGGCCCCGAGCCTGAGGGCGTAACGACCGGCCTGATTCGGGACACGACGTACGCGTTTGTGTCGCTGGAGCGCATTGGGGGCGTGGCCGTGTTCAACGTGAACGACCCCGCCAGCCCCAAGCTGGTGCAGTACGTGAACAACCGCAGCCTCACGGCCGGCACCGGCGACCAGGGCCCCGAGGGCCTCGTGTTTATTTCGGCCCCGAACAGCCCCACCGGTCAGCCGCTGCTGCTGCTTGCCAACGAGGTAAGCAGCACGGTATCGGTGTACGGCATCCAGACGCGCGGCACCGTAACGGCCACGGCCGCCGCCCGCCACGCCGCGCCGCTGCAGCTGTACCCGAACCCCACGCAGGGCCGGGTGCAGCTGAGCCGCCCCGTATCGGGCACGCTGCACGATGCGCTGGGCCGACCGGTACGCACTTTGCGCCAGGCCACCCGGCTGGAAACCGCCGGTCTCGCGCCGGGCGTGTACGTGCTGCGCGCCGAGGATGGGGCCAGCTCCAAACTGGTAGTGCGGTAGGTGAAGGAGAGACGCTAATAGGCGTTTCTACAAATGGACAAACGCCCTGGCTGGTTGCAGTCGGGGCGTTTTTGATTGTGAAGTCGTTTGGAATGAGCTGCGGAATAGCTCCGACAGCCGAGCGGTTGGGCGAGGGGTAGCACGTTGCGTAAATATTATCAGAACCAGATGTTGCCAGCGGGAAAGTAGCAGTTCGATAACGACGGCGTAACGCTGGAATAACGCCCCGCCAAGTCCTTTGCGGCATCATTTCACCAACCTCTTTCCTGCCGATGTATCCTAACCGCTACGCCTTTGTGCCCAAGCTGCCAGCCCTGCTGCTACTGGCCCTGCTGGGGGCCTGCAACGACTCCGAAACCGAATCGAACCCTACTTCTGAGGTAGAGCTGAAGGCCCACTCCGTAAACCCGGCCCTGGTAAAGGCCCTGCCCGGTTTCGAGAGCCTGGAAATCCTGCCCCTCATCAGCTCCGACGATGTACTGCCGGAGTCGCCTAACTTCATCTTCGGGGCCCAGCCCGATGGCTCGGGGCTGCTAAAGAACCCGAACGGGGAGGGCTACATCCTCATCAACAACCACGAAATCATGTTCTCGGTGTCGCGGGTATACCTCGACAAAACCTTCAAACCCACGAAGGGCGAATATATTCTGGATGGCGACGGGGGCAACTTCCGGCTGTGCTCGGCCACGCTGGCCACGCCCGAGGAACACGGTTTCGGCCCGATGTTCCTGACCGCCGGCGAAACCGACGGCGAAAGCATGGTGCACGCCCTCGACCCGCTGGGGGCCGTGAACAAGAAGGACCGCACCCGCATGAAGCCGGCCCTGGGCAAGGGCTCGATGGAAAACGCGGTACCACTGCCCAAAGATGCCTTCCCCGGCAAAACCGTCATCCTCATTGGCGAGGACGAAAGCAGCCGGGTAGGGGCTGGCCAGCTGATTGCCTACGTGAGCAATACCGTGGGCGACCTGGACAACGGCAAGCTCTACGTGCTCAAGCGCACCAGCGCCGACCCAATTGAAACGAGCATGGTTGCCGGCCAGCAGTACGACGTGGAATTCGTGGAAATCGAAAACGCCAAAACCCTGACCGGGGCCCAGATTGCCGCGCAAACCGTAGCCAAGAGCGCCATTCAGTTTGCCCGCGTGGAGGACGTGGACTACCGCAAGGGCGGCAACGGCGCGGGCCGGGAGGTGTATTTCACCGCCACCGGCGTCAGCCAGTCGGACAAGGTGACGCCCGTGACCGGCTTCACTATGTGGGGCCGCGTGTACAAGCTGACCATGCAGGCGGATAACGTGCTGAAAGGCAAGCTGGAAATTGCCGTGGACGGTGCCACCGACCCCGGCAACAGCATCGTGAACCCCGACAACCTGTGCGTGACCCGGGACTTTGTGTACGTGCAGGAAGACGGCGACTCGTATTACACCAACAACAAGCACGATGGCCGGGTGTGGCAGTACGGGATGAGCAGCAAGCAGCTGAAACCCATGCTGGAAATGAACCACCGCCGCACCGATGCCACCTTCAACGCCAAGTACAACAAGAGCAACGACCAGCGCCTCAGTTCCTGGGAGTATGGCGCCATGCAGGACATTTCCGACCTGGTGGGCGTGCCCAATACGTTCCTGCTGAACCTGCACCCCCATACCTGGCAGGACGATAAATTCCTGAACGCCGACGGCTCTGCCGAAACCCGCAACAAGAACAAGGAAGGCGGCCAGGTGGTCATCGTGCGCGGCGTGCAGCGGTAAAATAAGTTCGGGAACGTCAGGCCGAGCACCAGAACGCCATTCCGGGCATGTGGCGCATCAAGCCAGGGTCCGGAGGTGAAGTCGGGGAACCGCGCGGCCTGACATTGCCCGGCTATACCAACGGCAGCCGCTCCGTAGCCCAGGGTTTAAACCCTGGGCCAATGAACAGGATAAAGCGGCCGTAAGGCTTCGGCCGGCAGTTTATCGGCTACTTATCTATTGCTACGCGTGTATTGCTTAGTCCGCACACAGCCCTTCGCCGGTTATCGGTGGAGGGTTATTGCTGTCCGAACCCTGGCCCTGATTTTCGCTTTTTACGCATGTTTCAACCGCTTCTCCTTGTTCTCCGTGCCTGCGCGCCGCTGCTGCTGGCGGCCCTGCTGGCATTGGCCGGGGCCTGTTCCCGCTCGGGTGCCCCGGCTTCCGGGGCCGCTGACCGCGCCGCGCCGCGTGTGCATCAGCACGTTGCGCGGGAGCTGGCGCGGCTGCAGCGGCACGTGCAGCATCAGCTGCTGCCCCTGGCCCGGCGCGGCACCGCCCCCGATTCGTTGCGACGCAGCTTTCGGACGGCCCGGCTGCTGTATAAGCGCGTAGAGCCGTTTGCCGAGTACTACATGCCCGGCACGGCCCGCCTGTTGAATGGTCCTCCTATCGGGGAAGTGGAAGTGGCCGAAAACAAGGACTTTGAGCCCGGCGGCTTTCAGGTGCTGGAAACGATGCTCTACCCCGCGTACGACCCCACCAACCATGCCGAGCTGGAGCGGGAAGTGCGGGCCGTGCAGCGCGAAATCAGCAATGCCCGCACCCGCTGGCAGGTGCAGGAACTCACCGATGCCCACGTATTCGACGTGCTGCGGCTCCAGGTTTTCCGGGTGGTGTCGTTGGGCATCACCGGGTTCGATACGCCTTTGAGCCCCGCCGCCACCCTGCCCGAAATAGGCGCCGCGCTGGCGGCCCTGCGCCCCGTCCTGAGCTATTACGCCCCTGGCCCCGCCGCCCCCGCTTCGACGGCTTACGAAAAGGCCCAGCAGCAACTGGCCCAGGCGGAGCACTACGTACGCCTGCACCCGGATTTCAATGAATTTGATCGGTTGGCTTTCATCACTGACCATGCCAACCCGCTGGGCCGGGCTTTGCTGACCTGCCAGCAGCAGCTGGGCATCCGGCCTTTCGAGGAAGTGCGGGCGTTGCGCTCCGATGCCGCCACGCTCTTCGACTCGGCCGCCTTCAACCCCGATTTCTACGCCCCCACGCCCCAGCACTACCGCACCGAAGCCCGGGTGGCCCTGGGCCGCCAGCTGTTTCAGGACCCGGTGCTGTCGGGTAGCCAGGGCCGCTCCTGCGCCAGCTGCCACCAACCTGATAAGGCCTTCACGGACGGCCTCGCTAAAAACGCCACCCTCACGCCGGGCGGCCTTATTCACCGCAACACGCCCACCATTCTCAATGCCGCGCTGCAGGCCGGACAGTTTTACGACCTGCGCTCCGCCACCCTCGAAAACCAGGCCGTGGATGTGGTCGGCAACCCCGACGAAATGCACGGCTCCCTGGAAACGGCCGCCCGTCAGCTGCAGCGTAGCCCCGCCTACGTGCGGCAGTTCCGGGCGGCGTTTCCGGGCAGTGAGGTAGGCGCGGAGCCGGCCATTACGCCCGTCCGGATTCAGACGGCTCTGGCGGCCTACGAGCGGAGTCTGGTTCGGCTGAACTCCCGCTTCGACCAGCACCTGCGGGGGCAGCGGGAAGTAATAAGCCGGGAGGAAATCCGGGGCTTCAACGTGTTTATGGGCGCCGGCAAGTGCGGCACCTGCCACTTCGCGCCCCTGTTCAACGGCACGGTGCCGCCCGGCTTCACCGAGGCCGAATCGGAAGTGCTGGGGGTGGAGGCCGCCCCCAAGGCCCGCCGCCTCGATGCCGACCAGGGCCGCTACGCCCAGGTGCCGCTGCCGCAGCTGCGCCGCTCCTTCAAGATTCCGACGGTGCGCAACGTGGCCCTTACCGCGCCCTACATGCACAACGGCGCCTACCGTACCCTGGAGCAGGTAATTGAGTTCTACAACGAAGGCGGTGGCCAGGGCCGAGGCCTGTCCGTGCCCAATCAAACCCTGCCCCCCGACAAGCTCCACCTCTCCGCCGCCGATCAGCGCGCCCTCAAAGCCTTCCTGCTGGCCCTCACCGATACGGCTGGTACCCGGTAGCGCGGCCGGCGCGGGCGGCGCTTGGTGCCGGCCGGTGGGTGCGTATCTTGCTGCCTCGCGTATTATATCTGTTAGCGGCCATGCTCCTTACCATCACTACCACCCACCAGCCCGCCACCGATTTAGGCTACCTGCTGCACAAGAACCCCGCCCGCCTCCAGACGCTGGAGCTCACCGCCGGGCAGGCCCACATCTTCTACCCCGAAGCCACGGCGGAGCGCTGCACAGTGGCCCTGCTGCTCGAAATCGACCCCGTAGGGCTGGTGCGCAGCCAGAAAGGCGCGGCCGAGAACTTCGCCCTGGCCCAGTACGTGAACGACCGGCCCTACGTGGCCTCCTCGTTTCTGAGCACGGCCCTGGCCAAAGCCTTCAACACGGCCATGAACGGCACCTGCCAGGACCGCCCCGGCCTGCCCGACGTGCTGCTGCCCCTGGAAGCCACCGTGGCCGTGGTGCCGGCTGCCAGCCCCGCGCAGCTGTACCGCCTGTTTGCGCCGCTAGGCTACGAAATCGAAACCGAAGCCCACCCGCTCGACCCGACCCGGCCGGAGTGGGGCGAGAGCCCCTACTACACGCTGCGTCTGCGCCACCCAGCCCTGCGCCTGCGCGATTTGCTGACGCACCTCTACGTGCTCGTGCCGGTGCTCGACAACAACAAGCACTACTACATCGGGCCGGCTGAGGCCGAAAAGCTGCTGCTGCGCGGCGGCGAGTGGCTGCCGCGTCACCCCGAGCGGGAGTTCATCACGCGCCGCTACCTGCGCTTTGCCGAGTACGTGAACCCCACGCTGGCGCGGCTGCTGGCCGTGGAGAAGGACGCCGAGGACGATGAGCCCGCTACTGCCACGGCGGAGCTACCCACCGCCAACGAAGTACCCGCAACCCCCAGCCAAAAACTCCACGACCAGCGCCTGGACCGGGTGGCCGAAGTAATCCGGGCATTAGGGGCGAAGCGGGTGATGGATCTGGGCTGCGGCGAGGGCAAGCTGGTGCGCCGGCTGCTGCAAAATCCGCAGGTGGAGCACGTATTGGCTCTGGACGTGAGCTGGCGGGAGCTGGAGCGCGCCGCCCAGCGCCTGCACCTCCCGGAAATGCCCCCGCGCCAGCGCGAGCGGCTGACGCTGGCTCAGGGCTCGGTGCTCTACCACGATGCCCGCCTAGCTGGCTACGACGCGGCGGCCGTGGTCGAAGTCATTGAGCACCTTGACGAAAACCGGCTGGCCGCCTTCGAGCAGGTGGTTTTCGCCCGGGCCCGGCCGGCCGCCGTGCTCGTTACCACCCCCAACGCCGACTATAACCAGCGCTACGAAACCCTGGCCGCCGGCGACTTCCGCCACCACGACCACCGCTTCGAGTGGACGCGGGCCGAGTTTGCGGCCTGGGCCGACGGCGTGGCCGTGCGCCACGGCTACCGGGTGCGCCTGGAACCGCTGGGGCCGGAAGCGGCCGAAGTGGGCGCGCCCTCGCAACTGGCCGTTTTTGAGCGGTAGCGGCGGGACGGGTGCGGCCGGCCTGCGAACCTGGTACTCCGCACTGCCTTCACGCGAGGGTACGGCGTATGGGTCGGGGGCGGAATAGCACTTTGGCTGGATACAGTAGGCGGCTATGGGGGAACCGCGTGGCATGAAAATGCGTCGCAGGTGGTGCCCGCTGAAGTTGCGGCCCGGCTCCGTATTTTTGCCGAATGGTATTGCGTGCCGAACGGCTGAAGTGGCTCTGTTTCCTGTGGTTGCTGCTGGCGGGGTGGGGCATGGCCGGCCCGGTCGGGGCGCAGGTGCCAGCCGAAGTGCCTGCCGACTGGCAGCGGTTCACCGATGCCGCTACCGGTTACCAGCTGGTCTATCCGCACGGCTGGCTGGTGCATGAGGAGAAGGAAGCCCCTAACGTCAGCTTCTACGTGGGTCCCGATTGGGCCGCCGCCCCGGCCGTCGTGCAGCTCAGCAGCCAGCCGCTGCCGGCGAGCCGCGTAAACCAGCCCCCGCTCGCCGCCGATCCGCTCGATTCGGTGTGGCAGGCGTTGCTGGCGCTGCCCCGGGCGCAGGTGCTTCAGCTCAGCCAGCACGACGCCGGGAGCTACCAGGAGCTGCGCTACGAGTACACCTACGCCGATTCGGCCGCGGCCCGGACCCGCGTGCTGGGCCGGCTGCTGTGGCGGGGCGGCTACGAGTTCCGGCTGGAATACCGGGCCGCAACCGCCCGGGATGCGCAGTATCTGGCCCCGGGCCGGCAGTTGCTCAACTCCTTCGCCTTTGTGGGGCCGGGCCGCCCCAGCCGCCGCTACGCCGAGCAGCTGTGCGACGATAAGCTCTACGGTATTGCCGCGCTGCGTGCACATGACGGCATCTGGGAAGATGATTGCCGGACCATTCACGAGTGGACCGGCAACGCTCTGACGGCCGCGCCCAAAATACACCGGCGGGTGCTGCCGTTTCAGTCGTACGCGCTGGCCAAGGGCTTTGATAACTGCCTGTATTCCGTCACCAAATCGCCCACCAACCAGCCCGAGCGGGTGTACCGCTACAACCCCGCCACGCGCCAGGGCGGCTACACCGGCTGGGAGCTGCCGGCCCAGGGCTCGGGCAACGTCTGGATTTCGGCCGCCACCGACCGGCGCGGCGACCTTCTTTTCATCACCAACGACGCCAACCTGCTGGTGCGCGTGAGCCCCGTAACCGATTCGGTGACGGTGGTTTGGACTCGCGACCCGCTCCGGGCTATGCCGTATTACCCGACCGTAGGCTTTGCCGGGGCCGGCACCCACGCCAACTTCTGCCTCGACGAAACCGACACGCTCTACGCGGTGTACAGCACCAACGGGACGCTGCTCAAAATTGACGTGCCCACCCGACAGCCGGCCCCGCTGCCGCTACCCCTGACCGGGCTGCCGGCCCAGGGCGGCTACAGCGACCTACTAATGCAGCAGGACACCAGCGGCCGGCGGCGGCTGTACGTGGCCGGCCCCAAATCAGTCTACGAAATAGATCTGGCCCGCCAGCAGGCTACCTACGTGCGCCGGGGCGTGTACACCGATCTGGCCGGCTGCAACCTGTTTCGCCGCAATCAGGCGGCCAGCCTCCCCGCCCCGCCGTCGCCGCCGACAGCCACCTGGCAGGGGCGGGTGCTGGATGCGGAAAGCCAGGCGCCGCTGCCGCAGGCGCGGCTGTCGGTGGCCGAGCCGGGAACTGCGGCGGCCGGGCGCACGCTCACGGCGGCGGGGGAGTTTCTGGTAGCCGGCGTGCCCGCCCAGCCCTACCAGGTGCGGGTGCAGCTCTCGGGCTATCTGCCCCTGGATACCGTGTATCAGCTGACGGCCGGTCCTTCCTTTCAGGATATCGTGCTGCGGCCGCTGCGCCCCGGCACCGTGCTGCGCCTCGATAACGTGGAGTTTGAGCAGGGCAAAGCCGTGCTGCTACCTTCATCGGCGCCCGACCTCAACCGCCTGCTGGACCTGCTGACCACCAGCCCGGAGCTGACCATCGAGCTGCGCGGCCACACCGATAACCAGGGCGACCCGCAGCTGAACGTGCAGCTCAGTGAGCAGCGCGTGGCCGTGGTGAAAGCCTACCTGGTCAGCCAGGGCATTGCCGCCGGGCGCATTACCGGCCTCGGCCTCGGCGGCACCGAGCCCCGGGCCAGTAACGCCCAGGAAGCTACCCGCCGCCTCAACCGCCGCGTGGAGTTTCGCATCACGGGCGGGCGGTAGGAGGCGGTGGGCGAGCAAGTGTTATTAGCTTGATGATCAGTCTCTAACCAGGGGTCAGTCGGTAAGCTCAGACGCCCAGTCAATCAACCTAAAAACGCCGCCCTGTAAGAATCGGTGGATAAATAAGGCCAGGGAATCGGTAAGAAAGACCATTTCTCCATCTGGACCTTGGCTCAGAATCCGGTAGCCACTGCTCTCCGGTAGTATGTCCACCATCCAAAAATCAACGCAAGCTCCATACTCGGCAAAGAGGAATTGATGAGGCCGGTAGTCTTTGAAATGGATAATCTCCTCAATTGGAGTAATATGGAACAGAAATTCAGCTGATTTGAACCCATTGCAAAAGGCATAAAATCCCCGAAAGTCAGCAGGAAGGGTTACCCCCAACGCTGCCTCTAATTGCTGCATCAGTTGTGCGCTGGCGGACGGGTACAGCGTTATATCCGTCTGCGACAGGTCTGCTTTGAGGGTTGCTATGAGTTGCTGAATAGTCATGGAGGACTGGAGCTAACGGCCTGTTTGAAGGGCTTCAATGACAAATACCAGTCAATCCAGGCGTTCTGTGACATTTCGGGCACCCTCTGGGTTGAGAATGACAACTTTGCAAAGCAGGTGCGTGCCATTCGGCTTCGGTATATCATAGAAGAAAAACAGGGCACGGCCCTCCACCAGCAGCAGGGGTTCCTTCTGCGAGCCGGAATACGCTGTAAAATGCCAGCCTACCCTTTCAAGGTTGCGCAACACCTTCTCGTAGGTTAGGTTGCTGTGGAGCCAGGTAACGTCGAAGAAGCGTTTTTTTGCTTTCGGCTTAATGCGCCACACCTGGATAATTAGTTGATAAAGCTCCTGATAAAAATCCTCCCTGAAGTGTAACTCAACGCCATTCAGGTCCAGGAAGGGATAATTGCCTTGGCGATGCTTCCGGATAAGTTGATGGGAATGGGGCAGCTTGTGGGCAATGTCTTCACCACTCATGCCCCATTTCAGCGGGCTGACGTCTCCCTCTTTGATAATTCGTTCTATAGAAATCTGCATCTGAATAAGTCGTCGGTTGAGAGAGTTTACGCATTTTTGCCGGGCGTTATTCCTATCGAAAGCAACTCAATATACGCTCCCACACCTCATATGCCCCAACCCACTACCTCCCTCAAACTACCCGAACTTTCCCTCGTCCTGCTCATCGGTACGTCCGGGGCGGGCAAATCCACGTTTGCGCGGCGGCTGTTTTCGGCCACCGAAATTGTGTCGTCGGACCAGTGCCGGGCGCTGGTGGCGGATGATGAAAACGACCAGTCGGCCACGCCCGAGGCGTTTGCGCTGCTGCACTATCTGGTGGGGCTGCGCCTCAAGCGCGGTCTGCTGACGGTGGTGGACGCTACCAACGTGCAGCCCGAAGCCCGCAAAACTCTCGTGCAGCTGGCCCGCGACTACCACGTGCTGCCCACGGCCGTCGTCCTCGACGTGCCCGACCGTCTGGCCGAGGACCGCAACCGCCAGCGCGCCGAGCGGCAGCACTTGGGCCGCCACGTCATCCCGAACCAGCGCCAGCAGCTGCGCCGCAGCCTCAAGTCGCTCAAGCAGGAGGGGTTTCGCCACGTCTACCATTTGCGCGGGCCCGAGGAGATTGATGTGGTGCAGGCCGTGCAGCGCGACCCGCTCTACAGCAACCGCAAGCAGGACACCGGCCCCTTCGATATCATCGGCGACGTGCACGGCTGCTACCTGGAGCTGGTGCAGCTGCTTGCGCAGCTGGGCTATGACGTGGAGGAAACTCCTGTGCTGGATGCGCGAGATTTGGGCGTGCGGGTGACGCGCCGTAGAGACGCAATATCTTGCGTCTCATCGTTGAACGATGCGAAAACGGACGGCATTTCAAACAACCTCAGCAACGACGAGACGCAAGATATTGCGCCTCTACAGCCACCGCGCCGCGTGCTGTTCCTCGGCGACCTGGTGGACCGCGGCCCGGCCTCCCCGCAGGTGCTGCGGCTGGTGATGAGCATGGTGCAAAGCGGGCTGGCGCTGTGCGTGCCCGGCAACCACGATATCAAGCTGCTGCGCTTCCTCAATGGCAAGCAGGTCAACGAAAAGCATGGTTTTGCCGAAACGGTGCAGCAGTTGGCCGCGGAATCCGACACGTTCAAGAGCCAGGTGCGACAGTTTCTGGATGGGCTGGTGAGCCACTACGTGCTCGATGGCGGCAAGCTGGTGGTGGCCCACGCGGGCATGCGCGAGGAAATGCAGGGCCGCGGCTCGGGCGCCGTGCGGGCCTTCGCGCTATTCGGCGAAACCACCGGCGAAATCGACGAGTTCGGGCTGCCGGTGCGCTATAACTGGGCCTCGGAGTACCGCGGCCGGGCCACGGTGGTGTACGGCCACACCCCCGTGCCCGACCCCGAGTGGCTCAACAACACCATCGATATTGACACCGGCTGCGTGTTCGGCGGCCGCCTCACCGCTTTGCGCTACCCCGAGCGGGAGCTGGTTTCGGTTCCCGCCCAGCAGGTGTATTGCGAGCCGGTGCGGCCATTGTCAGTTGTCAGAAATCAGTTGTCAGTTGCTGGTTGTCAGTTGTCAGGCAGTGAAAATGAACTAACAATTGACAACCAACAACTGACAACTCAACTCTCCGCCCAGCAAGTCCACGACGAGCTACTTGATATCCAGGATGTGCTGGGCAAGCAGATCATCAAGACGCGCCTGCTGCCATCCGTGACGGTGCGGGAGGAAAACGCGGCGGCGGCGCTGGAGGTGATGAGCCGGTTTGCCCTGAATCCGAAGTGGCTGCTGTACCTGCCGCCCACCATGAGCCCGTCGGAAACCTCGGCGCTGCCGGATCTGCTGGAGCACCCCGCCGAAGCCTTCGACTACTTCCGCCGGCAGGGGCTGGAGCGGGTGGTGTGCGAGGAAAAGCACATGGGCAGCCGCGTGGTGGTGGTTTTGGCCAAGGATGAGGACGCCGCGCGCCGCCGTTTCGGGGTGGTGGGCGAGGGGCCGGGCAAGGTGTACACCCGCACCGGCCGCAACTTCTTCACCGACTCCAATCTGGAAGCCGCTTTCCTGGCCCGCTTGCAGGACGCCCTCACGGCCAGCAGCTTCTGGGAGCGGTTCAGCACCGATTGGGTGTGCCTGGATGCCGAGCTGCTGCCGTGGTCGGCCAAGGCCCAGGAGCTGATCCGCAACCAGTACGCCGCCGTTGCGGCGGCTGCCACTGCGGCCTTACCCGAAGCCGCCGCCATCCTCACCCAGGCCGCCGCCCGGGGCCTCGATGGGGTGGAGGCGCTGCTGGCGCGCACCACCGCCCGCCAGCAAGCCGCCCGGCACTACGCCGAGGCCTACCGCCGCTACTGCTGGCCCGTGGAAAGCCTCGCCGATTTGCGCCTGGCCCCGTTCCACCTGCTCGCCACCGAGGGCCGCACCTACTTCGATAAGGACCACGCCTGGCACATGGAAACCCTGCGCGCCCTCTGCCTTGCCGATGAAGGCCTGCTCCGCGCCACGCCCTACCGCGTGGTGCATCTCCAGGATATTGCCGACGTGGAAGCCGCCACCCAGTGGTGGCTGGACCTCACCGCGGCCGGCGGCGAAGGTATGGTGGTGAAGCCCTACGACTTCATCCCCACGGGCCAGAAACAGCTGGTGCAGCCGGCCCTCAAGTGCCGGGGCCGCGAGTACCTGCGCATCATCTACGGCCCCGATTACCTGCTGCCCGGCAACCTGGAGCGCCTGCGCGAGCGAAACGTGAAGGCCAAGCGCAACCTCGCCCTGCGCGAATTCACCCTCGGCGTGGAAGGCCTGGAACGGTTCGTGGCCGGTGCCCCGCTGCGCGAGGTCCATCAGTGCGTGTTCGGCGTGCTGGCCCTGGAAAGCGAAGCCGTGGACCCGCGGCTGTAGGCGCGTTTTGGGTTTGGTAAAACCTTGTTCCCCGTCATGCTGAGCGCAGCGGAGCGGAGTCGAAGCATCTCTACCGCAGTACTAATCAATTGGCATTGCAATGAAGCGGTAGAGATGCTTCGACTCCGCTCCGCTGCGCTCAGCATGACAATACCTGAATAAGTAAAGCAGGCCTCTGGGCTATCTGCTCTACGGCCAGACTACCGGCTTTTCTGCTTCTTCAGCCACTTCAGCGCCGCGGCTACTTTGGCGTCTTTGCTCAGGTCCGCGAAGTTGTCGCCGCCGGGGATGAGGACGTCGGGGGTGAGGCTGGTTTTGTAGACTACTTTATTGCGGTCGGTTTCCTGCATGCCGGCGATGGTGAGGTAGCTGGTGCCGCTGATGCGGTAGCTTTCGTTGGCGGTGGTGGCCCCGTAGGTGGGCTCCCCGAACGAGCGGGTGGCGGGCCGGCCCCGCAGGCTGATGGCCACGATTTCGCCCGAGCTGGCGGTCAGGCCGCTGAGCAGCACGGCCACGGGCTTGTCGGTGCGGCGCACGGGACAGCGGTTGGGCAGCGTCGTGACCTGCATGGAATCCATGTAGAAATTGCCCTGGCGGAGGTACCACTGCTGGTCGGGTTTGCCATCCTTGTCTACGAAGCCGCCCAAGTGGCCGTCGCCGATGATAGGGGCGAGGCCGGCCAGCATGGGGGCCATGGCGCCGCCGTCGTTCAGGCGCAGGTCAATAATCCAGGCCCGGGCCTGGTCGGGGTGGTGGCGGCAAAGGGAATCCTGCACCACCAGGGCCGCCGCCTGCATGGCTTCGAGGCTGCCCCCGGCGTTGATGCCCGGCAGCTGCACGTAACCGATGCGGCCGGGCAACATCCGGATAACCAGGCCGGGCTTCTGGGCCAGGGCCTGTTTTACGGCGGCGTTGGCGTAGGCAGGGCGGGCGGGGTTGCGCCACTTGTAGGTTTTGCCCTTGTAGGTCAGCCAGCCGTGGTCGTCCTTCAGCTGCTCGAATACATAGGGGTACACCGGCAGCAACTCCCTCACCGACTGCGCGCCTTGGGCTTTCTGCTGCACCGTCTGGCGCAGCTGGGGCCAGTTCACGGCGTTTCGCTCCAAAGAGTGCGTTTCCAGCAGCGTCAGGCTCTTATCGAGGAAGGCCTGCACGGAATCGGGGAGCGGGGCCGGGGTAGTCTGGGCGCGGGCCCCAGAAGTAGCCGCCGCGCATAAGGTCACGAGCAATAGGTGTTTCATGCCGGGAAGATGCGGATTCGGCCGGTAGGGTTGGTTGGGAGATTATTGACTAGAGGAGCTTCGCTATGAGAGATGTTGCAATGCACGGTTGATATACTGACGCAGAAAGCGGTATCGTGGTGCTGCATGAATAGCCAGGTTAAAGGACGTATTTTCATTCGCAAGCTCCATAGCAGCTAAAAAATGAGTTTAATAAGCAGTTGGATTTCTGACGTATTTAGGAAGAGTCACAGGCGGCGACTCGGCAATTTGCTTGTCTAGATCTACATCTATGTACTGCCAGCATTTAACTCTATGACTATTCAGTATAGCAGGTTGCCAGCTACCCATGCTGCGTATGATTTTTGTTATTTCTTTTTTGAAGTAGGACAGGTGTTTCTGATTACTCTTTTTCAGATTAGAAGCTGTATCAAAAGAAACCAATGAAACAGCGCCAGTGCTGTCAATCAGTACGTCCAGCATAATGAACTGACGCCAGTTTGTCATTGGTTTATTATCCCAATTAGCGGGCAGATTTAGCTTGTTTATGATATATTGCTCAGGCTGCGTCGCGCAATAATCCGGAGCAATATCGACGTCGAAAGATCTATATGTCTTAGTAGCCCATCTGGAGAGATATAATTGATCGGCTTTTACTCGCATACTATCTATAAAACGACTTCCATGTCGCTGAATAATGATGCTATCCATATAATGCCCATAGTATAGGTTATAACCTGTACAATTCATTCCAATGGGCTCGTAGACGATGTTATGCTCGCCAAGAACTTCCTTTAGTTCATCATCGTAGCGCTTAAACCCTCCATCAAAAGCAGAAACATAGACTAACTTGTTTTTTAGAAAATCTTGCTGCGCCTTTTGCAACTCAGCAAGACAAGCAGTATCAGTACGGTCAGCCTTGAAGAATTTGTAAGGATTTGGTTTAGGTGGAGGTAAAAAAGCAGAGAGTTCTTCAGGCTCACGTTCTGCGGGACGAGTAGTGTCTGCTGGAGAGGAACAGGCGTGTACGCAAAACACAAAGAGGATAATTTGTAGATATTTCAAAGCTGGTGTGCTAAAGCAATTCATGAACTACTTCCCACCCATACTCTTATCCCGCGCCCCCTTGAACTCCGAGCCTTCACGCCACTGCGGGAACGTGGTTTCACCCGCCAGGCGCTGGCCGACGCGGAAGTAGAGCTGGGCGTCCTGGGCAATGCCGGTCAGGTCCCAGCTGGGGTCGAACTGGTCGGCGGGCTTGTGGTACATGGTGGCGGTGTAGTTCTGGCGCTGTTGGGCAATGCTGGCCTTGCCGCCGCTGCGGCTCTCGAAACCGCCGCTGGCGTAGAGCGAGGGCACGCCCACGTGAGCGAAGCTGAAGTGGTCGGAGCGGTAGAACATGCCGGTTTCGGGCGTCTGGTCGGGCAGCAGGTAGCGGTTTTGCTCCTTAGCCGCCGCGCGGGCGTAGTCCTCTAACTCCGACTGCCCGTAGCCGATGACGGTGAGGTCCTTCATTGGGCCGTAGGGCCAGAGCATGTCCATGTTCAGGTCGGCCACGGTTTTGTTGAGCGGGAAGGGCGGGTGCTGGGCGTAGTAGGCCGAGCCGAGCAAACCCTGCTCTTCGCCGGTCACGGCCAGAAACACGAGGCTGCGCTGGGGCTTCTGCTTGGCTTTCTGGAAGGCTTCGGCAATGCTGAGCAGGGCGGCCAGGCCGGTGCCGTCGTCCACGGCCCCGTTGTAGATGGAGTCGCCGGCAATGGTTTTGCCCACACCGAAATGGTCCCAGTGGGCCGAGTAGAGGATGTACTCCTGGGGGCGGGTGGTGCCGGGCAGCACGGCCAGCACGTTGCGCGAGGTCTGGCGACGCAGCTTGTTTTGGATGCCGGCCGTGAGCGTGAGGCCGCCCAGCGGCCGGGGCCGGAAGCCCTTGGTATTGGCGGCGGTGTACAGTTGGTCGTAATTGAGGCCGGCGGTCTGGAACAGTTTTTTGGCCGCGTCCAGGGTCAGCCAGCCTTCCAGGGCGCACTTGTCAGCGCCTTTGTTTTGAGTTTGGGCGCGTAGCTTGGGGCTGGTGGCCCCACTTAGCACCACACTCCAGGGGTAGGCGGCGGGCTGGGTGTCGTGGATGATGAGCAGGCCGGCGGCGCCGTGGCGGGCGGCTTCCTCGTATTTGTAGGTCCAGCGGCCGTAGTAGGTCATGGCCCGGCCCTTGAACAAAGTGGAATCCTGGCTCGCGTTGCCGGGGTCATTGACGAGCACCACCACGGTTTTGCCCTTCACGTCAAGGCCCGCGTAGTCGTCCCAACCGTATTCGGGGGCCACCACGCCGTAGCCGGCAAACACCAGCGGCGAGTTGGTCACCTTCACTTCGGCCTGCTCACGCTGGGTGAAGGCCACGAAATCGGTCTTGTACTGCAAGTTCAGCGGCTGGCCGTTGCCCTTGATTTGCAGGGTGGGGCTCGGCGTGCCGGTGATTTCCACCAGTGGTACCGGCTGAAAGTACGTGCCGTTGGGGCCCGGCTGCAACCCGAGGCGCTTGAACTCATCGGCCAGATACTGCGTGCTGCGCTGCTCGCCCAGGGTAAACGGCTTGCGCCCCAGCATCTCATCCGAGGAAACCGCCTGCAGATACTTGCTGATGCTGGCCGCGCTGATGGCGGCAGCTGTGTCCGGCGCGGCGGCCTGGGCAGCGGTAGCGGCCGTTTCGGTGGCGGCGGGCTTCGACTGGCAGCCGGCCAGGGACAGGGCCAGCAGGATGGAGGCGGGAAGCAGACGAGACAGTGCCATAAGATGCAGAGCGTTGATTCAGGGGAGTAAGGTAACGGAAGTTGTGTGGTGCATTCCTGTCGGGTGCCGGCTAATCTCGCGTAGGCAGTCGGGGAGGAGGTAACCTGAGTAATGGCCAATCAATCCACATCCTCGCACTCCGACTGCACCTTTACGAATAGCTGCTCGTACTGCCGGTACATTTGCTCGGTTGGTTCGGCGCTTCGGATGGTTGCATTGACGCAGTTCCACCAGCCGAAGCCAATCAGGGCTACTTGCGCGTATTCGTGCCAGTTGGACGCGGTGGCTTCCTGCTCAAACCGCTCCTGCAGACTTTCCGGAATACTGTTATTTTTCTGCTGCTCCCGCACCAGCTGCTGCCAGCTGGCAATAATCATACTGTCGTTGTTGGCCGCCAGCCCCCTGACGTAGGTTTTGCACGCGGCCGGGTAGGTGGAGTTTACCAATAGGCTGGGGTTGGCATAGCCCAGAATGGTCAGCCTGGTAGTGCGGTACTGGTCGTTGAGCTCCTGGAGCTTGCGGCGTTTCAACTCCCGCCACGGAGCTCCCGGCACGGGCTGCAACCCCTTGACGTGGGCCAGCACCTTGGTGTACTCCGCTTCCAGCGTATCCACGCTCAGCTTCGCAATATCCTCGGGCCGGAAAACGGTAGCCGAGGTGGAAAGAAGGCCGCCTCGGAGCAGGTCGTGGGTATCGGTGAGCTGCCGGGCGGTGTATTTGCGGGTGTCGTAGCGCCCGGTGTAGGTGCACATTTCCGATTCCCAGTGCAAAGTGGCCAGCGTATCGGCCGGGGTGGGGGTGGGAGCCTGCGCGGCAGATCTGGGAGCCGGAGCCTGGATGGGCTGTTCGGCGGTGGGCGTATCGGGAGTACAGGCGCTGAGCAAACCCGGCAGAAGCCAGAAAAGGCGGCGGTAGTTCACAGGAAGGAGGCGTTACGGCCAGCGAAGCGGTGCGCGGCGGCCAAATATACTGGACAGAATGGCGTAGCCACGCGCATCGAAACAGTGACCTGGGAGTTTACCGTGGACTTTTAAAACGTATACTTCGATTGGCTACGGATACGCTTGGCACAGGAAGTAATCAGGCCGCATCAGGAAAAAATCGTACAGGGTGGCTGGGCCGATAAAACCAGCTGCGGCGCTCCTTGCAAAAGCCGTAGGTTTGGGACATGAACATGCTTCAGAGCCAGCAACCGGTTCCCGTCCATGCGTTTAAGCCCGATAAAGCAACCGGGAGCAATGCCTTTACCATTGCCCGGTCGGAAGGAGGGTTGGTGTACGAGTCGGACGTGCTGCTGCCCCATCGCAAGGCGTATTACCTGCTGGTGTTTGTCAGACACAACCGGGGCCGGCATTGGGTAGACACGATGCCCTACGAGCATCACGACAACACATTCTACTTCTCGACTCCCACCCAGGTGATGGTCAAAGAGGAGCCCACGCCCTCGTGGGGGACTTTCCTGACGTTCACCAACGAGTTTCTGGCCCTGCAGCAGAACGCTGCCATTCGCGGCCTGCCGCTCATTCAAAATCCCCACAATGGGCACGAATTGCAGCTGGCGGCGGCGGATGTGGCCTTTGTAGAGGAGGTGCTGGCGAAACTGGAAGCCGAGTACCAGGCTCCCGGCCCGTGGCAGCACCAGATGCTGAGTGCCTACCTGACGGTGCTGCTTACCTACCTGAGCCGCTTATATACCGAGCAGTTTACCGGTGCCGAGCCGTCGGCCGAAAAGCAGCTGCTGAAAACCTACCAGGCCAAAATTGAGGAGTGCTTCCGCGAATTGCACGAGGTAGGCGCGTACGCAGAGCTGCTCCATCTGTCGGCAGGACACTTGAGCGAAGTGGTGAAAGCCCAGAGTGGTAAGCCCGCCATTAAGCACATTCATGAGCGGCTGGTGCTGGAAGCCCGGCGGCAGCTTTTCTATAGCTATCAGTCGCTCAAGGAAATTGCTTTCGACCTGGGATTTTCGGATGCGTCCTACTTTGCCCGCTTCTTTAAGCGCGAAACCGGCATGACGCCGGCCGAGTATCGGGCCTCCACCCGTGAAATGTACCAGTAGTACCGCAAAATGGATATTATCCGCCCCCAAGGTGCCCGGTACCTTTGTGTTGTTCATCAGGTAACTAACCACTAACCATGAAGAAAGCACTCATTACTGGGGCCAACAAAAGCATTGGCTTCGAAGCGGCCCGGCAGCTGCTCCAGCGCGGCTACTACGTGTACCTGGGCAGCCGCGACGCGCAAAAAGGCCAGCAGGCCGTTGAGCAACTGCACGCCACCGGATACCCGCAGGTGGAACTACTCCAGCTTGATGTTGCCGACAAAGCCTCCGTAGCTGCCGCCCGCGAGGCGCTGGGCCGGAAAACCGACGTCCTGGACGTCCTCATCAACAACGCCGGCATCAGCGGGGGCATGCCGCAGCCCGCGCTAACTACCAGCGTCAGCGTAATCAAGGAGGTGTATGAAACCAACGTGTTTGGCGTAATTGAGGTGACGCAGGCCTTCATCGACCTGCTGCAGAAGTCACCGGAACCCCGGATTGTCAACGTAACGTCGGGCCTGGGTTCCCTCACGCTGCATACGGATCCTTCCTGGAAGTATTATCCGGTGAAGGGCGCAGCATACGCACCGTCTAAGGCGGCCTTGAACGCCTACACAATTATGCTGGCCTACGAGCTGCGCGACACGGCTTTCAAAGTAAACGCCGTGGACCCCGGCTACACCGCCACCGATTTCAACCACCACAGCGGCCCTGGTAGCGTGTCCGATGCCGCCGCCCGTCTGGTACGCGCAGCCACATTGGGCCCGGATGGCCCCACCAGCCAGTTTTTCAGCGACGACAACGCGCCTGAAACGGGTATCAGCCCGTGGTAGAAAATGCAGGTCTTATCGGACCAGGCAGGGCCTGCGTGTTGTACGGAGGTAATACGCAAATTCTAACGGCCGGCCGGCCCTGTAGAAGCGGAAAGGCTTCAGCAGGTCTGGCCGGCCGTTCAGTTTAGAATACTAAGTACCTTTCGGGTCGTATTGGCACCATCATTCTGCTTTCCCGTGCACGTCCGCATCCAAACCGCCCTTACCCAGCTCGAAGCCACGCACCACATTCGCATCCTGTACGCCTGCGAGTCGGGGAGCCGGGCCTGGGGCTTCCCCTCGCCGGATTCCGACTACGACGTGCGCTTCCTCTACAGCCACCCGGCCGACTGGTACCTGACCCTCGACGACGGCCCCGACACGCTCAACTTCCCCGTGGACGACGAGCTGGACTTGGCTGGCTGGGAGCTGCGCAAGACGCTGAAGCTGCTGCGCGGCTCTAATGCAGCCCTGTTCGAGTGGCTCCAGTCGCCGGTGGTGTACCGGGAAGCGGCCGGGTTTCGGGCGGCGCTGCAGCCGCTGCTGCCGGCCTGCTGGAACCCGCGCGCCGGCCTGCACCACTACCTGGGCCAGCTGCGGCGCGGGGTAGCGGAGGACCTGACCGGCGAGCAGGTGCGCCTCAAGCGGCTGTTCTACGCCCTGCGCTCGGCCCTGGCTGCCCGCTGGATTCAGCATCATCCTGACCAGGTGCCGCCCATGGAGTTTGCCCAGTTGCGCGCGCTGCTGCCGCCGGACCTGAACGGCGCGGTAGAGGAGCTACTGGCCCGCAAAGGCACCGCCGACGAGAAAACCACCGTGTCGCGCCCGGCCGCGCTGGTGGCGTATCTGCAGCAGGAGTACGACGCTGGCCAGGCCGCCCGCGTTACCCTGCCCGTACCGCGCCACCTCGAGCCCACGCCGGCGCTGGACGCCGTGTTTCGGGCGTGGGTGTAGCGCGAAGCCTTTGCTTCGCGCAGCGCTGAACGGCAACTGTGAGTGGGCTCCGCATGACGTGTAATGGCGCGGGGACGCGAACTACCAAGTTGGCGCTACCGTGGAGCAACTCCGCAACGGGGCTAGGGGAGTTGATAGATAAATTCCTCTATCTCGGCCTGGCGGGCACTGGCAAAGCCGTTGTCGGTGCCCACTTTGCGAAAGCCGCAGTGGGTGAGGACTTTCTGCGAGCCGAAATTGTCGAAGGCCACCCGGCCAAAGAGCGGGCGGGCGGGCTCTAGCTCCAGAAAGTGGCGCAGCGCGGCAGTAGCCACGCCCCGGCCCCAGCAGCGTCTGTCCAGCCAATACGTAATTTCGGCCTCGCCCTCAATTTCGAACTTGGCGATGCTACCGGCCAGCTCGCCGTCTACCAGAATGGTCTGCATGTGGATGGTCGGGTCGCGCAAAAACCGGCGGTATTTTTCCCGATATGCTTCCTTATTCGTGTGGTCTTTGGGCATGAAGGCCGCCAGATACGCCGCCTCTTCATTTAGTTGAAACTGAAACAAAGCATCCAGATCAGCTTCCTTCGTCAGTCGTAGCGTTATCTGCAGGTTTGCCATGCTGGCGTTGGTTGTGGCTGTGGTCAGACATAAAAAAATACTGATTAAAAGTAGAAAACACGCCTGACATTGAGCTGCTTGTTACGGATGCTGCTTACTTGAACAATTGTGGAAACACGATACTTCGCGTCTCCCGCCAGAACAACCGAAGCCACACAATTCCAACAACTTCAGCAACGCCGAGACGCGAAGTGTCGCGTCTCTACAACCGTTATACCCAGTTCCATGACCATCGACGACCTGCGCCGGCGCGGCCTCATCCTGTTTGAGGCCCTGAGCGGCAGCCGCGCCTACGGCACCGACCTGCCCCACTCCGACACGGACCTGAAAGGCGTGTTCATCCTGCCCGAAACCGAGTTCTACGGCCTCGACTATGTACCTCAGGTAGCGAATGAGACGAACGACGAGGTGTACTATGAGCTGCGCCGCTTCGTGGAGCTGCTGCTCAAAAGCAACCCCACGGCCCTGGAGCTGCTGGCCTCACCCGAGGACTGCGTGCGGCTGCGGCATCCGCTGTTCGAGGCGTTTCGGGTTGAGGATTTCCTGTCGCAGCTGTGCCGCCAGAGCTTCGCCGAGTACGCCGTGGCCCAGATCCGTAAAGCCTGGGGCCTCAACAAGAAAATCAACCACCCCGAACCGCCCGCCCGCAAGTCGGTGCTGGATTTCTGCTACGTGACGGTGGGCGCGGGCGCGCAGCCGGTGGCTACCTGGCTGGACCGGCGCGGCTACGCGGCCACCCAGTGCGGCCTGGCCAACGTCAACCACCTGACGGACCTCTATGCCCTGTTCGTGGATGAAACGCCCGACCGTCGCCACAGCTACCGGGGCCTTTTGCGCGACGCGGATACCTCCCAGGACGTGCTGCTTTCGGCCGTGCCGAAGGGGGAGGTGCCGGTGGCCTACCTGAGCTTCAACCGCAACGGCTACAGTACCTATTGCCGGGTGTTTCGGGAGTACCAGGAGTGGGAGCAGAAGCGCAACCCCGAGCGGTATCAGAACACCGTGCAGCACGGCAAAAACTACGACGCCAAGAACATGCTCCACGTGTTCCGGCTGCTGGGCATGGCCGAGGAAATTGCCACCACCGGCCGCCTGCACGTGCGCCGCCCCAACCGGGACTTCCTGCTGCAAATCCGCCGCGGCGAGTTCGGCTACGAGCAGCTGGTAGCCGAGGCCGAGGCCCTGGTACAGCAGGTGGAAGCCGCTTTTGCCACGTCTGACTTGCCCGAAACGCCCGACCGGGAAGCCGCTGAGCAGTTGCTGGTGCAGGTGCGGCGGGCGTGGTACGCGGCGCAGGAATAGGCACCACGAAAAAAAGCCTGTCATGCCGGGCGGCGAAAGAAATCCGGATTACATCATTGAGCTAAATGCTGCACTCCGCTGGGCATGACAGGTTATGGCGTAGCCGCCCGCCGACTACCGCGTGGAATGGCGGCCTACCCGGTACGAGGACTGACTGCGGGCTTTTTTGCGGAAGACGCCCAGCCGCTTATTGCTGATTTTGCGGCCTTTATAGTGCTTGTAGGAAGGCCGGTGGGTGTAAGATTTACCGCGCATCTTGGCCCGGGCGTAGCGGGTGGGCCGGGCCGCTTCGGCGGGCAAAAGTGGGCTGCCGAGCAGCAGCACTACGAAAAGCAGGAGCAGGAAGCGAGTCATGGACTATGCTGGTTGGCGTTCCGCGGAATAACTCTGTTTCGGTGGTTAAAATTGTGCTGGTCAGACAGGTGTCCTTGTCAAGCCACAAAAAAAACGCTCTTCCCAACCCCGAAGGATTGAGAAGAGCGGTAACAAAGCGGCCGGAACGCAGGCTATTGGCTGTTGCCAATCGTCTGGTTGCGGGAGCGGCGGGGCGTGGTGGATTTGGCCTTCTTGCGGCGCCAGAACTGGAACCACTTCTGCCGGTAGCGCACCGTGCGCTTGCGGCGAATTTTGTTGCTGCGGCCTTTGTAGGTGCGGTAATTGGGGCGGTGGACGTATACTTTGCCGCGCATTTTAGCGCGGGCCGCCGGGCCGCCCTGGGCCAGGGCCGGGCCTACATCAGCCAGTGCCATCAGCACCAGCCACAGAACAAGAAGAAGTCTAGGCATAAAAAGAAGGTAAGCCGCAAAACGGGAGGCGAAGTTAGGGCTCCAAACGGCAAGTATTCGGCCAGAATACGGAGAGTACGCAAAAAAAGTCGACGGTGGATTGTGGAAAGTGCCGAATAGTAGCATCTGACGGGTAGAAATCATATTCTTTCCGGCCTATGTCTACATGCTTACGCCCGTTTTTTTTGTGCTTGATTCTGCTGGCCGGGGCCTTCTCCGCCCCGGCCCAGCGGCTGGCCGCCGCCCGTCAGCAGAGCTACCTGACCAAAATATTCCGTCTTACCGACCCGCAGACCCGCCACCTCTACGAGCGGGGGCTGTCGACGGCCCGCCCGGAGTTCTTCACCCAGCCCGTTGATTCGTTTCCAACGGCGGCGGCTGATAGCCTGGGCCGGGCGCAACTCAGCCGCCTGCCCGCGGGCTACTACCTGGTGGCCCACACCGAAGGCCCGCAGCTGGTGTTCTGGCTGCATGCTCGCACCGGCCGCCAGCTCACGGTGCTGGATAATCAGGTAGACCTCACGCTGCTGCTGCGCGATTCGCTGGGCCAGCTGCTGCCCGATGCCCGCCTGGTGCTGCCCCGGGGCCGGGTAGTGCCCTTTGATGCCGCCACCCAAACCTACCGTCTGCCTGGCCGCGCCGGTCGGCCCGGGTTGCTGGCCGTGGAGCAGGGTGGGCGCACCACCTACCACGCCCTGGCCCAGACGTTTCCGGGGCGGCGCGCGCGCGGGCAGCAGGTTCTGACCTGGCGGCGGGTGTACCAGCGGGTGGTGTTCGGGTTTCCGCTGGGCTACCTTACCCGGCCGGTCCGCACGCTGGCCGGGCAGCTGCGCTATGCTTCCAACGTGTACACCGGCCCCATCGGACTGCTGCGCTCCGCCTTCAGCGAGGACGTGCGCGAGCAGCGCCGGGACACCCGCGCCAGCCGACGCGGCGCGAAATGGCAGTCCTACCTGGTGCTGAGCAAGCCGCGCTACCGCCCCCAGAGCGACACCCTGCAACTGAAAGCCCGCGTGCTGCACCGCCACGGCCGGCCCTGCCGTCGCCCCCTGGAGCTGCGCCTCACCGCCGACCAGGACCGTAAATCCCGCCTCGTGGCGGTGCTGCGGTCCGGCCCGTCGGGGGCCTACGAATACACGCTGCCGTTGCTGGATACTATGGGCCTGCGCACCGATCAGACGGTGCGGGTGGCCCTCACGCCGCCGGGTCGCTCCGGCCGGCCGCTGGCTTCGGGCAGTTTTCGGCTGGAAGATTACGAGCTGAAGAACACCCGCTACACCCTGCGAACCGCCGAAACCACGCACCGCGCCGGTACCACGCAGGCCCTGTTTCTGCGCGGGCAGGATGCCAATGAGTTGAATCTGCTGGATGCGCGGGTGCGCCTGAGCGTGACGCCCGCCGGGGTGGGCCGCTTCCCCGGCCGCCAGGTGTTCGTGCCCGATACTCTCTGGACCCGGGCCCAGCCCCTGGACGCCACCGGGGAAACCCGCCTCAACCTGCCCGCCACGGCCTTGCCTGCCGCCAACCTCAATTACCAGGTGCAGGCCGTATTCCTGAACGGCGACAACGAGCGCCTCACCCAGGCGGCCACGGTGGCGTATGCCCTGGAAGAGGGCGAGCTGCAGCTGACCCTGCAGCAGGATTCCGTGGTGGCCCGCTACGTGGCCAGCGGCCAGTCGCGGCTCGCTTCGGCCACCATCGAAACCACCACCGTCACCCCCGAGAAAGGCGAAGTAACCACCCGCGAAACGGTGCAGCTGCCGTTGCGGCGGCTGGTGGATGCGGGCGTGACCCGCTACCGCCTTACTGATGGGCAGCGGCCCGCCGCCGAGCTGCTGCTCACCGCCGATAACGCCGGGCTGCTGCTGCGCTCCGACCGCACCCCGGACTCCATCCGGCTGCGGGTGGAAAACCCGCGCCGGCTCCGGTTCTGGTACTACCTCTACCGGGGCAATACGCTGGTGCAGCGGGGCTATGCTACTGATCTGGCCCTGCAGCTGCCCGCGCCCGGCCCCGATACCTGGTACGCCTCGGTACACTACTACTGGGCCGGGGAACTGCGCACGGCTGAGTACAACGTGCCGCTGCCTCAGCATCAGTTAGTCATTGAAGCCGACCAGCCCGAGGTGGTATATCCGGGCCAGAAAGTGCAGCTGCGCTACACCGTGCGCGACGGCGCAGGCCGCCCCGTCCCCCGCGCCGACCTCACGGCCTACGCCCATACCAGCAAATTTGAAACGCCAATGGCTCCGGCGCTGCCCGATTTCGAGCCGGCCGTGCTGGGGCGCGTTTCCGTGCGCCGGTTCGGGCTGGGCGCGGGGTTCGAGAACCAGGCCGACGAGCCCGCGCGGCAGCCTTTGCCCTGGGGCGCGTGGCGGCAAAGCCTGGGCCTCGACTCACTGCGGTTCTACCAGTTTCTGTACCCTGATTTCGGCGCGTTCTATGACTATCAGCCGGCTCCCGGCGGTATCACGCAGCTGGCACCTTTCGTGGTCGATTCGGGTCGGGTGCAGCCCACGGTGGCCGTGTACGTGGCGGGCCGGCCGGTGTACGTGGCGGCCGTCAACGGCGACGAGCCCTTTGCCTTGGTGGCCGACAGCGGCCGGCACACGGTGGCCATCCGCACGCCCGACCGCCTTATCACCCTGCGCGACGTGTACCTGCGGCACCTGCACAAGCTCACTCTCAGTATCGACCCAAACCGGCCCTGCCGGGAGCTGACGGTGGAAAAGCGCGGCCCCGTAACGCCCGCCGAGCAGGCTGAGCTGGCGCGCTTCCTGCTGCTGCTGGACCGCAGCAGCTACCAGGAGCGAGTGTTGCTGCGGCAGGGCAACCGACTCCAGGCCCTGGGCGCGGGGGTGCCGCAGCTGCCCAACCGTCCGGCCCGGCCGTACCGCCACACGTACGGTAAGGAAGGCCTCACGCTCATTGGCGGCCCCTTCCGACCCGATTCGGTGCTGCTGCGCCGCTCCGATGGCGTGCGGCAGAAGTTTCTGCGGGAGCCGGGCTACCGCTACACCTTTGCGGCTGGTCTGCTGAAAATGCGCTGCGTATCGGGTACGGATGAGTTCGGTGACCTGCGGGCTTCGGTGGTGTTTCCGGTACTACCGTTTGCTGACTTCGCCCTCACCGAAGCCGACCTGCAGCCCCGCCCCGCTACCAGCTACTACCAGCCGCCGCGTCGGGAGCCGCTGCTGCCCGTTCCCACCGGCACACCCATCGGGCAGGGGCGGGTGGAGGTGCGCCTGCCCGTGTCGGGTGCTACGGGCCGCGCTATCCTGCCACCGGTGGCCTACACGCTGCTCACCCAGCCTGGCAACCGGCAGTTCAGCCGCCTGCTGCGCTACCTGCCCACGCCGCTGCACGCGCTGCCGCCCGGTCGCTACCGCCTGGCCCTGCTGCTGGCCGATAGCTCCGTACTGGCCCCCGACGCCGACCTGCGGGTGCAGGCCAACGGCACCACCTACGTGCAGCTCGATTCGCTGGACTGGCTTACGCGCGGCCCGGTGCGGCAAGCGTACTACCGCCGTTTCCAGGCTGAAATCCGGGCGCGGCTGCTGGCTGAACGGCCGGCTACGGTAGAACAGCTGGAGGCCCGCCGTGAAATTCCGGTTGCCAATCCCGTCATTCCCCAGCCCGGCTGGCGGGTAGTGCGTGGCCAGGTAACGGACCGCGCCAGCGGGGAGGGGCTGCCCGGCGTGACGGTGTTGCTGAAAGGCACCGCCCACGGCGTAAGCACTAATTCGGATGGTAGCTTTTCCATCTCCGCGCCACCGGCCGGCGGAGTGCTGATTTTTTCTTCCATTGGTTATGTGAGTATGGAGCGGCTGGTAGGAAGCCAGGTGCTGGATGTGGCTTTAGCAGCTGATGCCAAACAGCTCAGTGAGGTAGTGGTAACCGGCTACGGCACCCAGAAGCGGCGGCAGGAGTTGGCGGCTTCGGTGGCTTCGGTTGGTATAGACCAGGGATTGGCCGGCAAAGTGGCAGGAGTTTCTATCGTGACTGCACCCGGTGGCGGGACTGCCATCCGGATACGTGGCACCAGTACGGCCAACGGGGCGGGGGAGGCCCTGCTGATTGTGGACGGGCTGCCTTACAGCGGCTCAATGACTGAATTAGACCCCGAAAATATTGCCAAAGTCGAGGTCCTGAAATCGGCCTCGGCGGTGGCTATGTACGGTTCCCGGGCTGTTAATGGCGTGCTGATTATCACCACTAAAAACGGTGTGGCCGGCCGCCCGGCTCCCGGCCTCAACGGCCGGCCCGAGGCCCTGGGTCCCGATGGATTGCCGCTGGCTGCCGGCCGCGACCCGCGCCTGGCGCTGCGCCGTCGCTTCTCCGACGTAGGCTGGTGGCGACCCACGCTCGTGACAGATCAGCGGGGTGAGGCGCGCACCGATGTTATCATTCCCGACGACATCACCGGCTGGGATACCTTTGTGCTGGCCTCCGACGACCATGCCCGCACCGGTACCTTCACCCAGAAGCTCCGTTCCTTTAAAGCCCTGATGGGAGAGCTGGCCGCCCCACGCTTCCTGATTCAGGGCGACCGGCCCCAGGTGATTGGCAAAACGCTGAATTACCTGCCCGATACCGCCCAGGTACTCACCAGCTTCCAGGTGGGTGCGGGCCCGGCCACCACGCGCCAGCACCGGGTAGTGACGGCCGTGCTCGATACGCTCACCTTCACGGCCCCCACCGATGCGGACTCGGTGGCGGTGAGCTTCAGCCTGACCCAGCCCAACGGCTACCAGGATGGGGAGCTGCGCCAGTTGCCGGTGCTGCCCGCCGGTACCCGCGAGCGGGTGGGCACCTTCGCCATCCTCACCGCCGCCGATACTACCCTGACGCTGCCCGTGCGCCCCGACCTGGGGCCCGTGACGGTGCGGCTGGAGAGCGACCCGCTGCCGGTGCTGCTCGATGAAATCCGTCACCTGCAGGGCTATGCGTACCTCTGCAACGAGCAGGCGGCCTCCAAACTCACGGGGCTACTGCTGGAGCAGCGCATCCGGGCCGGAATGCAGCAGCCTTTCAAAGGCGCCCGTGATATCGACCGGCTCATCCGGCACCTGCTGCGCGGCCGTCATCAGCCCGGGCAATTGTGGGGGACCTGGCCAACTTCGCCGGTGAGTGCCTGGGCAACGGTGCATGTGGTGGAGGCGCTGCTGCAGGCCGAAGCGCAGGGCTACAAGGTGGCCCTCGACAAGGCCCCGCTGCGCCTGTACCTGCTCGGGCAGCTGGACGAGGCCTTTGCCGATGCCGCCGTGCGCCAGGCTCTGGGCCGCGCTGCCACCGGGTATTTCCGCACCGAAGACGACCGGATCCGGCTGCTGCACCTGCTGCACCAGCTCGGGGCCAACCCCGATTTCCCGACCCTCGTGCGCCGTTTCGAACAGGAGCGGCGCGGCCGCCAGCCCCTCGACCGGTACCTGGCCCTCACCCAGCTCCGGCAGCAGCTGGGCCTGCCGTATCAGCTTGATACGCTGCGCCGCTACCGCTTGCGCACGGAGCTGGGTGGCGTGTTCTTCGCCGATACGCTGCGGCCCGGTACCTTCTTTCGGTACCTGTTGCCTGACCGCCTGGGTAGCACGCTGCTGGCCTACCAGCTCCTGCGCGCCCAGGGTGGGCAGGAGCTGGAACTGCTTCGTATCCGCACGTACCTGCTCCAGCAGCGCCGTTTTGGTGGCCACTGGGCCAGCACCTACGAAACCGCCCGGATTCTGGCCACCATCGGCCCCGACCTGGTGGTGCCGGCCAGTGGGGGCCTCGTAGCCCGGGTACAGTTCAGTGGCAGCCTGAGCCGGGAAGTCAGCCGGTTTCCGTTCGACACCACATTTGCCGCTGCCGGTTCGCTCACGCTCCGCAAACAGGGCGGGCTGCCGGTGTACGCTACGGCGTATCAATCATTCTGGAACCCCGCGCCGGCCGCCGTGGCCGCGCCGTTCGTGGTGCGTACCCGGCTGGCGGGGCAGGAGGGTGGCCGCGTCGAACTGAAAGCCGGTCAGCCCGCCGAGCTGGAAGTGACCGTAGACGTGAAAGCGGAGGCCCGCTACGTGCTGCTGGAAGTACCCATTCCGGCCGGCTGCTCCTACGGGGATAAAGTCAGCGGAAACTCCTTTGAGGTCCACCGGGAATACCTGCGCCACCAAGTGGGCATCTTTATGGATGTGCTGCCGGTGGGCCGCCACACGTTTCGGGTGACGCTGCAGCCTCGTTACCGGGGGCGCTACACCCTCAACCCTGCCAAAGCTGAGCTGATGTACTTCCCCACCCGTTTCGGCCGCTCGGCCAGCAAGCAGGCGGTAGTGAAGTAATCCGGAATGACGTTCTTTTCTTCGGTACCAATTCCCTTCCCCGCACGGCTCCGTATTATTGGCCCAGATTTCCTTTTCTATCCCGTTATGACCTTTTCTTCTCCCGAAGCCCAACTCCGCGCGGCCCTGCTGGGCCTGGCCGTGGGCGACGCTCTGGGCGTGCCTGTGGAGTTCCAGAGCCGCCCCGCCCGCCGCCTCGAACCCGTAGTACACATGCGTGAATATGGCACGCACCACCAGCCCGCCGGCACCTGGTCCGATGACGCTTCGCTCACGTTCTGCCTGGCCGAAGCCATTGCCGATGGCTTTAGCGTAGCCAAAGTGGCCGACTATAGCCGCCGCTGGTACTACGAAAACTTCTGGACGCCCCACGGCCGCGTGTTCGACATCGGTATTACCACCCGTGAAGCCCTGAGCCGCCTGCAGTCCAACCCCGACCTGATTCTGGCCGGCGGTACCGATGAGTACAGCAACGGCAACGGCGCCCTGATGCGGATTCTGCCGCTGGCTTTCTACCGGGAAGATGCCCCGCTGGTTGAGCGTTTTGAACTGGTCCGGCAGGTGTCGGCCATCACGCACGGCCACATTCGCTCGGCCGTGGCGTGCTTTCTGTATCTGGAAATGGCCCGGCATCTGCGCGCCGGTCTGGCTCCGGCCGCCGCCTACGTCGCCATGTGCCAACAGGCCCCGGCCCAGCTCCTGGAGATGAAGATTCCGGCCCACGAAGCCGACAAGTTTGAGCGTATCCTCAGTGGCCGTCTGCCAATTATATCAGACAAGGCAATTGACAGCGGCGGTTACGTAATGGCCACGCTGGAAGCCAGCCTCTGGTGCCTGCTCCGCCACGAAACCTTTGCCGAAACCGTGCTGGCCGCCGTCAACCTCGGCGACGATACCGACACCACCGGGGCCGTAACCGGCGGCCTGGCCGGCCTGTACTACGGCGAGGCCGCCATTCCGCCCGAGTGGCTGCAAGTGCTGGCCCGCCGCCCCGATATTGAGGATCTGGCGCATCGTATGGCCCGGCAGGGAAGCTAAAAAAAGGTCCATTCAGAGTACTGAAGGGACCTTTTGAATTTCATAGCCCGGCAGTGTACCCACACTAAAGTAACCGACGAATGGGCTACGGCTGCTGCCAGGTGCGCACGTAGCGGCCCTGGCGGTCGTAGCGCTGAGCCTGTTGGTCCACGTCGAAGGCGGTGTCGCGCACGTCGGTGCCGGTGCCGGCAATGTATTTCCAGTTGCCCCAGTTCGAGGCCGGGTCGTAGTCGATGAGTTGGTGCTCAAACCAGGCCGCTCCCCAGCGCCAGTCCTGGTGCAGATCATGAATGAGGTAGCTGGCTACGTTCTGGCGGCCGCGGTTACTCATGAAGCCGGTAGCAACCAGCTCGCGCATGTTGGCATCCACGAAGGCGTTGCCGGTGCGGCCCTGGGTCCAGCGCTCAAACACGGCGCGGTCGGGGCTGGTGGGTTTGGGCAACTGGTCGCGCAGGCCGCGCCAGCGGAAGAAGTCGGCTCCGGCGCGCAGGGCCAGCAGCCGGAAGTAGTCGCGCCACAGCAGCTCCAGGCGCAGCTGCATGGCCCCTTTGCTACGGGCGCCGTAGGTGGCGTCGTAGTCGTCGATGGCGGCCCAGATCTGACGGGCCGAGAGGCTGCCGTTGGCCAGCCAGGGCGAAAACTTGGTGCTGAAGGCCTCGCCCAGCATTTGGTTGCGGGTGTCGTCGTAGCGGCCGATGAGGTGGCGTTCCACGGCGTAATCGTGGAGGCGGGCCAGGGCGGCGGTTTCGCCCCCGCCCAGCGCGGGCAGGGCTGAGCGCCGGTCGTGGGGCCGGGTGGCGGGGGCCGGCTGCCCCAGCGTGGCCGCCAGCGCGGCGGCGGTAGGCAGCGCGGCCGGCGCGAAGCTGGCGGGCAGCGGCGGCAGCTGGCCGGGGGCAGGCTCCGCAGGCCGCACCCTCATTTTGGAAAAGACGTCGAACCGGAACTTGCTGAACGAATAGGGCAGGTTGCGCACCGGAATGGGCAGATCCTGGGGGCGCAGCAGCGTCAGGGTTTCGAAGAAGTGCAGGGGTGTTTTGGGGCTCAGGGCCGCTTCCAGGGCATCTTCGGTTTCCCATTCCTCGGTGGTATGCTCGGCACTGGCCCAGATAGCTTCGGCCCCCACCTGCCGGGCCAGGGCTGGCAGCTCGTCTTCGGGACGGCCCACCACAAAATGAATGCCGGTGCCTAAAGCGGCGTAGCGCTGCTGCAAATCGGCCAGGGTTTCGAGCAGGAAGGGCAGCCGGTGCGGGCCGACGCGCGGTAGCTCCAGGTACGGGTCGGGGCCGAGGGCTACGGGGTCGAAGCAGAACACGGGCAGCAGGGCCGTGGCGTGGGGCGGCAAGGCCGTCAGCACGGCATTGTCGTGCAGGCGCAGGTCGTTGCGCAGCCAGTAAAGAACGGTCATCGGGAGAACAGCAGCTTGGTTGAGGGGCTAACAGGTTTCCCAGCAAATCTTCCCGCTTCTGGTTCTCTGCATGACGTTCTGGTTGCCGCGCAGGTAGCCGGAAAAAGCAAAAGGCCCTTCAGATTTCTCTGAAGGGCCTTTGCGGTCCGGACGGGACTCGAACCCGCGACCTCCGCCGTGACAGGGCGGCATTCTAACCAACTGAACTACCGAACCGTTTTATCTAGTGGAGCAAACCGTGCGTTTGTCCGTTTTGATGATGCAAATATAGAAGGCTGATTTTGACTGTGCAAACAAAAAACTGCCTTGGTTGCCTATGGCAAGGGTTTTTGCGGAGGTATTGTTCTGTTCCTAAATAGGATAGAGGTTAAAAAAAACTTTCAAATAATTTCCTGGCCTGTTCTGCTGGTCTTATTAAGATGCAGTTGTCCAGCTACAGGAGTACATATCAATGCGTATCTGCCAGCCCGAGGATTGGTTTGGCCCTGAGCTAAAAAAGCAAAAGGCCCTTCAGATTTCTCTGAAGGGCCTTTGCGGTCCGGACGGGACTCGAACCCGCGACCTCCGCCGTGACAGGGCGGCATTCTAACCAACTGAACTACCGAACCGTTTTATCTAGTGGAGCAAACCGTGTGTTTGTCCGTTTTGATGATGCAAAAGTAGAGGGCCGGATTGGACTGTGCAACTCCACAGCAAAAAAAGACAGAAAAAAGAAGTCGTTGGAATTGTTTTAAGCTGGCAGTCAGGTAGAAAAATTTTCAAAAAAAACCGGAGCGGCAGGCTGTGCGCCAAATCCGGCCCGTCGCTTACCTTTGCTTTCATCTCAATAGCTACCCCTCGCACCTTCTCAACCACCTCCTGCCGTGGCAATGCTCCTCGATTTCGAACAACCGATTGCCGCTCTCGAAGGCAAGCTCCGTGAAATGCAACAACTGGCCCTTGATAGCCAGGTGGACGTCTCGGAGGCGGTAACGGCCCTCGAAGCCAAAATAAAAGCGCTTAAAAAGGAAACGTACGCCAACCTGACCCGCTGGCAGCGCGTGCAACTCTCGCGCCATCCTGACCGCCCTTACACCCTCGATTACATTGCGGGCATGAGCGAGAAGTTCATTGAGCTGCACGGCGACCGGACCGTGGGCGACGATAAGGCCATGGTGGGCGGATTCGGTGAAATTGACGGTCGCTCGGTGATGTTCATCGGCCAGCAGAAGGGCCGCAACACCAAACAGCGGCAGTTCCGCAACTTCGGCATGCCCAACCCCGAGGGCTACCGCAAGGCGTTGCGCCTGATGAAGCTGGCTGAAAAGTTCAACCGTCCCATCGTCACGCTCATTGATACGCCGGGTGCGTTTCCCGGCCTTGAGGCCGAAGAGCGGGGGCAGGGTGAGGCCATTGCCCGCAACCTCAAGGAAATGTTTCTGCTGAAGGTGCCCGTTATCTGCATCATCATTGGCGAGGGAGCCTCCGGCGGGGCTTTGGGTATTGCCATCGGCGACCGGGTGCTGATGCTGGAAAACACTTGGTACTCTGTTATTTCGCCCGAGTCGTGCAGCAGCATCCTGTGGCGCAGCTGGGACTACAAGGAGCAGGCCGCTGAGGCCCTCAAGCTCACGGCCACCGATATGCTGGGCAATAAGCTCGTGGATGGCATCGTGAAGGAGCCCCTGGGTGGCGCCCACACCGACGCGGCTACTATGATTAAAACCCTCAAAAAGACTATCCTCAAAACCCTCGACGAACTGGAAGCCCTGCCGGCCGAGGAGCGCATCAGCCAGCGCATCGATAAGTTCTCGAACATGGGCGTGGTGCTGGAGTAAGCGCAAACGGCTAAATACCTCCTGGTCATCCTGAGCGGAGCGAAGAACTTTATCACAACTGAACGCATCGTTGCAACGTGATAAGGTCCTTCGCTCCGCTCAGGATGACATTTTTTTATTCCTTTACCGTTTCAATCCCACCCCCTTGTTATGACCGTTCACACCCTCGATACCGGCCTGTTTAAACTGGATGGCGGCGCCATGTTTGGCGTGGTGCCCAAAAGCATGTGGCAGAAGCTGGTGCCCGCCGATGACCACAATATGTGCACTTGGGCATTACGCTGCCTGCTGGTGGAAGATGGGAACCGCCTCACGCTGGTGGATACGGGCATCGGGAGCAAACAGGACGGGAAGTTTCGGGGACACTTTTACCTGCACGGCGACGATACGCTGGAAAACTCCCTGCGGCAGCGCGGCTTCACGTCTTCCGACATCACCGACGTATTCCTGACCCACCTGCATTTCGACCACGTGGGCGGGGCCGTGGTGCGCACCCCCGACGACAAGCTGCAACTGGCCTTCCCCAACGCCACCTACTGGAGCAACCAAGCCCATTGGGACTGGGCCCTGACGCCCAATCCACGCGAAAAGGCTAGTTTTCTGCAGGAAAATATCCGGCCCATCCAGGAAAGCGGTCACCTGCAGTTTGTGCAGGAGGGCGTACCGGCCGGGCTGCCAATGTTCCAGGAAATTGTATTTGTGGATGGGCACACTGAGAAGATGATGCTGCCGGTGCTGCCGTACAAAGGCCGCACGCTGGCTTTCGTGGCCGACCTGATTCCAAGTGCCGCCCACGTGCCGCTGCCCTACGTGATGGGTTACGACATGCGCCCCCTGCAAACGATGCAGGAAAAAGACACGCTGCTGCAGCGGGCCGCACAGGAAAACTGGGTGCTGGTGCTGGAACACGATGCCCAGACCGAGTGCATCACCGTGCAGCACACTGAAAAAGGCATCCGGGTAGCGGAACGGTTCCGTTTGAGCGAGCTGTAAGGCGTTGCTGTTGCTGGTTTTTTTGTTGGTTTTTGGTTTTTCGTCACTTCCAGCCTCGTCAGTCCCGTGATGCAGACCTCACCGCCAACTCCCGCAAATGAACCGTTAGCCACCAGCAGCCAACAACCAACAACAAAAAAACAACTGGGGCTGGCGCTGTCCGGCGGGGGAGCCCGGGGCATTGCCCATTTGGGCGTATTGGCGGCGCTGGAGGAGTTGCAGCTGCCCGTAGCGTGCCTGGCGGGCGTTTCGTCGGGGGGGATTGTGGGAGCGTTGTATGCGGCTGGCTTGCCGCCGCGGGAGGTGCTGCGGCTGCTGCGGGCGTTGTCCCTCATCCGGATTACCCGCGTGGCCCTGAGCAGCTACGGCCTGCTGCGCATGGATGCCGTGGGGACGCTGCTGGAGCAATACCTGGGCATCGGGTGCACCTTCGAGCAGCTGCGGCTGCCCCTGACGCTGGTGGCTACCGACTTGCTGGCGGGTACGTCCGTGCGGTTTTCGAGCGGCCCTTTGATTCCGCCGCTGCTGGCCTCGGCAGCCGTACCCATCCTGTACCGGCCGGTAGAGTACCAGGGCCGGCAGCTGGTGGATGGCGGGCTGCTGAACAATCTGCCGGTAGAGGCGCTGGCGGAAAATGCTTCGCCGGAGTTGCGGCTGGTGGGCGTGCATTGCAATCCGCCCAACCCGGCCGCGCAGGTTGCCAACTTCCGGGCCTTGGTGGAGCGTACCTTTAACCTGGCCATTGGCAGCAACACGGTGCAGAGCCGGCAACTATGCCATCTGCTGCTGGAGCCACCGGCGCTGCGGCAGTATCGGACCATGAGCTTCCGACGGGCTCCGGAACTATTCGACATCGGCTACCAGTACACGCTGGAGCAGGCCGGGGCGCTGGAAAACCTGCTGCGTTGAGGTAGCGCTGGGTGCTTACGAGGCAATTTTCTAGCTTTGGGATACGGTAGCCTTCCCGAATCCATCCGGCTACTGCTTTTACCTGTTTATGGCGCGCAAGACTTCTACCTTCTGGTACTACATTTCAAAGGCTATTTTTGCCGTGGCCGGCTGGCGCCTGGGGCCGCAGGTGCCGCCTGAAATCAAGAAAAGCATGATGATTGCCGCGCCCCACACCAGCAACTGGGACTTCATCTTCTCCCGCGCTGCTTTTTTTCTGATGGATGTTGACGTGAAGCTCACCATCAAAAAGGAGTGGACCACTATTCCGGTGCTGGGCGCGCTGGTGCGCAGCCTCGGCGGGCTGGCCGTAGACCGCAGCCGCAACAACAGCCTCGTGGATGCTATGGTGCAACTCTTTCAGGAGCGGGAGGAACTGGTGATTCTCATCACGCCCGAAGGCACCCGCAAGTACCAGCCCAAGTGGCGCAAGGGCTTCTACCACGCGGCGCTGGGGGCCGGCGTACCCATTTTGCTTGGCTACCTCGATTACAAGAACAAGGAAGCTGGCGTTGGTCCTGCTTTCTGGCCCACCGGCGACTACGAAAAAGACCTGGAAGAAATCAAGGCCTTCTACCGCACTAAGCAGGGCCGCTTCCCGGAGAAGGGCGTGCGCTAAGTAATTGGTAGCAGAAGCGGCGGAAACCAAGCGGCGGCTAAGCTGCCTGGATTTCCGCCGCTTCCGCTATCTTGCCGGCCGCACGTTGTACTTCCGCCTGCGCCTGCCTCATGGAAAAACTACAAACGCTGGTCTGGCTGCTGATTGGGCTGGGCGTGTTCATCTGGCGCATGGTGCAGAAGGCGCGGGCCACCACCCAGCAGGAGCAGCGCGAGCGGCCCCGCGCCACTGGCAAAGTGCCGCCCCTGCCCAGCGGAAGCTTTGAGGAGCTGCTGAAGCAGATGCAGGCGCAGAACCGTCCGGCGGCAGCTCCCACAGCCACTCCGGTCACGCCGGCCGGCCGGCCGCTGCCCCGGGAAACCCCGGTACCCGCCCGCAGCCTGGAGCGCACCGAAACAGCCGCCCGCTCTCTGGAACAGTCTGCCACAGCCCGTTCGCTGGAAGCACCGCGCCGCGAAGCCCGCCTGGCATCCTCGCTGCCCCGTACCAATACTCAGCATGGCCAGGAGGACTACTGGAGCCGGCAGCCGCGCTCCGGGCAGGGCAATGATACCCGCCGCACCGTCAAGGGTATGCTGCAAAACCCTGCCGATGTGCGCGCCGCCTTTGTGCTGGGCGAGATTTTGCAGCGGCGGTTTTAGGTAGCACAAAAAGTGCCTGGTTCGTCATACCATATGAGGCGTGACGGAAGCCCTTTTCTCCCTGATTCTCACGGAGAAATTAAGGAGAAAAGGCTGTTCCCAGCAGCGAGTATAGGTCATTCTGCTCTTCGGCTTGCTGCATCTGCGTGAGTTGTTGCTGAAGTTGCTCTTGCGTGCAGCCGGGATGTATCCAGAGATGATGCAGAATGTATTCCAGTACCGTCCGGATATGGTAGCGGTTGGAAGAACGAAAGGTGGGTCGTTGTTCGGGCCAGCCTTCGGTGTCATTTGCAAGTCGGAAAATAACCAGGCTGAAAGCGCCGCTGGGGTCACCGTCCGGGTACCAGCCCAGGTCAACGAGCCAGCCGGTGGGATTCGCTTCCTGCTGTCCGGCCGCAGAAAGCCGCATGAATTCCAGCCAAAGCAGGTCTTCTTTGTAGTAGTGAAAGTTGGTAATCCAATCCTCTTTCACCACCATGTCCTCATCGCCGAAGGAGTTGTAGCAAACGGCCCAGCCGGCGGGCAGGCGCAAACGCATTAGTTCTGCCATCGGATTGCTACTCCTGGGTCAGGGCGTAGGTGACCAGGTTGGCGCCCATTTTCAGGGCCGCGTCGTGGGTGGCGGGGGTGTCTTCGGGGTAGGTGCCCAAGTCTTCCCAGCCGTTGCCCAGGTCGCACTCGAAGCTGTAGAAGCATACCAGCCGGCCCTTGTAGAGCAGCCCGAAGCCCTGGGGCCGCTTGCCGTCGTGCTCGTGCACCTTAGGCAGGCCGCGCGGAAACTGGAATTTCTGGTGGTACACGGGGTGCGTGAAAGGCAACTCCACGAATTCCAGCTCAGGAAATACCTTCTTCATCTCGGGCCGGATGAATTTGTCGAGGCCGTAGTTGTCATCAATGTGCAGAAACCCGCCCCCAATGAGGTAGCGGCGCAGGTTGCGGGCCTCGGCGTCGGTGAACGTGACGTTGCCGTGGCCGGTCATGTGTACGAAGGGGTAGGTGAGCAGCTCCGGCGAATCAAGCTCCACGGTAGCCTCCTCGGGGTCGATGTTGGTGCGCAGGGCCTGGTTGCAGAAGCGGATGAGGTTGGGCAGGCTGGTTTTGTTGGCGTACCAGTCGCCGCCGCCGCCGTAGTGCAGCTTGGCTAGGCGGAAGCTGGGGGCTGCGGGCGGTCCGGCGGCCATAATCAGGAACACCAGCAGGAAAGACAAACAAAAGGATTTGAGCATAGAGCAGGGGTAGAATAGATCCACCGGTAAACAAAGTAACGGATAGCCTGGATAAGTTCAACGGAAGACACTTGCTACAAGCCATCTGCTCGACAAGATTGGGCTGATTTGTGATTTAATTCATTTCTTGCCGAACAACTATATAAGTTATAGACACTGATGGTAACCGGAAAGGATTTAGTAGACCTGGGATTGAAGCCCGGGAAGTGGTTTAAAGAAGTGCTGGAGCACATCAACACGCACGGGCTGGCCGGCGAAGCCCTGCACGCCTACCTCGATACGGTGAAGCCCGCCCCGGAGCTGCCGCTGCTGGCGGAGCCCGTGCCGTTTCATGAAAATATCCGCGCGGATACGCCCGTGGAGCAGGCCAACATTGAGTACGTACGCAAGTCGATGCAGCAGCTGATGCGCACGCCTACCGTAGTGGCGGGTGCCATCATGCCCGATGCCTGCCCCGCCGGCCCGGTGGGCACCATTCCGGTGGGCGGCATTGTGGTTACCCGCAACGCCATTCATCCCGGCATGCACAGCGCGGATATCTGCTGCTCGGTGATGCTGACCAACCTGGGCAAAGTAGCGCCCAAAAGCGTGCTGGATGTTGCGCAGCAAATCACGCATTTCGGTCCCGGCGGCCGCCTGCCGGAACAGCAATTTGAGCTGCCCGAGGAAATCGAGGCGGAATTCCGGGCCAATCCGTTTCTGAACTCATTGCGCAGCCTTAAATCGGCGCGGGAACACCTGGGTACGCAGGGCGACGGCAACCATTTTCTCTACGTGGGCGTGTCGCGCGCTACCGGCGACACCGTGCTGGTGACCCACCACGGCTCGCGGGGGCCGGGCGCGGCTTTATACACGCAGGGTATGAAGGTGGCCGAACGGTTCCGGCAGGCCCTTTCGCCCGCCACCGACCCGCACAACGCCTGGATTCCCAGCCAGTCGCCGGAAGGCGAGGACTACTGGGCGGCGCTCCAGACCATCCGCAAGTGGACCAAGCAAAACCATTTGTGTTTGCACGAAGCCATTGTGGGGCAGCTGGGCGCTACGGTGCAGCAGCGGTTCTGGAACGAGCACAACTTCGTGTTTCGCGACGGGGAGCTGTTTTATCACGCCAAAGGTGCCACGCCGCTGGATCCGAAATTCATGCCCGACATCACCGGCCCGCGCATTATTCCGCTGAATATGGCCCAGCCCATCCTCATTGTGGAGGGTGTCACCACGGCGAATAATCTGGGTTTCGCGCCCCACGGCGCTGGCCGCAACCTGAGCCGTACCGGCCACAAGCGCAGCAAAATCGGCCAGACAAAAGAGGATTTATTCGCGGAGGAAACCCAGGGTATCGACGCCCGGTTTTTCTTTAACCGAATCGATATTTCCGAACTGCCCAGCGCCTACAAAGACGCCCACGAAGTAAAGCGGCAGATTACGGAGTTCGACCTGGCCACCACCATCGACGAAATCCTGCCCTACGGCTGCATTATGGCCGGCGACTGGGAGCAGGACGCACCCTGGCGCAAGAAAAAGCTGGCCAAGGAAGCCGCCCGGTTGGCTGCTGAAGATACCCAGGCCGACAGTTCGGCGGTGGCGGAATAGCCACTCAACTACGCTCCCGCCGCTAGCTCCCGCACTACGTGCGCCGTGTGCACGGCCGCCAAGGCGGCCGTTTCGGTGCGCAGGCGGGAAGCACCCAGCGTAACGGGCCGGATGCCCCGGGCAAAGGCGGCTTCGATTTCCTGGGGCGTAAAGTCGCCTTCCGGCCCGATGAGGATGCAGCAGGCGTCGCCGCGGGCCGCCACGCGGGCCAGTGGGGTTCGTTCCCCGTCTTCAAGATGGGCAATGAAGGTGGTTTCCGGCGCTACGGTAGGCAGGAAGCGGCCGAAATCCGTCAGCTCCGTGAGTTGCGGCAGCCACGCCTGGCCCGACTGCTTGAGGGCGCTGATAGCTATTTTCTCCAGGCGGTCCAGCTTCAGTTCGCGGCGCTCGGAGCGGGCGCAGCGCAGAAACGTGATGGTGTCTACGCCCATTTCGGTAGCTTTTTCCACCAGCCACTCCATCCGGTCGAGGTTTTTGGTGGGGGCTACGGCCAGGTGTACCTGATAGGGGCGGCGCGGCACTTGCTGGGCTTGTACCACGCGCAATAGGCAGCGTTTGGGGTTGGCCTCGGCTACGGCCGCTTCGTATACGCCGCCTTGGCCGTTCACCAGTACCACCGGGTCGCCCTCGCTGAGGCGCAGCACGCGCACGGCATGCTTGCTCTCATCTTCGGGGAGCTGGTAGGTGGGGGCGGTGCTGAGGTCGGGGGCGAAAAAGGTGTGCGGCATAGAGCAAAGGTAGGGCGAATCGGGAAGCTCGGGCATAACGCGGGCTACCCCGGCGCCGTACCCCTGAGGGTGCTGCCATCCGGCAGTTCCTTTCCACGCACCCATTCCATCCATATGGCTACCAAACTCAAAAAACTACAGGATCAGGTTATCGTCATTACCGGCGCTTCGTCGGGCATTGGGTTGGTAACGGCCCGCATGGCCGCGGCCAAAGGCGCCAAGCTGGTGCTGGCTGCCCGCAGCGAAGACGCCCTGCGTCAGCTGACCGAAGAAATCAACCAGGCCGGTGGCACGGCCACGTACGTCATCACCGACGTGAGTAAGCCCGAGGAAGTACAGCGGCTGGCCCGTGAAGCCATCAGCAAGTTCGGTGGCTTTGATACCTGGATCAACAATGCGGGCGTATCCATCTACGGCAAGCTGGAGCAAGTGCCCGTGGAGGATATGCGGCAGTTGTTCGAAGTGAATTTCTGGGGCCTCGTCAATGGCTCGCTGGAAGCGGCCAAACACCTGAAGTCGAAGGGCGGAGCCATCATCAACGTCGGGAGCATCCTGTCTGACATTACGGCTATTCTGCAGTCCATCTACTCGGCCAGCAAGCACGCCGTAAAGGGCTTTACCGACGGTTTGCGCATGGAACTGGAAATGGATGGGGCACCCGTTTCGGTAACGCTCATCCAGCCTTCGGCCATTGATACGCCCTACCCGGTGCACGCCAAAAACTACATGGAGCGCGAAGCCAAGCACGCGCCGCCCGCCTACGCCCCCGAAACGGTGGCCCGTGCCATTCTGCACTGCGCTGCTACGCCGGAGCGGGCCGTGGTAGTAGGTGGCGGCGGCAAAGCCTTCATTGGCATGGAGCACTGGACCCCTTCGCTGCTGGATAAGTTCATGGAGAAATCCTTCGCCCAACAGGAAAAAGCCGACTACGCCCCGCGGCCGCTCCACCAAAATGGCCTCGACAAGCCCGTGGGCGCTTTGCAGGAGCGAGGCAACTACCCCGGCAGTACCCGGGAAACCAGTTACTACACCGAGGCCGTTACGGCAGGCAGCCCCGCCTTGCGCACGGCTTTGTTCGTTGGAGCCGGCGTAGCCCTGGCCGCGTGGCTGGGAGCCGGGAAGCGAGAGAACTAAGCCACACCAACTTTTTCAGAAGCAAGAAGGCCCCGCTGTACTGTACAGCGGGGCCTTCTTGCTTCTGAAAAAGTTGGTGTTTAGCCTAACACGTCGTTCAGCAGACCGGCTAAACGCACACCGGCTTCCACGATGCGCTGCTTCATCAGGTCGGCGTGGGCCGGGTAGTATTTGTAATCCACGTCGGTATCCGCGGGGGTTTCCTGGTAAAGTTTTTCGCTGGCGCTGTACGACTCCCACAGCCACTGCTCCGGGGCGCTTTTCTGCAGCGCGCGTAACTGGCGGTGCGGCAGGTGCTGGTCGTACTGCTGGGCCATTTCGGTGTAGGTCAGGCCCTGGTAGTCGATGAGGCCACTATCCCAGAGGCTGTGCAGGTTGGTGTCTTTACCACGGTATTTGAGTTTGATGTCGTTACCGCCCTTGTCTTCGGCGTGGCCCGTGTGCATGGGCTGGTGAATATCGCCCACCAGATGCACCACAAACTTGAGGGCCGATGCCCGTTCCGCAGCCGGCTTACTCTCGTCGCCGAGGATGCGCAGGTTGGTTTCCAGGGCCGAGTAGGCGTTGGCGGTCATCTGAGTTTTAACGGCCTGAATGTAGGCATCGTGGGCCAGGCCGGAGGGCGTGTTCACGTAGTGCCAGGGAGCCGTGTCTTTGAACTCCGGATAGAAACGAATTTCATCGGGCCAAGTGCTTACGAGGGTGAGGGTTTCGGTACCCAGCAATTCCTTCACAGCACGCCGGGCGGAGCGGGAAAGGTGGTTTTCGGCAATTTTTCCCACGGCCCGATGTCCATCAGCCCCCCACGCCCACAGGCTTAGCGGCGACAACAGACAAAGGAGCAGAGGCAACAGACGCTTACGCATACAATCAGCAGGAAAGTGAGGTGAAATCAGGCAGCAAATTAGCTGGTTTGGGCGGAAAGGCACTGCTTTGAAGCGGAGGTTGCATAAAAAAGCTTCGCCAATATTACTTGGCGAAGCTCCTTTGAATAGATAGAAAGAATGACGCTACGCGCCAGCCGTCACGGCTACTTTGGGCGCACCAGCCAGGATTTCGTCGTTGGCGAAGTCGGCAAACTTCTGGAAGTTGTACACGAACTTCCCGGCCAGGTCAGCGGCTGTGCGGTCGTAGGCTTCCTGGTCGGCCCAGGTGTTGCGCGGGTCCAGAATGTCGGTGGGCACGCCGGGCACCGCGGCCGGCACCTGCACGCCGAAGACGGGGTGCTCGGTGAAGGCCACGTCGGTGAGCTGCCCGTTAAGGGCGGCCGTAATCATGGCCCGGGTGTAGGCCAGCTTCATGCGCGAACCGGTGCCGTAGGAGCCGCCGCTCCAGCCGGTGTTGATGAGCCAGACCTGCGTATCGGGGTGCTCGTCCATCTTCTGGCCCAGCATCTCGGCGTACTTGGTGGGGTGTAGCGGCAGGAACACGGCCCCGAAGCAGGCGGAAAAGGTGGTCTGGGGATCAGTAATGCCCATTTCCGTGCCGGCCACTTTGGCGGTGTAGCCGCTCATGAAGTGGTACATGGCGTGGCTTTTATCGAGCTTGCTGATGGGGGGCAGCACGCCAAACGCGTCGGCCGTCAGGAAGAAGATGTTCTTCGGGGCCTGCGCCACCGAAGGCTCAATGGCATTCGGAATGTAGTGGATGGGATACGCCGTGCGGGTGTTTTCCGTCACCGACTTGTTGGCGTAATCCACCGTGTGGGTGCCGGGTACGAAGCGCGTATTCTCTACGATAGAGCCGAACTTGATGGCGTCCCAGATCTGGGGCTCCTTCTCCTGGCTCAGGTCAATGACCTTGGCGTAGCAGCCGCCCTCGAAGTTGAAGATGCCCGCGTCGGGCGTCCAGCCGTGCTCGTCGTCGCCGATGAGGCCGCGGTTGGGGTCGGCCGAGAGGGTGGTTTTGCCCGTGCCCGAGAGGCCGAAGAAGATGGCCGTGTCGCCGTCCTGACCCACGTTGGCCGAACAGTGCATGCTGAGCGTGTTGTGCTGGTGGGGCAGCAGGAAGTTGAGGACCCCGAAGATGCCCTTTTTCATCTCCCCGGCGTAGCCCGTACCCCCAATGAGAATCATCTTCTTGGTGAAGTTGAGGATGGCGAAGTTCTTCTGGCGGGTACCGTCCACGGCCGGGTCGGCCTCGAAGCCGGGGGCACAGATGATGCTGAAATCAGGCGTCCAGCTGGTATCCGCGCCTTCTTCGGGGCGCAGGAACATGTTGTAGCAGAACAGGTTGTGCCAGGCCAGCTCGTTTACCACGCGCAGCTTCAGCTCGTAAGCGGGGTTGGCCCCGGCGTACGCCTCGCGCACGTATACCTCCTTGTCGGCCAGGTACTGGACCATTTTCTGGTGCAGTTGGTCGAATTTGTCGGCGTCGAAGGGGATATTGATGTCGCCCCACCATACCGATTCGGCCGTGGTGGCATCCTTCACCACAAACCGGTCCTTAGGCGAGCGGCCGGTAAACTGGCCGGTGTCGGCCATGAGGGCCCCGGTATCGGTGAGGGTGCCTTCGCCCCGGCGCAGGGCCTGCTCCACCAGCTCGGCGGGGGTGAGATTGAGATGCACTTGAGCAGCGTGGGAAATGCCCAGGGGAGCAAGGCGAACGTTGGCGGCGGAATCCATCATAGTAAAAGAGCCGAAAACGGGTTAGGAGTGGGTGGGAGAATGGGGGAATTCAAAAACAAAAATAGGCAAAAAGCTGAGCCCTCTACGGTGAATACGGAAAAACAGCGAATTTTCGCTTGTATTTTTTCCTGCCAACGAACGTTTGTCAGTTGGCCTGGGGCGAAGCTGGAGCCTTTCGGTTGGGTTGATAATCTTTTGTAGCTTTACAAACCTGCCCTGCGGTTGCAGCCGTGGGCTTTTTCTTTCCATCCTCTCACTTTTCCCTTTTTCATGCAAACGACCTCCGCTGTGCAGGAGCAGCCCACTATGCGGCAGAGCCATCCCCCCGGACTCTACCTCCTTTTCTTCACTGAAATGTGGGAACGGTTCAGCTACTACGGTATGCGGGGCCTGCTGGTGCTCTATCTGACCAAAACAGCTCTTGAGGGCGGCCTGGGTATTCCTGAGGCCAGTGCAACGCTCATTTACGGCTATTTTACCGGTTTCGTATACTTCACACCCATTATCGGGGGCTGGCTGGCCGATAAGTTCATCGGGCAGCGGCGGGCCATTCTCATCGGGGGCCTTACCATGGCCGTCGGGCAGTTTTTCCTGTTCATGCAGCCTTCCCTGTCAACGGAAGCCGCTGCGTTTGGCATGCCCTGGCCTACGCTGGTAGGTCTGCTGATGCTGATTCTGGGTAACGGTTTCTTCAAGCCTAATATCTCGACCATCGTAGGTAAGCTCTACGAGCAGGGCGACCCGCTACGCGACGCGGCTTTTACCATTTTCTACATGGGCATCAACACCGGGGCGTTCATTGCACCGCTGGTGTGCGGCTTTCTGGCCGAAAACCTGTTTGCCACCAAGAATGCCGCCGGCGAAATCATGAGCTACGGCTTCCGTTACGGCTTTATGGCGGCTGGTATCGGCATGCTGATCGGGCAGCTGGCCTTCAATCTGCTGGGGAAAAAGTACCTGGGCGACGTGGGGCTGTATCCCGAAGGCCAGGGTGCCGACAAAACCAAGGTGGCCGTGAAAGAGCCGCTCACCAAGGAAGAAACCGACCGGATGGCCGTTATCTTCATTATTACGCTGTTCGTGGTGTTCTTCTGGGCTGGTTTTGAGCAGGCGGGTTCCTCGCTCACGCTCTATACCGATAAGTTCATCGACCGGAACGTGGGTGGCTTCCTGATTCCGACCTCGTGGTTCCAGTCAGTAAACGCCGGCTTCATTGTGCTGCTGGGCGCGCCGGTGGCGGCTCTGTGGGTGATGTTGGGCCGCAAGGGCAAGGATCTGAGCATTCCCGTGAAAATGGGTCTGGGGATGATTCTGCTGGGTGTAGGCTTCCTGTTCATGGTAGGAGCCGTGATGGAGCGCGGCGGCGACGTGGCCGACCAGAGCATTAAAGCCAGCATCTGGTGGCTGATTGCCACTTACTTCTTCCACACCGTAGGCGAACTGTGCCTCTCGCCGGTAGGCCTTTCTATGGTGTCGCGCCTTTCGCCGCCGGCCCTCACCTCCATGCTGATGGGCGTATGGTTCCTGGCGCCCTTCGTGGCTCAGATTGCTGGTGGCTACATTGCCAAGTATGTAGAAGAGTTGGGAGCCCTCACGGTGTTCGGCCTGATTGCCGGCTTCGTGATTTTCGCCGGCCTCGTGCTGGTGCTGCTGGCCCGCAAGCTCTTTCACATGATGCATGGCCGCGGCTAAACCACGGATTTAAACGGATTCATCGGATTTCACGGATTTCGTTTCTGAATAAAAAGAACCCCGTCGGCATTGTCGGCGGGGTTCTTTTTTGTGTAATCATGGACCAAGAGACACAGCATGCCCCATGCTTTTTGGTGGTCACGCACCGCAACCTGTGCGCCGACTACCAACTTGCCAAATGGGCCACTGCCGGCCTAGGAGTGCTGCTGCTAGCCGTTATCGGATTCAGCAACCAACTCATCCGCAAAAAAATAAGCATCTATCCACTCAACGAAAGCAAAAAGCCCCGCTGGACTTTAGTCCAGCGGGGCTTTTTAGTAAGCTAACAGCTAAAAGCCAGCAGCTAACAGCTGATATTACATCATGCCGCCCATGCCGCCCATACCGGGGGCACCACCAGCGTGAGCACCGCCTTTGTCATCCTCGGGCTCATCCGAAATAACGCACTCGGTGGTCAGGAGCAGGCCGGCAATCGAAGCGGCATTTTCCAGAGCCAGACGCGTTACTTTGGTGGGGTCGAGGATACCAGCGGCCATCAGGTTCTCGTAACGGTCCTCGCGGGCGTTGTAGCCGTAGTCGCCTTTACCTTCGCGCACCTTCTGTACTACTACCGAGCCTTCGCCACCGGCGTTGCTTACGATGGTACGCAGGGGAGCTTCCAGAGCGGTGCGGATGATGTTGACACCGGTCCGCTCGTCGCCGTTGAGGGTATCAACTGCTTCCAGCGCATCGAGGGCGCGCACCAGGGCCACGCCACCGCCGGGTACCACGCCTTCCTCAACGGCGGCGCGGGTGGCGTGCAGAGCATCGTCTACCCGGTCTTTCTTCTCTTTCATTTCTACCTCGGTGCTGGCACCGATGTAGAGGATAGCTACACCGCCCGACAGCTTGGCCAGACGCTCCTGCAGTTTCTCCTTGTCGTAATCAGAAGTGGTCTTCTCGATCTGCGACTTGATTTCGTTTACGCGGCTGGTGATACCGTCTTTCTCGCCCCGGCCATTCACGATGGTCGTGTTGTCTTTGTCGATAATCACTTTCTCGGCCTGGCCCAGGTACTCCAGCGTAGCGCTGTCGAGCTTGTAGCCACGCTCTTCGCTGATAACCGTACCGCCCGTCAGAACGGCAATGTCTTCCAGCATAGCTTTGCGACGGTCGCCGAAGCCAGGAGCTTTCACGGCGGCAATTTTCAGCGAGCCGCGCAGCTTGTTTACTACCAGGGTAGCGAGGGCTTCGCCGTCCACGTCTTCGGAGATGATAACCAGCGGCTTACCGCTCTGTACCACCTGCTCCAGCACGGGCAGCAACTCCTTCATGGTGCTCACCTTCTTGTCGTAGATGAGGATGTAAGGGTTGTCGAACTCGGCCTCCATCTTCTCCGGGTTGGTCACGAAGTAGGGGGAGAGGTAACCCCGGTCGAACTGCATACCTTCCACCGTTTTTACTTCGGTTTCGGTGCCGCGGGCTTCTTCCACGGTAATCACGCCTTCCTTGCCTACTTTGTCCATGGCGTCGGCAATCATTTTGCCGATTTCCATATCGTTGTTGGCCGAAATAGCGCCTACCTGGGCAATTTCCGAAGAGTTTTCAATCTTCTTCGACTGGGCCTTCAGGTTGGCAACTACGGCAATTACCGCCTTGTCGATACCACGCTTGAGGTCCATTGGGTTAGCCCCGGCGGCTACGTTCTTCGAGCCAGCTGCGTAGATGGCCTGGGCCAGTACGGTAGCCGTAGTGGTGCCATCACCGGCCTGGTCGGCGGTTTTGCTGGCTACCTCCTTCACCAGTTGGGCACCCATGTTTTCTACCGGGTCGCTCAGCTCAATCTCCTTGGCCACGGTCACGCCGTCCTTGGTGATGCTGGGCGCCCCGAATTTCTTGTCGATAACCACGTTACGGCCTTTGGGGCCGAGGGTCACCTTTACGGCATTTGCCAGTTTGTCAACGCCGCGCTTCAGTTTGTCGCGGCCTTCGGTATCGAATTGGATGTTCTTAGCCATCGGGTAGTTACGGTTTGGAAATCAGAGAGAGGGGAAAGGCAAGCCGGATTGGCTTACAGCACGGCAAAAATATCCGACTCCTTCATAATGAGGTAGTCTTTGCCATCGATAGTGATTTCGGTGCCGGCATACTTGCCGTAGAGCACTTGGTCGCCCACGCTTACCTGGGGCTTGAGGGTGGTGCCGTTGTCGGCCACTTTGCCTTCACCTACGGCTACTACTTCGCCACGCTGGGGCTTCTCCTTGGCCGTGTCGGGGATGATGATACCCGATTTGGTTTTTTCCTCGGCGGCGGCAGGCGCGATGATTACGCGGTCAGCCAGCGGTTTGATGCTAAGCGACATATTGTACGTTTTGGTTGAAAGGTTTACCTGAAACAAGGTGGTGAACCCGGGGCTACACTTCCTGTGCCAGCCTGCCGAAACCTGACAGAATGGACACCACAGGCCGCTTTTTGGCCCTAATTATATCTATGGACTGTCAGCTTTGGCAGAAAAAATGGCGCGTCCGGCTGGTGGCTACGTCACCGGCTGGCCTCCGCGCTGCGAACAGGCCGACGGTCTGGCCTACCGTAGGTTGCTACCCCAACCGGCCAACAGCAAAAAGCCGGTGGCTCCTTGTAAGAGGAACCACCGGCTTGCAGGCCTGGAAAAGGCAAAAACTAGTTGGCGGGAGCCGGAGCAGGCTGGGCGGCCGGAGCGGTAGCGGGGGCCGCCGTTGGAGCCGAGGCACCGGGAGCAGTTGGCGCTGGAGCGGCTGGAACCGGCGCGGCCGGGCCACGGCTTTCCAGGGCTTTCTGCTGGTTGATGCTGCGCACCGGACCGGTGGCCGAGGAGCCGCCGATTACGTGGGTGCCTAAGCTCAATACCATCAGGCCGATGGCGAAACCCCAGGTGAGTTTTTCCAGCAGGTCGCCGGTACGCTTCACGCCCATGAGCTGGGCCGCGCCACCCGCGCCAAACTGGCTGGAAATCCCGCCGCCTTTGGGGTTTTGGGCCAGCACCACGACGCCTAGCAGAAAGCAAATGAGAAGAATCAGGGCAATAAGGGCGTAATACATCTACTCCGAAGGTTGTTGCAGTTGTTGGATTTGGTCGGCAAAATACGCCTTTTTTTCGGGCTGGCGCTCCATCAAGCGCTCATATATTTCAATGGCTTTGTCCTTTTTGCCCTGCCGCACCATAATTTTGGCCAGACTTTCGGAGGCCAGGGCCGGGGCGGCCGTGAGGCTGCGCACCGATAAATCGGCCTGCTCGGCGGCTGGCAGCGGTACTCCAACGGGGGACTTGATGCGGGGCTTGGTTTTGAGGAACTGGTTGATCAGGTCCAGCGAGGAAGCGGTGGGTTTGGGCTGGTGGGCGCGCATGTGGGCCAGCAGCAGTGCGTCGGGCTCGAAGAAGGCATCCAAGGGTAAATCCAGCGTGTAGCCGTCGTGGGGCTGCAGGTCGTAACCCAGGCGGCTGCCGGCTCCCAGGCTGTAACCCAGGTCTTTATCGGTGCGGAACGGCGCCGTGACGGAAGGGGCGGGCGTGGAGGGTAGGTTACTGAGCGTAGGTAGCTCATCCTCTTCTTCGTCTAAGTCCGGCAGCTGGTAGCCCGAGGGTACCGGCAGCTCCGGCTCACTCAGCCCAAACTCAAAGCGGGAAATTCCCGCTTCCGCCGGCGGCCGGATAGGCGGGGCCACGGCCGGCAACAAGTGGGTGTCAGCTGGTACAGGAACGTCAACTGTCGGTTCTTCTAATGAGGTATCGGGTTGTTCCTTAGATTCTGCCTCACTGTGCGTATACAGCGTTACCTCTTTCGTAGGAGAAGCACCGGAGTCTTCCTGTGCGGCAGCTGATTCGTCAGCAGCAGGTTGTTCAGGCGTGGCCTCTTTATTTAGTGCAGCTTCCCCGGGAGCCTCGTCGGCTGGTGCAGTAGAAATAGCTGGTGCTTCATCCGAAGCGGCCGGTTCTGACGGAATGTTCTCAGTAACGGCTGCATCGTCGGCAACGGCTGCGTCGGTTGTTGCCGGGGTTTCTGGCTGCTCTTCCGGCTCGATGGTAACTGGTCCTTCCGCCACCTTCTGGGTCACCTCATCTGTCGGCGGCTCAGCTTCCGAAACTTCCGCAGTCGAATAAACTGGTGGCAGGAGTTCCGGTGGCGTATCGGTGGCTGCTGGTGTTACGGAGGGCTCCGTTATGGTCGTTTCCCGCTCGTAAAAAGCCGGAATAGCAGCGGTAACGGCTGCCGCTGCCGCCGGAGCAGGAACCACCGGGGCTTCAGCGGCTGCCAGCATGGCGGCAGGGGCCGCAGGCTGCTCCAGCAGCTGCCGCAGCAACTCCCGGTCGGCGGCATAGGTGGCGGCGCGGCGCAGGCGCTGGCCGGCCAGCATGCTGCCCCGGTCGTGGGCGGCTTTGGCCAGCAGCAGATGAGCCGTCTGACAGTACGGAAACGCGGCCGCCAATTGTTCCAGCTCCCGGACTTCGGTATCCGAAATGCCGTTTACGTGGTCCAGAATATGCAGTAACGACGCGCGGGTCATGCGGTAGGAAATAGGTATCGGCCTGTAGTCCTCAAGGAGCGAGGTACCGGGCGGGGCCGCGTAGGGTGCAAAAACGGGAACAGAAGCAGGAAAGGGACCTTGCCGAAACCGGCGCGGGGCGCAACAATACGCCAATTTAGGCAGTAAACCGCGTCGTCGGGTCACTTACCAGTTAGCTACTGACTTATTAAAGGCGTCCGTGATAATGTTGCGAAACAGCTCGCGCACGGCCGTGGGGTCGTTGTTGATGCTGGTAATGTCACGGGTAGCGGGGAAGGGCCGGGTGGTTTGCAGGGTCTGCTCGAAGTCCTGCTTGGGGTCCTTGGTATTGGTGAATTTCACCCGCACCTGAATGGTGAGCTGGTTGGCCCCGGCCTGGTCCTGGCCGTTGGTCTGCTGAATGGCGGCCGGCGCAAAGTCGTAGGCAATAATCTGGCCCTCAAACTGTAAGTCGCCGTCGCGAGGCACCAGTTTCAGGGACGTATTGCGCTGAAAGTAGTCCTTGAAATCCTCCGTAAACCGTGGGCCGAGAAAGGAGGGGCCGTTGTTGGCATTGTTGGCGAATGTGGAAATGGAAATGGTCTTGACGTTCGGGTCGATGTTGGTACCGCTGAACGAGTAGATGCCGCAACCACTTAAAAAGCTGCAAGTTGCAAGCCACAAGCAGCAAGCTAGAATTCTCAGGAAAGCGGTATTCGCAGCTTGTGGCTTATAGCTTACAGCTTGTAGCTCACCACTATGCTTGTTCCAGGTCATATTGCTTGAGTTTCCGATAGAGGGTGCGTTCTGAAATACCCAGATCATGCGCCGCGTACTTGCGCTTGTTATTGTGCTTCTTCAACGCCTTGATAATCATTTCCTTTTCCTTGGCTTCCAGGCTCAGGGTTTCCTCCTCCGTTTCGTGCGGAATGTCCTCCACGCGCTGCACTTCCTCCTCGTAGTCGGTGGAGTCGTCCACGTCCAGGTCGCGGTGGTGCAGGATGTACTCGGCGGGGCTGGTCTCGGGGCCGGCCGGGCGCAAAGGGCGGGCACCGTTACTTTCGTAGGGCGATACGCTCACGTTGCTGAACAGGTGGCTGTTCTGGCGTAGCAGCTCCTGGGTTTCGGAGGGGCGCTGACCGCCGGCCAGGTCCAGGACCAGCTTCTTGAGGTCGGTCATGTCGCGGCGCATATCGAAGAGAACCTTGTAGAGCAGGTCGCGCTCCGAGTAGGCGTTGCCGGCCCCGTCGGTGGCGGTGCCGGCGGCGTGTACCAGCATGGGCAGGCGGCTGCTCTGGTCGGCGGGCAGGTAGCCCCGCAGGCGGCGCGCATCCACCTCCCGCTCCGTTTCCAGCACCGACATCTGCTCGGCCACGTTCTTGAGCTGGCGGATGTTGCCGGGGAAGCGGAACCGCTGCAGCTCCTGCACCGCTTCGGCCGACAGACTGATAGGCTTCACCCGATACCGGTCGGCAAAATCGGTGGCGAACTTTCTGAACAGTAAATAGATATCATCGCCCCGTTCACGCAATGGTGGAACCGTGATGGGCACCGTGTTGAGGCGGTAGTACAGGTCCTCGCGGAAGCGGCCTTCGCGCACGGCATCCAGCAGATTCACGTTGGTAGCGGCCACCACGCGCACGTCGGTCTTCTGCACCTTGCTGGAGCCCACGCGGATAAACTCGCCGTTTTCCAGCACCCGCAGCAGGCGGGCCTGGGTGCCAAGCGGCATCTCCCCAATTTCGTCGAGGAAGATGGTGCCGCCGTTGGTTACCTCGAAGTAGCCCTTGCGGGCTTCCTGGGCTCCCGTAAACGAGCCTTTCTCGTGGCCAAACAGCTCCGAATCGATGGTGCCCTCGGGAATAGCGCCACAGTTGATGGCAATAAACTGCCCGTGCTTGCGGGGCGAGAGGGCGTGGATGATCTTGGAAAACGACTCCTTGCCGGAGCCGCTTTCGCCGGAAATCAGCACCGTCATATCGGTCGGGGCCACCTGCGCCGCCACCTGAATGGCGTAGTTCAGCGTCGGCGCGTTGCCGATAATGCCGAAGCGCTGTTTGATGCTTTGTATTTCAGAAGGTGTCAAGTCGGGAGGGTTTTCGTAGGGTAGACGAAAAGCTAGGATAGTTTATTTTGATATAGAAGCTTATAAATTATTGAGCAGCCTCATTGTACTCTGGTCGGCTGGTAGCATATCTGATTTTGAGTGTATCCCCCACGTTGTAAGCAGGGTCTTTAGTGTCACCGATATATGTCTTGCCATTTACTCTAAAAGAGTATGAGTAAGAAAATGAATGTGATACCGGGCTGTTTCCGAAAAAATTCTTTTTGCTGATAACAACTGCAGAAGTAGTTTCCCGTTTTGCCGACAGCATCTGCTGCCTCTTTGCTCCCTTAATGAGAGTATATCCAAAGTGGCCAAATATGGAGAGCATTAACGCCAAGGCCAGCGCACTAGATAAGGATGGCCATTGTCTCTTTTTTGGCTGATGCTTCGTCTTCTTGCTGGATTTTGCAGAAGCCATGAGTGTTCTCCTAAACGGCTTCGCCTAAGAGCGTGCTGGCGGAGCCGCTGTGTACCAGTACATCCACGTAGTCGCCCTTTTTGTAGTGCTTTTTGGGGAAGATGACGACTTGGTTCTGGCTGTTGCGGCCGCTCAGGTGCTCGTCGCTACGCTTGGAGAAGTTCTCGGCCAGTACGCGGTGTATCCGGCCCACGCCGCGCAGGTTGCGCAGGCGGCTGTGCTGCTGCTGCAGGGCAATGACTTCGGCCAGACGGCGCTTTTTTACCTCCAGCGGCACGTCGTCCTCCAACTTGCGGGCGGCCAGCGTGCCGGGGCGCTCCGAGTAGAAGAACATGTACGCCATATCGTAGTGCACGTATTCCATCAGGCTCAGCGTATCCTGATGCTCCTCCTCGGTTTCGGAGCAGAAACCCGAAATCATATCGGTGCTGATGGCACAGTCCTCGCCCAGAATGCGGCGGATAGCCTGCACGCGCTCCTCGTACCAGGGCCGGTCGTAGGTGCGGTTCATCAGGGCCAGTACGCGGGAGTTGCCGCTCTGGGCCGGCAAATGGATGTACTTGCAGATGTTGTCGTAGCGCGCCATCGTGTGGAGCACCTCGTCGGTGATGTCCTTGGGGTGGGAGGTGGAGAAGCGCACCCGCAGCTCAGGGCTGATGAGGGCTACGCGCTCCAACAGCTGGGCGAAGTTCACGTGCTCGGAGCCGTCCTCGGCGGCCCACTTGTAAGAATCCACGTTCTGGCCCAGCAGGGTCACTTCCTTGTAGCCCTGGGCCACCAGGTCGCGGGCTTCCTGCACGATGCTGTGCGCGTCGCGGCTCCGCTCGCGGCCCCGGGTGAAGGGCACCACGCAGAAGGAGCACATGTTGTCGCAGCCGCGCATGATGCTGATGAAGGCCGTAATGCCGTTCGAGTTCAGGCGCACCGGCGTGATGTCGGCGTAGGTTTCCTCGCGGCTCAGCAGTACGTTCACGGCTTTCTGGCCGCCGTCTACCTGCTGAATAAGCTGGGGCAGGTCGCGGTAGGCATCGGGGCCTACTACCAGGTCCACCAGCTTTTCTTCTTCCAGAAACTTGCTTTTCAGGCGCTCGGCCATGCAGCCCAGCACGCCTACCAGCAGGCCGGGGTTGCGCTTTTTGTGGCCGTTGATCTGCGAAAGGCGCATGCGCACAGTCTGCTCGGCCTTCTCGCGGATGGAGCAGGTGTTGAGCAGCACCAGGTCGGCGCCTTCCAGCGTGTCGGTGGTATCGAAGCCTTCATTGAAGAGGATGCTCGACACGATTTCCGAGTCGGAGAAGTTCATCTGGCAGCCGTAGCTCTCAATGTAGAGCTTGCGGCTTTTGCCCGTGCGGGTAGCCGGGTTCACGCGCACCTCGCCCGAGGGCTCGTGGGCGTGGGTGGCAGCATCCACGGCGGGCGTGGGCAGGGCGGGGGTATCGAGAAAATCGAGGGTAATCAGCGGTTGGGACATGGGAAAAGGCCTTTGGCAGGCAGCACCTTCACAGTTCAGAGAACGGCAAAGGTAGCCTTTTTAGGCTGAAAAATGACAGAATGGCAGGAGAGGTGAGGTGGTGATGTAGTGATTCAGCGCGTGGGGTGTCATTGCGAGCATGTGGCGCATCAAGCCAGTGTCGAAGCAATCCTTCCTTTTCAGAGAGCTGCCCCTCAAGTAGCGCAAAGCCAGGGCAAACGTTCATGGCTTTCGAGTAGATCAGGGTTTGTCTTCTTGTCGAGGAAGGATTGCTTCGCTCACCACCTCACCGGATTTCCGCGCCCAGCACTTCCAGGATGGCGCGGGCTTTCAGGAGGCACTCGTCGTACTCGCGCTCCGGCACCGAGTCGTAGGTGATGGCCGAGCCGACCTGGAAGCTGAGGTAGCCGGTATCGGGGCGGTACTGCAGGCTGCGGATGACCACGTTGAAATCGAAGCTGCCGTCGGGCAGCACGTAGCCGATGCTGCCGCTGTAGAGGCCGCGGCGGGTGCGCTCGTAGTGCTCAATGAGCTGCATGGCCCGGATTTTTGGTGCGCCCGTCATGGAGCCCATCGGGAAGGCCGCCCGCAGAATGGTGGGCAGGCTGGTGGCGGGCTGCAGCTCGGCCGTCACGGTGGATATCATCTGCCAGACGTGGCGGAAAGGGTAGAGGCCGAACAGTTCGGGCACCTGCACGGTGCCGGTGCGGGCCACGCGGGCCAGGTCGTTGCGCACCAGGTCCACAATCATCAGGTTCTCGGCCCGCTCCTTTTCGTCGTGCAGCAGCTGGTGGCGCTGCTGATCGTCCTCGGCCGAGGTGAGGCCGCGCCGGATGGTGCCCTTGATGGGCTGGGATACCAGCGTGGTGCCGTGGCGCGACAAAAACCGCTCGGGCGAGGCGCACAGCAGGTAATGTTGCTGGTGCCGTACGAAGCCCGCAAACGGGGCCGGCGAGGCCGCGTTCAGGCGCAGAAATACGTCCGTGGGGTCGAGCTGCACGCCCTCGGCGTAGAATTCCTGGCAGAGGTTGAGCTCGTACACTTCGCCGTTGAGGATATCCTCGCGCACGGCTTCCACGGCCGCCAGGTAGTCGGCTTTGGGCATGCGGGGCGTCAGGGGGGGCACGGCGGGGGCGGCCGTTGGCGGTACTTCGGTGGCCAGAATAGCGGCCAGCACCCCGGCCGTGCGGCCGTGCAGAGTCACCGTGTCGGTTTCCCAGGTCAGCCAGGTCTGGGCCTCGAAGAAATGCAGCGCCGGCCACGCCAGCCCCGAGGCGTTGTGGCTGTGCAGGGCCTCAATTTCGTTTTTGACCTCGTACGTCAGGAACCCGAACCGGGGCACAGTCGAACTACTGCCGACCAACTCCGTCTGCAGTTCGGCCAGGGTATGGGGGGCAGTGGGCGCTTCGGCGGCCACGCCCAGCAGCCGCCGGAACGGGCCTTCGGGGTACGTCAGGTCGTTGGGCTCGAAGTAGGCACAGTACGAAAACTGCGCGGCCCAGCGCAGGGCCCGGGCCCGGAAATCGGCCGGCAGCCGGGTAAGCGGAACAGTAAGGGAAGTGGCAGACACGGAAGCAAAGGTATAGTCAGCGGCGACTCGTCGGCAGGCGGTCATGGCGAGCAGCGTCATTCTAACTCTTTCAGGGCCAGTTTGGCTTTGGTGTCGGTGCTGTTTTTGTACTCGTGCCTGGGGTAGCTCAGGGCCTGCCGGAAATACTGGCGGGCCAGGGCCGGTTGCCCGGCCACCTGGGCCAGGTAGCCCAGCTGCAGTGCCGACTGCGGGGCAAAGTAGTACGGGGCGGTGCCGCCCAGGGCAATGGTGCGGGCGTAGAACGGGCGGGCCGAATCGGGGCGGCCGAGCAGGTGCAGGGCCCGGGCGCGGCGGTAAGGCTCCTCCAGCCGGTCGCGCAGGGGCGTGGCGGCCGTGGTCCGGAAGCCGTCGAGGGTCGCCAGGGCCTCGCGGTAGTAGCCGCCGTCAATCTGGAGGCGGGCCCGGGTGAGGCGGGCGTTGAGGGGCTGCTTATCGTCGAAGAAGCGTTGGGCGTAGGTGTCCTCCTCCAGCACCGTGCGCCCGCCGCTGCCGATGCGGCGGCGGTACTGAGCGGCGGCCGGGGCATCGGCGTTCAGCCAGGCGGCCAGATACAGCTTGAAGTAGGCGTCTTTACGGTAGTGCTGGCCCCGGTACTCCTGCAGAAACTGCTCGTTGGCTTGCTGGGAAGCCGCGTATTGGCCCTGGTAGAGCAGCAAATCGGCGGCCATGTGGTGCAGGTAGGGCAGCGGCAGGTAGCCGGGGCCGGTGGGCCGGGCGCGGTAGGCGGCCAACGCGGCCTCGGTGCGGTGCTGCTTTTTCAGCTGACTGATAAGCAGGTAGCTGACCAGTAGATTATCAGGCTGCTGGCGGCGCAGGGTTTCCATCAGGGCCAGGGCCGCCTCGGGCTTCTTGTAGTAGGTTTCTTCCAGCAGCGCCAGAATCAGCCGGCTTTCCAGCTGGAAGTCGTTGGGCTCGGTGGCGGCCCGGCGCAGGTTGTGCAGGCCCGCCTCCACGGAGCCCGGCAGCCCCAGCAGCTTCAGAAACCAGCGGTACGACTCCGGCAACGACCCGATAAAAAACTGCAGCATCCCCAGCGTTTTGCGGGCCGGCAGGTACTGCGGGTAGCGGCGCACCACCTGCTGCATGGCCAGATAACTCTGGCGCAGACTCCAGGCCCCCTGCACCTCGTGCCCGAACACCACCTGGGCGGCGGCCTGGTGCAGCCGGATTTCGGCGGCGGCGTAGGCCTGCAAGGGGCCGGCCGGCTGTTTGTCCAGCAGCTTAAGTCGCGCCTCCTGGGCCGCCACGGTGGCCGCGTAGCGGGTGGCATCCTGGCTCACCAGCAGCTCCGTAATACCGAGGCAGTCCTGCACCAGCACCGTGCCGGCCTCGGAGCCCGCCAACTGGGGCCGGCGCATTTTTAACACCTCGGCGTAGGCGCGGGCTTGGGCGGGGGTAAGTTCTGATAGCGGTTCCCGCAGAGGAGCGCAGAGGGCTTCGCGGAGGAACGCAGAGGAAAACAGCAGCAGCCAGAACAGCCACGGCATACCACTGCAAAATCCACGGCGAATCACTGCGCGAAAAATCATGGGCAAAAAAAGAACGGCCCCGATAAAGGCCGTTCCTCTTTAAACTATCAGCAAAACCTAAGCTACCACGCGGGCCTCCACGTCGGCCAGTACGCGGCCGCAGTGCTCACACACGATGATTTTCTTGTGCGAGATGATGTCGGCCTGGCGCTGGGGCGGTACCGTGTTGAAGCAGCCGCCGCAGGCGTCGCGCTTCACCGTTACCACGGCCAAGCCGTTGCGTACGTTGCCGCGGATGCGGGTGTAGGCCGTCAGCAGGCGGTCTTCGATGGGCTTTACGGCCTCAGCGCGCTCGTCCATGAGCTTCTGCTCATCGGCTTCGCTCTCGCCCACGATGGTTTCCAGCTCCGACTTCTTGTTGGTCAGATCCTTCTTCCGCTCGTCGAGGCGCTGTTTGGTACCGCTGATTTCGTTGTTTTTCAGCTCAATCTGGTACTGCGCTTCTTTGATTTTTTTCTCCGAAATCTGGATTTCCAGCTTCTGGAGCTCAATTTCCTTGGCAATAGCCTCGTACTCGCGGTTGTTGCGCACGTTGGTCTGCTGCTCTTCGTAGCGCTTGATCAGGCCATCGGCATCCTTGGTGTTCTGCTTGCGCTGCTTGATCTGGTCGTTGAGGCCGGAAATTTCCTCGTCGAACTTGCTCACGCGCACCTCGTAGCCCGCAATTTCGTCCTCCAGGTCCTGCACTTCTTCGGGCAGGTCGCCGCGCACGCGCCGAATTTCGTCGAGCTGCGAGTCAATGCGCTGCAGGTTCAGGAGGGCTTCCAGCTTACTAGCAACGGTGGTTTCCGCGGAGGGATTAGAAATCATAACGGACGGGGTTGGTGAGGGTCTCTGCAATGAAGAGCGCAAAAGTACTTCCAAAGTTGTCGGCAAGCAAATCCCGGAAGATTTCGCCCGTGAACTGCTCGCTCTCAAAATGGCCTACGTCGCAGAGCATCAGGCGGCCTTCGGCGCCAAAATATTCGTGGTATTTCAGGTCGCCGGTCACGTAGGCCTGGGCCCCGGCGGCGCGGGCCTTGCCAATGAGGAAGCTGCCCGCGCCGCCGCACAGGGCCACGGTAGAAATAAGCGGCTCAAACTCGGTATGCTTCACCACGGGCACGCCCAGCGCCGCCCGCAGCCGCTGCCGGAACTCGGCGGGGGGCAGGGGTTCGGGCAATTCGCCCACCATGCCGGAGCCCACCTCCTGATGCACGTTTTCCAGCTTGATGAGCTCGTAGGCCACTTCCTCGTAGGGGTGGGCCTGGCGTAGCGCCCGGAGCGCAGCCCCCTGCAGGTGCAGGGGCAGTAGTACTTCCACGCGGTCCTCGGGGCCGGTGTGGGGCTGCCCCGGCTGGCCGCTGAAGGGGGTGGTATCCGCGCCGGGCGTGAAAGTAAAGGTGCCCTCAGAGCGGAAACTGCACTGCGCGTAGTCGCCGATGTGGCCGGCCCCGGCGGTATACAGGGCTTGCAATACGGCTTCGGTGTGGGTGGGGGGCACGTAGGTGATGAGCTTGCCCAGCAAGCCGGGCTTGGGGTCGAGGATGCGCAGGTTCAGCAGGCCCAGCTTCTCGGCCAGCTTGCGGTTCACGCCGTGGCGCACGTTATCCAGGTTGGTGTGGGCGGCGTAGAGCGCCACGTCGTGGCGGATGGCTTTGAGTAGGGTCTGCTCCACCTCGTTGGCCCCGGTGAGGCGTTTGAGGGGCTTAAAGATGAGTGGGTGGTGGGCCACCACCACGTTGCAACCCCGCCGGATGGCCTCGTCTACCACGGCTGGGGTGCAGTCGAGGGCGATGAGCACGCCGCGCACCTCCACCTGAGGGTCGCCGTACTGCAGGCCGGCGTTGTCGTAGCTTTCCTGGTAGGCCAGGGGGGCGGCCGCTTCCAGCACGCGCATGAGGTCGAGTAGCTTGGACATTCTATTCAATTAAAAATTAAAGCCGTTCCGAAAGTCCACAGAACGTCATACTTCGACAAGCGTAGCATGACGTTCTTTAAAATTTCAAATACTTCCCAAAACAGCTTCATGAAGAATCAAACCTGTTTCTTGGTTGCTGGCCGGATACTGACCGGAAAACCGCCGTAAAAATGAGCCCTGGCAGCCGGAGTGCGCAAAGAATTTATTACCCGGCGGATAGGATGGGGGGCATGTTTTACGCGAGCCGCACCCGCAGGATGGCTACGTCATCGGTGGGAACCAGGCCGAACGTGCTTTCCAGCCGCCGCACCTTCATGGTCAGCATTTCCTCGCGCTCCGCCAGTTCCTGGTTCAGCAGCAGATAGGCGGGTACGTCTGGCAGGTCAACCTCAGCCGCCACGTCCGTGGGCGCAAAGCTGTCGATGCCGTCGGTGGCCAGGGCCAGGTCGGTACAGTTGGGGGCGTGGAGGATCTGCCGCTGCTGGTCGTACCACTCGGCGAAAGGGCGGCTGAGGTGGTAGGCCAGGTAATCGGGCCGGTTGTCCTGCTCGAAGCGGGTGAGCCGGCCGTTGAGGGCCACGGTGGCGTCGCCCAGGGCCAGCACCACTACCTGCCGCGAGTCGGTATCGAGCAGGGCCACCACCAGCGTCGTGAGCAGTTCGTTGGTTTCAAGATATAATTGATTTTTCAGCTGCCGCATTTCCGCAAACACGGCTGCTATAATTTCGCGCAGCTCGGCTTCGAGGGAAGCAGCCACCAACTCGCCGTAGAATTCCCGGTACGCGTGTTCCTTCAGCACTTTCCGGAGCACCTTGGCTACCAGCGTTGAGGCGAAGTGGCTTTCCCGGCCCATCGTGCAGCCGTCCATGACGGCCAGAACCAGCTTGTGCGCGCCCAGCGGCTGCGCTACGCTGAAATCCTCGCAGAAATCGGCGTGGTAGGCCCCGCGTTTCAGGAGCTGATATAGTTGCATGTCAAATAAAGGCCCGGCCGCCGGGGCTACTGCCGTAGCAACGAACTCGGGATACAGGCGGCCCCGGGCCAGGCAAAGATAGACGGGTCGGGGCTGATCTGAAACCCGGATAGTTACGTCTTCCGCCACGGAAAACCGACCTGATTGCACAGCGCCCGGCCGCAACCCGCTACTTTTGCGCCTCCCGTTGCCGCGCCGTCGCTTATGTCCATGTTACTTACCTACCTGTTGCTGCCCCTGAGCTGGCTGTACGCCGCCGTTATGGCCGGCCGCAACTGGCTCTATGATACCGGCCGCCGGTCCGTGGGTCGCGTCTGGCCGGGACCGGTGCTGAGCGTGGGCAACCTGCGGGTGGGCGGCACCGGCAAAACGCCCCACGTGGCCTGGCTGGTGCGCGAGCTGCTGCGCCACGGCCAGCAACCGGCCATTCTGAGCCGGGGCTACGGCCGCCGCAGCCGGGGCTTTCGCCTCGGCAACCCGCAGGAAACCGCCGCCACCTTCGGCGACGAGCCGTCGCAGCACTATCAGGACTTTGCCGGCGCGGTGCCCGTGGCCGTGTGCGAAGACCGGCAGGCCGGCCTCAACCAGCTGTTTGCTCAACCCGAGGTAGGGACAGTGGTCCTCGACGATGCCTACCAGCACCGCCGCGTACAGCCTCACTTCAGCGTGCTGCTTACGGAGCAGCAGCGGCCTTTTTACCAGGATTTTGTGCTGCCCGCCGGCCGGCTGCGGGAGAGCCGGAGCGGGGCGGGGCGGGCCGATGTGATTATCGTCACGAAGTGTGACCCGCAGCTGAGCTCCGCTGACCAGCAGGAAATTACGCGCCGCATCCGGCGCTACGCCCGCCCGGCGGTGCCGGTGCTGTTTTCCACCTATGTCTACGGCGCGCCGGTGCCGGTGTCCGGGCTGGGGGCCGGACCCGGGGCCGACATCGTGCTGCTGACAGGCATTGCCCAGCCCGGGCCGTTACGGGAGCACCTGGAAGGGGCGGGCTACCGCATCGTGCACCACGCCCGCTTTGCCGACCACCACGCCTTCCAGCCAGAGGAAATAACCCGCCTGGCGGCGCAATTACAGCCTGGCCAGGTCGTTCTGACCACCCAGAAAGACGCTGTGCGGCTGCTGGAACCGGCACTGGCGGCAAGTGTGGCCAATTTGCCCGTATTTTACATTCCTATTGACGTCTGCTTTCTGGCCGACGGGGCCGACCGGCTCCGGGCGCTGCTGACCCCGTACTTTCCGCCCCACGCTGTTGTCTGATTCGTTGCTGATTCCGCTGCCCTTTTCTGTTCTGGCGTCTTCCTCTGGTTCCGTACCCGCGCAGTGCCGGGTACGGCGGGGCGTGGTGCCTGCGGCCCTGCTGCTGGCGGCCGGGCTGGCACCTGCCCTCGGCCACGCCCAGATTCTGGACGACTCCACGAAGGTGCGCTACGGCGCGCACACCACCTTCGTGCTTAAGGAGCGGGATTTGCTGCGCGAGGATACCCTGGGCCGGATGGTTGATACCACCCTCACGCGCCTGCCCCAGCAGCGTTACTGGGCCCACGATACCACGTTTCAGCAGGACCTGGGCAACTTCGGGACGGCCTCGCGCCGCCTGCTCTGGGAGCCCAACCTGAAGCTGGGGGCCCGCCCCGGCCGGACTGTGTTCGACAAGTATGCCCGCAACGCGGCCGATGTGCCGTACTACGATACCCGCTCGCCCTACACGTTTTTTCGCTTCCACCAGGGCAACCCCTACGAGCAGATTTTTGAGCTTTCCTACGCCCGCAGCCTCAAAAAGCACTTTAACGCGGGGTTTGCCTTCGAGCGGTTCGGGGCCAACAAGGCGGTGGCCGTCACCAACACCAAAACCGGCCAGGTGGAGCACAACAACTTCCTGTTCTTTGTTCGCTACGATTCGCCCGAGGGCCGCTATCACGCCATGGCCAACTTCAGCACGGCCCGGCACCGGGCGGCGGAGCAGGGCGGCATTATTCCCCGTCGGCTCACGCCGGACCCGGAAAATCAGGACGATTACGACGAAAACGGGAATATTATCCTCTCGCAGCTGTTCGATTATCAGCGCGAAACGGTTCGGCTGGTGGGCGCTATCAACCGCGACGACCGGGACGAGGTGCGGCTGGCCCACACGTATCGTTTGCTGGGGCGCGGGCTCACGGCCTTTCACATCATCGACTGGAGTCGGCAGCAGAACAAGTACACCGACGATAAGCTGACCTTCGACGACGGGACTTCCCGCTACGACAAACGGCTGCAAAATCTCGCCATTACCGATGACCGGGCCGAGTTCCGGCAGCTGGAGAATACGCTGGGCGTCATGGGTAATTCGCGCAGCGTGGCTTACCGCCTCTATGGCCGGCAGCGCACCTATTCCTGGCGCAACCAGTACCGCACGGGCGTCGTGCCCCTGACCGAGGAGGTTGATGCCTTTCCCCGCGAAACCGGTACCCAGCTGTTTGTGGGCGGCACGGCGGCCTTCCGCTATAAGCAGTTTGCTATTGAAACCGTCGGCGAAATCAAACCTACCGCCGACCTCACCAACCTGGCCAATACCGAATACTTGCTGCGCGGCAATGCCCGGCTGGGTCCGCTGAGCGGCGAAATCCTGTTCAGCAGCTACGCGCCCACGCTCACGGAGCAGCGGTTTTCGGGCAACCACTACATCTGGGACCATACCGCGGGCAGCGCCGCTCCATTCGAGAATACCAACGTGCAGCAGGTGCGGGTGCGGGCCGCCCAGCAGCTGGGCAAGCACTACCTGGAAGCCGTAGGCACGGTGGCCAATATTCAGAACCTGATCTACTATTCGGCCCGGCCCGATGCGTTTCAGGTGGCGGGGCCTCAGCAGCTGGGCACTTCCCGGCAGCTGACCACTCTTATGGCCCGCTACCGGCTTACCTGGGGCAAGTTCGTGGCCGATAACCAGGCTACGTACACTCTTGGAGCCGGCGACGACAACCCCGGCCTGCGGATTCCGACCCTCGTGGGTGAGTCGCGGGTGTACTATCAGGGCTATCTGTTCAAGAAGGCCCTGCTGGGCCAGGCCGGGGTGCAGGCCTACTTCCATTCGCGCTGGAAAGCCTATGACTACAGCCCCAGCATCCAGCAGTTTTTGGTGCAGGACCGCTTCACGGTGCGCAATACGCCGGTGGCCGACGTATTCGTAAGCGGCGACATTGGCTCACTGGGAGTATTCCTCAAAATGGCCTATATCAACCAGTTCCTGCCGCAGTCGGGCTACTTTGCCACGCCTTATTACGCTGCCCTGCCGCGCCGCTTCGAGTTCGGTATCCGCTGGCAGTTCTTCAATTAATCAGTGAACTGGTGAGATAGTGAGATGGTGAGTTGGCTGTTCGAGTCGCGCAAGTGGCGCAAGCCCAACAGCCAACTCACCATTTCACTATCTCACCAGTTCACCTCTGCTCCCCATGAAAGAAAAAACCATTCTGAAGCTGAAGCTGAACTCCGACCCGCGCTGGGTGGATATTGCCAGCAAAAATATCGAGGACATCTTGGTGGATCATGCCTACTGTGAGCAGAAGGCGGCCAGTACTGGGATTTCGCTGATTGTAAAGTACCCTGAGAAAACCCGGCTGGTGGAAGAGCTGACGGCCCTAGTGGCCGAGGAGTGGGAGCATTTTGCCCGTGTGCTGCAGGAGCTGCGCAAGCGCGGCCACGAGCTGGGCCGGCCCCGCCGCGACGAGTACGTGGTGCAGCTGATGACTCACATTCGCAAGGGTGGGGCCCGCGAGCGGCAGCTTATGGATCAGCTGCTGGTAAGTGCTCTGATAGAAGCCCGTAGTTGCGAAAGGTTCAAGCTGTTGTGGAAGCATATTCCCGACCCCGAGCTCAGCCAGTTCTACTACGAGTTGATGGCTTCCGAAGCGGGGCACTTCGTGAGCTACGTGGATCTGGCCAAGGAATACTGCGACGCGCAGGAGGTAGATGCCCGCCTGCAGGAGCTGCTCAAAATCGAGGGCGAAATCGTGACCAACCTGCCCGTCCGCGACGACCGGATGCACTAGCAGGTTTGGCTGACGGAGTATTCTGCGGTGGAATTGTTGCCGCGTTGCTTGTGATATGTCAAACCCTTAGTAGTTTAGGCACCCCTGCCTTTTGCATAACGCTATGAAAAACCTGCTGAAACTTCTGCTTTTACTTCTGTGTGGGCTTCCGATCCAGGGCTGGGCGCAGGCTCCGGCCGAAACGGCTGCGGCTACACTTAACTTCTGTGGCGTCGAGCTACCCGTAAACAGCGGCTGCACGCCCGCCAGCAAGTCCCAGCTGACCTGCTCAACGTATGATCTAAGCTGGATGTACCTGGATTTCAGTGTAATGAAAACCTACCCGGCGCAGTATATCCGGCAGGCGGAAAAGAAGCACAAAGGCACCGAGAAACTGCCGTTCGAGTGTACTATCCTGGACGGCCCGCCAGCGCAGGGTGTGCGCCTGAGCTACCCAACTGAAACCGGCGGGATGGCCTACCAGCTGATTGTGTCCGGCGTAGCGAAAGGCCAGCCGGTACTGATTGATCTGATAATGCCCATCGACCCCGAAAAAACGTCCGATCTGCCCGCCGTAGCGCAACAAATCCTGCGGCTGCCGAAGTAACAGCTACTAGTGGGGCAGGGTAGTGTCCGGCAGTGGAGTAACCGGCTTGTGGGAGGCCAGCAGCCCGGCCGGTACGGATAATTCGCCGGTGTGCGGATCGAGCAGACCGTTGCGTTCCTCCTCAATATTGGTGGCCTGCGTGTAAACGTCGCCCGCCAGAGGACGCTGCCGTAGCTCCTGCTTGAACTGCCGGATACGGTCAGTGCGCTCTTCCGCGCTTTGTGGGCCGCCGTAGTCGGCAAAGCCAAAGCCGCCCCACTCACTGATAATCAAGGGTTTTTGGCGGCCGTAGAAAAATGGGTCGCCGATAACCAGCGGCAGCACGGCTACATTGTTCAGGTCGCCTCGCACCATATGGTCCAGTAGTTCGGCCCAGCGGTTCACATCGGGCGTGTACACATGGGCCGTCAGCAGGTCCGATTTCAGCCGGCCGGCCTGGGAAATGTGCTGCCACCCGTCGTTATCCACCACCAGAAACTGCGGATGGTTGATGTGCAGGTAATGGTACATATCCACGATGTATTGCCGGGTTTCGGGGTTGGTGGCAATATCCTGGGCTCCCCAGTCCTCATTATACAGGCTCCAGATGACTACGGAAGGGTGCGACTCCATCAGGGCCAGCATCCGGAGCAGCTCGGCCCGGTGGTTTTCCCGGCTGCGGGGCGTGGAGGCGTGGGGGCTGGGTACTTCCACCCACAGCAGCAGCCCCAGTTCGTCGGCCAGGTTATAGATGCGCGGGTCGACGCCGGCAATATGCACGCGCACCAGGTTGCAGCCCAAGGCCTGCATGGCGTGCATGTGGCGCTGCATTTGCTCGTAGGTGGCCGTGCCGGGCTGGTACAGGATGCCATCCAGATACGTTGGTTCGTTGTTGAGGTACACATACGTTCCGCGCGACTCAATTTTGCGGAGGCCGAAGTGGGTTTCAATCTGCGCTACGTAGCCTTCGCTGTCGAGCAGCTGGGCAACCAAGTGGTAGAGGGTGGGCGTGCCGGGAGCCCAGAGGCGGGCAGTAGGCAACTCCATTACCACCCGCTGCCGCCGCTGGCCGGCCTCCAGGCGCAACGGAAAATCGGCAGTGGCCAACGGCTGCGGCGCGGTAGCGGTACGGTCAAACACTTGCAGCCGCAGCGTATACAGGCCGGGGTCGTGGATGCGGGTAGTCAGGTCGAAGCGCACCATTTTATCCTCGATGACGCTGTCGACGCCCACGCGGGAGCGGAGTCGGTTGCGCTCCACCAGCTCCAGCCACACGCTGCGCACCGCGCCGGTATAAGTCTGGTACCAAATGCCCCCGCGCTTGTACACGTGCGACTCCTGCTTGCCGCGCGGGGTTTCGGCGTCCATCGTGTCCACAATCCGGACGGTCAGGCGGTTGACCGGGCGCAAATGCTCTTCGCGCAGCTCAAACGAGAAGGAGGTATACTCGCCGTAATGCACGTCCTCGCCCTCGATGGTCGAAAGCAGAAAGCCGTTGAGCCACACCCGGGTTTCGTAGCCGCAGGCCCCGAATGTGAGTTGAAACAAAGAATGCGCGCTGTCGTTGCCCCGCTCCGGCAAGGCAAATTCCCGCTCGTACCACACCACCACCTTATCGCGCCAGCCGGGGCCATCGGGCTGCTCCTGGGCCAGGTGCTCCTCCACCGACCCCGGCCAGCTGGCCGTGCGCGGGTACGGGTGGGCCACGTACCACTGCTCCCGCAGCCCGGCGTCGTCGGGGTCCAGGGCGAAGTTCCACTCGCCGTCCAGCAGCAGGTAGTTGTTTGTGCGTAGGACGGCACGCGGCAGCGGATTGTCCGTGCGGATATCACCCTGGCTGGTGGAAAAGCCGTAGTTGGCGGGGGGAATGGGCGTAGCCATGGCAGCAGAATAGGGGATGAAAATATCCCAACGTGTTTGCTCTCCCGACGGGTACTGCGGCCCGCCAAAAAAAAAAGCCCTGACGTGCAGACGCAACGTCAGGGCTGTTACCAGCGACTCGGCGGTTTTCCGAAATCCGGTAGCGGGGCCGAAATGGCTCAGGTCTTCTGCTTCTTTTTCTTGGCCGCCGGGAAGAGAATGTTGTTGAGAATAAGGCGGTAGCCTGGGGAGTTGGGGTGCAGGCTCAGGTCGGTGGGCTCTTCCTCCACCAGGTGCTGGTAGTCCTCGGGGTCGTGGCCGCCGTAGAACGTCCAGGTGCCTTTGCCCAGCGTGCCGTGCATGTAGCGCACCTCGCCAGAGGCCTTGTTTTCGCCCATTGTTACCACGTCGGGCTTTATCAGCTGCTTGCGGAACGCGGTGGTCTGGCCCATAAAGCCGTGCACCGTGCGCTCGTGGTTCTGGGTGAGCATGGTGGGTACGGGGTCGTACTTGGCCGAGAAGTTGAACAGCTGGAAGTAGTCGTTGTCCTCGTACACGCCCCGCTCGCGCGGGTCCATGTCGATGTTGCTGTACTCGTACTCGTAGGGGTTCATGCGCAGCTGGAAGTTCTGAAAGGCCAGCGTGCGGTTGAAGTTGAGCTTGGACTGCGCGGCCGGGTCGGCGGCGTCGCCGTCGTACATCGTCTCCACCATATCCACGCCCAGGCCTGCCAGGGCAATATCGTAGGAGTCGGTGGCCGAGCACATGGCAAACAGAAAGCCGCCGCCGGCAATGAATTCCTGCATTTTCACCGTCACGGCTCCTTTCATCTGGCTTACTTTGGTAAAGCCGTTGCGTTTGGCGGCCGCCTCAGCGTCGCGCTGCTGCTGCTGATACCAGGGGCGGGAGCGGTAATTGGCGTAGAACTTACCGTACTGGCCCGTGAAGTCCTCGTGGTGCAGGTGCAGCCAGTCGTACTTGGGCAGGTCGCCGCGCAGCACTTCGTCGTCGTAGATTTGGGTGTAGGGAATTTCGGCGTAGGCCAGCACCATCGTCACGGCGTCGTCCCAGGGCTGCTTGCCTTTGGGCGTGTACACCGCAATTTTGGGCACTTTCTCCAGCTTCATCACGTCCATGTTGGCGTTGGGGTCGGCTATTTCCGACAGGATGCTGGTGTACTGGGCTTCGGAAATCACCTGGTAGCTCACGCCGCGCACGGCCAGCTCGTTCTCGGCCCCGGCCACCACGTCGCAGGCGAAGGCCCCGCCCCGGTAGTTGAGCAGCCAGTCCACTTCTACTTGCTTACCCAGCAGCCAGTAGGCCGCGCCGTAGGCTTTCAGATGCTCCTTCTGGGTGTTATCCATCGGGATGAAAATGTGGTTGGCCCAACCGGCCAGGGGTCGGGCCAGACCGGCCACCAGCACCAGCAGCAAAGCAAAAAGGCGGGGAAAATTCATAGCGCGGAAGTAAAATCGGGTGGCAAACCGGTGAACCGGGCCAGGGTAAAGCAGCGTCAATGGTCGGAATCCGGGCAATGCACCAAATCCGCCGAAATCCGTGATTCAAGGTACGGAATCCGGGTGGGAGTTTCGCCCAAAAGCCGTTACCTTGCGCGACCGGCGGTGGCGGTTTTGAGGTCCTCAAGGCCACTTCCGCCGCTTCCTTTTGTTCTGGTCCGTTCTTCGTTTGTCGCCGTCGTTATGCACTTGCTGGAAAACATCAAAGAGGCGTTTCGTTCCATTCACAGCAATCTGCTGCGCACCGTGCTTACGGCCCTGATTGTGAGCATCGGCATTATGTCGCTGGTGGGCATCCTCACGGCCATTGACGCCATCAAAGCCTCGCTCAACTCCACGTTTGCCAGCCTGGGGGCCAACTCCTTCGAAATCAAGGCTAAAGGCTACAGTAACCGCATGCGGCGCGGGGGGGTGCAGGACAAAACCTACCCGGCACTGACGTATCTGCAGGCCCGCCAGTACAAGGCTCAGATCGGGGAGGAGGCCAAAGTGGGGGTATCAGCCTTTATTGCGGGAGCCGTGGAGGTGAAGGCCAACGGGGAGAAAACCAACCCCAACATGCAGGTAATGGCCGGCGACGAAAATTACCTGCTGATTCAAAGCTACAACCTGAAAGCGGGGCGCTCCTTCTCCCAGACCGAGCTGGATAACGGCACCAACGTGGCCATCGTCGGCTCCGAAATCAAGGAGAAGCTCTTCCCCAACCAAAGTCTGCTTGATAAGTACGTCTACCTGCTGGGCCGCCGCTTTCTGGTGATTGGAGAGCTGGAGAAAAGCGGCAGCAGCATGGGCGGCGGCGGCGGCGCCGACCGGCTGATTCTTATTCCGCTGGAAACCGGCAACCAGATGCCGCGCCAGCGTGCCCTGACTTACGACATCAAAACCGCCACCACCGACGCCAACCAGCTCAACTACCTCACCGGTGAGGCCACCGGCATCATGCGCGCCGTGCGCCACGACGTGCTCGGCCAGCCCGACAGCTTCGAGGTGGAGCGTTCCGACTCGTTGGCCGGCAAGCTTGATTCGCTGTCCGGTAACCTGCGGATGGGAGGGGGGCTGGTGGGCTTTATCACGCTGCTTGGGGCCAGTATTGCCCTCATGAACATCATGATGGTATCGGTAACGGAGCGGACCCGGGAAATTGGGATTCGGAAGGCCCTGGGGGCAACGGCCGTGCAAATCCGCCAACAATTCCTGATTGAGGCCATTGTAATTTGCGTGATGGGTGGTACGCTGGGCATTCTGCTGGGCGTGGGTATGGGCAACGGCGTCTCGTTGCTGGTGGGCAGCGGGGGCTTTATTGTACCCTGGCTCTGGATGATAGTGGGCCTGGTAATTTGCGTAACCGTGGGGCTGGCCTCGGGCTACTACCCCGCCAGCAAAGCCGCCGGCCTCGACCCCATTGAGTCGTTGCGGTTCGAGTAGCAGCCACGGGCAGAAGTCCATTGGTCAGGCCGGCAGCGGCACTAGCTACGGGTAGTTTCCGAAGCCGAGTAGTTGCCCTATGATTCCTGGATTAGGATTGTTATTGGCACTGGTTTCACGCCGGCAGCGCAACCAGGCCGCCGAAAACCAGTTGCGCCGGGAACTGTTGGCACATCAGCGCCGGGAGCTGCTGCACGCCCAAATTCCCGATCTGGCCACGGCCCGTCACGCCTTCGGAATCCACTTCGATTCGTTGCACCAACTACTGGTGCACCACGACCCCGCCGGGCTGGGGCCGGATGCCGCGGCTTCGCCTTTGTATCCTGAGTTGGCCCGTACGCTGCTTTACCAGCTGCCCAAAGCGGCCACGCCTGAGCAGCGGCTCGGCCTGCTTCAGCAGGAAATATACCTGTGGTTTGGCCGGGACGTACGCCCACTCGAACCGGATCATGCCCTGACCCAGGCGTTCGAAGCGTGGCAGCAGTCGGAATATGGGCAGGCAAATCAGGTGGCTTGGTCATAGCTCTTCTGACGGAGCGACCCTGTTCAGCCACTAAGTGGGCAGGAGGGAGGCCAGCAACAAACCAGATGGCCGTATGGCGGGGCCACGAAAGTTGTACGAAAGCGTATGGACAGCAGGCTAACTGAACGCCCCGCGCTGGCTCGCTCCGGTTAATCTGCCAGACTACGCCAGAAGCTCCGGGCACCCGCAGAATTCTTCCGGCTGGCAGCTGCGGGCGCAATGGCTTGGTCAGCAGGCAGTGACACTGTGCGGAGAGTAGCGTACAGCGAAACGGCAAACGGCATACATGGGAAATGCGGAGGTGCTATTCCGCGCAACTTGCTGTCTACACCACCCCTGCCAATTATCATTTGATGAGGAGAATACTAGGCGATACACCCTAACTGAAACCGCTGCACCAGCCTCGCTAATGCGTCCGCCTTTGCTCGAGCCGGTAACGTTGTCGTAACTGACACAAGAAATTGGCAACGGTTTCGAACTGCCACCAGGTAGCTTCCCGGACAAAATTCCCGCCTGGTTTCCTGCCAGGGGCGTGTAAAAGAGCAAGCGGATATAAGATACATTCGGCATATTATTCATATGTTTGTATTTGATAAACAAATGAACAATATGGAAGACACCTCGGTAGGGCAGCGCTTTGTACAGTTGATAAACCATTTGGGTATATCCAAGAACGCATTTGCCATGTCGCTGGACAAGACAGCCACGGTTATCCAGCACCTGGTGGAAGAGCGTAACAAGCCAGGATTTGATCTTATCTGCAAGGTTTTTGAAGTTTACCCAAATGTTTCCAAGGATTGGTTGCTGCAAGGCTCCGGCCCGATGCTGACCACTCCCGGCGAAACCCCAAAGCAGGTAAAACTGGCAGAAAAGCCAGAGCACACAGTTGCGGAAGTTCCGGCCGCGGCCGTCGTACCCGCAACAGTTTCATCCGTGGAAGAGGCGGCAATGCCGGTTGCGGTACCTGCTTCCGTTCCGGTGGCTCCAGCTCCGGCTGAATCCCCGACTCCCCGGCCTATACCCCCCGAGCCTGCAACTTCCACGGCTGAGTCCGTTGCTCCCGTTGCTCCGGGCCTAGTTGTGGCGCCGCCGCCCGCAGCGCCGGTAGTAGCTGCCCCAACCGTTGCCGCCACCGCAACTGTTCCGGATGCGGGCGCTTGGCAAACGGCCCTGTACACCCAGCAGATGGCTCACCAGTTGGCCATGGCGGAAATGCGCAATCAGCACCTGCAAGACCAGCAACGCCTGATGCAGCAGATGATGGATCTGATGCAACGGAAGTTGGCGTAGTACCGGTAACTCGGTGAATTCTGATTTACCCAAAAGAAAAACTCCTGACGCTAAGTAGCGTCAGGAGTTTTTCTTTTGGGTAATTAAGTGCCTGCGCCAGCACTAGTGCTGAAAGACCTCAATGCCCATTTCCTCCGCTTCCATCAGGTTCTGCGGATTCACGGTGGTGAGGCGCAGGCGCTTTAATTCGCCCACCAGCAGCGGGTCGTATTTGGCTGCCACCCTAATATAGTTGGGCGTGAAGCCTTCCATCTGGCCATTGGTCACATCGTCCTCGAAGAGTACGGCCGTTTCCAGGCCCGTGTGCTGCTCGTAGAAATGACGCTTCTTCTTTTCGGACAGGCTCCGGAGTTGGGTGGTGCGCTCGTGGCGGTGGCGGTCCTGCACGCGGCCGGGCAGCGTAGGGGCTAGCGTGTTTTCGCGCTCCGAGTACGGAAATACGTGCAGGTAGCTTACGTCCAGCTCGTTCAGAAACTGGTAGGTTTCCAAGAAATCAGCCTCCGTTTCGCCGGGAAAGCCCACGATGACGTCTACGCCGATGCAGGCGTGCGGCATCACCTCCTTGATAAGGCGTACCCGTTCCACGTACAGCTCCCGGCGGTAGCGGCGGCGCATCAGGCCCAGAATCTTGTTGGAGCCCGACTGCAGCGGGATGTGGAAGTGGGGCATAAACCGTTTCGACTGCGCCACGAAGCGGATAATCTCGTCGGACAGCAGATTCGGCTCGCAGCTGCTGATGCGGAACCGCTCGATGCCTTCCACCTCATCCAAAGCCCGCACCAGGTCGAAGAAGTTCTCCTGCCGTTCCCGCTCGGGGCCCTGCAAGCCAAAGTCACCGAGGTTGACGCCCGTCAGCACGATTTCCTTGACGCCGGTTGCGGCCAGCTTTTGCACCCGCTCCACCACGCTCTGCACCGAGCCCGAGCGGCTGGCCCCGCGCGCCAGCGGAATGGTGCAGAACGAGCAGGAGTAGTCGCAGCCGTCCTGTACCTTCAGGAAGGTGCGGGTCCGGTCACCGTAGCTGTGGGCCGCGTGAAACTCGGTGGCCTCGGAAATAGGTGAGGCGAAGACCCGGCCGGGCTGGCCCGCGGCGGGCTTCTGGAAGCCCGCCAGCGTTTCTACCAGCTGAAACTTCTCGGCCGCGCCCAGTACAGCGTGCACGCCGGGTATTTCGGCAATTTCCTGGGGCTTGAGTTGAGCGTAGCAGCCCACAATGGCCACAAAAGCCTCGGGATTGTGCTTGAGGGCCTCTTTCACCACCTTCCGGCACTTGCGGTCGGCGTGGTCCGTGACCGAGCAGGTGTTGATGACGTAGATATCGGCCGCATCCTCGAAGGCAGCCTTCACGAAGCCGTGCTCCTCGAACTGCCGGCCGATAGCCGAGGTTTCGGAGAAGTTGAGCTTGCAGCCCAACGTGTAAAAGGCGACTTTTCTGGTTTCCATTTCCATAAACAAGGCGGCAAAGATACGGCGGAAGTTGCGGGTTTCCGGCAGCAGCGGCGGCCTACAACCCGGCGGCCGGCTGGTTGGTTTCCAGCAGCCGGGTTTCCACGGCCCGCATCAGTCCCGCCAGATCCAGCAGCCGCAGCTCCGGGGCCGACAAAAATATGTGCCAGGGCTCCGTGGCAGCGTCGCGCCGGAACACGGCCGGCAGGGCCGTTTCACGCAGCACCGGGTACTGCCGGGCCAGCTCGTCGCGGTGCAGGAACTGGGTGCGAGCCGGCAGCCGCTCCAGAAACACCCGCCACTTCGGATACATCGTGCGCGCGCCGTACGTGACGGCGCACAGCGAGCAGGGGTAGGTGGCCGGCGCAAAGGTTTTGTGCAGCGTATCCAGCACCCCGTTCAGCCAGCCGGCGTTGGCGTTGTACACGAAAAGCAGCTCGGGTTGGGGGACGTTCATGGGAGTGGAGAAGAGGTTGTTGCCGCAAGAAGTCGGCCGGAGCCGGAAGTTGCAGGTTTCTGGTATGCGCGAGAGTGGACTTGGAGGACAGGTGGCGGAATGTATAGCTTTATAAGGTAAGCCGACCTCAAACAAAGTTTAGGGTATTAGCAATCAAGCTTGGGCCTAGCCCTTTCTTACTTCTTCAGAAAATCTGAAAACGACACCTGCTCATACGCCTGCCCGAACCGCAGCTGGGTATCCGACACGCCCGCATCACGCTCAATTACCTGCCGGGCCACGTTATCGTAAGTCACGGTGCCGGCCGGCGTCACCACCCCGAAGCCATCGGTGAAGCAGTAGAAGGCCGCGCCGCCTGGCCAGGCGGCCGGGGCAGGGGCCAGCAGGTCGCGGCTCCATCGGAAGTCGGTGGCGGACAGCTGCAACTGGTGCAACAGGGTGGCGGCTACGTCGGTCTGGCTGCCGAAGGTGCTGATCTGGCGGCCCCGGGCCGCCGGGCGCAGCGCCCCGCCCGTGAGCAGCAGCGGCACCCGGAACTTCTCGGGGGCGTGGTTGGGCGAGTCGCCGGGCTGGGGGTGGCCGTGGTCGGCTACCAGCACCACCAGCGTGTTGGCCCACCAGGGCTGCCGGCGGGCCTCGGCCAGAAACCGGCCCAGCACGTGGTCGGTGTAGTACACCGAGTTGCGAAAGCGGCTGGCCTCATCGGTGCCCGGGAAGCGGGTAGGCATGGGCACGTCGAAGGGCTCGTGGGAGCTGAGGGTAAAGGCCGTTATGAAGAAAGGTTGCTGCTGCTGGGGCAGCTCGCGCAGCATGCGGGCAAACAGCACATGGTCGTGGGCACCCCATTTGGAGTTTTGGTCCGGGCGGGCGAAGTCGGCACGCTCCGTGAACCGCTCGTAGCCGGCCGTCACGAGGTAGCTTTTCATGTTGGCAAACGCCAGCTCGCCGCCGTGGTAGTAGGCCGAGGAGTAACCCTGTCCGCGCAGCACCCGGGCCAGGTGGGGCAGGCGCTCCGTCTTGCGCGGGTACTTAATAATGGAGGTAGCCGGCTGGTTGGGGTAGCCCGAAAGCAGGGCCACGAGGCCCTTCTGGCTCCGGTCGCCGGCCGCGTAGATGTTCCGGAACGAAACCCCGGTGCGGCTTAGGCTGTCCAGCGTGGGCGTCACGCCCGCCTCGCCGCCCAGATGGCCCACCAGCTTGCCGGTGAAGCTTTCCAGGATAATGAACAGCACGTTGGGCCGGCCCGGGCGCAGCAGCCGGACGGTATCCGGCGCGGTGGGGGCGTATAGTTGCTGCGTCAGGCGGGCAGCGGTGGAATCGGGCAGGAAGGCGTAGCTGCCCGGGCCGGCATTCTGCAGGAAAATCGAGTTAACCACGTTCCAGGGCACGTTCACGGCCGCGTGGTTGGCGAAGGGCACGCTGGAAAAGTACACGTCGCTCTGGTTCACCGGAATCTGCTGCAGGCCCCCGCGCAGCGGCACCACCAGCAGCGCCAGGTACAGCAGTGCCGCCAGTGCCGCCCGGCCCCGCCCGAAGCCAGCCGGCAGCTCGGGCAGGCGGCCCACTACTCCTTTATAAAGAAAACAGCCCAGTACCAGCAACCCCGCAAATAACCCCAGCAGCAACGCCACCGGCGCGCTGCCCGCCGAGGCCGCCGCTTCCTGCGGCGTACTCAGGTATTGCAGCGGCGTGGCATCGAGCCGGAAACCCCAGGCCCGGTACAGCTCCAGGTCGGCGGTAGTAAGGGCCGCCAGTACCACGACCGCCACGGCCGTGAAAAACCGCAGCAGCCGCTCCAGCGGAAACCGCTTCCCCAGCAGGCTGCCCAGCAGAAACACCGCAAACGGTACCACGCATAGGTACGCCGCCGCCGAAGCATCGAGCCGCAGGCCGTAGCCGAAAACGCGGGGCACGGTGCCCGTCGGCAACGCCACCGTGCGAGCCCAGTGGTACAGCAAAAAGACAGCCTTGGCCGCCACGAAATACACCAGCCAGAACAAAAAATAGCGGGGCTGGAACGCAAAGCGGTTTTTCACCCCGCAAAGGTAGAAGCCCGGGCGGTATCAGCGGTACGGGGTGCCGCTTGGAGCACGATATGAATGCAGCGCGCGTTTGGGAGACAAGAAGGGGGGAGTTCGGCTAGTTACTGGCATAACTTTGAGATAACACGGTGTATTTCGAGGGGGTGATAGGTAGATAGAAGGTGTTTATCGAAAAACAAGGTGAAAAATTATGGGGTGCTTTGTAAAATGTGGAATGTTGCCCCTACCTTTGACCTACTAACCCTGATTATTCTCACGCTTAATTCTGGCATGGCAATTCTTCGCTTTAAAGCTCTCGAACTCGTTGACCAGCGCCAGCCGCTGGCCGTCACTATTTCGGGTGAGCGCCGCTCCGAAACGTTCGGCAAGAACGTGTTCAACCTCGACGCCATGCGGGCTACGATGCCCGGCGAATACTTCAAGAAGCTCCAGGCTGCCATCAAGCAAGCCTCGCCGGTAGAGCGCAGTGTGGCCGACGCCGTGGCTTCGGCCATGAAAACCTGGGCCATGGCCAAGGGTGCTACCCACTACACGCACTGGTTTCAGCCCCTCACCGGTGCTACCGCCGAAAAGCACGACTCCTTCTTCGACCTGAGCCCCGACGGCCGGCCGATTGAGAATTTCAAAGGCTCGGCGCTGGTGCAGCAGGAGCCCGATGCCTCGTCGTTCCCCAACGGCGGCATCCGCAACACCTTCGAGGCCCGCGGCTACACGGCCTGGGACCCCACTTCGCCCGCCTTCATCATTGAAACCGCCGGGGCCAAAACCCTGTGCATCCCCACCATCTTCGTCGCCTACACCGGCGAGGCGCTCGACTACAAAGCCCCGCTGCTGAAGTCGCTGGCCACTCTGGAAAAGGCCGCCGTGGATGTGTGCCAGTATTTCGATAAGGACGTGCAGCGCGTGCATACCACGCTGGGCATCGAGCAGGAGTACTTTCTGGTCGATAAGGCCCTGTACAGCGCCCGTCCCGACCTGGTGATGACCGGCCGCACCCTGTTCGGCCACGCGCCGGCCAAGGGTCAGCAGCTCGACGACCACTACTTCGGCTCGATTCCGGCCCGCGTGCACGCCTACATGCTGGAATACGAGGAGGAAGCCAACAAGCTGGGCATCCCGCTGCGCACCCGCCACAACGAGGTGGCCCCGCACCAATTCGAGTGCGCCCCTACCTTCGAGGACGCCAACCTGGCCGTCGACCACAACCAGCTGCTCATGGATATCATGGAGCGCGTGGCCGATAAGCACAACTTCAAGGTGCTGTTGCACGAGAAGCCTTTCGCGGGCGTTAACGGCTCGGGCAAGCATAACAACTGGGCCATGAGCACCGATACCGGCGTGAACCTGCTGGCTCCCGGTCGTCGCCCGAAGGAGAACCTACAGTTCCTGGCGTTCTTCATCACCACCATCAAGGCCGTTCACCGCTACGCCGATTTGCTGCGTTCCAGCATCGCCTCGGCCAGCAACGACCACCGTTTAGGCGCCAACGAAGCCCCGCCGGCCATCATGTCGGTCTTCGTGGGCTCGATGCTCGACTCGGTACTGGATGAGCTGGAGCGCACCGCCAAAGTGCCCCTCGACAAAGGCGACAACATCTACCTCAAGCTCGGCATTGATAAGATTCCCGCCATCCTGCTCGACAACACCGACCGGAACCGCACCTCGCCCTTCGCCTTCACTGGCAACAAGTTCGAGTTCCGGGCGGTCGGTTCCTCGGCCAACTGCTCCTCGGCCATGACCACGCTCAACGCCATTGTGGCTGAGCAGCTCATCGATTTCAAAACCTCCGTTGACAAGCTCATTGCGGAAGGCAAGAAGAAGGAAGTAGCCATTGTGGAAGTGCTGCGCGAGTACGTTATCAGCTCGAAAGCCATCCGGTTTGAAGGTAACGGCTACTCCGACGAGTGGAAGGAGGAAGCCGCGGCCCGGGGCCTGAGCAACGTTCCGACCACGCCTCAGTCGCTGGACGCCATGGTGGCGGAGGATGCGGCTTCGCTGTTCCAGCGCCACAACATTTTCTCGCATGTGGAGCTGCACGCCCGCCACGAGATTCTGCTGGAAGATTACATGAAGAAAATCCAGATTGAAAGCCGCGTAATGGGTGATCTGGCTATCAACCACATCATTCCCACGGCGGTAGCCTACCAGACCAAGCTCGTGACCAACGTGCGCGGCCTGCGGGAGCTGGGCCTCGATGACGAGAATACCACCGTCACGCTGGATACTATCAAAGCCATTTCGCGGCACATTACCATCATCAAGACCCAGGTGGATGAGATGGTGAAAGCCCGCAAGGTGGCCAACAAGATTGACGATATGCGCGAGCGGGCGGTAGCCTACTGCGACGAAGTCAAAACGCATTTCGACACCATTCGCCGCTCCGTGGACAAGCTGGAGCTGATGGTGGCCGATGAGGACTGGCCCCTGGTAAAGTACCGCGAACTGTTGTTCCGGCACTAAGTCCAGAGTCAGAATCGGGCCGGAGTTGGGTGGGAATTTTCTCCGCGCCACGATTTCAGAAAAGCCGTTTCCGGGTGGGGACGGCTTTTTTTTGTGCCTGCATCTCGCTGCCTACTTAAAACGCCCTGCCGGCAGCATGCAGGGCGTTTTGCTTTTTGTCTGTAGGCATCGGTAAGCAGCATTATGCAGCGACCCGCCCCCAATCCGCCCCCAAATCAGCCCCCATTTTCAGGCGCCCTTCCGGGCCGTGCGGCGGTAGCTTTCGAGCAGCTCCTTCTCGTCCGTGCCCAGGTAGCGGATGAAGCTCTTCTCGGTCTGGTGGCCGGTGGCCAGCATCACTTCCGTGCGCGACATGCCCTGGTAGATTTTCAGCGTGACGAAGGTTTTGCGGCCCACGCGGCTGGTTACGTTAATGCGGGAGATGCCGGCCAGGCGCGCAAGGTGCGGCAGGTAGTCGTCGAGCGTAGGCACATCGGGCAGGCACGTGGGCAGGCCCCAGCTGGCGTACTGCTCCACCAGGGCCACGGGCTTGAACACGTCGTCGTCCAGGAAAGGAATGATGCAGACAATGCCGGTTTTGCCGGTCGCTAGTTTGATCAGCTCCCCGTGGATGTGCTGCGGCCCCATGCGGTCAGCATCGGAAATGCGCAGGCCGGTGTAGCAGCACTGCAAAAACTTGTCGCGCGCGTACGCGATGCGCTCCTGGTGGTCGGCCACCTGGAGTGGTGGCCGGCCCCGGCCCGGGGTGACTGGTACCGGCGGGAAGTGCTCGGTTAGGTACGCCGTTACGGCCGACGTGCTTAGGTCCAGCTGCGCCCATTGGCGCAGCTCAGCGGCCGTCAGGAAGTCGGCCCCGACGTACTGCTCGGGCGTGGCCCAGCGGTGGAATTTGCTGGTAGTGGGCAAATCCCGCTCCTCGCACCAGTAGAGGAAGTTTTTAATGTTTTTGATGTAGCCGCTGAAGGTGTTGACCTTGTTGCCGAGCACCGTGAGCTGGTAATCCTGGAACTTGTCGTAGAAGTGCATATCCATGCGCTGGAAGGTGAGCGGATATTTCTTCACTTTACTGAACTCCTCCAATTCCTCGCTCAGGTGGCGCAGCCGGCGGCGGTACGTACTGCTGAGGCCGGCCCCGCTCCGGAGCGACACCTTGGATTCCATGTAGTCGCACCAGTCGCTCATGTATTCCAGCAGGGTGCGGGGCCTGGTGGCCACCGTGGGCAGCGCCGGCAGCTCCGCCACCGGCGTGCCCTTGGCCTCGGCGGCCAGACGCTGGTACCGCACCCGAATTTCTGCCTCCATGCGTTCTACGTCCCACCGCTCGCCGTTGCGCCGGGCGTCCTGGTGGGCGTCGACGGCCGCCCGGGTCCAGCGGTCCAGGATGGTGTTGGTGACATCGGCGAAGGTGCCGGGCTTATCCTTGACCCGGCCCTGCTTCTCGTTCCAGTCGCCGGGCCGGCAGGATTCAGAGGAGTTGAGGCGTAGGCGCAGGTTGTCCCAACGAAAAATCAGGCGAATCGGGGCGGTGCCCTTCTTCTTGGACAGGCGCTCCAGCCGCAGCTCCCGCGTTACTTCCATGGCACAAAGAGAGGGGGTAGGTTGATGGGATATAATGACAGTGGCCTGCGCAGCACGAAGCTACGCAGGCCACAACACAACCAGTAGAACAGCGGGTTCAGTTACCGGGCTTGGCGCTTGAGCAAGTAGTGGGTGCGATTCTTCGTGCCGTAGGGTAGCACTTCCCAGCCCTGGGCCACCAGAAAATGGCCATTCCCCTCGTAGTTTTTGGGTCGAGTAGTAGGGCGTGCCCCCAGGAAAGGAAGGGAACTGCCTACGGTTTAGCTTATACCGAGACAAACTGGCAAGTATAGCAAATAACGTATTTAATATGAATGATTTTCCTAAAATGGGATAATTTGTTTGTCTTGTAAAAGCTGCGTTTCAACTGGTAGAAATACATGATCAACGAAATTATACAAGCGTACAAACGCCACTGCTGTGTATAGGAAGCAACTTTGTGCCTGATTGTTACTTATTACCCTACTCACGACTTCCCTTACATAGCACACCTCTACAATCTCAAAATGAAACTAAGTGCGACTCCATTTCACCCGGTGACGGGGGAATTGCTGCCGGCTTATAGGGACGCGTATCTACGCGGTGACCTATCCAGCCAGAATACGGAACTCGTTGACGCGTTCCTCAAAGCAGATAAACAAGTGGCCGATGAAACGATCAGCCGCTTTTACGAACTCAAACAAAAAGGACACCAGGTAAAGCCCGTGGGCTGGGTGCAACGGCAGTTCGAGCTGATGCGCACCGAGCCAGAGCGGTTTCGCCGTCGGGCGGCTTCCCTTATCGTAGGCAGCGCCTTGGTAAGCGGGGCCGTATTCGCCGGGGCCAACTTGCCCAACACGCCTACGGAAGCCATGCCCGCTTCGAGCGAGCTAGTCGAGTCGGCTGCCGAGGCTAACGCGTTACGCGTTTCCACGGTAGCGGGCCGCATTCTGAATGAAAACGGTAAGCCCTTGGTGGGCGCTACCGTATGGGTGAAAGGCACCCGTACGGGCGTTAGCACGGATGCTGACGGCCAGTACACGCTGCGCATGGCAGCCGGGCAGCCTGCCACGCTGCAGTACGCATACGCGGGCTACAAGGAAGAGGAAGTGATTCGCTCCAAAGGCGGTACGGCCAACGTCACGCTGTTGCCCCGCACTGGAAAGGTCGCCCCGGCTAAAAAGCGCTGGCTGTTTTTCTAACCCGATAATCCAGCGCGCCCCCGGCCCCGGTAGTTCGTGGGAAGTCCACCGGAGCCGGCGGCGCGCTGTGAGCCCGGCCCCAGCGCGCCTGGGGTACCCTGTTTTCATCAACGCCTACACTCACCGCTAACTCAAGCAGCTGCATGCGCATCCCTTTTTTAAACCAGCTGGTGGTGAAAAAAATCACGGGAGATGCCGTGGGCGCTACGCGCTCCAGTGCGGAAACGCTCATTCAGCACCTATTGCGGGAACTGCCCGAACTGGTAGCCGTCGCGGTGGTAGATGCTGCCTCCAGCAAAATGGTGGCCGCCTACACGGCGACGCCCAAATTCGACCCTTACAAGCTCACGGCGCGCAGCACCGACCTGTTCCGGGGGCTGCAACGGATGCTCTCCGCCCCGTGGCTACAGGGCCAGCAGGTAACCGACCTGGTGGTGGTGCTCGATGAGCAGCTGCATTGCCTGCGCCCCGTTGGCCAGGGCCGGCAGATCGCCTACCTGGTAGTTCAGCTAGCCGATTCCAACATGTCGCTGGTGCGGGATATTCTGCGCCGGCACGCTTTCTAACGTTTTTTATACACCTTCTTTTTTCGCGTTCATGTCCACGTTGACCCCCAACCAAGTAATTCAAAACATCCTGAAAGAACTGCCCTCGCTGATAGCCGTAGCCGTGGTGGAAACGGAAACGGGTATGCCCTTGGCGCACCATTCGAACCTGGCCTCGTTTGATGCCGAAACCGCCGCCGCCTACAACACGGAGGTAGTAAAGCAGAAGCTGAAAGCCATTCAGGCCTTGAAGTTGAACCAGACTATCCAGGACATCCTGCTGACGCTGACCGACCAGCTGCACCTGCTCAAGCTCTCAACCGACGGTGGTAAGTTCATCTACCTGGCCGTGAACTCGGCGGATACAAACCTGGCCATGGCGCGTCAGATTGTAAAAAGCCAGGCCGCCGTCCTCAACTAGGCCGCCCCGCGCTTCCAGTAACCGAAAAGGGCCCGCCGACCAGCTGTTACCAGCTGCCGGTGGGCCCTTTCTGTAGGTGGTGCAGTACGCAACCCGCTGCGCCGCCCAGTGAGTGACTACCGGGCCCGGCGCTTGAGCAGGTAGTGGTTACTGTCCTCAGCGCCGTAGGGCAGTACTTCCCAGCCCTGGGCCGCCAGAAAGTTCAGGGCGGCCGCCTCATCGACAAATACCTTGTCATGGCCGTTCTCCTCATAGCGTTTAAGCCTGGGGTTAGGCGTTACGCCATCCTGGAAGGCCAGCTCATATCCGCCGCCCAGCAGGGTATAGATGTAGGCAATGCCATACTGGGCGGGAGCCGCCGCAGCGGGTGTTGCGCTGGGCGGTGTGGAAGATTGGGCCAGGGCGGCCGGGGCCGCTGCCGATGTGAGCAGCAGCAGTAGTAGTGGACGGCGGAACATAGATAGAGGGAGTAAAGGAAGGAATGTGATGAGAAGACAGGCGCAATAATTACGCCACATGGGGGAGTGGGACGATGGATAAAACAGCAGTGGCCTGCGTCGCACGAAACGACGCAGGCCACACACAGCCAGTAGAACAGCGGGTTTAGTTACCGGGGCCCGGCGCTTGGGAAAAGGAAAAGAAGCGGTGGCTGAATACCTAATTGGGGGCCTGCAGGTCACAGGCCCAGGTGCGGGCGGCGTGCAGGTCAGAGAAGTAGCGCAGTTCGATGGGCAGGCTTTCAACCGGATAGGTGTATTCCTCTTGAATCAAGGAGCGGTTGAGCCAATCCTCCGACTCCAGCATGGCCAGGCGGCGCAGGCCCCCGGCGGCCAGGGCCGGCAAAATATGCGTGCCTACCCAGGCCAGGTCTTCGCGCTCCATTGGGCCGAGCTGCCGGTCGTCGGCGACCCACCCGGTGGCTTGGTACTGCTGCACGTAGGTGACGGCCTGCAGCACAGCCTCCCGGAAGAAGGAGCTGCTCACGTAGTCTCCCCACACCGCTTCCAGCGCGTTGCAGCCAATGTTGTGCAGGTAAAAGGTAACGAAGGGAAAGGAGGCCAGGTGCACCATCGAGTAGCGGTGTGAGAGGGCAGGTCGTCTGTTCGAAGGGCAGAAAGTAGCACCGGAAGGGACACCATCCTACGGCGCGCTAGTCCCGGGCGGAGATAAAGGACGGCTATCCTACCGGGCCTGCTGCTGGGCGGCCTGGAGCCAGCGTTGCGCGTCCTCGATATTATCGAACATGTGCATCTGCAGCTGGCCCTCGAAGCCCAGCAGCATGGACGTGGCCGACTGGGCCGCCAGCGACTCGGAGCTGACGATGTGGGCGAAGTGGGTCAGGCCGCTGGCAATGGCGCGCGGGGCCCAGTTGGTGACAATCCACTCCACGGCATGGTCCCAGGGGCCGAGCACCTGGCGGTTGTCGTTGAGCAGGTAGGCGCAGGCGTGTTCCTCCAGCGTGGGCAGGCAGGCATCGGCCCCGGCGATAATGCCAGTGTAGGTCTGGTAGCCGATCCAGTTGTTGTACACCCACTTGTTGGCCGGGTCGTAGGCAATGGTCAGGTAGACCTTGCCAAAGCCGTTAATCAGTTCAGTAGGCATTGGGGGAAGCTAGGAGGGGGTAGGCATAGAAAAAAAGTGCTACCGCAAAAATAGCTCCGTTAGAGTTGGTAGGTGCTCCCGTTCCCGAAGAAACTACCAGACCGGGCCGCCCGCCGCTCAGGCGTTACCCAGGCACCGCTGATTCTCCCGCCACGGGCCGGCGCAGCAGGTCGCGGGCTGAGGAGGCTGCAGCCCACAGGCAAAGTGCTGAGCCGATCAACACCAGTTGCGTAGCAGACGCGTTACTTTATGCACGACTTGCCGGTAGTACTTGTTAGCTATTCGGTAAAAAGTAGAACAGGTACGTAATTAGATTTTCTTTAGATGGGTATAACTCAGCCAATAGCCATCAGCTAGTGGGGAGGGCGTGTTGAATTTCAGAATAAGCTCTTCTGCCGTTTCTTGCTCAACGAAGATTTGAGTCGGCTTCCACGTTCCCGGATCTATGCGGAGTACATTTAGGGTATTTCCGTCTCGAGTATAGCTGAAATTGTAGCTATTGGGGTAAAAATGCATGGCAAGCGTGTTGTCGGTAAATCGATACAATTCATAATACTGGGGAGGTACAGAGCCTGTGCGCGAACGTTCAGTACCGTCAGGAGCATATGACACCGTATTGTGGTAAAGAACCTCCCAGTCGCCTTTCAGAAAGGCAATAGAGCCAGGCTGTGGCTTTTGCTCTTCTTCTTTAGAGCAAGCAGCAGCTATAATAACCAGGCATAAACTCAGTAGCAGCGTATAGAAGCGGGCCATGTGAAGGGTAGAAATGTACACTATCGATGTTTCGGCAAAGATATACCGCTACATCGTTCAGAAAAAAAAGGAGATGTCGGAGGTGCTGGAATTCAGCGTCACTCAGCCGTTACCTAAGCACCGCTGCCCCCGTCGCACCAGTGCCTCCTCGGCCGGCTTCTCGTGACAAGCCGCCACCAGCAGCGGCAGGCTCAACAGCAGTAGGGGGCGTAGGGGTATGGAGTTGCGGACTACCATCTAAGTAGCCTACCGCTTGATAGGATTAGTCGTCAGCCTTAAGCTCAACCCAGAATTAGAGCCAGCAGGCATCCCGTTGCCCCGCTGGCTTCCATCCAGACTGTTCTTGAGCAGAAGTAGGACGCGGTGTGGATCCTCTAGATTTCCTTCAATTAGCTTGGAGGCCGTGCGGGGTGCAACAGCCTCCTTGGCCCGGTATACTTCCACCATGTGGCCTTCACCAATGGCCCGGTGGCAGATGCCACGCATGTAGAAGGCATTAAACTCTCCCTCTGCAAAGGTCAGATGCGCGTTTTCTGGCACCTTGCGCGTAACGGCTCCCTGCTTCTCATGCGTGAGAAAACAGTTGTGCTGCTGGAGAGCTGCCGCGAGTGTTTGCTCGTTGCCGTTAGCTACGGCCTCACGCAGCAACTTTGGATACTCTGCACGACCAGTGTCGTTGAATCGCTTGCTAGAATGGAGTTGACTTGTCTTGGTGGCTTGTTCAACCTCTATCAGCATATATTGACGAGTTTTTTCGTCTAGATTTTGAAAATGGAACATGTGAAATTATTTTAATGATTAGGCACGTCCAATGCCCAATTTGTCAAATAGAATTTGGTTGCGCTGTTTAGCGTCCTTAATTAGTTTGTCGAATGAAATAACCTCAAAATATGCCTTTGTATTTGGGTTGTACCAAAAATATCCTTCTCCATCTGCAGTTTCAGTAAATCCTCTGTCGCTGGCATAGTCTCTTACTGGTTGAATTAGGTCGCATATGACGTAGCAGTAAAACTTAGCGCCTTTGGGATTTATTGGACGACCATCATCTGTTTTCGCTTTGCCAGAATGAACGTAATTTACATAGCGTTGTACTTGCGCTATTGGGTCGTCATCCTGACCGGAATAATAATCTCGCATTGGTCTTTTAAACTCAATTATAGTAAAAGTATCAAAAGGTGCAGATTGACTATCTGTATAAAGTAGATTTTTATTAATCTTTGTAGTTGGTGTTAATATTATATCTGGTTTAGGAGAATCTTTATCGCCTTCATCCAATGGTTTGTCAGAACGTAAATATCTGTGATAAGAAAGTCTTTCATCAATTAACCACAAATTGTGTTCTGAATAATCAACCTCATCTGAAGTTTTTCGCATAGGAAAGACTATATTATGAATTCTCGATTCTTTCTCATATGTATTGTCGTCAGTCAACTTTAGAGCTTTTTCAAATAGCATAAGAATCATCTTCCTTTGAACGACATAATCAGCTAAATCTGATTTTGTCATATCATTGATCATTCCCATGATTTTTTGTAGATCCTTCGTGAAATCCTCTGTATTTGGATGATTTGCTTGACTTTGATTTAAAATTCTACCAACTCCTATACGAGTTTCTATAACAAGATCATTGCGAAGTTTGTGTAATTCGATATCTAATTTATCATAGCTAAGGCCAAGCTTGATCTTGTCAATTCTTTCTGTGTATTTAAGAAGCGATTTGTATTGGGGGGCTTCAGACTCCACAAATTCTCTAATATAGTCCTGCTTTTCCTCCCGTATGGCAACTAGGAATTCATCCAAATGCTCATGAATACTTGTTAGAACACCAGCTTGTATTTCCTCAAGTGAAAGGAGAGGGCGCCCAAGAGTCTTTTTGCTTGGCGCTTTTTCAGGTATGTTAAGCTCAGTACGTTCTCTATTCACGTGTTGGTCTAAGTAAATACTACTTACAAGTACGAACACGTCAAATAGCTGGCCATTGCCATCTTGCAATGGACGCTGGAGATTTGGAATTAGGCTGGCTAATGATTTAGAAACTACTACGCGTTTGTTGCCACTATATAATATAGAGTGCCTCGCTTTGCCATCTTCATTTTTTATATATAGGAATGCAATATGAAATGTATAGGAAGATATTTCTACTGAATCAGCGTCTTTGTCTAGTAAAAATTCTTGTTGAAATCTGTTTTTGAGATTGAACTGTGTAGAACTATTATGGCTAATGTTTTCGCGTAAAATGATATCGGGGCAGCTATTGTCAACTAAATAATCAATATGGTGTTCGATAATAGAATCAGCAAGTTCTTCTAATGGAATAGAATATGGTTCTACATATTCAGGTTTTATATTCCGAAGAAATAATTTCGTTCCACTTGATTTATTGCTATCTTCTAGTAATGGCGCTGATTGAGGGTCAACAATAGGGTCTTTGTCATTCAAGATAAATGAAAAAGAACGTTTGTGTAATTTTTGGTCGGATAAATCCTTGTACACGGATCTTATTTCGGCGTGGTCAAATACTTTTAACCATAAAAATCTGCCAATACCTTTACATCCTCTGTTTAACTTATATGTAGACTCAGCAGTTTGAAAAGACACATAATTGTTTTTAGTAAATCCAACGCCATTATCCTCGATTACAATGTCTTTTACAGGTTGTAATCCATCAATAGGAGAGCCATTGGGGTCACGCCGAACTTCAATTTCAATTTTTCCTTCTAGGGTAGGGCGATTACGCTGAGCATCATCAATAGACTGAAGGGAGTTAACAATAGCCTCATGTAAAGCCATTAGGCTTTTTTCAGCAGGAAGTTGAATATTATTCACTTTCCCAACTACATTGGTTTTTATGCGTGGCATGTTGTTCTAATATCAGAAAAGGGCTGTGGTTAGGGCAGCCTGTGGCTTGTTTGTTTACCTGCATTTCCAGCAGATGAATGCTGTGTTCCTCAAATAACCTCTGCGTTGTGCTTCACAGAGATACAAAGATCAATTAGCCCGGTTATGCCCCCCACGGAGCAACGACGGCATCTCTGGTTGCTGCCAGAGCTTTGAGAAAGTACAGGCTACATTTTGCCCATTTCTCTGTCAATATCAGCGCTGGAGTCAATGTCAGGAATGAGTTGGTAGACAAGGAGAAGTAGCCCGAGTAAGACCAATACTCCAATTAGTATCTTCTTCAGCAGTCGCATCAATTAGCCCGGTTATGCCCCCCACGGAGCAACGACAGCACTTCCTCCTTGGCGGCGATAAGCGCGTCTTTCGATTCAATCAATGCGTCTCGGCTGGCTACAAGCGTCCAGAGCATCTCAACCTCTTTCTGGGCAGACGCTAGGTCGCGGCGGCATTCCTCCAGCGTGACGTTGTTGGTGATGGTGTTGTGGTTGCCCGAGTTGGTCTGGACGTGTCCCTTGTTCTTGGGCGCGGAAACGCTTGTATCCTGCGACGTCGAGCCGTCAGTGAGAAACATCTCACCTCGGCCGAGTAGCAGCCACATTGGATTTAGGTTCTCAATTGTAGCAACCAAAGCACCGATATAATCGGCGCTAGGAACTGAGCCACGATCAATGTAGCCTCTTGTCGTGCTTTCATTGACGCCATACTTCTGACTAAAGCTCCTGGTATTTAAGCCAAGTGATTTGATCAAAATTTTAAGCCTTTGACTTACAGTCTCTTGAGACATATATAACCCGATTGTGTATTTATTTTAAGCCCAATTGTATACTTGTATCTCAATCGGGCGTATGTTTGTACGTACTCGCTGCCCAAGTAAAGCATCCGGCAGCCAAAGCGTCCAAACACGATGGAAGAGCCCGCCGCTTATCAAGTCCTTGAGAACACCCTCCACCTGAGCGAGCCGATTGCTGCGCTGCTGCGGGAGAATGGCTTTTTTACCACCCGCCTCGTGGATGCCGGCGAGGAGCAGGCGGTACTCGGTGGCTGGAATGGCCCGGGTGGGCAGCATTTCCAGGCCACCTACCAGCTCAACACCCGCACCGGCCGCCAAACCTTCGAGCTGAAGGCCCGGCATGGCGCGTACCGTGCCGAACTGGGCCAGCTGCTGGTGCGCGGCCCCGAGGACGTGCAGTTTCTGCTCGATGGCTGGCTGGTGCTGGCCGAAGCCCGCGCCGCCGCTACCGCTGCCAGAGCTGCTGAAGTAGCCGCAGCCCCTCCAGTAGCAGCTCCCGCTCCCCGGCCCACGAGTGATGCACGTGGGGAGAAGGGGCCAGCAGCTCCAGCAGATCATCGGCCCGGTACGGCACCGAGGGCTCCTGCGGCAGGTAGTTGAACAGAAACCGCCGCGCCTGGGCCAGCGGGCCGTTGCCATCCGTCTCCTGGCCCTCGGTGGCCCCTTCCAGTTGCTGGCCGAGGAGTTGAAGCTGGGAGAGAGGGGAGAGTTCGGCCATTAAGCAAAGACATACATACGCGTTCCAAATCTACTCTTTTTCCCCATTCTCATGACGGAGAAGCAGAAATACTATGCCCTGCAAGCCCTCGTGTGCGAGCAGCTGCCCCACTTCGCCGTGGATCGGGCCATTCGCGCCGGCTACGGCCAGCAGTACGCCTCGGCCTCCACGCGCCTGGCGCACGTCAAGCAGGGCAAAGTGGCCAGCCTGCCCGATCTGCTGGCCCTGGTGGAGCATTCGCTGCCCGAGTTCCCGATTCCCGCGCACCTGCGCCCCGAGGGCACCAGCGCGCCCCTGTTCGAGAAGTAGTCCACTTTTCCCTCTCTATACCCGCTTTGCTATGCACCTCAACACCGACCCCCAGGCCCCGGCCCGCCGCCCGTGCCTGCGCGATTTGGCGCGCCTGACGACCACGCTGCTGCCGCCCGCCCTGGTAATGCTCACGCCCCTGGAAGAGCTGGAGCGCCGCTGCCAGGAAATCGATTTGACCCACCCCGAGTACCGGGAGGAAACGCCGCTGGTGCGCGCCTACGAGCGGCGGCGGCGCACCCAGCTGAGCGGGGCGCTGCGCCTGGTGCGCACCGGCACGGCCGCGCCCGCCTTCTCGGAATCCGCCACGCGTGCCTAACTGCCCCGGCCATGCCCAAACAGCTGTTTTTCCCGCCGATTTCGCTCACCGATGCCCGCACCGGCAAGCGCGTGCGGGTGCAGGAGTTGCCCCAGGGAGCCGCCCTGGTGCCCACGCCCGAGCCCATCCTGGGCTACACCTACCAACGCGGCCACCTCACGGTGTACGTGAGCGGCCCGATGGCCCCCGAGCTGCGCACGGCCCAGCAGGAGGGAAGCCTGGCCCAGGAAGTGCTGCTGGTGGCCCAGTTGCCCGCCGGCATCCGCGAAATCGACCTCACCGACTGCCGGCGCGAGTTTCGCCTGCTGCTGCCCCAGGCCGCCTGATGGACGCGCACCCTGTGCTTCCGCGCCCGGTACCGGGCTTACGCTACCAGGCGGGCCACGGCCAGCAGCCGCTCCTGCACCTGCGTCCAGGGCAGGCCGTGGGCCAGCCGGCCCAGGGCCTCCAGCTCCGTGAGGCCCTGGGCCACGCGGGGCTGCTGGTGGCGGGAGAGTGGCAACAGCCGGGCTTCGCGCAGCAGGCTGGTCCACTCGCGCACGTACATGCCCAGCTGCAGCTGCTCCAGGTGCGTGCCCGCCTCAATACTGGCCACCAGTTGGGCCTGCCGGTGAATGACCACCAGCTGATACAGTCCCGACATGGCCACGGCTCAGGAACGCTGCCCGCGCGGCGTGGTAGCCGTGGTGGGCGCCGCCGCCGCCAGGGGCGGGGTGCGCTTATCGAACTCCGTGAGTACGTCCAGGGCCTGCCGGGCCTCGCTGAGCTGCCGCTCGCGGCTGCTGGCCGGAAAGGTCGCCGCCGCCTGCAGGTTTCTAATTACGCTTTCAAAGCGGCGCAGCAGCGCCGTTGGGCCCGCCTGCAGGGTTGGGTAGGGCACCTGCAAGAGGTGGCGCAGCAGCTCGCGGCGAATAGCAAAGAGAACGGTCGGGCCGAAGCCGGCCGACGATTCACTGGTTTCCAGCTCAGCGCGCAGCTGCTGGAGGCGAAGGTAAAGGGCAGTCATAGGGGGGGGATGTGTCCGCCTGTACGGCCCGGTTTAGGCCCGGGTTGCCATTTTAAGGCCGTTTTAAGGTGGGCGGGCCGTCTGCTGGTGCCGCTATTCCCCCGGTGGCCATGCGGGAACAAATGAGCGCCACCTTACCCGGCCCCCGCAACCTAAGCCTCCGTGACATAGGCCCCCGCGACCTAAGCTCACTCGTGGCCCGCCGGCCCCTGTCCGCCGCCCCGGCCTTTTCTTCCACCCCTTCGCCTTCGCTGCCATGACCCGCGACGACCTTGCCACCGCCGGCTTCATCTCGGAACACTTCCAGGCCATTCTCTCCCAGCTGCAGGTGGTGCAGCAGGCCCTGCCCGCCGCCGGTGGGCTGCCCCGCCTGCTGAGCATCGAGCAGGTGATGGAGCACTGCGGCGTGAGCCGGGCCACCGTGCAGCGCTGGCTGCACAAGGGCAAGCCCGGCCGCCACGGCGGCACCATCCGGCTGCAGGCCTACTGGTTCAGCGCGGCCCAGCCCAGCATTCCCTGGCCCGCGCTGGCCGCCTTCGGCCAGGGCCTCGACTTCGACCTGGCCCGCCTCGATGGGGGCGACCAGGAGCCGGGTGCCCGCCGCGCCGCCTAGCCGCTTCGTCGCCGCTTGGTTGCCGCTTTGTCTTTTCTCTCACCGTCTTTCTCGCCTTTACTGCCCATGAGCACCGCCCGCCTCTATACCGGCCCGGCCGGCCGCCTGCTGGCCGATACGCTGGCCTCCAACCTGACCCCGCCGGCCCGGGTGTACCCCACCCAGGAGCTGCCAGCCCCCGACCCGCACCGCACCCAGCGCCTGCGCACCGAGCGCGCTGAGCTGGCGCGCGCTTTGGCGCAGGACCGGCGGCTGCTGGCCCTGGCCGCCGGGCAGGCCGGGCGCTTTCCCCAGGAAGTGGCCGACATCCGCGCCGACGTGCGCCGCTACGAGCAGCGCCTGGCCGAAATCGAACTGGCCCTGGCATCGGCCGGGCAGAAGGGAGGGCCGGCCGATGCCTAAGCTCCCGCCTTTCCTGTACCGCGTGCTGGGCCTGCTGCTGCTGCTCGCCCTGGTGCTGTTCGTGCTCAAGGCCGCTGGCCACCTGGCCCTGAGCTGGTGGTGGGCCACGGCCCCGCTCTGGGCCCCCTGGCTGCTGGCCCTGGCCGCGGCCGTGCTGCTGCTGAGCGTGAGCCTGCTGCTGCGCACGGTGCGCCGCTAGGCCCCGCCCGTTTTCCATCCCGCACACCTATGCACACCGCCCCCGTCGGCGCTTGAAGAAGCCGACCGTTCCCACGGATGGGAATGAACTAGGGACCGGGCCAGCGCGCGCTGGCCGGGGGCACGGAGGCCCAGCAACCCTGGCGCCGGCCACGAGCCCACCGGACGGGAATACCCGCCCCCCGGCCCCGCTCTGGCCACCTTTTACCCCGCTCTCACTCACCGTTCGCTCGCTCTTTCTTCATGTCCGCTCACCCCATTCAGCTTCTCCCGCTTAGCCAGTGCCTGCTGCAGTGGCACCTGAAAGTAGACGATTTGTGGCACCGTACGCCCCCCATTGAGGTGACCCGCACCATCACCCGGGGCACGCGGGCCGGCGTCACCGAGACGCTGCTGCGGCGCGGCAGCCGCGCCGTGTGCGACGGGGCCAAGGCCACGGGCGAGGAGCTGCTCAAGCAGTACCGGCGCAAGGTGGAGAAGATGCTCCTGCAGCCCTTTCTCTTTGGCCTGCTCGTGACTGACACGGGCGAGCTGACGCTGCCCAGCATCCTGGTGGACGCGCGCCAGCTCATGCAGAAGCGCAGCCTCACCGAGCGCACCATGCGCAACCACCTCGCCCAGCTGCTGGCCGTGGGCTTTATCAGCCGCAAAAAGTGGCACGGCCGCCAGCGCAGCTTCGAGCTGTGGATACACCCCAGCTACGTGTGCAAAGCCCCCCAGAACGCCCCGCAAATGCCCGTAGCGCCCCTTTCTGAATTCACCACGGTAGCCGCTCAGTTATCCACAGACGGTACAAAATTTCCGGTTATTAAGCTTCTGGAAGATCATAAAGAGCAGAAATTAGAAATCGGGCAATGTGGAGAAAATGCCTCCAGCGGTATTTCAAAAAGACCCTCTCAGGAAGCGGAGGCCAGCAACCAGGGGGGACGCGCCGTCCTGACGGCGAAACAGGGGCAGGGGGGCGGCGCGGCGGCCCCGGCGGCCCAAACCCCGCCGCCGGCCGGGCGGCCCGCCCCGCCCGAAATTCCGGCCAACTACCAGGCCTACGTCATCGAAGCGTGGCTGCTGGCCAAGGCCCTGCTTTACGCCGAGCAGCGGTTCTCGCCTGTGCAGGAGCAGCTGGCCCAACAGGCCATTCTGCGCGGGGTGTACCGCGGCTTCACCGATCAGTACTTCGATTTTGCGAAGTACCACAAGGGCGTGCTGCGCCGCATGGAGCTGGTAGAGAAGCACTTCACCCGCCACGCCGGCCGCTATTACGCCCCCATGCCCTGGGCCGAGATGGTAACGGGCCGCGGCTACTTCGACTGGGAAAACGAGCGGGGCTTCAAGGGCACCCTCAAGTGGCTGGTGGCCGACCAGCGCGCCGAGCAGCTGGCCCGCGTGAACCGGGCGGTCAGTAAGCTCATCGGCGAGCTGAAGCTGCGCCGCAAGATCGAGCTGGGAGAGAAAGTGCCGCTGCGCGTGCCCCGCCGCCTCGTGGAGCTGGATAACCGCCGCACCCTCTACCACCAGCACATTGCCGCTCTGGAGCAGCTGGGCGGCACGCTGGCCACCGACAAATACCACAAGCTGGCAGAACCCCTGCTGCGCTAACTACTTCACTTCCACTTTTCCAATTCCCCCCCCATGGCCCAGTTCACCGAAGAGTACAAGCGGAATGCCCCCTTTAAGATGCGCGTCTACTTTACCCACGTCAAGCCGGGCTCCGCCGGCCAGTTTGATATGTACGGATTCTACACCTCCGGCCGCTACCAGGTAGCGGACCCCACTGGCTATGCCCTGAAGCAGCTCAAGCGGGAGGCCGAGGAAATGGGCGCTCGTATCGCCCGGGCCATTATTTACGACAACCAGGCCTCGGGCAAACCGGAGTACACCCGCCTGGAGAAAGGCGTCTGGACCCGCTGATGCTCGACCTCACCCACCTCTCCCAGCAAGTGCCCCTGTGGCCCGAGGAAGCCCGCGTGCTGCGGGCGGCGCTGGAGCACCACCTGGAGCACCTGAACGGCCGCAGTGCCCAGGGCCAGCTCACCCTGCTCGATGCGCTGGCGCTCCGGCCCCTCAGCCGCGTGCACCAGCAGCTCACCCGCATGCTCTGCGGCCTCTGGCCCCGCCACGAGCGTCGGCCCGGCCGGCCGCACAGGCAGCGCCGCTGGCGCCTGAGCTTCGAGGAGCTGCTGCTGCTCAACCGGCTCTACTCCGATGGTACCCTGGCCGCTTGTCTCGAGGGCCCGCCCCGCGTGGAGTTGCTGCGCATTGGGGGGGAGATGCACCGGGCGGCCCAGAACCTGAGCTACTACTTCCGGCTGTGAAACCGGCTGGAAAACGCGCCGCTGACGGGGTGCTGAAACAGGTAAATACGTGGTGTAGATCAGGTGGGATAGAAGATGAAAAATCAGGTAGTTATCTAGTGGTTGAACCTTTGCTTGAGGATTGGATATTAGGTATATTGTTCCCCTGCTAACACCCCCCGATTCCTGCTCCATGCTGCCCGCTTTCCTCCCCTCCGCGCCAGGCCTGGCGCGGGGGCTGAAGTCCTTTATCCTGCTGCCAGCGGTCGGTAGTTTTGATCTATTCTAAGCCCCTGTATGCCGCAACTCCTCGCTTTTCCGGTTAAGCCTCACGTGCTGAAGTATCTGAACACGCACCTGGGGCATGACACCTACGTGCTCAGCAACGCCGACCGCTTCGGCAAGATGCTCTACCACCTGCTGCGCCGCCAGGTGAAGGGCAAGCTCCACCACGCCGGCAGCCGCGAGGACTGCACCCGGGTGCTGCAGCTGGACATGCGCAACTTTCCGGTGCACCAGTACGGGCTGAAGGAGTTCACCGACTACACCATCTTCCAGTTCAACGACTTCGTGGATGAGATTCTGCGCGAGGAGCTGTATTTGTGGGTGCGCCAGTTCGTGAACCGCACCACGACTATCCGCGAGGTGATTCTGGATTTCATGGGGGCCTACGACCTGCGCGAGGAGGACGTGCAGTACGAGACCCTGCGCAAGGGCGTGCAGCGCAACTGCAACCTTAAGGAGCTGAAAAAAAGACGGCCCAAATCGGTAGTCAAAATGTCCCAAAAAACGGGCGGTTTGTCGCGTAAAACGGGTGAATTGTCCCAAAAAACGGATGATTTGTCCCGCGCCGGCCAGCACCGTGCTGTTCGTCAGGAACTTACGCAGCTGCCCGGCAGCCTCACCGACTTCATTCGGCAGCATCATGGAGCCGGGGTACAGTAACCTGCGGCCCGAGCCGGGCGAGGCCAACCTGGGCGGGCTGGAGCTGTTCTGGTACACCGATGCCCGCAACCTGCTGGGCTTCCCCGAGCGGGGCCAGCTCACGCTCGATATGCTCCCGCTCGTAGAAGGCGCCTGCTGGTACCGGCTGGTGCCCACCCGGGGCACGGCCGACTACGACCAGAAGCCCAAACCCAACGGCCGCCACGGCGACACGTTCACCCAGCTGCTCAAGGGTGTGCTGCCCCGCCACACGCCGGGCCTTTCGGAGGCCCTGGAGCGGCTGCAGGGCGGCCGGTTCGTGGTGCTCTACCGCGACCTGAACGAGCAGGTGCAGCTGGTGGGTACGCCCGCGTTTCCGCTGGAGTGGCAGGACAGCTACACCACCGGCTCGCAGAGCAGCCGCAACGGCTTCGCTTTCCAGTTCGCGGGCGAAACCCTGCGCCGGGCGCGGCCTTTCCTGGGCTCTTGGCTGGTAGCCGATGGGGAGCTGACCTACGAGGAGCCCGGCACCGGTGGCCCGCTGCCGGGCGGCGGCGGCGGCAGTGGCGGCGGGGGCGGCACCAACCGCCTGCTCACGTTCATGGCCAGCAACACGGTAGGCAATGTGCAGGCCGGCGAGCAGGTGACCGTCATGGACGATGAAACCGGCCAGACCACGCAGGAGATGCTGACCAAGGATTCCCCGGTTCAGGCCACCATGCAGGCCAGCAACCCGGTGCGCCAGTTCGGGGCCGCCGCCGGCGTCACGCTCAGCTACTCGGTGACGGAAGGCACGCACCCCATCACGTCGGTGCTCGTCAACGGCCAGGCCCAGACCTATTCCGATGGTAGCCCGCGCCTGGACGGCTCGGTGAGCACCGCCACGGCCCCGAATGCCGACGCCACCTTCGCGCTACTGGCCACCGATGCCTCGGGGGCCACCGCGCAGGCCTCGGCCTCGGTGCGCTACCAGCACCGGCGGTTCTGGGGCGGGATGGTGCAGGACCCTTTTGGGCTGGACGATGTGCAGCTGAGCGCCGTGCTGCGCACGCTGAGTCAGGAGTTCAGCGCCGGGCGGGGCCAGGATTTCAGCCTCGCGCTGTCCGACCAGTTCGTGGTGGTGGCCCGGCCGGCCGCCCAGGGCGCGGGCGCCTTCGTGGTGAACGGGCTGGCCAACAACGCCTTCCAGACCCGCACCTTCCTTTTCACGAATTCAGACGGCTTTACCGAGTCGTTCGTGGTGGAGCGCAGCGCTTCGCCCGACACCGGCAGCTTCAACATCAGCATCCGCTAATCATGCATCCACTCGGTACCACAGTACTGGACGCGGTAACCACCGCCTCCGACAACGGCAAAAACTCCACCTGGGCCCAGCAAAGCACCTGGGACAAACCGGTGCGCGACCTCTCGGAGCGCGACGCGCTGAAAGTGGCCCCCGACCGCGCCCTGAACGCCTACGGCAACGGCTCGGGCCTGCGCACGGTGAACATGACCGTCACGCTGCTCAGCGGCGTGCGCTACCAGCTGCGCATTCCAAACTTCGGCCTGCTGGTAACGGCCGCCGACAAAGTCAACGCCCTGGCCGACAACGCCAACTGGGTATTGGTGCAGGACGGCGACCCGGCCGCCGCCGTGGCCATCCTGCGCGACGGCGTGCCGGCCATCGGTGATACGCTCAAGAAGCTGCACCTGCGCCTAGCCACGGCCGAGGCCCTCATCGGCAACGAGGCCGGCGACGGCAATACGCTGGTCGATACCATCCGAGAGCTGCTGGCCGTGTTCGAGCAGTACCCCGAGGGCGTGAACATGCAGATGCTGCTCAACGACATCGAGGACCGGCTGGCGGCCCTGGAAGCTCAGCCGGCCGGCGACGGCGGGCCTTTCACGGTGGCCGGCATTACCGAGCAGATTGCCGGTTTTGCGGGCGTGAGCGACTTTACGGGCAACAATGAGCAGTTCTGGAATAAGCTGCTGGTCAAATCCTACGCGCCCACCACGAGCCTCTCGGCCGACAACCCGCTCCGCCAGAAAGGGGCCAGCACGGCCGTGACGCTCAACTACTCGGTGGGCCGGCGCACCAATACCGTGGCCTCGGTGGTGGTGGCCGGCCAGGCGCAGCTTAACCCCGACGGCTCGGCCAAGTTGGCCGGCACGGTAGGAGCCAACACGGCCCCCAACACCAACACCGACTTCTCCGTGACAGCCACCGACGCAGGCAACCTCAGCAGCAGCTCCACCACCTCTGTGCGCTACACCAGCAAGCGGTTCTGGGGTGGATTCGGCACTGACCCGGCCACCATGTCGAACATCGAGCTGTCGGCCGCGCTGCGGGCGCTGGCCGGCCAGGAGCTGGAGGCCTCGCGCCAGCAGACCCGGAGCACCACGCTGGGCAACCAGTACCCGGTATTTGCCTGGGTGGCCACCGCCGGCAACGGCAGCTACACCGTCAACGGCCTGCCCAACAATGCGTTTCAGGGCCGCACATTCCCGTTTACGAACTCCGATGGCTTCACCGAGGACTACCGGATTGAGTGGGGCAGCAAGGACACGGGCACCTTCACCATTGGCGTCAACTAGATGAACCAGCACGCCCACCCGGCCGGCACCCAGGTGCTCGACGCGCTGACCACCGGGGCGGCGAACGGCAGGAATACGCACTACGCGCAGCTGGGCAACTGGGGCCGGGGGGTGGATACGCTCTCTGAACTCTACGCCATCCTGGTGGCCCCGGACGCGCAGCTGAATGCCTACGGCGACGGCTCCGGCCAGCGCACCAACGGCATGACGGTGCTCGTGCGCGAGGGTGCGCCGGAGCAGTGGTACGAGATGCGCCTGCAGGTGGCCGGCTTCGAGCAGCTCAGCCCGGCCGCCCGGGTGGCCGCCCTGGCCGATAACAGCAACTGGCAGCGGCTGCCGGCCGCTGCCTCGGTGCCAGGAGGTAGCACCGGCAGTGCCGGCAAGGGCACGAAAATCACCTTTCCCGGCCGTTACTCGGTCCAGAACCGCGTGCATGAGCTGCCCGCCGGTACCCGTTCCCTCGATGTAAAGACGGCCGCCGGCCGGGAGCTGGAGCCTGAGGTAGACTTCGTCCTGGATCTGGTGGCCACGCCGCCCACCGTGACCATCACGGCTCCGCTGGCGCAACTGGAGGGCGTGCGGCTCTGGGGCTACACCTACCTCACCAGTACCCGCACCAAAGTGGTGCTGGGCCTCTACGACGCCGACCATACCACGTTCACGCTGGCCGTGGGCGTGCGCGACGTGGCGGTGTTTTTCGGCAGCGGCCTGGCCCTGGAGCCGGATGAGGATTACACCTACGATGCCGGCACCTGCCTGCTTACTATCACCGCCAGCCTGGCGCACTACTCTGGCCGCCGGGTGTGGCTCTGGGCTTACAATTAACCGATGGACGCACTGGAAATAAAGGAAATCAGCGGGTTACGCGCTGAACTGGATCAACGGGCCACCACGCAGTACGTGGACGGCTCCGACCGGGCGCTGCAGCTGCAACTCGACCAGGTGGAGAGTGACCTGGTGGATCTGGAAAATGAAGTCGTCGTACACGAAACCCGCCTGGATGTGCTGGAGGCCCGGCCGGTCGAGGACTCGGCCGCCGACCGAGCCCGCGCCAACCACACCGGCACCCAGCTGGTCGCTACTCTTTCTGACTTCACCCCGGCGACCACGGCCCTGATTGATACCGCCCTGGCCCCCATCCGCGCCCTCATCGGTGCGGAAGCAGGGGATGCCGATGCGTTTATCAATACCATCCGGGAGGTGCTGAGCGTGTTTGCCTCCTCTCCGGAGGGCTTCGATATCCTAACCGCGCTGGCCGGCAAGCAGGCGGTGCTGCCGGCCCATGTAGCGGCTGCGCTGGCCGCTTCCAATGCCCCCTCGGCGGCCAACCCGTTTGCCACCATTGCCGACACGAGCGAGGGGCGCTTTCGCGGCGTGTTCGATCCGGACCGCGTGTACCTCGTGAACGATTTGGTGCTGCACCGCAACGCGCTATGCTCGGCCTCATTCCGGCACGAGGCCGACCCGACGCCTGGCCACTACCCGGGCGAAGAAACTGACCTGAACAATCCGTATTGGTTTGTTCTCCTTGAAGGCTACGACCCGCAAGCAGGGCAGGCGGCTGACTGGCAGTTCGCGGTATCGCTGGACGGTACGTTCAACGGCCTCTACGACAGCCTCTACAGCACCGACAACCGTTACTTCGACCTGCGTTACGCGGCCGGCAGCGGGCTGATTGAAAACACCTCCCACAACCGCCAGCTGCCTGGCGCGCCGGAAGAACCCGTGCCGGCTGGCTACACCATCTACGTGCGGGTACCGGCCGGCTTTCGGCCCGTGTCGCTGGTGGCGCAGGACTACAGCGACACGGATTTCAGCAGCGGCATCGGCACCGAGGACGGAGAACTTCTGCTGGTGGCCGGCGATGTGGTGCAACTCATTCACCGGCAGGCCGGGTTCTGGGAAGTAGGCCTGTGTAGTGGGCCGTCGTTCAGCGGCTCGGGTGGGCCGGAATTCCCACCCCTCACGGCCGCTGAACTCGACGCCGACAAGCAGGACTGGGCCGGCCTGGGCCTGCGGGCTGCGGTGCTGCGGCTCATCAACGAAGGGGCCGGTGGGGGCGGTGGCACCGTGGACCCGCCAGCTGATCCGCCGGCCGCCGCACCGACCAACCTGGCCGTGGACCCGGGCCGCAATGCGTCCTTCACACCGGCCGCCGGGACCACGGCCACCGATTACGAATACCAATTCTCCTAAGCATGGCCTACCAGAATCTCCCGAGTCCGTCCGTCGTGAACGGCAAGATCAGTTTCGTGGTGCCCGGCACGACCGGCGGCGTGCTCTCCGTGCGCCGCCGGGCCGTGGGCACCGGTGTACCAGGCGAAGCGGCCGTGGTGGCCGTGGCCGCCGCCGCGCCGCAGCTGCTCATCGACCCGACTTTCCAGGTACCGTTCACGGGCAATGAAACCACCGGCTGGGTGTCTGATGCGGAAGTGCAGCGTCTCGGCGCGGGGCAGGTCCGCTTCAATGGCCCGGAAACGCGGTTTCTGTTCCAGCGCATTTCCATGCTGGCCGGCCGGCGCTACTACGTGCGGGTGGACATCAGCAGCTACACCAGTGGCGGTTTGGACGTGGGCATCGTGGGCTTCAACAACGACATGGATGGTCTGAACCCGGTGCGGCAGATGCAGAGCACCGGCACCTTCACCTCCATCATTACCACCAGCATCAACCGCGAAAACCGCTTTTACCTGGTCACGAATGCCAACACCAACCTGGTGGTTTCGCGCTTCAGCCTCCAACTCCTCGACGACTAACTCATGGACCGTTACTACTGCTCCCCCGTACTCAACGCCCGCAACCTGTGGGATGTGCCGGTCCGTGAAAACGACCAAAACGGCGCGCTGCTGGACACTGAGCCGGACTTTCCCACCAAAGACGCGGCCGTGGGCTGGGTGCTGACCCAGCGGTGGCCCGACACCTCCGGCGTGAGTCTGCGCGTCAGGCCCGCCCCGGCCAGCGAAGCCGCCTAGCCAAGCCCTCGACCTACCCGGTCGGGGGCTTTTTTGTGTCCTTTTTGCGCGCCCCGGGGGCCGGCAGCTTTGCATCACTTCAACCCTGAACCTGATGCGTGTCAACTCCCTTTTAATGGCCGTGCTGAATGGCTTCTTCCTGATGGAAGCCAGTGCCATTCAGAACTATCTGCCCCTGGCCGAGCAGATGCGCGAGGGCAAGTTTCGGGCCGCTGACTGGGTAGACGCCGGCATGGATAGTACGCTGCCGGCCAAATCCCACTTCGTGTTTACGCCCCACGCGGCCGAGCTGGGCATTATGGGCTACGACGCGCTAGCTGATGTGCCGGCCGGTTCGGTGGCCGTGCACACCATTGAGGGCGTGATGATGGAGGCCGATACGTGCTGGAGCCTGGGCACCGCTTCCATCGGCCAGCTGATCCAGCAGGCCGACGCGCACGAGAGCATCGTGGCCCACGTGGGCCGCTTCAACACGCCCGGCGGCTCCACCATGGGGCTGGAGAGTTTCGCCGGCATCATTGCCGGCACCCAGAAACCTTTCGTGAGCTGGGCCCAGCAGATGTGCTCGGCCGGCTACTGGAGCGGCTGCAGCGGCGACGCCATCGTGGTGGCCGGCCGCACGGCCATGGTCGGCAGCATCGGTACCATGGTGAGCTTTCGCGACTACTCCAAGGCCATGGCCAAGGCCGGCGTGGAAGACCACGTGATTAACGCCACCGAGTCCACGAACAAGAATGCGGCCTTCGCCGAGGCCGTGAAGGGTAATTATAAGCCCATCCGCCAGCAGCTGCTGGACCCGCTCAACAACGTGTTTCTGAGCACCGTGCGCGAAAACCGCGCCGGCAAGCTCGATGCCAAGCAGGAAAAGGAGCTGCTCTCGGGCATGGTCTACATCGGCGAGGCCAGCGTGAGCAACGGCCTGGCCGACCAGATGGGCTCCTTCGCGGATGCCGTGCGCCTGGCCCTGGAAATGGCCGGCAGCGCCGCCAAAAATGGGAGTAGTACCCCAAAACAAGCCACCAATTCAACTCAACATACCATGTTCGGAAAGAACAAATTCACGGCCCTGACCGCACTGGCGGGCCTGACCGGCGCGGCCGTGACCACGCCGCTCGTGGAAGCCGCCAACGACCAGCTGGAGGAAGCCGGCATTACCGGCGTGGCCCTCGTGAGCGAGGCGGCCTTCACGGAGTTGACGGCCAAGGCCGGCCGCACCGACACCGCTGAGGCCGCCGTAGCCGCCGCGCAGAAAGCTGCCACCGACGCCCAGGCCGCCGAGAAGCTGGCCACCGATGCCGTTACTGCCGCCGAGAAGCGCGCTGACGAGGCGGAGGCGGAGATGGAGCGCCTGGCCAAGCAGCCCGGTGCTCAGGTGACCCAGCCCCGCAAACCGGCCGGCACCAGCGAAGTGGAGGAGCCCACCTCGGAGTCGGACGCGCAGAAGCTGGTCGAGAAGCTCCACGCCGAAATGCTCGGCTAGACCCGGCCCCAAACCTGATTTTTCATCCTTTTAAGCCCGTATCATGGCTTTAGCAATTACCGCCGTAGTCGCGCAGTTTGGCGCTTACTACCTCAACCAGGGCCAGAACTTGCAGCGTCTGTACTCGCTGCTGCGCTCCCCCACCATCACGGAGAGCATGTTCACGCCCATCAACACCGACGACACGATGTGGCGTGCGGCCAAGACCATCTTCAGCCGTGTGGTGCAGCCCTTCCAGAAGACCTTCACGCCGCTGGCCGGCGTGGAATTCCAGCCTGTGGAAATCCGCCAGTTCCGCCTGAAAGTGGACGCCCAGGAGTACCCCGACGAGCTGGAAGATACCTGGCTGGCGTTCATGGACGGCCAGGAAATTGACCGCAAGGCCTGGCCCTTCGTGCGCTGGTACGTGGAAGTGTACCTGATTCCGCAGATCAAGCAGGACATCGAGTTCAACGAGATTTTCCAGGGTGTGTACCAGGCCCCGGTGGCCGGTACACCAGGTGCCGCCGGCACCTCCATCAACGGCCTGAAAATGATCATCAACGGCCACGTACAGGCCGGCCGCACCACGCCCATCGCAACGGGTGCGCTGGAACTGACCGACCCGCTGGCGCTGGTGGAGCAGTTCGAGGCCTTCGCCGATGGCATCCACAAGGATTACTGGAACATTCCCATGATGCTGGGCTGCTCGCCCACGGTGGCCCGCCAGTTCCTGCGCGGCCAGGAGCGCAAATACGGCAAGAACACCGGGGGCGGGGCGCTGGATCTGACCATCAACAAGACCAATATCAAGCTGCAGGAGCTGCCCTCGCACCGCAACACGGAGAAAATCTGGTGTACGCCGGTGGGCAACGCCATCATGCTGCGCCGCAAGGTCAAGAACCAGTCGGCCGTGCAGGTGGAGAACGTGGACCGTCTGCTCAAGTTCTTCACCGACTTCAGCATGGGTGTGGGCTTCATCCTGCCCGAAATCGTCTTCACCAACGACCAGGAGCTGGTGTAGCGGGCCGCGACAAGCGCCGGCTCCCGGATGGGGGCCGGCGCTTGTCGAAGGCATTTTTTCAATCAACTGATTTCAAGATTTCCAGATCATGGCAGAGGCCAACAAAGAAGAAACCCGTCAGCCCACCGTGGAGTCGCTGACGGCCGAGAACGTTCGCCTGCAGGGCGAGCTGGACGTGGCCCAGGCCGTCATTGCCGGCCAGGCCGAGCAGCTGGCCAACGTGGAAACCGCGCAGAAGCAGGGCGACGTGGTGGTGGTGAGCTACGAGAAGCAGCAGTATCGGGTGCTGGCCAAGAAATTCTCCATTAAAGGCGAGGAAATCAAGGCTGAGGAGCTGGGCAAGAACAAGGCGGCCCTCAAGTTCCTGGTGGAGTCGAAAAGCGGCCTGCTGGTGCCCATCGTGAAGGCTTGAGGCCGGCACGCTTCACCTATTTCATCACGACTAACGACTCAACCAATGGATCTGTCGAAATTACAAAGCCTGGGCGGCCTCAATGGCGAGGATAATACGCCCGGCCTGCTCAACTACGTGCTCTGGGCAGCTACGGACTGGTTTGCTACCATCGCCAAGGCCCCGAAGTACTCGGCCACTGCCGCTCCAGGCACCTCGGCTATTATCGCGGCCGACCATGCCTTTAAGGAAGGTTTCGGCTTCATTCGCATCTACCTGACCCTGGACAGCAGCGAACTGAAGGGTTCCGTGGTGGGGGAGCGGGACGGCCGGGGCCAGAAGATTGAACTGGACGGTTTCCACCCCGGTAACCGCGCCGCCGCCCTGGAATTCTTCAACATCGTGAAGAACATCGACGGTATCATGCTGGTGCCCGACGCCGATGGTACCTACATCCAAGTGGGCGCAGACGGCCTGCCGGTAGAGCTGGCCCCCGCCTACGGCTCGGGTAAAATCTCCGGTGGTCGTCGGGGCATTACGGTGAAAGCCGAGTGCTACGCGGCCGGTATCAAGATTTACGCCGGCGACGTGCTGATGAAGCCTGAAAATACGGTCAACGGTGCGCCCGCACCTGGAGGCGAATAAGTATGGCCCAGACATCCCTGAACCAGCGGCTGTTGCGGCCGGAAGTAGCCGATAAGTTCACAGCCACCATAACGCCCTGTGTTATCCATATCCAGCGACTTGACCGCACGATTGACTTGCGCCAGCTCACGCTGGAGCAGGCCGAGCAGCTGGTTCAGGACCCCAAGTTCACCTACCTGGTGCGCCGGAAGCTCAGGCGCGGGAAGGCCGCACCAGCGGTGAACAAGTAACCCCGAAGGTGAGAGAACGGGCAAGTGAGGGGAAAGGCCCCAGCCGCATGGCTGGGGCCTTTTTTTGCGTCCTTTTTCGCCGTGGTGCAGACCGGCAGTTTTGGGCTATGAAACATGCCGAACTCCTCGCGTGGCTGGCTGAGCCGGCCGACTTTGCCCAGGGCGCGGGCCTGTACGCGCAGCTGGGCGGCAGCGGGGTGTACCAGCAGCTCTTCGCCCTGGGCGAGACGGGGTACAGCCGCCAGGTGCTGGTAGCGCAGCTGCAGCTGCTGGCCGGCCCGGTGGAGGAGCCGGCGGAGGTGGTTCGTCCGCTAGTGGTACCAACCCCCGACGCCGGCGTGCTGGCCGGCCTCCGGACGCAGCTTAAGGCATGCCGCGACGAGCGGAGCCACCTGCACGCGCAGCTCACGGCCTCGGGAATTCGCGCCACGGTGCGCTGCAAGCTGGCCCACCGCATCTGTGCCCTCACCGACCAGGTGCAGCTGCTGCTGGCCCATGAGGCACACCTGGTGGCCCACGGCCGCCTGCCCGGCCCAGTGGCCACGCAGGACGTGACCGATGCCGGTGAGCTGCGCCGCCGCCTCGATAACCTCATCAGCCTGCGGGCCAAGGTGCGCAAGCGGCCCGAGCGGGCGGCCGAGCTACCGGGCCTGGAGGCCGACATCCAATTGATTCGTGAAAAACTTCCCCTTCGCTAACCTGCTATTTCATGTCGACGCAACTACAGCCTAAGGACCTGCCGGGAGCTACGGACGTCATTCTGCACAAGAGCACGGCCGTGGAGCGCATTTATGCCGCCAGCATTGCCGAGGCCAACGGCGAGGGCCCGGGGCTGGCGGCCCTCTCGCCGGCCGACCGGCTGGTGAACCAGCAAATTGAGTCGGCCTACGCGCTGCTGAGCAACTACCACACCTTCGACCAGGCTTGGCCGCTACTGGCCAAGCAGTTCGGTATCAGCCGGGCCACGTGCTACCGGCGCCTGGCCGACGCGCAGAACCTAATGGGGGACCTGAAGAAAGTGCGCAAGGAAGGTCGCAAGGCCATTCTGCTGGAGTTTGCGCGCAAAATTCTGCAGCTGGCCCTCACCCAGCGCCCCCCCGATATGCGGGCGGCCCTGGCGGCCATGAAGTTCGAGGCCACCGTGGCCGGCCTGCTGCGCGCCGACTCGGGCGCGGAGGAGGCTGCCGGGGCCGGGGGCGGCAATACCAGCTACGTGATTAACCTCACGGTGGAGGGCCGCAAGCCGCGCACCATTAACCTGATGGACCCGGAAAGCATCCAGGACGCCGATTACGAACTAATTCAGGACGCGGTGCAGCAGCAAGTATTTGGGGCGCAGCAGATGGAGCAACTGCTGCTGGAGCGGCGCGAGGAGGGCGGCTTGGATGGTCATCGTTGATCAGATAAAGCTCAGCTTCAATCAACCGCAGCTGCGCTACGTCACGGCCAAGGGCAAAAAGGAGGGCGTCAGCATCTGGGGGCGGGGGACGGGTAAGTCGACCATCATTGCCTGGGATATTCACGAAATCGTGCAGACGATGCCCCGCAGCTGTTGGGTTATCGTGGGCTCGACCTACAAGCAGGTGCTCACCCGCACCTTGCCCTCGACGATTGCCGGTCTGGAGGCCCTGGGCTACAAGCTGGACCGCGACTTCTACGTGGGCCGCCGGCCGGCGCCTTCGAAGCTATTCGACCGGCCCATCCAGGGCCCGCTGAGCTACGACCACTTCATTATTTTCCGCAACGGCACCGGGTTTCACCTGGTGTCGCTCGATGCGGGTGGTTCGGCCTCCCGGGGCCTGAACGTGGACGGCTTTATTGGCGACGAGGCTCTGCTCTTCAACAAGGAGAAGCTCGATGCCGACTTGTCGGCTACCAACCGGGGAAATGGCCAGTATTTCGGCAAAAATCCGAAGCACCACGGCGTTTTCCTCTTCAGCTCGATGCCCTGGGGCGACCAGGGCCGCTGGCTGCTGGACAAGGCCAAGTACTACGAAAACGACGGCATTGACCTCACGCAGCGGCAAAACGAGCTGATTGCGGCCCAGGTGCGCTTTATCGATGCCACGACCGACGAGGAGCGGCTGCACTTCTGGCGCGAGGAGGTAGTGAAGCTCATGATGGAGGTGCGCTACTTCCCGAATGCGGCCACCAAGGGCACATTCTATTCGGAGGCTAACGCCTTCGATAACATCCAGAACCTGGGCCTGCAGTACCTGCTGGATCAGCGCCGGTTTATGACCGACTTCACGTTCATGATTGAAATCATGAATCGGCGGCCGACGACGGTGGAGGGTGGTTTCTACCCCAAACTCAACCAGGCCCGCCACGTGGTGGATGCGGATAATGACGATTTCGTGCTGGGGCTGGAGTACAACCTCAAAAAGCTCAGCAGCCCGGATTCGCGCATGGATTCGGACTGCCGGAGCCATTTGCCGATTGTGGGGGCGGCCGACTGGGGCGGGAAGATCTCGGTGCTCACCCTGGGCCAGAAGCATGAGGATGTGCGCGAGTACCGCATCCTGAAGGGTATGTACGTGAAGCACCCGCTGCTGGTAAGTGACCTGGCAGGCACCTTCTGTGACTACTATCAGCACCACCTGCGCAAGGAGTTCATCTTCCTGGAGGATGCTGAATGGGGTAACAACCGCAACCCCAACAGCCCCTGGACCCTGAACGAGACGTTCATCAAGGTACTACAGTCGCGCGGGTGGCGCATCACCCGGGCCAACCTGGGGCGCGTTCCGGGGCACCCCACGCGCTACCTGGTAGGGCAGGAGGTGCTGGCGGAGCAGGACCCGCGCCGGTACCGCTTGCGCTTCAACAAGGTCAATACCCGCGACGTGGTGCAGGCCATGCTGCTGGCCCCGGTGGGTCAGGATACCAAGGGCAACATCAGCAAGATCAAGTCCAGTGAGCGGAAGGAGAGCTTCCCGCAGGAGCACGCCACCCACTTTACCGATACCGTGGATCTGCACATGCTTTACGTTGGCACCGACGTGGTCATGACCACGCCGGACTTCAGCGGCCTGATTATCGTCTGAGTTACCTAACCATCACATAAGGAAAGCCCCAAAACGCACTGTTTTGGTTTTTTTTTGTGTCCCGAGTTACATGACCATCACATAAGAATGCCCCACAGATATCACCGAGGCGGCCTCCGGCAGCTGCCGGGAGCCGACAGTGCAAGCCGGGGCATCGCGCTAGACTGGTGAGACTGTAAAACGTCTGAGTAGCCCGAAAACGCGGTTTACAGCGCGTGAGGGTAAAACCCTGTGAGATTGGCTTTTTGTGCGTTTTCGGGTTAGTGAGGGCGGTTTTGTGTCCTTTTTATGGGCTGGCCGGCGCGGCAGTTTTGCCCCATGGAAACACCCGCACCCATTCGGCTGAAGGACGCGCTGGCTTTGCTGGAAAGCGGCACGCCGGTAGCGGTGCGCTGGGTCACATGCGACCGGCGACGCAAGACCGGCGGCGAGTTCCGCGAGCTGGCCGCCGCCCGCATCGGCTCGGGTGAGCCGAAGGCGCCGCCGGCCCCGGCGGTGCTCACCGGCGAGCCGGCCACCGTGGCCCGCCTGACCCGCGACCCGGACCACACCGCCAACGCGACGCGCAACCTACTGGATACCGCCACCGGCAACCTGGTCAAAATCCACATCTACTTACTCGTGGCCGTGGCCGGCCGCAAAGTCATTCTGTAAATGAAACAGCTTCTATTCAGCGCCGCCGGCAACGTGGCGTACGCGCCCGGCAGCGGGTCCATGATCCGCCTGGGTGGGGCCCTGGCCGCTGCCGGCAGGGCCGGTGGCAGTGCCGTGGGCGAGGACGGGGATGCGCCCAGCTCGCCGGTTGAACAGGGCCAGTCCGGCGATGTGGCGCTCTGGGGGGAGGCCAACGACTTCCCGCAGCAGGTGCTCAAGTCGCTGGAATCGAACACGATCCTACCCAGCGTGCTGGAGTGGAAAACCCGGGCCGTGTACGGCGGGGGCGTGGTGTACGGCCGCGTGACGGACTACGATGCGGGCGGTAACGAGGTGTTCAAGCGGGAGCGGCTGCCGGACGTGGAGGCGTTTTTCCGGCGCAGCAACATTGCCCGTTACGCCTACGAAGGGTTGCAGAACCTGTTCACCTACGCCCAGAGCTATCCGGAGCTGATCCAGTCCCTGAATAAGCAGAAAATCACCACGCTCACCACCCAGGACACGGCCTTCTGCCGCTACTCGGTGCCGAAGGCCGGCCAGGCAGTGCCGGACCTGGTACACATTTCCGCCAACTGGCCCGACGCCAAACTTGGCGACGAGTTCACGACCAGCGTGCCGGTGCTCGACCCCTACTATGACCCCGTGGAGGCCCTGAAAGCCGATACCCGGGGCTTCAAGTACGTGTATCCGCTGGCGCTGCCCTCGCCCGGCAAGGCCCTCTACCAGCTGGCCTCGTGGAACAGCATCCGCCGCTCCGGGTGGCTCGACGTGGCGCAGTCGATTCCCGAGTTCAAGGCCGCCATGTTCAAGAACCAGCTGAGCATCAAATACCTCATTGAGGCGCACGAAGGCTATTGGAAGTGGAAATATCCGGATTGGGACACCAAGGTCACGGAGGAGCGCCGGCGCATTATCAGCGACGAGCTCAGCGAGTTCGAGAAGACCATGACCGGCGTGGCGGGCGCGGGCAAATCCATCCTGAGCCTGACCATCACCGACCCGCGCACCGGCGAGCCGATTTCGGCTTTCAAGGTGACGGCCATCGATGACAAGATCAAAAGCGGCCTGCACATCGAGGACTCGCAGGAGGCCAGCAGCCACATCTATACCGCCCTGAGCGTGGACCCGACGCTGGTCGGTATTTCGCCTGGGAAGGGAATGGGAGCCGGCAGCGGCTCTGATAAGCGCATCGCCTTCAACAACTTCATCAGCACCCACCGCTTCCACCAGGATTTGATTCTGGAGCCGCTCTACCTGATCCGCGACTATAACGGCTGGCCCGCCGACCTCGAATTCCGCTTCCTCAACCCACTGGCCCAGACCGCCGACGTGTCCACCTCCAACACTTCCACTGCTACCGGCGGCCAACCCGATGCTTATCCTACTGACAACTAGCACGGAGCTGAGCCGCTACGTGACCCTGGACACCCCCATCGTGCCCGAGCCGGTGCAGCGCGAAGCAGAGCGCCTGCGCACCCAGCTGCTGCTGCCCCTTCTCGGGGCCGCGCTGCTGCACTGGCTGGACGACGCGTACGCCGCCGGCACCACGGCCGACGACGATACGCTGGCCGGCCGGCTGCTGGCCCGGGTGCAGGCCCCGCTGGCGCGCCTGGCCGTGGCCGGCGCGCTCGATGAGCTGCAAGTGAGCCTGGACAGCACCGGTATCCACATCGTGACCACGGAAACGCACAAAACGGCTTTCCAGTGGCAGATTACGGCCCTGCGCCGCACGCTCAGCCGCAAGGGCTACCAGGATCTGAACGCGCTGCTGGCCTGGCTGGAGGAAAGCCGCGCCACCGATCCGATGCTGACGGCCTGGGCCGCCGGCCCCGGGCAGCTGCACCGCCGGCAGCTGCTGGTATCGGCCACGGAGTTTTCGCGGTTCGAGAATATCCAGGAGTCGTGGCCGGTGTTCCAGGCCCTGCGGCCCCTGATCAGCACCCAGGAGCTGTTCATTCTGGAGCCGCAGCTCGGCTACGATTTCCTGAGTGAACTGCGTGAGCAGGTGCGCACCCGCACCGTGTCGGCCGAGAACGAGGAGCTGCTGGAGCAGTTCGTGCGGCCCGGCCTGGCCAGCCTCACGCTGGCGCGGGCCATCCCGGAGCTGGGCCTGCGCCTGACCGGTGACGGCATTGAGCTGGCCGTGGCCCGCCTCGATACCGACAACTCCAAGGAAGCCGACGCCGGCCTCGACCAGCTGCTGGCCGCCCGGGCCTTCGAGGCCCAGCACTCGGCCGACATCCGCCTGGAGCGGATGCGCCAGTTTCTCAACCAGCGAGCCTCCGCCACTCGGTACGCTACCTACTTCACGCTCGGCCCGTACCGCGCCCCCAGCACGCCGGTCGTGGCGCTCAATACGGCTGAATCCAAGGTTATCCGCTTCTGCTAATGCTGACGCTACTACTGCCGCCCGCGCTGTCAACAGCGTGGACCCTGTTTGAAAAATACATTTTCAACGACTGGAGTGCCCTGGGCTTTTTGATGGTGCTCTTCCTGATCGACACGCTGCTGGGCATGGCCCGCAGCTTCCGGCAGGGCCGTTTCCACTCCCGGGGCATGCGCCAGATGTTCACCAAGCTGCGCGACTACGGGGTGGGCATCGTGGTGGCCCACGTGTTCAGCGCCATCGAAATCGACGGCAGCCGCGTGCCCTGGGCCGACTACATGAGCCTGGGCGTCAAGTTCACCATCTACCTCTTCATCCTGATCATCGAGGCCAAGAGCATCGATGAGAACCTGCGCAACCTGGGTGGCATGGGCCTGCCGCTGCCCAGGTTCCTGCGCAAGGGCATGCAGGACTGGGAAGAAACCGGCCAGTTCCGCAGCAAGATTCCGCCCGAGGAGCTGCCGCTGGCGGAGCCCGAACCCGCTTTATCAACGGTGCCTGAAGCAGGTGCCATACCCCCCGCCATATGAGCGAAAACCTGAAAACCGACGCCGCCGGGCGGGCCTTCCTGACCAAAGAGGAAGGCGAAGTACTCAAAACCTATCTGTGCGCGGCCGGTGTGCTGACCATCGGCGTGGGCCATACAGGCCCCGACGTGGTGGCGCCCATGACCATCACGCGGGAGCAGAGCCAGGCCCTGCTCACCAAGGACCTCTTGCGCTTCGAAGCGGCCGTGAACCGGCTCGTAACCGTGCCGCTCACCCAGAACCAGTTCAACGCCTTGGTCTCGTTTACCTTCAATCTGGGCGAGGGGGCCCTGGCCAAGTCCAGCCTACTGCGCTACATCAACGCCTCCGCCAACGGTACCCGCGACCAGGCCGCGCTGAAGAATTACTTCCGGATCTGGCGCAACGTGAATGGCAAGCCCAGCGCCGCCATCGAAAACCGCCGGCTGCGCGAGTGTGCCTTGTTCGTGAAGCCATGAGGGGCCTGCGTTTCAAGGACTGGGCGCTGATTGCCCTGGTGCTGCTGATCTTCTACCTGGCCGCCGGCTGCTCCGCTACTCGGGAGTTGCCGCCGCTGGTGGCGGCCCCGACTCCCGAGCAGCTGCAGGCGCAGGCGCAGCTGCCGCCGTACCTGGTGCCGCCGCCGGCCACGGCCACTCCCAAGCAGCGCGACAAGTGGGTGGAAGCCCAAACGCAGGCCTTGGCCAACGTTGGCGCGCCGGCCGGTAAAGTCAAGCTCAAAAACGTCGGCAATACCGACTCCCACGTGTCGGTGCAGCAGGGTATCACCGGTCGGCAGCTGGCCACCGTCGCGGTGCTGCTGGGAGTCATTGGCCTGATCTGCTGGCTGAAGCCTTGGCGTTCATACTAACTGGTGTTGAGACATGGACAAGAAAACGATACGCCCTATCGGCTTCAACCGCATGGACCCCGACCCGAATGGTACCGGCGACGGCTGGCGCCTGGATGTTGAGGAGCCGAATGCCGATGAGCCGCCGCCTGGACCGCCGCCCCGCCAGCCCAAAGCCCCGCCGGTGTACGTAGGCACCAGCGTAGGCCTGGAGATTCTGGCGGCCTACGACCTGTTTGCCCTGACGCCCCTCAGCCAGCTCGAACAGCAGCTGCTCCAGGTAGTAGCCGGGCTAGAACAGGAACTGGATACACGTGCCTCTCGTCCCACCTAACGAAAACGAGCCCGCTGCAACCAGCGGGCTCGTTTTCGTTAGGTGGGACGAGAGGTGTTTAGTTGCAAGCCGTGGAGGTTACCTGCCCGTTTGAATAGCCAAGTTTGGTCCAGCCGTTACTGGCCGTCTTCTTGGAAAGGGTTAGCCCGCTATTCATTTGACTCAGCAAGCGCAATAAACCCTGCTCATTTTGCTCCGTGGTGTAGTTCTCTGCCATCCACGTCGTGCCATTGAGAGCACCCAGTACCACGCTCAAGTCCTTTCCGCAGAAACTATCGAAGTTGGTCGTATTCGAAACGGTCAACGTGTACACGTTGCCCTGGTGCGTGGTCACCGTGTAGGCAAACGTGCCGGTGTTGGTAATGTTACCGTTGTTATACATCGACTGCAGGAAGGCAAGGTCATCGTAGCTGAAGCCCGAGAATCCGCCAGATGTGTGGTTGTGTACCAACCCATCTAGGGTGGGAGTTGACCAGGTAAACCCATACGGATCCACGGCTACACCGCTGTTGCTTTGTCCGATGAACGACTGGGTCACCGTGCTGCCCGAGCGAACGTAGCCATAGGCGGCTTCTACATTGCCATTTGTGGCAAGACCGGAGAGCAGGTCCAGTTTCGTATTAAACTCAGACGAATTGTTGAGGGCCGCAGTGGTTTGACAGGGCTTGGGAGCTGGGGGCGTTGGCTCACTGCCACACAGGCGGCACTGGGGAGTGCTGGGCGAGTCGCCACCCGGGCCGGTATCGCCACCGCCGCCACCGCCACCACCGCCGCCGCCGCCGGGCGTGCTGCCGCCATCGCAGTAGGTGCCAATGTAAACCTCGTCCACAATCTCGCCAGTGTACGTGTTGTAATACACGTCCCATATCTCATAGCAGCTGCCGTCCAGCAAGCCCGAAACAGGAACCTTGTTTTGCCGTTTGCTCATCTGCGGCTCCGGAGCATCGTTAGTACAGGCGCTGAGGGCAAAAAAGAAGAAGGTGATCAACAGCCATGCTGATCGTCGGAGTAAAGCAGTAACCTGCATAAATGGGTGGAAAAATGGTGGGAAATGGATGGGATTTGCTGGAAAGATAGAAGGTTGTTTTCACTGAATTGGAGGATTATAACGTATTTTTCTGTTGCGTCCCTGCTGAGTACAATTTGGAGCAGCGCAAACCACCTGACGTTCAACCGGTTTTTGTGTCCTTTTTCACCGTGGCAGCCGGCGGCAGTTTTGCCCCATGGAACGACTCACCATCTGGGGAAAAGACTATTCGCCGGCCAGCACCTGGGACGAACTCACCCGTGCCCAGCTCGCCAGCGTCCTTGAGGTGCTTTACGGCCCGGAGCAGTTCTGGCCGGCCAAGCTGCGGCTGCTGCACATCGTCAGCGGCGTGCCCATGGCGCAGCTGCTGGAGCTGCCGATACTACAAGTAAAGCAGCTCTACGGCCTCACCGACTTTCTTTTCTCGGAAGAGCACCACCTTACCCGCCAGCTGGTCCCCGAGCTGCGGGTGGCCGCGCCCAAGCCGCGCACCCTGGCCGGCCCAGGCGACGCGCTCAGCGGGGTGCAGTTCGGCGAGTTCATCTTCGCCGATACGTACTTCTGCCTCTACGCCAAGCGCCAGTCGGCTGAGGCCTTCGACCACTTCCTGGCCGCCCTGTACCGGCCGGTGCGCGCCGGCAAGGGTTTGCGCCCGGGCCATCCGGACTGGAATGGCGACGCGCGGGAGCGGTTCAACGAACACAACGTGGGCTATTTCGCCCGCTACTTCAGCCAGGTCCCGGACGTGGACCGGCTCAGCATCCTGCTCTGGTACCGGGGCTGCCGGCAGCAACTGGTGAACGAGTACCCCGACGTGTTTGACGTGGCCACCGAGACCGGCCCCGGCAGGCGGGCCGAGTCGGCCGACTGGGGCCGGGTGCTGCGGCAGCTTTCCGGCGGCGCCTTCGGGCCGCTGGAGCAGACCGCCGGCCAGCACCTGCGCACCATCCTGGCCGAAATGAACGACCGGGCTAAGGAAGCCCGCAACCACCAACCAACCCGCTAATGCCCCTGCTCATGCTTCGTCACTCCGAGTACGTCGCGGTATTCCGCGAACTGGCCACGCGCCATCAGAAAATTCAGCACACGCCCCAAGTGGCCCGCTTCGCCCGGGTGGTGGTCAGCATCGACCCCTTCCAGAAAATGGTGGACCTGGCCGAAATGACCAGCACGCAGCTCGGGCGCAACTACCAGGAGGGCGCCACCTCGCAGATGCTGGTGGTGGAAAGCTGCCATACGCAGTACCTCGATAACGGCGGCGACCATAAGCAACGCCGCCGGAGTGGGGCCTTCTACGTGTTCGAAAAGCTGCCCAAGGGCTTTACCCAGGACCACATCGAGACGGCCATCGACGCCACCGAGCAAACCGGGGAGCAGATCCTGGCGGCCGTGCTCCACCAGCTCAGCGGCCAGGTGAAAGTGCGCATCGACGAGAAGTCGATTTCCAGCGACACCATCGGCCCGGTGGGCGATGGCACCTGGTACGGCACCCGCTTCGATTTCGACTTTACCAACCCGGCAGGCGCCGCGCTGGTCTACAATTCAGCCGTTTTCAGCTAACCCATGCGTGTACTTTTAAAGCAACTCTGGTCGCAGAACGGCACCTGGGGCGACCGGGAGAATGATCAGGCCTACGGCTACTACCTGGGCGCGGAGGCCTGGGAGTTCGATACCGTCTCGCGCACGGTGGTCTACACCCCGTTTCCGCAGTCCGCCAGTTGGACGGTGGACCAGAGCGTGGGCGAGGCCCCGCCCGAGGATTTCAGCAAGCCGCTGGGGGAGCTGGTCTTCAGCCTGCCGAGCTTCCTCGACCCGGTGGCCACCACCGTGGGCTTTTTCCACGACGGCAACGCCGGCGTGCGCACCCTGATCCTGGACCTCACGCAGCTGCGCACCATCTGTTTCGGGGCCAGTACCGGCGAGTTGCAGTTGACCGTGGGCGGCACCGTGCCCGGGCCGTACACCTACCTCTGGGACGATGGCACCACCACGCTGGCCCGGGGCCTGGTGGCGGCCGGCACCTACCACGTGACCGTTACGGAGGAGGCCACCGGGGCCGCGTGTACCGTCACGCTGCCGGTGGGCCAGAACGCGCGCATCGACGTGCTGGTGGAGCGCCGCGACGGCCAGCTTACGCTCGTGCCCAGTGGCGGCACCGCGCCCTTTACTTTTTTGTGGGACGATGGCAGCACGCTGGCCACGCGCTCCGGCCTGGCCAGTGGCACCTACAGCTGCGTCATAACCGACGCGCTGGGCTGCACGCGGGAAGTCACCGTGGACTTCTCGCGCCTGGGCTACTATTTCTCCCGCAACCCCATCCCGCTGCGCCTCGACGCCGGCGACGACTACCGGGCCGATCCGACCACGCTGCCCAGCCTCACGTTCACCTGCCAGGTGCTGGTGGAGGAGCAGTACCTGAGCGAGGAGTTCACGGCCGTGGGTACCGCGCTGGAGCAGCCGGCCGACCAGCAGGGGCGCACCAGCTTCCAGGTGCAGGAGCTGCTGGCGCCCTACCTGACCTACCACGTGCCGGCCCCCGCTGGCCCGGTCGGGGAGCGGGCCACCAGCCTGTTCAAGCGGTTTTTCCTGCGCCACGCGCCGGTCAGCGGCAACCCGCCCACGGCCGGTACCAGCACCGGGGCCGAGCAGCATTACGTGCTGCTGGGGGGCCTGAGCTTCACCGAGGCCCAAGCCCGCACCTGGTTCGACTCCTACCAGCCGCAGGTAAAACCTTTCCTGAGCTGGGACGCCAACGACAAGTGGGTGCTGGCCGACCAGCCCGAATTCCTGTATTTCCAGGCCCTGAGCGCCACCGACGAAATCCGCTGCGCCGTGCGCGCCCGCTTCGCCGACGGCACCAGCGCCGCGTTCGTGGCCGCGCAGCTCAGCGACGTGCTGCGCTACGAGGTGTACTGCTTTGCCGTTGGCTACGCCCAGGTGCTGGCCAGCCGGCTCACTAGTGCGCAGGCGGCGCAGCTCACCGGCTGGGAGGTGCAGGTGACCGACTCGGGCGGCGACGCGCTCAGCGAGGTGCGCCGCTACTACCTGGAGCGGAAGCGACCGGCGCAGGTGCGCTACCTGCTCTACGGTAACTCACTGGGGGGCATGAATACGTTCGTGGCCACCGGCGAGGCGCAGCAGGATGCGGAAGTGAGTGGCGACCAGGTAGAGCTGAACCTGCCGCTGGACTACGACCCACTGCTGGGCGACACGGCCGTGCTGGAGCGGGAGCTGAAACCGGTGCTGAAACTGGCCTCGGGCGTGCGCCTGGGCCGGGCTGAGCACCTGGGCTTGCAAGAGTTGCTGCTCAGCCGCCGGGTGCTGCTGCTCAACCAGGGCCGCTGGCTGGCCGGCTACGTGAAGACCAAAACGTTCAGCCTGGTGGACGAGGGCAAGCGCGTGCCGACCCTGGAAGTAGACTTCGTGCTGCCCGCCGAGCGGCAGTTTACGCCCTACCTGCCGCCGGCTGCCACGGCGGCCGTGGGGCCTGACAGCGGCGCGCTATGATTGCCCTCGTCAACGGTGCCGGCGGCCTGGATCTGGCCGCCGGCACCACCATCAGCCTGGAAATTCAGAACCCGCTCTTCAAGTTCGACGCGGTACCCGGCACCACCAGTTACACGTTTGTCATCCCCTGGACGCCGAATAATCTGCGGGCCCTCAACTTTCCGCACGTGCGGGCGGCCCAGGGCGAGCGGATTGCCCCGGAGCTCTACGGCCTGGTGCTGGATGGCGTGCTCTGGCGCCAGGGCAGCCTGGTGTACAAGGACTGCGACGAGCAGAAGCGGGTCTGGAACTACACCTTCGCCGCCGGCGCCGCCGACTTGCAGGCCCGCATCGACGGCCGCACCCTGCGCCAGCTTGACCTCGGCCGCGCCGCCCTGGAGCTGCGTCCGGACGCGGAACTCTACGCGCTGCCGATGCACCATAATCCGCAGTTCTATACCAAAAACGACAGCTTTAGCACTGGCGCTGGGTTCCTTAACGACTACCGGAATGGGGCCTACCGGCTCAACGCCGGCGGCACCTGGCGGTTTCCGCTTGTGCCGTTTCTGCGGCTCGTCCCGCTGCTGGAGCGGGTGTTTGGGGCGCTTGGGTATCGGGTTTCAGGCGAGTGGCTCACCGACGCGGCCGACCTGGTGTGCTACTCCGACCGGGCCGTGGAGGTACTACCACCCGCGCCGGCGACCGTACCCATACTGCCGGCCGACTTTGCCCTGAACGCGCACGTGCCGGATCTGGGCGTAGGCGAGCTGCTGGTGGCGCTGCAGAAACTCTTCGGCCTGGGCTTCGACTTCCACCCGGTGCGGCCCGAGGTGCGCATCGTGCGCCTGCGCGACGTGGTGGCCGAGGACGCCTACGTGGAGCGCACCGGTGGCCCGGCCCGCAGCGTGCCGGCCGAGTACGGCGGCTTCCTGCTGAAAATGAGCCTGGAGGATGAGGAACTGAATAAAACCCGCGACACCAGCTGGGCGCAGCTGCGGGTTGGCAACGGCAAAACCAGTATTGATACCGTGGCCGGCACGCTGCACCTGCTGGGGGTGCTCGATAAGAGCGACAACTCGAAACGCCTGGTGCCGGCGGTGCTGGCCAAGGGGGCCTCGCCGGCCTTCGAGGCGGGCGAGGACAGCCGCGCTGGCCTGCGCCTGCTCTACGACCGGGGGCTGCGCACCTACCAGGGCAGCACCTACCCGCTGGCCACCAGCGCCAGTCCGGGCGGCGGGCTGCCGGGGCTCTATTGGCCCGGCTCCGATGGCCTGTACGCGGTGAGCTACCAGGCCTGGCTGGATTTCCTGGACCGGGCCGGCCGCGAGGAGCGCACCATGGTATTCCGGGTGGCCGACCTGCTCAGCCTCGACCCGCTGCGCAAGGAGCTGGTCGGGGGGCGAAAATACCTGTGGGAGAAAGTGAGTGTAAGCGTGAGCACCGCCCGCCGCCTCGAATCTGCCCGCTTCACCTACCGACCCATCAGACGATGACCGACCTGACCCTCGACCAGCAGGAGCTGGAAATGGCCACCAAGTGGCTGGATTTTACGGTGGAGGCCTTTATCCGCAACATACGCCAGCTGCGCATCAAGCAGACCGGCGCGCTCATGGCCAGCTTCCGCAAGCAGGTGGTGGGAGCCGCCAGTGGCCGGCTGCAGTTGCAACTGAGCTACGCGCTATACGGCAAGTTCGTGGATATGGGCGTGGGCCGGGGTATGGGCCAAGGCATTCGGAAAGGCGACGATGGCTACGACCGGATGCGCAACAGCCGGGGCCAGCTCAAGCGCCGGGAGCGGAAAGCGAAGAAGTGGTTCTCGAAGGCTCTGGCCTACCAGACCAAGCGTCTCGCGGAGCTTATGAGCGAATTGCACGGCACCCTTCTCATCAGCCAGGTCAGCGACGCGCTGCCGGCCCAGGATGTGGTAGTAAATTTTTAAGAGACGATTTCGATGGCTGAAAATAGCGAAGAACGGAAAGTACGTATCCTGCTGGATGCCCAGCAGGCCAACGCCAGCATCCGGGATATGTCGGCCGCCGCCGGCATTATGAATAGTCAGCTGGCCAAAATGGCCGCTGACGACCCCGGTCGGGCGGCCTTGCAGCAGGACTTTGCCCGGCTCACGGCGCGCATTAACGAGGCGCGCACGGCCCAGCGCACGGTTATTCAGACCACCGAGGAACTGGCTGCGGCGCAGAGCAAGCTGGTGGCCGAAAACCGCGAAGTGGTGCTGAATGGCCAGAAAGTGGAGGCCACGTTCAACGACATGAAGCGGGCGGCGCAGCAGCTGGAGCGTGAGCTGCACGAGATGAGCGGCGACGACCCGAACCGCGCCAAAATGCTGAGCGACTACCAGGCGCTGCAGGGACGGATCGAGGGCGTGAAAAAGGAGTTGGGTGGGGCGGCCAGTAATGGCAGCTTTTTTAAGCAGAGCATGGCCAGCGCCCTGGGCGTGCTCACCGGGGGCGGCGTGCTGGAGCTGGCCGGCAAGGCCTTCGAGTTCCTGGGCGGCGCCAAGGAAGACTTCGAGGCCAGCGCGCAGGCCGGGGCGCAGCTGGAAGCTACGCTCAAGTCCACGGCCAACTCGGCCGGCATCGCCAAAGAGGAAATCGAGGCCCTGGCTACGGCGCGCATGGGCGTGACGCTGTTTGACGACGATGACACCAAGGCCTCGGCCTCGCTGCTGCTCACGTTCACCAACATCAAAAACGGGGTGTTCCAGGAGGCCATGCCGGCCATTCAGGACCTGGCCCAGAAGATGGCAGGCGACGGGCCGGCTGACCTGAAAGGGGCCAGTATCCAGGTTGGAAAGGCTCTGAATGAACCGATTAAGGGTATTACGGCCCTGAGCCGGGTGGGCGTGTCGTTCACGGAAGAGCAGAAGAAAGTTATCGAGCAGCTGGTGGCCACCGGCGACACGGCCGGCGCGCAGCGGATTATTCTGGCGGAACTGAACAAGGAGTTTGGGGGCTCGGCCGAGGCAGCCCGCACCGCCGGCGGTGGTCTGGCCTCGCTCCGGATGAATTTTGCCGATACCAAGGAAACTATTGGGGGCTTCGTGGTGGAGGGGCTGAATCGGGCCACCGACTGGCTGGGCCGGCTCTGGGAGCGTACCCAGCCCGTGCGCGACATCTTCGTGGAGTTGTGGCAGGAGGGCACGCACCTGTACAGCAACCTCTACGATATTGCCGAGAGCCTGGGGCTGGTGTCGGATAAGGGCGACTCGGTGGGCTTGGTGGCCAACCTGCTGATTGGCTTGTTCACGCTGCTGCTGGCCCCGCTGCGGGCCAGTGTGGGCTTGTGGAACGCCATGAGCGACAGTTTCGTGGAGCTATACAATAAGAGCAGCTTGTTCCGGGGCGTAGTAGGCGGCTTTGTGCAGGTATTTAAGGAGGTTGGGCAAGCCGCGTGGGACTCGCTGAAGGGCGTGGGCAACCTGCTGGTGGGTATATTCACACTCGATACGGAGAAAATCAAGCAGGGCCTGAAGCAGACGTTCGATGGTCTGGGTGAGGTAGCCTACCGGGGTGGCATCGGGGCGGCCGACAGCTTTTACAAGGGCTACGTTTCCTCCAAGGATAAGCGCATCGTGCGTAAAGTGCAGGTGGAAACCACTGCCACGGCAACCGGTGCCGGTGCGCTACCTGCCACGAATGGCGAGGAGGGAGAAAATAGCTTGCAGGCTGCCGCCGCCGCGAAAGTGGACAAAGCTGCCGCTGCCGCGACGCGTGCGCAGGAGGCAGCGCATAAAAAGGAACTGGCGGCGCAGAAGAAACAGGACCAGGCCCGGCTGGATGCGACCAAAAAGTGGGTGGCGGAGGAAGGGGCGCTGCTGGATTCGCGCCTGGTGCTGCGTGAGCAGCTGGCCGGGCGTGAGCTGAGCGACGAGATGCAGCGCCGCGAACAGCAGCGGCAGAAGCTGTTTGATGAGGCGGATAAGAAAGCAGCCGGCCTCACCGGCAAGGAGCTGGATTATGCTGAGCGGGTGCGCGCCATCGTGGAGGAGCGGGACCTGAGCCTGCGCGAGCTGCAGGCCAAGTTCGACGCCGAGTCGGAAAAGCGTCGGCAAGAGGGGCTGGATAAGAAACTGGCCCAGGCCCAGGCCGACGATGAGGTGCGGCTGGCTGAGCTGCAGCTGAAGCTGGCCAACGGCGTGCTCGATGAGCAGGCCTACCAGGATGCGGTGCACGCCGTGAAGGTGGCCGCCATGGAGCGGGAGCTGGAGTTTGCGCGGCAGAAGTATGGGGAGGGCTCCACGGAATACAAGAAGCTACTGGCCGACAAAATCAGTCAGGATGCGGACTATGTCGGTAAAAAACGCAAGCTGGAGGAGGAGCAGAGCAAGTTCGAGCAGGTTCTGGCGTTTGCCAAAAAAGCCATCAGTGCCGCCGACGTGGCGACCCTGGGCGAGGTGCTGGGTAAAAAGAACGTGCTCTATAAAGCCGCTCAGGCGGCGCAAAAAGCCATTGCCATTGCGGAAATCGGCATGAGCTTACCGAAGCAGTGGGCCGCTAATGCAGAAGCCGGCGCGAAAATTTCGGCCATGGCTCCGCCGTTCACTGTGCCGCTGGGCGTGGCCTACACCATCGGCACCAACGCGCTGGCCACGGCCGGGGCGGCAGCGGCTACGGCCAAAATCATGGGCTTCCGGGAAGGCGGGCGCACGCTGGCTAGTGGGGGCAAGAACCTGCTCGACATGAACCGCATGAGTGTCGCGCCAAACGGCAAGCTTCTGGATCAGGACGGCTACCCAGTGGCCGGCGTGGTGCACGAGAATGAGTACGTGATTCCCGAGTGGATGCGCGCCGATCCGCAGGTGGTGCAGGTCGAGGAGTTCCTGGAGCAGAAGCGCCTGCGCGGGTACCGCGAGGGCGGGGCCACCTCGGCCGACGTGGCCCCGCCGGCCGCCGGCACCGGGGCCGCCGCTACGGAAACGCAGCTGCAGCTGCTGGCTGTGCTCGGCCGCCTGGACTTGCGCCTGGCCGACGTGGAGCAGTGGGCCCGGGAGGTAAACGTGGTGCTCGACGTCTACGGTCTGGAGCAAACGCTGGAGGAGCGGGAAGCCACCCGGAAGGCGGCCGAAGTCCGGTAGGAATATACTTGCTGAGGTCAATAAGATGATACACAAAGAAGCCCCGACCATCAGGTCGAGGCTTCTTTGTGTATCATCTTATTGACCAAACTTAGCTCTTCTTGTTTGCAGTAAAGCGAGTACGTTGATCCTGCACTAGCTTTTCTAACTCTTTGGCTGCCGTATTGTAGCGGGAAATATCAAGCAGCTTGAGGCGGGCCAACAGCATCTCCGCTTCATCAAAGTTATTCATCCATAGATTCGCTTCGGCGTCGTTGAGGAGAGTAGCAGCAGTTACTTTTTCGTCAATACGCGCCTTCTTGTCCTTCGGATTAGATTCGGTCAAAGCCTTCTCCCAGAGCGCTACGCTCTCGCTGAGATGCTTTTTTGCGTCGGTTGCACGGCTGGCATCAGCTAATATTTTGTAGCCCATCAAAGCTTTCATGTAAGCCTGAGGATACTCGTCGTAGTTGATTTTCTTGTCAGTCACAACCCAGATAGCAGTGCTACGCGTGATAGAGCGCTGGCCAAATTTGCTGTCCAGATACTCGGCCACCTGCTTCATATTGGTCTTCGTGATGTCCTCATCCAACTGGCGCAAAAAGGTGGGCTGGTTGGCGCTACCATATTCCTGCGTAGCAACTGTCGTGTAGGAGGTAGAAGATTCGAGCAATTCGTCAGAAAGCACCGTGCCGTCTTTGGTCGTTACTTTAACAGAAACGGGGGACTTGTAGGATACTTCATAAGCTTGCTTCAGTCCTGGGCCCGGGGATAGGTTGGGATCAACCTTCTTGCCATCGCGCATCATAACAGATGTCGTGGGTCCCAGGGTGAAGCCATCCAAGCTCACAGTTACGCGCAGATCTCCATCAGTACCCTGTGCCCGCTGCAAGCCACTGATGGTGACATAAGTCGAAGCCAGCGTCTTGCTATCGTACACTTGGGCTGTGTAGTTGGCCGGCGGAATAACGGCCTCACCCGGCTTACGCTCATCGAGTAGAATGCGGTTGAGCGCTTTGTCCTTTAAAGACATGGCCTTATAGTCCAGCTTGTCTTTCTCTGCTTTGGCCTTGGCCTCCGCTACGGCAGCAACGTGGTCAGCTTTCTGCTGTTCCACTGCGTTCTGGTAGCGTAACACAACTTCCGGCGAGAAGGATTTGGTACTGGCTGGCAGTGGAACCAAGGGTAAACGCACATAGTCAAAGGTGACTTTCTGTGCGTCGATGCTTTGCCCATGGGCCGCAATGGTGAGGAGCATCGAGGCTCCAAGCAATAGTAAAGATTGACGCATATTGCGTAGGAAAAGAGGAATAATGAAAAAAGGCCCACTACGGGTCCTGCAAGTTACAATGACTTCCTGCTTTTTGTGCAGAATTTTTGCAGAAGGAACAGCCGGAGATATTGCAGCTGCTGTCCAAAAAACGGATGGTTTACGGACGGTATGACCAGCATTGACAACGCCCCCAAAAACGTAGTTTTCGGGGGCGTTGTTGATATCCTTTTCTGGACAGTCGTTCATATCCAGAAACTGAGTATTCGCTGGACAGACATTCCTACTGCCTTACTTATTGGAGCCAAACAAATAAGCTACCGAGAACTGGAAGGCGTGGCTGCGGTAAGTCGGCGGTTTCGCATTGGTGCGACCGGCCTCGTACTTGGCCCCGAGTTCACGCAGGCCCTGGCTGTAGCCGAGCTGCATTTGCAGACCGTTGCCAAAGCCGTAGCCCAGGCCCCCTTGCAGGCCCACGTCAAGGCCTTGGGAAACGTACGGGTCCTTAGGGCCATTCTTGTACGTATCGCCGGCCTCCACATCTCCCTCACCGGAGCCGCCGCGGGTAGCGCCGTTCCCGTACCGGCCGTTTTGCGCAGACTTATACTTGCCACCCAGTAGGAAACCCACGTACGGGCCGGCGAACACCTGCAGGCCCTGACCGCCCTCCTGCGAGCTGTACATCACGTTAAGGGGCACGGCCAAGTAATTGAAGCGGAACTCGTACTCCCCGTGATAGGTGTAGTCGTAAGGCGCGTCGTAGGCATCTTCGTCAAAAGAAAAGCCTTTCTGCGAGTACAGCACCGCTGGCTGTACGGACCAGTGGGTGCCTAGACCAACCTGCGCCACCAAGCCTGCCTCTGCTCCACTACGGGAGGAGTTGGTAACCTTCAGGTAGTCGTTACCGGGATACTCGAAACGGCCGAACGATTGGTTGATGCCCACTTTGGGGCCGATCCGGAAGGAGGACTGGGCGTGAGCACTTGTCGCGGCCAGCACCAGCGCACTAGCGAAAAGGATAGGAGAAAAGGTTTTGTTCATACAGGGGAATAAGGGACGTATATGTTGGGGTGGCGAAAGCCGGGCAGGTATAGGAACACGCTTACTAATTGCTCGTTGCCGAAAACACGTCACCGGAGCGTTTCGCCAGTCCAAAACTACGGCATATTGCCAGTGTGGGCAAACCGGGTTGCAGACGTATGCACGAGGTGGCTCAAAAAGGTACACCTAAGTGAGCCAGCCCGAGCTAAGGTGGGCGCACGGGGAAATAATGGCTCATTAAGTCGGCTCACGGTATTATCTTCGTGAGCCGTACTTAATGAGCCGTTTACTATGATTTTCGGATACGCCCGGGTTTCTGCCAAAGACCAGAACCCCGACACGCAGGTCGAGCAGCTGATGGCTGCTGGCTGCGACCAGCTGTTTGTGGAGAAGATGAGTGGCACGACCACCAGCCGCCCCGAGCTGGATAAACTCCTGCAGCAGCTGCGGCCGGGTGATACGGTGAAGGTCGCCCGATTGAACCGGCTCGGCCGTAACACCCGCCACGTGCTGGAGCTGATTGCCCGGTTTGCCGAGCAGCAGGTACGCTTCGTGTCGCTCGATCTGGGAGTGGACACGGCCACGCCCGCCGGCAAGATGATGGTCGGAGTATTTGCCGTGCTGGCCGAATATGACCGGGAGATAAACCGGGAGCGGCAGGACCACGGCCGTGAGCTGGCCAAAACTGCCGGCACCCACATGGGCCGCCGGGCCGGCCTTGACCCCAAGCGTCTTGAGCAGGTGAGCATGGCCATAAAGTCCGGGCACACTAGTGCGGGTGCCATTACCAAACTCACCGGCCTGCCCCTGGCGACGGTGAAGCGCTACAAAAAAGCCGTGGAGAGTAAGGATTAGTGTCCTTTTTGCCAGCCGGGCTGAGGGGGAGTTTTGGGCTTTAATCAACCAAAAACCAACCCCTCAGTTTATGAGAAACTTCCTTGTGCTGCTGCTTGGCAGCTTCGCTCTCTTGCTGGCCACCGCCTGCAACCGGCCGGCCCCGCCGTCGGTACCCTCCGTGCCGGTCGAGTACTTTTATCAGCAGTACCGGGCCTCGCCGGTGCCAGACTCCGCCAGTGCTGCTGCCAAGCAGCAGACCCGCGTGAGTCAGGTGACCACGCCAAGCAAGCAAGTCGCCGCTCCGTCGCCGCGCTTTTACACCAGGTGGCGTAGGGTACACGGCCGCTGGTATCACTTCACCTACCGAGTAGGAGATAAGCGCGCCATGGTACAGCATCCAGATCCAGGCTGGCGAATCACCGGCCCCCAAAAAGGCCCCCATAAAGTTGATATGTGCGGTTAGAGTGCATAAGAGTGTATTCAAAGAAGAAAGTCGTTCCCGGGTGGGGACGGCTTTTTTTTATGCCTGCTTTCTGCTGCTTGTCACAAGGCGCCGCCTGTTCAGAACAGCAGCATCACAGCCAGGGTAACCAGCCACAGCAAGCCACTGACTACGGACGTGTTTAGGCGGGTTTCGGCCGAAAAGGGTAACAGCAGACCCAGGCTGGCCACTAGCAGCAGCATAACAGGAAACGCCGCCACGGCCGAGTTATAGACGCCGCCCCCATAAGGCGAAAAAGGCTCCCGGCCGGCGGCTACGGTTGGGGCCTTCACGAGCCGCACCACCTGCAGCAGCGGCGTGCGCCATACCGTGACGGTGTGGGCATCCTGCACCCGAAAGGCCTGGCGCGTGTGCAGCCGAAAGCTGGTGTGGGGCGTCAGGATGCGGTACGCCATCTGGGGGTTGGAAAGCGTGGCCCCAATGGAAACCGGCCGCCGCTCCAGAATGGGCTCATCGGGAAACTGCTGCAGGGGTAAGGCCCAGTCCAGGGCCAGTACCACGCAGAATACCACGGCCGCCCGGTTCACCCAGCGGGCATTATGCGCCATCCGGGACATGCGTGCCTCCTCGGCCTCCCGGCGCAGCATGACCAGCGTACGCGCATCGGGACGATAATTGGTCATGCAGGAGGTGACTGTTTAGTAATAGAAAAGCAGGAAAACCGGCGGGCTGCTCAACGGCGCAGAAATCCGAATAACCGAAACGCTACTGAAACCTGCAACGCCCCGGCCAGAGGCCGGAGCGTTGCGGTAAGAAGCCTCATGCACGCAGGCAGTTTGGCAGGAAAGCCTAGGCAAATGGCACCAGCGCCGCCAGCAGCGTTGTGGTAATCTGATGCCAGCGGGCGTAAGGCCATGCGGTGCCGGGCGCGGTGCCGGCTTGGGTAATCTCACGCCGGGCGGTAAGTACCCAGCTCAGCAGTACGTGGCGGTCCGGCAGAGGCTGGCCGGAGTGCAGCGCCTCGGGCCAGTCGGGTAGGGGCCACTCCTGCAGGAAGTACTCCGTTTGGTCGGCAATGCGGGCCAGGCGAGCGGGGCCATATGGGTCGGTGGAAGGCAGGTGACGGGCAGCTCGGTATAGGTCGCGTAGGGCTGTCCGGGCCGGCGGAAAGGCTATCTTTCCGCCCGGCAATGGGGCAGGAGTTTGTTTCATCTGCGCCCACTTACGGCTCTCTTTCAGAGGCTGGATTGTACGGTAGAGCTTCAAAATCAATAAAAATGAATAAAATTCGGCAGGGGAATTTTTTGCGTTTAAACCGGGTTTAGGGCCGATTTAAGCCGAAAGCTGCTGGGGCAGCGGGGTATCATCGGGCAGTACTTCGGCGCCGGTGCCGTGGTCGGGAACGAGGCGTTTCCAGGTGGCCTGCTTCAGCTCCTCCAGGCGGGTAAGCGTATCCTGCACCGTAGCGGTTGACCGTAGCCTGTCGAACAGCCCCGACTTGCGGGCCACTTTCAACAGCTGTTCCACTACCACCGGCAGCACCCAGCCGACTACGCTGGATGCCAACGCCCCCCGCAGACCAATGCGTAGCAGTAGGCGGGTGGCCATCCGTTCCAGCAGCAGCGCCCGGGCCGTCGGCAGGGCTTTGCCCAGCAGAAATTCCCGTACCTGTCGCACGTTGCCTTTTTCCACCTCAGCCCGCAGCACCTCCTGCACCGAGTCGAGCGCGGTGCTGGCCACCTTGCGGAACAGCCGACCCGTCTGCCAGGCTTTCAGGCCGGCAAACTGGCCGGCTGTACGTACGAAATCGGGCAGGCGCGGAAACGGTGTCATCATCTAATCAGAAACTTACCCGCTTTCGGTGGCTGAAGGTAATCCGGCGAGCCGCTCGTACGTAGTAAGTACCCGTTGTTTACGTGGGCTGCTTGCGCATGTTGTTGCAACGCTTTTATCTTTTTTGCTGCTTATGAACGCAATTATCATCCGTACGCCCGGCGGGCCGGAAGTACTGGAAATACAATCCGCCACAATGCCTGTTCCGGCTGCCCACGAGGTCCTGATCCGGGTGGCGGCAGCCGGTGTAAACCGCCCCGATGTACTGCTGCGCCAGGGCAAATACCGGGGCAGCGGCGACGTGTCCGGCCTGATTCCGGGCCTGGAAATAGCCGGTACGGTAGTGCAGTGCGGCGCGGAGGTTATGCGCTGGCACCCTGGCGACGCGGTCTGTGCGCTGCTGGCCCAGGGCGGCTACGCCGAGTACGCCGTAGCGGATGCCCGGCATTGCCTGCCCGTGCCCGCCGGCTGGACATTGCCCGAAGCCGCCAGTCTGCCCGAAACAGTGTTTACCGTGTGGCACAACGTGTTTCAGCGGGGCCAGCTCCAGCCCGACGAAACCCTGCTGGTACATGGTGGCAGTAGTGGTATCGGTGTTACGGCCGTGCAGCTGGCCCACGCCCTGGGCAGCCGCGTAGCCGCCACGGTTGGTAGTCCGGAGAAAGCCGCTGCTGTTCATGCGCTCGGGGCCGATACCGTCATCAACTACAAGGAAGCGGACTTCGAAGCGGTGCTGGCCGACACTGGCGGAGCAGATGTGGTGCTGGATATGGTAGGCGGCGACTACACTGCCAAAAACCTGCGCCTACTGCGCGAAGATGGCCGGTTGGTGTTCATTAACGCCATGCGCGGCGGCCCCGCTGAGTTCAACGCGCTGGATATCATGGCACGCCGGCTCACCATCACCGGTAGCACCCTGCGGCCGCGCTCCGCCGGATTTAAGGCGGCCCTGGCCCTGGAGGTGGAACGGCACGTCTGGCCGCTGCTGGCCAGCGGGGCCGTGCGGCCGGTACTGCACGCTACCCTGCCGCTGGCGCAGGCCGCCGAAGCCCATCGGTTGCTGGAGAGCAGTACCCACATCGGCAAAATCGTACTTACAGTAGCCAACTGAGCTGCCTGACCACGCGGGGAAAGTGGTTGAAGTACAATATTCCCAAAAAAGGACAGATTTTTTCCTCCTCAGGCACAACAGTAACCAACGAAAGGCGTCTTTAGTGGTTGTACGGAGTGTCTGCCCGTCGGGCAGCTCCCTGTTCTTTCTGCCCTACCACACCTGTTTATGTATTCAGCACTTCTTATCGGGGCTACCGGCCTGGTGGGCGACTACCTGTTGCGCCAGCTGCTGCTCGATGACCGGTTTACCAGTCTGAAAGTCTTTACCCGACGCCCAACCGGCTACCAGAATCCCAAACTGGAAGAGCATCTGGTGGACTTTGACCAGCCCCGCGGTTGGAACCACCTGCTCACCGGCGACGTGCTGTTTTCCTCCCTGGGTACTACCCTGCGTCAGGCCGGCGGACAAAAGGCGCAGTATAAAGTAGATTATACGTATCAGTTTCAGGCTGCTCAGGCTGCCGCCGAAAACGGGGTGCCAACCTACGTGCTCATTTCAGCGGCCAATGCTGAGCCGGACGCGCTGGTGTTCTACAGCCGCATGAAGGGCGAGCTGGAGCGGGACATTAAACGCCTGCCGTTCCGGCGCATCCGCATTTTGCAGCCCGGTATTCTGGCCGGTAACCGCGCTGCGCCGCGGCTGGGCGAACGGCTGGGGCTGTTGCTGGCCACCGCCGCCGGTACTATTCCGCTGCTGCACGCCTACCGGCCCATCCATGCCCGCATTGTCGCTCAGGCAATGGTTAAGGCCGCTGTTGATGAAACGCCCGGGGTCCGGACCGATACACTGGAAGATGTATTCCGCCGGGCCGGACAGTCGGCCTGACGCTTTTGTTTTCCCGCAAAAAAGCCCGCTACAAAGCGGGCTTTTTTGCGGGAAAACGAATGATGATACACGCTAGGCTTTCTTCCATTTGATGGTGCAGCCGATGGCTTTGGTGGAGCTGACGGAAGCGGGCTTGCCAGCCACCAGCTCGGTCATGGCGTTTTCCAGGTATTTGGTTTTCACCAGCTTGGCATCCTCCGAGTTGTCATCAATGGCCCCGATGTAGCTCACCACGAAGCTGTTGCCCTGGCGGGTGAGCACGTATAGGTGGGGTGTGCGGGTGGCGCCAAACTGGTGGGCTACCTGCTGGGTTTCATCCTGGAGATAGGGGAAGGCATACTTCTTCTCCCTGGCTCGCTTCTGCATTTCGGCAAATGAGTCGCCGGGTACGGTGGCCGCGTCGTTAGGGTTGATGGCCACCACTGGGTAGCCCTGTGGTGCGTACTTAGTATTCAAGTCGATGATGCGCTGCTCGTAGGCCTTAGCGTAGGGGCAGGTGTTGCAGGTAAACACCACTATGTAGCCTCTGGCGGCCTTGTTATCGGCCAGGGATACCAGTTTGCCGTCCACGTTTTTTAGCTTGAAGTCGGCGGCTTTGTCGCCCACCTGGTAGCCCGCATCGGCCACGGGGCGCAGCATGATGAAGCTGCTGAAAGCCAGCACCAGAAGGGAAGCCAGGAATGGAAGGAGCTTTTTCATTGGAGCGAAGATGAGAGTGAAAACGGATTACTTCATAAATGCCTGCAGCTGCTTTTGCAGCTCCTCGGTAGTGAATTCCTGCTCGAAAGTTACCCGTTTGCGACGGGTGTTGTTGAGTAGCAGGGTGAAGGGCAGGGAGCCGGTCCACTTGGGGTCAATCTGGGTTAAGTAAGTGTTGGGGTCGGTTTCGTTGAGCAGCACCACCTCCGATTTCAGGGCGTTTTTCGCCACGAAGGGCTTTACCTTCTTGTCCAGTTGGGATGCGTAATCCATACTTACCAGCAGCACCTTCACTTTCTGGTTTTTATACGTGGTCGTGAGCTTGTCGAAATGAGGCAGCTCCTTTACGCAGGGCCCACACCAGGTGGCCCAGAAATTCACCACGTAGGTTGTGTCGGTGGGGCGCGCGAGACGCTTCTGCAGCTCGGGCAGCTTGATTACCTGCACCTGCTGGGCCTGGGCGGCCGTGGTCAGGAGCAGCCCGGCCAATAGGACAATGAATTTTAATCGGTTCATGTTTACGGGAAAGGGATTTGCCGGAAAGACAGCGGAAGCCGGCCGGAAGTTGCCGGATGCGCCGTAGTTCTGCTTATCTGCGGAGTACAAACCTTGCGTACCTTTGTTATTCCCTGAGAAAAAACGCCTCCCAACCGGGTTTATGAATACGACTTATTGCCCCAGCCTCACCGAATATAAGCGCCGCCTCTCCCGAGAAGTGAAAATCGGCGACCTGCCGATGGGCGGGCTCAACCCCATCCGGGTGCAGAGCATGACCACCGTGGACACTATGGACACGCTGGGCTCGGTGGAGCAGACGCTGCGCATGGTGGAAGCCGGCTGCGAGTACGTGCGCATCACGGCCCCCAGCGTGAAGGAGGCCCAGAACCTGCTGGAAATCAAGAAGGAACTGCGCAAGCGGGGCTGCTCGGTGCCGCTCATTGCCGACATCCACTTCACGCCCAACGCCGCCGAGCTGGCCGCCCGCATCGTGGAGAAAGTGCGCGTGAACCCCGGCAACTACGCCGATAAAAAGAAATTCGACGTCATTGAGTATACCGACAGCAGCTACGCCGCCGAGGTGGACCGCATCCGGGAGCGGTTCCGCCCGCTGGTCCAGATCTGTAAGCAGTACGGCACGGCCATGCGCATCGGCACCAACCACGGCTCCCTCTCGGACCGCATTCTGAGCCGATATGGTGATACGCCGCTGGGCATGGTGGAGTCGGCGCTGGAGTTTCTGCGCCTCTGCGAGGAGGAAAACTACTACGACGTGGTGCTGAGCATGAAGGCCAGCAACACCCAGGTGATGGTGCAGGCCTACCGCCTGCTGGTGCAGAAGCTCGACGAAGAAGGCCTGCAGCCCTACCCGCTGCACCTGGGCGTCACGGAAGCCGGCGAGGCCGAAGACGGCCGCATCAAAAGCGCCGTGGGCATCGGCACGCTGCTCGAAGACGGCCTCGGCGACACCGTACGCGTATCCCTTACCGAAGCCCCCGAAGCCGAAGCCCCGGTAGCCAAAGCCCTCATTGACCGGTACACCAACCGGGCGCAGGAAGCCAAGCCAATCAAGGAATTAGTAATTAGTAATGAGCAATTAGTAATTGAAAACGAGGCCGCTGCTGCCACGCCCGCATCCGCTGCGCCCGCCAATTCTTCATTCCTAATTCCTAATTACTCATTACCGATAGACCCCTTCCAATACCACCGCCGCGCGACGCGGGAGGTGCTGAACCTGGGCGGGCAGAACGTGCCCCGGGTGCTGGTGGATATTTCCCGGCTCTCGTCGGTGGAGTATGCCGATTTGCGCGCCGTGGGCCATTTGTATTCGGCCTTCCTCGACAAGTTTCAGATGAATGACCTCGGGGCCGACTACCTCTACAGCGGCCAGCGCCCTGTGCCGTTCATGCTGCCCAACGGCCTCCGGGAAGTGGTGGACTACGCCGCCTGGCTCGACGCCGGCCAGCGCGCCGACCACTACCCGGTACTCACTTCAGCCGAGTACGCCACCGCCGGAGCCCGCCACCCCGAGCTGAACTTCGTGCGCCAGACCCTCGATTCGCTGATGCCCGCCATGCTGGTGCAGCTGCGCGACGATGCCACGGCCGTCCTGCTTCTGCGCACCGATAACGCCCACGCCATGCCCGAAATCCGCCGGGCGTTTTTCGAGCTGCTGAACCACGCGGTGCCCAACCCCGTCATCATCCAGCGCCAGTACCCGGCCCTCACGCCCGAGCAAACCCAGCTCTACGCCGCCACCGACGTGGGTGGCCTGCTCCTCGACGGCCTCGGCGACGGGGTGCTGCTGAGCACCGAGCTGCTGCCGGAGCGCCCGAAAGAAGAGTGGCTGACTACGCTGGACCAGCTCAACCAGCTCAGCTTCGGCATCCTGCAGGCGGCCCGCACGCGCATGAGTAAAACCGAGTACATCAGTTGCCCCAGCTGCGGCCGTACCCTGTTCGATCTGCAGGAAACCACTGCCATGATCCGCAAGCGCACCGACCACCTGAAGGGCGTGAAAATCGGCATCATGGGCTGCATCGTGAACGGTCCCGGCGAAATGGCCGACGCCGACTACGGCTACGTGGGCGTGGGCAAGGGCAAAATTGCTCTCTACCGCGGCCAGGAAGTCATAAAGAAAGCCGTACCCGAAGAACGCGCCGTGGACGAGCTCATTGAGCTCATGCGCGAAGACGGCCGCTGGCTGGAAAAAGAGCTGCTGGAAGAGCCGATGGCGGGGTAGTTGAGAGAATAACCTGATGGAAACGGGATTGAGCTGTACGGTTCAATTCCGTTTTTTGCATCCTGATGATGGATATACAAAAAATGCAGGCGGCACTGGATGCGGCTGGTATCAACGGAAAGAAGCACCGGGAGCCGTTGCGCCCCGAAAACGCCGAGCTGCTCCGGCAGTGGGGCGTTTCGGAGGAGGTGCAACTGTTTTTAGCGGAATTCTCCTTTGACACCGACCTGACAGTATGGGAGGTGCATTTTGACCAGGTGAACGGCCTGAGAAAGAAACTGGATTGGGAAGATGATTTCCAACGTGCTCTACGGGCCGATTTGCTGTTGGTAGGCAGTGGGTTGAATGGTGACCCCATTGCGCTGGATATCCGGGATTCGCAGGTAGGCTACCTGTTTCACGACTACTTCTGGGAAGAGGAAGCCGAAGACCCGCGCAAGTTCTTTATCAAGCTTAATTGCACGCTGGGCCAGTTTTTCTGGAACACCCAGTTTGTGGAGGACTATCCGGTAGACGCTTATGCAGCAGCCGCGTACATGGGCGCGGAGTTTACCGGCTATTGGAGTCCCGACGAGTCGTAAAACATCCGCGCCGCATATCCGTCCTCACCTTCATGAAACTACGCGTAATCCTGACCGGCACGACCGGCATGGTGGGAGAAGGGGTGCTGCTGGAGTGTCTGAGTAACCCCGAGGTGGAGCAGGTGCTCAGCATCAGCCGGCGGCCCAGCGGGCACCAGCACCCCAAGCTGCGGGAGCTGCTGCACGAGGATTTCCAGAACCTCACGCCCATTGCCGACCAGCTGCGGGGCTACAATGCCTGCTTTTTCTGCCTGGGCGTGTCGTCGGTGGGGATGCAGGAGCCGGAGTACCGCCGCCTCACCTACGACCTGACCCTGCACTTCGCCCGCACCCTGCTGGCCCATAACGGCCCCGACCTCACGTTTTGCTACGTCTCGGGCTCCGGCACCGACAACACGCTGCGCAGCCGCCAGATGTGGGCCCGCGTGAAGGGCGAAACCGAGAACGAGCTGCGGCAGTTGGGCTTCCGGCAGGCGTTCATGTTCCGCCCCGGCTTCCTGCGCGCCACCCCCGGCCAGCGGCACGCGCTGTCGTACTACAAGTATTTCGGCTGGCTATACCCCGTGGTGCGGGGCGTGGCCCCCAAGTTCGCCTCCACGCTGGTGGAGCTGGGCCAAGCCATGCTGCACGTAGCCCAGCGCGGCTACTCTAAACCCATCCTGGAAGTACCCGACATCGTGGCCGCGGCAAAAGGGTAGAGACGCAATATCTTGCGTCTCATCGTTGCTGACGTTGTTTATGGGGTCAGTTCTGGTCGTTCAACGACGAGACGTATGGTGTAGAGACGCGACACTTCGCGTCTCGTCGTTGCTGATGTTGTTTACCTGGCGGTACGGTTCCGGCCATTCAACGGGGAGACGCGAAGTGTCGCGTCTCTACATCGTGCTGTCGGCGCGGTTCCGGCCGTTCAACGCGAAGACGCAAAATATTGCGTCTCTACTACATCGTGCTGTCGGCGCGGTTCCGACCGTTCAATGGGGGAGACGCGAAGTGTCGCGTCTCTACACCGTTCCTACCTGCACGGCTCCTTGCGCCGCGTATCGATGACGTGGGCGATGCGCCAGCCCTCGGTCAACTTCACCAACTGAAACGAGTTGTAGCCGCAGTGGCTGAAGGTGCTGCCCCGGTAGAACTGGTAGGGCGTCCAGACGCTGGCCAGATTGGCGTCGATGAGCACTTTTTCGAACGTGATGCGCTCATCCCACACCTCCGGGTGCGGCGTGCCCACGGCTTTCACGAACTCCGAGGGGTTTTCGGGGCGCAGCTGCGTCTGGCCGTTTTTGGTAGCGAGGGTGTGGAACACGGCGCCCGGGGCCAGCGTGGCGCGCACGGTGGCACTGTCGCCGCGGCGCATGCCGTCGAAAAACCGACGGATGATTTGCTGCACGGCTTCGGTTTCGGCGGTCGTCTTGGTTTGGGCGAAGGCCGCCGAAGTGGTGAGCAGCAGCGGTAGCAGGAGCAGAGGCTTCATAAACAGGGCACGAGGGTGGAGCGTGCAAAGTAACAGAACGCTAGGCAGCGTCGCCGAAGCATCATGCGGGCCGATGTTGGATGTAGAGACGCGACACTTCGCGTCTCGTCGTTGCTGAGGTTGTTTGATCTGCGTAATACCGGTCGTTCAACGACGAGACGCGAAGTGTCGCGTCGTTGAACGACCGGTGCGTTTCCTTTCGTGAAAGGCCAAGACGCGAAGTGCCACGTCTCTACACCGCCCGGCTGCCCGTGGCTTGATAAAATTATGGCGTGCCGCCATTGCCACTCGGAAGCGGCCTATTTTTGCGGATTGCCGCAGTTTCGGCAGCTTTCCCCACGCTTCTCCCATGACGTTTTCCCGCACCTTCGACCTCCTGGCTCACCTGGCCCACACCACCCCCGAGGCCGATTGCCTGGTGGAGAAAAAGGACGACCAGTGGCAGCCGCTGAGTGCCGCCAAGGTGCAGGAAATGAGCAACCAGGCCAGCCTAGGGTTGCGCGCCCTGGGCGTGCGGGCCGCCGATAAAGTGGCCATCATCTGCCCCAACCGCCCCGAGTGGGTGGTGGCCGATATGGGCATTGCCCAGCTCGGGGCCGTGAGCGTACCCATGTATCCCACCATCACGGTGGAAGATTACCGCCACATTTTCCAGGATGCCGGCGTGCGCGTGGTGCTGGTGGAGGGCGAGAAGCTGCTGGCCCGGGTGCAGGAGGCCGTGGCCGGGCTGCCACACGGCCCCGAACACATCCTCACCTTCGAGCCCACGCCCGGCCACCGCTCCTTCGCCGACCTGCTGGCCCTGGGTGCCGCCGCCGATGTGGCCGCGCTGGAATCCCTGAAAGCTGCCGTGCAGCCCGACGACCTGCTCACGCTCATCTACACCTCCGGTACCACCGGCCGGCCCAAGGGCGTGATGCTAAGCCACCGCAACATCCTGTTCAACTGCCAGAACCTGCTGAGCTACCTGCCGCTGGCCCCGGGCCACAAAACCCTCAGCTTTCTGCCCCTGAGCCATATTTTCGAGCGCACCGCCACGTTTTTGTACCTGCAGCTGGGCTTCAGCATCTACTACGCTGAAAGCGTGGAGCGCATTGCCGACAACCTGCGCGAGGTGCAGCCGCACGTATTCACCACGGTGCCCCGCCTGCTCGAAAAAATCTACGACAAGATTGTGGCCACCGGCCAGCAGCTCACCGGCCTCAAACGCAAGCTGTTCTTCTGGGCCCTCGACCTGGGGTTGCGCTACGACACTCAGAAAGATCAGGGCGCGTGGTACAACGCCCAGCTGGCGCTGGCCAACAAGCTGGTATTCAGCAAGTGGCGGGCGGCCATGGGCGGGCAGGTGCGCTACATCGTGAGCGGGGGCGGGGCATTGCAGCCGCGGCTGGCGCGGGTGTTCTGGGCGGCCGGTATCCGGGTGATGGAGGGCTACGGCATGACGGAAACCTCGCCCGTTATTGCTGCCAGCCAGCCCGTGCCCGAGGGCAACCTCATTGGGGCCGTGGGGCCGGTGCTGCCGGGCGTGGAAGTGAAAATTGCCGCCGACGGCGAAATCCTCACCCGCTCGCCCTCCGTGATGCAGGGCTACTACAACCGCCCCGACCTCACGGCCGAAGTCATCGACGCCGAGGGCTGGCTGCACACCGGCGACATTGGCGAAATGGTGCAGGGCCGCTTCCTTAAAATCACGGACCGCAAAAAGGAGATGTTCAAGACCTCCAATGGCAAGTATGTGGCCCCGCAGCCGCTGGAGTCGAAGCTGTCGGAGTCGCCGCTGGTGGAGCAGGTGATGGTGCTGGGCGAGGGCGAAAAGTATGCCGCCGCCCTGCTGGTGCCCGCCTTCACCGAGCTGCGCGCCTGGGCCCGGCAGCACCAGCTCCCCGCCGACCTCTCCGACGCCGCCCTGGCCGCCCACGCCCAGGTGCGCCAACTCTACGAGCAGCTGGTGCAGCAAACCAACGCCGCCTTCGCGCAGTGGGAGCAGATCAAGAAAATCGAGCTGCTGCCCGCCCTCTGGAGCGTAGAGTCGGGCGAGCTGACGCCCACGCTCAAAGTGCGCCGCAAAATCATCAGCCAGAACAACCAGCAGCGCATCGAGAACCTGTTTCGGGGCTAGCGCGGGGGCGCGAACTACAAAGTTCGCGCTACTGCCCGGCTATCCGGCCGTTGCGCAAATCTTTTCCGCGCCCCGGGTGTTATATTTCCGAACCCGAATCCAACTGCCTCATGCGCAAAGACCTGTTCAATTTCGGCCCGATGTTCGGGTATTTTTTCCGCAAAGACGACCCCACGCGCCACACCAATTTCAACCTGCGCACCATGCACTTCATCAATAAGCTGAGCATGGCCATGTTTCTGGTGGGCCTTATGGTGCTGATTTACCGCTGGTTTATCCGCTAAGCCGCACCCCACAAAACGGCCCCGACAGCTGCTGCAAGGCAGGTGCCGGGGCCGTTGTAATTAGGGCTGGCGTGGCTAGGGGCGCGTTTTCAGCGAGTCGCGCTTGTCGATGGCGTCGAGCACCTGATTGGCCGTGAAATCCTTGTCTACAGTGATGTAGCCGGCGGGCGCGATGCGGCGGCCGCTGCTGGTAATAAACGTGGGCCGGATGCGCATCGTCAGGCGCACGGGCTGCCGGTCACGGTCGGCCAGACCCAGCACCAGGTCGGCCAGCGCCTCCCCGGACTGTTCCCCCACGGCTTCGCGCAGATTGCTTTCCAGCGTGACGGGGGCCAGCGCGGTGCCGTTGGGCGCCACTTCGATACGCTCGGTGGAGCGGCCGGTGGCTACCTGCTTGCCATCGATGAGGGCAATGTAGTCCAGCTCGTTGAGGGCGGCGGTTTCGTCGTTGGGGTTGCGGATTTCCAGATTCACGCGCATGCGCAGCGGCAGGTTGCCGGTGGCGTAGGCGGTAGCCAGCCGGGCCTTATCGATGGTGCTCAGGTCGCCGGGGCGCCGGATCTGGGTCACGTCGATGCCGGCCACGGTGGCCTGCTCCACCGACGCCAGCCGGATCTGGGTGTCTTTGAAGGCTTTGGCCTGTTGCACCTGTTCGGAGATGCCGCAGCTGCCGAGGCCCAGGGCCAGCAGCAGGCTGCCGGCAAACAGGGAAAAGTGGGGTTTAGTAGGAGTGAGGCGGTGCAGCATGGTGGTTGGCGAGGGGATTGAGCGGAGAAATTTGACTGGCTATACCGGCTTCTGTTCCAGTGGGTTATTGTTGAGCTGCTGATCTGACCGGATTTTGTGCAGCATCCTGCCCTGCGCGCGAAGGCCCGCCGAATCTGCCAAAACCGGTAGCTTAGCCGCATGAACATCGAAGACTTCCGCGACTATTGCCTGCTCAAAGCCGGCGTGACTGAAGAAACGCCCTTCGGCCCCGAAACGCTGGTGTTCAAAGTTGGCGGCAAAGTATTTGCCCTCACCGACATCGAAACCTTCGGTAGCATCAACCTGAAATGTGACCCCGAGCGGGCCCAGGAGCTGCGCGAGCAGCACGACTACGTGCTGCCCGGCTACCACATGAACAAGAAGCACTGGAACACGGTGCTCATCGGGACGGGCGCGCCGGAACGGCAGCTGCGCGAGCTGATCGACCATTCCTACGACCTGGTGTGCGCCTCCCTGCCCAAAAAGCAGCGCGATGAGCTGGCCGCCGCCGAGCAGTAGCCGGCTACGCTGCCCGCCCAGTTCACTGCCTGCTAAACGGCCGGTGCTGCGGTTTTGGGAACGTGTTACGGCTTGCTTAATCGACGATGTAGCCGGGGCGGCGCGGCGCGGGGGGCAGGGCCGGCAGGTCGGCCAGCTCGCGCAGGCTGGCCTCGATGGTCGTGCTCAGGGCGTTGAGGGGCAGGTCGTTGTCTTCCAGGCCAAACGGCTCCTCGATTTCGCCGATGATGGCATCCAGCGCCATAAACGTGTAGCCGATGTACACCACAATCAGGGGCGTGGCCCAGCCGCTGGTTTCCACCAGCCCGAACGGGAGCAGGAAGCAGTACAGGTACACGGTGCGGTGCAGCAGCACGCCGTAGGTGTAGGGCACGGGCGTGTTGGCCAGCCGCTCGCAGCCCCCCACGATGTCGGAGAGCTGATTGAGGTTGCGGTCGAAGGCCAGCTGGGTGGTTGAGTCGAGGTGGCCGGTGGCGCGGGCCTGCCGGAGCCAGTGGCCCATTTCGCGCAGCAGCAGTACCGGCTGAAACCGGGCCTGCTGCACCGTGGCGGCCAGTTCGGGCGGCAGCAGGCGGTGCAGGTCGGCGGTCGGACTGGTGTGGCGCAGCTGGTGGCGGAGCGCGTGCGAGAAGGCGATGAGCAGGCGCACGAAGTGCTGCACCTGCGGCGCATCGGGCGGGTAGCCGCTGAGCGTAAGCGCCTGCCGGGCCAGCGAGCGGGTGTCGTTGAGCAGGGCGCCCCAGAGCTTGCGGCCCTCCCAGAACCGGTCGTAGCTGACGGAATTATAGAAGCCCAGGAAGATGGCCAACGACACCCCAAACAGGCTGAACGGCGCCGCCGTGAGCGGCACGTGGTACTGGAAAATAGTGCCGTGGAAATACGTAACGGCCGTCGAGACGAGCAGCAGCAGCAGCAAGCGAGGCAGAATCTGGGGCAGCACCGAACCGTGCCACACGAACAGCATGCGGAACCAGTTGTACTTCGGACGGATGATCATGGGGCGGGGCGGAGGGGCCGGGGGTGGCCGGCAGAGAGTTGGGCTACGGGATGAAATCAGCGCCCGAAAACCAATTTGTAACAAAGGTAGTTACAATGCTACCTTTGTTTTTCTGAATTCCCGCTTTCCTCTTTCCCCGTGCAGATCAGCAGCCGTTTTTCCGTCGCCGTACACGTGCTTTCCCTGCTGGCTTTGCCGGAGCAGGATGGCGTGCTGTTGACTTCGGAGCGCATGGCGGGCAGCGTGAACACCAATCCGGTGGTGATTCGGCGGATTCTGGGGCAGCTCAAGAAGGCCGGGCTGGTGGAAGTGCGGCCGGCTTCGGGCGGCACGTTCCTGACGCGCCAACCGGCCACCATCACGCTGCTGGAGGTGTACCGGGCGGTGGAAGTGGTGGAGGAAGGCCAGCTGTTCAGCGTCCACGACAAGCCCAACCCGGCCTGCCTGGTGGGCCGCCACATTCAGTCGGCGCTGGACGACACGCTGCAGCGCGCCCAGACGGCCCTGGAGCAGGTGCTGGCCCACACCACCCTGCAACAGGTCACCACCGACATTGCGGCCAAAGCCCTTATTGCCTGATTTTTTTTTGCGCCCGATTGTAACCGTGTTGGTTACAACGTGTTTCTTTTTATCTTCACTTTACCCTTTACTGCCATGAAAATTGCCCTCATCGGTGCCACTGGCTTTGTTGGCTCCCGCATCCTGGCCGAAGCCTTGCAGCGCGGCCACCACGTAACCGCCCTCGTGCGCGACCCCGCCAAGCTCACCCAAACCTCCGACCACCTGACTGTAGTAACCGGCGACGTAACCCGCGTCGAGGAAACTGCCCGCCAGCTGGCCGGCCACGACGTGGTGATCAACGCCTTCAGCGCGGGCTGGACCAACCCCAACCTCTACCACGACTTTCTGGAAGGCTCTCGCGCCATCGAAGCGGCCACCGTACAGTCGGGCGTGGCGCGGCTGGTGGCCATTGGCGGAGCCGGCAGCCTCTATATCAACGGCCAGCAGCTGGTCGACGGCCCGGACTTCCCCGCCGACATCAAGCCCGGTGCCCAGGCCGCCCGCGACTACCATAATGAGCTGAAAACGAACAACACCCTCGACTGGACGTTCATCAGCCCCGCCATCGAAATGCACCCCGGCATCGACACCGGCCGCACCGGCCATTACCGCCTCGGTACCGAAAGCCCGGTCTTCAACGCCGAAGGCCGCAGCATCCTCTCGGGCGAAGACCTGGCCGTGGTGATTTTGGATGAAGTAGAGCAGCCCAAACACAGCCGCCAGCGGTTCACGGCGGCGTATTAGGGTATTGCTGCCAGCACGGCGCCACCAGAATGTCATTCCGAGTGCAGCGAGGAATCTCGCGTGCTGACGTTGCCAAAGTAACCGTCATGCTTCATCTGGCGTCCGCTTGTCGAAGCATCTCTACCGCTTCGTTTGGGCGGTTTAGTAGCCCAGGGTTTAAACCCTGGGCTATGGAGCGGTAATCGGTATAATCAGGTTGATTAGCCAGCGGTAGAGATGCTTCGACTGCGGCTGCGCACCCTGGCTTGATACGCCACATGCTCAGCATGACGTTCCTAGTAAAGCAAAAAGGCCCGCCGGATTCATCCGGCGGGCCTTTTTGCTACTGGTTAACGGCTAAAACTACACCACAACGTTCACCATGCGGCCGGGCACGACGATGAACTTCTTGGGCTCCTTGCCTTCAGCGAAGCGGGGCAGGAAGTCGGAGGCGCGCACGGCGGCTTCGATGTCCTGGGCGGTGGCGGTGGCGGGGAACTGCAGCGTCTCGCGCACCTTGCCGTTGATAGCCACGGGGTAGTTCACGGTGTCTTCCACCAGATACTCCTCCCGGAACTCGGGGTACTGGGCGTGGCTGATGCTGCCGGCCGGGTGGCCGAGCTGCTGCCACAGCTCCTCGGCGAGGTGGGGGGCGTAGGGGGAGAGCAGCAGCACCAGCGGCTCCAGTATGGCGCGCTTGTGGCAGTCGAGGGCCGTTAGCTCGTTCACCGTAATCATCAGGGCGCTGACGGTGGTGTTGAATGAGAACTTCTCGATGTCCTCTTCCACTTTCTTGATGGCCTTGTGCAGGGCCTTCAGCTCCTGGGGCGTCGCGGCCTCGTCGGTTACGGCGAAGGTGCCGTCCTGGGGGTGGTAGAGGCGCCAGAGCTTCTTGAGGAAGCCCGCCACGCCGCTCATGCCGTTGGTGTTCCAGGGCTTGAACTGCTCCAGCGGCCCGAGGAACATTTCGTACAGACGCAGCGCATCGGCGCCGTACCGCTCAATCAGCGTGTCGGGGTTCACCACGTTGTACTTCGACTTCGACATCTTCTCGACTTCCACGCCCACTATGTAGGTGCCGTTTTCTTCGAGGACGAACTCAGCCGTGGCGTACTCCTCGCGCCAGTTTTTGAAGGCTTCAATATCCAAAATATCATTCTCTACCATATTCACGTCGACATGGAGAGGTGTGAAGCTATCTGGCATGCCTAAGAAATAAGTATGCACTTCAACTTTATAAGCAGGATGCTTAGCACTTAATTTTTGCTCCAACTCAGCTAATTTTTCCTCAAGCTTGATAACCGCAGATGGTCTTTCCTCTTCTAAAGAATTCGATAAAACATCAAATAGTGATTTAGACACAAATAGAGTTGGAAAGGCTACTTTTTCCTTGTTGTTATCAAAGGCCATACTTGTGCCGTCTACACGTCCAATCAGCCAATTGATATTCATCCGGTACACGAAGTTCGAGCGGCCCAGGATCATGCCTTGGTTGATGAGCTTCTGGAAGGGCTCGGGGGCCGATACCACGCCGAGGTCTTTCAGGAACAGGTGCCAGAAGCGGGAGTAGAGCAGGTGGCCCGTAGCATGCTCTGCGCCACCCATATATAAATCCACCTGCTGCCAATACTGCTCGGCTTCCTCGCCCACGAAACGGCCGGTATTCTGCGGGTCCATGTAGCGGAGGTAGTACCAGCTGGAGCCGGCCCAGCCGGGCATGGTGCTCAGCTCGTACTCGTAGAGGCCCTTGTATTTCCAGTCCTTGGCGCGGCCCAGGGGCGGCTCGCCGGTTTCGGTGGGCTTGTACTCGTCGATTTCCGGGAGTACCAGGGGCAAGTCGGCTTCGGCCACGCCGTAGGCGGTACCTTCCTTATAGTAAATCGGGATGGGCTCGCCCCAGTAGCGCTGGCGGCCGAAGATGGCGTCGCGGATGCGGAAGTTGGTTTTGCCCTTGCCGATGCCGCGCTGCTCCAGCTCCCCAATCAGGGTTTGGGTGGCCTGCTTGTAGTTCTGGCCCTTGATGAGGCCGTGCAGGTAGAGGCCGTCCTTGGTGGGGTCGGCCTGCTCGTCAATCTGCTGCGCATCCACCACCTGCGTGATGGGTAGGTTGAAGTGCTTGGCGAATACGTAGTCGCGCTGGTCGCCCGAGGGTACGGCCATTACCGCGCCGGTGCCGTAGCCGGCAAGCACGTAATCGGCAATCCAGATCTGGATGGGCTCGTTGCTGAACGGGTTGAGGGCGTAGGAGCCGGTGAAGGCGCCGGAAACTGTTTTGGTGTCGGCCATCCGGTCGCGCTCCGAGCGGCGCTTGGTGGCGTCGATGTAGTCCTGGATTTCCACCTGCTGCCCCGGCGTGGTCAACTCCTTCACCAACTCATGCTCGGGCGCCAGCACCAGGAACGTAGCGCCGTAAATGGTGTCAACCCGCGTCGTATAGACCTTGATTTGTGCCTGCTCGTGGTCCTGGACCTGGAACGTGACTTCGGCCCCGATGCTTTTGCCGATCCAGTTGCGCTGCATTTCCTTCACGGCGTCGGGCCAGTCGAGGGTGTCGAGGCCCTGGAGGAGGCGGTCGGCGTAGGCGGTGATGCGCAGGTTCCACTGGGGCATCAGGCGGCGCTCCACGGGGAAGCCGCCGCGCTCCGAGAGGCCGTCTTTTACTTCGTCATTCGAGAGCACCGTGCCCAGGCCGGGGCACCAGTTCACGTAGGTGTCCTGCTGATAGGCCAGGCGGTAGGGGTGTACGGCCTGCAAACGCTGCTTTTCCGAGAACAGCTTCCACTGGCCCGCCGTGAAGCTGTGGCGCTCCTCGTCGTCGCCGGCGGCGCGGATTCCTTCGCTGCCGTTCTGCTCGAACTTCTCCAGCAGCGTTTTCAGCGGCTCGGCCTTGTTGGTGTCGAGGTTGTACCAGCTATTGAACAGCTTGAGGAAAATCCACTGCGTCCATTTGTAATACGCCGGGTCGGAGGTGCGCACCTCGCGGCTCCAGTCGTAGCTGAAGCCCAGGGAGTTGAGCTGGCGGATGTAGGTGTCGATGTTCTGCTCGGTGGTCAGGGCCGGGTGCTGGCCGGTCTGGATGGCGTACTGCTCGGCGGGCAGGCCAAACGAGTCGAAACCCATCGGATGCAGCACGTTGAAGCCGCGCAGGCGCTTGTAGCGCGACACGATATCGGAGGCAATGTAGCCCAGCGGATGGCCCACGTGCAGCCCCGCCCCGCTGGGGTACGGGAACATGTCGAGCACGTAGTATTTGGGCTTGTCGGAGGCGTTATCGGCCCGGAAAGTCTGCTGATCTTTCCAGTGGGCTTGCCACTTTTTCTCAATATCCTGGGGATGGTAGCCGGGCATGGGCAGTCGGGTATGCAATGAATCGGAACGGGCGAAATTACGCGGAATTGCCGGGAAAACGCCGCCTTCTTCGTTTGGGGCCGATAGGCGGACCGTAGCGCGAACTTTGCAGTTCGCGCCCTTGCGCCGTTCGGGGGGCTGCAAACGGCGCAAGGGCGCGAACTACAAAGTTCGCGCTACTACCCGTCCGGAGTTGCCCGGAAGCACTTCCGGAAGTCTGGAAGTGCCTCCTGCCTAGCCTAGGGCGGCTTCTGGGATTCCGGAAGTGCTTCCGTCCTTGCCTAGGGCGGCTTTTGGAAGTCCGGAAGTGCTTCCGTCCTTGCCTAGGGCGGCTTTTGGGAATGTGGAAATGCTTCCGTCCTTGCCTAGGGCAGCTTTTAGGAATGCGGAAGTGCTTCCGTCCTTGCCTAGGGCGACTTTTGGGAATGCGGAAGGCCTTCCGTCCTTGACGAGGGCACCGGAACGATGTAGAGACGCGACACTTCGCGTCTCGTCGTTGCTGACGTTGTTTAGATGAACGGTGCGGTTCCGGCTCGTTCAATGGGGAGACGCGAAGTGTCGCGTCTCTACACCGTTCTGTTCGCCAGTTGAATCGTGCTGCGGCACCCGCTCCGTAGCCCAGGGTTTAAACCCTGGGCTAGTGAAGTCCGATGTGCTTCAGCCAACGCCCGCGCCACGCCACCGTAAGCACTCCGAACCCTCTGCCCAACCCCGCCCGCCTATGCCCCTGATGGAATACCCCGCCCTGTTGCTGCGTTTCCTGCGCCAGCGCTTTGATTTGCGCGACGATACTGCCGACCCGGACGTCATCGAGGAGAGCGTGGAGTCGGGCGTTTCGTTTCGGGGGACCAACCTGTGGGTGCTGATTTTCGCCATCCTCATTGCCTCGGTGGGGCTCAACGTCAATTCCACGGCCGTTATCATCGGGGCCATGCTGATTTCGCCGCTGATGGGGCCGCTGGTGAGCGTGGGGTACAGTGCCGCCACCAACAACCCCGACCTGCTGCGGCGGGCCGTGAAAAACCTGGGTCTGGCGGTGGTCATCAGCCTGATTACGTCCACGGTGTACTTTCTGCTGACGCCCCTGAGCGGGGCGCAGTCGGAGCTGCTGGCCCGCACCGAACCCACCATCTGGGACGTGCTCATTGCCCTGTTTGGGGGGCTGGCCGGGGCCGTGGGCCTCACACGCCGCGAGAAAAGCAACGTCATTCCCGGCGTGGCCATTGCCACGGCCCTCATGCCGCCGCTCTGCACGGCCGGCTACGGGCTGGCCTCGGGCCACTGGGAGTACGCGTTGGGCGCGTTCTACTTGTTTTCCATCAACTGCGTGTTCATCACGCTGGCCGCTTTTCTGGTGATTCGGTTTCTGGGGCTGCCGGCCCACCGGTTTCAGGATGAAACCCAGGCGCGGCGGGTGCGCCGCCTGATGCTGGCGGCGGCCGTGGTGGTGGCCGGCCCCAGCGTGTGGCTGGGCTACCGCATTGTAGAGCGCTCGGTGTACGCCCACGCCGCTGAGGAATTTGTGGCCAAGGAGCTGAATTTCGCGGGTACCTACGTGGTAACGCGGCAGATTGACCCCCGGCAGCGCGCCATCAACGTGCTGCTGGTGGGCCGCCCCGTGGATACCACGCGGCTGGGTGCGGCCCGACGGGAGCTGAGCCGCTACCGCCTCGGCGGCACCGCGCTGGTGGTGCGCCAGGGTTTGCAGGCCTACGATTCCTTGGATGCCCAGACGTTGCGCCAGAGCCTGCTGGAAGACGTGCGCGCCCGCCAGAGCCAGGCCCAGAGCCGCTACGAGGTGGAGCTGAACCGCATGCAGCAGCTGGTAGTAGCCGCCCGCACCGCGTTGCCCGCCCCCGAGGCCCTGCTGCGCGAGGTGCAGGTGGAGCATCCCGCCGTGCGCCGCCTGGCCCTCACGGTGCTGCCCCGCCCCGCCATCCCCCGCGACTCGCTGCCCGCCGATACCGTGCTGGTGGTCAGCGCCGAAATCCGCGACACAGTACCGGCACCGGAGCGGCAGCGGCTGGCCCAGTGGCTGCGGGCCCGCACCAACCGCCCGCAGGTGCAGCTACTGCTGACGCCCGTGCGCCGGGCCGCGCCTAAAGTGGCGTTGCCCGCCGTGCGCGTGCAGCCTGCGGCCCGGAAAGAGCCAAAGCGTAGCCGATAGATGAGCATGACGGGCTTTAGCACACTGTTTACCGGGCCACGCCGTCCCAGGTGCCTGCGGTGCGCAACACCCGGAAGCGGGCGAACAGCTCCTCGCCATACCAGTCTTCCTGGCGGGTGAGGCGGATAACTTCCTTGTGCTTGGGGCTGCGGTAGGCGTAGTCCTGCATGGCCTGAGCCGAGTCCCAGAGGCTTACGGTGGCCTGGCGCACCACCGGCAGTTCGCCCAGCCCGATGGCGGCGCGCACGCCCGGCGCGTCGGCAATAGAGGCACTCACCGGAGCCACGTAGCGCCAGAAGCGCGGCGTTTTGCGTAGTCGGATGGAGGCCCGCGTGAGCACCATCATCGGTCCATCGGCCGCGCCGGTTTCGTTTGCGTAATCGAACGGGTTCACCCCATCCCAGAGGCCGTGCGACTTGAGGGGAGCCAGCTCGGCCGTCCAGATTTCCGAGGTGCGCTGCCGGTATTGCTGCCACAGTGGGTGCTTGTCGAGGAACGCCCGGGCCGCCTGCTCGTCGTCCCACACGGCCATGAAGCCGTAGCGGTGCAGGTTGGGCAGGGCCCCGAAGCCGCCCGCGCCGCTGCCCAGCAGTTTCTGAAACCGCAGCCCCGGCACGCGCTGCAAGGGCCGCTGGGCCGTGCCCATCTGCGCAAAGCCCCAACGCCGTTGGTTGGGCAGGAGGGTGAGGATGGAAAGGGTGGTGAGAGGCAAGGGGCGGAGCTGGAGTTAGAAATGCTAGTTCCCCTCCTTGGAAAGGAGGGGCTAGGGGTGGTTGATGCTTTCAGAACTATTATTAGCGTTAGAAGCTGGCGGGTCGTTCAACGAATCAACCACCCCTAACCCCTCCTTTCCAAGGAGGGGAACTAGTTTCTAGCGCTAGTTGCACTGTCAAAACAACAAAAAAGGCCCGGAATTGCTTCCGGGCCCTTCTCAATAGCAGCAGGCGAAACCTACTTTACTTCTACTTTGGCGTGCTCGTTTACGTCGTCGGAGGTGCTCCGCTCGCCGGTGGCCAGGGCTTTCACGTAAGCTACGGCTTGGGTAATGAGGCTGCTGGGGGTGTCCCAGTACTCGCCCTTCTCGATTTCCACTTTCAGGATGTAGATGCTCTCGTCGTCCTTGCCTTTGGGGAACCAGGCGCGCATCGGCTCGCTCCAGAGCTTGTCGATTTCGGCCTGGTCGCGGTAGGCATTGGCGCGGCCCGATACCGACACGTACACGTTGTCGTCGGGCTTGCCGTAGCTCAGGTTCACGTGGCTGTCTTTTTTTACTTCGTACACCTTGGCCGAGTCTTTATCAGTTAGGAACACCAGGGCGCTGCTGCCGTCGGGTTTCTGGGTGTACATGGGGCGGCTGCGCAGGCTGCCGTCCTCATCCTGGGTGGTGAGCATGGCAATGCGCACGTCCTTGATTTTTTCGAGCAGGGTGGACAGGTCGTTGGTAACGTTGGTCTGGGTTGACATGGGAGGCGGAGTTGGGATAGAAAATTCAGCGGAAAGGCGGCCGATTACCGGGCCAGCCTGTTGGCTAGTACGGCCGGGCGCGGCTGCGGGTTGAGTCGGCCCGGTCCGATGCCCCAATTTTACCGTACTTCCGAACCGCATGAATTTCCTCGCCCACCTGCTGCTTTCCGGCTCCCCCGCCACCACTCCCGACTACGAGGACCTCGTCATCGGCAACTTCGCGGCCGAGGCCGTGCGGGGCCGCGCCGGCCTGCTGACCTACCCCGAAACCGTGCAGCGCGGCATCCGCCTGCACCGCTTCATCGACTCGTTCACCGACACGCACCCCGTCGTGCGCCGCACCACTGCCCGCCTGCGCGCCGCCGGTCTGGGCAAGTGGGCCGGCGTGGTATCCGACGTCGGTTTCGACCACCTACTGGCCCGCGACTTTGCCCACTACCACCCCCAGGAGCCGCTGCCCGAGTTTGCGCAGCGTCAGTACCAGCTGCTGCACCAGCGCCGCCACGAGCTGCCGGAGCGCCTCCAGGAAATGCTGCACTACATGCGTCAGCACGACTGGCTAACCGGTTACGCCCACCCCGAAGGCCTGCACCGCGCTTTGCTGGGCCTGAGCCGCCGCGTGCCCGCCGCCGCCGTGCTGGCTACCGGCGCCGCCGCGTTTCTGGCGGAGCTGCCGGCGTACGAGGCGGATTTTCAGGAGTTCTGGCCGGAGTTGCGGGCGGGGGTGGAGGGGGAAATGGCCATTTAGAGCATCAGCCGATGCCCGGAGTAACGACGCCAGGGCGCATCCCGGGAATGAAGTAGTTGGTTGACGATGCCGAGTTTGTCGGCCGACTGATTTCCCAGAATACCTGTCCAATAACCCACTATGCTGTCGTGCCTGAATTCGAACAAGAGTACTCTGGTGAATACGCCCACGCCGCCCACGTCGTAGGCCAGCAGACATGTGCTTTGGCCTACTCCTAAATAACGTAACTGCCGCCCGGGTAATCCTTTTTCAGCCGTACAGCCTGCATTGAAACGCTGTCCGTAATCAGCTACGGCAAACGGCTCGTTATACAGGCTGTCGTTTTGGTGCAGGAAGGCGGAAATAACGGGTGGAATGGCATTGGCTTTTCGGTGTTCGACCACGCTGTCACGCATGACGGCGGCCAGAAGCTGTGTAAGGTTTTGATTGGTAAGAATTGCGGCCGTATCGGGCGTGTAGATTGGGTACTGCTTGGGTGGGTTTGAGCTTGCCTTAACCGCGGAAGCAGCTGATGCAGGCTGTTTTGCGGCCTCCTGGCAACTCACTAGTAGCAGGCCGGTAAACAGCAAAAAGTGCTTCATAACAAGTAGAGTAATCTGCCCCAGGCCTAAGCCCTAGCGCGAATACGTAGCCTCAATCGTAACCTTCTGGTTCATGACGATGGCCGGGAGCTGGTAGTACAGCACCAGTTTGCGGCTGGTCAGCTCCCGCACTTCCCGCGAGAGGTCGGTGCGTGGGTTGGTGCCTTGCATGCTGATGGTGGAGCCAGCGTAGGTGTAGGGAGCCGTGAAATTGAGCTGGCTGCCCCGGTACTCCTCGAAGGTGCTGGCCGAAACGTTCAGGTAGTCGCCGGTAGTGCCGGGCTGGTGCTGCTCGGTGAGGGTCTGGCCCGTGCTGGCATCGGTGTTGATGCTGTGCTGGGTCACCAGCTGCCAGCGGCCGGGCAGCGGGGCCGGCTCGTCCTTCTCGTCTTCAGAGCCGCAGGCCATGAGCGTTGTGAGGGAAAACAGCACGGCCCAGGCGGCCGGGCGAGAAAACAGCGTAGAAAGGAGCATGCGTAGCAGGATGGAGAGGCCGGCAAAGAAAGAAGGAATATCCGGAAAGATACCGGGCAGTGGAAAATTGATTTGCCCGCTGCCTTGCGTCGGTTTGTATTGCAGATGCGCGGGTTTGTGTAGCTCCGGTAGGGCGGCGGCAAATGACCTTTGTAACGGAAAATACGTCACCCTTTTACGACTCCGTTACGATGAGCAACCTCAAACGAGTACCCCTGGGCAGCCAGGGTTTGGAAGTGCCAGTCGAAGGCCTCGGCTGCATGGGCATGACCAGCGGCGTCGGCGGCATGAGCGTGTACGGCGAGGCCGACGAGCAGGAAAGCCTGGCCACCCTGCACCGCGCCCTGGAGCTGGGCGTGAATCTGCTGGACACGGCCGACCTCTACGGCCCACTTCTGAACGAGCAGCTGATCGGCCGCGCCATTGCCGGCCGCCGCCCCGATGTTATTCTGGCCACCAAGTTCGGCTTTGAAGTCGATGACAGTGGCACCTTCACCGGCCAGCTCAACGGCCACCCGGCCTACGCCCGCAAGTCTCTGGAACGCTCCCTGCGCAACCTTGGCACCGACTACGTGGACCTCTACTACCTGCACCGCCAAGACCCGCAGGTGCCCATCGAGGATAGCATCGGGGAGATGAGCCGCTTTGTGGAGGAAGGCAAGGTGTGCTACCTGGGCGTGTCGGAAACGCCGGTGGAGGCGTTGCGTCGGGCCCACGCCGTACACCCGATTACAGCCTTGCAAACGGAATATTCGCTCTTCGACCGGGGCGTGGAGGAAACCGGTGCCTTGCAGGCGGCGCGGGAGCTGGGCATCGGGTTCGTGGCCTACTCGCCGCTGGGCCGGGGCTTTCTGTCGGGCGACATCAAGAGCCCCGATGATTTCGAGGCCAGCGACTCGCGCCGGATTTTCCCGCGCTTCCAGGGCGAGAATTTCTACAAGAACCTGGAGCTGGTGCAGAAGCTCGAAACGCTGGCCGCAGCCAAGGGCGTAACCTCGGCGCAGCTGGCGCTGGCCTGGGTGCTGGCCCAGGGCGTGGTGGTCATTCCGGGCACCAAGCGCCGCAAGTATCTGGAGCAAAACGTAGCCGCAACCCACCTGACCCTCAGCCCCCAGGAGCTGGCCGAGCTGGAAGCCATTATGCCGGTCGGTGGTGCGGTCGGCGCAGCGTATCCGGCTGGTTTCTAAGGTCCGGATGGATGTAGAGACGCAATATTTTGCGTCTCGTCGTTGCTGACATTAAAGCTGTGCGGAAGTCGGCTGAATTATAAAAGAACGTCATGCGGAGCTTGCCGAAGCATCTCGCGTGCTGACGCCGGATTACTCCTACAACATCAGCACGCGAGATGCTTCGGCAGGCTCCGCATGACGTTCTGATTATCGTCGGTGGCTTTTCGGATAGAGTCGGGCACGATGTAGAGACGCGACACTTCGCGTCTCCTCGTTGCTGAGGTTGTTTGTCCTGCGCAGTACCGGCCGTTCAACTGCGAGACGCGAAGTGTCGCGTCTCTACATCATGTCGGTCGACCTATCTTGCTCTTTCCCTGTTCTCCTGTTATGAAACCAGCCGCCCCGCCATTCCGCCTGCTTGCTTCGGTGAGCGACTTTGCCCAGCACTTCGGGTTTCCGCCGCCGGTGCATCCGCTGCTGTCGGTGATTGATCTGGGGCAGCACCGCAACCCGCCCGTGACGGGGCCGGCCCTGCGGCAGCTCTACATCATCACCCTGAAAAAGGGGCTCAAGGGCCGGTTGCAGTACGGGCACCGCACCTACGATTTCAGTGAGGGCGTGCTGGCCTTCTACGCCCCCGGCCAGGTGTGCGCCAGCGACCCGTCGGTGGATTTGTCGGAGCTGGAGGGCTGGATGCTGGTGTTTCACCCGGACCTGCTGCTGCGGCACCCGCTGGGCCGGAAGATCCTGGGCTACAACTTTTTCTCCTACCAGGTGAGCGAGGCTTTGCACCTCTCGGCCCGCGAGGAGCAGCTGCTGGAAGGGCTGATAGACACCATTCGCGCCGAGCACGAGCAGCCGATTGACACGTTCAGCCAGGACGTGCTGGTGGCCCAGCTCGACGTGCTGCTGAGCTACGCCAACCGCTTTTACCACCGGCAGTTCCTCACGCGCCGCACCGCCGAGCACGACCTGCTTTCCCGCTTCGAGCAGGAGCTGCACCACTACTTCGAGCAAAGCGCCGAGCGGCCCCTGCCCACCGTGCAGCACTTCGCCGACGCCCTGCACGTGTCGCCGGCCTACCTCGGCGATATGCTGCGCACCCTCACCGGCCAGAGCACCCAGCAGCACATCCACCAGACGCTCATCGAGAAAGCCAAACAGCTGCTGCTCAGTACGTCGCTGTCCGTGAACGAAACGGCCTACCAGCTGGGCTTCGAGTATCCGCAGTATTTCACCCGCCTGTTCAAAAGCAAAACCGGCTTCACGCCCGCCGCCTTCCGACTGTCGGTGCAGTAGGAGTGGGTAGATGGGGGCGGCTTAAAACGAAGTAGAGACGCAATATTTTGCGTCTCGTCGTTGAACAATTTGCGGACGGGGAGACGCAAAATATTGCGTCTCTACTTCGTTCCTGCTGCTCCCACTAGATGCTCCCATCTTCCCTGACGGCTACACTTTCCACCCCCTTTCCTATGCAACTGACTGATTTTCGCACCCTGGGCCGCTCGGGCCTAGTGGTGAGCCCGCTGGCGTTGGGCACCATGACGTTCGGCACCCCGCGCTGGGGTTCTTCAGATGAAGAATCTGCCGCCATTTTCCGGGGCTACGTGGAGGCTGGCGGCAACTTCATTGATACGGCCAACGTGTACGCCAAGGGGCGCAGCGAGGAGCTGGTGGGCCGCTACGTGGCCGAAGGGCAGCTGCGCGACCAGTTGGTGCTGGCCACCAAATCGGGGTTTCATAGCGGGCAGCCGGGCAATCCGCACGGCGGCGGCAACGGCCGTAAGAACATCCACCAGGCCCTGGAAGCCTCCCTGCGCCGCCTCCAGACCGACTACGTGGACCTGTACTGGCTGCACGTCTGGGACATGGTGACACCCGCGGAAGAGGTGCTCCAGACCCTCGGCGACCTGGTGCGGGCGGGCAAAATCCGCTACTTCGCCTTCTCCGATATTCCGGCTTGGTACGCCACCAAGGCCGCCACGCTGGCCGCCGCCCACGGCATTCCGGGCCCCATTGCCCTGCAGCTGGAATACTCGCTGGTGGAGCGTAGCATCGAGCACGAATACATGCCCGCCGCCCGCGAGTGTGGACTGGGCATAACGCCCTGGAGCCCGCTGGCGGCCGGGTTTCTGGCCGGCAAATACCAGCGCGCCACCGGCCCGGGCACCAAAGCGCAGGGCGAAGGTCGCCTCGCCGGTCCCAATCCGTTTCAGGACAGCAAGTTCACCGACCGTAACTGGCAGATTCTGGCGGTGCTGCAGGCCGTAGCCGCCGAGCTAAACCGGCCCCCGGCCCAGGTGGCGCTGGCCTGGGCGCTGGCGCAGCCCGGCATCACCTCGCTCATCCTGGGGGCCAGCCAGCTCACGCAGCTCCATACCAACCTCGCCGCCCTCGACCTGCCCCTGACGCCGGCGCACCTGCAGCAACTGCACGAAGCCAGCGCGCCAGCCCCGGCCTTTCCCTACGCCATCTTCACGCCCGCCGTCAATAGAAGCGTTTTCGGCGGTGCATCCGTGCAGGGTTGGCGTTAAGGTGGTTGTGTGAGTATTGGACGTCAGGCAGGGAGTAGTAGCCGAAGCCTTTGGCGTGCTGATGCTGGAACGATGTAGAGACGCAATATTTTGCGTCTCGTCGTTGAACGACCGGTATTGCGCAGATCAATCAACGTCAGCAATGACGAGACGCAATACTTTGCGTCTCGTTATCATCCCTATAAAACAAGAAGAGCGACCCTGACGAGTCGCTCTTTTTGCTTAGCAGAAAGCCGAGAAACCTAGTGCTGATGGCCGCCTTCGCCGTGTACGTGGCCGTGGTCCATTTCTTCCTGGGTGGCGTCGCGGACTTCGGCTACTTTGCCGTCGAAGTGCATGACCATGCCGGCCAGGGGGTGGTTGAAATCCATTTTCACGGCCGAGTCGCCGATTTCGACCACTTTGCCCTGCATGTGGTGGCCTTGGTTGTCGGCCATGGGCAGGAAGTTGCCGACCTGCAGCATCTCGCCGTCAATCTGGCCGTCGATTTCGAACACGTTCTTGGGGATTTCTACCACGGCCTGCTCGTCGTACTCGCCGTAGGCCTGCTCGGGGGTGAGCGAGAAGGTGAACGAGTCGCCGGGGTTTTTGCCGCTGAGCTGGCGCTCGAACTCGTCGGGCAGGCCGCTCTGGCCGAACAGGAACACCATCGGCGCGTCTTCCTCGGCCGATTCTACGAGGACTTTCTCTTGATTTTCGTCGGTTACGCTCAGGTCGTAGGTGATGGTAACGACTTTGTTTTCGCTGATTTGGGCCATATGCGGGGTAGGCGCGGGCGCGCCGGAGCATGGGGGTGAGGAATGTGTTTGAGTAGGCTAGTTACGGAATTAGCCCGGATTAGTCGAACCCATAACCGCCAAAGCTGGCCCGTGGCGGCGTTTTCGGGCTTATAATATTTCGGCTTTCCCGGAGGTGGCGCAGGCCTGTAGACATCCGGTTAGGGGCAGAGGCTGACTCCTTGCACGACGTGGCGTACTCCCGTTCGCCTACTGCATCTCCCAAGCCGTGCGGTAGGCCCCGATGCTTTCCACATAATCCAGGAAGGCCTTGTAGAACGGGTGACTGCCGAGCGTGCTGGAGTCGCCGACGAGCAGGAGCTTGCGGCGGGCCCGGGTCATGCCCACGTTCATGCGGCGGATGTCACTCAGAAAGCCGATTTCGCCCTGGGGGTTGCTGCGGGTGAGGCTGATGGCAATGATGTCGCGCTCCTGGCCCTGGAACGAGTCCACGGTGCCCACGCTCAGCATGCGGTGCTCCATGAGGCCCACCAGCTCGTCGTTTTCCTCGATGGCGTCCTTGAGGTAGTTGATCTGGGCGCGGTAGGGGGCAATGACCCCGATGGTGAGCAGGTCGGCTTCGTGGTCGGCCTGGTCGTAGGGCTCCAACAGCTGCGCCAGGCGCTTGAGAAGCAGGTCGGCTTCCTCGGGGTTGGCCGTGGAGCGGCTTTCCTCGATGGTGATTTCCTGGAAGCCGAAGCCGGCCGTATCCAGAAACTCCACGGCCATGTCGGGGGCGAAGCGCAGGTCGTAGTCGGGTAGGTCGGCGTGGGCCACGGTGGGGGCGGCTTGCAGCTTGCCGTCGTAGAACTGCTCGGAGCTGAAGGCCATAATCTGCTCGTGCATGCGGTACTGCACCTGCAGCATGCGGGCCGTGTCGGGCTGACGCACGATGCACTTCTCGAACAGCGTCTCGCGCAGACCGTCGCGGGCCGCCTTGTCGCTCTTCACGGTGGGCGGCAGCTGCTGATGGTCGCCGGCCAGCACCACGCGGTTCGCCTTCGTAATCGGAATCCAGCAGCCCGGCTCCAGCGCCTGGGCGGCCTCGTCGATGAACACGGTTTCGTAGGTGAGGTGGCGGATGGCGCGGTTGCCGGCGCCCACCAGCGTGCACGTAATCACCTGCACCTGCTCCAGCAGATCCTCCGTGATGTAGCGCTCCAGCTGGTCCGACTCCTGCAGCAACTGGTGGGCCTGCTCTTTCAGCAGGCGGCGCTGCTCCCGCTCCTCCCAGCCAAAATGCTTCTTGAATTTGCCGGCCTGCTCCCGGTACTGCTCGGCAGTCTGGCGCAGGCTGCGCAACTCGGCGTAGCTCTTGTGGGCCATAATCTGGGCGTCCAGCGTGTGCTGCAGCAGCAAATCCGACACCCGGGAGGGGTTGCCCATCCGGATGACGTTCACGCCGCGCTCGGCCAGCTTTTCCGTCAGCAAATCCACGGCCGTGTTGCTGGGGGCGCACACCAGCACCCGCCGCTCGCGCCGGATGGTTTCCAGAATCGCCTGCACAAGGGTGGTGGTTTTGCCGGTGCCGGGCGGACCGTGAATGATGGCCACGTCCTGGGCCGCCAGCACGTGGCGCACGGCCGAAAGCTGGCTCTCGTTGAGGGGCGAGGGGTAGTAGAGCGTAGCCTCAGCCTCGGGCCGGAACCGGGCCGGTTTGGCGCCCAGCAGCACGTCGCGCAGTTCAGCCAGGCGCGAGTCGTAGGCACCCATCACCTTGCCCAGGGCATACTCCATTTCGCGGTAGCTCACCTCGTCGAAGGTCAGGTCCACGCCCAGCTTGCCCTCGTCCACCCAGTCGGGCAGGTCTTCCTTGGTGGTCGCGAGCAGGATTTTGTTGCGCTTGACGCTGGTGACCACGCCCGAAAGCGTGGGCCGGTCGGAGCCCGAGCGGCCGGGGATGTTGCCGAACAGGGCCGCATTTTTGCCCACCTGAAACAGGTGCAGCCCGCTGGTATTGCCCTGGCGTTCCAGCTCAATGACGAGCTTGCCGCCGAAGCCGATGTCTTCCTTCGTGATTTTGACCGGGTACCAGGTGAGGCCCCGTTTCTGGCGCTCGGCAATGGTGGCCTGGGCGCTTTTGATTTTGAACTGTTCGAGGTCCTCCTGCTGCTCGAGCTTCATGAGGGCCTGCACCTTGCGCAGCTCCTTTTCGAGGGCGTAAGGTTCGGTATAGGTAGGTCGTTCAGCCAACAGCTTGGGTTCTATTGTAGGGTTGGTTTCTAACAACGAAACCGGGGAAAAGGTGGCCGAAGGTCGGGAGGATTTTGGGAATGAGCCGTTGGTCAGTCAGCGGTTGGCAACGTTGTTATGTAGCGCATGTGCTCATCGTAGATGGTTACCTCTACTTTCGGATACATGATCAGGATACCTGTGGCCCGACGCCGGGCTGCTTCCTCATCATTAACATCAACCTCTATGTACGGCACCGCAGTTGTGCCGGTAAGGTTCTGGAAGTAGGTCATGCAGTCCTGCATCAGCACAATACCGGTGGCCGCTTCGCAAATGAGCAGATAAAAGCGCCGCTTGGGTTGCTCATGCATCACACTTGCCGTCCTCATAGTGGTAGTGTTCCTGGCTGGCCGATGTGAAGCGCTGGATAAAGCCCGTAGTGTACTGCTCCGGTTTGGTTGGCTGGAAAATGCCTTCCTGTTGCGCCCAGTCATAGGCGCTGATTCCCAACGGATATTTAGTGAGGATGCCGCTCAATTGATACTGCTGGATAAACTCTTCTGCCTGCTGCCGGGAAGTGAATATGCCGCTGGTGAAACGGCTGCCGGCTCCGTGAAATACCCAAACCTCGCTCATATAGGAGTAGATGTAATGTGTGTCCAAGGTAAATGGAACCCAACGAAGCGGTAGAGATGCTTCGGCAAGCTCAGCATGACGTGCTGTTTTCACTCGTTATTGCTTATTCACTCGCCCAAGAGCCCCGTTTCATCCTTCAACGCCACGCCCGAGAGCTGGCGGCGTAATGATTCATGGATCAGGTAAAACAGCTTGTCGGCGGCGGCGGCGTAGGGGAGGCCTTCGGGGCGGATGTTGGAGACGCAGTTGCGGGCCTCGTCGGTGCGGCCGGGGCGGGGGGCGTAGGTGAGGTAGGCCCCGAGGCTGTGCGGGGCGCTCAGGCCCGGCCGCTCCCCGATGAGCATCAGCGCCAGCCGCGCCCCCAGCAACTCCCCGATTTCGTCGCTGAGGGCCACGCGGGCCTGCTCGGCCAGCACCACGGGCGCGAGGCGGAAGCCGGCTTGCTGTAGCTTCGGCAGCAGCTCACGCAGCAGGGGCAGGGCGTGCTCGTTCACGGCGGTGGCGGAGAGGCCGTCGGCCAGAATCAGGGCTACGTCAGCGGCTTCGGGAGCCGAAGCGTCCTGCAGCAGCTGCCGCGACTCCTGGGTTAGCTGGCGGCCATAGTCGGGGCGCTGGAGGTACTGCTCGCGGGTTGCGGCGCGGCTGCGCACGGACTGCGCCGGTAGCGCGAGGGCCGTCAGGCCGGCGGTGAGGCGGGGCAGGTCGAGGATGGAGTACACGGCGTCGCGGGCGTGGGCGTGGGCCAGCCGGAACGCCAGCGCCTCCCGCAGCGGCACGCTGCTGCCGGTGCGGCCCAGGGCAATGCGGGCGGCGGTGTAGGCGCGCAAGCCGGCCCAGGGGTCGTCGGGGAATACGGAGGGTTCAGGCATCATTACACGGGCTACCAGCCGCCGCCGGGCGAAAACAGGAATTCAATGGGTGTATCAATATCGTAAAGCCATTGATATGCGTCGAGATTCCCTGCGCAGAAGGGCTCTAAAAGACGAATCATGTTCTCATATTCTCCTTTGGTTAAGCGGCAGAAGAATTGATAGTTGTCGGCGGAGATAATACCGATGGATTCAGGGGTTACTTCCAGCGTCAGACGGCAATTGATGGAATGAATGAAGTCCATCGATGCCAGGGATATAGGAGCAGCGTCAAGCATGATTTTTCTGATAATATTATCTCGAAATTGACATGCCTCGTTTTGATCAAAATCGTATAGTCGAATAAGCTGGTCTGTCACAACACCGTTAAATTCGCCACCAGCACTTATGTCATTTAGGAATTCTAGCTTCATGTCATATTGAGTAGTGATTAAGGAAAATACTCTCTGAAAAGCCTGTCTGCTCGCTTCCAGTTATCTTGTTCATCACCGTCAGCCTCGCCTTCCTGCTGAACGCGTAGCGTGCAGTTATGACAGAATTTTATAGGCTTGTCTTTCACACATTGCAACGTTCGGCAGTAGTGTAAAGCTTGTCTGGCTTGCTGCAGTGTGATTTCATAATCCTGCAGCGCCTCATAGATGGTCGAGTTTATATCAATCTGACTTACAATATCACCGACTGCCAATCGTCGGTTTTCTAGTCGCGGTTGGCCCCACAGGCAATTTTCAGTAATGACTATTTCAGGAAACTGCTTGTAATTCGAAGAATTCTAGTGCTGCTCAAATTCTTCTTTTATGATTTCATAGGGAACAAAATCTATATCAAGAGGTGCTTCAGAAAGTCCTCCCAATTTATCCTCCACATAGTTTATATCATATTTTAGTACCTGCCCATTTCCAAAGACTTGTAACTGTCTTTGAACACATAGCTGCTCATCTGTTTCGAAATAAAAACAGGAAGTGCCCCAATTGTCGGTAGCTATATCTCCGGTGGTTTCTTCCCAGTACCGTTTGTAATATCTCATAGCGGTAATGCTAGGTAAACTGCTCCACCACTTCCGCCGCCTGCGGAAACTCCGCGACCAGCGCCGCCCGCTCGGCCAGCTCAAAATCGGCGAAGTCGAAGCCGGGGGCCACGGTGCAGCTGACCAGCGCGAAGCCGGCGCGGTGCGGCAGGTGGGCCGCAAACCACGTATCGGCCGGCACGACGGCCTGCGGTAACTCGCCGCGGCTGAAGTCGCTGCCCAGCACGAGGCGGGTGGGCTGGCCGGGCGTCAGCAGGATGATTTCCAGTGGTTGTCCCTGGTGGAAAAACCACAACTCATCGGACTTGATGCGATGGAAGTGCGACTTGTCCTCGTTTTCGAGTAGGTAGTAAATAGCCGTGCTCACGTTGCGGGTGTGCCCCCCTGCGCTGGTCAGGGTGTCGGCGGCGCGGTAGGTTTCGCGGTAGTAGCCGCCTTCTGGGTGGGGCGTCAGGTGCAGATGGTGGATGATATCCTGGGCAGTCATAGGGTCGGGATGAGCTGGGTTTGGGTAAGAGAATGATGATTGAACCTTCCAGAACGTCATGCTGAGCTTGCCGAAGCATCTCTACCGCTTCGTCAGGGGCATTTCAACGAAGCGGTAGAGATGCTTCGGCAAGCTCAGCATGACGTTCTGGATGTTATCGAACAGTGCTAGCCTTTAGTGAACTCGCCGATGTGCCACAGCACACCGGCGGGGTCGTGGACGAAGCACTCTTTGCCCCAGGGCTCGTGCTGCACGGGCAGCAACCGGACGCCGGCAAACTGCCCGGGCAGATCCAGCGCCGTCAGCTCCTGCCAGTACTGCTCCGCATCCTCCACTTCCAGAAACAGCATGGTGTTGTCCACCCAGTCCGCCACGTAGGCATCCTGCAGGTAAAAGCTCACGCCTCTCAGCGTAAACAGGCACATAGCCGGCGACAGGACGGTTTCGGTGAAGCCAAAGGCACTGTAGAAGCGGCGCGAAACGGCGTAGTCTTTGGCCCCGATGAAGGGCCGGAGGGAACGGATTTTTTGCGTCATAGGGAGTGTAGGGAAGGATACGGCTGTAGAGACGCAAGATATTGCGTCTCTACAACTGTGCGGAATAACAGCGCCATTCATCAACGGCCCAGCCCGCCCGCGCCCAGCAGCCGGTGCCCCGCTGACGCCGGGAGCAGCTGGCCTTGCTCCCCGAAAACCCCCTGCCGCTGGAGCCAGGCTTCGAACTCGGGGGCGGGGCGCAGGCCCAGGACCTGGCGCAGGTAGAGGGCGTCGTGGAAGGAGGTGGACTGGTAGCCGAGCATGATGTCGTCGGCGCCGGGGATGCCCATGATGAAGGTGCAGCCGGCCACGCCCAGCAGCGTCAGGAGCGTGTCCATGTCGTCCTGGTCGGCTTCGGCGTGGTTGGTGTAGCACACGTCCACGCCCATTGGGAGGCCCAGCAGCTTGCCGCAGAAATGGTCTTCCAGGGCCGCCCGGATGATCTGCTTGCCATCGTAGAGGTACTCGGGGCCGATGAAGCCGACCACCGAATTCACCAGCAGCGGCCGAAACTGCCGGGCCACGGCGTAGGCGCGGGCTTCGCAGGTCTGCTGATCGAGGCCGTGGTGAGCGTTGGCGCTCAGGGCGCTGCCCTGGCCGGTTTCGAAGTACATGACGTTCTGGCCCAGCGTGCCCCGGTGCAGGCTCAGGGTGGCCTCGTGGGCTTCCCGCAGCAAGCTCAGACTTACCCCAAAGCTGGCGTTGGTGGCCTCGGTGCCGCCGATGGACTGGAACGTGAGGTCCACGGGCGCGTCCTGCCGAATCAGCTCCAGGGTGGTGGTGACGTGGCCGAGCACGCAGGTCTGAGTCGGAATCTGGAACTGCTCCCGCACGCCGTCGAGCAGCTCCAGCAGCTGACGGATGGCGCGGGGGCTGTCGGTGGCCGGGTTAATGCCCAGCACCGCGTCGCCGCTGCCGTAGAGCAGGCCGTCCACGAGGCTGGCGGCAATGCCCCGGGCATCGTCGGTGGGATGGTTGGGCTGCAGACGGGTAGCCAGGCGGCCGCGCAGCCCCAGTGTATTGCGAAACCGCGTGATTACCTCCACGCGCCGGGCCACGCCAATCAGCTCCTGGTTGCGCAGCAGCTTGCTCACGGCGGCCACCATTTCGGGCGTGAGGCCGGGAGCGAGGCCCTGCAACGCCGCCGTGTCCGCCGCCTCCGACAGCAGCCAGTCGCGCAGCTGCCCCACGGTGAAGTGGCCGATAGGCGCGAAGGCCGCCGCGTCGTGGGTATCGAGAATGAGGCGGGTGACGTCGTCCTGCTCGTAGGGCACCAGGGCTTCGGTGAGAAATTGGCGTAGCGGTACGTCGGCCAGGGCGTACTGGGCGGCCACGCGCTCCTCGTAGGTCTCGGCCGCTACGCCCGCCAGCTGGTCGCCGGAGCGCAGGGGCGAGGCGCGCGCCAGCAGCGTCCGTAGGTCCGGGAAGGTGTAGGTGCGCTGGCGGATGGTGTGGCGGTACATGGTGTTAGTAGCGAGTAGGTAGTAAGGAGTAGCGAGAATCGTTCTGGCAGATGTAGAGACACGACACCTCGCGTCTCGTCGTTGAACGGGGTTCTAGCTCTAGTCGCCTCACCCCCCGACCCCCTCTCCGAAAAGGAGAGGGGGCTCTAGCTGTAATTTCTAGCTTTTAGCTGAATACGAATTCAACCCGCCTTCAATAAAGTAAGTCGTCTGGCTCCCCCACTCCTTTTTCGGAGAGGGGGGCAGCCCCGGAGGGGTCCCGTGAGGCGCCCCATTGAACGGCTGGCACCGGCCGCCGATGCCGGCCCAGCAGCACGTACACCGCCAGCGCCAAGCCCAGCCCGACGAAAAACACCACGCTCAGCCACACATTATAGTACACAATGGCCCCCAGACTCAGCAGCGTGAGGGCCAAGGCCAGCAGCGGAAACCAGGGGTAGAACGGAGCCACGAAGGGCCGCTCCAGCTGCGGCTCGCGGCGGCGCAGGGCAAACAAACTCAGCAGACTAATGGCGTACATCACCACCGCGCCCAGTACTGACAGTACAATCACCTGGGCCGTGGTGCCGGTAAGCAAAGCCGCCGCGCCCACCACGCCGCCGGCCACCAGGGCCCAGTGCGGCGTCTGGAAGCGCGGGTGTACGCGGGCCAGAAACCCGGGCAGGTAACCGCTGCGGGCCAGGGCAAACACCTGCCGCGAGTAGCCGATGATGGTTCCGTGAAACGAGGCCACCAGCCCAAAAAGCCCGATGCTGGCAAACAGCTGGGTAAGCCGGCTGTGGCGGCCCAGTACCACGGCCAGGGCTTCGGGCAGGGGGTAGTCGATGCGGCTGAGGGTGCGCCAGTCCGTAACGCCGCCGGTGAGCACCATCACGCCCAGGGCCAGCACCACCAGCGTGCCCAGGCTGTAGAGGTAGCCTTTCGGGATGGTCTTTTTGGGGTCTTCGACTTCCTCCGCTACCATGGCCACGCCCTCAATGGCCAGGTAAAACCAGATGGCAAATGGCAGGGCCGCAAACACGCCCGCCGCCCCCAGCGGCACCGGATGGGCCAGAAAGTTACTGACCCGGAAGCTCGGCGCCACCAGCCCCATGTACACCACCAGCTCGGCCACGGCCAGCAGCGTCACCACCAACGAGAACCGCGCCGACTCCTTCATGCCCAGCAGGTTCAGGCCGATGAACACCGCGTAGCAGACCAGCGCCGTGCCCAGCACCGGCACCTGCGGGTGCAAAAAGTGGCCGTAGCTGCCCAGCGCCAGCGCAATGGCCGGCGGGGCCAGCAGAAACTCCACCAGCGTGGCGTAGCCGGCCACCAACCCGCCCAGCGGTCCGAAAGCGCGGTAGGAGTAGGCAAACGGCCCGCCCGCGTGCGGAATGGCTGTGGTCAGCTCCGTGAAGCTGAAAATGAACGTCACGTAGAGCACCGTCACCAGCAGCGTAGCTACCAGAAACCCCACCGGCCCGGCCACCGCCCAGCCGTAGTTCCACCCGAAATACTCGCCCGAAATCACCAGCCCCACGGCCAGCGCCCACAGGTGCAGAGGCCGGAGCACTTTCCTCAGGGCCGGCGCGGTGGCAGTTGGGTTAGGTGTCATCGGCAGCAGAAAATGGTCCTGCTGCCTAATGTAGGGCATCGGGCGCGGAAAGCGGCCAGCGGGTCAGCAATTGTCGGCGCCGCAACGTACTACCTTGCATCGTGTAGGACAGAGTAGCGCGAACTTGGTAGTTCGCGTCTCCGCGCCGTTTGCAGCCAGCCGAACGGTGCGGGTAAGCGAACTGCCAAGTTCGCGCTACGGTATGCAAACTCGAAAACTGCTCCAGGCTCCTGACCCATAAAACCAGCTCATGCAAGCAGCGCATACAGTTCGGGTAATTGAATCGGACGTTTCCATTGCCGCCCCCGCAGCCGTGGTGTGGGAGCACATTACCAACGTGCAGCTCGACCAGTTTGCCGACCCGATGCTGTTCCGGCTGCTGGATATTCCCAAACCGCTCCGGGCCGAGCTGCTGACGCAAGGGGCCGGCGGCAGCCGCACGGCATATTTTGCCAACGGCAAAAAGTTTGAGCAGCAGTTGCTGCGCTGGGAGCCGAACACGTACTATTCCTTCCGCTTTAATCCCGAGCCCGGGTTTCGGGTGGGCTATCTTTTCGAGCTGTCGGCTGGCATCTTTCGCATGCTCACCGGGGCCTACGAGTTGCGGGAAGCAGCGGGCGTGACCCGGCTAACCCTCCGCACCGAATACAGCGTCCAGCGCAACCTGCGCTGGGTGCTGCTGGGGCCGATAACGGCCGTGTTATACCTGTTTCAGCGTTATTTGCTGAATTCCATCCAACGCAATGCCGAGCATGCAACTGCATAAATTCACGGAATCAATCCGCATTGCCCGCCCCCAGCAGGTGGTGTTCGACTATACCCAGGACTACGGTCAACGGTTGAAATGGGACACGTTTCTGCGCGAAGCGGTGCTGCTTGATGGGGCGGAGGCGGCGGGGCTGGGGGTAAAATCATGGTGCGTATCGAAGCACGGCATCGGCATGGAAACCGAATACGTGTCGTTCAACGCGCCTCGCGTAGTGGCCATCAAGCTGACGCGGCCCGCCGGTCTGTTCAGCGCTTTTGTGGGCTCCTGGCGCTTTGCGGCGCTTGAACCTGAGCTTACCGAAGCCACGTTCACCTACTCCTTCGCTCTGCGCGGACCTCTGCGGTTGTTGTCCGGGCTTGCCAGATACGTGCTTCAGCTAAATGTGCGCGGCCGCCTGCGCGACCTCAAACAGATACTGGAACAACCTGTTTGAGGCTCTCCCTGCCAAAATCCACCTCTTTTATTCCTGCCACCACCACCACCACCATGCTCTACCAACCTAGCCCCGGCCGCTACGCCGACATGCCTTACCGCCGCATTGGCCGCAGCGGCCTGAAACTGCCGGCCGTGTCGCTCGGCCTCTGGCACAACTTCGGCGACGTGGACGTGCTGCAGAACTTCCGCGCCATCCTGCACAGGGCCTTCGACTCGGGCGTCACCCACTTCGACCTGGCCAACAACTACGGCCCGCCGCCCGGCTCGGCCGAAACCAACTTCGGCCGCATTTTGAAGCAGGATTTCCGCGGCTACCGCGACGAGCTGGTGATTTCCACCAAGGCCGGCTACCACATGTGGGAGGGGCCCTACGGCGAATGGGGCTCGCGCAAATACCTCGTCTCCAGCCTCGACCAGAGCCTGCGCCGCATGAAGCTGGACTACGTGGACATCTTCTACTCCCACCGCCCCGACCCCGAAACGCCCCTGGAGGAAACCATGGGCGCCCTCGACCACGTGGTGCGCCAGGGCAAGGCCCTGTACGTGGGCATCAGCAACTACGCGCCCCGGGAGGCCGCCGAGGCCATCCGCATCCTGCGCGAGCTGGGCACGCCCTGCCTGATTCACCAGCCCAAATATTCCATGTTCGAGCGCGGCCCGGAAAACGGCCTGCTGGATTTGCTGGGTCAGGAAGGCGTAGGCTGCATCCCGTTTTCGCCGCTGGCCCAGGGCTTGCTCACCAACAAGTACCTGCACGGCATCCCCGACGATTCGCGGGTGGCTAAAGGCGTAGGCTTCCTCACCGAAACCCAGCTCACCGAAGCTCGTCTCAGTCAGATTCGTCAGCTCAACGAGTTGGCCCAGCAGCGCAACCAAAGCCTAGCCCAGCTGGCCCTCAGCTGGATTCTGCGCGACGAGCGAATCACGTCCGTGCTCATCGGGGCCAGCAAACCCGAGCAACTCACCGACTCGCTCCGCTGCCTGGACAACCTGCAGTTCAGCCCTGAGGAGTTAGAGCAGATTGAGGCGGTTTTGGGGTGATTGGCAATAGGAAAACGCTTTTACTAGAACGTCATGCTGAGCTTGTCGAAGCATCTTTACCGCTCCGTGGCAATGCCATGCAGGCAAAGCGGTAGAGATGCTTCGGCAAGCTCAGCATGACGGGGTCTTTGTCGTTTGCCGTCCCGGCAGCACCGGCCACTACGGATGCTGCCGCAGAATCTGCAGCGTTTTGGCGTCCGATGCACCCGCAAAAAACTTATCCAGTACCTGCTGAAAAACCGGGTGTGCGCCTTCTAGCGCGGCAAACAGCGTCATCGACGACTTCAGCTTCACGTCATCGGGGCTGCCCATGATGCGGGTAGCGTCGGTGCTTTCCAAGGCCAGCAGTGCCGTGCTGATTTCTTGTAGACGCGGGCCTAACACGGGGTGTCGCAGGTAGCCTTCAGCTTCCTGCCGGTTCTGGATGGCGTAGAACCGGGCCGTTTCGCTGTAGCCCAGGCCCTGCATCTGGGGGAAGATGTACCACATCCAGTGGCTGCGCTTGCGGCCCGTTTGTATTTCAGCCAGGGCTACTGCGTAGTCGCGCTGCTGGGCGTCGAGGAAGCGTTGCAAGTTGCGGGGCATGGTGGAGCAGAAAAGAGAGAGTAGCTGCTTGGGTAAGCGGTTGGATAATTACGTCCGAAATGGCCTTTTAGCTGCCAACTGCCGCGGGTAAGAGCTGCTTACCTGGGCGGCGGGGCTTGCTGCAGCCATTCCAGTGCCTGCAGCAGCTCGGCATCCTGCTGCCGGGCCAACTGCCGGCGGGTAGGCACTACCAGTAGATCTGGCGTGAGCCCCGTGCCCTGGTAAGGCTGCCCCCGGGATACCACGCGGCGGCCCGTCCAGCTCAGCAGAAAGGCCCGCCCGATGGCCGCAAAGTTCATTTCGCCGTTGGTGCCGCCGGTTGGCTGGCCTACCAGCAGGCCGAGCTGGTGCCGCCGCACCAGCTCGGTAATAGTTTCGCCGTAACTGTAGGTATGCGGGCCTGTCAGAAATACCTTGGGTGCCGCAATAAATGGTAGCTGAGGCGGCTTCCGCGCGGCTTGCTCCCCTGAAAATTTTGGGTGTTCAAAGTTCGGTTGGCGCAGCATCGGCATGGTCAGACTGTCAGAAATTAGCGGCTGCTGGCTGAAATGAAGCAGAATGCGCAACAGGTCGTAGTGCGGGCGCTGGCGCAGGTCGATTACCACGCCCCGGGCGGCTTGCAGCTGCGGCAGGGCCCGCCGGAAATCGGCGTAGCGCAGGCGGGCCGCCTCCAGGTACACCAGGCCGGGCGCAACTTCCCGCACTGGCGGCAGCTGCTGGTACAAGCTGCCCCGCAACTGCCGGAACGCCCAGCGGAGGCAGGTGCTGTGGCCTAGCGAGTCGCGGAGTGTGAACGTAGCTGCCGGAGCCGCGGCGGCCAGCTGGGAGAGAAGTTGTCCGGTGGCCAGCTGGCGGGCTACTGCCGGCGTGGTAGCGGGCTGCATCAGCTGCAGCGAATCGAGCCAGTGCGCCACCGGTCGGCCGTTCACGTGCGTGACAACGTCCCCCGGCACCACCTGGGTCCGCAGCCTGGGCGGTACCTGCTGCACCACCACCACTTGGTCTTCGGCCAGCACCAGCCGCAGCGCCCACGGCGGCTCCACGATGCGCAGGCCGGTGCGGGTTTTGGGGCCGATGGCCACGTGCCGGTCGGGCAGGCGGGCCAGCAGGGTGCGGCAGGCGGCCAGCAGCTCGGCTTCGGTGGTGGCCGGGGCGGCTTGCCGCAGCGCCGGACCCAGGGCCGCTTCCCACTGGGCCCGCGCCAGCACCGCGCGGTAGGGGTAAAAGTGCTGCAGCACATTCCAGACCAGCATAATGGTGGCCAGTCGATGCTCCGGCGTGCGGGCCGAAAGCCGGCGCACCCGCCGCCCCAGGTGGTACGAAAGCCGCTGCCGGTACTGCGCTGCCGTGAGCACCAGCGGTAATTCCAGCCGCACGGAGTCGGTGAGGGCGGCCGTGTACCGGCGCTGCTCGTTGGGAAACAGGCTGTCGGCCGCTGCCCCCGCTGCCGCCCGAATGGTGCTGGCGTAGGGAATGCCCGCCAGTTTCAACATCAGCCGGACCACTGGCAGCCCGGCTTTGTCGCGTCCCAGGCTGTGATGTTCCCAGAAGTACACCGGCCCCGTACCCATCGGCGCGAAGCCGGCCGGCTCCGACTCCGCTGCCGCTGTATGTAGCCTAAGTAGGATTTCCGGGGCCAGTGGGCGCAGCAGGCTGTCGAGGGTGCGGGCCAGGGCGGCATCGGTGCGGGCGTGGCGCACGGCCGGAATGCTGCGGACCAGCACCGTTTCCCAGCTCAGGCGCGCGGTGTGGCGGTTGGGGTAGAAATATTTCACGTCGCCCACCAGCTTGGTGAGGGCCGTGAGGTTACGGGTTTCGCGAGCGGTAAGCGGGGCCGGTGAAGCGCTGGACGCAAACGGCAGGGCCAGGAGCAGGAGTACGCTGGAGCGCAGAAAATTCACGAAAAAAGGATAGAGTGAACACAGCGAAAGAGCCGCCTGCTCGGCCGGGCGTTGCAAGTGGCGTCTGGAATACGGCAAATTGGCTTGCTACCAGCCAGCTACGATGGGGGAGTAGGCTCAATAGAGGCTGAGAAACCCCGTCGGCGGGTGCCCAACTCCCAACTTCCGTTTCTACCTTACGGCTCCCGACTATTCTCTCTTACTGCGTGAAAAACATCTACTCCCTGCTGTTAGGCAGCTTCCTGCTGAGTGCGCCGCTGGCTTCGGCCCAAACCCTGGCCGAAAAGACGAAGGGCCTCCAGAAATTTCCGGGTTATTTCCCGTTTTACTGGGATGAGAAAGGCGGCCGGATTCTGCTGGAAATTGACAAGCTCGACCAGGAAATCCTCTACGTAAGCAGCCTGCCCCACGGCGTGGGCTCCAATGATCTGGGCCTTGATCGGGGCCAGATCGGGCAGCAGCGCATCGTGAAGTTCGTGCGGAGTGGCCCCAAGATTCTGCTGCTGCAGCCCAACTACGACTACCGCGCCGTGAGCCCCAACCCCGACGAACGCAAATCGGTGGAGCAGGCGTTTGCGCAGTCCGTTATCTGGGGCTTCAAGTCCGAGGCCCAGGAAGGCAACCGCGTGCTGGTTGACCTCACGCCTTTCCTGCTGCGCGACTCCCACCAGCTCGGTGACCGGCTCGACGACCTGAAACAGGGTAGCTATAAGGCCGAGGAAAGCCGCTCGGCGGTGTTTCTGCCCAACACTAAGGGCTTCCCGCAGAACTCCGAGTTTGAGGCCGTCATCACCCTCATTGGCAAGGCCAAGGGGAGCGAAATCCGGTCCGTAACGCCCGACCCCAACGCCGTGACGGTGCATATGCACCACTCCTTCATCCAGCTGCCAGATGCCGGCTATACGCCCCGCGCCTTCGACCCGCGCGCCGGCTACTACGCCAACGAGTTTATGGATTACGCCACGCCCATCGACCAGCCCATCATGCAGCGGCAGCTCGTGCGCCACCGGCTGGTTAAAAAAGACCCCACCGCTGCCCAGAGTGAGGCGGTGGAGCCGCTGGTGTACTACCTGGACCGGGGCGCGCCCGAACCCGTGCGCTCCGCCCTCATGGAAGGCGCCGCGTGGTGGAACCAGGCCTTTGAGGCCGCCGGCTACCGCAATGCGTTTCAGGTGAAGCTGCTGCCCGAAGACGCCGACCCGATGGACATCCGCTACAACCTGATTCAGTGGGTGCACCGCTCCACCCGGGGCTGGTCGTACGGGGCCAGCATCACGGACCCGCGCACCGGCGAAATCATCAAGGGGCAGGTGTCGTTGGGCTCGTTGCGGGTGCGCCAGGATTTCCTGATTGCCGAGGGCCTGCTGCAACCCTACGAGGATGGTAAACCTACCAGCCCCGAGATGCTGCAGATGGCCGTGGCGCGCCTGCGCCAGCTGGCGGCTCACGAGGTGGGCCACACCCTGGGCCTCTACCACAACTACTCGGCCAGCACCCGCGAACGGTCGTCGGTGATGGACTACCCCATGCCGCGCATCAAGATGCGGCCCGATGGCAGCATCAATCTGAGCGAGGCCTACGCCGTCGGCATTGGCAGCTGGGACAAGCGCGCCATCCTCTACGGCTACCAGGATTTCGGCCCCCGAGCCGATGAAAAGGCGGCCCTGCAAGCCATTATCAAGCAGACGCTGGCCGAGGGCTACGTGTTCATCTCCGATGCCGATGCCCGCGCCGCCGGGGGCGCGCACCCCACGGCCCACCTCTGGGACGACGGCCCCAACGCCGCCGATGAGCTCAACCGCCTCATGGACGTGCGCCGACAGCTGCTCAGCCGCTTCTCCGAAAAAGCCCTGGCTCCCGGCCAGCCCATGGCTATGCTGGAGGAGGTGCTGGTGCCCATGTACCTGCTGCAGCGCTACCAGGTGGAAGCGGCGGCCAAGCAGCTCGGCGGCCTCTACTACACCTACGCCCTGAAGGGCGACGGCCAGACCGTTACGCAATTCGTGACGCCCGCGGAGCAGTGGAAGGCCTTTGACGCGCTGCTGCGCACGATTTCGCCCCGGGAGCTGGCCCTGCCGGAGGAGTTGCTGGCCAAGATTCCGCCGCGCCCCGTGAACTACGGCCGCAGCCGCGAAACCTTCCCTGCCCGCACCGGCCTCACCTTCGATGCCCTCGGCGCGGCCGAATCGGCGGCGGCTACCACGCTGGAGTTTCTGCTGAATCCACAGCGGGCGGCCCGTCTGGAGGAGTACCACGCCCGCCACCCCGAGCAGCCCGGTCTGCGCGCCGTGCTCGATAAGCTACTGGCCCAGACCTGGGGCAGCAAGCCCGAAACCGGCTACGCCGGCGAGCTGCAGCGCCTTGTGCAGATGCTCACCCTGCAAAAACTGCTGGCCCTGGCCGCCGCCGCCCAGGCCCCGGTAAGCGTGCAGGCCGTAACTGCGCTGAAGGTGGAGGAGCTGAAGCAGCAGCTAGAAAAAGACCGGAAAGCCCGCGACGAAAACCGCCGTGCCACCGCTTTGCTGGGGTTGCGCACCATCCAGCAGTTCGAGGAGGCCCCCGAGAAGTTCCAGCCCGCGCCCGCCCTCCCCATGCCCGACGGCGCCCCCATCGGCTCCGACGACTGCGGAGAATTGTAACAGGTGGGGTATAACCAGCCTATTCACTACGCTTCAGCGGCTACCGCGCCAGCCGTTGAGGCTTAGTGTTTTTTGATAATGAACAAAAAGAGCCCCGCCAACTGGCGCGGCTCTTTGGGTATAAGGCCGGCTACCGGGCGCTAGCGCAACGCGGCCGCGTCTGAAGTGGCCAGCGGGGCGCCGCCGCCCAGGGCGCGGTACAGGTCGATGAGCTGCAGGAACTGCTCGCGGCGGGTGGTGGTCAGGTTCAGCTCGGCTTCCAGGGCGCTGCGCTGGGCGGTGATGACTTCCAGGTAGGTGGCGTAGCTGGCCGTGTAGAGGTCGTTGGAAATGTCCACGGCCTTGGTCAGGGCGGCCACTTCCTGCTGCTGCAGGGCGTACACGCGCTGGTAGTTCTGCAGGCCCCGCAGGCTGGTCGTTACTTCCTCAAACCCGGTCTGGATGCTGCGCTGATACTCGAAGTAGGCGATGCGCTGCCGGGCCGCCGACTGGGTGTATTCGGCCCGCAGCACGTTGCGGTTGAAGAGCGGGGCCGAGACGCCGGCCAGCAGCCCGTAGGCCAAAGAGCCGGGCGTGCTCAGCAGCAGCGAGGCCTTGTAGGCGTTCAGCCCCACGTACGGCGACAAGGTGAGCGAAGGCAGGAAGGCGGCCCGGGCGGCGGCCACGTCGGCCTTGGTGGCCAGCAGCGCCAGCTCGGCCTGCTGCACATCGGGGCGGCGCAGCAGCAGCTCGGCCGGCAGCCCGGTGGTGAGCACGGCAGGCAATGGCTGCTGCTGGATGGGCAGGCCCCGCGCAATGGGCTGGGGGTAGCGGCCCAGCAGGCGGTTGAGCTGGTTTTCAGTGGCCAGGATGCGCTGCTGCACTTCCACCTCGCCGCTGCGGGTGCGCAGCAGCTGGGCCGTGAACTGCTGCACGGCCAGCTCGGTGGCCCGGCCGCCGACCTTCTGCACCCGCACAATTTCCAGGGCCCGGCTTTGCAGCCGCTCGTTTTTGCCCAGCACGTCCAGCTGGCTGTCCAGCGTCAGCAGCTCGTAATACAGGCGGGCCACCTGGGCTACCAGCGCGGTTTGCACCAGCCGGCGGCCCTGCTCGGTAGCCAGCATCCGGGCTACGGCCGCCCGGCGGCGGCTCCGCAGCTTGCCCCACAAATCAATTTCCCAGGCGCTGCGCAGCCCCAGGAAGTAGTCGGGAGCCACCGTGGGCAGCTGGCGGCCGTCGTTGGTTGCGTTGTAGCCGGTGCCGCTGAGGGTGGCAAACCGGTCGGCGCTGGCGGCGGCCACGCCGTTGACGGCGGGCAGCAGTGCCCCCCGGGCCGCCTGCACGCTGGCGCGGGCCACTTCCACCCGCTGCACGGCAATCAGCAAATCGGGGTTGGCGCGCAGGGCCGTATCAAGCAGCCCGATCAGGTTGGGATCCGCAAAGAACTGCTGCCAGGGCTGGGCGGCAATGGACGCCGAGTCGGTTGCCCCCGCAGTGGCGGCGGCCGTGCCGAACGTGGCTGGCACGGCCGTGGCGCGGGGCGTGAGCACCGGCTGCATGGTCTGGCAGCTGCCCAGGGCCGCCAGCGTGAGCAAAAGCAGCAGGCGGCGCACCTCCAGGCCCCCCAGCCCCCGGGCAGAAGCAGAGGAGCTGGTTTTCGAGGGACTATCCGCTGCCAGCGGCTGGCTGCCAGCGGTTGCGGGTTCCCGCTCTGCGGAAGAGAGGAAGCCAGAGAAGGAAGTACGGAACAGGCGGAACAGAGTCATAGAGCAGGGTTAGGCGGCCGCGTGGGCGGGCTCGGGGTGGGCGGCGGGAACGGGGTGAGCCGTGGGCTCGGACACTGGTTGGGCCGGCTTCTTGTCGCGGGCAAACAGCACGTAAAGGCCCGGAATCAGGACCACCCCGAACAACGTGCCGATGAGCATGCCGCCCGCCGCGGCCGTGCCGATGCTGCGGTTGCCCATGGCACCTGCGCCGGTGGCAATGCACAGCGGAATCAAACCGGCCACGAAGGCGAAAGAGGTCATCAGGATGGGGCGCAACCGGGAGCGGGCGCCTTCCACGGCCGCATCCAGCACCGACAAACCTTCCTGCTGCCGCTGCACCGCGAATTCGATGATGAGAATGGCGTTCTTACCCAGCAAGCCGATCAGCATTACCAGCGAAACCTGGGCGTAGATGTTGTTTTCCAGCCCCAGCAGCTTGAGCGCCAGAAACGCCCCGAAGATGCCGGTAGGCAAGCTCAGCAGCACCGGCAGCGGCAGCAGGAAACTCTCGTACTGCGCCGCCAGCAGCAAATACACGAACACCAGCACAATACCGAACACGTAGAGCGCCTGGTTGCCGGAAATGATTTGCTCCCGGGTCATGCCGCTCCACTCGAAGGTGTAGCCGCGCGGCAGCTCCTTGGCCGCCACTGCCTCAATGGTTTTGATGGCGTCGCCCGACGAGTAGCCGGGGGCGGTGTCGCCGTTGAGGGTGGCCGAGGTGTACATGTTGTAGCGCGTGAACTGCTCGGGGCCGTACACCCGCTCCAGGCGCACAAACGTGGAGTAGGGCACCATCTCGCCCCGATTGTTTTTCACGTAGAGCTTCAGCAAGTCCTCGGGCTTGGTGCGGTAGCCGGGCAGGGCCTGCACCATCACCTTATACATCTGCCCGAAGCGGATAAAGCTGGCGGCGTAGTTGGCGCCCATCAGGGTTTGCAGGGTGCCCATGGCGCTGGCCACGGTCACGCCCTTCTTGGCGGCCAGGTCGGCATCCAGATGAATGAGGTACTGCGGAAAGGTGGGGTCGAAGCCGGAGAAGGTGTTTTCGATGGCCGGCGTGTTGTTGAGGGCCTTGATGAACCGGTCCGTCACCTCGTCGGTGCGGCGCAGGTCGCCGCGGCCGGTGCGGTCCAGCACCCGCAAGTCGAAGCCGCCGGCGTTACCGAAGCCGGGCACCGTGGGCGGGGTGAAGAACTGCACCTGCGCCCCGGTAATGTGCTTGGTTTTGCTGCGCAGCTGGGCCATCAGCTCGGTTACCGACTCTTTGCGCTCATCCCAGCCTTTCAGGTTGATCATACCCATGCCGTAGCTGGCCCCCGACACGTCGTTCATGAGCGAGTAGCCGGCCAGCGTCGATACCGATTCCACGGGTTTCATGGCCTGGGCCACGTGCTGCACTTCCTGCAATACCTGCTGGGTGCGCTCCATGGTGGCACCGGGCGGCGAGGTCACGTTGATGTACACCATGCCCTGGTCTTCGCTCGGAATGAAGCCGGTGGGCAGCACGGAGTTAACGCCCCAGGTGGCCGCGAAGAAGAACAGCAGCAGCGCCACCGTCACCAGCCGGCGGCTGGCCATGGTGCGCACCAAGCGTTGGTAGCCATCAGCAAACCGCTCGTAGCGGCTATTGAAGCCTGCAAAGAAGCGGCCCAGCAGCCCGGTGCGCTCGGCATCCGGCGTGGGTTCCTTGAGCAGCAGTGCGCACAACGCCGGCGTGAGCGTGAGGGCATTCAACCCCGAAATGACGATGGAAATAGCCAGCGTGAGCGAAAACTGGCGGTAGAACACGCCCACCGGCCCGCTCATAAACGACACCGGAATAAACACCGCCGACATCACCAGCGTGATGGCAATAATGGCCCCGCTGATTTCGTGCATGGCTTCCAAGGTGGCGTCCATAGCCGAGAGGTGCTTTTCGTGCATCTTGGCGTGCACGGCTTCCACCACCACAATGGCGTTATCGACCACAATGCCGATGGCCAGCACCAGCGCAAACAGCGTGAGCAAATTGATGCTGAAGCCCAGCAGCTGCATGAAAAACAAGGTGCCGACGAGGGCCACCGGCACGGCCAGGGCCGGAATAAGGGTGGAGCGCCAGTCCTGCAAAAACAGGTACACAATCACGAACACCAGCAAAAACGCCTCGAACAACGTGCGCACTACCTCGTGAATACTGGCATCAAGGAAGCGCGACACGTCGTAGCTGATGTTGTAGGTCATGCCGGGCGGGAAGCTGGTGGCTTTCAGCTCGGCCATGCGGGCCTTCACCTGCGCAATAACGTCGGAGGCGTTGGAGCCGGGCAGCTGCTTGAGCAGGATGGCCGCCGAGGGCTGGCCGTTGCTCTTGGACAGCATCCGGTAGGTCTGCACCCCAAATTCCACGTCAGCCACGTCCTTGAGGCGCAGCACCGAGCCGTCGGCCTCGGCCCGAATCACGATGTTGCGGTACTGCTCGGGCTCGAAGAGCTTGCCGGTATAGCGCAGCACGTATTGCAGCACCTGGGCCGAGCGGCCCGAGCTTTCGCCGGTGCGGCCGGGGGCGGCTTCCACGCTCTGGGTCTGGATGGCCTCCACAATTTCGTCGGCCCCCACGCGGTAGGCCAGCATCCGGTCGGGCTTGAGCCACACGCGCATGGCGTACTCGCGGCTGCCCTGAATTTCGGCCAGCCCCACGCCCTTGATGCGCTTGAGCTCCTGCAGAATGTTGATGTCGGCGAAGTTGTAGATGAACTGCTCGTCGGCCGTGGGGTCTTCGCTGACGATGTTCAGGTACAGCAGCATGCTGTTCACTTCCTTTTCCGTCACCACGCCGGCCTTAATCACCTCCTGGGGCAGCTCGTCGAGAATGGTGGTTACGCGGTTCTGCACGGCCACGGCGGCCAGGTCGGGGTCGGTGCCCACCTCAAAGAACACCTCCACCAGGGTGGTGCCGTTGTTGGTGGTCACGGTGTTCATGTAGGTCATGCCCGGCACCCCGTTGATGGCCCGCTCCAGCGGCGTGGCCACGGCCTTGGCCGACACCTCGGCGTTGGCCCCGTTGTACTTGGCCCGCACCGTCACGGACGGTGGCACGATGTCGGGGAACTGCGTGACGGGCAGCGTGAACAGCGCCCCCACGCCCAGTAGGGTGATAAACAGCGAAATAACCAGCGACAAAACCGGCCGTCTGATGAAGATAGAAAACATAGATTGGGAGTAAGTGAGGAGGTGTGCCGCTGGACGGCGGGCTGGTAGGCCGTCAGCCCGTCATGCTGAGCGAAGCCGAAGCATCTCTACCACTTCGTTGGGTTTAGTCTTGCAACGAAGCGGTAGAGATGCTTCGACTGCGGCTGCGCCTTCGCTCAGCATGACGGACTGACGCTGCTAGGCTGACCGGCTACAAAGCGGTGGTCAGGCTGGCGAGGGTCACCGGGCGGGGCGTGATGCGGGAGCCGTCGCGCAGGTCCTGCACGCCTTCGCACACAATCCGCTCCCCGGCTTTCAGGCCGCTATCCACCACGTAAAAGGCGTCGAGGCGGCTCTGGGGCACGAAGTTGCGCTGGCGCACCTGGCCCCGGGCATCCACCACGTACACGTAATTCTTGTCCTGCTGCTCAAACACGGCCTTCTGGGGCACGAGCAGCGCGTCGGTTACGGTGTTGGCCAGACGCACCTTGCCGGTGGCCCCGTGCTTGAGCAGCCGCTCGGGGTTGGCGAAGCGGGCCCGGAACGCAATGGCCCCGGTACCGGCCTGAAACTGGCTTTCCACGGTTTCAATCTGGCCGGTGGGGGCGTAGAGCGTGCCGTCGGCCAGCACCAGCCGCACCTGGTTGGTGCTGCGGGCCGAATCCTGCCGGCGCGTTTTCATGTACCCCAGATACTCCGCCTCCGACACGTTGAAGTAGGCATACACGGCCCGCGTATCCGACACCGTGGTCAGCAGCGTGCCGTCGTCGATGAGGCTGCCCACCTTCAGCAGCTCCCGGTTCACCACGCCGTCAAACGGGGCGCGGATGGTGGTGTAGCTGAGCATGAGGGCGGCGTTGGTGGCGGCCGAGCGGGCTTCCTGCACCGTGGAGCGGGCGGCCGTGAGCTTGGCCTGGGCCACGTCCAGCTCGGTTTTGGAGATGATGTTCTTCTGGGTCAGCATCCGCACCCGATCCAGCTCCAGGCTGGCCACCCGGGCCTGGGCCAGGGCGTTGTTGAGCGTGGCCTGGGTGCGCGCCAGCCGGGTTTTGTACTCGGCGTCGTTGAGGTGAAACAGGGCCTGCCCCTGGCGCACTTTCTGGCCTTCATCCACGTAAATCTTTTCCAGAAAGCCCCGCACCCGGGCCCGCAGCTCCACGTTGCGGGTGGCCTGCACGTCGGCCACGTACTCGCGGCTCAGCACCGTGTCGCGGGCCGCGAGCTGTACTACGGGCAGGGAAAGCGGCGCTTCCGTGGCGGTGGCAGATTCAGCCGCGCTGTCGGCGCCGCAGCCGGCCAGGGTGGCGGCGGTCAGCGGCAGCAACAGCCAGCGGAAAGATTTCAACAAGGAAACAGGCATAGGAGAAGGATGGGGGCAGAGGGTTCGTTACAAAGCTGCCGCGCCGGCATTAGAGCCGCGTGAGGCTCACATTAGAAAAGGTTAAAACCGGGCCTTACACGAAGGCCGTGCGGCAGGCATCCTCGCCCCGACGGCAGGCCTCGGTGCAGGCGCGGTGCTGGGGCGTATCGAACTGGGTGCATGCGTTGGCGCAGGCCCGGCACAGCTCGGCGCACTCGCGCAGCAGGTGGGGCGTGTGCTCGGCCTCGCGGGCCAGGAAAGCGGCCGTCAGGCGGCACAAATCGGCACAGTCGCGGCTGAGGCGGAAGCTGCGCAGGTGGGCCAGAAGCGGTAGGTTGGCCAGGCCGAGGGTGGTACATTGGTCGCAGGCAGTGGCGCAGGTGGCCAGGGCGTTGAGGACGTGTTGTTGGCGGGGAAGCATGAAAACAGGAAGCGGGAAAACACGAAAAGCCAGCGGCAAAACGCCGGTGGCTCAGGGAGTAGCAGAAAGTAGGGGAACGGTCAGCGAATCGGGAGCGGCTACGGCCAGCGGCTGCCGCGCCCGGCACTCGGCCAGGGCCCGGCGCGTCTGCACCAGCTCCAGCTCGGCCGCCGATTCCAGCAACGGGCCGTCCGGGTCGTAGGCCAGCGGGTAGGCGGGTTCCTGGCACAGCAGGTACAGGTTCAGCCCCGTGGACAGCAGCAGCGTGCCCAGCAGTAACCCCAGCAACAGGGCGCGGGAGCCGCGCAGCATGGTCCGTTTCCCCATCATCCCCCAAAGCACGCGTGGCGGGATTAAAACGGTATGAGAAGGAAATTAGAAGAGGTTAAAAGGCCCCGCTGGCCCCTTGGTTCGGTACCGTCGGGCAGTTACCGTTTCGTAGGGTGTCCGGCTTTGGGTCCGACGAGATGCTGGGCGACCTGGACTGGGAAACCGTTCAGCAACCGACGCGCATGACCGCGTCTCGCCTGGCCAAACGGCAGGATTACTGTGGCAACGTCAGCAAGCGAGATTCCTCGGCTTCGCTCCGCTGCGCTCGGAATGACGTTCTATTTTACCCTCACACCCTCACACCCTCACACCCTCACGCCGCCGCCGTCGGCAGCTCTATGGTGGCGGTGGTGCCGTGGCGGGGCTGGGAGGTGAGGCGGATTTCGCCGCCGTGGACCTGCACGATTTTGCGCGTCATGGGCAGGCCCAGGCCGTAGCCGGGGGCCGCAGTGGCCGAGCCGGCCCGGTACAGCGGCTCGTAGATGCGGGCCAGCTCGTGGGGCTCCAGGCCGATGCCTTCGTCCAGCACCTGCACCCGCAGCACGGCGGGCGTGGGGTAGCCCAGCACCACGCGCACCGGACCGGCGGAGTACTTGCAGGCGTTATCGAGCAGGTTGAGAAGGGCCGTGGTGAGCAGCTGCTCGTTGCCGCGCACCATAAACACGTCGTCTACCTCGGCGGGCAGGTTCCCGAATTCCTGGCGAAGCTCGCGGCCGGGGTGGCGGCGCTGGCAGGCGGCCAGGGCCTGGGTAAGACACTCATCCAGGCGCACGGGCTGCTGCCGGAACGCCGGATCGGTAACCTGGGCCAGGCTCAGCAGGCCGTTGGTCAGCTCGATGAGCTTCTTGATATCTTCCACTGCCGAGCCAATGCTCTGGCGGGCTTCCGGTAGGGTGGTGTCGTAGGCGTAGGCGGTTTCCAGGGTGCCCAGCACCGAGGCCAGCGGCGTGCGCAACTCGTGGCTGGCGTTGCTCAAGAAGCTTTTCTGCGACTCAAAGGCCTGCTCCACGCCGCCCAGCATGTGGTTGAAGGTGCGGGCCAGCTGGGCAATTTCATCGGTGCCGTTGCCTTCATCTACCCGCACGCTGAGCCGGGAGGCCGTGATGCGCTCCACCTGCCGCACCACCCGCGAAATCGGCTTCAGCGACTCATCAGCAAAGTACCAGCCGGCCAGAATGATGAGCACCAGCGCCCCCAGGTTAGCCGCCAGCAGAATCAGGCGCAGCTTGTGCAGCTGGCTCAGCCCAAAATCGTCGTGGCCGGCTGCAAACAGCCAGTAGGGCTGGCCCCGGTACTGGTAGAGCAGGCCCACGGCTTCCAGCTCGCCATCGGCAAAGCGCACCGGCCGGCCGGGCTGCACCCGCCGCAGCTGCCGGGAGTTCAGGCGCTGGCTGAGGTTATCGGCACTGGTGTAGAGCAGGTGCTGGCCGGGGCCGTAAATACTGACTTGCTCCTGCGGGATGGTGAACAGGTCGCGGCGGTGCAGTTGGCGCAGCAGGCTTTCATCTACCCGGCCCCCGCGCCGCACCAGCAGGCGGGTGGTCATAGTGGCCTTGGTGGTGAGGCGCGTCATGAACCGCTGCTCCCGGGTAGTAGCCTGGAAATAGTATAGAAACGCCGAAAAGCACAGCTGAATCCCCACCACCAGCAGCGTAAAGCGCAGAATCAGCTTGTTGCGGATGAGCATGAATCAGGTGGTGAAGTGGTGAAATGGGGTGGGCAGCCGCCATGCTGAGCAGCGTGCAGGCTCTTATCCCGTTAGGGTGTGTGGATAGAATAGAAGAAGAACATCATGCTGAGCGGAGCCGAAGCATGACGGTTGGCTGAGCTACCGGGCACAACTTCACCTTTGCCTACCCTTCCCGCAGCACGTAGCCCATGCCCACCACGGTGTGGATGAGCTTTACGGGGTAACCTTTATCGAGCTTTTTGCGCAGGTAGCTCACGTACACATCGATGACGTTGGTGTTGGTGTCGAAATTCAACTCCCAGACCTTCTCGGCAATATCTACCCGGGAAATGATTCTGCCCCGGTTCAGCAGCAGGTATTCCAGCAGGGAATATTCCTTGGTGGTCAGGTCGATGCGCTGGCCGGCGCGGCTGACGGTTTTGGCGTCGAGGTTCAGCTCCAGGTCGGCAATGCGCAGGGTGGGCTGCACGGTGGCGGCCTCGGTGTGGCGGCGCATAAGCACCCGCGCCCGTAGCAGCAACTCCCTGAACTCGAAGGGCTTCACCAGATAATCGTCGGTGCCGGCCTCGAAGCCCGTAACCTTGTCGTCGAGATTGTCGAGGGCGGTGAGCAGCAGCACGGGCACGCGGGCATCCTGGCGGCGCACCAGTCGGCACAGCTCGAAGCCGTTCACGTAGGGCAGGTTCACGTCCAGAATCACCAAGTCATAGCGGTTCTGCTGAATCAGGGACTGGCCCACGCGGCCGTCGTAGGCCACTTCAATTTCGTAGCCTTCGTTGCCGAAGCCTTTTTTCACGAAAGACGCCAGCTTGGGCTCGTCTTCCACTAGGAGTATTTTCATGCGAAAAAATGCGAAGCGCCGTGGTAGGAAACGGCCGTGGCATTTACGCAAAAAAAGCACGGTCGGCGGGAAAATTAGCCGGCATCCGGGCGCTTAGCCGGAAAAAGCAGGTCTGTGCCTTACTCGAAAAAGTCGCCGGGGTCGGCTTGGCTGAGGTATTTGCTGAGGCTGCCCAGGTCGCCGAAGATGGGCTGGATGAGGGCCAGAAACTGCTCGGTAGCGCCGGGGCCGTCGGTGTAGACCCCGAAGATTTCGCCCTGGCCCAGCAGCTCTACATGGTCGAGCAGGGCGGGGGCGTGTTCTTCCAGGATGGTTTCGATGTGCTCAGCCCAGCTGGCCCCACTGCCGCTGAAACCGTACTTCTCGAACACGTTGTAATAGTCGTCCATGTTGGACAGATTCACCAGCAGGCGCTGCTGGCGGCCGGGCGTGGCTTGGTCTTCGAGGTCGGCAACCAGAAACGGATAAGTGGTAGACATGGGCAGGAAATGGAAAGGTGGCGGCAAGGTAGTCAGGGCCGGCCCAACGGGTACGTTCCCAGCAGCTCGGTAGTACGGGCGCGCTGGTACCAGGCGTTGAACACCAGCTCTACCGCATCCACCACAAACGTACCGATGAACTGCTCCTGATACTGCGCCAGCCGGGCCACCAGCATCGGCGCATCGGTGAGCGGGCGCGTGAAGCGGATGACGGTGGAATGGGCCGTGTGAATACTGTAGCGCGCATCAATGGACTGTTGTAGCCCGGAGGCGCGGAAAAAAATCCGGGTGGCCTCGCGCAGTTCCTCCAAGCCTTCATCTTCCGGAAAACCCTGCACCATAATCCCGCCGGGCGAAGCCGTGAGTCCCTCGTAGCGAATCCGGAAGGGCCGCGCCAGCCAAGTAATATCTCGCAGGGCACGATGGTACGCGGCCGGGTCAATCTGGGCCAGGGTAAAGCCCGGGTAGCAGGAAATGAGGGAGAGAATAGTGAGGTGAACATCGGCGGCGGGGTAGTAGTACTGCGCAGGTTCCAGGTGCCGAAAATCGGCCAGTATGGTTTCGATGGCTGCCGTGATGGGCGCCGGGGGCCGGACCAGCAGCGTGAGGCCCCGGCGGTTGTCCTGCGGTGAATGGAGCAGCAAGTCCGGGTCGGCACCTTCGTGCAGCAGCCGGTGCATGGTGGCCTCCCGCATGGCCGCGTAGTGTTCGGACAGGTTCATGGTAGCTAAAACCGTGGCATTACACCGGAAATTCCGCGTGGCACTGCGGGCATCGGTGCAGCACCGTGCCCGCGTAATAGAGCCGCTGCCACCACGCCGGCCGGGTGAGCGGCGCGGCTCCCTCGGCCCGGCAGCGGGGGCAGCGCAGTACCGGCGGCGTGGCGCGCTGTTGCTCAAAGGCTTCCACCAGGGCCTGGGCCAGCGGTACGTCGGCCTGCTCAATCAGCAGCTGGTAATACATGCCGTCACCGAAGGGGAAGGAGGGCGGGCCGCAGGTTTTTACCAGCGCATCCACGTCGGCGTCCCGGAGCTGCTGGTACAGCGCCACCGCCTCGGCGTAGGTCAGGAACTGGGCGGCAGGGGTGAGCATGGGGGAGAAGCGGCGTTGAGATAACAGAACGTCATGCTGAGCCTGCCTAAGCATCTCTACCGCTTCGTTGGTCGATTGTAGAGACGCGACACTTCGCGTCTCTTTGTTGCTGACGTTGGGGCGGCCGATTCGTTCTGGCAGGAGACGCGAAGTGTCGCGTCTCTACATCGTTCAATGAGGTTAGTCAGCGGTAGAGATGCTTCGGCGGCGCTCAGCATGACAGGAGTACGTTAACAACGTCAGCACGCGAGATTCCTCGCGCTGCTCGGAATGACATTCTATACTACTTCCGGCGTTTCACCGGGGCGCTGCGTTGGCCGCGCAGCTTTAGCACGTAGAACAGCAAACCCGCACTCAGCACGGCTAGGGCGGCGGCCAGCAGCTCGCGGGAGGTGCGGGCGGCGGTGGCTTCGTCGGCGGTGGCTTGCAGGTCCTGGAGCTTTTTCTCGCGCTGCCGGTCGCGCTCCTGCAGGTTGGCAATCTGGTTTTCCAGGTCGTGAAAACGCTCCTGGGTGCTGCTCTGGTCGGTTTGGGCGACGGTGATTTGCTGGCGGGCCTGCTGGTTTTCGGCTACCACGGCGGCAGTTTTGCGCAGGGTGGCGGCCTGCACGGCCCGCACAATCTCGGTGTCTTTGCGGATGATGCCTTTTAGGGCATCCACCACTTCCTGCAGGTCTTTTTTGCTGGGTTTGTTGGCCAGAAAGGCGTTGCGCTGGCCGTTGGCAGCCTCGTATTGCTGCACCATCTGCTGACGCTCCTGAATCAGGCGGGGCAGCGGGTCGTCGGGGGAGGTGGCGGGCGTTTGGGCGAGGGTAGAACCCAAGGTCAGACCTGCTGATAAAAAAAACAGAGAGAAGCGATGTGAAACGGATGAGGAAACCAAAATAAGATGGGGCAGGGAGTGGGGTGAAAGGCGATTTTGTGTAAATCGATTCTATGAAACGTATAGTCTATCTACTAAGTCTATGTGCGGTGCTGGCTATGCCCGCCTGCAAGACTGCCAAAACTACTTCTGGCACCAATGAAAAACCGAACATTAGCGGCTCTACCAAGTTACCGCAAAGCTACTATGACAATGCGCGTCAAACTGTAGCCCCGGCTTCCGGGCTTGCTGCAGCCACCGACCCAGAATATGGTGTAACGCAGCAGAAGCCCGTTTGTGTGGGCGGCAAAACCGACTCGGGTGCCCGCAACCAGCAGCGTTACCTAAACGCTCTGCGCGGTCCTGGCGGCGAAGAAATCAGCTACCGGCGGCGCGGCAGCTGCTGCGCTTTCAAAACGCCCAATGGCATTATCGGCGGAATGGGCATGCTGGATGTATACGAAGTAACCTGGGCTGGAAGTACCAAACCCGTGCTGCTCTACCTCAATTTCTACGACGAAGGTCCGTTGTTAGCTCCGGTAGGCCTTACGCTGGTCAAGCCCTGATCAGTAGCAGCCAACACCAGAAACGGCCGGCCCGCTTTTTAAAAGCGGGCCGGCCGTTTCTATATAAAGATTATTTTACCCCCCCAACGCCGGCACCGGCTGCCGTATTTCCTTCGGCTTGTGCCGGTAAAACCACAGAATCAGAATCGGCAGCAACGTCAGCTCGGCCACTACCCCAAACAGCAGCGTCAGGCCAATCAGCAGCCCCACGTAGAAAGTCCCATCAAACGAAGAAAATATCAACGTCGAAAACCCGCCTACCAGAATCAGGGAGGTGACGATGACGGCTTTGCCGGCCATCAGGTAGGTTTTGCGCACGGCTTTGAACAGGCTGGGCTCCTGGAGCAGCACCAGTTTCAGCTTCGAGATGAAGTGAATAGTGTCGTCGACGGCAATACCGAAGGCAATGGTGAAGATGATGCTGGTGCTCACCTTCATGCTCACGCCGGCCGCGCCCATCACGCCGGCCACAATCAGGATGGGCACCAGGTTGGGGATGAGCACCACCACCGTCATGCGCACCGAGCGGAACAGCAGCAGCACAATCAGGGTCACCATCAGAATGTCGATGCTCATGCCCGTAATCATGTTGCGGGTGAGGGTTTCGTTGTTTTTGTCGATGAGGTTGGCCGAGCCGGTGAGGCGGGTTTGCACCACCGTGCTGTCCACGGATGTGCGCAGGAAGCGGCGCAGGCCGGTGTTGAGTTGCCCGGCCCGCACGCTGCCCACGTCGGGCATGCGGCCGGTGAGGCGGCCTTCGGAGCCGTCGGGTAGGGCCAGCGCCCGGAACTCCGGCTTCTTGCGAAATAGCTTCACCTTGCGCATCAGGCGCGCCAGCTCGGCCTCCGAATCAGGCAGGCGGTACTCGGCCAGCAGGCCGCCGTTCAGGGCCTTGCGCACCGATTTGATGAGCGTGACGGGCGAGGCCACGAAGTTCAGGCCGTAATCCTTTTGCAGATAGTTCTCAATCTGCTCGGTCTGGCGCAGCACGTTCAGGTCGTACACCGAGCGGCCGGGCGCTGGCTTCAAATCCAGCTCGAAAGGCCGCACGCCGGCAAACTGCCGCTCGAAAAACTTGAAATCCAGCTTCACCGGGTCGTTTTGCGAGAGGTCGTCGAGCAGGGCCGAGTTGATGCGGATCGTGGAGGCCGAGGCCACTGACAGCCCCAGTACCACCGCGCTGATGGCCACCACCCAATGCCGCCGCGCCAGCACCGTCCGGAACAGGCGGCCCAGCACGCCGTCCCAGCTGTGGCCGGTTTCGCGGGGCACCCGCAGCTGGGGCTTGCCCAGCAGCAGCAGCATGGCCGGCAGCAGCGTGAAGCTGAGCACGAACGTGAGCAGCACGGCAATGCCCGTAAACAGCCCGAAGTTGTAAATCGGCCGGATGGTGCTGGTCATCAAAGTGAAAAACCCGATGCTGGTCGTCAGCGCCGAGAGCCCCGAGCCGAAGCCCGATTCCTTGAGCGCAATCAGCAGCGAAGCCTTCTTGCTGGCCCCGTAGCCCAGCTCCGTGACGTAGCGCGTGATGATGTGGATGGTATCCGACATGCCCACCACGAACAGCATTACCGGCAGCAGCGCCGTCATCAGGTCAATGCTCACCCCGAAGGCCGACATCACGCCCAGCCCCCACAGAATGGAGCCCAGCACCACTACCAGCGGCAGCACCACGCCCCACCAGGTCCGGAACGTGAGCCACAGCAGCCCCGTCACGAGCACCACCGAGAGGCTCATAAACACCAGCAGCTCCATCTGCAGCCGGTCCACGAACACCGACTGGGCCACCATCTTGCCGGCCAGGTGGTACTCGTTTTCGGGGATGCCCTGGCGGGCCAGCTCCGTGCGCACGGCCGCCAGCAGCGAGTCGCCGGGCGGTTTGCTCAGGTTGGGCGAGGTCTGGAACAGGATAGTCACGGCCCGCGCATCCCGGGAAATCAGGTTGCCTACCAGGCCCGGCGTGCGGTACACCAGTGCCGAGTCGGTGGCGCGCCGTTCGGGCTCCTGCGGGTGCAGGTAAGGCACGTTGAACACGCCCAGCCCTTCCACCACCGGGTTGCTGGCCGTCGTCGGCGAGGATACCTGCGTGACGTGCCGCCGCGCCCGGATAAAGCGCGTGAGCGAATCGACCTTGGTCAGGAACCGAGGCTCGAACACGGTCTGGCCGGCCGGGGCTTCCAGGCCCAGCAGCACGTAGTCGTTGTCGTTGCCGAAGCGGCCGGCATACTGCTCGTAGTAGTCCAGGTCCGGGTCGCCGGCGGGGTAGAAGTCGTTGAAATTGTAGTTGAACCGCAGCTGGGCCACGAAAAACCCGGCCAGGGCCGTGAGCAGCCCGAGGGCCAGCAGCGTCAGGTGCGCGAGTTTGCGAAGGGGCATAGAAACCAGTACCGCGCCGCCGGAGCTGCGCGCATCGTTGAACGAAAAGTGGCCGCCGAAGCGCCGCCACAAAGGTAGGCCTGCCGCCGCGCGGGTTTCTGCCGAATCCGCGCTACTTTAGGGCAACCAGGAGCCAACCCGGGCTTTTGGGTTTTTGTTTCCTCTTTACTTCGATACGTCCCATGAAAAACGCCCTGCTTGCCCTCGCCCTGTTCGCCTTCGCCGGTTCCGCTACCGCCCACGAGGGCGACAAAGCCGCCGCCAAAGGCAAGAAGAAAGAAGCCTGCTCCTCCGAAATGGCCGCCAAGTGCGCCAAAACCGGTGCCACCGCCGGCACGCCCTCGTGCTGCATGAAGAAAGGTGCCAAAACGGCGGCTGTTACACCGGCCGCGCCGGTTGTGAAGTCGCTGTAGGCTATAAATCAAGTAGTAAACAAAAAGTCGCTCAAATCGAGCGGCTTTTTGCGTTTTTGGCCTTAGTAAATACATTTAGGGAATGTGTAACAATTCTAATAAACTGTATGGAGCTTATTGACCAACTGACCAATCTTGCGTCCCGGGCGCAGAAGCAAATCACCCACATCCAAACCGAGGAAGCCACGAAGAACGCGCTGGTGATGCCATTTATCAATGCGCTGGGCTACAACGTGTTTGATCCGACGGAAGTGGTGCCCGAGTTTATCTGTGACATCGGCACGAAAAAGGGGGAGAAGATTGATTATGCCATCATGCGCGACGGCAAGCCCATTATCCTGTTCGAGTGCAAACACGTGGGCGGCGACCTGACTATTAACAATGCCAGCCAGCTATTCCGCTATTTCCACGTTACGGAAGCCCGGATTGCGGTGCTTACCAACGGCGTGCATTACCGGCTATTTACTGATCTGGAGCAGCCCAACAAGATGGATGAGCGGCCCTTCATGGAGTTTGACTTATTCAATTTCCAGGAATCCGATGTGGCCGAAATCAAGAAACTGAGCAAGGCCGCTTTCAACATTGAAGACCTGCTTTTTGCGGCCTACAATCTGAAGTACATGCGGGCCTTCAAGAAGTATTTTGACGAGCAATTCACCCAGCCTTCAGCCGATTTCATCAATTTCGTTTCCAAGCAGATCTACGACGGCGTGCTGACGCCCAAACTCAAGGAGCAGTTCAGCGTGCTGGTGCATCGGTCGTTCCATCAGTTTCTGAACGACAAAATCACCATGCGGCTGCGGTCAGCCATGCTGGATACCGGCAACGGCATATTGGCAACCGAAGTACCGACATTGCCCACGCTGGAAACGGCTGCTACTTCGGTGGCGGCTGAGCCCGTAGACAAGGAAATCGAAACCACTGTGGAAGAAACGGAAGGCTTTATGATTGTGCGGGCTATCCTGCGCAAGATGGTAGCCGTGAACCGGGTGGTCATGCGCGACGTGCAATCGTACTGCGGTATTTTGCTGGACGATAACAACCGCAAGCCCATTTGCCGGCTGCACTTCAACGGCAGCAAGAAGTACGTAACCGTATTCGATCAGGAAGGCGGGGAGCGGGTTGATATTACGTCGCTGGACGATTTGTATGGCCTCGCCACCCGCATCCGGGCCGCCGTGCAGCGCCACGAAAAGAAGCCTGCCGAAGCAGGAGCGTAAATTCAATAATCAGGTATGATACCAGAAAGCCATTCCGTAAGGAGTGGCTTTTTTGTGTTCCCACCCGCCCAAAACATCCCCCAAAGCCCGACGGTTGCAGAAGTGCCGGGCACGTTAGCCCCGTACAAATCGTCCTCCGATGCCCGAAAATCCCGCTTCTGCCGCTGCTTTATCTCCCGAAGACATTGACCGCATCATCGAAATGGGGTGGGAGGACCGCACGCCGTTCGAGGCCATTGAAACCCAGTTTGGCCTGGCCGAAAAGGACGTCATTGCCCTGATGCGCCGCGAAATGAAGGCGTCCTCGTTTCGGATGTGGCGGGCGCGTATGAGCGGCCGCGCCACCAAGCACCGCGCCCTCCGTCCCGACGACGTGGACGGTTTCAAAAGCAACCAGCAGCGCAGCATCACCCACAACAAAATCAGCAAGCGGTAGGCACGCCGCGTTTCCCCCGAAAGCCATCCGGCCAGAAAAGCCGCCCGAACCGGGCGGCTTTTTCTATTTTTGGCGGCTTGTCCGCTTCGGCGCACGCTAAAGCTTACGCTACCATCCGCTCCATGAACCAGTACCACACCCTGCTCCAGCACATCCTCGACCACGGCACCCAGAAAACCGACCGCACCGGCACCGGCACGCTGTCGGTGTTCGGCTATCAGATGCGGTTTGATTTGCAGCAGGGTTTCCCGCTGGTGACTACCAAGAAGGTGCATTTGAAAAGCATCATCCACGAGCTGCTGTGGTTTCTGCGCGGCGACACCAGCAACCAGTCGCTGGAAGACGTGGGCGTGAGCATCTGGCGGGAGTGGGCCGACGAAAATGGCCAGCTCGGCCCCATCTACGGCAAGCAGTGGCGCAGCTGGGCCACGCCCGACGGCCAGAGCATCGACCAGATTGCCCAGATGGTCCACCTGCTGCGCACCCAGCCCGATTCGCGCCGCATGGTGGTATCAGCCTGGAACGTGGCCGAGCTGCCGCTGATGCGCCTGACGCCCTGCCACGCCCTATTCCAGTTCTACGTGGCCGACGGCCGCCTCAGCTGCCAGCTCTACCAGCGTTCCGCCGACGTGTTCTTGGGCGTGCCCTTCAACATTGCCAGCTACGCCCTGCTCACCCTCATGATGGCCCAGGTCACCGGTCTGGAGCCCGGCGAGTTCATCTGGACCGGCGGCGACACCCACCTCTACAGCAACCACCTAGAGCAGGCCCGCCTCCAGCTCACCCGGGAGCCCCGCCCGTTGCCCCGGATGCGCCTGAGCCCTGCGGTACAGGACATCTTCGTTTTCCAGTACGAGGACTTCACTCTGGAAAACTACGACCCCTGGCCCGCCATCAAAGCCCCGGTGGCGGTGTAGAGACGCATATTCGCGTCTCGTCGTTCAATGACCGGAACCGCGCCACCCGCCGGATGTAGAGACGCGTATTCGCGTCTTGTCGTTGAACAACCGGAGCCGCGCCACCTACTTGAACAACGTCAGTAACGACGAGACGCGAATACGCGTCTCTACATCGGGCGGTCAGGGCTGCTGCACGCCCAGAAACTCCAGCACCCGGGCGTTGAACTCCCGGGGCTGCTCGTGCGGCACGAAATGCGAGGCTTCGGGGAAAATATGCAGGCGGGCGCCGGGAATGGCTGCCGCCAGGGCACGGGTGTGCGCTTTCAGGATGATATCGTACTGCCCGGCCAAAACCAGCGTGGGCACGCGCAGTCCGGCCAGATCGATGGGGCGCAGGTGGGGCTCCTGTAACAGCAGCTGGTACCAGCGCGCCGCGGCCGAGGTGGGCGGCAGGGCGGCCAGCTCCTGTTGCAGGTACGCTAGCAGGGCGGGGTCCACGGCCTCGGGGGCGGGGGGTAGGTTGGCCCCCACCAGCACCAGCGCGGCTACGTAGCCGGGGGCGCGGCGGGCCAAGTGCAGGGCGGTATTGGCCCCGTCGCTCCAGCCCAGCACGCGCACTTGGCGCAGCTGCAAGTGGTCCAGCAGCTGGCCCACGTCCTCGGCCAGCAGGTCGTAGGTCAGCTCCGGACGGGTTTCGTCGAGGCTGCGGCTGTGGCCGCGCGTATCCACGGCCAGTACCCGGAAGTGCTTTGCCAGCTCCGCAATCTGCCGGTGCCAGGCTGCAATCGACTGGCCGTTGCCGTGCAGCAGCAGCAGCGGTTCGCCTTGGCCGTAGGTTTCATTAGTAGAGGCGCGCCCCGGCCACCGGCACCGTGCGGCCCCGGGCGGTACTGTCGCCGTAGTGGCGGGAGGAGCGGGGCGGAAACCTTGTGGCCTGCATCAGCCGGAACAGCGGGCTGGGCAGCAGGGACTCATCAGCAGGGAGTGCCGCAGCAGGAACGGCCGGCCTGGTCCCGCCGGTCGGTAGTCCCGGGGCCGCCGTCGAGGCCGTGAAGTAGCAGACCGGAGCGCTGCCCGGCGTCAGCAGCCAGGGCGCGGCCGGGTCAGGCCGACTCAGGTAGCGCAGCCGGCGGCCGGTGCGGGCGGCCAGCACCAAGCCGTGGCGGTGCAGGGCCGTGGTGGTATCCCGCTCCCAGTGCAGGGTGGCCGCTACCGTTTGCCCGGCGGCGCAGTGCAGCCCGAATTCCCGCAGGTCCACGCTCACCCATCCGCGCTTCTGGGTTACTACCACCGGAATGCCGGCGGGCACCAGCTCCGTGGTGGGCCGGCCCTGCTCCACGCGGTAGAGCCGCCACCGCACGCGCACTTCCCGGAACGTGTTGAAGGCGACCTGGAAATTGAAATCCTGCAAGCTGGCGGCTTGTTCTACGGTCAGCAGGCTGCCTATTTCCTGGCGGCCGGTTGCGCCAATGAGGTTGCCGGCGTTGTAGAGGGCCGTTGTCAGGCGCTGCCCATTCTGCAACGTCCCTACCGTCACCATTTCCCGTCCCGGCCGGATGACCACTTCCGTCAGACTCACTGGCCGGTCGGTGAGCACGAGCGGCTGTTCACCGGTGCCAAACGTGCCGACTAATGCCGTGGCCGGCAGGTAGCCCACCGCCGACGCGGAAGGGAACCGGCTGCTGCCGGCCGTCGAGAGTGCGGCCCGTCAGCACCCGCGTCTGGGCTAGGCCTGAATCCGGGTACCAAAGAAACCACAACAGGCAGACGGTAAGCAGCATTATCGACCACCAGGTCGGGGCCTGTGGCACTATGCTTAGCTCCCACCGAAAAGTAACGAGGTGAATGAATAGTATTTTTATAATTTTTTTCATAAATTTATAAATCAATGAACGAAGAAAAAAGGCAAGGCTATTGAGGAAAGGAAGGTTTATCCGGAGAATAGACGAACAGCGAATTGAGGATTTTTTCAATTCAGATTGAGAATGTAAATCTAGAAATAGGAACAAAAGCGTAGCTACGGCATGGTACAATTCTCTACTCACTCTATTCCGCTAAGCATCAAGCCGGGGCTTTCCTGTCAGCACCGCGCCTGGGTTGCGCTGTATTCGCTTCAGAATAGCGGTACGGACCGCAATATGGTATTACTGCAGAACAATGTGACGGAAACTGATCTGCTTGACCACCTTGCCAGCTGGCACCGGCTACGGCACGACCGGCGACTATCAAAAAGCTAGAAAAAAAACCTTTTTGGGAATGCAGGGGCTGGTAGAATAATTATAAAATCCGGGCGTTGAAGTAGTTGCGTAGCTAAGGGCATGAGTTGAACCTTTACCTCGTACTGTTTCGTTATGGCCGCTTCGTTTTCTATCTCCTCCTCCGGACTGAGCCGGCGGCATCGGACCTGGATTGCATTATACACGCTGGACGCCATGCACTGCGACCGGGAAGCAGTGCTCCGGGAGAACAACGTCACCGAAGCCGATCTGGCGGAGTTTTTCGAAAGCTGGTTTCAGCTCCGCAACCGCCCTGCGGCAGTGGCACTCGTAGGCTAACCCGAAAGATAAACAGCCGGTTGCGGCTACGCGCTGGTTAGTAGCCAGCACGATTTTCCTGTTCCGCCGCGCACAACTGTCGCAGGAGTGAATGACTGGCTGAGTGAAACCGGGCCGTGCCTACCATCTCCACCGCCCGAATCCCGGCCACGTTAGCCGTAAATACCGCCTCTGCCCGGAGTAATTCGTCCGGCTGGTACAGGCCCGCCTGCCACTCAATGCCCAGTGCAGTGGCCACTGCCCGCAGGTGCGACAGGCGCGTGCCCGCCACCCCGCCAGCTGCTTCCGCCGGCACGTACACGGTGCCGTGGCTGATCCAGCCGATGGCCGCCGCCACCGTTTCGGCTACGTGGCCGCTGCCCGATAGCAGAATCACCTCATCTAGTTCGCGCTGTTGCCGTTCCCGGGCCGCCAGCACGTAAGTGAGGGCATTGGGGCCTTTGCAGAACGATACCGGTGAGTAATGCAGGAGCACTGTTTCGGCGAAGTCGCACCGCAGGATGGGCTTTTCGGCGGGGGCGAAGGGCTGGGTGGTCAGCAGCCAGTGGGCTTGCTTGGTGGTGGGTGTGTAGAGGCCACCGCCGCCGCGCCAGAGCTGCAGCCGGATGCGCTGCAGCGGCTCCGGGGCGGTGCCGGCTAGGTGGTGCACAGTGGCGGTGAGGGCCGGGCCGGTGGCCAGGGCCGGGGGCAGCTGCAGGCCCAGGGCGGCGGCGGCCCGCTGCATGCGCGCCAAGTGGTAGGGCAGGTAGCGCAGCCCCGCCGGCTCCCAGACCAGCGTCTCGAAAAAACCGTCGTTGAAGTACAGGCCCCGGTTGGGCAGCGGCAGGCGCACCGCGTCGGCCGGTATCAGCTCGCCGTTATAAAGCACCATCATGCCCGCAAAGAAAGCAGGCCCGGCCGGAACAGGTCAAGACAGATCGGCTAAGACGCCTCCGGCCGGCTTACTGCAACCAGATAGACAATTGCGAAACACCGAAAATGAGGTGCACTCTGCCGCCGCTACAGATTTTGTTGATTTATTTCTGACAGCCTAAGCCGCTGAAAACTTGCTGCTCCGGCGCAAAAAGCGGCTTTGCAATACCAAGGTTCCCCGTGGAACATTTTGAGGTTCCACGATTTTGATTATTATCTGAGAGCCTACAGCAGCCCGAACCGCTTGCCCGGCAGCGCCTTCAGCACGTTCCGGAATTCCAGGCCCAGCAGGAGGGAAGCCACCTGATGCACTGGCTGCTGCGCTTTCCAGGCCAGCGTGTCGAGGTGTTCCTCGCGGTTGGGGGCGGCTTGCAGCACCAGCAGCAGCTGCAGCTCCTCGGGCGTGAAATCCAGCGGGTCGTAGGTGGCGGGGCTTTTGGGCTTGCCGGTGAGGTGCAACGCCAGGTCCCAGTTGAGCAGCTGCTCAATGTCCGCAGGCTCGGAGTAGAGGGCGGCGCGGTTGGCTTTGATTAGTTCGTGGCAGCCTTCGGAAGCCGCCGAGCCCAGCGGGCCGGGCACGGCCAGCACGTCCCGGTCGTAGCCCAAGGCCAGGTCGGCGGTGATGAGGGCACCGCCTTTTTTGGCGGCTTCCACTACTACGGTGCCGTCGGAGAGGCCGGCAATAATGCGGTTCCTCGACGGAAAATTGTATTTGTCGGGCTGGGTGCCGAAGGGAAATTCGGTGAGCAAGCCGCCCTGGGTGAGCATCTTCTCAGCGGTTTTGCGGTGTACGGCCGGGTAGAGCACGTCTAGGCCGGTAGCCATGACGCCCACGGTTTCCAGGCCTTCCTGCAGTGCGGCGCGGTGGGCGGCTATGTCTATGCCGTAAGCCAGGCCGCTGACGATGAGCGGTTTGTGCGAGGCCACGCCCTTGATGAGCCGCTCGGTTTGCTCGCGGCCGTAGTCGGTGGCCTGGCGGGTGCCCACGATGGCCAGGGTTTTGGGCTGGTTGAGGTCGGCGGTGCCCTGGTAGTAGAGCAGGGCGGGCGCATCGGGAATCAGCTTGAGGCGGGCTGGAAACTGCTTGCTGGTGTAGAACAGCAGCTGCACGCCGTCCTTCTCTGCCCGGCGCAGACTGGCCTCGGCCTGGTTCAAGGCTTCAGTGCGCGACTTGCCCGAGAGGATGGCCGCCGTAGCCGGCCCCACGCCCGGAATCTTCAGCAGCTTGCCCGGCGGCAGGTGCAGCACGTTCCGCGCCGAGCCCCCGTAGCTCATCAGCTGCCGCGTCAGCTGCGGCCCGATGTTGGGAAAAAGCGTGAGGGCGACTTCGTGGAGGAGGGTGTCGTCGGGAGAATTTTTTTGGAGCATAATCTTGTCTAGCGGTCAACAGAACTTCTTGCTTTATGTACAGAAGTGGTATTGACGGCTTGCCACGGGGCTTGAAACACACTATCATCAGTTACAGGTCGACTCCACTGAATGCCTGGCAAAAGCGGAGTGATAATAACCCGTCGTGGCTCGCCGCCCCATAGGGTATGGAGCAGTTGCTGAGCTACAACCCGGTTTCCCCAACGGTAATGGATAGTATGTGTATACCAAGTATATCTTTCAAACGGGGTACGTAACTGGGCAGTAAATACATCTTCAAGGATGATAACGGTATAGCGAACATTCAAGAAGATGTTGTGGGTGGGATAACTAATGTATGACTTGATAGAATATGCCAATTGGAGGGCTAAAAGCGGCACCCAAAGCAGCCACGGTATAGATTTCCAGAGCCACGGTAAAATCTTGGTAGATGATCTAAGCCACTGCGTAGCTGGGATGACCAAGAACCATAGACCCCATCTAGGTAGATAAGTTAGCTGAATCGGGTTAAATTCTAGCGGAGTGAATGTGATTAGCAGTACAAGTACTAAGCTGACTAACCAAATTGTTGTAATGAATTGATTGACGTGTTTTTCGCTGTAAGTCAATTTATTGAATTGTATAAATGTGTAATATACATCCTCTTGTCTACCCCTGCTGCGCCTTCCCGATAGTGTCCAGTTCCTTCTTCATGGTCACCATGAACTTGCGGATTTTTTCCAGGCTCTGGATGACGTCGATTTTTTCCTTGAGCTGGGGGCCTTTCTGCTTGAGCATGTCGCGGGCGCCGGGGATGGTGTAGCCGCGCTCCTTTACCAGGTGGTAAATCGTGCGGAAAATGTCCACGTCCTGGGGCGTGTAGAGGCGGTTGCCCTTCTTGCTTTTGCGCGGCCGCAGTTCCTCAAACTCCGTCTCCCAGAACCGGATCAAGGACGGGGCCACGTTGAACTGGGCCGCCACCTCGCCGATGGTGAAGTACTGCTTCTCGATTTCGCGGTCTTTGTAGGGCATGATGTAGTAATGAGGACTGAGTACAAAGTACTGAGTCGGTGCCGGAATACCGGCCGCTGAAACAATGTCTCATTACCCGGTACGCAATACTCAATACCTTTTACCTTTGCCGGCGGCGCAATTCCTGTTGATTGCGAAAAGTAGCCAAAATACCGGCTGCGGCCAATTCTAACGAACCCTACGCGTCGCGAAGCCTGCCTCCGCGCTACTCTTATGTCACTCCCTACCGCCTCCCACGTCCGCCAGCAGTTCCTGGACTTCTTCGCCTCCAAAGGCCACCACATCGTGCCCTCGGCCCCCATTGTGGTGAAGGACGACCCCACGCTGCTGTTTATCAACTCGGGCATGGCCCCATTCAAGGACTATTTCCTGGGCAACAAGCCCGCGCCCTTCAAGCGCATCGCCGACACCCAGAAGTGCCTGCGCGTGAGCGGCAAGCACAACGACCTGGAAGAGGTGGGCTACGACACCTACCACCACACCATGTTCGAGATGCTCGGCAACTGGTCGTTTGGGGATTATTTCAAGAAGGACGCCATTGCCTGGGCCTGGGAGCTGCTCACCGACGTGTTCAAGCTGGAAAAGGACCGCCTCTACGTGACTTATTTCGAGGGCGACAAGGCCGACGGCACCGCCGCCGATACCGAAACCCAGGACCTCTGGCGCCAGTACACCACCGACGACCGGATTCTGCCCGGCAACAAGAAGGACAACTTCTGGGAGATGGGCGACACCGGCCCGTGTGGTCCGTGCACCGAAATCCACATCGATTTGCGCTCCGAACAGGAGCGGGCCGCCACGCCCGGCCGCGACCTGGTAAACGCCGACCATCCGCAGGTGGTGGAAATCTGGAACAACGTGTTCATGGAGTTCCAGCGCCTGGCCGATAAGTCTTTGATCAAGCTACCCGAGCAGAGCGTGGACACCGGCATGGGCTTCGAGCGCCTGATGATGGCCGTGTCGGGCGTGAAGTCCAACTACGACACCGACGTATTCCAGCCGCTGATCAAGTTCATTGCCAGTGAGGTAGGCCTGGAGTACCACGGCACCGCCCCGGCCACCGTGAACGACCAGCCGGCCACCGAAAATGAGAAAACGGACATTGCCATCCGCGTTATTGCCGACCACATCCGCACCATCAGCTTCGCCATTTCCGATGGGCAGCTGCCGAGCAACGTGAAGGCCGGCTACGTGATTCGGCGAATTCTGCGCCGGGCCGTGCGCTACGCATTTTCGTCGCTGGGCCAGAAGCAGCCCTTCCTCTACAAGATTGTGCCCGTGCTGGCCGACCAGATGGCCGGCATCTTCCCCGAGCTGAAGCAGCAGCAGCAGTTTGTGCAGCGCGTGGTGGAGGAAGAGGAAATTGCCTTCCTCAAAACCCTCGAAAACGGCCTGCGCCGCCTGGAAACCCTGGAAGAAGGTTTCCGCCAGAACGGCAGCCGCATCGACGGCAAAACTGCCTTCGAGCTGTCCGATACCTTCGGCTTTCCGCTGGACCTCACTGCCCTCATTGCCCGCGAAAAGGGTTTGAGCGTGGACGAGGAAGGCTTCAAGAAGGAGCTGGAGCAGCAGAAAAGCCGCAGCCGCAACGCCCAGGAAACCGAGCAGAGCGACTGGACCGTGGTGCGCGAATCCGAAGAGCAGCCCGCCTTTGTGGGCTACGACCAGGAGCAGGCCCCGGCCCGCATCCTGCGCTACCGCCGCACCGACCGCAAAGGCAAAACCGAGTACCAGGTGGTGCTCGACCAGACGCCGTTCTACGCCGAGTCGGGCGGGCAGATTGGCGACACCGGCTACCTGGAGTCGCCGCTGAGCAAGGTGCGCGTGCTCGACACGAAAAAGGAAAACGACCTCATCGTACACACCGTGCTGGAGCTGCCCCAGGACCTCGACGCTGAGTTCACGGCCCGCTACGACCACGCCCGCCGCGCCCAGATTCAGCGCAACCACTCCGCCACCCACCTGCTGCAGGCCGCGTTGCGCGAAATAGTGGGCAGCCACGTAGCCCAGAAAGGCTCCCTGGTAAACGAGAAGCTGCTGCGCTTCGACTTCTCGCACTTCACCAAAGTCACCGACGACCAGCTGCGCCAGGTAGAGACGCTGGTCAACGCCCGCATCCGCCAGCAGATTCCGCTGGATGAGCGCCGCAACGTGCCCATCCACGATGCTAAAGCCCTCGGGGCCACGGCTCTGTTCGGGGAGAAATACGGCGAGTTCGTGCGCGTCATCACCTTCGACCGGGAGTTTTCGGTAGAGCTGTGCGGCGGCTGCCACGTGCGCACCACCGGCGACATCGGCTTCTTCAAAATCACGAGTGAAAGCGCCGTGGGTGCGGGTGTGCGCCGCATCGAAGCCGTGACGGCCGAGGCCGCCGAAGCCTTCGTGAACCAGCAGCTGGACTTGCTGGCCCAGGTGCGCGAGGCCCTCGGCAACCCCCAGCACCTGCTACCCGGCATCGAGAAGCAGACCGAGGAAATTGCCACCCTGCGCAAGCAGATCGAGCAGTTCGCCCAGCAGAGCATCAACCAGCAGAAAGACCAGCTGGCCGGCCAGGTGAAGGCGCTGCACGGCGTGAACTTCCTGGCCGCCCAGGTGCAGGCCACCTCCGCCGACGGCCTCAAAACCCTGGCCTTCAACCTGCGCCAGGCCGTACCCAACTTAGTTCTGGTTCTTGGTGCCGAAATCGAAGGTAAGCCCCAGTTGGCCGTGATGCTCGACGACGAGCTGGTGAAGGGTGGCAAGCTCAACGCCAGCACGCTGGTGCGCGAGCTGGCCAAGGAAATCCAGGGCGGCGGCGGCGGACAGCCGTTCTTCGCCACGGCCGGCGGCAAAAACGCGGCCGGCCTGGGCGCGGCCATTGCTAAGGCCGAAGGCCTGATTGGCGGCCTGCTGGGATAAATCAGGCACTGGTAGAGTTGTGAAAAAGCAGTTTTTAATCGGATATTCAGGCTGGAATTACAGCTGGATATTCGATTGAAAACTGCTTTTTTATTGCGCTTCGATGCTTTATCGTGTTACGTTGGGTATACTGTTGCTGAGCTGGCTGCTGAAGCCGCATGATATTGTTGCTCAGACGGAAAACCGTAAGATGTTTGTGTTTTATTCCGTTCAGCATCAGCCCTTATCTTCTTCTAAAGGTGCTAGCTATGCTATTGAAACAGAGTATTTGGATAGTGTCAGAGCTACGGAACGTGTGTACTGGGCCCCGCAGAAACTTCGGGAAACTGCCACCTTCTCCAACCTCCGCCTGCGCCGCCGCGACGGAGAAACAATAGTCTACTATAATGACGGTACCATAAAACGGCGGGAGCAGTACCGTGATGGTGTCCGGCAGGGGGAAGGGTTTGCCTATTATCCAAATGGCAAACTGCGCCGACACGACAGATACGATGACCGAAGCAGGAAATCTGAGGAGTGCTTCGATGCTGTCGGAAACTCAGTTGACTGTGATACACTGGCTCTTCGAGACGTTTGTCCGAATGCTGAAATAATGCCGGGAAAAAGCGCGCCGATATATTTCCCAAGCAAGGCATTGAAGCTCGGAATAGAAGGAGTCGTGAAAGTCAACTTTACAGTAAGCCGAACCGGACAATTAGCAGATGTGCAGATAGTAGAATCTCCTTCCCATATCCTGAGCGCCGCCGCAGTAGATGCCATACGCCGCGCAAAGTGGAGCATCCGGTTGGATAACTGTGACCCGGTAGACGTCCGCTACACAATTCCCATCACCTTTGCCATCAAATAAATTTCCACTCACCTTATTCTATGCGCCTTTCTACGCTCTTGCTTTCGGCCGGCCTGCTCGCCGGGCTGACCACCACGGCCGCCTCGGCCCAAACGTTCAAGGACCCCGGCTCCTACAACAACTTCATCGTGAGCGAGCAGCGGGCCATGCTCAAGAAAAACCTGCGCTACATCAGCAAATCGGCCCATTCCGACAACGAGAAGAAGATTGATGCCAAGCGCCAGGACCTGGTGAAGCAGACGGAAGCCTCCTTACAGAAGCTTGCTAGGCTGCCTGCCTTCGAAGATGATAAAGGCTTCAAAGAGCAGACCACCGAAGCCTTTTACCAGCTGCTGAAGGTGTATTCCGAGGATTATAAGGCCGTGGATCTGCTGGCCGCCACCCGTACGGCTACCGTGGAGAACATGGAGCAGTACTTCAAGCTCCAGGAACTAGCCGAAGCTAAGCTGCAGGTGGTGAATGATTCAGTGGACGCGGCCCAGGCTCGGTTCGCGCGCCGCCACAACATGACCATTTCGGAGGACCCCGAGGGCAAGCGGCTGGCCCAGTACATGCGGCAGGTATCGGAGGTGAACGGCTACCAGCACAAGGTGTACCTGGCCCAGTTCCGCATCGAAAAAGCCAGTGCCCGCCTCATCGATGCCCTTAATGCGCAGGATGCCGCCGCTTTCGAGCAGGCCCGCGTGCAGCTGGCCACCGATGCCCAGACTGCCACTACTGAGCTGACGGCTATTGCACCCTTTCGCGGCAAGGATGCCCACTACCGCGACGCGGCCCGCAACATGGTGAAATATTACGGTGCCTTCGCCCAGGCCCAGGCTGTGCAGATGAAGGAGCTGCTGGAGCGCAAAGACCGGTTCACCAAAGCCGATGCCGACCGCATGAACGGCTTGGTCAGTGGCTACAATACCCAGAACCAGAAGCTGGTAGCCGCCTACAACCAGGCCGGTAACGCCTTGCAGGACACGTACATTCCGGTTTTTAATGATTGAGGAAGTCCTCATGGGCTGCCTTTGCCACCGGAAGGAAGCTGGAATAATCAGCGCAGAGAGTTAACCCGGATTCCTCTTGTTCGTCGGAGTAGCCGCGCTATGGCTCCGCCGGAATAGTGCTTACTTTGCACCAGAAATCAGCGCAATCAGCAAAATCTGCGCGAATCTGTGATCCATGGACGACAGCATCAAATCAAAATACCAGCCCGTAATCGGCCTTGAAGTACACGCCCAGCTGCTCACGCGCAGCAAAATGTATTCCTCCGACGAAAACGAGTACGGCGCTTTGCCCAATAATAACCTGAGCGTCATTACGCTGGGCCACCCCGGCACACTGCCGCGCGTGAACTACTCGGCCGTGGAGTTTGCCATGAAAATGGGCCTGGCCACCAACTGCCACATCCGCCGCGACAACCTGTTTGCGCGCAAAAACTACTTCTACCCCGACCTACCGAAGGGCTATCAAATCACCCAGGACAAAACCCCGATCTGTCACGATGGCCACGTCGATATCCGGCTGGCGGATGGCTCGGTGAAAAAAATCGGGGTGACGCGCATCCACATGGAGGAGGACGCGGGCAAGAGCATGCACTTGGCCGGCGAGGTGGAAACCCTCGTGGACCTGAACCGGGCCGGGGTGCCGCTGATCGAAATCGTGAGTGAGCCGGATATCCGGAACGCGGAGGAAGCCTACGCCTACCTGGCCGAAATCAAGAAGCTGGTGGAATACCTGGGCATCTGCGACGGCAACATGGAGGAAGGCTCCCTGCGCTGCGACGCCAACATTTCGGTAATGCGCAAAGACGCTACCGAGTTTGGCGTGAAGGTGGAGGTGAAGAACATGAACTCCTTCCGCAATGTGCAGCGGGCCATTGAGTACGAAATTGAGCGGCAGATTGCGCTGGTGGAAGCCGGCGAAGTCATCGACAGCGAAACCCGAGGCTTCGACGCGGCCACCGGTACCACCAACGGCCAGCGCAGCAAGGAAACCATGAACGACTACCGGTACTTCCCGGAGCCGGACCTGCCGCCCGTTATCATTTCTGACGAGTGGCTGCACCGCGTGCAGGCCGAGCTGCCGGCCCTGCCGCAGCAGCTCTACGCCCGCTTCACCGGCGAGCTGGGTCTCTCGGATTATGATGCCACGGTGCTGACAGCTGAAAAGGAAGTGGCTCTGTTCTTTGACGAACTGACCCGCCTGACGCCCAACGCCAAAGCCGCCGCCAACTGGGTAACCGGCCCGGTGAAGGCCTATCTCAACGAGCGCGCCCTCACCCTCGACCAGTTCCCGCTCACCACGCAGCACCTGGCCGATATCATTCAGCTCATCGACGAGAATAAGGTGGGCCACTCGGTAGCCAGCAAGCAGCTGTTCCCGTTCCTGCTAGAAAACTCCGCGCACACCGCCGCCGCCGCCGCCGAGGCCCAGGGCCTGCTCCAGCAGTCCGACGCCGGGGCGTTGGAAACGATGATTCAGCAGGTGCTGGATGCCAACCCGGCCAAAGTGGCCGAGTACCGCGCCGGCAAGAAGAGCCTCACGGGCATGTTCATGGGCGAGCTGATGAAGCTCACCGGCGGCAAAGCCGACCCCAAACTAGCCAACCAGCTTCTGCGCCAGAAACTCGACGCGTAAGCAGTTCTGTTACGATGTGAAAAGCCACCAACCGTCCAGTTGGTGGCTTTTTTTGGTGTAGGAGCTGTTTAGAATGTCGCCGCAGTCAGTAGAAACGTCATGCTGAGCCTGTCGAAGCATCTCTACCGCTTCGTTGAAGTACCATCACAACGAAGTGGTAGAGATGTTTCGACAAGTTCAGCATGACCTTTACTGCTGCTGATGCGGCTGGCCCATCGTGGCTGCTCTGGCAATAAGGTGGCGCGGTTTTTATTTGTAACATCTGTCTTCCTGCTCACTTCACCACCTGAATAGCTATGCGTTGCGTTGTTGTCGGATTATGCGTGCTGCTGACGGCTTGCCAGCGGCCTTCAGGGCCGGCCGCTACGACCTCATTGGGAGCGGGCGAGCGGCCAGCTGCTTCAATCCGCCGCGCCCCCGGTTTTACCCTGCCCACGGCCGCCGGCTCGTCGCTCACGCTCAGCAGCCTGCGTGGCAAGTATGTACTGCTTGATTTCTGGGCCAGCGGGTGCGTGCCCTGCGCGGCCGAAAGCCCAAACCTGCACAAAATCTACGGGCAGTTTCACTCGCGGGGGCTGGAAATTGTGCGCGTGTCGCTGGACGAGGACCCGGCCCGCTGGCACGCGGCCGTGGCCGCCGATACAATGGCGTGGCTCCACGTTTCGGACCTACGGGGCTGGCGGAGTCCGGTAGCCCAGGCCTACCAGGTGCGGATTCTGCCGTATTCGGTGCTGCTGAGTCCGGAGGGCCGGGTGCTGGCCACCAACCTGCGCGGCCGGGCCCTGGGCCAGAAAATATCCGGATACATTCCGCTGGATTGAAAGGGGCAAGGAACTGCACAATTACATCGGAATTTTGGGATATATCGGGCGAAATGGGCAGTTTCGCGGTAGTATTTCCTTCTCTTCTATTCATTCCGATGCTTACTGCTTTATTCCCCTGGCTGCTGGCCGTAGCCGCCACCCCGCCCGCCTACGTGCTGCAGGGCCAGCTGACGGACGTTCCGGCCGGTACCACCATCTACCTCAAACATTACCAGAGCGGCTGGCACACAATTGATTCGGCCACGGTGGACGCTACGGGCCGCTGCGAAATGCGCGGGCTGCTGGACGCGCCTCTGCTGGCCTCGCTCCAGCTGAAAGGGCAGAAGCACATGTACCAGCTGCCGCTGCATCCTGGTGATGAGCTGACGTTTACGATGGAGCCAAATCCCAAACGGGAAACATTCCACTTTCAGGCCCGCGGGACGGTAGGGGTGGAGCAGTGGCAGCAGTTTCAGCAGGATATCTACCCGCAGATGTTTGGGGTGGCCCAGCTGCCGGCTAAAAACCGGGGCCTGCGCGAGCTGCGGGCCTTGGTGCGCCGCACGCCGGATACCTTTCTGGCCGCGCATCTCACCAAAAATTACCTGAGCCGCCAGGCCAGCCAGCAGGCGTTTGTCGATTCCATGACCACGGTACTGGCCCGGCGGCAACCGGCCCTGGCCGAAACCCAGAACCTGAGCACCCGCACCCACACGGCGGCCCTCACCGAAAAAGGCGGTGAGGTGGCCCCCGATTTCACCCTGCCCACGGCGGCTGGCCCCTCGTTCGCGCTCAGCAGCCTGCGCGGCAAATACGTACTGGTGGATTTCTGGGCCAGCTGGTGCGGCCCCTGCCGCGCCGAAAACCCGCGTCTTCGCACCTTGTATCAGCAGTACCAGGCCAAGGGACTGGAAATCGTGAGCGTATCGGTGGATGCGGACGGGGGGAAGTGGCGCAAAGCCGTGAGCCAGGACCAGCTGCCCTGGACGCAGGTATCGGACCTAAAGGGCTGGGACTCGCCGGCGGCGCAGCTCTACGGCGTTTTAGCCGTACCCACCACCGTACTCATTGCTCCCGATGGTCGGGTACTGGAGCGTAATCTGCGCGGGGAGGCTTTGGAAAAGCGGCTGCGGAAGCTCCTGCCCTAGGGCTGGGGGAAGCGGTGAACCAGCGTGGCCGGGAAGTGGTTACAGGGCGGGCGGGGCAATTCCGGCCAAAATAGGCAACTTGCGGCCCGTTTCCCCGTCCCTTTTCTACTCCGCCGATTCATCTGTCGGTCTGCTTTCTGAATGATGCACAAAATGAAGAGCCTGCTCTACCTGGGTGCCCTGCTGGGCATGGCCAACGCCTGTAATAAGAACACAACTCCTACCACTGGCGACACTGATGCCACGGGCTACCAGCTTAATGGCCAGTTCCAGAATGCCCCGGCCGGCACCAAGGTGTACCTGGCTGAGCTGGGTGAAACCCAGTTCGTATCGCGCGATACGGCCACGGTGGACGAAAAGGGCCAGTTTAAATTTGCCGGTGCTCTGCCCGAAACTGGCCTCTACCAGGTGAAAACCTCCGACCAGAACCAGGCCCTGGTGGTGCTCGGCAACGGCAGCCGCCTGGAACTGACCGGCGACGCGCAGAAGCTGGCCGCCACCTACGCCGTGAAAGGCTCCCCCGACTCGGAGCTGCTGCGGCAGGTAAACCAGGCCCTGCAAACCAGCCAGCAGCAGATGCAGCAGCTGATGCCGCGTCTGGAGCAGCGGTATACCCAGGCCGCCCAGGCCGGCCGCCAGGATTCGATGCAGGCCATTCAGCGGCAGGCCGAACTGGTGCAAAGCATGGGCCAGCGCGAGGTGGTCCGGCTGGTGCGCCAGAACCCCGGCTCCATCGTGTCGGGCTTTGTGGTGAGCAGCGTACTAAACCCCGATGAGAACTTCACCCTGGCCGATTCGGTGGCTACGCAGCTGAAAGTCAGCCAGCCCAATTCGCGCTATACCAAGGCCCTGGTGGCCCGCCTGGAGCCGCTGCGGGCCACGGCTGTTGGTACCACGGCCCCGGAAATCAGCCTGGCTGCTCCCGATGGCAAGAACTTGCCGCTGACCAGCCTGCGCGGCAAGTACGTGCTCATTGATTTCTGGGCCAGCTGGTGCGGCCCCTGCCGCCGCGAGAATCCCAACGTGGTGAAGGCCTACAACAAGTTCAAAGGCAAAGGCTTCGAAATCTACGGCGTCTCGTTCGACCAGGACCGCGCCAAGTGGCTGAAGGCCATCGAAGCCGACGGCCTCGTGTGGAAGCACGTTTCGGACCTGAAAGGCTGGGAGTCGGCCGCCGGCCAGACCTACGGCATCAAGTCCATTCCCGCCTCCATTCTGCTCGACCCTCAGGGCCGCATCATCGGTAAAAACCTGCGCGGCGAAGCCCTGGAAGCCAAGCTGGCTTCGGTGTTGAAGTAAGGTGAATTGCTAAAAACAGAAAGCCGGCTCTGAATAGGGCCGGCTTTTATTGTTTTATTCGCGTCAATAAATGACAATACAAGTAGAAAGTAAAATTTAGAATAAAAATGAAACGAGAGAAAGGATACCAGCTAATCGAAGTGGATATTTCTAATGCTTTGATACATCACACCGCAATAGAGGTTGCAGTTACAGTATTCTTATGGCTAGTAGATACTCTAAAAAAGGATAAAGCATTAGATAGCCTACCTGTGGAAATAGAATTGATTGCTGCACAATACGTTAATCAATATCCATGTATAGGTGTTTATTATCTAGATCCTAGTGTAAAAGATATTGGTCCTCTGATTGAAAAATTAGTTAATTCTTATATGAATAGCGCAAGCTTTATAGACTTTTATAAATTTGCTATTGCTAACGAACGTGCTGTTGATGATTTTATTCGGTACTTAAAAGAATAACCGTTACCCCAGAAACATCCGTTGTACAGACTGCCAGAGCTGTTTTTTGCGGCCGGCATCGTACTCCAGCATCTCGATTTCACTGGCCCCGAGGAAGGCGGTGTCGCCGTAGAGGAGCACGGGCTCGTAGGGCTGGGTGGTGTACACGGCCACGTCGAGCAGGTTTTTGCCGAAGGCCAGAAACTGCCGGGCTGCCAGGTGCTGGCGCAGGCTACACAGGGCTACCGGGAACTTCTCGTGCTCCACGTTCACCAGCACCACGTCTTCCATCACCAGGCGCAGGGCCTTGAGTAGGTTATTGAGGAACACGTTGCGCGGCAGCTTGCGGAACTGCTCGGGCGACACGCGCACCAGAATCACCAGCCCCTGGGCGTTGCTGCCCAGCGTGGCAAACGGAATGTGCGCCACCGGCGACTGGGTGGGCGTGGGCTGCACCCGTCCCGCCGGGGCCGGCGCGGCGGCCGGCAGCTGGGCCAGCGGTAGTGTGCCGAGGGGCTGCACCGGAGTGGATACCGCCTGCACCGGCGCGGGCGGCACTGAGGCTACCGCTTTTGGAGCGGGTGGTAGTGGGGCAGGAGCCGCCGCGGCAACGGGCGGAACCACCGGAGCCGACACAGGTACGGCCGGGCGGGCAGGAGCCAGCGGCGCAGGTGCGGCCGCCGGAGCTACGGGTGGCTGAGGCGCTACTGGCCGCGGCGTGAGCAATGGTTGGGTGTTGGCTGGCACGGGAACAGCCAATGGCAGGTTTCCGGCCGGATGGGTAGCTGCCGCCACCGCGCTGGCCTCTGGAGCCACCGCACCGGGCTCGGGCACTACGTAAAGCGCGGAGCCGGTGTAGAAGTTCTGAAAAAAGGCGAGTGTGGCGGCAGTATCCATCGACGAAAACAGGAAAGCAATAGAAAAAATGCATCGGTGGGAAGCCGATGCAGCTTAGGCCTTATTCCAGCTCAAATAATGCTCTCAGCTCGGTAGCCTCGTGCGGGTTCATGCGGCCGCCCAGCACCAAGCGCAGCTGGCGGCGGCGCAGGGCACCTTCGTAGAGAGCAATTTCCTCGGCCGTTTCGGGCACGGCGTCCGGCACGTCGATAGGGCGGCCCGACTGGTCCACGGCTACAAAGGTGAGGAAAGCCTCGTTGCTCTTGATTTTGGTGCCGCTCGGAATGTCCTCGGCCCACACGTTGATGTGCACTTCCATGCTGGAACTGAAGGAACGCGTCACCTGCGACTCGAGCGTGACCACGCTGCCCAGCTTAATGCCTTCCCGGAACGAGACGTTATCCACGGAGGCCGTCACCACGATGCGGTTGGAGTGGCGCTGGGCCGAAATGGCCGCGCACACGTCCATCAGGTGCATCATGCGGCCGCCCATAAGGTTGTTGAGCGTATTGGTATCGTTGGGGAGCACCAGTTCGGTCATTCGAACGAACGAGTCTTGCACCGGCTTCTGTTTGCGCAGCATCAGGAAAAAAAGGTCAGGTAGTACAACCGCAAAGGTACAAGGGGTGAAATTGTGAAGTGGTGAAATTGTGAGTTTGCTGCTCGGCATGCGCTATCAGTGCAGATTGAACATCGAACTCATAATTTCACTACCTCACCATTTCACATCTTCCCCCAGCCGGCCTGGCCCAGCAGCGGCACGAAGCGGAATTCCTCCAGCTCCTGGCGGGAGAATTCCTCCTCGCTTTCCCGCACCACGCGCATCATGCGCTGGGTGGTTTCGTCGCCCACCGGAATAATCAGTGCGCCGCCCACGCGCAGCTGGCGCAGCAGGGGGCGGGGCAGGGTAGGCGAGCCGGCCGTAACGATAATCTTGTCAAAGGGCGCGTGCTGGGGCAGGCCCATTGAGCCGTCGCCGCAGAACAGGTGTGGGGTGAGCTGCATGGCCGTGAGGCGGCGGGCCGTGCGCTCGAACAGCACCTGGTTGTACTCGATGCTGAATACGTGGGGTGTGAGCTCCAGCAGCACGCTGCACTGGTAGCCCGAGCCGGTCCCGATTTCCAGCACCCGGTCGGTGGGGCGTACCTGCAATAGCTCGGTCTGGTAGGCCACCGTGTAGGGCTGCGAAATCGTCTGGCCCTCGCCGATGGGGAAGGCCTTATCCTGGTAAGCGTGGGGCTGAAAGGCGGCGTCGAAAAACAGGTGGCGCGGCACCGTGCCGATGGCCGTCAGCACCCGTTCATCCCGGATGCCCTTGCGGCGCAGCTCCTCCACCAGGGTGCGGCGCATTCCTCGATGACGGTACGTATCGGTGTGCATAAGCGGCAGGAAAAGGCGAAACCGGCAGCCTGTCGGCCCCGGCAAAAGCAAGCGGCCGTTCGGATAGCGGGGTTTTCCTACCTTTGCGCAACTCCGAAAAATGGCCCGCACGGGCTTTTCAAGGCCCGGCCAAAGCGTAAAACTACAGCTTCGGCCGCACAAAATCACCCCCTGGTACCGGTCCGGCCGGTTAGTTCTTCTGCTCTTGATTCGTACTCTCCAAAAACTGAAGCTGATAGCCGCCGACTTCGGCGCGGCCCTGTTGGCGTGGGTATGTTTTTTTCTGCTCCGTAAGTACCTGCTGCGCGAAATCAGTGCCGAGTACCACTTTGCCGCCGATGCAGCTTTCCTCTCCGGCTCAGCCCTGATGATTGCCGCCTTCTGGACCGGTCTCTATGCGCTGCTGGGCGAGTACAGTGACATTTTTCGTAAGTCGCGGCTGGCGGAGGTTATCCGCCTGGGCCGCGTGTCGCTGCTAGGGGCCATCCTGATTTTCTTCGTGCTGCTGCTCGACGATCAGGGCGTGCAGAACTACCGGAGCTACTACAAAACCATTTCGGCCTACTTCCTGCTGCACTTCACCATTACGGCCGTGCTGCGCATCTGGGCCGTGAGCAGCGTGCAGCGGCTGGTGCGCGGAGGTGTTATTTCCTTTAACACCTTGCTGGTGGGTTCCGGGGCCCTGGCCCGCGACACGTTTCAGGAGCTGCAGCGCACCGGCCGGCACCTGGGGCTGCAACTGGTAGGCTTTACGCCTCTGGGCGATACGGTGGATGAGATGCTGGCCGCCGACCTGCCCGCCCGGGGCTCGTACCGCCGGCTGCCGGCCCTCATCCGGGCTCTGCACGTGGAGCAGATTGTCATTGCCATTGAGCCCTCGGAACACCGCGTGATTGAGGAAATCCTGACGCTGCTGGAAGGCTCGCCCGTGCGCATCAGCATCCTGCCCGACCTGTACCAGATGCTGCTGGGCTCGGTGAAGGTGAGCCACGTGTTCGGCACCCCGCTCATTGAAATCAAGCAGGACCTGCTGCCGCTCTGGCAGAAAGTGCTCAAGCGCCTGATTGACGTGGTGGCGTCCTGCCTGTTTCTGCTGCTGGCCTGGCCGGTGTATGCCTTCACGGCCGTGATGGTGAAGCTTTCCTCGCCGGGGCCGGTGTTTTACTCGCAGGAGCGCATCGGGCGGTACGCCCAGCCGTTCCGCATCTACAAGTTCCGCTCCATGTACGTGGACGCCGAAAAGCAGGGTCCCGCCCTCAGCTCCGACCACGACCCGCGCATCACGCCCTGGGGCCGCTTCATGCGCAAGGTGCGCCTCGATGAGCTGCCCCAGTTCTGGAACGTCATCAAGGGCGATATGAGCATTGTGGGGCCGCGCCCGGAGCGCCGCTTCTTCATCGACCAGATTGTGCAGATTGCGCCCCACTACCGCCACCTGCACCGCGTGCGGCCCGGCCTCACCAGCCTCGGCCAGGTGAAGTACGGCTACGCCGAAACCGTGGCCCAGATGGTCGAGCGCCTCAAATTCGACATCCTCTACATCGAAAACATGAGCCTGGCCATGGACTTTCGGGTGCTGCTCTACACGTTGAAGATTATCATCGAGGGGCGGGGTAAGTAGGAATTAATTCTGAGAGATGAATGCTGAATTATGAATTGGAGCCGGTGGCAAACTGTGGCGGGCTTCAGGGGTTAATTCATCACTCATCACTCATCACTCATAATTCAATAGCATTGTTCACCGGCATCATTGAAACTCTTGGCACCATCACGGATGTGCGCCGCGAAAACTCCAATATTCACTTCACCGTGCAGTCGGGCTTTGCCCAGGAGCTGAAAATCGACCAGAGCGTGGCCCACGACGGCGTGTGCCTGACGGTGGTAGCCGTGGACGGCATGGCCGGCACCCACGTGGTAACCGCCATCGACGAGACGCTGCAGAAAACCAACCTGAACGCCTGGGCACCCGGCCGCCGCGTGAACCTGGAGCGGTGCCTCTCGGCCAACGGCCGCTTCGATGGCCACATTGTGCAGGGCCACGTGGACCTCACGGCCGAGTGCGAGTCGGTGGAGGACCAGAACGGCAGCTGGCTCTACCGGTTCCGCCACGTGCCCGGCCCCGGCCGCGTAACGGTGGAAAAAGGCTCCATCTGCATCAACGGCACCAGCCTCACCTGCTTCAATAGCACCGACGACGGCTTCTCCGTGGCCATCATTCCCTACACCTACGAGCACACCACCTTCCAGGACCTGCGCCCCGGCCACCAGGTAAACCTGGAGTTCGACATCGTGGGCAAGTACGTGGCCAAGCTGCTGGGGAAGTAGGCGGGAACTGCTTAACCCCGATACGGAACCAGGCAGTGGCCTACCTGAGCAATTAGCTTAAGCGCCCTGCCCCGGCTACCAACAAGTGTATGTAGTTGGGACAGGGTGCTTTCAATATAAAATCAACTATAAAGTGTGTGTAGAATGTCGTTACGTCGATACCTGAAATTAGCACCTCTTCCGCAGCAGCTCACATACCTGCGCCGCTGGTGGATGGTACTGGGTGTGATTGTGCTGCTGGGGAAGCTTATGTGGTATATGACTTCATATGCTAAGCTTGATGCATCGGTGTTAGAAACCAAGCAATTTATCCAACAACTACGTAGCCTGCATATACACTTACTTACATATATTCTACTTCTGGCTATCAGCTATACAAACAGACGGGTATTTTGGAGTTTAGCATTGATTATTAGCAGCTATAAGCTATTCATGCTGCTACGTATGTTCTCTTTTGGTGACTGGCTTATTATGGAATATTCTTATCCACAAGAGCTAACGCACCTTTTTAGGTATATCCTCTCTTATTGGGTATTTCACTTGCTCTTCAATGTGGGCCCAGTTTTCGTAACTTTCCTGTCCACCGTGTACCTGTACTGGCTTATCGGCTGCGTCCGGATGATTCGGTACCTGACTTACACCACTGCCGGTTCCGCCGAGCCAAACCACCGGATTGCCAGCCGTTGATACGCCCAGGCGCAGAGCCAAGCCAGACCAGAGCCGAGCAAGGCGCCGGCCAGTACGTCGGAGGGGAAGTGGGCGGCCAGGTACATGCGGCTGTAGCTTACCAGGGCGGCCCACACAAACAGCATCCACTTGGCCACGCGGTAGCGGCGGGGCAGCACTAAGGCCACAAACACGGCCAGCGCGAAGGAATTGGCCGCGTGCGAGGAAATAAACCCGAATTGTCCGCCGCAGCCGTTTACTAGGTTCAGGGTGGCCGAGAGGTCGGGGTCGTGGCAGGGGCGGAGGCGGGCGAAGTAGGGCTTGAAGAAGCGGCTGGATATGCCGTCGGCCAGGGCCACGCTTAGGCCCAGCAGCGGCACCAGCAGCCGGGCGCGGCGGCCGTACAGGTACGCCAGCACCACCAGCAGCACCAGGTAGGCCGGAAACCACACGAAGCGTTCCGTGAAAAACACCATCCACACGTCCAGTTTGGGCGTGCGGTGGGCGTTGGCCGCTACCAGCAGCCACCGGTCCAGGGCTTGCAGCTGCTCTAGCACGCGGCAGTGGGTTGGGCGTTCAACCAGTCCACGCCCTTGCGGAGCCACTGCTGGGTATCGGCTTCCGCCGAGCCGGGCTCAGGCTGGATGTTGTAGTGCCACTCGCACTGGGGCGGCAGGCTCATCAGGATGCTCTCGGTGCGGCCGCCGGTTTCCAGCCCGAAGCGCGTGCCCCGGTCGATGGCCAGGTTGAACTCGGCGTAGCGGCCCCGACGCACCAGCTGCCACTGCTTCTGCTGTTCGGTGTGGGGCAAACCGGCGTTGTGGCGCAGCAGGGTGGTGTAGGTGCGGCCGTACACCTCGGCCACAGCGCGCACAAAGGCAAACAGGCTCTCGGCGTCGGCCTCTTTGCCCACGATGAGCCGGTCAAAGAAAATGCCGCCGATGCCCCGGGTTTCCTGGCGGTGCGGGATGTAGAAATACTCATCGGCCCAGTGCTTGAACCGCTCGTAGTAGGCCGGGTTGTGGCGCTGGCACACCTCGGCAATCTGGGCGTGAAACCAGCGGGCCTGCTCCAGATCCACGTAAATCGGCGTCAGATCAAGCCCGCCGCCAAACCAGGCCTCGCCGTTGCCGGCCTCGAAGTAGCGCACGTTCATGTGGGAGATGGGCACGTGGGGGCTGCGCGGGTGCTGCACCACCGATACGCCGGTGGCGAAGTAGTTGGGGTCGGGCATGAGCAGCACGCGGGCGGCCTGCTCGCTCATCTGGCCCTCCACGGCCGAAAAATTCACCCCGCCTTTCTCAATAGTAGCTCCCTCAGTGAGGATGCGGCTGCGGCCCCCACCGCCGCTGTGGTGCTGCCAAGCGTCCTCGCGGAAGCGGCCCAGGCCGTCGGTGGTTTCCAGTTGCTGGCAGAGCCAGTCCTGAAACTGGCGCATCCAGGCCTCTACGGTGTCGCGGAAACGGGGCTGCGCGGTGGGCGTAGGGAACGGAGAAGGGGCGGAGGTGAGCATAGAAAGCAGGACAGCAGGCGGCAAGTTCGGGGCAAACTTTAGCTGGCAGAAGGAGCCAAAAACTGGCGAAAGTCAGTAACCTCTGCTGTTTTGTGTCTGGCAAAGGTAAAGATTTCCCGTAGCTGCGCCGCTGGTCTGGGGGCGGCAAGCCATTGGGGCGGTGGCCGCGTACTGATGTTGCTGCGCCGTCGGGCAGTCGACTTCGTTCCGGCGGCAACCGGCCCGATGGACGCTGTCGGAATGAGGCCGACTGCCCGAACCGTTGGGGGCGTAAAGTAAACTTCCGCTGAATTCGTCCTGTTGGTTACCGGCCTCTTTCGGGCCGCCTTGCTTATGCTTCACGTATTCGGGAAAAATCCCACCCGCGACATTCAGCGCCGTTTTGCCGGCCTTACCAACTACCAGAACGGCCGGTTCGAGAACCTGGGTGGCGTCAGCTTTCGGCCCACCGATGCGCCGATGGGGAAGATGCTGCGCGACTTTCTGCGCAAGCCCCGCACCGTCACGCCGTCCCGGCCGCTGCCTGTCGTCCAAACCGATTTGCACCATCCTGTTTCGGAACTGCCCACCATTATCTGGTTTGGCCATTCTTCCTACCTGATTCAGGCCGGTGGCCGCAATATTCTGGTAGATCCGGTGTTCAGCGGAGCTGCCTCGCCGGTTTCCTTCGCCGTGAAAGCCTACCCCGGTTCCGATATCTACCAGGTGGCTGATATGCCGCCCATTGACGTGCTGGTGCTTACCCACGACCACTACGACCACCTGGATTACGCCACCGTAACCCAGCTGCGCGGTAAGGTACGGCACGTGGTTACGCCCCTGGGCGTGAGTGGCCACTTGCGGTCCTGGGGCTACGCGCCGGAGCAGCTCACGGAGCTGAACTGGCACGATGCGGCCGAGCCGGTGCCGGGCGTGCGCCTCACCGCCACGCCGGCCCAGCACATGTCGGGCCGCAGCCTGGCCCCGCAGCGTACCCTGTGGGCCTCGTTTGTGCTGCAACTGGATGGGTTTCGGTTGTTTCTGGGTGGCGACAGTGGCTACGGGCCGCACTTCCGGGCCATCGGGGAGCAGTATGGCCCTTTTGATGTGGCTTTGCTCGAAAACGGTCAGTACAACCTGAGCTGGCACGCCATTCATTGCCTGCCCGAAGAAACCGTGCAGGCCGCCCAGGACCTGGGCGCTAAGCTGTTGCTGCCGGTCCACTGGGCCAAGTTTACGCTGGCCTACCACCCTTGGAATGAGCCGATTCAGCTCGTGCTTCAGGCCGCTGATGCGGCGGGGCTACCCGTTACCGTTCCCCGTATCGGCGAGGCCTACACGCTGGGCACCCCGCCAAAGCGGGACGCGTGGTGGGCGTTTGACTGATGCTCAGTGCTGTAATTACGAACGAAGTGAGGAAACTGAGTTTACCGCGTAGCGCCTACCCCAGATTCCTCACTTTGTTCGGAATGACAGCTACTCTACATAATAGCAGAATGAGCGGCTTACAGCTCCTTCCGCAGCACCAGCAGTACCAGCGGCTCCGCTTGGCGCGGAATGCCGAACCGGGCATCGGTGGGGAAGTCCACGGTGGCGCCGGTGCGGCGGAAACCCAGCCGCTCGTACCAAGCCAGCAGTTCGTGGCGCACCGAAATAACGCTGATGCTAATACCGGTGCAGCCCAGCTTACGGGCAAAATCCTCAGCCGCTGTAACCAGTTGGCGGCCCAGGCCCTGAGCCTGCCGGGTGGGCTCCACCGAGAGCATTCCCAGGTACAAATCGGGGTGCTGGTGTTGCAGAAATACGCTGCCCACCAGCTCCTGCGTTGGGATGTGGGCCAGCAGAAACGTAGCGCCGGGGCTGTGCAACTGGTCCCGTAAGTCGGCCTCGTCGGTGCGCTGGCCGGCCAGCAGGTGGGCTTCGGTGGTCCAGCCCTGTTCGGAGGCTTCGCCCCGGTAGGCCCGGTTCACGAGGCAGTTGAGGGCAGGCAGGTCGGCTTCGGAGGCGGGGGAGAAGTGCAGGAGCGGGTTCATAGTGCGAAGGTAAGCGGAGAGTAGTCAGGAGGAAATCCCAAAAGCAACTGAACTATTGGCGTTGCTTGCTACTTCATTACCGCATCCCGCCAAACCTGTACCTTCGCCCCAGCACCCACCACCCGCACATGACTACTGAAACCGCCTTTTTGCCGGAAACTGAGTTTACTGCCACCCGCCCCGATACGGCAACCCTGCGCCGGGCCTACCGGCTGATGCGCACCGCCGACGAGCTGGCCCGCCTCTACGAAGAAAACAAGGCCGTCACGGCCCGCTACGTACACGCTACCGCCCGGGGCCACGAGGCCATTCAGCTGGCCGCCGCCTTCCACCTCGGCCCCCAGGACTATGCCGCGCCCTACTACCGCGACGATGCCATGCTGCTGGGCATGGGCCTGACGCCTTACGAGCTGATGCTCCAGCTCATGGCCAAGCGCGACGACCCGTTCTCGGGCGGTCGGACCTACTACAGTCATCCCTCTTTGCGCCGGGCCGGTTTCCCTACTATTCCGCACCAAAGCTCTGCCACCGGCATGCAGGCCATTCCGGCTACCGGCGTGGCCCACGGCATTAAATACCTGGAAAGCCAGGGGCTGGCGACAATTAGTAATGAGCAATTAGTAATTAATAATTCGTCTGTAAGTATGCCAACGGATTCAGGTTCGATGGATGCTGAACAGCCAATTCTTAATTCTTCATTACTAATTACTAATTCAGAAAAGAAGCCGTTGGTTTTGTGCTCCATCGGCGACGGGGCCATGACGGAAGGGGAAGTGGCCGAAGCGCTGCAGATGGCCGCGCTGCACCAGCTGCCCATCATTTACCTGGTGCAGGACAACGACTGGGGTATTTCCGCTACCGGCCGTGAGATGCGCAGCATGGATGCCTACGAGTTTGCCGCCGGCTTCAAAGGGCTGTACCGTCTCCAGTTAGACGGGGCCGATTTCCTGGCCAGCTACGCCGGGATGCAGCAGGCCGCCGAGTATGTGCGGCAGCGGCGCGGCCCCGTGCTGGTGCACGCCAAATGTCCGCTGCTGGGCCACCATACCAGCGGGGTGCGCCGCGAGTGGTACCGCGGCGACAACCTGGCCCAACACACTACCCTCGACCCGCTGCCGCGCTTCCATCAGCAACTACTGGAGCTGGGTTTTGCCGAGGAGGAGCTGCAGCAGCTGGCCGCCGAAGCCCGCGCCACCGTGCAGGCCGATTACGAGCGGGCCCTGGCCGCGCCCAACCCCGACCCGGCTACCTTTGCTGACCACGAGTTCGCCCCGCCCGCCGTGACGGAGGAGGCCGGCGAGCGGAGCCCTGCCGGGGCCGAAAAAGCCCTGATGGTGGACGCCGCTTTGCACGCCGTGGATGACATTCTGCGCGAATTCCCGGAGGCCCTGTTCTACGGCCAGGATGTGGGTGGGGAACTGGGCGGCGTGTTCCGGGAGGCGGCCCTACTGGCCAAAAAGTACGGCGACGCCCGCGTGTTCAACACGCCTATTCAGGAAGCCTACATTGTGGGCAGCACCGCCGGCATGAGTGCCGCAGGAGCCAAGGCCATTGTCGAAATTCAGTTTGCCGACTACATCTGGCCCGGCCTCAACCAGCTGGTGGAAGAGCTTAGCAAATCCTGCTACCTCTCCAACGGCCAGTTTCCGGTGCAAAGCCTGATTCGGGTGCCGGTGGGGGCGTATGGCGGGGGCGGACCCTACCACTCGGGCTCCATTGAGAGCACGCTGCTCACCATCCGGGGCATCAAGGTGGTGTACCCGAGCAACGCCGCCGACATGAAGGGCCTCATGCGCGCCGCCTTCCTCGACCCCAACCCGGTAATTATGCTGGAGCACAAGGGGCTGTACTGGAGCAAAGTGGCCGGTACCGAGGACGCCAAAACCGTGGAGCCCGCCGCCGGCTATGTGCTGCCGCTCGGCAAAGCCGCCGTGGACCAGGAAGCCGCCCCCGACAAGCTCCGCAACGGCGAAACCTGCGTGGTGATTACCTACGGCATGGGCGTGCACTGGGCCAGAACCGCCAGCCGGCAATTGCCCGGCCAGGTGGAAATCCTGGATCTGCGCACCCTTAACCCGCTGGACTGGGATGCGGTGCAGGCCGCCGTGCGTCGCCACGGCAAGGCTCTGGTGCTCACCGAGGAGCCTTTGCTGAACTCCTTCGCCGAGAGTCTGGCCGGCCGCATTCAGCGCCACTGCTTCCGTCAGCTCGACGCGCCGGTGTTCACGCTGGGGGCGGCCAACCTGCCCGCCATTGCCCTCAATGTGGAGTTGGAAAAGCAGATGCTGCCCAGCCTCGATAAAGTACTGGCTGCGTTGCAGGAGCTACTAGGGTATTAGGCGGTGAAAGGTAAAGTTGTGGTGGGTGCAAAACAGTTTCATCCACCACAAGCAAAACGCCCCGGCAGATCTGCCGGGGCGTTTTCTTTCGTTCACCAGTTCACTACTTGCCTAGAATGGATACCCAATGCCCAGGTTAAAGGCCGACTGGTCCTCGCGCAGGCTGAAGTTGCGGATAACCCACTTGTTGCCCGGCGCGGTGGGGTCGTAGACTTTGGTGGCAATATCCAGCCGCAGAATCAGGAAGTCGAAATCAAAGCGCAGGCCGAAGCCGGAGCCCACGGCCAGCTCCCGGTAAAACTTGTTGAGCTGAAACTGAGCCCCTTCCCGGCGGGGGTCGGCACGGATAACCCACACGTTGCCGAAATCCGTGAAGAAAGCCCCTTTGAAGAAGCTGTAAATTGGGAAACGGTACTCCACGTTGCCTTCCAGCAGCAACTCGCCGGGCTGTTCCAGGTCGTAGTCACGCACTTTCTGGCCGTTAACCAGTAGAAATTCCGTGGGGTTGTTGGGGTCATACTTGTACTGCGTATACGACCCAACCCCCAGCCGGCGCGGTTTCCAGGCCCGCACGCTGGAACTGCCCCCGGCAAACAAGTACTTGTCGTAGGGTACCAGAAAGGAGCGGTTGGTGGTTGGGACGCCTTCCACAATGGTCGTGACGCTGGTCGCACTCAGAGCCGTGGCCGCTCCGCCCGCCAGCCGGTACACCAGATACGAGTCGGGGCCCAGCTTGTGGTAGCGACGATAATCGGCCGTGAACTTGCCGAAATCGTAGATTTTGAGGGCGTTGCTTTTGGGGTTGTCCTGGTTGTTGATGAGGGGCTGATCCTGATACAGGCTGCGGGTGAGTCCGCCTAGCTCGGCAAACAGGCGCAGGTAGCGCGCGTCTCGGGTTTCGTTGAAGTCGTTGGAGTTGTAAAGGGCGGTGGCGTTGAAGCTGGGAATGAACAGGTTATCGAAGCTGCGCAGCAGCGGGGAGCCCTGCTGAATTTCCAGGTTGCGCAGATATTGCGCAAAGTCTGGGTCGATATTCGCCGTCCGGATAATGCTCACGTCAATCGGCGTGAGCACATACTGCAGATAGGCGGAGCGTTGCCAGAGGTAGTCGAACGTGCCTTCCACGTTCGTGCGGGTATAATCGGGGCGATTGACGTAGGTGTAGGAAGCGTTGAAGCGGGTGCGCGGGTTGTACTGGCTCAGGTAGCGGTTGCCCCGCCACGGCAGCAGAAACTGCGGCAGCACCAGGTTCACATTGCCGCCCAGCTGGGTGGTAAGTACACTTTTGCTGCCCGTGTCGCCCTCGCCGGTGTTGGTGCCGGTCAGGTTCAGCTGGCCTTCGAAACCCGCCCGCAGGCCAAACTCCAGCACCTCGGAGCCCCCGAATACATTGCGCACTTTAAGGCGAACGTTACCAAAAGGGCCGGGTCGGCCCGCCACGTACGTGCCGCCGAATTCAGTTGTTTCCTGAAATTTCTTGGCCGGAGAGGCATTCACGGTGGCATCCAGCAGGCCCCGGGCCGAGTCGGCCGGTGCTTCCGGGCCCCGCACGCGCCGGTACGTCACGGTGCTGAAGCGGAACATATCCAGGCCCGCCAGCTGCCGTTGGGTGAGCTGGGTTTTGCTCAGGCTGTACGGCTGGCCGGGGCGTACCACCAGCTTGCGGTCCAGGGACTTGGTGCCGAAGCGGTGCCGATAGGCCAGGTACTTCACCGAGTCGCGCACAATGGTGTCGCGCTGCTGCCCGAAGCGCACGATGCCGGCATCGGTAATGAAACTGACGTTGCGGATGGTGTACAGGCGGTGCTGCTCACCCCGCGTCGGCTTGCTGATAATTGTGCGCAGACGAACCGTCGTCGGGGCAAAGCTGGTATCGGCCTCCAGCGTAATATATTGCTGGCGGAAGTCGAAATAGCCCTGATTTTTCAGCAGATTCTCGATGCGGCCACGCTCATTGCCAATTACTTCCTCGTCGTACTGGTTGCCCACGCGCAGCAGGCTCTGCGCTTGGCTGGCCAGCACCCGGCGGGCCACGGCCGTGTCAGCAATGTCATAATCAAGCTGGGAGTACTTGAACGCCGGCCCTTCGTGAATCCGGTACGTCACGGTCACGCGCTGCGAGTCGGTATGGAAGGGGGACTGCAGGGCGAAGATGCGTAGCGGTGCAAACCGCCGCGTTGGCACCGTATCGGTGACGGCAACGGAGCTGCGGAAAAAGCCTTTCGATTTCAGAAAGGTGCCCAGCTGCTCGGCTGAAGTAGCCGTGAGTGAGGAATCATAGATAACTGGCGGCTCGCCCAGCCGCATAATGGCGTTGCCCTTATCCAGGGCCAGCTGGTGGCGGCGGACGTGCCGCTCCCGCTTGGTCAGGAGCTTGCCCACTTCCGAGGAATCGGTGCCGGCCGCCCGGATGAGCTGGTCGTATTTGGCACGGTCGGCCTCCAGCTTGCCCTGAATGCGCTCCTGGTTATAAAATGAGCGGCCTAGCTGGTAGATGGCTACCTTTGGCAGCGGAAAGGAACTGTTGGGCTTCTGCTGCACCAGCGTTTGCAGGCGCAACGCATCGGCCTCTTTCGTGCCTTCCACCTTCACCTGGCTCAGCAGCCGCTGGCCCGGCTGCAGCAGCCGCAGCGGTGAGCAGGCACCCAGCCCGCCCGCCAGCAGCAGACTGCCCAGCGCCAGTCGCGAAGGGTATTTTCCTCTAAAAAATCCCGTTGAGGGCTGGCCGTTAATCTGCGAATATGGTTTCAAAAGCAGTAGCGAAATACGTGCACGCGCTGCACCTGAAGAAGTACCGACTCCGGCACGGAGCCTTTCTGGTAGAAGGGGGGAAAAGCGTGCGGGAGCTGCTAAGTTCTGGGATTCTAACGGAACGCCTCCTCATTACGGCTGAATTCAACGAGAAAATTCAGGCGGAACTGCCCGCCGGCCTGCCCGTGGACGTGGTGTCGGAGGCGGAACTGACCCACCTGGGTACGCTCAGCACCAATAATACGGCCCTGGCCATTGCGCGCCTGCCCGAGGAAAAACCGCTGCTGCCGGACCCCAATCAGCTGCTGCTGGCCCTGGATGAGGTGCGCGACCCGGGCAACGTGGGCACCCTCATCCGGCTGGCCGACTGGTACGGGCTGGCCGGCGTCGTCTGCTCCGATACCTGCGCCGACCCCTGGGCACCGAAAACCGTGGCCGCCACCATGGGCTCGTTTACCCGCGTACCGGTGTGGCAGCGCAACCTGCCCGAGTGGCTCGGCAGCCTCGCCCCGGAGCTGCCCGTGTACGGCGCCGACCTGCACGGCGACAACGTGCACCGCCTGACGCTGCGCCCGGCGGGCGTGCTGGTAATGGGCAGTGAAAGCCACGGCCTCACGCCGCCCGTGGAGGCCTGCCTCACCCAGCGCCTGCACATTCCCGGCCGGGGCCAGGCCGAAAGCCTCAACGTGGCCGTATCGGCCGCCATTCTGCTGGATAATTTTTACCGGAACGAGCAGTGAAGTAGTGAGCTAAGTGAAATGGTGAGTTTGACGCTCTACCGGGCCTGATGGCGCAAGCAGAACGTCAAACTCACCATTTCACTAGCTCACTATTTCAATGCTAATTCAACAGCGAGACGCCGAAGCTCAGGGTTTGGGCCTGGGGGCCGCGGTTGGTTTTAAACGTATCGTTGAGGTTGTACTTCACGAACAGGTCGATGCCGCGGATGCCGATGAGGCCCTGCACGCCGTACTGGAAATCTTCCAGGTTGTAGTTGCCGCGGTCCTTGTCCTTCTTGGTGTTGCCGTCTTCCTGATACTTGATTTTGGTGCGCGAGCCCAGCCGGTAGCCCACAAACCCGCCGGCCCCGATCCGGAAGGCATCCTTGCCCTTCTTGTCCTGAAAGCTGAGCATGGGCATCAAGGGCAGGTTGAGGGTGGTAACGGCCAGCTTGCTTTTTTCCAGGTTGCGGCTCGCATCGGCCTGCACAATGGTGGTTACGCCATTGGTGCTGACGAACTGGTAGTTGCCCTCCAGCATGTAATTGCTGAAGCCCAGCTCGGGGCCGGTGCGTAGGTACAGCGGGGAGCCTTTGCGGCCCAGCCGGATATCGTAGTGCCAGTTCAGGCTGATATAGCGTGAGCCGATGGGCCGCAGGTCGGGCGTAACGCCGTTGGCCCCGGGACCCTTATCCACCAGCGCGTTCAGGCCCAGGTCGATATCAAAGTTGCTGTGCACGGCGCGGTTGGCGCGTTCCTCCTGCTTGGCTTTCCGCTCGGCGTTGCGCACCGAGTCGGAAGCGGCGGTAGCCCCCACCCGCACCGATACCCGGTCGGAGCCGCCATCGGTGCTTTCATCCACCGATACCCCGAACACGCGGCCCAGCGTCACATCCACGTGGTCGGCCGATTTGGTGGTTTTCGCGCCAGTGCCCTGGTTGCGCACCGTGATGCGGATCTGCTCGGGTACCTGCTTGCCGGGCTGCTCCTTGGCGGGGTAGAATTCCATGGTCACCTGCTCCGACTTGGAGTTTTTGCCGGCGGCCTCGGCCTGGGTGATGTAGCCATCAAGCAGCACCAGCAGGGAGTCGAGCTTGTACTGACGCAATTCGCGCAGCTGGGCTTTGTTTTTCACGAACAGGGTCATGGTGGCCTGGTTTGGCAGTTTCACCACAATGGTGTCGTCGTTGGCAACGGGGGGCGCGAGGCGGGGCAGCGTTTTGGCCTGGCTGGCGGAAGCAGCACCGAGAAGCAAAGCGGCGAGGAGAACGGGGAGGCGTTTCATAACGAAGGGCGCTGAAAGCGGGGAGAGTTAGAGTTGAATGACTTTGGTGAGCGTGTGACCCGCCAGGCGGGCCTGCACCGTCACCGATTCGGGCAAGCCGGCGGCCGTGAGGCTCACCTTTTCGCCCTGCACCACGTTGCGGGCCTGCCGCAGCAAGGACACCAGCCGGGGCCGGTGGGCCGGAACTACCGGGGCCGGAGCCGCAGCAGCGTTGCGCACTTCTACCTCAATGGGGCCGGTGAGGGCCACGGTGTGGGCAGGCAGGTCCGTGGGCTGAGCCAGGGGGGCTTCCGGGCGGTTGAAGGCCGTTTCGGCGGGATTCTGGTCCGTTGCCCGGGGCTGCACGGCTGGCAGGGAGGCAGCCACAGCCAGTTGCTGCGGCTCAGAAGCACGAGGCCGGCTGATCCGGCGGCTTGCGGGAGCGGGGTCCGGTTGTACACCCGCGGACCGGGCTTCCGAAGCGGGCGTCGTAGTGGCCACTACGGCGGCCGGCGCAGTGGCCGGGGCTTCTGTTGGGCTAGATGGCGAGGCGGAGGAAGGGGTTGCCTGGGCCAGCGTGTTTTTTTCGGAGTTTAGCTCGGTGGTGGCCGGCGCGGGCTGGGCCGGGGCCGACAAAGAGGGAAGACTTGGGGCGGCAGCCATTTCGGAACGGCCGGCGGGGCTACCGGTGCCGCCCGTCAGCACCCACCAGGCGCCGCCCAGCAGCGTGAGCAGGGCCACGGCAGCGGCGGCCAGCCACATGGCCGGCCGCCGCTTGCGGGGCTGAATTTCGGCCTCAATGGCGTCCCAGACGAAAGCTGGCGGGGTGGGGGCGTGGTTCGCGAGCTGGTCGCGAAACAGCTTATCAATATCTTCCGGTTGCATACAGTTCTTTGGGTGAGGAGGTGGAAGCGGGCCGGGCCTGGGCACTGGCCACCGCGAGGCGGCGCTGGAGCATGCCCCGGGCCTTGCTGAGCTGCGACTTGCTGGTGCCCTCCGAAATACCGAGCAGCTCGCCGATTTCGGGGTGGGTGTAGCCCTCCAGGGCGTACAGGTTGAAAACAGTGCGGTAGCCGGCGGGCAAGTCAGCCAGCAGGGCCAGCATATCAGCCGCGTTGAGCTGACTTTCGGCCTCGGCGGCAGTAGCCGGTACGTCGTAGGTCAGGTCGTCGATGGCCATGTGCAGCGGCTCCTTGCGGCGCAGCATCCCCAGGGCTTCGTTTACCACGATGCGCCGGATCCAGCCCTCGAAAGAGCCTTCGTGCCGGTACTGGTCAAGGGCCCGGAATACTTTAGTGAAGCCCACAATCAGGGCTTCTTCCGCGTCCTCGCGCCGGCGCAGGTAGCGCAGGCACACAGACAGCATCAGGCCCGCGAACCGCTCGTACAGCAGTTTTTGGGCGCGGCTGCTGCCTTGGCGGCAGGCGGCTATCAGCTCAACATCGGTCACGGGAAAAGGCGTAAAGTTTGCGTCAGGAGCAGGTCGTTTGAGGGGCTAGATGGCGGTGGGGCCGCAGGGGTTGCCTGGAAAGAAGAGAAAAATTTCGGGCAATGGAAAAACGGACAAAGCCCCGTTTGTCATCCTGAATGCCGCGAAGGACCTTATCACGTCAGAACGGTAATCGTAATAACGACTCGTTCCGCTCGCATGAAGGTTCTTCGCGGTACTCCGGATGACAAACGGGGCTTTGACTTTTGACGTGTAGTCTTTGCCTACGCTGTTAGTACTGCCCCACGCTTAGCATCACCAGCGTGCAGGCTTCTTCGGTTTGAATGCCGCGCTGCTGGGCCAGTTCTTCCAGCTCCGGGTTTTCAGTGCCGGGGTTGAAGATGATGCGCTTGGGGTTCAGGTCCAGAATATAGTCGTACCAGGCGGGTTGGTTCTGGGGGCCTACGTAGAGCGTCACGGTATCCACGCCCTCGGCGGCGGGCCGGTCGTTGCGGATTTCCAGGCCGGCTACCGAGCCTTTGCGGATACCCACCGGTACCACTTCATGGCCGTGGCTTTTGAGCTGATGCACGGCGCGGTAGGCGTAACGGGCGGGGTTATCGGTAGCGCCCAGGACAAGGGTCTTTTTCATGAGTTCAGTTAATGGCTGACGGCTGTTTTTGCTGACAGCTGGTTGGTGTCCGTGAAGGTCCCTATCACGCAAAAACAGCCGTATTAGTTTCGTGGCGGCAAGTAAGCCGCGCCCGAAAGACGGTTAGCCGTTGTGCTGGTTGCCTCTGCTGCAGCCCGCCCCGCCCTAGCGACCAAACCGGTAGCGCACTCCAACGGCCCCGGAGGTGGTCACCACGCGCGGCGAGCGTAAATCCATATTGACTGTGCCTTCCGCCACGGCTTCCAGCCCGCCAACCAAGCGGTAACGGAGACTCGGCCCCACGTTCAGCGAATACTGGTTCACGTCAGAGGCTCTGCGGAAGGGAATGCTCTCGGCTGGGTTTCCGAGAGCCGGATAAAATCCTTCGCTCTGATAGGTGGCGCGGTCAAGGGTAAAGCCCCCGAGGGCATCAAGCTGGAAGCGGCGGCTTAGCCTGCGGGTAAGCGTGTAGCGTCCCAGCGCCGTTATGCTCAAGGCCGTATTCCGGTAGTCAATCCGATATGTACCGGCCGAGCCCCCATAGATGTCCAGGATGTTGTTTGTGCTGGATCCGGCGCTGTTGCTGTAGGCCGCACTTACCTGTACGGCCAGGCGCGGCCGAAACTGGTAGCCCAGCGTCAGCTGCAAGGGTGGCCATTTGCTGGCATCAAGCTCCCGGCTCAGGCGTTGGTTGGAGCTGGTGAAAGCCGAAAGGCCGACGTAATAGCGGGGAACTTCCGGCGTAGTGGTCTGAGCCAGGCTCAGCAACGGAGTGATAAGTAGAGCGGCACCGATGCCAACGGAACGACTGAGCATAAAGAGAAGAAAATAGAGTAAAGCCGGCTGCGACCTGCAAACGAACAATAACAGGAGCTTGGTCCGCTCGGAATCGTTGCAATACTCCCCCGAAATAGCCTGTCGTAGCATGCTCAGGGAGAAACGGTACCCCGGTATAGCCCAAGTGGCGGGGCCCGTACTACCGGACCCCGCCACTTGGGCTATACCGAAGATGAGCGAGAAAAATCCCTACACGAGTGCCAGTACGGCTTCCGCGCACCGCTCGCCATCCATGGCGGCCGAGACGATGCCGCCGGCGTAGCCCGCCCCTTCGCCGCAGGGGAACAGGCCGCGCACATCCGGGTGCTGCAGCGTTTCCCGGTCGCGGGGGATGCGCACGGGGGAGGAGGTGCGGCTTTCCACGCCCACAATCTGGGCCAGGTTGGTGGCGTAACCGGGAATCTTGCGGCCGAAGTTCTGGAAGCCCTGCCGCAGCCGGTCCGCGAGGCCCGCGCCCAGTACCTCATCCATCGGCACCGATACCAGGCCGGGCTGGTAGCTGGTTTCGAGTAGCGCGGCGGAGGTTTTCTTTTTCAAGAAGTCGCCCAGCAGCTGGGCCGGGGCCAACTGGGTGTTGCCGGCCCGCCGGCAGGCGCGCTGCTCAATTTCCTGCTGAAACCGCAGACCGGCCAGCGCCCCGTACTGGCGCACGTCCATATCCTCTAGCTCCACGGCCGCCACAATGCCCGAGTTGGCAAAGCGTGAGTCGCGGCGGCTGGGGCTCATGCCGTTCACCACTACCTCGCCGGGGGCCGTGGCAGCCGGCACGATAAAGCCGCCCGGGCACATGCAGAACGAAAACACGCCCCGCTGCCGCTGCTGCCACTGCGTCTGGTGGACCAGGGAGTAGGAGGCGGCCGGCAGCTGGCCCCGGTCCTGGCGACGATACTGGGCCTGGTCGATGAGCTGCTGAGGGTGCTCCACGCGCACGCCCAAAGCAAACGGCTTGGCCTCGATGAGCACGCCGCGCCGGTGCAGCAGCTCGTACATATCCCGGGCCGAGTGGCCGGTGGCCAGAATCACGGCGTCGGCCGTCAGCTCCTCGCCGGTGCTGGTAACCACCCCGCGCAGGTGCGAGCCGGTCAGCAGCAGGTCGTCTACGCGGGTATCAAAGCGCACCTCGCCGCCGGCCTCGCGCACACTGTCGCGCAGGGCGGCCACTACCGAGGGCAGCTTGTTGGTGCCGATGTGGGGGTGGGCATCCACCAGAATGTCGGAGGTGGCGCCGTGTTGCACCAAAATCCGCAGGATGCGCTGAATGTCGCCGCGCTTACTGGAGCGGGTGTATAGCTTGCCGTCAGAGTAGGTGCCGGCCCCGCCTTCGCCGAAGCAGTAGTTCGACTCGGGGTTGACGAGGTGGTCTTTGTTGAGGGCGGCCAGGTCGCGGCGGCGGGTGCGTACATCTTTGCCGCGCTCCAGTACAATGGGTTTTATGCCCAGCTCAATGGCCCGCAGGGCGGCAAACAGTCCGGCCGGGCCGGCGCCCACAATCAGCACCGAGCGGGTGGCCTGGCTGACGTTGGGGTAGCGGAACCAGGGGCCGAACAAGTCGGCGGGCGGGGCGGCGCGATAGATGTCGGCGCGCAGGCGCACCAGCGGCTGGCGGCCCCGGGCATCGATGGAGCGTTTGCGCAGATGCACAAAATCGGCCTGGCCGGGCACGAGGCCGGCGGCATCGAGCAGGGCGCGGTAGCGGGCCAGCTCATCGTAGGCTACTTCCGGGGGCAGCAGCAGCTCAAGTTCCTGGGGAAGGGACATGGGGGTAAAAGGGGTGAAAGGGAGTTAGCCTCTGAACCGGTACTGGAATCAAGGAAGCGCAAAGATACGCGGCCCCGCTACATGCCGCCGCCCCGGCCGCGGTCTGGGCACCAAACCAGAGCGGTTCAGTGGGCAGACCGCAGCCGGGGCGGCGGGTAAGGTGGGAACGGGCTTTAGCGGCTGCTCCGCCCGTTACCGTCGGTGGTAGGCTGGGTTTTGCCGACGGCCGGTCCCTGCAGACGGGGCCAGTATTCCTCCATGGCCTCGTTGAAAAGCATCAAAGTCTGGGCCCGCACTTCCCCCGAAGGGTGGCGCAGCAGGTTACCCAGCAGGTGGCGGTACATTTCGGTGGTTACTTCCAGGCCCTTGGCGCTGATGAGGCCGTGGTGAAGCAGGTCGCAGTTGGCGGCTACTGAGTTTGCCATAGAATCGGTTAAATCTTCGCGGGCTTGATCCGCTTCCCGGAACGATTGTTCCAGGCGGGCATTCATCTGCGGGGTGTAGTCCTTTTCAGCGGCCATATCTAAGATGAGACAGAGGGGGAATGGCAGGCAAAACCGCAGGCGGGGTTGGAATAGTTCAGCCTAGTCCGAAAAAATCTTGTTTACGTCCCACTTACGACTCAGTTGCCCCGCCAGATTGCCGCCGGCCGGCCGACAGCAATCTGGCGGGGCACCCGGCCCGCCGGCTGGCCGTCAAACCATACTTCGTCTGCCAAACGGCTTTGGCGGTAAAACCGGCTCAGGCGGCCGTAGCGGGCAGGATTCGGACGGGCCGCTTGTTTTCATCCACGGCCACAAAGGTGAACAGGCCCGACACGGCCCGGTGGCGCTCCTCGGAGTACATCTGCTCCACAAACAGCTCCACCCGCACTTTTAGGCTGGTGTTGCCCACGTGCTCCACCCGCCCGATGAGCTCCACCAGCGTGCCGCCGGGAATGGGGTGGGTGAAATCGACCTTGTCGGAGGATACCGTGACCATTTTGAGACGCGAGAAGCGGGTGGCCGTGATGAAGGCCACTTCGTCCATCATGTGCAGGGTAGTGCCCCCGAACAGGGTGTCATAGTGGTTGGTGGTGTTGGGGAAAACGGCCTTGAAGATGCGCGTTTCGGCGCGCGTGATTTTGTCGGCAAGCGTGGACATGGAAACTGGAAAAAAGGTGGATGAATGCACCTTCCCGGCCCGTTTCGGCGGCCTCATACGCTTCCTGGAGTTGCTCCCCGCTGAGTGCCACGCCCACGGCTATGCTGCGCCCGGGCGTAGGTTTTCCCATTCCCGGGTTGCGGGCCGGAAACCGGCCGGCCGTGGCAGCACCCAACAAGGCTCTCAGGTCGCGAAGAAGCCTCATCATCAACAGCGGCAGGCAGGTCTCCTGACTCAGGCCCGGTTCCCCGCCCTTCTCACCGGCCCTAGGGCGGCAATGGGCTGCGTGGGGGAGCCGTTGCCACCGGGGTGGCGGGCCATTACAGTAGCGCGTCTGTCCGGGAGTTGCACCCGGTTCCCTTTTCGGGCCCCGCCGACCGGCCGGGCCACCTACCGCTCGTCTGACTAGTAAAACAGACAAAGAACGTGGCCGCGAAGGTAGTAGGAATTCACTGCCGGAAGCCGTCGCGCAGGGCTTTGTCGATTTGCTCGACGGCGTCTGCCAAACCGGGGAGTCGTTCATGGCGCGCGCGACCCCGCGCAGCTCTACAACGCCACCACCAGCCGGCCTGAGCCATATTGTATCGACTTCTTGTACCAGCCGCTGCTGTCTGACGAGCAGGAGCAGGGCCAACTCGTTCGGCTGACGGCCAACCGGCACCTGCTTCCGCGACATTGCTTGCCCGGTTGGCAACGCTGCCTGCCTTCGCCGCTACTTACCAACAAGCGTTTATCGCCTCGCTGCGCCTGCTGCTGCAATTCCTCGCCCGAGGAAACTTTGGTCACGACAAGCTGATTTTTTACCCCCCTATTGGTACGGGCCCGTAAGAGGCATCGTCGGATTTTACCGGCGTCGGCGGGCCTTCATTCCTTTTTTTTTCAACGTATGGACTTTTCAATTGCCTGGCAGAAAATCAACCAGATGGGCCGTGATTTTATGGCGCTGCTCCCCAACCTACTCTTCGGGCTGGTGGTGTTCGTGGTCTTCGTTTTTGTGGCGCGGGGCGTGCAGTCGCTCGTCGAGCGGCTGGTGCAGAACCGGCACCAAAGCCAGAGCCTGAAGCTGCTGCTGAGCCGCTTATCTTACGTATCCGCCCTGCTGCTGGGAATTTTGGTGACGGTGACTATCATGGTGCCCAGCTTCACGCCGGCCAGCCTCATCAGCGCGCTGGGCGTGGGCGGGGTGGCCATCGGCTTCGCCTTCAAGGACATTTTCCAGAACTTTCTGGCCGGTATTCTGCTGCTGGTTACTGAGCCGTTTAAAATCAACGACCAGATAAAATACAAGGAATTCGAGGGCACCGTCGAAACGATTCAGACCCGCGCCACCACCATCAAAACCTACGACGGCCGGCGGGTGGTCATCCCCAACGCCGAGCTGTTTATCAACGTCGTGACCGTGAACACGGCCTACGATATGCGCCGCCTGCAATACGACATCGGTATCGGCTACGGCGACGATATTGGTCAGGCCCGCCAGCTCATTATCGAAGCCATGCGCGGCGTGGCGGGCGTGCTGGCCGACCCCGCCCCCGAGGCCCTGGTGGTAGATTTGGCCGGCAGCAGCGTTAACATCCGCGCCCGCTGGTGGATAAACCCGCCGCGCCGCGCCGACATCATGGATGCGCAGGACCGGGTGCTGGAAGCCATCAAAAACACGCTCACCGCCCACGGCATCGACCTGCCGTTCCCGACCCAGCAAATCCTGCTGCACGACCAGACTGAAACCACCGACGGCAACCGCAAAACCCAGCGCGAAGGCTGGCCCGCCGGCCCGGGCGAGGTGCCCCAGTCGCGGGCCGAAGCGCAGCGGGAGCAGGCCGAACAAGCCGCCGCCGCGCCTCAGCCGGAAAAAAGCGCGGACTGACGCCGCACCCGGCCGGTTGGCCGCCAACCGGCCGGGCTGCGTACTGAGTAACTATTCGCACTGCCATTTTTTGCTGCATGATTGAGATTCGCCGCACGTTTGACTTGCTTTCGCACAAGCTTCTGGGGTGGATGGAACAGTTTATTTTGCTGCTCCCCAACCTGCTGATTACTGCACTGATACTGGTGGCGACGGTGTTCGTGGCCCGGCTCACGCGGCGGGCGCTGGTCAGCGTGCTGCCGCGCATGTCGCCGGGGGCCGTTACGCTGCACAGCCTCATCAGCACGCTGGCCTATGTGACGGTGCTGCTGGTGGGTACTTTTTTCGGGCTCGAAGTACTGGGGCTCGACAAGACGGTAACCTCCCTGCTGGCCGGTGTGGGTATTATCGGGCTGGCGCTGGGCTTTGCCTTTCAGGATATTGCGGCCAACTTTATCAGCGGCATCATCATTGCCGTACAGCGGCCCTTCACGGTGGGCGACGTGATTCAGACCGAAACCTTTTTCGGTACCATCGAGCGCATCAACCTGCGCACCCTCGACCTGCGCCAGGTAACCGGCGAGCTGGTGCGCGTGCCCAACCGCAAGGTGTTTGAAAGCGCCGTCACCAATTTCACCGTCACCACCCGCCGCCGCGTCGATGTGGAGTGCGGCGTGGCCTATTCGTCCGATTTGACGCAGGTGCGCGCTGTGGTGCTGGCTGCCATGACCGATTTTCCGGAGCTGCTGGCCGAGCCCGCGCCGCAGGTGATGTTCACCAGCTTTGCCGACAGCGCCATCACGTTCAGCCTGCGTTTCTGGATTCCGTATCGGCGGCAGGCCGACTACGTGGGGGCCAGGAGCGAAGCCATCATGCGCATCAAGCAGGCCTTTGACGCGGCTGGCATCGTCATTCCCTTCCCCATGCGCACACTGGAACTGCCGGCCGAGGTGCTGGCCCGGCTAGGCGGTACCGAATAGCTCAGCCCCCGGCCGGCAGCGCCCGAAGCGCCGCCTGTAGCTCCTGGTAGCGGGCCCGCACCTGGTCGAGGTCGTAGGCCACGGCCAGGTTAGCTTCGGCGGCGGCCAGCGTGAGGTCGGCCTGCTGGCGCAGGGCCGCGCGGCTGGCTTCGGCCGAGCAGTGGGGTGCTACCTTGGTCAGGGCCAGCAGCAGGCGCAGATAGATGGCCAGGGCCGCCGCCGCGTTGGCCCGAACCTGGTCGAAGGCGGTGCCGAGGTAGCTGGTAAAATCCGGGTCGATGGTGAGCACGCGCACCTGCCCGGCCTCGGCGCGCACGGAGCTGGCCAGGTGCCGGCCGGCCAGCGTGCGCAGCAGCGCCCCCAGGCGGTCGACGCACATCACGGCCGTGGTCACGTCGTTGATGCCCGGCGACAGGGCTTTCAGGGCAATATCCACCAGCTGGCGCAGCCCGAAACCCACGTCCTGGTCGAGGGTGCGCTGGTTGCCGAGGCGGTAGCCGTTGGCCAATCCCTTGGCCAAATCGGATGCGGCGGGCAGGGGCCGGCCGTCGGGGCTGGCCACCGAGGCCAGCGTTTCCTCTTCCTGCACGAAGCTGCCAATGGCGTGCTCCATCCGCACGATGACGCCTGCTTGCTGGGCAAACGTCAGGAGCGCGGCGCGGTCGATGCCCTGCACGTAGCCCGTAGTGGGAGCGGGCAGCGGCTGCCAGTGTAACTCGGGGCCAGCGGCCAGGTCGGCGCGCTCGGCGGGCGTGGCGTCGTCGCCCAGGCGTGTAGGAAATACTTTGTCGAGCAGCTTAACCGTTTCATCGGCTACCCCGGCCACGATGTTGGCCGCCTGAATGGAGGAGGCAATGTGGTGAATAAAGAAAATCAGCATTCCGATGCTCACCAACGCCAGCAGCAGCCCAAAGGCCACCGCCAGCGACGGCACGAAGCCACCCTCGTCGCCGCCCCGAATGGTGCGCAGCACGGCCAGGCAGTACACGAAAATGCTCACGAAAAAGCCCATTACCACCTGGTTGGTGCGGTCCCGCATGAAGTTGCGCAGCAGCCGCGAGGTGTACTGGCTGGCGACCTGCGCCAGCGTGGAGAGCGTGAGCGAGAAGATGAGGCCCGCCACCGTAATCATGGAGCCGGCGATGGCCGAGAGCATGCCCCGCGCGCCGGCCGCGCCGGCCCCGAACAGCAGCGGGTAGCGGCTCGTCCAGCCGGCACCTACGTAGAGGTCGAGGTGCACCAGCCCGTAGGCGGCCCCGAGGGCGGCCAGCACCATCAGGGTGGGTACAAACCAGAGGCTGGAATCCAGGGTTAGCCACAGGGCTTTGAGCTTGTTCATATCCGGGGGTGTACCGCGGGGGCGGCCCTACGGTTGCATTCCGATGGGGGCGGGCGGAATGGTGCTGCCGGCCTCGGCCCCGGTGCGGGTGGCCCGGTAGTGCGGCGACATGATTTCGATGCCGGCGCGCGCGAATTCGTCCTGAATGTGCTGGTGCAGCAGCGAATACAGCCCCGCCTGTCGGTGGGGCAGCCGGGTATAGGCGTTGAGCTGGTAAGCCACGTAGAAATCATCGAGGCTGGTTTGCAGCACGAAGGGGGCGGGCGCGGCCTCCACGCCCTCGGTGGCGCGGGCGGCGGCTAGCAATAGCTCGTGGACTTTGGGCCAGGGCACGTCGTAGCCGATGGTCACGGCCGTGTGCAGAATCAGTCCCTCGTGCGCGGCGGCGGCCGTATAGTTGATGGTATGGCCCGAGAGGATGTTGGAGTTGGGAATGGTGACGTCCTCATTCTTGATGGTGCGCAGGCGCGTCACGAGCAGTGTTTTTTCGAGCACGTCGCCCGTCACGTCCCCGATTTTCACCCGGTCGCCCACCTTGTAGGGACGCATGTAGGTGATGACGATACCGGCAATGACGTTGCCGATGGCCGAGGTCGAGCCAAACGAAATGATAAAGCCCAGCAGCACCGACACCCCCTGAAACACCGGCGAATCGGAGCCCGGCAGATAGGGGAAAATCACGATGAACATGAACACGTAGAGCGCAAACCGCAGCAGGTTAAAGGTCGGCAGCGCCCAGTCGGGGTAAAAGCCCTCAATCACCAGCTTGCCCGCCGCCACCTCGCCCGCCAGAAAGCGCAGCAGGCGCACGGCATACGTGGTGAAGAAGTAGATAACCACGATGGTGAGCAGGTTGGGCACGTAGTGCACCACGCTCCACACCACGCGCTGCACCGGTCCCAGCACGTAGCCCAGTAGCTTGCGCGAGATGCCCTCGGTCCAGGGAAACAGCCCGAACAGCAGCGGCAGGGCCAGGTACAGCGTGAGGAGCACCAGCGTCAGGCGCAACAGCTTGAGTAGCGTGCGCAGCACTTCCAGCTGCCGCTCCTGGGTCAGTAATTCGTACCCGTTAATAATCAAGGGCTTGATTGGGCTGCCGCGCCAGCGCAGAATCCGCTGGTTGATGCCACGGAAAAAGCGGTTCAGCCCGTAAATCAGCCCGGCCAGCATGAGCAGGGTGAGCAGGGCCAGCCCGCCGCGCCTCAGCAGCTCGGGCAAGCTGCTGGCTTGCCGGGCGGTGGCCAGGCGGGTGCGCAAAATGGCGAGGTACTGCCGCGCTACCGCCGGCCGGGGCTGGCCCAGGGCCTGGGCCTCGGCCGCGCCCACGCTCAGCAGCAGCTGGTCGCCGTACACGATTTCCGAATCCTGCTCGGCATCCACCACGGTCAGCGAATCGGGGGAGAATAGCGGGGCCTGTAGCAAGCCCTCGAGCCGGCGCGCAATGGCCTCGGCCCGCTCCTTTGGCCCAAACGAGCCCACCCGGCCGTACACCCGAAACAGCGTGTCGGCGGGCGGCAGCACTACGGCCGCGCCCGTGGGCACCGGGGCGGCCAGCGAATCGGGTGTTTGGGCCGCCACTTCCGTGCAAAGCAGGAGGTAAATCGAGCCGACCAGAAAAGAAAGCCGCATTGTAGAAAGGTAGTAAGAAGACTTGTTACCGGATAGCCAAAATTGCCAGACGGGATTCGAAGCTAGCGCAAAAAAAAACACACTTCCCATCCGGGAAGGACTCAGACTAAGGTGGTTGCGGAGCCACTGACTGACTCCGCAACCACTCTGGAAACGGCTTGACGATGCTCAATTCCGAAGCGGGGGAAAATATACGTCATTCTATGTCGTAAGTATGCGACATAGAATGACGTATATTTACGACATTCTTTCAGGTCTGCTGTTTCTTCATGTGTTCCAGCGGACTTAAACCTCGCTCACCCACTTGCTGGCGGCAACGACTACTGCCCCGGCCCCTCCCGCTACTTCTCCCTCATGACCTACGCTAAAACCGCCGCCTTCACCGAAGAGCAACAACAATTAGCCCGCGTGGCTAAGGCCCTGGCCCACCCGGCGCGGGTGGCCATCATCCAGTTGCTGGCCAGCAAGCAGACCTGCATTTCCGGCGACATCGCCGCCGAACTGCCCCTGTCCCGCACCACCGTGTCGCAGCACCTGCAGGAGCTGAAGGCGCTGGATTTGATACGCGGCGAGATTGACGGCCTCACGGTCTGTTACTGCCTCAATACCGCGCTGCTGCAGCGGGTGCACCAGCAGTTTACCGCCTTTTTCATTGAGGCCACGAGCGGCGCTGTTTGCGGCCCCGATGATGCCTGCGCCTGCTAACTACCGTTACTTTAATTTTCCTCATTTTAAGCAGCAAAAACATGAAAATCAAAGAAATAAAGCAGGCCCTGACCGAAGTGGAAGCTATCAGTTTTCGCCTGCCCACGGGCGAGTACCTGCCGCCCCATTTCCACGTCACGGAAGTGGGTTTGGTGAGCAAGCACTTCATCGACTGCGGCGGCGTGGAGCGCCGGGAAACCGTGGCCAACTTCCAGCTCTGGGAGGCCGGCGACTACGACCACCGCTTAGCCCCTCAGAAATTCCTGCACATCCTGCAGCTCTCCGAGAAAATCCTGGGACGCGAAGACCTGGACATTGAGGTAGAATATCAGCAGCAGACCATCGGCAAGTTCGGCCTGACCTTCGACGGCACCGATTTCTTACTCACGGCCAAGCAAACGGCCTGCCTGGCCCAGGATGCCTGCGGCATTCCGGACGCCCAGCAATTCGCGCTGCCCCAGCTACAAACGGCCGGTGGCTGCACGCCAGGCGGCGGGTGCTGCTAAGCTGGCCAGGCGGCGCAACTCGCAAGGGTCGCGCCGCTTGATTTTTCTCCCTATTCCTTCCTCCCGATTTCGATGACGATTGCCTTTTTTTCCGACGTGCACGGCAACCTGCCGGCCCTGGAAGCGGTGCTGGCCGATATGGAGCAGCGCCGGCCCGACCTGATTTTCTGCCTCGGCGACCTGGTGGGCTACGCGCCCTGGCCCAATGAAGTGGTGAACGAGGTACGCCGCCGGGGCATCCCCACGCTGGCCGGCAACTACGACCAGGGCATCGGGCTGGCCAGCAGCAACTGCGGCTGCGCCTACAAAACCGACACCGAAAGGGACCTGGGCGCGCAAAGCATTGCCTACACCAACCACGTGGTGGGCGAAGAGGAGCGGCGCTACCTGCGCCTGCTGCCCAAGCACATGCGGCTGGAATATCAGGAGGAGCCCTGCACGCTGAACCTGCTGATGGTGCACGGCTCGCCGCGTAAAATCAACGAGTACCTGTTTGAGGACCGGCCCGAGGCCAGCTTTCTGCGGGTGCTGGCCGAGGCCAACGCCGATATTATGCTGTTTGGCCACACCCACAAGCCCTACCACCGCACCTTCGCCTACGAAGTGGCCGGCGAAACCCGCTACCGCCACGCCCTCAACATCGGCTCGGTAGGCAAGCCCAAGGACGGCGACCCCCGCGCCGCGTACCAGCTGCTGCACCTGGGCGAAAATACGAAGCTCACCGACCCGCACAGTGTGCGCTCAGAGTTGGTTCGCGTGGAATACGACGTGGAGAGGGCGGCGCAGGCGGTAGAGGCCTCGCCGCTGCCCAACGAGTACGCCGACATGCTGCGCAAAGCCTATTAACGACTGCTAATGCTCTTATATCTACGGTGGCTGCTGCCGCCGGCCTTCAACCGGCTTTTTCAGCAGGCGTAGCGGCCGGCGCCGGCTCCAGCAGCCGGTTGGCCAGCACGGCCAGCAGCACGCCGGCCAGCGGCGCGGTTACGTAGACCCAGGCGGCAGTCCAGTTGCCGCTCAGCAAAGCCGGGGCCAGCGAGCGGGCCGGGTTCATGGAAGCCCCGCTGAGGGGGCCACCCACCAGCGCCTCCAGGCCCACCACGGCGCTGATGATAAGGCCTACCAGCAGTCCTTGCTCGTAGTAGCTGGCCGTGACGCGCAGGATAATGAGCATCAGCCAGAACGTGAGGCCCAGTTCGACGCCAAACGCCTGGGCGGCCCCGTGGGCCGGCAGCGTGGCACCCAGCGACGAGCCGGGGGCCGCCAGCAACCACACTGCCCCGCTGCCCAGCCCAGCCCCCAGCAGCTGCGCTGCCACGTAGGGCAGCACCCGGCGGCCCGGAAACCGCCCCGCCGCCCAGAAGCCAATCGTCACGGCCGGGTTGACGTGCGCGCCGCTCACGTGCCCGAGGCCCTGAATGATAATGAGCACGATAAGCCCGAAGGCCGCCGCCACCCCGCCGTGGCCGATGTTGTGGAATTGCTCATCCACGACCACCGCGCCAGTGCCGAAAATGAGGAGGAAAGCGGTGCCGAGGACTTCGGCAAACAGGCATTGGCGTAAGGTTGGGGGCATAAGCTGGCCGGGCAGTGGGAAGTCAAAAAAGCCCGCGACCTGCCAGAACAGGCCACGGGCCGAAAAAAACGGGCGCTAAGCCCTAGGCCACCGTGCCGCCGCAGCTGGAGCCGGCACCCGCCGTGCAGCCGTAGCAGTGCTGGTTGAGCACGATGGGCCGTTGGGCCAGAGCCGCGGCGTCGAAGTCGCGGATGTGCTGGCTGGTGCTGGCCACGTGCAGGTCGAGCATCTGGTTGAAGTCGCAGTCGTAGAGGCCGCCGTCCCAGCCCACCGAAATGGTGTCACGGCACATCACGCCGGTAGCCGCCGTGGGGTTGAAGGCAGTCACCAGCTTTTCCATGTAGCCCGCGTAGTTGCCCGACTCCACCAGGTAATCGAGAAAGCGGCTCACCGGCAGGTTGGTGATAGCAAACAGGCTGTTAAAGACGATGCCGTGGTCTTTGAGCAGCGCCTGCTTGAACTGCCGCTCCAGGGCCGCCTGCGGGCCGGGCATAAAGGCGCCGGCCGGGTTATACACCAGGTTCAGGGTCAGACCGCTGCCGGGCTGGCCGTAGCCCACAGCGTTTAGCATTTTGAGTGCCTTGATGGAGTCATCGAACACACCGTCGCCGCGCTGGCGGTCGGTTTTATCGGCCGAATAAAAGGGCAGCGAACTAACCACCTCCACGCCGTGCTTTTTGAAAAACTCGGGCAGGTCGTGGTATTTCTTATTAGCCACGATGATAGTCAGGTTGCAGCGCACCAGCACCTTGCGGCCCAGGGCCGAAATCTGCTCCACAAACCACCGGAAGTCGGGGTTCATCTCGGGCGCGCCGCCGGTGAGGTCCACCGTCGGAATATTGTTCTGGGCCAGCGCGTTGAGGCAGAGCTGCATCGTCTCGCGGGTCATGATTTCCTTGCGGTCGGGGCCGGCATCTACGTGGCAGTGCTTGCACACTTGGTTGCACATTTTGCCCACGTTGATTTGCAGCACCGCCGGCGCTACCGGCGTGAGCGGAAACAACCCTACCTCGCGCATCTTGTGGTGAAAAGGTGGTAGGTGCAGCACATCCACCACTTCCTGGCGCAGCACGGTGAGCTGAAAAGCCGAGTCGGCGAGCTGATTGCCGGTAGCCTTGAGGGATTTTGTCATGGAAACGGGAGGCTGTCTATTAATTCGATAGATAAAAAATAACGTTCATGTTGAGCGCTGCACTCAGCATGAACGTGCTTGTTTCTTAATTACATCGATAACTCTTTGACTTTGTTCATCATCTGCACGCCGTGCACCAGCGTGGCCCCGCCGCGAATGGCGGCAGCTACGTGCACGGCCTCCATCATTTCGGGCTCGGTGCAGCCTTTTTCGAGCGTGTCGGCCGAGTAGGCGTCGATGCAGTAGGGGCACTGCACGGCGTGGGCCACGGCCAGGGCGATGAGCGACTTCTCGCGCGCCGTGAGGGCGCCTTCGGCAAATACGGCCCCGTAATAAGCGAAAAACTTATCGGCAAATTCCTTCTGAAACTCGCCGATGTTGCCAAATTTCTTGAGGTCAGCGGGGTTGTAATAGGTTTCCATGTGCGAAGCTTTAAGTTTAAATACGAAAAAAACGGGTAAAACAGATTGCCAGTGAGCTATTCGTAGAACTTGCGCAGCCGGCGCTGGGAAGTTAACACCACCCAGTCGCCCAAGCGGGGCAGCAGCGCGTGCACCACCAAAATAAGTCGGCCCAGCGCTGAAATGACCGTGCGCCGCCGCCGCCGCCGTACGTGGCTCAGGATGATGGCTGCCACCTGGGCCTGCGATTTTTGCCAGCGCGGCGGGCGGTGCGCGATGGGCACAGGCTGGCCCGCCGCATCAAGCACGCGCTTATCGGGGTCGTTCTGGGTGAAGCCGATGTACACCACCCCGAAATGCACGCCGGTATCAGCCAGTTCCAGGCGCAGGGTGTGGGCCAGGTTGGCCAGCGCTGCCTTGCCGGCGCAGTAGGCCGAGCCGCTGGGCATGCCGTTGAGGGCCGAGATGGAGGAGATGAACGTGACGCTGCCCCTGGCCGCTATCAGGTGCGGTAAGGCCGCCTTGAGTGGGTACACCGAGCCGTAAACGTTGCTGTCGAACACCTGCCGAAACACTTCGGGCTGCATGTCAGCAAAGTAGGCCCGCTGCGAAATACTGGCATTGGTAATAAGCACATCGAGCCGGCCGAAAGCCGTGAGGGCGGTGGCCACCAGCCGCTCGCAGGCAGCATAGTCAGTCACGTCGGCCACGCAGGCGGCCACCAGGTAGCCCTCGGCGGCCAGGGCCTGGCGGGTGGCTTCGAGGCGCGCGGGCTGGCGGCCGTTGAGTACCACGGCGGCTCCCAGCCGGCAAAAGGCGCGGGCCGTTTCGCGGCCGATACCCGATTCGGAGCCCGTGATGAGCACAACCTGTCCCGCCAGTGGCCCGGCCGTTTTACTGGACATAGTCGTGGGTTTTAAACCAGGCGAAGGCTTCGGCAACGGCTTGGGTGATGGGCGTTTGGGGGAGCGACAATTCGTGACGGGCTTTTTGGGCCGTGAAGTAGTGGCCATCGTTGGCCACGGCCGTCATGGCCGAGTTGACCTGGGCAGGGCGGCCGGTGAGGCGGGCCTTAAGGTCGCAAGCTGCACCATAAAAATTAGCCACCGGCGGCGGCAGCGGCCAGCGTGGCGGGTCTACGCCCAGTACGCCGCTTATCAACTCAAAGGCCTCGCGGTAACTCAGGTTCTCATTGCCCAGAATGTACGACTCGCCCACCCGGCCCTGGGTGAGGGCGTTGACGGTGGCCACGGCCACGTCCTGCACGTGCACGTAGTTTTTGCCCCCCAGCGGGTAGCCGGGCAGGCGGCCGGCGTGCAGTTCCAGCAGCAGCGCGCCGGAGGTGGGCCGGGCATCGCCGGGGCCCAGCATAAAGGTGGGGTGCACCAGCACGGCGGGCAGCTGCTCGCGGGCCACGGCGGCCAGCACCAAGTCAGTAGCGGCGCGCTTGCTGTCCATGTAGTCAAGGCCGTAGCAGCGGCCGGCGTAGGGCCGGGTTTCGTCGCCGGGCCGGGCTTGGGTGCCGAAGCCGAAGACATTGGCGGTGCCCACGTACACGAAACGCTCAATTCCTGGCTGCCGCGCCATGCGGAGGGCATTTTCGGTGGCCCCCAGATTGGCCAGAACTACGGCCGGGTTGCGGGCCGGATTGACCTGGGCCACCGCCGCAGCGTGAATGATGGCCCCACAGCCCGCGGCGAGATGCGTCATAGTTGCTTTGGCGGCAGCCGGAGCTAAATCAAATTCGCACACCTCAATGGGCAGCGAAGCCAGGGGCGGCAGGGCCGCGCTGGCCGGGCTACCGGGCCGCACCAGCACCCGCACGGGGTAGCTGCGGCGCAGCAGCTCGGCCACGAGGTGGCGGCCCAGAAAGCCGTTGGCACCCGTTACGAGCACGCGGGGGAGCGGAGCGGGCGGCATCAGCGGTAGTTGAGTAAGGCTTTGTAGGTGCGGGCAATGCGCGGCGGCGACACCTTGAGGAAGTACAGAGCGAAGGCCGTGAGGTTGGCCAGCTGCACGCGCAGCCAGGAGTTGGTTGCGTACTTACGCGCCGACACCACTACGTTCTGCGGCACGATGTGGAAGCTGGCCACCCGCCGGATGCGCTGGATAAGCTCGAAGTCCTCCATTATCACAAACCGCTCATTGAAGCCCCCCAACTGCTCAAACAGCGCCCGCGTCACAAACAGGGTCTGGTCGCCGCCCCGGCTCATAATGCCTTTGAAGCGTGTGCCGTAGCTATTAATACGCAGCAGCGGGTGCGGCGAATCGAAGCGGAAGCGGTAGCAGCCCGCCGCGTGGCCCTGGGCCACGGCCGCTCGTACAGTCGCCACGTAGTCGGGGTGGATGCACACGTCGGCGTGCACGAAATAGAAAATATCGCCCTGGGCCTGCCGCGCTCCGTGGTTCATTTGCACGGCGCGGCCGGATCGGGGGGACTGTAATACGGTAGCCCCGGCGGCGCGCGCTACCTCGGCGGTACCGTCGGGGCTGGCGGCATCCACCACCAGAATTTCCACGGTGCCCGGCGGGGCGTAGCGGCGCAGGTCGGCCACCAGCCGGCCGATGTTGGCGGCTTCGTTGTAAGTGGGAATAATAACGCTGAGCATGGTGAAAAAGGATACGCGGCTGCAACTTCCGCCTAAATTAGGGAGTGTTTACAATTAGAGCCAGGTCAAGGCGGCAATCAAGCAGCAGGTGGCAAAGTAGTTCGCCGCTCGTTTATCAAAGCGGGTCGCCACAGCCCGGAAGCGTTTTAAGCCGTTAATGGCTCG
>NZ_RWIU01000003.1 GCF_003944765.1 Hymenobacter perfusus
CCTAGAGCAGATTTCAGGTTAGTGTACATGGTAGCCACAATGGTCAAACCAGTTTTTTGCGTCCTGTTCGGTTATCCAGTCGATGGCAGTTTGGATGACGCTTTCCAGCGCCTCTCGCGTGCGAGCCTGTGCGGTACGCAGCCAGGTTTTCAGCTTGCTGAAGGCCAGTTCGATGGGATTAAAATCGGGCGAATAGGGAGGCAGATACAGCAGGCGCGCCCCGCGGACTTCCACCCGTTCGGCTAGGCCGGCCACTTTGTGGGCCGGCAGGTTGTCGAGCACGACCACATCGCCGGGTCGCAACGTGGGGCCAAGTACCTGCTCTAGGTAAGCGGCAAACACGTCGCCGTTGACGGCTCCGCTTACGGTCATCGCCGCTTGCAAGCCGGTCGGGGTCAGCGCCGCCACCAGCGTCACGTTCGGCCCGCCGTGCAACGGCGTGGCTTGCGGGGCGCGGTGGCCGCCTTCGGCGCGGGCGTAACGGCGGCAGTAGGTCAGGTTCGTACTGGTTTCGTCCACGAACTTGAAACAGGTAACATCCTCGCTTTGTACGGCTTCGAGAAAGGCGGCCCGCAAGGCCCTCACGCGTTGGGTGTCGCGCTCGGCAGCGTGGACACTCTTTTTTTTCGCCGCCAATCCAGCGCCTGCACCGCCCGCCAGAGCGTGGTCTGGCTCACGGCCGGGCCGCCGATGGCGGCCAACCAGATGCAGAGTTCGGTCAGCGTGACGTCGGGTTCTTGGCGCAAGCAGGCGCTCAATTGCGCCTGAGCCGCCGCGTTCAGCACTGGCGCCGGGCCGCTATGTGGCGGCAAAGCAGCCACCGAACCGCTCGTGCGCTGGCGCCGACGTAGCTTGCGCACAAACGAATCCGACACGCTGAATTGCGCGGCCACTTCGCCAATTGTGCGGCCGCCTTGCTGACAAGCGGCCACCACACGTTCACGCAAGTCGGTGGAGTAGGCTTTCATCAACGGAATCTACACTAAAACCTGTACACAAACCTGGAATTCGCTCTAGGTAATGAACTGCCTGCTACCGTGTATTCTCTTTACCTAACTTGGCTCTGCTTAGCTGCTTGTCGTTAATCTGCTAGGATGCCCGAACTTGCTTCTTTTCAGCATCCGTGGCCGTTGACTGATGTATACGCGTGACTTTTGGCTGACTTTGCTGCTAAATCGTGTTAACATTGTATGTGTATTAAAATCTGATAGTTATCTATTTTGCAGGCTTCTTAGCCGAGCCGGGTACTACCCTTGGTGGGTGTTAGGGTATGCTATAATGACGTGATGCTACGTTACGCTCCGGCCTAGTGCGAAACTGTTTTTACGTAGGTATATAACGTCGCTCAGTCGGTTCCTGACATGTGTACTGATGAAATCAGCCGCCCAATCTGGTTATTCCAAAATACCGCACCGTCCGACTGGAAATAATCTTATTCTTATCCTGCGCATAAATCCGGCCTCGTTCTGCTTGATGCGAAGTACAGCCAGATTTATTAGGACTTTGATGCCGTTCAAAATATATAATTCAACAAATATTATGCAATTATAAATAGGAATATAACAAGGATTGGCTTTCGCTATAAAGTCGAGTTTAACTACAAATAACGAATAAGTGAGGAGTCAATAAATTAAGAACGAAGAAGTATCAAGTTTGTAGAGTATTTTTGCGCTGGATAACGGTACCGGAAAACAGATGTAGTAGAGGATGAATAATTTGAATATATATAGAATAGGATTATCGCATAAGACGTTGTTTGCTGACAAGTGGTATTTCTGGCACGAATTGTGAAAATGCTGCGCTTCTATGTAGGATAGTACAGTATTATATTTGAATAATGCACACAAGTATTGAAAATGTCCTCATCCATTGCTGAGCATCTTGCGTAAACCCCCGCAGATCAATGTTTGAGCACAAAATCAACTTAAGACCTTTTTTCTTCCTTTTGAACCTTTCTCTTTTTGCATAATTATGAAAAAATCTTACTTGAGTACAGTACCCTTAATCAGCCGACCTTGGCTTTGGGTAGTGTTACTGATGGGCTTGTTCGCTCCGCTTGCTATGCAGGCCCAGAGCATGAGCTATCAGGAGACTTTCAATGGATTGCAGGCTCGTGAAACTATTACTTCAGCCCAAGCTGCGGGAGAGTTTGATGAAGACCAACTGGTGTATAGCGGTACCGCTATTGCTTCGCCGGGTGTCAATCCTAACAACAACAACCCCAGCAATTACGCCGGGGCAAGTGGTGGACGCAGTATTGTGTTTGCAGAGCCTAGTCCCACAACGCAGGGCGTACAGGTAACCGCAAATACGGACTACACCCTTATCATCGATGGTCTGAACACGACAACTGCCGGTACCGGTGCTAATCCACGCCTGGAGTTTGGCTTGTTCCGTAGCGCTGGTTCACAGACCGCTGCTACCAATGAGTTCATTGCTGAGTATAGCCTGGACGGTGGAGCTAACTATACCAATATTGGTTTCACTCGCCCGGCTGCTAGCGGCAGTTGGGAATTTGTGGCTGTAAACACCACTATTCCGGCTGCTACCAATGTTCGTGTCCGTTTCACGCGGGTAGGCAATGCCAGCACCCGCCAGTATCGTCTGGACGACTTCATGCTGCGTGCGTTGTCTCCTGCGCTGTTCATTTCACCTGCTAGTCTGATCTTTCCAAACACTACGGTAGGTACCCAGTCGGCTGCTCAGCAGGTTACTGTCACTGGCACTGACCTAACTGGCCCTGTTACCGTAACAGCCCCAAGCGGTTTCCTGGTGCGTACCGGCTCCGATGCCTATGCTTCCACAGCTGTTCTGACCCAGGATGGGAGTGGCGGTGTCAGCCAGCAGGTTGACGTTGTATTTGTTCCTACCGCAACCGGTTCCTATTTCTCGCAGATTTCAGCAGCCAGCCCAGGTGCTACTACCGTTGCTACTAATGTGGCAGGTAATGCCACTGCACCGCCACCATCATTGACGGTAAGTCCCATTGCATTGCCGGACTTTGGCTCGGTGCAGGTAGGCCAGGTTTCTGCTGCTCAGACGTTCAACATACAGGGTTCTAATCTGACGAATAACGTAGTCGTTACTCCGCCGGCCGGTTTCCAGATTCGTCTGCCCAACGGTACGTTTAGCTCTGCTGCCATTACACTGGTGCCTTCTGCCGGTTCTGTGAACCAAAATGTTGAAGTGCGTTTCCAGCCTACAGTTGATGGTAACTACAATGCCCAGGTTGCAGTAACTTCGACGGGTGCTCCCGCTTCGGGAGTTAGCGTCAGCGGTACTGCTACTCCGGCTCCAACAGGTCCTTTTATCGTAGCAAACCCTACGGCTATCGATTTTGGAACGGTTTCAGCTAGTGGTTCGGCCCAGACGCTGACCTTCTCGGTCAATGCTGGCAACCTGACGGCTCCGCTGGTTCTGACCGGCTCGAACAACAACATCGTATTCCGTGATGCCACTGCTGGTGGTAGCTTTGTGAATGGCCCGATTATCATCAACCCGGCTCCCAATGGCTCAGTTTCGATCCGCAATATTGAGGTGCAGCTAACCGGCCCGATTGCTTCAGGTCCGTTCAGCGGCAGCATTACTGCTTCGAGCACGGGTGCTACCAGCGTAGTGGTGACCATCACTGCCAATAGTACGGGTAACAACTCGGTTATCAATGCCTCCGGTAACCTGAGCCTGTTTTCTACAGTACCTGGTGTAGCCTCATCGGTACAGTCCTATACCCTCTCTGGTTCTAACCTGCTCCAGGATATTACAGTAACTGCTCCGCAGTATTTCCAGGTATCCCTCGATGCTACGTTTGCCGGAGTGACTACCACGGGTAACACAATTGTAGTTCCTCGTAATTCCGGTCCCGATGTAACGGCTACTACAGTCTATGTGCGCTTCCTGCCGCCATCGGCGCTTAGTTCCTCTTCGCTGATTCTGAATTCCAGCAGCCCCGCTGTTTCGCAGGGTATTCCAGTGGCTGGCACCAGTGAGCCGACTATTCAGATTGCCAACGCTTTCCAGGAAGTACGCAACGTAGTCATCAATACTACTTCTGCATCGCAGGCACTGACCATCAACGCGCAACGGGTACTACAGCCGGTTACCATTTCGAAGAACCTTTCGACGAACCCACTGAACCCTGGCAACGTGCCACAGTTTGAACTGTCGCTGGACAACGTGACGTTCACTAACTCGGTGGTTCTGACGCCGAATGCTACTACATATAGCATTAACCAGCCTATCTATGTGCGCTACAAGCCTACATATCTGGGTTCGGCTCAGTCGACGCTACAGTTCCAGAGCAATGATTTCGCCAACAAGTCGGTACAAGCTTTTGGTGCTAATGATCTGCTGTCTGCACGCTCGATTGACATTGAGCCTACTCTGCGCAGCACTGCTACGGTAACCCGTAACAACACCACTGCTACGGTTAGCTTCAATCTGCCCGCTAACTATGCTGCCCTTGGCTACGGTGAAGGTCGTCTTATTGTCGCCAGCACAAATTCTGAGTTGCCGGCTAACAGCCAGCCCGCTGATGGTAACTCTTACCAGACGGGTAATCAGACGTATGGTCAAGGCCCGCAGATTGCCCCCGGTTTCTTCGCGGTATACTCCGGTTCGAACCAGACTGTAGTAGTTGATGGTCTTGATCTGGCTACCACCTATTACTTCTACACTTTTGAATACAACAACATTGATAACAACTTCAATGTGAGCGTAATCGGAGCGGAGAACTACCTGTCGCCGCCGGTGCCGAATACCATCCCTGGTATTATCGCTCCTTCGCCACTGCCCGTTACGCTGGTTTCTTTCTCGGCCAAAGTGAAAGGCAATCAGGTTGCGCTGAACTGGGTAACTGCTTCGGAGCTGAACAACAAAGGCTTCGAAGTACAGCGTAGCCGTGATGGCCGCTCGTTCGAAACCATCCTGACCCGTGAAGGCAAAGGCACTACCAGCGCCACTACCACGTACAATGAGGTAGATAAGAAGCCGCTCAACGGCCTTTCTTACTACCGCCTGAAGCAGGTGGATCTGGATGGCTCGTCGAGCTTCAGCTCGCTGGTAACTGTCAACTTCCTGAACTCGGGTGAGGTGACGATGTATCCGAACCCTGTGCAGGATCAGTTGACTATCGATGTAGCTGGCTCGGCCGAAGGTGTAACTGCTGTTATTACTGATATGACTGGCCGCCTCATCAGCACCCGCAAGCTGGGCGCTGACAGCAAGCTGGACATGACGAATCTGCAGGCTGGTACTTATTTGGTAACGGTTGGTGAGGGTGATGCAAAAGTTACCCGTCGTATCGTGAAGAAGTAAGGTATATCCTGCCGAACACTTTTGGAAAAAGGGCCTTCCCAATTGGGAAGGCCCTTTTTCGTTTTCAGTCTTAACCATTTCATAATATCTTGTAATATGACATTATAAAGTGTAAATTGTACTTTTGTAACTGTCTGAAAAGAGATGCCCACTATTTCCTAATGGCCTATGTTGCATTCATTTACTCGTTCAGTTTCTCTTCGGGGAAGGCAGATGACGTTGCAGGTCTTAGCAGTACTGCTGCTGCTGATCTGTCCTTCCTTCGTCAAGGCGCAGGTTGTCATCAGCCAGATTTATGGTAGCGGCAACACGGGCGGAGCAACCTACCGCAACGACTTCGTAGAGTTGTTTAACCGGGGAACAACTCCGGTCACTATGACCAACTGGTCAGTGCAGTATGCGTCCAGCGGCGGGACATTTAGCGGTAAGGCCACCGTAAATGGTATAATAGGAGCCGGCAAATATTACCTCGTGCAGTTGTCCGGTGGCACGAGCAATGGCGTTGCATTGCCCACTCCTGACGCCACGGGAGCTATTGATTTGAGCGGTTCGGCGGGCAAGGTCGTGCTGGCTAATACCACTGCTACTGTCACCTTCACGGCACCCAGTACCTTCTCATCTGGTAACGTCGTGGATTTTGTAGGCTACGGTGGAGCCGCCAATGCCTACGAAGGAGGCGGCCGGGCTCCTGCCCCGAGTACCACAACCAGTGTAATGCGCCTCAGTGGCGGCTGCACGGATAGTGACAACAATAACGCTGACTTCGGGGCAGTAGCTGTTGCCCCCCGTAACTCAGCTACGGCGGCTGCACCTTGCAGTACGGCCCCGGTTATTACCGGTTTTACACCACAAACGGGGCCGGCCGGAACAGTGGTAACCATCAGCGGTATTAATCTGGCGACTATAACAGGCGTCACCTTCGCGGGTACCAGTGCCACTAATATTCTGGCTACTACCAGCAACGTAACTGCTACCGTGGCGGCCGGCACGCCGATTGGTGCGGCAGCGGTAGTGCTGAACGATGGAACCACTGAGTATACTGCTACAGGTACGTTTGACGTAACGGCTCCTATTGCAACTCCCGCTATTACAGGTTTTACACCCGACCGTGGCCCAGTCGGTACGGTGGTTACCCTTAGCGGAACAGATTTTACCGGGGCTACTGCCGTACGGTTCAATGGCACGGCGGCCAGCAGCTACACCGTCACGAATGCTACTACCATCACGGCAACTGTTCCAGACGGGGCTACAACCGGTCCTGTTACGGTGACTACCGGCGGTGGCACGGCCACCTCGAGTACCAGCTTCAGCGTGGAAAACGCGGTGCCAACACTTGCCAGCCTTGATCCGGCTACGCAGGTAGCAGGCGCGGGCGGCTTCATGCTAACGGCTACCGGTGCCAACTTTATCCCATCTTCCGTGCTCTATTTCAATGGGGCGGCTCTCAGTACTACGTATCTCTCTGAAACGCAACTTAGCGCCACGGTGCCGGCTGCTGCCATTGCAACGGCCGGGGCTTATCCGGTTACGGTTACCTCGCCAACTCCTGGTGGCGGCACGTCCGGGGCGGTGACCTTTGTTGTGGCAGTACCGTTTGCTGGGTTAACGGAGCCCTTTGAACAGGGCAGTAAAGGCGGGTATGCCACAGGGAACGTATCGTTTGCCTCCGGTCCCTGGGAATTGAACAACGCGCTGGTGGGTACCGCAACTGGTGACGCCAAAAACGGAAGTAAATCAGTGCGGATTCAGAGTACGGGCCTGCTGACGATGCTATTCGACAAAATCGGCGGCGCGGCTGATATAACGCTTAAAGCCGCCAACTACGCCGGCGATACTGGTGGCGCTTTTGTCGTGGAAGTATCGTCTGACCAGGGCGGAACCTGGACGCAGGTGGGCAGCACGATAAGCCTGACTTCCACTGCACTCACTACGTTTAGCTTCACGGCCAACACCGCGGGCAATGTGCGGCTGCGCGTACGGAAAACCGCAGGTAACCGCATCAATATCGATGATGTAACCATTGCAGATTACGCGCCCACTAACGGGCCGGAAATAGATCTGGTACAAAATGCCAGTTCAATCTCCTCCAACGGGACTTATGACTTTGGTTTCGTAACGGCGGGCAATACTGCTTCCGGCACATTCATCATCCGAAACCTGGGTACTTCCGATCTGAAGTTGGGCAATCCGGCCGTGCAACTCACCGGCTCCGCCGATTTCACGCTGATGGCGCAACCGGCTGTTACTGTTCTGAGCAGCGGTAGTAGTACAACCTTCACTGTTACATTTGCGCCTACTGCCACCGCTCCGCAGACCGCCACGCTCCGCATTGCCAGCGACGATGCCGACGAAAGCCCGTATATCCTGAACCTCACCGGGGCCGTGCCGCCTACTTACACCTGGAACGGGACCGGCACCAACTGGGCCGCCGCCGGTAGCTGGACGCCTAATCGTGCCACCCCGAGTAACAGTGACGTAGTGGTGTTTGACGGATCTTCTACGCCAACCACCACCGTGACAGTTGATTTCAGTTCGCCCCAAACTATCGGACAGTTACTCATTCGTAACGCGGCCACGGTGGGTTTCAACAATACCGGCACCCGCACGCTAACCATCAGTAACGGCAGTGCCACGGGAGCAGACCTGATAATTACAGCCGGTTCCGGCCTGACGCTTACCAATACGGGGAGTACCGAAACTGGCCTCACGATGCAGCTGAGCACTGATGCTACCGCATCCATTGCCGGAGCAGTAGCATTTGAAGCCATTAATGCCAACACTGGGGCCCATCGGTTGATAGGGAGCGGGACCAATAGCATCGAGTTTTTGAGTGGTAGCTCCTTCCGAAGCGGATTGAATGTGTCCGGAACGCCCTTTGGGGCACTGACCGCCTATACTGGCAGCGTGATTTTCCGCAATGGCTCCCGGCTGGAGCAGGCTGGCGGCCTGCAGCCTTTCGCCATAACCGCGCCGGGTTCGGTAGTCACGCTGGAACCCACCAGCCAGTACGTGTACAGCATTCCGGATAATAACTCCGTGCCGCCGCTCAGTGGCCGCACATTTGGCCATCTGGAGTTTAACATAGGTACCGGCGTAAACACCTCCTCCGGGGCCAACGGCACACTTACTATCCTGGGTAACCTGAAGGTCAGCAGTGGTAACGTGGGCCTGAACCTGGACAATACCATTTCTATTGGCGGCAATATTCAGATTGATGCCGGCAGTACGCTTTCGTTTGCTCCGGATGCCGGCGGAATTGAAACCGTAGCGCTGAACGGCTCCACCACCCAAACCATAAGCGGAGCGGGTACGCTTACCTTCGGAAATACTTCACGCCTGCAACTGGATAACGCGGCCGGCGCAGTGCTTGCTCGGCCGCTGACTCTCGCGCGGTTGCAGCTGAGTACCGGAACGCTCACCACTACGGCAAGCAATCTGCTCACGTTAGCTGTGAATGCCGTGCTGACTGGCGGGAGCAATAGTAGTTACGTAGCTGGCCCGCTGGCTCGCCAAACCGGCGTAGTCACGACAACTTCTACCGATGTTACGTTTCCCATTGGGAAAGATGGCCACTACCGGCCCACTAGCCTGCGCATAAATGCCCAGGCCACCGCCACCACATACGTAGCCGACCTTCGGAACACTTCCGCCCGCTCCACGGCCGTGCAGGCTCCTTTAGCCCGCGTGTCCGGTATCCGGTTTATAACCATTACGCCCACGGTGCCACCTACCGGCTTCAGCGGCACAGTTACCCTGAGCTTCGATACCGATGACCAGGTAACAGATCCATCGGCGGCTTCCTTGGTCGTAGCCAAACGGAGCAACGGTGGCGCATGGGAATCCATCGGGCGGTCGGCCAGCTCGGGGGCTGGAGCGGGCGGCACTTTTGTGGCCGGTTCGCTGACATCGGATGCCTTTACTTCGTTCAGCGACTTTGCGCTGGCCAGTACCGACCCTAGCTACGCCCTGAATCCCTTGCCAGTAGAGCTTGTATCTTTCACGGCGCGTCGCCACGGCTCGCAGGTGCGCCTAGCGTGGCAGACGGCAGCCGAGCATAATAGTCAGTATTTTGAAGTGCAGCGCAGCCCTGACGGTCACAGCTTTCAGAAAGTAACCACTGTAAAAGCCAAAGGCACTGCCGCCCGCTATGAAGCCTACGACCCGCAGCCGCTCCGCCAGGGCATGGCTTACTATCGGTTGCGCCAGGTAGATACCGATGGAAAGGAGGCGCTGTCAGCGGTGCAGGTAGTGGGTAGTCAGTTGAATATAAGTGTGTATCCTAATCCGGCCCACGCCGAGCTACGGGTGGAGCTGCCAACTGCGGAAGTAGCCCGTTACCGCATACTGAATGCCGCTGGAAATACGGTGGTTACTGGTAGCCTCACCGGAACTGCTACGCTACCTATAGCTGGCCTGCCGGTTGGGTTGTACCATCTGCAAGTGACTACCGCTGTTAGCCGTACCACGCACCGATTTGTGAAACAATAAATAACAAAATGTCAACAAAAAGAGCCTGTTTCCAGCTGGAAACAGGCTCTTTTTGTTAGGAAGCGAATCAGATAAGTTAGTGCTACACCGAAAAACTCTCGCCGCAACCGCAGGTACGGGAAGCGTTAGGGTTATCAAAGTAGAAGCCTTTGCCGTTGAGGCCATCCGAGAAATCCAGCTCCGTGCCGGCCAGATACAGGAAGCTCTTCATATCAACTACCACGCGCACGCCCTTGTCCTCAAACTCCTGATCCATCGGCTTCACCTCGTTATCGAAGTCAAGCTTATAGCTCAAGCCCGAGCAGCCGCCGCCGGCCACCGAGGCCCGCAAACGGTACGTCGCATCCAGCTCCGCATCCTGCATGAGCTTTTCAACTTTCTCTTTGGCTTTGTCAGAAACGGTAATCATGGGGCAACAAGCTAGTTTCGGCGGCCCGCCAGGCAGACCGATGAAGGATATTTCAGAAGCAGAACATCAAAGATACGCTGCTTGTTCAGAAACATTCTAAGAACTTGGGTTCAAAACCACGCTGAACACGGTAATCGTGCTCAAGTCGCGGCCATAATAGAGCTTATCCAATGCCTCGTATACGTTGTGCGCCCGGAAGTAGGAGGTCTGCAACTCCCGGTCGCCGCGCGTGCGCCACTGTATAGTATAAGAGCTTTCCTCGTCGCGGTAGCGCTGCACGTAAGCCAGCATCCGGCGCAGCACTTCCAGCTTGTCATACCCGGTTTCGTAGCGAAACAGAAAGCTCTGATGATGGCGTGGGTTTACCGTTATCAGGTCGAGCCGCGTGAGGCCGTCGAGTTGCCGGAACTCAAACAGCAGGTTACCCGGTCCCAGAGCCAGATAATCTTCAATCTGCCGCTGAATCCGGGCACTCTCAACGTGTACGTCGGTAGGGGAGAGGTCCATGTGTGGAGAATCTAAAAGTCAGGAGGTACAGAAAAGAGCCAGAAGATAAAATGACCAACCGCAAAGGCAGGTGCATTTCATCTTCTGGCTCCTTAACTACTTGCTACCAGACTAGTGGTGCGACTTAGCCATTTCCAGCTCCGGCAAACCGTTTTTTACGCGGTAGTCGTTAATGGCCGATTTGATGGCATCTTCGGCCAGCACCGAGCAGTGAATTTTTACCGGCGGCAGAGCCAACTCCTCCACAATCTCCATGTTGTCGATGGCCAGGGCCTCATCAACGGTTTTACCCTTCAGCCACTCTGTCGCCAAGGAAGACGAAGCAATGGCCGAACCGCAGCCAAACGTCTTGAATTTGGCATCGGTGATGGTGTTGGTCGTCTCGTCTACCTCAATCTGCAGACGCATTACGTCGCCGCACTCAGGAGCACCTACCAAGCCGGTGCCTACGTTTTTCTTGCTTTTATCCAGCGTGCCCACGTTGCGGGGGTTGCTGTAATGGTCGATTACCTTATCGGAGTAAGCCATGGCTTTTGATGAATTTAGATGTCAGATTTTAGAACTCAGAACCTAGAATAAGAACCAATGCAAAGCTCTTGGTTCTTAGTTCTAAGCACTAAAAATTAATGCTCAGCCCACTCAATCTTATCGAGGTCGATGCCTTCTTTGAACATCTCCCACAGGGGCGACATTTCGCGCAGCTTCGTGACGGCCTCTTTTACGTGGTTGATGGCGTAATCGATCTGCTCGTCGGTAGTGAAGCGGCTCAGACCGAAGCGCAAAGAGCTGTGGGCGAGGTCGTCGCTCAGGCCCAGGGCTTTGAGTACGTAAGATGGCTCCAAAGAGGCAGAAGTACAAGCCGAGCCGGACGAAACGGCGAGGTCTTTCACGCCCATCATCAGGCCTTCACCTTCCACGTACTTAAAGCTGATGTTGGCTACGTGCGGCAGGCGGTGTTCACGCGAACCATTAACGTAGCTTTCTTCCAGAGTCAGCAGCTCTTTTTCCAGCCGGTCGCGCATGGCGCTCAGGCGGGCCGTGTCAGCGGCCATTTCCAGCTTGGCCAACTCGCAGGCCTTACCCAAGCCTACAATGCCGGGGACATTCAGCGTGCCGGAGCGCATGCCCCGCTCGTGTCCGCCACCGTCCATCTGGGCGGTAACTTTTACGCGGGGGTTTTTGCGACGTACGTACAGTGCACCTACGCCCTTAGGACCGTACATCTTGTGGGCCGTGAAGGCCATCAGGTCGATGCCATCGGCAATGACATCCACCGGAATCTTGCCGACAGCCTGGGTGCCATCCGTCATGAATAGGGCGCCGTGCTTGTGGGCAATGGCGGCAATTTCGCGGATGGGCTGGATGGTGCCGGTTTCGTTGTTGCCGTACATGATGGCCACCAGAATGGTTTCCGGTGTCATGGCAGCTTCCAGCTCGCTCAGGCTGATGAGGCCTTCGGAATCTACGGGCAGGTACGTAACCCGGCCCCCGAGCTTCTCAATGTGCTTGCAGGTATCGAGTACGGCTTTGTGCTCGGTAGTGGTGGTGATGATGTGGTTACCCTTCTGGGCGTACATCTCAAACACACCCTTGATGGCCAGGTTGTCGGATTCCGTAGCCCCCGAGGTGAAGATAATTTCCTTGGGATCACAGTTGATCAGGCTCGAAATCTGCTCCCGGGCGTAATCCACTCCTTCTTCGGCAGCCCAGCCGAAGGGGTGATTACGGGAAGCCGCATTGCCGAACACCTCGGTCAGATACGGCATCATAGCCTCCAGAACCCGGGGGTCAAGGGGCGTGGTTGCGTTGTTGTCGAGGTAAATAGGTAGCTTGAGCATGGCTCGGTCGTCAGTCAGGTTTCAGCGGAGAATCATTCGCAGGTAGAACACAAAAAACCGCGTACGGGTTTTACTTTCTTCCCACATTTGCAACTACAAAAGTAGAACAAATCCAAAGAAGCCGCGCTATGGCCCGGCTTCCCTTTTTCGATCAGCTGATGCTCACCAACCTCGAACACCTGGGTCTTGCCGTAAAAGACCTGGAATCGGCCACCGCTTTGTACACCACTTTGCTCGGACAGGAGCCTTATAAGCGGGAGCACGTGGCCTCCGAAGCCGTGGATACGGTGTTTTTTCAGGTAGGCGGCTCCAAAATTGAGCTGCTGGCCGGCACGTCGCCCGACAGCGCCATCACGAAATACCTGGACAAAAAGCCCGAAGGCATTCACCACGTGGCCTTCGAGGTAGACGATATCCGGGTAGAAATGGTGCGGCTGCGGGCGGCCGGCTTTACCATCCTCAACGACGAGCCCAAGCGCGGGGCCGACAACAAACTGGTCTGCTTTATTCACCCAAAATCCGCCAATGGCGTGTTGGTGGAACTTTGCCAGTCGATTTAACCGCTATGAATATCCGATTTTTACGAGACGAAGCCGACGCGGCCGTGGACGTGCTGCTGTTGCAGCAGGTAATCCTGTACCCCACCGATACGGTATGGGGCCTGGGCTGCGACGCCGAATCGTCGAAGGCCGTGGACCAGATTTACAAGCTCAAGCAGCGGCCCGCCGAAAAAGCCTGCATCGTGCTGGTGGCTGATGAGCAGATGTTTGCCCGCTACGCCGAGGTGGTGCCGCCGAATCTGCCCGAGTTGCTGGCGGCCCAGACGCGGCCTACTACCTACGTGGTGCCCGGCAGCCGGCTGCTGGCTCCCAACCTGCTGGCCCCCGATGGCACGGTGGGGCTGCGCGTGGTGCAGCAGGACGAGTTCTGCCGGCTGGTGCTGCGGCGGCTGGGCCACGGGCTGGTTTCGACGTCGGCTAATCGCAGCGGGGAGCCAACCCCGGCCATTTTCAGCGAAGTGGACCCGAAGCTGGTGCGCGAGGTGGAGCACGTAGTAAACTGGCGGCAGGATGACGGAAGCCGCTCCCAGCCTTCGCGCGTGGTGCGGGTGCTGGCCGATGGCCGGCTGGAGGTGTTGCGGGACTGAAGTGTCAGCTTGGCGGGTTACTTTTCCCATTTGACGGTATCAAACCCGAATTCAAGTCTAACCTTACTCATTGCTTACTATGAAATTCTCCTTCAAATCTCTGTTCGTACTGGCCGCTTTCGCTCCTTTCGCTTTGGCTTCCTGCTCGGAGAAAACTCAGGAAAACGCGGAAGCTACCGCCGAAAGTGCCGCCAACGATGCCGCTGCCACCGCTGAGAAGGCCGGCGACGCCGTTGAAAACGCTACTGACAAGGCTGCTGCCGAAGTAAAAGAAGAAACTACCCCCACCGCCGGCGACACGGCCGTAGTGGTTGAGAAAACCACTACCACGGTAGTAGAAGAAACCCCCGTTAAAAAGTAGTTCTGTCCCACGGCAGTGTACGAAAAGCTCCTCCGGCCCGCGCCAGAGGAGCTTTTTTACTGTCCAACCCGCCTCGTGTTGCCTGGGCCGTAGGCCGGCACCTGCTACCTTTGTGCCATGAAACAGCCCCAACTGCCCGATTTGCCCTTGTTCCGTACCATTGCTGAGGCCGCCAGTGTGCTGGGCTACCCGGCCTACGTGATTGGGGGCTTCGTGCGCGATTTGGCGCTGGAGCGCGGCAGCAAGGATGTGGATGTGGTGTGCGTGGGCGACGGTATTGCCTTGGCCCAGGAGGTCGGGCGCCGCCTGCCCGGCCGGCCCCGCGTGACGGTGTTCAAGAACTTCGGAACGGCCATGCTGCCCACGCCCGAAATTGAGGTGGAGTTTGTGGGAGCCCGCAAGGAAAGCTACCGCGCCGAAAGCCGCAAGCCCGAAGTAGAAGCCGGCACCCTGGAAGACGATTTGGCCCGCCGTGACTTCACCATCAATGCCCTGGCCCTGAGCCTGAATCCGGAGCACTTTGGAGAGCTGGTGGACCGCTACGACGGCATGGGCGACCTGCAGCGCAAGCTCATCCGCACCCCCCTCGACCCCGACATCACCTTTTCCGACGACCCACTGCGCATGCTACGGGCCATCCGGTTTGCCACCCAGCTCAACTTCGATATCGAGCCCGATACGTTTGATGCGCTGGCCCGCAACAAGGAGCGTATTAAGATCATCTCGCAGGAGCGGATTACGACCGAGCTGAATAAGATTATTATGGCTCCGAAGCCGAGCTACGGCTTTAAACTGCTGTTCAGCTGCGGGCTGCTGCAACTCATCTTCCCGAAGATGGCGCAGTTGCAGGGCGTGGAAAAAGTGGGCCAGCACGCGCACAAGGACAACTTCTACCACACGCTGCAGGTGCTCGATAACGTGGTGGCAGCCGGCGGCGACCTGTGGCTGCGCTGGGCCGCCATCCTGCACGATATTGCCAAACCCGCCACCAAACGCTACGACAAGCGTGTGGGCTGGACCTTCCACGGCCACGAGGATAAAGGGGCGCGCTGGGTGCCGGGCATCTTCACGGATCTAAAACTGCCACTGGGCGAGGAAATGCGCCAGGTGCAGAAGCTAGTGCGGCTGCACCTGCGGCCCATTGCGCTGGTCAAGGAAATCGTGACAGACTCGGCTGTGCGCCGTTTGCTGTTCGAGGCCGGCGACGATGTGGACCGCCTGATGCTGCTGTGCCGGGCCGATATTACCAGCAAGGACCACCAGCGCGTGGCCCGCTACCTGCGCAACTTTGATGTGGTGGAGGAGAAGCTGAAAGAGGTGGAGGAAAAGGACCACCTGCGCAACTTCAAGCCCGTCATCACCGGCGAAATCATCATGGAAACCTTTGGCTTGCGACCCAGCCGGGAGGTAGGCGAGCTGAAGGAGGCGCTACTGGAAGCCATTCTGGAAGGCAAAGTGCGCAACGAACACGACGAGGCCTTCGCACTGCTGCTGGAGCTAGGGAAGCAGAAAGGGCTGAGCGTCGTATCAAAGTAGCCTGACCAATAGTCATTAAAAAAAGCCACCGCCTCCCGGAATACTCCGGGAGGCGGTGGCTTTTTTGGCGCAGAGCAAGGCTAAACAATGAAGGCAGCTCCGGCCGTCCTGTTGCAGCAGGAGGGTAGGCCGGGGCTGCCTTCGGGTCTCACCTTTTCACTCACAAATGGACCCTGTATAGTTGAGACTTGCTCTGCGTGTTGGCAGGTCAGATGCACAAACCAGTACAGCCGTTGCCTGGGCAAGAACTGTTCCAGCAATATTCAGCATCTGACATGTAGAACGAATGAACGGCTAAAGGGTTGCGCCGCTGCCTGAGATAAGGCGTTGAGTAGCAGTTGGTGGCGAAAAGAGAAAAATAAAGGTTTTGGCCGGCTGAATTACTCTACGGAGCGAACAGCTGCCGCACCTACGGCCTCGCGGCGCACCTGGCTGGGTTTGCCGCTGTACTCAATCACGCTGGCCCCGATGGCCTCGGCCTTCAGCTCCTCCGTCACCCGCAGGCGCACCTTGGTGGCACCCACGGCTTCGATATCGGCGCGGCGGGCGGTGAAGTCGGCGGCGGCTACGTCACAGGCACCGGCTCCTTCAATGGTGAGCTGCTCGGCTTCGCCTTGCAAAGCAGCCTGGCAGCCGCCGGCCAGTTCCAGCCGCAGCTTCTGCAGGTTGGCTTTCAGCTTGAGCTGGCTGCCGCCGGCCTGGGTCACGCTCAGGTCGCCAGAGTTGAAGCCGCTGACCTCGGCGTGGGTGCCGCCCACCAACTCCAGGTTGTTGAGCTCCGGCGTTTCAATGATGAGCAGTACGTCATCCTGGTCGCCGCTGCGGGAATCGAACAGGTCGCGGTTGCGGGGGCTGATGGTCAGCTCCTTGCCGTCGCGGGTGACTTTCAGGTCGCGCAGGGCGCGGCCGTTGCCGGCGGCGCGCACGGTGTAGGTGCTGCCCTGCCGGATGATGGCCCGGTAGCCGCCCACAATGCTCACTTGGTCGAAGTCGGTTTCCTCGAAGGTCTGACGCTCGGAGCCGTAGGAGTTTTCGTCTGTGTTAATCGGCTCAATGCTGTCGAAGCTCAGTTTCACGTCGGAATCGTCGCGGCCTTCGTTGTAGTCGTTGCTGTTTTCGTCATTATCGGTATCCCGGGCGCGGAGGTCGTCGGCGGTGCAGCTAATACACTCTACTTTGTTTCCCGTCATGCGGTAAATGCCGTTTTCGGGGTGGTGCGGGGCCTGGCCGTTCACGTAGTCTTCGTCGTTGAGCCAGTCGGCAAACCGCTCACTCATGCGGAAGGTGCGGCCCCGGGGCATAAGCAGGCGCAGGCGCATTTCCTGGTCGCGGTACCGGGCGCTGGGCTGGTAGGTGAAGTGGTCATCCACGCTCAGCGTCGAGTCGTTGAGGATGCGCAGGTTGTGGCTGGTGGAAGTGGCCGCCGTGCGGCGGGCCAGGGAGTCGGTGGCACCTTTGGCCGAGATGATGCGCTCTAGGCGCGGGGCCTGGGCACTGTCGATGCCCACGATGTCGAGGTCCACCCACTTATCATTATTGAGCTGGCGACGCTCCAGCACGAGGCGGGGACTGGTCAGGCCGCCCAGGGTGGTGGTCTGGGTAATTTCCTCTTCCCGTTGAAACTCGCGGCCTACCCGCACACCAGCCACCGAGCTGCCCACGATTCCCAGCAGCCACAAACCCAGCAGCGTGAGAGAAGCCGTGCGGCTCAGAATGGTGCGGCGCAGTAGCAAGCCCACGCCCATCAGCAGCAAGGCCAGGGCCGGGATGGCAGTGAGCAAAAAGAACGACAGCACCGCCCAGGACGAAATGTCATTGAAGAGCAGGAAGGGCTGCAGCGGGCCGAATTCCAGGTTATCCGACGAGGCAATGAGGCCCAGCCCTACGCCCAGCGCAATGATGATGGAAAGCAGCAGGCTAAACCCGGTCAGGGTGAGAATACCACCGGCCACTACCCGGATCAGCGAGCCAATGCCGTTGATAAGGGGCCGGACGTTGCTAAAGGAATCCTCCAGGAACGTGCCTACGGGGCGGTTATTTACCGGTCCGGCCTCGGAGCCGGCGGCGTAGGGATTGTTGCGCAGGTTCTCATCCAAGGCCGACAGCGTGACGGCGTCGCCGCGCATGCGGAGCTTGTCGGAGGCGGTTTTCGCCTCCGGCAAGAGAATCCACAGGATGATGTAGAGCCAGAAGCCCAGGCTGCCGGCAATGAGCAGCAGCAGGAAGGCAATGCGCACCACTACCACATCTACCCGCAGGTAAGCGGCCAACCCGGCCGAAACCCCGCCGACTTTGCCGTTGTCGGTGTCACGGTAAAGCTTTTTAAACGCCGGGTCGGTGTCGGGGTCGGTCGTGTCGTAGCGTTTGGGCAGCACCACCCACAGAATGATATAGGCTAACAACGTGATACCCGCTACTCGCTCGCCAAAGTTGTTCAGTGGCGTATCGTCGAACACCGCCGGCACGGCCAGAAACAACACCAGCAAGCCTATACGAATCCAAAGCGGGTTGGTACCGAAGTAGTGCGCCAGCCCGGCCGCTACCCCGGCCACCTTGCGGTGGGCCATGTCGCGGTACATTTGCTTAGGTGCGGCTTCCGTGGTATCGGCGTCGGCAGCGGCTTCGGGACCGGACTTGGCGCGGCGACTGGCGCCGGAAGTGCTGCCGGCGTAGGTGCCCTGGGCCGAGCCATTGGCTACGGCTTCGGCCAACAGCTCCTCCTCGTCCTCGGCCTCATCGGCGCTCTGGAAGTCGCGCACCCGGCCCATTTTGGTGGTCATGGCTTCCACATCCTCCAGGGTAATCACCTGCTTGAGGCCGGAGAGGCGGGCGGCGAAGAGCTCGGCAATGCGGCTCTCGATGTCGGCCACAATTTCCTCGTGGCCGCGGTAGCCGCTGAAGTGGGCTTTCACTTCCGCCAGGTAGCGGCTAAGCACTTCGTAGCCATCTTCCTCAATGTGGAAGATCATGCCCTGAAGGTTGATGCTGATGTTCTTTTTCATCTCAGTGCTGCAACTAGTCAAGAATAACTGGTAGGGGGCGGTGCTTAGAGCAGCGCGTCAGGGGGAGAGGGCGCATCCGGCGGGGCTACCGTGAGCGGGGCCGGCGTGGGGGCGGCCGGGGCGTGGGGCTTCTGACGGATGATGCGGATGGAGTCCTGGACTTCCTCCCAGGTCAGACGCAGCTGGTGCAGAAACTCCTGGCCGTCGGGGGTGAGGGTGTAGTACTTGCGGGGTGGGCCGGAGGTGGATTCCTTCCAGGTGTAGTCCAGCAGGCCCGCGTTCTTGAGGCGCGTCAGCAGCGGGTAGAGCGTGCCTTCCACCACAATCATGCGGGCGGCGGTGAGCTCTTCGAGCATATCAGACGCATACACCTCCCCGCGGGCAATGATTTCCAGAATGCAGAACTCCAGGATGCCCTTCCGCATCTGCACTTGGGTGTTCTCGACTTTCATGGGCTGAGGCAGATATACGGTGAAGAATGAGACAAATATAACGGAAGGTACTATGCGACGCAAGGTACTGGTGAAAATTATTTTCAGGAAGCTGAATATTCATTTGCCCGTCGTGGTAAAAGAGGACAGACGACGGCCCGCGAAACGGCAGAAAACCCGCTTTTTACCGCGTAAAATGCGGTTTGACCGAGAACTTAAAACCGCCCCGCACTATTAATGAGTATCTTGCGTTGCTGCCGCGCTGCTTCTTCTTTTCTGAGATACTATCTGGCTTCACTTTCTATGCTTCACTTTTCCCGTACTACCGTCCTGCTGCTGGGGGCTGGTCTGACTGTATTGGCGGCCCGCCCCGCGCTGGCCCAGGACAAAACGCCCAAGTACAGCAATGAATTTCTCAACATTGGGGTAGGGGGGCGGGCCCTCGGGATGGGAAAAGTGCAGGCTAGCTTAGCCGACGATGCCACGGCCGGCTACTGGAACCCCGCCGGCCTGGTGAACCAGAAAACCAAGTACGATGGCGTGCTGATGCACTCCGAGCTGTTCTCGGGCATCGTGAAAAACGACTACGCCAGCTTCGGCATGAAGCTGGATGAGAAGAGCGCGCTGGGCGTGAGCTTTTTCCGGCTGGGCGTCGATGACATTGCCGACACCCGCAACCTGGTAAACGAGTACGGCTACATTGATTACAATAACATCCGCTACTTCTCGGTGGCCGATTACGCCGCTTTGGTGTCCTACGCCCGCCAGATTGGTAACATTGAGGGCCTGCAGGTGGGCGCCAGCGCCAAAGTCATCTACCGCAACATCGGGTCCTTTGCCAACGCCTGGGGCTTTGGGGTGGATGCCGGCGTGCAGTACCAGCGCAACGACTGGCGCCTGGGCCTGATGGCCCGCGACATCACCACCACCTACAACGCCTGGACGGTGAACCCGGAGGAGTTCGAAGGCTCAGCCAACGCGCTGGATGAGCTGCCCAAAAGCAGCACCGAAATTACGCTGCCCACCTTCGTGCTGGGAGCCAGCCGCCTGTTTAAGCTCCCCGGCGAGTTTACCGCGTTGCCCGCCCTGGATCTGGAAATCACCACCGATGGCCAGCGCAATACCCTGGTTTCCACGAGTGCCGTGAGCCTCGACCCGCGCGCCGGCCTGGAAATCGGCTACAAGCAGCTGGTGTACCTGCGCGGCGGCGTGGGCAACCTGCAGCAGGTGCAGGCCTTCACGGGCAAGGAGGAGTGGAAGGTGCAGCCCAGCTTGGGCGTAGGCCTGGCCCTGAGCGGCCTGCGGCTGGATATGGCCCTTTCCCGATTGGCCGTGGAAAAGCTGGGCCAACGCTCTCAGCCCACCTCCATCATCGTTTCCCTTGGCTACGGCATCAAATAGAGTTGACGGTTGGTGGTTTTGGTTGTCAGAACTGTTCAGGTAACCGACAGCTACCACCCATCAACTATCAACCAACAACTGACAACAGGTAACTGACTATACTATGAAACAAGCTTACCAGAAGCTATGGTTGCTGGCGCTGCTCCTGACGCTGTGGGCTCCGGCCGCGCAGGCGCAGTCCGGCCCCTACGGCAACGAGTGGATTGTGCCGGGCCAGCAGTACTACAAAATCAAAGTGGCCCGCGACGGCCTGTACCGGCTGAATTATCAGTATCTGCAGCAGGCTGGCATCAGCGGCGTGAGCCCGCAGCGGCTGCAGCTGTGGCGGCGGGGCAAGGAGGTGGCCATCCACGTGGGCGGCAACACCACCGCGCTGGACAACAGCACGTTCATCGAGTTCTTCGGTCAGCGCAACGACGCGGCCCTGGACCGGGGCATGCACTTGGCGGCAGCCGATCAGGCGCAGCCTTACTATAGTCTGTTCACGGATACGGCCTCGTACTTCCTTACCTGGTCGAACTCTGCGGCCGGCAAGCGCATGGTGCAAAGCAACCCGGCCGCTACCGGCACGCCCCACGTCAGCCGCGTGCGGAAGCCATTGCAGGTGTACTCCTTCCGCTACAATGTTGTTAATGATGAGGTAGGCTATAACACCTATCAGCCGTGGGCAGAGCGTGGGGAAGGTTTTTTTAGTAACGAATTCGGAGAAGCTGGCTACAGCATCACTTTCGATTCGGTGTGGGCAGTAACCAGCGGTGCGGCGCTCCAGGTTTCGGTTCAGGTAGTTGGTAAAACCACTGGCGGGCACGAGTCGCAGGTGAGCGTGGTAGGTGCTAATGGCACCGTACGGGTACTAGGCTCACTCGTCTATAACAATTTTAGCTTTGCCCGGGGTACCTATCAGCTACTCCCATCCGAACGGCTTAGTAATGGCCGGGTAACAGTTCGGGTTGAGCAAAAGCTCGGTAAGACACTAAATGCAACATACGGTGACGTCGCCCGGGTAGCATTTGCCCAACTGCATTACAAGCAAAGCGTAAGATGGACTCAACGGCAAACGCAACTTCTGTTTTCCAACGATTCTACGCTGGCCGGACCGGCCTACTATCAACTCGATTCTATTCCGTCCACCGTTCGGGGGTATGATGTAACGGACCCTTACACTGTACAGCGGGTAGAAGGTCAGGCGGGTACCAGTGGTACACAACGAGGCTTCACGTTCAGCAATGCCAATGGCCGCACTCGTAACCTGTTACTGGCTGATGCGGATCGGGCATTGGTGCCTGCTACTCCGAAGCGGGTATTCTTCCGCAGCATCTCACCGGCAGCCCATAACTTTCTTATCGTAACCAGCCGGGTGCTGATGAAGCCGGCCGGAACCGGTGCCACAGCCGTACCGAATGTCGTGCGCGCCTATGCCAATTACCGGGCCTCTGCACTGGGTGGCGGCTGGGATACGCTGGTTGTAACCTCGGAGCAGTTGTATGATCAGTTCCATTATGGCGAGCAGTCGGCACTAGCGGTACGCCAGTTTGCGCAATGGATGCTGGCCGGTAGTACCCGCCCTCAGACGTTGTTACTGTTAGGCAAGGGCCTGGGCGTAAGTGAGGCTACCGGATGTGGCTCCGTAACGGGCGGAGCGGCTTATCACCGGCAGTATCCGCTGCTGTACGGAGATTGTTCTGGTACTAACCCGGTGCGTAACCTAGTGCCGGCCAGTACTCGGGGTATTTCTGATATCTTTTTCACGGCTAACTGGCAGAGTGGCGACTACCGCCCCCGCATGATTACGGGGCGCATTGCTGCCCAAACGCCGCAGCAGGTGATTAATTACCTGAATAAGCTGAAAGAGCATGAGGCGTCAGGCTATGAGCCGTGGCGTAAGAACGTTGTACATATAGTGGGTAGTGATAAAAACAGACCGTGGGAAGATCCTTTGTTTACCGGCTATCTGAACACATATGCCCGTTACGTACAAAGCCCTCCGTTTGCCGGAAAAGTAGTCAAACTGTATCGTAGAGAGACATTTCCAGGAACGCTGCCCGCAGATGCCCCCTTAAACTTGGCACCCGATTTTAACGCGGGTGTTGGATTTATATCGTATTTCGGCCATGGAGGCCCTAATAATTTAGAATTCAATATTCCTGATATCAGGTTGGCTGCCACAGGCTTTGTAAACAAAGGGAAATATCCCGTCTGGTATGTAAGCGGCTGTTCATCTGGTAATTCCTTTACAGCAGCTGGCTCGTTTGGCGGCGAGAATTATCTGTTTGCGGAGGACAAGGGAATTATTGGATTTCTGGCTGATTCCGATTTAGGGTATGATCCGGATTTGCATGAGTTGCACACCGAGATGATGAAACTGCTCTTCGCTGATAACACGTGGTATGGTAAGCCCATAGCGGAGGTACAGCAGGAAGCAAATCGGCGACTCGGCGTTGGGCTATCAGTCAACGATAACTTGCAGGCCAGAAAGATTGCCAGCCTGATGAACACCATCTGGCAGGGCGACCCGGCCCTGAAGCTGTTCTCGCCCTTGCAGCCCGATTTCCAGACGGCCGATGCGCGCCTGCAGATTTCGCCTTCGGTAGTACCCGCCACGGCCAATGCCCGCTTCGAGCTGAAGCTGGGCGTGAGTAACCCCGGCCGCATTGCATCCGGGCCGCTGGCCATCCGCGTGACGCGTACGGTGGGCAGCGGGACGCCGGTAGTCGTCAACTTCACGGTGCCTCAGGCCCGGCAGGATACCACCTACACGCTGGCTCTCACCAACCCGGCCACAGGCAGCGTAGCCGGCCAGAATACCTTCCAGGTTGACCTCGACCCTGATAACCTCATTGCCGAGTCGGACGAAACCAACAACCGCGCAACCCTCAACTACACCTTCCTGACCGGTGGCGTGACCACGCTCAGCCCGCCAGAATTTGCCATTGTGGGTAACCGCGCCGTGCGGCTGGTGGCCCAGAGCAACGTGCCCACCATCACCGCCCGCGACTACGACCTGGAGCTGGATACGGTGCAAACCTTCACCAGTACCCTAGTGCAGCGCACGAAAATAAATGCCGTGATGGTGCCGGAGTGGCAGCCCACGCTGCCCACCCTGGCCGGGCAGGACAGCGTAGTGTGGTACTGGCGCGTACGGTTAGCCGTGCCGCAGGGCGACGAAAGCGCCAACTGGGCCACCAGCTCGTTCCGCGTCATCAATGGGCGCACGCAAGGCGGCTGGTCGCAGAGCCACCCGGGCCAGTTTCGCCGCGACGAGCGGGCGGGCGTGGAAGTAGCCGTGCCCGGTGGGCAATGGACGTTCAATGCCGCTACCCAGGAAGCAACCATCACTTCCACCCGCATTGGGCCGGCGCGGCAGTGGGAAACACTGTACCACACCATCCGCACCAGCCCCACCGGCGAGTACACGCTCCGGCTGCTGGGCACCGATACGCTGGGGCAGACCACCGTTCTTAACCCCGATGTGACCAACCGGGCCCTGCCGCTCAGCTCCGTTTCGGCCCAGCTATACCCGTACCTGCAGCTACAAGCAGTGCTGCGCGAAACCACCACAGGCGTAACGCCGCAACTGGAGCAGTGGCTCATAACCTACCAAGGCGTGCCGGAAGGCGTGGTGCGGCCCTCGGCTACCCCGCTTACGGCGGCAGCCCTCACCCAGCAAGCCCAGCGTACCGGTACGCTCACCATCCCGGTTACCTTCCAGAACGTGGCCGACTACGCCTTCACGGCCCCGCTGGTAGGCTACGTGGTGGTGCGTTCCAATAACGCCGGTGCCCCCCGGGAGCGGTATTATCCGCTGGCCGGGGCGGCCCTTACGGCTCACTCCCAGCGCGACTACTCCGTGACGCTGGACGTGCGCGGCTTGTTCGGGACGCTTTCAGGCCAGGTGGTGTTGAACCCCCGTCGTCAGCCCGAGCAGCACTACTTCAACAACGAGCTGACGCTACCGCCTTTTGAGGTAACCAACAACGATACTCCGCCAGTGCTGGATGTGGCCTTCGATGGCCGCCACCTGCTCAACGGCGAAATTGTGTCGCCCCAGCCGATTATCAGCATTCAGTTGCGCGACATTGACAAGCTACGGCCCATCAGCGACCGGTCGAACTTCATTGTGGTGCTGACGCCCAAGAGTACCGGCGTACCTATGACGGTGGATCTGAACTCTTCGGGCATCGTATTCGTGGCCGACTCGGCCCAGGGCACGGCCCGGTTGGAGTATCAGCCAGGTAAAATCAAAGGTCTGGAGGCCGGAGTGTATACGCTGGAGGTACAGGGCCGCGACGGCTCGGGCAACCTGGCCGGCACCGAGCCCTACCGCATCACGTTTGAGGTCATCACTGAATCGACCATCACCAATGTCTTCCCGTACCCGAACCCGGTGACCAGCAAGACGAAGTTTGTGTTCACGCTCACCGGCTCTACGCTGCCGCGCAACATGAAAATTCAGATTGTAAGCCTCACGGGCCGGGTAGTAAAGGAAATCATGATGGCCGACCTGGGGCCGCTGCGCATTGGCAACAACATCACGGAGTACGCCTGGGACGGCACCGACGACTACGGCGACCGGCTGGCTAACGGCACGTACCTCTACCGCGTGGTACTCGATGACCCCAGCGGCGAGTTCAAGCAGCGCGCCACCGGCGGCGACCGGGCCTTCAAAAAGGACTGGGGCAAGCTGGTGTTGCTACGGTAAAAGGGGATAAAGTGAAATAGTAAGTGTCATTGCGAGGAGGCACGACGACGCAATCCGTCCTTTTCGATGCATCTGATTTCGACCTACGCAAAAGCCCCTGACGTCAAAACGAACGTCAGGGGCTTTCTGCTTTTCAGGGCTCGGAGAATTGGGAAGGAGGGATTAGCTGCGCTGTCCTTCGGGTGCTTCGCGCTGCTCGCAATGACATCTTACTCAACACTCACCTTCTACCGCCGCCGGAGCGTGACGAAGCTGAAGGCGTAGGCGTGTTTTTCGTCGGGTTCGTGGCGCTGGCGGGTTTCTTCGCGCCACTCGCTGGCCGTGAGGTCGGGGAAAGTCACGTCGCCCTCGAAAGGGTGGTGTACTTCCGTGAGGTACACTACATCGGCGGCGGGCAGGGCCTGGCGGTAGATTTCGCCCCCGCCGATGACGAACATCTGCTCATCGGTGGTGCGGGCCAGCTCCAGCGCCTGGGGCACTGAGGCAGCCGTTTCGCACCCCGCAGCCTGCCAGTCGGCCTGACGGGTAACCACGATGTTGCGGCGATTGGGCAGCGGCCGGCCGATGCTCTCGTAGGTTTTGCGGCCCATAACAATCGGGTGGCCCTGGGTAAGCTGTTTGAAGTGCTTCAGATCCAGGGGTAGATGCCAGAGCAGGCGGTTTTCGCCCCCGATAACGCCGTTATCGGCCACGGCTACAACGAGTGCGGTCATGTGGTGAAGTGGTAAAATGGTGAGTGTCCGTTCAGGAACGAGCCAGTATTGCAGTCATGCTGAGCAGCACGTAGGGTGTGGTTATGCGAGAACGGCCATCATAACAACGACTTGTGCAAACGTAACAGGGCCTTCGCGCTGCTCAGGATGACAATTAACCAAGCACCTTCACATCGAAGCCGCGCAGGAAGTCGGCTACGGGCATGCGCTTTTTGCCTTCCAGCTGCACGTCGAGCAGGTCGAGCAGGCCGTTGGCGGTTTGTACGCGCAGGTAGGTGCGGCCGTCGGTGAGCCAGCGGCCCGCGCCGCCCTGGTCGGGGCCGCTGGCTTCCTCGTCGTCGAAGGGCTGGGCCTTGAATACTTTGAGCGTGCGGCCGTCGGGGAGTTGGGTGAAGGCCGTCGGGATGGGGGAGAGGCCCCGCACCCGGTTGGCCAGCGCCGGCGCCGATTCCGTAAAATCGAGGCGGCCGGTTTCCTTGCTGAGCTTGGGCGCGGGCCGCAGTTCCGGCAGGTTCTGCTGCGGAATGCTGGGAGCCGCCCCGGCCGCAATGGCCTGCACCGAGCGCAACGCCAGTGCCGCCCCGGCCGCTTGCAGCTTTTCGTATAGAGACCCGAAATCATCTTCCGGGGCAATATCCACCGCATCCTGGTAAATCAGGTTGCCGGTGTCGATTTCGTGCTGCAGGAAGAAGCTGGTCACGCCGGTTTGGGTGTCGCCGTGGATGAGGGCCCAGTTGATGGGCGCCGCACCCCGGTACTGCGGCAGCAACGAGGCGTGGATGTTGATGGAGCCCAGCGGCGGCATGTTCCACACGGCCTCGGGCAGCATCCGGAAGGCCACCACCACCTGCAAATCGGCCGCGTAGCCTTTCAACTCAGCCTGAAACTCCGGCGACTTGAGGTTGGTAGGTTGCAGTACCGGCAGGCCGTGGGCCTCGGCGGCCTGCTTCACGGCCGAGCCTTGCAGCTGTCGGCCCCGGCCCGCGGGCTTGTCGGGGGCGGTCAGGACGGCCACCACCCGGCACCCATCCCAGCCCAGCAGGGCTTCCAGCGTTGGCACCGCAAACTCCGGGGTGCCCATGAAGATGATGTTCAGCATATCGTTTTTGAGTTGTTAGCCCGCCGAGGGCGCGGTGTTTTCGCGGAGGACGCAGATTCCTTCCGGAACGACTCTGCGTCCTCTGCGGAAAACACCGCGCCCTCGGCGGGCTAAAGTCGTAAGGCCTATTGAAAATCCGGGTACAACAAATACTGCTTCCGCATGGCTTTGTACGCCGTCAGACCCGGCTCCCAGCCGGCCCGAATTTCTGCTTCCGACTTGCCGGCTATGATTTGCTGGCGCACGGTGGCGTTGCCCATCAGCCGGTCGAAGCCCCGGTCGGAGAGGAAGAATTTCTCCTTGTTGGTGCTTTGTTGGTAATAGTCCAGCAGGTATTTCAGGGTAAACCCGATGTCGCCGACCGAGCGCAAATCTTGGCCGTAGCAGCGCTTGCCGTTCTGGGGCGGGGAGGTAGAGCCGGGGTTGGGGCTGGGCGTGAAGCTGAACGGGCGGGTGCTGGGCTGAGTGGGCGCGCCAATCACCTCGAAAGGCGTGGCCGTGCCCCGGCCCACGCTTACGTCGGTGCCCTCAAACAAACATAGGGCCGGGTACAACGCCACCGAGTGGGCCGTGGGCAGGTTGGGGGAAGGCCGCTCGGGCAAATCATAGCGGGTGCTGTGGGTGTAGCCGGCCACCGGAATAACCGTGAGCTGGCATTGCTTGCCGCCGGCCAGCCACTTCTCGCCGTTAATCATGCGGGCCAGCTCGCCCACCGTGAGGCCGTGCACCACCGGAATGGGGTGCATGCCCACGAAGGTTTTGAAGGCCGGTTCCAGCACCGGCCCGTCCACGTACCAGCCGTTGGGGTTGGGCCGGTCCAAGATGATAACCTGCTTGCCCTGCTCGGCGGCGGCCTCCATCACGTAGTGCATCGTGCTGATGAAGGTATAGAAGCGCGCCCCCACGTCCTGAATGTCGAATACCAGCACGTCAACATCTCGCAGCATTTCAGGCGTCGGTTTTTTGGTAGCGCCGTATAAGCTCAGCGCGGGCAGACCGCTGCGGGCGTCTTTGCCATCCTTGATGGTGGCCCCGTCAGCCGCTTCGCCCCGAAACCCGTGTTCCGGACCGAAAATCACCTTAACTCCTACGCCTTTGGATAGCAGCGTATCCACCAGAAACGAGCGGCCCACGCGGGCCGTCTGGTTTACCACCACGCCCACGCGCTTGCCTTTCAGCAGCGGCAGGTACTTGTCAAATTGTTCGGCTCCGGTGCGTAGCGGAGTGGCAGCGGGCAGCAGCACCTGCGGGGGCGAGGCCACCGTCTGGCGGAGCGTGGTATCGGGCGCGGCGGCCGTGGTTTGCTGCGGTGGGCGGGTGCAGTCAGAGAGCAGGACTGAGAGGCTCAGCAGGCCCGAAGAAAGGAATGAAGACATAGGCGGGCGGGGGAACTGGAAAACTACCGGGATTCATCTAGCTTTACGCCAGTGAACGTCTCGCAGTACATATCTAACAAGATTGACGGAGCCGATGCAGGTTCGTTTACCTCGTCGGTGACAAAGATAGCCATCATCAGCATTGCCATGGGTTTGGCGGTGATGGTGGTGTCGTTTGCCATTCTGGAGGGTTTCCGCAACGAAATTCAGAATAAGATCTTCTCCTTCGGCTCGCACCTGCAGATCAGCAAGTACGATACCAACAACTCTCTGGAGGTAGAGCCTATTGCCGGCCCCCGGCTGGTGCAGGACCTGCGGCGCAATCCACAGGTAGCTTCCATGCAGCCCTTCGCCCGCAAAACGGCCATCATAAAAACCAAGGAAGAGGTGCTGGGCGTGGTGCTGAAAGGCATCGACGAGAAGGCCGGTCAGTCGCCAATGCGCAAGAACCTCGTGGCCGGCAAGTTCATCAGCTTCTCCGATACGGCCGCCAGCAACGACATCATGCTCTCGCGCAAGGTGGCCGACAAGCTGCGCCTCAAGCCCGGCGACAAAGCGCTGTTCTACTTCATCCAGACGCCGCCTCGGGTGCGCCAGTTCACCGTCAGCGGCATCTACCAGACTGGCCTCGACGAGTTCGACGAAGCCTACGTCATCGGCGACATCGGCCAGATCCGCCAGCTCAACGCCTGGCCCGATTCGCTGGTAGGCGGCATGGAGGTCACGCTCAAGGACTTCAACCGCCTCGACCCCGTCGCCGATAACCTGTACGAGAACCTACGCTACGACCTCAAGCTGGATAAAATTACGGACCAGTACGCCCAGCTATTCGACTGGCTGCAACTGCTGAACCGCAACGTGGTGATTTTCCTCATCCTGATCATCTTCGTGGCCACGTTTAACATGGTGGCCACCATCTTCATCATGATTCTGGAGCGCACCAACATGATTGGGGTGCTCAAGGCCATTGGGGCCACCGATAATCAGATCCGGAGCATGTTCTTCTTCCGGGGCCTTAGCCTTACGCTGCGGGGCATGCTCTACGGCAACCTCATCGGATTGGGTTTCTGCGCCATCCAGTACTTCTTCCATCCCATCCCCCTCGACCCCGAGAACTACTACATGGACCGGGTGCCGATTCACTGGGACCCCACCATCATTCTGGTGCTCAACGCCGCTACGTTCCTGACTTCCCTGCTGGCCGTACTGGTTCCAACCTATCTGATTTCGCGGATCAAGCCCGTGGTGGCTATTAAGTTCGATTAACTCAGGCGGCTTTAGCCCGCAGAAGGCGGAGTGTTTAGCGCAGAGGGCGCAGAATCGTTCAACGACTCTGCGCCCTCTGCGCTAAACACTCCGCCTTCTGCGGGCTAAAACTTTACAGCCACCGGCTCTGCAACACCAGATTTGGGTCAGGGCACAAAGCGGCCCACTGGGTGCGCTCCTCTACTAGGCCTACGCCGGGGAAGTCGCCGGAGCGGCCCTGTAGATCGGCTATAACCTGGAAGTGCAGGTGGGGCGGCCAGTCGCCGTTTTCAGGGGCGGGGCCTACTTCCGTGAACGTGTCGCCTTTTTCAATGGTCATGCCGGGGCGCAGCAGCAGAGTTTCGCGGCGGCTGAGGTGGCCATAGAGGGTGTAGAACGTGGTGTTTTCCAGCTGGTGCTGCAGGATAACGGTGGGGCCGTAGTCGCCGAAGTTGTCGTTGTCCTGCACGCTGTGGACTACGGCGGCCAGCGGGGCCAGCACCGGTGTGCCGGCGCGCAGCCACACATCCACGCCTAGGTGCAAAGAGCGGGCGGGCACGGCCGGGTCGCCGAAAAGGCCGGGGCTGCGGCGGTAGATTACCCGGTTTTCCAAGTAGCCGCCCACCCCAATGTGCGCGTTCTGGGCGGCCAGCAAGCGGGAAACCAGTTCCTCGAAGGCAGGGGTGTCGCGCAGGTCGGCATCCTGCAGCAAGGGGTTGGCGGCAGTGAAATCGAGGCGGGCCACGTCGGGGGCGTTGAGGTCAACGGGCAGCACGGGGGCAAATTCGTGCTGGTGGCGTTCGAGCAGGTCGGAAAGCATAAGCGGGTGGTCAGTGGAATGAAATTCGCGCAAACAAGGTCCCGGCAAGGCCAAAACCGAAAACAGAGCGGGCGGCCTGTCGCTTACAGCACTGCGCCGGCCGGCCCAGCCCAAAAATCTATACGCGGGGCAAGCTACTGCCTACGCCACATTATCCCGTATTTTTGTGGCCTGATTTGCTTTCTGCCATTCCTCCCGGATATTTTCCCGCCTTATGAGTAGCCCCTACCTGACGCTGAACGTAGTTGAGCTGACCCAGGAAACCCCTGATGCCGTTACCATTCACTTCGAGCGGCCCGACCGCCAGCCGGTGGCCAGCCAGCCCGGCCAGTTCCTAACCCTGATTCTGCCCTGCGGCCCCGGGGGTAAAAAGGAGCGCCGCGCCTACTCGCTCAGCAGCACGCCCTCCGAGGCTCCGCGCCTAGCCGTTACGGTCAAGCGCGTAACGGGCGGCCTTGTCAGCAATTACCTGCTTGATACCGTGCGGGTGGGCCAGCAGCTGGAAGTGATGGCTCCGCTGGGCAACTTCACCCTCACGCCCCAGCCAGGCGCGTCCCGCTCGTTGGTGCTGGTAGGGGCCGGCTCGGGTATTACTCCGCTCATGAGCATGCTGAAAGCCGTGCTGCGCGACGAGCCCCAGAGCCACGTATTGCTGGTGTACGGCAACCGCCACGAGGATTCGGTGATTTTTGCCGGGCAGCTGCGCCAGCTGGAGCAGCAGTACGCCGGCCGCTTCCAGGTAGAGCACGTGTTCAGCCAGCCCGTGCGGCCTTCGGCGGAGCACAAGCACACCGGCCGCCTCAACCGCACCACGCTGCTGCGTATTCTGGAGCAGCGCCACCATTTTCCGGCCCCGCAGGCCGAGTATTTCCTTTGTGGCCCCGATGGCATGATGGTGGAGGCGCAGGCCGCTTTGGAGCTGCTGGGCGTACCGGCCAACCGTATCCGCCGCGAGAGTTTCGTCGCCGCCGCCGACTCGGCCGAAGCTGCTGCCGGCCAGCCTAACGGCCACGGCGATGTGTCGGCCGCCGATGACGAGGGCCAGTCCGTGACCCGCAACGTGACCATCCAGTACGAGGGTGCGGAGTACCAGATTGCCGTGTCGCCCAGCCAGACCATTCTGGAGGCCGCGCTGGATCAGGACATCGACCTGCCCTACAGCTGCCAGGCCGGCTTGTGCACCGCCTGCCGCGGCAAGTGTCTGTCGGGCAAAGTCCACCTCGATGAGAGTGAGGGCCTGTCGGATTCCGAAATGAAGCAGGGCTACGTGCTCACCTGTGTGGGCCACCCGCTCACCAGCGACGTGGTAATCGAAATTGGCTAGGCAAGGCTGCCCAATAACCTGTCAGGTTGATTTTTTTAGCTGTAAAAGGCCCTCGAACTGTTCAGTTTCGAGGGCCTTTTTGCTTTTTGCATTCGCAAGTTCACTTGCGGGGCTGTCAGAAAGAGCCGGCGTAACGGCTGGCACGGTTCTGGCCGCCTTCCAGAAAAGCCGAAGGATAACTTGGCCTTGCCAGCCAACTTCTCCGGCTTGATTACGATACTATTCTTTTGGGTCATTCGCTGGCCTTTCTCCTCTTTGCTTTGCTCATGACCAACTCAGCTCCCGCTGCCGATCTGGCGACTGATACCCAGCGCCCACCCCGGCATTTTTTGCCCGAATCCTTCACCGTAACTAACTGGGCAGCCATTGAGCCCTATTTCCAGGAGCTGCGGGACCGGGCTATTCCCTCGGCGGCGGAGCTGGAACGCTGGCTGCTCAACCGCTCGGAGCTGGAATCGGTATTGAGCGAGGACCTGGCCTGGCGCTACATTCGCATGACCTGTGATACCCAGGACCAGAGCCGCAGCGAGGCCTTCCAGTACTTTGTGAGCGAAATCGAGCCCAACGTGGCCCCCTACGACCACGCGCTCAATGAGAAAATGATGGCCTCGGAGTTTCTGCTAGGTCTTGATCCGGCCCGCTACCGCATCTTCATCCGCTCGGTAAAGCAGGCCCTGGATATCTACCGCCCCGAAAACATTCCGCTCAAAACCAACATCAGCACCCAGCAGCAGCAGTACGCCGCCCTAGCCGGGGCCATGACGGTGACGCTGGACGGGGAGGAAATTACGCTGCCTCGCGCCGCCGACCGCCTCAAGAACCCCGACCGCGCCGTGCGCGAGCAGGCTTGGCAAGCCATTCAGGCGCGCCGCCTGCAGGATGCCAAGCCGCTGGATGAGCTGTTTACCAGCCTCATTGGCCTGCGCCATCAGGTGGCCGTAAATGCCGGCTTCGCCAACTTCCGCGACTATATGTTCGCGGCCCTGGGCCGCTTCGACTACACGCCCCAGGATACATTTGACTTCCACCAGGCCATTCGCGAAACCGTGGTGCCGCTCATCGACGACCTCGACCTGGAGCGTCGCCAGGATCTGGCCCTGGCCGAGCTACGGCCCTGGGATTTGGACGTGGACCCTTCCGGTCAGCCGCCGCTGCGGCCCTTCGAAACGGGGGAGGAGCTGCTGGAGAAAACCGTTACGGTATTCGACCGCCTCGACCCGTTCCTGGGCCAGTGCCTGCGCACCATGCGCCAAATGGGCAACCTCGACCTGGAAAGCCGCAAGGGCAAAGCGCCCGGCGGCTACAACTACCCGCTCGATGAAACCGGCGTGCCGTTCATTTTTATGAATGCCACCAGCTCCCTGCGCGACGTGGTAACGATGCTGCACGAGGGCGGCCACGCCGTGCACAGCTTCCTCACGCGCCGCCTGCCGCTCAGTGCCGACAAGCACCCACCTTCCGAGGTAGCTGAGCTGGCGTCGATGAGCATGGAGCTCATCAGTATGGACCACTGGGACGTATTCTTTACGGATGCCGACGCGCTGCGCCGGGCCAAGAAAACCCACCTCGAAAGCGTGCTGGAAACCTTTCCCTGGGTAGCCACCATCGACAAATTTCAGCACTGGGTGTACGAGAATCCGCAGCACACGGAGCAGGAGCGCCACCAGCGCTGGACCCAGCTCTTCGATGAGTTTAACCAGCGCACGGTCAGCTGGCAGGGGCTGGAACACGTGAAGCCCTACCTCTGGCAGAAACAGCTGCACCTCTACGAAGTGCCGTTTTACTACATCGAATACGCCATGGCTCAGCTGGGGGCAATTGCCGTGTGGCGCAACTTCCGCCAGAACCCCCAGGCGGCCCTGGCCGGCTACCAGCGTGCTTTGGCTCTGGGCTACACCGCGCCCATCGGCGAAATCTACGCTGCGGCCGGTATCCGCTTCGACTTCAGTACTTCTTATCTGCGTACTCTCGCTGACTTTGTGCGCGACGAAATGGCGAAGTTATAGCAGGCTTGTCTCTTCACCATAAGGCAGGGCTGGCCAGATGTTGCGGTTAGCCTTGCCTCATGGGGGGAGGGCTCGTTTCACAGATTGTCGTAGCTACAAGTAGTGGTAATCTGTGAAATGAGAAAAATATGTAAGAAATAAGATTCTGAAAGTCAGTGTTATAAATTATATAAGAGCTGGTTTTAGTGAAAATGTCAGCCGTGCTGTTGCACAGTAAAAAGAAGACCTATACTTTTGCACTCCCTTCCGAAAAGCAATTGGCTTAACGAAAGCGGAAATGATTCTGTAGCTCAGCTGGTAGAGCAATACACTTTTAATGTATGGGTCCTGGGTTCGAATCCCAGCGGGATCACCAAAAGCCTTGTCGCACGCGATAAGGCTTTTTTGTTTTTGGGGCTACCGGGCAGCCGGCTACATGACAGTAAACATATTATTTTAGAGGTAAGCAATTGACAATCAATGCTTCATTATAAATTCATGTAACTAAAGCGGACGCTTGGGAGTCTAGTAGGGAAACGTTTTATCCTGAGCGACATGGCAACTCCCCAAAATCCGCAGCGACTTACTGATCAAATTGCCCTGGTAACGGGTGGCAGCTCCGGCATCGGGGCGGGCGTGGCGCTGGCTTTGGCTGCGGAAGGCGCGACTGTTTTTGTGAATTACTCGCATAGTGCCGACGGCGCGGCGGCAGTAGTGAAGGAAATTGAGCAGGCAGGCGGCAAAGCCTTTGCTGTGCATGCCGATGTTAGCAAGGAGGAGCAGGTGCTGGCCATGTTCGACGAAATACGGAAGCAGTGCGGCACGTTGCACATTCTGGTGAATAACTCCGGAATTCAGGACGATGCCCCGTTCCTGGAGATGACGCTGGAACAGTGGGAAAATGTAATGGGAGTGAACCTGACAGGGCAGTTTCTGTGCGCCCGGGAAGCGGCCCGCGAGTTTGTGCGCCGGGGTCCGCAGCCGGAAATTTCGCGGGCCACGGGCAAGATTATCTGCATGAGCTCAGTGCACGAGGTGATTCCGTGGGCGGGCCACGTCAATTACGCCGTGAGCAAAGGCGGCATTATGCAGCTGATGAAAAGTATGGCCCAGGAACTGGCCCCGCGCCGTATCCGCGTGAACAGCATCGGGCCGGGTGCCATTGCCACGCCCATTAACCTGGAAGCCCGCGACACGCCGGAGGAAGAGAAAAGCCTGCTCACCCTTATTCCCTACGGCCGCATCGGGGAGCCCGCCGATATTGGCAAAGTGGCCGTATGGCTGGCTTCCGACGAATCGGACTACGTGACGGGAACCACCCTATTTGCTGATGGCGGCATGACCCTGTACCCGGGCTTCGCCGATAACGGCTGAGGTAGCAGATGTTGGCTGCCTGTTGTCAGTTTTTAGTTGTTAGCAGAAAATGGACAACTGATAACCAGCACCTACCAACTCACAACACCCAACTGGTAACTGAGCAAGGATGACGGAGGAACAACAACGGCAGCAGGAAGCCCGGGACGGACAGGCCGCATGGCACCGGTTCGGACCATATGTGTCGGAGCGGCAGTGGGGCACGGTGCGGGAGGACTACTCCGCCGACGAACAGCCCTGGACGTACACCACCCACGACATGGCCCGCAGCTATGCGTATCGGTGGGGGGAAGATGCCATTGGGGGTGTCTGCGACGAGAAGCAGTTTCTGTGTCTGGCTCCTGCCTTCTGGAACGGGCAGGATGCCATTCTCAAGGAGCGGCTATTCGGATTGAGCGGGCCGGAGGGCAACCACGGCGAGGACGTAAAGGAGCACTATTACTACCTCGATAACACCCCCACGCATAGCTACATGCGGATGCTGTACAAGTATCCGCAGCACGCCTTTCCGTACGACTGGCTGGTACAGGAAAATGCCCGCCGGGGCCGTCAGAAACCCGAGTTTGAGCTGGCGGATACCTGCGTTTTCAAGGAGGACCGATATTTCGATATCTTCCTGGAGTACGCCAAAGCCGGGCCTGAAGACCTGTTGCTGCAGATTACGGTGTATAACCGAGGGGCGCAGGAAGCGCCGCTACACGTGTTGCCGCAGCTCTGGTTTCGTAATACCTGGGCATGGGGCTATGCTGCCTATCGGCCCCAGCTGGATAGTACGGAAGCTGGAGCCATAAACGTGGACCACAGCAGCCTGCCGCCGCTGGCACTCTACTACGACCAGCCCGATAAGCAGCCGGCCAATTTGCTGTTCTGTGACAACGAGACCAATGCTCAGCGGCTGCACGGGGCACCCAACGCGGCAGAATTCAGCAAAGATGGTATTAACGACTACCTGCTGCACGGACACCAGGAAGCGGTGAATCCGGCGCATCAGGGCACCAAAGTGGCGGTGCATTACCAACTGAGCATACCAGCCGGCGAAAGCCGCACCGTGCGGGTGCGGTTAGCTGCTCCGGGCCTGCAGGACCCATTTGCGGAGTTTGCCGCAATTCTTGGTCAGCGTAAAGCGGAAGCCGATTCCTATTACCTGGCCCTGCAAACCGGCATCGATAACCCTGATGCCCGCAATGTGCAGCGGCAGGCGCTGGCCGGTATGCTCTGGAGCAAGCAGTTTTACTACTACGATGTGGCGGAGTGGCTGAAAGGTGACCCCGCTTTTCCCGAGCCGCCCGCCAACCGTCGGCAGGGCCGCAACCACACCTGGCCTCACCTCAACAACGCCGACATCATCTCAATGCCGGACAAGTGGGAGTACCCGTGGTACGCGGCCTGGGACCTGGCGTTTCACTGCATTCCGCTGGCTATGGTGGATGTCGATTTCGCCAAAAACCAGCTGCGGCTGCTGTGTCAGGATTGGTATATGCATCCCAACGGCCAGTTGCCGGCTTATGAGTGGAAGCTGGAAGATGTGAACCCGCCGGTGCATGCCTGGGCTACCTGGAGGGTATATAAAATGGACCAGAAACAGCGAGGGCAGCGCGACACGCCTTTTCTGGAAAGCATGTTCCACCGGTTGTTGCTCAACTTCACGTGGTGGGTAAACCGCAAAGACCGCCACAACCACAACGTATTTGAGGGTGGCTTTCTGGGACTGGATAACATCGGCGTATTCGATAGGAGCGCCCCGTTGCCTACTGGTGGCTACATGGAGCAAGCCGATGGTACTGCCTGGATGGCCATGTTCGCCCTCAATATGATGCGCATTGCCCTGGAGCTGGCCCGCACCAACCCCGTGTACCAGGATCTGGCCAGCAAGTTCTTCGAGCATTTCCTGTACATCGCCCATGCTATGGGCAATATGGGGGAGCAGCAGATTGATATGTGGGATGATGAAGACGGATTCTACTACGATGTGCTGAATACGCCCGAAAACGGCCGGTTTCCGTTGCGTCTGCGCTCTATGGTGGGTCTGATTCCGTTGTTTGCCGTGGAAGTGCTGGATACGGATGCCTTGCAGGAAATGCCGCGTTTCGTGAGTCGGCTCAACTGGTTTCTGGACCACCGCCCTGAGTTGGCGGCCCTGGTAAGCCGTTGGCAGGAGCCGGGTAAGGGCCAGCGGCATTTGCTGTCGTTGCTGCGTGGCCACCGCATGAAGCTGTTGCTGCGCCGCATGCTGGATGAGGCTGAATTTCTCTCGGAGCACGGCGTGCGGGCTTTGTCGCGCTACCATCTGGAGCACCCGTTTGTGTTTCAGCGGGAAGGGGGACTGAATGCCGTGGTAAGCTATGAGCCGGCCGAGTCGAGTACTTCCTTATTTGGCGGCAACAGCAACTGGCGCGGCCCCGTCTGGATGCCGATGAACTTCCTGCTCATTGAGTCACTGCAACGGTTCTACCACTATTACGGCCCCGAATTTAAGGTGGAATACCCGACCGGCACGGGCCGCTACTGTACGCTGCAGGAAATTGCCCTGGCCCTCACAGAGCGGCTCACCAGCCTGTTTCTGCGCAACGCGGAGGGGCAGCGGCCCTGCTTCGGCCAGGATAAGCAACAGCAGAACGACCCTCATTTCCGGGATTATCTGCTGTTTCACGAGTACTTCCACGGGGATACCGGGGCGGGCCTCGGGGCCAGTCACCAGACCGGCTGGACGGGCCTCATTGCCAAGCTGCTGCATCCCCGCCCTCTGGAAGAGTAAACGGGTTTTGGTTTTTGGTTGGTGGTTTTCAGTTTTTGGTTGTCAGCCGAATTGATCGACTAAAAATCACCAACCAAAAAACCGAAAACCAGCCACCAAAACCCAAACCCACATGACCTGGCTTGATCTTACGACCACCATCTCCGACGGCATGGCCTACTGGCCTGATAATGCGCCGGTTCACATCAAAAAGACGCTGAGTATTGTCGCCGGCGACGCCGCCAACGTGACGGAAATGAGCCTGAGCGTCCATACGGCTACCCACGTAGATGCGCCGCTGCACTTCCTGGCCGATGGCGACGACATTACCCGCCTCGACCTGCAGACGCTGATAGGGCCGGTGCTGGTTGTGGAAATTCAACATGAGCAGTTCATTACCAAAGCCGAAATCGAACACCTGAAGCTGGGGGCCGGCAGCCGCATCCTGTTCAAAACCCGCAACTCTCGCCGTGAGTGGGCTACTCAGCCCTTCGACCCCGATTTTGTGCGGGTGCGGGCCGATGCCGCCACCTGGCTGCGCGACCAGGGCGTGGTGTGCGTGGGTGTCGATTACCTCTCCGTGGGCCCTGCCGATACCCACCATATCCTGTTGGAGGCGGGTGTAAGTGTCATCGAAGGCCTGGCCCTGCAACAGCTGGAACCGGGTGAATACGACATGATTTGCCTGCCGCTGAAAATTGCGGGGGCTGATGGGGCCCCCGCCCGCGTCATTGTCCGAAAACTGCCGGCCTAGGGCTGTATTTGTCTTCTCGCTCCTTCCTGCCCAATCCCACCCGCTCAATTTTACATCGTACAATTTCCCCTCAACAACATGAGCAAAACGCAAATTGGAGTTATTGGCCTGGGCAAAATGGGCGCCGGTCTGGCCCGTCAGGCGGCTGAAAAAGGGTATCCAGTAGTAGGTCTTGATATTCATCCGCGCCCGGATCTGGAAACAGAGAACCTGCACGTAGTGGGCAGTATCGAAGAGCTGGTGAAGCAGCTGCAGCGGCCGCGTAAGGTGTTTCTTTACATTCCAGCTGGGGCCGCCGTGGATGGGCTTATTGCGCAGCTACAGCCGCATCTGGAAGAAGGCGACATCATCGTGGATGGCGGCAACTCGTACTGGGGCGACTCCATTCGGCGGGCGGCGCGCCTGCGGGAACAGGGCCTGTATTTTATTGACTGCGGCACCAGCGGGGGCCCTGGCGGTGCGCGTACCGGGGCCTGCTACATGGTGGGAGGTGAGGATGAGGCTGTCAGTCAGCTGAAGGAGTTCTTTGTGGAAACCTCCGTGCCCGATGGCTTTCTGCACACCGGTCCCGCCGGTACCGGCCACTACGTGAAGCTGGTGCACAACGGCATCGAGTTTGGTATGCTGCAGGCCATTGGCGAGGGGATGGGCCTGCTCACGCATTTCCGCGAAAAGCTGGACATCAGTGCCATTCTGGGCCTCTGGAACAATGGCTCAGTGGTGCGCAGCTGGCTGGTGGAGCTCATGAAGAAAATGTACGACGAGGAAGGCGGCTTCAACGTGCCCAGCTATATTGAGGATACCGGCGAAGTGAACTGGCTGGTAGCCGATGCCTTGCACATGGAAGTGCCCATTCCGGTCATCACGCAGTCAGTCATGCAGTTGTTCACCTCCCGCGACAAAGAACCTACCTGGGCCAAATCCATTGCCATGATGCGCCACGGTTTCGGCGGCCACCCTTACGGCGAGGACAAAGGCCTGCAGCGCGAACGGCAGTACGGCCGCGTGGGCGAGTACGAAATGCCGCCGGAAACCGGTGAACGGGCCAACCAGGAGCCTGGCAGCCCCCAGTAGAGAGCAGCAGAAGACGATGCCACGAAGCGCCGGCTTCGCGTACCAGCCAAGCGAATAACCACAGCCGTACCCATAGGAGAGGGGGCGGAGGAATTCGCCGGGCAGGTATGCGGAGCCGGAGCAGCGCATTGCCCGCTGCCCGGGGTTTCAAAAAAAAACCGTATACTCCCTTACGAAAACGACTTGCCCTTTCTTTCCGGAGCCTTTTTCAGGGCTCCGTTGTTCTTTTTACGTGACTGAAGCAACTACTACCCCTGCCCGCCCCGACCTGCTGCGCATCCCCTACGATGATTACCGCGCCCTGCCGGCCATTGCCAACTCCGACCTGTCGCGCCTGCGTGATGCCCTGAATGGCCGCCCCCCCCGGCCCCACACCAGTATCGGCGGTGCCCTCGGGCTCGGTACGGCCTTCCATACGGCACTGCTGGAGCCTGATCTGTACCAGCCCGGAGAGCCAGGTATTAATGATACGCTGGTGTGGTGGATGGTGGAAGGCGTGAAGCTAAACCCCGAAGTGAATGCGCTGCTGGAAAATGGTATCCCAGAGCCCAGCTGCATTTTCACCGAACCCGTAACCAACACGCTCTGCAAGCTCCGCGCCGATTTGGTAGTAGACCAGCCCGGCCAGCCCTATACCGTAGTGGACTTCAAAACCACCATGGCCCGCGACCATAACCACTTTGTGGAGCAGTGTTCCGGCTACGATTACGACCGGCAGGCCGCCTTCTACGCCGATGCCCTGCAGGCTGACCGGTTTCTGCTGGTGGGCGTGCAGAAGGTGGAGCCGTTCAAGGTGTTTGTGTACGAAGTGCCGCCGCTGCTGCGCAACGAAGGCCGTGCCAAATACCTGCGGCTGCTCCATCTGCTGCAACCCGAGGCACCGGTGCCGCTTTCGGTAGTTCAGGCCGTGCGCGAGGTGCGGGCTGCCCTGACGGGGGAAGAGTAAACGTATTTGTCCGAATAGTCGTACAGAAGGCGTAGCGCAATAAAACCACGCAATTAATACTCCGATAATTAATTGCTTTGAGAAAATAAACATGGCTAATTTTGGTCGTTTGAATTTCATCTGCTATACTTGCAGTACATCTGACGAAAAACTGACTTCGACCATGCGTCATTTCCGCAATAATCTCCAGAATAATAAATCGAATAATAATCTTATTCGGGACTGGAAGGCTATTGCTCCTTTGGAGAAACGGTAAATCATTAACTGATTTCCTTTTAAAGCCTTCCGCAATCGGAAGGCTTTTTTTGTGCCTACGGTATCGGTTCGGCTTTCAAGGCCACCGGGTAACTACCCTGCTTCTTAGGCATAGATAATTTTCCGGTTTTCAAAAAACTCCCATAAGGGAGCAGGAAAACTGTGTGCCTTTTTGAAAATAAAACCTTTCTGAAAAACCATAAAAAATAAATTCATGACCGCGCAGGAATTATTGAAAACCGAAGTAGCCATTGGCTTTGTAAAGGACGTTTTTGCCCGCGAATTAAGCGCGCAGTTGCAGCTCAGTAAAGTGTCGTCGCCAATTGCGGTACTGGATGGCACGGGTATCAACGACGACCTGAACGGCGTTGAGCGGCCCGTTGGCTTCCCCATCAAAGCACTGGATGAGCGTCGGGCAGTGGTAGTGCATTCCCTGGCCAAATGGAAACGGGTGCGCCTGCAGGAGTTGGGTATTGAGGCAGGTAAAGGTCTGCTGACCGATATGCGCGCGTTGCGTCCGGATGAGGACTATTCACCCATTCACTCCATTTACGTGGATCAGTGGGATTGGGAAAAGCACATCACCCCCGAACAGCGTACGCCGGAGTTTCTGAAGGATACCGTGGAGCGGATTTATGAGGCACTGAAAACGACAGAAGCCCGCGTAACGGCTGAATACCCTGAAATTACGCCCGTGCTGCCCGGTAAAATCACCTTCCTGCACGCCGAGGACCTGCTCAGGCAATATCCCGCGCTTACGCCCAAAGAGCGGGAGCACGAGGCCGTGAAGCAGTACGGTGCCGTATTCCTGATGGGCATTGGGGGTGAGCTAAGCCACGGGGAGCCTCACGACGGCCGCGCCCCTGATTACGACGACTGGAGCACCGAAACGGAAAGTGGCTACCGAGGCCTCAACGGCGACATTCTGCTGTGGCACCCGGTGCTGCAAACCTCGTTTGAGGTGTCATCAATGGGGATTCGGGTGGATAAGCACGCTTTGGTGCGCCAACTGGCCCTGCGCGGCTGCGAAGACCGGCAGGAACTGTCGTTCCACGCGCGGCTGCTGAAGGATGAGTTGCCCCAGAGCATTGGCGGCGGTATCGGGCAGAGCCGGGTGTGCATGTTCCTGTTGCGCAAAGGCCACATCGGTGAAGTGCAGGTAAGTATCTGGTCGGACGCGGTGCGTGCCGAGCTGGCTGAGGCTGGCGTAGGGCTGCTGTAGGCGCGGCCGGAAATTGCTGCCTCCGGCAGCAGGGCGGGGAAGCAGGTTTGGCGGCCGTAGCTTCTCCGCCCTTTTTTGTGGCTGGTTTGTATTTCGGAAGGATGATTAACGAGAAACAGACGAAGAAAACGAAGGATTGGTAGAGTAAAACCCGTTGCTGAAGCAGCTGGGCCGGATTCGGCACTGCGCTTGCAAGTGGTCTGGCAAGCGCTTGAATCTTTAAAAAAGCTCGCTCCTGATCTGGAAACGGCTGTTTCTCTTTCACTCTCCATCTTTCCCAAGTCATGAAAACCTCCCTGCTTTCCCTCGCCGCTGCCTTCGTTCTCCTGTCGTCTACCGCCTCGCTGGCAGCTCCCGTGGCCGACCACCGCGACGATGACCGCAACCGCAAAGAATACAACAAGTATGATGACCGCAACAGCCGGGACTTCAACTACGGCTTCGACAAAAAGCACCGCGTGACGTCTAGCGAAAAAGCCCGTTGGGAAGCACAGCACCGCTATGACCGCCGCGACGATGACCGCCGCTACGACAACGACCGTCGGGACAAGGATTTCAACTACGGCTACGGCAAAAGTCACCGCGTGACATCTGCCGAGAAAGCCCGCTGGGAAGCCCAGCACCGCAACGACCGGGACCGTCATTAATTGACTTAGTACGAATAGAAAAGCCAACGGGCACCGCTGCTATAGCGGTGCCCGTTGGCTTTTCTATTCGTAATTATTCACACGCTACTACGGTAGCAGCAACTGCCGGGCCGCAGCTTCGCCGGTCGCCAGGGCCGCCTCCACGGTGCCCAGGTATGGGCCATCGTACACGCCCTCACCGGCTACAAACAACGTGTCGGCGACGGGCGCGGCCAGGATGGCGCGGGCCTCGGGGGCGCCGACCGTGGCGTAGGCATAGGCCCCCAATGCCAGCGGATCGGCGGCCCAGTTGATGATGTGGTGGGCACGTAGGTGCTGCCGCAGGAAAGCGGGCGTGGTGTGCAGCAGGTAGGCCAATGAGCTGAGGGCTTCCGTGAGCAGCTCCTCGGGAGAGCTGTGACGACGCTGCGCGGCAGCCGGGCCAGCCACCCAGCCCGTAAGTAAAGGCTGCTGGGCCGGGTGCTGGCTCCACCAGGTGGGCACAGCGGCGTCGGAAAACAGAAAGCCCAGCTCAGGCAAGGGCTGGCCGATTTCGGCAGTGGTCTGTTCCCAAAAGGGCTCCGTAAATTCAAGCAGAAACTTGATAACCGCGCCGAAACCCAATGCCCGGGCGGCGGCGCGGTGTTCCGGTAGGTCGGGACGCAGCGGAAGGTAGCCGGGCTGGTCCATTTCAGCCTGCCACACCCCCAGCGGCACCGTAAGCAGCAGACGCGGGGCCGCAAACACCCGGCCGTCCTGGCACCGGACTTCGGCGCGGCCTGGTTGCCAGGTGACTAGACGGGCATGAGTACCAAGCAGCAACTGACCGCCAGCGGCTTCCAGCTCCCACACCAAGCCGTTGATGAGGCCTGCGTAGCCACCCAAGGGCCGGGGCGAATCTTCGGCTCCGTTGCCGCTCCACTCGTCGCGGAGGGCGAAGCAGCTGGCCCGGTGGGCATCGGCAGCATCATAGCCTTCGGCAAAGCGGATGACCTGCTCGCGCAGCGTCTGGTGGTCGTCGCCGGGGAAATACTGCGCCAGAAACTCCGCGAGTGGCATGTCGTGCGGCAGGCGGTGCAGCGTTGACAGGAGCAGGGGCATGTCATCCAGAAACGACTCGGCGGTACGGGCCTGCCCGTCGGTCACCTCATAGGTAGTACCGGTGGTATCAATCCAAGGGATGCCGTATTCCTGGAGTAGCTGTCGGGTCAGCGGCACGTCGCCGTGTAGAAACTCGGCTCCGGCCTCCGTGGGGGCACTAAAGCCCGCGTCGGCAGCCAGCGTCTGGATGCGTCCGCCGGGACGGGAGCGGGCTTCCAGCACCGTTACGCGCTGGCCGGCCTGGGCCAGGTTGCGGGCCGCCAGCAAACCGGCGGCTCCGGCTCCGAGAATAAGTATGTCAACAACCATAAGGGGCAAAGCTACGGGCCTGCGCGGTACTGAAAGGGCCGCCAGGGTGAGATAAAATGTAGTAACAGGATTCGGGGAAATACAGCCCGACTGGCAACGGCTCGACGGCGGGTTTCGTTGGAGAAAACGCCTTGCAGGGCACCTGATTCATCTATTCCCTCTTGCATATTTACCATGACAACCAAAGCAAACGACTCTTCCGACGGCATCTACGCCGACTTCAAAAAAGACGTGAACATGACGGCCGCCGAACTGGAAAAATGGCTGAAAACCGAGGAGTCGAAGTCCGTGGGGCAGGACAGTGGCGACGGCACCAGTATTGGCCACCACTCGGGCGAGAAAATCGTCCGGATTCTGCACAAAAAGAAAGCCGACCTCACCGCCGACGACGAAGCTCACCTGCACAAAGTACACCGCTACATCAGCCGCCACATGGCCCAGGGCCCGCACGACAAGAACGACGTGGAAACCTCGCGCTGGCGCTATTCATTGATGAATTGGGGCCACGACCCGCTAAAGAAGTAGTGCCGTTGAGCTGCAAGTTCCAGTACGCTGCAAACCGCAAGCCCCAAGCTGGTAACAGGACATCAGCTTGTGGCTTACGGCTTGCGGCTTACAGCTTGCGCCAGGGTTTTGATGCGGCACACGAAAGATCCGGCCGTGAAATATAGCGTGCTGCCGTCGTCGCCCCAGGCACAGTTGGAAACCACCTCGCCTACCTCAATGGTGCCCAAGTGCTGGCCCTGGGGCGAAATAACCACCACGCCGCCGTGACCCGCGGCCCACACGTTGCCGGCGCGGTCAACTTTCAGGCCGTCGGGTACTTCCTTGGGGCGGCGGGGCAGCGGCTGCATGTCGAAAAACACCCGGCCGGCTCCCATCTTGCCATTGCTCTGCACAGAATAAGCCATCAGCACAGGCCGCAGGGAATCAGCCTGCGAAGCAAAAAGCGTGCGGCCATCGGCCGTCAGGACCACGCCGTTGGTCAAGAGCAGATCGAAGATTTCGCGGGTGACTTTGCCATTGGCACTGCAGCGGTACACATAGCTGCCGGGCTGCTCGCGCACGGTGTTTCGCGCCTGATCGGGCAGGCCGTAAGGCGGATCGGTGAAGTAGATGGAGCCGTTGGGGTGAGTTGCCGCATTCCGTTGCAAGGCCGCGTAGCAACGGGCTTCGGTCTGCCGTCAAACCCACGCTGTTCGCTATAAAACCAATCCGTGTACTGTTGCTACTTTCTGCCTGCTTATGCTCTCTTCCGCTGCTTCCGCCCAGTTGCTTCAGCCGCTCACCACGCTGGAGCCGGTTGCTGAGTTTGGCCGTTGCCGGCCCATTGGAGTAGCCGTATTGAAACAGAGCCGCATCTTGGTGACCTTCCCCAAGAAGCCGAAGGACTATGATTACGAGCTGGCGGCACGGGTAGAGGAAATAGGGGAGGTGGGCATCTAGCACGGCATGCTGGCCGATGCAGCCGGCAACGTGTACCTCACCGACTCGCCCCACCACGCCGTGCGCCGCCTGACGCCGGCCGGCCGCCTGGAAACCGTGGTGCGCGACGCGCGTCTGCTCTGGCCCGATTCGTTTGGCCTCGGCCCCGACGGCTACCTCTACCTCACCGCCGCCCAGATTGAGCGCACGCCCAAGTGGAACAACGGCCAGGACCGGGTGGAATACCCGTTCCGCCTGTTCCGGATGAAGCTCCCGTAACCGCTCCCGATTTTTGGGTAATCTTTGCGGCTCCCGCGGCCCGGCTCCAACGCAACGGTTAGGGCCGGGCCGCGTCTGTTAGCCCTCTTTTCACCCCATCTTCCCTGCATGAACCCGATTTTCCGTTCGGCCGCCCTGGCCGCTTTGCTGGGCCTGGCCGCGCCGGCCCTGGCCAAAGGCCCCAAGGAGCTGACCTACACCGTGAGCATGGACCCGGCCACTAACAGCAACGCCTTCCAGGTGAAGCTGGAGCTGCCCAAGCTCAAAAAGGACCAGGCCATCTACCAGTTTGCGGCCACCGCGCCTGGCACCTACCAGGTGATGGACATGGGCCGCTTCGTGAGCAACTTTCAGGCCTTCGATGACAAAGGCAAAGCCCTGGAAGTAAAGCAGCTGAACACCAATCAGTGGCAGCTCAGTCAGCCCGAGAAAACCCGCGAAATCCGCTACACCATTGCCGAAACCTGGGACACGCCGGTGAAGGAGCACAGCATCTACCGCATGTGCGGCTCGTCGCTGGAGCTGGACCACGCATTGCTTAACGGCCAGACGCTGCTGGGCTACCCCCAGGGCATGCAGGCCGCCCCGCTGCGCCTGAAGCTGCAGTACCCCGGCGGCTGGAAAGCCGGCTCGGTGCTACAGGCCGATAAGGACGGCTACTACCACCTGAAAAGCTACGACCACGCCGTGGACTCGCCCATTCTGCTGGGCCGTCTCACCGAAGCCAGCACCAAGCTAGGCAACGCCGATGTGGCCCTGTATTGCTACTCGGCCACCGATAAGGTGCAGGCCGAGCCGCTGCTGGGCTACATGCAGAAGATGCTGACGGCCGCCCAGAGCTTCTTCGGGGGCCAGTTGCCGGTGCAGCGCTACGCCTTCCTCTACCACTTCGCCGACCGCTCGGCCGGGGCCTGGGAGCACTCCTACAGCTCCGAGTACGTGCTGCCCGAGCAGCCACTCACGCCTGAGTCGGCGCAGGGCGTGGTGGACATTGCGGCCCACGAGTTCTTCCATGTGATGACGCCGCTCAACATCCACTCCGAGGTAATTGAGCAGTTTAACTTCGTGCAACCCACCGGCTCCGAGCATTTGTGGCTCTACGAAGGCACCACCGAGTGGGCCTCGCACATGATGCAGCTGCGCGGCGGCCTGGTGCCCCTGGATGATTACCTGAGCATGCTGCACGACAAAGTGCAGTACGACCGTACCCGCACCGATACCACCTACAGCCTCAGCCGCCTGGGCCTCAATTCGTTTTCGGATGAGGGCCAGCGCCAGTACGGCAACATTTACCAGCGCGGGGCCCTCACGGCCGGCCTCCTCGATCTGCGCCTGCTGGAGTTGAGCGGCGGCAAGCGCGGCTTCCGCGACGTGCTGCTGCAGCTGGCCAAGCAATACGGCCCCAACAAGCCGTTCAGTGAGAAGACCTTCTTCGAAGACTTCACCAAGCTCACCTACCCCGAAATCGGGGACTTCTTCAAGCGCTACGTGCAGAATGCCGAGCCGCTGCCCTTGGCCGAGTACTACGCCAAAGTGGGTGTAACGTACGCGCCCATCCAGCATACCGGCAAGCAGATAGCCACGGTGGGGGCCATTGGGCTGGCTCCGCGCGAAGCGGGCGTGTACTTCACCCGCGTGGCCGGCCCGGTGGCCGCCGCCGGCGTGCAGGTAGGCGACCAGCTGGTGGCCGTAGATGGCGTGCGCAACGACTACGCCGGCCTGCGCCGTGCTGCCAGCCGCGCCCCCGGCTCCGAACTGCCCCTCACCATCGTGCGCAACGGCCAGGAGCAGGTTGTGCGCGTGAAGCTGGGCAGCACCGAGGAGGTGAAGCGCTACGTTTTCGCCCAGAATGCCGCCGCTACGCCCGCCCAGCTGGCACTGCGGGAAGTGTGGCTGAAGAATCTGTAGCCACCCGGCTCAGCCCATATCCGTTCCGCATCCCCCGTTACCCCCGTGGCAGCGGGGGATGTTTGCTTACGGGCAAATGCGAGTATGTTTGTCGGCTCATTAGCCGCTATGCACCCGTATTTCTTATCTCCCTATGCGTGTCTTTACGCTCGAAGCCATCCAGCGCATTCAGGATTTCCAATTTCTCACCGATTCCTCCGGTTACGTGCTGGCCGAAGGCGGGCAGCTCTACCGGTTCCGGGGCAACCGCACCGAACTGGTCCCGACGCCCGCCAGCTTCACGGTAACGCAGTTTCATTTTCTGGATGCCACGCACGGGGCCGTAGCTGGTAACTTCCGGCCGACGGCGTTGCCGATGCAGCAGGGCAGCATGGGCGCGGCGGTTCTGCTGCCGGTGGTGCTGGGGCTGGGGCTGATGCTACGTCGGTCCGGGGCTGGGCGGCGGCGCGGGGCCGGTGTGGCGAGCGTGCTACTGCTGAGCGGCCTGGTGTTCGGGTGCAGCCGGGCGTGGCAGCAGTACCGTACGCCCGATCCGGCCTCGGAAGGCGTGACGCATCTTCGCCGCAATGCGTTGAAGACATCTTCCGGTGGGCATACGTACTTCGCCAACAAGGGCCAAACGGCCTTCATTGCCCTGACCCAAACGGCCGGGGCCAACTGGGAAACCCAGCAGATACCAACCAATTTCTACGTCACCGCCCTCACGGCTATTGGCCGGAACTTTCTGGTGGGCACGTACGCCAACCCCCATGAAGGCACCCGCAGCCCCATGCACGCCGATGGCGACGTCTGGATATACGGGCAGGATTCCACCATCAGCCCCGAGCTGGCCCGCAATACCCCGGCGCGTCCGTACGGGCTGTCGGCCCACCGGGCCATTCGGGGCTTCAGCTTCTCGGCTACCGGGGAGCAACTGTTCATCTTTGGCAGTGACCGGATGCCGACTATTCCGCCTGATGAAGTCAGCGCCACGGCTGGCAATATCTACGCGCTGCCCGTGTCGCTGCGTCCGCCCTACCGCCTGCTCGACCTGCCCGATACCGTGGAAGTCACTTCCTTGGCCCAAGCCGATACCGGCGAGCTGTGGGCCACGTTGGACAACCGCAAGCCGCGTCTCTCCAAAGGAATACTGCGCTACGTGCCACTGCCTGCCCGGCAGCTGCTGCGCTTTGCGCAGGGCCGCTGGCAGCCGTATGCCGTGCCTCAGGCCCAGAGCTTCGGGCAGGTGGCCTTCGTGCCCGGCACCGGCAAGGGGTATCTGCTGACCGAAGACGGCCAGGTAATGGCCACTAGCAACAGCGGCACCACCTGGCAACTGCTGCCGCTGCTGCGCGACGTTCGTCGGCTGAAGACGTGGCAGCAGGCTGTGGCGCTGCAGCAGGGCGCCAATCAGCTCCTGCTGGTGCCGGACCATACGCTTCGTTAGGCCGGTTCCGGGTCAGGCATGTACCGTCATGACGGGCAGGGGGGCGTGCAGGGCCACGGCTTCGGAGGTGCTACTCTGGAACAGGTGGCTGAGCGTGGAACGGCCGTGGGTAAGCATCACCACCAGATCGGCGTGGGCCAGCTCGGCGAAGCGCGGAATGCCGGTGCTTACCCGGGGCGCGTCGAACACCTCGGCCTCGTAGTGCGTGAACTGATGACGGCGGGCGAAATCCTCAATGGCGTGCAGAGCTGCCCCGTGGCGGTCGGCGGAGGGCACCACGTCCAGCAGGTGCAGGGTGGCTTCCGGGAACAGCTGCAGCAACTGCCGCAGGCCGGGCACGGCGCGGTCGGCCTCGGCGGTGAAGTCGGAGGCGAAAACCAGGTGCTGCACCCGGAAATCGGGGGCCGGCTGCTTGATGGTCAGCACCGGGCAGGGAGCCGCCCGCATGACCTGCTCGGTGTGCGAATCCAGGAAAAACCGCGTCCAGGAGGTGTGTTCATGCACGCCCATCACCACCAGCTCGATGTGGTGTTCCCGGATGATTTCCAGCACGGCGGGCTCGAATTCGGCCGTTACCACCAGGTCGCGCACCGGCACGTCGGGCATCAGGCGGCGGGCTTCGGCCATCCACTCGTGCATGCGGCGCTTGGTGGCCTGCAGCAGCTTAATCATGTACACGTTACCCAGACCATCACCGACCATCATGCCGCCTGAAGTGGCAATGCCGGCGGCCGGTGGGGCATCTACTACGTGCAGCAGCGTTACGTAGCCGCCGCTGCGGTGGGCCAGCTGCAGTGCCGCCTCAAAAGCATAGTGTGCCTCCATGGAAAAATCGGTGGGAACGAGCAGGTTTTTCATGGTGGTGTGGGAGTGAAGACAGCCCTGCCGGCCTCGGCAGTAGAATGCCAGGTTAGATTTGGAAGCTGTAAAAGGTAAATAAAATAGTCGTTTAATGCAAGGTGTGAATAAGTTCGATATACAATTTCCGTGACTGATAACCAGCGCTTTGTCAAAGCCGATTCCAACGTTTTCTGGCCGCTGCCCCGTCGGTACGACGTCTGAATTTCACCGCTTGCTCTCACAATAGGGAACCGGGCTGGTTAAGCAGGCTATGACAACAGATGCAACTTCCCCGCCGCCTATCCTGATTGTGGGCGCGGGCCTGTCGGGGCTGGTGGCCGCGCACCGGCTCACGGCCGCCGGCCGGGCAGTGCGGGTGCTGGAGGCCCGTTCCCGGGTGGGCGGTCGGACCTGGGCCGTGCCCGCGCTACCCGCCGGTCCGCTCATCGACCTGGGGGCTACCTGGGGCTGGCAGCACCACCAACGCCTGTTGGCACTGGCCCGCGAGCTGGGCGTGGCCTGGTTTGAGCAGTACAGCGCCGGCTCCATTGCCTACGAGGCCGGCGCTACCGTCCACCGGCTGGCCCAGCCCAGTGGCTCGGCGGGCTACCTGCGGTTTGCCGGTGGCGCGGCGGCTCTGGCGCAGGCCCTGGCCGCCGCTTTGCCGCCCGGCTGCGTGCAGCTCGATACCCAGGTAACGCGCATCGAATCAGCCCCGACCGGTGTTGTGCTCACGGCCACGCACCAGGGCCAACAGCAGCAGTACCCGGGCGCGGCCGTGGTGGTGGCGCTGCCGCCCCGGCTGGCGGCGCACTCCTTTATTTTTGCGCCCGCGCTGCCTTCGGCTGTCACGGCGGCCCAGCAGGCCACCCCAATCTGGATGAGCCACGCCATGAAAAGCGTGCTGGTATACGACCGGCCCTTCTGGCGGGCAGCTGGGTGGGCCGGGTTTGTTGTGAGTCAGTCCGGGCCGTTGGTAGAAATTCATGACGCGTCGCCGGCTGATGGCCAGCCCGGGGTGCTGTTCGGCTTTTTTGCTGCCCCGCACCCGCTGCGCGCCGCCGACGCGGCCATCCGCCAGGCAGCGGTGGTGACCCAGCTGACCCGCCTGTTTGGGCCGGAAGCCGCTACCCCAAAAGCCTATCATGAGCTCGACTGGACCCAGGACCCATTTACCAGCGTGCCTGGCGACGAGCAGCCTCCGCAGTCAGTACCGCTGCAGGGGCCGGCCGTGCTGAGGGAGCCACTCTGGGACGGCCGGCTGTTGTGGGCCGGGGCCGAAACCGCCCAGGGCGAGTGGGGACGCCTTGATGGGGCCATTGAGGCCGGGGAACGGGCCGCCGCCCGGCTCGGTTAAGAGGCGTGGCCCCGCATTGGGTGCGCCGAAACCTGTTTCTTTGCTTCATAATGCGGCCCGGTTTGTTGCCGGGCCGCGTCTTTTTCCTTCGGATTTTCTATGGCTGCTTCTCAACCCCTCGAACAGGTTCACTTCACTAATTCCTTCGTGGAGGAGCTGCTCGGCGACCCTTCCCGCGAAAACGTGCCGCGCCAAGTGCCCGGCTACCACTACTCGACGGTGCAGCCCACGCCCGTGCAGGAGCCCCGGCTGCTGGCCTGGTCGGAGGAGCTGGCCGCGTTTCTGGGCCTGGCGCGGCCGCCGGAGCAGGGCGCGGCGGTGGAGCTGCTGGCCGGCAACCACGTGGCCGCTACTATGCAGCCCTATGCGGCCCGCTACGGCGGCCACCAGTTCGGCAACTGGGCCGGGCAACTGGGTGATGGGCGGGCCATTTCTCTGGGGGAATTGCGGGCCGTGGATGGCTCGCACTGGGAGCTGCAACTGAAAGGGGCCGGCCCCACGCCCTACTCGCGCCGGGCCGATGGGCGGGCCGTGTTGCGCTCCTCCATCCGGGAGTTTCTGTGCTCTGAGGCCATGCACCACCTGGGCGTACCCACCACCCGCGCCCTGAGTCTGGCAGGCACCGGCGACGAGGTGGTGCGCGACATGTTCTACAACGGCAACGCCCGCCCTGAGCCGGGGGCCGTGGTATGCCGGGTCGCGCCGTCGTTCGTGCGCTTCGGCAACTTCCAGATTCTGCTGGCCCATCAGGAGCTGGACAACCTGCGCCAACTGGCCGATTACGTGATTCGCCACCATTTCCCGGAGCTGGGCGAACCCTCGGAGGCGGTGTACACGCAGTGGTTTGCCGAAATCTGTCGGCGCACGGCTGTGATGGTGGCGCACTGGATGACGGTGGGCTTCGTGCATGGGGTGATGAACACCGACAACATGAGCATCTTGGGCCTGACCATCGACTACGGCCCCTACGGCTGGCTGGAGCCCTACGAGCCCGGCTGGACGCCCAACACCACCGACTTCAGCACCTACCGCTACGCCTTTGGGCAGCAGCCCCGGGTGGCCCTCTGGAACCTGATGCAGCTGGCCCAGGCCCTCTCGCCGCTGGTCACGGACGCCACCGCCACTCTGCGCCCCGCCCTCGACCTTTACGCCGCCACCTTCAACCAGACGCGCCAGGCCCTACTTTTGCGCAAGCTGGGTCTCACGCCCCAACCCGACGGCCAGCCCGACTATGCCCTGACCGAAGCGCTGCACACCGCCCTGGAAGCCTCAGAAGCCGACATGACGCTGTTTTTCCGGCAGTTGTCGCACTTGGTGCCCACGCTGCTGGCGGCTTCGGAAGGTAGCACGCCGGATTTCCAGTTGTTCATCGAAGAAGTGAGCTACAACCCGCTGGGAGCCGTGCACGCGCCGCTGCTGGAATGGCTGACGCGCTACGTGCAGCGGCTGCGGCAGGAAGCAGCCGCGCCCGAGGCCATCCGGGACGGTATGCTGGCGGCCAACCCCAAGTACGTGCTGCGCAACTACCTGGCCCAGATGGCTATTGAAGCCGCCGAGGCCGGCGACCTGACCGACCTGGAACGGCTCTACCACGTCCTCAAAACCCCTTTCGAGGAGCACCCGGCCTACGAGGACCTGGCCGCCAAACGCCCGGACTGGGCCAGGGAAAAACCCGGCAGCGCCACGCTTTCGTGCAGCTCGTAATGAGTTGTTAGGCGTTGGTTATTAGGCGTTAGTGGACGAACTTCTGCTAAGAACCAACAACCAACAACTCATTTACATCTGCCGCAGCAGCCAGGTGTAGGCGGCGGCGACGTCATCGAACAGCAACACGGTGGGTTGCGTGACGAACCACATGGCTGTTTCCATGGATTTGCGGGCCGGCCAGTACGCGGGGCATACCCACGCCACACTACGCATGCCTGCTTGCGCCAGTAAGCGGTAATATTCGGTGCCAACCCAGCGTGCGCCCTGTTCCCATTCGCTGGAAACCTGGCTGTTGTCGTTGAGCATTTTGTGGCAGGGTCGCTCATGCAGGAATTTCAGCACCAGCTCCCCACCCGTCCGGGCCGATTCCGCGTCGTGCTGGCCTTTCCATTCCACGTACAGCCACTGGTGGTTGGGGTCGTAGGCAATGGAGAGGGGAGGCGTATCGTACAGGTACTCCATATCCGGGGATGGCAAAAGGGAATAGTCGGCACCGCTGCTGCCAGCTACCGGAAGGTAAGGTATTCAAGGCAACACCTACGCAGAAAAATGATTCGCTGGATCGATATTCTCACATTTGCCCGCTACGGTAACCCCGAGCCACCGCAGCGGCTGGAGCGGCCGGATGCCGAATGGCAGCAGCAACTGACGCCGGCGCAATATCAGGTACTGCGCCAGCACGCCACCGAGCCACCTTACCGCAACGCCTACTGCCGCAGCTACGAGCCCGGCCGCTACCACTGCGCCGGCTGCAACGCGGTGCTGTTTGATTCAGCCACCAAGTACCACGCCATATCCGGCTGGCCCAGCTTCATCCAGCCCGCCACCCGCGCCGCCTTGCGCTACCATTTCGATGACAGCCACCATATGCAGCGGATAGAGGTGCGCTGCAACTGCTGCGGCAGCCACCTCGGCCACGTTTTCCCCGATGGCCCGGCCCCGGCCGGCCTGCGCTACTGCATCAACTCCGTGAGTCTGGAGCGGCGCGCTACCAGCTCATTGTGAAATGCTTGGGTAATCTGCTTTCTTTAGGAAGAACCACCCCGGCCTTCCTGCCATGACCCCGAATACCACCGTGGCCGCTGCGCCCCCAAGCCCCGGCCTGACCAGCGCCGACCTGGCCCCCGTGCCCGCCGCCGCCCGCACCTGGACGACGGCCAACTACGCGGCCCTCTGGATCAGCATGAGTCTGTGTATTCCTACCTACATGCTGGCCAGCTCGCTCATTGGGGGCGGCATGAACTGGTGGCAGGCGCTACTGACCATCTTTTTGGGGAATACGGCGGTGCTGGTGCCCATGCTGCTCAACGGCCACGCCGGCGCCAAGTATGGCATTCCATTTCCGGTGTTTGCGCGGGCCAGTTTTGGGGTGCGCGGGGCCAACGTGCCGGCCTTGCTGCGCGCCATTATTGCCTGCGGCTGGTTTGGTATTCAGACCTGGATTGGCGGCTACGCGCTCTACCAGATGGCGGTACTGTGGCTGCCGGCCCTGGGGCAGCTGCCGCCGGTATTCCCGCCGAGCTGGGGGCTGGCTACCGGGCCGGCGCTGGTGTTCGTGCTGTTCTGGGCCCTGAACATGTACGTGGTGTACCTGGGCGTAGACAGCATCAAAAAGCTGCTGGTGTTCAAGGCGTTTTTCCTGCCGGTGGCGGCGGGGGCGCTGTTGTGGTGGGCCATTGCGGCCGGTCACGGCCTGGGCCCGATTCTGAGCCAGCCGGCCCGGTTTGCTTCGTCGGCGGAGTTCTGGGCCTATTTCTTTCCGGCCCTGACGGGGATGGTGGGTTTCTGGGCCACCCTGTCGTTGAACATTCCCGACTTTACCCGCTACGCCGTGAGCCAGCGGGCCCAAGTGCTGGGGCAGGCGTTGGCGTTGCCTTCCTCCATGACGCTGTTCTCGTTTGTGGGCGTGGTGGTGACGTCGGCCACGCTGGTCATTTACGGGCAGACCATCTGGGACCCGGTAGTGCTGGCCGCCAAGTTTGAGAGCCGAATGCTGGTGAGCGTGGCCATGCTGGCAGTGGCCCTGAGCACGCTGGCTACCAACATTGCCGCCAACATCGTCAGTCCCGCCAACGACTTCGCCAACTTCAATCCGCAGCGCATCAGCTTCAAAACCGGCGGCTACATCACCGGCGTTATCGGTTTGCTCATCTTTCCCTGGAAGCTTATTGCCGACCCCTCGGGTTACATTTTTACCTGGCTGGTGGGCTATTCGGCGCTACTGGGGCCCATCGGCGGCATCATGATAGCCGACTACTACCTGCTGCGCCACCAGCAGCTGGACGTCCCCGACCTCTACCGCTACGAGGGTCGCTATGCTTACCGGAACGGCGTAAACTACCGGGCCATGCTGGCTTTGATCGTCGGGATTCTGCCCAACGTGCCGGGCTTTCTGCAGGCCGTGGGCGCGGTGCCGGCCGGTGCGGTGTGGCCCTGGCTGGCGGGCCTCTACAGCTACGCTTGGTTCGTGGGGTTCTTCCTCTCGGCCGTGCTGTACGTGCTGCTCATGCGGCGGCCGATGCGGGTGACAGGGTAGCAACTGATGAGAAGCAGTCTAACCGTATTTTGCGCGGCCCTTTCCTCTTTACTTATAGATCTTAGATGAGCAATCTGCTTTCGGTATTTCCACGCGTTATCCTGTTAGCTGTGACGCTGCTCAGCCCACCGCATACCCTGACCGGAGCATCCGGCGGAACAAATTTCGAAAAGCCAACGGCCGATACCAGTGCGCTGGCTGAGTTGTGGCAGGCGGTAGGTACGGTAGCAACCGTAGCACCGGCGAAAAGCGGCTTAGTGGCGTTTCAGCAGGCGTCTTTCACGTCAAAGCTACCGTCTAATGTATCTATTGGCAATCATGGTATTAGTATAGCTTGGCCTAACAAACAGCGTGTTGTATTTCGTGATTTTAACCCGCCATTAGATGAGTCCAAAATGGTGAATCATAGTTATAGAGGTATGAATGTTCTCACCGGTTTGGTGTGGATTACCAGGCAGAGATACGAAGACCTAGAGCAGTTACTCACTAGTCAGGCGAGTGGGAGAGTATTTGAGGTAGCAAATGAGCCAAGCATAAACCGGAGCGGTACGTTGCTATTTGCTAAGCAGAATGAATGTTTCGTTATGACAGATGAATGCCCCCCGGGCTTCCAGTTGTGGCGCATCAATAAAGGCGCGTTAAAGCTCCTCAAAGAGGTCCGGTTGCAGAATTACTTTGTGGTGAGCGGCGGTTGGATTTCGGCTACTACGGTGCGAGTGGAAACAGCCAGTCTGCAGGACATGATGAACGGAAAGAGAACAGCGGATATGAAGCGGCAGCTTTTTGATGTAACCGTGCGGTAGAAGTGAAATAGTGACTGCATAAGTCTTGGCAGATAAGCGCACTACGTGGAGGCAAAAACTGGCTGCTGTAATTGATGGGATATTTCCCCGCCGCTGCCGTATACGGAGCCGCCAACTTACTCCGCCATCATGCCCGATTCCGCTCAACCTACTACCAACCTCAACGGCTTCGTGCGGGTGCGCGGGGCGCGGGAGCACAACCTCAAGAACGTGGATGTGGACATTCCGCGCGATGCGCTGGTGGTGTTTACCGGCGTGTCGGGCTCGGGTAAAAGCAGCCTGGCCTTTGGCACGCTGTACGCCGAGGCCCAGCGCCGCTACCTGGAATCGGTGTCGCCGTACGCGCGGCGGCTGTTTCACCAGATGTCGGTGCCGCAGGTGCAGTCCATTGACGGGCTGCCGCCGGCCGTGGCCCTGCAGCAGCAGCGGGGCACGCCCACCACGCGCTCCTCGGTGGGCTCCGTTACCACACTTTCCAACCTGGTGCGCATGCTCTATTCCCGGGCCGGCGACTACCCGGCGGGGCAAGGCATCATCTACGCCGAAGCCTTTTCCGCCAATACCCCGGAAGGCGCCTGCCCCACCTGCCACGGCCTGGGCCGCGTGTACGAGGTAACCGAGCAAAGCATGGTGCCCGACCCCACGCTTACCATCCGGGAACGGGCCATTGCCGCCTGGCCCCAGGCCTGGGGCGGCCAGAACCAGCGCGACATCCTCGTAACCCTGGGCTACAACGTGGATATCCCGTGGCAGGAGCTGCCCCAAAAGCAGCGCGACTGGATTCTGTTCACCGAGGAGCAGCCCGTGGTGCCGGTGTACCCCGGCTACTCGCCCGAGCAAACCCAGCGGGCCGTGAAGCGCCGGGAGCCGCCGAATTACATGGGCACCTTCAGCAGCGCCCGGCGGCACGTGCTGCACACCTTCGCCACCACCCAGAGCCCGCTCATGAAAAAGCGGGCGTTGCAGTACATGCTGAGCACCGAGTGCCCCACCTGCCAGGGCAAGCGCCTGCGCCGGGAGTCCTTGAGCGTGACGTTTGCCGGGCTGGATATTGCCGATTTTTCGGCTTTGCCGCTCAAGCGGGTGGAAGCCCTCATCCGGCCTTTCGCCGAGGGCAACGCCCGGCCCCAGGCCCACGACCAGGACCACCCCGAGCAGGCCGAAGTAGCCCGCCGCATCACGCAGGATTTGTGCGCCCGCCTTATGGTGCTGCTTGATCTGGGCTTGGGCTATTTGTCTTTGGAGCGCAGCACGCCCACGTTGTCGCCGGGGGAGTTGCAGCGGCTGCGGCTGGCCACGCAGCTATATTCCAACTTGTTTGGGGTGGTGTACGTGCTCGATGAGCCCTCGGCCGGCCTGCATCCTTCCGATACCCAGGCCTTGCTCAAAGCCCTGGCCGGGTTGCGGCAGGCCGGTAATTCCCTGTTTGTGGTGGAGCACAACCTCGACGTTATCCGGCAGGCCGACTGGCTGGTGGACGTGGGCCCCGCCGCCGGCGAGCTGGGCGGCGAAATCCTCTACAGCGGCCCGCCTGAAGGTTTGGCTGGCGTAGAGGATTCCCAGACTCGCAGGTTCCTGTACCCGGCGACCGGGGCGGCCCAGGCCCGCACCGTGCGCGAGCCAGCCGGCTGGCTGCGGCTGGAAGGCGTGCGCCGCAATAACCTCAACGGCCTGGAGGCGCGGTTTCCGTTGGGCGTGCTCACTACCGTTACGGGCGTGTCGGGGTCCGGTAAATCCAGCCTGGTCAGCCAGGTGCTGGTGGAGCTGGTAGCCGGGCAATTGGGCCAGACCGTGGGAGCGGAAGAAGAAGCCGACACCGACCCGCTGGAACGCGCCGCCACGCCCGAAACCGGCGGGCGCATCGTGGCCGGGCTGGAAACCATCCGGCGGCTGGTGCGGGTAGATCAGAAGCCCATCGGCCGCACACCGCGCTCCAACATGGCTACGTACACCGGCCTGTTCGACCACGTGCGCAAGCTGTTCGCGGCCACGCCCGAGGCCCGCAAGCGCCGCTACGACGCCGGCCGCTTCAGCTTCAACGTGGCCAAGGGCCGCTGCGAGAACTGCCAGGGCGAGGGGTTTGTGATGGTGGAGCTGCTGTTTCTGCCCTCGGTGTACGCGCCCTGCTCGGTATGCCACGGCACCCGCTACAACGCCAAAACCCTCGAAATTCAGTATCAGGAGAAGAACATTGCCGAGGTGCTGCACCTGACGGTGGACGCGGCCTGGGAGTTTTTCCGGGACGAGGCGCCCGTGCATCGCGCCCTTACGGTGCTGCGCGAAGTGGGCCTGGGCTATCTGCGCCTGGGTCAGCCGGCCACCGAGCTGAGCGGGGGCGAGGCCCAGCGCATCAAGCTGGCCACCGAGCTGCAGCGCACCGGCCGCGGCAATTCCCTTTACGTGCTCGACGAGCCCACCACCGGCCTGCACCCCGCCGACGTGGAGCGCCTGCTAGTGCAGCTCCAGCGCCTCACCGACGCGGGCAATACCGTGGTGGTAGTGGAGCACGACATGCGCGTGGTAGCCACCTCCGACTGGGTGCTGGACATGGGCCCCGGTGCTGGTGACGAAGGCGGCCAGGTAGTAGCCCAAGGCCCGCCCGCCACCGTAGCTGCCGCCAAAAACAGCAAAACCGCCCCATTTCTGAAGCGGTTTATGCAGTAGCGCGAACTGCAAAGTTCGCGCTACTGCTGCCTTACTCCGCCGTCACTACGCGGTACTCGGGGTCTTCTTGGATGTTGACTTCGATGAGGGCGCCGGCATTGCGCAGCAGCTGGCGGCAGTCGGGGCTGAGGTGGCGCAGGTGCAGGGTTTTGCCCAGGCGGTGGTAGCGCTCCGTGAGTTTGTGCAGCGCATCAATGCCCGACATATCGGCCACCCGGCTTTCGCGGAAGTCGATGACCACCTGGGCCGGGTCCTGCTGCACGTCGAACTTATCGGTGAAGGCCTGCACCGAGCCGAAGAAAAGCGGGCCGTAGATTTCGTAGTGGCGGGTGCCGGCGGCGTCGGTGTGCTTGCGGGCCCGGATGCGCTTGGCGTTTTCCCAAGCAAATACCAGCGCCGACACCACCACGCCCAGCAGCACGGCCAGCGCCAGGTTCTGCGATACGGCCGTGACCAGCGTCACGAGCAGCATCACCAGCACGTCGGGGCGGGGCATGCGGCGCAGAATGCGCAAACTGGCCCACTCGAAGGTGCCAATCACCACCATAAACATCACGCCCACCAGCGCGGCCAGCGGCAGCTGCTCGATGAGCGAGGAGCCGGCCACCACGAACAGCGCCAGCGCCCCGGCCGCCACCACGCCCGACAGCCGCCCGCGCCCCCGGGATTCCAGGTTCACCATCGTCTGCCCGATCATGGCGCAGCCGCCCATGCCGCCGGTGAGGCCCGAGGCCACGTTGGCCAAACCCTGGGCCACGCAGTCCTGGTTGCCGTGGCCGCGCGTGTCGGTCATTTCGTCCACCACGGTCAGGGTCAGCAGGCTTTCGGTGAGGCCCACCAGCGCCATGATAACGGAGTAGGGCAGCACCAGCGCCAGCGTAGCCCAGGTCAGGGGCACCTGCGGCCAGTGCAGCGTGGGCAGCCCGCCCTTGATGGAGGCAATATCGCCCACCGACTTGGTGTCGAGCTTGCCACCAATCACCAGCGCCGACACCACGATGATGGCCACCAGCGAGGCCGGCACCGCCTTCGTGAGCTTGGGCAGGAAGTAGACGATGGCCATGGTGAGGGCCACCAGCCCGAGCATCAGCAGGAGCGGGGTGCCCTGCAGCCACTGCTCCTCGCCGCCCGCGCCGGGCACCTTGAACTGCTCCAGCTGGGCCATGAAGATGATAACGGCCAGCCCGTTCACGAAGCCGTACACCACCGGCTGCGGCACCAGCCGGATAAACTTGCCGAAGCGCAGCAGCCCCACGGTAATCTGGATAATGCCCATCAGGGCCACGGCCAGGAACAGGTATTCGGCGCCGTGCTGGGCCACCAGAGCCACAATGACGACGGCCACCGAGCCGGCCGCGCCCGAAATCATGCCCGGCCGGCCGCCGAATACGCTCGTGATGAGGCAGATGATGAAGGCCGAGCCGATGCCCACCAACGGGCTGATGTGGGCCAGCAGGGCGAAGGCCACCACTTCCGGCACCAGGGCCAGGGCGGTGGTCAGGCCGGCGAGAATTTCATTTTTAACGTTGACTTTATACTGAGCCAGATAGGGCTGAACCTGAAACATAAGCAGCTGAGACTTGACGGGTTTGGGCAAAACAAAAGCCGCCCACTTCCGGGCAGGAAGCGGCGGCGCAGGGTAAGCAGGCCAGTCCTCAGGGTGGGGTGAGCTTGAAAATATGGCGGGTAGTAAGGGGCATAAGCAGGCGCAAAGGTACGGCCGACGTCTGGTTTCGGTGCAAAAAATGCCCGGGCCGGACTGCCCAACGGCTTATCGGGAGAATAAAGCGTACCTTGGAGGAAAGGCCATACTCCGACGGTGGCCGCCTGTTACCCGAAGCGGCAATGTGCCGCCCGACTGCCTGCCTTTCGGCTGTTGCAGTGCCTTTGGCCCCGTTTTTCGGTGGGCTTCTCCCTTTACGGGTTACGTTTCATGTCCTCATTTTATCAGCCTTCCGCCGAGCTGCTGCAGGCGTTTGGCTTCACGCGCTTCAGCTCCCCGGCAGGCCAGACGCGCTACAGCCGCCCCAGCGAGTGCGGCCAGGAAACCGTGGTGCTCTACCCCGATGAGGAACTGACCTTGCTGGAAGCCGTGAACGGGCAAATGCTCTACTGCTTCCAGGGCCGGGTGGCCTCGGAGGCCGAGTTCCGGGTGTTGCTGCGGCAGGTAAACTGGCCCGCTGAAGTGCAATCGGCCTGAAACATTCCGCTTGCCGTTCTCTTTCCTATACTACCGATGGCCGATTCTTAGCGGCGCATGGCGGCCAAGCCACCGGGCCCGCCACCGGGCCGCACACGTTTCTGCCGTACCGGTGTCAGCGGTAGAAGCCCCGCATGCACGAAACCTTTTTGCCTCACTACTTTTTTCATGGATACCGATTTACAACTTAGTCTGGCGAACAACGCCAAGGAATGGCTGGCCCTTTCCCTCTCCATCTCCTCCGCCGAGAAAGTGGCTTTTACCAAAGTTCACGACGGCTTTTTTACCACCTATGGGGCCACCTTCATGGCCCACGTCTACCGCCTGACGTTTGAGCACGCTTTGCAAAGCATGCCGGAACAGGAACGCAGCCGCCTGCTCATCACCTTCCGCGAGGAGATGGACAAAGCCATTGATGAGCATTACCTCTCCGGCGGAAAATAACCCGCCTGAACGCACAACAGGCCCTGAATGCCGGTTCTAGCCGACGTTCAGGGCCTGTTGTGCGTTCAGGCGGATAGAACCGTGCCCTAGCGGGCTACCACCAGCCGCTGCACCGATACGGCCTTGCCACTCCGGATGCGCAACAGATAGGTGCCGTTGGCCCAGGTGCCGGTATCGAGGGTGTGACGCCGGCCGATAAGCGGAATGGTGTGCAGCAATTGTCCCTGCACATTATACACCAGCAGCTGTGCCGGAGCAGCTGTTGGCAGCTCCAGTGTTACCTGCTGCGTGGCCGGATTTGGGTAGACGTTCGTGGGGAAAGTAGCGCGGCTGATAGTGGCCGTAATTTGAGTGGGCGAAAGGTGCAGCAGCCACGACTGATTAGCTCCCAGGGTTGCCAGAGACGAGGACCAGTTGCTGAAGCCGCCCTGCGCGTCCAGCGTGACGGTGCCGGCCGCCTGGCCCGTCAGTAATTCAGTCACCCGGTACACGCCGGCCGGTAGCGTAGACAAGGCCAGGGAAAGCGCCGGAGTAGTTGAGCTGCCCATATTAGTTACCATTAGCATGGCTTGCTGCTGATGCACGCGGGCATAGCTGAGCACGTTGCCGGTTGGGGAGGAGAGAGGCAGCAGATAGCCTTTGCGCAGGGCTTCGTGGGTGTTGCGCAGCCGGATGAGCTGCTTGTAGTGGTTGAGTAGGGAAGCTGGGTCGGCCTGTTGGGTAGCTACGTTGAACTGAGCATAGTTGCCATTGATACCGCGCCAGGGCGAGCCAGTCGTAAAGCCCGCTTGCGTGCCGGCTGTCCATTGCATGGGTTTGCGCTTGTCCTCATCCACGCCGGCCCCGAGCATTCCTACTTCCTCGCCGTAGTACAGAAACGGTATACCGGGCATGGTGAGGTAGAGGGCCGCCGCCTGCTTCATGCGGGCCAGATTACCGCCCAGCTGATCCAGCACGCGGTTCTGGTCGTGGTTGGTGAGGAACGTGGCGTACTGCAGCTTGGGGTAGGAGCGGTCCACCACGCCCAACTGGGTGCGCAGGGCCGCCGGATTGCCGGCATTCAGGCTGCTGATGATGGCGGCGGCCAGATCAAATTCAAAGCAGGCATCGAGGCGCTGGTTGAGGACGTAGGGCACCACGGCCGGCGTATTCGACCAGGCTTCGCCCACGGTGAAAGCGGCGGGGTTGACAGCCCTCACCGAATCATGAAATTCCTCCAGAATACCCAGAGTTTCGGGCGTGTTTTCGATGGTGTTGCTATTTTCCACTAGGTATTTCACGGCATCGAGGCGGTAGCCGTCTACGCCCTTGCGCAGCCAGAACCGCGAGGCATCCCACATGGCCGCTTTCAGCTGCGGATTACGCCAGTTCAGGTCAGGCATACCGCTCCAAAACACGCCGTAATAGTAATTGCCGTTGCGCGGGTGCCAAACCGTGCCGTTGCCCGGCCCCGTTCCCGGCACCGTAGCCGACCAGCGGAACCAGTCACGGTAGGCATTGGAGGGGCTGCTGGCCGCCTGCTGAAACCAGGGGTGCTGGTCCGAGGCGTGGTTGAGTACCAGGTCAATAATTACCCGAAGCCCCCGGGCGTGGGCGGCGGCCAGAAACGCCTCGAACTCCGCCATGGTGCCGTAATCGGGCTCGGTGGCTTTGTAGTCGGTTACGTCGTAGCCGTGGTAGCTCGGCGAGGCCATCATGGGCATCAGCCAGAGGCCGGTAACGCCCAGGTCGGTGGTGGTGGAGGGGTTGCCGTCGTTGAGGTAATCGAGCTTCTGGGTAAGGCCCGCAAAGTCGCCTTTGCCGTCGCCGTTGCTGTCGTAGAAACTCCGCACGAACACTTCGTAGAACACCGCGTCGTTCCACCAGTGCGTGGTATAGTCGGTAAGAGATGGAGCGCAATTCTGGCAGGTGCTGAAGCAAACGGCCGGCATGGGGTTGGTGGCCGCCATAGCCTCAAACACGCGGGTGAGCGTGCCGCTGGCATCGGGCGTACCGCAGGCGGCGGGTACGGTTTCCGTGTCGGCCAGGGTGCTGCCGTTCACGAAGCGGTACTGAAACCGGATGGGCGCGGGCAAAGCAATCTGCACCTCATAAATGCCGTCGCCGTTGTCGTCAGCAAGGGGCAGGGCATTGGTGTCGCCTTCCAGGCCGTAGCCGGCCAGCGGCTGGAAGTTGCCGATAACGTGCACCCCGGCGCGCGACACGTTCTGGCCGCGCATGTTCACCGCAAACCGGACCTGCGTATTGCAGCCGCCAAGCAGTAGGGTGGGGAGCCGCACGGCACTACCGCCCACCACTACTTCCCGGTTCACGTTGCCGCTTCCGTCAGTAACGCCGCAGGTAGCGGGAGGCAGCTCGGCCCCGCCCCAGGCGTTGCCGTTCACGAACTTGTAGAGGTAGGTGCCGGCCGGCACGTTCACCGTCACCTCATACACCCGGTCGTTGTCGGGGTCGGTGAGCAGGGTGGTGGCGGGGTTCCAGTCGGCCGGAAAGCCGGCTGCGGCCTGGAAGTTGCCGGCTACGTGCAGGCCGGTGGCGGCCACCGTCTGCTGCCGCATATCCACCCGAAAAGTAAGCGGCACGGCCCAAGAGCTGAGGCTGTTGAGCAGCAGGACAAAAAGTACAAGTCGTTTCATCGGCAGAAGCAGTGGTAAACGGCAAAAAGAGCCTTAAAGCTACGGCTATTTCAGGCTGTTGCGGCCGGTGACGGGGTTGCTTGCCAAAAATGAAACTTCATTACAAGTAGCACGTCATTCCGAGCCAAGGCGGAGCCGTAGCCGAGGAATCTCGCTCGTTAGTAATCTGATTGCTCTGGCAACGTCCGCAAGCGGGATTCCTCGGCTACGGCTCCGCCTTCACTCGGAATGACGTTCTGGGGTGTCGTTACCACTCAACGTCAGCACGCGAGATTCCTCGGCTCCGCTCGGAATGACGTGCTGCTTGCAATGACGTGCGGCCCCTGTCAGAACTGCCCCACCGGCTGCTACTCGAAGACGATGGTGCGGTTGCGGTGCACGGCCACCTGCTCGCGGAACACCAGGGTGAGGGCCCGGGCCAGGGTGAGCTTCTCCACGTCGCGGCCTGCCTGGGCCATGTCGCGGGCGCTCTGGGTGTGGTCGGTAGGGATGACGCTCTGAGCAATGATGGGGCCCTGGTCGAGCTGATCGGTGACGAAGTGGGCGGTAGCCCCGATGCTTTTCACGCCGCGCTCATAGGCCTGGGCGTAGGGGCTGGCCCCGATGAAGGCCGGCAGAAAGCTGTGATGAATGTTGATGAGCCGCTCGGGAAAGTGCGCCACGAACTCCGAGGACAGAATGCGCATGTAGCGGGCCAGCACCACAAACTCGGGTTGGTAGAACTCAATCTGGGTGAGTACGGCCGCTTCATGGGCTTCGCGGGAGAGGCCCTCGGCACTGAGGTGGTGGTAGGGTACGCCCAGCTTCTCGGTGATGGCGCGCAGGGTATCATGGTTGCTGATGACGGCCAGAACCTCGGCGTGGAGCTGCCCGAAGAAGTGGCGCACCAGCAACTCGGAGAGGCAGTGGTGCTCCTTGGTGGCCAGCAGCACAATGCGGCGGGGCTGGTCGTTGCGCAGGCGTACGCGGGCGGTGGGGGGCAGGGCGGCGCGTAGTTCTTGCAGCAGTGCCTCCGGCTCGCATGGGCCATCAAACTCGGTTCGCATGAAGAAGTGCTGGTCGTGGCGGTCCACGAACTCGCCGTTGCGCAGCACGTTGAGGCCGTGGCGGTAGAGCACCTCCGTGACGCGGTACACCAGGCCCGGCTCGTCGGGGCAGTCAATCAGCAAAAAATGAATCATACGCGGCGCGGAAAAAAATACAGGCCGCAAGGATAGGCACTATTCCGCGAAAAAGTGTCCCGCTTTGCTGGTCTGGGGCTCGGGCTTCGGAGCAGATGTAATAACTTTGGCCGCTCCGGCTGACGGACCGCTGCCCACGCGGCCCGTAAACCCAGCCGATACGTTCCGGGTAGCTACTCCGGGCAGCGGTGTCCCTGGCCGCTCCGCCGTGTCACCCACTCTATTCATTTCGCCCGCGAAAAAAAAGTAGTACACACAAACCGATTAGACGTTACAGACAGCATGAAGCAGAACAACGAGCGTATTGCATTGATTACGGGGAGCACCGGGGGTATTGGTACGGCGTTGTGCCGCAAGCTCAGCGAAGACGGCTACCAGGTGGTGGGTAACTTCCGCAACGAGGAAAAATCGGTGCAGCTGCAGCAGGAGCTGGATAAAACCGGCCACCACATTGAGCTGGTGCACGGCGACGTGAGCGACTTCGACTCAGTGGGCACGATGGTGCAGCACATCGAGACGAACATCGGCCCCATTGATATTCTGATCAACAACGCGGGCATCACGCGCGACACTTCGTTTGTGAAGATGACCAAGGCGCAGTGGGACGAGGTGTTGAACACCAACCTCAACAGCGTATTCAACTGCACCCGCCACGTGATTCAGGGCATGGTGGAGCGCCGCTTCGGCCGCATCATTAATATTTCGTCCATCAACGCCCAGAAGGGCCAGTACGGCCAGACGAACTACTCCACCGCCAAGGCTGGCATGCACGGCTTCACTAAGTCATTGGCGCTGGAAGTGGCCAAGTATGGCATTACCGTCAACACGATTTCGCCCGGCTATATTGAAACCGAAATGGTGATGGCCGTGCCGGAGAATATCCGGGAGAAAATCATTGCCCAGATTCCGGTAGGCCGCCTGGGTGGCCCCACGGAAATTGCCGAAGCCGTTTCGTTCCTGATTTCGGCGAAAAGCGGCTTTATCACCGGCTCCAACTTCGCCATCAACGGCGGCCAGCACATGGCGTAACCGGTCTTTGCCGGCACCGGATTGCCTGGTGTATTTCCTGTGCAAAAAGCCCCTTGGCATCATGTTGAGGGGCTTTTCTTGTGTGTTGGCACGGAAGTGGTTTGCCGCTGGCGCGGCAGTGGATGGGTAGTCTGCGCACTATGGCTGGGCACAAGTTGTGCTGCGCCAGACTCGCGCCAGTTGGACGTTCTGCTACGTGGCTCAGATGCCGGTGGGCTTGCCGTCGAGGCTGCGGGCGTTCCGGTCGTGCCAGTACTGCGCTACCTGCTCTGGGCCTCGCTTTTCCATGCTGTCGTTTAGCTCGTCGCGTTCAGCCCGGAAATCCAGTAATGGCACGGCCATGCCGCAGGAGGTTTGCACTAGGTCCACGGTTACGACTACTATCTGGCGGGCGCCGGGCAGGGTCGGAAACAGCGGCAGCAGCTCCACCCATTCCGCGTCGCGGGGGTGGTACACGGTAGCAGCGCCGTAGAGGCGCAGGATGTTGGGCCGGCCCTCAAAGGCGCACCACATCAGGGTAATGCGGTTGACTTCCAACAGATGGGCGGCGGTTTCGTTGCCGCTGCCGGTCAGGTTCAGCCAGGCCACGCGGTTGGCGTCGAGCACGCGCAGGGTATCCTGGCCCTTGGGCGAGATGTTGACGCGCCCATCCGCGGCAGCCGTGCCCACGAAAAACAGGTGCTGCCGCTCAATGAACGTTTGGATTTCAGGCGTGATGGTGGGGTAGTGCTTGCCCATAAAGGAGAGGGGTTTGGCCCGGCAGCAAGGTAGAACTTCCTCCGTTTCAACGATAATTCCGCACAGATTTTTCCATTTGCCGATTGTACCTACTGGGCTTTTACTTTCTATTGTCGCGCCGCTCCTGGCCTTTTTTAAGCCGGTATTTGCCTTTCGCTACTTCGGTTTCTGAGTTGACCAGGACGTCAAGACCGGAGACGATTATGAACTGGTCTGTGGCTTCTGGCAGATAGCACACTTCCACCTGCTGACCTTTGCTGAACTCGGTGACCTGTGCTTTGTCTGAAGCAGTGAGCGTCAGGAGTTGCCCGGCCCTCGTTTGGAAGCGGACCACCGGGAAGCGGTAAAACAGGCCAAAGAACTCGAGGTCTACTATTTCTCCCGGAACCCGCTTGCCATACCGGAGAATATCCAGGCGGCTGTGGGAGTTTTTGTTGGAGCGGTAGAAGGCAAATGCCATTCCTGCAACCACCACTGCGAATAGTACAAAGAAGAAGGTGTTCATTGGGAAATGCGGGAGCTGGTCGGGGTGGGAGTAGCGGAAAGTTGCGGAGTGCTGCTACCTGTTACGCCAGCATATAAGCAAGTATAGCAACGACACCTAACAGGCCGGCGGCCCGGCCTAGCCAGCGGCCCGGCCTAGCCAGCGGCCCGGCCTAGCCAGCGGTAGATTGTTATATCAGATTGATTGTAGGAGGGGACCAGAATTTCGGTGGGCGTGGCGGGATTATACTGGATTTGCAGCGGCTCGCCCACACGAAACTGGTAGCGGCGCTTGCTGTGGGGGTAGCAAACCGTAACGGTTTCCTGGGTAGCCGTCTGGAAACGCAGGACGGGGAAGTAGGTGCGGTGGTCGGTAGAAGGGTTGTCTTCGAGGCGGACAATGGTGGCTGTGGCGGAGAGGCTGTGGATGAGCATGTGCTGATGTTTCTGGTGGAGCCGATTAGCTTTGCGTAGGAACAGCCCACCCAGCAGCAGGCAGATAAGCGCGAACAGCAGATCTTCAGGAATTACCGGGATGGTCATGGCACTTGAGGCCGTTGGGGTGGAGGTAGAGGCTTACGCTGCGGCATTGGCAAGTGGGTAGATGAGCAACGTCAGCACGCGAGATGCTTCGGCTGCGCTCAGCATGACGGTTAGCTTGGCAACATAAGCACACAAGATGCTTCGGCAAGCTCAGCATGACGTTCTGTGCTGGTGAACTACTCCCGCTTTAACGCCTCCCGAATCCCGCTTAGGCCGCCAGCAATACTTTCCAGTTTCTCCAGCATCTGCAGGAGCTGGGCGGGGTCGGAGTGGCGCAGGTTGCCGGGGGGCTGAAACCCCTGACTGCCTACACCGACCACAGGTGCAGGCTCAGCCAGCCGTAGGTAGCCAGGGTGGCGGCCAGCCAGCCCAATGCTCCGTAGGTGAGCAGCAGGTACCAGGCCACCGCGCGGCTACGGAACTGGCCGAAGCGGCGCAGCGTAAGCAACAGCCCGGCGAGGCTGAACACGGCAAAGGCCAGCGGCCCCACGCCGATGAGCCCCGTGGTCAGGCTGAGGTGGCCAGCGTCCCAGAAATGGCTGGCCAGGCTGGCAAAGGCCGCCACGGCAACCAGCAGGGCCGTAGTGGCCAGCAATGGCAGCAGACGGGGCAGCACCTGGGCGCGGGGCAGCCGGCGACGCAGGGCCATGACGAGCCACACCAGGCCCGCTAGGCTGGCCGTGAGCACCAGCAGCAGGCTGAGGGCCAGCAGGGCCGGCCGCAGCCACCACCAGCCGGAGCTGGCTTCCAGGAAATAGCCCTTGGCCGTAACCAGGGTGCGGCGGCCGTCGTGGTCGTGGGTGAGCACCATGGAAGCGAACTGCTCCCGGGGGCGGCGGAAGGTGAGCGGGCCGGTGGGCACCAGCGTGTCGGGCTGGCCGAGGAGGGGCAGCAACAGCAGCAACGGCCCCCGCCGGGTGAGGCGCTGGTCGCCGAGCAGGTAGTCGCGCAGGCCCAGGAGCTGCTGGCGGGGCGCCTCGTTCTGGTAGTGGCCCAGGAAGGGCGCTACGGCAGCGGCATCGAGGGGTACGAGCCGGGGCCGGGGCGGCGGGGGCACCTGGCGCAACAGAAATTCCAGCACCAGCTTATCGATGCTGGAGGTGCGTTGGTCGCCGTTGCTGGATAGGGCATAGCCCGCGCCCAGGCCGCGGTGGTAGGCAAACGTGGACGAGAAGCCCCCGATGCTGCCGCCGTGCCCCCGAAACACGGCTTTGCCGAGCGGGTTCATGGCCATGTTGGCCAGGCCGTAGCCGCCGGGCACGCCGGTGCGGGCCCCGAGGGCCGTGTGGGCCGTTTCCATGGCGTGCAGGGCGGCGGGCCGGAGCAGGGCCGTACCGTTGGGGCCCCGGAAGTCGTGGAGAAAGAACTGCACCCAGCGGGTCATATCGGCGGCGGAAGCGCTCAGCGAGCCGGCCGGGCCGGCGTAGATGGGCAGCGGCATGATGCGCTGGTAGCGGCCATCGGCGTAGCGGTAGCCGCGGGCCAGCCTGGGGTTGGCGGCGGGGCGCAGGTCGGCGGTAGCCTCGGGCATGCCCAGGGGGCGTAGCAGGTGCTGGCTCAGGTACTGCTCGTAGGGCTGGCCGCTGAGCTTTTCGAGCAGGTAGCCGGCCAGCTGGTAGCCGGGGTTGGCGTACGACATTCGCTCGCCGGGCCGCCAGCGGCAGCGCAGCTCGCGCCGAAACACCTGCACGGCGGCGGCCCCGCGCGGGTCGGTAGCGGTGGCGTTGTACATGTGGTTGATGCCCATATCGTCGAAGCCGGCGGTGTGTTCCAGCACGTGCACCACGCGCACCGGGTCGGTAGCTTCCCAGGGGTTGTCGATTAGAATTTCGGGGGCCAGCTTGCGCACTTCGTCGTTGAGGCTGAGCTTGCCTTGCTCCACGAGCTGGAGCAGGCCGGTGGCCACAAACGTCTTGGTAACGGAGCCCATCCGAAACAGGGTGTGGGCCGTCACGGGCCGGCGGTTTTCCACGTCGGCCAGACCCAATCCTCCTTCAAACAGCACCGAGTCGTGGATTACCAGGCTGAGCAGCAGGCCCGGAATGTGCTCCTGACGCATGATGCGCTGGATGGAATCGGTGAGCTGAGGGACGGTGGTAATGGGGTGGGGCGCGGGTTTAGGGTGCTGGGCCCGCAGCACGGTGGCCGATATGACGACTCCGAGTAGGGCAAGCAGCAGAAAGAGTTTCTTCACAGGGGGAATAGAGGGAGTAGATAAAGGGGCGGAAGATAGGGGTTTGCCGGAGAGTATAGCGGTTTGTTAATGAATGTGGGTAAGCGGCCGGGTGGCCGGCACCTGACCGGAGGCCGTTGTTTGCTCTAAGCAACGGCCTCTGGGCCTGCCATAAAGGGTACTGGGTTGGTCTATGGCTCCTTGCAAACCTCCCGGCGGCTACCCCGCCGCAGTTACGGCTGAGCAGTAGCCCGCGCCACCAGGGCAAACGGCGGCACGGCGCGGGACGCTCGCGGCACAGCCGCTCCGGCATAGTGGTCACTCGGCAATAGCCGAGCGACTGCAGGGGGAAAGTAAAGTAAAACCCATGCGTGAAATTTTACCCCTGTTTTAGCACCTCCCAAATCATATAAGCCACGTAGGTAATGGCTGCTGCTCCGAATACCAAAGCATAGTAGGCGCCAGTTGACTTAACATCGGTGGCAAGGGCGCAATTCTCCGGCCGCAAGGGGTCGTAGTAGACGTGTATTTCTCCCCCTACTAGGTATAAGAATTCCTCGTTCGAATCTTTCGCCGAGAAATTAGCTTCATGCAAGCGGTGGTGCGGGTCCTGGTAAGTAGCCTTGAAGTGGCTGATGAAAGCATCCCTCTCTCTGGTAAGCCTGGCCTCAGTAATGACTGCCGAAGTAAGAATGCCATTAGCCCGCAGATATATATTTAGCCGGAGCTGCCGAGCATTAATCCAGATTAGGTAGATGCCCATTGTGAAGCACACTGTGGCAGTCAGGTATGGGTGTTCCATCTCGGTAAATTACTCCCGCTTCAGCGCCTCCCGAATCCCGCTCAGGCCACCAGCTATATTCTCCAGCTTATCGAGCATTTGCAGGAGCTGGCCGGCGCCGGAGTGGCGGAGGTTGTCGAGGTAGGTTTGCTTGATTTGCTGCCAGCGGGCGGCTTGCTCGGGGGTGAGCCAGCCGAGTAGCTCGCGCAGCTTGAGCAGGTTGGATTCGGTGGCGCTGGTCAGGGTCTGGGCCTCGCTTTCGTAGTGGGCGGCCAGCAGGTCGGTTATTTCCTGGTCGTTCATGACGGGGCGCACTTTCTCGGCCAGCTTGTTCATGTTGCGGTAGGAGCCCTGGAGCTTGAACGGCGGCTCGGTGCGGTAGGCGTCGGCTTGGGCGGCGCTGGCAATGTAGGCGGCATTTACCTTGGCCACCACGTCGCGCAGGCGTAGCAACTGGCCGAGCACGGCCACGTACTCGTTGAGCTCCTCGGGCGAGTGGTTGCCCTCGAAGCTGAGGCCGTCCTGCTGGCCGGTTTCGGCGAGGCGGATGAGGGCGGGCACGTCCTGGGGGCTTTGGGTGGCGAGGCGGGCTAGGGCCGTGTTGCTGGTGAGGGCGTTTTCGAGGTAGGAGAGGCGGAAGGCGTCTTCGGAGCCGGCCGTGAGGATGTCGCCGAGGTTGTAGATGTCGGCGCGGTTGGCGAGCATGTCGGGCAACTGGAATACGTCGCCGCTTTCGGTGTAGGGGTTACCGGCCATCACCACGGCCACCTTGCGGCCCCGGAAGTCGTAGGTGCGGGCGCGGCCCTGGTAGATGCCCTCAATCTTGCGCTGGGCGTCGCAGAGTGAGATGAACTTCTGCAGAAACTCGGGGTGGCAATGCTGAATGTCGTCCACGTAAATCATCACGTTGTCGCCCATCTCGAAGGCCAGATTCAGCTTTTCCAGCTCCTGCCGCGCCCCGGCGTTGGGGGCCTGGGCGGGGTCGACGCTGGTGACGGCGTGCCCGATGGCCGGCCCGTTGATCTTCATGAAGATGAGGCCCAGGCGGTTGGCCACGTACTCCATGAGGGTGGTTTTGCCGTAGCCGGGCGGCGAAATCAGCAGCAGCAGCCCCATCAGGTCGGTGCGCTTGCCCTCGCCGGCCGTCCCGATCTGCTTGGCCAGGTTGGCCCCGATGAGTGGCAGGTACACTTTATCAATCAGCTGATTGCGCACGAACGACGTGAGCACGCGGGGCCGAAAATCTTCCAGGCGCATATCCTCAGCGGCGCGGGTCAACAGCTGCTTTTTCGTCTCCTGAAACTGCTCGAACTGGGCCACGGTGGTGCGGTCGTAGTGCAGCAGGCGGCGGCGGAGTTCGGGGAAGTTGAGGGTGTAGTTGTTGGTTGTTAGTTGTCCGTTGTTAGTGGTAATGATGCGCGGGTGGGTGCCCTGGAAGCCGTCGAGGGTTTCGGTGGTGGGCGTGTGGACCACGCGGGCGGGGTCGAAAGTTTGGGTGAGCAGGAGGACGGCAGTTTCTGTTGCCTCACCCCCCCGGCCCCCCTCTCCGGGGGGAGAGGGGGGAGCCTGACGATTGATATCGTTGGATGAGTCTCGTAGTTTGGGTTGAGTTAGGCCAGCACCGCTATTTGCCGACTGGCTCCCCCTCTCCCCCTGGAGAGGGGGCCGGGGGGTGAGGCAGCTCTGCACCCACTGGCGCACCAGCTGGAACTGGGCCACGGGCTGGTCCTGGAGCTGGGTGATGGACTGTTGGAACAGGTCGGTGGCGTGGCGCTCCTGCAGCTGCTTCTGGAACTGCTGGTAGAGGTCGGCGGCTTCCTGGGAGATGATGAAGGAGCCGGTGTGGGTCAGCTCGTGGAACAGGTAGTCGCCGGCTTCCTGCACTTGTTCTGGCGTAAAGATGCCGGTTTGGGCGGCGAAGGTTTCGACGGCGGCTTGCAGCTCGGCTTTGAGCTGGTCGAACTCCTGGGAGTCGGGGAAGACCTGCAGCAGCACGCCGATACCCTGCAGCTGCCGCTCCCAGTGGGCGCGCTGGTCGGGGTCGGCGAAGCGCAGCCAGTAAAGGGCGGCAGCGGCGCGGGTATCTGCCGGGTAGCGGAGCAGGTCTGCCGTGCGGGTGAGGCGCACTAGGGCCGTGAGCAGCAGGGCGGCGTCGTGGTCGTGCACGCCTTTGAGGTAGCCTTCCTGGTAGCGCGCGGCCATGAACTGCTGCACGTAGGTGAGTAGCTCGGCGAGGCTGAGGTGGGTTAGCTCGGGTACCGACAGCACAGCGGGTCGGCCGGCCTCGGGGTTGGCGGGGGCGGGGTGGTGGGCGGCCTGCAGGATGCGCCAGGCCAGAAACTCGGCCCGGTACACATCCTGGTTTTCCGACACCACGGTTTGCTCCCACACGGGCCGGGAGGCCAGCAGGGCGGAGTCGGTTATCTTCTGGAAGAAGTTGGTGCCGGTGAGGTGGTAGTGCAGGTCGTCGTCGCGCAGCACCACGGTCAGCTCCAGGGGCTGGGTGTTCACGGTGAAGGCGTGGGTGCCGAAGCGCAGGGTCTGGCCGCCGTCGGCGAACAGGTCGGCCCGGTCGCGGAGCTGGCGCACGGCGTTTTCGCGCAGGGTTTTCAGGCGGCTCTGCACGTCGTCGGCCTTCACCGAGTCGCCGAGGCTGAGCAGGTCCTGGGCAGTCTGGCGCACCTTCTCCACCATCACGTCGGCGGCAAAATAGCCGTTGATGTCGGCCACCGATTCCATCCGGCTGACGCGGCTCTGCACCGCTTTCAGCAGCCGCTCGGCGCTTTGCAGCAGGGCGGTGGCGCGCTGGTTGCGGGCGGCCACCAGGGCGGTTTTCTTCGATTCGAAGGCTTCTACTACCTGCTCGCGGCGGGTGGTGAGCTGCTCGATGAACTGGTCGAAGTCGGGGAACTTGCCTTCCAGCTCTTCCAGCTGCACCATGAGCTTGGTCAGGTACTCGTCGCACTTAGCGGGCGTGTCGGCCAGGTCGAGGTAGTTGGTGAGGGCCTGTTCCAACAGCTTTAGCTGGGCCGTAAATTCGGCCTGGGCCTCGGTGCCGGCCAGCGCCTGCCGCCGCCGCTTCAGCGCCGCCCTGATCTGGTTGAAGCGGGCGTACACCGTCGAGATATTGTCGATGATGGCCGTGGTCTGCGTGGGGTCGGGGATGGGCAGGTTGCTCACCATCTCAATCAGCAGCTCCAGCTCCTGGGCCACGGCGGCGGTTTCCTGCTCGCGCTGGTCGGCCTCGATGGTTTTCTGCACCTGCTCTACGCCGTCGGCAATGGCCTGCACGCGCTGGGAATAGGGCAGGAGGGCATCGGGCCGGAGCAGGAAGTCCACGGTTTGCAGCGCCACTTCCTTGCTCAGGCTTTCGAGGTCGGCGGCGTGCTTTTCCACGGCTGGCAGCTCCACGTAGCGCAGCTCCTTCAGCGAAATGACCTCGCCCCGCACCCCGCGCAGCTCGCCCAGCAGCTGCACAAACTCCGTGACGGTATCGGGCGCTGAGCGGCGGATGCGGCCGGTCAGCTCGTCGGCTTTCTGGAACACGGTGGCCGTTTGCTGGGCCGTGTTCTTGCGCAGGCTCTGCACCTTCTCGAACTCCTCCACGGCCGCCGTGGCTGTCTGGCGGATTTCGGCCAGGGGCTCGGCCAAAGCCTGGGCCGCAGGTTCGCGCAGCCAGTGGTAGGCGTCGGTGAGGCTGGTGGTCTGGCGGATCAGGTCGAGGTAGAGGCCGGCGTAGCTGTCGTCCTTGCCGGCCAGCGTCAGCACTTCCTGTACCTCGCTCATGGCCCGCACAATCTCCTTGTTGCCCAGCTTGTAGAGGTAGGAGTCGGAGGTGATGGGCAGCTGGAAATCGGGGGCGGTGTAGGGCGTCTGCCAGATCTGCACGGCGTGGTGCTTCTTGGGCTCGTCGTCGGCCCGGAAGTAGCACAGCTCCCCATTCTCAAACAGCGCGTAGCCGTGGCACACGATGGGGTTATCCACGCGCTGGGCAATGCGGTTGTAGCTCAGCAGCAGGTAGGTGCCGTGGTCTTTGTTGAAGAACACGTACAGGAAATCCTCCCCGTTCGGCGACACCACGCGCTTCTCGAACAGCATTTCCCGCAGCCCGTTGTCGAACAGCTTGTTGTCGCCGGTTTGCAGGTAGAAGCCGTGGGGGAAGATGATGCCTTGGCCGTCGGGCAGCAGCACGCAGGCATCGGCCAGGGCATCGAGGTGCTGGGCGGTTTTGAGCCGGTGGTTGAAGATGAAGTAGCGGTATTGCTGCTCCTGGTAGGGTCGGATTTTCAGCAGAATCAGGTTGCCCACCACGGCAAAGTAGATTTCCGAGTCGTCGAGGGTCTGGTCCTTGTCGTCCACCGGCTCGCTCAGAATGCCGTGGCCGGAGGCAGTATTGTCCTCAACTTTGATGGTCAAATCACCGCCCACGGTTTCCACGAACACCTTGTCCTCGATGCTGATGTGGGGGTGCTTACCGCCGCGCTGCATGTCGCGGGTGGCGCGCTTCCACTGGAACTCGTGCTGGGGCGGGAAGGTGTACTCGTGGTCGGAGCGGTTGTCGAGGTAGGTGAGCGTATCGCCCTGCACCAGCCACTTGAACGTCTTGACATCCGAGGCACTTTTGCCCACCCGAAACACCATGAACAGGTGCACGCCAATGACGGCGAACTTCACGAACTGGGTGTTCTTGTAGTAGCGGTACAGGTTGCGGAAATCCTCCAGAAACTGCGGGTTCTGTAACAGCTCCAGCCCCAGCGGCCGGAAGTCGTGCGCGGCGTACTCGTACACCCCAAACACATCGGCCAAGTCGGGCTCGGCCTTCAGGCCCAGCACCACGTTGTAGCCGAAGATGAACCGCTGGCCCACCGGCACCATGTCCCAGGCCACGCAGTTGTTTTCGGTGCTGATGCGGCCGGTGCCAATCAGGCGCGTATCCACGGCCCCAAACACCTGCTTGCGCTCCGCGTTGAGCTGGTCGAGGCGCAGGCGCAGGTCGGTGCTGCTTTTGAGCAGGCGGTTGCGCAGGATTTCGTAGGTGCCGGTTTCGAGTTGGGTAGCTTGAGCTTCCATAGGATGGCAAGGCACAGACCCTTGCGGGGAGAAAAAACGGCTAATTAGTTTCGGGAGGACCGTAACCGGGCCTTCAGGATAGCATTAGCTGGATCTGATTTAGCATAGATGACGGCGGTAGTGTCACCTTTGGCGTGGGTGCGCAAAAAGTTTCTGGACACCCGCGTCCGAAGGGAATGCTCCACGCCGCCCACAGTATACCGCACTGATACGCGCCGATTTTTGTGCCTTCTGACCCGGGTGATAATGCCCGTGGCGTACCCTGGATTTTTCAGGATAGCCGCGCGCTGTTCAGCAATATCCGCTCTGATGAAGTAGATAAGGCTAGCAAAAAGAGCAATGGAGAAAGCCAGTCCAAGAGCGAGACCCACGATTTGCCGGCGGGTCATTTGGGGTGGAGTGGTGGAATCGGGTGCTTGCATGAGCAGGTAGTCAGCGCTAGATACTAGTCGCCTCACCCCAACCCCTTCGCCGCTCAAAGCGCGGAATGAAAAAGAGAGGGGCTCTAGTTGTAGAGTTTGGAGGTAGAGAGAAACTAGCACTAGCTTTAAAAGGGTAGAAGCTAGTTCCCCCTCTCCTTTTCGGAGAGGGGACTAGGGGGTGAGGCGACTAGAGGTTACAGCAGCCGCGCCGGCTTATCCCCGATGCCCAGCGCCGCCGCCGTACCCGCCAGCTGCGTAATCGTAGCACGGGTGGCGTCGTCGCCGGCCTGGTTCATCATCTTCAGCAGCAGGGCCGAGACGCTCAGGTTCTTCATGTCCTCCGAGCTGAGGCCGAACTGGTCCACGAAGCGGCGCAGGTTGGCTTTGAAGTCGCCGCCGTCCTGGGAGAAGAAGGCGTCCTTCACGGTGCCCAGCACTTCAGAATTGTGGACGGTGCGGTCAATCATTTTGCCCTTGGTGATAGAGCCGATGATCTGGTCGAAGAACATCGTTTCGCCGCCCACGATGTCGATTTTGGCGGCTTTGAGGGCCTCGCCGATAACGCCGGCCTGGGAGGCGGCAATGTCCTTCTGAATGTTGATCTGGGCCAGTTCCACCGACTTGTCCTTGTCGAGGCGCAGCTTGAACTCCTCGTGGTCTTTGCCCACGCCGTCGAGCTTCTTCATGGCGTCGGCCTTGGCTTCGATGCCCTTGGCTTCCACCGCGAATTTCTGCTCCGATACGGCGGCTTCGGCCAACCCTTTCTTCTGGTCGGCGTCGGCGCGGAACTGGATGATGTCGGCGTCGGCCTGGCCTTTTTCGCGGTTGACTTTGGCGGCTACCAGCCCCAGCTTCTCGTCGGCCTCAGCTTGGGCACCGGCCCGCGACTGGATGGCCTGGGCTTCGGCGGCGGCGGTGAGTTGGAGCACGTTGGCTTCGGTTTCGCCTTCCTTCTGGCGGGCGGTGGCTTTGGCCTGCATCACCTGCGCCTCGGCCAAACCTACGGCCGTGGCCTTGCTGGCTTCGGCTTCGGCGAGGGTGCGAATGGCCTGGCCCTTGAACTCGGCGGCGGCCTTCTCGGCTTCGGCGTCAATGAGCACCTGCTTGGCGCGGAACTCGGCGGCCTGGCGCTCCATGTCGGCGCCGCCGACCAGGGCCACCGTGGCGGTTTCGGCCTGCTGCTTGGCGGCCGTCAGGGCCACCAGCTTGTCGCGGTCGGCCAGGGCCTGGGCGCGGGTGTCCTTGATTTTCTCCTCCTCGATTACCGTGGCTTTTTCCACCGTGATTCGCTCGCGGATGATGGCCTGGATGTTCTTTTTCTCTTCTTCCAGCGCTTTTTCCTTCTCGATCTGGGCCAAGGCGACTATTCGCTCCCGCTCGTTTACTTCCAGGGCTTTGGCCTGGGCTACGCGCTCGGTTTCCACGGCGTCGGTGCGCTGTTTGTTGCGCTCGGCCACCAGCACCTGCCGGTCGCGGTTCTGCTCGGCAATGCCCACTTCTTCCTCGGTGGCAATGCGGGCCTTTTCGCCCTTCAGGCGCTCTTCCTGCTGCACTTTCTCGGTTTCAGCCAGCTCCCGCGACTTGATGTTGGCAATTTCGCGCTTCTGCTTTTCCTGGTTTTCAATCAGCTGCTTTTCCAGCTGCAGGATGGTTTCCTGCGCCTCTACGTCCTGCTTCTTGATGGTTTTCTGCTGCTCGCGCTGGATGGCGTTGGCCTGAATTTTCTGCTCCGAGGTCAGGGAAATAATCTTCTTGATGCCTTCGGCGTCCAGAATGTTGTCCTGGTTGAGGGCCGTTAGCGGGGTTTGCTCCAGGTAGTCGATGGCGCAGTCGTCGAGCACGTAGCCGTTGAGGTCGGTGCCGATGATGGTCAGGATTTGCTGCTTGAACTGCTCGCGGGAGTTATAGAGCTCAATGAAATCGAAGTGCTTGCCCACGGTTTTGAGGGCTTCCGAGAACTTGGCGTCGAAGAGGCTTTCCAGCGCGGCCGGGTCGGAGGCGCGGTGCGCGCCGATGCTCTGGGCCACGTTCACCACGTCCTGGCTGGTTTTGTTGACGCGCACGAAGAAGTTCACCTTCACGTCGGCGCGCATGTTGTCTTTGCAGACCAGCCCTTCGGAGCCGGCGCGGGCAATAACGATGGTTTTGAGCTTGATGTCCATCACCTCCAGCTTATGCAGCACGGGCACCACAAAAATGCCGCTGAACGACACCTGCGTGTCGCCCATGCCGGTGCGCACCAGGGCCTCGCCCTGCACGGCCTTTTGGTACATGCGCGCCACAATGGCAATAAAGCCCAATAAGAGGACGGCCACGATGACAATCACCGCGAGAGAAAGTTGTTCTAGCATGGAAGTAAGGAGTAGGAGTAGAGGCAAATCGGGAGAAAGGAAGAGAAAATTATTGGTAGGTAAGCGGTACAGCCGTCAGCTTGGTACACGCTGTAGAGACGCAATATCTTGCGTCTCGTCGTTGCTGATGTTGTTATCTATATGCGCTGTCGGTCGTTCAACGACGAGACGCAAAATATTGCGTTTCTACACCGTTCTGTTGATCTGCGAAACGATTCAGGGCGCGTCATATGGCTCCACAAGGTAGCAGCGGCGGGTGGCATCGTAGTCAATCACCAGCGCCGTATCACCTTTTTTTAGCTCAACGGCGGCGGAGGCGGCGCGCACGCTCAGTACCAGTGGTGCCCCGGTGGCCTGGGGCACGCTGGCCTGCCCCAACTGCTGCTGGCTGGCGGGCAGCAGCAGGGTGCAGACTTTGCCCAGCGGCTGCGCGCCGCCGTCGTGGTTGCGCTCCATGGCCGCAAACAGCCGCACAAACGGCAGCGTGAGCACCTTGGCCACCAGCAAGCTGCCCAGCAGCAGCGGCACCAGCAGCACCGCCCCCAGCAGCCCCGACGTGTTGCCCAAATAGTGGTTCAGCAGAATGCTGCCCACCCACCACGGCAGCGCCACGAAGCTCACCAGCACCATCAGCGGCACCCGGCCCAGGTTGAAAAAAGCCAGCGCATGGTTCAGCCAGCTCACGCCCATATCGGCCGGATCGGGCGCGGTGTGGCCGTCGGGACTGAAGTGCGCGGCGTGGTCGGTATCGACGTCAAGGGTCTTGAAGTCGAGTACGCCCAGAAGCACCGTCAGCCAGTACAGCAGCACGAACACCAGCAAGCCGGTGGGCAGCAGGTTGGGCGGCGAAACGGCAGCATGTAGAAGTTCGGTCATGGCAGAATAGAAAGTGGGGTAGAAAGCCAGTGCCGAAGATGTTGACTGGGAATTTACCCCAGCCCCAGCTTGGCCTTCAGGGCCTGCAAATCGGCGGAAGCTTGGCCGCTGCCGTCCTTGCCCAGCGCCTTGTCAATTTCCTGATCGATGGACTTGCTTTCCTGGGCAATCTGCCCGTACGATTCAGCCAGGGCTTCCTCAGTCGCCACCTTGTCCTTCATGCGCTCCAGCAGCGCCACCGTGCCCGACGAATCCAGTTGGGCCAGCTGCTGGTTGATGGTTTTGGTGGCCGTGCTCACCGTCACGCGGGCTTTCAGGGTTTTTAGCTCGTTGTCCCACTGCGAAATGGTGCTTTTGAGCTGCTGCACGTTCTGGTCGAGCTGCTGGGCCGAGGCCTCAAACTTCTGCTGTTCCTGGGTGGCGCGGGTGGCCTGGGCTTCGTGCTGGGTTTTCTTGAGCAGGGCTTCCGTGGCGAGGCGGTCGGCTTCGGGAGCCTCCATCTCCTGGCGGTGCGCCTTCTGGAGCAGCAGCACGGCCTTGTTTTCGTAGTCAAGGGCGCGGCCACGCTCCGTTTCGGCCTCATTGCGGCTGCGGATGGCCAGGGCCTTCACCTCGGCCAGCGCGTGCAGGGCCTTGTCTAGGTCCAGGCGCAGGTCGCGCAGCCCCTGCTCGATCATTTTGATCGGGTCCTCGAACTGGTTGACTGCCGAATGCGCTTCGGCCTGCCCGATTTTGAAGATGCGGTTGAAGAGGTTCATGGCTGTTGGGAGTTTGGGGTGTTGAGGAAGTTTGGATCGTCATGCTGAGCCTGTCGAAGCATCTCTACCGCTTCGTCTGAATGGTATTGCAACGAAGCGGTAGAGATGCTTCGACTTCGCTCCGCTGCGCTCAGCATGACGGTCAGATGTCCTCGGAACCGGATTTCGAAAACGCAATCAGCTCGTCGCTGAACTCGCTGAGTAGCAAGCCCAGGGAATTGAAAACGGCTTCCAGCTCCTGCCGGTCGAGGTGCTCCAGCTGAAGCGTGTCGCGGAAGATGACCTTGCGGCCTGTTTCGTCAAGCACGAAAGCGCCGTGAATGATGTCACGGTTCTTCTGGAGCAGGCGCTGGTAGATGTCGCAGTTAGGGGCCAGCAGATCCAGCAGGTACTGCTCCAGAATCAGCAGCGGCTCGCCGCAGCCCAGCACCAAGTGCTCGATGCCTAGCTCCGGCTTGCTCACTACCAGCAGGTTGTTAGCCTCATCCTGGTGGCAGATGTCGAAGTCAAGCTCCAGCAGATAGTTCTGGATTTTATAGAAGTAGGAGTTGGCCATAGAGTAAGTCGAACTTGGGGAGAAGGGAAGTTGGCCAGAAGGTAAGTACTATCGGGAAGCCGTCCGTAGCGCGGTGCGGAAAGGCTTTGGATCTAATGGCTCAAAAAAATAGCGGAGCAGAAAACTGCCATCGGGAATATGTGCTAGCTTTACGATGCAAGTGTACTCAAAGTTTGAGATACGCTCAAGTTTTGAGCAGAAAATATTTTTGCCGCATGTCGTACGTAGGAAAGAACATTCGCAAAATTAGAACCGTCAAGAAGCTGAGCCAGGCCGCTTTTGCCGAGTTGTTTGGCCTGGCCCGGCCCAGCGTAGGGGCATACGAAGAAGGACGGTCTGAGCCAAAAATGGAGACGCTGATCCAGATTGCTCATTATTTTGGCTTATCGGTAGACTTGCTACTTACGAAAGAGCTGACCGTAAACGAGCTTTACCACTTCGACATTTTCCGGCAGGAGCCCGCCGCCGAAGTACCCGCCAAGCCGGCCGCTGCCGAGGCTGACCGCCTGGCCCAACTCACGCCCTTTGTGCCCGCCGACCGCCTGCTCGAGTACATTGTGCAGCACCACAGCACCGGGTTCATCGACGCGCTGCCGCCGCTCACGTTTCCGCACCAGCTGGGGCCGGCCACCCGGGCCTTCGAGATTGTAGGGGCCGAAATGCAGCACCAGCAGCAAGGCCTGCGTCACCAGGATGTAGTGCTATGCTGCCGCGTAGATAAGGCCACGGCCACCCTGCGGCCGGGCCGCATCTATGCCTTCGTCACGCAAAGCAGCCTGCTGGTGCGCCGCCTCTCCGAGCGCCTGCCTGCTAACGTGCTCAAGCTCCGCGCCGACAACCCCGACTACGGCACCCAGGAATTCGCCCTGGAGCAAGCCTTGGAAATATGGGAAGTGAAGGCCGTGTTCACCACCCACCTGCGCCCGCCGTCGCGCATTGAGGACCGGGTGACGCGGCTGGAACGGCAGGTAGAGGAGTTGCTGGCGCGGCTGGACGGGTAAGCGGCGCGTGTGTAACAGCCTGACTGGCCTGCCTGTGCGAAAACTATTCAGGAAGCAAACCAGTCGCTCAGCCAAGCGAATAAATCGGCGAGCAGGCCATCCAGCAGCAGGTCGCCTAGCCAGCGTAGCCCGTCTTTTAAATACTGGAACAACTCAGCCATACCAAAGGGTAAGAATATACCCCGGCAATATGCAAAGAAAGTCGCCTATCAGCCAAGTAGGTGGAGCAGTTCTTCTGAATGGTGCTCCATTCAGGTAGTCATGTAAAAGGCTACTATAAGCCGAAAACCCGGACCGGCTGGCTACCAAACAAAAACGCGAAGCCAGGCTTCGCGTTGCGGAGGAAACAGTAAAAGAATAGGCCGGACCGGCAGCCTGGTTGCGGTCAGCCGTTGGAAGGCGTGACACTCCGCAACAGGGTGGAAATGGCATCGGAGAGGGGGGCGGGTTGCGGCTGCGGGCGGTTGGCTGCGCCTAAGACCAGCAGCACGAAAAGAACCAGAAAGCGCAAAAGGGTGGAAAAACGCTGCATAGAGTAAGGGTCAGGTAATCAGAAAGCTACCTCCTTGCCCGGAGGTATTGCCGAATCATACGGCAAAACTACGGCGAGGTATATTAATCCCAGGTTATTATTAACCGAACCAGGCTTTCCAGCCCACCAGTTGGAGATTATGGAGTAGAGAGCCTGCAAAAAATCCCCGATTTCTGGCTGTGGCTTCCGGCCGGTCGGCAAAAGCAATAACTTCCGGCTGCCAATCCCCATTCAAAATCCCATGCCCCATTCCGCCCTCGATACGCCCGAGCTGAATCTGGAAGCCACCAGCCAGTCATCTGCCGCCGATAAGCCCGCCACCCGGCCCATGTACTACGAGTACAAGCCCGAGGAAACCGTGCGCGCCATGCACGGCACTACCCTGCGCTGCAAAACCTGGGAAGCCGAAGCGGCCCTGCGCATGCTGGAAAACAACCTCGACCCGGCCGTGAGCCTAGTGTACGACGAGCTGATTGTGTACGGCGGGGCCGGCCGTGCCGCCCGCAACTGGAAGGAGTACCAGACCATCGTCAGGACCCTCAAAAACCTGGAGCCCGACGAAACCATGCTCGTGCAAAGCGGCAAGGCCGTGGGCGTACTGCGCACCTGGGCCCACGCCCCGCGGGTGCTCATAGCCAACTCCAACCTCGTGCCCGCCTGGAGCACCCAGGAGTATTTCGATGAGCTGGACCGGCTGGGGCTGATGATGTACGGGCAAATGACGGCCGGCTCCTGGATTTACATTGCCACCCAGGGCATTTTGCAGGGCACCTACGAGACCTTCGCCGCCGTGGCCGACAAGCACTTTTCGGGTACGGCGGCTGGCACCGTGACCGTCACGGCCGGGCTGGGCGGCATGAGCGGGGCGCAGCCGCTGGCCGTGACCATGAACGACGGCGTGTGCCTGGTTATCGAGCCCATCGACGAGCGGGTGAAGCAGAAGGTGCGCGAAGGCTACCTCGACGAGCAGGCCCGCGACCTGACCCACGCCCTGGAGCTGTGTGAGCAATACAAAGCCGCCCGCACCGGCTGGAGCATCGGCCTCACCGGCAACGCCGCCACCGTGCTGCCTGAACTGCTAACCCAGGGCTACAAAGTGGACATCGTCACGGACCAGACCTCCGCCCACGACCTACTCGACTACCTCCCCGAAGGCGACATCGACGCGGTATTGCAGTTGCGCAAAGATGACCCTGCCGAATTCCGGCGGCAGGCCCTGCAGTCCATCATGAAGCACTGCCAGGCCATTATTGACATGCAAACGGCCGGTTCCGTGGCCCTCGACTACGGCAACAACCTGCGCGGCCAGGCCGAGAAGGGCGGCCTGAAAGTGCGCGACGAGCATGGCCAGTTTCTCTACCCCGGCTTCGTGCCCGGCTACATCCGGCCGCTGTTCTGCGAGGGCAAAGGCCCCTTCCGCTGGGCCGCCCTCAGCGGCGACCCCCAGGATATCCTGCGCATCGACCGCGCCCTGCTGGAAACCTTCCCCGACAACAAAATGCTGGCCCGCTGGATTGAGAAGGCCCAAGCCAAAGTGCCGTTCATCGGGTTGCCGGCGCGGGTGTGCTGGCTGGGCTACGGCGAGCGGGAGAAGTTCGGCTTGGTCATCAACGACCTGGTGGCGCGGGGCGAAGTATCGGCTCCCATCGTCATCGGCCGCGACCACCTCGACTGCGGCTCCGTGGCCTCGCCCAACCGCGAAACCGAGGGCATGAAGGACGGCTCCGACGCCGTAGCCGACTGGCCCCTGCTCAACGCCCTGGCCAACTGCGCCAGCGGCGCCGACTGGGTTTCGCTGCACAACGGCGGCGGCGTGGGCATCGGCAACTCCACCCACTCCGGCATGGTGATAGTGGCCACCGGCACCCCCGAAAAAGCCGAGCGCCTGCGCCGCGTGCTCACCACCGACCCCGGCATGGGCGTCTTTCGCCACGCCGATGCCGGCTACGAGCTGGCCCAACAGGTAGCCCAGGAGCGTGGGGTGAAGATTCCGGGGCAGAACAGAAGAAGTAATTGATTGCTGCGTCTCCAGTGTGTGAGACTTGTTAGGTTAGTTGGTTTTTACTGTTTATATATGACAATGCTTTTTTAAAAAAAAACAAACCAAAAAAAACAACTGCAATGCTTTCTGAAAATTTACTGCTTCTGCAAGAAGATATTTGTCTTGGATCTACGCTTAATAATACAGATGTTAGAGGTGCATATAGTCCAATGCAATTTGTCTTAAGGTTAAGAAACGATGTTCGTGATGCGTTAAAAAGTGATTTTTATCCGGAGAAAATACAAGCTCTTTCGACAAGTATTCATGAAAATATCCATTGGTGGCAGCATGTGGGTTCTAATTTTGGGTTTTTATACAGCCTTTGTTATCCTGCTTTTGCTCACATGTCTAAACATTTATTGAGCAAACTTGTCGATCAAGATTTGGCTTATAAATCAATATTAAAATTTGATAAAACTTATTATGAAAAATATGGCGTAGCTGACATATTTGACATTAATTTAATTGTGAATAATTATTATGATCTTGAATACGCAAAATTATTTGCAATTGATAATAAAAATATCAAATATATATATGATGATAAAAGATATTTTTTAAATATTGGTCATTGTTATCATATATTTTGGTCATCCAATATTAGTGTTGTGGCTGATACGATTGATCCACAGTATAGCTTTTTGCCTAAGATAAATGATTGGGTTAAGGAGTTTGTGCGATTGACTGATGAAAAAATAGACGGCTTTTATGTTGAGTCCCCTGTTCATATGTCACTTACTGGAGTGAAAGCAATATATGAAGGTCAAGCAATATTTAACCAAGTGCAGTATTTGGCTAAAGCATTAAACGAAAAGTTAATGTATGTAGAATGCGAAAATATAGGCATGTTACACGGTGTATATGTTGAAGCATTCGAAATTTATTTAAAGACTACAAACATTGCTAGACCTGTTTTTGTGTTAGATATAAAAATTTCTCTATTTCTTCTTGTTTGTGATTTGTCAATAAATCCAAGTAATGGTTTTCCATTAGAAATTTATGACTATGAGGATTTTATTATTAAGAATGATCCAGGTATGAGATTTATGCAGCTTTGTCATACTATTGCTGAAAAGCCAGATTTTTTCCTTGATAAGATAAAATTGCATTCTAAGGAGGAGTATATTGAATTGAGTAAAGAGCTATCTGAATCTATTGGATGCATATGCCCTTATGAGAGTATAGCAGTGGTATTGAAATGGGGTGAGAATGAAAGTGTAATGCAGGTGCTTCGAGAGGAAGAAAAGTTTAACTACTTGAATGAAAATTTGTCTATTAGGCTGATGTTTTCAAAATATTATAGGTTTCAGGAGGATAAACAGAAGTATCCAAATGTTTTTTGTTGGTTTGGTTACCATGGTGCGAGCAATAATGATGAAGTATTTGGTATTGTTGATTATATTAGAAAGAAACATCATGCGTTATTTATAGATGATTATGATGGTGAGATTAAACCAGTGGTGTTTGATGGACAAGAAGAAGAAGATATTTGGGATACATTCAATGACTTTTATATGTATAATGTTTTATATGATATTATTTTAAAATGGGTTTCTCAGGAAGGAGATTTTAAATTTGATTATACTTGGCTTGCAAGTAGCCGTGCTGACAATATTGTGAATATTGTAAAAAAGGATTTTGAGAAAAACTTCAATATATCAATGGATGATGTTAAAATAGTGTAAGTAATTTGCGTTTTCATTAGTAGCGTGGGAATGGTGGCTCATGCTAGCGTTAATGTTAGGTCTTATTATGGTGAGAATTTTGAGCCTGCAATATTGTATTAGAGGTTTAAGTAAATAAACGCATCTGCCACCCAAAAAAATCAAAACCTACACCTCCGCTGTTCAGTAACCTATACCTGCGCTGGTCCATCACCGGCGCACCAACCAAACAACACAACCTATGAACATCGGAATCATTGGCGCCGGCCACATCGGCAGCGCCCTGGGCGTACGGCTCACCAGCCTTGGCCATTCGGTTTACATTGCCAACTCCCGCGGCCCCGAAACGCTCAAGGATGTGGCCCAGAAAACCGGCGCTACGCCCGTTACGGCCGAGGAAGCTGCCCAGCGCGGCACCGACCTCATTGTGGTAACCATCCCGCTCAAGAACATTCCCGACCTGCCCAAGGACCTGTTCGCCAACGTACCGGCCGAGGTGCCCGTCATCGACACCAGCAACTACTACCCGCACCTGCGCGACGGGAAAATGCCCGAACTGGAAACCGGCGACCTGACGGAAAGCCAGTGGGTGCAGCAGCACCTGGGCCGCCCCGTGGTGAAGGTGTTCAACAACATCTACGCCGACCACCTCGAAAATAAAGGCCAGCCCGCCGGCACGCCCGACCGCATTGCCCTGCCCGTGGCCTCCGACGATGCCGCCGCCAAGCAGAAAGTAATGGCCGTGGTCGACGAACTCGGCTTCGACGCCGTGGACGACGGCACCCTGGCCCAGTCGTGGCGCCAGCAGCCTGGCACCCCATCCTACGGCGCCGATATGCCCGCTGATAAGCTGCGCGAACATTTCGAGAGCCTCGGCACCAAGCGCACCGAAGCCCAGCACGCCGAATACCTGGCCAACCACGCCAAGACGGAGCAGCAGATGGAGGCCCAGGGCATCAAGCTGAAATAGCCAACAGCCTAAAGCCTTTCCGGAGCCGCCGCACAGTAGCGCGAACTCTGTAGTTCGCGTCTCCGAGCCGTTTGGATAGTGCCATCGGTGCAGTAGCGCGAACTCCACAGTTCGCGCTACTGCACGGCGGTTTCGGCTGCCGGGGCACGCAAGTGCCGCAACAAACTGCAAAGTGTCGCCTCAGGAAACTGGGGCGGCATTTTTCGTTTCAGGTGATTCGCACGCAAGCACCCGTTTCAACCCCTGCGCGGATCTGCGCGTATCCGCACGTATGCATCCAATCGTGCCCTGGCTTCCGCTGCTGTTTCTGCCCGTTTTCGGGGCCTTCTGGTGTCTGGTGGTCTTCATGATATCCCGCATGGGCTGGAGCCGCCTGGCCGAAGCGTATGCCGTAGCAGAAGTTCCCGCCACCGTACATCGGCAGACGCTGATGTATCTGCGCATCGGGGTGGCGAAGTACAACAATGCCGCCCGCATGGGCCTGACGCCCCAAGGCCTGTACCTGAGCACCTGGAAAATCTTCTTTGTGGGGCACCCGCCGCTGTTCATTCCCTGGTCGGCCTTCGGGCCGGTGCAGGAAGAGACGTTTCTGTGGGCGAAAACCTACACCACCCACATCAGCGGCCCCGGCGGAGCCGTCCGCTTCCAGTTCACCAGCGACCAGCTGCGGGCCGCGCTGCCGGACTAGAGACGCGTGATTGAGCGCCCGGAATGGCAACGCTCAACCATGAAAACGTCAGTAACTACGAGACGCGAAGGGTCGCGTCGTCACGTCCCTCAGATGGCTTGCGCTAGTAGCTCGCGTATCTGCGTGTAGCGGATGTCCGGATAGCGGGCGTTGTCCAGGGGCTCCGCCAGCTTGGCTTGGCCGCTGAGCATGTTGTGCATATACTGCATACCCTGCCAGGGCGGGAATACCTCATTTTCGGCGGGTGCCAGGGCGCGGGTTACCTTAATCATACCGGCCAGAAAACCCAGCCCACCCACGCGCAGCAGCTTGAACGGCTGACCAAACGCCGCACTGGCTTCGGCCCCCAGTTCCCGGATACTGGCCACCTCACCGGCTACCCGCAGGTAGCGCGGGGTATTGGTATCAAGGGCAGCGGCGGCGGTAAAGTCGGCCGTATCCACCATCGTGGTGAAATCCAGCGGCTGGTCGGCGTCGCCCCAGTACACAATGCGCCGGATGCCCGGCTGCACCAGCGGTGCCTGGCCCTTCAGCAAATCCATGAACATGCCGTTGAGAATGGACGTGGCCCGGATGGGCGCGGCATCGAGCCGGCGCTGAAATTCCCGGCGCAAATCGAAGTTCCGGTTGGAGCCTTCGGGAAGTGTGGTAAAATCAGCGGAGAAGTCGGAGGGAATGAAGCGCGGGACACCCGCCGCTACGGCCGCTTCGAGCAGGCGGGTCTGCGTGTCCACAATACTATCGCGCAGCCCTGAAAGAGCCGATACCACGCAGGTCGCGCCGGCACAGGCCCGGGTGAGGTCGGCTGCGCTGTTGAAGTTCGTCTCCATTACTTCTACTCCCTGCATTCGCAGTGATTCTGTTTCGGCTTTTCGGCCGGATCCTGGCCGAACCAAGGCCCGAACGGTGGCACCTCGTCGGCGCAAATGATGGGCAATCAGCAGGCCCAGGCCACCGGTGGCACCCGCCAGCACAATGGTGGCGGCAGTAGGAGCGGGGGTAGAAGTCGAAGGCAATCCGTGTTCAGAAGCAGCAGGTAGCATAATAGGCCGGTTAGTCGTATCCCCCATACGGCTACCCGGCCTACCAGTTCGACTTAAAGCAGTTGGTGAGCGTGGTTTAGCCGCTTCCTCAGCATTCCACGCTGCCGTCTATTTGCCTTCCCCACTAAAAATTCTGGTTGCCTGCAAGCTGATAGGTGCGGGACCAGCGGGGCACGAAAGCTGCGGCGGCCGGCATAAACCGGTTTTCCAATACGCGCTTCACGCTATAGCCCCAGACGTCCCAGTTCAGACGCTGCTCAAAAAGCTGGCGCGAGGAAGCACACAGCCGGGCGTACCGCGCCGGATCCTCGAAGATGGGCTTGATGGCGGCAGCAAACTCCCGGCCCCGGGCTGCCAGACTGAGCCGGTAGCCGTTCACGCCCTCCTCCACAAATTCGGCTATGCCGCCGGTATCAGTCGTGAAGGAAGGCAGCCCGAAGGCACTAGCCTCGCAGAAGACAATGGCGGCGCACTCCGCCCGGGTGGGCAGCAGGAAGAAATCAGCGGCCAGATATAGGTTATCCAGTTGCTCCCGCTGCTGCGGGTCGTTCTTATCCAGAAACGGAATAACCGTCAGGTTCTCATGCTCAAAACCGGTTGGCGGCACACAGCCGCAAATGGTCAGATGGGCGTCAATCCCTGACTGGCGCAGCTCCAGCAACGTTTCGAAAGCTATTTCGCCGCCCTTGCGTCCCCATTCTACCCCCACAAAAAGCAGATGGCAAGTTGAAGTGCGCTTAGGCTGCAGCACAGTAGCGCGGGGTAATACCTGCGCCATGTTAGCTCCAAAAGGCTGCACTAAGACGTTGCGCCGAGTTGCCCCAAAATCCTGCACGGCCGACTGCGCCGCCCAGCGCGAGGAAAATAGCAGTAAGCTAGCCTTGTTAATGGCCCGCTGCTCGATGTGCGCCAGCTCCCGCTTGGATACGGGCAGCAGGTTGGAGAGGCCCGCGTAGTAATCAATCAGCTGCGTGATAGTCGAGTCGCCGCAGTACACAATCGGAATATTGGTGCGCAGGTAGGCTAGCTCAGTGTACGCAGCCGGCGCAAAAATTACATCGAAGCGGCGGCCCTGGAGCCGCGCCCCAAAAATGAGCCCATAGATTTTAGAAACCAGCACGCTGATGCTGTAATGGTAGCGCTTACCACCCGTCAGCCACCCGATAACCTTGTTCAGCCGGTCGCCCAGCGCAAACAGGTAGCGGAGCGAAACCGGCCCCAGGTATTCCACATCGCCCACATGCTTTTCTAAGGTCTGGCCCAGCATGTAGTGCAGCCCCGACCAAGCGCGTCGGTCGTGCGGGTTGGTGGCGGTAAGAAAGGCAATGCGCAGGCGTCGGGGTTGTGGCGTCATACAACAGGAGCAGTAAAGAGGTAAACTAAAAGCGTTGGTAGGAGCCGAAATTCTAAGCCAACTGCCACACCCGGCCGCCCCGACAACTGCCGGACACGGCCGCACTAAAGCGTACTACACTACCCAAATGCTCATTTTCACCAACAGAACCCGGTTATCCGGGCCTGCTGCCGTAACGTCAGCACACAGGGCTACTTTGTTCTTGCGTAAAGCTCTTTATCCATTCCACTTCTGGGGCTTCTGATGTCTTACTCTAGAGAATGTAAGCACACCCAATGGTTCTTCCTCATCTACTGCCTGCCACGCGTTTGGGGATAACGCGGGTAAGCAAATCCTGGCGTATGTGGGACTACGCGCGCAGCTATTTCCGGAGTCAATTTACAGGCTGCCGCGGAAAAACAAGCGTTTCCGGACATCTGCTGCTGCCCGGCCTGTTGCTATGCCTGAGCTTGGTAACTGCTTGATAGCAAGCTCAGGCGCTGTTGCCGTACTATAACAGGTGGCGGATAAAACCACGATAAACACTGCAAAATCCCCGAAAATGCACGAGTATCCTGCCTGACGTGATGATGCCCCAAAATGGGAAAATGGAGGGAGTATATGACGATAAAAAAGGGAAAAATATTTTTTGTTATAATCTCAAAAGGCCAGCTTTTTAGCTGGGTGAGTGGTCAGAAAGTAGGCTCCAGCAGTTCCTGGATTCTTGTTAATGGCATACCCATTATATGGGAGTATACCGGGTTAATCAGGAGCATTACGGGCCAGAGTCGAAAATAAAGCCTACCTTTACATCGTCAAAGGCAAATCGTCTCGTGTCACTATCTTAATTCAGCTTATTGAATTAACTATAGGGTTCCGCTGCAGCTTGCTTCATCATCCATCACCTCCTTTTAAGCATCATGCAGACGGGAACCGTAAAATTTTTCAATGAAACCAAAGGGTTTGGTTTCATCAACAACGCCGAAACCGGCGAAGACATCTTCGTACACGTAACCGGCCTCATTGACGAAATCCGCGACAATGACAAGGTAGAATTCGAAGTGGAGCAGGGCCGCAAGGGCCTGAACGCTGTGAAAGTGCGTCGCGCTTAGTACAGCCCGCTTTGTAGCTGAAAAGAGGCTTCTCCGCATGGAGAAGCCTCTTTTTTTGCCAATGTGCCAACAGCTCAGGCCTTGGGGATGGGGCAGAATGGCTGCCAGTGGGGCAGTGGTGCCTGTCCGGATAAAAGGAGCTTAGCTGTAAGTGATTGGAAAAGCAGAAGTTCCGGGTGTTTATTTGTGTTCCCAACTTCTCCCACCCATCTACCCATGCAAGCCACTACTTCCGTTTTTATGGTGCGGCCCACGCGGTTCACCTTCAATACCGAAACGGCTCATTCCAACCATTTTCAGGGATTTATGGCCGGGCTCGATGACAGCGCCATTCAGGCCCGCGCTTTCGAGGAGTTTGATGCAATGGTAGCCCGGCTGCGGGGCCATGGGGTGCAGGTGCTGGTGTTTGAGGATACTGCGGAGCCCCACACTCCCGACGCGGTATTTCCCAACAATTGGGGTACTTTTCATCCCGATGGCCGAGCCTTGCTCTATCCAATGTGCGCCCCAAACCGCCGCGCCGAACGGCGGCCTGATATTCTGGAGGTGCTGGGGCAGCAGTTTTCTCTGCGGGAAGTAGTGGATTTATCGAGCCATGAGCAGCAGGGACGGTTTCTGGAGGGAACCGGCAGCATCATTTTCGACCACCTTCACCATGTGGCCTATGCCTGTCTCTCGGCGCGTACGGAACAGACACTGTTTGCGGACGTATGCACCCGTCTTCTTGGCTATCGGCCTGTGGCTTTTCATGCCTACGATGCGTTGCGGCAGGAAATCTACCATACCAACGTGATGATGTGCGTCGGAACGGAATTCGCGGTGATTTGCCTGGAAAGTATTACCGATACAGCCGAGCGGACTGCAGTGGTAACCTCGCTCACGGGCACGGGCCACGAAATCATTGCCATCAGTCTGGAGCAGGTGGCGCGCTTTGCCGGGAATATGCTGGAGTTGCGCTCAGCGGCTGGAACGACGCTGCTGGCCATGTCGCAGAGTGCGTATGATGCTCTGACACCCGCGCAGCGCCACGTCCTCGGCCAGTATGCCGAGCTACTGCCGCTGGCTATTCCAACCATTGAAACCATTGGTGGCGGCAGTGCCCGCTGCATGCTGGCGGAAGTGTTTCTACCAGCCACTGCACAGGCCGCAGTATAAATAACGGGCCTTATACGGCAGAAGCGCCCCGCTGAACAAGGTTCAGCGGGGCGCTTCTGCCGTATAAGGCCCGGATGGAAGCTACCGGCTACTGCTGAGCGGGGGCATTTTCGTCCAGCCCCAGAACGGCACTGGTGTGGGCGCGGAGCTGCGCTACTAGTTGCGGCTCATCATTGAGATTTTTGCCGAAAGAAGGAATCATTTCGCGCATTTTGTCCTGCCAGGCTGGTGTGCGGGCGCTTTCGGCAAAGCACCGCTGCACCAAGCCCACCATAATGCTCACGGCCGTGGAAGCACCCGGCGAAGCGCCTAGCAGGGCCGCAATGGAACCGTCGGCGGCGGCTACTACCTCGGTGCCGAATTCCAGTACGCCGCCTTCCTTCGCGTCCTTCTTGATAACCTGCACGCGCTGGCCGGCCGTTTCCAGCTGCCAGTCTTCGCCTCGCGCTTCGGGCAGGTATTCGCGCAGGGCCGCCAGCCGGTCTTCCGGCGACTGCCTGACTTGGTTGATCAGGTATTTGGTGAGCGGCATGTTCTTGAGGCCCGCAATAATCATGGGGCGCATGTTGCTGAGCTTCACCGACAGCGGTAAATCGAGGTAGGAACCCTGCTTGAGGAACTTGGTGCTGAAACCGGCATACGGGCCGAATAACAGCTCCTGTTTCTCGTTGATTACCCGCGTATCGAGGTGGGGTACCGACATGGGAGGGGAGCCCACGGATGCTTTGCCGTACACTTTGGTGTGGTGCCGGGCAATGACTTCGGGGTTGATGCACTTGAGCCATTGGCCGCTCACGGGGAAGCCGCCAAACCCCTGACCTTCCGGAATTTCAGACTTAATGAGCAGCGGCAGCGACCCGCCTCCGGCCCCGATAAATACGAACGGCGCCCGGATTTTCACTTTCGCGTCGGTAGTCAGGTCCCGGGCTTTCACGCTCCATTGGCCGTCGTCCTTACGTTTGAGACCCTCCACGTCGTGGTGGAAGTAGAACGAAACGCCGGGCTTTTCCTGCAGCAGCGTGAACATGCCCCGGGTGAGGGAGCCGAAGTTGACATCGGTGCCCAGGTCCATGCGGGTGGCGGCCACGGGCTGCTGCGGGTCGCGGCCATCCATTACCAGCGGCATCCAGCGGGCCAGTTCGGCGCGGTCCTGACTGAATTTCATGCCCTGGAACAGGGGGGACTGCACGAGAGCCGCGTGGCGCTTGCGCAGGAAATCCACGTTTTTATCGCCCCACACAAAGCTTAAATGCGGAATGTGGTTGATGAAGCGCGTTACACCCGTGACCTGGTACTTCTCCACCAAATAAGCCCAGAACTGCTTCGACTGTTCAAACTGCTCGGCAATTTTGATGGCCTTGCTGATGTCGATGCTGCCGTCGGGCTTTTCAGGCGTGTAGTTCAGCTCACAAAAGGCCGAGTGGCCGGTGCCGGCGTTGTTCCAGGCGTCGGAGCTTTCGGCGGCAGCCACGTCGAGCCGCTCAAAAATGGCAATGGTGAGGTCGGGTTGCAACTCCTTAAGCATCAGGCCCAGGGTTGCGCTCATGATTCCAGCTCCAATCAGCACCACATCGGCGGTGAGAGGAGCAGTACTGTCGGTCGTGCTCATGCGTAGTTCAGAATAGGACTTACGAAGTACGGCAGAAAGCAGAAAAGGTGGCCTTTGATGCCGTAGAAATATGCGGTGACGAACCGATTATAACGCACCAGGCTAGTTTAGCGTCCGACTTTTCCCGCCTGCCGGACAGGCTCGGGTCCGCTCCAGGCTGCGGGTGATGAACTGCTGAGGTGCTACAACACGCTCATCTCACTAACGCAGAAAAGCTGGTGGCGTATCCTTCCGACCACCTGCTGGTGCTCCCGGAAATAGAGTGTCCCAGCAAGTAAAGTAGTCCGGCCGACAGGCTCAGGCCTGCGGGTGTAGGGCCTGCCACTCGTGGTCCAGCATGCTCATCTCAATCAGGCTCCAATATTCCCCTTCGTAGCGCAGAATATCACGCGAACAGCCTTCCTGCTGCATGCCTGCCCGGGTATAGGCCCGAATGGCGGCCTCGTTGAAATCATATACGCCCAGATCAATGCGGTGCAACTGAAGCTGCTCGAAACCGAAGCGCAGGGCCTCCGTCAGCATCCGGCGGGCCAGGCCCCGGCCGCGCTGCTCCGGTGCAATGAACACCCGGCTGATGCGGGCGGCACTGTTTTTCTGGCTGAGGCTGCCCAGGGAAATGTGGCCGACAACGGTTTCGGTGGTCGTATCTACCGCTTTGAAGATGAACACATCGGACTCGCCCAGCTGGTTGGTGTCCTGCAGATACCACTCCAGCTTATCGGGGGTGAGGGGGAAGTTGAACATCGGCCCCGACCAGTTCATAAGCAAGTGAGGGGAGTCGATCCAGGTAATAAGCTGGGTGAAATCGGCAGGGGTAAAATAGTCCAGACGGATCATGCGGGCAACAACGGGCAAACCGGCCGGAAATCACGCAATAGGCAGATTTCGGGTGGCCTCAGAACTAACGAAGGTACGCACCGTTGAGCTGGTAAACAGCAGCCGGCAATACCTTAATTTGAGGTAAGTACAGGACGAGCTTTTTCGGGCCGGACAAGGCAGCGCAGGGCAGCCTCAGAGAGCGGGCCGAGCAGTCTGAACGGGCTACAATGGGCCTTGCTGGCTGCGCTGGGGTTTTTCGTAACTTTGGTTGAGAAGTAGCCCACATTCCAGAAGCCGATTCATTTATAACCGACGGAACTGCTTGCGTTGTCCTATCTGCCTGAGTCGGGTTCTGGTGTCGTTGGGCCTGTTGGGTCTGGTCACGATGTGTACGCCCGCCACGCCTCCTCGCCCCATCTACCGCATTGGCTTTTCGCAGAGCGTAAGTTCCGGCGACTGGCGGCAGGCTATGCTGGCGGGCATGGAGCGGGAGCTGGCGTTTCACCCGGAAATTCAGTTTCTGATGCGCGATGCGCAGAGCAGCAGCCAGCGCCAGCAGCAGCAGATACATGACCTGCTGCAGGCCGGGGCCGATGTGCTGATTGTGGCCCCCAACGAGGAACAGGCGTTGTCGTCGGCCATTGAGGAGGCTTACCGGCGCGGCGTACCCGTAATATTGCTGGACCGCCACACCACCTCGCCGCACTACGCGGCCTACGTGGGCGGCGACAATACCGGGGTGGGTGCCGCCGCCGCGCGCTATGCGGCCCAGCTGCTGCGGCAGCGCGGTCAGATAGTAGAAATTACCGGCTCGTCTTCTTCCGTTACCAAAGAGCGGCACAATGGTTTTGTGCAGACGCTGCGGGCCTACCCGCAGATGCGCGTGGTGGGTGCAGTATCCGGCGACTGGGGCACTACCGCATTGCAGCCGGCTCTTACGGAGCTGCTCCGGAACTACCCGGAAACCCGGCTGATTTTCGCCCACAGCGACCTGATGGCCCAGGGTGCCTACGAGGTGTGCCGAAAGCTGGGCCGGGAGGATATCCGCATTATTGGGGTGGATGGGCTGGCGGGTGCGGGCAACGGGCTGGAAATGGTGCAACAGGGCCGGAGCACGGCTTCTTTGTTCTACTCGCCGGGTGGGGAGGAAGCCATTCGCGTGGCCCTCCGGATTCTGCACCATCAGGCCTACGAGCGGGAAAATATCCTGGGAACCATCGTCATCGACTCCACCAACGCCCTGACCCTGCAGCAGCAGGCCGCCAAGCTCACCAGCCAGCAGGAAGGCATTGAGCAGCAGCAGCTTCTGCTGCGCACCCTGCAGGCCACCTACGCCAGCCAGCGCACGGTGTTGTATGGGTTGGTGATTTCCTTGCTGGCGGCGGTAGGGCTGGGGGCCAGCGCCTGGCGCGCTGCCCGCAACAACCGTCGCATCAACCAGCAGCTGGCCCGGCAAAACGAAGCCAATGACGCCATCAACCAGGAACTGGTGCGGCAGAACGAAGCCAACGACGTCATTAACCAGGAACTGGTGCGGCAGAACGCGGCCAACGACGTCATTAACCAACAGCTTAGCACCCAGAACGAGGAAATCCGGGCCCAGCGCAACCAACTTGCCGAACTGGCCGAGCAGGCCCGCCGCGAAACCGAGGCCAAGCTGCGGTTCTTCACCAACTTCTCCCACGAGCTGCGTACCCCGCTCACCCTCATTATGGGGCCGGTGGAGGAGATGCTGACCGGCCGCAACAGCACTGCCTTGCAGCCCACCCACCGCCACGATCTGGGCCTGATCCGGCGTAACACCCAGCGCCTGCTTCAGTTGGTCAATCAGCTGCTGGATTTCCGCAAGATTGAGGTGGGCAAGATGGCCGTGCAGGCGTACGAGGAAGATGTGGTGGCCTTCGTGCGGGAGCTGGTGGAAACCTTTGAGCCGGCCGCCCGGGTGCAGCAGGTGGGCCTGACGTTTGTACCGGTGGAGCCTGCGTTACCGGCCTGGGTTGACCGCAACGTGCTGGACAAAGTCTTTTTCAACCTGCTCTCCAACGCCCTCAAATACACCCCGCGCGGTGGCCAGATTACCGTGCGCGTGCAGCCCGACGACGAGGGCCGCACTCTGCAGGTGCAGGTAGCGGACACCGGCCGTGGCATCCGGCCCCAGGACAGCCCGCACATTTTCGAGTGGTTTTACCAGGGCGAGCAGCCGGCTACGGCCAAAGGATCGGGCATGGGGCTGGCCCTGGCGCAGGGGCTGGTGCGGCTGCATCAGGGCCAGCTTACCTTCAGCAGCCAAGTGGGCCAGGGCAGCACCTTCACCGTGACGCTGCCCCGGGAACTGCCCCGGGAGCTGCGCGCCACCGATGCTGCCGCGCCGCTGGCATTTTCTCTGGACGAGCCCCTGGTAGTGCCAGCCGGCGATGCCGAAGGCCCGGTTTCGGAAGCGGAGGCATTGGTGCTGGTGATTGAAGACAATGCCGATGTGAATGAGTTTGTGGCCCGCAAGTTGCGCCCCCATTTCCGGGTGCAGTCGGCCACGGATGGCAAGACGGGCCTGCAGCTGGCCCTGGAGCTGATTCCGGACCTGATAGTGTGCGACGTGATGATGCCCGGCCTGAGCGGGCTGGAAGTGGTGGCCCGCCTCCGCGCCGACTGGCGCACCTCGCACGTGCCGGTGATACTGCTCACGGCCCGTAACGCCCCCGAGCAGCAGGTGGAAGGCGTGCAGGCCGGCGCCGATGTGTACCTGACCAAGCCCTTCAACCCGGCCTTCCTGCTGGAAAGCGTCCGTACCCTGCTGGCTAACCGGGCCCGGCAGCGCGAGCACCTCAGCCGGCAGTTGGTCGCCACTACCGAAACGCCCGCCGCCCCCAACCCCGATCAGGCCTTCATTCAGGCCCTCACTGCCCAGGTAGAAACCGACCTCACCCGCACCGACCTGACGGTGGAGGAGCTGGCGCACGCGCTGGGTTTCTCGCGCATGCAGCTCTACCGAAAGGTGAAAGCCGTGCTCGGCACCAGCATCACCGACTTTATCCAGAGCGTGCGGCTGCAGAAGGCCTGCGAGCTGCTGCGCGACGAAACACTCAGTGTAACGGCCGTGGCCTACGAGGTAGGCTACGCCTCGCACTCCTACTTCTCCAACAGCTTCAAGGCGCGTTATGGGCTGGCTCCTTCGGAGTTCCGGGCCCGCCATCAGGCCGGGGTCAGTTGAAGTAATTGTGCATCAACGGCTTGTACTGGCGGTAAAAAGTTAACACATTGGCATTTGTTTTTATTAGCAAGTGCCTTTATGTCAGGTATTTATATATTTATTTCATATTGAACACCACCTGCACGATTTGAGCATAAGCCGGGAAGCTGAACCCTGAATCTTTACAAGGTCATCGTATCTACCTTCCCACCCTTCCTGCTCCTATGACTTCCCGTCGTGCCTTTGTGAAGTCCGCCGCCCTGCTTTCGGCAGGCGTACTGGCGGCCCCGGCCTTGCTGGCCAAATCCCCTTCTACTATTGGGTTGCAGCTGTATACCGTGCGTGATGCCATGCAGCAGGACCCGGCTGGCACACTGGCCCGGTTGGCTAAGCTGGGCTACAACTCTGTGGAAGGCGCCACCTACACCGGCAACCAGAAGTTCTATGGTATGGAGCCCGCTGCTTTTGCCAAGGTGCTGAAGCAGAACGGCCTCATCATGCCCAGCAGCCACTACCTCCTCGGCGAGCAGGAAAACAACGGACAGGCTACACAGGGCACCATACTCCATGGCTGGGACAAAGCTGTGGATGATGCCGCCCAGGTGGGCATCAAGTATATGGTGTGCGCTTACTTACTGGAAGGAGAGCGGGGCAACCTCGACCACTACAAGCTGCTGGCCGAGCGCCTGAATAAGGCCGGGGAGCGGTGCAAAAAGGCGGGCATTCAGATGGCCTACCACAACCACGACTTCGAGTTTGCGGCCCAGAACGGTAAGCTGCCCTACGACGTGCTGCTCAAGGAAACTGATAAAAACCTGGTGCAGATGGAGCTGGACCTGTACTGGGCCACCAAAGCCGGCCACGATCCGGTAGAACTGTTCAAGAAGAACCCCGGCCGCTTTCCGCTCTGGCACGTGAAGGACATGGACAAAACGCCCCAGCATGGCTTCACGGAAGTGGGCAACGGCAGCATCGACTTCAAGCGCATTTTCGCTCAGGCCAAAGTAGCTGGCATGAAGTACTTCTTCGTGGAACAGGACCAGACGCCCGGTTCGCCCTTCGATAGCATTCAGCAAAGCATTACCCACATCAAGCGCAACCTGGTGTAGCCGGCTGCCATTCGCTTCCCACTCTTCCCACCCATTCTCTTATGGAAAAGAATACCTATGATGCCATTGTCATCGGTTCCGGCATTTCGGGCGGCATGGCTGCCAAAGAGCTGACCGAAAAGGGCCTGAAAACCATCATGCTGGAGCGGGGCCGCAACGTAGAGCACATCAAAGACTACGTGAATGCCAACAAGAACCCTTGGGAGTTTCCGCACCGGGGCGGCCGTACCGAGCAGATGATCAAGGACTACCCGGTATTGAGCCGGGATTATACCCTGAATGAGAGCAACCTGGATTTCTGGGTGAAGGAAAAGGAAAGCCCCTACGTGGAGGTAAAGCCCTTCGACTGGTTCCGGGGCTACCAAGTGGGAGGCCGCTCCCTGATGTGGGGCCGCCAGAGCTACCGTTGGAGCGAGTACGATTTTGAGGCCAACGCCAAGGACGGCATTGCCGTGGACTGGCCTATCCGCTACAAAGACCTGGCGCCCTGGTACAGCCGCGTGGAGAAGTTTGCGGGTATCAGCGGCAACCGGGACGGCCTGCCCCAGCTACCGGACGGCGACTTTATGCCGCCCATGGAAATGAACTGCGTGGAAAAGGACGTGGCTGCCCGCATCCGCAAGAACTTCAAGGACCGCCACATGGTGATTGGGCGCACGGCCAACATCACCAAGCCCCACAACAACCGCGTAAACTGCCAGTACCGCAACAAGTGCTGGCTGGGCTGCCCGTTCGGGGCCTATTACAGCACGCAGTCGGCCTCCCTGCCGGCCGCCGTGGCCACCGGAAACCTTACGCTGCGGCCGTTTTCCATCGTCACCAAAATCCTTTACGACAAGGATACCAAGCGGGCCAAGGGCGTGGAAGTGCTGGACGCGGAAACCAACCAGACCTACGAGTACTTCGCCAAAATCATCTTCCTGAACGCCTCCACCCTGAACTCGGCCTGGGTACTGATGAACTCGGCTACCGACGTGTGGCCCGAGGGGCTGGGCAGCAGCAGCGGGGAACTGGGCCACAACCTGATGGACCACCACTTCCGGGCGGGGGCCCACGGCGAAATGCCCGGCTACGAGGACAAATACACCTACGGCCGCCGCGCCAATGGCATTTACGTGCCGCGCTACCGCAACCTGTTCGGGGATAAGCGCGACTACATCCGGGGCTTTGGCTACCAGGGCGGGGCTGGCCGGGAAGGCTGGGGCCGCGACGTGGCCGAGCTCAGCATCGGCGGCGACTTCAAGGATGCCCTCACCGAGCCCGGCAACTGGACGATGGGCCTCACCGGCTTTGGCGAAACCCTGCCTTACCACGACAACCGTGCCTTCCTCGACAAAACCAAAAAGGACAAGTGGGGTCTGCCGGTGCTGGCTATTGATGCCACCATCCGGGAAAACGAGCAGAAAATGCGCATCGATATGATGCAGGACGCTCAGGAAATGCTGGAAAAAGCGGGTCTCAAGAACGTGAGCACCTACAACGGCGGTTACAACCTGGGCGGCGGCATTCATGAAATGGGCACCGCCCGCATGGGCCGCGATCCGAAAACCTCGGTGCTCAACCAGCACAATCAGGTGTGGGACGCTCCCAACGTGTATGTAACCGACGGGGCCTGTATGACTTCAGCTGCCTGCCAGAACCCCTCGCTCACCTACATGGCCCTCACGGCCCGCGCCGTAGACCATGCCGTGAGCGAGCTGAAAAAACAGAACGTTTAATTCCTTTCGATGATGATGAACCGACGTGATGCCCTGGCCCGCGTAGCTCTGCTGATGGGCGGAGCCGTTATCGGGGGCGACTATTTCCTGAGCAGCTGCTCTTCGCCCAGCGAGGAAAAAACTAAGGCCAAAGCTCCGCAATCTGCCGCCGCTCCCAAAGAGCTGCCGGCCGTGCTCAATGCTGAGCAAATAGCCTACCTGAACGAAGTGGGCGACACCATTTTACCCACCACAAAGTCGCCGGGGGCTAAGGCGGCCGATGTGGGCGGCTTCATGGCCGTGATGGTGCGCGACTGTTACAAGCCCGCTGACCAGCAGATTTTCAAGCAGGGCCTGACCAAGCTGGAAGCCGCTGCCAATCAGCAGTACAAAAAGGGCTTCCTGGCCCTCGATGCCACCCAGCGCACCAACCTACTGACGGCCCTGGACGCGGAGCAGAAAAACTACGCCAAAACCAAAACGCCGGAGCAGCCCAACCATTACTTCCGCATGATGAAGGAACTCACGCTGCTGGGATACTTCACCTCCGAAGTGGGCGCCACCAAAGCCCTGCGCTACTTGCCCGTTCCCGGCAAGTACGACGGCTGCGTGCCCTACAAAAAAGGTGACCGGGCCTGGGCTACTACCTGATTCCTCAGAAACCAGAACGTCATGCTGAGCTTGTCGAAGCATCTCGCGTGCTGACGTTGTGGTAGTAACCCAATCGAAGTGGTAGAGATGCTTCGACTCCGCTCAGCATGACAGGTACCATTACAACGTCATTCCGAGATTCCTCGGCAAGCTCGGAATGACGTGTTGTTAAAATCAAACCAGCAACTAAATGAAATTACGACTGGGCATGATTGGCGGCGGGCAGGGCGCGTTCATTGGGGCGGTGCACCGCATGGCCGCCGCCCTGGATGGCCTTTATGAGCTGACGGCCGGTGCGTTCAGCAGCAACCCCGAAACATCCCGGGCCACCGGGCAGGAGCTGGGTCTGGCTCCGGAACGAGTGTACGGCTCGTATCAGGAACTCATTGAGCAGGAAGCCCAACGCCCGGCGGATGAGCGGGTGCAGGTTATCAGCATCGTGACGCCTAACCACCTGCACTTTGCGCCGGCCAAACTGGCGCTGGAAAGTGGGTTTGATGTGGTACTGGACAAGCCGATGACGTTTTCCCTGGCTGAAGCTAAGGAGCTGCAGAAAGTGGTAGCAGCCACCGGCCGCCGGCTTTGCCTGACGCATACCTACACCGGCTACCCCATGCTCAAGGAAGCCCGGCAACTGGTAGCCTCCGGGGCGCTGGGCATCATCCGGAAAGTGTACGTGGAGTACCCCCAGGGCTGGCTGAGTTCCTTCGAGGAAGGCGGCAACAACAAGCAGGCCGCCTGGCGCACCGACCCCGCCCGCAGCGGCGTGGCCGGGGCTATGGGCGACATCGGTACCCACGCCTTCAACCTGCTGGAGTACGTGAGCGGCCTGCACGTCACCCAGCTCTGCGCCGACATCAACACAGTAGTACCCGGCCGCCAGCTCGACGACGACGGGGCTGTGCTGCTGCGCCTCACGGGTGGGGCCAGCGGTGTGCTGGTAGCTACCCAGGTGGCCGCCGGCGAGGAAAACAACGTGCGCCTGCGCATCTACGGCGAGAAAGGCGGCCTCGACTGGCAGCAGGCCGATGCCAACACCTTGCTGGTGAAGTGGCTGGACCGACCCACCGAAATCCGGCGGACGGGCGCGGGCTACCTCAGCGCTGCCGCCCGCCACAACAGCCGTATTCCGGCCGGCCACCCCGAGGGCTACCTCGAAGCCTTTGCCAACCTCTACCGCAACTTCGCCCTGACCCTGCTGGCCGACCAAACCGGCCAACCTGCCCCAGCCGAAGCCCACGACTACCCCGGCATTGAGCATGGCGTGCGGGGTATGGCCTTCATCGAAACCGTCATTGCCTCAGGCCGCTCCGCACAGAAGTGGACGGATTTTCCGGCTGTCGAGAGCTTAGAGCGAAGACCTTAGAATTTAGATTCTACTACATGCAATCGAAAAGGCCTAAGCTCTACGTTCTCTGCCCTAAGCTCTCAAAATGAAAACTATCAAAGGCCCCGGCATCTTTCTGGCCCAGTTTATCGGCGACCAGGCCCCATTTAACAGCCTCGCCAACATCTGCGAATGGGCGGCGGGCCTGGGGTATAAGGGCGTGCAGATCCCGACCCTGGACAGCCGCTTTATCGACCTGAAGCTGGCCGCGGAAAGCCAGACCTACGCCGACAAGCTGCGCGGTACGGTGCAGGCGGCCGGTCTGGAAATCACCGAGCTGTCTACCCATTTGCAGGGGCAGCTGGTGGCCGTGAACCCCGTGTATGACCAGTTGTTCGACGGCTTTGCCCCCGAGGCAGTGCGCGGCAACCCCGCCGCCCGGCAGCAGTGGGCGGTGCAGCAGCTCAAGTATGCCGCCCAGGCCTCGCAGCGGCTGGGGCTGACGGCCCACGCCACGTTCAGCGGGGCGCTGCTCTGGCCCTACGTGTACCCCTGGCCCCAGCGCCCGGCGGGCCTCGTGGAAACCGGTTTTGAGGAGTTGGCCCGCCGCTGGCGGCCCATTCTGGACGTGTTTGACGAGTGCGGCGTGGATGTGTGCTACGAAATTCACCCCGGCGAGGACCTGCACGATGGCGTGAGCTACGAGCAGTTTCTGGCGAAAGTAGACCACCATCCGCGCGCCTGCCTGCTCTACGATCCTTCCCACTTCGTGCTGCAGTGCCTGGATTACCTGGCGTATATCGACATCTACCACGAACGAATCCGGGCCTTTCACGTGAAGGACGCCGAGTTCAACCCTACGGGCCGTCAGGGGGTGTACGGGGGCTACCAGAACTGGGTAGACCGTGCTGGCCGCTTCCGCTCGTTGGGGGATGGGCAGGTCGATTTCAAAGCCATTTTCAGTAAGCTCACCCAGTACGATTACCCCGGCTGGGCCGTGCTGGAGTGGGAATGTGCCCTCAAACACCCCGAAGACGGAGCCCGCGAAGGCGCCGCTTTTATCCAGAGCCACCTCATCCGCGTTACCGACAAAGCCTTCGACGACTTCGCCGCTTCCGGCATCGACGCGGCCCGCAACAAAAGCCTGCTTGGCCTCTAACCCTACCGCCTTTCCTATGAAAAACGCCCTCCTGCTCCTGACCCTTTGCGCTGGCCTGACCTCCTGCGGCTCCGAATCCGACAAGCCTGCCGCCAAGGAATCCTACACCCTCGCCGACGAAGCCGAAACCGCCCAGGACAGCACCACCAGCGCCAACCTCAGCGCCGTGGCCCGCCAGCCCCAGGTAGATACCAACGCCACCAAAATCGGTACGACGCCCACCGGTACGCCGGCCGCCTCGGGGGCCAAGCTCATTGCCGGCTCCGACTGCGCCAGCTGCCACCGAGAGGCCGAGAAGCTGCTGGGCCCGTCCTACAAGGACATTGCCGCCAAGTACCCCGCCAACGCGGCCAACGTAACCATGCTGGCCAAGAAAATCATCAGCGGCGGCAGCGGCAACTGGGGCGAGGTAGCCATGACGCCCCACCCCGGCCTCTCCCAGAAAGACGCCGAGGAAATGACCCGCTACATCCTCAGCCTGAAATAGAAGCTGAATCGGTACAAAACAAGAACGTCATGCTGAGCTTGCCGAAGCATCTCTACCGCTTCGTTGCATTGCTAATTAATTACCCCGGTAGAAATGCTGCGGCAAGCTCAGCATGACATCTGGTTTGACTGCGGCAGCACGCTAGATTCTTCGTCCTTGTTCTAAGCGCAACATGCTCGGAATGACGTTCAGCTAACCCTACCACGACCCACTTCCCAATCCCACGCCCACCTGCTTATGACTTCTACAATCCGGGTAAAACTGTCCCTCATGATGTTCCTGGAGTTCTTCATCTGGGGCGCGTGGTTTGTCACGCTGGGCACGTATCTACTGCGCAACCTGGGGGCCTCGGGCACGCAGGTGGGCGTGGCATTTCTGACGCAGTCCATCGGAGCTATTGTAGCCCCGTTCATTGTGGGGCTCATTGCCGACCGGTTTTTCTCGGCCCAGAAGATTCTGGGTGTGCTGCATCTGGCGGGCGCGGTGCTGCTGTGGCGGGCCTCCCAGGCCCCGGATTTCAGCAGTTTTTACCCCAGCATCCTTACCTACATGATTTTGTACATGCCCACGCTGGCGCTGGTGAACTCCATTGCCTTCCGGCAGATGCAGAACCCTCAGAAGGAGTTTGCGCCAATCCGGGTGCTGGGCACCCTGGGCTGGATTGTGGCCGGCCTCACCATTGGGTGGCTAAACTGGGAGCAGACCAACAGTCTCCAATCCACGTTCCTGATGGCGGCCGGGGCCTCGGCCCTGCTGGGCGCGTTCAGCTTCACGCTGCCCGCTACGCCGCCGGTTAAAAAGGGGCAGTCCAGCTCTTTGGGCAGTTTGCTGGGACTGGATGCCATTGGGATGCTGAAAAACCGCTCCTACCTCACGTTTTTCCTGGCCTCCATTGCCATCTGCATTCCGCTGGCCTTTTACTACGGCTTCACCAACCCCTTCCTGAATGAAGTGGGCATGAAGGCCGCTGCCGGCGTACAGAGCCTGGGGCAGGTATCGGAGTTGCTGTTTATGCTGGCCATTCCGCTGTTTTTCAGCAAGTTGGGTGTGAAGAAGATGCTGGCTATTGGTATGGCGGCCTGGGTGCTGCGCTACGTGTGCTTTGCTTACGGCGGCGGGGAAAATGGCTACTGGCTGCTGATTGCGGGCATCGTGCTACACGGCATCTGCTACGATTTCTTCTTCGTGACGGGCCAGATTTACACTGACAACCTGGCCGGGGAACAGTTCAAAAGCTCCGCCCAGGGCTTTATCACGCTGGCAACCTACGGCGTAGGCATGCTGATTGGTACCCTGCTTTCGGGCCGCATCTTCGACCAGTACCAACTGGCAGCCGGGGCCCACGACTGGCGCATGATCTGGCTGATTCCGGCCGGTATTGCCGCCGCCGTGCTGGTGCTGTTCCTGCTGCTGTTCAAGGAGCGCAACGCCGCCCGAGCTTCCGCCGAAACCGCCGGCGCTGATGCGGCACCGCGTTTGGCCAGTGCCAACTAGCGCACCCATGGCTACCATCTGGAACCGCCGCGCCGCTCTCAAAGGGCTGCTGACCACTACCGCCGCCGTGAGCACCGTTGGTTTGGCCGGGGCCGGCACCATCGCCGAAAAACGCCCCGCTATGCCTGCTGCTTTGAAAGGAAATATCCGCCAGTCGGTGTGCCGCTGGTGCTTCGCCGATTTGTCGTTGGAGCAGCTTTGCGCCGCCGCCAAGGAAATGGGTATCCGGGGCATTGATCTGGTTGGCCCCCAGGAATGGCCGACCCTGAAAAAGTACGGCCTCGATTCGCCCATGTGCAACGGCGCGGAAATCAACCTGACCGACGGCTTCAACGACCCGCAGTTTCACGCCCGCCTGCAGAAGCAGTACGCCGCTATGATTCCGCAGGTGGCCAAGGCCGGCTACCGCAACCTGATCTGCTTCAGCGGCAGTCGTAGGGACAAAACCGATGAGCAGGGCTGGGCCAACTGCGTAGCTGGCCTGAAGCCGCTGATGAAGCTGGCCGAGCAACACAACGTGGTGCTGGTGATGGAACTGCTCAACAGCAAAATCGACCACAAAGACTACCAGTGCGACCGGACCGCCTGGGGCGCGGAGCTGGCCAAACGGCTGGGCTCCGAGCACTTCAAGCTGCTCTACGACATCTACCACATGCAGATTGACGAGGGCGACGTCATTCGTACCCTCACTGAGTTTCACCCTTACATTGCCCACTACCACACCGCCGGCGTGCCCGGCCGCCACGAGCTCAACGACGCCCAGGAATTGAACTACCCGGCCATCATGCGCGCCATCCTGGCCACCGGCTTCAAAGGCTACGTGGCTCAGGAGTTCATCCCGAAGCAGCCCGACAAGCTGGCCTCCCTGCGCCAGGCCGTGCAGCTCTGCGACGTCTGAACGATGTAGAGACGCGACACTTCGCGTCTCGTCGTTGCTGATATTGTTATTGCCGCACGGTTTCAAAACGTTCAACGTAAAGACGCGAAGTGTCGCGTCTCTACGTCGTTCTAGCCTCTCTACTCATGAAATTTCCTTTCCTGACGGCCGCTCTTTTTAGTTTTTCCGTAGCCGCCTGCGCCCAGCAAGCCGGCAAGCCGGAAGATACCGAGGTATGGAAGCCGATTCCGAAAACGGTGCGCGGCAAGCTAAAAACCACGCCGCCACCGGCCAACGCGGTGGTGCTGTTTGATGGCAAAAACCTGAACGAGTGGGTGTCGGCCGACGACCGGACCCAGCCGGCCCAGTGGACGGTGGCCGACGGCCTGCTGACGGTGGACAAGCCCAAAGGCAACATCGAAACCAAACGCACCTTCACCAACTACCGCCTGCACTTGGAGTGGCGCGTGCCCGCCGACATTACCGGCCAGGGCCAGGTGCGCGGCAACAGCGGCGTGTTTCTGGCTTCCCTGGGCAAAGGCGACCTGGGCTACGAGCTGCAGATCCTCGACCCCTACCAGAACCCCACCTACGTGAACGGTATGGCCGGCAGCATCTACAAGCAGCGCATTCCGCTGGCCAATCCCGGCCGCCAGCCTGGCGAATGGCAGTCCTACGACGTGTGGTGGACCGCCCCCACCTTCAAGCCCGATGGCGCAGTGCTGACGCCCGCCCGCGTTACGGTGAAGTTCAACGGCGTAACGGTACAAAAGAACGTGGCCCTGGCCGGCCCCACGCGCTACATTGGCCCGCCCCAGTACGAGGCCCACGGACCCGCACCCATCAAGCTCCAGTCGCACGGCGACCCGAGCGCGCCTATTAGCTTCCGTAACATCTGGGTGCTGGAACTGAAGTAGGAGAGAGGTAGACAGCTAACCTGCTCCAAGATTTCATTAGCCGAAGACCTTGTCGGAGTTTAGTATTACTGGCAATTGCCGGGGCAGATGGGCTTTACTCCATACCGTCGGGCAGAGGTGTGAAAGGCCGGTCAGTGGGCTCGAATAGGGAACGTGATTTGGGTAGGCTTTCAGGGTGCTGCTCCTGAATGAAGCGCACCAGCTGCTCCCGGACCTCACAGCGCAAATCGAAGGCCCGGCTGGAGTTGCTGGCACTCACCAGGCAGCGTAATTCCAGGGTGCGCTCCTTGGAATCAGTGACCTGCAACACGCATACCCGCTGGTCCCAGAGCGGATTGGTGGCCACTACGCGTTTCAGCTCGGCCCGCACTGCTTCTACCGGAATAGTGTAATCGGTGTAGAGAAACACGGTGCCCAGCAGCTGCGAGGTGCTGCGGGTCCAGTTCTGGAAGGGCTTTTCGATGAAGTAGTTGAGCGGTAATACCAGCCGCCGCTCATCCCAGATGCGCAGCACCACATACGTAAAGGTTATTTCCTCCACCCGGCCCCATTCGCCCTCCACTACCAGCACATCATCCAGTCGAAGCGGTTGCGTAAACGCAATCTGAAAGCCGGCCAGCAGGTTACTAATGGAGCGTTGGGCCGCGAAGCCCACAATAACCGAGGCAATACCGGCCGAAGTAAGCAGCCCCGTCCCGATTTTACGTACCGTGGCAAAGCTCATCAGCACCAGAGCCACGGCCACGAATACAATCAACGACACCACCAGCTTCTTAACGAACTGCAGCTGCGTGAACAGCTTGCGTACCCGTAGATTGTCGCCGTCCGTGAGTTGGTAATGCCGCTGTACCAGGTCCTGCACCACATCCACGGCCTGTACCAGGCACCAGGCAAAAGTGGTAAGCAGAGCAGTTTCTACCAGCCGCCGCGCCACTTCCAGGGGGCGGTCATCGAGCAGGGTGAGCGGCAGGGTGAACGACACCACCAGCACCGGCAGAAACCAGGCGGCGGGCGTACTCAGGTGCCGCAGCACCGACTGCGCCAAAAAGGTGTCCTGGCGGCGGGCGTAGCGCTTTAGCAGGCCGAACATCAGCGTCTTCAACAGCCAGCCCACGGCCAGACTACCCGCTATAATGCCGGCGGCCCGAAGTAACAGCTGCAGCAGATCAGGAACGAGGTCGGCGGGAAGTTGCAGCATGAGCAGGTAAGCGGGCTTCATCAGGCGTAGCTTACCCGCAACGTGAAGGAAAGGTTACCGGGACGCCTGCAGGAGCAGGAAAGGCGGAAAATGTCCACCTTGCTGGCAGGACACACGCAGTGCCCCAACCCTGGAACCTCATCGTCGCCCACCATGCCTTCCGTACCCGCTGACTACTTGGAGCTGAACCGCCGCCTCTGGAACGCCAAAACGGCGCATCACGTCGCTTCTGATTTCTACAACGTGCCAGGCTTTCTGGCCGGCCAATCTTCCCTGAACGAGGTGGAGCTGGGGCTGCTGGGAGAGGTGGCCGGCCAGCAGATTCTGCATCTGCAGTGCCACTTCGGGCAGGATTCGTTGTCGCTGAGCCATCTGGGCGCGCAGGTAACTGGCGTTGATCTGGCCGATACGGCTATTGCCACGGCCCGGGAGCTGGCCGCCCAACTGCAAACGGACACGCAGTTCATCTGCGCCGATGTGTATGAGCTGCCCCGGCACCTGCAGCAGCAGTTCGATGTGGTATTTACCACCTACGGGGTGCTGGGCTGGTTGCCCGATATGGAGCAATGGGCCCACGTGGTTGCGCACTTCCTGAAACCTGGCGGCCGGCTGGTGCTGGTGGAATTTCATCCGGTACTATGGATGTTTAACCCCGATTTCACGCGGGTGGAATACGCCTATTTCAACCGGGAGACCATCACGGAGGTAGAAACCGGCACCTACGCCGACCGCCAAGCGCCCATTGAGGCAACCGCCGTTTCCTGGAATCATAGTCTGGGCGAAGTGCTGGGGGCCTTGCTAGATCAGGGCCTCGAAATCCAGCATTTTGCGGAGTATGATTATTCTCCCTACGACTGCTTTGCGGGGTTGGAGCAGGTAGCTGAGCGCCGCTATCAGCTAAGCGCCCTGCCCGGTAAGCTACCCATGCTGTATTCCGTGGTAGCCCGCAAAGCCGGTTAGCGCGGCAGTGGCAATACATCTGCGAGAAGTGGGAAAGTTGCTCTCCGCTGGGCCAGCACGCGTTGGGCATCCTGGTAGCCTTCCGCCGAAATAGCGCGGGTGGCTTCGGCCAGAAAAATAACCCGGAAGCCTTCCTGCAGGGCATCCAGCGCCGAGAAATACACGCAGTAATCGGCCGCCAGCCCGCACAGGTGTACTTCCTGCACTCCCCGGCCCCGCAGGTAATCGGCCAAGCCGGTGCTTTTGCGGTGGCCGTTATCGAAGAAGCCGCTGTAGGAATCTATTTCCGGGTTCATGCCCTTGCGGAAAATGGCTTCAATCCAGTGTTGGTCGAGTTGGGCGCTGAATTCGGCTCCCGGTGTACCCTGCACGCAGTGGTCGGGCCACAGCGTTTGCGGAAGGCCGTGTAAGTCAAGCTGTGAAAACAGCGCGTGCCCGGGGTGCTGGCTGGCAAAGCTCTGATGGTCGGCCGGATGCCAGTCCTGGGTAGCTACCACCAGCTCATAGTGAGGTTGCAGGCGGTTTACCAGCGGTAGTATTTCGTGACCGGCGGGTACGGCTAGTGAGCCGCCGGGCAGGAAGTCGTTCTGAATGTCAATGAGCAGGAGAGCAGTCATACAGCGAAAAATGGCAAGCGGGTGGTTCAGATTGGGAAAGAAAAGCTTCAAAATAGAGCATACTGTTCAAATACTTGTGCTCTGTTTAATCGTATTTTTTAGTGTTTGATTTATACTTGTTGTTCTAAGGTATTCCGTCATGGATTCACTACAGCATATCATCTACCAGAGCACGGCCGTCATGGCACTAGCTGGGCCGGAACTGGAGCGGCTGCTCCATCAATGTCGGGTGCATAACCAACTGGCCGGGGTATCCGGCATGCTATTATACGACGGCAGCCGGTTTCTGCAGATATTGGAAGGTCCGGCGGTGGCCATTACCCATATTTTCAGCCGTATTGTACCCGACTGCCGCCATACCGATGTGCAGGTGCTGGCCAACGGCCCGGTGGCGCAACGGCAGTTCAGTACCTGGTCGATGGGTTTGGTGAACTACGGCATCTGCTCCGCCGCCGACTTTGAGGACGCGCTGCCGGCCCTGCTCAGCATTACTGACGCGGCCCTGTGGATGCTGCTCCATGATTTTCAGCTGAATGCCGGCCGCATGCGTCGGTATATACCGTCTTAATTCCGCTGCCTGCGCTTATGCGCTGTAATTCATCGTTACCTTGCGCCATACCGGGCCTCCCAGGTGGCGGACTCCGGATTCTGGTACAGCAAGGCAATGACAGGTCGTTTTTTCACGGGAATCAGTATAGCAGTGGGGGCCGCGCTGCCGATGGCGGCGGCAGCTCAGACCACGGAAGCCCGCGCTATTCCGGGTACGCAGGTGTGGCTGGTGGCGCCCCCCGGTTTCGGGCCGGCTACCGGTTTTGCGGGACTTCGGCGGGGCGAGGCGGTGTTGCAGGTGTTAGATTTGAAGGGAAGCAACTATTACCGGCAGGCCGCCGGATTCAGCCCGGCTCGGTTTGAGGCGCGAGGGGGCAAAGTACTGGATTTTAAGGAAGTATCCGGTACAGCTTATCCGGCCCGGCTGGTGCGGGTGCGTCTGTCGCCCACGCAGGAATCGTCGCAGCTACTGTTCGGCGACTCCACGTTTGCCGTGCTGCTGGATGCCCGTTACCCCGCCGCCGATACGGCCCTGGCTACTGCGATGCGCCGCAGCCTGCTCAGCGCCACGTACCGCAAGGCCAATGAAACCGGCAGCCCTTCTACCGCCGACATGGTCTTCAGTTTCGACGAAAAAAAGTCGCCGTTTGCATTGGCTGACCTGCGGGCTGGCCGGTACGTGTACGCATTGGGCGGGCAGCGCAAAGCCGATTACGGAACCGAGCCCCTGGTAACGGTAACCACCCACGCGTATAATCCGTCCATCACGGCCGCCGATATCAGCCAGCAGGTGCTGGGCCAGCAAACCGGCCTGACGGGTTACACGGCCCGAAAAATGGCTTCGGGCAAGATAAACGACCTAGTAACCTACGAAACGGAAGGCTTCGCGCAGCTGCTGGGGCAGCGGGTGCTGGTGTATCAGCAGGTGACGGTGATAGGCAGCACCGCCGTAGCCATGCAGGCCATTGCCCGTCAGGATTTTGAAGCGACGCTCACACAGTTCAAGAGTATGACCCACACCATAACCGCCCGCAAAAAGTAGCTGCTACACCTGCGCTGCCCGAAACGGGAATCGGGCCAACTCCTGCCACGGTCCGCCCTGGTAAGCCCACAGCGTAAAACCCGTGCCCACGGCCTCAAACGGCGTAAAACCGGCGGTCAACTCCTGGTGTAAACCCCGGGCGACGGTAGGCAGAACTTTATTCTGCACCGTAACGTGGGGCCGGAGGGGCTGCCGGTCCTGGGGAGTAAGCCAGGCGTCCCAGGCTTTTTGCAATTCCCGGTGGAGCTGCTGCACCCGCAGGTTCTCAAGCGAATAGGCCACGCCCTGCCCCAGAAACCGCAAGCCGCTGACGTGTAGCGGGAGAGGAGGCACAGTGGCTGTTACGGCCTGCAGGTGCTGCTCAATGGCAGCCTGCTCCAGGCCGGGCAAATGGTGAAACAGGGTGACGTGAGCTTTCAGATAATTGCGCTCCGGCGGGAAATGCTGTTGCCGCAGCTGGTTGAAATACCGGTGCGAAGCCGCGTCCAGCGTCAGCGTTAGTATGAGGGGCGCAGGAGAATCGGTCATAAGAAAGGGCAAAGCCGGCTGTACGTGAAATTCACGCCAGGCGGCTTTGCCCCATTGCTTTTACTTGCGCCGGATCTACGGCGCTACAATCATTAAGCGGGAGGTTTTGCTGTAGCCGGCCTGGCGGACCCGCAGAAAGTAGACACCGCCCGGCAGCCCGGCAGTGCGTAGCTGCGCCGGGTTACTTCCTGCATCGGTGCGCAGCTGCCGCACCAGCTGGCCCCGGGTATTGCGCAACTCCAGCGTAGCCGGTAGTTCAGCGGTAGGCAACAGCACCTGCACCTGCTCCCGGGCCGGGTTAGGATACACCTGCACCGCAAAGTCGCCGGCCCTGCTCACGGGCTGAACCGAGGAATATGCCACGCGGCCGTCCTCATCGTGCATCGCCAGCCGGTAATACGATTGTCCGACCAGGGGCTTGGCGTCCAGCACCGAGTACGACTGCCCACCGGGCCGGTTTCCGGCCGTAACCCGCCCGGCTGGTTGCCAGCTGGTACCGGTGGCACTGCGCTCAACTTCAAAATAGCCCACCTTCTGCTCGCTGGCAGTCAACCAGTCGAGCCGCACGCCTGCGGTGGTAGCAGCAGCACCAAACCGCACGAGCGTGACGGGCAGCGGCAGCGCGTCGCGGAAGCTCACGGCATCACCCCGGGTGCAGCCCAGCGCCGCTCCATAGGCCCGTCCGGTGTAGTTGCCGGTCTGGCCATCAATCCGGAAAATTTCCCCGGTGGCCGCCCGCACCGTGTATACATTGTCGAACCGGTCCGAAAACATGGCACCCACGTTCCTGTCGCCGGAGGTGGCAGCTGGAATTGGGGTGGCTACGTTGGTTGTAACGGCCACCGGAGCCGTAGCTGGGTTGCTGATGGTCAGGTATTGGTCGGTGAGGCCCAGGTAGCTCACCAAGTTGCCGGTTGCTTTATCGTACACCCAGTCCTGAATGCCGCCCTCGGGCGTTGGCCCCGAGCCGCCGGAGCGGATGTACGCCTCTGCCTGACTACGGAACGACTCTACCACGGCGGCCGTGGCTGGGTCGGAGGTGTTGAGGCGCTGCCAGGTGGGCGCGGCAATGTTGGTCAGGTCTACGGTGCCCACGTACAGGCGGGCATCGGATACGCGGGCGGTGTTGGGCAGCGGAAACCCGAAAAGCGTATTGAAAATGATGCGGAATGTGGCACCCCCAATGTAGTATTGGCCGTCGGGGCCGCTGTCGGCTACAAAGTTGAGGGCCTGCCGCACGTCCGTAGTGGACTGGGAGCCGGTGGGCTGCGTCAACTCACCGGCGGGCGGCGTATCCGGGGCCGTCATGGGCCGCACAGAATCGGCCAGGGCAGTGCTCAGGTTAATGCGGTACAGCTGAGGCGTGAACGTAGTGAAATTACCCAGACTCTGCTGCTCCACCCGCATACCGTACAGCACCGACTGGTCGGCTTGGTTATAGCCCAAACCATTGATGATTAAATTGTTGCCGCCGTTAATGCGCACGGTGCCCACCGTTTGCAGGGACCCATCCTGCAGGACCTGATACAGTTGGGAAGGGTTGCGGGCCGAAGCCGGACACGCCGATGATACGGCAAAGCTGCTGGTAGGCAGTTGGGCCCACGCGCTATAACCACCGAGCAGGAGCAGGAAGAGTATAGAATTTTTCATTTTGGGAAGTAAGGCAGAGGTCCGAAAAAGTCCATATCCGCTTGTAGAAGCCACATTTAACGGTAGGTAAAAGGTACGAAACATGGGCCTATAAACTCCTCTTTCCCGAAAATGGATACACTTTGGCAAGTGTATTCTTATCTGCGTATATAGCTGTGAACCACTCGTTGAGGTCGAAATACAGCCTTCACATTACCGGTTCGGACAAAAGCTGCCGAAATTTTTTTTACACTTTTACCGCTCCACCCAACGTACCAATGGCTTACTCCCTTCTGATCCGCAATTGCGGCCAGCTGCTTACGCTGGCCGGCTCCTCCACTAACCAGCCCCTTACCGGCTCCGCACTTACGGACTGGCGCAGTATTCCGGGGGGCTACGTGGCCTGCGAAAATGACCGGATAGTGGCAGTGGGCCCGATGGCGGAGCTGGATGAAACCCAGGTCACGGCGGCTACTACGGTGCTGGATGCGGCGGGGCGCGTGGTACTGCCGGGCCTGGTAGAGTGCCACACGCACCTGGTTTTTGGGGGCAACCGGGCCCACGAGTTTCAGCGCAAGCTTCAGGGCGAAACCTACCTCGATATTCTGGCCAGCGGCGGCGGCATTCTGAGTACGGTGCAAGCCACGCGGGCCGCTTCGCAGGAGCAGCTGCTGGCTAATGCACTCCACCATCTGGCGGGGTTTCAGCGTTACGGCATCACTACGCTGGAAGCCAAAAGCGGGTACGGGCTTGACGCGGAAACGGAGCTGCGGCTTGTGGAGGTTGCCCGGGAGGTTGGCCGGCGGCAGCCAGTGCGGGTGGTACCTACTTTCCTGGGGGCGCACGTTCCCGGACCCGAGTACCGGGGCCGCCCGACCGAATATCTGGCTATGCTGGTGCGCGACGTGCTGCCGCACCTGAATCCGCAGGAAGTACCGTTCGTGGATATCTTCTGCGAAGAAGGCGCGTTTTCCGTGGCCGACTCGCGGCAGTACCTGACGCAGGCGCAGGCGCTGGGGTTCGGCCTGAAAATCCATGCGGAGCAGCTGCACGACTTGGGCGGCTGCGAAATGGCCGCGCAGCTGGGGGCCATCAGCATCGACCATGCCGACTACCTGACTCCGGCCGCCGCCGCGCGCATTGCCCGCCAGAGTCAGGGCCGCACCGTAGCGGTGCTGCTGCCGCTGGTGCCGCTGTTTCTGCGGCAGGAACGATATGCCTCCGGGCGTGCCTTCATCGAAGCCGGACTGCCCGTGGCCCTCAGCACCGACTTCAACCCGGGTTCCTGTCCCAGCAAAAACTTGTGGCTGGCGGTGTCGGTGGCCTGCCTGAAAATGGGTCTGACGCCCCGCGAGGCCATAGCGGCCGTAACCATCAACGCGGCCTGGGCCATCGGGCAGCAGCGGGAATGTGGCAGCCTGGAGCCCGGTAAACGGGCCGATATTCTGGTGCTGGACGTGCCTGCGCTGGAGGAAATTCCGTACTGGCTGGGCGAAAACCCGGTGCGGCAGGTGGTTATCGGCGGAGAATTGGCCTAGCATCCGACCAACAAAAAGCCCGACCGTCAGACCTGACGACCGGGCTTTTTAGTGCCTGCAAACTGTGCTGAATTACAGTGTGTTTAGGCTGGCTATAAGGTCGGCGGGAGTGGTTTCCTGCAAAACGGGCGCGAAAGGAACTCCCACTTGTACCGTGCCATCCTGGCGGCCGTAGTACAGCTTGTCATCCACCGTCCGGATAACCACAATGCTGACTGCCGCCCCCAGCGGTACCCCGCCGCTTCGGAAGCTGTTGGGCGCGGTAAAAGTACACACGCTTATAGCCCCATTGAAGGTGCGGAACACGGCAAATACCATCGTGTTTTTCTGCGGGTCGATGTTGGTGCCGGCTACGTTGACGGTAATCGTCTGCGGGTTTGGGGTAGAGTAAAACCGGTCGCAGTTAAACCAGCCGATGCCCTGGTTATACAGCACGCTGCTCACCGTTATCAGATTACCGGTAGGGGTCGGGCTGAGAGTGGAGCCGGGGTCCGTATTCAGCGTCCAGTTAAAGCAGCTGCTGGCAGAGCCGGAACCGCCACCGGAACCGCCCGGCGCCACAAACAGCCGCATGGTATCCTGCGGCGACACGTTGGGCGGGTTCATCGTCTGGAGCCGGATGGTAGCGCCTGGAGCCATACGCAGGGTGGTATCCTGCGCGGGCTGCAGGTACACTTCCCCGGCCGACTGCAGCACCCGCCCGTTGGATACCGTGGGCATGTTACTGAGCACCATATCGGCCCGGCTGAAAATCTCCCGGAAAGCCAGCTGAACCGGTGCGGTTACCACCTGGCCGTTCTTCACGAAAGCATTGGCCGGAATCGTCACGATGGTGCCTTTCGAGCCGGTGAAGGTGTTGGCGCGGGTAGGGTCGTAGGTAAAGGTCTGTACGGCGGCTCCCAGCTGCGTCTGCAGGGCCTTCACGGTGCTGGGCACGGGGAGGGTAGGACCGGGAGTAGTGCCGTCTTCACACACCACGGTGCCCGCATCAAACTGACAGGCCGGAAGCAGAAAAGGTAAGGTAAGCAGGCTGGCAATCAGTAGTCGTTTCATTGGGTTTTCAGAGGTAAGTTGGATAAAAGGAATAAGCTGTACTTAGTGTTTGCGCGGGTCCAGGTCCCAGCTGTAGCCAATCTGCACGCCGGTGCTCCAGGGGCGGCGGGGCGCACGGGTGCTGTCAGGAATGGTGAGCGAGTTTAGAAACACTTGGCCCTGGGGCCGTATGGTAAGCCACTGCCCCGGCGCAAACTGGTAGCTGGCAAACACGCCCCCGGTAAGAGCCAGGTTGAGGCGGCGGAAAGGCAGATTCACCGCGTCGGTGGGCCATTGGCGCTGGCCGCAGTTGCAGGCCGAGCCTTCGGTGGTGCGGGCTCCGGTGAGGAAGGCCACGTTGCCGCCGCCCAGCACGCCGTAGCGCCAGCGGTGGTTGCCCTGCAGCGTCAGCTGGGCCTGCACCGGAATGGTCAGGAAGCGGTACACGTCGCGGAAGTCCTTCTGCAGCAGGTTTTCCTGGGAAGTTTTCTTAAGCTGATACTGTAGTGAATTGGCAAGCTCGGCGTAGCCCAACCCCGCCGCTACCGTCAGTTGCCGCGAAAAGGCGTAGGCGGCCGTTGCCTGGCCCGAAAAGCCGAGGTTGGGTCGTTCCAGCCGTTCCAGCTGCGTAGGTGAGCCCCCCAGGAAGCGGTAGGTAAGGCTCGGGCCAAGCACCAGTTGGGCGCTCCAGTTGCGCAGCCGCAGCTCCTGTTTGGTATGCCGCTTGCGGGCACGACGTTTGGCATGTACTTCCGGCTCGGCCGGCTCCAGTGGTTTCGGCCTGATGGCCAGTAGCGCCAACGGCTCGTTGCTGACTTTCTGCGCCTGTTGCCGGCTCCGTCGGGTAGCTGTGGCATGTGCGGTAGCGTCGCCGGTGGTGGGGTTTTCGGCAGCTTCTCCGGCGGTAGGGCTCAGGTCGGTACGGCTGCGGCGGGCGGCCCCGGACCGCTGCAGGGTGCGGCGGTTTCCTTCACTTTCCAAGCCTGGGTAGGAAGTGCGAGCGGTTTTGGTGGTGCCTGCCAGTAGCCCGACAGCCCGGCGTAGGTTGCGCCGCTTGCTGCGCGGCGCGCCATCGGGGCCGTTTGCCGCTCCCACCACAACGCCATTATGGGTACGCTGCTCCCGTTTGGTGCGGGCGGTTATGGCTGGTAGTATCGGCGAGCCAGACTCTGCTGACGGATTGCCGCTTGACCCCGAAAGCGGGCTTACTGCTGAAGTAACTGCGCGGGCCGCCCTGGATTCAGCAAGGGCAGCCGGCTCAGCTGTGGTGTGGGCTGGCGGCAGTAACTTCCGGCTGGTTGCGCGGTCAGCTTCAGGCTGGCTTGAAGTGCGTTGGGCCGCCTGGCTGCCGGCATTGAGGCTTGCAAACGGATGCCAGTAGTCGTTGCCGATTTTTACGGTGCCTACCACAAAGGCCAGCAGCAACAGCAGCAGCAAGGGCCGCCAGTTGCGGGGCTGTTTGGCGGGTACCTGCTCCCGTATAGCGGCCCATACCGCTTCGGGCGGGGCGCTGCCGTAGCCTTCAAGTTTGCGCTTCAGGTCCTGGTAGAGTTGTTCCGATTCGTGCTCAGTCATGGTAGTGAGGGGTGTGAGCCTGCTGTTGCAGGCGTTCTTCCAGCAGGCGGCGGGCCCGGGAAAGCTGCGACTTGCTGGTGCCTTCCGAAATGCCCAGCAGCTCCCCGATTTCGGCGTGCGAGTAGCCTTCGACGGCGTACAGGTTCAGGACGGTGCGGTAGCCGGGCGGCAGCGTATTCATCAGGCGCACCACATCATCGGCGGAAAGCTGATCGAAGGGCGTGCCGTCGGGGTGGGGGAGGTCGGCGGCTTCCTCCGTATCCAGGTGCGGCCCGCGCTGCTGGTGCTGGTGCCAGAGGTTGAGGGAAGTGGTAACGGCAATGCGGCGGGCCCAGGCCTCGAAAGGGCCCTTGTTGCGAAACTGGTCGAGGCGGGTGAAAATCTTCACGAAGGTCAACTGGAGGGCGTCTTCGGCTTCGGCCCGGGAAGGGCAGTAGCGCAGGCACACGCCCATCAGTTGGTACCCCAGCCGCTCGTACAGGCCCCGCTGGGCCGCCGCCCGGCCCCGGCGGCACCCTTCCACGAGTTCGTTAATTGATTCGGCCATAGGCGGAGGCAGATAAGAAGGTAAGGATACGATGCACTAGCGTTCTGCCCCCATGACCGGCCGACCCCGCTTTGGGGTTGCGTGGGGCCAGGAAATATTTTCCTTCGCTGATAAAGCTCCGCAACATACTACACCCTACCGCCCGAAACCGTAGTTTCGCCTTCTCGCCGTGCCTCATTTGTCGGCGGGTGTATCCGCCGCTGTTTTCCACTCCGCTATGCTGCTGCCCATCTACCAGGTTGATGCCTTCTCCGACCGGCCCTTTGCCGGCAACCCCGCCGCCGTGTGCCCGCTGACTGAGTGGCTGCCCGCCGCCACCATGCAGGCCATAGCCGCCGAAAACAACCTCGCCGAAACGGCCTTCTTCGTGCCGAAACCCGATGGAGAGTTTGAAATCCGGTGGTTTACGCCAGCTGTGGAAGTGGAACTGTGCGGGCACGCCACTTTGGCCTCGGCCCACGTACTCTACCGCCACCTGGGGTTCACGGGCGCAGAAATCGTGTTTCACTCGAAGAGCGGCCCGTTGCGGGTAAGTCAGGCCGAAGCCGGGATGCTCACCCTCGACTTCCCGGCCCGCCCGCCGCACCCCATTACCGCGCACCCCGACGGTCTGCTCGATGGCCTGCGCGCCACGCCGCTGCAACTGCTGGCCGGCCCCGACTTGGTGTGCGTCTTCGCCACCGAAGCCGAAGTGCGCGCCTTGCACCCCGACATGGCGCACCTAATCAAGGTGGAATACCGCGCCGTAATTGCCACCGCACCTGGCTCCGATGGCGCGGATTTCGTGTCGCGCTTTTTCGGCCCCCGGGTGGGCGTGCCCGAAGACCCGGTAACCGGTTCGGCCCACACCACGCTGGTGCCTTATTGGGCCGAAAGGCTTGGCAAGCTGCACCTGCACGCCCGCCAGGTATCAGCCCGCAGCGGCGACCTGTGGTGCGAGCTGCGCGGCGAGCGGGTGCTGATGAGCGGCCACGCCGTTACGTATCTGAAGGGCGAAATAACAGTCTGATAACGGCCATACAGGCATTTCCATTGATCCATTCTCTTCCATTTTATATTCTTTAGAAGAATGCATACTACATATATGGCCCTGCTGCTGGCCCTTGGTTTAAGCGTAGCCACGCGGCTGGCATCAGCCCAAACCACCAGCAGCCAGGAGCTGGTGAAACAAGGCGTGGCTCTCTACGACCAGGGGAAACCCGATGAGGCGGTGCTGCGCTACAAAGAGGCCCTGAAGCAGGACCCCGCCAACACCACCGCCCGCTACGAGCTGGCCCTGACCTACAACGCCTTAGGCCGCAACGAGGAAGCCGTGGCCCTGAGCAAACAGATTCTGAAACAGGAAGCCGAGCCCGGCCCCTCCATCTACAGCACCTACGGCAACGCCCTCGACGGCCTGAAAAAGCCCAAAGAAGCCGCCAAAGTGTATCAGGAGGGCCTGAAACGTTACCCCAACGACGGCGCGCTGCACTTCAACCTGGGCGTCACGCAGGCCACGGCCCTCAATCAGCCAGCTGAAGCCATTGGCAGCATGCAGCAGTCGGTGCGGTGTCGGCCGGGGCACGCCAACTCGCTGAACGCGCTGGCTCTGCTGCAGCAGCAGGAAGGCAACCGCGTGCCGGCGCTGCTGGCCATGCTACGTCTGTTGCAGATGGAGCCCACCGGCCAACGGGCCGAGGCGGTGCTGGCGCGCTTCGATAAGTTGCTGGGCCGGGGTGTGGAGAAAACCGGCGAAAAAGCCGTGACCATTGACATCTCCCCGGAAACCCTGAAAAACGCCGGTAAAAAAGGCCGTCCCGACAACTTTAGCGCGGCCGATATGCTGCTGAGCATGAGCGGGGCCATGGATTACAGCGAGGAAAATAAGGACAAAACGCCCACCGAGCAGCTCATTCGCAAGCTGGACGCGTTGATCAGCGTGCTGGACGAGCTGCACCCGGAAAAGCAGGAAGGCTTTACCTGGCAGTATCTGGTGCCTTACTTCGTGGAGCTGAAGAAGCAGGGCTACCTGCCGGCCTTGGCGTATGCAGTGCAGGAATCGAGGGCCACCCGCACGCCCGAGGTGCAAACCTGGCTGGCCAACCACACGGCTACCGTGGAGGAGTTCCGCAGCTGGTCGGCGGCGTACGCGTGGCCGAAGTAGGAGCGGTATTTCACCAGAAGAGAGAGGGTAGTATCAGTTTTTAGCATGTATCCAAGGTGCCAGCGAATAAAGGAATATGTAGCCTATTGTTACTGACATTCTTATTGGGTTGTCAGCGCGGTTACGTAGCAAAACGTAACCCTAAACAGTGGAAGCCACAGGTGTCAACTCACGGAAAACATACGCCGGTACCATTCTGCCAACTTCCTGCTTATCGGAATAAAGTAGTATATGTACGTGGTGTATACAGCGGTGTGGAGGAATACTGGGGTTTTAGTTTTGCAGAGGGAAGAAAAAAATGCAGTTCACCCTCAATAGAGTTGACTCTGTCGGATTCTCTAATTGAAACTATACAGGAAAAATACGCGTCGGTACACGCTAATTATTCATCCCAATATCTGGTGATTGATGCTGTTGGTAAATACGAGGATGACCAATCGTCAGGCTACGGACATCTGGGCCATAATGAGGCACAATTTATAGTGCAGCAGCTAATACAGGTGCAATTAATATCTAACCAGAAATAGAGGCGTGATTAGCATTACAATGTAAATCGTGGTTACACCTTCTCAATACTACCCGCGCACCTGCTCCCGCTCGTAACCGCGCTCCAGCACCTGCTCCACGAACAGGAGCTTGTTGGGCAGTTGTAGTAGCGCCGCGTGAATGGCGGCCGGCACGCCCGCGTACCGTACCAGTCCGCCGTGGCGGTACTCAGTTTCCAGCGTCTGCGTGGCGGCCTCGTAGCCCACGGCCTTCAGGGAAGTAGAACGAACGGAGCGGCGCTGCATGGAGTGAAGATGATTGTGTGCAGAAAATTCACAAAATAGATGACTCTGTGACTAAAGAAGCGAATAAGGTCTTTTTAATGTTTCGTTCGTAAAGAATACCAACTACATTAATGACTGTTTTTAAGATTGCCTGGAGATGTTATGTTAGATACTTTTTGCCCAAAATTCTGTTTTAGCTGTTTAATGGCTGTGTTTTTTCGATTAATAGTAATTACCCTGTTTTCGTGTACTCCACAAGACAAAAAAGCCGATGTATCTACAGATACAGTTGGTCGTGCTACTCATGCCATTGTCTTAACTATACTCAAGCACGATAGTCTTCTGCTTTCTAGTCGAAGTGGGCACGCAGGTCTTCTTGCGTACTGCTTACAGCCCATCGAACTCATTCTTCATTATCCAAAAACCAATATTCCACCGCCGCCGCCTAAAGACTTTACTGTATACCTGCCTTCTCTTCTGCGGTACACCTACCAGAATCAGCCTTTCTTCAGTAGACAAGATTCTGTATTTCTACTTCAGCAAGGGCGGCAACTGCGTGCAGGGGTATTAGACACAATGTTGTTTACACAAGGAGACTTGATTACTGATTCGGACTCGGGAGCAGGGAAGAAGTTACGAGAACTAGACAATTATTATCGCATTACACTGCCCCTCTTTTCGCAGGATAGCATGAGAGCGTATATTCAAGTAGATCGTATTTGTACGGGCTGTGGCCGTGGATCTGACTTGTTTCTGGAGCAGAAAAAGGGGGTGTGGAAGGTGGTGAAAAGAGGCATGCGCTGGCTTAATTAGCTCTGTCTGAGGAGGCCCAATACGTTAAATAATCCTCCTCACGCCGCCGGCTTCTTCCGCGCAGCTGGGGCTTTTTTGCCGGCGACGGGGGCGGCCAGCTTACCGGGGTTATCGGCCAGGAACTTGCCCCAGCTTTTACCGCCGGCTTTCACGTTGTTGCCCTTCTGGTAGTGGTGGCACATGGCCACGGCCAGGGCATCGGTGGCGTCGAGGAACTTGGGGGCTTCCTCGATGGGCGGCAGCTTGAGCGTCTGGCGCAGCATGTGGGCCACCTGCTCTTTGCTGGCATTGCCGGAGCCCGTCACGGCCTGCTTGACCTTGGTGGGCGCGTACTCCACGTACGGAATCTGGCGGGCCAGGCAGGCGGCAATGGCCACGCCCTGGGCCCGGCCCAGCTTGAGCATGCTCTGCACGTTCACCCCAAAAAACGGTGCTTCAATGGCCAGCTCATCGGGCAGATACTCGTCAATCAGCTCCGTCATGCGCTCAAAAATGCGCTTGAGCTTGAGGGCGTGGTTGGTGCCCAGCTTGCGCATGTCAATCACGTCGTAGGCCAGCATGCGGGCCTGCTGGCCCTGCACCTCAATTACGGCGTAGCCCATCAGATTGGTGCCGGGATCTACGCCCATAATAACTTTGGGCAGTAGCTCGGAAGAAGAGGCGAGGGGCAGAATCATAAATAGGTAGCGGCTGGCAATAAGTCGTCCGCTCAAAAAAGTACATGGCAAACAGCCGGTGAGCGTAGTGCGGCCGGCGGCCACCGAAAGCAGCCCGCCGCCGGTGAGGGAGCCGCTGCCAGCGCGCAACCCGTTAACTTGCCGAAGTTACGCAACTGCCCGCCGTTTTGCCCCTGCCCAAGCCTCAAAGCTACGTCCAAACCCCCGAACAACCCGCGCCCATCCGGCGGCGCGGCTGGGTGGTGGCCGGTAAAGTGGGCATCACGCTGCTCACGCTGGGCCTGCTCTGGCACTCGGTGGTGGCCGATACTGCTACGGCCGCCGCCTGGCGGGGCCTGCTCACTCGTGCCCTCAGCGGGGCCGGACGGGGCCCGGTACTACTGGCCCTGCTGCTGATGCCCGTCAATTGGGGGCTGGAGGCTTGGAAGTGGTGGCGACTGGCCCGGCACCTAGAGCCCGTATCGTTCCGGCGCAGCTTCCGCGCGGTGCTGGTGGGCCTCACGCTGGGCTTCGTGACGCCCAACCGGGTGGGCGACTACGCCGGCCGCATCATGGAGCTGAAAAGTCGCCGGCTCGATGCGCTGGGAGCCGTATTTCTGGGGCGCTACTGCCAGTTGGTAGCTACGGTGGCGGCCGGCACGCTGGGCCTGCTGTATTTTCTATTACGGTTTTACCTGCCCGCTTACCCGGCCGCCAAGCTGGGCCTGGTCGGACTCACCCTGCTCATCAACGCGCTGGTGCTGCTGCCGCTGTATCACTCCGAGTTGCTGGTGGCGGCGGTGGAGGCGGTGCGGCCGTTGCGCCGCTTTAGCCGGTTTCTGGCCGTCATGCCCACCTATCCGGCCCGCATCCTGACCGATGTACTGCTGATTTCCAGTCTGCGCTATGCCGTGTTCTGTGCGCAGTTTGGGCTGTTGCTGCTGGCGTATGGAGTGCAGGCGCCGGTAGGGCCAGCCTTGGCCGCCATTGCGGGCACGTTCCTGCTCAAATCCCTGGTGCCTTCGCTCAACGCGCTGGCCGATGTGGGGGTACGGGAGCTGTCGGCCACCCACTTATTCGGGTTGCTGGGCGAGCCGGTCCTGCCGGTGCTCAGTGCCAGCCTGAGTCTGTGGGTACTGAATATTGCCGTGCCCAGTGCCATCGGGCTGATATTTGTGCTCCGGCTGAACGTACTGCGCAAGCGTAAAACGCCGGATCCGGCCCCGGCCGCATGAGTGTAGCCGGGTGGTTGTGGTCGGTGGGGCTAGTGGGAACGGCGGGCACGTACCTGGGCCGGATGCTGCAGTACCGGCGGGCGTGGAAACGACTGGTCACAGCCTCATCGGTGCCCGATCTTTCCGAAAACCTGCCAGCAGTTACTCCAGCAGAATCAACGCCGGCCTTTTCCATTCTGATTGCGGCCCGTAACGAGGCCGAAAACCTACCGTACCTGCTGCGCGACCTGGCTGCCCAGCTGCCGGTACCGGGTGGCTTTGAGGTGATTATCGTGGATGACCACTCCACTGATGCCACGGCGCAGGTGGTACAGGCCGCCGCGCAACAGCTGCCGTTTCCGGTGCAGTTGCTGCCGCTGGCCGGTCAGCCCGGCACTCCCACGGGCAAGAAAGCAGCCGTGCAGGCCGCCATCACGGTAGCCCGTGCGCCCTGGTTATTGCTTACCGATGCTGACTGCCGGGTGCCGGCCGGGTGGGTACGGGCCTACGCCCGTCTGGTCGCCACCGACGCCACGGCCCGCTTCATCAGCGGGCCGGTGCTGCTTACTGGCGCGGGCTGGCTGGCCACGTTGCAGGGGCTGGAGCTGGCCGGGTTGGTAGGGGTGGGGGCGGCTTCCATCGGCCGTAATCAACCTACCATGTGCAACGGGGCCAACCTGGCCTACCGCCGCCAGGATTTCTATGCTGTGCAGGGTTTCCAGGGCAATGAGGCCGTAGCCAGTGGCGACGATGAATTCCTGCTGCATAAGCTGCATGCGGCTTTCTCTGGTAGCATTCGGTTTCTGGCCGACCCGCAGGCCGTGGTGCAAACTGGCGCTCAGCCAACCCTGCGGCTACTGCTGCGGCAGCGGGTACGCTGGGCCAGTAAGTGGCGGCATTACCAAACGCGCACTCCGCAGCGGCTGGCCGTGCTGGTGCTGCTGGCCAATCTCACTTTTCCGGTAGGGGCGGGGCTGTGGGCGGCGGGGCTGGTGCCGGGTGGGGTAGCCGGCCTGAGCTGGGCCCTCAAACTCCTCGCCGACGCGCTGCTGCTGGGGCCGGTACTGGGATTTCTGGGCCGCCGCCGGTGGCTGTGGTGGGTGCCGATATTGCAACTGGCCTACGCACCCTATGCGTTGCTCACCGGCTTGGCGGGCCTGCGCGGCAGCTACCAGTGGAAAGGCCGGCAACTGCGCTAGAACGTCTGGTCCGGCAGGCGCAACCTGTCGGGCCGGTTGCCGCGTGCTGATGTTGTTGTATCGTTGTCTTAGCCATTGAATCGGAGAGGTTTTTACTTGCTATTGCTACCATTGCGGGCGTACTTCAGTAGGTAATTTAGCAGCCCGTATCCGCATGAAAAATCTACTGGAAATCATCATGCCCGCCAGCCTGACGGCCGTTGCCGGAGCCATTGCCGTGTGCCTGTTTACTCTGGGCGACCACCTGACGCCGGAGCCTGCTGCGGCTGAGGTTTCGAATTGCGCCGGCATGGGGCCTTTGCCGGAGCCCGTCAAACAGGCTCAGTCGCTGCCTTCCAATGCTGATGCCACCGCCGTGGCCGCCGGCGACGCCCTGTTCAAAGGCAACTGCGCCCAGTGTCACGCCATAAACGAGGTGGTGGTAGGGCCGGCCCTGGCCGGCATCCGCAAACGGCGGCCCGAAGCGTGGATTCAGGCCTGGGTAAAAAACTCCGGCAAGCTGGTAGCTCGGGGCGACGAGTACGCGGTGAAAATCTTCAACCAGTACCAGCAGCAGCAGATGCCCACCTTCCAGCTATCCGATCAGGAAATCAACCAAATTCTGGACTATGTCGAAGCGTCCGGTAATCAGTATATGGCCTATGCTCCGGCGCAGCCCTGAAGCAGACGTCAGCCGAAATGGGTGCCGGATGGTTATAGGGGCCGGAATGACTGCGAGAACAACCCGTCCGGAATACTACCTTTGCCCTAAACCCCGCCTGCCGTGACTGACGCTGAATTTGATATCCTCGACGAGCTGTATTTCGTCATTTCCTTTGCTGATCTGAGTCGTAAAACCGGCCTGGCTCCCGCCGCGTTGGAGCCGGCCCTGCGCACTCTGCTGGAGCAGGGCCTCGTGCGCAGCTACTGGCCCGACCCCGACACGGAGCTGGCCTATGAGGAAAGTTCCTACGGGGCCATCGTGCGCGACAGTTTCTTTCTGGCCTCGAAAGAAGGTCTGCTCCAGCACAACACCCGCTAATGGCCGGGGTTTCTGTCGTTGCGCCGGTAACCGATGCCGCCGCCCGACCACCCGGCTACTACGTGCGCCAGCGGCTGCTGCGCAACACGCCGGCTATGCTGGGTCTGGGGTTTATTGTGCTCTGCACGGTGGTGGCCCTATTGGGCTATTGGGTGCTGCCGGATAACTCGCCCTCGGCCAATAACGGGGTAGTGCAGCTGCAAAAGGAAGCTCCCGGCTTTCGGGCGGTCATTCTGCGCCTGCCGCTGCGGGATTCAGTCCGGGCCGCCGACAACCCGCTGCTTACCTGGTGGCAGGGCCGCGCCCCGCGTTTCCGCGAAGTGCCCATTGCCAGCTACCGTATTCAGGGCGATTCGCTGCTGACCACGCCTTACCAGAACCACTCAGCCCTGGCCGACCAGCCGCAGGCCTATGCTTTAGCGGCCGTGGCGGGCCATTCCGGTCCGGCTTCGGAGCTGGCCCGAACTGTAGAGCAGGACCACATCGGGACCCGCACGTACTGGCTGGGTACCGATAAAGCCGGCCGCGACGAGCTGAGCCGCCTGCTGCTGGGCACCCGCGTGAGCTTGGGCATTGGGCTGGTGGCGGTGCTGATTTCGGTGCTGCTGGGCATGCTCATCGGGGCGGTGGCCGGCTACGTGGGCGGCTGGGTTGATTCGCTGCTGCTGGGCCTGATGACTGTGGTGTGGAGCATTCCGGGCATTATGCTGGTCATTGCCATTTCCCTGGCCCTCGACAGCAAGGGCGTCTGGACCTCCTTCGTGGCCGTGGGCCTGACCATGTGGGTGGATGTGGCCCGGGTAGTGCGCGGACAAATGCTGAGTCTGCGCGAAAAAACCTTCGTGGAGGCCGGCCGCGTGCTGGGCCTGCCCCAGAACCGACTGATCTGGCGGCATCTGCTGCCCAACATGACCGGCCCGCTGATTGTGCTGGCAACCAGTAATTTTGCGGCGGCTATTCTGCTGGAAGCCGGTCTGAGCTTTCTGGGGCTGGGCGTGCAGCCCCCGGCTCCGTCCTGGGGGCTGATGGTCAACGAAGGCTTCCAGCTGCTGGGCACCGAGGCCGGATTATGGCTTACGTTGCTGCCCGGTTTGGCCATCAGCCTGCTGGTACTCAGCTTTAACCTGCTCGGCAACGGCCTGCGCGACGCCTACGACCCTAAAACCCCTCTTGGTTGAGTGATGAGTTCTGATTGATGAATTTCCAGGCAGTAAACGGCATGTCGCTCAAACTGAAAATTCATATCTCATCAATTCATATCTCATCATTCAAAACTCAACTCTCTATGCCTACTACGACCCCCGAAAAGCGCTTATTTCTGAAAGAGCGGGAGCTGGGCGCGCTGCTGGAAATCACGCAGGCCATCAACCTCGACTCGACGGAAGCGACCTTGTATAAAATCTTTCAGTTTACCCTGCTCGGGCAGCTCAACATACGCCGATTGGTACTCTATGTGAAAGAGGAGCAGGAGTGGGTGTGCGTTGTCTCGTTCGGGGCGGGCCTGAGTGACTTTCGTAGGCTGAAAATGCCGGCCGCCATTCTGGACGGCTGCACCGGTCAGCCCTGCCCGCTGAGCAACTTCGGGCCTTTGCCGGCCGAGTGGCAACTGCTGGAAACCAGCATTCCGGTGGTACAGAACGGCAACGTGCTGGCGTACGTGTTCATCGGCAACGTGCACGATGACTACGCGGGCGAGGAAGCCACCAAGTTTCTGCAGACGCTGAGTAACATCCTGATCGGGGCCATTCAGAACCGCCGCCTGGCCCGGCAACGGGTGGCCGACGCGGCTATGCGCAAGGAAATTGAAATTGCCCAGGAGGTGCAGACGATGCTCTTCCCGCGCAAGCTGCCCAACGATGCGCACGTGGCGGTGCAGGCCAGCTACGTGCCCCACACCGCCGTGGGTGGCGACTACTACGACGTGGTGGACCTCGATGCTGACCGGTTCCTGTTCTGCGTGGCCGACGTGTCGGGCAAGGGCGTTGCCGCGTCGTTGCTGATGTCGAACTTCCAGGCTGGCCTCCGGACGCTGCTCCGCCAGAAAGTGGACCTGGCTACCGTGGCCCAGGAGCTCAACAACCTCATTTTTCGCAATGCCGGTGGTGATAAGTTTATCACGGTGTTCTTCGGCCTGTACGACCGGCGCACCCGCGTGCTGGAATACGTGAATGCCGGCCACAACGACCCGCTGCTGGTGCCCGATTCCGGCCCGGTGCTCCTGCTGAAGGACGGCACCATCATGCTGGGCGTGATGGATGAGCTGCCCATGCTCAAAGTCGGCAGCGTGGTAGTGCCTCCCCACGCGCTGCTGCTCACTTACACCGACGGCCTCACCGAGGTATTTGATGCCGACCACGAGGAGTTTGGTGAGGAAGGCGTGCTGCGGGTGCTGCGCCACAACCGCTACGCCCCACTGGCCACCGTGCACCGCGAGCTGCTGCGCGAAATAGAGGTTTTCAATACCAACGGCAACCGCTTCGCCGACGACGTGACCATCCTGAGCTGCCGGTTCAAGTAGGGGTGGAACTGTGAAGTGGTGAAGTTGTCATTGCGAGGCAACGCCGAAGCAATCCGTCCTTTACGCAGTCAGAAGCGCTATTCTATTCAAAAGCCCCCACATCAGAACCAGACGTTGGGGGCTTTCGGTTTTTAGGGTTCTGGGTAAGAAAAAGGGCGGATTACTCCGGCGCTGCCTCACTCACCATTTCATCTCTCGACCAGGTGCCGACCCGAATGAGCATGAACAGGTTGATGAAAAAGAAGGAGCCAATTTTATCGACTTCTACCAGCTCATTCAGCAGCAGATGGAATACAATGATGATGAAGCTCATGCCGCAGGCCAGTAGTACGTAGCGGGGCTGAGTGCCCGGTTGGGTGCGGTGATACAGCGTTTCGATGGTGATGAGGGCGGCCCCCAGCAGCGTGATGAACAGGACCACCCCGGGAAAACCCTGCTCGGCCAGCACCAGCAGAAAGTAGTTGTGAGTGGTTGATTTTTCGGGGTTTTCGCTCACGTAGGTACGGAAGCTGCGTACCGTGTAGCGTTTGTACTCAGGGTAAAACGTGCTGGGGCCGCTGCCTACCAGCGGCTTATCGGCCGACATGCGGCCGGCCGCTACCCAGCGGTACACTCGCTCCATTCCCGACACGTCCTGCAGCTTATAGGTCGCCTCCAGGTGCTTCTCGAAGTTCTGGCCATTGAAAACGGTCTTCTCGAAGTTGGGGGCGTAGAGCATGTAGTTATTCTGGCTCAGGAAATACGTGGCTCCCGACAGCACGGCCACCAACACGCCCACCAGCAGCAGGCGCGTCTGGCGCAGCCGCACCACGTAGTAAAACAGCCCCGCCACCGGCAACGACAGCACCGAAGCGCGGGTGTACGACGTCAGGAGCCCGAACAGTAGCACGACCAGAGCCACCCACCAGGCCATTTTTTCCTTGCCGTGCGTACTCCGGATGCTGTACAGCGCAAAAGGCAGCAGCAACGCCAGCACGGTGGCATAAATTACGTGGTTGCGGTACAGCGGCTGCACGGCTTCGTTGATGGATTCGAAGCTGAAGCCGTGTGCAGCGTGTTTGGCAGCCGTTACCAGCACCGTAAGCGTGGCGCTGATGGCATACAGCCCGGCCAGTCGCCACACGTCGGCGGGGCGGCGCACCAGCAGCAGGGTGCCCAGCCCGAACGGCACGAGGTACCAGACTTTCGCCAGCAAATACTTGACGGACTTCGTGGTATCTACCGAGAAGGTGGTGGATACTACCGACCAGAGCAGCATCAACAGCAGAATAACCACCAGCGGATGCCGCAATTCCCGCCCCGGAATGGTTGCCCTGCGCATAAGCACCGTAGCCAGCACGCAGCCCGTGAGTACCAGCAGCAGCGGCTCGGAAGGCACATCCATACTCAGGCCGCCGGGCAGCGGGAGCTCCCGGGAAAAAGCCAGCGTCAGGAACAGCAGGTAGTACAGCAGCCGCCACTCCGTGAATACTACCAGCAGGCCCACGCCCAGGACCAGCGGAAGCAGGGCCAGTGGCGTATCGAGCAGGAGGGCCGTGGCGCCGCCGCCCAGCAACACCACCACAAACCCCACGAAGATGCGCTGGGCCGGGTCGGAGGGCAGGAGCGAGGCAAGCCGCTGGCTCACAGGGCCGGCCGGCTAGTGGGGCGTCTGGTGGTACGCCGCCACAGTTCCAGCAGCGTAATCACCACAATGGACAGGGCCAGCGTCAGGAACACCGAGCCAACCACAATCAGCCAGCGGATGGGCTTGCTCTTTTTAGTGGCCGGATACGCTTTCTGCACCAGATAAAGCGAGGAAAGCTTGCCTTTTAGGGCTACATCGGCCGTTTCGTAGTCGCCGCGTGCTTTTACCAAACGAGTCTGCAGGTCCGTCATGCGAGCTGCGAATAGGTTCAGCGAGTCGACACCGCGCGTGTAGTCCTCCAGGTTCAGCACGTTGCCCTGATCGGATTGGGTGAGGCCCCGCAGGGCGCGGCGCAGACCGGCAATCTTGCGACTGTCGTCGCCTTCGCCTTCTGCTTTACGCAAGTCGGTTTCCACTTCAATGATTTCCCGGGCCAGGTAGCGCGACTGTTGCTCTAACCCATAGATACCGTAGCGGCGCCGGGCCTGGATGAGCTTCTGGCGCGAGGTTTCAAACTCCTTGTTCAGGAACTGAAAGCGTTGCTGATAAAGCCCCAGCACGTTGCGGCGGTTTTCCAGCGTCAGCTGCTGGTTCACCGAGTCAATTACCTGCACCAGGGTGTTGGCAATGCGGGCGGCCAGCTGCTTGTCTTCATCAAAAAACGTCAGCTCAATGGCGTCCCGCTCGTTGTGCACAATGTCGAGGTTGGCGCTGAACTTGCGCAGGGCCGCATCGTCGGCGGCATCGTCGCCGGCCGTACCGGTTTCGTAGTGCTCGTGCAGGTTAAAACGCTTGATTATCAGCTCCGCTATCGGCTGCGACTCACCAATGGTGATGATGCGGTCCAGGTCTTCGGTGCGGCCACCCAGCTCCAGCTTGCTGCCTTCGGTGGCAATGCGGTCAGGGTCGGTAGTCTGCGGGTTGGTTGGGAAGAAAACGGCGGTAGACTTGTACACGTTGGGCATCAGCAGCGCCACGGCTATGCTTAGTACCAACGCCAGCACCAGAGCGGTGCCTACAAGTTTCTTCCAACGGTTGATAATAGGCCACAGGCCCAGGAGGGAATAAGACGGCTCCGACATGCTGCAAATAAGGCCGCGCGACCGGAAAGTGGAAAGGTCAGACGTCGGCGGCAGGCAAATATAGAGGAAAAACGCCCGGCTCCGGCCCCTATCTGCGGCTTTAACCCCGGTGGCTTTTATGTAGTTTTGCGCTTTCCCGCTGCTGGCGGTTGGCGGTTGCAGCCGCTCAACGGGACAGTTTTTTCGTTCTCCTAACCTCACATCCATCAAACGCTTCCTCGGAAATATCAGCTTCGTGGTGTTGCTCAACCTACTGGTAAAGCCGGGCTGGGTGGTGCTGGAAAATGTGGTGCAGGACCGCATCGGGCATGAGCTGTTCGGTACGTTCACGGCTTTGCTCACGCTGGCTACCATTGTGGCGGCCGTTTCCGACCTAGGGACTACCCAGCTTACTACCAAGCGACTGGCTGCCTCCCCTAGCTTCTTCACCGATTTTTTCCCGACGCTGCTACCGTTGCGGGCGGGGCTGGGGGTGGGGTTTCTGGCCCTCACGGTGGGGCTGGGCTGGGTGCTGGGCTACCGGGGGCACTGGCTGCTGCTGCTGGCTATTACCGCCGCCGGTCTGCTGCTGACGCAGTACACGCTGTTTCTGCGTGGAGTTCTGCAGGCGCATCAGCGGTTCAATACCGATGCGGTACTATCGGTGCTGGAGCGGCTGCTGCTGCTGGGGCTGGTGCTGGCCCTGCTGCCAATGGGCCTCACGCTGGACCGGTTTGTGGGCGTGCGCACCGTGGCGGTGCTCTTCACGTTTCTGCTGCTGGTAGGCCTGATCCGGCGGCTGTACGGGCGGGTAGCCCTGCGGCCCCGCTGGGCTCAGGCGCGGCAGGTGCTGCTGGAAAGTCTGCCGCTGGCCTTTATCACGCTGGTGTATGGCCTGAACGAGCGGATTGATATGCTGATGCTGGAGCGGCTGGTATCGGCCCGCGAGGCCAGCTACTACGCGGCGGCCTACCGCTGGGTAGATGCCGTGATGATGTACCTCTGGACGGTGCTGCCGCTGTTTTTTGCCCGCTTCGCCCACGCTACCGGCCGCCCCGAAGAACAGCAGAAGCTGCTGTGGTTCGGGCAGCGCATCGTAACGGTGCCGCTGTTGCTGGTGGTAGGTTTTGGGCTGTTCCGGGGGGAGCTGCTGTTCTTCCAGTTTAAGCACAGCACCCCGACCGAGCTGCTGCGCATGACACAATGCCTGCAGATTCTGTTTCTGAACGTGCTGGTGCATGCCTTCTTCGCCATCTACAGCACCCTACTCACCAGCACCGACCACGAAAAACCGGTGTCCTGGCTCGTGACGGGCAGTATCGTACTCAATACCGGCCTCAACTTCCTGCTGCTGCCACGCTACGGCGCACTGGCCGGCGCCGCCAATACGCTGCTGTGCGCGGTGGTGGTATCCATCGGCTACGTCTGGCTGGTGCCGCGCCGGACCGGCGTGCAGCTGCCGCTGGCAGTGCTGTGGCGACTGGCCCTGGCGTTTGGCGGTTTGTGCGCGGGTTGGTACGCGCTGCGCACCTACGCCGGGCTACCCTGGTGGCTGGAAACCGGCGTGGCGGGTATCTGGTTACTGGTCCTGATATTCGCCCTGGGCATCGTCAGTTTTTCCGAACTGCAGGCGTTGCGGAAAAAAGGATAAGGTGCCGGAATGTAAAATGGGTGGATTTCTGAATGGGCAAAAACATCCAGCATTGCAGCCCTTCACCAGCCCATCAGCTCAGCTATTCCGCACTCCACCCGGTCACCCATTCATCCGTCCAACTTGCATATAGCCGTCAACGTCCGCTTTTTATTGCCCGGCGATAAGCTGGAGGGTATCGGGCGTTTCACGCTGGAAACGTTGCGCCACATGGTGCAGCAGCAGCCGGAACACACGTTCCATTTTCTGTTTGATCGGGCTTTTGATGAGCGGTACCTGCTGGGCCCGAACGTAGTACCGCACGTGTTGCAGCCGCCGGCCCGGCACCCGCTATTGTGGGTGGCCTGGTTTGAAGGCGCCGTGGCTCACTGGCTGCGGCGCAACCGCCCGGCCGTTTTCCTGAGCCCCGACGGCTTCACCACCCTGCGTACCCGCGTGCCCCGCGTAACGGTGCTGCACGACTTGGCCTTCGAGCACTTCCCGGCCGATGTGGACCGCCTGGTGCTGCGCTACTACCGACATTTCACGCCCCGGTTCGCCCGCGCCTCCGCGCGACTGGTAGCGGTGTCAGAAGCCACGAAGCAGGATATTATAAGCACTTACGGCACCGAGCCGGCCAAAATCAGCGTGGTGTACAACGCGGCCGACGCCCATTTTCGGCCCCTGACGGCCGCCGTGCAGCAGGCCACCCGGGAGCGGTTTGCGGCGGGTAAGCCATATTTTCTGTTTGTGGGAGCGTTGCAGCCGCGCAAGAATCTGGTTAACCTGCTGCGGGCCTTCGATGCGTTCAAAGTGGCCACCGCGTCGCCCGCGAAGCTGCTGGTGGTAGGCCGCACCGCCTGGAAGGCCGGCCCCATCTTCGATGTGTATCAGCAGCTGCAGTACCGCCACGATGTACACCTGACCGGCCGCGTCACCGACCCGGAACTGGTGGAACTGTATGCCGCCGCGCTGGCTACCTGCTACGTGCCGTACTTCGAGGGCTTCGGAATTCCCATTATCGAAGCCCAGACCTGCCACTCGCCCGTCATCACCTCCAACTGCAGCTCTCTGCCCGAAGTAGCCGGCGACGCCGCCTGTCTGGTCGACCCGTTCTCGGTGGCCTCCATTGCCCGGGGCCTGACCCAGGTACATGCCTCCGCCGACTACCGACAGGAATTGGTTCTGCGCGGGCAGCGCAACATCCAGCGGTTTTCCTGGGCCGAAAGTGCCCGGCTGCTGTGGGCCGAAGTAGAGCGCGCCGCCTCGGATGGCAGTTAGTAGATTTTGGTTGCTGACCGTTCGTTTGTTGAGATTTGACCGGCTGGAGAAGTAATTATCGGGCAACTGAAAACGGACAGCCAAAAACCCGCACCCAAAACAAAAGGACAAACATGCACCTACACCGAATGCCCGGGCTGGTGCAGCGGCTGTTTCCCGACTGCCTCTGGACGATGCCACCCACCACGCCGCCCACCCTGTACCTGACGTTTGATGACGGTCCTATCCCGGAGGAAACGCCGTTTGTAGTGGAGCAGTTGGCCCGTTTCGGGGCCAGCGGCACGTTCTTCTGCGTGGGCGACAATCTGGCCAAGCACCCGGACGTGGCCCGGCAGGTGCTGGCGGGTGGCCACCGCCTGGCTAACCACACCTACCATCACCTCAGTGGCTGGAGCCACTCCCGCCCCGAGTACCGGGCCGATGTGGCCCGGTGCCATGCGTTGCTGCAACAGTTGCAGCCCGAACCCCGGCCGCTGTTGCGCCCGCCTTACGGCCGCATTACGCCCGCGTTGGCCCGGGAGCTGAACCAGACCCATCAGGTAGTTATGTGGGACGTGCTGACCTGTGACTATGACCGGGATTTTGTCCCCGAGGAATGCCTGGCTACTGCTATTCGCCTGACCCGGCCCGGCTCCATTGTCGTCTTTCATGACAGCCTCAAGGCCAGTGCCAATCTGCGCTACGTACTGCCCCGCTACCTCACGCATTTTGCGGAGCTGGGTTATACGTTTGCACATCTGTAAATACTGCGCTGCCTGGTGCTGGTCAGCAGGCTGAACTACCTGTATTACTTCTCCCGATGCTTCTGCTTGCCTTCTATTTTATCGGCTGGTTTGCCTTGCTGCTCACGGCCACGGTGCTGTTCGGGCGGCGCGGCAGTGGGGCAGTGTCGCTGCCAGCTCCACTGCCCCGGCTCAGTATATTGATTGCCGCCCGCAACGAGGAAGCCACCATCGGCCGCTGCCTGCAGGCCATTCGTATGCTGGACTACCCACCGGAGTTGCTGGAAGTGCTGCTCGGCGACGACGGTTCGACGGACCGGACGGCCACTGTTGCCACCGCCGCTATGCAGGACTACGCCGGTAGCTTCCGCCTGATTCCCATTACCGATAATCTGGGTACGGCGCGGGGTAAAGCCAATGTGCTGGCCCACCTAGCCCGCGCCGCCAGTACCAACATTTTCTGCATTACTGATGCCGATATTGCCGTTCCTGCTACCTGGTTAACCGGCCTGCTGGCGCACCTGTACCCCGGCGTGGGCAGCGTGACGGGCCTCACGCTGGTCACCGGGCCCCGCCTGTTCCACCGCCTGCAGGGCCTCGACTGGCTGTTGTCGTTGGGGTTGGTGCAGGTGGTTACCGACTTGGGCCGGCCCGTAACGGCCATGGGCAATAATATGCTGGTGACGCGCGTCGCCTACGAGGCCACCGGCGGCTACGAGGCCCTGCCGTTTTCCGTAACTGAGGATTTCGAGTTGTTCAAAGCCCTACTGCGGCAGGGATACGGCTACCGCAACCTGTTCCGGCCGGAAGTGCTGGCCGAGTCGTTGCCGATGTACACCTGGCGGGAGCTATTGCACCAGCGGCGGCGCTGGCTGCGCGGGGTAGAGCAATTGCCCGGCTGGCTACAGATCTGCCTAGTGCTCTATGGTTCCTTTTATCCCGCTCTGCTGATGATGGCGCTGGTTGCCGGGCCGGGCGTGGCGCTGGGGCTGTGGGCCGCTAAAATGGGCGTGCAGGGGCTGCTGGCAGCCAAGTGCTTTCGTGCAGTGGGCCGCCGGCCGCCGCTGGAGCTGCTGCCCATGTTCGAGCTGTACACTCTTGTTATGACAACTGGTTTGCTTTTGTTTCGTCTGTTGCCGTTGTCGTTCGAGTGGAAGGGGAGAAGTTACCGGTAAATCACATTTCACAACTTCGCCTCCGGCTTACCTTTGTGGCATGCAGTTTTCCGATTCGCACGCCCACGTCTACTCCGAACAATTCAAACCCGATCAGGATGAGATGCTGCTCCGCGCCTTTGAGGCCGGGGTGGAAACCATCTTCATGCCCAACATCGACCACGACAGCATTGACGCCATGCTGGCCGTGGAAGCCCGCTACCCCAACCAGTGCTTCGCCCAGATGGGCCTGCACCCCTGCCACGTCACCCGCAACTTTGAGCAGGAGCTCTACGAGGTAGAAACCTGGCTCAGCCAGCGGCCCTTCGCGGCGGTAGGGGAGTGCGGCATTGATCTGTACTGGGATAAAACCCTATTGGCCGAGCAGCAGGAAGCCCTGCGCATTCAGGTACAGCTGGCCAAAAAGCACAACCTGCCGCTGGTGCTGCACACCCGCGACGCCTTCCGCGAAGCTGCCGACATCATCGCGGCGGCCCAGGACGGCACGCTGCGGGGGGTGTTTCACTGCTTTTCCGGCACCCGCGAGGAAGCCGAGGAAGTTATCAGGCTGGGCTTCCGGCTGGGAATTGGCGGGGTGGCCACCTTCAAGAACGGCGGCCTCGATAAGGTGCTGCCCGGCCTGGGCCTGAAACACCTGCTGCTGGAAACCGACGCGCCCTACCTGGCCCCCGTACCCCACCGCGGTAAGCGCAACGAGCCATCCTACATTCCGTTGGTAGCCTACCGCGTAGCCGAAATCCTGGGCGTTACCGGGGCCGAAGTAGCCCAGGCCACCACCCGCAACACCCTGGAACTGTTCGGTGAAGCTGAGCGCCTGAAGTAGCAGCTTCATAAAACGTCAGCACGCGAGATTCCTCGCTCCGCTCGGAATGACGTTCTATTCCCCATTGCTACCTTACCGTTCCACCCAACCCGTTGCCCGTGTCCGCTGCCGAAACCACCCCGCAAACCTCCATTCTTATCATTTATACCGGCGGCACCGTCGGGATGGCGTACAACAAGCGCGGCGAGCTGGTACCAATGAACTTTGAGCAGATTCGTAAGAAGATGCCCGAGCTGCGCCAGCTTAACATGCAGGTGGACGTCACCAACCTCGGCGAGCCCATCGACTCCAGCAACGTAACCGCGCAGGACTGGCTCCGGCTGGCGGCCCTCATCGAGGAAAACTACGCCCGCTACGACGGCTTCGTGGTGCTGCATGGCACCGATACCATGGCCTACTCGGCCGCTGCTCTCAGCTTTCTGCTCGAAAACCTGGCCAAAACGGTGGTGTTTACCGGGGCGCAGGTACCTGTGGGCCGCATCCGCACCGATGCCCGCCGCAACCTGGTAACGGCCCTGGAAATGGCCGCCGCCCGCTGCCCCACTTCGGGCACCGTGCGCGTGCCCGAGGTGTGCCTGTTTTTCAACGACCAGCTTATTCGGGGCAACCGGGCCAAAAAGGTGGAAAGCCAGCAGTACAACGCCTTCCGCAGCGAGAACTACCCGCCCCTGGCCGAAGCCGGCATTGAGCTGGAATTCAACGACCGGCAGATTCGGGCGCGGCCGGCCACGCCGCTGCAAGTGCATCAGCAACTGGAGGAAAACGTCACCATCGTCCACCTGTTTCCGGGCCTCACCGAGCGAATGCTGCGCGCCCAGCTGGAAGCCCCCGGCCTGCGCGGGGCCGTGCTGCTCACTTACGGCTCCGGCAATGCCCCCACGGCCGCGTGGTTTCTCAACGCCCTGCGCGCCGCGTCGGCCCGGGGAACCGTTTTGCTCAACGTGAGCCAGTGCGAGGAAGGCCGCGTGCTCCAGGGCCGCTACGAAACCAGCGCCCACTTCACCGATTTGGGCGTAATTGGCGGGGCCGATATTACGGTGGAAGCCGCCATTACCAAGCTCATGTTCGTGCTGAGCCTCAACGAACAACCGGCCCACACGCGTCACCTGCTGACTCAGGACCTACGCGGCGAAATCACAATAATGTAGCGGGATACGCATGCGAGGCTTGCGTATCCCGAAAATCGGGTGTTATTTTGCGCCACCTAACCGCATCCCCGATGCACACCCAGAGAGGTGTCCGAGTGGTTGAAGGAGCACGCCTGGAAAGTGTGTATGGGTCTAAAGCTCATCGTGGGTTCGAATCCCATCCTCTCTGCAAAAAGTCCCGTTTCTGAATCAGAAACGGGACTTTTTTTTTCCTGCGGACGCGTAGGAGCGGGCCGGAGTTGGCCGCCGGGTCGTAACTTCCGTTGAAGGCCTACTATGAAACGACCCCACGTAATCTGCCACATGATGTCCACCGTGGATGGCAAAATTCTGGCCGCCAACTGGCAGGATAAAATGCTGACCGACACCTACTCCGGCTACTTCGAGAAATACCATGACACGTTCACCAGCCAAGCCTGGATGTGCGGGCGCATCACCATGGAGCGCGACTTCTCCGGCGGTGTGCAACCCGATCTGCAGCCCACCCCACACCCCATTGCCCGGGAGCCGTTCATTGGGGATGCGCAAGCCACTTCCTTCGCCGTGGCCGTGGATGCCCACGGCAAGCTGGGCTGGGACAGCAACGCCACCGGCGGCGACCATATCGTGGAAATCCTCACCGAGCAGGTCAGCGACGAGTACCTGTATTACCTGCAGCGCCAGCGCATTTCCTATTTATTTGCCGGGAAGAAGGAAATCGACTTTGCCTCGGCTTTGGAACAGTTGGCGGCGTTGTTTCCCATCGAAACGGTGATGCTGGAAGGCGGCGGCCATCTCAACGGCTCCCTGCTCAACGCCGGCCTAATTGACGAGCTGAGTCTTCTGCTTTTGCCCATTGCCGACGGTACGTCCCATTCACCCACTACCTTCGAGGTGAGCGACTACCTCCACAAAGGTCCCGCCACCCGCGTACACCTAACCCAGGTCCAGCAGCTGGACAACGAAGTGGTGTGGCTGAAATACCGTTTTCAGGCGTAGCACACATAGCTGCCGCCGCCGTGTACCGCACGGTTCGCGAAACCACAATACTACCCCACGGCATGAGGCCAAACGGCCTGCTTCCAGCGTTGGAAGCAGGCCGTTTGCTGTATCGGCAGACCGTTTTTACCGGCTCTTGAACTGGCGGATGGCGTCGCGGGTGAAGTCGGACAGCACGAGGCGGCCGCTGATGGCGGCCCGCTCCGGCAGCAGCGTATCCCAGTGGTCGGTGCCCTGCCAGATGACGCGCTTGAGGTCGGTGAGAGCCTCGGGGTTGTAGGCGGCCAGCTTGCGGGCAAAGGCCAGCACGGCCGCGTCGAGGGCTTCGGCGGAGTCGTGCAGCTCGGCGTAAAGGCCTTTCTGCAACGCCCACTCGGCGGGGCGGAACTCGCTGGCATCGAGGGCCAGCTGGGCAAAGGCGGCGGTGCCGATTTTGCGCTCCACGGCCGGCCCTACTACAAATGGCCCGATGCCGACCACCAGCTCGCTCAGCTTTACGCTGGCATTGGTGGTGGCAAAGCAGTAGTCGGTAGCGGCGGCCACGCCTACGCCGCCGCCAATGGCCTTGCCCTGCACCCGCCCGATGATGATTTTGGGCGAGGTGCGGCAGGCGTTAATCACTTTGGCGAAGCCGGAGAAGAACTCCAGGCCCTGGGCCGCGTCCTCAATGGCAATCAGCTCATCGAAACTGGCCCCGGCACAGAAGGTCTTTTCGCCCTCGCTTTCTAGGACGATGACTTTGGTGGCCTCGGCCTGAGCGGTCTGGGTGATGGTAGCGGCCAGCTGGGTGAGCAGCGCGCCGGGAAGGGAGTTGTGCGAGGGGTGGAAGAAGCGGATGGTGCTGATGCCTTCCGGGGTGGTGTGGGTGGTAACGGTTCCTGTGGTCATGGGGGGAATTGAGTTGTAAAAAGAGCGTCATGCTGCAAATAGCCCGTCATGCTGAGCTTGCCGAAGCATCTCTACTGCTTCGTTGGGCTAGCAATGCAACGAAGCGGTAGAGATGCTTCGGCAAGCTCAGCATGACGGTTAGCCTCTGGCGAGATGCTTCGCTCTGCTCAGCATGACGTTCTAAAGGCTACTCCTGATCCTTCTTTTTCACCATCGTCAGAATCGTAGCGACGGCTACGGTTTCGCCGGTTTCGTCGGAGACGTCTACCAGCCAGCGCACGATGCCTTTGGCTACATCCTGCTCGTCGCGCTTTTCCTGGGCTATTTTTTCCTTGACGGTGAGCTTCACGCCGATGGTCATGCCAGGGTAGACGGGCTTGGTGAAGCGGCACTCATCGAGGCCGTAGTTGAGCAGCACGGGGCCTTTGCGCGGGTCCACGAACATGCCGGCGGCCTTGCTGAGCACGTAGTAGCCGTGGGCCACGCGGCCCGTGAACAGCGTGCCATCCAGGGAAGTGGCGTCGACGTGGGCGTAGAAATTGTCGCCCGACACTTGCGCGAAGTTGGTGATGTCGGCTTCCGACACGGTGTGGCGGTGGGTGGTGTAGGTCTGGCCGATTTCCAACTCCTCGAAGTAGTGCTGGAAGGGGTGCTTGTCCTTCTCGATCTGCTTGGCCTTGGGCTGGTACACTTGCGTGATGGCCGTAATCATGCTGGGCGAGCCCTGGATGGCGACGCGCTGCATGAAGTGCTCCACGCCGCGCAAACCGCCCATTTCCTGGCCGCCGCCGGCCCGGCCGGGGCCGCCGTGCACCAGCAGCGGCAGCGGCGAGCCGTGGCCGGTGCTTTCCTTAGCCACCTCGCCGTTGAGCACCAGAATCCGGCCGTGGTGCGTGGCGGCCCCCATGACAAACTCGGTGGCAGTGGCGGGGCTGTTGGTGGCCACCGAGCACACCAGCGAGCCGCGGCCCAGATTGGCCAGCTCAATGGCTTCGCCCACGTTCTTGTAAGGCATCAGCGTGGCTACCGGCCCGAAGGCTTCCAGCTCGTGCGAGTCGGTAAACTTGAACGGCTCGGAGTTCAGCAGCACAATCGGCGACATGAACGCGCCGGTTTTGCAGTCGCCGCCGATAACCTGCACGTTGTCCAGGTCGCCGTACACGATGGGCGTGTTCTGGGCTAGGCGCTGCACCTGCTCGCGCACGCGCTTTACCTGGTCGAGGCCGGCCAGGGCGCCCATGCGCACGCCCTCGGCCTGCGGATGGCCCACGGTGGTTTGGGCCAGGGCTTTGCCCAAGGCAATCTGCACGTCCTCCACCAGATTTTCGGGCACGATGATGCGGCGGATGGCGGTGCATTTCTGCCCGGCTTTGGCCGTCATTTCCTTGCGTACTTCCTTGATGAACAGGTCAAATTCCACGGTGCCGGGCACGGCGTCGGGGCCCAGCACGGCGGCGTTCAGCGAGTCGGCCTCCATGTTGAAGGGTACCGATTCGGCCAGAATGCGCGGGTGGCCCTTGAGCTTGCGGCCGGTTTCAGCCGAGCCCGTAAACGTCACGACATCCTGGTACGTGACGTGTTCCAGCAGCCCGTGGCCCGAACCGATGACCAGCTGCAGCGCGCCCTCCGGCAGAATGCCCGACCGGATGATTTCGCGCACCACGGCCTCGGTGAGGTAGGCCGAAGGCACGGCCGGCTTCACGATGGCCGGCATGCCGGCCAGCAGGTTCACGGCAATCTTCTCCAGCATGCCCCAGATAGGGAAGTTGTAAGCGTTGATGTGGACGGCCACGCCCTCCTTAGGCACCATCAGGTGGTGACCCATGAAGTTGCCGGCCTTGGACAGCGCAATTGGGTCCGACTCGGCGTAGAACGGCGTATCGGGGAATTTTCGGCGCAGGGAGGCGTTGGCGAACAGGTTGCCGATGCCGCCTTCGATGTCAATCCAGGAGTCGGCGCGGGTGGCACCGCTGCGGTAGCTGAGGGTGTAGAAGTCCTCTTTTTTGCTGTCGAGGTGCAGGGCCAGGGCCTTGAGCATGCGGCCCCGCTCGTGGAAAGTCATGCGGCGCAGCACGGGGTTACCCACGCGGCGGCCGTAGTCGAGCATGGCCGCGAAGTCGAGCCCCTCGCCGTCGGCAATGGCTACCACCTCGCCGGTGGAGGCGTCGTAGAGTTCCTGCTGGTCGCCGGAGCCAGCCGTCCAGCGGCCCAGGGCGTAGTTTTCGAGTAGTTGTGCCATTGGTGGATTTGGAGGACCTCACGTTCGCCTCACCCCCTAGCCCCCTCTCCAGGGGGAGAGGGGGAACTAGTTTTCTAGCTTTCTAGCTGGGCGGGTTGTGAGGTTGGTGGGTGGGAAGTTTGGGGTGTAGAGACGCAATATCTTGCGTCTCGTCGTTGCTGAGGTTGTTTATATACTTTGCCGGTCGTTCAAGGGGGAGACGCGAAGTGTCGCGTCTCTACATCGTGCTTGCGTTCCGCAAACTAACGCAAACGGCTCTTTCGATTATCGTTCAACGAATCAACCACCCCTAACCCCTCCTTTCCAAGGAGGGGAACTAGCTCTAGAAAACTAGAAGCTAGTCCCCCCTCTCCTTTTCCGGAGAGGGGGCTAGGGGGTGAGGCGAATGAGAGGTTACGCCCGTTCCAGCACTACCGCGTAGCCCTGGCCCACGCCGATGCACATGGTCACGAGGGCGTAGCGCTTGTGCTGGCGGTGCAGCTCGCGGGCGGCGGCGTTGAGGATGCGGGCGCCGCTCATGCCCAGCGGGTGGCCCAAGGCAATGGCGCCGCCGTTGGGGTTCACGCGCGGGTCATTGTCGGCGAGGTGCAGGGCGCGCAGGCAGGCCAGGCTTTGGGCGGCGAAGGCCTCGTTCAGCTCGATTACGTCGATGTAGTTGAGGGTGAGGCCGGCGCGTTGCAGAGCCTGCTGACTGGCTGGCACCGGCCCGATGCCCATGATGCGCGGCTCCACGCCGGCCACGCCCATGCTCACAATGCGGGCCAGCGGCGTGAGGTTATGCTGCTTGATGCCGGCTTCCGAGGCCAGCAGCAGGGCTGCCGCGCCGTCGTTGAGGCCGGAGGCGTTACCGGCCGTGACGGTGCCGGTTTTACGGAACGCCGGGCGCAGCTTGCCGAGGCCTTCGAGGCTGGTGTCGGGCTTCAGGAACTCATCTTCGGCGAAAAGCAGCGGCTCGCCCTTGCGCTGCGGGATGGGCACCGGCGCAATTTCCTCGGCCAGGCGGCCGGCCTGCTGGGCGGCGGCGGCTTTCTGCTGCGAGTGTAGCGCAAACTGGTCCTGGTCGTCGCGGCTGATGTGGTACTGGTCCACCAGGTTTTCGGCGGTTTCACCCATGGCGTCAGTGCCGTAGAGGGCCTGTAGCTGGGGGTTGATGAAGCGCCAGCCGAAGCTGGAGTCGTACATCTGCGAGTCGGTGCCGAAGCCTTTGCTGGGCTTGGATACCACCAGCGGGGCGCGGGTCATGTTTTCCACCCCACCCGAAATGAACAGGTCACCGTCGCCGCTGCGGATGGCGCGGGCGGCGGCAATGCTGGCCGAGAGGCCGGAGGCACAGAGGCGATTCACGGTTTCGCCGGGCACGGTGGTGGGCATACCGGCCAGTAGCAGCGCCATGCGGGCCACGTTGCGGTTGTCTTCGCCGGCCTGGTTGGCGCAGCCCAGCAGCACATCGGCCACGGCGGCAGGGTCGAGGCTGGGGTGGCGGCGCAGCAGTTCCCGGATGGCGTGGGCCGCCAGGTCGTCGGGCCGCACGGCCGCGAGCGTGCCGCCAAAGTTGCCAATGGGCGTCCGGATTCCGTCGATGAGGTAGGCTTGGGTCATGGGGTGGGTGGTGGTGATGATTGGGTCAGGAAAGAACGTCATGCTGAGCTTGCCGAAGCATCTCGCGTGCTGACGTTGGATTACTGTGGCAACGTCAGCACGCGAGATGCTTCGGCAAGCTCAGCATGACGTTCTACTTGCTTCACAGCACCTCCGTACTCGTCCGGTAGGCGGTGCCTTTGAACAGGGCCAGCGGGGTGCCGTGCTGGTTGGTGAGGCGCAGCTGGTACACCCCGATTTTGTGCTTGAGGCTTTCCTCGCGGGCTTCCACGGTGATGAGGTCGTCGGGGCGGCCGGGTTCGAGGAAGTCGATGGTGGCACTGAGGGCCACGCTCTGGCGGCCGTGGCTGTTGCAGGCGAAGGCAAAGGCCGAATCGGCGGCGGCGAAGGCCACGCCGCCGTGCAGGATGCCGAAGCCGTTGAGCATCTCGGGGCGCACCCGAAACTGCAGGCGGCAGTAGCCGGGGCCCATTTCCTGCACTTCCAGCCCCAGCCAGTGGCTGAAGGCGTCGTGCTGCAGCATCTGGTCTTTCACAGCTTCGGCGCGAACCACGGCGGCGCTAGCGGGCGGTTGGCTCATACTGGGCAAACGTGTGGCCGGCCCGGACCAGGCGACGCAGCAGCGGGCTGGCGCGGTAGCGGTCCTCGTGGTAGTCGGCGTAGAGGTCGTCGAGGGTGGTCAGTACGTTCGGCAAACCCAGCTCGTCGGCCCAGGCCAGCAGGCCTTTAGGGTAGTTGACGCCCTTGGTCATGGCCAGCTCCAGGTCCTGGCGGGAAGCTACATTGAAGGCCAGCGCGTCGGCGGCTTCGTTGATGAGCATGGCCAGCACGCGCTGCACGATCTGGCGGCCCAGAGCCTCGTCGCGCGTAGGCTCGGGCGGGGTGGCGCCGGGGCGGTAGTCGTAGAAACCGCGGCCCGATTTGCGGCCGTAGTAGCCGGCCTCGAACAGACGTTTCTGGGTGAAGCTGGGCTTGTAGCGCGGGTCGAAGAAGAACGAAGTGAACACCGACTCCGTGACGCGGTAATTCACGTCGTGGCCGATGAAATCCATCAGCGCAAACGGCCCCATGCGGAAGCCGCCCAGCTCGGTCAGTGCCCAGTCGATGGTCGCCATATCGGCCACGCCTTCTTCCAGCAGCCGGATGGCCTCGCCGTAGAAAGGCCGCGCCACGCGGTTCACGATGAAGCCCGGCGTGTCTTTCACCAGCACCGGCAGCTTGCTCCAGCTCTGCACCAGCTGGCGGATTTCCTCGGCCAGCCCGGCGCGGGTCTGCACCGCCGGAATGATTTCCACCAGCTGCATCAGCGGGGCCGGGTTGAAGAAGTGGATGCCGATAAACCGCTCGGGGTGCTGGCAGGCCGCCGCAATGCTGGCAATCGACAGCGAGGACGTGTTGGAGGCCAGCACGCAGGTTTCCGACACCACCAGCTCCACTTCCCGGAACAGTTGCTGCTTCACGCCCAGGTCTTCCACAATGGCTTCCAGCACCAGCCCGCAGTCAGCAAACAGGTTGATGTCGGTGGTGGGCAGCACGCGGGCCGCGGCGGCTTCGGCAGCCTCCGGGGTGATTTTACCTTTCTCCGTGAGCTTCTGCAGGCTGCCCTGGATGCCGGCTACGGCCCGCTCCAGCGCGGCCGTGTTCTGGTCGAGCAGGCGCACCGAGTGGCCGGCCTGGGCCACCACCTGCGCAATCCCCGCCCCCATAGCCCCGCTCCCGATAATTCCGATGGTCATTCTTTTAGTGCTTAGTGCCTAGTGCTTAGGTGAACGGCGTAGAGACGCAATATTTTGCGTCTCGTCGTTGAACGGCCCGGAACCGTGGGGGCTTAACAACATCAGCAATGATGAGACGCAAAATATTGCGTCTCTACGCCGTACAATACTTGTTCTACTGCCCCGTAAACGTCGGCTGGCGCTTTTCCATGAAGGCCGACACGCCCTCTTTGTAGTCGGCGGTGCTGCCGGCGCGGAGCTGGTAGTCGGCTTCGGCGCGGAGTTGCTGGGTGAGGGTGTTGGAGAAGGTGCCGTTGAGCAGCTGCTTGGTGTAGGCGAGGCCCTTGGTGGGCATGGCAGCCAGCTTGCGGGTCAGGGCATCTACTTCGGCGTCGAACTGGTCGTCGGCAAACGTCTTGTAGATCATGCCCATCTGCATGGCTTCCGGGGCCGATACCTTGTCGCCGGTCATCATCAAAGCCGTGGCGCGCTGCAAACCCACAAGGCGGGGCAGGAAGTAGGTGCCGGCGCTGTCCGGAATCAGCCCGATTTTGCTGAACGCCTGAATGAACGAGGCCGACTCGCGGGCCACCACAATGTCGCAGGCCAGAGCCAGGTTGGCCCCCGCGCCGGCGGCCACGCCGTTCACGGCCGCCACTACCGGCTTGTCCAGGGCCCGAATCAGCTCCACGATGGGGTTGTAGAGCTGCTCCACAATCTCGGCCACTTCGGGGCTGTCGGGGCCGGTGATTTCCGCCAGGTCCTGGCCGGCGCAGAAGGCTTTGCCGGTGCCTGTGAGCAGCACAGCGCGCACCTCGGGGTTCTGCTGGCACTCGCGCAGCCGCTGCTGCAAGGCCAGCGCCACTTCCTTGTTGACGCTGTTGAACACCTGCGGCCGGTTGAAGCGGATGGTAGCCACGCCGGCTTCGAGGGAGAAGAGTAGGGAGTCGTTCATGTTGAGCCTCACGGTTGCCTCACCCCCTAGCCCCCTCTCCGGTGGAGAGGGGGAACTAGCTTTCTAGCATTTTAGAGCTAGTGTTTACTTGAGGTAAGGGTAGTGAGTGGATTTAGAGTTAGAAAGAGCTAGATACTAGTTCCCCCTCTCCACCGGAGAGGGGGCTAGGGGGTGAGGCAACCGTGAGGCCTTAAGCGTGGCACTTGAAGTAGTCGAAGGGCTCCAGGCAGTCGTCGCACTGGTAGTGGGCTTTGCAGGCGGTGGAGCCGAACTGGCTGACCAAATGGGTGTGGGTGGACTTGCAGAGCGGGCAGCGCACGGCCGTATCAGCCCCGAACAGGTTGAGGACGTGGCCGGTGGCGGTTCCGTCTACGGGCGGGGCAATGCCGTAGTCTTCCAACTTCTGACGGCCGGCCTGGCTCATCCAGTCGGTGGTCCAGGCGGGGCTGAGCTGGTTGTGGATGTGTACCTGCGTGAGGCCCTCAGCCAGCAGCCGCAGCCGGATTTCGGTGGCAATGGTGTTCATGGCCGGGCAGCCCGAGTAGGTGGGCGTGATGGTGACGTGCACCTGCTCGCCCTCCAACCGCACCCCGCGCACAATGCCCAGATCCAGGATGCTGAGCACCGGCACCTCAGGGTCGGAAACCTCTTCCAGCAGCTGCCAGATGTGCGCTTCGGTGGGCATTACGTGGGGTTGGTGGGGCATATGGGATAAAGATCAGAACGTCATGCTGAGCGGAGGCGAAGTCGAAGCATCTCTACTGCTTAGTTCTCACGACTGAGTTAGTCAACGGTAGAGATGCTTCGACTCCGCTCCGCTGCGCTCAGCATGACGGGCTAGTTAGTCTACCACTGCATGCCCGGATAAGTCCGCTGCATGTATTGGAGCTCGGCCAGCAGGTAGCCAAGGTGCTCGGAGTGGCGGCCGTCTTTGCCGCCTTGCTGGGCAAACACGTTTTCCGGTACGGGCAGGGTGGCTTCCTCGAATACGCGCGCGACGTGGGCGTTTATCTGCTGCTGCAAAGCGGCGTAGTCGGGCACGAGGCCGGCGGCTTGCAGGGTTTGCTCGGTGGCGGTGGGCATGGTCAGCTCGCCGCCGAAGCGCCACAGGTTGCGGATGGCCTTCTCGATGCGCCGTCGGCTTTCGTCGGTACCGTCGCCGAGGCGAATCAGCCACTCCGAGCTCCACTTGATGTGGTAAGCCGCCTCCTTCACCGATTTCTCGGCAATGGCTGCCAAGTGCGCGTCGGGGCCCTGCTGGAGCTGGAGCAGCAGGTGGTAGTGGAAGGCATCGTACAGGAACTGCCGCACGATGGTGTGGGCGAAATCCTGGTTGGGCTGCTCCACCAGCAGCGGGTTGCGGTACTCCACGGCGGGCCGCAGGTAAGCCAGGTCGTCCTCGGTGCGGCCCTGGCCTTCCAGCTCGGCGGCGTACTGGTAGTAGCTGCGGGCCTCGCCCAGCAGATCCAGCGCAATGTTGGCCATAGCCAGATCCTGCTCCAGAATGGGGCCGTGGCCGCACCACTCGCTCAGGCGGTGGGCCAGAATCAGGCTGGTATCGGCCAGCTGCAGCACGAAGGGCAGCATCTTACGCTGGGTTTCGGTGACAGTAGCCAGGGCCGGCGTGGGCGTGAAGTCGTCCGTCATCGGTTACATGTGCTTGATGGAATCCGGCACCTGATAGAAGGTCGGATGGCGGTAGATTTTGTCGTTGGCGGGCTCGTAGAAGGCGGCCGCGTCGTCGGGGTTGGAGGCGTGTACGTGCGTGCTTTCCACCACCCAGATGCTCACGCCTTCGAGGCGGCGCGTGTACACGTCGCGGGCGTTCTGGATGGCCATGGTGGCGTCGGCAGCGTGGAGGCTGCCCACGTGCTTATGGTCGAGGCCCTGTTTGCTGCGGATGAAAACTTCCCACAGCGGCCATTCTTGTTGCGTCATACGATGCGCCTCACGTTCGCCTCACCCCCTAGCCCCCTCTCCGAAAAGGAGAGGGGGAACTAGCTTTCTAGTTTCCTAGAGCAGTTTTCAGGGTAGACGGAGTGAGGATATTTTAAGGTTAGAAAAACTAGAAGCTAGTCCCCCCTCTCCTTTTCGGAGAGGGGGCTAGGGGGTGAGGCGACGCTTACGCGGCCGACTTGGCCAGCTCGCGGCCGGCGCGTTTGGCGGCGTGGGCCAGGGCGGCTTCGCGCACCCAGGCGCCTTCTTCCCAGGCATCTACGCGGGCCTGGAGACGCTCCTGGTTGCAGAGGCCGTTGCCTTTCACCACGTTCCAGAACTCTTCCCAGTTCACCTCGCCGAAGTCGTAGGCCTGGCGAGCCTCATTCCACTGCACCTTCTCATCGGGCACCGTGAGGCCCAGGAACTCGGCCTGGGGCACCATCATGTCCACGAATTTCTGGCGCAGCTCGTCGTTGGTGAAGCGCTTGATGCGCCACTTCATGCTCTGCTCGGTGTTGGGCGAATCGGCGTCGGCGGGGCCGAACATCATCAGCGTGGGCCACCACCAGCGGTTGAGGGCTTCCTGGGCCATGGCTTTCTGCTCGGGCGCGCCTTCGCACAGGGTCTGCATAATCTCGAAGCCCTGGCGCTGGTGGAAGCTTTCCTCCTTGCACACGCGCACCATGGCGCGGGCGTAGGGGCCGTAGCTGGTGCGGCACAGCGGCACCTGGTTCAGGATGGCGGCACCATCGACCAGCCAGCCCACGCAGCCCATATCGGCCCAGCTCAGGGTAGGATAGTTGAAGATGCTGCTGTACTTGGCTTTACCCGAGTGCAGGTCGGCCAGCATCTGGTCGCGGGTGGTGCCCAGGGTTTCGGCGGCCGAGTAGAGGTAGAGGCCGTGGCCGGCTTCGTCCTGCACCTTGGCCAGCAGGATGGATTTGCGCTTCAGCGAAGGAGCACGGGTAATCCAGTTGCCTTCGGGCAGCATGCCTACCAGTTCGGAGTGCGCGTGCTGCGAAATCTGCCGGATCAGCGTCTTGCGGTACGCCTCGGGCATCCAGTCCTTGGGCTCGATGCGCACATCGGCATCAATGCGGGCCTGAAACTGTTCTTCCTGGGTGAGTTCTAGGGTTTCCATGCCTCTTCAACAAAGGTTAACTAACAATCGTTAGTTAAATGTAAGGAAAAATTCGGGCTGCTGGCCTGCAGCCTCGTAAATAGAACGTCATGCTGAGCGAAGCTGAAAGCGTAGTCGAAGCATCTCGCGTGCAGCAGTAATCAAATTAGTATTACAACGTCAGCACGCGAGATGCTTCGACTCCGCTCAGCATGACGTTCTATTTACGAGGCTATCAATTACTGGTCGAAATCCACCACTACCCGCTCCGAGGTGGGGCGGGCCTGGCAGCTGAGGACGTAGCCCTGGGCCACTTCCTTTTCGGACAGCGAGTAGTTCACGTCCATTTCCACAGTACCTTCGGTCACGCGGCAGCGGCAGGTGCTGCACATGCCGTTTTTGCACGAATACGGCGCGTCGGCCCCGGTTTCGAGCACCGCATCCAGAATCGTGTCGCCGTAGTACGACATTTCCAGCACGCGCTTCGTGCCTTCCAGCTGCACCGTTACCTGGCTGTGCTTATCGTCCTGGCCGGCGGGGCGCTGGGCCTGGCGGGCGGCGGCTTTCTGGGCGCCAGCCGCGGAGGCAAACAGCTCGAAATGCACCTTCTCGGGCGCTACGCCGGCTTCCAGCAGCACGCTTTTCACCTCCATAATCATCTCCTCGGGCCCGCACAGAAACACCTCGTCTATTTTCTGCGCCGGGATGATCTTGTCGAGGAACATTCGGGCTTTGGCACCGTCGATGCGGCCGAACAGCAGGTCTGTGTCGCCCTGCTCGCGGCTGAGCACGTGGTATACACTCAGGCGCTGCAGGAAGCGGTTTTTCAGGCCCTCGATTTCCTCCTTGAAGATGATGGAGTTGCGGCCCCGGTTGCCGTAGATGAGCGTCACGCGACTATTGGGCTCCGTCAGTAGCACTGTTTTCAGGATGGACAGCACCGGCGTGATACCTGAGCCGGCCGCGAACAGCACGTACTGTTTGGCCTGAGCGGCATCCAGCGCGGTAGTGAAATGGCCCATCGGGGGCATCACCTCCAACTCGTCGCCGACGCGCAGCTGCTGCACGGCGTGGGTGGAGAAGCGGCCTTCCGGTACCTGCTTGATGGCCACGCGCCACTCGTTTTCCAGCGGGCTGCTGCAGATGGAGTAGCTGCGGCGCACTTCCTCGCCGTTCAGGTGCCGCCGAAACGTGAGGTACTGGCCCTGCGTGAACCGAAACGTGTCGCGCAGCTCGGCGGGCACATCCAGGGCCACGCTCACGCAATCCGGCGTTTCGCGGGTGATGCTCTTGACTTTAATCGTATGAAAGCGGCTCATTGTAGTTAGTGCTTAGTGCCTAGGGCTTAGGGCTTAGAGAATAGGTAGTTTTATCTGCGAAAGAAAGACTACCTATTCTCTAAGCCCTAAGTCTTAAGCACTGCTAATACTATTTCTTCAGCCCCGAAAGGAGCATGGTGACGATGTTGTCTTCGAGTTCTTCGGCCGACAGCTCGCGGCCGGGGCGGTACCAGAGCTCCACCCAGCGCACGGCCGAGAGGATGGTAAACAGCGCCACCGAGACGTTTACAGGTTGAAACTCGCCGGCCGCAATCCCCTGCTCAATCAGGGCCGCGAAGCCTTTCTCGTACTGCTTGCGGGCCTGCTTGAACTCGGTGAGGGCGGGCTCGCGCAGGTACTTCCAGTCGTGATTGCCCACCGATACGGCCGCGCCATCCTCAATCATCAGCCGGATGTGCAACCGAATAAGGGCCGTGATTTTCTCCACGAAGGAAGCCTCGGTGGACTCTATTTCGGCGAGCTGGGAGATGTAGGTACTCGATACCCGAAAGCAGATCAGCTCCAGAATCTCATCCTTGCTCTTGATGTGGTTGTACATGCTGGCCGCCTCAATGCCCACCTCGCCGGCCAGGTCGCGCATGGAGGTGCCGCTGAACCCTTTCTGTCGGAACAGCTTGGCCGCTTCTTCCAGAATCAGCTGGCGCTTATTGGATTTTCGGATTGGGAGCATGGGTGGGGTAGGAAGGAAAGGAAGCGCTGGTCGTTCGGGAGCTAAGGTACTAAACCTACGGATACGCAAACTAATGTTTGTTAGCTTTTCGGGCGGCGTTCCTAGCGTTCTGAAACGGGCAACGCTTTCGTTCGGCCGATTACTTCGGCGCTGCCGCTATCCGTTTGGTGACGGTTGATAGAGATGTTGTGGGTAGTCATTACGTAATGCGTGTAATCGGAAAGACTTATGCGCTGAACCTGAGTCGGTCCGGGCTCTTAATCGACAGGACGGGGCAGAAACTATGTACCTACTTCAACCAAGCTGGCGGCAAAGCGTAAAAGCAGCGCATACGCTGCTGGGTCCCGGCATGCCAATATGTTGTAGCTAACCCAGGGCAACCCCGTCCGGCTTCGCACAGTTGTATTGGACCAGGGGCCGTACGTGGTGCGGGCTTTTTACTATCTGCTTTATGTCGACTTTCTCTTCTCCTGATACCCCGGAAGGCCAGCCAGTGCGCCCCGAAGACGGCACGCGTCGTTCGTTCATGAAACAGGCCGGCGGCCTGCTGGGTCTGGCCCTGGCCCCGCCCTTCGTGGGCCCCGCCGAGCGGCTAGCGGCCTACTCCAAAACGGTGGAGGGCGTCACGTCGCTGCAGCTGAAAATCAACGGCACCGTGCGTAGCATTCAGGCCGAGCCCCGCGTGACGTTGCTGGATGCCCTGCGCGAGTATCTGGACCTGACCGGCACCAAAAAAGGCTGCGACCATGGCCAGTGCGGCGCCTGCACCGTCCACGTGGATGGTCGGCGCATCAACAGTTGCCTCACGCTGGCCGTGATGCAACAGGGCAAGGAAATCACCACCATCGAGGGCCTGGCCCAGGGCGACGCGCTGCACCCCATGCAGGAAGCCTTCCTCAAGCACGACGGCTTCCAGTGCGGCTACTGCACGCCCGGCCAGATTATGAGCGGGGTGGCCTGCGTGAAAGAAGGCCATGCCGGCTCCGACGACCAGACCCGCGAGTGGATGAGCGGCAACCTCTGCCGCTGCGGCGCCTACCCCAACATTGTGGCCGCCGTGCGGGAAGTGGCTGGCAAAGCGTGATGAAGTGATGAGGCAAAAAGTGATGAGGAATTTTCGTCATCTGCTTGCTGCCTGTCACCTCATCTCTTCATCACCTCATCACTAATTCCATGAACAACTTTAGCTACACCCAGGCCGGCTCGGCCAAGGCGGCCACCGGCCTGCTGAAAGACAAACCCCAGGCGGCCTACATTGCCGGCGGCACCACGCTGCTGGATCTGATGAAGGCCAACCTGGAGGAGCACCCGCAGCTGGTCGACATCAACACCCTGCCCTTCAAAGGCATCGAGCAGACCAAAGACGGCCTGCGCATCGGGGCTATGGAGCGCATGAGCGACGTGGGCGAAAATAAGCTGGTGCTGGAGCAGTTTCCGGCTATTTCGGAATCCTTGCTGCTAGCCGCCTCGCCCCAGCTGCGCAACATGGCCAGCATCGGGGGCAACATTCTGCAGCGCACCCGCTGCGGCTACTTCCGCGACGCGGCGTTTCCGTGCAACAAGCGCGTACCCGGCTCGGGCTGCCCCGCCCTCACCGGCGACAACCACAACCTGGCCGTGCTGGGCACCTCCGAGAGCTGCATCGCCACCGCCTACCCCGGTGACCTAAGCGTGGCCCTGGCGGCCTTCGATGCCGTGCTGACCCTGGAAAACCAGAAAGGCAAGCAGCGCCAGGTGCTGGTGAAGGACTTCTACCTGCTGCCCGGCAAAACGCCCCAGAAAGAAACTGTATTGGAACCCGGCGAGCTGATAGTAGCCGTGACTATTCCGATGACCGCGCAGGCCCGCCGCTCCACCTACCTGAAGGTGCGCGAGCGGAGCAGCTACGCCTACGCGCTGGCCTCGGCCGCCGTCGGCCTCGACGTGCAGGGCGGCACCATCCGGGCGGCGCGCGTGGCGCTGGGCGGCGTAGGCACCAAGCCCTGGCGCAGCCCCGAAGCCGAAAAGGCCCTCGTAGGCCAGCCGGCCACCGAGGCTACATTCCGGGCCGCCGCAGCCGCCGCAATGCGCGGTGCGCAGCCCCGCAAGGAAAACGCCTTCAAGGTAGAGCTGGCGCAGAATACGCTGGTGCAGGCTTTGATGAAAGTAGCGGGCTAAGAACAGTGTAGAGACGCGACACTTCGCGTCTCCCCGTTGAACGGCTTGCTTCTGAAAAGCCGCAACAGCCAGCGTCAGCAACGATTGAGACGCGAAGTATCGCGTCTCTACTCTCCCTCACGGACCTCATTCCCATGGATACCGCAGAACCAACTTTCTTTGATACCAACCCCAAGGCAGGCGTTGTAGGCCAGCCGCTGAACCGGGTAGACGGCCGGGATAAGGTCACGGGCAAGGCCAAGTACTCGGCCGAGTTCAACCAGCTGCCGGGTCTGGTGCACGCCGTGCTCAAAACCAGCGACGTGGCCAAGGGCCGCATCACCGGCTTCGATACCTCGGCGGCCATGAAACAGCCGGGCGTGCTGGCCATCCTCACGCACCAGAATCTGCCCAAGCTGGCCAAAACCCCCAATGATGCGGAGGGCAAAAAGGCTATCGGCGCGCCCATGGGCTTTTTGCCGCTGACCACGGACCAGATTCACTACGCCGGTCAGCCGGTGGCCATTGTGGTGGCCGATACGCTGGAGCGCGCCCAGTACGCCGCTGCGCTGCTGAAGGTGCAAGTAGCGGCCGAAAAGCCGATTGCCTCCTACGAAGACCCGCAGGCCAAGCTGTTTGACCCCACGAAGGTGCAGGACGGCAAAGCGCCGGCCCACGTTGTGCGCGGCAACGCGCAGGCGGCCTTCGCGGCGGCGCCGGTGCAGCTTACCCACACCTACACCCACGCCATCAACCACCACAACCCCATGGAGCCCGGCGCCACCACGGCCCACTGGGAAGCCCCCGACCGCCTCACCATCTACGACGCCACGCAGGGCGTGACGCGCACTCAGAAGGCCGTCAGTACTATGCTGGGCCTCTCGGCGGAGCAGGTGCGGGTAGTGACCAAGTACCTCGGCGGCGGCTTCGGGTGCAAAGGTTCCAGCTGGCCCCACACCATCCTGACGGTGCAGGCCGCCAAAGCTGTGGGCCGGCCCGTGAAACTCTCGCTCACCCGGCCCCAGATGTTCACCGGCATGGGTCACCGCGAAGACCAGACACAGACCCTGAAAATGGGCGCTACCCGCGACGGCAAGCTCACGGCCCTCATCCACGAGAAGACCTCGACTACATCGCCCTGGGACAACTACGCCGAGTCGAACAGCAAGATCATCAATATGCTGTATGCGTGCGAGAACTTCGAGGCCTCGTATCAGCTGGCCCGCGCCAACGTCATGACTTCCACTTTCACGCGGGCTCCCGGTGAAGCGCCCGGCTCGTTTGCCCTGGAGAGTTCCCTCGATGATCTGGCCTACCAGCTAGGAATTGATCCGCTGGAAATCCGGCTGCGCAACTATGCCGAGAAAGACCCTGGCACCGGCCAGGCCTGGAGTAGCAAGAGCCTGAAGGAGTGCTACGCCCGCGGGGCTGAGCTGTTCGGCTGGAGCAAGCGCAACCCCAAGGCCGGCGCCACCCGCGACGGCCGCCTGCTGGTGGGCTGGGGTATGGCCACGGCCAGCTACCCCGTCCACAACTCGCAGGGCACGGCCCGCGCCCGCCTCTACGCCGACGGCCACGCCGTGGTGCAGGCCGGCGCCACCGACCTGGGCACCGGCACCTACACCGTCATGACCCAGGTAGCGGCCGATGCGCTGTTTCTGCCCGTGGACAAGGTGCGCTTCGAGCTCGGCGACACCAAGCTGCCCACTGCGCCCAACTCGGGCGGCTCGGTGGCGGCTGGTACGGTGTCGTCGTCGGTGTACATGGCCGCGCAGGACGTGTGGCAGAAGCTGATCAAGGTGGCGGTACTCGATAAGAAGTCGCCGCTGTATCGCGCCAAAGCGGCTGATGTGGAGGTGAAGCAGGGCCGTTTGCAGCTCAAGAACAATCCGCAGAAAGGGGAGGACTTCGCCGCCATCATGAAGCGCGCCGAAATGGCCGACATCGAGGGCAACGGCCAGGGCCGCTACGGCAGTGGCTACGAAGACGCCCAAGCCGCCGCAAATGCCGACCCCGCCAAAAAGGATCAGGCCGCCGACCATTCCATGCATTCTTTCGGGGCGCACTTCTGCGAGGTGAAAGTGGACCCCGACCTGGGCACCGTGCGCGTTACGCGCTGGGTGAGTGTGCACGGGGCCGGCCGCATCCTCAACGCCAAAACCGCCCGCTCCCAGATCATCGGGGGCAGCATCTTCGGCATCGGGGCGGCGCTGATGGAAGGCACCGTGCGCGACCAGAACTACTCGCGCTACACCAACGCCTCCCTGGCCGACTACCACATTCCCGTCAACGCCGATATTCCGGAAATGACGGTGGAATTCATCGACGAAAAAGACCCCCACATCAACGCCATGGGCGTAAAGGGTATCGGCGAAATTTCGATGGTGGGCGTCTCCGCCGCCGTAGCCAATGCCGTGTTCCACGCCACCGGTAAGCGGGTCCGCAGCCTTCCTATCACCCCCGATAAAGTGCTGGCCACGAAACCAGTACAGGCTTAGATTATGCGGATGATCTAAAGCACGTCATGCTGAGCTTGTCGAAGCATCTCGCGTGCTGACGTTGGGCTAGTAACTCAACATCAGCACGCGAGATGCTTCGACAAGCTCAGCATGACGTGCTTTTGTCTTAGTTCAGGCCAACGCCGCCGTTTCTCTATCCGTACTGCTGTGTATCATGACTGAACTCCAACGCCTGCTTATCGCCTACGACGCGCACCGCGCCGAGGGCCGCGCCTGCGCCCTGGCCTCGGTGGTGGACGTGGCCGGCTCGGCCTACCGCCGCCCTGGCGCCCGCATGCTCGTCACCGACGAAGGCCGCCTGACCGGGGCCATTAGCGGCGGCTGCCTCGAAGGCGACGCCCGCCAGCGCGCCCGCCGCGTGATTCAGCAGGGCCGCCCCACTGTCGTTACCTACGATTCCACCGACCCCGACGACGACCTGCAATTCGGCGCCGCGCTGGGCTGCCAGGGCATCGTGCAGATTCTGCTCGAACCCCTCGACTTCCAAAACCCCGACAACCCCGTGGAGCTGCTGCGCCGCTGGGCCGAAGGAGTGGAGGCCAACGCCGTAGTAGCCACCGTATTCAGCACGGCGGGCCCGGGCTCCGAGGTAGCCGTGGGTCAGCGCCTGTTGCTGACATCCGATAACACCGCGCAAGGCACGCTGCCGGAAGCTGCTGACCTGTACGCCGCTATTCTGGCCGATGCCCGCACCGCCTTGGCGGCTGGGCAGCCGGCTACCCGTCACTACCCGGCCGGTGCCGGTACCGTGCGCGTGAGCCTGGAAATCCTACGTCCGCCCGTGCGCCTCACCGTGTACGGTGCTGGTAACGACGTGCAGCCGCTGGTGCGCCTAGCTGCCGGCCTCGGCTGGCGCGTGCTGGTAGTGGATGGCCGTCCCGCCCAGGCCCAGCCCGCCCGCTTCCCCGAAGCCGACGAAGTGCGCGTGCTGCCGCTGGCGCAAGTAAACCAGCAGCCTCACGATGGCAGCTTCGCGCTGCTGATGACCCACAACTACTACTACGACCTCGCGGTGCTCCAACACTTGCTGCCGGCCGCCACGGCGCGCTACATCGGGTTGCTGGGGCCGCGCAAGAAGTACGAGCGGCTACTGGATGACCTCACCAAGGACACGCCTGACGCCGCCGAGCAGCTGCGGGGCCGCATCCACAGTCCCATCGGCCTGAACCTGGGGGCCGAAACGCCCGAGGAAATTGCCCTGTCCATCGTGGCCGAAATCCAGGCAGTACTCACCGGCCGCCCTGCCGGCTTCCTCCGCGACTCCCCGCATCCCATCCACCCGCCTCTGCACAGCAACGCCCCGCTGGTGCCCGAGGGCCGGGTGGATGCCATGTGCGCCATCGGCGAGTAAACCCACAGTAGCGCGAACTTTGTAGTTCGTGTCCCCGCGCCGTTAAACGAATCAGACGGCGCAAGGACGCGAACTACAAAGTTCGCGCTACTGCTTTTCCGCCTCCAGGTTTTACCACTGGATAGCCACACTTTCCGGCTACCTATCAACTCAATGCCCAACGCCATCATCCTGCTTGCCGCCGGCTCCTCGTCCCGCCTCGGCCAACCCAAGCAGCTGCTCCAGTTTCAGGGACAGACGCTGCTGCGGCGCGCCGCCGAAACAGCTGTAACCGCCGCGGCCGGCGTGCCAGTCGTCGTCGTCACTGGCGCGCTGCATCAGGAGCTGCTGCCGGAGCTGGCGGGCCTGCCGGTGCAGGTGGTGTGCAACTCCGACTGGGCCGCCGGCATGGGCTCTTCCATTCAAACCGGTCTTACCTTCCTCGAAACCCTGCTTCCGGCCACAGATGGCGTAACCGTCATGCTCTGCGACCAACCCTTCGTGACGCCCGCGCTGCTGGCGGAGTTGCGCGAAACGCACGCCCGCACCGGCCGGTCCATCGTGGCTTCGGCGTACGCCAAAACTCAGGGCGTGCCGGTGTATTTCGCGGCCGAAGCGGTGCCGCTGCTGCGGGCGTTGCCGGCCGGGGCGGGAGCGGGGCATCTGTTGCGCCAGCATGGGGCCTTAGTGGCGGCAGTGCCCTTCGCATTGGGTGCCGTAGATGTGGACACGCCTGAGCAGTACGCGGCTCTGTTGGCGGGGCAGTAGCGTAGGGAGCGAATGGGTCACGTTTGTGCTGCTGCCGCGTCGCTAACAACGCAGGCCCGGCAACGGCCGCGCCGAATTCCCGTTATCTTGCCCGAACTCTACCTCAACCCCCTCCTTGTATGAGCGACGCTACCGCCGCCGTAACCCCGCCCGAAGTGGGCTTCGAGAACATTCCCAAGGACGATAAGCGCATCACTCGGGGCTGGACGTTCTACGACTGGGCCAACTCGGTGTACCCGCTGGTCATCACCTCCAGCATCTTCCCCATCTACTGGGGCGCGATGGTGAAGGAAATTACCAAAACCGACAGCGGCAAAAGCCCGGTGGATTTTCTGGGGTTCCAGGTGCCCGGCTCCTCGCTGCTGACCTACGCCATTTCGGCGGCCTTCCTGTTCATTGCCATCATCAGCCCGTTTCTCACGTCGCTGGCCGATTTCTCGGGGCGCAAGAAGCTGTTCATGCAGATCTTCTGCTACCTCGGGGCCTTTTCCTGCGCCGCGCTGTTCTTCTTCACGCCCGATACGCTCACGCTCAGCACCTTCGTGTTCGTGCTGGCCACCATCGGGTTTTCGGGCTCCATTGTCTTCTACAACTCCTATCTACCCCTGATTTCCAGCGAGGAAAAGTACGATTCGCTGTCGGCGCGCGGGTTCTCCATGGGCTACATCGGCTCGGTGCTGCTGCTGCTGGTTTGTCTGGGTTTGATCATGGGCCATGAGGCCATTGGGCTGGAAGAAGGATTTGCCACCCGGTTGGCCTTCCTGCTCACCGGCCTTTGGTGGGCCGGTTTCGCCCAGATTGCCTTCTTCGCGCTGCCCGCCGACCCCGGCCGCCCGGCCGGGGCCGCCGACGAATCGGGCTGGCTGCTCAACGGTTTCCGGGAGCTGGGCAAAGTGTGGGACCAGCTCCAACAGCTGCCCAATCTGAAACGCTTCCTGCTGGCCTACTTCACCTACAACATGGGCGTGCAGACGGTAATGTACGTGGCCACCATCTTCGGCGATGAAGAGCTGAAGCTCGAAAGCTCGGCCCTGATTCTGACCATTTTGCTGCTCCAGATTGTGGGTATCCTGGGAGCCTACCTGTTTTCGAAACTCTCGGAGCGCATCGGCAACACCCGGGCTTTGAGCTGGGCCGTGTTTATCTGGATGCTGATCTGCATCGGTGGCTACTTCGTGCAGGCGGGATGGTCGTTCTACGCCTTGGCCGCCGTCATCGGCCTCACTATGGGCGCGGTGCAAAGCCTTTCGCGCAGCACCTACTCCAAGATTATTCCTGAAAACACGCCCAATACGGCGGCATTTTTCAGCTTCTTCGACGTGACGGAAAAGCTCAGTATCGTAATCGGTACGGCTGTTTTCGGGGTTATTGCCCAGGTGACGGGCTCTATGCGCAACAGCATTTTGTCGCTCATCGTGTTCTTCGTGCTAGGCCTAATTTTCCTGCTGCGTCTGCGCGGCAAGAAGCTGCGCGACGATGTGAGCGGGGCTGATCCGAAGCTGGCGGAAGGCCTCAGCGGCAACTAGCAGCCGGTCGAACCCCAGTCGCCGCCTGATACCCGCAAATTTCAGTACTTGCCAACGAGCACCGGCCGCCCCGGTGCTCGTTGCTGTTTTCACGCCCTCAAACCGCAGTTCCTTATGCACACGTCCTCCCTTCAACAGAATATCCTGGCCGAACTCGACCATGAGCTGGCTACCACCCGCAAGCTACTGGAGCGCGTCCCCTACGACCAAGCCGACTTCACGCCGCACCCCAAAAGCATGAAGCTGTGGCAGCTGGCCTCGCACATCGTGAACCTGCTGGCGTTCAACCAGCTGTTCGTGCAGCATGCCTCCCGCGACTTTCTCGACCCGAACGGCCCCAAGCCCGGCCCCACGCCCACCAGCTCCGAGGAGCTGCTGCAACGCTTCGACCAGTACAGCGCCAGCCTGCGCCAGGCCCTGCAGGACTCCGACGACGAGCAGCTGACCGGCAGCTTCCGCCTGCACCGCGGCGAGCAAACCCTGATGGAACGCCCCAAAGGCGCGGCCATCCGCATCATGGGCCTCAACCACAGCATCCACCACCGCGGCCAGCTCTCCGTGTACCTGCGCCTGCTCGACATCCCGCTGCCCGCCATGTACGGCCCCTCCGCCGACGAGCAGGGCTGGGGGTAAGGGGAATTAAAAATTGAGAATTAAAAATTAAAAATGGGCCGCTCAATTATCTCGTGGGAGGTATTTGAGCGGCCCATTTTTAATTTTTAATTCTCAATTTTTAATTGAAAACACCCGCTCGCCGGCAATCCAGGTTTGCTGGACTTTGGCGGTGCGGAGCTGCTCTTTGGGGGCTTCCAGCAGGTCGGTTTTCAGGATCACGAAGTCGGCGGCCATGCCGGGGCGGATGCTGCCTTTCTGCTTGTCCTCGAAGGCGGCGTGGGCGGCCCAGGTGGTCATGCCGCGCAATGCGTCGGGGCGGCTGAGGGCGTTTTCCATCTGGAAGCCGCCGGCCGGGTAATTCTTGGCATCCTGCCGGGCCACGGCCGAGTGGAAGCCGTAGAGCGGGTTGATGTCCTCCACCGGGAAGTCGGAGCCCAGGGCCACCTGGCCGTACTGCTTGCGCAGGTCGTTGAAGGCGTAGGCTGTTTTGAGGCGGTCGGCACCCAGCCGCTCGCCGGCCCAGTACATATCGGAGGTGGCGTGGGTGGGCTGCACCGAGGGCACGATGCCGTACTGCCCGAACTTGGCTATATCGGCCCCACTTACCACCTGGGCGTGCTCAATGCGCCAGCGCCGGTCCTTCTGGCCCTTCAGCGCCTCGCCGTAGATATCCAGAAGCAGCCGGTTCGAGGAATCCCCGATGGCGTGGGTGTTCATCTGAAATTTGCTGGCCGCCAGCTCTTTCGCCAGGCTGCGGAAATCCGACGCCGACGACAGCAGGAAGCCGGTTTCCTTCGGCCGGTCAGCGTACGGGTGAATCAGGCAGGCCCCGCGGGAGCCCAGGGCGCCGTCGGCGTACACCTTGAACGAGCACACCGTGAGGCGGTCCTTGAATACCGGGCCGTTTTTGAGGTAGAACTCTTTGTTCTCTTTGGTGGGCGCCAGCATGGCATAAAAGCGCACTTTCAGCTTGCCCTGTTGCTGCAAGGCATCGAGCCGATCCACGTTGGCTTTTTCCAGGCCGGCATCGGCCATGCTGGTGAGGCCCACGGCCACGCACCGCTGCTGCGCTTCCAGCAGCGCCGTTTCCGCTTCGGCGGCGGTGGGTTCCGGAATTTTGGCCGCCACCAGCTTCACGGCGTTATCTACCAGCAAACCGGTAAGCCGCCCCTGGGCGTTTTTGCTGATAGTGCCGCCGCTGATGGGCGTACGGGCCGTGACGCCCGCTAAGTCCAGTGCCTTCTGGTTCACGAGGGCCGCGTGGCCATCCACCCGGATGATGAAGACGGGCGTGTTCGGGAACAGCGCGTCGAGGGTGTCTTTGGTGGGAAACTGCTTGTTGGTCCAGTCGTTCTGGTCCCAGCCGCGGCCGGTGAGCCAGGCGGCCTGCGGGTACTGCTGCCGTTGCTGCTGGAGCTTCTGTATTACTTCCTTCCACGAGCCAGTGCCTACCAGGTCGGCATCACGCAAGCCCAGGGCGTAGCGGTAGAAGTGGCAGTGCGCGTCGTAGAAGCCGGGGTAGATGAACTGGCCCTGGGCGTCCACTTCCTGCTTGCTCTGGTACTTGGCCCGGATTTCTTCGGCCGTGCCCACGCTCACAAACTTGCCATTCTGCACGGCAAAGGCCTGCGCCTTGCTGAACGCCGAATCGACGGTGTACACCGTGGCGTTGTACACGATAAGGTCGGCGGGCTGGCGGGTGCCGGAGTTACAGCCTGCCAAGGCGGCCGTAGCGGCCAGCAGCCCGAAGGCGGGCCGGCGTAGAAGGAGGAGGGAAGGCATCATGCCGGCGAAAGTACGCAGCCGACCGGCAATCCGCAGCCGCTACGGCCGCTTTTTGGCGCACTGCCGCAGCCAACGGCGCGCTTCGGCTTCATCAGTGAAGCGCTGCAGGTGATAGGGCTGGTTGGCGTCGTCGGGCAGGGGCGGAATGGCGGGGGTAGCCAGTACCCCGGCCAGCTGGTTCGGGGCCATCAGAAACGCCAGGTACGTGGTACCGCCCAGGCGCGGGGCCAGTTGCGGAAAAAATACCTCCAGCATCCAGAATACGTCGGTGGGGGCAATGCCGGCGGCCCGTTTGCTGGTGTCAATCAGCCAGTGCCGGCACTGGTACTCCTCGGCCGTATCCAGCAAAGCGGCGTAACCCTGGTGCATTTCAAACGGCATGACGGAGCGCCGCCACTGGCCCAGCAGCGTGCGGCGGCGGCCTTCGTAGTTGATGAGCAGATAAGGCGGGGAGGCAACGAGGGGCATAGCAGAAGCAGGCGCGGAAAAAGAGCGGGGCCTGCATTCCAACAGAATACAGGCCCCGCAAATAGCAGTTTTTTTTGCTTACTCGAACCGCATGTGTTTCACCGACTCGCCGGAGTTTTTCAGCTCCAGCAAGGAATCAATGCCAATCTGCAGGTGCGAGGTCACGAAATCGGCGGTTACCTTTTTGTCGCTTTCCGAGGTTTTCACGCCTTCGGGCGTCATCGGATTGTCGCTCACCAGCAGTAACGCGCCGTGGGGAATCTCGTTCACGAAGCCGACGGTGAAGATGGTAGCCGTTTCCATATCCACGGCCATGGCCCGGATCTGGCGCAGGTACTCCTTGAAGTTCTCGTCGTGCTCCCACACGCGGCGGTTGGTGGTGTACACCGTGCCGGTCCAGTAGTCTTTCTCGTGCTTCTTGATCATGCTGCTCACGGCGCGCTGCAGGCGGAACGACGGCAAAGCCGGAATTTCGGCGGGCAGGTAGTCGTCGGAGGTACCCTCGCCCCGGATGGCGGCGATGGGCAGGATCAGGTCGCCGAGCTTGGTTTTGTTTTTCAGGCCGCCGCACTTGCCCAGGAACAGGGCCGCTTTGGGTTTTACGGCCGAAATCAGGTCCATGACGGTAGCCGCCATCGGGGAGCCCATACCGAAGTTGATAATGGTAATGCCGTTGGCCGTGGCCGTCTGCATCGGCTTGTCGATGCCACGAACTTCCACGCCGAACTGCTCGGCAAACATGTGTACATAATTCACGAAGTTGGTCAGCAGGATGTACTGGCCAAACTCCTTCAACGCTACGCCCGTGTAGCGGGGCAGCCAGTTCTCGACGATGTCGGCTTTGGTTTTCATAAGGGTAAAAAAGTAAGTGTTGCGTGAAGAAAGGCTATACCTGCGCCGGTTGCTGCGCCAGGCGGCAACCAGCTGCGTTCAGCCGGAAAAGGATAGGTACAAAAAAACCGTCGGAACCCACCAGGTGGGGTGCGACGGTACGGGAAGAAAAGCGGGAGCAGAGTACCCAGGGCCGTACCTTTGGAGGTGATGCAAGAGTTGAACCTGCCGCCTTTCGAGTACAAAGTTACACAATCCAGCGAAAATTTGCTAATCTGGGACGTTCTGCGCCGCCGGAATGTGGTACTCACGCCCGAGGAATGGGTGCGCCAACACGTAGTGCATTATCTGATTACGCACCGGGGCTACCCCAAAGGACTGCTGAGCCTGGAGCGCGGCCACCGCTACAACCAGCGCCAGAAACGCACCGACTTAGTGGCCCTGGATGCTGCCGGCCAGCCGCTGCTGCTGGTGGAGTGCAAACGGCCCACGGTGCCCATTACGGCGGCTACGGCTATGCAGGCGGCCACGTATAACCAGACCATCGGGGCGCCGCTGCTGCTGCTGACGAACGGTTTGCAGCACTTCTGCTGGCGCGTCAATTTTGCCGAACGCACCAACGAGCGACTCGCCGAGGTACCCCGGTACGAGGCTCCGGCGGCGGGCCGGTAGCCGGCTGCGACCCGGCTAAGGGACGAGTTGCCCGGGGAATGAAGCCAATTTGCTTTCTTTAGGTTGAAAACCGGATACTTGCTTCCGTTTGGTTCCGGCGCACGGTGGCTGCCAGGCCGGCCCCGAAACCGTTTTCTACCCTCCGCTCATGTCCCTGTCCCCGCCCGAAGCTCCAGTGCCGGATTCGCCGTTTACGCAAAGCGCCGAGGCTGCCTTTGTGCTGGATGTTGCAGGACAGCTGCGACAAGTTACGGCGGGTTTGGCGGAGCTGCTGGGGCAGCCAGCCGCCGCGTTGGTGGGGAAAAGCCTGGCCGGTTTTCTGCCGCTGACAGAGCAACAGCAGCTGGCGGCCGGTCTGCATCGTGCCGCTACCGGCGAGGTAGTCAGTATAGAGGTAGCGGTGAATGAGCAGCCCGGGGCGCACTGCCTCTCGCTGCTGCCGCTGCCGGGCGGCGGCGAACTGTACGGCCTGTTGCGGGCTGCGCCGTCGGTGTCGGCGGCCAATGCGCTGCTGCTGGAGCGGGAGCGGCATCTGTCCGTCATATTTGATAACATTGCCGACGTGACGTTTGTGCTGCGGGCCGAAACGGATGGGCAGTTCCAGTTCGTGTTTGTTAACCGGGCCTTTGAAACCACCACTGGCCTGCCGGCCGCGCAGGTGGTGGGCCGGCTGGTCTCAGAAATTATTCCGGAGCCGGCCCTTAGTGAGGTGCTGGAATACTACCGGACCGCTTTGCGTACCCGGCAGCCCGTGGCGTGGCAGGAAACTTCTGACTATCCCACCGGCCGCAAAACCGGCGAAGTTCGGGTAACGCCGGTGCTGGAAGCCGATGGAACCTGCTGCCAGCTGGTGGGCATCGTGCATGATCTTACGCCGCAGAAGGAATCCGAAATCCGGCTCCAGGTTAGTAACGAGCGGTTTCACTACGCGTTGAAGGCTACCACCGATGCCATTTACGACTGGAATATTGCCGCCGATACGCTGTACTGGGGCGAGGGATTTGAGGAGTTGTTTGGTCATAAGCTGACGGAAAACCCAACGCCTTTCAGCACCTGGGCCAACTACGTAGAGCCCACGGAACACGACCGGGTAGTGGCGGGGCTACGCTACACGGCCTTTGAAACGAGCAATCTGTTCTGGCAGCAGGAGTATCACTTCAGCCGGTCCGATGGTTCCTGGGCCATGGTATTCGACCGGGGCTACATTCTGCGGGATGCCCAGGGCCGGGCCACCCGCATGATCGGGGCCATGCAGGACATTACGGCCCGCAAGGAAGCCGAGAACCAGCAGCACTTGCTGGCCGAGAAGCTGGGCCGGCAGAATGCCGATCTGCAGCAGTTTACCTACATCGTTTCGCACAACTTACGCGCCCCGCTGGCCAATGCCCTGGGCTACGCCGACTTGCTTTCACGGGTGGAAAAAACGTCGGAGGTATTTGATGAGTCGCTCAAAAACCTGCGCACCAGCCTGCACCTGCTGGATGGCGTACTGACGGATATCAACGGCATTCTGTCCATCCGCGACCAGCAGGGCAGCTATCGGCCCGAGCCGGTAGCCCTGGCCGAGGTGTGCCGGCAGGCGCTGCACAGTCTGGTCCACCAACTGCAGGAATGCGGCGGAGAACTGCGGTGCGTTATTCCTGAAGAGTTGCGGGTACCGGGTAGTCGGGCCTACTTTCACAGCATTTTTCACAACCTGATTTCCAACGCCATCAAGTACCGCTCCGACGCGCGCGTGTTGCAGATTGCCATTGAAGCCACCGGCAGTTCCGGCGGACCAGTCCGGATTGTCGTAGAAGACAACGGGTCGGGCTTCGACCAGGAGAAGGTAGGCGGGGATATATTCCAGCTGTACCGCCGCTTCCATCCCGATAAACCCGGTCGGGGCATCGGGCTGTTTCTGGTGAAATCCCACGTTGAATCCATGCACGGACGTATCAGCGTACAAAGCCAGCTCGGTGTCGGCACTCAATTCACTCTCCTCTTCTAACGCTCGCTCCAGCGCCCCGCGCATGAAAACCTACCTTATCGACGACGATACGCTTAGTACTTACTTAACGGAGCAGCTATTGCGGGCCGAAGGGTTTTCGAATACCATCAACACGTTTGACTCGGCGCAGCAGGCGTTGCAGCAACTGGTAGAGGATAAGGACAAAGCCGCGCCTCAAGTGGTATTTCTGGATCTGAACATGCCCGCCATGAATGGCTGGGAGTTTTTGGATGCCCTAGCCCCCTACGAGGGCGAGCTGCTGGGGCACTGCCACATTTACATCCTCACTTCCTCGCTGGCTCTGGCCGACCTGGAAAAATCAAAAAGCTACGACCTGGTTTCCGGCCTCATTCACAAGCCCATTGATACAGAGGAAATCCGGGCTATCCAGTCGCAGTTTGAGGAAAAAGGTGCTGCTGAATAGCTGCGCACAGGATTAGTGGTACAGGCTGTTATCGAGCAAGCCATCAGTATAGAGCTGGGCGGCGGCTTTTACTTCGTTGCCGTACTGTTGTGCTTTGATGGGGTCCGGCTGCGCCAGCGGTTCGGTAGAGAGTTGGTGGGTCTGGTAGGGATACAGCCGGATTTTATCATCCGCCGTCAGCTCCGTCACAAAGTCGTGGTGCACTAGGAACAGAGAGCTGCCGCTCAGGAAAAAGGCCCGACCGGTAGTGCTGGCATCGAAAACGGAGTAGCCGAAAGGCAGCAATTGCCGGTTGGCGGGTAAGCCCAGCACGTCCACCACGGTAGCCGGTACATCGGCCTGCTGGGTGATGCGGTGTACATCGGCCGGCGGCAGCTGACGGCCCGGGTGGAAAAGGAGCAGCGGCGTCTTGTAGTTGCCCAGAATATTCTGGTAGTCGGGCCGGTCCGATTGGGAGGTGTGGTCGGCCAGCAGAATGAACAGGGTGTGCTCGTACCAGGGCTGGCGGCTGGCCGTTTTGAAGAACTGCCGCAGGGAAAAATCCGTGTAGCCGATAACCCCGTGAATAGGCAGTGTGCCACCGGGGAAGCGTCCCTCGTACGGCTTGGGCACCACAAACGGTTCGTGTGAGGTGAGGGTGAAGAGCGTGGAGAAAAACGGTTGCTTCTGCTGGCTCAGCTGCCGCGCGAAATACTGCAGGTATGGCTCATCCGAAATACCCCAGTGCCCATCGAAATCGGGGCTTTTTTCACCGCCCGGATACTCGTTCAGCCCGTAGTATTGCTGCACGCCGGCAATGCCGCTAAACGTGTTGAACCCCATCGTACCGTTCTGCGCCCCGTGATAAACGGACGTTGCATACCCCTCCCGGCTCAGAATTTCGCCGAGTCCATGCAGCTCATCGGTCTGAAAATTGGAGGTGATGAACGGACTTTCAAGCAAAGAGGGTAGCCCAGCCAGTACCGCCGGCAGGGCTTCAATGGAGCGGCGGCCATTAGCATAATGCTCCTGAAAAAACAGCCCTTTGGTAGCCAGAGAATCGAAAAAAGGCGTGTAGCCCTGGCCACCGTTTTCGATGCCGGTGTATTCGGAGGCAAAGCTCTCCAGCAGCAACACCACTACGTTGTCGCGGGGCGCGCCGGGTCGGGCAGCGGGCGTACTGCTGCCCAGGGCCTGGCGGGCCAGTGGCGCAGTCGGGAAGAATTTGCGACGTTCCAGCTGCTGGTAGCCGAGGCTTTTGAGGAAGGTGAACGTGCTGTTGAGGGCTACGTGGCCCAGCGCCGGCGGACTCTGCATGAAGGCGTGGCCGGTGCGTAGCGGTTTCAGCTGCAGCCCCCCGCGAATACCCAGTACAATTAATCCAACTAGCAACAACACTTGCCCGGCATACACCAGTGCCGTCCGTCCGCGCCGCCGTGCTGCCGGAGCCGTAACGGCCGCCCCGGTCTGGGGCAGCGGATACAGCCACCACAGCGCCGTTAGCAACACCCCGAACGGCAGCAGCAGAAACCAGTAACTGAGGAGTAGCTGCCCGGCCTGTCGGCGCACATCGTCGCCGATGGTAAGCAGCTCGTTGCTGGTGCGCCGCCCGATGAACCGGAAGTACTCCACGTCAATCAGGTTGAGCGCCACACCCAAGCTGTTCAGCAGCAGCCACACCACGCGTACCAGCCGCTGCCAGGCCCGCGCCCTGCTCGGCACCAGGGACAGCACGATAAACGGCAGGTTCAGCAGCAGCAGTGCCGAAATATCGAACCGGAAGCCGTGCCAGAACGCCAGGGCCATCTGCGCTGCGGAGGCATCCTGAAACGTAGCGTAATTGAAGGCGAAGAATCCCGCGCGCAACAGTAGGTAAACGCCCAGCAGCAACAAAAAGCGACGAACAAGTAAACGCAAAAACTCAGCTGGCATATGCAGTAGACCCAGGCAGTACGTCGGTCCGATGCGGACGGAATCAGGTAAAAATGGCGCGGTGACCCGAAGTAACCAGTGCTTACAGTGGCTTAAGCGTTACCGACTGACCGTCGGGGAGGTTCTTGATCTGCTCGTGGAAATCGGCCAGCCACCGCAGCCGCTCCGTTACCGATACGGCTTTGGCCCCGGCTTCGGATTGGTTTTTGGTGGCAATACACACCGGCGGATACAAACTCAGCAGCTGGCCCGGGTGTAGCACCCCGCCCGCCTGCTGAAAGGCCCGCAGTGGCTGCATGCCCAGGGCATCCAGCGGAAACTTCTCGGCCCCGAACAGGAAGTGCTTGAAATCCACTTCCAGATCGGCCAGCTCGCCGGTTTCGGTATCCAGCCACAGCACCGCGTCGCCGCGCAGCAGAAACTGGTTGCCGGCACAATCCTGAGCAAAGGGAATATCAGCTTTCTGCACTTCGGCGTAGGTGCGCCACAGCGCCCGTTCGCCCTGCCACACGTTGGCCAGCGCGTGCCAGCTAGGCGCGGCCACGCAGCCCCGGATGTGCAGCCCGCCGAAGTAGGCCACCACGCCGTTCTGCTCGCGCAGAAAGGCCTGCAGATAGGAGGGAAGTCGGGCAAACGTTACAAGGTCCGTCAGCTCCTCGCCGGTATAAATAATGCCTTTCAAGGGAAGGAAAAGTAAAAGAGAAAAGAAAGTTGCTGCAGCAAGACAGCTACCGTTGGTTATAAGGCAGGGGTAAAAGTAAAAGTTGAGTGCCCGGTGCATTACAGCCCCAGATACTCAACTTCTACTTTTTGACTTTGACTTTTAAGCCTTACGCCACAGCCGCTTCCATAACCGCGTCAACCGACTCCAGGGGCAGGCCCCACGCATCGGCTACGCCTTTGTACACCACTTTGCCATGTACTACGTTCAGACCAAGGCGCAAAGCCTCGTCGCGGCGGCAGGCTTCCTGCCAGCCCAGGTTGGCCAGCTTCACGGCGTAGGGCAGCGTAGCGTTGGTCAGGGCCAGGGTAGAGGTGTACGGCACGGCGCCCGGCATGTTGGCCACGCAGTAGTGCACGATGTCGTCGATGATGAAGGTTGGGTTTTCGTGAGTGGTCGGCTCGCACGTCTCAATGCAGCCGCCCTGGTCCACGGCCACGTCCACCAGCACGGTGCCAGGGCGCATGGTTTTCAGCATCTCGCGGGTGATAAGGTGCGGGGCTTTGGCACCCGGAATCAGTACCGCGCCGATGATGAGGTCGGCGGTTTTGATGGCTTCGCGGATGTTGTACTCGTTGGAGTACTGCGTCACCACGTTCTTGGGCATGAAGTCGTCCAGCTCGCGCAGACGGTTCAGGCTGATGTCCATCACGGTTACTTTCGCGCCCAGACCCGCGGCAATTTTGGCGGCCTGCGTGCCCACGATGCCGGCACCCAGTACCAGCACTTCGGCGGGCTTCACGCCGGGTACGCCGCCCAGCAGAATGCCGCGGCCTTTCAGCGGCTTCTCCAGGTATTTGGCGCCTTCCTGCGGAGCCATGCGGCCGGCCACTTCGCTCATCGGAATGAGCAGGGGCAGGGCACGGGAAGGCAATTCCACTGTTTCGTAGGCCAGACACACGGCTTTGCGCTCAATCATGGCGTGGGTTAACTCCTCGCCCGAGGCAAAGTGGAAGTAGGTGAACAGCAGCTGATTCTCCTTGATGAGCGGATATTCCGAGGCAATCGGCTCCTTCACCTTCACAATCATCTCAGCCTTGGCGTACACCTCCTCAATGGTAGCCAGCACGGTAGCGCCGGCCTGCTCGTACTCGGCGTCAGAGAAGCCGCTGCCGTTACCGGCAGTAGCCTGCACGTACACCTCGTGGCCGTGCTTGCGGAATTCAGCTACACCGGCGGGCGTCAGGCCCACGCGGTTCTCGTTGTTCTTGATTTCTTTCGGTACGCCGATCAGCATGAGATAATGCGGGTGGTGAAACGTGGGTGGATGAAAATGCCCGGAGAGCAAGGCAAAGATAAGACAAGCCGCCGGCATTATGAGGCGGTGGGCTGTTGTCCGCAAAAGGCGGCATCGGTTTGCCTGGTTTGCTGCCGCCCGTCCTGAAAAATACAAAGCCCCGATGCCGGCAGGACATCAGGGCTTTTGCTTGCTTATAAGCTTACAAAGCAGAGCCGGATAGTACGTTTTCGTGCAATGCGGTAAGCTTACTTGAACGGAACCGAAGCGCCGCTTTCCTTTACCATGCTGCTGCCGTTCAGGTCCTGCACCACGTTGGCCTTCAGCGTCAGCTTCGCGTCGCCGGTAATGTCGTTGCTGGTAATAACCACGGGTTCAGCTTGTTCACCCAGCTTGCGCTGGCTGTACACCAGCTCCACCACGCTGCTCTGGCCGGGCTTGATGGGGCCCGGCACGTTCTTGTAGCCAACGCAATAGCACTGCGAGGTAATGGCCCCCAGCACTAAGTCCTGTTTCCCGGTATTCTTCACCGTGAATTTGGCCGTCAGGGACTGGCCGGCTTCCATCTTGCCGAAATTATGCACGGCGCGGTCCAGCGTCAGGCGCGGTGACTGCACAATCTGGGCCGGTGTGAGCGAGGATTTCATCTGCTCCTTATTCAATACGTTGCCCTTGATGGTGAGCACCGAGCTGGGCGAGGTGGCATTGCTGGTCACCGTGACGGTTTTGTTGAAGACGCCCGGGCGGCCGGCGCTGCTGTACACGGCCTTCACGATGCCAGTTTTGCCGGGTAATACGGGCGTTTTGGTCCAGTCCGGGGTAGTGCAGCCGCAGCTGGCCTGCACGTTGGCAATGATGACGGGCTGGTTGCCGGTGTTTTTAAAGCGGAACTCATGGGTAGCCATAGTGCCCTCCGGCACGCTGCCGAAATCATGCAGCTCTTTGTCGAAGGTGAGTACGCCCTGGGCCTGGGCGGCACCGGCCAGCAGCACGGCCAGCAGGAAGGAGAACAGGTGTTTCATAGTCAAAAGCAGCTAGTAAGTAGAGGAACGTCATGATGAACGAAGTGCAACGCAGCCGAAGCATGACATTGCCAAAGATAACCACAAAACCGCCTGTCACCGCATCAACGGCAAAGTCCGTACTTTTGAGGGCCTGTTTCCCGCCGGGCGTTTTCCACCCACCCACTTTTTGCCCCCACACCCGCCTTTCATTTATGTCTACTGCCGAAACCGCCGCCGACGTGCTATCCTCAGTTGCCACTCTCAGCAAAGAAGACCTGCTCCACGACTATCGCCTGGGCTGGGAAAGTCGCCACGCTTCCCTGGCCGGCCGTAAGGAAGTATTCATGGGCAAGGCCAAATTTGGCATCTTCGGCGACGGCAAGGAAGTGCCCCAGCTGGCCATGGCCCGCGCCTTCCGGGCCGGCGACTGGCGCGCCGGCTACTACCGCGACCAGACGTTCATGCTGGCCATCGGGGAACTGACGCTGCAGCAGTATTTCGCCCAGCTCTACGCCCACGCCGATGTGGAGGCCGAGCCCAGCACCGCTGGCCGCGCCATGAACGGCCACTTCGGCACCCGTCACCTCGATGAGGACGGCAACTTCAAAAACCTGGCTGAAAGCAAAAACTCCTCGGCCGATATTTCGCCTACCGGCGGCCAGATGCCCCGCCTCGTGGGCCTGGCCTACGCTTCCAAACTCTTCCGCCAGAACCCCGAACTGCACCAGTTTTCGCAGTTTTCGGTGAACGGCAACGAGGTGGCGTTCGGCACTATCGGCAACGCCAGCACCTCCGAAGGCATGTTCTTCGAGGCCATCAACGCCGCCGGCGTGCTCCAGATTCCGATGCTGGTAAGCGTGTGGGACGACCACTACGGCATTTCGGTGCCCGCCGAATACCAGACCACTAAGCAGAACATCAGCGAAATTCTGAAAGGCTTTCAGCGTGAGGGCGAAGGCCAGGATGGCTTTGAGATTTTCCGGGTGCGCGGCTGGGATTATGTTGCCCTCATCGACACCTACCAGCGCGCCGCCGAAGTGTGCCGCACCCAGCACGTACCCGTGCTGATTCACGTGCAGGAAGTGACCCAGCCCCAGGGCCACAGCACTTCGGGCTCGCATGAGCGGTACAAGAGCAAGGACCGCCTGAGCTGGGAAGAGGAGCACGACTGCCTGCGCAAAATGCGCGAGTGGCTGCTCCAAGAAGGTCACGCCTCCGAAGAAGAATTGACGCAGATTGAGAATGAGGCCAAGGAAACCGTGAAAGTGGCCCGTACGGCTGCCTGGAGCGCGTTCTTCAACCCCATCAAGGAGGAAGCGACGGAGGTAGTGGCCCTGCTGAACCGCCTGGTGAAGGAAACCGGCACCGAAAACAAGCTGCACGAGCTGGTAGAGCCGCTGGAGCACAACCCGGCCCCCATCCGCGCCGATCTGGTGCGTACCGTGCGCCGCGCTTTGCGCGCCGTGCGCGGCACCCGTAGCGCCGCCCGCCGCGACCTGCAGAACTGGCTGGAGCAGGCCCTGGCCGAAAACTCGGACCGATACAACTCCTACCTGTTCAGCCAGAGCGAGGAAGCCATTGGCAACATTGAGGAGGTAAAAGCCGAATTTGCCGCCGACGCCCACCAGGTAGACGGCCGCGAGGTACTACAAGCCTGCTTCGACGCCAACTTCCAGCGCGACCCGCGCATTTTTGCCATTGGCGAGGACGTGGGCCGCATCGGCGACGTAAACCAGGCCTTTGCCGGTTTGCAGGAGAAATTCGGGGAGCTACGCGTGACGGATACCGGCATTCGGGAATGCACCATTGTGGGGCAGGGCATTGGGGCGGCCATGCGCGGCCTGCGCCCCATCACCGAAATCCAGTACCTCGATTACCTGCTTTATGCCATCCAGATTCTGAGCGACGACGTGGCCTGCCTGCAGTACCGCACCAAGGGCGGCCAGAAGGCTCCGCTGATTGTGCGTACCCGGGGCCACCGCCTGGAGGGCATCTGGCACAGCGGCTCGCCCATCCAGATGATTCTGGGCGCTATCCGGGGCATGCACCTGTGCGTGCCGCGCAACATGACGCAGGCGGCTGGTTTCTACAACACGCTGCTGCGCAGTGATGAGCCGGCTATTGTAATCGAGTGCCTCAACGGCTACCGTCTGAAGGAGCAGATTCCGTCCAATGTGGGTGAGTTTACGCTGCCCCTGGGCCAGCCCGAAACCCTGAAAAAGGGCGACGACCTGACCATCGTGACCTACGGCTCGATGTGCCGCATTGTGCTGGACGCCGCCAAGCAGCTGGCCGAAGTGGGTATTTCGGTGGAGGTAATCGATGTGCAGACGCTGCTGCCTTTCGACGTAGACCACGTTATTGCTGACTCCTTGCAGCGCACCAACCGCGTACTATTTGCCGATGAGGACGTGCCCGGTGGCGGCACTGCCTACATGATGCAGCAGGTGGTAGACGAGCAGCAGGCCTACCGCTTCCTCGACTCGCAGCCGCGCTGCCTGGCGGCCCAGGCTCACCGCCCACCCTACGGCTCCGACGGCGACTACTTCAGCAAGCCCAATGCCGAGGACGTGTTCGATACGGTGTACGAGATGCTGCAGGAGGCAGACCCCAAGCGGTTTCCGGCCATCTATTAACCAATAGCAAAAGGTGCTAACGGACTGTGGGCCGCAGGTTACGGAGTGTTACTCCCGTAATCTGCGGCCCACAGTCACCACTGCTGACTGCTACTGCAACGTGATGGGGTCGGTAATGACTTCGTTGCTGACACGTAAGGCCCGGTCCTTGATCTTGACTTTGAAGCGCAGGACGGTTCCGGTACGAAGCACCGAGTTCTTGAAGAGTTGCAGGTTATAGTCGATTTCGCCTTTCAGCGGGGCTTTCCGGTCGCCTTGCTCATCTGGGGTGAGGCGGGGGTAGCGGCCGTCGTAACCGGGGTCGTTAGGAGAGAAAACGATGTCCTGAAAGACGTTGTTGGCATCCCGCACCTGCAAGCGACAAATATAGTTGTAGCCGTCCGGGTTGAGCGTGTTATCCGGCTTGGTGACGTTGAACGGCGGATCGGTATCCGTGTCGCGCAGGCCCAGGTCACCGTCACCATCCTGGTAGCTCACCGTCACGACTACCTTATCGTACGTGCCGGTGGCGTCGGAAATACGCTCCTTGGTGATGCGCCTGAACTCAATTTCCGGGGTTTCTGGGTAGTCCGGTGGGCTGATGCAGGAGGTAACCAGCAGACCCGAAAGCGTCAGCAGGGAAGCAGAGCGGAGCGTACGAAATATGGCCATACAAAGCAGAATAGACAGTCGGGGGAAGCGGCCCCCGCCGGGCAGGAAGGTACAACATCTCAACGAACGAAGTACTGCCCGCATTGTTCTCAGTTCCGCTAACCCCAACGTGCCCGAATGAGTTTCCGCACCGATTACCTCCGCCAGCTTCCCTCTTTAACCAACGCTACTGCTCCTGCGGCGGCTCTGGAGCTGTTCCGCTACCAAGCCCGGCACTGCGCCCCGTATGCCGAGTACCTGGCGGCCCTGGGCTGCCGGCCGGAGCAGGTGCAGCAACTGGAGGATATTCCGTTTCTGCCCATCGAGTTCTTCAAAACCCAGGATGTGCGCACCGATGCCGCCGACTGGGAGCCGCAGGAAACCTTCCTGAGCAGCGGCACCACCCGCCAGAGCAGCAGCCAGCACTTTGTGCGCGAGCCGCTGCTCTATCGCCAGCACGCGGCCCGTATTTTCGAGCAGTTCTACGGCCCGCTTACGGGCTGGACATTTCTGGCCCTGCTGCCCTCGTATCTGGAGCAGGGCAATTCCTCGCTGGTGGCCATGGTGGAGTACTTCGCCCAGCAGTCGGGCCAGACGGAGCCGGCGTTTTTTCTGCGTGATCATGAGGCGCTGGTAGCTGCGCTGGGCCGGGCCAAACAGCAGCCCGGCCGCCGGGTGCTGCTGCTGGGCGTGAGCTACGCGCTGCTGGACTTCGCGGCGGCCTACGCCGGCCGGGCGGAGCTGCACGGCCTCACGGTGCTGGAAACCGGGGGCATGAAGGGCCGCCGCCGCGAGATGATCCGGGAGGAACTGCACGCCGAGTTGCAGCAGGCTTTTGGACCGGCCGGTATCCACTCCGAGTACGGCATGACGGAGCTGCTGGGCCAGGCCTATAGCTTCGGCGACGGCCGGTTCCACGCTCCGCCCCAGTTGCGGGTGCTGCTGCGCGACCCGTCCGACCCGTTTTCCGCATCGGAAACCCGCGCCGCCGGGGCCATCAATATCATCGACTTGGCCAACGTGGACAGCTGCGCCTTCATCGAAACCAAGGACCTAGCCCGCATGCACCTCGATGGCTCGTTTGAAGTGCTGGGCCGGCTGGATAACTCCGACGTGCGCGGCTGCAACCAGATGGTGTAGTGGTGTGATTACTCCGCCTTCTTCACCACCGTAATCACGCCGTCGTGCTCCAGACGTACTTTTTCCAGGGTGCTGAGGTCGTCGGTGTTAGCGGCGGCCCGGATGCCGGCGCGCAGCTCCGGCTCGCTCACGCTGGCCCGGCGCAGCTCGTGCTGGTGAATGGTGGTGCCTTCGGCCAGTACGGAATCGGAGCCTTTGACCAGCCGGCGCAGGGTGGGCGAGAAGTACAGCGCGTAGGCCAGTGCCCGATGCACGAATACCAGCGCGGCGGCGGCCACGAAAGTGATGCCCATGGGCGCATCGGCAATGATGACGCGGCTCAGCAAGGCTCCGAACATGAATTTGACCACCATATCCAGGGCGCTGTTGCCGCCGAAGGTGCGCCGGCCCGAGAGCCGCAGCAGCACCAGCGCCACCAGAAATACCAGCACTGCCCGGGCGCAGGTCTGGGCCACGGTAATGGTATCGGCCGTGGCCTGCATGCCCAATAGTTGATCGAAAAAGGCTTCCATAGATACGTAAAATGCCGGCCCAGGTGGGTCGGCATTTTTCTTACGCAGTCAGGGTGAATTTGGTCTGGACTACTTGCCGGCAAAGGCTTTGGCATCAGGCTCCGTGATGGTGTCGTCGCTCATAATCACGAGGCGCTCTACCACGTTGCGCAGCTCCCGGATGTTGCCGCGCCAGTCGAGGCTCTGGAGGTATTTGAGGGCGGCGGCGTCCACTTTCTTGGGCTTGTTGCCGTAGTCCTGAGCAATGTCCTTGAGGAACTTCTCGATGAGGGCCGGGATATCGTCGCGCCGGTCGTTGAGGGCGGGCACCTGAATCAGGATGACGGACAGGCGGTGGTAGAGGTCTTCGCGGAAGTTTTTGTCGGCAATTTCCTGGAGCAGGTTTTTGTTGGTGGCCGCCAGCACGCGCACGTTCACCGAAATTTCCTTCTCGCCGCCCACGCGGGTAATCTTGCTTTCCTGCAACGCGCGCAACACCTTGGCCTGGGCCGAAAGGCTCATGTCGCCGATTTCATCCAGGAACAGCGTGCCGCCATCGGCCTGCTCAAACTTGCCGATGCGCTGCTTCACGGCCGAAGTAAACGAGCCCTTCTCGTGCCCGAACAGCTCCGACTCAATCAGCTCCGACGGAATGGCGGCGCAGTTGACTTCCACCAGCGGACCGCCGGCGCGGTTGCTGAGCTCGTGCAGCTGGCGGGCCACCATTTCCTTACCCGCGCCGTTAGGGCCGGTGATGAGCACCCGGGCATCAGTGGGCGCGACCTTCTCAATGGCTTTGCGCACCGCCGACAGCGCCTCGGAGTCGCCAATCATTTCCGAGTTTTTGGCCAGCTTTTTCTTGAGCGTCTTGTTCTCGGTGCTGAGCTTGGTGGTTTCGGTGCTGAGCTTGCTGTGGTCGAGGGCGTTGCGCACCGTCAGGAGCAGGCGGTTGAGGTCCGGCGGCTTCTGCAGGAAATCGTAGGCACCCTTCTTGGTGGCATCCACGGCCATTTCCACGTTGCCGTGGGCCGATACCATGATGAACGTAGCGCCGGGGGCCAGAATGCGGGCCCGCTCCAGTACCTCAATACCGTCCATCTTGGGCATTTTCACGTCGCAGAGCACCACGTCGTATTTGTCGCGGATGAGCATGTCCAGGCCGGTGGGGCCGTCTTCGGCCTGATCCACCTGGTAGCTTTCGTATTCGAGAATTTCCTTCAGCGTGTGCCGAATGGCCTTTTCGTCGTCGATAATGAGAATGCGGGGCATAAAACAAGGAAGGTGTAGGCCGCGAAAGGTACAAAACGCGCCGCCGAATTGCCGGATTGGGTGCAGCACGGCCGGTCCGGCAGGCGCAGCCTGTCGGGCTGGTTGTCGTAGGCTGACGTTGTTACGGTATCGGGCACGCGTCGTTGTTCTTGCGGCAACCGGCCCGACGGCTTCCAGCCGCCAGACCGGCCGTGCTGCTACCGCAACTCCACCGACTCAACATCCAGATACGGCCGCTCCGTGGAGCCGGAAGTGGTGGCCGGACCAAGCAGAATCTGCAGCACTTCAGCCTGCGCTAAAGGCAGAGATGAGCCAGTGTTGCCAGGGGCATTCATCGGCAGGAAGCTGGGGTAAGGGCGCGGCAGCAGCACCTGCTGCGCCGGCCGGAACGCCGTCAGCGGCACCCGGATTTCCTGCGTGTCGGCCCCTACGGCTACTTCCGCTGCGTAGGCCACCGCGTCGCGGGTGGTGAGCACGAGGCGGACCGGGCCGGCCGCGCCGCCACGTCGGGCGCGTAATACCAGCTCCCGGAAGTTGCCGGCCTCACTGGCCCGCACGGCCAGCCGGTCACCGAAGTAGGCCCGCAAAAAGGCTACGGGCGCGGCCGGGTCGAAGAAGGCGGGCGGACTGGCGGGGGTGGGGGCCTGGAGCAGCCGCAGGGCCAGCCGGCCGCTGCCGGTGGTCACGTAATCCGTCCAGCCAGAGCCGTTGATGCCGCCGGTTTCCACCCGCTGCTGGTCGTGGGCCGCTTCAAATAACGGCAGCGGAGCCCCGGCTGGTACAATGGGGGCTTCCCAGTGGTCCTGGGGGGCGTAATCCCAGTCGCGGGGGCTGCCGGCAAAGCCGCCGGGGAAGGTGGTGGTTTGCTGGTTTTGCTTTACTACCACCCAGTAGCGCAGCAGGCCGGGGTAGAGCAGTTCGGCGGGTACGGTGGCTTCGGCAGTGGTGAGCGTGGGGCGGCGCATGGGAATAGTGCGCGTCCGGCCGTAGAAATGCTGGGCAATCAGCAGCACCGAGTCGGTCGGCTCGGCTCCGGCAATGGTCACCTGAAGCAGGGCCGGCTGCCCGACCGGCAGCTGTGCTGGAGCCGCGTGCATCACCTGAACCGGACCCGGCGTGGCGGCGGGAGCTACGAATTCACCCAGCTTAATGCTGCCCAGTTGGGTTTGCGCGGTGTAGGCCGCCGTGCTTTTGCCCCGGGCTGCCACCACGTACACGCCCGGCCGCAGGGCCGCCATGCCGCCATTGGCCTGGCCCTGGAAGGTGTTGCCCTCGTTCAGGCCGCGCACCGTGAAATCAGCGCCCAGGCCGTGCAAAGCCAGGCGCAGGGGCTGGGTATTCCACGCAATGCGCGTGACGGTCTGGCGCAAAGACGTTTTGGCGAATGGGTCGCGCACCTGAATGGCATCGGGCATCACCTCCAGCCGCCACACGCCGGAAGCCAGCTGGTCGAGGAAGTAGGCGCCTGTGCCCTGGTACTGCACCAGCGGCGAGGAGCCGGTGCCGGCCACGCGGCGCAAAGCGGCGGGCTTGCGCGGGGTGGTAGTGGTGGTGCTGGTGTAGTAAAATTCCTCGGGCGTGTTCAGCTCGCTCAGGCTGTTGCGGTAGCTCACCCGGAAGTTGCCGAACGTGGAATCCTGGGGGTAGGAGGCAAATTGCTGGTTGCGCTTCACCTGCCGGAATACCTTGCCCGCAATGAGCAGACTAATGGCCTTGGCGGGCGTGTAAGCCAGGTTGAGGTAGTGCGTCTGGTACTCGGTATTGGCGTAGGCCAGGGCCAGCGGGTCGTAGGCGAACTGGGTGGCCCACTGCATGCCGGCCGCGCGGAAGCTGCGGGCCATCAGCGGGTACATCACCGGCTGCAGAATATCGGCCGACTCAAACTCGTACACCAGCCGGGGCTTACCGGCAAAGCGCGGGTCGGTGGCATACGGAATCGGGTATTTCTCCACCAGCGGCAGCAGGTTGCCGCGCAGGGTGTGGCCGTTCACCAGCGCCGAGGGGTACCACTGAAACGTGAAGCCCTGCACCGGACTGCTCAGAATGGCGTTGGCCACGGCCGGGCTTTCGGCTAGGTTATAGAAGATGGGCTTTTTGTAGCCCGTGGAGCGCATAGCGGCTACCATGCGCTGCACAAACTCGCTTACTTCGGCCTCGGGCTGGCGGTAGTGGGGCTCGTTGCAGACCTCGTAGGCGATGATGTCGGGATCCTCGCGGTTGAGCAGGCCGGTGTACTGGTTGCGGTGGTTGAGAAACTGGCGCAGGTAGTTTTCCTGGGCCTTCACGGCGCGCGGGTTGTTGTAGGCCCGGCCCTTGGGGTAAACGGCCGAGAAGCCGGTCTGGGCCGTGTCGGGCTCGGGGTAGCCGTTGCCCCAGTAGGCAATGGGCGTGAGCACCGTTTTGATGCCGCGCTGCTTGAGCCGCTGCAGCAAGTAATCGAGCAGGCGCAGGTGTTCGTTTTCCAGCACGTTGCCCAGGGTATCCGTGATTTCCACGTCCCAGACGTGAACCCGGAATGCGTCGATGCCCAGCCGGGAAAGGTGGTACACGTCCTGGTCGATGCCCTGCTCGGGCGTGACGCCCAGGCGGCGGTGGGCCCGGTAGGAGTGGGCGAAGGGCGTGGTGTAGTTGACGCCGAATAGGGCCACTTCCTGCTTCGAGCCCTGCCAGCGCAGCACTCCGGCCGCATCCACATACACATCAGCGGTTTTGGGCGGGGCTTTCTGGGCGAAGGCGGGAAGGGAAATCAATAGTACCAGCAGCCAGCCGAAGCCAGCCAGCACCAGCGACCAGCGGCGGGCGTCGCCGGGCACTACACGTATCAGATCAGACATTATGCAAACGTTTGTGTACACGAAATAACACTATTTAACCCGATTTTGCGGAGCAGGCTCCGGTCCGGCGGCTTTTTTCAGCCGTCGGGCCGGTTACCATGTGAACGAGGTGACCGTGAATAAAAAGACGTGTCCTATGCGCTTACGACGACCGGCCCGACGGCTGAAAAGAGCCGCCGGACCGGAGCCCAGGCCACTCGCTCCCCATCCTCCGCAACCGGGGATAGGCAGCAACCAAAACGGCCGCCGCACCCGAAGATGCGGCGGCCGTTTGAGGTGGCGTGATGAGTCTGTAAGCCGGGTTTTGTCCGCCCGCCCGAGGGCAAGCGGCCCCACCATTTATCTAGGCCCGAACTTGCGCGCGGGCTCCATCAACCTACCCGCCAGCGCCGGACGAGCCGCCCGGTGCGCCCCCCGAAAGGGCCGCGTACTGGCTTATTTGGTCTTTCAACCCCTGAGGTTTACCCAGCCGGACTGGTCACCCAGCCGCTGGTGCGCTCTTACCGCACCTTTTCACCCTTACCAAAGGTGATTTAGCGACTTAGTGATTTAGTGAGTTCCCAGAACGACAACTCACTAATTCGCTAAATCACCATTTCACTGCTTGGCGGTACTTTTCTGTGGCACTGGCTGTCCTGGTTCACTTTACGCTTACCAGTCCTTCCCGTTAGGAAGCAGGGTGCTCTGCGTTGCCCGGACTTTCCTCGTCGCCATTCTTGCGTTTGGCGCCGCGGTGGGGCGACCCATCACTGCGGGCAAAGGTACACAAAGAAGTCTTACTGATGCGGAATGACCGGCTAGTAATCCGTCGGAATGTCCAACAGGCGCGGAACGCTCCACTGTGCTGGGGCCAAAAAGAAATAGCCGCACACTATCGGGAACACCAGCGTGACTGCCAGGGTAAGCCCGTGCACCAGCACCACTAGTGCAGAAGGCAAGGGCAGGAGGTTGGCCAGCAGCGCCACCCCCGCAGGCAGCAGCACGCAGGTACCCAGGTAGAAGAAAGGCGGTGCCAACGCGTACATGCGGCCGGCTCGTTTCCACTTCACCAGCGGGCCAACCAGCGCCAGAACGGTGAGGACGAGGCCCAGCGTCCACTCTGTGGAGTTGAGAGGCAAGCTGCCAGCCGTGGCATAGGTACACCCCACCCAAACGGCCAGGCTCGGCAGAAACAGGAAAAACAAGATCAGACCCATTGATACATCAGTTGGCTTACTTCCCCTCCCACACGTTGTCCTTGGGGTAGCTGTCGGGCACGAGGGTGGCACCCAGCTTCACATGCTTCACGGCTTTGGTGGTGGCTACGGGTACCGTCACGGTTTTCGCGCCCTGTTCCCACACCCCGATGGTGCGGTGCAGCTTCTCGGTGGAGTTGTCCTGGTAGGTTACCGTCAGGTCCACGGGCACGGGTTTGGTGCCTTTGGCTTCCACTACCACGTCGTAGCCAGCCGACGTTTTCTGTACCTGCCGGATGGCCAGGTCGGGGTAGCCGCCGTCAAAAAACCAGCGCTGCCAGAACCAGTTGAGGTTGCGGCCGGACCCGGCGTTCATCGAGTTGAAAAAATCGTAGGGCATGGGGTGCTTGCCGTTCCACTGGCGGATGTAGGTGTGCAGCGCCTTGGTGAACAGCTCGTCGCCCAGCAAATCCTTCACGTAGAGGTAGCCCAGGCCCGGCTTGGGGTAGGAGTTGAGGAAGAAGGGCGTACCCGTCTGCTGGGTGCTGAGCGTGACGATGGGCAGATCCGCCTCGGTATCGGCGGCGGCGGCGTAGGGGGCAATGCCGTAGTCGTCGTCCAGCTTGGGGTCGATGATGCCCGAAATCAGCCACTCGCCGATGGTGGCCCAGCCCTCATCCATCCAGCCGTACTTGGTTTCGTTGATGCCCATGTAGAACGGGAACATCGTGTGGAAAATCTCGTGGTCGGTGAGCGTAATGGCGTCCTCGCGGGTGCTGGTGGGGTTATCGTTCACCATCATCGGATACTCCATCTGGTCCAGCCCGTCGAAGATGGTTTCGTGGGCGTAGGGGAAGGGCCACTTGGGGAAGGTGTAGCTCATGGCCTCCACCGTCTGGCGGGCGAAGTGGACTACCTCCTCGTAATCCTTGTGGGCGGGGTTGTACACGGCATCCACGCGGGTGCGGCGCTTGGTGGCGGGGTCTACCACCAGGCTGCTGGCCTGCCACACGTAATGGTCGGTAGTGGCGAAGGCGAAGTCGGTCACATTCTTCGCCTCGAAGTGCCAGGTGTTCTGGGCGGCGGGGGCCGTCAGGTCTTTGGCCTTAAGGTCGGCGGCGGTGATGATGGGGGTAACGCCGTCCTTGGTTTCGGCCTCGCGCAGGCGCTGGGCGTATTTTTTGCCCAGCACTTTGTCGGCGTTGGTCAGGTCGCCGGTGGCCCACACCACGAAGTTGCGGGGCACGGTGATGTCGGCCGAGAAGTTGGCGAAGTCGTTGTAGAACTCCTGGCTGCCGAGGTAGGGGTTGCGGTTCCAGCCGTCGATGTCGTCGTACACGGCTACGCGGGGGAAGAAGTACGCCACGAAATCAGCCCCTGGCTCCACCTCGCCGGTGCGCATGTGGGAGCCTTTGTTGAGGGTGTAGCTGTAACTGACGGAAATCTGGGCTGTTTGCTTGGCACCAATAGCCCGACGCAACGGCACCGTCAGGTTGGTAAAATCAGCCTTGAGCTTGGCCACGTCCACGGGCTGGCCGTTGATGGTGAGCTTCTCCAGCTTCATGCCTTCGCCCACGTCCTCGGGGCTCATGCCGCCGGCTCGGGGCGCGCCTTTCTTGTAGAGGTTCGGGTAGAGCTTAAACCACAGCTGCCGCAGGGAATCGGGGCTTTGGTTGTGGTAGGCAATGTCCGCGGTGCCCTTCACCAGCCGCGTGGTAGGGTCGAAGCTGACTTTGATGGCGTAGTCGGCCGAGTTCTGCCAGTAATTGGGGCCGGGCTGGCCGGTGGCGGAGCGGGTACCTTTGGCATATGTGGCCTGAAGGTTGCGCGGCACGGGCAGCTGCTGGGCCGCCAAGGATAAGGGGAGGAGAGAAGCGGCGAGAAGCGCGGAGAATTTCATGCGGAAAAGTTACTGCCAAAGAAAGTGAAGGTGGTGCCGGATGCGTTGCTGAAGACTATCTGGCATTTCCCGCGCGTGGCGTTGTAAGGCTGCTTCAACTATTTGATGTCGTCTGAGTTTTTCAGCCGTAGTATCAACAGACACGATATACTCTGCTGATCCGCACCTGGCTAGCTTTAAATCAAGTGGCGTAACGCGGTGTTTACTCTTGATAAAGTACACTGGGGAACCATGGGAGCGGTTCCGCTGACGTATCGAAATCAGTCCTGTATAAGTAGCCGATGTGGCTGCTGGAGAGAAGCTGTAAGCTTTAATAAAATTATACCGTTTGTCGTAGTCGCATTTATCACTGCTCTGCTTCCCTACAAACCGTTTGAGTCGCCACAGCTGAATCTGATTGAGCCCAAGTTGTTTCGGGGAAAATTTGGAATGGTGATACCTATTCGTACATCCTGGGAGAGTGTAACTTAATGCTGTACAAAATATCAAGATGTATATGGAGCGAGTAGCCATGAAAAGAGAAGATATGATTAACGAATCTGCCCCGGAAAGCTACTAATCAATAGCTTTCCGGGGCAGATGTAATTCCAGTCAAATCTACTTAAGCCGCACCAGCGTGGCACCGTAGCCGAACTTCTCCTTCTTCGAGTCCTCGAAGAACTTAATGTCGCGGTTGCGGCTGAGCAGCTTGTGCAACTCCTTGCGCAGGGTGCCGTTGCCGGAGCCGTGGATGAACACGATTTCGTGCATGTTGGTGGCCAAAGCGCGGCTCAGGGTATCCTCGAAGGCTTCGAGCTGGAGCTTGAGGATAGCCGTGTTGCTCATGCCCTCGGCACCTTCCGGCAGCAGGGCTTCCAGGTGCAGATCTACCTCGTGGGGCGGAGCTACAATGGCCTTAGCGGGCTCGGGGACCGGGGCCACGGCGGCGGGCTTGGCAGGGGCGTTGCCGGTGAGCTGGGCCTTGAGGGTCTCGGCCAGTTTTTCGGGGGCAATAACTACCGGGGCGGCGGGCTTCTCATCCAGCTGGAACAGGTAGGCCTCGCGCTGAAGCACCGGCACGTTGGGCTGGCGGCTGGTGTAGAAGCTGGCGGCCTTGAACTGCATCCGTTTGGTGAGCAGCTCGAAAGCCTCCGCGCCGTTGAACTGGTAGGGCAGCAGCTGCACTACGGCCGCCGGCCACTGGTCGAAGTCCTTGAGGTGCCAGTGGCCTAGGGCCGGGCTGGCGGCCTTGGCTTCCAGCTTTTCGGCCTTCAGGGCGCGGTACTTGCCCTGGCGCTCCTCGCCGAAGGTATAGAGCACGTCCCGCTCGGTGTGGTTGACCAGGTGCAGGGCCAGCAGCTCCGGCGACTGGTGGGTGAGGGCCAGGTACAGGCCTTTCTGTACAGGCGGGGCCATCGTCTTATCGGCTTTCACCGGGGCCGGGCCTTCCGATTTGGCGGGTTGCGGGGCGGTTGTGGGATTGCCGGAGGCCTTGGCGGCGCGGGCCGCGTGGGCCGCGCCGGTGGCGGCGGCTTTCTTCTCGGAGGCAATGGCGGCGGCACTCTGGCCGAAAGCCTTGGTTTCTTCGGCGGCTACTACCACTACTTCGCGGCGCAGCACCGGAATGGTGAAATCGTTATCAATGGCTACTTCCACCAGCTCATCGCTAAGCAGGCGGGTTACAATGCCTTCTTCGCGCCCGGTGAGCAGGCGTACACGGTCTCCAACGTTCATATCAACGGAAAGTAAAATGCGGGGGGAATAGAGAAAAACAAAGGTACGGGCAATTTGGCCCGCGCCGGTACCGCTGTACGCAGTAGCCCATCCGCCGGATTAATAGTAGAGGCCGTGGGCTACGAAACCGCGCCGCTGGTTCCACTCTAGGGCGGGGGCGGGCAGGTGAAAGATGCTGGCTACGTAAAACACCCGTTTCAGCAGCTTACTGCGGGTCGGAATCCGGCGCAGGTCCACGTCCAGGCTCAGGTAGTACTGGCGGTAGGCGCGCAGGCCCAAGGCCGCGTTGGCGGCGGGGTCGTTGAACACCATCTGTTGGGCCCCGTAGCCCAGGGCCGGTTGCAGCCAGCGGGGCCAGCGCGAGGTAGCCGGGAGCCAGGCCCCCACGTCGGCGCAGAGCCAGTAGGTTTGCCCGTTGTAATCCTTGAGGTGCTTTTCGGCCAGGCTGCGGCCCAGCACGTTGGGGCGTAGGGCGGAGTAGCGGGTAGTATGGAAGGTGTACTTAGGCATTAGGCGCACCTCGCCCCATGCCAGCTGCTGCCCGACCAGGCCGGCCGAGCCCAGGAAGTTGGCTGCCAGGTCTGTGGCGGAGGCGCCGTACTGCGGGTCACGGCCGTCGAGCAGCTCGATGGGGCTTTGCAGCAGAAACCCCACGAACCCGCCGTACCAGGTGGCGCGGCGGTCGGGCACGCCGGCCCAGCGCAGCATATCCACGGCCCCCCGGCTCTCGTGAAAGGCCCCCCAGAAGTGCCCCACCTTGTCCATCTGCTTCCACTCGGGCAGGTCATTGAACCAGTGAAACCGGCTCCGCTCACCCGTGTACCAACCCTGGCTGAGCAGGTACATGGTAGCCGAGTACGACACCACCAGCCCACCCGCCAGTACCGGCAGCCGCTGGTTGAGGCGGCCGGGCGGCGTGGCTGCCGAGTCGGGGAGGGGCACGGCTAGGGGCACCTGCGCCTGGGCCGGCCGGCTGCCCCATAGCGCCAGGGCCAGCAGCGCAGCCCAGCGGGTAACAAGCGAAAAGCGGCAGAACGACCAGACCACGGGGTACAGGAAAATCAAATTAAAAAGAGCTTAAAGCTACAAGAAAAGCCGCTGTTGACTTGGTGGTGTGTGAGTGGTTACCTTATCTTTAATGCCCCCTTGCGCCGTATTGACCAGCTGAACCGTTGATAGAGTCAATATAGCATCAAAGGTCCGAATCGTTTCCTTAAATTCCCAACTCCTTTTTTTCATGACAAGACTTCGACTTTTGCTGAGTCTGGTGGCGTTGCTGGCCGGAATACCGGTTTTGCGGGCGCAGGTAGTCACCACCCAGCCCTCCCCGTTTCTGGCCAGCCAGGCCGTTACCATTACCTATAATGCCACCCAGGGTAACGCAGCACTAGCCAACTTCACCGGCGACGTGTACATCTGGACCGGCGTGGTGATTGACCGACCCACCGGCACCCAGTGGACCAACGTAAAAAGCCCCAGCTTCAACCAGGCTGACCCCGCCGCAAAAATGACGCGGGTAAGCGCCAACGTGTACACCATCACGTTTACGCCCAACACGTTTTATCCCATTCCGGCGGGCACCACTATCTACCGCCTGGGTATGATTTTCAAGAATGCCGACGGTAGCCTAGTGGGCCGCGGCCCCGATGGCGACATCTACGTGGATGTGGCCCAGAACCAGTTTGATCTGCGCTTTACTGCTCCAACGGGCCCTGGGGCCACGTTTGTGCCTCTGAACACGCCTACCACGGTCACCGGTACTTCCGCCGTGCCCGCCACGCTCACGCTGTCGTTGAACGGCACCCAGGTGGCGCAGCAAAATAACGCCACCAGCATCAGCACCAGCGTAACGCTTACCCAGGCCGGTGCCAACACGGTGCGCCTGACAGCTACCAATGGCACTTCCACCGCCTCCTCCGACCTCGTGCTGCAAACCCGCCCGGCCGTGACACTGGCTGCGCTGCCCGCCGGAGCCAAGCGCGACGGCGTGACCTATATCAACAACGGTACCTCGGCCATCCTGAGCCTGACGGCCCCCAACAAGCAGTTCATCCATGCCATTGGAGAGTTCAACAACTGGACCGCCAACGAGGCTTCGTATATGAAGCGCACGCCCAACGCCGCCGGTACCGCCGCCGACAACTCGGTGGATGGCCGCTGGTGGGTGCAGATTGACGGCCTGACCGCCGGTCGGGAATATGCTTATCAGTTTCAGGTAGATGGTGGCCTGCGCGTGCCGGACCCCTTCACCGAAAAGGTGCTTGACCCCAACAACGACCGGTTCATTACCGCTACCACCTACCCCAACCTGAAGGCCTACCCAACCGGCCAGACCACCGGCATCGTATCGGTGCTGCAAAGCAACGCGCCCGGCTACACGTTCCAGACCACCAATTTCCAGCGCCCCAAGAAAGAGGATATGGTGGTGTACGAGCTGCTGCCCCGCGACTTCATTGCCCGCCACGACTACCAGACGCTGGTGGATACGCTGGCGTACCTGCAACGTCTAGGCGTAAACGTCATCGAGCTGATGCCGGTGAACGAGTTTGAGGGCAACGAGAGCTGGGGCTACAACACCTCGTTCTACTTTGCTCCCGACAAATACTACGGCCCCAAAAACGACCTGAAGCGCTTCATTGATGAGTGCCACCGCCGCGGTATGGCCGTGGTGCTGGACATGGTGCTCAACCAGTCGTTCGGGCAGAGCCCTATGGTGCAGATGTACTTTGAGGATGGTAACCCTTCCACTTCCAACCCCTGGTTTAACCGTACCGCTACCCACCCCTTCAACGTGGGCTACGATTTCAACCACGAAAGCGCCTTCACCCGCTACTTCAGCAAGCGCGTAATGGAGTTCTGGCTGAAAGAATACAACATCGACGGCTACCGCTTCGACCTCAGCAAAGGCTTCACTCAGAAAGTGACAACTGATGTCGGAACCTGGAACCAGTACGACCAGTCGCGGGTGAATATCTGGAAAGACTACCGGGATTTCCTGGTGAGCACCGATGCCACATCCTACTCGATTCTGGAGCATTTGGGCAATAACGACGAGGAGAAAGTACTGTCGGACATGGGCCTGATGTTGTGGGGCGAAATGAATGCCCCGTACAATGAAGCCACTATGGGCTACCACGACGGGGGAAAATCTAACTTCAGCGGGGGCTACTACCGCCAGCGCGGCTGGGACCAGCCCAACCTGATTTCCTTCATGGAAAGCCACGACAAGGAGCGGCTGATGTATAAGAACGTGGCGTTTGGTAATTCCTCAGGCTCGTACTCGGTAAAGAACCTGCCAACTGCTCTCAAGCGCCAGGAAATGGCGGCGGCCTTCTTCTTCCCGGTACCCGGTCCGAAAATGATCTGGCAGTTCGGCGAAGTCGGGTACGACCAATCTATTTCCACCTGCTCCGATGGTACGGTTCCGGCTCCTTATGATGTAGAAGGCCCGTGCAAGCTGGCCAATAAACCCATCCTCTGGAACTACTACCAGAACGCTGACCGCCGCCGTCTGTATGACGTATACCGCAGCCTGATTACGCTCAAAACCCAGGAGCCTGCGTTTGAGAATCCGGCCAGCTTCACCCAGAACCTGAACGGCGCGGTAAAAACCATGCACCTCACCGACCCCCGCCTGAACGTGACCATCGTGGGTAACTTCGATGTGCAGACGGCCACGGTGGTGCCTGACTTCCAGGCCGCCGGTACCTGGTATAACTACCTCACTGGCGAGGCTGTTACGGTTACCAATACCACTGCCCCACTCACGCTGGCTCCCGGCCAGTACGCCGTGTACACCTCGCGCCGCATTGCCATTCCGGCCGGTACGGTGCTGAGCAGCAAAACCCGCCGCGAGGCTCTGGCTCTGCAACTGACGGCCGCGCCCAACCCGGCTGGTGCCAGCGCTCAGCTCCGCTACACCCTGCCTCAGGCCGGTACAGTACAGGTTACAGTGAGCAACCTGCTGGGCGCTACCGTACAGACCCTGCCCGCTACCCGCCAGGCCGCCGGCAACCGGGAGCTGGAGCTGCCGCTCAGCAACCTGAGCAATGGCGTGTATCTGGTGCGCCTGACCACGGGCGAACAGCAGCAGACCGTCCGGTTGGTTGTGCAGCACTAGGCAGCTACTACCACCGAACGCAAAAAGCGGCCGTCCTGCACAGGACGGCCGCTTTTTGCGTTCGGTGGTGTTACGACCCCCAGCCGGGGTTCCGGCAACGCTTACTTGATGTTTTCCTCGTGGTAGGCCACCAGATCATCAATGGGGGAACGAATGATTTTGCCCACCTCCATATTGTGGCTGCGTGCTACCTGCGTGAGGGCGTCGCGGAAGTTGTAGCCCACCGACCCGATGCAGTTGAACGTGTAGTCCTGGTAGTTGGGGTAGTGCCGGACGATGTTATCGAAGAACGTCTCGAAACCCTGCACCACAATGTCGCGGCAGTAGCTGATGTTGTTGTGGTCGTAGGTAAACTTGGCGAAGCTGGCCAGAAACCGGTTGGGTAGCGGCTGGTTATAGAGCCGGTCCAGAATCTCGTCGCGGGTGAGCTTGAACTCCTCCTGGAATATCTCCTGCAACCCATCGGGCAACAGGCCCCGCAGGTAGTCGCGCAGCAGCCGCTTGCCAATGAATGAGCCGGAGCCCTCATCACCGAGGAAATAGCCCAGCGAATCCACGTTGTACGTGATTTTCTCGCCGTCGTAGAGGCAGGAGTTGGTGCCCGTGCCCAGAATGGCCGCGAAGCCCGGCTTGTTGCCCAGCAGCGCGTGGGCCGCCGCCAGCAGATCCTCGGCTACGTAGGCGTTGGCATTAGGAAAAGTTTCGCGCATGGCGGCGGCTACCCGCTCGGCCTTTTCCGCGTTGTGTACGCCCGCCCCATAGTAATACACCTTGGTGACCTCCTGCCGGGGCAGGTTGTCGGGCAGGTTCTTATCAAGCGAAGCCGCAATGGCGGCGGTGCTCATAAAGTCGGGGTTGTATCCTTCGGTGTTGAAGTATACCCGGTTGCCAGTAGCATCGAGTTGGCACCAGTTGCTCTTGGTCGAGCCGCCGTCGGCAATAAGAATCATATCAGGTCGGAAAAGTGAAGAAAAGGAAGTGTTCGGTTACTACCACACAAGGTGATATGAAACGCAAGTTCCACAGTTATTGGCAACGAAACACAAAAAAAAACCGGTGATAGAAAATTGCATTGACCAGAGAGGAACACGATAAAAGCCGACTGTTTATAACACGGCTAATAAAAATTGTGAGTGAGTACTTAATATGTCCATAACCAATAGGTATTCAGCTGCGTAGATTTTGTACTTTTAATCAGTTGCCGGACCTGCCGGTCACGCGCAGGATTTTTTAACCCCTCATTTTCTCCTACATCCTATGAAAAGACCCTTTACTCTGGCTGCCCTTGGGCTTCTTACCGCCACGTCGTTTTCGGCCAGTGCCCAAATTGTGCTCGATGGCAAAGTAACAGCCACCGAAATCGGAACCGGCACTAACCGGTATCAGTTGGCCAGCACCTACACTGGTACACACTCGGTGGCTGGTAAAGGACTACAGTCGCTGTACGTTGGCGCCAGCAGCACGAAGCTCTACGTGATGATAGTAGGCTCCGCCGAAACGGCCACCGATTACCCCGGCTATGTAGTTTATCTGAATGTGCCGGGTAAAGCAGGAGTAGCTGCCGGTACTCAGCTAAAAGGCGGCTCAGCCGGTGACAGCCCTCTTAAGCACACCCCTACAATGGACATGGAAACGGACTATGGGGTGCGTGCTACCCTGTCGCCTTCCAATATGACCGATGTGTACTACAGCTTTGTTGACTACACCAGTGGCAATGCAGCCCCAGTTGCGGATAGCTACCAGGGCGCCGGCAAAAAAGATGGCACAGCCCTGACTTTCTCCACTGCAACGGGACCTTTTACCGGTACGCGAGTGGCCTTGGTGAAATCAGCTGACCTGACAGCCGCAACCACTGCCGGCGCTGGTCTGGAGATGGAGTTCGATTTAGCCGCTATGGGCCTGACCACTACCAGCCAGATTAACCTGATGGTCGGCTACGTAAAAGACGGTGGTGCTTTCACCTCCGATGTGCTACCGCAGGTAGTTGGCCAAACGACAGACCTGGGTTCGTCGCCTAACTTTTCGACTCTGACTGGCCGGCAAAATGTCACGTACAACCTGAGCACAGGGATTCTGGCTAACCGCAATGCCATTGCTTCCGCACTGAAATTCAACGTGTACCCCAACCCTAGCGGCGGCACAACCCAGGTAACCTACCAGGTGCCCGGTGGGCAGCAAGAGGTGGAAATGGAAGTGTTTAATTCCCTGGGTCAGCGCGTGCGTCAGCTGAATCTGGGTCGGCGTAGCGGTACGCAGGTGCAGCCGTTGGAAGCGCTTCAGGCCGGTTCCTACTTCGTGAAACTACGAGTAGGTGACCAGACCACGGCCCAGCAGTTATCCGTGCTGTAACAACAACACTGCGACTCCCTCGCTTAGTTGATGTCTTAAAAGGAAAAAGGCCACACCATTTCTGGTGTGGCCTTTTTCCTTTTAAGACATCAACTAAGATGAACTTGTAGGAGCTTACTTATTGATGGTATAAGCGTAGTTGCCTTCGCCTTTGCTGAGGTCCAACGTAATAGTGTAGGTGCCGGCACCCGGGCTTGCAATGTTGTCGCCTTTGTAATCGGGCTTGCCATCAGCGGGTAATTTGTCCCCCATGTCAATATCCCAGGCATTGTTAGCGCGGAATTTCAACTCTGCACCGGCTTTCAAAGTGGTAGTAACCGTCCACACCCCTTTGGTGACATCATACGTCATGGGCGTTTCCGTGTTCCAGTCGCCAGGAGTAGCAGAACCAATGATGGCCCAAGCAGTCTTGGTGTACGAGTACTTCAGGTTTTTGAGGTCTACATTGAAGCGGTAATAACCTGCGCCAACCACTTCAATATCTGCACCTTTAGCCTTCAGGCCGCTACCAGTACCATCATCACCAAAGTCATTATCCCAGTTGGGCGCAGGAGTAAACTTGAATTTGGTAGAAGCGTCTGCGAAGTTTATGTAACCCTCGTATTTATCGTCGCTTTTCTCCGAAGCCAAGAACGGCGCTTTGTCTGGAGCCCAGCCTTGGTGGCTGCCGGGTACGTAAATCTGCGGATACAGAATGAACTCTGAGTAAGGCGTTGCAGTGATGGTGCTGGCTCCTGAATAAGTGGGAGCAACTACCGAGCTCACGCTCGACTTTACCCGCACATCAACTTGGCCGGCATTGCCTGCTGCCATACCCAGCTTGAGCAACACATTGTTCAGCTCCGAAGTGGTAATCACTTTAGTCGTGGAACTGCCAGCTTCTATTTCAATCGGAGCAGCAAAAGTTCCGCCTTTCTTATCGAACTGCAGCGTATAAGAAACGGCGGCCTGGTAACCATAGGTAGTAGGAGCCCATGTATAGGTTATGGCATTCTTGGCCGCGTCAGCCTGCAACAGCACAACTGATGCGGTGCTGGCTGTTAATGCTGAAGCCGTAGCTGGCTCCATAGTTACTTTCTCCTCATCCTTCTCGCACGAAGCAAGCAGAACGGTAGCCGCCAAACCCAGGCCGGCCAGTTTGGTAATGAATGTTGTCATGGTAAGCGGGAATTTTGGAAGTGAAGATGTATCGCCGTAAACCGGGAACCAGCCAAGCTGGTTCCCGGAATGGCATACGCACTGAACTAGTAGCCTGGATTCTGCTTCAGGTTCTGATTAACAGACAAATCGGCGGCCGGAATAGGGAAGATGTTCCGGAAGCTTTCCACGCCGCGCCCAGCTGCTACGCCGCCTTTGAAAGGCCACACGTAGGTGCTGGTGGTAAACTGGTTGAAGCGAACCAAATCGGTGCGGCGGTAGCCTTCCCAGTGTAGCTCGCGGCCACGCTCGTCCAGCAAGAACTGCTCGGTCATCTGAGCAGCCGTGATGGCACTGCCGGGCTGGTCATTGAAAGCCCGGGCCCGAATCTGGTTCACGTACGTCAGGGCCAGGTTAAGGTCGCCGGTGCCACCACGTTTAACTGCTTCGGCATAGGTCAGCATCACCTCCGCCAGACGGATCATGGGGAAGTCAACACTTGAGAAGTTCTGAGAGCCACCCTGGGCCACGTCGGCAGAATTGACGTTGCGGAATTTTACCACGCCGTAACCTTCCTCAAACTCATAGAGGTTGGCAATTTCCAGCGGCCGGTTGCTACCGTCTGCTTTCTTCACCCAGAACCGGCCGCGCGTGTCACGCGTGGTATCGGAGGTAATTCCTCCGCCCGGGGTCTGGAATAGATTAAATAGGTTTTTCGTGGCGCGCACGCCACCCCAGCCGGTCGTCATGCCTACGCGGCGCTGCCAGTTGCTGGCAGAACCTGTTGCCCCGTTCACTAGGAACGTAGTGCCGCCGTAGCTCTGGGTGTTATTTACATCGAACACTACCGGCCAGATAATTTCGTTACGAGCCGGGGTCGTATTGTTGTCAGCCAGGAACAGGCGGCCATACTGCGAAGCATTGCTGCTGGCCGTTTTGGCGAGCGAATACCCGGCATCGATTACCTTCTTAGCCTGCGTAGCGGCATCGGTGTAGCGGGCAGTACCCGTGTACACTTGGGCATTCAGATACAGGCGGGAAAGCATGGCCCAGGCGGCGGCTTTGTCTACGTGACCGTAGCCGCCGGCGCGTGGTTCAGCGAAATCAGCGTCGGTGCTCAGAGCCGTCAGCTCCTTTTCCACGTACTCAAACAGCTGCTGGCGCGTGGCGTATACCGGCCGCTCAAAGCCCACGGCATTGGCTTCCGTCACGAACGGGCCGTTGCCGAATAGGTCCAGCGCGTGCATGTAGGATACGGCACGCAGGAAGCGGGCTTCAGCCCGGAACCGCCGGGCGGCAGTAACATCGGCAGCTGAGAGACGGGAAGAAAGTTTCTCGTCGGATGCTTCACGGATGAACTCGTTGCAGGCCGCAATTTCAAAATAGATACGGCTGTACAAACCCCGGATCAGCGGATTGCTGGAATCCCAGTTCATATTGTGCCAGTCGCGGATACCCGGGTCATTCCAAACGATGGTCGCCTCGTCGGTGGTCACTTCCTGGGCGCTCCAGTACTGACGCAGGTAGTCGGAAGTGCCTTCGTCGATGCCATTGATGTCGCCTTGGCCAGCGGGACCCTGCTGGCCGGTAACGGCGAAGCCACCATAAAGCTTGGCCAGTACCTGCTGGTACCCGTTCAGGTCAACATATACCTTGTCGGGCGTTACTTCGAAGCGGGGCTCCTGGTCCAGCTCCTTCATGCAGGAAGTGGTACCCGTGGTGAGGGCCAAGCCGGCTGTTACGGCAACCAGGCTGCGGATTAGTGTGTGGTTCATGGGTGGGAATATTAGAAGCCTACGTTAACACCGAAAGTGAACGTGCGGGCACGGGGGTAAAAGTTGTTGTCAATGCCGCCAGATATCTCAGGATCAAGTCCATCGTACTTCGTGACGAGGAACACATTCTGAACAGCAGCCGACAAACGTAAGTTTGCTTTTTCCGTGAAAATTTTACCCACGTTGTAGCCCAGCGTCACGTTCTCGCACCGCAGGAACGAGGCGTTTTCCATGTAATAATCCGAGAATAGCTGCTGCGTGTTGAAACCAGTGTTATAAATGCTGGTGGGCAGGTTGATCAGGTACTGCGTGGAGCCCTGGGCATTGGAGAAGTTACCCAGGTTAGCCGATACCGAGTTGTACACGTAGTTGCCCACGTTGCCGCGCAGCAGGAACGAGAGGTTTACTTTCCGGTACGCCAGGTTGGAAGAGAAGCCCAGTACTGCCAGCGGAGCCGCCTGCTTGTACTTGTAGTTATCGAGGTTGCTAATGATGCCGTCGCCGTTGCGGTCAACATACACTCCTTCTACCGGCCGTCCGTTGCTGTCATACACCTGCTGACGCACGAAGAACGTGTTGTTAGGAGAGCCTACCGAGTTGATCTGGATGTTGCTGCCCGTACCACCCGGAATGCCACCGGTCAGGTAGCCTTGGAAACCAGGGGCCTGGTCGCCAAGCTCCGTGATTTTGGTTTTGTTGTACGCAGCGTTGAAGTTAACGTCCCAGTTCCAGTCGGTTGAGCGAACTGGCGCCAAGTTCAGGTTAAGCTCGATACCCCGGTTGCGCAGCGAGCCGATGTTGGCATTAAGCTGGTTGGTGAGGTTGGCTCCGGCCGGTACGTCCACGAACGACAGCAGGTCTTCAGAAGTACGCTCATACACGTCGAGGGAGCCCGAAACGCGGTTATCAAAGAAGCCGTAGTCCAGACCAGCGTTCCAGGTAGCCGTAGTTTCCCACCGTAGACCCTCGTTGTAGCCCGAAGGACGTAGCGTGGTTACGCCGTTGTATTGTGCGGCGGAGTTGCCTAGTACATAACGGGGCAAATAATCGTAGGTGCCACCAACGTCCTGCTGGCCCGTGCGGCCCCATCCGGCGCGCAGCTTCAGCTCCGAGATGGTGCTGCTGTTTGCCAGAAATTCTTCTCCCTTCAGACGCCAGCCCAAGCCAAGGGCCGGGAAAATGCCGCTACGGTTGCCATCGGCAAAACGGGAGGTGTTATCGTTCCGAACAGTGGCCGTGAGCAGGTAGCGGTCCTTCACGTTCAGGGTCGTACGACCAAAGAAGGACAGTAAGACGAGCTTGCTATAATAGCCCGGCACAATCAGTCTGTCGTCGGGGTTCACCAACGTAGTTCGGTCGAAGCGGTAAGCCAGGAAGTTGTCGCCTTTGTTTACGAAATCCTGGTAGGAGTGACCTGCCTGAATATCGAAGCGGGTGCCACCGAACTGCTTGCCGTAGGCCAGATATCCCTCCAGCAGGCGCATGTCCTTCTTCTGGTTGTACTGGGTAAAGCGGCCGCTACGGTTGGGGTCGGTGCGGTCCTGGGCATTGAAGTTGCCGAAGTCGAACGGGTTGGTGGTAGCGGAGCCTTCACCACGGGCAATGTCCGTAGCCAGGTTCAGGTTGGCACGCAGGCCTTCCACCCCGTGGATTTTATAATCAAACTGTACGTTACCGATCAGGCGCTTCACGTCGCTGACGTTGTTGGTGTTCTCCAGTGCTGCTACCGGGTTGCCGATGGCCTGCCCCAGAGGGTTACCGTTGGCCTGCAGAAACTGAAAGTACCCGCCATACGGAGCATAGCGCGCTTCTGCGCTACGCACGGGCTGGGTGGGGTCGAACAGTACGGCGTTGCCAATCTGGCCGCCGTCGATGAAGCGGTTGTCAATCTGCGTCCCCTTGGCATTGATGTCAATGCGCAGGTGGTCGTCGAACAGCATCGGCGAAAGGCTGATGGAGCCGGAATTACGCTTGAGTTTGTTGGTGATGACAATACCTTCCTGGTAAAGATTGCCGTAAGAAACCCGGAACGGAATTTTGGCCGCGCTGCCCGTCAGGCTAACGGAATTGTCATAGGTAGCGGCGGTACGGAAAATCTCATCCTGCCAGTTCGTAGAGGCTGAGCCCAGCGTCCCGATCTGGGTAGTAGAGCCATTCGCCCGTACGATATCGGCCAGTTGCTGGGCGTTGAGTACGTCGTACGTTTTAGTGCGGCTGGAAACAGACGTCTGCGACGACAGATTGACCGTCAGTTTTTCGCCCTGCAAGCCTTTCTTGGTGGTAATCAGAATAACCCCGTTGGAAGCCCGGTTACCATAAATAGCCAACGCCGAGGCGTCTTTCAGCACGGTAACACTCTCAATATCGTTGGGGTTAATCAACGTCAGTGGATTGGATGCACCCGAAATGCCATCCTTGTCCACGGGTACTCCGTCAATGATATACAACGGGTCGTTGCTGGCATTGAGGGAGGAGTTGCCGCGAATACGGACCGTAGAAGCCGAACCAGGAGCACCGCCTCCGGTGGTAATGCTCACGCCGGCAATTTTGCCCTGCACCAACTGCTCAGGGTTGGTTACCTGCCCCTTCACGAAGTCCTTGGCCTGCACGGAGGTTACGGCACCGGTAATGTCCTGCTTGCGCTGCACACCATAACCTACTACCACGGCTTCGTTCAGCAGCGTCGTGTTTTCCGACAATGTCAGGCTGCTGACGGCCGTGTTCTGGCCGGCCGTTACGCTGATGGTCTGGCGCTGCGTGGTGTAGCCCACGAACGACATAATGAGCGTGTGCGGGCCGGAAGGAACATTCTGGATAGAGAAAGAACCATCAGAGTTGGTGGAGCCGCCGAGGCTGGTACCTTCAATAAGTACCGTTACGCCGGGCATGCCTTCGCCTTTCTCGTCCAGCACACGGCCGCTTACCGTCCCGATTCCCTGAGCGTATGCGCTGCTCACGCTCGCACCGGCGAGCAGGACCGGCAACGCCAGTTTCGCTAGATAGGGGTGTTTCATTGAAAAAGAGTTAGGGGTTGAAATGGATTTTTCCGGTCAGACCGGAGTGGGAATTTAGTGGTCCTTCTCAGCGGAAAGCGAGTACGATACTAGGTGAGTGACCCATTCTGTACTGACTGCTTTATTCCGTGCTCAACATCACCAAATCGTTAAGAAACACCGCAAGTTAAAGGGTTCGACCAGATAAAAACAATGCCCTCTAGATAGTAAGTGGGTTTCTTTATAATTGGATTTTGCAGCGGTCTGCCGATCAGGTACACTGGAAGAGAAGTTTAGCCTTGCGCCGGAGAGGGTGGAGGACTGTAAGAAACACAGGTGTCAGTACCCCATAAAAGCCCTTATAATTCCTGATTTGCTAATAAAGAGTGGCAATGGAAGGTAGTTTTAGATTGATAATATATAATGTTGTATTGACTAATGTGCTCCTCAGGGGTTGGCTTGTGGGAAGCTTTTTATGCTAAGCATGTTTGCATGATCAGATACTGAATTGATAGTGTGTTGACCGAATATAGATAGCAATGGGAGTAGTTGTGGTGTTTGTGGAGGGGTTTGCCGATGAATATTCTGAATATTTGAATTCATTGGCCTGCAAATGCAGGCGTAGCCAGTATCAACAAGGGACTGGTTATTTGGTATGAAATGGGTTTGCCATTGTGGGTCTTTTTTGTATATATTCTAGGGAGGTAAGGCTGTCTGAAATGAGGTGTAAAAAACAGGGATTTGGCAGATGCGTGGAGTAACTGGCGGTTGCTGTTTCGTAAGGGCTTACTTACTGGCTGTGGCTCAGGGAGTCAAAGAACGGATATGGCATTTTCCCGGAAAAGTACAGGTTGACTTTGCTCGGTATTTCGCCCGTACCAACTCCGCTTGCAGAAAATATTCCCAGCTCTGCCGCGTCCGGCTACAAATGGTGGTAGCTTGCTTTTTCTTTCCACTCACTTTCTTTCCATGAATCGTTTTCTGTTGAGCAGTATGCTTACTTTGTCTGTGGGCAATGTGCTAGCTCAGACCACCTTTCGCCTGACAACGGTGCCGGCATCTACCCCCGCCAGGGCTACCCTGTATATGGCAGGCTCCTTTAATAACTGGAACCCAGGTAATGCTCCGCACGCCTTCACCCGTGCAGCCGATGGTACCTATCAACTGATTTTGCCCGCCAGTGTTACGGGCAGTATAGAGTTCAAATTCACTCGGGGCAGCTGGGCAAATGTGGAGTCGGATGCCCAGAATAACGATATCAGCAACCGACAGTACACTGTGGGCAGTGGCCCGGCTACTGTAGAACTGCAGGTGGTGAACTGGAAAGATATGGGCACTACCGGTGGGAGTTGCCAGAGCACGGCCCTGCAGCCCAACGTGCGGGTTGTCAGCACTGCCTTCCAGATGCCGCAGCTGGGGCGTACGCGCCGCATCTGGGTGTATCTGCCCAACGACTACAGCACGGCTCCGACCAAGCGTTATCCCGTGGTGTACATGCACGACGGCCAGAACGTATTCGATAACTGCACCAGCTTCTCGGGCGAGTGGGGCGTGGATGAAACCCTGAGCCAGCTGCAGCAGCAGGGCCTCGATGCAACGGGCTCCATCGTGGTGGCCGTGGACAATGGCGGTGCCGACCGGCTCAACGAAATGTCGCCCTGGAACAACCCCCAGTACGGCGGCGGCCAAGGCGACCAGTACGTGGATTTCCTGGCCCAGACGCTCAAACCCTACATCGACCAGCAGTACCGTACCCTCACTGGCCGCGAGTACACGGGCATTGCGGGCAGCAGCATGGGCGGGCTGATTTCCACTTACGCCGCCTTGAAGTATCCGCAGGTATACAGTAAAGTGGGCGTGTTCTCGCCGGCCTTCTGGTTTGCCGATAAGCCTTTGTTCCAGTATTTGCGGCAGCATCCGGCTAACCCAGCCACGCGGTTCTACTTTGTGAGCGGCAGCACGGAAAGCCAGACGATGGTGCCGCTGATGCAGGCCATGCGTGACTCCTTGGCGGCAGGTGGCGTGCCAGCTGCCAACCTGAGTTTCAATGCCAAAGCCGACGGGCAGCACGCCGAATGGTTCTGGAAACGGGAATTTTCGGCGGCCTACCAATGGCTGATGCAGCCGGCCGTAATGACCGGCAATCGGCCAGGGATGGCACTGGCGTTCAGCGCATATCCCAATCCGGCTAAAGACCGCCTGACGCTGCAGTTGCCTATTGCTGCCCGCGAGGCCCGCGTGGAAGTGGTAGACCCGAGCGGGCGAGTAGTGCTCAAAGAAAAGCTGAAAGCCGGGGGCGTACTCGACGTAAGTCAACTGACTAAAGGCCAGTACCTGTTACGGGTAACGGCTGGCCGGATGCAGGGTACGCAGGCGCTGGTGAAGGAGTAAAGCCACAAGCTGTCATTCCGAACGGAGTGCGGAAGCTGGGTTACGTCGTTTACCTGCCTAACCCAGATTTCCCGCTTCGCTCGGCATGACAGTGGTGGGGACAACGTTGCGGTCCGAACAATAAAATTCGGGCCTACTGTTGTGTCGATCCGAACCCGGTGTACATTTGCACCGTTCAACGCCCCAAACCTAAATTTCGGCAATGACCCCTTCGATGAACCTGCAAGCTTGGTGGTGGCCCTACGGAAATTCCGGACGGGACAGCCTGTGCGTGCGTTAAGGTATCGAACTACTTTCTTCGCAACGACTCTACAGAAAGCCCGGCCGCCCGCCGGGCTTTTTTTGTTGCCCGGCGCTGGCTACTCCTTCTTCACCACCACAACCAGCCCCGCTCATGCAAACCTACCAGCTCACCACCCGTCACCTGCGCGTTCTGGCCGATACCGTAACGCCCGTTGGCCTCTACCTGCGCTTGCGCGACCGGTACGACAACTGTCTGCTGCTGGAAAGCTCCGATTACCACGGCCAGCAGAACGCATTCAGCTACCTAGCGTTCGACCCGCTGGCCCGCTTCGAGCTGCGCGGCCGGGAGCTGACCCTCACGCTGCCCGACGATACCACCGAAACCGAGACGCTGGACTCGCCCCGCGCGGCTCTGGCCCGCCTGCAGGCCTTTGCCGCCAGCTTCCAGACCGAGGATACCGGCCACGACTTTATTACTGGCGGGCTGTTCGGATACCTGGGCTACGAGGCCGTGCAGGCCTTTGAGGATCTCACTCTCAACCCCGAAAAGCAGCCCGCCGGCCAGATTCCGGACATCCTGTACGGCACCTACCGCTACGTCATTGCCATCAACCACTTCCGCAACGAGCTGTACGTGTTCGAGCACACGCTCCAGGGCCAGGAAGTGGACGAGGACGGACTAACCAAGCTGGTGAACCTGATCCGTAACCCCTCGCTGCCCGATTTCAAATTCCGGACGGAAGGGGAGGAGCAGACCAATCAGACCGACGAGGAGTTCCTCGGGGTGCTGGCTCAGGGCCAGCAGCATTGCCGGGTGGGCGACGTGTTTCAGATTGTGTTGTCGCGCCGCTTTCAGCAGGGCTTTTCGGGCGACGAGTTCAATGTGTACCGGGCGCTGCGCTCCATCAATCCCTCGCCCTACCTGTTCTACTTCGATTACGGTTCCTTCAAGATTTTCGGGTCGTCGCCGGAGGCGCAGGTGCGCATTCAGGGCCGCGAGGCCAGTTTGTTCCCGATTGCGGGCACCTTCCGCCGCACCGGCCACGACGCCGAGGACGCCACCCTGGCCCAGCAGCTGGCCGACGACCCCAAGGAAAACGCCGAGCACGTGATGCTGGTGGACCTGGCCCGCAACGACCTGGCCCGCCACGGCGACAACGTGCGCGTGAAAACCTTCCGCGAAATCCAGTTCTACTCGCACGTGATTCACCTGGTGAGCGAGGTGAATGCCACCCTGGCCGCCGGCACTAACTCCCTGCAGGTGGTGGCCGATACCTTCCCGGCCGGCACGCTCTCGGGCGCCCCCAAGCACCGCGCCATGCAGCTTATTGATGGCCTGGAACCCACTGCCCGCGGCTACTACGGCGGCGCCATCGGCCACCTGGGCTTCAATGGCGACTTCAACCACGCCATCATGATCCGCTCGTTCCTGAGCACCGCCGGCCAGCTTTACTTTCAGGCCGGGGCCGGCGTTGTAGCCGCCTCCGACATCAACTCCGAACTCAACGAAGTGCACCACAAGCTGGCCGCCCTGCGCAAGGCGTTGCAGGCCGCGGAAGTCATTTAAGTAATGAGTAGTGGGTATTGAGTAGTGAGACAGATGAGCAGAGTCCGGCTTGCTCGCCGGTGCTTCGCCTGGCTTCCCTCAATACACTACTAATCTATCTACTCACTACTTAGTACTCTCTACTGAACCATGAACATTCTCGTTCTCGACAACTACGACTCCTTTACCTATAACCTCGTGCAGGTGCTACGGGAGCTGGGGCATACCAGCAACGTAACCGTGATTCGCAACGACAAGCTGGCCGTGGACGACGTAGCGGCCTACGACGCGGTGCTGCTGTCGCCCGGCCCCGGCGTGCCCTCGGATGCCGGGCTGATGCCCGAAATCATCCGCCGCTATGCGCCTTCCAAGCGGATTCTGGGCGTGTGCCTGGGCCACCAGGGCTTGGCCGAGAGCTTCGGCGGGGAGCTGTACAACCTGCCCCAGGTGCTACACGGCCTCGCCACCGACGCCCACCTCACCACCGCCGACAAGCTGTTCGAAGGCCTGCCCGACACCTTTAAAGTAGGCCGCTACCACAGCTGGAGCGTACGCCCCGAGAGCGTCCCCGCCGAGCTGGAAGTCACGGCGCTGGATGCCGACGGCCAGGTGCTGGCCTTCCGTCATCGGGAGTACGACGTGCGCGGCGTACAGTTCCACCCCGAGTCCATCCTCACCGAGCACGGCCACCAGATGCTGCGCAACTGGCTGAGTTGAACAGGCTAAATGTAGAGACGCAATATTTTGCGTCTCGTCGTTGAACGCTAATAGTAGCGCGGAGCTAACAACATCAGCACGCGGCAAGACGCAAAATATTGCGTCTCTACCTCCGGCAATTACCTACCCAATTCCCCCCAAACCCGTCTTCGTGGCGGTCTGATTGTGAAACAGATTCTCAATAAACTATTCGACCAGCAGTTGCTGACTCATCCCGAGGCGCTGGAAGCCATGCTGCGCATTGGGCAGGGCGAGGCCAACGCGTCGGAAATGGCGGCCTTCATGAGCGTGTACCGGATGCGGCCCATTTCGGTGCCGGAGCTGGCGGGCTTCCGCGAGGCCCTGCTGAGCCTCAGCCGCGACCCGGAGCTGGGCACCCGCGACACGGTGGATATTGTGGGCACCGGCGGCGATGGCAAGGACACGCTCAACATCAGCACGCTGGCCTGCTTTGTGGTGGCCGGGGCCGGCTACAAGGTTACCAAGCACGGCAACATCGGCGTGTCGTCGGTGTGCGGGTCGTCGGATGTGCTGCAGCAGCTGGGCGTGGAGTTTGGCGTCGGCAACGACGTGCTGCAGCGGCAGCTGGAGCGGGCCGGTATCTGCTTTCTGCACGCCCCGGCCTTCCACCCGGCCATGCGCCACGCCGGGCCGGTGCGCCGGGAGCTGGGCGTGCGCACGTTCTTCAACATTCTGGGCCCGCTGGTGAACCCCGCGCGGCCGAAGTTTCAGGTGGCGGGCACCTTCAGCCTGGAGCTGCTGCGCCTCTACCACTACCTGCTCCAGCAAACCGACACCCGCTACGCTGTGGTGCACGCTTTGGATGGCTACGATGAACTCTCGCTGACGGCCGCCGCAAAGCTGGCCACGCCCGAGGGGGAGCGGGTGGTATGGGCCGCCGACCTGGGCCTGACTTTGAACCGCCCCGAGGAGTTGGCCGGCGGCCGCACCGCCGCCGAATCGGCCGGTATTTTTGTTGATGTACTGGAAGGCCGCGCCACCCGTGCCCAGCGCGACGTAGTAACGGCCAACGCGGCCCTGGCCATCGGCTGCCTGGAACCCACTTTCAGCTTCGCCGACAGCCTGGCCGCCGCCCGCGAGTCGCTGGATTCCGGCCGCGCCCGCCAGGCACTGCGGACACTCATTAGTTGTTAGTTGTCAGTTGCTGGTTGTCAGGTCGCTCATCTACGCATAGTGAACCTGATAACCAGCAACTGACAACTCACAACCAACAACTGACAACTAACCAACACCATGACCATTCTCGATACCATCATTGCCCATAAGCGCCAGGAAGTTGCCACCCGCCAGAGCCTGGTGCCGGTGAAACTGCTGGAGCAGAGCTTCTACATGCCGGCCCAGCCGCTAAGCCTGCGCCGCTATCTGCTGCGCGACGACTTGAGCGGCATCATTGCCGAGTTCAAGCGTAAATCGCCCAGCAAGGGCATCATCAACGCCCACGCGCCGGTGGAGCGCACCACGCTGGGCTACATGCAGGCCGGCGCCTCGGCGCTGTCGGTGCTGACGGATATGGAGTTTTTCGGCGGCAGGAACGAGGACCTGACCACGGCCCGGCGCTTCAATTTCTGTCCCATCCTGCGCAAGGATTTCGTGGTGGACGAGTACCAGATCATCGAAGCCAAGAGCCTGGGGGCCGATGCCGTGCTGCTGATTGCGGCCGTGCTCACGGGCGAGGAAGTGCTGCGCCTGGGCCGGCTGGCCAAGAGCCTGGGCCTGGAAGTGCTGCTCGAAATCCACAACGCCGAGGAGCTGGACAAAACCCTGCACCCCGACGCCGTGACCCTGGTGGGCGTCAACAACCGTAACCTGCACGACTTCTCCGTGAGCCTCGACACTTCCGGCGAGCTGGCCCAGCGCATCCCCGACGAGTACGTGAAGGTGACCGAAAGCGGCCTGACCACCGCCGCCGACATCGAAGCCCTGCGCGCCGTGGGCTACCGCGGCTTCCTGATGGGCGAAACCTTCATGCGCCACTCCCGCCCCGAAAAAGCCTGCGCCGCCCTAGTGCAGCAGCTCCGCGCCACTGAGGCGGTAACGTTGTTGTAAAAGCCAGAACGGGGTAGAGACGCAATATTTTGCGTCTCGTCGTTGAACGACAAGCACCGCGCATATCAAATAACATCAGCAACGGGGAGACGCAAAATATTGCGTCTCTACACCCACCACACATGCCCACCAACTCCCACCACACGCCCCACCTCAAAGTCTGCGGGATGGCTGATGCCGACAGCCTGCGGGCAGTGGCGGCGCTGCGGCCCGATTTTCTGGGGTTCATCTTCTACCCGCAGTCGAAGCGGTACGTGGGGGAGCGGCTGCCGGCGGCGGCGGCGCGGGCGTTGCCGGCCGCCATCCGCAAGGTGGGCGTGTTCGTGGACGACGACGCGGCCACGGTGCTGGCGCGGGTGCGGGAGTTTGATTTGCAGCTGGCCCAACTCCACGGCCACGAAACGCCCGAAACCTGCGCCGCAGTGCGGGCCGGGGGCGTGCCGGTGGTGAAGGCGTTTGCGGTAGGCGAGGGGTTCGATTTCGCGCAGCTCCGGCCCTACGTGGGCTGCGTGGATTACTTCCTCTTCGACACGGCCGGCGCGCAGCCCGGCGGCAACGGCACCGCCTTCGACTGGATGCTGCTGCGGGACTACAACCTGCCGGTGCCGTACTTTCTGGCCGGCGGTATCGGGCCGGAGCACGCGGCGGCGCTGCGCAACCTTCGGCTGCCCGGCCTGTTTGCCCTGGACCTGAACAGCCGCTTCGAAACCGCCCCGGGCACCAAGGACGCCGGCCGGCTGGATGCTTTTTTTCAGGAACTGAGAGCATAATAAGCCAGCATCATACACAGGTAGATTGAGGTAAAGACGGTTACACGGAAGCTATGAGCGAAATAAAGATTGCGCTGGACTGGACGGTAAACACCAACCACACGGGCTTCGTAGTGGCCCAGGAGTTGGGCTGGTACGCGCAGCACGGGCTGGAAGTCGAGCTGCTGACCCCGGAGGCCGACAACTACGCCCTGACTCCGGCCAAGAAGGTAGAGCTGGGCCAGGCCGATTTTGCGCTTTGCCCGCTGGAAAGCATCATCAGCTACCGCATCAAGGCCCAGCCGTTCGACGCCATAGCCGTGGCCGCCCTGCTGACGGCAGACTTGAGCAGCATCGTGACGCTCAAGCGCCCGGATATTCAGTCGCCCAAAGATTTGGCCGGCAAAATCTACGCCTCGTACCAGGCTCGCTACGAAGACCAGATAGTGGCGAAAATGCTGGAAAACGACGGCGCTACCGGCCCGCTGACCATTACCTACCCCGAGAAGCTGGGCATTTGGAACACGCTGCTGCAGCAGCAGGCCGACGCGACCTGGATTTTCGATAACTGGGAAGGCGTGCAGGCCCGGCAGCAGGGCGTGGAGCTAACCAGCTTCCGCCTGGCCGAGTATGGCATTCCGTACGGCTATTCGCCCGTCATCATGGCGTCGGAAAAGCGGGTGCTGGAAAACGGGAAGGCTTACCGGACGTTTCTGCGGGTGTCCAGGCAGGGCTTCCTGCATGCCAAAGACCACCCGGAAGAGGCGGTAGCACTGCTGCAAAAGCTAGTGCCGGCCGCCGACCGCAACCCCGGTTTCCTGCTCGAAAGCCAGCAGTACACGGCCGAATACTACGGTAGTGGCCCTGGCTGGGGCCACATGAGCCCTGCCAAGGTGCAGCGCTACCTGGACTGGCTGGCCGAGCATGGCCTAGAAACCCGGAAGCTGCCGCTGTCGGAAGTCATGACCAACGACCTGTTATAAGAACCCTTTTTTTGCGTCTGATTTCGCGGGGGAATCCACTGCGAGACCCTGCGCCACCCACCCCGAGACACTGCGAGAAACCAACCATGAAACCAACCTACCAACAACCCACGGAGCGCGGCTATTACGGCCAGTTCGGGGGCGCGTTCATTCCCGAAATGCTCTACCCCAACGTGGAAGAGCTGCGCCAGCAATACCTGAGCATCATGGCCGAGCCGGAGTTCCAGCAGGAATACCAGCAGCTGCTGCGCGACTACGTGGGCCGGCCCACGCCCTTGTTCGAGGCCAAGCGGCTGTCGGCCAAGTACAACACCCGCATCTACCTCAAGCGCGAGGACCTCTGCCACACTGGCGCCCACAAGGTGAACAACACTGTGGGGCAGATTCTGCTGGCCAAGCGCCTGGGCAAAACGCGCATCATTGCCGAAACCGGCGCCGGCCAGCACGGCGTGGCCACCGCCACGGTGTGCGCCCTGATGGGCATGGAGTGCATCGTGTACATGGGTGAAATCGATATGGAGCGGCAGAAGCCCAACGTGTACCGCATGCGCCTGCTGGGGGCCGAGGTGCGGGCGGCCATGAGCGGCAGCCGCACCCTCAAGGACGCCACCAACGAGGCCATCCGCGACTGGATTTCGAACCCCGTTGACACGCACTACATTATCGGCTCGGTGGTCGGCCCGCACCCGTACCCCGATCTGGTAGCGCGCCTGCAGGCCGTTATCAGCGAGGAAATGCGCAAGCAGCTGCTGGAAAAAACCGGCTCCGAGCTGCCCCAGTATGTGGTGGCCTGCGTGGGCGGCGGCTCCAACGCGGCCGGCGCGTTCTACCATTTCCTGGAGGAGCCCTCGGTGCAGCTGGTGGCTGTGGAAGCGGCCGGACACGGCATCTACTCGGGCCACTCAGCCGCCACTTCGGTACTGGGTACGCCGGGCGTGATTCATGGCAGCCGCACGCTGCTGATGCAGGACGAGGACGGCCAGATTACCGAGCCCTACTCCATTTCCGCCGGCCTCGACTACCCCGGTATCGGGCCGCTGCACGCCTTCCTGGCCGATTCCAAGCGCGCCCGTTTCATCAGCATCGAAGATGAGCAGGCCCTGAAAGCCGTGGCCGAATGCAGCCGCCTCGAAGGCATCATCCCGGCCCTGGAAACCGCCCACGCCCTGGCCGCCCTCGACCAGCTCGGCGCCGGACCCGACGACGTGGTGGTCATCAACCTCTCCGGCCGCGGCGACAAGGACCTGGAAACCTACATCAAGTACGCTGACGCCATTATGTAACGCCCAAACCGTCTGTCATCCTGAGCGCAGCGAAGGACCTTATCACGCGTGAACGACATCGTTCAGTAATAAACCAACCGTGATAAGGTCCTTCGCTCCGCTCAGGATGACAGGGCCGCTGATATGAACCGAATCAAAGACGCCTTCGAAAAGAAGCAGAAAAACCTGCTCAACATCTACTTCACGGCCGGCTACCCCCGCCTGCACGACACGGTGCCCATCCTCAAAGCCTTGAGCGAGTCCGGGGCCGACCTCATCGAAATTGGGATGCCGTTTTCGGATCCGCTGGCCGATGGGCCGGTAATTCAGGCCAGCAGCACCGTGGCGTTGCAGAACGGCATGAACCTGCGGGTGCTGTTCGAGCAGCTGCAAGGCATCCGGGAGAGCGTGCCCGAAACGCCGATTCTGCTGATGGGCTACCTCAACCCGGTGATGCAATTCGGGGTGGACAACTTCTGCCGCGAAGCCGCCGCCGCCGGGGCCGATGGCATCATCCTGCCCGACCTGCCCCTCGACGACTACGTGGCCGAGTACCAGGACATCTTCCGTCGCCACAACCTGCGGCCGGTGTTCCTCATCACCCCGCAAACCGCCCCGGAGCGCATCCGCCGCATCGACGAGCTGACGGATTCGTTCCTCTACCTCGTGTCGGGCCCCGGCACTACGGGTGGGGCCAACACCCAGGCCGAGGGCGTGCAGGAAGCCTATTTCCAGCGTATCGAGGCCATGAATCTGCGCAACCCCCGCCTCATCGGCTTCGGCATTGGCGACAAAGCCTCGTTCCAGAATGCCTGCCAGTACGCAGAGGGTGCCATCATCGGCTCCGCCTTCATCCGCGCCCTCGACGGCGTGGACGACGCCCCGGCCGCAGCTAAGCGGTTTGTTTCTTCTGTGCTGGCTTAAGCACCATCCAATAGAACGTCATGCTGAGCGCAGTCGAAGCATCTCTACCGCTGGCTAACTCATTTTGAATGAATGATAACCGCTCCATAGCCCAGGGTTTAAACCCTGGGCTATGGAGAACGGCCACCGAAGCGGTAGAGATGCTTCGACTACGTTCCGCTTTGCTCAGCATGACGTGCTGGTATTTTTCTTTCTCCCCACATGATCATCCAACTCGACCCCCACATCACCGAAGCCCAGAAAGCCGCTATTGAAGCCCGGATTCTGGAGCTGAAATACAAAGCTACAGAGGTGAAAACCCAGCGCGCCCACTACCTGGTGGCCATCGGCAAGGCCGATGTGGACCTGCGCGCCATCGGCCAGCTGCCCGGCATCCTGGACATCCACCGCGTATCCGACGACTACAAGCTGGTGAGCCGCAAGTGGCGCGTGCGCCCCACCGTCCTCGACCTCGGCGACGGGGTGCGCATCGGGGAAGGCTCGCTCACGCTGGCCGCCGGCCCGTGCAGCATCGAAAGCGAAAAGCAGATGGAGCTGATTATGCAGCACCTCGTGGACAACGACGTGCGCATCATGCGCGGGGGCGTGTTCAAGCCCCGCTCGTCGCCGTACGCGTTTCGCGGTTTGGGCATGGAAGGCCTGAAGGATTTCCACCGCATGGCCCGGGAACGGGGCATCAAGATTGTGACGGAGGTGATGCAGGTGTCGCAGGTGGAGGAGATGCACGACTACGTGGACGTGTTCCAGGTGGGGGCGCGCAACACCCAGAATTTCAACCTGCTCGACGCCCTGGGCGGCGTGGATAAGCCGGTGATGATTAAGCGTGGCATCTCGGGCACCATCGAGGAGCTGCTGTCGTCGGCCGAGTACGTGTTTTCGGGCGGCAACGAGAAGCTGATTCTCTGCGAGCGGGGCATCCGCACCTTCGAAACCGCCTCGCGCAACACGTTGGATTTGAACGCCGTGCCCATCCTGAAGGAGAAAACCCACCTGCCCGTCATCGTGGACCCCTCCCACGGCATCGGCATCCGCGAATACGTGCCCACCATGGCGCTGGCCGGCGTCATGGCCGGTGCCGATGGCATCATCTACGAAGCCCACGAGAAGCCCGAAGAAGCTGCTTCCGACGGTGCCCAGACTCTGAATTTCGCCGAGTCGGAACGCCTGATCCGCAACCTGCGCAAAGTGTACGCCCTGCGCCAGGAGCTGGAATAAGCGAGTTGGGTAGGCAAAAAAGGCCGTCATGCTGAGCTTGTCGAAGCATCTCGCGTGCTGACGTTGGGGTAGTAATCCAGTGTCAGCACGCGAGATGCTTCGGCAAGCTCAGCATGACGTTCTATTCGGTTTCAGATGCAATTCAGCAAGATGTAGAGACGTGACACTTCGCGTCTCGTCGTTGAACGGACGGAACCGCACCACTCAAAACAACATCAGCAACGACGAGACTCCAACTATTGCGTCTCTACATCACACAACCCGCCCCGGCCTATGGAAGCCGGGCCGGGTTTTTTATATAGCCGAAACCCGATCTACTGCTACCTTGCCGGTATGTTCTTCGGTTTCAACCTCTACAGCGGCTTGCTGCTGCCGTTTTTCCTGCAAGGCATCATTGTGGCGGCGGTGCTGTGGGCGCGGCGGCGGCGCGAGGATACGGCGGCCGACGGCTGGCTGGCGCTGCTACTGCTGCTGTTTGCCGTGCGGCTGGCTCAGTGGATGCTGGGCTTTGCTGGCTGGTACGACTCGCACGATGCCCGCACGACGTTCATGTTTTACTGGCCGTTTAGCAACTGGCTGGCGGTGGGGCCGACGCTGTATTTCTACTTCCGCAGCCTCACCAACCAGGAGTTCCGAATGGAACGGCGGCATTGGTGGCACTTTGCGCCCGCGCTGGCGGTGGTGGCGTGGATGTTGATGGTATTCAGTTACGATATTGGCTGGTGGCACGGGCTGCTAGGCCAGCCGCTGATATCCCACTTCGGCACCAAAGGCCAGCTGGCCAGCTGGGCCGACTACCAGCCCATCGGGCTGCTGGCCGATACGCTCGGCTACCTCTCGGTGCTGGCCTACGCGGTGCATACGCTGCGCGCCTACCGCGCCTACGCCCGCTACCTCAACGACAACTTCTCCGATACCGAGCAGCTCCGGTTCCGGTGGCTGCGCAACGTGCTGGTGGCCGTGGTGGTAGGCACCGGCGTCACGTTGGTGTTCGGGGTTGTTAACCTCTTCATCACGCCCCTGAACTATGTGCAGAACTGGTACGATTACCTGTTCACAGGCCTGCTGATCTACTACCTCAGTATCTCGGGCCTGCTGACGGGTTACCGCCTCGCCGCCCTGCGCTTCCAGTTGCCAGCCGCCGCCGCTCCGTCTGCAACCTCGTTACTAACGGTGGAAGCCGCCACCGGAGTATCTGTTGCCATTGCACCAGTTGCAGACGAAAGGACAGTTGCCGATGCGTTACCCGGGGTGCCTGAAATAACTGTTTCGCCCGCCGCGTCGGCTACCAGTGTACCATTGATGGCCGACGCGGCGGCCGAAGCGCCAGTTGAAGCGGCCGCCGAGCCCGATGCAGAGTTGGCCCGCTGGACGGCCCGGTTGCTGGCCCACATGCAAACTGCCCGGCCCTACCTGGAGCCCGAGCTGACGCTAGGCGAGCTGGCTACCCAGCTGCGTACCAACACGTCCTGGCTCTCGAAGGTCATCAACTCCGGCTGCGGCCAGAACTTCAACGACTTCATCAACGAATACCGGGTGCGCGAGGCCGAGCGCCGCCTCCGCGACCCGCAGTTCCGCCACTACACGCTACTGGCCGTGGCCCTGGAAGCCGGCTTCAACTCCAAGTCCACATTCAACCGCGTCTTTAAAAAGCTCCGTGGCCAGACCCCCAGCGAAGCCGCCCGGCAGCTGTAGAGACGCATGCTTGCGTCTAATCGTTGAAAGACCGGCCCCGCGCCAAGCACGATGTAGAGACGCGACACTTCGCGTCTCCGCGTTGAACGACCCGGAACTGCGCCAATCAAACAACTTCAGCAATAGCGAGACGCGAAGGGTCGCGTCTCTACAGCTGCCGGGTGTCAAGCTATAAGTTGAGGCGTCCCAGGCCGTAAATCGGGGCGTTTGGGGGCGGCGGGGGCAGTTCCTTTGGGATATCGTTTCACTTCAACCTCCAATTGTCATGCGTATTTCCCTGCCTTCCCGTCCGGCCGCCGTTGCCACCTTCGCTGCCCTGTTGCTATTCATTACGGCCTGCTGGGCGGGTATTACGTCCAATCTGCTCATTGAGCCGGGCAAGCAGTTCGTGCTGGGCGGCGGCCAGCTGGGCGGCTTCAAAGTAGAAGCCCACAACGTGGGTAAAGTGCCGGTCGAATTCAAGGAGCGGCCCCGGGGCGGCGGCATCTTCGGCAAGACGACGCTGGCTCCCGGCGAGCGGGGCACGCTGCGGTTCATGGCCGGCTCCACGGCGCTGCTGCTCAACCCGTCTGCCCAGCAAGCCAAAGTAGACCTCAAAATCACCGGCGACACCCGGCTGAGCATGACCTACGAGCCCAACGGCCAGCTGTAATCCAGTATGCTAGATGGTGCCTGGTTTATGAGTCTTTAGCAGTTAATGCCTTCCGATTTGATAGTGTGTTGCTGATAATAGGTATTGTTATCCCGAAAATGACTCAAAGAAAAAAGGTATATTGACTGGAAAGTATGTGTATTGTATGGGAAGAGGGTATAAATAATAAGGCCGTTGAAAACTTGTTTATTCCAGAAGTCTTCTATATTTGCATCATCATGCTGAACCTAAACGCGAAACGCTTTATGACCATTAATCGTCCTGTCCAGGGCGAGGTCGGGCGCTTTTGCGGGTATGAAAGGTAGAACACAGCATGCTTCTCCTTCTCTGAAATCCACTTAAGAGCCCGACTCCTCCCCAGGAGCCGGGCTTTTTTTCTGCCCTGTACGCGCTATGATACAGCAACACTACGACCGGTACACCACGCAGGACCAGCTGGTTTGGAAGGTATTGTTTGACCGCCAGACGGCCCTGTTGCACAAGCGTGCCTGCTCGGCCTTCGGTAAAGGTCTGGAGGCCGTAGGCTTCCACCGCAACGCCATTCCCGACTTCCAGGAAGTAAGCCAGCGCCTGCAGAAGGCCACTGGCTGGCAGCTGGAGCCGGTGCAGGGCATGCTCAACGATGCTGAGTTTTTCGGGTTGCTGGCCCAGCGCAAGTTCCCGGCCACCGTCTGGATCCGGAGCATGGCGCAGTTCGACTTCATCGAGGAGCCCGACCTGTTCCACGGCGTGTTCGGCCACGTGCCGCTGCTCATGGACCAGGCCTTCGCTGATTTCCTGCACTTCCTGGGCCAGGTAGCCGCCCAGCACCTCGACGATGCCGTGGCTTTGGCCCGCCTCGAGCGGCTCTACGGTTTCACGGTGCAGTTTGGGTTGGTGGAGGAGCACGGTCAGACACGCATGTACGGGGCCGGCCTGCTCTCGTCCTCGGGCGAAATCCATCACTGCATCGGCGACATCACGCGCCGCTTCCCCTTTGACCTAGCCACCGTGCTGCACACACCCTACAGCGAAGCCCACCTCCAGGACCAATACTTCGTGCTCAACAGCTGGGAACAGCTCACCGAAAGCGTAGCCGAACTGGCTGCTTTGCTGTCCTCAGGCTGGGAACTGCAGCCGGTGGAGTAGGGGATGGTGAAGTGAATGCGGGTGGAAAAAGGACGTCATTCCTCGCAGGTTCGGAATGACGTCCCTCTATCAATTCATAAATCCAAAAACTCGCTTACCTTTGCCCCACATGCTGCTGTTCACGTCCTGCTATTATTACGCTGCTACCTATTACGCTCCCCTCCGGAGCGGAGCGGCCGCGGCGTACGCGAGGAACTGAAACTAGCACTTCACCCTCCCCAACGTCTTTTTAAGCCTGCTTCCGCTCTCTGCGGAGGCAGGCTTTTTCTTTTTCCACCATTTCCGTTTTCGTTATGCAGTCTGTTTCTGCCGCCCCCGTTGCTTCCGATATCCTGCCGCTGCTCAACCAGGTCTATGCCGATTACACCGCTGCCGACCAGCACGTGTGGCAACTGCTGTTCGACCGCCAGATGGCCCTGTTGCCCGGCCGCGCCGCCGAGGAGTTTCTGGAAGGCGTGCGCCGGGTGGGCTTCACCCGCGACGCCATTCCTGATTTCCGGGAGGTGAACCCGCGCCTGCAGGAGTTGACCGGCTGGGAGCTGGTGGTAGTGCCCGGCATCGTGGACGACGCCGTGTTCTTCCAACTGCTGGCCGACCGCAAGTTCCCCGCCACCACCTGGCTGCGCACTCTCGAGCAGCTCGATTACCTCGAAGAGCCCGACATGTTCCACGACGTATTCGGCCACGTGCCGCTGCTGACGGATGCCGGCTTCGCCGATTTTCTGCAGAAGCTGGGGGCGGCCGCCGTGCACCACGGCCAACGCTGGCCCGGCACCCTGGAGCAGTTCACGCGCCTGTACTGGTTCACGGCCGAGTTCGGCCTGATTCATCAGCCCGACGGCCTGCGCATCTACGGGGCCGGGCTGCTGTCCTCACACGGCGAGGTGAAGTTCAGCCTCAGCGACGCGCCAACCCGCCTGCCCTTCACCCTCGATGGCGTGCTGGATACGCCCTTCGAGAAGGATAAATTCCAAGACCTCTACTTCGTGCTGACCGACATGCAACAGCTCCCCGAAAGCCTGGCTCAGCTGCAGGCGCGGCTGTTGGAGTAGGTTTTGAGGGATGGTTTGCTGGACAAAGTAGCCCGTCATTCCGAGCCTGCGAGGAATGACGGGCTACTTTGTCCAGCAAACCATCAATACCGCCAGCCCAGCCGGCGGTAGATGAAATGGAGCAGCCACAGCGGGCCGATGAGCAGAAACTGCAGGTCCTTGAGGAAGCTGGGCTTCTTGCCCTCCACCTTGTGGCCCCAGAACTGGCCAATCCAGGCCAGCACAAACACGATGAGGCACACGGCCCAGAGGGGCAGGGCCGCCCCGGCATCCACCACGCGCAACCCCAGCGCCATTAGTAGCCACACCAGCACCATGCCCACAGCCAGCCGCCCCGAGAGGCGCACATAGTACCCCACCGCCAGCACCATCACTACGGTAGCCCAGTTAAGCCACGGGCTGATATTCCGCACCGCCGCAGGCACCGGTACCGACCACAGAAGCCCCAGAATGGCGAACATAATCAGCGGCACGCATACCCAGTGCACCAGCTTATTGGTAGGATTCTGGTGGCTTTCGGCGTACTCGTTCAGCAGCCGCTGAACCGGAGAAACGAGGGCGGTAGACATGGCGCGGAACATTGGTGGGAGCCAATAAGGTAGCAGATTCTCCGCGGTCTGGAAAACCCTGTACGGTTGTAGAGACGCGACACTTCGCGTCTCGGCGCGTGCTGACGTTGTTCAGGTCTGCATGTCGTTTGGGCAATACATGCCAGCGCGTACTGGCGCGGTTCCGGTGGCGCGGTTCCGGTGGCGCGGTTCCGGTGGCGCGGTTCCGGTGGCGCGGTTCCGGTGGCGCGGTTCCGGTTGTTCTGACCGGGAGACGCGAAGTGTCGCGTCTCTACAGACCGCCCCACAAAAAAGAGGCAGCCCATTTGGGCTGCCTCTTTTTTGTGGGGCGGTCTGTAGCGCGAACTATGTAGTTCGCGCCCCGGAACGACACGGATTCTAACGGCGCGGGGTTGCGAACTACACAGTTCGCGCTACTGCGGCCGGTACTGCAGAAAGCTATTTTACTTTCAGGTTCTTCTTCAGGTAGGCAACCGAGGCGGCGTGGGCGTCAGCGGCGAAGTCCTTGCTGTACTTGGGGTTGGAGGGGTTGGCGAAGGCGTGGTCGGCGTCGTAGGTTTTCACCGTGAGGCCTTTTTTAGCGGTGGCCATGTCCTTGCGGAACTGGTCTACTACCTCCTGGTTGATCCACTTATCCTGCTTGGCGAAAACGAACAGCACGTCGGTGTTCAGCGTCTTGAGCTTGGCTACGTCCTTCTCGGGCATGCCGTAGTAAGCCACGCAGGCTTTGGCTTTGGGGCCGGCCAGCAGGGCCGTCTGGATGCTCCAGCCGCCACCGAAGCACCAGCCGATGCTGCTGATCTGGGCTTTGGGGCCAGCGTAGGTGAGGGCGCCGTTGATGATGGCCTGGGCGCGCTCGGTTTTCACGCCCTGCATCAGCTTGCCGGCCATGTCGGCGTCGGTGGCTACCTGGCCGTCGTAGAGGTCGAGGGCAATGACGTTGACGCCGGGCAGCTCCTCGGCGAAGCGGCCGGCTTCCTGCTTGATGTAGTCGTTGAGGCCCCACCACTCGTGAATCACGAAGAGGTACTTGTCCGACTTGGTCTTGCTCTTGATTTCGAAGGCTTTGCCCATCTGGCCGTCGGCCGTCTTGAACTCAATCATGCCGCCTTCGCCGGCGTAGGTGAAGGGCAGCGGGGCATCGTGGCCGCCCGAGAAATCCTCGTTGGAGGCTAGCATGGCGAATACTTCGGTAGCAGCCTGGCCGGCGGCGGGCTTGGTGCAGCAGCTCATCGTCGATTGGGCCGAGGCCACCGATACCACGCTCAGCAGCGCGGCGCAAAGGGTCCAGAATCTTTTCATGGAAAAAGGGGAGGTGAAGATGAGGAGAGAAAAAAAAACATCCTGGAGCTATTCGTGTAAGTACACGAGTTGCTCCGGGATGCTTAAACTATGGTTTGCCGGTTTAGTTTGGAAACCCTCAATTATTCGGCAGGATTGGTGCGGATGGAGGCGCGTAGCTCGGTGAGCAGGGCGTAGAGGCCCACGTAGGTGCGGTTGAGGTAGATGAAGTGCTCGGAGCCGCGGGGCTCGCGCTGCTGGCGCAGCTCGGGCTGCTGCATCAGGTCGTCGCCGAGGGCGTAGAGGCTCTGCATGTAGGCCGGGTCGCCGAAATCAAAGGTGGGCTGGCGGAAGGGGCGGCCCACCAGCTCCAGCGAGGCGCGCATGGTATCCACGTAGAACGCGCGGCGGGCGGCCGGGTCGTCAGCACGGAGCACGCCGCCTTCTTCCAGTAGGGCCGCCAGGCGGGCGGGGTCGGCGAGGGTTTCGGGCGTGAGCAGGGCCGTGAACAGGCGATGCACATCGGCCGGAATTTCCTTTACGCAGCCAAAATCCAGCACGCCCACGGTGCCGCCGTCTGTATCCGTGAGCAGGAAGTTGCCGGGATGCGGGTCGGCGTGCACCTGGCGCAGCTCGTTCAGCTGGAACATGTAGAAGTCCCAGAGGGCCTGGCCGAGCTGGTTGCGCACTTCCTGGCTGGGGTTGGTGGCCAAAAACTCCTTCATGTGGCGGCCAGGCAGCCAGTCCATGGTCAGGATGCGGGCGGCCGATAGCTCGGAGTAGTATTGGGCGAACTGTAAATGCGCCAGACCGGCCGAGGCGGCGGCAATCTGCTGACCGCGGCGCAGCTCCAGGGCGTAGTCGGTTTCTTCGAGCAGGCGGGTTTCCACTTCCTGCATGTAGGGGCGCACGGTGGCTTCATCGAGGCCCAGCACGCGCAGGGCAATGGGTTTCACCAGCCGGATATCGGAGCGGATGCTGTCGGCCACGCCGGGGTACTGCACCTTCACGGCCAGCTCCCGGCCGTCTTTGCGCGCTGCGTGCACCTGCCCGATGCTGGCCGCCTGCCGGGCCTCGATATCAAACTCGTCAAACACCTCAAACGGCGACTTGCCGAACGCCTCCCGAAACGTTTTCACCACCAGCGGGCCCGAGAGGGGCGGGGTCTGGTACTGGGCCTGAGCAAACTGGTCGGCGTAGGCGGTGGGCAGCAGGTTCTTTTCCATGGCCAGCATCTGGGCCACTTTCAGCACCGAGCCTTTCATTTCGCTGAGCGTGCCGTACAGCTCGGCCGCATTGGCCGCGTGCAGGTCCTCGGTGGGGCTATCGGCGCCCACGGCCCGCTTGGCGTAGTGCTTTACGTAGTTGGCTCCCACGTTGAGGCCGGTTTTGGCGAAGCGCGCTGCCCGAGCCACTTTGGTGGTGGGCAGGGAAGTAAGCGACTTGGGGGTATCGTCCATGAGAATGTAGTATAAACCAAAAACGGTCATGCTGAGCTTGCCGAAGCATCTCTACCGCACTGTTGCCTTACTACAACAACGAAGCGGCAGAGATGCTTCGGCAAGCTCAGCATGACCGTCTGATACAACTGAAAAGCCTTACCGGCGCACTAAGAACCGCACGAAATCGGCGGCGGAATCTAGGGTGTTGCGGCCTACCAGGTCGAAGCTCAGGGTCACGGCCTTTTCGATGGCGGCGTCGGTGCGCTCGAAGTTTACGGTGTCGTCTTTGGCGAAGAAGCCGAGCACGAACAGCTGCTGCTGCCAGAAGAAGCGCGGGTAGCCGTGCTGTACCAGCTGGCGGCTGGCTACTTCTTCGGTGCGACGGCCTTCGCGCAGCAAATCTTCCACGAAGGCCTCAAAATCCTGCCGGAAATCGTCCAACACGCGGGGCGTGATGCCGGGCATTTTGGAGAGCGAGCGGCGAAGGCTTTGCAGGGCGTAGCTGCGGTTGTGCTTGAGAATCTCGATGAGCGTGTAGTAGAAGCCCAGCAGCTTTTCGCGGGCGCCGTATTGCTCCCACACCGGCTCGCGGGCGGCCGTGGCGCGGGCCTCGCGGCCAAAGTCGGCCCAGATTTCCCGGTCAATGGCGTCAAAATTGGCATAGCTGGCGTAGAATTCCTGCTCGGGCAAACCCAGCTTCTGGGTCAGCTTGAACACCGAAATCGGCGGCTTGCCTTTGCGCAGCACGTAGTCGAGGTAGGCTTGCTTGATCCGTTCTTTGGGCGAGAAAGTGGCTTCGGGAGCGGGCGTGGGTTGCTGTTTCATAGTAGCAGGATAACCGCGTCAGCGGCTGAAAGTTGTGAGAAACCGGGCCGGATTTGGCTAGGCGTGCAGGTCGCGGGAGGCGCGGTAGGCGGCCAGGGCCCGGTCGCGGGTGGCGGGGTGCTCCACCAGGGGCTTGGGGTAGCGCGGCGTGCCGAACTCGGGCACCCACTGCTTTACGTAAGCGTGCTGCTTATCGAACTTGGCCAGCTGCGAATCGGGGCTGAAAATACGGAACCAAGGTTGCGAATCGGCGCCGGTGCCGGCCACCCACTGCCAGTTGCCCACGTTGGAGGCCATTTCGTAGTCGAGCAGCTTCTCGGCGAAGTAGGCCTCGCCCCATTTCCAGTCGATGAGCAGGTTTTTGATCAGGAAGCTGGCCGTGGCCATCCGCACGCGGTTGTGCATGAAGCCGGTGGCGTTGAGCTGGCGCATGCCCGCATCAATAAGCGGGTAGCCGGTGCGACCCTCGCACCAGGCCCGGAACTCGTCCTCGTTGTTGCGCCACTGGATGTCGCGAAGCTTGGGGTCGTAGCTTTCGTGGGCGGTGTGGGGGAAGTGCCAGATCAGCTGCATGAAGAAGTCGCGCCAGATCAGCTCACTCAGCCAGATTTCGGCCTTGGCCTCCAACGCCCGCTGCACCAGGTGACGGATGCTCACGGTGCCGAAGCGCAGGTGCAAACCCATTCGACTGGTCGAGTCGCGGGCGGGCAGGTCGCGAGTGTCGGCGTACTGCTCCAGGGTGCGGGAAGCCAGTCGCCGGCCCGGAATGTGCTCGGGGCTGCGCTCAAAGCCCATATCGGAGAGGGTAGGGCGGGCGCCGGCCGGCACGTGGGCCAGCTTATCTAGGTGGTCGGCGGAAGGGTGAGGGCGGTAGTCGTCCTCGGTGAGGCGGGCCAGCCAGGCGCGCTTGTAGGGGCCGTAAATCTTGTAGGGCTGGCCGGTTTTGGTCTGCACCTCGTCCTTCTCGAAGACAACCTGATCCTTATAGGTGCGCAGCGGAATCTGGTGTTTGGCCAGTAGTTCCGTAACGGCCGCGTCGCGGGTGGCGGCGTAGGGCTCGTAGTCGTGGTTGGTGTGCACGGCGGCTACGTCCAGCTCCTTCAGCAGGTCGGCAAACATCTTTTCCGGCTTGCCGTAGCGCACTAGCATGGTGCCACCTGCTTCTTTAGCCTCGGCCACGAGCCGCTGCACTTCATCGAAGATGAACATGACGCGGGCATCCTGGCGGTTTTCCAGCTTGTCGAGAATTTCGGGGTCGAAGATGAACAGCGGCACCACCGGCTGGTCGCCCTGCAAAGCGGCGGCCAGCCCGGCATTATCCTGAAAACGCAAGTCGCGCCGGTGCCAGAACAGGGATACTTTCATAGGAGAGAAGTGAGAGAGAATGAAACCAGCTTGTCATCCTGAGCGGAGCGAAGGACCTTATTACGTCGGAGAAAACCGTTCTAACGTGATAAGGTCCTTCGCTCCGCTCAGGATGACAGACGACTCACTACTTCAGCCGGCCCATGCCGCCATCCACGGGCAGCACCTGGCCGGTGATGAAGGAGCCGTGGTCGGAGAGGAGGAAAGACGCCATGTAGGCCAGGTCTTCGGGCTCGCCGATGCGCTGGAGCGGGTGGCGCTTGGCGCCGGCTTCCACTTTCTCGGGGGTGCTGAGCAGGGCGGCGGCCAGCGGCGTGTTGGTGAGCGACGGGGCCACGGCATTCACCCGGACGCCGCTGGCGGCATACTCGGCGGCGAGGGCGCGGGTGAGGCCTTCCACGGCCGCCTTGGCGGTGGCAATGCTGGCGTGGAACGCCATGCCCGTCTCGGCGGCCACGGTGCTAAACAGCACCACCGAGGCCCCGTTGGCCTTTTTCAGCCGCTTCATGCTGGCCTGCAGTACCTGCACCGCGCCCATCACGTTCAGCTCGAAATCAGCCCGGAAATCGTCAGCCGGAATCCGCTCGAACGGGCGCAGCTTGATGGAACCGGGGCAGTACACCACGCCATGCAACACCTCGGGCAGGGCGTCGAGGGCGGTGCCCAGGGGCTGCAGCACATCGAGCGGCAGAAAGGTGGTGTTCAGCTCGGCCAGCTCCGCCGACTCGTGGCGGGAGGCGGTGTAGAGGTGGGCGCCGAGCTTGCTCAGCAGCCGGGCCGTGGCCAGGCCAATGCCCGAGGAAGCCCCTACGATGAGGATGTTTTTGTCGGCAAATTCCATGTGTGCGAAGTCAGGAGTGAGGGAGTGGGTTCAGAACTGAACGGTTACGGGAAAGTTTTGGGGGTTGGATATGGGAATGGGGTGCCAATCGAGCTTGGCGGCCCGTTGCTGATTCTGCATATTGCTGATTGGACGCGTGTTTTGCCTTTTTATCCAGCTATATGGAACCAACCCAGGATATTTTGCTCTACCAATCGGACGATGGCCGCGCTCAGCTGGAAGTACAGCTCCAGAACGAAACCCTCTGGCTTACCCAGGCGCAGATGGCCGAGCTGTTTGGCAGAGAACGAAGTGTGATTACCAAGCACTTGCGCACCATATTTCAAACGGGTGAACTGGACGAAAAGACTTCTGTGCAAAAAATGCACAGAAGTCTTTTTGAGCCAACGGAGGGCGATTTTGAAGGTGAAAGGAAGCGTAAAGCGGAAGGCGGCCGCCCGGCCGACTACTACAACCTCGACGTCATCATCTCCGTCGGGTACCGGGTCAATTCCAAAAAGGGCACGCAGTTCCGGCAGTGGGCCACGCAGGTGTTGCGTCAGTATCTGGTGCAGGGCTTCGCGCTGAATGAGAAACGGTTACGGGAAGATGCCCGCCAGCTTACCGAACTGAAACAGCTGCTGCGGCTGCAGGGCGAACTGCTGGAAAACCAGGAGCTCACCCCTGACCAGACCACGGCCCTGCTGCGTGTACTCAGCGACTACGCCCGCGCCCTCGACGTGCTCGACCAGTACGACCATCAGCGCCTGCGCATTACGGCTACCTCGCCAGATACGCCATTTGAGTTGACCTACGAGGCCGCTTTGCAGGCTGTGGATGGCCTGCGCCAGCAGTTCGGGGGCAGCGTACTGTTCGGGCGGGAGAAGGATGAATCGTTCCAGAGCTCAGTGCGCACGATTTACCAGAGTTTTGACGGCGTAGAGCTGTACCCCAGCGTGGAGGAAAAAGCGGCCCACCTGCTCTACTTCGTGGTGAAAAACCATTCGTTTTCCGATGGTAATAAGCGCATTGCCGCCTTCCTATTCGTGTGGTTCATGGACAAGAACCACTGCCTCTACAAACCCGACGGCTCCCGCCGCCTCGCCGACAACGCCCTGGTGGCCCTCACGTTGCTCATTGCCGAAAGCAAACCGGAGGACAAAGACGTGATGGTGAAGCTGGTGGTCAACCTCATTAATCAGGAAAACTGACGAAACCGTGTAGAGACGCGACACTTCGCGCCTCGTCTTTGAACGACGCTGTATGAACATCCTGTGATGACACGTGACACTTCGCTTCCCCGTATTAAAAGACCTGATCTGCTCTGAATAAACGACCTCAGCAACGACGAGATGCGAAGTGTCGCGTTTCTACAGCCGCCCTGTCTCATACATCCCACACTACCTGTTTTCTGCGAAAAATAATCATTTAGCAAAAATTCGCTGACGAATCCCGCCCCGTTGCGTAGCTTGCACCGCTTCTCTGTTCCACCTTTCAACTTCTCCTGAAAACCGATGAACATCCGCAAACTGCTGGTCGCCAACCGGGGCGAAATTGCCATTCGCGTGCTGCGCGCTGCCACCGAGCTGGGCATCCAGACCGTTGCCATCTACACCTACGAGGACCGCTACTCCCTGCACCGCTACAAGGCCGATGAGGCCTACCAGGTGGGCCGCGACGACGAGCCGCTGAAGCCTTACCTCGACATTGAGGGCATCATCCGGACAGCCAAGCAGAACGGGGCCGATGCCATTCACCCCGGCTACGGCTTCCTGAGCGAAAACGCCACCCTGGCTCGTCGCTGCGGTGAGGAAGGCATCATCTTCGTGGGGCCGCGCCCCGAGGTAATGGAGGCGCTCGGCGACAAAGTGGCTGCCAAGCGGGTGGCCGTAGCGTGCCAAGTGCCCATCATCGAGAGCAGTGAGCGGGACCTGACCGACCTCGACGTGGCCCTGGAGGAAGCGCACCGCATCGGCTACCCGCTGATGCTGAAAGCAGCCAGCGGCGGCGGCGGCCGGGGCATGCGCGTCATTCGGGATGATGAGCAGCTGGAGCGCGGCTTCTTCGAGGCCCGCAACGAGGCCCTCAAGGCGTTTGGTAATGATACCGTGTTCCTGGAGAAGTTTGTGGAGCAGCCCAAGCACATTGAGGTGCAGCTGGTGGCCGACAACCACGGCGGCCTCACCCACCTCTACGAGCGGGACTGCTCGGTGCAGCGCCGCTACCAGAAGGTGGTGGAGGTAGCGCCCTCGCTCAATCTGCCCGACCACCTGCGCCACCTGCTGTACGAGTACGCGCTGCGCCTGGGCCGGGCCGTGAACTACAACAACGTGGGCACCGTGGAATTCCTGGTGAACCCTGAGCAGGACCGCATCTACTTCATCGAGGTGAACCCGCGCATTCAGGTGGAGCACACCGTGACGGAGATGATTACGGGCATCGACCTGATCAAAACCCAGCTCCACATTGCCGACGGCCGCCGCCTCCAGGACCCCGAAATCGGGCTGGGGCCGGACGTGACGCCGCTCAAAATCGGGGTGGCCATCCAGTGCCGCATCACCACCGAAGACCCGGAGCAGGACTTCAAGCCCGATTACGGCACCATCACGGCCTACCGCTCGGCCGGCGGCTTCGGCATCCGCCTCGACCAGGGCTCGGTGTACACCGGCGTGAAAGTGTCGCCGTTCTTCGATTCCCTGTTGGTGAAGGTTTCCACGCACGCCCCTTCGCTGGCCGAGGCCGCCACCAAGATGGCTCGTACCCTCGATGAGTTCCGGCTGCGCGGGGTGAGCACCAACATCCAGTTTCTGCAGAACATCATTGCCCACCCGGTATTCATGGCCGGCGAGGCCAACGTCGACTTCATCAAGGACCACCCGGAGCTGTTCCGGTTTAAGCGGCGGCAGGACCGCGCCACCCGCGTGCTCAGCTTCCTGGGCGACGTGATTGTGAACGGCAACCCCGACGTGCGCGGCCACCTGGACCCCAAGCGCGAGCTGCGCAAGCCGCGCCTGCCCGAGGCCGACCTGGCCGCCGCACCGCCCGCCGGCACCAAGCAGAAGCTAACCGAATTGGGCCCCGACGGCTTTGCCCAGTGGCTGCGGGCCGAAAAGCAGGTGCACTTCACCGACACTACCCTGCGCGACGCCCACCAGAGCCTGCTGGCCACCCGCATGCGCACCTTCGATATGCTGAAGGTGGCCGAACGCTACGCCCGCCAGCATCCGCAAACTTTCTCGCTGGAGTGCTGGGGCGGGGCCACGTTCGATGTGGCGCTGCGCTTCCTGCACGAAGACCCCTGGGAGCGACTGGCCAAGCTGCGTGCCGCTGTACCTAATATCTTGCTTCAGATGCTGATTCGGGGGGCCAATGGCGTGGGCTACAAAGCCTATCCCGATAATCTCACAGAGCGGTTTGTGCAGCAGGCCGCCGAAACCGGCATCGACGTATTCCGCATCTTCGACTCGCTGAACTGGATGCCGGGCATGGAAGCCTGCATCGGGTTCGTGCGGAATAAAACCGACCGGCTGGCCGAGGCCAGCATCTGCTACACCGGCGACATTCTGGACCCCCGGCGCAACCAGAAGTATAACCTCGACTACTACCTGCGCCTGGCCCGCCAGATTGAGGATGCCGGCGCGCATATCCTGTGCATCAAGGACATGGCCGGGCTGCTGAAGCCCTACGCCGCCACCGAGCTGATTTCGGCCCTGCGCGCCACCGTGAGCCTGCCCATCCACCTGCACACCCACGACACCAGCAGCCTGCAGCCCGCCACCTACCTGAAGGCCGTGGAAGCCGGAGTAGATGTAATTGACGTGGCCCTAGGCGCGCTGTCGGGTCTTACCTCGCAGCCCAACTTCAACTCGGTGGTGGAGATGCTGCGCGGGCAGGAGCGGCACCGGGAGTTCGACCAGAAGTCGCTCAACGAATTCTCGAACTACTGGGAAACCGTGCGCGAGTACTATTATCCGTTCGAGTCGGGGTTGAAGGCGGGTACCTCGGAGGTGTTTCAGCACGAAATTCCGGGCGGGCAGTACTCCAATCTGCGGCCCCAGGCCGCCTCGCTGGGCCTGCTGGACAAGTTTGAAACCGTGAAAACGACCTTTGCCGACGTCAACCAGCTGTTTGGCGACATCGTGAAGGTGACGCCCAGCTCCAAAGTGGTGGGCGACATGGCCCTGTTTCTGGTCAGCAACAACCTCACCACCCGTGACGTGCTGGAGAAAGGGGCGGGCCTGAACTTCCCCGAATCGGTGCGGGAGCTGTTCCGCGGCGACATCGGGCAGCCTGAGGGCGGCTGGCCATCGGAACTGCAGAAACTCATCCTCAAAGACGAGCAGCCCTTCACCGACCGCCCCAACGAGCACCTGGCCCCCATTGATTTTGCGGCCGAGGAGCGGCGGTTTGAGGAGAAGTTCGGGCGGCCCGGTAAGTTCACCGATGTGCTGTCGTGGCTGCTGTACCCGAAGGTGTTCGAGCAGTACTGGCAGTTCCGCGAAGACCACGGCGACGTGGCCGTGGTGCCCACGCCGGTGTTCTACTACGGCCTGCAGCCCGGTGAGGAAACCATCATCGACATTGCCCGGGGCAAGAGCATCATTGTGGGCCTGCAAAGCATCGGGCCGGTGAACGAGGACGGCTGTCGCACCATCTTCTTCAACCTCAATGGCCAGACCCGCAACCTCGAAATCCGGGATACGAGCGTGGAAGTCAAGCGCATTCTCAACCCTAAGGCCGACAAAGGCAACCCGCGCCAGTTGGGCGCGCCGTTGCAGGGAATGCTCAGCCGGGTGCTGGTGGAAAGCGGCCAGCAGGTGCGCAAAAACGAGCCGCTGTTCATCATCGAAGCCATGAAGATGGAAACCACCATCACCGCCCCCGACGATACCACCATTCAGGCCGTGAGCCTCGCGGAAGGCAGCCTGGTCAACGCCGACGACTTGGTGCTGACGCTGGGGTAGCAGGAAAGCCACGCGAAAATCTTACTTTAGGCGGGTAAAATCCGCTTCTTAACTTATGGATATTCGCTTGTTGCTGGTATTGCCGGCTATGGTTTTCACAGTTGCTGCGTATGCTCAGCAAGCTCCCATCGGGCAGGTAGGAAATGCCGCGCAGGCGAATGTTGATGCGCTTGCCAACGGAGCAGCGGCCGTCATACCACATGGCAGCGCCTATGGCCTCATCGGCTCGCCGTACGTTGAAAACAGCTGGCTGCCGGCCCGGCTGAAAATGACCACCGGTATTCCTTTGGCACCCGTGCCAGTGAAGTATGATGTCCTGAACCACCGGCTGCTGATGCTGCCTTTGCACCGCAAAGACTCCTTGGTGCTCGATGACCGAAAGCTGGCTAGTTTTGAGTTGGATGTACCGGCGCGTGGTCTGCAGCCGGCGCGGGTGCGCAGGTTCCGGCGCTTTACCGAGGCTCCGGTGCTCAGCCAACGTGCTGAATACGTGGAAGTGCTGCACGAAGGCAAGTACGCGCTGCTGAAACGCTACGCCAAAACCCTGCGCAAAGCCAACTACCAGGGCGCGTACAGCACGGGGGAACGGTATGATGAGGTGGAAGACAAAATCACCTATTACCTGTTGCGGCCCGATGGACAGCTACTACCAGTAAAGCTCGGCCTGAAGCCCCTGCAGGCGGCGGCGCCCGCGCTGGCCGCCGCCCTAAAGGCCCTACCCGAAGCCGCCACTGCCAAAACCGATGCCGACTGGGGTGCGGTACTGGCCAAAGTAGACACCCAGTAAAGTAACCGTCATTTTATAAAAAAGCCCGGCCGCCCAACAATTCGGGCGGCCGGGCTTTTTTATAAAATGACGGTTAGCCTATTGGCCCTTGTGCAGCTCCGCCAGAGGCAACCCCGCCGGTTCCCCATACAGCCGTAGCGTATCACGGCTGATGCGGTATGTCCGGGCTGCATCCAGGGCACTCATAAACCCGGTCTCGATAGAAAGGTCCGGGCAGGCCATCTTGGTAGCCATGAGCGGTCCGAAGCGTAGCTGACCGGTAGCAGGTAGCGCAAAAGTGCCCCGAAAACGGTTGCAGCCTGCCTGTCCTTCCGCCTGTAGCTCAGCCGTGTTGAGCTGTAGATATATTTCCTTATCGGCCGTAGGGGTAGCTGGCTGATTGTTGAGCGTGTGCAGAAGCCAGCGCGTGCCCCGTAGCTCGGTGGGTGGAGTAACCGGAGCAGTAGAGGCGGTAGTTTCCGTGGTGGGAGCTGTTGTCTGACAGGCACCCAGCCACAGGAGTAGAGGCAGGAAAAGGCGCATACTATACAGGAAGTGAAGTGAGAAAATAAACCAGCGGAAACCGACTGGTTACGGCACACAAATTGTACCGGCTAAAGAACAAAATGGTTATTTTGCGGTATGCGAAAATTCCCCCCCTTCGTCCTGTTCCTCGCTCTCTTCAGTGCTAACGTTTCCGCTCAGAAAAAACCAGCCACTGTCCCGCCGACAGCCGGTGTTCCGGCCGCTACGGTAGAACGGGTAGTCCGTGCATTAGCCGCCGATGATATGCAGGGCCGCGCCACCGGTAAGCCCGGTAGCGTGAAAGCCGCCGAGTTTCTGGCCGCTGAGTTTCAGCGCATCGGTCTGGAGCCGTTGCCGGGCCTGACATCTTTTGCCCAGACATTTCCGGCTTACGAGGCCCGCACGGCCGCCGCTTTCGTCACCATCAACGGCGCGAAAGTAGCCCCCGACAAGATGCTGCTGGTTTCGGGCCAGCCCCACCTCAACTGGACGGAGGCCGACGAGCCCGCACCCCGCGTGGTAACAGTAGGCCCCCAGGATAACCTGATGAAGGAAGTTCGCCCCCTGCTGGACCCCAGGGAAAACACTATTGTATTCATTGACCCCACCCAGCTGACGGCCTTCAACCGGGTAGCCAGCTACGTAAAGCGCGGTGGCCTGCGCCCCGAAAAGCCGGCCCCGTTCACCACTTTACTTATTCTGGCGCCTCCGGCCGCTACGCCGCTCAAATTTCAGGTGGCCGCCACTACCACCATCCGCACCGTGGAGCTGCGCAACGTGGTGGGCGTGTTGCCCGGTAAGGAGGCCGCCCGCGCCACCGAGCAAGTGGTTTTCAGCGGCCACTACGACCACCTGGGCTTTTTGCCCGCCGTGGCCGGCGACTCTATTGCCAACGGTGCCGACGACGACGCCAGCGGCACTACCGCCGTGGTAGCGTTGGCCGAGTATTTCAAGAAGAAAAACGACAACGCCCGCCCGTTGGTGTTCGTGGCCTTCACGGCCGAGGAAATTGGCGGTTTTGGGGCGCGCTATTTCTCCAAGCAGCTCGACCCCAAGAACGTGGTGGCCATGTTCAACATTGAAATGATTGGCAAGCAGGCTAAATTCGGCCCCAACACGGCCTTCATCACGGGCTTTGACCGGTCGGATTTTGGTAAAATGCTGCAGGACAATGCCAAGGGCACCGTGTTCCGCTTCGAGCCCGACCCGTACCCCGAGCAGAACCTGTTCTTCCGCTCCGACAACGCCACCCTGGCCCGTCTGGGCGTACCAGCCCACACCATCAGCACCGATCAGATTCCGACGGACAAGAAGTACCATTCAGTGGACGACGAGGTGGAAAGCCTCGATTTGCCTAACATGACGGCCGTCATTACGGCCATTGGCAGGGCAGCCGGCGGCATCATCAGCGGCCAGCAGACACCCACCCGCATTGCCCCCGAAACGGTAAAGCAGTAGTATCGACTAAGTATTTGTCAGCTCAAAAACGGGGAGAAGAGTCCAGTGCACCGGACTTTTCTCCCCGTTATCTTTGTTGATTCCCTAGCTGGCTCCGGCCGGTGTACTTCATCCAATCCGCTACGAGTGAAAGTCTGCATTGCCGAAAAGCCCAGCGTGGCCCGCGAAATTGCCCAGGTGCTGGGTGCCAGCCGCAAAATGGACGGCTACTTCGAGGGCAACGGCTACCAGGTTACCTGGACGTTCGGCCACTTCTGCCAGCTGCGCGAGCCCGAGGACTACCGCCCCGAGTGGAAGCGCTGGAGCATTCATGATTTGCCCATGCTGCCCGAGCAGTTCGGCATCAAGCTCATGCGCCGCGACGATGGCGTAGTGCGCCAGTTCAACGTGATTAAAAACCTGCTGGCCAACGCGGAGGAAGTCATTAATTGCGGCGACGCCGGGCAGGAAGGGGAGGTGATTCAACGTTGGGTATTGCTGGAGGCCAAATACCGCAAGCCCACCAAGCGCCTCTGGATTTCCTCCCTCACCGAAGAGGCCATCCGCCAGGGCTTCCAGAACCTCCGTGAAGGCTCGGAATTCGACTCGCTGTACCAGGCCGGCAAGAGCCGCGCCGTGGGCGACTGGCTGCTGGGCCTGAATGCTACTCGGTTGTTTACGCTCAAGTACGCGCCCGGGCAGCGGCAGGTGCTCAGCATCGGGCGGGTGCAGACACCCACGCTGGCTTTGCTGGTGGACCGCTATCATGAAATCCAGAACTTCCGGCCCGAGCCGTACTGGGTGCTGCGCACCGAGTACCGGGGCACTATGTTCAGCCACGTAGCCGTGGTGAAAAAAGGCAAGGACGACGACGAGCCCGACGAAAAGGCCCGCCTGAAGGCCCGGGGCTACTTCGTGACCCAGGAGGAAGCCGACGCGGCCCTGGTTCAGGTAACCGGCCAGCCCCTGACGGTGACCAACGTGGAAATCAAGAAGGCGCTGGAAAGCCCACCCGCGCTGTTCGACCTGACCTCGTTGCAGGTGCAGTGCAACAACCAGTTGGGCCTATCCGCCGAGGATACACTGAAAACCGTGCAGGGCCTCTACGAGAAGAAAGTGGTGAGCTACCCCCGCGTGGACACCACCTACCTGCCCGACGACCAGTACCCCAAGATTCCTGGGATTCTGCGCGGGCTGGGCGGCCAGCACGCCACTCTGGCGGCTCCGCTGCTGGCGGGCGGCAAAATCCGCAAGAGCACCAAGGTGTTCAACAACCAGAAGGTAACCGACCACCACGCCATCATCCCGACCGGAGCTAGCGCCAATAGCCTCCACGGCACCGAGCAACAGGTGTACGACATCATCACCCGCCGCTTCCTGGCCGCGTTTTACCCCGATTGCGAGGTCTCGAATACCACGGTAACGGCCGACGTGGCCGGGCGCACCTTCCGGGTGCGGGGCCGGCAGATTCTGAGTCCCGGCTGGCGCGAGGTGTACGGCGACCCGGAAAAGCAGCAGGCCCCCTCGGCACCCAAAGCCGCCGGCGAGGGCGACGACGACGTGGTGAGCACCGTGCTGCCCAGCTTCCAGAAGGACGAAACCGGCCCCCACAACCCTCGCCTCGACGCCAAGCAAACCCAGCCCGCGCGCGAGTACACCGAGGCCATGCTGCTGCGCGGTATGGAAACCGCCGGCCGCAACGTGGATGATGACGAGCTGCGCCAGGCCATGAAGGAAAACGGCATCGGCCGGCCTTCCACCCGCGCCGCCATCATCGAAACCCTGTTCAAGCGCGGCTACATCCGCCGCGACCGGAAGAAAATTGTGCCCACGCCCACCGGCGTGGAGCTCATCGGCCTCATCCGCAACCCCACGCTGAAGTCGGCGGAGCTGACGGGCCAATGGGAACGGAAGCTGCGCCAGATTGAAGGCGGCCAGCTCGACCAGGAACAGTTTCTGGGGGAGCTCAAGCAACTGGTGCGCGAGATGGTGCACGAGGTGAAGCACGACGGCTCCGGCCGCGCCGTGACGGTAGCCGGGGCCACTCAGGCCGCGCCAGCCGCAGGCAAACCTGCTGCTACGCGCCCAACAACCAACAACCAACAACCAACAACCAGCCTGGGCTTAGGTCCGTGCCCCGCCTGCGGCAGTGGCCATATTCTGCGTGGGAAGTCGGCGTTTGGCTGCTCGCGCTGGAAAGAGGGTTGTCAGTTCCGGCTGCCGGTGGAATTTGAAGGCAAGAAGTTCACCGATAAGCAGGTGGGCGACCTGCTCAAGAAAGGCCGTACGCAGGTAATGCAGGGCTTTCTGGACGACGCCGGCAACAAGTTCGGGGCCGCCATCCGGCTCACGCCCGAACGGGCGCTGGAGCTGGTACGCGCCGCCGAAAGCAAGCCTACTACCACCCAAGACCCCGGCCAGATACCGTGCCCGGTGTGCCGCCTGGGCCAGATGCTGAAGGGTAAAAGTGCCTGGGGCTGCTCCCGCTTCCGCGAGGACTGCCAGTTCCGCGCTCCGTTCGAGTGGGGCGGCAAAACCCTCACCGACGCTCAGATGAACCAGCTCCTGCGCAAAGGCAAAACCGGCGTCATCCGCGGCTTCATTTCCTCGAAATCCGGCGCGCGGTACGAAGCGGCTTTGCAGGTAGGGGCTGATGGGCGTATTGAGCCGGTGTTTGATAATAAGGGGTGATAAATATCGAGTATCTCAGGTGCATCAGGCTGAGTTTTCAGGACATCGGCCGGGTTTTTTGCCGGGTCGGTTCTGCTAAACCCGGCCGATGTCCAATAACCTATCAAGCAGGTAGTGTAAGGAATAGCGGATGAGCAAGCTTCTTTGTGATTGTGGTCACGTTATCGTAGATCAAACGGACGATTTGCCCTACAAGGCAGGGTTTATACCCGCCCAACTGGAGGGAGAAATTTTTACCGATTTGGAACCTGCCATCATTGATGAAAACTCAACGGAGAGTATAGCAGGCCGGGTTAGTTGAGTATATGCTTCGCGTAGCAGAAGAATGTATCAATGCGAAAACTGCGGCCGAATTTTACTACAACGAGGTGAAAAAAACAGCTTTGCTTCATTCATGCCGGAAGATGCTCATGGATGGGGTATTCTGGCGGCCCATGTGCCCGATATTGAAAATCAGTAGCTCCTGCAACCCGGTAAAACGTTGTTTCCACGCGGTTTGGACCTGATACTGCCGGGCCTGGGCAGCGGCTGAATAAGTAGCAAAAGACCGGCCGCAACTAGCCGGAATATGCGCTAAATGCAATTTATCGACCAGCACCACCTGGCCGCTCCCGTGCTTGCGGTAGCGGCCAGGTGGTGCTGTGTGTCAAGCGCGGGCGAATAGAAAAGGCGTAATTCGGCTACTGGCAACGTTCCCGATAACGATTGCGCAAATAATCAGCGGGTTGGAAGGCGAGAACTCTCGGAGATAGGCCTAACATTAGTGAGGGCTTACTTCTGCAGGCTCACAGCTCTTTCTTCGACCAGTCAAAATTACCCGCTATGAAAAAAAGCCTACTGTTGAGCTCACTGGTGCTGCTGACGGCGGGAACGGCGCTGGCCCAGCAGACCCGCCCGGTGCAGGGCCGAGTGCTGGATGCGGCTACGGGCGAAGCCCTGCCCGGCGTCACGGTCATTATCAAAAACACCACCATCGGGGCCACTACCGACAACGACGGCAGCTTCTCGCTGAGCGTGCCCGCCGGCACAGAAGCGGTGCTCACTTTCAGCTACATCGGCTACGTGCCCCAGACCGTGGTGGCCGGCAGCGCCGACAAGCTCAAGGTGGCGCTCAAGCCCGACCAGAAGGCCCTCGACGAAGTAGTGGTGATTGGCTACGGGCAGGTGAAGAAGAGCGACGTAACCGGGGCCATCATCTCGGTGAAGGAGGAGGATTTGAAGAAGGTGCCCTCGGCCAACGTGATGGAAACACTCCAGGGCCGCCTGCCCGGCGTGGATATTACCCGCAGCAGCGGCTCGGCCGGCTCGGGCGTGAATATTGCCGTGCGCGGCAACCGCTCCATCACGGCCCAGAACGGCCCGCTGTTTATCGTGGATGGCGTGCAGTACAATTCCATTCAGGACATTAACCCCAACGACATCCAGAGCATGGAAGTGCTCAAGGATGCTGCCTCCACGGCCATCTATGGCTCGCGGGGTGCCAACGGGGTGATTATCGTGACCACCAAGAAGGGCCTTTCGGGGGAGCCGCGCGTAACGGTGAACTCCTACTACGGCATCACCGACGCCGTGTACTACCCGCGCGTGAACGACGGGGCGGCCTACGTGGCCCAGAAGCGCGAAGCCAACCGCACCACCGGCACCTGGATCGGTGCTGCCGACGACGGTAAGATTTTCACGCCGCTCGAAATCCAGAATATCAACAACGGTGTGAGCACCAACTGGATGGATATGCTGCTACGCCAGGGCGTGCAGCAGGAACACCAGATTGGCTTGGCCGGCGGCTCCGATAAGACTAAGTTCTACACTTCGTTCGACTACTTCAACGAGCAGGGGCTGTTTCGGATGGACGATTTGAACCGCTACTCCATCCGCTTCAATCTGGATCAGGAAATTAACGCTAAGGTGAAAGTGGGGCTGCAAAGTCAGCTCACGTACTTCAACCTTGACCGGCGGCGCGACCCTACTAACCAGGCCAACAAAATCAACCCGCTGCTCACGCCCTACGAGGAGAACGGCAACCTGGCCATTTTCCCCAACGCGGGCAACTTCATCAACCCGCTTATTGATGAGCAGCCGGGCAACTACCAGAACAACCAGCGCACCACCCGCACCTTCACCACGGCCTACGCCAGCTACCAGATTCTGCCCAGCCTGAGTCTGCGCTCCAACCTGGGCCTCACGCTTTCCAACACCCGCACCGGCATCTACCAGGGCTCCAACACCCTGGACCGCAACGGCTCGGTGGCGCAGTCGTCCTACGGGACGGACTTTCTCACCAACTGGAGCTGGGAGAACATCCTGAACTTCAACAAGACCTTCGGCGACCATACCGTGACGGCCACCGGCATCACTTCCCTGCTCACGTTCAACAACGAAAGCGCCAACGCCCAGGGCCGCAACCAGCTGCTCGATTACCAGGGCTACTACGCGCTGGCCAATGCTAATCAGCAGGTGGGCATCAACAGCGGCTACGTGAACAGCAAGCTGATTTCCTTCACCGGCCGGGTGCAATACAACTTCAAGAGCCGCTACCTGCTCACGCTCACGGGCCGCTCCGATGGTTCCTCGGTGCTAGCCCCCGGCAACAAGTGGGCGTTTTTTCCCTCGGTGGCCGCCGCCTGGCGCATTATTGAGGAAGATTTCATGAAAGGCGTGACGCCCGTTACGGATTTGAAGCTGCGGGTGAGCTACGGCCGAGCCGGCAACTACGATATTCCGGCTTACTCCACCCAGTCGCTGCTGGTGCGAATTCCGTTTGGCTTCGGCGAAACGTCCTCGCCGGCCTACACCTTCGCCAACCGCATCGGCAACAAGGCGCTGGGCTGGGAGCTGTCGAACACGCTCAACTTCGGCCTCGATTTCGGACTGCTGCAAAACCGCCTGACCGGCACCGTGGACGTGTACGACACGCGCACCACCAACCTGCTGCTCAACCGCGTGCTGCCCGCTACTTCGGGCTACTCGGTGGTGACCGAAAACGCCGGCAAAACCCGCAACCGGGGCATTGAGGTGGGCCTGAACGCGTTGGTGATGGAAAAGGAGAGCTTCCGCTGGAACGCCGGCCTCACCTGGTTCAAGAACAAGGAAGAAATTACCGCCCTCACCATTTCGGGCAACGACGTGAGCAACCGGTGGTTTATCGGCTCGCCGGTGAACGTGTTCTACGATTACGAAAAGCTGGGCATCTGGCAGACTTCGGAAGCCGACGAAGCCAAGAAGTTCGGCCAAAAGCCCGGTCAGATTAAGGTGCGCGACCTGAACGGCGACGGCCGCATCACGGCCACCGACGACCGCAAGGTGCTGGGTACCACGGTACCCAAGTGGAGCGGCTCCTTCAACACCGATTTCAGTTACAAAGGCTTCGATCTGTCGGTGCAGCTGTTTGCCCGCATTGGCCAGATGCTCAATTACGAGTACAACGGCTTCTTTGATCCGCAGGGCATCGAGAACAGCTCGCGCCAGAACTACTGGACGCCCGAAAACCCGTCCAACGACTTCCCGCGCCCCGACGCGAGCCTCTCGAAAACCACACTGCAAAACGCCCTCTACGGCACCACGCTGCTGTACGAAGACGGCTCCTACGCCAAGCTGCGGGCCGCTACCTTCGGCTACACATTCCCGGCGGCACTGGCCTCGCGCCTGCACATGTCGTCGCTCAGGGTGTACGTGCAGGGCAAGAACCTCTACACGTGGAGCCACATCGATAACTACGACCCCGAGCGGGGCGGGGCCATCAACACGCCCATTCCCCGGGTGCTCACGGCGGGTCTCAATCTGGGTTTTTAAGAAGTCAGGGCTAGTTTAACGCTGCATAAGAAGATGAAATTCCCGACTCACCGTCCGCTCAGACTGCTGCTGGTCGCCGGAGCCCTCACGCTCACGCTGCCGGCCTGCGAAAATCAGTTGGAAGAATATAACCCCTCGGGCCTGACGGCCGAAGGCGTGTACCAAACCCCGGCCGGCTTCGAGACGCTGGTCAACGCCGCCTACTCGTATAACCGCTGGTGGTACGGCAAGGAAAATGGCTACAGCGCCTCCGAAATGGGCACCGACCTCTGGCTGCGCGGGGCCGGCGACGTGAACCCCGACCTCACGGAGTATACCACGTTGCAGGGCAGCTCCACGGCCCTCACGGAACTCTGGAACAAGCTTTACGCCGCCGTGAACGTGTGCAACGCCGGTATCGGCCGCATCGGCAACTCGGGCATGACCGACGCGCTGAAGAAAACCCGGGAAGGGGAGCTGCGCTTTCTGCGGGCCTTCTACTACTGGCAGATTGTGGAAACCTGGGGCGGCGTACACTTCACCACCGAGGAAGCCACCAGTGTGCAGAACACTGCCAACCGCACCCCGGTAGATACCTTTTACAAGCAGATTTTCGATGACCTGGCTGTGGCCGTGGCCAACCTGCCTGCTACCACCACCGACTACGGCCGCGTGACCAAGCCCGCCGCCGAGGCCTTTCTGGCCAAAATGTACCTCACCCGCGGCCAGAACCGCCAGGCCGCCGACCTAGCCCAGAAAGTCATCAGTGGCTACGGCTACGCGCTGCAGCCCCGCTTTGCCGACCTGTGGTCGATGACCAACCTGGAGAACAAGGAAATCGTGTGGGCCGTGAACTACTCCCGCGACCTGAGCCTGAACGACCGGGTAGATGCCACGCTCTACCCCGAAGGCCACCCGCGCGGGGCCAACAACGGCCACCTGCTCTTCCTGATGAAGTACGACGACCAGCCCGGCGTCATCCGGGATATTCCCTACGGCCGGCCGTTCAACCGCTTCCTGCCCTCGCTCTTCTACCTGAACCTGTTCAACGAGAAGGTCGATTCCCGCTACGCTGCCACCTTCCAGACGGTGTGGTTTGCCAACCGCGCCGTCACCAACATTGCCGTGGGCGATACAGCCATTGTGGCCAGCAAATACATCATCCCGGCCGCTACCAAGGCCAAGAAAAAGTACCGCATCTGGGACCAGAGCGCCGTGTACAGCCCCACCGGGGCCGTGACCGGGGACCGGATTCACTACGTGACCATGCGTAAGTTCATGGACCCCACACGCCCCACCATTGCCGAGGAGCAGAGTGCCCGCGACGCCTACGTGATTCGGCTGGCCGATGTGTACCTGACGGCGGCCGAGGCCGAGTTTAAGGCCGGCAACGCCACCAAGGCCGCCGAGCTGATTAACGTGGTGCGCCGTCGGGCCGCTATTCCGGGTAAGGAAGCCGACATGCTCATCACCCCCGCCGACGTGACCCTGAATTTTATTCTGGATGAGCGGGGCCGGGAGCTGGGCGGCGAGCAGATGCGCTGGTTCGACCTCAAGCGCACCGGCAAGCTGCTGGAGCGGGTGAAGAAGTACAACCCCGACGCGGCCAACACCATTCAGGAGTTCCACTTGGTGCGGCCCATTCCGCAGCGCCAGCTCGATGCCGTGTCCAACAAAGCCGAATTCACCCAGAACGCAGGCTACAGATAACCTTTTGCCCCCGGTTCAGTCCGGCCCCCGGGCCGGGCTGAACCGGCTCTTTTTTCCTTTCTATGAAACGACTTGCCATCCTGTTTTTCGCCGTGCTGCTGCTGGCCTTCCGCCCGGCGGACGACCGGAATCCCACTATTTTCCTCGTCGGGGATTCCACCATGTCGGACAAACCGCTGGATAAGGCCGAGCGGGGCTGGGGTATGTACTTCCGCCAGTATTTCGATGCGAATGTGGCCCTGCAGAACCACGCCATGAACGGCCGCAGCACCCGCAACTTCCGCCACGAGGGCCGCTGGTCCAAGGTGCTGGAGCAGCTCAAGCCCGGCGACTGGGTGTTCATCCAGTTCGGCCACAACGACAGCAAGCAGGAAGACACCGCCCGCTACGCCGCCCCCCAGACGGCCTACCGCCAGAACCTGATCCGCTACGTGCAGGAAGCCCGCGCCAAGGGTGCCAACCCGGTGCTGCTCACGCCCGTCGGCCGCCGCTATTTTGATGAGGCCGGCAAACGCAAGGACGACCACGGCGAATATCCCGGCGTGGTGAAGGAAGTTGCCAAAGCCCAGAAAGTGCCAATGATTGACTTGCACGAGTTGAGCTGGACGATGTACTCCCAGCTCGGCGACGCGGGCACCAAGCCGCTGTTCTGGAGCTACCAGAACGGCGCCAACAACACCAAGCTCGATAACACGCACTTCTCGGCCTACGGCGCCGAGCGGGTGGCCCAGCTGGTAGCCCAGGAAGTGAAAAAGCAGAATCTGGGAATTGCCGCGCACCTCAAGCCGCTGGCCTTCGCCGGTAAGTACGCCTACGAGCTGCCCATCGCGCTGCAGCCGTATTTTCGCAAGGATACTTTTAACATCACCAAATACGGCGCTGTAGCCGACGGGCAGAAACTCAACACCGAGGCTTTCCGCAAGGCCATTGACGCCTGCAGCCAGCAGGGCGGCGTGGTGCTGGTGCCGCGCGGCCTCTGGCTCACCGGCCCCATTCAGCTGAAAAGCAACGTAAACCTGCACGTAGCCAAAGGCGCGCTGGTGCAGTTCAGCAGCAAGCTTTCCGACTATCAGCTCATCAAAACCAACTGGGAAGGGGAGGACGCCGTGCGCAACCAGTCACCTATTTCCGGCTACGACCTCGAAAACATTGCCATTACCGGCGAAGGTACCTTCGACGGGGCCGGCGACGCCTGGCGCATGGTGAAAAAGGAAAAGCTCAACGCCGGCCAGTGGCAGCGCCTCGTGAAATCGAGCGGCGTGGTGGACGAGAAGGGCACCACTTGGTACCCTTCGGCCAACTCGCTGAAAGGCTCCACCCTCAACAAGCCCTGGACGTATGCGGCCGGCCAGGAGCCCGACTTCAGCAAGTTTGCCGAGTTCAAGGATTTCCTGCGGCCCAACATGCTCAGCCTGCAGCGGTGCAAGCAGATTCTGCTCGAAGACTTCACCATCCAGAACTCCCCGGCCTGGACGATTCACCCGCTGCTCTGCGACAACATCACGCTGCGTAACGTGACGGCCCGCAACCCCTGGTACGGCCAGAACACCGATGCCCTGGACCTGGAATCCTGCCGCAACGGGCTAGTGGAAGGCTGCACGTTTGACGTGGGCGACGACGGTATCTGCATCAAGAGCGGCCGCGACGCGGAAGGCCGCAAGCGCGGCGTGCCCACTGAGAACTTCATCATTCGGGATACCAAAGTGTACCACGCCCACGGCGGCTTCGTGATTGGCTCGGAAATGTCGGGCGGGGCGCGCAACCTGTACGTGAGCAACTGCACCTTCATGGGCACCGACGTGGGCCTGCGCTTCAAAACGGCCCGCGGCCGGGGCGGCGTGGTGGAAAACATCTTCGTGGACGGCGTGGACATGACCGATATTGCCGGCGAGGCCATCCTGTTCGATATGTACTACGCGGCTAAAGACCCCGTGCAGGTGAACGGCGAGGCATTTGGTATTCCTGAAATCAAGGCTGAGCCGCTGAACGAGGGCACGCCGCAGTTCCGCAACTTCCGCATCACCAACGTCACCTGCAAGGGCGCCAACACCGGCATTCTGGTGCGCGGCCTGCCCGAAATGGCGGTGCAGAACGTGGAAATTGAAAACACCGTGCTGGAGTGCAACAAGGGCCTCGTGTGCCAGGAAGCCGACGGTATCCGCTTCAAAAACCTGACGTTGCTATCCAAAGAAACCAAGCCCGTGCTGGAAGTCCAGAACAGCCGCAACATCAGCTTCGACAACCTGACTTATGCCCCCGGTGCCGAGCTGCTGCTACGCGTAACCGGCGCCCGCAGCAAAGCCGTGGTTCTGCGCAACACCGATACCAAACCCGCCAAAAAAGGCGTGGAAATGGGGGAGAAGGTGGCCAAGAAAACGGTGACGGTAAGCAAGCTGTAAGCACGAAGCTCCCCTCCTTGGAAAGGAGGGGACGCGGCGGCGCAGCCGACGCCGGGGTGGTTGGCCCGCGTGCTGATGTTGTTTACCCGAATGACCTAACCCCGAATCGGTCAACGAATCAACCACCCCTAGCCCCTCCTTTTCAAGGAGGGGAACTAGTTTTCTAGCTCTAGCTTCCCATCCATGTCCTTCCGTCCTTTCCTGCTTTCCGGTTTCCTGCTCGCTTCGCTGTCCACCCAGGCCCAGACCGCTCCTGCGGCGCGGCCAATGTCGCAGCGCATGGCTGATGCGTTTATCAGCTGGCATCCTGATTCCATCCTTATCGGCAGCCGCAAAACCGCCCGCTGGGACTATGAGCAGGGCCTGATGCTGAAGGCGCTGGAACGCGTGTGGCAGCGCACCGGCGACCCGCGCTACTTCACCTACATCCAGAAAGACCTCGACCAGTTTGTGCGCCCCGACGGCAGCATCCGCACCTATAAGCTGGAAGACTACAACCTCGACAACCTCACCACCGGCCACGCGTTGCTCACGCTCGGGCAGATGTCGGTGCCCCAGGCCGAGAAGTACCGGCTGGCGGCCCAGCAGCTGCGCAAGCAGCTGGACGGGCAGCCGCGCACCAAGGCCGGCGGCTTCTGGCACAAGAAAATCTACCCCAACCAGATGTGGCTGGATGGCCTGTACATGGCCGAGCCGTTCTACGCCGAGTACAGCCAGGCCTTCAACCAGCCCTCCGGTTTTGATGACGTGGCCAAGCAGTTTGCCCTGATTGAAAAGAATCTCACGGACCCCAAAACCGGCCTCATGTACCACGGCTACGACGAAAGCCGGGAGCAGCAGTGGGCCAACAAAACCACCGGCCAGTCGCCCAATTTCTGGGACCGGGGCCTGGGCTGGTACGCCATGGCGCTGGTAGATGTGCTGGATTATTTCCCTGTAAACCACCCGCAGCGTGCTCAACTTATCAAGAACGTGCAGCGCCTCGCGCCGGTGCTGGTGAAGTACCAGGATGCCACCGCCGGCACCTGGTCGCTGGTGATGGACCAGGCGGCCCGCAAGGGTAACTACCAGGAGGCATCAGGCAGCAGCATGTTCGTGTATTTCCTGCAAAAAGGCGCCCGCTTGGGCTACCTCGATAAAAAGTACGCCGCCGCCGCCCGCAAAGGCTACGACGGCCTGCTGAAGCAGTTTGTGGCCGAGGAAAACGGCGCGCTGGCCTTCAATGGCACCGTGAGCGTGGGCGGCCTCGGCGGCAAGCCCTACCGCGACGGGAGCTTCGAATATTACCTCACCGAACCGCTGCGCAAAAACGACCTGAAAGGCGTGGGCCCGTTCATTCTGGCCAGCGTGGAGATGGAAACCGCTGCCAGCGCCGTGGGAACCGGCAAAACCGTGGCCGTAGACAACTACTTCAACCACGAGTTGCGCAAAAACGCGCTGAGCGGCCAGCCTGAAACCTGGCACTACACCTGGGACGACCGCACGCACGGCGGCTTCTACTTCTGGGGCCAGCAGTTCCGCGACCTGGGCGCGAAAACCGCCACCATCAGCACTGCGCCTACGGCCGCCGCGCTCAAAGGCGTGGACGTGTTCATCATCGTGGACCCCGATATCAAAAAGGAAACCCCGCAGCCCAACTTTGTGCAGCCCGCCGACGTGCAGGTGCTCACTAAATGGGTAAAGGACGGTGGCACGCTGGTGCTGATGGCCAACGACACCAGCAACTGCGAAATCCCCCGCTTCAACATCCTGGCGGCTGCTTTCGGAATGCAGTTCAAATCCTTGAGCCTGAACATGGTGAAAGGCAGCGAATTTGAGCAGGGTCGGGTGAATATTCCGGCTGGCAATGCCGTATTCAAAACCTCGAAATCGGCTTACATCAAGGAACTGGCGCCGCTGGACGTGAAGAATCCTGCTACGCCCTTGGTGAAAATGGGCGAACATACCGTCATTGCCACCGCCAAAGTGGGCAAGGGCACCGTGCTGGCCGTGGGTGACCCGTGGCTATACAACGAGTACGTGGACGGCCGCAAGATTCCCGCCTCGTTTGAGAACTACAACGCCGCCCAAGACCTTGCGACCTGGCTGCTGCAACAGCCCGGCCTTAAGTAGTAGCTGCTATCTGCCAGTGGTTTTGTGAGTGAGCTGCTGGTGGATAACAGCTACGTGCCATTCCGGCCAGCGGAAGGAATCTGAAGTTCGGAAGTCCGATTTTCTCAGATTCCTCCCGCTGGCCGGAATACTGGTTTTTATCCTTTCTGCTTTTCTGAATCGAATGAAGTTTCGCCTCTTTTTGCTGCTTTTCCTGCTGCCTTTTCTAGCCGATGCCCAAACGTCATTGTCGAAAGTGTGGGTGCCTGATTTGGGCAATGGTAGCTACAAAAACCCGGTTCTGTACGCCGATTATTCTGACCCCGACGTGGTGCGGGTGGGCTCCGATTATTACCTCACGTCGTCTAGTTTCAACAGCGCCCCAGGCCTGCAAATCCTGCACTCCCGCGACCTAGTCAATTGGACAATCATCGGAGCCGCGTTTAGCCAGCAACCACCGCTGGCACGCTACAACTTGCCGCAGCACGGCAACGGCGTCTGGGCTCCGGCCATCCGCTACCACAAAAAGGAGTTCTACCTCTATTACCCCGACCCCGATCTGGGTATTTTCGTGACCAAGGCGACAAACCCGGCCGGACCTTGGAGCACGCCGGTGTGCATCAAGGAAGCCAAAGGATGGATTGACCCCTGCCCGCTCTGGGATGAGGATGGCCAAGCCTACCTGGTGCACGGTTTCGCCGGCTCGCGGGCGGGCTTCAAAAGCGTGCTGGCCGTGAGCCGCATGAGCCCCGACGGCCTGCGCCTGCTGGGCGACGAAGTGCTGGTGTTCGACGGCCACGAGAAGCACCCCACTATCGAAGGCCCCAAATTCTACAAGCGCCACGGCTACTACTATATTTTTGCGCCGGGCGGGGGTGTGAGCACCGGCTGGCAGGTGGTGCTGCGCGCCAAAAACGTGTTCGGCCCCTACGAAGACCGGATTGTGATGAACCAAGGCAAAACGCCCGTCAACGGCCCCCACCAGGGTGCCTGGGTGGACACGCCCGACGGGAAAGAAGACTGGTTTCTGCACTTCCAGGACCAGGGACCCTACGGCCGCGTGGTATACCTGCAGCCCATGCAGTGGCGCGACGACTGGCCCATCATCGGCGAGGACCCGGATGGTGATGGCGTGGGCCACCCCGTGCTTATCCACCGCAAACCTGCCGTACGCGGTCCGCAGCCCCCGGCCACGCCCGCCACGTCCGACGAGTTCAGCAGCGCCGCGCTGGGGCTGCAGTGGCAGTGGCACGCCAATCCGCAGCCGGGCTGGGCGTTTCTGAACCAGAGTGCGGGCACGCTGCGCCTGTACTCGGTGCCGCTGCCGGACGGGTCCAGAAACCTGTGGCAAGTGCCCAACCTGCTGCTGCAGAAGCTGCCCGCCGAGCAGTTCACGGCCACCGCCAAACTTACCGTCACGCCCCGTTTTGAAGGCGAAAAAGTGGGCCTGGTGATAATGGGCCTCGACTACGCTACCCTCATCCTCACCAACACCGGCGGCCAGCTGCAGTTAAGCCAGACGGTGTGCCGCAACGCCGATAAGCTCAGCCCCGAAACCACCACCGCCCCGTCCGTAGCCGTTCCCGCGCGCCAGCCCATTTACCTGCGCGTAACGGTGCTACCTGACGCTAAATGCCGCTTCAGCTATAGCCTCGACGGCCAGCTATTTACGTCCGTAGGCGCGGAGTTTCAGGCCCGGGAAGGCAAGTGGATCGGTGCAAAAATGGGCCTGTTCAGCACCCGTCCCGGCCAGACCAACGACGCCGGTACCGCCGACGTAGATTGGTTTCGGGTGGAGGCGGTGCAGTAAGAAGCATGTGTAGAGACGCAATACTTTGCGTCTCTTCGTTGCTGACGTTGTGTAGCTGACCCACCTAGTTCCGGCCGTTCAACGACGAGACGCAAAGTATTGCGTCTCTACAGCAATATAGCTCTACAGCTTTACCGCTTCCAAGCGCGTAGAGCGGCGCACAATCAGTTCGGTCGGAATCCTCACCGTTTCGATCGGAAGGGCCCGGAGCTTGCGCTCAATCTGGTCTATGAGGCGCTCGGCGGCTATCTGGCCGATTTCCTGGGCGGGCTGCACCACGGTGCTCAGCGGTGGGTCCAGCAGATCGGCCACGTTGAGGTTGGTAAAGCCGATGAGCGACACGTCGTCGGGGATGTGCAGGTTGCGCTGGCGCAACGCTTGCAGGCAGCCCACGGCCAGGCGGTCGGAGGCCGTGAAAAAGGCATCGGGCGGCGAATCGAGGTGCATGAGCTCGTCCACCATCGGGCCTACTTCGTCGGGGCCGAACGTGCCGTAGCGAATCAGCGCTTCATCGAATTCTAGGCCGTTTTGCTCCAGGGCGGCGCGGTAACCCGCCAACCGCTCCTGCGTGATGCTGAGCCAGGGCTGAATAGTGAGGTGGGCAATGCGCCGCCGTCCGCTCCGGATCAGGTGCTCGGTGGCGGCGAAGGCCCCGCCGAAGTTATCGGCTACCACTTTGGTCACGTTCAGCTCGCTGGAAACCCGGTCGAACAGCACCAGCGGCACGTTTTTGTCGAGTACGTCCTGCAAATGCGTCACGTCGGAGGTTTCGCTCGACAAGGACATCAGCAGCCCGTCTACCTTGCGCGACATGGCCTGCTGCACGTTGGCCATTTCCCGTTCGTAGCTTTCCTGGCTCTGAAAGATGATAACGTGGTAGCCCCGGTTGTAGGCAATGGCCTCGATACCGTTGATGGCCTGCGAGAAAAAGTAGTTGGCAATCTGGGGCAAAATCACGCCGATGGCGCGGCTGGCGCTGCCTTTTAGGCTGAGCGCAATGGGGTTGGGGCGGTAGTTGAGCCGCTCGGCGCACTCCATCACCAGCCGCTTGGTTTCGGGGTTGATTTCGTAGCTGCCCCGCAGCGCCCGCGACACCGTGGAAGTGGAAATGCCCAACTCGCGGGCAATGTCTTTGATGGTGTAAACTTCCACGGGTACGGCAGGGCTAAAGGTGATACGAAAGGAGGCGAGCGAGTGGGTACTTACTAAAGTGCAAGAACGAAGCTAGTGATTACCCACCGGCTCCAGTCCGGAAAAGTAGTGATACCGGGCGGATTTATGGAAATAAGCCCCGGAAAAACTGCCTTGGCGGGGCGTTGGCAACGTTCCCGACATCGTTTGCGCAAATTATTAGGATCATATTCTTCCGAATGGAAAAGGCTTCCTGTAACCTTAATCATGCCGACTGACCTCCGGCGGTTCTACAACTACACGGGTCTTCTTCGAAAAGTTTATAACCCTCTCTGCTCATGTCGCTTGCCGCCGCCTTCGATTTAACGGGTAAACTGGCCCTGGTAACCGGATGCAACCGGGGCATCGGGCAGGCCATGGCGCTGGGGCTGGCCGAAGCCGGGGCCGACATCATCGGGGTGTCGGCCACGCTGGCGCTGGAAGGCTCCGAGACGGCGCAGCAGGTGCAGGCCCTGGGCCGGCAGTTTCACGCGTATCAGGCCGATTTCAGCAGCCGCGCCGCCGTGGATGCCTTCCTGGAACAGGTGCAGCAGGATTTCCCCCGCATCGACATTCTGATCAACAACGCCGGCACCATCCGGCGCGCCCCCGCCGCCGAGCACGCCGACGCCGACTGGGACAACGTGCTGGCTATCAATCTTGACGCGCCGTTTCGTTTGGCCCGCTCCATTGGGGGGCGCATGCTGGCGCAGGGCTCGGGCAAGATTATCTTCACGGCCTCGCTGCTCACGTTTCAGGGCGGCATCAACGTGCCAGGCTACGCGGCCAGCAAGGGGGCCATTGGCTCGTTGGTGAAGGCGCTGGCCAACGAGTGGGCCGGCCGGGGCGTGAACGTGAATGCCATTGCACCCGGCTACATCGCCACTGATAACACCGAGGCCCTGCGCCAGGACCCCGAGCGCAGCAGCAGCATCCTGGGCCGCATTCCGGCCGGCCGCTGGGGCCAGCCCGACGACTTCAAAGGCCCGACGGTCTTCCTCGCCTCCAAAGCCGCCGACTATGTCCACGGCACCATCCTCACCGTGGATGGCGGCTGGATGGGGCGGTAGCGGTGAAGTTGTGAAAGGTGAAATGGTGAAATGTCTGGGTAAGACACCATCACAGCACCGCCGCCTCATCCAGCTCACAACTTAACCTTTCACCATTTCACCTTTCCTCACAAGATGACCCAACGATACGCCATCGGTCCGCGCGAAACAGCGGCAATGAACACTGCCGAGCTGCGGGAGAATTTCCTGCTCGAAAACCTGTTCGTGGCCGGTGATATTCAGCTGGTGTACACGCACTACGACCGGATGATGGTGGGCGGCGCGGTGCCCACGGCCGCGCCCATTGCGCTGCCGAACCCCGCCAATCTGAAAGCCGACTTCTTTTTGCAGCGCCGCGAGCTGGGCATCCTCAACATTGGGGCGGCCGGTACCGTGACGGTAGACGGCACCACCTACGAGCTGGGCCGCCAGGATTGCCTGTACGTGGGCCGCGGTGCCCGGGAAGTGGTTTTCGCCAGCGCTGACGCGGCCGCGCCGGCGAAGTTCTACCTGCTTTCCACGCCGGCCCACGCCAGCTACCCTACCACCCGCCTGACGCAGGCCGAGGCTACGCCCGTAACCATGGGCGCGCTGGAAACGGCTAATCAGCGCACCATCTACAAGTACATCTACGCTGAAGGCATCCGGAGCAGCCAGCTGGTGATGGGCCTCACGCAGCTGCACGCCGGCAGCGTCTGGAACACCATGCCCGCCCACACCCACGACCGGCGCATGGAAGCCTACCTCTACTTCGATTTGCCCGAGGGCCAGCGCGTGCTGCACCTCATGGGCCAGCCCCAGGAAACCCGCCACTTGTGGGTAGGCGAGGGGCAGGCCATTCTTTCCCCGCCGTGGTCCATTCACTCGGGCTGCGGCACGGCCGGCTACACCTTCATCTGGGGGATGGGCGGCGAAAACCAGGAGTACACCGACATGGACCCCGCGCCAATTGCGGAACTGCGCTAGCTCCCCAGGCCCGCGCAGCACTAGTTCCCACTCTAATTCCCACACCAGTTCGTCATGAAAAAAAATCTACTGTTGCTGGCCCCGCTACTGGCGGCCGTTGCAGCTCCCGCCTGGGCCCAGGAACGTCGTGTACAAGGCGTTGTGAAGTCGGACAAGGGCGAGGCCCTGCCCGGCGTGACGGTGGTGGTGAAAGGCACCACCGTTGGCGCTAGTACCGACGGCGAAGGCCGCTTCAGCCTGACCGTGCCCGCCAACGCCACCCTGCGTTTCAGCTACATCGGCTTCCTGCCGTTTGAGGTAGCAGTAGGCGACAAAACCGACTTCAGCGTGACGCTGAAGGAGGACAGCAAGACGCTGGACGACGTGGTGGTCATCGGCTACCAGGCCGTGCAGCGCCGCGACGTGACGGGCTCGGTATCCTCGGTGAGTGCCCAGCAGATCAAGGACATTCCGGTGAACTCCGCCGCTGAGGCCCTCACCGGCCGGCTGGCGGGCGTGCAGCTGACCTCGTCGGAAGGTACGCCCGGCAACCAGGACGTGCGGGTGCGGGTGCGGGGCGGGGGCTCCATCACCCAGGACAACTCGCCGCTCTACATCGTGGACGGTATTCAGATTGAAAACGCGCTGAGCGTGATTGCGCCCCAGGACATTGCCTCCGTGGATGTGCTCAAGGACGCTTCGGCCACGGCCATTTACGGGGCACGCGGGGCCAACGGTGTGGTGATTATCACCACCAAAAAGGGCATCGAGGGCAAAACCGTTATCAGCTACAACGGCTTCGCCGGCTTCCGCCGCATCAGCAAGAAGCTGGGCGTACTTAAGCCCGATGACTACCTGAACTACCAGTTTGAGCGCGCCCAGCAGGCCGGCGCAACGGGCCAGGGCGGCCTGAGCACGTTTGCCAAGCTGTTCGGCTCGCGCAACTTCATGAGCGACACGCTCACCCGCGCCCGCCAAGCCCCGTTCATCGATTGGCAGGACGAAATTTTCGGGCGCGACGCTTTCCAGCAGACGCATAACCTGTCGGTAGCCGGCGGGGTGAAGGGCACCACCTACTCGCTGAGCCTGACCCACAACGATGAGGACGGCATCCAGCGCGGCTCCGATTACACCCGCAACCTGGTTAACTTCCGCTTCGATACCAAAGCCACTGAGAAGCTGCGCGTGGGCCTGAACCTGCGCTTTAACGACCAGATTACCAACGGCGCGGGTACTTCTACCTCGGGCTCCAGCGTGACCTCCCGCCTGCGTAACACGGTGCAGTACATGCCGCTGTCGGTACCTAACTCCTCGGGCGTGGTGGTGGACCCCAATACCTTCGACGACGACTTCTTCACCAACTCCTCGCTGGTCAACCCGCTCATCACCATCGACAGCGAGTACCGCCGCGACAAGCGCCGCACCTTCAACATTGGGGGTAACGTGGGTTTGGAGCTGATGAAAGGCCTCACCTTCCGCTCCACGGCCGGTATCGACATTACTAATTTCGACCTGAGCACGTTCAACGGCCGGTTTTCGCCCACCATCCGGCAGGCGGCCGGCGGATACCTGAACCTGCCGTTTGCCACCATCACCACGGCCAACCAGCTCACGTTTAACAACAACAACGTGCTGGATTACGCGCTGACTACCGGTAAGCACCAGATTGGCGTGCTGCTGGGCGAGGAAACCTACCAGCAGCAAACCAAGCAGCAGTACATCCAGACCAACTACCTCCCGCTGGATATTACCGCCGAGCGGGCGTTGGCCAACATCAACCAGGGCGTGCTGCCGGCCGGCCAGACGGCCCAGCCCGTACTGCCGAGCACCAGCATCCCGAACGATTACCGCCTGCTCTCGGGCTTCGGCCGGCTGACCTACTCGTTCGACGACAAGTACCTGTTCACGGGTACGTTCCGGGCCGATGGCTCGTCGAAGTTCCGCGACGGGAACCGCTGGGGCTACTTCCCGGGCGCTTCGGTGGCCTGGCGCATTTCCAAGGAGGAGTTCTTCAAGGCCGTACCGGCCGTGTCGGATTTGAAATTCCGCCTCAGCTACGGCCAGGCCGGTAACAACCGCATCAACGACTTCCTCTACGATCAGCTGTTCGGGGCAGGCAACGCGCCGTATTATCTCAACCATTTGCAGGTGCTGGGCTCCTCGGCCACCACGCTGCCTAACCCGGAGCTGAAGTGGGAAGTAACCACCTCCCGCGACTTCGGGGTGGACCTGGCGCTGTGGGAAAACCGGTTGCAGTTCACCGGCGACATCTACTACAACACCACCACCGACCTGCTCATCAACCGGCCCATTCCGCCGTTCCTGGGCTACACCAGCCAGCTCCAGAACATCGGTGAAACCTCCAACAAAGGCATTGAGTTGCAGCTGACGGGCAACATCGTCAACAAGCCCAACTTCACCTGGACGGCCACGGCCAACGCCTCCATGAACCGGGGCAAGATTGAAAGCCTGGGCTCGGGCCTGTCGGAAATTCCGGGCATTGCCTCGGGCTGGGCCGGCACCGCCCTCAACCGCGACTACGTGGCCCGCGTGGGCCAGCCGGTGGGCCAGATGTTCGGCTTCGTAACCGACGGCTACCTGACCGCCGACGACTTCGAAACCTACAACACCACCACCCAGACCTGGACGCCCAAGGCCGGCCTGGTAAACAACCTGGGCCTGATTGGCGAAACCGCCTTCCGCCCCGGTATCATCAAGCTCAAGGATCTGAACAACGACGGCCTGATCAATGACCAGGACCAGACGGTTATCGGCAACGCCAACGCCAAGGTGACGGGCGGCCTCAACCAGCAGTTCACCTTCCACAACTTCGACGCCAGCGTGTTCCTGAACTTTGTGCTGGGCAACGACATCTACAACGCCAACAAGCTGGAGTTTACCTCCAACACGGCCAACACCGTGTTCAGCAACGTGCTGGATGTGATGGAGGACCGCTACCGCACCATCAACGCCGATGGCACGCCCATTACCGATCTGGCCACGCTGCGCCAGGTAAACCAGAACGCCAACATCTGGACGCCGACGCGCAACTACTTCCTGCACTCCTGGGCCGTGGAGGACGGTTCCTTCCTGCGCGTGAACAACGTGACGCTGGGCTACACCTTGCCCAAGGCTCTGACCACCCGGGCCAAAGTGCAGCAGCTACGCTTCTACGTGACGCTCAACAACCTGTACACCTTCACCAAATACACCGGCTACGACCCGGAGGTGAACACCCGCCGCTCGTCGCCGCTCACGCCCGGCGTTGATTACGCGGCCTACCCCCGCAGCCGCGCCTTCCTGTTCGGCCTGAACCTGTCCCTGTAATTCCCACCCGCTTTTTGCTCACCGCACTATGAAATCGTTTATTTCCGTTCGGGCCGCACTGGCCGGGCTGGCCTTGGCGGGCAGCGCCGGGGTAATCACCTCCTGCAAAGACTTCCTCGATGTGGAGGCGCTGGCCCTGAACACCACGGCCTCTACCTTCAGCACCGTGGCCGGCGCTACGGCCGCCGTTATCGGGGCCTACGACCCGCTCTCCGGCGACCAGACCTATGGCACCCGCATCAGCACCTATTTCCCCTATGATTCCGACGAGATGATCGGGTCGTCGGGGGCATCTGATGGCGCGCGGCGCAGCATTGCCCGCTACAAGTCGCTGGCCACCAATACCGAAATCACCAACCCCTGGAACACGCTCTACCAGGGCGTGGAGCGCACGAACATCTGCATTCAGCAGATTCCGCAGATGGCCCTCTACAACGGTGGTACCGCCGCCGATACGGCCGCGCTGCACCGCCTGCACGGCGAGGTGCTCACGCTGCGGGCCCAGTATTACTTTGAGCTGATCCGCAACTGGGGCGACGTGCCCGCGCAGTTCACGCCCTCGGTTTCGGGCCAGGATTTCAACCTGCCCAACGCCGACCGCAACGCCACGCTTACCACGCTGATTGCCGATTTGCTACAGGCCGAAAAGCTGGTGCCCTGGCGCTCCAAAGCCGGCGCCAACGGCGAGCGAATCACCAAGGGTGCCGTGAAGGCTCTGCGGGCCCGCCTGGCTTTGTACCGCGGTGGCTACTCGCTGAAGGACGCGCAGATGACGCGCCCCGCCGACTACCTCGACTACTACCGCATTGCCCGCGAGGAGTGCGCTGGCCTGCTGGCCAACCGGGGCGAGCATACGCTCAACGCCAGCTTCCTGGAGCTGTTCAAGAGCATCAATGAGCAGCGCCCCGAGGCCGCCAACGAAATCATGTTCCAGGTAGGCATGGGCGGCTCCACCGCCGTGTCGGACAGCAAGCTGGGCTACTACAACGGCCCGCGCTTGAATGCCTCGCCCATCTACGGCTCTACTCAGGGCGCGGTGAACGTGGTGCCGACCTACTTCTACGCCTTCGACTCGCTGGACGCCCGCCGCGACGTAACCATCACCACCTACACTATCCCGGCCAACAACTTCCAGGCCGGGGTGGCTTTGGGTGCCATTACCGACGGCAAGTTCCGCCGTGACTGGCACTCGCCCGCCATTCCGGGCACCGGCAACTACCTGGGCTACAACTGGCCCATCATCCGCTTTGCCGATGTGCTGCTGATGTTTGCCGAAACCGAGAACGAACTGAACGGCCCCACCGCTGCCGCCCAGAACGCACTGCTGGAAGTGCGCACCCGTGGCTTCGGTGGCAACCGCACCCGCGCTTTGGCCGGCCTGAACCTGACTTCCAAAGCCAGCTTCTTCACCGCTCTGGTGGATGAGCGGTACCTGGAGTTCGGCAGTGAAGGCATCCGCAAGTATGATTTGCTGCGCTGGAACCTGTTTGAGGCCAAGCTGGCTGAAACCAAAGCCAATCTGCTCAAGCTGGCCCTTAACCAGGCGCCCTACCAGAACGTGCCCCAGTATATGTACTACCGCACACCAGCCGCCGGCAACGTGCAGTGGGTACGTTCCTTTTACCGCCCAGCCCCGGCTACGCCTCCTACTGGCACCACCTTCCGTGTGAACTGGCGTCAGGCCATTGATGCGGCCTACATTGCCAACACCCGACCCACCGGTACTACCGCCACCGTCGGCACCACCACGGCCACCAGCATCGGCTCCGGCCTCGCCGCTGAGTACGTGCCCGGCCAGGGCAAAGAACTGCTGCCTATCCCGCAGAGCACTCTCTCCGCCGACCCGGCTCTGAAGCAGAATTTCGGCTACTAGGTAAACCAGAACGTCATTCCGAGTATCGCGAGGAATGACGTTCTAAACTCACCGCAACCACCATGAACAACGAAACCTGGCTGACCGTGGCCGACGGCGTGCAACGGCAGGTACTGGCCCACGGGCCTGAGCTGATGCTGGTGAAAGTACGCTTTGAAACCGGCGGCATCGGGGCACGGCACCAGCACGTGCACACCCAGATTACCTACGTGGAAAGCGGGGTGTTCCGGTGCGAGGTGGGGGAGGAGAAAGTGGTGCTGCACGCCGGCGGAACGTTCTATGCCGCGCCCAACGTGTGGCACGGCGTGGAGTGCCTGGAAGCCGGCGTGCTGCTCGATTCGTTCAGCCCGATGCGGGAAGATTTTGTGTAAACGCGGCGGCTGACGCCAACTGTCTATGAAACGAGTATTGACCTTGCTGTTCCTGCTGGTGGGGGTTGGGGAAATGGGAATCTTAACGGCCCGAGCCCAGCAGGTAACGGTGGCAGCGGATGGTTCGGGCGAGTTCCGGACCATCCAGGCCGCTCTCAATAGCTTGCCCAACGAGGCCGCCAAGCCGCGCACGGTGTACATCAAGAATGGCACCTACCGCGAGAAAGTGCTGCTCGATGGCAAGCAGAACATCATTATCAAAGGCCAGAGCGAAAAGGGCGTGGTGCTGACCTACAGCCAGGCCCGCGACGCCTGGCGCTGCGACCCGGCCGGCGGACCCGACGACTTCGGGGCCGCCACCCTGAACCTGCGCAACTCGCCCGACATCACGCTGGAAAACCTCACGGTGCTGAACCCCTACGGCTTCGAGGCCGCCGGCGACGTGCTGATTCCCTGCCCCCAGGAGCCCGGCGGGCAGCGTAAAGTGGGCAAAACCGGCCACCAGATGGCTTTGCGCACCATGCCCGGCACCACCCGCCTCACCGTGAAGCACTGCACCTTCCGGGCCCTGGGCGGCGACACCGTGAGCCCCTGGGACGTGGACGCCGGCCTGTACTACTTTCAGGACTGCACCATGGAAGGCGGCGTGGATTTCTACTGCCCCCGGGGCTGGGCCTACGCCGAAAACTGCCTGTTCATCTGCCACAACCCCAACGCCGCCATCTGGCACGATGGCTCGGGGGAGGAAGACCAGAAAACGGTGCTGAAAAACTGCCGCTTCGAGGGCGACCCAAACTTCAAGCTCGGCCGCTTCCACCGGGAGGCGCAGTTCTACCTCATCAACTGCCGCTTCGCCAAGGAAATGGCCGATGCCGACATCTACTGGGCCGAATCTGGCCCTGGGGCCAAGCAGTGGGGCCGCCGCGTGTACTATGCCGGCTGCCACCGGGAGGGCGGCGACTACGCCTGGTTCCAGGACAACCTGAGCACCGCCAAAGGCAGCCCCACCGCCCGCCAGGTTTCGGCCGACTGGACCTTTGGGGGCCGCTGGTACCCAAAATCGAAACGGCCGGCTACGGTGCCGCTAAAGGCCGCCGCACCCGGCCCAGATAAGTACGCCGGCCTGCCCCGACAGACGCTGGTAGCCGCCGAAACCGGCACGGCCGCGCTGCCCAACGCCACGGCCGCTGCGCTGGCCGCCCCCCTGCGCGACTCGGTGGCCGACCGCATGCTGGTGTACCAGCGCGCGGTGGGCGGCTGGCCCAAGGCGGTGAACGAGGTGAAAGTGAAATACGACCACCCGCTGACGGCTGCTGAGCGCGCCGCCGCCCGCGCCGTCACCAGCAAGCCCGACGCCACCATCGACAACGACGCCACCACCCGCGAAATTCGCTACCTGGCCGGGGCTTTTGCCACTACCCGCAACCCCGCCTATCTGGCTGCCGCCGAGAAAGGCGTCCGCTACCTGCTGCAGATGCAGTACCCCAACGGCGGCTTCCCGCAGTACTACCCTGACCTGAGCAGCTACCGTCACCAGATTACCTACAACGACGACGCCATGATCCGGGCTTTGCAGGTGCTGCGCGACGTGAGTCGCCGCGCCAACGGCCTGGAGGTGTTGGACGCCACGCTGGCGGAGCCCGCCCAGCAGGCCGTGAACCGCGGCATCGAGTGCATCCTGAAAACCCAGTATGTACAGAACGGCACGCTCACGGCCTGGTGCGCCCAGCACGACGAGAAAACCCTGCTGCCGGTGAAGGCCCGCGCCTTTGAGCTGGCCTCCCTGAGCGGCATGGAAACCGTGAACATCGTGCGGTTTCTGATGGACACCGAAAACCCCACGCCCGCCATCAAAAAGTCGATTGAAGCGGCGGTGGCCTGGCTGGAGGCGGTGAAGCTGTCGGGCTTCGCCGTGAAAGACCAGCCCGACCCCAAACAGCCGAAAGGCTTTGACCGGGTGATGGTGCCCGAGGCCGGCTCCGTTATCTGGGCCCGCTTCTACGACCTGAAAGCTAACCGGCCCATCTACGTAGGGCGCGATTCGCAGCCCCGCCCGGCCCTGGCCGACATCGAGTATGAGCGCCGCACCGGCTACGCCTATGCCGGCGTGTGGCCCGCCAAGCTGCTGAGTCGCGACTACCCGCGCTGGCAGCAAAAATGGAACAGCAATGCCCCGCAGGGCCGCAACAACTAACGGTTTTATCATGCCGCAACTTTCCCGTCAACTTCTCTCGCCGGCCGCCGCCGGCCCCGTGGCCCTGCCGTCGGCTGACCTGCTGAACCTGCCCGAAAAAGTGCTGCAATTCGGCACCGGCGTGCTGCTGCGCGGCCTGCCCGATTACCTCATCGACAAAGCCAACCGCCAAGGCATCTTCAACGGCCGCATTGTGGTGGTGAAAAGCACCGACGGCGGCGACATCGACGCCTTCCGCCGCCAGGACGGCCTCTACACCCTCGGCATCCGGGGCATTGAGGACGGCCGAGAAATAGTGGAAAACGTGGTGTGCGGCGCCATCAGCCGGGTGCTGTCGGCCAAAAGCCAGTGGGCCGATATCCTGGCCTGCGCCGCCAACCCCGAGCTGACGGTTGTCATCTCCAACACTACCGAAGTCGGCATTCAGCTCGTTTCCGACGACATTACCCAGAGCCCGCCCCAGTCGTTTCCGGGCAAGCTGCTGGCGTTTCTGCTGGCCCGCTACCACGCGTTTCAGGGCGACAAAGCCCGGGGGCTGGTGATTGTGCCCACCGAGCTGATTCCGGACAACGGCAGTAAGCTGGAAAGCATTCTGCTGGAGCAGGCCCACCGCAACAACCTCGACGCTGAGTTCATCGACTGGCTGGAAACGGCCAACCAGGTGTGCAACTCGCTGGTGGACCGCATCGTGCCCGGCCGCCCCGACGCGGCCACCCAAACGGCCCTGGAAACCGAGCTGGGCTACCACGACGAGCTGCTGACCATGTCGGAGGTGTACACGCTGTGGGCCATTGAGGGCGACGCCCGGGTGAAGCAGGTGCTCAGCTTCGAGCAGGCCGACGCCGGCGTGGTGGTGCAGCCCGATATCAACCTGTTCCGGGAGCTGAAGCTGCGCCTGCTCAACGGCACCCACACGCTCAGCTGCGGTCTGGCCTTCCTGGCCGGTCTGCCCACCGTGCGCGAAGCCATGGAAGACGCCGATTTGGCCGGCTTCATTCACAACCTGATGCTGGGGGATTTACTGCCCGGCATCCCGTACGCCGTGGATGAGAAAGTAGGTCAGCGCTTCGGGATGCAGGTCCTCGACCGGTTCCGCAACCCCGCCATCGAGCACCGCTGGCTCTCCATTTCGATGAACTACACGGCCAAGCTGCAGATGCGCTGCGTGCCCACGCTGCTGCACTACCACCGCAAGCTGCACGCCGTGCCGCACTACATGGCCCTGGGCTTTGCCGCCTACCTGCGCTTCATGCGCGCCACCCGGCAGGAGGGAGGCGTATGGTACGGCGAGGCCAACGGCCAGTCCTACCCGATTCAGGACGAAAAGGCCAGCTACTTCGCCGACCTCTGGCAGCGCCTGGAGCCCGCCGAGCTGACCCGCACCGTGCTGCACAACCAACCCCTCTGGGGCCACGACCTGCTGCTGCTCCCCGGCTTCGCCGACTGCGTAACCCGCTATCTGGAACAGCTACTGGAGCTGGGTGCCCCCGCCACCGTCGCCCACGCCCTCAACCGCAAGCCGGTGGCAGTGTAGAGACGCGACACTTCGCGTCTCCTCGTTGAACGGCAATAGCTAAATACCCCCGAACGGCGCGGCTGACGAGACGCGAAATGTCGCGTCTCTACGACGTTCTTACTTACCCCCGAAAATGAAACACCTGGTAGCCAAAATTCACCCCGACGATAACGTGCTGGTGGCCCTGCAGGACCTGCCGGTGGGCACGCCCGTGACGTGGGACGGCACCACCGTAACCACCACCGAAAAGATACCCGCCAAGCACAAGCTGGCCTTACAGTTCCTAGCCCCCGGCGACCCGGTACACATGTACGGCGTGCTGGTGGGCAAAGCGGCGCAGGCCATTGGCGTGGGCGGCCTGCTCACCACCAGCAACATGCGCCACGCCACCGACAGCTACGACGAGCACCGCCAACACCGCCCGGAATGGCCCGCCCCCGAGGTGAGCCAGTGGCAGGAGCGCACCTTTCAGGGCTTTCACCGCCCCGATGGCCGCGTGGGTACCGCCAACTACTGGCTGGTAATTCCGCTGGTGTTCTGCGAGAACCGCAACATTCAGGTGCTGGAAGAAGCCCTGGTGAACGACCTGGGCTACGCCCGCCGCAAAAGCTACCAGCCCCAGACCCAGGAGCTGATTTCGTTGCTACGGGCCGGCAAAACCGTGGAGGAAATCCTGGCCACCGACCTGCACTCGGCCGAGGACGGCCAAGCCCGGCCCCGCCTGTTTCCGAACGTGGACGGTGTGCGGTTTCTGACCCACGAGGGCGGCTGCGGCGGCATTCGGCAGGATGCCCAGACGCTGTGTGGGCTGCTGGCCGGCTACATCACTCATCCCAACGTGGCGGGCGCTACCGTACTCAGTCTGGGCTGCCAGAACGCGCAGGTGAGCATGTTGCAGGCCGAAATTGACCGACGCAGTCCGGGTGGGCTGCAGAAGCCGCTGTATATTCTGGAACAGCAGAAAATCGGGACTGAGGAAGCCCTCATCAGCACGGCTTTGCGCCAGACGTTTGCCGGCCTCATGCTGGCCAACCAGGCCACCCGCCAGCCCGCCCCGCTCAGCAAGCTCTGCATCGGGCTGGAGTGCGGCGGCTCCGATGGCTTCTCGGGCATCTCGGCCAACCCCGCCGTGGGCCACGTTTCCGATTTGCTGGTGGCCCTGGGCGGCTCCGTGATTCTGGCCGAATTCCCGGAGCTGTGCGGGGTGGAGCAGGAGTTGGTAGACCGTAGCGTGGATACGGCCACGGCCGAGCGGTTCAGCTCCCTGATGAAAGCCTACGGCGACTCGGCCGTGGCCGTGGGCTCGGGCTTCGACATGAACCCGTCGCCGGGCAACATCCGCGACGGGCTGATTACCGACGCCATGAAATCGGCCGGGGCGGCCCGCAAGGGCGGTTCCTCGCCGGTAGTGGCCGTGCTCGATTATCCCGAGCTGGTGACGCAGCCCGGCCTGAATCTGCTCTGCACCCCCGGTAACGACGTGGAATCGACCACGGCGGAGGTGGGCTCGGGGGCCACGGTGGTGCTGTTTACCACCGGTCTGGGCACGCCTACCGGCAACCCCATTGCCCCGGTGGTCAAAATCAGCAGCAACACGGCCCTTGCCCGCCGCATGCCCGATATCATCGACCTGAACACCGGCACCGTCATCGATGGGGAGGAAACCATTGAACAGGCTGGCGCCCGCATCCTCGACTACGTGGTGCGCGTGGCCAGCGGCGAGGAAGTAGCCGCCGTCCGCCACGACCAAACCGATTTCATCCCCTGGAAGCGCGGGGTGTCGCTGTAAGGGAGTTGTCAGTTACTGGTTGTCAGTTGTCAGTATCCGGCGTGTCATTCCGAGGCCTGACAACCGATAACGAATAACTGACAACTGATGACCCACCGCCCCCGGCTACCGGGAACGTTTGCGTAGATAAATATGCGTTTCGACGCCGAAAACGGCACTTATCGGGGAGGGAACCCGGTATCTTTAACCGACCCATCCTTCCCACCCACCAGGAACCACCCGCTAGTTTTTGCCGCTTATGAAGCCCTTTCTCAACGAGGATTTCCTGCTCCGGACCGCTACGGCCCGCACGCTCTACCACGAGTATGCCCAGCAGATGCCCATCATTGATTACCACAACCACCTGCTGCCCGACCAGATTGCCGAGGATCGGCAGTTTGACACCATCACGCAGGTGTGGCTCTACGGCGACCATTACAAGTGGCGGGCCATGCGCACCAACGGCGTGCCCGAGCGCTACATCACCGGCGACGCCTCCGACTGGGAGAAGTTCGAGAAATGGGCCGAAACCGTGCCCCAGACCGTGCGCAACCCGCTCTACCACTGGACGCACCTGGAGCTGCAGCGCTACTTCGGCATCACGGAGCTGCTGAGCCCGGCCTCGGCCCGCCGCATCTACGACCAGTGCAACGCCCTGCTGCAAACCCCCGAGTACTCGGTGCGCAACCTGCTGCGCAAGATGAACGTGGAGGCCCTCTGCACCACCGACGACCCATCTGACTCCCTGGAGCACCACCGCGCCCTGCAAAGCAGCGACTTTGAAATTCAGGTGCTGCCCACGTTCCGCCCCGATAAGGCCATGGCCGTGGAAGACTCCGCCACTTACAATGCCTACCTGGATAAGCTGGGCCAGTCGGCGGCCGTGGATATCCACACCTACCACGACCTGCAAACGGCCCTGCGCCTGCGCCACGACTACTTCGCGGCCCTGGGCTGCCGCCTTTCCGACCACGGTCTGGAGCAGCTTTACGCCGCCGACTACACCGACGCGGAAATCAACGACATCTTCCTCAAGATTCGGGGCGGGCAGGAGCTGACCGCCGCTGAAGTGGTGCAGTTCAAGTCGGCAATGCTGATTTTGCTGGCTGAAATGGACTGGGAAAAGGGCTGGACCCAGCAGTTCCATCTGGGTGCGCTGCGCAACAACAACGCCCGCATGCTGCGCCAACTCGGCCCCGATACCGGCTGGGACTCCATCGGCGACTTCTCGCAGGGCCGCGCGCTGTCCACCTTCCTTGACCGCCTCGACGGGCAGGATAAGCTGGCCAAAACCATTCTCTACAACCTCAACCCTGCCGACAACGAGCTGATGGCCACGATGGTGGGTAACTTCAACGACGGCTCGGTGGCCGGCAAGGTGCAGTTCGGCTCGGGCTGGTGGTTCCTGGATCAGAAGGACGGCATGGAAAAGCAGCTCAACGCCCTGAGTAACATGGGCCTGCTAAGCCGTTTCGTGGGCATGCTCACCGACTCGCGCAGCTTCCTTTCGTACCCGCGCCATGAGTATTTCCGCCGCGTGCTCTGCAACCTGCTGGGTCAGGACGTGGAAAACGGCGAGCTGCCCGACGACCTGGAGCTGCTCGGCAGCATCGTGCAGAACATCTGCTACCACAACGCCAAAGCATACTTCGGCTTCGAGAAAGTGCCCGCCGAATCGGCCGCGGTATAACAACGTCCCGGTCCGGCGGCTGCAAGCCGTCGGGCCGGTTACCTCCTGAGCCACCCGCACGAGGACTTAACAACGTCAGCCCACGACGACCGGCCCGACGGCTTTCAGCCGCCGGACCGGCGCAACGTCACCAAATCCCCAGCATCCCCCACACATGAAGCAAGTTGTCACCTTTGGTGAAATCATGATGCGGTTGTCGCCGCCGTTGCAGAACCGCTTGTCGCAGGCCAGCTCGCTGGATATCACCTACGGCGGCGGCGACGCCAACGTGGCTGCCGGGCTGGCCTACCTGGGCGTGCCGGCCGCCCACGTCGGCTGCTTCCCCGATAACGCTGTGGGCCAGGCTGCCGCCCAGCACTTCCGCGGCCACGGTGTGGACATGCAGCACTGCGTGTTTCGGGGGCAGCGGCTGGGTTTGTACTTCCTGGAAGTAGGCGCGTCGCTGCGAGCTAGTCGCATCGTGTACGACCGGTACGACTCGGCCTTCGCCAACCTGCAGCCCGAGTGGTTTAACTGGGACGAGGTGTTCCGGAACGCCCAGTGGCTGCACTGGACGGGCATCACGCCCGCCATTTCGGCTACGGCGGCCCAGGCCACCCGTGAGGCTATTGCCGCCGCCCGCCGCCTCGGCCTCACTGTATCGGCCGACGTGAACTACCGCCGCAACCTGTGGCAGTACGGCCAGCGCGCCCAGGAGGTAATGCCCGAGCTGGTAGCCGGCTGCGACCTGGTGGTCTGCACCGAAGGCGACGCTGAGGACCTGTTCGGCATCAAAGCCGCCCCCGATACCGACAACAGCTTCGTGTCGATGAGCGAGCAGCTGATAGCGCGGTTTCCGCAGATCCGGCAGGTTATTGCCACCCGCCGCGACACCCGTAGCGCCTCGCATGAGCGCATCCAGGGCCTGGCCTTCAGCGGCGGCAACTACTACGAAACGGAGTTCTTCGACATCAACCCCGTGGTGGACCGCATCGGGGGGGGCGACTCCTTCATTTCCGGCTTCATCTACGGCCAACTGACTTACCCCACGGTGCAGCAGGCCCTCACGTTTGCCGTGGCTACCTCCGCCCTCAAGCACACCATCCCCGGCGACATCAACCTGGTAACCGCCGCCGAAGTCGAGCACATCGTGGCCGGCAATACCACCGGCCGCTTGCTGCGGTAGGGGTGGCGGCGAAGAACGTCATGCTGAGCTTGTCGAAGCATCTCTACCGCTTCGTTACTGGGCGTGAACCGCTCCATAGCCCAGGGTTTAAACCCTGGGCTAATGAACCAAGCGAAGCGGTAGAGATGCTTCGACTGCGCTCCGCTTCACTCAGCATGACAAAATCAGCAAACAGAAATACACAACACATGCCCCGCTTCTCCCCCGAACATATCCTCGAAATCGTGCTGCGCTACCCGGTGGTGCCGGTGTTTTACCATGCCGACGCGGCATTTGCCCAGCGGATTTTGGCGGCCTGCTACGCGGGCGGGTTGCGTGTGTTTGAGTTCACCAACCGGGGCAGCAATGCCTTCGACGTATTTGAGCAGCTGGTGGCCTACGCGCACGCCCACTGCCCCGATATGCTGCTGGGCATCGGGACCATTTACACGGCGGAGGAGGCCAACCGCTTTATCCAGGCCGGGGCCGACTTCGTGGTGCAGCCCTGCCTCACGGCCGACGTGGCCGATGCTTGCCGCCGCAGCGGTACGCCCTGGCTGCCCGGCACCATGACGGTTTCGGAAGTTTTCCAGGCCACTCGCTTAGGCGCGGCCATCGTGAAAATCTTCCCCGGCAACGTGCTCGGGCCGGGCTTCATCCGGAGTCTGCGCGGGCCGATGCCGAGCGTGCCGCTGATGGTAACGGGTGGCGTGGAACCCACCGAAACCAGCCTGCGCGAGTGGTTTGGGGCCGGCGTGAACGTGGTAGGCATGGGCTCCCAACTCTTTAAAAACCCCGATGATACCGAGGCGCTGAGCCGGCAGATTGCCGACCTGCTGGCCTTCGCCCAAACTGCTACCTCACCGCCGTCATCCTGAGTAGCGCCGGTCGGTTGCCCCAACAACTGGCCGTTCTAATTTTCCTTTCCAGTATCAGCCCCCGAATTCCCATGAGCGCCATGATACAGACTTCCGCCGCCGCGCCCCCGGCCACCGCGCCGACTACCGGCCTCAGCCGGTACCGTTGGACGATTTGCGGGCTGGTGTTTTTCGCCACCACCGTCAATTACCTCGACCGGGCCGTTATTTCCCTGCTCAAGCCCTACCTCGAAACCGAGTTCAAGTGGAACGCGGGCGACTACGCCAACATCGAAATTGCCTTTAAGCTGGCCTACTCGCTGGGTATGCTGGGCGTGGGGCGGGTTATCGACAAGCTCGGGACCAAAATCGGCTACGCGCTGTCAACTTTTCTGTGGAGTCTGGCCGCCATTGGGCACGCGTTTGTGACCAGCACCATCGGTTTTTCGGTGGCGCGGGCGTTTCTGGGCGTTACAGAGGCCGGCAATTTCCCGGCCGCCATCAAAACCACGGCCGAGTGGTTTCCGCAGAAGGAGCGGGCCCTGGCTACCGGTATCTTCAACTCGGGCTCTAACGTGGGGGCCATTATCGCCCCGCTCACGGTGCCGCTCATTGCCGAAACCATCGGCTGGAAATGGGCCTTCGTGATTACCGGAGCGCTGGGTTTCGTGTGGCTGGCCTTGTGGTTCTGGCTCTACGAGGTGCCCGCCCGCCACGCCCGCCTGACCAAGGCTGAGTTCGACTACATCCACAGCGACGTGGACGATCAGGCTGCCGCTGCTATTACCACCGAGCCCAAGGTATCGTGGTTTAAGCTGCTCACGTTCCGCCAGACCTGGGCCTTCGTGCTGGGCAAGTTCCTGACCGACCCGGTGTGGTGGTTTTACCTGTTCTGGCTCCCCGATTTCCTGAGCAAGCAGTACGGCCTCAAGGGCACCGATATTGCTTTGCCCGTGGCCATGGTGTACATGCTGTCGAGCGTGGGCAGCGTGGGTGGCGGCTGGATTCCGCTCAACTTCATCAAGCGCGGCTGGGCGCCGTTCCGGGCCCGCAAAACCAGCATGCTGCTCATTGCTTTGTGCGTGTTTCCGATTGTGTTTGCCCAGCAGCTGGGGCAGGTGAATATGTGGCTGGCGGTGCTGGTGATTGGTATTGCGGCGGCGGCGCACCAGGCCTGGAGCGCCAATATCTTCACCACCGTGTCGGATATGTTCCCCAAGAAAGCCGTGGCCTCGGTGACGGGCATCGGGGGCATGGCCGGCGGCTTCGGCGGCATTGTGCTGTCGGCACTGGTGCAGAAGCGCATGTTCGTGTACTACGAAAGCATCGGGCAGCTCGATAAGGCCTATTTCATCATGTTCTGGATTTGCGGCGGGGCCTACCTGCTGGCCTGGGTGCTGATGCACTTCCTGGCCCCTCGTATGAAGCGCATCGACCTCGACGCGGCCCCCGCGGCCTAACCCTTCCTTCTTTCTCAAGCTATGAAAAAGCTACTGCTGTTGCTGGCCCTGCTGGGGCTGGCCGGGCCGTTCCATGCCTTCGCCCAGGCCACCAAAAAAGATCAGGCCGCCGCCAAAGAAGTGGAGCTGCTGGAGCGCCAGCGCTTTGAGGCCCAGGTGAAAAAGGACTACGCCGTGCTGGAAAAGGTGTTTGCCGACGACCTGGTGTACACCCACTCCAACGGCAAGCAGAACAACAAGCAGGAGTACATCCAGAGCATCCGCGACGGCAAAAGCCAGTACGAGAAGATTGACGTGGAAGCCCTGAACGTGCGCGCCTACCACGACGGCCGCACGGCCGTGGTCAACGGCACCATTACCATCACGCTGCCCAACAAGTCCGACGGTACGCCCAACCTGGCCCACCTCAAGTACGTGGTGGTGCAGATCAAAGACCCGAAAAAAGGCTGGCAGGTGGTGCTCTGGCAAAGCCAGAAACAGCCCGACGCCAAAAGCTGACGAATTGCCCGGTCCGGCAGCTGCAAGCCGTCGGGCCGGTTGCCGCTAGCTGATGTTGCCCCGGCCTCGTGCCGATGGCCCGAACGACGACCGGCCCGACGGCTTGCAGCCGCCGGACCGGAGCCGCCTTTTTTGCATTCCCTTTCTGCATGAATATTTCTACCGAAAACACCATTGCCCAGCCCGTTGGCACCACGCTGGAGCGCTATATCATGCGCAAGCAGGCCGAGTTTCAGTTTGCTACCGGCGAGCTGAGCCAGCTGCTGCGCGACATTGCTTTGGCCGGGAAAATTGTGAACCGGGAGGTGAACCGCGCCGGCCTCACCAGCATCATTGGGAGCATGGGCCAGCAGAACGTGCAGGGCGAGGCCCAGCAGCGGCTTGATGTGGAAGCCAACATCCGCTTCATCCGGGCCCTGACCAACGGGGGCGAGGCCTGCGCCGTGCTCAGCGAGGAGGAGGACGACATCATCCACACCGGCAACTGCCAGGGCAAGTACGTGGTGGCCATCGACCCGCTCGACGGCTCCAGCAACATTGATGTGAACATCAGCATCGGCACCATTTTCAGCATCTACCGGCGCGTGTCGGCGGTGGGGCAGGAGGCCGGCCCCGAGGACTTTTTGCAGGGCGGGCGTACCCAGGTAGCGGCGGGCTACATCCTGTACGGCTCCAGCACCATGCTGGTGTACACCACCGGCCACGGGGTGGCGGGCTTCACCTACGAAAACTCTTTGGGCGAATTCTTCCTCTCGCACCCCGATATGCTGATTCCGGCCACTGGCACCGTGTTCAGCTGCAACGAGGGCTACTGGTTCGACTACCCCGAGTATGTGCGCCAGTACCTGATGGAGTGCAAGCGCCAGGGCCAGAGCGGGCGGTACGTGGGCTCCCTGGTGGCCGATTACCACCGCAACCTGCTCATGGGAGGCATTTACCTGTATCCGCCCACCCGCAAGAACCCCGAGGGCAAGCTGCGCCTGCTCTATGAGGGCTTCCCGCTGGCTTTCCTCATCGAGCAGGCCGGCGGCCGGGCCGAAACCGGCACCGGGCCGGTGCTCGACGTGACGCCTACCAGCTTCCACCAGCGCAGTCCGTTATTTGTGGGCTCTCCCGAGCTGGTAGACAAGCTGTTGGCCGGCGCGGCCGAGGCAGAGGTAAACCCGTAGAAACTCCCGCTGGTTTATACCTGTGGTTTAGGCAATTTGTCCGAACCGTGTACCTTGAAGCACAACGCGCCGGCCGGGGCCTCCCGCCGCCGGCGCGCACTGCAACCCTACACTTTCCCCCTCATGGCAAAACTGATTTCCCCGCAGGTCGAGTTTAACTTCCTGCTGCAACAAACCAAAAGCGTAACCCCTGAAATCTTCGCCGCCGATGGCCACGGGTTCCTCAACCTGATGGAAGGCCGCTGGCAGGAGCCGGGCAAGCCCCGCGAATTCATCTCGCCCATCGACGGCACCCAACTCGGCTGGCTGCCCATGCTCGACCACGCCACCGCCCTGCGCGCCGTGACGGCCGCCAAAAAAGAAGCCGCCGACTGGGCCCGCGTGGACCTAGACGAGCGGAAGCGCCGCGTACAGGACTGCCTCAACCAGCTGCGCGACAACGTGGACCTGGTGGGCAAGCTGCTGATGTGGGAAATCGGCAAAACCTACAAGCTGGGCTTCACTGACATCGACCGTGCCATTGAGGGCGTGCAGTGGTACGTGGATAACATCGAAAGCATGCTGGGCACGCGCAAGCCGCTGGGCCTGGTGAGCAACATTGCCTCCTGGAACTACCCCATGTCGGTGCTGCTGCACGCGGTGCTGGTGCAGGCGCTGTGCGGTAATGCTGTCATTGCCAAAACCCCGACCGATGGCGGCTTTATTTCCCTGAGCCTGACCTTCGCCATTGCCCGCCGCTGCGGCTTGCCTGTCACGCTGGTGAGCGGCTCGGGTGGGGAGCTAAGCGACGTGCTGGTGAAAAACGACGCCGTGGACTGCCTCAGCTTCGTGGGTGGCCGCTACAACGGCCGCAACATTGCCGATGCCCTCAGCTCGGAGCACAAGCGCTACATGCTGGAGATGGAAGGCGTGAACACCTACGGCATCTGGAACTTCTCGGACTGGGATGGCCTTTCCGACCAGCTCAAGAAGGGCTACGACTACGGCAAGCAGCGCTGCACGGCCTACGTGCGCTTCGTGGTGGAGCGCCGCCTGTTCCCGCAGTTCGTGGAAACCTACTGGAACACCATCAAGGGCTTGAAAGTGGGCAACCCCACGCTGGTCGATTCGGCCGATGACAAGCTGCCCGATCTGGCTTTCGGTCCCGTCATCAACCGTGCCCAGGCCGAGGACCTGGACCGCCTCTACGCCGACGCGCTGAAAACCGGCGCCACGCCCATCTACGAAGGCAAGCTCGACGACAGCCTGTTCCTGCCCGGCCAGGACATGAGCGCCTACCGCGCCCCCCGCGCCCTCGTGAACCTGCCGCGCCAGAGCGAGCTGTACTTCAAGGAACCCTTCGGCCCCATCGACAGCATCGTGCTGGTGGACCGCGTGGAGGAACTGGTGGGCGAAATGAACATCAGCAACGGTGCCCTGGTAGGCGCCCTGGCTTCCGACGATGAGAAGTGGGCCGCCCGCACCGCCAAGGAAGTGCGCGCCTTCAAAATGGGCATCAACAAGCTCCGCAGCCGCGGCGACAGGGAGGAAGTATTCGGCGGCCTCGGCGAATCCTGGAAAGGCGCGTTCGTGGGCGGTGCGCTGCTGGTAGAAGCCGTGACAGAAGGCGAAAAGCCGATTCTGGGCAACTTCGAGGAAGCCACGCTGCTGCCGGAGAAAATCTAGGCGTAGCGTTCCGCACATTAAAGCGGTAAACACAAAGTGAGACTTTCGTTCTTGAGGCACGCTGCCGGAACGAAAGTCTCACTTCGTGTTTACAGACAGGTCACTCTGTGCCTATCAGCGACGGGTAGATTTGCCGGGCAACCGGTAACCGAACCGGAGACCGATCTGCCGCTGGTTGGGGTTGCCCAGCGTGAGGAAGCTGCTGGCCTGCCACTGCGGCGTGATGGTGCCCCGCGCTTCCACAAACCCCGACCACCGGCTCTGGCCCTCGGCAATGTCGTAGTCCTTGGCCCGGGCCGCACCGCCTAGTACCTGCCAGCGCGTACCGCCGAAGCCGGTGCCCAGTCCTAACCGGTGTTGGGGGTTAGCCGATCCGTAGCCCAGGAAGTTGTAATCGGCAATGGCAAACAGCTGGGGACGGGGCCCTACTCGCAACGACGCCTGGCCATCCAGAACACTTTGCTTGTCGCCATAATAAATCCGGTGAAACCCCAGGTTGCCAGTCATCAGGCCCACGCCCACGCCCAGCCATTTGCGGTCCAGCTGCACGTAGGGGTTAATGGCTATGAGTAAGTTGTCCGGCTGGTTGTAAACTTGATAAAAGGAGCTGTCGGAAGTAGGTTTCAGGTGGTCGGAGCCGGCATGCAGCCGAACGCCCCAGGTGGCCTCGGCCTTGTGAATGCGACCATCCACATCGGTGCCTGGGAGCCGGGTGTGGGCGTAGTCGAACGTGCCGGTGGCGTAGCGGTGGCGGTATTCCACCAGTGGCGAGGAACCACCGCAGCCCCCGCCAGTATTCTGCTGGCGCTGAAACGAGCCCATGCTAACGCCGCCACTCAGGGTGTTGTAGGATTCGAGCCCCCGCCGCACCGAATCGGCCGGTACTTGGCTCGTCAGTATGAATACCACGGTAGCCAAACCCAGCGGCAGGGCTACCCGCAAGGGCTGTAGTTGGCCGGCAGCACCCAGCAGCAGCGCACCGCCTTCCAGCACCAGTACGGCCAGCAGCAGGGCTTTGACCACCAGCACTTCGGGTAGGGTAAGGGCCTGCTGGCCCAGCCAGGCCGTGAGGCTCAGCAACGCCGCCACGGCCAGCAGATTGCGCACCGGGTTTTGGGTGGGCAGACGCTCGGGAGCCGGGGCGTGGTAACGGGCCCGTCGCAGCCGCCAAGCCCACAGGCCCAGCACGGCCGGCCCCAGCAACAGCGCCCACTGCACCTGCTTCATGGCCACGCCTAGGTGTATGTGCGTAGTCGCACCCACCTGCTCGCCAGCCGGGTCGCGCCAGAACTCAATCAGCAGGCGGCCCGTGAGCAGCAGCCCCAGGTGCAGCAGCCGCCGGCTGCCACCGGGCCAGGACTTGTGGCGCGTGAGCACCAGCACCAGGGCCACGCCCGCGCACAGCAGCAAGGAGTACAGCTGCGTAGGATGCACCGGCAACGAGTGCGCCGCCCCAACCGGAATAGTGCCGCGCAGGGCCTGCACCAAGTAAGGCAGCGTATCGGGTGGGTAGGTGAGGCCCCAGCCCCCGGCCGTGGCCTCGCCGAAGCAGCAGCCCGTGAGCACGCAGCCCACGCACTGCACCACCAGGGCCGCGCACATGGGCAGCGTAAACGCATCGAACACGTGCCAGCTGAACCCGAACGGCCGCCGCAGCGCCAGCAGCGTGAGCGTGCCCGCCAGCGCCCCGCCCAGCACCGTCCGGCCTCCCGAGTCGGGCCAGTGGCCGGTGGTGAGCAGGCTGCGCCATTCCGGGCCGCTGAGGGCCAGCAGCTTGGTGCCCAGGATAAACGCCAGCGTAGTGCAGGCCAGTAGTACCAGCCAGGGCCGCATGGCATAGCCCCGGCGGTGACCTTCCCACACCAGCAGCCCCAGGTTCAGGGCAAAGGCCAGTACGTAGAAAATCGAGTAGAAATCATAGCCGGCATCGGCCGGAATGGCCCATGTAAGTGGCACGGTAAGTAACGGGTAACCCATACGCACGAGAGGTAAAAACCAGTTCCTGCCGGGCCGGAAGGCACTAAAAAGGCCGCCTCTGCTTCCTCAAAACAAGGTGACAGAAAGCGGCCCGGATGCGCCAATAATAACCAGTCAGCTAAGCGGGGGCGGTGTGACCCGACACGGAGGAATAGGAGGATGAATAACTGCTGAAAAGGTAGAAGTACCCCACGCCATTGCGCGAACCACTTTATCGTTTTCTTAGACTTTGTGAGTAAGTGAAGGTGATTTTATGTGGCTGATAGTGAATGGTGTAAGATGATATAAAAAGGATTTTACGGAACCGCATAGTCTTTGCTCCGCGCAGCATCTGCGGCAATCCGGCAGGTCGTCTGGTATATGGACTTTGTCTGCCGGGCCGGTTGTCACCTGCGGCCGTTGCTGCGTCGTCGTTCGGGTATCAGCTAGCGGCAACCGGTCCGTCGGGCGCAGCCCGTCGGACCGGCACCGAACGGTTGCGTTACTGTGGCCCAAGAGCTTCCGAAGCAGCGCGGGGACCGGGCGCGGGCAGGGGCACGGCTTCGCCGTACTGCACGATGTTCTCAATCATGCCCTTGAAAATGATGAAGTGGAAAGGCACCAGCGAGTACCAGTACAGGCGACCCAGCAGGCCGTGGGGCCGGAAGGCGGCCAGCTGCTCCAGGGTGTGCGAGCCGTCGTCGTGAGGCAGGATGCGGAACTGCAGCCAGGCCTCGCCGGGGAGCTTCATTTCGGCGTAGAGTAGCAGGCGGCGGCCGGCGCGGTCGGCCACCAGCACCCGCCAGAAGTCGAGCGGGTCGCCGGCGCGCAGGTCGGTGGGGGAGCGGCGGCCCCGGCGCAAACCCACGCCGCCCACCAGCTTATCGAGCAGCCCCCGGATGCGCCAGAGCCAATCGACCTTGTACCAGCCCCGCTCGCCCCCGATGCTCCACACGTTCTGGAGCACCTCCCGGGGTGGACGGGTGAAGCGCAACGTCTGGCGGTCGGTGAGCAGGCCGTGCTGCGGAATCTGGATGTGGTCCATGTAGTTGCGCGGCATCACGCCGCTGCTTAGCGCGTCGCTCCAACTGCTGACCACCTCGTTCTGCTCGATGCGTTGGAAGGCCAGGTCCACGGCGGCGCGGTAGGGCATGCAGGCATGCGGCACGGCCCCCGAAATGCTGCGGCGCGGGTCGGCCACGGTATCGTTGCGCAGACTTTCCACCAAGCTTTGGGCCAGGGAAAACGTGGTGCTGGTAACCAAATACAGCCACCACGACGACAGCCGGGGCGTGAGCACCGGCACCGTGATAATGTAGCGCTTGAGGCCCCGCGCGGCGGCCAGCTCCAGCAGCATTTCGCGGTAGGTCAGCACGTCGGGCCCGCCAATATCAAACGACTGGCCCAGGCAGGCCGGGTTGTCGAGCACCGTGGTGAGGTAGTGCATCACGTCCCGAATACCGATGGGCTGGCAGCGCGAGTTCAGCCAGCGCGGCGTCACCATCACGGGCAGCTTCTCTACCAAATCCCGGATTATCTCAAAGGAAGCCGAGCCCGACCCGATGATGATACTGGCCCGGAGTACCGTCAACTGGGCCTTCGAGGTTTTGCGCAGGATCTTCTCCACGGCCTTGCGGGAGCGAAGATGCACGCTCAGGGCCCGGTCGTTAGCAATGCCCGAAAGATAGATGACCTGCCGGCAGCGGGTGCGGTTGAGGTAATGCGCAAAGTGCCGGGCCGACTCCTGCTCCAGCCGGAAGAAGTCCTTATCGTGGCCGCTCATGGAATGCACCAAGTAGTAAGCGGCGTCAATGTCCAGGGGCAGATCAGCCAGGGAATCGGGCTTGAGCAGGTCGCCCTCAGCTACCACAATCTGGTCGCGCAGCCCGGCCGGCAACTCGAAGCGGCGGGCGTCGCGCACGAGGCAGGTAACGTGGTGGCCGGCCGCCACCAGCAGCGGCAGCAGGCGCTGGCCAATGTAGCCCGTGGCCCCGGTGAGCAGAATGTTCATGGCAGCAGCGTTAGAAGGATTTCTTCTTGTGTAACTGCTTTGCGGAAGGGAAGTTGAGTAGTAGCGCGAACTTTGTAGTTCGCGCCCCGGAACGAAATCGGCCGAACGGCGCGGAGGCGCGAACTACAAAGTTCGCGCTACTGCCCCGCCTACCGCTTCGGGCGCTTGCGGCGGATGCGGGCCAGTCGTTCCCGCTCGGCTTTGCGCTCGGCCCGCATCAGCAGGCGTTCCTCCATGCGGCCCATGAGCTGGCGGCGCACGAACTGGGCCAGATCGGCGAGGGACACGAGGCGGGTAGTGCGCAGGAAGCTGAGAATGTCGCGGCGGCGCAGGGTGCTCACGCTGGGCAGGCCCCGGGCCAGCAGGTACTGTTTGATTTCCTCCACCCGGAGCAGGCCCGCCACGGCGGGCCGCTCCACGGTGGCATTGTAGAGCGCCGGCCGGTGCAGCGTTATGCCGGCCTCGGAGGCCACCAGTACGCCCACCCATTCGGGCAGCTGGGGCAGCAGTTTGGGCAGGTGCTTTTCGGTAATAACGAAGGTCACAAAGTCGTAGCAGCCGGCGTAGCAGGGTAGCTGCCGGGCCACTCGTTGCAGCGTGTCCTGGTCACCCTTGAGCTCATAGCCGTGCATGAACTGCTCCGTGATGTGCACCACGTCGGCGCGGGTGGTGCCGGTGGGCAGCTCGTCCACGTACACGCCACCCAGCAGCAGCGGGTACAGTAGGGCGCGGATTTCGGGGTCGTTCATGGGGGCAATAAGTCGCGGCGACGGCCGTAAAGTTCGATAGAAGCCAGCTGACAACGCCACCGTTTTCTTTATATTCGGGAATGAGCAACAGAATCGGGCGTTATCAGCTGAATCCTATTTTTTACGCGGGTTTCGTGTGGCTGGCCATTGGCCTGTTTGGTAAGCATCACACCACTTTTCTCATTCTGGGGCTGCTGTTTATGGTTCTGGGCCTGAAGCGGGTGCCGGACCCCGCGCCGGAACCAACGCCCGCCGACAGCCCCGAGGGTAAACCAGAAGGCAAACCGGAGAGCGACTAGCGGGCCTTTGTGGCTACCTTCGCGGCGGTTTTTTTCTTCGCCGCTGATATCTGCCGCATGCCCTTCCCGATGACTTCGCGCCGCTGGCTCTGGATTTTTGTACTGGTGCTGGGCGCGGCCTTCGGCGCGCAGCTGGGCAGCTGGGGGCCGCTGGAAAGCAGCGAGGCCCGCTACTCGGAAATCGGGCGGGAGATGCTCACCGGCCAGGATTGGCTGCACCCCCAGCTGCTGGGCATCTACCACTTTCACAAGCCCCCGCTCACCTACTGGCTCACGGCCGCCGGCCTGGGCCTGTTCGGCGAGAATACGCTGGGCGTGCGCCTGCTGCCGGTGCTGGCCGTGCTGTTACAGGTGGTGCTGGTGTACGGGCTGGGGCTGCTGCTCTTTCGCCAAGATAGGGCCCGGGCGCTGGCGGCGGCCGTTATCTACGGCACCTTGCCCGTGGTGCTCATTTCGGCCCTCAACGTGACCACCGATGCCTACCTGGCTACGCTGGAGCTGGCGGCGGCCTACGGTATTCTGCGCTACTACCACCAGGGCGGAACGCGTTGGCTGTATCTGTTTTGGATAGGGTTGGGGCTGGCCTTTCTTACCAAAGGCCCGGTGGGTTTCATTCTGCCGCTGATGGTGGTGATTGGGCACTACTTCCGCCAGGGCCAGGCCAAGCGGCCGTTCACACTGCACCATGCGGTGGGCTTCGGGCTGTTTGTGCTGGTGGGCCTGAGCTGGTACCTGTACCTGATGGCCGAGAATCCGGCTTTCGTGCGGTATTTTCTGGTGGAGCACACCGTGGAGCGGTTTGCCAACGCGGCCACCTTCAACCGCAGCAAGCCGTGGTGGTTTTACCTGGTGCTGGCTCCGGCTACCAGTCTGCCCTGGGCGGTGGCGCTGGTGGTGCGCGCCGTGCGTACGCCCTGGAGCACGGTGCCCCGGGAGTGGCGCAACGTGCTCATCTTCTGGGTGATTGTGCCGCTGCTGTTCTTCTCCCTGTCCAAATCCAAGCTGCTGCTCTACGTGCTGCCCATCTTCCCCGGCGTGGTACTGCTGACGGTGTACTACCTGGGTCGCTGCACCGAGGCCGTGCTGCTGCGCTGGTACGTGGGCATCGTGGCGTTTTTCGGGCTGCTGCTGGGGGCGTTGTGTTTGCTGCCCATCCTGAGCACGGTGCTGCCACTGGGCCTGGAGGTGAAGCCGCTCACGGCCGCGTGGCCGGCGGCCGGCGTGGTGACGCTGGTGCTCACCCTCACCCTCTGGAATCAGGTGCGTATTGCGCCCCGCCTGCTGGTAGCTACCACATTGTTCACGGCGTTTCTGCTGCTGGCGGCCAAGCCCATCATGCAGCAGAACGAGCTGACCTTCAACGGCAGCCGCCCGCTGGCCGGGTTTATCCGGGAGCAGCAGCTCACGGGCCGGCCGCTGCTGGTGTACAACGAGCTGCTGCCTTCCCTGGCCTTCGAGCTGGGGCAGATTCCGGTTTCTTTGTTCGATGGCAACGCCAGCCTCCAGCGTGAAACCCAGTTCCAGACCAACGACGCCTGGCGGCGGCAGTTGCTCAACCTCCAGGACCCGCAGCAGGAGCCGGCCCTGGGCGCGCTGCTGCTCCAGCGGCCGGTGTTGCTCACCAAAGGCGAGCTGCGCCCCGAGCGCCAGTGGATGCTGCGCTACTTCACCCACGCCCAACAGCTGGGCAAGTGGACGGTGCGCTGGTAAGCATCCGCGTCCGGGCAGCAAACCCGCCGGATAAATGGGATATTTGCGGGCCCTGACTACCGCTGCCCTCCCGCGCCCGTAAGCCCTGCTGCGGCCCGAACAACCACGCCTATGCCTCTGCTTTTCGCCCTCACCGCTCTACTTTCCCTGCTGGCGCTACCGGCCCGGGGTGCCGCGCCCGCGCCGGCGGTGGTAGCCGTGGGCGTGCTGCCCGACCGCAACTACTCCTGGTCCCAGATCCGCACCGATACCACCCTGGCGTTCCGGCCCGCCGACTCGCTGCGGACGGCGCAGGCCCGCCGCTTCTGGCTGCGGCTGCGGCTGCGCAACCCCAGCCGTTACCCCGCCGCCACCCGGCTCACGGTCCTGCCCAACCTCGCCAACACGCTCTTCTACTTCGACGAGGACGCCCGCGCCTGGCAGACCCGGCCCCTGAGCGTGACCCGGGTGAAGTGGCAGCCGCTGCGGTTGCCAGGAGCCGCCGTTACCACCTGCTACGTGCGGGTAGATCTGCCGGCGGGGGCCGCGCTGCCCCGGGCCATCGGGTTGCGGGTGCTGCTGGAACCGGCCGAAGCCGCCCAGGCCACCGACCGGCTGCACACCACGGTCTGGGCCGCCTCGCTGGTGCTGCTGCTGCTGCTGGGGCTGGCCAGTCTGCACGCGTATGGCCGCTGGCGCGACCAAGCCACCTGGTACTACCTGTGGGTGCAGGTGGGGGCGGCGCTGTATGTCACGGCGCTTCAGGGCTATTTCAAAGGGTTGTTTCCGATCCTGGTTATTAGCCGATTGGTGCGGCCCGACGGCTTCAGCTACGCCTACACTCTCAACAACGTGGCCATGCACCTGAGCGTGGTGGTGCTGCTGGTGGGCATCGGGCAGATGACCCGCGTCTACTTCAGCACGCCCCGGCGGCTGCCCCGCCTGGATGCGGCGCTGCGCTACGCGCTGAGGATTTACTGCGCGTTTACGGTGGTGGTACTGGTGGTTAATTGCAGCGGCTTTTACCTGGAGTACTACACCCTGCCGTTCCACAACCTGCTGGCGCTGGGGGTGGTGGGGCTGCTGCTGACTATTACCCTGGTGGCAACCCGCCGCCGGCTGCCCGCGGCCCGGATTTACCTGCTGGCCAACGTACTGCCGCTGCTGGCCATCCTGCTCGTGGCGGGCTACAACGTGGTGTTCGGCTCCGATGCCGCCGCCGGCAACCTGTGGCTGCTGCCCAATCTGGCGGTGGTGGCCCACGCGCTGTGCTTTGCCGCCGCCCTCAGCATCCGCCTGCAGCAGTTGCAGCGCACCTTGCTCACCACCGAGCGGGAAGCCCAGTTTCTGGCCCTGGATATTCAGGAAAAGGAGCTGCGCAACCGGGAAATTGTGCTCAAGAACAGCCACATCCAGACGGCCCTGCTGGAGATGCAGCGGCGGCAGCAGGTCCGCGACGAGCACGCCCACCAACTCCACGCCGACCACCAACAGCAGCAGGCCACCAACCAGGAGCTGCAGGAGCAGCTGGAAGCCAACCAGCGCGAGCTGGCCTCTACCTCTCTCTACGTACAGCAGAAAAACGCCTTGCTGGCCGAGCTGAAGCAGCAGATCAGGGAGCTGAATGCCCAGAGCCCCGCCACGCAAAACGAGCTGTCGGGTATCAAATCCATTCTGCAGACCAACCTGTACCTGGATGAGGACTGGGGCCGGTTTAAGCTCCACTTCGAGCAGGTACACCCGCGCTTTTTCGAGGACTTGCAGGCCCGCTATCCGGCCCTCACCAAGCACGAGCAGCGGCTGTACTGCTACTTTCACATCAACCTTTCCACCAAGGAAATTGCCGCCCTCCTGAACATTGACCCGGCCAGCGTACGGCGGGCCAAAACCCGGCTCTATAAGAAGATAGCCGCCGCCGGCAACGGCCAGGAGCCCTTGGCCCCGGAAGCCCCGGAGCCGGAGCTGCCCGCCGGGGAGTAACCCCCACACCCAGCCCGAAACGAGGAGAAACGGCCGGAAAAACCGGGTATGACCGTGGCTGTCTACACTTTGTCTATGCCCCCGATTAGGGAAGCTGCCCGGGCCCGATGGACTTTTGCCCCGTGGGAATGAGCCAGGCTTGCCAGGACCGTTGCCGCCGCCAGCTGCCCCGTGCGGTCGGCGCTACTGGCACCCCGTAGTCTGAGGTCGGCCCTCGGCTGCGGGGTGGCTACCGGGGAGCCGAGGGCGCCGGCTGCTCTACCGCCGTACTCTTCTTATCCGTAGTACGCATGCGTTACCCGCTTCCCCGGCCCACCCGGCGCTACGGGTACATTCGTTTTTATTTTTGGAGGAATGTACCCGACTAGCCTGCCCCGGTGCGGACCGGGGGTTGGGTTGGAGTCGGGGAAGAAAGGGGGTAAGATAATTCGATTGAAAATCAGATAGTTATAGAAGGTGTCTACACTTTGTCTACGCCCCTTTTATAGATGACCGGGTTGGAAGGGGGTAGTTTTGTCCAGCCCTACTCCGGCCGGACTGGCCGGAGTAGGGCTTTGGCTGCTCCTTCCTTTTGCTCCCTATGCTGAACCGTTACCTTCTCGCACCGCTCACCGCCCTGCTGCTGCTGCTGGCTGCCCCCCACCTCGCCCAGGCCCAGGCGGGCTCGGTGGGCATCGGCACCACCACCCCCAACGCCGCCGCCGCGCTTGAGGTGAGCAGCACCACGAAGGGCCTGCTGCTGCCCCGCCTCACGCTGGCCCAGCGCGACGTGCTTACCGCTAGTGCTACCGCGCCGCCCGTGGCCGGTTTGGTCATCTATCAGACCGACAGCACGCCGGGGCTCTATGCCTACGACGGCACGACCTGGGTGCGCCTGGGCAACAGCAATACGGACAGTGACAACCTGGGCGACCACACCGCCACCCAGAACATCAACCTGAACGGCAACAAGCTGGTGGGCGGCACCACGGCCCGCGCCACCCGCGGCGGCCTTGGCCTCGACGGCAATGGCCTGCTTACCGTGGGCGCCACCCGCGTGCATCCCGACTCGACCACCACCTACGGCGTGCGCCTGACCGACCTCGACCAGGACTTTATTCTGACCAGCCAGCGGTTCAAGGGCCGGAGCAATCCGCTGAACATCTCCGGGGCCGGCGACCGGGTGATGTGGCTCTCGTACTACAGCGCCTTCCGGGCCGGCGGCGTCACGGGCAACCGCTGGGACTATCCCAACGTGGGGGCCTACTCGGTGGCTTTCGGCCTCGATAACCAGGCCAGCAGCGACTATACCGTGGCCTTTGGCTACAACAACCGCCTGCGGGCCAGCGATTATACCCTGGCCACGGGCTACCAGAACCAAGCTGTGCTGGGCTACTATGGGCTGCTGATGGGCCGCGAAAACGCCTACCGGGGCTACCACGGCATAGTAGGCGGCTACCAGAGCAAAACGCAGACCTCCATCAATATGAACGTGCCGTCATTGGCCTTCGGCTACCGCTGCCAGGCGCGCAGCAGCAACAGCAACTGCTACGCCCTGGGCTACTACGCCCGTACCGGCGGCTTCGAGGGCAGCTTCGTACTGGCCGACTTCTCGCCCTACCGCACCTCCTACGTGGACGACTCGTTAGTGAGCACCACCCGCAACCAGTTCTCGGCCCGCTTCGAGGGCGGGTATCGGCTGTTTACCACCGTGGCCACCAACGGCACCAATAACGGCACGATGCAGACGCCCGTGGGGGTACAGCTCACCAGCGGAAGCAACGCCTGGACCATCCTCTCCGACTCAACCAAGAAAGAGCGTCGGGTGCTGGCCGATGGCAACCGCTTCCTGGAATCCATCGGGCGGATGCGCCTGGGCTCCTGGAACTACAAAGGTCAGAGCCCCGATACCATGCGCCACTACGGCCCCATGGCCCAGGATTTCTACCAGGCCTTCGGCCACGATGCGCTGGGCACCATCGGCAACACCACCACCATCAACCAAGCCGACTTCGATGGGGTGAACCTGATTGCCATTCAGGCTTTGTACCGCCGAGTACTGCTGCTGGAAGCCGAAAACGCCCAGCAGCAGCAGCTTATCCGCCAGCTCCAGGTAACCGCCACCACGGCCGCGCCCGCGCCAGTCCAGTTGCCGGTTACGGAAGTGGAGGAGCTGCGCCGCCAGAATGCCGCGCTGCAAGCCCGCGCCGCCGCCGCCGAAACCACGGCCGCCCGGGCCACGGCCACGCTGGGTGCCTTCGAGGCCCGGCTGCGGCGACTGGAAGCGGCTACCGGCGGCGCGCCCGAACCAGACGCGCAGGCCCGCAGGTAGCGGGTCCCACGTCGGCTACCTGCCGCCCTTGTCTGCCCGCTACGCCCGGGTGCAATTAGGAAAGCACCCTGGTTTGGGCCGATCTTCATACTTCCTTTTCCTCTTCCTCCGCCTGATGTCACAACGTTACCTACTTGCTCCTTTGGCCGCCACGCTTTTGCTGGTCGCCCCCCGCCTCGCCCAGGCCCAGACCGGCTCGGTGGGCATCGGCACCACCACCCCCGCTGCTTCGGCGGCGCTGGAAGTGCGCAGTACCAGCCAGGGGCTGCTGCTGCCCCGCCTCACCCTGGCCCAGCGCGACGCCCTCACGGCCAGCACCACTGCCCCGCCCGTGCCGGGCCTGCTCATCTACCTCACCGACAGCACCCCCGGCCTGTATGCCTACGACGGCACGACCTGGGTGCGCCTGGGGGCCGACAACCTGGGCAACCACTCCGCCACCCAAACCCTGAACCTGAACGCCCAGCGCCTGCTGGGCACCGCAACCACCTCCCTGGGCGACTCCACGGCCCAGGTGGAGCTGAACGCCAGCGTGGGCACCCAGAGCGCCGCCCTGATGACGCGTAGCAACTTCGGGGCCCGCTACTCCCGCGCCATCCTCTCCGGTTACGGTAAGCTGCCCGAGGGCACCACCACGGCCAACGACTACGGCATCTGGGCCACGGCCTACCGGGGTGGCGGCTGGGCGGGCTTCTTCTCGGCCGGTGGGTCGGCTCCGGGCAAAGAGCCTTTGCGCTGGGTGGGCATCTGCCAGCACCCTGGCTACAACGGCACCGGCTCGGCCATCCGCATCGTCGATGGCACCCAGGGCGCGGGCAAGGTGCTGATGTCGGATGGTCTCGGCTATGGCAAGTGGCAGGCTATTACGGCGGCCGGGGGCAACTTCAACCTGGGCAGCTTCTTCTTGGTGGGCAACGGCGGCAGCACGGGCCTGGCCATTACCAACGCGGGTCGGGTGGGCATCAACGAAGCCGCCCCCTACTCGCAGCTGGCCAACACGGCCACCAACATCATCGGCAGTGAAGGCATCGGCGGCAACCCCGGCTCCCTGGCCTGGGCCGCCAACCAGTCGGGCTACGCCGGGATGTTCTACAACGCCAATACAGCCGCCAACGCAACCGGCCTGGCCGTCAAGATAGCCGCCACGGGTACTACCGCCGCCCTCGACGTGAGCCAGAGCACCGCCCAGGACGCGGCGGGGGCTACCCTGCTGCGGGTGCAGGGCAACGGCAACGTGGGCATCGGCGTGGCTACGGCCAACTACAAACTGGACGTGAATGGGCAGATACGCGCCAACAACGTAGCCGTCACTTCCGACCAGCGCTTCAAGACCAACATACAGCCCATCAGCAGCGCCCTGGCCTCGGTGCTGGCCCTGCGCGGGGTCCGCTACGAGTGGAACGCGCTGGGCGTCCGCCACGGCGGCACGGCCGGTGCCCGGCAGGTAGGCCTGCTGGCCCAGGAGGTGGAGAAAATCTACCCCGAGCTGGTAAGCACCGATGCCGAAGGCTATAAAGCCGTGAACTATGCCCAGCTGACGCCCGTGCTTATTGAGGCTCTGAAAGAGCAGCAGGCCCAGATTACGGCCCTGCAGGCCCGCGCCGCCACGGCGGAGGCTGCCGCTGCCCAGGCCACCAGCGCCGCCGGCTCGGCCCAGGCCCAGGCCGCCCGGGCCACGGCCACGCTGGAAAACTTCGAGGCCCGGCTGCGGCGGCTGGAAGCAGCTGGCCAGCAGGCCCGCCGCTAGGTCCTTTCCTGCGCCGGGGTAGCCCGGTGCTTACCGTCTGTACTATATGAAACACTTCTTCTCCCTGGGGCTGCTGCTGCTTGGCTCAGCTTTGCCTGGTCTGGCCCAGGACCTGACCAATAACGGCGCGACCATCAGCCTCACCAACGGGGCCGTGCTGTGGGTGGGCGGCACGCTGCAAAACGCCAGCGGCACCCTGGACCTGAGCAGCGGTAGCAACCAGCTGTACGTGGGCGGCAACCTGAACAGCGCGGCCGGGGCCACCCTGCAAGCCGGCACTGCCAGCACCGTAACCCTGAACGGCGCGGCCACCCAGCAGCTGGACCTGGCCGGGGCCCGCCTATATAACCTGACGGTGAGCAACACCGGCGGCGGCGTGACCCTGCCCGCCGCCAGCAACGCCGACGTGGCCGGCGGCCTCACGCTCAGCAGCGGGATGGTGGCGGTGAGCCCCGGCTCCGTGCTGCGCCTGCTGGATGGAGCCACCCTGGCGGGAGAGCAGAGCGGCCGGTACGTATGGGGCAGCCTGGCAGCCGTGCGGGCCTCGGTGCCGGCCGGTGCCGCCACCAGCTTCGCCAACGGTTTCGTGCTTACGCCCGCCATCGGCCTCAGCAACCTGACTGTTACCCGCCGGGCCGGCCTGGGCGCGGCCCAGATCAGCTATGGCACCAGTGGCAACGGGCTGTACAAGGGCATCGACCGGATCTGGGCCACCTCTGCGGCCGTGAGCGGCACGGTGCAGCTAAGCTGGCTGTCGGACAACGACAACGGCCTGACCGATTTCCGCCAGAGCCAGGCCTGGGCCCGCGCCGCCGCGCCCGTAGCTGGCTCCGACTGGTCGCGCATCAGCCCGAGTCAGGATGCCACCGGCACCCGCACGGTCACGGGCACCATCCCGTCGAATGCGAGCTTCTCCTTTTTTACGGTCAGCACCGCCGACTCGCCGCTGGGCAGCACCCCGCTACCCGTGACGCTGACGAGCTTCACTGCCGCCGCCCAGGGCCCCGACGTGCTGCTGCGCTGGACCACAGCCTCGGAAGTCAATAACGACCGGTTTGAGGTGGAAGTCAGTCCCGACGGGCGCGCGTTCCGGCGCATCGGGCAGGTAGCGGGCCAGGGCAGCAGCAGCCAGCCGCACGCGTACCAGCTGCTGGACCCGGCCGTGGCCCGGTACGCCACCAGCCTCGTGTACTACCGCCTGCGCCAGGTCGACCGGGACGGGACGGCCAGCTACTCGGCCGTGCGTATGGTAGCCGTCAGCGCCCAGCCCGGCCTGGCCTTGTTTCCGAACCCGACTACCCAAGCCGCCACCCTCACCGGGGCGCAGCCCGGCACCGTGGTAACGGTATTTGATGCCGTGGGCCGCCAGGTACTGCGCGCCACGGCCGATGCCGCCGGGACGGCCGCGCTGGCCCTGCCAGCCGGCCGCGCCACCGGGGTGTACGTGGTGCGGGTGGGAGCCACGGCTTTGCGCCTGACGGTGGAGTAAGCAGGCTACTGATGGATAAGTAGACGTTTCTTGTATATCCGGTTGTTTTACTGGCTACTCAGCCTGACCACCAGGGGGCAAAAAGAAAAGCCGCTGCCAAAGGCAGCGGCTTTTTCCTGACGGGGCTGTGGTCGGCCATTCCTATATCCACCCTACGTACCGACCATAACACTCCGCTGCGAGAGGTGTTCCTTTCCAATACACCTCACCAGCGCCGCTTGTTATTGAAACAAAGATAGAGGCCGGCCTAGCGGGTGCGGGGAAAGTTTTGATCAACAAGGATTTCTGCCAAGCCAACGCGTGGTTTCGGCCGGTAAAGGGTCGGCGGGCGGACCCTATCGGTACACGGCCGGGGCTTTCTCACGCAGGTTGTAGCCCGAGGCCATAACCTCACCGTAGGCCCCTGCCGAGCGGATGGCCACCAAGTCGCCGCGCCGGGTTTCGGGCAGCAGCACGCCTTTGGCAAACGTATCCGACGACTCACAGATGGGCCCTACCACGTCGTAGGGCAGTTCCGGGCCCTGGCTGCTCAGGTTCTGGATGTGGTGGTGGCTGCCGTAGAGGGCCGGCCGGATCAGCTCGGTCATGCCCGCGTCGAGAATGGCGAAGCGCACCTGCTGGCTCTCCTTCACGTACAGCACCCGGCTCACCAAAGTGCCGCATTGCGCCACCACGGCCCGGCCCAGCTCCACGTGTACCTGCTGGCCCGGCCGCCGCTGCAAGTGCTGCTCGAACATGCCGAAGTAGGCCGCGAAATCCGGAATCAACTGCTCGTCGGGGGTGTGGTAGTCGATGCCCAGGCCGCCGCCCACGTTGAGGTGGGGGAGCTGGTGGCCCCGACCTTCCAGCCAGGTTTGCAGCTCGTTGAGCTTGCGGCTGAGGGCGGCAAATACCGTCAGGTTGGTAATCTGGGAGCCGATATGGGCGTGCAGGCCAATCAATTCCACGTGGGGCAGGCCGTCCAGGCTGTCGATTACGCCCGCCAGATCCTGGAGGCTGATGCCGAACTTATTGGCCTCCAGGCCGGTGGTGATGTAGGCGTGGGTGTGGGCGTCCACGTTGGGGTTGATGCGCAGGGCCACCCGGGCCACGCGGCCCTGGGCGGCGGCCAGCTCATTCAGCACCCGCAGCTCCGGCACCGACTCGGCATTGAAGCAGAAAATATCGGCGGCCAAAGCCCGGTTGATTTCCGCATCCGACTTGCCCACGCCGGCAAACACCACGTGGTCGGGGGCGAAGCCGGCTTCCAGAGCCCGCTGCACCTCGCCGCCGCTCACGCAGTCGGCCCCCAGGCCAGCGGCCCGGATGCGCTGCAGAATCGGCAGGTTGGAGTTGGCCTTGAGGGCGTAATGCACCTGAAAGTTGCCGGGCCGGGCCGCCGCCGTGAGGGCCGCTAGCGTCTGGTCGAGCAGCGGCAGGTCGTAATAGTAGAAGGGAGTCGGCTGTTGGGCAAGCTCCGCCGGAAGGTGAAAAGGCATGGGTTGGTAAGCTGAGAGTCTGAAGGACTGGGATAATATGCCCGTCATGCTGAGCGAAGCGTAGTCGAAGCATCTCTACCTCTGACTAATCAATAGCATTGCAACGAAGCGGTAGAGATGCTTCGACTACGCTTCGCTCAGCATGACGGTCTGTTTTTCCTATGGTTACCCCCGAAACAACCCCGCATTCAGGGCCTGCAACGCGCGGGTTTTGTCGGTGGTGCTCACCAGAATGCTGATGTTGTTGGGCGAGCCGCCGTAGCTGATCATGCGCACTGGAATATCCTTGAGGGCCGCGAAGGCGCGGTTAGCCGAGCCGTGGGCGTCCTGCTCCAGATTACCTACCAGACAGATGATGCTCTGGTTTTCATCCACCACCACCGAGCCGAAGCGACGCAGCTCCTCCAGGATCTGGGGCAGGCGGGTGGCGTCGTCGATGGTCAGGGACACGGCTACCTCGGAGGTCGTAATCATGTCGATGGAGGTGCGGTACCGCTCGAAAATCTCGAACAGGCTGCGTAGGAAACCGTGGGCCAGCAGCATCCGGCTCGATTTCACGTTGATGGCCGTAATGCCGTCCTTGGCGGCCACGGCCTTGATGGCTTCAGCACCGGTGCGGCTGGAAATGATGGTGCCGGGGGCCTCGGGCTGCATAGTATTGAGCAGGCGCACCGGAATGCCGTGCTTGGCCGCCGGCAGAATGGAGCTGGGGTGCAGAATCTTGGCCCCGAAGTAGGCCAGCTCCGCCGCCTCGTCAAACGACAGCTCCCGGATAGGGTAGGTGCCCTGCACAATGCGCGGGTCGTTGTTGTGCAGCCCGTCGATGTCGGTCCAGATCTGGATTTCCTCGGCCCCCACGGCGGCCCCAATCAGGGAAGCGGAGTAGTCGGAGCCGCCGCGCTTGAGGTTGTCGATGGAGCCCTGGGCGCTGCGGCAGATGTAGCCCTGGGTGATGAACAGCGCCTGCGCAGCGTGCGGGGCCAGCGTGGTGGCCAGCAGCTCCCGGATGGCGGGCGCGTCGGGCTCCTCGTCCACATCGAGGCGCATGAAGTCGAGGGCGGGCAGCAGCACGGCCGGGCGGCCCAGCACCTGCGTCACGTACCGATGCACCAGCAACGTACTCAGCAGCTCGCCCTGGGCCAGAATCACCCGCTCGCCATCAGCCGAAAGCGGCGCGGCCGTGAGGCCCAGCAGCGTATCAAAGTGGTGGTCGAGGTCTTGAATGGCTTGCTCGGCCACGGCGGCCTCGGGCAGCAGCTCGCGGGCCACCTCGTGGTAGCGCTGGCGCAGGGCCTCAATGCGGGCGGTGGCGGTGCTGGCATCACCGGCGTAGAGCAGCTGCCCGATTTCGACCAGGGCGTTGGTGGTACCGCTCATGGCCGACAGCACCACGATGCGCCGCTGCAGATGCGGGGCGTGAATCAGCTCTGCCACCTCGCGCATCCGCTGCGCCGACCCAACGGACGTGCCGCCAAACTTCAGAATTTTCATACTAGCAGGAAACCGAATCGGAGAGTCGGCAAAAGTGCCCGCTAGGTTGCGGGCAAGGTGAAACATCGGGTCAAAAAAGAAGCGCCGGCCCTTGGCAGGACCGGCGCTGGAAAGTTCAGTGGTAGCGGTGAGGTACGACGAACGGTTGCGACGGTCAGGTCGGGTTACGTTTCTTCGATTTTTTGACCATCATGAGGCCCACGGCTAGGCCGCCGGCTACCCGCTTGCCGCGCTTCGGCGTTGTACACGCCACGCCCGCACCAGCAGCAGCCGGGGAGGCAAAGGAAGCGTACGAAACAACGGAAACGAGCATAACAGAAGGTCAGGAGCAGGGCCGGATAGCAGGTTCTGCGCCGTTTTGTGGCCGCAAGTACGGCTGTGGGCACGGTAACTTCCAAATCGGAAGCGTAAAAACTGTTTGCCAGCCGATCAGAATACTAGCGCGGCAGTAGTACGGAGCCGTTGTTTCGCGTTCCGTTTAGCAGATCATTGTTTCATAGCGAAATGCGCAGCAACGGCTGCACGCTACTACCCCGCCAGCTGCTTTCTTACCCACTCGACCAACGTACCTTTCGAGTCCAGCTTCGTCAGCTCGTCCAGCTGCTTGTTTTTGCGGAAGCCGCCGGCCCGGTAGGCGCGCAGCATCGTCCGGATGCCTTCGGTGTTGAGCACGGCCGGATCTTTCACCTCGGGGTGCTGGAGCTGGTAGCGCGCCCAGCCGCCCATAAACAGCATCAGCAGCTCCGAATCCTGGCCCGCGAGGTCGGCCACGTACTTCTGCAGCTGCACCGACACCGAAGAGCTGCCGCTGATCCACTGGAACAGGAACTGGTCGGCCTGCTTGCGGAGCTCGGGCTGCTGGCCCAGCGGGGTTTTCTCCAGCCAGTTCACGGTGGCTACTACCTGGGGCTCATATTCGATATAGTCGTCGGCGGTTTGCAGCGAGTAGCCGGTGGGTGCCTGGTAGCTGGTTTGGGCCTGGGCTGCCGTGGCTAGCAGGCTTGCCAGGAGGCAAAGAGTAACAATTTTCATAAGGCGAAAAGGAATAGAGTAGCGGGAGAAAACGTACCGTTAAACCTATCGAAAAATCGGGCTGGTTGGTGGTGGCACCACGCATAAAAAACGCCGGCACAACGAATGGTTGTGCCGGCGGTGCCGGGCGCGGCCAGTGCAGCGAAAGGGGCCGCCTACGAAACCGTGGTGCCCGACTGATTTTGCGCGAAACCCCGGGCCAGATTGGTGAACTCGGAGGGGATGAGCACCACGGTAGTCGTGTTGTTATCGATGCCGATTTCCGAGAGCATCTGCATGCGGCGCAGCTCCAGGGCCATGGGGCTGCTTTCCATCTGCTTGGCGCCCTGGGTGAGCTTGAGGGAGGCTTCCAGCTCGGCTTCGGCCTTGATGATGCGGGCCCGTTTTTCGCGGATGGCCTCGGCCTCGCGGGCCATGGCGCGCTGCATGGATTCGGGAATTTCCACGTCCTTGATTTCCACCATCTCAATCTGCACGCCCCAGGGCTCGGTGGCAGCATCCACCAGCCGCTGCAGCGTGGCGTTGATTTCCTGGCGCGACTTGAGCACTTCATCCAACTGGTGCTGGCCGATGACGTTGCGCAGGGCCGTGACTGAGAGCTGGTACACGGCCTGGTTGAAGTTGGCCACCTTGATGATGGCCTTCTCGGGGCTGAGCACCCGGAACCAGAGCACGGCGTTTACCTTGATGGTTACCGAGTCTTTGGTGATGGTTTCCTGCTGCTCCAGTTCTACGGTTTTGGTGCGCATATCCACCGTGATGCGGCGCTCAATGAACGGGATAATCCAGTACAGCCCCGGCCCGCGCTGGCCCACAAACCGGCCCAGTCGAAACACAATGGCCCGCTCGTACTCCTGGGCAATGCACAGGCCCATAAAGAGCAAAATCACGCCTACACCCAGAAAAATAAGTAATCCGGTCATATCCAACGGTGGCCAACGGCCAAAAATGAGAAAGATAGACTACCGGGTACAGGCACCGTGCCAGCTACGCGTACCAGCTGCAAAAACCCAACTAAAACGCTGAAAACGAACTTTCAGCCCGCCACCGGTAAGCCGGGAGCGTACTCCACCTTACCGTTTTGGTAGGGTGGGCCTGCCACTCTGGTAGGGCCGCCCCCGGTCCGGGTGGTTTAAGTGCTCAGCCAGAAGCAAGCGTAGTGTTCTGGCTGTTCGCCTCACCCCCCGGCCCCCTCTCCGAAAAAGGAGAGGGGGAGCCAGGCGATACGTTTGTGGGCTTACTTATCACCGAGTACTTAGCGCCGATGAAAAGGCAGGTGGAGGGTTGGGTGCGCCGGAAGAAAATAGCCGGCCCCTACGCACATTCGGCCCCACCTGCCGGGGCGAGTGGGGCCGAATGTGCGTAGAAAGCGGTAGTCAGAAGCCGCTTACCACTGCCCGGGGGCAAACTCCCGGGTAGTAAAATCCTGCTCCAGCTCGGCTTCAGCCAAAACCTGCTCCTCCAACTCCTGGGGTTGGGGGGCGCGGACCAAGCGGGGGCGCGAAGGCTCGGCCAGTTGAGGCTCGGCGGGCGAGAGGTTGCCCGTCCAGTCGTACTGCCAGCTGTATTCCCAGTGAAAGCACAGGCCGCCGCCGCCGTTGGAGAAACCCGTGAGGCGGGGGCTGAGCGCATCGTCCAGGCCGGCCCGGAACTCCAGCAGCACCCTGTCAAACAGGGAGTCGCCGTACACGGAGGGGTCGGGCGCGTCGGTGGGGTTGCCGGTGGTGAATACGTTGCCCAGGTTGGTTTCGAAGGTGAGGGCCACCAGGTACACGTTGCGCTCCAGGCCGTAGGCGTTGATGATGTACTCATCGGGCTGGAGCGGGAAGTTCTTGACGGTGGTGCCTTCCTGCCCCGTTACCCGCTTGCGGCCATCGGCGTAGCGTACCGTCAAGCCCGAAAAATGACCGTTGGTACTGCTAATGCTCAGGTGCGTGATGGTGCCGGTTACCAGTGGGGGCGCGTCCTCGGTGCGGCGGCACGGAAACGGCCCCACCGCCCGGCGGATGGTTTCCTGCGCGGGCCGCTCGGTTACGTCGGGGTCCAGGAAGCGCCAGAGGCGGGTGGGTGACAGCACCGCGTCCATCTCGGCGTTGAACTGCTCCGTCACCTGCGCCAGCCGGGCCTTGTACGCCTGCTGCGTGTGCGTGTAATCGTACATCAGGCCCCGGTCGCGGCCCTGGCGCACAATTTCACTGAAGCGCTTGCGCCAGCCCGCCCCCTCATCCCAGGCGTAGTAGGGGTGGGTGGTGCCTATTTTGTCCAGCCGCCATTTCAGGGCCTTGGCCCGGGCCGCGGTTATGGTGCGGGTGTATTCCTGAATGCTGGTTTTGAGCTTGGTTTTGTACACGCCCTTGGCCTTGGCCCGCTCGTCGGCCTTCATATCGGGGTGCATCAGGTCGTAGTCCCGCACAATCTGGGCGTAGGCCCCCAGTACCAGCGTGCCCCAGGCCGACAAATGGGAGAGGATGCGGTGACTCTCGAGATATTCCTGTTTGGTGAAGTTCCAGGCGGCGTCGGTGGTGCCCGTGGTAATGGCTACCAGGTGCACGTAGCGGTTGGGGTGGGGCAGGTCCGGGTCGTTGGCCAGGCGCAGGTTCTCAATCAGGGCGGAGAGGTGGCCTTCCAGAATCCCCAGTTGCTGGTGTTGCAGCATTTCCCGCACGCGCACGTCCACGTAGGTTTTCATCTGCTGCCAGAAGCGCTGGTCGCCGTCGGTGGGCCAGAGGAAGCCAATCACGCCCGATAAAGCGCCGCCCACCTTCGGAATCACCCCGGCCAGGCCCAGCACCAGCATGCGCGCGTAGTTGGTGTAGGTCTGGAAGGAGGTGGTGTTCAGGGGCAGGTTTCTGTTGGGCACGGCCACCAGCCGGAACAGCTGGTTTTCGGTGGTGCTGGGGCTGTGCTGCACCAGCCGGGCCCCGGCCGCCGTGGTGTTGCCGTACACATCCAGCAACTTGCCCGTGTACTGGCTGATGATGCGGTAGTAGCCGTTGCCAGCCGGTACCAGCCGGAACTTCTGAAATTCAACCCCCGGCTTCCAATCGGCCTGGGCAATAGGCGTCCCGTCGTCCCGGCCCTGGCCCTGGCGGGAGCCCAGGGGTTCCAGGTACAGGTCGCGGCCCCCGGGCTTGATCCAGAACAGGAAGTTGGGGGCGGTATCGAAGCGGAAGTGCTGCTGGGGCTGGGGCGCATCCGGGTTCCAGGTCTGCTGCTCGATTTCGGCCCAGGCTTTGCCGGAGTTGTCGCGGACGCCCAGGGGCATGTTGCTGTTCTTGGCTATCAGAAAATAGCTTGTGTCGGGGGCGGGTCTGAATCCCATGTGGAAAGGAAATTAGGTGAAGAGGAACTAGAGTCCAAACCTTCACCGCAACCCATACTTTTTCCAAAAACAGGCCGTAGACAAAGTGTGTACAGAGTGCGTAAGGATGTACAGATAAGCCGGTTAAAATTGGTTGTCCCGCTCGTTTGCCCGGCCGCCCGGCCGGTAATTCAGGAAAACAAATATGGCGCCGGGCAAAGGCGGCACCGCGCCGCCGCGTATCTTAAAGCCCGAATAGTGCGGAGTTTTATAGAAAGCCGATGACTAAGATCCTACCCATTGTTTTGCGGGAATTGCTGTGGCTGTTTGCGGCCCTGCTGATAGCGGCTATTCTGGCCACCATGCTGCACGCCGGGTTGCAGGCCCAAGGCACGTTGTACCGGCAGCTGCTGGCGGAGGTGCCTTCCGCGGCCCCGTTTCACTTGGGCCTGCTGTTTTTTGCTTTGTGTCTGGTGGGCGTGTACGTGAGCCGGCTGGCCGTGGCGGCCGTCGACTCGCTGCTGAAAAGCCAGCACTAGGGCAGAATCTGCTGCCGCCAGTAGCGGCGGTAAAGCAGCACGTTCAGCAGCAGCAGCCCCAGGCCCAGGGCCACGAACAGCCAGCCGGAAAGCGTGAGCAGCCCCGCCCAGAAAGCGTAGCCGACCACGCACAGACTGCACAAACCGATGAGCAGGCTTACGCTCACCAGCAGCGGCGGCGCGTCCAGCAACTCGGCGGCGCGGCGGTAGGTGGCAATCAGCAGCCCCAGCAGCAGAAAGCCGATGAGCACCACCGCCCCGAACAGCACCAGCTGCCGGACCGCCGACAGCCGCCCCGCCACATCCTTCGGCTTGGCCGCCGCCGGAATGGGCTCGGTGAAATTGGCCTGAATCAGGTTCCAGGTCTGGGCTGGTTTGGCATCGTAGCCCAACGCCCAGATGCCCACGCCGCCCAACTTCTCTTCGAGCAGCCAGGCGTACTTGGGAGCCAGGCTAACGGAATCTTCCCACCAGGCCTGCGGGGCGGGCTGCCCGAACTGGGTGGGGGCGAGGCTGCTGGAATTCTGGCTCAGGCTGGTGAGGTCCAGCTTGCCATCGGAAACGGGCAGAAACGGCCGGAGCTGGCGGTTGGTCCAGTACTGCGGGGCCTGCAAGTCGCCCACCCGCTGGCCGCCCAGGCTGTCTACCTGCCACACTTTGGCCAGGTGCGGGAAGCCCACCACCAGCTGCCGGCGCGGTACGCTACCCTGCTGCAGGTAGTACGCCACCGAGGTAGTAATGCTGTGCGGCCCCCAGACTTCGCCGGGTTTTAGCGGGGCCAGAGGGCCGGGTACTATCTGGTTGTAGGGCGTGTAATCGAAGGCCTTCACGATGAACAGGCTCACCAGGTGCTGCACGGCCCGCAGGTTGCGGTAGGTGCCGGTGCTGTCCACGGCTGGTACGTTCAGGGTCAGCTGGTACGAGGAATCCTGAGCCCACAGGCGCACGGCCAGGCGGGCAATAAAGTCCTGCAACTCCTGCGAGTGGTCGGTGAGCGGGCGCATGGCCGGCGGCACCACGTCCTGGTACGACGCGGCCCGGCGCCGCACGTCCAGCTGGGCCTGCTGCTTGCGGGTTAGCTGGGCCTGAGTGGCGGCCTGTTGCTCGGTAGTAAGAGCCTGCTGCTGCGCGGTGGCAGCCTGCTGCGGCAGACGGGCCTGTTGCCGGGCCGCGTAGTTGCGGGTGAGCTGGGCGTTCAGCCGCAGCTTCTTCCGCAGACTGCTTTCCTCGTTGGCCAGCTGGCTTTTTTGCTTGTCCAGGTCCTGCTGCTCCTTCGTAAACTGGGCCTGGTCAATGGCCAGCTGCTCCTTGGCCTTCTTATCCAGATCAAACCAGCCAACCACCGTGCCCCAGATGAGCCCGTGCTTGGGCAGCGGCTGCGGGGCCTTTTTCTGGTGGGCGGTAATGGTTACTTCCAGGTTTTGCTGCTGTTGGGTGGTAGTGAGCAGGGCGGCCGTGAGGTTGTCTTTGTCGTCGGCTAATAGCAGCAGCGAATCGGGGGCCGCCGGGGTGAGCTGCTGCCGGAGGGCGGCGGCTTCGGCGGCCAGGGCATTTTCCTGCTTCCGGAGGTCGGCGGTTTGCTTTGTCAGCTGGCGGTTAAGCTGCCGGAATACCTGCGGCTTCTGGTCGGGCGGGGCAAAATCCAGGTTTACGCCGTGCGCGCCGGTAGCTACCACCCGCGCCACAATGGCCGCCAGTAACCGGTTCTGGGCCGGCTGCCGACTTTCGTTCAGCAAAGAGTTGCGGCCTTCGGCGGCGGGGTAGGAGATGGTCAGCAGCACTTTGCAGGCCGATTTTTGCCGCCGCACCTGGGCCAGCAGGCTGTCGGGGCCGTAGCCGGCCGGCACGTCCAACAGTTGGCCCAGGTCGTTGGCCTGATAGCCGTAGTAGGCCACGTGGCTCAACAGACCGAAAGTGTAAGTTGCGCTGGCGTTGCCCAGCCAGTACGGGTGCCAGCCAAACACCACCGCGCCGGGCCTGAGTCGGCGGGGCGGGGCATCAGCAGCCGGTGCTTTGGGGGGCAGCTGGTAGCTTATGCCGCTGCTGAAGTCGTATTGGTCGGCGCGGCTGTACCGCTGCCGGTTCTGCACGCTGGGCGGCGGAATGGGTAGCGCGGGGTCGGTGAAGACACCCTGGAGCCGGCTGGCGGCCGGCCGGGCGGTGGTTTTCGGCTTCGTCCTGGCCGGCCGGCTCTGGCTGGAACCGGGGAAACCGGTAAGTAGCAGGCCCGGCAGCAGCAACTGGCAAAGTTGCCGGGACGCGGTACGGCACGATAGAGTACGGAAGGGCTTCACCGGGCAAACAATGGATAAGTAGAAGGTAACACAGGCTGGGGAACCGGCGGCCCGGGAGGCCAGCGGCAGTTCAGTGGCGGTAAGATATCCATTATCTTGCCGCCGGCCGTGCCCGGTTTGTCTGCTTTTGTGACGGGTAGTTACGCCTCGTTACGGGTGGTGCCTTGCTGGATTTTGGCGTCGGCAAACGGCCTCTTCTTTACCGCTCTACTTCTGCCCGATCCGCATGTCCGCGTCAGCATCTTCCGCCCACCCCGGCGACACCCTTACGCAGGAGCTACACTGGCTGGTGGCCGTGCTCGACGCCCGCATCAAGCAGTATTTCGGAATGGAAAGCAGCGTGGCGGCCGTGGAAGACGTGGCGGCCCCGCCGCTGCCCGCCGCCCCCCCCGATGCGTACGCGCAGCTGATTCAGCAGCATCAGCTGGGATGGGCCGAACGCCTCGTACTGGCGTTGGCGTTGGCCCCGCACCTGCGCCCTCAGGCCCTGGACAGCCTGTTTGCCCGCAACAGCACCTACGACCGGAACTTCACCGAGTTTGGCGGGTTGAAGGGCAAGCACCACGCGGGCTTTCTGCCCACCGGCGAAACGGCCCTGTTTCTGCTGGCCGGCGACGACCTGGGCCGCCGCCTCCACTACCAGGTCAGTCTCTGGACCGACTCGGGGCTGGCGGCGGGGCAGCTGGTGCAGCTGGGCACTGCCGAGGCCGGGGAGCCGCCCTTGAGCGGAGCCTTGCTGGTGCCGCCCGAGGCGTTGGCCCTCATCACCACCGGCCAGCGCCCCCGCCCGCACTACAGCCCCGATTTTCCGGCCCAGCGCATCACCACGCCGCTAACCTGGGATGATCTGGTGCTCGACCACCACGTGCTGGAGCAGCTGGAGGAAATGCAGACCTGGCTGGCGCAGCAGGACGCCATTCTGGGCGACGCCCACCTGCGCCGCCACCTCAAGCCCGGCTACCGCGCCCTGTTCTACGGCCCGCCGGGCACCGGCAAAACCCTCACCGCCTGCCTGCTGGGCCAGACCACCGGCCATGAGGTCTACCGCGTGGATCTGTCGATGATTGTGTCCAAGTACATCGGCGAGACGGAAAAGAACCTGGCCCGGGTGTTCGACACGGCCGAGCGGCGGCGCTGGATTCTGTTCTTTGATGAGGCCGACGCGTTGTTCGGCAAGCGCATTGCCACCAGCTCTAGCAACGACCGGCACGCCAACCAGGAAATAGCCTACCTGCTCCAGCGCATCGAGGATTTCGCCGGCGTCATCGTGCTGGCCTCCAACCTCAAGGGCAATCTGGATGAGGCCTTTGCCCGCCGCTTTCAGGCCATGATCCACTTTCCGCTGCCCGGCCCTGAGGAGCGGGAACTGCTGTGGCGGCAGGCCTTCGGCGGCACCCTTAAAGTAGCCAAAGACGTGAATTTTCCGGCCCTGGCCGGGCAACACAAAATGGCCGGCGGCACCATCATCAACGTGCTGCGCTATTGCGTGCTGGCCACCCGGCAGGAGGGCAAACTCCGCCCCATCACCGCCGCCGATATAGCCCGTGGCGTGCAGCGGGAACTGGCCAAGGATGGCAAGACGGGGTGAGCTGGGGAAGCGCAAAACTCTGGGTCGGTGTATGTGCCAACGGCAAAAAATATCCTGCTTACATTCATGAGCTTGTTTACGGGCTGTTTTATCGCTCTTCTTCCTCAATAGCATCGTCAGGTCTTACGTAATGGCCTGTCTTAATTCGCTCCAGAACTATAGGCAGCCTTTTAACTATAGTTGCCTCGTTAATATCTATTGCTTCCCCCTCTACTGCCTCTTTCTTAGGTTTTACCCCTATTAGCTTTTTCATTTTCTTAGGATCTTCCGTCCATTTTATAAGCTGCTTGACTCCCGCGTTTGACGTGAGCTTAGCCGCTTGGTAAGCTGCAGGATATGCCTGGCTGACAGTGACAACGTGCTGAGCAATGGCTTCCAGCATACGCCGTTCGTAGGATAGCCAGTTTACTGGATCATTTGCGTCGAACGGGGCTTTTTCCTCTTCTTCGTCCCGGCGCGGCGACATCGCCTGGAAATTTCCTTCGCTCTTATCTTGTGCGCTGGCCCACGCATGAGCCGAAGTCGCGTCGAATACTCCCCAGAGCAAAGTGCTGGTATATTCCTGCGCATTCTCGGTAGTAGCGTCTTTGTGAATACTTTGGTCCTTTTCAAAATCCCAAAGTCGACTGTTGACGGCTGCCTCGCCCTTACCAATATTTTCTGTGGTTGCAACTGCCGTTAGGGGCAGAGCATTACGCGCCATTAGGTAGGCTTCAATCAGCTTTTGTAGATAGCTTAACCACGCCATTGGCGGAATGTGGTCTGCCTGCCCTACCAGCTTGCGTAGCGCATCATGCGTTTGCTTATAAATCTGCTGTTGCTTGAGGTCCAGATACTGCCCCCGACTATTACCAGGCAAGGAAAAGTAGGTGGCAGCCAGCTCTTTCATACCAGCAATAGCGGCTGGCATGGTCATCGTTGCGCGTACTTTCTGGGCTACTTCTGAGCGCATCACGACCCACGCGGTTAAGTGGCCGCCTTCCTTCTCGCCGGAAGTTCCTTCGGGCCGGGAATCTGGAATCTGTACCGATACAATTTTCTGCTTCACGAAGGAATTATGGTTGCTATAATCAATATCGGTTGCCTTCACAGCTACGGCAAAACTCGCCGGGTAATACTGTGCAACCGGGTCTACTTCCTCATCTTCCTCTTCCTGGTCGGATTCACTAAGTATATATTCCTGCTCCATTACTCCCACTCTATTCCAACGCCCGTTGATAGATTCGATGTAAAACGTTTCTCCAAAGCCAGAGACTCGAATTCTATTATCAACTTGTATCTGGTCTTGGTCATAGACCTTTTTCGTCTCATCGTCTCGCCACTTAAATGCTCCTTGTGGCCAGAATGCCCCTTGTACAACAGCTGTCTGGTTAGACGGGCTTGCTAAAACAGGCCGTGGTTTTGAACGCAGCTGAGAAGGTAGGAAGTCGGCTCGCTCTCCCATTTTGTCAGCTTCTTTCTCCAGCCCGGCGTCATCGTTTACGGGTACCGCACCTTTCAGCTGGCGGGTGGCCTGCACGCGGCCCTGCTTCTGCTGTACCACGTGCCAGGCCTCGTGGGGCAGATGCTGTTCCTGGCCCGGCGCAACGTGAATATCGGTGCCCTGGGCGTAGGCGTGGGCCTGGAGCTGGGCGGGCTGCGCGGAGTTGTAATGCACCCGCACATCGTCCAGGGAATAGCCGGAGAGGTTTTCTACGCCGGTTTTGAGCGCATCGGGGAGGCCGGTGCGGTTGGGGGCGGGGAGGCTGGCCGGCACCGTCTGGGTTTGCTGGCGGGGGCTGGCGGCAATGGTGGCCTGCTGCTGGCGCTGGGCGACGGCGGCGGGCCGGTGGTCGGGTTGGGCGGCGGCGCGGGCGGCCTTATCCTCGACTTCGGTTTTGGGCTGGGTAGCGGTTGTTTTCATCAGCAGGGAGAACGAGGGAATAGTTTGTAAGAGTAAGTGAATGAGGGTGATAATACAAGTTAAGGGGGGCTGTCAGCGCCAGTTTACGTAGAGCGGGTCCGGCATCCAGGGGAGCTTGATGATGGAAATGGACCAGGGCCGGCTGTCCAGCAGAATATCGAGGGTTTTGGTTTCCACGGTGAGCGTGATGCGCTCGGGCAGCCACTCCAGCTTGCCGGGGCGCCGCAGAAACGTTTCGCGCAGGCCGGCTATACTGGTGGTTTTCAGGATTTCCCAGCGGGCAATAACGGCTTGCAGCAGGCTTTCGGTCAGCTCCTTTTCGGCTGTTGTCAGGTGCAGCTCGCGGGGGATGGGCTGGGGTTGAGGAGCGCCGCAGAGCAGCTTGTTCAGGGGCAGCTCATACTCGGGTACCTCGGGGGTGCCGGCCGCCATAAACTGGAGCAGCAGGGCCGCCTGCTGCCGGGTGGCCTCACTCCGGAACGCCTGGTTTTCCAGGTAGCCGAGGCGCTCAAACAGCATCGTGAGAAAGGGCCACAGCAGCACCAAGCCGGCATTCTGAATATACACGGTTTCCAAAGGGCGTTCTTCGGCGGTGAGGAAGGGAATGGGCGCGGAGGGCGCGGGCGTTTTGCGCCCGGCTGCCGTTAGCGTCTGCGCGGTAAGGAAAGCCGCCAGCGGGCTGCGCAGCACCAGGCCGCGCCGGGCTATTTCGCGCACTATCAAAGTAGATCGGGTAGCGGCGGCGGGCTGCCGGGGCCAGAGCCGTTCCTCGGCGGCCAATAAGCCCTGGAGCAGCCGGCCCGGCCGCCAGGAGGCCGCCGGCGTGGCTTGCACCAAAGCCAGCAGTACCTCAAACAAGGCCGGGGCGCTCAACCGCACGATGCCCTGGCGGGCCAGCAGCTGCCAGTCGGCCACCAGCGGGGCGGCCAGCCGGTAATGCTCCGGGTACATGTGGCGCAGCAGCTGCCAGAACGTTCTTTCGGAGATGCCGGCCAGCAGCCGGTCCCGGACGGTAGCCAGCCCCAGCAAAGGCCGGAACTGCCGGAGCAATACCCGGTTATTGGCCCGGAAAAGCGTTTCCAGCAGGCTGTCGGTGAAGGAAGCGGTGGGATGAAGCGCGCTGGGGGCAGATAGTGGCTGAACCGTTCCAGGTAACTGGTCAGGGCGCGCGTTGAGGGCCGGAAGCTGGCCGGTGTGCAGGTACTGCTCAAGCCGCTGGTAGACAACCAGCGCCGCCGTATCGGCCGGGGCCGGCACGGCAGCCCGCTGGCGGCGGACGCTCACCGGCGGCTGCCGAGCCAGGAGTTTCCGGGTGGTGTAGTTGCCAAGCAGCGCCGCAAAAAACGGCACCTGCGCCAAACCCGGCACCTGCCGCCAGAGCATGGCCACGCCCGCCAGCACGGCTCCCCACGCCACTCCTGCGGCAGCGGCGGCCCGGCGGGTCTCGCGAAATACCGCCTCCGAGGAAAACGTACCGGCTTTCGTTGCCTGCGCCAGAAATACCTCTTTTATGAATAACAGGATGGCTGCCCCGACCAGTGGCGCGCTGCTCAGCCGCTGATCCAGGCGTTTCAGAGTAGGCTGGGAAAGGCTGGCGGAACCCTGACTACCGGCGGCCGGCCCCAGCTGCGCCAGTACTGCGAAGCCGGCTAAGTGAGCCAGCGTTTTTCGGAAGCCGGTGGACTGCCCGTGAGCTCGTACCAGCGCCTGCAGCTCGCGGCGGTAATAGTGGGCCACTTGGTGCAGCAGCAGTCGGCGCTGACTTTCCGAAACTCCGGCCGGAGCCCACCAGGGTAGCTGTTGGTGCAGCAGCAGATGAAACACCAGGTCCCGCGCTGCCATGCCGGTGGGCAGCTGCGTCAGGCGGGCGGTGGCCAGCGCGCCTGACACTTCGGAATGTACGGGAGTATCGTAGGATAATCCAGCTCCCGCAAACGAAGGGGAGGATGCGTTGTCTGAAATGATCCGGCCACCAGAAGCGGCCGTACTGCCCGTGCCCGTGCCCGTGCCCGTGCCCGTACCCTGGGCCGGCCGCTGTACCTGGTTATGGGCCGTGGCCTGGGTTTGGGCCGTGGCCTGGGTTTGGGTTGAGGGCGAAGAACCTTTGTTAGCCAGTGTATCGGAGGTGGCGAAACCGGCAAAAAATGTATCGGTGAGCAGCAGCGGGTGGCGGGTCAGCAGTCGGCGCAGCTTTGCCCGGGTGGCCTGCCAGGGCAGCCCGTACGTGGCCGCCAGCCGCTGCACGCTACGCCGGCGGTTGGCGGCCGACTGGTGGCGGGCCTGCAGGTAAAACGCCAGATAAGCCGCCCGCAGAAACAGCAGCCACCGGGCCGGAGGCGTGGGGCCGCCATTGGCTGCCCCACGGTCGAGGGCCGCCAGGGCCGGTGCCGCCCGGAAGGGCTGGCCGGGCCGCTGCACCAGCAGCCGGGCCAGCAGGCTCAGATCCGCCAGCACGGCCACCCGCTGCCACACTGCCGGAGTGCTTTCCCGGTGCAAAAAGCCGCGTACGGCCTGCGGATTCTGCCGGCTCAGCTGTTCCAGCCACCGACTCAACTCTTTAACTGACACCGCTGCCGACCACCACGAGGGGCGCGCCCCGGCGCGCAAATAGTGCAGTACCACCTCGCGGCGGCCGGCGGCGGCTTGTAGCTGCCGCAGCTGCGTGGGCGGCAGGCGAGTAAGAGCCGGTTGGCCGGCCAACGCCTCCGCGCCGCCCAGTGGCGGGAAAAGCTGAGCGGGCCAACACGCCGCCAATGCCTCTGGAATACCAGCGGGCGGAGTGGAGGCCAGTGAAAACACGCGCCAATCAACTCTGTGCGGGCCGGTATGGGAAGCTGCTGAGGAAGCCGGGGAAGTCGTAAAGCCGGCCCACCCTTCCGTCTGCTGGGGTTTTGTAGTCGGTGTGAGAGAATCCGCTTTGTTCGTTGGGTTTAATGCTACGCCGGTTCGCGGCGAGAATATCTCACCGGATTCGCTTTGTGGCTGTACTCTGCTCTGGTAAGGGGTGGTTCCAGGCTGCCGGCGCGCGCGCGCTGCTGGCGGTGCTGAACTATTTGCGGAAGGCGGCGAGCTGTGGGCAGACGGGTAGGTGGGCGCGGGCACACCTCCCAAAGAAGCAGCGCCTGCCGCCGCTGAAAAGGCAGAACCGGCACTTACGGCGGAGGATGCCGCGTCGGATTTAAGCTGTCCGAAGTGTGCTGAGTCCCGGCCCGCAGCGGCCGGCGCGGAAGCGGCACGTGCTTCTGAGCGGCTACGAGAGTCGGTGACAAGCTCCCGCGTGCTGCCGGTGCGAAACTCCCGCGCCGCCGCATACGAGCCTTTCTCCGACTGAGTGTAGGCAGAAGGAAAAAGCTGCCGGTGCGCCCTCAGCAGCGCCGCCACCACCGGCCCCTGCCGAAGCCCGGGCTGCTGCCAAACCAGGCCGTCAATTTTCCGGAGCAGCGCCCGCCACGGTAGCTGGTACTGCCGGGCCAGCTGTTCCAGTAATCCGCCAGCGGAAGCCTGGTTACGCGTCAGGCAGACTGCCGCGTGGGCGGCCCGCCAAAAACTTCGGAGGGGATGGACTGCATCCGAAGCAGTAAACGGAAGGAGTAGTTCTGGCAATGCAGATGCCGTCCGGTTGCCTGGGGTGGCGCGCTTGCCGGGGCGTTGCGGAGCCGTTAGCACCGCCAGCAGGTCATCATCCGCTACTTGCACCAACCGTGCCAAGAGGGTGGCGGTGAGGGGCTGCCGGCGCAGCCATTGCCAGGCCAGCGGCGGGTTGTTACGCAGAAGCTGGTAAAGCAGCTGTGCAGGCGTCAGCGGGGAGGAAGCCGGCCACCAGCCAGGCCCGCGCCCACCTCCCAGCAGGTGCAGCAGCGCCTCCTGTTGCTGTTGCGGGGACAAGCCACTCACCGCTAACGCCGCCGACGGGGACGATACTCCCTCCGCAAACGCCGGCCGAAGCTGCGCCTGCAAGGAGGCCGGCCGGGCCGGGAGCTGCGCGAAAAGCCACTGCCGGAAAGCCGGGCTGCTCAGCGGGCGAAACTGTTCGGATAGCACGTAGGTGAGCGTGAGCTCCCACAGCAGTCGAGGCGCACTAGCCGGGCCGCCCGCTGCCGGTTGTGCCCGGCTGGCTTCTGCCAGAATACCCGCAAAGGCGCGGGCTTGCCCGGCCGTGGCCTGGTGTAGCAGCTGCCGCAACAGGGCCTCCGAAAAGTGGTAGGCCAGGGAGTTGGCGGCGCGCGGTCCGGCCTGCCGCACCAGCGGCCACACGGCCCCCCAGCCCTGGCGCATCAGCCCGGCCAGCTCAGTTTCCAGGTCAGCCTGGGTTAGGGCCGCCTGCGCCGGTGGCAGGGCCGCGTGTTGCAGAAAATACCGCAAGGCCTCCCGAATATCCGGTACGGCTAAAGTGGCGGCAGCTGTTCCCGGCGAAGTTCTCCGGCCTGAAAGCCCGGCTGTTTGGTAGCTTCCGGCAGTTATATCGGACCTGTTTGGTTGGCCGAATCCTCGTCCGGTTTGTGCGGAGTCAGGAGAAAAAACGGCCTGCTTGAGTGCCTGGCGTCGCCCACCCGCTTCTCCCGTAGCTTGTGAATCCGGGAAGTGACTAGTCGTTGGCTCCGCCGAAAAAGCGGTGGGCGGTACCGGCTTCCTCAGTAATTCAGCGGAAGAGCTTCTGGGGCGAGCTGCTCCCGCGCCTAAGCCGCTGGTAGCCGCTTCGTGCAAAGACCGAATCAGGCCGGGCAGGGCCGATTGGGCGGAGAAGGGCAGCGTCACCTGTACCGCCGCCAACTGCTGGAGCAGTTGCGCAAACGCCGCGTTGTAGCGCGCCGCCAGTTGCCGGATCTGGCGCTCGACAAAATCGCGCCGGTTGAAGGCCGCCCCGGAATGCAACAGCAAATCAGTCAGGATCAGCTCCTGTACCACTGTCCGCAGCACTGGCTCGGTAACCGGTACCAGTCGCTGGCGGCGGTGTGCGGTCAGGGTCGTGAGCAGGTACTCGCGCAGGAAAGGAGCCTGAGTGGGTTCCAGCAGCGCAATCAACTGTTCCAGCTGCCCCGTGGCAAGCTGCCACACCAGCCGCTGCCGCACGTTGGCGGCCCGGCCCAGCCGCAATACCAGCTGCCGGAACGCCGCCGCGTGCCGGGTAATGGCTTCCTGGAAAACCGTTTGCAACGAAAACCCCGCCCGGTTCACCTGCCAGGGCAAGCGGCCGTGCAGCAGAAAATACGCCAGCACCTGCACCGCCGAAGCCGGGCTGCCAGTTGACTGCGTGGTAGTGGGAGCCGGGGGTAGTTGCCGCAGGGCTTCCCGCAACGCCGCCCGAATCAGATCCGGCAGCTCGGTTTCCAGCCGGTGGTCGGCAACGGGCGGCAAGTGCAGCGTGAGTTGTGGCAGGTGCACGTGTAGCTCCGGCGGGCAGTGGCGCGTGAGTTCCTCCGCCAGCAGCCGGGGCAGCCACTGGCCGGCCCCGGCACTGAGGCGCTCGGGCAGCTGCCGCGCCTGGGCACCGGGGCCGGCCTGCACATCGAGCCGCAAAGCCTGAATGGCGTGGGAGGAAGGCATGGGCGCTACGCGGGCAAATGGTTCAGTAAGTCCAGTAGAAAGCGTGTCAGCTGCTGCTGCCGCTGCGGCAAATCGGGGCGGGGGTGGCCGTCCTGGTTGGCCAGCAGGCCACTGGCGGCCACAAAGTCCTCGTACAGATCTTCCAGCTTGCGCATCTGCGGGTAGCTGAGCCAGAGCACGTTCGTGAGCAGGTGGGCCGGGGCGTAGGTCGTAATCAGGTTCTGCACGTACTCCCGGTACACGTGTTGGGGGCCGTACTGGGTGTTGACCTCCTGCCGGAACTGGTGAGTGAAATCGGGCAGGCAAATGCTCACCTGAAACTCGTAGAATGCGCGGTCGGGCTCATGCGGCTTTGTTTCCAGCTGCGGGTCGAAGTCGGCGGGATGCAGGGTGCGGTGGTCTATCAGAATAAAATGGTTGAGCCGCTCATCCAGCCGCTCCAGGTACGCCAGAATCCGCTGCTGCGGACTCAGGAACGCTTCGGCGGGGGCGGCGGGCGTCAGCAGCTGCAGTTCCAGGCGGGGCAGCCCGCCGCCGCCCGGTACCAGCACTACGCCCGTCTCGGGGTCGGCCAGTTGCAGAGTGGGCGTGGTCAGCTGGCGGCTGAGCACGCTCAGGAAATCGGGGAAGGAAAGGGCGGCCTTGCGCACCGCCAGGCGCGGGGCCGGGTTCTGGCGGCCTTCGGCCGGGGGGCCAAGCTGCACTTCCTGCTCCAGGGTGCGGAGCTGCTGGCCCAGGGTGCGCACCAGCTGAAAATACTTCATGCCGGTGAGCAAATGCACGAATATTTCCAGCCCCGATACGTCGGGCGTGTCGTCGTCGGGGGCTACGCGGGCGGCACCTCGGTGGTAGGTGGCCGTGTTCAGGTGCAGCAGCAGCCGCTCCCGCACCCGAATGCGGTGCTCCCGGATTTCGGCCGGGTCGGTGAGGGTGGGCTGGTAGGAGGAAATGGTGTAGCCGAAGCGCGCCAGCAGATGGCTCAGCATCGTGTCGCGGCGGTGCATGAACTCATTGGGGTCTTCGGCCAGCTTGCCCAGCTTGCGCAGGTAGTGGCGCGAGAGGGGGCGGCCGGCATCATCGGTAGCTTCTTCGGCGGGCTGCTCCTGCAGGTCGTCCGGGTCGGCATCGTCGGGCTGCTCGGGGTCGGGTTGCTCAAAGCCAATATCGTTGAGGACTTCGTGCAGACCCGGTACGTCGCTGAGCGGCTGGGCAAAAAAGCCCTGGGGCTGATGCCGGGCGGAAAGCAGCGGCTCCACGTTTTCCAGCTGGGCGCAGAAGTTGGCCATAATCTGCTCGAAAAACAGCAGGTAGCCCTTCAGCTGCAGACTCTGGGCTTGGTGGGCGGGCGAGGCCGTGGGCGGCGGGCCGCCTTCCCCCAGCCCGTACACGGCCGGAAAGGAATGCTGAATGGAATCGTAGTGGCCCAGGCCCAGGTAACGGCCCTCCGGCAGCTGAAACTGCAGTTTGTCTTTGGGCACGGGGCTGCGCAGGCTGCGGTTGCGGGCCGCGTGCAGCTGCGCAAACTTATGCAGCACCTGCCCGGGGTTGAACTTGATGGGCACGCCGTGGTGACTGATGGTGAGCCGGGCGAGGCTGGCGGCGGCATCGAACACCAGCTCGTGGTCTTCGGGTACCCGCACCAGGGCGGAGGGCAGGTGGCGGCCGGGCTCGTACAGGTGCAGCTCGCTCACGCTCCGGATGCCGGGCCGGTGGGTGAGCAGGGAGTGGAGGCGGGCCGGGGCCAGGGTCGTCAGCAACGGCTCAAACTCGCTTTCCTGCAGCAGCTGGTTTTCCAGCAGCGGCCCGGCAAATATTTCCTCGGAGGGTATTTTTTGGGCTTGCAGGGAGGTAAGCCCCCTGGACACGAACGTGGGTTCAATAAAGCTGTCGATATGCCAGAGCACATCGGCGAGCAGGTCTTCGTGCAACTGGGTTTCGGCTACTTCCAAGTGGGCCCCGATGCTAAGGATGTAAGGCGCCAGGAAAATGACCTCCACAAACTGTTCGCCCAGGCCCCGATGCTTGTTGAGCGCATGCAGAATCTGGTGTGCCAGCTGCTGGTGGTTGGCAGGCAGGTAGTTGGGGGCAGGTTGGTCCTGCGCCAGGGCCTCGCGCAGCAGCTCCGGGAAACGGTGGTTACGGTGCAGACCCACCCGCACCACGTACTCGCCCGCCATGGCCTGCGGCCCCCGGCGCGGCTCAACCCACACGTTTTGCACTTGCCCGCTGAACTGCTCCTGGTCCAGAAGAATCTTCTTGTAGTCGTGGAGGGTGACGGGGTGGTTGGAAAAGGCCTGGTGCGCCGGCAGCAGCGTGGAGCCGGGCCGGGCCGGGGTGCCCGGCGGTGGGGCCAGCAAATCCACGATGGGCTGACTGGCGCGGTTGGTCAGGTCGGTGAGGGCGTAGCACAGGGACTCCAGAATCGTGACGCCGGGGTCGTGGTCGTTGTAGTCGGTCCAGATGGTGCCGCTGTGCTTCTGCAGCAGGTTAATTCCCTCGGTCCGCAGGCGGGCATAGTCGAGCCCCACCGGCAGCACCAGGTCTTTACGAATCGTAGCGGATTTATCCTGGTCTAGGTCCTTTTCCATCATAAGAGCAAGTGGTAAGGTGGTGAGGTGGTGATTTAGTGAAGTGGTGATTTAGTGAAGAGTAAAAAGACAACGGACTGGCTGCGCCACGTGCGCAGGTAGAACGTCAACCTCACTAAATCGCCACTTCACTAACTCACCATTTCACCACCCCTGGGGCTGGCAGTTGTTGAACAGGCAGGTGATGTGGTACACGATGGTGGCTTCCGGGCCGAACGATTTGCGGGTGCGCATCTTTAGGCCGTACACCGGCACCGGCTCCTCGGCGGTGGCGGCCCGCTCAATGTGCCAGCAGAACTGTAGCTGCTGCCGCCAGCCTCGGTAAGCGGCCCGGTGGGGCACAATGCGCTGCCGCTGCCCGTGCACGCCCAGCGCAATGGTGTGGGCCATGGCGTAGGTACCGCTGCGGTGAGGCCCGTAGGCGGCGGCCACAATCTCAAACGCCCACAGCCCTTGTAGCCCGCTGATGATGTCGTGCCATTCCCCGTCGGCGGCTACCTCGGCCGGGGCGGCCTGGGTCTGGCCGGTATTGGGGGCGGCGGTGGTACCGGCCGGCTCGTGCTGGAAGGTGCCCATGCGGCCGGTGCTGCCCACGAAACCGGCTACGCTCAGCCGCTCTGTGGGCTGGGTGGTGCCGATGCCCACATTCCCGCCGGGAGCCAGAAACAGCCGTACCGGGGGCGCTTCGCCGGTGGGCGTACCATCGGGCTCATGCCGTTCTTGAGGCTCGGAAAAGCCCAGCCCCAGGGGCGCGCCATCCTCTGGGGCCGGGGTCAGCAGGCTCATTACCCAGGTGGCGCACTGGTTCTGGAGCTGCTGCAGGTTGCGGTAGAACGAGAGCAGCCGCAGCCCCACGCCAGCCCCGGCCCGGCCCTCGGCGGCTCCCATCTGCAGGCCCAGCTGCGGGTGCTTGTAGAACCCGTCGTCGAGGCGGTTTACCGAGGAGTCGATCAGGTGGGCAAAGCTTTCCTCGGTGGGCATGGTGCCCTCCTTAAAGTACTGCCGGAGCGTACTGCGGCGTTTCAGGTCTTCCGGATATTTTTCCATGCGCGGCGGTCAATAAAGTTAGCGGCTGGGCGGGGCCTCAAAACTGCGGGGAATCACGAAATCGGTGCCGATAACGAGGCTGCCGATGCCGGTGGCCCGGGCCTCGGGCACGGGGTCGGGCACCGAGATACCCGTCATCTCCGTGAGCTGGTGCTGCTCGGCGGGCACGTACACGCTCCAGGGGCGGTTGGTGGCGTCTTCCAGCGGCTGGGGCTGGGCGGCGGCAGCGGCGGTAGCACCGGCGGGCGTAGGCCCCTGGGTGTCGTAGAACAGGTACTGGTCGTCTTCGAGGGCCATTTTTACCACCGAGAAGCCCGTTACGGACTCCACGTAGGGCAGCTGGTTCAGAAACGACAGGATCATGCTGCTGGTGAGGCTGTAATGCAGGCCGTGGCGAGCGGGGTTGCGGGCGTTCCAGGGCGAGAGAAACTCGTTGAGCTCCTGCTGTACCTGCTGCATCAGCAGGCCCGACTGCGGGTGCAGGCGGCGGGCGGCCTTCGTGAAATGCACCCCCGCCCGCACCTGAATCATCTCGTAGAGCGGGTTGCACACCTCCAGCTGCACGTGGGCCGAAACCACCCGGCGCAGCACGTTCCGAATGTGGGCCAGCTGGTCGGGGCTGAAGATGGGCAGGCGGTAGCCGGGCGTGGCCGGCTGGTGGGGTACCACCATCACCATTACCAGCCCCGGCCGGTGCTGAGCCCGGGGTACCTGGTTGGCCCGCAGGCACTTCACCCGAAACACCTCCGGAAAGTGGTCCAGCACGATGTGCTCGTAGTCCCAAGGCGTCACGGCCCGGCCCCGGTGGCGCAGCCGCTCACTCACGCGGGTGTTGTATTCCTCGTGGGTTTCGGCCGAGCGTCCCCCGAACGAGCCGAGGGGTTGCTCCACTTTGGCCAGCTCGGGTACCGGCTTCAGCAGCCGCGTGAGGCTGTGGGCGGGAACGTGGGCGTCAAACGTAAGGCGCTGCTCGGGGCTGGTAGCCAGGCGCACGGCCGGCACCACCTGGGTATGAATCTGGCGCACCTGCTGCACAAATTCGGCCCCCTGGCGCACGGTAGCCCGCAGCCAGTACAGCCCCTCGGGCATGATGGTGTGGTGGGTATTGAGGGTGGCGGGCAGACTCAGGCGCACGGGCTGCTGCTCCGTCAGGCCCAGGCTCTGGTCGTGTACTACGTCGTCGCGGAGGGTAGTGCCGGGCGTAAATGGCCGCCACTCATCCAGCACCAGATACGACCATTGCACGCTGGGCTGGAGGCTGCGGTAGCCGGCCAGCGTAACCTCCTGCTGCCGGGGCAAACTGGTGAACGGAGCCAGCTCAAACAGTAAGTTGATATCGAGGGGCGGGGTGAGGCCGGCCAGTCCGATGTAGAGCGTGCCCTCATCGGCAAACCCGGGCAGCAGGTTAAGGTGATACCCGGAGCGCGCCGCCCGGCTGGGCTCCCCGGTGGGAGAAGTGGCCGTCAGGCGGCGGGCGGGCTGGTATTCGCCCAGCGGATGCACGTAATAGAACTGTGCCTGGCCGGCCAGCGGCGGGCCGTGCAAAGCCGGCACGTCTATTTCCTCCTCCGCCGAGTAGCTGAGCCACACGCTCTTCACCATCGGCACGAAGGGCGGGCGGGGCAGCGGCCGGAGGCGTGAGGGGTTGCGGGCGTTGTGCTGCAACGTTTCGACCAGCAGCGGCGGGTACTGGTCGGTGCCGAAGCCGCCGACCGGGGCCACCAGCTCCAGCCGCACGGCCCCGGTAGCGGCCTCGGCCTGCAGCGGCCCGGCCGCCACGGCGGGTTGCCGGCGGAAGTCGGCGGCGTGGGTGGTAAGCACCAGGTGGCTGCTGGGCAGCAGCACCGTACCGGCGGGCCGGCTGGAGTCGGGAATCGTCTGGAAAAGCGGAAACGGGGCGGCCGGGGCAGTTTGGGGCACCCACTGCCAGTCGCGCCGGTAGCTGGCCGCCACCTGAAAGGAGGCATTGTGCAGCGGGGGCTCGTAGCCCTGATAGTAGTCGGCGAAGCCGTTGGGCTCTGGGGGCAACTGGGCCCAGTCCAGGGTCAGAATCAGTTGGGTAAGGCGCTTGCGAAATACCTCCGGAAACCCCACCAGCAGGTAGGCTCCCGGCTGGGCCTGCGGGCCGAACGGCGCAAACGGCAGCCCCGGCGCCAGCGGCCCCAGCTGGTTGGCCAGCTGCACGCGCTGCACATCCTGGGCCTGCACGCGCAGGCCAATACTGAGCGGCTGCAGGGCGCTGAAGCTGGAATAGGCGTACTCCGGGGCCTGCTCGTTGAGCCGCAGCCGCAGCACCGGCCACTCCGTACGGAACTGACCCGCGTGCAAAGCCGGCTGGTGGGCCACCACGGCGGGCTGCTCGCGGCCCAGGGCCAGGTGCCAGCAAATGGTGTGGGCCTCGGGCAGCAGGCGCACCTCCTGCACCCGCAGCGGCAGCCAGCCCTCGGCCCCGGTCACATCCACCCGGAAGGCGTTCAGGCCCAGCGCATCGAAGGCGCGTTGCAGCGGCGCGTCATCGGTGGTAAGCGCATCGGCAAAGCGGCCGAAGCTGCCCGGCTCGCACCGCAGGCTCAGCTCCACGGTGCGGCGGCCCTCCTGCAACAGCAGCACCGCCGCCGAAACGGCAAAGCCCACCGCCGCGTCGGTCATGGTGCGGGCGGCGGGGCTCAGCAGCTCCTGGTTGCGGCCAAATGGCGTCCAGCCGGTGGCAGGGTCGGGCAGGGGCCGGCCCAGGCCGTCGGCCGAGTCGGCCCGGGGGGCCACGTAAATGCCCCGGATGGCCTTCGAGCCGTGCCCGCTCACGAATACCGAGCTGAGCTGCTGCACGCGCCAGGGCGTGAGGCGCACGGCCTCGGTGGTTTTGAACACCACCCGCTGGCCGTGGGCATCCTTGCCGCCTTCCACCTCCAGGCCGGCCGGCACCACGGTATCCGTCACGCCCTTCACCAGCCGGAGCGACAGGAAGGCGTGGTCGGGGCGGGCGGGGCGGGCGGCCACGCGCAGCACCTGCCGGTAATAGTAGTTAAGGTGGCGGCGCGGAATGTCGTTGAGGGCCCGCTGGGCGTGCTTGTAGAGCTCCAGGAAGGTGATGAGCAGGGCCATTTCCGGCAGCATATCGTTTTCCGGATTCTGCTCCCGCAGGCTGTTGCGCAGCACCCGCTGGGCCAGACTGGCCAGGGAGTTCTGGGCCTTGTGAAACGTCCAGAGCAAATCGGTCAGCTCCTCATCAACGGCCCGCAGGGTGGGCGGTACTGCGGGTTCCGGGCTGGCGGCGGCTTTCGGCCACAGGTGCCGCAGCTGCTCCGGGCCGCGTTCCTGGGGCGGGCGGGGCGGCAGGCCGTGGTCGGCCAGCAGGGCCTGCTCCAGGGCGGCCACGCGGCGCAACGGGCCGGTCAGCTCATCCACCACGGCGTGCAGCTCGGCCTGAAACGTGCGCCGCACATGGCTGCGCAGGTGCGACTCGCACCACCGGTCAAACTGCGTGGCCATTTTATAAATGCGCCCCAGCAGGTTGCGGCGGGCCAGCTGCTGCTGCGCCGTGGTGGCCATCGGGTCCTGCACCTGCCGGATCAGCCGGGCGAAATAGTCGTACTGCGAGGGGAGGCGTTGGGTGGCAATCTGGGCAATGATGAGCAGGCTGCGTTTCTCGCCCAGCCGCCAGGTGCGGCGGGTTTTCACCTGCCCGTCCACCACCTCGTAGTAGCGCACCAGCTTCGAGAAGTAGCTCACGTAGGCCAGCAGCTCCTCCGTGGTGTAATCGGCCAGCTCCACCTGGGTGTCGTGCAGGAGCGGTTGGCGGCGCCCCTGCTGCGAGGAGCCGCTGTCCTGAAACGACGGAGTGGAAGCCGGCCCCATACGTTACAGCTGCCCGGCCAGCAAGGTGGCTTCGCGCATGAAGGGGTACACCACGTTGTGGCGGCTGTTGAGCGTACGCACCCGGTAATCAACTTCCAGCAGCAGAATTCCGTCGTTGATGCTCTGCGTGTTCACCTCAATGCCCAGCACGCTCACGCGGGGCTCAAACAGCAGCACGGCCTTGTCCACGGTGGCCTTGATGCGGGTAATTACCGAGCTGTCAATCTGCTCGAACAGGAACTGGCGGAGCGCGCAGCCGTACTCCGGGTTCATGATTCGCTCGCCCGGGTGAGTATTGAACAGAATGTAGAGGCTCTGGCGGATGTCCTCCTGCTCGGCCACCATGGTCAGCTGCAACGTGCTGGGCTCGAAGGCCGGGGGAAAGCTCCAGCCCCGACCCAGAAACGAGTTGGCCGGCTCCTCACCGAAGGAACTTAGGGAAAAATCAGCCATAGCTATCCGCCAATCAATACCGTGAAACAACCCAGCACAATGCTGCCGCCGTGGGCCGTGGCGTCGCCCATGCGGGCGGCGGGCATCCCGCCAATCAGCACCGTGGCCGAGCCCTGCACGATGCTGTCCGGCGGCCCCACGCACACGGCCGAGTCGCCGACGCGGGCCGCCGGGAGCTTGCCAATGAGCACGGTGGGGCAGCCCGGGCCGATAATGGGGCCGCCGACGTGCGGAATCGGGGGCACGGCGGGCGTCTGCATGGGGCAGGTATGCATATCAGTGAGGCGGGCGGCGAAGGGCACGGGAAGGAAGAGGATAGGTGGATGAAAGCGTGGTTGGGTTTTTCAGTGAGGTTACTTATTGCAACGAAGCGGTAGAGATGCTTCGATTGCGCCTCCGTCTCTGCTTGATGCGCAGAATGCTCAGCATGACGGGCAGGTGGCTTGCTTTGCTCGGCTGTTTACTGATGCTAGTTGATCATCACCATGGCGCCCTGCACCTTCACCTGCCCGGAGGCAGTTAGCTCGGCGGCGGCGGTGCCGGCCAGCTTCAGCTGCATCTGGGCGGTAGCGTCCACGTTCAGGCCTTGCAGCTTCAGGTCGGCGGTGGCTTTGAGGGTGATGCCGTTGGTGGCCGTCAGTTCGATGTTCTGCTGGGCCTTGAGCTGCAGGTTGGAGGCGCTATCCAGCAGAATACCGCTTTCCGAGAGCTGCACCTTGTTGTTTTTGGCATCGGTGAGGGTGATGGTTTTGGCGTTGTCGTCGAGCACGAACTTGTTGTCGCCGGGCGTTTTGATGGTAATGATTTTCTTGTCGTCGTCGAACTCCACGGTGAGCTTATTGGGCGTGACCCAGCCCTTGAGGTTGTTCTTTTCGGCGGGCGTGTAGGCTGGGGCCCGGCCGCTGCTGTACAGTGCGCCCAGCACCACGGGCTGCTGCGGGTCGTTGTTGAAAAAGCCCAGAATCACCTCGTCGTTCACCTCGGGGTAGAAGTAGGCCCCGCTGCCCGAGGAGGCGTAGGGGTGGCCCAGGCGCGCCCACAGCGTTTTGCTTTGCAGCGCCGGCACCGTCACCTCCACCCGGAACTCATTGGCCGGGTCCTCGTGAATCTGCTTCACCACCGCGTTGTACAGTCCCTGAATGCCCGGCAGCGGCCCCAGAATGGAGGGCGCGGCCACCTCGGGGTGCTGCTCCGTAAACCACCGCTCGTCCAGGCCCAGGGTCACTTCGGTTGTCCAGTTGCCTTCGGCCAGAGTGTGCGTCACGCCGGCCACGTAGGCGTTGCCGTTGAAGCGCGTGCCCATCCCGGCGAGGGTTATCATGCAGCCCGGTACCGCCAGCGCGCTGCCCTGGAAACGCACGGTGCCCTTGATTTTAGCCAGCGTTGATTTCAGCCACAGCGCATCGGCCCGGGCCTGCAGGCTTTCCTGCGTCACGGCCGAGGCCAGCTGCAAATCGTAGGAGGTTTCGGCCAGCACCTGGGCCAGCGTATCGGAGGTGACGTTGCCGGCCGTGGAAACGCCGGGCTGCTGGGCTTCCGCTTCCAGCACGGCCTGCGTTTTGTAGTCCCAGGCCTGACTTTTCACGGCCTGATATTGCGAGCGGGCATCCATTTCCAGGGAGAAATCCAGGATGTTGGCCCCGTAAGTCAGCGTCAGCACCGGGCCGGCCGAGGTATCGGGGGCCGTCACCGTGAGCTTGCCCTGCTCGCTGAGCACCACCAGCCCATTGGCCTCGGCCCGCGCCACCACAAAATCCCAGTCGGTGCAGTAGTACTGCACCAGCTCGGGGTGGGAAACGGAGGTGTCATCCACCGCCTTGCTCAGGCCGTGCGTGCCAATGACTTTGCTGATGGCGTCGCTGTCGGTGCTGTCGGCAAATACGGCGCTTTTGCGGCCCACGGCCATATTGGCGGCTTTATCCTGACACTCCAGCACAAGCAACGGAGCTTCGGCCCCGGCTTCCAGCCCGTGCTTCACAATGATTCCCTTGAAAATAGTGGCGTCCTCGGTGTGGTAGCCGGCCTGAATGGTCAGCTCCGTGCCGGGCAGAAAATCGGCTGAGTCACTGATGGGAAAGTCCTCGGAAGATGGGCTGCCGTCGTGCAGCTCCAGGCGGGCGTGGCTGATGCGGTTCACGCCCTTCTGCACCGTAATGGAGCGCACCTGATAGGCGCTGTTGATTTCGGTGCCGCCCGCCAGAATACGGAACGTTACGAGGTCGGTGGTGCTGGAAACGGGACTGGGAGCGGACATAGGAAAAGCGAAAAAAATGAAGTAGCGGCGGCCAGACGCTTACACCAAAGGCGGAAATACCAGCACGGAGCCGGGTTCCAGGCGGCGGAAGTTAATCAGGTCGTTGCGGCGGGCCACCTGAATGTAGTAGTCGGGCTTGCCGTAGATGCGGTGGCAGAGCGTGGGCAGCGTGTCGCCGGCCTGCACCCGGTGGTGGTGGGTGAGGTCCGAGGACTGCTTATCGGCCTGCTTGGCCAGGGTGGCGGGGTCGGTGAAGCCCACGAAGGTCAGGCTCACTTTGGCCCGCAGCGGGGAGCCATCGGGCTTGAACAGGGTGTAGCTGATATCGAACTTGGTGAGGCGGCAGTTGAAGAGCAGGTTGCTCCAGCTCAGTTGCACATAGTAGGGAGAGTGCAGCTTGCCCTGGTACTCCAGCACCACGTTGCGCAGCTTCTTGATGTCCTTGCCCACGTCCAGCACCTTGCCCTCCACGGCACCCGTCCCGTCCAGCAGCAAATCAAAGCTGACTTCCTCATCCCCAATGGCCTTGAATTTGGGGGCCTGGCCGTTCTGGCCCAGGGTTTCGGTTTTGGAATAAGCAATGGAGTAGGTGTGGGAAAACGATTCGGGGTTCAGAAATACGGTGTAGCTGTCCGCCCCCTTGGTGGTGAACTGCTCGTTCTCGTAGCTCTGAAGTACCATTTTAACCAGGGTCATGCGCGGCTAAAACTGAAAGGCGGGAATAGCGGAAAAAGGGCGGTTGAGCGGTTGGGGCGGCAGCTTTAGCGCTCCTGCCGGCGGCGCAGCTGAGCCAGCACCTGCCGCACGCAGCTCTCGGTGATTTCGCGGCGGAGCTGCTCGCGGGCTTCGGTGCTGACGGCCGCCTCCGGGCGGGCGGCGGGGAGGCGGCCTTCATCGTGCACGGTTACTTTGATAATCAGCTCCCGAATTTCAATGGGCATAGCGCGGATAGGAATCTGGATGGAAAAAGAACAGCTCAGCGCACGCGCTGCTGCTGGAAGCGGGTGTAGGTCAGCTCCAGGGTTTCAATGGCCAGGGCGTTTTCCTCGGCCTTGAAATCCGAGACGCTCCACTTCACGGGCCAAGCGTTGTCAAACGACCAGAAAGCCAGCGTATCGCCCTCGGGGTTCAGCAAGCTCAGAAACACCTGCTTGGGCACGATAGGCTCGGACAAGTCCGAGCCTATCGTGGTGCGTACCCAGGCCGCCAGGGCCGAGCCTTCAATCAGCAGGCCGCGTTTCAGGACCAGGTTGCTGTACTTGGCCACGGTGGGCACCGTGTACTTGTACAGGTTCTGGCCGCCTTCGCCAATGGTTTCGGTTTCGCGCTCCACGGCCAGGCCCGAGACTTCCTGAAACGCCGCATCGGCGGTGGTTTTGATGGCCTCGAACGAGAGCGTGAAGTAGAAACTGACGGGCGGATACCCTTTGTCAGGCATAGATCAGGGGTTAGCCGCCGTTTTTGATTTCCAGGGTTTCGTAGGCCACCTCCAGGGTTTCCACGGCCACTTCGTTGCCGTCGGCCTTCAGGTCGGTGCCCTGAATTTTGGTGGGCCAGGCGTTATTCAGCGTCCAGGTCATGGTGGCGTTGCCGCCCTCGTCGCAGAGCATAATCACCACGGTGGTGCGCTTGATGAGGTTGAGGTTGATGGTGGAGTACCAGTCCCAGAAGTGGTTATCCTTCACGAAAATGCCCTTTTTCAGGGTCACGTTGCCCACCTTTTTCAGGCCGGGCATCTTGATGGTTGAGAAGGTGGGGCTGTTGCCGGCGCGGTACTCAATTACCTGGGTTTCGGTTTCGAGGCCGCTTACTTCCTGAAAAGGCACGTCGCCTTTGCCGTCGCCGAGGTCAACTTTGAAATAAAACTTGGGTAGGGGCCAAACGGCATCCTGTGCTTCACCAGCCATGAGCTTGCAGTCGTAAAAGTGAGGAAATCAGAAAAGGAACTAGCGGAGCGCTACGACTTCTGCATCTGCTGCTGGAAGCTGAGCACGATGAATTCGGCGGGGCGCGAAATGGCCACTTTGATGAACACGTTCATGTAGCCGTTGAGCACGTCGTCGCCGGTCATGGTGGTGCCCAGGCCCACGGCCACGCTGTAGGCATCCTCGGGCTTGGAGCCGGCCAGGGCGCCCTGCTTCCACTGGTTGAACAGGAAGCTGCTGATCATGCTCTGCACCTTCACCCAGGTGTTGTTGTCGTTGGGCTCGAACACGTAGGCGCGGGAAGCCAGCTTAATGGACTGCTCCAGCATAATCATGGTGCGGCGCACGTTCACGTAGCGCCAGTCCTGGCTGTTGCCATCGAGGGTGCGGGCACCCCACACCAGCACGCCCAGCCCAGGAAACGGCCGGATGGCGTTAACGGATTTGCCGGTGGCGGCATCCACGTTCAGGCGGGCCTGGTCGTTGTCGCTCAGGTTCACGGTGGGCGCCACCACGCTGTTGAGGCCCACGTTGGCGGGGGCTTTCCACACGCCCCGATTGGCATCCACGGCCGTGTACACGCCGGCCATGGCCGCCGCCACGGGCAGCGTGTTGCGGTAGCGGGTAATGTTGTCGATGAGGCGCTTGTAGTCGAGGCTGGAGGCCAGCAGGGCGTTATGCACCCGAATCACGTTCAGCTCGAACGTCAGGTCGCGCTTCAGCTCCTCCACGGCGTACAGCGTCTGGGCCTCCTTTACCACCCCGGCGTAGTTAGTGAAGAAGCGCAGCATATCGGTGCGCTTGGCCCGCTCGGCCGGACTGATAGGCGGCTGGCCCTCGGCCGGTTCTTCGTCCAGACTGGCTTGGGTCGACGTTACGGCGGCGTCGGCCATGGCAACAAACTTGTCCAGCAGCTCCTTTTTCAGGTTCAGGAAGGACGTTTCGATGGCATTGACCACCGTGGTAACCACCCAGGGGAAATAGCCTACGCCGTACTTCAGGTAGTTGGTCGAAACCCCGTTGCGGAAGGCCACGATAGGGTTCTTCTCTTTATCGTCGCTATTGAGTACCAGCGGGTCGGTTACCGCGCCTTTGTACACGTCCAGCAGCGCTACGCACCGCTGGGTGGCGTTGCAGTGGCCCAGCATGGCCTGGGCCACGGTGTAGTACTCCTCTGAGGTCAGACGCAGCGCGTCGGGGCAGACCACCATCGTGGGTTCCTGCTCATATACCAGGGAGGCAATGGCGTCCAGAAATAGGTCCTTGGGGGCTTTGGGTGCGGCGGCCGGCGTGGCATCCGGGTCGGTTCCTGTCTTCTTGGCACCGCCTTTCGCGTCGTCCTCCGCCTTGGGGTTGGCATCGGTCTTTATGTCCTCTTTATCCTGCCCCCCGATGGTCGTGCCCGCGTACTCGCCGATGGAGATGATGTAGCAGGTCGCGCCGCCGTTCTGGTAGAACAGCCGGATATTGTTGTAGAGGTAGTACACCTCATCCTGCTCCGGCGTGAGGGCATACTTGGTCAGCACGGCCGTGGTAGCATTATACTCCTCCAGGTTACTGATCTGGAGCGGCATGGGCTGCACGGCCAGGTCGGCCCCCAGCGAGGCTACCGTGGTGGCACCTTCCAGCTTGGTCAGGTCGAAGAGCGGCGTGTTGCCCTGGCCGAAGTAGGTTTCGTACTCCTTCAGCGACGTAACGCGCTGCGGCCGGCTGCCCAGGTCTTCGCCGTTGTAGTTGGCCTTGGCCGTGTACCCGATAAACACCGGAATGGCCGTGGCCACCTCCACCACCGAGTTGGGAAAGGCGTTTATCTCGTTGATGTAAACGCCGGGGGTTTGCTGTTCCATAGAGGGACGTTGGGGTTAGGAATGAAAAGAAAAGAATCAGAGGTGAACCAGGATTTCAGAATAGGCCGACTGAGCCTCGGTATCAGCTGCCGCGCGGGGCCAGTCGGCCGGCAGGGGGCGCACCACCTCCGCGCCGGGTGTGGGCAGCAGGGCTACCAGCAAAGCCGGCTGGGTACAGCGCAGGGCGCAGGCGTAGTCGGGCCGTTCCCGCAGCGGAATAGCGTGGGTGGAAATAAAGGCGGCCCCGGCCCCGGCCGGAGGCGGCAGCAGCCGCTCGAAGTCCACGGCCGGTAGCTTGGTATCGGGCCGGGCCGTAGCCGTTACCGACAGTTCCCGGGCGGGTTGCTGCCAGAGCTTTTCGGCGGGCACCCGGTAGCGGAGCTGGTAGCACCAATAGGTAGACCGGGCGGTAAAAGCCAGCTGTACCGTCAAAGGAGGCGCCAGCAGGGCCGTTTGGCTGATTTCGAGTATGCCCCAAGTCTGGGCCGCGTACAGCTGCTCGTCGGCGTAGAAATCAAGGTGCCGGGTGCCGGCCACCCGCAGCTGGTAGCGGCCCCCGCCGCCCCGGCGCACATCCACGGCCACCTGCCCCGTTTCATCCAGAATTACCTGGTCGTTCTTATCCAAAGGCAGGGCCGTGGCTACGGTGGTACCCTGGGCCACCGCCAGCACCCGCACCGCCGGCCGGGCAGCGGGCAGTTGCCCGGTATCGGCCGTGAGGGTGAAGGGGGTAAGCGGCAGTAGTAGGGCTTTTTCCGCCTTCAGCTTCACCAACGGGCCTTTGGCGGCGCGCACGTGGAAGTAGTGAATGGCCCGGCGGCCGTGGGCGGGCTGGGGCTTGGGCGGCGGCAGCACCGTGAAATTGGCGAAGTAGGGGCTGAGCGGCTCCAGTTGAAACCGCAGCGGAAACAGGAAATCGGGCAGGGGCCGAGCCGCCGCCGCGTCGTTCAGGTCGCGCAGTACGGCCAGGCCGTTAGCGGTGGGCTTCACCCAGAGGCCGGCGCGTTGCAGGTTGCGCACAGTGGCCGCCGTGGGCGTAATCCTGACGGCCGGCGTCAATGGGTCCTGGAAGTAGCTGTGCCGTTGCTCTACCACGCACAGCAGCTGGGAGGTCTGACGCATGGCTACCCGGCGTGTTGGTCAATAGAGCCGATGCCCGGCAGGGTCGGCCCGTCGGGGCCTTCCTGGAGCGTCAGCATCCGGACTTTATAGAGCACGCCCGGCAGGTATTTGCTGCCCAGCATCCCCCAGAGCTGGCTCCACTCGTGAGTCGTCACGGTTTCCAGCTCCACCAACACCTTTTCCAGGCGGCGGTCCAGGGTGGGGGTGTTCTGGGGTGTAAGCACGTTTTTGCGCTGGAAGAAGGTTATGCCGGCCCCCAGAAACTTCAGGGCTTCGGCGTAGTCGCTGAAGTTGGCCGCCAGCAGCACCCGCAGGTTCAGCCGGATGGCCGGGTTGGCGCGGGCGTACTCAGGGCCGTTGGTGCCCGCAGTGGTTCGGTTGGCCGCGCCGTTGCGCAGCGTGGTTTCCTGCTCCAGATTCACCAGCGTGAGGCACAGTCGGTTAAGCGCATCCGGCAGCGGGTTGCCATCGGGGCCGGTGTAGGGCGTCAGCAAGGCCCGCGCCTGATTATCCGTCAGGTCGAATACTTGCTTGAGGTAGGCGTTCAGCTCGTCGGTGAGGGCCTGTAATGCCTGCTGAATCATGAGAGAAGGAGGATGCGGGGCTCCCTGACTCCGCGCCTGTGGTCCACGCATACGCGTCAGCCACCAGCCGGAGAAGCCCGGGGTAGAATGCAGGAAAGAAGGGGAGTGCCCGCTAGGGCCGGCCGGTTGTAAGCGGCCGGCTAAAGGCTGCGGTCAGAGGCCCGAAATCGGGTGAAATAGCTGTTTTTTTGCCCCGGACAGGGCAAAAAAGGTAACGGGCAACAAGCATAACAGGACTATTGCGGACGCCGGGTGGTTGGAAACCGGCAGGCCAGTGGAAGGACGTACTTCCCCGCCACTGCGCAGGCAGTGGGAGTGGAAGGCGTAGCGGAAAAGCTACCCTGGATGCAATAGGAGAATAAGGAGGAGCGGTTGGCGGCGGTGCGCGTTAGTATCGACCAATGCGCTGCCAATAATAGAGGTTTTGCGAAAATAACCGTGCGTAATAAAATTGCATTCTATATATAGTGTTGTGCTTTGTTTATAAGTAACCCTGGTTTAGACAAAAAATATTGGCGTAAGAGGCGGACGAGGCAGGCAAAACCAGGCGGAGCAGTAGCCAGGTAGCACTACGCCCGCCCTGAATCAACGCTTCGCCAGCCCGCAAAAAAGCCCAACCATGCAAAGCATAGTCGGGCTCCTGAAATGGAAAAAGAGAAGCTGATGGCACCTTGTGGGGTGGCAGCTTACCGCATCGGTTTGGGCAGTGCCGGCAGGCTCTCGTGGCCCTCGGCATCCACGCTCACCACCCCGAAGATGAAGTTGTCCTTGCTGTGGGGCAGGTCAGCTTTGGTGTCGGTTACGAAGAACTTCTGCTGCCACTCGGGGGCGCTGGTTTCGCGCATGAGCACGTAGTAGCCGGCCGGCTTCTCGCCGGCTTTGGGGGCTTCCCACTTCAGCTCGGTGCGGTTGGTGAGGTTGGCCGTGAGCACGCCCACGTTTTCGGGGGCAGCGGGGGCCAGGGCCAGCGAGGCCAGCGTAGCCAGGTTTACGCCGGTGTTTTTGCGCAGGTAGGCGAAATCCATGAACTTGGCGTGGTCACCGTATTCTTCGCCATTTTCGGTGCGTAGGTCCTGGTGCTGGTGGCGGAAGTCCTCGTTTACTTCCGAGAAACGCACCGCCGTAAAACCCTGCTGATTGAACGGCGTATGGTCGCCGCCGCGCAGGAACCGGTCGGGGCGGTACTCCAGCACCACCTCGTGGCCGGGCACGTACTGCTTGGTGGCGGTGCGGGTGTAGCGGGCCAAGTTGCGGCTGGGCGAGTCGTTTTCACTGCTCAGCGTGCGGCGCACTTTGGCTTCGTCGGCGGTTTCGGTGGCGGGCACGCCTTCGCTGAACACGCGCAGCTGGGTAGTATTCTTGATTTCGGGGTCGTGGCCGGTGGAGTTGCCCATGATGTCGTTGTTGAGCATGGCCACCAGATTCCAGCCTTCTTTCTTGGCGCGTTTGGCCAGGTAGGTCGAGCCGTAGAGACCCTGTTCTTCGCCCTGCACCGCCACGAAGATGATGGTGGCCGGGAACTGCTGCTTGCTCATCACGCGGGCCAGCTCCATCACGGCCACCGTGCCCGAGCCGTCGTCGTTGGCACCGGGCGCGTCGGCGGTGGCGTTCATCACGTCCGACACCCGCGAGTCGATGTGGCCGCTCACGATGAACACGCGCTTATCGGTGGGGTCGGTGCCGGGCAGGGTGGCCATGACGTTGGCCATCAGCACGGGCCGGTCGATGCGGCGGCCGTCGGGCTTGATGGTGAACGTGTCCTGCTCCACCTTGAGCCGGCCGCCGCTGGCCTTACTGTACTTGCGAAACTCGCCTTCCACCCAGTTGCGGGCCGCCCCGATGCCGCGCTTCTTGCTTTTGGTGTCGCTGAGCGTATGCCGCGTGCCAAAGCTCACGAGCTTGTTGATGTCGTCGCGCAGGTTCTTTTCGGATACTTCCTCCACCATGCGGGTGATAAGCGGATTGGGCGTGGTGGTGGGCTGGGTTTGGGCCAGCGCCGGAACAGTGAAACCGAGGGAGAAAAGCAGTGGCGTAAAGCGGCGCATAGACGGTGGTTGAGTGTGGAAGGCAATAGACGCAGGATTTCGGCCGGCGTTGCGGAGCAGTAGCGCGAACTTTGTAGTTCGCCCCCCACGCCGTTCGGGTGGCTTTAACGGCGCGGGACGCGAACTACAAAGTTCGCGCTACTGCACTATCGCAGCTCCACAACCACGCTGGCCGCGTTACCGCCGAAGCCGGCGGCATTCACCAGGATGCGCCGGATGAGCTGGCCGCCGGGAGAAGCCAGATCAGTAGCAAACGGAGGCGTCGGCCACTGTTGGGTTTCCAAGACGTGGCAGGCGAAATCCAGACTCAGCGCGGCTGACGCGCCCAACGTGTGGCCCAGCAGCCACTTATTGGACAACAGCGGCGGCAGCGTCGGGCCGAAGATGGCGCGCAGGGCGGCCCGCTCGGCCGCGTCGCCGGCGGGGGTGCCGGGGCTGTGCAGCACCACGGCGTCGATGTCGGCCGGACCTACACCAGACTGCGCCAGCGCTTGGCGGATGGCCTGCTGGAAGTGCCAGCCTTCGGGCGAGAGGCCGGTTTTGCTGCCGATGGCCTCGAAGCCGAAGCCCACCCCGGCCAGCACCAGCAGCGGCTGGGTGGCGGCGGCTACCTGTTCGGCGGAAAGCTGCTCCAGGGCAAACACGGCCGCGCCTTCGCCCAGCACAAACGTGGAGGGCCGGCCCGCGCCCGGCCGGCAGGGCCAGTCGGTGGCGGCCAGGGGCGAGTAGATGCCGATGGCGCGCATCTGGGCCAGGGTGAAATCGGTGAGCGGAGCCTCGGTGCCGCCGGCCAGAAACCGAGTGGCCATGCCGGCTTTCAGCCAGGCTAGGGCGTTGCCCAACGCCTGAAAAGCGCTGCTGCAAGTGCTGGAGTGGCTTAGGGCTGCCCCGCCGGTCTGGCCGGCATCAAAGGCCACCCAACTGGCCACGTTGCCCAGCGTCGTTAGCGGCGAAGCGGCCACCGGCACGCTGCCTTCGGCCAGAAACTCCGCGTGAAACTCCTCCAGCCGCCCCGTAGCGCCCCGGCTGCTGCCGATGCTGACGGCAAGCGGTGAGGTGGTGAGTTGGTGAGTTGGTGAGTTGGTGGGGTGGCGTTCTTGTCCATCATTCACTACCTCACCGTTTCCCCACCCAGCTTGGGCAGTGGCTTGGCGGGCGGCCAGCAGCGCCAGGAGCACGGTACGGTCGAGCTGGCGGTAAGCGGGCTGGCTGCGGCGCAGGGCGGCCACGGCCGCTTCGGCAGCCGGCGGGAGGGCGGCTACGGGTACGCCGGTAGGGTGCGTGTTGAAGGGAGAAGCAAAGGTGTCGCCGGACGTTGGAAGGGCTAGGCCCAGCGCCGATACCCGGCCCCGGCCCCGGATAACGGTAACGGCTTCGGCCCCGGTCAGGGAGTTAGTCATGCAGGATTTCGGGCAGGTTGGGGGCGGGGGTGAAGTTGAGCACTAGGTGGCGCATGCGGTGCAGCACGTCGTAGAGCAGGCCCAGTTCCTCGTCGGTGGTGCAGTAGGGCGGCAGCAGGTACACTACGTTGCCGAGGGGGCGCAGGACTACGTGGTGGTCGAGGGCGAGCTGGTAAAAGGCGTCGCGGAGGCGGCTGAAGTAGCTGGTGCCCTCGCCGGGGTCGTACTCCACGGCCAGGATGGTGCCCCGGTGCCGCACCGCCCGCACGCCCGGCTGGCCTTCAATTTCCTGCCGGAACGCAGCGTGGGCGGCCTCTATGCGCTGGCGTTGTTGGGTGCATTCGTCGGCGCGCGTTAGTTCCAGACTGGCCAACGCGGCGGCGCAGGCCACAGGGTTGGCCGTGTAGGAGTGGCCGTGGAACAAAGCCCGCATCTTGTCGTGGCTTAAGAAAGCTTCGTAGATCGGGGCGGCGCAGGTGGTCAGGCCCATGGCCAGGGTGCCGCCGGTGAGGCCCTTGGAGAAGCACATGATGTCGGGATGCTCCGTCAGTAGCCCGGAGGCAAACAGTGGCCCGGTGCGGCCGAAGCCGGTCATCACCTCATCCGAAATGCACAGCACGTCGGCCTGGTGGCAGCGGCGCAGCATTTCACTTAGCACTTCGGGCTCGTACATCACCATGCCGGCCGTGCCCAGCACCAGCGGCTCGAAGATGAAGCCGGCCACGTCGGGGCGGAGCAGCAGGGCATCCAGCTGGGCCAGGGTTTCGGCCTCGTGGCCCGGCACCGGCACGTCGAGGAACTCCACGTCGAACAGCAGCGGCCAGAACGGCTCGGTGAAGGCGCCGCGGGCACTCACGGCCATGGCCCCGAAGGTGTCGCCGTGGTAGGAGTTCTGGAAGCAGAGGAAGGTGCGGCGCGCGGGCTGGCCGAGGTTGTGGAAGTACTGCAGCACCATTTTCAGGGCCACTTCCACGGCCGTCGAGCCGTTGTCGGAGTAGAATACGCGGGCCTGGTTGGCGGGCAGCAGGGCTAGGAGCTGCTCGGCCAGCTCCACGGCCGTGGGGTGGGTGAAGCCGGCAAACAGCACGTGCTCCAGGGTGCGTAGCTGCTCGCTCACGCGCTCAGCAATGGCGGGGTGACTGTGGCCGTGCAGGTTCACCCACCACGAGGAAATGGCGTCGAGGTAGCGGGTGCCGTCTTCGGCAATCAGCCAGCTGCCTTCGCCCCTCACAATGGGGATGGGCAGTGGGGCGGTCTGCATCTGGGTATAGGGGTGCCACAGTACGGCGTGGTCGCGCTGGGCAAGGGAGGTAGAATGGGGCATTGCGGGTGGGGTCGGGGGTATCGGCCGCTGCAAAGCTACAACCGCCCGCGCTGGTGGTGGTTTGGCGTACGTATCGTGCTGGGGGCGCCTCACCCCCTGACCCCCTCTCCGAAAAGGAGAGGGGGCACCGGTTATGCCTGGGCGTGGGTGCTCTTCTTTGCCTTTCTAGGAGAAGGGTACAGGTCGGACCAGATAGGCTGGGCTCCCCCTCTCCTTTTCGGAGAGGGGGTCAGGGGGTGAGGCGCACGTCGGAACGACTTGCGCTAACGTGATAAAGTCCTTCGCTCCGCTTAGTAGGACAGATTTACAACCCAAACCACGCCCGGAACTCGGCGGCGTAACGGCTCACCACGGTCGGTGTTACTTCCGGCTCGAATAGCACCCGGGGCATGATGGGCACACCGGTGTGCTGGGCAATGAAATCCTCGGTGGCGGGCGTGGGCTCCCCGTTGAACACGAGGCCCCGCACGCGCAGCCCGCGGGCCTGCAGGGCTTCCAGCGTGAGCAGGGTGTGGTTGATGCTGCCCAGGTAGTTGCGCGACACCACCACCACATCGAGGTCGAATTGCTGGGCCAGATCGGCCAGCAGAAAGCCGGGGGCCAGGGGCACCAGTAAGCCGCCCGCACCTTCTACCAGCAGGTGGTTGTCGGTGGTGGGCAGCTGGAAGTCGGCGGGGCGCAGGGTGATGCCCTCGACGGCGGCGGCGGCGTGGGGTGAGGCCGGCAGCTGCAGCCGGTGCCGCTCGGGCCAGAAGTGGCTGACGGTGTTCTGCACCAACTCGCGCACGGTGGCCGCGTCGGTGGTGGGGGTGAGGCCGGCCTGCACGGGCTTCCAGTAGTCGGCCTGTAGGGCTTCGGTGAGAATGGCCGAGACGAGGGTCTTGCCTACGTCGGTGCCAATGCCGGTGATGAAGAGTCGTTCCAAAGGAAGAGAAGGATTAAGGGACGTTAGGGCGAATTGTCATTCCTCGCTGCGCTAGGAATGACAGATGGGGAAGCTGTTTAGAAAGTCCTCCGACGGTCATGCTAAGCTTGTCGAAGCATCTCTACCGTTTCGTCGGGTCAGTATCACAACGAAGCGGTAGAGATGCTTCGACAAGCTCAGCATGACGTTCTTGTAGCAGTCAGCGACTTTCTGAACAGCTTTGGGGTTTAAGCCGCCGGCTTGCGGCAGCGAAAGTGCAGAAAATATGGTACCACCCGGGCCTTGCGCAAAAACGGGTGAGCAGCCATCTGCTCCTCAGTAGGGCAGGGCTCCTGCAAGCCTTCCAGCACGAAGCCCGCTGCTACCACGGCCGCAACCCACTGGCTCATCGTCAGGTTGAATACCGGCACCCGGAACGGGGCGTGGCGGGCCTGTTCCTGGGCCGGGGCGGCGTGAAACATCCACTCCTCGGGCTGGCCGTGCTGGTAGTCGAAGTAGCCGCCCACTTCCACGGCGTAGGGCTGGCCTTGGGCGTCGCGCAGGTTCTGGCGGTGGGGCGTGGTGAAGCAGGGGTGGCTGATGGAAAACTGCAGAAACCCGCCCGGCCGCAGCACCCGGAAGGCGGCGGCGCTGCCCACCAAGTACCGGATGCCCAGCGGCTCGGCGGCTTCGGTTTGCTGCGCCGCCTCCACAAAGGCCGGTGCAATGTCGAGGGCCGTGACGCTAGCGCCTTGTTGGGCCAGCAGGCGCGTGTTGTATCCTTCGCCGCAGCCGATGTCGAGGCCCGCCAGACCGGTTACCGGGGGCAGCCAGGCGAAGAAGGCGGGCGTGTTCAGGTGGTTGCGGTACACGTCGTAGCCGGCGCGGGCCAGGGTAGTCCAGGCCGGGGCGTTGCGGTTCCAATATTCGCCTAATTCCTGATCGTTCATAAGCGGTTTGAGATGGTGATGAATGGAGTGTTGAACGATTGGGGGCGAGTCGTTAGCATTTCTCCTGCTTCGTTCGGTTTACTGGCTCAGGATTAAAGCCCTGGGCTACGGAACAGGTGTCGTTGGCACGGCATTGAATGAAGTTGCGGAGCGGAATGTAGCGCGAACTTTATAGTTCGCGCCCCAGAACGACAACCTTCCGAACGGCGCGGGGACGCGAACTGCAAAGTTCGCACTACATTCAACGGAGCGGTTAAACAACGACGAGATGCTATGCGTCTCTACACCGTGCCGGCGGCCAGCACCGCTGCCAATCCATCAATTTCAGCTTCCGAATTATACGAATGGATGATGAGCCGCAGCCGCTCCGTACCCACGTGTACCGTCGGCGAGACGATGGCGCGCACGTCGAAGCCAGCGGCCTGAGCGGCGGCGGCCACGGCCCGGACGTGGGCCGGGCCAGGGTTACAGGTAAAGAAGAGCGGGTGAATGACGTGGCTTTCGGCCGGCACGTGCAGGCCCGGCACCGCGTTCAGCCGGGCTTTCAGGTAGTCGGACAGGGCGAACAGTCGGGCGCGCTCCTGGCTGAGGTCGGTCAGCACCGCGTAGGCGGCCGTGAGGGCGGCTACCGTGAGCGGGGGCAGGGCGGTGGTGTAGATGAAGGGCCGGCTGAAGCTCAGCAGATAGTCGCGCAGTACGGCCGGGCCAGCCACCGCCGCGCCTTGGCTGCCCAGCGCCTTGCCGAAGGTGAGGATGCGGGCAAATACCGCGTCTTCCAGTCCCAACTCCACTACCAAACCTTCGCCCCGGGGGCCGTAGAGGCCGTTGGTGTGGGCTTCATCCACCACCAGATATAGGCTCTGCTCCCGGCACAGGGCGGCCAGCTCGGTCAGCGGGGCCACGTCGCCATCCATGGAATACAACGCTTCCACGGCCACGAAAACGCTGCCGGTGGCGCGGACCAGTTTGCGGCGCAGGTCGGCCACATCATTATGGCGGAAACTCCAGGCGGTGGCGAAGGAGCCACGGATACCGTCTTTCACGGATGCGTGGGAAGCGTCGTCGTAGAGAATTGTGTCGCCACGCTTGGGCACGGCCGCGAAGAAGCCCATATTGGCCGCGTAGCCGGAGTTGAACAGCAACGCCGCCTCGGCCCCGTGGAACTGCGCCAGTGTGGTTTCCAGAGCTTCGGTAGCGGCGGAGTTGCCGGTGAGCAGGCGCGAGCCGGTGCTGCCTGTAGGCGCGTGGGCTGCCTGCTGCACCGCCGCTTGCACCCGTGGGTGCCGGCTCAGGCCCAGGTAGTCGTTGGAGCTGAAATCGACGAGGCCGGGCACGGGCGGGGCGGGCAGGCGGCGGCGGGTGCCGGCAGCCTCGCGCTTGGCTAGTTCTGCCTGCAGGCGTTGGTGGAGAGGGGAGGACATTGGAGAGCCAGTAAAAAGCAGTGTCATCCCGCGCCGGTTGCACAGGATGACACTTCGTTTAGCATAAATGGGAAAGGCTACACCTCGAAACGCTTCACCGAAAGCCAGACGCTGCCGTTCTGCCCGAAAGTGCGGGCGTTGATGACCATCCACTCCGAATCCACTTCCACCCGGTCGCCGATGCCGGGCAGCACGCCGTGCCGCTGCATGATGAGGCTGATAGCGGCCCCGATTTTGTCTTCCAGCTCGGAAATCAGCTCGTGGGCTTCGCGGGATTCGTGCTGCTGGCGGAAGGTTTCGGCGTAGGCGTGGTCGAGGTTAAGGTCAAAGGCAATATCCATGCGGGAAGTCTGTAAAACCGTCTGATTTTGATATGCTATGCCTCAACAGGAGCCTTGCCGCGGCCCATGAGGACGGCACCCTCGGGCACGTCCTTGAACGACTTGCGGGGCTTGAGGCCGAGCAGGGCGAACATCTGCTTGTCGGCGTCGAAATCGGGGTTGGGCGTGGTCAGCAGCTTCTCGCCCGAGAAGATGGAGTTGGCACCGGCCAGGAAGCACAAAGCCTGCTCCGTCACGGGCATTTCCTGGCGGCCGGCCGAGAGGCGCACCATCGTGTGGGGCATCAGGATGCGGGCCGTGGCAATCATGCGCAGCATTTCCCACACGCTCACGCGGGGCTGGTCGGCCAAAGGCGTGCCGGCTACGGGCACCAGGGCGTTTACGGGCACGCTCTCGGGGTGGGCGGGCAGGGTGGCCAGGGTGTGCAGCATGGCAATGCGGTCCTCGTCGGTTTCGCCCAGGCCAATGATGCCGCCCGAGCAGACCGAAATACCGGCCTTGCGCACGTGCTCCAGCGTGTTCAGCCGGTCATCGTAGGTGCGGGTCGTGATGATATCGTCGTACTTCTCGCGGCTGGTGTCGAGGTTGTGGTTGTAGGCGTAGAGGCCGGCCTGCTTGAGGCGTTCGGCCTGGTACTCGTTCAGCATGCCCAGGGTGCAGCATACTTCCAGGCCCAGGCCGTTCACCTGTTCCACCATGCCCAGCACCCGGTCAAAGTCCTTGTTGTCGCGGATTTCACGCCAGGCGGCACCCATGCAGAAGCGGGTCGAGCCCGAGTCTTTGGCGCGTTGGGCCGAGGCCAGCACTTCGGCGTCGGGCAGGAGCTTGTGGGCCTGCACGCCGGTGTGGTAGCGGGCGGCCTGGGGGCAATAGGCGCAGTCCTCGGGGCAGCCGCCGGTTTTCACGCTCAGCAGGGTACACACCTGCACTTCGCCGGTGGCCTGGGTTTCGGCGTGGATGGCGGCGGCCTGCGTGACCAGTTCCAGCACGGGCTGGTTATAAATGGCGTGTACTTCGTCGAGGGTCCAGTCGGTACGGAGCGTCATGGGTGGGAAGAGTTTCGGTGGTTGATTGTCGTCGGGCAACGGGGCCAAACGGGGCGGGCCGCCGCAGCTAAAGCTGCCAGCGGCCCGCAAGATACAGGAGAAGCGGATTTGTCGGGCAGTTATAGCGGCATTGTGGTGGTAGGCAGAGCACCAACCAGGGTATGGGCCAGGGAAATAGCCTGAGCAAATTCCCCAATGTTAGTTTCTTTCCGAAAGAAACCGACTTCCAGAATCGGGAGCTGCTGCCCCATCCATTGCCGTAACGCAGCAATGTGACGGGGCGCATCCTTCGGATTACGTGTGCGGATATGCTGCTCCAGGTTGTCAAGGGCCGGTACAGTGCGCACCAGATTTTCGAAGGCCCAATCGGTTTCAGCCGGCTGCCACGCTTGCAGTAAGGGTTCTATTGAGCCGGTCAGTCGAATCAACCAGCCCAGCAACTCTTCCTCAAAAAAGCACTCCTGCTGAATGTGATGGGCCCACCAAGCCACCAGCATGTCCCGTACCGCTGCCTGTTCCGCTGCCGGCCAGGAGGTCCAGTTGGCAAGCTCCATCTTGCCGAATAGGGTTTCTTTCTCAATGTCCGCATCCGGCCGCAACGACAGCTCCAGCAGTCGGGGCAGGAAGTAGCGAAAGTCGGCTGCATCTCCCCATGTCGTCATGGCTTTGAACGCGTAGCGTTGCAATTGCGCTTTTGTCAGGTCGGCTAGGGGCACCGCAAGCAGTACCCGGTTTTCGGCTGCCGTAATACAGCATGGGCAGGCGTCAGGTAGTTGCTGCAGGCGGTAACGAGAGAAACCTGTGTACAACGCGGCCAACGCCACTGCCAACGGGCTGTTTGCGGAGTTTCCTGCCATGCTTACAGCGTCCGAATCACGCGGCAGGGGTTGCCCACGGCCACCACGCCGGCCGGAATGTCGCGCGTAACCACGCTGCCGGCCCCAATGGTCGTACCCGCCCCAATGGTCACGCCCGGCAGCACCAGCACGCCCGCGCCCAGCCACACGTTGTCGCCGATGTAGATGGGCCGTGCGAATTCCCAGCCGGCAATGCGCGGCTCCACCTCCACCGGGTGGCCGGCCGTGCTCAGCACCACGTTGGGGGCCACAAACACGTTGTCGCCGATAGTGACTGGGGCGCAGTCGAGCACCGTGAAGTTGTAGTTGGCGTAGAAATTCCGGCCCAATTGGATGTTGTAGCCATAGTCGCAACGGAAGGGGGCCTCGATGTGGGCGTCGGTTTCCCGGCCCAGTAACTCGGCCAGCACCTGCCGGTTGAGGTGCACGGGCTCCTGGTTGTAGCGGTGGCAAAGCTGCTTGGCGCGCAGGCGTTCCGCTACCAGCTCCGGGTCGTTGGCGAGGTACAGTTCGCCGGTCAGCATCTGTTGTTTCGGGGTCGGGTTCATGGCTAGTAGAAGTGGAATTTACTTAACTGAACGTCATGCCTGATCAGGCATGACGTTCAGTTAAGTTTCCAACTGCTCTTTTACGTAAGTAGTCAGCTAGTTATGAAACGTCGATTCCGGCTCCGGGGTGGCGGTGGTTTTAGCGTCACGGGTGTTTTTCTGCACGGCAATGGCACCGAACAGGCTCAGCAGAAATGCCATGGCGTAGAAGCCTTTTTCACTCAGCAGCAGCGTGGCGTTCCATAGGCCCACCGTCAGCAGGGCAATGGCCAGAATCGTGGAAAACCAGCTCAGGCCGTAGTAAATGCCCGTCACGGGAATGCCTTCCAGCTGGTCGCGCACCGATTTTTGCAGCGAGATGCCCGAAAACAGCCCGTACATCAGCACCGTGAAGTAGTAGCCTTTCTCGTTGAGGGCAATCTGGGCGTTCCAGAGGCCGATGATAAAGGCGGCCATACCGGCCAGCAAGGCAAACCAGGAAGCGGCAATAAAGGCATTGGAGGGTTTGGCGGTGTTCATGGGGCAGAAAAAGACAGCAGTGAAAAAACAACCTGGACGTTTCCTCGTCCGACAGCTCAAACATAGCGGTCAATTGATACTACTCCGTACACCACCATCTTCTGCATTCAGACTTTTAACGAGCGGTCCAGTAAAGAAAACGGGTAAATGATTTGCGTTAGCTGAATTGATTGAAGGTGGTTTTTTAACGGGAATAAAGCGGTTTTATGCCAGATCAACTAATCGTTATTGCCTTGTGTGGTACGTCAGTATCAGACATTTCAACAGGCTCAAAAAAGCTGTGGACTGCCCCGATAACAGCTGCGGGCTGCCTCATCTGAAGCAGCCCGCAGCTGTTAGGAACCAGAAAGTAACGGGTCTGCCTGAACCGTGAGGTTCAGCAGGCCACCGTTTTAGCGCTTGCCGGGCCGGCTGGCCCCACGGGAGCCGCGGGTGCTGGTTTTGTTGCCTTTGGGCGGCGCGGCCGGCGCTTTGCCGGGGCCGGTGCTACGCGAACGAGGACCAGCCGGGCGGCTGGCTTTCCCTAAACCGGGCCCGTCGGGGCGAACCATGGCGCCGGCATCCCGGCCGGGGCCGGTGGGCCACTGCGGAGTTTCCGGGGCGGCAGGCGCCGTTTTGGCGGCGGCCTTACCGGCGCGGGCGGCGGCCACTTTTTTGCGCGTGGGCTTCTCTACCCAAGCGCCGGCGGGGCGGCTCTGGTCGGGGCCGGCCTCAGGGGCACGCGACGGGCCCTGGCGGGCGGGCCGGTCGGTCCAGAAGGCGGCGGTGGAGGGACGCTTGCGACGACGCGAACCGGAGCCGTCGTCGGTGCCGCTGGAGTCTTTGATCATCTCAAACAGCACCTTCAGCTCCTTTTCGCGCAGCTCCCGCCACTCGCCCACGCCCAAGCCTTTCACGTTGATGTTCATTACCCGGATGCGCTCCAGCTGCACTACCTCGTAGCCGAAATACTCGCACATGCGGCGAATCTGGCGGTTGAGGCCCTGCACCAGCGTGATGCGGAAGATGTAGGGCGTTTCCTTCGACACCTTGCAGGGCTTGGTCATCACGCCGCCCAGCGGTACGCCGTTGGCCATCGACTCAATGAACTGCTCGTTGATGGGCTTATCGAGCATCACGATGTACTCCTTCTCGTGCTGGTTGCCGGCACGCAGAATCTTGTTGACGATGTCGCCGTTGCTGGTCAGCAGAATCAGGCCCTGCGACTCCTTATCCAGGCGGCCGATGGGGAAGATGCGCACCGAGTGCTTGATGGCCCGCACAATGTTGTCCTTGATGCTGGTATCGGTGGTGGCAATGATGCCGGGGGGCTTGTTGTAGGCAATGTACACGGCATCTTCCTCGGCCCGGGGCTCAATAAGGTTGCCATTCACCACCACCCGGTCCTTGCGCGTCACTTGGTCGCCGATGTTGCCTCGCTTGCCGTTCACGAACACGTTGCCCTGCTCGATGTGGCGGTCGGCTTCCCGGCGGGAGCAGATGCCACTTTCGCTGATGTATTTATTGAGTCGGGTTGCCATGAGGTGCTGCTTAATGCTTAGTGCCAGGTGCCGAAGCACCTGGGCAAACGGGTAAAAAAACGGGCTGCCGGCCCCCTGGAGGGTCGGCAGCCTGCAAAGATACGGCATAAGCGGCGGCCGGCCGTGCGCCCGGTCCGGGGTTTAGGCAAAAAACGCAAACAGCGCCGTTTCCAGCGCGGCGGGCAGCACGGGCGGCATAACGGTACGCAGCGTCAGGGCCGGGGCGCCGTCAGTGGGTGTAAAGCTGCCTCCGGCCGGCGTAAACCGCAGCTGGCCCTGGCTGAATTCGCGCAGGTGCTCCCCGTCCTCCGTGCTCATTGATTCAAAATCCAACTGGCTGAGCTGGCCGCTGGCGTTATCGACATACAGCCAGAAATACAGGTGGCCGGGGTTGGTGCTTTGGATATCGAGGCGCTTGATTTCAAAGATGGTGGCCGTATCGGCTTCAAACAGGAACAGAGGGCGGTAGGGGAAGGTCATGGCGCAAAGGTCGGCAATTCTGTGTTCCGATAGATCAGGAGGTGCGCTATGTCATCCGCTGGCAGGCATGCCTCATCGGCAATGGAGCGTAGTCGATGCGCTACTAGCGCCAGTTCCAGTACGGCGGTGTCGTAGGCAGCTGAGAGGGGAATTTTCGGAACTGATACTTCAAGTGGAGCGGAAGGGCGAAACTCCTCGTAGTCATTCTGGCAGTTGAAGACGACGGAATCATCGGTAAAGTAAATTTCAGGATGTGGATGACCATGATAATACACCGAGCGGCCGTACTTGGCTACATTCTTCCAATAGATGATGTCCGAAAGCTCACCGCAACACTGTGGAAATAATGTGTCGTGTCCGGCGAGTCGCAAAACGTAGCCTCCAAAAAAAGTGCATTGCTCATCAAGCGTCCACTCACCATCGAAGTAGCCCTGCAAATGTATTCGAGACAGAATTTTCAACGATTCGACAGCCAAATCACTGGCTCGGTATAGAAAAGCTTCCGAGGAGAGTGGAACTACCGACGCCAATGACTTCACTAAATCTTGGTGCCGAAGATCAACTTCAATAACCGGGATTAGCTCTACTTTCATACTGTGTTCATGAGGTCCTTCGCAAGCGGACGCCAGATGCAGGGATGACAAGATCAAATTACAATTCCACCGTTTTCTCGCCCCGGCCCACACCTTTGAGCCAGGTAATGAGGCCGCGCATGTAGGTGGGCTGGTCGTCGTAGAAGCTCATGTGGGAGCCGTTGGGGCAGATGAGGGCGGTGCCGTGTTGCACCTTCTGGGCCACCATGCGCATGTGCTCGGGGTCCATAGTATCGTACCGGCCACCGATGCTGAGCACCGGTACGCGCAGCTTGGGCAGGTCGGGCACGCGGTTCCAGTTCAGCAGCTTGCCCGACACGCCAAACTCGCTGGGCCCCTGCATGGTCACGTAGAGCGACTGGTTCATTTTGGCGAAGGAGCGGTTCACGGGCTCGGGCCACTCGGCGGGCGGGCGGCGCAGGATATGCTCGGCGTAGAAGTTGGGCAGCAGCAGCTCCATGTAGCGCGGGTTCTGAAAGTCCTTGCGCGCCTCAATGGCCCGGATTTCCTTCAGCACCTCGGGCTTAAACTGCGGGGCCAGCACCTGCTCGGCGTACCGGCCGTAGTCGGGGATGCTCATCATCATATTGCTGATGACGAGGCCCTTGAGGTGCTGCTGGTACTTGAGGGCATATTCGGCGGCCAGGATGCCGCCCCAGCTGTGGCCCAGCAGCACAAAGTTGCTGCTATCCAGGCGCAGGGCCTGGCGCACCTGCTCCACTTCCTCCACGTAGCGGGGCAGGCTCCACATGCTGGTATCCTTGGGGTTGTCGGAGTTGCCGCAGCCGAGCTGGTCGTAGTAGATGATTTCCACGCCCTCGCGGGGCAGGAAGCTCTCCATGCACTCGAAATACTCGTGCGTGGCCCCCGGTCCGCCATTGAGCAGCAGCAGCTTCAGGCGCGGGTTGTTGCCAATACGCTTAGTCCACACGTTGAACCTACCCTTGGGTGTGCTGATGGGCACCATCTGTACGCCGCCGGTTTGCAGCTGCGTGCTGTCGGGGGCCGGAAAGTAGCTGGCGAGGCTGGGCACTTCGGTTGTTTTTGAGGAATTGGTTTCGGTGAGAGCAGGGGAGGAGCAGGAAGCCAGCGCACCAGCCAGCAGCACGTTGCGTAGGGTTTTTAGCATAGCCGGAAAGAGTATAAGTTGAGGCGCGTCAGATGGAGACGGCTCAAGTTGCTGCGTTTTTCCGACAAACCCGACGAGAATCTACTCGTGGCGAATGATAGTCCATCTGCAACCTGTTCCTCTGCCCGCCACTGCAGGGCGTTGTAGTCGTCGGGGCCATAAAACAGCGGCAGCACGTCGTAAGCCAGTTTCGGCTCGTTGCCGCTGTCGGGTCAGGAAAAGCAACATTTCGTTGCGGCTGTGGTGAGCAAACCGAAGCCCGCGCTGGGCTCCGCAACTGGTAGTTTTTCCTGAACTTGCGGCTATGAAGACCACTGACGTTCTGCAGGTGTATGATGCTGCCTACGCGGCCGACTATGATAACCGTTTCTTGCTGCTACCCGATATCCAAAGCAATACCGAAGCCGACCTGACACTGTTGCGGGGACTCTTGGGACCCGACGCCCGGTGGCTGGACATCGGCTGTGGGACCGGGTACTTCCTGAGTAAATTTCCCGGGGTAGCCCGGGCAGGGTATGATTTGTCGGCGGCTATGCTGGCCCAGGCCCGTACTGCCAGCCCCGATGCCCTTTTCTTTCGGGAAGGTGACTTCCGGGACCCAGTTCCGGAATGGCGGGCGCAATGGTCGTTGGTAACGTGCATGTGGTCGGCGTATTCTTACTGCGAAACCGTGAAGGAGGTAGAGCAGATGGTTGCCAACATGGTAGAATGGACTCGACCTGGCGGCTCTATCTTCATTCCGGTACTTGACTTGGAGGAAATGCGCGGTACATCGGTGCTCTACCACACCGACTCCGCCGGTATCTATCCCGGCGACTTCTGGATAACCGGCATCACGTGGTCATGGGCCGAGAGCGAAACGGGCAAAACGCATCACCACCTCATTGCTCCCCATTTGGAGCACTTTATCCGACTCCTGGCCCCGCACTTCGAACATGTGGAGGTAGTGAGTCACTCGCCGGTAACGCCCGGTGGTCCGGCACGGCGGGCCGTGCTGGCTACGGGGCGGCACGCCAAGCCTGAGGTAGCGCGGCCCGCCGTGGTTGCGTGGCCCGCGCCCGTGCCCAAGGCTTCGCTGGCTGCTACGCTTCCCTTAGCGGTGTTGCTGGAGGAAGTGGCAGCGCGCCTGAAACCGGGGCACGTATGGCGGGCTGTGCGCCATCGGCTGGGCCGCTGAACTGCGGCAGGTGGCCGCTGCCCGGCGTCAGTTGTGCCAGTCGATGGGAAGCGTAACCAACTGCTGGATCATTGACTGGAAGCTTTTTTCGAGGCTGAGCTCCCCTTGTACAACCAGTGGCACCGGGGCGTCCTCCCAGCCCAGCAGGGCCAGGGGCTGCTGCGACTGCAACTCGAAAATGGCGACTTTCACCAAGTACTGCCCCGCCGTGAGGGGCAGGCGTGCTACCGTGCAGCTCAACTCGTGCCGGCCCGCAAGTAAGTGGCTCGGTGCTAGGTTCACGCCTCCGGTAATGCAAGTGAGGCCATCGTTGGTCCAGATGTAAAAGGCCCAGGCAACATTGGCGTGCGGTGTTTGGGCCTGGTACGTGAGCCGCACGCGCACCGCGCCGTCGGTGATGATGGTGGGAGCCGTTACGCTCTCAAAGACCAGATTTTCAATAATCAGGGGAGCACTGCCTCCCGACTGAGCGCTTCGCTCCGCCAGCTGTTGCTGTTGCAGGGCGTAATACCGGTCGAGAGTTTCCAGGCCAGTGCCCGCAAACGTCAGGCGTCCTTTTTCCAAAAGCACACCCCGCTGGCATACCGCCTGCACATGGTAGGGGTTATGCGAGACGAGTACCACCGAGCCGCCGGTTGCCAGGTAAGCCAGCATATGATTCACGCACTTGCGCTGGAATTCCATGTCGCCGACGGCCAATACCTCGTCCACCAGCAGAATATCGGGCCGCAGGTGCACGGCCACGGCGTAGGCTAGGCGCGCTACCATGCCTGAGCTGTAGAACTGCACGGGCATGTCGAGGGCGGTGCCCAGGCCGGCAAATTCTTCGATCTGGGCAAACAGCGGCAGCACCTGCGCCCGGGAGAACCCCAGCAGGGCAGCCCGGATAAACACGTTTTCACGGCCGCTGAGTACGGGGTCAAGCCCCACGCCCAACTCGATGAGCGCCCCTACCTGGCCACGAATGTGAATACTGCCGCCATCGGGCTTAATCAGGCCGTTGAGCAGCTTGAGCAGAGTGCTCTTGCCGGCTCCGTTGGCGCCTACAATAGCCAGCGCCTCGCCCCGGCGCAGCTGAAAGGACATGTCCTGCACCCCCCAGAACTCGTGCGCCCGCAGCCGCGCGGTGCGTGTCCGATACCGGGGCCAGGCTTCGGCCAGGATGTCGCGCAAGGCGTACCACATGGAGAGGCGAAGCCGGGTGCAAAACTTTTTGGAGAGGTGGCGTACCTCCAGCAGGGGAGAATCGGGGGCTGGGCTAACGGGATGCAAGGGGCAGGATAAACGAAGGAAAGTAAGCAGCCTGGGCTTTAGAGGCGGGCTATCAGGTGCGGTTGGGCGAGGCGGTAGGCCAGCCAGCCCAGGAGCACGCCGGCTCCGGCCAAACCTATCACTGGCCAGAAGCTGGGCGTGGGTTCAACCTGGCCGGTCAGCAGCCAGTTGCGGGTAGTAGTCAGCAAAGGCGTCACCGGATTCAGACTGAGCACAGACGCATAGCGTGTAGGCACTACGTACACGACCGGTGTCACCAGAAACCACATGTTAATTATCAGGCCCAGGGCGTTGGCCACGTCGCTGTACAACAGCCCGAGCAGGGCAATAATCCAACCCAGGCCCAGGCCCAGTCCCAGCAGGCCCGCCAGGCCCAGCGGTACCCACAGCAGCGTCATATGCCAGTCGATGTTGTACCACCACATGACGGACCCCAGCACTAGCAGCCGTACCAGCAGGTTGAACACTACCACCCCCATGCCCGCCGCCACAAACGCCTCGTGCGGTACCCGCACCTTAGCCAGGGTAGCGCGCACGGCGGTGAGCTGTTGCAGTGGGCTGTTGAGCATTTCCACAAACCCCTGCCAGAGGAAGATGCCCGTCAGGACAAACAGGGGCAAGGGAACCGGGGGCTGCTTGCCCTGGAGCAGGTTAGCTTTGCTCAACAACGTCCAGGTCAGGGCCAGAAACAGGGGCGGGGCCAGCAGCCAGAGGTAGCCCAACACACTTTGCCGGTACTGCACCCGCAGGTTGCGCACGAATAATTGGCGGCCAACCCGCAGTACTGCCCTCACGTCGTCACCGACGCCCTGCCCGAAAGCACGCGGATCAGCCAGCGGTGATGATGAATTGTAGATTATTTCCCTCATTTTTGTTCGCAAAATACAAGTCTTCCTTCACAGTCGAGGCTGTTTCCTAAGCCATATCGACTGGGGATGCAGGGTTTCGGCCCTATTTTCAGATGACCGCATCTCTATTTATTCGCCGATTAGCTACCGTTGCCCGCGTTACGGAATGGTGGGGATACAAATTTGCACCTATTATGGCTATTTGTTTTGCCTCAGTGCTGCTAACAAATAACCCGATTTGGCTATTGAGCGGCCAGTTGCTGCTGCTGCTGCTGGCTCTTACGACGGCCGCTACCTACGTGAGCCTGCTCAACGACTGGACCGACCGCGCCGACGATGCCCTGGCAGGAAAGTCCAACGGCTTAGCCCACACCTCGGGTGGGCGTGTTGCGCTGCTACTTGGGGGGTGCCTGCTTGCCGGCGTAGGGTTTGGGTGGTATTTCTGGCACATCAGCCCGGTTGTAGCATGGCTTTACTTTGGCACCTGGGTCGTATTCACTGCCTACTCGCTGCCACCTGTGCGCCTGAAAGGTCGGGCGTTAGCTGGTGTACTGGCCGATGCTGCCGGCGCGCATTTTTTTCCGCAGCTTACAGGCGTCGCACTGATAGCTGCCAGCCTCCATCAGCACCTGCCGCTGCTGTGGTTGGTGGGCGTGAGCGTGTGGGCATTAGCCTGTGGTATGCGTAATATCATCTGGCACCAGCTCAGCGACGCCACCAACGACGCGGAAGCCGGAATGCGAACCTTTGTAACGCGTTTTGGGGCCTCAACCGTCCGTCGAGTGGTTGAGTGGGCAGTGTTTCCAGTGGAAGTAGCTGCACTGGTAGTGCTGTTGGGCGTGAGTGGTCGTGTGGCTCCACTGGTGGCCCTGCTGCTGTATGTGGGGCTGGTTTTGATTCGTCGCTACCGCTTGAAGATGACGCTGACGATAGTACAACCCCAGCCGTATTCTCATGTGCTCCTCAATGAGTATTATGAAGTATTTCTGCCGCTGTCCTTGCTGCTTGCTGCCTGGTGGCACCAGCCTGCCGATGCACTAGTACTGCTGGGATTTGGCGTACTGTTTGGACCCACCCTTTGGCGCACCGTGCGCCTGTTTGGTCTGGCGGCCTGGTGGCTCACCCAGCGGATGCTACCCGCTAGATGACCCATCAGGCGTAACGGGTTGGCAATGCGTAGTAGAAGCTGGTTTCACCACCCAACGAAAAGCGGGCCGCCCCAACCGGAGCAGCCCGCCACTAGTATGAGTTATCCACGAAATCCGCGAGGAGTTCAGGGTGACCTGTGATTTAGCCTAGCGTGTGATATACGGCCTGCACGTCGTCGTCCTCTTCGAACTTCTCAATCAGGTTCATTACCTCTTCCAGCTCGTCGCCTTCCAAGTGCACGGTGGTGTTGGCCACGCGCTGCAGCTGGGCCGATACCACGTTAAGGCCTTTCTCTTCCAGGGCCTTCTGCATCTGCCCAAAATCGGTGAAGGCGGTTTCCACCACAATGTAGTCTTTCACGGCGCCATGCTCGTCTTCCTCCTGGTCGGCGTACACTTCCTCGGCCCCGGCGTCAATCAGCTCCAGCTCCAGCTCGTCCAGGTCCAGGCCTTCGGCGGCCAGCTTGAACACGCCCTTGCGGGTGAAGGTGTAGTCAGAAGAGCCCGCGGTGCCCAGGGCGCCGTTGCCCCGGTTGAAGTACATGCGTACGTTGGCTACGGTGCGGGTGGGGTTGTCGGTGGCAGTTTCGATGACGATGGCCACGCCGTGGGGCGCGTAGCCCTCGTATACCACCTCGGTATAGTCCTTCTCCTCCTTGCTGCTGGCGCGCTTGATGGCGGCCTCCACCCGATCCTTGGGCATGTTCACGCCCTTGGCGTTCTGCATGGCGGTGCGCAGGCGGGAGTTGGTGTCGGGGTTAGCTCCCGATTCTTTCACGGCCATTACAATTTCCCGGCCGATGCGGGTAAAGTCTTTGGACATCCGGTCCCAGCGCTTCATTTTGCGGCCTTTACGGAATTCAAACGCGCGTCCCATCTATAGTGAATTGGTGATTGAGTGAATGAGTGAGTGGCCCTACGGCGCGGGTGGGGCCGAGAGGGGCCGCAAGTTAGCAGAAAGGCCGGCGGGGCGCAACGCGCCCGGGTTATTGCGCCCGTAGCGTGTAGATGCTCTGATTGCCGGCCGGATAGCCTTCCAGCGTAATGGTGAGCAGCTTACCGGTGAGGCGAAACGTACCCGCATCGGTGCGGTTGGTGCCGTTTGGGTCAGAGTGGGTTAAGGTGATGCGGCCGGGCGTAAGGCTGAAGCGGCCCTCCTGGTCGAAATGCTGGGTGGTGCCGTTAGCGGCCAGTAGCAGGCGTTTCTGGTAGGTGCCATCGGGACGAAGCGTGAGGGTGCCGCCTACTCCTTTGGCCGCTAACGGCTTAGGGCTGGTGCCTTTATCGAGAATAGCGTAGGTCAGGTACGTATAGGTGGTGTACACGGCCCCGGCTGGCTGCGTTTGCGTCTGGCGGTTTTGGGCCGAACCGGGGGCGGGCGTAACTGCCGCAGCTGTTAGCGCCAGCAGTACCGGGAAAAGTCGTTTCATGCCGAAAGGTAAATCACTGCTGCCACTTGCCGCGTCCTGGCCCGGCAATCGGCCCGGTACTAAGCAGTGGCGGGCGGCACTTTCGACAGCAGCCAGGCGTGGGCAGCCTCCTGCTCATCGAAATCAAATATCCGGACTTCCACGCCCTGTACGTGCGGCAGGGTAGAGGCTACGGAGTGCCGCGAGGGCCAATCCATGGCGTTGATCCAGGCCGCCGCCCGGATGCCACGCTTGCCTAGTTCGGCAACAAAAACCTGCCCTACCCATTCGCTGGCTTTCCACCAGTCACCATACACTTCGCTGCTGTCATTGAGCATCAGGGAGCAGCGGGTGTGGCAGATATGATCCAGGATTTGCTCGCAGCCGGCTTTTGCCAATTCAGCGTCATACTGGCCCCGCCAGACGACCCGCAGCAGCTGAATTGAGGGTTCGTGGAGGACAGTCAGAGTGGGGGTGTCAAGCAGAACTGTATCAAAAACCGGCATAGTAATGAGTAAAGTGTAACTGCAGTATCTTAAGTACTGGTTGCACTGTGGAAAGTTGTCGAGGCTCGACTATAAATGTATTTGGAATGCCTGAATAAACTATAGTATGGCTGTTGGCCGACTAGGCCGGTAAGTGCCTGACCGGCCTAGTCGGATTTCATCCTACATTTGGGCATGCCCACTTTCATTCGTGACCTGATCCGACCCGCCGCCGCGCTGCCCGAAGCTGACGTGTGTCTGGTGGGTCTGCCGCTGGATTTCGGGACGGTGCTGGAAGGTGGCCGGGCCGGGGCCGCCACTGCCCCCGAGGCCATCCGCCGGGAGCTGCGCCGCTACCATAAAACCTACAATCTGGAGCACAACGTGCGCCTCGACGGCCTGCGCGTTGCTGATGCCGGCAACCTGGACCTGCGCCATCCTGACCACGCTACCAACCACCAGACCATTCGGAGTGAGCTGACGCGCCTGCTCAACCAGTATCCGCGCGTGGTGGTGCTGGGCGGCTCCCACGATGGCACCTACAGCACCGTGCGCGGCCTGCGCGACGCCACCGGCAGCCCCAGCGTGGGCGGCATCAACCTCGATGCCCACGCCGACGTGAAGGACCGCGCCGTTATCAGCAGCGGTACGCCGTTTGGGCGGCTGCTACGCGAGGGAGTGCTGGCCGGAGAACGGTTCACCGAAATAGGGCTGCACTCCAACCTCAATACCTGGGAGGATATCGACTTTCTGCACCAGCAGCAAGCCCGGCTGGTGCCGCTGGCCCATGTGCAGCAGGACGGCCTGCCCGAGTATATGGCCCGGGCCCTGCGCCACGCCACGGCCGCCGGGCCGGCTTTCGTGAGCTTTGATATTGACAGCTGCGCCGAAGCCTACGCGCCCGGCGTGAGTGCGCCCAGCGCCGACGGCCTGACGCCGCGCCAGGCCACCCAGGCTGCCTTTATGGCTGGCAAAGAGCCCGAAATTCTGCTGTTTGAGCTGATGGAGCTGAACCCGCTGTTCGACCGGGATAACCAAACGGCGCGTCTGGCCGCCACCATCCTTACGGCCTACTTCACCGGCGTGGCCGCTTCCCTCGATACCTGATAACGGGGCATCAGCGCCTGCCCTGGCTTTCATTTTATGAAAACACCCCTACTGTTTTTGCTGCTGATCGGGACCTTGCCAGTTGCCGCCCAGAAAACGCCCGTTCGTTCGGCCCCGCCCAAAACCACCGCCGGCCCCGCCTTTACCATCACCTGCGCCGACCAGCAGCCAGCCAGCGCGCTGCAAAAGCTGCACTGTGAAACCCGGGAGCTGACGCTGCCGGCCCCACCCGTCGGCACGGCCCTCATGGTGGATGCCCGCGTGAATGGCGGCCTTACGGTGCGCGGCTACGCGGGCAACACCGTGCGCGTGCGGGCCCGGATAACGGGCCGGGCGGCTACGCCCGAATCGGCCAAAGCCCTGGCCGCCGCCGTGCGCATCACGTCGGAGAACAGCCTCGTGCGCGCCGGCCGGGCCAATGAGTCGCTGGATGGGTGGGCAGTGGATTATGAGGTGTTCGTACCCTTTCGGACCGATCTGGTGCTGAAGGCGGTGAATGGCGGCATCACGCTGGAAAACGTGGAAGGAAAGCTGCGTTTCGATACGACCAACGGCGGGCTGGTGCTCACCGGCATCAACGGTGAAGCCCGCGGCCAGACCACCAACGGCAGCGTAACCATTGTCTTGACCGGCCCGGCCTGGGTGGGGCCAGGGCTTGAGGTAAATACCGTTAACGGCAGCGTAAGCTGGCAACTGCCCGCCACGTATGCCGCCACGGTGCTGGCCCGAACCACCCACGGCAAAGTATCGGCCGCGCTGAATACCAAGCGTAAAAGCGTGCTGCCCCATAGCCTGGTCGCCACGCTGGGCAAAGGCGGCGCCCAGTTGAAAGCCAACACCGTACACGGCAGCATAACCGTTACGCAACCAGCTGAAATCGTCCCCGTCGTTGCTACCGACTCAACAGATACGGAGTAGCTCAACAGGCAGTCACGCGCTTCTGGGGGGAGCGGTCCTGCGCCAATGCAATCAGCTCTAAAGCGTGATAAGTAATGTCTGTGCTGCTGCCTGTTGATCGGAAGATGGACTGAATACATGCAAAAAAAGCCTCTCAATTGCTAGTTGGGAGGCTTTTTATTGATCTGAGTGGTTGATTTACCGCACTACTTCTTCGGTCCGTTCCCGCTTGGGTTCGGCGGCCACGGGGCGCGGGTATTCGTTCTGCTTGTGCTTCTGGTACCGCTTCACCAACAGGGCCGCTCCCACCAAGGCCCCGAGGCCGGCGGCGGTGATGGCAAACTTGGTGCGGATGGGGTCGTGCGGGGCCGGGGGCAGGTAGGCCACGCCGTTTTCATCAGTACGGGCGGGGTGCTGCACGTAGCGGCCCCGGGCCGGAACCTGGAACTCGTCGGCCAGTTTCTGCAGGCCCTCGGCCGCTTGCGCCCCGCGAATAACCGGGCCATGGCCGCAGCCGATGGCCTCGGGCCGCAACGCCGCCAGCGTCCGGATGGACTCGCCCACCTGCTGCCAGTTGTAGTTGAACGGCGCGCCCGCCACGCTGATTTTCGGGAGTTGCAGCAGCAATTCTGGTACCGATTCGTGGTTGGCGGTGGCAAACGCATCGGCCCCCAGCAGCGTCCGGTCTTTCTCGCGGAACAGGGCTACCTGGCCGGGCGCGTGGCCGGGTACGTGAATCCACTGCCAGTCGGGCAGGAAGGGCGGGTCCACGTCATTGGCCGGCAGCTGCTGCACGTAGTCGCTGAGCTGAAACGACTGGGGCGGGAAGAACCGGGCCACAAAAGCCAGCGAGCCGCCCCCGGCTACCGTGGGGTCGGCGGGCGGATATACAGCTTTGGCGGTGAGAAACGGCAGTTCCAGTGGGTGCGCCAGCACGGGCACCTTCCAGTGCTCGGCCAGGGCCTGGGCCGAGCCCGAGTGGTCCATGTGGCCGTGGGTCAGGATGATGGCCTCCGGATGAGTGCCGGGGTAGAACAGCTTATCGGCGGCGGCAATGATGGCCTTTTCGGAGCCGGGTAGGCCGGTATCGACTAGTACCCACTCGCCGGGCGTGCCGGTTTCTACGAAATATACATTAACAAAGCGCTGAATTGAGAGCTGGTGGACCCCAGCGGCTACTTGTTCCATGGGTTCGGGAGTAGGTGAACGGATATTGTCAGTACGCGAACCAACCGGACTTAGATATTGGAGGGGTCCAGATTTTCTTTCAGAAATGCCGCTGCAATGAGATGAATTACTATTTTGCCGTTGTCCGAAGAAAGCTACTCGTTCCTGTCCCGCACTTATTTCCCCTCTCTCCATGCCCGTTGACCTTACCAAATCGGCCATCTTCGCCCACACTGAGCAGCAATTGCAGCAGCAGGGGTTTCGCCTGGAGCGCAAGGACGATGCCCGGCCCTGGGGCGGCTTTTTCGTGCTCGATGAAACCCAGGCCCAGCAATTCGCCAACCAGTATTTCGATGGGCTGGCGGTGGATGCTTTGCGGATTTCGGGCAAGCTCAGCCCTAAGATTCTGCTGGTGGCTCCGCACCAGCGCCTGAGCTGGCAGTACCACCACCGCCGCGCCGAAATCTGGCGCGTGGTGAGCGGCACCGTGGGCGTCATCACCAGCCCCACCGACGAAGAAGGCTCCCTGAAAACCTATGCCCCCGGCGAGCAAATCACGCTGCAACAAGGTGAGCGGCACCGCCTCATCGGCCTCGACGGTTGGGGCCAGATTGCCGAAATCTGGCAGCACACCAACGCCGCTCATCCCTCCGACGAAGACGACATTGTACGCGTACAGGATGATTTTGGCCGCTAGGCTGGGTACAGCAGCCGCCTGACTTAACGCGTCAGAAAACCTCCATATAGAAGCTGGAGGAACACTCAACGGTCGTGCTTGAGCCGTCTGCGTAGATTCATCACCGGCACCTCCACGTATTTGTACATCAGGGTAGCCAGCAACAATGTGAGCACCCAAAGCAGGCCCATGCCCAGGAGGGATTTTATCGGTGATGGTAGTGCCAGGGATTGCACGAGCGGGGTAACCAGCTGGTTATGGATCAGCGAGCTATGCAGCAGATACATGGAGTAGGAAATCAAGCTGACGTGCGTTGTAGCTGCTGCCACTACGCCATTGGCCCGTCTCCATGTGCTTAACAGCGGCAGGCTGCATGCAACGGCCAAAGGGTAGCAGCCGAAGTAGATAACGCAATGAAACAGGTTGAAATCAGCAGCGGAGGAAGGGCCTGTAAGCAGGGACAGTGCCCCAACGGCTACAATAAACTTGGCCAGACGCCCCTTGCGCCAGCTCGCCGGATGGTAGTGGGCCCACCACGCAGCCAGCACCCCGTACATCAGCGAATCCAGCCGGAGCAACACAATTGTGCGAAAATGGTCTGCCCACTCCGCTAAAGTGGTAGGCTGGAAATGCGTGTAGTAGCTATAGCGGTACAGGGTAGTTGCCACCAGCAATGTAATGGCGGTTGCCATAACGGCGGCTTTGGGGGAAACCCGCGCCGCACACAGCCCTATAATAGCCGGGGCCGACAACAGGTAAAACCATTCCTCCACGGCCAGCGACCATGCTTCCCGATAATTAAGCGGGTGTACCCAGTTGAAATTCTGCAGAAAAACAAAATAGGCCGGATACGCCTGAATCGGATAAATAGCGAAGCGGATTTCCAGGGGAATGGCAATGAGCAGCGCCAGGTAATAGGGCGGCACCGTCCGGATCCAGCGCCGCAGCCAAAAGTCCCACAGCGTGCGAAAACCGGCGGTCTTGCTTTCCATCGTCTTAATCAGGATACCCCCAATCAGGAACCCCGACAAAACGAAAAAAATGGTTACGCCGTCAACGCGCAGGATGTGCTGATGGAAGAAGGTGAAACGGGGTGAAATCCAGTTCGAGCCGTGTACCAGGACAACTGAGCAAATAGCAGTTGCCCGCAACGCATCCAGGCCGAAGACGCGGTTACCGCTTTCGGGCAGGCGAAGGATAGAAGGTAGATTCATGGATTAAACAAATATAGATATCCCGCCTGCCCGCCTTGCCTGAGACAAGGCTCATATCCTCCCGGGCCGGCCTATTTTGTCTGTGAAATGCATAAGTGAGTAGGTCACCACACAAAAACGCCCTTCCGGTTATGTGACCGGAGGGGCGTTTTGGTTTTGAGCAGGAACAAGCCCTACACGGCAGAGCTGTTTTTATGTGAGGCCAGCCAGTTACGCCAGAGCCTTTTTCAGGTCTTTCAGCAGCTGAGCCACGCCCGCTTCTTCGCCCACGGAGCCGAGGTGCAAGCGCAGGGTACGGCGGTTGTAGTTGTGCAGAGCTTCCAAGTCGCCGGCGGCCTGGGCGTTCTGAAACGTGCCGAAGGTGTAGGGGCGGCCGGGCAGGGGCAGGTCCTGGGCGTGGTCGGTGGTGAGCTGCAGGAACAGGCCGGTGTTGGGGCCGCCTTTGTGGTACTGGCCGGTGGAGTGCAAAAAGCGCGGGCCGTAGCCCGAGGCCGTGGCAATGTGCAGGCGCTGCTGCACCAGCTGGCGCAGCTCGTCCAGCTCGGTGTTCAGGGCCGGCGTCTCCATCAGGTAGGCCTGAATGCACAGGAAGTTATCGGCGCCGGCCTGCCCGAAGAAGGCTTTCAGCACCTCGGCGGCCGTGGCCGTAGAGCCGGCTACGCTGGTGTAGTAGCTCAGACCGTTTTCCTCCAGCACCGGGGCGCTGGTCTGGGGCAAAGAGCCGCGCTCCACCACCACCTTCATCAGCTGGTCGGTGGCGGTTTTGGCGGCCTGCACGTTGGGCTGGTCGAAGGGATTAATTTCGAGCACGGCGCTGGCTACGGCCGTGGCTACTTCCCAGCGGAAAAACTCGGCCCCCAGATCCAGCGCGTCGCGCAGCAGAATGGTTACCACGGGGTGGCCGGCGGCTTCCAGGGCGGCTACTTTGCGGCGGTTTTCCTCGTCGGGCTGGTTTTCGAAGCCCACGTACACGAACACGCGGTCCGGGCCGTACACCTCGGGCGTGCCCAGCGGGTCGCCGGCCACGGGCAGGATTCCTTTGTCTTCTTTGCCGGTGCTTTCAGCAATAAGCTGCTCCAGCCACAGGCCCAGGTCGGTGAGGTTCTCGGGTACTACCAGCGTGAGCTTGTCGCGGCCCTGCTGGGCCAGTACGCCCAGGGCCACGCCCAGCTCCAAGCCGGGGTTGTCGGCCACGTCGCCTGCTGAGCCGGTGGCGCGCATCATCTCAAGAGCGCGTTCCAGCAGAGTCTTGATATCGATGCCGTACAGCGCGGCGGGTACCAGCCCGAAGTAGGAGAGGGCCGAAAAACGGCCGCCCACCTCGGCAAAGTTCAGGAAGATGCGGCGGTAGCCTTCTTTGGTGGCCTGGGTCACGAATTTGGAGCCAGGGTCGGTAATGGCCACGAAGTTCTCGCCGGCCTTATCGCCCTTCAGCTCCTTGAGGCGGGCGTAGAAATAGTCGCCGAAAGCCAGGGGCTCGGCCGTAGTGCCCGATTTGCTGGCTACCACAAACAGGGTTTCGGGCAGAGAAACGGCTTCCTCAATCTCGCGCACCGAGCCGGGGTTGGTAGTGTCGAGTACCAGCAGGGGCAGGCCGTCGGCACTCTTCTCGAACGCCTGCCGGAACACGATGGGCGTCATGGTGCTGCCGCCCATGCCCATCACCACCACGTGCTGGAAGCCGGCGGCCTTGATTTCGCGGGCAAATTCTTCAATCTCGCCCACGCGGGGCAGCATGGTTTCGGCCACGCGCAGCCAGCCCATAAAGCTGCGCAGGCTCTGCTGGGCCTCGGCGTCCTGCACCCACAGGTCGGCCTGTTTCTGCCAGAAACCGGCGGTGAAGTTGCGGGCGTTGAAATTCTGGAGTTTAGCCGCTACGGCAGCCTGGTACTGGCCCAGCTGCACGGTCATGGCGGGAATAGAGAAGGAAGAAGCGTCCATACGGGTTCTTAAGAAGTCAGAAGAATGGCGGTTGAACAGGCGGCTTTCCGCGGAGTACTCCCGCAGGAGCGCTCCGCGGAAAGCCGCGCTGTGCCTGAGCCGGCCAACGCCGGGCGGCCGGGCAAAGGTAGAGAAGTAGGCACATACGCGCCCTATCCCGCACATTGTTCGTTTTTCCGTGGCCCCGCCGGGCCGGCGGCGGCCGTGGCGGGTCAGTCGTGCAGCTGCGGCAGGGCGGCGGGGCACGGCTGCCACTCCTGCTCCAGGGCCAGCTGGGCGGCCGGGTTCTGCTCGCCCACCAGCCAGTCGAGGGCGCCGGCGGCATTGCTGAAAAACTGGATTTCGTAGTGTATGAAGTGGCGGCCGGCCCGAATGAGGCTTTCCACTACCATCTGGTTGTACATGTTGTCGGTAGGAATCACCAGGGCCACCTGCTCAATGGCGCGCACCGAAACGCGGCTCAGCCAGTTGGCGGCCAGCCACAGCTGCTCATCGAGCCCCAGGCTTGGCAGGCCGTGCAAGTCCAGAATTACGGCCGCAACGTCGCCCTGTTCCACCAACTGGGCCACGCTGCTCATGCTGCGCTGAAACCGGGGCCGGCCCGTGGGGGCCGCCGACCACTGAAAACGAAGTAAGCCAAGCTCCGGCGCAAACTGAGCCCGGATGTTGCAAAGAGTAAGAAGCATGCGTATTGCTGGCCGGCGTGGGGCAGGGGCGGGACCCACGTACGGCGGCCATGTTTGGGCGGATTTTCATGCCGATAAAAAATGTGTAAAACGAAGGAAGAAGCACGTATTTGTAGTATTAACGCATTGATAGGTAGTGTATTTATAAGATTGACTTGTTGCTGTGAAGACCCAGCCGGGGGGTGAGGTTCGCTGTTCCGGTAGTTTTCTGCACGGCTCCGTAAGCAACTGCGTTATTGTCTGACCGGGGCCGGCTGGCCGCCGCGCCGCCGGATTTCCCGCGTGGCGACGGATATTTGCGGCATGCCTACTGTTTCTTCGCCTCCGGTTTTCACGTTGCCCCCGGCTATTACGCTGCTGCGGCTCAAGTTCCGGCTGCTGGCGGCGGTTTCCACGGAATGGGCCTTCGGGGCGGCCTGGAGGCTGTTTACCACGCCCCGGCAGCTGCCCGAAAAGCAATGGGAAGCCGCCGCGCTGGCCTCGGCCCGGCCGTTCACTGTCGTTACCAAAACCGGCGCGGTAACCGCCTACGAGTGGAACCCGGCCGGCGCGCGCACGGTGCTGCTGGTACACGGCTGGGAGCACCGGGCCAGTTTCTGGGGCGTGCTGGCCCGGGAACTGGTGGCGGCGGGCTTCCGGGTGGTGGCCCTGGACGGGCCGGCGCACGGGGCTTCCGAGGGCCGCCGCACCACGCTGCCCAACTTCGCCCGGGCCGTGCAGGCCGTGGCCGATGCGCTGGGCGAGGTTTACGCCGTGGTGGCCCACTCCCTGGGCGGAGCGGCCACGGTGGGCGTGCCAGTGCAGTTCAACCAGACTCGCACCGGCCGGCTGCCGCGACTGGTGCTGCTGGCGGTGCCGGGCAGCACGGCCGCCGTGGCGCAGCGCTTTGCCGAGCTGCTGCAGCTGCCGCCGGCCGTGGTGGCGCGCCTCAACCGCTACGTGCGGGAGCAGCATGGCCGCGACGCCGAGAGCTTCAGCCTGATTCAGGTGGGCCACCAGTTTCCGGCCGACCGCGCCCTGCTGCTCCACGACCACGAGGACGCGAGTATTCCCTTCGCCGAAGCCGCCGAAATTGCCGCCAATTGGCCCGGCCTCGATTTTCGGGCCACCACCGGCCTGGGCCACAACCAGATCATGCGCGACCCGGCCGTGCTGCGGCAGTTGGTGGCATTTCTGGGGTAAGGGGTGCCCGTGTGGGGCCGGTTGAGTACTGAGGTGGGACTATTTCGGGAGGAATCGTACATTCACCGGCTCACCTCACTCCCTTACTTGCTGCGTATGTCAACCTCTACCCGCAACATCATTGCCTGGATTCTGCAAGGGCTGCTGGCCTTGGCGTTCATTGCCTCTGGCGGTAAAAAACTTCTGGACTTACCCGGCACCGTGGGCATGTTCGAACAGCTGGGCCTGCCCGGCGCGCTGGCCTACGTGGTAGCTGCCGGTGAAGTGCTGGGCGGTATCGGGCTGCTGGTGCCGCGCTTCGTGCGCCCGGCCGCGCTGGGCCTGATCATTATTATGCTTGGAGCCGTGGTAATGCACACCACCAAAATTCCGGGCGGCCTGGCTGGTGGCCTGCCCGCCATTGTATTGCTGGTGCTCTTGCTGATGGTACTGTGGCTGCGTCGTCCGGGCCCGATGGTGGCGTAGCGTCCGGTCAGAATTGCGGTACCAGAAAGGCCGGAAAGCAGCGTGCTTTCCGGCCTTTCTGCTGTACTCTATTCACAATTTACACCGTAACGTGCCCTTCGGCGGCCAGTTCCCGCAGCAGCTGCCGAAGGTCGGCCGGCTCCTGCACCAGTTGGGTAACGTGCAGCAGGTACTCGGCCTCGGCGCGGAGGTGGCGCTTGAGCTGGCGGATTTCCTGCTCGCGCTTTTTGCCGGTGCTGCCGCTGAAGCCGTTCTCGCCGTATTTCAGCTCGTTGAGCTGCTGCTTGAGCTCCTGTTGCTGTTGCTGCAACGCCTGGGTGTAGCGAATGAGCACGGTATCATCGGCGGCGGAGGTGGGGGCGGTTTCGGAGAGTAGCTGGAGCAGCGTGTAGAGGTCGTTGGTTTCGTAGGCCTCCGTGATGCGCTGCATCAGCTGGGTGCGGTGCTGTTGGGTGGTTTCATCCTGCACCAGGTCGGGGTGATGGGCGCGGGCCAGCTGGCGGTAAAGGGTTTTGGTGTTGCTGAGCAGCTGCTGTTCCTGGTCGCGGGCGGCCTGGGCGGTGGCTTCCTCGGCTTTTTGCTGCTTGGTTTTGCGCCGGGCCCGGGCCGCCTGGGCCGCCTGGGCCGCCTGTTCGTGGGGCGGCAACGTGGGGTCGAGAGGCTCAGCAGCGGCGGCAGGTTCGGCGGCCGTCACCGCGGGCTCGTCGTCGTCGGCGGCCCGGCGGCGGGGCGCGTACTTACGCAGCACCTCGGCCGCATCTTCCCCGAAGCGGTTTTGCAGGGAATGGGCATTGCCCACGATGAGGGCGGTAATCTGCTGTTCCTCCAGCCGACTGAAATAGCCCAGCAGCAAGGCTTCTTCCAGCGGCGGAAACAGGGCCTGCCGGGCGCGTACCACGGTTTCGGCGGCGGGGCCCACCTGCTGCCAGTAGCGGCGGCGCGCCTCGGCCTGCTCCTGGCGCAGTTCCCGCAGCCGCTGCCGCAGCCCTTCCACCTGCGCCACCGCCTCCCGAAACGCCTGCTGGGCCGGCGTGCCCGGGGCTTCGGCCGGGGCCGGCGTGGGGAGTTGGTTGGCGGCGGGCAGGTCGGTGAGCGGGTTGTGCAGGTTCATGGGCACAAAGGTAGGAGGGTTGGATGGGTGGATAAGCAGCACGTCGTTGCGAGCCGGAGGCGAAGCAATCTGTCCTTCACGCGGCTCTGAGTTCTGGTACGCGCAAACCTTGTACCGCGAGAATGCCGAAGGCTTTTAAAGTAGGTCAGCGCTTTGGCCTATGGGAAGGATAAATTGCTTCGCTTCCGGCTCGCAATAACAGGCTGTTACTTCACCCAAACAGCTCATAGGCCACCCGGAACGTGTTGCAGTGCGCATCCACAATGTCGCGGAGCTTTTCGGAGTAGCCGCCGCCCATGCTCACGGCCACGGGTAGGCCGGCCGTGCGGCACAGGTTCAGCACGTACTCGTCGCGCTGGCGGCAGCCGGTTTGGGTGAGGGCCAGCTTGCCGAGCTTATCGGTAGCCAATACATCCACGCCGGCTTGGTAGAAGATGAAATCGGGTCGTACCTGCGCCAGCAGCCGGGGCAGCGTATCGCGCAGAATCTGCAGATACGTTGCGTCGTCGGTGGCCAGCTCCAGCGGCACATCCAGGTCCGACTGCTCCTTCCGCAGCGGGTAGTTGGCCCCGGCGTGCATGCTGAAGGTGAACACGCGGGGCTCTTGCCGGAAAATGCTGGCCGTACCGTCGCCTTGGTGTACATCAAGGTCCACTACCAGCACCTGCCGGACTAAGTCGTGGTGGAGCAGGTGGGCGGCGGCCACGGCAATGTCGTTGAGCACGCAGAATTCTTCGCCCCGGTCCCGGAAGGCGTGGTGGGTGCCCCCGGCCAGGCTCAGCCCGATACCGTCCCGCAGCGCCCGCCGGGCCGATTCCACGGTGCCGGCCACGCTGCTCAGGGAGCGGCGCACCAGCTCGGGACTTTGGGGCAACCCCAGGCGGCGCACCTCGGCGGCCGAGAGCTGCAGGTCGCGCACCCGCTGCCAATATTCGGCGGAATGTACGCGCAGAATATCCTCTTCCACCGCAAAGCCGGGGTCGTAGAAATCCTCGGGATCGGCAATACCCTGCTACAGCAGCTGCTCCTGGATGAGGGCGTACTTGGCAATGGGGAAGCGGTGGCCGTTGGGCAGGCTGATGCTGTAACGGGCGGAGGAGGCGAGGCAGGGCATAGAACAGAGGCAGAACGCAGGGCCGGGGCCGGAAGTTTTTTTGTTTTTTTTCAGCCCCCCCGCGAAAATAAACACGTGGGCAAACTGCCGATAAAAAGCCGGAAGTGGTCTGTGGTATCGGGCCGTTGGTAGAGTATAAGTCGGGTTTGGGAGTGAGTAAAACCACTTCTGCCGCGCACACAGGCCTTTTTCGATTGCAACCTACTGCAGCCGGCGCGGGCTCTCCCTGGCAAAACCAACCTATTCTTTCCCCATGAAACACACTCGGGTACTACTCTGGCTGCTGCTGCTGCTCACTTGCAATTTCGCCCTGACTTCCTGCTCCAACGACGACGACGACACCACGGAGGAAGTGCTGGGCGACTGGACTACCCGCTCCCAGTTCGAGGGCCTGGCCCGGAACGCGGCCGTCAGCTTCACGCTCAACGGAAAGGCCTACGTGGGCCTCGGCACCGATGGCGTGGACCGGTTCAAAGACTTCTGGGAATACACGCCCGCTACCAACACCTGGCGGCAGCTGGCCGATTTTCCCGGCGTGGGCCGTATTCAGGCCGTGGCGTTTGCGGCCGGCGGCAAAGGCTACGTGGGTACCGGCTACGATGGCGTAAACAAGCTGCGCGACTTCTGGCAGTACGACCCCACTACCAACAGCTGGACCCGGAAGGCCGATTTCGGCGGCACGGCCCGCTACGGCGCGGTGGCTCTCAGCATGGAGGATAAAGGCTACGTGGGCACCGGCTACGATGGTAACTTCAAGAAGGACTTCTGGCAGTACGACCCCACGGCCGACCAATGGACGCAGAAGCCCAGCTTCGGGGGCAACAAGCGGGTGGGCGCGGTGGCCTTTACGCTGCACGAAAGCGGCTACATTCTGGCCGGTACCGATAATGACCTCATGCTGACGGATATGTGGTCGTACAGCCCTGCCACCGAGCAATGGACGGAACGCCGCGCCCTCGTCAGCAATACCGATGAAGACTACGATTACAGCAACGTGCCGCGCAGCTCGGCCTCGGCGTTTGTGGTGAACAACCGGGGCTTTGTGGCCCTAGGCACCAATGGCGGCTACCTGACTTCCTGCTGGGAATACAACCCCGATGAGGATACGTGGAAGGTGAAAACGGTATTCGAGGGCTCGGCCCGGATTCAGGCCGTGGGTTTCGGGCTGGGCGACTATGGCTACCTGGGCCTGGGCACCACCGGCACTACCCGCCTGGATGATTTCTGGCAGCTGGCTCCCGACACGGAAGATGCAGACTAAGCGGCCGTATTCATCAGGCGGGTGGCTCCGGGGAGCTGCCCGCCGGCTGGCCCTGCTGATTGGGCTGCCCGTGCTGCTCAGCGGCTGTGAGTTGACCGAAGATGTGGTGGGCGACGTACCCACCGCAACCGTAACAGGCACGGTGTATATCGACACGCTCACGGTGCGCATGTCCACGGTACTCATCGATTCGGTGCCGACTTCCTCCAGCAGCTACCTGCTGGTGGGCCAGTACCAGGATGCGCGCCTGGGCACCATCACGGCCCGCAGCTACCTGCGTCTGGGGCTGGCCGGCGGGTTCACGCCCGAGGCCGGCGCGCAGTTCGACTCCTTGGTGCTGGTGCTGCCCACCGACAGTTACTGCTACGGCGACACCACGCAGGTGCAGCATCTGCAGGTCCATCGGCTCACGGAAGCGTTGCGGCCCACTACTACGTACTACGCCTTCAATTCCCGGGCCTATGAGGCCGTGCCGCTGGCAACGCGTACGTTCCGGGCCCGGCCCAACCTCCGCTCCATCCGGCTCCGGCTCGCCGATGCGCTGGGCCAAGAGCTGCTGCAGGCCGGTTTGAGTCGGCAGCTGTCTTCCACGGATGAGCTGGCGGAGCGCCTGCCGGGGCTGGCCCTTACGCCGGCCGCCGCCGACAACGGAGCCCTGCTCCGGCTGGCCGCCACCTCCGAAAGCATGGTGCTGCAGCTGTTCTACCATTATCCCTCCGCTCCCGATAACGGACAGGTGTTCGACTTTACGGCCGTGGCCGGCAGCCGGCATTTCTACCAGGTACAGGCTGATCGGCGAAGTACGCTGCTCAGCACCCTTACCACTACCCGGCAGGCCCTTTCCAGCACCCGTACCGCCGCCGAAACCTATATCGAAGGCGCCCTGGGCCTGCAGACCAAGCTGGAAATTCCGTATCTGCTCAACCTGAATGAGCTGGGGGGAACCTGGGTGCTGAACGCGGCCACGCTTACGCTGGAAACGGTAGCGGGCAGCGAAAACCGGCTTCTGCCGGCTCCAGCTACCCTCACGGCCCAGGCCACTAACCGGGGCAACCAATCCGGGGCGTTTCTGGCGTCTGTGGCTGGCACGCAGCTGCTGGGTACCTACCAGACCGGCGTATCGGCGCACACCAATCTGGAGCAGGGGAGCTACACGTTGCTGCTGCAGCAGTACGCTGAGGCAGTGCTGAAACATACCGTTTCCAATACGGGCATCCTGCTGGCTCCTGCCTCTCCCGATACCCCGGAACGGGTAGTGCTGGGGGCTGCTGGCAGCTCCAACCCGCCCCGGCTGGGCATCTATCTGACGCGGGTGCGGTAGCGGCCCGCCCCTTTAATGGCGTTAGCTGCTTCCGGCCGGGTTGCGTAAGGCGGAGAGCAAAGTGCTTACCTTCGCTTTCCGCCTTACTTCCTGTGCCCGCATGACTTCCTCGGTTTCCTCACTCGCGCCTACGCTGGCGGCCAGTCATGATCTGCTGCAGAAGCTGCTGGACGTATCATTGACGGGGATTATCCTGTTCCAGCCGGTATACGCGCCTACTACTTCCGAGCTGGTCGACTTTGCCTACCTGGAGCTGAACCTGGCCGCTCAGCGGATGCTGAATCTGCCGGCCCACCCTCCCGAAACGTTTCTGACGCGCTATCCGCACGCTGTTGAGGCCGGTATCTTCACCTTTTACCATGACGCGTTTCTGGCCAATGAGCCGCGTCAGGACCAATTCTATTACCAGCACGACGGCCTGGATAACTACTTCCACCTCTCGGCCCGGCGGAGTGGAGAGCTGCTGTTGGTGAGCTTCACCGATACCGCCGACCAAGACCGGAGCGCTGTGGAGCAGGCCTTGCGCGAAAGCCAGGCCCGCGAACAGGCGGCCCGCGCCGAGGTGGAGCAGGAGCGGCAGCTGCTGCAGGCCCTGCTCTCGCAGGCTCCGGTAGCTATTGGCCTGTTTCAGGGAGAGGAACTACGCATTACGGCCGCCAATGCCCATTTGGCCAGCATGTGGGGCCGCGTACCGGAGCAAACGGTGGGGCTGCCGCTATTGGAAGCGCTGCCCGAGTTGCAGGGACAGGGGTTCGACGATCTGCTGCGCCAGGTATTGCAGACCCATGTGCCGGTGGAGGGCACCGAAACCCCGGCTACCATGCTGCGCGACGGGCAGTTGCAGACCACCTACTACAACTTTGTGTACCAGCCCCTCTACGATACCCGGGGCGAGGTGCTGGGCGTTATCAACGTCTCGGTGGAAGTGACCGAGCAGGTGCGGGCACGCCGGGAAGTAGAGCAGCTGAACCAGCAGCTGGAAACCCGCGTGCAGGAGCGTACTCGGCAGTTGCAGCAGCAGCAGCTGCTGCTCAGCCAGATTCTGGGCCAGGTGCCGGCCGCCATTGCCACGCTCACCGGCCCCGACCATCGGTTCTCCTTCGCCAACGACTTGTACCAAAGCTTAATTGGGCAGCGGGCCGTGCTGGGCCAGACGGTAGCCGAATCGTTGCCGGAAGTGGTGGCCCAGGGCATCATTGAACTGCTGGATAAGGTGTACGTTACGGGCCAGCCGTTTATCGGCCAGGAAATTGCCCTCCAGCTCTACGACGATACGGTAGGCGAGCTGCGGCAGCGGTACGTGAATTTCGTGTACCAGCCTCTACACGGCACTCCTGCCGACGAGGCGAGCATGCTGGTGTTTGCCGTGGACGTAACCGACCAGGTGGTAGCCCGCCAGCAGGTGCAGCAGCTGAATGAGGAGCTGGAAGCCCGGGTGCAGGAACGCACTCGTGAGGCCCAGGCTGCCCGCACCGAGGCCGAGCGGCAGCGCGGCGAGTTGCAGCGGGTGTTTGAACAGGCCCCCACCGCCATTGCCGTATACCGTGGTCCCAACTACATTATCGAGCTGGCCAACCCCACCGTGTGTCGGCTGTGGGGCCGCACCCAGGAGCAGATTGTGGGCCGGGGCCTGTTTGAGGCGCTGCCCGAAGTGGCCGGCATGGGCTACGAGGAGCTGCTGGACGGCGTAATGGCCACCGGCGTGCCCTACGTGGCGCACGCCATGGAGGCCGTGCACGAGCGGGAAGGCCGCCGCGACACCGTGTACTGGGACTTCGTGTACGTGCCCATGTATGAGGCCGATGGCAGCATTTACGGGGCTATGGTAGTGGCCACTGAGGTAACCGAACAGGTGCGGGCGCGCCGGGAAGTAGAGCAGCTGAACCAGCAGCTGGAAACCCGCGTGCAGGAACGCACCCGGCAGTTGCAGCAGCAGCAGGGGCTGCTGCGCCAGATTCTGGGCCAGGTGCCGGCTTCCATTGCCACGCTCACCGGCCCCGACCACCGCTACACCTTCTTCAACGAGCCGTACCAGGAGCTATCCGGCGGGCGCACGGTGCTGGGAAACACTGTGGCGGAAGTATTTCCGGAGGTAGTGGAGCAGGGCTTTGTTGGGCTGCTGGATAAGGTGTACAACACGGGCGAACCATTCGTCGGCTCAGATGCGCCACTCCTGCTCTTCAACCCCGAAACCGGTCAGCCGCAGCAGCGGTACGTGGATTTCGTGTACCAGCCGTTGTTTGATAAAGCGGGGCAGCCTCAGGGCATTCTGGCCTTTATTGTGGATGTGACCGATAAAGTTGCGGCCCGCCAGCAGGTGCAGACTCTCAATGAGGAACTGGCCGCCATCAACGCGGAAATGCAGGCCACCAACGAAGAACTCAACACCACCAACGCCCGCCTTGTCCGTACCAATACCGATCTGGATACGTTCGTGTACACGGCCTCGCACGATTTAAAAGCGCCCATTGCCAACATTGAGGGCCTGCTCGATACCCTGCGCGACTATCTGCCCGCCGGCAGCTCCGAGCCCATGATACCGCGCCTGCTGGAGATGATGCAGGGGGCCGTGGCCCGCTTCCAGCAAACCGTAGGTCACCTCACCGATGTATCGCGCCTGCAATACGGCAACTCGCAGCCCATCGAAGCCGTGGACCTGAGGGCTATGATAGAGGATGTGCGCCTGGACCTGGCCCCACTGGTAGCCGCTACCCGCGCCCGAGTGCTGCTCGATCTTGAAACCTGTCCAACCGTCTACTTTACCCCGAAAGATCTGCGCAGCATTGTGTACAACCTGCTCAGTAATGCGCTCAAATACCATGCACCCGAGCGGGAGCCCATTGTGCAGGTACGAGCCCACTGCTCGGATAGCCAGGTGTTCCTGGAAGTAACCGACAACGGACTGGGGCTGGATGAGCAGCAGCAACGCAAGCTGTTTATGCTGTTCCGGCGGCTGCATAACCACGTCGAGGGCTCGGGCGTAGGTCTGTACATGGTAAAGCGCATCGTGGAAAACGCCGGCGGCACTGTTACGGTGCAAAGCCAGGCCGGCAGGGGTTCCAGCTTTCTGGTAACGCTGCCCCGCTCATAATTCTCTTCTTATTTTTTTCGGTACATGGAAAAGCTTCCCCATATCCTGCTGGTTGACGACGACGACACGACGAATTTTCTCAACGAGCACATGCTCCGCAAACTCAACGTGACCGACCAGGTGCAGATAGCCCGCGACGGCCGCGAGGCGCTGGCCCTGCTCACCCAGCCGCCACCGTACATGCCCACCCTGATGCTGCTGGACGTGAGCATGCCCGGCATGGATGGCATTGAGTTTCTGGAAGCCTACCTGCGCCTGCCCCAAGCCCAGCAGGATGCCACCGTCATCGTGATGCTCACTACCTCCATGGATTCCTCCGATCTGGCCCGCATCGACGAATTGCCCATCAAAGGCCTAGTCAGCAAGCCGCTCAGCCGGGAGAAAATAGATACCTTGCTTCAGCTGCATTTCCAGCGCCAGCTGCCCGGCGAGTAACCACAAAACAGTTTACGCAAAAGGCCTTTCGCACGTAGCGGAAGGCCTTTTTTTGTTGGTCATGTGCTGGCCGCTAGTGCATGTTGCGCTCCTCAATAAGCTTGAAAAACGCCTCCGCGTAGGACTCGCCGATGGGAATGATATCGGGGCCCATGTAAATGCGGTTTTTTCGAATGGAATCAATGTGGGCCAGGGCCACGATGTAGGAGCGGTGTACGCGCACAAAATCGGGGCTGGGAAGGCGGTCCTCGAAGGCCTTGAGCGAGTTGAGCGTCAGAATCGGCTTGGCTCCGGCGTAAATCTTGATGTAGTCTTTCAAGCCCTCCAGGTAGCGGATATCCCGCAGGTTAAGCCGCTGGGTGTGGTAATCGGCCTTCACGAAGATGTAGTCGTCGGTGGGGCCGGCGGGCGGGGGCAGGGCCGGCACGGGAGCCGGAGCGGGTTCGGCCGGGCGCGGGGCCAGGCGGTCCTGGGCCTTCTGGGCCGCCTGCACAAACCGCTCGAAGGCAATGGGCTTCACCAGGTAATCCACGGCATTCAGGTTGAAGCCTTCCAGGGCGTAGGCCTCGTAAGCGGTAGTGAAAATTACCAGGGCCTGGGGCTGCATGCTGCGCACAAATTCCACCCCCGTAAGGTCCGGCATCTGCACATCCAAGAACAGCACATCCACGGCTTCCCGCTGAAGTACCGTCATGGCTTCCAGCGCACTCCGGCAGGTGCCCACCAGCTCCAGAAAGGGTACGCGTTCCACATAGGAGGTCAGCAGGCGCAGGGCCAGGGGTTCATCATCCACGAGCAGGCAACGGAGCATGGGCAAGGGTCAGGGTTAGTTCCACAATAAATTCGTCGCTGGTTTCTTCCAACAGCAGCTGGTGGCGGCCGTTGGGATACAGCAGGCTGAGGCGCTGGCGCACGTTGGGCAGCCCGATGCCCGAGTTCGGGTCGTGGCCGCCCACGGCCGGAAAGCGCGAGTTCTGCACCGTAAACAACAGTTGGTCCTGCCGCATAATCAGGTCTACGGCAATCCGGGAAGAATGCCGGGCACTGACGCCATGCTTAAAGGCATTTTCCACGAACGGAATCAGTAGCATGGGTTCAATCAGCGCCCCGTCCAGCTGCCCGTCCACCGTAAAGCGGATGTCCACCTGCTCCGGATCGAGGCGCAGCCGCTGCAGATCCATGTAGTTGCGCAGGTATTCCACCTCGCGCCCCAGCGGTACCCGCGCCGCCTCTGACTCGTACAGCATATACCGCATGAGCTGGGAAAGTTTAAGAATGGCCTCCGGCGTATCGTCGGATTTCAGGTGAGCCAGCGAGTAGATGTTGTTGAGCGTATTGAACAGAAAATGCGGGCTCACCTGGGACTTCAGAAACGCCAGCTCGGCCGTGAGCTGCTTGTTGGCCAGGTCCTGCCGGGCGCGTTCCGTCTCAAACCACTCGCTTGTAATGCGCATGCCGCTGCTGATAATCCAGGCCAGCACCCCCATCAGCCACAGGCCCTGGGGTGGGCGAGAGTAGTGAATGGCACCCGGCGGTAACAGATAGTGCGGGTGCGGCGGGTGGTGCGGCAGCAGCCCCGTGATGCGTAGCAGCATGGGCAGATACACCAGGGCCAACAGCCCGGCAGCCAGCAGGAAGTACAGGAAAAACTTCTTCCGGGCAAAAAGCCGTGGAATCAGTACATAGTAATTCAGGTAGAAATACCCCGCCAGCGTCAGGGGCAGCAGCACGTTCCGGAGCTGGAACGGCGGTGGATTCTCCGAGAGCAGGCGCGGCAGCGTGGCCACGGCCATCCACGCGGCTACGTGTACAATCACGCGCAACACTTGCTGACGGGTTATTCGGGGCAGTAGCATAAGCGCAGGGTGGGAAGCAGATGGAAAAGCAGTACGAGGAACCCGGGCGCACCGCCAGGAAGAGCCCAGATTCCTCGCACCGCAAAGAAAGCCTGTTCGGCGCCGTTAGCGGTTGGTGCCCGATGGCGGCCCCTGCCGTTTCATGCGCTCCTGTTTTTTGGCCTGGTATTGCTGGTACTGCTCCGGCGTGAGGATGCCTTTGAGCTTGGCATCGGTGCTTTCTTCCTGCACCCGCATCTGCTGCATCCGGGCCGTGCGGTCCTCGGGGCCGCCGGTACCGCGTTGCGCCTGCATCTGCTGCAGTTGCTCCTGCTGAATGGCGGCTATTCTGGTTTGCTGGTCGGCGGTGAGGTTGAGGTCTTTGGTCATTTCGGCCATGCGGTTACCCGGGCCGCGGCCTCCCCGTCCAGCGCCGGGCTTTTCGTCGCCGTCGGTTTTGGCTTTTACTTTATCTTTTTTGGCTTTCACCTTAGTAGGGGTAGTCTGGGCGTGGGCCGCGGGAGTAGCGGCGCCAGCCAACAGGCCCAGCAGCAGGGGAGCCACCAGTAGCTTTTTCATAGGAAACAGGAATTGAGAGGAAGGAAACATAGCCGCTTCACGCGTTCAAAGCAGTTCCCAAACCTAGCAACCCGCACTGCGGCGCACGAAAAACATCTGCCAACCTCTCATTTTTCTCGACGCTCCTGCCGATTAGGTACGCCAGCAGCCGTTGGTGTTATTACGCTCCGGCGCATTCTGCCACGACCCGCCTGCATAGTAATTGTGTTGTTCAGGTCGGGTGTTTTGGGGGTATTCAATAGGGTGCGTTGATTAGCCATATGCGCGTGTTGGCTGGTTGCTTTACTGTTGAAAATAAATAATTATTAAATTTTTAAAAAATAATTACCTGGTATTGGCATGAGAAAATAAATGCTCTACCTTTGTCACGTTCAAAAGCACCAAGCCGCTCAACGACTTTATCCATCACTGCCATGCGTCGCCACTTTACTCAGTATCAGCCAATGCTCAGCGGCCTGGATCGGAAGATTCAGCCGGGGTTCGGCGCGCAAGCTCGCAGATGAGGTTCTACTCCTGACATCATCTTACTGCAAACGCCCGAATCCAGCCAGATTCGGGCGTTTTTCTTTTGTCTTCATCCGTTAGTTATTCCTGATCAATTACCATGCTTTCACTCTTCCCTGTTTAGTCTGCCCGTCCATAGTGCTTCAGACTATACGCACAGAAATTCACTAGCTAAGCTCAAATTCCCGCGCGGTAAGTAGCACGAGAAAAACTTCTGTCTTCGCTCGTTTGATTTCGCAGTAGACAAGCTGGAAATATATTGCGCCCCGATTTAAGATGCTTGAAAGAGTGTTAAGGGAAGAATATTGCTTCAATATTTTGATTTTTATCACTGAAGAAAATAGATTGTTTATTTAAATGATTGGTCGAAATACTTATGCGCTATTCGGGTGCTTAGTTAACAATGTAGTGGGTTTTTGAATGGGGTAAAGACGTGAATTTGTGTCTCGTCGTTGAACAGCATTGCTGTGGCCGACGCGGCTAACCAGACATGAACACACGGCTTTGATACATGCCCGAAATACCATTCGTAACCCTATATAACCAGCCGTTTCTGCGGGCTTGTTGATGCGCCGCGCCAAGTGTATATAGTACGTGTTTTATCCCTTTCCGCCCTATTCTACGTGACCATATGAAACCCCGGGAGTGGCTTTTTGAAATCCTTCACACGCTCCGCCACTCCCGAGTTGCGGTCTGGTTTAGTACCGGCCAAACTGCTTTTTGCCTACCTGTCATCTAACTCGCATTGGGAAGGCGGCTGACCCACCAGGGCTGCCGCCCGCCGGAGCAGCCCGGCCGCCCCGCCGGGGCGGCCAGCTGTTCCATCTTCCCGGCGTTTTCTTCTGTCTTCATTTCCTCGCAGCTAGGTGCCGAAACCGGCCCTCGCTTTGTGTAACAACCCGTATTATGGCCTCTCAACTACGCGGCAACGACCTTCGTCAACTGGGTTTCCCGGAAGGTCGGGCCATTGGGCTGGCACTGGCCCAGCTCCAGCGCAAACATCTCAAAAAGCTTTCCCAAACCCACCAGCTGACTTTGTTGAAGGACCTGCTGGCCAACCCCCAAACCTACCTCACGCACCTCGACTGGAGCCACACGGCCGCCGCGCTGCTGCCCGCGCCCAGCCGCCACATTGCCCTGGCCGAGCGTAAAGAGTACAGCGTTTTTGGGGCCGAGCACATTGAGCAGGGGGCTATCCACCAAATGGAAACCGCCATGAAACTGCCCGTAACTGTTGCCGGCGCCCTCATGCCCGATGCTCACCACGGCTACGGCCTGCCCATCGGTGGGGTGTTGGCTACTGATAATGCTGTGATTCCCTACGCCGTGGGCGTGGATATCGGCTGTCGGATGGCTCTGTCGGTATTCGCGCTGCCACCCAGGCACCTGGAGCAGCGGGTGCAGGAGTTCCGCAAACTGTTGCTGGAGTACACCAAATTTGGCGGCCGTGACGTGTTCCGCCGCGGGCAACACCTGGACCACGCGGTATTGAGCCGGGACGAGTTCCGGGACATTCCGTTTCTGCGCAACAAGCTGGATACGGCTGCTTCCCAAATCGGCTCTTCGGGCGGTGGCAACCACTTCGTGGAGTGGGGCGTGGTCGATATCACCGACCCTACCAACGAACTGGGCGTACCGGTTGGGCAATACCTGGGCCTGCTTTCACACTCCGGTTCCCGGGGACTGGGGGCCAGTATTGCCAACCATTACACCAAACTCGCCCAGGATACCTGCCAGCTGCCCGCCGAAGCCCGTCACCTGGCCTGGCTGGACCTCGATACTGAAGCAGGGCAGGAATACTGGGCCGCTATGAACTTGGCCGGTGACTACGCCTCGGCCTGCCACCACCAGATTCATCATCGTTTGGCCAAGGCTCTGGGTGAACGGCCGTTGGGGAAGGTGGAAAACCACCATAATTTCGCCTGGAAGGAACACCTTGCCACGGGGCAGGAAGTGGTAGTACACCGCAAAGGGGCTACGCCGGCCGGCGCGGGCGTACTGGGTATTATTCCCGGCTCCATGACGGCTCCCGGCTTCATTGTGCGCGGTCGGGGCGAGGCCAGTTCCCTGAGTTCGGCTTCGCACGGCGCAGGTCGGCAAATGTCGCGTACCCGCGCCAAGCAGGAATTGGGCGAAGCCGAAATGCGTCGCTACCTGCAGCAGCACGGCGTAGTGCTTATTGGTGGTGGGCTTGACGAGGCCCCGCAGGCCTACAAAGACATCCGCCAAGTAATGCAGAGTCAGACGGAACTGGTAGACGTACTGGGTTCCTTCACCCCGCGCATTGTGCGGATGGAAGGCGGCGTATAGCTCCGGCCATTCATGAAAAAAACAGCAACCCCGTCCCATGTAGCAGTGGGGCAGGGTTGCTGTTTTTACGGCCAGAACAGCTGGCTACGGCCGGTGCCGCCGGTGGCGGCAGGGGGCTGCTGCTGAAATGGACTGGTTGTGCCGGAAAACGCTTCCGTTATCAATGGGGTACGTGGGGAGCAGATCAGCGAATAGCAACAGAGCTAAAGCAGTTGCTGCCAGATTGGGGGTGGAAACAGAGGTGTCCATGCTGAGCGGAATAAAACATACACGAGGAACTGTTCAGGGCCTGCAACCGGTGTGTGGGTACGAGGCAATAGGATAGAGGCGGGGCAATACTGTCGTTGTTGCAAAAAAGAAATACCCGGACAGTGGCGAGTTGGTGGTACTTACGGCAGTAAAGATAGAGTCGGATTTAGCGTCGGAAACTTTTTTCTAGGTCAATGGTAGGCTACAGGCCGACGAACAGGGCATTGGGCTCGTTGAAAACGGCAACAGCCCGTCCCGGACACTGCCGGAGCGGGCTGTTTTACAACAAAAACAGAATAGGATTATGCCCGGCGTCGGTCTCGTAGCTTCTTCAGGCCGAAACCTACGCCAGCCGCCAGCAGCAGGGAGGCCCCCCCATCAATGGGTACGGCCGTGGGGTCAGGAACGGGGCCGGTAGAACCCGGCCCCTGAGCCTGGGCGGAGGAGAAAGCACCGGTAAGTAACAGTAGGCTCCCGGCGGCAAAGGCCAGCCGGCACGCAGTAGCAAGGTTTTTCATAAGAAGGAAAAGCAAAAGCAGGGAGAAAATCAGGCTGCTCCCCGCCAATGCGGGCCGGGGAGCAGACCGAAACATCAGGCTATTCGATAACGAGGCGCTTGTTGATGGTACCCTGGCTGGTTTGCAGCCGCACCATGTATACGCCCGGCGTCACGCCGGTGAGAGGCAACGTGCGTACCTCGTTGCCGGCGGGCAGCACCATGTGGCGTACCACCTGGCCTAAGGAGTTCACCACCGAAGCCTCTACGGCCTGCCGGGTGAAAGCAGCCGTGAGGCTTACCGAAGCAACGTCGCGGGCCGGGTTGGGGAATACGTCTACCTGCCGGCTGAGGGCGGCCGGAGCATTGGCTAGTACGCGCTGCTGAGTAAAGAGCAGACTGAAGCGGCCCGTGCCTGCGCCCAGCGTCAGCGCAAACGAGTAGCTGGCCTGAGCCGCCAGATCCACCACCGCGCCGGTCTGCGCATCGCGCAGGTACACCAGCATGCCGGCGGGCAAGTTCAGCAGCTGCGCGGCCCGCAGCGTGTAGGTGCCGGCCGTCGGGGCCGTTACCAGCAGCGGCACGGCTACCTCGGTAGTACCCAGGGCCGGCAGGCCGTTGATGGCCAGTTTCTCATTGCCGGCCTGCGAGGCCAGCGTGGCCGTGGCCGTTTGCAGCTTGGCGGCGTCGAAGGCTACATCGAAGGCGGCGGTAGCGCCGTTTTCAAAGTACACCGTGGTCTGGTCGCCCGGGCCACCGGCGGCGGCGCGCAGCTCCAACTGGGCCAGCGGCCGGGTTTCCTGGGTGCGCTGGAATACGGGGCTGTCCACCGTCAACAGGCGGGCGGCGTTGGTGAATGCCACCTGGCCGTTGGTGGTGCCGGGGGTACTCACCCGGGTAAAGAAGCCCTGGCCCAACCCGATAACATTCGTGCCACCGTTGTTGCCCACGCCGTTTACGTAGCTGGAGTAAGAGCCGCTGTACTGGCCCGAAGAACGGGATACGTACACCGCATTATCCACGTTGGTGCGGCCTACCAGGTCCCAGTCAATAGGCGAAGGGTAGGGGTTGCCCAGCAGCTGCCAGCCCGATTCTGCTTGGATGCCGCGGCTCAGCCCCCCTACGTTAATGGTCCCGTTATTCAGAATGCCTACGAAATCTACCGTCTGCGAAGCCGGAATATTTACGGTGTAGCCCCGGCCAACTGTCATGCCATCCGACAAGGCGTTGGGCGAGAAGAAGCCCTTGTCGAAATCTTGCGGTGCGGGATTCCCGCTGGTATTCACCCGGGTTTCATCGTAGCCAAACACCGTGGGGAAAGGCGTCACGGCTCCTGGGTTCGGGGCCGAGTTATAGGCCGGGTTCACCACCGGGGTGAAATTGGTGGTAGTCAGATCAGCCACCGTAGTGTTGCTGACAGGAGCCGAGAAGTGGCGGTAGCCCGCGCCGGCATTCAGGCTCGGGTCGATGTAGCGTTGCACCGTTACGTTACCGAAGATGACGTTGCTACCCGTGTTGAGCACCTGCGCAGTGCGGTCAGCAGTGGAGAGCAGCGTCAGGTTGCCGTTCGATACGACGGCTCCGGTCACGTTGAGGCTGCGCTGCACCTGCACGGGCGCATCCAGCTGCAGGGTGCTGTTGTTGGTAGTTAGAATGTTGAAGACGGAGGTAGTGCCACTAACGCGCTGCGTAGCCGAGCTGCTTACAAAGCGGATTTCACCGAACCCGGTGCCAGTGGTAGTGCCGCCGTTGTTGGTAAAGTCGCCGTTGATCTGCAGGAAAGAGCTTTGGCCAAACGTCAGTTGAGCCCCGCTCAGCAGCGTAACGTTGTTGGCAAAGCTGAATCCTACCACCGGGTCGTTGGCCACGTTCGGGATGGTCACGTTATCGGTGGCGGTGGGCACCTGGGCCGGGCTCCAGTTGCCGGGTACGCCCCAGTCGGTGCTCACGGCGCCGGTCCAGGTGAGGCCGGCCGCAATAACTGGCGCGGGCGTCAGGAAAGCCGCCAGGCCGGTCAGGTTCGAGCCGTTGCCGATGCGGCCGACCAATGTGGCACTGCCGCTGGTCAGGTCCACGGTGTACAGGTTATCGGCCGTCGAGCCCGTGGGCGAAGCCACCAGGAATGCTGAGTTCACCGGAGCCGAAGGGTTACTCAAGTCCGAAAACACGTCGAAATCAACCCCCGGGTTCACCGTGAGGCCGGTGCTGCCCTGGTCCACGTAGGTGCCGGCGTTGGCGTTGGTGGAGCGCAGCAGCTGGTTGCGTACCTGGTCGTAGCCGTAGAGCGTGGTGCCGGTGTTGGCGTTGTTGTCGTTGTTGGTATAGGCCGCGCCCGACATGGCCGGGGTACCGCTGGGGTTGGTCAGGGCCGTGTCGGTGAGGTAGGTGCCATCGGCCGGGTTCATGCGCAGGTTGGCCTGGTTGGTGGCCGAGGTGATGCGGATGCGGTCCACGGTCGGGTTGAAATCAAACCCAATGGCCGACGCCGTAGTACCCAGCGGCAAGCTGCCCGCGTTGCCCACGGCCGTGAGGGCACCGGTGCTCAGGTTTAATGTGTAGAGCTGGCCCTGCTGGTTGGCCGCATCGTAGCCCAGTGCAAATAGCTCGCCGGTAGCGGGCCGGAAATCGGTGCCCACCAGCACCTGCGTCGCCGCCAGACCCGTAATGTTCACGGCCGTGCGGATAACGCCGGGGTTGCCCGAATCGAAGGAAACCAGGTTGCCACCGGCTACGCCGTAGAGCAACTGCCCGGTAAGTGCCGCCGAAGCATTAGCCCCGTTCAGCACCGCTGCCACGTCACGCACCGGAATGCCCAGCCCGATGCGGCCCACGGCCGTCGTGGTGCCGGCCGTTACGTCCAGCGCGTACAGGGAGCTGAAAGTGGCCGTGGTGGTGTTGCTTTCGGCATTCGATACCAGGAAGCCTCGGTTCAGCTGGGCGGCGGCATCATAGTAAAAGTCCAGGTCGCTGACGCCGCCGGTGCCAGGTAGCAGCGTGGTGCCGCTGGCCGAGGTCAGCTGGCCGGCGTTGGGGTTGCTCTGGATGAAAAGCTGGTTGCGCACGTCGTCCACGTCATACAGCACGGTGCTGGTGCTGCCGGGGAAGGAGTTGGTGTAGGCCACCGAGCCGATGGTGGGCGTACCGGTAGCTCCGCTCACGAAATTGAGGTTGCCATCGGGGGCCGCAATGGCGCCGTTGTTGGGGTTGAGGCGGTAGTTACGCGCGTTCAGGCCCGTCACCCGGATGCGGTCCACGGTCGGGTTGAAATCAAATCCAACCCCGTTCACCGCCTCCGCCGAGTTGCCCAGGTCCAGGGTTACCGGGCCGGGGCCTACGGGCGTGGCTACGGCCGTACTCAGGTTGATGACGTAAAGCCGTGCCTCGCCATTGGCGGGGTTGTAGCCCATGCCGAACAGCTCCCCGGTGTTGGGCCGGAAGTCGGTACCCACCAGCGTCTGGCCGGCCGTAATACCGGTAATTGCCACCGCCGAGTTGATGAAGCCCGGCGTGCCCGAGTAGAAGGAAAGCAGGTTGGCGTTGGTGCTCACCGCGTACAGCAACTGGCCGCTCACGGCGGGCGCGGTGCGGTCAATGCCAAACGCAATATCCGACACCAGGACGCCGGGCGTGCCATTCACCAGCAGCGAAGCGTTGCCGGTAATCAAATCGAGGTTATAGAAGGTCGTGCTGGTCCCGGAAATAACCGACAGCACGGCCTGCTGCGTACCGCTGGCGGGGTCGGTGTAAATGTCGAGGTCGGTGACTTCGGTGCCGGTCAGCAAGGGCATGCTGTTGCGGGTAATCGGGACCGGGGAGCCCAGCACGCCGCCGTTGGGGTTGGTCTGGATGTAAAGCTGGGAGTTGGCCACGTCCACATCGTAGAGCACCGTAGTGGCGGCCCCGATGAAGCTGTTGGTGTAGGCCACGGCATCGATTACCGCGCCCGGAGCGCCATTCAGGTTGGTATCGGTGGCAGCCAGAGCCCCGTTGTTAGGGTTGAGGCGGAAGTTAGCGAGGTTGCTGCTCGTCACCCGAATGCGGTCCACGGTCGGGTTGAAATCAAACCCGATCCGCTCTGTGCTGGCACCCAGGGCCAGGGCAACGGTGCTGCCTACGGCCGTAGCCGCGCCGTTAGCGGCATTAATGCTGTAGAGTTGGGCCGTGCCCGCGCCGTTGTAGCCTAGGGCAAATAGCTGGCCGGTGGCCGGCCGCGAGTCGAGCCCGACCAGCGTCTGGCCGCCGGCAATACCCGAAATTGGTAAAAAAGCGGGCGTGCCCGTACCGTTGGAAGGCAGGGCAACGAGGGTAGTGCCGCCCTGTGCGAGGCCGTACACCGTGGTAGTTTGGGCAAAGGCTGCCGGTGCGGCCAGCAGCGAAATGCCCAGCGTGAGCCCCATCAAACGACGGTTGAAGGTGGGCAGTATGGGTGTCTTCATGCGGATAGAAAGGGGGGTAAGGATGGAAAAATACACGTCCGTCAACCTCAGCTTTCTATTGCACTATAGCTGCCTCACGCTGAGCTTTGACTAAAAAGCTTACGCCAGGAGGAACTATTATGGATTGATGACTTTCATTAAAAATATTTGGTGTATATAATTGTGTTTCAGTGTAAACAACCTGGGTAGCATTACGGTTTCAGCCGTTCTGTTCAGTCGGATCACCCTGTAATCGGGGGCGCAGCTGGTTTCTGTTCTGATTGCACTACCCGTACTGCGTCGCCTACGGCAAACTGGCCACCCTGTACAATGCGAGCCGTGAGGCCGCCGTGGCCGCGCATGGCGTTGTAGCCGCCGTGGCCCAGTTCCTCTTCCATGCGGGAGCAGGGGTGACACTCACCTGTTATTTCCAGTATCACTTCAGGACCGATGCGTACCTGTCTGTTTTTCAGGGCAAGCAGGTTCAGGCCACTTATTACCAGGTTGCGGCGCAGCCGCTCCGGCGCCACCGGCTCCGGCATCCCCAGAAATCCGGCCACTGCCCCCAAATGCTCGTGCTGAATGAGCGTGATCTGCCGCTTGCCGCCGGCTTTGGGCCGGGCGTGGTCACCTACCAGGTGCCGGTCGGTTTCGGCCTCGGCTTCGGGCACGCTCAGCAGTGGTTGGCGGCGGGCCGGGCGCAGACCAATCCACTCCACCCGGCCCTCTTGGGGCAACGTGCTGAGCAGGCGGGCAATAGTTGATTTGTCGTCGCCGAAAAAGGGGAAAGGCATAGGAAATTTCGGTGGAAAAGTGAGGTAGTATTTCCGGTCCGGTGGCTGCAAACCGTCGGGCCGGTTGTCGTATGATTCGTCAGCACAAAGTCGGCAGGCAGTTATCGGCCCGATGGCTGCCTGCCTTTGGGCCAGTGCTTCAGCTCCTATTAGGTGAACTGCCGGGCCACTAGGAAGGCCGCGCCGGCGGCCAAGGCCCCGGTTCCGGCCATTTTAAGGGCTCCCCACACGGGCGGCTGGCCGGTCATGCGGCTTTTGAGGTAGCCGAAAATGAGCAGGCACACCAGCGTCATCACGGCCGAAAGCAGCAGACCTTCGGTAGGCGTTTCGGTCAGGAAATAGGCACTAAGCGGAATAAGGCCGCCCACGGCGTAGGCCGCGCTGATGGTGAAAGCACTTTTAGGTGCTTGGCGAGGGTCGGGTTTTTCCAGGCCCAGCTCGTATTTCATCATGAAGCGCACCCACTGGTCGGGGTCGGCGGTGAGTTCCCGCACGGCCTGCTCCCGGGTAGCCGCCGAAAGGCCCATTTCCTGGAGCAATTCGTCTACTTCGGCCCGTTCTACGTGCGGCACCTCCTCAATTTCCTGGTATTCGCGCTGCAATTCGGCCGCGTAATGCTCTACTTCGGTGCGCCCGGCCAGGTAGCCGCCCAGGCCCATGGCAATGGAACCGGCCACTACTTCGGCCAGCCCGGCCGTAATCACCAGCCCCGAGGATTGCACGGCTCCGCTCAGCCCGGCTGCCAGTGCAAACGGCACCGTCAGCCCATCCGATAAGCCGATTACAATGTCCTGCAGCATGGCCGAGCTGGTCAGGTGATTTTCGGGGTGCGGATGCTGGTGCTGCATGGTGGCTAAATGTACGCGTATGGTTAACCTGATGAGCTTTTACGCGTATGTAGGCCAGATGGTAGCCATTACGGCTGCTTTCCTTCCAACCGATATCTTTTCCCTCCCTAGAATCATGGCCAAAACCACCGCCAAACCAGCGGCTGCCCCCAAAGCTGCCTCTAAAGCTTCGGCTGCCAAATCCGCTTCCAACGGTCAGGCCGCGCCCAGCGTGCAGCCCATCCTGAACCAGCAGTTCAACGCCCCCGCGCCGCTCCAGAAGTACGGCACCGTGTCGCAGCGCCTGCCCATCGGCCTCGATGAGAAAACCCGTCAGCAGAGCGTAACCAACCTCAACCAGCTGCTGGCCGACACCATCACGCTGCGCGACCTGTACAAAAAACACCACTGGCAGGTAGTAGGCCCCACGTTCTACCAACTGCATCTGCTCTACGATAAGCACTACGAGGAGCAAAGCGCCCTAGTAGATACCATTGCCGAGCGTATCCAGATTCTGGGCGGCGTGGCCGTGGCTATGGCCCACGACGTGGCCGAGCTGACCAGTATTCCGCGCCCGCCCAAAGACCGGGAAGAAGCTCCTATCCAGGTAGGTCGTCTGCTGGAAGCCCACCAGATTATCCTCAAAAACTGCCACGACTTCGCCAAGCAGGCCGATGAAGCCGGCGACGATGGCACCAACGACCTGGCGGTGAGCGACGTAATGCGCCTCAACGAGCTGCAGGTGTGGTTCGTGTCGGAGCACGTGGTGGATACGCCGCTGGCCCGCGCCGAGTAAGCTCAAAAGTCAGCAACCAAAAACGGCTTCCTTCCATTGCGGAAGGAAGCCGTTTTTGGTTGCTGACTTTTGAGCGGATTCAATTCCAGCCCGCAATCATTGACCGGAAGCTACTGCGCTGTTTACCGGTGCGCCTTCTGTTTTTCCTGGTGATTTTCCTCGGCTTCCTCCACCGAATGCGTGCGGCCCAGGTCGTGGTCCTGCCGGGCCTTCTCGGCTAGGAGGCTGAAGTAGCCGTGCAGCAGGTTGATTTCCTGCTCCGAGAAGTCCTGGGCGTTGATGAGGCGGTTGCTGGCTCCTTTGTGGGCGGCAATCAGCTCGTTCAGCTTCAGGTGCAATACCAGTGAATCCTTGTTCTGGGCCCGCTGAATGAGGAATACCATCAAAAAGGTGATGATGGTGGTGCCGGTGTTGATGACCAGCTGCCAGGTTTCCGAGTAGTGAAACAACGGCCCCGTGACGGCCCACACCAGTACTGTGCCCAACGCCAAGCAAAACGCCTGCGTGGTGCCCGACCAGGCCGTAACTGCCCCGGCAAAGCGGGCAAAGAAGTTGGACCGGGCAGCGGTGGGGGGAGTGAAATCAACAGCCATAAACAGCGCAGAAAAAAGCAGGCCGGAGCCGCCTGTGTAGGTGAGAAAGGTGAAAATTACGGCTGACAGGTGAGGAGTAGATGAAATTTTTCGGGCTGACACTGAGCGTGAAACCACTGCGAAACATAAAATCTACGGTGAAAAAGAGCCCCGGCCTTGCACCCTTGCCGGCAACCCTCTACTTTTGTCATCGATTCGCCGCCTCAGTGAATCCGGAAGCAACGGCTTCCGCCAGAGTAACAGGAGTGCCATCAGCATCTGCGCACGTGGTGAAACTGGTAGACACGCCATCTTGAGGGGGTGGTGCCTTCGGGTGTGGGAGTTCGAATCTCCCCGCGCGCACTCCAACTGAAAAAGCCGCTTCGGATATCCGAAGCGGCTTTTTTGTGTCCGTTTTCCCCGTCACCCCGCCCCGAAAGAGCCGCTGCCCGTCCGGCCGAAGTATGGGGAAGCTGCCGTGCTTTTCGTTTCTTGGAGGCCTATTCCGGTGCTTTCATGAAACTACCCTCTTTGCAGCAGCTAGCTGCCGAAACGGCCCGCGTGGTGCGGCGCTTTCCCCTCACGTTGCTATGCGCCCTTGTGTTGTGCGGAGCTGGCCTGTACTACAATCATCTCAGCTACCAGCAGCGGGAGCACCTAGAGTGGCTGTTTCCGCTGCTGTCGGGGGCGGGGCTAGGCTTGTCGGGCACATTGGCGGTGGCCCTCACGGCTGAGAGGTACCGCTGGCGGCCAGTGCTGCGGTGGGGGGCGTTGGCGGCGATGCTGGGGCTGCTGGCAGTGTGGTACGCCGTAGCTCCCGCCGAGCCCACCCCGGAGTGGGGCGCGCGACTGGCACTACTGCTGCTAGGTACGCACCTGGCCGTAGCCGCTGGCCCCTATCTTTCCGAGCTGCGCCGCCAAGCCGATACGCCGGGCTTCTGGCGCTACAACGAAACGCTGTTTCTGCGGATTCTTTCCGCTGCCCTGTATTCCGGGGTGCTGTTTGCGGGCTGCGCGCTGGCTTTGGTAGCCGTCGAAAACCTGTTTTTCGTGGATATCAAGCCGCGGATTTACGCCGATTTGTTTGTGGTGCTCGGCTCCATTTTCAACACGTGGTTTTTCCTGGCCGGCATACCGCACAACTTCGCGGCGCTGGAGCAGGAAACCAGCTACCCCAAAGGGCTGAAAGTGTTTACCCAGTTTGTGCTGCTGCCGCTGGTGGTGCTGTACCTGGGCATTCTGTACGCCTACCTGGCCCGGATTATGGTGACCTGGGAGCTGCCCGAAGGGTGGGTGTCCATCCTGATTCTGGCCTTTTCAGTGGCCGGCATCTTCGCGCTGCTCCTGATTCACCCCATCCGCCACGCCGCCGAAAACACCTGGATTCGCACGTTTGGGCGGTGGTTTTACCGGGCGCTGTTTCCGTTACTGGGGCTGTTGGCCGTAGCCATTGGCACCCGCATTCGGGCCTACGGCATCACCGAGGAGCGGTATTTCGTGCTGGTGCTGGCCGCTTGGCTGTTCGGTATTGCCCTCTACTTCCTGGCGCGGCGCGGGCAGGGCCTCATCTGGATTCCGGCTTCGCTGGCGGTGGTGGCCTTTGTGGCGGCCGGTGGGCCCTGGGGCGCCTTTGCCGTGGCCCAGCGCAGCCAACTCAACCAGCTCCGCGAAATCAGTGTGCAGTACGGGCTGCTGAAGGCTGGCAAGCTGGACGGGGCTGGGAAGCGTGTGCAGAAGCTGCCCGAAGAGGCCCGCAAGCGCATCAGCTCCATCTTCGACTTCTTCTCCGAGCGGCAGACGCTGGATAAGCTGCAACCATTTTTCATGGCCAGTATTCAACCGCCAGACTCCATCCGGCATACATCGAACTGGGTACAGCGGGACTGGTTGCGCAACCGCCTGGAAGAGGTTACCGGTATTGCAGAACGCAATCGATACGCCGATGAAATAGCGCAGGTGAAAACGGCCAGTTTCCAGCCTGAGAATCCTCAGATTCGCCCTTGCGGGCTAGGCTGCTACTTTTTAGGTGAAATTGAAATAGCCCGCTACAATAGATCATCTGAGGAAAATATACTTGAGTTTATAATACCCGAGGGCTCCTTTCGGATTCAAGCAGCAAAACACGGCCGGCAACTCTATTTACAGCAGCAGACGGATAATACTTGGCAAACTCGGCTCACTTTACACACGAGTGTGTTAGCTGATTCATTAGTGAAAATACACGGTGAAGATCCCAACAGGAATGTAGCAATTCCTGCTTCCCATATGACCCTTCGAGCAATTGACCGCAACATGCAGTTGCAATTTTTTCTGAATCGCCTTTACAGAGAGGATCGGAAGGATACTGTAGAGTATATTTATTCCGGTCAAGCTATGCTAGAAATAAAGAAGTAAACTCAGACACCATTTACCAGCAAACAAGGGTTCCAGTAACCTAGAACCCTTGTTTGTTGGAAACAGATAGTGCAGCAGAAGTTATTCCCACTCAATGGTTGCTGGTGGCTTCGAGCTGATGTCGTACACCACGCGGTTGATGCCGCGCACTTGGTTGATAATTTTGTTGCTGACGTCGGCCAGGAACTCGTAGGGCAGGTGGGCCCAGTCGGCCGTCATGCCGTCCACGCTGGTTACGGCGCGCAGGGCTACTACCCGCTCGTAGGTCCGCTCGTCGCCCATCACGCCCACGCTTTGCACCGGCAGCAGCATCACGCCGGCCTGCCATACTTTCTCGTAGAGACCGTGCTCTTTCAGGCCGTTGATGAAGATGGCGTCGGCGCGTTGCAGCAAATCCACTTTCTCGGGCGTAATGTCGCCGAGGATGCGGATGCCCAGGCCGGGACCGGGGAAGGGGTGGCGGTGCAGAATGTGCGCGGGTAGCTCCAGGGTGTGGCCCACTTCGCGCACTTCATCCTTGAATAAGGCCCGCAGCGGCTCCACAATCCGCAGGTTCATCTTCTCGGGCAAACCGCCCACGTTGTGATGGCTCTTGATGGTCACGGATGAGCCATGCACCGATACCGACTCAATCACGTCGGGGTAGATGGTGCCCTGGGCCAGCCAACGGGCACCTTCCACCTTCTGCGCTTCCCGGTCGAACACCTCAATAAAGGTGCGGCCGATGGCTTTGCGCTTCAATTCCGGGTCCGTCAGGCCCGCCAGAGCGTCGTAGAACTCCTGGGAAGCATCCACGCCCTGCACGTTCAGGCCCAGGCCCTGGTAGGAGTGGAGCACCTGCTCGTACTCATCCTTGCGCAGCAGCCCGTTGTTCACGAAGATGCCGTGCAGGCGCGTGCCGATGGCCTTGTGCAGCAGCAGCGCCGCCACCGACGAATCCACGCCGCCCGAAAGGCCCAGAATCACTTGGTCCTGCTCGCCGATGGTACGCTGCAGGGTTTCCACCATTGAGTCCACGAAGTGCTCCGGCGTCCAGCTCTGGTCGAGGCCGCAGATGTTCACCACAAAGTTCTGGAGCAGCGTTTTGCCGTCTGTCGAGTGCGTGACTTCGGGGTGAAATTGGATGCCGTAGGTTTCCTGGCCCTGGATTTTGAAGGCGGCCACGGCCACTTCCGGCGTGCTGGCCACAATGTCAAAGCCCTGGGGCAGCGTCTTGATGGTGTCACCGTGCGACATCCAGACCTGCGACTCGGTGGGCACACCGTGCAGCAGCGGGCTTTCGTGGTGGACGCGGCTGAGGCGGGCGCGGCCGTACTCCCGGATGGTGGCGGGCAGCACCTCGCCGCCCTGCTGGTGGGCCAGCAGCTGCGCGCCGTAGCACACGCCCAGCACCGGCACTTGGCCCAGGTAAGCGCTCAGGTCGGGGTTGGGCGAATCGGCTTCGCGCACGGAGCACGGGGAGCCCGAAAGCACAACGCCCCGGATATCCTCAGTGAGGGCCGGGGCGTGGGTATACGGATGAATTTCGCAGTAAACATTCAGTTCCCGGATGCGCCGGGCAATGAGTTGGGTGTACTGCGACCCAAAATCGAGAATCAGAATTTGTTGTGGCATGGGCAAAAGTAGCGCGCAGATTTCAGACCTGAAGCACCAAACTGGTTTTTTCTCGTGCTAACTGCTCTTTGTCGGTGTCTGGCAGTAGGGAATAGAGACAAGCAAAAAGACGCTCTTGTGAAAGTCACACAAAGTGCAAAAAAGGCAGAGCTGATACACAGACTACATGGGAGGAGCAGGGCTCAGCGGCGAACCTGCTGCTCTATTATCCTACTGATTTCTAAGGTTAGTGCTAGTCACAAATGGCGGGCAAATTGCCTTTCATATGGCCGGCAAACATAGGAACTTTGGAATGCTTAGTGTACGTGACTTTTACCTGTTCTCCTCCCATGCGTTCATATCTACCGCTACTCGCTTTGTCGTTGTTAGGAGCATTGGCGCTGCCGGTTCCAGCCCAGGCCCAACAAACGGCTGCTACCCCGGAGCCAATGGCCCCAACGGCCAAAACCACCGAGCTGCTGGCCGAGGCAGTGCCAGTACCTGCGCCCGTTGAAACAACCGCCAAGCCCGTCAAAAAAACGCTGGCTGGCAACGTGGTGGACGAATGGGGCAAACCGCTGATGGGCGCTACCGTGATGGTGCTCGGCGACCAGCTGCACTCCGTCAGTACCAACTCGGCCGGCGACTACTTGCTGCCGACTACCGGAGCCGCGCCGGTAGTGCGGGTAAGCTTCGCCGGCTACCAGGATGCGGAGCGCGTGGCCCGTGGCCCAGCCGACTTACTATTCAAGCTGGAGCCCATCGAAGACTATAAGCGCAACCTGAAAAAGCGCAGCAAAGCCGCCACCAAAGCCTGGAAACGGTAGCTGGAACGTGGTGAAACGGGGCTGCGTGAAAAAAAAGCCGCTGATACTCTTGCTGATACCCGCCTAGCCGGAAAAAAGATTGGGCGCGGCGCACCAAACGGGTACGGGGCGTGCGTATCTTTGCACTCGGCGAGTCAGAACGACCAGCTCCTGTTGAACTCCCCCAGGACCGGAAGGTAGCAAGGGTAGACGGTTGAGCGGTGCGATTTTGGCTCGCTTTTTTTTGACCATTAATTGCACGGGTTTTTCGCGGATTCCACAGATTTTGTGGATGATCAGCCTCCGGCAACATCGATAGAAAAGCGGCCTTCTGGGCCGCTTTTTGCGTTTATCCAGCCGTGCAACAGCTGAGTTGAAACTGCGCCGTTCACAAAATCCGTGTAATCCGTGCAATCAGTGAGTAGCTTTGCGCGCATTGTTGTTTCCCAACCTACCCGCATGAAATTTTTCATTGATACCGCCAACCTGAAGGAAATTCAGGAAGCCGTAGAGCTTGGTGTGCTCGACGGCGTGACCACCAATCCTTCGCTGATGGCTAAAGAAGGCATCAAAGGCACCGATGCCGTGCTGTCGCACTACCGCCAGATCTGCGAAATCGTGGACGGCGACGTGTCGGCCGAAGTAATTGCCACCGATTTTGAGGGCATGATCCGGGAAGGGGAGGCGCTGGCCGATCTGCACCCTAATATCGTGGTGAAGGTGCCCATGATCCGGGACGGGGTGAAAGCCATCCGCTACTTCTCCGATAAAGGCATCAAAACCAACTGCACGCTGATTTTCTCGGCCGGTCAGGCCCTGCTGGCTGCCAAAGCCGGGGCTACCTACGTATCGCCTTTCGTGGGCCGCCTCGATGATATTGGACACGACGGTTTGCAGCTGGTGCAGCAGATTGTGGACATCTTCTCGAACTACGGCTACCCCACGCAGGTGCTGGCCGCCTCGGTGCGCCACGTACCCCACCTGATTCAGTGCGCCGAGCTGGGTGCCGACGTGGTTACCTGCCCGCTGAACGTCATTACCGGCCTGCTCAACCACCCCCTCACCGACAAAGGCCTCGCCACCTTCCTGGCCGACCACAAGAAGGTAAACGGGTAATTTATAATGTGTGAGATGTGAAAAATGTGTTGAATGTGCTTCGGCCGTCTTCACATTTTTCACATTTTCACATTTCCCATATTACGCCGATGTACATCATCAAAGTAAAAGGCAAGGCCAAGATTCCGGACTACATCCAACTTCGGGACGAGCAGTTCGTACTCATTGCCTACTTCCGCGCCGACCGGCCCCTGAAGGATCTGCACCGCTACGGGCTGGAAGGCAAAGAGGAGCCACTGGCGGCCGTCATTGCCGACCTGGCGTTCGGGAAGCTGCAGAAACTGGAGGTGTAGGTTGTATCTGGCGGCCTTGCGGCGCGCCCGTTTTTTTGCTGTTTTCCCAAGTTCCCTGAGCCATGACCGTATTAGAGCTGCACGACGCCTACATTATGCAGGACGTGAATACGGTGCTGCAGAAGGTGACGTTTGCACTGGAAAAGGGCGAATTTGTCTACTTGGTGGGGCGTACAGGCTCGGGCAAAAGCTCGTTGCTGAAAACACTGTACGCCGATTTGCCCCTGCCGGCCGGTACCGGTGCCGTGGCCGGTTTCGCGCTGCCCAAGAAGGGCGTGACCGATAAAGTGCCGTTCCTGCGCCGGAAGCTGGGCATCATCTTCCAGGATTTCCAGCTGCTCTTTGATCGGTCGGTGGCCGACAACCTGCTGTTTGTGCTCAATGCTACCGGCTGGAAAGGCAAGGCCCGCAAGCAGCAGCGCATTTCGGAGGTGCTCATGCGCGTGGGGCTGGCCAACGTAGCCAGCAAGATGCCCCACCAGCTTTCCGGGGGCGAGCAGCAGCGCGTGGTTATTGCCCGGGCGCTGCTCAACGAGCCGCTGCTGCTGCTGGCCGACGAGCCCACCGGCAACCTCGACCCCGATGTGGCCGACAGCATCATGCGCCTGTTCGTGGAAATCAATAACGCCGGCACGGCCGTGCTCATGGCCACCCATAACTACCAGCTGATTCAGCAATATCCGCGCCGGGTGCTCAAGTGCGAGCAGGGCCAGCTGATCGATTCCGCCGTGACGCCCTTCACGCTAAGCTAACCCGGGCCTCGCCGGCGCAGCAGGGTACGATAAAATTCGGCCTCTTGACAACCTTTCGGCTCGTATCAGGCTCCTGGCTGAAAGCCAGACGGCAGGTTGTCGTCGACAAAACATCCTTTCTGGTTACACATGACAGGGCTTTCAGTACTGATTCCGGTGTTTAATTGTGATGTGCGGCCGTTGGTGTGCACCTTGCTGGCACAGGCGCAGGACTGGCCCGGGCCCGTAGAAATCCGGTGTCTGGACGACGGTTCCCGCGCGGAGTTCCGGCTGCAGAACCAGGAGCTGGGCCGGTTGCCCGGCGTCACCTACCAAGAACTGGCCCTGAACGTTGGGCGGGCCGCCATCCGCAACCAGTTGGCCGCTGCTGCCCGCCACGAGTGGCTGCTGCTGCTGGATAACGACAGTCTACTGCCCGATGACAAGTTTCTGGCCCGGTACGCGGCGGCCTGCCACCAGGCGCCGGTACTATCGGGCGGCACTGCGTATGAGTCGGCACCACCGAGGGAGGCAGATTTACGGCTGCGGTGGCTGTATGGCCGCCACCGCGAGGCTCGTCCTGCCGCCGTGCGCCAGCAAAGCCCTCACGGTCAGCTCACGCTCAATAACCTGCTGATTAAGGCGGAGGTGTTCCGACGACTGGGACTGGATGAAAACCTGACGCGCTACGGTCACGAGGACACCAAGTTTGGCTGGCTGCTGCGCCACTCGGGCACCAAAGTTTTTCACCTTGATAACCCTGTGCTGCACGACGGTCTGGAGCCGGCTCCGGTATTCCTGCAAAAGACCCACGACGCCGTGCGCAACCTGGTGCAGCTCTACCGCGCCGAAGGGCTGGGAGCCGATACCAAGCTGTTGCAGGCGGCCCTGCGCCTAAAGCGGTGGGGCCTGAGCGAGGCGGTTCGCACGGCCTTTGGCCTGCGCCGGGAGCAGGTACGTCGCAACCTGCTTTCCAGCCGGCCCAGCCTGCGCCAACTGGATGCCCTGAAGCTGTACTGGCTGCTGGACGAGCTGCGGTAGCAGTAGCCCGAAACAAAAAAAGCGGGTGCCGAAAGGCACCCGCTTTTTTAGGCGGTGGCAATTGAGGTTAGTCGTTGTCGGTGTTCTTTACTTCCGACTTCGCTTCCTTGAACGCGCCTTTTACGGCACCGCCCACTTTCTTGCCTGCATCCTTCACATCGGAAGCAGTGTTGCTGGCGGCGCGGCCCACGGCCGAGCGCTCATCCTGGGTTTCGGCGGCTACGTTTTCCGCAGTGCGCTCCGTGGCGTCGGCGCCCTGAGCGGCGCGGGCTTCGGCCTTGTCGTAGGATTTGAAGGCGGCGTATTTCAGCTTTTCCTTCTGGATTTCAGCCAGGTCGCGGGCTGGAATATCCTTCTTTACTTTGTCATAGGCTTCATCCAACGCGCGCCACTCGGCGTTGATGTTGCGCCAGTCATTGATATCGTACTTGTCCTCGTTCACCTTGATGTCGTTCACGAAGGACTCGTAGGTCTGGCGGGCATTGGCGGCCGTGATGCGGCTGGCCGGGGAGCTGGGCTTATAGTATTTGCCCATGGTGGTGGCGCCGGTAGCAGCGCTGCCACTCATGGCGGCGGTAGCGCCGGGGCGGTTCTGCCAAGCCATTTCACGCTTATCGTAAGCGGTAGTGTAGCGAGTACGCAGCAATTCAATTTCCTGGCGGCGGGCGTCGTCGTACTGGTCGGCGTAGCGGTCAACGGCGGCTACTTTAGCATCGAAGTCAGATTTGAGCTGGGTGGTTTCCTGCTCGTAATCGGCCTCTGCCTCGTTGGCTACGGCATCCACTTTGGTTTCAGTATCGGCTACGAAGGTTTTGAAGTCGTTGTACGCCTGGTCACTTTCGGCAGATACTTCCTGCTTTTGGGCTTGGTTGCAGCTGGTGAAGGTAGCGCCGCCCAGGAGCAGGGCCGCGGCAAGTGCCTGGAGGGTGAGGGTTTTGCGGAGCATGGTAGCGGGGTAGAATGGGAGAGAGAAACTGCGGCGGCCATTGCGGCAGCCTGTTGCGCTTAACGAAAGCCCGGCCTCTGCGGTTACGGCCGGGCCGGAGGCCTATCTTTGAGTTCCTGTTGCCTGCTTCAACTTACCGCTACTGCCGTGCTTACCTCCATTCCGCCCTTGCCTATTCAGCTGCTCGATTTGGCGGCTCAGCACGCGCCTTTGCAGGCGGAGCTGGAAGCCGCCCTGCGCGCCACGCTGGCCGAAGGAGCTTTTATTCAGGGGCCGGCGGTGGGAGAGTTTGCGCAGGAGCTGAGCCGGTTTCTGGGCGGCCCGCACGTTATTCCCTGCGCCAATGGTACCGATGCGCTGCAACTGGCCCTGATGAGCCTGCAGCTGCCGGCCGGCTCGGAGGTGATTGTGCCGGCCTTCACCTACGTAGCTACGCTGGAAGCGGCGGCTGTGCTGGGGCTGGTGCCGGTGCCCGTGGAGGTGCGGCCCGATACCTTCAACCTCGACCCCGTCGCCGTGGCGGCTGCCATAACGCCCCGCACCGGCGCCATCGTGGCGGTGCACCTGTTCGGACAATGCGCCGATCTGGAAGCTTTATGCCTGTTGGCCGACCAGCGGGGCGTGGCCCTCATCGAGGATAACGCGCAGGCTATCGGGGCCACGTTTACGACCGGTTCCGGCGATGTCTGGCAGGCCGGTACGGTGGGGGAGGTGGGTACTACCTCGTTTTTTCCCAGCAAAAATCTGGGCGGTTTCGGCGACGGTGGGGCCTTGTTTACGCGGGATACGGAACGCGCCGCCTACCTGCGCCAACTGGCCAACCACGGCCAGACGCGCAAGTACCATCACCAGCACATCGGCCTCAACTCCCGCCTCGATACCGTGCAGGCCGCCCTACTCCGGGTGAAGCTGCCCCACCTGCCCGCCTGGACGGCCGCCCGCCAGCACGTAGCCGCCCGCTACGATGCGCTGCTGGCCGAAGTGCCGGGCCTGCAGGTGCCCGCTCGGGACTTGCGCAGCACCCACGTTTTCCATCAGTACACGCTCACGGTAGATGATGTGCCCGGCCGCCGCGACGCGCTGCAGCAGCACCTGGCCCGGCATGGCGTGCCTAGTGCGGTATACTACCCGTTGCCTAACCACCTGCAGCCGGCCTATGCGTATCTGGGATACCGGGAGGGGCAGTTTCCGGTGGCGGAGCAGCTGTGCCGCACGGTGCTGTCGTTGCCCATTCATCCTACGCTGACTGAGGCGCAGGTGCAGTACATCGGGGAGGTAATTGGCGGCTGGGCTGGGGGACAGTAAGCCGGTTGGACCGACCCCGGGGCCGGAATTGGCACCGTTTTTTCTTTTGCCCGTATGCATACTTCATTTCTGACCTTAGTTTCCTCCCTCATGCGCCGTTCTTCTCTCGCGCTGCTGTTACCGCTGGCCGGTGTAGCGGCCCTGACCACCGCTGCCATCAACAAGCCGGCTCAGGGCTTCAGCCTGTTTTCCATCGACCAGGATATTGCCCTGGGGGCGCAGGTAGCGCGCCAGACCGACTCCTTGTATCAAGCCAAGGGCCAGCTGATGACCCGCGCCGGCAACGCTCGTGCCTACCAGCTGCTGGATGGCGTGGTAAAACGCGTGCTGGACAATGGCAACGTGAAGTACCGCACCCAGTTCCCGTGGGACGTAAAGCTCATCAAGGACGACGCCACCCAAAACGCTTTTGCCACGCCTGGCGGCCACATTTACGTGTTTACGGGCCTGGTAAAGTTCCTGGATAATGAAAGCCAGTTGGCCGGCATTCTGGGCCACGAAATTGCCCACGCCGACCGTCGGCACAGCACCCAGATGCTGCAAAAGCAATACGGTACCAGTCTGTTGCTGGGGTTGCTGCTGGGCAACCGCTCCTCGGGCCAGCTGGTGCAGATTGCGTCCGGCCTGGGTCAGCTCAAGTTCAGCCGCGCTTATGAAGTGGAAGCCGATAAGTACTCCACCATCTACCTCAACGGCACCCGCTACTACGCTTGCGACGGGGCAGCGGGCTTCTTTATCAAAGCCGAAAAGCAGGGCAGCGGCGGTACGCCGGAGTTCCTGAGCACCCACCCTAACCCCGGCTCCCGCATCAGCAGCATCCAGAAAAGCGCCCAGCAACTGGGCTGCACCAACCGCAACGTTAGCAACACCAACTTCACCGAGCTGAAGCGAATCCTGTAATCCGCGTTTTCAGTCTGCATCTGCTGGGGTGCCGGGGGCGAGGTGGATGCGGTTCAACTCGGCCTTGTGCGTGCGCCAGTCGGGCATAAATTGGTCCATCAGGCTCCAGAAGCGGGCGTTGTGCAGCCGCTCGTGCAGGTGCGTCAACTCGTGGACCACCACGTATTCCAGGCAGGGCAGCGGGCGTTTCATCAGCTCCAGATTCAGCCAGATGCGCCGCGCCCCGATGTTGCAGGTGCCCCAGCGGGTGCGCATCTGCTTCACGCCCCAGGTGGCGGCCTGCCGGCCCACTACCGGTTCCCATTTCAGCAGTAATTCTGGCACCAGCTGTTTCAGCTGTTGTCGGTAGAAGGCCGCCATTACTGCTTCCCGTTGCGCTAGGGTACTGTCGGTGGGCACGCGCAAGCGGATCTGGCGGGCGGCTTCGTCCAGCGTTACGTGGGCACGGCCGGTTTCCACTACTAGTTCATAGCTGCGGCTCTGGTACGGGTGCTGCTCGCCGGAGGTGTATTGCAGGCTGGGCTGGGGCTCCCGGGTGGCAAACTGCTGCTGGTGCTTCTCAATCCAGGCGTGGCGGGCGGCTATAAACTGTTCTACGGCTGCCACTGGCGTGTTCAGCGGTACGGCTACCCGAATCCGGCCGCCGGCGTACACCGTCAGGCGCAGGCTGCGCATGCGTTTGCGCACAAGGTCGATTTCGAGGCCGGCAATGGTAGTAAGGGGCATAACGGCGTCAAAGATACGGCCGGTTCTGCGCCTGTCGGCTTGTTTACCGACTGGGGTGTTGCCCTGTCATCCTGAGCATCGCGAAGGACCTTACCCCGTTTCAGCAAGTCGTTAATGCGGTTGCCGTTCTGTTGGCAGCAGATCATTCGCGCTGCTTCAGGATGACCGATCAATAAGCTTACGGGCGCAGAACCGGCCGTTTTTTCGCAGTTTGCGGGCTGAATTGTCCAATCCGCTTCCAGTGCCCGTTTCTGCTGCTTCTTTTCCGGTCCGTTTTGTTATTTGTGGAGTGGGCCACATCGGCCGCCGCCACGCCGCGCTGGTAGCCCAGCACCCGGAGGCGCAGCTGGTGGCCCTGGTAGATAACCGGCCCGAGCTGGCCGCCGAGCTGGCCCGGGAGTTTCCGGCGGTGCCGTTTTACGCTTCTCTCGATGACTACCTCGCCCACGGCCCCGCCGCCGAGGTGCTGACGGTGGCCACGCCCAACGGTCTGCACGCGGCCCAGGCCCAGCAGGGGCTCCGGGCGGGTTTGCACGTCGTTATTGAAAAGCCCATGGCCTTGCGCACCGCCGATGCGCAGGCGGTAGTGGAGGTGGCCCGGCAGACCGGCCGGTTGGTGTTCGGGGTGATGCAGAACCGCTACTCGCCCCCGGCCGCCTGGCTCAAGCAGATAGTGGATGAGGGCCGGTTGGGGCAGGTGCATCTGGTGCAGCTCAACTGCTTCTGGAACCGCGACGAGCGGTACTACACGCCCGGCAGCTGGCACGGTACCCACACCCTCGACGGCGGCACGCTCTTCACCCAGTTCAGCCATTTCGTGGATTTGCTGTACTGGGTGTTCGGCGACATTGCCAACATCTCGGCCCGCTTCCGCGACTTCAACCACCAGCACCTCACCGAATTTGAGGACAGCGGCCTCGTTACGTTCGACCTGGTACGCGGCGGCAGCGGCACCCTGCAATACAGCACCGCCGTCTGGGACCAGAACCTGGAAAGCTCCCTCACCGTGGTGGCCGAGCACGGCAGCCTGCGCCTCGGCGGCCAATACATGGACAAAGTGGAATACTGCCACCTGCGCAATTATCAGCTGCCCGAACTCGCGCCCACCAACCCCGCCAACCAGTACGGCACCTACCAGGGCTCCGCCGCCAACCACGTCCACGTCATCGATAACGTGGTGGACACTCTCCACCAGCGCGGCCAAGCCACCACCAATGCCCTGGAAGGCCTGAAAGTGGTGGAGATGATTGAGCGGATTTATGCGCTTCAGACTTTCTAAGGGATAACCGTCGCCCGGCGGATCAGTCCGTTTTCTACCTCGTAAATAACCACGGCTTCCAGTACTTTCCCATTCGGTAGCCCCGTTATCCGCTCGTGGTCGAGAATCCGGTTGCCCAGCACCGTGCGGTGCACCAGCTCACAGTGCAATGCAGGAGTGGCGCTGAACATGCGTCCGTATACTTCCTGTAGCTTGGTCCGGCCCGTAAGCTGCACCTTGGCTGGAAACTGCAGCACCTCTGCGTTTTCGGCGTAAGTGGCTGCGAAACGCGTAACATCGTGGGCGTTGTAGGCTTCGAGCTGGCGCTGCACCAGCTGCGTTGGTGTTTCGGGAGCAGGCGTGGCAGCGGGCGTTTGGGCCTGCGCGGTGTAGCCCATAACGGTTAGTGAGGTGAGGAGTAACAGCTTCTTCATATTTTTCAAACCAGAGGGACGTAAAGCGGTAGAAGGCGTTTTGCGCCGTGCGGATATTTGCCAGGGAAAGATAGTTTTTATGACCAACACCTCCGACCAACAAGCCCTGACCGAGCTGCGCGACTGGCAGCGCCGGATGCAGCAGAAGCCTACGCTGCTGAACCGCGTCACGCGACGGGTGCAGGCGCGGCTGAATGCGTTGCTGCCCGAGAAAGTGCACGTGGCCATTACCACGGCCATTCAGAAAATGGTGCAGGGCGTACTGTTCGGCTCCACGCACAGTACTCAGCGGCCGGTTTCGGAGGGCACGCTGCACGAGCGGGAAGAAAGAGTGCGGGCCCGCATCCGGGCGTACCGCAACACGGCGGCCCTGGAAGGCGGCGTGACCGGGGCCGGCGGCTTCCTGCTGGGCCTTGCCGATTTTCCGCTGCTGCTGGGCATCAAGCTCAAACTGCTGTTTGATATTGCCGCCCTCTACGGCCACGATGTACGCAGCTTTCCGGAGCGGCTTTACCTGTTGCACATCTTCCAGCTGGCCTTCAGCAGCCAGCACACCCGCCGCGAAACCTACCACCAGCTCGCCGACTGGCCCACCACTGCCACCACCGTCACGGCAGAAACCTTCGACTGGCGCACCTTCCAGCAGGAGTACCGCGACTACATTGATCTGGCCAAGCTGGCCCAGCTGGTGCCGGTTATCGGGGCGGCGGTGGGGGCCGTAGCCAACTACCGCCTGCTGGCCCAACTCGGCGAAACGGCCATTATGTGCTACCGTCTGCGGTGGTTTGCTGAAAACCCGCCGCTTCCTGAACCACAGTAGCCATAAATCAGCACTAAAAAAGCCCCGACGAAGTTCGTCGGGGCTTTTTGGTAAGTGGGAGAGATGCTTAGCTTTTGCTTTGTTTCATGCCCTGGCGCTGGTTTTTGTGCTTGGCCATTTTATCGGACCGCAGCTGCGCGTATTTGGCGTATTGGTCGGCGCTCAGGATTTGCTTGAGCTGGGCTTCATACTGCGCTTTTTCGGCCTTCATGGCCTCGTGGTGCTGCTTTTTATCGGCGGCGGTGGCAGTGCCGGCCTGGGCCTTGTGGGCCTGCATCTGGCGGGCGCGGTCGAGGTGGAGCTGGCGAACCTGGGCGGTTTGGGCAGATGACAGACCGAGCTGCTTGGTGAGGGCCTGGGCGGCGTGGTCGGCACGCTGCTCGGGCGTTTTAGCGGCTTTATCGCCGTGCATTTTTCCGCCTTTCGTGTGCTGGCCGTGGGCGGCTTTCACGGGCGTGGTCTGAGTCGTCTGGGCCGAGGCGGCAGCGGCAGAAAGGGAAAAGGCGGCGAGGAGAACGAGGAGCTTTTTCATGTTGCTATGTCAGTGAGTTGTTGTAAGCTCGGTGAAAGCCGCCGGGTGTTGCGGGGCGGTTGCAAGGGTATTTGCAAGACCGGTGCCAGTTTTGGCATTGAAGGACCAAAACTGGCCTTCGGAAAAATTTAAATTTTTCGATTAAACCTTCGTTTACGGCCTGCGTCGTGGGATTTTAAAGAGTGAAGTAGCGCCGGGCGCGTCCAGGCAAGGGCCTCGAAAAACGCGCCAACTGTCTGCCTTCAGCCGGACTTGAAAACGAATCCGCGCGGTTACGGCCGCGCCCGGTTGCGGGGGCAGCAATCCGGCTTTACCTTTGCCCCATCAATTCTTTCTAGCCAAAGGATTGTTTTTATACAGAGGCGCTGAGAGACAGGCTCGATGAAGCGTCGGCAACCACCCGCAAGCTGCGGAACGGTGCCAATTCCTGACCATATAAAAACAAGTTGCCGTGCGCTTCCTGCCCTGCTTACCAGCCCGTGTTACCGTTTCTGCCGCCGCTTTGTGCTCGTTGGGCACGGCCGCGGCCTGTTGTAGCCCGGGTTGTTGTAGCTAACCGGTAACCGCCCGGAGTGAGCCCGTCCGGGCCGCCCGGCCATTTTTTTGCTTTTGCCATTTGGTAGCCTCGTCGGCTGCCGGGCCTGTTGCCGCGTCGGGCCCGATGGGTTTCCGACGGGTTCATCTGTTTGCTTCCCTCTTTTTACGATTTGCCGGGCTGGGGTCCGGCGTACCTTTTTATGCTCAGAAAATCACTGGAACTGCTGCGGCAGGAGGCGGCCGAAACCGGCGCCGGAACGCTCAAACGAAGTCTGAACGGCTTCAATCTCATCACCATCGGCATCGGCGTAATTATCGGGGCGGGTTTGTTCTCGCTCACCGGCATTGCCGCCGCCAACAACGCCGGCCCGGCCGTTACGCTTTCGTTTGTGGTGGCGGCGGTGGGCTGTGCCTTTTCGGCGCTGTGCTACGCCGAGTTTGCCTCCATGGTGCCCGTGGCCGGCTCGGCCTACACCTACGCCTACGCCACTATGGGCGAGCTTTTCGCCTGGATTATCGGCTGGGACTTGGTGCTGGAATACTCGGTGGGTGCCGCCACGGTGGCCATCAGCTGGTCGCAGTACCTGCTCAAGTTCCTGAGTAAATACGGCATCATCGTGCCGCCGCAGTTGGTGATGTCGCCGTTTGAAACGGCCACGCTGGCCGATGGCAGCGTGGTGCACGGCTTCGTGAATGTACCGGCCATGCTCATCGTGCTGGCCATCACCATGATTATCATTCGCGGTACGTCGGGCTCGGCGTGGTTTAACGCGCTGGTCGTCACGCTGAAAGTGGCCGTGGTGCTGGTGTTCATTGCCCTGGGCTGGCAGTACATCGACCCGGCTAACTATCATCCCTACATCCCCACTAATACCGGCACCTTCGGCGAGTTTGGGTGGAGCGGTATTCTGCGCGGAGCGGGCGTGGTGTTCTTCGTGTTTATCGGGTTTGATATTGTGGCCACCATGGCCCAGGAAACCAAGAACCCGCAGCGCAACATGCCCATCGGTATCATCGGCTCTTTGCTGATCTGCACCGTGCTGTTCGTGCTGTTCGGGCACGTGATGACCGGGCTGGCCAACTATACCGAGTTCAAAAACAGTGCCGCGCCGGTAGCCATTGCCATCGAAAAAACGCCCTACGCCTGGCTGTCGTCGGCCGTGATTCTGGCCATCATCATCGGCTACACTTCCGTGATTCTGGTGGATTTGCTGGGCCAGAGCCGGGTGTTTTTCAGCATGGCCAAGGATGGCCTGCTGCCCCCGGTTTTCGCCCGGATTCACGAGCGGTTCCGCACGCCGCTGCAGTCGAACCTGCTGCTGGGGCTGTTCATTGCGCTGTTTGCGGGCTTCGTACCGATTTCGGTGGTGGGCGAGATGACGAGCATCGGCACGCTGCTGGCCTTCGTGATGGTGTGCGTGGGCATCCTGATTATGCGCAAGCGGGAGCCGGATGCGCCGCGCGGTTTTCGCACGCCCTGGGTGCCGCTGGTGCCCATCCTCGGCATCCTGACCTGCGTGGTGATGATGCTGGCCCTTCCCTGGGAAACGTGGCTGCGGCTGGCCGTGTGGCTGGCCATCGGCCTGGCCATCTACTTCGGCTACGGCCGCAAGCACAGCAAGCTGGGGAATCAAGTAAAAATTGAGAGTTGAGAATTAAGAAGTAAAAGTCGGGCGTGTGGCCCACTGTAGCAGCCGGGGCCGGGAGGTTCCGGCTGTTTGCGTTGCGGGGGGGGCCAGGAAAACCTGGTCGGTGCCGGGTTTTTTCGTATACCCCAGTCATGTCTAATCGTCGCACGTTTCTTTCCTCACTCGCGCTGGCTGCCACGGCGGCGGCGCTGCCTTCCTCGCTTATGGCCACTCCCCTTGCTGCCCGCCCCAAATTGCTGCTGTTCGACGTCAACGAAACCCTGCTGGATCTGAGCAAGCTCCAGACGGTCATCAACCAGGAGTTCAAGTCAGAATTCGCCTTCAAGCAGTGGTTTTCGTTGTTGCTGCAATACTCGTTGGTGGACACCACCACGGCCGCTTACCATGATTTTGGGCAGATTGGGGCCGCCGCCCTCGATATGCTGGCGCAGTCACTGGGCCAGTCTGCCCGTCCCGAGGCGCGCAAAAAGGAGATGCTAGCCCTCATCACCGAGCTGCCGCCGCACCCCGACGTGGTGCCGGCCCTCACGCGGCTGCAGAAAGCCGGGTTTCGGATGGCTACGCTCACCAATTCCTCGGGCCCGGCCGTGCAGAAGCAGATAGCCTACGCCGGCCTTGGCAGCTTCTTCGAGCAGCTGCTGAGCGTGGATGCCGTGCAGCGCTACAAGCCCCACCCCGATACCTACCGCATGGCCTGCCAGAAGCTGCAAACCGCCCCCGCCGATACGCTGCTGATTGCGGCCCACGGCTGGGATACGGCCGGTGCCGTGCGAGCCGGCCTGCAGGCGGCTTTTGTGGCGCGCTCCGGTCAGGCCCTATACCCGCTAGCCGCTGCCCCCGTCTACACTGGCCCCACCATCACCGATATTGCTCGGCAGCTGGGTGCGTAAAATATCATAGAAACTGCCAGTCAGGACGTGTGGGCTATACCTTATGGGCCGATGCTGGAAAGATATGGTCAGGTTAGATTGGCTGGCACGTGAAAACGAAAACTGCCCCACCAGTATGTTCCGGTGGGGCAGTTTTGCGTTAAATTACAAGCTAAAGCGTGTGCTACATAAACACCTTGCGCAGCGCCCACAGGCTCCACACAATCACCATCAGGCCCACGCCCACGAACATCCAGCGCACGGGCAGGCGGCCGGCTAGGCGGGCGGCCAGCGGCGCGGCGGCCACGCCCCCGATGATGAGGCCCAGGATAATCTGCCAGTGCGAGATGCCCAGCGTGGCGAAGAACGTGACGGCGCTGGCAAACGTGACAAAGAACTCCGTGACGCTCACCGAGCCGATAACGTACTGCGGCGTGCGGCCCCCGGCAATGAGCGTGCTAGTCACTAGCGGCCCCCAGCCGCCCCCGCCAAACGAATCTAGGAAGCCACCGGCCGCGGCCAGGATGCCCAGCTTCTTGTGCTTTTTGCGCGGGCCGGGCTTGGCAAATGCTTTGGAAATGATGCGGATACCCAGCAGCAGCAGGTAAGCCGCCAGAAACGGCTTCACGTAGCCGGCATACGTCTCCCCGAATTTCGACAGCAGGTAGGCCCCCGCAATGGCGCCCAGCACGCCCGGAATCAGCAGGGCTTTGAACAGGCGCTTGTTTACGTTGCCGAAGCGGTAGTGGTGGTAGCCCGAGGCGCCGCTGGCAAACATTTCGGCGGTGTGGATGCTGGCACTCACGGCCGCCGGGGCAATGTTCAGGCTCATCAGACTGATGGCTGTCACCACACCGTAGCCCATGCCCAGCAGCCCGTCAATGAGCTGCGCGCCGAAGCCGATGGCCACGAACAACCAGAACGTTTCGGCGTTGGAAGCCGCGTTCCAGACTTGCTCCAGGGTGAAGTAATAGCTCAGGATGTTGAACACCAGCATGGCCGCAAACGCCAGCAGCGCCCCGGTGGCAATTTTGCGCCACCGCGCCGCGGCTGGTGATTCGTAGGCTGGCCCGCCGGTCAGCTCGGCCGTCACGGCGTTCAGGGATTTTACTTTGTGGGCGAAGTCGCCGCCTACCTTCTCCCGAATTTGGGCCATGCGCTGGAGCACGTCGTGCAGCTCATCGGGGAGACTGTGAGTAAGCATTTCGCGCAGGCGCTTGGCAATGGTGGGCGACTTGCCGTTGGTGCTGATGGCAATTTTCAGGTCGCCCTTCTGCACGATGGAGCCCAGGTAGAAGTCGCAGGCGGCGGGTGTGTCGGCCACGTTGCAGAGCAGACGCTGACGGTTGGCATCGGCCTTGATCTGGAGGTTGAGGGCCTTGTCGTCGGTGGCCACAATCACCAGGTCGTGGCCGACCAGGGTGGTGGGGTCGTAGGGATGCTCGCGGAGCTGCACGGCGGGGTGGCGGGCGGCCAGTGCCCGCAACTCGGCCCCAAACCAGGTGGCCACTACCGTAATGGCCGCGTTGGGGCTGTTGGCCAGCATGGCCGAGAGCTTTTCATGGCCCACGGCCCCGCCGCCCACCAGCAGCACGTGCAGCTGCTCCAGCTTCAGAAACACCGGAAACAGCCGGTTGCCATCGGGTACCGCCGGGGGCGGCTCAGGCTGGGGCAGGGCTTTGTTGGAGGAAAGGGACATGGTTGGCGGTGTTGGTTGGGGTCGGATGGAAGCAAGGTAGAACAGCACTAACAGAACGTCATTCCGAGCGCAGCGGAGCGAAGTCGAGGAATCTCGCGTGCAATGGTAATCCTGTCGTTATGATTACTCTGGCAAAGTCAGCACGCGAGATGCTTCGACTACGCCTCCGGCTTCGCTCAGCATGACGTTCTATCGGTTACTCGTGAAACGTCAGGCCGCTTTGGGTGGGTTGCACGTAGCCCTGGCGGATGGCGAAATCACCGAACCGCTCCTGGGGCTGGCGGTTCTGGGCGTAATCGGCGAGCAGGGGCGTGAGTTCCCGCACGATGCCGTCTTCGTCCAACATTTCCTTGTAGAGCTTGTTCATCCGCTCCCCGTTGAAAGCGGCACCGAGGTAGAGGTTGTAGCGGCCCACGGCCCGGCCCACCAGCCCGATTTCGCCGAGGTAGGGGCGGGCGCAGCCGTTGGGGCAGCCCGTCATCCGCAGCAGAATATCGTCCTGAGCCAGACCCTGTTGGCGAATCACCCGGTCCAATCTATCCAATAATTCCGGAAGATACCGCTCGGCCTCCGCGAAGGCCAGCGTGCAGGTGGGCAGGGCCACGCAGGCCAGCGCCCCGCGCCGCAGGGCCGTGTATTCTTTGCCGGCTTCCACCGCCACGCCGTGCTGCTGCAAGGTAGCCTGCACGCTCAGCCGGTGCTCGGGGGCAATGTTGGCGATGATGAGGTTCTGGTTGCCAGTGAGGCGGAAGTCGCCGGTGTGGAAGCCGGCAATTTCGCGCAGGGCGGTTTTGAGCGTGTAGCCGTCCCGGTCAAGGATGCGGCCGCCTTCCACGAACAGCGTGAGGTGGGCCCGGCCATCGGCCTGGATGGACCAGCCGTAGGCGTCGCCGGAGCTGCGGAACTGGTAGGGGCGGGCGGGCTCCAGCGGGTAGCCCAGGCGCTGGTCCAGCTCGGCTTTGAACACGTCGAGGCCCACGCGGTCCAGGGTGTACTTGAGGCGGGAGAACTTGCGGTTTTCACGGTTGCCCCAGTCGCGCTGAATCGTCACGATTTTCTCGCAGGCGTCTACCACCTTGTCGGTGGGCACGAAGCCGATGACGTCGGCCAGGCGCGGGTAGGTGTCGGGCATGCCAAACGTCATGCCCATGCCGCCGCCCACGGCCACGTTGAAGCCCACCAGCTGGCCCCGCTCCTCAATGGCAATGAGGCCCAGGTCGTTGGCGAAGAGGTCGGTATCGTTGTAGGGCGGAATAGCCAGGGCAATCTTGAACTTGCGGGGCAGGTAGGTTTTGCCGTAGATGGGCTCGAAATCCTCTTCGCCTTCATTAGGCTCGCTGGTGAATTGCGACTCCCCGTCGAGCCACAGTTCCCAATACGCCGAGGTATGGGGTGTGAGGTGGGCGCTGATCTGCTTCGACACCTCGTACACCGCCGCGTGTAGGGGGCTTTCGTGCGGGTTGGGGTTGCACATCACGTTGCGGTTCACGTCGCCGCAGCCCGCAATGCTGTCCAGCAAAGCCTCATTGAAGCCCCGGATGGTCTTTTTCAGGTCGCGCTTGAGCACGCCGTGCAGTTGGAATGCCTGGCGTGTGGTGAGCTTGAGCGTGTGGTTGCCGTACTCGTCGGCCAGCTCATCCATGCGCAGCCACTGCGCGGGCGAGGCAATGCCGCCCGGCACCCGCACCCGAATCATGAGCGAGTAGAGCGGCTCTAGCTTCTGGCGCTTGCGCTCCGAGTCCAGGTCCCGGTCGGTTTGCTGGTAGGAGCCGTGGAACTTGATCAGGTGGGTATCGTCGGGATAGAGGGCGCCGGTGAGCGGGTTGACGAGGCTTTCGGCCAGGGTGCCGCGCAGGTAGTTGCTGGCCTGCTTGACGTGCTCGACTTCGGAAAGTTTGCGGGTATCGGACATGGTGGTGGTGCTGGGTTTCGGTGGTCCCAGGGCGGAAGCCCTGGGCGTGGTAGCGGGTTGCGGAGTGCTGGTTGCCTCACCCCAACCCCTCTCCAGGGGGAGAGGGGCTCTAGTTGTAGTTTCTAGAAGGTTTTTATTTTAGGCTAGTTCCTCCTCTCCTTTTCGGAGAGGGGGTTAGGGGGTGAGGCGAACTACCGCAACACGGTATTATCAAACGTCAAAGCCACGTAGTACAGGCCGCCGATGGTGGGGCCGGCGGCGTACTGGATGTAGCGGTTGTTGAGCAGGTTGGTGCCGCCCACTTTTATCGTCGATTTGAGGGCGGGCACGCGCACGTTCACTTGGGCATCGAGGTTCTGGTAGGCGGGCACGCGGCCGTTGGCCAGGGGGCTTTCCCAGACGAAGGAACTCTGGTGCCGCCACACTAGGTTGAAGCCCACATTGCGCACAATTTCGCGGTTGCCGAAGCTCACGTTGGTTACCCAGTGCGGGGTGTTGAAGCCGGTCACGAAGATGTCGGGGGCGTTGTTGGCCGACAGGGCATTGTAGCTGACGTTGCCGCCCAGGGTGTATTTTTGGTAGAAGTTGTAGGTGACGCCCAGCGTGGAGCCGTAGCTGCGGTAGTTATTGCGGGCATTGGTGTACACCCGGTACCGGTCCTGGCGGGCGGCACGGTTGCTGTTGAGGGCGGCCAGCACGGCATCGTCGGAGCCCACCTGCACCTGCTGGCCGGCGGCGTTTTTGGGCACGCTCACCTCCACCTGGCCCAGGAAGCCGGAGTAGATGTTCACGTAGGCGTCGGCGTCGAGGGAGAGGCGGTTATCGAGCAACACGCTGCGGTAGCCCACCTCGTAGGCGTTGATCTGCTCGGGCTGCTCGGTGGGTAGGTTGCCCACCTGCAGCACGCCCCGGATTTCGGGGCGCAAAGCGGCCTGACTGGCGGTGGTGCCGGCGTTGGCGGCCACATAGGCATTCACGGCGGCGTTGAACTGCGAAATGGACGCCAGCGTGTAGGAGTTGTCGAGGTAATTCAGGCCCTCGTTCACGCGGGCCAGCCCGCCCACCCGGCGCACGTTGCCGTTGTTTACGAACGACAGCGCCTCAAACAGCGACGGGAAGCGCCAGCCGTTCTGGTACGAAGCCCGGAAGTTGTGCAGGCCGCCGGCTGTGTACACCGCCGCCACCCGCGGGTTCAGCTTGGGCGAAAACTCAGGGTTGTAGTCCAAGCGCAACGAAGCGGTGAGCTTCAGGCGGTCCTGGAGCAGGCGTTTGGTGGCCTGCCCGAAGCCCCCGATTTTCTTGTAGTACTGGTTCTGGCCGCCGGGCTGGGTGCGCTCGGTGAGCGGGCGGCTGAAATCCACGAAGTTGTTGCCGTCCGGAATCACCTCGTAGAGGCGGGCATCGGCGCCCAGCAGCACATCGGCAAATTTCACCCGTTGGCCCAGGTTCCAGATGGCGTCGGAGTGGTAGGTGCGACTGCGCTGGGTGAGGGCGGCCCCGCCGGGGATGGGCGCGCCGGGCACGTTCACGCCGCTGTCCCAGTTGTTGGTGCGGGTAATCTGGTTTTTGAGGGCCTCAAATTCTGGTGTACCGGGCACGGCGCGGCCGGCATCGGCCACGGTGCGGGCCTGCTGCATGGCCTGGGCCAGGGTGGCCCCGCCGCTCAGCTGGCTTTGCAGCTCCGTCCGGAACTTCGTGCCCCAGGCGGCGTTGGAGCCGTTTTGCAGGTCCAGGTTGAGGGCCAGCGGGTTGAGGTTGTAGGAGTTGCCGGTGTTTTCCACCAGCATGTAGGCGCGGGCCGTGAAGTTCTCGCCCTTCAGCTCCACCTTGTGGTTCTGCACCGTCACGCCGTCGAGCTGAATCTTGTTGCCGCGCTGAAATACGCCGTCCATCAGCCCGAACCGGTAGCCGTAGCTCAGCTCCAGCTTATCGGTGAGCTTGTAGTGCAGGCTGGCATCGGCCTTGATGTTGCGCACGATGGGGTTGGTGAGGTCCCGCTCGTAGTAGCCCGTGCGGCGCACGTTGAAGGTTTCGTTGCGGCCCTGGTAAGGGATGGTGATGCTCACGTTGCCGGCGTTGTCGTCGCCGTAGCGGTTCCAGAGGTCGGCGGCGGGGTTGCTGGCGCCGTTCAGCTCCGGGAAGCGCGGGTTGGCCGACGCCAGGTTCTGGGGGTTCTGGTCGTTCTGAGTGTTCGAGAGCCAGTCGGTGCCGCGCAGAAAGCTGCCGTTCACCTTGTAGGCCCAGCGGCCCGAAGCGCCCAGGCCTTGCGCCCAGCGCACGGCCGTTTCGGTGAGCACGCTCGGGTTGCGGTCGGTGCCGTCCACGTGGTTGACGCCCACCTTTTGGTACACGCTCAGGCCTTGGTAGCTGAAGGGGCTCTTGGTGGTGAGGTTGGCCATGCCGTTGATGGCGTTCATGCCGTAGAGGGCCGAGGCCGCGCCGGGCGTAATTTCCACCGAGGCCACGTCCAGTTCCGTCGGCCCGATGGCGTTGCCCAGCGGCACGCCCAAAGTGGCCGCCTGCATGTCCACGCCGTCCACTAGTTGCATAAAGCGGAAGTTGTTGGGGATGTTGAAGCCGCGGGTGTTGGGCACTTTGAACGTGAGCGAGGAGGTAGTCATCTGCACGCCCTTCACGTTCTCCAGCGCATCATAAAAGCTGGGGGCAGGCGTTTCCTTGATGGCCCGGATGTCGAGCTTTTCAATGGCCACCGGCGAGGTCAGCCGGCTTTCCTCCACCCGCGACGCCGACACCACCACCTCGTTCATCGACACGGCCTTCGACTCCAGTTGCACGCTGATGGGCTGGCTGCCGCTGGCAATTTCCAGCTCCCGCGACTCGTAGCCCAGCGTATTGAACACCAGCGTAAACGGAAACCGCAGCTTGGCTTTCAGGGCAAACTGGCCGTTACCGTCGCTGAGCGTGCCGGTGGTGCCGCCCTTCACAATGATGCTCACGCCCGGCAGCGGCTCGCCGGTGGCTTTTTCGCGCACGGTGCCGCTCACCGAAATCAGGGCCTCCTGGGCGTGCAGGCCGGTGGCGCTGGCTGCAACCAACGCCGGTATTAGTAAGGAAGAGGAAAGAAGATGTTTCATCAAGTTTTTGCAAGAGAAGAAAGGACCCGGGGCGGGGCAGACGGCAGGCCGGCGCAGCCCCCGCGCCCGGGGCGCAGCGGCCGTTACCGGCTACAACATCGTCTTGGAAAAACTGCAGGCATGGGTCGTTCTGGCGGTTTGCCTCACCCCCCCGGCCCCCTCTCCAGGGGGAGAGGGGGAGCCTGACGGGCTGGGCAGGGTTGTAGAGACGCGACACTTCGCGTCTTGTGGTTGCTGAGGTTGTTTTGACTGTCCCGGTACCAGCCGTTCTGGCGGGAGACGCGAAGTGCCGCGTCTCTACAGTGGTCGGTGATTCGTGCAGTGCCGGCCGTTCTGGCGGGAGACGCAAGATGTTGCGTCTCTACAACCGCCAAAGCCGTCTGGCTCCCCCTCTCCCCCTGGAGAGGGGGCCGGGGGGTGAGGCGCCTAATACACATCCTCCAAAAACCGGCGGGCCTTCTTGAGCTGGCGCAGGTACTCGGCGGCGTAGTCGGCGTCGTGGCCGCTTTCCTGCTGGATGATCTGGCGCAGGGCCTGCTGCACGTCGTGGGCCATGCGGGATTTGTCGCCGCACACGTAGAAGTAGGCGCCGTTTTCGAGCTGCTCATACACGCGGCGGCTTTGTTCCAGGAGGCGGTGCTGCACGTAGAGCTTCTGGGCCTGGTCGCGGGAGAAGGCCAGGTCGAGGCGGTCGAGGGTGCCGCGCTTGAGGTGCTGCTGCCACTCGGTCTGGTACAGGAAGTCGGTGGTGAAGTGGGGGTTGCCGAACAGCAGCCAGTTGCGGCCGGTAGCGCCGGTTTCGGCCCGCTCCTCCACAAAGGCCCGGAAGGGCGCCACGCCGGTGCCGGGGCCGACCATGATAATATCGGTAGCGGTATCCTGTGGCAGCTTGAAGTACTCGTTGCGGTCCACCCACACCCGGGCCGTGTCGCCGAGGCTGAGGTGGTCGGCCTGGTAGCCGGAGCAGGCGCCGTGTTTAGCGCGGCCGTTCGTTTCGTAGCGCACGGCCCCCACCGTCAGATGCACTTCCTCGGGGTGCGCCAGCAACGATGACGAAATGGAATACGCCCGGGCCGGCAACGGCCGCAGCACCGCCGCCAGCTGCTGCCCCGACAGATCCACCGGAAACTCGGTCAGCAAATCGGCCACGTCGCGGCCGTAGAGGTAGGCCCCCAGGTTCGGCTTGTCGGCCAGGATTTCGCGGATTCCGGCGTGCTGCGGGGCCACGGCGGCGTAGCGCTCCAGCACGTCGCGCGTGAGCACCGACAGTTCCAGGCGCTCGGTCAGGGCGGTAGTCAGATCCAGCTCCTCGGCTTCGAGGCGTACCGGGGCAGCTTCGGGCAGGCGGGCGGCCTGCAGCACCTCCTGCACCAGCGCGGGGCGGTTGCGGGGCTGTACCATCAGGGCGTCGCCGGGCTCATAGGTCAGGCCCGAGTCAGCCAAAGAAAACTCCAGGTGGTAGGTTTCCTTGGTGGAGCCCCGGCCGTTGAGCTGAATCTTTTCCAGCAGCTCCGTCCCGAAGGGGTTGCGGGCGTTGTACTCCACGGCGGCGGGCAGTGGGGCCACTTCCGGCGCGTAGTCCGCACCTACTGAGGCTACCACCGGCGCGGCCACGGCTGCGCCCGCCATTACGGGGGCCGGGGCAGGCTGCAATTCGGCAATGCGGCTGAGCACCTGTTCGGCCCACTGGCGGGTTTCGTCTTCGAAGGTTACGTCGCAGTCAAGCCGTTCAGCCAGGCGGCGGCCACCCAACTCGGCTAGGCGCTGGTCGAACTCGAAGCCGGTCTGGCAGAATTGCAGGTAGCTTTTGTCGCCCAGGGCCAGCACGGCGTACTGCAAGTCGGGCAGCTTGGGGGCGCGGCTGCTGAGCAGGAACTGGTGCAGCTCCTCGGCCGCAATGGGCGGGTCGCCTTCCCCCTGGGTGCTCACCATCACCAGTAGCAACTGCTCGGTTTTGAGGTCTTTGGTGGGGTAGTCGTTCATGTCGCGCACCTGCGGCTGCAGACCAAGGCGGCGGGCCGCTTCGGCCACCAAGCCGGCGGCTTTCTTGCTGTTACCGGTCTGGGAGCCAAACAGGATGGTGAGCTGACTGGCTGCAGCCCCCGTTGCGGCCGGAGCCGGGGCTACGGCCGCAATGGGGGCTGCAGCCCCGGCGCGGCCGTAGAGGTAGCCGCTCAGCCACACGAGCTGCTGGGAAGTGAGGCCCGCCGCCAACTGCTGCAGCGCCTGGTCGTCGAGGCCGATGGGAAGCGTGGGGGAAGCTGAAAGAAGAGACATAGGACGTGGTGGTTGGGGCAGTGGGTTAGGCGCGTCAGAGAAGTAAGAAGTCATGCTGAGCTTGCCGAAGCATCTCTACCGCTTCGTTGTGGCGGTTCAGGCTATGAAGCGGCTAGTGGTGCTGTCATCTGATTAGCCAGCGGTAGAGATGCTTCGGCAAGCTCAGCATGACGCGCTGATTGTGGCGTTCTGATCAGGCAACTATGCCGCGTACAGTTCCGGCAGCAGCGCCAGCTTCTCCGGGGTGGCCAGGCGGGTGACTTCGCCGATGATGATGATGGCCGGCGCGCCGATTTCGGCGGCGGCGGCGCGGGCGGGCAGCTCGGCTACCGGGCCGGTGACCAGGCGGGCGTGGGGGAGGGTGCCATTCTGGATGATGGCAGCCGGCATTCCGGCGTGGCCCTGCTCGCAGAAGGCCTGCACGATGCGCGGCAGCTCGCCCAGGCCCATCAGAATGACAGTGGTGCCACGGGCGTCGCGGGCGGCTTCCCGAATGCTGCCGGCCAGCTCGCCGGTGGCAGTGGTGGCCGTAATCACCCGAAATCCTTCGCTCAGGCCCCGGTGCGTGACGGGAATCCCGGCGGCCCCGGCCGCAGCCACCGCGCTGCTGATGCCGGGCACGTAGTCCGTGAGCAGGCCGTGGGCTTCGGCGTAGAGCATTTCCTCCCGGCCGCGCCCGAACACGAACGGGTCGCCGCCCTTGAGGCGCACCACGTGGCCGTAGCGGCGGGCGTAGTCCACAATCAGGGCATTGATGTCGTCCTGCGAGTGGCTGCGCATGCCGCGCCGCTTGCCCACCGGCACCAGCACGGTCTCGGGGCGGGCGTGCCCGAGCAGGGCGCGGTTGGCCAGCGCGTCGTACAAAATTACATCGGCTTCCGACAGCACCCGCGCCCCTTTGAGCGTGAGCAGCTCCGGGTCGCCGGGGCCGGCACCGAGTACCGTAAGGCGGGGCGTTTGCATCGGTGGAATGGTGAAGTGGTGAATGAGTGAATTGTCCGTCATGCTGAGCCTGTCGAAGCATCTCTACCGCTTCGTTGTGGCGGTTCAGTAGCCCAGGGTTTAAACCCTGGGCTATGGAGCGGTTATCGGTGCTGCCATCTGATCAGCCAGAGGTAAAGATGCTTCGGTAAGCTCGGCATGACGTTCGTCAGCAGCCTAAATCGAAAACGCTACTGGCGGCGCTATTGGGGCGGTGAAGTAGTAGGAGTTGGCGGCTTCCACGAGGCCGGCGGCTAGAGTGTCGCCGGTCAGCTCGTCGACTAGGATGAAGGAGCCGGTGGCGTGGTTTTCCTGGTAGAGGTCGAGGGCCAGGGGCAGGGCGGTTTTGAGGCGCACCCGCACGATGTCGTTGAGCTGGGCCTGCTCGGTGTGGATGCGGCCGAAGGTTTGCACGTTCACCTTGTAGAGGATGCTGGGCACCGCCGCCTTCGTCAGGGCCGAGTGGTGCTGGATCAGCAGCTTGCGGCCGGGCCACAGGGGCTGCTCGCTCATCCAGCACAGGGTGGCTTCCAGCTCGCGGGTGAGGGTGGGCTCCTCGGGGCCGGCGGGCACCAGGGCGTCGCCGCGGCTCACGTCCACGTCGTCGCGCAGCCGGATGACCACGGCCTGCGGGGCGGTAGCCGTTTCCACCTCCTGCTGATTCACCTCAATAGCCTCGATTTCCGATTCCAGGCCCGAAGGCAGCACCCGCACGCGCTGGCCGCGGCGGTAGCTGCCGCTCAGCACCTGGCCGGCATAGCCGCGGTAGTCGGGCAGCTCGGGCGTCTGGGGGCGAATCACGTACTGCACCTGAAAGCGGGGTGCGGCGGCCGTTTCTACCGCGCCGGGCACGCTTTCCAGGTGTTCCAGCAGGCTGGGGCCGGTGTACCAAGGCAGGTGCTGGCTGGGCTTCACCACGTTGTCGCCCTGCAACGCGCTGAGCGGAATGGCCGTGGCGGCGGGCAGGTGGAAGTGGTTGGTGAGCTCGGCGTAATCAGTGGCAATGCGGGCGAAAACGGCCTCGTCGTAATTCACCAAGTCCATCTTGTTCACGGCCAGCACGAAGTGCCGGATGCCCAGCAGCGCGGCAATGAGGGTATGGCGGCGGGTCTGCTCAATCACACCCTGGCGGGCATCCACCAGCACAATGGCCAGGTCAGCGTTGCTGGCGCCCGTCACCATGTTGCGGGTGTACTGCACGTGGCCGGGCGCATCCGTAATGATGAACTTGCGGCGCGGGGTGGTGAAGTACTTGTAGGCCACGTCGATGGTGATGCCCTGCTCGCGCTCGGCCCGCAGGCCGTCGGTCAGCAACGCCAGGTCCACCACGCCGCCCGAGGCCTGCCGCTTCTCCAGCGCCGCCAGCACGTCCAGCGACACGGATTCCGAATCGTACAGCAGCCGCCCGATCAGGGTGCTCTTGCCGTCATCCACGCTGCCGCAGGTAATAAATCGAAGAAGGTCCATGAGGTGAGTTGGTGAAATGGTGAAATGGTGAGTTTGACGTTTTAGCGAGTTGGGGGAAGCTGGGTTGATTGATTTATTGGCGCAATCCGCGCCGTGCGAACATCAAACTCACCATTTCACCAACTCACTATTTCACCACTCAGAAATACCCGTTGCGTTTGCGGTCTTCCATGCCGGCTTCGGAGATGTTGTCGTCGAGGCGAGTGGCGCCCCGCTCGCTCACTTTGGCCAGCAGCAGGTCCTGGATGATGTCCTCCACGGTGGCCGCGTCGCTTTCCACGGCGGCCGTGCAGGTGGAGTCGCCCACGGTGCGGAAGCGCACCTGCCGGGTCACGATTTCGTCTTCGGCATCGAGCTGCAGGTGCTCGGAGAGGCCCAGCAGCTGGCCCGAAGGCAGCACCACGCAAGTGCGCTCGTGGCCGAAGTAGATGTCGGGCAGCGGAATGTTTTCGCGCTGGATGTAGCGCCACACGTCCAGTTCCGTCCAGTTGGAAATGGGGAAGACGCGCACGTTTTCGCCCTTCTGGATGCGGCCGTTGTAGATGTTCCAGAGCTCGGGGCGCTGGCGCTTGGGGTCCCACTGGCCAAACTCGTCGCGCACCGAGAAGATGCGCTCCTTGGCCCGGGCCTTCTCCTCGTCGCGCCGCGCCCCGCCGATGCAGGCGTCGAACTCGAACTCCTCAATCACCTCCAGCAGCGTGTAGGTCTGCAGCGGGTTGCGGCTGGGGAACTTGCCACCCGGCTCGCGCAGGCGCTGCCGCTTGATGGTGTCCTCCACTTTGCGCACGATGAGCTTTTCGCCCAGCTGGGCGGCCAGCAGGTCGCGGTAGGCCAGCACTTCGGGGAAGTTGTGGCCGGTATCCACGTGCACCAGCGGGAAGGGGAAGCGGCCGGGGCGGAAGGCTTTTTCGGCCAGGCGCGTGAGCACAATGGAATCCTTGCCGCCCGAAAACAGCAGGGCCGGCCGCTCAAACTGCCCCGCCACCTCCCGCAGGATGTGGATGGCTTCGGCTTCCAGCCGGTCGAGGTAATCGAAAGTGGTACTCATATGAGGTCTGGATTTCAGTTCGATGTAGGGCGGTTGTAGAGACACTTCGCGTCTCCCTCGTGCTGATGTTGGATAGGCGGCGCGGTGCCGGCCGTTCAACGACGAGACGCAAAATGTTGCGTCTCTACCTCGTGCTATCCAGCCGGTACCGGCTCCACCACCGGGTCGGGCCCGTCGTGATGCGGGGCGGCGGTGGCGTGGAGGCCACATTCCTTGGCCGCGAGGTCTTCCCACCACCAGCGGCCGGCCCGGAAATCCTCGCCGGGCCTGATGGCGCGGGTGCAGGGCGCGCAGCCGATGCTCACGAAGCCCTGCTGATGCAGCGGGTTCACCGGAATGCCCTCCTGCTGCACGAAAGCCAGCGCCTGCTCCCAGGTCCAGTCGAAGAGCGGGTGGATCTTGACCAGGTTATGCGCCGCGTCCCACTCCACCGGGTCCATGGTTTGGCGGTTCTGGGATTGTTCGGCCCGGATGCCGGTCACCCAGGCCCCGCGGCCGGCCAGGGCCCGGTTCAGGGGCTCCACTTTGCGGAGGTGGCAGCACTCCTTGCGGTTGTCCACGCTCTCGTAGAAGGAGTTGGGGCCTTTCTGCAGGAGCAGGTTTTCCAGGGCCTCCCGATGTGGGGCGTATACCGCAATGGGCTTCTGATACTTGATCAGCGTCTTGTTCCAGGTGGAATAGGTTTCCTGGAAGTTGCGGCCCGTATCGAGGGTGAACACCTCAATGGGCAGGTCGTGGGCGAAAATCAGGTGACTGAGGATCTGGTCTTCCAGCCCGAAGGAGGTGGAAAAAACGGCCTGACCGGGAAAGGTTTCGGCTACCAGACGCAGGCGCTCCGCAGCGGAGGCGGCCACCAGGTGAGGGCGCAGGCGGTCCAGCAAGGCGTGGGCGGCCGGCGCAGCATCAGCTACAGGCATGAGCAGGAAGAGGGGAGGAGGAAGCAGCCCGCCACGAAGGGCAAAGGCGTTCCGGCCAGCAGATGGCTTCGATAAAAACGGCCTACGCAGCGGCGCAGCGCGGTTTTTGCCAAAACAAAAACGGGTGTGCAACTCTCCTGGCCGACAGCACAAACGCGCAAATCAGCTCAGTAGCGGACTGTGCACAAACCAGGAAAACGAAAGCGTGCCTAGCCCCGACAACAGCCCATGCCTCGCATACCACAACATCCATGCTGTACGGCACAGAAGGTAGCGGAAACGGCGGCGGGGTTGAACAAGGATTTCACGGCTTGTTGTTTTTATATGGTCAGGACTTGGCACCGTTTCGGAAGTTCCGCTGGTTGCCGGCGTTTCGTCGAGCCTGTCTCTCCACGCCTCTGTATAAAAACAATCCTTTGTGGGGTAAAGAATTGATGTCCCAAAGGTAAGGGACGAAATTTTACACTTGCAAATTTTTCTTTTCTGAGAAAGAAATTGTAGCAGTTGATAGCCCGCAAAAGCCAACATCTGGTCTGTGCAAATACCAGGTAAATCAAGCGTTAACGAGGGCGGAGAGCCTTCGGAAATAGATTAGGCATCAAGCCGCTTTTTCAGGCTCCGGAACAGTGTTATTACCTCGGGGGCGGTGCCGGTAACCAGAATCAGGCCGCCGTACACAGCGGTTATTACCGTTGAACGGAGCAGCATAGTAAGCAGCGGCGAGCCAAGCGCTGGCACCAGCCACGCCAACCCACCCGCCACCGCCGTGATGAACAGAATCAGCGGAATGCGCCACGTAAACGGCTGCATGCCAAAGCTATGCCACACAAACCAGGTGCGGGCCAGGTTAATGCTCATCTGGGCGACCACTGCGGCCAGGGCTGCTCCTCGTATCCCCAGGCGCGGAATCAGCACTACGTTGAGGCCGATGGTGAGTAGGGCCAGGGAACTGTTGAAAATCAGGTCGGAGCGGTAGCGGGGGGAGGTGATTAGGATGAGGCCGTTCACGCCGGTAATGCCATCGAACAGGCGACTGCTTAGCAGCAGCAGCACTACCACGGTGCCCTGCGCGTAGTCGGCGCGCATCAGGGAGTAGATAAAGTCCAGGTTCAGCCCGATGCCCAGGGCCAGGAAGCAGCCGATGAGGGTGTTGAGACGGGTGGTGCGCCGGTAAAAATCGGCCATGCCCACTAAGTTCTGCTGCTTCCAGTAGTCAGCCAGCAGCGGGAAGGCAATCTTGTTGAGGGAGCGGGCCGGAATAGCCAGGGCCGTACTGATGTTGAAGGCAATGCCATAAATGCCGGCCGCCGCCAGGTTCACCTGCGCCCCAACCATCAGGTTATCGATGTACATGATGATGCTGCCGGCCAGGGAGCTCAGGAGCGTAAAGGCGCCCACGCTTAGCAACTCCTGCACCGGCCGAACCGCCAGCACCGCTCGCCGGGGCCGCCAGTGCAGCTCCCCGATATGCAGCAGATAACCAGTTAGCAGCAGCACTAGCACCGCATTAACGCTCACATACCACAGCACGTACCCGTGAAACGACAGCCAGCCCTGGGCAAACAGCACTGCCCCGCCCAAAATGAGCAGGCGCAGCAGAATATCCTGCAGAAACGAGGAAAACGCCGTGTGGTAGAGTGCCTTCAGATACGCATCGAGCAGGGAATACAGTAGCGTGAACAGTGCAAAAACGGCCGCCCAGAGGTAGTAGGGTGCCAGTACAGCGGCCTCCTTTTCGTACACGGCCATCAGCACCGGCCGGCCCATGAGGTACAGAGCCAGCACCACCACAAAGCCCAGCAGCGGCACGCCCACCAGCAGCGGCAGAAACCCGTGGTGACCGTTCTCTCGGTTGCGGAAGTAGGGAAAAAACCGGATGCCCACGCTGGCAAACCCAAATGCGGCTACCTGTGCAAACAGCGTCGCCACCGCCGAGAGGGTAGTGGTCAGCCCCAGCTGCTGCGGCTCCAGGAACCGGGGCAGCACCAGTGTGGTACTCACAAACCCCAGCGCCAGCCCCAGGTAGGAAATGATGGTGTTACGCAGCCCCTGCCGCTGAACGATGCCCAAGAGGTGAAGTGGTGATTTAGTGAATAAGTGGGTTGGCGGCCTGCCTGTCATCCTGAGCTTGCGAAGGACCTTATCACGTCAGAACGATTTTGTTCTTGCGTAATAGGGGGGCTTTGCTCCGCTCAAAAGTCCGGGCGGAAGTAAATCCACTGGCAAATATCCTGACCGTTGACAAATGCTACATGACGGCTGCGAAGGTACTCCATGATAGCACGGAACTCGCGGGGGCCGTTACGAGTGTTGGCGGGGTCGAAGTTCTCGTTGTGCCAGAGCACCGTGCACACGCCCCCGAACCGCTCAATTTCCCGGAACATGGGTAGTAGGGCCGGTAGGATTTCCTCGGGAGCCAGCTGCAGGTAGCGCGGGTGGTGGAGCGTGGCGTCCATTACGTTGAGCGGTATTTCGAGGAAGTCAACTGCTTCGCCACGTTGGAATAGAAACGGTTGGAATGGCAAACAGTAACTGTTGCGGAAACCATAACGCTCGGCAAAACCCAGCGTTGTGTCGTATGCAAACGGGCTATTATCGAGGAGTTGAGGCGTCATGCGTGACTCCCAGTAGAGATAGTGATACCGGAGCCCGGCCACATATTCACTAGAGCGGCTGATAGCAGACATTAGACGTTGCCTTTCCTCGGTAAGCTGTTGAATACAAGCTGCTGTACCAATGCTTCCGTGTAATCCTATTGCTGCTTCCCTGCTGTGCAGAAGCGGCCAATCCTTTCTTATAGCAGACAGAGAATAATCCGCGTTGGGCGTGCCGTTAGCAGCTTTTCGGTGCTCGGGCAGGAAGAAGAATGTGCTTTTGGCGTCGTATTCGGCCACAACTTGCTGTACTTGGGCTAGATTGTCCCAGGCGTCTTTCTGAGTGAAGTGCTGCCACAACAGCCGGCCGACTTCTAGTGCTTTGCCCCGCCGCAAAGCCGCTTTAACGGGCTCTTTCCAGGCACTGTAGAGGTTGTCGATGTCGTGGGTGATGAAGGCGGCCCAGGCGCGGCCATCGGCCCAGCGGCGCGGATGCAGGGGCTGGCCGCCTGCGTGTTCCACGGCCACCCGCAGCACCTCGAAGTAGTAATTCACTACCGGCACTGTTACAAAGCCGTAGCGCTTCTGCACACTGGCCGCGTAGGGGAAGCGCCCGTGCTGGTCCCGCTCGTCGGAGTAGAATTCCTGCCAGCCGCTGAGCAGATAGAAGGCTGCCGAAATTACATCGGCGTTGATGCGCGCCTGGCCTCCGGGCAGCAGTTCCAGCAGAGGCTGGGCGGGCTGGTCGTCGAAAAAGAACGGTAGCTGTTGCCCCTGCCACTCACGGTAGGTGGGTGCGGTCGGGTAGGGGTTCGTACCCGCAAAAAAGTCGTGGCCCAGGGCTGCCACTTCCACCTGCGGCTGCACATCAGCGTACCCGATGCTGACCTTCGGGACCATGTCAAATGCCTGCCAAAAGTGTTGCAGTACGTAGAACAGTCGGGTATCGGCAGTGGTGGCGGGCACGGAAGGCAGCGGCGGTAACATGCCGCAAGGTACTATTCAGAACAGCTCTGCGCCCTCCGCGCAATCCTCGGCGTCTTCTGCGGGCTAATCTCGTTTGGGCTGCTGCCCTTCAGCTGGCAGCCACTCATCCAGCAACCGCGCGGCCCGGGCCTGGCTGTGGCCTTCATCGGCAGTGCCCAGGGTGGCATTGTAGTAGGCCGCACGTTGGTAGAGGTCCAGCGGCTTGTGCTGCTGGTAACGCTGGAGCCAGGCCCCCAGCTCCGGCAAAGTGGAAGCCCGCTCGATGAGGCCGTGGGCCACATAGCCGTAATAATCGTCGGCTATAGCATGCGTGCCGAAACGATAGTATAGGCTCGCTAGGTTGAGCAATGTAGCCTCCAGATGGGAGCTGGTATCGGCGGCAATGAGGGCATCATGGGCGGCCAGAAACTCGAAAATACCCTGCTGCCGGGCGTCGGAAAATTGCAGGGTAGGGTGCAGTTGCTGCAGGAAGCGAAAGTCGCGCGTATCGCCGGGGTGGGGGCGAAAAGTGAACGTGAGGTGCGGAAACTCCCGTAGCAGGTAAGCCAGCGTCTCGGCAAGAACGGGCAGGTCGTCGAGCGTGTTGCAGGCTATGGCCACCCGCTGCACAGTAGGCTGCAGATTGCGCTGCGCCAGAAATGCATCGGCCTTGGGCATGCCCACCAGTTCCACACGGCCCCGTACCGGCCCGCACTGTCGGTATTTGTCCAGCGCGTCCTGGCCTTCCAACAGGCTTAGGTCGAAGCCCAGCGGCGGGAAGTTGGTGCTCACGCTGGCGTGCTGGATGTAGGCCGTGGGTACGCCTTCGGCCTGGCAGGCCAGCAGCAGGGCTCGGGCGTCGTCGTTGTGGTCGTTGGCAAATACTATCGCCCGGGGCCGATAGTGGCGCAGGGCGCGCCGGTATACCTCGTAGTATCCGATGGCGTTGAAAACCAGGTCGAAAAACCGCCAGGCCCGCCCGCCTTCCGTGCGGCGCAGGGCACGGTATACGCTTGGCAGCTGACCGTAGTACAACAGCTTGCGGCGCAGGGAAAGCCGGTTCACTTGCCGGTTGTAGCGGCCAATCTGCTTGCTCTGACCAGCCACCAGCACGGCATCGGGGCGGGCGTCGCGCAGAAAGTGGAGTGAGTCGTAGTTGTTCTGACTGACCACGTATAGCCACACCTTACCGCGCAGATCCTCGGGGTTGCGCACTTTCCGGAACATATTGCCCACCAGCCGCAAAGCCGCGTAGCCGGCTACCTTCAGCAGCCGTTTCCAGGGGCTGCGCGGCGAAATTGGCTCTAGGGTGTGGTCTGGGAACGACAGAAAATGGTCCGTAAAACGAACGTACAGGATGTCGTAGAGGCGGGTGGCCTGCTCATTCATATGCTCCGGTGACCATTATCCAATGTGCCGGATCAGCATGAACGCTTCCGCCAGCGGCTGGCCAATAACAATACCCCAACGCTGGGCCAGAATCCGGAGAGCTTCCGGAGAGCGGGGGTGAGGATATGCGCGCTTCTCGAACTCATAAGCCTCCATACCCGCAATTTTGGCGGCTATATCCTCTTCACGTATCGCCAGGAAAAAATTAGGCAGAAAGGGGTTAGGATAGTTAGCCGCTTGCCACTCTGTGCTGGAAGGGGTTTCGCAGGCTAGAATAGTGAGCATCGGTTCTCCCGGAACTGGGCGCGTACCCGTAACTACCGCCTCAAAGGTACGGCGGTGGTCGATGTTCGTGTCGCCGCCGTGGTGAGTAAAAATGACGTCGGGCTGAAAGGACTCTTTTTCCTGCTCTACCACCTTTACTAGGTCCAGTAAGTCAACTGAATCGAAGCGGTTGTCGGCAAAATCGTAGATGCCGGTAGAGTGGTAACCGATGGCTGCCGCCGCCCGGGCAATATTAGCCCGGTGTACGGCTAGTTCGGTAGTCCATTGCTCGGGCTTGCGCATGTCAGCGCGCGACGTCAGGCCTTCACCCAGGATAACGGCTCGGGCAGTGCAGCCCTGTTGGTGGACCAGCCGGTGAATAGTAGCACCTAGGCCCAGAAGTTCGTCGTCGGGGTGGGCTACTACCACCAATATGCGCTTGTTATGCAATTCCATCGGTGTCAGGAGATATAGCCAGCAGGCGCTGATATTCGGGGGGCAGCACAGAAGAAAAGGGCTGGCCGGTGTAAAACTTGATGCCGCGGCGGCGCAGAAAATCCCGGAAATCCTCTTCCGGAGCCGAGAAGCTGCCGCTAGCCTGCATAGTGCTTAAGTCGAAAACCACACCGTTGCAATGAATGCGCTGAGTTGCGGCATCGTATGATACGCGCACGTCCAACTCTTTGTAGGCCGCCAACTTGTTATAATCGGTCAGGATGCCGTGTACGGCGGCCTCGTTGCGGCCAGTATCGGGGCGAGGGTACACATTCTCCCTGATGATGCGTACGGGAATACCACCGGCCAAGCAGCCGTCGGGCAGGTCCTTGTTGATCAGGGAATTGGTGCCAATGACTACATTGTTGCCGATACGGCGGTTGGGAAGTACGGTGGACTTGGCCGGCAGCCACACTTTATCACCAATGTGTACTGGCCCAAAATCGGCCGGGAAACCTTCCAGAATGGGCAAATACGAGCCGTGGGTCCACACAGCTACGTCTTCGCCAATGCCTACATACTCACCAATGGTAATGGCGTGGTTAACATTCAGGGTGATGCGCGCACAAATCATGGAATAGGAGCCAACCTCTAAATGGGCATCCTCGCTGAACTTGCCGCCGTGGCCCACCACTACGTTCGAATCCCAGTACACGTACCGGCCCACCCGCACCGTGCGGGCCGTGATATTATTCTGGCTGCCGAAGATGGTTAAGTCGCCAATAGTCAGTTGTTGTCCAACTAGAAAGGTGTTATCAGCTCCCAGTGTCACGTCGTCGCCAATCACACACTCAGTGGCCCGAATGGTTGTATTCGGGCCGATGCGGAAGTTACGGCCGATGCTGAGGCGTTCGGCAATGATAAAGCTGCCGTTGTCAAATTTCCGGATTTCCATTGCGCTAGAATTCTGGGTTGGAGGGTGGGGCCTAGAGGGCATCCCAGGTAAGCGCCGTACCACGCCGGAGCGGCTTGCGCACCTGCCGGCCTAGCAACTCCGGCAGGTGGGCCGGCGCTAAGCCGTGACCAGGCCGAATTACTCGGATATTGTCTGTGGTCAGCACTTCGCCAGCGGCAATATCCTGCACCACGTACAAAGAGCGGCGGAAGCCTAACGACTTCTGCTCGGCGGCGGTAGGCCCGTAAAACACGTTGCCCAACGCCTGTTGCGCCTGCGTGCATTCTTCCACCAAGCGGCGCATCTCGTCAGGTTCCATTGAAAACGAGGAGTCCGGTCCTCCATCGGCGCGCCGAATTGTCAGATGTTTTTCAATGACGGCGGCCCCCAGTACGGTGGCTGCTACGCTTACCCCCGTGCCCATAGTGTGGTCAGAGAGTCCTACGTGGCAGCCTAGCATATCACGCATGTGCGGGATGGTGCGCAGGTTGGTGTTAAGTGGTAAGGCCGGATACGTGCTGGTGCATTTAAGCAGAACGACTTGCTCGTTACCTTCTTCCCGCATAATCTGCACCATCCGTTCCAGGTCGGCCAGATCAGCCATGCCAGTGGAAATAATAACCGGCTTGCCCGTGCGGGCTGCCCGGCGAATCAAATCAGGCCAGTTGTTTTCGAAAGAGGCAATCTTATACGCCGGGCAGTTAAGGGTTTCCAGGAAGTTAATGGCCTCCACCGAAAACGGAGAGCTGAAGCCAATCATTCCATGCGCAGCGGCCCGCTCAAAAATGGGCGCGTGCCACTCGAAGGGAGTATGATTAGTGGTGTAGAGTTCATAAAGCGACTGACCTTCCCAGTCAGAGTTGGCCCCTCGCACTACAAAATCCGGTTCCCGGCTGTCCAGCGTGAGCATATCGGGTGTGCTGGTCTGAATTTTCAGGCCCTGGCAGCCAGCGGCGGCGGCGGCATCCACAATCTCCAGGGCTTTTTCCAGCGACTGGCCGTGGTTGCCCGACATTTCGGCAATGATAAAAGGGGCGTGGCCGGTACCAATGCGGTGGGTGCCCAGAAGGATGTCTTGCATGCTGTGGAGATAGAAGCTAGTTCGGAGGCAAAAAGGGCAGCCGAAATACGTCAAAGGTGCTGCCATGCAGTTGCACGGCCGGTTGTAGCGCAAAGCCTACCCGCTCAAACACCCGACGGGACGGCAAGTTACCGGCTTTTACCTGGGCTACCAGCGTCCAGGGCCCAGGCCGCTCACGGCGCAGTTCCAGAATAGCTCGTAGCAATACCGCCAGCCCCAGTCCCTGGCCTCGTGCCGTTGCCGCCACCGAATAGTCGATGAGTGCTTCTGAACCGGTAAATTCCAACCGCACTTGTCCTACGGGTTGGCCTTGCTGTTCAAAGTAGTACAGATAGGTTTCAGCATCGTCCAAGCGACGGGAAAACCACCTTTGATGCTGCTCCCACGCAATAGTTTCCTGCCTGATAGCATTGCTGCGTACAGCCGGATCATTGGCCCACAGCAAATATTGCTTGCTATCGGCAGCAGTAGCGCGCCGGGCTGTTAAAGCGTAGGAGAGGGCTAATGTTCGAAATACCTGACGCAGACGTTCCGCCGCCAGCCCATCGAAAACGGCCTGTTGACGCTGCTGTAAACGGTGAGCGGTAGCGGGCAACTCCGCTGTCGGCAGAGTAGCCAGTTGTGAAACAGGCAGGGCCAGCCCGTTTTCCGTCAGGTAGGTAAATAGGTGCTGCTGGTTGTCGGCAATGAGATGCAGCAGTACGAGGCCACCAACTGCGCAACATTCATATGCAATACCACTGGGTGGGCAGATATATATGCCGCAACGCTGCAACATAACAGCCATCTGCTCAGCCGTCAGGTTGTGGTGGAGCTGCACATTCGGCCAGTCCTGCGTGGCTGCCTGCAAGGTTGCTTGGTGAGGGTAGGCACTACCAGTAACTACCTCAAACCGGTGCTGCGGCAACCATTGAAGTACCTGCTTCAGTGCTGCCAGGGTATGGTTTTCGGGGTCGGCGCCGCCCATATTCAGGAACACCCGGTTGGTATCGGGAGCATTACGGGGCAGGGTAGCAGACTCGCGAAAGGGCCGCCGAAGTAGAGCGTATGCAGGCCCCAGGCAAAGCTGCGTACCAGGTTCGTGCCGATAACTGCTGGCTGAGATGCCGCCTGCCTGATTCAGAACCACATCGGCCCACATATAATGACTGACCAGATCATCAAGGTAGACTACGGCCTGGCGGTGTTGCTTCAACTGCTGCTGATAGGAGGGCGTGAAATGATAGCCATCCAGCACCAGTATGTCGGGGGTAGAAATTTGCGCGCGCAGCCAGTCAGGTTCATCAGTCAGAGTAAGCCCAAGAGGCACGTGTAAGACGGTAAAGCCAGCCTGCTGCACCTGGGCTTCCACCGTTGCTGACGGTTCACGCAAAGCAAACGTGCAGACAAAATCCGACGCCAGCATATCTGCCAGAGCCAGGCAGCGGGTCAGATGCCCTAAGCCAATGAGGGAATTGCCATCCGTGCGAAATAGAATACGGGAAGCTGTCATGCCTCTAGACCTTTTTCTGCTCGATGTGCGCATTAAGTGCTACCAGTTCTGGATGTGCATCCAGTAGGGCGATAAGCTCGTTAGTTGTCAGCTGATGGGCGTTGTACTCTTCAATAAGGGTGCTAATAAGGGTGAAATCGTCGGCGGTATCTACGGTTAGTCGGTAACTGCTGCGGTCAGGCTGGCGGCCGATGTGCCAGAACCGAACGGTACCGGATCGGTTCTGATGCATGTAGGGTGTTACATGCTCCAGATCGGGGGCTAACGTAGCGTGCTGCATTGCTTCGGCTAATAGTTCCCGGGAAAAAATCTCGAAGTCCAGACCCCTGGGGAAAGTGCGTTCCAGCACATTGGAAAGGTACAGCCGATTGTCATCTGCCCGCAGATATTCTTGTACGCTCCTCGCAATGAGTTCCCCATCCAGTAGCGGGCAATCAGACGTAACACGTACTATCACATCAAGCTCATTGGCTTCGGCACAGTGCCAATAGCGACTCAGTACATTGTCTTCGCTGCCTCGCAGGTAAGGCAACTTGTGTGCCTGGGCAAAATCGGCCAGCACGTCATCAGTCTGGTTTGTAGTGATGGCCATGTATATAGGCAAGTGGCTGGCCTGTAGACGCTGCACATGATAGTGTAGCATGGGGCGGCCGGCAATAGGACGCAGCACCTTACCCGGTAGGCGGGTACTCGTCATGCGGGCCTGCGAAATGATGCCAACGTTTTTCAAAAGCGGAGTAAGTTGGAGCGGAATTAAGGGAATTAGAAATCCGATTGACCGATGCTACGTTCGCACTATTTCCAGAATACTATCAATCACATACTGCTGCTCTTCGTCGGTAAGGCTTGGAAACAGTGGAATGCTCAGGCAGTGCGCGTAGTACGCTTCAGCCAGCGGGAAGTCGCCGGGGTTCCAACCTAAACGCTGGTAATACGGCATGGTATGCACCGGAATATAATGTACCTGTGCAAAAATCTGCCTTTCACGGAGCGCATCATAGAGTCGTTTGCGGTCAGGCACTTGAATAACGTAAAGATGATATGCATGGCCCGGTGCACCTGCCAGGGGGCGCACGGCAGCCACGTTAGCAAAGGCGGCATCATAGCGCGCTGCCAATACACGGCGGCGCATCAGTCCTTCATCGGCGCGACGTAGCTGGCTGATACCGAGGGCGCAAAGCATATCCGGCATGCGGTAATTGTAGCCTAGCTCCTGCATTTCCATATACCAGCCACCATCGTTTCGGGCCATTTGGACAGGGTCCTTGGTAATGCCGTGCGTACGTAACTTCAGGAGCCGCTCATACAGGTCATGCCGATTAGTCGTAATCATGCCGCCTTCACCGGTGGCAATATGCTTTACCGGGTGGAAACTGAAAATGGCCAGATCTGCTAACTGCCCGTTGCCACAACGCTGTTCCCGGTTCTGCGAATCGACAAAAGAGCCACCCGGCGCATGACACGCATCTTCAATAATCCAGAGGCCAAACTCATTGGCCAGCTTGCGGGCTTCCTCCAGGTCCACGGCCAATCCGGCAAAGTCTACCGGAATCAGGCCGTGAAAATGGCCTTTAGGGTAACTTTCCAGCAACCGGCGTACGGCTCTCAAATCCAGCAGAGCGGTAGCAGGGTCTATATCAGCAAAATATACTTCGCCGCCACAGTAACGCACGCAGTTGGCCGAAGCCGCAAACGTAATGGGCGTAGTGATGACGCGCTGCCCCGGCTGTACATGTAACGCCAAGGCACACAGATGCAAGGCTGCTGTACCGTTGCTGACGGCCACGGCGTATTTGGCTCCTGTATAAGCAGCAAACTGCTGCTCAAACTCGGCTACTTTAGGCCCTTGGGTCAGGTAGTCAGAGAGTAAGGTTTCGGTAACAGCCTGAATATCCTCGGAGGTGATATGCTGGCGGCCGTAAGGAATAGGTTCCATATACGCTTGCTGAGTCAAAGAATGCAAAGGTTAGAAATGATTAATGATGAACAAACATCAGGAAGGAAAGTAGTAGCTTCGTCTCAACAGAATCAAGCCCTTTATTCTTGGTACCTTCTTTTTTCTTTTTATGAAGAAATTTTTCAAAACAACTTTATTCTTTGCAGGACAATTGTTTTGCGGTGTGATGTCAATTACAGATGCTCAAGCTCAAAAGGAGTATAGTAACTGGTATTTCGGCAACCAAGCTGGCGTTTCCTTCACATCCGGAAACCCACAGACTATTACAGGTAGTGCTATGACTACCTACGAGGGCTGTTCTTCCATATCTAATCCTCAAGGCCAGCTTTTAATGTATAGCAATGGGGAAGCTATATGGGATGCAAACCATCAGGTGATGCCTAATGGTAATTCCTTAGGTTCGCATAATTCTGCCTCCCAAGGAGTTGTAATTCTGCGTGCTCCCGGTAGTAGCACGATATATTATGTTTTTACAGTTGATGCTATTGATAATAATTTAGCTGGAGGGTTGCGGTATTCAGTGGTAGATATGTCGTTGCGAGGCGGCCTAGGTGACGTAACAGCTACCAAAGCAGTTCGGCTTCCTACACCTACAACTACTGGTAAAGTGACAGAAAAGCTTACAGCAGCACTACATGCGAATGGCCGGGACTATTGGGTTGTAGTGCACGGATGGGAAAGCAATAATTTTTTCAGTTTTCTTCTAACGTCAACCGGAATTAATTCTGTTCCGGTAGTTAGTGCAGTAGGGCCAGTTCATCAGGGTGGAGGAAGTTTCTTTGGGGCAGCAAATGCCGTTGGCTATATGAAGATATCTCCTAACGGTGCTAAACTGGCATTAGCTCAGCGTGATAGTCAATTTGAACTCTATGACTACAATAACAATTCCGGACAGGTATCAAACTACCTCAGTTTGCGTGGAACGAGCAGCTTTCATTATGGGGTAGAGTTTTCTCCCGATAACTCTCGCTTGTACACAACTATGTACTCAGACGGCGGATTTGATACCAATGTGTATCAGTATAATCTGCAAGCTGGTTCTGGAACTGCCATACAAAATTCCCGGCAGATAGTAGCTAGTATCCCGGGTTTGTCAAGCGCAATACAAGCGGCTTCTGATGGCAAGTTGTATTTATCAGCCCTCAATAAGTCTTACTTGAATTCCATTGAGTATCCCAATAACTTGGGTAATGCGTGTGGATTTCAACAAAATTCTGTAGCGCTGGGGATTAAACTTGGACAGAACGGTTTGCCAAATCAGCCAAATGTTGCAAGTGTAATTATGAAAAACATAGCACCATCTGCTATGAGTCGTTTAAAAATTTATCCAAATCCTACTAAAGAGTTTATAGTGCTATCTATTTCTGATAGTGAGATAAGGAATATGGATAAAATATCTCTCATAGACATGGCAGGGAAAACAGTTGCAGAGTATAAAGTAGCTGAGCTTACGGTTATAAAAGGTGAATTTATTATTCCGGTAAATGCAATAGCTCGAGGAGAATATATTGTTAAAGCTATTAGTCCTAATGAGAGTGTCACCAAACTAGTAGTGCTTGAATAAGTGTAGTGCTTGAATAAGTACATTTGATAAGTGGCAGGCAAAAAGCAACGGCCGACATACCACTAGTATGTCGGCCGTTGCTTTTTGCCTGCCACTTATAGCAGTTTCGCGAACGGTGTAGAGACGCGAAGTGTCGCATCTCTACAGCACACGTACAGCGTTTACGAAACAGCTATATCAAATGGCAAAATCCGCATCCACATGCAACCGGATTTCTTCGCGAATCTGCTCCGCGTTCAGCCACTCGGTGTTGTTGCTGGAGTTGTAATGGAAGCCAGGCTCTACACGGCGGCCCCCGAAGTGGCGAATAAAGTCATCCACGTCCCAGCGCGGGGTGAAGGGCAGAATCACGTAGTATTTAGCCAGCTCCACCGTGCTCAGGGCGTCGGTTTCGGTAATCATTTCCTCGTGCAGCTTCTCACCCGGCCGGATGCCCACAATTTCCTGGCGACAGTCGGGGGCGATGGCCTTGGCCACTTCGGTAATCACGTAGCTCGGAATCTTGGGCACGAAGATTTCACCGCCCCAGCTGTGCTCCAGCGCGTACAGTACCAGGTCCACGCCTTGCTCCAGCGAAATGTGGAAGCGCGTCATGTCGGGGTGGGTGATGGGCAGCACGCCGGACTCGCGGCGTTGCAGGAAAAACGGCACCACCGAGCCCCGGGAGCCAATTACGTTGCCGTAGCGCACCACCGAGAAACGTAAATCCCGGCTGCCCTTCATGTTGTTGGCAGCCACGAACAGCTTATCGGAGCAGAGCTTGGTGGCCCCGTAGAGGTTGATAGGGGCGGCAGCCTTGTCGGTACTCAGCGCTACCACGTCCTTCACCCCGCAGTCGAGGGCGGCGTTAATCACGTTTTCGGCCCCGAAAATGTTGGTTTTGATGCACTCCATCGGGTTGTACTCGGCGGCGGGTACCTGCTTGAGGGCGGCGGCGTGCACAATGATGTCGATGCCCTCGCAGGCCCGTTTCAGCCGCTCCCCGTCGCGCACGTCGCCGATGAAGTAGCGGATGGCGGGGTATTTGGCGTGCGGAAACTGCTGCGACATTTCGTACTGCTTCAGCTCGTCGCGGGAGTACACCACCAAGCGTTTTACGTCGGGAAACAGCTCAAATACCGTTTGCACGAACTTTTTGCCGAACGAACCGGTGCCGCCGGTTACCAGGATGGATTTATGGTTGAGGTCGAGGGCCATGCTATGGGAACAGGGCCGGCCACTAGGCCGGCCGGGGTAAGGAGGGCAAAAGTAGACATTCCGGCCGGAGCTTCCGTAGTTTTGTCGTACAGACAGAAAGCCTGCTTGCTGTCATGCTGAGCGAAGTCGAAGCATCTCTACCGCTTCGTTGCAGCCGTACCCCACCGAAGCGGTAGAGATGCTTCGACTTCGCTCAGCATGACGACCATTTCAGCCCCATCTGCTCCCGCTTTTCCTCAACCCGTCAAACTCCTCATCTGGGACCTGGATGATACGTTCTGGCGGGGCACGCTCTCGGAGGGTGCGGTGGAGGCGCTGGAAGAAAATCTGCAATTGGTGCGCGACACGGCCGCCCGGGGCATTGTGCACACCATCGTGAGCAAAAACGACTTCGCGCCGGCGGAGGCTAAATTGCAGGAGCTAGGCATCCGCGACCTGTTCGTGTTTCCGCAGATCAGCTGGCAGCCCAAAGGACCGATTATCAAACAGCTGCTGGAACAGATGCAGCTGCGTGCCCCCAACGCCCTGTTTCTCGACGATAACCCCATCAACTTGGCCGAGGCCCAGTACTACAACCCCGGCCTGCAAACCGCCGACCCCCGGGAACTGCCCCAACTGGCCCCGCTGCTGCGCGCCAGCGGCAAGCCTGACCCCACGTTTTCGCGCCTGGAACAGTACCGCCTGCTGGAGCGTCAGCAGCAGGCCCGCACCCAGTACGACGACAACTTGGCCTTCCTGCGTGACGCCCAGGTGCGCGTGGAGCTGCGCGAGGGCAAAGACGCCGTGTGGCCCGACTTCAAACGCATCGAGGAGCTGATTAACCGCTCTAACCAGCTCAACTACACCAAGAAGCGCGTGGTGCTGCAGGAGCTGGAAGCCCGGCTGGAGGCCACGCGCCTGCGCTGGGGCACCGTGCGCGTGCGGGACCGATTCGGCGACTATGGCCTGGTGGGCGTGTACGCCCTGAATACCTTCACCAACGAGCTGGAACAGTTTACTTTCAGCTGCCGCATCCTGCACCTGGGCGTGGAGCAGTTCATCTACGCCCACCTCGACTTCCCGAAGTTACAGGTACAGGGCGACGTGGCTACCGAGCTTAATCAGACCGAAATTCCAGACTGGATTCAGCTGGAAACTCCCGCCGAGGCCGCAACGAAAGCTGCTGCTGCACCCACAGACCCAACCAAGCGCCTGCGCATCCTGCTCAAGGGCGGCTGCGACCTGGGCCAGCTCACGCCCTACCTGCAAACGTACCAGGTGGAGGTAGTGGAGGATTTCAACTACGTGAACGACAACCAGGTGCCCGTGCACACCGAGCACACCGAGCTGCTGCGCCTGAGCCGCACGCTGCCGCCCGAGGAGCAGCAGCGCCTGGCCGCCCGCCTGCCGTTTCTGGATGCCGAAGCTTTCCGGCCCCGCCTCTGGCAGCCCGGCTATGATGCGCTGGTGTACAGCCCGCTGATGGATTACACCCAGGACCTGTACCGGGAAAACGCCACCGGCCTTCTGATTCCCTTCGGCGGCTACCACGACCTGACGCAGGCCGACCCCGCCGAGCAGGCCCAACACTACGCCCGGCGCAAATTCCGGGGCATGGATGAGGCCTTTCTACGCCGCTTTCGGCAGGAATACACCTACGCCGGCCCGCTCACGCCCGCCCGATTCCAGGAAAACCTGGCGTGGCTGCGCCAGCAGCTACCGGCCACCGTGCCGCTCATCCTGCTCACCGGGGCCGAAGTCGAAGTGCCCGGCTCGGCGGAAGTAGGGGCCGTAGCGCGCCACCAGCAGATGAATGCGGCCCTACTCGATTTCGCCGCCCGCACCCCGAACGTGGCCGTGGTGGACGTGCGCGACATTGTGCGCACCCGCGCCGACGTGACCAACAATCTGCGCCACTATCAGCGCCCCCTCTATAAAGCCCTGGCCGATCAGCTGGCCGTCGAGCTGGCCCAGGGCGGAGCGTTGAAACGCTCCACTCTGGGCCAGGTACGTGCTGTGCTGCTGGATGCTCTGCCGAAGCCCGTGCGCAAAGTGTGGGACCGGCTCACGCAGTAGCGCTTGTCAGGGTAGATCAGGTATGCTGGGGCCTTTACGGTAGTTATTGAGGTTGGTTGGTCGGGCGAATTTGAAGAGCAGTAACGCATCCGCTTGCTGGTCTTCCGCTGCCAGCCCGTCCCGGGTTTGCGTCACTAGTTTGTTGGGCACGCCCAGGTATTGACTGGTTGGTCGCCCGATCAACTGATAAGCATGGCCGTGGGTATGGAGCACAAAAACCGTAGTGCCCATATCCACCGACTTAACCTGACCACTGCCACCAGGAGCGTATTGCATGCTTCCCAATCGACTTTTAAAATCCTGCAGCTCCGCAGCTGTCAGCCAGTGGTGGCCGGAGTAGTTGTGCGCTTCTACCGATTCAATTGACCGCACATCCACAAACTCCCGCAGGCGATGCTCCTGCAAATCCTGCTTTTGGGAGCCACAAGCTGTGGCAAGAATGCACAAGAGGAGCCTATAACAACCGGAGTAAAAACGCATGGCATCAGCACTAGTGGGTGAGCAATACCGAAGGAAGCTGTTTAGGAAGTCGTTCGACGGTTATGCTGAGCTTGTCGATGTTGCATACTTCCTAAACAGCTTCACTGATTGGTAAGTCTACTGCCGAATCAGCTCCACCAGTTGCTCCGTCAGGCTGCGGCGGGAGTAGCGGCGGCGGCCGGCGGCGGGCACTGGGATGGTGGGGTTCTGCTGCCAGGCCGTTACCAGCTCCTCCAGATACATGCGCATGGCGGCGCGGTCTTCGTACTCGAAGCTGCGGCCGGCCTGGCACTCTTCCAGCACCTGGGCCGCGTCGGAACCGGCGGGGCCGATGCAGATGACCGGGCGACCGGCGGCCAGGTATTCGAATACTTTGCCCGGCAGGATGCCCCGGTTGTGGGCCACGTCGGGGATGCCCAGCAGCAGGACCGTGCACCGCTGCATGTACACCACGGCCTCATCGTGCGGCACAAACTCCACCAGCTCGGTGCGCGCCGTGAGGCCCGCCGCGGCCAGCTGCTGCTCCACTTCTTTGGCCACCCGCCCCACGAAACGCAGGCGCAGCGGCACCTGCGGGTGCCGGGCCGCGCAGGCCGCCATCTCCTCAAAAAACGGCTCCACGTGGTACTGCCCCGTGATGGTGCCCACATACGTGAGCAGCAGCTTATCGGCCGGGGCGGCCTCTATCTGCTGAAAATCCGACTCATCGTAGCCGTTAGGTAATACCGCGAACTTGCCGGCGGGCAGCCCGGGAACTTTGCTCTGCAGCAGCCGGCCGGTATCGGCACTGGTGGTAATAACCACGTCGGCGGCTTGCAACACTTGCCGCTCGTAGCGCGCATCGAGCCAACGGGCCACGGCGGTGCGCATCAGCGTCTGGGTGTAATAGATATCGGTCCATGGGTCGCGCAGATCGGCCAGCCAGCGCCAGCCGTAGCGCCGCTTCAGCGCCAGCCCGATCAGCTGGGTAGAGTGGGGCGGGGAAGAAGTCAGCACCGCATCAAACTGCTCGCCGGCGGCCACCAGAGCGGCCACCTGCCGCAGGGCGAAGCTGTTCCAGCCCCGGCGCGGGTCGGGCAGAAACAGGTTGCCGCGCACGAAGCGGGCCACTCGCTGGGCCACCGATACCCGGCCTTCGTTGGCAAATCCGCCGTGCGGAATAGGGCGGCTGGTGAGTTTCTGATAGGTGCCGAAAGGCTCCAGCGTGCCCGTGCGCAGCACCCGTACGCCCGGTGGTACGTCGGCTTCCAGGGAGGCATCCAGCACGGGGTAAGCGGCCTGGGCGGGGTCCACGGTGATGACGGTAGGCTGCACACCCAGGGCCGGCAAGTGCTTCACCCACTTGAGGCAGCGCTGCACCCCGGCCCCACCTGAGGGCGGCCAGTAGTAGGTAATCACCAGCAAACGTAACGGGCGGGCAGCAGACTCGGGCACGGCAGAAAAGGCATCAGTGAAGCCGCGAAGGTACGCACCCGTGGCCTTTCGGGGTTTTCTGGTTACTTTTGGAGGCTGAACCCGGTTTCTTGTTTCCCGTCAGACTATGGAATCTGTTGTACTTTCTACTTCGGCGGCGGCCACTGGTCCGGCACAGCAACCGGTCGTAAACAATTTGGCGGCGCTATTACCTCAACAGCTACAGGAGGCAACAGCTTTCTGGGTCGATGTGGATCGGCGGCTGCGGGGGTTGGAGGAAATCGTACTGCCAAAGACAGCCTAACCGAAATCAGCGAAATCTGTACCATCTGCACCATCTGTGATTCATGTTCGATAACCTCAGTACCAAGCTCGACCGCGCCTTTAAAACCCTCAAGGGCCAGGGCTCCATCACCGAAATCAACGTTGCGGCCACCGTCAAGGAAATCCGCCGGGCCCTGGTGGATGCCGACGTGAACTACAAGGTTGCCAAGGAAGTAACCGACAAAATAAAGGAGGAGGCCATGGGCCGCGACGTGCTCATCAGCGTGTCGCCGGGCCAGCTGATGACCAAAATCGTGTACGATGAGCTCACCGAGCTCATGGGCGGCGAAAAGCAGGACATCGTCATCAAAGGCGAGCCGGCCGTGATTCTGCTGTCGGGTCTGCAGGGTTCGGGTAAAACCACCTTCGCCGGTAAGCTGGCCGCCTACCTCAAAAAGCAGAATCGCACGGTGCTGCTGGTGGCCTGCGACGTGTACCGCCCGGCCGCCATCAACCAGCTGAAAGTGCTGGGCGAACAGGTGGGCGTGGAAGTGTACTCGGAGGAGGAGAACAAGAACCCGGTGGACATTTCGCGCAATGCCATCGAGTACGCGAAGAAAAACAACAAGAAAGTCGTCATCATCGACACCGCCGGCCGTTTGGCCGTGGACGAGCAGATGATGAGTGAGATTGAGGCCGTGAAACGCGCCATCAACCCGAGCGAAACGCTGTTCGTGGTGGACTCGATGACGGGCCAGGACGCCGTGAATACGGCCAAAACCTTCAACGACCGGCTGAACTTTGACGGCGTGGTACTCACCAAGCTCGACGGCGACTCGCGCGGCGGGGCGGCCCTCAGCATCCGGGCCGTGGTGGAGAAACCCATCAAGTTCATCTCCACGGGCGAGAAGATGGAGGCCCTGGACATGTTCTACCCCGACCGGATGGCCCAGCGCATCCTGGGCATGGGCGACGTGATTTCCCTGGTTGAGCGCGCCCAGCAGCAGTTCGATGAGGAAGAAGCCAAGCGCATCAACCAGAAGATCCGCAAAAACCAGTTCAACTTCGATGACTTCCTCTCCCAGCTGGAGCAGATCAAGAAGATGGGCAACCTGAAGGACCTGGTGGGTATGATTCCCGGCATGGGCAAGGCCATGAAGGACGTGGAAATCGACGACGACGCGTTTAAGCCGATTGAGGCCATCATCAAAAGTATGACTGCCAAAGAGCGTGCCCAGCCCGAGCTGCTGAACGGCTCCCGCCGCCGCCGCCTCGCCAAGGGTTCCGGCACCGATATTCAGCAGGTGAACAACCTGATGAAGCAGTTCGAGGACATGCGCAAAGTGATGCGCACCATGAACAAAATGAGCCAGACCAAAGGCGGTATGCAGCAAATGGCCCGCATGATGGGCATGAAAGGTCCGCTCCGCTAACCCCCGAATGTAACCGGATTCGTTACACGGATTCGGTATGGGCCCCAACGCCAACGCGCCCGGTAGCTACAGCTGCCGGGCGCGTTGGCGTTTAGGGGAGGGATACACTCCTGCTTATAACGCTCCGGTTGGATAATGGCCAGCGTTGATGGCGGCTAACTGCGGAGCCGAGTACGGAGCGGTACGCACCTGAACATCGGTGTGAAAAGCGCGAAACAGCGCAAAAACGTAGCGCATCCGCTGCTGAATCCGGGTCCAGTCGTGGGCGGCGGTGCCAGCAGAGGCCGGCCCGGGTGCTACCGAGGAGCCGCCGACGGTTGCCAGCAGTACCAGGGCCGGCGTAGCGGCGGTCAGCGGTAGATGCACCTGTGAGGGTACGTCATGCGCCACTGCCAGGTGAGTATCACCAATAGTAAACTGTAGCAGCCGCTGCGTCACGCACCGGCGAATAATGAGCGGTATAGCTCCCTGAATGTACGGTTCCAGCCGGACGTGCTCGTGCCACACGGCAAAGCAATTGCCCAGGTACGTTGCCTCCTGTTTCCGGGCCGTATCAGGCGTTTGGTGAGCCTGATAATAGTGGCTAAACGCTTGTTGCAACAGATTGTGAGTGGAGCCTGGCGCGGGCTGCAGCGTCTGTAGAAACGCCTCTATTTCCGTTGGTCCGGCCGGAGCATCGCGCTGGAGTAGCTCAATAAAGCGGGCCGACTGCAGCCCGATATCCTCAAGCACTGTGCGGTTGCCGGCCAGAATCAGCCGGGCCGATACCCGGCGGCTGCGTCGGATGATGAAGCGGCCCACAGCGGCCCCGCACACGGCTCCCAGCAGTGCGGCGGCGGGTTGCCATACCAACGGAAAATTCAGCAGCCAGCCGCACCCTAATCCCACCAGGCTCCCGACAATTCCGCCCACCACCGTGCCGTCGCGCCGGGCCTGGTCCAGGTCTTCCTGCCGGATCGTGACCCCGGCCTTGCGCGAGCCCCATACGGCCCAGGAATGAAAGTTTGCTCCGGCCTCTGGCCCCAAAACCTGTTCCAGTTCCTGAGCCAGTAAGTAGTGGCAACGTGTGATTTTCAGGTTGGCCAGCACCGGTTCCGGCTCCTGCAAAGCCGCCCGGATTTCCTGCGTCAGATAAGTGGGGGCGGAAGGACTGAGAGCGGACATGTGCAGTGGAAAACGGATAGGCTCGCCAAGGTAGGAGGAACGGGTTAATGCAAGAATATTCCGCAGACAAAAACGGCCACCGCTCCGGGAGCAGTGGCCGTTTTTATCTGAAAGGTGAAAAATTTTAGTTCTTCACCATCGGCAGGTTGATGTTCACCGCCTGCCCGGTCACGCGCACGATGTATGAGCCCATCGGCAGCGCGGGCAGCAGCGGATGCTCCTGACCGCCGCCCAGCTGCGTCTGGTACACGCGGCGGCCCGCCAGATCCAGCACGTCAACCTGATAGGTGCCAGCGGGCAAAGCCTGCAGGTCCAGCGTGAAGCGGCCCTGGTGGGGGTTAGGGTACAGCGTAACCGAACCCTGCGCCCGCTCGAAGCGGAGGGTGCGCACCATGGAGTACGTGCCGGGACCGTCCAGATCTACCTGCCGCAAACGGTAGTAGAGGAGCTTGCTGGTCCGACGACCCGCCCCGGCATCGAGGAAGCGGTAGGTGGAGGCCACGGTGGTAGTGCCTTTGCCCTGCACAGTGCCTACCTTCTCGAAGTCAACCCCGTTGAGGCTGCGCTCTATTTCAAACCGGTCGTTGTTCAGCTCCTGGGCCGTGGTCCAGGTCAGAAGGGCATCCTGGCCGGCAGCTTTGGCCTCGAAGCTGGTCAGCGTAACGGGCAGGGGGCGGCTGATGGTGACGTCCTCGTTGGTGGAGGTAGAGGCCGAGTAGTTGCTGCCGCCGGCCGCGCCCAGGCTGCCATCGGTGGTGCCGGCGTAGTTGGCGCCGGGCGTTACCGTGGCGGGGGCAGTGGTACGGAACGGGTCGGCATACGTTACCGTGGCGTTGGCCTGGTACGCAAAGTTATCCTGGGCCGATGCCACCAGCGTGGCCCGGAACGTGAGGGTAAGGGTGGCCCCGCCCGGAATAGTGAGGTTGCCAAACTCGGCCTGGCTCACGTTGTTGTTGGGTAGCGTGGCTCCGGTTACCGGCGTAATGGTGCCGTTGGCGTCGCGCAGGGTAATAACCGGGGTGAAGCCGCCATCATAGCGGACAATGTTGTTGGCCAGCGCGGCCAGTACACTTACCCCGGTAGCCTGACCACCCGTGTTGGAAACCGTGATGGTGAACGTGGCCGGCTGTACGCTGCTACCCGCGCCGCCCGTGCGCTGCACGCTGGGAGTAGAAGTAGCCATGGCCACCGACAGCGAAGGCAGACAAGGCCCGGACCCGCCAATGATGGTAGAGCCCGCATCGGTGACGTTGAGTACGGGAGCACCGTCGCCGCCACTGGTAGCCCCGAAGGCCGCCGTGCCGGTGCCGGTGTTACCCCGGGCGCCGCCGGTATTTACCTCGGTGCCCAGGCTGCTGTTGCTGAAGATAAAGCCGCCGCTGCCGCCGCCGCCGGGGCCGTAGTTGGTATTGGAACCGGTAATGGCGTTGCCGCCGCTACCGCCCGTGGCCGTGAGGGTGATATTGGGTACGCCGCCGGTGTTAGTGGCCAGCAGCACCACAGTGCCGCCCGCGCCGCCGCCGCCGCCGCCGTTGGTGTAGTTGGTGGTCAGACCAGCGGTAGGCGCGTTGCCGCCGTTGGCCCGCAGCTCGCCGCTACCGCTGAGGTAGCCGGTGCGCAGCACAACCACGCCGCCGCCGTTGCCGCCGCTGCTGAGGGTGCCGGCTTCTTCCATAGAGCCGGCCCCGCCGCCGCCGCCCAGAAACCACCGGCCCAGGCTACCTGCGAAGTTCGCTCCGCCCGCCGCCCGGATGGTGCCGTCGGCCGAGCCGTTGTTACGGCCCCCGAGGCCACCGGCCGCGTCGTTGCTGCCGCCGCCGCCCCCGGCTCCGCCGGCGTTGGTGGTAGTAGCCAGCAGGTCGGCCGCGCCGCCGCCGGCGTTGCCGGGAGCTCCGCGCCCCACGCTGCCGCCGCGGTAGCCTTCCACGCCCGTATCAACCACGGAGGTGCCATTGAATACGTAGCGTGGGGTACCGGCCCGGCCTTCCCCCTTCGAGCCATGCGCCCCGGCGGTGGTGGTGCCGGCCAGGTTGCGGAAGTCCGCATCGGCGTAGCCGGCGCTGCCGGTGTACTGGCGGGAGGCTCCGCCCCGGAATCCTTTGCCGCTCATGTCGAGGCGGCTGCCGGTGCCGGCAAACGTGGTTTGCCCGGCTACATCCAGCACCAGCAGGCCCCCGGCTTCGCCGTTCCAGGCCGTACCGGTTACGGTGCCAGTTACCGTCAGGGATGAATACTGCGGCACCCGCACCACCTGGAAGCGTCGCTGCCCGGTGGGGTTGGAGGCATCGTTGTAATCAACCCGCTGGTACACCCGGCCCAGGGCCTTTGCCAGCGTGAGCGTACCCCCCGAAAGCGGTACCGAGTTCGTGGCAATGGCGTACTCGTAATAGCCGGCCGTGAACGTGTTGCCGCCCACGTTGCCGCTTGCGTTGCCACCGGCCGTACCGTTGCCGTAGGTATCGGCATTGTCGGTGTTGAGGTCAGCGCCCTGGGTTTGCAGAATCATCACCAGGTCGCCGGCACTGATGGGCGTGGTGCCGCCCACGGCTGCGCCCAGCGTCAGGCTGGTGGCATTGGCGGCGGTGGTAGCCCCGCCCGGGAAATACGTGTTGGGCACCGTGCTGCCGGTGAGGGCGCCGGGGCCATCCTTGCCGGGCGTGGCGCAGGCCGTAGCAGCATTCGTAACGCCTTCTATCACGGTTGTGATGGTGGCCGTGTTGTTGGTCGTGACCGGATCGGGGGTGGGGGAGCTGACGCCGGTAGTGGCCGTGACGGAGCCCGAGGCGGGAGCCGTAAACCGAACGGTGTTGACTACCGGAGCCGCGCCGCTGGGCAGGCTGGCCGTGGTGGCAAACGTAACCAGACCGCTGGTACCATTGTAGCTACCGCTGGATACAGTCACGCCCGTCAGGCCGGTGGGCAGTTGCACGGTGGGTACCACGTTAGTGGCCGTTTCGGTGCCCAGGTTACTGGTGTTAACGCTGTACGTAATCTGCGCGCCTGGGCTGGCCGAGGTGGGTCCGCTGATGCTGGAAATCAGGTCGGCTCCCTTCACAATGATGGTGATGTTAGCCGGGCTCGACCGGTCGCCCAGCACGGAGGCTACGGTGTAGGGTACCGTTACCACGCCGGCAAAGGTAGCAACGGGTGTAAACGTTACTACTCCGTTGGTGCCCATTGTGAACGTGCCCTGGCCCGCTACCGTGAAGGTGTTGTCGAGGGTGGTGGTGCTGGGGTCAAGGTCAACCGAGCTGGTGTTGAGGTTGCTGCCCTGGGCCACGTCGTTGCTGAGGATGTTCAGCGAAACCGGCACGTTGAACACGGTGCCGGCCACATCGTCGTTGGCAAACGGGGCGCGCACGATGGCCAGGTTCCGGATTTCGTGGAAGTTGTTGCTGCCGCCCGTCGAGCCCGAAAACCCAATCCGCAGGTTGGAAGGTGGCGTCGAAATCGTGACGCGGTTGACGGCCGTAGCTACGGCGTTGCCGTGCTGAATACGCACCGTAATCTGGTAGGTGCCGTTGGATTGCGGAATTACATCAATGTAGGCCCGCCGGAAATCGGCCGTACCCTGCTGGGCGCGCACGGTGGCTACGTCGAGGCTGAACGGCAGGCTGCCGCTCCCGGCCAGGTAGGGATAATCGGTGGCGCTGCGGCCGTTGCCCGCGCCGCGCAGCGACACGGCATCGGGCCGGGAGCCGGGGCCGCCCACGCGGCCTTCGGTGGGGTTGGCAAAATTGCCGAATTCATCAATGCCGATGCCCACGTAACCGTTGGGCACCCCGTCGCTGATGGGTGACTCCGTTTTCTGGGCGTAGCCCAGGGAGCCGCCCGAGGCGCCGCTGGTAAACGCGGCGGCCGAGGTTTTATCGGCATCAATCAGGAATACCGAAAAGCCATCGGCCCCGGTGCCTCCGTACGAGAAGAACTCGAACGAAATGCTGAAACCCGATGGGGCCGGAAAGGAGGCGTTATCAATGGCAAAGCCTGCCTGATTGTCAGCGTCGCTGGTCAGGCGCAGGTAGCCGGAGCCGTTGGCGTCGAGGCCACTGGCGGCCGTCAGCACGGCCGTGTTGGGGTTGCCACCCAGCCGAAAGCCGGAGCCAGAGGTAGCGGTATTTTTAAACGACTCTACCCGGGGAAACTGTGCCAGCGCGGTGGTAGAACAGGCCAGAAAAATGCCCCAGCAGGTGAGCAGCCGGCGCAAAGACCGGCCGCGTTGTCGGGGTGGCAACGAGGAGGGGAAAGGTGTTAACATAGCGTTTGGAAGAGGATGGTGAAGCAGAAGAACAGGTTCAGCCGAAGCAGAAGAATGAACCAGACAGTAAGCCGATTCAGTGCAATGATATAGAACGTTTCTAATAATTTGGACATTTCTTATATAAGTTATATATTCTATATAAATAGTAAAAACGATTTTGCGTTAAGCTCGTCACTGCTTCCAAAAAGTCTAGTAGTGTTGAGTAATTGCTTGATTTACAAAGGTAAATTGTGAATGACCATACGGTTTAGCCTGCTTTCTGCTATTTCACTATCAAATAGGATTGTTCCCTATATCGAATTAGCTATAACAATAAGGAGATGCGTAATAGCAATAAATAAAGGTAGCTACATAGGTAGGTCGCAGGCTGTAACCTGCTGCGGGAAGAAAACGAGCCAATAACAGCATAAAGGCCGGCCCCGAAACTGACTATCAATAGTCAGTTTCGGGGCCGGCCTTTATGCTGTTAGAGAGTTGCTGCCGCCTTTATCTTCTGAATAAAGTTTGGCCTTTGGCAGCCTGGCATAGTGGAGCCTGCTACTCTCGCTCAAAAGGATTGGCGGGCACGACGAGCACTACCTTTTCGCGCTCTACCAGCACCTGTCCGGGCTTGGCTCCGCGGGGCTTGCGCACAAACTTTTTGGGCGTGTAGGTAACGGGACAGAGTGAATCATTTTTGCGGCGTGAGTACCAAGCGGCCAGCTGGGCAGCCCGTTCCAGCACCGGGGTTGGAATAGTTTGGCCGGCCCGCTGCCGGATAACAACGTGGGAGCCGGTCACGTCCTTGGCGTGCAGCCACAGGTCGTCTTTGTGGGCGTAGCGTTGCGTGAGCAGGTCGTTATTTTCGGCGTTGCGGCCCACCAGAATCGTGAAGCCACTGTCCTCGAATACCTTGAAAGGTAACTCCTGCGGATTGGCTTTGGCGGCCGTGGCGGGGTCGAGGGCGTGCTGCTTGCGCCACTGCCGGAGCGGCCGTAACTCGCCGGCGGGTAGGGCCGCCAGCTCTTCCAGGCGCTCCAGAGCCGTCAAGGCTTCGGTTTCGCGCCGCTCGGCCCGGGCACTGAGCTCCTGGGTTTCGCGCTGCTGGTTCTTGGCTTTGCGGTACAGGTTCTGGGCCGTGCGCTGGGGCGTTTCAGTGGGCTTCAGCTTGATGAGGCGCGGCTGGTCGTTCTGGTAAAAATCCAGCACCTCCACCTGCGCGGCCCCGGCTGGAATCTGGCTGAGGTGGGCCATAATCAGATCGGCCGTCTGGCGGTAGCCCACCGTGTTTTCCAGCGCGTACAAGCGCCGACGCACGTGTTGGGCGGCGGTAGCGGCTTCGTCGGCCCGCCTTTCCAGCAGCTGCCGTACTTGGTGCAACTCCGCTTCGTAAGCACGGCGGTTCAGCAGCAGCGGCCCGAAGCTGCGCAGTGCCCCGATAGGGTCCGTCGCGGGCAACGTCTGCTCAATATCACCTACCGGCAGCAAACTCAGGCGGGTGCGCCCGGCCAGCCGAACAATATAGAATGCGGCGGGGTGCTCCAGTTCCCGAACTACCTGGCGCATCAGTTCCCACCTGGTTTCGAGTGGGGCTGCGTCGTAGTCCTGCTTGCGCAGGTAGGCCACCGGCAGGTCGCCGAGGCTGGGATAAGCTTTGAGCGGGTTGGCTGGCAGTTCGGAACCAGACATTGGTGGCGCCGGGGCAAGTTCTGCATCGGGCAGGTAGCGTTGGTGGAAAAGCTGGGCCGGGGCGTTGGGGGCCGTCCGGAAAATGGCGTTGGGCCGGGTACTATACAGCTTCAGCACCAGCGTGGCTCCGCTCCGAAACGTAATCTGCAGCACCCGGTCCTGGGGCCAGGCCGTTATGGTGCTTACTTGCTGGCCCAGCAGCTCCGGCAGCAGATCCACCGAGTTCTGCCGGGCGCGGTGAAACGATTCAGGCAACGCAATCAGGGTGCCGGCCGCCGCCAGCGTTAGTTTCAGCCAGCACTCGGCGAGGCCGTTCGTCAGGCCAATTACCAGCTCATCCTTTTCCTGTGAAAAGCAGGTGGCTACGCGGTAGCCCTGCAACTGTTGGGTAAGCGCCGGAGCCAGTTGGCGCAGGAAATAGTGGTTGGTATGCACGGGAAGGCGGAAAGAGCAGAAAAGAAAAATAAACCGGAACAGCGCAGCCTGCCGTCGGATACGTTACCAGCGGCAAGCGGTAAAACTACCACTCCCGCATGCAACCGTAGCACTCTGCTTCGGTATCATCTATGCGCATCTATACCACCTTATTCCTTATTACGCATGAAAAAAGTAGTACTCCCGATGCTGGCCGTGCTAAACCTGGCTGGCTGCCAGAAAGCAAGCGTAGAGCCCGAACTGGCTCTAGCTGACACTGAGGCGGCTTTTGAGGCCGATTTCTCGCTGCAACATCAACAACAGGCATTCCTGCCCAGCCTGGCCCAGCCTGAACTGACGGTGCGGCTGGAAGAGTTGAAATACACTTTTTGCCCGGAAGGAATGATGTGCTTCGTAGGTCCTTCCGCATGGCCGGAGCTCAACGTAACCGATGCCCGGGGCCAGGAGCAACGGGTAGTGTTTCCCCCATTTAATGCCCAGCGGGTACCTAATCCGACTTGGCTGGATACCATGAGCGTGCGAGCCAATAACCGGCGCTACGTATTTACCTACCAACGTTGGGAAATTGTGAAGCCGCTGGGCCGGGGCGTGTATCCGGGCAAATCGGATTTCACGCTGTGGTTCCGCATCAACCGCACAGGGAATTAGTGTCCGGTTCTGCCTTATACTGTTACTCGCAGCCCATCGTAAGCCAGCCGGATAAAGTCCGGGAGGGTAGCTTCTATTTCGCGCTGGCGGCCTAGCTGGTGGCTGATGTGGGTGAGATAAGCGCGGCGCGGGGCTAAGTCTTCCAGAATATCCACGGCTTCCTGCAGCGTAAAGTGCGAAATGTGCTTCTCGTGGCGCAGGGCGTTGAGCACAATTACCTCCGAGCCGCGCATCTGCTCCAGGGCCTCCGCACCGAGGTGATTCGCGTCCGTCACGTACGTAAAGCCTTCCACCCGGAAGCCCAATACCGGTAGCTTGTAGTGCAGGGCCCGAATCGGCTGGAATTCCACGCCTTCCACCCGGAAACTGTCGGTGTCGCTGAGGATCGGGTGCAGCTCTACCTGCGGAATGCCCGGGTATTTGCGCTCGGCAAAAATGTACTCGTACTCGCGCTTTAATTGTTCCAGCACGCGCGGCTCAGCATGCACCGGCATATCGCGCTGTTGGCGGAAATTATAGGCCCGAATGTCGTCGAGGCCGCCGGTATGGTCCTTGTGCTCGTGGGTGAATACCAGCGCATCAAGGTGGTTGATGTGCTCCCGCAGGGCCTGTTGGCGAAAATCGGGCCCCGAGTCGATGATAATGCTCTTGCCCTGCACCTGCAAATGCACCGACACCCGCAGCCGCTTGTCGCGGTAGTCCACGGAGCGGCACACGACACAGCTACAGCCAATCACAGGCACGCCCTGCGACGTGCCCGTACCGAGGAAAGTAACTTCCATATGAAGAGAAGGGAGACTATGATAGCTGAGAAATGAGACCATGTTCGTATGGCGCGAACGTCAGAATATAGTCTCACTTCTCACCCCTCATAGTCTCATTTCCAGACTAGCCTACGTACTGCTTTACCACGCGCACCAACGCGTCGAAATCCAGCGGCTTGGGCAGGTAATCGGTTACGCCGGCCTCGCGGAACTGCTCCATAGAGTAGTTGTTGGCATTGCCGGTAATGGCAATAACCGGAATTTTGGCAATGCGCGGATCGGCGTTGCGGCGAATCTCGCGGGTACATTCCATGCCATCCTTCACCGGAATATTGATATCCATTAGTACGCAGTCAATGGGCTGGCTCTCAATCTGCTTGATAACCTCGCCGCCATTTTTGGCCGACACGATGCGGTACTTCTGGAGTTCAAGAATCTTCTTTGTCAGGTTCAGGATAACGGAGCTGTCCTCAGCAATCAGAATCGTTTTAGAATCGGCCATGGGGAGGGAGAGTATGGGGGAGGGGGAGGTGAGGGTTGTGGGTAGATGAAGAGAGGCAATATGCGGGGCTCACGCACTGGTAACGTTAAGGAGCCTGCGTAAGGACGGGATATGCAGCCTTAAATTGTGCAAAAAAACCAAGTAATTGTTGAAATGATTCCGGAGTAGTTTCCGTACGGCCGTTTTTCAACTCATGTTCCAGGTCTTTCGCACTTTCCGCCACGTTCCGAATGCCCAGTGTAAATCCGGTGCCTTTTAGCTGGTGCAAATGTGGTAAAATCTGTTCGTACTGCCCAGCGGCCACCAGCGCGGCGGCTTCGGCCAGCACGTCGGCGGCTTCCTGCTCGAAATCGGCATAGAGCTGGGCCGCAAACTCGCCACCGCCCAGCTGGCGCAACTGCTCCACCACATCCAGGTCAATGCAATCGGCCGGGGCGGGGGCCGGTTCCGGGGTGGTGGTAGCGGGGGCGCCGGCAGTGTTTTTGAGTGAGTCGGCGAGGGGCGGGCCGGCCATCCAGCGGCGCAGAATGGTGTACAGGTCCTGGCTCTTCACGGGCTTCGAAACGTAGTCATCCATGCCCTGCTGCACAAACCGCTCGGCATCCTCTTTCATGGAGTAGGCCGTCATGGCCACGATGGGCGGACAGGCCGAACCGAGGCGCTGCCGGATTTCCTTCATGGCCGTCACGCCGTCCATTTCCGGCATCTGGATATCCATGAAAATCAGGTCATAGCGCGCCGCGGGAGCAGTGGCCCGGCTGATGGCTTCAAACCCATCGGAGGCAATAACAATGTCGCAGCCCAGCTTATCGAGCAGGCGGGTGGCCACCTTCTGGTTGATAGGGTTATCATCAACGAGTAGGATGCGGGGCATTGATTCGAAGCGGACCACCTCCTGCGGCCGCTCCCGGGCAGTAAGGCGCTCCTGTACAATTTCGGCCTCGTTGAGTGCTACCCGGCACTGCATCGTAAACCAGAACGTGGAGCCTTCGCCCACATTGGAATACACCCCGATTTCGCCGCCCAATAGCTCGGCCAACTGCTTGCTGATGGCCAGGCCCAACCCTGTGCCGCCGAAGGCTTTGGTGGGGGTCGTATCGAGCTGGGTGAAGTTGGTGAACAGCAGTTTTTCGTTGTCTTCGGAGATGCCAATGCCCGAATCTTGTACGGCAAAACGCAGCAAGTGCTCCTCCCCATCCGTCACTGTGGACGAAACCACGATGCTGACGGTGCCCTGGGCTGTGAATTTGATGGCGTTGGAAGTGAGGTTGCTCAGAATCTGCAACAGCCGGGTTTCGTCGGTAATAATGAAGCGTGGCGTGTGGGATGCAATGTGGTAGGTGAAGGTGAGGTGCTTCTGGTTGGCCCGGTTGGCGAACAGGGAGTGAATCTTGTCGAGCGTGTAGTGCAGATCGATGCCCGACTCGCTGAGCTGGAGCTTGCCGGCCTGAATTTTGGACAGATCCAGAATATCGTTCAGAATGGCCATCAGCGCATCCGACGATTTGCGTAGCGTGTCCACGTACTCCTCCTGCTCCTCCGAGGAAACCGTCTGGTGCAGCAGGTCAATCATGCCGATGATACCGTTCATGGGCGTGCGGAGCTCGTGGCTCATATTGGCCAGGAACAGCGTTTTGGCCTCCAGCGCCTGCTCGGCGGCTTCCTTGGCCCGGCGCAGGTCGCTTTGCATCTGCTTGAGGCCGGTAATGTCACGGGCAATGCCTTCGGTGCCGCCTTCGCCGTTGCCGGGCACCTGGCGGGCATTCACCAGCACGCTCACCGAGTGGCCGTCCTTGTGGCGCATGGCTATTTCGAAGTTGCGGGCCTCCCCGTTCTGACGCACTTCTTCCAGCAGCGTAGCCCGTTCTAAGGGGTACATGTAGTAGTCGCCGATGTAGTGGCCAATGGCCTCTTCGGGCGCGTAGCCGAGCATATCCAGCACCGAGGGGCTGAGCAGCGTGATGATGCCACGCCCATCGGTGCGGTAGTACACATCCTGGAACGACTCGAAAATGGCCCGGAACTTCTCCTCCTGTGCCACCAGTTCCAGCTGGCTGCGCTTCTGATCGGTGATGTCGTGGGCAATGCCCGAAATTTCCTCGAACGAGCCGTCGTCGAGGTAAATGGGGTTAAGGTAAATTTCGCGCCACGTATCAAGGCCCCGAGCGTCGCGCAGGCGCACCTCAAACCGCTGCGGGTGGCCCTGGAAAGCTTTGCGGTAATTGTCGATGAAGGCCTCGCGGGCGTCCTCTTCCATCAGGGCTACATCGGCCTGCCAGAGGTTGATGTTGAGGGCCGGGTACACGCCGTTGCGTCGCAGGAAGTACGCCGCGTAGTTGCGGTTGAACGACGAGAGGCGGGAGTGGGTATCCACGGACCACATCAGGTGGGAGCCGCTCTCGAAAATGGCGTTCAGGCGGGCGTTCTGCTTCTGAATCTGCACTTCGTTGCGCTTGCGCTCAATGGCCAGGGCCACCTGGTTGGAGATGAAGTGCAGAATCTCAATATCGGTGGGCGCGTAGGCATCGGCCTTCTGGTAGTCCTGCACCGCAATAACCCCGATAATCCGCTCCCCGATACTCAGCGGCGAGCAGAGCATCACCTCCGGCATCAGCCCGTAAGCCGTAATGGTGCCGTTGCCGATGAGCTCCTGCAACTCCTCGCGCAGTAGGTACTGCGGCCGGCCCGTGCGGATAATGTACTCCGACACGCCCGAGGAAAACGGCCGCGCCATGATGCTCTGGTCGCCCTGGGAGTTTTGGTCCACGAAGTAGGCGAACTGGAGTTGGGTGCGGGCCTCGTCGCAGAGGGCAATGTAGAAGTTATTGGTTTCAATGATTTTGCTCAGCTCCCGGTGAATGGCCCCGTAGAGGGAATGCAGGTCCTTGGAGCTGATGGCCAAGTTGGCAATGCTGTAATATACCTTCTGCAGCCGCTCCGCCTTGATGCGGTCCGTAATATCGTGCAGAATGGCGCGGGTGCTCACCGGTTCGTTGTCCTGCCAGGAGCACGAAATGGAGCCGATCAGGTGAATCGGCTTGCCCGATTTGGTCAGGAATACGGTTTCCAGCTTATTCACCTTCTCGCCCTTGTACAGGTTGCGCAACTGGTAGAGCAGCTTGGCCTTGTAGTACGGGTGCACCACGTCGGAGAGGGTGAGGTGGGGCAGGTCGGTGTCCTCGTAACCCAGCTTTTCCTTCCAGGCCTTGTTCACGAACAGAAAGCGGTTGTCCACACTCAGGTTCTGAATCAGGTCGTGGGCGTTGTCGAGGAAGTCCTGGAGGCGGTTGCGGTTGTCGGTGAGGGCCCGCACGGCCACCTGCTTATCGGTGATGTCGCGCCCCACGAACAGGATGCCGTTGATGAGGCCCGCCGCGTCACGCTCAAACTCCGAATGCCAGAAGAAGGTGCGGCCCTGGCCGGAAACCGTGAGCAGGGAGCGTTCAAAGAAATCCTGCAGTTGCTCCTGCTCGATGGCGTGGTGAAAAGCAAACCGGCGCGGCTCCTGCTCGGCCGGGGGGGCGAACAGGGTAAAATAATCGCGCCCGATAAGCGTCGCGGCCGGCCGGCCGGTTACTTCGCTGAAATACTCATTCACGTCCTGAATCCGGGCGTTCCGGTCCAGCAGCAGGTAGCACATGCCGGCCCGGCTGAGGACGTCGCGGAACTGGCCACGCGAAAAATTGCTCAGGTTGGCGGAAACTTCGGGCGGAAGCGAGGCGCTGGGAGCCGGGGTGGCGGGAACGTACTGCACAATGTCGCGCAGGGTTAGCAGAATCAAGGGGCTGTGGCCGGTGCTGAGCCGGTTGATGGTGGCCCAGGCTTCCAGGCCCAGCCCGTCGGAGCGGTGCCCGCTCCAGCGCATGGATTTTTTGTCGCCTATGCGGCTGCATTCCATCAGCTGCTCGCGCAGGTGCAGCTCGGAAGTAATTTGGATGGGGGAAGCGGGTTCGGGAACAAGGGCGAATGCCATCAGGCCCGTACCCAGCAGCATCGGGCGGGTAGTGCCCAGGTATTGCACCACGCGGTGGTTACAGTCGATGAGCGTGCCGGTAGAATCGTAGAGTAACAGGCCATCGAACGAGTCTTCGAACAGGGCCCGGTACACCTCGGGGGCCAGGCTGGAGCCGTGGGAGGGCACGGCGGCCGATGTACTCGGAAAGGTAGACATGGGTATAGCGGGCTGCGCCGGGCCGGCTCTTTTTGAGAGAGGCACCGAATGAAGTTCTTAAATTTGCGACAATTCCTGAAACTACCGCTTTTCCCGCTCCGGGAATTTCTCTGCTCACTGTGCCGCCACGCCTGGTTTTCACCGTCACCACCGACCTTAACTACGACCAGCGGATGCAGCGCATCTGTGGCTCGCTGGCCCGGGCCGGCTATGAGGTGCTGCTGATTGGCCGGGAGTGGCCCGCCTCGCAGCCGCTCACCCCGCAGCCATACCGCCAGCAGCGGCTGCGCTGCCATTTCACGCGAGGCAAGCTGTTTTACCTGGAATACAACCTGAGGCTGCTGGGGCGGCTGCTGGGGCAGCGCGCCGCCGCCTGGTGCGCCATCGACCTGGATACGGCCTTGCCGGTGTGGCTGCGGGCCCGGCTGGCCCGGCAGCCCTTCATCTACGATGCGCACGAGCTATTCACGGAAGTGCCCGAAGTGGTAGCCCGCCCGGCCGTGCAGCGCGTCTGGCGCAAAATTGAAAATTTCATTGTGCCTCGGGCTGCTCTGGTATATACCGTAGGGCCGGCCCTGGCCCGGGTATTTGAGCAGCGCCACGGCCGGCCGGTGGCCGTGGTACGCAACATCAGCTGGCTTATGGCCGATGCACTGCCCCCGGCTCCGGCTGCTGCCCCGGCCGATGGCTTTATTCTGTACCAAGGGGCGCTGAACGCCGGGCGGGGACTGGAGCCGCTGCTGGAGGCCATGCCACAGGTGCGCGGCCGGCTGGTTATCTGCGGCGAAGGCGACCTGTCAGAGGAATTGCGGGAGCAGGCCGCCCGGCTGGGGCTGCTGCAAAGCGGGCAGGTGGAGTTCCGGGGTTACGTGCTGCCGAAGGAGCTGCGGGAACTGACGCGCCACGCCACCGTAGGGCTCAACCTGCTCGAAAATATGGGTCTGAGTTACTACTACTCCCTGGCGAATAAATTTTTCGATTACCTCCACGCCGGCGTGCCCCAGGTAGTTATCGACTTCCCCGAGTACCGGGCCCTCAACGACCAGTACGATGTAGCCGACCTCGTGCCCGATGTGCTGCCGGCCACGCTGGCCGCCGCCCTTAACCGCCTGCTGCCCGGCGGCGACGCGGCCCGCTACCACCAGTTGGCCGAAAACTGCCGTCAGGCTCGTGCCTTACTCAGCTGGCAGCATGAAGAGCAGCAGTTGCTGCGCCTGTACACGGGCCTGTTTTCTTCTTCTGATTCCTCCCTATGAACCCGTTTTCCGACCTCGCCGCCATTACCAGTCCCACGCTGCTGGTCATTACCGGCCCTACTGCCGTGGGCAAAACCGACCTGTGCGTACAACTGGCCCAGCAGCTCGGTACCGAAATCGTGTCGGCCGACTCGCGGCAGTTTTTTCGGGAACTGAACATTGGTACGGCCAAGCCGACGGTGGCGGAAATGCAGGGCGTGCCGCACCATTTTATCAACTCCCACAGCATTACAGAGGAATATAACGCCGGCCGCTTCGAGCAGGACGCGCTGGCCGTACTGGCCGACCTGTTTCAGCGCCACCAAGTGGTTATCCTCACGGGCGGTTCCGGACTGTACCTGCAGGCCGTGACGGAGGGGTTTGACGCTTTGCCCGCCGTGGAGCCGGCCGTGCGGGAGCAAATCAAGGCCGAGCTGGAAGCCCACGGCCTGGAGCCGCTGGTGGCAGAGCTGGCTCACCTTGATGCGGTAACCCACGCCCGCATCGACCGCCAGAATCCGCAACGGGTGGTGCGGGCCCTAGAAATCTGCCGGGGTACGGGGCAGCCATTCAGCTCCTTCCACGCCGCCAAAGCCGCCGACCGGCCCTTCCGGATCATCAAAATTGCCCTGACCCGGGAGCGGGAGGAATTGTATCAGCGTATTGACGCGCGCATGGACCAGATGCTGGCCCAGGGCCTCGAAGCCGAAGCCCGCGCCCTCTATCCCTACCGCCACCACAACGCCCTCCAGACGGTAGGCTACCAAGAGCTGTTCGCCTACTTCGAGGGCCAGTATGAGTACGCCGAGGCCGTACGCCTGCTCAAACGCAACTCCCGCCGTTACGCCAAGCGCCAGCTCACCTGGCTCCGCCGCGACGCGGAATACCAGTGGCTGGCGCATAAAGAAGGCGGATGGATAAAGGCGTAGTAGGTTATAGTGCCCGGCTGATCTGGAGCTGTGCGCCGGGCAGAATGTTGCCGCGCGTATCGTTTTGCAGAGCCAAGCGCCCGCCCAGTCGCCAGGTGCGGTCTGGGTTGAGGGCTACGTCCAGGCCGGTAGAAACGATGTAGCCCACCTGAAATCCTCGCTCGTAGCGCGCCGAGTAGCCAAATTCACCATCATGTACCCAGGCTGAGGAAAAGCTCGTGAGCTTAGCGTAACCGCCCGTTACGCCCGCCCCGAGGCTGAATTCTACCGTCTTATTATTACCGAACGGCAGCCAGTAGATTTCCTGCTCCAGATTAACGGCTCGGTAAGATTGCGGAATGGTGAAGCCACCGCCGAAATCATACGGCTCATTACCCCCGATGTACGCCACTCGGGAGCCCAGCCGCCAATGCTGGCCCAGCTGCGGCGCGTATTCCAGATGGGCCTTTAGTACTTTATAGTCACCGGTACCATTAAGCGACTGGCCCACGCCTGCCCGCAGCAGCGCGGGTCGGTGAGTAGGCTGCTCAGCGGCGGGTTGCTGCGAGTAGGCAGTAACAGGAAACAGGGCGCAGGTAGCCAGCGCTGTGAAACATGAATAGAGGTTATGCATGATCAGGAAAAGAAATAAGTAGAGGAAAAGGAACTTTTTTACAGATACAGTAAAAGACAAATTCCCTGCCAGATACAGCGTATCCGGCAGGGAATTGAATGGCGGAGCCAATAAGTTTTTACACGCTCAGGATTTCCACCATTCGCATAAAGCTCTGGTTGATGAGCTTCTTCTTGTGAATAGTATCGGAGAAGGGCGTGTACACCAGTTTCCGGTCCACGATGCCGGCCATTACGTTGCGCATGCCGTTCATCAGGCCTTCCACGGCGGCAATACCAATCTGTGAGGCCAGCATCCGGTCGGCAGCGGACGGTGCCCCCCCGCGCTGAATGTGGCCGATGATGGTCACGCGCGTGTCCAGCTCCGGAATGGCGGCTTTCACGCGCTGGGCCACCTGGTGGGCGTTACCTTCTTCCTCGCCCTCGGCTACCACTACCAAAAAGGAGGTTTTGGAACGCTGCCAGCTGGATTTCAGGCTGTCAATCACAGCATCCGTCGACATCTGGGTTTCCGGAATCATCACAATTTCGGCCCCGCCGCCAATGGCGCAGGGAATGGCAATGTAACCCGAGTCGCGGCCCATTACCTCCACGAAGAAGCACCGGTCATGCGAGTCGGCCGTATCCCGGATCTTGTCAATGGCTTCGAGGGCCGTGTTTACGGCCGTGTCGTAGCCGATAGTGTAGTCGGTGCCATACAGGTCGTTGTCGATGGTGCCGGGCGCGCCTACGGTCGGAATGCCAAACTCCTGCTCAAACAGGGTAGCACCCGTGAAGGTGCCGTTGCCCCCAATGGCCACCAGTCCATCAATACCGTGGTTTACCAGTTGGTCGAAGGCCTGCTGACGGCCTTCCTTGGTCATGAATTTCTGGCTGCGGGCCGATTTCAGAATGGTGCCGCCTTTCTGAATGGTATTAGAAACGGAAGCGGAGTCCAGCTTCACGAACTCCCCTTTAATCATGCCGCTGTAGCCGCGCATGATGCCATATACTTCGATGCCGTGATACACGGCCGTGCGAACCACGGCCCGGATGCAGGCGTTCATGCCGGGCGCGTCGCCCCCACTGGTGAAAACTGCAATACGCTTCATTGTACTTCCTCTTGGGGACTCAAACAAATACCCGACGGAGCCGGGCCGGGCAAAGGTGGCAAATCCCGGGGGAATGTTCAGCCTCTGACTCCGTAAAAGATAAAATAGCCTCGGTGGGCGGCTGTTTTTTGCCGGGCTGCGTATGCTTCCTATTGCACTGCTTCTGTCAAAAAGCTACCTTACTAAGTGCCACTGCCGCCTCGCGTGCTCAGTGCTGCTGTCCGGCCCGTTCCTCCCATCCGCAACTGCCTAATGCCCGCCCGTATGTTTGGTTTTTTTGAAAACGAGCAAACCAGAAAAGTTAAAAGCCACCTGATGAACCTGGCCGCCCTGGCTAAAGCCGATGGCCACCTCGACGAGCGGGAAATGAGTTTTATTGTGGCCGTAGGTCGCAAAAATGGCATGCGGGCCGACGAAGTGCGCTCCATCATCGGCAATTCCGGGGCCATCCGGCTTATCATCCCCGAAAACGACTCGGAGCGGTTCGACCAGATATTCGACCTCGTGGACATGATGCTGGCCGACGGCGTAGTGGACGATACCGAAATGAATTTCTGCATCGATATGGCCGAAAAGCTCGGTTTCCGCAAAGATGTGGTGCAGGTGTTGGTACGACGCATCTCGCAAGGCGTGAAAGATGGCTTCCCCCGCGACCAGATCAAGGAAGACACCCAGGCGTTTCTGGAGAGCTGATAAGTTAGAACCTAGAATCTAAAACTGATAGGTGAGAACTGAGAAGTGAGTTGCTGAAAGGTCCGTTTAAGGGCGTGTTCGGCAACTCACTTCTCAGTTATTGCTTTCTGGGTTCTCAGTTCTAACATCTCACTTCTAACTTACTGCTTCCACCGCCCGCAACAAAGCGGCGCAGGCGTCGTCAATCTGCTCGAAGGTGATGGTGAGGGGTGGGGCGATGCGCAGGGAGTTGTCGCAGAACAGGAACCAGTCGGTGAGTACGTGCTCCTGCCAGAGGGCCTGGTCGATGATGGGCTTGAGCACCTCGAAGGAGTCGAACTCCACGGCCATCAGCAGCCCGCAGTTGCGCACGTCCCGGATGGCCGGATGTACCAGCCGCTCCCGGAAGCGGGCGGCTTTTTCGGCTACGCCGGCCAGCAGGTTTTCCTCCTGAATAACCTGTAACGTGGCCAAAGAAGCTGCACAGGAAACCGGGTGGCCCCCAAACGTAGTGCAGTGGCCCAGAATAGGGTCGGTTTTGAAGCCGGCCATGATGTGCTGCGGCGCAATAAAGGCCCCGATGGGCATGCCGCCGCCCATGCCCTTGGCCGTGAGCAGAATATCGGGCTCGATGCCAAATTGTTCGAAGGCCCAGAACGTGCCCGTGCGCCCGAAACCGCACTGAATTTCATCTAGAATCAGCAGGGCGCCCACCTCGGTGCAGCGCTGGCGCAAGGCCGGCAGGTAGCCGGGGGCGGGCAGCCGCACACCGGCCTCGCCCTGTACCGTCTCGATGACTACGGCGGCAGTGTGCTCGTCAATGAGTTGCAGATCCTCGAAGTGGTTGTGGCGGAAGTGGTGGACATCAGACAGCAGCGGCCGGAAGGCATTCTTAAATCCTTCGGAGCCGGTGATGCTGAGGGCGCCGTGGGTGGAGCCGTGGTAGGCGTTGAAGCTGCTGAGCAATCTGGTGCGGCCGGTATGGCGCTTGGCCAGCTTAAGCGCGCCCTCCACGGCCTCGGTGCCGGAGTTGGTGAAGAATACGTTGTCGAGGTGGGCGGGCAGGGTGGCGGTGAGGGCCTGGGCCAGTCGGGCCGGCGGGGCCTGCACCACCTCGCCGTACACCATCAGGTGCAGGTATTTATCGAGCTGGTCGTGAATGGCCTGGAGTACGCGCGGGTGGCGGTGGCCCACGTTGCTCACGCCGATGCCCGAAATCAAGTCGAGGTAACGCTGGCCTTCGGGACCGTACATGTAGACGCCTTCGGCCCGCTCAATTTCCAGCAGCAAGGGAAAATCGGAGGTTTGGGCCTGATGGCGCAGGAAAAGCTGGCGGGGAGTGAGCATACGCAGAATGGTTCGGCCGGTCCGTTCGGTTGGTGAGCTGAGACGAAGGAAACGGCGGCGGTACCGGAACAACAAAAACGGGCCGCAAAGGTACGGGTGCTTGGTCTGCTTACTGCCCTATCAACAAAAAAACGGCCGCCGAAGCAGCCTTTTTCTACGGATTCAGGAAGCAGGAGCCGTTGTCAATCGTCCAAGCCGTCGGCGGCACCGGCAGGCATACCGGGGCGGCCGGCTACGCGCTTGAGTACTTCCTTGGTAAACTGTCGTTCGGCCAGGGCCAGCCGGCCCACCTGCCGCACGCTGATTACGCGTTGGAACCGCTCGAAGTACTCTTTCTCCAGCGTTATTTCCTGCTGGCGCAGCACAAACGACTGGTTGAGACTTTCCCGGATCTGCTGGTCGCTGAGGCCGTCGGTATTGGCGGGGCGCAGCTGGCGGAGGCGGCGGCTCAGGTCGCGGCGCTTGGCCGTGAATTCGTTGTAGAGGGGCCAGAATTTCTGGGCCTGGTCGGGGGTGAGGGCAACCTGCTCGGTGAGGTAGGCAATGCGGGCGTTTTCGAGCTGACTCAGGCGCTCCTGTCGGCGCTGGCCGCCCTGGGCGTGCGTTTCAGCCAGCGGCAGCGCCGCTAAGCAGCAGAACAGTAATAGGGTACGGAGGAAATAGTTCATCGGGAACGAAATAAAGCAGGCGGTGAAAGTACAGCTTACAGATAGGCTTCTTCGGCGGATTGAGCGTCCAGCAATTCCTGCAACTCCTCGGGCGAGGCCTGTAAGGTGCCAGTAGGGGCGTTCTGCGCGGCCCCAGGCAGCTCGGCCAGATCGGCAAGCGTTACCCGCTGCTCACTGGCCAGCAGGTACTGCACCAGCTCTGCGCGGGGCACCTGCGCCAGGGAGGCGGTAGCCAGGGGCTGCACGGTGGCGCCGGGGCTCAGCAGGAAGGCGGCCGCGAAGCCCCCCAGCACAGCCGCCGAGGCCAGGGCCGTCCGTAGCGGGGCCGACAGGGCCGTGAGCCACCCGCCGGCCAACGGGCTCGGGGCCGCAGTTGGTACGCGCTGCATAATGCGGGTAGGCAGCTGCTCAAAGTATCGGTCCGGGGGTAAGGACAGCGGCGGCTGGGGCCGGCGGCGGTGTTCATCCAGACGAAAAGGAGTGTTCATGGCAGTTAGAAGCGGCCGGAGCCGCCGGGTTTAATCGTTCTGGGCGTGGTCGTTGATGTATTGCTCAATTTTTTTGGCCGCGTGGTGGTAGGAGGCCTTCAGGGCGCCCACGCTGGTGCCGGTTACCTCGGCCATCTGCTCGTAGGGCATCTCGTCGTAATAGCGCAGGTTGAATACCAGCCGTTGCTTATCGGGCAGGCGCAGGATGGCTTTCTGCAGCTTCAGCTCCACCTCGTCGCCGGCCAAGCTTTCATCGGCCTCGATTTTGGCGGTCAGCTCGGCCCCTACATCGTTGAGGGGTAGGAAGAACTTGCGCCGCTTGCTGCCCAGGAAGCTCAGACACTCGTTGGTGGCAATGCGGTAAATCCAGGTGAACAAAGAGGCATCCTGGCGGAAGTTCTCCAGATGATTCCACACCTTGATGAACACGTCCTGGGTCAGGTCGTCGGCGTCATCGTGGTCGACTACCATTTTGCGCACGTGCCAATACACCTTGCTCTGGTACTTGCGCACGAGCTGGTTGAAGGCCACGTTGCGGGCGGCGGGGTCACGGAACTTGGCGAGTATCTCCTGGTCTTCCAAGGCGCAGGGGAGCGGGGGTTAGGGCGGCGGGTTGCGGGTGGTTAGAGCGGCCGGGTGGGTGAGGGTTTAACGAGCGGTCTAAAAAAAGCGCCAGCTCAGCCTGCACCACATGTGGCGTATGAAACTATCCGGTAATTTGGCCAGATAGTTCTTAATCCGCCATTACATGAGTTCCACTTTTACACCGCAGGAAATTGAGGAGGAGTATGTCTGGAATTTCTTCGGACGCAATGCTGAATACTACTTGCAAACGTGGCGGCTGCGGCAACAGGGCAAGTACATAACTTTCAATGCCGCTGCCTTTTTTCTGGGTTTATTCTGGTTTCTGTACCGCCGTATGTACCTAGTATCGGTGCTCATTGTTGCTTTACTGACATTGGAAGCGGAAATCGAGAAGCAGGTTACTGGGGTTCAGCGAGGAATCGGGGCTACGGTACTGATAAGTCTTGTCAACGCATCCTTGTTAGGTTTTTTTGCTAATAGCCTATACCTGTGGCACGCCGAGCGAAAGATGCGCAAACTGCTGGCCTTGGGCCTGCCCCGGGAGGAACTGCTGGCACGGCTGCGCCGGGCTGGAGGCAACAGTTGGTGGGCTATACTGGTCGTGTTGCTTTTCGCGTTGCTTGTAGTATGGGCTAACTTATGGCTGAGTCAGCACGCAGAACTGGCCGGCCGATAAATAGCAGTTGAAACCTATATAGTGTAAACTCCTACTTTTACCCTCGTTCCATCCCCGCCACCAGCTATGAGCAACATGATCCAGTTCGTTGCTAACCACGACGACCTTAGCACCGACAAAGGTTTCCAGTTCAAGTTTTACTGCGACAAATGCCGCAACGGCCACATGTCACGCTTTCTGCCCAACAAAATCGGTATTGCCGGGGAGTTGATGCGGGCCGCTGGTAGCCTGTTCGGCGGGCATTTTTACGATGCCGGTACGGCCGCCTACCACGTGCAGCGCGCCATCGGGGGCAAGGCCCACGATGATGCGTTGGAAACGGCCGTGCAGGAAGGCAAAACCTATTTCAAGCAGTGCACCCGCTGCGGCCACTGGGTGTGCCCCGATGTATGCTGGAACCACACCGCCGGCCTCTGCGAAGACTGCGCCCCCGATGAGCACGAAGAACTGGCAGCCCAGCAGCGCCAGGCCGCCCGGGAGCAGATCCAAACGAAAACCCGCGCCCAGGACTACACCCAGAACCTCGATTTTCTGGGGCAGGCCCAAATAAGCCAGTGCGGCAGTTGCCAGGCCAAACTCAACCCCGGTCAGAAGTTTTGCCCCGAGTGTGGTCAGCCCAGCGCCGCCGTTGAGCCCAAGGAGAAATTCTGCGGCGACTGTGGGGCCTCCGTGAAGCCCGGGCAGCGCTTCTGCGCCGAGTGCGGCAGCAAGCAGTAAATAGCCGATAACTCAGACAGTCACTCCGAGCATGTGGCCTTATGCGCCGCATGCTCGGAATGACTGTCCGTGATAGATAGACACGTCGCCTACTTCGTGTTGTAAGTTACCCCGATGGTGACGTTGGTATTGTCGCGGGGCTTGCCTTCCGGAATGCGGTTCTCGAAGGTGTAGGCGTAGGTGCTGGTGATGGCGAAGCGCGGGGTAAAGCGCAGGGCCAGCGACGAAGTATGCGTAACGCGGTAATCCGAAAAATCCTGGAGGTTAGGCTGGTAGAAGGTGATGGAGTTGAACGTGAACACGCGGTAGGAGTAGGCCACCTTGAGGCGGGCAGAGCTGCGGGCCACGGTGCGGGAGCTGCCATCCTGAAAATACGTGGCCTCCCGCAGCAACAGGTTGCTCACGGCCACCTCGCGCCCCAATGAGTCCTGGTAAAACGCCCAGCCCGGCCCCGCGCCCACTTGGTAACGGTTATCGATGCCGCGCAAATTGCTCCGCTCGTAGCCCCCGATGCCGTAGAAGCGGAAGTGGCCTTTCCAGTAGTAGGGCGTGGCGTTGAGCAGCCATTCCCGCTCCCGCAGCCGCCCGTCCTGCTTGCCAAACGTGAAGCTGCCCGTTACCGGCGCCCCAAAGTGCAGCCCCCGCAGCAGCGTAACCGAATGGGCGGTGGCAAACAGCGTCCGGTTGACGCCGCCCGACGTGTACTGCCCGGAAAGCTGCCCCGAGTAGCGGATGATGGTGGTATCGGACTTTTGGGCCCGGGCCGGCAGGGCCGCGCCGCCGAGTAGTAGGAGGAGCAAGAGAAGCTGAAGAAAACGCATAAGGCTTAGGCCGCAAAAAGGCTGCTACCGGGCAAAGGTAGTCCTCGGGGCCGGGAGTAAACGGCCGCCGTGCCTCACGTTGCCCTCATCAAAGCGGGCTACCTTTGGGGCGTGGGCGCTCAACATGCCTGCCAGTCAGCCGCTTTTCCCCACCTGTTCCCGCCTGCATGCAGCTACCCGATTCGCTCCGCCGTCAGCTAAAAGCCCGCTACGATGCCATTGCCAACCACCACATCAAGCGCGACCTGCTGAACGCGTTGCCGTTTTGGGTAGGAGCCGTGGTGACCGGGCTGGTGGCGGTGCTGTACGCCAAGCTGTTCGGGTGGGCCGAAGCCGGTACGCGCTATATCTACCACCTGTCGCCGTGGCTGTTTCTGGCCATTACGCCGCTGTGCTTTCTGGTGGGGTGGTGGCTGGTGCAGCGGTACGCGCCCTACTCCCGGGGCAGCGGCATCCCGCAGGTCAGCGCCGCCATCGACCTGAGCAACCCGCGCCACCGCTACAAAGTGAGCCGTCTGCTCAGCCTGCGCATTGTAGTAGTCAAAATCGTGTCGAGTCTGGTGATGGTGGTGGGCGGGGCCGTTATCGGGCGCGAAGGACCCACCATCCAGATTGCGGCTTCCATCTTTAAGAAGATAAACGACTGGCTGCCGGCCTGGTACCCGAAGGTGTCGCGGCGTAACATGGTCATCACCGGGGCGGCGGCGGGACTGGCTTCAGCCTTCAATACGCCGCTGGGTGGTATCGTGTTTGCCATTGAGGAGCTGACCAAAACGCACTTCAACTACTTCAAGTCGGCCCTGCTCACGGGCGTTATCATTGCCGGCCTCACGGCCCTCAACCTGCTGGGGCCTTACCTGTACCTGGGCTACCCCAAGCTCGACCACCTGCCCATCTGGATTATCTTCGTGGTGATGCTGGTGGCGGTGCTCACCGGGTTTGCCGCCAGCAGCATGGCCGAGGCTATCCTGTGGCTGCTGCGCCAGAAAGCCCGCCTGACCAGCCCCGTGCAGCGGGCCCTGTACCCGGTAGCCTGCGGCCTGCTGATTGCCGGACTGGGCGTGGCCTTCGGGGAGCAGGTGTTCGGCTCGGGCAAGGAAATTATGGTGAGCACCCTGTTTACCGCCGACAAGCACGTGGCCTGGTACCTGCCGCTGCTGCGCATCATCGGGCCGATTATTTCCTTCTCCACGGGCGCGGCCGGCGGCATTTTCGCGCCCGCTCTGAGTGCCGGTGCCAGCATAGGGGCCGTGGTGGCCGAGTGGATGTACCTGCCCGATACGGCCACCAACCTACTGGTACTCTGCGGCATGGCCGGCTTCCTGACGGGTGTCACGCGCAGCCCGTTCACCTCGTCCATCCTGGTGATTGAAATGACCAACAGCCACAACATCATCTTCTACCTGATGCTCACGGCGCTGCTGGCCAACCTGGTGTCCAACCTCGTCACCCGCCACTCCTTTTACGACCAGCTCAAGGTGCAATACATCCAGGAAATCCACCGCGCGGAGTTGCAGGCGGAAACAAGTAGATAGCCGTGCGTTCAGAAATAATTGCGGATGGGTATCGGTATATTCAAGCTCGTTTAGCGCACTACCGCGCCCATTTTTAAGGATAAATCAGCAAGACGAATATGAAGCTGAGTGAAGTTATAGCTGCAATTGACGAGCAACCTGAAGCCGCAATTGTATTCGTTAAAAAGGTGAATGGAAAGGTTCTGCCTGACTCTGAGGTAGTGCTGGTAAAGCTGCCTGAAGAAGAGGAAGACTGGAAAACAGATCAAATGGCAAGCAAATACTGTCCCGGGCTCGAATACTTTTTAGAAGTGTTTATTATACAGGATATGGTGGATGATCTGAGAGGTATGGCCGATTATCAAACATTAGATCAGCAGGTAAAACGGATTATCCATTATGCTGAATATGATGCGTAAAATTCTACTATTGCTTCTATTTACTGCTTTTGCAACAACGGCTAACGGCCAAACGGTCCTTCAGGGTGACTCGCTGTACCGAGGGTTACAGGTAGGCAAGTCAACCTTTGATGACATTAGGCGAGTAATGGGCAGCGGCTACAAAGCTGAAGAGATAATAGGGGAAAGTAACGCACTGCTGCGGGATGGGAGGTGTGTTATTATAAGGCGGGTAATCGGACAAAAGGTCTACTACCGTAAACAGGGAGTTATATTTTACATCCGGAGTAATCCTAAGCGAGAATGGTTAGCAGGAATTGACTTCAGTTCCAGCGCTACTGTGCAGTCCTCCCAAGGTATTACCCCCGGCCACCATACGTTTGCTGACGTAATTGCTCACTACGGGCCTGTTGATTTTGACAAGAAGGACAACGAGGAACCCAGGCTTGAGGAATCCTCCGATGATGGTGAGCAGTGGATGACCAGCATCGTATTCCCGAACGTCAGCTTTCGAAGTGTCGGCAAGCGTCAGCCCGGCGAAAATATCTTGCTGCGTAGGATAGAGGTTATTCGTTTGGCTAGTGAGTAAACACAACGCCCCGGTTGCAGCAAGTGCAACCGGGGCGTTGTATAGGTAAATCAACCCAAACCCTACTTCCGGCGGGCCATTACTTTCTCCACGGCGGCCACAATAGCCTGCTCGTTGAGGCCGTATTTCTCCATCAGCTGGTCGGGGGTGCCGGATTCGCCGAAGGAGTCGTTGACGGCTACCATTTCCAGGGGCAGGGGCTCCTCGCGGGCCAGCAGCTGGGCGATGGAGTCGCCGAGGCCGCCGTTCATCTGGTGCTCCTCAGCCGTTACCACGCAGCGCGTTTTGCGGGCCGACTCCAGAATTAGTCGGGCATCCAGGGGCTTGATGGTGTGGATGTTGATGATTTCGGCGTTGATGCCTTTCTCAGCCAGCAGCTTGCCGGCCAGGATGGCCTTCCACACCAAATGGCCGGTGGCGAAGATGCTCACGTCGGCACCCTCGTTCAGCACGATGCCCTTGCCAACTTCAAACGGCTGATCGGCGGGGGTGAAGTTGGGCACCACGGGCCGGCCGAAGCGCAGGTACACGGGGCCCTCGTAGTCGGCAATGGCAATGGTGGCGGCTTTGGTCTGGTTGTAGTCGCAGGGGTTGATGACGGTCATGTGGGGCAGCATTTTCATCAGCCCGATGTCCTCCAGAATCTGGTGGGTGGCACCGTCTTCGCCCAGGGTGAGGCCAGCGTGGGAGGCACAGATCTTCACGTTCTTGTTGGAATACGCAATGCTCTGACGGATCTGGTCGTACACGCGGCCGGTGCTGAAGTTGGCGAAGGTGCCCGTGAAGGGAATCTTACCGCCAATGGTGAGGCCGGCGGCCAGGCCCATCATGTTGGCCTCAGCAATGCCCACCTGGAAAAACCGCTCGGGGTTGTCCTTGATGAAGGCATCCATCTTGAGCGAGCCGATGAGGTCGGCGCAGAGGGCTACCACGTTGGGGTTGGTGCGGCCCAGCTCCTGCAAACCAGCGCCAAAGCCACTGCGGGTATCCTTCGATTCGGTGTAGGGAAAGTCTTTCATGCGTGGGGGGGTATGTTTTGGAGTTTATTCGGGTGTCATGCTGAGCGCAGTCGAAGCATCTCAACCGCTTCGTCTGTCTGGGTCACTAGCCCAGGGTTTAAACCCTGGGCTATGGAGTGGGGGCTGTCCTCACGATTGGGGTTAGCCAGCGGTAGAGATGCTTCGACTACGGCTCCGTGCCCTGGCTCGATTCGCCACATGCTCAGCATGACGTTCTGGTTTGCTATGTTGCTCATCGGCCAAAAATGCTGACCGACGAGGTTTGACCCGGCCGGATGGTGAAGGTGCGCACGTCGGTGAACTGGCTGCCGGTGGCGGTTTTGGTGCGGAACACGAGGCGGTAGGCCCCGGGCTGCATCGGCAGGTTGACTTTGCTGCTGGTTTCGGGTAGGTTGTACACCCACTGCTGCTGCTCGTCCTGACCGAGGCGGTAGATGCTGCCGTAGCCTTTCAGATCCGACACGATGTTGAGGATGCCGGGCGCTTCGTAGGTTACGGCGGTTTCCTGGCCCTGCTTCACCGTGATGCGCCGCAGCTGCCGGGGCAGCGTCAGCAACTCCACCTCGTAGGTGCCGGCCAGCAGTTTCTGCCGCGCCCCGAAGGGCAAAGCCACCACCGTAGCCGGGTTGCCGGCCGCCCGCACCACGGCCTGCACCGTGCCGTAAGGGTTAGGCGAAATGCCCGGCCCTTGCAGCCACAGCGTGCCCTGGGGCGTTTTGTAGGTCAGCACGTTGGCCCGGCCCGGCCGGATGGGCAGGTTGCTTTGCCGCACCGGGGGCACCGTGTTAATCACCAGGTCGTAGCTCTGCAAAGCGTCGATGTCGAGTACGTCGGACTTGCTTTGGGCGTCGCGGTAGTGCACGTAGTTGTACTCGGGCAGGTCCGTCACGTTATTCACAAACGTCATATTCACGTTCGATTCCACGGGGCGGCCCTGCTCGTCGGTGAGGTTTACGCTGACGGTGGTTTTGGCCAGCGTCTGGGTCACTACGTCGTTGAGGATGCTGCGAAAGGTCTTCACATCGGCCGCGTTGTAGTACTGGCCCAGGCATTCCAGCTGCTTGCCAAACTCCCGCTCGGCCCCAATGCCAATCACAAACGGCTTCAGAAACACCCGCTTCCGTTGCAGGGCTACGGCCGTGGCGCACGGGTCGCCCTTGCAGGATTCCAGGCCGTCGGTAATCAGGATGAGCACGTTGCGGGTCGATTTATCCACCGGAAAGTCCTGGGCCGACTGCAGCAAGGAGTAGGTGATGGGCGTGTTGCCCTTGGGCTCAATCGTCTTCAGCCGCGCCTTGATAGCCCCCGCGTTTTTGGGCGCGAAGGCCACTTCCAGCTTCGAATCCTCGCAGTTGTTCTCCTTGTTTTCGTGCTGGTGCCCGTAGGCCCGCAGCGCCAGCTCCAGGTTGGGGTAGGCGTTGAGCGAGTCCACCATTTTCGACAGCAGCCGCTTGGCTACGTCCCAGCGTTGCTCGCCTTCCCACGGTGCCCGCATCGAGCCGGACGCATCCAGCACGAACAGAATACGCGTGGTTTTGGGCTGGGCAGGCGCTGCGTTCTGGGCACGACTCAGCCCGGGGGCCAGTAGCCCCGCAAGCAAGCACGTAACCAAAACCAGATGGCGCATCTCGGGTATAGCCGGAAAAAAGAACGTCATGCTGAGCTTGCCGAAGCATCTCTACCGCTTCGGTAGCCCTCCTTAGCCCAGGGTTTAAACCCTGGGCTATTCAGCAGCAGTTTCTGTTGACTAATTTGAGATAATCAGCGGGAGAGATGCTTCGGCAAGCTCAACATGACCGAACCGGGTGATTTAGTAGTCGCCGGCTTTTTCTACGGCCAGTTGCTGGAGGGCAATTTCCAGCTGCTCGTTGTTCGGAGCCACGCCGTGCCACTTGTGCGAGCCCATCATGAAGTCCACGCCGAAGCCCATCTGGGTATCCATCAGCACCATCACGGGGCGGCCGTTGCTGAGCAGGCCCTGCGCTTCCTCGATGGTGGGCAGCAGCTTTTCCAGGTCGTTGCCATCGGTTTCCAGAACCTGCCAGTTGAAGGATTCGAACTTGGCGCGTAGGTCGCCGAGGCCACCGATTTTCTCGGTGGGACCATCAATCTGCTGGCCGTTGCGGTCCACGAAGGCAATGAGGTTATTGACTTTGTGATGGGGGGCGTACAGGGCCGCTTCCCATACCTGACCTTCCTGCAACTCGCCGTCGCCCATCAGCACATACACCGTGCTGTTGTCGCCGTTGAGCTTTTTGGCCTGGGCGGCCCCGGTGGCCACGCTCAGGCCCTGGCCCAAGGAGCCCGAGGCTACCCGGATGCCGGGCAGGTGCTCATGCGTGGCGGGGTGACCCTGGAGGCGGGAGTTCAGCTTGCGGAACGTGGCCAGCTCACTTACCGGGAAATAGCCCGAGCGGGCCAGCACCGAGTAGAAAACCGGCGAAATGTGGCCGTTGGAAAGGAAAAACAGATCCTGCCCGATGCCGTCCATATCGAAGGGCTGGGGCGTGTGCTTCATCACCTTGAAATAGAGGGCCACCAGCAGATCGGTGCAGCCCAGCGAGCCGCCGGGGTGACCCGAGTTGACGGCGTGTACCATGCGCACGATGTCGCGCCGCACCTGGGCGGCAATCTGTTTCAGCTCGGCTACCGATTTGGTAGCTGCGGGCGTGTGGGTTTCGGATGAGGCGGCGAATGACGTGTCCTGCGACATGGGTTCGGGTTGAGAATGGGTTTGGTGAGGCAAAGGTAGGAAGTTGGCAGAGGAACCGGCGTGGCGGTTTCTGTCATCCTACATCTGGCGTCCGCTTGCGAAGGACCTTATTACATCAGCACGACAGCTGTACAATGACTCGTTCCTGCGTGATAAGGTCCTTCGCAAGCGGACGCCAGATGTAGGATGACAGATGAAGCCATAAGTAAAAAGCCCCGCCGGAGGGGCGAGGCTTTCGGGGGAAAACTACAGCAGCTGAGCCGCGTGGTTCTTGGTATCGACTTTGGTAATGACTTTCTCGATCAGGCCCTGCGCATCAATGAGGAAGGTGTAGCGCATGGTGCCCATGTACTTGCGGCCGTACATCGACTTCTCCTGCCACACGCCGTAGTCCTGCACCAGCTTCTTGTCCTCATCCACGAGCAGCGGGAAAGGCAGCTCGTGCTTGGTGGCAAACTTCTGGTGCGACTTCTCCGAGTCGATGCTCACGCCCAGTACCTGCACGCCGGCGGCCTGGAGCTGCGCGTAGTTGTCACGCAGGTTGCAGGCCTGGGCGGTGCAGCCCGAGGTGTCGTCTTTGGGATAGAAGTAGAGGGCCACTTTGCGGCCCGCGTAGTCCTGGAGGCGGTGGAGGGTGCCGTTCTGGTCTTTGGCTTCGAAGGCCGGGGCCTGCTCGCCAGCTTGAGGTACTGCCATGCCGCGAAGATAGAAGGGTTTTTTGGTGATTACAGGGATGAAATATCGATTTGTCTGTCATCCTGAGCGCAGCGAAGGACCTTATTACGCTCGAACATCGCACCCAAACGTGATAAGGTCCTTCGCTGCGCTCAGGATGACAGACGTTTTATTAACATTCTCCCTACGGTTTGCCGTCGATGGGCTGGGGCGTGTAGATCAAATCATCCACCGGGAAGCCCAGTTCGCGGCCTTTGGCTACCAGCATGTCGCGGAGGTTGCGTTCCAGGTGAGGCTTGCGGCTCAGAATCCAGAGGTTTTTGCGCTCCGGCTCACCCACCAGGGCATATTGGTAGTCGGAATGGTCGAGGTCCAGAATCCAGTAGTCGCCCTCGAAGGGCCAGAAGAACTGCACTTTGAGGCGGGCGTTGGTGGCATCCATGGCGCGGGCTACGGCGGTGGCGGTTTCCACGGGGCCGTTGAGGCCTTCCTTGTGGCAGGTGTTGCGCACGCTCACCTTGCCGTCGGGCCGCAGCTTGTACTCGGCCGTTACGTGCTGGCAGCCTTTCTCGAAGCGGGTTGGCAGCCGGGCCACCTCGTACCAGAGCCCGGCGTACTTGTGCAGATCCACGTGGGCCACGGTGGGCAGGGCCGGGTAGGCTTTGCGGCGGGCGTAGGCATAGGCAGCTACGCCGGTAGCAATGGCGGCAGCGGCGGCCCCAAGCAGTACGGGTTGGCGGCGCTTGAGCAGGTTCTTGGACATCGGGTTGAGGTTAGGAGTCGCCGCCGTATACGCAAAGCCAACGGTTGCGGCCCGGGGAATTGTAGGGGCGTTCAGAAACTGGGACATCTAGTAGGTTCATAAACCATACTTTGCCTGAACCGCAAAATCAGAAACAAACGGGTAAGCTAGCAGAACCACGTCTGCAAAGGAGTTCACGAAACTCATCCCCCCAAAGGGTTTCTTATACTTAGCGCATTAAACCAGTTTACTAAACACAAACTGGCCCGTAACGCGGGTTTGTAGCTAATGTCAGCGCCCTATTAGAGCGGTTTACGAGAAAGAGCGTTAAGATTTTTTGTGTCCGTCGGAAACCTCAACGGTAAACACAACCCAGTCTTCCTTTGGGTAGAAATACTTTTCTAGCTGCTGTCGGGTCAACGGTTTCCACTGTTGTTCAAAGCCCCACTTGTGCAACGCCTCCACGCAGTGCAGGATGCGTTCCTTCGTTATCTCGTGGAGGATAACCAGGTTTTCTTCGAGAAAGCAGGATTTATCGGCATCAAACTCGCCGCTTATCCGCGCAAGGGTCAGCAGGTTCATCTGGTAGAAATCCCCTTGGGAAGTGCCTAACAGCACATCACTTTTGATGCCACGAGTTAACGACTCGATGTCGTCGTCATAACCAGAGGTGAATACGACTGAATAGTCCATATGACGCTTTAAGGGCAGTATTCTGCCCGGCAATCTACTAAGTAGCCGTTCATTCAAAGGGTCGGATTCCTGAACGTGCGATATTTCCCGCTTTCTAAGAGGTATAGATGCAATTGTTGGAACCTCGTGGTTGCTGAGGTTGAGCGGTTATGATTCCGCTCAACCTCAGCAACGCGAATACGCTCCTGCAAACTGCTCAAAAATCCGCTTTACAGCACCAGATTAATCACCTTCTCGTTGCCGGCTTGGTCGGTGAGGCGCAGAGTGGCGGGGCCGCGCAGGGGCGGCCCCAACGTATCGTCGCGCTCGGAGTAGATGGTGGCGTTCTTGTGCTCGAAGCGCAGCAGGCGGAACTGCCCGTTCACTTCCAGCTTGTAGCTGGCCAGGCCCGAGAGGTCGTCGCCGACTTTGAACACCACGCCGCCGGGGCCGCGGCTGATGAGGCGAGCCGAGGGCGGAATGGTATCGGTGAGCAGCCGGAACTGGCCGAAGGTTTTGATGGGGGCTGTGATGCTGCGGCCGTCGGGGCTCCACTTGCCGCCCACGTAGGCCCGGCCGCCCTTGGCCGTAACGCCGTAGATGGCCGTGCGGCGCGGGTCGGCGGCCGGGGTTTCGGGCTTGAGTGTGAGGGCCAGGGTTTCGTAGAGCGGCGTGCGGGGCAAATGCACCGTCCAGAGGCCCTGCTTGTAGCTGGTCTGCACATACAGCGTGTCGAACAGCGTTTTCGGCCCGAAACCCAGGGCTAGGTTGGCCGTGCTGAACCCAAACTCCCGGCCCGAAGGAATCAGGGCCTGCCGGTCGAACCGCTTGGTGATGCGGCCGAACTGCAAGGAGTCGGGGCGGCCGGCGCGCAGGTCGTAGAGATACACATTCTGGCTTTGCTCGGTGTAGCTGGGCCTGATGGTGAGGCGGCGGTTGCCTTTGAACAAGGTCAGGTTGCCACCCACGGCGGCCGTGTCGGGGTCCTGGGCGGTGGCCACCAGCAGGTTGCGGCTGATGTCGTAGCGCAGATTCTGCGTTTTCACGGCCGCCGAACGGGTTTTGTGGTAGCTGTCGGCCACGCCGCGCAACACGAACCGTAGCGGCGTGAGGTTGCCGTAGGAGTCGCTCAGACGTACTTCCACAGCGTAGAGCTGGCCCGGTTCCACTCGCAGACGGCCTTTGCCGGGACCGGTGGTGTACATGCTCAAGTCGTTGCCATCGTCCACGAACAGGCGCTCCAGCTGCCGGCCCTGGGTGGCGCGCCACTCGTAATCCAGGTGGCGGTTGATTTGCCGGGAGCCTTCCGGAAACGGAATATCATCGATGACGTGCTGGTAGTGCGGCTGCCCGTTCACCAGCACCTCCACCTTCTGAATGCCGTTCTTGTTCCACACCTGGTCGAACCTATCGAAGCCCTGCATGAGCAGACCCACCGTGCCGTTGGCCGCAATGGTATCGGCCCACACGTAGCCGCCGCCGTTGGGCAGGGGCGGGGCCTTGGGCAGGAAAATCGACTTGCCAAACTTGCCCTGCACCCGGGCATCAATGCTCAGGGCCTCTACTCCAAACGCCAGCAGCGTAGGAGCCACGTGGTCCTGAATTTCGGAAAAGCCGCCCCATTGCAGCGGGTTCAACTGCTCATCCTGGGCCGTGCGCACCTCCCAGTGCAGGTGTGGCCCGGCTGAGCCACCGGTATTGCCCGAAAGCGCCACTACCTCGCCGCGCTTCACCGGAAACTGGTCGGGCTTGAAGAATAGCTCCAGGTCGTAGGTCTGCTTTTCGTACTGGCGGCGGCGCAGCTCCTCGGCCACGGGGCCTTTGAAGCGGTTGAGGTGACCGTACACGGTGGTCAGGCCGTTGGGGTGGGTGATGTAGAGCACGTTGCCGTAGCCGTAGCTGCTCTGCTTCATGCGCGAGATGTAGCCGTCGGCCGAGGCATACACGGGCAAGTCCACCCGGCCGTCGGTCTTGATGTCGAGGCCGCCGTGGAAATGGTTGGGCCGCAGCTCACCCATGCTGCCCGCCAGAAAGTTCTGCTGGCCGGGTTTAATCGGGAACAGGAAATAGCCTTTGGGCACTACGGGCCGACCAGGAGCGGCAACCGGGGCCGGCTTAGGCTTGGCGGCCGAATCGGGCTCCTGGCCGCCGCAGGCAGCGGGTTGCAACCCCAGCAACAGCAAAAACGGCCACGCCACGCTCAGCAGACGTGGCGGCCGGGTAAACAAAGAATCGGGCATTCAGAAAAGGAATTCGGCAGCAGAAGGAAAGGAAAACGGTGCCGCAGCAACGCCGCCGGCCGGCACAATCGTGCCCGGCCGGACGGGAAAACAAGAAATAGGAGCGTGTTGATGCAAGCAAGGCATCGAATGTAGAGACGCGGATACGCGTCTCATCGTTGAACGGTCGGTGCCGTGCCAGACGGTGGCAGCGTCGCAACATCAGCAACGACGAGACGCGGATACGCGTCTCTACACCGCATGCGGGCCACCACGAGCTAGAGCGGCCTACTTCACGGCCAGGTCAAACATCTTGTCCTCGCCGATGAAGCCCACCAGCTGGTCCCCGATTTTGACGGGGCCGACGCCGCTGGGCGTGCCGGTGAAGATCAGGTCGCCCATTTTGAGGGTGATGAACCGGGAGATGTAGCTGATGATTTTCGAGAAATCGTGCAGCATGAGGCTGGAGTTGCCCTGCTGGCGCACCTCGCCGTTTACTTCCAAGCGGAAGTCGATGTTTTTGAGGTCGGCAAACTCCGCAACCGGTTTGAACTCCTGGGAAATCGGGGCCGAGCCGTCGAAGCCCTTGGCCAGCTCCCAGGGCAGGCCCTTGCTTTTAAGCTGGCTCTGCAGGTCGCGGGCCGTGAAGTCGATGCCCAAGCCGATGGCGTCGAAATAAGTGGGCGCAAACTTCTCCTCGATGTTCTTGCCATTCTTGCAGATGCGCAGCACCAGTTCAACCTCGTAGTGGATGTCCTGGGAGAAATCGGGCAGAAAGAAGGGCTGGTTGCGCTGGAGCAAAGCCGTATCTGGCTTGGCGAAGATGACGGGGTCAGCGGGCGTTTCGTTCTGGAGTTCGGCAATATGGTCGGCGTAGTTGCGGCCGATGCAGAGGATTTTCATGCTCAGGGAGTTGGAAGCGTAACGGCCATCCGAAGACGACCAAAAAGCGTGCGGCCGGCCGGAAAGGCGGGCAGACGGTCAAAAATAGCGTTTAATTCGCGGGCTGGAAACCTCAACCGGGCTCCTTTTTCCGGCCGCAAGCCGCCGCGTAAACATTTTGCCCACTGCCGCACGTATAGTAGCCCGGGCGAGCAAGTGTCTGTTTGCGGCCCGATTCAGCTACTGCCTTCCTTTCTCTCAACCGCCTACTCTCATGCTCAAGAAATTTGCCCTCGCCAGCTGCCTGCTCGTTGCCGCAGGTTGCGCCACGGTTCCTATCACCGGCCGCCGGCAGCTCAGCCTCGTTTCCGACACCGAAATGAATACGATGGCCGCCACGGAATACCAGAAGGTGCTCAGCAGCAGTCGGGTAGTTAGCAGCGGCGAGCAGGCGGCCATGGTGAAGCGGGTGGGCCTGCGCATTCAGCAGGCCGTGGAGCAGTATTTCAGCCAGCGTGGCGAGCAGGCACAGCTGGAAGGCTACCAGTGGGAGTTCAACCTCATCGACGATAAGCAGGAAAACGCCTGGTGCATGCCTGGCGGCAAGGTGGCCGTGTACACCGGCATTCTGCCCATCACCGCAGATGAAACCGGCCTGGCCGTAGTAATGGGCCATGAAATAGCCCACGCCGTGGCCCGCCACAGCTCGGAGCGGATGAGTCAGCAGATGGCCGCTCAGGGACTTGGCGGCATTGCCTCGGCAGCCGTAGGGCAAACCCCAACGGTTACCCAAAACGTGTTTTTGCAGGCCGTGGGCGTGGGTTCCTCGCTGGGTTTGCTGAAATACGGCCGCAGCCAGGAGTCGGAGGCCGACCACCTGGGGCTGATTTTCATGGCTATGGCCGGCTACAACCCCGATACCGCCGTGCAGTTCTGGCAGCGCATGGATGCCCGCGAAAATTCTGCCTCGCCCCCCGAGTTCCTGTCTACGCACCCATCCAACGGCACCCGCATTGCCGGTATCCAGAAGGAGCTGCCGGAAGCCCGTACCTACTACAAAGCCCGCTAAGCGCGGCTGGTTGAATCTATCCTGATGAATCGTATTCTGCGTTTTGCGCTTTCCCCTGTAACGGTAACGGTGTTGCTGGCGGGCCTGAGTGCCTGCGAAACCTCCAAACGGGGCTTTCCGGAGATGAGCACCCCCACTACCGACACCGACGAAATGCGCCGTAAGCGCGAAGTAGTCAGCAAGCAGATAGCCGAGGTAGCTGAGGGGAAAATCCGCTATTTGATGCCCCGGGAGCAGCTTTCGGCCGCCTTTACCCGGGAGTTCGGCGACGGCACGGCCATCGACAAAACCGTTATCCGCAAAGTGCAGGAAACGCCCAAGGATAAGGCGGTGTATTACATTGTGGGCATGGGCCTGCGCAACGGCATGTACCGGGCCATGGCGCTGCCGCTGCAAACCTCGTCCGATAACAGCTTGTACCTGCCTTCCAACTCGGCCCGCTACATCATTACGGGCGTGGGCTGCACGTTCTGCTTCTTCAACTTCGAGAAAAACGAAATTGTGGGCACCACCTGCGAGGAAAATACCGGCGGCAGCCGCTGCGACCTGCGCGTGGAGTCCAATAACACCTTCTTCGTGCGCAAATAGCCATGCTCAGCCGCAAATGGATTCTGCGCCTCTCGCTCACAGCCCTGGCGCTGCTGCTGACTACGGATAAGCGGCGGCCAAAACCAGCAGTGGGCAAACCGGATAATCCGTAGCGCCCGGGGAACTTCGGGGTGCGTACTTCGGCACCGACCCTGAATCTTTCGTACACCACGGAATACCATTTTTGCTCCCAGCCATGCACAACGATTCCACCGCCAATAGCACCCAGTTAGTTCGCTATCAGTTGCAACTGTCGCCGGCGTTAGAGGAGCCGCACCTGATAGCGGCCCGCACGCTGCTCACCGAACACGGCTTCGTGGTAGACCAACTCACGCCCGATGAAGTAGTAGTAGCCTCTACGCAGGGCACTGACCCCGACTGGCAGCCCGTACGCGAAGGATTTCAACAATTGGGCAGTGCCATTGCCCACATCACCACCGCCGGGTAAACGAACCGTATTACATGAGTCAAAAACCTAACAGGCTCCGCCAATCTGGCGGGGCCTGTTAGGTTTTTAGTGATTTAGCACCTGATTATATGCTTTCTGAGTGGCTACATCATGCCTTCTTCCACCAACTCCACAAACCGCGCAATACGGTTCACCAGCAAATCGGGGTTGATTTTATCCAGCGGGTGGGGAGTGTTCATGACGATTTCGAACGTGGCGCGGGGCATGTGGTCGGCGTAGGAGCGGGAGGCATCTACGCCGGCCGTTTTATCCAGCTCGCCCACCAGTACTTGCACCGGAATCTCCAGCTCGGCCAGATTGTGCGCGTTCAGCAACGGAGCGTCGCCAAGGCCCCGCAGCAGGGTAGTAGTGGCCGTCAGCAACTCGGGTAGCGGGGTGGGAGCGTGCAGCTGCTCCAGCTGACTGGCAAACTGCGGTACTTTTTCCCGCATGCCATCCGCGTCCAGAAAGCGCGTCGCCTGAGCGGCGGTGGCCGGCGTCCAATCGAACTTGGTGCCCAGCGTGGTGATGCTGCTGAACAGCTCCGGCCACGCCACGGCGGCCGTCAGGGCCGCGTAGCCGCCCATGCTGTACCCGAATACGTGCACCGGTGGCAGGTTCTGATCTAGGAGGAACTGCCGGACTTCCTGGGCCAGCTCCTTCATGGAGAGGCCAGCCGCCAGCGGCCGGCCGCCGTGCCCGGCAAAGGAAAACGAGTGGATATCGTAGAACGGCGGCAGCTCCCGCTTCAGAAACTTCAGCTGCGCTTCCGAGCCGAGGGCTCCGTGCAGGAGCAGAATAGTGTGTTTCATGCGTTGACAGCTCAACTGACGGCCGGCGTTTCTGGGTGAAAGGCCGCCGGCAGCCAAGCGTAAGTTAGTGGGTCACCTCGGCTGCCAGCTTGTTCAGGTCCAATCCGTCGAAGGTGCCCGAGGTCATCATCAGCAGGTTAGCGTTCTGCCAACTTTGCTCGTGCAGGAAGGCTGCCAGTTCCCGGCTATCGGTAAACACGCGCAGGTCGGGGCGCTGGAAAGCCTGCTGCACCGCTTCGGGCGGCAAAGCGGGCAGGCGCTTGTGGGCCAGCACCTGCGGGTTGAAGTACACCACCGCCACGTCGGGCGCGTCGAAGGTGTGGGCGTACTGGGGCAAAAAGGCCGGGTTGAGGGAGCTGAAGGTGTGCAGCTCCAGGCAGGCCACCAGTTTGCGCTGCGGAAACTGCTTTTTGAAGGCCGTGGCGGTAGCCTTGAGCTTGCTGGGTGCGTGGGCGAAATCCTTGTACACCACTGAGGTAGCACCTTCCTTCACCAGCTCTAGCCGGCGCGCCGCGCCTTTAAAAGTGGCCAGGGCTTCGTAGAACTCCTTGCCCTTGATACCCAGCTGCTTGCACACTTCCTTGGCCGCCGAAATGTTGCGCAGGTTATGCTCGCCGAACACCTGCACGGGCACTTCCTCATCTTTCTTATTGAGCAGGAAGGTTTTACCGTCCCGGATGACGTGCTCGTGCGGGCCGTAGCCGATATACTTCACGGCGGGCGAGCTGGGCACCGTCACCAGCTGCACCTGCTCGTCGTCCTGGTCGTAGATGAGCACGCCGGCCTTGGGCGTCATCTCGGCGAAGATGCGGAACTGCTCCCGGTAGATTTCTTCGGTCGGGAATACGTTGATGTGGTCCCAGCTGATGCCGGAAATAACCCCGATGTGGTGCTGGTACAAGTGAAACTTGGGCCGCCGGTCAATCGGCGAAGAGAGATACTCGTCGCCCTCAATGATGATGATGGGCGCGTCGTCGGTCAGCTGCACCATCAGCTCGAAACCCTCCAGCTGCGCGCCCACGGCGTAATCGAACTTACGGCCGTGGTGGCGCAGTACGTGCAGAATGAGGGAGGTAATGCTGGTTTTGCCGTGCGAGCCGCCGATGACGATGCGCTGCTTGTCGCGGGAGGCTTCGTAGATGAATTCGGGAAAGGAGTACACCCGCAGACCCAACTCCTGGGCCCGCAACAGCTCGGGGTTATCAGGGCGGGCGTGCATGCCCACAATCACCGCGTCGAGGTCGGCCGTTATCTTCTCTGGAAACCAGCCCTCCTGGGCCGGCAGCAGCCCGGCCTTGGCCAGGCGGCTCTTGGCCGGCTCAAAGATTTCGTCGTCGGAGCCGGTGACGTGGGCGCCGCGCTGGTGCAGGGCCAGGGCCAGGTTGTGCATGATACTGCCCCCGGTGGCAATCAGGTGCAGGCGTTGGAGGGAAGAAGGAGTAGCAGCCATTCGGTAACAAAGAGGAATAGGGCCGCAAAGGTACGGGGTGTTTTTTTGGGGTGGGAAAATGGCCTGGTAATCCTATCCTGTGTAACAGCAAAAAGTACGCGGTTTAATCCTCTCAGCCTGCCGCGTCTTCACGGAAAAGAAACCTTTTGCGCGGCCCCGGGATTGTAAGGCCCAGCCGTTAACTTTGTGCCCCTTTGGGCAAAAACACGGACTGGCGGAAGAAATTCCGGCCGGAACCGGCCCAACCTGCTTACCTTGTAGTGCTTACCTAAGTGATGAACGACTCGATGGATGACCGCCTGAAACAAGCTGGGACCCGCGCCAAAGCGGCCTGGAACAGCCGCCCCGCGCAGCTGCCCATGGGCGGCGCGTCGGGCAAGCTGCCGCCCCAGGCCCCCGAGCTGGAGGCGGCTGTGCTGGGCGCGCTCATGCTGGAAAAGGATGCCCTCACCACGGTTATCGACATTCTCAAGCCCCAGAGCTTTTACAAGGACGGTCATCAGCGCATCTTCAAGGCCATCCTGAACCTGTTTGACAAGTCGGAGCCCATTGATATTCTGACCGTTACGCACGAACTGCGGGAGATGGGCGAGCTGGAAGTGGCCGGCGGCGCGCATTACGTGGCCAACCTCACGTTCAAGGTCAACTCGGCGGCCAACATCGAGTATCACGCCCGCATCATCACCGAAAACGCCATCAAGCGGGAGCTGATCCGCATTGCCTCCGATATCCAGCGCGACGCCTTCGAGGACACCACCGACGTGTTTAACCTGCTTGATACCACCGAGCAGTCATTGTTCGAGGTGTCGGAATCCAACATCCGCAAGAACTTTGACGACATGCGCAGCCTGATGGGCAAGGCCATCAAAGAGCTGGAAGAAAAGAAGGACCAGAAGGACGGCCTCACTGGCGTGCCCTCCGGCTTCTCGGCCCTGGACCGCGTCACGTCCGGCTGGCAGCCATCTGACTTAGTGATTATTGCAGCTCGGCCAGGCATGGGTAAGTGTCTCGGTAAAGGCACCAAAGTGCTGATGTTCGATGGCACACTGCGCAACGTGGAAGACGTGCAGGCCGGCGAGCTGCTGATGGGCGACGACTCCACGCCGCGCCGGGTGCTTAATATTGCCCGGGGCCGCGAGAACATGTACTGGGTGCGTCAGAATAAGGGCGAAGCATACCGCGTCAACGAAAGCCACATCCTCTCGCTCAAGCGCAGCCGTACCGAGGGCCTGCACCGCCACGGCGACGTACTCAATATCACGGTAAAGGACTGGCTCGGCAAGTCGGCCAAGTTCCGTTCCAATTACAAGGGCTACAAAGTGCCGGTGGAGTTTGCCGCGCAGCCAGTATCGGTTGATCCGTATTTCCTGGGCGTGTGGCTCGGGGATGGTGCTTCCGATAATTGCCGCATCACGGGCCAGGACCAGGAAATCATCGAGTATTTGCACCAGTACGCTGCCGAACTGGACATGCAGGTCACGGTAGGCGTAGTGGAAAATCGTTGCAACAGCTACGGCATCACGCGTGGCCGGCAGGGCGGCAGCGTGGCGCAATACTCGTTGCAGGACGAGCTGCGCCAGCTGGGCGTGCTCGGCGACAAGCATATTCCGCAGCAGTACCTGAGCAACAGCGCCGACAACCGCCTGCGCCTGCTGGCGGGCCTGATTGACTCCGACGGCCACCTTGACCCGGTGTCCAACGGCTACGAAATCACCCAGAAGAACCATCGGCTGGCCCGCCAGATCAAGTTTCTGGCCGACTCGCTGGGCTTCCGCACTTCGCTCAAGAAGAAGCGGGCCGCCATCAGTGCCATCGGCTACGAAAGCGAGGTGTACCGGGTGCGCATCTACGGCGACATCAACCAAGTGCCGGTGCGCGTGGCCCGCAAGCAGGCCCAGCCCTGGCGCAGCCCCGTGGACTGGCGCATGACCGGCATTACGGTGGAATTCGACGGCGAGGATGATTATTACGGCTTCAGTATCGACGGTAACCGGCTGTTTCTGCTCCAGGACATGACCGTGACGCACAACACGGCTTTCGTGGTATCTGCCATGCGCAATGCGGCGGTAGAGTTCAAGAAGCCGGTGGCCATTTTCTCCCTGGAAATGTCGTCGCTGCAGCTCGTGAATCGTCTGATTTCGGCGGAGGCAGAGCTGGATTCGGAGAAGATCAAGAAGGGCAACCTGGCCGATTACGAGTGGGCGCAGCTCAACCACAAGATTTCCAGTCTGTCGTCGGCCCCCATCTACATCGACGATACGCCGGGCCTCAGCATCCGGGAGCTACGCACCAAGTGCCGCCGCCTCAAGGCCCACCACGATATCCAGATGATCATCATCGACTACCTGCAGTTGATGACCGGCAACACCGACGGTAAGGGCGGCGGTAACCGCGAACAGGAAATTGCCTCGATTTCGCGGGCCCTCAAAGGCATTGCCAAAGAGCTGAACGTGCCCGTGCTGGCGCTGTCGCAGCTAAGTCGTTCCGTGGAAACCCGCGGTGGCGATAAGAAGCCGCAACTGAGCGACCTTCGGGAATCGGGTTCCATCGAGCAGGACGCCGACATGGTAATCTTCCTGTATCGCCCCGAGTACTACAAGATTACGGAGGACGAGATGGGCAACCCGACCCAGGGCACCGGCGAGGTCATCATTGCCAAGCACCGGAACGGCTCCCTGGAAAGCGTGCAGCTCAAGTTCATCGGTAAGTTCACCAAGTTTGCTGACCTTGATGGGGCCGGTGGCGGCTTCGGCGACGCGGGCTTCAACCCCGGCGCTTTCCCCACCAGCACCTTCGACGACGACCAGTCCGGCTTCGCCCCGAACACCATCCGCCTCGGCTCGCGCATCAACAACGACGGCCCGCCACCCGCGCAGCCCTTCCCCCGCAGCAACTTCGACGACGGCCCGCCGCCGTTTTAATCTGGCAAGAAACCCGAACCGCCCGCTGGAAACAGCGGGCGGTTCGGGTTTCCAGAACGTCATGCTGAGCTTGCCGAAGCATCTCTACCGCTTCGTTGTAATACTGACCCAATGAAACGGTAGAGATGCTTCGACTACGCCTCCGGACCCTGGCTCGATGCGCCACATGCTCAGCATGACGGTCTGTTACTTCAGTTCAAACGATCCTACCCGAACATGCCTACGGCGTCCTTGCTGGGCAGGGCGGTTTTGCCCATCAGGAACAGATCTACCTGGCGGGCGGCTTCGCGGCCTTCGGAAATGGCCCAGACGACCAGGGACTGGCCCCGGCGCATGTCGCCGGCCACGAATACGTTGGGTTGGGAGGTGAGGAAGTCCGTATCGGAAGCGGTGCGCACGTTGCCACGGTCGTCCAGGGCCACCCCGAGTTGCTCCAGCAGGCCTTCGTAGCGGGGGGAGGCGAAGCCCAGGGCCAGCAGGGCCAGCTGGCAGGGAATTTCGCGCTCTGAGCCTGCTACCTCGCTGAAGGCTAAGCGGCGGCCCAGTACGTCGGTTTCCCAGGTTACGTCGGTGACGAGCAGGGCGCGGAGGTGGCCATTTTCGTCGCCCAGAAAGGCCTTAGTGTTGATGCCCCAGTAGCGCTGGCAGCCTTCTTCGTGGGAGGTGCTGGTGCGGAACATGTAGTTGGGGTAGTGGGGCCAGGGCTCGGATTTGGGCCGCTCGGGGGCGGGCTGGTGCATAAGGGCAAACTGCGTGACGGACCGGGCCTGTTGGCGGTTGGCCGTGCCCACGCAGTCGGAGCCTGTGTCGCCGCTGCCGATAACCACCACGTCGAGGCCGGTAGCCAGCAGCTCCTCGCTGTCGATGGGCAATTCGCTCACGCGGCGGTTGTGCTGGGTGAGGTAGTCCATGGCGAAGTGGACGCCCGCCAGCTTGCGGCCGGGGAGAAGCAGTTCCCGGGGCACCAGCGCCCCGCCGGCCAGCACCACGGCATCAAACTGCGCGGCCAGGTCCGGGGCCGGAATATCCCGGCCGATTTCGGTGTTGCAGCGGAACTGCACGCCGTCTTCTTCCAGCACCCGGATGCGGCGGTCAATCACCCACTTATCCAGCTTGAAATCGGGAATGCCGTAGCGGAGCAGGCCACCGGGCCGGTCGTCGCGCTCAAACACCGTGACGGCGTGGCCGGCCCGCACCAGCTGGGCCGCCGCCGCCAGCCCGGCGGGACCGGAGCCCACCACCGCCACCGATTTGCCGGTTTTGAGCACCGGAGCCGTGGGCCGCACGTAGCCCCGCGCAAACGCCGTTTCGATGATGTGCTTCTCGATTTCTTCAATGGCCACCGGCGCGGCATGGATGCCCAGCACGCAGGCCGACTCGCAGGGGGCGGGGCAAATGCGGCCGGTAAACTCGGGGAAGTTGTTGGTCGAACTCAGAATCTGGTAGGCCGACTCCCAGTCCTGGCGGTACACAGCGTCGTTGAACTCGGGGATGATGTTGCCCAGCGGGCAGCCCGCGTGACAGAACGGAATACCGCACTCCATGCACCGCCCCGACTGTTGCCGCAACTGCGTGTCGGCGTACTGGCCCACAAACTCGCGGTTGTGCGCCACGCGCTCATGCGGGGCGGCTTTGGCGGGCAGTTCCCGCTGAAATTCCTTGAAACCGGTGCTATTGCCCATGTGCGTGGTGCCTCACCCCCCGGCCCCCTCTCAAGGGGGAGAGAGGGAGCCAGACGGCTTTGGCGGTTGTAGAGACGCGACACTTCGCGTCTCGTCGTTGCTGATGTTGTTTGAACTGGTGCGGTGCTGGTCGTTCTGGCGGAAGACGCGAAGTGTCGCGTCTCTACATCGTTCATGGCCGGAGGGGTTACCCCACCGCCACCCGGGCCTTTTGCAGCACCTTTTTGTACTCGCTCGGGAATACCTTCACGAACTTGCCAACTTCCTCGGGCCAGTTACTGAGCAGGAAGTTGGCCAGCTGGCTGCCGGTGAGCTCGTGGTGCTGGCGGAGCAGGTGCTGGATGTGGGTTTCGTCGTCGGCGTCGAGCGGGTCGAGCTCTACCATTTCGGGGTTGCAGTTTTGGGGGAAGGAGCCGTCGGCGTCGTACACCCAGGCAATGCCTCCGCTCATGCCGGCAGCGAAGTTGCGGCCGGTGCGGCCCAGTATGAGCGCCCGGCCGCCGGTCATGTACTCGCAGCCATGGTCACCCACACCTTCCACCACGGCCGTGGCCCCGGAGTTACGCACCGCGAACCGCTCCCCGGCCTGCCCGCGCACGAACAGCTCGCCGGAGGTAGCCCCGTACAGTGCCACGTTGCCGATGATGATGTTTTGCGTGGGCTCGAAGTGGGCCTCAGGCGCGGGGTGAATGATGAGGCGGGCCCCGCTCAGGCCCTTGCCCACGTAGTCGTTGGCCTCGCCTTCCAGCCGGAACGCCAGTCCCCGCACGCTGAACGCCCCGAAGCTCTGCCCCGCCGACCCGCGGAAGGTGTACTCGATGGTGCCCTCCGGCAGTCCGGCGGCGTGGTAGCGCTTAGTAATTTCGTTGGAAAGCAGCGTGCCGATGGTGCGGTCGATGTTGCGGACGGCAAACTCGGCCTGCACTGGCTGCTGGTGGTCTAGGGCCGGGCCGGCGTGTTCCAGCAGCTGCCAGTCGAGGATGCCCTGGAGGCCGTGGTCCTGGGCTTCGCTCTTGTGCAGGGTGCTGCCGGGCTCCGGCGAGGTCAGGTACAGCAGGTCACGCAAATCGAGGTGGCGGGCTTTCCAGTGCGTGATGTCGGGTCGGGGCTTGAGGAACTGGGCCCGGCCCACCATCTCGTTCACGGTGCGAAAGCCCAACTCGGCCATGATTTCGCGCAGTTCCTCGGCCAGAAACCGGAATAGGTTCACGATGTGCTCGGGCTGCCCGCTGAACAAACGGCGCAGCTCGGGGTCCTGGGTGGCCACGCCCACGGGGCAGGTGTTGAGGTGGCATTTGCGCATCATCACGCAGCCCCCGGCCACCAGCGCGGCGGTAGCTACGCCCCATTCCTCGGCCCCCAGCAGCGTGGCAATGGCCAGGTCGCGGCCGGTTTTCAGCTGGCCGTCGGCCTGCAGCACCACCCGGCTGCGGAGCTGGTTGCGCACCAGCGTCTGGTGCGCTTCGGCCAGACCCAGCTCCCAGGGCAGCCCGGCGTGACGGATGCTGCTAAGGGGCGAAGCGCCGGTGCCGCCATCAAAGCCGGCAATCAGAATCACGTCGGCGTGGGCCTTGGCCACGCCGGCCGCAATGGTGCCCACGCCGGCCTTGCTCACCAGCTTCACGTTGATGCGGGCCGCCCGGTTGGCGTTTTTGAGGTCGAAGATGAGCTGGGCCAGGTCCTCGATGGAGTAGATGTCGTGGTGGGGCGGGGGCGAGATGAGGCCCACGCCGGGCGTGGCGTGGCGCACCTTTGCAATCCACTCGTCTACCTTGTGGCCGGGCAGCTGGCCGCCCTCGCCGGGCTTGGCGCCCTGGGCCATCTTAATTTGCAGCTCGTCGGCGTTGGTGAGGTAGTGGGCCGTCACGCCGAAGCGGGCCGAGGCCACCTGCTTGATGGCCGAGCGCATGGAGTCGCCGTTTTCCATCACTTCGTAGCGCATGGGGTCCTCGCCGCCCTCGCCGGTGTTGCTCTTGCCCCCGATGCGGTTCATGGCAATGGCCAGGGTGCTGTGCGCCTCGTGCGAAATCGAGCCGAACGACATGGCCCCGGTGGCAAAGCGCCGCATGATGTTTTCGGCGGGCTCCACCTCCGCCAGCGGTACGGCCGGGCGGTGATGAGCAAAGTCCAGGAGGCCGCGTAGGGTGAAGGCGCCTTTGCCGGGCTCGTTCACCAGGCGGGCGTAGCGCCGGTAGGTGTCGTAGGAGTTGGTACGGGTGGCCTGCTGGAGCAGGTGCACTGTTTCGGGGTTGAACTGGTGGGCCTCACCCCGCCGCCGCCACTGGTACACGCCGCCTTCGGGCAGCAGGGCCTGCTCCTCCAGCGTGCTGCTGCGGAAGCCTTGGAAGTGTTTGAACAGGGTTTCACGGGCAATTTCATCGAGCCCCAGCCCGCCGATGCGCGTCATGGCCCCGTGAAAGTACTGGTCCACCACGACGCGGTTCAGCCCCAGAATCTCGAATACCTGCGCGCCGTGGTAGCTCTGCAGGGTGCTGATGCCCATTTTCGAGAAGATTTTCAGCAGCCCGTCGCACACGGCTTTCTGGTAGTTAGCTTCCAGCTTGGCCACCGTCAGGCCCCCGCCCAGCCGGCCCTCGTAGTGCAGGATCCGGATGGTGCTGAGGGCCAGGTAGGGATTGATGGCCGTGGCCCCGAAGGCCAGCAGACAGGCAAAATGATGCACTTCCCAAGCGTCGCCGGCCTCCACTACCAGGCCCACCGAGCCCCGGTAGCCCTTGCGGATGAGGTGGTGATGTACCGCCGACACGGCCAGTAGCGAGGGAATAGCCGCGTGCTCTGAGTCAAGCGACCGGTCCGACAGGATTAGCACCTCGAAGCCGTCGTCCACTGCGTCCTCGGCGTAGCGGCAGAGGCGCTCCAGGCCGGCCTGCAAGGCACCCGGCCGGCCATCGGCCCGGAAGTAGGTGTTGATGGTTTTGGCGTTAAACAGGCCCGTATCGATGCTGCGCAGCTTTTCCAGCTCGTGGTTGGTGAGGATGGGCTGCCGCAGGGCCACGCAGTGGCAGTGCATTTTGTCCTCGTCGAGAATGTTGCCGTTGTTGCCGATGAAGGTGGCCAGGCTCATCACCAGCCGCTCCCGAATGGGGTCGATGGGCGGGTTGGTGACCTGGGCGAAGAACTGCTTGAAGTAGCTGCTCAGGTGCTGGGGCTGGTCGGAAAGCACCGCCAGCGGCGAATCCACGCCCATAGAGCCAATCGGCTCCTTGCCCTCCACGGCCATCGGCGTCAGAATCGTGTCGATGTCCTCGCGGGTGTAGCCGAATACCTGATGGTACTTGAACACCGATTCGGCCGCGAGGTCGGTGAACACCAGCCGGGGCTCGGGCAATTCCTCCAGCCGAATCTGGTACTCGCTCAGCCACTGGCCGTAGGGCTGGCGTGTGGCGGCCTGGGTTTTCAACTCCTCATCGGTGATGATCTGGCCCGCTACGGTGTCGATGAGCAGCATTTTGCCGGGCTGCAGGCGGCCCTTGCGCACCACCCGGGCTTCGGGCAGACCCGCGCCCAGTACCCCAGCTTCGGAAGCCACCAGTACCCGGCCGTCGTCGGTGAGGGCGTAGCGCAGGGGGCGCAGGCCGTTGCGGTCCAGCATGGCCCCCACCATGCGGCCATCGGTGAACAGGAGGGCCGCCGGGCCGTCCCAAGGGGCCATAAACGTGGCGTGAAACTCGTAGAAGGCCTTTTTGAGCGGGTCCATCTGCTCGTTGCCGTCCCAGGCTTCGGGCACCAGCATCATCATCACGTGGGGCAGACTGCGGCCGCAGTGCAGCAGCAGCTCCACAATGTTGTCGAGGCAGGCCGAGTCTGACTGGCCGGAGTCGATGACGGGCAGCAGAATCTCCATTTCCTCGGCCGAGAAATAAGGGGAGAGGTAGGAGGGAAGGCCAGCGTAAAACCAGTTGAGGTTGCCGCGCAGGGTGTTGATTTCGCCGTTGTGGGCCAGCAGCCGGAAGGGCTGGGCCAGTCGCCAGCTGGGAAAGGTATTCGTCGAAAACCGGGAATGCACCAGCCCCAGCCCCGACGTCACGCGCGCATCCGACAGCTCCGGAAAGTAGCCGCGCACCTGGTAGGTGGTCAGCTGACCCTTGTAGATGATGACCTGGCAGGAGAGGGAGGTAAAGTACACCTCTTCCTGGGGCAGCTGGGCCGCGGTTTCGTGGCTGATGAGGCGGCGCAGCACGTAGAGCTTGCGCTCAAACTCCTCGGACGTGACCACGCCGGCCGGCCGGCCCACGAACAGCTGCTCCATAGCCGGCTCGGCGGCTAGAGCCGTGGGGCCGATGCCGGCGGGGTTTACCGGCACCGGCCGGTAGCCCAGCACCGGAAACCCGAGCCGGGCGGCGGCCTGGTTGATGATATCACGGCTGATGTGGCGCAGGGCCTCGTTTTTGGGCAGAAAGGTCATGCCCACGCCGTACTCGCCGGGCTCGGGCAGCCGGATACCCAGCGTGGTGCATTCTTCCAGCAGAAACCAGTGGGGCAGCTGCAGCAGCAGGCCCGCGCCGTCGCCGGATTCGGCGTCGCAGCCGCAGGCCCCGCGGTGTTCCATATTCTCCAGAATCGTCAGCGCATCGGCCACAATCTGGTGCGAGCGGCGGCCATCCACGTAGGCAATAAAGCCCGTACCGCAGGCATCGTGTTCAAACTCGGGGCGGTAAAGGCCTTGTGGGGCAGTCAGTTCCATCGAAAAGAGTCGGTTGATCAGGGCGTAGGACGTTACAGAAATTACTCCGGCGGCAGGTCAAAAGCCCAGTATACCGCTCGGGTTAACCGGGCAGGTGCGGCGGTGCGGCCGGTTTCCGGTTTCTAACGGCCCTCGGCCCGCGCCTGGCCGGCCAGGCAGGTTGCGCCAAAACCGCGCTGGAGCCATCAATACCAGCCTTCCGGCTTTCTGGAGCTGAACTATGGCTTACAATTTCCAACCCTTGCGTAAACTCCGATATTTGCCCGCATGAAAGACCTGCTCCGCCCTGACCTGACCTTCCGCCTCACCGGCCGCCTCTGGGTGGAATCTGCCGACGACCGGTTTATGGGTATCGGGCGGCTGGAGTTGCTGCGCCAGATTCAGCAGCACGGCTCCATCTCAAAGGCGGCGCAGGAAATGGGCATGTCGTACAAGCGGGCCTGGGATTTGGTGTCGTCCCTGAACGCGCAGGCGGCCCGGCCGCTGGTACTTACCCAAACCGGGGGCAAGCGCGGCGGCGGTACCGTGGTAACACCGGAGGGCGAGGCCCTGATTGCGGAGTTTGAGGCGTTGCAGGCGCGGTTTCAGGTGTTTCTGGCAGCGGAGGCGGCGCGGATGTTCTAGCGGCGGTTCCCGCAGAGGTCCGCAGAGGCTTCGCGGAGGTACGCATAAGAACGACCTCCGCGTCCTCAGCGCATCCCTCAGCGGACCTCTGCGAGAAAACTCCGTAAGCTCAATATTCGTTATGTTTGGAAAAATATAACGCATGAAATACGTTACGCCCGCTCTGTTGCTGCTTCCGATACTGGCCTACGCCCAGGCCCCCGCCGACACCACGCGGCTGGGGGAGGTGGTAGTGACGGCCTCGAAGGTGGAGGAAAGTATCCTGCAGTCACCCGTAACAGTGGAAAAGCTCAGTGCCCGACAGCTGCGGCTTACGCCAGCGGTTTCGTTTTTTGATGCCCTGGAGCACCTGAAGGGCGTGCAGATGCTCACGCCCAGCCTGGGGTTTCGGGTGCTGAATGCCCGGGGTTTCAGCAACACCACCAACGTGCGCTTCGCCCAGCTCGTGGATGGCATCGACAATCAGGCGCCGCACATCGGAGCACCCATTGGGAACCTGCTGGGGCCGAGTGATTTGGATATTCAGGCGGTGGAGCTGGTGCCGGGCACGGCCGCCGCGCTGTACGGGCTGAACGCCATCAACGGGCTGGCCAACTTCAGCACCCGCAACCCGTTCCGTAGCCCCGGCCTGAGCGTGCAGCAGAAGACCGGCGTCAACCACCTGAACAACCCGGCCACCGGCGCGCACGCCTTCTCCGAAACCAGTGTGCGATACGCCCGGGTGCTGCATCCGAAGTGGGCCTTCAAGGTGAACGGTACCTACCTGCGCGGCTACGACTGGATTGCCCGCGACCTGACGGACATCAACCCCAACGGCAATGCCACCACCGGCCTGCTGGGCCCCGACAACCCGGCCCGCGACCCGGTGAGCAGCTACGGCAACGAATCCTCGAACCGCTCGGCACTGACGCTGGGCGGCAAGAGCTACCAGGTGGCCCGCACCGGCTACCGCGAGCAGGAAGTGACCGACTACCAGCTGCAAACCCTGCGCTACGACGCGGCCCTGCACTACAAGCTAACCGACAAAACGGAGCTGGCCTACACCTACCGGGGCAGCCACTTCGACAACGTGTACCAGCGCAGCAACCGGTTCCGGCTCGAAAACTACCACCTGCAGCAGCACGCCCTGCAACTTACCGGCCCCGTGGTGCAGGCCCGCGCCTATTTCACCCAGGAAAATACCGGCCGCAGCTACAACCTACGCTCCGCCGCCGAAAACCTGGACCGTAGCTTCAAGCCCGACGCCCGCTGGAACCAGGACTACACCGCCGCCTGGAACGCCGCCACGCAAAACGGCCAGACCGTAACGCAGGCCCACGCCGCCGCCCGCGCCGCTGCCGATGCTGGCCGTTTGCAGCCCGGCACGCCGGAGTTCCAACAGCGCCTGCGCGAGTTGGCTGACATCAACAACTGGGACCAGGGCGCGGCCCTGCGCGTGCAGGCCGATTTACTGCATCTGGAAGGCCAGCTGAACCTCGGCGAAGCATTACGCCGGAGCGGTAGCAAAAGCCTGCCTGCCTGGGCCGACGTGCTGCTGGGCCTCGACCACCGCACCTACTTCATTCAGCCCGACGGCAACTACTTCATCAACCCCGAAGCAGGGGAGGACCCGTTCAGCACACTCACCTACGGCAAAACCGGCGGCTTCGTGCAGGTCGGGGCGCGGCTGTGGGAGGAGAAAATCCGCCTGACGGCCACGCTGCGGGCCGATAAGAACGACTATTTCAGCACCCGCTTCAACCCGCGCCTGACGGCCGTGTACTCGCCCACCCAACGCCACAATTTCCGGGTGAGCTACCAGAGCGGCTACCGGTTTCCGAGTTTGTTTGAGGGCTTTTCCAACGTGAACAGCGGGCAGGTGAAGCGCATCGGGGGGCTGCGCGTGATGTCGGATGGAGTGTTTGAGAACAGCTACCTGCGCAGCTCCATTGATGCCTTCAACGCGGCCGTGACGCGGGGCGTGAACACCGGCGGCCTCTCGCGCAGCCAGGCCATCAGGGAGAACCAGGGCCTGCTGCAACCCAACCCCTACACTTATCTGCGGCCCGAGTACATCAAATCCTGGGAGGCGGGCTACAAGGCGGCTTTGCTACCCGGCGGCCGGCTGCTGGCCGATGTGGACTTCTACGCCAACACCTACCGCGACTTTATTGCCCAGGTAGAAGCCTACGTGCCCCTGGATGCTGCCGGCCAACCGCTGAATTCGGGCACCGACCTGAACGCCGTGGCCACCGCCCTGAGCGCCCGCGCCGGCCAGGCCCGCTACCGCCTCTGGACCAACTCCCGCAGCCGGGTGTATAACTACGGCGGCTCCTTAGGGCTGCGCTACGAAACGTCCGGCGGCTACCTGGCCGGGGCCAGCACCACCTACGCCCGCCTGCGCCGCACTGAGTTGGGCGACGGGCTGGAGGATGGCTTCAACACGCCGCGCTGGGCCGCCAACCTGAGCCTAGGCAACGAAAACGTGGCCCACAACTTCGGTTTCGGCCTCAACTACCACTGGCAGCAGCGCTACTATTCCCAAACCTTCCTGGTAACCGGCTACGTGCCCGCCTACGGCACCCTCGATGCCCAACTCAGCTACCGCCTGCCCGAGCCCAACCTGCGCTTGAAGCTGGGAGCCAGCAACGTGCTCAACCATTACTACGTCAGCTACCTCGGCGGGCCCAGCGTCGGCGGCCTTTATTATCTGCAGCTCACGTATGGGTTGTAGGAAGCTTCAGAAACTAGCTTTTATACTTAGCACTAATTTTAGTGCCATGCTAAACGCGCTCCGTACCTACTTCCACGACAAACTCCCGCTCACTGAAACCCAGTTTACGGAGTTGGCGGCCCTGCTGACGCCGCGGCATTTGGCGAAAGGGGAGGTGCTGGGGCGGCAGGGCGAGCCGGCCCGCTACGGGGCGTTTGTGGTGCGGGGGTGCTTGCGCAGTTACGTGACGGATGAGCGGCAGAAGGAACACATCTTGCAGTTCGCGCCCGAAAACTGGTGGATTGCCGACCAGCAAAGCCTGCGCCGCCACGAGCCCGCGCTGTTTGCCATTGATGCGTTGGAAGATTCGGAGGTGCTGCTGTTCGGGGCTAGGTTCTACGCGCAGCTGCCGGCGTTCGGGCTGGGGTCTCAGGCGTTTTTCTACGAACTGCTGCAACGGAGCTTGGTGGCCATGCAGCGGCGGCTGATTGGGGTGCTGAGCGCTCCGGCTGAGGTTCGATATCAAGAGTTTCAGCAGCTGTATCCCACGCTGGCCCAGCGGCTGCCCCAGCGCCACATTGCGGCTTACCTAGGCATTACGCCGGAGTCGTTGAGCCGGCTGCGGGCGAGTAGAAGCCGGGCGTAAACTAGGAACGTTATATTTTAGATAATATGACGAAATATAGAAGTAATGCGGGGTAACTGTATTCAAAAAGGTTGGCTATTTAGACTGAATATGGATAATTGGCTAAGAAGTTGATAAGTAAGGTGCAGAAATGCGGATAAGGCAAGGATAGGATTTTGTACAGGCAAAATACGCCGGAAAGCATAACGCCAAAGCGCAAAGCCCCGTAAGCCAACGGACCTGCCCAGCCGTTTGGCTCCGGCCGGCTACCGTTTGCCCTCCTTAACCTCTACGCTTCTTTCTATGCCTCAGCACCCGACCAATTCACTGGCCAATGCCGCCGGAGTGGCCGCGCCGCCGCCCACCAGCCCGGTGCAGCTCACCATCAACGGCCAGCAGCATACGCTGCAGATTGCCCCCTGGACCACTCTGCTCGACGCCCTGCGCGAGTACCTGCACCTGACCGGCACCAAGAAAGGCTGCGACCATGGCCAGTGCGGCGCCTGCACAGTGCTGGTCGACGGCAAGCGCATCAACAGTTGCCTCTCATTGGCCGTGATGCACGAGGGCGACGAAATCACCACCATCGAAGGCCTCGGCACCCCCGAGAACCTGCACCCGCTGCAGCAGGCTTTCGTCGACCACGATGCTTTCCAGTGCGGCTACTGCACGCCCGGTCAGATCTGCTCGGCCCAGGGCCTCATCAACGAGGACCGCGCCCACACCGAAGCCGAAATTCGGGAGCACATGAGCGGCAACGTCTGCCGCTGCGGCGCCTATGTAGGCATCCTGAACGCGGTGAAAGAAGTTGTTGACAAAAAGTAGTGAGTACCAGGTATTGAGTAGTGAGACGTTGCGTCTGGCTACTCGATTCCACCGAATACTCAATACCACTTACTCACTACTCAATTCTGACACATGAACCCATTTACCTACTCCCGCGCTACGGCCGTTGCCGACGCCGTGCGTGATAAAGCCAGCCATCCGGACTCTGAATACCTTGGGGGCGGCACCAACCTCATCGATTTGATGAAGGAAAATGTGGCCCGCCCCACGCACTTGGTGGGCCTCAACAAGCTGCCGCTGGCCGACATCGAGACGCTGCCCGACGGCGGCCTGCGCCTGGGCGCGCTGGCCACCAACGCCGACACGGCCTGGCACGACGAGGTGAAAAGCCGCTATCCGCTGCTCAACCAGGCCATTCTGGCCGGGGCCTCGCCGCAGCTGCGCAACGCCGCCACCAACGGCGGCAACCTGATGCAGCGCACCCGCTGCTACTACTTCTACGACCTGGCCACGCCCTGCAACAAGCGGGAGCCCGGCTCGGGCTGCTCGGCCATCGGTGGCTACAACCGCGTGTGCGGCATCCTGGGCACCAGCGAGTCGTGCATTGCCACCCACCCGAGTGATATGTGCGTGGCCCTGGCGGCCCTGGCCCCCACGGTGCGCGTGAGCGGCCCCAACGGCGACCGGACCATTGCCTTCGACGACTTCCACCGCCTGCCCGGCAACCAGCCCGAGAAAGACAACACCCTGGAGCCCGGCGAGCTGATTACGGGCCTCGATCTGCCGGCCAAAGGCTTTGAGAAGAACTTCAGCTACCTGAAGCTGCGCGACCGGAGCAGCTACGCCTTTGCCTTGGTATCGGTGGCGGCGGGGCTGGAGCTGGAGGGCAACACCATCACGGATGCCCGCCTGGCGCTGGGCGGCGTGGCCCACAAGCCCTGGCGCGACCAGGAGGCCGAAAACATGCTGAAAGGTCAGCCCGCCACTGAGGACACATTCCGGCGCGTGGCAGCCAAAGTGGTGGCCGATGCTAAGGGGCACGGCTCGAATGACTTCAAGATTGAGCTGGCCAAGCGCGCCATTGTGCGGGCCCTCAAGCAGGCCGCCGAGGGCAACCAACACGCCGCCGACGTATTTCTCAACTCGAATCCCTAATCCGTATGAGCACGACTAACTATATCGGCAAGCCGACCAGCCGCGTCGATGGGCCGGCCAAGGTGACGGGCACGGCCACCTACGCCGCCGAGTATCAGGTGGCCAACATGGCCTACGGCTATGTGGTGAGCAGCCCCATTGCCAAAGGCAAAATCACGAAAATCCATGCCGACGAAGTGCTGGCGCTGCCGGGCGTAGTGCAGGTGTTTTCGCACGAAAACGTGCCCTCCCTGGCCTGGTTCGATAGAAGCTACAAGGACCTGGTGGCTCCCGGCGGCTCGCCGTTCCGGGCGCTGCACGATGCTGAAATCAAGTTCAGCCAGCAGCCCGTGGCTTTGATTGTGGCCGAAAACTTCGAGCTGGCCCGTTACGCGGCTTCGGTGCTGCGCATCGAGTACCAGCAGGAAGACCACGAAACCAGCCTCGAAACCCAGCGCGCCAAGGGCTACGAGCCCGGCGCGGGCAAAACCGGCTTCCAGCCGCCACCGGCCCCCCGCGGCAACCCCGACAAAGCCTGGGAAGAGGCCCCGCACCGCATGGAGGCCGAGTACGTGCACGGCGCCCAGCACCACAACCCCATGGAGCTGTTCACGACCACCGTGGAATGGCGCGGCGAGGGCAAAATCACGGCCTACGACAAAACGCAGGGCGTGTACAACGTGCAGCAGTACCTCACCAAAATCTTCGGCCTGAAAAAGGACGACTGCCGGGTGGTGAACGAGTACATGGGCGGCGGCTTCGGAGCCGGTTTGCGCCCGCAGTACTCGGCGTTTCTGGCCGTACTAGCGGCACTGGAGCTGAAACGCTCGGTGCGCCTGACGCTCACCCGCGAGCAGATGTTCAGCTTCGGCCACCGGCCCCACACGCTGCAATACCTCAAGCTGGCCGCCAACGCCGACGGCACGCTGGCCGCGCTGCAGCACCACGCGCTACACGAAACCTCGCAGTTTGAGGATTACACCGAAAACGTGGTGAACTGGTCGGGCATGCTCTACCAGTGCGAAAACGTGAAGCTGGGCTACCAGATTGCCAAGCTCGACATGTACACGCCCCTCGACATGCGTGCCCCCGGCGCCGCGTCGGGCTCCATCGGCCTCGAAATTGCCATGGACGAAATGGCCTACGCCGCCGGCCTCGACCCGCTGGAGTTCCGCCTGCGCAACTACGCCGAGCGGGACCAGAACGTGGACAAGCCCTTCAGCAGCAAAAAGCTGCGTGACTGCTACCACCAGGGCGCGGCCAAATTCGGCTGGGACAAGCGCACCCAGGCCCCCGGCTCCATGCGCAACGGCGACGGCAAGCTCATGGGCTGGGGTGTGGGCGGTGGCGTGTGGGATGCCACCCAGCAGAAAGCCGCCGCCAAGGCCAGCATCACGGCCGATGGCAAGCTGACCGTTTCGACGGCCACCGGCGAAAACGGCACCGGCACCTACACCATCATGTCGCAGATTGCGGCCGAAACGCTGGGTTTGCCCATCGAGGCCGTGACGTTCAAGCTCGGCGATACGGATTTGCCGGAGTCGCCGCTGCAGGGCGGTTCCTGGACGGCGGCCTCGGTGGGCTCGGCGGTGCAGAGCACCTGCGCGGCCCTGGGCGAGAAAATCTTCAAGCTAGCCCAGAAAATGGACGATTCGCCGTTGCGTGATGCCAAGTTCGAGGACGTGGAATTTGCCAGCGGCCAGCTCCGCCTGCGCGCCGACCACAGCCAGGCCGTGGTGCTGCGCGACGTGCTGCAGGCCAGCGGCGAAGCCAAGCTGGAAGCCGATTCGTCGGTGATGCCCAACATGGTGAAGCAGAACGGCTACTCGCTGCACTCGCACAACGTGGTGTTTGTGGAAGTAACCGTGGACGAGGACCTGGGCACCGTGCACGTGACGCGCGTGCTGAACGCCGTGGCCGCCGGCCGCATCCTCAACCTCAAAACTGCCCGCTCGCAGGTGCTGGGCTCGGTGGTGTGGGGCATCGGGATGGCGCTGATGGAGGAAACGGTGATGGACCACAAGTTCGGCCGCTACATGAACCACAACTTCGCCGAGTACCACGTGCCCGTCAACGCCGATATCCACGACATCGACGTGCTGTTTGTGGAGGAGGAAGACGACATCGTGAACCCGCTGGGTGTGAAAGGCATCGGCGAGGTAGGCATGCTGGGCGTGGCCGCGGCCGTGGCCAACGCCGTCTTCCACGCCACCGGCAAGCGCGTCCGCGACTTACCCGTGATGATTGACAAGCTGCTGTAACCACCGCCGCTTGCCGTAACGCAAAACGCCCCGTAACCGTGAGGTTGCGGGGCGGTTTTGTGTGTGGCGGGATGAAGTATCTATAATTCCCGAGCCATAGTAATGAAATTATGAAAGCTCTTTCCAAGAATGGCCATGCCAGCATCATGTGGATTTTCAAGCTTGTATCTGCCCTTCGCATTTCCACTCAATGAATAATCATGCCCGTCTATTGTTACAATGCACCAATGATTATGGCGACATTCTATAATCACTTCGTCAACGTAAAAAGGCCATTCACCTTGGTACTCTGCTCTTGTTACTTTCTTTGATTTATAATTAGGGTTAAACTTTCTGTCTATCTCATCTGCAAGTGTTCGTTTGTGAACTCTCTTGGGTGTTTCTTTATATTTAGTAGTTGATTTTCTGTAATCGGTTTTTCCAAGATTATTGTCATAAATCAATCCAAAATCATGTAGCGTATTGGAAATAAATTGTTTTCCAAATTCGCCTAGATTTCCGAAAATAAACTGTCTTGATAAACCTGATACGAATTTCTCGAAAACTATTACTACATGGCTATTGATTTCGTGTTGAACTTCGTGGTTCAATTCAAAATCAGATATTTTCAAAAGCCTATCATTATTGGAAATTATCAATTTGTGTTCAAAATCTTGCCAAGCTTCTACAGCATTCAGACCTATCTTGTTACTGCTTGTGATTACATCAAAATTATAGTATCTAGATAATTTACCGAACTCGGATATTATATATATTAGACTTTTTAGATCATTGTCGTTTTCTATAAACATTCTATCTTGCTCAAATTGAGGTCGTTCAAATTTGTGATAATATTGACTTTTGATTTCATCCAATATTTTTTCTAAATCGTGACTAAATTTTTTTAAGTAATTAAAATCAGGTAATATTCCATTCTTGTTGTAATAAGCAATGCATATGTAGGATTTCATGAATCTTTCAAATCCTTGTGAAAGGAGTTGAAATGGTAGAAAGTAAAAATAATTCCCACTTCCTAGATTCTGTAACTCGCCAAGGCCTAGTCTAATCAAATTGCCGGATGTCTCAAGCTCTTCTAATAATGCGAGTCTCTTATTGATTTCTATTTCCATCATTGTTCAAGACCTGTTGTTGGTTGGTAGATAGCAGAAATATAGTAGTTGAGTACATGATAATCTTAGGATATCACCTCCTTTCGCCCGCGCCACAACGCCCACAGCCCCAGCGCCGGGCCGAGGGCCAGGGGCAGCAACAGCAGCTGAGGCGGCAGGCGCGGGGCCAGCCAGCCGGTGAGCTGCACGCTGCCGATGGTGAGGGCAAACCCCAGGCAGTTGACGATGGTCAGGGCCGCGCCGCGCGATTCGGCGGGGGCGTGCCGGGCCACCAGGGTGGAGAACATGGGCGAATCGGCCACCACCACCAGCCCCCAGAACGCCAGAAACGCCACCAGCCCCACCGCCGAGCCGCCGCCCAGCACCAGCCCCGAAGCCAGACAGCACGCCCCCGACAGCGCCAAGGCCGTGGCGGCTACCCGGCCCGGTCCCAGTCGGCGGGCCAGCAGCCCCGCGCCCACGCAGGCCAGGCTGCCCCCGCCAATAATGCCGAACGAGAGCAGCGGCACCGGCAACGCCGCCGCCGGGTGCCGCGCCTGAAAGGCCGCCAGCACCACCGGCACAAACGCCCAGAACGCGTACAGCTCCCACATGTGCCCGAAGTAGCCCAGCGCCGCCGCCCGAAACTCCGGCTGCCGGAACCCCGCCAGAAACGCCGTGAGGCGGGGCCGCTGGCCGGGGCGGCGGTGGGGGCCATCGGGCACCAGCAGCAGCATGGCCACCCCGCCCAGCACCGCCAGCCCGGAGGTAGCCCCCGTGACATAGTACCACGGCAGCTGCCCCATAACGCTGCGCAGCAAGTGCGGAAACGCCGTGCCCAGCACCAGCGCCCCCACCAGCCACCCCAACGAGCGGCCCAGGCCTTCCTGGTAGTAGTCGGCCGCTATTTTCATGCCCACCGGGTAGATGCCGGCCAGGAAAAAGCCCGTGAGGAAGCGGCAGGCCAGCAGCCCCTCGGCCCCGAGGCCGCTCAGGTGCACGCCCAGGTTGGCCGCCGCCGCCGCCAGTGCACTTATAAAGAACACCCGCGAGGGCGAAAACCGGTCGGCGAGGGCCAGCAGCGCAAACAGCAGCGTGCCGCTGATGAATCCCAGCTGCACGGCGCTGGTGAGGGAGGCCACGAAGCCGGGGGGCAGCTGGAACCGCGCCGCCAGCTCGGGCGCCACGGCATTGCCGGCAAACCACAGCGAGGTGCAGCAGAACTGCGCCCCCACGATGGTGGGAAGAATACGGGACATGAGCGAGCGGGTGGGAGAGAGGCAGGCGGGAGAGAGGCGCGAAAGTACCCAAATTCGCGGGTAGCGGCGGCGGCGCGGCGGCTTGGCGGCAAACAATCGGGTGGTGGGGCGGTAGTTAGGGCGTTCCATCCGTTAACCCCCTTGTATCATGGCAAAAGTAGGATTGTTAGTGCGTCTCGAAGCGAAGCCCGGTAAAGAGCAGGCCGTGGCCGATTTCCTGCGCGGCGGGCTGGCCCTGGTAGAGCAGGAGCCCGAAACCGCCACCTGGTACGGCATCCAGCTCGGCCCCTCCACGTTCGGCATCTTCGACACCTTCCCCGATGAGGCCGGCCGCAAGGCCCACCTGGGCGGCAAAGTAGCCGAAGCCCTGTTCGCTCAGGCTCCCGACCTGCTGGCCGCCGAGCCCACCATCGAAATGGTGGACATTCTGGCCTCGAAAGGCGCGTAATTCCGCCCCGCCACCACTCTCAGGGCCGCCCCGAAACACCGGTTTCGGGGCGGTCTTGTGCGTAATAAGCAGCAAGGCGTTCAATAATGAGACGCCAACGGCGGCCTACTTTATGCTGACGGCTATACAATCAGGTTTTGTCTGATAACTACCTGAACGTCATGCTGAGCTTGCCGAAGCATGTCTACCGCTTCGTTGCAGTAGTACTCAGGCGAAGCGGGAGAGATGCTTCGGCTCCGCTCAGCATGACGGTTCAGGTAGTTTCAAATGACTTAGCAAACAGAATTGTTAGCAGAGGGGCTTTGAGTTACGCTACGCCAATTGCCCCTGCAGCCGCCGCGCCGCCGTGCTGATGCCCGCCTGCACGCATTCCGGTATGGGGGCCTGCCGCATCCAGCCCGTCAGAAAGCCCGCCCAAAAGGCGTCGCCGGCTCCGGTGGCGTCCATAACCTCCACGGGGGGCGCGGCCTGATGCTGCCACTGGCCGCCCCGGTGGCGGTACCACACGCCTTCGGAGCCGCAGGTGAGGCAGAGCACGCGGGCCGGCGTATCGTGCAGAAACTCCTTGGCGGCTTCGACCGTGGCCGGCACCTTGCCGAAGCGGGCCACATCATCGAGGCTGACTTTGAGCAGGGGCTCGTAGGCCAGCAGCCGCTGCCATACGTCGGGGGCATTGTCGGCGCGCCGCCAGATGGGGGCGGCGTAGTTCCAGTCAACTGATACCGCGCGGCCCTGGTCGTAAGCGGTGGCCAAGGCTTCCAGAATGTGGTCCTGGGCGGGTTGGCGGCTGAGGGCGAAGGCAGTGGTGTGCACCAACGTAGCATCCGCAATCAGGTCCGGGTCGATGGGGGGTAGGTACCGGTCGGCGCTGCGGTAGGGGATGAAGGCCGGCGTATCGCGGCTACGGCCCACCACAATCAGGCTGGTGGCGCGGTCGGCGAGCTGGTGAACGTGCTGGGTGCTGAGGCCCGCCGCCGCCAGGCTCCGCAGCAGCAGGTCGCCCAGGCCATCCTGGCCCACGGCCGCTACCAGCGTAGCTGTGCCGCCGCACTGCTGTACAAAGCGGCACAGGTTGGCCGGACTGCCTCCTGCCACCGCCTGCAGGGTGGTCACCTGGGACAGGTCACCCACAAAATCGGTGGTCAGAATATCCAGCAGGGCCTCCCCAATGGCGAGCAGCCGACCGGCGGATACCGACCCGACGGGCCCGGCAACGGAAGCGGAAGAAGGGCGCATGAGTGACGTTGTAAGCAGGCGTGAGAGAATGAGCTTCAGGCAGGCAGCGGCTAGTCTGCCAGGGGCGACGGCACCCACAGCCGCTGCCCGGCGGCATAGGCTTCGGCGAACAGCTGCCCGGCGGCGCTCCAGGTGCAGTAGGGCACCCCAATGGGGGCGTGGGTGAGGCCGTGAAAGTTTTCGTAGAAACCCCAGTCGTTGCTTTGGGGGTTAAGCTGGTTGGCCGCGTGCAGGCTGGTGCGGAGGTGGGCTGCCAGCTCGGGCTGCAACTGGTGTAGTGCCGCCGCCAGCCAGCCGTTCCACACGGGCCAGAGGCCGCCGTTGTGAAACTCGTGCGGGTGGTTCCGGAACTCGTAGGCGTAGTTGTCGGTAAGCTCCGCCATGAGGCCGTCGGCGGGCGTGAGGGCCGGGGCGAAGGCCGGGAACAGAAACGGCCGCTGCTGCCACTGCGTCTGCAGATACGTGACGAGCGTGGTCTGCCGGGTAGCCGGACCCAGGTTCAGCAGCAGGGCCAGTGCATTGGCTGCCAGATCAAACTGCCCGTACACGCGGGCCGGGTTGAAGCCCATCAGCCAGAAGGTACGCGGGGCCTGCCGCCGTTGGTGAACGAGGTTGGGCGCGTAGAGCGGAGCTGTCTCGGTGGACTCGGTGGCCGTATCATCGTTCCAGTAGTTGCGCTCCAGTACCCGCCGGATGGTGGCGGCCTTAGCCAGCCACTCGGGCCGCTGGTAGTAGTGGCCAGCCAGCTCCAGCGCCCACACCCGCAGCAGCTGGTCGTAGAGCACGTAGCCGTGCTGCACGTACTCATCGGCCCAGTCGCCGCTCTGGGGCACGTATACTAGGTGCTTGCCATTGAACTCCCAGGCATCCAGTACCGTCAGCCCCCGCTCCACCTGGGGCCGAAAGGCCGTAGCCAGGGCCGTGGTGCCCGTGCAGTGCGCAAACTGCAGCAGCCCGATGATGGCCCAGCTCACGTTATCGACGCGGCCGCAGTTGCCGCCGTAGCTGGCCTGGCCGGTACGCGGATCCACGTTCGAGGCAAAAAATCCCACAGCGTGCTGGGCCCCGAACAGGGTGCGCAGGGTTGCTTCAGTGGCTTCCAGCAGGTCTTCTTCGCCGGAGAGCAAAGCAGCCAGGCCGGTTATCACGCCGTCGCGCGTCCAGATGCGCTGGTAGTTGCTGATGTCCTGCACGCTGGCCACAAAGCCATAAGGCGTGGCAGCGCGGCGCAGGAGGTCGAGGGCGGGTTCGGACTGAAAGGTCATGACGGGAAAGGTGGGAGTGGGGCCGCGCGAGGGCAAAAGGGGATAGTGGCCTGTAGAGACGCGTATTCGCATCTCCCGCCAGAGCGACCGAAACCGCGCATCAGTAAATACCATCAGCATGCCTCGAGACGCGAGTACGCGTCTCTATGGGCCGCTGGTTCGGTTCAGGTAGCAGCCGGCTCCTCAAATTGTAGGTTCGGACTGGTGCGCGGAATGAACAGCACGCATACCGCCCCCGCCAGCAGCAGGGCCCCGGCCAGGTGAATCACGTTTTCGGGGCGGGAGCTGAGCAAATGGCGGTACACCCAGGAAAACGACACCGTCTGGAGCAGCATGGGCAGCACAATAAACATGTTGAAAATGCCCATGTACACACCAGTGCGCTCCTTCGGAATGGCCCCAGCCAGCATCACGTAGGTGGTGCCCATCATGCTGGCCCACCCAATGCCCAGCCCGATCATGGGAGCCAGCAGCAGGTTGGGGTCGGTAATCAGGGGCAACGCCAGCAGCCCCAGACCGGCCAGACTCAGGCTCAGCATGTGAACTGCCCGCGGGCCCCACTGCCGCGCCAGCCACGCCAGCCCGAACGCCGCGCAAAACGTTACCACGTTATAAGTGCCGTTCACGCGCCCGGTCAGGAGTTGGGCCTTGGCAAAATCCGGCGCGGCCGAGCTGCTGACGCCGTACACGGTGCTGGCCAGACTCAGGGTGATATACTGCCAGTAGCAGAACATGGCGTACCAGGTACACAGCATCATGGGGCCCATGCGGCGCATGGTCAGCGGCATGTCGCGGATAGCCCCGCCGATTTCCGCCAGGGTGTGGCTCAGGCCCTTGGGCTGGGCCCGGATGGCGGCCACTTCCTCGTCGCTGAGCGGGTGCTCCTTGGTGGTGAACACCGAGTACAGAATGGCCCCAATGCTCACGGCCGCCCCAATCAGGAAGGCCGCGTAGGTGGTGTGCGGGATGTTGTTCTGGCTGCGGGCTGTGGCGCTGACCAGCCCCAAATACACCAGCACCGAGGGCGTGAAATTGGCCAACGTGATGCCCAGGCCCGTGAAGAAGCTCTGCGTGAGGAAGCCCACGCTGTGCTGCGGGGGCGGCAGCTTGTCGCTCACGAAGGCCCGGTACGGCTCCATGGTGATGTTGTTGGCCGCATCCAGAATCCAGAGCAAGCTGGCGGCCATCCATACGGCCCGGCTGAAGGGCATAGCCAGCAGACAAAAGCTACAGAGCACTGCCCCAATCAGAAAGTAGGGCGTGCGGCGGCCCCAGCGGCTGAGGGTTTTGTCGCTCAGCGCCCCGATGATGGGCTGCACCAGCAGGCCCGTCATGGGCCCGGCCAGCCACAGAAACGGCAGCTTCTCGGGGTCGGCACCGAGGTAGCTGTAAATGGGGCTCATGTTGGTTTGCTGCAAGCCGAAGCTGTACTGAATCCCGAAGAAGCCCACGTTCATATTCAGGATCTGCCAGAAAGCCAGCCGCGGCTTGGGCACCGAGGCCACGGCCGGGGCCGCGTGTGGAAGAGTAGAGCTAAGGGCCATAGTGGTGGGGTAGGAGGGTATGGGGGCAGGGAGTACGGGAGGGGGAAAGTGCCGCCCGCCTTGCGGCGAGCGGCGGACACGCGGCCCTTCCCACGAGGCCTCCTGCCACTCCCCAGCCCGGCAGCGCCACGCGGCCGGTTGCAGCCAGCCCGGGCGTTACGGATGTGTTTTCTGTTATGATTCCGGGCTTGTTGCGCGTCAAGCAAGGCCAACGAATAACCGTCAGCGCGTGACGGAGTAGGTTTTGCGCTGCGGCCCAACGCCCGTAATGCGGACTGATTGCCAGCCCGTGGGTAGGGTGGTTTTGCGTTGCGAAATGCCGGCGGGCGTGATGTCGAGGCCGCCAAAGCCCATCAGAACGGCCTGCAGAACGCCGCCCGCGCCGGTGGCGAAGTAGGGATTGGTGCCGCCCTTGGTTTCGGCCACCACCCGGAAGGGCGGCAGCAGGTTGGGCACGTAGGCATCCTGGAAGAAGTGGGCGGCCTTGTCGGCGTTGCCGAGGCGGGCGTACAGCAGCGCGAAGATGGCCTGCGTCATGGCGGGCGTGCCTTCGGTGGGGACGCGGGTCTCGTAGTAGGCCAAATCCTTCCGGATTTGCGCGGGGTCGGTGATGACGCCCAGCGGGTAGGCCAGCAGATTCACGTCGCCCTGCTTGATGCCTTCGCCCTGATAGGTGGCGTGCTCCCGGGTCACGCCGTCGGCCATCTTCAAAATCGGAATGTTCTGGGCCACGTGCGCCCAGTCGGGATTGGCCTTGAGGCCCAGCAGCCGGGCGGCGGCCGTGGCGTTGCGCAGGTTTACCTGGGCGGCGGCGTTGGTAAAGGCGTTGTTATCCACGTTTTCGGCCCACTCATCGGCCGCCACCACGTTCTTGATATCGTAGTGGCCGGGGCCGTTACGCTCCACCCGGCTGGCCCAGAAATCAGCCGTGGCTGACAGGATGGGGTAGCCTTTCTCGCGCAGCCAGTCCTTGTCCTGCGTCACGCAGTAGTACTGCCACGCTGCCAGGGCCACGCAGGCCGAAATGTGGTGCTCAAACGGCCCGCTCAGGGCCCAGACCGGGGTTTCCTCCACGCCCGTATCGGCGCTTTCCCAGGGGTACTGTGCGCCCTGGTAGCCGTGGCCGAAGGCGTTGCGCCGGGCCGCTTCCAGCCGCCGAAACCGGTACTCAATCATCGATTTGGCCATGTCCGGGTGCAGCACCAGCAGGGCCGGGAACATCCACACATCAGTATCCCAGAACACGTGGCCGTTGTAGCCCAGCCCCGAGAGGCCCATGGGCGAGGGCGAGAAGTCGGTGCCGGCGCGGGTGAAGCTGTAGAGGTGGTAGAGCATGCTGTGCACGTCCTGCTGGGCCTGGGCGTCGCCGGTAATCTGAATGTCGCTCTGCCATAGCTCCTGCCAGGCTTTTGCGTGGTAGGCCAGCAGGCGGTCCTTGCCTTCGAGGCGGGCGAAGATGGTCAGGCGCTCGGCCTCGTTGAGCGGGTCGGGGTGGTGGCTGGAGGTGATGCTGGAGCCTGCCACGGCGTAGGAGTAGGTCTGCCCGGCCTTCAGGGCCTTGCCGAACTTCATCAGGTGCATGTTGTTGTCCCACATTTCATGGATCACCTTGGGCTCCTGGCCGTGGCCTTCTCCAAACAAAAACGTGTTGGAAGCGCACAACTGCATCTTGCCGGTGGGGCTGCGGGCCGACGACGTGAGCAGGCTCAGCGTCACGTGCGGCCGGTCGATTTCGTTGTAGTAGTTCTGAGCGTCGCGCAAAGCATCGGGGGTTTCCATCACGCTGGCGGCCCCCAGCTGCAGGTCCTTTTTGGCCGTGATGCTCACGTCGAGCAGCACCGTGAAGGGTAGGTGACGCAGGGCGTAGTAGGTGTAGCGGATGGTGGCCTTGTCAGCGTACTCGAAGGAGGTGGTGAGGCTGGCGCGCTGCATGTCCAGCTCCTGGCGGAAGTTGCTGGCATCCTTGCCCGAGAGGCGGCGGCCATCCACTTCCAGGTACATGTTCAGCAGGTTGAAGCTGTTGAGGAAGTTGCTCACCCGGCCCCGGCCGTATTGGTCGTAGGCCCCGGCCAGCACCACGCTCTTCACCTGAAACGGCTCCGGCGACGACACAATGCCCAGCATCCCGTTGGCCACCGTCACGCCGTAGTAATTCTTGGAGTCGATGGTAGTAGCCGTCAGGCGCCACGGGTCGGGCGCGCCCGACTGGGCCGCGGCGGACGTGGCCAGCAGGAAGAGTAAGAGAAAACGAAAGCAGGTGGACATACGGGTGGGAGTGGAGCGCGGGAAAGGGATAAGCTGGTTGCTGCCGGATCGGGTGGAGGCAAGTTTAGCGCAGCGGTACTACCACGGCCTGCCAGGGCTGCAGCGCCAGCGTTGGGCCCGCCATAAAGCTGGGGTAGTTGTTGAGCCAGGGCTGCCCGCTAGGTGTCAGGCCAGTGGGCAGCGGCCAACTGCGCTGCTCAGCCGTGAAGTTGAGCACCACCAGCACCTTCTCCTTGCCCAGCGTGCGGGTGTAGGCGTAAATGTGCGGATTGCGCGCGTCGAGCAGTTGATACCGCCCGTACACCAGCACCTTATGCTGTTTGCGGGTGGCCGTAGCCTTGCGGAAATAGTTGAGTACGGAGTTCGAGTCCTTATTCTGATCGGCCTGGTTGAGGGTGCGGTAATTGGGGTTGACCTTCAGCCAGGGCGTGCCGGTGGTGAAACCCGCATTGGCCGTGGCATCCCACTGAAACGGCGTGCGGCAGTTGTCACGGGCCTGGCGCTTGGCCGTGGCCAGAAACGCCGTTAGGTCGCCGCCCTGGTTCTTCACCTGCTGGTAGCCATTGAGCGTCGCCACGTCGCGGTAGTCCTCAATCCGCTCGAAGCGAATATTGGTCATGCCCAGCTCGTCCCCGTTGAAATAGTAGGGTGTCCCGCGCATGGTCAGGATAAACGTCGTCAGCAGCTTGGAAGAAGCGTCCCGGAACGCGGGCCGGTCGTCGCCAAATTTGCTGACCATGCGCGGCACGTCGTGGTTGGCCAGAAAGATGGCGAGCCAGCCGCGCTGTGCAAACGCACTGTCCCAACGAGTGTAGATGCGCTTGAAATCCGTGAGTTTATAGCCATCAGGGCCACTGCCCAGATCCACGCCCTCGAAGTGGTAGGCCATATCCAGTTCCCGGCGGGCTGGGTCCACGAACAGCATGGCGTCGGTGGGGCCGGAGCCGGCTCCTTCGGCCACGCTCATGATGTTGTATTTACTGAGTACTTCCCGGTTCATTTCCTGCAGGTAGTCGTGCAGGTGCGGGCCGCCGCCGTAGTACCGGATGATGTCTTTCTCGTAACCGGCCGGCAGCACCGGGAAGCTGGGGTCCTTCGACACGTACTGAAAGGCGTCCATGCGCAGGCCATCCACGCCCTTATCCAGCCAGAAGCGCATCATGCTGTACACTTCCTGGCGCAGCCTGGGGTTTTCCCAGTTCAGGTCGGGCTGTTTGCGCGAGAAGTAGTGCAGGTAGTAGCTGTTGGTAAGCGAGTCGTACTTCCAGGCGTCGCTGTTCACGTCGAAAAAGCTGTAGCGCGGCGTGGGCTTGCCCTTTTCGGCGGGCCACCAGTGGTAATAGTCGCGGTAGGGTGAGGTGCGGGAGCTGCGGGCTTGCCGGAACCACTCATGCTCGTCGCTGCTGTGGTTCACCACCATGTCCATCACCAGCCGGATGCCGCGCTGGTGCAGTCCCTTGAGCAAAGCATCGAAGTCCTGCATCGTGCCAAACTCTGGCTGAATCCGGCGGTAGTCGGAAATGTCGTAGCCGTTGTCGTCGTTGGGCGAGGCGTAGATGGGGTTCAGCCACACGGCCCCCACGCCCAGGCTTTTCAGGTAGTCGAGCCGGCTGATGATGCCCTTTAAATCCCCCACGCCGTCGCCGTTGCTGTCCTGGAAGCTGCGCGGGTAAATCTGATACACCACCGTTTCCTTCCACCAGGTTTCGGCCTGACTTGTGGCTGCGGGTTTTAGGGCAGGTTTTGGTTGCGCCCAGACGTTGCCTGGCAGGCCCGCCACAAGCAACACCGCCAGGAGTAGTTTCGTGAGGATTCTCATTGCCGGAAACTATAGTAGAAAATATGCCAGGCGCAAACAGGCCGTTGGCCGCTGCCGGGCAGCAGTAGCCAACGGCCTGCCTATACGCTGTTGAATACGGATGTGAAGCTAGTAGCCAGGGTTTTGAGTGATGTTAAGGTTAATATCCAGCTGGTTTTTGGGAATAGGATACAGCAGATATTTTGGGTCGCTCTGGGGCTTGTCTTTGCGCGCCTGCAGAAACCGGCCGAACCGGATCATATCCTGCCGCCGCCACGACTCGCCGTACAGCTCCCGGCCCCGCTCAGCCAGCAGCACATCGAGCGTGAGCGAACTGAGGGAGCTGGCCCCGCGCGAAGGGTGCGTCCGCAAAGAGTTGACGATGGCTACCGGCGTGGCGCCGTACGAGCCTGCACTGGTGCCCGTGCCGCCCCGCAGAATAGCTTCCGCCTTCATCAGCAGCACGTCGGCCAGCCGGAAGGTTACGTGGTCATTTTCGCACCCGTTGCCACCCTTGCCCTCGCTCACGTAATCGACGGGGTATTTGATTGGGCGGATGCCTTTGGCTTCGAGGTCGGCACCAGTTTCAGACAGGTTGATATCCTTGGTGAAGCTCAGCGGTGCCCCGCCCCGCGTAGTAAGCGCAGCGTCGGTGGTGAGGTTGTATTGCTGACCAACTAGGAAGCCTACATTAATGCGTCGGCCGGGGTTAGCGGGGCCGCCGGCAATGTCGTACGCCACGCCCCGGCGCTTGTCGGCCGCCTCAAACAGATCGTAAAATTCGGCCGTGGTAGCCGGGCCGTTGTAGCCATCTACGGGGCGCATGTTGTAGTGCGACACAAACTTCCAGAAGTCGCGCGTGGGCCCGGCGTTGCCGAACGTGTTTTCCTGGGTGAAGATATTCTCCCGGCCGATGGCCCCGTTGTTGGGCGCAAAGTTGTCGAAGAAGTTGGTGGTGAAGGAATATTTCCCGCTGTTGATGATTTCGTCGGCCAGCGTGATTACCTGGTTCATGTCGGCGGCAGCAAAGGTTGGGGCCGCCCGGTTGGCGTACACGCCTTTGTTGAGGTAGCACTTCATGAGCAGCACCCGGGCGGCGTCCTTGGTAGCGCGGCTGACGGGGGCATCAGGGAGGTCTTTCTGAATGGCGTTGAGCTCACTCACAATGTAGTTGAGCGCCTCCGTCCCTTTGCGCACCTTGGCCAGGTTGTTCAGCGGTTCGCCGGGTTCCCGGTACAGTACCTGGTCGTAGAGGTCGAGCAGCAGGAAGGTGGCCCAGGCCCGCAGAAACCGCGCCTCAGCCTGCTGCTGCACAGTAGGTTCGAAGCGCAACAGGTCGGTGGAGGCGAAAATGATGCCCTCCAGCTGGTTGAAGGTGTCGCGCACCCGCTCGTTGTTGCCGTCCCAGGTATGGTTGAACAGGGCCCGCCATTTGCCATTGTCGTCCCAGTCAGGCCCGCGGGTGGGCATAATGCGCGCATCAGTCGAGACTTCCTCAAGGGCAAATACACTCACGCACCCCTGAATAGGGTCGCGCTGCGCGTTGTACACGCCTTGCAGCAGGGCCGCGGGGTCACCGCGCGGAATCTGATCCAGCGCGAGCTGCCCCTGCAGGGTTTCTTCAACGTCACAGCTAGTAGCCCCCTGCAGCAAAGACAGCAAGGCAGTTGCATAGGCAATCTTAGCGTATTTCATGGTGGGAATGACTTAGAGGTTACAGGTTGAAATTGACGCCCAGCGTGAAGGTTCGGGCACTGGGGTAGGGCAGGTAATCAATGCCAACCGAAGGCACCTGGTTGGCCCCGCGCTTCACCGTATTGATTTCCGGATCAAACCCATCGTATTTCGTAATCACGAATAGGTTTTGCCCCGTGATGTACACGCGCGCACCTTTCACAAAGCTGCCTATGTCACCAAAACCGTAGGCCAGCGTCAGGTTGGACAGTTTCAGGTAGTCACCCTTTTCCAGGTAGCGCGTGGTGGCCGCCGCCGGGTTGCCGATAGATTCCTTAATGGGGTTTTCGAACGTAGAGAGGGCAATGTTTTTGCCGGCCCCGATCTGGCCCACGTTGCCCACTGCATTCAGCGTGTTGTTGTAGACGTACTGGCCGAACACGCCGGTCATGTTGGCAATCAGGGAGAGTTTGCCGTAGCGGGCATTGGCGCTCAGGCCCAGCAGCGTGCGGGGGTTCGGGCTGCCTGCGTACACCGGGTTGGCGAGGTCTACCGGATTCGACAGTCCTTGGTCGTTGAGGCCGTTGTACCTGGGCAGCACGAAGGCGTTGATGGGGTTCCCGTTCCGGATAAGCTGCGACGTAGCCCCCGACAAGCCCTGCCCATTAATAGCGCCGGTGATAATTTCGGGCCCTACCAGGTCCTTCACTTCGTTGCGGATAAACGTGGCGTTGGCATTAAAGCCCACTTCCATTTTCTCGCTGCGCAGCAGCACCGTGTTCAAAGCCATTTCTACCCCTTTGTTCACGATTTTACCGTCGAGGTTATCCCAGAAGATGGCTTGCACCTGTGGTGCGGGCTGCCCGGGCACGGTGGGAAACAGAATGTCGGTGGTGGTCTTGTTGAAATAGTCGGCCGTGAAGGTGAAGCGGTTGTCCAGCGCCCCAATGTCAATGCCGACGTTGAACTGGCGGTCGGATTGCCACTTTAGGTTCTCGTTGCGGCTGTTGAGAGGAATCTGCGCCCCGTTGTCGCGCACCTCGAATCGGTCCTGGGCGGCACCCGCCGGAAACTCCTGGTTGCCAGTGAGGCCATAGCCGGCCCGCAGCTTCAGCTGGGTAAGCTGTTCGGACGGGAAAAAGGCTTCCTGGCTTAAATCCCAGGCGAAGGCGAACGAGGGGAAGTAGCCTACTTTGTTGTTGCTACCGAACTTGCTGCTCTCGTCGCGACGCAGCGTACCAGTCAGTACGTAGCGTTCCTTGAAGTTGAAAATGGCCCGGCCAAAGAATGATTGTAGGGCGTACGTGGGGTCCTTGAACGAGGTGATACTGCGCGACCCGGTCGCCGACGTCTGGATGTAGTCGGTGTAGTCGAGGCCGAAATTGCCGAAGCCGCCCGTAGCGGGGTTGCCAAACGCGCTGACGCCGGAGCCCAGGTTAATGAACTTCGTGTACTCGTAGCCCAGCACCGCGTTCAGGTTCAGATCGGTGGTAATGGCTTTGTTGAAGTTCAGCGTATGGGCAATTTGCTGCGTGGTCAGCTCATTGTTGCTGATGGCGGCGAAGCCCTGGTTTTCGATGCCCGGGTAGTTAATCAGGCGTTGGTTGATGGAAGTACGCCGCTCACCGGAGTTGTAATTCACGCTCAGCAGCAGCCGGTAGTTGAGCCAGTCGGTGAATTTAAACGAGGGCGCAATACTGGCCAGGATGGTGTTCACCCGCGAATTGTCGTTGTACAGCTCCTGGGCGGCCAGAGGGTTCACTACGTCGCCCGCCACAATGTAGAGGGAGCCGTCGGGGTTGCGCAGCGGCTGCGTGGGATTCCACTGCAGGGCCTGCCCGATGAGGCTACCCCGGAAGCCGGCGTCGGTGGTGATATTGGCCAGCTCTTCCCGAAACTGACTGGTGGCAATGTTCACGTCCACGCCCAGCTTCTTGCTTTCCAGAAACTGCAGGTTCGTGGAAAGGTTAGCGCTGTACTTCTTAAACCCGGTTTTGCGCACGATGCCGTCCTGGTCGAGGTAGCCCAAAGAGAGCCGATACCGGCCGGTTTCGCCGCCGCCGCTCATGGCCACGTTGTAGTTTTGCAGGTAGCCGGTGCGCAGAATTTCATCGAGGGCGTCCACGTCGCCTCCCTTGTCGTTGGCGGCCGGCGCACCGTAGTATTTGATGGCTTCCCGGTACTGGCTTGCATTCAGGAATTCAGGCCGGCGCAGTAAGCTGGAGAAGCCCCCGGATACGCCCACATTCAGTAAAGGAGCGCCTGATTTGCCTTTTTTGGTCGTGATAATTACCACCCCGTAGGCCGCCCGGGAGCCGTAAATGGCCGTTGCCGAGGCATCCTTCAGGACGGTAAAGGTTTCGATATCATCGGGGTTAAGAAAGTTGAGCGGATTGCTATCCGCGCCAGCTCCCACATCAGCAGAAGCTACCAAGCCCGGCCGGGCCGTGCGACCATCCAGCGGCACGCCATCTACCACGTACAACGGCTGTCCGGTGCCCGTCACGGCCGAGTTACCCCGGATCCGGATAGTAGCCGGCCCGCCGGGCTGGCCGCTGTTGTTGCCTACCTGCACCCCCGATACGCGGCCCTGCAGCAGCTGGTCGGGTGAGGTAAAGGTGCCCCGGTTGAAGTCTTTCTCACCTACTACCGCCACCGACCCGGTGACGTCCTGCTTGCGGGCCGTACCGTAGCCTACCACCACCACCTCACTCAGCGCCTGGGCATCTTCCGAGATAGTAATGTTGAGGGCCACGGGTTCCGTGCCCACGGTAACGGCCCGGGTCTGGGACTTGTAACCAATGGAGGAGACAAGCAGCTCATAACTGCCCGGCGCAATGCGCAGCTCGTACCTGCCGGTGGCATCGGTGGGGGCGGCAACGGTGGTGCCTTTCACAAGCACCGTTGCTCCAATGACGGGGTTGCCGTTAGGCTCCGCCACGGTACCTCGGATGATACCTTGCCCCATGGCAGCACTGGTTAGCGCCACGAAGCCGGTTACCAGTCCGGCTCGAATCTGTAAGAATGCCGACATAAGCAGTGGGATTTTGAAGTGGGAATGCTGCTAAAGGTGCAGTATTAACTCCAACAAAATCAAGCAGTAACACAGTGGAAAATACGATTTTTCTTCCGAAATCGGTAACGTAATCGATTTCGGAACGCCATTCTTTTTTTGTGATTCTGGCTATGTCCCGGCTTTTTTGTCGATTGTAGCAGGCTGGGTGGGTGGTTGCTTACTCACTGACTGCGGCCGGCTGATGTCGGTGCCGATGTTTTCTCTTCCTCTGTTCTGCTTCTTTACCTTCCCCTCACATGAAAAGAGCTACGCTACGCGACATTGCCCAAGTCCTGGGAGTTACCGTGGCCACCGTGTCGCGGGCGTTGAAAAATTACCCGGACATCAGTAGTGCCACCAAGCAGACGGTGCTGGCCACTGCCGAGCGGCTGCACTACGCCCCGCACCCAATGGCCGTGAAGCTGCGCCAGCAAGCCTACAAAGTGGTAGGGGTGGTAGTGCCCGATATTGTGCACCCGTTCTTCTCGGATGTCATCAGCGGCATTGTAGATGTTATGGAAGCCCTGGGTTACCACATCATCCTCAGCCAGAGCAATGAGAGCTACGAGAAGGAAATCCGGGTGACGCAGATGCTGCAGGCTACCGGCGTGGATGGCCTGTTGGTGTGTCTTTCCAACGAAACGGTGAGCATCGACCACCTGCGCGCTTTGCAGGAATACGACCTGCCGGTGGTGCTGTTCGATAAAATAAGCCCGCTGCTGGATGCCAGTAGTGTGGTAACTAATGACTTTCAGGGGGCTTACGATGCCGTGGCTCATCTGCTCGACCAAGGCTATACCCGCATAGCGCATATCAAAGGGCCGCCGCACCCCGAAAATACCCGGCAACGCTTCCTGGGCTACCAAGCGGCCTTGGCGGCGTACGGGCTGCCTTTCCGGCCCGAGTACGTGGCGGAGTGTCACACCGTCACGCACGAAGAAGGGGCGACTTTTGCGCTCCGCTTTATGGCCCTGCCCGAGCCGCCCCAGGCCCTGTTCGCCGTTTCCGATTCGGTGGCCATCGGGGCCATTACGGCCCTGAAGGAGGCCGGCTGGCGGGTACCCCAGGATATGGCCGTTATCGGTTTCAGCGACTGGTCAGTGTGCCGGATGCTGGAGCCCAGCGTCAGTTCCGTTTCCCAGCCCGGCTACGATATCGGCCGGCGGGCCAGTGAGCTGCTGTTGCGCGAAATCCGGCAGCTGCGCGAGGAACTGCCGCCGGAACACAGCCGCGTAGTGCTCGATGCCACGGTGCAGGTGCGGCAGTCTTCGTTGCGGCCAACAGCGGGCTGATTTCTTATCCCAGATCAAGGACTTGGCTGTATCGTAACGGTACCTTTGTAGGCGTTGCTGCCCTGGGAAGAAAACGTATTTTCCCGGTGGGCAACTTACCTTTCGCCTACGCCATGAACTCCCTGCAAGACCTCCACAACACCGCCCGCAGCTTCCAGACCACCGCCAAGATGCCCGTGCTGTTTGTGGGCCACGGCTCGCCCATGAATGCGCTGGCCGATAACGCCTTCACCCAAACCCTGCATCAGATGGGTTTGGATATCCGGAACCGGCAGCCGCCCCGGGCGGTGCTGGTGGTGTCGGCGCACTGGCTCACGCGGGGCTCGTTTGTGACCGTGAACGAGCGGCCCGAAACCATCCACGATTTCGGCGGCTTCCCCCAAGAGCTGTTTGCCATGCAGTACCCCGCGCCCGGCGCCCCCGATGTGGCCCGGGAAGTGCTGCAAGCCCTGCCCGACGCTCACCCTACCGACGAGTGGGGCCTCGACCACGGCACTTGGACGGTGCTGCACCACGTGTTTCCCGAGGCCGATATTCCGGTGTTCCAGCTTAGCATCGACTACCACCAGCCCCTGACCTACCACGCCGACCTGGCCCGGCAGCTGCGGTTTCTGCGCCGCCGCGGCGTGCTGATTCTGGGCAGTGGTAACATCGTGCACAACCTGCGCCAGAGCATGCCCAAGCTGATGGCCGACGACCCCACGCCCTACGCCTGGGCCTCGGAGTTCGACGAGTGGGCCAAGCGCAAAATCGACCAGCGCGACCTGCACGCGTTGGCTCACTACCAGCAGGCCGGTGCCAGCGGCCCTCTGGCCGTGCCCACCCCCGACCACTACATCCCGCTGCTCTACAGCCTCGCCTTGGCCGAACCCGACGACGACATCCGCCACGCCTACGAAGCCGTGGAATACGGCGGCCTGAGCATGCGCACGTTTGTGGTGGGGTAGGCGCGCGTGCTGATTTTGGATACTACAGCACGTCATGCTGAGCTTGCCGAAGCATCTCGCGTGCTGACGTTGAGTTACTATTTCAACCTCAGCACGCGAGATGCTTCGGCAAGCTCAGCATGACGTTCTGCCGCCTCCCAGGCAACGTCTGGCACCCGGGCCGCATCTGGCGGAGTATAGGTTTTCTACCTTGTCCTCCCTATGCGCCAACTCCTCCCGTTGCTACTCAGCTTGGCCGCCGCTACGGCCACAACCGCCCAGACGCCCGCCACCACCTACCGCGCCGCCGAGCGCAAAGTCAACGACCTGGTGCATACCCGGCTGGATTTGCGCTTCGACTACGCCAAGCGCTACGCCTACGGGCAGGCCTGGGTCACGCTCAAGCCCCACGGCTACGCCACCGACTCGTTGCGGCTCGATGCCAAGGGGATGGATATTAAGCAGGTGGCGCTGGTGCAGAACGGGGCACCCCAGCCGCTGAAATTTGCCTACAACAAGCAGCAGCTGCTGGTGCAGCTGGGGCGGGCGGTGCCGGCGGGGGAGGCCTACACGGTGTATGTGGAGTATGTGGCCAAACCCGACGAGCTGGGGGCCAAGGGCAGTGCGGCCATTGGGGATGCCAAGGGGCTGTACTTCATCAACCCCGACAGTGCCGTGGCGGGCAAGCCGGTGCAGATCTGGACCCAGGGCGAGACGGAATCCAACTCGGCCTGGTTTCCCACCATCGACAAGCCTAACCAGAAATCCACCTCCGAAATCAGCCTGACCGTGCCCGCCAAGTACGTCACGCTCAGCAACGGCGCCCTCGTCAGCCAGAAGCCGGCCGGCGCGGGTTTGCGTACCGATACCTGGAAGATGGACCAGCCGCACGCGCCCTACCTGTTCATGCTGGCCATTGGCGACTTCCGCAAAACCACCGATACCTGGCGCGGCAAGGAAGTCAGCTACTACCTGGAGCCGCAGTACGCCGGGCAGGCCCGCGCCATTTTCGGCAAGACGCCGCGCATGCTGGAGTTCTTTTCCGAGCGGCTCGGGGTGGCGTATCCGTGGAACAAGTACGCCCAGGTAGTGGTGCGCGACTACGTGGCCGGGGCCATGGAAAACACCTCGGCCTCGCTGTTCGGGCCCCAGGCCCAGGGCTCGGCCCGCGAGCTGCTGGACTGGGAGTACGCCGGCGTGGAGCGCGAAATTGCCCACGAGTTGTTTCACCACTGGTTCGGCGACTACGTGACGGCCGAAAGCTGGAGCAACCTGACCGTGAACGAGAGCTTCGCCAACTTCTCGGAGGTGCTCTGGGCCGAGCACGAGTACGGCCCCGACGCCGGTGCCGCCCAGGCCTACCGCAGCCAGCAAAACTACCTCAGCGACCCTGGCAACCACACCAAGCCCTTGGCCCGCTACCAGTACGCCGACAAGGAAGACCTGTTTGACGCCGTGAGCTACCAGAAGGGCGGCAGCATCCTGAACATGCTGCGCACCTACCTGGGCGAGGCATCTTTCTTCAATGGGCTGAAAACCTACCTGACCCAGCAGGCCTTCGGAACCGGGGGGCCACACCAGCTGCGGCTGGCCCTGGAGCAGGCCTCGGGCCAGGATCTGAACTGGTTTTTCGACCAGTGGTACTACCGCGCCGGCCACCCCGTGGTTAGCATTGACTACACCTGGGACGCTGCCCGCCGGGAGCAAACCGTGACCATCCGGCAAACCCAGTCTGGCCCCGTTTTTCAGCTGCCGCTGGCGGTGGACGTGTACCTGAACGGCAAACCGCAACGGCATCAGGTAATGCTGCGCCAAGCCACCGAAACCTTCCGCTTCCCGGCCGCCACCCGGCCCGAGTTGGTAAACGTGGACGCCGACAAAGTACTGCTCTGGCAGAAAACCGACAACAAGCCGCTCACCGCCTACGCCACCCAGCTCCGCCTCGCCCCGCGCTACCTCGACCGGCGCGAAGCCCTGGCCGCCGCCCAAGCCCAGCTTAAAACTCAGCCCAACGACGCGCTGGCCCGGCAGCTGCTGACGGCCGGCCTCACCGATAAGTCGCAGGTGCTGCGCCAGTTTGCCATCGAAGCCCTCGACCTGCAGAACGCCGCCCAGCGCAAAGCCGCCGCGCCGGCCCTGGCCCGGCTGGCCGCCACCGATACCGTGGTGGTAGTGCGGGCCGCCGCCCTCACGGCTCTAGGTTCACTCAAGGATAAGCAATACGCGCCGTTGTTCACGAAAGCCCTGGAAAACTCTTCGTACCGGGTGCAGGGTGCGGCCCTGCTGGGGCTGCTGCCACTGCGGCCGGAACTGGCCCAAGCCCGCGCCACCGCTCTTGAGGCCGATAACAAAGGCGCCCTCACCGAGGCCCTGGTGCTGGTGTACGGCCAGACCGGCAGCCTCGCCCAATGGCCCCTGATGCGCACCAAATACGATGCCGCCGACCCCAACAGCCGCTTCGCCATGCTGCCCGGCATCGGCAGCATCATGGGCCGCCTCGACGACCCCACGGCCCTCACCGAAGGCATCACCCGCATCAAAGACCTCACGGTGCGCTACAAACCCTACATCGATTCCGCCCGCCTTATTGGCCTGCTCCGCCAGATTCAGCAGCAGCAGTCCGCCCGCCCCAACGCCGCCCTGGCCGCCCAACAGGTAACCGCCGCCGTAGCCGAAATTGAAGCGGCAAAGTAGCCGTTTACACAGGCATTCAGGGTCTTGAACGCATCAAAAGGCCAGTCTCCGGATGCACGTAAAACTCAGTTGATTCTTCAGTGACGGCCTGCCTCAGCCGTTCCAGGCTAATAAACCGTTGGGTACGTTTGTTCCAGATTTTTCCATCCAGGAGTTCTACCTGATCGGCCACGTACCAGTGAATCATTTCCCGGTAGTGCAGCAGGCGCGTGGGAATCCGAGCGAGAATTTCTGCATGAACCACGTTCCAGTGCTGGCCCACCTGTCCGCGCAGAAAGCGTCGGAGTAAATCGTAGTTGATTTTGCCATTGTAGAATTGGGATGGGCGTTGGAACGGCTCTTTTTGGGGTAGCTCCTCGAAAGAAGAAGGTTGCTTCTCTCGGCGATGGTCGGCGTAGTCGCCACTAGCTACGTAGCGCCGTTTGCTGCCGGACGTCTTCATTCGGCTGATGAGCCAGCGTTTTGAGGCTTTTTCCATCAATTAAGCCTGTGTTGTCTCAGTTTGAGGCGCGGTGTGCAAGGTCAGGCTGATCAGGCCTCCAACTACTAGGATAGCCCCCGCCACGAATGGAAAGCCGGCGCCAACCAAATCCGCCACGTTGGCCGACCAGAGAAAGGGGAAGCAGAACAGCATAGCTGCTGCGCCAATAATCATAAGGCTGTAACTGCCCAGGTAACTGATGCGACGGTGAAGAATAGCTGGTTTCATGGTGGGTTTGATTTCAGTATAGCGGCTGGAAAGTCGGGCCCGGAACCCAGTTAATGACTCGTGCTGGCAGTGGTCAATTTCCAGGCTGGACAGGGAAATACACTGTCGGCCCGCCCGAAAATCTTGGAGAAATTTGCGCCACTGCCGGGGCAGCAGTAGTAAGCCGAAGAGGAAGATGGCAAAGCTGGGTAGCGTCCAGTTGCCATTGCCCAGCATGAAGGCCTGCAACCGGATTTCTCCCACCGGCTCCAACTCGTAATCCAGCACGACATGCTTTAAATCGTGGCTCTCGAAGCCCGGAATCAGCGTGAGGTTACGGGTTAGCAGGCAATCGGCCAATTCTTTGCCCACGGTTCCGGCGGGTAGTTGGCTTAGGGCTGCCACCTTGCGGTGATAGGGTGCCATGTCGTGGAATCGTTCTATTCCCCAGACGGATAGAAAGAAGGCTTGCCGGATAATCTGCTCTGCGAAAGAATACATTATGCTCTATGATAAGAAGACGTTACCCAGCGGAACGTAGCCAGATACGATGACTTACTCGCGAAAGTAGCCGGTTCTGCTGGTTGGGATTTGACTGGTTTTTGGGTGAAGTACGCTGCATGCAGGCAAACCCACAACCGGCCGGGCCAACTCTGCGCGCCGAAGCGCGTACCTTTGCGCTGGGAAGATTACGCCCGACGGTATGACGCAGGAACAACTACGCTTAGCCCAACACCAGACTGGTGCGGCCCTCTGGAAGAAATTTGGCCCTTACCTCACCGAGCGGCAGTGGGGTACGGTGCGCGAGGATTATAGCCCCGACGGCAACGCCTGGAATTACCTCACCCACGACATGGCCCGCAGCGTGGCCTACCGCTGGGGCGAGGAAGGCCTCGGCGGCCTCTCCGACGACCAGCAGCACCTATGCCTGGCCGTGGGCCTCTGGAACGGGCAGGATGAGCTGCTGAAGGAGCGGCTGTTCGGTCTTACCAACGGCGAGGGCAACCACGGCGAGGACGTGAAGGAGCAGTACTACTACCTCGACAGCACCCCCTCGCACTCCTACATGAAGATGCTCTACAAGTATCCGCAGCAGGAGTTTCCGTACGAGGAGCTGCGCCGGGAAAATGCCGACCGTACCCGCCAGGAGCCCGAATTTGAGCTGCTGGACACCGGCATCTTCGCCGAAAACCGCTACTTCGATGTGTTCATCGAGTACGCCAAAGCCGGCCCCGATGATATTCTGCTCCAGATAACGGCCCACAACCGGGGTCCGGAGGCCGCCCCGCTGCACGTACTGCCGCAACTCTGGTTCCGGAACACCTGGGCCTGGGGCTACGAAAGCAAGTCGGCGGTGCCGCTGCTGCGTGCTACCGGCCCGGCCACGGCCCAGGCCGAGCACCCGGCCCTGGGCCGCTACCACATCTACTCAGATCAGCCCGCCGCGCTGCTGTTCTGCGACAACGATACCAACTACCACCGCACCGGCGGCCCGTCGGGCACGGCCAAAAACGGCCGCTATTTCAAGGACGGCATCAATGATTACCTGGTAGAAGGCGACTACACGGCCGTGAACCCCAACCGCCAGGGCACCAAGATGGCCGCCCACCACAGCCTGGAAATCGGGCCGGGGGAGTCGCGGGTGGTGCGGTTCCGGCTGAGCCCCCAGGAATTGGCCGCGCCGTTTGCCGATTTTGACACGATTGTAGCCGAGCGGCTACGTGAGGCCGACGACTTCTATAGCTGCATGCAGGAGGAAGTGGCCGGTAATGCCGATGCCCGCAATATTCAGCGGCAGGCCTTCGCCGGCATGCTCTGGAGCAAGCAGTTTTATTACTACGATGTCACGCAGTGGCTCGATGGCGACCCGGCTTTGCCCCGCCTGCCGGCCCGCCGGCGCAAAGGCCGCAACAGCAACTGGCGGCACCTGCACAACCAAGACATCATCTCAATGCCGGACAAGTGGGAATACCCGTGGTATGCGGCCTGGGACCTGGCGTTTCACTGTATCCCGCTGGCGATGGTGGACGCCGACTTTGCCAAAAACCAGCTTCGGCTGCTGTGCCGCGACTGGTACCTGCACCCGAGCGGGCAGTTGCCGGCCTACGAGTGGAACCTGAACGACGTGAACCCGCCCGTGCATGCCTGGGCTACTTGGCGGGTATATCAGATGGACAAAAAGCTCCACGACGGCGAGGGCGATACTGCCTTTCTGGAAGCGGTTTTTCATAAGCTGACGCTGAACTTTACCTGGTGGGTTAATCGGAAAGACAAGAGCGAGCGGAATATCTTCGAGGGCGGCTTCCTGGGACTGGATAACATCGGCGTGTTCGATAGGAGCGCGCCGCTGCCCACCGGCGGCTACATCGAGCAGAGCGACGGTACGAGCTGGATGGCCATGTTCGCCCTGAACATGATGCGCATGGCCATGGAGCTGGCCCGCACCAACCCCGTGTACCAGGAAATTGCCGGCAAATTCTTCGAGCACTTCCTCTACATTGCTGACGCCATGACGCGCGGCGGCGACGGCCAGTTCAACCTCTGGGACGAGGAAGACCAGTTCTACTACGACGTGCTGCACACCCCCGACGACGCCCGCACCAAGCTGCGCGTGCGCTCCATCGTGGGCCTGATTCCGCTTTTCGCCGTGGAAGTCATTGATGAGGAACTGCTCAGCTCCCTGCCCGAATTCACGGAACGGGCACGCTGGCTGATTGAGAACCGTCCGCACCTGGCCCAGCTGGTAGCCCGCTGGCAGGAGCAGGGCAAAGGAGCCCGTCACCTGCTGAGCCTGCTGCGCCGCAGCCGCCTGCGCAACCTGCTCAAGCGCATGCTCGATGAGCGGGAGTTCCTGTCCGATTTCGGCATCCGGGCCATGTCGCGCTACCACTTGGAAAACCCCTACGTGTACAGCACCCCCGACACGGATTTTACGGTGCAATACGTGCCCGGCGAGGCCGAAAGCAGCATGTTCGGGGGCAACAGCAATTGGCGCGGCCCCATCTGGTTTCCCATCAACTACCTCATTATTGAGTCACTGCAACGCTTCCACGCTTACTACGGCGACGCGTTTCAGGTGGAATATCCCACGGGCTCGGGCCGGCAGCACACGCTCCAGGAAATTGCCGATGCCTTGTCGGGCCGCCTCACCAAGCTGTTTCTCAAGGACGAGAATGGCCGCCGCCCGGCCTTCGCCAACGACGAGCTGATGCAGACCGACCCGCACTTTAAAGATTACCTCCTGTTCCACGAATACTTCCACGGCGACAATGGCCGGGGCCTGGGTGCCAGCCACCAAACCGGCTGGACGGGCCTGATTGTGCGCCTGCTGCGCCACCGTGAGCCTGAAGCAGTAGCGGCTAATTGGGTTGCGGGCTCAGCCACGGAAGAGTAAGCGCCTGCTCCACCGACCCCCGAAACACCAGCCGGCCCGTCCGTAATGGGCCGGCGTACACTTCCACTTCGGCGGCTCCGGCCGGTACAAATACCCGAACTACCTCCGCCTCCCGGGGCCGCACGTAGGTAGTGCCAAGCTGGTGCGGCTCCACGGAACCGGATATTTCAAAGAAGCCTGCGTTAGTAAGCTGTAAATCAAGCATGTGGTGAGTAAAGGGTGTTCGTCGATACAAAGCCGGATACAGCTATATATAGTTCCAATGGTTCTGTTTTTTCGGCAATTATATATGTGTTTAGTGCTGTTGTGGTTGAGCTTATAGTACAGCTGCTTGGGCTACCTAACAGTCGAAAAAAGCACAAGCCGGGCACCCATAGCTGCTATTGTGCCGATGACCCGGCGACTTGACGCCGTCAGGTAAGAATCAGTATCCAGAGCGTGTATGGACAAAATACAAAACGGCAACGGCCGGGCACATTGCCCGGCCGTTGCCGTTTTGTGAATAGAGAAAGTTTATTTCAGCTTACTCTGGATGTATTTCACTACCTCAGCACTGCCGCCTTCTTTGGCCGTTGCCAGTACGTCTTTGCCATCCTTATCCTTGGCTTTGGGATTGGCCCCGTTACTGAGCAGAAACTGCGTTACCTCCAGGCTGCCCTGGGCGGCGGCGGCCATGAGCGGCGTCACGCCAAAGGAATCGGGCTTATCTACCTGGGCTTTGTTCTTGAGCAACGCCTGCACGACTTCCAGATGGCCATTGCCGGCCGCAATAACCAGAAATGTGGTAGGGAAGCCCGGCATCATTTCCACCGGAGCGTTGGCATCGGCCCCGGCAGCCAGGAGCTTTTCCACATCGGCCGGCTGGTTTTTCATCACGGCCGCGTACACTTTTTGCGTGGGCGTCTGGGCCAGCAGGCAAGAGAAAGTAGACAGGAATAGCGCAAAAACGAGAAGAAGTTTTTTCATGACGGGAAATGCGGCCGACGGGTGGGAACCAAAGTCAAATATAGGTTCCGGTTGCCGGAATATCCCTATCCGGCAACGGGGCCGGCCGGCGCGGCCGACTCCGGTTGCTGGCCCATCTGCCGGGCCATCATACTGGCCAGAATGATTTGCAAAGCATGATACAGCATGAGCGGCAGCAGCAGCAGCCCCGTGCCGGCCATACCCGGGAAGAGCAGGCTGGCCATCACGCTGCCGTGTACCAACGACTTTTTGGAGCCGCAGAACAGGGCCGTAATCCGGTCCTCGCGGGAGAAGCCCAGCAGCCGGCTCAGCCCCCACACCACCCCGAAAATAGCCAGGTAAAGCCCCACCATTCCCAGGCCCAGCAGGGCCACATCGGCGGGGGCGTAGCTGCGGAAAATACCCTCGGCAAACGACTCGCAAAAGGCGGTAAACACAATCAGCAGAATCACCACTTGGTCGGAGACGCGCAGGCGGCCCTTGTGGCGCTCGGCAAACGCCCCGAAGCGGCGGTTGAGCAGCACGCCTGCCACCACCGGCAGAATCACCTGCCAAGTCAGGCTCAGGGCCAGGCCCCAAAGATGGCCGCCATCGGCAGAGGTGTGCAGAAACAGGCTGGTCCAGAGCGGCGTCAGCACAATGCCCAGCAGGCTGCTGATGCTGGCGTTGAAGATGGCCGCCGGCAGGTTGCCCCGGGCAATGCTCACCATCACCACCGACGTGGAAACCGTGCTGGGCAGCGTGCATAAAAAGAAAATGCTCTGCCACAGCTGCACCCCTTTCTGCCCCTCAAACAACGGCCGAAACAGCAGGGCCAGCACCGGAAACGCCACGAACGTAATCAGCTGCACCACTACGTGCAGCCGCCAGTTGCGCAGGCCGGCCTTCATCTTGTCAAGGCTCAAACGCAGTCCGTAGAAGAAAAAAATCAGGGCCACGCCGGCCGTGGTAAGGGTTTTCCAGGGAATCGGGCTGCTTTTGCTGCCGAAACCGGGGAACAGGTACGCCAGTGCTACCGCGCCCACCAGACCCAGCAGAAACCAATCGAGCAGACCGGCCCGCCGCAGCAGGGCAACCAAGCGGTTTTCGGTGGGTGGCACGGGAGCAGGAGAAGAAGCAGTTTGGAGCATATCGGGGCAAAATAAAAGCGTCGGGCTAACAAGTAGCCCGACGCCTGAGAAACGTACGGCAGCGGCGGCCGGAAGGTTAAACACCGCGCGGGGTTAGGCCACCGCTACGCGCCGTTTCTGTTTGCGGCCCTTTTTCAGCCGGTTCAGCCACATAATAACGCCGGTAATGGGGAAGGTAAAGCCCAGCAGGCATACCACTAGGCTAAAGATTTTGGAAGGCCAGCCGAAAATAGCCCCAGTATGCACCGGCTTGAACAGGCCGCGTACGCGCTGTCCCAGGTTGCGCTGCTCGTAGGTTTGGGTGCGCAATACCTGGCCGCTATACTGGTCGAGGTACACTTCGTCGGTGGCGTTTTCGTAGGTGGCATCGGGCCGCAGAGTGGCCACTTTAATACTGGCGGTAGGCTCTTTGGGAAGTTGCAACGTGTAATATACGGCCGTGGGAGCCAGTTGCCGGGCACGGGCCAGGGCCGCGTCGGCGGTCAGGCTTTGGGGCGCGGCCGGCGCGGCGGCAACCTCCGGAGCAGTGGCAACCGGCGCGGCCGATATAGGTGGCTCGGGGCGCTCCATGGGCGAGTTGGTAACGGCGTAAATACCCTTGTTGAACCACTCAAACGACCACGCCAGCCCCGTAAAGGCAAACACGAACAGGAACAGGGCCGAGTAAAAACCCAGCACAATGTGCAAATCGTGGTTGAGGCGTTTCCAGCCGCCGCTCCACTTCACCTGGAGGCGCTGCTTCACGGCTTTGCGCGTGGCCGGCCACCACAGCACAATGCCCGTCCCGATGATGAACAGGAACATAACGGTGCTCACGCCCACCACGAGCTTGCCGATGGCACCGCCCACCATGCCCCGGTGCAGGACCATCATGGTGAAAAACACGGTTTCCCGGTAGTTCAGCTCCCCGGTGACGGCGGCCGTGTAGGGGTTCACGAAAACGGTTGGTCCCCGGCCACCTTCGCCGCCACCCTTACCGCCTTTCTCACCTTTGCCACTCTCTCCCTTACCGCCTTTGCCTTCGGTGCCTCTCTCGCCCCGGTTTTCGCCGCGTGGACTTTCGGGGCGGGCCTCTGCGCGGGCTTCGCCGGGCTTGCCGCCTTTTTCGCCGCCGGGGCCGCCGGGCGCGCCGGCCAGGCTGAACTCCACGGTGCGGGCCGGGTCGGCGTACACTTTCACGCCCGTGATTTTGGCGTCGGCTTTGTAGGCTTTTACGGCCTCCTGGAGGCGGGCCAGGGGCAGGGCGGCCGTGGCGGCGGGCTGCACGAAGTACCGCTCGGGGTGCCAGGCTTGTTCCAGCTCTTTCTCGAATACCAGCACGCCTCCGGTCAGGCACACCACGGCAATAATCAGCCCCGAAACCAGGCTGAGGTAGAGGTGAATGTTGCGGAAAAAGACTTTCATAACTCAGAAAAACACGGGTCGGACAATCGGGTGAAAACCCGGAAGGTCACTGGTTGCAGCCAGCAGCCTCCGGGCTTTCGTCACTCACTCACTCACTCACTCACTCGTTTTTTACAGTCGGTAGCCCACGGTGGCCGCGAACACGCGGGGGGCAATGGGGTTCACGCTGTTGTCGTCGTGGACGTTGTAGCTCAACTTGTTGAGCACGTTGGAGAGTTTCAGGCGCAGGCTCAGCCGGTCGTAGGTGTAGCCCACGGAGGCATCGAGCTGGGTATAGGAGGGCAGCGGAATCAGGCGGAAGGCGTCGCCCTGCACGTTGCCCCGGGTGCTGCGGCCGGCCTGCCGCTCCCCAATGTAGAGCGTGGTCAGGCCCAGGTTCAGCCCGTGAAGTAGGCCGTTCTCGAAGGTGTAGAACACGCTGGCGTTGGCCGTGTGGTTGGGATTGTAGCGCAGCAGGCTGCCCACGGTGTAAATGTTGCTCTCGGTGTAGGCGGTGCGGTTGTAGCTGTACCCCCCAATCACCGACCAGCCCAGCATGGGCTTGCTCTGCACGTCCAGCTCTACGCCTTTGCTGGTCACCTCCCCGGCCAGCTCCTGGGCCGTGGGCATGTTGATGTTGTAATTAGGTGTGCCCACCAGAATCGTCTGGGCCAGGTTGCTGTTCACGATGCGGTAGGCCGTCACGTTGGCCGACAGCAACCCGTTGAACAGCTCGTTTTTCACGCCCACCTCGTACTGGTCGATGATGGAGGGCGGCAAAGCCGCGCCGGTGTTATCCATGCCGCCATTGGTGTTGAAAGAGTTGGCGTAAGAAGCAAAAACCGACAGGGTCTTCAATGGCTGATACACCAGTCCCAGCCGGGGCGAGAAAGCATCGTCGTAGCGCTTGGTACGGGTATCGGTCTGCTTGGCGTAGCCGTACACGATACTGCCGGTTTCCTGGTAGCTGTAACGCACGCCGGCCAGCAGCTTCAGCTTTTCGGTAATTTCGATGAGGTCCTGCACGTACACGCCCACGCGCCGGATGGGCGAATAGGTGCGGGTGTTGCGGGTGAAGTTGGGCACGGCGCTGTTTTCAGCATACCGATCCGCGTTGAACACGTTAATGGAATCGTAGCGGCCAATGGCGTTGTAGGCAATGGCGCGGGTGTTGTACTTATCGGCGTCCATGCCCACCAGCACGGTGTGCTTGAGGAAGCCGGTTTGTACTTTGCCGGTTACGTCCAGCTGGCCCAGGAAGTAGTCCTCATTGGTTTCACTGGCTTGGAGGCCGCGTACTTGGTTGCCATACAGCGCGGAGCTGCCGGTCAGGATTTTGATGGGTTTGCCATTCTTGTCCACGCCGCTGAACACGTCCACCGAGTCGCGCACATTGCTGGGGCGGGAGGCCGAGCGCAGGTCGTTGCTGAAGCCCTGGTAGGCCGCTACGCCGCGCACCTGCCAGGTGTCGTTGAGGTGATGGGTGAGGGTGGCGGTGGCCGATTTCTGCTCCGTACCGATGTTGGCCCAGCTGGTGTTCAGGAAACGGCCGCGCGGCACATCCGGAATGCGGTAGTTGATGGCCCCGATGCCGAAATCAGGCGTGCGGTCATCCTTCAGGTAGTCGCCCTCCAGCAGGAAATCGGTCTTGCTGCCAATCTTCACAAGCAGCGACGGGTTCACGTAGAACCGCTCGCCTTTCACCTCATTGCGGAAGCTGCGGCTGTTTTCGTAGGTGGTGTTCACCCGGAAGGCCACATGCTCGCTGCCGTTCACGGCCCCGTACAGGTCCAAAGTAGGCTTATAGAAATCATAGCTGCCTACGCGCAGCCCCACGGAGCCGCCCTGCTCAAAGCGGGGCTTTTTGGTGACCAGGTTCAGCACGCCGCCGGCCGCCACGTTGCCGTAGAGGATGGCGTTGCTGCCCTTCAGCACCTCAAACCGCTCCAAAGAGCTGGTTTCGGGCAGAATGCTGTTGTTATAACGTACCCCGTTCTTGAAGGTGTTGCTGCTGCCGAAAGCAAAGCCACGGCCTGAAATTTCTTCCTGATAGCCGCCCGTGTTGCCGCTCACGTACACGCCGCTCACGTTGGCCAGCACGTCGCTCACGCGCAATACCTGCTGCTGCTCTAGGGTCTGGCGCTCCACGGTAAAGGTGCTCTGGGGCAGATCCAAAGGGGCAATGGCGACTTTGCCCACGGCCACCGGCCGCTCGTTGAGGCTGCGGCTGCCGGTTACGCGTACCTCGTTGAGCTGCTGCTGGTTCTGCTGCACCGCGAAGGCCGGAACACTGGTGGTTTCACCGGCGGTTACGGTCACGGCCACTTCCTGGGTGCCGTAGCCCAGGCTGCTCACTACCAGCTGGTAGGTGCCCGCCGGAGCCGACAGCCGGAAGCTGCCATCGGTGTTGGTGGTAGTGCCGAAGGCCGTGCCTTTCAGTGCCACCGTCACGCCTTCTACCGGTTGCCCTTTCTCATCCAACACCCGCCCGCTCAGGCGGCCCCGCTGCGCAGTATCATCGTCGCCGTTGTGTAGCGGGCTGTTTGTCGTGAGTTCACCCCCTAAAGCGGGAGCAGCAGCGAGGGAAAGCAGGAGCAGAAGCGGTAGCGGACGAGACATCAGAGCGGGGGCAGCTTGTTTAGATTGATTTAAAACAATGCAAAGCTCGGCTCTATTTAGATAGATTCAAAACAGTTGCTTAGAAAAAATCTATATAGTGAAATTGGACGCTGACAGACAACTGGTTACTGTGCAAGATCTGCGCAGGGAATGCGTAAACCGCTCCGGTACGGCGGGCACAGCTCGTCGGGCCGGATGCCGTTCGGTGAGGTTATTACTTCGTCGCGGGGGTGTCAGCAGGCGTCATCGTGCGGGAGGTAGCACGCATCAACCGGCCCGCCGGACCGGAACAAAGCCCGCTTCAAAAAGCAACGCCCGGCCCCGCAGTACAGCGAAGCCGGGCGTTGCCGGAATACAATAGTTGAAACGGGGCTGCGGGTGCTGCTTACGCCTTCACGTCGTAGCGGTCCAGCATCATCACCTTGTCCCAGGCCTTCACGAAGGCTTTCACGAAACGCTGGTGCCCATCCTGGCCGGCGTACACTTCGGCCACGGCCCGCAGTTGGCTATTGGAGCCGAACACGAGGTCGGTGCGGGTGGCGGTGAAGCGTTTTTCGCCGGTTTTCCGGTCGTTGAGGGTGAGGGCGTAGCCTTTCGCATCGGCCTTCTTCCACTCGTAGTCCATGCTGGTCAGCACGGTGAAGAAGTCGTTGGTGAGTACGCCCACGCGGTCCGTGAACACGCCGTGCTCCGAGTTATCGTGGTTGACGTTCATGGCCCGCAGGCCGCCCGTGAGTGCCACCCACTCGGGGGCGGTGAGATTCAGCAGGTGGGCTTTATCGAGGAACAGCTCTTCGGGGGCCACTTTCGGTGCAATCTTATTAAAGTCGGCATCCAGGTAGTTGCGGAAACCGTCGGCCACGGGCTTAAGCCAGGTGAACATTTCCACGTCGGTCAGTTCCTGAGTGGTGTCGCGGCGGCCGGGGGTAAAGGGCACTGTGGTGGGCACGCCGGCATCGGCGGCGGCTTTTTCCAGGGCCGCGCAACCACCCAGCACAATCAGGTCAGCCAATGAAACCTGCTTGCCGGCGGCAGCTTGGTCGTTGAACTTCGACTGCACCGTGCGCAGCTTCTCGATAACGGGCACCGTGCGCTGATTTACTTCCCAGTCTTTTTGCGGGGCCAAGGCCAGACGACCACCGTTGGCACCGCCGCGCTTGTCGCTGTGGCGGTGGGTAACGGCGGCCGAGAAGGCCGTAAATACCAGGTCGGAAACCGATACGCCCAGATCCAGAATGTCCTTTTTCAGGGCATCCGCGTCAGTTGCGTCGATGATGGCGTAGTCGGCTACCGGAATCGGGTCCTGCCAGAGTAGGTCGTTCTCCAGGCGCTTTTCGGGACCCAGGTACCGCTCCCGGGGGCCCATGTCGCGGTGGGTGAGCTTATACCAGGCTTTCGAGAAGGCCTGGGTGAAGGCGTCGAAGTCATTCAGAAACTTTTCGCACACCTTGCGGTATTCGGGGTCTTCCTTCAGCGCTAAGTCGGTGGTCATCATCATCAGCGCGTGCGTCTTGCCGGGGATGTGGGCATCGGGCGTGCGGGGCGCGTCGGCGTCCACGGGCGTCCACTGCAAAGCGCCGGCGGGGCTTTTGGTCTGCTTCCACTCGTGGTTGAAGAGGTTTTCGAGGTAGCTGTTGTCCCACTGAGTCGGGTTCTGGGTCCAGCTGCCTTCGATGCCGTTGGTCATCGTGTTTTCGGCGTTGCCCGAGCCCACGGGGTTGTGCCAGCCCAGGCCCATCTGCTCTAAAGGCGAAATTTCGGGCGGCATCCCGATTTTGGCGGACGGCACCATGCCGTGGCTCTTACCGAAGGCGTGGCCGCCGGCAATCAGCGCCACGGTTTCCTCGTCGTTCATGGCCATGCGGGTGAAAGCCACCCGAATGTCGCGGGCCGAGCCCATCACGTCGCCGTCGGCATAAGGGCCTTCGGGGTTCACGTAGATGAGGGCCTGATGGGTAGCAGCCAGCGGGTTTTCCAGGTCATAATTGGCGTCGCCATTGCGGCCCTGCCAGCGCTTGTCCCGGTTCACCATCTTGTCGGGCGACTCGGCGGTGCGCAGATCATGAATTACCTCTGGGCCCCAGTAGGTCACGCTATCGGCTTCCCAAGCATCCTCGCGGCCCCCGGCAAAGCCGTAGGTGGGGAAGTTCATGATTTCCAGCGCGCAGTTGCCGGTCAGCACAATCAGGTCGGCCCAAGACAGGGAGCTGCCGTATTTCTGCTTGATGGGCCACAGCAGGCGGCGCGACTTGTCCACGTTGCCGTTATCCCACCAGCTTTCAACGGGGGCGAAGCGTTGCATGGCCTCGCCCGCGCCGCCCCGGCCGTCGGCAATTCGGTAGGTGCCGGCCGAGTGCCAGGCCATCCGGATCATCTGCGGGCCATAGTTGCCGTAATCGGAAGGCCACCAGTCCACGGAAGTAGTCAGGAACGACTTGATTTCCTGCTTCAGGGCTTCCAGATCAATGCGGCTGAAAGCTTCGGCGTAGTTGAAATCCTCGCCGAGGGGGTTCGCCAGCGGGCTGTTCTGGTGCAGCAGCTCCACCTTCAGGCGGTTGGGGTACCAATCGGAGAGGGCGGGCGGGGTGCCGGTAGCGCCGCCGATCCGGTCGCCGCCGAAGGGGCACTTGCCCTGCATATCAAAGCTGCTGGTGTCGGTTTTGTCGTGGCTGATGTTCAGCATATAGTCGTGTTGTTAATTAAGAACGCGTACGTACCGTAGACCAACCGGCGCAGGGCGCGGCCCTGATTTCCGGGGCAGAGCCTGACTTTTCGGCAAGCCTTTGGTAAAAGGTGTACGCTGATTACGCTGCGGAGGAGGTTCGCCAGAACATAAAATACGGGCCGATTACGCAGTGCCCGCACAGTCACGGGTCCAATATGCTATGGTTGTGCTGGGTACGCCGAAAGGGCTGCCATAAAAAACGCTCCGGCCAGGTGGCCGGAGCATTAATTGAAACGGTGTTTTCGGATAGCTGTATTGGCGGGGAAGAACGATTTCCCGGGCCGCTACACGGCCAGGGCCGGCTGCCGCGCGTGCTGGGCTTTCAAAGCAAAGGCATCGGCCAGCAGCTCGTAGGAGCGGAGCCGGTCGTCGTAGTCGTGGGTGATGGTAACAGCTACTACTTCGTCTACGCCGTAGGAGGCGGCTAGGGCTTCCAGCTCGGCTTTCACCTTGTCGGGCGTACCGCTCACGATGCGAGTGTGGTGGTAGGCCAGGCGGGCCTGCAAATCGGCGGAAAGGCCCCGCACGTTCACCGTTTCCACGGCCTCAATGGGCGTAAACTGGCCGGTTTCCAGCTTCAGCATCTGCAAAGCCAGGTTATCTGCCAGCGCTTGGGCATGGCCGGCCGTATCGGCGCATACTACAAAGGTGGCCACGTTGGCCTGCGGAGCCGCCAACTCGGGCGAGGGCCGGAACCGCTCCCGGTAGGTCTGCACCATGCGGGGGCCGCCGTTGGGGTTGATGAAGTGGGCGAAGCTGAACGCCGCGCCCACGTGGGCCGCAAACAGCCCGCTCTGGCCACTGGAACTCAGCAGCCACATTTCGGGCACGGTATCCACGAAGGGGGCCGCCTTCACGCGGGCATGAATGGTGTCCTCCACCACCTCATCCCGCAGGAAAGCCCGCAGATCCATCAGTTGCTCGGCAAAATCTTCGTCGCGGAACTGGTTGTGGGGGTTGAGGGCGTGGGCCGTAATCCGGTCGGTGCCGGGGGCGCGGCCAATGCCCAGATCAATACGGCCGGGATAGAGAGCTTCGAGCAGGCGGAAGTTCTCGGCTACTTTGAGTGGGGCATAATGGGGCAGCATCACCCCGCCCGAGCCCAGACGGATGCGCTGGGTTTCGGCCCCGAGGCGGGCCAGCAGCACCTCCGGCGAGGAGCCAGCCAACGTGCGGGTGTTGTGGTGCTCCGAAACCCAGAAGCGGGTGAAGCCCAGCCGATCCGTCAGGCGGGCCAGCTCCACGGTGTGCTGCAGAGCCTCGCGCGGGGTGCGTCCCAGCGGCACCGGCGACTGGTCGAGCACGCTGAGTTGTATAGTTGGGGAAGTCAAGTCAGTGGAATTCATAGGGAGTATAACCACCGAACGGGCCGGTTAGTTTACTGGCCCTTTCGCATAACCGATGCGCCGGGCTACATCGGCAGTTTGTCGCGCAGGGCGCTGTAGGTCCAGGTGCCGGCCAGGGCCGCCAGAATCATGATGGCGGCGGCCGGTACGCCGCTACCCAGCTGCGCAAAAAGCGGCCCCGGGCACGCGCCCGTAATGGCCCAGCCAAGCCCGAATAGCAGCCCGCCCAGCCAGACGCCGTGGCTGTACTGCTTGTCGGCTAGCCGGATTTCCTCGCCATTAATGGTGCGCAGACGGTTGCGCTTGATGAGCTGAATGGACAGCATCCCAACGACAATGGCCGAGCCGATGACGCCATACATGTGGAAGCTCTGAAACCGGAACATCTCCTGAATCCGGAACCAGCTCACCACTTCACTTTTGGTCAGGATAACGCCGAACAGCGTGCCCATCACCAGGTATTTAAGGTTTTTCATGAAAAGCAGGCTGGATTAAAACAACAGCGGGTACACTACCCAGGTCATGAGCAGGCCGCCCGCGAAAAAGCCGATAACGGCCACCAACGACACCCATTGCAGGTTGGACAGGCCCGAAATAGCGTGGCCCGAGGTGCAGCCGCCGGCGTAGCGCGTGCCGAAGCCCACCAGAAAGCCGCCCAGCACCATAAATACCCAGCCCTGCCAGTTACTCAGGTTTTCCAGAGCAAACAGCTCCCGGGGCAGCAAACCGGAAAAATCGGTGAGGTGCAGCTCGGCCCGCAGGTCGCGCACGGTAGCTGCCGAAATGGCAATGACCTCGGGGTGGCCCAGCACGCGGTAACCCAGGAAGCCGCCTAAGGCAATGCCTAGCACAAACCACAGGTTCCAGGCTTCTTTGCGCCAGTTATAGGTGAGAAACGGCAGCCCGGCGGGCACGCAGGCGGCGCAGATATGGCGCAGCGAGCTGCTGATGCCCAGCGCCTTGTTGCCGAGTAGCAACAGCGCCGGCACCGTCAGGCCAATGAGCGGCCCGGCCACGTACCAGGGCCAGGGCTGGCGAAGAAAATCAAGCATAATTCAGGAAGAAGACAGAGGAAAAGAAGGTGCAGGCTGCCGGAGCAATCTGGCGTTGGAAGGAGCAGGAAATGCAAACTAGAAGAACGATTTCACGGCTTCGCCCAGGTCGAAAACGGTAGCATCGGGCAACGCGGCGGCCACGATGCTGCTGCCCGCCGCCGAGCGGTAGCCGCCGGCGCAATGCACCACCACGGGCTTATCGGCCGGAATTTCCGAGGCCCGCTCGCGCAGCTCGGGCAGCGGGATGCTGAGCGAACCGGCAAACAACGGCTCGTCGCGGTGCTCGGTAACTGAGCGGATATCCACGATGGTGTACTGCGCCGGGTGCTGGCGGAACTGCGCCACCTCCAGCAGCGGCAGGGTGGCGTCCGTACCCGGCGTGCCCACCAGCGCCCCCACGCACCGGGCTTCGTAGCCGATTTTGGCCGCTTTCCGGATCAGGTCTTCCCGTGTGGCTTCGTCGGGAGCCACCAAATAAAACTGTTCCTCCGGCCCGACAATCGAGCCCAGCCAGGTTTCGAATTTGCCGCCTTGCTGCAAGTTGAGCGCGCCCTCGGCATGGCCTTGTTTGAATTCGGCCTCGTGCCGGGCATCTACCAGCACCGCGCCGGGCCGAAGGGCCGCACCGGCCGCCAGGCGCGGCACCTGCTGCACGCCGGGGGCGTAGGCCGGGGTGCCGGCTTTGTTCAGGGCCACATCGTAGCCGAAGTATTTGGGAATAAAGGGCTGATCCTGGAGCAGCTCCCGCACGAAACCCGCCTCGCTCATCTTCCGTAGCATGGGGTTGCCGAATTTCTCGTCGCCGATGGTGCTGCTGCTGGCCCCGCTTAGGGCCTTGCCGCAGAGGCTGCCCGCGCCGTGGGCCGGGTACACCAGCACCGCATCGGCTAAAGGCATAAGCTTCGTATGCAACGAATGGTAGAGCTGCCGGGCCAGCTCCTCGCGCCGGGCCGTGAGGTTGCCAGCTTTTTCGCGCAGGTCTGGCCGGCCCACGTCGCCGATGAACAGGGTGTCGCCGGTGAAAACGGCTACGTCTTGCCCCTCGTGGCTGAGTACGATGCTGAGGGAATCGGGTGAGTGGCCGGGCGTGTTCAGGGCCCGGAAGGTGAGCTTACCGCTGGTAAACGAGTCGCCTTCATCAAACGGCTGGTGCGGATAATCGGCCCCCACAAGCTGGCTGACGCGGATAACGGCCCCGGTGGTCTGGGCAATTTCCAGGTGGCTGCTCACGAAGTCGGCGTGCGGGTGCGTCTCGATAACGGCCACGATGCGGGCCTCGTGGGCCTGGGCGAAATCGTAGTACGGCTGCGGGTCGCGGGCCGGGTCGATGAGCACGATTTCGCGGGCGCACTCGCTCAGAATGGCGTAGGAAAAGTGGGCCAGGCCCTTGTCTTCAAACTGCTCGATTTTCATGGTAAAAAGCAACTAAACAGGAAAATGAATGGATAGCGAGGCCGCCAGCGTCGGCCCCGTAAAACGCCGCCGGAACGCTAGAAAACCAGCTCCCGCAGCAGGATGAACGTGCCCATCGCCAGGGTAAACCACCCGAAAGCCGGCTTGAGTTTGTGACCGGGAATGAAGCGGGCCAAGTAGGTGCCCGCCACGATGCCCGCCAGCGCAAACGCCAGAAACCCCAGCAGAAACGGCCACGCAATGGGCGTGCCCGCGCTCAGGTCGCCGCTAAACCCAATCAGCGAATTCAGGGCAATGATGACCAGGGACGTGCCCACGGCCAGCTTCATGGGCAGGCGCGCGCCCAGCACCAGGGCCGGGATAATCAGAAAGCCGCCGCCCGCCCCCACAAAGCCCGTGAGCGTGCCCACCACCAGCCCGATGCCCAGCACCAGCGGGTAGTTGAACGGCGGATTTATATCGGTTTCCAGCGTCGCTTCCGGCCCTTGGCTCCGGATCATGGATGCGGCGGCCACCACCATCAGCCCGGCGAAGGCCACCAGCACTAGCAAATCCTTGGTCACCACGAGGCCACCCACCACGAACAGCTCCGCCGGAATGGCCGGCATCACCAGCCGCCGCATCGCAAACACCGCCGCCAATGACGGCCCCAGAAACACCAGTGCCGTTTTCAGCGACACCAGCCCCTTGCGGAAATAGCCCGAAGCGCCCACCACCGAAGTCGAGCCCACCACAAACAGCGAGTAGGCCGTGCTTAGCACCGGACTCACGCCCATCAGATACACCAGCACGGGCACCGTGAGGATGGAGCCGCCCCCACCCATGATGCCCAGCGAAAGCCCGATAAAAATGGCGGCGAAGTATCCAATGGCGTGTAACATGAAAAGCTGAACGTATGTATTTATGAATGATTGTTCATGTATTACGGCAAAAAAAAGCCGCGCCGTTACAGAAACGTACACGCGGCAATGCACTGGATAACATCCACCACTTCGCGCATTTTGAGGGCGTAGAACACGTTTTTGCCGTCGCGGGAGCTGCTCAGGATGCCTTTCAGCTTCATGCCCGAGAGGTGGTGCGAGGCCAGGCTCTGCTCGATGTTTAGCCGCTCACTGATGTCGTTTACCGACAGGCTTTCCTGGGCCGCCAGCAACTGCACAATGGCAATGCGGGTGGGGTGGGCGGTGGTTTTGAGGATGAAGGCCACCTTCTCCATCTTCTCGATGGACAGGTTCATTTCGACGGGAGCAGTGGTAGGAGCCATACGGTATGCAAATGTATGATCATTTGTTCATGTATACAAATCGGCCGGCCGGTTTGGTTCCCGGTTCTTTCTGCTTCGTCTCAACGATTCATTAGCCCAGGGTTTAAACCCTGGGCTATGGAACGGTTAGCGGAGTTGCTCAGCATGACGTTCTGAGTTTTGCCGCTGCCGGCTATTGGGCTTGCTCCAGGGCGGCCACGTCGGCGGCCCCGAGCAACGCCAGATTACGCGTAATTTTTTCGGCCGGCCAGTGCCACCACGCCAGCTTTTCCAGGCGGGCAATGGTGTCCTCATCGAAGCGGAAGCGCACTACCTGGGCGGGGTTGCCGGCCACGATGGCGTAGGCCGGTACATGGCGCGTCACCACGGCCTTGGTAGCCACCACGGCCCCGTTGCCGATGCGCACGCCCGGCATGATGGTGGCCTCGTGCCCAATCCATACGTCGTGGCCCACCACGATGTCGCCCTTGGAAGGATATTTTTCGGCTACCGACTGCCCCTGCATGGCCGCTTCCCAGCCGCCGCCGAAAATGGCAAACGGATAGGTGGAAACGGGGGCAGTTTCGTGGTTGCCGCCGTTCATGATGAACTTCACCCCGGAAGCCAGAGCGCAGAAATTGCCGATAATGAGTCGGTCCCCGATGAAGTCGAAGTGATACAGCACGTTCCGCTCGAAGTTGGCTGGATCTTCCAGGTCATCATAGTAGGTGTAGTCGCCAACTTCGATAGTAGGACGCGTGACCAGATTTTTCAGAAACACCAGCTTGCGGTGGTGGGGCAGCGGGTGCAAGGTGGAAGGGTTGGGGCCGGTCATAGCGGGTAGAATGAGAGGCAAACATACGCGGATGTAGCCACCTGCCACAGTACCTTCGCGGCCGTATGATTTCGACGCTGACGCTGGGGTTGTTGTGTGGGGCGGCTTTTCTGGCCGGTTTAATTGATGCCATTGTGGGCGGTGGCGGCCTGGTTCAGCTACCGGCCATGCTGCTGCTGCTGAAGGGCATGCCCACGCCCACGATTCTGGGAACGGGCAAAGTATCCTCGCTGCTGGGGACGGCGGCGGCCTTTCGGCGCTACGCCGGGCAGGTGCCCATTCAGTGGCGGGCGGTGGGGCCGGCGGCCGTGGTGGCGGGTGTATTCTCGTTTCTGGGGGCGCGGGTGGTAAGCCAGCTGCCCCAGGAGCTGCTCCCGAAACTGGTGCTGGGCTTGCTAATAGTCATTGCCATCTACACCTTCTGGCGCAAGGATTTCGGCTCTTTGCACGCACCCAAGCTGTCCCCGCAGCGGGAGCCGCTCTATGGGGCGGCCGTGGGCGTGGTCATTGGGTTCTACGACGGGTTTTTCGGGCCGGGCACGGGCTCGTTTCTGCTGTTTGCCTTCGTGGGGCTGTTCGGCTTCGACTTCATAACCTCTTCTGCCTCGGCGAAGCTGGTGAACATTGCCACCAACCTAGCGGCCCTGGCTTACTTCGCCTACACCGGCCAGATTCTGTGGGCGGTGGCTATTCCTATGGCCATCAGCAACATTATCGGCTCCACGCTGGGCGCGCACTTGGCGCTGCGCCACGGTACCGGTTTCGTGCGCGGGCTGTTTTTGGTCGTCGTCTCGGCCTTTATCCTGAAGCTGGGCTGGCAGATGGTGAGCGAGGTTTAGGGTAGGAGGGTAGGAGTGTGTGAGGGTAGGAGTTAAGCAGATGTCGCGCATCAAGCGAAGATGAAGGACCTTATCACGTTGGCACGAACCGCACTGCCGGTTGCCGTTCAGAAGTGATAAGGTCCTTCATCTTCGCTTGATGCGCGACATACTCAGGATGACACCTTTTTAACTCCTACCCTCACACACTCTTACCCTAACTCTTACTCCCCGCCGGGCAGGCCGGGAACGGGGTTGCCTTGTGCGCCTTGCGAGCTGGGCACGCCCATCTTTTCCTCGCGCTTGCGCTGGTATTTGTCGAACTGGGCGGGGGTGAGGGTTTCCTTCAGCATGGAGAGGCGCGACTGGCCGATGTCGTCCACCACACCGGCCATTTTGCGCACGTTGCGGGCGTACTTCTGGCGGGCCGATTCCACGCCCCGCACGCTGATGAGGTTGATCTGGCGCACCTTTTCCAGCTGCTGCGGCGTCAGGCCCAGCGCCTTCTGCATGTTGTCGGTGAGGGCGTTGGCCCGGGCTTCCACCTGCTGCTCGTTAAGGGCCGGGGCAGGGCGGGCGGCAGCGGTGGTAGAGGGTTTGGCCTGGGAAGCAGAGCGGCCCGGCGTGGTCTGGGCCAGCAGGGCCGGAGTGGCAGTGAGGGTCAGCAGCGCGGCCAGCAAAGGAGTCTTCATGTAATCTGAAAGTAGTGAGTAGCGAAGCCGGCGGGAAGCGCCGCTTCGGAGTTGAGGCAGTAAAGATGATGCCAGTTTTGTAAACCGGACTGCCAGAACGCCACAACGGGCTGGGGTATTCCATTTCGGGCGGAAAAATATTCGGGCACCTGCATACACGGCGTAACCTTTCCCCCCCGATTCGCTTACAACGGCAGTCTACTCTCCCCAACCCTCCCGCGTATGAAACCTGATACCCGCAATTCCCTGCTGGTGGCCGCTGCCAGCGCCATCGGTCTGTTCGCCGCCACGCTCTACGCCAACCGCCGGGGCGACTACGACCTGCGCGGGCGGGTGGTGCTCATCACGGGCGGCTCGCGAGGGCTGGGCCTGATTCTGGCCCGGCAGGCCGTGGCCGAGGGTGCCCGCGTGGCCATCTGCGCCCGCGACGCCGACGAGCTGGAGCGGGCCCGCCAGGAGCTGGCCGCCGCTGGGGCCGACGTGCTGGCCCTGGCCCGCGACCTGTCGGAGCCCACCGAGGTGCGTACGCTGGTGGCCGAAGTAGAGCAGCGCTTCGGGCCGGTGGAGGTGCTCATCAACAACGCCGGCCTCATCAGCGTCGGCGCCCTCGACCACATGGAGGTGCGCGACTACGAGGATTCGCTGAAAGTGCATTTCTGGGCTCCGCTGCATGCCATGCAGGCCGTACTGCCGGCCATGCGCCGCCGGGGTGAGGGCCGTATCGTGAACATTGCCTCCGTGGGCGGCAAGGTGGCGGTGCCGCACCTCGTGCCCTACAGCGCGGGCAAGTTTGCGCTGGTGGGCCTCTCGGAAGGCTTCCGGGCCGAGCTATTGCAGTACGGCATTCAGGTAACCACCGTGTGCCCCGGCCTGATGCGCACCGGCAGCCCCCGCAACGCCACGCTCAAGGGCCAGCACGAGAAGGAGTACGCTTGGTTCAGCATTGCCGATTCGTTGCCGGCCATTTCGATGGATGCGGAGCGGGCCGGCCGCGAAATCTGGAACGCCTGCCGCCGCGGCGACGCCGAGGTGATTCTGGGGTTGCCGGCCAAGCTGCTTTCCCTCTTCCACGGCCTGCTGCCCGGCACCACCGCCGACCTGCTCAGCTGGGCCAACCGCAGCCTGCCCGGCCCCGCCGACGTCGTCGGCAACGAGCGGCGCTTCGGCTACGAGGCCGAATCGGAGGCAACCAAATCCTGGCTCACCACCCTGACCCGCAAAGCTGAAGCGGAGAATAACGAGCGTTAGGGGGGGCGTGTAGTTGGTTGTGCGTTGCCGGTAATAATTCAAAGAACGTCATGCTGAGCATTCTGCGCATCAAGTGGAGCGTAGTCGAAGCATCTTGCGTGCTGAGGTTGCCAAAGTAACCGGCCGTAACCGCTCCATAGCCCAGGGTTTAAACCCTGGGCTAGTGAATCGCCCGAACAAAGCAGTAGGGCGTTCCGGTCCGGCGGCTGGAAGCCGTCGGGCCGGTTGTCGTCTGCATTGTGAGAACAACGACGTCACAACGTCAGCACGCAACAACCGGCCCGACGGGCTCCGCCCGCCGGACCGGTGGCACCATCCCGGAAGCCGCTATATTGCCGCCAACAACCGGCAACCGACTTGACTTATCCCGTTCACCTTTCCCTGGGGCCGCTGGTGCTGCCGGTGCATCTGCTGCTGGAGGTGCTGGCGTATTCCGGCGGCTACCGGCTCTACCAGCACCTGCGCCGCCGCACCCTCGACCCGATTTCGGAGGAAAACCGCCTCTGGATATTCGTGGGCTGCGCGGCCGGAGCTTTGCTCGGCTCCCGGATGCTGGGGCTGCTGGAGCACCCGGAACTGCTGGCGAATCCGCCCGGCGGCTGGCTGTACTACTTCACCAACAAAACCATCGTGGGCGGCCTACTGGGCGGGTTGGTAGGCGTGGAACTGACCAAGAAGCGCCTCGGGGTAACTTCTTCCAGCGGGGATTTGATGGTGTACCCGGTCATTCTGGGCATGAGCATCGGCCGCCTCGGCTGCCATTTCTCGGGCCTTGAGGATGGCACTTTCGGCACGGCCACCACGCTGCCCTGGGCTATCAACTTCGGCGACGGCGTGCCGCGCCACCCCACCAACCTCTACGAAATTCTGTGGCTGCTGCTGCTGGGGGCGTTGCTCTGGCTGCGGGAGCGGCGCGGGCCGCTGCCGGATGGCTGGCGGTTCCGGTTTTTTATGGTAGGTTACCTGCTGTTCCGGCTGCTGGTGGAGTTCCTCAAACCCACGCCCGCCCCGGCCGGCTGGGGCCTCACCGCCATCCAGTGGGCCTGCGTGGCCGGGCTGGGGTACTACGGGTGGCTGTTTGGGCGGGATGCAGAAAATCGGGAAAATAGTCAGAGTAAATTCTTGATAAAATGAAGCTGGTTCTTGGTGTTTTTTTAACTATAATGCTTACGGTATTATCGAAAAATGTAATGAGTCAATCATTAGTTTCCAATGATAGTATAGATGTATTTTGGTATGAATACATGAATAGTCGAAGAGAAAAGATTCAAGCAGAGGATATAGTGACAAGTTACAAGGAGGATTTTTTTAGATTATGGTTGAATGAAGTAGTAGTGGAAGTATGGTGCGATAAAAATAAATTAGGTGGCAGGCTGATTCACTGGGTGGAAGAGTATGTTCCATATGAAGAAGAAGCTACAGATAGATATTTTGTCATCAAAGATGACTTAGATTCACTCGCCTGCGCCAGTATATTATCTGTTATGAATAAGTATGAAATCAGGCAAATGCCTAGCAGTCAGTATATAAAAAATTGGAAAAATGGTCTGGATGGTATTGAATACATCATAGAAGATAAAGTAAATTGGAAGTATAAATTTAAAAATTATTGGACACCTTCAGCGCAAAAAGATGTTCATGAGGCAGAGGTTTTGGAGGAGTTTATAGATGAGCTGGTTCTTGTTATTAATGAGAAAGAAAGGAGTAATTACTTTCATATGAGTATCCCGTTTAAATCGTGGATGAATGGTGGAGCTACTATTACTTCGAAAATAATGACTTATGGTGATATTATGAGAATGAAACAAGAACGAAATAGATATCGGAAGCAGAAGAAGTTACAGCTGCCGGTCAAATAGTATGCATTTGCTGATTTTATTCTAGTATGTATAAGTAGATTTTGTGCTTGTAGTCTGCTCTCAACAATAATCTAAGCCCCCCTCACTATGCCCGAACGTCCTTATACCTACTACGACTTCACCCTGAGCCTGTGCCCGCATTGCCTGCGGCGGGTGGAAGCCAAGATTGTATTTGAAGACGGCAACGTGTACATGCTCAAGCGCTGTCCCGAGCACGGCCGGCAGCGCGTGCTCATTGCCACCGATGTGGAGTACTACAAGAGCATCCGCAACTACGTGAAGCCCAGCGAAACGCCCCGCCGCTTCAACACCGCCACCCACTACGGCTGCCCCTACGACTGCGGCCTCTGCACCGACCACGAGCAGCACTCTTGCCTCACCGTCATCGAAATAACGGACCGCTGCAACCTCACTTGCCCCACCTGCTATGCCGAAAGCAGCCCTTTGCACGGCCGGCACCGCACCCTGGCCGAGGTGGAGGCGATGGTAGACGTGCTGGTGGAAAACGAGGGCGAGCCCGACGTAGTGCAGATTTCCGGCGGGGAGCCCACGCTGCACCCGCAGTTCTGGGAAATTCTGGATATGTGCAAGCGCAAGCCCATCAAGCACCTGATGGTGAACACCAACGGCGTGCGCCTGGCCAAGGATGAGGCGTTTGTGGCCCGGCTGGCTACCTACGCCGGGGCTTTTGAGGTGTACCTGCAGTTCGATTCGTTCCGGAAGGAGGTGCTGGAGAACATGCGCGGGCGTGATTTGCGCGAGGTGCGGATGCAGGCCCTGGAGCACCTCAACAAGTACAACCTCAGCACCACGCTGGTGGTCACGCTGCAAAAAGGCCTCAACGACGACGAAATGGGCGAAATCATCGACTTCGCCCTGAAGCAGAAGTGCGTGCGCGGCGTCACGTTCCAGCCCACCCAGGCCGCCGGCCGCCTGGAGCACTTCGACCCCGCCACCGACCGGCTCAGCCTCACCGAAGTCCGCCAGGGCATCATAGACCAAAGCCCCGTATTCACGGCCGAAGACCTGCTGCCGGTGCCCTGCAACCCCGATGCGCTGGCCATGGCCTACGCCCTCAAACTCGACGGGGAGGTATTCCCGCTGACCCGCTACATCGACCCCGCCGACCTGTTGCAGAGCGGCGGCAACACCATCGTGTACGAGCGGGACCCGCGCCTGCGCCAGCACCTGCTCAAGCTGTTCAGCACCGCCAACACCGTGGATACCGTGCTGCCCGAGATGAACCAGCTGCTGTGCTGCCTGCCGCAGGTGCAGGCCCCCAATCTGGGCTACGACAACCTGTTCCGCATCATCATTCTGCAGTTCATGGATGCCTGGAATTTCGACGTGCGGGCCATCAAAAAGTCCTGCGTCCACATCGTGAGCAAGGACCTCAAGATTATCCCCTTCGAAACCATGAACCTGCTCTACCGCGACGAGGAGAAACTGGCCCGCCTGCAGGTACTGCGCGATATTCCGGTACTGTAGCAGCTCCAAAAGCCGTGTGCCGGTCCGGCGGCTGCAAGCCGTCGGGCCGGTCGACGTAAGCTGACAACCGAACGACGACGTGACAACATCAGCGCACTTCAACCGGCCCGACGGCTTGCAGCCGCCGGACCGGGGCCGGTTCGTCAAACTACCAGATTAATGGAACCCGCTCCCAAACACTACATCGGCCGTATCCTGCTCATCAATCTGGGCGTGGTGCTGGTGCTGCACATCGGGCGGCAACTGCTCACCGGCGGCGACGAAGGTATTTTTGTGCTGCTCTTTGCTATGGCTTTCGTGAACAGTGTGCTGTTCATGATCTGTTTATTCAGCGGCCGGGGCAAAACCAGTATCGGGTTTCTGCTGGCGGCGCTGCTGGTGTTTATGATTGGGTTCGGCGACTGCGCCACGCATCTGAAGCTAGGGAACATGCACTAATTACTGCCTGCTGCTATGACTGAACCAACGCCCACTTCCCGCATTCTGCGCAATAATCTGCTGGTGGTGCTGGGCGCGGCCGTACTGCTGGGCGTGCTGGCCAAACCCACCGATGGTACTACCGTGGTGCTATTTGTAGTGGTGTACCTGGGGCTGGCGCTGGTAAATATAGTGCTGGGCATCGTGCATTTCCGGCGCGGGCCGGCGGCGTATTTCCTGAGCGCGCTGCTGGTATTTCTGATTGGATTTGGCTCCTGCGCGGCCATGTTTATGCTGGGCGGGCTGGGAAAAATCTGAGCTGTCTGGCCTGAGTAACCCGGCCTTAAATACAACACGGCCCCGCTGGTGCCAGCGGGGCCGTGTTGCAATACGTGAACGGTGGTTGGGAACTAGGGAGGCGCTTAGCGCGAGAATACGGAGGTGTAAGTAGTGGTACCCTGCTCACCCTTTTGCGTGAGTTTCACGCGCAGGGTGGTCGTGTTCAGCTCCTCCACGAAGAAGTGGCGGGTAACGTTGGGCTGAGTTACGGTAAGCGAGTCACCATTCAGCTTCCAGTTGCCGGTGATTTGCTGGGGGGCTTCGACGTAGGCTTTTTCGGCAGCCTCGTCGAGAACGTAACCGCCATCGGTTTTAAACGTGTGCTGATTGTCGCGCTGGGCGGCTTTCATGCGGGGTAGGATATCGACGGCCGGTGCGGCGGCAGTGCCGGGAGTGATACTGGCCAGCGTGAGGCTGGTCAGGTGCCAGGGGCCGGCGGCCAGCAACTCGGGCTTCGATTGGGCATTTGCAGCGGCAGCTGCCACTTCCTGGGCGGGGTCCTTTATCTCCTCAATTTCTTTCTCACACGAGGCAAATACGAGAGTGCTTGCCAACAGGCTCAGGAATACGGGCAGTTTCTTCATGAAAACGGTTTTTGGTGAATGTGCAACAACACGCTTTTCGGCGTAGTACTTCTGCGGCATGTGCCTCACAGTTAAACGTCCAACTTCTCTACTACTCAGGCTGCCTGGTGACTGCCGTTGTGCAAATCTAACTAATTATAAATCGTACTGGTTCAGGTGGTTGGGTAATTTGGTCGTTTCTTCCAACGGTGTATCTGAGAAGTACTATAATTAGCGTATTTTCTTGATTATTTGATCGTTAAATCCTTATAAAACAAAATACCCCGACTTTTTGATAAGTCGGGGCGGAAGTTTTAGGAATAGAACTATTCTTCTGTCAGATTTCCGGCTGGCACTTCGGGCAGGTGTACGTGGCCCGACCGCCAACGTAGGTTTTTGCTATTAGCGTACGAGGGTGGCGGGGGCAGTGCAGGTGGGCATCGGTGCCGGGGGTAGCAGAATCGTCCCATTCCCGGGCGTGAATCAGGAAGCTGGCCGGGAACTGTCGGTAGTTAGCCTCGTGCTGAATTGCCGTATGCAATACCAATTGGATGGCCGCGTGCAGCCGCTTAAACTCCGCCGTCGTAAGCGTGTTGGCCACGCGTTCCGGATGAATTTTGGCCTGAAACAGCACCTCATCGACAATCCAGTTGCCCAGTCCGGCCGTCAGGCTCTGGTTAAGCAGCAAGGGCTTAAGAATCGTCTTGCGCCGGCTGAGCTTGGTTTGCAGCTCCTCCGCTGTAATATCCAACGCATCAGGTCCCAGCTTCTTGGCCTGCCGGTAGGCGTCCACACTCTCGGCCAGCCGGATACGCCCAAATTTGCGCGGATCCACGAAGGCCGCACGTAGCCCGGAACTCAGGTGCAGGGCCACCCGGGTGAAGCGCGGGGCATCGGCCTCGTCGCGGTAAGCGCCCACGTCGCCGGTCATGCCAAAATGGAGCACCAGCACCCGACCATCGTCCAGCAGCAGAAAGCAGTTCTTGCCCAAACGGCTGGTCCCCATGATGGTGCGTCCCACCAAGGCCGGGCGCAGCACATCCTCGTCGGTGCCCAGTACGTGGGCGTCTTTTACTTCGAAAGCGGTAATGGTCTGGTGCGTCACCAGGTCATCGAGAAAGCGGCGGTAGGTTTCGACTTCGGGTAATTCGGGCATGAAAGCAGGGCAGCGGGTGGAGTACCGGGTAGTAACTGCCGAGGCGCGGTTTCGGTTGCGCCCAGGGCGATTTACAGGGTTAGGCGGCCTTCTACCACCACCACGGCCTTACCACTGATGCGCACCGCCTCAATCTCCTGCGGCGGCCCCAGTACCTGCACCTGCACCGTACCGGGGTGGCCCAGCCAATGGCCCTGCTCAGCCACAAACGTAGGGGAAGCCAGCAGCCCGTAGTGCCATAGGTAAGCGGCCATACCGCCCGTGGCGGAGCCCGTAACGGGGTCTTCCAGCACATCGGGTGGGGTACAGATGTGGCGGGCAAAAGTCTGGCCGGCCGGCGTAGCGCCCTGCAAACAGAACAGATGGGAGCTGAAAAAGCCGCTGGCTCGCCGGTAGGCTTCCAGGGCCGCCGGCTGGGGCAGGCCGGCGCGGCGCAACGCGTCTAGGTCACGCAGGGGTACCATCAGCTGGGGCGTGCCGGTGCTCACCGTCTGGATGACAGCTCCTGGGAGCAGGTCGTCGGGGGTGAGGCCGAACATCGGCAACACTTCAGTGGCATCGTGCAGGGGGCCGAACACGGGGCGGCGCTGGGTCATATGAATCCGGCAGGGCCGCCCGGGCTCGGCGGCTTCTACCGCTACGGCAATGGGGCCGTGCAGCAGTTCCAGGGTGAGGGCCAGCTCGGCAGAGCCGGTGGGGCGGGCCAAGCGGCCGGTGTGCAGCAGGGCCGTGAGGGTGGCAATGGTGGGGTGGCCGGCCAGCGGAATTTCCTCGGCCGGGGTGAAATAGCGCACCGCAAAATCGGCCGAGGCAGAGCGGCGTACGAAGGCCGTTTCGGGCTGATTGAACTCGCGGGCCAGCTGCTGCATCCGCTCGGGCGGGAGGTCGTCGGCATCGAGTACCACAGCGCAGGAATTGCCGCCCAGCGCGGTTTCAGTAAAGGCATCGACCAGCAGGAAAGGATATTCGGCCATCGGCTTCAGGTAGCTCAGCAAGTGAAAGAAGCCGCAAAGGTAACGGCCGGCTTCCCAATGCCGGGAAGCCGGCCGCGTACGGTACCAGTGCTGTTTGAACGGTAGAAGCTGTTTAGAAAGTTCGTCAAACGTCATGCTGAGCTTGCCGAAGCATCTCTACCGCTTCGTCTGAATAGCATTGCAACGAAGCGGTAGAGATGCTTCGGCAAGCTCAGCATGACGTTCTATAAGGTTCTATTTACTACGTTTCAACCTACGACGGGTCGGCCAGCTGGGCTACGTGGCGGCCGCTGGTGTCGAAAATGCTGCCCGAGCGGCTGATGTACAGGCGGCGCTCTTGCCCATCAACCAGCACGTACGGGTAGTTTACGCTCTCGGAGCGGGTGAGGCGGCCCACTATCTGCGTCGTACGGGCATCGGCATCGAAGCGCACCACGCTCAGGCGGTTGGTGATGTAATAATCCTGGTCGGGATTGTCGCGGAAGGTGATTTTGCCGAGCACGCTCACCGGCGAGGCCGTGTTGGCGGCTACCGTTCGCACAGGCGCAGTAGCTCGGTTGGCCAGTACGGCCGGGGCCGCCGAAGGCGCTGCCATGCGGTTACTGGCCACAATCTGCTGGCTGGCGCGCTGCCAGCCCTCCCCGATGGAAGTCAGGCGGGAGTTCCGGCCGGGATGCGTAGGCGAAGCTTCCTCATCGGAAACCACCGCCATGCCGGCCTGCGCCTGCGCCAGACTGGCCCCCATCTTCCGCAGTACGAAACCCGAAAACTCGTCGGCTTCGAGCTCATCGGCGGGATTGGAGCCGCCGGGGCGCAGCGTATGGCCGTTGAGGTGGTGGCCCATTTCGTGGGCCAGAATGCTGATACCCGCCCAGTCGGTGCGGCCGGCGCGGTTCACGGCAGCCACAAACTGCGGGTTATACAGCAGGTAGCGTTGGCCGCCGTACACCACGGCGGCGGCATTCTGTACTTCCGTGGTAGCGCGCAGCTGGAAGCGAGGCTTAAGGCCCACCACATCGGTGATTTCGCGTAGCACGTCGCGTTGGCTGGTAGCAGCCGATTGGGCTTCGGCTGAGCCCGTTATGACAAGCCACCCGGCAAGTACCAGACCTGCGAAGCGGCGGAAAAAGCATGGGTGGTTCATGGAAAAGTGCTTTTTGTGTGAAAAGTAATTGGCAATTACCTTGCCGGAAATAACAAGCAGTGCTGTGCGGAATTTTGCCGGTTAGCGGCGCGTTGTGCAATTTCCTTGTATATTCGCCACCGCAGATATTCGCTGCAATGGTGAGCGAGAGGAGACGAGCGGGCGTGGGAAAATTTCTGAGCTACATGAAAAAAACACAATTACTAGGGAAAGGGTTCCTGCGGGCAGGGCTTGGTGCAGTTGGTCTGGTCTGGGCATTAGCGGGCTCCGCACAGGCCCAGGAGGCGTGTCTGTTGCAGCCCTTGTCGTGGGCGCAACGGCTGCAGGAGGCCCCACTGGTAGTGGAGGCGCGGGTACAGGCCGTGCGCAGCCAGGACACCGGCCTGCACATCCTCACCTTCAACGAGCTGGACGTATTTAAAGTATTCCGAGGTGCGTTGCCGGCCGGAAAACTAACGCTGGTAACGGAAGGCGGCACCGTGGGCCCACGCCGCGAGGAAGTGTCGAACGCACCCGCGCTGGCCGCCGGCGAGCAGGCCATCTTCCTGCTGCAACCCGACCCCACCCAGCCCGGCCGCTACCGGCTGGCGGCCGGCCCCCAGGGCCTGATTCGGCTGGATCTGACCACGGCCACCGCTGCCGACCCATTCCGCCGCTACACCTCCATCACGGAGGAGCTGTACCCCACGCTTCAGGCGCAAACCGGGCAGGCGTACCGCGAGATTCAGCCAAACGAGTTGCTTGTAGCCCGTCTGAGCCGGGTGGCCCGGCCGGCCGCCGCGCCGGTTATTACCGGCTTCAGCCCCGCAACCGTCACGGCCGGCACCCGCACGGTGCTGACGATTACCGGCTCGGGGTTCGGGGCCACGCAGGGCAACGGGACGGTGGGGTTCAGCAACGCCAACAATGGCGGCACTTCGTTCGTGTCGCCGCTAGCCGGGGAATATTTGAGCTGGTCGGACACCGAAATTCAGGTGCGGGTGCCTTCCGTGACGGTGGGTGGGGCCGGGCCGGCCGGCACGGGTCGGCTGCTGATTACCAACGGTACCTCGGAAAGCAGCCTGAGCGGCACCAATCTGACGGTAGATTATGCTTTGGCCAACATTGAATCAAACGGGGCCCCGGCTCCGGTGGCCTTGGTGAGCCGGGACGGCACCGGCGGCTATACGCTCACATACAACCAGAATTTCGCGGCCAACGCCGCCGCTACGGCATCCTTCGAGCGGGCCCTTACCACTTGGCGCAACGGAGTGGGTGCCAACCGCAAAATAGCAGCCGGTACCACTACCATCAACTCCAACGTGGCCAATGATAACGTGAACGTGGTGAGCTTTGATGATGCCACCGAGCTGCCGGCCGGCGTGCTGGGCGTGGCGTACTCCTACTTCTCCGGCTGTTCCAACGGGGCGGGCGGCTTTAATTGGGTATTATCAGGCACCGACTACATCTTCGATGGGGAGCGGAACTGGCAGTATGGCCCGGCCGCGCCCACCGGCGGCCAGACGGACTTTGAAACCGTGTCGCTGCACGAGCAGGGCCACGGGATTCAGCTGGGCCACATCATTAAGCCCGGCGCGGTGATGCACTTCTCCATTGCGGCCAACACCCAGAACCGGGTACTTAACTCCACCAACGACGTGGCCGGCGGCAACGCCGAAATCGACTTCAGCTTGGGTGCCCCGCGCTGCGGCAACCCCAGCTACGTGCGTCTGGCATCCACGCTGCCCGTCACGCTGGTTAGCTTCGGGGCCGGGCGGGTGAGCGGGGGCGTGCGGCTGCGCTGGCAGACGGCAGCGGAAGTGAACAGTGCCTTCTTCGCGGTGGAAACTACCGCAAACCCGGCCGGCGAGTGGCAGGAGCTGCAACGGCAGCCCGCCGCCGGCAATTCCCTCACCGTGCGCAATTACGAGTACCTCGATGCCCGAACCACGGCCGGGCCGCGCTACTACCGGCTGCGGCAGCAGGATGAGGATGGTACCGTGTACTACTCCGCCGTGGTAACGGTGCAGGTGGCCGGCACCGGCGAACTGGTGGCTTACCCGAACCCCTTCAGCGCGGAGCTGCGGGTGGCACTGCCCGCCGCCGAAGCCGCTACCCTGCGCCTCTATGACCTGGCGGGCCACCTGGTGCGGGAGCAGCCGGTGCCGGCCGGGCAAACCGCCGTGGAGCTGCTGGCTGCCGATGTGCGGCCGGGCGTGTACCTGTTGGAATGGCGTACGGGCGGCGGCCGGCTGGTGCGCACCCGGGTAGTGAAGCAGTAGATTCGTCTCATTTTTGCCTAAAAAGCCGCCGGCCCGAAATACTTCGGGCCGGCGGCTTTTTATATGATGGAAGCGGGCAGTAGCGCGAACTGCAAAGTTCACGCTACTGCTTAAACCGGCTGGGGCTGGGGGCGGATGGAGGCCTGGGGCCGCTCGCCAATCTGCTGGCGCCACATGGCGTAATAGAGGCCGCGCTGCGCCAAGAGCTCCTCGTGGCGGCCGGCTTCGGCGACGTGGCCGCGCTCCAGCACAAAGATGCGGTCGGCGTGCAGAATGGTGCTCAGGCGGTGGGCAATTAGGATGGTGATATGTCGGCGGGAGCCCGACAGCTCGCGCACCGTCTGGCTGATTTCTTCCTCGGTCAGCGAGTCGAGGGCTGAAGTGGCTTCGTCGAACACCAGCAGGGTAGGACGGCGCAGCAAAGCGCGGGCGATGCTCAGGCGCTGCTTTTCGCCACCCGATACCTTCACGCCACCTTCGCCAATCACCGTATCGAGGCCGAGGGGGGCACGGGCCAGCAGCGTATCGGCGGCGGCCTGGTGCAGGGCGTGCAGGCACTGCTCGTCAGTGGCGTTAGGGGCCACGAAGCGCAGATTTTCGCGGATGGTGCCCGCAAACAGCTGGGTGTCCTGGGTGACGAAGCCAATCTGCTCGCGCAGGGTGTCGAGGTCCAGCTCGGGGCCGGGGATGCCGTTGTAGAGAATCCGGCCCTGGGCGGGCGGGTAGAGGCCCACCAGCAGTTTCACCAGCGTAGTTTTGCCCGAGCCCGACGGCCCGACGAAGGCAATGGTTTCGCCTAGCCTGGTCTGGAAGCTGATGCCGTCGAGGGCGGGGGCGCTGGCCGTGAGGTGCTGGAAATGCACGTCGTCGAAGGCCAGGGTTTCGATCTGGTCGATGGTTTTGGGGTGGGCCGGCTTGACTTCCTTGGGCGTGTCGAGAATCTGCTGGTAGTTGGCCAGGGACGCCTCGGTTTCGCGGTAGATGTTGATGAGCGTACCCAGCTCCTGCAGCGGCCCGAAGATGGCGAAGGAGTAGAAGAAGAACGTGATAAACTTGCCCGGCTCAATTACTCCCTGCACCACCAGAAACACCAACATCAGCAGAATTACGTTGCGCATTAGGTTCACGAACGTGCCCTGCACAAACGACAAAGAGCGGAGGTAACGCACCTTTTTCAGCTCCAGCTTCAGGATTTTTTCGGTGGTGGCGTTCAGGCGCTGGGTTTCCTGCTGGGCCAGCCCCAGGCTCTTGATCAGCTCAATATTGCGCAGGCTTTCGGTGGTGGAACCAGCCAGGGCGGTGGTTTCGGCCACAATGGTTTTCTGAATCACCTTGATGCGCTTGCTCAGAAAAAAGCTCAGCGTAGCCAGCAGCGGAATGGTGAGAAAGTACACCACGGCAATGGGCCAGTACACGCTCAGGGCGTACCAGGTCACGAAAATGATGCCCACCAACGAAATGAACAGGATATTGATGAAGCTCTGAATGAGCTTCTCCACGTCGGTGCGCACCTTCTGCAGCTTGCCCAGCGTTTCGCCCGAACGTTGGTCCTCAAACACCTGGTAGGGCAGCTCCAGCGAGTGGCGCAGGCCGTCGGAATACAGCTCGGCGCCTAGCCGCTGGGTGATGACGTTGGTGTAGTAGTCCTGGAAGTTCTTGGCGATGCGCGACACCATGGCCACGCCCAGGGCCTTGAGCACGAGCAGCCCGGCGCCGCCCATGAGAAATACCCAGAACGTGGGCTTTTGGGTGTTTTTCAGGGCCGGCGACACGTAGCGGTCAATAATCTGCCCCAGAATGTAGGGGTCGAGCAGGGAGAAAACCTGGTTGATGGCGGCCAGCAGCAAAGCCAGCGCCAGCAGGCCCTTGTAGTGGCGCAGGTAGCGGTATAGTAGTTTCATGCGGTAGTGAGAGAGGGGAGAAAGGCTACAAGCGCCAGGACCGGCGAAATGTTCAGTTCGCACAAAGGTCGCACGGATTCATGCAGGTTCCTCCGGGTTCCCCAGGGCTGAAGCCCGGGCCAGGCAGCGGAACGTTGGGGCGTGGCAGCAGACGGTTCCGCCACTGCTTCAGGTGGCCTCGCCGGCGGTGCTGGCTATCAGGCGGGTGCTGCCGGGTACCATGGGTACGGGCTCAGCGGTGGGGCGGTAGTGCTGGGCCAGCAGGTGCGACACCTTCGGCCGTTCCGGGCCTTCGTGCAGGGGCCAGATCTGGTTTTTTAGCTCCGCCTCGTCGCGGCTTACGCCCCGCTCGTGCTGCTGGGCATGCTCCTCCCACGATTCCGTCATGAAGTACTCCACCATCCGTTCGGGGTCGGCCATATCGGCGTAGAGGCCCCAGCCGATGGCTCCTTCGCGGCGGCGGATGCGGGCCAGCTGCTCCATGAGGTAGGTGAAGGCGGGCCGGTTTTCGGGTCGCACGCGGTAGGTGGTCGTGATGATGACCGGGCCTTCGGTGGGCACCGGCTGCTCGGCCAGCACCGGCTCGGGGCGGGGGCGGGCGGGGGTGTGGTCGAGGGCCTCGGGCGGGTTGCGCAGGGAGAATTTGAGCACCAGCAGGGTGGTAAAGCCCAGCCAGCCGGCCGCCCCGGTGAGGGCTACCGTCACGCCCAGCCGCTCGGCTACCGTGCCCCACACCACCGAGCCCAGGGCCATACCTCCCTGAATGGTGAGCAAATACAGGCTGATGGTGCGGGCCTGCACCCAGCGCGGTACCACCGTCTGCACCCCCACGCTGAACGAGTTAAGCACCAGCATCCAGGCCATGCCCACCAGCGTGAGTAGCCCGTACAGCAGCCAGTGGTTATCGGCGTAGCCCAGGCCCAGCAGCCCGGTGGCGAAGGCTACCGTGGCCAGCGTCACGCGCCAGTCGATGGTGAGGCGGCGGTTGAGGCGGGGCAGGGTGACGGCCGCTAATACGGCCCCCAGTCCCATGCACGACAGCAGCATGGAGTAGAACGACGTGGGCAGCTGCAGCCGCTGCGACACCACGGCCGGCATTAAAGCAAATAGCGCGCTAGCCCCGAACGTGAAGCTCACCCCGCGCACCAAAATGTGCTGCACGGCCGGCGCAAACCGGGCGTAGCGCACCCCGCCCCGGATAGCGGCCACCACCCGCTCGGCCGCCAGCGTGGAGGTAGCCTGCGGGGCCCGCTTCCAGCTGTACACCATGTAGATAGTGGCCAGAAACGACAACCCGTTCAGCAGAAACGCCGCGCCCGCCGAGAAGTACCCAATCACCAACCCGCCCAGCGCCGGCCCGAAGGCCCGGGCCAGGTTGAAGCTTACGCTGTTGAGGGCAATGGCCTGGGGCAACTCCTGGCGTGGCACCAGCTCGGGCGTTACGGTTTGCCACACGGGATTATTGAGCGCGCCGCCCAGCCCCAGCAGAAACGTGAGCGTGAGCAGCAGCCAGGGGTTATTGAGTCCCAGCAGCGTCACGGCGGCCAGCAGCAGTGCCACGGCGGCCATCCACGTCTGGGTGGCCAGTAGCATCCGGCGGCGGTCCACCAAGTCGGCCAGGGCGCCGGCGGGCAGGCTCAGCAGAAACACTGGCAGCGCCGAAGCCGTCTGGAGCAATGCCACCAGCACCGGCGAGGCCGTCAGCTCCGTCATGAGCCCCACGGCCCCTACGTTCTGCATCCAGGTGCCGATATTCGACACGAAAGAGGCAATCCACAGCATCCGGAAAAACGGAATCTTCAGCGGGGTGAAGGGCGACGTGGACGTGGCGGGCGGCGCGGGGGCAGTAATCGGAGCAGACATGTTGCTCCCTTACGTGAAGGTAGGGTAGGAGGGTATGGGGGTAGGAGGGCAGGTGTCATTGCGAGCAGCGCGAAGCAATCCGTCCTCATTAAGCACCAAGCCCTGAAAACTGAAAAGCCCCTGACGTCGGCTCGGATGTCAGAGGCTTTTGCGTAGGTTGATATTTCGCGCATTGTGAAGGACGGATTGCTTCGGCTGCGCCTCGCAATGACACCTACCCTCCCACCATCTTACCCTCACACCCTAACTCACAACCGAATCCCGATACCCGGGCCGAACAGGAAGAACAACGACTTCTTATTCATCAGGTAGCCGCCGCCCAGGTAGAGCGGGAAGGTGAGCTTGGCATCGGAGCGGGTGGGGTACACCGAGCCCAGCACCACAATACCCAGGTCGCGGTTCACGTTGGAATCCTGGCTGAGGTTAAACGCGTTCAGGGCAACGAAGCCCGCGCCCACCTTATAGGGGCGTAGCTTGTTGATTTTGGTGGGGTGGTAAAAGCTGAACTGCGCCAGTGTAGCCAGCGAGATACCCCCGAACGAGGTAAAGCTCGACTCGCCTTTGTACTTGGTAAGCAAGCCCCCCGGAAAGCTGATGTCGATATCGAACTTCACCCGGCGCTGCAATACCAGCTCCAGCTTCTGGGTGAAGCCGGGCTCCTGGTACTGGCTCTGGTTGTGGCGGATGGTGATGATGATGGTGCTCCAGTCGTCGAGGTCGTAGGTTTTGCGGGAGTTGAGCAGGTTGTTAAGGCTCAGGTTGCCCACCTGGCACTGCTTATCCTGGTAGAAAGCGGCCCGCACCGAGTTGCCATCGGGGCAGACCACCACGTTGTCGATGGTGCGCATCTCAATCAGCTCGCCCTTGGCGTTCTGCGTCCGGATATCGAAGCTGAGGTACTGCTTGCCGTAGAGCTGCTGGTCGGTATCAATGGCCCCGGAGTTGAAGCTGAACACCACGTCGCGGATGGTGCGGTCGTACAGTACCGGGCCGTTGAGGCGGGTCACGGGCCGGGGAGCTTCGCCGAAGGTCACGCCCACGAAATCGAGCGGGTGAGGCCGCTGAAACTCCCGCACCGTGAGGCCCGCGCCGGTGGGCTGGCCCGCGTTGAAGATGGTAATGCGCTTCTTGTCGATGGTCAGGGGTACCTTAATGCGGTACACCACGGCCGCGTCGGAGCGGATGCTGGAGTCGGAGGGAATCACCTGCACATCCTCGAAGTGAAACCGGGCCCGCGTCAGCGACTCACCCTCCAGGCGCACGTCCACGGTTTCGCCGGGGTTCACGGTGGCGCTGTTGGTCCAGTCGCCGCCCCGGTGCCGCACGCTCACGGTGCTGATGGTGGTTTTGGGGGAGATGTTGAAGTTGGTGATGTACTTGGCCAGGTCATTTTCCTTGATGTAGAGGTAGCTTTCGGTCTGGCGGTGGGTGTTATACACGCGCAACCAGCACAGCACCCGGTCGTTGGTGAGGTACTGGCGGGTAAACAGCTCGGCAATGAGCGAGCCGCCGGCTTCCTCTTGGTCCTCGATGCGGTAAGTACGCTTCAGGTCGAAGGTGCGGCCGTTGTCGAGAATCAGCTCCACGCCCTTGCGGCGCGAGTTTTCATCCAGGGTGATTTCCTTTTTATCGACGCTCAGAAACCGTAGCCGGGAGGCTTTCACGGTGAATTCCTGACGGATGGGCGGCAGCGCGTAGGTCACGCGGCGGTTGTTGTCGGTGAGGAAGGGCCGCTCGGTCTGGGGCCGGATGGTGAGCTGGCGGGTGCCCAGCGCGTTGGGCAGCACGTGCAGGCGCAGCACTCCTTTCTCCTGCTCCAGGCGGTAGTCAATGTCCTGACCGCGCGTCCACTCAGGACTTACCCGGATGTTTTTGGCGTTGTTGCTGCTGAGCTCGAACACCTTTTCCTCGCCCACGAACAGCTCGGTATCCGAAGGCCGGAACTCCAGCGTAGTGCGCGTGACGGGCAGCAGCTTTACGGTCTGGGTCTGGGGCGCAAACCCCACCGAATCCGACGGCTGCCGGAAGGTGATGCTCAGAAATTTGTTGCTGCTCAGGTCCTTGAACCGCATTTTGGCCCGGTAGTACTGGCCGCCATCCATGGCCGTCAGGGAATCGAGCAGGGTAAAATCGGCGGAGCGTTGCAGGCGCAGGCCCTGACGGCCGGGCGCTTCGGGGTATACCAGCAGCTCGGCCACCTCATCATCCTGGCGGTAGTAGAAATAGAGTTGGGCCTCGCCCTGCACCAGGGCCGTGTTACGGCTCAGGCTGTAGCGGGTGGTATCGGTGCGCAAACTCAGGTCGCGCAGGAGCGGGGCGCGCTGGGCGCGGGTAGTCAGGGCACAGAACAGCAGCAGGCAGGTGACGAAAACGCCCGCCTGTCGGCGAATCCCGGAAAGATGTAACACGGCAAACAAAGAAAAACGGCCCCCGACCCACCGGAGGCCCCACAAAGGTAGGCGGCCCCACCGGGCAGTTGCACGGCCGGCCGGGGTTTTTGTAATAAATCTTAGGCAATAGGAGGCTGCCGGAAAAGCAAAAAAGGCCTTCTGCTGAGTAGCAGAAGGCCTTTTGAGTAGTCCGTAGGGGAATCGAACCCCTGTTGGTAGAATGAAAATCTACTGTCCTAACCCCTAGACGAACGGACCGGATAACCAATGGCGGAGCGTTTTCCGTTTTGGTGATGCAAAAGTAGAACGTTTCCGGCTCAATGCAAACACAGAGGTTCAAAATATTTGATAACGCGGGCTAAATACCGCAGAATCAAGCCGATTGTTTTTGCTTTGTCCGGTTTCGGTCCCACCACACGTAGGCCCCGAACAGCACCACGCTGATGCCCGTCACCCAGAGCAGGCCGGTTTTTAGCCGCTCACTGTCTTCTCCCAGGTAAGCCAGTAAAGCAATAAGGGGCACCACGCCGGCCACCGTAGCGGCCATGAACTTCCAGTAGCCCATGCGCGCCAGGCCCGCCACAAAGCTGATGGCGTCGTCGGAAAGGGCGGGGGAGAGGCGGGCGATGATGATGGCCCAGACGCCGTAGCGGTCCACCACGTCCAGCACCTTTTGCTCGGTTTTGCGGCCCAGCAGCTTTTGAATGAACGACTCGCCCAAGGCCCGGCCCAGCGCGTACCCCACCGAGGAAGCCGCCACCACGCCCGCCAAAGCCAGCAACGAGCCCCACCACGGCCCGTAGGCCAGAATGGCCACCAGAATCAGCAGCACCACGTTCACCACGAACAGGAACATCTGCACCACCATGGCCAGCACCAGCACCACAGGCCCCCAGTAGCCGAACTGCCGCATCCAGGCGGCAATGCGCGGCTGTTCCCCCGATTTGAGCACCGCCCAGGCTTCCCGAGCAGTTTCCTGGAAAGCCGGCCAGCCAAACCAGCAGCCCGCCAGCGTGGCCAGCAACAACAAGGTGATGTAGAGCGGCAAACGGCTGCTGCGTTTTTGGGCGGATGGGGCGGCGACGGCGGTAGCGGGCAAAATCAGGAAAGTAAGAAGACAAATACAGGATAAAACTAGCCCGGAACGGCGGCAATTCCCGGGCATACGCACCCGGCGAATCCGTGGCTGACACAACCTCAACGGCGCGGGCGGGGTACTATCACCTACCATACGGCGCCCGCAGCCCCAAGGCTGCCGGGCAAATTCTTTGCTTCATGACAAAACATACCTATGATTTCGGCCTGATCGGCAACTGCGCTTTCCTGGGCCTGATTGGTACCGATACGGCCGTGCGCTGGCTCTGCTGGCCCCGCTTTGACAGCAGCTTCGTGTTTGGCTCTTTGCTGGACGAGGACAAGGGCGGCGAATACAGCATCCGGCCCGCCGATCCGGCGCAGGAGTTCACCTCCCACCAGACCTACCTGGCCAACACCAACGTGCTGCAAACCGATATTGCCACGGCCGACGGCAGTTACCGCGTCACGGATTTTGCGCCCCGCTTTCCGCAGTACGACCGGTACTACAAGCCGCTGATGTTTATCCGGAAGGTGGAGCCGCTGCAAGACACACCCCGCATCCGGGTGACGTGCCGGCCGGTAGGGCAGTACGGGGAGCTGGCCCTCACGCGCCGCCGCAGCTCCAACCACATTGCGTTTCTGGGCCTGGAGGAGGAAATACGCCTCACTACCAACATCCCGCTCACTTACGTGCTGGAGGAGGAAGATTTCGTGCTCAACGAGCCCAAATACCTGGTGATGACCTACGGTGCCCCGCTGGAAGCCCCGCTGGAAAGCACCGCCGAGCGGTTTCTGCGCGCTACCATTGACTACTGGCGCACCTGGGTGAAAAGCACCAGCATCGGCAGCTTCCAGCAGAGCCAGGTGCTGCGCTCGGCTTTGGTTTTGAAGCTGCACCAGTACGAGGATACCGGGGCCATCATTGCGGCTACCACCACCAGCCTGCCCGAGGCCCCCGGCAGCACCCGCAACTGGGACTACCGCTACTGCTGGATGCGCGACACTTTTTACATTCTCACGGCCTTCAACAACATCGGGCATTTTGAGGAGATGGAGCGGTATTTTCACTACATCGTGAACATCTCCACCAAGGTGCAGGACCGGTACCAGCCGCTGTACGGCATCAGCGGGCAGTCGAAGCTGGTGGAGCAGGAGCTGCCGCTGGCCGGCTACCAAGGCAATCAGCCGGTGCGCATCGGCAACGACGCCTACACCCACATTCAGAACGACGTGTACGGGCAAGTACTGGTGGCGCTGCTGCCGCTCTACGTGGATTGCCGCTTCCTCGACCCCGAGCGGCTGGCCCCGGAAAAGCTGGTGTACGACACACTGGCCCTTATTGAGCAGACTATGGATCAGCCTGACGCCGGTCTGTGGGAGTTCCGCAACCTGGCCCAGAAGCACTGCTACACTTACCTGTTTCACTGGGCCGGCAGCCACGCCGCCCGCAAGGTGGCCCGCGCCGTGGGCAACACCGAAATGGAAGCCCGCGCCGAGCGGCTGATGCGCGCCGCCGCCGACCACATTGAGCAGTGCTACAACCCCGAGCTGGAAGCCTACACCAACGCCATCGGCTCGCCCCACCTCGATGCCAGTGGCATGCAGCTGATCCTGATGGGCTACCTCGATCCGGCCTCGGAGCGCGCCCGCAAACACCTGGCGGCCCTGGAAAACGCCCTGATGACCCCCGAAGGCCTTTTCTACCGCTACCGCCACGCCGACGACTTCGGCACGCCCGAAACCACCTTCCTGATTTGCTCCTTCTGGTACGTAGAGGCCCTGGCCAGCGTGGGCCGGGTGGAGGAAGCCATCCGGGAGTTCGAGAAGCTGACCACCTACACCAACCACCTGGGCCTGCTCTCGGAAGACGTGGACGCCAAAACCGGCTCGCAATGGGGCAACTTCCCGCAGGCCTACAGCCACGTCGGCCTCGTCAACGCCGCCTACCGCATCGCCCAGAAACAGGCCAAACCTAATTTCGTGTAGGGTATGAAAGGGTAGAAGTTGTCATTGCGAGCAGAGCGAAGCAATCCTTCCTTTCCGATGCTCCAAGCCTGGTTACAACACACTCTTTCCACCTGTGAATAAGCAGTAGCGCGAACTTTGTAGTCCGTGCCTCCGCGCCGACAGAACGTATTCCCCTACGGCGCGGGGACGCAAACTGTAAAGTTCGCGCTACTGTCGCGCAGATATTCCCACATAAAAGCCCCTGACGTCCATGCTGGCGTCAGGGGCTTTTGAATAAAACAGAACTGGGAGCAAGGAAAAGGACGGATTGCTTCGACACTGGTTTGATGCGCCACATGCTCGCAATGACAGGTGCCTCCTCGCAATGACGGGCGGTTATAGCAAGCCGCGCAGGAGCTTGCGCACATCGGTGGTGGAGGCGACGTGGTAGCGGGCCAGGGAGCGGGCAGCGGTGCCTACTTTGATGGTGTAGGCCTCGGGCGGCATGGCCCGGAAGGTATCTTCGTCGGTACGGTCGTCGCCGAGGGCCAGGGTGAAGGCGGGCTGATAGGTAGCCAGCCAGCGGGCGGCGGCCGTGCCCTTGTGAATGCCGGCCGTCTTGATTTCGATGACTTTGTTGCCTTCCATCACCTGCAGCTCCGTGTTGGCCGTCATGAAGGTGAGGTGGTTGAGCAGGTCGCGGGCGCGCACGGCCCCCAGCTCGGCATCGGCGCGGCGGTAGTGCCACACCAACGAGTACTCCTTGTCTTCAATGAACGAGCCGGCGGTGCGGGCCACGTACAGCTCCAGAATCGGGCGCAGCTCCCGCTGCCAGTCGTTGTTGAGGGTCTGAAACAGCTGCCACTCCTCGCCGGCCGCCCGCAGCCACACGCCGTGCTCGGCAATAAAATCGACGGGCAGGTGGCCCAGCCAGGCTTGTAGCGTCGTCCGGTCGCGGCCACTGATGATGACCACGCGGTTCTGCGGGTTATCGGTGAGGGCGCGCAGTAGCAGCAGCAGCTCCTGGTCGGGCTGGGCGCGCTGGGGGTTGGGGTGGAAGGGAGCCAGTGTACCGTCGTAATCCAGCAGCAACAGGCGCGAAGGGGCGGCGTGGAACTCGGTCAGCAACTGCTCCACTACTACGGGCTTCAGGGTTTCCGTATCGAGCGTGTGCTGCTTCATCTTGCTGTATGCCAGGCGTCCCATGAACAGCTTGGTCCAGGCAAACACGTTGTACTGACGTACCAGGGCCTGCATAGCTCCCATGCGCAGCTGCTGCTCGTCCTCGGGCATCACCAGCGCATCGTGCATGGCCTCGGCCAGCTCGCCGGTATCGGTAGGGTTGATGATGAGGGCATCCGACAGCTCCCGGGCCGCGCCGGCCCGCTCGCTGAGGATGAGTACGCCCTTCTGATCGGCCTTGCTGGCCACGAATTCCTTGGCCACCAGGTTCATGCCGTCGCGCATGGGTGTTACCAGCGCCACTTCGGCTAGGCGGTAGAGGGAGGCCAGTTCTTCCAGCGGGAAGGAGCGGTAGAAGTAGTGGATGGGCGTCCAGGAAATGGTGCGGTACTGGGAGTTGATACGGCCCACCAGCTCATCAATTTCCTCCTTCAGGCTGGCATATTGGGCTACCTGGTCGCGGGAGGGCACCACCACCATAATCAGGCTGACCTGCTCGCGCCACTCGGGGTAGCGTTGCAGCAGCAGCTCGAAGGCCCGCAGCCGCTGGGCAATACCCTTGGAATAGTCGAGCCGGTCGATACTCAGAATCACGCGCACGTCGCGCAAAGCCTCACGGTAGGTGGCCTCGTGTTGCATGGCCGTGTCGGAGGCCGCCGCCTGCACGTACCGGTCATAGTCGATGCCCATCGGGAAAGCATCGACCAGCACCGTGCGGGAGCCGGTTTCGATCTGCCCGTTCTGCGCCGAGAGGCCGAGCAGCTGGGCCACCGCACTCAGAAAATGGCGCATGTAGCCGAAGGTGTGGAAACCCAGCAAATCGGCCCCCAGCATGCCCTCCAGCAGCTCGGTGCGCCAGGGCAGCACCCGAATCAGCTCGTAGGAGGGGAAGGGGATGTGCAGAAAGAAGCCGATAGTGGCTTCGGGCCGCTCGCGGCGCAGCATGGCCGGCAGCAGCAGCAGCTGGTAATCGTGGACCCAGATGGTGTCCTCGGGGCCGGCCAGCTCCAGCACCGCCCGGCAGAATTTCTCGTTGACGGCCACGTAGGCGTCCCAGTGGGCCTGCTCGTAGGTGGCGTACTGCGTGAAGTAGTGGAAAGTAGGCCAGAGCGTGGAGTTGCTGAACCCTTCGTAGAAGTCCCGGATTTCGGCTTCGGTCAGGAACACCGGCACCATGCTGTCCTGGCGCAGCTGCTCGCACACATATTCTTCTTCGGACGCATCTTCCACAAAGAGCCCCGGCCAGCCCACCCACACGTTGCCTTCCTGCCGGTAAATGGAGCCCAGGCCGGTAGCTAATCCGCCCTCACTGGGCTGAAACGTGAGGCTGTCATCGGTGCGAAGGATTTTGGTAGGGAGACGATTCGAGACAATAATGGTGCGCGACATAGGCTGTTTTGGGTTGGTGAACCTGTAGGTTTACGGGAGAAAACCGGCGGCGGCCATTAGTTTGTTTCCCCGTTTCTGTTACCGCGCCCGCTTCGTAAGTAGCTGCGCCCAACCGTAAAAACCGGCTACGCCAGCGGCTTCAGGCCGCCACCGGCTCCCGGCCAACGCGGCCCAGGTGCGTGTCCTGAAAGCCGGTGCCGTGCTTGAGTCCGTAGCCCAGCAGGCGGTCAAAGGCCGAGTGAAACAGCAGCACCGAACCGGCCAGCAGCAGCAGCGGCTCCGCGAGCAGCCAGCCGGCCAGCCCCACCAGCAGGGCCAGGGCTTTGTGGTGCAGCAGGTTGTAGCTGAATGCTCCCGTCCGGGGGCCGGCCAAGTAGCCCAGCATGCTCAGGTCGGGCACCAGAAACAGGGCCGGCAGCCACCACCACGCGTAGGGGAGGTGCGCAAAAACCAGCGTTGCAACCAGCAACTGGGCCAGTTCTTCGAGTTTAAGCAGGGTTTTCATGAAGCTTTGGAATGAAGTAAAACAACATCCCAAAGGTCAACCGCCGGTCCACCGAAACTCCTTAACAAACGCTAAGAAATCCGGCCACCGGTGTAGAGACGCGACACTTCGCGTCTCCTGGTTGAACGACCGGAGCCGCGCGGCCCAAACAACGTCAGCAACGACGAGACGCGAAGTGTCGCGTCTCTACATCGGTTCGGCGTCGTCGGCCAGGAGGCGGGCGCGGATGCGGCTGAGCGAGACGGGCGTTACGCCCAGGTAGGAGGCCACGTACTGTTGAGGTACGCGCTCCAGAATCTTGGTTTTGTGGCTGCGGAGCAGGGCCTGGTAGCGTTGTTCGGGGCTTAGGAGCAGCAGCTCGGTCAGGCGGGCATCGGTGCCCAGCAGGTGGTACTCGGCCAGCAGCCGCCCGAACCGCTCGTACACCGGATATTCATCGAACAGCCGGCGAAGCAAAGCGTACGGAAACGTAACCAGCTCGGTAGGTGCCAGTGCCTGAATGCTGAACTGACTGGGCTGGCCCGTGAGGCAGCTCTGGTAGCTGCCCAGCAGATGGTTTTCGAAGAAGAAATAGGTGGTGCGCTCCTCGCCATCGGCTCCCGTGTAAAATAGCCGGCAGGCCCCCGAAATCACCAGCGCCAGCTCCGGAGCCGGCTGCGCCTGCGTCACGAAATCCTGCTTCCGTCGCAGTTGCCGCACGCTAAGCCCGGCCGCCAGCGGGGCCCACTCGGCATCGGTAAGCGGTACAAAGCGGTGAATATAGGCGCGGAGCGGGTGCATATGGGTAAGGTAGTACATAGTGCCCGGTCCGGCGGCTGCAAGCTGTCGGGCCGGTTGCTGCGTGCTGAGGTTGTTACGTCGTCGTGCAGGTATCAGCTGACGGCCACCGGCCCGACGGGCTGCGCCCACCGGACCGGAGCGCGCATCCTATTCCACCCGCGTAAGCCGCAGGTAGTCGAGCATGGCTTGGTTCACTTCCCCGTCCATATTCTCATTGGCGGGCTCAAAGCTGAGCGTCAGCGTGTGCGGGCCTTTCGGGAGCTGCACCAGAATCGGGTTGGTAAAGCCCCAGTTCGACCATTCCGCCACGCCGCGCTGGGGCAGCACTACGGTGCCCAGCGGCTGCTGGTCCAGGCGGAGCGTGCGGAGGGCGCACTTGTTATCGGTGTTAAGCGGGCCGTTGCCGTTGGCGTAGCGGAAATCCAGGGCGTAGAGGCCGGTTTCGGGCACCGTTACGGGAATGGTGAGGCGGGTATTCACCGTTTTGCTGATTTCCACGAAGCCCGCCCCGCTGAATCCTTTGTACGGCTTGCCCGATTTGGCGGCGCGGGTTTCCAGCTGCACCAGCTGGGCCGGCCGGGCGGCCACCACGAGCGGCTCACTGGCAAACGACTCCAGCCCTTGCCCGTCCACGGCCACCACCTGGTACTCGGCGTAGGCGGCCGGGGTTACGGCCACGCTGGTTTCGGTGGTGCGGGCCGCGAACCGGCCGTTGCGCAGCACCTGATAGGCGCTGGCCCCGGCTACCGGGGGCCAGCTGAGGCGGCCGGCGGCGTAGCGCACGGCGGGCGCTTCGGGGGAAAAGGCGTTTTCAGCGTGGGTAACCGCATAGCTGGGCTCCGGAGAGCTGTTCACCAACGTAATCCGTATCTGGTGGTGGCCCGTGAGCGTGGCCGGTACGGCATTGTCCGGCAGGGGGCGGCCGTCAAGCGTCAGGCTGTCAATCTGGTTGCCGTAGCCGGTCAGCTCAATATCCAGCACCGCGCCCCGGTAGCGGAAGCCGGTGAGCCGGCGGGTGCCCTGCAACGCCTGAGGTACAAAGGGCCGGAACACCAGTTGGGTAGTTTCGAAATTCATCCCAAACAGCCCCTTATATACCAGACCCAGGCTGCCCGAAAGGCTCCAGAGCATATTGCTGCTGTTGATCTGGGTACCGGCAAAGTCGCCGTTCTGCGCCACAAAGTTTTCCTTGTTGGTCAGAAATAGTGCCGCCGGCCGGTACACCGCCGCCATGGTTTCCAGAAAGGCTTTTTCATTGCCTGCCTTGGCGGCGGCCAGCCCCCAGAAGCTCTGCACAAACGGCCACACCGCGTTATTGTGGTAGGGCGGAATGCCCGGAATCTGGGGGTAAATACACGGAATGCCGAAGGCGGTGGTGGGCGTGCGGGCTACGACGGAGGTGGCCCTTGAGGATCTGGCCACGTCGAACAACACGCTCAGCGCCTCCCCCAGGGCCTCGGCTTTGGGCGAAAGGCTTAGGAAGTTGCGGCCGTACAAAAACTGTCCGTAGTAGCCTTTTTCTTCCTGCCACAAGTACTTGTTTATCCCGGTACGGATGGTTTTAGCCAGCTGCCAATACTGCTCAGCGGTAGCGGTGTCGCCCAGCTGCTCGGCCATTTCCGACAGTACTTTATTGGCCTGAAAATGCACGGCGTTGGTGCCCAAGTTTTCGCTCTGGTAAATATCCACCGGCTGCATCCAACGCGGATACGTCTGCTCCCGCCAATCCAGAAACGACGACTCGCCGCGCACGAGGCCGGTTTGCGCATCGTAGGCGTTCTGCCGGTCGTCTTCGAGGGAGTTTTTGATGATAGGATAGACTTTGCGCAGCCAGGCTTCATCGCCCGTTACCAAGTAGACTTCCCAGGCGGCCACGGCCCAGATCATCCGGTCGGTGGAGCAGGGGTAGGCACCGCCGGTGCCGGTGTCCTGAATGATGCGGCCCTGCTTCGACACCTTCCGCAGCAGGCTGTTCATGGCCACTTTCGGCTGTAAGGTCGCCTGGGCCAGGATGATAGAGTAGCTGATGTCGCGCGTCCAGACGCCGGCCCATTCCTGGCCGGTGCGGAAGGTGCTGTCGGGCTCCACGGCCCGGCGGGCTTCCTCTAGGGCCAGATTGTACAGCGCGTCGGTGAGCGGGAAGTCGGAGCGGTACTGTGGAAAATCGGCCGTGTTGAGCGTCTGCTGCCAGCGGCCGGCCGTGGTTTTGGCGGCGGCGGGCTGGTTCAGCACCAGCGTAACCTCGTAAATGCCGTTGCCATCGGGGTCTTTTAGCTCCGCGCCCTGCTGGTTGCTGAGGTTGGCAAAGTCCCAGCTCAGCGGAGCCATGTTACCGGCCACGAACACCCCTTTAAAGTCTTGGGCGTACAGCTTCTCCCCGGTATAGGTGGTGAAGTAGCCCTGTTTCTTGAAAGCCGCCAGCACCGGCCGCAGATCCAGCCGAACGGTGAGGGGCGTGTTCGGGGCCAGATAGGTGTTGGCGGGTACTTCAGTCTTATCCACGAACTGCTGCCCGAAGGTGAGTACGGGCGTTTCTACCGCGGTGCTGCCGGCTCGGGGAATGGCCACGATACGATGGTCCTGACCCGGGGCCATTTCGTTGTCTTGGCCGTTGAGGCTGAATTTGAACGTGATGCGCGGATCCTGGTAGGCGTTGGCCGGGCTCTGGTAGTTCGAGGTCAGCTCGGTGCGCGACACGGCCCGGGATACATACGGCCCCTGCTCCACGCGGTCGGCGTAGAGGGCAAAGGCCTCGTTCTTCCAGATGAGCGGGGCTTCGACCGGAAGCGGCGAAGACGGCAGGGCGGCAGATTTCACGGGGGCAGCGGGTTTGGGCGTCTGGCAGGAGCCAAGCAGGGCCAACGCCAGCAGGCCGCCCAGCGCAGGGCAGGAGTACGACATCACCGCTACCAGACGCAGAACTCCGCCCAGCGGTTGCGCCCGGCTGCGCAGCGTGATGCGCCGGAGCGAAAGGCAACAAAAAAAGGCCTTCTGCTGAGTAGCAGAAGGCCTTTCGAGTAGTCCGTAGGGGAATCGAACCCCTGTTGGTAGAATGAAAATCTACTGTCCTAACCCCTAGACGAACGGACCAGATAACCAGCGGAGCGTTTTCCGTTTTGGTGATGCAAAGATAGTAGCCCGATCTTTCGGCGCAATACCTGGTTTCGAAAAAAAAGCAGCCATCAGGGTAAATTGACTGATTTTCAGGTGGAAATTTTTCCGGTCGAACCCGCCCGAAACCTTGTCAGGCCGTAAACGGAGGCGGCGCGGCCGGTGGGCGTAGCAGGATATTGGGTTTGATTTGGCGAAGTACCCCCAGCCCGTTACCTTCGCTCCGCGTTTTCACCCGGCCCTTCCGGACCGGTAAACCTCCCATTTCCCCATACCACTATGGCTAAAATCAAAGTTGCCATTAACGGCTTCGGCCGCATCGGCCGTCTCACGTTCAAAGCGCTGTTGCAGCGTGAGAACGTGGAAGTCGTGGCAATCAACGACCTGACTGACAACAAAACGCTGGCGCACCTGCTCAAGTACGACTCCGTACACGGCCGTTTCGATGGCACGGTAGCCTACGACGAGGAGAGCCTGACGGTAAACGGTCAGCGCATTGCCGCCCTCGCCGAGCGTGACCCCAAGCTGCTCCCCTGGGGCGATATGGGCATCGACGTGGTGCTGGAATCGACGGGCCGCTTCGTGGACGAGGCAGGTGCTGGTCAGCACCTGACCGCCGGTGCCAAGAAAGTGGTTATTTCGGCTCCCGCTACCGGCAACATCCCCACGGTAGTACTGGGCGTGAACGAAGACATCCTGACGGGCGAGGAAACCATCCTGTCCAACGCTTCGTGCACTACCAACTGCCTGGCCCCTATGGCCAAGGTGCTGGATGATGCCTTCGGCATCGAGAAAGGCTACATCACCACGGTGCACGCCTACACCTCTGACCAGAACCTGCAGGACGCGCCCCACAAGGACCTGCGCCGCGCCCGCGCCGCTGCTTACAGCATCATCCCCACCAGCACCGGTGCTGCCAAGGCCGTTGGCCTCGTGCTGCCCCAACTGAAGGGTAAGCTGGACGGTATTGCTATGCGCGTGCCTATTCCGGACGGTTCGACCACCGACCTGACCGTGCTGCTGAAGCGGGACGTAACCAAGGAGGAAATCAACACGGCCATGAAGGCCGCCGCTGATGGCCCGCTGAAAGGCATCCTGGAGTACACCACCGACCCTATCGTGAGCATCGACATCGTGGGCAACCCCCACTCGTGCATCTTCGACTCGGAGTTGACCTCGGCTAACGGCTCGTTCGTGAAAGTGGTAGGCTGGTACGACAACGAAACCGGCTACAGCACCCGCACCGCCGACCTCATCCAGAAGCTGGGCGAGAAAATGAACGGCTAAACCCTCGGGTTTTCGCGTAAAAATGAGCCGTCTGTTCGGGAAACCGGGCAGGCGGCTTTGTATTTTGCGGCGGTAGCCATTTGTCATTTGAAGTCTGCGAAGGGCGCGATTCACTCTCTACAAACAGCAAAACTGTGCTGTAGGGAGTGAACCATATGTCCTTGCAAGCTCCGGATGACAGTATATTTACTTCTCCTTTATACTTCATCTGCTTCCGCCCGTGCGCATCTGTTTTATCCTGAACCCGACTTCCGGTACGAACCGCACGCAGGACGTTCCGGTGTTGCTGACGCGCTACGCTACAACTGCCGGGGCTGATTTTTCTATTCGTCTGACTGAGTATGCCGGCCATGCCACCGAACTGGCCCGGGTAGCCGCGTTTGAAGGTTATCGGGTAATAGTTGCCGTGGGGGGAGATGGTACCGTGAACGAAGTGGCCCGGGGCCTGCTGGGTACGGCCGCTGCCCTGGGTATCGTGCCCCGGGGCTCAGGTAATGGCTTGGCCCGGCACCTGCGTATTCCGCTGGATTTGCCGGGTGCCGTACGCCGCGCCTGCCAGCCCACCTTCCAGCGCATAGATGCGGGCCGGATTAACGGGCACTGGTTTTTCTGCACGGCCGGGCTGGGGTTTGATGCGCACGTAAGCAAGATGTTTGCAAAGGCGGGTACCCGAGGGCTGAGTACCTACGTGAAAGTAGCCCTGCGCGAATACCGCCGCTACCGCCCCGTGCCGGTGCAGGTACAGCTGGAAAATGCGTTGCTACTCGATACGCACTGCTATGTGCTGGCCTTCGCCAATGCGGCTCAGTACGGCAACAACGCCTACATCGCGCCACGCGCCGATATTCAGGATGGCCTGCTGGATGTGTGTCTGATTGATGAGTTGCCCATGCTGCGCGCGGTACGGGTGGGGGTGGGGCTGGCCCTGGGTACCCTGGCCACCTCCGGCGGGGCGGCGTATCATACCAGCCGCCACATCCGGGTGGCGGCCGCTCAGCCTATCGGTTTTCACGTGGATGGCGACTACGTAGCCGACGCCACCGACTTTGAGGTGGAGCTGACGCCCCTGGCTTTGGAGGTGGCGGTGTAGCGGTGATTTAGTGACTGAGTGATTTAGTGAGTGGGTAATGCCGTTTCTTTGCTGAATGAGCAGCCTGAATTCGCTGAATCACTAACTCGCTAAATCACCATCTCACCATATGAAAGCCGATAAAAACCGCCGGGAGGGCGTGGTCTACTCCACCAACCCCGATTTCGAGTACCAGGATACCAATGAGCCCGCCGCCGTCACGCTGCCCCCGCAGCAGCAGAACCTACGCGTGCAGCTCGATAAAAAAGCGCGCGGCGGCAAGCAGGTCACGCTCATCACCGGCTTCGTGGGCCAGGATGCTGACCTGCAGACGCTGGGCAAGCTGCTCAAAACCAAGTGCGCCGTGGGCGGCAACGCCAAAGACGGCGAAATCATCATCCAGGGCGACTTCCGCGACAAGGTGATGGCCGTGCTGCTGGAGAAAGGCTATAAGGCCAAGAAGGCCGGCGGGTAGCGGGCGCGTCAACGACTGTTGCTAATGTGACAGCCCCCATTGCCGGGGTGGCAATGGGGGCTGGCGGGGTGGCAACGCTTCGTGACGAGGTGGCAACGCTCCGTGACCGGGTGACAACGCTTCGTTACCGGGTGGCAACGCTTCGTGACCGGGTGGCAACACCTAGTGGGGAGGTGGCAACGCATTGTGACGACATGGCAACGCCTGGTGGCAGGGTGACAACGTGTGCTGTCGGGGTGGCAAGCGCAGGTGGCGGTGTAGAGACGCGACACTTCGCGTCTCGTCGTTGAACGGCCGGGCCTGCGCCGGACAAAACAACATCAGCAACGAGGAGACGCGAAGTGTCGCGTCTCTACATCGTTCTGACGGCGACCGGTCCGACGGCTTGAAGGAGCCGCCGGACCGGGACGCTCAGCTTACTTCCAGCCGCCGCCCAGGGCGCGGTACACGTTTACGGAGGCGTTGAGCTGCTGCATCCGGGTTTCGATGAGGTCGAACTTCGATTCCAGGGCGTCGCGCTGGGTGAAGAGGACTTCGGTGTAGTCGGCGCGGGCGGAGCGGAACAGGCTGTTGGAAATGCTGCTTGACTGGTTGAGGGCCAGCACGGCCTTGGCCTTCTCGTCGTAGCTCAGTTGCAGGTTGTTGATGCTGGCCAGTTGGTTAGCTACTTCCACGTAGGCGTTCAGGATGGTGCGCTCGTAGTTGTAGGCGGCCTGAATCTGCACGGCGTTGGCGTTGCCGTACACGGCCTTGATGCCGTTGCGGTTCACCAGCGGGGCCACCAAATCACCGGCCAGGGAGTACAGCATGCTCTCGGGCGTGGTGAACAGCAGGCCGGGTTTGAAGGCCCCGAAACCGGCCCCGCCCGTGATGCGCAGCGCCGGGTAGAAGTTGGCCCGCGCAATCTGGATGTCCAGCTTGGCGGCGGCCAGCTGCTGCTCGGCCTGCCGGATATCGGGGCGGTTTTGCAGCAGCTGGGCCGGCACGCCGGCCTGCACCGGGGCGGGCAGCAGCTCATTGAACGCCGCCGAGTTGCGGGCAATGGGCTGGGGGTAGCGGCCGGCCAGGAAGTTGAGGCGGTTCTCGGTTTCGGTGATGCGCTGCTGAATGTCGTACTGCAGGCTGCGGGTGGTGTGCAGCTGCGCCTCGAAGCGCTGCACGGCCAGCTCGGTGGTGCGGGCCGATTCCTTCTGCAGCTTCACCAGCTCCAAAGCGTTGGTTTGCAGCTCGATGTTCTGGCGCACGATGGCCAGCTGGTTGTCCAGGCCCAGCAGCTCGTAGTAGGACGACGCAATTTCGCCAATCAGGTTCGTGACGGTGAAGTTGCGGCCTTCCACTGTGGCCAGGTAGCGCAGCGCGGCCGACTTGCGGGCGTTGCGCAGCTTGTGCCAGATGTCCACTTCCCAGCTGGCAAACGCCCCGATCTGGTAGTTGGGCAGCGGGTTGGGGTTGCGGTGCTCGGGCCGGATGTTGATGGCTTCCTCGGTAGCTCCCTGCAGCGTGTTTTTGCTGGCCCGCGCCGTTTCGGCCTTCACGCCCAAACCCACGAAGGGCAGGTACTCGCCCTTGCGGATCTGCACCTCGTTGCGGGCAATCTGGATTTCCTGCAGCGAGATGTTCAGCTCCTGGTTGCGCTGCAGAGCCGTATCGATGAGGCCGATGAGGTTGGGGTCGGTGAAGAACTGCCGCCACTGGGTGCGGGCGGTGTTGGTGCTATCCGGGGTGGTGGTGGCGTAGGTGGCGGGTACCGGGCGGCCGGCGGCCTTGGTGGCCAGTTCGGGCGTTTTGCACGCGCCCACCGAAAGGGCCAGTAAAGCGGCGCTCAGGCCTTGAAAGAGGCGTTTGTTACGCATGACTGTGGCTCGGAATTTCTTCATCAACTAATACGTGCGGCTCAAATTCCGACAGCGGGTTTTCATTCTCATCCTGGATCAGCTTGCGGCCGGCGGCCAGCGTGCCAAAAATGTAGTACAGGCCGGGCACGAGAATTACCCCGAACACGGTGCCGAACAGCATGCCGCCCAGCGCCGCCGTGCCAATGGTGCGGTTGCCGATAGCGCCCGCGCCGTGGGCAATGACCAGCGGAATTAGGCCGGCAATGAAGGCGAAGGAGGTCATCAGAATGGGCCGGAAACGCACTTTGGCGCCTTCAATGGCCGCTTCGCGCACCGTCATGCCTTCCTCGTGCTTCTGCACCGCAAACTCCACAATCAGCACGGCGTTTTTGCCCAACAGGCCCACCAGCATCACGAGGCCCACCTGGGCGTAGATGTTGTTGGCCAGGCCCATAGTTTTGATGAGCAAAAAGGAGCCGAAAATACCGGCCGGCAAGCTCAGAATCACGGACAGCGGCAGCAGGAAGCTCTCGTACTGCGCGGCCAACACCAGGTACACGAAGCCCAGCACAATCAGGAAGATGTAGATGGCCTCGTTGCCGCGGCTCACCTCGTCTTTCGACAAGCCGCCCCAGTCGATATCATAGCCCCGGGGCAGGGTTTTGGCGGCTACTTCCTGCACCGCCTTGATGGCCTCGCCGGAGCTGTAGCCCGCCGCCGCGTCGCCGCGGATAGAGGCCGTGGGATACATGTTGTAGCGGTTGATTTCGTTGGCGCCCTGGCCCTTCACAATCTTCATGAAGGCCGACATCGGCACCATTTCGCCCTTGTCGTTCTTCACCCAGAGGTCCAGAATATCCTTGGGCAGGCGGCGGTACTCGGGCGAAGCCTGCACGAACACCTTGAAGAAGCGCTGGTACTTGATGAAGCCCAGCTCGTAGGTCGAGCCCACCATAATGCTGAGCGTGTTCATGGCGTTGCCGATGCTCACGCCCTTCTGCATGGCCAGCTGGTTGTCAATCTGCAGCTCGTACTGCGGATAGTTGGCCGAGAAGAAGGTGAACAGGCCGGCCAGCTCCTTGCGCTTTTTCAGGGCGGTCATGAACTCCTCGTTCACTTTTTCCAGGGCCTTGTAGTCGCCGGTGGCGGTTTTGTCGAGCATCTGCAGCTGGAAACCGCCCGCCGCGCCGTAGCCCGGTACTGCCGGTGGCTCGAAGAATTCGATGGTCGCGCCGGGAATTTCCTTGGCCTTTTCTTCCAGGGACATGATAACGTCGTGCACCGATTCCTTGCGCTCCGACCAGGGCTTGAGGCTGATGATGCAGGTACCGGCGTTGGAGCCGCGGCCTTCGGTCAGAATCTCGTAGCCGGCCAGCGTGGAAATGCTTTCGATGCCGGGTACTTTTTCGGCCAGCTTCTGGAGGCGCTGCGACAAGTCGTTGGTGCGCTCCAGGGTGGAGCCGGGCGGCGTCTGGAGCACGGCGTAAATCATGCCCTGGTCTTCGGCCGGAATGAAGCCCGAAGGCAGGGTGGTGGAGATGCCAAAAATGCCCAGTCCGAAGGCAATGAGCACCGCGAAGGTGAGCACGCGGCGGTCCACCACTTTTTCCAGCAGGTTGGTGTAGCGGCCGGTCAGACGCTCGAAGCCGCGGTTAAACCAGTCGATAAACCGGTTGATGGGCGTTTTCTTGCGGGGCTGGCCGTGGTTGTTCTTCAGAATCATGGCGCAGAGCACCGGCGTCAGCGTCAGGGCCACGATGCCCGAAATGACGATGCTGGCAGCCATGGTAATCGAGAACTGGCGGTAGAAAATACCCACCGGCCCGCTCATGAAGGCCACCGGCACGAACACGGCCGTCATCAGGATGGTAATGGCAATAATAGCCCCGCTGATTTCCCCGATAACCTCGCGCACCGCCCCGTAGGGCGAGAGGTGCTTTTCCTCCATCTTGGCGTGCACGGCTTCCACCACCACAATGGCGTCATCCACCACAATCCCGATGGCCAGCACCAGCGCAAACAGCGTTATCATGTTGATGGTGAGCCCAAACGCCTGCATGGCCATGAACGCGCCCACCAACGATACCGGCACCGCAATAATCGGAATCAGCGTGGAGCGCCAGTCGCCCAGGAACAGGAACACCACCAGGGCCACCAGAATAAAGGCGTCGCGCAGGGTGTGAATCACGTTTTCGGTGGAGGCGTCGAGGAAGTTCGACACGTCGTAGCTGATCTTGTAGTCCATGCCGGGGGGCATGGTTTTCTTCAGCTCCTCCAGCTTGGTTTTCACGCTCTTGATGACGTCCAGGGCGTTGGAGCCGTAGGTTTGCTTGAGCATGATGGCCGCCGAAGGGTAGCCGTCGAGGTTGGAGTAGATGTCGTAGAATTCCGAGCCCAGCTCCACGTTGGCCACGTCCTTCAGGCGCAACGATTCGCCATTGGCGTTGGCCTTGATAATGACGTTCTTGTATTCCTCCACGTCGTTGAAGCGGCCTTTGTAGGTCAGCACGTACTCCAGCGCCGAGGCCTCCTTGCCATCCGAGCGGCCGATGCGGCCCGGCGAGCCAATCACGCTCTGATCGTTGAGGGCTTCCATCACGTCATCCACCGACAGGTTGTAGGCCCGCATGCGGTCCGGCTTCAGCCACACGCGCATGGCGTACTGGCGCGAGCCTAGAATGCTGGCCCGCCCCACGCCATCAATGCGCTGGATTTCGGGCAGCATGTTCACCCCGGCAAAGTTGAAGAGGTACCGCATGTCGGTATTCTTGTCTTTGCTGTAGAGGTTGACGTACATGAGCATGTTGGGCACCACGCGGTTCACCACCACACCTTCGCGCTGCACCAGCACTGGCAGGCGGTTGAGCACCTGCGCAATGCGGGTGTTCACGTTCACCACGGCCTGCTCGGGGTCGGTGCCCAGATTGAACACAATCTGGATGTTGGCCTCACCGGCCGATACGGCGTCGGAGGTCATGTACTTCATGCCGGGCACGCCATTAATGGCCTGCTCCAGCGGAATCAGCACCGATTCGGTGAGCACCTTGGCGCTGGCGCCCGGATACGCCGTGCTCACCATCACCATCGGCGGCGAAATCTCGGGGAACTGCGACGTGGGCAGCGTCTTGATTGCCAGAATGCCCAGGAACATGATGACCACCGATATGACGATGGCAAACACGGGTCGGCGAATGAATTTACTGAACATGATAGTTACTGTTCGTTGCTGTTAGAAGGCCGTCATGCTTGATCTGGCGTCCGCTTGTCGAAGCATCTCGCCTGCTTCGTTGCACGGTTCACCAGCCCAGGGTTTAAACCCTGGGCTATGGAGCGGAAATCGTGCGATAAGAAGGAATTAGTTTGGCGGTAGAGATGCTTCGACTGCGGCTGCGCACACTGGCTTTATGCGCCACATGCTCAGCATGACCGTCTATTCTAGAATGAAGCTCTATTCCGAGTACACTTTCAGGTGCGAAATCACGGCTTTCGGCTCCTCGTAGGTGAAGCGGATTTTGTCGCCTTCCTTCACCTTGCGGATGCCTTCGAGCATGATTTTGTCGGTGGCTTTCAGGCCGGCCGAGATGATGTAGAGGTCGGGCATTTCGGAGGCCACGGTTACCTCAGTCTGGTGAACCTTATTTTTGGCATCCACCACGTACACGAACTTCTTTTCGAGCACCTCGAAGGTGGCTTTCTGCGGGATGATGACGGCGTTTTTGAGCGGCACGGTCATCAGTACCGAGCCGGTTTCGCCGTTGCGCAGCAGGCCTTCGGGGTTGGGGAAGGTGGCCCGGAAGGCAATGTTGCCGGTTTCGTTGTTGAAGTCGGCCTCGATGGTCTGCACCACGCCGGGGTGGGTGAACACCTCGTTGTTGGCCATCATCAGCTTCACCTTGGTTTCGGCTTCGGTGCGGGCGTGGGCTTTGTAGGCCAGGTACTCGGCCTCGGGCACGTTGAAGTACACCCACATCTTGCTGTTGTCGGAGAGGGTGGTCAGCAGGTCGCCTTCATCCACGAGGCTACCCAGGCGGGCCTGGAAGTGGTCCATAATGCCGCTGAAGGGCGCCCGGATGGTGGTGAAATCGAGGTGGGTTTTGGCCAGTCCGACTTCGGCATTGGCTTTGTCGAGCTTGGCCTGGGCCAGGGCCAGCTCGTTTTTGGATACCACGTTCTTGTCGGCCAGCAGCTTGGTGTTCTGGTACTCGATGCCCACGTAGTTGGCCTCGGCCTTCGACTTCTGCAGCTCGGCCTTGTACACCATCGGCATGATCTGGAACATGAGCTGGCCCTGCTGCACGCGCTGGCCTTCGTCCACGTAGATCTTCTGCAGGTAGCCTTTCTCCAGCGCCCGCACCTCAATGTGCTGGTAGGCATGAATCTGCGACACGTACTCCTTGGTGATGGTCGTGTCTTTCTGGAGCGGGCTGGTGACGAGGAACTTGATTTTCTCCTCTTTTTCCTTGTGTTCCTTGGAGCAGCTCGTGCTGCTCGCCACTACGCCCATGCTCATGAGCGCCAGCAAAAACCTTGTTTTCATATGCGTATTGCGTGCCATCCTGATTGAATGACACAAAGCAACCGCCGCCTTCATGAAGGCCGTGTGAAGCCGAAAATTATATCCGGGCCGTAGCGCGCACCGTGTAGTTCGCGCTAAGGTGCCGTTCACAAGGCCGCAACGGTGTGAGGCGCGAACTACAAAGTCCTCGCTACTTCTGGCCCGGTACGCCCCAGCACGCTCCGTATCCACGGATATTCCGGCAGCTGCGCCAGCCGCTGCAGTAATTTCGGTGGCAGACCCGCCGGCCCCACCAACGCCCCGGCTACCTGCCCCGCCAGCGAGGCGTTGGTATCTGTATCACCCCCGTTGGCTATGAGCTGCAGCAGCAGCCGTGTCAGGCCCAGGTTCCGGATTTTAGTGGCGCAGAACAGGGCGAAGGGCACCGAGTTGACGACATGTCCGTTGTTGCCCAGTCGGGCGGCCTCGGCAATGGTAGCGTCGGGCGGATATGCGCTTAGCTCTCGCAGCCGGTCCGTCAGGTTGGTATCCGGCAGGTCTGGCAGGAGCAGGGCCAGGAGGTTGTTGTGGCCGGTCCAGGTGTGGTCTAAAGCGGCCCGAATGGCCAGGTACACGGCCAGCGCGCCGGCATAAGCATCCTCGTTCCGGTGCGTCAGGGCGCAGGCGTCGTGAAGAATTTGCCGGGTGGTAGTGGGGTAGAAGGCGAAGGGTGCGATGCGCATGGCCGCCCCGTTGCCCGCCGCGTACTGCCCCCGGCGGCCGGTTTGCGTCCAAGGCATTCCCGCCTCCGCGTTGCGGATGGCTTGCAGCGTACTGGCCCCGAGGCCGGTGAGCCGGCCCTGCCGGTAGTAGGCCACAAACTGCTGCCCCAGACGGGTGGGGTCGAAGGGGCCAGCCGCCAGCACCTCGCAGGTGGCCAGCGTCAGCTGGGTATCATCGGTAATGGCCCAGCGCCGGACCGGGGCTGCTGGCTGGCCGCCGAGATAAAACGTAGCGGCAGCGGGTTGCTCGTTTTCAAAGCTGCTGCCCCAGGCATCTCCGATGGCTCCGGCAAGCAGGCAGGCTTCAAATTTCTCGCGTAACATAGTGCGGTTGATAAAGTCAGGTAATCGGGGGCGTAGCACCGTAGTGTGTACCGTGTAGTTCGCGCTACGGTGCGACGGCCTGTTACAGCTTCCGAAACAGCGCGGGCATGGTGGCCGGGTCGAGGGCCTGCATATCAATCAGCCGCAGGGCCTTCACCATGTGCAGGGTCGAGGTCTTGTACTTCTGAAAGTGGGGCGTTTTCAGGTGCGCCTCATACGCCGCCCGGCTGGCGTATATCTCCAGAATCCGGATTTGATTTGGGTCGGCCTGCTGCTGCATCGGGTAGATGGAAATGACGCCCGGCTCCAGCCGCACCGACGCCGCCGACTCCTCCCGCAGAATGGCCGTGTACTCGGCCAGGTAGCGCGGCTCAATCTCGATTTCCGACAACCGGATCATCATATTCTGGGGCGCCGCGGCTGGCGCTTTGCCCGGCGGGCGGCTGCACGAATACGCCAGCAGCGCGCCGGCAAGTAGGAGGGGAAGGGCAGTTGCTGGTTTCATATTCCCGAATGGTTGGTAGCAGTCAGGAAAGTACGGGAATTGGGAGTGACGCGCAGCAAAATGTCCGCGGCGGCCCCCAAACCCTGCCATTGCCGGGCCGGAACACGCCGCAAAAATCAACACCGCAGGTAAACCGGGCAACAGGACGGTAGTAAAAGCCCCGGCCGCAACGCAACTTGCAGTCCTCATCTCCGACCCTTGGCCCGGTGGGCCGAACCATCTTTATTTCCACCTTCTCCGCATGAATATTCCCACTATTTCCTTTCTGCCCGCCGCCCGCCGGGGCCTGCTGCTGGCGCTGCTGGCGTGGGGCGCCACGGCCCAGGCCGAAGACCTCCAGTCGCCGAACAAGCAGCTGACGCTGAGCGTGAACGTGCAGGCCGACGGCGTGCCCACCTACAGCCTCAGCTACAAAGGCCGGCCGGTGCTCAACACCAGCAAGCTGGGTTTGGAGCTGCAAAACGCGGTGGCCCTCACCAGCGGCTTCACCCAAACCGCCGCCACCCGCCGCTCGGTAGATGAAAGCTGGAACCCGGTGTGGGGCGAGGTGAAAACCATCCGCAGCCACTATAACGAGCTGGCCGTGACGCTCACCCAGCCCGCCACCAAGCGCGAAATGCGGGTGCGGTTCCGGCTGTTCGACGACGGCCTGGGCTTCCGCTACGAGTTTCCGCGTCAGCCCGAGCTGGCCTACTTCGTGGTGAAGGAAGAGAAAACCCAGTTTGCCCTCAACGGCGACCACAAAGCCTTCTGGCTGCCCGGCGACTACGACACCCAGGAGTACAGCACCGTCACCTCGAACCTCTCGCAGGTGCGCGGGCTGATGAAAGCCTCTACCACGCCCAACGCCTCCCAGACCCCGTTTTCGCCCACCGGCCTGCAGACGCCGCTGATGCTCAAGCGCCCCGATGGCCTCTACGTGAACATCCACGAAGCCAGCCTGATCGACTACTCGGCCATGCACCTGGAGCTGGACGACAAGACGTTTGTGCTGACCTCGCACCTGACGCCCGACGCGGTGGGCAACAAGGGCTACCTGCAGACGCCCTGCCAGTCGCCGTGGCGCACGGTGATTGTCAGCGACAAAGCGGCTGATATTCTGCAGTCCAAGCTGGTGCTCAACCTCAACGAGCCCACCAAGTTCCAGGACGTGTCCTGGATCAAGCCCGTGAAGTACGTGGGCGTGTGGTGGGAGATGATTACGGGCAAAAGCTCGTGGTCGTACACCAACCAGGAGAACATCAAGCTCGACTCCATCGACTACAAAACCGTGAAGCCCAACGGCACCCACGGCGCCAACACCGCCCACGTGAAGGAGTACATCGACTTCGCCGCCCTGCATGGCTTTGATGCGGTGCTGGTGGAAGGCTGGAACACCGGCTGGGAAGACTGGTTCGGCAAGCACAAGGACTACGTGTTCGACTTCGTGACGCCGTACCCGGATTTCGACGTGCAGGAGCTGCACCGTTACGCCGAGAGCAAGGGCGTGAAGATGATGATGCATCACGAAACCTCGGGCTCGGTGCGCAACTACGAGCGGCACCTGGAGCAGGCCTTCCAGTTCATGAACGACAACGGCTACAACGCCGTGAAAACCGGCTACGTGGGCGACGTGCTGCCTTTGGGCGAGCACCACTACAGCCAGTGGCTCATCAACCACTACAACTACGTGCTGGAGCAGGCCGCCAAGCACAAAATCATGGTGAACGGCCACGAGGCCGTGCGCCCCACCGGCCTGAGCCGCACTTTCCCTAACCTGATCGGCAACGAGGCCGCCCGCGGCACCGAGTACGAGTCGTTTGGGGGTAACAACGCCGACCACACCACCATTCTGCCCTTCACCCGCCTCATCGGCGGCCCGATGGACTACACGCCGGGCATCTTCGAGACGAAAATCAGCTCGTTCAACCCCAGCAACACGTCGTTTGTGCACAGCACGCTGGCCCGGCAGCTGGCCCTCTACGTGACCATGTACAGCCCGCTGCAAATGGCCGCCGACCTGCCCGAGCACTACAACCAGCACCTCGACGCCTTCCAATTCATCAAGGACGTAGCTGTGGATTGGGACGATACCAAAGTGCTGGAAGCCGAGCCCGGCGACTACATCACCTACGCCCGCAAGGCCAAGGGCAAAAGCAGCTGGTTTATCGGCAGCACCTGCGACGAGCAGGGCCGCACCAGCAACATCAAGCTCGATTTCCTGGAATCCGGCAAGAAGTACGTGGCCACCATCTACGCCGACGCCAAGGACGCCCACTACGAGAAAAACCCCAAAGCCTACACCATCCGCAAAGTCAACGTGACGCGCAAATCCAAGCTCACGCAGTACTGCGCGCCGGGTGGCGGCTACGCCATCAGCGTGGTAGAAGCCAAGTAAGGCGAGTTGAAACGAGTAAGTAAAAGCCCGGTGGCCTTCCCTAGGGAAGGCCACCGGGCTTTTTTAATTCTGTCCAGACAAGTGCTGCAACGCCCGCTCCACGTCCTCCGGCGTGTCGATGCCGATGGTTTCCAGGGTGGTTTCGGCGGTTTGGATGCGGTAGCCGGCTTCCAGCCACCGCAGCTGCTCCAGGCTTTCGGCCAGCTCCAGCGGCGAGGGCGGCAGCTGGGTGATTTCGCGGAGCACGTCGGGGCGGTAGGCGTAGAGGCCGATGTGGCGCAGGTAGCGGTGGTGTTGCAGCCACTCGGCCTGCGGGTGCTGGCGCTGGTAGGGCAAAGGGTGGCGGCTGAAGTACAGGGCCTCGGCCCGGGCGTTGAGCACCACTTTGGGCAGGTGCGGGCTGAACAGCTCCTCCTCGCTCACTACCGGTTTCACCAGTGTGGCCAGCTGGGGCGGGGCGGGCACCGCAAACAGCTGCACCAATGCGTCGATCTGGCTGGGATGGATGAACGGCTCGTCGCCCTGGATGTTGATGATGCAGTCGGCCTGCACGCCCAGCTGCTCGTAGGCGTCGCGCACCCGGTCGGTGCCGCTGGGGTGGTCAGGGTGGGTGAGCACGGCCTCGCCGCCGAAGCCGCGTACATGGTCCAGAATGCGCTGGTCGTCGGTGGCCACGACCACCCGGCTCAGGCTGGACTGCCGGGCCTGGCGCACCACCCGCTCAATCATGGTCTGGCCGGCCAAATCGACGAGGGGCTTGCCGGGCAGGCGGGTGGAGGCAAAGCGGGCGGGAATGATACCAATGGCGAGCATACGAAGTGGGAACAGGAAGTAAGTGGCGCAAAAAACGCGAAAAACCCGCAGAACCGGCTTGCCGGGGGCTCATCCGGAAATTCAGCAAGTGAAAATTGCTTCCGTGATAATCTCCCGTGCTTTCGGCTGAATCCGTAACTTTCGGCAAACTTTATGCAAGGAGGCCGTGCCCATCGTGGGTTGCCCATTGCCGTTTTTTGCCTGCCGAATTGTATGTCCCGATTTCCGTTGCTATCTGCCGCGTTTGTATTTGCTGGTTTCTCCGCCCTGGCGGCCCCGCGGCCGGTGGCCCCGCCCGATTCGGTTGGGATAGAGTACCGGGGCAATAAGATGCTCATCAAGCACCGCGTGACGCCCGGCGAAACGCTCTACGGGCTGGCCCGTCGCTACAAAGTGCCGGTGGAGGATATTGTGGAAGCCAATTCAGGCCAGAAAGGCGCGCTGGTCACCGGCCAAGTGGTGCTGGTGCCGCGCAACCGCGTGGTGCTCACGCAGCCGGCCGCGCCCCGCGCCACGGCCGCCGTGCCCGCCGCCACCCGCGCGCTGCCCACCGATGCCCGGGGCAACAAAGTCTATAAAGTGGAAGCCGGCATGACGCTGTTTGCCATTGCTCGCCGCTTCCAGACTACGCCCGCCGAGCTGGCCCGCCTCAATGGCTTCGCCACCACCTACAACGTGCGCGTGGGAGAAACAGTAATCGTAGCCGCCGGTAGCGGCCCGGCTGCTGCTCGGCCGGTTGCCACCACCACGCCGGCTCCAACCCGGGCTGCCACGCCCACCACCCGCCCCGAGCGGGACGAGGAAGCGGAGAAAGACGCCCGGGAAGCTCGTGAGAAGGAAGCCCGGGAGCGGGCCGCCCGCGAACGGGCCCGCGACTCGGCTATGGCCCCGGCCGTAACGCCCGAAGCGCCCGCCACCGAGAAGGACCGCGGCCCGTCGAGAGCCAGCGAGATTGTGCGGCGGGTGTCGGAAAGCGGCCTGGCCACCAGCATCCAGACCGATGCATCCGACAAGTACCTGGCCCTGCACAAAACCGCACCGGTGGGCACCATCATGCAGGTGCGCAACATCATGAACGGGCAGTCGGTGTACGTGCGGGTAATTGGCCAGCTGCCCGATACCGGCGAGAACACCAACATCCTGGTACGCCTCTCCAAGAAAGCCGTGCAGCGCCTGGCCACCCCCGACCAGCGCTTCCGCGTGGAAACCAACTACGTACCGTAACGGTGAAATGGTGAAGTGGTGACTTAGTGAGTTTGCCGTTCAATTCGCACAAACTGCGCAACTAGAACGGCAAACTCACTAAGTCACTCAATCACCAACTCACCACTTCACCGCATGAATCACGCGCAGGTTCGGGCTCTGCTCGATGAGAAATACCGGCACTACGACCAGCCCGGCTTTATTACGCTCGACCCCATCAGCATTCCGCACCAGTTCGCACAGCGGGCCGATGTGGAAATCAGCGGGCTGTTTGCGGCCCTGCTGGCCTGGGGGCGGCGGCCCACCATTATCAGCAAGTGCCGGGAGCTGCTGCTGCGCATGGATAACGCGCCTCACCAGTTCATCCTCCAGCACCACGACGAGGATTTGAAGCGGCTGCTGGGTTTCTGCCACCGCACTTTCTGCGACACCGACCTGCTCTATTTCGTGCACTGGCTCCGGTGGTACTACACCCGACACGATACGTTGGAAGACGCGTTTTTGGTGGGCAATACGCAGAAGGAGCGGCTCGAAAACTTCCATACGCTGTTTTTTAGCCTTGATGACGCCCCCCAGCGCACCCGTAAGCACGTAGCCACCCCGGCCCGGGGCTCGGCCTGCAAGCGCGTGAACATGTACCTGCGCTGGATGGTGCGCCCCGACGCCCACGGCGTGGACTTCGGCCTCTGGCAGCGCCTTTCGCCCGCCGACCTCATCTGCCCCTGCGACGTGCATGTGGAGCGCGTGGCCCGCCGCCTGGGCCTGCTCGAGCGCAAGCAGGTAGACTGGCTGGCCGCTGAAGACCTTACCGCCCACCTCCGCACCTTCGACCCCCAGGACCCCGTGAAGTACGATTTCGCCCTGTTCGGGCTGGGCGTGGAAGGGGAAATGTAGGGAATATGTCAGAATATGCCGAACGTGAAATAGGTCAGCCATTGCTCGTTCTGGTGTACTGCTTTACAGCACTGGCGTTCCATTTTCGCATTTCACATATTATCCATACTTCACACATTAAATAAAGTGAATCTTTCTGCCCCGCTACACTGTTTATCTTCGCATTCCATTCTGATTTCCAAGACTCCCCGATTTGATTTTACCCCAGAATTTTGAGCAGAAAATTGGCTTCACGCAGCTGCGTGAGATGCTGGACGGCCTGTGCCTGAGCGCGCTGGGCCGGCAGTTTGTGGCCAAAATGAGCTTCCAGACCAAGCACGACCAGCTGGAAAAGCTGCTGCTGCAAACCGACGAATTTCGCCAGCTGCTCAACGGCGGGGTCGAATTTCCCAGCTCCCACTACCACGATGTGAACCCGCACCTGGTGCGCGCTAGTCTGCCCGGCGCGTACTTGGAGGTGGCGGCCTTCTATGCCGTGAAGATGAGCCTGCGCACCATCCGCGAGGCCCTGCTGTTTTTTACCCGCGCCGAAGAAACTCTCTACCCCACGCTGCGTCTGCTGGGTATTGGCGTGCAGGTCGACCGTAACCTGCTGTCTAATCTGGATAAAGTGGTGGACGACGAAGGCCTCGTGCGCGACGATGCCTCGCCGTTGCTGCGCCAGATCCGACAGGAGTTGATTTCCCGCCAGGGGCAGCTCCGCAAGCAGATTGCCGGGATTCTGCGTCACGCTAAGAGTGAAGGCTGGGTGCCCGAAGGTTCCGAGCCCACCATTCGGGGTGGGCGGCTGGTGCTACCGGTTATTGCCGAGCACAAGCGCCGCGTAAAGGGCCTGATTCACGATGAATCGGCCACGGGCCAGACGGTGTATATTGAGCCGGAAGCCGTGTTCGAGCTCAACAACGACATCAAGGACCTCGATAACGCCTACCACCGCGAGCTGGTCCGCATTCTTATTCAGCTCACGGCCCAGTTGCGGCCCCACATTCCGGATCTGCGCAAGGCGTATCAGTACCTGGGCCTGCTCGATTTCATCCGGGCCAAGGCGCAGCTGGCGCGGCAGTTGGAAGCCACGCTGCCAGTGCTACACCCGCGCCCCTTGCTGCGCTGGCACCAAGTGCGCCACCCGCTGCTCTACCTCACCTTCCTGGGCCACGCCAAGGATGACCCGCGCGAAGTGGTGCCGCTGGATATCGAGTTGAACCCAGAACAGCGGCTTCTGCTGATTTCGGGGCCCAACGCGGGCGGTAAGTCGGTGAGCATGAAAACGGTGGGTCTGGTGCAGTACATGCTGCAGTGCGGTCTGCTGATTCCGGCCGGCGAAACCTCCGAGGCCGGCATGTTCGATGATATCTTCCTGGATATTGGCGACGAGCAGAGTCTGGAAAATGACCTGAGTACGTACTCTTCGCACCTGCTCAGCATGAAGCAGTTCGTGACCCTGGCTAATAAGCGCAGTCTGGTGCTGATTGACGAGTTCGGGACCGGGACTGAGCCTAGCTTGGGTGGGGCCATTGCCGAGGCCGTGCTGGAGCAGCTCAACCGCGCCCGGGCCTTCGGCGTCATCACTACCCACTACACCAACCTCAAGAACTACGCCGAGCGCACGCCCGGCATCGTGAACGGGGCCATGCGCTACGACCCCGACCAACTGCAGCCGCTCTACCGCCTCGAAATCGGGAAGCCGGGCTCGTCGTTTGCCATCGAAATTGCCCGTAAAATCGGCCTGCCGAAGCAGATTGTGGAGCGGGCCACCCAGCTCGTGGGCAAGGACAAGATCCGCTACGACCGGCTGCTAGAAGGCTTGGAAAAGGAGAAAACCGAGCTAGAACAGCGCACCGCCGAAGCCGCCAAGGCCGAGCGGCGGCTGAAAAAGGCGGCCCAGGAGTACCAGGACCTCAAGAAGTACCTCGACGATACCACCCTGGAGGTGCTGCGCGACGCCAAAGCCAAGGCCAAGCTCATTCTGAAGGATACCAACCAGCAGATTGAGGCCACTATTCAGGAAATCCGTCTGGCTCAGGCCGAGAAGGAGCGCACCAAGGATGCCCGCCAGAAGCTCGACACCTTCGTGCGCGAGAAGCTCCAGATTGAGCCGCCCAAGCCCCGCGCCACCCGCGAGATGGCCGACCCCAATACCCTCAAAAACGGCGACAAAGTGGCGCTGCTGGGTCAGGAGGGGCACGGCGAAATCATGAGTGTGAAGGGCAAGACGGCGGAAGTTTCTTTCGGGGGAATGAAGACGATTGTTAAGGTCAGCCAGCTCGAAAAGCTCACCCGTTCCGAAATTCGGGAGCGGGAAAAACAGGCCGCCCGCAAGGCCCCGGCCCAGCACGCCACCCTGGATATTACGGGCCGCATGGCCGGCTTTAATACCACCCTCGACCTGCGCGGTGAGCGGGCCGAAGATGCCCTCAACCGCATCATGGCCTACGTGGATGACGCCGTGATGCTGGGCGTGCCGGAAATCAAAATCCTGCACGGCCGCGGCAACGGCGTCCTCCGCCAGATTGCCCGCGACTACCTGCACCGCACCCGCCAGGTGGCCAGCGTCGCCGACGAGCACGCCGACCGCGGCGGCGACGGCGTTACGGTGGCCGTGCTGAAGTAGGAGATTCACTGTTTAAAATGCCCGCCTCGTGCTGCCCGAATGGGGTGCGGGGTGGGCGTTTTATATGGGGTAACCAGTATATTGCCCCAAGCCGCCGCGCTGGTGGTTCTTCCTGATCAGGGGTTTGCCATGAACGATACGCGAAGCCGCCGCTGGGCGGTAGTGGGGGCCATGCTGGGGCTGATGGGCCTGGGGCTGCAGTTCTACCTCACGTTTACCAACCGGCAACTGCCGCCGCTGGAAGCGGTCATTCGCTTCTTCAGCTACTTCACCATCCTGACCAATGCGCTGATTACGGCGTATTTTCTGGTGCGCGCACTGGTTCCGGCCGGGCGGTTGGAGCGCTGGGTGCAACAGCCAGAGGTGGGCACGGCCCTCACGGTGTACATCCTGGTGGTGGGTGTGGTGTACCAGACGGTGCTGCGCGGGCTGGTGCCCGTGGCCGGCTGGGGCCGCGTGGCCGACGACATCATTCACGGCCTCGTACCTTTGTTCGTGCTGGGCTATTGGCTCGGGTTCGTTTCCGGTGGGCCGGTGCGGCTGCGCACGGTGCCGTATTGGCTGTTGTACCCGGCGGCGTACCTGGCCTACACGCTGCTGCGCGGCCCCGGTGCTGGGTTTTATCCGTACCCGTTCGTGGATGCGGCGGCCCTGGGCTATCCGCGCGTGCTGCTCAATAGTGCCGTGGTGCTGCTGGTGCTGCTGACGTTTTCGTTGCTCCTGAGCAGCGTGGCCAACTGGCGGCACCGTCGCAACCCGTTATCAGACCGCTGAGGCGGTTTTCTCATCTTTTTCCCTCTCGATTTTGCATCCTCGCAACCCCCACAACGCCCGCTACGATTTTCCGCAGCTGATTGCCCAGAGCCCCGCTTTGGCAGCCTTCGTGGTGCCCAATCCGGCCGGCGACCAAAGCATTGATTTCGCCAATCCGGCCGCCGTGAAGGCCCTGAACCGGGCGCTGCTGAAGCAGTTCTACGGCGTGAGCCAGTGGGACGTGCCCGCCGGTTACCTCTGCCCGCCTATTCCCGGCCGGGCCGATTACCTGCATTACGCCGCCGATTTGCTGGCCGAAGACCACGCCGGCGTCGTACCGCGCGACAAGGCCGTGCAGGTGTTGGACGTGGGCGTGGGGGCCAACTGCGTGTATCCCATCATCGGCTCGCAGGCGTACGGCTGGCGGTTCGTGGGCTCAGAAGTGGATACCGTGGCCTTGAAATCGGCGCGTACAATGGTGGCCGCCAACCCTGTGCTCACCGGCCGCATCGACCTGCGCCAGCAAACCCACGCCGCCTACGTATTCGATGGCATCGTGAAGCCGCGTGAGGAGTTCGACCTGGTGATGTGCAACCCACCATTCCACTCCTCGGCCGAGCAGGCCGCCGAGGGCAGCCGCCGCAAGGGCCGTAACCTGGGCTACCCAAAAACGCCGGAGCCGGTCCTGAATTTCGGGGGCCAGAACTCGGAGCTGTGGTGCGAAGGCGGCGAGGAAGGCTTCCTCAGGCGCATGGTGGCCCAGAGCGTGGCGGTTGGTCAGCAGGTGCTGTGGTTCAGCACGCTCATCTCCAAAAAGGAAACCCTGCCCAGCATCTACCACTTCCTGAAACTGGCCGGCTCGCCCGAAACCCGCACCATTAGCATGAGCCAGGGCCAGAAGGTCAGCCGCCTCGTGGCCTGGACCTTCCAGACGCCCGAACAGCGCCAGGCCTGGGCCGCCCGGCGGTGGAAATGAAGTATCACAGACTTTGCATCGGGTATGACAAGCCCGGTTTCGAAACCTTCGATGCTATAACTCAGCTTTTGGGTGTCACGCCGGAGCCCTGGGAAAAGCACTGGTTTGGTCCTGAGAAACCGGACTTCTGGTCTTATCTGGTTGTCTCAGATGACGAAGCCCCTTATTTCGACTTCATCGATGTCTTTCTTGACCTGCTGGAGCCGAAGCTTGATGCGCTGTTACGACTGGGTGTCGAAAAAGAAAGCATCAGTTTAAGTCTTACTTACCTGTACACTCATCAATGCGCGTTGGGCTTCGACGCTCAGGAAATGCTACGGTTGGGTAGGAGCGGATTCGGCTTATCTATTGACTGTCACGAGGAAAAAGACACAGCCCAGTAAAAAAGGCGGCTCCCGATATTGGGAGCCGCCTTTTTTACTGGATGAGAAGTCTGTCTTCTAAGTTCTCACATCTAACTTCTTCAAAAGAAACCTACTCTACCACTACGCGGCTAACCTGCGTGGCTTCAGCGGTTTCGATGTGTACCAGGTAGAGGCCGGCGCGGAGGCTGGAGGCGTCCACGTTCACGTCCTGGCCGGTGAGGGCCGTGGTCTGGTCGAGCACCACGCGGCCGGTGGCGTCGCGCAGGATGACGCGGGCCGTGCGGGCGGCACCCGACTGCACCCGCAGCTGGAATTTGCCGCTGGTGGGGTTGGGGTACACCTGCACGCTGCTGCGCTGCACGGTGGCGGTTTTGCTGCTCAGCACGAGGTTACACACCTGAATACCCTTGTTCTGATCGGCAATGCGCTGGGCAAACTCCTGGTAGTACTGGTTGGTCACGCGGGCATCGTGCACGATGAGCGTGTTTTCGTCATTCTCCGTGTTGGCCGAGAGGCTCCAGTTGTGCGAGCCCACGAATACCTGCGGGTCCGATTGGGCCGCGCCGGCGTCAATAATGGCGGTTTTATGGTGCATCTGGCCCGAGACGTTATCGACCATGATTCGGTTGCCCAGCACGCCCTGAATGTTGTCGAAGATGCTCTGGGCGGCCGTATTGGCGGTGATTTCGTCCAGCAGCACTTCCGAGCAGCTGGCCATGTTTTTGGCCTGAATCTGGTCGCGGATGGCGCGGCCGACGTCAGTCTGGGTGATGAGCATGGTGGCAATGTGCAGGTCGTTGTCGGCCGTTTGTACGGCCTGAATCAGGCGGCCGTTCACGTTATCGGTGGGGGAGAACCACGATTCCACCAGCTTGCCCCCGATGTTGAGGTAGTGCGGGGTGTTATCGGTTTTCAGGGAGCCGAACTTGGCCGTGGCCAACGTGCCCGAGCCCCACATTTCGTTGAACTCTACCGCGTACACCTTGGCCAATGACTGGTCCTGGATGGCAATGGAGTTGTTCTGGTCGGTGCTGAGCTGGGCGGGCGTCCAGTTAGTGGAGCCGGTCCACACCCAGGGCTGGTTGGGGTTGGTGCTGTTGGCGTCAATCACCACAAACTTGTTGTGCATGATGTTCTGCTGCGTCTGGCGGCCCAGGCTGGGAATGCCGGCAGCCAGACCCGCAATGCTGGCGTTGGTGTTGTCGTTTTCGTAGAGTACCCGAATGGCTACGCCCCGGGCTTTGGCGGCGTTGACGGCCGTGAGAATAGCCGGGCTGTTCCAGTTATAGATGGCAATATCGAGCGTCTGCTGGGCGCGGCCGATGTAGCGGGCAATGGTATCAGCTACGGCGCCGCCAGGTAGGTAGGTAGCGTTGTTGCCGGGGCTGGCCAGGGCCGTATTCACCGGGCGGGTGAAGTAGGTGCGCATCTTGCCCGTCGACTGGGAAGCCGTAATCATAGGAATCACCCGCGACTCCGAAAGGCCGGTGGCGTTGGTGCTGCTGGCCTTCACGTAATAGATGGTAGCCGGCTGCAGACCCGTAATAGCGAGGCTGTGGCTGGTGCTGCTGGTGGCGTTGCTCACGGCCGTGAACGGTCCGGCCGCCGAGGTGGCATACTCCAGCTTGGTATTACCGGCGTTCTGGGTAAGAAAATTCACCGTGAAGCCGGTGGTGCTGATGCCGGTCGGGTAGGGGGCGTTTACCAGGTTGGGCGTGTTGCCCTGCTGGAAGTCGGCGTAGAGACGCGGCAACAGCTGGTAGCCGGTGCCCGCGCCCGTGGGAGCCGTGGTGGTGTACTGGCTCATGATGCCCACCACATCAAATATGCCCGTGGGCGAGGGTTTGCCAATCAGGCCGTCGGGGCCGTTGGAGGCCGAGTTTACATAGAGGACGGTGGTAGCGTTGCCGCTGATACGGTACGTAGTGCTGGAAAACGCCGTAACGGCCGCACCGGCCGCGGTAGTTACCGTGGTAGCATTGGCCAGTTTCACCAGCTGACCCTCGTACTGCTCGGCGTAGGCGGCAGCGGCGCTAGCCGAGGGAAACGACACCGGCGTAGGCAGCGGCCGGTTGCCCGCCAGCACCGTCAAGGACGCCACCGGGTCCAGCTCCAGCAGGCCCCGGTAGTCCTTCAGCGTACCGGTCACGATAATGGAGTCGCCGGGGCGCACGTTGGGCGTGAGCGTGGTGGAGTACACTCCGATGCCGGCCGTGCCATCCTGCATGTAGCGGATAACACCCAGCTCCGGGCCGTTGGTAACCACCCCGCGTAGCGTAACAGTAGCCCCGGAGGCATTGAAAGCCGGCGCCTGCGCCCTGGCCTGGGCAATGGTAATGGCAGTCTGGGCCTGCGCCGGCAACCACGAGGCCGCCCCGAGAAGCGAGGCCAGCAAGAGTACTTGTTTCATCAAATGAGAAAAAGATTGGGGGGAAGATGTGCGACTGAAAAACGGAAACAAATATCCTGATTTTCAGCCTGAAATTTGAGCTGCGCAGTGTGAAGAATTGATGATGCCCGACCAAGCAGCGCCTCCCGCCGGATAAACGCAATAAACCAGGATGCCGGAGCCGCAAGCCGGAAGCCGGGCGTTGCATCATTGCGTACAACGTGGGCTTCCGGGCTGCGGCTCCGGCATGCGGTTCCACCAATGGTGGAGCGAGTAGGCGGCTGGCAATACTACTTAGCGGCCGGCTTTTTCTTGTTATCGGTGAGCATTGGCACAGCCGCCGAAGTAGAGGTGCCGGCCGCGTTAGTGGACGAAACACGCACGTAATACGACGTGCTGGGTTCCAGATTGGGAATATCTACACTGTGGCTGGTGGTAGGAGCCGGCAGGTTGATAACCGTGCCCAGGGCTGAGGTTTTGCCGTACTCCACTTTGGTGGTGCCGGGGTTGGCCGTCTGGAACAGTACCGTGAAGCCGTTGCGGTAAATGTTGGTCGGAATAGGCTCCCCCTGAATGGCGGGCAGGCCTCCGGCCACCACGAAATCGGTGTAGAGGCGGGGCAACAGCTGGTAGCCGCCGGTGCCGTTCTGGGTGAACTGGCTCACGGTGCCAATCAGGTCAAACGTGCTGGTGGGCGGCGTTTTCTCCAGCAGCCCTTTCTCGCCCATGGAGGCCACGTTGATGCGCACGGGCGTGGCCCGCTGCCCGTTGAGAAGGTAGTTGGTGTTGCCTTTCAGGGCCTCAATGGGCGTTCCGGTGGCCGTAGTCAGGCTGGTCAGTCCCTTAATGCGGATCAGGCGGCCCTCGTACTCATCGGTAAATACGGTAGCCAGGTCGGCGGCTTCCACCTCAATGGGCACCACTGGGCGGCCGGAGGCAAGCTTCGTCACGCTGGCCACCGGGTCCATTTCCAGCAGGCCGTTATAATTCTTGAGCGTGCCGGTAATCTGCACACTGTCGCCGGGAATAAGGGCGTGCAGGTCGGTATTGGTGGTGGAAAAAACAGCCAGGCCGGCTTGCCGGTCCTGTACAAAACGCAGCTGCCCCAGCTCCGGGCCGTTGGTGACCACGCCCCGCACCGTAACCGTGGCTCCGGGGCCGGCTGCCCGGGCCGCCGTGAGGGTAGGCGGGGCAGGGGCCGGCGCGGCTGGCTGCGCGGCCGCTACTTTGGAGCGGGCCGACTGGCGTTGGGCCTGGGCCCCCAGTACCGTGGAAAACAGCAAAACAGAAAGTACTACTCGTTTCATGTGTAGAAGGGTGGTGGTGGGCTGACTGGCTACTAAAAAAGCAGGAAGTGACAATGCGAGCGTAAGCAGAACGGTACTGAAGCCAGCAGAGGTAAAAATACGCCTTTCGATTCCGAAAATCCTGCACTTTTTTCCGGCTCTGGGAAAAAAGCCGGTAGCAAAACGAGCCGGCCGCTTAGGCAGCAGCCGGCCCGTTGGCAGGGGGTTACAGAATGTTGACTTCGGGGTGCAGCTCGATGCCGAACTTCTCTCGCACCGAGGCTATAATATCGTGGGCCAGCTCCCGGATATCGTGGCCCTGGGCACCACCGTGGTTTACCAGCACCAGGGCCTGCTTATCGTGGACGCCGTGGGCCCCGCGCCGTAGCCCTTTCCAGCCGCACTGCTCAATAAGCCAGCCGGCGGGTACTTTCACGCCGCCCGGGACGGGGTAGCCCGGCAGGTCGGGGTACTGTGCTTTCAACTCATCGAACTTGCCTTGCGACACTTCCGGGTTCTTGAAGAACGAGCCGGCATTCCCGATCTGGGCCGGGTCGGGGAGTTTGCTGCGGCGGATCTGGATGACGGCTTCGCTGATCTGGCGCGGTGTGGGCTCGCCCCCGATGCCCATATCTTCCAGCGTAGTCTGGATGGCTCCGTAGCTCACGTTGGGCCGGGCCCGACGGTGCAGGCGCAGCACCACGCCGGTTACTACATACTGGTGTTTGAGCGGCCCTTTGAATATGCTTTCCCGGTAGCCAAAACCGCATTCCTGCGCCGAAAACGTGCGCAGCTGACCGGTAGTTATTTCCACGGCTTCCAGGTGGTCGAAGGTGTCTTTCAGCTCCGCGCCGTAGGCCCCGATATTCTGGAGCGGAGCCGCGCCCACGGTACCCGGAATCAGCGACAGGTTTTCGATGCCATTCAGCTCCTGACTGAGCGTGTACTGCACCAGCCCGTGCCACGACTCGCCGGCCCCGGCCCGTACCAGCGCCGAATCCTCCTCCTGATCCACGATTTCCAGCCCGTGAATCTCGTTCTTCAGCACCACGCCGTCGAAATCCTGGGTAAACAGCAGGTTGGACCCGCCGCCCAGAATCAGTTTCTCGGCCGCCTGTACCTGCGGTAAAGCCAGTAAGGCGCACAATTCTTCCACGGAAGAAAAACGAGCAAAAAGACGGGCCTTTACCTCGAGCCCGAACGTGTTGAAAGGGCGCAGGGAAACGTGGTGTTCAAGTACGGGAGCCGAAGCCATAGCAATGCAGAGCGAATGATGTGCGGCAAAGGTAGCCGTTTGGCTGCCTTACACCTTCGGCCTGCCGCTGGTGCCGGAGTAGGCGGCTACCAATAAAGGCCCGGGTGGGCCGGGCCTTTTAAGTTTTTGGCGTTGCGTAGCCTCTGGGCTTACCGCACCCGGTAGCCGCTCAGCGCGTAGTACAGTAGGTAAGCGTAGCACAGGGCGGGTAGTACAAACGCCACCCGCAGGCCGCCGCCGTGCGTGGCTACCAGGCCCATCAGGGGCGGAATGATGGCCCCACCCACAATGGCCATAATCAGGTAGGAAGAACCTTGCTTGGTGAAGCGGCCCAGGCCGGTAATGGCCAGCGGAAACACTACCGGCCAGATAATGGAGTTGCACATACCGCACAGCACCACCAGCCACAGCGCCGTTTCGCCGCGGCTGAAGATGGAAAGCACCACGAACAGAGTGCCGGCCGCGCACACGCCCACCAGCAGCTTGCGGGCATTGAAACGACTCAGGAGTGGAATCCCGATAATACGGCCCACCATCAGCCCGAACCAATAGGATGCTACCAGCACCGCGCCTACCGCTTTGGTAAAGCCGGCGGTGGTATTAATGGGCTCGGGGGTGTTGCCGAACAGCGCGGCGGCCCAGTTGGTGGCCAGGCTCAGGCCGCGCACCAGCTCCTGTGTGAAGCCGCTGAGCTGGCTGATGCCCTGGGCCTCGCCGTAGCGAATTAGGAACGAGCCCAGGCCTACTTCCACACCTACATAAGTGAAGATGGCCACTATACCGAGTACCAGGTGGCGGTAGTCGAGGGCGGAGCGGCGGCCGGTTTCGGCGGGAGCGGCGGCCGTTTCCTCATCGGCCGGAATGCTCTCGATTTCGGGCAGGCGCACCAGGAAAAACAGCACCGCCAGCACGGCCAGAAAGGCGGCCAGCCCCAGGTACAGGGGCTTCACCAGCGTAGCTTCCTGGGTAAGGCGCTGCTCCAGCGGCAAAGCCGCCAACTGCGCCTTCAGTACGGCCGAGCCCCCGAACAGAATCAGGCCGCCAATGAGGGGCGAGATGGTGCCGCCCAGCCCGTTGGCTACGCCCACAATGCTCACCCGACTGGCGGCCGTGCGGGCCGGCCCCAGCACCGATACGTACGGGTTGGCCGCCACCTGCAGCAGCGTAACGCCCGCCCCCAGCAGCCCCAACGCCAGCAGAAATAACCCAAACGTGCGCGAGTTGGCAGCGGGTACGAACAGCAATGCCCCCACGGCCATAATCAGCAGCCCCACCACAATGCCGCGCTTGAACCCTAGCTTCTCCAGCAGCCGCCCCGCTGGCAACGACATCAGGAAATACGCCCCAAAAAAGGCCGACTGCACCGCCGACGACTGCAGATCGGTGAGCTGGCACACGTCCTTGAGGTAGGGCATGAGCACGTCGTTGAAATTGGTAACGGCCCCGAAAAGGAAGAATAGGGTCGTCATCAGCACCATCGGGCCCACGTAGGAGCGGGTGGTGCCGGGCGCGAGGGTGGGGGTGGAGGAGGTAACCGGAGCGGCCATAACAGGCGGGGGTGAGAGAAACAAAAAGCCGGCCCGTGAGGCCGGCTTAGCAATGCTACGGAGTTTTTGTCAGAAGTACAGAATGCCTTAATCATTACGGGCCGGCGTGGCCGACGGGCTTGCTGGGGCACGAGTCCGGCGCACCGGCCGCCGGCCTACCAGCGGGCAAACTGCACCTGCGCGTTCATGTAATTGATGGTGGTACGGTAAGTAAAATAAAAGCTTTTTCTATTTTTTGGTGGGGAATAGTTGCGTTTACCCCTCAGAAATAGATGGAGGTGCATATAGACTTATAGCAGTTTCGCGAACGGTGTAGAGACGCGACACTTCGCGTCTTCTGATGCGAGCCGCCTCACTGAGGCCGTTCAACGTGGAGAAGCGAAGTGTCGCGTCTCCACTACAGCACACGTACAGCGTTTACGAAACAGCTATATAAAGCAGTTACAGCATCAGTCATAGGCGGAAGCCACCCGCTGGTACAGAGCCTCATAGCCGTTGGCTCGTAGTTAGGCGTTAGTGGGTTGTACCTGTTCTGGGCGCTGCGTGAACACTTCGTTATTTGACAGTAAACGACTTATTTATAAAGCTCAGGATACATGTTACGTCCGGAAAATGCATAGTTCACGTCCGGACCGTGTAAATCATGTGGGCGGATTATGAAGCCTAATGATGAAATATCAGATATGTAGTGATTCTATTTAAATTCATAAAGTGAACAATTGAGATATTAAATATAAATAATCATTTAATTTTTTTTTTGTAAATATATCATCCCATCTATGTGACGCAGTCGCACGTTGGCCAACATCAGACCGTTGCGTAGGCCGAAAAGCAGATAGAGTAGGCATAGGATAGTGTTTTGTAAAAATTTTAGAATGAAAAATTTTAAATTTGCTGTAGCAGCTGCTATGACTTTGTCACTCGTATTCGGTACGGCAGTTTTCAATAAGGCATCAGCAAGGATAATGAATCCGGCTCCGCACACGGATGTATACATGCCTTGTGTAAACAATCAGACGGAAGTAGTAGAATACGGATGGTTTGGTCAAATCAAATCTGTAACTACCGTTGACTGTTAATTGTAGGTAGATGAGTGATTTTGTATTTTGTAGGAAAAAAACAAAATACAGCAGGGTTTTACTTTCGAAAAGATTCTGTCTAAAGCGAATTGATTCTCTGCTTTGCTAAGCATACAGGCATCAGATTTCCTCCAGAGGAGAGTCTGATGCCTGTACTATGCGCTGACTAAATAATATACATGTTTCAAGTGATTTACGCTGCTTTGTTCTGGTGTTTCCTCCAGGCGCCCGTTTATAAAGCATTGATTGTGGATGCTAAAACGGGACAGCCTGTTGAATTTGCTGCCGTTGAACAGTTAGATGACCGAGGAATAATTGGTGGGTTAACAGCAAGCAGTCACGGGGAATTCTCTCTGCCCAGCCCAACGGTTCATATTCGGGTGAGCAGGCTTGGATATACCCCCTTGGAAGTGACCCGGCTTGCTCGCTCCGACAACCGCCCGGATACTATCCGTCTGTTTCCGCAAGCCACCGCCTTGCAGGAAATACTGGTGCGGCCCGGTCGGCCTGTTACCTTGGCTACCTTTCCCGACGGCGGTCGGTTAATCGGCTCAGGGTTGTTGCCAGGGCAGGCAGTGGCCGTGCTTTTGCGGCCGGACCGCCGCACGACAGCCACTGCGTTGCAATTGATGACTTTGCGCCTCTACCTGGCTGAGCGGCCTAAGGAAGGTCGTTTGCGCATTCGGCTGCTCAACGTGATTGGGGGAGGCGATGAACAGAACCCGCCCCGGCCCGGAGTTGTGGATTTGCTGCCGACGCCGATGGTGTACGGCTTGCGAGAGTTAGCCGATCTGCCCGGCAAAACCCTGACGCTGAATTTGGCATCGTATAGCCTGACGGTACCTGCCGAGGGCGTGTACGTGATGGTGGAATGTTTGCTGACGAATCCGGATCTGGTGCTGGAATCTGTGAAACTACAACCTGGCAAAAAGCCACAACTACTCATAAAAGCCCACACGGCTACAAAAGAATCCGTCGTGGCTTTTACTCCTCTGACGGTATATCCAAAATTGACGGCGAATTATGCTGTGCCCACCAATACCATCTGGTATCGAACAGGTGCTACTACCTCCTGGGTACAACGCATCACGCATTCTTACAGTGTTCGAATGGAATTGGACGCACTCCAGGACTAGCCCGGATTCAAAGAAAAAAAATGAAACAGATGTACTCTAACAAATTGGGCACGATGCTGGGATATGGCAGCCTATTGGCGTTACTGTCGTTACTGCTGTTTATGGGAAGAACCATCAGTCGGGACTTTTATGCTTCTCCTTTTCTGTACATGACCTTATTAGGTATTGGTGCTGGTTTGATGGTGGTACTCCTGTATCGGAGCCTGCGGCTTGGTGCAAACGAACAGGAATGTCGAAAAGCATCTTTCTTTCTCCGGAATGGTATCGGGGCTGCTGTGCTGGGTGTTTTGCTCAGCACCGCCTGCGTATTCGTGTATGGCCGGCAGATAGATGACTATTATGTGCGGCGGCTGGATTGGGAAGCCCGCAAAATCGATTCGGTAGCAAATATGACCCAGCGGGTAAAAGCAGAAGCGCTGCAGATGCAGCGAGGCTTTGACGAAGCAGGCTTAGAAGAATGGATGGTTGCCTGCGCGACTTTACTGGGTGCCTTGGTGGCCCTGGGAGGATGTTTGCCGTTTGTGCTGGAGTATAAACCGGAGAAAGTAGCACGGGCGAGTCGGGTGACTTCTTTACCGGGGTCAGTGGTGTAGGGCCTGCCTGCAGAAGGGGATAGGATACTTCTACCTGTTGCCGCTCACCACTGGCGCGCTACAGCGGAAACTGCCGGCGCAGCTGCTGGTAGCCGGGGTGGTCATCGAGGCTGGTGAGGCTCTCGAACATGCTGATGAAGGTGCGCACCAGCTCGGGGTCGGTGGTTTGCAGGGCTCGGGCCTCGGCCACTTTATCGAGGTTGTACTGGCCCAGAAACACCACCAGCGCCCGGAATGGCTCCTTAGCCTCGGCATCGAAGCGCAACAGCAGCTGTAACGGCAGCACCGGCACCAACTGGTGCACGCCCAGGCCGGCGGCCCGCTGCTCGGGGTGCTCCGAGAGCGTCTGGAAGGCGTCGTCGAGCTGGCGCAGGGTGGCTTGGTGCTGAGCCCGGTGCTCCTCCCAGTACTCGGGGGAAATGGTATCGGCATCGGGGTGAAACTGCTGCCACACGCCCTGCACAAAGTGGTGCAGGCGGCCGTGCTGGTCGGCGGTGGGGGGGAGGGTTTCGGGGGCTTCGTCGGCGGCCAGGGTGGCCAGGTAGAACTCGCGCGAATCCCGGGCACGGTCCAGCAGCAAGTCGTGAATCCGGTCGGTGAGGGCGCGCATTTCGCGCTGGTTAAGCTCGGGGCGGTGGTGGCGGGCGTAAAAGGTGCCAATGGCGGCCGAGTCGGTGAGCAGGGCCAAGTACTCGCTGCCGGCAGCCTGCTCCAGAAACTCGGCCATGCGCTGCATAATCGGCTGAAACCCCTTGTACAGCTCCCTCGTGGCGTCGCTGATGGTGACTACGGCGCTCTGAATTTGTTCTTCCACCACGTTGGAGCGCTCCACCAGCTGGCGGGTTTCCTGGGCCAGCTGCCGGGTTTCGCTCGTGAGCTGGTGCATCTGCTGCATGGCCTGATCGGAGTTGCGGGAGGCTTCATCGGCCGCCTTCCAGCTCTGAAATGCCACGAACAGCCCCAGAAACGAGGCCACGCTGCCCACAATGGAGTAGTGGCCGTTCAGCGCGTCGTAGGCCGTGAGGCCCAGCACGGCCAGGGCCAGAAACAGCACCAGGTAAAACAGGGAGTTTTTGTTGGGGTCGAATAGAAAAGAGGCACGCATGGCGCAAAGATGCAGATTGCCGCCGGTTGTGGGGCGCGGAGCGAAGCCAGGGCCGCTACCCGCAAAAGCTATGCAGCAGAAGCGGGCTTCTTTGCCGACCTTTGCGGCTTCACTTTTGCCACCGTTCCCGCATTTCTATGGCCGATAACCGCCGCTCCGCCCCGTTTTACATGACCGCCACCACCCAGTTCGGGCTGGAAGAAGTACTGGCTGAGGAGCTGCGTCAGCTCGGGGCCACTATCGAAAAGGTGGGGCAGCGTGCCATTGAGTTTACCGGCAATACGCAACTGCTCTACGAAGCCTGCCTGTGGTGCCGCACCGCTATGCGCATCCTCAAACCCTTCGCCAGCTTCTACGCCGCCGACGAGAAAGCCCTGTACCGGGAAGTCGGCCGCGTTGACTGGAGCAAGTACATCCGCCAGGACCAGACGTTTGCCATCACGGCCGTGGTCAACAAATCCACCTTCGACCACTCCCTGTTCGTGGCCCAGCTCACCAAGGATGCCATTGTGGACCAGTTCCGCAACCGCACCGGCGAGCGGCCCAGCGTGGACGTGAAGAACCCCGATATCCGGCTGCATCTGCACATGATTGAGAATGAGGTGGTGCTCAGCCTTGATGCCTCCGGCGAATCCCTACACAAGCGCGGCTACCGCCAGCAAACCAACGTGGCCCCGCTCAACGAAGCCCTGGCCGCCGGCCTGCTGCTGCTCGCGGGCTGGGACGGCAAGAAGACGCTCATCGACCCCATGTGCGGCTCGGGCACGCTGCTCACCGAGGCGGCCCTCATTGCCCAGCGCATCGCTCCTGGCCTCTACCATCAGGGCAAGTTCGGGTTTGAGAACTGGGCCGACTTCGACGCCGCCCTCTGGGAATCGGTGCAGCTGGATGCCCGCCAGATGCGCCTGGAAGAGCCCCAGGCCTACTTGGCCGGCTCCGATCTGTCCAGGGAGTTCATCGAGCTGGCCCGCGAGAACGTGGCCGCCGCCGACCTGGAAGACTTCATCCGGCTGGGCGTGCGCGACGTGAAGGAAGCCAAAGCCCCCGCCAAGGAAGCGCCCGGTATCGTCATCATGAATCCGCCCTACGGGGAGCGAATCGGTGATGAACTGGAAATGGATGCCCTCTACAAAACCATTGGCGACACGCTGAAATCGGGTTTCCAGGGCTACGACGCCTACATCTTCACCGGCAACCTGGAGGCCGCCAAGCGCATCGGCCTGAAAGCCAGCCGCCGCACGCCCCTCTACAACGGCCCCATCGACTGCCGCCTGCTGAAATACGAGCTGTACCAGGGCACCCGGAAAGTGAGCAAGCCGGAGTAGTCGGCAGTATAGCAGAGTACAAGTAGAACGTCATTCCGAGCTTGTCGAGGAATCTCGCGTGCTGATGGTGGCTTCCCATCGAACGACTACCGCTCCGTAGCCCAGGGTTTAAACCCTGGGCTAGTGAAGCAACGTCAGCACGCGAGATTCCTCGGCAAGCTCGGAATGACGTTCTTTATCTATAGCTGCCTGCCCCGTATCTTCCGCTCCCCAATTCCCACTGTTATGAAAAAAACGCTCTATACGCTGTTGCTGGCGGCTTCTCTGCTGCCGCTGGGTGCCGCGGCCCAGTCCATCACCCGCCTGAACCCCACCAACTGGTGGGTGGGCATGAAGCACAACACCGTGCAGGTGCTGGTGTACGGCCCCCAGGCCGGCACCCTGGCTTACACCGTGAACTACCCCGGCGTGAAGCTGGTGAAAACCAACACCGTCGAGAACCCCAACTACGCCTTCCTCGACCTGATCATTGCGCCCACGGCCAAGCCCGGGCAGGTGGCGCTGGTGGGCAAGAAGGGCGCGAAAACTGTAACCCAAAACTGGGAGCTGAAGGCCCGCGACAACGCGGTGAAAGCCCAGGGCGTCACGCAGGCCGACTTCATCTACCTGGCCATGCCCGACCGGTTTGCCAACGGTGACCCCTCGAACGACAAGTTTGCCGACCTGGCCGACCCCAGCTCCGACCGCGCCAATCCCTTCCTGCGCCACGGCGGCGACCTGCAGGGCGCCAGTCAGCACCTCGATTACCTCAAGGAGCTGGGCGTGACGGCCGTGTGGTTTACGCCCGTCATCGAAAACAACCAGGGCCTCACCGACGAGGGCGGGGCCAAACGCTCCGCCTACCACGGCTACGGCTTCACCGACCATTACGCCGTGGACAAGCGCCTGGGCGGCAACGCGGCCTACAAGGCCTTCGTGCAGAAAGCCCACGGCATGGGCCTTAAAGTGGTGCAGGACGCCGTGTACAACCACATCGGCAACAACCACTGGTTTATCCAAGACTTGCCCATGAAAAGCTGGCTGCACCAGTGGCCCACCTACACCAACACCAGCTACCGCCAGCAGCCCATTACCGACCCCCACGCCGCCCAGATTGACCGCAAGGTGACCCTCGACGGCTGGTTTGTACCCTTCCTGCCCGACCTCAACCAGCAGAACTCCTACGTGGCCAACTTCCTCATCCAGCACGCCCTCTGGACGGTGGAGAACTTCGGCGTCGATGCCTGGCGCATCGACACCTACATGTACAACGACCAGCCCTTCATGAACCGCTGCAACGCGGCCCTGCTGCAGGAGTACCCCAAGATTCACATTTTCGGGGAGTCGTCGGTGACCAGCATTGTGGACCAGGCCTACTACGTGCGCAACAAGATTGATTTCCCGTTCAAGTCCAATCAGCCCGGCGGCCTCGATTTCGTGCTGGAAAACGCCATGCTGGCTGGCCTGAAAGAAGTAGGTACGCCCGGTGCCACCGGCTGGGACAACGGCGCCCAGCGCGTGTACCAGGCCCTGGCGCAGGACGCCGTGTACCAGGACCCCACCAAGCTCGTCACCTTCATCGACAACCACGACCACAACCGCTTCCTCTCGGAAGTAGGCGAGGACGTGGCCAAGTTTAAGATGGGTCTGACCTGGCTGCTGACCACCCGCGGCATCCCGAGCATGTACTACGGCACGGAAATCCTGATGAAGAACTTCAAGGACCCCTCCGACGCCGAAGTGCGCCGCGACTTCCCCGGCGGCTTTCCCGGCGATGCGCAGAACAAGTTCACGGCCGCCGGCCGCACCGAGGCCGAAAACGACGCCTTCCGCTTCGTGAGCACCCTGGCCAACTACCGCCGTACCCACCCGGTGCTCAGCTCCGGCCAGCTGATGCAGTACCTGCCCGAAAACGGCCAGTACGTGTACTTCCGCTACGCCGACGCCGGCACCGTAATGGTAGCCAGCAATACCACCGACAAGCCCGCCAGTCTGCCCACGGTCCGCTTCTCCGAGCGTATGGCCGGCTTCACCAAAGCCCGCAACGTCCTCACCGGCGAAACCATTTCCGACCTCACAACCTTGCAACTGCCCGCCAAAACGGCCGTGGTGCTGGAACTGATGAAGTAGAAAAGCTGCCATTGCAAGCAGAGCATTCCGCGCATCAAGCGGCGTCAATCCGTCCTTTGCAAAGCGCACAACCCCGACCTATTCAAAAGGCCCTTGACATGCAAACGTCAAGGGCCTTTTGCGTGTAGAGACGCGACACTTCGCGTCTCTGCATTGAACGATGTCAGGTAAAACAGGTCGTTCTGACGGGAGACGCGAAGTGTCGCGTCTCTACGGTCGTTCTGGCATTAACAAGGTTTTCATAGGTCAAAGCTGGGAGCTCGGAAAAGGAAGGATTGACACCGCTTGATGCGCGGCATGTCGTGCCTCCTCGCAATGACAATTCTACCCCGCGTACTCCCGGCAGGCTTCGGCGCAGGCGCGGCAGGCGGCGGCGCACTGCTGGCAGTGGGGGTGGTTGTGCTTGGCGCACTCATTGGCGCATTTCGTGCATACCTCAATGCACTCTTTGATGAGGTGTTTGGCGTGCTCGGAGCCGCGGGCCACGAGGCGGGCGACTAAGGCACAGATGTCGGCGCAGTCCCGGTCGAGGCGGATGCAGTCGGTCATGTGGCGCACGTGCTCTTCGCCCAGGCAGGCGGTGGCGCAGTGCTCACAGGCGGCTACGCAGTGGTTGAGCGCGTCGAGCAGGGCCTGGTTCTGGGTGGCGGAGGCGGGGGAGTTGGTCATGAGGGGAGGGGGGTGAAGGAAAGGATAATACCTGGTTGTACGCAGCCGGCGGGGGCGGTGGGCGTGTACGATTCGGGCCGGCGGGGTGCACCATTTTCGCCCGGGTCGGGTTAACTTCCTGCTTTCACCCCGCCCGGTTTCGCCCTATCTTTACCCCATGTTATTCGCCGCCGAACCACTCGCTCCAACCCTCGAATCAGCCCGCAAAGTCCTCAAGCAGTACTACGGTTACGATTCCTTCCGGCCCATGCAGGAAGACATCATCAGCAACGTGCTGGCCGGGCAGGATACGGTGGTGCTCATGCCCACGGGCGGGGGTAAATCGGTGTGCTTTCAGGTGCCGGCCGTGGTGCAGGAGGGCGTGTGCGTGGTGGTGTCGCCCCTCATTGCCCTGATGAAAGACCAGGTGGAAGCCCTGAAGGCCAACGGTATTTCGGCCGCCTACATCAACAGCAGTGTGGGCCAGAGCGAGCAAAACAACATTGCCGCCGACTGCCTCAACGGCTACCTCAAGCTGCTGTACGTGAGCCCCGAGAAGCTGCTCTCGGAGGGCTTTCTCACGTTTCTCAAGCGCATGCGCATCAGCATGTTCGCCATTGATGAGGCCCACTGTATTTCCAGCTGGGGCCATGATTTTCGGCCCGAGTATACCCAGCTGCGGGTGCTGCGCGAGCAGTTTCCGCAGGTGCCCATCATTGCCCTCACCGCCACCGCCGACCGCCTCACCCAGCGCGACATCCAGACGCAGCTGCGCCTGAACGAGCCCCGGGTGTTCCTCTCGTCCTTTGACCGGCCCAACCTCAACCTGATTGTGCGCCCGGGCCAGGACCGCGTGGGCGGCATTCTGGAGTTTCTGGAGCGCCATCAGGGCGAGTCGGGCATTATCTACTGCCTCTCGCGCAAGCAGTGCGAAACCCTGGCCGGAAAGATTCAGGCCAAGGGCATCAAGGCCGGCTTCTACCACGCCGGCATGACGCCCAACCAGCGCGCCAGCGTGCAGGAAGGCTTCCTGAAAGATGATTTGCAGGTGATTGTGGCCACCATTGCCTTCGGCATGGGCATCGACAAGAGCAACGTGCGCTGGGTAATTCACTACAACCTGCCCAAGAACATCGAGGGCTACTACCAGGAAATCGGGCGGGCCGGCCGCGACGGCGCGCCGGGCACGGCCGTGCTGTTCTACAGCTTCGCCGACGTGATGAGCCTGCGCGACATGCTCTCCAAGGACGACCCCAACCTCACCCAGCTCAACCTCACCAAGCTGGAGCGCATGCAGCAGTTTGCCGAGGCCGCCGGCTGCCGCCGCAAAATCCTGCTCAACTACTTTGGCGAAACCCTGCCCCAGGACTGCGGCAACTGCGACATCTGCCGCAACCCGCCCACCACCTTCGACGGCACCGAGCTGGCCCAGAAGGCTCTTTCGGCCGTGGTGCGCGGCCGGGAGCGGCTCAGTATCAGCCTGCTCATTGATGTGCTGCGGGGCATGCGCAACCAGGCCGTGCTCAGTGGCGGCTTCGACCAGATTAAAACCTACGGCGCGGGCCGCGACCTGCCCTACCTCGACTGGTATAGCTACGTCCACCAGATGCTCAACGACGGGCTGGTCTACATTGCCTACGAGGAAGGCTATTCGCTGAAAATCACGGCCCTAGGCAAGGAAGTGCTGCAAGGTCAGCGCAACGTGCTGATGAAGAAATTCCAGCCCGCCGAGAAGGCCGAGAAGACGCCCCGGGGCCGCAAAGCCGCTGCCGCCAAACCTGCCGCTACTTCGCCCGAAGCGGCGCTGTTCGAAGCCCTGCGTACCCTGCGCAAGCGCATCGCCGACGAGCAGGGCGTGCCGCCGTACGTCATCTTCACCGACTCCACGCTCCAGGAAATGGCGGCTGAGCGGCCGGTGAGCCGGGTGGCCATGCTGGGTATTTCCGGGGTGGGCATGAAGAAGTTTGAGAACTACGGTGAGGCCTTCATCCGAGAGGTGCTGGCCCACGGCGGCAACCCTGCCGCCCTCGCTGACTTGGACGAGGACACTCTGTCCATCAACCTCGACCCCGACGACCCGGGCGCCCCCCGGGCCCCGCGTAAGAAAGAGGTGAATACCGATGCCGGCAGTACTGTGGAAGCCACTTACCAGCTGCACCGCATGGGCCTGAGCCCCGAGGCCATTGCCGAGCGTCGCAACCTAGCCCTGAGTACCGTGCATACCCACCTAAGCACCCTGTACGCCAAGGGCTTCGACCTGCGCATCGAAGATTTCCTCTCGCCCCAGGACCTAGCCACCATCCAAACGGCCCAGGCCCAACTGGGCGGGGAGCCTATGCTCCGCGACCTGTTCGACCACCTGCGTGAGCAGTACGACTACTTCCGCCTGCGCCTGGCCCTGATGTACTTCAAGCGGCTCAAAGGGGAGTAGCGCACACGGTAGCGCAAACCACGGTAGCGCGAACTTTGTAGTCCGCGTCCCCGCGCCGTTCCAAAGATTCCAACGGCGCGGAGGCGCGAACTGCAAAGTTCGCGCTACTGCCCGCCGGCACTACTTCACCATTTCACCACTCCCCGCCGTTGGCCCTGCTTCTCAAACGCTTCGTGTTGCTGCTGGCGTTTCTGGCGGTGGCCGCTTTCAGCCTGCGCATGCTGAGCATGGTGCTGCCCTACCTGGGGTTTGAGAAAGGCATCCTGTTTCTGACTACCAAGCCCGCCGCTGTGAACGACAACCCATGGTTTCGGGTGGGGTTTTATGTTCACATCACCAGTAGCTGGTGGGTGCTGGTGCTGGGGCTGCTGCAGCTGATGCCGGCGTTGTACCGCCGTTGGCCGCGCTTGCACCGGCTGCTGGGGCAGATGTACGTGGCAAGTATTTTGGCCCTGGCCGCGCCGTCGGGGCTGATTTTGGCGGCGTATGCCAACGGCGGGCTGCCGGCCAAGGTGGGCTTTACGTTGCAGTGCCTGGTGTGGTGGCTGGTAACGTGGCAGGCCTACCGGGCAGCCCGGCAGCGGCGCTGGTTGCTGCACAGTGAGTGGATGCTGCGCGCTTACGCCGTCACGCTGGCCGCTATGAGTCTGCGGCTGGAAAGCTACGGCCTCTACTACTTCTTCCAGACCAAGCCCATCGAAACCTACCTGACCGTAGTGTGGCTCTCTTGGACCGGCAACCTGCTGCTGGCGGAGCTGCTGGTGCAGGCGGGGCTGGGACGGTGGTATCTGCGGGCATTTGGGCCGCGGGTGGCGCCGGTGGTTTTGCCGCCGAAGGCGGCCGCGGGTACCGGATAAGTTGTATATTTTCCGGTAGAAGTGTTGTTCGACTTATTTATCTGTGTTCCCGATGCGCCCTGTTTATCTGGCTGCCACCTGTGCCGCCCTGCTGACGGGTTGTCAGCAAAAACCAGCCGTGCAGACAGCGGCAGCTGTTTCTTCAACCCCCACAACACCGACTAAGTCCCAACCCGCCGCCGCCACTGCCGATGAGCCTCTCACGGCTGAGGAAAGGCAGTTTCTGGCGCAGTACAACCTGACCAGCCTTCTGCAAATGCAGGAAAAGGCCAGCTACGAGCTGATGAACGGGTTCTTTGGGCCTGACCACTACCGTATTGAATTTGCTATGCTGGAGGTGACGCAGGACCCCGATAACCCCACCCATTATCTGCTACGTGGCCGAAACCGGTTTAAGCAGCGCGTTACTCCCTTCACCGGTGACCTGACTATCAACCAATTGAGGAGCCAGCCTCAGGTAGAAATTCCCAAAGGCGAATCCAACGAGTATGGGCAGCAACTCAACCGGCAGAACATGTACTGCGCTATCGGTACTTTCCGGCTGCGGGAAGCCTCGGGGCAGCTGGGCAGTGGTACGTTTGAGGGCCGCGCCGTCATCGATTTTCGGGTGGACGAGGAAGGTCAACTTTCCCTCGACAGCCGGAACGAGGAAGTCGGCGCAATGGGCGGGGAAGTGTTGCTGGAAGGCTACTGGACCAGTCCCGCTACCCGTCAGCGCAAGGCCATCACCCTGGTGCGTAACATTATGCACTACAACCAGGATATTTTCGAAGAATTCACGATAGGTGAACGGGACCCGGATTTCAACCCCAAATACGCCAAGCTGGGCTGGGACACCTACTGGCAGAACGAAGAGTGGTGGGCTGAACCTGGCCAGGTAACGACCCAAGAGCCGGAAGCCGCTCCCGATTCGGCTGCTGTTATTAGCACCTCTTTATAAGGCTATGCGTCCGGTTCTGATGCTCGCTCTGTTGGGTTGGCTGGGTAGCTGTCAGCCCCAACAGCCCACTGCAAACAGGCCGGCGGCCGCCCTGCCAGCGCCGCCTCTGCCACCGTCCCGCTACCAAGTCGCGTTGCCCGTACCACCGCCCACGCCGGCCGCCCTGCCTGATTCCGCGCTGACCCGGTTTCTGCAGCGGTACGCGGTAGCCCCGCTGTTGCAATCGGTGCGGAATAGCCAAGAAGTCACGCCCTATAACGGTTTCTTTGGCTCCGACCGCCACCGCATTGAGGTGGTACTGCTGCGCGTTCGGCCCGATGCCGCCCAGCCGCGCCGCTTGTTGGTTACGGGCAAAAGCCGGTTTAAGGGTGAGATAAAGGATTTGCAGGGCTTTATTGAGCTGACTGCTTTGCAGCGGCAACCCGCGCTCAATAAAGCCGAACAGGCCTACGAGAAGCACTTGGAATCAATGCGTATGGTAACTGTTGTTCGCTTGCCTGGCGCGGCCAAGGCGGTAGGTCACTACACGTTGACCGGCCACTTCGACTGGCAGGAAGTAGCCGGGACCGGTCGTTTCGCAGGCCGCGCTGTGCTGGACATAGCCACTACCGACCGGCAGGGGCTGTGGTCGGGGTCGTTGCGCAAAACTGCCGGCGCGCGCGGGGCTGATTTGCTGTTTGACGGGCAGTGGACCAATGGGCCGTCGGGGCCAGCCAAACCATTTATTCTGGTGGAAAACGTGACGGGTTTTGCCGAGCACGTGCTGGAAGACTTTGAGGTAGGGGAGCGGGACATCGTTATCAATCCCAAATACGCCCGGCTGGGCTGGGACAGTTACTGGGAAAACGACGAGTGGTGGGCCGAGCCAATGAAATCAACAGCCCGCGCAAACATTACCGAGTAGGACCTGGGAGAGGAGCGAAGGAGCTTTCTGAAATTTTTAGTAAAAATTTCAGCTAATTGAATTAGTATTCGCGTAAACGGGTTCGTATCTTCGTGAGCCGGTACTTGCTTGCCGTCGCAGCCCTATTCCCCGGCTCCCCTGCGTTATGATTAACACCAACCTCAAATTCTGGCGGCGCGAGCTGAGCCTCACGCAGGCCCAGATGGCCGAAAAGCTCGGTATCAAACGTTCCCTCGTGGGCGCGTACGAAGAAGGCCGCGCCGAGCCCAAGCTAACCACGCTGGTAAACATGGCCCGCCTGTTCGGTATTACCCTGGACGCGCTGGTAACCACCGATTTTACCAAGCGCAAGAATGCCAAGGCCGCCGCTCAGCTGCAGGCCCAAGCTACCCAGATGGCGGCTACCGAAACCACGACTAACCGGACTGGCAGTAACCTGCGGATTCTGGCCCTGACGGTTGACCGTGACCAGAACGAGAATATCGAGCTGGTGCCTCAGAAAGCGGCTGCCGGCTACCTTAATGGCTACGCCGACCCCGAGTACCTGGAGGAGCTGCCCAAGTTCCGGCTGCCCATGCTGGGCAATACCGGCACCTACCGCGCCTTCGAAATTGCCGGTGACTCGATGCTGCCCATTGCCAGCGGCACCGTGATTGTGGGCCGCTACGTGGACGACTGGATGAGCCTCAAGGATGGTACGCCCTGCATCGTGGTATCGGGCAAGGAGGGCATCGTGTTCAAGCGCGTGTTCAACCGCCTCAAGGATGCCGCCATGCTGGCTTTGCACTCCGATAACCCGCTCTACTCGCCTTACCAGATTGACGTGGAGGACGTGGTGGAAATCTGGGAAGCCAAAGCCTACATCAGCAGCACCTTCCCCATTGCCGACCTCTCGCTCAACCGGCTGGCCAGCATCGTGCTCGATTTGCAGCAGCAGGTAAGCACCATGAAGAAGGTATAAGCGCGCCGCAAGCGGCTGCCGCTCACTTCCAAAGCCCAACTGCCGGTCCCGGTGGTTGGGCTTTTTGGTGCCGAATAGGTAAGGGCCGAGGAGGTAAGACTTAGAGCAGATTTCAGGTTAGTGTACATGGTAGCCACAATGGTCAAACCAGTTTTTTGCGTCCTGTTCGGTTATCCAGTCGATGGCAGTTTGGATGACGCTTTCCAGCGCCTCTCGCGTGCGAGCCTGTGCGGTACGCAGCCAGGTTTTCAGCTTGCTGAAGGCCAGTTCGATGGGATTAAAATCGGGCGAATAGGGAGGCAGATACAGCAGGCGCGCCCCGCGGACTTCCACCCGTTCGGCTAGGCCGGCCACTTTGTGGGCCGGCAGGTTGTCGAGCACGACCACATCGCCGGGTCGCAACGTGGGGCCAAGTACCTGCTCTAGGTAAGCGGCAAACACGTCGCCGTTGACGGCTCCGCTTACGGTCATCGCCGCTTGCAAGCCGGTCGGGGTCAGCGCCGCCACCAGCGTCACGTTCGGCCCGCCGTGCAACGGCGTGGCTTGCGGGGCGCGGTGGCCGCCTTCGGCGCGGGCGTAACGGCGGCAGTAGGTCAGGTTCGTACTGGTTTCGTCCACGAACTTGAAACAGGTAACATCCTCGCTTTGTACGGCTTCGAGAAAGGCGGCCCGCAAGGCCCTCACGCGTTGGGTGTCGCGCTCGGCAGCGTGGACACTCTTTTTTTTCGCCGCCAATCCAGCGCCTGCACCGCCCGCCAGAGCGTGGTCTGGCTCACGGCCGGGCCGCCGATGGCGGCCAACCAGATGCAGAGTTCGGTCAGCGTGGCGTCGGGTTCTTGGCGCAAGCAGGCGCTCAATTGCGCCTGAGCCGCCGCGTTCAGCACTGGCGCCGGGCCGCTATGTGGCGGCAAAGCAGCCACCGAACCGCTCGTGCGCTGGCGCCGACGTAGCTTGCGCACAAACGAATCCGACACGCTGAATTGCGCGGCCACTTCGCCAATTGTGCGGCCGCCTTGCTGACAAGCGGCCACCACACGTTCACGCAAGTCGGTGGAGTAGGCTTTCATCAACGGAATCTACACTAAAACCTGTACACAAACCTGGAATTCGCTCTAA
>NZ_RWIU01000004.1 GCF_003944765.1 Hymenobacter perfusus
CCCGGAGCGCCTATGGTACTGCCTTCATCGGTGGGAGAGTCGGTCGCCGCCAACCTTATCATCCATCCAGCCTCGCGGCGTTCCCCCTCACCGGGTGAATGCGCGAGGCTGAATGCGTTTATACCAGACCCTATACCGCTCACCTCCAGCGTACACCCGTCACCGCCGCCCGTTTACCTTGCTACCTCGGCTACCCATAGAGCCTGCTTAAAGCTGTCGGAGACTTAAGGCGCAAATCAGGGGTTGGTAGGATGCAGTTTGTTCATGATGCTTAGGTAAATAGCTATTGTTTGACTGCTGGACTGAATAATAGCAAAAGCCCTCATTGCTTGTTTGGCAATGAGGGCTTTTGCTATTATATCTATCTGGTTTCAAGTATATCCAGATAAACGCTGGTTCTTGGGTGTACTTCAGTTAAGGGATATTTGTCCAAGGTTTGTGCTTTGGTCGTTCAGTACTGCTACTCCCGATACTGTCTTGTTTTTGTAGGTAGGCTGGCCTGTTGGAGTAGAAGTAGTCGGGTACAATTCAACACGGTAGGTGCCTGAAGGCAGAGCGTACAGCTGAAACGCGCCAGACGCATCAGCTGTGGTACTAAAAGTATCAGGCACGGTGATGGACGAACGAATAGCCAGTACCTGCGGCAGGGACGCTGCCGGTACTACTGTCCCGCGCAAACTACCCTTAATGTCCTGGGCAACCACCCGGACTACGGGCTTGAGCAGATACCGCTCCTTTTTATCGTTATTGGAGTTCCAGTTGCCCCGCTCCACAATGGACTTGGCTACGTCGAAATCGAGGAGCAGCTGGTAAGTTTCTCGGTTGCGGAGCGTGGCTTTATCCAGCTTCAATTTTACCCCGGAGGTCTGACCGCTCGGTGTTTTTAAGTCATAGCGCTGACCGTCCCGGCCGATGACATAGCTGTCTGGGCCGAGCATCAAGCGAATTTCTTTCAAGTCTCCGGCGGCAAAGTCAGTATCTACTAGTAGTGCCGACCGGCCGTTAACGTATTCCATTACGTTGATAGCCTGAGCCTGAAAAGGAAGCGTCTGCCAGCCGTCGGGGTTGCCTTCATCCAGCGTGTGTACTTCGATCTGACGCACATCCAGCACCACTGACCGGAAGTCACCAGGGGCGTCCATCAGGCGCACCTCCAGATTGGCATTGCCAGCTGATTTATTATCGTTGCTACAGGCAGCCAGCCAAAGGGGGGCGGATAAGAGTGCGTAAGCTAGTGGGCGAAAAACAGTCATAGATCAGGTGGTTAAGAAAAAAAAGCAGCTGATACCTAAGTAGGGCATCAGCTGCTTAAGCGGAGCAAGAAACCGGCCAAGTGTGTCAACCTCAGCGCCGGTATCAGAATTCTACTGCCCGGTTCCGATACTATCGGCTTTGCCAGGAGCTTTGGGCTCCTCAGGTGCGGGAGAGGCGGGCTTTGGTACTTCGGTGGGTTTTGGTGCGGGCTTAGGCTTGCCAAAGATGAGGTTATTAAGGCCCTGTTTGGCTTTATCTTGGAGCTTGGCTTGGGCCTCTAAGCGTTTCTTTTCCAGCTCTTGCTGAGCCTTCAGGGTTAGTTCCTGCTGCTTACGCTGCAGTTCGCGCTGGAGGCTATCCTGGGCCACTTTGGCTTGTGCTTGGAGCTTGAGCTTGGCGTCATCAACTTTGGCCTGCACAATGTTCTGGACGAGGTCTTTGGCCTGGGCTTTCACGCTACCGGTAGTGAGCTTGACCACCGGGTTTTTCATGGTGCCCCCGATATTGAGGCCCAGCGTCACGCGGTCGGTGCCTTTGAGGTTTTGCACGCCGGTAAGCTGCGTGAGTTTGCTGTTGAGCTGGTTGCCGACCTGGCCTGTGGGCACGTTCAGGGCCGTCACGTACTCGAGGTTGCCATTCACGTTGCTGGAGCCGCCGACGGTCATCTTGATCTGACCCACGGTGAAGTCGAAGGGTTTTACGATGAAATTGCCGTTGAGAATTTCGGCGGCCACATCCTTATTCTCCACTACCAGTCGCTTCAGCTCCTGAAACTGGGTGAGGCTGCTGATCTGGTTGAGGGCAGTGGAGTTGCCTACGGCGGCCCGTACTACCTCAAACAGCCCCTTCCCGGTGAGGCTACTGTACACGGGCATCATATCGGGGCCCATTTCGCCACTTACGTTGAAGTTGGTGGAGAAAACGCCATCCACTTGCGAGGCTAGCGGCACCAGCGTCTTAATAGAGTTAAAGGCTTTGAAGGCGTTCTGAAAGTTGAGGTTTTTGATGTTGAGCCCGAAGTTGAATTTTGGGTGCGCCAGGTTCTTACTGCTGTAGCTGCCGTTGGTGGCAAATGCGCCGCCGAGGGTGTTGAAGGTGAGGTTGGAAAGAGTAGCCGTTTCGTCGCGGACCGTGACGATACCCTTCATGTTGTCCAGCTTCAGGTTATCGTACACTACTTGGCCCACGGTAGAATTCAGCGTCAGGTCCACGAACTTAGGAATCTGCAGGACGCCCTGGGCGGTAGCGGGAGCGGTGCCACCGGTAGCGGTGGTCTGGCCGCTCACTTCGTCCACCATCCACTCATTCACATTAAAACGGGAACTGTTCACGGTGAGGTTGCCGCGTAACGGCTGGCCGGGCGTGAACAAGTAGCCCATGTAGTTAGACAGCGTACCGGACGCCGCAATATCCGACGAGCCCACCGAGCCGGTCATGTTCTGAAGGGCAATCTGGTTGTTGTTGAAGGTGGCCGTAGCCTGCGTCACCTTCATGCCCTGGGGCAGGTCGGTGCTCTTATAGCTGACGTTGCGGGCATTCACGGTGCCCGAGGCCACCACCGTCTGGTAGCGGCCGGCTTCGATGTCGGCCATGTTGCCCTTAGCGGCCACGTTGCCGGTGAGGCGGCCCGCAACGGTCATACCCTGCAGCGGGAAGATGCGGGTGAGCTTGGTCAGGTCCACGGTGCCACGCACATCGGTATCGAAGGCCAGCTTATCCACGCCCTGGGTGGCCACGCGGCCTTCCAGCGGCTCGCCATCCAGCAGCATTCGGAACTGCGGAATGCTCACGCGGGTGTCGTTCAGCTGGCCGGTGGGGTTCGTGACGGTGCCATTGAGGGTCAGGTTTTCGATGGGCGCCGGAAACTGCTTGCTCTTGACGTAGCCGTTGGTCAGGTTCAGGCGGGCCTGCACCACGGGCATCTGGGTTTTGGAGTACACGCCTTTGGCCGTGGCATCCACGAACAGCTTACCGCGTAGTAACAAATCCTGCACGGGGTACACTTTCATCATCTCAGCCAAGTCCACGTTGGCCTTCACGCGGCCGTCCACCTTCATCGGCTCCAGCCCGTCGATGGCCACGTTGCCGTCGATGGGGTTGGTGCCCAGGTCGAGGTGAAACTGCTTCACGTTCACCTTCACGTTGTTGGTGAAGCCCGAGGGGTTATCCACCACCATATTCACGTTGATGTTGCGGGCCTGCTGAGGCAGCTGCGGATACTTGAAGCTGCCGTCCTTTACCTGCAGGTTCACGCCGTAACCGGGCATCTTCACGGCGTTCTGCACGCCCTTGAAATAGCCATCAAAAGCCACTTTGCCGCTGGCATTCAGGTCTTTGAACTGCGCGTTGTAGGCCCCGGGCACCAGACTCAGCAGGGTTTTAAAGTCGGTTTCGAGGGCCTTGAAGGTGAGGTCGTAGGTGATGTCGGTTTCATTAGGCAGACCGATGGTGCCCTGAAAAGTGGCCGGAAAGTCGTTCAGCTTCACCTTGTTGTCCTTAAAGGTGAAGAGCATCTTGTCTAGGTTCATGGCCAGCGTCACGTCGGCATTGAGGCGCTTGTTGGTCACGTACTCGGTGCCAGCGTACTGCATCGAGAAGCTCTCGGCGGTGGTCTGGCTGACCATGTCGAAGATGTTCTGCTCAAAGTCGCCGGAGCCCGAGTGGTTCACGCCGCGCAGCTGCATGCCGAAGGGAATGCTCAGGTCGTCGTAGCGCAGGCGGCCGTTATTGATCTGCCAGCCCTGAATGGCCAGGCTCACGGCCGTGGTATCCTGCCCCTTGGCCGCTGCCGCCGAGTCCGACACGTACACATCCCAGTTAGCCCGGCCACTTTTCAATACCTTAATATGCAGGTCGGGCTGTTCCAGGGTGATGTTCTTGATTTTGATCTGGCCGCCGCGCACCACGCTCATCAGATCCAGCCCCACCCGCACCTCGGGCAGATAAGCCAGTGTATCGCGCGAAAAAGAATCCTGACCAATGATGCGCAGCTGATTCAGGCGCAAAGCCAGGTTGGGGAAGGTGCTGAGCAGGGTTACGTCCACGTTGGCGGGGTCGTATTCTACCTTGGCCCGCACCCGCTGGGCCAGCTGCTGGTCGAAGGCGGCTTTAATCTTATCCTTAAACAGCACCGGGGCTAAGGCCAAGCCGGCTACCAGAAGAACCAGGAAAATCAGCAATCCGACAAAGAATTTGCGCATAGTGGTAGAAAGAAGGGAGGAGCAAAAAACCAGCGTAACGGCAAAAAAGTGTGGCAGTCAGCCGGGTAAGGCAGTTGGCAAAAGTAGAACGAAACCCATCGGTAGCCCGGCAATGAGAGCAAAAAAACGAGCCGGAAGTTGCTATAAACGCGTTAGGTACCGGGCTTGGTGCCGAAAATCAGGAAAGAAAACGCCACTTTAGACGCATAGCGGCGAGCCGGGGCGTACCAAAGACTACGGTTCGCGCGTTATTGCAGCAGCTTATGAGAGGTCTAAGTCAGGTTTATCATGTTCAGCGTCAGCAACTGCGCTTCCGGAAACGGGGGTTGCTGCTGGTTGCCTGCGTGACTGGTGTAACCAGCCTGCAGGCGCAGGACCTCTATTTCGCACAGCCTTACGCCAACCGCATGCAGCAGAATCCCGCCTACGCCGGCCTGCTCGACGATTACAGCGTGACGCTCAGTTACCGCAATCAGTTTCCCACGCTGGCCGGCACCTTCCAAACCAGCCAGCTCGCCGCCGACTACCGGTTTCGGGACCAGCGTAGTGCTGCCGGTTTGTTGGTGAACTACGACCGGACCGGTGGCGTAGGCTACACGCGTTTTCAGGCAGGAGGCGTGTATGCTTACCATATGCGGCTGAATGAACAGCTCAACCTGAGCGGCGGCGCCTCGGTTAACTACGGCCTGCAGCGCGTCAGTTATGGTAACCTCTTATTCGGGGACCAGCTTTCAGATGACGGGGTTGAGCGGGAATTTAGCCTGGAAGTAGCCGATTACCAGCCGGTACATTACGTGACTGCCTCAGTGGGCGGTCTGCTATACGGGGAGCGGTTTTGGGTAGGAGCCGCCGCCCATCACCTGAATCAGCCAAATCTGGCTTTCGTCACGCAGACCACACTGCCGTTGCGCCTCAACTTGCAGGGAGGCTATAAAGTGTACTTTGCTCAGACAACTGAAAAGCAACAGTATCGGGAAATCAGCCTGACGCCAATGGCCGGCTACACCCGTCAGGGCGGCACTCAACGGGCGGAGATCGGGTTGTACTTTACGACGACCCCCCTCACGCTTGGGGCTGTATACCGGGGCCTGCCACTACCCGGTGCAATGCAGCCGCAGCAGGTCCTGACGGCCATTGCCGGCGTGAGCGTAGGCAGCTTTCGGCTGGGGTATAGCTATGATATGAGCCTCAGTCGGTTCAGCAGCGAGTTGGGCGGGGCGCACGAGATTTCGCTGGCCCTGCGGGAGTTCGATTCGCTGGAAGCGGCTTGGCGCCGGCTAAAACGCCGGAATTACCCGACAATTCCTTGCCCAGCCTTCTAAAATTTTGTATTATTGCAGCTGACTTGCCTCGTCTAAACGCTTTTCTAACAGGTAGTTTCAACTTGATCATGAATTTTTCCAAGTACCTGCGCTTTGCTGTAGTGGGAGCCTGCGCCCTGGCCGCCTGTAAAGGTGGTCCGCCCACGGCTACCAAACCCGGTAAGTACAGCTCCACGACGGGCATTGAGTACAATACCGAGGAAGGTATGAAGGTGTCTGACTACCAAGGCATCCCGGATGGTCCCGGTCTGGTGTTTATCGAAGGTGGCCGCACCGTGCTGGGGTCCGCCGAAGAGGACATTGCCATGACCCACGACAACATGGAGCGCACTGTCACGCTGGCTTCCTTCTATATGGATGAAGCCGAGGTGGCCAACATCCACTGGCTGGAGTACCTGCACTATGTGCGCAAGGACTCGTCGGAGGAGTTCTACCAGTCGGCCCTGCCCGACACCACAGTGTGGGCCCGCGAGCTGTCGTTCAATGACCCGTACGTGGATTACTACCTGCGCTACCCTGGCTTCCGCTACTTCCCCGTGGTGGGCGTGAGCTGGTTGCAGGCTAATGACTATTGCACCTGGCGGACGGCTAAGGTGAATGAGCGGCTGGCCGGCGAAAGCGGCGGTGGCGAAGACAGCGGCAGCAGCGGCGGCGGCGGACTGTTCGGCAAGAAAAAGAAGAAAGGCGACAGCGGCGACGCGGCTGAAGGCACGTCGGAAGACGGTGGCGGCACCAAGATTGCCATCGAAAACGGTAACACCCTGCCCAACTACCGCCTGCCCACCGAGGCAGAATGGGAGTATGCGGCGCAGGCCCTCATTGGCACCCAGGAAACCGGCAACGAAAACCAGGAGAACAAGCGCATTTATCCGTGGGATGGTCGTCAGGTGCGGAATCCTTATGGCAAAGGCATGGGCCAATTTCTGGCCAACTTCAAGCGTGGCCGTGGTGACTACGCTGGTATTGCCGGTTCGCTCAACGACGGCGCCATGATTACGGAGTACATCTACAACTATCCACCGAACGATTACGGCCTGTACAACATGTCGGGCAACGTGAACGAGTGGGTGCAGGATATCTACCGTCCACTTTCGTACGAAGACGTAGAAGATCTGAACCCCTTCCGTCGGAACGGCTTCCTTGATCCCACCGAGAAATACGACAAAAAGGGCTACCAGTCGCTCATCGATGACCACGTACGCGTGTATAAAGGTGGTTCGTGGCGCGATGTAGCCTACTGGCTCTCGCCCGGTACGCGTCGTTTTATGGCGGAAGATTCGGCTACCGCTACTATCGGTTTCCGTTGCGCTATGATCAACGCCGGATCGAACAAATAAGCAGCCCGGATTTTTCGGATTCGTTCTGCATACAAACAGCCCACTCACTTGAGTGGGCTGCTTTTGTTGTATGGCTTCTGTTAAGAAAATCTGGTCCGATAAGCAACTTGGTGAGGCTGTCAGCCTAGTATCATTCCAAGCCGGCACAGCATGATGTTGGACGGAGGGCACACTCAGGACGAATCCGTGTAATCCGACGAATCCGGCTACATCCGTGCTTAGCGGTCGGCGGTAGCGATGGTGGCGATGCTGACTTCGCGGGCGCCGGCGGCGAGGAGCACAGCGCAGCAGGCTTCGAGGGTGGCGCCGGTAGTCAGCACATCATCGACCACCAGAACATGCTGCCCGCGCACAAGGTCCGGCTCGGCTACTTCGAAGACGGTTTCCACGTTTTCCCAGCGTTGCAGACGGTTTTTGCGGGTCTGCGACTTGGTATTAGCCACGCGGCGCAGCGCCTCGGCCTGCCAGGGGCAGCCCAGGCCGGTAGCCAAGCCCTTGGCGAAGCTGTCGGCCTGGTTGTAGCCGCGCTGGGCCAGCTTACGGGCGTGGAGCGGCACCGGTACAATGAGGTCGAAAGTGGCCTGCAAGCCGGCTTCTGCGAGTTCCTCGCCGTACCAGCGGCCCAAAATGCGGCCTACATCCTGCTGGCCCTGGTACTTGAGCTGGTGGAGCAGGTGCTGCACCCGGCCGTGCTTCTGGAAGCGCAGGTAGCTGAAGGCGTGCTGCACGGGCAGCTTGCCCCAGAAACGGCGGGCCAGCGGGTTCTGGTCGGGAAGGAGGTGGTGGTAGTCGGTGTAGGGCAGCTGAGCCCGGCAGCCGGTGCAGATGTGGTCTTCGCCCCGAGCCAGCGGGTCCTGACAGGCCAGGCACACGCGCGGGAAGATCAGGCCAACGAAATCAGAGAGGATAGTAGGTAACGGCATCGGTGGAAATCAGATAGCGGGCCAATAGCAGGCGCGACGCGGGCCACGGAAAACTTCTGCCTAATTTTAGGGTTTAAAGCCGACTTTCAAAAGCACCCGGCCGGGTGCTGTTCACGTCTTCACTACGCCCGTTTTATATGAGCCTCGTTTCCGAATTCAACGACTACCGCCAGCGCATGAACGAAAAGATTCTGGCGGCCGATAACAAGGTCATCAAGCGTTTCTTTAACCTCGATACCAACACCTACCAGGAAGGCGCGCTCGACGTGAAAACCAAGGAAATTGTGGGCCTGGCCTGCTCCATGGTGCTGCGTTGCGACGACTGCATCAAGTACCACCTGGGCAAGTGCTTCGAGGAGAAACTCACCGACGAGGAAGTATACGAGGTATTTGCCATTGCCAACCTCATTGGGGGGAGCATTGTGATTCCGCACTTCCGTCGGGCCGTGGAGTACTGGGAGGCATTGAAAGAAGAATCCGTGACGCCTGCCCCCGAGCACTCGCACGACGCGTAATGCTGGACCCGCAGGAAACCGAAGCCCAGTTTGAGCAGCGCTGGTGGGAGTTGATGAACGAGTTGCGCGCGCGCTTTGGCAAAAAGCCCGATATCAACGCGCTGCTGCTGCTCATTGGGGTGCAGGAGTTGGGCCAGGGCGCCGGGCCCTTCACCAAAGAGCAGAAGCAGGACCTGATGCATATTGCCACCTGCCGCCTGTTCAGCATCTCGGGCTACTACGAGCTGGAACGGGTGGACGAAGAGGGCTGGCCCCACTACCGCCTGCTGCAACAGCTGCCGTTCAGCAACCTGAAAGAGCAGGAACGGATGCTGAAATGGCATATTCTGGAATACTTCGACGAGCAGGAACAGCTGTAAGTGAACATCATCTCCTACAACCTCAACGGACTGCGCTCGGCCCTCAGCAAAGGCTTGGCCGACTGGGTGCAGCAAACCCGCCCCGACGTATTGTGCGTGCAGGAAATCAAGGCTGGCCGGGAGCCGCTCGACGTGTCGGCGCTGACGGCGCTGGGCTACCACGCCTACCTGCATCCGGCCCGGAAACCGGGCTACAGCGGTGTGGCCATTTTCAGCCTGCAGGAGCCCCTGGCCGTGGTGGAAGGATGCGGCCAGAGCTGCTACGACGACGAGGGCCGGGTGCTGCGCCTGGATTTCGAGCATTGTTCCGTGCTGAATACCTACATGCCCTCGGGCACCAGCGGGCCGGAGCGGCAGGCGTTCAAGGTGGAGTGGCTGCACTTCTTCCGGTGCTACGTGCGCGAGCTGCAAGCGGCCGGGGTGCCGCCGCTGGTCATTGCTGGCGACTTCAACTGCTGCCAGGCGGAAATTGACATTCGCAACGCCAAAACCAACCAGAACAGCCCCGGCTTCACCCCCGAGGAGCGGCAGTGGTTCCGGGATTTTCTGGCCGACGGCTTCACCGACTCGTTCCGCCACCACCACGGCCCCGTGCCCGACCGGTACTCGTGGTGGACGTACCGGGGCGGAGCCCGGGCCCGCAACGTGGGCTGGCGGCTGGATCATCTGCTGGTAGATAATGCGCTGGTGCCACACATTCGCCACGCCGATTTGCTGCACGACGCCGTACACTCCGACCACTGCCCGGCCCAGCTGGAGCTGCAGTTTTAGAGCACACCGAATACAGAACGCCGTACTCAGAAATAAGAACGCCATTCCGAGCCTTGCTCGGAATGGCGTTCTTATTTCTGGCTTCTGGGTCGGTTAACTGGCCAAGAGCATTTCGGCTACTTCGCGGCCAGAGGCCAGGGCGGCGTTGAGGGAAGGATAGGCGGCGTAGTCGCCGCAACGGTAGAGGTGGCCCTGGACTTTAAGCGACTGGCGGGCCGGCTGTCCGGCCGGGTACTCGGGCAGGGCGTAGGGCAGCTCGTAGGTGCGCAAGTGCTGCCACTGGGCCGCCTCGGGGCCGAACCAGTCCGTCAGCTCTTGGCGGAGGCGGGCCGTGAGGTCGGCTTCGGAGAGGCCATGCTCGCCGTGGGTGCTCACTGATACCAACCGCTGACCGGCTGGAGCGTAGGCTGAGGCCACATCTGAAGGAAACGCCACGTTGTGGGCCAGGGCCGTTGGGGAAGCGTTCAGGCGCAGCAGCTTATCGGGGCGGCCCTTGGCGGCGGGGGCCGCAAAGTAGGTGCAGGTGGTGCGACGCCAGGCCAAGGTGGGCGCGGTGTTGGCGGCCGGCAGCAGGCGGGCGGCGGCTTCGCCATCCACGGCCAGCACCACGGCGGCAGCATGTAGCGTTTCGCCGTTCCGGAGCCGGACGCTGGTACCTTCCAGCGCCGCCACGGGCGTGTTGAGCCGAATGGTCCCGGCGGGCAGGCGGGCGGCCAGCTGCTCGGGAATCTGCTGCATGCCCAGGGCCGGCACCACGGCCTCGCCTTCCACAAACTGCTTGAACACGAACTCAAAGAAATTGGCCGCCGTGCTCAGGCTGCGGTCCAAGAACACGCCCCCGAAAAAGGGCCGGAAGAAGTTCTGAATCATCTGCTCGCTCCAGCCATACTGGCGCAGGAAGCTGAGCGTGTCCTGCTCGTTGGTGGAGTTGCGGCTCAGCAGCTGCTGACTGGTGAAGCGCCGTACGTGCTGTACCATGCTCACGATGCGCAGCTTATCGGGCAAAGAACCAATGCGCGAGGTGAGGGCCGAAAAGGCGGCGACAGGCTGTTGCAGCGGATTTTGCAGGGTGGTTTCCTTGCCATCGGGAAGCCGGATGACGGCGCCGGAGCGGAAGGCTTTCAGGTGGAGCGCGCCGTAGTCGATGAGGCGTTCCACCTCGGGGTAGCGGGTGAGTAGCACCTGAAAACCCCGGTCGAGGCGGAAGCCTTCGGGCGTCACGTCGGTGCGTACGCGGCCGCCCACGGCGTCGGCGGCTTCCAGCACGAGCACGGGCCGGCCGGCGCGGTGCAGGTAGTTGGCACAGGCAAGGCCCGCCATGCCCGCGCCGATGATGATGATGGGAAGTTGAGGAGAATCAGCTGGAGTCATATCAAATCCAAACTGAAAAAGTCCTCCGAAGGTTGGCCCCAGCCGCTAAAACAGCGGCGTCCGTTTCTTCATCACCTTACGGGTTTTCATGGTCCAGTGCTCAGCCACGCCGGCGCGTTGGAGGCTCACGCGCCACACGCCCATCGGCTGGCCCAGCTGGTAGCCGGTGGCTTGGTCCTGGGGATACTGATTGCGGATGAGGGCGTAATCAGCGGCCGGAATATCCTGCCCTACCGTGCCGTGGCAGCGCAGACACATTTTATCCTGCAGCACCAAAGGGCGCTGATACGTAAATAGCTCGGTGCCGGGACGGGCCACGCGGCGGGTAGTGTCAGCGGGGTTTTGCTCGGCGGCCGTGAGGGTGGCCTGGTGAGTTGGGTTACGCGGGCGGGTCGAGGCCCGGCTTAGCGTGGCCTGCAGCACTTTCGCCAGCGAATCGGTAGCGGGCAGGGTTTCGGGGCGACAGTAGGGCAGGGCTGCTGCCACGCCGCCTTCCTGCAGCTTCTGGGCCAGCACTGTACGCAACTCTCGTTCGGCGGTGCGCGTGAGCGAGTCGCCGGCCCAGCGGGTGGCGCGCAGTAGGTCCTTGGGCATGATGCGCTTCACTTCCCAGTTGGCCGCCTCCACGGCCAGCTCCTTGGTGTTGCTGAGGTGCTGCACCTGATCGGGCCGACAGGCTGAAAGCAGGGGCAGAAGCAGGGCGAAACGGAGAAGGGGACGCATGAGCGGGAGGGATAACAGGTGGTGGAGTAATGACCAGTAGCGTAACAGCCAACAACGCATTTAATCCCACAAATATGCCCGTAAGGCGTCGTATTCCGGCTCCAGCAGCGTGCTTTGTTTGGGCCGGTGCATGAGGTCGGCCAGTTCGGCGGGGATGGGTACGGCACGGCCGGTGGCGGTTTCTACGGCTTCGGGAAATTTCACCGGGTGGGCGGTTTCGAGGAACAGACCGCGCTGCGCCGGGTGGTGACGCAGATAATCCTCCAGCGCAAAATAGGCCACGGCCCCGTGCGGGTCGAGCACGTAGCTGGTTTCCCGGAACACCCGGGCAATGGTGGCCGTGGTGTCGGCATCCGATACGGTGTAGCCGCTCAGTAGCTCGCGCAGCACCGGGTACTGGTGCCCGAACAGTTCCAGAATCCGGCCGAAATTGCTCGGGTCGCCCACATCCATGGCGTTGGAGAGGGTGGCCACGGCCGGTTGAGCAGCGTAGTGTCCCGATTGCAGATAGCGGGGCACGGCGTCGTTCTGGTTGCAGGCCGCCACAAAGTGGGCCACCGGCAGCCCCGAGGCGTAGGCCAGCAGCCCGGCGCACAGGTTGCCGAAGTTGCCGCTGGGCACGGCCATCACCGGCGGCTGCGCGTGGGGCCACTGGGCCAGCGCCGCCACATAGTACACCTGCTGGGGCAGCCAGCGAGCCACGTTGATGGAGTTGGCCGACGTGAGTTGCCGCCGCTGCCGTAGCTCATCGTCGCGGAAGGCCTGCTTCACCAGCCGCTGGCAGTCGTCGAAGTTGCCGCGCACCTCCAGGGCCCGGATGTTCTGGCCCAGGGCCGTGAGCTGCTGCTCCTGCACCGGACTTACCCGGCCCTGCGGGTACAGAATCACCACCTCCACGCCCGGCACGCCCAGAAATCCGCTGGCTACGGCCCCGCCGGTGTCGCCGGAAGTGGCCACCAGCACCGTGACGGGCCGGGTTTCATGGCGGGAAAAGTAGCCTAGGCAGCGGCTCATGAACCGCGCCCCCACATCCTTAAAGGCCAGCGTAGGCCCGTGAAACAGCTCCAGCGCACTCATGCGGTCCGTTACGGACACCACGGGCAGCGGGAAATCAACGGTTTCGGCGCAGATGCGGGCCAGCTCCGGCTCCGGAATAGACGTGCCCACGTAGGGCCGCAGCACCGTCAGGGCTATTTCGGCCGGCGTCAGGTGGGGTAGTTGGGCCAGGAATTCGGCCGGGAAGCGCGGAATGGTTTCGGGGAAGTAGAGGCCCCCGTCCGGGGCCTGCCCCGCCACGGTTGCCGTCCGAAAATCAACGGGCTCCGACTGGCGGTTGAGGCTGTAGTAGTGCATGGCAGTTGAGTGGTGAAGGCCGATGTAGAGACGCGACACTTCGCGTCTCCTCGTTGCTGAGGTTGTTTGGTTGATTGGTGCAGGACCGGGTGGTTCAACGTAGAGACGCGAAGGGTCGCGTCTCTACATCAGGCGGGCAGAATCTGGCAGCCCGTGGTGTTAATCGTCGTCTGATACACGTAATAATCCAGGCCCAACTGCTCGTAGGTAGTGCGCATGATGTCGGCCACGGCCCGGGCGGTGGCTTCGTGCTGGCTGAGCATGAACAGAGAGGGGCCGGAGCCGGAAATACCGCCGCCCAGCGCCCCGGCAGCGCGGCTGCCGTCCTTCACCTGCTGAAAACCCGGAATCAGAATGCTGCGCACGGGCTCGATAATCACGTCTTCCAGGGCCCGGCCGATGAGGGCGTAATCGTGCTTGAGCAGGCCGGCTACCAGCGCGCCCACGTTGCCCCACTGCCGGATGGCGTCGCGCAAAGGCACCTGCTGCTTGAGAATCTGACGGGCGTCGGAGGTCTTTACTTCAATCTGGGGATGTACCACCGTCACGAACAAAGGCGGGGCATCCAGCGGCACCACATCGGGCGCGGGCGTGGTGGCCCGGATGAGCGTAACGCCGCCATAAATGGCCGGGGCAATGTTGTCGGCGTGGCGCACGCCGGAGGCCACTTCCTCGCCGTACATGGCAAATTTCACCAGTTCGGCCTGCGTGAATCGGTTGCCCAGCAGATGGTCCAGCCCCACCACGGCCCCCGCCGCGCTGGCCGCGCTGCTCCCGATGCCGCTACCGGGCCGGATGTGCTTGCGGATGCGTACCTCCACGCCCGTTACCTCGGGCGCGGCCCGCAGCATGGCCAGCAGCGCCGCCCCCGCCACGTTGCGGGCGGGCTCAGTGGGCAGACCAAAGTCGTCCTCGTTCACAATGCGCACCCCCGGCTCGTCAGTCAGGCGCAGGTGCATTTCGTCGTTGGGCTCGTGCAGAGCAAACCCCAGCACGTCAAATCCGCACACCACGTTGGCCACGGTAGCCGGGGCGAGGAGGGAAACGGAATCAGTGGAAAGCGGCATGTTAGTGGGTAAGTATTAATGCAAGGAAATGGTGGGGTCAATGCGCGGCCCGTAGCACGTCGGCAAACACGCCGGAGGCGGTTACCTCGGCCCCGGCCCCGGCTCCTTTAATCACCAGCGGCTGCTCCACGTAACGGTTGGTGTAGAACAGCACGGCGTTGTCCTTGCCCTGCAAGGAGTACAAGTCATGGCCGGGAGCCACGCTTTGCAGGCCCACCCGGGCCCGGCCCTCCTCGAAGCTCGCCACGAAACGCAGCTTTTTCCCCTGGGCGGCAGCCGTGTCGTACAGGTTCCGGAAGTGCGGTTCGTGGGCCGCCAGTTGCTCGTAGAAGGCCGGGACGTCGCCCTCCAGGCAGGCGGCGGGCAGGAAGGAGTCGTTCTGCACGTCGGGCATTTCCAGCGGGTGGCCGGTTTCCCGGGCCAGAATCAGGATTTTGCGGGCCACGTCCACGCCCGTCAGATCGAGGCGGGGGTCGGGCTCGGTGTAGCCTTCCTGCTGGGCTTGCCGCACCACCTCGGCAAAGGGCCGGGTGCCGTCGTAGTTATTGAATACGAAATTGAGCGTGCCCGACAGCACTGCCTGCATCCGCTGCACCTCGTCGCCGCTGCGCAATAAGTCGTTCAAGGTGCCGATGATGGGCAGGCCCGCGCCCACGTTGGTTTCAAACAGAAACTGGGTATTAAACTCCTGGGCCAGGCTTTTGAGGCGGCCATACTGCGCGTATTCGGCCGAGGCCGCCACCTTGTTACAAGCTACCACCGCCACCGAGCGGGCCAGCAGGCCGGCGTACACCTGGGCCACGTCGGCGCTGGCCGTCACGTCCACGAACACCGTGTTGCGCAGGTTCAGGGCCAGTAGCTCGGTGGTGAGCTGAGTCAGGTCCAGGGCTGGGCCGGCAGCCAGGGCTGCTTCCCAGTCGGCCAGGTCGAGGCCTTCTTCCCTAAGCACAAACTGCCGGCTGTTGGCCAGGCCCACCACCCGCAGGTGCAGGCGCAGCTTCTCGCGCAGCCACGGCTGCTGCCGCTGCAGCTGCTCCAGCAGCTTGCGGCCTACGTTGCCCACGCCCGCCACCACCACGTTCACCTGCCGGGTGGTCGCCTCGAAGAAGGTTTCGTGCAGCACGTTGATGGCCTTGCGCACGTCCTGCTGCCGGATAACGGTAGAAATGTTCTTCTCCGACGAGCCCTGGGCAATGGCCCGGATGTTCACCCCGTTCTGGCCCAGTGCCCCGAACATGCGCCCGCTGATGCCGGGGTGGTTTTTCATCTGCTCGCCCACCAGCGCCACAATGGCCAATTCATCCTCCCGGTCCAGCGGATCAAGCAGGCCGTTGCTGATTTCGGCGGTAAACTCCTGGTCGGCGGCCTGCTGGGCGCGGTCGGCATCCGGGGTGCTCACGGCCACGCAGATGGAGTGCTCGGAGGAGCTTTGGGTGATGAGCACCACGTTCACCTGCTCGCGGGCCAGGGCCGCAAACAGCCGCCGCGAAAAGCCCGGTACGCCCACCATGCCGCTGCCTTCCAGCCGCAGCAGCGAAATAGGCCCGATGCTGGAAATACCCCGCACAAATTCCTGGTTGGCCGGCGGGGCCACTTCCACCAGCGTACCGGCATCCTCGGGGGCAAAGGTATTCTTGATCCAGAGAGGAATCCCCGACTTCATCACCGGCTGAATGGTGGGCGGGTAGAGCACCTTGGCCCCGAAGTGGGAGAGTTCCATGGCCTCCTGGTAGCTGATGCGCGGAATGGGACGGGCCGCCCGCACCAAGCGTGGGTCGGCCGTCATCATGCCGCTCACGTCGGTCCATATTTCTAGCTTAGACGCGCCCAAGGCCCCGGCGAAGATGGCCGCCGTGTAGTCGGAGCCGCCGCGGCCCAGGGTGGTGGTGCTGCCGTCGGGGGCGGCGGCCACGAAGCCGGGGGCCACGTACAGCGGCACCTCGCCCGTCACGGCCGCCTGAATGAGCGGGTTGGTGCGGGCAAAATCCACTACGGCGTGGCCGTAACGGGCATCGGTGCCGATAAGCTGGCGGCTGTCCAGCCACTGGTGAGCCGCGCCCCGGGCCGCCAGCCCTGCCGCCACCAGCCGCGACGACAGCAGTTCGCCGTAGCTCACCAGCCGGTCCAGGGTGCGCGCCGATAGCTCGCCCAAGGCAAAAATTCCGTCGCAGAGGCTCTCCAGCTCGTTGCAGTACGTTTTTACCAGACTCAGCACGGCGCTCTGGCCCGTTATCGGCAGCAGGCCGCGCACGGCTTCCAGGTGGCGCAGCTCCAACTCGTGCAATAGTGGGCGGTACGTGTCGTCGTGGGCAGCGGCGCGGCGGCCGGCCGTAATCAGCTGGTCAGTCACGCCGCCCAGGGCCGATACCACCACTACGGTGGGCTCCCGCCGGGCAGCGGCCTGGGCCAGGTCGAGGACGCGTTGCATGTTGTCGGCCGTGGCGACGGAGGAGCCGCCGAATTTCAGTACCTGCATAGTAGGTCGTTGCGTGATGGGCGTAAAAAAACCCGCTTCCGGCCCGGTGCCTCCCGGGAGGGAGGCTTACCGGCGAAGCGGGCGGCGAATCAGAAGGGGTGAGAGTTCCGCAGCCCGCTCTAGCAGGTTGTGGTAATAGTGGTGCCGGTACCCATCAAAGCGACGGGCAAAGCGGAGTAAAAAGCAGGAGCAGCACCGGGCCGGACCATATGCCTGAGGAGGTTAACGTTAGCCAAAGTAGGAATTATTTGGAACGGCCAACGTGCCGGGAAAGAATTATCTACGATTTCTACCGGGTGATACGAACATCAGAACGAGGGTAGAGATGCGAAACTTCGCGTCTCGTCGTCTGCGCCGTCTTACCGATTGTCGTTCAACGAGGAGACGCGAAGTGTCGCGTCTCTACACCCGTGCGGGCAGTTACCGCCATGTCGTCACCGTCAGCTGCTTCCGGCTTATTTGCCAACGACTTCGTTTCCGTACCTTTGCAGTCCCAATACATTTTCTGAAGGCAAGATGCTAGATAAACTGGAGGCCATCCAACGGCGCTTTGAGGACGTGAGCGAGCTGCTCACCCAGCCCGACGCTATGAGCGACATGAAACGCTTCAAGGCCCTCAATAAGGAATACAAGGACCTCGGCAAAATCGTGACCGAGTATAAGGCCTACCAGAGCGTGCTGGCCAACATCGACGGGGCCAAGGAGGTGATTTCGACCGAGAAGGACGAGGATTTCCGCCAGATGGCCAAGGATGAGCTGGAACTGCTCTACCCCGAGCAGGAGCGCCTGGAAGTGTACATCAAGGAGCTGCTCATCCCCAAGGACCCGAATGATAGCAAGGACGTTATAATGGAAATCCGGGCCGGGGCGGGCGGCGACGAGGCGGCCATCTTTGCCGGCGACCTGCAGCGCATGTACATGCGCTACGCCGAGAAGAACAACCTGCGCATGGACCTCATTGATGCCACCGAAGGCACTTCGGGCGGCTACAAAGAGATTATTCTGGCCGTGAAGGGTGAGGACGTGTATGGCAAGCTCAAGTTCGAGTCGGGCGTGCACCGCGTGCAGCGGGTGCCGGCCACCGAAACCCAGGGCCGCATTCATACCTCCGTGGCGTCCATCGTGGTGATGCCCGAGGCCGAGGAACTGGACGTGCAGATTGATATGAACGACGTGCGCAAGGACCTGTTCATGTCGTCGGGCCCGGGCGGGCAGTCGGTAAATACCACCTACTCGGCCGTGCGCCTCACCCACTTGCCCACCGGCCTGGTGGCCCAGTGCCAGGATCAGAAGTCGCAGCTCAAGAACTTCGACAAGGCACTGCAGGTACTTCGCTCGCGCATCTACGAAATTGAGCTGGCCAAGAAGAATGAGGCCGAAGGTGCCCAGCGCAAGAGCATGATTGGGGGCGGCGACCGGTCGGATAAAATCCGCACCTACAACTACCCCCAGGGCCGCGTAACCGACCACCGCATCGGCTTCACGGTGTATAACCTGGCCTCGGTAATGGACGGCAACATCGACGAGTTCGTGGAGCAGCTGCGCCTGGCCGAAAGCGCCGAGCGTCTGCAGGAAGGCGTAGGATAATAAACCCGCTGGCCCATCAGTTTGTCATCCTGAGCGGAGCGAAGGACCTTATCACGTTTGAGGAGTTAGTCTCCTGAGCGCACTCGTAACAACGTGATAAGGTCCTTCGCTCCGCTCAGGATGACCGTTTTATAGAGTATCCAATCACCAACAACCCGTTATGCGTTTCCTCCTTCCGCTGCTGCTCGTTCTCTCGGCCCTGGTCACGGTGCTGCTGCCCGGCTGTGAGCCCAAGGAGGATATTGTGACGACGGACAGCAGCGCCCGACTGGAGTTTGCGCTGGATACGGTAAAGTTTGACACCGTTTTTGTGTCGGTAGGCACCGTGAGCAAGCGGCTGTGGGTATACAACCGCAACGCCCGCGCCGTGCGGGTGGCGGAAATCAGCCTGCAGAACCGCCCCGGTATTACGTACAGTCTGCTGGTAAACGGAGAGGTTACCCTGGCGGCCCGCGACGTGGAAATCAGGGGCAAGGACAGCCTGCTGGTGCTGGTGCGCGCCACCATCGATCCGACCCCGAACGACCTCAAGCCGTTTCTGGTGGTGGATGACCTGAAGTTCCGCACCAACGGCAACGAGCAGGTGGTGAAAGTGCTCAGCTACGGCCAGAACGCCTACTTCCACAATCAGGAAGAAATCCGCCGCAACACCGTCTGGAAAGCCGACAAGCCCCACGTTATCTTCGATTACGCCTTCGTGGATTCGCTCGTGACCCTTACCATTGAGCCGGGCGCGCGCATTTACAGCCACGCCGGCGCAGCGTTGCTGGTGGGCGGTACTTTGCGCTGCAACGCCGACTTCCGGCCTACCGGCGAGCTGAAACCCACGGACCGCAACTTCGTGCGTTTCCAGGCCGACCGGCGGGAGGAGTTCTACCAGGAAATTCCGGGCCAGTGGGCGGGCATCTGGTTTCTCTCCAGCAGCCGCGACAACGTGGTGCGCTTCACCGAAATCAAGAACAGCGCCTTTGGTCTGCTGGTGCTCAACCCCAAAGCCCTGCGGCCCTTCCCTGCCGTGACGGTGGAAAACTCGGTAATCCAGAACATCAGCAGCGCCAAGCAGCAGTTCACCAACGCCGGCGTGAGCGTAGGGCTGGACGGGGCTGCTTTGCTGGCCTTGTCGGGCAATTTTGTGGCTCGTAACGTGCTCATGGCTAATTGTGAGCAGTCGGCCGTAACCGGGTTTCTGGGTAGCAGCGTGCAGCTGGATTACTGCACCATTGCCAATTACACCACGCAGGCCAACCGCCAGACGCCCTCGGTGTTGCTGGCGGCAGCATTGAGAATCAATGGGCAGTTGCAAACCGCCGCGCCACGCCTCACGGTACGCAACTCCATTGTGTGGGGCTCAATGCGGGAAGGCGAGGAGTTGGAGTTTGTGGACGGGGAGCAGTACGCGGCCAATATCAGCATCAGCAACAGCGTGCTGAAAACCAAGAAGTACGATAACACCGGCGTGCTGGGCCAGCGCAAAAGCGGTAACATCCTCAATCCTGTCGAGGGCCCAACTTACCTGTTCAAAAGCACCCCGTTCCGCTTCCGGGGCAAAACGCTGGATTACCAGCTCGATACGCTGTCGGTGGCCGGCAACAAGGCCGTGCCCCTGCCCGGCCTCAGCACCGACTTGCTCAACCGCCTCCGCAACCCCACCACCCCCGATATCGGAGCATACGAGCGGGTAAATCCGTAGGGGAGTAGTGAGTAGAAAGTACGGAGTAATAAGAGGTGCATTCTGCTGAGTTTTTCTTTAGTTGTCGGGGGAATGTCTCACTACTCCATACTTACTACGCACTACTAAATTACCCCATGCACTTCTTCCAGAAACGCCTGCGGCTGCCGGCGGTGAGCCGGGGCTTTCATTTGATTACTGATTTGCTGGTGGCCGAGCTGCCCGAGTTGGAACAGATTCAGATGGGAACGGCGCAGTTTTTCATTCAGCACACTTCCGCCAGCCTGAGCCTCAACGAAAACGCCGACCCCACCGTGCGGCACGATTTCGAGCAGTTCTTCAACCGCTTGGCCCCGGAAAACGCCCCCTACTTCCGCCACACCCTGGAAGGCCCCGATGATATGCCGGCCCACCTCAAAGCCAGCCTGCTCGGTCACGCCGTGAGTGTCCCCATCACGCGCGGCGAACTGGCCCTGGGTACCTGGCAGGGTATTTATCTGGGGGAGCACCGCAACCACGGCGGCCGCCGCTGGGTGCTGGCTACCCTCATGGGGCAATAGGGGTAATTCATCGGGCAACTGACACCAGCTGAGCGGAATATCTGCTCCGAATCAGGCCGACGGCGCGAGTAGTGCGTATAAAGTCGAAAAAACGCATGCTGGTCGCCCTGTTTCTCTCATCTGCAAAAGCCGCTTCGGCCGCGTCGTTGTACGCGGCGGTGCTGCTTGGTGCCGGCGCGGGAGATTCGGATGGGGAGAAGCAGCCGGTTCGTAAAGCCTCGGGTTCCGCTGCCCGTTCCGTTCGGCCGGCGGCCCAGCTACCGGTTCCCACCCGTCTCGTGCGCGTCACTAACGACTCACTGGCCGGTCAACCCTTTGGGCCGGAGCCGACGGTGCAGGAATTGCTGCAGAATGGCGGGATAATCGTGTCGCGCAAACCCTACCGCAACCTCTACGAAGCCGGACAGGTGGATACGATTCTGCTGGTGCGCCACCAGGGTAACGTGTTTGAGTTTTATCGGGCTCCGGAGAAGGATCTGCTCCGCGACGCCGTCGTGACCAACTTTGCGCCGGCTTACGGCCGCCGCCTGCGTACGCGCCTGGCCACGGCCCACCGCCCCGCCCCCGGCAGTACTGACAAAGTCCGCATCGGCGACTCGGAGCGCACCAATTACGTTTCGGTAGTGTACCAGAGCGGCCGCCTCAGCACGGTTCACGTGGAGCCGTACGTGGATTAGCAGAGGCCCAAAAAACGGGCGGGCCGTTCGAACTACTTGGTTCGAACGGCCCGCCCGTTTCAATTTGTTGGCTTACACTCAGCGGCGAATACTACTGTACTTTGGCTTGCACCGCGTACCGCACCGAGTCGAACAGAATGAGCTTCTGCACGCCCGTTACGCGGTAAATAGCCAACTGACCCTGGCGGTAGCTCATTTCCAGGGTTTTGGCGGAGTACACCAGCGGATTATCCTGGGCCACGTTGGCGGTAATGGTCTGGACCTTGGTGCCCTGGCTGACTACTGTGAGTTGCTCTACCGGATGGTCGGTGCCGGGCAGGCGGCGGTAGGTGCGCCGCACGGCCCCGGAGGTCAGGGTGGCAGAGTCAACGGCGTAAAGGCCGCGCAGGGCCGGCTTGTTAATATCGGCCTGCTGAAAAATCTGCAACTCCTTCTCCCAGTCGGTTTTCGGAACGCGGGTGATTTCCTGATTGCCGTCGCGCAGCAGCACCTGCTTTTCCACGGAGGGTTGGCGGCGGTTCAGCAGTGTACTTTGCTCGTTCAGTAACGCCAGCAGATTAAAGTACGCCGGCTTCTGGTTGGCAGGGTTGGGGCGCACCCTAGCGGTGTCGCCGGGGCCACACGCCGCCAGGGCCAGCAACCCCGCCACCAACACCCGGGTTGACTTATGCATTCGGGGTTGCTTCGGGCTGCAGCAGGCTCTGGCCACCCATTACCTCCGGTTGGGGCAGGCCCATCAGCTGCAATATGGTGGGTGCTATGTCGCCCAGCTTACCGTCGGCCACGGTGCCGTGGTAGTCGTTGCTGGCAATGATGCAGGGCACCAGGTTGGTGGTATGGGCCGTGTTAGGCGTGCCATCAGGGTTAATCATCATGTCGGCGTTGCCGTGGTCGGCAATGATGATACAGGTGTAATCGGCGGCCAGGGCCGTTTCCACTACCGCTTTGGCGCACTCATCCACCGCTTCGGCGGCGCGTACGGCGGCTTCAAACACGCCGGTATGGCCCACCATATCGGTATTGGCGAAGTTCAGCACTACAAAGTCGGCCGATTTGGCCTGGAGCTCCGGTACCAGCGCGTCGCGCAGCTCGTAGGCGCTCATTTCGGGCTGCAGGTCGTAGGTGGCTACTTTGGGTGAGTTGCGCATAATGCGCTTCTCGCCCTCAAACTCCACCTCCCGGCCGCCCGAGAAGAAGAACGTCACGTGCGGATACTTTTCCGTTTCGGCAATCCGGAGCTGGGTTTTGCCGTGGGCCTGCAATACTTCTCCCAACGTCTGCTCCAGGTTATCCTTCTCGAAGATGGGCGTGACGCCAGTAAAGGTGGCGTCGTAGTTCGTCATCGTGAGGTAGTGCAGGTTCAGGCGGTGCATCTGGAAGGCGTGGAAATCCTGCTGCGTGAGCGCCTGCGTGATTTCCCGACCCCGGTCGGTGCGGAAGTTAAAGCAAATCACCACGTCGCCTTCCTGAATGGTGGCTAGCGGCTGCCCATCGGCCCCTACTTTCACCAGCGGCTTCAGGAATTCGTCCGTCACGCCCTCCTTGTAGGAGTCCAGCATGCTCTGGATGAGGTTCTGAGAAGGAGCGCCCTTGCCGTTTACCAGCAGGTCGTAGGCCAGCTTCACCCGTTCCCAGCGGTTGTCGCGGTCCATGGCGTAGTAGCGGCCCACCAGCGAGGCAATTTTGCCGCTGGCCCCGCGCTGCAGGTGCTGCTCCAGGTCGTTCACGTAGCTCACGCCGCCTTTGGGGTCGGTGTCGCGGCCATCGGTGAAGGCGTGAATGAACACGTTATGCACATCTTGGTCGTGGGCAATGGTGCACAGAGCCTTCAGGTGCTCCAGGTGGGAATGCACGCCGCCGTCGGACAGCAGGCCCATCAGGTGAACCGGTTTATTGTTGAGGCGGGCGTATTCGAAGGCTTTCATTAGGGCGGGCACGGTGCCCAGCTTCCGCTCCCGGATGGCTTTGTTGATGCGCACCAGATCCTGGTACACCACGCGGCCGGCCCCAATGTTCATGTGGCCGACTTCCGAATTGCCCATCTGCCCGTCGGGCAAGCCCACGGCTTCGCCGGAGGCCTGGAGCTTGCTGTGGGGAAAGCGCTGAAACAGGGAATCAACGAATGGCGTACGCGCCTGATCAATGGCTGATACCTCTTTGTTCTGCGCCAGTCCCCAGCCGTCCAGAATTACCAACAATACCTGTTTGTTCATGGCAGCAAAGATAGGCCAGATGGGCCGAAACGCCCACGTTTTCCCTAACTTGGCAGCAGAGAAGTACGAGCACGGGAAAGAACCAGCTGCCAGTGCCACCTTGGCATAATTTTAGCGAACCGCATGATGAACTCTTACCGCTAATATGAAACGCACTTTCTTTTTGGCTTTTACACTGCTGTGGAGCCTGCTACTGACGGCTACTGCCTTGCCCCAGGGCGAGGCGTTCGGGCCGGTCCGGAGCGCCATCCGCGGCAGCAACTCCCACGATCTGGCGCAGTATTTTGCGCCCACCGTGGAGCTGAGCTTTGATGGTGACAAGCAAAGCTACAGTGCCACCCAGGCCGAGTTCGTGATGAAGGATTTCTTCGCCAAGCACTCCCCGGCTTCCTTTGATTTCATTCACTACGGCGGCAGCAACGAAGGCACGCCCTACGCCGTGGGCAAATACGCCGGCAAAGACGGGGCCTACCGCATGTTCGTGAAAATGAAGCAGGCGGGTGGTGCGCTCAGAATTGCTACCATCGACTTCACCAAGGAATAACCCCGGCGGCCCAGTGGGCCAGCCCAATCCAAAAAGCCCTGCGGATAGCTTCCGCAGGGCTTTTTTGCTTTATGATGGCGGCTGGGCTACGGTTTCAGAAACGAGGACCCGGAAACGGCCTGTTTTTGCTATTTTTGCACCGTGCAAATGCCCTCCTACCTCACCCCGGAAGCTCTCGATACCTTCATTCGCTCGGCGCTGGCCGAAGACATCGGCGACGGGGACCATTCCGCGTTGTCGGCCATTCCGGCCGAGGCCCGCAACCGCGCCCACCTGCTCATCAAGGATGAAGGCGTGCTGGCCGGTGCAGAGCTGGCCCACCACATCTTCCGGGCCGTGGATGCTGAATTGCAGGTAGAGCAGCGCCTCGCCGATGGGGCGCTGGTCAAGCACGGCGACATTGCCTTCACGGTGGAGGGCCGCGCCCAAAGCATTCTGACGGCCGAGCGGCTGGTACTCAACTGCATGCAGCGCATGAGCGGCATTGCCACCCGCACGGCTCACCTCAACAGCCTGCTGGCTGGCACCAAGGCCCGCCTGCTCGATACCCGCAAAACCACACCCAACTTCCGCCTCTGCGAGAAATGGTCGGTGCTGATTGGGGGCGGCGTAAACCACCGCTACGGCTTGTTCGACATGATTATTCTCAAGGATAACCACGTGGATTACGCCGGCGGCATCCGGCAGGCCATTGAGGCCTCGCAGGCGTATCTGACGCGCACCGGCCGCGAGCTGCCCATTGAGGTGGAAACCCGCACACTGGCCGAAGTGCAGCAGGTGCTGGAAGTAGGTGGTATCGAGCGGATTATGCTGGATAACATGGCCCCCGCGCTGTTGCGCGAAGCCGTGGCCCTGGTGGCCGGCCGCTTCCCGCTGGAAGCCAGCGGCGGCATCACCGAGGAAACCATTGCCGAAGTAGCCGCCACCGGCGTCGATTACATTTCGGTGGGAGCCCTCACGCACTCCATCCGCAGCCTCGACATGAGCCTGAAAGCATTTTAAATTTTCAATGTGAGGAATGTGGGAAATGTGCTGAATATGCTCTTTTCATAGAGTCAGCAAGCAACATTTCCACATTCAAGAACACATTCACCACATTTTCCACATTACCCCTCATGCAACTCCCCAACCAACGCGGCGGCTACCGGCAGCAGCAACAGCAGCAAGGCTCGTCGCCCCTGGCCATTCGTACCAAAAAGCACCAGCTCGACACCGATACCTACACCAAAATTGCCATGGCCCGGGTGTGGCGGCGCGAGTGGTGGTACGCCCTCATTCCGCTAGCCCTGGGCCTGCTGCCCGCTCTCATTTGGCCCTCATGGTGGTGGGTGGCCGTGGCCCTGCTGCTCACGCTGCTCTACGTGCTGTTCCGCTCGGCGCAGGTAACGGGCGTTACGCAGGTGGAGCAGACCAAGCCGCTGTTCGAGAAGCTGACGTATGAATTTGATAATAAGCAGATTGTGCTGCGGCGCAACGAGAAAGAAGGCATGCGCCTGACCTGGGACATGATCGGGCACGTAAAACGCGAAGCCGACAGCTATCTGTTGTCGTTGAAGGCACCCGAAATGCCGCAGGAGCTGAAGGGCTGGCGGCTATGGGTGGCCAAAACCTTCGATACGCCCATTTTCATTCAGGTACCCGACCGAATCTTTAACTCGCCCACCGACCAGAAACTGTTCGACTCGATGCTGCGGCGCAAAAACCTGCTGCCCGGCGCGTAAGCGGCCAGCTGCTTTCCTTTTAGAAACCTAAGTCAAGTAGATAACCGAACCCATCATCATGACCAAGCAACTCGTACTTTCCGCCCTGGCCGTGGCTACTCTGGCCCTGAACGCATGCAGCAGCGAACCATCGGACTGGCGGGCCGATAAAAAGGTATCGGTGGATATGGTAGAGCCCGGCACCCGCGCTTCCGATAACTTCGACCAGCACGCCGCCGAAGGCGCGCATCAGGCGGGCACCGCCGAGCATACCAACGCGGCTGGAGCCCACGACGAAACCAGCGCGGACAAGCACGTTACCGCCGAGGAAAACCGCTCGGCCGATGCTACCGACGCGGCCCAGACCAACAGCTCGGAGGCCATTGAGAGCGTGCGCAAAACTACCACCGCGCCCCAGAACAACTCCACGACGACCGGCGCGACCAACGAAAGCGCGACCTCCAACAACACCACGGACGTTAAAAAATAAGCGCCCTGATGATGTATTCCTTCTGGAAAAGCACCCTGCAACTGGGCGCATTGGTAGCCATAATGGGCCTGAGCAGCTGCGAAACCAAGCCCGCTACGCAAGAAGCCGCCGCCACCGTGGCGCCTGCTGCTACCGATAGCACCGCTACCACGCCCGCCGTTACGGCGGCCTACATTTGCCCCATGGGCTGCGAAGGCAGCGCCAGCGACAAACCCGGCAAGTGCCCCGTTTGCGAGATGGATCTGGAGCCCAATCCGGCGGCTAAATCAGCCACCAAACTTTGATTTGACTGCGGGGGGCTCCATATTTGCAACATAATTGCAAATATGGAGCCCCCTATTTGTTTTCTGAAACGATGCCGGGGCGTGTAAGCGCCCTTTTTTTGTTTCCTAGAATACCCGTTGTATGCTTCCTGCCGCCGCCGAATGGTTTAGTACCTGGTTTGATTCGCCCTATTACCACCGGTTGTACCAAGACCGCGACTACGCGGAAGCCCGTGACTTTCTGAGCCGGCTGCTGGCTCACCTGCATCCCAAGCCTACGGCCCGTCTGCTGGATCTGGCGTGTGGTAAGGGGCGGCACGCCATGTACCTGAGCGAGCAGGGCTATGACGTGACGGGCGTAGACCTGTCGGCCCAGAGCATTGCACATGCCCGGCAGTTCGCGCATCGGCACCTGCACTTTCAGGTGCACGATATGCGGGAGCCTTTGCCCTACGGCCCGTTCGACTTTGTACTGAACCTGTTTACCAGCTTTGGCTATTTCGAACACGAAGCCGAAAACGTAGTGGCTCTGCGGAATGCTGCTGCTGAGCTCAGGCCGGGCGGAAAAATGGTCATCGACTTCCTCAACACGGAGCAGACGATTCAGGCCTTGGTGGCGCACGAAACCAAAACGGTCGGCGAAACAACCTTCCACCTGCACCGGCATTTTCATAACGACTTCATCGTGAAGGAAATCAGCTTTCGGGACGACCAGGGGGAGGAGCAACACTTCGAGGAACGGGTGCGGGCGTTGAGCCGGGAGCGGTTTGAGGAATACTTCCAGTTGGCCGGACTGCGCCTGGCCGAAATACTAGGCGACTATCACCTGCGCCCCTTCGAGCAGGCCACCAGCCCCCGCATGATTTTCGTGCTGAAAAAATGAGAAGGGTAAAACACCGCTAGCTGTCAGAGGCGTAAACGGCTACCGGCTTGCGCATCTTCCTGCTCTCTACTTAGTTCTTCCTCAGTTTTTTACTGCTACTACTTCAACACCCCGTCTTCGCTATGTGGTTTGCCGTTTTTGCGTTGTTTCTGACGGTGCTGGGAGCCGGCTGGCTGACCCGGCTGCTGCCAACGGCCCGCACCACCTGGATGAAGCCGCTGCTGGCTTTCAGCGGGGCCTATCTCTTCACGCTCACCGTTACCCACCTGCTACCCGAGGCGCTGCAGATGCTGCCGGGCCATGAGGTAGGTTATTTCGTGCTGGCGGGCTTTTTCGGGCAGATGGTGCTGGAGGTATTCTCGCAGGGGGTGGAGCATGGGCACGTGCATCACCACACGGAGCACGCGGGCCGGGTACCGTTTTTGCTGCTGTTCTCCTTGGTGCTGCATTCGTTTCTGGAGGGGAGCATCCTCATCAAAACGCCCGCCGCCGGCGACGTGAGCCAGAATTTCTACGCCATTGTGGCGGGGGTTGCCTTGCACCATATTCCGGCGGCGTTTGCCCTGATGGCAGCGTTGCTGCTGCGACTGGGCTCGTTTCGGCGGGCGGTGCCGTACCTGCTGCTGTTTGCGGTGGCCGGGCCTGCAGGTATCATCGTGAGCAATTTTGTGGTGCTGGAGCAGCTGCTGACGGGCGGCCTGTACGCGGGGCTGCTGGGGCTGGTAGCCGGTAATTTTCTGCACGTATCCACCACCATCCTCTTCGAAACCAGTCCCGACCACAGCCTGAACGTGCGCAAGATGCTGGCCACGCTGGCGGGCTTGCTGCTAGCCCTGGCAGTCGATTTAGTCTAGAGTGTCCCCGCCGCAAAACGTCCCGTTCCAGCTGGCCATCGTGTGAGAGCCATCTATTTCAGGGATAGGCCGGCCATGGTCTTCTGCACTTCCGTGAGGTCGGAAGTACGCATGATAACCACACCTTTGGGGTCGAGGAGCAGATAAGTGGGGAAGGCCGTGATGTTGTAAGCGGTGAGCACCGGGCTTTCGTCACCGGCTAGTTCGGAGAGCTGGGGCCAGGCCGGCTGGTGCTGGCGGATGGCGCGGAGCCAGGGCTGCCGGTCCCGCGGGCTTTCGGCCGCTACGCCCAGAAAAGCCACCTGCTGCCCGTACTGCCGGTGCAAAGCGGATACCGTCGGCATGGCCCGCAGGCACGGTCCGCACCAGTGCCCCCAGAAATCGAGGAGTACGTAACGCCCCTGGTAGCTGCTGAGGGTAGTAGCTACGCCGGCCGTATCAGGCATAGTGAAGTTGGAGGCGGTTCTGCCAACTACCGGCATATCGCGCAGAATAATGAGCCGCTGGGCAATTTCGCGCCCTTGTACGGTGGTTTGTACGGATTTCGGTAGCTGATTGTACAGGGCTTGGTACGTAGATAGTTGAGTGTCGTCGTAGCGGGTCTGCCACAACAGAATTTCGGCAGCGGCCTGTGATGCCAAGTGCTTCCCCACAAAATCCAGGGACTTCTGTACGCGCTGTTGACGCAGAGGAACGGTGGATTGGCCGGCCCGCAGTCCCTGCTGCACTTTTTCCTCAAAGGGCCACTCAATCTGCTGGTTGTACTGCGTGAGCACGTCGTTGTTGGGCGTACCGGTAATCAGGAGCTGGTGCGGCGTGGCAGCGTTGCCGCTGACCTGCAGACGGCCGGGCTCATACCAGAACGTCGTCCACTGGGTCCGGTCAATTACCAGCTCAATCAGCCCGTCATCCGAGGGCCGGGCAGTGTAGCGGAACCGGTCATTGGTGGCCCGTACAGTATCGGCGTGTGCTACGCCCTGCTGTTGGTAGCGAAAGATGACGGGCCGATGGCCAAGGCCCGTGATAGTTCCCGACAACTGGCAGTGAACCGGCGGAACAGAACGGGATGAACCCGTGGAATAGGAAATCAACAGGCCGGACAAGGCCAGTAAAGCGACGGAATACATAGCCAATGGGCTGGAGGAAATGAGCGGATGGACACGGGCAACAGGTAAAGGATAGGGCGGAAGTTTAATGAGGGCAATTATAACAAAAAAGCGGCCCGCTCAATTGAGCGGGCCGCTTTTTTAGTGGCTGAGCCAGATGGAATTACTTCCGGCGCACGGGGGCTTTTTTCACCGGAGCCTTTTTCACGGGCGCGGCTTTTACCGGAGCAGCCGGAATTTCGGGAGCTGGGCCGTACTTGGTTTCGGCGGGGTTCGGGTCACCGGGCAGGTACACGTCGAACTCTACGCGGCGGTTGAGGGCACGGCCGGCATCGGTGGCGTTGGTGGCAATCGGCTTGGTTTCGCCGTAGCCATGCGACACGATACGGTCTTCGGGAATGCCTTTGCGCAGCATGTAGGCACGGGCCGAAGCAGCACGCTCATCCGACAGACGCAGGTTGTAGGCGTCGTCGCCCTTGTTATCGGCGTGGGCCGAGATGCCGAGGAAGTAGTCGGGGTAATCGTTCAGGATTTGCACCAGGCCATCAAGCGTTGGGAACGAAGTAGGCTTCAGCGTGGCCTTATCGAACTCGAACTGGATGAACTTGGTAGCTTCCTGCAGACGCTTCTTCTCTTCTACCTTCATTTCCGGGCAGCCTTTGTTCGAGGCGGGGCCGGGACGGTTGGGGCAGCGGTCCTGGTAATCCGGAACGCCGTCGCCGTCGGTATCAATGGGGCAGCCGTTGGCATCTACTTTGGTTCCGCCGGGGGTGTCGGGGCACTTATCGTTCTGGTCGATTACGCCGTCGTTATCCGAGTCGGGGCAACCTTGCAGCTCCGCTTTACCGGGGGTGTCGGGGCACTTGTCGTCGCCGTCGCGCACACCGTCACCGTCACGGTCGGGGCAGCCTTCCAGCGCCGCCAGACCTTTTTCGGTGGGGCACTTATCCTGGTAATCCGGAACACCGTCGCCGTCGCCATCAAGTGGGCAGCCGTTCATATCCACGGCCACACCGGCGGGAGTGCCGGGGCACTTGTCCTTTTTGTCGGAAACTCCGTCGTTGTCTTCGTCCTTCATTTTACCGAAGGCCACGTTCAGGCCCACGGTGTGCTGCAGGAACCGGTCATCAAACTTGTTATCGTCGCGCGGCTCAACCCCATCAATGTTGGCGTTCAGCGGAATGTGCTGGCCGGTCTGGATGAACAGGGTCACGGCATCTCCCAAACGGAAGTCGATACCAGCAGCCCCGAACAGGTCGAAATGGTTCTTGTCGTTGGCAATGTTCGTGCTGGTGCCATTGCGGTTGAAGGTTCCCTCGCGGCTCATGTACGAGAGGCCGGGGGCCGCCAGCAGATACGGACGTACGGGAGAGTCTTCGCCGAATAGCTTGAATTTCAGACCCAGGTTTACGTTCACCACGTTGGTGGTGAAGTTGCTGCCGAAATAGGGGGCACTGTTCGGGGCGTTCTTCTTAAACTCCACGTAGTTTCCGCTCAGCTGCACGTCCAGGCCTTTCGAGATGTAGCGGCTGAAGGTGATACCGGGAGCATACTTGTTCTCGCTCCAGTCCCAGTAGTCGGAACCGAAGTTACCCTTGTACTGCATGGCACTCACGTTAATGCCAATGGCCGTCTTGCGGTCAGCATTCTGGGCCTGAGTGAGGTGAGGGGCTAAAGCACAGGCCGACAGGCCCAGCAACAGCACCTTCGGGAGGGGAAGGCGTGGTAGCATAAAAAAGTGAAAAAAGGTGGCTTGGGAAGACTGCCTGCCGGGCAGGCTGGGCTTTTATACCTCAACTGCAGAGAAAAGTTGTGCCGTGCGTCCAAGTTTGCCTTAGGAGGTTGCAAACGCCGCGGTTTTTTCCTGTAATCCAGCTATATAGCGCAGCTTCAGCATTAGCGCAGCTTCTGCCCGAAGCTAATAATCCAGCACTGGGCCCGAGCCGCGCAGAAAAACTTCCAGCTGCCGCACCCGGGCCTGTTGCTGCACCAGTTCCAGCTGCAGCTGCTCCAGCCGCTGGCACATGGCCAGTACTACTTCCAGGCTGTCTTTGCTCAACCCCAGTTCATGATAGAGGCGCGCTACCCGGGCGACGTGCAGCGGCTCATCGTGCAGGGCATCGGGCACATTGGGGGCGGGGTGTAGTACGCCCAACTCCACAAAGTCGCGCACGTCCGTTTCGCTGAGGCCGTAGCGGGTAGCGCAGTCCTGAAAAGTGATGGTGATGATGTGGGTTTCCATAGCAGATGCCGGTTGGGGGTAAGGCAGAACTGGATGAAATTTTTGGCGCGCTTATTTTCGCAGGTCGGCCAGCTGGCGGAACAGGGTTTTCTCCTGGTCGGTGAGCTGCTGCGGCAGCGTGAGGCTCAGGCGCAGGTACAGGTCGCCGAACTGGCCCGCTTGGCGGTACACCGGGAAACCCTTGCCGCGCAGCCGCAGGCGGGTGCCGTTCTGGGTTTCGGGCTTGATGGTGATTTTCACTGGTCCCGAGAGGGTTTCCACGGTCTGCTCGCCGCCCAGCAGGGCCGTGTAGATGCTGATGGGCACGTCCATCGTCAGGTCGGAGCCGGTGCGGGAGTAGCGGGCATCGGGGCGGATGCGCAGGGTGATATAGAGTGAGCCGGCGGGGCCGCCGTTGCGCCCCGGGCCGCCCTGTTCGCGTAGCCGGATAACCTGGCCGTCCTCCACCCCCGGCTGAATGGTGAGGCGCAGGCTTTTTCCGTTGACGGTGAGCGTACGCGGCCCGCCCTGGTAGGCGTCTTCGAGGGATAATTCCAGCTCGGCCTGGTAGTCCTGGCCGGCGCGGGGGCGGGCGCTGCCGCCCTGGCTGCCCCCCATTCCACCGAACATAGAGCCAAAGAAATCCGAAAAATCGGCTCCGCCAAACGGGTCGCCGCCCCCGTCACCCTGCGCGTACTGCGACCAATCGAAACCGCCGCCGCCGGTGCTGCCGCGGCCTGCGCCGGCCTGCTGGTAGCGCTGCCAGTCGGCCCCCAGCTGGTCGTACTTCCGGCGCTTCTCGTCGTCGCTGAGCACCTCGTTGGCCTCGTTGATTTCCTTGAATTTGCGCTCCGCCTCGGGGTTGTTGGGGTTTACATCGGGATGGTACTGGCGGGCCAGCTTGCGGTACGCCTTCTTGATCTGATCCTTGGTGGCCGTCTTCCCGACGCCCAGCGTTTGGTAATAGTCCTGGTAGTCCACAGTGGTTATTGGGCGAAAAGCGGGAGGAAAAGAAGCCAGAAGCGGCGACTGAAATATAGCCCTGTCAGATGTGAAACGAATACGCGTGACGCGGGGTTACTGGCCCAACCGCCGCTGAAAAACAGCGTAGGATTCGTAGTTTAGGCGGCAGTGTTGCAACGCCGTTATTTTTCCCACCTTCTCTAATTCCCCAACCCCTCTCGTTATGAACCTGTATCGTACTCTCGGGGCGGCCCTGTTACTTGTGGGCGCTGCCTCACTCACCGCTGAGGCCCAGACCAAAGTAGCCCCGCGCAAAGCCGTGCAGCCCCGGCCCCGCGCCGCCGCCCCCAAAGGCGAAACCATGAAGGACGGCTTTCTGATGAAAGACGGCAAGGTGATGATGACCCGTGACGCGCACACCGAAGTGCTGGCCTCGGAAACCGCTCTGGTCAACGGCACCAAAGTAAACGGCAACGGCACCGTTACCCTGGCTGATGGTACCAGCGCCATGCTCAAGGAAGGCGACTACGTATCCCTCACCGGCCGCATGACCACCATGGCTATGAAGGCCGAGCAGGACAGCCTGATGCAGCTGGCCAAAAACGGCAAGGGCAAAGCCAAAATCAAGAAAAAGTAATAACTGGTCAGGCCTGCTCAGGCAGCCCAGCCAAAAAAGGAGCCGACCCGCATACGTGGGCCGGCTCCTTTTTTTGCCGTTAGCGGCGGGCGTGTTGGGTGTAGTCCTGGAAGATGAGGGCTACCTCGGCCTCGTCGCGGGCTTCTACTACCTCATCCAGCACAAACTGCACTTCTGCTTCACTCCACCCCTGGGCTTCAGCGGCTTTTACAAACGCACCCAGCTGGGTGAAACGGTCCGCCTCGGCGGGAATGGTCCATTGTACTTTCTTGCGGATACGCATCGGGGGAAAGGAAAGAAAAAGGAATGATTACCGGACCTTGCGCACCACTTTCAACTCTACCGGGGCTACCCCATCCTCCACAATGCCAATTTTGCGGGCGGCTTTTTTCGATAAGTCGATGATGCGCCCCTTGGCGTGGGGGCCGCGGTCGGTGACGGTGACTTTTACGGAGCGGTGGTTGCGCGGATTGGTTACGCGTACCACCGTGCCGAAGGGCAGCGTGTTGTGGGCGGCCGTGCGCTGACCGGCCCGGTACACCGTGCCGCTGGCCGTTTTGCGGCCCTCGAATTTGTCGGCGTAAAAAGAGGCTTTGCCCGATTGGGTGAAAGCTCCCGCGCCACCCGCGCAGCTGGCGAGCAGCGAGGCAGCCGTCAGCAGGAAAAGGCCGGTGCCGGCCCGTAAAACAGAAAACCGCATACGCAAAAACCAGAATTAGTTAGGCACCGCCCCCCGCCCGCGCGGAGGAATGCGCATGGCCAGGAGCCGCTGAAAATTGCCCTGAAACACGTTGAAATCAACGGTGCCCCGGATACCTGGTACGTACGCTTCGTCGGAATGCTGCCAGATCAGCCATTTTTCGCGCGGCAGCCGGGGCTGGCTTACCTCGTAGTGCGCCAGCCACAAGGGGTACTTATCAAAGTGGCCGGCCAGGTGCCGCTGGTAGAAGCTGTAGTTGGAGTAGAGGATGGGCCGCACGCCGTAGTGCCGCTCTACCAGCCGCAGCCAGGTGGCCACGCCCCGGCGCATCTGGGCCACATCATGAAACTCGGCGTGCTCCACATCCAGTACCGGCGGCAGGTCGCCGGGAGCCAGCGGCACGGTGCGGGTGAACAGGTTAGCCTGCCGGGTAGCGTCGTAGTTAGGTTGAAAGTAGTGGTAGGCTCCCCTGTACACGCCTGCCCGTTGCGCCCCGCGCCAGTTGCGCTGGAAGCGGTTGTCGCGCAGGGTCACGCCTTCCGTGGCCTTGATGAAGGCAAACCGCACCCGGTGGCTAGCTACCAGCGGCCAGTCGATTTTGCCTTGGTACGCCGATACATCAATGCCATGCACGGAATAGCCGGCCAGCAACGGCGTTTTCTCGCGGCCCGTGAGGCGGCGGCTGATGAATGAGGCGTAGGCCCGGCGCACATGCCGGTTGATCTGCCGCTGATACCGACCGTACCCGAGCAGGCCCAGCAACAGCAGACCCAGGAGGGCCAGCGGCAGCACGCGCCGCCCCCAAGGGCGGGCAGCAGGCGAAGAACGGCGGGAGGATGCTGGCATAAGGGGAAGCCGGTAGTTGCCAAAGGTAACGTCGGGCGGGGCTTTTCTGGTGCCCGGCCCGGCTGAAAACCCACCGGCCCGCTGCAAAAAGCCCCGGGGTTTTTCGCAATTTTGCCACGTATCTTTCTGTTGCCATGCTCAACCTATCTAATCTGCCCCAGGACGCCCGCGACGAATCGGGCCGCCTCATCCGGGAACTGCACGGCGTTACGCTGGCCCAGATTCTGGAGTATCTGGTGGCGGCGTACGGCTGGCCGGAACTGGATAGCCGCATCCGCATCAATTGCTTCGCCGTGAATCCGAGCATCAAATCCAGTCTCACCTTTCTGCGCCGCACGCCTTGGGCCCGCGCCAAAGTGGAGGAACTGTATGTGCAAACCCGCACGGCCGAAGTGCTGGGGCGGAAATAAGGGTAAGAGGGCATGGGGGTGAGAATGTAGGAGTTATGCGAGGCGGGTTCTGGAATCTCAGGAACCATCATCCGAACAGGTATCCAACACTCAACTCTCACCCTCCCACCTTCTTCCCCTCATACCCCAAAAAATACCCTACCCTTATGGCTGACGTACAGGAAAAAAACGGGCCGATGGCGGTGGTAGCCGGGGCGGCGCTATTCGTGGTGTTCGAGGTAGGCGCGTACTATCTGCTGAAGTTTGCCACTTCCGGTCTGGGCATTCAGGACCAGATGCAGCCCGAGAATACCATTGTTAGTAACTGGGTGAAAACAGTGGTCTTTCTGCTGCTGCACCTGGCCCTGGTCATTGTGGCCTTTCTGGTGCTCAGCAACCAGCTGCCCCGCCGCTTCCGCAGCCAGCTGATGCGGTGGGTGTACCTGGCCATTATCATGAGCTTCGTGCTGCTATGGCCGTTGTTTGACTACTAAGAAACTGCCAAAACGATTCCTGAGGGCATGAAAAAGCCACTGCGGGGTAGCAGTGGCGGGTGAAACCATGAGCCGGTCGGTCCCGGCTATATAGGCAGCTGACGTGGTTTAGCGCTGCTTGATGTCGATTTCGCGCGACTTGGAACTGGCCGTCAGATACGGAATCCGGACGTGTAGCTCCTGGCCCTCAAACACCGCGTCGATGCGGGTGAGGTCGAGGCCGGCGGGGAGTTGCAGCACCCGGCTGAACAGGGGCGCGGCCAACTTATCTTCGGGCGAGTGACGGAATTCGGCAAATACCGTGAGCACGTTCTCGTTCAGCACTACGTGGAAGTTTTCGGGCTGCACCGAAGGAGCGGCCACGTGGACCACTACGCCTTGCTCCTGCTTATCAATCCGCATGGCCGCTTGGGCAATGCCTCCCCCCAGCGTATTGAGCAGGTCGAGTTGCGGAACGATGTTGCGGATGAAGTCTTTGCTGATCAGGTTCATGGAAGGGATTCCTTTCTTGATGTACCAGACGTATTTCAAATCCTGTACCAACATAAGAAAGAGTCATACTTGGTGAAATTCGTGTCATAAAGTCTGCTAAAGACATCTTTATGCTGATTTTAATAGACACAATGTCTGTTTTTTCATCCGTAATGTGAGATTTATGGTCGGCTCAGCCGTAGCGGGCTTCTGTTGCGTAAAAGCAGGCACTCCTTTTCCCGATGCCTTTGCTTATGCTGCCTTCGTCCTTTACCACCGCGCGTACCGCCCGCTACATCAGCCTCGGCGAGCCGGGGCCAGCCATCCAGCACGTTTGGTTTTGCCTGCACGGGGAAGCCCAGCCGCTGGCCGAATTTACCGCCCACCTCATCAACCTCGATACACCGGAACGGCTCCTTATCCTGCCCGAAGCTTTATCCCGCTACCCGCTGCCCGCCCCGGAGCCGGGCGCGGCAGCTACTACCGCTGCCTGCTGGTTTGCCCCCGACTCCGTAGAGCCTGACCTGGCTGACCTCGGCGCGTACCTTGATGCGTTGGCGGCCCAGGTGCTGGCCCAGTGCCCGGCGGGCGTACCGGTTACGGTGCTGGGCTGCGGCCACGGCGCGGCGGCGGCGGCTTGCTGGCTGGCCGCCGGCCACACCACCTACGACCGGCTGATTCTCTACGCTTCGGTTTTTCCGCCCGAGCTGGACCGGCAGGCTACGCTGGCCCGCCTGCCCAAGCGTCCCGTCACGCTGGTAGCCACCACTACCGATGTCTTCACGCCCGAAGCAAGTGCCGAAGGGTTGCTCCACGACCTACATGAGGCGGGCCTCCCGGCGCAGCTGCGGTACGTATCGGAAGGGCCGCTGCCGCTGGCTTCACTGGGAGCCGCCGGGGAAGGAATAAGCTGAAAACGGGCGGCCGCGCTGCTTCAGGCGTAGGTCAGGTGGCGTTTCAGGCGGTCGAGGGGACCTTCGATAAAGTGCCAGGAAGCCGCGCTGAGCAGAATCAGGAGCGGGGTCAGGACCAGTAGGGTGGGGCCGGGGCCCAGCAGGATTTCGCGCCACGCGGAGCCGGCCGGCCAGAGCGTGTATACCACCCGCTGCCAGAACACCGGCAGCAGCAGATGGTACAGGTACACCCCAAAGCTGCGCTGACCCATCCAGACCAGTGCCGGGTGCAGCAGGCCGGCCCGGCGGGCGGCGGCGGGGTTGCGCAGCAGCCAGGCCAGCGTCAGGAAAGCGGCCCCGGCCCCGGCCGTGGGAAACACCACCAGCCAGATATTGCCGCTGCTGAGTGGGTGCAGGGTGGCCCACAGCGTCCACCAGCCGGCCCAGGCCAGCAGCACGTACCGGCCGCGCGCCCAGCGGCCCAGGGCCGGAGCGGTTTCCAGCAGGCGCAGCAGCGTGCCGGCAGCAAACAAATCGAGGGAGGCGGGCAGCAGCACCAGCACGAAGCCAGGCGTCACCAACAGGCTCCAGCCCACCCGAAACAGCAGCCCGCTGGCTCCAATCAGCAACAGCCAGCGCACTCGTCGGCCCACCAGCCCCAGCAGAGCCGGCCACGCGAGGTAGAACTGCTCATCCACGGCCAGGGTCCAGAGGTGGCCGCAGCCTTCGCCCCAGCTTTGCAGATGGTAGAACAGCTGGTTGGCCGCCGGCAGCAGAAACCACAGCGGATGCTCCCGAATGGTGGCCAGCGGCAGCAGTGCACTCAGGGCCAATGCGCAGTAATAGGGCGGAATGATGCGTAGCAGGCGCCGCTTATAAAAGGTGCCCAGTCGCTGCCGCCAGGGGCCAGGTGCCCCGGGGTAGGCCTGTTGCTTCCACACAATGCCCGAAATCAGGTAGCCGCTCAGGACAAAAAATACCAGCCGGCCCATTTCGCCCATCATGATAGGCGGGGTGGCCCAGTGCTGTACCACCACCAGCCACACGGCAATAGCCCGTACGCCATTCAGCTCGGGGCGGTAGGCAAGCGGAGCGCCGGGCGGCGTAGGCATAAGTAGAAGATACTGGTGAAGTGCAGCCGCAAATTACCACGTTGGCAGCGGCTAGCGGCTGCGGGTACGCTACGGCGCTGCCGGCAGTTGAAAGTGAGGATTCTGAATGATGCCAAACAGATTGCCAAACGGGTCCTGCACCGTACCCAGCCGGATACCACCGCCCACATCCTGCACGGATTGGTGGGGATGCGCGCCAAGTTCCACCAGGCGGGCGAAGGCGGCATCGGCATCGGGCACGCCCCAGTACGTGGCGGGGCCGCACTGCCCGGCTACGGGGCCATCGGGGTCGAGCCCCAACTCATAGCCGCCCACGTTGAAGCCTACGTAAAACGGCTCATCGAAATAGGGTTCCTGCTCCAGTACCTGACTGTACCAGGCTTTGGCCTTTGCCAGATTGCCCACGGGGTACACAACGGTGCGTAGTCCTTGCAGCATACAAAATAGTGTGTAAAGGAGTTCGTAGGGCTGAATTGCCCGGGCAAAGCTGCCATATTTTCTCTCAATTACAACCCATCATCTTCCCATCTATGGCTGCCCTCAACCTGGCTAAACTGCCCACCCGCGCCCCCGCCGACTACCACAAAACCACCACCCTGCGGGAGCTGAAGAAGCTACGCCAGGAGCTGATTGATTTGCAGGACCGCCTGTATGCCGAAAATAAGCACAGCGTCCTGATCATTCTGCAGGGCATGGATGCCAGCGGCAAGGACGGCCTGATCCGGCGGGTATTCAGCGGTATCAACCCCCAGGGCGTGCGCGTTTTCTCCTTCAAGGAGCCCACCGAGATGGAACTGTCCCACGACTTCCTGTGGCGGGTGCACCAGCAGGCGCCGTCCCGGGGCATGATGCAGGTGTTCAACCGCTCCCACTACGAGGACGTGCTGATTACGCGGGTGGAGGGCCTGATAACGGCAGCGGAAGCCAAGCGGCGCTTTACAGCCATCAATGCCTTCGAGAAGTTGCTGCAACAGGCGGGCACTACGGTGCTCAAGTTCTACCTGCACGTTTCGGAAAAGGAGCAGCAGGGCCGCCTGCAGGAACGCCTGACCGACGCCACCAAGCAGTGGAAGTACGAAAAGGCCGACCAGCGCAAGGCCGGCCAGTACCCACAGTATCAGGCCGTGTACGAGGACGTATTCCATCACTGCAACCCAGGCAGCTGCCCCTGGCATATCGTGCCCGCCGACCAGAACTGGTACAAAGCCTACGTAGTAGCCCGCACCCTCCGCGACGCGCTGTTGAAGCTGGACCCGCAATACCCCGGAAATTAGTGTTTAGTGCCTGTGGCCTGGTACTGGGTGCTTAGTGATGGAAAAAAGAACAAAAAAACCAAGCCCCGCCGTAACCCGGCGGGGCCTGTTTCATACACCCTAAGCCCTAAGCCCTAAGCCCTAAGCCCTAAGCCCTAAGCTCTAAGCTCTAAGCTCTAAGCTTTCGGTGGGGTTTTGTCGGCTTCGGATAGGTCGCGGCCGTAAAGCTGGCGGCCCTCAGCGTCGAGGGCGTCGGAGATGCGCTTGAAGCCGTTGGCTTCCAGCACGCGCCGGGCCCCGTCGTTGGTGGGGGCGGTGCGGGCCGTGAGGTAGCGGACCATGCCCGTATCGGCGGCGTGACGGATGAGGCCGGCTACCAGCTCGGTGCCCAGGCCCCGGCCGTGCCAGTCGGTGGCAATGGAAAACCCGATTTCGGCCGTGTCGTCAACGGGCGGGCCATGAAAGCCGCCGGCCCCGATGAGCGTGTTCTTGGGCGCTTCGGAGCCGGCCCGCAGCAACGCGTACCAGCCGTACCAGCCCGCCGCCGTGCGGCCGCCGGCCGTGAGCTGCTCCAGGAAAAACTGCTGGGCCTCGGTGTCGTACTCGCCGGGCGGCCAGTGTTCGGGCATTTCGGCCCCCAGCAGAATGGGGAAATAGCGCGGTTTCTGCAGTTCAGCCGTCAGCAAGGCCCGGCTGGCGGCCACCAGGGTGAGGCGCGAGGTATAGGCAATCAGTGGAATCATGGGCAACTATACGAATTTGGTCGAATTTCTGCCAAAGCAGCCCGCCGTTGCCGCCCGGATGCTCAGCTCAACCGTTATCTTTGAGGAGTTCTTTTTTCGTGCTGATGCCGCTACCCGCCCCCGACTACCTGGACGTTACGTACCGCGCCGACCTCGATGTGCTGCTGGCCCGCTGGATGCGCCGCGTTACGCTGGAAGAAATGCAGCAGGGCTACCTATATCTGCTGGAAAAGGCCGAAGCGCACCGCTGCCGCTACTGGCTGCTGGATGCCCGCCGCCGCTCCAACACTGACCGGGAAGGGGCCGGCTGGATGGTGAACAGCTTCCTGCCCGGGCTGCACCCCCGCTTGGGCGGCCGCACCTACATGGCATATCTGCTGGTGCCCGCCATCATGCGCGACGTGGAAGCCGACGCCGCCTTTCCGCCCGCCAGCTTCTTCGTTGGCAAACCATACATAGGGGAGCGGTTCATTGATGAGCGGGAGGCCATTGCGTGGCTGCAGGCCGCCCACCGCGAACCAGCTACCACCTAAATCCGGGCCCGTTAGGAAGGAAAACGTATCATCTAAAAAGCCCCGGCCCACCCGAATGAGCAGGCCGGGGCTTTTCACGCGGGGGCAGCCGGCTACTCAACCACCAGATTGCTGAGGTGATGGTCCACGCAGTCGAGCACATCCTGCACGGTGCGCAGCTGCTCCATCTCGGCGTCCTGGATTTCAATGTGGAAGCGGTGCTCCAGGTTGATGGCCAGCTCCACCAGATCAATGGAATCGAAACCTATATCTTCCTGTAAGCGGGAAGATGGAGTAAGCGTGAGGGCCGGATTGCGGCGCTTGCGGCGGAGCATGCGCTCTACCTGGTAATGAATGAGCTGTTCCATATCAAAAACAGTGCGGCAAAAACGAGAGAAAAAGGCAAATCAGGCAACCCGGCGGGGCTACCTAACGCTGGTAAGTAGCAGTGTGGTATCGGCGGGCAGTTCGGTGGAAAGAGTACCCACGGGCGTTTGGGGGGTAAGTCGGTCACCGGGCGCGGCCGTCCGGCTGGTAATAATGCCCTCGGTGGGCGCCGTCACGAACACGAAGCTGAGCATGGGCACCTGCCGCGCCAACAGCTGGCGAGTGGCCACGAGCTGCTGCTGCGCGGCGGTCAGTTCGGCGGTAGTAACGGCTGGTACCTGCTGCTGAAGCACCGTTAGGGCCGCCTGTTGCCGGTTCAGGCGCAACTGCAACTGCTGCTGCTGCACGCTGGGCAACCGCTCTACCACTTTTAATAGTAGCTGGCCCGGGCGCACATGCTGCCCTTCGTGAAAGTACACCTCGTGCACCTTGCCCGTTTGCCGTGCCAGCACCGGCTGGCCGACTACCGGAGGAGAAACCGCTGGACCCTGCGAAACAGCCAGAAACTGCGCCGAGGTTGCCGGCAGCTCATCGGCCCGCGTGTCGGTGGGCGTCAGCCAGAGGGGCAGCACCGCGCTGCTTGCCGCGACGAACAGGACGAACCCTACGCCAACTAATTTTTTCATGGGATGGAAGCCGGGGTAACCGGCCGGGTCCGCGGCCCTTCTGGGGCAAGGCCGCGGCGAAAGAATCCGGCCCGGGGGAATGGGACGCGGAAGTGGGTGAAAAACAGAGGGTAACCACTGTGGTTACATTTTTGGGGAAATAAAAAAGGCGTTAACCGGTGGCACCGGGGCAGCCTTTAGGCAGGCGCTGGGCCAATTCCTGCGTAACGTGCGCCACCGACACCGCCGCCAACGCCGTCCGCATGGCCTCAATGGCCGGCCCGAACATGCCCTCAAGGGTTTCCTGCATCACGCGGCCCAAATCACAGTGCGAGTTGGGGTTGGTGCTGCCCAGCTGGAACAGATCGGGCTCGGTTTCCTGCACGGCCCGAAACACGTCGAGCAACGAAATATCGGTAGCCGGGCGGGCCAGTAGCGTACCGCCGCCGGCTCCGCGCTGGCTGTGTACCAGGCCCGCTTCGCGCAGCGTGCTCACCAGCCGGCGCACCACCACCGGGTGGGTGCCCGCGCTGCTGGCCAGCACTTCCGACGATACCGGCTGCCCCTGGGTGTGCGCCAGGTAAGCCAGAATGTGCGTCGCAACGGCGAAACGAGTGTTCATTAGAGGATACGTAACAGATTCGGTTACAAATGTACGGCGCGAAATGGTTGTGTGCAACCTTTCTGCGGTAAACCTTCCACAACTGAGCGTGCAATGTTGTCATCTGGCCGAAGGCGGAACATCAGGTTCCGCCTTTGGGCTGACGATTGAGCAGGCGTTTTGCTTTACCGGGCCGGCTGTTTTTTTACCGGCCGCCGGCGTGGGCTCACTCCTCCCAGGTACCAAACTTGCCGGCCTGGTAGTCCTGGTAGGCTTCGCGGATTTCCTGCTCGGTATTCATCACGAAGGGTCCGTGGGCCAGAATGGGCTCCTGGAAGGGGAGGGCATGGCCCAGCAGCAGCACGGCGTCGTCCAGGGCTTCCACTTGCAGCTCGTCGCTGTCGTAGTTGAACTCCACCAGCCGGCGGGCTTCGGTTTCCTGGCCGTTCACGCGCAGCCGGCCCCGGATAACGTAGAAGAATACGGTCCGCTCGGCCGGAATGGGCAGGTTCAGGTGGCCGCCTTGCCGGAAGTCGATGGTAGCCAGCTGAATGTCGGCCAACGGAGTAACGGCCCCGGCGGTGCCGGCCCACTCGCCCGAAACGGCGTGCACGGTTACCCGGCCCTCATCCAGCGTTACGTGCGGAATTTCCGGCTCCTGCAGCCCAATGTAGCGGGGCTCCACCATCTTGTCCTTGGCCGGCAGGTTCACCCATAGCTGCAGGATTTCGAGGGGGCCGCCGGTTCGCTTAAACTCGGGGGAGGACACTTCGGCGTGAATCAGGCCGCGGCCAGCCGTCATCCACTGAATACCGCCCGGCCCGATGATGCTCTGGTGCCCGCCGGTATCCTGGTGCATGATGTCGCCCGCCAGAATAAACGTGACGGTTTCAAAGCCCCGGTGGGGGTGGGGGCCGAAGGGCAGCCCCCGGTTGTGGGGGCGGTACACCTGCGGCCCGTGGTGGTTGAGAAACAGAAACGGGTCGAGGTGCTGCACGGCGTTGGTGGGCAGGGCGCGGTACGTCACGAGGTCGGCAATGGGTGCGCTCTGGGCGCGGTGCTGGGCTTTGATGGTGCGCATGTGGTCAGTTGTCGGGTGTGAGTTATTCGTTGTCAGTTGCTGTAACCTGCTACTGGCGGTGGTTAGAAATAGGGTACAGTAAAACATTCGCCCCCGTTTTTGTTATGAACCCTTCCAATCCGATACTGCCACGTAAGACGGGAGGTTGCCGTACACCGGCAACGAACAACTGCCAACCGACACCTGGCAACTCACACCTGACAACTCAATCTAGAATGACTCAGCTTTTCACGCCGCTCGTGCAGCGCGGCATTACGCTTAAAAACCGTCTTGTTATCTCCCCCATGTGCCAGTACAGCGCCCAGGACGGGTTCAGCAACGACTGGCACCTGGTACATCTCGGCTCCCGGGCCGTGGGCGGGGCCGGCCTGATTCTGCTGGAAGCTACCGCCGTGGTACCCGAAGGCCGCATCACCCCCGACGACCTGGGCATCTGGCACGACGACCACGTGAACAACCTGCGCCGCATCGTGGAATTCCTGAAAAGCCAGGACTGCGTGGCCGGTATTCAGCTGGCCCACGCCGGCCGCAAAGCTAGTCACGCCAGTCCGTGGAAAGGCGGGCAGCAGCTTGGCTCCGAGGAAGGCGGCTGGCCCACGGTGGCGCCCTCGGCACTGGCCTTCAGCCCCGAGGAAACTGCCCCCGACGCCCTAGACGCGGCCGGTATTGAGGCCGTAATAGAGGCGTTCCGCCTGGGCGCGCGCCGTTCCGTAGCCGCCGGGTTTGAGGTGCTGGAAATCCACGCCGCCCACGGCTACCTGCTGCACCAGTTTCTCTCGCCGCTCAGCAACCAGCGCACCGACCAGTACGGCGGCTCCTTCGAGAACCGCAGCCGGCTGCTGCTGGAAGTAGTGGCCGCCACCCGCGCCGAAATGCCCGACCACCTGCCCTTGTGGGTGCGCGTTTCGGCCACCGATTGGACCGAAAACGGCTGGACGGCCGAAGACACCGTGCAGCTGGCCGCCATTCTGAAAGATAACGGCGTGGACCTGCTCGACTGCTCCACCGGCGGCAACGTGCCCAAGGCTGATATTCCCGTGGGCCCCGGCTACCAGGTGCCCTTCGCTGAACAGGTGCGCCGCGAAACCGGCCTGCCCACCGGCGCCGTGGGCCTGATTACCGAAGCCCAACAGGCCGAAGATATCCTCACCAGCGGCCAGGCTGATGTGGTGCTGCTGGCCCGGGAGTCGCTCCGCGACGCGTATTTCCCGCTGCACGCCGCCCACGAGCTGGGAGCCGACGTGGCGTGGCCGCCCCAGTATGAGCGCGCCAAACCGCGCCGATAAACTTCTGGTACTAATTTCCTAGTGGATTTTAGTGGAAAATTGCAGCGGCGGCCGGTCCGGCGGGTACAACCCCGGGCCGGCCGTATGCGTTGGAAGAAAGCGCCACCGTAACCGCCCGCATGTCCGCTTTTTCTACGCCCGAGTTTCCCATTGTCTATCGTCCCGACCTGAATATTCTGGTGGGCCGGTGGATGGTGGAAATCAGCCGGGCCGAGGAAGTGAAACAGAACTACGTACAGCTGTTCAAAGCCGCCGTAGAAGTCGCAACGTGCCGGTTCTGGCTGCTTGATGCGCGCCGTCGGTTTCGGACCACCGAGGAAATTACCGGTTGGGTAAATCAGCAGGTCCCGCATCTGGCCCTGGAGCAGTTGGGAGCTGAAATCCGGGTGGCATTCCTGCTGGCCCCGCACCAGCTGCTCACCGATTCGCCCCCGTTTCCGGTCCTGCACCATCCAACGGCCGGCCACGCCATGTCGGCCCAGTTCACGGATGAGGGCGCAGCCATTGCTTGGCTGCGGGCCGAGCAAAGTCAGTTGTAGGAAGAAAGCAAAGGCGCATTTCGCCCCAGGCCGGCGGCCGGTAGTCCAGCAGGGCTGCCGGCCGCTGTGCTTTTGGTGGCCCGATAGTCGGCGGCAACCTTTCCCGGCCCGGCGCGACCTTAGGCGAAGCCTACTCTGTATTTCGCTGCATGAAACACCTTTCTGCTCCCAACCTGGCCGGCGCCGCGGCCCTGCTGCTGGCCCTGGCCGGCTGCGCCACCACCCAGCCCGCCGCTACCAGCACTACGGCCACGCCTACGGCTACTGCTGTTGCCACCACCACCGGCGGCCGCAGCATCAACCCCCAGGACGTGGACCGCGCGGTGTCGCCGTGCGAGGACTTCTTCCGGTTTTCGGGCGGCAACTGGCTGAAAAATAACCCCATTCCGGCCTACGCCAGCAGCTGGGCCCCGCGCAACGAGCTCAACGACCGGACCCAGGCCACGCTGCGCCGCATCCTGGAAGATGCCGCCGCCGACCGTGCTGCCATCCCGGGCTCGAACCGCCAGAAAGTGGGCGACTACTACGCCGCCGGCATGGACTCAGTGGGCCTCGAAAAAGCCGGCCTGACCTACCTCAAGCCCGAGCTGGCCCGCATTGCGGCCGTGAAAGACCGGCCCGGCCTGCTCACCGAAATTGCCCGCCAGCAGACGCTGGGCACCGGCGCGTTCTTCCGGGCCGGCGTCACGCCCGACCGCAAAAACAGCTCGGTGTACGCCGTGAACATGAGCCAGGGCGGCCTAGGTATGCCCGACCGGGACTACTACCTCAAGGACGACGCCCGCTCCAAAACCGTGCGCACCGCCTACATCACCTACCTCACCAACACCTTCAAGCTGCTGGGCGACGCGGAAGCTACGGCCGCCGCCAAAGCCGCCACGGTGGTGCGCGTGGAAACCCGCCTGGCCCGCGCCAGCAAAGACCGGGTGTCCCTGCGCGACCCGTACGCCAGCTATAATAAGATGACGGTGGCCGAGGCCGACAAGCAGTTTCCGAACCTGCAGCCCTCGGCTTTGCTGAAGCGCAACGGCCTGGGCGCGGCCCAGGAGGTGATTGTGGGCCAGCCGGAGTTCTTCAAGGAAGTCAGCGCGGTGCTGAAAGAGGAGCCGCTGGCCGACCTCAAAACTTACCTGAGCTGGCAGCTGGTGTCGTCGGTGCCGGCGGCTTTGCCCCAGGCGTTTAGTGATGAGGCGTTCCGGTTTGCGCAGGTGCAGAGCGGGGCCAAGCAGCAGCCCACCCGCTGGAAACGCATGCTTTCGGCCACCGACGGCACCCTGGGCGAGGCTTTCGGGCAGCTGTACGTGGACCAGGCGTTTTCGCCCGCGGCCAAGCAGAAGGCGCTGGATATGCTGGCCAATATCCGCGAGTCGATGGCCGAGCACATCCAGACCAACACCTGGATGAGCGCCGCCACCAAGCAGGAGGCCCTCAAGAAACTCAGCGCCCTGCGCGTGAAAATCGGCTACCCCGACAAATGGAAGGACTATTCGGCGCTGAATATTTCGCGCGAGTCGTACCTGAAAAACGTGCTGGCGGCGCGCCAGTGGGGCTACCAGCAGAACGTGAAGAAGTTTGGCGGGCCGATTGACCGTACCGAGTGGAGCATGACGCCGCCCACCATCAACGCCTACTACAGCCCGCCGATGAACGAAATCGTGTTTCCGGCCGGCTACCTGCAGCCCCCGTTCTTCGACCCCGAGGCAGACGATGCGGTGAACTACGGCGCCATCGGCGGCGTGATGGGCCACGAAATGACCCACGGCTTCGACGACTCCGGCCGGCAATACGACTCGGAAGGCAACCTGCGGGACTGGTGGACGCCCGCCGACGCGGCCGAATTCACGAAGCGCGCCGCCGTGGTGGGCACCCAGTACTCAGCCTTCTCGCCGCTGGATTCGGTGTACGTGAACGGCAAGCTGACCATGGGCGAAAACCTGGCCGATTTCGCCGGCCTCACCATCGTGTACGCCGCCCTCCAGAAGCAGCTCGACAAGCAGTACGGCAAGGGCAACCGCCCGCTCATCGACGGCTTCACGCCCGAGCAGCGCTTTTTCCTGAGCTGGGCGCAGCTGCGCCGCCAGAACATCCGCCCCGAAGCCCTGCGCCAGCAAATCCTCACCGACCCCCACTCGCCCGGCCAGTACCGCACCATCGGCCCCCTCATGAACATGCCCGAGTTCTACCAAGCCTTCGGCTGCACGCCCGGCCAGAAAATGGTACGCCCGGATGCCGAGCGGGCGGTGATTTGGTAAGCTGAAGCCCAGCCAAAAAGAATGTCATGCTGAGCGGAGCGAAGCATCTCGCGTGCTGATGTTATTAAATCGTCGAACGATACCCGCTCCGTAGCCCAGGGTTTAAACCCTGGGCTAGTAAGGCAACGTCAGCACGCGAGATGCTTCGGCAAGCTCAGCATGACGTTCCTTCCTTTCCCAATTTCAACTTCTTCCACAACCTCCAATCTTCCACCAAATGACCCCACAACGCACCTTCCTGCTCTCCCTGGGCACGGCGGCTGGTATGGCCCTGGCCGGCTGCGCCGCCAGTACGCCCGCTACCACCGCCACCACGCCTGCTGCAACTCCAACTGCCACGGCTGATGCTTCGGCTACGGCCCAGCTCGGCCCGGTACTGCCCGGCGTCGGTATTGATCCGGCCAATATTGATAAGTCGGTGAACCCCTGCGACGACTTCTTCCAGTACGCCTCGGGCACCTGGCTCAAGAACAACCCGATTCCGGCTGCCGAGTCGCGCTGGAGTTCCTGGAACGGGCTCATCAACCAGAATGAGGCCGTGATGCGCCAGATTCTGGAAACCTCGGCCGCCAACAAAACCGCTGCCAAGGGCACCAACCTGCAGAAAGTAGGCGACTACTACGCCACGGCCATGGACTCGATGGCCATCGACAAAGCCGGCCTGAAGTACCTGCAGCCGGAGCTAGCCCGCATTTCGGCGGTGAAGGACCTGCGCGGGCTGCAAACCGAGTTGGTGCGCGCCCAGCGCCTACAAACCCGCTCGGTATTCGGGCTGGGTGTGAACCAGGACCGCAAAAAGAGCGACGAGTACGCCCTCTACCTCAGCCAGGGCGGCCTCAGCCTGCCCGACCGGGACTACTACCTCAAGGACGACGCCCGCTCCAAAACCATCCGCACGGCCTACACCACCTACCTCACCAACACGTTCAAGATGCTGGGCGAAAGCCCGGCCGTGGCCGCTAAAAGCGCCGCCACGGTGCTGCGCCTCGAAACCCGGCTCGCCCGGGCCAGTAAGGACCGCGTAGCCCTGCGTGACCCGTACGCCAACTACAACAAGATGACGGTGGCCGAGGCCGCCCAGAAATACCCCAACCTGGGTTTGCCCGTGATGCTGCCTGCTCTGGGCCTCAGCTCGGCCAAAGAGGTGATTGTAGGCCAGCCCGAGTTCCTGCAGGAAGCCAGCACCGCCCTCAAGCAGGAGCCCCTCGGCGACTGGAAAACCTATCTGCGCTGGCACCTCACCTCGTCGCTGATGTCGGCTTTGCCGCAGTCGTTTGGTGATGAGTCGTTCCGGTTTCAGCAAGTGCTGAGCGGGGCCAAGCAGCAGCAGCCTCGCTGGAAGCGCATGCTTCGCGCTACCGATGGTGCGCTGGGCGAGGCGTTCGGCCAGCTGTACGTAGACAAGGCCTTCGCGCCCGAAACCAAGGTGAAGGCCCAGCAGATGGTGGCCAACATCAAGGAAGCCATGGGTGAGCATATCCGCGGCCTGGAGTGGATGAGCGCCGTCACCAAGGAGGAAGCCCTCAAAAAGCTCAATGCCTTCACCGTCAAAATCGGCTACCCCGATAAGTGGAAGGACTATTCGGCCCTCTCGATGAGCCGCGAATCGTACCTGAAAAACGTGCTGGCCGCCCGCGAGTGGGAATCGAAGGACAACCTGAGCCGCTACGGCAAGCCGATTGACCGCGAAGTATGGGGCATGACGCCGCCCACGGTGAATGCCTACTACAACTCCTCGCTCAACGAAATCGTGTTTCCGGCCGGCATCATGCAGCCCCCGTTCTTCGACCCCAAGGCCGACGACGCGGTAAACTACGGCGGTATGGGCGCGGTAATCGGCCACGAAATCACCCACGGCTTCGACGACCGGGGCCGGCAGTCGGATGCTCAGGGCAACCTGCGCGACTGGTGGACCAAGGAAGACGCGGCCGAATTCACGAAGCGCGCCGACATGGTAGGCGCCCAGTACTCGGCCTTCCAGCCCCTCGATTCGGTGTTCGTGAACGGCAAGCTGACCATGGGCGAAAACCTGGCCGACTTCGGCGGCCTGGCCCTGGCCTACTCGGCCCTCGAAAAAGAGCTGCAGAAGAAATACGGCAGCAACCCGCGCCCCCGCTACGACGGCTTCACGCCCGAGCAGCGCTTCTTCCTAGGCTGGGCGCAAGTGTGGCGCACCAACGCCCGCCCCGAGTATATTCGCCAGCAGGTCCTCACCGACTCACACTCCCCGGCCCAATACCGCACCAACGGCCCGCTCATGAACATGCCCCAGTTCTATGAGGCCTTCGGCTGCAAGGAAGACGCCAAGATGGTCCGCGCCCAGAACGTCCGCGCCAACATCTGGTAACAGAACGTCCCGGTCCGGCGGCTTTTTTCAGCCGTCGGGCCGGGGGGGCAAAGGCTTGTAGAGACGCAATATTTTGCGTCTTATCGTTGCTGACTTATGTGCTATTAAACCGTTCAACGATGAGACGCAAAATATTGCGTCTCTACAACGTTCCTTCAAAAGAGAGAGGCCGCCTGCGTGATGCAGGCGGCCTCTCTCTTTTCTGATGAAAAATTATTTGCCGTTGATAACCAATAAGTATGATTTATTCGTAGAATTACGAAAAGTTCGTAATAAGAAAATGGAACGATTAACTCAACCCGAGGAAGAGGCCATGCGGGGCTTCTGGCAGCTGGGCGGCGGCTTCATCAAGGAAGTGCTGGAACTGCTGCCCGAGCCGCGCCCGCCCTACACCACGCTGGCCTCCACGGTGCGCAACCTGGAGCGCAAGCACTACCTCACCAGCCGCAAGCTGGGCAACACGTTCCGGTTTGTGCCCAGCGTCACGGCCGAGGAGTACCGGCGGCGCTTCCTAGGCACGTTCGTGGGCGACTACTTCCGCAATTCCTACAAAGAGCTGGTGTCATTCTTCGCGCAGGAGCAGAAAATCAGCCCCGAGGAGCTGCAGGACATCATCGACATGATTGAAAACCGCAAAACCCGGCCCTGATGCCCGTGCTGCTGCTATATCTGCTGCAAATGCAGGGGGCGCTGCTGCTGCTGCTGGCCGTGTACTACGGGCTGCTGCGCCGGCTCACGTTTCATCAGCTCAACCGGGCGTATCTGCTGGCGGCGCTGGCTCTGGCGGCTCTGTATCCGGTGCTGGATCTGGGCTGGCTGCGGCCCGCCGTGGCCCCCGTCGCCCCGCTGCCGCTGGTGTTTCCCGCCTGGGCTGAGGCAACCGGCGCGGCTGTTCCGGCTGCTTCTGGCCCCGACTATGGGGTGTGGCTACTGGGGGCTTATGGGCTGGGCGCATTCTTGCTGCTGCTCCGGCTGCTGGTGCAGGGCGCATCGTTGTGGCGGCTGCACCGGGCTTCCCGGCCCGTGGAGGCGGCAGGCGGGCGGTTTCGGGCGGTGATGGGGGAGGTGAGCCCGTTTTCGTTTGGGCGCGCCATCTACCTCAACCCGGCCCACCACGCGCCGGCCGAGCTGCCGGTGGTATTGCTGCACGAACAGGTGCATATCCGCCAAGCCCACACGCTGGATGTGCTGCTGGGCCACCTGCACCGCGTGCTGGCCTGGGTTAGTCCGGCGGCCTGGCTGTGGCTGCGGGCTACTCAGGAAAACCTGGAGTTCATTGCCGATGCCGCCGTGCTACGCGAAAGCCAGCTGGCCCCGAAGCAGTATCAATACAGTCTGGTCCGGCTGAGTACGTTGGCGGCCGGGCCGGCTTTAGCAACACCTTTCTCCTTTATTACCCTCAAAAACCGTATTCGTATGATGAATTCCCTTCCTTCCAGCCGCCGGCAGCTGCTGCGCTACGCCGCTAGTTTTGCCCTGCTGGGCTTGGTAGCTGTGGGCTGCGCTACCCCGAAGCAGGCTGAAATGCCCCAGCCTATTGGCGCGGCTGATCAAAAGACAAATCCCAAGCTGGATAAGGTCACGTTTGTATTGGATGGCAAGCCGTCTACCAAGGAGGAAGTATTTGGCCTCGACCCGAAGCTGATAGCCAGTATCCACGTCATTAAAGGCGATAAGGCCAGTGTTGGCGTAAATATGAAAGCCTTGCGTCAGGATTTTGGGAGCAAGCTGGATGATGGAGTGCTATTTGCCTTCACGAAAGCCGGAGTGAATGCCCCGGCAGTGCAGCAGCTCCTTGTTAAATACAATATCAAGCTTGAAAACGCCGCTGCCGCCCAACATCAGAAAGGTGACACGGGTGCATTGTACCAGAAGCTGGTGGACGGTAAAGGCCTGACCGACGCGGAAATAGGCGGGCGCCTTCTGCTGATCAACAGTCAGCCGGCTACCGCTCAGCAGCTGCGGGCATTACCGGCCGGGGTAGTTTCGGCCTTGTCCGTGTCCAATGATCCGATAAAGAAATATGGCGAGGCCGGCCGTAACGGATTGATTTTCGTGCTGACGAAAGACCGAAATAAACTGTAAAACTAGGGTGGTGTCGCGGGCTTTTTGCCGCTTGCGGCACAAACTTTGTGAGCCGGTTGGGCCTATGCGTATTCTTACTGCCTTCCGTTCTACTGCCTTCGGCACCAGCCTGCTTTTAACACTAGGCCTCGCCGCTCCCGCCGCTCAGGCCCAAACTACCCCGGCCGCTCCGGTCCAGGCCAGCGGCCCCAGCCTGTATTTCCTCGACGGTCAGCCCTCTACCCAGCAGGCCATCAATGCCCTTAACCGCCGCACTATTGCCAGCGTGAATGTGGTAAAAGGCCCCGATGCTACCCGCATTTTCGGGGCGGAGGCCACCGATGGGGTGATGATTGTAGTGACCAAGCGCAACGTGGGCTCCGAAGCCGTGGCCGAGTTCAACCGCCGCTACGATATCCGGCCAGTGGAAGCACCTGTGCCGCCTGCGCCACCAGTACGCCCGTAGCCGGCGGGGTAGGGGCGGGAGGCCGGGTTAGCCGGTGGCCCCCGGCTCCATAACCAACGTAATGCCCCGATACCGCGTATCGGGTAACCTCTCCTCGTTGGTTTTTCACTCAGCGCTGCTTGCATGACTTCAACCACGCTTGCCGATTTTCTTCAGCTTACCCACCGCCCTGACCTGGGCATTGTAACGGCCCGGTGGACGCGGCCCACTACCTCCGATGAGCTGCGCGCCGGCTACCAGGAACTGCTGCGCTACGCCGGCACCTGCGAAACCTGCCGCCGCTGGCTGATCGACTCGCGCCGCCGGGTGCAGGTGGATTCCCGGGATGTACACTGGCTCACGACCGATTTTTACCCGATGCTCCGCCAGCAACTCGACGGGCATGTGTACCTGGCCTTCCTGATTGCGCCCTACCAGGCCGACCATGTGCAGGACGAGAGCCTGCCGTCGCTGCCCCATACTCACGGCGACTATTGCTCCCTGAACCAGTTCACCGATGAGGGTGAGGCGGTGCGTTGGCTGTGTTCCCGCGTGTGAGGATTGTAAATAAGGCCCCTGTACCGGCTAACGGTTTACCGTAGAGGCCGGGGGGCGGCCAATATCAGTACAACCGGCTTCTTTAGAGAGCCTTGCAACCCTTCGTCGGCAACGACGAGGGGTTTTTATTTTTCGGGATTCCACTATTCAGGTGGTATCTATTCAGGAGTGGCTTGTGTATTGACTGGAAAATGCAAGTAGCTACATGTTTATATAATGGGATAAGTCAATTAATTGTTTTTAATATTAGATGTGCAAAATATTCATGAAAATATGAATTTTTATAGTTATTGACTTTGCTATACCTTCACTTTGAGTAAGATACCTGGCATGGATGCAAATGGTTTCTATTCACCGGATTCCTTTCACCACCTCTTAATCCTTTCTTATGTTCAAAACGCTACTTCTGTTGTTTTTGGCCTTTGTGATGTTGCTGGAGCCGGAGGCGGTTCTGGCCCATGCCAGCGGGACGGCCAGTGCGGCCGGTACGGAAATGGTATCGGGCGCTTCTCTGTTCCGGCGGAGTGCCAAGCGGGGCCGCCCCAACTACAAGCCCTACCGCGGTAATAGCCGCCATAAAATGAAAAAGCTGGGCGTGTACAAACGGTGGCGTCTGCGGGTGAAAGCCCAGAAAAAGAAGCGCAGCCGTGGCCTCAGCCCCAGCGTAAAAGCCGGTGCCCCCGTGCGGAGCGCCAAGTAACGCCTGACTCAAACACGAACTATTGGTAAAAGCCGCTTCCCGACCGGGAAGCGGCTTTTTGTTTGTTGCCGGCCCTGATGGTGAACTGAGGCGTGAAGCGGGAAGCGGAGTTGCGCCGGGCCTGCAACCTACGGCCGGAGCCAGTGGTTATTCACCGTTATTGCTGCTGCCGTCTATGTACCCTCCCTTGGTTCCGCCTCCTTCGCTCCGCACCCCTTTCCTGTACGCGGTTTTTCGGGCGGTCTGGCTGGCATCGGTGGTGTCCAACATCGGAACCTGGATGCAGAACGTGGCCGGCGTGTGGCTGGTGACCACCCTCACTACCTCGGTGCTGCTGGTAGCCCTGATGCAGGCCGCTACCAGTCTGCCCGCCTTTTTGCTGAGTTTGCCGGCCGGGGCGCTGGGTGATTTGGTGGACCGCCGCCGGCTGCTGCTGTTCACACAGGCATTCATGGGCGTGGTAGCCTTCGTACTGGGCGGGCTCACGCTGGCGGGGCAGGTGTCGGCTCTGGGCGTGCTGGGCTTTACGTTTCTGCTGGGGCTGGGCTCAGCCATCAACGCGCCCATCTGGCAAACCGTGACGACTGAGCTGGTGCCCCGGCCGGTGCTGCCCTTCGCCATTACCCTCAACGGCGTCAGCAACAACATTGCCCGGGCCGTGGGGCCGGCGCTGGGCGGCCTGATTATCGCGCACTACTCGCCCGGCTACGTGTTTCTGCTCAACGGTATTTCCTTCGTGGGTACCTGGGTGGTGGTGCGCCGCTGGCAACGTCCGCCGGAGGTAGCTGGTGGCTCGGCCGAGAGTTTTCTGGGGGCGGTGCGGACGGGCCTGCGGTACGTGCGGTACTCGCCGGGGATTTACGCGGTGCTGGTGCGCACGTTTGCCTTTGCCTTCGGGGCCAGTGCCATGTGGGCGCTGCTGTCGGTCGTCACGGCCCGGCGGCTGCACCTGAGCTCCGGTTCCTACGGCGTGTTGCTGTCCTGGCTGGGGGCGGGGGCTATTGCGGGGGCGTTTCTGCTGGGCCGGGTCGGCAACCGGCTACCGTACGGGCGGCGGGTGCTGCTGGGGTCCGGCGTATTCGTGGGCACTAACCTGGGGCTGGCCTTCATGCCTTCGGAGTACGGGCTGTTTCCGGTGATGTTCCTCTCGGGCGTGGCCTGGCTGACGGCCATGACGAGCTTCAGCACCACTGTGCAGCTGGCCGTGCCCCGCTGGGTGCAGGCGCGCATTGTGAGCATCTTTATGCTGGTGTTTCAGGCCGGCCTGTCGATGGGCAGCATCGCCTGGGGCGAGCTGGCCGACCGCACCACACTGGTAACGGCCCTGGTAGCTGCCGCCGCCTGGATGCTGCTGAGCCTTCTGCTGGCCTGGCTCTTCCCGATGCCGGCCGCCGCCAGTCTTGATCTGGAGCCGGCCGCCACCGGCCCGGCCCTGCCCGGCCTCCCCAACTCCGCCACCGGCCCCGTAGCTGTGCTGACGGAGTACACCGTAGCCCCGGCCGACCAGCCCGCTTTCCGACGGACGGCGGCCCGCCTTACCCGCCGCCGTCTGCGCGACGGGGCCTTGCGCGCCGGCATTCTGGCGGAGGAAAACCAGCTCACGGAATACTACTCCGTGGCCTCCTACGAGGACTACGAGCGGCAGCACCACCGCTTCACGCGTGAAGACGCGGCCGTGCAGCAGCAGCTGGCCACTTACCACCAAGGACCGGAACCGCCCCGCTGCTTCCTCACCAACACCCCGCCCAGTAACCGCCTGACGCCACCGCTCCCCGAGCCACTGCTGCTGCCGGGCTGAGCGGAGGAAGCAGGTAGCTGCTTCGTGCAGCACGCTGCCTCCCGAAAAACAACGAAACAACCTCAGCACGCAACAACCGGCCCGCCAACTTGCAGCTGCCGGACCGGGCCGCAAGGAACCTTCCCCCCGGCCCGCCGTAGGCCTTAAAGCACCGCCCGTTCTCCACCGTTTGGTAGTTGTCCGGCCGCTTCCGCCCTCTTTTCTTCTGCCCTATGTTCCGCCCACTTGCCTTCGTTTTGCTGCTGACCAGCTTGGCCGGCTCTGCTGCCCACGCCCAGAACCGCCCGCCCGTGCGGGCCACCCGCCACCATCCCACGGAGCGCATCAGCCCGGTGCCGGGCGTGACGCTGCCCAGCGGCGTGGGCCAAGGCAAGGCCGAGCCGCTACCCGTTACCACCGATGTGCAGCCTAACGGCGTTCTGGTGCAACCCAAACTGCCCACCGGCGAAGTAACCGTCGATTCGATTCAAGTGACACCCGCCGAACCGCGCCGGGCGGCCAACCCGGCCCCGGCCCCGGCCCGCCGCAAGCGGCCGTAAAGGCTGTTCCGCGTTCCATGCCGCTTGTAGCGGCCTGGCAGGGCCGCCCGTAAGGGGTGGCCCTTTGTTTTGGACTGAGTTGCTACAAGCGGCCAGTGCAAGGGCTCAGGCATAACCGGCCACCGGGCCTATCGTATCGGAAAACAAGCCCCTGTATCGTTGCAGGGGCTTTCCTGTGCTGCATGCCCGCCACCATTATTCCGGGCTTGCTGAGGAATCCCGCGGGCTGATGGTGTAACGCCAGAGCCGGACAGAAACGCGAAGTATGGCGTACCTAACCGGTGCTGGCGTCGTTTTTCGATGGATTCAGGCGGAGCCGCAGGTACTGTTGCAGCCAGATGGGATACAGGTTGTAACCCACGTTCAGCAGGGTGAGCAGCGCCGCCCAGCCCCAGCGCCCCTGCGCGGCGGCGTAGCCTCCGGCAAACAGAAAAAACAGCAGGGCCGCCACATGAAACTGCTCCATGTGGTAACTGTGTCCGATGAGGGCCGCCACGGCCCGCCGGCCGCTACGCACGTGCCGGTAGTTGGGATAGTGCCGCCGTACCAACCCGTTTACCAGGCTGCCGTGCTGGGTTACGCGGTTGATGAGCGGCACGCCCAGGTGCCGGTAGGTGGCGGGCTTCCGGCTGAGCTGCCACCGCCGGAACCACGCCCGGGGCACGGCATACGCCAGCAAACTCAGCGCCAGCAGCCCCCACAGCCACGGCCGTGCCATGTGCAGGTAGCAAAACACCGCCAGCGGCCCCAGCGCCAGCCCCGACCATAGCACCGATGGTACAGCGTTGTAGAAGGCCAGTCGCGCCGCAGAAGGTGTAGCTGTCGTTTCAGAAGATGCCATAGCCGCAAAAAAAATAGAGCCTGCACGGGTGGTTATTCGCCGGGCAACGTAGCCGGCCGGGCTAGCTGCTGATACATCCACGGCACCGTCACGGATACGAACACGGACACGGACACCAGACGGTGCCTGCTTCAGCCGACTCAGCAGCACCAGCCGAATGGGCCAGGTACAGGAGGGGGCAGAAATCAGGTTGGTTGCGTACGGCGGCAAGGTAGCAGCCCCTATCCAAACGAAACATGCGGCCCGGGTTTCTGCAGGTAGCGGAGCCGCCAGCTGTTGCTGGTGCGCCAGCGGAGGGGTGCGTTTCTTCCAAAGCAGGGCAGAAAACGGCCTGAGCTTCCCCACCCCGCAAAACCGGACGCTACCGCCCGAATCCGGGCACTATATGGTGCCGCGCGTAACAGTGAATGCGAGATAAATATTTGATAATAAGTGGTTTAATTAATTGGCATGGCGCTTGGCAATTCCACTCCGGAACCGGGGCGGCACTGTCCGAAATCCGACAAAAGCCCGCCCCGGCCAACCTCGGCTTTCACTTCTTTTTTCTTCTTCGCTATGCGCTATTTCCCCGCTACCGCTTCGGCCGCCATTGCCCGCTTGTTCGCCCGTTCCCTGGTCCTGGCCGGGGTAGGTCTGGGGCTGGCTGCCGCCCACCCAGCGCAGGCCCAGCAGACGGCCTCCGTCACCATCAGCAGCCCCGACGCTGAAAGTATCCGGGTGCGCATCGACAATGCCACCGGGCAGCCCGGCCGGGTGCAGGTCGTGAGCCTCGGCAGCGGGCAGGTGCTGTTCAACCAGGCCTATGATGCGCCCGCCTACGGGCACCGCTTCAACTTCCGGCCGCTGCCCACCGGCCGCTACCTGCTGCTGCTGCACGCGGCCGGCACCGAATACCGCTATACCCTGCAGGTGCAGCGCGGCCCGGCGGGCCCGGCCGTATCGGTACGCCACCTGAAGGCGCGGGGGCCGATGCTGCTGCTGGCCGATGCTAAGTAGTAACTGCCCGAACAAGCTACTACAGGCAAAAATGCCCGTGCCACTACCGGCGCGGGCATTTCGTCATAGCAATAAGCGGCCTGCGGAGCGAACCGGACCGCGTAAAGGAAATTGAACGTCATGCTGAGCTTGCCGAAGCATCTCTACCGCTTCGTGGCAATGCCATTTGATTAGCCTCGGTAGAGATGCTTCGGCAAGCTCAGCATGACGTTCTTATTTGGACGTCCTTTCCAGCTGCTGGAGGCGCTGGCTTTGCGGGCTGCGCTGGTCGCCGGCGGCATCGGCGGCGTCGCGGCCCTGGGCGTAGGCGGCGGCCAGGGCCGTAAGCTCGGCTTTGGAGAGCCACAGCAGCGGCGGCAGCGCCGAGGTAGTCCAGGCGTCGGCCGCTTTGGTGGCCAGCGCCGACAGCGCCACATCGGAGGCCGGCAGCTGGCTGGTACGCTGGATGGTGGGGGTTTGGGGAGCCGCGTTCGGGCCCTCGGTAGTGGGGGTAAGCATAGAGAATGGGGGTTAAGGAATACTGGCCATAAGGTATTGATTCCGCGCAAGCTGCACCATACCTGCCCGCGCAAAATCAGCTGTTTTCAGGCCGGTAGGTCGCCTCACTCAGCAAATACAATGGTTTCGGAGCCGCGAGGCCGCCTCACTGCCTGAAACCATTCGGTTCGAAGCCCTGAGGCGACCTCACTGCTCAAAACCAATCGGTTGGAAGCCCTGAGGCCGCCTCACTCACCCAAACCATTCGGTTTCGGGCAGTGAGGCGGCCTCAGGGGATGGAAACATTCGTTTCGGTGCTCCGGGGGCTTCTTAGGGTATGCTGCTAGCCGTTTGAAGAGTATGGATAATGGTCGAAGAAATCGTCCCATACTTCTCCTTCCGGGGAAAACTCAACTTCATACCAGAACAGCGGAAGCACAGGCGCGTCCGTGTCTGGTGGCCAGATGTCAAATTTTATCTGGAAGTAATGGGTACGTCTGCCGTACGACTCCAGCACCACCGATAACTGGCTGAACCTAACGACAAGCGTAGCCAGCGGGAAGCCACGCAAACTCGATTCGGTTATTCCCAACGCTTCATTTGGCTTTGCTATGATTTCCAAAGCCAGCGCATAGGCGCTGGCCTTCAGCTCTTCCAGAAATACAGTCGAAGGCCATTCGGATAGCATAGAACAGGAAAGTAAGTAGGGGGAGGCAGTGTAAGTAAAATCGTTTCCAGAAAGCCCTGTTCTGCCGTCCGAAAAACGCCGCCCAGATTTCTCCAAGCGGCGCGGTGGGGACTATTACATAACGTCCTTGATTTGCCTATCAGTGAGAGTTTCCAGGGCCTTTATCCTTCATTGCCAAATGCGTTTGGATCATGAATGAAGCCATTGTGCCTGCTAGATTAACAGCTAGTTCTGCATGCCTCTTAGCAGGCTTAATTTGCTTGCTGCTTTTACCATGTGAATCGCCGAATTGATTTCTCACCCCGGCCAAGCCGTTCACTACAGAGAAACACCCACCTAGTATTTGCTTGAAAATATCTTCATTGTGCTGGCTTGGAGACAAGTTCAAACACACAGCTGTCTGCTTATATAAAGCAGGAAGATCATGAACATGGTTACATGAGATTTCATGCTCTTCGAGTATGTGTTTACATACAGACTCTATCAAGGTACGAGCTATCGTAATGGCACCTTCAACATCTGAGTGTAAGCGCTCAATAGATTTCTGCCACTCCTGGCTGACATATTCCGACCCAAAAGTCTGGATTTGGTTGGTTAGAAGTTGATTCGCTTGGTTAGATAACTGATTCTCACAGAAGGAAACCAAAGGAGAAAAGCTCTGCCATAAGAATCTCTTTCTACCAGCGTAGGTGCCATCTTCGTGCTTTATGAATTGCCAAAATTGATCTAAAGTTCTGCAATCAGTAACGAATGAAGGAACAAGATTTCTTGCGATAGAGTGATTTACAAACTCTCTTCTCAGTTCGGAATACTCTTCTTCCAACTCAACTCCACCAGTGGCATGACGGACCATCAAATTCTGTAAACGTTCGGCCTTTTCTAAAAGCTGTTTCATTGATCAGAATTTTAAATTCAGTAGAGAAAAAAAGAGGAAGCACAGCGGCTTCCTCTTTTTTTCTTCTTACGACCCGCAGGCCTCGCAGGCATCCGGGTTATCCAGGGAGCAGGCCATGTCGGAGGCGTTCTGGGCCGATACGTTCAGCGGCTCCAGGGTCTCGGCGGCTTGCTTCTGCACCGTGAACTTGATGGCGTCGGCGGCGGCTTTGGTGCGCAGGTAGTACATGCCGGTTTTCAGGCCCTTCTTCCACGAGTGGAAGTGCATGCTGGTGAGCTTGCCGAAGTTCACGTTCAGCACGTGCAGGTTCAGGCTCTGGCTCTGGCAGATGTACGCGCCCCGGTCGGCCGACATGTCAATGATGCGGCGCTGCGAAATCTCCCACACCGTTTTGTACAGGTCCTTGATGTTCTGCGGGATGGTGGGGATGTCCTGCACCGAGCCGTTGGCGGCAATGATGGCGTTCTTCATCTGCTCGTTCCACAGGCCCAGCTTCACCAGGTCTTTCAGCAGGTGCTTGTTCACCACCATGAACTCGCCGCTCAGCACGCGGCGCACATAAATGTTAGAGGTGTAGGGCTCAAACGACTCGTTATTACCCAGAATCTGCGCGGTGGAGGCGGTAGGCATCGGGGCTACCAGCAGCGAGTTGCGTACGCCGTGCTCCATTACCTGGGCGCGCAGCGTGTCCCAATCCCAGCGGCCGGAATCGGGCTGCACGTTCCAGAGGTCGAACTGGAATTTGCCTTCGCTCAGCGGCGAGCCGGGGAAGGTTTCGTAGTGACCGTCGCGCATGGCCAAATCCTTGGAGGCCGTCATGGCCGCGAAGTAGATGGTCTCGAAGATGTCCTTGTTCAGGCCGCTGGCTTCGTCGCTCTCGAACGGCATGCGCAGGGCAATGAACGTATCGGCCAAGCCCTGCACGCCCAGCCCGATGGGGCGGTGGCGGCGGTTGCTGCGCTCGGCCTCAATTACGGGGTAGTAATTGATGTCGATAACCTTGTTCAGGTTCAGCGTGGCGTGGTACGTAACGTCGTAGAGCTTCTTATGGTCGAAGAACAGGTTGCCGGCGTCATCGGGGCGCACGTAGCGGGGGAGGGCCAGCGAGGCGAGGTTGCACACGGCAATTTCGTTCTCGTCGGTGTACTCCATAATCTCGGTGCAGAGGTTGGAGCTCTTGATGGTACCGAGGTTTTTCTGGTTGCTCTTGCTGTTGGCGGCGTCCTTGAACAGCATGTAGGGCGTGCCGGTCTCGGTCTGGCTTTCCAGAATGGCGAACCACAGCTCCTGGGCCTTCATGGTGCGGCGGCCTTTGCCTTCGCGCTCATACTTCTGGTAGAGCTTCTCGAACTCCTCGCCGTAGGTGGTATCCAGGCCCGGGCACTCGTGGGGGCACATCAGCGTCCAGTCGCCGTTGGCTTCCACGCGCTTCATGAACAGGTCGGGCGTCCAGAGGGCGAAGAACAGGTCGCGGGCGCGCATCTCCTCCTTGCCGTGGTTTTTCTTGAGGTCCAGGAAGTCGATAATGTCGGCGTGCCAGGGCTCCAGGTAGATGGCGAAAGCGCCTTTGCGCTTGCCGCCGCCCTGGTCCACGTAGCGGGCCGTGTCGTTGAACACCTTCAGCATGGGCACGAGGCCGTTGGAGGTGCCGTTAGTGCCTTTGATGTAGGAGCCCGTAGCGCGCACATTGTGCACGGCCAACCCAATCCCGCCGGCCGACTGCGAAATCAGGGCGCAGTTCTTCAGCGTGTCGTAAATGCCCTCGATGGAGTCGTCCTTCATCGTGAGCAGGAAGCACGAGCTGAGCTGGGGCTTGGGCGTGCCGGCGTTGAACAGCGTCGGCGTGGCGTGCGTGAACCACCGCTCGCTCATCAGATTGTACGTCTCGATGGCGGCGGCAATGTCCTCTTTGTGGATGCCCACGGCCACGCGCATAATCATGTGCTGAGGCCGCTCCACCACCTTGCCGTCGAGGCGAAGCAGGTAGCTGCGCTCCAGCGTCTTGAAGCCAAAGTAGTCGTAGTTGTAGTCCCGGTCGTAGATGATGGCCGAGTCCAGCGTAGCAGCGTGGGCGTGCACGATTTCCCACACGTCCTGGGCCACGAGGGAGGCGTTTTCGCCGGTTTTGGGGTCCTCGTAGGTGTGCAGCCGCTTCATGGTGCTGCTGAACGACTTGCTCGTCACCTTGTGCAGGTTGCTCACGGCAATGCGCGCGGCCAGGATGGCGTAGTCGGGGTGCTTGGTGGTGAGCGAAGCGGCGGTTTCGGCGGCCAGGTTGTCGAGCTCCACGGTGGTCACGCCGTCGTAGATGCCGTCGATAACCTTCTTGGCTACCTCAATCGGGGAAATGAAGTTCTGGTTGAGACCGTAGCAAAGCTTCTCGATGCGGGCCGTAACCTTATCGAACTTCACGGATTCGCGGCGGCCGTCGCGTTTGAGTACCAACATAAGCGTAGCAGGTGATGTGGGGAGTGTTGGAAGTATGGGAAAGACCGGAGCAGGCCGGCCAAAGCTGTCGGGACAAAACCAGGCGTCAGCAAGCGACAACGCAGGGTCAACGGTTCCGAAGATATCCGTCCCGGGAGTTCAGGACAAACCTTCTGTTCAGAAGTTTTCCACATAAGCCTAAAACACTAGTGCTTAGGCCTTTTTTTGTCATTGTGGCGGTTCTATATAGCTCGCTAAAACGGTTGGAAATTGAGTTGCTGATTTCCAGCAGAAGTGGTATTGTCGGTATTAATCGGGGCCTGCGTATTAGCCGCTAGCCTGCGGCTTGGGCCGCCACCAGCCGATTCCCGCCACAACCAGACGACGCCCGCCGCGAGTACAACTCCTGCCGCCAATGCTACCGCCGTAACGCCGGGGCCGTAGCGGAGGCAGGAGCAGGAGGTGAACAGCGGCCGGCCATTCCACCGGAGCCGGCGGCGACAGGCCAGGCAGGGAGACGCAAAAACGGGTTCCATACGCAGGGGCTAAAAAAGAAAAAGTCGGAGCTTAATGCTCCGACTTTGCTTTTGGTAACCGTTGGCGGGGTGTTAAAAATCTTCGTCCAGGGAGAAGGCGTTTTCGGTCCGCTCGCTCATCACGCCTGCCTTCTGGTACTCAGCCACGCGCTTCTCGAAGAAGTTGGTTTTGCCCTGCAGCGAAATCATTTCCATGAAATCGAAGGGGTTGGAAGCGCCGTAGATCTTGCTGTAACCCAGTGACTCCAGCAGGCGGTCGGCCACAAACTCGATGTACTGGCTCATGGTCTTGGCGTTCATGCCAATCAGGTTCACAGGCAGCGCGTCGGTCACGAATTCCTGCTCAATCTGCACGGCGTCCTGGATGATTTCGTGCACGCGGGCTTCGGGCAGCTTGTTCTGCAGGTGGTCTTTGTAGAGCAGGCAGGCGAAGTCGCAGTGCAGGCCCTCGTCGCGCGAAATCAGCTCGTTGGAGAACGTGAGGCCGGGCATCAGGCCACGCTTCTTCAGCCAGAAAATACTGCAGAACGAGCCCGAGAAGAAGATGCCTTCCACGGCTGCGAAGGCAATGAGGCGCTCCGTGAAGTTCTCGGAGTTGATCCACTTGATGGCCCAGTCGCCCTTCTTCTTCACGCACGGCACCGTTTCCAGAGCGTTGAAGAGGTAGTCTTTCTGCTTGGGGTCTTTGATGTAGGTATCAATCAGCAGCGAATAGGTTTCCGAGTGGATGTTTTCCATCATCACCTGGAAGCCGTAGAAGCAGCGGGCCTCCGCCATCTGAACCTCCTGCATGAAGTTCACAGCCAGGTTCTCGTTCACGATGCCATCGGAAGCCGCGAAGAAGGCCAGCACGTGGCTGATGAAGTGCCGCTCGTTGTCATTCAGGTTTTCCCAGTCTTTCTGGTCCTGCGAGAGGTCGATTTCCTCGGCCGTCCAGAAAGAGGCCTCCGCCTTCTTGTAGAACTGCCACACGTCGTCGTGCTGGATGGGGAAAAGAACAAATCGATTGGGGTTCTCGGTGAGCAGAGGTTCCATTGCGGCAGGTAGTAAAAACGAGAAATAGCAAAAAAGTCGGGGCCTTACGGGGCGGTGTGCAAACCCAGGCCAGGGCCGATTGTTTGGCCCGCCATCAGGCAAGGCCGAAACTCAAAGATAAACCGGCCGGCCGGGAAGGCAGGTTCCTATTTCACATTTTTTGCAAGCTAATTTTTCCGTATGCCGTTAAGCGACTGATGGTTGGTGTAAATCCTGAAAATGGATGAAAAGCAGTAGCAGAAATGCCGTTTCGCAAAAGTTATCCACATTTCGCCTGTGGACAATTGCAGTTATCCACAGAAATTCTATTCGCGTACCTGCCAGCGCGTTCCTGACTTAGGAGTTTTTACAGGCCCTGCGGGTAGGAGCAATGAGGTTTAGTGAGTTAGGGTTTGGATTTGTAAAACGGTACTTGTACTTTTGCCTTCCATTTTTCAGAAACCGCGAAGACGCCGATGTACGCAATTGTCAACATAGCCGGGAAGCAGACTAAGGTCGAAGCCAATAAATTTGTATACGCCCACCGTTTGGCTGGCAACGTCGGCGACACCGTGGAGCTGGGCAAAGCCCTGCTGACCGATGATAACGGAACCCTCACCATTGGCTCGCCCGAGCTGGACGTTACCGTAAGCGGTACCATCCTGGCCCACGTAAAAGGCGACAAGGTGTTGGTATTCAAGAAGAAGCGCCGCAAGGGCTACAAGAAGCTGAACGGCCACCGTCAGCAGTTTACCAAAGTTCTAATCAACAGCATCGGCTAGTTTAGTGCATAGTTGTTGGTGCCTGGTGCTCTAGTTGATTCAGCTGAGCGGTTTCGGTCCAACAATCCCCAAGCACTAACAACCAAGCACTAAGCACTCAAATACCATGGCACACAAGAAAGGCGTAGGTAGCTCCAATAACGGCCGCGAATCAGAATCCAAGCGCTTGGGCGTGAAGATCTTCGGTGGTCAGTCTATCATTTCCGGCAACATCATCGTGCGTCAGCGCGGCACCAAGCACCACCCCGGCCAGAACGTGGGTATCGGCAAGGACCACACGCTGTTCGCTATGATCGACGGCACGGTGCAGTTCCGCAAGGGCCGCAAGGACCGCTCGTTCGTATCGGTGCTGCCGGCTGCCGTTGAGGCTGCTGAAGTGCACACGTCGGCTACGGCTTCGGCCGCCGAGTAGTAGAGCGTAACCGCCGGTTTTGAGCCGGTAATAGTAAGCAGAAGGGACTTTCCGCAAGGATTGTCCCTTTCTGCGTTCTATATAGAATGCCGCCGGATCCGGCAACCGAAAGCAGCGTTATCAGCGGTTAAATCAGTAGTTTCGGTGGTAGATGAAGACCTCATCTTCGCCCAGCGAAAACTGCTCGTGCAGGCCGGCCAGGCCCAGGTGCGGGGCTGGTACGCCTCCTCCCAGCCGCTTGGGTGCCCGAATCACGCGGGCTTCGTCCCACAGGCCATCCTTTAATAGGGAACTGAGCACCGTGGGGCCGCCTTCCACCAGCACCGACTGCACGTTGCGCCGGGCCAGACTTTGCAGAATCTGGGGAAACAGGTCCTCGGCTTCGGAGAGCATCACGAAGTCGACGCCTTCCCTGGCGGCCCGCTCCCGGTACGTGTAGACCACCGTAGGCTGGGAGCCGTCGAACAGATGATGGGTGGGCGGTAAGCTCAGGTTCTTGTCAATGACGAGTCGGAGCGGACTCTGGCCGGGCCACTCGCGTACGTTCAGGTGAGGGTTATCGTGCAACGCAGTACGGGTACCGACCAGAATGGCCTGCTCCTCGGCCCGCCATTGATGCACGGCCACCCGGCTCAATTCCCCACTGATAGGCACCGGCTGAAAATACGGGCCGGCCAGGTAGCCATCGGCCGTTTCGGCCCACTTCAGCACTACGTAGGGCCGCTCTTGCTCCTGGAACGTGAAAAAGCGCCTGTTCAGCCAGCGGCCCTCCGCTTCCAGCAAACCGGTTTCCACCCGGATACCGGCGTCGCGGAGCTTCTGCAGGCCCTGGCCGGCTACCAGCGGGTTGGGGTCGAGGTTGCAGACCACTACTTCGGCTACCTGCTTTTCGATGAGCAAATCGGCGCAGGGTGGGGTTTTGCCGAAGTGGGAGCAGGGCTCCAGCGTCACGTACACCCGGCTGCCGGCCAGTAGCTGCGACTCCGTCGTCGACTGCACGGCGTTTACTTCCGCGTGCGGCCCGCCGTATTGCCGGTGCCAGCCTTCTCCAATAATGCGGCCTTCGTGGGTGATAACGCAGCCTACCAAGGGGTTGGGCCGGGCATAACCGGTGCCGAGCCGGGCCAGATCGAGGGCGCGGTGCATCATCAGGTGGTCGAAATCGGAGAAAGCCATACGCTGGTGGGATAGAAGAGCAGTTCGGAAGCGGTGAAGATACAGCACGGCCGCTAACGCCAAAGCTGCCCGCCGGGCGCGGCGTACCTTTGCGCCATGCCCACGCTCCGCCACCTCACCACCGACCTGACCACTGCCCTACAAGCCCTGCATGACCCCCGCGAGGCCGAGGCCATAGCCGGGCAGGTGCTGGAACATCTCCTGCACCTCACCCCGTTGCAGCGGCGCATGCAGGCGCAGGAAGTCGTGGACGAAACCCAGCTCGCAGAGTTACCTGCCATGCAAGCGCGGCTGCTGCGCCACGAGCCGTTGCAGTACGTGCTGGGCGTGGCGCATTTTGCCGGTCTGGAGCTGGAAGTGACGCCTGCCACCCTCATTCCGCGCCCCGAAACCGAGGAACTGGTGGAACTGGTAGTGCGGGAGCAGGTGGGCCGGGCGGGGCTGCGGGTGCTGGACGTGGGCACCGGCTCGGGGTGCATTCCGCTGGCCCTGGCCGGCCGGCTGCCCGGCTGCCACCTCACGGCCGTGGATGTCTCAGCGGCGGCCTTGGCGGTGGCCCGGCGCAATGCTGTAAGATATACAGTGAGTGTTGATTTTCAGCAGATTGATATTCTGGCGGAGGTGCCCGTACTGGCCGGGGCGCTGGATGTGCTGGTGAGCAACCCGCCCTACGTGCTGGAAAACGAGCGGCCCCTGATGCGCCCCAACGTGCTCCGGTACGAGCCCGCTACCGCCCTGTTCGTGCCCGACCACGACCCGTTGCGGTTCTACCGCCGCATTGCGGAGCTGGGCCGCAACCTGCTGACTATAGGTGGCGCGCTCTACTTTGAAATCAATGAGCAGTTTGCCCCCGATACGGTAGCCATGTTGCAGGTGCTGGGATACACGCAAACAACGGCCCATGCGGATATTTTCGGGAAGGCCCGCATGGTACGCGCCACCTGGCCAGGGGTGGCCCAGGCGCGGATAATAGAAAGATAACATGCCAAACCAGCAGCCTTCGGAGCCGGGCGGGGCAAGGAATTCTTAACAGACTACTAAAACCCTTACCTTTGCGGGCTGAAAATCTGTTCATCAACCCTTCCGGCATGTCCGACGCCCCCGGCTATTATGCGCACCCTACCGCCGTCCTTGACGCGGGCTGCCGCATCGGGGCCGGGTGCCGCATCTGGCACTTCTGCCACGTCAGCGGCGGGGCGGTGCTGGGGGAGCAGTGCAGTCTGGGCCAGAACGTGTTTGTGGCCGACGGCGTGACGCTGGGCCGCAACGTGAAGGTGCAGAACAACGTGAGCCTCTACAGCGGCGTACACTGCGCCGATGACGTATTTCTGGGGCCTTCGGTGGTGTTTACCAACGTGTTGAACCCCCGGGCCGCCGTGCCCCGGCGTGGCGACGGTCACTATCTGCCTACCCAGCTGGCGCAGGGCGTGAGCATCGGAGCCAATAGCACCATTGTGTGCGGCACAACGTTGGGCGAATATGCCTTCGTGGGGGCCGGCTCAGTAGTGACGCATGATGTGCCAGCGTATGCGCTGGTATATGGCAACCCGGCCCGGCAGCACGGCTGGATGAGCACGCATGGCCAGAAGTTGCATTTCAATGCGGAAGGTCGTGCCACCTGTTCCGAAAGTAACGAATCCTATCAGCTAACCGACGACCGGGTTTTCCGTATCAGCCCCGGCTAACGCCGGAGCGCCCGCCCGTCAGCTACTAGCTTTTCACTCAGTCACTCCATCACTCAGTCACCTTTATCGTGTACGAGCAACTTCTCCAGAAACAGGCCAAACTGGCCGTTATCGGCCTCGGTTACGTAGGCCTGCCTATTGCCCTCGAATTCGCCCGTAAAATCCAGGTGATTGGTTTCGACATCAACGCCAAGCGCGTAGAGATGATGCGCAACCACATCGACCCTAGCGGCGAGTTGGAAGCCAAGGACTTCGAAGGCTGCGATATTACGTTCACCGATTCGCTGGATGTGCTGCGCGAAGCCACGTTCTACATCGTGGCCGTGCCTACGCCCATTGATGAGCACGCCCAGCCCGATCTGAAGCCGCTGATTGGCGCTTCCTCGTCGGTAGGCAAGGTGCTGAAGAAGGGCGACTACGTGGTATTCGAGAGCACCGTGTACCCTGGCTGCACTGAAGAAGACTGCATTCCGGTGATGGAAAAGCACTCCGGCCTGAGCTTCGCCAACGGCGACTTCAAAGTGGGCTACTCGCCCGAGCGCATCAACCCCGGCGATAAGGAGCACACCCTGGCCAGCATCGTGAAGGTGGTAGCGGGCTGTGACGACGAGTCGTTAGAGGAAATTGCCAAGACCTACGAACTGGTGGTAACGGCCGGCGTGCACCGCGCCAGCAGCATCAAGGTAGCCGAGGCCGCCAAGATCATCGAAAACACTCAGCGCGACGTGAACATTGCGCTGATGAACGAGCTGTCGATGATTTTCGACCGCATGAACATCAACACCTACGAGGTGCTGGAAGCCGCTGGCACCAAGTGGAACTTCCTGAAGTTCTCGCCCGGTCTGGTAGGCGGCCACTGCATCGGCGTGGACCCGTACTACCTGACCTACAAGGCTAAGGAGCTGGGCTACGACGCCAAGGTGATTCTGAGCGGCCGGACCACCAACGACAACATGGGCGCCTACATCGCACGGAAGACTGTGCAGATGATGATCAAGAAAGGCAAGGACGTGGCCAAGAGCCGCGTGCTGGTGATGGGCGCGACCTTCAAGGAAAACGTGGAGGACATCCGCAACTCCAAGGTAGCCGACGTGATTCAGGAGTTGAAGAACTTCTCGGTGAACGTGGACATCGTAGACCCGCACGCTGACAGCGAAGAGTTGCATCATGAGTACGGCTTCCGCCTGACGCCCGCCGCTGACGTCCGCACCGACTACGACGCAGTTATCGTGGCCGTCAGCCACCAGCCCTACACCCAGCACGACGAAGCTTACTTCCAGTCCATCACCAGCGACAACGCGGTGCTGGTGGATCTGAAAGGCCTGTTCCGCGGCAAGGTGCAGGACATGCAGTACTGGAGCCTGTAAGGGTTTGAGTGAAATAAGAACGTCATGCTGAGCGAAGGCGCAGCCGCAGTCGAAGCATCTCTACAGAGGGTAATTAATTACTACCACAACGAAGCGGTAGAGATGCTTCGGCTTCGCTCAGCATGACACACAACGAACTGCTATGGAACGCACGAAAATACTGGTAACGGGAGGCGCGGGCTACATTGGCTCGCACGCGGTGGTGGAGCTGTATGAAGCCGGTTTTCAGCCGGTTATCATTGACAACTTCAGCAACTCGCGGGAGTCGGCCTTACGCGGCATAGAAGAAATTCTGGGCGTGAAAGTGCCGCTGCACCGCATCGACTGCAACGACGCCGAGGCGTTGCGGGCCGTATTTGCCGAGGAAGGCAGCCTGCATGGGGTGATTCACTTCGCGGCCTCTAAAGCCGTGGGCGAGTCGATGCAGAAGCCACTGGAGTACTACCAGAATAACGTGGGCTCGTTGCTGACTTTGCTGCAGGTGATGCGAGAGTTTGGCGTGGAGGCCCTGGTGTTTTCGTCGTCGTGTACCGTGTACGGCGTGCCCGACGCGCTGCCCGTGACTGAGCAGACGCCCACCAAAAAGGCCAACTCGCCCTACGGTGCTACCAAGCAGATGTGCGAAGACATCCTGCGCGACGTGGCCAACGCGCCCGATAACACGCTGCGTACCATCCTGCTGCGCTACTTCAATCCGATTGGGGCCCACGCCTCGGCCAAAATCGGGGAGCTGCCGCTGGGCGTGCCCCAGAACCTGATTCCGTACGTGACCCAGACGGCCGCCGGCATGCGCGAGCAACTGACCATCAACGGCAACACTTACGACACGCCCGACGGCACCAACATCCGCGACTACGTGCACGTGGTGGATTTGGCCAAGGCGCACGTGGTAGCCGTGCAGCGCTTACTCGACCAGAAAGGCGAGACGGTGGAAACCTTCAACGTGGGCACCGGCCGCGGCAACTCGGTGCTGGAAGTAGTGCAGGCCTTTGAGCGCGCCACTGGCCAGCAGCTGAACTACAAAATCGGCCCGGCCCGCCCCGGCGACGTGCCGGCCATCTACGCCGACGTCACCAAATCGGTGGAAACCCTGGGCTTCCGGACTTCGGCTTCCCTGGAAGAAGCCCTGGCCAGTTCCTGGAAGTGGCAGCTGGCCCTGAAAGGCTAAATGGCTGAATTGTTAAATGGTTGGCCTTTCTGCTACAGTCGTTGAACGGCCAGCCATTTGACCATTAAACAATCCAACAATTCAATAAAGATGAAAATCATCATCACCGGCGGGGCCGGCTTCATTGGGTCGCACGTGGTGCGCCTGTTCGTGACCAAGTATCCGGAGTATCAGATTCTGAACCTGGATGCCCTGACCTACGCCGGCAACCTCGAAAACCTGCGCGACATTGAAAACGCGCCCAACTACCGCCTGGTGAAAGGTGACATCACCGACCAGGCTTTCGTGGACCAGTTGTTTGCCACCGAGGAGCCCGACGCCGTGATTCACTTGGCCGCCGAAAGCCACGTGGACCGCAGCATCACCGACCCGCTGGCCTTCGTGAAGACCAACGTGCTGGGCACGGTGCACCTGCTGAACGCCGCCAAAAACCTGTGGAAGCCGCTCAACTACGACGGCAAGGTGTTCTACCACGTGAGCACCGACGAGGTGTACGGCTCTTTGGACTTCGGCCCCGACATGTTCACGGAAGAAACCAGCTACGACCCCCGCTCGCCCTACTCGGCTAGCAAGGCGTCGTCGGACCACTTTGTGCGGGCCTGGCACCACACCTACCACATGCCGGTGAAGCTGAGCAACTGCTCCAACAACTACGGCCCCAACCACTTCCCCGAGAAGCTGATTCCGCTGGCCATCCACCGCATTCAGCACGGCGAGGCCATTCCGGTGTACGGCAAGGGCGAAAACGTGCGCGATTGGCTGTTCGTGAAGGACCACGCCACCGCCATTGATGCCGTGTTCCATAAGGGCATCGTGGGCGAAACCTACAACATCGGCGGCGTAAACGAGTGGGCCAACCTGGAGTTGATTCACCTGCTCTGCGACACGCTGGATGAGAAAACCGGCAAAGAGAAAGGCACCTCGCGCAAGCTCATCAAGTTTGTGACGGACCGCGCCGGCCACGACCTGCGCTATGCCATCGACTCAAGCAAAATCATGAACGAGCTGGGCTGGAAACCCTCCGTTACCTTCGAGCAGGGTCTGAGCCAGACCGTAGATTGGTACCTGGAAAACGAGCAGTGGCTGAACAATGTCACCAGCGGCGCTTACCAGGATTACTACCAGAAGCAGTACAACCGCTAGGCCCAGAAGGAACGTCATGCTGAGCTTGCCGAAGCATCTCTACTGCTGACGTTTGAGCCGTATTCAAGCGAAGCGGTAGAGATGCTTCGACAAGCTCAGCATGACGTGCTGATTATCCCCAAGAAATGTACAACACTCCTTTTCACGACCAGCCGCTCGATAACCTGAGCTTCCTCGTTACCGGCGGGGCCGGCTTCATCGGCTCGAATCTGGTGGAATATCTGCTCAAGTACGGCGCCAAAGAGGTGCGCGTGCTGGACAACTTCTCCAACGGCTTCCGCAAAAATGTGGCGCTGTTCGAAAGCAATCCGGCTTTGCGCGTCATTGAGGGCGACATCCGCGACCGGCATACCTGCATCGACGCTTGCCAGGGCGTGGACGTGGTGCTGCACCAGGCGGCCCTGGGCTCCGTGCCGCGCTCCATCAACGACCCCATCACGAGCAACGACGTGAACGTGGGCGGCTTCGTGAACATGCTGGTGGGGGCCAAGGAAGCGGGCGTGAAGCGCTTCGTGTACGCGGCCTCCAGCTCCACTTATGGCGACCATAAAGCGCTGCCGAAAGTGGAGGACCGCATCGGGAAGCCCCTCTCGCCCTACGCCGTGACCAAGTACGCCAACGAGCTCTACGCCGACGTGTTCGGCAAGACCTACGGCATGGAAATCATCGGCCTGCGGTACTTCAACATCTTCGGCCCGCGCCAGGACCCCAACGGGGCCTACGCGGCCGTGATTCCGCTGTTCATTGATGCCGTGCTCGAAGGCCGTCCGCCCAAAATGAACGGCGACGGCGGCCAGACCCGCGACTTCACCTTCGTGGAAAACTGCGTGCAGGCCAACATCAAGGCGGCATTGGTGCAGAATCCCGAGGCCGTGAACCAGGTGTACAACGTGGCCGTAGCCGACCGCACCTCGCTCAACGACCTGTTCAACATTCTCAAGGAAGAAGCCGGCTCCGACATCACGCCCGAGTACGGCCCCGACCGCGCCGGCGACATCCGCGACTCCTTGGCCGACATCAGCAAGGCCAACAACCTGCTCGGCTACCAGCCCCAGATCCGCATTCAGGAAGGTTTGCAGAAAACGCTGAGCTGGTTCAAGGAAAACCAGGAGTTTATTGCTGAGCGGAATTAGTCCTTATGTCATGCTGAACTTGCCGAAGCATCTCTACTGCTGACGTTTGAGCCGTATTCAAGCGAAGCGGTAGAGATGCTTCGGCAAGCTCAGCATGACGTTCTTTTATCCAAATTCCTAAGTCTCCAAGCCCTCAAGACCATACATATGAAAGGCATCATTCTCGCCGGCGGCTCCGGCACCCGGTTGCATCCCCTTACCCTGGCCGTATCCAAGCAGATGATGCCGGTGTACGACAAGCCGATGGTGTACTACCCACTGTCCATCCTGATGATGGCCGGCATCCGGGAAATCCTCATCATCACCACGCCCCACGACCAGGCTCAGTTCAAGAAGCTGCTCGGCGACGGCGCCAGCCTGGGCTGCCGCTTCGAGTACATCGTGCAGGAAGTGCCCAACGGTCTGGCGCAGGCTTTCGTGCTGGGCGCTGACTTCATCGGCGACGATAAGGTGGCCCTGGTGCTCGGCGACAATATATTCCACGGCGAAGGCATGGAAGAGCTGCTCAAGAGCAACAGCAACCCCGACGGTGGCGTGGTGTATGCCTACCACGTGCATGACCCGGAGCGTTATGGCGTGGTAGAGTTCGATGCCAACAATAAGGCCCTCAGCATTGAGGAGAAGCCGGCCCAGCCCAAGAGCAACTACGCCGTGCCCGGCCTGTACTTCTACGACAACGACGTGGTGCAGATTGCCAAGGACCTGAAGCCCAGCCCCCGTGGCGAGTACGAAATCACGGACGTGAACCAGGAGTACCTGCGCCGCGGGAAGCTGAAAGTAGGCATCCTGGGCCGCGGCACCGCGTGGCTCGATACGGGTACCTTCGAAAGCCTGATGCAGGCCGGCGAATTTGTGCGCGTGCTGGAGCAGCGCCAGGGCCTGAAGGTGGGCTCGATTGAGGAAGTGGCTTACCGCCAAGGCTTCATCGACGCCGACCAGCTGCGCAAAATTGCCGAGCCCCTGCGCAAAAGTGGCTACGGCGACTACCTCATGCGCCTGCCCGAGCAGTTGCTGATGTAACCCTGCGTGTCATTGCGAGCATGTGCCGCATCAAGCCAGTGTCGAAGCACCCGAAGGACAGCGTAGCTAATCCTTCCTGCTCGCAGCACAAAGCCTTGAATTGCAGAAAGCCCCTGACGTCCGTGCTGGCGTCAGGGGCTTTTGCGTAGGTCAGAAATCAGAACCCTGTAAAGGACAGATTGCTTCACTTTGCTCGTAATAGCAGCCAAGTCTAAAATACCAGCCCTGCTACCAACGCCGCGCCCACGATAAGGTAGGATGGCACCTTTTCCCAGAGCAGCAGCAGGAAGGTGGCGGCAATCAACACCAGATTGATGGGCCGGTCGGGCAGCGGATGGTAGAGCAGAAACGTGGCCGCGCACACTAGTCCAGCCGATACGGCATTGATGCCCTCTAATGAGGCCTTTATCACTCGGTACCGCTTCAGCTGATCCCAGAACCGGATCAGGAAGAAAATAAGCAGCGTGCCTGGCATAAAAATACCAACCGCGCCCACCAAAGCCCCCAGCAGCTGCCCGTCGAGGCCGCTGCCCTCCCGGCGCATAGCCAGCGCCCCGATGTAGGAGGCAAACGAGAAGTTCGGACCCGGCAGGGCCTGCACCATCCCCAGGCCCGAAAGGAATTCCTCGGGCGAGAGGTAATGCTTAAACTCCACGAACTCAGTATAGAACAGCGGGGCCAACACCTGCCCGCCCCCGAACACGAGGCTCCCGTTGCGGTAGAAATTCTCGAACAGGCGCACTGGCAGCCACTGCGTGTACTGCCCCAGCACGGCGGCCCCGATAAAGATGCCCAGCCACAGCAGAAAGTTCGGCCACTCGATGCGCAGCGGCAGCTTGGTTTCCTGGGGCATTTTGCGGTAGCGGAACGTGGTGATGAGGCCACCCGCCAGCAGTAGAATGGGCATGAGCCAGGGCACCTGAAACCGGTAGACCAGCATGGCGGCCACCACCATCAGGGCCACAGAGGTTTTGGTATGGATGACCTTCTCGGCAATCTTATAGGCAGAATACGCCACGAAGCCTACCGCCACCGGCTGCACGTACTGCACCAGTCGGGCTACCTGCTCCTTATCCAAGTAGCTGATGGTGAGGCCGGCGCAGGTCATGATGCACACGGCCGGCATCATCCAGACCAGCAGGGTGAGGTAGGCCAAGTTGGGCCCGCCCAGCCGGAAGCCGATGGCCGTAATGGTCTGAGTGGAAGTGGGGCCGGGTAGAATTTGGCATAGCGCCGTCAGTTCCAGTAGCTCGGCGGCCGTGAGGTAGCGGCGCTTATCTACCAGCAGCCGCAGCATCATGGCCAAGTGCGCCTGCGGGCCCCCAAAGGCGCTCAGGCCCAGGGCCGCCACATCCTTCAGGAAAATGAGGTTGCGGCCCCGCTTCACCTGTTTGGCGGGGCGGGGCGGGGGAGCCAGCTGAATATCGTCTTGCGGCGAAACCACGGGTGCAACTAGAGAAAAGGCAGGAGAGAGTGCCGGACAAGATAACGAGTTGCTCGCTTATCAACTCGGGTTATGCCGTGGTCGGTGGCTTTCCTGCAGCAAAAAGCGCACAAAAAAGCGTCCGTCTTCCCGGGAAGACGGACGCTTTTTAAAAGCACTGAAGTCAGGCTACTTCTTCTTGAGACCTAGTTCAATCAGGCGCTCATTCAGGAATTCACCGGCCGTAATGTCGGCTTCCTTCTTGGGGTTTTCGGGGGTTACGCAGCTGTCCAGGGCGGCCAGGCTCATTTCGGAGCGCGGGTGCATGAAAAACGGCACCGAGAAGCGCGAAGAGTTCATCTTCTCGCGGGCGGGGTTCACCACGCGGTGAATGGTGCTCTTGAGCACGCCGTTGGTCAGGCGCTGGAGCATGTCGCCCACGTTCACCACAATCTGGTCGGGCAGAGCCGTAATCGGAATCCACTGGTCGTCGCGGCGCTTCACCTGCAGGCCGTCGGCCGAGGCGCCCATCAGCAGCGTGATGAGGTTGATGTCGCCGTGCTCGGCGGCCCGAACGGCGTCGGCTGGTACCGCATCCGGGTCTTCGATGGGGAAGTAGTGGATGGGGCGCAAAATGCTATTGCCGTTGCGCACCTTGTCATCGAAGTAGGTTTCCGGCAGTTTCAGGTACAGGGCAATGGCGCGCAATACGTCCTTGCCGGCTGCTTCCAGCGTGCGGTAGGTCGTGAAGGTGCTTTTATGGAAGCCTTCCACTTCGCTGGGCCAGATGTTGTCGGGATACTCCTTGCCGATGGGGTCAGTGGCGTCTTCTACTTCCTGGCCTACGTGGTAGAACTCCTTCAGGTCGCCGGTGTTGCGGCCCTTGGCGTGTTCCTTCCCTTTGCTTACATAGCCGCGCTGACCGGCTAATTCGGGCTTCTCGTACTGCTGCTTCACGTCGTCGGGCAGCGAGAAGAACGACTTCACATCAGCGTACAGGGCCTGAGTCTGCTCATCGGTGAGGCCGTGATTTTTGAGGGCCACGAAACCGATATTCTGGTAGGCTTCGCCGAGTTGTTGAACAAAGCGGGCTTTGCGCTCCGGGTCGCCGGAACGGAAATCAGCCAAATCGAGGGACGGAATTTCGTCCAGCAGCTTTTCTTCCATGATGAAAAAATGAGGTACTTAAGGGGGGACTCTGGGTACTCCGCAAGGTACGACAAAAGGCCGTATTGCCGGATATCCTGCCCGTATACGCAGCTGGCCCGGAAAGTGCGGAGTGCAACTTTCTCCGGTCAAGCTGCGTCTGTGACCCTTGCACCTGAAATAGGATTGTTTCCCGTCGATAGGATTCCCTTACTGGGCGAATTGCTCCCAGTAATTGGTCGGCCGGGCACTGTCATATAGTGTACCTTGTTTCTTTTTACGCCACAAAATTCCGTAGTACGGGCCTGCCGGGCGTGCCTGGGGGCTGTCTTTCGGGGAACAGCGAAACTTACAACCACGTTAGGACGTCTTCAGAGTTCTGACCGTGTGGTTTAGCTTCTACTGTTCTCCCAAAGGCGTCCGACTTGACTTTGATTGTATGAATGTTACAAAAATACTGTTGTCGCTGGGGTTGATTGTGGGGGGGAGCAGGCTGGCGCAGGCGCAGCATGCCGTGTGGGCGAGTAAAGTGGTGGCGGTATCCTCACAGAAGGCCGAGGGCAAGGAGCCGTTCTCGCCCGAAAAGGTACTGGGCGAGCCCAACGCTACTCCGCTGGGCCAGGCTAATAACGAAGCCTGGATTCCGAAGAAGGAAGGCAACAACGAGTTTATTGAAATCCGGTTTGGCAAGTCGGTAGTGGCACGGCAGGTTACCGTCGTGGAAAATTTCAACCCGGGTTCCGTCATCAAAATAGAACTGGTAGATACTCGGGGCACCAAGCACGAAGTATACACCAATGACAGCCCCGGCCCTATTCCGGAGCAGTTTCGGACGCTGCAGATTACGTTTTCGCCGGGCACTTACCGCACCATTGGGGTAGTCGTCACGATGAACACCAAGGCTGTCAACGGGGTCAACCAGATTGACGCCATCGGGGTGGCCGACGTAGCTGAGGCCATGGTAAAGAAGGAATTCAAGAACGAGCAGAGCGGGGTGAGCTTCGATTCCGCCATGGTGAACCTGGGGCCCAACGTCAACTCCAAGTACGTGGATACGCACCCGGTTATTTCGCCCGATGGCCGTACGCTGTTCTTTGCCCGCCAGGAAAGTCCCCAGAACGTGGGGGGTGCCAAGGACGCGCAGGACGTCTGGCTCAGCTCGTTGGGCAACGCGGAAAAGAAAGTCTGGAACCAAGCCAAGAATATCGGTAGCCCCATCAATACGCCCCGCGACCCGAATGGGGTAGCTTCCGTGTCGGCCAATGGCCAGCAGCTGCTGGTGATTGGGGTGTACGAGCCGGATGGCTCCATCGTACCGAAGGGCCCGAGCCTCACGCGCCGCACGGCTACCGGCTGGACCAAGCCGGAGAAGGTGGAAATTGAGGATTACTACAACGACGACGCCGAAAACGTTGACTTCTTCCTGGCTACCTCGGGGAAGGTGATGCTGATGGCCGTAGACCGCAAAGACGGGCAGGGGGAGCAGGATCTGTACGTGAGCTTCATGAAGGCCGACGGCAAAACCTGGAGCAAGCCCCGCAACCTAGGCACCACCATTAACACCAAAAAACCCGAGTTTGCCCCCTTCCTGGCCTCCGATGGCAAGACGCTGTACTTCGCCTCCGAAGGGCACGGCGGTTACGGCAAAAGCGACCTGTTTTACAGCAAGCGGCTCGATGACAGCTGGGTGAACTGGAGCAAGCCGCGCAACCTGGGACCCAGCGTCAACTCACCCGACTTTGATGCCTACTACACTGTTTCGGCGGCGGGGGAGGATGCCTACCTGGTTTCGGACCGTAATGGCACGGGTGGCTCGAAAGATATTTTCCGTATCAGCCTGAAGCCCACGTTCCGGCCCGAAATTGTGACGCTGGTACGCGGCAAAGTGCTGGATGCCTCCAGCAAGAAGCCCGTGGCCGCCACTATCCGCTACGAAAACCTGCTGACCGGTGAAGAAATAGGCGTGGCCGAAACCAGCCCGATTGATGGCTCCTATACCATCGTGCTGCCTTCCGGCGCGCATTACGGCTACCGCGCTGAGGCCAAGGACTACCTGGCTGAATCGGACAACCTGGACGTGACGGACCGCCAGAAGTACTCGGAAATCAACCAGGATTTGTATCTGGTGCCGTTTGCGGTGGGCCAGAGTATCAAGCTCAACAACATCTTCTTCGCCCAGAGTAAGTACTACCTGCGCGAAAACTCCTACCCGGAGCTGCTGCGCTTAGTGCGCATCCTGAAGGATTATCCGCAGGTGGAAATCAAGCTGGAAGGCCACACCGATAACCAGGGCGACCCGGCCCTGAACGTGAAGCTGAGCCTGGACCGGGTGAATGAGGTGAAAAAGTATCTGGTGCAGAAGGGTATTGCCGGTACCCGCATTACCACGGAGGGGTACGGCGGCAGCAAGCCCATTGCCAGCAACGAACAGGAAGAAACCCGCAAGCTTAACCGCCGCGTAGAGTTCCGCATCACGAAGAAGTAGCGCCCTGTCATTACGAGGACGAAGCAATCCTTCCTTTTTCGAGCACAAAGTCCTGAAAACCAGAAAAGCCCCTGACGTCCGTACTGGCGTCAGGGGCTTTTGAATAGGTCTGAGTTTTGCGCTCAGGAAAGGAAGGATTGCTTCGTCTTTCGTCCTCGCAATGACGGCGGGTTAACTCATCCGGCCTTCGTCGCGGCCGGGCTTGACGCTGCTGTTCTGGCCGCCAGGGTTGGCGATGGAGTCGCGCATGTCGGTGTCGGCCTGCACGTTGCGCATTTTGTAGTAGTCCATCACGCCGAGGTTGCCGGAGCGGAAAGCATCGGCAATGGCTTTGGGAATTTCGGCTTCGGCCTGTACTACTTGGGCTTTGGCTTCCTGAGTTTTGGCGCGGTTTTCCTGCTCCACGGCCACGGCCATGGCGCGGCGCTCCTCGGCTTTGGCTTCGGCCACCTTGAGGTCGGCAGTGGCCTGGTCGATTTGCAGCTTGGCCCCGATGTTTTCTCCAATGTCGATATCGGCAATATCAATGGAGAGGATTTCGAAGGCAGTACCGGCGTCGAGGCCCTTGCTGAGGACCAGCTTGGAAATCTTATCGGGGTTTTCGAGGACTTCCTTATGCGAGCGGGACGAACCGATGCTGGTCACGATACCCTCGCCCACGCGGGCCAGAATGGTTTCCTCGCCGGCTCCGCCCACCAGCTGCGTGATGTTGGCGCGCACCGTAATGCGGGCCTTGGCAATGAGCTGAATGCCATCCTGCGCCACGGCGGCCACATTGGGCGTGTTAATCACCTTGGGGTTTACGCTGGTCGTCACGGCTTCGAACACGTCGCGTCCGGCCAGGTCGATGGCGGTGGCCTGCTTGAACGTGAGCGGAATGTTGGCCTTATCGGCCGAAATCAGGGCTTTGATGACGCTGGGAATGTTGCCGCCCGCCAGGTAATGGGTTTCCAGGTCGTTGGCGGTCAGCTCCAGCCCGGCCTTGGTGCTGGTGATGAGCGAGTTCACAATCAGGGAAGGCGGCACCTTGCGCACCCGCATGAACGCCAGCTGGAACAGGCTCACCTTCACCCCCGAAAACAGCGCCGTAATCCAGAGGCTGATGGGGAAGAAGTAGAGAAAGACCAGCAACACAATGCCGCCCACAATGAGCGGAAACAAGGGGAAATCCATAAGTGAATGGGTGAAAGGTTGGACTGATGGAGTGCTGAAGGGTTAGAATGCTGGACTGTTGAATTTGGGAGCGTTGGATGGGAAGAAGTTACAACTGCCTTCTGCAGCCATCCATCCATTCACCCAGGTATCTGTTCCACTACAATGCGGTTCTGCTCGATGCTGAGCACGCGTACCTCGGCCCCGGCCGAGACGAATTCGCCGCGGGTCGTGACTTCGCGCCGGTCGTCCTGGAATAGCACGGTGCCGGCCGGGCGCAGGGCCGAGAGGGCGCGGCCGGTGGTGCCGGGCGGTACGTCGGGGTGGCGCACATCGTGCACGCGGGCGTGGTTGACCTGCGTGAGGGCTACGCGGTTGAGGTTTTTGGGCCGCAGCCCCAGATACACCAGCAGCCCGGTGACTGCCAGGGAACTTACCAGCAGCACGTGCCCGGTGGAGCTGCCCAGGTCGCGGTAGCCAAACCAGATGCCGGCCGCCAGCAGCCCAAAGCCCACCAAGCCCACTACCGTGGTGCCAGGAATGAAGATGACTTCGGCCGCCAGAAAGGCCAGCCCGAAGAACAGTAGCAAGGCAATCGTAAGCCAGTCCATAGGAGTAAGAAAGGTTGGTGGCGGAAAAGATACGCAAACCCGGCACCTTGCCAGTGTTTTTTACCTTGCTACCGGTATTCGTTTCTCCTTTCAGTCCGTGGCCGATTTCATTTCACCAGCCTACGCGCAGCTGACCGCATTCGTCAGTAGCATTCCGGGGTTGTTACCGGCTGAAGCGTCGGCATTTACAGCTTGCTGGAAACCCGTGCCTGCTTTGCGGCGCACTGATTTCCTGATGCAGGCGGGACAAGTAGAGTACACCTTATATTTCGTGCACAAAGGGTTGCTGCGGGTGTATTATCCTACCGAAAGCGAGGAGATATGCGTGGGCTTTGCCTATGACCAGACGCTGATCTGCTCATTCCCCTCATTCATCAATCAGCAGCCATCCGCGTACGCCATTCAGGCCTTGCGCCGTACCGAGTTGCTTGGAATTCACCGTACAGATTTCATGCGTTTCGTGGATGAAAACGCAGCCTTTACCAGGTTCTGGCGTACCGAGCTGGAGCGGAATCTGCTGGGTCGTATTGAGCGGGAAATTGATTTGCTACTGCCCGATCCGGCGCAACGGTATCAGCGTCTGAGGACTCGAAGCCCGCATATTCTGCAGTATGTGCCGCGGAAGTACATAGCCTCTTACCTGCGCATGACGCCCGAAACGTTGAGCCGGCTTCGCTAAGCAACCGGAATTCTTGCGTTGAATCAAGGTAGCGTGATGCCCGGGACCGGAATTTTGCGGGCATGTATCTCTCCGTTTAGTTGCTATGACCCCGACCGTCTTTCTTCGTCAGCTGCAAGTGCAAACCCAGGAGGTGTTGCGCCTCGTGAAGCAGGAGTATCTGCCTTGTTCTCCGGCGGCGTTAAACCAGCAGCCTGCCCCCGGTAGCTGGAGCGCCTTGGAGTGTTTGGAGCATTTGAACCGCTACAGCCGCTACTACCTGCCTGAGCTGGCAGCCGCCGTCCGGCACCCGGCCCGACTACCGCACGTGGCCGTAGGCTTTAGTTGGCTAGGGCGGAAGTCGTGCGAACTGGTAAACCCGGATAATCAGCGCCGACACACCACGTTAGCCCGGATGAACCCAGCCAGCAGCCAGCTGTGTAAAGACACCGTGCTGTCGGAGTTTATCGGGCAAACCGAGCAGTTGCTTCGGTTGCTGGATGCGGCCTATGCTACTGACCTGAACCGAAAAACCGTATCGGTGGAGTTTTTTAGGCTATTGAGGCTGCGCACGGGAGAGGCTTTACTGTTCCTGGTGGCACATGTTCGGCGCCATGTGGCTCAGGGGCAGCGCGCCTTGGCTGGTGCTGGAAAATGATTTCACCGAGTAGCAAATAAAACTGGTAGTTCCTGCACCAATGCATCAACTGGCTGCAGTCCGGCTGCTGCACTAATCGGTGTGGGTAGTGAAGCTAAAACGACGTACTGGCTGCAACGCGGCTTAACTGATAACCCGGCACAGCTGGGGCTCGTTAGCTGGTACTTTATGAGCCGTGCATTTACCAAGGAAGACGATTCCCTCGAAGCCCCCATCATCCCACCCCGGGCCGCGCTGCTACCGGGTACGCCCAACTACGTCACGCCTGTAGGCCTAGAGCAGCTCCGGCAGGAACTCACCGAGCTGGAAGCGTCCCGTTCTGCTGCCGAAGCCAACCGTGAAAACGAAGCTGACCGTACCCGCCTGCTCACGCTGCTCAGCGGCCAGTTGGGGCAGTTGCAGGCCCGCCTCAACACGGCCCGGCTGGTTGATCCGCGCAGCCAACCTGCGCGGGAGGTGCGCTTGGGTGCCACGGTAGCGCTGCAGCCCGTTGGCGGCAAAGGCCCGACGCGGCAGTTCACTATCGTGGGGGTAGATGAAGCCTCGGTTGCCGATGGTAAAGTAGCCTTTGTAGCGCCTATTGCCCGCGTCGTGCAAGGTGCCAAGCTGGGCTAGCGCCTCACGCTGTACCTGGGCCCCAAACCCGAGGAAGTGGATGTTGTCAGCATCACCTACGAGCCCAGCTCCAGCGTAGCCCCCAACTAAAAAACGGGAGCCGCCCACTGGCAGCTCCCGTTTTTACTTATTTCGGATTTCGGCCTGAATGCAGGCAAAGAAATCTGTGCAATCCGGAAAATCCGGCTGAATTCTTCAGTTAGTAGGCCCGGGCGAAGTGGGCGCGGCGCGTGCTGGGCCGGCCGGTGACGATGCAGATGCCCTCCTCCTCCTGTTCGGCCAGGGCTAGGCAGCGGATGGTGGCTTTGGTTTCGTCCTTGATGCGCTCCTCCGTTTCGGAGGTGCCATCGTAGTGGGCCACCACGAAGCCGCCTTTGCCGTCGAGGACCTGCTTGAACTCCTCGTAGGTTTCTACGCGGGTGGTGCGCTCCTCGCGGAAGTGCAGGGCCCGCTGATAGATGTTCTTCTGGATGTCCTGCAGCAGTTGGTCTATGCTGTTCACGATGTCGGCCAGCGGCAAAGTGAGCTTCTCCTTGGTGTCGCGGCGGGCTACTTCCAGAGTGCCGGCGTCCAGGTCGCGCATGCCCACGGCAATGCGCACGGGCACACCCTTCAGTTCCCACTCAGCAAACTTGAAGCCGGGCCGCTCGGTGTCCCGGTCGTCAATCTTCACCGAAATACCCCGCTCAATCAGGCCCATCTGCATCGGCCGGATGCGTTCCAGCAGCTCGTCGAGCTGGCCGGTTTTGTAAATCGGGATGATGACCACCTGGATAGGGGCCAGTTTGGGCGGCAATACCAGGCCCTCATCGTCGGAGTGCGCCATTACGAGGGCACCCATCAGGCGGGTGCTCACGCCCCAGCTGGTGCCCCACACGTACTCCAGGCCACCGGCCTTATTGGCAAACTGCACATCGAAGGCCTTGGCGAAGTTCTGGCCCAAAAAGTGGGAGGTACCGGCCTGCAACGCCTTGCCGTCCTGCATCAAACCCTCAATACAATAGGTTTCCACGGCCCCGGCAAACCGCTCGTTTTCGGTTTTTACGCCTTTCACCACGGGCAGCGCCAGCCATTCTTCAGCAAACTGGGCGTATACGTCCAGCATCTGGCGGGTTTCGGCCAGGGCTTCTTCGGCGGTGGCGTGGGCCGTGTGGCCTTCCTGCCACAGGAACTCGGCGGTGCGCAGAAACAGGCGGGTGCGCATTTCCCAGCGCACCACGTTGGCCCACTGGTTGATGAGCAGTGGCAGGTCGCGGTAGCTCTGAATCCAGCCTTTGTAGGTGCTCCAGATGATGGCTTCCGAAGTGGGGCGCACAATCAGCTCCTCTTCCAGCTTGGCGTTGGGGTCCACGCGCAACTTGCCGGGCTTGTCGGGGTCGTTCTGGAGGCGGTAGTGGGTAACCACGGCGCATTCCTTGGCGAAACCCTCAGCGTTTTTTTCCTCGGCCTCGAACAGGCTTTTGGGGACAAATAGCGGGAAGTAGGCGTTCTGGTGGCCCGTGCGCTTGAACATATCATCCAGGGTGCGCTGCATTTTCTCCCAGATGGCGTAGCCGTAGGGCTTAATCACCATGCAGCCCCGCACCGAGGAGTTTTCGGCCAGGCCGGCGCGCTTCACCAACTCATTGTACCACAATGAATAATCTTCGGTGCGTTTGGGCAAACTTTTGCTCATGTCTTGGAGTAGTGTAGAAGAAGTGAAAAAGTTCCTGTTTCTGGTACAAGATTTGACGTAGAAAAAAGGCACCGTTTCGGTGCCAAATTACGTTATTAAATCCGGAGGAACTGAGGCCCAACGGCCTGCGCCGCTCCGGTTCACCTTCGTTCTCCGTCTTCCTGATCCAACTTTACGCGTAAGCAGCCATGAAAAAGATCCTTCCCCCCTTATTGCCCGCTCTGGCCCTGCTTACGCTGGGAGGCTGTGCAACAACATCCACCTTATCCACCACCGAAAACGACGGGATGTATTACTCGTCGGCGGCGGACCGCGTGACGGCTCCCGCCCCGGTAGCTGCCACGCAGTACCAGGAAGATGCCCCGGCCGCCAGCTCCGGCGACGTGGCCAACCCCGACTACGTAGCCGGGGCCACCGCCACCGAGGAGGCAGAATATTACGATGATGACTATTACTATGCCTCCCGTTTGCGGCGCTTCCACAGCCCGTACCGGGGTATTGGCATGGGCTACTACGATTTCGCCTATACTGACCCCTTCTGGTACGGTGGGTCGGCGTTCGGCTACTCGCCTTACTCGGCCTGGGGTGGTTATGGCGGTTACGGTGCTTACGACCCGTTCTTCAGCCCCTGGGGCTATGGTGGCGTGAACATCAGCATCGGGTTTGGCCGGCCCTGGGGCTGGGGACGGCCCTGGGGCGGCTATGGCTACGGCTACAACCCCTACGACCGGTTCGGCTGGGGTGGCTACGGCGGCTATCCGGGCTATTATGGTGGTGGCTATGGCCTCGGCTATTATGGTGGTGGTGGCGGCTACTACGGCGGCAACAGCGGCTGGGGCACGGTATACGACCGGCCCGGCCGCACAACTACCTACGGCCCACGCCGGGGCCGCACCAACGATAGTCCGGGAGTGGCTGCCCCAAACGGCACGGGGGGCGTGACCAATGGTCGTCGGCGCATCCAGGAAGGAGGCTTTGCTGACCCGAACACGGGTGGCGTAGGCACCAACGGTGCCGTAGCGCAGCCTAACATGGGCAGCCGCCGCCGCGGACAGGAAACATCCACGGCTGCCGGAGCCGCGGAAGTGGCCCCTTCCGTTTCGCTGGACCGCTCCCGCCTGAGCCGGAACCCAGCTGACCCTACCGGCACGACGTCTCCGGAAGGTGGCCGACGCTGGCGGGTGCTCGACAACACCACCAACGGTGGCGTTGCTTCGCCCAACGGGCAGCCTGCCGGTACCGTGGCCGAACCCATCCGGCGCCGCCGGACTGATTACACCGGGGGGACTCCTGCCACTGGCGGCGACCAGCAGACTTCCCAGCCGCGGGTGGCGGAGCAGCCACGTCGGCAACGGGTATATACGCCCGCTCCTGCTGCTGAACCTACCCGCACCTACGAGCAGCCGACGCGTACCTATGAGCGGCCTACCCGTTCATATGAGCCCTCGCGTTCCTATTCCGAGCCTTCCCGCAGCAATTCCAACTCCGGCGGTGGCAACTCTGGTGGCGGCAACTCGGGCGGCGGCCGGCGGCGTGACTAGCGTTTCGCTTTCTGTCAGGTACCCTGCCTTTTGCTATCAGTTCTATTCCCGGCCACCGAATGAGGGGCCGGGACCCTTCCCTTCCTTCCATGAAAACGCTGAAATATGGCTTTGCCGTGGCCCTGCTGGGCTCGGCCAGCCACGCCTTTGCCCAATACAACGCAGATGCCCTGCGCAATTCCCAACTGCAACCAGTCGGCACGGCCCGCACCCTCGGTATTGGGGGGGCCACGGCGGCAGTGGGCGGCGACTATGGCTCGGTGGCGGTGAACCCGGCCGGTTTGGGTATGTTCCAACGCTCGGAGTTTACCTTCTCGCCGGGGCTGTCGTCGATTAATTCCGATGGCCGGGCCTTCAACACCACTTCCAGTGACTCGCGCAGCAACCTCAACGTAGCCAGCATGGGCCTCGTGTTTGCCAATCGCCGCACCGACGACGATACCAACCCCTGGCGCTCCAGTGCCTTGGCGTTTGGCCTCACCCGCACGGCCAGCTTCAACCAGAACTTCCGCTACAACGGTACGCCGTCGCAAAACCAGGATATTTTCCGGCGATTCAATGATGATCAGAAGGCGGCCCTGGATGATCTGGCCTACAACACGTACCTCACCGATACGGATGCTCAGGGCACGTATATTCCCATTGATTTCGACCGGACCGGGCCGCTGAACCAAGGCGAAACCGTGCGGCAGACGGGGGCCAACACCCAGTTCGACCTCGCCTACGGGGCCAACTATCAGGATAAGGTGTATATCGGGGCCGGTATCGGGCTGATTTCGAGTCGGTACACCTCTGAAAACGTGCTGACAGCCACCGATCCGCAGGCTCCTACCTCGGTCCGGGATGATGGGAAGTCTTTCGCCTCCCTGACGCTGCGCGACAATCTGCGGACCACGGGCGGCGGGGTGAATGCCCGGCTAGGCGTGATTTACAAGCCCGTGGAGGCGGTGCGCCTCGGCGCTTCCGTACAGACGCCCACTTACTTCCGGTTCACGGAAACCTACGATACGTCGCTGGATGCCCGCTTCGATAAAGCCGTGACGGTGGACGGGCAGACCTATATGTCAGCCAGCTCGGCACTGGACCCGAATGTGTTCGACTACGCCGTGACCACGCCGTTCCGGGCAACGGGCGGGGTGGCCGTGGTGCTTGGTAAGTTCGGTTTCCTGAGCGGCGACGCCGAGTACGTGAACTATGCGCAGGCCCGCGTGAGCCGCTACAACAACAATGCGGATTTCGGCTCCGATAATGACGCCATCAACAACCTCTACGGCAGCACCGTGAACCTGCGGGCCGGAGCCGAGGCCCGGCTGGATATGTTCCGCATTCGGGCGGGGTACGCCCACTACGGCGACCCATACAAAGTGCAGGATGTGGACCGGAGCCGCTCTTATTACAGCGGTGGCTTGGGCCTTCGGCAGAACAACTTCTTCCTGGACGGCGCGGGCGTGTACAGCACCGGCACCCGCCTGTACAGCCCGTATTCCATTAGCCCGACAGTTGGCGAAACTCCAACCGTTACGGTGGATAGCAACCAGTTTACCGTGACGCTCACGGCGGGCTTTATGTTCTAGCTAACTCCGTCACTTAACGCAGAATGGCCGGCCCTGATAGTATCGGGGCCGGCCATTTTGCTTTGAGAAATGGTATGCTACTTAGCCACGCGCACCTGCAGCACCAGCGTACGGATGCCAGTGGTGATGATGTCACTGACCAGGATGAGGCCATCCTTGTTCTCAGGGGTCCTGAAAGCCAGAATCTGGCCTTTGGTCAGGGGGCCGGTGCGGGTAGCCGTGGTAAACGCTGTGCTCTGGTTGAACAGGGTGGTGAACTGGGCCGCAGTAGTCGCGTTGGTGAAGTCGTTGGCGGTTAAGGTGGTGCTCCGAATCTGGGTGGCGCGGCCGGCCCAGGGCAACTTGAGGGCCGCATCGGTGGTGGTGGCCAGGCCGGGCGCGGCGGTAGTCGTGCCGGGCACGTAGACCAGATCTGTCATCCGCTGGTTTTCGGGAATGCGTCGCAGCGAAAAGCTGGGCAGCGTAAGGCCTTCCCGCAAAGCCAGAAATGTGCGCCGGCTGATGCCCGCCGCGCCGGTAAGCGGGGCCTGCAACGGAACCGTGTAGGAATGAAAGGCCGCCGCCGAGTCGGTGCGGCCCAGGCGCAGAAAAAAGCTGCGCACACCCCGGTTGCCTTTTGTATCCGTGAATTCGTACTGCCACGTTTCCTTTCCGGCCGTAGTGCGGGCCGGCTGTACGCTCTGAAAAGCAAACTGACCGGTTTCGGCCAGCAGCGTATCCAGGTACACCAGTTCGAAGGCCAGCGAATCGTCCTCCTTGTAAAGGGCGGGGTAGATGATAGGGCGGGCCCGGGGCGTATACCGGACCCGGATAACCAGGTGGTTTAGCGGAGCCTCGTCGTTTTCCGCTTCGGCATATACTTTCACCGCAATAGTGTCGCCGGCCGTGGTCAGGCGGCGGTCGGAGGGGTTGAAGCGGGAGCTGCCCACGAACTCCACGCGCGGCCCCGACTGCAACGACGGTTCGCAGGCGGTCAGGAAAAGGGAAAACAGCAGGAGGGAAGCAGGACGAAAACGCATAGCAGGGTAAAGATACGGATGGATTAAGACGGGCAACAGCCCCATGCCCGGACTGGCTGCCCGGACTGGCATACGGCCGGCCTTGGTGCAACCTTGCGGGGGGCATTCCCTACCTTAACGCCGGATTCCCGCCGACATTTCATTTTCTCCCCGCATGCGTTTACGTTCTTTGGGCTTGGCCCTGTTTCTGACCACCGCCAGCCCCGCCCTGTTGCCCGGTTCTGCCCCGGCTGCCTTCGCCCAGCAAAAGCAGAATATCACCCTCGAAGACATCTGGCAGAAAGGCACGTTCTCGGCCCGCTCGGTGCCCGGCTTTAACTGGATGAAGGATGGCCGCTTCTACTCCTCCTTGAGCAAGGGTGACTTGGTGCAGAACGACGTGACCACCGGCCAGCCCGTGCAAACCCTGGTGGCGGCCCAGGACCTGACGCTGCCCGGCCAGACGCAGCCGCTTCAGGTAGATGGCTACAGCTTCAACGCCGACGAAACCAACATCCTGTTCAGCACCGATACCGAGGCCATTTACCGCCGCAGCAGCAAGTCATTCTTCTTCGTGTACGACCGGGCCAGCAAGAAGCTCACGCCCCTGAGTGCCGGCGGCAAGCAGCTTTACGCCACCTTCTCGCCCGACGGCAAGCGCGTGGCCTTCGTGCGCGACAACAACCTGTACGTAACCGACCTGGCCACCATGCGGGAAACCGCCGTGACAACGGACGGGGCCATCAATAAGATCATCAACGGCGGCACCGACTGGGTGTACGAGGAGGAGTTCTCCTTCGCCCAGGGCTTCCAATGGTCGCCTGACTCGCGCTACGTGGCCTACTACACCTTCGATGAAAGCCAGGTGCCCGAGTATAACATGCAGGAGTGGGGTCCGCTCTACCCCAAAGACTACCGCTACAAATACCCCAAGGCCGGCGAGAAAAACTCCGTCGTCAGCATCTCAGCCTACGACGTGGCCGCCGGCAAAACGGCCAAAATGGACGTGGGCACTGAAACCGACCAGTACCTCCCGCGCATCCTCTGGACCCAGACGGCCGACCTGCTCAGCATCCAGCGTCTGAACCGCCTCCAGAACAAGCTGGAAATCCTGCACGCCAACGCCAAAACCGGCCAAAGCCGCGTGGTGCTCACCGACACTGATAAAGCCTACGTAGACATCACCGATGATGTGCGCTACCTGGCCGGCGGCAAGGAGTTTCTGTTCAGCAGCGAGAAGGACGGCTACCGCCATCTCTACCTGTATGATATGAAGGGCAAACAGGTACGTCAGGTGACGAAGGGCAACTGGGAAATCACCGAAATCAACGGCTTCGATGAGAAGAAAGGTCTGGTGTACTTCACCAGCACCGAAGGCTCGGCCCTTGAGCGCCACCTCTACCGCATCGACCTGAAGGGCAAGGGCAAAACCCGCCTGAGCGAAGCCGGCCGCGGCACCGACGCCGTAAACCTCAGCCCCGACACCCGCTATTACCTCAACTACCACTCCGAAGCCGGCGTGCCGGCCGTGGTCAGCCTGCGCAGCGGGCAGGATGGCAAGCTGGTGAAAGTGCTGGAAGACAACGCCAAACTGCGCGAGAAGCTCGGGCAGTATAACCTGGCCACGCCCGAGTTCTTCACCTTCAAAACCAGTGAAGGCGTGGAGCTGAACGGCCAGATGCTGAAGCCCGTGGGCTTCGATGCCACCAAAAAACACCCCGTGCTGATGCATGTGTACGGCGGCCCCGGCTCCCAGACCAACGCCGACTCCTGGGGCGGCACTAACTACCTCTGGCACCAGATGCTGGCGGAAAACGGCTACCTCGTGGTGATTGTGGACGGGCGCGGCACCGGGGCCCGGGGCGCGGCCTTCAAGAAGGTCACCTACGCCAACCTGGGCAAGCTGGAAACCATCGACCAGGGCGAAGGCGCCAAGTACCTGGCCACGCTGCCTTACGTGGATAAAAGCCGCATCGGCATCTGGGGCTGGAGCTTCGGCGGCTACATGACCACCCTGGCCCTCACCAAAAACGCCGACCTGTTCAAGATGGGCATTGCCGTGGCCCCCGTCACTAACTGGCGCTACTACGACACCGTGTACACCGAGCGGTTCCTGAAAACGCCCCAGGAAAACCCCCAGGGCTACGACGACAACTCCCCCGTGCAGCATGCCGATAAGCTCAAGGGCAAACTTCTGCTGGTCCACGGCACCGGCGACGACAACGTGCATTTCCAGAACTCCGTCTCCTTCGTGGATGCCATGATTAAGGCCAATAAGGACTACCAGACGCTGTATTACCCCAACCGTAACCATGGCATCTACGGCGGCAACACCCGCCTGCACCTCTACCGCCAGATGACGGATTTCGTGCTCAAGAATCTGTAACCTGAGGCGAAGTACACACCATAAAAAAAGCCCCTCTGATGAGGGGCTTTTTTGTTTCTGCGGCGAACTATTGCAGTAGTTCCGCGTGGCCGGCAAACTCGGGAGCCGGCTGGGGGCTGATGGAGGTGATTTGCAGGCCGAGCAACTGCGGGCTGCGGAATTGCTCGTAGAGGTCGGCAAACAACTCACTTAGCTCGGCCGTGGTGCTGCGTACCTGCTGCTTATGCTGCGAAGTGCCAACCACCTGCCCACATTCCAGCTGCGCCAGCGTGAGGCGGCAGCACACCATATACTCCAGCGTGTTTTTCATAGCGGCAAAGCAGAAATGAGGGAGCGAGAACAGGGTGTAAAGCTAAATAAATTGGCTTATATATCTAATTATTTTAGTATTATATTTCTTTGTTGAGCAGTCTTGGATGATGTGTCGTGTATCAGGACAGCGCTTGGGGCGGCGGCGAACCGCTGCCCGCCGGGCGGGTTTTATCCTGCGGCAGCGGCACGAATTCCAGGTTATCATTGGGCGGGAGCAGGATGCGGCCGGCCAGCCAGTCGGCCTTGGCCTGCTCAATACGGTCTTTCCTCGACGACACGAAGTTCCACCAGATAAACCGCTCCCCCAGCGGCTCGCCGCCCAGCAGCATGAGCGTGGTAGCCTCCCGGGCCACCAGCACCGGGTCGAGGCCGGGTGTGAACACCAGCAGTTGTCCGGGGCCATATGCGCGGCCATTCACTTCCAGCAGGCCTTTGGCCACATAGGCACCCCGCTCAGGGTAGCCGCGCGGCAGCCCGAACCGGGCCCCTGGCTGCAACACTACGTGCAGGTAAAACAGCGGCGAATGGGCCTTGACGCTGTTTTTTAGCCCGAAGGCGTCGCCGGCAATCAGGCGCAGCCACACGCCGGGCTCCGTGAAGATGGGCAGCTCGTGGGGGGCGTAGTTATCGAAGGCGGGTGCCGTTTCCTCGTCGGCTTCGGGCAGGGCCACCCAGGTCTGCAGCATTTCCAGCTGGCCGCCGGCCAGCGTAGCCGGGTCCTCGAACCGCTCGGAGTGCGCAATGCCACTGCCGGCCGTCATCCAGTTCACCTCGCCCGGCCGGATAATCTGCTCCACGCCCAGACTATCCCGGTGCGTGACCTGGCCGCCAAACAGGTAGCTGACGGTGCTCAGGCCGATGTGGGGATGGGGCAGCACATCCAGCGTGGGCAGCAGCTCCGGGGCCAGCTGTACCGGGCCGGCGTGGTCCATGAAGATGAACGGGCCCAACATCCGGCGCAGCCGGTAGGGTAGAATGCGCTTCACCTCAAACCCCGGGCTGAGGGCCGCGGGCCGGGCGTCGATAACCTGATCAAGCATAGGAAAGCAAAGGGGGGAGATACAGAAAAGATTCAGCTGAAAAGTAAACCACTTTTCGCTGAGGTATTTACCAGAAAAATCCGACTTTCGGCCAATAATTCCGGGGTTTCCCGCGTAGAGTCCTGTTATGCCGAAATCTACCCCCGTTCGTTTGCTGTGTATGGGCCTGACGGGCGGGCTGCTACTGGCCTGTCAGCCAGACCGCCCGGCCCAACAGGCCGCGCCCGCCGCCACCGTGCCTGCCCTGGCCGATACGTTGGGCTACGACTCGCTGGCCCAGCCGGTCGGGGTTGTGCGGCGCGACTGGCACCGGCTGGAGCGGCCTACCAACCGGCGGGCTCCGCTGATTGTGTACCGCAGCAGTGCCCGCCCGGCCGCGTACGGTGCAACTGCGCCGCCCACCGAGGCGCGGCTGCAGGACCTGACCCTCAAAGCCAGCGAGTATTTCCAGATTGACCCCACCCAGGCCGCCGAAGTACGCGGCCGGGAAGGTACGGTAGTTCGGATTCCGGCCAACGCCTTGGTAGACAACAAGCAGCGGCCCGCCGTTGGGGCCGTGTGGGTGGAACTGAAGGAGTGCTACGCCGCCTCGGACCTGCTACTGTCCAACCTGCTCACCGAAACCCTGGCCGGTGCGCCGCTGGAGCTGACCGGGGCCGTGCTGGTGCGGGCCACGGCCGGCGGGCAGCAACTGGCGCTGGCCGCCGGCCGCGCGTTGCAGCTGGAGCTGGCGGGTAGCCATCCTGGCCAGCCGCTGTTCTACGGAGAAGCGGCGGAAGGCACCGTGCGCTGGGGCGAAAGCAAGCAGCCTGCTCCCGAATCCATCCGCACCACGGCCCAGCAGATGCCTAGCTACGGCCAGGGCCCCGCCGACTTCAACCGCTTGGTGCGCTACCCGCAGAGTGCCCAGGAAGCCCGGGCCGAAGGGTTGGTTTTTGCCTCGTTCGTGGTGGATGAGGCCGGCCGTGTGGTGCAGCCGCGCATCGTGCGCGGCGTGGGTTACGGCTGCGACGAGGAGGTGCTGCGGGTGTTGCGCCAGACCTCAGGCCGCTGGCAGCCGGGCCGCCACGATGGGCAGCCGGTGAAGGTACAGATGACCTTGCCCATCCGGTTTCACTTCGAGCCCGGCCTCGCCACTGCCCCCGAAACGGCCGCCGTGGCTACTGTAGGACTCCCCGCCACCGAAGATACCGCGCCGCTGGAACTGGCCGCCGACCCCAATGCTTCCGCGGTGACGCAGCTGGGCTGGGTGGCCGCCGGGCAGCCCTGGCGCGGACGCACCGCGCCGTTGTTCGTGCCCGTTGCCGGCCCTGAGGAGCATACCACCGTGCGGCTGGTGCTGCCCGGCCACCGCGTAGTGCTGGCCGGCGTGCCGTGGGCCGGGGGCTACAAGTTCATGGAGGCTCCCGTGGGGGCCACCATCGTTGGGCTGCGCTACGAAAACGGCATGCCCTTCCTCGCCCGCCCCGATAAAAGCGCGGCCCCGGATACGCTCCGCTTTCAGGAAACCACCCTTGCCGACCTGGAAACCACGCTGGAACGCCTGAACTAAAGCGCCTGCAACGCCTACCGCCGGGCTCCCAGCCGCAACGTCCGGCAGGAGTCAGATTGCACCAGGGTTTCGGTCTGGAAGGCAGTTTGCCAGGCGCGGGTAGCTTTCTGCCCGCATACCACTACCACGTCGCCGGGGGCAGATTCGGCGGCCTGCCAGGCGGCGCGGCGCGCTACGGTGTGGCTTTGCTGGTATTGGGCGGCCATCTGATAAAACAGCGGGGCGTCGTTGAAAGAGCCATCGGTACCCAGGGTATACTGCCAGAGGCCGGGCTGCTGCTGCCACTGCTGCCGTAAATGGTGCCCGTACACCAGCTGGTGGTTATCGAAGCGGTATTTAGAAAGCTGACGCAGATACTGTACCTGGTTCAGGTAAGGAAACGCCGCTATGCCCAGCACCCCTGCCAGCAGACCCAGAAAAGAAAGCCGCAACCCGGCGGCCTGGCGGATTAGCCGGAAGCCTACCGTGAGGCCGGCTGCCGCCAGCACAGCCATGAGCGGAAACGCCGGCGCATCGTACCAAAAAAGCTTGGTTTGGGCCAGGGAAAGAACCAGTAGGAAGCTGCCCACTACGGCCGTCAGCACCCGGCCCAGCCACCAGGCCGTACTACCTTTGGGTTGCCACCAGCCCAGGCTCATGCCCAGTAAAGCGGGCAGTAGCCACAGCGCAAACTTCGTGTGAGCCAGCAGGCTTAGATACCACTCGAAAGGAGCATTGTTGCCTTCCAGCTCGTGGGCCGCCGGGCCGCCTACCTCGTATTGCCACACCGCTTGCAGATAGCCAGGGGCCGCCGCCTCCCGCACCAGGTACCAACTGGCGGTAACCAGTAATACCAGGCCGGCCGCCAGCCAGGGCGTGGGGTTGCGCAGGCGGGCCCAGCTACCCGTCAGGGCCACGGCCAGCACCAGCCCGGGCCCGAACATAGCCCCGGCAATGCCTTTGGTGAGGATAGCCAGCATGAAACCCACGCCCGTGCCCCAGGCCCAGCGGGCCCGGCCGGTGCGCAGATAAGCCAGCCAGCTCAACGTGCCGCCGGTAGTCCAGAGCGTCAGAAATGCATCGAAATCAGCGGTGCGGGCAACGTGGAAGCAGACGTAGCCGGGGCTGGTAAGCAGCACCAGGCCGGCCAGCAAGCCGGCCACCGGGCTACGCAGCCACCGGGCCGCCGCGTAATACGTCAGGCCTACAGTAGCCAGGGCAGCCAGGGCGGCGGGCAGGCGCAGGCCCAGCTCCGTCGGTCCGAACAGGTGGATGCTGCCGGCCAGCGTCCAGAGCCAGAGAGGTGGTTTACAGTTCCAAAAGTCCGGCTCGCCCAGGTAGCGGGCCACCAGCCAGTCGTGGTGGACCAGCATCCCCAGCGCATCCAGGGCCGTGCGGGACTCATCCCACTGCTGCACCGGAAACGAGGAGAGCTGCCAGAACAACGGAAAATACGCCAGTATCAGCAGGAGTAGTAGAGGCAGGTAGCGGTGCCAAAAAGGTGACACGGCTGGTTGGATGGAGCGGGAATGGGAAAGCACCCTCCAAGCTACGCGCCGGACGGAGCTTCCGCAAGCATCCTGCCCGAAGTAATGGCTTGGCTACCCGGCCTTGCTTACAGCTTCACGCACACGTTTTGGGGCTCGGTGAAGAAGCGTAGAGCTTCCAGGCCTCCTTCCCGCCCCACGCCGGAGTTTTTCATCCCCCCGAAAGGCGTCCGCAGGTCGCGGTGCAGCCAGGTGTTCACCCACACCACGCCGGCGTGCAGCTGGTGGGCCACGCGGTGCGCCCGCGTAAGGTCCCGCGTCCAGATGGTGGCCGACAGGCCGTAGTCAGTGCCGTTGGCCCAGCGCAACGCCTCTTCTTCGGTATCAAAAGGCGTAAGCGTCACGACCGGCCCAAAGATTTCCTCCTGGTTTACCCGGCAGTCGGGAGCAAGGCCCTCAAAAACCGTGGGCTCTAGAAAGTACCCGTCGGCGCAGCGGCCAGGCACCCGCACCCGCTCCCCGCCCGCCAGTAGCCGCCCGCCTTCCTGCTTGGCTAATTCGATGTAGGAAAGCACTTTTTGCAGGTGGGCCTCGCTGACCAGGGCGCCCTGCCGGGTACTTTCATCCAGCGGGTCACCCACGGTCAGCGTCTGTACCTGGGCCAGAAACTCCGCTTTGAACTGCTCGTAGATGGGCCGCTCCACGAAGATGCGGGAGCCGCACAGGCAAATCTGACCCTGGTTGGCAAAGCTGCTCCGGATGCTGGTGCGCACGGCTTTCGTCAGGTCGCAGTCGGCAAAGATGAGGTTGGGGTTCTTACCGCCCAGTTCCAGAGAGAGTTTTTTGAACTGTGGCGCGGCCGTGCGGGCAATATGCTGGCCGGTTTTGGTGCCGCCCGTGAAGCTGATGGCCCGGATGCCCGGATGTTCAATAAGGGCCTGACCCGCTCCCGGCCCGGTGCCGTGCACAATGTTGAGCACACCCGCCGGCAGGCCTGCTTCTTGGGCCAGCTTGCTCAGCAGAAAAGCCGTGTAGGGCGTGACTTCCGAGGGCTTGGCTACCACGCAACAGCCAGCAGCCAGAGCCGGCGCAATTTTCCAGGTGAACAGGTACAGCGGCAGGTTCCAGGGCGAAATACAGGCCACCACGCCCAGCGGATGCCGCACCGTGTAGTTCACGGCCACGCCTTCCTGCACATGGGCTTCGGTGGCAAAGTGCTGGGCTGCAGTACCAAAAAAGGCGAAGTTGCTGGCGGCTCGCGGGATATCCAGCGTGCGGGCCAGGCTCAGGGGCTTACCGTTGTCCTGGCTTTCGGCGCGGGCCAGGCGGTCCAGGTTCCGCTCAATCAGCTCGGCCAGGCGCACCAGCAGGCGGCCCCGTTCCTCGGCCGCAAGGGCGCGCCAGGCCGTCAGCGCTGCCTCAGCGGTCTGCACGGCCGCGTCAACATCGGCGGCATCGGAGTCGGGTACCTGGGCGAATACCTGGCCGGTAGCCGGTTCAACCAGCGGAAGATACCGGCCGGCGGCCGGGGCTACCAGTTGCCCGCCGATGAAGTTCTGGAGCTGCATCATGACCATGAAAGAAATATCCGGGGAAGAATCACTCAACCAAGCAACGCTACTCCGCTGGCTTCAGGAAGCGGCCGGGCTACTCCCGCCGCAAATCGGTTTCCTCAATAATATAGAGTGGCCGCTGCCGGGCATTTGCTCCCAGCCGCGCCATATATTCCCCAATGATACCCACGGCCATCAGCTGAACGCCGCCCAGAAACAGCACGCTCACCATAATGGATGGCCAGCCGGTGCCGTAGTTGTTCATGAAGAAGCGGGCGTACATAGCGTACAGCATCACCAGAAAGGCAATGCCCGACACCACAAAGCCGCCCACGGTAGCTACGCGTAAGGGGAGGTCTGAGAAGGACGTGATGCCATCCAGCGCCAGCCGAATCAGCTTGCTGTAGGTGTAGCCCGGCTCCCCGCCGGCCCGCTCCGAGCGGTCAAACTCCAGGAACGTCTGGCGGTAGCCAATCCAGGCAATCTGGCCCCGGATGAACTTGTTCTGCTCCGGCATCTGCTTGAGGGCATTCACCACCTTGCGCGACACAATGCGGAAGTCACCGGTATCAAGCGGAATATTGACGGAGGTGATGCTGGCCAGAATCCGGTAGAACATCTTGGCCGTGAAGAGCTTAATCATGCTTTCGCCCTGGCGGGTCCGGCGTTTGGCGTATACCACCTCGTAGCCTTCCTGGAGCTTGGCGTACAGCTCCGGCAACAGCTCGGGCGGGTCCTGCAAATCGCCATCCATCACGACCACCGCCGCCCCCGACGATAAATCCAGCCCGGCTGTGATGGCAATCTGGTGGCCAAAGTTGCGGCTGAACGTGATGTAGTGCAGGCGCGGGTCACGGGCGGCCAGCTCCCGCATGATGGTCAGGGAACGGTCGTGGGAGCCATCATTCACCAGAATGACTTCGGCCTGCCACGGTTGAGCGTCCAGCATAGCAGCCAGGCGGGCGTACAGGGCCGGCAGGTTGGTTTCCTCGTTGTAGATGGGGATGATGATGGAGAGGTCCACGGGGATAGGGCAGAAAAAGTTAAGCCGCTTTGCGGGCCAGGGCAAATACACTGACGCCTACCGGGGCATTGAGGGCCCGAAGCAGGCGGTTTTCGGCGGTGATAACGCCGCGCAGCACCGTATTGAGCAGCGGCGGCGTGGCAAAAAAGTCGTCTTTCAGGGGTTGGTCTTCGGCGGGCAACAGGCGCTTGAGCAGGCGCACGGCTGCCGTGGGGAAAAACAGACCCACATTCCAGTACGACTTACGGCGCACCTGCAAACCGGCCTGGCGCAGGCTCTGGGCCAGCTGGGCCGCCGTGTAGCGCCGGAAGTGCTGATTCACCTCATCGTGCTTGCCCCACAAGAACTGGAAGGCTGGTACAAATACCACCAGCTGGCCGCCGGGCCGCAGCACCCGCGTCCATTCGCGCAGGGCTTGGGCCTCGTCCTGAATGTGTTCCAGCACGTCGGAGGCAATAACCAGATCGAAGGAAGCATCCGGAAAATCCAGGTGGGCGCCATCCATGCACGACACGTTGGGAATGCCCCGGGCCTGAGCCACGGCAATGCCCGCCTCGCTCACATCAATGCCCGTGAGGTGCTGGTAGCCCTGGGCGGAAAGCCGCTGCAGCAGCGGCCCGCCGGAGCAGCCAATTTCCAGAATGGGGGCCGTGACGGGCAGGCGCAGGTCTTGCACCAGGTGAAACACCATGTCGCGCCGGGCCTGAAACCACCAGTAGTTTTCTTCAATCTGGTGGTACTTCAGTTCGTATTCAATATTCATGAAGCCATAGGGGTAGACCACACGGCTCCGGGCGCGGCGGCGGCTGGTGGCAGGTTAGTATCGGACACGATGTAGAGGGGACGCTGGCGCACGTTGGCGTTCAGGCGGGCAATATATTCCCCAATGATGCCCACGGCAATGAGTTGCACGCCACCCAGAAACAGAATGCTGATCATGAGCGACGCCCAGCCCGGCTCATAGTCGCGCGTAACGAAGCGGGAGTACAGCGTGTAAAGCATCACGGTGAAAGCAACTCCCGACACCAGAAACCCGCTGATGGTGGCTACTTTCAGCGGAAAATCGGAGAAAGCCGTGATGCCATCCAAGGCCAGCTTCATCATCTTCCGATAGGTGTAGCCGGTTTCCCCGCCGGCCCGCTCCGCCCGGTCATACTCCAGGTAGGTCTGGCGGTAGCCAATCCAGGAAATCTGGCCCCGGATGAACTTGCTCTGCTCCGGCATGCGCCGTAATGCGTCCACTACTTTGCGCGAAATCACCCGGAAGTCGCCGGTGTCCACAGGAATGGAAATGTGGGTGATGTTGGCCAGCAGGCGGTAAAACAGCTTGGCCGTCAGCTTCTTGGCGGCGCTTTCGCCCTGGCGGGAGCGGCGCTTAGCGTACACTACCTCGTAGCCTTCCCGGAGCTTGGCGTACAGCTGCGGAATCAGCTCGGGCGGGTCCTGCAAATCGGCATCGATAATGGCCACGGCCTCGCCCCGGGTACAGTCGAGGCCGGCCGTAACGGCAATCTGGTGGCCGAAATTGCGGCTGAAATTAATGTAGCGCACTCGTTCGTCGCGGGTAGCCAGGGTCTGAATCAGGGCCAGAGACTGGTCGCGGGAACCATCATTGATGAAGATGAACTCGTAGCCGCCCGGCAGCCGCATCGGGTCGAGTACACCGCGCAGCCGCTCGTACAGCGCCGGAATGTTCTCCTCTTCGTTATAAATGGGAATAATGACGGAAAGGTCCACGGAAGTTGGGCAGGAATGGAGCAGGCGGAGGGCCAGAAGGCCGGGCGAAATGCCGAAAGTACGGAATTCGTAAAGTTATTCCGACGAAGCCGGCTGGCCCGGGCCCGGCCAGGCAGGAAAGAGCCCAGGCGCAAAATAGCGGCTTCAGCTGCTTACCCGGCGGGCGTAGCGCGGCGGATAATGCGCAGCAGGTTATAGCCTTCGGTAAGGAGCAACCGAAAATTCATGCGGCTGAAAATGATGCCCGGCTTTAGCTGCACCTGCACCGGCAACACCCGCAGATTGGGGATGCGGGCTGCCCAGTACAAAAACTCCAGATCAAACAGGTAACGGTTGACCTGCGTCTGCAGAAACAGGGCTTTGCCCGCCTGGTTGAAGCCCTTGATACCGCACTGCGTATCGGACACCGGCAGCCGCAACAAGTGCTGGGTGCAGAAGCGCAGGGAGCGGGAAATAGCAGTGCGGGCAGCCGGCACGTGCTGGTAGTAGGCCTCGTTGCGGGAGCCCACCGCCACGTCGCACTGCTGGCTCAGCAGGGTCTGCAGTACGGCTGCTACGCCCTGCTCCTCGTACGGAAAGTCGATGTCTGTAAACAGGCAAATGGCGTGCTGCGTGGCCTGAACCCCGTGGCGCAGGGCATAGCCTTTACCCTGGTTCTGCTCGTAGGAGTCGTAATGGAAATCGGGGAGCTGACTGCGTAACAGGTCAATATCGGCCGGGGTAGGGGGCTGGCTTGAGCCGTCGTTTACGACCCGCACCGTAAAGGCAACCTCCGGCAGATAGGTGTTTACCTTCCGGACGCTGGCAATGAGGTTGGCCGCCCAGCCGGCCGGCGGATTATAACAGGGCAACACCAAATCAACCGGAATAGGCATGAAGCGCGAGGTAGAAGGCAGAGCGCGGGGCGCTAATCCTGTAACGGAAAGTTGTTTTTGAATACCCGGCCGGCCGTTGGCTGGTCGAATACATCGGTATAGGCGGGTCGGATGAGCAGATGCGCGGCCTCAAACGGGTCGCCCTCCAGCTCCACGGCAATGTGGCTGCCGGGGTGGCGGGGCTGGAAGACACAGGCGGGGCGCATCCAGCCCCGGTAAATATCGGTGCCAACGCGGGCCGGTACCTCGTAGCTTTCCAGCGGATTGCCGGTTTGCGCGTCCAGCTCCCGCACCCGAAAGATGGGCAGATTCTTCATGCCAACCACCCGTACCCACACCGAGGCTTCGTAGTGGGCGGTGTCCTGCCGTTGCGGAATAGGGCCGCTAAAAAGCACGGCTTTCTGCTCGTGGCGCAGGGAGCCGCCGCCGAGGGGCGTGGCCGTTCCGGTGGCCGGCCAGGTCAGGCGTACCCTGTCGGGCCGGGCCGGGGTAGTGGTGGCTGCCGCCAGGGCCGCCTGGCGGTAGGGAGCCGCTTCCAGGGCGGCTATTGGTAGCTCATAGAGGCTGACATGCGCATCCTTCAGCACCAGCCGGCCCAAGGCAACCAGCCGCTTTTCGGCGGCCGAGAGGCCTTCATCGGATACCAGTAGCAGCAGGGGTTTGCGGGAAGGAAAGTGGTTGAGCAGTTCTTTGGGCAGCTCCGGCGCGGCCAGCAGCTGCGCCACGGCCAGCCCCTGGGCCTGGGAGGTGCGCGACATAGACGAGGCCACGATGGGCAGGCCGGTTTGCAGAGAGGCGCGCATGGCTTCGTAAGCTGAGGCCGGCATGTTGTTGGTGCCGAACTGCTCGGGGCCCAGCAGGAAGTAGGGCAGCGGCACAATGGCCTGGTAGGTGCTGTTGCCCTGCCATTGCAGGTAGTCGAAATAGGTGTCAGTAGGATGCAGCAGCGCCTGAGGAGTATATCGGGCGTCGGCGTTGGTATCGGTAATGCGCTTGTTCCAGGCAGCCAGGGTAGTATGCCCTTCCCAGGCCCACACCAGTATCACCAACGGCACCAGCGTGTAGGCAAACCCGGCCGCCCGGCGGTGGCGCAGGTAGCGGCTCAGCTGGTAGAAGTAGAACACGGCATACACCGTGAAGAAGTAGTAGAAAATCCAGGCAAACCGGCCGATGGAGCGGAACTGCTTCAACGGTTTCACCCATTCCAGCAGCCCCTCCAGGCCCCAGCTGAACGGCACGCCGCAGGCAAACAGGAAAGTGAGCAGCCCCGCGTAGAGACCCACGCGCAAGGGAGTTGGCAATACCGGCCGGAACAGTAGCCGCCACTGCCGGCGCACCATGTACCGGACGGCTTTTATCGTCGTTAGCACCAGTACCAGTAGGCTCATCAGACCGGTGTAGGCCCAGCCTTCCCCCATCGTTTCGGTGGTGTTGAACGCACTGCGCCAGAAGGATGCCAACGGGTCGAGAATAGGATAGAACACGCTGGCAAACGTGGAGCGGTACACAAGGAAGCCGTACGGGCTAGCCGGCCGGTCGGAAACGGTATCGGTCAGGGCCATCCACCCCTGAAACAGGATAATGGGCAGAACCGCCGTCAGGGCCAACCGCGCGATAAGGCCCGTGGAGTAGGCTGAGCGGGTATGGCGCTTTCGTTGCAGCAGCAGCACCAGGGCATAGGCCAGCCCCAGCAGCGCCGCCAGCAGCAAAAAGTAGGGGTGCAACAAGCCCGCAAACAGCCCGGTGACGGTATAACCCATCAGCGGCCACCAGGAGCGTGGCGCACTCACGGCCCGTACCAGCAGATACCAGAGCAGCGGCACCACGAAGGCATATGACAGGGCATAATGGCCGAGCCACCGCTCCAGCTGCGGGGCCATAAAGCTAATCAGCAGGGCCCCCACCACGGCCGGCCCGGCCGGCAGCAGCACACGGCGCAGCAGCAGGTACACGATAACTGCCGTGAGCGGCAGGGAAAGCAGCATCAGGATATTAAGCAGCGCGAGGCCGGAATCGGCGACGGGCAGACCCGCCTGCTGCAGGTACGCCAGCGGAATGCCCAACAGCGGCTGACCATCAGCGTACACCAGATGGTCGCCGAAGGGATAGAGCATGCCGGTGAAATGCGTGCCCTGGCCGTAGCGCAGGTGGTAGAGCAGGGAGTAGTAGTTCTTGGTGCCGTCGCCGCCTGCCGCAAAGGCGTACTGCCCCGGATGCAGCACGATGGGGCCAAGAACGGCATACATCAACCCGGCCGTGAGCAGCAGGAGCGTAAGCAATGGAAGCCCATGCCGACGAAAAAAGGCAGCGGCGGAAGACGGAAGACGCACGAACAGGGATTTGAACGGGGAGAAACTCGGACAAAGATAATAGCCCAGCCATGCCCTGCTTACTTGTTTAGAGCGGCCCAACCAGATGAGAATTATTTGGCCCGGTGCTGTGCGCCGGGGCGGTTGCATTCCTGCCCGCCGCCAGGCCGGGGATGGAGGCTGGTGCCCCGTGCTTCTCTATATTTGCTGCCCCCTACTCGCTGGCGACTGTCTCGCCCTATCCCGTATTCTATGACTCTTCTTTCCCGAGCGGGGCGCACCCTGTTTTGGCTCCTGCTGGGAGCTTTGGTGTTGATTAGTGCCGGCCTCTACAATGGCTTTCCGCTCGTTACCTCCGATTCGGGGACGTACCTGAACAGTGCTGTGAACCTGACAGTACCCGATGACCGGCCCGTGACCTACGGCCTGTGGGTGCTGCTCACCGGCCTGCGCGGTACGCTCTGGCTGGTGATTTTTGCTCAGGGGCTGCTGCTGGCCGGGCTGCTGTGGCGGTGTATCACGGTATTTGCGCCCCGGCTGCAGCATCCGGCGGCCCGGCTGGCGCTGCTGGCCGGCGTCACCTGGCTAACGGGGGTTTCCTGGTATTGCAGCCAGTTGATGCCCGATATCTTTACCGCCGTGGGCGTGCTGGCCCTGGCCCTGCTGCTGCTGAAACGCTCGGCCCTGCCGGAGCAGGTGCTGCTGCTGGCGGTGCTGCTGCTGGCCGCCCTGATGCACTCTTCCAATCTGCTCACCTTTCTGCTCACGGTGCTTGGTGTGGGCGCGGTGGGCTGGCAGCAGGGACTGTTCCGGCGGCAGGTGCTGCATCGTTCCACCTGGCTCCTGACGCTGCTGGTTACGCTGGCAGGCTGGGGTATTCTGCCGCTGCTGCATGCCAGGATGGGCGGCGGCTTTGAGCTGTCCAAAGCGTCATCGGCATTCCTGATGGCCCGGCTCTCGGAAAGCGGGGTGCTGGAGAAGTTTCTGCAGGCCAACTGCGGCCCCCAGAACCAGTATCGGCTGTGTGAATTCCGGGACAAGCTGCCCAACGATGCCATTACCTTCATGTGGGACGCCAACAGCCCTCTGAACCAGACGGGGGGCTGGAACGCCAACCGGCCCGAATATCAGCAGATCATCGGGCAGGTGCTTCGCTCCCCGCGCTATTACCCGTTGCTGGTGTCGGAGAGTGTCCAGGCAACGCTGCGGCAGCTCACCCACATTGGCCACGGCGACGGGCTGACGGCCTTTCGCGAGAACACCAACCCCTACTGGAAGGTAGGCGAGTACGCGCCGTACGAACTGAAAGAGTACATGTCATCGATGCAGAACCGCAGCCAGCTGGACTTCAAGGACCTCAACGAGCGGGTGTACGGGGCGCATCTGCTGGCGCTGCTGGTGCTTGGGGCGTTGCTGTTGGGCCCCTGGCGGGCCCGGATAGCCCCGGCAGCAGTGGGGCTGGTACTGGTTTGTGGGGCCGCCGTGGTAAGCAACGCGCTGGTAACCGGGAGCCTGGCCAACGTACTCGACCGGCTGCAGGGCCGGGTTGCGTGGCTGCTGCCCTGGGCGTGTCTGCTGCTGCTGGCGCAGTATCTGCCGCGCTGGACGCCCTGGGGGGCGCAGCTGCTGGCGCGCGACGAACAGCCGCAACAGACACGCATGCAGGAATAAGCTGCCGTTCACCGTCGGTGGCTGCAAACTAATGGCGCACGGCCGGTAGCAACTACTGATATTCTGTCTAATTTCGCCGCTAAAATAACCTGCTGATTCCTGCATGAAATCATTGTTTTACGCTCTGACGGCCTTGAGCCTGGTTGCCTGTTCCTCTGATGCCGAGAAAGGCGACGCCGGCGACTACATCACCCGCAACGATTTTGAATCGATGGTCGGCTGGCTGCCCGATGCCGGTACGCTCACCAAAGCCCACGCGCACTCCGGGGCCTATGCCGTGGTAGTAGACCCCGAGCACGAGTTCAGCCTCACCTACAACGCGCAGCTAGGTAAAGTAAGCCCCCACAAGCTGAAAGGTATTACGCTGGAAGCCTGGGTTTTCCTGCCCGATAACAAAGCCACGGGCGTGCTGGGCGTACAGATAACCGACCCGGACCAGGGCAACAAGGAGGTGTTCGGCGACGGCATCAAACTGCAGGAATCGGTGAAGGAATACAACAAGTGGGTGAAAGTGAGCAAGGAAATTACCCTGCCCGCCAACATTGCCTACACCCAGAACCTGAAGGTATTCCTGTGGCGCTCCGGAGCCGCTTCGCCGGTGTACATGGACGATATCAGCATTAAGGGCATAGAATAAGCCGCCGGCTGCGGACAACCCAAGCCGCTTTCTTTTGGTGTATATGCAGCCAGATTCTTCGCCTATTTCAGCTTCTTTCGCCCGCCTCCGGCAGCAGCCCTGGGCGTGGCAGCTGGGTGCCACGCTGGCTTTCTGGGGGCAGGTGCGCCTGTTCACCGATCTGCGTGGCCATTACGGTCCGCTCTGGAGCCCGCTCTGGTTCTACCTGGTATCCTTACTGCTGTGCGGGTGCGCCCTCATGGCCCAGTTGCGGGCGGTACCGGCTGCGGTGCCGCCCGCCCTGGAAAGCCGGCGGGTGCTGGGGTCCTGGGCTACCGTGCTACTGGGCGGGCTGGCCGTATTGTACGTACAGGCCCCCATTATTGCCGGGCATCCCATCGACGTGCTGCAGTCCGACATCATTCCGATTCTGCAGAATTACGTAACGCGCTTTCAGAGCGGGGAGGTGGTGTACCGCTACATCACTAATCTGCCGTATCCGCTGTTTCCCAACCACCTGCCGCTGCAATGGCTGCCCTACGTGGTGGCGGACCAGCTAGGCGTTGACTACCGCTGGTGGGCACTGGGCATTCTGTTGTTAATAGGACTGGGCGCTTACTTGGCCTTCCTGAATGCGCAGCGGCTGCCGCTGCTGCTGTTTGCCGGGTTGGCCGTGCTGCCTTGGCTGTTACTGCGGCATCTTATCAAGGTGGATAGTGGCCTGTATGCGCAAACTGTGGAGCTGACCATCATTGCGTATTACTGCCTGCTGGCCGCCTCTATCTTCTCCCGCTCGGCACTGGTGCAGGCCACGGCGCTGGTTTTGTGCCTGTTGTCGCGCTACTCGGTGGTGTTCTGGGTGCCGTTTTTCCTGTGGCTGCTGTGGCGGGAGCGGGGGCGGTGGCACGCAGCAACGGTGGCCGGGCTCACGGGGCTGGGTATCGTGCTCATCTACGTGGTGCCTTTTCTGTCAAAGGACTGGACGATTTTTACGCACGCGCTGAGCGAGTATAAAATTGCTACCCTCGGTGAGTGGAGCCGCAATACCGGCCCCGGTGGCAAGCCCTATCATCTGTTTTCGGGTCTGGGCTTTGCTTCCTACTTCTACACCTTTGGCGGGGGCGATATTCCGGCGCGCATCAGCCTGTTGCAGAAAGCCCACATTCTGGCCTCGGCAGGAGCGGTGGCGCTGAGCGCGGGCGTGTACTGGAAGCTGCGGCACCGGCTCGATTACCGGGCCCTGGCGCTGATTTCGCTGGGCTTTTACCTGAGCACGTTCTACGCCTTCATTCAGATTCCTTACGCCTACCTCACCTCGCTCACGCTGTTTGTGGCCGTGTTTGTGCTGGCCCTGGCTTGGCGGCAACCGGTTAGTAAGCTGCCGGCCCAGGTCTAGCCCAGCGTCGCCGGGTGCGCGCGGAGCGGATGTGAGCCGCGGTGGTCAGGTCTGTCCGCTACTGCTTCTTTTATTCTTACCCCCGTATGCTCTCCACTCAGATACCCCTGACTTCTTCCTCCAGGTCGACGGGGCTGGCTACCCGCCCGCTCTATTCCTTGGTTACGCTGCTGCTGCTGCTGGGCCTGATGGTGCAGGCCAGGTTGCTGGCCCCATACTGGGATACGCGCAACGTACAGGCCATCCTGACCTGGGATGCCATGGGGTATTATTTGTACCTGCCGGCTAAGTTCATTTACCACGACCTGCGCTACCTGCGCTTCATTCCCGATATCATGCGGGAGTATGGGCCATCAGGTAGTTTCTACCAGGCCTTTCCCGCGCCCGGCCTTACCGATGGGACGATGGTAATGAAATACCCGATTGGCGTGGCGCTGCTGGAGTTTCCGTTTTTCTGGCTGGGGCACTGGGCCGCCGCATTGCTGGGCTACCCCCAGGATGGCTTTTCGGCTCCTTACCAGGTTGCCATTGCGTTTGGTGGCATTGCGTACGGGTTTCTGGGGCTGGCCGTACTGCGGCAGGTGCTGCGCTCCTTCTTTTCCGATGCCGTAACGGCCCTTACGCTGGTACTGGTGGTGCTGGGTACCAACTATTTCCAGTACGCCGTATTTGATGCCGCTATGTCGCATACCTACGGTTTTACGCTGTATGCCATTCTGTTATGGTACACGGTGCAGTGGCATCGGCAGCCGACGCGCTGGCGGGCGGCGGGAATTGGGCTGGCTACTGGCCTGTTGGTACTCACTCGTCCCTCCGAGGCCGTGGCCGTGCTGCTGCCGGTACTCTGGGGAATTGATTCCAAGGCCGGACTTATCAGCAAGCTGCAGGTGGTGCGCCATCGGTGGCCGGATGTGCTGGTGCTGCTGTGCTGCGGAGTGGTAGCCGTGCTGCCGCAGCTGCTGTATTGGAAATGGGCTACCGGCTCCTTTATCGTGTATAGTTATCAGGAGCAGGGGTTTTCTTTTCTGCATCCGCACCTGCGCGAAGTGCTGATAAGTTTTAAAAAAGGGTGGCTCGTCTACACTCCTCTGATGCTGCTGGTGCCGCTGGGACTGGCGGTGCTGTTCCGGCAAAACCGCCAAATAGCCGTGCCGGTGCTGGCCTATGGCCTGGCTACGTTGTGGGTAGTGGCGGCCTGGGACATCTGGTGGTACGGCGGCAGCTTTGGGCAGCGCGCACTGGTGTCGGCCTATGCGGCTCTGAGCCTGCCGCTGGCAGCACTGCTGGCTTGGTGCTGGACGGCCGGCTGGCGGCGGCTGCTTGGGCTGGGCATTCTGTTGCCCGTGCTGGTCGGGCTCATTGATTTGAATCTGTTTCAGCACTGGCAGTACATGTATGGTATTATTCATACCGAAGACATGACGCGTCCCTACTACCAGGCGGTGTTCAGCAAAGCCCGCGTAACCCAGGATGATTTCTCGCTGCTTGATGTGCCTACCCGCATCGGGCAGGTAACCACGCATTTCAGCCGCCGCTCGGTAGGCGAGCTGAATTTTGAGGGCCAGCCTGCAACCGAGGAAACCGGGATCACCAACGAGCGGGGCAGCAGCAGCGGCCAGTCGGCCCGGCTGGGCAATGGCCACCAGTATACTCCGGCGTTGGTGCTGAAGGCAGCCGATACCGGCCTGCGCCCCGGGCAGTGGGTACGCGTGTCGGCGCAGGTATATTCCGATTGGGGCGCCTGGAACGACCAGTTGGTGCTGGCCATCGGAGCCGACGACAAATCAGCCCGCTACTATCACGTCCGGTTGCACAATAATGGCTGCGTCAATAAGGTATGGAACGATATCTGGTTCGATATTCCCCTGCCAGCCGAAATGCAGCCCACGGATGTGCTGAAGGTGTTTGGGGTATGCAATAACGGTTCCCCGGCGCTACTCGATAACCTGCGCCTGGAACTGCTGACGCCCCAGACTATGGTTGCCGCCAGCCGGTAGGCCCAGGCACAACCCGGCCGGCCGGCCACATCCTCACAAATTTCCAGTCCGGCCCCCGTCTACCGGCACGTTAATGCCCGTAATGTAGCCGGCTGCCCCGGAGGCCAGGAATACCACGGCGGCCGCCACTTCCGGGGCCTGTCCGAAGCGGCGGGCCGGAATCAGGCCAAGCATGGCTGCCTCCACTTCTTCGGTGGTTTGGCCGGTCTGCTCGGTTTTCTTCTCAATAAGGGACGTGTGCCGTTGCGTGACGGTAGCCCCTGGCAGTACGTTATTCACGGTAATGCCATCGGCGGCCAGCTCAGTGGCCAGCGTTTTGGCCCAGTTGCCCACGGCCGCCCGAATGGTGTTGCTCACCCCCAGCCCTGGCAGCGGCTGCTTCACGGAAGTACTAATAATATTGATAATGCGCCCCCGGCCCCGGCTGCGCATGCCCGGCACCACTGCCTGGGCCAGCAAGTGGTTGCACACTAAGTGCTGCTCAAACGCCAGCCGGAAAGCCTCAACCGGGGCATCCAGAATAGGGCCGCCGGCGGGGCCACCTGTGTTGTTTACCAGGATGTCGAAGCCGGCCGGGTGCGCCGCCAGATATGCCTGCACCTGCTGCTGCACCTGGTCCGGCTGGCTGAAGTCGGCTACAATAAAGTCGTGTTGCTGGCCGGCCGGGGTGGGCAGGGCCGCCACGGCCTCCCGCAGGCGGGCTTCGTTGCGGGCCAGCAGCGTGAGAGTTGCGCCGCGTTGGGCCAGTTCTTCGGCCACGGCCCGGCCAATACCCTGCGTGCTGCCCCCTACCAGGGCACGTTGAGAAACAAAATCCATGGGAGTTTTAGTGGGTTGACTACGGAGGAAATAGCGGGTGAGGTGGCCGTAAAGTACGCGGGAACCGGCAAATGAACCGATGTCGGGCGTTAGAACGTCACGCAAACGCCTACATTCGCACTGTCACGTATTCACTAAGCCACTACATTAACCCTTCGTCGCTATGCCCGTCGCTCGTCCGTTCAACTTTCAGCAGTGGATTGATGACCACCGCCATTTGCTCAAGCCACCGGTAGGCAACCAGCAGGTTTTCAAGGATAACAAAGATTTTATCGTGATGGTAGTAGGCGGCCCCAACGCCCGCAAAGACTATCATGTGGATGAAGGCGAAGAACTGTTCCTGCAGCTGGAGGGCGATATGGTGGTGAAGATCATCGAAGACGGCAAACCAGTGGATATTGAAATAAAGGCGGGGAGCATGTTCCTGCTGCCGGGCGGCGTCCCGCACTCGCCGCGCCGGCCGGCTGGCACCGTGGGCCTGGTGCTGGAGCGCTACCGCACGCCCGGCGAGCTGGACGGCTTCCAGTGGTACTGCGAAAACTGCGGCCACAAGCTGCACGAGGAATTCGCCGAAATAACCGACATCGTGGCCCAGCTGCCGCCCATCATGGACCGTTTCTGGGCCTCCGATGAGCTGCGGACCTGTACGGTGTGCGGCACGTACATGGCGGCCCCCACCCCGGTTGTTCCTGTTCCCTAAGTCGGTAGCTTATTCTGGTGTCCTGCGTGAAATCCCTTAGTATCTTTTTCATCACCGCTGCGCTGCTGATCCTCGCTACTTTCAACGATAAGCGGTGGAAGCCGCTGGAAGTATTCGATAACGACCCGGGCGGCTACTACGTCTACCTGCCGTCGGTGCTGCTCTACCAAGATGCCGGCCGCGCCGACTCTCTGCAGGGCGTTCGAGCCACTTACCGCCCGGGCCCCCGGCCCTACATGGGGCTGGTACAGCTGCCCAACGGCAAGACCATCTCCAAGTACCCTTTGGGCGTGGCCCTGGCCGAGCTGCCCTGGTTTGCCGGGGCGCACACCTGGGCCCGCCTGCGCGGCCAGCCCACCGATGGCTTTTCGCGGCCTTACCAGCAGGCCATCATGCTGGCCGGACTGTTTCATGGGTTGCTGGGGCTGTGGCTGCTGCGTAAGTTGTTGCGGCGCTACTTCCCGCAGGATGACAAAACGGTAGCCTGGGCTTTGGCCGGCATCGGGCTGGGAACCAATTGGTTTATGTACGCCAGCTACGAAAGCCCGATGGCACACAGCCTGCTTTTCCTGTGGCACGTAGGCATTGTGTGGGCTACCGGGGCTTGGTACGAAACCCGGCAGACCCGCTGGGCCGCCGGGTTAGGCCTGCTGCTGGGCCTGGCCATGCTGGCGCGGCCCACCGAGGCCCTGTACGCGCTGGTACCGGTTGGCTGGGGAATTGCCACGCAGGGAGGCCTGGCTGGCTGGGGGCGTTGGCTCCTGGGCCGGCCCAAACAGGTAGCGTTGGCGGTGGTCTGCGCGCTGGTCGTGGTGCTGTGGCAACCGGTATTCTGGCACGCCGTGAGCGGCCAGTGGTGGCTGGATACGTACCGGGGCGAGGGGTTCGATTTTACCCGGCCCCATCTGCTGGATGGGCTGTTCAGCTTTAAGAAGGGCTGGCTGCTGTACACTCCCCTGGCTGGCGTAGCCTTGCTGGGCCTGCTGGCGCTGCCGCCCCGTCTGCGTGGGGTAGGAGGGGCGTTGCTGCTGACGTTGCCCGTTGTCTTGTACGTTACCTTCAGCTGGCGCGAATGGTGGTATGGGGGGAGCTTCGGGGCGCGGCCGCTTATCAGTGCGTATCCGTTGCTGGCCCTGGCCCTGGCGGCGCTGGTAGCCGCGTCGGCCACCTGGAAAGCACCCCGCCGGGTTGCGGTGCGGGCGGTGCTGGTGCTGGGCATCAGTCTGAATCTGTGGCAGACCTATCAATACGCCGCCGGCGTTATTCACTGGGACAGCATGACGGCGGAACGCTACCGGCGCGTATTCTTCCTGTCTTCGCTCCGGCAGATGCCCGAGGATTTGCGCACTCCCTGATTTTAGCTCTTCTTCGCGCCGTGCTTACTATCGACATCCACACGCACATCCTGCCCGAGCGGTGGCCCGACCTGCGGGAACGGTACGGGTACGGCGGCTTCATCCGCCTGGAGCATCACCGGCCTTGCTGCGCGCGCATGATGCAGGACGATAAGTTCTTCCGGGAAGTGCAGGATAACTGCTGGGACCCGGCCGTGCGCATGCGCGAGTACGACCAGTTTGGGGCGCAGGTGCAGGTGCTCAGTACTGTGCCCGTTATGTTCAGCTATTGGGCCAAGCCGCTGGATACGCTGGACCTGAGCCAGTTACTCAACGACCACATTGCCGGTGTAGTGCAACGGTATCCCGGCCGCTTTGTGGGGCTGGGCACGCTGCCCCTGCAGGCCCCCGACCTGGCCATCCGCGAGCTGGAGCGGTGCATGAAAATCGGGCTGGCGGGCGTCCAGATTGGCTCCCACGTCAACGACTGGAACCTGGATGCGCCGGAGCTTTTTCCGGTTTTTCAGGCCGCTGAGGAGATGGGTGCCTGCATATTTGTGCATCCCTGGGACATGATGGGCCAGCAGCAAATGCCCAAATACTGGCTGCCCTGGCTGGTAGGCATGCCCGCCGAAAGCAGCCGGGCCCTGTGCAGCCTTATTTTCGGCGGCGTACTGGAGCGGCTGCCCCGGCTGCGGGTAGCCATTGCCCACGGCGGCGGCTCCTTTGCCAGCACCATTGGCCGCATTGAGCACGGCTGGCAGGTGCGCCCCGACTTATGCGCGGTGGATAACCCCGTGAATCCGCGCGAATACCTGGGCCGCTTCTGGGTTGATTCGCTGGTGCACGACCCGCTGATGCTCGACTTTCTGGTGAAAACCCTGGGGACTGATAAAATCACGCTGGGTACCGATTACCCGTTTCCACTGGGCGAGCTGGAGCCCGGCCAGCTCATCCGCTCCATGGCGTATTCCGACGAGGTAAAGGCGCGTATGCTGGGGCAAAATGCGCTGGACTGGCTGGGCGTGAGGCCGGAACATCTGGCCAAAATCATGGCGAATCGAGAATAGGTGGCGGCCCGGGGGCGTGGTATCTTTGCCCTCCATGACATTCGAACCCACCCTCGACTTTGCCCGCCAGCTAGATGCGCAGGACCCGTTGCGCGACTTCCGTCAGCACTTCCTCATTCCGCCCGCGCCCGATGGTCAGGACTGCCTCTATTTCTGCGGTAATTCCCTGGGGCTGCAGCCGCGCACGGCCCGCGCCGCCACCGAGCGGCAGTTTGAGAACTGGCAGAATCTGGCCGTGGAAGGACATTTCAAGGGCGAAACTCCCTGGATGCACTTTCACCAGCGCCTGCAGGATGCCACCGCCCGCATTGTAGGGGCCCGGCCTGTGGAAGTGGTGGTAATGAACAACCTCACCACTAACCTGCACTTGCTGCTGGTGTCCTTCTACCAGCCGACGGCTACCCGCTATAAAGTGCTCATGGAAGCCGGCGCGTTTCCTTCCGACCAGTACGCCCTGGAAACGCAGGTGCGCATGCGCGGCCTGAACCCCGACGAGGCCATTGTGGAGCTGACTCCCCGCCCCGGCGAGTACACGCTGCGCACGGAGGATATCCTGGCCAGAATTGAGGAGCTGGGTGATTCGCTGTGCACCGTCATTATGGGCGGCATCAATTACTACACCGGCCAGGTGTATGATATAGCGGCCATTACCCGTGCCGGCCACGCGGCAGGAGCTATGGTGGGTTTCGATCTGGCTCACGCGGCCGGCAACATTCCGCTGCACCTGCACGACTGGGACGTGGATTTTGCCTGCTGGTGCTCCTATAAATATCTGAACTCCGGCCCCGGTGGCGTATCGGGCGTGTTTGTGCACGAGCGGTTTGCCGACCAGCCCGAACTACTGCGCTTGGCCGGCTGGTGGGGCTACGATGATAAGGAGCGGTTCAAGATGAAGAAGGGCTTTCGGCCCATGCGCGGAGCTGCCGGCTGGCAGCTCTCCAACGGTGCCGTCCTTACCATGGCCGTGCACGAAGCCGCCCTGGCCGAGCACGAAGCAGCCGGCGGAATGCCCGCCCTGCGCCGGAAAAGCGAGCTGCTCACGGGCTACCTGGAGTTTCTCATCAACCGCCTGGGCCTTACTAAACAGCAGCTGGAAATCATTACGCCGGCTGATCCGGCGCAGCGCGGCTGCCAGCTTTCGTTGCTGGTACACCATAACGGCCGCGACCTGTTTGAACATCTGATGGCCGTGGGCGTAATTGGCGACTGGCGTGAGCCCAATGTGATTCGGCTGGCTCCGGTGCCGCTTTACAACACGTTCGAGGATGTGTATCGGGTGGGCGAGGTGCTGGGTGAGTGGGCGGCCCGTCAATAAGCCGCTGGTAAATACCATCGGCAGCGGGGCGTTTTCCACCGCCGATGGGTGTATTTGCGTAAACAGTCCGGCTCCGGCCGTTTTCCTTTCCGACTCCTCCTTTCCCCAACGATAATGGCCGAAGACTACGCGGCAAAAATGAGCCGCAAAACCGATGCCGAGCTGCGTGACTACGTGACCAACCGGTATCAGTATCGGGAGGAGGCGGTATTGGCCGCCCTCACCGAACTGGCGCAGCGCGGCACCCCCGAGCCGACGGCAGCCGGCCTTATTGCCGAGTTGGAGGTCAGCAAGCAGGAAACCGACCGGCGCGAGCTGGCCGTACGGGAGCAGGAGGCCGAAAAGGAGCAGGCCCGGCGCATAGCCCGCGGCGAGGCCGACCCCGAAACCGCGACGGAAACGGGGCCGGCGCTGTATTCGCCCGGGACCATTACAGTGTTTTCGGTGCTGTTCAGCATGGTGGCCGGAGGAATTATGCTGGCCCTGAACCTGCGCACGCTGCGCCGCACCGGCCCCGCGCTGCTGGTGGTGGCGTTTATGCTGGTGTACCTGGTGGGTGGCGGTTATCTGCTGTTCTGGTTGAAGCAGCTGTATGGCAACCAGTACAACTGGCTGGGCTCCTTCTTCAACCTGCCGGCTGTGCTCATTTACAACCTGTTTTTCTGGCCGCGCTACATCGGGCCGCAACCGTACCAAAGTCGGCCCTGGCTGGCCCCTTTGCTGATATGTGGGCTGATTATGCTGGCCTTCTACTATTTCGCCCTGCGTTTTCAGGGAGCAATGCCTACGGTATAGTATCCTCCTCCGATTATGGCGCTGGTTCCCGTTCAGTTGCCCGCCGCTGAGCTGCTGTTCGACCCTGGTTTTCTCGGGCCGCAGGAAGCGGATGCCTTGCTGGCAGAACTAACTGCCACCATACCGTGGCGGCACGAACCCATCCGGTTATTCGGCAAGGAAGTGCTGCAGCCCCGCCTCACCGCCTGGTACGGCGACGCCGGTGCTACCTACCGCTACTCCGGGCTTACGCTGCAGCCGCTGCCCTGGCTGCTTGCGCTGCATGCGCTGCGCCAACGACTGGAAGCGGCCACTGGCAGCCGCTTCAATAGTGTGCTGCTCAACCTGTACCGCACCGGCCAGGACAGTATGGGCTACCACGCCGATGATGAGCCGGAACTGGGCCCTACGCCCGTTATTGCCTCCGTTACCCTGGGGGCCACGCGCACGTTCCGCCTGAAGCCCCGGTCTCACTTGCTGCCGCCGCCATCGGCCCTCAGCCTGTCGCTTACTTCCGGAAGTCTGCTGGTCATGCGCGGCCTTACCCAGCAAAACTGGCTGCATGCATTGCCCAAAACGGCCCGCCCCGTCGGCCCGCGCCTCAACCTCACCTTTCGGTACATAAGAGGATAGATTACTTACACTTCCTCTAAAAAGGCGCTGCAACAACTGTTGCAGCGCCTTTTTAGGGGAAGTGTAAGTACGTTATTGCAAATCGAAGCGCAGGCCCAGGTAGGCGAGGCGGCCCACTTGCGGCCCCCCAAACACCTGCGTGTTGTTGGTATTGAACGCATTGGAAACCCCCGCCTGGAAAGTGGTGCCGACCTTAGGCAGCGTGTATCCCAGGTAAGCATCGGTGGTGCTGTAGTCCCGAATGGTGCCGGTAGCGAAGGGTATTTCCTGCAGGTGGCCCTGCACCCAGCGGTAGTTCACGGTGTAGCTCAGGTTGCCCACCTGGCCGTTGGCTCCCACGTTGTACTTGTGCTTGGGCGTGTTAAAGAACGTCTGGAAGCCCTCGGGCAGGTTGCTGCTGTCCAGCACGTTCAGCGAGTAGTTGCCAGTAATATTCAGCGCCTTGCGGAAGTAGTAGGTCAGGCCCGCCGTAACGCCCTGGGTACGCACTTCCTGGTCGTTGTTGTAGTAGGCGTACAGCACGCGGGTGGGCTGGCTCTGGTTGGTGTAGGCCGTAGAGTAGCCGGCCGCCAGCTGCTGCGGCGTAGGACGCGAGCCGTCGGTGTTGCCCACAAACGTCTGGGCCCCGATGAAATCCTGGTACTGGCTGCGGTAGTAGCTCACGTCGGCGTACACGTTGGGCAGCACGGCACCTTTGTAGCCAATTTCGGCGGTATTCACCTTTTCCAGCTGCAGCGGCGCAATAGTGTACTCGTAGGGTTGCAGGACGGACGGGTTGCTCTGGGCCGCTGCCAGCAACTGCGGCGAGTTGAACAGGCTCAGGTTATAGCCCTGGAAGCCGTTGCCAACATTCCCAATTAGCAGCCCGGTCCGGATGTCGTTATAGAAATACTGCTCCGTTTGGGAAGGTGAGCGGAACGCCCGGCCGTAGCTGGCCCGGAAGTTATGCTGCTTGTTCTTGCCCACCGAGTATACCGCCGACGCCCGGGGCGAAAATGCCGCCTTGAAGTTCTTGAACTCGTCCACGCGGCCGGCGAAGGCCAGCTTCAGGCGTTCCTCCAGCAGCGTCTGGGTGAGCTGGCCATAGGCGCCATACTCGTGGTTTTTGATGCGCTGGCCTTCCCGGTCCGAAAAGAGCAGACCATTGGAACCCAGCCGGTACTGGCGGTAGGCCGCGCCCACGGTTAGGTCAGTGCCACTTTCTGTGAGACGGAAGCTGCGCTGCCCGCTGATGTCGTGCAGGAAGGAGTTGAAGTACTGCTGCGCCCCTCGGCCAGGTTGCTTGTCGGCAATAATCTGCTCGCGCAGGGTGGCAAAGCGTGGGTCGGAAGTAGCCAGCTGGGTACGGTTGGCTGCCGTCTGGGCGGTAGCCAGGGCGGCGTCCACCGTCTGGCCGGCGCGCCGGGCCTGGCTGTACGCGGCGTTGTAGGTGCCGTAGAACTGCTGCGCGTAGCTCACGGTGCTGCCGTCGGAGATTGGGGAGCCCTGAATAAGGGTGCCCAACTGATTCAACTCATAGGAGCTGCCGGTAAAGTCTTCCGTGGTATAGGCCCGCAAAAAGCCCTTGCTGCTTTTCAGCTCGGCGCGGTACTGGTTCGAGCCGAGTCCTTTCACCCGGAAACGGCTGATGTTCTGGTACGTAGCGGTGCCTTCAGCATGCTTGGCCTCCACCGTCAGCTTCAGGTCGTCGCGCAGCAGATACGATACCGCACCCTGCACCCGGTACGAGGAGGTGCGGTTATCGTCATCAACCAGGTCCCGCTCCGAGAAGCCGGGCAGATAAGCGGTTTTGCCGTACAGCTCGGGGCTGGTACCGCCGGGTAGTTGTTGCTGCGGGTTGAACGTGTAGCTATTGTCGCCGTAGCGGTTCACGGCATTGTAGCCCAGAGCCGAGCCGGCTGGGTTGGTCGAGCTGCGGGTTGCCTCCATATTGTCCGCAATCCAGTCGTTGGCCCGGAAGGCGCTGGCGTTGATCTTGATGGCCAGTTTTTCCGTCAGCTTTTTGGCGTAGCGTACCTGTCCGTCCAGCAGGTTCCGCTCCCCGCCGCGCAGGCGTACGCTCAGACCTTCGTACACGAACGGGTCTTTGGAATTGAACAGAATCACGCCGCTCAACGCGTTGGAACCATACAGGGCCGAAGCCGGCCCGTGAATGATTTCGATGCTCTCCATATCCAGCTCCGGAATTCCCACCAGGTTGCCGGGGCTCAGGTTCAGGGAAGGCAAGGCCGTATCCATGTAATCCACCAGCTGAATTACCCGTTCCGATTTGGCCGTGTTGAAGCCGCGCGTGCTCACGCTGGTAAACAGCATGGAGGCCGAGCTCACGTCCAGGCCTTTCAGCTGGCCCAGGCCGCTGAGGATTTCGGGGGTTGAGATGCGCTCAATCTGGCGCGTCGAGAGTTTCTCGATGGTAACCGGCGCGCGCAGGATGTTTTCCTCTACCCGCGAGGCCGATACCACCGTTTCATTCAGCAGCGTGGCGCTCGGGCTCAGGCCCACAGCAATGGTCAGCTCCGGCGTTTCCAGCTTGATTTCGCGGCTGTCGTAGCCCACGTAAGAAAACACCAGCGTTACCGGGCCGTTTTCAAAGTTGGCATCCAGCCGAAAATTGCCCTGCTGGTCGGTGCTGGTGCCCACAAAGGTACCTTTGATAAATACCGTAGCGCCGGGCAGGGCTTCGCCCTTGTCCGTGAGAACCTGACCGGCCAATGACCGTTCGACCGGATCCGGAGCAGTGGCGCGCATGTGCGCCGAGGCGGTGGTGGGTAGGGTAGTAGCGGAGGCGAGCTGCGGAAGAAGCAAAGCTGCCACTGCGGCCGACGAATAAAGATGGTGCATGAATGAGAACTACCAGGTGTGTGCTAAAAGGGCTGCAAACCTACCCCGCACGCTAATATGTGTATAGCACTTTTCGCTGAGTGTTGTAGAAACATAGCTGAACAGGTTCTTTAAATGGGTCAAAAAGATATCTTGTTTTCCCAATATTAGATAGTTTTCTATTATTGGGAAGTAAGGTTGTACGGCATGCGGTGATAACGCAAAAAGGCCCTTTCCGGTGAGGAAAGGGCCTTTGCAGAAGTAATGCAGTTTGGTGAAATCAGCCTATTTTACGTCCAGCTGCAAGCCCACGTAAACCAGACGCCCGATCTGCGGACCACCATACACCTGAATGTTGGTGGCGTTGAACAGGTTGGATGCACCCGCCTGCAGAATAGCACCCAGCTTCGTGAAGTTGTAGCCCAGGTAGGCGTCCGTAGAGCTGTAGTCAGCGAGCTGACCTACTGCGAAGGGCAGGCCATACTCATGGCCCTGCGCCCAGCGGTAGTTCACGGCGTAGCTCACATGGGTGAGTACCGTACCATTGGCCCCGATGTTGTACTTGTGCTTAGGCGTGTTGAAGTACGTCTGGAACTCGGCATCCTGCACGTCGCTGCGGTCCTGAATGTTCAGGGTATAGTTGGCAGCCAGGTTCAGGAACGGGGCAAAGGCGTAGTTCAGGCCCAGGGCCGCGCCCTGGGTGCGTACTTCCTGGTCGGCGTTGGTCCACACCTGCAACAGGCGGCCACTGGTAACACTGGCGGGCCGGCTGCCATCGGCGTTGCCCACGAAGCGCTGGGCTCCAATGAAGTCGTTGTAATAGTTGCGGTAGTAGTTCACGTCCACGGCCACTTTCTCGCCCAGGGCGCCCTTATAGCCGATTTCGTACGTGCTCAGGCGTTCCAGCTTCAAGGCGGCCACGTCAATAGCCTGGCCGGTGATGATGCTGTAGCCCTGGTAGCCATTATCCACATTGCCTTTTAGCAGTACCTGGCCCAGGTCGAGGTTGATGTACTGATCAAGCTGCGTAGGCGAGCGGAAGGCGCGGCCGTAGCTGGCCCGGAAGTTATGCTGGCGCTTGTCGCCGGCCGAGTATACAGCCGAAGCCCGGGGCGAAAACGACGGGTTGAAGTTCTTGAAGTCGTCAATCCGGCCGGCTAGGGCTAGGCGAAGCCGCTCCTCGAATAGCTTCTTGGTCAGCTGCGCGTAGCCGCCTACCTCATGGTTCTGAATCCGGCCGTCGTTGTCGGAGTACAGGTTGCCATTCGAGCCCAGCCGGAACTTACGATACGCCCCGCCCACAATCAGGTCGGAGGTTTCGCTCAGCTTGAAGTTATACTGCGCGTTGCCTTCGTTCAGCAGGGAGCTGGGGTTGAGGCGGGCACCGCGGCCCGGAGTAGCATCGTTAATGATAGTGCTCCGCAGGTTGCGGAACGTACCGCTGTTCGGGTCAAGCTGGAACTGGCTGGCGGCATTCTGGGCCGTTACCTGGGCCTGCGCATCGGTCTGGCCCAGCTGCCGGGCGCCGCCGTATGTGGTCAGGTAGGTGTTGAAATACTGCTGTGCGTACGTTGTGCCGCCGCCGGTAGCAATGGGCGAGGTCTGGATGAAGGCACCCAGGAAGTTCAGGTCATAGGATTTGTTGCCATAGTCCTGAATCGACTGGCCGCGCACGAACCACCGCTCCCCTTTAATTTCACCATGATACTGGTTGGTGCCGAAATCTTTGAAGCGGTAGCGACTGGAGCTTTGGTAGCTGGCCGTGCCCCGGTTGTAGTTGACCCCTACCGTCATCTTGATGGAGCTGGTCAGCAGGTACGAGAGCGAAGGATGGATCTTCAGCGACTTGGCTTTGTTGTCGTCACCGATCAGCGTTTTCTCGTCGAAACCTGGCATGAACAGCGTTTTGCCCCGTAGGTCGGCAATTGGGTAGTTAGCGGGCACCGTAAAGGGTACGTCGCCGTAGCGGTTCACGGCCTCGTAGCCCAGGGTAGAGCCCTCGGCATTGTTGCGGCGCTCTACCTGCGTGCTGGTAGCCGAATAGTTCTGGGCCAGCCAGTCGTCGGCCGTGAGGTAAGCTCCCGTGATTTTGAACGCGAACTTGTCCCCGATTTTCTGGGCGTAGCGCAGCTGGCCGTCGAAGAAGCTCCGCTCGCCGCCGCGTACCCGCAACGTCAGGCCTTCGTTGATGAAGGCATCCTTGGAGTTTTGCAGTAATACCCCGTTAAAGGCGTTGGCACCGTACAGAGCCGAGGCTGGTCCGTGAATGATTTCGATGCTTTCAATATCCAGCTCGGGCAGTCCGGTCAGGTTGCCGGCATTCACGTTCAGGCTCGGCGACTGAGTATCGAAGTAATCGGTCAGCTGAATCAGTCGCTCCGATTTGGCCGAGTTGAAGCCGCGCGTGCTCAGCGAGTTCAACAACATGCTGGAACTGTTCACGTCAATACCTTTGAACTGATTCAGGCCCACCTGCACGTCGGGCGGGGGCAGGCGCAACACCTGCTGCGAGGTCACCTTCTCTACCGTTACCGGGGCTTGCAGAATGCCTTCCTCTACCCGGGACGCCGAGGCAATTACCTCAGTGGTCAGCGTCGGGTTGATTTTGAGCTGCACTTTCACCACGTTGTCGGGCTGGCTCAGCGTCACGTCGCGGCTCTCATAGCCCACAAAGGACACCGACAGCACTACCGGACCCTCGCTGAAGTCGGCCCGCAGGCTAAACTTGCCGTCACGGTCGGTGCTGGTACCAATGAACGTACCCCGGATAAAAATTGTGGCCCCGGGCATTGGCTCGCCACTTTCGGCCTGCACAATACCGGCTACCGCGCTCAGGTCCTGCGCCTGGCCGGAAATTGCCTGGCAAAACAGCAGCAGGAAAAAGAGCAGAAAACTGTAATGTTTTCTCATACTGGAAAAATTGCAAAAAATGAAAAAGGTCCCTATTTGTCAGAAAGGGCTACAAATATATAGTAGGTATGCCGAATAACCTACTTTTAAGGTCTTGGTAATCATTCGTTTGGATGGGTTGCTTAATTGTATTTACCGGGGATTATAGAGGCCTGTTAAGAAGATTGAGCTGTCAGCGTGCAGTCTTTTCAGTAGCGTATATCCATGGGCCCATAGAGTAAAGGGCAGTTTTCGTCACCCAGGACATAGCCACCGAACCGGAATAGAGTGGACGGAACGCCGGTTTCAGTATTATCGGGTCGGTATCCCTGCAACGGCCGTTGATTGCACGGAAGCGGGAGATTCAGTAGCCGGATGCACCGCCCTTGCCGCTGGCGGTAACGGCTGCGCCTGTGCGCGAAAGCAGTGGTAGTAGAAGGTGTAAAGAGGTACATGAGGAATAATTATTGAGTTAACACAATCATTTAATAATCCAAAGTAAGCCAGGGTAGTTATACTAAACAGGGCCGTCCCGACTAACCGGGGGAATTGTGCCGTTCAACAGATGTTTTTACTCGGTTAACTGAACCCGTCAGAATCATTTACATTCGCCGTTTCTACCCGCGCTTTCTTTCCACCTCAGCCGCTGTGCTCATGGCCGACGTTCGTACCCGCCCCTCCACTCCTGAAACGCTCACTATTATGGGCGGCGGCCTGGTCGGCTCTCTGCTCTCCCTGTATCTGGCGCGGCACGGGCACGCAGTGGAAGTGTTTGAGCGCCGGCCTGATATCCGGGGAACCGACCCGGTTGAAGCCCGGTCCATTAACCTGGCATTGTCGGACCGGGGCTGGCGGGCGCTGGAGGGCGTAGGTATTGCGGAGGCGGTGCGGGAAGTGGCCATTGCCATGCACGGCCGCGTGATGCACGATGTGCAGGGCAATCTTACGGTGCAGCCCTACGGACAGGCCGGACAATCTATCTACTCGGTTTCCCGGGCTGGTCTCAACCGCCGGATGCTGGATCTGGTGGAGCAGGAGCCGGCCATTAAGCTGTTTTTCAATCAGCAGTGCCGCCGCGTCGACCTCAGGAAGCAGGAGCTGGAAATGCTGGATACGGCCACCCAGCAAAGCCGGGTGGTGTCGTACCAGCGGCTGTTTGGGGTGGATGGGGCGTACTCGGCGGTGCGCGGGGCCATGCAGCGCACTGACCGGTTCAACTACTCCCAGCAGTACCTGGACTACGGTTACAAGGAACTAACCATTGCGGCTGCCCCGGGCGGCGAGTGGCCTATTGAGAAACACGCACTGCACATCTGGCCGCGCGGCCAGTACATGATGATTGCGCTGCCCAACCTCGACGGCTCGTTCAACTGCACCCTGTTTTTTCCCTACGAAGGCCCGGCCTCCTTTGCGGCCCTGCAAACCCCGGACCAGGTGCGGGAGTTCTTCACGGCAGTATTTCCGGATGCCGTACCGCTGATGCCAGAGCTGGAAACGGAGTTTTTTGAGAATCCGACCAGCTCTTTGGTAACAGTACGCTGCTTTCCGTGGGCCCACCAGGACGAGGTGCTGCTGCTGGGCGACGCCGCCCACGCCATTGTGCCGTTTTATGGGCAGGGCATGAATGCGGGCTTCGAGGACTGCACGGTGCTGAATGAGCTACTGGCCCGGCACGGTCACGACTGGGCCGCCATCTTCCAGGAATTCGAGGATTCCCGCAAGCCCAATGCCGATGCCATGGCTGACCTGGCGGTGTACAATTTCGAGGAGATGCGCGACCGGGTGGCCGACCCCCGCTTTCTGCTGCAGAAGAAGATTGAGAGTCAGATTTCTGCCCAATACCCGCACAAATGGCTGCCGTTGTACTCGCAGGTTACGTTTTCCAGCCTGCCTTACGCGGAAGCCTGGGCCAATGGGCAGGCCCAGGAACGTATTATGCAGCGCCTCATGCCGCACATTCAGACGGAGGCCGACTACCAACGGCCGGAAGTGCAGCAGCTGGTGGCCGAAGAAATGGCCCGCCGGCCCGGCTGATTTGTTGAACAGTAGCCGAAAGGCGGGGCTACAAAATAGTTTTTGCCTCCCCAAATCTGGAAAAGAGCGGGAAGCGTACACCCCTAGAGCGCAGACAATCCATGTAACAGGCCAAACGGAATCATTCTATTTTTCCAGAAATGAGAAGTCCTGATTAGCCGCCTAGAATTAACTTGATTGCCACATCAACGCAGAGTAGCTTAGCTACCCCATGACCTGTTGATATTGCTGCCTGAATCCTGTTTTTCTGTTGATAAACCGGTGTTTTGCTAAAATGTCAGTACGTTGCCTCACCGCTTCCTTTCTCGTTCTGCTATGTCCGTACCCGCTCCTGCCCCTGTTTTGACCTGTGCCATTATTGATGACGAAGAAATCAACCGGCTGACGCTGGAGCACTATATTTCCCTGACCGATTCGTTGCAGCTGGTTGTTTCGCTGGATGATGCCCTGCAGGGGCTGAACTACTTCCGGGCCGGTAATAAGGTGGATGTGCTGTTTCTGGATATTCAGATGCCCCAGCTCAACGGCCTCGACCTGCTACGGGTGCTGTCCGATCCGCCCATTGTGATTCTGACCACGGCCCACGAGGATTTCGCCGTGGATGCCTTCGATCTGCGGGTGACCGATTACCTGGTAAAGCCATTCGACTATGCCCGCTTCAGCCGGGCTGTGCAACGCGCCCTGCAACAGCACACTACGCCGGTAGCAGCTGCCCCGCCCGCCGCCCCCTCCGGCCCCCCCGACCACGACCTGTTCGTGAAGGTGAACAACAAGATGGTGCGCATCAACTTTGATGATGTACTCTACATCGAGGCCCTGTCTGATTACGTTATCATTGTGACGGACCGGCAGAAGTACATTGTGTACACCACCATGAAGGCTCTGGATGCGCGCCTGCCCTTCGACCATTTCGTGCGGGTGCATCGGTCCTACATCCTGAACATGCGCCGCATTGAAGCCATTGAAGATGGCGCGGCCGTAGTACCGGGCGGCCAGCACGTACCCATCGGCAAATCGTATCAGGAAGCCTTTTTTCGTAAGCTGAACCGGATTTAGAGAGTAATTGAGCAGCGGGGTACGGGTAACTGTCTGGCAGGCAAGGCTGTCAGATAGTTACCCGTACCCCGCTGCTCAACTACTCTATGTGCGCATTGCCTAGCTGCTCCACCGCAGTGGTGAGGGTATCCGTGAGCTGTTGGGAAAGGGCCAGTAGCTCTTCGTCAGATGGAATAGGGAAGGGGCTTTCCGGGCGGGAGAAAGGTTCCAGCTGAGCTATCGGCGCGTAGGCTGCCTCAATGCCCAGCAAGTGCAGCGAAGGCCGGAGCTTGTGCGCGAGGCTTCCCACGGTTATCCAGTCGCCGGCGGTAGCGGCCTCCTGCAGCTGCGCTACCATCACTGGGGTATGGGTGCGGAAGGAGCCGATAACCTTCTGCATAAAGATGGTGCTGCCGTGGGCGGTATCGCGCAGGCGGCTAAGGTTGAAAACAAGCGTTTCCGCCTCTGAAGCGTTGGGTAGTAATTCTGCCGAGGGCACAACGACGGCCTGCTGTGGCTGGATGGTGGCCGCCGGGCTGTCTTCCAGTTCCGCCACCGGGGTGGGCCGCAGGTTGGCTTCCAGCTTGCGGAACAGATCATCTTCCTCAAAGGGCTTCGACAGGTAGTCCAGGCCGGCGGCGCGGTAGGCCTCGTTGTCGGAGCGCATCACGTTGGCCGTGAGGGCAATAACGGGGGTGCCGGCGCGCAGGGGGTCGGGATGCAGGCGCAACCGGTGCGTCACGTCGAGGCCACTCATTCCCGGCATCTGAATGTCCATCAGCACCACATCGTAGAGGCGTGCCTCCAATTGGTCGAGGGCTTCGTTGCCATCGGACGCAACGTGGGTTTCTACCTCCCAGTTTTCCAGAATCATGAGTGCCAGCTGCTGGTTCACGGGGTGGTCTTCTACCAACAGTACCCGTTTGCCGCGCAATACCGCGTAATTGAGCGGGGCCAGTGGGGTGCCTTCGGGGAAAGTGAGCCGGCCTTTGGGCAGCGTGAGCGTGAAGAAAAAGGTAGAGCCCTGCCCCTCCGTGCTTTCCACCCACATCCGCCCGCCCAACTGCTGCACCAGGCTGCGGCTGATGGTAAGTCCCAGGCCGGTACCCCCAAAGCGGCGGGAAATATCGGCGTAGGCCTGCGAAAAGCTCTCGAAAATGGCCTCCTGTTTATCGAGCGAGATGCCAATGCCGGTGTCCCGGACCTGAAACTCCAGGGCCAGCGTATCGGGGGTTTCTTCCAGCAGGCGGCCGCCCAGTTCCACCACTCCTTGGGCAGTAAATTTAATGGCGTTGCTGAGCAGGTTCAGCAGAATCTGGTTGAGCCGGCCCGCGTCGCCGATAACTACGGGGTGGGCCAGCAGCAGCGGAACCACCCGGAACTCAATGCCTTTCTCTTGCGCCCGGTACGCCAGGCTCTGTACCGCTTCCTTAATAGACTGGCATATGTCGAAGGGAATCTGTTCGATTTCCAGCTTGCCGGATTCTATTTTGGCCACGTCCAGCACATCGTTGATGACGGTGAGCAGGTGGCGGCCCGAGTTGCGCAGAATTCGCAGGTATTCCTGCTGCGAAGTATCCAGGGAGGTTTTTGCCAGCAGCCCGGCCATGCCCAGCACCCCGTTAATGGGCGTGCGGATTTCGTGGCTCATGTTGGCCAGAAAGTTCTCTTTGGCGCGGGCAATTGTTTCGGCTTCTTCCTTGGCCCGTACCAGCTCCTGCTCCGCCTGAATGCGCTCCGTAATTTCCTGGCCGTACGCAATTACATAGGGCAGTTCACCGGGCTCCTCCACGCGGTAGTTGTTGTACATCAGGTGGTGCGGCCGGCCGTCGGGGCCGCGCAGGGTCATCAGTCCGGTTAGCTCCTGCTGCTCCAGGGCCTGGGCCAGGTATTGGTTCAGCTTGGGGTGCAGATCGGGGGTGAGCACCTGGTGCAGCGTCCGGCCCACCAGCATTTCGGGCACTACGCCCACAATCTGGGCCGCTGCCGGGTTCACAGAGAGAATTACGCCTTGCAGGTCGTGGGTGCAGATGAGGGCCTGCGAATAATGCATCAGGTCGCGGTACTGCTTGGCGTTGCGCTCCAGCGTCTGTCGGGCCTGCTTCATTTCCGTGATATCATTGCTGACGCCCAGAATGTTGAGAATGCCATCGGCACGGGGCAGGGGCCGTACCACTGTCTGGAACCAGCGGACGGTACCGGTCAGCTGGGTGAAGGAGCTCTCATAGGTGAGTTCCCGGCCCGTTTTAATGACATGCTGAATGGTGGCGAAGTGGTCACGGTTTTCGGTAGCTACCGGGTCGTCGGGGGTAATCGTATCGGGTGGAGCGGAGCGGTGCCGACCAGTGCCCATAAGGTCAGCAAAGGCTCGGTTATGGAAGATGACGTTGCCCTCTGTATTCGCCACCCAGATGATGCTGGACGTAGTATCCACTACCTGCTGTACGAAATCCTGCTGCTCCTGCAGGCGGGCTTCACTAGTGCGCAAGCGCTGCTCGGCGGCGTGGCGCTCCGTAATATCCACCCCGTACCCGATAACCATCCGCAGCTCATTGTGGGTGCCAAATACTGCCTGCATGTGGCGCAGCGCCAAGCGGGGTGAGCCATCCGGCATCGGAATCCGCTCTTCCCAAGCCAGCACGTTGCGCTGTTGTACGGCCTGCTCGAAAAGGGCGCGGCGGCGATGCGCTTGATCGTCGGAGCGGCCCCGGTAAGCGGCGTACTCAAAATCATCGTGCCCGATAATCCACTGGCGCATCTCATGATTGCGGATGGCAGCGGGGTTCACAAACCGGTAGCGGTGTTCGGCATCGAAAACGGCCACATCGGCGGGTAAGTGGTTGAGTACCGTTTCGTAAAACGCCTGCTGCTCAACCAGCTTCGTTTCCGCATCCTTCAGCGAGGTGATATCCGTGAAATACAGGTTCACATACTGGTCATCCACGAAGGGAGCAATGGCCAGCTGGAAGCAGCGGCCCTTAAAGCCGATTTCGCGCTGCACCAGCTGGGCGTCAGCTGCCAGGGCCTCAATGGCTGCCTGGTACAATTGCCGGGCCAGCTCGGGCTCGTCGTGCGGGTCCTGGTACTCCCGGCGCAGCTCCTCGGCGGCCGGGTTACTGTACAGCAGGCGGCCGTCGGCGTGGAGGCGTAAAACCGGATTGGGGTTCTGCCCCGGAATGCGCGAAAGGGAATGCAGGTACTGCTCGGCGCGCCGGGCCTGAGTCACGTCGCGGAAGGACAGCAGGTAGCCGGAAGCTACTAGTTCGTCCTGCCCGCTCAGCGGAATAAAGTCCAGCTCCAGCACTGTGCTATCGGCCAGTTCCAGGTCTTCGCCCAGCACACGCTGATCCACCAGCCGCATCGTTTCCAGCCGCTGGCGGGTAGCCTCCGGCCGGGCCGACTGGGCAATGAGGGCGTCGAGAATGGGCTGCACGGGTTGCTCCGGGCCGCCTAGTGTAGGCAGTTCCTCCAGCCCCAGCAAGTCGCAGAACTCCTGGTTGAGCAGGGCAATCATCCCGTTCTGGTGCGCCACCAGCACGCCCACCCGTAGGTTCTGGGTAAGGCGCGTGATGCTGTCTGTGAGGCGGCTGACGGTGCGCTGGGTAGACGACAAGTGGCGGCGGAGCGTCTGGATCTGCTGCTCGGCGGCCAGTCGGCTCTGGCGTTCCTGGGCCAGTTGCGCGGTCAGGGCTTCCAGCGTGGCGGGGGAATTGGGAGATAGGGACATAGCAAACGGCGGAATCAGCAAACGGTAGCAACAGCCTGGCTGGCCGGCAGTAGGGCTACCGGCGCAGTGCGGGGAAGATACCAGAAGAAAGATACGCAACCGAATCGGGCTAGCCCAACGCTAAGCCGGCCCCGAAGCCCAGCACTAGGCCGGTCCCCAGCCCCAACCCGGCCCAGACCTGCGCGGGGGTGTGGGCATTGAGGGCCAGTCGGGCACTGCCCACGGCTCCGGCCAGCAGCGTGATACCCACCAGCCACCCCAGCGCGGGCAGTCCGGCCTCTCCACCAAGGTACAGCAGGGCCAGCAGCCCGAAGGCCCCGCCCATGCCCACGCCGTGGGCCGAAATCTTCCAGCGCAGCGTTATCAGAAACGTGAGCAACACGGCCAGGCTCATGCCGCTCATCATCTGAAACAGCAGCGCATCGAACAGGCTGGGCCGGTGCAGCAGCCAGGCAGCCACCCCAAAACTGGCCGCCGCCAGCAGCAGCGGCCATGCCCGCTGCCGTCTTTCCCGCAGCTCCAGAGAACTCACCAAGCCCAGCCCCAGCATAATTGCCGTGCCGATGGACGGCAGCCCGAACGTGAAGCCCCACGCTACTGCCAGTACCAGCCACCGGTCGGGCATAGCAGGTTGCTGCACCACGCCGGGTAGCTGGTAGCAGACGATGTAAAACAAGTAAGACGGCACCAACAGCGGATGAAATACCGCTGAGAGTACCGTCGCCAGAATTCGGGACACGGAGCCGGGTGAAAGGGGGCGAAACCTAACGAAGGTAAGCACCAGCGCTGGTTTCCGGTCAGTTGATCAGGCTGCCCGTCGCCCGGTCACGGCCAGCTGGTGGCTGCTCACGTCCTGGTTTCGTACGGTTGCGCTGGCTCCGCTGACCCGCCGGGCGCTGCTTTCCAGCAGCTGGCGGGTGGGCCGGGTAGCGGCACCTACCACCGTGGGACCCAGCAGAACAGCCAAGAGCAACGTGGGCAGCAAAACAGCGAGAAACGTACGAACCAGGGACATGAGCGGCGGCAATAGAGGCGTGTGAAAGAGGCGTTGTGCGGTCATCTACGCCGGTTTCCGCCGGCCCGGATCAGGCCCGGGGCACGTTATTGGACGAACGAAGCCCCTCACCCGGCCAACAGCAGCGGCGGCGGGGCGAGGGGCTTCGGGGGCAAGGGCGGCGGCCGGAGCGGCTTACAGCTCCTTGCGCAGGCGGGCTACCGGAATATTCAGCTGCTCGCGGTACTTGGCTACGGTGCGGCGGGCAATGTTGTAGCCCCGGGCGTTCAGCATTTTTTCCAGCTTGTCGTCGCTGAGCGGGCGGTTTTTCTGCTCGCCTTCGATGATTTCCTTCAAAATGTGCTTCACCTCCCGGGAGCTGGCATCTTCGCCCGAGTCGGTGGCAATGCCTTCGGAGAAGAAGTACTTGAGCGGGTAGATGCCGAATTCCGTCTGGACGGCCTTGGAGTTGGCTACCCGGCTCACGGTGCTGATGTCCATCCCGATTTCCTGAGCAATGTCCTTCAGAATCATGGGCCGCAGCTTGCTCTCGTCGCCCTCGGCGAAGAACTCGCGCTGGTAGCGCACAATGGAGTCCATGGTGCGCAGCAGCGTGTTCTGGCGCTGCCGGATGGCATCAATAAACCACTTGGCCGAGTCAAGCTTCTGCTTCACGAAGGTCACGGCCTCCTTCATCTTTTTGTCCTTCTTCGACGCCTTGTCGTAGGCCTGGAACATCTCGGTGTAGGCCGGCGACACGCGCAGATCGGGGGCGTTGCGCGTGTTGAGCGTGAGGTTGAACTGGCCGTTGTCGTGGGTCAGCAGGAAGTCGGGAATGATGTACTGCACCTTACCCATACCCACCGGGCCGGTGCCGCCGGGCTTGGGATTGAGCTTGAGGATAAGGGCAATGGCGTCCTTGAGCTCATCGTCTTCCAAGTCCAGCTTCTGCTGAATGCGGGGGTAGTGCTTCTTGGTAAACTCGTCGAAGGTATCGTTGAGAATCTGCTCGGCGTGCTCGGTGGCCTCGTCCTGGGGGCGGCGCTCCAGCTGTAGCAACAGGCATTCCTGCAGGTCGCGGGCGCCAATCCCGGCTGGGTCGAAGGTCTGGATAACGTGCAGCACGCTTTCGATTTCGGGTACCGTTACTTCCAGATTCTGGGCAAATGCCAGGTCGTTGGCAATGGCCGACAGGTCGCGGCGGATGTAGCCGTCGCCATCGATGGAGCCGATGAGCTGGCGGCCAATGGCTTCCTGCTTCTCATCGAGGTTGGCAAAGCCCAGCTGGTCGAGCAGGTTGTCCATGAGCGAGCCGCTGGTATCGGCAAGGGGCATTTCCCGGTCGTCCTCGTCCTCGCCGGGGCCGTCGCCCTGCATTTTGTAGCCCGCTATTTCGTCGTCGTGCAGGTAGTCGCTCAGGTCCAGGTCGTCGGCCGATTCCGACTCGGGCGCTTCCGTGGGCTCGTCCTTGATGGGAATTTCCAGCTCCGGCTGCTCCTCGGCCTGACCGCTGTCGAAATCCTCCTCCAGCGTGTTATCGGGGTTATCGAATTCGGAATCCGGGTCGTCGAAATCATCCGTTTCGGCTTCTTCCTCGCGGTCCTGGTCCTCAAACTCGTCCTCCTGGTCCTCGCCTTCCTCCAGGGCCGGGTTCACCTCCAGCTCTTCCTTGATGCGGGCTTCCAGCTCTGCGGTAGGAATCTGCAGCAGCTTAATAAATTGAATCTGTTGGGGGCTCAGCTTCTGCGAGAGAAGCTGCTTCATGTCCAGTCGTTGCATACTCTGAAAACGCGTACGCCCCGCCGGTGGTAAAACGGGGTGGTTAGGCCAAATATAGCCCTTTCTGTACTTGAGTTTGGGGGAAAATGTTGGGGTTTCCCGGTCATTCTAGGTGAAGTGCAGGACCTTCTCTCATCAGCACGGCTACCGTAACAGTGACTTGCGCTGACGTGAGAAGGTCCTTCGCTTCGCGTACGATGGATGCAGGATGATAAGCGGTACAGAATCCGCCTGTCAAAACTTCTACCTTTGCAGCTCTTACATTCCTTTAGCAGAACCGATTTCCCATGTCCGACCTCCGAAGAACCAGCGTGCAGGATTTGCTCCGCAGCACCGAGCTGGACCGCGAAGTGCTGGTAAAAGGCTGGGTACGCACCCGCCGCGGCAACAAGTACGTGCAGTTTATTGCCGTGAACGACGGCTCCGGCTTTAATTCCATTCAGGTAGTAGCCAACGCCGAGCAGTTTCCGGAGGAGAAGCTGAAGGCCGACGGCGTGGACAACGGCGCCGCCGTAGCCGTGCGCGGCAAGCTGGTTGCTTCGCAGGGCAAGGGCCAGTCGGTAGAAATCCAGGCCACGGAAATCACCGTGTACGGCACCGCCGACCAGGACGCGTACCCGCTCCAGAAGAAGGGCCACACGCTGGAATTCCTGCGCGGCATTGCCCATTTGCGCCCCCGCACCAACACGTTTGGGGCGGTGCTGCGCATCCGGCACGCCATGTCGTTTGCGGTGCATAAGTACTTCAACGACCACGGTTACTTCTACATCCACACGCCCATCATCACCGGCTCCGATGCCGAGGGTGCCGGCCAGATGTTCCGCGTCACCACGCTTTCCGACACCAAGCCGCCCCTGGACGAGGCCGGCGCGGTAGATTACAGCCAGGATTTCTTCGGCAAAGCCACCAACCTCACCGTATCGGGTCAGCTCGAGGGCGAGGTGGCGGCCATGGCGCTGGGCAAGGTGTACACCTTCGGCCCCACCTTCCGGGCCGAGAACAGCAACACGGCCCGCCATTTGGCCGAGTTCTGGATGATTGAGCCCGAAGTGGCGTTCCACGACTTACAGGACAACATGGACCTGGCCGAGGATTTCCTCCGCAGCCTAGTGCGCTACGCCCTGGAGCACTGCCCCGACGACCTGCAGTTCCTCAACGACCAGTACGATAAGGAGCTGCTGAGCCGCTTGCAGTTTGTAGTGGACAATGATTTCCAGCGCCTCACCTACACCGAGGCCGTGGAAATCCTGAAAACCGCCAAGCAGAAGTTCGAATTCCCCGTGGATTGGGGTACCGACCTGCAGTCGGAGCACGAGCGGTATTTGGTGGAGAAGCACTTCAAGAAGCCGGTTATCCTCACCAACTACCCTAAGGATATCAAGGCCTTCTACATGAAGCTGGACGAGGATGGCCGCACCGTGCGTGCCATGGACGTGCTGTTCCCCGGCATCGGCGAAATCATTGGCGGCTCCCAGCGCGAGGACGATTTGCAGAAGCTCACGCAGCGCATGCAGGAAATGCACGTCCCCGAGGAAGACCTCTGGTGGTACCTCGATACCCGCCGCTTCGGCTCGGCCCCGCACGCCGGCTTCGGCCTGGGCTTCGAGCGTCTCATCCTGTTTATCACCGGCATGGCCAACATCCGCGACGTGATTCCCTTCCCCCGCTTCCCGAAGTCGGCGGAGTTTTAGGCTCACGGCTTTCCGTGGATTAATTTCGGATTCGTCGGATTTCGTGGACGTTTCAACGGCCGCCTCACGCAAGTGGGGCGGCCGTTTCGTTGTACTGTATTATCTATTTGCCTTTCGGGAGTGTCTGAGTAAGAAAAGTATACTATTGGTGTGGTGGTTGCTATTGCCGTTTGTTATAGAGGCTTTTGTCCGTCCATCGAAAGTGCTCATTTCTGTTTTGCTGGCACCCCAATCAGAGAGTTGAGGCATGGCAAGAGACTCATCCGAATAAGCGGGAAGGTTGATAAAAGCTTGTTTGACTAAGTAATACAGACTGTCAGATAACTGGGCCGATAGAGTACCAGAAGACTTCTGGATGTATGAGCTAAATCTTTTTTTGCCTTGCGCTGACCATTTATAGTTGTTTGCTACTCCACGTTTTGCTTGTACGGTAACAAGCGTAGCAAAAGAGTCGGGAATGGGTGTCAGACGGTCCCCAAACCATCTGACTTGCTCTGATAATTGTAGGTCGTACAGATACTTTCGGTTTTGTTGTGGTTCGGTGCAGGCCACAAGCAAAACGGCTGTTATCAGGATCAACAGGTGCTTCATGCGTAGCAAGATAGCCGGCTGGTGAGGTTGAGCATTCTGTTGAGGAATACATTTTCTCAGCAGTAATTCCGTAGCTCCCTATCATCCACGGCCAGCAGATTATCCAGGCGCAGCTCGAAGCCGTCGGCGAGGCGCAGGTACTCCACTTTGTCCTGGATGAAAAGGTCCTGGATGATGCCGTGATAGGTGCTGGGCGGGGTGTCGGGCTCGGTGCGGTAGGTGAGGGTGCAGGGCTGGCCGGTGGTGGCGCGGGCCTCCAGCTCGTCGTAAAACGAGCAGCTGATGGGTTGGTAGGGTGCGGTTGCCATGAGTGGGGAAGGAAAACGTACCCTCCGGCATACGGCAAAGTCCGGCCCCGGGGTTAGGCTGCCAGCCGGTGCCCGTTCACGGCCACCAGCCAGTCGAGGCGCAGCTCGCAGCCGCCCGCCAGCCGCAGATAATCGACCTGCCCGCGCCGCAGTACGTCCAGCAGAATCCCGCGTACCGCAAACTCGGCCGAGGTGCCCGGCGCACGGTACACCAGCAGGCACGCCCGTTGCTCCCGCAGCAGCGCGTGCAGCAGAATCGGGAGGCTGGTGCCAGCCGGAGAGGGGGAAGGCATGGGATGGGAAATGTTTTGAACAGTAAGCCGATACGGGCCGGTAGCCGGAATTACGGCAGGACAACACAACCCGGTTTTCCTCCGGCTCGTTGGCAGGGCAGGCCCTTACTAGTATTCCGCTGCCCATGCCCGAATTTGACTTTGCCCCCGCCGATGCGCTTCAGGAAGGCGAAATGCGCACGTTCACGGCCACCTCGGGGGCGGCCGTGTTGCTGCTGCGCCGCCAGGGCCAGTACCTGGCGCTGGCACCCAACTGTCCGCACTACGGCGCCCCGCTGGAAAAGGGCCGGATTGTGGGCGACCAGCTGATCTGTCCCTGGCACCACGCCTGCTTCCGCGTTACGGATGGTCACCTCTGCCAGCCGCCGGCCCTCGATAATCTGCCCAGCTACCCCGTGCGCGTGGCCGATGGCCGCGTATGGGTGCAGCTGCCCGCCCGCCCTGCCGCTGCCACCGACTCGCCCGATACCACGCCCACCGCTTTGGTGCAAGGCGCGGAACCCGCCCCCAACGCCGCCGCCCCCGATGCCCGCACCTTCGCCATAGTAGGCGGCGGGGCCGCCGGCCAGTTTGCGGCCCAGACGCTGCGCACCGAGGGTTTCGGCGGCCGCATTGTGCTGGTAACGGCCGAGGCCGCCGCGCCCTACGACCGTACCAAACTCAGCAAAGCCTACCTCGCCGGCAAAGCCGATAATAAGGCCCTGCCGCTGCGCAAAGAGGATTTCTACGAACAGCACCGCATTGAAGTGCTGGCCGATACCCGCGCTACCGGCCTGAGCCTGCGCACCCGCCAGCTCAAGCTCAGTGGCCGCGGCCCGCTCCACTACGATGCGCTGCTGCTGGCTCCCGGCTGCACCCCCAACACCCTGCCCAAGCTCCCCGGCCACGACCTGGCCGGTGTGCTGCCCCTGCGCTCCGCCCAGGATGCCGAACAGCTCCGGCAGGCCGTTGCCAAAGCTCAGCGAGTGGTCATCATCGGGAGTAGTTTTATCGGGATGGAGGCGGCGGCCAGTCTGGTAGGAGAGGAGCGGCAGGTGACGGTAGTAGCCCAGGAGGCCGAGCCGTTTGCCCGTATTCTGGGGCCGAAGATTGGGCGAATGTTCCGCAATCTGCACCGCCGCCACGGCGTGCGGTTCCGGGCCGAGGCCGAAGTGGTGAGCCTGGAAGGCGAAAACGGCCACGTAACTGCCGTGCGCCTGGCCTCGGGCCAGCGCCTGCCCGCCGATGTGGTGCTACTGGCCGTGGGGGTGCGCCCCGCCACCGAGTTTCTGGCCGAAACCTTCGACCTGGAGAAGGACGGCGGCCTGCGCGTGGATGCCCACCTCTGCGCCGCCGAGCACGTATACGCCGCCGGTGACGTGGCCCTGTTTCCGCTGCCCGGTGGTTTGGGACAACACCGGATTGAGCACTGGCGGGTGGCCCAGCAGCACGGCGCCGTTGCGGCCCGCAATATGCTGGGTCAGCAAGTGGCCTTCCGGGAAATACCGTTCTTCTGGACCCAGCAATTCGGAAAAAGCCTGCGCTACGCCGGCCACGCCACCGTCTGGGATGAAATCATCTTCCACGGCGACGTGCGCCGCCACAAGTTCCTGGCCCTCTACGCCTACCAGAACAAGCTGGTAGCCGCCGCCGCCATGCAGCACGACGACGACATGATCTGCATTGAGGAGCTGCTGCGCACCGGCCGCATGCCCACGCCCACCGCCGCCCGCCGCAAGCTCAACTGGAGCAAACTGCTGGCCTGATTAGAGAAGTACAAAGAAACCAACTAATGTAGAACCTCACTCCGAATAGAACGTCATTCCGAGCTTGCCGAGGAATCTCGCGTGCTGACGTTGTAGTGGTAATCTAATCAAGGCGGGAGAAGTTTTTTGGTTCGCTCAGATGATGTTCTGGCGGTGCCCCCAAACGCAAACGCCCATCCAACCTGGATGGGCGTTTGCGTTCAGAAAGAAACCTGGCTAGTGCTTGCCCTTGCCGTGGCCTTTGCCCGGACCGTGGCCTTTGTCTTTCCCTTTTCCTTCTACTACGTACACCGGCTGGCCGGCCGGTACGGCGTACACCACCCGGGCCTTTTTGGCCTGGCCGGGAGGCATGCCGTGGGGGTGGCCTGCTTTCGGATACTTTACCTTATGCTCCCGAATCAGTACCCAGGGCTGAGCGCCCACATAGGTGATAGGCACGGGGTGAAAACTGGTAGGGTTATAACCGCTCAACGAGACTACCCGGGTCCAGCGGCCGTCGCGCTGCACGATGTACTGCTGGTCGCGCAGGTCGTAGTAGCCGCCGTACTCGGGCACGTAGTAGTACTGTGTGCCGGCCGGTGCGGCGGGCCCCCAGGAAGGCGGGTTAACGTTGATGGTCACTTGGGCCTTGGCCGACTGAACGACTCCGGCCAGCGACAACGTCAGTAGGCCGGACAGGGCTATTTTAGGCAGAAGATCCATGAAGACGAAGCGTAAAGTGAACGGGTGAGAGAAAATGTAGCTGTATGAATGATTTGCAAGAACGGGGCCAGTTCAGTCACGCTATTGAACAACCGCTGAGGGTAAGGCCCTTAACGCAACAGCAGAGGTTTGGTTAAGCGCACTACTGAAGCCACAAAAACGCTTTCAACCAGCGGCCAAAAGCGTTTTTAGGTGGTGTTTACAGTACGCGGCCGCGTCTGCCACCACCGTAGCCGCCGGGGGCCTGGGGTGGGTTGGTAGGAGCCGGCTGATCGGGTCGGGGCGAGTAGCCGCCCCGCTCGTCGCGCCCGCTTTGGTTGTTGCCCTGGTTGTTGTCGGTGCGGCCGTAGCGATTATCACCCCGGTCGTTTCTGTCGTCCCGATCATAGCGCCCGTCGCGGCCGTCCCGGTCGTTGCGTTCATTCCGGTCGTTGTAGTCGTTGCGGTTGTCTCGGTAGCCGTTCTGAGCGTAGCCGCTCTGGCCGTAGGGGCGGTTGCCGTAGTAAGCGGGGCCATAGCCGCCGCGCGGGGCCACCACATAGCCGCGGCCGGGCCAGCTGCTACCGTAGTAGCGGCCGGGGCGCACGCCCCACCGGTCGCAGTACTGGCGGTGGTCGCGCAGGTAGCCCCAGGGCTGCCGGCCCACGTACTGGATAGGTACCGGATGGAAGAAGCGCGGGTCGTAGGTGGCGTACACCCGGGGCAAAACCGGCGAGCTGACCCATGCCCCGTAGGCCGGATCAAAGAACAGGTACGACCGGCTATACAGATCATAGTATCCGTCGATTTCCGGCACGTAGTAATACTGCACGTTCGGCGGCACGGCCGGGCCCCAGTAAGGCGCGTTGATATTCACCCGGACCTGCGCCTGGGCACTGCCGCCGGAGAGCAGCAATCCGAGAGCCAGCACAAAACCCGATTTCAGGAGAGTTTTCATGGATGCAAAAAGCAAGGAAGCGTTCCGGCACCCCTAGGCAAAAGCCGCACCATATTTTACGGAACAGTATGCGCCGTCAGTTCCGTAGCACACGAAGCCTTTTTCGTGCTGCCGGGACATTTCGGGCGGCTGCGTTGTTACAGACCGTCTGCCCCCGCTGTACCGGGTGGCGCCCCCGAGCCGGCCGCGCTAAAACTGCTGGCAAATAAACTATTGGGGGTAGCCTACCGGGCGCGTTTTGCGTACTTTTGCAGACTTATCCGCTTCGCTGCTGCATGGCCAAAAAATCAACCGCCGCTTCTGTTTCTTCTTCCGCTGCCGCCAAACCGGCGGTAGCCAAAGCTCCCCGTTCGGCCAAAGCAACGAAGTCCGTTGCGGCTACGGTGGCTGATCCGGAAGTTAAGCCAGTTTCCAAGCCCGCCAAGGCCCCCAAAGAAGCTAAAGCGCCTAAGTCGGTGGCGGCGGCCGTGGCCGATGGCACCAACCACCACAGCACCGCCGCCGTGCAGGCCGTGCCGCGTCAGGAGCAGGTGAGCGAGGCCGTGCTGGAAAACCAGGCCCGCATTGTGGGCCAGCTGCTGGGCCCGGCCGATTTGGAAGCGCCCTACATTGAAGTGTACGGGGCCCGGGAGCACAACCTCAAAAACGTATCGGTCAAAATTCCGCGCGGGCGGCTGGTGGTGTTCACCGGCATTTCGGGCTCGGGCAAGTCGTCGTTGGCTTTTGATACCATCTACGCCGAGGGCCAGCGCCGCTACATGGAAACGTTTTCGGCCTACGCCCGCAGCTTTATGGGCGGGCTGGAGCGGCCCGATGTGGATAAGATTGAGGGCCTGTCGCCGGTTATCAGCATCGAGCAGAAAACCACCTCGCGCAACCCCCGCTCCACGGTGGGCACCATCACCGAGATTTACGACTTCCTGCGCCTGCTCTACGCCCGCACCGCCGAGGCGTTCAGCTACGCCACGGGCCAGAAGATGATCCGGCAGAGCGACGACCAGATCATCAACTACATCCTGAAAGAGTACGACGGCCGCAAAATGGTGGTGCTGGCGCCGGTGGTGAAGGGCCGCAAAGGCCACTACCGGGAGCTGTTTCAGCAGGTGGCCAAGCTGGGCTTCACGAAGGTGCGCGTGGATGGCGAGCTGCTCGACATCACGCCCAAGATGCAGGTGGACCGCTACAAAATCCACGACATCGAAATCGTCATCGACCGGCTGGTGGTGAAGGAAGAAGACCGGTTCCGCCTCTCCGGCTCGGTGCAGAATGCACTGACCCAGGGCAAAGGCACCATGCTGGTGCTCGACGCCGACAAGAAGAAGGACAACACCCAGTTCTTCTCCCGCTTCCTCATGGACCCGGCCACCGGCATTGCCTACGACGACCCAGCGCCCAACACGTTCAGCTTCAACTCGCCCTATGGCGCCTGCCCCACCTGCAATGGCCTGGGCGAGGTGCAGGAAATCACCGAGGAAACGGTGATGCCCGACAAGAAGCTCAGCATCAGCCGCGGCGGCATTGCGCCGTTGGGCGAGTACCGCGACATCTGGATTTTCCAGCAGCTGGGCCTGATTCTCAAGAAAAACAAAGCCAGCCTCAGCACCCCCATCGAGAAGCTGCCCGCCGAGCTGGTGGAGCGGCTGCTCTACGGCGTGCCCGAGGACGAGGACGCCGACCCCAAAAAAGCCAACTACACCGAGCCCTTCGAGGGCATCATCCCGTTTCTGCGCCGCCAGATGGAGTCGGAGTCCGACAACATCCGGGAGTGGATTCAGCAGTACACCCAGGCCAAGGAATGCCCCGAGTGCCACGGTTTCCGCCTCAAAAAGGAGTCGTTGCACTTCAAGATTGCCGACCACCACATCGGGCAGCTGTCGGTGATGGACCTGAACGACCTGGCCGTGTGGTTTGAGGGCCTGGAAGACCGCCTCTCGGAGCGTCAGAACCTGATTGCGCGCGAGCTGCTCAAGGAAATCCGCAAGCGCATCGGCTTCCTGCTGGAAGTGGGCCTCGATTACCTGAACCTGCACCGCTCAGTGCGCACGCTCTCGGGCGGCGAGTCGCAGCGCATCCGCCTGGCTACCCAGATCGGGACCCAGCTGGTGGGCGTGCTCTACATCATGGACGAGCCCAGCATCGGCCTGCACCAGCGCGACAACGAGCGGCTCATCAAAGCTCTGCAGCACCTGCGCGACCTGGGCAACTCGGTAATTGTGGTGGAGCACGACAAGGACATGATCCTGCATGCCGACCACGTGCTCGACATCGGCCCTGGCGCGGGCATCCACGGCGGCCAGATTGTGGCCCAGGGCACGCCCTCCGAAATCTTCACCTCGGGCTCGCTCACCTCGCAGTACCTCAGCGGGCAGAAGCACATTGAGCTGCGCAAGAAAAAGCGGGCCGGCGAAGGCAACGAGCTGGTGCTGCGCGGTGCCAAAGGCCACAACCTCAAAAACGTGACGGCCAAGTTCCCACTGGGCAAGCTCATTGCCGTTACGGGCGTGTCGGGCTCCGGCAAGTCCTCGCTCATCCACGATACGCTCTACCCCATCCTCAACCAGCACTTCTTCAACGCCAAGCGTGAGCCGCTGGCCTACGATAAGATTGAGGGTCTGGAGTTTATCGACAAGGTGATTGAGGTGGACCAGTCGCCGATCGGGCGCACGCCGCGCTCCAACCCGGCCACCTATACTGGCGTGTTCACTGAAATTCGCCAGCTGTTCGCCAACCTGCCCGAGGCCAAAATCCGCGGGTACGGGCCAGGCCGCTTCTCCTTCAACGTGAAGGGCGGGCGCTGCGAAACCTGCGAGGGCGCCGGCATGCGCACCATCGAAATGAACTTCCTGCCCGACGTCCACGTGCCCTGCGAAACCTGCAAAGGCCGCCGCTACAACCGCGAAACGCTGGAAGTGCGCTTCAAAGGCAAGAGCATCACCGATGTGCTGGACATGACCGTGGAAAAGGCCGTAGAGTTCTTCGAGTTTCAGCCCCGCATCCTGCGCAAAATTCAGACCCTGAACGAGGTAGGCCTGGGCTACCTCACCCTGGGCCAGCAAGCCACCACGCTGTCGGGCGGCGAGGCCCAGCGCGTAAAGCTGGCCACCGAGCTCAGCAAGAAGGATACCGGCAAGACGTTCTACATCCTCGACGAGCCCACCACCGGCCTGCACTTCGAGGACATCAACCACCTCTCCGTCGTTCTGCACAAGCTCGCTGATAAGGGCAACACCGTCCTCATCATTGAGCACAACCTGGACCTGATCAAAGTAGCCGACCACCTCATCGACATCGGGCCGGAAGGTGGCGGGGCGGGCGGCACCATCGTGGCCCAGGGCACGCCCGAGCAGGTAGCCAAGTCCGACAAAGGCCACACCAGCCGTTTCCTAGCCGAGGAGCTGAAGCTGAGCCGCTACGCGGAAGTGTAAATAAGCGTATTGCAGTTTTATGCGTAAAAAAATGCTTTGATTTCAGTAAATACTTGTCTGGAGTCAAGGTATTGTATAGTTTGAGCCTTTCTTTTCCAATTCCCACGGTTATGAAAGTCCTCGTTTTTCCCGCCCTGCTGGCTGTTGCCATAATCACTACGCCACCCAAACCCTTTGCTGCCGAATCAGGCAAAGCTGTAACTGCCCGCACTACCGCGCAGCTTGCCCAGCCAGCTGCACTCACAAACCAGCCGCCTCAGGATACTAAGCTGTTGGATAGCACGCCCACTTCGGAGTCTGACTACACGGCCCGCCGATAAGCACGCCTAACGCAGTATACGCACAACGCCCCGCCGGATGCAGTATCCGGCGGGGCGTTGTGCGTCTGGCAAAGGGCCTTATTTGCCCATGCTGGTCGAATCTGCGGCCATAGCCGAATCCGCGTCGGCCGTGATGGTAGGGCCGGCGTTGTTATCGATAACCACGGCATCGGCCTGCACGCCTCCGTCGGCGGCGGCGGCATCCATGTCACTTACGGCTTCACCGGCAGTACCGTCGGTACGTTTTTCGGCGCCATTGCAACCAGCCAGCAACAAGCCGGCACTCAGGGTCAGGAAAGGAAGAAAGCGGAATTTCATGCGTGAAAAAAAGTAGGATGAAAGAATAGAGGGGAGGCGGGCGTTATGGATTGAGCTTATCATGGAGGGCATCAGTGGCCTGGTTAAGGGCCTTGAGCGTGGTCAGTTGGCGGGTTGCCAGTGCGCGGATATCAGCGTCGTAGGCATCGTCCATCATGTCGTCGGTAGTATCCTCGTCAGTATCCAGCACCTTGGCGGTCAGCTCGGCGTATTTCTGGTCGAAGGCTGCTCCGTTGAGAGCCGTCAGCTCGCCCACCTGTTGGGCCTGCGTTTCGCCGAGGCCAGTAGGTAGCGTCAGGGTTTTCTGCTGGGCCAGGGTTTTGAGGTCGGCCAGCAGCGGGGTGGTTTGGGCAATAACGCTCTGGGCCAGGTAGCGGGCATCGGCCGAGGCGGCCTTGCGCTGAGCAATCTGACTGATTTCCAGCAGCTCCATCTTCCGACTCACGGTTTCCACCACAAAATCCGCGTCCTGAATCTGCCGCTTCGTAACGGCCGCTTCGCCGATGCGCTTCTCATTTTGAAATTTGGCCTCGAAAAGCGGGTCTTTGCTGCTCTCAGCCCCTGAGCAGGCGGCCAGCCACGGCAGAAATAAAAGGGCATACAGGCGGCAGGAAACCAGCATTAGGTCAGAGGATTGGGTGAAGGCAGAGGCTGCACCGGCTATACGCTTCTGGGTAGCCGGGGTTCGGAACGAATTTTTTAAAAAAAGTTCCGAACCCCATTAAACTCCACGGTATACGGGGCCTCCAACCCACCGAAAGCGCGCTTCACAACCTGTATAACTTCTTCTGGTCTTCACTTCTCTACTCTCTTCTTCATGAAACGCTCCGCATTTCGTACCCTGAGCCTTGCCGCGCTGGCTTCCTCCACTTTACTGCTGGCGGCCTGTGACAAAACCAACGACCCCCAGGCCACTGCCGATGCTGCCACCTCGGCGGAAGATCAGAGTCTGGCCGAAGATGAAAACGCCACGGTAGCTGACCTGGTAGAGGCCGCTTCCCCCGCTGATGCGGCCGTAGCCGGCAGCCCCGCTGCCGAGCCTGCCGACCTGGGCCGGGTGGCCGGCAACTGCCTTACCCGTACCTATGATGCCTCCACCCGCACTCTTACCCTCGATTTCGGAACTACCAACTGCGTGGGGCCGAACGGCGTAGCCCGGCGCGGTAAAATCGTGGCTGTATTCAGCGGTTCGTACCGCCAGGCCGGCGCTACGGTGGTCGTTACGCTGCAGAACTATTACCGCAACGACAACCTGCATACCGGTATCCGCACCATTACCAACCTTGGCCAGGGCTCCTGGAGCCTCGATGTGCAGAATGCCAGCGTGACCACCACGGCCGGTACCCACACCTGGGCCTCCCAGCGCACGTACACCCGCACCGCCGGCTTCGGTACCCGCACCATTGCCGACGATGAGTACACGGTGAACGGCCAGACCACCGGCACCAACCGCAAAGGCGTGAGCTACACGGCCACCGTGCAGCAGCCACTTATCAAACGGTTTCAGCTTGGCTGTGCCCGTACGTTCGTGGCCGGTACGGTTAAGATTTTGACTTCTAGGGAGAAAGAGCTACTGCTCAACTACGACCCCACCGGTACCCAAGCCTGCGACAATATTGCCAGCATCACCGTGAATGGCGTGACGCGTACTATTCGGGTCGGCGGCCGGTTGTAGAAGCGGGGTTATTTTCTCACAAAAAAGGCGTACCGGAAAATCAGTCAACTGATCTTCCGGTACGCCTTTTTTGTGTCTGTCTGGGAATAATGTCACAAATAAGACCGAACCGGCCTTGTCAACGGCTCCAAATACTCCGCTATTGCTGCTATCCTTTCCATCCTAGCAGTTCAAGTTTATTTCATGAAAAGTACTGGTTTCGCCCGATTTGCGTTGGTTCTGGGCTCCGTTGCGCTGGGCAGCTGCTCCATAGTGCCGGAAGCCGCCACGCCCTCTTCCTCCACTCAGTCAGCCAATAACGTTGCTCCTATCTGTCCCGATGGCGACTGTCCTCCCGGGGGCGGTGGTGGCACCGGAGGTGGTTACACTCCTACCTGCGTGGCTCCCACCAGCACTATCCGGGCGCGTATCGTCCGGGAAGCTCGGCTGTACGCCTACGGCCGGAGCTGGGAACCACTCAATGTCATTGTAGGTACGCAGGGCTGCGACGGTATCTATCCATTCAGCGTAGAATTCAGAACGCAAAACGGCGTCGAAAGCTGGGTAGGTGGCCGCTATAACGTAAACACCGGAGAAATCGACGTGGATTACATTGATCTGTAGCACGACAGCACTCTACTCAAAATGGCCCCGGATGCGCAGTATCCGGGGCCATTTTGAGTAGAGTGCTGTCGTGCTCGTGAGCCAGCATTCCTATTGTTACTCAGATGCTACAGGTTGGAATATCGGAGCAACAGGGTTTCGGCCAGAAGCATATCTTCGGGAGTTGTTATTTTGAGGTTACGGTAGTCGCCTTCTACCAGATGGATCGGGTGCAGATCCTCTACCACGCTGGCATCATCGGTAAATGTGGTCAGTTCCGGTAACTGATAAGCCCGGCGCAGCAGACTTATATCAAAGCATTGGGGCGTTTGTACCAGCCGTAGGCGGTTGCGGTTCAAGGCATAGGAGCCCTGCTGGTTAAGGCCCCGCACGGAGTCTTTGGGAACTACGGCGGCTACGGCCGCGCCGTGGTTATAGGCTGCCTGATACGTGGCTTCAATGACAGCCTGTGGCGTAAGCGGCCGGACGCCGTCGTGCACTGCTACTACGCCGTTGGTTTGCGCCGCTAAGTGCGCCAGCCCGTTCCGCACCGAGGCCCAGCGTGTGGCTCCGCCCTCCACCACGGTATGCGGTACCACAATGCCATACTGCTCGCACAGGCGCTGCCAAGTAGTCAGTTGATCAAAAGGAAGCACCAGCACCAGTTCTTGCACGTTGAGACCCGGTTCGGCAAAACGCCGCAGTGTATGCGCCAGCACCGGCTCCCCAGCCAGCTCCAGAAACTGCTTGGGCCGGTCGGCGCCCATGCGGGTGCCGGTGCCGCCGGCTACGATGATGGCAAAGCGGGGACAAGTAGTGGAAGATGACACGCGGTAAGGGTGAGAGGGTGAAAAGTCGTACGGATCAGCAAACATAAAAGCCCGGCCGTTTATCGAACGGCCGGGCTTTCAACAAGCAACAGTCAACACAATGGCTGGCCGTTCTACCTTACAGAATCAGCATGGCGTCGCCGTAGCTGAAGAACTTGTACTTCTCTTTAATAGCGGTCTGGTAGGCCTCAATCAGCAGCTCGTGCCCGGCAAAAGCAGAGGCCATCATCATCAGCGTGCTTTCCGGCGTGTGGAAGTTAGTGAGCAGCGCGTTGGCGATTTTAAATTCGTAGGGCGGAAAAATGAACCGGTCAGTCCAGCCTTCATTCGCCTTCAGGCGGGCATGGGCCGATACCGATGATTCCATTGCCCGCATCGAGGTAGTACCGATAGCGCACACGCGCTTCTTCGTATCCAGTGCTTTATTCACGATGGTGGCCGTAGCGGCCGGCACCACGAAATTCTCCGAGTCCATCTTGTGCTTGGTCAGGTCTTCCACGTCTACCGTCCGGAAAGTGCCCAGGCCAACGTGCAGGGTTACGGGAGTAACCTCAATGCCCTTGATTTCCAGGCGCTTCATTACCTCGCGGGTGAAGTGCAGGCCCGCCGAAGGCGCGGCCACGGCACCCGTATTCTTGGCATAGATCGTCTGGTAACGCTCTTTGTCGGCAGCTTCCGTTTCGCGGGTAATGAATTCCTTCGGAATCGGGGTTTCGCCCAGGTCGTGCAGAGCCTTATAGAATTCCTCATCCGAGCCGTCGAACAGGAACTTGATGGTGCGGCCGCGTGAAGTGGTGTTATCAATTACTTCCGCCACCATATCCGACTCGCCGAAATACAGTTTGTTACCCACCCGGATTTTACGGGCCGGATCTACCAGCACGTCCCAAAGGTGAATTTCCTTGTTCAGCTCACGTAGCAGGAATACTTCAATCTGGGCACCGGTTTTCTCCTTGTTGCCATACAGGCGCGCCGGAAATACCTTGGTATCGTTCACCACGAATACGTCGCCGTCGGCGAAGTACTCCAGAATATCCTTGAAAACCCGGTGCTCGATTTTGCCACTGTCGCGGTGCAACACCATCAGGCGCGATTCGTCGCGGTTTTTGGCGGGATGCTGTGCCAACAGGTTTTCAGGCAGGTCAAATTTGAACTCAGAAAGCTTCATGGGCCAGACAGGGCAATAGGTGGGGAACCTAAGGGAAAAAATTGAGCCGCGAAATTACACAGAATAGTCGGAAGAATGGTTACTTTTCGCCCGAAATCTGCTTATTGCCCTTCCCACGTCTTTTGCTGAACCCAACTTCCGCATGAAAGCCCTGCGCCTCACCCTGGAAAGTTTCCGCTTCGCGTGGCAGGCCCTCAAGGCCAACCTACTGCGCACCATCCTGTCGTTGCTGGGTGTTACGGTAGGCATTTTTGCCATCATTGCCGTCTTCACAGTCGTTGATTCGCTGGAAAAGAACATCCGTGACAGCATGAACTTCGTGGGAGACAAGGTGATTTACGTGCAGAAATGGCCCTGGGCTTTCGGCGGCGACTACCCCTGGTGGAAGTATTTCAACCGGCCGGTGCCCACAGTCCGTGAGTTCCGGGAAATGCAGCGTACCCTGAACCCCGCCAGCCACAATGGAATAGCCATTTTCGCGGCTACCGGCGGTAATACGCTCAAGGCGGGCTCCAACTCCCTGAGCGACTGCGCCATTCAGGGCGTAAGCTATGACTACCGGCGCGTATCGGAAGTACCCATTGCGGAGGGGCGCTACTTCACGGAGCAGGAAATGAAGTCGGCCCGCAACGTGGCTATCATCGGGGCTACCATTGCGCAGAACCTGTACCCGGGCCGTTCGGCGCTGGGGCAGGAATTCAAGGCCAAGGGCCAGCGTTATACCGTTATCGGGGTGATGACGCGCGAGGGTAAAAAGCTGTTGGATACGCCCAGCAACGACACCAACTGCTACTTGCCATTTACTGCCTTCGCCAAGATCTTCCAGCTCAGTACCAACGGCATGGGCGGGGCCACGCCAACCATTGCCGTGAAGGGCCGCGACGATGACCCCGGCCTGCTCAATCTGGAGGCGGAAATTCAGGGGACGGTGCGTGTTATTCGGGGCCTGAAGCCGCGGGAGGAAGATAATTTTGCCCTGAACCGCCCGGAGTTGCTAGCCAATGCCATTACCCAGCTGTTTTCCATCATCGGTATAGCTGGGGCTGTTATTGGCTCGTTTGCCATGCTGGTGGGCGGCTTCGGCATTGCCAACATCATGTTCGTGTCGGTGAAGGAACGTACCAACATCATCGGCATTCAAAAATCTCTGGGGGCGAAAAACTACTTCATCTTGTTCCAGTTCCTGTTCGAGGCCGTGTTTCTGTGTCTGTTGGGCGGGGCCTCGGGCATTCTGCTGGTGTATTTGATTACCCTGATTCCGCAGGACGGGCTGGCCCTGTTCATGAGCGGAGCGCGCATTTCACTGGGCCTGGTGGTGTCGGTGGTGATTGGGGTGCTAGCCGGTATCATTCCGGCCATCCTGGCCGCCAACCTCGACCCGGTTATTGCCATCCGGGCGAAGTAAGTCGGAAATCATAGATTAGTTATGCTTCGACTGCGCCTCCGGCTTTGCTCAGCATGACGAGCATGCAACTTATGGCTTGCAGTTCCTCAAAAAAGTAGCGTAATGTTAACAAATTGTTAACTTGCCGGTCGCTACCTTGGGTCGCCCTTCTTCCGTGGGGCGGCTTTCTTTTTGCCTTTTCTTATTTGTGTACCCCGGGTGCGAACCATTCCCACCGTGGCCGCCGGCCTATGCGCCGGCTGGCCCGCTCGTGCCCGATTTTCCCTTGTAGCTCCTATGACGAAGCTCAAAAAAACCAGTAAAACCAAACTCTCTGACGAAGCGCTCAACGCGGGTAGCGGCCAGACGATTGTACAGCCCGATATCAACGATAACAAGGTTAAGACCATCAGTGATATCCGCGAGCAGACCCACGGCGAACGGACCGTGCAGGTAGACGACGAGCAGCGCATCCGCAAGGCCTTCGTGGACAAGGACTGGAACGAAATCAAGATTGCCGACAGCTGGCAGATCTTTAAGGTGATGGCCGAGTTCGTGGAGGGCTTCGAGAAGATGTCCAAAATCGGCCCCTGCGTATCGATTTTCGGCTCGGCCCGCACCAAGCCCGACAACCCGTACTACCAGATGGCCGAGGAAATTGCGGCTAAGCTGGTGCGCCACGGCTACGGCGTTATCACGGGCGGCGGCCCCGGCATCATGGAGGCCGGCAACAAGGGCGCGCACTCGGAAGGCGGCAAATCGGTGGGCCTGAACATTGAGCTGCCCTTCGAGCAGTTCAACAACATCTACATCGACCCCGACAAAATCATCAACTTCGACTACTTCTTCGTGCGGAAGGTGATGTTCGTGAAGTACGCGCAGGGCTTCATCGGCATGCCCGGCGGCTTTGGCACGCTGGACGAGCTGTTCGAGGCCATTACTTTGATTCAGACCAAGAAAATCGGCCGTTTCCCCATCGTGTTGGTAGGCACCAAGTACTGGCAGGGCATGTTCGACTGGATTCAGCAGGTGATGCTGGAGGACGAGCACAACATCTCGCCCGAGGATATGGACCTGGTGCAGCTGGTAGACGACGCCGAGTCGGCCGTAAAAATTATTGACGATTTCTACAACAAGTACCTATTGTCGCCAAACTTCTAAGACCACTGATTTTACGGATTTTTCGACGGATTTCGCGGCTGGCTCCGGAGGCCGTGCGGAATTTGAGCGAGTCGGTTGATCCGTCTTCCGACCTGGAATTTGAGACACGAAAAGAGGCTGCTTCTGCGGAGGCAGCCTTTTTTCGTGTTCTTTTGTTTTCTGCTTGTCCCGTCCACTAATCTGCCGCCGTGAGTTCTGCCCCTGTTACCATTCCGGAGTACGATTACCTGATTGTGGGCGGCGGAGCGGCGGGCCTGAGTCTGGCCTACCACATTAGCCAGGAACCCCGGCTGGCCGACAAGCGCGTGCTGCTGTTGGAGCCCGAGGCCAAAGACCAGAACGACCGGACCTGGTCGTTCTGGGCCGATGAGCCGCTGCTGTTCGACGGCATTGTGGCGCACGAGTGGACGCAGCTGGCCTTTCGCAGCCTCGGTTTCGAGCGAGTGATACCCCTGACGCGGCACCGCTACAAGATGATTCGGGGGCTGGATTTCTACCGGTTCGTGCGCGCCGCCCTGGCCGATAATCCGCAGTTTACCTGGGTTCAGGCGAAGGTGAAGACGCTGGACAATGTTTATCATAAAGCCCGGGCGCGCACCACTGCGGGCGAGTTTCGTGCTCAATACGCCTTCGACAGCCGGCCGCCCGACTTGGTGAAGCTAAAGCAGCCGCAACACTACCGCTACCTGCTGCAACACTTCGTGGGTTGGGAAATCGAAACCAGCCACGATGTCTTCGATCCGGCCACGGTGGAGTTTATGGACTTCCGGGGCGAGCAGCACCAGGAGGCGCGGTTCATCTATGTGCTGCCCTTCAGCAAGCGCCGGGCGCTGGTGGAGTACACGCTGTTTTCGGCCGATACGCTGCCCCAGGCCGAGTACGAAGCCGCTATGCGTACCTACCTGGAGGAGCTGGGCGTCACAGATTTTCGGATTGAGGCGGTGGAAATCGGGGCCATTCCGATGACGGATCATCCGCTGCCGACCACGGCCGGGCAGCACGTTTTCAACCTGGGCACCCGGGCCGGGCGGGCCAAGCCCAGCACCGGCTACGCCTTTAAGCGGATTCAGGCGCACTCGGCGCGGCTGGTGGCCGGCCTAGCCGCCACCGGCCACCCGCCCCGCCCCGCCACCGCCGACCAATGGCAGTTCCGCCTGTTCGATACGCTCCTGCTCGACATTATGCAGCGCCAAGGGGAGCAGACCAGCCGCATCTTCACCGAGCTGTTCCGGCGTAACCCCGTGGAGCGTATTTTCGACTTCCTCGACGAGCGTACGTCCTGGGTCGGGAACTTCCAGATCATGAATTCCGTGACGCCCTGGCCCTTCCTGCGTTCCATCTGGCACGTCCTGCGCCGCCGACCGGGGAAAAGGTGAAATGGTGAGTTGACGTTCAATCCGCGCAAATGGCGCAAGTAGAACGTCAACTCATCATTTCACCGCCAAGCTTTCCTCGCTTTCCAGAAAGGCACGCTCGGCCTGCACGGTGGCGGGGGAGAGGGGGAGTAAGGTGGGCATGGGGCGAGAGAGGTTGAGCAGGTAGCCGGGCAACTCCGCAAGGTTGTCAAGGTCGTGGGTAATGCAGAGGATGGTTTTGCGCTGCTCCTGCACCCAGCTGTGCAGCAGACTGAACACGCGGCGGCGGTAGTACACATCCAGCTGTTGGGTGGGCTCGTCGAGGAGGTAAAGAGTGGCGTCCTGAAGGCTGAGCTGGGCCAGCCACACCAACTGCTGCTCGCCGCCGGAAAGCAGGGTGAAATCCTGGTGAGCCAGGTGGGCAGCGCCCACGCGCGCCAGGGCCGCATCGGCCAGGGCGTAATCGGCGGCAGAATAGGCCCCCAGGAAGCGGTGGTGCCGGAAGCGGCCCATCACCACCAGTTCCCGCACCGGTAGGGAAAATTCCACGCTGGCGCGCTGGGGTAAGTGCGCCAAAAGGCCGTCAGCGGCCGGCCGCCGGATGGTGCGCAGATCCTGGCCCTGCATCGTGATGTGGCCCTGATACGGGAGTTGGCCGGTAAAAGCCCGGAATAAGGTGGTTTTGCCGCAGCCATTGTGCCCCACAATGGCCACCAATGCCGGCTCCGGCACCTTAAAACACAAATTGCGGAGCAGGACGCGCTGTCCATACCCCGCAATCAGGTTGTCTATTTTAAGAACTGAGACCGTAGACATGAGAACTGAGATGAAGTGCCAGAGGCAGGCTGCCAGAACATAGTCTCACTTCTTGCTTCTCATAATCTCACTTCTAAGCTGCTAGTACTCGTCTTCGTTGAACATGAAGTCTTCTTTGGTCGGGTAGTCCGGCCAAACTTCTTCGATATTCTCGTACGGCTGACCGTCGTCTTCCAGAGCCTGCAGGTTTTCTACTACTTCCATCGGGGCCCCCGAGCGGATAGAGTAATCAATGAGTTCATCCTTGGTGGCAGGCCAGGGAGCATCTTCCAGGTACGAAGCAAGTTCCAGAGTCCAGTACATAGTCGTGTGTGCTGCTAAAAAAGGTGGTCAAAAGGTAAAACGCCGTTAGCAAAAACCCGGCCGTTGGTAAAGGCATGACACGATTACCGACTGGCGGTTGCGTGACTCGCTGACGCCAACGTAAAATACAACGCAGGGTTGAGCTAGCCAACCGCCTGCTGCTGGAACATGGCAATCAGGTCGTTTTTAGTGCGTATTTTCCGGTCGAAGGCCCGGATTTTCCCCTGGAGCATGGTTCGGAAGGCCTCATTGCCGGGCGAGTCGTTGAGCTTGTCCAGGTTTTCGTTGAGTACTTCCTGCTCCTGCTGGTCGTATTTGATGAATTCGCGCAGGGCCTGAATACGCAGGGTGGCCTGTTCCTGAGGCGTATTCTGCTCAGGTCCGGGCTGCCGTTTGCGCATGTAGTGCTCCAGGGCACTCATCTCAAATACTTTGTCGCAGGCCAGAATAAACTGCTCCCATACTCTGTCTGACTCCTCGCCGCGCACGGGACCCACCTTTTTCCAGGCGGCCTGTAGCTCCTTGGCCCGTGCTACGGCCGACGACATAGGCTGCTTCAGCAACGCCTGGGCCTCGGCCACCAGCGCGCGTTTGCGGGTCAGGTTGTCCTCGCCCGGATTGCCGCTGCTGGCTGCGGGCAGCTCTTGCCGCTTGCTCTCGATGTGGACTTTCAACCGCTCGAAGAAGTGATTGTGGGCTGCCCGGAAGCGCGTCCAGAGGTCGTTGGCCTGCTTGCGCGGTAGGGAGCCGTCGATTTCCTTCCAGGCCTGCTGGAGCTGCTTGAGCTTGCGGGTAGTTTCCTCGAACTCGTTGGAATTCTGCAGGGCTTCCGATTTGTGAATGAGGTCCTTGTACTGGTCGTACACCCGGTTGGTCATGGCCTTCTTCTCGGCCAGAAACTCTTTTTTACGGGCAAAAAAGGCATCTACAGCAACCTGGAAGCGGTTCTCCAGCTCATCGACAAGGTGCTTCTCCACGGGGCCGGTCTTGATCCAGCCCTGGCGCAGATCCTTCAGCTTCTCGGTGCCGCCCTGCCAGTCGATGGTATCGTGCAGGTCTTCGGCCTCCTGAATCAGGCCGATTTTGGTGGCCAGGTTTTTCTCCCGGTTGCGGTTGATGGTGACTTTGATGGACTCCTCGGCTTCTGTCAGGCGGCGGTACAGGTCCTCGAAGTCGCCGAGGGCATCGTAGCTGCCCACCTGCTCCTTGAGGTGCAGGGCCTTCATCAGGAAGGAACCCTTGTTTTCCGATTCCTCAATCTTCTGGAGCAGCTCTTCCACCTTGGTGCGGAAGAGGGTGAAGCGCTGGGCAAAGTACACCAGCGAAGCATCGGCGGATTCTTTGACCTGGCCCACCTGACGGGCGGGCAGGTCGAGGAGCGGGCGAAGCCACACCTGGTCGCCCTCGATGTAGCCATAACGGCGGGCTTCGGCCAGCAAGTGGTCTTGTGAGTCCATAATCAGATAGCGGGGGGAGCGAATAGGTGGAACAGGTCGGAGGTTCAGGCCGGAAAGATGTACAAGTTTACGCGTTGTCGGGTAATTCTTCGGCCCGGTTGGGGCGTCGGAATGTTTGAGCGGGCTGCCTACCTTTGGCCCGACGGCCGGAGGCGGCCGGTTCAGGAGAAACCCAGCCTCGTTTGACGGGGCCGTTTTCTGCTACGAACCGGTTGCCTGGGCGGTTATCAAAGAGGAGCCTGAAACGCCTTCCTTGGTTGCCTGACCCGCTTGGCTCGGTCCTGTACTCCAGAACATTCCGCAAAATAGAAACCTGCGGGCAACCGGCAAGCTTCTCTCTTCCGCATCCGAACCCTGACTAACTCTTTCCGATGAGCGACCAACCCACCATTATTTTCTCGATGGCGGGGGTAACCAAGGTGTACCCCCCGCAGAAACAGGTGCTTAAAAACATCTACCTCTCGTTTTTTTACGGCGCCAAAATCGGCGTGCTCGGCCTCAACGGCTCGGGTAAATCGTCGTTGCTGAAGGTTATTGCCGGCGTCGATAAGCAGATTCAGGGCGACGTAGTCTGGTCGCCGGGCTACTCGGTGGGCTACCTGGAGCAGGAGCCGCAGCTCGACCCCACCAAAACGGTGCTGGAAGTGGTGCAGGAAGGTGTGGCTGAAACCGTAGCCTTGCTCAAGGAATTCGAGGAAATCAACGAAGCCTTCGGCGGCGAAGACCCCGACTTCGACAAGCTGCTGGAGCGCCAGGGTACCGTGCAGGAGCGCCTTGACCAGCTCGACGCCTGGAACCTCGACAGCAAGCTGGAGCGCGCCATGGACGCCCTACGCACCCCCGACGCTGACGCCATCATCGGCAACCTCTCGGGCGGGGAGAAGCGCCGCGTGGCCCTGTGCCGTCTGCTGCTTCAGGAGCCCGACGTGTTGCTGCTCGACGAACCCACCAACCACCTGGACGCGGAGTCGGTACTCTGGCTGGAGCAGCATTTGCAGCAGTACAAAGGCACCGTCATTGCTGTAACCCACGACCGGTACTTCCTCGACAACGTGGCCGGCTGGATTCTGGAACTGGACCGCGGCGAGGGCATTCCGTGGAAGGGCAACTACAGTTCGTGGCTGGAGCAGAAGTCCAACCGCCTGGCGCAGGAAGAGAAAACCGAGAGCAAGCGCCAGAAAACCCTGGCCCGCGAACTGGAGTGGGTACGCATGTCACCGAAGGCCCGCCAGGCCAAGAGCAAGGCCCGCGTGGCCGGCTACGACAAGCTGGTGAGCGAAGAAGCCAAGGAAAAAGAGCAGCGCCTGGAGCTGTTCATCCCCGACGGCCCACGCCTGGGCGGCCAAGTGATTGAAGCCAACGGCATCACTAAAGCCTTCGGCGACAAGCTGCTGTTTCAGGATCTGAGCTTTGCGCTGCCGCAGGGCGGCATTGTGGGCATCATCGGGCCGAACGGCGCCGGCAAGTCCACGCTGTTCCGGCTGATTACCGAGCAGCTGCAGCCCGACGCCGGCAGCTTCGCGGTGGGGCCCACGGTGCAGTACGCCTACGTCGATCAGCAGCACGACACGCTGGACGGCACCAAGTCGGTGTTCGAAACCATTTCGGGCGGCACCGAAACCATGCTGCTGGCCGGTCGGCCCATCAACTCCCGCGCCTACGTGAGCAACTTCAACTTCCGCGGCGGCGACCAGGAGAAGAAGGTCGGCAGCCTCTCGGGCGGCGAGCGGAACCGGGTACACCTAGCCACCACGCTCAAGCAGGGGGCCAACCTGCTGCTGCTCGATGAGCCCACCAACGACCTGGACATCAACGCCATCCGGGCGCTGGAAGACGCTTTGGAGAACTTCGCCGGCTGCGCCGTTATCATCAGCCACGACCGGTGGTTCCTGGACCGCCTCGCCACACACATTCTGGCCTTCGAGGGCGACTCGCAGGTGGTGTGGTTCGAGGGCAACTTCTCCGACTATGAGGAAGCCAAGCGCAAGCGCCTCGGCGACGTGGAGCCCAAGCGGGTGCGCTACCGTAAGCTGGGCTAGGCGGCCTTTTCCTGCTCCATAGCAACGTCCTCTTCTGGTTTCGGCCGGGAGAGGACGTTTGGGTTTTGGGGAAGGGGGTGTTCAGGGGAAATATGAGACCGTTATGCTGAGCGAAGCGGAGCGTAGTCGAAGCATCTCTACCGCAGTGCTAATCAAAGAAGTTAGCTAGAGGTAGAGGTGATTCGACTGCGGCTACGCCCTCAGCATGACGGTCACTACTACACGCCACTTAGTGCGGCATGTGGCTGATTTTGGCCTCGTCGAGGTCGAGCTGGGCTTCTTGGTGGCGGAGCATTTCTTCCTCGAATACGTCCTCGCGGCGCAGCACGAACAGCTCCTCGCGCTGCACCTGCAACACCTCCAGCAGCACCTGGTGGTAGCGTTGCAGCGCCTGCCGCTTGGAGTCGTCGTAGTCGAGAGCTTCCAGCAGATTGCCAGTGCGTTGGGCCTCGGCCTGCATGCGGTGCTGGAGGGCGTTAATCATTTCGTTGTTCCGGATGTCCTCGGGGTAGTGGCGGGCCAGGTGGGCCAAGGCCACGTGGCGCAGGCGCAGCCGGATGCCCGCTTCCTGGGCGTCGGTGGGCATGCGCTCCTCCAGCTGGGCCACGCCCGTGAAGCGGATAACGGCCGGCAGCGTGAGGCCCTGGAATACCAGCGTCACCAGAATCACCACGAAGGTGATGAACAGAATGAGGTTGCGTTGCGGGAAGGCGTCGCCGTTGGTGAGCAGCAGCGGCACCGACAAAGCCGAGGCCAGCGACACCACCCCGCGCATCCCGGCCCAGCCGATAATCACCGGCCCCTGCCACCCGGGGCTGGTTTCCCGGGTGCGGATGCTGCGGAACAGCCAGCGCGGCACAAACGCCGCCGGAAACATCCACAGCAGCCGGATCAGGATAACCAGCACGCTAATGACGAGGCCATAGGTAATGGCCTGCTGCAAAGAGTAGTTGCCCAGGCCCTGCACCGCCACCGGCAGCTCCAGCCCAATCAGAATAAACACCAGCCCGTTGAGAGCGAAGCCCACGCTGTTCCATACACCGGTGGCCTGCAGGCGGGTATCGGCATCGAATACCCGGTGGGAGTGGTAGGAGAGCATCAGGCCCCCGCTCACCACCGCCAGCACCCCCGAAAAATGGAACTCCTCGGCCAGCAGGTACATCACGTAGGGAGCCAGAAAGGTGAGTACCGTGTTGATGCTGGGCGTGGTGGGCAGGTACTTATGAATCAGGTAGAAACCGTAGCCCACCGCCAGCCCGATGCCCAGGCCCATACCACTGACCAGCAGAAAGCTGGTCGTGGCCTCGTGCCAGGAAAACGTGCCCGATACCACCGCCGCCAGCGCAAACCGGAACACAATCAGGCTACTGGCATCGTTGATCAGGCTTTCGCCCTCCAGAATGCTGGTTACGCGGCGCGGCACCTGTACGCCCTTGAGCACGGAAGTAGCCGCCACGGCATCGGGCGGGGAGATGATGCCGCCCAGCAGAAACCCCAGCGGCAGGGTGAAACCCGGAATCATGGCCCGGCTCACGTAGGCCACCAGCGTAGCCGTGAAAAACACCAGCCCGAAGGCCAGCAGCGTAATGGGCCGCTTCCAGCGCCAGAAGTCCTGCCAGGAGGTGTCCCAGGCCGCCTGGTAGAGCAAAGGCGGCAGGAAAATCAGGAAGATGAGGTTCGGGTCGATGACGATGGGCGGCAGCCCCGGCACCAGGCTGAGCGCCAGCCCGGCCAGCACCAGAAAAATAGGGTAGGAGATGCGCAGCTTCTGGCTCAGCATCACCAGTAGCAGCATGGCAAACAGCAGCCCCAGCACCAGTAGAATCGTTCCGTGTAAATCAGTGTGGGGCATGGGCAGAAGCGGTTAGGTTGGCGGCAGGCCAAGAAGGGCCCGGGGCCGGAAGGTAGCCGCTGCCGGGCAGAAACGCTACCGGCGGCGCGGTGCGCGGCAGCGGGCCGATTACGGCTCGGGGGCGTAGTCAGTCAGGCGGCGCAGGGCCACGGGCGTTCGGCGTCCCTTGCGGTGCAGCAGCACTTGGCAGGTTTCGGAAATTTTGCGGATTTCGTACTCGCCCGTCACGAAGTTAGTATCCTGGTAGTCGCCGCCCGGTGAGCCGTCAAGACTCTCACAGTCGCCGCTGGTACGGGTCAGAAACATCGATTCGCCAATCAGAAAGAAGTCGCCTTGCTGGTAGCGGAACCTGCTCACAACGCTCCAACGCCAGCTGCTGCCGCCGTAGTGGTTCACGGTCAGTACGCCTCTACGAATGCTCAGGCCAGCGAACGGGTCACCGTACTGGCCGCCGCCGTTTTTGGGAATCATAGCCCGGTTGGCCTGCGCAGCCAGTTGGTAGCCCTGCGCTGTGCCAAACAGTATCAGCAGCACCCGGCCAGGCATAGTTTCGTCGTCGTAGTTGTCTATATTTTCGGCCTTTGGACTGAGCACCAGTGCCACATCGAGCTGGCCGTCGTGGTTCAGGTCGCCGGTAGCGCGGCCACCCGGCAGCGTGTCGTAGCGTGCCGGCACGAAGGCAGCCAGAGTGCGGCCCACAGCAGATATTTTAGGAGCCGGGTGGGTTTGGGCTACGGCGACAAATGGCAATAGCAACAGGGCGAGGATAACAGCTTTCATCCAGGGTGAAAGTACGGCTTACAACTGCCCGGCACTACTGCAAGCGGTTATCTACCTTGTGCCCCACATGACTATCCTACTGGCGCACTATCTAGCCCGTTTCCGCAAGCTTCGCACCAGCCGCCTGGCCGGGGAGGAGGCCCCGTACAAGCCGGCCCTGCTGCTGGCTGTGCTCGAAGGCATTGAAGATGGGCTGATCCTCGACAACCAAATCAGCATCACTCCCGAGCTTTTGGCGGCCTTCCAGAGCAACTGCCGCGACCTGAGTACATCGGGGCGGTTTCGGGCCAATAACTTTGTCTTGCCCTACTACCATCTCACAGGCGAAGGTTTCTGGCACCTGCACACCTATTCCGGCCAGCCATTGCTGCTCACCACCTCCGGCTCGCCGCGCAGCCTGGGCCACCTGCGAGCCGCCGTGGCCTGTGCCGCCCTTGATGCGCCGCTGTGGGAGTTGCTACAGGAGGCCGCCACGCGCCAGCTGTTCCGGGAGGCGCTGCTGGACCGGTACTTTCCGCAGATGCGCTTCCGCTACCGCCCGCATGCTGGCCCTGAAACGCTGCAGACCTTGGGCCGGCAAATGTTGGAGGAGCCCGCCGCTATTTACCAAACTCATCTCAACCTTGCCGATGAGGTGGAAACGGCCGTGCGCAGCGCTATTTTCAAGCGCGAAGTGCTGCGGGCCTACAACTACACCTGCGCCATTTCGGGTCTGCAGCTTATCAGCACCGGTACCAGCGCCGTGGCCCCGCTGCTCGACGCCTGCCACATTGTGCCCTGGGCCCTCTCCCACGACGATACCATCGGCAACGGCCTAGCCCTCACGCCCACCCTGCACCGTGCCTTTGACCGCCATCTGCTCCGCATCGACCAAGACTACCGTGTGCGGGTAGCCAGTTCCTTCCGCGAGCTGCGCGGCCCCGAGCACGGCTTGCTGCAGTTTGAAGGCGAGAAGCTGCGGCTGCCCGAGCAGCCGGCGTGGTGGCCCCGACGGGAGGCGTTGGCGGGGATATGAGAGTAAACCTATTGGTTACTGAGGTTTCTGGCCGAGCAGCAGCGCATCGTGGCGCAGCTACTGGGGCAGTGCGACGCCCTGGAGCAGCGCATCCAGGAAAGCCGCCGCCTGGCCGGGCAGCTGCTGCAAACCGCCCTGCGCGAGGCCTTGGCCGGACCGGGTGGGGCGGCAGTGGCTTCGGCCGCGCCGGAGCCCGCCGCCGAGGTGGCTCCGCGCGGGGGCCGCCCCCCCAAGCCCGTGTTCCAGCGCGGCCAGCAAATCAGCTTCGACGGCCTGCTGTTCGAGTAAGCTCCTGCTACTACTTTTCCATAACAGAACAGCCCCGCCCGCACTGCTGCGGACGGGGCCGTTTTTCTGCGGGGAGCATCCCGGTCACACGGAGAGTTTAGGGTATCTATTGCTTAGTAACGGGTGGGGTGGCGGCAGTGGTGCGCGAAAAGATAGTGAAGCCCAAGCCCATCGATAGCCAGGGTTTGCCCTGATACGCCCACTCGTTCCGGTCGCGCCGCCCCAGCCAGTCCCAGCCGGTAAACAGGCCCACCTGCGCCCCGTTGAAATCAAATACCCCCCCCAGGCCCAGGCCCAGCGCCCCCTTATCGGTGGCCTGCCGGATGCGCCCGTTTGTGTTGGCGCTATCCAGGTTCACGATGTTCACGTTGAAGGAACCCAGCAGATGCACGAAATGGTCGCGCCGCCGGCTGATGCGCCAGCGCGGCCCCATCGAAAACCCCAGCGAAAAGTCCCGGCTGAAATCAAATTCATTGAAGCGCATCTTCACCGGAATAATCACGGTGCCGGTACTTACCTCAGGGGGCCCCCAGCGGGCATACACCCGGTATACTTTCTTCTCCAGGTCGTCTTTGGATACGGTGAAGAACAAGGGCTCCGTCACGGGCGGTACCGTCACCTGCCCCTTCGCATTCTTAACGGCCGGGGTAATCTCCTTCTCTGCAAATTCCGTGGTCAGGACGGGGTTGTTACTCCAGATGGGAAACGTGATGATGTAGGCCGTAGCGGTGGCATCGACAATCGTGAACTCATAGTGTGCGCGGGCTGTTTTTGCGGGAGTACCCGTGGGAGTGCCGTCCAGGTTACATGGCGTGACTGTGGTGGGTACAGTGAAGGCATAAGTGTTGCCAATGGCCACGCTGACGGACGTGGTGGTTTGCGCCCGCCCCGCCTGCGGCAGTAGCGAGGCCATGCCCATGCAAACGGACAGCAGCAAAAGGTACGCGTGTTTCATGGGGTATGGGAGTTAGGTGGTAGTAGAAAAAAGAGCCCCGGGCCGCGCAACGCCGGGCAATAGCCGGGCTGGGTTTGCTGGCTCAAGATTCCACTGTGCCCGCGCATATCCCTCCGTGTCAGCACTGAATCTTTGGTCCCGGTAACGCCTAAGGCACGCGGCGCGCAGCTTTCGTAGCGAATTGAAAATTTTTCCGGCAGTCCGCTACACGATTTGTAGCGAACCGACTATTTTCACCGCAATCCGATACAAGCTTACCCGTATGGCCCGCCCACTTACCCACTCCCTGCCCTCCGATACGCTGGAAGCCGCCGTGCGCGCTCACTTCGGGTTAAGCCAGGAGGAGCTGGCCCGCTACCTCGGCGTTACGCGGGGGCTGGTGGCCCACCTGGAAGCCGCCCGCCGCCCCCCTACGGCGGCTCTTACGCGGCGGCTCGGGTACCTGGCGGCGCTGCTGCCGCCGCCCACCGGCCACGGCTCGGCCGCGCCCCGCTTTGGGGTGCCGGAGCCTTTGCCGCCCCTGGCCCTGCCCGCGCTGCCCGACCTGGGCAGCGCGCTGGCCGCCGCGCCGCTGCGCCGCCGGCTGTTGCAGGTGCGGGCCCAGGCCGCCCGCCTGCGGCTGGAGCTGCACCAGGCCGGCAAGGGCAGCGTGCTCCAGCAACGGCGGGAATGGGGGCTGGCCCTGCTCCGGGCCGCCTTGCCGCCGGCCGGGGTAACTGCCGCCGCCGAGCAGGCCCACCTCAGCCGCTGGCTCACGGTGCTGGCCGCCGATATTGGCGGCCGCGCCGCCACCCCCGCCCAGCTTGCCGTGCAGGCGTTGGCCCGGTTGCGCGTGGCAGCGCTCGAAGCCGAAGCCGCGGCTCTCGCGCCGCTGCTGGCCCGCCAGGTGCCGCCCGCGCCGGCCGGGGAGTAGCCGTGCCGGCGACGAACGGCGGGGATTGTCAAAATAGGACATTGGCGGTGCTTGTTTGCTCAAAATGGTTCAGCAGGCGTGAAGAAGAAGGTTGATTTAGTGCCGCTTTATAATAATACTTGCATAAGCTCCACGGTTGGAGCCCTTCTTTTATCATCTTTTCCCCCTTCTTATTCTTATGGCATTTCCCGTAGAGCTGCTCACCACCCAGGCCCAGTGCAACGACGTACTAAGCGACCTGCAAACGGAGCTGAAAGATTTCACCGTTCGGCAAACCAACTATGACTACCGCGACGAAAAAGCCACCGACCGGGCCGCCGACCTCAACCAGGAAGCCCTGACCCTGGACCGCGACATTGCCGACCTCAACCGCGAGCTGGCCGCCATGGCCGCCGACAGCAAGCGCCGTCCGCGCGCCGAAGCCGACCTGCGCGCCTACGTGAAGCGTCGCGGCGACCTGGGCGCCCGCACCAGCCAGAACCCCGTCACGGCTTTCCGCCTCGCCGTGGATGCCCGCCAGGTGGCCGTGCAGGTACCCGAGCTGCAACAGGCCATGGCCGAAGTCACGGCCCACCGCGTCACCCTGGCAGCCTAAGCGGGCGTCTCTACCCCATTTACCAGTTACTTTAAACCGCCCGCTCCGGTACTGCCGGGGCGGGCGGTTGCGTGTAGGTGTCCTGGCAAAGAATATAGGGTTTTACACGCCCACCCAGCCTTCCCGCACGGCCTGCACTACCAGCCCCACCAGCGTGCGGGCGCCGGTTTTCTGGAGTAGGGCGCGGCGGTGGCTTTCCACGGTGCGCACGCTCAGGCACAGTTGGTCAGCTATTTCCTGGTTGCAATAATCCTGGACCACCAGGCGCAGCACTTCCAGCTCGCGGCGGCTGAAAGCCGTGGCCGGGCCACCCGTTGCCGGCCGGCCGGCTGCCTCCGGGCGGGTGGCCCCCGCCAGATAGGGGCGGAGCACTGCCGCCACTGCCGCCGGCACTACGTGGCGGGGCAGCCAGGCCAGCCACGGCCCCGCCTGGGCCAGGTACCGCCGCAAAGCCGGGGTCGGGCGCGGCCCCGTGAACAGCAGCAGCGGCTGGCTGCTCCGGATGGCCCGAAGCTGGCTCAGGTACAAATCGGGCAGGCCATCCAGCAGTTCCGCATCCAGAATAACCACGGCGAAAGGCTTCCGGTACAGCAACTGCGGCACGCAGCGACTGTCCGTGGCCAGCGTAATGCCGATGCCCGGCCACGCCCCGCGCAGCATCCCTTCCAACCCTTGCCGATATAACGTGGGCGGTGCTACCAGCAGCACCTCATGCGACGGGACATACATAGCCTCCTGACGTAAAATGAATACGACACACTGCACTGATCAGAACGAGCAATAGGAGGAGGGACGGGAGCCGTATCAATTGGCCCCGGGGTAGCACTAGCACGGAGAGAAAGTAAATATGGTGAATTATTTATATATGTAATATAAACTTTTTGATTTACTGTGGAGATACGGTAGCGTCAATGGCAGCGGTACGTCGGGGCGGCCTTTTCAGCCGTTGACAAGGCCGAAAAAGCCCGGCCGTGGTTTCGGAGAGAAACTACAGCCGGGCTTTTTTGGGGTCTGGTGAGGAGCCGGCTACCGCCCGCCGCGCACCCGCATGGGCAGCACGTACACGGCCTCGGAGGCGGTAATGAACAGCACGTCGCGCTTTTTGCCCCCGAAGCACACGTTGGCGGTCCACTTTTCGGGAATGGCAATCTGCTCGATTTTCCGGCCGGCGGGGTTGTACACAGTCACGCCGTTGCCGGTGAGGTACACGTTGCCTTGGCTGTCGATGGTCATGCCGTCGGAGCCCTGCTCCACGAACAGCTGCCGGTTCAGCAGTCGGCCGTCGAGGGCAATGTCGTAGCGGTAGGTTTTGTTGGCCCCGATGTCGGCCACGTACAGCCGCTTGCCGTCGGGCGTACCGATGATGCCGTTGGGCTGCTGCAGCTTATCGTCGGCCACCACGGGCTGGGCCGCGCCGGCGGGCAGGTGGTACACGTGCTGCCCGCCCAGGGCCGCATCGGGCTGCTGGCGCGTCCAGTAGGGCCGCTGGTAGTAAGGGTCGGTGAAGTAGAGGCCGCCGGGTTTGGGCTGCACCCACAGGTCGTTGGGGCCGTTGAAGGTGCGGCCCTGCACGTCTTTCAGCAGCACGGTGACTTTACCATCGGGCGCAATGGACCAGAGCTGGTTGTGCTCGTCGGCGCAAGCCAGCAGGTTGCCTTTCCGGTCAAAGTACAGGCCATTGGAGCGGCCGGCCGGCTCTAGAAAAACCGACAGCTGCCCATCGGTGCTGTACTTCCAGATCTTGTTATTGGGCTGGTCGGTGAAGAACACGTTGCCGGCCTTGTCCACGGCGGGGCCTTCGGTAAAGCTGAACTGGCGCGATACCAGCCGGGGCGTGGCGCCGGGGGCAATGATAGTACTCGCGGCCGGAGCCTGGGCCGCTACGGGCAAGGAAGAAAAGCAGGAAAGTAGGGTAAGGCTCAGGGCCCCGGCCCGCAGCAAAGAACTGGATATCGTCATTGGAAAGCAGAAAAAAGTACGGCCACCGTGGCCCGCGAATATACCCAGGACGGAACGGCGCCGTAGTAGCTGCACGTTCCTTCCCCGCATTTCTCTAAATTCCGACGCAGCTCGTGCGGTTGCGTTTTCTCTGTTGGCCCATATGCTGAAAAACCTGCTTCCGCTGTGCCTGTGTCTGAGCGTGGCCAATGGGCTGGCGGCGCAAACCGCGTCTCCGGCTTCGCCCCGCCAGCTGTTTCCCGGCCTGTTTGAGGCGGTGCAGCTCCAGCGCGTATTTCCCGACAACAAGACGTTCGTGGATGCCGAGCCGCGCGACCAACCGGCCGTGATTCTGGCCGCCTACGAGCAGATGCACCGGCAGCCGGGCTTTAATCTGAAGCAGTTTGTGGAGGCCTATTTCCGCCTGCCGGCTGCCAATGGCCCTACCTACCGCACCCACGTGCAGGCCGGCCTGCGCCACCACCTCGATACCCTCTGGACGGTATTGCAGCGGCCGGGCCAGGATTCGGTGGGCAAGTACGCTTCGTTGCTGCCCCTGCCCCACGCCTACGTGGTGCCCGGCGGCCGTTTCCGGGAGGTGTACTACTGGGATTCGTACTTCACGATGCTGGGGCTGCGGGCCAGCAACCGCCCCGAGCTGATTCGGGGGATGGTAGACAACTTTGCATACCTGATCAGCCGCTACGGCTTCGTTCCCAACGGTAACCGCACGTATTACCTCACCCGCTCCCAGCCGCCGTTTTTCGGTCGTATGGTGGAGCTGCTGGCCCAAACCCAAGGTGGCGACGCAGTGCGGCTGCGCTACCACGCGGCCGTGCTGCGCGAGTACCAGTTCTGGATGGCCGCCGCCGACTCCGTAGCCCCTGGCCTGGCCCGCCGCAGCGTGGTGCGTATGCCCGATGGTACCGCGCTGAACCGCTACTGGGACCAGAGCACCGAGCCCCGCGAAGAATCATACCAGGAGGACGTGGCCGCCGCCGGCCGCACCCAACGCGCCGCCCCGGAGTTTTACCGCGACGTACGGGCCGCCGCCGCGTCGGGCTGGGACTTTAGTAGCCGTTGGTTTCTGCCGGGCCAGGGGCTGGAGTCCATCCGTACTACCCAGCTGGTTCCTGTCGATCTGAACTGCCTGCTGTATGAGGTAGAAATGCAACTGGCCTATACCAGTCGCCTGCGCGGCGAAAAAACTGCCGCCGCCACGTTTGAAAAGCAAGCCGCCGCTCGTCGCAAAGCCCTGTTGCAGTACTGCTGGGACAGCAAAGCCAACTGGTTTGTAGACTACGACTGGACGCGCCGGGAGCCCGCCCCGGTGCGTACCCTGGCCGGTGTGTACCCGCTAACGGTGGGTATTGCCAGTGCCACCCAGGCCCGGCAGGTAGCCGAGGGGCTGCAGCGGGAGTTTTTGCGGCCGGGAGGCCTGGTAACTACGCTGGCCACCACCGGGCAGCAGTGGGACGCGCCCAACGCCTGGGCCCCGCTGCAGTGGATGGCCGTGGAAGGCCTCAAAAAATACGGTCAGCAGGAACTGGCGCAAACCATCGTCACCCGTTGGGTAACCCTGAATGAGCAGGTGTTCCAGCAAACGGGCAAGCTGATGGAAAAATATAACGTGCAGAACCCCAGCGCGCTGGGCGGCGGTGGGGAATACCCGCTCCAGGATGGCTTCGGCTGGACTAACGGCGTGCTGCTCGACTTCCTGAACTCAGCCGCCAAACCGAAGCCGTGAGAATATGCTGGGCGGTACAATAAAATGGCGCATAGCTTCCGGAATACCTTCAGGAGAAGATAAGCCGGAAGCCATATGCCGTTGCTAACGGAATAGCTCGTTACGACGAATGGCTTTGGCGTAGGAGGTTTCTGTGGGACGCTTCCCGAAGAGCTTCGGCCCTTTCTTCTTTTTGGCCGCGCTGATTGTTTTGGCGGGGTCGGGGCTGGCTATGGCCATATCGGGGGCTAGTAAACCAGCTGTACCCGCCAGTAGCAGAAAAGTAGCTAAAGATTTCATGGGTAGGAATACATGAAGTGGTGGAACAAAGCGGTTACCGCCGATGCGCACGCAGCCGACGGTAGGCCGGCCGGCGCTTTTTGCGCTTGAGCCAGTTGGTGGAGACCCCTTCGGTAGCAGAGGATACCGTGGTAATGCCAGTAGCTGCGGTCTGCGCAACATCGGGGCTGCTGATTTCAGCCGCAACATCGGTTACGACGAATAAGGACACGAACAGGAGGGAGAGGAAAGATGCTCTCATAGAAACAGAGATGGTTTTGGCTGCGAGTATGCAAGTATAAGTTAAAATTATTATTGTTAAAATTATAAAGATAAATAATGCACAAAAAAACCTCTCCTTAATACAGGAGAGGTTCTTGGAAACGACGTCTAAGTAAGGCCGCTTATTGCTCGTCGGTGGCGGCTTCGGCGGCTTTGGCAGCGGCAAACACCGCAATACCGGCTACCACAGCAATACCCACGATAAGCTGAGTAGTAGTGAAACGCCGCGAGGCTTTGCGCAGCAGTGCGCTGCCGTTTTTCAACAGATCATCCAACTGATCCTGCTCGCCCTTAAAAACTTTGTAGGCACTTTGCAGGGTGTTGATAATGTCTTCAGGAACGATTTTTTCGACTTCTTGGGAGAGTTGGCTGCTCATAACGGAAAGGCAGGGGGAGTGAGAAAACTGGATAACCGGCCGCCGGTTGCGGTACCGCAGGAACTGTACGGAAGCTGTCCGATTTTTGATACAGACTAAATGCCTGGTCGGCAAAAGAGCTGGTAAATCTTGCGGTGTTAAGAGGTAATAGCCGCCAGCGGCAGCGGAGCCAGAGCGCCCTTTGACACTATGTGCGGCGGCTATACCAGTAGGACGCAATGCACGAAAAAAAAGCCCCGCCGAAATCCGGCGGGGCTTTTTAGTTCTGGCAGGTACAAAACAGCTATTCGTATACCTTCACTACGAACACGTAATCCTGGAGCTTGCGGATCTGCTGGGGGCGGGAGGTCCCGGCCAACTGATTGGTGCGCGACATATTGTAAGGTTTGCCCGCGCCCGCCGTGCCCAGCGAATCCACCAGCCGCATGAGGTACGACGACTTTGTAGCAAACGCGGCGCTCTGCACATCCATCTGCCGGCCGCTGATGATGCCGATAAGGTTACCCCGGTCGTCCAGCAGCGGGCCGCCGGAGTTGCCGGGGTTCACCGGAATGCTGATCTGGTAGAAGCCCGTGTCGCCCTCAAAACCCGAGCGGGCGCTCAAAGAGCCATCGTTGAACACCAGGTCCTCGCGCGGGTAGCCCAGCGTGTACACCCGCTCGCCCAGCTCCGACTGGCCCCGTTTAAACGAGTAGGGCAGCTTGCCGAAGCCTTTGAACGATTTATCCTTGATCTGCAGAATGGCCAGGTCGTGGGCTACGTCGGTGAACACCGGCTCGGCCCGGAACCGTTGCCGGTCACGGCTCTCAATCAGCAGCGAATCGGCTCCCTGAATGACGTGGTAGCTCGTTACCAGGTAGCCGTCGGCGGTGAGGGCGAAACCGGTGCCGCTGAACTTGCCGGGGTTGATTTTTTCCGTCGGCGGGGTGTCCATCTGGTTGAGGGCGCGGTTCATGTTGCGCTGGGTCCGTTTGATGCGCTCTACCTCCCGGCGCAGCACCGTGTAGCCGTACAACGAAGGCTTCTGGGCGGTGCGGTACATTTCCAGGCCCAACAGCGTGGTGAATACGGCCAGCACCGCCACGGAAGCGGCTACCATCATGGTGGCGCGGTGGCCGTGCCAAAAGGCACGTAGCTTCTCCTCGGTGCGCGAAATGCGCAGCAGCGGCCGGGGGGCGCGGCCGTTGGCAAACTGCTCGTGGCGCTCATCTTCCTCCGCTACTTTGGCCAGCGGGGTAAGGCGCACGGCTTGTTCGGCATCCATATCGGCGTGGATGGCGTGGAGCTTGCGGCGCAGGGCCAGCCGGCGGCCGTAAGCCGTAAGCGTGCCCGTCACCTCCTCAAACTCCTGTAGTCGGCGCGCCAGCTCCGGGTCGGCGGCGAGGCGATGCTCCAGCGTGGTGCGCTCCTCCCCGGCCAGCCCGCCGGAGCGGTAAGCGTCGAATAAGGCGTAATAGTCGGCTTCGGTTTTCATTTCTTATCTAGAAGTGAGAACTGAGGCATGAGAACCGAAACTTCGGGCTGACAGCAGCACGCAACGTCTCAGTTCACATTTCTCCTCATCTCATGTCTATATCTGTTCCTGATACTGGTTGAAAAAGAGCTTCTTCAACCGTACCAGACACTTGTATTTTTGGTTCTTGGCGTTGTCGGCGTTGGTGTAGCCAAACTCGGCGGTAAGCTGCTGCATGGATTTATCGAGCAGATAAAATCCCTCTAAAAGCGAGCGGCAGGGCTCCCCGATGCGGTCCAGGGCCTGGGCCATGGTGCCCAGCTGCCGGTCCCGCTCCTCGGCCAACTCCAAATCGGCTTCGGCGCCGGTTTCGAGGTAGGGCTCGTGGTCATCGAGGTGGCCGCCGAAGCGGGTTTTCTCGGTGAGCCGTTTGAGCCACAGGCGGCGGCACACGGCGTAGAGGTAGGTTTTGATTTGGCAGCTGAGTTCCAGGGAACCGTCGCGGACCTTTTCATAAAATACCATCACGCCCTCCTGGTACACGTCCTTGGCTTCGTCCTCCGTCCCGCTGTTCTGCAGGATGTAGTGCGAAATCATGGGGAAGTGCAGCCGGTAGAGCTGCGCCAGCGCCCGGTCGTCGTCGCGGCGGATGGCCGCCACAAACTCCTCGTCGGTGTAGGAAGGTTGTCCCTTACCCATTCGCTTTGTGGGTTAATACGTGGTGCCCGATGCGGTAACCCAATGAAAAAATATTTTTCCCAAGCGGGTTACCAATTCCCTTTGCCGGTATTAAGGGCGTTTTTCGAACAAAATTTTTCAAACCTACCAATCAAAATGAAGAACCTCATCAAGGTATCCGCTCTGGCCGTTGTTTTCGCTGCTACTCTCGTTTCTTGCGGCGAGAAGAAAGTAGAAGAAACCACCACTTCTACCGAAGCCACTTCGACGGAAGCTGCTGCTCCTGCTATGGATACCACCGCTGTTGTAGCTGACACCACGGCTGCTGTAGCTCCGGCTGCTACCACCACGGAAGCTACCACCACGACCACCACCACGGAGGTTAAGTAATTACGGGCCGGCTCGGCCGGTACGTTATTGCCATACCCCGGGTTCCGCTGCGCGGCGCCCGGGGTATTTTTTTGCCTCAACAAGCAGGCCGGGCCGGGAGTTCAGGAATTGCCTGGTCTGGGCCGGGCTACAGCTTTTCCTCCAGCCACAGCAGGCCCGCGCAAACCAGAAACAGCAGATAACCCCACCACCGGGGCCAAGCGGTATGCTGCGTCTGCGTGGCCGTTTCCGCCGTCGGGGCCACCTGGGATGTCAGTTGGCTGAGACTTTGCTGCCACTCTTGGTACGCTGGTCCGCGCCATTGGTCCGGCGCGTACACGTACAGCCACTGCCTGCCGGTACCCAGGCGCGCTTCGTGCCAACCGGGCTGGGCGGGCCAGTAGGTGCCGGCCGCCCACTCAGGAACGTGCGCATCCTGCCGCAAAGCCACCGGAACGGAGGCGGCAGAACCGGCCTGTAGGCTCAACAAATCGGTAGAGCCGGTAGTCCGGAGCAGAAGCGGGGCATTGGGATAAGGCCAGCGGGTGAGGGCTTGGATGGCGGCGGCCCCCGGGCGGGGCGGGGCCGCCGCCGTCAGCAACCGACTCCAGTACGCGTCGTATACCGCCGCCTGGTTTTGCAGCAGCCACGGGAATGTTTCCGGTACGGTAGTCACCACTACCTGGCCCAGCCCCAGCCGCCGCGCGGCCGCCACGGGTTGTTGTTGGGGGCCGAAGATGAGCGGCTGCAATGTGGCGCGCGCCTGCAAGACAACAGGTAGCAGCGCGGTAGCCTGGGCCGGGCCATCGGGCCATTGCACGGGTTGGGCCAGGGAAGCTGCCGCGGACGGCCGCGCCAGGAGGCGGAAGGCGTCTCCGCCCGGCAGCTGCCGGGGCACGGTGCTTCCGTCGGCCAGCAGCACTAGGCCGTTGGTGCCGTTGCGGGTGGCGCGGGCCAGGGCCTGCTGCTCCGACGCCGATAAGGCCGCCAGCGCGGGAGCATCCGTCAGCACCACGTCGAAGCGGGCCAGCATAGCGGGCGTCAGGCGGTCGAGGCTGGGCGGGTTGGGCAGGTTCAGAAACTCGGTCTGGGTAAGGCCCCGGCTGACGCCCGTGCGCAGAGCCACGGCGTGCTGGCGGGCGGCCAGCTCGGTTTTCAGAAAGCGAAATTCAAACGAAGGCGCGGCGGCCAGCAGCAGCAGACGCAGCGGCCGGGTGGGCTGCACCAGCACCGGCACCGGCTCTTGGGCAATGCGGCGGCCCTGACGGCGGGCTTCAAGGGTATACACGGCCCGGCCTTCAGCTTTTGGCGCGAAGCGCAACCGGAACGTGCCCCGGCCGGCCGGCAGCTGCACCGAGTCGCGGGCGGCCCCGGCCGCGTGCAGACTTACCCATACCGGCCCGGCCCCGGCCGCTTCAAACCGGCCCGAAACCGCCCATGTCTGGCCCAGCTGCGGCTCGGTAGGCCAGGCGGCCTGCTGAAAGCCCGCCGGTCGGCCATCGGCGTGCGGCCGGATTTGCACACCCGCCAGGGCCGCTACATCGGCGGCGGGCAGGCCCTGGCCCAGCACGTGCAGCTGCCGCAGGCCCGGCAGAAGCGGCCGGATGGCGGCGGCGTGGCGCACCGTGGGCGTATCAACTATGGTAGCCGCTGCGTAGCGCCACACGGGCACCGCCGCGCCCAGACGCTGCTGCAGCTGCCGCAGGGTATCGGGCGAGTAGGCGTCGGTGAGCAGAATGGCGGTATCGGTGGCGGGCAGTACGCGGGTGCTGGTGGGCGGAAACGCCGCCAGCCCCAGCCCTGCCGCCGCGCCCACACCGGCCGCTACGCGCAGCAGCCGGCGCCGCCCATCGGGCCGGCGCAAGGCCAGCACCGTGAGCAGTACCGCCAGTAGCAGACAGAAAGCAAAAGCGTAGAGCATGGGGCGGGTTGATATTTGGTTGTTTGCTACTGGTTTTTGGCGTTGGTCAGAAATTCAAAAGCCGATGCTTCCGGTTGCCTTTTGGATGCTATTTCCAGACTCCAAAAACCACCAACCAAACCCCACTATCACCTCATCGGCTGAGCTCCTGGAAGTAGCGGCGGGCGAGGCCGGCCGCCGGGCTGGTCGGGCTGACGGGGGCGGGCTGGGCGGGTGGCAGCAGGTTGGTGAGGGCGCGTTCCAGCAGCGAGAAATTCACGGCGGGGGCGGGCTGCCCGGCCCGCAGGGCGGCGGTGAGGCGGCGCAGGTCGCGCAGGGCGGTGAGGTAGGAGCCGGGCCGCTGCAAGGCCGCCCGGGCCAGTTCCTGGCCGACCTGCTCCAGCGCGGCCGTGCTGCCGGCGGCCGGTTTGGTGCCGGTTTGCATCTGGGTAAGTGTCCGGAGGGCGGTGCGGACGGCCGGCTGCCGGGCGGGGGCGGCTACCTGCTGCTGACGGCGCGGGGCGGCGGCCCCGGTCAGGTCGCCGGTGAGGCGGGTGGTGGCTTCGGGCATAGGCGGGGGCGTGAAGCCGGCTTTCTTGACGTAGGCGCGGGTTTGCTGCTGCACTTCCTTTAGCAGCCGCAGGGCGCGGTACTCGTAGGGCAGAGCCTCGCGGGGGCGACCGGTGCGCAGGCGCAGCTCCGATTCCCACATTTCGCTGAGTACGGCCCGCAGTTTGGCCTTCACGGTGGGCTCCAGGAAATCGGCCGTTTCGGAGTCATCGTGGCGGTGCATGTAGGGTTCCATCAGCTCGGCAGTGCGGGCCTCGTGGGTAGTGGCGGAGGAAGAGGGCAGGTCGTGGCCGTGGTCGTGGCCATCATCGGCGGAATGCTTTTCGGCGGCGGCGGCCGGCTCGGGTTCGGCGTGGTCCTCGGCCACTACCGAGCCCAGGCCGGGCTCCTCGGCCGGCGCGTCAGCCTCAGATGGTCGGGTAGCCCCTCCGATGGTTTCGTCGGCTTCCTCGCCCAGAAACTTGCCGTAGCGCATCCGCAGGATTTTCTGGTCGAAGCCAATGCCGTTGCTGCGCTCCAATAGCGTGGCCGCCGGCAGCCCGCGCTGCTCGGCCAGCAGCTTTTCTGTATCAATGATAATCTGGCGCTGACTGCGGAAGTACGCCGGCGCGGTATTCACCCCGAACGATACATCCAGCGCGCTTTCCTGCACGGTGGTGTCTTCCCACTGCACGAGGTAGGTATCGGAGCGGGTGAGGTGCTGCTGATTGTCCCAGGTCTGGAGGTAGAAGTATACCTCGTCGCCGTAGGTGAGGCCCAGGGCCGGCAGCCGTAGCACGGGCCGCAGGGTGGCCGTGGTGGGCTGGCCGCGCAGCTGGCTGCTCAGATCGGTTACTACTTCCTTGAACTTCACGGCTTCGCCCTGGCCCTGGGCCACGGTAGCCACCAGCCGCGCCCGGGTCAGGCCGTAGTCATCCCGCAGCTGAGCGTTGATGACGACCTGGGGCGGCCGGCCGAACTCCACCAGCGTGTAGGCTTTGGGCGAGATGATGCGGATAGTAGGTGCCTGATCGGGCTGCACTTCAATGGCGTAGTCGTCGGAAACCTGGCCCGCAAACCGCAGCCGGTACAACGCCGAGGCCGTGACGGGCAATTCCAGCACAAACTCGGTGGGCCGGTCCGGTACCGGCCGCAGCAGCAGCTTGCGCCCGCCCAGCTCCAGCACCGGCGCGCCCGCCGCGCGGTTCACCGTCACCGTCCAGCGCACCCGGCTGCCCTGAGGGCAGCGGAACGAGGGGGTGGCCGGGGCGAAGGCCGGCTGCCGGGTGTAGGCCGGCGGCACTACCCGCAGCTGGGTAATCAGAATGCGCGGCGCGGCAGCAGGCGTACCGGCCGGCTCGTTGAAATGAACTGGTACGGCGGGTTCCGTCAACTGCACCGGCGCGGCAGCCGAAGTGGGCTGCAGCAGCCAGATCAGGCCCGCTAGCACTAGTAGCGCCAGAGTACCGGCCAGCGGTTTGCGCCAGTTGAGAGGGAGCAGCGGTGCTTCGGCGGCCAACTCAGGCAGGCGCGTGAGCAGGCGTTGCTGCTGTAGCTGTTCCAGCAGGTTCAGGTCGGCGGTGGGGCGCAGGAGCAGGGCGGTGCTGTCCTCCAGGGTTAGGTGGCGGCGGTTGAGGCGGCGCGCCACGCTGGGCAGCGGCTCGTGCCAGATGCGCCAGAGCTGCCAGCCGGCCCCAGCCAGTAACAGCCCCAGCAATGCCCACAGCCCCGGCCGCGCGGCCGGCCAAACGGTGGCCGCCGTCAGCAGCAGGGCCAGGCCACCGGCCAGCAGCAGCACCAGCGCGCCCGTCTGCCGACTGGCCCAGGCCCGGGCCGCCGCCTGCACCGGGGCCTGGGGTGATACCGAAGAAGCAACCAGTGGACTCATGCCTGCGGAGTAGTTAAGGGCGAAATTCCCGGCCGCCGGGCGGCCACCAGCCGTTCCAGCGCAAACAGCAGCCCGGCTCCCAGCACCAGCCACGCGGCCAGCGGCCGATGCGGCGCGGCGGGTTCAGGCTGGCCGGCTACCGGTGTCGCCACCGGCCCGCGCAACTGCGCCAGAGCCAGGGTGCGGGAATCGGGAGTTGGTCCCGGCGAAACAGCCGGCAGCAGCAGCGGCAGTAGTAACCCCGGCAGCTCGGGGCTGTCGGCGAGGCTGCTCCAGGTTGGGTCGAAGCGGGAATGGAAGTAGTAGCGGCCCGGGGCCGGCTGGCTCAACAGCGCCGCGCCGGTGGCCGTGGGCCAGCGTACAGCGCCGGCCGTGGCCGCGGTGTCCAGCCGTTGGATGGCTACTGGCTGGCCGGAGCTAGCGGGCAAAAATTCGGTGTTGATGCGGGCTGCCTTTGGGCCGGCTTCCTGCCAAACGTGCGTGCGCCGGGGCAGGCCCGCCGGCAACGGCTCGGTGCGCAGCCAGAACAGCCAGTCGAGCGAATCGGTGGGGGCGGGTGGGGCGGTGGTTACCGTGAGACGCGGTGCCAGGGGCAAGGCTGGGCCTACCGCTCGCAACGCCGCCGTCAGCACCCGGGCCGAAGCGGCGTGGGCGGCATCGTGGCTGAGAAACCAGCGCGGTGCGCGCGTCAGCAGCGGTAGTAGCCGGGACTGACCGTTTTCGGTGAGGCGTAGCTGTTGCGTGGTCAAGTCAAGCCGCAGCTGCCCGCCCCAGGGGCCGGCTACTACGGCACCGCCAGCGGGCATTCGGCGGCGCACTTTCCGCAGCCGAATGCCTTGTTCGGAGCCCTGAGCCACCAATATCACGAGGCTGTCGGGGCGGGGCTGCCAGGCGGCTACGGGCCAGCGGCTGGAATCGGGAGTGGGCAGCGAGAGCCAGTGCACGGCGGCTGGCAGGGCGGGCCGGGTGCCCGTAAACGAGGCCACGGTAAGCGGGGCGACTACCAGCAGCGGCCGGTTCGGCAGCGAGTCGGCGGCCATTTGTACGGTGGCCCAGAGGTTGGTGGTCGGGACCGAATCGGCGGCAAACGGAGCGGTGCCCGTGGTGTCGCCTAACCCGAGGCCGGCCCAAGGCAGCGGCGCACTCATGGGCCGGGCGGCGTGCAGCTGCCGCAGCTCGTAGCCGCGTTGGCGCAAGGAGTCGAGCACCGGCCGGACGGGCTCCAGGGCGGCCACCGTCACGCCGGGAGCCAGCAGCACCTGCCCACGCCGGGGCGGTACGGGCAGCTGCTGTAACGGCTCAGCCAATGCAAGCGCAAGCAGCCCGATGATGCCCGCCCGCAGCAGAAACAGCAGCAGCTGCTGGGGCTTGAGGCTGCGCAGGCGCTGGTTGGCGGCGGCCTCCAACCAGCGCACACTGCCCACCCGCACTACCCGCCCCGGCCGGCGGTTCCAGAGGTAAATAGCCAGCGGCACCACCAGCCCCAACAGGGCCAGCCAACCGGTGGCAGCATGCGAAAAGAAGAGCGGAAGCAAAGACGGAGCCTGGTTGGATGAACGCGGTGTGCGGCCCCAAGGTGGGGAAGCCTTTCCACAGACACAACTTCCGGCCCCGGCGTTGCGGCAAACGGCTTCCCCGGCAGCGGATTCCTTGCGCCCCGCTTACGGCAGCGGCTGGCTCAGCTCCCGGCCCAGCGCCGCTACCAAGGTGGTCATGGCCTCCTGAATACCCTGGCACTGCTGCACCATGCGCGGTTTGGGCTCACCCTTGGTCGTATACTGGTCGTAGTCGCGCAAGGCAAATTCCACCGGCTGCCGCCGGTTCTGGGCCGCAGTGGTGCTGATGCGGGAAAATTCATCGGCCCGCTGCCACTGTACCAGCCCATCGGCGGTTAGCCCGCCGCCGGCGTCACTGGCGGCAGTGGTAACGGGGTAGTTGGGGTAGCTGATGTCGGTCAGCTCGTAGTGCAGGCCGTCGGGCTGGGCGCGTAGCCGGAAGCGGAACAGCAGGTTGAAGCGGCGGGCCTCCAGGTTCTTCTGGGCCGGCCCCACGGCCTGCACCATAGCCTGCCCGATGAGTACGCCCCGGCCGGTATCGGCGAAGCGCACTACCTGATCATACTGCTCAAACTGCCGGGCCAGCCACTCCTGGGCGCGGCCGTACACCTCTGCCTGGGGCAGTCCGGCGGCCGGCAGCACGCCTCGGTAGGTTATCTGATGGGTCACGGAATCAAGGGGCACTACCGGCAGCGGCCGTTGGTAGCCGGTCAGCAGCGGGGCCGTTTGGGCGTGGGCGGCGGGCGTAATCAGGCCCAAAGCCAGCAGGCCAGCGAGTAGATAACGGGTCATAGCGAGCAGGATAAAGCAGTGTGCGCCGGCTGCTCGCAACTATCGGGCCTGAGGGCCGGAATGTGCCGCCTCAGCCCCGGGCGCGGCGGCGCAGGAACTCGCGCAGGGCCCCGGTGAGCGGCTCGGCGGTGCTGAGCTGGTGGTAGTCGAAGCCGTGGGAGCGGGCGCGCTGGGCCGTGTCGCGGAGCCACTGCTGGAGCTGCTGCTGCCAGGCGCGGCGCTGCTGGCCGGCATCCAGCTGGAGCTGCTGGCCGGTTTCGAGGTCCTCGAAGGTAATGGCGCCTTTGAAGGTAAACTCCAGCTCGTTGCGGGCCATCAGGTGCAGCAGCAGCACTTCGCCGGAAGCGGCGCGCAGGCGGGTCAGCAGCCGCTCAATCTCGCCGCTGGCCTCGTACAAATCACTCACGCAGATGGTCAGGGCGGGTTGCCGCCGGGCCGTAAGCGGGGCCAGAGTGGCCGAATCGGGGAATTGGCCAGCGGCCTCGGTGGTTTCCAGGGCGTGGTAGAGGCGGCTGAGCTGACGGGCATCGGCGCGAGGCGGCAGGTGGCGCAGGCCGCCGGGGTGCAGCACCGTCAGGGACACCGCGTCGCCCTGCTGGGTGGCCACGTAGGCCAGGGCCGCGCACAGCAGCCGGCCGTAGTGCAGCTTGCTCAGGCCGTTATCATCCTGGTGGTTCATGCTGGCGGTGGCATCCAGCACGAGGTGGACCACCAGGCTGGTATCCACCTCCGACTCGCGCAGGTAGTACCGGTCGGAGCGGGCGGCCAGCCGCCAGTCGAGGCGGCGCAGGTCGTCGCCGGGCTGGTAGGGGCGGTACTGGCTGAACTCCATGCCCGCCCCCTTGCGCCGACTCAGGTGCGCCCCGTGCAGCAGCCCCTCAGCGGCGCGCCGGGCCGCCAGCGGCAGGTTCTGCAAGGCGTGAAGGTATTCGGGGGTGAGCATGAGGTAGGGGTTGGGGGTATGCGGGTAAGCGTTTCGTGGCGGCAGTAGCGCGAACTTTGTAGTTCGCGTTTCCGTGCCGATAGCGTGGTTGGAATGGCGCGGGGCCGCGAACTACAAAGTTCGCGCTACTGCCCAACGGCCCGATCTGCGCTTGATGAAGACCTCCCCGCGAATTGGAAGGTCGCTTTTCGCCTGATGAGGACCTCCCCGCGAGATGGAAGGTCACTTTTCGCTTGAAATGGGGCTTTCCATCTCGCGGGGAGGTCCTCGTCAGGCGAAAGATGGCGTTACCAACGTCGGTAATGCTTGTCGTCAGGTGAAAGATGCCGTTACCAACGCCGGGCAGGGGGCCTGACTACAAACGAACGGCTTTCAGCAGGGCGGCTACCGCGTCGTCGGGAGTGAGGTTTTCGGCTTCGGCGTTGAAGTTGAGCAACACCCGGTGGCGCAGCACGGCCGGGGCCAGGGCCTGCACATCCTCCAGGGTGGCGGCGAAGCGGCCGTGCAGCAAGGCCCGGGCCTTGGCGCACAAAATCAAGGCCTGTCCGGCCCGGGGGCCCGCGCCCCAGCGGCCGTACTCCCGAATAAACGGCACTTCCGACGTAGCCGGCCGCGTAGCCCGCACCAGCCGGTTCACCAGCCCCATCAGCTCCGCGCTGATGCTTACCTGCCGCGTGAGCAGCTGCAGCTGCCGCACTTCCTCACCGCCCAGAATGGGCTGCACCTGCTGGCGGCTGGTGCCGGTGGTGCCGCTGAGTACGGCCAGTTCCTCCTGCTCGGTGGGGTAGCCGATGCGCACGTACAGCAGAAACCGGTCGAGCTGAGCTTCGGGCAGCGGGTAGGTGCCGCTCTGCTCGATGGGGTTCTGGGTGGCCAGCAGGAAGAACGGCTTGGGCAGCGCGTGCTCCTGGCCGGCGTAGGTTACGTGGCCTTCCTGCATGGCTTCCAGCAGCGCGGCCTGAGTTTTGGGCGGCGTCCGGTTAATCTCATCGGCCAGTACCAGACTGGCGAAAATGGGGCCGGGGTTGAACTTGAACGAGCGGTGGCCGGTGCCGTGGTCTTCCTCCAGAATCTCGGTGCCCAGAATATCGGTGGGCATCAGGTCGGGGGTGAACTGGATGCGGCGGAAGGGCAGGTCCATGGCCTGGGCCAGGGTGCGCACCAGCAGGGTTTTGGCCAGGCCCGGTACGCCTTCCAGCAGGGCGTGGCCCCCGGCCAGCAGGGCCACCAGCACTTCTTCCAGCACCTCGTGCTGGCCCACAATCACCTTTCCTATTTCCTGTTTGAGCAGCGGAATTTTGGCCAGTAGGCGGGTTACGTCTTGTTCGGTCACCGGGAGCGGGCGTTGAAAGTCAGGGAAAAGATGGCGAATACCGCAACAAAGTCCGGTAAAGCCTGCCAAGGCTGCTTATAGGCAGGCTGGGTACATAAATTTTCTTGCGGCGGTAAAGTCTGATTAGCGTGGCGAGTGGTTTGCGGCCGGTCGGCCTAATCTGCTACTTCGGACCATGATACACAACTCCTCCCGTATTTCCGGCCCCGCCCGCCTGTTAACGGCCCTGCTGCTCGGTGCCGGCCTCGCCACCTCCGCACAGGCCCAAACCACCCCCGATGCGCCGACTCCTAACAAACCGCCGTACGCCAACGCCCTGCGCCTGGACATTGGTGGGGCGCTGGCCCGCAACGTGGCTCATAACATCCTGAATTCTTCCCCGGATCTGCTAGTGCCTGTTCTGGTAGGCTACGAGCGGCAACTGGGCCGCCGCATCAGCGGCAACGTGGAGGTGCTGGTGAACGGGGGCGAGCCGGACGAGCGGTTATCGGGGGTGGCACTGCAGGGCCGTTATTACCTGTATCAGGGGCGTAAAACGGGGCTGCTGGGCGTATATGCCGCTCCTACGCTGAGCTTCCGGAGTGCGCGCCAGCAGTTTTACTACAGTTCCACCAGGTATACAAGCAAGCTGGGCGGGGCTGGCGGATTGCTGGGAGTACAGCTGCCCCTAGGAAACCGGCTGCTGCTGGATGTATCGGGTGGGGTCATGACCTGGAAGCGTCTGGATGAAACTGAGCTTTCCAGTCTGCCTAGCTACTACCGGTACAAAACCTACTACGAAGAGCAGGGCACCGTATTCGATGGCCGCCTCAGTCTGGGCTACCGGTTTTGAATTGTCAGGGGAAAACACCCTTGCCCTCTTCCAGCAGAAATACCTTTCATACAGCTTGTACACAGTAGTTTATTGAACCATCAGTTTATGCTAAAATCCGAATCCTATGCTCACGCCATGCAGAACTAAGCGCCGCAGTCTGCGCAAAAACATGTTTCCGCTGATACTGACCTTCTGGACCGCTACTATCTGCGCCCAGGCCCAGACCGCTCCCGATACCGCCGCGCCGGCCCGTATCGGCTTCCGCCACGCCCTGCGGCTGGATGTGGGCGGCGTGCTGGCCCGCAATTTGGCCTACAATGCCCTGAACAATACGCCGCAGCTCCTGCTGCCCGTGCTGGTGGGTTACGAGCAGCAGCTGGGCCGCCGCACGAGCGGCAGCGTGGAGGTGCTGCTCAACGGCGGCGAGCCTACCGAACGGGCCTCGGGCTTGGCGGTGCAGGGACGCTACTACCTGTATCAGGGCCGCCAAACGGGCCTGGTGGGTATCTACGCGGCACCCACACTCAGCTACCGGGCCATAAAACAGGCTACCTATTACAGCCTCGGCACCGAAAAGCGCAAGCTGGGCGGGGCGGGCGTGCTGCTGGGGGCGCAGGTGCCGCTGGGCGGCCGGGGCCGGCTGCTGCTCGATGTATCAGGCGGCATCATGGCCTGGAAACGGCTCGACCAGGGCCCGCAGAATACCGCGCCGGGGTATTATGATAACGAGACGTTCTACGAGCGAAATTCCTCCGTTTTCGATGGCCGTATCAGCCTGGGCTACCGGTTTTAGCATCAGGCCGTGAGGGCATACAGGATGATGTTCACCCCGAACTTGGTGTTGTCCTCGGCCAGGAAGCGTTTGTTGCGGAAGTCGTAGTCCCACTCGCAGCCGTAGTCTTTGTTGGAGTAGAGCACGGCCAGCCGACCGTTGATTTCGATGCCCTTCAGGTAGTCATGCACCAGGTCGTCGCCCCAGCCGTTGAGCTCAAAACCGGTGTTGGGCGGGCCATCAGGGAACTTGAAGAACTGCGAGTAAATCGGGTGCGACTTGGGCAGCTTCTTCAGCGCCCCGGCCCCGAAGCACACGCGCATCTGCTCCTCAAAGCTGCGCGCGAATAGCCCGTCGATATCGTGGTTGCAGTCATCCACGAACACGAAGCCGCCGCCGCGCACGTACTGCTCAAAGTTCTTGCGCTCCGGGGCCGAAAACTGCACCAGCCGGTGCCCCGAGAGGTAGCAGAACGGGTAGTGAAACAGCTCCACCGAGTCGAGGGCCACCACTTTCTCCTTGGCATTCACGGGCACCTTGGTGTACTGCACCAGGGAGTGCAGCAGGTTGGCGGGCATCCGCTCATCCACGGCATCCCAGTCGCCGGAGCGGTATTGGAGGCGTACAAAAGTGAACGGAGCGGGCATAGAGAGCAGGGAAGAGGAGGATAAAGGCGGGGCAATGACACCGGTCCGGTACTAAAGGTGGCACCGGGCAGCCCGGTAGGATGCCAGCCCGCAGCGGATTGTCCCCGAATGAGGCACGGTTTATGACGCTAAACATACGCCGCCACTGGCAACCACCGTTACCGGAGCTGGCGTATTGTCCGTAACCACATCTTTGTCTGGAAGCTATGAAACGCACCCTGCTCCTGTTGCCGGCCCTGCTGCTGGCCGCCACCGCCCATGCCCAGTTTGGGGTGAAGGCCGGTATCAACGCCGCCGTGCTGGACGGTGAAAACCTGGGCTCCACCTCCACCCGGTACAAAACCTACTACCACGCCGGGCTGCTCTACGAGGCCAAAGTGCTGGGGCCGGTATCCATTCAGCCCGAGTTGCTGTACTCGTTGCAGGGCAGCTCCATCCGCACGGCCATCGGGAATTACGACGCCCGGCTGCACTACCTCAACCTGCCCGTATTGGCCAAAATAACGGTGGGGCCGGTGTTTGTGGAGGCTGGCCCGCAGGTGGGCTTTCTGGTTGCGAATGAAGAAGCCAACGTAGTAGGCGGCGGGGGCGGCTACCGTTTCCGCCGCACCGATTTCACGCTGGCGGCCGGGGGTGGCTTCAAGCTGGGTAACCTGCTGCTCGGGGCCCGCTTCAACGCCGGCCTCAACGACATCGACCGGACGCCATACCCCACGAATCTCAACGACCCGCGCTTCAAAAACCGCGTGCTACAGGGCTACGTGGCCTATCAGTTCGGTGACGACTGACAGCCGCTACCCGCTGCCGCCCGGTACTTGACTTTTGTCAAGTTAGTTGCGGAAAATGCGGTTAAGGCTGCCCGGCAGGCGTTAGGGATGGGAAAGAAAGGAATGTACTTTTCTGGCGTACTCTTTCTCCATTCTGCTTTATGCGCCAAACGTTACTTGTTATTGGGACCAGTCTGCTGGCCGCTATCTGCTCCACCACCACGCATGCTCAAGCCCTGAGCGGCACCCGGCTGGGGCTGAAAGGCGGAGTTTCCATCACTACGCTGGATGGCGTACTCAATGCCACGCCTAAAATGCGCGGTGGCATAGTATTAGGCCCTGTGTTGCGTCTGAAGCCGAACAAGCAGGGATTTTCTGTGCAACTGGAAGCGTTGCTCAGTGCCCAAGGTGCCAACCTGGATACGGGTACCGAAACCATTAAGCGAGATACCTATTATTTCAACGTGCCCGTGCTGCTCCGCCAATACATTAGCAGGTTGTTTTACGTAAACGTGGGTCCGCAGCTGGGCTTGCACTTGGGCGCCGGTCAAGGGCAGTACAAAACCGCCGAGGCGGCCGTTACAGGAGGTTTCGGTTTGGAAACGGCCGATGGATTTATAGTGGATGCTCGTCTGAACTATGGCCTTTCCGACATCAACGACAACCCAGGCGAGCGGCAGTTGCGCCAGCAGCTAGGTATTGGGGGGCTGCACAACCGAGGCGGGCAGCTGACTATTGGCTATCTGTTCGGGAAGAAATAACGGCTCATATTTCCTACATACAAAGGGGCTCCGTTGCGGTTGAAACGGAGCCCCTTTGTAACTGTTTAAGTCTTCTCTACACCGCGTCGGAAAGACTGGTGAAGGTGAAGTCCCGGATTTTGAGTGGGGGCACCAGATTCCCACCCAGGCGCACGGGCTTGCCGATGGCCTCGATGTTATTGAGCATAATCACCGGGCTTTCGTTAAAACGGAAGTTCTTGATGGGGAACTTGATCTTGCCATTCTCGATGTAAAACGTCCCGTCGCGGGTGAGGCCGGTGAACAGCAGCGTCTGCGGGTCTACGTCGCGGATGTACCACAGGCGCGTCACCAGAATGCCTTTGGCGGTGCTCTTGATCAGGTCCTGCACACTCTGGGTGCCGCCTTCCATGATGAAGTTGCCGGAAAAGGCGGTGGGCTCGGTCTTGTTTTTCTCGGCCCAGTACCGGGTATAGTAGAGGTTTTTCACCACGCCCTTTTCCACCCAGTTCATACGCTTCACCGGCAGCCCGTCGCCATCGAACACGCCCCCGGGCGCCTGTGGGTTCAGCGGGTCGGAATAGATGCTGATGCGGGAGTCGAATAGCTTCTCGCCCTTACGGTTGCCGCCGCCCTTTTTGCTCAGGAAGGAGCGGCCCTCATCGGCTTCGCGGGCTCCAAATGAGTACACTAGGTTGTTGAGCAGACCCTCATCCGATACCAGCGCAGCGGGTTCCAGAATTACGGTGTACTTGCCGGGCTCCAGGGCCTTGGCATTGCGCGAACCGGCAGCTTTATCGGCGGCCAGTTGCGTGAGGTTCTTGGCGCTGAACTTGGCTACGTCGGTGAAATCGGCCACGGCGTAGCCCGAGCCGGTGCCGTCGGGCGTGCGCACCGTCACTGAGAAATCGAGGCTGGTACTCTGCTGATAGGCTTCCAGCCCTTTGTTGTTGCGCATGGCCTGGAAGTAAGCGCCGTCTTCGAGGTAGCCGGCACCGGTGAGCTGCTTAGCGGTACACAGCGCAATACTGTCGCCGGCGGCTTGGGCCCGGAAATCGGGGGTGATGGCGGCAGTGCCGGCCGCGTAACTCACGGGCGTGAGGTACTGCTGGGGCCCCAGCAGGGGCATGTACTCGGGGTCTTCGGGGGCGAGGCGGGCAATTTCCTCGGCCCGCTGCACGCAGCGGCGCAGAGTGGCATCGTCGAACTCGTTGCAGGTGGCCACGCCCGCCCGCTTACCAAACCGCGCCTCTACTACCAACGATACGTTGTCGGTGGCCCCGGCCGTACTCACCGAGTTGCGGGCGTAGCGGATGTTGCCGGTGTTGCGGCCGTTCAGGTTGGCCTGGCACTCATCGGCTTTGCTGAAGCCGATGACCTTCTTCAGAATAGCCTGGGCCTCGTCTTTGGAGAGAATAGCCATAGTCTTAACCGATTTTGCGGGCGGTGTTGATGACATTTACCGCGTTGAAGCGGGTGGTGCTGGAGCCGTGGCTTACGGCCGACGACTGCGAGGGCTGGCCCTTGCCGTCGTTGAAGAAGCCCGCAAACCGGTAGTCCGACTGGTCGCAGACGGCAGCGCACGAGTTCCAGAACTCCAGGGTGTTGGTCTGGTAGGCCACGTCTTCCAGCATACCCGTAATTTTGCCCTTCTCGATGGCATAGAACACTTGCCCGCCGAACTGGGAGTTGTAGCGCTGCTGGTCGATGGAGAAGGAGCCGTTGCCGGCAATGTAAATGCCCTTGTCCACTTTGCTCACCATATCGTCCACGCTCATCTTCTCGGTGCCGGGCTTGAGGCTCACGTTGGGCATGCGCTGGAACTGCACATCCTGCCACGACTGCGAGTAGCAGCAGCCGTCCGATTCCGTCTGGCCCACGATGTGCGCCTGGTCGCGGATTTTCTCGTAGCCCACCAGCTTGCCTTCGTCAATGAGCTTCCACTCCTTGGTTTTCACGCCCTCGTCGTCGTAGCCCACCGCGCCCAAAGAGCCGGGCTGGAGCTTATCGGCCACAATGTTCACTTGCTTCGAGCCGTAGGGCAGGTTTTTGGCTTTCCATTCCAGCGTAGCGAAGCTGGTGCCGGCGTAGTTGGCCTCGTAGCCCAGCACGCGGTCTAGTTCCAGCGGGTGCCCCACCGATTCGTGAATGGTGAGGCCCAGGTGGTGCGGGTCGAGCACCAGATCATACTTGCCGGGTACCACGCTTTTGGCTGTGAGCTTTTCCTTGGCCTGGCGGGCGGCCAAAGCCGCGTCTTCCAGCATATCGTAGCTGTTGCGGTAGCCGATGACGCCCGAGCCCTGAGGACCGGCAATTTTGTCCTCGGCCTTAGGCGATAGGTACTCGTAGCCCAGGCCCATAGGGGCACTCAGGGCCTGCCGGCTGCGGAACTTGCCCGAGCTGCGGTCCACCACCGTTACGCCAAACGTGGGGAAAATGCGGTGAATGTCCTGGTCGATGTAGGAGCCGTCGGTGCTGGCGAAGTACTTCTGCTCGTTCACCTGAAACAGTACCGAATTCACGAAGCTGGCGCCGTTTTCCATGGCCTTGGCGTTGGCGGCCAGCAGCAGGTCCACTTTGTCCTTGATGGGCACCTCAAACGCGTTCTGCTTGATGGGCGCTTTCCACTCCACCTCGCCGTACCCCTTCTGGGGGGCCAGTTTCACCTGTTCCTTCTGCACCTTGGCGTTGGCCTTGGCAATCTGCACGGCCAGTTGGGCCGCTTTGGCAATACCGGCTTCCGTGACCTGGTTGGTAGCCGCAAAACCCCAGGTACCGTTGGCAATAACGCGCACGCCCGCCCCGTAGCTTTCCGAGTTGACGATGTTCTGCACCTGCTTCTCCCGGGTGAATACGCCCTGGTTGAGGTAGCGGCCAATACGCACGTCGGCGTAGGTAGCACCCGCCGATTTGGCGGCGTTCAGGGCCACATCGGCCATGCGCTTCTTCACGGCTACATCGGGGCCGGGCTCCAGCAGGCGCAGCGGGTCTACGGCGTCGCCGGCGAAGCTGGGCAGGGAGGGCAGCCACAGGGAGCCGGCGGCCAGGCCGGTCAGGCCCACAAAATCACGTCTTTTCATAATCACAGAGGGTACAGATGGAGGGATGTCGCAGATTCGTGCTGGTGGCAGGAAAAATCACAGATGGTGCCGATAGCGCCGATACCGCAGATTCGTTCTGGCGCTATTGGCACCACCTATGCTTACACTGCGTCGGAGAGGCTGGTGAAGGTGAAGTCCCGGATTTTGAGCGGGGGCACCAAGTTACCGTTCACGCGCACGGGTTTGCCAATGGCTTCCAGGTTGTTGAGCATGATAATCGGTGACTCATTGAAGCGGAAGTTCTTCACCGGGAACTTGATTTTGCCGTTCTCGATGTAGAACGTTCCGTCGCGGGTGAGGCCGGTGTAGAGCAGCGTCTGCGGGTCTACGGGGCGGATGTACCACAGGCGCGTCACCAGAATGCCCTTAGCTGTGCCTTTGATGAGGTCGGCGGTGCTTTGGCTGCCGCCTTCCATAATCCAGCCGCCGGGACGGGGTACATCCGGAATGCCAGCTTTCTGGGCCCAGTAGCGGGAGGTGTAGAGGTTCTTCACCACACCCTTCTCAATCCAGGTGATTTTCTGCTGCGGACGGCCGTCACCGGAGAACGTGAGGTCAGCAATTTCGGGGTTCAGTGGGTCGGAGTAGATGGTCACCCGCTCATCGAACAACTTCTCACCCTTGCGGTTACCACCACCCTTTTTGCTCAGGAAGGAGCGGCCTTCGTCGGCGTTGCGGGCATCGAGGGCGCTCATCAGGGCCTGCATCAGCGAGGCGTCGGAGTTGGCTACCAGCGCGGCAGGTTCCAGAATCACGGTGTATTTGCCAGGCTCCAGGGCCTGGGCGTTGCGCGAGCCGGATGCCTTATCGGCCGCAATCTGGGTAAGGCGGCGGGCGTCGAACTTGCTGGCGTCGTTGTAGTCGGCGGTGGCGTAGCCTGAGCCGGTACCGTCAGGCGTGCGCACCGTAATGCTGAACTCCAGGCCCGAGGTCTGCTGGTAGGCTTCGAGTCCTTTGCTGTTGCGCTTGGCCACAAAACCGGCCGCGTCGTTGAGGAAAGCCGCCGAAGTCAACTTCTTCTCGTCGCAGAGCTTCATGCTGGCTCCTACCTGGGCGGCCCGGTAGTCGGGCGTGATGTCGGCGGTGGCTTTGGCGAAGCTATTGGCCGAGGTCAGGTATTTCTGGGGGCCCAGCAGGGGCATATACTCGGGGCTTTCGGGGGCGAGGCGGGCAATTTCCTCGGCCCGCTGCACGCAGCTGCGCAGCGTCGCGTCGTCGAACTGGTTGCAGGTAGCCACGCCCGAGCGTTTGCCGAAGCGCGACTCCACCGTCAGGCTCACGTTATCCACGCCGCCGCTGGTGCTGATGGCGTTGCGGGCCGAGCGAACGTTGCCGCCAGTCTGGCCATTAAGGGTGGCCTCGCACTCATCGGCCTTGCTGAAGCTGAGCACCTTTTGCAGAATGCCCTGCGCTTCGGTTTGGGAAAGAATTGCCATGGGAGGTTGATAGGCTGATTTGTTGCTAACCGATTTTGCGGGCGGTGTTGATGACGTTCACGCTGTTGAAGCGGGTGGTGCTGGAGCCGTGGCTCACGGCCGACACCTGGCTAGGCTGGCCCTTGCCGTCGAAGAAGGAGCCGAACAGGCGGTAATCAGACTGGTCGCAGACGGCGGCGCAGCTGTTCCAGAACTCCACTGTGTTGGTCTGGTAGGCCACGTCCTCAATCATGCCGGCAATTTTGCCTTTCTCGATGGCGTAAAATACCGTACCGCCGAACTGGGAGTTGTAGCGCTGCTGGTCGATGCTAAACGAGCCCCGGCCAGCAATGTAAATGCCCTTGTCGACCTTGCTGATCATGTCGTCCACGCTCATTTTCTCGGTGCCGGGCTTGAGGCTGATGTTGGCCATGCGCTGGAACTGCACATCCTGCCACGACTGCGAGTAGCAGCAGCCATCCGACTTGTTCTGGCCCACGATGTGCGCCTGGTCGCGGATTTTCTGGTAATCCACCAGCTTGCCATCCTTGATGATGTCCCACTGGCCGGTCTGCACGCCTTCATCATCGAAGCCCACCGCACCCAAGGAGCCGGGCTGGGTTTTATCGGCAATGATGTTCACCTGCTTCGAGCCGTAGGGCAGGTTTTTAGCTTTCCATTCCAGCGTGGCGAAGCTGGTGCCGGCGTAGTTGGCCTCGTAGCCCAGCACGCGGTCCAGCTCGGTAGCGTGGCCGATGCTTTCGTGGATGGTCAGGCCCAGGTGGTTGGGGTCGAGCACCAGATCATACTTGCCGGGTACCACGCTTTTGGCCGTGAGCTTCTCCTTGGCTTGCTTGGCGGCCAGGGTGGCATCTTCCAGCATGTCGTAGCTGTACTTGTAACCCACCAAGCCGGTGCCGGCGGGGCCGGCAATCTTGTCCTGCGCTTTGGGCTGCATGTACTCGTAGCCCAGGCCCATCGGTGAACTGAGCGCCTCCCGGGTACGAAACTTGCCGGAAGCCCGGTCGATGGCCGTGACGGAGAAGTTGGGCCAGATGCGGTGAATGTCCTGGTCGATGTAGGAGCCGTCGGTGCTGGCAAAGTACTTCTGCTCGTTGATCTGGAACAGAGCTGAGTTGACGAACGTGGCACCGTTTTCCAAAGCTTTGGCGTTGGCAGCCAGCAGCAGATCCACCTTGTCTTTTACCGGTACCTCGAAGGCATTTACTTGAATGGGGGTTTTCCAGGAAACTTCCCCAAAACCCTTCTGCGGAGCCAGTTTCACGGGTTCCTTCTGTACTTTGGCGTTGGCTTTGGCAATCTGCACGGCCAGCTGGGCCGCTTTGGCCATGCCGGCCTCGGTTACCTGGTTGGTGGAGGCAAAGCCCCAGGTACCGTTGGCAATAACCCGGATGCCGGCCCCGAAACTCTCGCCGCTGGCAATGTTCTGCACCTGCTTTTCGCGGGTGAACACGCTCTGGTTGAGGTAGCGGCCGATGCGCACATCGGCGTAGGAGGCCCCGGCCGCTTTGGCCGCGTTGAGGGCCGCGTCGGCCAGGCGTTTTTTCACGGCCACATCCAGGCCGGGTTCCAGCAGGCGGGCGGGGTCAACCAGCGTCCCGCCGAAGCCGGGTACCGAGGGCAGCCACAGGGCCCCGGCCGCCAGACCGGTGAGGCCCACGAAGTCGCGTCGTTTCAAAAGCGTATCAGTTTGGGTGAATGGAGAAAGGAAATCGAAGGAAGTTTAGGCAGACGCGCTGCCAATTGCAACCTACGGACAAAAAAGCCGTAGTCGGGCTGCATTGCTGTGGGCATAACCCAATAATTATTGCGAAATCCGTAATGCAAGGGGCAGTCGAACGTCATGCAGAGGTGTAGCCAAAGCATCTTGCGTGCTGAAGTTGGAATAGCGTGGCAACGGCAGCACGCGAGATTCCTCGCCGGCTCGGAATGACGTTCTTATTGCTTGACGTTCTTCCCTAACAGCGTCAGCGCGCTACTCTACCAGCGCCAGCAGCTCGGCGGCAATCTGGGGCCAGGGTTGGGCCAGGTCGAGGGTGACGATGCGCACGGGGTGGCCGCCGAGGGTGTAGCGCACATCCAGCGAGTGGGTGGCGGCCGGGTACAGCAGGATGCCTTCCAGCTGCTGACCGGGCAGCGTGGGCTGGTTCTGCAGGTAGGCGTAGAGCTGGTAGAGGTGCGGGGCCAGCAGCTTCTGCTGGTTGTAGCGCAGGCGCAGGGCCGCCGCGTAGTACTTGGTATCGAGGATGATTTTGCGGTCCGGACTTTCTAGGGTAGTATCGGTAATCATGGCGGGCAGCAGCTCCAGGGCGGCGGCCGTTTCGGTACTTGCCTGCCACTGAATCGTTTCACTCAGCACCCGGAACTGCCGCTGCTCCAGGCGGTAGAAATTGCGCACGAACTGCTCGAACAGCCGGGCCATCAGCCGCTCGTCGCGGCGGAAGTCGCGGAAGCGGTGGTGCCCATCCGCCTCTGGCGTAGGCAGGGCGCTCAGGTGTAGCAGCTCGCACACGTTCAGCAGGAATCCGCCCAGCCCATTTGGCCGCTGCCGGCGCACGAAGCGCAGGGAAGCCGCCGTGAGGGGCAATGGCTCTACGGCGGCCGGAAACCGGCGCAACCCGGCCCGCAGCTCCTGCCGCAACGCCGTCGGCAGGCCCCGCGTCCGGCTCACTTGGTGCAAAGTGCCCCGCAGCAGGCCCGCCAGCGGGGTATTTGTGTTCAGCTCATCAAACGCGCACACGGCCCGGCCCCGGCGCAGCAGGTCGCGGCTGAGGGTAGGGGTGAGCAGTACCCGGCCCCGCAACTCGGGCAGCTCGGCAGTATGCTCCGTGTACCCGACCGGCAACCCTTGGCGCAGCAGCCGACGGGTACCGGTCAGCAACACATGACTCAGCAGCTCCAGCGGCCGGTGAAACGCCTCCGCACTGACAGCCCGCAGCTCCTCCTGCTCCGGCAGCCGGTTCCAGGCGTAGCACAACAGGTAGTACAGGTTCTGGATAGGAATCACGCGGGTGGCTGGGCGGATGGCTGAATTGACGGATTATTATATGGGTGAACGGCTTGATTCGCCACATGCTCAGGTATGACACGCTAACAATCCAGCAATCTACCCATCCAACAATCCACTCAGCAGTTTCTTCTGCTGCTGCGCGGCTTTGGCGGGTTGGTCGAGCCAATAATCGGTAAGGAGCGGGGCAATTTCCTGCTCCAGAATCAGGCGCAGCCAGTTGGCCGCCTCGACGGGGCTGGCCGGGGGCTGGCAGAAGTAGCTGTGGCCGATGCAGAAATCGGGTCCTAAATCGGGGTCGTCGGCAATGGTCTGGTTGAGTTGGTGGAGGCGGGTGGTGAGTTGCTGGATTATAGCGGAAGGCACGTGCCGCGCCGCCAGAAACTGGCGTAGCGGTTCGTCAAACCCAGGCGCCAATCTCACGAAAGCAAAGCGGCGGCGCAACGCGTAATCCAGCGGGGCGAGGCTGCGGTCGGCTAGGTTCATGGTCCCGATGACGTACACGTTTTCGGGCACGAAGAAAGGCGGGCTGCCAGCGGGAGAGTAGGGCAGCCGTACGGCGTGGGCCGGGCCGCGCTTATCGGCTTCCAGCAGCAGCAGCAATTCCCCAAAAATGCGGGCGACGTGGCCCCGGTTCAGCTCATCAATCAGCAGAAAATACGGCCGCTTGGGGTCCTGTCCTGCCCGCTGGCAAAAGTTCACCAGAATGCCATCCTGCAGCCTAAACTGCCCGTGCGCATCCGGCCGAAAACCCTGCACGAAATCCTCGTAGCTGTAGCTGGGGTGAAACTGCACCAGCTCCACGCGGGCCGCATCGGTAGCGCCCAGCTCCAGCCAGGCCAGTCGCCGAGCCAGAAACGTTTTGCCGGTGCCGGGCGGCCCCTGCAGGATCAGGTTGCGGCGGCGGCGCAGGGCTGCCAGAGCCGCCTGCAGATCTGCTTCGGATATAAACAGCTCCGCTAGTGCCATTTCCCGGGTATAGGGCGTGACAGGTGGCCGCGCGTAGGCGGGTTGTGGTTCGTGCGCTTCCGCTGCTTCCGGCGTTGCCCTTTCTTTGATTGGGCGAGCTACTTCCCGCGCTGTACCGGTGTACAGTTCCTGCATCTGCTCCTGCGCGGCCACGTCCCCGTCCAGCAGAGGCGAGTTTTCCAGGGTAGGGCGTTTTGTTGCAATAGTGAAGCTGAGGTTTTCCAGAATGCGGTTGGTAGGTGTTCCGGCCGGTAAGGGCCACCGCGCCTCCGGTTGCCCCAACGCCAGCCGATACGCCAGCTGGGCCACGGCACGCGGGGCATACCGCTTGCTTCGGTACACCAAATCGTACACCGTACTCAGGGGCATGCGCGAACCCTCCTGGTCCATGTGACGAAGGGCCTGCAGCACCTGGGCGCGGGTCAGCAGAATTGAATCGGGAGAAGTGGGCATACGGTTCTAAAGTACGGGCAAAACAGCCGGATGCTGCCAAAAAGGTCCCGCCGGCCGGCCACAAAAGAGCCCGACCAACGAAACGCTGGCCGGGCTCTTTTGCTGTGCTACGAAAAGCTTAGGAGCCTTTCTGCGTGGTTTTCTTTTTACCGTCGGGCTTATCCGATTTGGTTTCTTCGTTCTTCTTTTCATCCTGCTTGGTCGCCGGATCGGTATGCTTGGGGGTGCTGGTAGGCTGAGCCATAATTTCTGGGTAAGAATGGATGGTGTACAGGTGTACGCGCCGCAGGGAAACAGGGTTGGTAAGATGCTTCCGGTGTCAGCCAATGGCTATTGCCCGCGTACCTCCACCGTGCGCTGAATCCCCAGCTTTTTCATGCGGGCTTCCAGGGTTTTAGGGTTGATATCGAGCAGCTGAGCCGCTCCGTTCGGGCCGCTGACCCGGCCGCCGGTGCGGTGTAGCGCCGCCAGAATATGGTCCCGTTCCTGGGCCTTCAGCGTTTTCAACGGGCCACCCGTTTCTGCTGGTGCCGGGGCTGCCTGCGCTGCGGCGGCAAAGCCCTGGAACTCCAGAAACGGCCCCTGACTCACAATTACGGCCTGTTCCACCACGTGCTCCAGCTCCCGGACGTTGCCGGGCCAACCGTATTGCTGCAGAGCCCGAAGGTCCCGCTCGCGCAGGCCACGTACGGGTTTGCCCATCTGCTTGGTGAAGCGCTCCAGAAAGTGCCGTATGAGGGCCTCTACGTCCTCGGGCCGCTCGCGCAGGGCGGGCAGCCGGATCGGGAATACGTTGAGGCGGTAGTACAAATCGGCCCGGAAGCGGCCGGCGGCTACTTCCTCCTCCAGCACGCGGTTGGTAGCCGTTATTACCCGCACATCGGTCTGGATTACCCGCCGGCCCCCAATGCGCTCAAACTCCTTTTCCTGCAATACCCGCAGCAGCTTGGCCTGCAGATCCAGCGGCAGCTCGCCCACTTCATCCAGGAAAATCGTGCCCCCATCGGCCAGCTCAAACTTCCCGATGCGCCGGTCATGTGCGCCCGTGAAGGCCCCCTTCTCGTGCCCGAAAAGCTCACTTTCGATAAGTTGGGCGGGTAGCGCGGCGCAGTTAAGCTTGATAAGGGCCCGTTCGCGCCGGGGCGACAGGTTGTGCAGGGCCCGGGCCACCAGCTCTTTGCCGGTGCCGGTTTCGCCGGTGATGAGCACGGTGGTATCGGTGGGGGCCACCTGGGCCAGCCGGGTATACACCTGCTGCATCCGGGCGCTGCCGCCCACAAAGTCGTCGAGGCGGGAAGCGGCCGTGGTGTTGATTTCGTCGATGAGGTAGGTTCGTTCCCGTTCCAGCTGGGTCCGGAGCGCCTCAATCTGCTCGAAGGCCAGCACGTTCTGAATGGCCAGCCGGACCTGGGGTACCAGGGTCTGAATCAGCTCCAGATTTTCCTCCGTGAAGGCGAAAGGTTGCCCACTGGCCAGAATCAGGGCCACGACAGGTTCTTCGCCGGTTTTCAGTGGGGTACACAGCAACGACTGCGTGCCGCGTTCCTCCCGGATAAAGCGCAGCAACTCGTAGCGCCGGGCCAGCTCTTCAAAATCGGAGCCTACGTACACGCCCGGCGCCGCAAACAGTTCCAGCACGGCTTCCTGGGCGGCGGCCCATTGCGGAAGCTCATCGTGGCGGCTGGCATCAAGCGGGGCGAAGCTGCCGTCGGGCTGCCGGTTGAACTCGGCCAGCGCCCGCACCGGTGAGTTGGATTTGCGCACCCGCACGCCAAAATAGTCGCAGGGCACCACCTGGCTGATTTCGGTGGCAATGGTGCGAAACAACTCCCCACGTTCCTTAATGCTGAGCAAGGCGTTATTAAGCGCCAGCTGCATGGATTTCTCCTGCTCTCGCCGGGCAATGTCCTCGAAGGCCAGGGTGTTGGTCACGGCCACGGCCACCAGGCTCCCGATTTTCTCCAGCAGATCAATATCGTTGGGTGAAAAGGACGGCTGCCGACGCGCCACCAACGACAACAAGCCGATGAGCCGGCCACCCGTACGGAGGGGCACTACCACAAAATACCGCATGCCCCGCTCCAGCAGCGCGCAAAAGGGCGAGTACTGCGGGTACGTGGTCAGCAGTTCCTCCAGGTCATACTGAGAAAGGTGCGGCTGGCGTACGAACTCTTCAATGGGCGTACCTTCAATGGGCATGCGGCCCACTGGTTTGGTGCCGGCCTGGCTGGGTAACAGCACCTCCCCGAGGTAATCCCGCAGGAATACCCGTCGATACTGGTGCTCAGCATCGAGGGTAAGGATGGTAATGGCGTCAAACGGAAAAATCAGCCGTAACTTTTCCGTCACGCTCCGGAACAGGTCCTCCTTATTGCGAGTGGTAGCAATGGCCTCATTGAGGTAGAGCAGTAGAGAATCGTCCTGGTCGGGCATGGCTATAGTAAGCTGGTAGAAATTCAGGAATTATTTATTCCTCAAATAGCAGGATAAAAATACAGGATATCCTGCTATTTGAGGAATAAATATTTTTATAGGGTTAATTGAATATTTGTGCTGTTGGAATTATTTTCTGCTATTGGAGTGAATGGGCGCGGTTTTGCATAGGCATTAAAATGATTTTAACGGGTTGGCACGAGGTTAGGTAAAAGGTGGATACTCATAAGCTGCTTTTTCTATGCTTTTCCGACCATACTACGCCGTGCCTTTGCTGGCAACTCTGGGGTTGCTCACGGCCAGCGCGGCCCAGGCCCAGGTGCCCATTGCCGCTGCTACTGCCGGCGACTCTCTGTCGCTGGAAACTACTGTCCGCTCGGTGCTGGATGCCAACCCGGCCATCAACGCCCTGCAGGAGGAAGTAAACCAGGCCCAGAGTCGTCTGGATGAAACGCGCACTTACCTGCGCCCAACGGTAGACGGCACAGCCAGCTACACCCGCATTGATCCGGTAGTGAAAATTCCGCTGGGCGATGCCACGTTTCAGCTGGCACCGGCCAACAACTACGATACCCACGTAACGGCCCGCTACACGCTGCTCGATTTTGGGCGGGCCAACGCAGCCATCAACGCGGCCAAGCTGCGGACCCTCGCGGCCACCGACCAGATCAACGTCACCCGCCGCGACCTGGCTTATGCCGCCGCCCAGAGCTACTACAGCATTCTGTTTGCCCGCGAAGCCATTCGGGTGCAGGATGCGCAGATTGCCTCGTTGCGCCAGCACGAGCGGGAAATGGCGAAGCGGGTAGAAGGCGGCGTAAGCACCAACTTCGACGTGACGACGACGCAGGTACGCATTGCTCAGGCCCTGGACCGTAAAATCGACCTCCAGAGCCAGCTCCGTAACCAGGAGATTCAGCTGGCCCGCCTGCTGCACCGTCCCGAGTCGGAAGTGGTTGCGGTGCGCGGCCGCTTCGAGTACAACCCGCAGGCCGTAAATGTGCAGGATGCGTTGGCGAAAGGCGCTGAAAACCGGCCCGAGGTGAAGCTGGCCAAGGATGCGGAAGAGGCTGCCGCCGCGCAGCTGCGCATCACCGAAACCAGCAACAAGCCCACGCTGAGCGTGCTGGCGCAGGCGGGCGGCAAAAACGGCTACATCGTGCCGAATCTGGAGCGGTTCCGCTTCAATACGGTAGCCGGGGCCCAGCTCAACATCCCGATTTACGATGGGGATAAGAACAAGTATCAGCGCGCCACGGCCCAGTCGGCTATTAAAGGCGCGCAGGCCCGCTCCCAGGATACGCAGGAGCAAATCCGTGCCGATGTGTTGCAGGCTGTGAATACCATGCAAACCAGCACCGCGCGCTACGATAACTCCCAGGTGCAGATTGGGCAGGCGGCCGACGCGCTGACCCGCGCCAAAGCCCGCTACCGCTACGGGGTAGGCAACAACCTGGACGTCCTCGACGCCGAAACCCAGCTGGCCCAGTCGCGCCTCTCGCGCCTGCAGTCTATCTACAACTACACCCTCGGCCAGTACCAGCTCCGCCGCGCCACCGGCGAGCAGATTTGGTAGCGGTGAGATGGTGAAATAGTGAGTTGATGTTCACTGAAAGTCATTATTCCACTAGCCGATTAAACTCACCATTTCACCATTCACCATCATGACCATCCTGTGTCCGATTGACTTTTCCGCCGCGACGGAGGCGCTGGTCACGTATTCGGCGGCGCTGGCGGCGGGCACGGGAGCAACACTGCGGCTGCTGCATGTGCTGGAACCCGGCCCGGCGGCCGCTACGGCCCCGGTGAACGACGTGGAGTTGGCGCGACGGCTGGCCCGGCATCATGAAGCGGCCCAGCAGGCCGGCGCGCAGGTCACCACGGCGGTTATTCAGGGCAATGCGGCGCAGGAAATTGTGGCCGAAGCCCGCCGCTACCCCGCCGACATCATTGTTATTGGCGCGCACGGCCAGACGGGCCTCACGCGCTTTCTGATGGGCAGTACCGCCGAAACCGTCGTGCGCACCGCCTCGTGCGTGACGCTGCTGGTAAAGCCCGGCTCTCCCAACGCCTACCGCCAATCGGCGTAAATCCTTCTGATTACGTGGCCGCTGACCATTGGCTACGTCCTTCCCTTCTCTTGAAACCCGAACAACCAAGTACCCATATGGCAACTCCCGTTCAACACGATTCGGCCGTAGCGCCTACGCAATCCGGAGCTTACGAGCCGGTAGCGGACGAGCAACCCGAGGGCCGCTCCAAGCGCCCGATTATCATGATTATTCTGGCCCTTGTGCTGCTGGTAGGCGGTTACTTTGGCTGGCAGCGCTATCAGTTCGGCCAGGCCCACGAGGAAACCGACGATGCCCAGGTGGAAGGCGACGTGTACCCGATTCTGCCCCGCGTTTCGGGCCCGGTGCTGGAAGTGAAGGTGGAAGACAACCAGCCCGTGAAAAAAGGTGATGTGCTGGTGACTGTGGACCCCGCCGACCAGCAGCAGCGCGTGAATGCCGCCGAAGCGGCCCTGGCCGCCGCCCAGGCCAACGTGGTAGCCGCCCGCGCCGCCGTGGGTACGGCCTCGGCCAACGTCAGCTCGGCCCAGTCGGCCATTGGCGTGAGTGATGCCACCCGGTCCCGCCTCGAAAAAGATCTGAAGCGCAGCCAGTTTCTGCGCAAGGAGGATATCATTCCGCAGAGTGAGTACGATGCCGTGCAGGCCAACCTGAAATCGACCAGCGCCCAGCGCGCTACGGCCCAGCAGCAGGTAAAAGTGGCCCAGCAGCAGGTAGCAGCCGCCCAGCAGCAGGTAGCAGTGGCAGAAGCCGTAGTGAAGCAGCGTCAGGCCGACCTCGACAATGCCAAACTTCAGCTGAGCTACACGACTATTGTGGCACCTGGTAACGGCATCGTGAGCAAGAAGAACGTGCAGCCCGGCCAGGTGGTGGGCCCCAACCAGCAGCTGATGGGCATTGTGGCCAGCGGCAACACCTGGGTTATTGCCAACTTCAAGGAAACCCAGCTGGAAAACATGCGCGTGGGCCAGCCGGTAACGGTAGAAGTGGATGCCTACCCGAACGAGGAGTTTGAAGGCAAAATCGAGTCTCTCTCAGCTGCTACCGGCGCCCGCTTCGCCCTGCTGCCCCCCGATAACGCCTCGGGCAACTTCGTGAAAGTAACCCAGCGCGTGCCCGTCAAAATCACCCTGACCAAAACTGACCCCGAACACCCTCTGCGCGCCGGGATGAGCGTGGTAGCAACGGTGAAGGTCAAGTAGTGTAGGAGGGTGAGAGGGTTTGAGAGTAGGAGTTTTCCTGCGTCAGACATTTTCACCCGCTTTATCTATCGGTCTGTTTTAGTTTATCCCGGACCGTCTTTTCGGCTTTTCCGAGGATGGACATAATAGCGCGGGCTTCTGACAGCAGATCGTCCAGTTTGCCGGTAGGTAGTGAGCTCCCTTCGCTCAAAAGCTCCAGCCACAGCACCGCTTCGTCGGCTTCTTCAAGGGCAATGTGCAGCTTGGCGTTGAACTCCCGTTCGGAGCGTGCCCGGCAAGCTGCCCGATAATTGGCGGCTACGGAAGTCCCGGACCGCAAAAGCTGCAAGCCCGCAACCCGACAGGAGGGCTCCTTCGGAAATCGGTCTGCCAGCTTCATAATGCGCAACGCAAACGTCTTGGTGCGCTGCCGAAACTCCTCGGCGAAGTCAAAATTTGACACACTGTTCGGCATAGTGGGTAGGAATTGATTCTCTCCAAAGAAAACAACTCCTACCCGCTTACCCTCACACCCTCATACCCTATATCAGCGTGGAAACCGGATTTACCAAGTGGATCATCGTCATTACGGTGGTGATGTGCTGCTTGCTGGAGCTCATTGATACCAGCATCGTAAACGTGGCCCTGACCCAGATGATGGGCAACCTCTCGGCCACGCAGCAGGAAGTTAGCTGGGTGGTGGCCTCCTACGGCATTGCCAACGTCATCGTGATTCCGATGACAGGCTTTCTGGCCGAGCAGTTCGGCCGCCGCAACTACTACCTGTTCTCCGTGATTCTGTTTACGCTGGCCTCCATGGCCTGCGGGCAGAGTACCAACATCTGGGAACTGGTAGCCTTCCGCTTCATTCAGGGCGTTGGTGGCGGGGCGCTCATGGCTACCTCCCAGGCTATCCTGATTGATACCTTCCCACCCAAGCAGCTGGCTTTGGGTCAGGCTCTCTTCGGGATGGGCGTGATTATCGGTCCCACCATCGGTCCCACGCTCGGCGGCTGGATTGTGACCAACTACACCTGGCCCTGGATTTTTTACGTGAACGTGCCAGTGGGTATTCTCGCTTCCATCTTCACGGTGCTGTTCATCCGCGACCCGGAGCGCATCAAAAATGCCATTCCGCGCCCGTTGCGCGAAATCGACTGGCTGGGGATTTTCCTGCTGATTCTGGGCGTGGGCTCGTTGCAGCTGGTGCTGGAGCAGGGCGAAACCGAAGACTGGTTCGAGAGCCTGTACATCAACTTCTTCACCCTGATGTCGGTAATCGGCGTGGTGGGCTTCATCTGGCGCGAGCTGACGGCCAAGCAGCCCATCGTGGATCTGCGGGTGCTCACGCGCAGCCGCAACCTGGCCATTGGGGCGTTCCTGTCGTTTATTCTCGGGTTCGGGCTGTTCGCCTCGGTGTTCGTCTTCCCGATTTTCTGCCAGCGGATTCTGGGCTTCACGGCCGAACAAACCGGCTACATTCTGCTGCCGGGGGCGTTGCTTTCGGGCTTTATGATGCCGGTGGTGGGCAAGATGATTCAGGGTGGCGTGCCGCAGAAATACATTCTGCCAGTGGGCTTCATCACCTTCTTTTTGTTCTCCTTCTGGATGAGCACCCAGATTTCGCCCACGGCCGGCGAGAGTGACTTCTTCTGGCCGCTGCTGCTGCGCGGGTTCGGTCTGGCTTTGCTGTTCCTGCCCATTACCACTATGTCGCTCAGCGGCATCAGTGGCAAGGATGCGGGCCAGGCTGCCGGCCTCACCGGCATGATCCGCCAGCTCGGCGGCTCGTTCGGGGTGGCGCTGGTGGGCACCTACCTGGAGCGCTCCATTGCCCAGAACCGGGTGGGCGTGGCCTCCAACGTGTCGCTCTACGACCCCGAAACCCAGCAGCGCATCCAGGGGCTCACGGCCAGCTTCATGAGCAAGGGAGCCAGCTTCCTCGATGCCCAGCAGCAGGCCTACGCCGCCCTCAGCGGCATGATCATGAAGCAGACCTCCATCATCACCTACGGCCAGACCTTCCTAATGATCGGGGGCTTCTTCCTGCTCTGTCTGCCGCTGATGTTCCTCATCCAGCGCGCCAAGCCCGGCGAAAAAGTCGACCTGAACGCCGCGCACTAAGCGGTAGGGTATGGGGGTAGGAGGGGATGAGTTTAGGAGTTGCTTTTAGATAAGAGCCTGTATGAACGTGCAACGCCCCAGCCGGAATCCGGTTGGGGCGTTGTTTCGTCCTTGTAAAGCAGGTTGACCGAGTAATCTGAGTACAACGATTCAGGAGTAATAACTCCTGCCGGCATAACCTCTTACCCCCACACCTTACTACCTACTGATACTGAATATACAGCGGCTTGGGAGTGAGTTCGGCCAGGACCTCCTTGGCGGTCATGATGTGGTGGGGCTTGGGGCGGGCATCGTACTCATAGAACAGCTTGAAGCCGGTGTACTGCACGGGCTCATTCTGGATGTAGGCTTTGTAGGAGTCCTTTTTCAGGGTGGGCTCGCCGTGGCCGTCCATGTGCATCACAATCTGCACGCGCGGGTCCAGTTTGATGTTCTTGTAGTTGCTGATCATCTTCCGGGTGAAGCGGTGGACGGTCAGCACTTTGGGCGGGAGCTTGTTTTCGCTCACGATGCGGGCCAAGAAGTTCACCGTGAAGTTCACGTCCTTGGCATCCAGCGTCCCGATTTTCTGGTTGGGGCGCACGCCGGGCATGGTGGAGAGCGAAAACTCGGGGTCTATGCCCAGGTGCACGATGGGGTCTTTCAGGTACTGCTCCAGCTTGGGCAGCTCGGCCTGCAGGGTGCTGTGGCCCGGCTGCACGTCCAGAAACAGCAGGCAGTTGTGCTCCTTGGCCCAGCTGAGGACTTCCTCAATGGTGGCTTTGGAGTTCATCAGACGCCATTTGCCATCCTTGCCGGCCGTGCCCTGGGCCGTGATGGTCACGTTGTGCAAGGCGGCCTGCACCGGAATGCTGGGGTCGGCGGCCTGCCACTCCTTCAGCACGCCCTCAAACTTGCGGAACATCTGCTCCTTGGGCTCCCGGCCCAGAATACCCATGCCCTTCGAGCGGATATTGCCATAGAAGGCAATAATGCGGTGACCCGGCAGAATAGCACCCGGCAGCTGGCCGTTCTTCTTGGCAATGGAATCGGCCTTGAGCGAGTCGCGGCGCATAGCTTCCATTTTCAGCTTCACCGTGTCAATCACCACGGGTTTGGTGGTATCGGCCACAACGGCGGCGTTTTCCGAGTCGGTGCCGGAGCGGGAGCCGCAGCCGGGCAGCGTGGTGAGGGTAAAGGCGAGGCCCAGGGTAGCCAGCGCGGGGGCCGTCAGGCGGGTGAAAGTCTGAAAATAAGACACTGAAAGGAAACGGATTGAGGTCGGGAAACAAAAACGAAGGTACGCGTTTTCGTCTGACCCATACGGACTAAGTAAGGGTTGCCGGAGCAGTAGCTGAACAGTAGCGCGGAAACGGCCTGTGGTGTGTTTTGTGCGAGAGTGATTTCCGGAGTCGTTCTTATTATCTACTTATTCGCCAATGATTTACGATTCTTAATCTTGCAGATTAGCCTGCCGTATTCGGTTCGGGCCGGTGGGTTGCTGCATGTTGCGCCGGGGCCTGCTTGCCCGATAGGCATCATTACCTACCGGGCAAGCAGGTCCGGATAGGTGGCCTGTACCTGCCCGTTGCGCATGTAGCAGGACTGATGCGTAACGGGCAGGTATATATTTCGTGGCAAAGTTGTTGCGCCATCATTAGCAACGTGCTGTATTCACCATTTCATATGATACCAACCCGATACGCTTCCATTCGCTCAGTAGTGCTAGCTACTGGCCTCGTTATAACCGCCTCATTGCTGGCCTTTCGGTACCCGGCAGATGACGCTATTCAGAGAATAGTGCAGGGGCTGCAGCTTTTTTATGCGCGTACGCTTCCGGAAAAAGTATATATCCAGTTTGATAAGCCCTTCTACGCAACCGGCGAAACGGTTTGGTTTAAAGCATACGCCGTAATGGCCGATTCGCACCGGGCTGATACGCTGAGCAAAGTGCTGTATGTGGATATGGTTTCTGAGAAAAAGCAGATCGTATTCCGGCGTACTCTTCGGCTGCAAAATGGCTTGGCTACTGGTGATTTTGCTTTGCCCGATACGCTGCAACCGGGCCATTATCTGGTGCGCGCCTACACCAACTGGATGCGCAACGCGGGAGAGGATTTTTTTTACTCGCATCAGCTTGCTATCTGGGGAGCTGCCGCGCCTTCTTCGGACGAAGGGCCAGCAACTCGCCCGCAAAAGTCGAAAGGGAGTAGTAAAGCGGTGGCGGCTGATGTTGATGTACAGTTCTTCCCGGAAGGCGGAAACCTGGTGGATGAGCTGGAAAGCGAGGTGGGGTTTAAGGTGGTAGATGAAACAGGACGCGGCGTAAGCAGCCAGGGTAAGGTTATGACGGCGGATGGAACCGTCGTCACGACTTTTACGAGCCGGCACGCGGGCATGGGCTCTTTCCGGCTGATTCCGCAGTCAGGGCAGCGCTACGAGGCGGAGGTGACGCTGCCTGACGGCCGGCGCGCTACCTATCCGCTGCCCCGCAGTCAGCCATCTGGCTGGCTGCTGCGCGTAACGGAAACGCAGGAATATTATATGGCCATCATTCGGCGGCGGGCGTCTGCTGCCGAACCATCCCAGAGCACTGCTGTTCTGCTGGCGCACGTGCGGGGTGCGGTTGTGTATACCGGACAAACGCCGGTAAACGGCAACGAGGCATTTATAACCAGAATCCCGAAAAGCAAATTTCCGGCCGGCATAGCGCATTTTACGCTGTTTGATGCGCGCAACGAGCCGCAATGCGAGCGGCTGGTTTTCACGCCGGAAACCGAGCCGGTACGTGTGCGCATTGCGACCGATAAACAGGCGTACGGTCCGCGGGAACCCGTGAAGCTGCGTATTGAAACCAGCGGAGCTGGTGGGCAGCCGGTCAGCGCCAACGTGTCGGTGGCAGTAGCCGCTCTGCAAGGGCAGCCAGGAGAAGGCGCAACGATTACGTCACATTTGCTACTCACTTCCGATTTGGGTGGGTACGTGGAGGATGCGGCCTATTACTTGCAGGATCAGCAACCCGCTACCCGGCAAGCCCTCAATGACTTATTGCTAACCCAGGGCTGGCGCCGGTTCGTGTGGAAAAAACAGCTGGCCGGTACGCTACCCCCAGCTGAGTTTGCGCTGGAGCAGGGCCTGACGCTGGGCGGGCAGGTACTGACCGCCGCCCGCAAGCCGGCACCTGCCACTCGGCTGACCTACTTGCAGGCGCAGCCGGATAAGGCATTTTACACCGCAGAAACCGACAAGGAAGGCCTGTTCTTATTTGAAGGCCTGAAGGGTACGGATACTGCTAAAATTGCACTGCAAGCCCGCACTCCTGAAAACAAGCGCAACCTGTTTATCCGCCTAACTCCGCCTCCAACTACCGCAGGAGTTATATTGGCCCCATTACCCGCAATGCCTTCGGCAACAGTAAGCGACTACATACGTCTTAGTCAACGCCAGCAGGTTGCGGAAAGCCAGCTCCATCCCAATGCTGTAAAAACAATTGCGTTAGGTAACATAAGGGTTAAAGCGAAGAAGTCAGGTTCTACACCGTCACCACTCAATAGTCTTCCTCGGCCGTACTCCCTGGCAAATGTGAAGGAATTTCGGGTAGCTGATATGCCTGAATCGAACAGAGCACTTTTAACGGTAGAAGAATTTTTACAAGGACGAGTTATCTTACGCCCGAACCAAGCGCCACCCTTATACCTACTGGATGGAATTCCCACCTCTGGCGCAAACAAAACATCCATGAGTGAGGTAGAAAGTATTGATGTTTTGAGCGGTAATAATGTAGCTATATTCGGTAGTATTGGCGCTGGTGGAGTTATTAGTATATTCTCAAGAAATGCTTTAACACATAGGTATTCAGAAAGCTACAAAACCAAGGAAGGTGACAAAGGGATGCTGACGATAAGCTTTCCAGGCTATTACAAAGGCCGGGAGTTCTACACCCCGCGCTTTGCTGATGCCAAAACAAAAAATCAGCCTGACCCGCGTCATACTACTTTGTCGTGGAATCCAACTGTTCAGACAGACGCTACGGGGCAAGCTACCCTTTCGTTTTATACTTCAGATGCCCCGGGAGAATATCGGGTTACGGTTGAAGGTATGACAGCAGGGGGGCAGCCGGTTCAAGGTGTCGGACAGATTACGTGTACCCGATAGAAGCTGCCCCTTTTTTATCGGTTACTGGTACTGAATATACAGCGGCTCAGGCGTGAGGCTGACGACCTCCCGGGGCGTCATAAGGCGGGAGCCGGGGCGCTGGTCCTGGCGGTAGAACAGCTTGAAGCCGGTGTACTCCACGGGTTCTTTCTTGATGAATTTGCGGTAGGAGCTGCGCTTGATGCCGGGCGTGCCCCAGCCATCCATGTGCATCACAATCTGCACGCGCGGGTCCAGCTGAATGTTCTGGTAGTTGGTCACCATATCCTGGCGGAAGCGGTGTACCACCAGCACCTTGGGCGGCAGTCGGTTTTCGCTCACCAAGCGGGCCAGAAACTCGCGGGCGTAGTTGATATCGGCCGCGTCGAACTCGCCTACCTCCGTACCCGGCCGCCGCCCCGATTTCATGGAAAACTCCGGGTCGATGCCCAGATGCACGAAGGGCAGGCGCAGGTATTTGGCCAGCGGCGGCAACTCGTGCTGCAAATCACTCAGGCCTACCTGCACATCCAGGAATACCAGGGCGTTGTGCTCCTGGCCCCACGCAATAACCCGGCGAATGGTACTGTCTGGCAGGGGCAGGCGGTACTTGCCATCGGCCCCGGAGTCGCGCTGGGCAATGATGGCGGTCATGTGCAGGGCCGGCAGTACCGGCAGGCTGTCGGCGCGCTGCCAGGCGGCGGTTTCCAGGCGCAGGCGGCGCAGCATCTCGTCCTTGGGATATTGGCCCAGAATCCCCATTTTCTTGTGCAATGGGTTGCCATAGAAAGCCACAATGCGACTGCCCGGCAGCACGGCACCCGGCAGCTGTCCCCCAACGCGGGCTACGGAATCGACCAGCAAAGAATCTTGTAACAGGAGTTGCTGCCGGCGGCGGGCCAGCTCGGCAGGCGTGGGGGCTGAGTCGGCCGTTCGCCGTCGTGCACCAGAGTCGCAGCCGCTCAGCGCACCACTCAACAGGTTCATTACGATCAACACCCAACCTAACCACGCAACGGGATTATCTCCCTTTTTCTTCCGCATCACAGCATAAAACAAGCAGCGGCTCCCACGGAGCTCCACTGTATCCACCATCCTGAGCGGTCCTGAACTGCTAGGCGCTCAATGCTAATATACGGTCCGAAGCCAAAAACCGCTGCCCACTTAACAGTGAACAGCGGTTTTGCTAAGCAATAGTGCATAGGCTTATTTCAGAGCAAACGAAATAGGAATAGTATAACGGGTTTCTATTAGCTGGCCGTTGCGCTGGCAAGGTGTCCAGCGGCCTGGTAGGTTATTCACGGCCGTCAGGGCTTCCGCTTTCAGGGCTGCTACGGCGGCAGCCGGGCCTTTGGGAGCCTTCACTACGGTGGCGTTCCGGATCAGCCCCTGCTCACTTACAATGAACTGCACGAACACGCTGCCGGCTACTTTCGCGTCTTTGGCTACGGCCGGGTACTTCACAAGCTTAAAAATATCGGCCATCAACTGGGTCTGGCCACCTGGGTAGCCCGGACCTTGCTCCTGGGTTAGAAGCGCGGGTGGTGGGGGCGGCGGGGCGAGCTGGGCATTGGTCGGCAAAGCCGGCGGCGGCGGCGGTGGCAGCTCAACGGCTTTTTCACACGCCAGCAGCCCCAGCAGGGCCAAGCTCAGGGGGAGGGCCAGCCGCTGTTTCCAGCGCCGGACCGGGGAATGGGAGGTAAGCATACGGATACGGGTAAGGGTGAAGGATTGGGTAAACGAATGAGTAAGCGGTAAATCGGGATGGAGTTGGCGGAGGGCGGCGCGGGCCAGCAGGGCGGCGTAGTTTTCGGTGGTACCGGACGTTGGGCGCGTGGTGGGGTCGGGCCGGATGGCGGCCTCATCGGCCAGAAACTCGTGGGTCAGCTCCAGGGCCGGCGGGAACAGGTGCACGAACGGGCAGGGCCAGAGCAGCACCCGGGCCACTTCCAGGGCCAGCCGCCCGGTGGTGTGGCCCTGCCGGGCGTGGGCTACCTCGTGGCGCAGTACCTGGGCGGCCTCGGCCTCAGTAAGCACGGCGGTATCGTCCCAGAACACCCAGCGGCCAAACGAGCCGGTGGGCCGCAGCCCGCCCGTGAGCACCAGCGTGTAACCCGGCCGCAGGTGGCGGGGCCAGCGGCGCGTCGTCAGCCAGAGGTGCAACACCTGCCCGAGTAGCCGGCTCAGTCCCAGCCCCACGCCCAGCCCGTAGAGCAGCGGCAGCCAAGCTACCGGTCCGGTTACTGCCCCGCCATCGGCTGAAATCGTAATAACCGGTAGCACACGGCTATAAAGCAGCTGCGCCACGGCCGGTGCCGCCTGCCAGGTAGGCAGCCAGGGCGCCAGCAGCACCAGAAAAGGCGGCAGCAATATAGCCGCCCAGGGCGCCAGCAGCAGAAACCGACGGTTGTAACTGAAGCACCGTTCTTGGCGCAGCAGCTGGCGGTAGAATAGCCACGCCAAGCCCAGCAGCAGAGTGCTTTGTCCCAGCCAGCTAAGAAGGGTGCTCGTCGGGGGCAGCATCAGTAGCGGCATCGGGGGAAGGGGGGATTTGCGCGTGACGGAGGAGTTCTTCCAGCTGCGGAGCGGTCAGGTCCTCTTCTTTGGCGAAAAAGGACACCAGCCGCGAAAATGAGCCACCGAAGTAGCCGCCCAATAGCTTGCCCAGCGAGAAGCGCCGATAGGCATCCTGGGCCACCAGGGCGTAGTAACGGTGGGTACGCCCGAATGCCTCGTGGCCCACGAACCCTTTCTGCTCCAGAATGCGGATGATGGTGGACACGGTGGTAGTGGCCGGCTTGGGTTCCGATAGCTCCGGCACTACATCCTTCACGAAGGAGGGGCCGCGCTGCCAGAGCACCTGCATCACCTGCTCCTCGGCGCGGGTGAGTTCGGGGAAAGTAGAATCGGGCATAAGGTAAGGAGTAGCGGATGAGTGAGTTAAATGTATAACTATTTTTTTAGTTTATCAACTAATTTATTGGCTGAATAAAAAATAGGTTGGTTGTCGGTTCGGGTGGTGCAGCCAGCAGCCGCTGGGAACGGTGCGCCGGCCGCAGCTGTTATATGGCCAGCTTCTTCACCAAACCCTGTTTCTCTTCGTGACGATATCCCTTTTTCGCCGCCTGCCGGCCGTGGGCGCGCTCTGGCTGAGCACGGTGCTGCTGGCCCCTGGCTGCAATAGCAGTGCCCCCGAGCCCGCGTCTCCCACCGAAACCCCGGCCGCCACGCCGCCTGCCACCACGCTCACCGGTAGCACCCTGCTGGGCGAGTACACGCCGGCCCAGCTGGCCGCCCGCGTGCAGGATATTCCGTTGGTAGGCCCCCTGGCCCGCTATTCGGTGCGGGTATACCGCCTCACGTACACCACGCGCAACACCGATGGACAGCTGGTAACGGCCTCCGGGGCGCTGCTGGTGCCGGTGGCTCCGGCGGCACTGCCGGTTATCAGCTACCAGCACGGCACCATCCGGCCCGACGACGAGAATCGGGCGCCGTCGTACTACAGCCAGAGCAGTGAGTTGTGGTCGGCGGTATCGGTGCTGGCGGCTACGGGCTACGTGGTGTCGGCTCCCGATTACATTGGCTACGGGGCCTCGAAAGCCCTGCCGCACCCGTATGAGCACGCCGCCTCCCTGGCCTCCGCCTCGGCCGATATGCTGCGGGCGGCCCGGGAGTTCTGCAAAAAGGAAAGCATTAGCGTGAATCAGAAAAACTTTCTGCTCGGCTACTCCGAGGGCGGGTACGCCACCATGGCCCTGCACAAGTACTTGGAGGAGAAATACGCCACCGAGCTGCCCGTAACGGCCAGTGCGCCCGGGGCCGGGGCCTACCACAAATCGGAGTTTGCGAAGTACATCATGCGCTCCACGCAGCCGCTGAATTTCCTGAGCACTTACGTGTGGGTGCTCGATACCTACAACCGGGTATATCAGCTGAACCGGCCGTTTTCCTTTTACTATCAGGAGCCGTACGCCACGCAGCTGCAGGCCAACGCCTTTGGAGAAGTGCCGGCCCAGGCCAGTCAGCTGTTCACGGCCGGCTTCCGGCAGCAGGTGCTGAATGATACGGACGCGGCCCTGACATCTTCCCTGCGTGACAATGACATCTATGACTGGAAACCCAAAGCTCCGGTAGCCCTTTTCCACGGCACAGCCGATGACTACGTGCCGTACTTCAACTCCCAGAATGCCTACGCGGCCATGCGGGCCCGGGGGGCTATGCAGGTGGAACTGCGCCCAATTCAGGGCGGCAACCACTTTTCATCGGTTACCAGCTACACGCTGCAGGCCTTTGCGTTCATCTCGCAATTCTAGGAAGAGCTGCGTGCAAAAAGCCCCGGCCAGCCTCTACTAACTGCAGTAGGGGCTGGCCGGGGCCTTTTTTGGGGTGGCTATAGTGAACTTTGCGGGGCGGCTTTCGGGGCAACAGCCCGCCGGAGCCACGTTCCGCTCAGGCAGGCCAATCCGCCCACTATCCCTGCTAACAAACCACTTACCAGTACCAGCAGGGGCGTGCTGCCGCCCAGCGGCAACAGCATTGCTACGCGGGTGGCCAGCAAGCCGGCTCCGTGCGAGGCGAGCCAGGCGGCGGGTAGCCACCAACTAAACCCGGCTCCCAGCAGCCCCGCCACAAAAGCCCGGCCGCCGGATGGGTTGCGCCAAGCGGCCAGCAGCAGACACACCGGCACCAGCATCCACCACGGGAGAAAAAGCTGAACCAGTGCGCAGGCAAGCAGAACCAGCAGGAAAAGTAGGCCAAATGATTTCATACAATTGAGGCGGATCAGTCTTCGATGGCTCCGGCGTTTTTGCGCGGCAGCTCGGGGGCAGGCATCGGAATAATAACACTCTGGCGCACGGCAATTGGCTGGCCGGTAGCGTCACGGGCCGGCGCCCAGACCGGCATGGCGCGCACCAGGCGCAGGGCTTCTTCGTCGCAGCTGCGGCACAGGGGGCGCACTACCTCGCCTGCCCCAATCCGGCCGTCGGCCTGCACCACGAAGCGCACTTCCACGGCTCCCCGCAGGTTTTCTTTAGCCAGTACTTTCGGCTCTTTCAGTTTCTCGGTGAAGTACTGGCGCAAAGCCACGCCGCCGCCGGGAAAAGTAGCCTGTGTGGCTGCTTCACGGGGTTCGAACACGTGGGTCGGGCTGTAGAGCTGGAGCACCTGAGTAAGCTGTACGCGCACTATGTTGCCGTTTTGCCGGCCGGGCTCCAGGCGGGGCAGGCTGGCCACGGCGGCTAGGGCGGCCGCGTCGCAGGCGGGGCACAAGGAGCGGACTACTTTCGCGTCTTCGGCTTTGCCCTCCAGTCCCACCACGAAACTCACGAACACGCGGCCTTCGGTAGTGCCCTGGGCTATTTCTTTGGGCAGCACTAGGCCAGCCTGTAAAGCTGAGGCAATGGTAGCTTCGGTGGTGCCGGCCAGGCGGGGCATCTGCTCCACGTAGGTGTATACTTTTTCCTCAGGCTTGGGCAGCGTAGGAGCCGGCGGAATAGTTACGCCAGGCGCGCCCGGGGTGGTTTGCAGGCTGAATGTAACCGGCACCGTGTACGATACTGACACGGTACGGCCATTTTGCTTGCCGGGCTCAAACGGCGGCAGTACCCGGATTACCCGCAGCACTTCTTCGTCGCACCCGGCCCCCAGGCCCTTTATGATTTCCGGGTTGATGGCTTTACCGCTGGGCTCCACCGTGAACTTCACGAATACTTTGCCCTCCACCTGTTTCTGCGCAGCCTCGGCGGGGTAGCGCAGACTGGCCTGAATGTAATTGATGAGGCCTGACTGCCCGCCCGGGAAGACCGGCATCTGCTCCACGTACGTGTATACCTTATTTTCCCCTACTTCCTCCACCACCCGCCGGTCACTCTCCAGGCCCGATAAATCAGGCGCACCCCGGACCGTAACGGCTTTCTGCATGGGCGGCTCGAACGGGATGGAAATTGGGTACTGCACAGGCACGGCCTTATCCTGGTAGCGGGCGGGACGCCAGCGGGGCATGGCCTGCACCAGACGCAGCGCCTCCGCATTGCTGGCGGCACTGAGGCCCCGGGCCACAAAGGCATCGGTGAGGCGGCCGTCCGGCTGCACCACGAAGCTAACCGTTACCACACCCCGCTCCGTGCCCGCCTTCACGGCAGCGGGCCGGCGCAATTGGTTCTGTAGGTATTGTCGCAATGCATATTCACCTTCCGCATACTCCGGCCTCGTCTGCACTTCATATAGACTGTAGATGCGGGGCGGAGCAGCAATGGGGGCCGCCGCAGACTTTTTGCCGGATTTCTGAGCCTGCGCAACAGGCACTACGGCTCCGGCAAGACAAGCTACCAATAGCACACGAGGCCACGCGGAGCGGATAAACGAGAAAGACATTGCAGAGAGGAGATAAAGCGTAAAAAGGGTGCTGCCAGCCTAGCAAGTTACGTACGGAACCAGTATCGCCGAACCCTACTGCTCCAGCCGCCAAGCCGCCTGCAGGCGGGGGTGATTTTCATCAGCGGCGCGCAGGAATACCAGCTCATCCAGACGGCCCACGCGCCAGCTTTCCAGCATATCATCATAATACCGGGAGGCCGGGTTGCCGCTTTGCCCGCCGGGGAAAATGCCGTAGGCTTTCACCTGCGGCCCCAGCGCCACCACCATGCGCCAGGAGGGGCCGTTACGCGAGGTAGTGGCATTGACGGTGCCGCGGCTGCCGGCGCATATAATATCCTGGTGCCCGAAGCCCGGCAGCTGGGCCAGATGGTTGATGTCGGTGCTTTTCTGGTTGGCCCATCCCCACTTCGGCCCTAATGGCCCAAATTTGCGGGTCAGGGAGTCCACGGCAAAGTGCAGGGAGGCCGTCAGCAGGTCGTGTACGTTTTCCTTCTTGGGCGTGCGCCGGTCATCAATCCAGGGGCTGCCCTCCTGAAAGCAAGTAGCCGGATTACCCGATTGGGCAAGCAACAGTCGATTTGTTCGGTCTTGCGATGGGTAGCGCATTTCAATCCCGGTGGCCTGTTTGCTGAAATCATCCTTCCAAAGTCGTTCCACCAACTCCTGATACCACAGCTCGAAGATGGTGGCGGCCACAGCATCAGTGGTATAATGGTAATCCCACTTCTGCAGAACCCGGGTCGCAGACAGTTCCGGCGAGGACGGCACCATCATACCGTAGCAGTCATCGGTCAGTTTGTTGCCCTCCATCCGCATCAGCATCCACGGCAGCATGGTTTGGGCGTTGATGCCTAGGTTGTCGTTCTGCAGCTCGCGCAGCGTATCGGCGGTGGCGCGGCGCATCTTGGCCAGCTGCTGGTTGATGCGGTGGCCCCGGTCCCAGGGCGCGTAGTCCCAGCCGATGTAGTAGGGGTAGTCGGGGCCGGCGGAATGCTGGTTGGCCGACGATACGAAGCCCCGGGCCGGGTTCTGCACCCGCGGCGTTTGCGTCATCGGAATCCAGCCCTGCCAGTCGGCGCGGGCATCGGTGCCATCCAGAATAAACTTGCCCTGCTCGGGCCACTTCAGCGGGTAGTGGCCGTTGGGCCGGATGGCAATGTCGTTTTGGTTGCTGGCGAAGATGAAGTTCTGGGCCGGGGAGGCATAGGTGCGCAGGGCCCGGTCGTAATCCTGGTAGGTGCGGGCGTGGTTGAGCTTCACGAAGGCCAGTACTTCGTCAGCACCCTCGTGGGCCGTCCAGCGCATGGCGTGGCGGGTGGGCGTCTGCGGGTTGAAGGGCTTCTCGTCGTGGTCGTACACCACGGGGCCGTGGTGGGTGTAGAGCACGGTATCGAGGCGGTCGGGGAGGCCGCGCACCACAATGCGCTCCACCACCCGGCGCACCGGCTTCCAGCGGCCGTCGTGCCGATATTCGCGCTTCGTATTGTCCCGGAACTTGAGCTGGTACCAGTCCAGCACGTCGCCGCCCACGTTGGTCACGCCCCAGGCCACATCCTCGTTGAAGCCGATAATCACGGCCGGCGCGCCCGGAATGGTCACGCCGTACACGTTCTGGCCGGGCGCGTGCAGCTGCACCTGGTACCAGATGCTGGGCAGGTTCAGCTGCAAGTGCGGGTCGTTGGCCAGCAGCGGCAGGCCCGAGGCCGAGCGGCTGCCCGCCACGGCAAAGTTGTTGGAGCCCAGCTCGGCATCCGGCTCCCGCTCGGGCACCTTATCCGACAAGGCCGCCGTGAACGAAGGCGGCGTGGCCGGCACCGGTAGCGGCTTGAAATCCAGGGGCGTGCCCACCGGTATAATCGGGTCTTCGCGGAATGGGTAGTCCGGAAACAGGTCCTGCGTCACCTTGGGGCCGTACTTGCTCAGGATATTGCTCAGGCGCAAATCGTCGGAGCGGCCGCTCAGGTCCCAGGCCATCAGCTTCAGCAGCAGCGCGCACTTGAGCGGCTGCCAGGGCTCGGGCTCGTAATCGAGCAGCTTGTACTCAAACGGATACTCCCGGGGCGAAAGACTGCTGATATAGACATTCACCCCCGCCGAGTACGACTCCAGCACCAGCCGCGTGGTGTCGTTTTTTAGCATAGCCCGCAGGGAGTTTTCGGCCCCGTAGGGCAGGCCCATGCGCCGCTGGAACCGGTCGTACTCCAGCGCTCGGGGGCCTACCACTTCCGAAATGCGGCCGGCCGCCACCCGGGTCATAAACTCCATCTGCCAGAGCCGGTCCCGGGCCGTGAGGTAGCCCTGGGCGTAATACAGGTCGTGGTCGTTCTGGGCGAAAATGTGGGGCACCCGTCGGTCATCAAACCGCACCCGTACCGGCTGGTGCAGGCCAGCGAGGTGCAACGTCTGCTGCTCGGGAAAATCAGCGGGCGTCTCGCCGTTTTGCCAGAAGCCCCGGTACGGGCTCAGCAGCCGGGCCACGGGCGGCACGTCGCCCTGCTTGGTGTTCAGAACCCAGGTGAGAGTAAGCGTAACGAGGAGCACCAGAGTGCCCGGAAGAAATCGAAGCATTTGTCAACCAGTTTCGCGGGAGCGGAAGGTAGCAAATGCTTCGGTTTCGGGCGGGTGTCACTGCGTACCTACTGACCCAGATAGGCCTGCAGGCCGATGTTCAATGTCAGGCCATCGTAGCCGGAGATAAAGCCCCTTGCTGATAGGCCAGCATGCTTTCCACGGCCACGTTTGGGGTCAGGAAATAAGAATAGCCAGCTCCGATACTCACAAAGCCGCCAAAGTCATGCCCTTTAAACCGGTCCATGTGGGGTGTGCCTGTTGGATCGTACACCGGTTGCCGGCCCCAGTAGGAATTTACCAGCGCCCCAACTTGGGCTTCCGCAAATACCCGGTGCCGGCTTGAAGATGGAATATAGAACCGCAGCCAGGGAGCCAGCCCCGCCACCAACTCATTATTGTGCTGGTCCTGCAACTTGTAGCGAAACGCGTGATATTCCAGCGGCAGGGCAATGCCTGCGGCCCAGTTATCAGCAAAGAAAAGCCCGGCTGTTGGCGCAAACGCCACATCAACAGAGGCGGTGGTGGCTTTCGACTGAAAGAACAGACTGCCTGCGGAGAAGCCCACCATACGGGTGCCCTTGGTCGTAAGGCTCTGGCTTAAAGCCGTAGTGCAGGGTAGTAATAAGGCGGTAGTGAGAAGGTAAGTGGATGCCCGCATGGTGTTAATTAATGAATGAAGTATTGTCAGATGTATAGATTCCGCAGGATTATAAAGCCGAATGACGGGACGATATAAAAAGGAGCACCTCCCGCCAGCGGGAGGTGCTCCTTGCAAATCTGTATACTTCGAAAAATCCGGCTGAATCCGAGCGTTATAAGTTCTCGCCCTGGCGAACCAGTCCGGCCACGCCCACGCGGGCCAGCCGGAGCCGTACTTCATCGGCCTCGGCCTGGGTGGCAAAGCGGCCTACCACCACGCGGTTCAGGGCGCGGCCCTCGGCGGTAGTGGTAGCCACGGTAGTTACTAGCAGCTTAGGCTCTACGCTTTGAATTTTGTCCATTACGGCGCGGGCATTGCGCGGGTCGCCGAAGGTGCCGGCCTGAATCACGAAGGTGGCGGCAGGTTCGGGGGTAACGGCTACGTCGGCGGCCTCGGTGGTGCCTGGCAGAATGTTGGTGTGCACGTCGGCCGTGATGGTGGAGTCGGCGGCCAGCAGGGCCAGATCTTCAGGGACATCCGTCGGGCCGAGTGGCGTAGATGGATCTACTACCTGGGCTACCACCGATACGGCGCCGTGCGTGACGATGCCCAGCGGGCGGGCCGCTACTTCGGCCAGGTCCAGAATGCGCTGGTGGCGGAATGGGCCCCGGTCGGTAACGCGCACCACTACCGCTTTACCGGTTTCAGGGTTGGAAACCCGCAGTTTGGTGCCGAAGGGCAGGGTTTTGTGGGCGCAGGTGTACTTGTTACGGTCGAACCGCTCGCCATTGCTGGTGCGCATTCCTTGATGTTCGCGGCCGTACCAGGAGGCGCGGCCACGCAGTACAGTTGCTTTTTTAGCGGCGACGGGGGCTTTTTCATCATCACATGCCCGCCGGGTGCGCGCCGAGGCCGAGAAGGCCGTCAGCAACACAAGGAGCAGGCCCATCATCAAGCCCGAGAGATGCAGTCGTAGAGTCAACTTCATGTAGTCTCTTGGTTGGTGAGTGCGACAAATCTAGAAGCCTCCACCAAACCACTGTCTAAGCAGGTTGCGTATACGCCAGATACTGCGGGTGTAAATTGATCTTTTTAAAGAAATATTGTATTTAAATTATTGATTGAGCAGGCTTCAAATAGTTGATTGTGTTTCGTTGAGACGCTTTTTGCACTCTTTTTATACAGGTGCCACCTACCTGTTGAAATGCGACTATCCGCCGCTTAAAAAATTTTGGCTTTTCATGGGCTGCCTATGTAAAAGGTAGGTTGCAAAAGTCCCGGAAATGTGCTAAGAGTATGAGGGCGGTTTACTATTCGGTTTGCTTGTGGACGTTGATAATGGAAGATCAATTCAACGTAACAAGCTCATTATCCGGCAGCTTCTTTATAATACCCCGCTGTCAGTCATCTTTTTGATCATCTCCCGGTAGCTGATGCCAATGGGTATTTCCGTGTTATTAGCCATTTCAATGACGTTGCCATTGATGGCTTTGATGGCCGATTTCTGCACTATGTAGGAGCGGTTGACCCGCAGGAAATCGGCTTCGTGCAGCATTTCCTCCATTTTCGTCATCGTCATGTGGGTGGTGATGACTTTGCCCGTGGTGTGGATTTTCAGGTAGTCTTTCATGCCTTCAATGAAGAACACTTCGGCCAATGCTACTTTCAGAAACCGCTTGTTCTCCTTAATCAATAGCATGCGGCTCTTGTCCGTCAGCTCGGGCTCGGCGGCCGGCGGCAAGTCAGGCCGGGAAGGTGCAGCGGGCACCGGCATTTTGAGGCGCACTTTTTCCCGCACCTTGTTTACCGCCTTCACAAACCGATCAAAAGTGATAGGCTTCAGGATAAAGTCCACCACATCGTATTCGAAGCCCTGAATGGCATATTCCGAGTAGGCGGTGGTCAGGATAACGGCGGGCTTGAACTCATTGAAGGTTTTGAGGAACTCGATGCCGTTCATTTCGGGCATGTTCACATCCAGGAAAATGAGGTCGGGCCGGAGCTCTTCCACTTTACCCAGGGCTTCAATGGCGTTATCAAATACGGCCACTACTTCCAGAAACCCCAGCCGGCCCGCGTATTTCAGAATCAGGTCCTGGGCCAGGGGTTCATCGTCAATGATGACACACGCTAACGGGTTGCTCATCTACCAGATTTTTAACAGAACAGCATATTGGGTTTCACTTTGCTTTATCTCCAGCGAGTGCAGGGCCGGGTAGATAATGTTGAGGCGGCGGCGGGTATTGCGGATTCCGATGCCCTCCCGTACTTCTTCACCCGACTGCGGCGGCTTGGAGTTGACCACGGAAAAGCAGAAGGCACCGGTTTCGTCGCGGTAGGCCTTAATCCGAATCCAGGCCTTTTTGATGAGCTTGTCCACGCCGTGCTTGATGGCATTCTCGATGAAGTTGATAAGTAGCAGCGGCGGAATACTCTGGTGGCCAATCTGGTGGGAAATGTCCATTTCTATTTCCAGGCGCCGACTGTGGCGGATAGTTTGAATTTCGATGTAGTTCTTGATGAAGGCCAGCTCTTTATCTACCTCTACCTCCGTGGTGTTGGAGTCGTAGAGGGCATAGCGCATCATATTGGAGAGGGAAAAGACGATGGAAGCCGCCGTGCGGTCCTTGTCCTCAATGAGTGAATATACACTATTCAAGGTATTAAACAGGAAATGCGGATTGATCTGGGAGCGGAGAAAGTTGAGCTCCAGCTTCAGATTGTCTTTTTCCAGCGCAATACTCTTGATGCGGGACTGGAAAGCGGCCCGAAAGGCCTTAATGATAAGCGGGACGAAAATGGCCAGCACCAGCTGCTCGAAATGGAAGTAGAGTACCTCCGGGTCGCGCAGGAACGTCCAGGGGCCCTGCGCGGAAAGGCTACGCACCAAGTTCTTGAAATACAGCGGCATGGTGGGCACCGTTGTATTAATATAGTTATAGGTATAGTAAGCCAGTAGGCTGTAGCAAATCAGGGCAAGGGTGAGCACGCCCAGCACCAGCCCCCAGATCTGGGGAGTAGGCAGCTTGAGGCCGATGCAGTAGGAAATCAGGTAGAAGGAGATAAGCACCACCACGTTCTTGTCCAGCGCGATGATCATCGTCACGAACGGGTGGCCCTCACCGCTGAGCCAGCGGCCCTGGAAGGCAAACCAGTTGTAGGCCACCACCCAAAACAGGACGTGCAGCAGAATGGTAATATTCTTGTTGCTGTTGGTACCGGATAAAATGGCGGTAAGTCCTTTGGATTGGTCCAGCATAAAAAGAGGAAGAGAATAAACACAAGGAGGTGTGCGGATTACCGCACACCTCAGGTCTTACATTCAGGCAGAAATGTAGGGAATTTGTACAGCCAAGCCGAATAGGCCGGCAATTCGCCGGCCTGTTTTTTTGCGCGAACCGGACCTAATTGCCCAAATCCAGCTGGTTGTGTACCAGCTGATAGTAGTGGCCCCGCAGGCTGACCAGATCCTCGTGGGTGCCGATTTCCTGCACTTTGCCTTTGTTGAGCACCACAATTTGGTCGGCATTCTTCACGGTGCTTAGCCGGTGGGCTACCACCACTACCGTTCGGCCCGCGAAAAAGCGGTCCAGGTTCTCCATGATAATCTTTTCGTTGTTGGCATCCAGGGCGTTGGTGGCCTCATCGAAAAACAGGAAGCTGGGGTCTTTGTAAATGGCCCGGGCAATGAAAATCCGCTGCTTCTGGCCCTGGCTCAGACCGTTGCCCTCGGCCCCGATTTTGGTGTTGAGGCCCAGCGGCGAGTCTTTGATGAACTGCTCAATGTTGGCGGCCCGAATGGCGTGCAGCAGCTTGGGCAGGTCCTTCTTTTCGTCGCTCACCATGATGTTGTTGGCAATGGTATCGGAGAAGATGAAGCCTTCCTGCATCACTACGCCGCACTCCTTGCGGATGGCCGTGTGGGAAATGGAGTTGTAATCGGTATCCTCCATGCTGATGCTGCCGGTTTCGGGCTGGTAAATCTTCAGCAGCAGCTTCAGAATGGTGGTTTTGCCGCTACCACTGTCGCCCACAATGGCCGTTACCTTGCCCGGCGGAATGTACAGATCGATGCCGCGCAGCACGGGGTGGTTGCCCGCGCCAGGGTAGGTAAAGTTGACGTCGCGCAGGTGAATGGATTTCTCGTCGGGTAGATTGGTAATCAGAAATTTGTCCTCGGGTTCCTCGTCGGGTACCCGGTGGATGTCGTTGAGCCGGTCCACGCTGATTTTGGCATCCTGGGCCGTTTGCATGAACTGGATGAGCTGCTCCACCGGCAGGTTCAGCTGGCCCACAATGAACTGAATGGCCAGCATTTCGCCCAGGGTGAGCGTCCCGTTCAGAACGGCCTGCGCCGCATAGAAAATGATGAGAATATTCTTCGTCTGGTTAATAAAGAACGCGCCCAACTGCTGGTACTGGCTCAGCGAAAGGGTTTGGGTGTTGTAGTTGAACAGCTTGGCCTGAATTCGCTCCCATTCCCAGAGTTTGTAGCTGCCGCAGTCGTTGAGCTTTATTTCGTGGACGCCGCTGATGAGCTGCATGATGTTGTTCTGGCTGGTGCTGGAAATGGCAAAGCGCTTGTAGTCCAGTTTCTTGCGGTAGCGCAGGAAGATGGTCACCCAGGCCATATACAGCAGACTGCCGCCCATGAAAATCAGGAAGATGGAGTTGTTGAACGACAGCAGCACGCTCCCGAACACCAGCAGGCTGATGATAGAAAACAGCGTGTTCAGCAGCGTGCCCGTCAGAAACAGCTCGATGCGGCGCTGGTCGTTGATGCGCTGCATGATGTCGCCGGTGATGCGCGAATCGAAGAAGGACAGCGGCAGGCGCAGCAGCTTCATCAGGAAATCGGAGAGGATGGCAATGCTGATGCGACTACTGATATGCAGCAGAATCCAGCCCCGAATAAACTCCACCGATGTTTGCCCGATAGACAGCAGCAGCTGCCCGGCCAGCACGATGTAGATGAACTCCACGTCGCGGGTGTTGAGGCCGATATCCACAATGGCCTGGGTCAGGAACGGGAGCAGGCTCTGCAGGAACGCGCCCGCCAGCAACCCCACCAACAGCTGCAGAAACAGGCGCTTGTGGCTGCTCAGGTAAGCCAGAATTTTGGCCACGCCAATGGAGCTGTCAATTTCCTCCTCCACGGAGTAGAAGGACGGCGTGGGCTCCACGAACAGCACAATGCCTTCTTCCTTCACGCCTTCTCCAATCTGCCACTTCTCCAGAAACTCCGTTTTCCTGTACGAAAGCAATGATTTGCCGGGGTCGGCCACAAACACCCGGTCTTTCTTTACCTTATAAATGACCACAAAGTGGTTCTGGTCCCAGTGGGCAATGCAGGGCAGGTTGGCTTCCGTGAGCAGGTCTTTGTAGTGCACTTTGGCCCCCACGGCCCGGAAGCCAATCTGCTCGGCGGCCTTGCTGATACCAAGCAGCGACACCCCGTTGCGGCTGTGGCGGGTTTTCTGGCGCAGCGTTTCAAGGCTGAAGTTTTTGCCATAGAACCGGGCTATCATTCGCAGGCAGGTGGGCCCGCAATCCATGGATTCGAGCTGCCGGTAATGAGGAAACGTTGTCATATAGCCGAAAAAGGAAGGAAAGAAACGGCCCTGCTACCAAGGCCGGGAGCAGGATGGGAGCGGAAAATCGGGGCTAAACGGCGGCGGCTTTTTTCGCCTTGACCGGGGGGGCTTTCAGGCTGAAGGCTTCGCTCCAGAGCTCCAGGGCCACGGCGCGGTCTTTGGGCTTCATGGCTACGTTCATCAGGATAATCTCGTCGAAGCCGTAGTCCTGCTGGTATTGCAGGGCCGTGTCGTAGAACTGGTTGGCGGTGCCCACAATGTTGTAGTCGTAGCCTTCCTCGGTGGCGAATACGGCGGCTTTGGCCTTGGCCGTGGTGTGGTGCACGGCCCCGGCCAGCACCAGGTTGGTTTGCGGATAATGGCCGTGAAGAGCGAAAAAAGCCTCCTTGAACGCCAGCAGCTCCTCCTTGTGAAATTCCCGGTCGGACCCTTTGTGAAAGATGGAGCGCGAGAGATTCATCTTGTTATCGATGGCGCGCTGTAGGCCCCGGCCCATATTGGTGGTCAGCGACCAGACCTCGGGAACGGTGCCCTTGAACGGGGGAATGACGGTGCCTAGCTGGAGCAATTCTTCCTCCTCACGCAGGCAGAACAACAGCTTTTCGAGGTGGCGGGCAAACGACTCGGGTAGGTTCAGGCCCGCAATACCAGTAGCCAGCTCCGCTACCGTGGGCATCACGCCACCATTGGCCAGGCCCAGGTCAATCCGGCCGGGAAACAGGTTGTTGAGCATTTTGTAGTCGCCGGCTACGTGGTAGGGCTGGTGAATGCCCAGCAGAATGCCGGCTACCCCAATCTTGATGCGGCTGGTCATGCCGGCCAGCAAAGGGAGCAGAATGGTGGGGTTGCTCCAGGACTGCTTTTTGGAAGGAATGTGGTGCTCACTGATCCAGAGGCGGGAAAAACCCAGCAAATCGGCCCGGCTGGCGTAATCCAGCAGGTCGGTTACGCGCAGCAAGCTGTTCATCTCCGTATGACGAACGCCGAAGTCCAATAAACCAATGGATAGCTTTTTCATGATGGCAGGAGGAGGGTGGAGGAGGAAGAACTAGAAGAGGAAAAGCTGCTCCCAGGACGTTGGGGTATCCAGCATTTCCGTGACGAGAATCAGCAGGATACCCGGAATGCCCATCAGCAGCCCGGGCGCGTGCTTATTGGTGAAGGCCTGCCGGTATTCTTCGTTGAGGTAAGTGGTGGTGCGGTGCAGCCAGTAGTGCTTGGCTTCGGCGTAGCAGGCCAGGGGCATTTCGCGCAGCAGGGCGTTGTAGCACATAACCAGGCTGGCCGAGCCGTGACAGATATGTGCATTCTCGATGCCGGAGGCCTCCAGCGTGCGGCGGGTACAGGTATACGCGCCTACTTCATCGGCCAGGGCCACCAGGTGGGGTAGTTGCAGAATGCGGGCGGCCCGATAGAGCACCAGCACCACGTTCAAATCACCGTAGCACCAGCCCATGCGGTTGTTGTACTTCACGCGGTTCAGCGGTTCACTCGGCGCCGCGTCTTCATCGAAGCGGGCCGGGAAGAAGGAGTGGTAGCCGTTTGTCGGCTCCGGGGGCAGCTGCAGGCTCAGCATGTACTGGAGCATGCCGGTGGCTACCGGCCGGATTTCCGCCTGCAGAATGCCGGCCTCATACAATTTTAGCAGCACCAGCAGCAGTCCGCACTGCCCGTGGGCCAGGCCCAGGTTCATGTCGGTGCTGTTGTTCAGGCGGTTGATGTGGGAGTTGTAGAACCGTATGCCGCGCGCATCTTCCACCTTATGCGCCAGCAACTCCTGCAACAGGGTGCGCAGGTAGCCGGCGGCGGCGGGGTTGTGGCCCAGGCGGGTGCTGAGGTAGTTGAGCGCCCCCACAGCACCATACAGAAAATCGATGTTGCGGTCCTGCAGGTTGGCCTGCGTATTCTGAAACACCACTTCATCCAGCTGCCGCAGCGTGTCAGTTCCCAGGTCGATGTCGGTTATATCGTCGGTGCTGAGCACCTGCAGCAGGTAGCACAGGCACGGAATCACGCCCGGCACGCTAATCAGGGCCGATCCGGCCGGGTTCCGGAGCTTGTCCAGCACTTCATCCAGGCAGGTCATGGCGTGCTCCCAGTGGGCTTCCTCGCCCGTGAGCTTGTAGGTGTAGGCGTATAGCAGCACATGGCCCAGCTTGCCCGAGAACAGGGAAATATCAGTGGCCGGCAGCTGCGGCAGCAGATCCAGCCCTTCCGCCAGGTAGGCCGACAGCGTTTTCTCAGCGGTAGATGAAGCAGTAGCGGGCATGTTAGTAACCAATCAGGGAGAGAAGGACAGAGGAGTCGGTTTCGTACTCAAGCAGGGCCAGGCCGTAGCCGGCCATTCCCTCGAATAGGGAATAGTGGGCGCTGGCCGTCTGCTGATTGTAGTGGCCTTTGTAGCCGGCCACGCAGCCGGGTTGCTGGCTCAGTTGGTGTGCCTGTTGGTGCCAGTAGGCAGCGGCCTCCTGGAAAGCCGGGCGTTGCATTGTCTGGTACAGTTGCTTGAAAAACAGGCTGTTGCCGCTGGCGCCATAAATCAGAGAGGCATCGGGGACGCGGCATTCCGGGGCACCCCGGCGGTAGGCTGCCGAAGTAAGCACCGCCAGCGCGGCCGTGTGCAGGTTTTCTTCCGCAAGGGCCTGGCTGGTTTGCAGCAGGGCAAAGCCAATGCCCAGGTCGCCGTAGCAGAGGTTGAGGCTATTGGAGGGGCCGGGCTGCCCCACCACGTCGGGAAACAGGTTCAGGCCGTTAGTCGTCTGGTGGGCCAGCAGGTAGTGGCTGGCGCCCCGCATGGCGGCCTGCAACTCCGTTAGCCGATACGTACTGCCGGTTTGCAGCACTTTGGCCAGGAACAGTAGCACCGCCGCAATGCCATGGCTCCAGCCGGTGTACACCTGGTTTTTGCCAAACAGATAAGAGCGCCAAAACCCGCCCTGCGCCTCTTCTTCATACGTGCGCAACAGGGTATCCAGCACCTGCTGCACGGCTTGCGCGGCCCCGGCCGTGCGCCGGCCCAGCAGATACGTGGCCGCCGGCAGGTAGCCCACAAACGGATCAAACAGCTCTCGTTTAGTCAGCAGCGCAATACCCGGCAGCAGTAGCCGGTCTGTTTTTTCCAGCACCAGCTCAAACGATTCATCCAGGTAGTGCTGCTCGCGCAGGTAGCTAATAACGGTGCCGGCCTCGGCCAACTCCCGGTAATACAGCGGAGAGGTAGCCGGGTAGCTGGGCAGTACTTTGATGGCCGTCAGCAGAATTTCGGCCGCGCCGGCCGCGTACGTTTCGCTCTCGGTGAGGGTGGCGTAGGTGTGCAGGAACAGAAATGGCCCCAACCGCCCCCCCGACAGCCCCGGGCTGGCTGGCAGCTCCGCGCGGTTGGCCAGCAGAAAATCGGCAATGGCGCGGAGCTTTTCCAACAGCGGCTCTGCTTCCGCTTCGGCCAGCAGGTGGGCGCTACTTGATGCGGCTTTCTTCATCACCGGAGGCGTTGCGGCTCTTGGAAGAAGCCTTGATTTTCTGGTTGCCGAAGCTGTAGGTAAGCGTGGCCTGCAGGAAGTTGGAATCCCAGCGGTACAGGGAGCGGGTGCGCAGGTTGCTGAAGCGAGTATCGGTGAGGGCGCGGGAGGTTTTCAGCACGTCGTTGTACACCACCCGCAGCGCGAGCCGGTCGGCCAGGAATTTCTTCTGGAGCCCGAGATTTACCGAGTATTGCCCCCGGTTGCGGCTCACGCCATACGGGGCCGCGCTCTGGAAGTAGCCCGAGACGCTGGCATTCCAGCCACCCTTGATTTTGAAGTCGTTGGTCATGCCGTACACCCCCGAAAAGCCGCGAATAGTCTGGGGCGCGTTTTCGGTGGACTGCAGGGAATAAATGCTGTAATAGCCGTTGAAAAAGTTGGAAATATTCCACCACGCAAAGGGCGCGTACGGGGCCGTTATGGTAAGGCCATATTGGCTCTGGCTATTCAGGTTTTCGGCTCTTGACTGGGTGACCAGGGAAGTAGGGGTTTCGCGCTGCGTAACCCACGAAATCAAATTGTTCGTCCGGGAATAACCGGCCGCAATTACGTAGGTGCCATTTACGGTATAGGTTACATCAATATTATTTGCGTATTCAGGCCGGAGAAATGGGTTGCCCTGTGAGTAGGAATAAATATCCTGAAAATAAATAAACGGGTTCAGATCCTGGTAGCTGGGGCGTTGTAGTCTGCGGGAATAATTCAGGCTTAGAAAATCATCTTTGCCAATGGCCTGATTCAATAATATGGAAGGAAAAAAATTAGTATAGTTTCGCTTATTGAGAATGTTGCTAGTAACCAAATGGCCTTCCGACCGTGTGTTTTCCAGTCGGCCACCAATTCGGTAGTCCAGATTTTTGATTTTGCCACTATAGCTCAGATACGCAGCCATGATATTTTCTTTATAAGAAAAGTAATTGGTGCGTTGGGGGTCATTTACCCAGTCAATTTCCCGGTCGAGCTTCTCGTAGCGGGCATCATTATCCGTTTCTACCCGGCTGAACTTGAGGCCGGCTTCGAGCTTGTGCGTACCAACGGTCTGCTCGTAATCGGTTTGGGCCGCCAGAATCTGGATGGCGGTTGGCAGCACGTTCCGCAGGCTGATGCCCGGGGCCAGGCTATTGCCCTCGGGCGTGGTGAAGGAGTTGACAATGAGGTTCGTCTGCCGGCTGTCGTAGTTGGAGTAGTCCAGATCAGCGGAGATGGTGCGCACCGAGTCGATGGTATGGCGCAGCCCCAGGTTGCTGGAGTATTGGGTGGTGCCGTATTTCGTATCGGTGAGGCTGAGCAGCGTAGAATCCGGGGTGGCGGCGTAGCGCAGCAGCTGGGTGGCGGCCGTGGCATTGCGCGTCTTGTCGGAGGTGAAGCCCCGCAGGTAGAGGTTGACGCTGGTGCGGGGGCTCAGGGTCCAGTCGAGGCCGGCGCGGTAGTTATGCGCCAAGGAGCGGGACGGATTTACCAGGTCAGTTTTGTGGGTGGTCAGGACCTGGTCGGTGGCTTCGTCCAGGTAGTCGAGGCGGTTCTGCTCGGTGGTAGTCACCTGCCGGGCCGATAAGGTGTAGCCTGCCGACAGAGCCATGGCCCCGCGCCGGTGGTTGAGGCTGAGGCCCAGATTCTGCCGGCTGTTCTTGGTGAAGGCCCCGCCGGCCGTTACGGTAGCTTTGGTGCCGTCCTGCAGGCCTTTCTTGGTGACAATGTTGATGACGCCGCCCGGACCTTCGGCGTCGTAGCGGGCTCCGGGGCTGGTTATCAGCTCTATCTGCTGCACCTCATTGCTTTGCAAGCCCTTCAGAAACACGGCCAGGTCAGCCTCCGACATGTAGGTTTTCTTGCCATCCAGGATTACCGTGGCGCCCTTGCCGTTCAGGGTGATGGACTCGCTCTTGGGGTTGACGTAGATGCCCGGCGACTTCTCCAAGACCTCCAGCGCGGTGTAGCCGGAAGCCAGCACTGTGTTGGAGATGTTCACAATCATGCGGTCCGGCTTCTGGATGATGGTGGGCCGGGTGGCCGTAATGGTTACCTCTTTCAGGGCCGTGGCATGGTTGGCGGCCAGCCGGACAGCCAGGCGGGCCACCGGCTCGCCGGCGGTTACGCGCACCAACCGGCTGTCGGAGCTGAAGCCGATAAAGGAGGTTTTGAGCAGGTAGCTGCCCGCTGCCACGCCCGGCAGGCTAAAGGTGCCGGTGGCATCGGTAGTGGTGGCCGTAACGTGCGTGGAGTCCTGGGCCTTGAGCAGTACCACGGTAGCAAATTCCACCGGTTCCGGCCCTTCGCCCAGCACCTGCCCGGCAATGGTAACGCCCTGAGCCCACGTCGGCGCGGTGCTCAGCAGCCAGAAGAAAAGTGCGAGTAGAATCCTGCCGTGTCGCATAGCTTCGTCGAGTTTGAATTTCTTCCGAAGTAACCCGACGCCCGGCAGCTCCGGAAACTTTTTCGACTAAGTGGAAGCTGCCATAGACGTATTGAAAGGGCTCTGTATCCTATCAGAAGTAAGCCTTAGTGGCTGTCAGCAGGCTTGTCGGCGTTTTCAGGGTGTGCTTTTGTCACCCATTTACGGCTACCACTTTCAGGATTCCTTAATGCAATAGATGCGTGTTCAATAGGGTTGATTTTCAGGTTTTTAGTTCTGGTTCGAGGGCGGGGGGTAAGGTGCCTTTTTCATGCTAATGCACCTGTTTTAGCCGTGCACAGAAAGCAGTAAATGCGTTTTCACGGGACCATATTTTTCAGTGTCCGCCAGGAAATTGCCACTTGGTCGAAATACAGTGGCTAGTTTATCCTTCATATGCTGCGGTTGGTCTAGTTTATTTTTTTAGGGGGTAGTAGTAGTATTCATTTGTTTCATCAGCGGTGTACTTCTCTAACCAGAAAGCTTATGAAAGTCTTGCAGAATTTTATAAAGTCATTCGGTAAAAAAACCTCCAGCTATGTTTCGGGCGAGAGTTTTTTATCTGTGAATGAAATGGATTTAGTTTTCGGAGGTAAGCCCGAAGAAGTTAAATCTGATGATGCCTATTGGTGGATCGAGGAGCAGGATTTATCGGATATAAATACACTCGCTAAGTAGTATTTATATGGTATTGCTGGTAAGGCAGCGCAATGCTATTTTATATGCCTTTTTTAATTTCTCTGAACCATACGTGAGGAAGCCGGCCCTCACTGGTTGCATAGTTCCTTTCATTCATCCCCAAAAAAATTATGAAAAAGAAATCCATCTCCCTGGACAAGTCCCTTTCCCTGGACAAGGAAACCGTAGCCAAGCTCAATGAAGACCAGCTGGGCGACGTAGTTGGTGGCGGTACCACCAACACCTGCAACAACGTGCCCGCTCAGGAACTCGAAGCCATTCCCACCATCAATTCCTGCCAGGCTTGCTCCTGCAGTTAATCAGTCCCTTTCCACTTCCAAAACAGCCAGAACCCATGAAAAAGAAATCCATCTCCCTGGACAAGTCCCTTTCCCTGGACAAAGAAACCGTAGCCAAGCTCAATGAAGACCAGCTGGGCGACGTAGTTGGTGGCGGTACTACCAACACCTGCAACAACGTGCCCGCTCAGGAACTCGAAGCCATTCCCACGATTGGCTCCTGCCAGGCTTGCTCCTGCAACGGAGGCTAGGTAATACGCAGATGCTACGGGAGGGCTGTTGCTCTTCCGTAGCACCTGTATTGCCCGCGCTGCAAAGCGTTGCGTCACCAGAGTAAAGCCCTCTTGCACTCCGCTGCCGGGTTGTGGGTCTTCGTAGTAAATCCATCCTGAGAAGAAGAAACCCGTTTTTCTGCTCAAGCTGCTGGCCCCGGATAAAGCCACCATCACCTGGCTCAGTAAATTGAGCCAGGAACCAAACCGTCGGGCCGGGCGGGTCGCAAACCGCTCGTTCAGGCGGTTTTCCTGTTGAAAAAGCACCCGGCTGCGCTACTGACAAGGGCCATGCCCAAGAGTTAATATTCATTCAGGAGGTGCAAGGGCAGGGTCCTTGCCCCGGCGTGAGCTTCCTGCTAACGTACATCCGCAATGAAGAAGAAGAAATACATTCAGTTGAACGCCGCCCTGGTGCTAGGTAAGGAAACCATTACCCGCCTCAGTGAAGAGCAGCTGCAGGATCTGGTGGGCGGGCAGGTAACCGAGGGCGTTATCACCCAGTCATCGTGCGGGGCCTTCAGCTGCAACCCCGTTGACTGTTACGGTGGGCCGCGCGGAGCAGACGCTCCCAACCAACCCGGGTAACTTCCCGCCACAGGCAGAAAGAAGCGCAGCAGGCCTGGCATTATGCACTGCCTGCTGCGCTTCTTTCCCTTGTGGCTAACCCGGTTGAGCCGCCGCGCCGCTGCTGACCAACAGGATAGCTATGAGCAGATATAAACTAGTAGTTTAAACGCCGAATAATGCGCTAATCTATTCTGCCGCCCGTATTTCGCCGCCGTGCGGGCCGTGTGTATTCGTAACGGGCGGGAAATCTCATTCACTTATTACGCGTAGTTCCATGGCTGCCACGCCCTCCCTGAAACTGGAATCGGAGAAGTATTACCTGCTGAGGAAACCCCTGCTGCCACTCCAGACGGTGCTTGACCTGAACGAGCAAACCCGGCAGGAGCCCGCGCGGCTGGGGCCAGCGTTATTGCATTTGTTCCGCGACGAGCAGTTGCAGGAGGCCATCTACACGGCCTCGCCGGAGCTGTACGCGGAGCTGCACAAAGTGCTGGCAAAGGGCCTGGACCCTGCCGGCAAGGATGACCGGCTGGTGGCCACGCTCTACAAGTACCTGATCCGGATGAGCATGCGCTGCACGCCCTACGGGCTGTTTGCGGGCTGCGCGAGCGGCGAGCTGGCGGAAACTACCACGTTCGATTTCACCGGGGCACCGCCCCTGAAACAGTCCCGGCTGGATATGAACTACGTGAATGAGCTGGTGAAGCACCTGCTCACGACCACCGAGGTGAAATACCAGCTGCGCTACTTCCCCAACAACAGCCTGTACGCCATTGCCGACAGCTACCGGTACGTGGAGTACAAGGTCAAAAACAAGCGCCGACACTATTCCATTACTTCGGTCCGGAAATCGAGTTACCTGGAGGTGCTGCTGCAGGCGGCTGGTCCGGGCATCCACTTTGCCCGGCTGGTGGAACTGATACAGGCCGAGGAGCCGGAAGCTACGCCAGCGGAGGCTCAGGCCTATATTGAGGAACTGATTGATTCCCAGCTGCTGATCAGTGAGCTGGAGCCCACCATTACGGGCGCGGTGTTTTTTGAAGGGCTCCCGCAGAAGCTAGCCGGTAAAGTAGCGGCCCCGGTGGTAGCGCAGGTAGCGGAAATCCAGCAGCTGCTGGAAGCCGGCGGCGTACGCAACTTTCAGCAAGTACACCAGCTGATTAATACCTCCTTCGGGCAGTCCAGCTCCAAGGATTTGATTCAGACTGACCTCTTTTTCAGGCCGGAGAGCAACACGCTCAAAACGGAGGTGATAGAAACCGTGACCAGTCAGCTCAGTGAGCTATTCGCGCTGGCCAACAAAACCAACCTGCCGGACCTGGAACGCTTCAAGAAAGACTTTGTAGAGCGTTTCGAGGACCGTGAAGTACCCCTGCTGCTGGCGCTGGACAGCGAAACCGGCGTGGGCTACGGCCGCGCCGAGGTGGGCCGCAGTGACCACCTGCCGCTGCTGGATGGCATCACGCCGCGTGCCGCCGCCCCCCCCAAAAGCTCCGAGTGGAAGAAGTATACGCAGCTGGTGCATCGCCTCTTCCGGCAGGCGGCGGCCACCGGCGCCCAAGCCGTGGAGCTGACTCCCGCCGACCTGGCCGGCCTGGAGGAAAAGCCTGATTTGGGCCGCCATACGCCCGCCAGTCTCTATGCTTTCGGCTCTCTGTTGGCCAGCTCGCCGGCCGCCCTGGACGCGGGCGACTTCCGGTTTGCGCTGGGCGTCTGCTCGGCCCCATCGGCCGCGAATCTGCTGGGCCGCTTTTGCTACGGCGACACCAAGCTGCTCGATAACGTGAAAGCCAGCCTGCAACGAGCCGAGCCTGACACGGAAGAAGCCGTGTACGCGGAAGTGGTGCACCTGCCCGAGGCGCGCATTGGCAACATTCTGATGCGGCCCCATTTGCGGACGTACGAAATTCCGTTTTTGGGGCTGTCGGCCGCGCCGGCCGAGCACCAGATTACGGTGCAGGATCTGCGGGTATCGGTGCGGCAGGGGCAGTTGGTGCTCCGCTCGGCCCGGCTCAACAAACGCGTTATTCCCCGGCTGTCCTCGGCGCACAATTACACCACGGGGCTGCCCATCTACCGCTTCCTGTGCGATTTGCAGAAGCACGACATCTATTTCGGGGTGAGCTGGTACTGGGATAACCTCAGCTCGGAACCGTTTCTGCCCCGGGTGCAGTACCGGAATATCATCCTGACCAAAGCCACCTGGCACCTCACGCTGGCTGATCTGCAGCCGGGCGAGGGCCGCAAAAAGACCCTGACGGAAGCCGCGTTGCAGCAGCAGTTGGTGGACCGCAAACTGCCCCGGTTCTTCTGCCTGACCGACCACGACAATGAGCTGCTCATTGACAGCCACCACGCGGTGGCCCGGCAGCTGGTGGTGCAGCAGCTGGAGAAGAAAGGTCGCGTGACTCTCACGGAGTTTCTGGCTACGCCGGATAACTGCCCGCTGCAGGGCCCGGGCAACACCCACTACACCAACGAGCTGCTGCTGCCGCTCTACAACGGGGCATATATGCCGCCGGGTACGCCGGCGCGGGCGTTGCCGTTGCCTGATGTAACGCGCAGCTTTGCCCCGGGCAGTGAGTGGCTGTATCTGAAGCTCTATGCCGGTACCAAAACCATGGACCGGGTGCTGACCGAGAAAATCAGGCCGCTGGTGGCGCAGCTGCTGGCGGAAGGCGTCATCGATAAGTGGTTTTTTATTCGCTACAACGACCCTCATCACCACCTGCGGGTCCGCTTTCATGTGCCAGTAGGGCAGGAAAGCCGGTTTGCGCAGGTCGTGCAGGCGGTGCAGCAGGCCCTGGCCCCGGAACTGGCGGAAGGACTAGTGCACAAGCTCCAGCTCGATACCTACGTGCGGGAGCTGGAGCGCTACGGGGCTACCAACATAGAAAACTCAGAGTCGCTTTTCTACCACGACAGCCAGGCTATAGCCAACGTGCTGAGTCTGCTGGAAGGTGACGAAGGTGAAACCTACCGCTGGCTGCTGGCCCTACGGGGCCTCGATGAGTTGTTGACGGATTTCGGGCTGGAGCTGCCGGCCAAGAAGCAGGTGCTGCAGCAGCTGTCGGAGGCGTTCTTCCAGGAGTTCAACGGCGACAAATCCCTGCAGGTGCAGCTCAACGAAAAGTACCGGCAGGAGTCGCGCCGGATCCGGAGCTTCCTGAACCCGGCCGAAGACGAGCTTAACGGCATTGAAGACGCCACCCACGAGTTTCTGGTCCGGCGCCGGGAGTCTCGGGGAACGGTGGCGGCAATCCAGGCCCTGTATCCGCAGCCCCTGCCAGCTTCTGCGGCCGGTTTCAGCCTGCTGGCCAGCTACGTGCACATGTACGTCAACCGCTTTGTGCTGTCGAAATCCCGCCTGCATGAGCTAACGCTCTATGGCCTCCTGCACAAGTACTACACGGCCCAGGCTGCTATGGAAAAGAAAACTATTTCTGGCCCTAAAATCGTGAGCTATGCCCTCTGAAAACTACTACCACAGTGAGGTGAAGGAAATCATGCTCACTAAGCCCAGCTGGATTCTGAAGTGGGGCAACGTCATCATTCTGGGGCTGTTGCTGCTGGTATTTGCTTTTGCGGCCTTCTTCACTTATCCGGAGTCGCTCACCACGGCCATCACCCTCACGGCAGTGCGGCCGGTGGAGGTACTAAAGCCCCGGCCCATGAATTGGGGTATCCAAGCCGTGCTGGTGAAGGACGGGGCCACGGTTGTGCCGGGCACGCCGCTGGTTGCCTGGTACGATGCCGCTCAGGCCGATTACCGCGAAGTGCTCCGGCTGGAAAAGCTGCTGCGCGCCTATGCTGCCCAACCGCCGCTACCCGCTGGTACAGCCCCAAGTCAAAGCCTGCTGCGCCGTTTCTTTAAAGTAGACACCCTGAAGCTGGGCAACCTGCGCGGCACGTACCGGATGCTCAACCAACAGCTGCTGAAGCAGCACGATATTCCCGCCAACCACGTTGCGCAGGGCCTGCGCCAGGTAGCCGCCTGGAAAGCGGAGTTTGTCTCGGTGGCGCACAGCGCGGGGCAGGCCCGCATCAACTACAGCCTGCCCCAAACAGCCACGCCGGTAGCCGCTACCCAACCCATCGTGTACGTGCAGCCCCCGGCCGCCGAGTACGTAGCACATGGCTACATTACCGACGCGCAGTATGCCGCCGTAAGCACCGGCCAGAAGGTATTTGTGACAGTTGCCGAGCTGGGTGGTACCCGCATAGTGGGGCGGGTGCTGGGCGTAGCCCCACTGGCCGAGAACAGCCGGCATAAAGTGTTTATTCGCCTGTTGCCGACCGAGAAAATGGTGTTGAACGCTACGTTTTCCGGCACGGCCCGCATTGTGCTGCACAACCGGCCCCTGCTGGAAAAATTCCTGTCCATCAAGAGCTGAACTCCCCACCCAGAAAACCGGCGGCCTGGTACCCACACTGCATAAGGTGGGTGCCGGGCCGCCGGTTTTCTGGGGAAATGTGGGCCATGGATTACTGCTTAAGCAATGCCAGGGCCTGCGTGACTACCTGCTCGAACATCGGATACGTGAAAGGTTTGGTCAGGACTTTTAAATAGCGTATTCCCAGGCTCTGAACAAAGGATTCGGGGTACGCGGTGGTGATAATGACGTTCTGAAACTGATCCGCGTTTACGCGCACACCGTCGCCAATGCGGTAGGAGTCATTGGGTTTGTCCAGCAAATCCAGGAAGACCAGATCCACCGAGGGAGTCTGTTGCTTATCAACCGTATCGGATAAAGACTCGATACACCACGCCAGGCGCAGCTGGTTGTAGCGCTGCACATACTTGGTAATAAGTGCGCGGGCTAATTCTTCATCTTCTACTATTCCACAAGTGAAAACGCGCATACGTAAGGGGCAATTAGGTGCTGCTGTAGGGGAGAAGAGGAGGGTTAAGAGCGCAAAAAAGGCTGTTTGGAGTTGCTTCCGGAGCAACCCCAAACAGCCTTGACGAGCAATTCTGAAAAAGAATAGTTCGGGGAGGTAACTATACCGCGCGGCTGGTGCAGAGCGGAGTGGAAGTCAGGTGGTCTTCGGTAATAAACAGCAGGCTGGCACCGGTGGTAGAAAGATTGGTAACGGTTTCTTTTTTGATGTGGAGTTTCTGGGTAAGAGCAGTAATCGTTTTCATTAGGCAGTAGTTTATGTGAGATGGATGATCAAATGAAGGAAAAGATAGACTTCCTCCTCGTATAAATTCGACAAACAGAGAAAACTCTTCGACCATCTGCAAAAGATAGACGTATGTACTAGGTCGCTTCGGCTGCCAGCGACTTTATGAGTGGGGTATAAGTTTGGAAGGCTGTGTGACGCTGCCGCCGAGGATATTCAGCATGGGCCTGGATTGCGCTGCTGCCTTCTGCCATCAATGCAACTTTAGCTTTCGCCGTATCTTTAAGCATGGATTTTGGCCGCCTTTCCGACCTGCGCTACGTTGATTTTCGCCTGCCCGCCGACCACCCCGAAACGGCCGCCGTACTAGCCCGGGGCCTGCCTGCGCAACCCGCGCCGCCGGCCGTGTACGTGGGCTGCCCCATCTGGACGAACAAGGCCTGGGTAGGGAGCTATTTCCCGCTTGGTGTCCGGGAAACGGAGTATCTGCACCATTACGGCCGGCAGTTCAACAGCATTGAACTCAACACCACGCATTACCGCATTCCAGATGCGCCCACCGTGCGCAAGTGGCGGGAAGCAGTACCGGCTACGTTTCGTTTCTGCCCCAAAATCCCGCAGGTCATCAGCCACGACCGGGCCCTGTACAACGCCGATGACCTGACGACCAGCTTCTGCCGGGCCATTGAGGGCCTGGGGCCGACGCTGGGGCACGCGTTCCTGCAGTTACCGCCCACCTTCGGGCCGGAGCACTTACCGCGCCTGGAACGGTACCTGCTCGATTTTCCGGCCTACGTGCCGCTGGCCGTGGAACTGCGCCATCCGGCCTGGTTTTCCGACGCGGGGCTGCTGGCTTCGGTTACGGCTATGCTGGAGGCGCTGGATAAGCCGCTGGTGCTGAGTGACGTGGCCGGCCGCCGCGACGTGCTGCACATGCGCCTGACTACCCCCGTGGCCTTTGTCCGCATCAACGGCCACGGCCTGGTCGATTCCGACTTCCGGCGAGCCGACGACTGGGCCGCCTGTATAGCCGGATGGCTGGAGGCGGGCCTGCACACGGCCTACGTGTTTATCCACCAGAAAGACATCATGCATTCGCCCATCTGGGCGGAACATTTTCTGCGCCGGCTGCACGAGCTGACTGGCATGGCCCTGCAGCCACCCCGCATCCTGCCGCAACAGGTGCAGGGGAGTCTTTTTTAGCGTGGTGAAGAGATAAAGAGCTGCAGTGAGTTAGCTGTTCTGGTGGAGCGTGAAGGCGCAGCTTACACAGCTAGCCCACTACCTGCTACTTTACTGCTTTTCCCAAGCTGAACTTGATGCCCAACTCCGTAGCAATGCCCAACTGTGGGGCCCGTTTGACCGGGCCGGCATAGTAGTCGAAATACGTATAACCTGGCTCCCGGCCGAGGCCGGCTCCCACGTAGGCATCCAGCCAGCCGTATTTGCCCAGACGCCGCTGCATACCCCATTGCAGTGTCAGGGTAGAGTAGTTGTAGTGGGTGCGGAAGGGCGTGGCAGTGAATACGGAGGTAGACTGCAACGATAGGTAGTTACCCACGAACGGCCCGGTAGCCCGGCCATTTTGCCGCCGCTTTTCCTGGTTGTAATAATATTTCACGCCTACATCAAAACCATAGTCACCGATGATAGACTCCCGTACATCGTTGAAATAGCGTTGCCGCTTGCCCACTTTAAAGCCGCTGAATCCATTGGCGTACAGGGAAAAGGCCGGTGTGAGATGATGCTCAACCCCTAATACTATCGGCACCGATAAGCCCCAGTAGCCGCTGGAAAGGCCCCGGGTAAAACCAGTACCCAGTTTGAGCAAGGTGCCGCTCCCGCGCGGGACAGCCAACGAAGCGGCGGCCGGCGTGGTGGTTGAATCGGGAGTGGTTTGGGCCGTCGTGCACTGTGGGGTCAGGAACGCGGTAAAAAACGACAGGCCAGCCGGAGCCGCTACGAGTAGGATGCGCATAGAAATACGGGAATGAAGTAGAAATTCAGGTTCAGGATATCGGGCCGGGAGGGAAGGTTGCGTGCCGGGGAGCGGAAAACAGAAAAAAAATGGCTTGGCCCAACCGGAGGCAGGCAAATCCAGTACCTTTCCAACGCCCCGACGGCACGTTTCCTGCCCTTATGAAATTGAATTTTTCCTCCCTGCTATTCTCCCTGTTACTGGGAGCCGGCGGCCTCCAGCCCCTCCGGGCACAGGTGCTGCCCACGGCTGCCGAAACCCGCTGCCTGCTGCTCCCCCTCAGCCCCGCCATCCGGCTGGCTCAGGCTGTCCGGGTTGTGGAAGGCGAAGTGCTGGATGCCACCAGCTTCCGGGGAATCAACGGCCGCATTTTCACCCGCCACCGGCTGCGGGTATTTAAGCAGCTGAAAGGTCCGGCTGCTACTGAGCTGACGGTTCTGACGGAAGGCGGTACGCTGGGGCTGGAACGGCAGGAACTGACCAATACGCTCCGTCTGGCGCCCGGTGAGCAGGGTCTTTTCTTTCTGGAGCCCGTGCGGTTTGCCGGCGTGGCCGTCGGCGCCGGATGGCAGGCCTACGGCAGTGAGCAGGGCTTCGTGCGGTATGAGTTGAGCACTGCCACGGCAACCGAGCCCTTTCGGCAGTATCGGCAGCTGGACGCGGCATTTTACCAGACCATCGGCGGGGCGGCTCCGCACCTGGTGCAGGCAAACCCGGCCCTGGACGTGGCCCTGCTGCGCCGGGCGCAACCACCGGTAGCTGCCAAGGGTCAGGCTCCCGTCATTACTACCCTGGCTCCGGCGAGTCTCACGGCCGGTACCAATGCCATCCTGACTATTGCCGGCTCGGGCTTTGGGGCCAGCCGAGGCGCGGGCAGCGTGGAGTTCCGCAATGCCGATGATGGCGGGGCTTCGTACACCAAAGTCAACGATGACGACTACATCAGCTGGACGGATACGCGGATTCAGGTGCGGGTGCCTTCCCTGAGCGCTAGCCGTAACCCTGCCGGTACTGGTAACGTGCGCGTTACCACGGCGGATCAGGTGCCAGCAGTGAGCCCCGGAATAGTGACTATCGTGTTTGCCGCTGCCAATGTGCTGGATACCAATACCGGGCAGCGGACCGTGCCCGGGCACCGCAATTTTGATGGGGCCGGTGGGGTTACGTTCCGGTTTGATGCGGGCTTTGCCAGCAACGCGCCTGCCTCGGCGGCATGGCAGCGGGCGTTGGCTACCTGGCGCTGCCAGACCGGTATCAACTGGAGCGTGGGCACTACCCGCACCAAAACCGGCGTGGCCGACGACGGGGAAAACTCCGTGGGCTTCGACAATGGGCCGGAGCTACCAACGGGCGTTTTGGGCCGTACCACCAGCTACTACCGGGGCTGCTACCTGGCTAGCGGCGCGGTGGTATTCTACGTGCAGGAAATAGACACCCAGTTCGATGATGCTACCAACTGGCAGTTCGGGCCGGGCAACCCCACGGCGGTACAGATTGATTTTGAGACGGTAGCAGTACACGAGTTGGGTCACGCGCAGCAACTCTCGCACCTGATTCTGCCCACGGCCGTAATGCACTATGCCATTGCCCGGGGGCAGCGCAGCCGTACGCTGGCCGCCGGCAGTGATATTGCCGGAGGGCGCTACGTATTACGTACCCGTAGCTTTCTGCCTGCCGCCTGTGGCCCGGCCCCGATGCTGCCCGCCCCGCTTACCGGGCAGCTGGCCACTTACGCGGCCGGAAGCGGCACCACCCTCCAATGGACCACCCGCGACGAATGCTACCTGAACGGTTTTGTGGTGGAGCGGGCCCCGGCCGATACTACGGCGGGCTGGCGGCAGGTAGCAGCCGTGGCGGCCGGCGCAACGTCCGGGCAGTACCGTTTCGTGGATGCCCAACCGCTGCCCGGCCTCAGCTACTACCGACTGCGCCTGCGCCGCCCCGATAATTCCCTGGATACGGCCATGCCCATCGGGGTAACCGATGATGCCTCCGCCCTGAACTCTCTACAGGTGTTTCCGAACCCTTACCAGACCGGCGAACCGCTGAATCTGCAGTACGTGGGCGGCTCTGCGGCCGGCAGTCTGGTAGTGCGTTTCTACGATGCTGTGGGCCGCTACCTGGCCGGCTCCCGCCTCGATTATCTGCCGGGCCTGAACCGGCTTCCGGTTACGCCGCCTTCGCTGTGCGCCGGCTACTACCTCATCCGCTGGACTGACACCAATGGCCGCAACGGCGTAGTACCGCTGGTGGTCAGTGAGTGAGGAGGCAACCCTTCCCAGGGCATCATACCCCCTGAGCAACAAAAAGCCCCTGACGTCCGTGTTGGCATCAGGGGCTTTCTGCTTATCTATTTGTTTGCTCTTCGAAAAGGAAGGATTAGCTGCGCTGCCCTTCGGGTGCTTCACCTATGCCTCGCACTGACAACCACTCACCGCGTCAGGAGCATGGCCCCGTAGGAGTAGCCGCCGCCGAATACGGTGACGATAATGTGGTTGCCGGGCTGCAGCAGCGGCCAGGTATCGGCCAGGGCAATGGCGGCGCCGGCGCAACCGGTGTTACCCAGCTCCTCGATGTTGGAAACGGCGCGCTCCTCGGGCAGGCCCAGCTGCTGCTGCACGTTTTTGGTGATGCGCAGGTTGGCCTGGTGCGGAATCAGGTACGTCACGTCGGCCACGGTCAGGTTGTTCTGCTCCAGTAGCTGCTGGGTGACGCGCGTCATATAGGTGCAGGCGTGGATGAACACGTCCTTACCGAAGGGCATCACAATCCCGCGCTCCACGGGTTTCAACGTTACGGCCTGGTCGGCCTTGCCGATATTGCCGGCCCCGCCCGTCCGGATGGCCTGAACGTGCAGGTCGGCCGGCGCCAGGCGCTCCTTGGATAGCAGCAGCACCGCCGCGCCGTCGCCCCACAGGTGCCCGGCCACCGTATCGAAGTCGTTGTTGTAGGCCGTGTTATGTTCGCTCACGACTACCAGCGCCCGTTGGGCCTTGCCCGTGGCGAAGTACCCTTCCACAATTTCCACCGCGTTCAGCAGCGAAGAGCAGGCCGAAGAAATGCTCACCACCGGAATGTCCGACACATTCAGCTCGCGCTGCACGGCGTGCGCCACGGTGTAAATGGTATCGTGCGGGGTGTAAGTGCCACCCACAATCAGGTCGATGTCGGCCGCCGGAAAAGCCGGGGCCTGCGCCAGGGCACGGCGGGTGGCTTCAAGGGCCATCGTATTCGTATTCTCGTCGGGCGCCGCTTTGCGACGAGTCCGGATGCCCGTCCGCTCCGTTATCCACTCATGCGAAAGGCCATTAAGGCGAGTGAAATGTTCGTTGGTAATGATTTCGGCGGGCAGATAAGCCGCCACCTGATGGATGTACACGGAGCGAAAAGGAGAATAAGGCGCGAAGCGGAAATGAGTCTGCAAGGTACGGGGTTCGAAACAAGTTGCCGGCTATTCCGGTCGGGGCCCGTACTTTGCACCGGTGCCGTTCGTTGAACACGGGCCCCAGGGCCGGGTTCAATGGCCTACTTACAACATTATGATGTTTTTTAATTCGCTTCGTGCGGGGTGGCTTCTGGCGGCCCTGCTGGGGGCCGGAGCCGTGCTGGCTCCGGCCGTACACGCCCAGAAATACCATACTGCCGCCGGTTTGCGGCTCGGCAAAAACAACTACGGCCTTACCGTACAGCAGAAAATCTTCGAGAAGACCACCCTTGAAGGCCTGGGACTGGTAGGCTCCCGCGAAGTAAGCGCCACGGCGCTGGCCGAGCGGCACTTCGGCATCCTGGGCCCCAGCCTCAACTATTACTTCGGGGCGGGCGGCCACCTGGGCCGCAACAAGGACACGGGCGGCTTTGGCGGCTTTGACGCGCTGGTGGGAGTGGAGTACAAGGTGGCCTTTGTTCCCATCGTACTCAGCCTCGACTTCAAGCCCACCGTGGAAATCAACTCCGACGACTGGGCCCGGTTTCCCACGGCCTTCTCCATCCGCTACGTTATCATAAAAGACAAATCGAGCATTTTCGATGGCGTATTCGGCGGTGATAAGAAGAAGAAGTCCAAGTCTAAATCCAAGGCGAAAAGCGGCAGCGGGCGTGGTCTGTTCGATTTCTAGCTTCAGCGGTTGCCTGCGCGGCTAAAGCCGCCACTGTTCGCCTCCCCAAAAACCTCCGGCCCGTAGTTCGTCAGCTACCGGCCGGAGGTTTTCGGCGTTCAGGGCGGAGGTGACCAGGAGTTGGACTGTGTGTAAGCGGATGCATAGTAGGTTGATTTTTAATATATAAAATATTTCAAGGCGTATAGGTATAATGAAATCGATCTTGTTTAATTAATGCAATTAAAAATAAATAATTTGCAATTATAGAAACTTCATCTATCTTTAGTAATAAGAATTGTATTGTCTTTATTACAAAAATTCCCCTAAAGATGAAAAAACACTCTACTTCCGTGAAGTGGCTTCGGCTGCTATGGCTTCTGGTAGTGGTCTGTTGGCCGGCCCTGATTTCGGTGCAGGCGCAGCCTACGGGTTGCACCGGTGCCAGCCCCGGTGGACAGCCTGCTGATAATGGACTATATGCGGAGTATTTCAGTGGCTATTTCGCCGATGATCCGGCTTTTTTTACCGATAACAGTCATCCGGCCAGCCTTATCCGCACGGAGGCGCAGGTGAACTTCGCCGCCAACAACAGCTTCGGCGACCTGCTGCCCATAGCGGGCGGCACTGCCCAGGACCCGGACCGGTTTAGCCTGCGCCTGCGCGGTAGTCTCCGTATCACTACGGCCGGCGACTATACCTTTTACCTGACTTCGGACGATGCCGCCTACCTCTGGCTGGATGACAATGCCCTGGCGTTGCCTGTGGACCTTTCCACTGCCCTTATTGATAACGGCGGCGGTCATTCCAGTCTTACCCGTTCGGTTACGGTAACGCTGCCGGCCGGCCGCCACAACGTGTTAATTCTGTACGGGGAAGACTGCTGCGACAATGTGCTGGTGTGGGAGTATGAAGGCCCCGGCATTGCCCGGCAGGTGGTGCCCGCCTCGGTACTGTGCACCTCGGTGGTGCCGCAGCCGTCCGCCCCGCAGGCTATTACCTACACCCCGGCTACCCGGGCTTTGCCTACCGGCACCTCGCGTAGCTCGGGCGTACCGGTGGTGCAGGATGGGGGCGCGGCCGTTACGGAGTTTGCCGTGACCAACGCGGGTGCGCTGCCGGCTGGTATCACCATTAACGCCACTACGGGGGTACTGACGGCGGCAGCTTCCGTGGCCCAAGGAACCTATAATGTGGATGTGGCCGTCAGCAACGCCAACGGCACCAGCTCCTTCCGGAACGCCTTCCGGTTTCTGGTCACGGCTCCGCTACCCGGCGGCTGTGGCGGCCCCGACCCTGCCAGCGAGCCAGCCTCAGCGGGCCTGTACGCCGAATATTTCAGCGGTTATTTTGCCGATGATCCGGGATTCTTTACCAGCCTCACGCCGGGACTGATCCGTACCGACCCCCAGGTGAACTTCGCCGCCAGTAACAGCTTCGGGAATCTGCTGCCCGTAGCCACCGGCACCACCCAGGACCCCGATGAGTTCAGCCTGCGTCTGCGCGGTAGCCTGTACCTGGCCACTACAGGTTCTTATACCTTTTACCTGACGGCCGATGACGCCGCTTACCTCTGGCTGGATAACAACGCGCTGGCACTGCCGGCCGCGCGGCCCGATGCGCTTATCGACAATGGGGGCTATCATCCGGCTACTACCGTGGCGGTTACGGTAACGCTGGGCGCGGGTCTGCACAATGTGTTGCTACTGTACGGTGATAATGGTCTGGGCAACAGCCTGGTGCTGGAGTACGAAAGTGCCGGCCTGGGCATCAGCCGGCAGGTGGTGCCCGGCACGCTGTTTTGCACCTCGGTGCAGCCGCTACTGCCGCCCCCGGCCGCCCTGGGCTATTCGCCCAAAAGTCTGCGGCTGGTAGTCGGTGCTTCGGCTACCTCTGCCGCTCCCACGGTTACGAGTGCCTCGGCCGTGGTAGAATACGCCATTGCCAACGCAGCCGACCTGCCGACGGGCATTACCATTAATGCTGCTACCGGTCAGGTAGCGGCCAATGCCACGGTGCCCGAAGACAGCTACCAGGTAGATGTGGCCGCGCGTAATGCCGGGGGCAGTGCCGTCTTTGCCCGCTCGCTGTCGGTGCAGGTGGTGCCGCCCGCGCCAGCCGGGTGCTCCGGGCTCGATGCGGGCGGCCGGCCGGCTTCGTCGGGGCTGTACGCCGAGTTTTTCCCGGGTTACTTCAACGATGATCCGGCCTTTTTTAACACCATAACCCCCGCCCAGGGGCGCAATGTGGAGGTGCTCGATTTCAGCAGCCCCGAAAGCTGGGGCGACCTGACCGGAGCCGCCAGCGGTACCCCCGAAGACCCAGATAGCTTCAGTGCCCGCTTCAAAGGCCGCATCCGGATAGCGGTGGCCGGTACCTACACCTTCTACCTGACCGCCGACGACGGGGCGTTTCTGTGGCTGGATAATGCCGCCCTGGCCTCAACCCCGGTCATTGCTCAGGCACTCATTCAGAATGGCGGCCAGCACCCCGAAACCACCGAGCAGGCCAGCATCTACCTCAGTGCCGGTCTGCACGATATTTTGGTGCTATACGGCGAAAATGCGGCTTTCAACAGCCTGAAGCTGGAATATGCCAGTACTCAGGCCGGCGTGGCCCGGCAGCTCACCCCCACGGCCGGTTTGTGCTCCTCCAGCTCCAATGCGCCACTGCCCGTAACGCTGGTCCGGTTTGGGGCCCAGCCGCAGGATGCTGATGTGGTCCTCAGCTGGGAAACGGCTCAGGAGCTGAACAGTGCGTCGTTTGAGGTAGAACGCTCCGCCAACGGACAGGTATTTGAGGGGCTTGGCCAGATAGCCGCTGCCGGTACTACTTCCAGGCCCCAGCGCTACTCCTTTACTGACCGCGCTCCGTTGTCGGGCATCAACTATTACCGTCTGCGTCAGTTGGATCTGGATGGCACGGCCCACCTTTCCGGCGTGGTGGCGGTGCAGTGGGGCGGGACTGTGGTGACGCAGCTACGGCTGTTCCCGAACCCCAGTCCCAACGGTGAGGTGACAGTGGCGCTGACCCAGTCTACCCCCGAAGCCACCACCGTAGAAGTCTTGGATCTGCGCGGGGCCGTGGTACACCGCCAACTGGTGCCGGCCGCCAACCACCCCCAGGAAGTGCTCCTGAAGCTGCGGAAGCTGCCCGTGGGCATCTATCTCCTGCGCCTGATAACTCCCTCGAACGTTACCACCCGCCGACTGATGCTGGAGTAGCTGAGCGGGCCTCTGAAACGCAAAAGGCTCCAACGACGTGCCGTTGGAGCCTTTTTGCGTCAGGGTTTAACCGATGTATGCCTTACTCGCGGTGGACGCGGCCGCTGCCTACCACCGAGCTTTTTACCTGCGGATTGCCCGTCACGTACACCTCGCCCGAGCCCACAATGCTGGCCTCCAGCAACTGCGTGGCCTGCACCCGACAGTCGCCGGAGCCGCTGATGCTCACGCTGCAGGTTTTGCTTTGCAGCTTCGCCGCCTGCACGCCGCCCGAGCCGCTCACGCTGATGGCCTGTTCCGGAGCCACCCCCGCCGCCTGAATCGTGCCCGAGCCTGAGAGGGAAGAGCTGATTTTATCAGCCGTGACGCTGGTGAGCTGAATGCCGCCCGAGCCACTGACGGCCAGGTCCAGGTTGGCCGCTTTAATGGTGTCGGCGGCCTTGATGGTGCCGGAACCGCCCACCGACAGGCCCTTGATAACGGGCATGGTTACGTATACCGTCACGTTGCCTTTCATATTATACCAACTCATGCCGCTTTGCTTTTTGGTATTGATGCGCAGCTTGTTGTTGGTCACAATGGTTTCGAGGTGGGCCAGGTCCTCCGCGTCGCCCTGCACTTCTACTTTCTGCGGGCTGCCCTGGCGCAGCACCACTTTCATGGAACCACCCAGGCCTACCGAGGTAAAAGCGCCAACGGTGCGGGTTTCTCGGGTATCCGCCGTGCGGAAAGCGGATAATAGTACAAGGGCTAGGAACAGGCCGGGCAGCAGGAAACGGAAGGCTTTCATAAGGCAGTAGCGTTGAAGAGTGGAACGGTTGCCCGGACAGATGCGGGTGGCGAGGCAACCGTTGCCTGGGTCCCGAAAATAGCCGGGGCCTAGGCCGGGCCGGGGCGTAGCGAGGCGGGCATGGCTTCAGGCCCGGCCCGCATCAGATACCCTTGCCCCCAGCTCACCAGCGCGGCTATCATGGGTTGCACCCGCTGGCCTTGCTCGGTGAGCGAGTATTCCACTTTGGGCGGCACCTGCTGGTACACCACCCGTTGCACAATGCCATCCAGCTCCAACTCCCGCAATTCCTGAATCAGCATCTTCTCGGTGATTTCCGGGAGTAGGCGCCGTAGTTCCCCGTAGCGCCGGGCACCTCCGAACAGGGTGCTCAAAACCAGTAGCTTCCATTTGCCGCCCAGCACATTAAGCGTCGTGCGTACGGGGCAGAAATCAAACGGGCCAAGCGCCAGGTTGGCGTGCCAGTCCGATTCGGCCACTTGTTGTTTGGTGAGTTTGCCCATATTTATTCTGGCTGATATTCAGCAATTCTGTGAAAAAGGTAAGCACCCTACTTTATGGTAGGTACTTGCTAAAAGGAAAGGTAAGTGATTTTCTTTGTGAAGCATGAAGCGTGGGGATAGTCCGCCGTGCTTCAGAACCCAACTTCTTACCAGACACGCATATGGCAAAGCATTTTGTAATCACCGGTGCTACCGGCAACATTGGTACGGCCCTCGTGCATGAGTTGCTCGGGCAGGGGCATAAGGTAACGGCCGTGGCCCGGGCCAGTGCCCGCCTTGATGCGCTGGCCCAGGCCGGCGCCACAACCCGGCCCGGCAACCTGCACGATGTGGCCTTCCTGACGGAAGTCCTGCGCGGGGCCGATGCCGCTTTCCTGATGATTCCGCCCAACCCCACCGCTCCCGACGTGCTGGCGCACATGCAGCAGGTAGGGCAGGCCATGACCGAGGCCGTGCGCGCGGCCGGGCTGGCGCAGGCGGTGCATCTGAGCAGCATTGGGGCCGATTTGCCGGCCGGGACCGGGCCGGTGGTTGGGCTCTATCACCAGGAGGCCCGGCTGAATGCCGTGGAGGGGCTGGCCGTGGCGCATCTGCGGCCGGCGTATTTCATGGAAAACCTGCTGGCCAATGTGGGCCTGATTCAGCACATGGGCAGCATGGGTTCCGGAATGAGCCCCGATCTGGCGTTCCCCATGGTTGCTACCCGGGACATTGCCGCCAAAGCCGCCGGGCTGCTGCAACATGGCTTCGAGGCGGGCTCGGTACACTACATTCTGGGGCCGCAGAATTACAGCATGCAGGATGCGGCCCGGGCCATCGGGGCTGCCATTGGCCGGCCGGAGCTGCCCTACGTGCAGTTTCCGTATGCCGATGCCAAGCAGGGCATGATCGGGGCCGGCCTCTCCGAAAGCATGGCCAGCCTCTATGACGAAATGACGCGCAACATGAACGAGGAAAAAGTAATGGTACACGAGTCCCGCACCGCCGAAAGTAGCTCGTCTACCACCATGAGCGAGTTTGCCGGCGCGGTATTTGCCCCGGCGTTTCAGGGTGCCGCCGGCCGGCCGGTATAAGGCTGACCGGCGCCGCACAAAAAACAACGCCCGCCGGATTTTCGGCGGGCGTTGTTTTTTGTGCAGTTTTGGGCTCCCGGTTTCGGTTCCGTCCGGGCACCTGTTGTTCCTTTGCTTATCCGGCCATGCATCCCCACGAAGAGCTTCTGCACCGCTTCTACCAGGCCTTTCAGCGCCGCGACCACGCCGGCATGGCCGCGTGCTACCACCCCGAGGCCACCTTCGAAGACGCAGCCTTCCAGCTGAAAGGAGCCGAAATTGGGCAGATGTGGCGCATGCTTTGCGAGCGGGGCCGCGACCTGCGCCTGGCCTACAACGACGTAGCGGCCGACGAGCATGTCGGCCGCGCCACCTGGGATGCCCGCTACACCTTCTCGCAAACCCGCCGCAAGGTGCACAACCACATTCAGGCCCATTTCACCTTCCAGGACGGCCTCATCCGCACCCACCGCGACGAGTTCAGCTTCTGGCGCTGGTCGCGGCAGGCGCTGGGGCCGGTGGGCTGGCTGCTGGGTTGGTCGGCCTTCTTGCAAAACAAGGTGCGCGCTACCGCCCGGCAAGGTCTGGAGCAGTTCATGGCCCGCCCGAAACAGTAGCTGGGTAGCAGTACTCGCATAAAAAGAACTTCACCAACAGAACGTCATTCCGAGCTTGCCGAGGAATCTCGCGTGCTGACGTTGCTAAGCTGACCGGCATGCTTCATCGGGCGTCCGCTTGTTGAAGCATCTCTACCGCTTCGTTGAATTACTACCACAACAAAGCGGTAGAGATGCTTCGGCTTCGCTCAGTATGACGTTCTGTATGTTTCTGTGTGTTGACAAGCAAAAAAGGCTTTCTGCACTGCGCAGAAAGCCTTTTTTGCTTCGTTTCTGAAAAGTCAGCCTACCAGATTTTTACCCGGGCCGAATCAGCCAGGTAAAGTTTCTGGCCGGGCTTTACGTTGAAGGCTTCGTAGAACTCCGGCACGTCGGCGAAGGGGCCGTTGATGCGGAACTGGGCCGGCGAGTGCACATCGGTGAGGATAGCCTGGGCCAGTCGCTCGTCGCGCTGGTGGGTTTGCCAGCCCAGCGCATAGCCCAGGAAGTAGCGTTGGGTGGGCGTGAGGCCGCCAATTTTCTCGCCCTTTTTGTACTGCTCGGTCTTCTTGAAGGCATCCAAAGCAATGACGATGCCGCCCAGGTCGGCAATGTTTTCGCCGGCCGTGGCCTTGCCGTTGATGTGCAGCGAATCGAGGATGGTGTAGCCGTTGAACTGGCGCACGATGCCGTTGACGCGCTGCTGGAAGGCGGCCCGATCCTTTTTGCTCCACCAGTTGCGCAGGTTGCCTTTCTCATCAAATTGGCTGCCCTCATCATCGAAGCCGTGGGTCAGCTCGTGGCCGATGGTGCTGGCCCCGGCATAGCCGTAGATAACGGCATCGTCGGCGTTGGCGTCAATCAGGCCGGGAATGGCGAAAATAGCGGCCGGCAGCACAATTTCGTTGTTGCTGGGGTTGTAGTAGGCGTTATAGGTCTGGGGCGTCATGCCCCACTCGGTACGGTCCACAGGTTTGCCCAGCTTGCTCAGGTTGTAGCGGTAGGCCCATTCGTTGGCGCGCATCACGTTGGCGGCGTAGGAGCTGCGGTCCACTTTCAGGGATGAATAGTCCTTCCACTTATCGGGGTAGCCTACTTTGCGGGTGATTTTGGTGAGCTTCACCAGGGCCTTTTGCTTGGTGGAGTCGCTCATCCAGTCCAGCTTCTGAATATGCTCGCGGAAGGAAGCTACCACGTTTTCGGTGAGGTCCTCGTAGCGCTTCTTGGTGGCGGGAGTGAAGTATTCCTGCACGAACAGCTGGCCCAGGGCCTCGCCCATGGCGTTTTCCTCGGCATCGAGTACGCGCTTCCAGCGGGGGCGCTGCTGCTTGGCGCCCTGCAGCACGGTGCCGTAGAAGCGGAAGTTCTCGTTGTCGAAGTCCTGGCTGAGCTTGCCGGCAAAGGCGTGTACCAGCTGCCACTGCAGGTAGGCTTTCCAGTCGGCCAGGGGCGCGGTGGTGAGCAGGCGGCCGGCTTCGCGGTAGAACTCGGGCTGCCCCACAATCACCGTATCTACCTTGGCAAGCTGCATCTGGGCCAGCCAGGGCTTCCAGCTGAGGCCGGGTGTGAGCTTATCCAGGCCCGAAACGGCCATTTTGTTGTAGTTGGCGTACGGGTCGCGCAGGGCTTCGAGCTTGCGCGAGGAAGCGGCCAGCTTGGTTTCCAGCTGCACCACGCGTTGGGCGCTGGCCTGGGACATAGCCGCATCCTGGCCCAGCAGCCCGAACATGGTGGCAAGGTGCTTATCGTACTCCTGCCGGATGTTTTTGGTGCGGGCGTCCTTGTTGAAGTAATAGTCGCGGTTGGGTAAACCCAGGCCCGACTGCCACAGCTGCAAGGCCATTTTGTCGCTGTTTTTGGCGTCCTGGCCCACGTAGTAGCCAATGAGGGCATTCACGCCCAGCGGCTGCAGACGGGCAATGGCGGCCTGCACATCGGCCACCGACTGCATGGCGGCAATGCGGTCCAGCTCCTGCTTCAGGGGCGCTACGCCCTGCTGGTTAATGGTGGCGCTGTCCATGCCCGTGGCCCAGAAGTCGCCGATTTTCTGCTGCACCGAGCCAGCGGCGGCGCTGGTTTTGGCGGCGTCTTCGTTGAGCTTGCGCAGGCGGGCGTACACCTCGTTCTGCACCTCCTTGCCGATGCCCCAGTTGCTTTCCGACGCCGGAATAGGATGCTGCTTGAACCAGGCCCCGTTGGCGTAGTTGTAAAAATCGTCGCCGGGGCGCACGGTGGTGTCTAGGTTGGCCTGGATGAGGTCGGGGCCGGTGGCCTGGGACTTGCCGCCGGGCTGGCAGGCCGTGAATACGAGGCCCAGCAGCGGGGCCGCCAGCAGCCAGGGCCGCAGGGGAGGGGAGAAAATCATAGAAAACGACAGGTAAGGGAGGACGAATGTAGCGCGAATGAGTTGTTTCGCGTAGCGGCAAGGACGCCGCCCTCTTTCCGGTCGTTGCCTGCCCATGAAACTCCCGCATCTGCTGCTGCTCAACCTGGCCGTGGCCGCTTACCTCACCGGCCTCATCTGGACGGTGCAGCTGGTGCATTACCCCGGTTTCGCCTACGTGGCCCCCGAGAAATTCGGGGCGTTTCATGAGCACCACACCCGCACCATGAGCTGGGTAGTGTTGGCCCCGATGGTGCTGGAGCTGGGCCTGGCCGGCTGGCTGGCCGGGGCGGCCCCGGAGCTGGGCGCGGCCCGCTGGGGGCAGCTGGCGCTGGTGCTGCTCATCTGGGCCGTGACGTTTCTGATTTCGGTGCCGTTTCACAACCGCCTCGGCACCCACGGCTACGATTACGTGGCCATCGACGGGCTGGTGCGCACTAACTGGCTCCGCACCGTGGCCTGGACCATCCGGAGCGGCCTGCTGGGCTGGCTGCTGTGGAAAGTTTTGTAGCGGAAAGCCTTTGCTTGGCGTATCGTTGCAAAGTGGTTCGGCGTGGGCGTTCCAGAACTGAAGCCCTGGGCTAGTAGTCAGCGAAACAGCCAACGAACCATAGCGCCTCTCCGTTTCCCAGGGCTAAAGCCCTGGGAAACGGAGAGGCGCCACAACTACCAACCATATACCGAGACGCGAAGCAAAGGCTTCGCGCTGCAATCTGCCCCACAATGCTTCCCGCCGCCGCCGACTTCCTGCCCGAACTTCAGTTTCAAACCAGCCGCAGCAGCGGACCGGGCGGCCAGAACGTGAACAAGGTGGAAAGCCGGGTGGAGCTACGCTTCCGCCTCCTCGATTCCCAGCTGCTCACCGACGAACAGAAAGAGACGCTGCTTCAGAAATTGGCCTCCAGGCTCACCGCCGAAAGTGAATTGCTGGTGGTAGCCCAGGAAGACCGGAGCCAGCTGCGCAACAAGGAAACGGCCCTGCGCAAATTCCACGAGCTGCTCAGCAAAGCCCTCTACAAGCCCAAAGCCCGCAAAGCCACCAAGCCCAGCAAAGGCGCCGTGCGCCAGCGCCTGGAATCCAAAAAGAAGCACGGCGACAAGAAAACCAACCGTGGCCGGGTGGATTATTAGGGACTCCCAACTCACCTTCGGCCCATATCTTTAGGTAATGAAAAGTGCGGCTACAGTCTTTGTGATATTGCTGGTGTGGCTACTGGTTATTACTGGCTACCTCGGCGCTTTTATCCTGTGGTTACCAATGCTGACGTTTGTACTGGGCTCGGCATTTGTCATTGTATTTCTTACGGTGTGGGTAATGCTACCGTATTGGATATACCAGCAGATTATCAAGCTGGCAGATCTGCCGTTGGGGCCGCTGCGTACCGGCCTGAACTGGTGGCTGGCCGGTACATATTATCTGATGCCGATGGTGACGGGCCTACTGGTGCTGCTGAAGGGCTTCACCTACTTTCTTGATCCAACAAGCCTGTTTCCTTATTTCGTGGTCTGGGTAGTGGCAATGCTGGTTGCGCTGGTTCCCGGCTACATTGGTTTCCGGCGCTGGTATAAGCAGCAAGTGCCCGAGTAGCCGCTGAAAACAGCGGCCGCCTCAGATCCAGCCCTTGCGCTTGAACCACACATAAATCCCCACCGAAATAACCACCATCGATATGATGGAAAGCGGGTAGCCGAATTTCCAGGTCAGTTCCGGCATGTGGCTGAAGTTCATGCCATAGATGCCGGCAATGAAGGTGAGCGGCAGGAAAAACGCTGAAAACACGGTGAGTACGCGCATGGCCTCGTTGGTACGCTGTGACGAGAGCGAGAGGTAGAGGTTCATGAGGTTGGTGGCGCCGCCGTCGAGCTGCTGGTACATGGTTTCTACCTTCACCTGCAAATCCTGGGTATCTTGGAGCAGCGTGTCGTCGGTGTTGGTGGGGGCCAGCTGCCGGCGCAGCATCGTGAGGATATCGCGCGTGAGCAGCAGGAGCTGCTTGGCCGCCGAGGCTTTGCGCTTCAGGAAGTATAAGCCCTGCAAGGCGTTGGGTACTTCCTGCTTCAGAAATATCTCCGCCTCGTAATCGTCCAGTTCCCGCGTCAGCCGCAGGGCCGGCTGCATGTAGCTGTTGAGGGCGTAACGGACCAGATGAAACGCCACTTCGGCGGGAGTGCTGCACGCGTCGCTGGGGCCGCCAGCCACGCGTTGCAGCTCGTTCAGTACCGGGTGCGGCAGCCGGTGTACCGTAATCAGGTAGTCGGCGGCGTAGAACACGGCAATCTTGGTGCTGAGCTCCTGAATGGTGTCGGCCTCGTTGGTTTTGGGCGGATTGAACACCCGCAGAATCACGAAGCTCAGCCCGTGGGTAGCCTCAAACTTGGGCAGGTGGGTGGGTTCCAGACAGTCGCGCACCAGCGAGTCGGGCAGGTCGTATTGCGCGGCCACGGCCTGCAACTCGGCCACGGTGGGGCTGGTGATATCCAGCCAGGCAAATGAGGATTCCTGGCGGGTGAGAAGTTGTTCGGTCATTGCGTGGGGCTGTTGGCCGTCCTTCTACGCTTAGGAGCGGCGAACAGCCAACCGCCACACCTCTTACAGCAGTGTGCCGCGCAGCACGAAGGTGGCCACCGAGAAGTAGATGATCAGGCCGGTAACGTCCACCAGCGTGGCTACGAACGGGGCCGAGGACGTGGCCGGATCAAGCCCCAGACGGCGCAGCAGCATGGGCAGCATAGCCCCCGACAGCGCCCCCCACAGCACAATGCCCAGCAGCGAGAAGCCCACCGTCACGGCAATCAGCTGCCAGTACGGGCCGAAGTAGCCGGGGTCGATGTAGTTGGCCCACAGTACAATGCGCAGTGCGCCCACCACACCCAGGATGCCGCCCAGCGCGAGGCCCGACAGCAGCTCCCGCCGCATCACCAGCCACCAGTCCGATAACGAAAACTCGCCCAGGCTCATGGCCCGGATGATGAGCGAAGTGGCCTGGGAGCCCGCGTTGCCACCGGCCGAGATGATGAGCGGAATGAACAGCCCCAACACGGCCGCCTTCTGCAAGTCATCCTCGAAGTGGTGCATGGCCGAGGTGGTGAGCATTTCCCCAATGAGCAGAATCACCAGCCAGCCGGCCCGCTTCTGCACCATTTTCCAGATAGGCGTATCGAGATATGGCGCATCCAGGGCCTCCGAGCCGCCCAGCTTCTGGATGTCCTCGGTGTCTTCTTCTTCCCGGATGCTGAGGATATCATCAATGGTCACGATGCCGAACAGCACGCCTTCGTCGTTTACCACGGGCAGAGCCACCCGGTCGTTGCGGCGGAACACCTCAATGGCCTCCTCCTGGTCCTGCATGGCGGTAAGCTGCACGTAGCGGCGGTCCATCAGCTCGCTCACATGCTTCTGCGGATCGGAAAGTAGGAATTCCCGGATGCGGATATCGTCAATGAGGATACCCCGCTCATCGGTCACGTAGAGCACGCTCAGGGTTTCCGACTGCCCGCCGTGCCGCCGAATGTAGTCGAGCACCTGCTGCACCGTCCAGCTTTCCCGGATGGCAATGTAGTCGGGCGTCATCAGGCGGCCCACTGAGTACTCGGGGTAGCCCAGCAGCTCCAGCGTCACCTTGCGCTCCGGCTCCGACAGCGTCTGGATCAGCTCCCGCACCAGCTCGTCGGGCAGAAACTCCAGCAGCGCCGTCCGGTCATCGGGCGACATTTCGTTGAGGATATCCGAAATCTTATCCTGCGAGAGGTTGGCCAGAAAGTGTTTCTGAATGTCGAGGTCGAGGTACTCGAACACTTCCGTGGCCAGCCGGAGCGGCAGCAGCCGGAAGATGATGAGCTGTTCCCGCTCTTCTTCCTGTTCCAGCAGCTCCACTACTTCGTTCGGCTCAAACGACTTGAGCGCCTCCTTGAGTTTGAAAAACTCGCCCTCCTGAATCAGGGACGTGATGTGGTCGGTAGTCGGGTGCTGATTCATGAACGGCAGGAAGGGGTGTTTTTCGCTAGGCAAACAGGACTTGGTGAGGCGGTAAAAACCGGCGCGCAAAAGTAGGCTTTTCGGGGGCGGTTTCCGTGCCTCTACGTTAACTTTCTGGCGGGTTCAGGCCCATGTACGGGGAACTCAACGGTACGGGCGCGGCCACCACCGGATTTCTGCGCCCGTAACAGCCGGGTGGCCGCTTGAGGTAGCCAGATTTCTTGGCAGCTTGCACCTACCGCGTACATTTGGTCTGCACTCCCCCTCGATGTCTATGCCCCAGCCACCTATTGTCCCGCCCCTCGGTACCCTCGTCGCCCTTGGTGGCGGCGACGATGATGCCATGCTGGCCCTGCTCTGCGACATGCTGCCGAAGGCCGGCCTGCCGGTTGAAATCATCACCGTGGCCTCCCGCGACGATACCCGCTCGGCCCGGGCCTACGAGCGGGCTTTGCGCGAGCTGGGCTGTACCGGGGCCCGGCACCTGCGCATCAGTGAGCACCATCCCGCCGATGCGCCCGATACGTTGCGTCGTCTGCGTCGGGCCGGCCTCGTGTTCTTCTCCGGCGGCGACCAGGAGCGCATCACCGATTTTTTGCAGGGTACGGAATTCCTGCGGGTGCTGCACGAGCGGTATCAGCAGGAGGCAGACTTTATCATTGCCGGGACCAGTGCCGGGGCCGCCGTCATGCCCGAATACATGGTGGTGGAAGGCTACGGCTGGCGGGCCCTGCGCAAGGGCGGCATGCTCACCAGCACCGGTCTGGGCCTGCTGCCCCAGCTGCTTATTGATCAGCATTTTGTGGAACGTGGCCGTTTCGGGCGGCTGGCCCACGCGCTGCTGGCGCATCCCATGTGCCTGGGCGTGGGGCTGGCCGAGGAAACCGGCCTCATCATCCGGCAGGGCCGCTACGCCGAGGTGTTTGGTGATGGAGTGGTAATGGTGGTAGATGGCCGCTACCTGCACGGCAGCAACCTGGGCCGCATCGGAAGGGGCGAGCCGGTGAGCGGGCAGGGTTTCCGGGTGCATCTGCTGGTGGCTGGCCAGCTGCTGGACCTGCACTCCCGCGAAGCAGGCCCCCGGGTGGAGATGTAGCGCCGGGCCCGGAACAGGCCCGGCCGGATTGCGGTAACCTGAGGAAGTACTCACAAACTGCGAAAATCACCCCACAGAAACTTGTTCGGCGTGCCGACTAAATCATTGTCTTTTTCCCTACATTTAGGGCCTAAACCCCCAAAATTCTCACTCATCTTTTCTCCGGTATGAATCTAAAATCTCTACTCCTCGCGGGAGGTGCGCTGCTCTCAGGCTCGGCGGCCTGGGCGGGTGGCTACCAGGTAACGCTGGCCGGGATAAAAAACAACGGCATGGGTGGCGTAGGCGTAGGCCTGTCGCTGGACCAGGCGGCCATGTTCTACAACCCCGGTGCTTTGGCCATGGTAAAGGAGCGCGGCGTGCAGATTGGTGCTAATCTGACGCTGGCGCGCAACGCGTTTGTAGCGGAAGGCGGTAGCCAGCAGCGGCAGCTGCGGAATACGGTAACCACCCCATTCAGCCTGTACGCGGGCTTCGGCCCTTCGGAAGGTAAATTCCGGGCAGGTATTGCGGTGTATACACCCTTTGGCAGCAAGCTGCAGTACGCCGACGGCTGGGAAGGCCGGACGTCCCTCACCGACATCGACCTGAAATCCATCTTTGTACAGCCCACCGTCAGCTACGCCATTACCGATCAGCTGAGCGTGGGTGCCGGCCTGGTAGTGCTGGCCTACGGCGCGGTAAACCTGCAGCGTGATGTTCCGTTGCCTGATTCCTACGGCCACATTGAATTGGATGGCAAGGCCGAAACGAAGATGGGCTTCAACGCCGGTATCTTCTTCAAGCCTTCCGATAAGCTGTCGGTAGGTATCAACTACCGCTCGAAAATTGATGCTGTAGTAAAAGATGGCGACGTAACGTTTACCGGCATTCCGGCTTCGTTCAGCTCCCGCTTCCAGGCCACCAAATTCGGCGCTACGCTGCCGCTGGTGGCCACTACCAGCATCGGTATCGGCATTATGCCCAACGAAAAGCTGACGATTGGCTTCGACGCCAACTTGGCCCAATGGAGCAAGTACCGCGTACTGCGCTTTGATTTCGATCAGCAGATCAACGGCTCTACTTCCAGCGAATCGAAGCGCTTTTACCAGGATGCTCTCACGTTCCGCCTGGGTGGTCAGTACAAACTCACCGAGGGCCTGACGGTGCGCGCCGGTGGCGTGTATGACGAAACGCCGGTGAAAGACGGCTACGTAACGCCCGAAACCCCGGATAATGACCGCATCAGCGGTACGCTGGGCGCTTCGTACGCCTTCGGTAAGTTCAGCGTGGACCTGTCGGGCCAGTTCGTGAGCATCAAAAAGCGCACAGAAACTCAGGCCGACCTGCTCAACAACGGCACCACGGACCGCATTGCCGGTACCTACAAAACCAACATCGTGATTCCGGGCATCGGCCTGAACTACGCTTTCTAACCGCGACTCGCTTTCTGACTCATGAATACTTACCTGTTTCGCAAGGTTACGCCCCTGGTGGCGCTGCTGGGCCTGGGCCTCACGGCCTGCCAGCCCGATATAGAAGACGACTTCCGGGCGGATAAAGGCTCCGCTGATTTCTCCCGTTACATTGCCGTTGGTAACTCCCTCACGGCCGGTTTCTCTGATGGCGGCCTGTATCTGGAAGGCCAGCAGAACTCGTACCCCAGCATTCTGGCGCAGCAGTTCTCGCTGGCCGGTGGTGGTGAGTTCAACCAGCCGCTGTTCACGGAAGCCCAGAGCAATGGCTCGGGTTACCTGCGCCTGACGGGCTTTACGGCCGCCGGGACGCCCATCACGGCCAACGTGACAACTAACCTAGCAGTGCGCAGCGCTACCCCGCTGCTGTACACCCGCTACGATGGCCGCGTAGATAACCTGGGCGTGCCCGGTATTCGCCTAAGCGATATCCAGACGCCAGGGTACGGCAGCACTCAGGGTAATCCTTACTTTGAGCGCATCACGCCTACCAGCACGCCCACGCAAAGCTATTTTCAGCGCGTGAAGGCGGAGGCAGCTACGGCTACGTTCTTCTCGAACTGGCTGGGTAACAACGACGTGCTGGGCTATGCTACAGCTGGCGGAGCTGCTAACACCATCACGAACGTGGATACCTTCCGCCTCAAAAACAACCGTATCATTAACGTGCTGACAGCTAGCGGGTCGAAAGGAGTAGTGGCAACTATTCCGGATGTGACCAACGTGCCGTTCTTCACTACGGTAGGGCCTACATTCCGTGCTACACTCGCGGCCGCCAGCGTACCCGGTATCGTGGTGCAAACAGGTTCGGCTTTCGGCGGACCTACTTCCACTAACCGCAAGCAGGTAGCCACTACCGATATTCGTGATGCCAGTGGTAGCGGCCGCCAGCTGTTCACCCTGCTTTCCTCGCCCTTCCTAGGGTTGCTGAATCAGCGTACTGGCCGCGCCTGGCGCTACGTGTACGCCCAGAGCGGCCAGCCAGCAGCTGGTTTCTCCCTCTTCCTGACGGCCTACGGTATTGATACCACGGCCACCTTCGGTACCAGCGCCGGCAACCCCATTCCCAGCCTATTTGTGCTAGATGATGTGGAGCAGGGCTTGGTACGTACGGCTACCACTAGCTTCAACTCCTCCATTGTGGCCAAAGCCAACGAGAAAGGACTGGCTATTTTCGATGCTAATGCCTTCTTCTCGCGCGTTGCTACTTCCGGCATCGTGACCAACGGGGTGAACAACACGGCTGCTTTCATTGCTGGTAACCTGTTCTCACTGGACGGCGTGCATCCTACGCCCCGCGGCTACGCCGTAGTGGCCAACGAGATGATCCGGGCTATCAATGCGAAGTATGGTGCCAAGGTACCTACCGTCAATGCCAACGACTACCGCGGAGTACGTTTCCCGCAGTAAGCTCTCGATAGTAAACCACAAAAAAGCGCCTCTCCTGTTTGCAGGAGAGGCGCTTTTTTGTGGCGGTATGAGCAGCAGTAAAGTTCAGGAAAGCTGCACCTGCTGCAATACCTCAGGCAGGGCAGGCGCGGCCTCGCCAGCCAGGCGGGCGGCAATGAGCTGGGCGTGGTAGCGGCCGTTTTCGATAAACCAGCGGCTGGTGTTGAGGCCGCCGCACACGGTGCCGGCGAGGTAGAGGCCGGGGCGGTTGGTTTCCAGCGTATCGGCGTTGTGAGTGGGCGTCTGGGCGGCGTCGGCTTCACAGGTGATGCCCAGGGTGGCTAGGAACCGGAAGTCGGGGTGGTAGCCAGTGAGGGCATACACGTGCTGGGCCGGCAGGGTGCGCGGACCGTCGGGCGTGTTCAGCTCCACAGTGGTAGCAGTAATGCGGGCCACGGTGGTGTTGAACAAACAGCCGATTCGGCCCTCCTTGATGCGGTTCACCAGGTCGGGCCGGATCCAGTACTTCACCGACTCGCTGATTTCCGGGCCGCGCACCACCAGCGTGGGGCGGGCACCGGCACGCAGCAGCTGCAAAGCGGCTTTGGCTGAGGAGTTTTTGGCCCCGATAATCACCACGTCCTGGTCGGCGTGGGCGTAGGGCTCCTTGTAGTAGTGCGTGACGTGGGGGAGGTCTTCGCCGGGCACGCGCAGTAGGTTGGGCACGTCGTAGAAGCCGGTGGCCACCACCACGAAGCGCGCCCTGATGCGGCCCTTTTCAGTTACGACAGTAAAGTTGCCCTGCTCGCCTTCGAGGCCGTTTACCCGCTCGTAGAGGCGCAAGGTGAGCTTTTCAGTCTGGGCTACGCGGCGGTAGTAGTCGAGGGCATCTTCGCGCAAAGGCTTGTAGTGCAGCGTGGTCATAGGGTGTCCCCCGATTTCGAGCAGCTCGGGCGTGGAGAAGAACTCCATATTGGTGGGGTAGCCGATGATGGAATTCACCAGCGCGCCCTTGTCGAGCACGCACACCGAGAGGCCGCGCCGCTGCACTTCCAGCCCGCAGGCCAGCCCTACGGGGCCGGCCCCAATCACCACTACATCAAAAGAAACGTCGGTTGTCATACGCTGTACTACCAAATCGGGGGCCAAGGGTTTTCGCCGGGCTTTGGAGCGTTGGGCATAAGGGGCCTATTTGCGACGTTTCAGATACGTCAGGGCCCCCGTGCTCCAGAGCGCCACGCCGATAAGCACGGGCTGGAAAAACAGCCGGGCCAGGCGCTTGTCGTCGGTGTCGAGGCCGAAGGCGGAGAGGTGGTGGGTGTACTGGTGGATGTTGCCGGGGAAAACGGCTGCGTAGAAAGCCGCCAGCCCGAGGCCCATTTCCACCCGGCGCTTCTTCCATAGCAGTAGCGCCAGCCCCAGCCCAATTTCCACCACGCCCGAGGCCAGCACGGTCGTATCCTTGCTCAGCGGCACGAAATCGGGAACCTGGGCCTGAAACTCCTGACGCTGAAAGGTGAGGTGGCCGGTGCCGGCCACTACCATAAAGGTGCCCATGAGGCCGCGGGCCACGTTTTGCAGGGTAGTGGTGTGAGGTTGAGGAAGCATAGGAGGCTGCGTTAGAGTGAGCGTGTAGGCTGGCTATACGGCCACCCAGCCGGCGCGGATATGTGCGCCGGATTTCGCCCGCCGCCGCCCATACTTTTCTCTATATGGCTGAGTACTCTGTTGCGTCCCAGCGTACGAACGGCGCGCCCGGGGCGCCTCACCCCCCGGCCCCCTCTCCGGAAAAGGAGAGGGGGAGCCTGATATTGGGTGGAGTTAGTTGCCTACCAGGCGTGCAGCAGTCGGCGCAGCAGAATGATTTCGCCGGTGTGGTAGGCGGCATGGTCGCCCAGCAGCATGGCTTCGCGCAGGATGGTCTGGCCGTCGCCGTGCGGAATGGGGGCCAGCAGGTCGGTGTCGGGCGCGTGCAGCAGGTCAATGAACCGCTGCTGGTCGGCCCGGATCTGGTCAAGCGTCCGGTGCCAGTTGGCTTCGTCGGCGGTGGCGGTTGTGGCGGGCCAGTAGCCGGTAGGCCAGTCCGGCGAAACGTGCGCGGCGCCGAGCGAAAATTCCACAATATCCCACTGGGCAATGCGCACGTGCTCTGCCAGCTGCCAGATGGTGTACGGCGCTTCCGGCACGTGCTGGTTCCACTGCGCGGGCGTGAGGTCGGTGCAGGCATCGACGAACGTAACGTGCGCGTTGGCCTGGGTCAGCAGGCTGATCAGCTCCGCGACTATTCCGTTTTTCGTGGTGTGGTCCATGGGGTTGTGTAAAGATTCAGCTCATTGACCGGATTGGTATACGAAGTAGAGACGCAATATTTTGCGTCTCGTCGTTGCTGATGTTGCGCAGTTCTGGCGCGATGCCAACCGTTCAACATCAGCAACGACGAGACTCCAACTATTGCGTCTCTACTTTGGTCCGCAAGCCTAAGAAACGATACTGTTTTAGTGCGCCTGCAGCCAGTTCTGGCCGGTGCCGACTTCTACTTCCAGCGGCACGCCGTGGGGCAGGAGCAGGGCGGTGGCCATCAGCTCCTTGATTTTGGGCGTGATGTAGGCCACTTCCTCCTGCACCGCATCAAACACCAGTTCGTCGTGCACCTGCAGAATCATCTTGGTGCCGAGCTTTTCCTGACGCAGCCACTCGTGGATGTTGATCATGGCCTTCTTGATGATGTCGGCGGCGGTGCCCTGAATGGGGGCGTTGATGGCGTTGCGCTCGGTGTAGCCGCGCAGGGTGGCGTTGCGCGAGTTGATGTCGCGCAGGTAGCGGCGGCGGCCCAGCAGGGTGGTGGCATATTCCAGCTCCCGGGCCTTGTTGATGCTGTCGTCCATGAACTGCTTCACCGACGAAAACTCCTCGAAATACGTATCGATAATCTCCGTGGCTTCCTTGCGCGAAATGCCGATGCGCTGGGCTAGCCCGAAGGCCGAAATGCCGTAGATGATGCCGAAATTGACGGTTTTGGCCTTGCGGCGCATCTCGCTGTCCACCTCATTCAGCGGCACTTTAAACACCTTGCTGGCCGTGCTGGTGTGAATGTCGAGGCCTTGGCGGAAGGCTTCAATCATCGTTTTATCCCCCGAAAAATCAGCCATGATGCGCAGCTCCACCTGCGAGTAGTCGGCCGCCAGCAGCAGGTGGCCGGCGTCGCGGGGCACGAAGGCCTTGCGGATTTCGCGGCCCTTCTCGGTGCGGATGGGAATGTTCTGGAGGTTGGGGTTGGTACTACTGAGGCGGCCGGTGGCCGTTACGGCCTGGTTGAAGCTGGTGTGTACGCGGCCGTCCAGCTCGCAGACCAGCTGGGGCAGGGCCTCCACATAAGTGCTGCGCAGCTTACTGAGCTGGCGATACTCCAGAATGAGGGCGGCAATGGGGTTGTCGGCCGCCAGCTGGCTCAGGATTTCCTCGCCGGTGGCGTACTGGCCGGTCTTGGTCTTCTTGATTTTGCCCTTGCCGATGTCCATTTTATCGAACAGCACCTCGCCCAGCTGCTTCGGCGAGCCAATGTTGAACTCCTGGCCGGCTTCCGTGAAAATCTGCTTCTCCAGGTCCACGATGTAGCCTTGCAGCTCGGCCGAGTACTCGCCCATGGCCGAGGAGTCGATTTTCACGCCCTCGTACTCGATATCGGCCAGCACCGGCACCAGCGGGTTTTCCACCTCGTTGAGCAAATCCAGCAACCCCACTTCCTTGAGCAGGGGCTCAAACACGTGCTTGAGTTGCAGCGTCACGTCGGCGTCTTCGCAGGCGTAGTCCGACACCTCGGCCGGGGGCAGGTCGGCCATGGTTTTCTGGTTTTTGCCTTTCGGGCCGATGAGCGCCGTGATGGGCACGGGCGTGTAGTGCAGGTAGGTTTCGGCCAGCACGTCCATGCCGTGGCGCATATCGGGCTCCAGCAGGTAGTGGGCCAGCATGGTATCGAACAGCGGCCCGCTGATGGCGACGTTGTAATGCTTGAGGATGGTGAGGTCGTACTTGATGTTCTGGCCGATTTTGAGGATGTGCACAGCCTCAAAAAACGGCTGAAATTCATCCACAAGAGCCTGGGCGGCGGCGTGGTCGTCGTGCGGTACGGGCACATAGTAGGCCTCGCCGGGCAGCCAGCAGAAGCTCAGGCCCACCAGCCGGGCCGTCATGGTATCGAGGCCGGTGGTTTCGGTGTCGAAGCTGACCTCGGTTTGTTGGAGCAGGAATTCCAGCAAAGATGCCCGCAGCTCCGGCGTGTCCATCAGGTGGTACTGGTGCGGTACGTCCTGCAGCGTACGGCGTGGGCCGGCTGGCGCGCCAAACTCGCCCGTTTCGCCTTCTTCCGCGCCAATGGCCACGGCGGCATCCGACGACGAGCCGAACAAACTGCCCTGGCCTTCGGCGGTTTTGGGGCGGCGCGCCCCGCGCCCAACTGGCGCGGCACTCACGCCGGCGGGACTGCCGCCGCCCAGTACGCGGGCGGCCAGCTGGCGGAACTCCAGCTCGTCGAACAGCTGGCGCAGGGCCTCGGCATCGGGCTGATCCAGCACCAGCTTGTCGGCCTCAAACTCAATGGGCACGTCGAGGTGGATGGTGGCCAGCTCCTTGCTCATGAGGCCCTGCTCGGCGAAGTTGCGCACGTTTTCCTGCTGCTTGCCCTTGAGCTGGTCGACGTTGGCAATCAGGTTTTCCACCGAGCCGTACTTCTGGATCAGCGTTTTGGCCGTTTTCTCGCCGATGCCCGGAATGCCCGGGATATTGTCGGAAGCGTCGCCCTGCAGGCCCAGAATGTCAATCACCTGCTCGGGCCGCTCAATCTCGAAGCGCTGCAGCACGTGGGCCACGTCCAGGATTTCGGCGGCGTTGCCCATGAAGGCCGGCCGGTAGATCTTCACGCAGTCCGTCACCAGCTGGCAGTAGTCCTTATCGGGCGTCATCATGTATACTTCCCCAAAGCCCTGGGCCTCGGCCCGGCGGGCCAGCGTGCCAATCACGTCGTCGGCCTCGAAGCCTTCCACCATCAGAATGGGAATGTGGAATGCCTTGATGATCTGCTTGATATACGGAATGGCTAGGCCGATATCTTCGGGCATGGCCTGGCGCTGGGCCTTGTACTCGGCGTACTGCTCGTGGCGGAACGTCTTCTTGGCCGCGTCAAACGCCACGCCGATGTGGGTGGGCTTTTCCTTCTGCAGCACTTCCACCAGCGTGTTGGTGAAGCCCAGGATGGCCCCGGTGTTCAGGCCCTTGGAGTTCACGCGCGGGTTCTTGCTGAACGCAAAGTGGGCGCGGTAAATCAGGGCAAAAGCGTCGAGCAGGAAAAGCTTGTGGGGCTGGGCAGCGGGGGCGTCGGGAGTCATAGGGGCGAAGGTACGGAAGGGGAGAAGCGCGGGCACGGGTTACAGCCGCCGCGTCACACAAAAAGCTAACAAACCAAAAGGAGAAGTAGCAGTTATACTACCCCAGATAGCCGACCGGAGTTACGGACACGGTGCGGGAGCCACCAAAAGACGTAAAGCCACCCTGCCCAGGCAGAGTGGCTTTAAAAATGTGTTCTGGCCGGCTACAGTGCGGGCTTTACCTCCAGAACCGTGTGGGTGCTGCCAGCCTGCCCGGTGGGGGCCAGGCCCTGTACCACCACCAGGTAGCGGCCGGCCTGGTCGCCGGTGTAAAACTGCAGCTGCTGGGGGCCGGCGGCCGTGGTAGTCACGCTCGGGTTCCAGTAGAGCAGGTTGCGCATGTCGGGCAGGCGGCTCTGCTTTTGCTGGGGTGTATCGTAGCGGGGTGCGTAGAACTCCCGCTGCGCCTGCAGGCCCTCGTACTGCTGAATCAGCGCCCGGGAGTCCAGCTCGAAGCCTTCCAGATCACCCTTGTAGGTGGTGTAGCTCACGATGCCGTTGTACACAGTGGAGCCGTGGAAGTAACGGCTGTCGATTACCTCCAGCTTCTGAATTTTCAGCGGATCCATGGCCATCATCTTGTTCACGCTGAAAACGGGCACGCCATCCAGCAATACCAGCGGGTTTTCGGAGAGAATGGCGTTATTGACCTTATCCGTCACCAGGAAGTGGAATCCATCCTTGCGGATACGGACGATAACGCCCGGCACGTACTCGCGCATCACTTCTTCCAGCACCTTGAAACGGGTGTACTTATCCAAGAAGTAGCTTTCGCTTGGCTTACCGTAGAACGCCAGGCTGTCGGAAGGGGCCGGGGCGGAACGCAAGGTTTCTTTGGGGGCGAAGATGGTTTGTACCTGGGTCTGGAAATGCCGCTTGGTATAAGCCCCTTCCAAGCTGGGCTGGGCACGGAACACGGGTGGCAGTGTAGGGGCGTAGCGGCCGGAGAAGGACGAAAGCAACTGAATTTGCGCGGTGCTGTCCTGGCGCGGGTCCGTCTGGATAACCAGTTCCCGGGTACCAGGTACCGCATCAGCTTCAAACTGCACGAGGCCATCGGCGTTGCTCACGGCGTTGGTCAGGCGAATCAGGCGGCTGGGCGAGGCCAAGTAGGCCGTCACGCCCGGGCGGGGAATATCGGTGCCGGGCTGGGTCAGGCGGGCCTGTACCAGCGGACCGCGCAGCTCGGGCAGGTAGGGTAGGGGGGGCGGCGTGGGAGCCAGCACCTGCTCCCATCGAAACCGGCTCCAGCCCTGGGTAAGCATCAGATTATCGGCTGCCTCGGCGGCTTCGGGGCCGGTAGTCGTAAAATAGTACTCGGGGCTTTCGACCTGGCCCTTCAGGTCGGCGCTCAGCCACAGGTAGCTGTTGATATCGGTGGGCCGCGGGGATGATAAGGAATCCAGCCGGTACACGGCCACCGATAAATTGGCCCCCAGAGGCTGCCCCGGCCCGCTCGTGGTAGCCAGGTTCAGGGCTACCTGTTCGCGCAGGGCGTAATAAGGCTTATCGGGTTGAGCGCTGACGGTGAGCTGGTTGCGGGGTGGCTGAAAATACAACCGCTCACACAGCGGCTTGCGGTCGGCGTTAAAAAGGGTGAAATGCGAAATGCCATCGGGCAGCTGACTTGGCTCCACGGTGAAGGTGGCCGCGCCGTTGCGCAGCGTTGCCTGGGTGGCTACGGCTATGTTTTGCCCGGCATGGCCCAGCAGGTACACGGTTTCGGACTGGCTGGTAGTGGCGCGCACTGTTACGGTGAGCGGGCCACTAGCCGGGCGTTCCAGGCGCATGGCGTAGCCCTGGGCGTATATCGGGGGCAACTGGTAGCGCCCCGGCTTGCCGTTGGCCGGGGTTACCACGGCCGTATAGGTGTTGCCGGCTTCCGGCGTAAAGCTGAAGCTACCCAGGCCAAAGCGCAGGGTTTTGAAGGTGGCTACCACCGCGCCGGTCTGGGTGAGCACCTGGCCCTGCACGGCTACACCCTTGCCGTTGGCGTTGGTGGCCTGAAAACCAACTTTACCGGGCAGGCCCTGCACCAGATTACCGCCCTCCGGAAAGAACTGGACCGTGTAAGGCTTGGTCGAATCCGGTGCTGCCGTACCCGAGGCTGCGAAGGTATTGACCACCGTTACGGAGCTGCGGAAGTAGTATTCCGGCCCGAAGTTCTGCATCCAGTTGGTGTAGGCGCGCACTGTGTAGGTGCCCGAGGCCAGGGAGGGCGGCAGGGTAAAGGAGCCCTGCCCCGTAGCCTGCCGGAGCTCTATCCGGGCTTGCAGCACGGGCTTGTTCTTGTGGTTGAGCACCTCCACGTTGGCTACCTTGCTCATAGGCAGCGGGCGGCCGGAGGTGCCATCCACGGCGTACACCTTAAACCACATGGTTTCCCCGGCGGTGTAGAAAGGTCGGTCGAGGTGCAGGAAAAGCTTCTCGGGCAGGGCCGTGCGCTGGTAGCGACTGAAAACGCGCGTGAGGCCGCCCAGCGAATCAGGGACTGTTTGACCTGCCGCGCTGCCGGCCGTTGCCAGCCCTAGGGTTAGTAACAGGGCAAAATAGCGGTTGGAACCGGTTCCGCTTTGGAGTGGATTACTGGCGTAATACATAAGGAATAGGATGATTATGGCCAGAAATCAGGCTTTACCGCTGTGCCACGCGTGCGGCAATCGATACAGTCCCGCGACTTGCTGATGTAGCCATACACTGTACCTGTAGGCGTTTCGAGTGCATAGATGGGCAAGTAGTTGGGATTACTAAATGCAGCCTGCAACGTAGCAGCCGCTGGTGGTGGTGGGGTAGGTCGGTCCAGAAAAATGGTATCGGCGGGCAGACAGCTTTCATAGCCACTTTGAATGCGCCAAGTGGTAGGTAATTCATTCCGGGTAATAAAAAGACGCTTCTGCTCCACTGAGTGGGCACTAATAAATCCCAGAGCTAACTCACTCTCATCATTCAGGCACCGGATGTTACCTGTTAGCTGAGAGGGCAGAGGGTCGAATAGCGTACCAATATTTTCGGTGTTTTTGCGCAGAATTTCCCAATACATGTACTCATCTGCAGTCTGGGCGTGCTGCTTTACCAGAATGCTGTAGCGCTGACGCAGCCGGTCAGCGGTACTGGGTAGAGAGCGAAGTAGATAATTGGAAACCTTATCCTGGGTAAGTCGGGTAGTGCTGGCCAACGCAATAGCCGAAGAGTTATTGGTTGACCAGCATATTGTGGGAAAGGGCGTGACAATATTCTGTATGCGACCATTCTTGTACTCAACCAATGGGTTATAGGGAGAAGTTATTTCCCAGGTTTCGGTGTACTCCCACCGGTAGTATTGCGTCTGGTTAGAGGCATCGTGTGAGCTGACGTAAATACTCAGTCCTTTATCTGCGGCCTGCCAGGTCACGGCATCAATGGGAGGAGTAGTTTTCACCGGTACATACTCGGAGGCGTACTCCTTGCCCGCCGCCGTAAGAATGCGCAAACGGTAGTTTCGCTGCGGGTTCAGCGTAAGTTGGGCCGAGGAATAGGTGCCTTTAACGGTTCCTTCCGGCAGTGTGTGCCGGGACCCGTTTTCTTCTTCAATTGACACAGCGGCTCCTTTCTCGGGCGGCGGCGGTGTTTTGGCTGCAATGTCAACGGTGCGTTGTAAGGTGATGGTGGTAATGCCCTGGCTGTTGATGAAGCCATCCACCACCAGAAACTGTCGGGGGCTACTGACGACGTCGGGCGTGTACGGCTCGATGCAGCTTGGTAGCAGCAGTGCCAGCAGCCACAGTAATGCAGAATAAACGGGAAGGCGGCGTGGCATCTAGAATTTGAAATTATAGGTGATAGTAGGAATGGGCTGGCCAAAGATGGAGAGCTGGTAGCCCTTGATCTGTCCATTTTCCGACTTGAAATAAACCGAATACGGGTTGCGGCGCCCGGTGAGGTTGTACAGGCCCAGCGTCCAGGAACTGTGCGCCAGCTTTTTTACCTTATGGCCGCCTTCTATATTCAGGGCAAAATCGGCGCGGTAATAGTCCGGAATGCGGTAGGCATTGCGTTCGGAGTAGTACACCCGGGTAGCGTTACCGCTGGTGTACTTGGCCAGCGGCAGCGTAATAGGCCGGCCGGTGCTGTACGTGAGGTTGAGGGAGGTACTGAAGCGGCGGCTGAAACGGTAGTTGCCTACCAGCGTAGCATCGTGGGGCTTATCGAAGTTGCTGGGGTAGTAGCGGCCCCCATTCACCATATCGGAAGTGGTGGCCGCATTCACCCGCACCAGGGAGCGGGAATAGGTGTAGCTGAGCCAGCCGTTCACCTTGCCGGTCGTTTTCTTCACCAGCACTTCCACCCCGTAGGCCTTACCCAGCGCATTCACGATGTCCGTTTCGATATGGGGGTTCAGAATCAGAGTAGCCCCGCTCTTGTAGTCCACAAAATCGCGCAACGACTTGTAATATGCCTCCACCGACGTTTCAATGGTGTTGGATTTGAAGTTGCGGTAAAAACCCACTGCGTACTGGTCGCCCACCTGGGGCCGCACGTTGGCGTCGGAGAGCTTCCAGATATCAGCCGGTGAGACGGAAGCCGTATTTGTCAGCTGGTGAATGTACTGGCGGGTGCGGTTGTAGCTGAGCTTCACGGAGGAGTTATCGGTGAGGGCGTAGCGGGCCGAGAGGCGGTACTCGGGGCCGTGGTAGGTAGCCAGCACCTTGCCCGAGCCGTAGCGGAGCGTATCAATAATGGTATTCTCCGATTTGGACAGGCCGGCCGCGTACTGGTACACATCCCGGGGGCCCAGGGCGTTGAACAAGGAGTAACGCAAGCCCACCGCCACCGAGAAGCGCGGACTCACATCAATCCGGTCTGAAACGTAAAGGGCGCTTTCCAGGGCCTGCTCGCGGCCCAGAATAGCGGGGGCTATCAGGGAGCCTTCCCCGTTGGGCTTCAGGCTGCCCGGTGAAATCTGGTACAGCAGGCTGCTCACCCCAAAATCAATGGTGTGTTTGGTATTGGGGAAGTAGCTGAAATCAGCCTGGAGGTTGGTTTGCTTGATGCCGTACTGCAGTCGGGAGGCCGTTACCGGGTTTTTCTCGCTGGTAATATCATAGCCGTAGTGGCTGTAAGCGCCCGTGAATACGCCGTAAATCTTGTTGTTGAAGCTGTGCTGCCATTTCAGGCTGGCATTCTGGTTGATGTACTGGTAAGTGGTGTCACTGGCCAGTCGAAACCGGTCGGCACTCAGGTAGCCGGTAGCGTACACGCTGTTTTTGTCGTTGAACTGCTGGCTGACGTGGGCACTCACATCATAAAACGAGGCAGTGCTGTTGCGAAACGAACTGTTGGAGAGCCGCCGCAAAATCCAGTCGGAGTAGCTGCTGCGCCCACTGATAATAAAGCTGCTCTTGTCCTTCACAATGGGGCCTTCCAGCGTCAGACGGCCGGTTAGCGGGCCAATGCCCCCGGAGCCGGAAAACTTTTTGCGGTTGCCTTCCCGGGTGGTAATTTCCAGTACCGATGACAGCCGCCCGCCGTACTTGGCCGGAATGGCACTCTTGTATAGTTCCACCGTTTGCAGAATATCGGGGTTGAAGGCCGAGAAAAAGCCGAACAGGTGGGAGGGGTTGTAAATAGTAGTACCGTTGAACAGAATCAGGTTCTGGTCGGTGGCGCCGCCTCGCACGTTCAGGCCGGTGTTGCCTTCCCCCACCGATTTTACCCCCGGCAGCGTCAGAATCACCCGCAGAATATCGGTTTCGCCGAAGGCAGTGGGGACTTGGCGCATGGTTTTGATGTCCAGCTTCGTCAGACCCATCTGCATGCCGGCCACGTTTTTGTCCTTCTCCGCCTCAATTACTACTTCCTTCAGCGAGGTGATATCCTCTTCCACCTCAATTTCCAGCCGGCCGTCACCGCGCAGGAATACCTGCCGCTTCGTGTTCTTGACGCCAATACCCCGGATTTTGATGTCGCGCCGCCCCACCGGAACTGTGAGGGAGTAGTAACCGAACTGGTCGGTGCTGGTGCCCGCGTCCGGGTTTTCCGTGTACACCGTCGCGCCGATGATGGGCTGTCCCGATTTCAGGTCGCGTACGTGGCCCGCCAGCGTGGCTTTACCGGTTCCCGCACCCGTGCCCGTGCCAATATCATGCACCACGTACTCAGCCTCGCGCACGTAGCGGGAGCGGCCCACGGGCGTATTCTGTTGCGGGGCCGCCGCGTCGGCGCGGGCAATTGTTGCGCCGTCAATGGTATTCTGGAAAAACGTGCTGGGCAAAGTGGCCTCGATGGGCTTACCCGCAGTAACGAATACGCGCTTCTCATCATCCACCGCAAAACGAAATCCTGTGGGCTGCAATGCCTGGGTCAGTGCCGCCGGTACCGGCAGATTCTGCGCTTTCAGGGTAATGAACAGACTATCGGTAGCGGCCGGATCGAAATAGAAACGGTAGCTGGTCTGGCTTTCAACGAGGCGGACAAACTGTTCGAAGGGTACGCGGGTAAAAGTGCCATCCAAGACCTTCTCGGTTTGCTGCGCTTGGCCGGGTACGTTGATTAGTAGGCTGAAAAGTAGATAAAATAAAAAGTAAATATGCTTCATATGAGAACGGGCTATTTGGGTGGAAAATTAGATGAAAAAAAATAAAAAATGATCTAATAAGTACTTGAATTATGATAAATGCACAATTCAAGTAGGCTTTTTTCAATATTTTTTTTATTAAATTTTAAATTTCTTGACTTAATATACTCCTGAATTTGAGGCGCGTTTTCGCTGAATGCGCGCAATGCAGTCCCTTTTGAAGAGGTGAAATAGTAGGTTCCATTATTGCAGATATAAAATTTATCAATTGGGGAAAATTCAGCTTCTACTCTTTTTTGTGTGATTTGTTTTTGTAACTTTTTTGTGCGACGGGCTAATAGCATTGTGTTGCCACTGTTCAATACTTCATAATAGCCGGTGTTAATATTATTCTTGCTACTATCAGTTACTATTCGGGTGAAATAGTGTTCATTAATAGTGAAATTACTTACGTTTTCATTTATGAGACGTAGCATAAATGGACTGTTAGGAAACGATAAAATTACTTGGTCAAGAACTGTGTCATAGGCGAGAGACAGGTTGTCAAAATATTCCCCGTTGTAAGTAACCGTACCAGGTTGTTTTTCAGGCCAGGTAAAATACTGGTGACCTGTGCGGACACTATACCGCAAAGAATAATCAATGTATTCAGGTCCGCTGTACAACAGAGTTGAATTAGGAAACGCAGGTGCGTACCGCAGTTGCGCAGTTTCCATACGTGCAGTAAGCTCATCACTGGCAGTAGCAGACTGGCCCAAGGCAGCTGAACAGTACATGAGACTTAGCATACTATAGAAAGCAATAAAAGGTATTTTCATGGAAATGGGGGGTAGGAGTAAAGGAACCTGTAAGTCCACTTTCAAGGAATAAGCCAGGTAATAGACAGGAAAGGTATTACAAATAGCGGTTATATAGTAGCTTACTGCCATTTTGCGTGGGACACTATATCTGATTGATAAACAACGAAGCTGCAGTGTAAGGCCGCCTGCTTACGACTCCACATTGAACCGGTAATCGATAACAAGTGGCGCGGACGACGAGACGCAAGCAGACGGCCCTATACCGGTCAGCAAACCGCCACATATCAATATTGGATTGGCCTTTGTGCGAAGAAAACCTATAATCTCAACAGCCCGCTCCTGCGGAGAACTACTGTAATGCGCTATATCTCCCTCGACCTTGAAACCACTGGCGGCAACTCGCTGCGTCATCAGATTCTGGAGCTGGCGGCCGTGGTGGAAGACACCCGCAAACTGCTGCCACTGGCGGAGCTGCCGTATTTCCGGCGCGTGGTGCGTCACCCGGAGCTAACCGGTACGGCCGGGGCGCTGGCGCTGAACGCCGGTTTGCTGCGCGAACTGGCCCGCAAAGAACCCAACCCGGAGCTGTGCACGCCCGAGGAACTGCTGCCACAGCTGCGCGAATTTCTGCTGGCCCAGGGTTTCAAAACCGATAAAAAGGACTGCGTGGCTGTAACGATGGCTGGCAAGAACATTGCCTCCTTCGATCTGGGCTTTCTGCGCGAATTGCCCGGCTACGGCACGCTGGTGCGTGCCGAGCCTGCCATGCTCGACCCGGCCGCATTCTACCTCAACTGGCGCAAAGACACCCGCCTGCCTACCATGCAAATCTGCAAGGCCCGCGCCGGCTTCGAAGACGATACGGTAGCCCACCAAGCCCTGGCCGACGCGCTGGACGTGGTGCAACTGCTGCGGCCGTTTTACGAGCTACCGGCATATAAAAGAGTAACTGAGTAGCGGAGTAATTGAGCAGTTGTTCTGGTGATTGTACAGACTTAGCAACCAGCTTCTAGCGCAGTAACTGTGTAGTAGGGCTGTAAAAAAAAATAGCTGAGTAGCTGCTCTGGCGCGCATTGTGCGGGTACCAGAACAACTACTCAGCTACTCAAATACTTAGTTACTCCTTACCAGTCGCCGGAGGCACCGCCCCCGCCGGAGCTGCCGCCGCCGAAACCGCCGAAGCCGCCCGAGTCACCGCCGCCGCCGCCGCCAAATACGCCGCGGCCGCCGCTGAAGTCGCCAAAGATAATAGGCGGAATCATGGCCCCGCCGAAGCCCCGGTTGCGCCGGCCGCCCGAGCTGCCGCCGCCCCGGTTCCGGAGCAGAATAAACAGTAGCAGCGCCCCAATAACCACCCAGAACATCCAGCCCCCGCCGCTGTCATCCGAAGAGGACCGACGGTTGCGGGGCTGGGTGGCGGGGTCGGCCTTGTATTCGCCTTTGGCCAGGGCAATGAGCTGGTCGGTGGCGCGGTCAAGGCCCTCGTAGTAGCGGTTTTCCTTGAACGCCGGCGTGAGCGTGCTGGTGATGATGCGCTTGGCCAAGGCATCCGGAATAGCGCCTTCCAGGCCGTAGCCGGGCTGAATCCGCACCTTGCGTTCCTGCTTGGCAATAAGAATCAGGACGCCGTTATTGTTGTTTTTCTGGCCTATGCCCCACGTTTCGTAGAGCTGCTGGGCGTAGCCGGCAATTTCGTAGTCGCCGAGCGTGGGGATGGTCACCACCGCAATCTGCGACGAGGTAGAATCATTGTAAGCCACCAGCTTGCGCTCCAACTGGGCCACCTCATCGGGGCGCAACAGGCCCGCCAGGTCGTTGACGAGGCGGGGCGGGTTGGGGCGGGGCGGCACGTTCTGGGCCAGGGCCGCCAGCTGCAGCAGCAACAGGCAGGCCGCCAGCAGCCAGCTGCGCCGCAGGAAAAAGTAGAACAGGTGCTTCATGGACGTTTGGTAGACGAATCGCCAAAGGAGATGGAGTCGTCCAGCTCGTTCTGGTCGGTTTTGGCATCGTAGGGAAAGTAGCGGCGCAGCTGCTCGCCTACCAGCCGGATGCCCTGTTCCAGGCCATCCACGTATTTCTCGGTCCGGAAATGCTGCAATACATTTTCCTTGGCGGTTTCCCAGAAGTCATCGGGCACGGCGGAGTTGATGCCCGTGTCGCCAATAACGGCAAACTGCCGACTCTGCCAGGCCAGATAAAACAGCACGCCATTGCGTTGCGCTGTCCGGTGCATACCGAGCTCGGCAAACACCTGGGCGGCGCGGTCCAGGGGCTCGGGCGTGGGACAGGTATCTTCCAGATGGACCCGGATTTCGCCGGAAGTACGCAGTTCGGCCTGCCGGATAGCCGCTACCAGTGCTGCTTCCTGCTCCGAAGAGAGTGGGTTTGTCATAAAATCGGTTTTTGGTTGTTCGTTTTCAGTTTTTGGTCCTGGACATCAGCTGCCCAGAAACCAAAAACCAGAAACCAAAAACGATACTAGAACTGAACGGTAGGCGCTTTCTGAGCCGCGGCATCGGCGGCGAAGTAGGGCTTCTCGGCGAAACCGAACATGCCCGCAAACAGGTTATTCGGGAAGCTCTTGATGTAGCCGTTGTAGTCGTTGGTGAGCGTATTGAGCTTATTGCGCTCCACGTTGATGCGGTTTTCGGTGCCTTCAATCTGGGCCTGCAGCTCCTGGAAGTTGGCGTTGGCCTTCAACTCGGGGTAGTTTTCCGATACGGCCAGCAAACGGCCCAGGCCAGCACTTACCTGCGACTGGGCTTCCTGGAACTGCTTCAGGTTTTCGGGAGTCAGGTTATCGGCGTTCAGCTGCACGCTGGTAGCCTTGGCCCGGGCTTCGATTACTTCGGTCAGGGTTGATTTCTCGAAGTTGGCGGCACCCTTCACTGTATTTACCAGGTTTGGAATCAGGTCGGAGCGGCGCTGGTAGGCGCTTTGCACGTTGCCCACCTGGGCTTTTACCGCCTGGTCTTTGGACACCATGGAGTTGTAACCGCACGAGGATTGCGTGAGTAGCAGCACCAGACCGGCAAAGTAGAGCAGAAAACGTTTCATGGGGAGAAAGTAAGAAAAGTGAAAAAGGGAGAGGAAAAACGTTTGGGAAGGTCAATATCGGCAGGGCCGCGTCGGTTTTAACGGCCGGCGGCTACAAAACGGCCGGCTGCCTGTTATTGCACGTAGCCGAACCGTTGCGCTGCAAAGTACGAATTCGCGCTCCGGTAGTTGTACCGGGCCTTGCTCCGGTGCTATTGCGTATTTTGCGCGTCGGTGCTCCCCGATTTTTCTCTCGCATGAAAGCAGTTATTCCCGTAGCCGGTATCGGCTCCCGTTTACGTCCGCACACGCATACCCAGCCCAAAACCCTGGTTCCCGTCGCCGGCAATACCATTCTGGGCCACATCATCGACCGGCTGGTAGAAGCCGGGGTGCAGGAATTCGTGTTCATTATCGGCTACCTGGGCGAGAAAGTGGAGCAGTACGTGCGCAAGCAGTACCCCGAATTGCAGAGCACGTTTGTGGTGCAGGAACCGCGCGAAGGCATTGCCCACGCCCTCTGGCTGGCCCGGGAACAGTTCCGCCACGAAGCAGACGGTATCCTGATCATGCTCGGCGACACCATTGTGGACGTGGACCTGCCGGCCATGATGCGCACGCCCGGCAACGTGCTGGCCGTGAAAGAGGTAAAAACGCCCTCGATGTTCGGTCTGGTGGAAACCGCCACCAACGGCCGCGTGACGAAAGTGGTGGAGAAGCCGCGCATCCCGAAGTCGAACTACGCTATGGTGGGGCTTTACAAGATTGCCAACGCCGACTGGCTGGCCTCGGCCCTGGAACGCATTGTGGAGCAGGACCAGCGCACCCACGGCGAGTTTCAGCTCACGGATGCGCTCATGCTTATGATCCAGGACGGCGCCGAAATGACCACGGCCTCGGTGGATAACTGGTTTGACTGCGGCCGCAAGGAGAGCCTGTTGGAAGCCAACGCCCGCCTGCTCAACCGTCCCGAGTTTCTGAAGCGCCGCGAGTTTCCGGAGTTTCCGGATACCATCATCATCCCGCCCGTCAGCATCGGCAAAGACTGCCAGATTTCGGGCTCCATCATCGGTCCCAATGTGGCCATCGGTGACCGGACCATCGTTAAGAACACCATCCTGACCGATTCCATCATCGGCTCCTACTCCGAGCTGCGCTCCGCCGTCATGCACGACTGCATCGTGGGCTCCGACGCCCTGTTCCGCGGCACCCGCCACAGCCTCAACATCGGCGACAACACGGAAATCGATTATAGCTAAGCGGTGAAGTTGTGAAATGGTGAGTTTGATGTTCTGTTTGTGCGGTTAACGCCTTCAGAACATCAAACTCACCACTTCACCATTTCACAACTTCACCATTTGTGTATCCGCTGCGGGCAGATTGTCGTTACTTTAGCCCGATGCGCTACCCGACCTCCTTCTCCCGCCTGCTGCCCACCCTGGGCCTGACGCTGTTGCTCCTGCCCGGCTGCTACTCCCGCTCCGATATGAAAGGAGAGGACGCTACCACCGAAAAACCCACGGCCGAAATGCCCGACGCTGTGCGGCCCACGGAAGCCCCCGGTGTGGAGGCTCCGGAGGAAGCATCGGACGTGGTGAGCAGTGTCGCTGTTCAGCCGTTGCAGGCCGTGAACGTGTTTCTGGAAGTGTCGGGCTCCATGGAAGGCTTTATGCCCAAAACCGGAGCCAGCGGCGAGAACACGCGGTTTCAACAGCACGTGGCGCAGCTACTTTCGGAAATCAACCGGACGCCGGCCTCCCGGAAAAAGGCGTTTTTTCGCATCAAGGAAAAGCCCTACGCCGATACCTACCAGGGCATTTCGGGGACAGTGCGTAGCGGCATTCAGCAGCCCGCCAAAAGCACCGACCTGCCCGCCGTGCTCGATACGCTGATGACGCGCTACTACCAGCCCGGCACCGTGAGCGTCCTGATTTCGGACTTCATCTACTCGCCCAAGAACGCCGGGGCCATTCCTTACATCAAAACCGACATCACCGACGCCCTGCAGCGCAACGGCGCGCAGCCCGATCTGGCTGTGTCGGTGTACGGCTACACGTCGGATTTCCGGGGCACGTATTATCCAGCGTTGAAGGCTGCGGGCAAGAAAACCAACTGCTGCGACACCGAAATTCCCTACTACATCTGGGTGCTGGGGCCGGCTGCGGCCGTGCGGCAGTTTGATGCCGCGCTGCTGGAGCAGCAGCCCGCCAAGCAGGCGCATTTCGGCGTCATGTATCCGCGGCCGGCGTATTCGCTGCTCAGCAAATACCAGAACAAAGGCAGCTGGTACTACGGCGACGCCGGGGCCAGCAAACGTAGCGCCGACGCCTACCGCGTGGTGGCCGTATCGGAAGCCTCGGCTCAGCAGCCGGTGGAGTTTGTGGTGGGCCTAAACCTGGGCCAGCTGCCCGGCCAGTACCGCGACGTGGCTTACCTCATGCAGAACCTGACGCTGCAGGGCGTGGACACCGACGCCAAGCTCCTCGACGTGCAGGCGGCCTCGGCCCAGACCAAGGCCAGCAGCGGCCCGGAAAGCAAGTTCACTCACTTCGCCAAAATCCGCCTGACGAAAGCGCCCAAAGCGGCCCGCCCGCTGGTGCTGCGCCTCCAGGACCAGCGCCCTGCCTGGGTTGCCCAGTGGACCACCCGCAACGATGGCACACCCGCTGCCAAAACCTTCGCCCTCAGCTCCCTGCTCGACGGTTTGGAGCCCCAGGCGGCCGGGGAGAAGCGTCCGGTGTTTGAGCTGCCCCTGACGGTGCAGCCGGCCGAGTAGCACCCTGCGGGCAGCGCGCCGCCGCTGTTTTGCGTATACCAACCCTATGCGCGCTGTCTCACTTGGCACGATAGTCGTGCAGCAGCCCGCCAGGCAACGGTTGCGCGCCGCATACAATTTCGCCTCCGTCGTATCGTTCCATCACCCGCGAAGGGAAACTTCGCGTTACTTCCTTTCATGAAAGCACTCTTCCGCTTCCTCTACGAACTCATCGGCGCCCCCCAACCACCCGCCGACACCCCCGTGTACCGCGACGTTATCTTCCCCAACCTGGGGCTGCTGAACCTGGGCATTTCGCTTGGGCTGGTGGTGGTGTTCTACCTGCTCATCAACCGGGCCATGGGCGTGGCTACCTTCAACAAGGGCCGGCACTGGGCCATCTTCCTGGGGCTGAATGCGCTGATTGCCTTTATCGTCACCATCTGGCAGACCAACGCCCAGCAGGTCACCGACCACAGCTACATCTACTGGCTGGCCACCTGGAACGCCATTTTGGGCATGTTCTGGTTTTTCCTGTTCTCCGTGCTGCTCAAGCGTGCCTCCACCAACGCCAGCACGACACCGTTTTAAATCACAGATGTTGCTGATGTAAGGATTACCCAGATTGCGGCAGGGCTTGCTTGCGTTGTCGGCCGTCTGGGTAATCAATCAGCGAAATCAATCTTAATCTGCAAAATCTGCGATTCATGGCTAAACTCTTTTTATTCGGTATTGGCGGCACGGGTTCCCGCGTGATTCGCTCGCTCACGATGCTGCTGGCGGCGGGTGTGGAGCTGCCCAACTGCGACCGGGTGGTGCCCATAATCATCGACCCCGACGCGCACAACGGCGACATGAACCGCACGGTGCAGCTGCTGCAGAGCTACCAGCAGATCTACAAGCGCCTCGGCCCCCGCGAAGAAGGCTTCTTCAAAACCGATATCAGTACGCTGAGCGGCATTTCGCAGGACGTGAACGGCTCGGTGAAGGATACCTTCATCTTCGACTTCGGCGGCATCAACCAGAGCTTCCGGCAGTACCTGAGCTACGACGGGTTGAGCGTGGACTCGAAGGGACTGGTGGATCTGCTGTTCACCCAGGACAACCTGGAAAGCCCGCTGACCATTGGCTTCCGCGGTTCGCCGAACGTGGGCAGCATCGTGCTGAATAAGCTGGTGGAAAGCCCGGAAATGCGGTTTTTCGCCGATAACTTCCAGGACGGTGACCGGGTGTTCTTCGTGTCGAGCATCTTCGGCGGTACGGGTGCGGCGGGCTTCCCGCTGATGCTCAAGAACCTGAAGGACACCAACACCCGCCTCAGCAACGCCCGCTACCTGCGCGACGCGCCCACTGGCGCCGTGACAGTGATGCCCTACTTCGCCCTCCAAAGCGAGGACAATGCCGTCATCGACTCCAACAACTTCCTGACGAAAACCAAGGCGGCGCTCAGCTACTACGAGCACAACCTCCAGGGGCTCGACGCGCTGTACTACCTAGCCGATACGCCCGATACGCCCTACGAAAACCAGCCCGGCGGCACCCAGCAGAAGAACAAGGCCCACGTAATTGAGCTGCTGGCCGCCCTGAGCATCGTGGACTTCATGCGCTACTCGCCCGCCGAACTGCGCACCGGCGGCCCGCACTTCCACGAGTACGGCCTGCAGACCGACGCGCCGGAAATCCAGTTTAGCCACCTGCCCGATGAGTCGCGCGAAATCATTGCCAAGCAGCTCACGCAGTTCCTGTACTTCACGCGCTACCACAAGCAGCACCTGCCCACCGACAAAGCGCCGTACGCCGACAACCTGAAGCTGGACTACGCCATGCGCAACGAGCCTATCTTCCGGGAGCTGAACACCTTCCTGCATAGCCCCGATTCAGGCGTAGACCAATGGCTGCAGGAACTGGCCCAGAACCGCCGCGCTTTCCGTCCCTTCGACCTGCAGACCGAAGACTTCAACGCCATGATCCTCGGCAAGCCGGTGGAAAAGAAGTGGAACGACTTCTTCAACAAAGGTCTCAGCCACAATTACTTGCTCGACAACCTCAACAAAACCGAGAAGTCCATCCAGGAACCCGACAACTTCCGCAAGCTGCTGGAGCTGTTCTATGATGTGACCGATAAGGCGTTTGAGGAGAAGGTAAAGGTGGTGTAGAACAAAAACTCCCCTCCTTGGAAAGGAGGGGACGCCGTGCCGCAGGCGCGGCTGGGGTGGTTTGCCCGTGTGCTGATGTTGTTTGCCTGAACGACCCAAGCCGCACCGTTCTAACGCATCAACCACCCCTAGCCCCTCCTTTCCAAGGAGGGGAACTAGCTTTCTAGTTGTAGTTTCTAGCAGTAAAAAATCACCCCGAACAACCTTCGTCTGGCTCCCCCTCTCCCGGAGGGGAGGGGGCCGGGGGGTGGGGTCCCGATATGGCCAAAGTCCTTCGCTTACACAACAACGGCTCCCAGCAGGTGCAGGGCTGGCAGAAAACCGCCCCCGTCACCAGCACCGAAATCAACACCGTGACGGACCCCGCGGGGGGCAAGTCGCGCAACCTGGCCGTGAGCATCCCGACGCCGTTTGCGCGGATGCACCTGTTCGAAACGGCTTTTGATTTCCTGGCCCGGGAGGGGCAGCGCAACCCTGGCTCGGTGTACCACGAGCTGACGACCCACTTCTGGGACTTGCTGGAGCTGCTCTACAACTACCACCTCTACACCCAGGCCGGCCGCAAAATCACGCTGCGCCGCTGGAATGCCGAGGCCGAAATCCGCCGGATGCGGCAGGACGAGGGCACGCGCCTGCTGGGCGAAACCCTGCAGCTGTACATGCAGGACGAGCGGTTCCGCGACTTCTCCGACATGTATCTGGTGTACTATGAGTCGCCGGAGCTGGCGGGCGGCACGCGCCTGCTGGGCGGCACCTCGCCGCTGACCATCCTGTTCACCGGCCCCGCCGTGACGCCTCTAGACTTAGAGCGCCCGCAGGCCCGCGGCCACTACTTCGACCAGCAAACTGTGCTGCTCGAAGACCGCGATCCGCAGTTCCGCGAGTTCGTGTATGAGCTGTTTCTGGCGTATCCGCAGTTGCAGCGCCGCGAGTTTGCCGGCAGCGTGTACGCCGGCTTCGACCGCGCAAAAATCAATCAGCTCCAGATGCAGGGCGACCGGAGCGCCCAGCAGTTTGCCGCCCGCTACCCGGCCCTGGCCGACGTGCAGGGCAACCTAGTGAGCGTGAAAGGTGTGCCGCTGCCCGGCCGCGCCGACCAGTCGGCCGTCACCAGCTCCGACCTGTTCATCCAGCCCACCCGCGAATCGACGACGGGCCGGCCGCGCCCCTTGGTGCTGCGCCCGAATCTGACGATGCCCGGCGCCAACTACCTCAACGGCCAGCCCTGGGACGACCGTACGCCGGTGCCCTACTACGATGAAGTAGCCCTGGAAAGCCGTGTGCTGCCCGGCAAAGGCTTCAAGTACCCCTACCTCACGGTGGGCGACCTGCTGGAAGATTCCCTGGTGGAGCTGCCCTACGAGTTGAACACCCAGCGCTTCCACACTGGCAAAGTCACGTTCCAGTACGGAGCCGACGGCCAGGGTCGGGCGCGGTTTCCGTATCTGCTGCCGCTGAAACAGGCGTTTTTCGAGTACTTCACCGAGAACGAGCTGGCCGAGCTGCTCACCTTCACCATCGACCTGAGCCACGTGCGCGTGCAGCTGCGGGTGCCGGTGCAGGCGGGTCGCTTCATCACGTTTGAGCGCAGCTACTACCACAATCCGCAAAACCCCAAGGATGCCCAGGGCCGCGAGATTCTGGAGAAGGGCCGCATTGTGAAAGCCGCCGTGGGCGTGGGCGTGTTCCCGTTCTACAAGGTGCGCTACCAGCCCGAGTACAACGACCTCTACAAGGTGATGCTGGTGGATGCCGACAACGCGCCCACCATGCTCAACCGCCGCTACGACCTCACGTTCTTCGTGAACGGGGAGCGAATCACGGAGCAGGGAGCCGCCCGCCGTGCCACCCGCTACGAGCGCACCCAGAAAAGCATGGCCACCGCCGGCAGCACCTACTACGAAGTCACCGGCACCCATTTCGACCTCGCGGAGTTGACCTGTCCGCCCGCCACCATTGGTGCGGAGCCGGCGCGGGGCCTGTTCGTGCCGCGCTGGCGCGAGCTGGACCGGGGTACCCGCCGCTTCACCTTCGCGGTGGACTTTGGCACCACCAACACCCACATTGCCTACGCCGATTCGCCGAGCGCGCACCCGCGCCCGCTCACTATCGGGGAAGCCGATGTGCAGGTGGAGTGGCTGCACGCGCCGGTAGCCGACCAGGGCCTTTCGGCCGCCCAGCGCTACCGCACCGGGGCCGGCCAGATCTGGGACAACATTGCTACGCTGCAAAACCGCGAGTTTGTGCCGTCATTCCTAGGGGAAGGCGGCTCGGTGTATGAGTTTCCGATTCGTACTGCCGTGTGCGAAACCACGTCGTTTGCCAACGAGCCGGCCAAGGTGCTTAGCAACATCAACATCGGCTTCAGCATCAACACCGAAAACACGGCCGAGCTGCCCCAGAACCGCTTCATCACCAACCTGAAGTGGTCGGCGGAGCTGGACCCGCAGGGCGTGTCGCGCATTGAGGCCTTCTTCCGGGAAATTCTGCTGCTGCTGCGCCACAAGGCGGCGCTGCACGGCGGCATTCTGGAAGACACCCGCGTGGTGTGGTTTGCGCCGCTGAGCTTTGATGGGTTCCTGCGCAACCAGTTCCAGCAGGTCTGGGACGAGTCGTTCCGGCAGGTGTTCAAGGCCAACCGCCCCACCATCTGCCTCACCGAGTCGGTGGCCCCGTACTACTACCTCACCGCCACCAACCAGGTAGTGCCCAACCGCGACGAAAACGTGGTGAACATCGACATTGGCGGCGGCACCACCGACTTGCTGCTGTTCGCTGACCAGAAGCCGGCCTACAGCACCTCGTTCCGCTTCGCCGGTGACGACCTGTGGGGCGACGGCTACGCCCGCGTGCAGGGCGCGCCCAAGCAGAATGGCCTGCTGCGCCTCGGCGTGGGCCACGTGGAAAGCCTGCCCGACTCCGAACAAAATCAGGAGTACAAAGGCTATCTGCGCGCCGCCCTCAGCAACAACGATTTCGGCTCCGCCGACGTGACCAGCCTGCTGTTTAAGTACGATGATGCGCTGCGCTTCACCCAGGCCCTGGGTCTGGGCAAGGGCCGGCAGCTGCGGGTGCTGTTCTACCTGCACTACACCAGCATCATCTACCACACGGCCCAGCTTACCAAGCACCTCGGCCTGAAAACGCCACGCTACCTGTGCTTCTCGGGCAAAGGCAGCCTCTACCTGCGCCTGCTGGCCGGGGGCAGCTCGCTGGTGGCCATTGAGAAGATTACGAAGGCCATCTTCCAAGCCGTGACGGGCGTGGAGCCGCCCCACAATTTCCGCGTCATCCTGGCCGACAACCCCAAGGAAGCCACCACCAACGGCGGCGTGCTATTCGAAGAAAAAACCACCACCGACTACGACAACATCAAGCCCGTGAAGTACAGCGGCGCCGTGGAAGGCACCGAGCTCAACCAGCAGCGTCTGAAGCTAAACCAAGTAGATGCCGAGCTGAAAAACACGGTGCTGGATAACGTCCGCAACTACCTCACCCTGGTGCTGGAAGGCGACGAAGTGGCTCCGCTGCTGCGCGAAGTAGGCGTGGACGTGGACCGTCAGCGCGTGAAAGACATTCTGCTCCGCGAAATCGAGGACAGCCTGAGCCTGGGTCTGCACCAGTTTCAGCGCCAGCTTTCCTCCGACGAGACCCTGCCGGAAACTCTGTTCTTCCTACCGCTGAAACAGGCGCTGTATAACCTGAGCCGCGAGCTGCAGGCGTAGCTATGTGCGAAACAGTAAATATCAATGCTGAAGTACTCAGGCTACGGCAGAGTCGACTGATGCAGGAGGATGGCCAGTATCTTGTGTTCGATGAAGCAATTGCAAGAATTCTGTCTGCTAGAAATGTGGAGCATATTCCTCTATTATGTCAGGGGTTTGACGACGCCACGGAGCATTATGAGGTTATGTTTGGACTAATTCATGCCGTAGAAGGATACCATAAAATTGCTAGTCCTGAAGTAGCTACGGGGTATTTTATCAAATCTATATCAGTAATGGTTCCGCATGCTTCTGAATGGGCGAAGCAAATGCTAAGACGATTCCTTAATAAAGCTGACGACAGACAAATTTTGCGGAAAAGTTTGGCAGCTGCAGAAACAAATGACTGGACAATGGCTGTCAAACTGCTGCAAAAAATTGCATCTGAAGATGCAGAGCGTTTTAATCAAGCAGTAGTAGAAGTTCTGGACTAAATGCATCAATGTAGCTATCCGCTCTTGCCCCCCAACCTACTACCCCAAACACCTTATGACCCTTTCCCGCCGCGTTGCTTCCCTGCTTACCGGCCTGCTGCTGCTCGCGGCGGGCGGCCATGCCCAAACGCCCCTCGGCCAGCCCACGCTGGAGGAGCGCAAAGTGCAAATCTGGTGCGCCACGGCCAGGTTTGTGTTTGAAGATACCGGCCACCCCGAACTGAAAAGCCAGCTGAAATGCGGCGGCCCGCTGAAGGACTTTGCCGGTAGCATCAAAGCCGACGAGCAGCGCGTGTACTCGGCGCTGTACCAGCCGCTGGAAGTACAGGGCGCGATGTACAAGGGCCTGGGCTCCGACAACTCCCGCCTGCAGACGCTGGTGCGCGAAATCATCAACCGGCTGCGCACCTCTCCGGCCCGCAAGGGCAATGCCGTCCGGCTGGCCGGCGTGACGAAGCTGGAAACCGCCCTGAAAAACTACCTCGACCAGGGCACGCCCATCGGCGACCTGCCCGCCGCCGAAGCCACCGCCGAAACCGAAGCCGTCGACACCACCGCCACCACCGACGAGGCTACGGCCGCTGCCCCCGGCGACGCGGGCCTGGACGAAGCCGGCGTCGCCACGGCCGCTACGCCCGCGGCCGTCGGTACCGGCGAGAGCCTGATGAACAAGTTTTTTGGTCCGTTAGCCCTGATTCTGGCGCTGCTGAGTTTGGTGCTGTACGCCCTGCTGAAGCGTAGCATCGGGGCTTCCTGGAAGGAAATCAACGCCCGCATCGACAAGCGCCGCGACGATATTGCCGCCCTGCAAAGTAGCCCCGGCAGTGGTGCTGGTGCCGGCAAAACGGCCGAGCGGTTCTCGCCGGCCCAGCTGCGCGAGTTGGAGCAGTTGATTCAGCAACGAGTGGAGCAGGAATTGCAGAAGCGTCAGTCGGCGCCGAAACCAGGTGCTGCTGCGGTAGCTCCCGCCAAGTCTGCCCCGCCGCGTGCGCCGCAGCCCGTTGCGCCGGTTTCGGTGCCCGTGGCTCTTCCTGCGCCTGTTGTAGCGCCGGCCCCAGCCCCGGTTCAGCCCACGCAAGCGCCGACTGCTACGCCTGCGGCCTATTCCGCTACCTCGCCCGACGAGTTCGATACTCTCGTGCCTCCCGTACAGCTTCCGCCACCGTCGGCTGCTCCGCCCGCTGTACCCGCCGCCGACCTGCCCCGCACGCGCTACGTGAAGGTGCCCGTAAACGGCGTGTTCAACGAGTACGACTTCTCCGACGAGCCCCAGCACGACAGCATCTACGAGATTCACCAGGACCCGCAGTGGCCCGAGCTGGCCACGTTCAGCGTGACTTCCAACCCGGCCGTACACGCCTACGCCATCCAGAGCGCGCAATACTCCTTGCGCGAAGCCTGTAAGTACCAGCAGCCCGTCGGCCCGGTAACGCGCATCGTGACGGAGGAGGAAGGCGTGCTGCGCAAAGTAGCCGGCGCTTGGCAGATTGAGCAGAAAGCCGCCATCCGGTTTGAGTAAAAGCCGAGTTGAGCAGCCCCGGAGGGGCAGTATGTTGGTAGAACAAGAACGGTATTTGACGACTGAGCCCCAGCGGGGCGACACTTCCGTTCAACGAATGGTGTCGCCCCGCTGGGGCTTTTGCTCTGTTACTTTCTGCGTTTACTACCGATATGACGCCCCGCTGGGGCTACTCACTCGTTTTTCGCTGTAGCTTCGTAGCCTTATGCTTGAAATCATCCTCGAAATCCTGGTGGTGGCTGTGGTGGTCGGGCTGCAGATTCGCACGTTTCTGCAGACGCGCGCCGCGGCCCGGCGGCTGGGCCAGCTGTATCCGTCCAAGGAAAGCCTGCGGGTGGAGCACCGCATTGTGCTGCCCGACGGCCGCGACCTGCCCGAATACGCCGCCGACGCGCCGCCTGAATCCTTCGCCTCCAACCTCATCAAGGCCGAAAACGCCTCGCCCGAGTTTCAGGAAATCCTGCTCGACACCAACGACTACCTGCGCCACAACAAGGGCGCGGCGGCCGACTTTGGCATCCTGAAAGATATATCGGAGCGCCAGAGCCAGGTTCTCGACAACTCGGTGCAGGCCAACGTGGCCACGCCTTTGTACCTGGGCTTGCTGGGCACGTTTCTGGGCGTGATTCTGGGTCTGGTGGGCATTGCCCGCAACGGCGTTTCGGATGAAAACGCGCTGACGCCCTTCCTCACCGGCGTGCTCATTGCCATGACGGGCTCCTTCGTGGGGCTGCTGCTCACGCTGCTCGGCAACGGCGTACTGCGCCAGGCCCGCGAGCAGCTCGACCGGCTCCAGAATCAGTACTACACTTTCCTGCAGGCCCGCCTGCTGCCGGTGCTGCACGCCGATATGGCCAGCTCGCTCACCAACCTCAAGTCGGTGCTCGATGCGTTCAACCAGCAGTTTGTGGGCCAGGTGGAGCTGTTCAACCCGCTCATGGAGAAGGTGACGCAGAACATCCGGGTGCAGAGCGACTTCCTGGAGCGCCTCGATACCATCGGCTACGACAAGATGGCGGCGGCCAATATTCTGGTGTTTGAGAAGGTGCGCGAGTCGGCGGAAATGTTCAGCGCCTTCACCGGCTACCAGCAGCGCCTTAACGAGATGCTGCAGAACGGCTACCACTCGGCCGAGGCCGTGAACAGCATCCTGGACCGTCTGCGGGGCTTTGAAAAAGGCATCAACGACCTGGGCCAGTACATCGGCGGCAACAACAACTCGGTGCAGTTGATGCTGGATTTCTTCCAGAAGCACCAGCTGGAGCTGCGCAACCTGAAGGACCGCGCCGAGCAGCACATCGACCAGGCCGGCGTCGGCCTCGCCGACGTGATGAACAAGCGTCTGGCCTACAACGAGCGGCAGGCCCAGCTGGCCTACGAGAAGTGGCAGCAGTATTTCGAGCAGCTCAACGCCGATAACGTCTTCGAGAAGCTGCTGAAACAGCTGGAGCCCTTCCAGAACCTCAACGTGCAGCAGGCCGACCTCAGCCGCGACGTAACCGCCACCCAGCGCGAGCTGCTGCGCAAAGTGGAAATCGATTCCCAGATTCAGGCCAAGCTGCTGCTGGAGCTGTCCAACCTGAACACGGTGCTTGTGAAAGCCACGTCCAAGAATAGCTTTCAGCGGTTTATGGACAAGCTGTTTGGCGGTGTGAAGCCGCAGTAGCTACAGTAGCTTTTCGAACTTCTCTTCCACGTTAGCCAATACTTCGCAGTCGCAGTAGCCCCCATGCGTTGCCAGCCATTCAGATGTATTAGCTACTGGTAGATTGCGGGACTGCAAAAAAAGGTGCGTGAGTCGGAGCGTATCATCGCACTCTTCTTCACCTAATTGTTCGTCCAGATAGTCAAACAGCTCTTTAAGATTGGATAATGAAACAGGCATAGCAGCCAGCAGCTCATGTTGCTGCTTTTGTTTAACACTTGCCAATAAAGCCTTCCGTTTCTGCTTTTCGTCTTTGCTGCTCATTGCCAGATAGTCAGTCGGCAAGATACATTCCATCATGAACAACGCCACCTCCAACAACCGCCAAAACAATGACTTCTTCTGGCCCAGCTACGTGGACCTGATGACGTCCTTGTTCGTGGTGATGCTGGTGCTGTTTGTGTACAGCTTCAAGCTGTTCAAGGACCGGGAAGGGGAGTTGAAGCAGGCCAACGGCGAGCTGAAAGCCAAGGCCGCCGAGCTGGAGCAGATTACCAAAATCCGCCGCTCTTTGCAGCAGCTGGAAGGCCGCTACTTCCGCTACGACCCTACCAATGAGCGGCACGAGCTGCTGGTGCCCGTGCAGTTCAAAGCCGGCCGCGACGAAATCCAGGACAGCTACAAGCCCGCGTTGCTGCAGGCCGGCCGCACCCTGCGCACGGTTCTCAAGAGCATCAAAACCGACCAGCCCGTGCGCTACCTCGTGATTGTGGAGGGCATGGCCGCCCGCTACCCCCAGGGCGACCCGCGCAACGCCCGCGAGGAGCAAACCACCTACCAGCTCAGCTACCGCCGCGCCCTCAACCTGCTCAACCTCTGGAAGCAGAACGGCCTCAATTTCGGTCAGGACCGTGGTATTGAACTCATCATCGGGGGTAGCGGCTTCTACGGCACCGGCCGCTACCAGGGCCGCCGCGAAGGCGACAACAAACGCTTCCTGATTCAGGTGATTCCGAAGGTGGGGCGGATGCAATAATACCTCACGCCCCAGGGCTGAAGCCCTGGGCTACGTAGCGTTGATACGATGTAGAGACGCAATATTTTGCGTCTCGTCGTTGCTGACGTTGTTCAGATGGCGCAGGACCGGTCGTTCAATGACGAGACGCAAAATATTGCGTCTCTACATCGTTTATGGCTAACTCAAACAGCCGCTGAATTATACCGCTTGTAGCCGCGGCTGCTTCTTCCGGGTTTTGTTGCGCCGGCCCCACCAGATGATGGTGCCGGTGACGGGCAGGCTGGCGCAGATCAAGCTCACCAGAAACGCCACCAGCTTGCCGCCGAAGCCCAGAATCTGGCCCACATGCAGGTCGTAGTTCATGTCAGAAAGCTTGGTGCCGGCGCTTTTGGTGGCGTGGAAGCGGGTTTCCAGCAGCTGGCCCGATACCGGGTGAAAGGCGTACTCGTCGCGGTGATAGTAGTGCAGGGTTTTTTGGTAGGTCCAGCAGAATGCGGGGTCTTTGCCAGTGCCGGTGGGGCCCAGCAGAATCATCTCGTGGGTGGGGGAAAAGCGGCGCGCTGTGCGGTACACCACGTCAGGTAGGGGCTGGGCGGCGGCGGCGGCGGTTTGTAGCGTGTCGAGCCTGGTTTTCATGATTTCCTGCGGGGCGGGGCGGCCGCCATCCACGGCCAGCACCAGCGGCTCCAGCAGCCATGGATACAGCATAAATAGGCCCGACAGCGCCAGCACTAGCCCGATGCTGGCCGCATAGAAGCCCAGCACGTTATGCAAATCGTAGTTGACGCGCCGCCAGCGGGCACCCCACTTGATGGTGAAGCGCTGCTTGCGTTCCTGCTTGCGCTTGGGCCACCACAGCACCAGGCCTGTGAGCAGCATCACCACGAACACGCTCACGCCGCCGCCCACCACCCACTTCGCCACTGCCTCGGGCAGCAGCAGGTGCATGTGGATTTCCTGCACAATGGTGAAGAAGTGCGTACGCAAATCCTGCTCGTGCAACACCTGCCCCGTGTAGGGGTTCAGGGACACCATAATGGGCGCGCCGGCCTTATCCGTAAAGAACACGGTGGCCGCCCGTTCCGGCCCGAAATACGTGACCCAGGTGGTGGCCGCCGCCACGTCGGGATGAGTCGCCAGCGCGGCGGCCTGCAGCTGCGAGGGAAGCACGTAGGCCGATTGTTGCACCTCCACTTTGCGCCACGACTCCGTGAAGTCCCGGATATCGTCCTGAAACACGAAAATAGCCCCCGTCAGGCTCACGATGAACACAATCAGTCCCGAGGCCAGCCCCAGCCACAGGTGCAGCTTTCCGACGGTTTTTTTGAACGTGCTCATAGTGAGGCAGAAAACGACTGTCATTCCGAGCGAAGCGAGGAATCTGGGTTTACCTTTTGATGAGTACGCCAGATTCCTCGCTTCGCTCGGAATGACAGCCGGTAAAAATTAAAACTTGTAAGCTACGCTGCCGACAATACTCCGCAGCTTCTGGGGGTTCATGGTGGTGTAACCGGTCCAGTACTGCTTATCCGTGAGGTTATCCACCTTGGCCGAAATGCGGTATTTGGGCTGGTCGTAGAATACCGAGGCGTTCAGCACCGTGTAGCTGGGCAGGATGAACACATTGTTCACGGCATTCTGCACCTTGTTTTCGCTCACATAGTTGCCCCCGAAACCGGCTCCAAGGCCCTTCAGAGGACCTTCGGGCTGACGGTAGCTTGCCCAAGCATTGGCCAGGTAAGGCGAAGATGCAGTGTTGGGCCGGCGGCCGTTCACCTCCTCCGGCGAATCTTCAAACTTCGAGTCGTTGTAGGCGAAGCCCCCGATTACGTTCAGGCCGCGTACCGGATTGGCCACCAGGTTGACTTCCACGCCTTTGCTGCGCTGGGTGGCATCCTGAGCGTTGATGGCTTCAAACGTGGTAGGCGCGTAGCCCAGCAGCCGCAGCCGGTCCTGCACCCGGATATCGTAGTAGCTTACCGTGGCGCTGAGGCGGCCGGCGGCGGCGTCCAGTTTCACCCCGCCTTCCCACTGGTTGGCGCGTTCAGGCCGGGCCAGCGACCGGCTGCCGTCAACGGCCAGGTAGAGGCCCAGGTTGTTGAAGCTGTTCTGATAGTTGGCAAACACGCTCACCCGGTCCTTCACCGGCTGATATACCAACCCGAACTTTGGCGACCAAGTGGTTTGCTTGTACGCCTGCACCGGCGAGTAAAACAGCCCGCCCTTGTTATCAACGTGGTCGACGCGCAACGCGGCCAGCACGCTCAGCTGCTCCGTCAGGTTTAGCACGTCCGAGATGAAAGCGCTGTACGTATTCGATTTGGTGGTGACCAAGTAACGGCCCCCGCCCCCGGCGGCGTACACGGCATTCATGTTGGTGCCGTTGAACTGATCCAGGACGGGCCGCGGCGAGGCTAGTGCCACTGTATCGAAGTTGCCGCCCAGAAAATTTACGTCGGAGCTGACGCGCAGGAAATCCAGGCCCAGTACCACGCGGTTACGCATATTGCCCACCTGGAAGTCGCCGTTGACCAGCTGCTGCGCTTCCCACAGCTGCCGCTGGCTGTTATCCGTCGATTGGTCGGCGCGTACCAGGTAGTTGGCCGCTTCGGGCAGATCGGGGCGGCGGCGGCGGAATTCCGGGGTAGACGGCGTCAGGTAGTAGTACGCCGAGTTGCCATCCGAGTAGCTGTTGCTGCTGGTCAGGTAAGTGGTAGCCGTGAAGGCGGGCGAAATCTTGTACTGCACCTGCCCAAATAGGTTGGTGCTGCGCGAGTCCTGGATCAGGCCCGGCCCCTGGTACGACTGCTCGTAGTCGAACGGCGACTTGTCGGCCCGGTCGAAACCCAGAACACTGGGGGCGAAGTACAGGAAGACAAACTGGTTGCCCGTGCCCCGGCCCTTGTAAATCTCGGCATCGAGGTTTACCGTCAGCCGGTCGGAGGGGCGCCATTGCAGGCTGGGCGCTACCGCGAAGTTCTTGTTGAAGCCGGTGTAGCCCTTGTTCTGGAAATTGTCCTCGTAGGTGTAGGCCGTATTCAGGCGAATTCCCAGGGTTTTGGGCTGGTCGGCGGGCGTGTTTTGGTCTACCAAGTTTACGTCGGCACTCACGCGGTGGAAGCCGTAGGAGCCAGCCGCCACGTTCACTTCGCCCCCGAAAGTCTCCAGCGGCTTTTTGGTTACGCGGTTGAGGAGGCCGCCGTAGGAAGTTAGGGCCGACCCGAACAGCGTGGCCGAGGGACCCTTGATGACTTCCAGCTTCTCCAGGTTCACCGCGTCGATGTTGCCGGTGACGTTGCCAGCCACGCCGTTCCGCAGCTGGCTTTGCGTAACGAAGCCCCGCGCGGCGTAGAAGGCGCCCCCGTCGCCGCCGCGGCCGGTAGCATCCCACATTTTCTGCAGACCCGGCGCGTTGCGGGTCGCGTCGTCCACGCTGAACACCAATTGCTCGGTCAGTAGCTCCTTGCCCACGGTGGCGTACACCTGTGGGTTTTCCAGGTTGCTGAGCGGCATTTTGTTCACGTCCACGCTAGCGGAACGGTTGAACTTGTTGGTTCGGTTGCCGCTGATAACCACCTCTTTGAGCTGCTGGGCATTCTCCGTCAACATAAAGTCAACTGCCGTGGCCTGGCCGCCGCCTACCGTTACGGTCTTCTCTTCCCCTTTCAGCCCTACCGCCGAAATAACGACCGTATACTGCCCGTCGCGGACCCGCTCAATCACATATTCGCCCTGACCATTGGTGATGGCCCCCTGACTGCGTCCTTTCAGGCCTACGGTTACGGCTTCGGCCGGGCTGCCATCGGAAGTGGTAACGCGGCCTCGGATAGCGGCGGTTTGCTGGGCTTGTACGGAAAGCGTGCAAGCCAGCAGAGTAGAGGTCAGGCCCAGGGAGCGAAGATTCAGCATGGTGTGTGATTGTCTGGAATCGGTCTAAAGAGCTGCAAAGGAACAACTGAAATTCTATTTAGAAAAATTCTTAATAAAAATATGTTGCAACAGACGAGCTAACCAGATTGTGGGAATTTGAAAGAATCGATGGCATCCGGCCAATCTGCAGCATCTGTCATTTATCTTCGGCGCTTCTCCCGCTATTCCCATCCAATGCAAAAATTCCTTCTTCCCGTAGTAGCCCTGGCGGCGCTGGCTTCGTGCCGCTCCACCCAGTCGCAGGCCCCCGGGGCCGCAGCTGCTACCGTTTCTACCCCTACCGCCGCGCCCGTGCAATACCCTGATACCAAGAAGGTCGACCACAAGGACGACTACTTCGGCACCTCCGTGGCCGACCCCTACCGCTGGCTCGAAGACCTCGACTCACCCGACACCAAAGCCTGGGTGACGGCCGAAAACAAGGTCACCTTCGGCTACCTGGAGCAGATTCCGTTCCGCGACAAAATCCGGGAGCGGCTCACCAAGCTCTGGAACTACGAGAAATTCGGGATTCCGCAGCAGGAGGGCAGCCAGCTCTACTTCAGCAAAAACGACGGCCTGCAGAACCAGGCCGTGCTTTACACCCAGCAGGACGGCGCAGAAGGCCAGCCCGATGTGCTGCTCGACCCCAACAAGTTCTCGGCCGACGGTACCACCGCGCTGGCCGGCACCTTCTTCTCCGACGACCACCGCTACATGGCCTACGCCACCAGCGGCGGCGGCTCCGACTGGCAGAAAATGAAGGTGCTTGACCTGAAAACCCGCCAGCCGCTCGCCGATGAGCTGCAGTGGGTGAAGGTGTCGGGCGCGGCCTGGTACAAGGACGGCTTCTTCTACAGCCGCTACGACGCACCGAAGAAGGGCGAAAACCAGCTTTCCGGCAAAAACGAGTACCACAAGGTGTTCTACCACCAGCTCGGCAAGCCCCAGAGCGCTGATAAATTGGTGTACGAGGACGCCAAAATGGCGTTGGGCTTCCGCACCGTGGGCACCACCGAGGACGAGCGGTTCCTGGTGCTCTACCTCACCGATGGCAAGGCCGACGGCAACCGCTTGCTGGTGCGCGACCTCACCGACCCCAAACAGGCCAACAGCTTCACGCCTATCATCAACAACTACGACGACAACAACTCGGTAGTCGGCAACGTGGGCGGCCTGTTGCTGGTGCAAACCAACTACAAGGCGCCCAACTACCGCGTGGTGCTCATCGACCCCAAAAAGCCGCAGGAGGCCAACTGGAAAGAGGTGCTGCCCCAGACCGAGCAAAAGCTGGAAGGCGTCGACCACGTGGGTGGCTACCTGGTGGCCTCGTATCTGAAGGATGCCAGCAGCCTGATTAAGGTGTACACCGAAAAGGGCGAGTTCAAGCACGACGTGGCGTTGCCGGCCATCGGCACGGCCAGTGGCTTCGGTGGCAAGCGCGACTCGAAGTCGGTGTACTACGCTTTCACGTCGTTCACGTACCCGACCACCATCTATAAGTACGACCTCGCCTCGAACACCAGCACGGTGTTCCGCGCCCCTACCGTGGACGTGAAGCCCGAGGACTACGTGACCACGCAGGTGTTCTACGCCAGCAAGGACGGCACCAAAATCCCGATGTTCATCACCCACAAGAAAGGCGTGAAGCTCAACGGCCAGAACCCGACCTATCTGTACGCTTACGGCGGCTTCAACATCTCGCTCACGCCGGGCTTCTCGGTGGCGCGCATGCTGTGGCTGGAAAACGGTGGCATCCTGGCCATTCCGAACCTGCGGGGCGGCGGCGAGTACGGCGAAAAGTGGCACCAGGCCGGCATGACGCCCAATAAGCAGAACGTGTTCGACGACTTCATTGCGGCCGCCGAGTACCTGAAAGTGCAGGGCTACACCAGCACCGAGAAGCTGGCTATGGCCGGCGGCTCCAACGGCGGCCTGCTGGTGGGTGCCACCATGACCCAGCGCCCCGACCTGTGCGGCGTGGCCTTCCCGGCCGTGGGCGTGATGGATATGCTACGCTACCAGAAGTTCACCATCGGCTGGAACTGGGCCCCTGAGTACGGCACCAGTGACAACTACGCGCAGTTCCAGAACCTCTACAAGTTCTCGCCGCTGCACACGCTGAAGTCCGGCACCACGTACCCCGCCACCATGATTACCACCGCCGACCACGACGACCGGGTAGTGCCCGCGCACTCCTTTAAGTTTGCCGCCGCTTTGCAGGCTGCCAACACCGGCCCCAAGCCCCAACTGATTCGCGTGGACGTAAACGCCGGACACGGCGCGGGCAAGAGCACCAAGCTGCAAATCGAGGAATGGGCCGACGTCTGGTCCTTTGCCTTCTACAACATGGGCGTGAAGCCGTACGGCAAGTAGTAATTAGTGTAGAGATGCAATAGTTGGAGTCTCATCGTTGAATGACCGGCATTGCGCAGATCAAACAACATCAGCAACGACGAGACGCAAAATATTGCGTCTCTACACCAAGCACTAAACTCTACACAGCGTATCTTCGCGGCCGCAACTCCCGTAATTGCCTCTGGCTTTTCGCTTTCTGATATGAAAAAAACGCTCCTTTTCGGCCTTTTGGCGGCTTCGATGCTGTCGGTTGCCTCGTGCAAAAACCCTGACGTGCGCTCGGAAGAAGATATGGCTACCAAGCCACTGCCCGAAATTCCGGCTGCCCCGGACACCACCGGCGGTAAAACTGCCCCCGAAAATGCCGCTACCCGCGAAGTCAACGCGGTTAACGCTACCGAAGACATCAAGAAGATGCAGCCCGTAATGTAATTGCCCGGCGCAATTCGCCTGGAAAGTGAGCAATGGCCTGGGTCGTTGCTCACTTTTTCTTTTTCAGGCTGTTTTACGGCAGAAGCCTGCTCGTATCTTCACTATCAAATACGCACGAATATGAATATCCGCCGGGGCCGGGAGGCCGATTTGCCGCAGGTGCTGGCCCTGATTCAGGAGTTGGCCGAGTACGAAAAAGCGCCGCAGGAAGTCACGAACACGCTGGCCGACATGCAGCGCGACGGATTCGGGCCGGAACCAATTTTCAAGTTCTTCGTGGCCGAAGACGCGGCGGGCGTCATCATCGGCATTGCGCTGTACTACACCGCCTACTCTACCTGGAAGGGCCGCATGCTGTTTCTGGAAGATTTAGTAGTCACCGAAAACCAGCGCGGCACCGGCCTGGGCCGCCAGCTGTTTGATGCCGTGGTGGCCGAAGCCCGGCACACCGGGGTCAACCGCATGAAGTGGCAGGTGCTGAAATGGAACGAGCCCGCCATCGGCTTCTACAAAAAACTGGGTGCCAACCTCGACCCCGAGTGGGACAACGGCAACCTCAGCCACGAGCAGCTCCACGCCTACGCCTGCCACCCGGCCGCCGAAGCCGCCGTGCAGCAAGGGTAGTAAACGCAAAAAAAACTGTCATTCAGAGCGAAGCGAGGAATCTGAGTTTCTCCCGATTACCGGAGAGTTTCTCCCAAATTCCTCGCTTCGCTCTGAATGACAGTTTTGGCAGGGGCTGGCTGAAGCGCTTAGCCCAGCACTTCCAGCATGGTGCGGAAGGAAGCATACCGACCGCCGAAGTGCTTTTCCATTTCCTGAATCAGGCTCGGAGCGGCCAGTTGCTGGTATTCCTCCAGCTGTTCCAGGCTCACGCAGTAATACTGCGAGGCGTAGGTGATGCCGTTGTCTTCCTCATTGAGCAGGCGGCAGAATTGGCTTTTCAGAAAGAACCCGGTGGCCATTACCTCCGGCATGTGGGTCTGCTGCATATACGACACCCACTGATCTTCAATTTCCGGATCGAGGCTGGTCGTGACGTTGTATAGAATCATGGTGACTTAGGTACGTAAGGTGCTGACTGATTTCCTGCCGATGGCAGCGCGCGAACAGGCGTAACACAAAAGTCGGCCAAAAAATCCAAGTGCCTAATCCATGAAGCCCATACCTCACACCCGCAGGTGGTCGAACTGGAAGTGCTGAATGCGGGCCTGAATGTCTTTGGAGGAGAGTTTTTCACGGATGGCGGCCTGCACCAGGCCGGGCAGCTCATCGTCGCCGGCGAAGCGCAGGGCCAGGATCTGGCTGAGCTGGAGTTGCGCTTCGAGCGGGCGCAGGCTCTGGCCGGTAATTTCGAAGTAGCGCTGGCGCACTTCCAGCCGGATCAGGCGGTCCTGGAGTTGCAGGGCGTAGTGCTGACGCATCATCACCAAAGTTCCCAAACCCACTATGGCCAGGGCCATGACCGTGAACCATAACCGGGACGTTTCGTCGTCGTTGCCCGCCACGTCCAGATAGCGCCGGACGCCGTAGCCGGCCAGGATGAGGGCGGCCGGCAGCAGCACGAAATGGTGCCACGGGTAATACATCGGTTTGTTCTGAGTGGGCTGATCGGCCATTGGGGGAGGGGCGTAAAAGTGAATACAGGTGGGAGCAATACGCAAAAACTCCAGCCAAAGGCCGGAGTTTTTGGGAATGAAACAGCGCGTTGGCAGGCCAACGCCCGAATTACATTTTGGAGGCTTTCTTGGCTTCGCGGGCTTTGCGCTTCTCGTCGCGGGCGGCCTGCTTGGCGGCCGACTCCTGGCGGCTGGCTTCCTTGGCCACGTCGCGCTGGCGCTTCAGCTCAATCTTCTGCTCTTTCATCTGACGCTTCTGCTCGCGCATGGCGTTTTCCTGGTCTTTGAGCTGGGCTTTGGTCTGGTCTACATTGCTGCGGGTAGCAGCGGTTTCCTGCTTGCGGACATCAAGGGCGGTTTTGGCTTCAGCGGCGCGTTGCTGTTGCATCTGCAGACGCATCTGGGTGGAATCTACCACCTGGGCCTGGGCGTGGCGGCCACTCAAAGCGAGGACGGCAACGGCGGCTACAACAAGAATCTTTTTCATAGGAAAGGGCGAATTTCGATAGGAAATCCGCCCCTAGTACGAAGCTGAGCCGTAATAGTTGATGTGCGGCTGGCTTATTCTTCCACGTAGTCGAGGTCTTTGCCGAAGCTCTCGGGCAAAGTGCTCACGGCCCAGAAGGCAATCAGCAGCGACACGCCACCTACCACCGCCCCGGCCAGCACGCGGTTGGGAGCCCCGGGCTGACCCAGCGCGGCGGCCGTGTACTGGAAAATGGGCACCAGCAGCACCACCGAGCCCCGGGCGAAGTTGGGGGCCGTGGTAGCCACCGTGGCCCGCAGGTTGGTGCCGAACTGCTCGGCCGCTACCGTCACGAACAAGGCCCAGAAACCCACCGAAATGCCCAGCACGAAACATACGGCGTAGAAAACGGTAGGTGTAGCGCCCTGAATACCGAAGAGGTAGACGCCCACCATCAGGCCGCAGAACACCAGAAACAGCTGCAGCGCGCGGTTGCGGCTACGCAGCAGCTGGCTGAGCGTGCCACTGGCAAAATCCCCGAACACCAGTCCGAAGTAGCACCAGAACACGCCAAGCCCGGCCGTTACGGGGCCAGTCAGCCCCAAATCTTTGCCGAACTCGGGGGACAGCGTAATTAGAATGCCCACCACAAACCACAGCGGCACGCCAATGAGCAGGCACTTGAGGTAGCGGGCCAGACGCGGCCCGTTGGTGAACAGCGCGAAGAAGTTGCCCCGCGCCACCTCGCTCTTCTTGGTCTGCTCAAATAGGCCCGACTCGTACACGCCCACACGCAACGCCAACAGCGCCAAACCCAGCCCGCCACCCACTAAGTAGGCATTGCGCCAGCCAAACTTGTCGCCCACCCAGTAGGCCAGCATGGCGCCGGATACGCCCACGGTGGCGACAATCATGGTGCCGTAGCCGCGCTTTTCCTTGGGCAGGGTTTCGGAAACCAGCGTGATGCCCGCGCCCAGCTCCCCGGCCAGCCCGATGCCGGCAATCAGCCGCAGCCAAGCGTACTGCTCAATGGTCTGCACGAAGCCGTTGGCAATGTTGGCCAGTGAGTAAATCAGGATGGAGCCAAACAGCACCGAAAGCCGGCCCTTTTTGTCACCCAGCACGCCCCACAAAACGCCGCCGAGCAGCATGCCGCCCATCTGCATGTTGATGAGGTAGAGGCCCTGGTTGGTGATTTGGCCAGGGTCGGTGATGCCCAGGTCGGTAAGGCTTTGCACGCGCACAATGCTGAACAGAATCAGGTCGTAGATATCCACGAAGTAGCCCAGGGACGCTACTATCACAATGGCGCTGAGCAGGCCGGTGGTTTTAGGAGGAGGAGCAGGGGTTGCGGTAGTCATGCGGGAAGGGAAGTTGGGGCCCGCAGATTACGAAGATTTACCGGTATGCTGTGCGGGGCGCCGGTCCGGCAGCTGCAAGTTGTCGGGCCGGTTGTCGTTCGATTCATTTGCTCGTCGCCGTAACAACAGCAGCTTACCTCAACCGGCCCGACAGCTTGCAGCTGCCGGACCGTGCGTTACTGCTTATCCGGCTCGTCGCAGCAGCCATGGGCACCCATGGCCGGGAATTCGTCTTCCAGCTGCACGGTGCAGTGGCGGATGTTGAACTCGTGCTGAAGGTCATGCTGCAGCTCGCGTAGGAACTGGTTGCCGTTCTGGCCGCCGGGGCGCACTAGGTGGACCGTCAGGGCCGTATCCTGGGTGCTGAGGGGCCAGATATGCAGGTCGTGGAGGGCCGTGACGCCGGGGCGGGCCAGCAGAAACTGCCGCACCGCCGCTACCTCAATACCGGCCGGAGCCGCCTGCAACCCCAACTGCACGGTTTCGCGCAGCAGCCCCCAGGAACTATACCCGATGATGGCCAGGATAGCAAAACCGATAAGTGGGTCGAGCCAGAGCCAGCCGGTGAAGTACACCAGCGCCCCGCCCACCACCACGCCCACCGACACCAGCATATCCGTCAGCATGTGCAGGTAAGCGCCGCGCACGTTCACGTCGCCCTTCTGACCGCTGCGGAACAGCCAGGCCGTGAAGCCATTGATGAGGATGCCCAGCCCGGCAAGCCCCATTACCACCGGGCCGTTGATGGGGGCCGGGTGGCGCAGGTGGTCGATGGTTTCCCAGAGAATAAAGCCGAGGGCGAGGTACAGCAAAGCGGCGTTCAGCAAAGCCGCCTGAATGGTGGCTCCCTTGTAGCCGTAGGTGAACCGCTCAGCGGCGCGACGCCTGGCCAGCAGCGCCGCGCCCCAGGCTAATGCCAGACTCAGCACGTCGCTCAGGTTGTGGCCGGCATCGGAAAGCAGGGCCGAGGAATTGGCCCATAGCCCACCGGCTGCTTCCCCGGCTACAAACAGCAGGTTTAGCGCAATACCCCAGCCGAAGGCCCGGCTAAAGTTACCGTCGGCGGGTGGGCCGTGGTGGTGGGCGTGGTCGTGTCCGGCGTGGTCGTGGGGCATGAGGGGTTTCGCGTACGGATGCGTCGAAGGCAGTAGCGCGAACTTTGCAGTTCGCGCTACTGATAAGCTACTTGAACGATAAGGGAACAATCAGCTTTACGCTCATCGTGCGGCCCAGGTTGAAGACGCCCTGCCGGCCCGTTACTTCATTCACGGCCGTGTATTTCAGGCGGCTGAGGTGGTTCTGGTACGCAACGTCGAACAGGTTGTTGGCTGCCAGGTACACCGAGAACAGCGTACGGTCCTTTCCCGATACCACGTCGGTGCCCACACCGGCATTAAAGAGGGTGTAGCCGGGCGTACGGGTTTCGGTGTCGAAGGCGGAGAAAATGCGGTTTTGCTGGAAGTTGTGCTCCACCGTGCCCCGGGCATACAGGTTGCGCAGCCGCGAGCTGCCCACCTTCCGGAAGTTCACCCGCAGCTCCGACTGCAGCCGGTCAGCGGGGGTGAATGGCAGGTTGCGCTGCCCGGCAGGCTGGTTTTGCTGCACCGAGCGCACCATGGAAAATGAGTTTTCGAAGTGCAGCCAGTCGAGCGGGTGCGGGTGCAGGTCGAGGCTGACTTCGCCCCCGGCCAGCCGTGCGTCGCCCTGTCCGTAGCGGAATACCCGGTCACCATCGGCCGACACCGAATCCTGGCCGACGGCCGTGCTCAGAGCCCTCGGGAAGATGTAGTTGCTGATCTGGTTGCGAAATACGTCGGCCGACAGGCTCACGTGGTCGGAGGTGAAGCTCAGGCCGCCATCCAGCTGAAAGCTGGTTTCGGCCTTGAGGTTCGGCTCCCCGATTTCGTAGCGCACCGTGCCCTCGTGGATGCCGTTGGAACCCAGCTCGGCAATGTTAGGGGCGCGGAAACCCCGGGCCGCGTTGGCCTTAATCAGCCACTTCTCGCTCAGATTGTAAGCGGCTCCCACGCTGCCGCTCACGTTGCGGAACGTGCTCTGGAAGCCCGCAAACTTGGTTTCGCCCTGCCCAACGGGCACCGGCTGCTCATCAGGGCCCAGGTCTAGGGCATCGGCCGTGATGCGGCGCACGTCGTAGCGCAGGCCGCCGCTGAGGTCCAGCTCCCCGAAGCTCTTTTTGGTGACGCCGAACAGGCCCCCGTCGAGCAGGCGGTAGGCCGGAATCAGGAATTCCACGCCCTTGTTCTGGTTTTCCTGCTGCATACCGCTCAGGCCCACGGTGGTGTTCCAGCCCTGCATTTCGGGCAGAAACCAGCGCAGGGCGTAATCCACGGTGCGCAGCTGGAAAAACAACGACTTCTCGTAGTAGTCCTCGGGGTTGCCGAACTCCCGGCGCAGGTTCTGCTGCCAGCCCACGTTCAAGGTCACGCGGTGCTGGCCCAGGATGAAGTTATTATCGGTGCCGATGCGCAGGTGGTTTATCTGCTGGCGGGGCACATCGAGGCCGTAGCCCGAGAAGCCACGGCCGGTTACTACCTGCTCCTCGCCCAGGTCATTCACCCGCAGAAACCGGCCCGTGGTGCTGTCCCGCTCGCCCTCAATCAGGCCCAGAATCTGGTTGAAGGAGCTGAAGGTGAGGTGGGAGTAGCCCCAGCTTTTGTTGAGGCCCACGTAGCCGCTGCCATCCAGCTCCCGGAAGCCTGAGTTGTACACCCGACCGTCGTAGCGGTTGCGGTAGTCGGCGGCTACTTTGCCCGAGCCCCGCACCTGCCAGTTCAGGCCGCCGAGGTTGCCCGCATTCCAGAGCGAGTAGCCCTGCTGGTAATTGTTGGTCTGGTAGTTGGCCGTCACGGAGCCCAGAATCCGGCCATCCTCCACGGGGTCGGGGGCCAGGAAGTTGATGACGCCGGCCAGCCCGTCGGAGCCATATAATAAGGAGCCGGGGCCTTTGATGATTTCGGCCCTATCGATGCTGTACTCGTCGATTTCGATGCCGTGCTCATCGCCCCACTGCTGGCCTTCCTGCTTGCTGCCGTTGTTGAGGGTGATGACGCGGTTGGCCCCCAGTCCCCGGATAATGGGCTTGCTGATGGCCGCGCCGGTGGTAATCTGGTTGAGGCCGGGCGTGTGGGCCAGGGCATCCACGGCGTTGGTGGCGGCCGTCTGGCGCAGGCGGGTCTGGTCTACCACGCTGGTCGGGATGGGCGAGCGGCGCATCTCCGTACTGGCCGATGCGCCCGTGACCACTACTTGCCCGATTTCCGTTTCGGCGGGCGTGAGGGCTACGTTGAGCGGTGCTTCCGCGCCGGTATCCACAGTGCGCACCACGGTAGTGTAGCCCACAAAGCGCACCTGCATGAGGAATCGTCCCCGGGGCAGCCGCGCAAACCGGAAGTTGCCCTCCGCATCGGCCGAGGTGGCCTGCTTCAGATCGGGAAAAATGACGGTGGCGCCGGGCAGGGCCTCGCCGGTAGCGGCATCGGTGATGCGGCCGGTAACGGGCAGGGCCACCGTGCGCGCGGGCCGGGTGGCTGGAGCTGGAACTGCCGTCGGGGCGGGCACAGTGGGAGTAGTCTGGGCCAGTACGCTGCCCGAAAGCAGCAGCAGGCCGGTGGTGAGGGGAAAGCGGGACATAGAAACGCAATTTACACGCTGCTCATCAACGGCAACTGGCACCGTCGGGCTGCATTCGGCCAAAAACAAAAGAAAGCACCGGCCAATAGCCGGTGCCTTCCCGAGAAATTCTCCACAACCAAAACGGGAGAAAAAAGGTGGAGAAGCCAGTTGCAGCCAGCCCCTCCGGATAAGTGGTGATTTAGTGAGGTGGTGATTTAGTGAGTTTGACGTTTCGATTGCGCGGCTTCGGCAGATGGAACGTCAAACTCACTAAATCACCACCTCACTAAATCACCTATCTCACAACCGTGGGGAAGGTGACTTCCACGTCGGTGTCGCCGGGGGTGGCGGTGCCGTTTTTGGTGCCAGGCTGGTGGCGCAGCGTTATTTTGAGGGTACCGGTGGTGCCGGTAGCGTTGGCGGCGGCCGTTTGCAGGCGGGTGTCGAGGCCCACTTCCAGGTTGTTCTTGTCCTTATCGGTGCGCGTGACGGTGACGTTGGTGCCGGCGGCTTCGAACAGGAACAGATGCTCGTCGGCCTCCTCCTTCACCTCGGCCGAAATGTCCTCGGCCGGGTTCTTAGTTTCGTCGAGCAGTACCAGCTTGCCGGTATAGGTAGTGTTGGGGGCCAGCGTCAGGCCGCTGATAAGCGGAGCCGCGCCGCCGTCGCCGTCCACGTCGCGGTACTGGGCCGTGAGTGTTGCGCCGCCGGTGGTGGGCGTCAGCTCGTAGCGCAGGGTCGTAATCTGCTCATTGTCGTCGTCGGGCGTGGGCGTGTCGTCGTTGTCATCGGAGCAGCTGGAGAAAACCGGAGCGGCGGCCAGCATGGCCAGGAAAGCGGAACGGAAAAGCAGGTTTTTCATGGGGTCAGTGATAAAGAAGTTGGGTGATGAAGAAACTGGTGAAAGGAGGGTGGAGGTGGTGTGAAGGGACGTTATGGGGTAGATTTGGCGTGGCTGAATTCAAGCGGCACCCGCAGGCGTAGCGTCAGGTTGCGGCCCATTTCATCGGCGAAGTAGCGGTAGCGGTTCAGGTAGTCGCGGTAGCGCTGGTTGAGCAGGTTGGCACCGGCTACGCTCAGCTCCAGCGGCAGGCGGCCCCAGTGCACGGTGGTACCAGCTTCCAGCCCCAGCAGACCGTAGCCGGCCGGCGGCAGGCGGTAGTCCCGCTCGGCGTAGTTGCGCGGCACGCGGGTCTGGCGGGCCACGCCGGTGCCCAGCACCTGCACGTAGCTGTTTTGCAGGTGGCCATCGGGCCGGTTCGCGGCCTCGTAGCGCACACTCAGCTCGGCACGGTCGGCGGGCATGAAGATGAGCCACTCATCCTGGCGGGTGTCGCGCCCGCGCACTACGGCAGCCTTGCCGGCCAGGAGCCAGCGCTGGGCCAGCTGGTAAGAGCCGCTCACGTCCAGCCCGCGTAGCGTGGCATCGGTCTGCTGAAACTGCCAGCTTGCCAGCACGCCCCGAATGTTTACCACCGGCGGCAGAATGGGCGACTGGTACAGGAAATCCCGGATGCGCGTCTGGTACACGGTCAGCTCCCCGTTTAGGCGCGGGTTGTCGTGCAAAGTGGCGGTGAGGCCGAGGTTGAGGGCGGTTTCGGGGCGGGCGGGACCATTGCCGGGCACCAGGTCGTATCCCAGCTCATACTGCGCGTTATGCACTCCGTCGCTGAACCGTTCGTTGGGGGCGGGGGCGCGCCGGGTGAGGCCCGAGGCCAGCCGCAGCGTGAGGTGGGTGGAGGCATCGTACACGGCCCCCAGCGAGGCGGCCGGCGTGGTGTACTGGAAGCGGGATTCTTCTACTCCGAATACGCCGCCCTCACGGGTGGCGCGCTTCACCTGCAAATCGCGCCGGTCCAGGCGCAGGCCGCCTTCCAGCAGCCAGCGGCCCTGCTGCCACTGCTCCAGCCAGAACAGGCCGCCCACGTAGTTGGTGTAGAACGGGATGAACTGCCGGCTGCCATCGGCATAGCGGTTGAACTGGTAAGTGCCCGCCAGCCCCACGCTGCCCGTGAAGCCGCGCCAGGCGCGGTGCTCCCACAGCAGCTCGGCGGTGCTGGTGCGGTTGGTGTAGCTCAGGGCCGGCCGGTCGAGGGCGGCGCGGTTGTCGTTGCGGGGGCGATACTTGTCGTACTCGTCGCGGGCGTCTACCTGCTGGGCTACGGTGGTGCTCAGGCGGCCGGCATTGCCCGTTTTCACGAACCCCGTGAACTTTAGCACCTCGTGCCGCACTTGCTGGTAGGCCCGCTCAATATCATAGGTGAAACCGGTGGTTTCCAGCGGCCGGTCCCGACTCACAGCCAGCAGAAAATCCTGCTGGTTGCCCACGTGCGCCGCCGGCAGAATCCCGATGCGGGTATTAAACTGGCTGTAGAAGACTTCGGCCCCGTAGGTCGATTTGCGCCAGCCCACGGCGCCCGAGAAGTTACCTTCCTCGAAGCCCGAGTTGTTCAGGTAGTAACCCGGGGCGCGCATGGTACCGGCTTTGCGCACCGTGCCCTGGGCCCGCCAGCTCAGGGCCGGCAGGCGGCGCAGGTTGCCCTCCACCATGCCCGAAGCTGCCCCCAAGCCGTTATTGCTCATACCCACCAGGTTCAGCTCCGCGCCCGTGCCGGCTGAGTCGCGCAGGGGGCGGGGCTGCACCAGCACCACGCCGCCCACGGCATCGGAGCCGTAGCGCACACTGGCCGCGCCCTTCACCACCGTCAACTGGGAGGCCAGAAACGGGTCGATTTCCGGGCCGTGCTCCGGGCCCCACTGCTGGCCTTCCTGCCTCACGCCGTTGTTAAGAATGGTCACGCGGTTGGAGTGCAGCCCATGAATCATGGGCTTGAAGATGCCGGGGCCGGTTTGCAGAGCCGTTACGCCGTTCACCTTCTGCAAGGCCTCGCCCAGCGTCTTGCCCCGGGTCTGCTGCAGGTCTTTTTCCGACAGCGTAGCCGTGGCCTGGGTAGCAGGAGCGGCCACGCGTTGCCCGCTTACCACGGCTCCTTTCAGGGCCACGGCATCGGGATGGAGGCGGAAGTCGCGGTACGCGGCGGCGGTCAGGCGCACCTCATTGGTTTCGGGGGCAAAGCCCACGAAGCTTACCTGCACGTGGTAGGTGCCGGGGCAGAGGTTGTCGAGGTGATAATGGCCGTCGGGTTCGGTTTGGGTGGCCTGCCGGGTTTCCAGCACTACCACCGTGGCCCCCGCCAGCGCCGTGCGCGACTCATGGTCGAGCACGCGGCCGCTCAGCAGCAGGGCGCAATTTGCCGGAGCGGGGGCTTGGGCCCACAACAGCCGGGGTAGCGCGCACAGCAGCCCTACCGCCAGCGCGAGGCCAGCTAACCCACCCCGAGAACGGCCCGGAGCACGAAAAAACATACGAAAACAAGGGAATCTGCCCGATTCTACTCTAAACCAACCATTCCCGTCACCAGGCCGGAAGCGGGCAGGCTCCGGCCGGTATCAACCGCACGTCATCAACTACACAACCGCGCCACTCAAAGCGGGGCGCAGAATTTACCTCAGGAATGGTTACCGCACTTACGCCCGGGCTGGCGGCCCGCGCAGGTCGGGCGTGGCAAATTGGTTCGTTGCCGCCACGGCAGTTACGGCGGCCGTAACCGGGGTGGTAAACTGCAGCGGCCGGGCCGGTATTAACTGTGCTTCCGGCGCCGGCTCGAAGGCCGACTTGAAGAACTGGTCCGCGTCGCAGTGCTGGTGCTTGGCCGACACCAGGGCTTTACCCTTAGGCCACGTGGTAGCCTGTGTGGGCTCCTCGGTGGTGTGCGCGTGCTGGTGCAGGGCCAGTACCCAGGCATCGGGCAGCAGCACCCGTGCAAAGCACAGGAGCAGCACTAAAGCCAGCCGGGAACGAAGAGTCTGCATTTGCAACAATGTGTCGAACAGGGGCAAATGTAGGACGAAAATATAGATGATGCGCTGGCAGGTCCGAATAAAATTCGGTCATCACGCAAGCATAATGGTCTGAACATCTTGCGGCAACAGTACGGCCGGACCTTTGCAGCGAAAAATTCAGACTTGTTTTTCCATGAAAAAGCTCACTGCTCAGTTGTTGCGCCGCCTGGCGGCTACGTTGCGCCCGATGCCCAAGCGCGGCGTCCTCCCCAACCCCGAAACACTGTTCGTATGAGTGGCAGCGCTCAGACTTCCTTCGGCTACCGGCCGGGGCAGTTTGGGTATCGGCGGGCCAGCCGGCCCCGCGTGCCCGTCCGGCCGTTGGTGCCGGTACCGGTCGTTTCGGCCGCCGCGCCTGAGCGGCAGGCGGCCTGAAAACCAGTCCGGTGAAACGCCCCGTTAGTCGAGCTTCCATCCGGGGTCAGCTAAAATCCGAAACCACCGCCCGGCCTGGTAGTTAAGTTTGTAACTGTCAGTCGGCTAGGAAGGCCGACGGCTGTCTGGCTGCTTATGGTGTGTGCGTTTGATTCGCTCTTTCTGCAGATTGAGCCTTCGTTGGAATTATTGCGTTGGGATTGGCAGGGGCCGATGAGCCGCCCGGTTTTTGAGCGGGCATTTGAGCAACTATTGGTATGCTCCGACAAGTACCGGGTTCGGAAGTGGCTGGCGGATGTTTCGCGCATTCCCCTGGTAGGCACCGACGAGCAGGCGTGGCTTAGTGAAATCTGGCTGCCGCGCTTCATGCCGCTGCAGGTGCGCACCGTGGCGCTTGTGTTGCCCGTGAGCCTGCACAACCAGTTGGTAGTAGAAAGCGTGTTGGCTGATGGCCGGCGCCAGGTACGCGCCGATGTGCAGTTTTTCTCCGATGTACACTCCGCCCTCGACTGGCTGACCATCTCCGCCGATGCGTTGATGCTACAGTTAGAGCAGGAGTGGCAAGAGGCCATGCGAAAGCCTGGGGCCGTTCGGCAGGGCCGATGCTGAAAAACCGGTCGGGCAGGAAAAATAGTTGGGCGGCAATTTACCCCTGCTGATCGAATCTGGAGAACGACAGAAAAATTGACGCAGTACTATTATTCTTATAATTAATAGCATAAGATCTTTTTGTATGGTAGCGCACTTGTCGGGTACTCCCTGGAGCTGTTTTCTGGTCCGGCATGAGCGGGCCCGTAATCTGCTGTACATCGAGTGGCAGCCGTTGGTGAGTGCCGCTCCGGCGCGGGAGATGCTGCAACACCTGCTAACCGTTATTGACGCCCGGCACACTACCCGGTGGCTGGTAAATCTGCACGGCATGCCGGCCCTGTCCCTCTCAGATCAGCACTGGCTGGAGCAGCACTACCTGCCGCAACTGGCCCGGTTGCCGCTGCAGCACATGGCCCTCATTCTCACTTCGTACCGGCAACACGAGGATCTGCTGGATGTCACCGCGCATTTCCCGCCGCCGTTTGAGGTGCAGGTGTTCGATGAGCCTGCTACCGCGCTGGAATGGCTACACCATACGGCGGTAACCGCCTCTGTCGAAGCGAATCGACATTTCCGTGCCGCCTGAAATGGGTACTGATTTTGGCTGTTGCCAGGCTGAGGCTACGCGGTCAGCAGCTGTACTTCAGTCAGCAGCATTTCCTGCCGGAACTGGTAGCGTATCCAGTTAACCAGCGTACCGCCCAGGCCAGCCGTCAATAGCCCCAGGCCAGCTTCCAGTTGCTGCGGCAGGTAGGCCGCCACCAGGCTACCGCCCACCAGTACCAGCAAGCTCATTACGGAAAGCAGCACAAACTGACGGGCATTAGCCGCCAGAGACTCCTCCAGCGTGAGCAAGGCGCGTAAGTCGCGGGCACGAAAACGGGAAGCGGTAGTAGTAGCCATAGTAGTAACCAGAAGATTGGTAGGGAGTTGACGGCATCTACGCGCGCCGGATAGCGGCTGGATTGCGCTGTCAAACTGACAGGGGCCCGCAAACTGGAACGTCGTTTGAAAAACGGGAATCAGCGCGGTTTACGGCCCGTGAGCTGGCAAATCGTCCGGTTTTTCGTTTTCATTCACTCCTTCCCATCTGTTATGCAAGAGAAAGGTAGCATCTCGATTCACACCGAGAATATCTTCCCCATCATCAAGAAATTCCTGTACTCCGACCACGAAATCTTCCTGCGTGAGCTGGTGAGCAATGCCGTGGACGCCACCCAGAAGCTGAAAAGTCTGGGCCAGCTGGGCGAGTTCAAGGGCGAACTGGGTGAGCTGAAGGTGAAAGTGAGCGTGGACAAAGACGCCCGCACCATCACCATCTCGGACCGCGGCCTGGGCATGACGGCCGAGGAAATCAAGAAGTACATCAACCAGATTGCCTTCTCCGGGGCCACCGAGTTTGTGGAGAAGTACAAGGAGAAGGACGCCGCCGCCAAAGACCAGATTATCGGGCAGTTTGGCCTGGGTTTCTACTCGGCATTCATGGTGGCTAGGGAGGTTGAAATTTTCTCCAAGAGCTACAAGGAAGGCACCGAGGGCGCTCATTGGGTGTGCGACGGCAGCACCGAATTCAGCCTGGAAAACACCGAGAAGGCCGACCGGGGTACCAACATCGTGCTGCACGTGGCCGATGATTCCGACGAGTTTCTGGAGCCGGCTCGCCTGAAAGGTATCCTCACCAAGTACTGCAAGTTCCTGCCCATCGAAATCGAGTTCGAGGGTGAGGTAATCAACCAGACGGCCCCCATCTGGACCAAGCAGCCCTCGGAGTTGACCGACGAGGATTACGTGAAGTTCTACCAGGAGCTCTACCCGTTCTCCGAGCCGCCCCTGTTCTGGATTCACCTCAACGTGGATTATCCCTTCAACCTGACCGGGATTCTGTATTTCCCCAAGGTGAAGGACGAGCTGCAATTCCAGCGCAACAAAATCCAGCTGTACTCGCGCCAAGTGTTCATTACCGACGAGGTGAAGGACGTGGTGCCCGAGTTCCTGATGCTGCTGCACGGCGTTATCGACTCGCCCGATATTCCGCTGAACGTGTCGCGCAGCTTCCTGCAGGCCGACGCGGCGGTGCGCAAAATCAACCAGTACATCACCAAAAAGGTGGCCGATAAGCTGGCCGAGCTGTTCCGCAAGGACCGCGCCGGCTACGAGAGCAAGTGGTCGGATATCGGCCTGTTCGTGAAGTACGGCATGCTGTCCGACGAGAAGTTTTACGACAAGGCCAAGGATTTTGCCCTCGTGCAGAACGTAGCTGGCAAGCTGTTCACCCTGCCCGAGTACCAGGAGTTCGTGCAGGCCAACCAGAAAGACAAGAACGAGCAGACCGTGGTGCTCTACACCACCGACGCCGAGGCCCAGCACGGCTTCGTGCAGGCCGCCACGGAGCGGGGCTACGACGTGCTGGAACTTAACGGTCCGCTCGATTCACACTTTATCGGGCAGCTGGAGCAGAAGCTGGAGAAAACCACCTTCAAGCGGGTGGATGCCGATACGGTGGGCAAGCTCATCGAAAAGGACGAAGCCACCGAAAGCGTCCTGAGCGAAGACGACAAAACCAAGCTCCAGGACGTGTTCAAGGCGGCCATCAGCAATGAGCACATGCACGTGCAGGTGGAAGCCCTTTCGCCCCAGGATGCGCCGGTTATCATCACGCTGCCCGAGTTCATGCGCCGCATGAAGGATATGCAGCGGGCCGGTGGCGGCGGTGGTATGCAGATGTTCGGCTCCTTGCCTGACAGCTACACGGTGAGCGTGAATGCCAACCACCCCGTAGCCCAGCGTGTGCTGAAAGCCGAAGGCGAGGCCGGCAACAAGCTGGCCCGCCAAGCCTTCGACCTGGCGCTGCTAGCCCAGGGCATGCTGAAAGGCGAGGCACTAACGGCCTTTGTGAAGCGTAGCGCGGATCTTCTGGCGGCTGAGTAGTCTTAGAAAGTCTGTAAAGTATTAAGCAGTATAAAACCCCGGTAGCTCAGGCTGCCGGGGTTTTGTCGTGTAGGCCAGTAGAAGTTGCATGGATTTCAGTATGAGCTATTTGTCTGTGCCTGACGGGCCATTGGGGGTAACCCGGGTATCCGGAACGGTTTACTCAACTGCTCAGGCTACTCAGTTGCCCTCTCCTGGGCACCAAATCCCTCTATATTTACGTTCGATGCTGCGAATCCTGCCCGTTACCCCCATGCGTCTGCTGCGTTACTCTGTTTTATTGCCGGCCCTGCTGTTGCTGGGAGCCTGCTCCAAAAAGACCGTCTCGTTCAACAGTCGGCCCGATGCGCCCGTGGCGTTGGCTGTCGGTGACACGCTGACCACTGCCGCCGACACGACGGCGGCTCCTTCGTTGGAAGCCAAGCGCGCGGTTCTGACCAAGGACCAGGAAAAGGCCGCCAAAGAGAAGGAAAAGCTGGCCCAGCGCAAGCCCAAGAAAAAGAAGAACATTTTCCTGGGCGAGCGAATCAAGAAAGGCTACGTGAAGTCGGGGCCGAAGGGCAAGAACCAGATAGTGGAAATCTTCTACTACCTACGCACCTTCCAGCAGCCTAACCCGTTTGCGCCGGCCCGCTACTATTTCAACCCCCGCAAGCGCAAAATCTTCAAGGCCAACACTGAGTTGAATGCCGGCACTGACAAAGTGCTGCACGGTCCCTACAAAAAATTGCAGGGCGGTAAGGTGATTGAAACCGGCTATTTCGCCGTGGGTACGCGCCACCTGCGCTGGGAAAAACTCAACCGCGACAATACGCTGCTGACCAAAACCCACTACGAAATGGGCTTCCCGCGCGACGCCAACGTGACCTATTACGACGCGGGCCAGAAGCAGGTGAAGGAGGTTGTGCCCTACTACAACGGCAAGCTGGAAGGCGACTACGTGCGCTACAACGAAAACGGCCAGCTGGAATGGGCCGGCCAGTTCGAGAACGGCAAGCGCGTGGGCAACTGGGACCGGTACTGGGGCTTCCGCAACTCCCGCAACCGCCTGCGCTACCAGTACCAGTACGCCGAATCGGGCTACGAGCCGGAGGTAACCGAGCCGGTGTTGGTGAAGGAGTACAACCGCAACGGCGTGCTCATCTACGAGAAAGACAAGCTCGACAACCGCGACAAACCCGATACCGCCCGCCCCGGCAGCCGGCGTTAAGTGGTGAAATGGTGAGTTTGACGTTCGTATTGCGCCACTTGCGTGGGCTGAACGTCAAACTCACCATCTCACCACCTACCAGAACGCGTCCTCGAAGTGATCGATGCGCAGGCCCTGGGCGGTGGGGGAGAGGGCCAGAATGTCGAAGCGGATATCACCGGGCCAGTTGAGCTCTTCCTGCAAGTGTTCGGCCGCCAGGCGTAGCAGCTGCCGCTTGCGCTCCGTCACGAATTCCTCGGGGTGGCCATACTGGGCCGATGAGCGCGCTTTTACCTCCACGAATACCAGCAACTCCCGGTCCCAGCGCATAATCAGGTCCACTTCGGCGCGACGGTGGCGGTAGTTGCGGTGCAGCAGCTCGTAGCCTTGGGCCAGCAGGTACTGCAGAGCCGCCTCTTCTCCATCGTGGCCGAGTTGGTGGGCGGCAGTTGGCATACAGGATAGATTCAGGTTAAAGATGAGTGGCCGGGCCAGATGAACTAGTACCTGAAGTAGCCGGTTTGGTGCTAAATCTAGTACCTTTGCGCGTTCCTTAAGCGGTAGCTGGTGCTCTTCTCGTCGGTAGTGTCCGTTGGTGCCAGTCTGCTGCGAAAGAAACTGGCTCACTACCTGAACCGGCTAATTTACTGCCGGTTGGGAGCAGCGAGTCTGCCCATAGCAGGCCGGACGATTTGTGCTCATCAGGTCCCGTCTTTTTCAGATAGCCCATGTCTTTATATTCTGCCTGCGTAAGTCCCACTGGCGTTGGTGCTGCCCCGGAGCTGGCTGCTGCCCCGGCCACAACTGGTCAGAACCGCCGGGTGGCTGTGCGTCGTCTGGGGTTGGTTGACTATCAGCCCGCCTGGGATGCTCAGGAGCAGTTGCTGGCCGAAACGCTGGCAACCAAAACCCGGAACCGGCAGTTGCAGGAAGCCGGAGAGCCCCTTGGCCTTACTGCTAATTACCTGCTGCTTTGCGAGCATCCGCACGTCTATACGCTGGGTAAGAGCGGTAAACCTGAACATCTGCTGCTTGATGAAGAAGGCTTGGAGGCGCATCAGGCCACCTTTCACCGAATCAACCGGGGCGGTGATATCACGTACCACGGCCCCGGCCAGCTGGTAGGCTACCCCATTTTCGACCTCGATAACTTCTTCACCGACATTCACCGCTACCTGCGGCTGCTGGAAGAAGCCGTCATCCTCACCCTGGCCGAGTATGGTGTGCGGGCCGGCCGTATTGCGGGCCTCACTGGCGTCTGGCTCGATTTTGAGGAAGGCGCCGCCAACCCCCGAAAAATCTGCGCTATGGGCGTAAAATGTAGCCGTTGGGTAACCATGCACGGCTTCGCGCTCAACGTTAACACCGACCTCTCGTACTTCGGCCACATTGTGCCCTGCGGCATTACGGATAAGGCGGTAACCTCGCTCCGGCAGGAGTTGGGCTATGCCGTGCCACTGGCCGAAGTCCAGGACCGCCTGCTGCCGCACCTGGCCCGCCTGTTTGGTGCCAGCCTCGCCACTGAATCTGCTTTATGAAGAAAGATATTGCCTTTGCTCCGGTAGAAGGAGTTTCCATTGCCATTGTGCCTGATGAGGCGGCTGCTACCACCGAAGGCCAGCCCGGCTGGCTGGTATACCTACTCAACCACAACGACCATGAGCTGGAAAACGTCATCGTTAGCTCCAACGGCTACGGAACCAACGCGGAAGGGGAGCCGGTGCGCACCTCTACGTTGCGTCACTCCTTATTGACGGTGCCCGAGCAGGCCGCTGTGCCCGTTGAGCCTATCGATCCGGCTCTGTTTCATCTGAACAACCAGTATTGGGTGAGCTATTATGTCGGTGGTCAGATCTTTGATAAGAAGTTCATCTTCGTGCCCGATTCCATCGTGGCGGATAACCTGACGCCCATTGCCTTGCTGGACCGCTCCGGGGTACTGCACCGCTAACCGTATCTTTGCTTTTCCATTTCCTGCCTCATGTTGAGGCATGTTTACCAAAATAGCCGAACCGCAATGAATGCACTCGGAATTCAGTTGGGTCTGTCCTCCCTGTGGGCGTTTCTGGTGGCCTTGTTCGCCGTCCCGTCCATCATCTACATCGCCCACCTGAAAAACATGCTCGATACGCCCAACGTGCGTACCGTGCACGAGTCGCTGACGCCGCGTTTGGGCGGCGTGGCGGTATTCGCAGGCTTCATGTCGGCTCTCACCATCTTCGCCCCCCTCAACAACGGTGTGCAGCAGCTGCTGGCTGGCTGTATTGTGCTGTTCTTCGTGGGTCTGAAAGATGATCTGGTGAGCATTTCCGTCGCCAAGAAATTTGTAGGCCAGCTGCTGGCTACGGGCGTGGTCATGATTATGGCCGATGTACGCATTACCAGCTTTCAGGGAATTCTGGGCATCAATGAGCTGCCCATCGGCATCAGCTATGCCTTTACCTTTTTCGCCATTGTGGGCATCACCAATGCCATCAATCTCATTGATGGTCTTGATGGGCTGGCTGGTTCCATTGTGCTTATTATCGTGAGCACCTTCGGTTACTACTTCTACCGCTACGGCGGTCCTGGTTTTCAGAACTACGTATTCGTGTCAGTATGCGTGGTAGGCGGCATTCTGGGCTTTCTGCGCTATAATTTTCATAAAGCCACCATCTTCATGGGCGACACCGGCTCGTTGGTGTGCGGCTTCATCGTGTCCATCCTCACCATCCAGTTCATTGAGATGGGCCTGAAGGTGCCAAGCCAGCCGTTCGCTTCCTCGGCACCGTCAGTAGCCGTGGGTATCCTGTTTGTCCCGCTGTTTGATACGCTACGGGTATTTATTGTACGCATGATGGCCGGCCGCTCACCCTTCTCTCCCGATAAAAACCACGTTCACCACCGTATTCTGGCCATGGGCTTCCAGCAGATTGGGACTGTGATGTTGCTGGGCCTGCTCAACATCGTGGTGATTCTGTTCGTTATCAACTTTGCTTACCTCGGCAATACCATTCTGATTGCCATGCTGGTAGCATTTTCTCTGCTGCTGAGCGTATTCTTGGGCGTGTACCATAGTCGCGCCGAGCGGCAGCGCGTAGCTTCCTAAACAACGACCAGAGGGGTGCGGAACAGTTACTATCTTTTCGTGTGCCTGCTCTGGCTTTGTGGCCTGAGGCTGGTGCCGGCTACCGCTCAGGCCGCCGAATACCGTCCGTTGCCTCCCGCCCCGCGTGCTGGACTCACTGCCGACTGGCTGATCTTTGATGAGCCGCGCAACCGCCTCGTCCTGTATCTGCCTGATTACCACCGGCCGGCCTATGCCTATTACCAGTGGCTGACCATCCGCCCGGGTAAAGGGCTGCCTGTTAGGTTCACGGCCCGGGAGAAGCTGAGCCTTTTTCTGGATAACCGTTTAGTCTTCACGGCTCGTGTGCCGGCTTCGTATACCGTCGATTTATCGTCGCTACTGCCGGCCGATAGTCCGGCCGGCCCCCATTTATTGTGCGTCTGGCAGCCCGACGCTACCCCCGATCTGGCCTCCTTCAGCAATGCGGTGCCCGTGGTAGCCGCAAAGCCCGGGGCCGCTCTCCCCGCTTCGTTGGCTGCTCAGCCCCGGCCCCGGGGCCATCAGGGCCAGAATGTTTTTGTGGGCTTCCTGCTGCTGATCGGGTTGTGCTATGGCGGCCTCCGGGCTACGTATCAGCCAGGCTTTACGCGTATCTACCAACTGGAAGGCCTCTGGGGCAAGGGCGCTGCCGAGCAAGATTTCCTGATCAAACCAACCTTGACCTGGCTGAATCTGGTACTGGTCCTGCTATTTTCCCTGTCATTCGCGTTGCTGCTGGTTGCTATCCATACCAACATTCAAAGTATCGTAATTCTGCGCCGCCTGTTTGACGTGGCCGAGTCGGCCATCATGGTGCGCGTCTTGCTGTACACGTTGCTGGTAGCTGGGTTCGTACTAGGCAAGTATTTATTTCTGGAGCTGCTGGGCTATATTTTCGATGTAACGGAGCTGGTCACCATTCAGTACCGAGAGTTTATCCGGACCATCCTATTCATGGGCCTGTTTTTACCCGTTGTGATGCTGCTGTACCTGGGCCTGAATCAGCGGCTGCCGGAAACGGTGCTTTGGGTTTCCAACGGAGTGGTTTCCTTGCTGTTGGTCGGGACCTTGCTACGGGTAGCCCGGACCTTACATCGTAAGACATCCTTACTGAATCTGCATTTGTTTTCTTACCTTTGCGCCACAGAAGTGATTCCCCTGATCATTCTGCTCAAGCTGATCGTTTTTACCTACTGACACATCACTGCCGACCTGCATCGGCAGATCCGCAACGCCTCCCTTATTGCCTTAGACTTACCCTTTTTCCTACCCTATGGCCGAGAGCAAAGACCAACCGGGGACGGGCCGCCACACCAGGCGCATCTCCAGCATTCTGGTCACCCAGCCTAAACCCACCAATGACGTCTCGCCCTATTTTTCCATTGCGGAGAAGTATGGTATCAAAGTAGATTTCCGGGAGTTTATCGAGGTTCAGCCGGTTTCCTACAAAGATTTCCGCAAAGAAAAAGTCAACATTGCGGAGCATACGGCGGTTATTTTTACCAGCCGCAATGCCGTTGACCACTTCTTCCGGATCTGCCAGGAGGCGAAGATTGAGATGCCCGCTGAAATGAAATATTTCTGCATCTCAGAGCAAACGGCCAATTACCTGCAGAAGTACATCGTACTACGCAAGCGTAAATTATTCGTGGGCCAGCGCACCGCTGCTGACCTCTTTGAGGTTATCCGGAAGCACAAGGGTGAAAAATTCCTGTATCCGTGCTCTGATATTCGCAAGGACGATATTCCGGAGTTCATGCGGGCTAACAGCTTCAAATTCACCGAAGCGGTTATCTACCGTACCGTTGCCAGCGACCTGTCGGATCTATCGGATGTGAAATACGACTGTATTGCCTTCTTCAGTCCTTCCGGCATTAGCTCGCTCTTCATCAACTTCCCCGATTTCGAGCAGAACGGTACCCGTATTGCGGCCTTCGGGCCCACAACGGCCAAAGCAGTTGTGGACGCTGGACTGGAACTTGATATTGAAGCTCCTCAGCCTAATGCGCCTTCCATGACCGGTGCCATTGAAGCATATATTCGGCTGCATCATGGAGCCGACGCCCCCAAAGAGAAAAAACAGAGTAAATAAAGGGCTGTATTTTTAGGACAAAGGGAATAGATTTCTATTCCCTTTTGTTTTTCCGGTGGAATTTGTTGCAGAGGCTTTTTTGCATACATTTGAAAAGGCCATGCCCTTCGTTTTTTAGGCATAACTGGCTATACTCACTACCTTATGAAGAAGACGCTATTCACTGCTATTGTCTTCTCCTTCGCCTTTGGCACTGCTATGGCGCAGCAGCAGCCCCAGTTTAGCCATTATGGCTTTAATGGGATGTTTCTGAACCCGGCCTATGCCGGTATCAAGGGGCAGGGGGAAATTACTGCGCTTGGCCGTTCGCAATACTTTGGGTACAACGCAACGTTTGATAACGGAGGCTCCCCTCAGACGTACATGCTTACCGCTTCCCTGCCGGTGGCAGCTATAGGTGGTGGCCTCGGAATTGGTATCTATCGGGATAAGATTGCTGAACTTACGACAACCAATGTTCAGCTTTCGTATTCCAAGCATATCAAGGTAGGAGAAGGCCGGTTAGGTGTTGGTGTGCAGGGAATATTCAATAATATCTATCAGGGTACCTACCGCGCCATTGATCAGGATGACATAAAAGTCCCACGGGAAGGTGCTGACCGGAAAATTGACGCGGGCGTTGGGGTATGGTACGAAGCAGATAAACTGTATGTCGGCCTGAGTGCCAACAATCTGCTGCGCTCCAGCTACAAATTCAATAGCCAGGTGGTTGGGGGCAAAACGGCCGAGTACATCAATGAAAATCACGCGTACCTGACGGCAGGATATAATATTGAGGCCTCATCTTCCGTTGTAGTAACACCTACCGTGCTGATGAAGATGGTATTGCCAGGTAAGTTTGGAGATGATGGTAAATTTACCTTCAAAAACAACTCGTACGAAGCAGGAATACGTGCTACTTTCAATGATCGGTTTTGGGGTGGCCTTGGTTATCGGTACGACGAATCGATTACGGCTTTAGGAGGGTTGAGTTTCTCAAAAGACAATGCAATGCGGGTGGGATTGGCTTACGACTTAATTGCATTTAATCAGGATGCAAGGGCGCTTAGCTCCTTTGAAATTATGCTCTCTTATCGCCTGCCCAAACCGGGTCTGGCAATCCGCCCGGCAATCCGTACACCACGTTACAGCTTCTAAAAAGAGGCTTGCAACACAGGTAACCGGTTACTCCTCATATATTGATTTAGCACAACTGACGAGCTGATATTAACTCATTGCTAACCATTGTTTAACCGGCTAATCGGCCAGTTCGCAGACAAATGGGATGCATTGAGCGATAGGCTTGCGTACGAACGTATGATTCGTTAGATTTGCCAGCTCGAAAAATTGTAATCTTTGGATATCGCCGCCTCGACCGTCTTTTTCTTTCTCACATGAACAAGTTTCTTGTATTGCCTCTCGTCGCTTTTTCGACGCTCATTCTGGGGGGCTGTGGTTTTGGCACAGGGCCGCAGGGTGACCTGGTTGGTGCGGAGGACCGTCCGGAGTTCAACCCGCAGGAGGTACCCTACGGTATGGTGCCGTGCCCCGGTGGAACCTTCCACATGGGCCAGACGGACCAGGATATTTCGGCCTCTATGGTCAACATGAACAAGCAGGTAACTATTGCCGGCTTCTACATGGACGAGACGGAAATTACGAACAACGAGTATCGTCAGTTCATGAATGCCATTCGGCAGGACTCTATTGACGTGCTGGGCGAGGAGTACGTAATGACGGAGCTTTACCCGGATACTACAGTTTGGGTACGCGACTTTACCTACCACATGGGCGACCCCCTGATGGAGTACTATTACACGCACCCGGCTTTCGACGACTACCCGGTGGTAGGCGTTGACTGGTTTGCCGCTAAGTATTTCTGCAACTGGCGCACCAAGAATAAGAATGCTGCCAACGCCGAAGCAGGCTTGGCTCCCACCCCGAACTTTCGCTTGCCTTCCGAGGCAGAATGGGAATATGCCGCCCGTGGCGGCCGTGATTTGGCCACGTACCCCTGGGGTGGCCCTTACCTGCGCAACTCGAAAGGCTGCATGCTGGCCAACTTCAAGCCTGGCCGTGGCGACTATGCTTCGGATGGCTACGCCTACACTTCGCCGGTTGGTGCTTTCTTTCCCAATGACTTTGGTCTGTACGACATGTCGGGCAACGTATCGGAATGGTGCGATGATGCATACATGGAAGCTTCCGTGCCAGTGGTGTGGGATATGAACCCGACCAACCCCGATGATAACGAGCCCCGCAAAGTAGTACGTGGCGGTTCCTGGAAAGACATTGCGTACTTCCTCGAAACCGGTACCCGCAACTTTGAATATCAGGATTCAGCTCGCTCTTATATTGGTTTCCGCACTGCCATGATTCAGATTGGCATGGGTACCAACGAAAGCCTGAACTAAGTACCGGTGATATCCGGCGCAGTAAAACTCCCACACACTACTGCTTTGCTTTCTTAAAATTCATTACCACAACAACTTCTTTTCCAACATCACAATCACATGGCAGCTAAAGGCGGTAGTTTTCTGTACGATGTGCTGATGCCCAAAGTGTACGGCATCGGCGCAGCAGTCGTAATCGTAGGGGCATTGTTTAAAATTCAGCACTGGGAAGGTGCCAGCGAAATGCTGATTGTAGGTCTGGGCACGGAAGCCCTGATCTTCTTGCTGAGCGCGTTCCAGCCCAACCCCAAAGAAGTTGACTGGTCACTGGTGTATCCGGAACTGAGCGAAGGCTACGACCCTTCCACCAACAGCAACAAGTTCGTTGATCAGACTACCGGCACGGGCCTGACCCGCAAGCTGGACGACATGCTGAAAGATGCTAACGTAACACCTGAGGCCATTGCTTCGCTGGGACAGGGCCTGAACCGCCTCAGCACCACTACGCAGCAGCTCTCAACCCTCGGCGACGCTACCAGCGCCACCGATGAGTACACCACCAAAGTGCGCACCGCCGCTCAGTCGCTGGAGCGCATCAACGAGGCGTACTCCAACACTGCTACGGCCATGACGGCTATGGCTGATGCCACGAACGACGCTCGTGAGTATCATGTGCAGGTGCAGAACGTGACCAAGAACCTGGGCGCGCTGAATGCAGTGTACGAAATGGAGTTGCAGGATGCCAATACGCACCTCAAGTCCATGAACAAGTTCTACGGTACCTTGGCTCAGGCCATGGAGAATCTGACCGAAGCTGGTAAGGAAACCGACCAGTTCAAGCAGGAAGTGACTAGCCTGACCACCAACCTCAGCTCGCTGAACCGTGTGTATGGTAACATGCTGAACGCTATGCGCGCTACCAACTAAGGTAGCCGTACTATCACGTCTCAGATTAAATTCCACACAGTATAGTAACAGGTAGACACGATGGCGGGAGGTAAAGAGACTCCACGGCAGAAGATGATCGGGATGATGTACTTGGTACTCACCGCTCTTCTGGCCCTACAAGTAAACTCAGCAATTCTGCTCAAGTTCAAGTTTCTGGATGACAGCTTGTCGGCTATCAACGGCAAAGTGTCGAAGGCAAACGACGATAAGGTAAAAGGCATTAAGGGACAGGTTGAAAAGAACCGTAACCAAGCCAAAGACCTTGCTGTCCTGAAGCAAAGCGAAGAAGTACGGCAGAAAACGCAGGAGATGGTTGCCTACCTATCCGGCGTCCGCACGAAACTGCTGGAGAAAACGGAGAACAAAGGCAAGAACGAATTCAAAAACATGAGCGCCGAGGATAAAGTGGCGGAGCTTATGTTGGGTGCCAGCCAGGACGGGGAAGGCTACAAGATGAAAGGGCAGTTGAACAACTACTCTACCTACATCAAGCAGTTTGTTCCCAATGCCGGTACTTTGGCACTCGATGCCAAGGAAGACCCAATGGTGACGGAGAAGGAGCAGAAGAGCAAAAACTTTGCTCAGCTTAGCTTCGAAAACACGCCGGTAGTAGCCGCTTTGGCTGTTCTGTCGCAGAAAGAGGCCGAGGTTCTGAAGTATGAGTCGGATGCACTTAGTGCTTTGGCCCAACGCGTAGGTGGCTCGGTTATCGTATTCGATAAAATTGGTGCTTTTGCTAGTGCTGAGTCGAACACGGTAGCAGCTGGTACCAAGTACAAAGCTGAACTGTTCCTGACGGCTTCGGCCTCAGGGCTGAACCCTAGCATGACGCTGAATGGCTCGCCCCTGAAGGTGGACCCAGCTACCGGCAAAGGCAAAATCGAATTCACGGCTCGTCCTGGTTCCTTTGATGCTTCTGGTAACGCCAAAGGATCCTGGACTGGTACTATCCGCTTCAAGCAGAATGGCCGTGATACGGTCTTCACTGTGAAAACTCCTTACACCATTACCAAGCCGGTAATGCAGATTCAGTCGGCTTCGGTGCAGGCGCTGTACTTCAAGTGCGGCAACAAGCTGAGCGTACAGGTACCCGCGCTGGGTGCTCAGTACGATCCTAGCTTCTCCGCATCCGGGGCTTCGACTATCAAAGGTTCAGCCAAAGGTGAGGTAACGCTGGTTCCGAACTCGAAAGAGGTAACCCTGAACGTAAGCAGCGGTGGTAACCCCATCGGCTCGCAGACCTTCCAGGTTCGCCCCATTCCCAAGCCGGAAATTCAGTGCTGGGTAGGTGGCCGTCCGGCCAACGAAAAGCAAGGTACCCCGATTACTGCCGTTCGTAACATGAACATGAAGGCGGTGGCCGATGCTGGTTTTGCCACCTTCCTGCCGGATGATGCCCGTTTCCGGGTGTCGCGCTACGAAATTACGCTGGTACGTGGCAAGCGTCCGGCTATGCAAACCATTACTGTCAATGGTCCAACGGTTGATCTGAGCAGCGTGGTAAACACTGCTCGTGAAGGTGACCGTCTGTACATCGAAGTAAAAGGAGTGCAGCGTCAGAATTTCCAAGGCAATGTGGAGGACGTAAACGTTTCCAAGCAGTTCAATATTCCGCTGCTCTAAGCGTTACTGGTCCTGAACTATCCGTCGCGCTTTTTTGATTACTCTGGTATGAACAAATTCCTCTCCTTCGCCGCTCTGACGGCCGGCCTGACGCTGTCGGTGGCAGCCTCGGCTCAGGAACAAGCTACCACCGCGAGCAGTAACGGCTCGTACCGCCCGATTCCGAGTTCGGACATCATGTTCCGAAAGACTATCTGGCGCGCGATTGACCTGCGTGAGAAGCAGAACAAACCCATGTTCGCCGAAGGCAAGGAAATCAGCCGTGTAATCATCGATGCGGTAAAGCGTGGTGAGCTGCAGGCGTATCGTAACGACTCGCTGACGACTACTTTCTCTTCGAAGGAAGTATTAAGCAACATGTCGTATGCGGAGGCTAGCGCCGGTCTGAGTGATGAGGAAAGAGCCGCTGGTTTCTCGGAGGATACGGGTGACGACTGGGGTGCTCCCGTTAAAAAAGGAGCCAAAGGTAAACCTGCAGCTAAAAAGGCTCCAGTAGTAGCACCGAGCTACGAGATTCGTCCGAAGGATATGTATCAGATGGAGATGAAAGAGGATATGATTTTCGACAAGAAACGGTCGAGAATGTATCATGACATCAAGTCCATTACGCTGCTTGTTCCTTCTACGCTAAGTTCTAACACTGCCGGTATCGAGAAAACCATTGGAGTGTTTAAATACAGCGACCTAATTCGCGTATTCCGAGCCAACCCGGACAAGGCTATTTGGTTTAATCCCCAAAACGATGCCCAGCATAAAAACCTTGCTGACGCTTTCGAACTGTGGTTGTTCAACTCCTACATAGTGAAGGTGTCTAACCCCAGCGACTCGCGTCTGGACGAAATCTATGGTGGGCAGCAGCAGGGTATTCTGGCTTCGCAACAGGCAGCAGCCGACCTGATCGAATACGAGTACAACCTGTGGTCGTTCTAGTATCACGGACTTAGGCAGATGTATTGGATTACACGAGTTTTGTAGTCGATTCATCTGTTCAACTATACAAAAGAGCCCCAACCGTGAAGTTGGGGCTCTTTTGTGTTTAACTACTTCGGTTCAGATCGTCAAGACTGTTGGGGCTCTTCCTGCTGTCTAAAGTAGGTAAGCAGAATGCGGGCTTTGGCTTTCCCGACTTCAGCGGTAAGCTCTGGCTCGGTCAGTTCTTTGATCTTTTTGACGGACTTGAACTTGGTGAGGAGCTTATCGGCAGTGACGGGGCCGAGGCCTTTCACGTCAGTTAGTTCGGTTTTAAGGGTGCCTGCGTCGCGGCGGGAGCGGTGGAAGGTGATGCCGAAGCGGTGGACTTCATCGCGCATGCGTTGGAACAGGCGAAGTGACTCGCTCTTTTTGTCAATGTAGAGCGGTAATGGGTCGTTGGGGACGTAGATTTCCTCCAGCCGCTTGGCAATGCCGATGACGGCCATCTGGCCCCACAGGTTGAGGTCTTTAAGGGCTTTTACCGCCATACTGAGCTGGCCCTTGCCACCATCCACAATCACCAGCTGCGGCAGGCTGGCTCCTTCATCTACTAGGCGGCGGTAGCGGCGCGTAACCACTTCGTACATCGAGTCGAAATCGTTGGGGCCGATGACGGTTTTGATGTGGTAGTGGCGGTAGTCTTTCTTGCTGGGCCTGGCGTTGCGGAAACACACCATGGCGGCCACCGGATTGTCGCCCTGGAAGTTGGAGTTATCGAAGCATTCGATATGCTTAGGCAGCTCCGTCAGGCGTAAATCCTTGCGGATGGTTTCCATGATGCGGACCTCGTTCAGGTCCTTGCTCCGGTCGTTCATGCTTTCCTTCTCCTTACGCAGGTACAGCACGTTTTTCAGCCCCAGCTCGATGAGCTTGCGCTTGTCGCCGATCTGGGGCTGGGTGATGCTAACGCCGGGCAGGGGCAGGTTGGGAACGGGCAGATTGGTGAGGATTTCCTTGGACTCACTCTCGAACTCCTGCCGCATCTGCATGATGAGCGGGGCCAGAATCTCCTCGTCGGGCTCATCCAGCTTCTTCTGTACCTCCACCGACTGCGTGAGCACAATGCTACCATTCATCACCTTGAGGTAGCTGATGAAGGCTGATTTCTCGTTCGACACGATGCTGAATACGTCGATGTTGGACAATGATGCATTCACGATGGTGCTCTTGCTCTGGAAGTCATCCAGCTTATCCAGCTTGAGCTTGAACTGGTGGGCCAGCTCGTATTGCTGGTCTTGGGCCGCCTGCGTCATCCGGTCCCGGAAGTACTGCTTGGGCAGGCGCAGGTCACCGTTGAGAATCTGGCGAATCTGCTGGATATACTGGTTGTAGGCTTCCTCTTCCTGGTGGCCCTCGCAAGGGCCTTTGCAGTTGCCCAGGTGATATTCCAGACACACCTTAAACTTGCCGGCCTCGATGTTCTGGGGCGAGAGGTTGTAGGTGCAGGTACGCAGCGGATACAGCGCCCGAATCAGCTCCAGCAGCAGGTTCATGCCCGTGACGTTGGCGTAAGGTCCATAGTAGCGGCCGTGGCCCGGAATTTTGTTGCGGGTGGGGATGAGGCGCGGGAACCGCTCGTTGGTCAGCAGCAGATACGGATACGTCTTGCCATCTTTAAGCAGGATGTTGTACTTGGGCTGGTGCTGCTTGATAAGGTTGTTTTCCAGCAGAAATGCGTCTGACTCCGAATCGACAATGGTAAACTCGATGCGGCGGATGTTCTTGACCAGCTGCTGGGTTTTCTTGTTGTGGTCCTGCTTGGTGAAATAGCTGCTGACCCGCTTGCGCAGGTCGATGGCTTTGCCCACGTAGATGATGCTATCTTCTTCGCCGAAGTATTTGTACACGCCCGGGCGGTGGGGCAGCTGGCGGATTTGGTCCTGTAGTTCGGGGCGAGCAGCCATATCACAGATTTTGCAGATGGATTGGATGGCACGGATTCCGTTGGAGCCTGTAGTGTTCAACCCGAGTTTTTACTGGAAGTACGCAACGTTTCGGGACGGAGGTTCGCGAAGCCAGCGTGGCGTTGTGGTCAAAACAAAAAAGGTGGCCGGGATGTCCCGGCCACCTTGCGTAAAAATCGGTGAAATCAGAGGAAATCCGCGCCCTTAAATGTCTTCTTCGTTCAGGTCTTCCAGTTCTACCTGGTTTAACTTTTGGTCGGAAGGAATGGTGTCGCGCTGGCCGGCTCCGTTATAGTAGCGTGAGCAGTCAATTTCAATGCTGAGGGCCTGGGCCGGTTTGGGGAAAGGGCCGGTGTTGATATCGACGCTTTTATCGGCGTACACTTTCTTCATAAAGATGCCATAAAGTGGCAAGGCCATGCGGGAACCCTGCCCGTACGCACCGGTTTTGAAGTGGATGCTCCGGTCCTCACCTCCCACCCATGTGCCGCACACCAGATCCGGGGTGAGGCCCATGAACCAGCCGTCGGAGTAGTTGGAGGTAGTGCCGGTTTTAGCACCCATTTCATAGGGGAATTTGAATCCGCCTTTCAGGATGATGCTGGTGCCGCCCTTTTCCTCGGTGGCCCCGCGCAGCATATAGGTCATCAGGTACGCCGTTTCCTCGCTCAGGGCCTCGCGCGTCTGGGGTACGAATTCGCGCAACACGTTGCCGTTTTTGTCCTCAATGCGCGTCACCATCATGGGGGCCGTCCAGATGCCTTTGTTCACGAAGGTGCTGTAGGCGCCCGTTATTTCGTAGATGCTCACGTCGGAGGAACCAAATCCCACTGCCGGTACCGCCTCAATGGGAGAGGTGATGCCTAAGCGCTTGGCATAGCTTACCACGGTTTCGGGGCCGAGCTTCTGTACCAGCCAGGCGGTAATGGAGTTCATAGAGCGGGCTAGGGCTTGGCGAAGCGTGAAGGTGCGGCCGGAGTAGCTGCCCTCGAAGTTGCGGGGCGTGTAGGCAGGCCGGCCGCGCTCGGCCGGGAAGGTGGTGGCCACGTCGGGGCGCTGGTAGCAGGGCGAGTAGCCCTGGTCGATGGCGGCCACGTACACGAATGGCTTGAACGTGGAGCCCGGCTGGCGCTTGCCCTGCTTCACGTGGTCGTACTTGATGTACTTGAAGTTGATACCGCCCACCCAGGCCTTTACCTGCCCGTTGAGCGGGTTCATGGCCATAAAGCCGGAGTGTAGCAGCCGCTTATAATAGGCCAGCGAGTCCATCGGCGACATCAGCACTTCCTTCTCGCCCCCATTCCAGGTGAATACCTTCATCCGGTACTTCTTGTTGAGATGGTACTTGATGGAGTCCTTATTACCCTCGAAGCGGGTGGTGAGGGAGCGGTACCGCTCGGTGCGCTTGATGGCTGTGTTCAGAAAGTTGGGGATGATGCGGCCGTTCTCATCGCGCCAGGGCTGCTGGCCCTTCCACTGCTGGTCGAACCATTTCTGCTGCAGCTTCATGTGCTCCGCCACGGCCGACTCAGCGTACTTCTGCATGCGCGAGTCGATGGTGGTATAGATTTTCAGGCCGTCGGAGTACAGGTCGTGGTCGGTTTCCTTGGCCCACTGCTTGAGCATCTTGCTGACCTCCACCCGGAAGTAGGGCGCAATGCCTTCGTTCTGGTTTTCCACGCTGTAGCGTAGCGCAATGGCTTTCAGCGTATCACTCTGCAGCTGCTGGGGCGTGATGTAGCCGTACTTGTTCATCTGGCGCAGCACCCAGTTGCGGCGCACTCTGGAGCGCTCGGGATTGAATTTCGGGCTGAAACGGGTAGGCGCGTTTAGTACGCCAACCAGCGTGGCAGCCTCGGGGCGTGTCAGCTCCCGGGGCTTCTTGCTGAAGAACGTTTTGGCGGCCGTGTTGATACCGAAGGCATTGGATCCGTAGTCGTTGGTGTTCAGGTACATGCGCAGAATTTCGCGCTTGGTGTAGCTGCGTTCCAGGCGGGTAGCCAGAATCCACTCTTTGGTTTTGGTGATGAGCATGCGTACGCCCGGTACATCATTCAGCGTGCCGTCGTTGAGGTCTTCGCGGGTGCGGAACAGTACTTTGGCCAGCTGCTGGGTAAGGGTGGATCCGCCGCCGCCGCTGCCGCCCGTGAGCAGCCCGGCCGCCACCCGGCCGGTCGCCTTGGGGTCGATGCCGGAATGTTCCTCGAAGCGGGCGTCCTCGGTGGCAATCAGGGCATCTACCAGGTGCTGGGGCAGGTCTTCGTACTCGGCGGGCGTGCGGTTCTCGCGGAAATATTTGCCCATGAGTACGTTGTCGGCGGAGTAGATTTCCGAGGCCAGCTCGCTACGTGGGTTTTCCAGCGTTTTGAGGTTGGGCATGCGCCCGAACAGATTCAGGAAGTTGACGCTCACGGCCAGCACGTACACTACCAGCCCGAGTGCTCCGGCTCCGAACAACAGCCAGAACGTGCGCGCCCAGCCGGTGTAGCGGCCGGTGGGAGGGGTTTTACGAATGGAATTCTTGGTGGCGGATCTGGCCATTTCAGGAGGTAAGAATGAAGGTCGGATAAACCACCCGTGAACCGCTCCCGACCGCCCGAAGGCAGCCGAAAGCGGTTCACGGGTGGTTCCGACAGCAAAATTAGCGGTAGTTCTGCTGATAGAACTGCTGATATTGTTCTACGTTTTGGGTTTGGAGCAATACCGGCAGATTCTCAATACTAATTACCAGGGTTTGGTAACCCGCCCCGCGCAGCTTGCTCAGCGGCGATTGAGGCCCGCGCAGCTTCAGGGCGTAGCTCTGGGCCAGTTTGGCATTGGGTAGCGTTTCCATTACCACTAGCTGCGTGGCTCCTAGCTCCTGTTGGCGCACCAGCAAGCTGCTGGATTTGAAGTAGCGGGTGTTGTATGCGCCAAGCTGAGCCACCATATCCTTCAGAGCCGGCGCATCCTTGGCAAATACCAGCACAACGGCATGCGCCGTGGCGAGGTTGGCCTTGAATGGCGAGGCAGGAGCCGCTGGGGCAGGTGCTGGCGTTGGAGCCGGGGCCGGAGTGGTAGGCGCAGGCGTAGGTGCAGTTGGTTCTGGGGCGGCGGCCGGAGCCGTTGAGGTAGGCGTGATGGGTGTTGCCGGATTCTTCGCTGGGGCGGGGGCCTTCTTACCGCGGGCGCGGGCTTGGGCCGCCGCCTGCCGGGCAGCCTTCGCGGCTTCTTCCGGGGTTGGCTCGGGCTTAGGTGCCGGCGCAGGTGGGATAGTGGTGGTGGGCTCCGAACCCACCGGGGCCGGGACGGCATTTGTCGGCTGGGCCGCTGATGCTGCCGGAACCGGAAGCCCCTTTTGCTCAGTGGCTGCCAGAGTGGCTGGAGCAGCAGGCTTCGGCACCAGCGTCGTCAGCGGGGTTTCGTTTTCCTGGTAGTAGATGCGCATCCGGTTTTCCACTTCACCGGGCCGGAACGCTGATACCACGGGCTTATCGGTGGAAGCCATAACGCCAGCAATCTGTCCACCTTCAGCTTTCTTATAGGTTTCGATGAGCGTGGCAGCCTGACCAGCCAGCGGGCTTTGCGGGTACTCTTTGTAGAACTTCTCTACCGTGGCCCGCGCCGTCAGGGGCGGTTGGGTGCGCACCGTCAGCAGGGTACCTAAAAAGGCCACCCGGTCGTTCAGGTCGTTTTCCGGATACTGCTTCCTGGCCCGGGCCAGTACGGCCGTAGCTTTCTTAAACTCCTGATTTTTGTAGAACGTGAAGGCCGAATCTACCAGGACCGTCACCTGCGCATTGGCCACTGAAGTCCGCCGCAGGTACTCCGGGTCGGCTACTAAGCGGGCGTAGGAGGACGTTGGGTACGCCTGCCGCAGCCGGGCGGCGTAGCTCTCAGCTTTGCCCGCGTCGTTCTGCTCCTTATACAGCAGGTACAGAATATACAGGGTTTCGGGCGTATGCTTGCCGCTTGGGTAGCGCGTGAGTAGCTTCTCGTACGTTTCTACCGCCCGATTCTGTTCCCGCAGCTGTTGGGCATAAATGCCGCCCAGCGCGTACAATGCCTCCTCGGTCTGGGCATCCGACTGCTGCACCTGGGCCGGGGTGAGAGGCAGGCTCTGACGGTAACGGCCCACCAGCTCCCGCAGCTGCACGGCCGGATCAACGGTAGCTGGCTCGGGTGTGTTAACTACCGTGCTGCCGTTGCCGGCAATGCTCACCGGCACGTTGCCGCCCCGTGCCGTCACCGGCGAGTTGCTGGCCGTACTCACGATGCGCCAGTTATCCTGCAACGGCCGGTCGCCCCAACGGCGGATAAAGTCGTTCTTGGCCGTGCTTAGGGCCGTTGGGTTGTCGAAGTACCACTTGGCCCCGGTATTGCCCGCTAGGAAATCCTCGGCACTCACGCTTGGTTGCAGGTCGCGCTCCGGGCTGAGGCCGGTTGCCGTTTGCTGCTGACTGCGCCGTTCCTCCAAAGCTTGTTTGGCCGCCAGAGCTTCGGCCTGCCGCTGCTGCGCGTCCAGTTCGGCTTGGGCGTATGTGGTCAGGCGGGTGCGCAGCGTAGCCGAGTCCAGCCGGGCCAAAGCCTGCAGGCTGTCCTGGGTTTCGATGATGGTCAGCTGCTGCGCGAAATCCTTGAGAATCCCGGCCCGCTCCGAAATGGCTGCGTAATCGGGGGCCTCCCGGGGCAGGTTCTGCACGGTGCTGTCGTAGTAGGCCGCTGCCAGCCGGTACTTCTGCAGGTTCTCGTAGTAAATGCGCCCGTCCAGCAGGTAGGTGTAAGACTTCTGCGCCCGGTTCGGGGTAGGCACGCGGGCCGACTTCTGGAGCAAAGCCAGAGCCTCGGGGTAGCGTTGCTGGCGGTATTCCAGCCGCGCCATCTCGTAGTAGATTTTGTCGCGGTACTCCTTGTTCTTGGTGTCCTTGAGCAGCTTGGCGAAATACTTGTCGAGGCGGGCGCGGTCGGTCTGGTTCAGGTCGGAAACCTGGCCTAGCATCAGCTTACTGTAGAAATCCAGCTCGTAGGGCGGGTTTTTCTTCAGAATCTGATTCAGCTGCGCATACGCTTTCTTGTCCTCCCCGGCTGCTTGGTACAGCTGTGCCAGCACGTAGCGCGTGCGCGACTGTTCGTTCTTGGGCTCTACGTAGGGAATGGCCTTTTCCAGGTTCTCAATGGCCCGGGCCGGCTCGCCTACCCGCAGGAAGTAGTCGGCGCGAGTCAGGAACAACTCCCGCGCGTTCTGCTCAACGCCTTGCTCTTTATCCAGCAGATTAGAAACGGCAGTGGCGTTTTCCAGCTCGTTGAGGGCCAGGAACGTGCGCATCAGCCAGATCAGGGCCTCGTGACGGGCGTTGGCGTCCTTGCTGGTGCTGTTGACGTACTTAAAAGTCTTGGCCGCGTCCTCGTACTCCTTTTTATAGAAGCGGGCTTTACCGATGAGAATATAGCTGTCATCGGTCCAGTCGGAGCCCGGGCGGTGCTGTACCGGCAGCGAGGCCTTCTTGATGATGTCCTCCAGATCGGCCGTCACGCGGCCCACGGTGGCATCGTCCAGCGTCGGGAACAGGGGCAGGGTGCGGTTGTAGTCGTTGAGCCGGGCCGCGTAGAGCGTGGTTTCCACGGCCCGCATCTTCTCCCGCGCCAGGAAATAGGCATTGTCGCGGGCCACCACGTTGTCGTAGGCGTGGCCCAGCGTAGATGGGCGCTCCGAGGCGCAACCGGCCACGCCCGCCGCCAGCAGGCCGGCCGCAGCCGGTAGCACGAGGGCGCGGAAAAGCAAAGAGGTAGTCGTCGTCAAAACGGCAAAAGAGCTCAGGGCGAAGGAAAGACAGTAAGCAGAAAACGCACCTGCCGGTCAGAATCGTTCGACGGGCGGTTTTCCTCACAACGTTGCAGGGTGAGTAAAAGTACAGGTTTCCGTTGGTACCCTGCCGCGCCTCCCGGCGGCGGCCGTGGCCGCTAACTTGCCACAGCGTAATTTTGTGATTCCCACTGCCTCCCCCAGTCCCGATGTCAGCTCCTGAACCCACCCCGCCACCCCGGTCCACGCCCGAAAATACCCCCGACCGGATGCGGGCCGTGGCCAAGTACTCCGGCATTGCTGCCCAGATGATAGCCACCATTGGCCTGAGCACCTGGGCCGGCTATTGGCTCGACGGCCACTTCCACACCAAAACTCCGTGGTTCACGCTCAGCCTGATGCTACTGGGGCTGTTTGCGGCCTTATATAACGTCATCCGCTCGGTCACGAAGGAGCAATAGGGGCCAGCCCCGTTCACTCAATCACCTTCTCTGTTGAAAGCTTTCCTGCGTTCCTATTTCCTTTTTTGCCTGCTCACCGGGTTTGCGCTCTACGCTCTGCACAGTCAGTTCGGGCCCCGCATCATCCATCCCTTCACGCCCTACACGTTTTCGTTCTTCGCCGCGCTGACGCTGCTCACTTACTGGGTGACGGCAAAACTGGTGCAGGCCGACGCGCAAAACTTTATGGTCGCGTACTTAGGCAGCATGGTTGCACGGCTGCTTTTGTCGCTCACGCTGGTGCTGGTGTACCTTTTCATTGGCGGCGGCCGGGAAGGCGACGGCCAATGGGCCTTCCTGGGAAGCTTCTTTATCCTGTATTTTCTCTTCGCCGGGTTTGAAGTGTGGGCCGTTCTGAGTAACTTGCGCCCGTTTTCAAAACCGGGTGAAATCACAAAATGAAGATTTTGTGAATATATCTCTAAACTGCTCTGAATGAAGCGCTTACTTTTAGCTATCTTCTGTTTCCTCTCGTTCGCAGCGTATGCCAACGAGCCCACGGCGACAACCGAAGAAGCCACCGACAAGGAGGCGTTCAGTCCCGGCGAGATGATTCTGCACCACATCGGCGATTCGCACGAGTGGCATTTCGCTACCCTCGGCGACGAGGCCCACGGCACGCACGTTACCATTCCGCTGCCCGTTATTGCGTATCGCCCCGCCCAGGGCCTAAGCGTATTCTCGTCGTCGCAGCTGGCCGAAGGCAAAGTGTACAACGGCCTGAAGCTGGAGCACGAGCACCTCGTGTCGGAGGATGGCAGCAAAGTGTATGACTTCTCCATCACTAAGAACGTGGCCTCGCTCATGCTAAGCGCCGCGCTGCTGTTGGTGGTGTTTACCGCCGTTGCCCGTGGTTACGCTAAGCGCGGCAGCGGTGCTCCCAAAGGTATTCAGTCGTTTTTTGAGCCTATCATCATCTTTATCCGGGATGAGGTAGCCAAGAAATCCATCGGTCCGAAGTACGAGCGGTATATGCCGTATCTGCTCACCGTATTCTTCTTCATCTGGTTCAACAACCTGATGGGCCTGATGCCCGGCGGTGCCAACCTCACCGGCAACATTGCCGTGACCCTGACGCTGGCTGTTCTGACGCTGCTCATCACCCTGTTCAGCTCCAATAAGAACTACTGGCACCACATTTTCGCTACGCCCGGCGTACCGAAGGCGTTGTTGCCCATTATGATTCCGGTAGAACTTATCGGTATCGTGGTGAAGCCGTTCTCCCTGATGGTTCGTCTGTTCGCTAACATCACGGCCGGCCACATTGTAATTTTGAGCTTTATCTCGCTCATCTTCATTTTCGGTAGTGTCACCGTGGCTCCCGTAACGCTGGCGTTCGGCTTGTTCATCAACATGCTGGAGTTGCTGGTAGCCATCCTGCAGGCCTACATCTTCACCTTGCTGACGGCCATGTACATCGGCGGTGCGGTAGAAGAGCACCACGACGCCGACTACCAGATGGGCGGCGGCGACGGTGCCGATACGGCCCACGCCCACTAAGTTTTCACACCCCTGATTTTTTTGTTTTTCACTCCCCACAAACCTTTTTTTTATGCTTCTTTCTCTGTTGTTGCAGATTGCTAACGCCGCTGGTCTGGCTGTATTTGGTGCCGCTATCGGTGCTGGTCTGGTTGCTCTGGGTGCTGGTCTGGGTATCGGCCGCATCGGTGGTCAGGCTATGGAAGCTATCGGCCGTCAGCCGGAAGCTTCGGGCAAGATCCAGACTGCTATGCTGATCGTAGCTGCTCTGATCGAGGGTCTGGCCCTGTTCGCAGTAGTAGTCTGCCTGCTGATTTCGTTCAAACTCTAGGGATAGAGGTAGTACACAAGCAGCCCGCTGCGCGCGTCGCTTCAGCGCACGGCGTAGCGGGCTGTCTTGGCTTTTCCGGGTTGGCTGAACGAGTATCATCTTCGGATACCGCCCCGGATTTTAACGTATTCCCTACTGATTTCTCTACTCCCTCATGCAAATTGTAACGCCCGAATTAGGCCTTATCTTTTGGCAGCTGGTGATTTTCGGTATCGTGCTGCTCTTGCTGCGCGCGTTTGCCTGGAAACCCATCCTCAGCTCGCTGAAAGAGCGGGAGAGCTCCATTGAAGGAGCTTTGCGCATGGCCGATCAGGCCAAGCTGGAAATGCAGGAGCTGAAAGCCGGCAACGAAAAGCTGCTGGCCGAAGCCCGTATGGAGCGCGACCGTATTCTGAAGGAAGCCACTGATGTTTCGAACCAGCTCATTGAGCAGGCCAAGAACAAGGCAACTGAGGAAGGCAGCCGCATGATCCTGCAAGCCCGCGAAGCCATCCAGAACGAGAAGAACATGGCTCTGGCCGAGGTGAAAAACACCGCCGCCAAGCTCTCCATCGATATTGCCGAGCGCATCCTGCGCCGCGAGCTGGCCGACCAGCCCGCTCAGCAGCAACTCGTGGACTCGTACCTGAAAGAAGTAAAATTGAATTAGTAGTGAGTAGCGGGTATTGAGTAGTGAGATTCGGCCTGCCGGATAAGAACCAACTCGATACTCCCTACCAACTACTCAATACTGAAATCAATGTCTGAACTACGAGTTGCCTCCCGCTACGCCAAATCCTTGCTTGATCTGGCCCGGGAGCGTGGGGAACTGGAAGAAGTAAAGCAGGACATGGACCTGTTCAGCAAAACGCTGAACGAGAACCGCGACCTGCGCCTGCTGCTCCGCAACCCCATCGTGAAGCACGACAAGAAGCTGGCTATTCTGCAGGCCATTTTCGGCGGTAAGGTGTCGGTGATGACGGAGAAATTCTTCACCATCGTGACCCAACACAGCCGCGAAAGTGCCCTGGAGTTTATCGGCTCCGAGTTCCTGACCCAGTACAACCTGCTGAGCGGCGTACAGGTGGCCCAGGTAACCACGGCCACTCCCCTCGATGCGCCGACCCGTCTGCAGGTGGTGCAACTGGTACGCCAGCAAACCGGCCTCCAGGAGGTCACGCTCCAGGAAAAAGTGGATGCCTCGCTCATCGGCGGCTTTGTGCTGCGCATCGGCGACAAGCTGATTGATGACTCGGTGAGCTACCGGTTGCGCAAGCTGCGCAACGACTTCTCGAAGAACCCCTACCAACCCCAACTATAACCCACCATGGCAGAAGTACGTCCGGATGAAGTATCCGCCATTCTGCGGGAGCAACTCTCCAACTTCAAAACCGAAGCCGAACTCGAAGAGGTTGGTACGGTTCTGCAGGTTGGCGACGGTGTAGCCCGCATCTACGGCCTGGGCAAAGCCCAGTCGGGGGAACTTATTGAATTTGAAAACGGGCTCCAAGCCCTCGTGCTGAACCTGGAAGAGGACAACGTCGGAGCCGTAATGCTCGGCGACTACTCCGGCATCCGGGAAGGCGCAACGGTCCGTCGGACCAATAAAATTGCTTCGATTCAGGTTGGTGAAGGCATCATTGGCCGCGTGGTAAACACGCTGGGCCAGCCCATCGACGGCCGTGGCCCCATCCAGGGCCAGACCTACGATATGCCCCTGGAGCGTAAGGCCCCCGGTGTAATCTACCGCCAGCCGGTAGCCGAGCCTATGCAGACCGGAATCAAGGCTATCGACGCCATGATTCCGATTGGCCGGGGTCAGCGGGAACTCATCATCGGTGACCGTCAGACGGGTAAGTCGACGGTAGCCCTCGATGCTATCCTGAACCAGCGTGAGTTCTATGAGCGTGGCGAGCCGGTTTTCTGCATCTACGTAGCCGTAGGCCAGAAAGCCTCTACCGTAGCCCAGGTAGTACAGTCGCTGACGCGTGGTGGTGCCATGGATTACACCGTGGTGGTATCCGCTTCGGCTTCCGATCCGGCTCCGATGCAGTTCTTCGCGCCCTTCACGGGTGCCGCCATCGGCGAGTTCTTCCGCGACACGGGCCGTCCGGCCCTGGTGGTGTACGATGACTTGTCGAAGCAGGCCGTAGCTTACCGCGAGGTGTCGCTGCTGCTGCGTCGTCCTCCCGGACGCGAAGCTTACCCCGGCGACGTATTCTATCTGCACAGCCGCCTGCTGGAGCGCGCCGCGAAGATTAACGCTTCCGACTCCATTGCCCAGGACATGAACGATCTGCCCGCCAGCATCAAGTCCATCGTGAAAGGTGGTGGTTCGCTGACGGCCCTGCCCATCATCGAAACCCAGGCCGGTGACGTTTCGGCGTACATCCCGACCAACGTAATTTCGATTACCGATGGCCAGATCTTCCTCGAAACCAACCTCTTCAACTCGGGTGTGCGGCCCGCCATTAACGTAGGTATCTCGGTATCGCGCGTAGGTGGTAACGCCCAGATCAAGTCGATGAAGAAGGTGGCTGGTACGCTGAAGCTGGACCAGGCGCAGTTCCGCGAGCTGGAAGCCTTCGCCAAGTTCGGTTCCGACCTCGATGCCTCGACCAAACTCACCATTGAGCGTGGCCGTCGTAACCTCGAAATTCTGAAGCAGGCCCAGTTCTCGCCCCAGAAAGTAGAGGACCAGGTTGCCATCATCTACGCTGCCACCAACGGTCTGCTCGACCAGGTACCGGTAAATAAGGTGCGCGAGTTCGAGAAGGAGTTCACGCAGGTGATGCACACGCGCCACCCCGAGGAGCTGAAGGCCCTGAAGGCCGGCAAGCTGGATGACGCCATCACCGGTGCCATCCGTCAGGTTGCCAAAGACCTGTCGGCGGTATACGCTTCTAAGTAATTGGTTTTTGGTTTTTGGTTTTTGGTCATTGGCTCTCGTAAGAAGTGCCGGACCAAAAATCAAAAACCAGAAACAAAGAACCAATAATGAATGGCTAGCTTAAAAGAAGTTCGGAGCCGCATTACGTCGGTGCAGAGCACGCAGCAGATTACCAAAGCCATGAAAATGGTAGCGGCGGCCAAGCTGCGGCGCGCTCAGGATAATATCCTGCGCATGCGTCCTTACGCCCAGCGGCTCAACAGCATTCTGGGTAACCTGACGGCCTTGGCCGGGGAGGATGTGGTAAGCGAGTATGCGGAGCAGCGCGAGGTGCGTCGGGTACTCATCATTGCCGTGACTTCCGACCGGGGCTTGGCCGGCGCGTTCAACAGCAACGTGTTCAAAGCCGTAAATGCCGTGGTGCAGGAACGCTACGCGGCCCAGGCAGCAGCCGGCAACGTGGCCTACATGGCCATTGGCAAGAAAGCCCACGATTTCTTCAACCGGCGCGGCCCGCTGGTCGGCAACTACACGCACGTCTTCGGCAAGCTGTCGTTTGACACGGTGCGGGAAGCGGCCGAGCAGGCCATGGACGGCTTCCGGGAAGGCCAGTACGACGAGGTGGTGATGGTGTACAACGAGTTCAAGAACGTGGCCACGCAGGTGGTGCGTACCGAACAGTTGTTGCCCCTGGTACCAGCGGCTCTGCCCGCCGGCACCTCGGCCACTACCAACGTGGACTACATCTTCGAGCCCTCGAAAGAGGAAATCGTACGGACGCTGATTCCCCAGTCGTTGAAGGTGCAGCTGTACAAGGCGGTGCTGGAAAGCAACGCCTCGGAGCACGGCGCCCGCATGACGGCCATGGAGAAAGCCACCGAAAACGCCGGTGAACTGCTCAAGTCGCTCAAGCTGACCTACAACCGGACGCGTCAGGCCGCCATTACCACCGAGATTCTCGAAATCGTGGGTGGTGCGGAGGCTTTGGCTGCCAGCCGGTAAGCAACGTATAGAACCCAAGTGGCAAGGCCCGCTTCCGCAAGGAGGCGGGCCTTGTTGCGTATAGGGCATACGGAAGGTGCCAAGCAGCGCGGGCGGGGCGGGGCGGGGAGGTGCCGTCCGGCTGGCTGGTAGGGGCGGCGGGCACGCATTACAGTTGTCCGGCTGGAGGGCGCGGCGTATCTTGGTCCTGGGTTACACCCTCTTATCCTATCGTAGTGATGAAGCGTTATTTCCTGGGGCCATTGGCCCTGCTGCTGCCGCTGCTGCCCGCCACGGCCCAGAGCCTGACCATAACGGAAGTGCTGCCCGCCGCCAACGCCACGGCCATCCCCCGTCTGAATGGCCTGCGCATCCGGTTTTCCCAGCCCCTGGCTCCCGATGCCGGCACTGCGGGCGGTTTGCGGGTGTTCAGCAGCCAGTACTCGGGGCGGCTGCCGGGCACGCCCACCGTGAGCGGCAACACACTGTCGTTTTTCCCCGGCAACGACTTTCAGCCGGGCGAGAAGGTGCTGGTAACAGTGCCCACTACCGTGCGCAGCAGCAGCGGCGCCACGCTGGCCCGCCCGCTAGTATACGAGCTGACCGCCTCGGCCCAGGGTGGCAGCGGCACGTTTGCCGCGCCCGTAACGCTGGGGGCCGGAGCCTCGCCCTTCAACGCGGCCCTGGGCGACGTAAACAACGACGGCTACCTGGATATGGTGGTGGCCAACCTGGGCGGCGGCACCGTGGACGTGCGCACCAACAACGGGCGCGGCACGTTTGGGGCCGGCACTAGGCTGCGGGTGGGCGATGTACCGTTCTGGGCTCAGCTGGCTGACCTCGACGCGGACGGCGACCTGGACATTCTGACGCCCGACTTTAGCACCAGTACCATCAGCATTCTGCCCAATGATGGGAAAGGAGTGTTCGGGACGAGAAAGGTGCTGCCGGTGGCCGCCGGCCCCCAGCACCTGACGCCCACCGACATCGACGGGGACGGGGACCTGGACCTGCTGGTGGTGAGCAATCTGGCCGATAAGGTGATGAGCGTGCTGCGCAACGACGGCACCGGCAACTTTGCTGCCCCCGTGACGGTGGCGGTAGGCTATTACCCGTGGTTTGTGGCCGCCGCCGACGTGGACGGGGACGGGGACCAGGATGCCCTGGTCGCCGACTACGACGTGGACGGGACCGTGGACTTGCTGCGCAACGACGGCACCGGCACCTTCACCCGCAGCGTGGCCCTGCGCCTGAATGGGGAGCTGAGCAATGTGGCTGCTACCGACATGGACGACGATGGCGACGTAGACTTGCTTATCACGGATACCCGGCAGGGAGCCGTGGTGCAGGCCCGCAACGATGGGCAGGGCACGTTTACGGTGGTTGCTACCCTCGCCGCCCCGGGGCTGCCCCGCATCGTGGTGCCCGCCGATATGAACGGCGACGGATACCCCGACCTGGTGGTGAGCTGCCAGGCCAGCGACCGGGTGCTGGTGGCCCTCAATGATGGGACCGGCCGGCTCACGCTCAGCGCCACGCTCACCACCGGCCGCGAGCCGGTGGGGGTAGCCACCGGCGACCTGGACTACGACGGCGACCTGGACCTGGTGGCGGTGAACATCGGGGTCGGGGGCGTGAATACCTGGCTCAACAATGCTGCCGGCCCCGTGCTGCACGCCGGGGCGGCCCAGGCGGCGGCCCGCTTGCAGCTGCTGCCCAACCCGGCCCGCGCGGCGGCAACGGTAGCCGGCGTGGCCCCCCGGGCTACCATTGTGGTGCTTGATGCCTTAGGCCGCCAGGTGACGACGGCTACCGCCGATGCCGCGGGCACGGTCCGGCTGAACCTACCGGCCAGCCTGCCCGCTGGCGTGTACCTGGTACGGGCCGGCGCGGCCGTGGGCCGGCTGGTAGTAGAGTAGGCCGCCACAGGCTAGCGGCCGTAAGATACGGGCCACGGCCGAGGAGCAGGGCCTGGGTAGCGGCGCTGGTGGGGCAGATGTTGGCTGCCAAAGCCCACGTCGCCACCGCCGATACCCAGGCCCTGGAGGCGCAAATCGATGCCCTGGTGGCCGCCCTCTACGGCGTGGCCCTGCCCGCCACCCCGGTAGCCGCGCCAGCCGTCTGAGCCGCTGCCCCGGCCAATCTAACCGCAAACGGCCCGCCTCCTGCAAGCAGGAAGCGGGCCGTTTGGGTAGTTGCAATAGGCGGTATAGGAGTAGTAGGGCAGTGCGGCGGCCCTGGACCGGGCCGCTTCGCTCCGGCTTACAGGGTGGCGCGGTGGGCGGTTACTTCCGCAATGGCCTATTGCAGCTCGGGTACCTGCACGGCCACCTGGCGCACATCCACGGCCTTCAGGAAGGCATCCGTGGGCGTTTGGGTGCTGGTGCCGGGGCTGGCGCTCAGGTCTTCTACCCGGCGCTGGGCCCGCGTGAGCATCTTGCTCAGGCTGCTGTGCTCGCTGGTGCCGGGCGTGAGGCCGGCCACTACCGGCGTTAGGCGGGTTACGCTGGCCTGCGCGGCGGCCAGGTCCAGGGCGCGGTCGGTGGCCCGGTCCGCCGACTGGTCGGCCTGGAGGTCCAGCACCTGGTCGCGCACGGTAAACACGCGCAGCTCCAGGTTCAGAGCCTCGAGCACGGTGTCGCACTCGACCTGGGTGGTGAGTAATTGAATGGGAAAGGGCATAAAAAAAAGGAATAAGGTAAGTGGCGGTATTGCCGGGGGTAAAATAGGCGAAAAACCCAAGCTGCGCCAGAGGTGGCCGGACCTCACCCCGGTCGGGCGGCGGAAAAGCCGTCTGACCGGGACGTTCTATTGTTGCTACTGCGGCGCCCCCAGGGCCGCCACCTCGGCGCGCAGGCCAGCTACGCGGGCGGCCAGCAGGTGCAGGGCAGCGGCGCGGGCTGCCGGATCGGGGTCGTCGCGGCGGAGGTCTTCGGCCAGGGCCTGGAGCCAGCGGGCGAGGTGGGCGGCTTCGGCGGCCTCGGGGGGCGGGGGCAGCGTGTGCAGGCGGGCCAGCCCGAGGCGGCGGTGGTGCAGGGCGGCGGCGCGGGTCTGCGCCGCCGCTAGTTCCGTCCCGAGCGTGAGCAGCCGCAGGCGCTGGTCGCGCAGGCGGCGGCGCAGGGGTTCGGGGGCGGGGGCCTCGGGTAGGGGCGGGGCCAGCTGCTCGGGGGCGGGCAGCGGCAGCAGCGGGTTGTAGGGCGGGGGCAGCGGCACGGCGGGTGGCCCCTGGCCCAGCGGGGGCGGCAGCGCGGACAGCAGCCTCAGCAGGCGCGGCAGCAGGGCCGCCGGCAGCGGCTTGCGCCCCGCCTCCAGGTGGCTCACAAAACTCGCCGATACGCCCAGGTAGCGCGCCAGCTGCGGCAACGACACCCCCAGGTGCGCCCGCACCGGGGCGGTCAGGCTCACGAAAGAAGCGGTAGGTACGGTCATCATGACCCAAGGTAACAGGAAGACGGAATATGTGCATAAGTTATTACCCACTAGGTAACAGGGGAGCAGAATATAGGTAAGGGATGTTACCTGTCCTTTGCCGCCGGGCGGGTGGCACGGGCGGTGCTGCTATGGGGCGGGGCTGTCTGCTACCCGGCCGCGCCAAGAGCAGCGGAGGAGTTGGCCGGTGGCGAATAGTTCGGCAAATCAGCTGCTTAGAGGAAAAACTGTATCCGGAGCAGGAATGGTAAGCTCGGCGTTGGTAGCTTTACAGTACTAGTCAAATTTGTTGACTTCACTGGATCTTAGGCACTAGCTGCTTGCGTTCTTTGCCTCTTTCCCTCCCAGACGTGGCACTCCGCTCCCTTGCATGAAACACACCTACTCCCGGGCCGCCCACGCGGCCTATGCTCATTCTATGGTCCTGGCGGGCCATCTTTTTCTGCTAGTGGCCTTACTACTGCCCTGGGGCGCACGGGCGCAGACGTGGTCGGCGGCCGGCATCGGTAGTAGCAGCCAGACCAACGGCACAAGCATCACGCAGGCCACGGCGGTGGATGCCGACGGCAACGTATTCGTGACGGGCAGCTTCACGGGGCAAGTGGGCTTCGGCAGCACGGTACTGAGCAGCAGCGTGGGCGGCGAGGATCTGTTCGTGGCCAAGTATGTGCCGGCTACCGCCACCTGGGCCTGGGCCCAGAGCGGCGGCGGCACCAGTTTCGACCAAGGCCTGGGCATTGCCGTGAGCGGGGGCAACGTGTACGTGACGGGCTTTATCACCAATAACACGGCCAACGCCAGTGATGTGCGCTTCGGTGGTACCGACCCCACCACCAGCACGGTGGTGCAGCATGGGGCCAGCAGTACCAACAGTCAGGATCTGGTAGTGGCCAAATACACCGACAACGGCCCGAGTGCTACCCTGGGCTGGACCCAGGTGGGCGGCGGCACTAGCGACTTCGACCAGGGCAATGGCATTGCCGTAAGCGGCAGCAGCGTGTACGTGACCGGCGCTATTGTGAACAACACAGCCAACACCAATATGGTGCTCTTCGGCGGCACGGGCACTACGGCCGGTACGGTGCAGCAGAACGGGGCCAGCACCAGCAGCACCTTAGACTTGGTAGTGGCCAAGTACACCGACAACGGGGCCACGACCACCCTGGGCTGGACCCAGGTAGGCGGCGGCATCAGTTCTGATCAGGGGAATGGCATTGCCGTAAGCGGCACGAGCGTGTACGTGACGGGCTACATCATCAATAGCACGACCAACGCCAACACGGTGCGCTTCGGTGGCACGGGCACCACGGCGGGCACGGTACAGCAGAACGGGGCCAGCACCAGCAGCACCTTAGACTTGGTAGTGGCCAAGTACACCGATAACGGCACTACGGCCACCTTGCGCTGGACCCAGGTGGGCGGCGGTACGAATGACGACCGGGGCCAGGGCATTGCCGTGAGCGGCACGAGCGTGTACGTGACGGGCTTTATCCGCAATACCACGACCAATACCAATATGGTGCGCTTCGGTGGCACGGGTACTACGGCCGGTACGGTGCAGCAGAACGGGGCCAGCACTGGCAATGCCTCCGATTTGGTAGTAGTTAAATACACCGATAACGGGGCCACGGCCACTTTGCGCTGGACCCAGGTAGGGGGCGGCACTAATGGCGACCAGGGCTTGGGCATTGCTGTGAGCGGCAGCAGCGTGTACGTGACGGGCTATATCCTCAACAATATAGCCAACGCTAGCACAGTGCGCTTCGGCGGCACGGGCACTACGGCGGGTACGGTGCAGCAGAACGGGGCCAGCACCAGCAACAGCGTTGACCTGGTGGTAGCCAAGTACACCGACAACGGGGCCACGGCCACCTTGCGCTGGACCCAGGTGGGCGGTGGCACCACCTTCGACCAGGGCCAGGGTATTGCCGTGAGTGGCAGCAGCGTGTACGTGGCGGGCTACGTAGGGGCAACCAGCGTGGCGAATTTTGGCGCGGCAACGGGCACTCCGCTGCTGGGTACGGCCAGTAGGCGGGCCGTGCTGGCCACCCTGACGGACAACGCCAGTGCCGGGCCCTGGCAGACGCTGGCCGCCACCGCCAACGGCGGCACGAGCCAGACACGGGCCACGGCGGTGGATGCCGATGGCAACGTATTCGTGACGGGCAGTTTCACGGGGCAGGTGGCCTTCGGCAGCACGGTGCTGAGCAGCGTGGGCAGCGAGGATCTGTTCGTGGCCAAGTACGTGCCGGCTACCGCCACCTGGGCCTGGGCCCAGAGCGGCGGCGGCACCGGCAACGACCTGGGCCTGGGCGTTGCCGTGAGCGGCACGAGCGTGTACGTGACGGGCTACATCATCAACAGCACAGTCAACACCAGTGGGGTGCTGTTCGGGGGCACGGGCACCACAGCCGGTACAGTGGTACAGCATGGGGCCAGCGGCTCCGACAGCCAGGACTTAGTGGTGGTCAAATACACTGACAACGGCACGAGTGCCACGCTGGGCTGGACCCAGGTGGGCGGTGGCACCAGCAACGACCAGGGCCTGGGCATTGCCGTGAGTGGGGGCAACGTGTATGTGACGGGCTACATCACCAACACCACGACCAATACCAATTTGGTGCGCTTCGGTGGTACGGGCACCACGGCGGGCACGGTGGTGCAGCATGGGGCCAGCAGCACCAACAGTCAGGATCTGGTAGTGGCCGAGTACACTGACAACGGCACTACGGCCACGTTAGGCTGGACCCAGGTGGGCGGTGGCACCAGCAACGACCAGGGCCTGGGCATTGCCGTAAGCGGCAGCAGCGTGTACGTGACGGGCTACATCACCAACACCACGACCAATACCAATTTGGTGCGCTTCGGTGGCACGGGCACCACGGCGGGCACGGTGGTGCAGCATGGGGCCAGCAGCACCAACAGTCAGGATCTGGTAGTGGCCGAGTACACTGACAACGGCACTACGGCCACGTTAGGCTGGACTCAGGTGGGCGGCGGCACTGGCACCGACCTGGGCCTGGGCATTGCCGTAAGCGGCAGCAGCGTGTACGTGACGGGCTATATCCGCAATACCACAGGCAACACCAGTGGGGTGCTGTTCGGGGGCACGGGTACCACGGCCGGCACGGTGCAGGTTAACGGGGCCACGGCCACGAGCAGCTCGGACTTGGTGGTAGTCAAATACACTGACAACGGCACTACGGCCACGCTGGGCTGGACCCAGGTGGGCGGCGGCACTGGCACCGACTTGGGCCTGGGCATTGCCGTGAGTGGCACGAGGGTGTACGTGACGGGCTACATCAGGCCCAGCGCCACCTTCGGCAGCTTCACCATCGCCAACCCAGATGGGGATGCCAACTTCCTGGGGGAGCTGCTCGACGCGGCACCGCTGCCCGTGGAGCTGACGCAGTTCACGGCCGCGCCGGAAGGCACGCAGGCCGTACGCCTGGCCTGGGCTACGGCCTCGGAGGTGAACAGCGCCGCCTTCGAGGTGGAGCGCAGCCCAGATGGCCACACCTTCGGAGCTGTGGGCACAGTAGCCGCTGCCGGCCGCAGCACGGCCTCGCGTCGCTACACCCTGCTGGACGCGGCACTACCGACTGGTGCGGTAGTGCTCTACTACCGCCTGCGGCAGGTAGATGCCGATGGTACATTCAGCTACTCGCCGGTGCGGGTGGTAACGCGAACTAGTGTGGCCACGCTGCAGCTTTATCCCAACCCTACTACCGGCGCGGCTATGCTCACGGGAGCAGCGCCCAGCACGGCCATTACGGTGCTGGACGCGCTGGGCCGTCCGGTGCTGCGCGCTACCGCCGACGCCACGGGCACGGCCCGTCTGGGGCTGCCGGCCGGACAGCCTGCCGGTATGTACCTAGTGCGTAGTGGCGCGCAAACGGTGCGGTTGCTGCGGCGGTAGCCGGCTACTGTTTTTTGCGAGGCTTGGGGACGGTGGGGTGCTGCTCCAGCAGCGCTAGCAGGTACTCAGGCGTGAGGCCAGTGAAATCCTTGATATAGATGAGGGGGGCCTGAAAGTCGGGGGCGTTGAGGGAGGTGCCCACGGCCACGCAGCGCATGCCGGCCCTGTAGGCGGCCTGTTCGCCCAGCACGGCATCTTCCAGCACCACGCACCGCTCGGGCGGGATGCCGAGCTTGCGGGCCGTGGTGCGGTAGGTATCGGGGTGAGGCTTGCCTTTGGTTACGTCGTCCTTGCCCACCACCACATCGAAGTAGCGGCGCAGGCCCAGATGATCGAGGATGTAGGCGATGGTATCGTCGCCGGAGCCGGTGCCCAGCCCGATGCGGAAGCCGGCGGCGCGGGCGGCCTGCAGAAACGCCGTGAGGCCGGCCACCTCGCGGCGCTTGTTCCAATAGAGTACCCGGTAGAGCAGCTCGCGCTGGGCGGCATACTCTTCCAGCTGCTTTTTCGGGACGGGGTTGGTGAACACCGAGGCCAGAATCTCGGCGGCGGGCATGCCATTGAGGCGGCGCAGCAGGCGGCGGGCGTTGGTGGTCAGGCCCAGGTCGCGGAATAGCAGCTGGAAGGCGCGGGCTTGCTCGGGCGTGTTGTCGATGAGCACGCCGTCCATGTCGAAAATCAGGGCATAAGGCTGATCAGTAGGCATACTGGATGAGATAGTGGTTTGGTAGGAACACAATCCGTAGGACCGATAGGGTCAGTTACGAAACTGTTATACGTACGCAACTCCGGGCGGCCGGGCCTATCTTTGCAGCCGGGGCGTCAACGTGGTGCCCCAGCCGTTCCATTCTTCTTTTCCGCCTTGAAAACACCGTTGAGTTTATTGCTGGCCGCTACCCTGGCTGTGCCCGCCTTCGCCCAAAAAGCCGGTAAACCCCTTGACCGCCCCAAGCTGGTGGTGGGCATTGTGGTAGACCAGATGCGCTACGACTACCTCTACCGCTACTGGAATAAGTACGGCAGCGGGGGCTTCCGCCGCCTGTTGGGGGAAGGCTTCAGCTACGAAAACGCCCACTACAACTACGTGCCTACCTACACCGGGCCAGGTCACGCCAGCATCTATACCGGCACCACGCCCTCGGTGCACGGCATCATCGGCAACAACTGGCTGGAGCGGGAGCAAGGCCGGGGCACCTACGTGACGGAAGATAAAACCGTGCAGGGCGTGGGCGGCACCGGCGAGGCCGGGCAGATGTCGCCGCGCCACATGCTCACCTCCACCATCACCGACGAGCTGCGGCTGGCTACCAACTTTCAGAGCAAGGTGGTGGGCGTGTGCATCAAAGACCGGGGCTCCATTCTGCCGGCCGGGCACGCGGCCAACGCCGCCTACTGGTACGACGGAGCCAACGGAGCCTTTATCACCAGCACCTTCTACGCCCAGCAGCTGCCCGAATGGGCCACCAAATTCAACGCCGAAAACCGGGCCGCCCAGTACCTGGATCAGCCCTGGAACACGCTGCTGCCCATTGCTCAATACACCGAAAGCTCCCCCGATGACGTGGCCTGGGAAGGCGCGTTTAAGGGCGAAGCCCGGCCCGTATTCCCCCACGATTTGCCCACGCTGAGCGCCGCGCCCAGCCGCGCCGTGAAGGGTAACATGGAAGCCGCCGGCGAAAAAGCGCCCGTGGCCTCGGCCCGCAACCTCGACCTGATCCGCTCCACGCCCTTCGGCAACTCGCTCACCCTGGATTTCGCTTTGGAAGCTATGCGGGCCGAGCAGCTGGGCCAGCGCGGCCAGACTGATTTCCTGGCCCTGAGCTTCAGCAGCACCGATTACGTCGGCCACCAGTTCGGGCCGAACTCCATTGAAGCCGAGGATACTTACCTGCGCCTCGACCGGGAGTTGGCCCGCCTGTTCGCTTACTTGGACAAAGCCGTGGGCAAGAAGCAGGCCCTCGTGTTCCTGAGTGCCGACCACGGCGCGGCTCACTCGCCCAACTTTCTCATCGACAAGAAAATACCGGCCGGCTCGGTGGGGCCGGGCCTGATGCGCGACTCCCTGCAACGCAAGCTGGTGCAGCTGCACGGCCCCGGCAAGTGGGTGCTCAGCTACGAAAACCAGCAGGTGTACCTGAACCGCCCGCTGCTAACCGAGAAAAAGCTGGACCTATACCAGATGCAGCGCGAAGTGGCTACCCTGATGCTGGGTTTTGCGGGCGTTACCCGGGCTTTGGCCGCCGAGGACGTGCAGAAGTCGCACTGGGAAAGCGGCATGCTGATGTACCTGGAAAACGGTTACTTCCCTAAGCGCAGCGGCGACGTAATGGTGGTGCTGGAGCCAGGCTGGCTGGAATCGTACCAGTTCCCGGTGAACAAAGGCACCACCCACGGCTCCTCCGGCAACTACGACACCCACGTACCGGTAGTATTCTGGGGCTGGAAAGTAAAGCACGGCGAGTCGTCGGCTCCGGCAAAGATTACCGATATTGCACCCACATTGGCCCGCTGGCTCCACATTCAGGAGCCTGACGGCTGCACCGGGCAGCCCCTGGCCGAAGTGCTGGGCTGGTAGCCGTAGGTTTTTTGTTTTTGGTTGTTCGTTTTTGGCCTGGGTGCGTATCTGTCGCACGCGTTGGGTTAAAGGCGTCCGACTCCGGACAAACGGCCTTTCGGACAAAGAAATACACAACCAATAACGAACAACGAATACCCCATCAATGGCTCATTTTAACCCTTGGCACGATGTGGAGCGCGGTGAAGACGCTCCGAAAGTAGTAAACGCCATTATCGAAATTCCGAAAGGCTCGAAGGGCAAGTATGAGCTGGACAAGGAAAGCGGCCTGCTGAAGCTGGACCGCGTGCTGTTCTCGGCCGTGCATTACCCGGCCGCTTACGGCTTCATTCCGCAGACGTACTGCGACGATAAGGACCCGCTGGATATTCTGGTACTGTGCTCCGTAGATATCGTGCCCATGTGCCTGGTAGATGCCAAGGTAATCGGCGTGATGCAGATGATTGACCAGGACGAGGAAGACGACAAAATCATTGCCGTGGCCGCCAACGACGTGTCAGTGAACCACTTCAACGATATTGCCGACCTGCCCCCGCACATGCTGCTGGAAATGCAGCGCTTCTTCGAGGACTACAAAGCCCTGGAGCACAAGCACGTAAGCGTGGAGCGGTTCATGGGCCGCGAAGATGCCTACCGCATCATCGAGGACAGCGTGAAGCTCTACGAGGAAACCTTCCCGAAAGGCAACCCCAAAGACGAGGAGGACGTAAAGGAGGCCCTCAGCTAATCCACCCTCCTCCTTTCCGCTACACACCGCGCAGCCCCCGGCCGTCAGTTACTGACGCCGGGGGCTGTTGCGTTGGCGGCAAACGGGCGCGGCCTCCGGTCGGGGAGGCGGGGTTTCGGTGGTATCTTGTCCGCTTAACCCCTCTGCCCGTGCCCGCCCTGTTTCGCCTGCTCCGTCGCTGCCTCGATGCCATGCTGTATAGCAGCGTGTGGCTGTCGGGGGCGGCGCTGGGGCTGATGTGGGCCACGTTCCTGTTTTGGCGGGTGCACATTCCGCTGCGGCTGGGGGGGCTCATCTTCGCGGCCACGCTCTTTCTCTACAACCTCGACAGCGTGCTGCCCTACAAGCACGGGCAGCTACCCGGCCTCTCGGGGCGCAAGCAGTGGATACGCGGGCACCGCCGGCAGCTGGTGGTACTGACGCTACTGGCCGGCACGGCGGCGGCAGCCCTGTTCCTGACCGATACCCACCTCCTGCCGCTCACGCCCTTCCTGCTGCACCTGGGCCTGATTTCGGGTCTGTACTCCCTGCCGCTTCTGAAGCGCCACGGCCGCTGGCGGGCTTTGCGGGACTTGCCCCTGCTGAAGGTGTTTCTGATTGCCTACGTCTGGGCCGGCGTCACCGTCTGGATTCCGGCCCTGTATCTGGGGCGGGAGCTAACCACACCGGTGGTGGGGATACTGTTTCTGCGGCGCTTCCTGTTTATTCTGGCCCTGGCTTTCGTGTTTGATATCCGGGACTACAGCAAGGACAAAGCCACCGGCACCCGCACGTTTCCGGGGCTGTTTGGGGTAATGGCTACCAAGCTCCTGGCCCTGGCGGCCCTGGCCGGGGCGGCGTGGCTGGTGCCGCCCGGGGCTCCGGCCGGGCAGGAAGGGGCCCTGCTGGTGCCGCTGCTGGCGGCGGGGGCAGTTATTGGATTTGCCGAGGAGAAGCGGCCCGACTACTACTTTGCCCTACTCACGGATGGGGTAATGGTGCTGCTGTTTCTGGCCGTGTGGTGGGTTACCCGCGGGCAGGCCGTGGGTTTTTCGTAGGCAGCCGGCGGGTTAGTGCCCGAAAACGGCTATTCTTGCCATCGTCTGCCCGTTGCAGACCTCTGCTACTGTGGTGCTATGCTGAAACTGTTGCGGGCCGGGCTGGCCCTGGTGAGTTGTTTGCTGGTAGGTACGGCTCCGGCCCAAACCCCCGAACCTGTGGACCTAGTGAACCCCCTGATGGGTACCGATTCCAAACCCAGCCTCTCCAACGGCAACACGTATCCGGCCATTGCTTTGCCCTGGGGCATGAACTTCTGGCTGCCCCAAACTGGCAAAATGGGCAGCGGCTGGGCCTACCAGTACTCGGCCGACAAGCTCAAGGGCTTCAAGCAAACGCACCAGCCTTCCCCCTGGATGAACGACTACGGGCAGTTTGCTTTGATGCCCATCACCGGCAAGCTGCGCTTTGAGGAAGAGGAGCGGGCCAGCTGGTTTTCGCATAAGTCGGAGGTGGCCCAGCCTCACTACTACAAAGTGTACCTGGCCGACCACGACGTCACCGCCGAGCTGACGCCTACCGAGCGGGCCGCCCGTTTCCGCTTCACCTTTCCCCAAACCGACAGCGCCTACGTGGTGCTCGATGCCCTCGATAAGGGTTCCCACGTGCAGATTCTGCCCCAGCAGCGCCGCATTATCGGGTACACCACCCGCAACAGTGGGGGCGTGCCGGCCAACTTCAAGAACTACTTCGTACTGGAGTTCGACCACCCGTTCACCAGCACCACCATCTACCAGGACAAGGTGCTGGATGGCAAGCTGCTGGAAGCCACGGCCAACCATACCGGCGCGGTGGTGGGCTTCAAAACTCGGAAGGGCGAGCAGGTGCAGGTACGCGTGGCTTCGTCGTTTATCAGCCCCGAGCAGGCGCTGCGCAACCTGGAGCAGGAGATTGGGGCCGCTGACTTTGAGGCGGTGAAGGCTAAGGGCCGCGCCGCCTGGCAGCAGCAGCTGGGCCGCATCAAGGTGGAGGGCGGCTCGGAGGCCCAGCAGCGTACGTTCTACTCCTGCCTCTACCGCAGCCTGCTGTTTCCGCGCAAGTTTTACGAGCTGGATGCCGCCGGCCAGCCGGTGCACTATTCGCCCTACAACGGGCAGGTCCTACCCGGTTATATGTACACCGATACGGGCTTCTGGGACACGTTCCGGGCGTTATTTCCCTTCCTGAACCTGCTGTACCCCGGCGTCAACAGCCAGATTCAGGAGGGCCTGGTGAACACCTACAAGGAAGGCGGCTGGCTGCCGGAATGGGCCAGCCCCGGCTACCGCAACATCATGGTGGGCAACAATTCCGCCTCTATCGTAGCCGATGCCTACCTGAAGGGCGTGCGGGGCTACGACATTAACACCCTCTACGAAGCCGCTCTGAAGGGAGCCAACAACCAAGGGCCGCTGGAAGCTGTGGGCCGGGCCGGCGTAGGCTACTACAACAAGCTCGGCTACGTGCCTTATGATGTCAAAATCAACGAAAGCGCGGCCCGCACCCTGGAGTACGCCTACGACGACTTCGCCATTGCTCAGCTGGGCAAAGCCCTGGGCCGGCCCAAAAAGGAAGTGCAGCTCTACGAAAAGCGCAGCCAGAACTACCGCAACCTCTTCGACAAGCAAACCGGTCTGATGCGGGGTAAAAACCAGGATGGTACGTTCCAGACGCCCTTCAACCCCTTCAAGTGGGGCGACGCCTTCACGGAAGGTAACAGCTGGCACTACACCTGGTCGGTGTTTCATGATGTGCAGGGGCTGATGAACCTGATGGGCGGCCCCAAGCCGTTTGTGGCGGCGCTGGATACCGTGTTTACCCTGGCCCCAGTGTTCGATGCGTCCTACTACGGCTCGGTCATCCACGAAATCCGGGAGATGCAGATTGCGGGCATGGGCAACTACGCCCACGGCAATCAGCCCATTCAGCACATGACTTACCTGTACAATTACGCCGGTCAGCCCTGGAAAACGCAGTACTGGGTGCGCGAAACCCTCAACCGCCTCTACCAGCCCACCCCCGACGGCTACTGCGGCGACGAGGACAACGGCCAGACCTCGGCCTGGTACGTGTTTTCGGCGTTGGGTTTCTACCCTGTGTGCCCCGCTACCGATCAGTACGTGCTGGGCGCGCCGCTCTTCCCCAAGGTGACCCTGACGCTGGAAAACGGCAAGCAGATACTCCTGAACGCGCCCAACAACAGCGCGGCCAACCGCTACATCAACGCCCTCACGCTGAATGGCCAGCCCTACGAGCAGAACTGGCTTAGCCACGAAACCTTGCTGCAAGGAGCCATCCTGAACTTCGACATGGCCCCCGAGCCGAACCGGCAGCGGGGAGCTACTCTGAAATCCGCTCCGTATTCCTTCTCAAAGCCGGCGCGGTAGGGCCGTCAATTCCCGTAGCGCCGGCCCGATAAAGCGCACCAAGTCGCCGGCCACCAGGCCCGCCTCGCCGGTTTCCCGGGCGGCCAGGTCGCCGGCGCGGCCGTGGGCGTAGAGGCCCAGCAGGGCCGCATCCAGCGTGGAGAGGCGCTTGTCGGCGCGCAGGGCCAGCAGCAGGCCGGTCAGTACGTCGCCGCTGCCGCCGGTGGCCATGCCGGGGTTGCCAGTACTGTTGAAGTACGTGGTGCCTTCGGGCGTGGCCAAAGCCGTGTAGGCCCCTTTCAGCACGCAGTAGCAGCTATGTCGGCGGGCAAAGGTGCGGAGCTGCTCCAGCCGGTGGTAATCGTCGCGGGCGGGCTCCCCGGTCAGCCGCTCGAATTCCTTGGGGTGCGGCGTCAGCAGCGAATCGGGCGGCAGCAGGGCCAGCAGTTCCCGGTTGGCCCCCAGTAGATTCAGCGCGTCGGCATCCAGCACCAGCGGCACCCGGGCCGTTTTTAACAGCTGGCGTAATGCCTCGCAGGTGGCGTTTTCCTGCCCCAGCCCCGGCCCGATGCCCACGGCGGCGTAGGGTTTCAGGTCCGGCAGCTCCGTTACAAAATCGGTGGCGGAATCGGTGAGGGTCATGGCTTCGGGCACGGAAATCTGCAGCACGTCGTAGCCCACGGCTGGTACCTGCACCGTCAGCAACCCCACGCCGCCCCGCAGGCAGGCCTTCGATGCCAGTACCGCCGCCCCTAACTTGCCCCGGCTTCCCGTCAGCAGCAGCGCGTGCCCAAAGGTGCCTTTGTGGCTGAACCTGGTTCGGGCCGGCAAGCGTCCCTGCATGAAGGCCGCGTCCACGAAGTAGTTATCCACAGGTGTTTTGTGGATAACTTCGGCTGCCAGCCCAATGGGCAACACGTACCATTCTCCCACGAAACCGGCATTCTGCGGCAACAGGAACGCCAGTTTGGGTAGCTCGAAACTGACGGTGTACTGCGCCCGCACTACCGGGTTGTCGGGTTCCTGGGCCGCATCAGCCAACAACCCCGACGGGATATCCACGGCTACTATGAGGGCATCGGCAGTGTTGAGGTGCGCCACTACGGCCGCCGCCAGCCCGGTAAGCGGCCGGTTCAGCCCCGCCCCGAACAGCGCATCCACTACCACCGCGTCGGCCGGGAGGTCTGGAAGGCGGGCGGCATCCAACTCCTGACAATTGATTTCCCTGGGCAGCTGGTGGTGGTTGGCAGCAAAATCGGCGGAGTGCCTGTCGGCGGGTAGCAGCCAGACGTGCACCGCGTATCCCGCCCCGTGGAGCAGCCGGGCCAGGGCCAGTCCGTCGCCGCCGTTGTTGCCGGGGCCGCAGAACAGGTGGATCGGGGTGGTGTAGGCCGGTTGCAACTCCGTCAGCAGCCAGTCGAATACGGCCGTAGCGGCGCGCTCCATCAGCTCCAGGGAGGTACTACCTTGCACTTCGCTGGTGGCCTGATCGAGGGCGCGGGTCTGGGCGGGGGAGAGGAGTTTCATATTCTGGCTATACTTGAAACCTGCTTACTCCGATACATGATGCGCACTATTCTCTGGCTGGCGGCCCTGTCCCTCGTGGTGGCCTGCTCCGAACAACGTTCCCCCACCGAAACTACAACGGCCCCTGCCGGCCCTGCTACGGCCGTTGTTCCTACCGATGCTGATAGCGTAGTCAGCGTGCAGAATTTACCGCTCAACCAGCTGCCGGCCGGCGTGCCGCGCCAGCCGGGCCGGGTGCTGGAGCTTAAGCAGTGGACCGATAAGAACGGCCTGAATCTGCTGGTGCTCACCCGCACCCCCGTTCGCGACGACCCACCCCAGCCCGACGGGCCGGAAGAAGCGCAATCGGTGGATATGTATGCCCGTCAGTATGTGCAGCGAACCGGTCAGCGCCAGTGGCAGGAGTTATGGCACCTGCAGGATGGAGTAGCCGGCTGCCCGTTTGATCTGGGGCTGGGGCCTGTACCCGGAGCCACGGCCGTAACTGACCTGGACGACGACGGACTGACGGAAACGACGCTGCTCTACGCGCTTACCTGCACCAGCGACGTGAGCCCGGCTACCCTGAAGCTGATTATGCACGAGGGCGCGGCGAAGTACGCGCTACGCGGCTACACCGTGGTGCAGTACGACTCGATTCCCGCTGCTGAGCGCCGGCCGGTCAATACCTGTTGTCTGGATACCATCAGCGCGGCGCGGCTGGACGAGCATTATGAGTTATTGGGCGGGCGCTATGAAAACGAGCAGGATTTTCGCAGAGCCCCAGCGGCCTTTCTTCGTTTTGCCCGGCAGGAGTGGCGCCGCTGGTCAGTGCAGGAGTTTGAGCAGTTGTAGCCAGCCCCGTAGAGCAGCCACAGCCCGTCACCGCCGTTATTGCCGGGGCCACAGAACAGGTAAAACGGGGTGGCGTAGGCGGGCTGCAACTCCGTCAGCAGTCAGTTGCGCAACGCGTAGTGGCGCGTTCCATTAGAGCCAGATAGGTAATGCCTTGCACTTGGCTGGTGGCCTGGTCGAGGGCGCGGGTCTGGGCGGCGGTGAGGAGTTTCAGGAGTGATTGAAAGAATGACGCAACGAGTAGTCAGGTGGATATGGAAAAAACAGCATATTTGCTGATAGCAGCAAAGCAGGGATATTATAAGTCACTTTAATTTAATGGCAGATTACGCGTTCCATACCGATGAATTTGGGATAGATGACACTGGCATCCATTTACTACGCAACCGGTTTCGCTATCAAAGTTTCCGGTACGAAGAAATTCGCCAGATGCATGTCGGCGAAGGTCCGGATATCCAGAACTGGGCGGTAGTGCTGGCTTTTGGAGTTGCGTTGCTGGCTGCCGGTTTGTGGGGTTGCTACGCTTTGTACTGGTTTTTTACGCAGGGCGAAGGAAGTATTGATTACCGCTTGGTGGTGGTGCCGTTTTTCCCATTGGTACTGGGTGTATTGGCCGTAGTTTCCGCCTTGCGCCGCACGGTAGTACTGGAAATCCAGGACCACCACCGGAAACGTCGCGTATCCCTGCGGGAGGTGGAGCGCAACGGTCGGTTGCCCCAGCTCCTGACTTATCTGGCGAACCGGCATGAAACACTGGATGTAGCACCGGCTGTTCATCGTTGCTGGCAGGAGGCGTGAGCCGGACAAACTAGTAGGGTTCAGCTTCGGAGACACCAGCGTGGCGCACGTCACTATGTCACCGCAGAAAACTTCCCGCCCGGCCGCTGCGTTTGCACAGCAGTTACCTTGCTGATCTAATTCTTCCCAACCATGCAAACCTGGAACGACGTCATCCGGCTGGCCAACCACGGCAGCCCGGCCCCCCATACACGCGTAGAAAAAACCGACGCCGAGTGGCGCGCCCAGCTCACTCCCGAGCAGTACCACGTAACGCGGGAGCACGGCACCGAGCGGGCCTTCACCGGTGAGTACTGCGAAGCCCACGAGGCTGGGCTGTACGCCTGCGTGTGCTGCGGTACTCCCCTTTACGACTCCCGCACCAAGTTCGAAAGCGGCACCGGCTGGCCCAGCTTCACCCAACCCGTCGACGAAAGCGCCATTCGCTACAAGAAGGACACCAGCTACGGCATGACCCGCGTGGAAGTGCTCTGCAACGTCTGCGACGCCCACCAGGGCCACGTTTTCCCCGACGGCCCGCCCCCCGGCGGCCTGCGTTTGTGCATCAACTCGGCCAGCGTGAAGCTGGTGAGCGAGCAGCAGGAAGCATAAGCTGTTTGCGCGACTACCTGCCGCGTAGCGCTCCGCCTCTGGCTTCGGCCGGAGGCGGAGCTTTTTTTATCTGACTGCCGCCGATTTTATCCCGATTTTCGCACTCCCGCAGGCATCTGTGGGTTATCAAAAGCCGTCACGCACCCATTCCCACCCCTACGTTTCCCACCCATGTCTTTGCTCTTCACCGATTTTGCTTCCTGGGGCGCTCACTGCGCCGCCACCGGCGAACCACTCTATCAACCCGTGCTGGCCTACGAAATCGAGCAGAAAGGCCGGACTGAGGAGCAGATCTGGACCGGTTTGCAGCGCGCCTACGATGTGATGCGCGACGCCGTGCACACCGGCCTTACCCAGAACATGACCTCCCGCTCGGGCATGGTAAACAACGGGGCCAAGAAAATTGCGGCCTCGCCGGTAACCGTACTTTCGCCCGAGTTCAAAAACCTGATTACGCGCGCTCTGGGAGCGAAGGAGGTAAACTCCTGCATGGGCCGGGTAGTGGCCGCGCCCACCGCCGGAGCCTCGGGCATTCTACCCGGAGTATTGGTCACGCTCCAGGATATTCATAAGCTGGAAGACCGCGCCATTCTGGAGGGATTGCTGGTAGCGGCCGGCGTGGCCCTTATCATCGAGCAGAATGCCTCCCTGGCTGGGGCCGTGGGTGGCTGCCAGGCCGAAACCGGCTCGGCCGCCGCCATGGGCGCCGGGGCCATTGTGTACTGCCTGGGTGGCTCAGTGGAGGAAACCTTCGCCGCCGTGGCCATTACCATTCAGTGCATGCTGGGCCTCGTCTGCGACCCGGTGGCGGGCCTGGTGGAAGTGCCCTGCGTGGTGCGCAACGCCTCCGCCTCGGCCATTGCCTTCAGCTCCGCCCAGATTGCCATTGCCGGCGTCGATCCTGTGATTCCCGTGGACCAGTGCGTGGCGGCTCTCGGCGAAGTGGGCCAGGCGATGGAGACCCGCTACAAGGAAACCGCCCTCGGCGGCCTGGCCAACACGCCGCGGGGCCGCGAAATTGAGAAGATGGTGCTGGTGCAGGACGTCCATATCCTGCCTGACGAAGACCAGGAGTAGTGGTTAAATAGGTTTGATTGCCGGGGCCATAACGAGCCGGGCCAGGTAGGCAATGGCTCCGGCGTAGCGGCTCCGGAGTTCCACGTAGTGCTCCCAGGCCATATTTTCGTCCTGGAGTGGAATGCCAGCGGCCCGCAGTTGCTGGCAGGCCAGGGTGAAATCGTGGCGGTGTGGCGCATCGGGGGCCTTTCCGGCCGATTCCTCGGCGCCGGCATCGTACTTAAAGTAGCGCGATACCCGGTTAAGCGACACGCAGCCGGCCTTGAAGCACAGCTCCCGGTGCGCGTTGCGGGGCTGGTCCACGGTGCTGCTGATGAGGGCTGCCGCGTCGAGGATGATATCGGCGGCCGTAATCCAGGAGCGGCCGGGCTGGGGCGAGCGGAAAAAGGCCATGATGGGCAGCGAGGTATGCGTTTCCTCAATCTCCACAAACCACTCTTCCCATGCCTGCCATTGGCTGGTATCGTTCAGGGAGCCGGATTGGTTGAGCCACAGCAGCAACTGCACGGCCGAGGCCTTGATGCCGGCCCGCAGTTCCAGCCGCGCTACCGTCAGCTCCCGTCGTGAGAAGGCCTGGTACATGGTGGGCAGGTAGGAAATCAGCAGCGTGAGCAGCAGCAGGCCCAGCGTCGCCTCGGAGTACGACATGGCCGTGGACACCAGGTGATGGCTGGGGTCTTCGGAGCCGAGCGTGAGCAGGGAGCTGTTGCTGATGCGAAAGCAGCGCTCCAAATCCCCCTCGCCCAGCCCCCAGAAGATGGCGGTGTAGCCTGTGCTGACCATCGTGAGCCAGGCAATGGGCAGCATCACCAACCCCACGGGCGCATAGAGGGCCAGAATCCGGTCCCGTTGCTCGTAGGAGCGGCCCAGGCGGGCGGCGGTTTCAAATACCCAGCGCACCAGCCGGAACACGGCCGTATTCAGCCACGCCGAGTCGCTGCGCGGCAGCACAAACGAGCGGATGGCAGCCAGCACGGTATCGGCCACCAGATAAACGCCGGCCACGAAAGCCAGCGCCCGAAACAACAAATCAAGCATACACAGCAACCACGCGCAGCTACGGTGCCGCCGTGCTTGTACTGCCGGGTAGCCGCTAGGGTTGGATTGGATGGGCGGCAGAATAGCGTAAGCGCTGCCGCATCTGTCTGCTGGCCTGCCTGATTAGTTGCCTGACCTATCCCTGAAACTTACTTCCGCTCCTTCCAGAGCTGGCGAAACGTTTTGGGGGCTACCTGCACGGCGTCGCGGCGCTTGTTCCAGCCTACTTCGCCCAGCAGGCGGCTGAGTACCCAGTTTTTGCCGGCGGCGGGGGCCAAATCCCACACCCAGCGGTGCTTCATGCCATACAGCCACAGTCCCACGGCCCGGCGCTCCTCTTTTTCGGTGAGGCCCTCCTGCACGCTCTGCTGACGGTTGCGGAGCAGGATGTTGTGAATCGGAATGCGGACCGGGCACACCGAGGTGCAGGCCCCGCACAGGCTGCTGGCGTAGCTCAGGTGCTTGTTTTCGGCCATGCCCGAGAGGTGGGGCGTAATTACGGAGCCGATGGGGCCGGAGTAGGTGGCCTCGTAGGTGTGGCCGCCGATGTTCTTGTACACCGGGCAGATGTTCAGGCAGGCCCCGCACCGAATGCAGTTCAGCGCCTCGCGCTTGTCGGGCTGGGCCAGCAGGTTGGTGCGGCCGTTATCCAGCAGAATCACGAACATCTCCTCCGGTCCGTCCTTTTCCAGCGGCTGGCGCGGGCCGGTATAGATGGTATTGTACACCGTGACCTGCTGGCCGGTGCCGCTGGTGCTGAGCAAAGGCCAGAATAAATCCAGGTCCTGGAGACGCGGAATCACCTTCTCGATGCCCACAATGGCAATGTGGGTTTTCGGAAAGGTGGCCGAGAGGCGGGCGTTGCCTTCGTTTTCGGTTACGCACACGGCACCCGTATCGGCAATGAGGAAGTTGCCGCCCGTAATGCCCACTTCGGCCGAGGTGTACTTGTTGCGCAGCAGGTGGCGGGCCGTGAGCACCAGCTTCTGGGCGTCGTCGGTGTACTCAATGCCGAGGTGCTTCACGAAGATATCGGCAATATCCAGCTTGCTCAGGTGCATGGCCGGCGTCACGATGTGATAAGGCCGCTCCCCGTTCAGCTGCACAATGAACTCGCCCAAATCTGTTTCTACCGACTCAATACCGCGCTTTTCCAGGTACTTGTTGAGGTGGATTTCCTCGGTAGTCATGCTCTTGGCTTTCACCACGGTGCGGGCCTTCCGGCGCTCCATAATCTTGCCCACCTCAAACAGAGCTTCCTCCGCGTTCTGGGCCCAGATGACCTTACCGCCCCGGGCCGTAAACTTCTCCTCGAACTGCAGCAGATACTCATCGAGGCGGTTAATTACCTCCGTTTTCAGGTAGGAGGCGCGGCTGCGGGCCAGCTCGTGGTCCTGGTAGAAGCCCAGGCCGGTCTGCACGGCGGCGTTGTACTTGCCAATGTTGAACCGGATTTTGCGCCGGTGCTCCAGATCGAAAGCCTTGTGGTCGGAATCAACCAGAAACTGGGCCGATTTCTTGGGGGCGGGCGTGAGGGTCGTCGGGTTCATGGCAGCACAGAGTACAACGGGTTCTTAGCAAAGATAAAAACCCGCCGGACCTTGAGAGGTTCAGCGGGTTTTTATTTAGGGTAGTCGGAATCGGTGTCATTGCGAGTGGAGCGAAGCAATTCGTCCTTCTCAATGGCAGAAGCCCTGAAATACGAAAAGCTTCTGATGCCTAGTGCTGGCGTCAGGGGCTTTAGAATAGGTCAGAGTTAGGAACTTCGTGAAGGACGGATTGCTTCGCTCCGCTCGCAATGACAGCTTACCTCATTCCTGCATTACTTCTTGTTCGAATCCACGACGATGCGCTGGTCGCGGTTGGCGAGGTCCCAGGCGGTGTAGAACACCAGACGGGCACGCTTTTCCATCTTCGGAAACTCAATTTTCTCGATTTCGTCGCCGGCGCCGTGGTAGTCATCGTGCACGCCGTTGAAGAAGAAGGCCACCGGGATTTTGTGCTTGGCGAAGTTGTAGTGGTCGGAGCGGTAGTAGAAGCGGTTCGGGTCGTCCGGGTCGTTGAAGCGGAAGTCGAGGTCCATCTTGGTGTACTTCTCGTTCTGGGCCTGCAGAATTGTGTGCAGCTCGGAGCTGAGCTTGTCGGAACCGATGACGTACACGTAGTCGCCCTTGCCTTCGTGGTCCTTGTCGGTACGGCCCACCATGTCGGTATTCAGGTCCACCATCGTCTTTTCCAGCGGGAAGATGGGGTGATCGGTGTAGTACTCCGAGCCCAGGAGGCCTTTTTCCTCACCGGTTACGGTCAGGAACAGGATGCTGCGGCGGGGGCCGTGACCCTCGGCCTTGGCTTTCACGAAGGCCTGGGCCATTTCCAGTACCGTTACAGTACCCGAGCCGTCGTCATCGGCGCCGTTGTGTACCTCGCCGTTGATGATGCCGATGTGGTCATAGTGCGCCGACAGCACCATGATTTCGTCTTTCTTATCGGTGCCTTCCAGGAAGCCCAGCACGTTTTCGGTGGTGAAGTCCTCCGTTTTCTTGGGGGCTTTCACCAGCACTTTGGCGGGCTTGAAGGGGCTGGCCGTGGGCTTGGCGGCCTTATTGACGGCGGCGGTATACTTGGTTACGGCCGGGGCGGTGGTGCCCAGTAGCTTGTAACCCACCGCCGGGCTCACGAAGTAGGCCGTGGGCCGGGTGGTCTGGGAGGCTTCCTTGAAGGCAATGCTGGGCCGGCTGATGTAGGGCGTCATGCGGGCCGCCAGCTTCTCAAAGTTGCTGTTGGGGTTGAAATCCACGAAGAATACCGAGCGGGCGCCTTTCTGGGCGGCCAGCGTGAGCTTGGCCCGGTAATCCTGGCCCCACTTGCTGTTCTGGCCGTCTTTACCCAGCAGGGCGGTGCCTTTGTCGGTCTGGGGTTCGCCCAGCAGAATCAGCAGATCCTTGCCCTTCACGTCGCCCAAAGCGGCGTAGTCGGAGTAGCCATCCTGCTCAATACCGTAGCCGGCAAACACGGGCTGCACGCTGGTTTCCTGCGCGAAGCCGTTGCCGCCGAGGGCGTAGAAATCCGTCAGCCACTTGTAGCTGCTCGTCCCGATTTTGAGCGTAGCCCCATCGGCCCAGGAGCTGCGCACCATGGTAAAGTGCTGCAGGTAGGGGTTGTCGGAGCCCGTCACGGGGCCTTGCAGGCCGAGGTCGGCAAACTGCTTGGCCAGGTATTCGGCGGCCATTTTCTGGCCTTTCTCGCCGGTTTCGCGGCCTTCGTAGGCATCAGAGGCCAACACGGACAGGTGCTGGCGCAGGTCGGCCTGGGTGATGGTTTCACCGTAGCCTTGGGCCAGGTCGGCGGCGGGAGTTGGAGCGGCCGTTTCCAGCACGGGCGTGGCCGTTACCTCAGTTTTGGCTTTGCGCTTGGTTTTCACCTTGACTTTCTCGGGGGCCTGGGCTACCGCCGAGGTAGCCACGCCGGCGGCCAGCAGCCAGGTGAGCAGGGAAGTTTTGTTCATACAGGTTAAGAGTGGTAGGGGTGGAGATGGGCTAAAGACAAGGCAGCCGCAAAAGGCTGCACACCCGGTAGCAGGCGGCGGAAAGCTACTTCGTAATCAGCACCGAGGCGTAGGCGGCCACACCTTCGCGGCGGCCCACGAAACCCAGCTTCTCGGTGGTAGTGGCCTTGATGCTGATATCGTCGGCGTCGAGGCCCATTACCTCGGCCAGCACGCGCTGCATTTCTGGAATGTGGGGGTTGACTTTGGGCGCTTCCAGGCAGATGGTGGAGTCGATGTTGCTGATCTGGTAGCCGCGCTCCGTGAGCAGGCGCACCACTTCCTTCAGCAGCCGCTTGCTGTCGATGCCTTTGTACTGCGGGTCGGTGTCGGGGAAGTGGAAGCCGATGTCGCGCAGGTTGGCCGCGCCCAGCAGCGCGTCGCAGATGACGTGGATGAGCACATCGGCATCGGAGTGGCCGAGGGCGCCGTGGGTGTGCGGCACCTGAATGCCGCCAAGCCAGAAGGGCAGGCCTTCCTTGAGCTGGTGAACGTCGTAGCCGAAGCCAGTCCGGATTTTCATAGAGTTCGGAAGAGGAAAAGAAACGGAATGAAGTGCCAAGTTACGGGAACCGCGTCGTTGGGAGCCGGAGAAAAAAAGCGGGCCGCGGCTAAAGTAAAAACCGCCGCCGTGCGTCCGCCCGGGCACCGGGTCTGGAATCGGTGAAAAAGGATAGCAAAAAATTAATGGAAACTATGGAGTCAATAAAAGTTTCCGTAGTACCTTTGCTGCCGTAATCATGGAAATCAAAGACCGAATCTTACACGCCTCCATCGGCCTCTTCACCCGCAACGGGATTAAGAGCGTGTCGATGGATGACATTGCTACCCACCTGGGTATCTCGAAAAAGACGCTGTACAAGTGGTTCGAGAACAAGGACCAGATTGTATCGGCCGTCATTCACAACCACCTGACCGGGGTGCAGGGCGAGTGCGAAGGCATCATCGGCCACGCCCGCAACGCCGTGGACGAGATGGTGCAGATGATGGACTGGGCCAAGCGGCAGTTTGCCAACGTGAACCCCAACGCCATTCACGATTTGCGCAAGTATTATCCCGCCGCCTGGGGCCTGTTTCACGAGCACAAGAGCAGCTTTATCCTGCAACAGATTCAGGCCAACCTCCTCCGTGGCGTGCAGGAAGGCCTCTACCGCGCCGACCTCGACATTGAGGTGCTCTCGCGCCTGCGCCTGGCCCAGATTGACGTGCTGTTCGACCCGGAGGTGTTCCCCTCCGCCCAGTTCGACCAGATGCGGGTGCAGATGGCCTGCAACGAGCATTTTCTGCTGGGTGTAGTGTCGCTGAAGGGCCATAAACTACTGAATGAGTACCGTCATGTGACGGAAGAAGAATAGGCTTCATCACCGCTTTCCCTGATATGAAAATCAACCTTCGCGCGTTGTTGCTGGCCGCCGGGCCGGGCCTGCTGGCCCCTGCCGGGGCAGCCCTGGCACAAACCGCTCCGGCCCCGCAGCCGGCATTGGCTACCTCCGCAGCCGTCGGCCTCATGCCCCTGAGCCTGCAGCAGGCCATCGACTACGCCGTCAAGAACAAGCCAACGCTGCTGGCCACGCGCCTTGGCGAGCAGACGGCCCGCGCCAAAGTGGGCGAAATCAAGGCGGCCGGTTTGCCCCAGGTGAACGTGGCGGCTAACTTGGCCGACAACTTCAAGCTGCAAAAAAGCCTCGTGGACTTTGGGGCCCTGGGCGGCGGTAGCTCGGCTACCACCCTCACGCCCGCCGATATTGCCGCCGCCCAAAGCGGCCGGACGGTAAACCTGGGCACGGTTTCGCTGCCCTCGGAGCCGGTGCCGCCGCAGGCGTTTGCCTTCGGCCTGCAGTGGGCCGGCAACACCAGCGCCTCGGTGTCGCAGCTGCTGTTCGATGGGGCCTACCTAATTGGCCTGAAAGCGGCCAAGGTCTACGAGCAGCTGGCCCAGAAGCAAACCCAGCAGGCCGAAATCGACGTGGTGGAGCAGGTGAGCAAGGCCTACTACAGCACGCTGGTGGCCCGCGAGCGGCTGCAGTTGCTCTCGCGCAACGTGCAGCGCCTCGACACCATTCTGTACCAGACCAACGAAACCTTCAAGGCCGGTTTTGCCGAGAAGCTGGACGTGCAGCGCCTGCAGGTGCAGCGCAACAACCTGGTAGTGGAGCAGCAGAAAGCCAGCCGCCTCACTGAGCTGAGCGTGGCCCTGCTGAAGTTCCAGATGGGCCTGCCCCAGGGCCAGGACGTGCAGCTGACCGACTCGCTCGGGGCGGCCGTGGTAGATGCCGGGGCCCTGCGCCAGCGTTTGGGCGTGGCCAGCGCCACCACTGGCGGCGGCGTAACCGGCCTGGGCGGCGTGCCCACTGGTACGTCTCCAACCAGCACCAACACCGACGCCCAGCGCCAGCAGGACCAGCAAACCGCCCTCAGCGGAGCGCGCACGGGTCAGCTGGCCGCCGCCTTCAACTATAACAACCGCATCGAGTTCAGTACCCTGGAAACCCAGCAGGCCCTGGCTGGGCTGGACCTGGCCAACCGCCGCGCCGGCGCCTATCCGCGCCTGTTGGCTACGGCCGCCTACGGCTTCTCGGGCTCGGCCAAGAACCCCGGCGACCTGTTTGCCTTCCGCGGGCCCGATTCGCGGTCTGGCAACGGTTTTCCCAACCAGAACTGGTTCGGGTTCGGCAACGTGGGCCTGAGCTTGCAGATTCCGGTGTTTGATGGCTTCCGCCGCAAGTACCAGGTGCAGCAGGCCCGCATTCAGCAGCAGACCATCGAGAAAGGCTTCGAAACCCTGCGCCAGAGCATCGATTTGCAGGACGCCCAGAGCCGTACCACGCTCATCAACGCCCTGGACGTGCTGGATAACCAAAAGGCCAACCTGGACCTGGCCGCCGATGTGGCTCGGGTGTCGCGCATCAAGTTTCAGGAAGGCGTAGGCTCGAACCTGGAAGTGGTAACCGCCGAAACCGAGCTGCGCTCGGCCCAGACCAACTACTACGCCGCCCTCTACGACGTGTTGGTGGCCAAAGTCGACCGCGACAAAGCTACCGGCGAGCTGTATAGCCAGGCCCGGAAGTAAGAGGCTGAAAGTCAGAAGCTAGGAGCTGGAAGCTTCTGACTCAGCTGCCCAACCACGATGTTCTAGCTCCTCACTCCTTAGCTTCTAGCTTCTTCTCAAGATGAAATACGTTACTTCCGCCTTTGTCCTGACGCTGGGCTTGCTGACCGCCTGCGGCGGCGACAAAGACCCGAACGCCCAGCTGGCCGAGCTGAAAAAGGAACAGGCCGCCAACCAGGCCAAGATTGCCGAGCTGGAGGCCAAAACCGGCGCGAAAGCCGAAGGTGCCGCCGCCCAGACTACGCCCGTTTCGGTGCTGAAAGTGGCTCCCGAGAGCTTTAAGAGCTACCTGGAATTGCAGGGCCGCGTCGACTTCGACCAGAACGCCAACGTGGCCGCCCGCGCCGCCGGTACACTCACCAGCCTGCGCGTGCAGCGCGGCGACCGGGTAAGCAAGGGCCAGACCCTGGCTACCGTGGATGCCTCAATACTTGATGCCAACATTGCCGAGCTGCGCACGCGCATGGATCTGGCCCGCGTGATATATGAGAAGCAGGACCGCCTCTGGAAACAGCAGATTGGGACCGAAATCCAGTACCTGCAGGCCAAAAATAACTACCAGGCTTTGCAGCGCAACCTCAGCACCCTCAACCAGCAGCGCGCCCTTTACACCGTGGTGGCCCCGTTCGCGGGTACCGTGGATGACGTGCTGCCCAAAATTGGCGAAACCGTAGCTCCCGGCGCGCCCGTGGTGAAACTCATCAGCAGCAGCGGCACAGGCAAAATCCTGGCCGATGTGTCGGAAGCCTACGCCTCGCGCATCAAAGCCGGCGACAAGGCCCTGGTGACCATTCCGGACCTGGGCGGGGAAGAGCTGCCCGCCACGGTGCGGGTGGTGTCGAGCACCATTAATCCCACCAGTCGCACCTTCACCACCGAGCTGCGCCTGAGCGGCAGCAAGGCTGGCCAGTTGCGCCCCAACATGGTGGCCAACGTGCGCATCCAGAATTACGACCGTCAGAATGCCACCGTGCTGCCCGTGGATTTGGTGCAGAAGGATGAGCAGAACAGCTACGTGCTGGTAGTAAGCGAGAAAGGTGGCAAGAAAGTGGCCGCCAAGCGCGTCATCCAGACCGGCCAGACTTACAACGGCAAGGTGGAAGTAACCAGCGGCCTGCAGGCCGGCGACCAGGTGATTTCGGCCGGCTACCAGACCCTGAACGAAGGTCAGCTGGTAACGCTGTAAGCGCTGCCCCAACCGCTAAAAACCCAACAACATGCAGGATCTAGAGAAAGAGTTTGGGCCGACCAGTTGGTCGATTAACAACAAAACCAGCATCTACATTATCACGGTGCTGCTGTGCGTGGCGGGGATTTTTGCCTACATCAAGCTGGGCAAGGAGAAATTCCCCGACATCGTGATTCCGCGCATCATCGTGGCCACTATTTACCCCGGCACTTCGCCGGCGGATATCGAAAACCTGGTGACGCGCCAGCTCGAAAAGGAGCTGAAAAGCGTGAACGGGGTGAAGAAAATCAACTCCACCTCCAACCAGGACTACTGTATCGTCGACATCGAGTTCAACTCGAACGTGGACGTGCAGTACGCCAAGCAGCTGGTGAAGGACGCCGTGGACAAGGCCGCGCCCGAGTTGCCCAACGATTTGCCCTCGCCGCCTACGGTGAAGGAAATCAACATCTCGGAGCAGCCCATCATGTTCGTGAACCTGAGCGGCAACTTGCCCGCCGTGCAGCTCAAAAAGTACGCCGACGACTTCCAGGATAAGATTGAGGCCCTGCCCGAAATTACCCGCGTGGACATCGTAGGTGCCCTCGATCAGCAGGTGAACGTGGATGTGGACCTGAACAAGCTGCGCGCCTCGCGCCTGGGCTTCTCGGATATTAGCAACGCCATTGCCCGCGAAAACGTGACCATTTCGGGCGGCTCCGTCGACGTAGGCTCCCAGAAGCGGGCCGTGCGCGTGGCCGGCCAGTACGTGCGCGCCGAAGATATTGCCGACATCCAGGTGAAGAACCTCAACGGCGCGGCCGTGCGCCTCGGCGACATTGCTACCGTGGAAGACGGGTTCAAGGACCGGGAATCCTACGCCCGCCTCGATGGCAAGCCCGCCATTACCCTGAACGTGGTGAAGCGCCAGGGCGAAAACCTGATTGACGCCTCCGACAAAATCAAGGCGCTGGTAGCTGAGTCCGAGAAAACGCTGCCCAAAGAGCTAAAGGTGACCATCACCGGGGACAGCTCCAACGACACCCGCGTAACGCTCCACGACCTGATCAACACCATCGTTATCGGCTTCCTGCTGGTAACGGCCATTCTGCTGTTCTTCATGGGCACCACCAACGCCATGTTTGTGGGCCTCTCCGTGCCGATTTCGATGTTCCTGGCCTTCCTGATTATTCCGGGCTTCGATTTCTCGCTGAACATGATTGTGCTCTTCGCCTTCCTGCTGGCGCTGGGCATTGTGGTGGACGACGCCATTGTGGTCATCGAAAACACTCACCGCCTGCTGCACGAGCACCCCGAGCTGAGCACCGAAAAGGCCGCCAAATTCGCGGCTGGTGAGGTATTCGTGCCGGTACTGGCCGGTACGCTCACCACCGTAGCTCCCTTCGTGCCGCTGATGTTCTGGCCCGGTATTGTGGGCTCGTTCATGTACTACCTGCCCGTTACGCTCATCATCACCCTGATGTCGTCGCTGGTGGTGGCCTTCATCATGAATCCGGTGTTTGCCGTGAGCTTCATGGAGCGCGAGGAGCACTTCGAGGAAGACCTGCACAGCAAGCCCAAACTGAGCAAAGGCCTGAAAATTGCCGTGGGCGTACTGGTAGTGCTGGGTATCCTGTTTAACGTGCTGGCCCTGGGTGCTACGCCCGAAGTTGGGGTCGATGGCAAAACCAGCGGTCTGATTGGCCACTTCATCGGCAACGTCTGCCTGGCCCTGGCCGGCTTCATCCTGCTCGACAAGTTTGTGCTGGTGAAGATGATTGCCTGGTTCCAGACCCGCGCTTTGCCCAAGTTCCAGAACGGCTACGCCAGCCTGGTGCGCTGGTCCATCAACCACCCGGCCCTGGTGATGATTAGCGTGGTGGTGCTGTTCATCGGCTCGTTCGTGGCCGTGGGTATGCGCGGCCCGAAGGTGGACTTCTTCCCGAAAGGCGACCCGAAATTCATTTATACCTACCTGAAAATGCCGGTGGGTACCCGCGTCGAAATCACCGACTCCATCACCAAAGTGCTGGAAAACCGCATCTACGGCGTTATCGGCCGCCAGAACCCCGATGTGGAATCGGTGATTACCAACGTGGCCATTGGTGCCGGCGACCCGAGCGACGCGTCCTCGTCGAGTGGCACGGCCATGTCGAACATGGGCAAGGTGGCCGTGGCCTTCAAGGAGCTCAGCGACCGGACCGGCCCGACTACCGGCACCTACATGGATAAAATCCGGGAGGCGGTGAAAGGCATTCCCGGCGCCGAAATTTCGGTGGACCAGGAAGCCAGCGGCCCGCCCCAAGCTAAGCCCATTGCTATTGAGGTGATTGGCGACGACTACCCCACGCTGGCCAAGCTCAGCAAGAAGGTGACCCGCTACGTTGATTCGCTCAACATTGGCGGCGTGGAAGCGTTGCGCTCCAACCTGGAAGACCGCAACCCCGAAATTGCCGTGAACATCGACCGCACCCGCGCCAACCGGGAAGGTATCAGCACCGGCCAGATTGGCCTGGAAGTGCGCACGGCCATCTACGGCTCGGAGGCCAGCAAATTCAAAACCTCCGACGACGAATACCCCGTGCAGGTGCGCTACGCCAAGCCTTACCGCAACGACGTGGACGCCATCATCAATTCCCCGCTCACGTTCCGCGACGCTACCGGCGCCGTACGCCAAGTGCCTATTTCGTCCATTGCCCAGGTAACCTACGGCAGCACCTACGGCGGCATCCGGCGCAAGGACACCAAGCGCGTCATCACCATCAGCTCCAACGTGCTCAACGGCTACACCGGCCCTGATGTGGTAGCCAACATCCGCACGGCCCTGCAGTCCTTCCCCACGCCGGCCGGCTACACCATCAAAATGGGCGGGGCCGAAGAAGACCAGAAGGAAACCACCGACTTCCTGCCCATGGCCGGCATCGGGGCGCTGGGCCTCATCTTCCTGATTCTGGTAACGCAGTTCAACTCGTTCAGCAAGCCGGTTATCATCCTGTCGGAAGTGCTGTTCTCCATTGCCGGCGTATTCTGGGGGCTGGCCATCACGGGCCAGAACGTCAGCATCGTAATGACCGGGGTTGGTATCATCGCCCTGGCCGGTATCGTGGTGAAAAACGGGATTCTGCTGGTCGAGTTCATGGACATTCTACGGGCGCAGGGCATGCCGCTGCGCGAAGCCATTGTGCTGGCCGGCCGCACCCGCCTCAACCCGGTAATCCTGACGGCTACGGCCGCCACGCTGGGCCTGATTCCGCTGGCCATTGGCCTGAACATCGACTTCTACGAGCTGTTCGCCAGCGGCCACGCCCACTTCTTCATCGGTGGTGAGTCGGTTGTGTTCTGGGGCCCGCTGGCCTGGACCATCATCTTCGGGCTGGTGTTTGCCACCGGCATCACGCTGGTCGTAGTACCCGTGATGTACCTGCTGAGCGAGAGTCTGAAGCTGCGTCTGAAAGGCACGCCTGAACCCGCCGCCATAGCTGACGCCGAAGAGGTGGAGGCCGCCCGGCCGCCGGTGCTCACGCACTAAACAGCTGCCGCAATAGCCGGGCCGCTGTACGCGGTGGCCCGGCCGTTGCTTTTTTCTTACGTGGCTTGCAACCATTTCGGCTTTCGAAATACTCCTCCGCCCGAACGGGCGGGCCAGTACCGGAGCCGGCCATGCTTGCTCGCTTTTTCTCTCTCGTACCCTGTCGTTTCTCGTATGGTTATCCTGACGACTACCGCCCCTAAAACAATTCAGCAGCAGGTGCTGCGCATCATCAGCAAGCGGAAGGCCATCAAGGCTAAACGCCTGCGTATCGGTACCGACCTGAGCCGCGAGTTTGGCTTCGATACCGTGGATGTAGTGGATATCATTCTGGAGCTGGAACGGAATTTCCACATCACCATTCCCGATGAAGTACCCCTAGCAACGGTGGGTGACTTCGTGAAATACGTGGTGTCGCACACGCCCGCCCGGCAACAGGCCGCCTAGCGGCAACAGTAGCCAAAAAGGCTACTTGGTCTTTTTACTCTGCAAAAAGCCCCGAGGAGGCAGCGCACCTAGTGCGGCTGCCTCCTCGGGGCTTCCTTCTGATTGGGTACGGAAGGGTTATTAGCGCACGTTTCCGCCGGCATCACCACCCTCGGGGAGGTTGGCCGCAGACGAACTAGGCTCCCGGCTGCTGTCAGTCGTGTTGCCTACCTCGGTGGCGCTGCTCAGATCATCGGCCTTTTTACCGGTAGGGTTGTGAGCGGCCGGAGCATCTACGTTGGCGAAAACAGGGGTAGCCGCAGCTTTATCTTCGGTTACGCGCGAGTCCGTTACCAAGCTAGGACGGGTCTTTTCCCATTCCAGAAACTTGTCCATCTCGTCCTTGATGGTGGTACTGAACCAAGCCACCAGGGCCACGTCATCCAGTAGGCCCAGCACCGGAATAAAGTCTGGAATCAGGTCGATAGGGCTCAGGAAGTAGATGGTAACGGCTACCGCCGCTACTATCGTGGAAGTGGGTAGGCCTGTGTATTCACCCGAAACGGATGTGCGAACCAGCCGCAGCATCGTCTGGAGGGTTTCCCAGGCTTCGTGCGCAATAGAGCCAACATCCTTTTTGTCGCTTGCTTTGGTGTAGGCGTCATTCAGCAGCTGCTTCATGCGCGTAGGCTTCTTAATGTATTCTTCGGCCTTACCGACGAACTTCTTAAAAATCGGGGAGGAGGCTATGTCCTCACCTTTGGGAATTTGCTTGTCCATAATGTGCGGAGGGAGAGAAAGAGGTAGACCGGATAGCGCGTCTTGCTGTGGGCTATACCGCCATTTCAGCAAAATAGTTTTCGGGCCGAAGGTCGCAGAAAAAAACAAAAACGCCCCGTTTGTGAAAACGAGGCGTTTCGAACTGCAAAAACCAGTGGTCTACCGCTCCACGCGACCGGCCGCGTAAAAATTGCGGCTGTAGTAGGCTTGATTCAAAGAACTTACCATGACGCCACCGCCGCAGGCAGAGTGGGCAAATTTGCCATCTTTCAGGTAAATACCAACGTGGTAGATGGGCTGGCCCGGACCCCGACGGAAAAATACTAGGTCGCCAGTCTGCATTGCGTCCTTCTGCACATGTTTCACGCTGGTGAACATGGAGCGGGAACTGCGTTGCAGGGTTATGCCATACGCCTCTTTGAATACGCGGGTCACAAACCCGGAGCAGTCGGTGCCGCTTTTGCTGTTGCTGCCGTAGCGGTAAGGAGTACCCAACCACGATACCACGGTTTCCAGCAATGACTTATCTTCCGTATAGCTGGCTTCAATGCCTAGCCGATGCGCTACTTTATCGTATGCTACCGAGTCGGAGGCGGTAAGCAGGCGGGTTTCCTCTTCCCCTGAGAACAAGGTGCTGAGCAGAGAAGCTTGCTGCGTGGTGGCCAGAGGCGAAGCGGAATTGGCAGCAGGATTTTTTTCGAAGAAAAAAGACAGGACCATCGAGGCCGCGGCGAGGCAATACAGAATGCTGTTTTTCATTGTCCGTCGTGGGAGGGAGGATGCGCTGCCGGAGGCGGGCCGGCAACGTTGTGCGTGCTTCTTTTTGACCAATAGGCAACCGGAAATCCGGATGACAAAAACGTGATGAAACGAACCTTCTGAGTCGCCGAACTTAGTAGCTAAGACGACGGCCAGTGGTTAAAGCTAACCCTAAATTTTTGGAAGCACCAAGGTTTCGTGCCCACTTCGGCATAAGTTCTTCTAATGGTGCAGCTGATTTTTGAAAAAATCATACTCAAAAAGTTAACTGCTTCGGAATCGGAGGCGTATACTTCTGCCTGCTTTTTTTCTGCCTATGCAACTGCCTCGTATCGTTGAAAATTCGCCTTTCGCGCGGCTGGCCCGCCTCAAGCTGGGCGCGCCCAATGTGGCCATGGTGCTGGGCCGAAGCATTCACCTGAGCGGTGTGAGCCGGGAGCAGTTTCTGCGCGACCCGTTCTGGGTCGCTCACGAGATGGAACACATCCGGCAGTTTCAGGAATTCGGGCGTCTGGGGTTCCTGGCCCGCTACCTGCGCGACTGGATGCGGCACGGCTACTTCAACATACCGTTTGAGGTAGCCGCCCGCGAAGCCGCCGAGCGCGACGCCCACCTCTACGCTCAAGGCCGCCCGCTTCCTACCGTCTTAGAGCGCCACCCTACGCCGAAGGGGAAATTGTGAGTTAACCTTTCAGGTAGCGCAAGTGAAGCGAATAGGATAGAAAAAGCCCTGTTGGGGCGATGTTGGCCGTTAAACGGTCAGCGTCGCCCCAACAGGGCTTTTATTTATAGTTAGTAGGTGTTGTTTAAGCTGAGTTCTACCGCGCTGTTCACGCCGCTTGCGCTACCTGAACGGCAAACTCACAATTTCACCACTTACAGCGCGGCCAGCCGGCCGCCGTCGGCTACCAGGGTGGTGCCGTTGATGAAGCTGGCCTCCGGGGAGGCTACGAAGCAGATGACTGCGGCCAGCTCCTCGGTGGTGCCTACCTGCCCGGTAATTTTCTCCTTGCCGCTTTTCACGTTGGGGTTGCTCCAGAGCATGGGCGTATCCACGGCCCCGGGTGCCACGGCATTGATGCGGGCATGGGTATGGGGGATTTCCTGGCTGAGGCCCCGCACGAAGGCTTCTGTAGCCCCTTTGCTGGCGGCGTAGGGTACCACGTTGGCGGTGGTCTGCTGGGCGTGCACGGAACTGACGGCCACAATGGCCCCATGCTTCATGTGGGCCAAGCATAGCTGGGTCAGTCGGAACAAGGGCCGCAGATTCACGTCCATCAGCTCGTCCCAAGCTTTGGGGGCCAGTTTCTGGATAGGGTCGAAGGTCATCATGCCAGCGTTGTTGATGAGCACATCAATGCGGCCCCATTCTTTCACCGTGCGCTCCACGGCGCGCACCAGCTGGCTGTCCTTGCCCACATCGGTACGGATGAAGAAGGCCTCGCCACCGGCTTTGGTAATGGTATCCACGGTTTTCTTGCCTTCATCGGCGTCGCGGCCCAGCACGGCCACGCGGCCACCCTCGCGGGCCATCCGTACGGCCACAGCCCGGCCAATACCGGAGGTGGCGCCCGTCACAAGGCACACTTTATTCTGAAAGCGTTTGGCGGATTCGGTAACGGGGGTAAAAGGCATCAGAAGAAATATTAGGGGAGATGAGTAACCATCCAAACGGGCAGCTCAACCGGATGTTTAGGTTGCCGTCAGTTTAAAGCGGTTAGCCTGTCCGAGCCAGATGCGTATCTTTTCGCTTTTGCGTCCGGTTATGCAGATTTAGGTAACTGAGTAGTAACCTTCCAGCGGCTTTTCACGAATAGGGGAGGGAACTGGCTTTCTGACGGTTCACTATCTCCCTATCACGTAACGCAACTCCCATGAGCACGCAAAAATCACATCAGCCCGGCGCTCCAGCCCATAAGCACATCACCTTCACGCCCGCCAGCGAAGTATCCGGCTCGTCGGAACAGAACGATTCGACCGAGAACACCCGGTCGGTAGCCACCCGTCAGGATGGTCAGCAGAAGTCGTGGCTAGACCAGCAGCAGTGGCTGAAAAATATCGATGTAAATCAGCTCTCCCAGCAGGTAAAAGATATCAGCTCCAAAGCCAAAGACCTCGGTACGAAAGCCGTGGATCAGGTGAACCGGCTCACGCCCACGCAGAAAGTAGTAGGTGGCGCGCTGTTGGTAAGCGGTTTAAGCTGGCTGGCTTTGCGCTCAAAGAGCAGTGCCCCGAAAGGCCAGACCTACCGTAGCAGCAAAGACGAAGACACCACTTGGAAAAACTCCAACGAATCGGTGTACCGTGGGGCTACCCGCAGCTACGGCGAAGACGACTACGCTACTGACCTGTAAGCTAACCGGTCATTTTACCATACAGCACAAAAGGCAGCCGAATCAGATTCGGCTGCCTTTTGTGCTGTATGGTAAAATGAAAAAGCCCCGCTTCTCTGAAGAAGCGGGGCTTTTGAGCCTGTTATTGGACTCGAACCAACGACCTGCTCATTACGAATGAGCTGCTCTACCAGCTGAGCTAAACAGGCATTTCCCGTGCGGCGGACCCGCTGGGGCAGCAAAGATAGAAAGCTGAGCGAACAACGTGCAAGGGCCTGGCGTTTTTTTTCGTGAAGAGTTGGGGTGCGGCGTTCCGGCGGTTTCCGGCATCTTTGCAGAGTTATGATGAAACAACTACGCAAGCTGCTGGTCAGCACGCTCGGATTTGAGCGGTACATTCGGTTGGTGAGTCGGGTGTATCTGCGGCTGGTAGGCGCGGGGTGGGGCCGGAAAAAGTATCCGGAGCTGTTTTTTCTTGAGCAGCTGATAAAACCTGGCTTCGTCTGTATAGATATCGGGGCCAACCTGGGCTATTACTCAGTAGCGCTGTCCAGGCTGGTGGGCGCTGGTGGTACTGTGCTGGCCGTGGAGCCGATTCCGGATTTTCAGGCTATCTGGCAGGATAACGTGCGCCTGAGCGGCCACCAGAACCTTACGCTGCTACCGTACGCGCTGGGCGGCGAGAATACCACCGTGCAGATGGGCACGCCCGAGCGCAACGGCCTGCTGCACCACGGCATGACCAAAGTAGCCGCCAGCAACCCTGCTGAACACTACGCCCGCACCTACGAGGTGCCTATGCGCGTGCCCGATGAGCTTTTCCGGGACTTGACCCGGCTGGACTTCGTGAAGTGTGATGTAGAGGGCTTCGAGTACGAGGTATTCCGCCACATGCGGGCCACCCTGCAACGCTTCCACCCACTCATTCAGACGGAGCTGAACGGGCTGGAAAACCGGCGCGCCGTGGCCGGTTTACTGGCTGAGCTGGGCTATAAACCATTTGTGCTGTCGGCACGTTCTGAACTGGTACCCTGCACGGCGGCCCAGCTGGAAAGTGCCGTTACGGCCGATTTTTACTTTCAACCCGTGGCGTAAGCTCGTCTGCCCCATTTTCTGCTAATGAAATTTTTGCTTGTTCTTCTGCTCTTCGGGCTCGTGATGCGGTATGTGCTGCCGCTGGTCATACGGCTGGTCGTGAAGCATCTGCTCAAGAAGCAGGCCCGGCAGTTCGGGCAGCAATTCGGGGCTAACCCTTTTGAGGCCCCGGCCCGGCCTGCCGCCCGCGCCACCTCCGCCGCGCCCGGCGAAGTCCACGTTGATTACGTGCCGCCCCGCGAGAAACCGAAGAAGCCCAAAGAATTCAAAGGCGGCGACTACGTGGATTTCGAGGAAGTGAAGTAAACCAAAAGTCAAGGAGAGAAAATCAAAGCCTGGGATGGTAGGGCTTTGATTTTCTCTCCTTGACTTTTTTTAAAACCCAATGCCTACCCGCAGGCCCGTGCCGGCGCGCTGGCCCGACTGGAAGCTGGTGTAGAAATCGGCCCGCAGTACTTTGAAAACGTGCTCTACGCCCACGCCCAGCTCCAGGTAGTGGTTGGCGGTGGGCGTGGTGAGGTAGTTCAGCGAGGCGACTTCCTGCCAGTGCAGGCGGCGCAACAGCGGAATTTTGTTCAGCAGGAAGCCGTTGAAATGGTGGTTGTAGTGGGCTTCCAGAAACTTATCGGCGGTGCTGAAACGGTAGTAGTCCAGCAACTGAAACTTGGTGAAATCTTCCGTCAGGTAGGTGCGGTTGCCGCTGAAGTGGCGGAAGTCCATGAAGCTGAGCCGGGGCTGACCCGGGAAGACGCCGGCGGCCACTTGGTAGCTGCTGGTGCCCAGCAGGCCCAGGCTCACAGACTGGCGCAGGCCGGCTTCCAACAGCGTGTAGCGTACATCGGAGCCCAGCACGCCCCCAATGCCCTGCCGCCAGGTGAGCGAAAAGGTAGGGTACTTGGAGCCCAGGTTTACCTTGCCGTTGGGGCGGGTGATGTAGCGCTGACCCGGCAGATAATAGGCCGTGAGTTCGGTGGTCAGGGCCTCGCTGCGGCCGAAGCGCGTGCCGTCGGGGCGCTCGGCATTTACGGGCTGGTTGGGCGTAAAGGCCCGGCCGGCCCGGTCAGTAATCAGCTTGATGGTGGTGTTTTCCAGCTCCCGGCGCACCCGGTAGCTGCCGGAGGCCTGCACCGTGAGGCCGTTCAGCGGCTCCCACTCGTAGCCCAGGCCCAGGCCGTCGCGGCGGTAGAGCTTGGCGTAGTTGCGGTTCTCGAAGAGGGTGTAGTAGGTATTTATGAAGGGCGTGAGCTGGCTGCGGGAGTCGAAGTTCTCGATGGTACGGCCGGCCCGGATGGTCAGGCGGGAAACCTTCACGGCGTCCAGCTGCCAGCTGGCCACCACGCTCGGGCTCAGCAGCCGGTTGCTGAAGCCGTAGCGCAGGCTCGGCGTCACCGACCACATCCGGCGGTCCTCGGTGCGCTGGGTATAGGTGGCCTGGGGGTTGATGACCAGCCCTTCCACGGTGTTGTAGTTGATGATGTTGAACACCGGATCTACTGACCACTGGCGCTTGCGGAAGGTGTTGTTGTGGATGTAGCCCGTGAGCAGCAGCTCGCCAAAACCCAGCTCATTGCGCTTGCGGTCCAGCGAATCCTGGTAGGGCCGGGAGTTGCGGATAACCTCCGTGCTGTCTTTCACCAGGTAATCCTTCTGCTCCTCCTCGGTGAGTGGTACCGGCCGGATGGTGGCCCAGTAGGCTGTATCCCGCTCGTTCACGCCCTTTTCCACCAGCATCACCTCGCCGCGCTTCAGCTGGCTCAGGCCCAGCCCGCTCGTGTCGCGGGTGGCTGCCTGCCGGCTCTGCTTGCGCACTGCCTGGCTGAGGCCATCCAGCTTGGGCTTCTGCTTTTTCACCTGAGCTACTGTTTCGCGGGTCACGGGCGCATCGTCGGGGGTGGTGGTGGCGGGCGGGGGCGTGGTAGGGGCGGGGCGGTTGGGGTAGGTGGGCGTAACCTGGTAGTTTGATAGCACCGCCGTCACGAAGCCGTTGCCCTTAAACCCGAAGGCCGTGAAGCCCATTGTCACCTTCTGGCTCTGCATCACCCACACATCGGTAAGGCCGGGGGCGGGCGCGAAAATCTGCTCGATGTGCAGGTTTTCCACGTAATCCAGCTGGGCGTCTTTGCTCAGGTCGAGGCTGACTGAGTGCAGCCGCCAGGTGCCGTCCACGATGTAGATGTGGCCCGTGAATACCGGATCGGTGCGGCGGCGGGGCGTTACCTTGATTTTGTGGATGAGCAGGCTGCCCTGTTTGGTAGTGCCCTCCAGCTCGTAGCGGTAAAACAGCGGCGCGTTGGCGGCAATCGGCGACACGAAGCCGCGTTCCGAAAACCCGCTTTTCAGCACGTTCTGGTAGAAGTTCAGGCCCCGGCCGGCGCTGGCCCGGTTGAAGCTGATGCCCTTGGCGTCGCCGCTGATGCGGGAGGATATCATGCGCTCCTGCACTACGTTGGGCTGGCGGAAGTTCATTTCCGACACCGATTCGGAGAGGTAGAAGATGCCCGGCTTGAAATCGGGACCCACTTTCACCAGTCCCAGAATCTTGCCCGGTACGTCGGTGAAGCGGCCCAGCACCTTCACGTAGGTGCGGGCTTTGAAGGCCGCCACCTCCCGCTGATGGTAGCGCCGCCACTGCATGGCCTGCTGCACAATGGTATAGGCGGGGTCCTTATCGGTGGAGCGCACTACCACTTCGCGCAGCTGGTAGCTTTCGGGGTTGAGCGTTACGTTCAGGGTGGTGGCCGTGTCGCCGCCCGCTACCCGGATGGTTTCCAGGTGGGGCTTGAAGCCGACGTACTGAAACACCAGCTCGTAGGTGCCGGCCGCCAGCCGCAGCTGGTAATTTCCCTGCTCATTGGAGGCTGTGCTGATAGAGGTGCCGCGTACGGCCACGTTGGCAAAAGCCAGTCCTTCGCCCTTGGTGCTGATAATGCGGCCCCGCACGATGCCGGCGCGGGCCGGTCCCGCCAGACTCAGTAAAAACAGCAATAATACCGCGCCAACGCGCATGCAGGAACTGAACATAACCGATAGGTAAATGAGGTGCTGCAAGTAAGAGGAAATCCGGCGGCCGGCGGTTGCCTGCAGAGTAGTTTTTGCCGAAACCAAGCCTCAGCCATAACGGGAACAGGGTTCCAGCCCTAGGCGCTGCGCTGGTATGTGGCTTGTTGTCAGGCGGAAGTCAATACAAGGCCGGCTTATTGAGTTATTTTGCCGGGCGTGGTGTTCTGCGTAAGCGGTTTCGCCCGCCATTCCTTTCCCTGTTTCGCTACGCGTTATGATGCAGCCCGCCAAAAAGAAGTTCTATACTCCCACCGAAGCCCTCCAGAAAATAGCCGCCTTCTGCACCTACCAGGACCGCAACCAGAAGGAAGTGGAAGCCAAGCTGCGCGAGTACGGCCTCGACGAAGACGAAGCCGGTGAAATTATCATCCGGCTGAGCCGGGAGAACTTTCTGGATGAGGAGCGTTACGCCCAGACGTTCGTGCGGGGCCATGTGCGCAAGAAGTGGGGCCGCCGCCGCATTATGCAGGAACTGAAGCAGAAAGGTATTTCGGAGTACTGCATCAAAGTCGGCATGAAGGAAATCGACGGCGACGAGTACTATCAGAACCTGGTGGATCTGCTCGAGAAGAAAGACCGGCAGGAAAAGGAAAGCCACCCCGGCAAGCGTCGCCAGAAGATTCAGGTGTACCTGATGGGCAAAGGCTACGAGCAGGACCTGATCAAAATGGCTCTCGAAGACCTGGGCAAAACGATGGAAGACGAGGAATAGCCGCCCCATCGGTCCGGTGGCTGGAAGCCGTCGGGTCGGGGCGCTACCGCTTACCGGGCAACTTCGGATTGGCCATCTGTCGCGAAAGGATAACGCGGCGGCCGGTCATGGTTTGCAGCATGGGCCGCAGGATTTGCTCGGCGTTCTGCGTAGTCTGGGCCAGGATGCCGGATTGCAGCGCGGCGGTGCGCACGTTGGCCTCGGCGTATTTGTAGCCGGCATCTACCAGCTCGGCATCCTGGAAAAAGCCGTTTTCTACGCTGTACACCTTGCTTTTGCTGTGGTCAACCTGCCACACGCACAGCTCCGGCTCGGGCAGCGCCAGCCGCAGGATGGAGTCGCCTTCCAGCACCACGTCCTGGGGACGCACCTTTCGCAGGTCGAGGCAGCCTACAGCGTTGCCGGCCACGATGAGGGCCACTTTGGCATCGGGCAGAAAGCGGTAGGTGCTCTTTTTGTACTCCACTACGTCCTTGAACTGATAGCGCACCAGCTCCAGACGGCCTAGGGCCTCTACCTTCTCCAGCACCGTATTGTGGGTGACGGTGATGCGCGGGGCGGGGTCGAGCGGGTTTTCCAGCCCGGATAGCGCGGGTCGTACTTTCGTCCAGAGAAACCACCCCAGCCCTGCCAGAAACAGCAAAGGCAGCAGACGACGGAGTAAATAGGGCATAAGCAGGGGGAAAGACTACAGCGGAAAGGTGCCATCAAATACGGATAGTTCAGCTTTCGGATGAGAAAGTTTTCACGCATCTACCGTCCTTTGCACCTGATGCTGAACCTCAAACCGTTGTCCATTTCTGCCGAAACTGCCGCTGCGCCCGGTCCGGCGTGGCTGCGGCAATGGCACGGGTGGCTGCTGGTGGCGGTGTGGGTGCTGGTGCAGCTGCTGGTGCTGGCGCAGAACCACGGCCCCCGCTACGTGAACGACAGCGGCCGGTACCTGGCCTACGGCACCCGCATTGCCCAGGAATGGCATTTCGAGCGGGACCATAACCTGCGCTACGTGGGCTATCCGCTGTTTATTGCGTTGTGGCTGAAGCTGGGTACTGGCTGGTGGGGCATCGTGCTGGGCCAGATGGCCGTGAGCGGTCTGGCTGCCCGGGCCTTCTACCGCACCCTGCGCCGCCTCACGCCCCAGCCCCTCGACTGGCGGCCGGCGGCCCTAGCCACGGCCGCGCTGGTAGCCTGGCGCGACGCCCAGCAGTTCAACGTGTACCTGCTCACCGAAAGCCTGTTTGCTAGCTTCACCATTCTGGCTTTTTGGGCGCTGGTGCGGGCGCGGCGCGGCCCGGCGGGTCGATGGGTAGTATTCGGGCTGCTGGTGCTGCTGACGGGTATTGTGCGGCCCAACGGGTTTGTGGTGGCCGGGGCGGCGGCGCTGGCCGGCTTGGCGCGCCTTTGGCAGCTGCCGGGTCGGCGGGCCTTTTGGCGGGCGGTGCTGGGGCTGGTGGCGCTGGTGCCGGTGTGGTGGTGGGTGCTCAACAAGCTGCTGCTCACCTTCACGCTGGTGGAAACCTATTTGCGGGGAGAAATTATCTACGGCTTCACGCCCTGGGTAGTGGAGCCGACGGAGCCGCTGCTGCTGCCCCCGCCCGGTCTGGCCCCGGTGCTGCGCCTGGGCTACTTTATAACCGCCAACCCCACGTATTTCCTCAAGCTGGCCACGCTGAAGGGGCTGCTGTTCTTCAGCTACGTGAAAACCTACTACTCCTGGAGCCACATCCTACTGATTGTGGTCTTCATTTATCCGTGCTACTGGCTGGCAGTGCGCGGCCTGCGCACCGCCACTGCTTGGCTGCCGGCCCGGGTGTTTCTGGCGGGTGTGGTGCTGCTGCAGGGCTTCGTGGTGATGATTACCGTGGAGGACTGGGACGTACGGTTTCTGCTGCCGGTGCTGCCCTGCGTGTTTGCCTTGGCCGGTCTGAGCCTGGGCCGCTGGCTACCACCCGCTACCCCAACGCTAAAGGCGTAGGCGCGCCGCCAAACCCGGCCCAGGCCTGCAGGCCGCCGGTATGCACCGCCACCACCGTGCTACCCCGCCGGAAGTGGCCCTGCGCCAGTAAATCCAGCACGCCTACCAGCATTTTGCCGGTGTAAATAGGGTCGAGCAGCACGCCGTGGCGGACCTGAAACCCGGTAATAAACGCGCGCAGCTCCGGGCTGAGCTTGGCGTAGCCGCCGCCGTGGTAGGCCGTGTGCAGCGCCCAGTTCCGGAAGGTGCGGCCCGTGGCCGCCTGGGTTAGCTGGTCGATGTCGGAGCGCAGGAAGTCAGCACCTTTCAGGGCGGCGAAGCCCAAGGCCTGTTCCGGTCCTTGCAGCCCAGTGACGAGGCCAGCCAGTGTGCCGCCAGTACCGCAAGCCACGCACAGTGCGTCGAAAGCAGTAAGTACGCGCAGCTCTGTCACCAGCTCGGCGCAGCCGGGCAGGGCCAGGGCGTTGGAGCCGCCTTCGGGTACCACGTAAGCCGGGCCGGTTACGCGCAGCACCTCCGCCAGTACCTCCGGCTCGTGCTTGCGGCGGTAGGTGGCGCGGTCCAGAAAGCGCAGCTCCATGCCATCGGCGGCGGCCCGGGCCAGGGTGAGGTTGAGGGGGCGGTGGGCCAGCTCCTCGCCCCGCACCACGCCCACGGTGCGCAGGCCCGTGAGGCGGCCAGCGGCGGCCACGGCCGCCAAGTGGTTGGAAAACGCGCCCCCGAACGTCAGCAGCGTGTGGTGGCCGAGTTGGCGGGCTTCCTGTAGGTTGTATTTGAGCTTGCGCCACTTGTTGCCGGGCAGCTCCGGGTGCGTCAAATCGTCGCGCAGCAGCAGCAGGCGTACGCCGGCCTGCTCAGCGGCTGGCTCCGACAAAAGCTGAAGAAGCATGGGAAAGCGGTTAGGGGTGAAAGGCAAAATGCCCATCATCCTGACTGAGCGAAGGATGATGAGCATTTTGCTTGTGGCTTGCTAAAGCATCTTTACGCCAGCAGCGTATCCGTCAGGCTGTGAGGCTCGGGGCGGTGTTTGAGGGCGTAGAAAAGCGCCACCAGCATGGCCGCAATCAGCAGCACCGACGACACCAGGGATACGGTGTTGCCGATGGTGTAGGCGGCGGGCTCGAATTTGAACTCGATGGTATGGGTGCCGGCGGGTACCGGCAAAGCCCGCAGCACGTAGTTGGCGCGCAGGTGGGGCACCGGCTTGCCATCGATAAAGGCCTGCCAGCCGTCGGCGTAGTAGATTTCGGAGAAGACCACCAGGCCCGCCTGCGCGGCGGTGGCGCGGTAGGTGAGGGCGTTGGGCGTGTATTTGGTGAGGGCAATGCTGGAGCCTTCGGCCGGGTAGGTAGTCTGGCTGACGGGAAACTTGCTGACGTCCACCACAGCCGTGGTGGCGGCGTTGAGGCCCGTGAGGGCCTTCATTTCCTCGTCGGGGCTCTGCACTTTCTGCACCTGGCTCACAAACCAGGCATTGCCCAGCGCGCCAGGGTTGCGCTGCACCTGCTGGGGCTGGCCCTGCTCCTGGCCGGGCACAATCACGTAGCGGGTGTTCAGCATGCTGAGTACGGCCGTGTTGTTGGTCGAAATCTGCCGCTCAATGAGGTCCTGGTAGCGGTGCAGCTTGGCCCCGTGGTACCCCCCGATGCTCTTGTGGAAATAAGAGGTCTGGGCTTCGTTGAACGGGTTCTGCACGTTCAGTACGCGGTAGCTCAGGTCCTTGTCCTGCAGAATCTGCTGGTCGGCGGGGGAGGGTACGAACTGCTCGGCAATGGTTTCCTGCTGGAAATTGCCGTCGTTGAGATAACGCTTATCCACGCCCCACAAATCCACCAGCGTGAGCAACCCCACCAGCGTAGCCGCCAGGCCGGCCGACAGCTTCCGCTGCAAAAAGAACCACAGCACCCCGGCCGCCGCCGCTACAAAAAACAGGGAGCGGAATACGTCGGTGCGCAGCAGGGAGGCGCGGTCGGCGCGTAAGGCATCCAGCGGGAAGCCGCTCTGTTGCAGCTGGGCATCAATGGGCGAAGCAAAATCGGATACCAGCCCGGCCAGGAATGCCAGCGCGCACAAACCGGCCGTAATGGCCAGCGCCCGTACCACGTGCTTTTTGAGCAGTGCCGTGTCAGCATCGTCGGTGGGCTTGCCGGTGAGGGCGGCCAGCGTCGGGTGGGTGCTTACCGGGGCGGTAGCTCCGGCCAGGGTGCGGCCGCGCAGCACGCGGCCCAGGGCCAGCACGGCCAGCAGCGGCATGGCCAGCTGGGCAATGGTGAGGGCCATGCTCACGGCCCGGAACTTGTTGTAGCCCGGGAAGTAGTCGAACATCAGGTAGTTGAACGCCTCGAAGTTCTTGCCCCAAGCCAGCACAACGGACAGCAGCGTGCCCGCCAGCAGCCAGATGCGGGTACGCCGGTCGGCCACCATCAGGCCCAGCACAAACAGGAAGAACACCACCGCGCCCACGTACACCGGGCCGCTGGTAATGGGCTGGTCGCCCCAGTAGGTGGGCATCTGGGCCAGATAATCGGTCAGCTGCACGGGCGGTACGCCGGCGGCGGCCAGGGCCTTGCCGGTTTCCGAGTTTTCGGAGAGCTTCATCTGCGAAGCCCCGCCGTAGAAGTTGGGGATGAGCAGGGTGGCAGTTTCGCCCACGCCGTAGCTGTAGCTGAAGGCATATTCCTTGCCCAGGCCCGAGCCGGCGTCATCATCGGCCGGAGCGGCGGGCTGGCCGGGGGCGGTGGGCGGCGGCGTGGTCAGCTCGGCTTTGCCCCGGATGCTGTACTTGCTGTATTCGAGGGTGGTGTAGAGGCGGCCGAAGCTTACGCCCACGGCCAGCAGCGCGGCCACGCCCAGCAGGGCGGTGCGGGCCAGGAAATCGGGCAGGCGCTTTTTGCGGGCGGCAAATACCAGCTCCACCACGCCAAATACCAGCACCAGCAGCAGCAGGTAGTAGGTAATCTGGAGGTGGTTGGAGCGCACGTTCATGGCCAGGCCCAGGGCAAACAAAGCCGTGCCCAGCCACTTGTTGCGCCGGAACGCCACTAGCAGACCCGCCAGCACCAGCGGCGCGTAGGCCAGGGCCAGGCTCTTGGTGTTGTGGCCGGCCGCCAGAATAATCAGGTTATAGCTGGTGAAACCCAGCGCAATGGCACCCACTATACTCACCAGCGGCGAAAGGCCCAGGGCCACGCACAGCGCGTAGCCGCACACCAGCGCCAGAAACAGGTTGGCCACTACCGCCGGCAGCCCCAGCGTGAACAGCTTGTGCAGGTACTGGCTCAGGTCGCCGGGGAAGCGGGTGCTGATCAGGTAGGTAGGCATGCCCGAGAACATGGAGTTGGTCCAGAGAGCTTCCTCGCCGGTCTGGTCGCGGAACTGGGCCGCCTCGTGGGCCCCGCCGTTGAACTGCACAATGTCGTGCTGGGCCAGGGTCTTGCCATCGAACAGGATGGGAGAGAAATACACGGCGGCCAGCACCAGGAAAAACACAACGGCCAGCAGGTGCGGCAGCACCCGCCGCCACCACGGCGCAACGGCCTGACGGGGAGGAGTAGTCATTCGGCTTACTAAAAAGTCGGATAAGGCCAGAGTTGGACCCAAGCCCGAAGGTAAGCAGGATAGGTGATTAGGAGGATAGGAGGGTGTGCGGGTAGGAGGGTGAGAGGGCTGTCATCCTACTCACACACCCTCCCACCCTCCCACCCGCACACCTTCTTACCCTATAGCCCTACCCCGCCAGTTATATAGCCCAATCGAGAGAAAGATGATGCCGTAGGCCGCCAGTTGCACGCCCGTGGCTTGCTCGCCGAAGTACAGAAAGGCCAGCAGAAAGCTCAGCAGCGGATTGAGGTACATGAAAATACCCACCGTGCCCGAAGGCAGCACGTTCAGCGCGTACAAGTTCAGAAACAGCGGAATGATGGTAAATACCGTGCTCAGCAGCAGGGCCACCAGCAGCAAATGCCCATCCCGGAGCCCGGCCAGCGGCTGCGCCCCCAACAGCGGGGCCAGCGGCAGAATTACCACCGCCGACACGGCCAGCTGCACTGTCAGCAGCACCAGCCGGTCGTAGCCCTGCAAGCGGCGCTGACTGATGAGGTAGGCCGCGTACGTGAAGGCCACTACCAGGCTCATACCCAGCGTTCGGAACTCGCCCGAGCCCAGCAGCACGCAACTCGCCGCCGCCAGCCCAATGGCCAGCCACTGGTTGCGCCGCAGCTTTTCCCGCAGCACTACAAAGCCCAGTAACGCCGTCAGAATGGGGCAGATAAGATAGGCAAATGAGCCTGCCTGCACGCTCACCTCGTTAATGACGTAGATGAACAGCAGCCAGTTAGACGTCAGTAGCGCCCCGCCCACCAGCGTGCTGATGAGCACCGGCCGCCGCTCCGCTCCGGTGGCTGTCCGCCATTGTGCCCGCGTCTGCCGCACCACGTCGCGCCGCCCCAGTCCGTGAATCAGTAGCAGCAGCAGCAACGAGAGCAGCACCCGGAAAAACAGGATCTGCCCGCTGGCGTACCCGACCAGCCAGCGCAACGGAATGGGGAAGAAGCCCCAAATAAAGAAAGCCGCAAAAGCGGACAGGTGGTGACGCGAAAGTTTCAAAACGAGGGGAGCAGAACAACGAAAGCGCAAAGGTAGCCCCGCATTCCCGGCCCGACGGCTTCCCGCCGCCGCCTCACCCGCCCGCCGTACCTTTGCTGCGCTATGCTTCAGTTCTCCGATCTGCCCGCCCTTACCGGCGGTACCCTGCTGCAACTCCCCGCCGCCCCGGCCGCCATGCAGCGTCTGCTGCTGGATAGCCGCCGCGTGGAAACGCCAGCCGACAGCCTGTTCCTGGCCCTGCGCGGCCCCCAGCACGACGGCCACCGCTACCTGCCGGAGCTGTACCGGGCCGGCGTGCGCCAGTTTGTGGTGCAGGACGACGTGCTGCTGGCCGATTTTCCTGAGGCCGGTTTCCTGCGCGTGCCCGATACCCTGGCCGCTTTGCAGACGTTGGCCACCCATCACCGCCGCCACTTCCCGATTCCGGTGTTCGGCATTACTGGCTCCAACGGCAAAACCATCGTGAAGGAGTGGTTGGCCCAGCTGCTGAGCCCCGACGAGCTGATCTGCAAAAGTCCGCGCTCCTACAACTCCCAGGTGGGCGTGCCCCTGAGCGTGTGGGAGCTCACCGCCAGCCACACGCTGGGTATCTTCGAGGCCGGTATTTCCGAGCCTGGCGAGATGGCGCGGCTGGCCCGCATCATCCAGCCTACGCTGGGCATCTTCACCAATCTGGGCACCGCCCACGATGCCGGTTTTGCTTCCCCCGCCGAAAAGGTGGCCGAAAAGATGCGCCTGTTTGAACAGGTTGATACCCTGTTCTACTGCGCCGACCACGAGCTGATTCACGCCGCCGCCCGCCGCCAGCTCAGCCCCGCCCGCACCACCCGCGTAGCCTGGACGCGCCAGCGTGCCCGCTTCGACGCCCAAGAAGCCGACCTGCTCATCACCATGCAGGAAGCCGCCGCCGACCGCGCCGTGGTGCGCGTAGAGCGCGCCCGCCCGCGCCCCCAGGAGCACACCTTCACGTTGCCGTTTGCCGATGAGCCCTCCGTAGAAAACGCCCTCCACGGCCTGTCGGTGCTGCTGTGGCGGCAGGTACCACCCCCCGAAATCCAGCAGCGCCTCGACCGCCTCCAGCCCGTGGCCATGCGCCTGGAGATGAAGCAGGCTCTGCACGACTGCTACGTCCTCGACGATACCTATAACAACGACCTGGCCGGCCTGCGCCTCGCCCTCGATGCCCTGGCCCGCCAGGCCCGCCGGGGCCGCCGCACCCTCATCCTGTCCGATGTACTCGAATCGGGGCTGGCCGGGGCCGAGCTGTACGCGCGGGTGGCGTCCCTGCTGCCGTCCCACGGGGTGGAGCGCCTCATCGGCATCGGGCCCGATATCAGCCGGCACCACGCGGCGTTTCAGGGCCTGCAGACCGAGTTTTACCCCGATACGGCCGCGTTTCTGGCCGCCTTTCAGCCCGAGCAGTTTCGCCAGGAGCTGATTCTGGTGAAAGGTGCCCGCCGCTACGGCTTCGAGCGGATTGTGGCCGCCTTCCAGCAGAAAATCCACGGTACGGTGCTGGAAGTCAACCTCGATGCGCTGGTCCACAACCTCAACTTCTATCGCCGCCGCCTGCAGCCCGGCGTGAAGCTCATGGTTATGGTAAAGGCCTTTGCCTACGGCAGCGGCTCCGCGGAAGTCGCCAACCTGCTCCAGTTTCACCGCGCCGACTACCTGGCCGTGGCCTATGCCGACGAGGGCGTGGACCTGCGCCAGCACGGCATCAGTCTGCCGCTGATGGTGATGAACCCGGCCCCCGACGCCTTCCAGAAGCTGCGCCAATACCACCTGGAGCCCGAAATCTACTCCTTTGAGCGGCTGCATGATTACTTGTCCGCCGCCCGCGAGGCCGCTATGCCCGCCATCCACCTCAAGCTTGATACCGGCATGCGCCGCCTGGGCTTCGCCGAGGAAGACCTGCCCGAGCTGTGTCGCTTGCTGCGCGAAAACGCCGCCCACCTGCGCGTGGCCAGCGCCCTCACCCACCTGGCCGGGGCCGACGAGGAGCAGCACAACAACTTCTCGCGGGAGCAGCTGGCCGCCTTTGCCCGCATGACGCCCCAGCTGGAAGCGGCCCTGGGCTACCCCATTCTCCAGCATGCCCTCAACTCGGCCGGCATCGTGCGGTTTCCGGAGGCTCAGCACAGTATGGTGCGCCTGGGCATCGGCCTCTACGGGGTGGAGGCAAGTGGGCAGGAACCCGACGCGCTGCGACCCGTGAGCACGCTGCGCACCACCATTTCCCAGATCAAAACCCTGCCGGCGGGCCACACCGTGGGCTACGGCCGCCGCGGCCAAGCTACCGACCACGAGCGGCGCATTGCCACCCTGGCTATCGGCTACGCCGACGGCTACGACCGACGCTTTGGCAATGGGGCGGGGGAGGTGCTCATCCGGGGGCAGCGGGCGCCCATCGTGGGCAACGTGTGCATGGATATGTGCATGGCTGACGTGACCCACATTGCCGACGTCCAGGCCGGCGATGCGGCCGTGATATTTGGCGAAAACCTGCCCCTTACCGAGCTGGCCGCCCGCATCGGTACCATCCCGTACGAGTTGCTGACCAACGTGAGCGAACGGGTGAAGCGGGTGTTCGTGGCAGAATAGGGCTGGCTGAATATTGCCGGCTTGCGAACATCCCGTATCATTGCCCGTAAGCCAACGCTCACCCTATTTTCTCCCCTTTCATGAAAAAGACCTTCCTCTCTGCCCTCGCGGCCACCGTGCTGCTGGCCTCCTGCTCCGACCTCAAGAAGCCCGCAGAAAAAGACCAGCCCCAGGAAGCCACCGCCGACACGGCCGTAGTGTACCGTGACGGTGAAACCCCCGCCGGTGCTGCTGCCACCGCCACCGATGCCGCCGGCAACGCCGTAGATAAGGCTGCCAACGCCGTGGAAAGCACCTGGGACATGACCAAAGCCAAGCTCGCCGACGTGAAGCTGGAGGAAATTGACCTGCCCGAAATCACCGTGCGCGGTGACGACGTGTACAACGTGTACGGCCTCGAAGAAAAAGTCCTGTTCGATACCGATAAAGCCGAAATAAAGCCGACTGCTACCCGCGCTTTGTCGGAAATCAGCGCATCTATTGCCCGCCGCCACCGGGGCAAGCAGGTCCGCGTGCTGGGCTTCGCTGACTCGCGCGGCGACAAAAGCTATAACAAGGAGCTGAGTGCCCAGCGAGCTGCCGCCGTGAAGGATTGGCTGGTGAAAAACGGCATGATGACCGCCACTCAGGTAACGCTGGAGCCCATGGGCGAGACTGCTCCCGTGGCCTCCAATGCTACCGCCTCCGGCCGCCAGGAAAACCGCCGCGTAGAAATTGCCGTGCTCAAATAGGCTCACGAATTTTTACGGATTACGTCGGATTGACGCGGATTTTGTAGCCGTTTTATTCTGATCATCCGCAAATACATAAGGGCACAAACAAAAGGGACTCGCCAGCCGGCGAGTCCCTTTTGTTTGTGCTTTCAGACCGTTGAGTTGTACTACCGGCCGGTTTCCGTATCGTTCACGAAATCCGTGTTAATCCGCAAAAAATCCGCGAGCCTAGTCCTTAATCTGGTCTACCTCGGCCCGGATCATGGCGTTGTAGCGCATGCCGTTGTTGGCGAGGGTAATCAGGCTCCAGCCGCGACCCATGGTGTAGTTCCAGGTGCGGGCCTCCTTAAATTCGAAGGTAGGACGCAGAATCTGGCCGTAGGGCGTGTAGTTGTCCATGAAATTGGTGGTGTAGAAGCCGTCGCCGCTCACAATCCACTCCATCGCCACGAAAAAGCCTTCTACCGGGGCCTCGATGTTATACTGCGTCAGGTCGACGGTATACCACTCGCCGCCTTTCGGAGCCGATACCACGATGTTCTCGTTCAGCAAATCGGAGTTAGGCGAGTTATAGTTGCCATCCGCCTTGTAAAGGCGCACTCGGAACGGCTCCCGGGGGAAACCGTTCTCACCGATGTAGAACGATACGGAGCGGACGTTACCGAGCTTCTTGCCTTTCTCATTCTTCACGAAGAAGGCGTACTGGCTGCCAGGCATCCCCTGAATCATGCCTTCACCAGGTGTATTCGAGTTCGAGCCCAAGGCCAGATTTTTCACCTTACCGCCCTTTACAGTTACGTTGCCCAGCTCAATAGCCCGCTTCGGAACCTCAATAATCATGTCCTGCACCTTAATGCCGGGCTTGATGAGCACCGCTTTGCGGAAGTAGCCCAGTGCCATAATCACCAGCGAATCCTGCGGGTTCTTTTGGGGCATGGCCATCTGAAAGAACCCGTATTCGTTGGTCAGAGCACCGGTTTGCTCTTCTTTCAGCCCGATAGAGGCGAAAGGAATAGGCTCTTTCGTTTTTTCATCAACGATACGGCCGGTCATTTTGGCGTCCTGAGCGAAACTCAGAACCGGGAGCAGCAAAGCCAGTGCAAAAAGAGAAAGTACGCGTTGAAGCATATGAAGGCAGACTAGTGTATATGCCAAAATTACAATGAAATGCGGCATAAAAAGCAAGTCCTCCCCGAATATTTATACCGGTACAATTTGAGTTCGGAATAATTACAAATCAGCTACTTTTCCTGCCTCGGCCGGCGAGTTTCCCCGCCCGGCGAATTTTGGCTGAAACATAAATGGGTGGTACCTTTGTTTGAAGTAAATCTAAATAGTTCCGCCCGTGTCTAATCGCCCACCTCTTGCCCCACCGCCGTCTGCGCCGCGTAGCGTGACCGACCTCCAACTGGGGGAGAGCGGCACCATTTGTTGCCTCCAGGACCCCGAAATGGCCCTGAAGCTGCTGGAAATGGGCTGTATTCCGGGCACTATGGTGCGCCTCAACAGCCGGGCTCCGCTGGGTTGCCCCATCACACTGGTGGTAGGCGACATGGCCGACTATACGCTTTCCCTACGGGTGAGCGAGGCGGCAACTATTCTTCTGAAATAATTCCGGGTACATGGCAGGCGGACCACTACTATCCGGCCGGGCCGGCGCGGGGGTGTCGGCAGTGCAACTGGAAACAGCCGCGCTGCGGCAGCCGGGGCCGCTCACGCGCATTGCGCTGGTGGGCAACCCCAACTCGGGCAAATCCTCGCTGTTCAACCAGCTGACGGGCCTCAACCAGAAGGTAGGCAACTTCCCGGGCGTAACCGTGGACCGCAAAACGGGCATCAGTCAGCTCACGGCCCAGCACCGGGCCGAAATTGTGGACTTGCCGGGCACCTATTCGCTCTACCCCAAAAGTCTCGACGAGAAGGTTATCACCGACCTGTTCTACGACAAAGCTAGCCCGCAGTACCCCGGCTTTGTGGTGGTGACGGTGGACGCCAGCAACCTGCGCCGCAACCTGCTGTTATTCACCCAACTGGCCGATATGGGCCTGCCCACGGTACTGGCCCTGAACATGATGGATGTGGCCGAGCAGCATGGCGTCCAGATTGATATTGCGGCGTTGCAGCAGGAACTGGGCGTGCCCATCATCCCGATGAACGCCCGCAAAGGCGTGGGCATTACGGCCCTCAAGATTGTGATGGCCCAGATGCTGGATGCGCCCTCAGTGAGCTTTTACGAGCCTGAGGAAGCCTTACTGCCCATGATCCGGCAGATCCGTTACTACTTCAACCTGCACAACGACTACCTGGCGCTGCACTACGCCCACCAGTATCGCCACATCAGCCTGCTTTCCGCCGAGGACCGGGCCTACGTGCAGGAACTGACGGAGCAATATGGATTTGAGCCCACGGCCCGGCAGGCCCAGGAAACCATTGCCCGCTACGGCCGCATCAACGAAATCCTACTCAACTGCGTGTCGGTCACGCGTACTGAGCGCAACGAACCCTACAGCAACAAGCTGGACAAGGTGCTCACGCACAAGGTGTGGGGCTACCTTATTTTCTTCGGGGTGCTGTTCCTGATGTTTCAGGCGGTATTCGCCTGGGCCAGCTACCCCATGGAACTGATTGATGAGGGCGTAGCCTGGATCAATAGTCTGATCCAGACGAATTTCGATGGGCCGTTGGTGAACCTGCTGACGGAAGGGGTGCTGGCCGGTTTGGGCGGCGTACTCATCTTCATCCCGCAGATTGCCCTGCTCTTTGCCTTCATTGCGGTGCTGGAGGAAACCGGCTACATGGCCCGCGTGACATTCATGATGGACCGCATCATGCGGCGCTTTGGGCTGAATGGTAAAAGCATCGTGCCCCTTATTTCGGGGGTGGCCTGCGCCGTGCCAGCCATTATGAGCGCCCGTACCATTGAAAACCGCAAGGACCGGCTCATCACCATCTTCGTGACGCCACTCATGTCGTGCTCGGCCCGGATTCCGGTGTACACCGTGCTCATTGGGCTGGTGGTGCCCGATGAGTCGGTGCTGGGCGTGTTTAACCTGCGCGGCTTTGCGTTGATGGGGCTGTACCTGCTGGGCTTTTTCGCGGCTATTCTCTCGGCCTGGGCCATGAAGTTGCTGCTCAAAACCACCGAGCGGAGCTATTTTATCATGGAGTTTCCGGTGTACCGCTGGCCGCGCTGGAAAAACGTGGGCATCACCATCGTGGAGAAGGTGAAAGCCTTCGTCTTCCAGGCGGGTAAGGTGATTCTGGCTATTTCCATTCTGCTGTGGGTGCTGGCCTCGTACGGGCCGGGTTCGGCTATGGAACAGGCCGGCAAGCGGGCCACTACGGAAGCCCGGCGGCAAGGCCTCACGCCCGCCGAGCTGGATTCCCGCGTAGCTTCCGAAAAGCTGGAAGCTTCCTACGCCGGCCACTTTGGGCACCTTATCGAGCCCGCTATTCGCCCGCTGGGCTTCGACTGGAAAATCGGCATTTCGCTGCTCACCTCGTTTGCGGCCCGGGAAGTGTTCGTGGGCACCATGAGCACCATTTACAGCGTAGGTCAGGACGCAGACCAGCTCACCGTGCAGCAAAAGCTGGCCGCCGAGAAAGACAGCAACGGCCAACCGTTCTTTACCCCGGCGCGGGCGTTTTCCCTGCTGGTGTTCTACGTGTTTGCCATGCAGTGCATGAGCACGCTGGCCGCCACCTACCGCGAGACCAAGGGCTGGAAATGGCCGCTGCTACAGCTGCTCTACATGACCGGTCTGGCCTACGTTTCGTCGTTGCTGGTGTACCAAGTGATGAAATAAAGTAGTTTTTAGTTAGTGGCTGTGGGCCAAAAACCAGCAACCAATAACCAAAACAAACTACTGTCCGATCAGGAAGACGGCGGGCTGCTTGTGTATTTCAGGGAGGGGCTTCTTCTTCCAGCCAGCTACCGTGTCAGTGCGGATGTACTCGTTTTCGGCCGTGAGGCTGGCGGCCACGCAGAGGCGGGTGCCGGGGTGCAGTGTGCTGAGCAAATCCTCCAGCAGCGGCAGGTTGCGGTAGGGCGTTTCGATGAACAGCTGAGTTTGGTGCTGCTGCAAAGCCTGCTGTTCCAGCTTCTTCAGGGCCGCTATGCGCTTGCCCCGCTCGATGGGCAGGTAGCCGTGAAAGGCGAAGCTCTGCCCGTTCATGCCCGAAGCCATCAGCGCCAGCAGCAACGACGAAGGCCCCACCAGCGGCACCACTCGCACGCCGAGCTGGTGCGCCCGGCGGGCCAGCTCGGCTCCGGGGTCGGCAATGCCGGGGCAGCCGGCTTCGGAAATGACGCCCCCATCCTGGCCCGCCACCAGCGGCTCCAAGGCCGCTTGGATCTGGGCCTCGGTGCTGTCCTTGTCGATTACGCTGATGCGCAGCTCCTCAATCACGTGCTGCGGGGCCACACTCTTGATGAAGCGGCGTGCCGTACGGGCATTTTCCACCAGGAAATAGCGCAGAGCGGCCACGCGTTCCGCCACCTGCGGCGGCAGCACCTGGGCCGCCGTGTCGTCGGCCAGAATAGTCGGAATAAGGTAAAGCGTGCCGGGTTTCAAAAGGGGAGGATTGAATTGTTGAATTGCTGGATGGCCGAATTGCTGGATGGCTGAATTGTTGGATGTGCAGTCTGACTGTCCAACAATTCGCTCCCCAGCAATTCAACTTCCGATAAAGGCTTTAACAAGCCCAAATACTTCGTCAGGCTTTTCGGCATGCACCCAGTGGCCGGCATCCACTACGGTTTCTACCTGCGAGTTGGGGAACAGGGCCGGGATGCCGTGCAGCTTATCGTCGGCGTTGATGTAGTCGGAAAGGCCCCCGCGGATGAACAGGGCCGGTTTGAGGAAGGGCTGGGCGGCGGTGATTTCCTCGCCGACGTGCGCCATGCCAGCCGTCAGCACGGCCAGGTTGGGTCGCCAGGCGAAGCTGTTGTCGTCGCGGCGGTACAGGTTCTTGAGCAGGAACTGCCGGGTATCTACCTGCCGGATGTGCTGGGCCAGGGCGTCGTCGGCCTGCTGGCGGTTTTCCAGCGTGGCCAGCGGCACGGCGTTGAGGCCGGTAATCACGCTGTCTTGGTGCTCCATATCGGAGAAGCGCGGCGCGATGTCCACCACAATCAGCTTGCCCAGGTGCTGCGGATGCTCGAGGGCGAAGCGCATGGCTACTTTGCCGCCCATGCTGTGGCCCAGCAGCGTGGTTTCGGGGCCGAGCTGGAGCTGGTCGAACAGGCCCAGCACGTCCTCGCTCATCAGGGCGTAGGTATGCTCCGGGGCGTGGGGGGAGCGGCCGTGGTTGCGCAGATCGGCCACGATGACGCGGTGGCCGGCCTCGGCCCAGCGGCGGGCCAGCGTCTGCCAGTTATCCAGGGTGCCGAACAGGCCGTGCAGAATCACCAGCGGGGAACCCTGCCCCATTTCGCGGAAGTGTAGTTGCAGCATAGTCCTGCAAAGATGGGGCTTCGGAAATTGAATTGCCCGTCGGAACCTCCCCGTTACTAAGGCCCGATAGGCGGAGCGGAATGCAGATGACCGGACGCAGGAGGGCTCAATGGCGTTGCTGGACTATTCAGAATACTTGCGGCAGCTTCGCTCAGAGGCATATATTATTATCCTTATTGGCCTGCTGACAACTCATTCCAGATGGGCAGCAGGCAGATTTACACACACTGTAGTGCCCTGCCCGGGGAGGCTTTCAATGGATAAAGCCCCGCCTTGCCGGTCAACGAAAGCCCGGCACAGCAGCAGGCCGAGGCCCGTGCCGGAACGCGGGCCGCGCAACGGGGCCAACCCATCGGGGGAAAATAAGGTGGCTATCTGGTTCGGGGTCATACCGGACCCGGTATCCTGCACGCGCAGAACCACGTTGCCTTCAGTGCCCGGCTGCGCCCGCAGATAAATGCTGCCTCCGGCCGGGGTAAATTTCAGGGCATTGCCTATCAGGTTACGCAGAATTGTTTCAGTCATGTGGGCATCGGCCCACACGGCCGCGTGCGGCGGGCAATCGAGGTGAAAGGTAATCTGCTTGGCCTCGGCGGCGTTGGTGTACAGGCGCGTGGCTTCCTGGTATAACTCGGTTACCAACAGTCGCCCGGGCCGAAAGGCCAGCTCGCCGGTCTGGTTTACTGCCCAGTTCAGCAGGTTATCAAGCAGGTGATTGAGCTGATAGGCCGATTGCCGGACCAATGCGGGCAGGCGGCGCAACCCTTCTTCGTCGCCTTGTTTGAGGTAGAAGTCAATGAGCTCCGTAACGCCGGCAAAGGAGGTGACCGGGCCGCGCAAATCGTGGGCGACAATGGCATAGAGCCGGTCTTTGGAGGCAGCCAGCTGGCGCAATTCTTTCGTCACTTCTTCCAAGGCCCGGTGGTTGCTGGAAAGCTCGGCCCTACTGCGGCGGAGCTTGGTGTAGAGGTAGGCCATGCCACCCAAACCCAGCAGCAGGGCTGCAATAGCGCCCCACAACGCCCGGTTACGCTCCTGCATCACCAACTCCCGTTCCGTCAGCCGCCGGATCTGGTGTTCCTTGTCGGCGGTTTCATAGCGGGTTTGCAGGGCTGTGAGGGTCTGCACGCGCGAACGGCTGTTGAGGCTGTCATTCAGGTCGCGGAATCGGCTTTGCCACTCGTAGGCCTGCTCAAACTGCTGGCGGCTCACGTTGATTTCGGCCAGCAGATTGTAGCTGTCCAGCACTCGTTCCTTGTAGTCGATCTGGCGGGCCAGCAGCATGGCGCGGCGGGTCAGCAGCTCGGCCTCCGGCAGCTCGTTCTGCAGTAGCAGCACCGTAGCCAGTAGTTCCAGATGACCGGCCTCAAACCGGTGGTTATGCAGGGGTTCAACAATGGATACTGCCTGCCGTAGAAGTCCTTCGGCCGTATCCAGCTGATTCATCTGCATGTAAAACGAGCCCAGATCGGCCAGGTACAGCGACTCGCCTGCCTGGTCGCGGGTGCGGCGGGCCAGTTGCAGCGCCCGCCGCGTGAAGACGAGGCCTTCCTGCTGCTGTTTCAGGTAGAAGTAGAGGTTGCCCAGGTTGCCGAACAGCATCAGCTGGCTGCGCACCTGCACATCGGGGCGGTAGGCGTAGGTGAGGGCGCGGCGGTAATTGCGCAGGGCAGCGGCCGTATCGTTCCGCTCGTGATATACCCCGCCCATACCGGTGTAGCTGCGCACCAGCCCATCGTTGGAGCGCAGCCGGCGCGCCAACAGCAAGGCTTCCTGTTGCAGCTGTAACGCATGAGGGCCATCGGCAAGGTTGGCGTAACAGCTGGCAAGGTTCAGCAACGCCCGAAGCAAGCCCGGAGAATGGTTGAGCCGCCGAGCCAGGGCCACGCTCTGCTCGCCGTACGGCAGGGCGTGGGTGGGCTCATTATCGTGCAGCGCGTAGCAAAGCTCGTTCAGGAGCCGTACCCGTGTTGTATCGGCGGGCTGGGTCCTGAGCTGGCGCAGCAAAGCCGGGACAGCCGCCGCACGGGCTGCTACCGTACCAGTAAGGCAACAGAGCAAAAACGCAACCAGCAGGAAACGCCGCATCGGTAACGGTGGGCAACAGGCATGAGTAAGCCCGGCAATATCTCCGCTAACCGAAGCCTATGACGGGGTAGAGGTCATCCCAACAAATATAGTCAGCTGTCCGACTTGAATAAGCGGGCGAAAAGAGCGTTTGAACGAGCGAAAAAGTAAACTGAACCGTTTCGCAGTGGTAGACGTCAACTCAGATCCAGCAGAACCAGCTGCGCCGTCTTTCCAGCGGGGTGTTGCGCAGAAATTCGGTCAGGGGCTCCAACTTCGTGAGTAGTGAGGTGAGGGTAAGTACCTCACCCGTGCGCAAATGCAGCTGCAGGTAGTTGTACGGACTCCAGAATAAACGCTCCGACTGGCACGTAACCCGTTCTACCCGCACCAGGTCGCTTTTGCCGAACGGAATGTGTCGCGCGCCCTCGTACACTTCCAGGATATTCTGCTTGGGGTCGAAAACCAGGGTGGTTTCCAGGTTGCGGGCGTAATAGCGGGCATGGAGCACGAAGGCCGGCACCGAAAATCCCAGCACCACGGCGGCCACGGCCGTCAGCAGGACCAGCTCATAGGCCGCTAATGTACCGGCGTAGAAGAACGAGCCCAGAAACGGCAAGCCCACGCCCAGGCACAGCAAAGGCCAGAACAACAGGGAAAACTGCCGCATAAACGTGGGGCGATACGCCCGGCTTTTACGCCCGAAAAGCCCGGTAATCAGCCGTAAGCCCACAATAACAGCGGTAACAACGGCAGCTATTTCCAGCAGCGGGCGCAGAAAGGAGAGAAGCTTCATGGAAAGGCTACTACGACTGTCGGCCCCGACGGATAGCCATCGGGGCCGACACGGACGCGTTCAGGTTAGGTATTAAGCGCCTACAATAATCCAGGGCTCATTGGCCACGTGGGCGCGCAGGGTGCCGAAGGACTCCAGCGTCAGGCCATACTGCTCAAACACGGCTTGTGCCGCGTCCCGGTCCGCTGGGTCCACGCATACCAATAGGCCGCCCGACGTCTGCGGGTCGCAAAGCCAGGCGCGCTGCTCGTCGGTGATGGAGCCAACTTTGTGGCCGTAGGAATCCCAGTTGCGCACCGTGCCGCCGGGAATGGATTTCTGCGCATAGTACTCGGCCGCCTCGGGCAGCAGGGGCACTTTCCCGAAGCTGATTTCAGCCGTGAGGTTGCTGCCTTCACACACTTCCGAAAGGTGGCCCAGCAGCCCGAACCCCGTTACATCGGTCATGGCGCGCACGCCGGACAGCTGGCCCAGCTCCGCTCCGATTTTGTTGAGCTGCATCATGCTGTGCGGGGCAATCTGCGCGTGTTCAGGGCGCAGAATACCGCGTTTCTGGGCCGTGGTAAGCATGCCTACGCCCAACGGCTTGGTAAGGTACAGCTCGCAGCCGGCCGTGGCGGTGTCGTTCTGCTTGAGGTTCTTGATATCGAGCAGCCCTGTGACGGCCAGCCCGAAAATGGGCTCCGGCGAGTCGATGCTGTGGCCACCGGCCAGCGGAATGCCGGCCTCGGCACAGATGCTGCGGCTGCCTTCAATTACGCGGCGGGCCACTTCGGGCGCGAGCTTATCAATGGGCCAGCCCAGCACAGCAATGGCCATGACCGGCCGGCCGCCCATGGCATATACGTCGCTGATGGCGTTGGCCGAGGCAATCCGTCCAAAATCATAGGCATCATCCACGATGGGCATGAAGAAGTCGGTGGTGCTGATGATGGCCTGCCCGCCGCCGATGTCGTACACGGCCGCGTCGTCGCGGGAGGAGTTGCCCACCAGCAGCTGCGCATCGTGGGGCTGCGGAATGCTGGTATGCAGAATCTGGTCGAGGACTTTGGGCGCGATTTTGCAGCCGCAGCCCGCGCCATGACTGTACTGGGTGAGGCGAATTTCTTCGGTGGGTTCAGCGGAAATAGGCATAGGAAAAGTCAGTGCGTGCGAAGAAGAAAAGTTATAAAGCCCAGGCTGTCTGTTGCAATACCACCCGGTACCCATCGGGGTCCTCAAATGTTATCCCCAGCTCATTCCAGTACGGATTATACGCCGGAACGGGCTCGAAGCCGGCTGCTTTCATTCGGGCTACGGCCGTTTGCCATTCGGCTGCATCGGGTAGGTAAAAAACCAGCAAATGGTCTGGTGAGGGTGCACGACCGGTGGTGTGTGTGGATTGGTGCGTGAATTCCAGGTGGTAAGGAGCCAGTGGGTGCCCCAGCATTACCCCATCAAAGCCATTGTGCGCCGTGAAAGCCGCCAACTCCTGAAAGCCCAGACCATTGCGGTAAAAGCGGAGTAAGGCGGCAATATTGTCCGTAGGGCGGGCCACCCGAAGTACTGGGATTGACATAGCAGATGACCTACTTAGTGTGCCTTCTGTGCTGCCCGCAGCACCAGTTCGGCATTCATGGCCGGGTCGCAGGTGTCGGAGGCTACGGGAATAATGCGTCGGCCCTCAAGGCCGTGGCTGTACGTACGGTCATAATAGTCGAGCACTAGGCTTACCATTTTCTCCATATCGTCTTCCCCGATGGCTGCCAACGCTTCCTTCGTAACCAAACCGCCCAGCCGCTTCCGGATGCGCAGAATGGAAGTGGCCAGCGCGGCCGGGTCGTGGCGGCCATATTCCTCAGCCAGCTTACGCACACGCTGTTCGCGGGGTACTTCCAGCAGCAGCAGCGGCGCGGTGCGCATCTGCTCAAACAGCGGCGCCGGCAAATGCACCGGCCCGATAGTCCGGCTTTCATCTTCCACCCAAATAGTAGCGTCAGAGGCGAATCCGGTTAGTTCAGCGGCCAGATCATTCTCAAACTGCTCCTGCGTGGGCGAGGCCGGCTGGCCGATGCTGCCAAAAGCAGAGCCCTTATGGTTCGCTAACCCTTCGAGGTCGAGGACGGATTGCTGCCGGGCGGCAAGGGCATGCAGCACGTCGGTTTTGCCGGAGCCCGTGAGGCCGCCCAACACCCACAGGGCGCGGGGCCGGGCAAATTCAGCCAACGCCCACCGGCGGTAGTCCTTATAGCCCTTGTCGAGCAACTCTACCTGAAAACCGGCCAGTTCGAGTAGCCAAAGCACTGCGCCGGAGCGCATACCGCCCCGCCAGCAATGCACCCGAACCCGCCTGTTCGGGGCCAGCTTCTGGGCCAGTTTCACCAGCAGGCTCATTTTCGGCCCGAAGAAATCCAGCCCCAGCAGTACCGCTTTGTCCTGGCTCATCTGCTTGTAGGTGGTTCCGATGCGGGCGCGCTCCTCATCTGAAAACAGCGGAAAGCTTACGGCCCCGGGCACATGGCCCTGCGCGTACTCAATGGGTGCCCGCACATCCAGAATGGGCACTTCGGCAGCACCCTGCAGAAAATCAGAAAGCGGAAGACGCGGCACGGGCAGGGAATAGTGAGTGATGAAATGGTGAGTAGTGAAATAGTGAGTAGTGAAATAGTGAGTTTGATGTTTTGATGGCGCATTTGGCGCAAGTAGAACGTCACCCTCACCCTTTCACCACTTACCATCTCACTTAAGCTGTCGGCGGTAGAGCTGGATGGTGTTTTCCAAGCCCAGGTACAGCGCGTCGCAGATGAGGGCGTGGCCGATGCTGACTTCCTGCAGACCCGGCAGCTGCTGGTGCATGTACGCCAGGTTATCCAGGTCGAGGTCGTGGCCGGCGTTGAGGCCCAGGCCCAGTTGCTGGGCCAGCAGGCCGGCTTCGCGGTAGGGGCGGAGGGCGGCTTCCGGGCCGGCGTGGTACTGCCGGGCGTACTCCTCAGTATACAGCTCAATCCGGTCGGTGCCGGTAGTAGCGGCGGCCCGCACCAGCTCCGCCACCGGGTCAAGAAAAATGCTGACGCGGCAGCCGATACGCTTGAGGTCAGCCACTACGTCGCGCAGATAGTCCTGATGGCGGATGGTATCCCAGCCCGCATTGGAGGTAATAGCGTCGGGCGCGTCGGGCACCAGCGTCACCTGCTCGGGGCGCACCTCGCGCACCAGGTCCAGGAAATCGGGGGTAGGGTTGCCCTCCACGTTCAGCTCGGTAGTCACCACGGCTTTCAGGTCGCGCACGTCTTGGTAGCGGATGTGGCGCTCATCGGGGCGCGGGTGTACCGTAATGCCCTGGGCCCCGAACCGCTCACAGTCGCGGGCCGCCTGTAGCAGGTCGGGGCGGTTGTGGCCGCGGGCGTTCCGCAGGGTGGCTATTTTGTTGATATTTACGCTGAGCTTGGTCATGTTCAGAAGCGGCGCTGAGGGTGAGTACGTAGTCAAAGATACGTAGCCTCAACAGCGCCGGCCCATTTTAGTTGAAGCAGCTATGGTTGTTCGCCTACCCGTTTTCGCCCGGCCCATGTTGGGATTTAGCCTGCTGCTGCTGGCCGTTATCGGTATTGAATGGCTGGTAATCCGGCAGCCCGTGTTCACCCGGCAGCCTTTACTACCGGCCGCCGTGAGCTTCGACGTGTTGGTGGGTTTGCCCGTGCTGTTCTACCTGCTGGTAGTGCGGCCCTACCGGCTGCCGGTAAGCACCGTGGCCGCTGCCTTTACTGCAGCCGTGGCTTTGGGCTACTGGCTGCTGCCGGTCCCGCAGCAGCAGTACGTCCGCTGGGCGGGACACGCGCTGGGTGGTGTAGAAGTCCTGACAGCTACGTTGCTGTTGCTGAATCTGCGGCGGCTGCAACAGGCGTACCGGGCGACCTACGCCCCCGAGGTAGCGGAGCGGCTCACGGCGGCTTTCTGGCAGGTATTCGGCCGGCCGCTGGCCCCGCTGGTTTTTGAGCTGCAAGTGTTTTACTACGCACTGCTGAGCTGGCGGGCCCGGCCTGTAGCCTCCGCCGGCAGCCGCGTATTCACCAGCTACCAGGAATCTGCCTTTACGGCGTACGTGGGCACGGTAATGCTGCTGTCGGTGGCAGAGATGGGGGCGCTGCACCTGCTGCTACTGCGCTGGAATCCGCTGGTGGCCGGGGTAGCGCTGGTGCTGCACCTCTACGGGCTGCTGGTGTTGCTGGCCCACGCCCGGGCCGTGCGGCTGCTGCCAGTACTGCTCACACCCGGGCAGGAGTTGGTCGTGCGCGTGGGGTTCTTCTGGACGGTGCGGTTACCGCTCGTCGCTTTGGCGGCAGCGCAACGGCTGCCCGATACGCCCGCGCCGGCTCCCGGGCGGCTGAACCTAGCCCGGCCATTACTCACGCCGCCCAATGTGCTGCTGGTACTTACCAGTGCGCAGGATATCACGGGGCCGTACGGGCTGCGCCGGGTTGCCCACGAGCTGACGCTCTACGTAGACGACGCTGCCGGCTTGCTGGCGGCGCTGGCCCTGCCCGAAACCCCGGCCTGCGGCCCCGTATTCGGGAATAAGCCGTAATCTTGCACCTTCCTAATCCCCCTTCCCATGGCTCTGAAAGAAACCATCGACGCCGATATCAAAAAGGCCATGCTGGCCAAAGATAAAGTTCGCCTGACCACTCTGCGCAGCATTAAGTCCCAGATTCTGCTGGCCGAAACCGCCGAGGGCCAGCACGGCGCGGCCCTCACGCCCGACGCCGAAATCAAGCTTCTGACCAAGCAGGCCAAGCAGCGTCGCGAAGCCGCCGAAACCTACAACAAGCAGTTCCGATCCGACCTCGAAGAAGTAGAGCTCAATGAGTTGGCCATCATCGAGGAATACCTGCCCCAGCAGCTTTCTGAAGCCGATCTGGTAGAAAAGCTGGTGGATATCATCCAGCGCGTGGGTGCTGCCGGCCCCTCCGATATGGGCAAGGTGATGGGCGTAGCCGCCCGCGAGCTGGCCGGCCTAGCCGACGGCCGTCTGATTTCCCAGACCGTCAATAACCTGCTCAACAACACCAATTTGTAAGTGTGTAAGTGGCAGGGATGGGTGCTACATTACCTAAATGCAGCACCCATCCCTGCCACTCGGATAACTCTCTTTCCCGTGTCCGCCTTTGATATCTTCCTGCTGATTCCGCTGGGCATTGGGGCCGTGCAGGGCTACCGGCGCGGACTGTTGCTGGAAGTGGCCTCGTTGCTGGCCTTCGTGCTGGGCGTGGTAGGCGGCTTGGCGTTGCTCAACGATGCCATTCCGCTGGTGCGGCAGTACGTAGGTGAAGCCTTCGGCCTGCTCCCGCTGGTATCGTTCGGGCTGGTATTCGCGGCCATTGTGTGGGGAGTACATCTGCTGAGTTCCTTCATTAAGAAGGCAGTACACCTCACTCCGCTGGGCGTACTGGATAACCTGGGCGGCGCCGCCAGCGGCGTACTCAAGTGGGTGTTGGGGCTGAGCCTGCTGCTGCACGGTATCGGGCTGGCGGGGCTGCAGGTGATTTCTCCCCAGTTGGTAGCCGGCTCGCAGGTGCTGCCCATCGTGCGCGAAGCCACACCGGTAGCCCTTCGTCTCGTCAGTTTCGTGCTGCCTTTTGCCGGCACTCTGCTCGACAGGCTGCGGGAAGTATTCTGATAAACTCAACTGAGTGGCCGGAGAACCTGTTCAGTTACCGGTTCCGTTACGCTCTTTACTCAGGTATCTTACGGCATGCGCCTGTTACTGCTGGATAACTTTGACTCCTTTACCTATAATCTGCTGGATTATTTCCGGCAGCTGGGGTGTGAGGTAGAAGTGCGCCGAAACGATGTGCCCGTAACGGAGCTGCAGGAGCTGGCGGTAGACGCTGTGGTATTGTCGCCCGGCCCGGGTACCCCGGCTAAAGCCGGCAACCTGATGGACGTTATCCAACTGTTTCATACCCGTTTGCCCATGCTGGGCGTGTGTCTGGGGCACCAGGCACTGGGGGAGTTTTTCGGTGCCCGGACGGTGCGGGGGCAACGGCCAATGCACGGTAAAGTATCGGAAATTGAATGGACGCAGCCCAGTGCCCTGTGGCAGCTGACGCCCGCCCGCATGCCCGTTACCCGCTACCATTCCCTTATACTACCGCACCTGCCGGCTACGTTGGAAGCCCTGGCTTTTACCACCGACGACGCCCATGAAATTATGGCCCTGCGCCACCGTACGCTGCCTTTGCATGGCGTACAGTTTCACCCCGAAGCCATCCTGACGCCTCACGGCTTGGCACTACTCGGCAATTGGGTCAAGAGTTGTATCATTGCACATACCGCCCCTGCGGCCCCGGCCGGGCGGGTTATTTCCTAGAGAAGATGGAATTGCAGATCAAGGAAAAAAACGAGTTTCAGTACGTTGATGAAGGTGCCGGTGAGGTGCTGCTGCTGCTGCATGGCCTGTTCGGGGCCCTCAGTAACTGGGAAGACGTAGTGGAGGAATTCAGCCCGCGCTACCGCGTAATCATTCCGCTGCTTCCCATTTATGAAATGCCGCTGCTGAAGGCCGGTGTTCCGGGCCTGGTGAGCTTTGTGGAAGATTTTCTGGCAGCAATTGGCCTCACGCAACCATGTACCGTACTCGGCAACTCCCTGGGTGGTCATATTGCCCTGGTGTACACGCTCCAGAACCCCGCGCGGGTAAGCCGGCTGATACTCACTGGCAGCAGCGGCCTGTTTGAGGACGGTATGGGCGGCTCTTTCCCCAAGCGCGGCAACTACGGATTTGTGCAGGAGCGGGTGGCCTACACGTTCTACGACCCGGCGGTGGCCACGCGCGAGCTGGTAGATGAGGTATTTAATGTGACCAACTCCAATGCCAAATGTCTGCGTATCATTAGTATAGCCCGGTCGGCCCAGCGGCATAATCTGGCCAAGGACCTGCACCGCATCAAGGTGCCGGCGCTGCTGGTCTGGGGGCTCAACGATACCATTACGCCCCCCGTGGTAGCTCATGAGTTTCACCGGTTGCTGCCAGCCGCTGAGCTACGCTTCCTCGACCACTGCGGCCACGCTCCCATGATGGAGCGGCCCCGGGAGTTCAACCAGCTGCTGTTGAGCTTTCTGGAGCGTACCAGCGCGGCAGTTGCCCGGTAATGGAGGTCTTTCATCGGCCGGGTGCAACTATTCATCCGGTACTCCCACTCTTTTAGCCGCCGATGCACGTAGGTATGTAGTGAAAAACCTTCCTTTGGGTAAAACGCTTATACTGCCCCGCCGCCCTGCTTCCCGTTTCGCCTAACTGCCTATTCTCCGATGAATTCTATCCTCGCCGAAGATTTATTGAACCAGATGATTCCGCCCCTGAAGGTGACGGATTCGACGGAGAAGGCTGCCCGCTGGCTGGAAGAGTTCCACGTTGGCCAGTTGCCCGTGCTCGATAACCGCCAGTATAAGGGCCTCGTGACCGAATCAGATTTGATTGATCGGGAAGGAGCCGAGTGTGATCTGGGCAGCCTGCCGCTCAACTACGGCGAGGTGCATGTGCAGCATGATCAGCATTTCTACAACATTATTGAGCTGGCCGTCCAGAATAAAATTCAGCTGGTACCCGTGCTCGATGCGCAGCATGAGTACATGGGTGTGGTGACGGTGAGTGATACGCTGGCAGCCTTTGGCAAAGTACCCGTTGCTACCAGTCAGCAGGGAATTATTGTGCTGGCCATGGAGGAGCGTGACTATTCGCTCACCCAGATCAGCCGCTACGTGGAGGAAAACAACGCGAAGATCATGAGTGCCCACGTCGCGCAGGACGAGCATGACCCTTTCCGCATCCGGCTGACGCTGAAGCTTAACACGCCCAATATTACCCGCATTATTGCCACGTTGGAGCGTTTCGGCTATTCCATCACGGCGCAGTTCAGTGGCACCGGCGAAGTAACCGAGGATGAGCAGGAGCGCTACGACGCCCTGTTGCGCTACCTTAACATCTAGCGCGGGGAGGGGAGGTGCTGTTATTTCTCTTGCTGCTGATGCGCGGTCTGTTTCCGGTGGCATCCTCCTATCCGGCCACGGCCGTTCCTGCCGCAACCACCGCGTTTCTCCCCGATTCCCTCCGCCGGTCCGCCACCGACAGTCTGGTGCAGGCACAATGCTCCGGTTATCCTGTTTTCCGGGTCGGCCGTGTGCTGTTCGTCGGTAATAAAGTAACCAAGGAGCCGGTGTTGCGCGCCGAGCTGGATTTTCAGGAAGGTGACACCCTGACGGCCGCCACCTTGAGTAGCCGCTTGGAAGTCAACCGCCGCCGCCTCTTCAATCTGCAACTGTTCCATCAGGTGCTGGTGCAGGCCGTATGCCGTGATGGAGAACTGACCATCCTCTACAGCATGCAGGAACGGTGGTATACCTTCCCCATTCCTATCTTCTCCCTGGCCGATCGAAATTTTCGCTCCTGGCTCGACCGTTCTGACCGGTGGAAACGGGTGGACTATGGTCTCCATGTGGTTAGGCGCAACTTCCGCGGGCGCAACGAGCAGTTGCTGGGCAACCTGCAGCTGGGCTTTAACCGGAAATACGAGCTGTTCTATGAGGCCCCCGGCTATGGCCGCCGCCGCCGCATCGGGTTCGGGGCCGGCTACTCCTACTACCGCAGTCATGCCCTTGACTATGCCACCGTCGGCGACAGGCTTCGCAACCTGCGCCAAGAGGATGCCTTTCCCATTGAGCGGCAGTACGCTACCCTTGGTCTGCGTTGGCGCCGGACGGTACAGCACCTTACGGCCCTGGATGTGGCCTACCACCACGAGCGGGTTTCTGATTCGGTACTTTATTACAACTCAGGTTACTTTCTGAACGGCCCGCGCCGGGAGTACGTGGATATCAGCCTGATCAGCACGCTCAACCAGCGCAATACCTTTGCCTACCCGCTTACCGGGCAATATGCCCAAGTGAGCCTCATCTACCGGGCGTTTCTGGACAACCGCAGCCCGAACAGCTTCACGTTACGCGGCCGTTATGCCCGCTACGTGGCATTAGGCGGCCCTTTTTACTATACTATTGGGGCCGTAGGGCAAATGCGCGTTGCTGAAAGGCTGGCTTATCCCGATAACCGTGCCTTTGGCTACGACCTGCTGGTACGCGGCTATGATGCCTACGCAATAGAAGGCCGCCACCTAGGCCTGTTGCAGCAAGGCCTCACGTATCGGTTACTCGATGTGGGCAAGATGCAGATTGGTGGCCTGCAGAGCACCCGTTTCAATAGTATTCCGCTGGTGTTTTATTTAAATACCTTTGTCGATGTGGGCTACGTTCGGCAACGTGCCGTATTACCGGTCAACCGATTGCCTAACCGGCTTCTAGCTTCAGCCGGGGTGGCCCTGCACCTCGCCACGTACTACGATTGGGTATTTACCCTGGAATATACCCGCAACCGCGAGCAGCAGGGTGGCTTTTTTTTCCGTACCCAGTTTCCCATCTGACCCCTCTTGTCCGGCTCTGGCTGGGTTATGTTTTTGTTATGAAAATAGCCATTCTGGGTAAGCCTTTTGACGAAAACCAGACCGCCTTTATGCAGGAGATGATGGACGATCTGATCCATCGACAGGCAGAAGTTCGTATTCTGGATACGTTTCACGAGTATCTGAGCCAGCATATTCAGCTTCCGGAAGGTATCACCACCTTTCATCGGGGTGACTCACTGGCAGGTACCCGATTTGTCCTGAGTATCGGGGGCGACGGCACGCTGCTGGACACTGTTACCTACGTAGGTGCCCTGCAAATCCCCATCCTTGGTATCAATACCGGCCGGTTGGGCTTTTTGGCTACCATCTCTCCCGATAAGATTACCCAGGCCATTGATGCCCTGTTCAAAGGACATTTCGTGCTGGAAGACCGCAGCCTCATTCGGGTGGATACCGACCCCGATACGTTCGGCGACATAAATTTCGGCCTCAACGAATTCAGCATCCTCAAGCGCGACACGTCCTCCATGATTGTCGTTCACACCTATATCGATGGAGAATACCTGAACTCCTACTGGGCCGATGGGCTGATTGTCGCCACCCCAACCGGGTCCACGGGCTACTCCCTTAGCTGCGGCGGTCCGGTAATGCTGCCCCAGACGAACAATTTTATCATCGCTCCCGTATGTCCCCACAATCTGAACGTGCGGCCTCTGATTGTGTCCGACCGGAGTGTGATTTCTTTCGAGATAGAGGGCAGAAGCAACAATTTTCTTCTCTCTCTCGACTCCCGCTCCAAGACTGTAGAGGCCGGAATTCAGATTGCAGTCCGCCGAGAAAACTTCAATGCTCGTCTGGTAAAACTGAATCATGTTAACTTCCTGAGTACCTTGCGCAGTAAGTTGAACTGGGGGCTTGACCGTCGGAATCCCGCCGGAATCCCAGTGTGACCTTAGAGTTTTTACAGAAAATGTTTTTTTAGTTCCCGGCATCCTCTACTTTTGTCGCTGACTGCAACCGTGTACATACGATTCTTTCGCACTTTTTCTCAGCCTGATATCTCTAAATTTCGCTCCATATGAAGCAACTCTTCACCCACACTTTGGCCCTGTTACTGGTCCTCGCGCTGGTAGCGTCGGAGGCGAGTGCACAGCAGTTCAGCAAGCGGAAGCAATACAACTCCGTCGGTGTTACCCTGAACGGCATGGCCTATTTCGGTGACATCACGCCGAAGCCCAGCATTCCCAGCTTCCGCGCCGGTGCTACCCGCCCTAACGTTGGTCTGTCCATCACTCGGCGCTTCGCTCCGCGTATTTCGGGTCGCGCTTCACTTTCCTACGGCCGTATCACGGGCGACGATGCCAAGGCTGCTGACCAGTCGGATCCAGACGCAAAATATCGTTTCACCCGGAACATGAACTTCCGTAACGACATTCTGGAACTGGCTGCTACCGGTGTTTTTGACCTGATCGAAAACCGCAATAACTACATCAAGCGTCCCGACTTCGTACCGTACGTATTTGCCGGGGTAGGTGTAATTCACCATAATCCTAAAGGCGAAGACGCTCAAGGCAATATTGTGAACCTGCAGCCGTTGAAAACCGAAGGTCAGGCAAGTGCTTATGGCTTGACGCAGTTTGTAATTCCTTTCGGTGCGGGTGCCCGTTATAAGCTCAACAAAAGCTTCGATGTTGGTATCGAGCTGGGCTTCCGCAAAACCTTCACCGATTACCTTGACGACGTAAGCACCAACTACGTAACTGACCGCAACACGCTCGGTTCGGATGCTGCCAAGTATTTTGGCTTCGATATCACGAATGGTCGCCCCGATACCTACTCGGAAGCGAATCAGGCAGGTGGCCAGCGCGGTAAGAGCAACGAAAAGGACTGGTACTCTACTCTGGGTATCTCAGTTAACTACATCCTCGCTCCGCGAGTACGTAACCCCAAATTCAGATAGTCAGTAAGCTGGCTGTCTAGTTTCCTCCACCAGCCAGTTAGTATGACGAATTTGAACCCCTTTAAAGCACTCCTTATCGGTATTCTACCGGTAGGGAGTGCTTTTTTTGCCTACACGGCAGCTGCTCAGAATACCAGCGAGTTGGGAGTTGGTATCGGAGGAATGTCCTACAAAGGTGAACTGTCGCCTAATTATCAGTTCCGCAATAACCGCCCCGCCCTTACAGCGTTTTACCGCAAGGATATCTCGGGGCCTATTACTCTGCGCGCGGGCCTGATGGGTGGAATGTTGCGCGCTGATGACCGGAACGTGCGCGGTATCAATGGCAACAATCCGTCGCTGGCCAGTTACCGGGACGCGAGTATGAAGGGCAGCCTGCTGGAACTGTCCGGCGGGCTGGAGTATAATTTCTTCGACTATCATAACCGGCGCGATAAGGTTCATTTCACGCCATATGTGTTTATCGGGCTGGCTGGCTTCTATGCCAACACAGAAACAGCAAGTACTGCTCAGCCAGAGCTGAACCAGAAAGCCGGTTTAGTAAGCCTGGCAATTCCGGCCGGCCTGGGCTTTAAATATGCTTTGTCGGAGCATTGGAACTTGGGACTGGAGGCCGGAGCCCGGAAAACCTTCACGGATAATCTGGATCATGTTGATGGCAAGTCACGGGGGCAGAATGACCTCGTAGGTAACTCGCACGACCAGGACTGGTATTTCTACAACGGCATAAGCGTCTCTTATACCTTCTACAAAATCCGGTGTCCTGATAAGAACCAGGAAAAAGGGAAGAAGAAGGACTGAATGGATAATATGCCATTTTGAACGGTCTGCTGCCCCTGGCATACGAAATGCCAGGGGCAGTTCGTATTTTAGCGGACAGGTCGCAAGTGGTTATCGGGCAGAAGGGAATGCAACCATTTGCGTAACTTGCGGCCTCTTTACGCAAAAAGTACCAATGGCCGTCCGGTCCGAGATTGACTCCCAGAATATTCCCGCTCACGTAGCTGTCATCATGGATGGCAATGGCCGTTGGGCCAAGCAGAAAGGCGGCTTGCGCATTTTCGGGCACCAGAATGCCATTACGGCGGTTCGGGAAACCGTGGAGGCAGCCGCCGAGGCGGGCGTACGTTACCTCACCCTGTATGCTTTCTCGACCGAAAACTGGTCGAGGCCCGCACACGAGGTAATGGCCTTGATGCAGTTGCTGGTGCATACTATCCGCAAGGAAACGCCAACGCTGCTAAAAAATAACATCCGGCTTCAGGCTATCGGACAGATCGAAAATCTGCCTGCTTCCTGCCAGAAGGAGTTGGCAGAGGCAATGGAGCTGACCAAAAACGGTTCTGGTACCACCTTGCTGCTAGCCCTGAGCTACAGCGGCCGTTGGGACCTGACGCAGGCCGCGAAGCGTATGGCCATTGAGGTAGCGGCTGGCCGCCTGCAGCCGGAAAATATTACGGAAAATACGGTGGCGGGGTTTCTCTCCACGGCCGGTATTCCGGACCCCGAATTGCTGATTCGTACCAGTGGCGAACAGCGCATTAGTAACTTTTTGTTGTGGCAGCTGGCCTATACGGAACTGTTTATTACCGATTTGCTCTGGCCTGATTTTCGGCGGGAGCATTTTTACGAAGCTTTGCGTGCCTACCAGCAGCGGGAGCGTCGGTTTGGGAAAACCAGTGAGCAGCTAACCGTTTCGTAATCGCAGAACATGAGTTCTTCCTACCATAAGATTATTCCGGTAGCCGCGCTGGCACTGGCGCTGGGTACCGCTCCCGCAACCACTGCTTTGGCTCAGACCCAGCCGGCCACCGCCGATGGGGAGCAGCCTCAGCGCTACACGTTGGGGGGGATTACCATCAGCGGAGCCCGCTACCTCGATGCTAACACGCTCATCGGGCTGAGTGGCCTGAAAGTAGGCGACCCGATTACGATTCCGGGAGAAGAAATCGGTAAGGCTATTCGCCGGCTCTGGGACCAAGGTATTCTGGGAGACGTGAGCGTGAGCATTGCCCGTACCGAAGGCTCCAGCATCTTTCTGGATTTCAACCTGAAGGAACGGCCCCGGCTATCGAAGTTCGAGTTCACCGGTATTGGCAAGGGCCAGTCTGATGAACTGAAGAACAAAATCAAGCTGATTCGGGGCAAGGTGGTAACCGATGCACTGTTGAGCAATACCCGCTCTCAGGTGCGGAAGTTCTATACCAATAAGGGCTTCCTAGATGCAAAGGTGAATATCACGCAGAAGCCGGACTCCGCGTTGTCGAACAGCGTGGTGCTGCTCATCAACGTGGATAAGGGAGCAAAGGTGAAAATCAACGACATCGTGTTTGAAGGCAATACGGCCTTCTCAGATGGCAAGCTCAAGGGCAAGTTCAAGAAAACGAAGGAGAAGAAGTTTCCAAAACTGTTCAACTCCGGTAAGTATCAGGCCAAGGAGTTTGCCGACGACAAGGATAAGCTGATCGAGTTCTACAACAGCCAGGGCTACCGTGACGCAACCATCCTCTCGGATTCTCTGGCCCGGGTGGGCGAGGGCCTGCGCCTGACGGTGAAGGTAGATGAGGGGCCGAAGTACTACTTCCGCAACATCAGCTGGAAGGGCAACTACTTATACGATGACAAGACACTGGCTTCGGTACTAGGCATCAAGGAAGGCAGCGTGTACAGCAAGGAAACGCTGGATAAGCGCCTGAACTATAACCCTACGGGCCAGGACGTGACGTCGCTCTACATGAACGATGGTTACCTGTTCTTCCAGATTGAGCCGGTAGAAACCAAGGTGGAAGGCGACTCCATCGACATTGAAATGCGTGTGACGGAAGGTGTGCAGGCTCGCATCAAGGATGTGAACATTGCCGGCAACACCAAAACCTCCGACCACGTCGTGCGCCGCGCCCTCTACACGCTGCCCGGCGACAAATTCAGCCGGGAGCAGCTCATCCGCAGCCAACGTGAAATTGCCACGCTGGGCTATTTTGACCCCGAGAAAATTGGCCTCAACCCAGTGCCCAACCAAGCCGACGGAACGGTGGACATCAACTATACGGTGGAGGAAAAGCCTTCCGATCAGATTACGCTTTCGGGTGGCTGGGGCGGTTACGCGGGCTTTATCGGTACGGTTGGCCTCGTGTTCAATAACTTCTCGCTGCGCAAAGCCGGTACACTGCGCAACTGGACGCCGGTGCCTGCCGGTGACGGTCAGCGTCTGGCCTTGAACGTACAGGCCAATGGCTTGCAGTATCAGGCGTATTCCTTCTCCTTCACGGAGCCGTGGCTGGGAGGGCGTAAGCCTAACTCGCTGTCAGTAAGCCTGACCAAGACGATTTACCGCGTTGGGACCAACTTCGATGCCAGCACCGGCAGCTACCTGAAAACCAACGGGGCCAGCGTAAGCCTGGGCCGCCGGCTACGCTGGCCCGATGATTACTTCACGCTGAGCAATGCTCTGTCTATCACGCAGTACAAGCTGAACAACTATCCGGGTCTGGGGGCCGACTTCTTCCCGACCGGAACGGGTAACGCGGCTAACGTAACCTTTAACACCACTCTGTCGCGCAATAGCATCGATAACCCCACGTTCACGCGGCGCGGTTCTTCTCTGTCGTTGAGCGTAAACCTGACTCCGCCTTACTCGCTTTTCCCGGGCTCACACCCCAGCGTGAATGAGTGGGTGGAGTTCCATAAATGGATGTTTGACGCCTCGTGGTTCTCACCTATCGTAGGCAAGCTAGTGCTGAATACACGGGCGCATTTCGGCTTTATTGGCAGCTACAACAGTGCCCGTCCTATTGGGCCATTTGAGCGGTTTAAATTGGGCGGAGCCGGCTTGGGCTACGGTGGTTCTTCTAACTTCATTGCTGGTACCGAATATGTGGGCCTGCGTGGTTACGCCGACCCGAACGAAGCCGATGCGTTGCCCACGGCCCGACAGTCTTCGTCCGGTGGGGTAGTGTACAATAAGTTTGTAATGGAAATGCGTTATCCGGTCAGCCTCAACCCGGCGGCCACGGTGTATGTGCTGGGATTTGCGGAAGCTGGTAACTCCTTCGAGCAGTACACCAACTATAACCCATACAAGCTGTACCGCTCCGCCGGGGTGGGTGCCCGGATTTTCATGTCGGCATTCGGTTTGCTAGGGTTCGATTACGGTTGGGGTTTCGACAAAGTGCCGGTGCAGAGTGCCGGGCAGAAACAAGAAGCCGGCCGCTTCCATTTCATCATTGGTCAGCAGATCCGCTAAGCCTGGCGGCGCGGCGGGCCGTACATCTTCCTTCTTATCTGTATGAACAAATTGTTTTTGTGGACGGCAGCCGTACTGGGCCTGCTATGTGGAGTGATGGGTCCGCAGGTCGCCCAGGCGCAGAAATTCGGCTACGTTGATTCGGAATTCATCCTGAGTAAACTGCCCGACTACACCCAGGCGCAACAGGAACTCAATACGCTTTCTTCGAACTGGCAGAAGGACATCGAGACGCAAAAAAAGGACCTCGACAAGCTCTACCGGAATTATCAGGCCGAAGAAGTGGTTCTTACGGAGGCCATGAAAAAAAAGCGGCAGGACGAGATTCTGAAGAAGGAGCAGGATATTAAAGCCTACCAGAACCGAATCTTTGGCTTTGAGGGCCAACTCTTCAAGAAACGCCAGGAGCTCACCAAGCCGGTGCAGGACAAGGTGTTCGAAGCCGTTGAAAAAGTAGCCAAGAAGAAGCAACTGGCTATTATGTTCGATAAGTCCGGCGACCTGACCATGCTTTATACCAATCCAGTGCATGACTACACGGAATTTGTGCTGGAAGAACTCGGTTTAGCTTCTGAAGACCGGAACCAGCCGGCCCAGAAGGGAGCCGTGAAAACGGTAGCTACCCCAACTGCTCCCGTCGGCGAGGCTGCCACGGAGGACGAACCGGTACCCGGCCGGCAGCCCGCCCGGCCCGCCGCGCGGCCGGCAGCCCGAAAAAAGTAACTTTGCGCATCTAACTCTCTGACTTTTCTCTTTTTGATGACCACTATGAACAAATTCCGCGTTGCGCTGGCTGCTGCCGCCCTTACCTTCACTACGGCTACGGCTTCGATGGCTCAGACTGCCGCACCGCTGAAAATCGGCTATACCAGCGTGGAATACGTGCTGAGCCAGATGCCCGAAAGCAAACAGATTGAGTCGCAGCTTAAAGACTACAGTACCCAGCTCAAGAACCAGCTGGATGCTAAAGCCACCGACTTCCGCACCAAAGGTGAAGCCTACCAGAAAGGAGCGGCTGCCATGTCGGATCCGGTTCGCGCTGATAAGGAAAAGGAATTGCAGAATCTGCAGCAGTCCATTCAGGAGTTCCAGCAGAACGCCGAAAACTCGTTGCAGCAGAAGCAGCAGACGCTGCTGAAGCCAGCCCTGGACAAGCTCCAGAAGAACATCGATGCCGTGGCTGAGGAAAACGGCTATACCTACATTCTGAACTCAGATGGTGCCAGCCCGGTGCTGCTCCACGGCCCCAAGGAAGGTGACGTATCGGATCTGATTCTGAAGAAAATGGGCATCACACCCGGCGCGGCTACCGCCCCCAAGGTAACGACCCCGGCTGCCCCGGCTCCTTCGGCTGTGCCAGCAGCTTCGGCCACCAAAACCAAGACCAAAACTAAGAAATAAGGCATCAACCTGTTTCTGTACTGACCATCGGCACAGCCGGGGCATATGCTCCGGCTGTTGCTGTTTGATAGACACCCACCTGCCACTGTCGCCCAGGAGCAGATGTGGCCACACCCTGTTGATTTGAGCCGTATGTCGGAACTGGAAGAAGACCAGCAATACCTTGCCCAGCCGCCAGTTCCGGTGGCTGCAAATAGTGATGAAGAGGAAGACGATGAGGAGCGGGGCGACGAATTGTATGAGCATCACCGCATCACGGCCAACCGCAAGCAGGAGCTGCTGCGGCTGGATAAGTTTCTGCTAAACCGGCTGCACAGCAGCTCACGCACCCGCATCCAGAACGCCATTAAGGCAGAAGCAGTGCAGGTGAACGACCGGCCGGTAAAGTCGAACTATCGGGTAAAGCCCTTCGATGTCATCACCATCACGCTGCCCGAACCACCTCAAGAGTTTAAGGTCATGCCGGAACCAATGCACCTGGACATTCGCTATGAGGACGCCGAACTACTGCTAGTGAACAAACCCGCTGGCATGGTGGTGCATCCGGCTTTCGGCCATTGGAGCGGCACGCTGGTTAATGGCTTGGCGCATCATCTGCAGGGCCTGCCAACGGGGCGTAACGGCGAAGTCCGCCCGGGGCTGGTCCACCGCATTGATAAGGATACGTCGGGGCTGCTCGTCATCGGCAAGTCAGAGTACGCCATGACGCACCTCTCCAATCAGTTTTTCCACCATACTATTGAGCGAACCTACCTGGCACTGGTGTGGGGGGTACCCAAGGAAACCGAGGGCACCATTTGTACGCACATCGGCCGCAGCCTCAAGGACCGGAAGGTGCAGACCGTATTTCCGGAGGGTGACCAGGGCCGGCACGCCGTGACGCATTACAAGGTGCTGAAGACGTTTGGAAAGGTTGCCCTGGTGCAGTGTAACCTTGAAACCGGCCGCACTCACCAGATTCGGGTGCATATGAAGCACATTGGTCACCCGCTGTTCGGAGATGCTACCTACGGCGGCGACAGAATTGTATACGGCCAGCGCACAGGGGCTTATAAGGTGTTTGCGGAGAAAACCTTGGAGCTGATGCCCCGGCAGGCCCTGCATGCCAAGTCGCTGGGCTTCGAGCACCCCGTTTCGCGTGAGCACCTGCAGTTTGAAGTAGAGCTGCCCGCCGATTTCATGGAATTGCTGGCCCGGTGGGAACAGTATACTGCCGAAAACTAGTTATGGCCGCCAGGGTGCGCTAAAAACGCAAAAGGGCCCGCTACTGGTGTAGCGGGCCCTTATTGATTACCGTAAAGCGAAGTTATTTGCGCTTCACGGGTGCCTTTGCAGCAGGTTTAGTGATTTCACTCACGGCTGTTTTGGCCTGCTGGTCGTTGGGGTCCAGTGTCAGGGCCTGCTGCCAGTAGGGCAGAGCGGTGGTCTTGTCGCCCTTTTGATAGTAGTAGTAACCCAGGTACTTGTTGGCCTCAATCAGGCCCGACTTGTACTTGGACGCATCTTCAGCGGCCGTAGCTACTTTGATGTACTGCTCGTAGTACGGCTTGGCTAGGCCCTGCTTGGAGTCTTTATCCATGTTTGCATTGGCCCGGGCACGCATCTGGTAGCCAGGAATGTAAGTCGGGCGCTCGGTCACTACCATGCTATACAAGCTATCAGCCTGTGCATACTGGCTGTTGAGCTCGTAAGCGCGGCCCAGATACACTTTGTCCGTTAGCTCGCCGCCTTTGTTGGCTGCCATCCGCTGCTTCAGAACCGTAATGGCACTGGGGTAGTCTTTGGCTGCCAAGTAAGCCTGAGCCAACTCATTCTGCAGTTCGGCTGCTTTCTTGGGGTCAGCATCGATGGCCTTCTTGATGATAGCCGCGCCTTCCGTGGTTTTGCCGCCTTTGATGAGCATCTTACCGTAGTACACGTTGTCTTCGGTAATCACTTTGTTCTCAGCCTGAGCTACCTGCAGGTATTTCTGCATAGCAGCCAACGCCTCCTCGTTTTTGCCAGTTTCGTACAGGCTATAAGCCCGCAGACGGTTCATGGTGAGGTTATTGGGTTCCTTGGCCAGAACTTTATCTACCTCTACCAATGCCTCAGGATACTTCTTGGTCAGGTACAGGAACGAAGCATATTTAGCGTCCGTCGTCGAAGACTTCTCGGCCAGCGAGGAGTACTTCTGGAACTGGGTCAACGCGTCGTCGTAACGGCCGGCGAAATAGTAGGTTTCTGCCAGCGCATTATAAGCTGGCGCGTAGTTCGCATCCAAGCTAATGGCCTTGTCGAAGTTGGTTTTGGCTTCGTTGTACGAACGGGCGCGCATGTTCAGCTGACCTTTGCGCACGTACGCCTGCACGTTGTTGGGGTCGGCCAGCGAGGCGCGCTCGTAGCTATTCATCGCCTCACCACCACCGGTTTCGCTTTTTAGATACAGGTCGCCGCGGGCAATCATAAGGGCCGGATCGTCCTTGCCTTTGGCCAGCTTCTCACCGGCGCTAACGTAGGTCAGGGCTTTGGTAGCGTCCTTCACGTCTGATTCCGCGTAGGCCTGCGCAATCATCGTGTATACCTTGGCATCCTTACCTTTCGAGGCCTTCACGGCGTTGTCGAACTGAATTTCGGCTTCGGCAACTTTACCCTGGGCCAGCGCGGCGCGGCCGGCGGCTACCATGGTCATCGGGTCTTTCTGGTTCAGAGAGACCTTGTTGAAATAGTACGCGGCCGAATCCGGCATGTCGCGCATTTGATACAGGCGGCCCAGTTCAAACGCAGTTTCGTTCGATTGGGGTGCACGCAGCAAAGCAGCACGGGCTTCGCCGTAACGCTCCAGCTCAATAGCTTTCTGAGTGCTGGTGGTCTGAGCAAGAGCGGCCGAACCGGTAACAGACAAAGCAGCGAGGAGCGTGAGCTTCCAGGGCTTAAGATTCATGAGCAAAAGGTTTGGTGAAAAGACTTGGGAAGGAAGAGAAAACAGCATTAGTTGGGCTTTACTTCAATCATGCGTACTTGGCCGGTGGCGGGCATTAGGCCCGCTTTCAGCATGATGAGCTGCCCTTTATTGCCTGCCAGGAAGGATGCAAAACCGGTGCCAAGTCCGGCCCGGGCTTCCCGGCTGATAACGTACAGCTCCCGGCGCAGCGGATAAGTTTTCTGGGCCAGATACGCCTGATAAGGCTGAACGTAATCGGATGAAACCGAGCCGGTAGCTTTCGGACTAATACCAGCAACCCGCACACGGCTCAGAAACTTCGGAACCTTGGGGTCATCCCGGTCACTTATCCAGTTCACCCCAATTACCCCAATAGCGTTGGGATGAGTAGCAACGTAATCTAACAGTGCCGGGTTCGATTTAGAGGCAAAAACTCCTTTGGCCAGAGCTCCGCCGCGAGTTACTGAGTCCTGCACGAAGCGGGCCGTGCTGGAGTTGTTGTTGTCGAATACCGCCGTGATGGTACCCAGTTTATTCTTCGCGCTTAGCTGGCTCCACTGCGTTAGCTTACCCGTGAAAATGCCCTGCAGTTGCGCAATGGTCAGCAAAGAGTCAGCATTGCTCGGGTGTACGATAATGGCCACACCATCTACCCCGATACGAATGGTGCGCGGTTCCAACTTCTGGCGCTGGAACGTAGCCCGTTCGTCAGCAGTCAGGTCACGCGCGACAATGGCGAGACGTATGCTGTCCTTGAGGAAAGCCTGCATTACATCCAGCTCCGGCTTGTACTGCGCCTGAATGTGGGCACTAGGATACAGCTTCTGGAACGTGTCTACCTGTGACGTCAGAATAGGAGCAAACGTCTCATCTACACCAATCCGGATGGTACCGCTGCTGGTCGTATCCAACTCTTGCTGGCTACCGGACGAGCTATTGCCGCAACCAACCAACAATGAGCCACACAGCAAACTCGCTCCGATACTCCAAAAGTTACTACGCTTCATCCTGATTTTTTTTGAAATGTTGCTGGTAGGTGCGGACAAATCTAATGATTCCGTAAAAAACGAAGACGGCCGCCAATAAGCGGCGCGGGGTATCAGTGAGGCCAAACAGGCCGGCCGGTGAAAACCAGAGGAACACCCCCACGCAGGCATACAAAGCCGACATGATCAAAGTAAAGTAGCGCACCACAGTCGGTTGGCTGCGGTTGCCTAACCGTTCATCGGTGGTCGGACGTTCAGGAATCATAGCGGGCGAAAAAGCAGGTTGTTAACTCATAAACGTGAAAACGGCACGTTTTTGTTCGATTGTCTCTGGTTTTGAAACAGCAGAACCAAATATGGAAAGCGCAAAAAAAGCCAAAAAACGGCTGGGTTTATGCATCCCAGCCGTTTTTCGACTTCCGAAAAACCAATTCACAAAAGTCTATGTAGTAAGCTGGCCGCTACTCGTATTTAAACGTGATAGGCAGCGTATAGCGCACCGGCACCGCGTGGTTGTTCTGGTAGCCCGGTTTCCAGGCCGGCATCTGCCTGATTACCCGGCCGGCCTCTTCATCGGTGCCGTAGCCCAGGCCCTTTAAAACAGTAACATCGTTGATGGTCCCGTCGGTGTTCACGGTAAATGACATGAACACCTTACCTTCCACGCCCGCCCGCAAGGCCTGCGCTGGATAGTGCAGCTGTTTCTGCAGGTATTTGATAAGCGCGGCATTGCCTCCCATAAATTCCGGCATCTGTTCTACATGCACAAAAGGCTGGGTTACGGCCGGGGCAGCGGGTTTGGTGGCGGTGTCATTACCTACCGGTCCGCTAACAATGGTAGTGCCGCCATTGCCCACTCTGGCTATATCGCCTACCACAACCGGCCCATCTGCAATGACAGGGGCTAGATCGTCCGGTTTCGGCACGTCTTTCACCTGCTCATCCGGAGCCACCCGCGTTGGGATAACGGTGACGGGCCGCACAACCACCGTAACCGTGGCCGGCGGCTCAACGGCAGCAGTTGGGGGCGTAATAGTAGTAGGATCACGAAGAAGCGTTACTACCGGACCTTTTGGTTCAACGATAGGCGGTACATCTGCTACAGGCCAGATACGTTGCACCAGTACGGGTACTGCAATCAGAACTAAGGCCAAGGCAATGGAGATGGTCACGGCTTTGGCAACGTGCTGACCATACACTTTGCGCAGGACGTACGCCCCGTAGGCCTTGTTGCGGCCCTCGAACACCATGTCGTCGAGGGATGGGAGGGAGGTGTGAGCGGCTGTGGTCATGGGCTGGATAGGTTAAGTGAACGATGGACTGGTACAAACCCGGAACGCGTAAAGCCAAACCTCCTTTCTCCCGCACATGCTTACTGGCTGGCTTTCAGATATTCAACGCAGCTCCAAAGAGTGGTAGTATGCGAGCCTACTATATTTTTTTATTGGAGTATAGGAAAAAAAAACCCCGAGCCGGACTCGCGTCCAACTCGGGGCTTATGTTACTTCTGGTCGTAGCCAGAGGGTAAAACTTACTTGATGGCGAAGGTCACCGGAACCGTGTAATACACGGGCACTGGACGACCATTCTGACGGCCGGGGGTAAAGCGGGGCAGGTTCTTGATAACGCGGAGCGACTCTTCGTCGCAACCGGCACCAATGCCTTTCTGCACTTCAGCACCCGTAACACTACCATCGGCACCAACTACGAATTTGATGAAAACTTTGCCTTCCACCTGGTTACGCAGTGCCATAGCGGGGTATTTGATGTTTTTGCCGATATATGCCAGCAAAGCTTCAACACCACCGGGGAAAACCGGCATTTGTTCTACGTAGGTGTAGGGTTTGGTTTCTACCACTTCCTCTACCGCTTTCGTACCTTCACCGGGCTCCAAACCGGCCAAGTCGGCGGGGTTGTCGGTGTTGCCTTTTACGGTTTCGTTGGCTACCACTTTTTCCTTCAATTCTTCCTGGTCCGGAATTTCTTCCTGCTTGCGTACCTCTTCATCTTTCTTGATGACCGGTGGCACAAACTTTACCGTGGAGAGCTTTGGCGGCGGCGGTGGCGGCGCGTCTGGTGGCGGCGGCGGTGGGGGTGGCGGCTTGGTGGCATCCAGCGGTGGGGCTTCCAGCGTATTCACCGTCAGCATTTTGTCATCTACTACCACCTCTTCTTTCTTCAACATGCGGGCCACCAGGGGAAACGCAATGAGAAGAGCAAAGACGGCAATGGCGATGAGAACTGCCCGGGTTACGTGCTTGCCATATACCCGCCGGATTACGTAGGCGCCATAGGCCTTATTGCGCCCCTCGAAGACTATGTCGTCGAGGCTTGCCTGGGCCAACTGCGAGTTGTCCATCATAATCCAGAAGATGTAATGAGTTCCTGGTCATTCTTCGCAATGTCTACCAGCGCGTACTTTTTGGTACCCGTGATGTTCATTTCATCGAGAATATCGACCATATTCTTGTAGTTCGAGTCGTCGGCGGGCTTGATCAGTACTACCAGCTGAGGGTTCCGCTTGCGCTCCAGAAGCACTTGGCGAATACCTTCGGCACCGTAGTTTGATAGCTTCAGCTCGGGCTTCACTTCTCCGCTCAGCAGGCCGTCGTAGTAGTAAAGCTTGTTGTCCTTACCGAGCAGCAGCGTCAAGGCATTCGATGCTTTGATGGCTGGCGGCTCAGGGTCATCGGCCTTCGGCTTTACCGGCATCGCCACTTCCATAACGGTGGGCTTGCTGAAGGTGGTGGTGAGCATGAAGAAGGTGAGCAACAGGAAGGCAAGGTCTACCATCGGGGTCATGTCGATTTTGGTCGACATTTTCTTGGCCCGCTTTTTCCCGCCTTTACCGGAGTCACCTCCTGATTGTTGTATTTCTGCCATGTCTGTGCGGATTAATTACCGGCTACTGGTTTGGTTTCCAGATCGGTAATGAGATTGAACCGGTTAATGTTCTTCTCCTGCATCAGCTTGATGACTTTCCTTACTGTTGGTACGTCCGTCTTGCCGTCACCCTTGATGGCCACGTACTGCGGCTTACCATAGGCTGATTTACGGCTGAGCTGCTGCGCGGTCTGCACCCACTCGATGAACTGGTTGTTAAGTGAGTCGGATGGAATACCATCCTGCTCCACTTTCTTGCGCTGCTCGCTGTCGAGGCTAAGCAGGGCCGGCAGTTTTTCGATGGGGGTACCGAAGCTCGATGCTACGCCTTTGAAAGCCTGAATCTGGGCGGCCGTGAAGCTCACACCATATTTGGCTCCCACCTGCGTCAGCAAATCGGACTTGATAGCGTCATCATCTACGCCGAAGAATACGCGCTTCTTGTCGTCAACCGCAATGGTAATTACGTGTGACTCCGGCAGGCGGATTTCCGAGGTAGAGGAGGGCGTATCCACCACCACAGCCTCTTCTGGGGCAAACTTGGTGGTGAGCATGAAGAAAGTCACCAGCAGGAAGGCCAAGTCCACCATCGGGGTCATATCCAGCGACGGCGAGGTTCTATGAGGCTTTACTTTGGGCATTGCTGGTGTCGTTTAGTAGCGTTATTCAGAAACGAAGTAACCTCTGCTTTAGTGCGTTGCGGCACTAAAAATTAAGCAGGGTGGCTATGGTCGGTTTCGCCGTGCTGAGCAGCGAAGGTCTGAATGATGCTGAAACCAGCTTCGTCGATGCTGTAGGTCAGCTCGTCAATTTTGCTGGTGAAGAAGTTGTAGGCTACGATGGCCAGGGCCGACGTACCGATACCCAGTGCCGTGTTGATCAGAGCTTCCGAAATACCGTTAGCCAGACCTACTGCATCAGGAGCACCACCTTGGGCCAGAGCCGAGAAGGCCTTGATCATACCCAGTACCGTACCGATCAGACCGGTCAGCGTAGCTACCGAAGCCAAGGTTGAGATGATAACGAGGTTTTTCTCCAGCATTGGCAGCTCCAGCGCCGTCGATTCTTCGATTTCCTTCTGGATGGCCAGTACTTTCTGGTCTTTCTCCATGTTGCGCTCACGCGACATCTCTTGGTATTTCACCAGACCGGCACGTACTACGTTGGCTACCGAGCCTTTCTGCTGGTCGCAGGTAGCAATGGCGCCCGTGATGTCGTTCACGTTCAGTTTCTGACGGATGGTGCGAACGAAGGTTTCGATGCTTTTCGAACCTTTGGCGCGGCTGATGGTCAAGGCGCGCTCAATCGAGAAGATGAATACGCACAGGAACATGGTCATCAGGACCGGTACTACCGGACCACCTTTGTACACTACACCGAAGTAGTCGCCGGCGAGGGGGTTGTTGTCATGGTTACCACCTTGGAAGTGGCTCCCGTCGCCCAGGATAAAGATGAAGATCAATACGCTGACAACAAACGCCGCCAAAATGGCGATAACGGCAAACGAGGATGAACCACCGCCCTTGGACTCGCTCTTAGGCGCGGCAGCAGCGGCGGGCCGGGCCGCAGGCTTGTTCATGGCATTCTTTTGTTCCATTGTTCCGGAGAATTAGTGGGTTGTTGGTGAAAGGTTGAACGTACGGGTAAAAAAAAGAAAAACGCTTGGCTGCCTGTTAACGAGTGAACTCTGCTCACCCGCACGCTGCTTAGGTGCCCGAAGGCTGGCAGTGTGGGTCTGCTCGTGTGCGAAGTCCGTCCCAAAAACAGGGGTAGCCTTGGCAAACCTAAATAAAAAACCTGAGTGCCGCCAAATGAAAAATGGGTTTAAACGCTTTAAACCGATGTGGACCTCAAAAAAAGGCTATTTTTATTGCGTTCTTTCACTGTTGCCTCTAGGTAGCCTTTTGGCCTGCTCCCAATAAACGTCCATCTGAGCTAACGTAAGTTGATGTAGCTGGTGGCCGTCCTGCGCCGCCTGGGTTTCAAGATACTGAAAGCGGTGAATGAACTTTCGGTTAGTGCGTTCCAGTGCCTCTTCCGGGTTGATGCCCGCGTGCCGGGCAAAGTTGATGAGCGAAAACAGCAGGTCGCCAAATTCGGCAGCGGCCCGTTCCTGGTTGATTTCTGCGGCCGGAAGTCCGGAAAACTCCGCTCCGAACTCCGAAAGTTCCTCCTGCACCTTTTCCCAGACCTGCTCCGGCTGCTCCCAATCGAAGCCGGCCCCGCGTGCTTTTTCCTGAATGCGCATGGCCTTTACCAGCGCCGGTAACGACGAGGGTACGCCGCCCAGAACCGAAGAGTTGCCTTTCTCCTGAAGTTTCAGCTGCTCCCAGTTGCGCTTCACGGTTTCTTCGTCCTCAGCTTTTACGTCGCCGTAAATGTGCGGGTGGCGGAAGATAAGCTTCTCACACTGGGCGTTGAGCACGTCGGCAATATCGAAGGCACCCTGCTCGCTGGCTATTTTGGCGTAGAAGGTCAGGTGCAGCATCACGTCGCCGAGTTCCTTTTTCAGGTCGGGCAAATCGTGGCGGATGATGGCGTCACTGAGCTCGTAGGTTTCCTCAATGGTGAGGTGGCGCAGGCTTTCCAGGGTCTGTTTCCGGTCCCAGGGGCACTCGGCGCGCAAACGGTCCAGTACATCGAGCAGGCGGCCGAAGGCTTCCAGTTGGGCCGGCCGGCGGGCAGCGGTGTTATATTCCATTAGGCCAAATATACAACGGCTTACGGCTTTTGTGGTAGCTACACGAATAGGATCATGGTGGGCTTCATCCAGACGGGCAGATTCTTTCGTAGGGAAAGCAGGACTGGTTGGCTACTTTTGCGGCCTCATTTCGCCGACTCTCGCACTTTCAACATAGCACAACATACTGTGGCACTGATCAAATCAATTTCGGGCATCCGGGGCACCATCGGGGGCAAGGCCGGCGACGGTCTGACGCCCATTGACGTGGTGAAATACGCCGCTGCTTTTGGTACCTGGGTTTTGCAGCAAACCAATAACAATACCATCGTTATCGGCCGCGACGCCCGCCTGTCGGGCGATATGGTGAGCCGGCTGGTTGCTGCCACGCTGCAAGGGCTGGGCATTCACGTTATCGACCTGGGCCTGAGCACGACGCCCACCGTGGAAATGGCCGTGCCGGCCAAAAACGCGGGAGGCGGCATCATCCTCACGGCTTCGCACAACCCCAAGCAGTGGAACGCGCTGAAGCTGCTCAACAACAAAGGCGAGTTTATTTCGGATGCCGACGGGCAACTGGTGTTGGCTTTGGGCGACTCGGAAGCCTTCGACTTTGCGCCGGTAACCAAGCTGGGTTCTTATACCACAGACGACACGTTTCTGCAAACCCACATCAATACCATTCTGGCCCTGCCGCTGGTCGATAAAGATGCCATCAAGGCCAAGAACTTCCGGGTGGTGGTGGACGCTGTGAACTCCTGCGGTGGGTTTGCTGTGCCGATGCTGCTGGAGCAGTTGGGCGTGGAAATCATCGAGAAGCTGTTCTGTGAGCCGACCGGTGACTTCGCCCACAACCCCGAGCCACTGCCCGAAAACCTGCGTGAAATTGCCAAGACGATGGAAAAAGGCTCCTTCGACCTGGGTATTGTGGTGGACCCCGACGTGGACCGCCTGGCCCTGGTGAACGAGGACGGCACCATGTTCGGCGAGGAATACACGCTGGTGGCCGTGGCCGATTATGTGCTGCAGCAGAATGGCGGCGGCAACACTGTGAGCAACCTCAGCAGCACCCGCGCGTTGCGCGACGTAACCGAGAAGCACGGCGGGCAATACGCGGCTGCGGCCGTGGGCGAGGTGAACGTGGTGAATAAGATGAAGGAAACCAACGCCATCATTGGGGGCGAGGGCAACGGAGGTATCATTTACCCCGAGCTGCACTACGGCCGCGACTCGTTGGTGGGCATTGCGCTGTTTTTGAGCCATCTGGCCAAAACCGACCTGACCATGACGCGCCTGCGGGCCTCATACCCGAGCTACTTTATCTCGAAAAACAAGATTGAGCTGACCCCCGAAATCAACACCGACCAGGTGCTGGTGGAAATGGAAAAGCGTTACGCCAAGCAGCCGGTAAATACCATCGACGGCGTGAAAATCGAGTTTGATAAGGAGTGGGTGCACCTGCGCAAATCGAACACCGAGCCGATTATCCGCATCTACGCCGAGTCGGATTCCAACGCCACGGCCGACCATCTGGCCAATAAAATCATCGGCGACATCAAGGAGATTATCAGCAAATAGCGGCTGCAACGGCACTGTTAATACGGGAAGTGAGTTATTTGCCAGAGCCCTGCGGGGCCGGGGCAGATGGCTCACTTCTCTGCATTTAGAAAGGTATTGCGCGGCCCGGCCCGCCGGAATCCGCTATTTTTGCGGCACAATTTCCTTTTTCATTGGTTTTCACCGCTTTTTGCCCTGCTCATGAACGTGTATTTCGATAACGCCGCTACCACGCCGCTGGATCCCGAAGTGCTGGACGCCATGCTGCCGTTCCTGCAAAACCACTTCGGTAACCCCAGCAGCATCCACGGCCACGGCCGGCAGGTGCGGGCCGCCATCGAAAATGCCCGGAAAACCATTGCCCACCTGATCAATGCCGCGCCGGCCGAAATCGTGTTTACCTCCTGCGGTACGGAGGCCGATAACTACGCTGCCTTCGGGAGCGTGCCGACGCTGGGCCTGACTCACGGCATCACCTCCAAGCTGGAGCACCACGCCGTGCTGCACACGATGCAGGCGCTGGAAAAGCAGGGCATGGAGCTCAGCTACCTCCGGCACGATGCCCAGGGCCGCCTCGATCTGGCTCATCTGGAGGAATTGCTGGCCACCCACCCGCGCACCTTCGTGAGCCTGATGCACGCCAACAACGAAATCGGTAACCTCAACGACATCGTGGCCATCGGCGACATCTGCGCGCAGCACAACGCCGTGTTTCATACCGACACGGTGCAGACGATGGGGCACTACAAGCACGACGTTCAGCAGCTAAAAGCCAACTTTCTGGTGGGCTCCGCGCATAAATTCCACGGGCCGAAAGGCATAGGATTTCTGTACCGCCGCTCGGGCCAGACGGTGAATGCTCTCATTCACGGCGGTTCGCAGGAGCGCAACCAGCGCGCCGGCACCGAAAACGTGTATGGCATTGTGGGACTGGCGAAGTCGCTGGAAATTGCCTACCGTGGCATGGCGGAGCACCAGCAGCATATTCAGGGCCTGAAGGACCGGTTTATGGCGAAGCTGCGGGCTGAAATTGAGGGTGTGGAGTTCAACGGTACCTCGGCCGAATCGGACCAGAGCCTGTACACCGTGTTGAGCGTGAGTTTGCCGCCTTCCGACCTGAACGAGATGCTACTGTTCAACCTCGACATCAACCACATATCCTGTTCGGGCGGCTCGGCCTGCACCAGCGGGGCTAATGCCGGCTCCCACGTTCTCAACGCGCTGGGCTGCGACCCGAACCGGGGCACCATCCGCTTCTCGATGAGCAAGTACAACACGGCGGAGGAAGTAGACTACGCTGTGGTACAACTGGCCAAAATGTACCGCCGGGAGCCGCTGAAAGTATAGCCGGAAGCAGGAGAATATATCATTGGAAAGCCGCCTGTACAACTATGCAGGCGGCTTTTTTGGCGAGTGGCAGCGTCCAGAAATCAATAGGCTCCATCGGCCCCGCCCCCGCCCGAGTGGCCGCCGCCAAACTCGAAGCCATGCGTGGGAGCGGTGGGTACGGTAGCCGTTTGCGCTACCACCAACGACTCCAGATTAAAGGACGTGGGCAGGTCGGCGTCGGCCAATGAGGTGAGACCGTGGCGGGCGGGACGTAGGTAACGAACTGCCCACACCGCCAGCAGCAGGAGGAAAATGCCGCCCAGCACGGCCGCAATTTCGGGGGGCAGTACCGAGCGGTAGTAGCGAAGCGTGAACAGCGAAAACGCCGCTGCTGCCAGCCCGGTCAGCAACCAGAGACGGCTGGGCTTGCGTAGGCCCACGGCAATGTAGGCCAGCGGAATTACGGCCGTGAACAGGTAGAACAATGGCGCCAGCGGAATCTGCTCGGAAAGGTACAGGCCGCTGATTTCGGCATTGCCTTCCCGCACGATGTAGTAGTTGCCGGCTAGGTAGAACGTCGCCAGCGTGAGCACCTCCAGCACCAGCAGGCACGACCGGTAGTAGGGGTAATCGGGCCGTTGCCGTAGCCGGCCCACCAGCCAGTGTACGCCAGTTGCGGCCAGCATCAGCGCAAACGGCAGCAACAGGCGTCCCATCGGGAACAATAACAGCCAGTTGGCCAGCAGCGCCAGCAGCACGAGGTAAGTAGCCGCCGCCGCCAGCCGGTCGGCGTAGCGGAGGGTGGCCAGCAGCAGGAGCCCCCACAGCGGCAGCAGTACCAGCGTTTGGTAGGGGCTGCCAAAACCTGCCGAATAGCGGCTGCCGGGAGGCGTCAGGGATTCGGCCCAATCTGCTAACAGGAGTGCCAGCACGCCCAGGCTAATATAGAGCAGGGCACTATCGGCCCCGGAGCGGTAGTGGCGGGTATTGCGGATAAGCAGTTCCTGCGCGCCCAGGCAGCCCAGCGCCACCGCCCAGCCCAGCAGCCGGAAGTCTTCGATGCGGGCGGCGGCTCCAAACAAAGCCAGCAGCGCCGCCGCCCCGGCCACCCCCACGCACGTAAACAGCACCAGCCCAACGCGCGAAAACAGCCCCGGTCGGTAAAAATCCGGCTTATACGCTGCCTGCAAGGCTTGATGTTGGGTGGCTGTAAGTAGATGGCGGCGAAACCAGCGGGTGGCAGCGGTTTGCATGGCTTCCTGCAGGGCCCATGCTGAGGGGTAGGCTTTCATCTTCATGCCCGACGGAGAAATTCTTTGCTGTGCATGAACAGGACGATAACCCCGCCCGCCGATAACATGAAGTAAAGGGAAATCAGTAATACCCCAGCTTCCCCACCATTGCTGAAGTCGAGCAGGCGGATAAATGAATAGGTCAGGGCGAGGTAGCCGTAGCAGACCCCCATCAGTAGAAAAAGATACGACCGGGCGTGCCGAGCATACCAGATCAGGCCGGCACTCAGCAGTAGCACCAGTAGCACGGCTATCCATTTGGGGAGCCAGGGCTGCGGGTAGTAATCGAAGAGTACGGCGGTGGCCGCCAGCAGCGCCACGTTGGCCCCCAACGAAATGTAGGTGAAGGCGAAGTGAGGCTTGTGCCGGGTAAACTCGGCGTGCAGGCCCGCCGCCGTCAGGGCCAGGCCCAGCAGCACGCCCGCTATGCCCAGCTGGGAGGTAAGCAGGGCGTTGGCCGTGAACACCGACAGCGGCTGCACGCTCACGCCCACCCACGCGCCCAGCGCCGTGAGGCCCATAGCCAGCACGCCCCGGTGGTCGAGGCGGTAGGCCAGGGCCAGAAACAGCACGGCCGGCAGCAGCGTGGCCAGTCCGTAGCGGCTACCGAATAGGTTGAATACGGCTTGGCAATACGTTTCCAGCGCCAGAAACAGCAGGCATCCCAGCAGCAGCGCGTAGTCGGGCAGGAAGCTGCCGGGCGTATTCTGGCCCCACGTAAACGACTGACGTCGCCGCCAGGCATAGCCGAAGCTGGTCAGCATCAGCAGGGCCATTACGGCCAGTAGCACCAGAAACCCAATGCCATCGAGGTGCTGGTAGAGCAGCACGCCCAGCCCGCCGGTGAGCAACGTAACGCCCAGGTATAGCGCCGCCCGTAATTCCTGGTGCAACGACATGGGCCGCGTCTGTTCGTCATCGGCAATGGCCCGGATTTGGGCCGGTAGCAGCAGGCCGCGTGCCTGCAGATCGGCAAGAAGATGCGAAAGGAGCATACACCAGAAAGGGGAGAGGTACGCAGCGAATGTAGCGGAAAGCACGAAACCCCGGTACGCATCGTATTTTGGCCGGCTTCCGTATGGATTGCTCAAACTCCAGCCCGTTCGTTTCATGGCAGACATCAACATTCAACGCAAGAAAAGTCCTCCCAGCCGCTGGCTGATTCTGTTATTGGTGCTGGCCGCGCTGGCTGTGGCAGCCTACTTCCTGTTCCGGGCCGAAACCGCGCCGCCTACCGATGTGCCCGCCCCGGCCGGCTCCGGCATCCCCGCCCCGCCCGACAGCACCACCGGTGCCGAAACCGGCCCCCGTCCGGCCCCCGATGCTGTAGCCGATATGGCTGCTGCGCCGGCTCCGGCCACGCCGGAGGTACTGGCGGCCTTCGCCCAGGGCGATGCTGCCCAGCCCACGTACGGCCGCGAAGGCCTGCGTCTGCTGGCGGCCAACCTAGTGAGCCTAGCCGACCGGGACGACCTGCGCCGGCCCGCCATCCAGACCCGCCGCGACGACCTGACCAGTGCCATCAGCCGCCTGGATGAGGCCGGTACCAGTCTGCGGCCCGGCTACGTGGCTGCCGCCGCCCTTGCCCTAGCCATGCAGCAGCAAAGCTATCCGGCCCTCGAAACGGAGGCCCGCGAGCTGTCGGCCGTGGCCGGAAACCTGAGTGGGCGCACCACCACGGCCGCCGAGCAACAGCAGGTGCAGGACTACTTCACGCGCGCCGCGCGCCTAGCCCAGGCCCTTAACGAACCGCCCCAGTAAGCTCCCAGCCCCCTGTATTTCCCCGTTCTTTCTCCGCTACTATGGAATCTACTACCGACCCTATTCCCTCCAGCCAGGGCCTGCACCTGCGCCGCCTGCGCGACCTGACCGAGTTTGAAGTAGCCGACGGCAACCCCGATGTGCGCGGCTGGGCCGTACGCGGGGCCGACGGTCAGCAATTCGGGCAGGTATTCGAGCTGATTGTGGATGCCGACGCCTTGAAAGTGCGCTACCTTGATGTAGAGCTGGATGAAAGCCTGCACATTAACGAGCGGGACCGGCATATCCTGCTGCCCATCGGGGTAGCCGCCCTCGACGAGGATGCCGACAACGTATTCGTTCCCTCACTTACGGCCCGGAGTGTGCTGGAGTATCCGCCCTACGTCGAAATTCAGATTACCCGGGAATATGAGCAGGCTATGCTACGCGCCCTGAACCTGCCGCTGGCCGAAACCACTGAACCGGATTTCTACAACCAGCCCGGCTACGACGGCTCCCGCTTCTATCAGCGCCGGATTCGGTAGTAGGTCAAAGAGGTCAAAAGTCGAAGCTCCTGTCATTGCCGCACTTTGCTCGCAATGACAGGAGCTTCGACTTTTGACCTCTGGCTTTAAAAACCCTAATGCTGGCGCAGCATATCGGCGACGGTTTCTACCCATTGCGGGTGCGTGTTGAGGCTGGGTACCAGCTGCCAATGTTCCCCGCCGGCTTCCTCAAATAGCTCCTTGAACTCTTCGCCTACTTCGATGGTCGTTTCCAAGCAGTCGGCCACAAAGGCGGGGCTGAAGGCCAGCACGCTCTTGATGCCTTTGGCGGGGAATTCCTTGATTACCTCATCGGTGTAGGGTTGCAGCCACGGGTCACGCAAACGGCTTTGCAGTCGGCTCTGGAAGCAGGTGGTGTACTGCTCGGGCGAGAGGCCCAGGGCTTTGCCCAGCTGCCTTGATGTTTCGAAGCACTGGGCGCGGTAGCAGTAACGGTTGCTTTTGGTGTAGCTGGCGCAGCAGGAGCCCAGCTTGCAGTGGCCGTTGTGGCTGCCCTTCAGCACGTGCCGCTCCGGAATGCCGTGGTAGCTGAACACCACGTGGTCGTAGTCATGCTTGGCCATTTCCTCCTTACCCAGCGTGGCAAACGTGCCCACGAAGCCCGGTACCTCCACAAACGAGCTGATAAACGAGATGCTGGGCACCACCCACCACTTGCTCACAATCTCCATCACCTTCTCCTGCACCGAGCCCGTGCTGGCCGAGGCGTACTGCGGAAACAGCGGTAACACAATGATGCGGTCCACGGCCGCGTCGCGCAGTTCTTGCAGTGCCTTCTCAATGCTGGGGTTCTGGTAGCGCATCCCGAAGGCTACTAGGTAGTCCTTGCCGAGCTTTTCCTGCACCAGCTTCTGTAAGTCGAGGCCGTGGAACAGCAGGGGAGAGCCCCGGTCGGTCCAGAGCTGCTGATAGATTTTGGCCGATTTGGGCGCGCGCAACGGCACCACCAGCCCCTGAAACAGCGGATACCGGATGGCGGCCGGCATGTCTACTACCCGGCCATCGGTCAGAAATTCGTTGAGGTAGCGGCGCACGTCGCCGGTCTGGGGCGAATCGGGCGTACCCAGGTTGACGAGCAGAACGCCGATGCGGCCGTTGGTAGGGGAAGTAGAGGGCATTTTGTTGAGCTGTTGGCTGTTAACCGGAGGGTGCAGGTCTGCGGTGAGAGAAAAAAGCCGGCGGTCCGGCAGCTGCCGGACCAGTTGATTGCGTCATTAACCGGCAAACCGGCTTTTTGACTTTAAATCAACCTGCAAAAGAAGCTAATAGCTGACAGCTAACTGCTAATGGCCTAAAATAACCGTACCTTTGCAGCCCAAATTTCAGATTCTGAAATGAATACATCTTCCAATCCGCACCGCGCCGGCTTCGTGAGCATTATCGGCAAACCCAATGTGGGCAAGTCCACGCTCATGAACGCCCTGATGGGAGAGCGGCTCAGCATCGTCACCAGCAAGGCCCAGACCACGCGCCACCGCATCCTGGGCATCCTCAACGGCGAGGATTTCCAGCTGGTGTACTCCGACACGCCTGGTATCATTCAGCCCAAGTACGAGCTGCACAACGCCATGATGTCGTTCGTGTACTCTTCCTTGGAAGATGCCGACGTGATTCTGTTTGTAACCGATATCTACGAAAAGCACGACGAGGAGCCGGTAGTGGAGCGTCTGCGCAAGATGGTGGATACGCCCATTCTGCTGCTCGTCAACAAAATCGACCAGGCCGACCAAGCCGAGGTGGAAGCCAAGGTGGACTACTGGCGCGAGCACCTGCCCAATGCCACCCGTGTGCTACCTATTTCGGCCCTCGAAAAATTCGGGACCGGCGAGCTGCTGGATCTGGTGCTCGGCTACCTGCCCGTGCATCCGCCTTACTACCCCAAAGACGAGCTGACCGATAAGCCCGAGCGGTTTTTCGCGGCCGAGATGATCCGGGAGAAAATCTTCAAGCTCTACAAGAAAGAGGTTCCGTACAGCTGCGAAGTAGAAATCGAGGAGTTCAAGGAAGACGAGGACATCATTCGAATGCGCTCCATTATTTACGTGGAGCGGTCCAGCCAGAAGGGCATCATCATCGGCCAGCAGGGCGCGGCCCTGAAAAAAGTAGGCACCTGGGCCCGCGAGGAAATGGAGAAGTTCTTCCAGAAGAAAGTCTTCCTCGAAATCCACGTCAAAGTCAACGAAAACTGGCGCACCGACCCCAAGGCCCTCAGCCGGTTCGGGTACCAATAGGTGATTTATTGATTGGTGATTTAGTGAGTTCTTGTGCAAGCAGTGTAAGCGGAAAACAAACTCACTAAGTCACTAAATCACCACTTCATAGTCCTTCCGACCTCACACTCATTTAACTACTCCGGGCACTGCCGAACTTGGTCGGGCCGGCGGCTGGAGTCAGACGCATGAAAAATACCATTGCCATTGTGGGCCGCCCGAACGTGGGCAAATCCACCCTGTTCAACCGCTTAGTAGGCCAGCGTAAGGCCATCATGGACAACGAGTCAGGCGTTACGCGCGACCGGCACTACGGCTACGGCGACTGGACGGGCAAGTACTTCACCGTGATTGACACGGGCGGCTACGTGCACAACTCCGACGACATCTTCGAAGGCGAAATCAACAAGCAGGTAAAGCTGGCTATTGATGAGGCCGACGTGGTGCTGTTCATGGTAGATGCCGATACCGGTGTGCATCACCTCGATGAGGAGTTTGCCAGCGTATTGCGCCGCTACCAGGGCAAAAAGCCTATTTACATCATCGCCAACAAGGCCGATACCAACGCCCGCGCCCACGCTTCCGGCGAGTTCTACACGCTTGGGGTAGGCGACGGCGAAATCTTTCCCATCAGCTCTCAGAGCGGCTCGGGCACCGGCGATTTGCTGGATGCCGTGGTGAGCCATTTTGAGGAAGAAGGCATCGAGGAGCCCGACCTGGGCATTCCGAAAATTGCCGTGGTGGGCCGCCCGAACGTGGGCAAGTCCTCGTTCGTGAACCTGCTGCTGGGTACCGACCGCAGCATCGTGACGGACATTGCCGGCACCACCCGCGACTCCATCCAGGCGCGGTACAATGCCTTCGGCAAGGAGTTCATGCTGGTGGACACGGCCGGTCTGCGCCGCAAAACCAAGGTACACGAAGACGTGGAATTCTACTCCGTGCTGCGCTCCATCCGGGCACTGGAGGAAGCCGATATCTGCGTGGTGATGCTGGACGCTACCCGGGGCATTGAGGCCCAGGACGTGAACATCATCGGCCTGGCCGATAAGAACCGCAAGGGCATCGTGATTTTGGTGAACAAGTGGGACCTGATTGAGAACAAGGAAACCAACACGGCCAAGGAGTTCGAGGCCAAAATCATGGAGAAGATTGCGCCCATTGCGTATCCGCCCGTGATTTTCGTGTCGGTGCTCACCAAGCAGCGCGTGCACAAAGCCATTGAAACGGCCATTGAAGTGTACGAAAACAAGCGTCGTAAAATTCCGACTTCGGAGTTGAACGAGGTGATGCTGAAGGAAATCGAGAAGTATCCGCCGCCTATTCAGAAGGGCAAGCTGGTGCGCATCAAGTACGTTACCCAACTCCCTACCCACAACCCGGTGTTTGCCTTCTTCTGCAACCTGCCGCAGTACGTGAAGGAAAGCTACACGCGCTACTTGGAAAACCGCCTGCGCGAGAAGTTCGACTTTACCGGCGTGCCCATCGGCATCGTATTCCGCAAGAAGTAAAAGGCCACTGCCGGAGTTGGTGAAGAGAAAATGAAAATTTCTTCTGCCGGCCGGGTTACCTTCTGCCAGAACTGCTATAAAGCTTCGATTTCCGGCCCAGGCCAGAAAATTGAAGCTCTTCAAACTGACATTCATTCTCTTACATTCCCCATCATGAAAAAGGTATTGTTCCTCGCCCTGGCTGCTGTTTCGTTCTCTTTCGCTTCGTGCGACAGCAAAACCGAAAACGCCCAGGAAGCTCAGGCTGAAAACGTAGAAGAAGCTGGCGAAGCCAAAGCTGATGCTATGGAAGCTGCTGGCAACGAAGCCGGTGCTGACTCAGTAGAAGCTTCGACCGAAGCCAAAGCCGACGCTATGGAAAACGCTGCTGACGCAACCGACGCCAAGTAAGCCGGCGCGCCGCTCGGCGCCCACAAAAAAGGCGGCTCCCGATATCGGGGGCCGCCTTTTTTTGTGCCGTGACGCGTGCGAGGAAGCAGGGTGGAAAAAAAAGTATGAAAAAAGTTGAGCGGTGACGGGTTACCTTTTTTGCAACCGCTTATAAAGTCCCGATTGACGGTGAAAGCCGCTCGGTCAATCCAACTGAATTTCCATCTCTCACATTCTCCTGATCATGAAAAAAGTACTGTTCCTCGCCCTGGCCGCTGTTTCGTTCTCCTTCGCTTCTTGCGACAGCCAGAAAGAAAACAACATGGAGCAAGCTGCTGACAACGTTGAAGCTAATGGCGAAGCCAAAGCTGATGCTATGGAAGCTGCTGGCAACGAAGCTGGTGCTGACTCGGTAGAAGCTACTACCGAAGCCAAAGCCGACGCTATGGAAGACCAGGCTGACGCTATGCCCAGCCAGGCTACCCCCGCTCCCGCTACGACTCCTGCCCAGTAATTACGGCAGCGTCTAGGACGCAAAAAAGAGGCTCTCCACTTGCGGAGAGCCTCTTTTTTTGTTGGTAGTACCAGCATCGGTTGTGAAGACCGGTTAAAATACCGGCGGGTTCACTCATCAGTTTACCACCTTACCCCAAACGGCGCTGCAACAGGTTATCCACTACTTCGAACAGCTTGCGCGGGGCATAGGTACGCCAGGGCAGGTCATCCAGCTGGCCGCCGAAATTGAGGTAGGAATCTACGTTGTACTGGCGCATTTCGCGGATAACGTGCTCCTGAAAGTTGACGGCCGCAATCCAGCCATCTTCCACGTCCTCAAACCACTCTTCGTAATACGAATCATCGGAGCCGTGGAAGTTGAACACGTTTTCGCCGATGAGCACGAATTTGCGGATACCCTCGTGCGTCATCAGGTCGATGATGTTGCGTTTGAGCAGCATCACGTCGTTTTCAATAGCATCATTCCACTCGCCGATAAACTCAAGAATAGCCGCCTCCGCCTCATAATCCACAAACAGAATTTTCAGGTACAGCGTCTCCGAATCGAGGCTGTCCCACTGCGGATGGATATAGTAACCGTAAATGGTATTGACGTAGCTGTCGAGGCTATTCTCAGCCTCGAACAAAGGGGAGCGGGGGTCTTCGTTGGCCTGATATTGATCCAGCCAGGCGTAATGCGGCTCGAGGGTGTGCATAGAGGAAGGCAGATTGCTTACAACACGAAACGGTAAGCAATAGCAATGTGTTCGGCTACGAGAATGTTCCGCAACAGAATAGCAGGTAAAGCGACATACTGCCAAGTAGCAGTCCGGGCAGTCCAAACAATAAAGCCCATAGTCCTTGGAACCAGTGCTTGCCTCGGAATGCGGCTAGGCTTAAAACAAGTAATACAAGCGCTAGAGGTAGAAAGATACTTCCACCGTCACTTAAGCTCATCAACGCATCACTCGGGTCTAGTTGTAGGACGAGATAAGTCAGCCCCGTTTGCGCTAAAGATAACGCAGCAATAAGCCAGGGTGTGATGGGGGCGTATGCTGGAATGATGCGCATACGCTTCGGTCATGCCTTATACGCCACCAGCGCCGCCCGCACCGAGCCGTGCTGCCGGAGCAATTCAGCGGCTTCGGGCTGAGCAATGCGTAGCTCGTCCATCAGCATTTTCTCGCCCCGATCCACCAGTTTGGCGTTGCTGAGCTGCATATCCACCATTTTGTTGCCCTTCACGCGGCCTAGACGAATGAACGTGGCCGTAGTCAGCATGTTGAGGACCAGCTTCTGGGCAGTGCCGGCCTTGAGGCGGGTGCTGCCGGTAACAAACTCGGGGCCCGTTACTACTTCCACCGGAAACTCGGCCACAGCCGCCACCCCGGAACCCGCGTTGCACACGATGCAGCCCGTTGCCGTCCCGTGCCGGCGGGCCTGCTCCAGCCCGCCAATCACGTAGGGTGTACGGCCGGAAGCGGCAATACCCACTACAATATCCTGCTCATTGATGTCATAGGCCCGCAGGTCACGCCAAGCCTGTTCTGCGTCGTCCTCGGCGTTTTCCACGGCCTTCCGAATGGCTGTGTCGCCGCCCGCAATGATACCAATAACCACACCGTGGGGTACGCCGAAGGTGGGCGGGCACTCGGAAGCGTCCAGAATACCGAGCCGGCCGCTGGTGCCTGCCCCGATGTAAAACAACCGGCCGCCGGCCGCCAAACGGGCTACGGTGGCCTCTACCAGCGCCTCAATTTGCGGAAGTGCCTTCGCCACGGCCTGCGGTACGGTCTGGTCTACGCTGTTGATGCCCGCCAGCAGCTCCGCCGTCGAGAGGGTTTCGAGGTTATTGAAAACGGAAGGACTTTCGGTAGTATTCATGCGGGCAGAACAGGAAGGAAAACAGACTATCGGCCGGATCAGGCCAGCCGCCCGATAACCGGGAATTTGTCAAAAACGTTGGGCGTGTGCGGGGCGTCGTGGTCCAGTTCCCGGGTCAGGTCCTGGCCGGCCCAGTGCTCGTAGTGGTTGCCGCGCTTCCAGAGGCGGGAGCGGGTGACATCGTAAATATTGCCGTGGTACGCCACCCAGATTTCGTCCCGGTCCTGCCCGTTGCGCAAAGCCAGTTGGCCGCGGGTGTACGTGGGCAGATCGGAGTTGTTAGTTGCTGGTTTTTGGTTGTTGGGCGCGGACTTGCCTGAGTCTGCTGACAAGTCTGAGGATACATCATTCATAAGAAGCCAAAAACCAAAAACGAGTACCCAAAAACCAATAAGCTACCCTAGCAGGGCCTGCGTCAGGATCCAGCGGTGGGGCAGGTCGCCCTGGGCTGCGTGCAAGTAATCTTGGTAGCTGCAAGGCACAATGCGCTTCACGTTGCCCGCCAGGTTTACAACCTCCATCCACCAGCGGTCCGTTTGCTGCGACTTGTAGAACACAATCCGGTCGGGGCCGTCCAGCTCAACGTCGTCTAGGGGGCTGTAATCAGGTGGACCATGCAGACCGGCGGCGTAGCGTACGAAGCTGGGACCCCGAAACTCGGTTTCGCGGCGGCGGTGGTAGTACCCTTCGATGAAGTACCAGAGCATGGTGGCCAGTACCATAGCGGCCAGCCCGTGCGTGTCGTAATCGGGACGGTAGCCGTAGAGGCCGAACGAAGTAAGCTGGTCGTTGCAGCCCGCGTACCAGGCCAGCTTGGCCGCTTCCTCGTTGGTAAGCCCGAACGGATTGGCCGGGTAGTAGCCGGGCGCGTCGTTCCAGCGCAGGGCCGCAATGTCAATGCTTACGAAGTCGGCCTGCCGCAGCAACGGTTCTGCCTGCCGGATGTCGTCGCGGATCTGGCCCACGCGCAACGTTTCGAAATGCAGCTTTTCCAGGGCCGTTAGCACATCGGGCGCCACCAAATATTGCTGGTGAGCCAGTTGGGCGAAGTTGAATAGGAAACTGGGCTCGTGCAGCAGCATCCGCCGCAGGTGGCTATCTTCGGAATACGCCGAATCGGGCTCCGCCATATCCACGCGCGCATCAATGGTGGCGAAGCTCACGGGCCGGTCCAGGGTTTCGTAGGCGAGGAACTGGCCGTAGTCCAAGTCGTGAGAGCCGCCCAGCAGCAGCGGAACCGTACCCTGTTCCAGCAGGGCCGCAATAATTTCCCGTAATCGTTGATACGTGTCCTCCAGCGTGAGGCCCGGGCGCAGATTGCCCAGATCCACCAGCCGGCACGGACCAGTGCCTTTCTGCAGGCGATACAGGTAGCGGCGTACCGCGTCAGCCCCGTGCGTAGCGGGAGAGCCGGCCGCACTGCCACGCCATTCGTCCAGTCCAATCAGGGCCAGATCAGCCGCCCGCCAGTCCGGAAACGCGTCCAGAAAGGGCGTGACGTAGCCGGCCAGAGTGGTGGTGGGGGATGCAGAAGCTACCAGCTCTTCGGCGAGCGGGTCAAAAAAGATGGCCAGATTCATCGTGCGCGGAGGGAGCAGACTCCGACAAAGCTACGCAAAAGCGGGCCACGGCCCTATCGGGGTTTTGCAGGCAATAGGAGCTTTCCCGCGAAAAAAGTAGTTATTTAAGCGGTAGTTCCTGTCCGGCTTGCTTTCCGGCGCCGTAGGCAGGCTACTGTTGTTCTCATCTCCAGTTGCCCATCCCACCAACGTCTCCACCACCGCATGGACATCCGCCGTACGTTCGATTTGCTGCCCCAGCTGCAGCAGAAATACAACAAGCCCGACTGCTTCGCCCACAAGCTCAACGGCCAGTACACCCCCATCAGCACCGATACCGTCATCGAGAAAGTCAACCAGGTGAGCCTGGGCTTGCGCAGCCTCGGCATCGGCAAAGATGATAAGGTGGCCATCATTTCGATGAACCGGCCGGAGTGGATGTTTGCTGACTTTGGCATTGCGCAGTTGGGCGCCACCAGTGTGCCCATGTACCCCAGCATCACGGTGGAAGACTACAAATATATCTTCACCGATGCCGGCGTAAAGGCCGTGTTTGTGTCGGATCAGAAGCTGTACGACAAGGTGAAGGAAGCCACGCAGGGCCTGGATATTCCGGCGCAGAACGTCTTCACCTTCGATGAGGTAGCCGGCGCCCGCCACTTCAACGAGCTGCTGGAGCTGGGCAAAAAAGGCAACTCTGCCGACCTGGAGCCGATTAAAGCCGCCGTAGAGCCCCACGACCTGCTGACGCTGATTTACACCTCGGGCACCACCGGCCAGCCCAAAGGTGTGATGCTGAGCCACAACAACATCCTCAGCAACTGCCGCAACGCCCAGCCGTTCGTGCCCGTCACCGAAAACGACAAGGCCCTAAGCTTCCTGCCGCTTTGCCACATCTTCGAGCGAATGGTGACGCACATCTACCTGCTCAACGGCGTGAGCATCTATTACGCCGAGAGCATGGAAAGCATTGCCGAAAACCTGCGCGAGGTGAAGCCCGAAATCTTCACTACCGTGCCGCGCCTGCTGGAAAAAGTGTACGACAAGATTGTGGCAAAAGGCCACGAGCAGACCGGCGTCAAGAAAAGCCTGTTCTTCTGGGCGCTCAACCTGGGCCTGAAATTCGACAACCAGAAGGACGGCGGCTTCCTCTATAACACGCAGCTGGCGCTGGCTAACAAGCTTATCTTCAGCAAGTGGCGCGAGGCACTGGGCGGCAACCTGCGCTGCATCGTGAGCGGCGGCGGGGCGTTGCAGCCGCGTTTGGCCCGCGTGTTCTGGGCCGGCGGCATTCGGGTGATGGAAGGCTACGGCCTCACGGAAACCTCCCCGGTAATTGCCGTGGGCGGCTACGAGCCTGAAAACAACATGATTGGCACTGTAGGCCCCATCATCGACAACACCGAGGTGAAATTCGCCCCCGACGGCGAAATCCTCACCAAGTCGGAGTCGGTGATGCTGGGCTACTACAACAAGCCCGAGCTGACGGCCAAGGAGTTCGACGTCGACGGCTGGTTCCACACCGGCGACATCGGCGAACTGGTAGATGGCAAGTTCCTGAAAATCACCGACCGCAAGAAGGAGATGTTCAAGACCTCGGGCGGCAAGTACATTGCCCCGCAGGTCATTGAAGGCAAGCTTAAGGAGTCGCCGCTGGTGGAGCAGTGCATGGTGGTCGGCGACGGCCAGAAGTTCGCCTCCGCCCTCGTCATCCCCGCCTTCGACGACCTGAAGGGCTGGTGCAAGCGCAACGGCGTGGACTGCAACTGCTCCAACGAGGAGCTGGTGAAGAATGAGAAGGTGGTGAAGATGTACAACGAGCTGGTAAACAAGTACAACGGCAGCTTCGCGCAGTGGGAGCAGGTGAAGCGCATTGCCCTGCTGCCCCAGCTCTGGACCGTGGAAACCGGCGAAATGACGCCTACCATGAAGGTGAAGCGCAAGATCATCACCCAGAACAACCAGGAAATCATCGAGGGCCTGTACCAGAACGCCGAGAAGCCGGCCGGTGCTGGCGGCCACTAGGTCCGGCAAAGTCCGGTAGCTTGTCCGGCCCGCCTGCCGCTTTGCGGTGGGCGGGCCGCTTGCCGGATAGGAGAGTGCCAAATTTTTTTGGCTAACTTAGTATGCAAGCATAACAGTTTTCTGTATGTTTACCGGACTTGCAGTACCCTCCCATGACTCCCGAAGAAACCGTCGATTATAACATCAAAGTTGCCTGGCACGCCATTTCGCGTATGTATAATACGCAGGCCGCCAAGCACGACATCACCACGAGCATCGGCTTCGTGCTGCTGAACATCGACCAGGAAAACGGCACGCCGGCTACCAAAATAGCGCCGCTGCTGGGCCTCGAAACCCGCTCCCTGACGCGCATTCTGCGCTCTATGGAAGAAAAAGGCCTGATCTATAAACAAGCTGACACCCAGGACAAACGCTCGGTGCGCATCTTCCTGACCGAGGAAGGCCTGCGCGGCAAGGAAATTTCCCGCCAGACGGTGCGCCACTTCAACCTGAAGGTGCGCGACAAAATCCCGCAGAGCGAGCTGAACGTGTTCTTTAAGGTAGTCGGCCAGATTACGGGCATGATTGAGGGCAAAACGCTCTACGACGATTTCAAGCTGAAACCCTTGCGCTCCGAGTCGCCGGCCTAGCCGGGCGGCGCGGAGTTTTTTTTACGGGCTGGCCTTTTGCCGAAAGGGCCGCCCGTTTGCGTAAGAACTCGGCATGACGACTAGTTCCGGTCTTTGACTGACGATTAGTATCTGACAACCAATAACTTATTTCTTCCCACCTCATTCCTCCCCACGAATGAATCGTACCATCAAAAAAGTAGCCGTTTTGGGCTCCGGGGTGATGGGCTCGCGCATTGCGTGCCACTTCGCCAACATCGGTGTGCAGGTACTGCTGCTCGACATTGCGCCCAAGGAGCTGCTGCCCGCCGAAGAGGCCAAAGGCCTGAAGCTGGACAACCCGGCCGTGAAGAACCGCATCGTGAATGCCTCGTTGCAGGCAGCCGTGGCGGCCAATCCGTCGCCGCTCTACCGCAAGGCTGATGCCGCCCGCATCAAGACCGGCAACTTCGACGACAACCTCAAGGACATTGCCGGCTGCGACTGGACGATTGAGGTGGTAGTGGAACGTCTCGACATCAAAAAAAGCCTGTTTGAGCGCGTAGAGCAGTTCCGCAAGCCCGGCACGCTCATCACCTCTAACACCAGCGGCATTCCGATTCATATGATGACGGAAGGCCGGTCCGACGACTTCCGGAAGCACTTCTGCGGCACGCACTTCTTCAACCCACCCCGCTACCTGAAGCTGCTGGAAATCATCCCGACGCCGGAAACCGACAAGTCGGTGGTGGATTTCCTGATGCACTACGGCGACCTGTACCTGGGTAAAACCACCGTATTGGCCAAGGATACCCCGGCCTTCATTGCCAACCGCGTGGGCGTTTTCGCTATCATGGACGTGGTGCAGGTGATGAGCGAACTGGGCCTGACGGTGGAGGAAGTAGACAAGCTGACGGGTCCGGTTATCGGCCACGCCAAGTCGGCCACGTTCCGCACTTCCGACGTGGTGGGGCTGGATACGATGATCAACGTGGCCAACGGCCTCGCCCAGAACCTGCCCAACGACGAAGCCAAGCACGTGTTCCAGCTGCCCGACTTCATCAAGAAGATGGCCGAGAACAAGTGGCTGGGCGACAAAACCGCTCAGGGCTTCTACAAAAAAGTGAAGGGCGCCGGCGGCAAGTCGGAAATTCAGGCCCTCGACCTGAACACGCTGGAGTACAAGCCCAGCGCCAAGGTGAAGTTTGCCACCCTGGAAGCCACCAAGCCGATTGAGAAGCTGGCGGACCGCTTCAAGGTGCTGGCCGCCGGCAAAGACAAGGCTGGGGACTTCTACCGCAAGACCTTCGCAGGCCTGTTTGCCTACGTGAGCAACCGAATTCCGGAAATCACCGACTCGCTCTACAAGATTGACGATGCTCTGCGCGCCGGCTTCGGCTGGGACCTGGGCCCCTTCGAAACCTGGGATGCCTTGGGTGTGCAGAAGGGCCTGGAGCTGGCCAAGGCTGAAGGCAAAACCATAGCGCCCTGGGTAGAGGAGATGGTAGCCGCCGGCCACACTGCCTTCTACAAAGTGAGCGAAGCGGGCGTGAAGCAGTTCTACGACATCGAGTCGAAGAGCTACCAAGCCATTCCGGGCATGGAGAACTTCATCATTCTGGATAACCTGCGCGCCACGGGCAAAGTGCTGTGGAAAAACGCCGGGGCCTCGGTGCTTGATATGGGCGACGGTATCCTGAACGTGGAGTTCCACTCGAAGATGAACGCGCTGGGTTCCGACGTAATCCAGGGCTTGCTGAAAGGCGTGGAGCTGGCTGAAAAGGACTTCCGCGGCCTCGTGGTGGGCAACGACGCGCCGAACTTCTCGGCCGGCGCCAACCTGGGCCTCGTGTACATGTTCGCGCTGGACCAGGAGTACGATGAGCTGAACCTGATGATTGCCCAGTTCCAGCAGGCCATGATGCGGATGCGCTACAGCAGCATTCCGGTGGTGGGCGCGCCCCACGGCCTGGCCCTTGGCGGCGGCTGCGAGTTGAACCTGCACTGCGACCGGGTGGTAGCGGCGGCCGAAACCTACATGGGCCTCGTGGAATTCGGCGTAGGCCTGATTCCGGGCGGCGGCGGCACCAAGGAAATGACCCTGCGTACCGCCCTCAAGTACGAGGAAGGTGAGCCGGAGTACAACCTGCTGCGCAACGCCTTCATGACGGTGAGCACCGCCAAAGTATCCACCTCGGCCCACGAAGCCTTCGACCTGGGCTTCCTGCGCCGCGGCGACGAAGTGGTGGTGAACTCCAACCGCGTACTGGCCCAGGCCAAAGCCGCCGCCATTGAGCTGGCCGAGGATGGCTACACCCAGCCGCTGCAGAAAACCAACATCAAGGTGCAGGGCAAAGGCGCCCTGGGCATGTTCCTGACTGGCGTGCACGCCATGAAGCAGGGCAACTACATCTCCGACCACGACGTGAAGATTGCCAACAAGCTGGCCTACATCATGTGCGGCGGCGACCTGAGCAGCCCCACCGAAGTATCGGAGCAGTACCTGCTGGACCTGGAGCGCGAAGCCTTCCTCAGCCTCACCGGCGAACGGAAAACGCTGGAGCGGATTCAAAGCATCCTGACGACTGGCAAACCGCTGCGGAACTAACAACGGTGGCCTCACCCCCTAGCCCCCTCTCCGAAAAGAGAGGGGGAACTAGCCCTAGAAAAACTAGATTTTAGTTTTAGCGCTGCCCCTCATAGCAGAACGAAAACTAGCCTCTAGTCCCCCCTCTCCTTTTCGGAGAGGGGGCTAGGGGGTGAGGCGACTAGAGCTACCCACCTTCTCTAAGACTCAAAACCATGAACGCATATATCGTAGCAGGCTACCGCACGGCCGTTGGCAAAGCCAACCGTGGCGGTTTCCGCTTCACCCGCCCCGATGACCTCGCCGCCGACGTCATCAAGCACCTGGTGGCCTCGGTGCCCCAGCTGGACCCCACCCGCATCGACGACGTGATTGTGGGCAATGCCGTACCGGAGGCCGAGCAGGGCCTGCAGATGGGCCGCCTGATTTCGCTGCTGGCACTGCCGATGAACGTGTCGGGCCTCATCGTGAACCGCTACTGCGGCTCCGGCGTGGAAACCATTGCCATGGCCGCCGGTAAAATTGCCGCCGGTATGGCCGACTGCATCGTGGCCGGTGGTACCGAAAGCATGAGCCTGGTGCCTACCGTGGGCTGGAAAACCGTGCCCAATTACAAGCTCGCCCAGCAGCACCCCGACTACTACCTCGGCATGGGCCTCACCGCCGAAGCCGTGGCCCAGGATTACGGCATCACCCGCGAAGACCAGGACCAGTTTGCCTACAACTCCCACCAGAAGGCCATCAAAGCCATTCAGGAAGGTAAGTTCAAGGACCAGATTGTGCCCGTAACCGTGGAGGAAACCTACCTCGACCAGGCCACCGGTAAAAAGAAAAACCGCTCGTTCGTAGTGGACACCGACGAAGGCCCCCGCGCCGATACCTCCCTAGAGGCCCTAGGCAAGCTGCGCCCGGTGTTTGCGGCCAACGGCTCGGTAACGGCCGGTAACTCCTCGCAGACCTCCGACGGTGCCGCTTTCGTCATCGTTATGTCGGAGCGCATGGTGAAGGAGCTGAACTTAGAGCCGATTGCCCGCATGGTGACCTACGCCACCGAAGGCATCGACCCGCGCATCATGGGCATGGGCCCCATTAAGGCCGTGCCGAAGGCGCTGCGCCAAGCCGGCATGAAGCTCCAGGATATCGACCTATTCGAGCTCAACGAGGCCTTCGCCTCCCAAAGCCTCGCCGTAATGCGTGAGCTGGACATGGACCAGAGCAAAGTGAACGTGAACGGCGGCGCCATTGCCCTCGGTCACCCGCTGGGCTGCTCCGGCGCTAAGCTCAGCATCCAGCTGTTCCACGAGCTGCGTGCCCGGGGCCAGAAGTACGGCATGGTAACCGCCTGCGTCGGCGGCGGCCAGGGCGTAGCCGGCATCTACGAGCTGCTGAAGTAACCTAATGCTGGGATGAATTGCCCAACGGGCTTCGTCCCAGCACTGCTTTTTGAACGGACTATGAAAAAGCGACTTCGGAAGAAGACATACCGTAGCGAATTTCAGGAATTCGGCTGGTACGTCACCCTCGTTTTAAAGAGCGATGCGGCCCAGCAAGGCTCCTCGCTGTGGGAGCCCCTGATGGCGCAGGTAGACGACTTGGACCTAATGATGGGTGGCTCCCTGGTGTCCTTCTTCGTGCAGCCCGTGATTCGGATAACCAAGGAGCAGACCCAGCACCGCCAACAGCAGCTGCAGCAGTGGCTAACCCAGCGGCCCGAAGTGGCCCAGGCGACCAGCTCGGCCCTGACGGACGCCTGGTATGGGCCTTTCCCACGGTAACCTTTGAAAAGAGAAGCTCTGACTTGGTTGGAGCTTCTTTTTTCAGAAAGTAGTCGGCAAGCATAACATATTTTTGTATCTTTCGGTACGACAAAACAACGGGGCTTACTTGCCGGTAAATAGTAGGTAAGCCGAGTAGTTTCTGGTTTTGACTTCAACATTTCCCACTCAATTCAACCTTCACCCATCATGGAAGTAGCTAACCAACTTGTGAAAGGCGGCGAGTTTATCATCAAGGAAACCGACGCCCAGGACGTATTCACGCCCGCCGATTTTTCGGAGGAGCAGAACATGATGCACCAGACCGCTCTCGACTTCGTGGAGAAGGAAGTGCAGCCGCTGCTCGAGCGCCTCGATAACCACGAGGAAGGACTTATGCGCGGCCTGATGGAAAAGGCTGGCCAGCTGGGCCTGTTCGGCGTGAGTATTCCCGAGCAGTACGGCGGACTGGACATGGACTTCCCCACGTCGCTGCGCGTGACGGAGGGTGTGGGTGGTGGCCACTCGTTCCCGGTGGCCTTCGCGGCCCACACGGGCATTGCCATGCTGCCCATTCTATACTTCGGCAACGAGGAGCAGAAAGCCAAATACCTGCCCGGCCTCACCAACGGTGAGCTGATGGGTGCCTACTGCCTCACCGAGCCCGGCTCCGGTTCCGACGCCCTGGGCGCCAAAACCAAAGCCATGCCCACCGAAGACGGCGAGCATTATGTGCTCAACGGCCAGAAAATGTGGATTACGAACGGTGGTTTCGCCGACGTATTCATCGTTTTCGCTCAGGTGGACGGTGATAAGTTCACCGGCTTCATCATCGAGAAAGAAACGCCCGGCCTGAGCCTCGGCAACGAGGAGCACAAGATGGGCATCAAGGGTTCCTCGACCCGCCAGGTGTTCCTGTCCGACGTGAAAGTGCCGAAATCGGCGGTGCTGGGCGAGATTGGCAAAGGCCACCTCATTGCCTTCAACATCCTGAACATCGGCCGCATCAAGCTGGCTGCCGCTTGCCTGGGTGCTACCAAAATGGCTTCCACGCTGAGCGTGAAATATGCCAACGAGCGGGTGCAGTTCAAGCTGCCCATCAGCAAGTTCGGCGCTATAAAGTACAAGCTGGCCCAGCAGGCCGTGCGTATCTACGCCGTGGAATCGGCTATTTACCGCGCTGGCATGGACATCTACCGCATGGAGCAGGAGTTGCTCAGCAAAGGCCAGAGCCACAACGAGGCTCTGCTGGGTGCTGCCCGCGAGTTTGCCGTGGAGTGCGCTTTGCTGAAAGTGGAAGGCTCGGAAGTGCTTGACTACGTGGTGGATGAAGGCGTGCAGATCTACGGTGGCTACGGCTTCTCGGCCGACTACCCGATGGACCGCGCTTACCGGGATTCGCGCATCAACCGCATCTTCGAGGGCACCAACGAAATCAACCGCATGCTGCTCGTAGACATGATCCTGAAGAAGGCTATGAAGGGCGAACTGGATCTGATGGGTCCGGCCCAGGCCGTGCAGCAGGAACTGATGGCTATTCCGGACTTCAACCTGGAAGAGGAAACCGGCCTGTTTGCGGCCGAGAAGAAAACCATTGCCAAGCTGAAGAAGGCCATTCTGATGGTAGCCGGTACGGCCGTGCAGAAGTACATGAACTCGCTCGCCAAAGAGCAGGAAGTACTGATGAACATTGCTGATATGGCCATCAAGGTATACACCGCCGAAAGCACCCTGTTGCGCGTGGAGAAAGAAGTCGCCACCAAAGGTGAGGAGGCCGTTTCGACGCAAATCGACATTGCCCGCGTGTACCTCTACGACACCATCGACCAAGTAAACAAGTTCGGCAAAGACGCTATCGGCACCATGACCGAGGGCGACGAGCAGCGTCTGCTAGCCATGGGCCTGAAGCGCTTCACCAAGTCGGACCTCTACAACGCCAAGGAGGCCCGTCGTCGCATCGCCGACCACCTCATTGCCGCCAACGAGTACACCTACTAAATCACAGATTGACGCGGATTCTTTCGCGGATTTCACGGATTTTGTGGACGGTGCTGGCAGGCGCTTTCTACTAACCGTGAAGCCGGGAAAACCTCAGGAAACAGCAAGCCGCTCCCGGTTCGGGGGCGGCTTGCTGCGTATTTGGCCTATTGTCATTCCGACCAAAGGGAGGAATCTGGGCGGGGCCGCTAGAACGTTGTAGAGACGCAACATTTTGCGTCTCGTCGTTGCTAATGTTGTTTGATATGCGCGGTGCCGTTGTTCAACGACGAGACGCAAAATATTGCGTCTCTACAACGTTCTAGCGGCCTTAAAAACGCAGTTAGGCACAACGCCAACGGTCGGGCTGCCGTTTGCTGATACATCTCCCACCTTCAATTCCATCCACTTATGGCCAACGAACAGGTACAGGGCAAGGACTTCTACGAGAGCGTGCTGCGGTTTTACGACCACGCGGCCAGCTTCTCCAAGCTCGACCCCGGCATTATCGCCCAGATCCGGGCCTGCAACAGCATTTATAAGGTCAACTTCCCGGTGGAAGTAGACGGTCACGTGCAGGTGTTCGAAGGCATTCGGGTGCAGCACAGCCACCACAAGCTGCCCAGCAAGGGCGGCATTCGGTACAGCGTATATGTAGATGAGGAGGAAGTAATGGCCCTGGCCACGCTCATGACCTTCAAGTGTGCGCTGGTAGACGTGCCGTTCGGCGGCGCAAAAGGCGGCGTGAAGATCAACCCGCGCACTACGCCCGTCAATATCCTGGAGCGCGTGACGCGGCGCTACGCCAGTGAACTGATCAAAAAGAACCTTATCGGACCTGGCATGGACGTGCCGGCCCCCGATTACGGCACCGGCAGCCGCGAAATGGCCTGGATTGCCGATACGTACATGACCTTCAAGTACGGCGACACCAACGCGCTGGGCTGCGTAACGGGCAAGCCGGTAGGGCAGGGCGGTATCCGGGGGCGGACCGAGGCTACGGGCCTGGGCGTGTTTTACGGGCTGCGTGAGCTGCTGCTGGATGAGCCGATGCTGAAGAAAGCGGGCTTGAGCAGCGGCATTGCCGGTAAGCGCATCATCGTGCAGGGACTGGGCAACGTGGGCTACTACGCGGCTCATTTCTGCCAGGAAGAAGGCGCCCTCATCACCGGCATTGCCGAGCGGGAAGGCGGCATTTACAGCGAGAAAGGCCTCGACGTGGCCGCCGTATTCAAGCACCGCGAGGCAACAGGCTCCATCATGGGGTTCGCCGGGGCGCAGGACGTAGCCGAGTCGTTGGATCTGCTGGAGTACGAGTGCGACGTGCTGCTGCCGGCTGCGCTGGAAAACCAGATTCATGAGGGCAACGCGGCCAACATCAAGGCCAAGATTATTGCCGAAGGAGCCAACGGCCCCACCACGCAGGGCGCCGAGAAAATCCTGCTGGAGAAGGGCATCATCATCCTGCCCGACCTCTACCTCAACGCCGGCGGCGTGACGGTATCTTACTTCGAGTGGCTGAAAAACCTGTCGAACGTGCGGTTTGGCCGCATGGGCAAGCGGGCTGAGGAAGGCGCCATGCGCCGGCTGGTAGCCACCATTGAGCGCACTACCGGCAAGACCATAACGCCGGAAGAACGCCAGCAAATCGTGCATGGTGCCGACGAAATCGACCTCGTACGCTCCGGCCTCGAAGACACGATGATTACCGCCTACCAATCCATCCGCAAGGTGATGGACGAGGTAGAAGGCATCACCGACCTGCGCACCGCCGCTTTCTACAGCGCCATCGAGAAAATCGGCGTCAGCTACCAATCCCTCGGCATCTTTCCATAAACCGACTAACCTGCCAGTATACAAAGAGCCGCTCCTGAAAACAGGAGCGGCTCTTTGCGTTAAAACAGGTATATCAGGACAGATGCGTCAGAACAGATCTGCGGCATCAGGGCCATCTATAACATCTGTGATTTACTTCACCACAATCTTGTTCAGCATCAGGGCCGCTGATTTTTTGCTGGGGCGGCTTACACCGATGAGCGTTTTGGCATCCAGCCAGCCGGTGAAATCCTTGACGTAAGAAGGGTTCTGGTCCGAGGCCACGTTCAGGCCCAGGCCTTTCGGCTCCGATACCACGCCCGTCTGCACGTTCAGGCGGCGCAGGTACAGGTCCGACTTGTTCTTGAGCTTCTCCCAAGTCACCACCTGCACCTCGGGCCCGAATACGGCGGCCCGGTAGCCAATGCTGCTGTAGCCCTCGGTAGCCGGCGCTACCTGGTCCTTGCCGATGATGCTGTGCCAGGTGGGCGACTGGAACTCGTTGTAGCCGAACAGGTGCAGCTCGCGGGTGTGGCCGGGCGAGTCGTCGCCACCTTCCTCGTATTTTTTCTCGGCCACTACCACCAGCTGCTTGTCGTCGGTGAGCAGCAGGTCGGTGAGATACATATCTTCGAGGCGCTTGGCGGCGCTGCCGTTGGCTTTGTTGACTTCGGCTAGGTACTCGGGCGTGAACTTGAACTCGGGCGCGAACTTCATGTCGCCCTCGGCCGAGAAGTCGAACTTCACCACCTTCAGGCTGTGGTAGAGGCCGGTTTCCCGCTCGTTGCAGATGGCGGCGGCGTACAGCGTGTTATCGGCCAGCAGCCGAAAGCGGGTATCAAACACGTTTACCACTTTACCCCCAAACGTACCGCCTACCGATACCGACATCACCTTCACCTCAGGCGAGTCGTTGCGGTAACGGCGCACGGTGAGCTTTTTCATCTCGTCACCTACCAGCGTTACCAGCTGGGAGCCGTCGTTGCCTACGTGTACAGTGCTGGAGAAAAAGCCGCCCTGGTCATGAAAATCATAGGTGCGGTCCTTGACTTTGGTGAGCTTCTCGTCGTAGATGCTGGCGCTTATGGCCTTGATCTGCGCGCCTTGCGTGAGGTAGCGCCACACCACCAGCTTGGTGCCGTCGGGAGAAAAAGACGCGCCGGGCCGCCGGTCACGCGTACCAACTTCGATGAGCTTTTTAACCGGAGTTTTTTGGCCACTAGCTATATCCAAAGTGTAACCTCCTAACTGTTGGGCTGCTCCGGTGGCTTGGTGAACCAATACAGTAATCTGGCTGGTGCTACGGTTGAATCCGTCAATGGCTTCACCAGCGGCTAGAGGGAGAGCCGTACTCCACAGCCGCTTTAAGTCGGCATCATAACGCTCCACCGCATATTCTGTAGCCGACTTGTGAGCCAGAATCACGAAACCGCCGGTGGGTAAGGTCAATGTTTTGCTGCCAACCCGTTGGTTGTACCGGTCATCAGTTTGCTCCGGTAAGTAGCTGAAAGCAGCCGATTTAACCCGTTGGGCTACTGTCGATGCCGGGGCCAGCAGGAGGGTAGCCAAGCCGAAACCAGACGCGAACAATAAAGGAAAACGCACAGACAAAGACAGTTAGGTGAATGAGCAGGCTCAAATCATAAAAATGTACTCTCCAAAGGTATCCAACTTCGGCTGCACTTCGTACACTCCCCGCTTTGCCACGACAATGTTAAGCCTATCACAGAACAAGCCCCTGTGTTTTACAGTCTATTAGTCTGTAAATGAAGGTGGTATCGTTTGGTTGATAAGCTAAACAATAAAAGCATCCATATTCTGAGGGAATAGGCGAAATAGATTGTGAATATAAAAAAGTGTAAATTCTGTATATTCATAGTTCTGTTTTCTTATCCCACAGAAAATAAGTCTTAGGTCGTGGTAAAGGCTTTTTTCCTGTTTTTCTTGTATTTGTTTCAGTCGTTTCTAGGATTACAGGCTTTCCGGTCTGAAATTTGCAAAACGGCCGGAGCCTCATAAACCGGCAGTACCCTATGAAGTCTTTACTACGTTTCTCTCTTATGCTTTCGCTTGTAGTGATAGGTAAGATCAATCAGCAAGCTACTAGTTCAGTAGCTACAACCAGCAAGAATTCTGTGCAATTTCCCGCACGAAACGCCTCGTTTTTCCAAACGTCTACCGCTGTCAAGCGAAAGATTGAGGGTGGTGGGTCGCGGTTCTGGCAATCTACCGCCCCAACCGTCGTAACAGTTAGCAACCTGGAATAACCTTCGTATCAGGCGACTTTTTTCGGAAGTCGCCTTTTTTATGCCTGCTGTTTTCGCACAACGGCCCGGCCCCAACTATAGTAGTTCGGGACCGGGCCGTTGTTTGCGTACAGGATTTATAGAGGAGCTTAACTGATGCGGCTCCAGTTCACGGCCGTAGCGGGCAGGCTCTCGATGTGGCGGCGAATGGCCTGGTTTTCATGCTTCACCAGATCAGGGTCTTCGGCCAAGATGGCCTGGGCGGCGGCCCGGCTCTCACTCAGAATGCGGCCGTCCTTGGCCAGATCGGCAATCAGCAGGTCGAGGACGCCGCTTTGCTGGGTGCCCATCAGGTCGCCGGGGCCGCGCAGCTTCAGGTCGATGTCGGCAATTTCGAAGCCGTTGTTGGTGCGCACCATCGTTTCGATGCGGGTGCGCGAGTCCTTGCTGAGCTTGTAGCCGCTCATCAGAATGCAGTAGCTCTGGTCGGCACCCCGGCCCACGCGGCCGCGCAGTTGGTGCAGCTGTGAGAGGCCGAACCGCTCGGTGCTTTCAATCACCATGACGGAGGCATTAGGCACGTTTACGCCCACCTCAATAACGGTGGTGGCCACCATAATCTGGGTTTCATTTTTCACGAACCGCTGCATCTCGGCGTCCTTTTCGGCCGCGCTCATGCGGCCGTGCACGATGCTGATCTGGAACTCGGGGAAGGCGCGGGCCACGCTTTCGTAGCCGTCCATGAGGTCCTTGTAGTCGGCCATCATCTCGCTTTCCTCGATGAGCGGGTACACAATGTACACCTGCCGGCCCAGCCGGATCTGGTCGCGCAGGAAGCCGAATACCTTGAGGCGGTTGCTGTCGAAGCGGTGGACCGTGACGATGGGCTTGCGGCCGGCCGGCAGCTCGTCAATCACCGACACGTCCAGGTCACCGTAGAGCGTCATGGCCAGCGTGCGCGGAATGGGCGTGGCCGTCATCACCAGCACGTGCGGAATTACGTGGGGATTTTTCTGCCAGAGCTTGGAGCGCTGCGCCACCCCGAAGCGGTGCTGCTCGTCCATGATGGTGAGGCCTAGGTTCTTAAACTGCACCACATCTTCGAGTAACGCGTGGGTGCCCACCAGCATGTGCAGCTCGCCGGAGCGCAGCTGCTCGTGCAGCACGCGCCGTTCGGCGGTGCGGCTGCTTCCCGTGAGCTTCCCGATTTTCAGCCCCAGTAGGTCGGCAAAGCCCTTCAGGCCCACGTAGTGCTGGTCGGCCAGAATTTCGGTAGGGGCCATCAGGCAGCTTTGCGCCCCGTTGTCGGCGGCCATGAGCATGCTGATGAAGGCCACGATGGTTTTGCCCGAGCCCACGTCGCCCTGTAGGAGCCGGTTCATCTGCTGGCCCGCGCAAAAATCCTTATAGATGTCGTGGATTACGCGCTTCTGGGCCCCGGTTAGGTCAAACGGCAGCACGTTTTTGTAGAAGTGCACCAGCGTGGGTACCTCCTTGAAAATCTGGCCGGCCAGCGTGACTTTGCGCTGGTCGCGCTGGCGCAGCAGCTTGAGCTGCACGTAAAACAGCTCCTCAAACTTAAGCCGGAAGCGGGCTGTCTGGAGCAGTTCGGTGCTCTGTGGAAAGTGAATCTGCTGAATGGCTGTGGCCTTGTCCATCAGCGCGTACTGCTGCACCAGCGCCGGCGACAGGGTTTCCCGCACGTGGGGCAGAGCAATCTTCAGCAGATCGGCCACCATGCGCATGATGGCCTTACTATCGACGCGATGGTAGTTCTTGAGCTTCTCGGAGGTGTTGTACACCGGCTGCAGGTAGCTCTGACCGACTTTCTGCTCGGTCACCTCTTCCATCTCGGGGTGGGCCATCTGGGGCCGGCCGTTGAACATCGTGGGTTTGCCGAACACGATGTACTCCTGGTGGTTTTTAATCACCTTTTCTAGGTAGTTCACGCCCTTGAACCACACGAGCTCCAGCTCCCCGCTGGCATCGGCTACCTTAGCTACCATGCGCTTCTTGGGGCCTTCGCCAACCACTTCGCGGTTGCGCAGAATGCCCTTCACCTGCACAAACGGCAGGTCGTCGTGCAGGTCGCAGATATTGTAGAACTGGGTGCGGTCGAGGTAGCGGAACGGGTAGCGCTGGATCAGGTCGCCGTAGGTGAACAGGTTCAGCTCCTTTTGCAGCAGCTGCGCCCGTTGCAGGCCCACGCCCCGCAGATACTCAAGTTTGGTCTGAAAGAAGTTGCTCAAGGGAAAATGGCTGGATTGCTGAACGGCTCAATGGCTTTCGCCCTCTACCGGGTAGACAAGCAGCCGTTCACCAGTTCAACAATTTGACAGTTACTTGTATTGCAGCGTATTCAGCAGGCGCACCACGTCCTGCTTCACATACTCAATCACCGGGGCCAGCGAGTCGTTGGCGGTGGCGGTACGGAAGTAGAGCGCGCCCCGGAAGAAGTGGCGGGTGCTGTCGGTGGTGTAGAATTGAAACTGGCTGGGAACCTCACCCTGCAACTCAAACACCGCCACGCGCTGGCCGTGGGGCGTTTTGAGCATGGTTTCATCAATAGCCGTGGCCTTGATTTCGTGCTTGCTGGTGAGCTTGCGGGCATCTTCCAGCAGCTTGCTGTACAGCTGCGGCCGGCCCTTCAGGTCGGCGTAGGTAATCTGTACGTTGGCCTTCAGCTGCGGGTAATACACATTAATCCAATTCGGCTGGGCCAGATAGGAGGAGTCGCGCAGGATTTTGGCGTAGCGCGAGTACTCGAACGTGTACGGCCGGCCGGGCGCCAGCTGCTGGTAAGCGTGCGGCGGCAAATCGATGCGGTTGTAGCCCTTGGGCTTGGGGGTGAAATCGGGCGCGGAAGTGCAGCCGGCGGCCAGCAACAACAACGTACAAACCGTACCAGCGGCACGCGAAAAGGAGGAAACGACCATGCAGAAGCGGGACGGAGGAAGCAGTAAAGGTAACCAGGAAACCAACGCTTCGCCCGCCCGTGTTCCGGCCCCGCCGGAAAAATATGCCCAAGCAAAACCCCGCCGGAACACGAAGTCCCGACGGGGTTTCTGCCTGAAGAAAGCAACCGGTTAAAACGGTAACTGATCCAGCTCCGGTTCCTGCCGGAAAGTGGTAGGCGCTTCAGCTGCTGCCGATGATGCGGCAGGTTGGCCTTCGGTGTGAGGGCGGCCCCCGAGCAAAGAAATTTCCTCGGCTACAATTTCGGTCACGTAACGCGTCTGGTTGTCTTTGTCCTGGTACTGGCGGGTGCGGATGCGGCCCTCCACGTACACCTGCTGCCCCTTACGCAGGTACTTCTCGGCTAGTTCGGCTAGACCGCGCCAGGCGGCCACGGTGTGCCACTCGGTCCGCTCCACGCGGTTTCCCTGCTTGTCTTTATAATACTCGTTGGTAGCCATGGTGAAGTTGGCTACCGAGTTGCCGCCTTCCAGATGCCGCACCTCCGGGTCTTTGCCCAAATGACCAATCAAAATGACTTTGTTTACGCTTGCCATACGGTTTGAAGAGAAGTAGTTGAAAGTAAAGAAATAAGAGCTGAGTACTGTTGTATAAAGATAGGGAAAGTAAAATTATATGCCAATATAATTAGGTGATTAAATCCCTGAATTACTAATGTAATTGGTAATAAGAATCGATTTCGGCAGTTCCTCAATTTCGGCGGCCCGGTACGCAGCCAGGCCAGTTGCTGCCAATGTAGCGGTGGGCAGCGGCGTTTCCAGCCAGACCGCATGAAACTTCGCCTCCACCTTCTGGTGGCTCAGCACATGCCGTAGCGCGGCCGTCGGCTCCTCAACCCGGTCGGTAGCCACCCGGCCCCCCAGGCTTTCCACCACCTCCACCACGGCCACCGCCTGCAGCTCCGCCGATTCGGTTTCGTGCAGCGCGAAGTCGTAGAGGCCCTCCCAGATATCCTTGGGGCCGCGCTTGCGCAGATATACTGTGTCGGCGTGACGCAGCACCAAGTAGTGGAAGTAGCGGGTGCGGGCGGCCTTGGCCTTGCTTTTTACCGGCAACTCCTGCACCATGCCATGCTGGAAAGCAAAGCACTGCTGCTGCAGCGGGCAGAACAAGCAGTCGGGCTTGGCTGGGGTGCATTGGATGGCCCCAAACTCCATAATGGCTTGGTTGAACTCGGCCGGCTGGTCGGCCGGAATCAGCGTATCGGCCAGTTGCTGGAATGCCTTGCGGCTAGCCGGGGCGGCAATATCCTGGGTGAGGCCGAATACCCGCGCCAGCACCCGGAACACGTTGCCATCGAGCACGGCCACCTGTTCATCGTAGGCGAAGGAGGCAATAGCGGCGGCCGTGTACTGACCTACGCCGCGCAGCTTCAGCAACTCATGATACGAGCCGGGGAACTGCCCACCGTACTCCTGCACTACTTGCTGGGCCGTGTGGTGCATGTTGCGGGCCCGGGAGTAATAGCCCAAGCCCTGCCAATGGCGCAGTACCTCATCCTGCGGGGCAGCGGCCAGATCCTGCACAGTGGGGTAAGTCGTGACGAAATCTAGGTAGTAGGGGAGGCCCTGTTTCACCCGGGTCTGCTGCAAAATCACCTCCGATAACCAGATGGCGTACGGGTCGCGGGTGTGCCGCCAGGGAAGGTCGCGGCGGTGACGCGGGTACCAATTCAGCAGGGCGGCGGCAAACCAGGAAGGAGGAGCGGTTGTTAAGGGAGAAGGCAAGGCTTTGAGAAAGAATAAGTTGGATGCAACGCAGAGGTTAAAGTGGATTGCAGGAAAACGGTTTGTAAAACCAAAAAAGGGGACTACCTTTGTGCCCCTTAAAACGTAGGCAAACTCTTACCGGGCAAGTGCTTACGTTTTAAGGATGGCATGATTTTGCCGAACAGAATATTTTTCACTCCCAGTACACTTACCAGCGTGACTAAAGCAGAAGTAATTGCCGAAATTGCCGACAAGACCGGCATCGAGAAAGCAGACGTTTCGGCTACCGTAGAAGCCTTCTTCAAAGTCGTGAAGGACTCCATGGCAGATGGCAACAACATCTACGTGCGTGGCTTTGGCTCTTTCGTAAACAAGAAGCGCGCTAAAAAAGTAGCCCGCAACATCTCGAAAAACACGTCGATTATCATCGACGAGCATTTCATCCCCAGCTTCAAGCCGTCGAAGACCTTCATCGGGAAGATCAAAAACAGCAAGAAAATCAAAGAACTGGCTGCCTAAGCACCCATTGTTGTAATATTGCCGGCTGTGCCGCCGGGAATTCCCTTTTGGAACCTCGGCGGCCGGCTTTTTTTTCGTGCTGATGGCAACTACCACTTCTTCTTCCAAGCATCAAGTACTTGTGCTGGCCCTGGCGTTTGCGCTGGTGGCCGGTTTGTTTTTGTTGCCGAAGGTAATTGTGAAGCCGAAGGAAGGCAAAGGCACTTTGGCGCAAAACGCGGCCCGTACTGCTAACCGCGACAACGGAGCCGCTGCGCCTTCCACGGCCGGTAGTGGCCTCGACGAGCACGGCCACCCGGCCGGCAGTCACGACGAAGGCGGTACTGCCGAACAGCCCCACATGACTATGCCTGCCGCTCAGCGTCGCGAAATAAGCGCGTTGGTGGGCAGGTTTACTGCCGAAGCTGACCAGACAGCTAAACTGCGCTTGGCGCAGCAGCTGGCCGAGAAGTATAAGGCCGTGGAGCGGTTTGATAGTGCCGGTTACTACTTGGAGCAGGTAGCCATTGCCCGCCCCGGTGAGCAAACCTGGAAGCGTGCCGCCGACGAGTACTTCGAAGCGTACAGCTTTGCTACTACAGAGGAGCGTCAGAAACTGCTCGGGGCCAAGTGTATGGAGCTGTACGAAAAGGTGTTGAAAAACAACCCGGACAACCTCGATGCCAAGACCAATTTAGGAATGGCCTATATGTCAAGTGCCAATCCGGTGCAGGGCATTACGCTTATTCGGGAAGTTCTGACGGCTGATCCGCGCAACGAAAAAGCCCTGTATAACCTTGGTTTACTGGCTATTCAGAGCGGACAGTTTGATAAAGCCGCCGAACGTTTTCAGGAGTTAGCGAAAGTAAACCCGGAAAACGTCAACGGACAGTTTTATCTTGGCGTCACGTTAGCGAAAAACGGCGCGAAGGAAGAAGCCAAAAAAGCCTTTCTGAAAGCCAAAAGCATCAGCCCTGATCCGGCCTTGGCCGCCTCGGTGGATGAAGAGCTGAAAAAGCTGCAATAGTGCGTTTTTAGTTGTTCAACGCTCGTTTTTCGGACCTCTTCGGGTCTGCACAAACGGCCGGACGAACAACAAAAGACAAGTAACGAAAAACAAAACCTCACCTTAACCCACATCAACATGCCCTGCGGTAAAAAGAGAAAGCGTCATAAGATTGCCACTCACAAGCGGAAGAAGCGTCTGCGCAAGAACCGTCACAAGAAGAAGTAAGCCCTCCCGGGGTTTGCTGGCGGACTTTTTTCAGTAGAAAACGGCTTCGTCTATCTTTCACTTAGGTTCTCTGAGAGTGGCCATAAGTTTGCTTTCCCCGTGGCTTGGAAGGGAAGCCGGTGCCTTGCGCGCTGGCTTCCCTTTACGGGTTTCGGGGGCAGCGGCAGGTATATTCTTAGCAGCAGCCATTCTAACCGCTTAATCCATTGAGTAACGAATTAATCATTAATTCTACTCAGGACGGAGAACGGATTGCCCTGCTACAGGACAAGCGGCTCATCGAATATCATTTCGACCGCAACGACACTGCCTACTCGGTTGGTGACATTTTCCTGGGTACGGTCAAGAAAGTTATGCCCGGTCTGAACGCCGCGTTCATTGACATCGGGTACCAAAAAGATGCCTTTCTGCACTACGGCGACCTGGGGGAGAATTTTCCTTCCCTAGTGAAGTGGGGCAAAGGCGTCCAATCGCAGAAAATACCCGTCGGCCCCCTGAAAACTTTCGAGTTTGACGGGACGCTCGACAAAGTCGGCAAAATCGACAATGCCTTGAAGAAGGGCCAGCAGCTGCTGGTGCAAATCATCAAGGAGCCGATTTCTACCAAGGGGCCGCGCTTGTCCATGGATATTTCCATGGCCGGCCGCTACCTGGTGCTGGTGCCGTTTTCCAACACCATCAGCGTATCCAAGAAGATTGTCAGCAAGACGGAGCGGGAGCGGCTTAAGCGGCTTATTGCTTCTATCAAGCCCGACAATTTTGGCGTAATCATCCGCACCGTGGCCGAGGGTCGCGAGGTGGCTGAGCTCGACCGGGATATGCAGAATATGGTGGAGAAGTGGAACACGCTGTTCCTGAACCTGAAGGCGGGGAAACCCAACGATAAGATTCTGGGCGAGCTGGGCCGCACCTCCTCCATGCTGCGCGACATGCTCAACGAGTCGTTCGATGCCATTACCGTGGACTCGGCGCCGATGTATGAGGAAATGCGCAGCTATTTGCAGCAGATTGCGCCCGACAAGCTGGGGCTCCTGAAGCTGCACACCGGCAAGGTGAAAGTCTTTGAGCAGCACGGCATTGAGAAGCAGCTGAAAACGCTGTTTGGCAAAACCGTGACGGTGCCCAGCGGCGGTTACCTCGTCATCGAACACACGGAAGCTCTGCACGTTATCGACGTAAACTCCGGTAACAAGAGCAACCAGGAAGGCGACCAGGAGGCCACGGCCCTGCACGTGAACCTCGCGGCCGCCAAAGAAGTAGCCCGCCAGCTCCGGCTGCGCGACATGGGCGGCATCATCGTCGTCGATTTCATTGATATGAAGTCGGGCGAGAGCCGCAAGAAGGTGGAGGATACCGTGCATAGCATCATGAAACATGATAAAGCCCGGTACACTATCCTGCCCATCACCAAGTTTGGCCTGCTTCAGATTACCCGGCAGCGCGTGCGGCCGGCCGAAGCCATTGTAACCGGCGAGGTGTGCCCCACCTGCGGCGGTACGGGCAAGATTTCGGCTTCCATCCTCGTGACGGACGAAATCGACAACAGCATTGATGACCTGCTGGTAGCTCAAAACCAGTCGGGTATTACGCTTTCGGTGCATCCTTTCCTGCACGCCTACTACACCAAAGGGTTGGTGAGTCGGCAGATGAAATGGTACCTGAAGTATTACAAGTGGGTAAAGGTGATGAAGGACACCAGTCTGGGCCTCACCGAGTACCGCATTGAGGACGAGCACGGCGAGGAAATCGAGCTGCACTCGGCCGCGGCGGCCATGAGCCGGTTGCAGGACCGGGAACTGGAAATAATTGACTGACGGATTTTTTCTGCGAGAAAACTCCTCCTGATAGAAGAAAAGCCCGCTTTGCTGGATGCAAGGTGGGCTTTTTGTTGCCCTGCCAGGCCATTGCCGGGAGAAGGTGGCTCTCTGGCCTTTCAGCCATTGGAAGCGGATATTAGGATAGCAAAACGGTTCATTCAGCCAGAAATGCCAGCCGTTCGGCGAGGTTAAACGTACTTTCGACGTAGCACCTTACCCTTCTGCAATGGATTCGTTACTCCCGGTACCTCCTGGTCTTCTAACCGCGGTGCAAGCGCACGAGCGGATTAAGGAGTTGGAGCAGGAACTGCGCCAGGTGAGAGAGGAGGCCCGCACAATTGAAGCCCGTTTGGGGCAACTGGTAAACCACCTGCAGGAAGGCATCTTGCTGACCGACCATACTGGACGGATTGCTCTGGTTAATGACCGGTTTTGTGAGCTGTGGGAGCTAGAGGAACCGGCCGACCACTGGTTGGGCCGCAGATGGGAGGAAATGGCCGCTGTGATGGTGCCCCTGGCCGCAGATAGTACCGTGTTCGAACATCGGATACATGCTTTGCGGTCAGCTGGCCAGCCGGTGTTCAACGAACTGGTAGAACTGCAGGACGGCCGCGTACTGGAGCGTGATTTTGTGCCGGTGCGGCAGGTAGATGGGCTGGATGCCCGGACCCTGATCCGGTTGCGTGATGCTACGGAGTATCAACGGGCTACGGAACAGCTGCGGGCGGTAGCCAGTATTCCCGGGCAGAATCCAAACCCTATCTTCCGCATCGATGCCGACGGACAGGTGCTGTACAGCAATACGGCCGCTAATGCGCTACACGCCGGTCTGGAGGAGAAGGACCAGAACCGCCTGCTTGCGAAAGTCCAGCGGCTAGCGGCGGCAGCACTAAGTCAGAACACTCCCTGGCAGGTGGATATTCCGGTAGGAACCAGCTTTTACGCGGTATTTGTGGCTCCTTTCCCTGAAGAAGGCTACGCGAATCTATACCTGGTTAACATTACCAAGCGCATGCTGGTGGAGCAGGAGCTGAACCACGCCAAGGATGAAGCTGAAGCTGCCGTGCGGGCCCGGGAAAACTTCCTGGCCAATATGAGCCATGAAATCCGGACGCCGATGAACGGAGTACTGGGCATGGCGGCTCAGTTGGGCAAAACCCGCCTCGATACCCGGCAGCAGGATTTACTGCGCATCATCCGGACTTCCGGCCAGCACTTGCTTAGCATTATCAATGACGTGCTGGACATGGCCAAAATTACGTCGGGCAAGCTGGAGTTCGAGCAAACGGCCTTCAACCTCTGCGACTCAATGAGTGAGGCTCTGCAGCCGCTCATGCACCAGGCTATTGAGAAAGGAATTACCGTTTCGGGTACTTTGCTGAAGGAATCATGCCCGCTACCATGGGTGCTGGGCGACCCGTACCGCATCAATCAGATTCTGATTAACCTGATGGCCAATGCCGTGAAGTTTACGGAGCGCGGCGGGCACATCAATGTAGTAGGCCGCCAGGTAAACTCAACGCCCGAAACATTGACGGTAGAGTTTTCCGTGACGGATACGGGTATCGGTATCCCGGAGGCGCAACAGGTCCGAATATTTGAAGGCTTTACCCAGGCCTATGCCGATACAACCCGGCACTTCGGCGGAACCGGACTGGGACTCAGTATTTCGCGGGCCATTGTGGAGCAGCTGAACGGGACCTTTGCTGTGGAAAGTGAAGTGGGCAAGGGCAGTACGTTCCGGTTTCAGCTGGCCCTGCCGCGCACGCCCGCCCTAGTGGAAGCCCCGGCTATAGCTTCCTATAATACCGGCGCGTTACTCGGCCGGCGCGTGCTGCTTGTGGAAGACAACCAGATTAACCGCGACGTGGCCCGTATGCTGCTGGAGGAATGGGGCGTTGTGGTGGATGAGGCTGAAAATGGCCAGCAGGGTGTAGATATGTATCAGCAGCAGCTCTACGACGCCGTGTTAATGGACATTCAGATGCCGGGTATGAGCGGTCTGGATGCTACGGCTATCATCCGGCAACTGCCCGATGCCCGGCAGGCTAACGTCCCGATTCTGGCCCTTACGGCCAATGCCTTCCGGGCCGATAATGTGCGCTACCTGGCGGCCGGTATGAATGCCTGCCTGGCCAAGCCTTTTGAGGAAGCAGAATTGTATCAGGAGCTCGAAAACCTGCTGCAAGGGTCCAACACGGCCGCCGTTGCCACGCTCAGCTACGACCTGACCAAACTCCGGGCCCTGTCGCACGGGCGGGAGACATTTGTGGGGAAAATCATCCGTTCCTTTCTGGCCAATGTACCTGCCAGCATCGCCCAGCTGGAAGCCGCTGCCGCCAGCGGCGACTGGCCGCAGGTTGCCGCGCTGGTGCATCACATCAAGCCCGGGATAGAATCATTGGGCGTGCGGGAAGTGGCCGGGGCACTGCAGCAGTTGGAGCAACTGGAAACCGGGCACGAAGCCGTAGCCCGACCTTTGCACGAAGCCGTAGCGCGCCTCGTGGCCCAGGTGAAGCGCGCGTTACATGAGCTGCCTCGGGAACTGCCGGCCAGCACGTAGCTTTTTACAGTCCCCGTAATTGGCTGTAAAATGCCTCCTGGTACGATTTACCCACGGGTACTTCATATTTGCCCAGCGCCAGCATGTTGTCCTCGATGGCATCGATGCGCTGGGTATTGACGATGTAGCTGCGGTGAGCCCGCACGAAGTGTGCGAACGGCAGCCGGTCGGCCAGGGCTTTGAGCGTGAGGTACACAATGTGCTTTTGCGTGCCCGTGACCAGAATAGAGTAGGTTGACATGGCTTCGATAAAGAGCACGTCATCGAAATTGAGGCGGAGCATGCGCGTGCCCACTTTAATGAACAGCTCGGAGCCTTTTGCCTCCACGGAGGCAACGGAGGCGGGGCCGGTTTTGGGCTTCTGCCGGTCCAGCACCCGGGTAACGGCCTGCGTGAAACGGGGCAGGTCTACGGGTTTTACCAGATAGTCGGCCACCTGCAGTTCAAAGGCATCCACGGCAAAGTCCCGGTGGGTGGTGACCATAATGATGGCCGGGGCCGGCTGGGGCAGCAGGCGCGCCAGTTCCAGGCCGGTCAGGTGAGGCATTTCGATATCGAGCAGCAGCAAATCGGCGTTGCCGCCTTCCCGGAAATACTGGAGGGTTTCCAGGCTGCCTGGCAGCGAGGCTACCAGTTCCAGCTCCGGCGTAAGCTCCACCAGATGCTCCAGCGTCAGGCGGTTGATTTCGTTGTCATCAACGATAACACAGGCAAAAGGTGCGGGCATGGGCGGAGAACAAGAAAGACGCGAAAAGAGCCTGACAAGCCGGGGCAAAATTTTCGGCAGCAGTAGCAACGGGCCCCTTATCTGTACAGCCTGCAAGGTAAGCGCGGTAGGGCACAGGGACGGGCTGAGTTCGACCTATTTGGCTGAACCAGAGCGTTGACTCGATGAATACCCCCGGATTCTGGGTTGCACGAAGTTCCGGGCAGCCCTGTTAAGCGGTGCATAGCGCAAACCGTTCGGAGAGAAAATACTCCAGTTCAGGACGTAGGACACTGCGTTAGGCTACTGCCGGTCCAAAAGAGCCCGGATAGGAAGTAGGTTTGAGGTGTCTTTCATTCCGAAGATGCTTGCCACTCTCTCCCGCACCTGCCGTCATGAAAAAAATCCTCTACACGTTGTTGCTGTCTTTTCTGCTGGCCTGCAGCACCCAGGCGGCCCTGCGTCCGGCACCCCGCCGCGCGGCCTTTGTAGCCGCTGATGCGGCACTCACTGCTCGTTCCCTGCAACTGACCTGCTACCTCACCGACGTACTTCGGCTATCCGATAAGCAAGCCCGCGAGGTACGGCGCGCCACGCTCACGGAGCTGCAACAGCAGAAAAATACCACATCCAAGCGAGCCGTAATAAAATATGACGCTGCGCTGCTACGGATTCTGAATGCCGGTCAGTACAGCACCTTCCGGTGGCTGCAGGACCGCCAGCCGGTAGCAAACCTGCTCATCAATCCCGACGCCGCTAAAGTTGCACAACGGTAAGAGGCAAGTGCTTTCAGAATTTATCCGGCATCTACCATAACGCCCCGCTCGCAGTGCTGGAAAGCAGCTGCGGGCGGGGCGTTATGGTAGCGTTTCGAACTCAGCTCAGAACTTGATACCCAGATCCAGCGCAAACTCGCTATTCTTCAGTTCCACGTCTTTGAATCCTCGCTCGTCACCGAAGTAGTTGTCGATGTTGAGCAGGCCCCGGTGGTAGCTCAGGCCGGCTAATACTTTAGTACTCTGGCCCAACTGATACTCCACGCCGAAACCCGCCCGCAGACCGGCATCCGGCACGATAACGTACTTGGACGCTTTGGTTTCGACGTTAGGCGTGTTGGATCCAGGGTCGGTGAAGCGCTTTTCTCCATCAATGCGGCCGGCAATGGCGGCGTTGAGCGAGCCGCCCAGCTGGAAGTACAGCTTGGTGTCGGTAGCAATGTCGTTGGTGAACAGCTTTACCGTGAGCGGCACCTGCAAATACTGCAGGCCTACTTTCTGCTCCACCCGCACGTTACGGGCCGGATCAAAGTAGCTGATGGTGCCGCCTTTGCCCGTCAGCTCCAGGCCGGTGCTGAAAGCATAGTTCTGGCCGAAAAAATAATCGACGATGATACCGCCCCCGATGCCGAGCTTGGATTTCTCGTTTTGAAAGCCATAGGCAGTGGGCGAATCGGCCCGCAGATGCGTAACCGACGGGGAAACTTTCAATCCGATTTCAACCTGTGCGGAGGCCGCACTGATGGTGACGCCGCTAATGAAGAGGGCAAGCAGGGCTTTTTTCATGATAGCTACGGAATTACGATGCAAGGAAACACGAAGCCACGGCACTCGGCCGTTGGGATTTGGCTAATTTCGCCCCAAAGATAGAAGCGTGATGCATATTCCTGCCCGTTTGCGTACCCTGCTGGCCTTACTGGCCGCCAACACTGGTCTGCTGGCCTGTAGCCGCAGCCAGGAAAGCTGTGAGCTGAATCCGGAAGTAGCCAAAGTTTCGGCCCCGGTAAACCTGGAGCGACTGGAGAAACCGTTCTTTCAGATCAAAACCACGGCCGATGCTGACCTCTTTTTGCGGGACAACGGGCTTTTTGCCCGACAATTTCTGCAGAGCGGGCAGTATCCGGCGGGGGTATTGTCGGCCACGCTCACGCGGTTGGCCACCAACGTAAAGCTCCAGCAACTGGGTGCCCAGGCTGATACTACTTTCAAAGCCGCTGAACTGGAACAACAGCTACGGCCCATGTTCCAGCACATCCGGTACTTCTTTCCGGCGTTTCGGGTGCCACCCGTCAAAACCTTTGTGAGCGGCCTGAGCCAGGACTTGTTCGTGAACGACAGCCTGCTGGTACTTAGCACCGACTTTTTCGTGGGACCCAAAGCCAGCTACCGGCCCAACGTGCCGGAGTACATCAAGCGGCGCTATACCAAGGAGCATCTGGTGCCTACCGTGGCGCTGGCTATCAGCAGCAAGTACAACCAGAAGCAGCTCACCAACCAGACCATGCTGGGGGAAATGGTGCAGTTTGGCAAGTCGCTCTACTTTGCGGAGAAAGTCCTGCCCTGCACGCCCGATTCGCTTATCATTGGCTACAGCGACCAGGAAATGGCCGGGGTACATTTTAACGAAGGGAAAATATGGGCGCATTTTATCGAGAAAAACCTGCTCTATAACACGGCCCCATTTACTATTCAGAAATATATCGGGGAGCGGCCCAACATTCCGGAAATCGACAAGACTTGCCCGGGCCGGGTAGGAGCGTGGATCGGCTGGCAGATTGTGCGCAAGTACATGGCTGAAAACCCCACCGTAACGCTAAAGCAGCTGATGGCGGAGAAGAATGCCCAGCGCATCCTAAACGCATCCCGTTACCGACCCAAGGTGAACCGGGGCAAGGCGAGCTAAGGCGCAAAATGAGGCTCAACGGACCATGCTTTGGTGAGGAAACGAGCTGCTCACTAGTCAAAACTCAGCATTCAGCACGCACCAGTAGATGCACATTGCCGTTTTCAGCCAGTATCACACCAACCCCGACTGTCCTGCTACCAGCCGGCATTATTCGTTGCTGGCGCAACTGGCTAAAACGCATCGTATCACGCTCATTACCACCCGCACCTGGGAGCGGCAGCGCCTGACGCAGTTATTCCCGTGGGTGCCGGAAGGAGTGGAAATGCGGGCAGCTGAGGTGCCCTATGAAAACCGCATGGGGGTGGCCCGGCGGGCTTTATCGTTCGGGCAGTACGCGGCGTATGCGCTGCGGGAAGGCCTGCGGATAGACAAGCCCGACGTTATCTGGGGTATCAGTACGCCCCTGACGGCGGCGTGGGCCGCCGCTCAGGTGGCCCGCTGGCGGCGCGTACCGTGGGTGTTTGAGGTGCAGGACCTGTGGCCTTCCTTCCCAATTGCTATGGGCGCGGTACCCAACCGGCTGGCGCAACGCAGCCTGTATGCCCTGGAGCGCAGCCTCTACCAAGCGGCCCGGCATATCCTGCCTCTGTCACCCGACATGACCGAATACGTGCGGCAGTCAGGTATTCCCGCCGATAAGGTTACTACCGTACTGAACGGCACTGATCTGGACCTGGCGGCGCAGGCAACGGACGCGGCTGTGGAGGAGTTGCGTCGGGAATGGAGGCTGCAAGGGCGCCGGGTAGTGCTGTACGCCGGCACCTTTGGGCGGGCGAATGATATTCCGCTGCTGATAAATGCCGCTATTCAATTAGCTCCGCTGTGCCCGGAGGTGGTGTGGCTGTTTATGGGGCACGGGTTCTACAACGGGCTGCTGGAACAGGCTGCGGTGAGCTACCCATTCATCCGGGTGGTGCCGCCGCAGCCGCGCCACGCAGTTTTCACCTGGTTTAAGTTGGCCGATATATCGGTGGCTCCCTTTCTGGGCCTGCCGGTATTGGATGCCAATTCACCCGCCAAGTTCTACGACAGCTTGGCCGTAGGTACGCCGGTTATCGTCACAAACCCCGGCTGGACGAAGCACCTAGTAGAGCAACAACAGTGCGGCTGGTATTCCCCCGCCAGTGATGCTGGTGCTTTAGTGGAGAAACTAGCTCACCTGTTTCAGGCACCTGATGAACTGCGCGCTGCTGGCGCGCGCGGCCGGCAAGTAGCCAAGACAGAATTCGACCGCCAACAGATAAGCAGAACAGTGCAGCAAATATTGGAAGCGGCCCATCTGTAGCAGGGGACTTATAAACCTGCTATAACCACTTATATACTAAGTTGTGCTTATTAGTTTTTAAATGTGGCTGTCAGAGGGCTTTAGGGTTCTTTTAATGGGTAGCTTAGTAGATGTAGTGCTCTGCTTGTTTACTACTTCCGCGTAGTATTTGCACCAGCTGGTGAGCGGACATACCGCGCATTTGGGTGAGCGGGCAACGCAGATGTAGCGGCCGTGCAAAATCAGCCAGTGGTGCGCCTTGGGCACCAGGGCTTCCGGAATGTAGCGTAACAAATCTTTTTCCACCGCCAGCGGCGTGGTGGCTGTTTTGCTTACGAGGCCCAGCCGGTGCGACACCCGGAATACATGGGTGTCCACGGCCATGGCGGGCTGGTTGTAAATCACCGAGACGACGACGTTGGCCGTTTTGCGCCCCACTCCGGGTAGCCGCTGCAACTCCTCAATCGTGCTGGGAACCTCGCCTCCAAAATCCTGCACCAGCATGCGGCCCAGCCCCGCCAGATGCTTGGCCTTGTTATTAGGGTACGATACGCTACGGATAAACGGAAAAATGTCCTCCACCGAAGCCGCTGCCAGCTCGGCCGGCGTAGGAAAATGCTCCAATAGCGCGGGCATTACCTGGTTTACGCGCTTATCGGTACACTGGGCGCTGAGCACTACAGCTACAATCAGCTCATAGGGGTTGGAGTAAATCAGTTCCGTTTCCGGCTCGGGGAAATGCGTAGTGAAGTACTCCAGGAAATGACGAAACCGTTCGGGCTTGCGCATGAGGATAGCTAAGAGAAGTGAAGCAGTCAATAAAGCTGGCAGAGCACAAAAAGACGCGCCGCGAAGTTACCATCCTAGGTAGCTTCGCGGCGCGTTTCCTCTCGTAAGTAACTGTAGCAGGCTATTCTTTTCGCAGAAAGGTGCGGGAATATTGAAGTAGGGAGTCGGTAGTGCGTTGGCTGGGCGTTCTGGACAAATTGTTCAGGGCACGCTGGGCCAGCAGTAGGTCGGCACAGGAAGCGGCTAATTCGGCGTCGTGCAGCAACGCGTTTTCAACCTGCTGCTGCTCCTTAGCTGGCAATTCGTTGTACACGTACCGAAGCAGTGTCTCGTGGGTAAAGGTTTTGATCATAGAAAACGGGTTGTGCGGCCATTTTTTTCCGCAGGTTGATCAGCGCATAACGCATCCGCCCCAGCGCAGTATTAATGCTAACCCCCGTCGCGTCGGCAATTTCCTGAAAGCTCATGTCGCCGTAATGGCGCATAATCAGGACTTCTTTCTGCGCCGCGGGCAGCTCCTGAATCAGTTCCCGAAGCCGGGCGTGGGTTTCATCCCGCGTCATGGCAGCTTCGGCTCCCTCTTCTGCCAACGACAACGAGTTGAACGCGTGACTTGTTGTATCAAGGTTCAATAAAGGACTGCGTTTTTCGCGCCGGAAGCAGTCAATGGCCAGATTGTGCGCAATCCGGCAAATCCAAGACGAAAATTTCCCTTCCTCATTGTAGCGGCCGCTCTTCATAGTATGAATGGCCTTGATGAAGGTATCCTGCAACAGATCTTCCGCCACGTCTTCGTCGCGAACAATGAGCATGATAGTAGTGAATACGCGGGCTTTGTGCCGCTCAAGCAATTGAGCGAAGGCATTTTCCTGGCCGGCAATATAAAGCGAGATGAGAGCGGAGTCGCTCGGCTGCATGGTTTCCATAAAGACTACGAGAAGTAAGGGACGTAGAGCTTTAGGCCATAGAGTGCAGTTACCGGGAAATCCCAGGGTGAAGAAAGAATGAAGAACTCGCTGAAACCAAATGTAGAGAACCGCCGGACGAAACACAACGGGTAAGCGCGGGAAATGCCAGAATTTTTTTGGGCAATCGAAAAATTAAATAATAGCCATCCTGAATCAAGGATATACTATTGCTATTCCCCAGCTGCAGGTAAGTCGGAAACAGGGCAAAAAAGGCTGGTTTTTACCAGAAGAGGAAAAACCAGCCAGTGCTGAACTATCAAAGCAAGAACCGTGCGTTTATGGCCGGAGCTGTTGGCTGAGCTGTTGAATGCGGGCCTCCGATTCGGGGGGGAGGGCGGTGCCGGATGCCGCGGCAGTGGCCCGCTCATTCAGCAGCACGCTGAGCTGGCGCAGCTGCTCCAGCCGCTGAGTAGTGCTCTGCAGCATTGGGGCCAGGGCCGCCAGGTTGGTAGCCGTTGGAATACTGACGGTGGTGGTGCCTGCCGAACCGGTCGTTTGCTCATCATGTTGGTAAATGGCCTCGGGCGTCATCATATCGTCGCGGTAGATGACTACGTCGCCCTGCATATTCACGGCTTTGCCGTTCTCCAGCAGCTGGCGCGTCCCATTCCTGCCCACCATAATGCCATCGGGCCGCAGGGTGAGGCCGTTGGAAAAGCGTAAAGGGGCCGAAAGCGGCGACGCTTGCCCGGCTTGCAGGCGGAAAATTTTGCCGTCGCGCCGGAAGGCTCCGTCCTTAAGCTGAGCGGTAGCAGCAACAGCGGGCACAGTCTGGGCGAGGGTCGTTGCTTCGGCCACCAGCAGTAGTGCGCCCAGCAGGGCATAGCGAAGGAAAGTGGAAGTGTGCAACATATGTGAAAACGATACGGGGTGAGGTATGAACCAGACGCAATGAACTACGCCCGTAGTATCAGGCGCTGTCGTGGTGCTGGCGGCCGTTGAGCCAGGCCAGGGCACTAGTTTCTTCGGTGAAGAGACGTACATGCGCTGTTTCATCGAGCACCATCGGGGAACCGGTTGCCTGCGCTTCGGGGCTGAGTTGCCCGGCGGCTACCAGAAAAGCTAGGTACACGCGGCCTCCCAGCTTAGCCGCCAGGCCGGGCACAAACTCGGTGAGCACCCAGTGGGTGTCATCTTCGCTGGCGGGGCCACGTCTGTGCAAATCGAGCAGCCAGTACCGCGTGGGGCGGGCTGCTGCCAGAGCCTCATAGCTCTGTTGCAGCTCCCGGGCCGAAACCGGCCGCAGCCACCGCCCTGTCAATATCCCCAGCTCAGGCCGGTAGTGGAACTCAATAAACTCGGCAACGGACGTGGGGAAGGAGGCAGGCATGGCAGCAAAAAGAGTGAGGCACCCGGAAGGCCGTTGATCCAGACGCATAAATCGGGCGGCGTACACGGAATATAGGCATACGTTAAACAGCCCGCAACGGCTTGCCGGGCTTATGAAGCTGGCTCCCGTAAGCTATAAAAGTACCGTGGCTGAGCTTAGCGGGCGGGCGGTGCGGCCTACCTTTGCCATGCCGCTGCTTCCCGGCTTTTTGCTTCATGTCAGTACCTGCTTCCGATACCCCGCGCCACGACCCGTACGCCGCCCTTCACATTCCGGACTTTCGCAAGCTGATTTCGGCGCGGGTATGCCTCACGGTTGCCACCCGGATTCAGGGGTTGGTCATCAGCTGGCAGATTTTTCGGCTGACCGATGATCCGCTGGCGCTTGGTCTGATTGGGCTGGCGGAGGCTGTTCCCAGCATCGGAGTATCGCTCTATGCCGGTCACGTAGCCGATTCAGTGCGCAGGAAGAACATTATCATTGCCTCGGTGGCCACGCTGCTGCTGTGCGCGGTGGCCCTGGCACTGCTTTCCTCGCCCAAAGGGCTGCAGCTGCTGGCGCGGGATTCCTTTTATACGATGCCGCTCTACAGTGTCATCTTTGTGAGCGGCATTGCGCGGGGTTTTCTGGGGCCGGCCTTGTTTTCCTTTATGCCCCAGCTGCTGCCCGACCGGGAACGGCTGGCCAATGCCGTCACTTGGAACAGCACCACTTACCAGGCCGCCTCGGTGCTGGGGCCGGCCATTGGAGGGTATCTGGTGGCGCATCTGGGGGTAGGCAATTCTTACACGGTGGTTGTGGTTCTGCTGGGGCTGGCTTTGCTGCAGTTTGCGGCCATTGCCTCGCGGCCATTGCCGGAACAGGTAGGAGAGAAGCTGGGCCTGCGGGATAGTGTTCTGAGCGGGCTGCGCTTCATCTGGCACAATCAGCTGGTGCTGGCAGCTCTTTCGCTGGATCTGTTTGCGGTGCTTTTCGGGGGCGCCGTGGCCCTGCTGCCGGTATTCGCGGTAGATATTCTTAAGGTGGGCGCGGCCGGTCTGGGCCACCTGGAGTCAGCGCCGGCGGTGGGCTCGGTATTGATGGCTGCTTTCCTGACGTACTTCCCGTTGCGGCGTCATGCCGGCCGTAAGCTGCTGTGGGCGGTGGCGGGCTTTGGGTTGGCCACCATTGCGTTTGCGCTGTCTACCAATTTCTGGCTGTCGCTCTTCCTGCTGTTTCTCACCGGGGTTTTCGATTCGGTGTCGGTAATTGTGCGTTCCACCCTGCTGCATACCTTCACCCCGGAGCATATGAAGGGCCGCGTATCAGCCGTCAACAATATTTTCATCGGCTCTTCCAACGAAATAGGCTCCTTTGAATCGGGCGCGGCGGCCCGGCTGCTGGGCGTAGTCAACTCCGTGGTGTTCGGCGGGATTATGACCATTGGCGTAGTTGGCCTTACGGCATTGCGCGCCGACAAACTACGCCGCCTGGACATGACACCCGAGAAAAAAGAGTAGCCTGAAATGAGGCTCCCCTGCAGCGCAACCGGCCCTGATACATAAGTGGTGTCAGGGCCGGTTGCGTTGCAGGAGAGTGCCGGTGTCTTATTTCACGGCCTGTGGGCAAATAGGATCAGGCTTCATTTCCAGAATTTTATCGACTACCAGAGCTTCCTCGGTACCAGTGCCGGCTTGGGCCGTTTGACTTTTTACGGTAGCTGATACGCGCAGAAATACGGCCTTGCCAGCTTCCTTGCGGGTGGTGCCGTACTGGCGCTGCAAATCGGAGTTAAGGTCGGCGGGGGCCACGGCGTAGCGTTTGTCGGAGCCGCATTCCACAAAAACCGCCGCATCAGCTAAGTAGGTGTAGCGGCCCGTGAATTCGCGCCGGGTACCCGTTTCGCTCAGGTTGCCGTCGGTTTGGTAGTTCAGCGTGTAGTCAGCGTTGTCGGCCTGCATGGGCTTGCCATCGGCATCCAGCAGCCGCAGCTTACGGGCGGCCTCTACCTGATAGCGGCGCACCGGGTCATTTCCGCTCGGGGCCAGCGTGACTACCTGCCCGCGCACCCGCCACGGTCCCCGACGATAATTGGTAGGATTGGGGCGGCCCAGATACACCTCCTGAAGCTCGTAAAGGCTATCGGGTTTGAGCGTGAGGCGGGTGGCAATGCCTTGGCAGTCGTTGCAGGGAACCGTATCGGTGTAGACTCCTGCCAGGGGAGTGGCTGCCGCCCCGGTGTCTTTGTCGGCGGCCGGGTTATCGGGACCGGTACCGTAGGGCTGCTCGCGGCCCTGGCAGGCAGCAAACAGCAGGCATGTGATGGCGGGTACAAAGAAGCGGGAAGTTTGCATAAAGATCGGCTGGTGAAGGAATCAGTTCCTACGCAGCCCCCTTCTGAATAGATGCACAAGGAGGAAGGGCCTTCCTGCGAAAACTGAATGTGGATAAGTGTGTGGATAAACCTGTTCTTATGCACATTTCTGAAATTATGCAAGTTGCTTTTGCTGAAACTTATAGATAATAGCCAACGGCAACTTGTGCAAAGCGGTTGACTAGGCGCGCATTGGAACCAGAATAAAGGTGCCCTGCAGGCAACGTACGAAGCCGTGGCGGCGGTTGTCCTGATTCAGGTCGTGGCGTTGGTAGCGGCCGTTCAGCGAGGCCTGTCCCAGCACGAGAATGGTGTAGCCCCGGCGCCGCACCAGGTAGCGCCGCTGGCCACTGGCCCGCACCGGAAGGTAGCGTTGCTCGAACTGCTGGGTGGCTTCCCAGGCAGCCAGCAACGGCTGGGCATCGGTACCGGCGGCGCGTGCCTGCTGGTAAAGGGTAGCCAAGCGGATATCGGTAGTGTAATGAGCTTCCGGGTGATGGCGCACTACTAAATCGTGGGCCTGCCAAAGATGCTTCAACGCATTTTTCCGCAGCAGAATCTCGCCGCAGTGCCGGCAGATGTGTTCCTCGGCACCACACACTAGCTGGCCCGGCTGCCGGGCTGGCTCCCCCGAATCCGGGGTAGTCCGCTGCTCCCGCAGCACCTGCATCAGAGCCGAAAATAACTCTCCCTCACTGGCTCCGTGTTTGCGCCGCAGAATCTCCAGCGTGTGCCGGCTGAGCATCCCGAAGGAAAGGACATCGTGCAGATCGGTACGCAGGTGCAGCATGGGAGCATATAAACCCAGCCGAGACCAACGGGTTCCGCCGGAAGCTACAGTTCACCAAACAAAAACGCCGAAGCTGGCTCCGGCGCTTTCGTTTGGCTTCTGGCAATGACTAACGACTAGCCTGCGCGGTTTTGGCGTTTTTCTTGGCCGCTTTTGGTGTGGCGGTGGTTTTTTCGGCCGCTCCACCGGTAGTGGGCAGGGGCTGGGGCTGCTCGGTGTTGGCGAAAATCCATTCGCGCAATACGTTTAGGGTTTTGGGCGAGAAAACGGGCTGCTGCTCGCCGTTTACCAGCGGCCAGTCTTTCATTTCTGGTTGGTACCAATGGTTGATGCCTGCCATTTTCACGGACTTCACTTTCGCATTCTTCAGGCCCTGCTTAAGCGGGCCCATGTTCTGCTGCGGATCCACCTGCAGGTCGCTGCCGCTGCCTAGTAGCAGCACGGGGCATTTCACCGAGGCCAACGAACGGGTGGGGTCGAAATCGAGGAAGTAGCGCGACCAGGGCGAGGTGAGCTGGATGGCGCGGGCGCGGGCCATATGCGGGTCGAGGTCCACGTTGTTAAAGCGCAGGGTGGCGGCTACTTTGCCCCGGGCCTGATTGTCGTTGGGCGTCTGGCGGATGATTTCCACCATTTCCTTGTGCAGCTCCAGGGCGGCTTTCACCTGGGCCGGATTGGAGCCGATCAGGCGCATAATTTCCAGCTGCTGGCGCATAATCACGTCGCGCCCGGGTACGCCGTAGCCCGAGAGCGACACGATGAAGGCTGGGGTAGCGGGTTGCTGCTCGGCGGCGGCCAGCAGGGCCACATTGGCCCCTTCGCCGTGGCCCAGCAGGCCAATGTAGCGTTGGTCGATGAGCGGGCGGCTGCGCAGGTACACCATGGCGGCCTGCGCATCGCCCACCAGGTCGGCGGTAGTGGTCGAGAAGTGGTTGCCCTGCGACTTTCCCACGCCCCGGTCATCAAAGCGCAGCACGGCAATGCCCCGGCGGGTCAGGTAATCGGCCAGGGAGCCGAACATGCGGTAATCCTGCTGCTCCACGTCGCGGTTCTGGGGGCCGTTATCGGAGAGGAGTACCACGGCCGGAAACGGGCCGGGGCCGGCCGGCGTGGTAAGCGTACCCGCCAGCAGCAGGTTGGCTTCCACGTTCCGGAACATCACGTCGTCTTCGCGGTAGGGTGGGGTGAGGCGGGGCTTGGCGACGGTGGCCGGTTGCTTGGCGGCCGCCATTCGGGTGAGCGTCAGGGGAGCCGTGAGGCCGGGCTGCGTCCAGGTGCCTTGCAGCACCGTGCCACCGTTCTTGACTTTGCCCACGAACCGGCTGCCGGCCTGTTCGATACTGATGGTCAGGTCGAGGCCTTTCAGCGTGACTTCGGCCGGCATGCGGCTGATGCGCTGTTGGGGCGCGTCAAGGGCCGCATAATACGCGCCGTTTGACAGTGGAACGATGGTAATGATCAGCTCAAGCTGACCACCCGGAACCTTCAGCGGGCCCTTCCACTGGCCGTTCAGCACAGTGGGCGTATCGGCCGCCGCCCGGGTACTGGTAGGTAACCAATATAGCAGCCCGAGTAAGAAAAATACGGGTATGAATTTCTTCATAAAATGAAAGTCAACAAGGGTATTTTACTGCCGTAAGGGCAACTAGAGAATGAAAATATCAAACTTGACGGATACATGCCAGCCCGGGTTACGCTGGCAGTTCAAGAACGTGCCGCAGAAGATCAAAACGCCTAAAAAACTTTTGAAAACCGATCCGCCAGAGGCCCGAAAAGTATTCGGGGGGGGCTATGCTTAAGCAAGCCCCACCGCAACCTGGCGCTAACTGGTTTTCGTAGCGTATGGAGGACCAACGCAACCTGCTGCCGTTGCCTGCCGACCTTGCCCGACGCCTGTCTGCCGGTCACGGCCGCTTTCTTCGCCTTTCATCCCTTTGTGCCTGATGCTCACTACCGCTTTCCACCGCTTTTTATGCGCCAGTTTGCTACTGCTGGCCGTAGCCGGTTCTACCGCCACGGCTCAGGCCCAGGTGCAACCCGTCAACCCCAGCCAATGGACCCCCGAGCTGCGCGCTTTCACCCGCCAGGATAGCCTTACACCGCCCCCCCAAAGGCCCGTGCTGTTCTACGGCAGCTCCTCCATCCGCAAGTGGGAAACGCTGGGCCAGGATTTTCCGGGCCGGCCGGTGCTGAACCGGGGCTTCGGTGGCTCCCGCTTCCCCGACGCGCTTTACTATTTCGATAAGCTGGTAGTGGCCTACAACCCGCGCCAAGTGATACTCTATGAGGGCGACAACGACATCGGGTCGGGAGCTACTCCTCAGGAGGTATTCCGGTCGTTTCTGGCTTTCGAAAAGCTGATGCAGCAGCGGCTGCCCAAAGTGCCGCTGGTGTTTCTGGCCATCAAGCCCAGCCCCTCCCGCTGGGCGCTCTACCCGCAAGTGCAGGAAGCCAACGGCCTCATCCGGGCCTACATTACGGCTCACCCGAAATACCTGCACTATGTGGATACCGCCACGCCGCTGCTGGGCGCCAACGGCCGGCCCCAGCCGCAGTTCTATGTGTCCGACAGCCTGCACATGACGCCCGCCGGGTACGAGGTGTGGCAGCGGGCGGTGAAGCCAGCGTTAAAGAAATAAGGTAGCCCATTTCAGCCCCCACCAGCCGCACAGGTGTTCCAAGTACATACTTCTATCTCTCTCTCGACCCGGAGGGAGGATAAACAAAGAAGGGCCGGCAACTACAGTTGCCGGCCCTTTTTACGGGGGAAGAAACGTCTATTTGCTTAGCAGAAACCCAATGGTGAAGTTGGCATCCCAGTCGAAGACGAACTGCTGGCAGCCAGTGGCTTCCTGCACAGCCCGGTAGATGTTCTGACCAGCTTTCGACTTGGCGTTATCGAGCTTGTAGGCATCAGCGGCGTTGAGAACGGTATACCGCTCGTCGCCCTTACGGCTCTGCTTAGCCAGCTCATATGGAATGCCACCAATGATGAAGCAGGTTTTCCGCAGTCCGGCTGGCACCTGGCCGGCTTTGGCTTTCACGTCGGCAGCCACTGCCGCGTCGTCGGTACCGTTCTGGAAATACTTCGCGCCGTAGGTTTCCAGCGCCTTTGGCGTACCGCTTTCCAGCCAGGAGATTTTTGTGTTGCCGGAGCCGATATCCACTACAAACGACTTGTCGGCGTAGTCGCGGGGCAGCACCGAACGGAGGGCCAGCTGGCCTTCGCGCTCCGGCGTTACGGTGTTTACCACGTAACCCAGCCCTTTCAGCGCCTTGATGATTTTCTGGGTTCCTTCCGCTTTCAGTGCGCCCGAGCTGACCACGAACTGAATGTCGCGGCCGGGTACGCCGAAGTCCAGCATCTTGGCAATGTAAGCCTTCAGACCCGTGCGGATGTCGTTGTCGGAAGCCATGTTTTCGATGGCCAGGCTGGTGCCGAACTCCGCCTTTTCCAGCTTCCAGTTCTTCTGCTCATCAATGCGCACAATGAACGAGTTGAAGCCGCTGGCCCCCAGCTCCACCACGCCTTTCAGCTTGCCATTCACGGGGGCCGGAGCCGCGTAGGTGAAGGCCGTCGCCGCGGCTGTAGCGGCGGTATTCGTGGTGATGGGGCTGCCATCGGCCGCCGTTGGGGTGGTGCCCGGCGTGGTTACTTCGGTGGGCGTGGCCGTGGTGGAGTCCGGCTTCAGCATTTTGTCGCCGAGGAAGTAGCGGACGCCGAAATACGCGGCTACCAGCACGATGGCCGTGATAATGAGCCGGCCGGCTAAGGTTAGTCGTTGCATGTTTTTGAGCTGTGAGTAGGAAGGAAGAGAGAGTTTTGTAGCCGGATAGCCCGAAGAGCTCAGTCCAGCAGGCTGCGGTAGTTGGCGTCTTTGGCGGGGAAGGTTTCCCCGGGGCGCGGGGCGGTGGGCGAGTTGGCGGGGTTAGTATCCAGGCTCACCAGCTTGAACTCGCCTTTGTTGTAGGCGTCCAGCATGGCCTCGCCCTTATCGGAGAGGATGCCGTTCTGCACGTCCACGGAGTTGATGAAATCCATTGATAAATCCATGGCCCGCTTCATTTCGCCTAGCTTCTGGCTCATGTCATCCTGAATGTATTCCATCGACTCATCGAAGTAAAACTTCTTGTCCGGGTCGCCCTTGAAGATGCTCACGGCCGTGCGCAGGGCGCTGGAGCTTTCCTTCACAATCTTGTACTCCACTTCCTTCAGGCGCACCTTGATTTCGGTTTCCTTGATGATGTAGTCGGCGCTCTGGTTCACCTTTTCCATGAAGGCCAGTACCATCTGCATGTTGCGCTGCAAGGGCAGCAGCTTCTGGTTCATGTCCTGCAAACCGGCGCCTTCAATGGTGGCCAGGGAAGCCGTTTCCTTCATGCCGGGCCGGTCGAGCATGGTGCTGGCCTTGTTGGCCTCCGCGAATTTCTGCTTGATTTCTGCGTTGTTCTCGTTGATTTTCTTATTCAGTTTCACCAGCTGACCGGCCAGCGTGTCAATCTGGCCCTGCATCTTCTGGCGCTTTTGCTTGAGGTCGTCGATGTAGATTTTGAGGATGGCAATGGGGTTGAGCTGAATCACGAGCCCGGCAATTTTGCGCATCAGCGTCTTGAACAGGAAGAATGTGGCCGTGCGCACGTCGCGGCTCGTGACCAGGAACACCACCACGCCCAGCGCCCCCAGCAGAAACGCCAGGTGCAGCGTGTTGGTCGCCACTTTTATCAGGAACTCGACTATCTGGTTGAAATAATACAGGCCCGTGCCCGCCAGTCCGGCCAGCACCACCAGCCCCAGAATACCCTCGGGGCGCGACCAGAACGAACGTTTTTCCACGTCCGTCCCCCCGCCCAGCTGCGAAAAATCAGGAGTTGCCATGAGAGGTGAAATTGTGAAGTGGTGAAATGGTGAGTTGATGTTGAGGCGGCGCGGAGGCGGTGAGATGGAGCCCACGGGCGTTTGCACGGCGGCCTTACGCTACGAAAGGTAAAATGATGCAGGCAAGCAGAACGTCAGACTCACCATTTCACCATCTCACCATTTCACCTACCGCAGGTGCTGCGCTATTTTGGTGAGGTCGTCCTTGATTTGTTGGGTGAAGTGGGCGTAAGTGGCCTCGTAGTTCTGGCGGTTCTGCTGCAGCTTGCCGCTCTGCTCCGTTATTTCGCCCCCGATGGCCGTGAGCCGCTCGGTATTGGCGGCCATCTTCTGCTGAATTTCGGTGAGCTGCCGGGCCAGGGCCTCGTTTTCGGTCTGCAGCTGCTGCTGCTCGGTCTGGAGGCCGCCCACGCGCTCCGCAATGGCGGCTTCCACGCTCTTACCGAACGCCTCCCGGTCCTGGCTCAGGGTGGTGAGGTACTGGTTGGCGGTGCTGCTGAGCTGGTTTACATCCGCTGAGCCGCCCAGCGCCTTGAAGCTGGCCCAGGCCGCCTGAAACTGCTTACTCTCGCTCAGCTCCAGCCCCGCCAGCCCCCGCAGCGCCTCCCGAAACTCAAAGTAATCGGGGCCGGGCAGGTTGTGTTTGGCCAGCACGTTGGCAAAGTGCTCGGCAAAGCGCGGGTCGATGGTGCCGGGCGGGAGGGGTGCGCGAACCGGAGCCACGCCGGCCGGGGGCGCGGGGCTACCGGCGGCCGGTTGGCCCGGCGTGGTGGGTTCATCCTTGAGGAAAAAGCCCAGGATTTTGCGCCCCAGGGTGTCGTCAGCTTCTGCCATGTGCATCCGGCGTGAATAGTGGATGCGCAATGTTACAGGTTTGGCGGATTAGTTGGCCGGAAGAAGGGAAGAACATCCGGGACCGGTAGAACCTACTGACTCCACACCAGCAGCTCCGGTATGACGGCCCATACGCCAGTCGTACGCTTTTCCCGGGCACTGCCTACCCGCTGCCGCCCTTGCTCGGCTGTGCCGAATGAGGCGCACACTTCGGCCACTGTGCTACGCGCATTTGCGCGGTTGAGGTACCGATGCGTCTCTACCCGCTTCAGGCAAATACAGCAATAAGCCCGCCGTGCAGCGCACAGCGGGCCTGAAATAGTGAAACGCAGCGTGGCCGCACCGGCCTAGCTGGGCCCCGACGGCGTGGGCAGGGGCTGAAGCCTGGGGCCGGCATCCACCACGTATTCGGCCGCTTTGGTGGCATCGGTGAGTTTCCAGTAGGCTTCGCCGGCGGCGCAGAGCCGCACCAGCTGCTGGTAGAGGCCGTTGGCAAACAGGATGCGCGCCCGGGTGGCCCCGGTGCGGGTGCTTTCGGCCTCCTTGCGGTCGGTGAGGCTCTCCACGAAGTCGGCGTTCTGGCTTTCGATGGCCGCCAGCATGGCCTCCGTGAGGCCCACACCCGCGTATTCCGCCAGGTACTTGCGGCCCTGCTTCACCAGCATGGTAGCCGCCAGGTGCAGCTTGGCGTCGGAGAGGTTCTCCACGTTGCTGGCCCCGAACCGCTTGTAGCGGGCCGTGCGGGGCGGGTCCTGCGCCCCGATGATGCCCAGCGCCTCCTGCATAGCCGTTTCCAGGGCGGTGCGCACGGCCTCTTTCTCGGCCGTCACGGTAGCCCCTTCCTGTTGCACCACCGTATCGGGGTCCATTTCCCCGAACTCGGCGGTGTCGTCGATAAATTGTTGAATGCGGGCGGCCGTGATGCCCCGGCTGGCCAGCAGCGCCGCGTCGCGGGTCAGGGCCGTTTGCAGGTCCAGGCTTCGCTGCCACAGCGCGGCCTGGGTAGAGGGGTACTCGGCAATCGGGGTTTTGTCAAGCATACTGATAAGCGGAAAAAGGGATAGAATAGTCCGAAGCCAGCGTGACTCCGGCGGCGGGTAAACTACTAAATAGTAGGGCCTGCCGCAACCACCCTCCCCGAAGTTCCAGCCACCGCCCCCGAAGCTCCGCCCACCGCCTCCGAAAGTCCGCCCACCCTACCCGAAGGTTCCGCAACACCACCCGAAGCTCCGCCCACCGTACCCAAAGCTCCGCCCACTGCATCCGAAGGTCTTCCAACAGCAACCGAAGGTCTTTCAACAGCTATTTGCACCGTTTCGGGCGTGGGGGCCGGGGTTTCGGGCAGGGCGCGGCGGGCTACGGGGGCGGGGCCGGCCGCTTACGCTGGGGTGGGCGCGGTGTTGGGTGGGGTTGGGGGCGGGGTGGGGGTAATGGCGCGGTTGTCGTTCGGGGTGACGGTACCTGCCCGCCCTGAACGTCCCGTATCTGGCCCCGTACCTGGCGCGAGTTTAGCGCAGCGTAACTCGTGTCAGCCTATGACGCGAGTTTTCAACTCGCCCGCCAGAACCACCTGCCCGGCCGGCGCGGTGTTGGTTTGCCGCGTTGCGGCAGTGGAGGCGCAGCCTCCACGTCATAGGCTGGTCACGAGTTACGCTACGCTAAACTCGCGCCAGTTGGATTAGATTAGTAATCATAAAAATATTTTTTCCATAATTCATATAACTCTGTCTGCTGTTCTATTGTGATATTTTTATATTCAATCAGCTGTCCAAGAGAAAAATTAATCAACGTATATATTATTGATTTTTTTAATTCTGTATTTTTAATTTTGTATTTGTCTGTAAATTCCAAATAGCAAAGATTTATTATTTCCCAAGTTTGTATTTCTCTTTCTGGTCGTAAATCAAGCTCGTAATTATATATTGATTCATCAATATTGCATTCTATAACTTGCCCTACTCCGAAATGTATATTTCTTGCTCTTACCTCTAATCCTTTTGATAATTTGCTAAGGGGCTTCTTCTGTGGTTTTAATTCGCTTAACTTTGCTGTGGATTTGACGCTTTTTTCTAAAATTTTTTTAAATAAAAAATAGCCTTTTATGTTTTGATATATATCTGGCCTTATCTGTTCTGTTAGGGTTAGTGCTAATTTATTGATAGACATTGTTGAAGTATTCAGTGCAAACTTATCGTGAAGATATAATGAAAAATCCCTTATCTCCTCGCTGGTTATATTATGCCAGATAGGAAGTATTATCTTTTTCCCCTTGTCTTCTTTAGAAAGCAATGATCTATATTCATAATCTGTCCATTTCTTTTTTAAAAAGTCTTTGGATATAATAACAATGCCAAATTTAGATTTAATTAAGCCATTGTCTATTGATTCAGAAAGACTATCACCTACTTTGAGAGAGAATTCATCATACCATATTTTTATACCTATTTTTTCTAAAATCTCTGCTAACTGCCTGACTATAGTGCTTTTGTCTTCTGAGGCATGCGAAATGAAAGCGTCCCAATGCTTATCCATTCTGATTTTTATTATTCGTGCCGATTCATCGGTACGAGTGCGAATATCGGCGTCATGTCTTAGTACGCAAGATAGTAACACTAACCTGCATTTTGCACTACCATGTACGCTACCTTATATCATTCCAAACCCCGCGTAAAGCAACCCAGCCGCCCCCGCCGTACCTTCGCCTACCCCAAACTGAACCGGGCCGAAACCAAACCCGGCCCGCTTGCTGTTTACCGACCTATGGCCGACAATTCCGCTCTGCAAGTAGCCGCCCCCGCGGCCGACCCCATTGACCAGCTCGACCCGCGCGAGTTTATCCTCATCAAAAACGCCCGCGTCCACAACCTCAAGAACCTGAGCGTGGCCCTGCCGCGCAACAAGTTCATTGTGGTCACGGGCCTGTCGGGCTCGGGCAAGTCGAGTCTGGCGTTTGATACGCTGTACGCCGAGGGCCAGCGCATGTACGTGGAGAGCCTCAGCAGCTACGCCCGCCAGTTCCTGGGCCGCATGGACAAGCCCGACGTGGACTACATCCGGGGCATCTCGCCGGCCATTGCCATCGAGCAGAAGGTCAGCATCAAGAACAACCGCTCCACCGTGGGCACCAGCACCGAAATCTACGACTACCTGAAGCTGCTGTTTGCGCGGGTGGGCCGCACCTACTCGCCCGTGAGCGGCGAGCAGGTGAAAAAGGACAACGTGGCCGACGTGGTGGACTACCTCATGCGCCTGCCCGCCGATACCCGCGTGATGCTGCTGGCCCCCTTGCAGCCCGCCCAGGACGGCCGCCCCATGAGCAAGGAGCTGGATCTGCTGCTCCAGAAAGGCTACAGCCGCGTGGTGGTAAACGGCGAAACCGCCTTCATCGAGGAGCTCATTGCCGAAGGCCAGCCCGAAGTGAAAGGCGAAGTCTTCATCATGATTGACCGCGCCGTCATCATCCCCGGCGACGAAGACCTGACCTTCCGCCTCGCCGATTCCGTGCAAACCGCCTTCTTCGAGGGCCACGGCAGCTTGCTGGTTAGCGAGCAGGCCAGCACCGCCACAGAACCCACCACCAAACAGTTCTCCGACCGGTTCGAACTGGACGAGGTGGTGTTTGAGGAGCCGAGCGTCAACTTCTTCTCTTTCAACAACCCATACGGCGCCTGCCAGACCTGCGAAGGGTTCGGCTCGGTGCTGGGCATTGACGAGGACCTGGTGATTCCGGACAAGAGCATGACGGTGTACGAGGGCGCCATTGCCCCCTGGCGCACCGATAAGCAGAGCGAGTGGCTGAAGCCGCTGCTCAAGAACGGCATCCGCTTCGATTTCCCTATTCACCGGCCATACAACGAACTGAGCGAAGCCGAGCGCACTCTGCTCTGGAAGGGCAACAAGTACTTTGAGGGCCTCGATACCTACTTCAAGTGGGTGAGTGAGCAGACCCACAAAATCCAGTACCGCGTGCTGCAAAGCCGCTACCGGGGCCGCACCACCTGCCCCGACTGCCGGGGCACCCGCCTGCGCAAAGACGCCCAGTACGTCAAAATCCAGGGCCAGAGCATCACCGATATCGTGCTGCTGCCGGTGAGCCGGGCCCTGGAGTTTTTCCAGACCCTCGACCTGCCCGAGCACGAAGCCAAAGTAGCCGAGCGCCTCGTGACGGAAGTTACCAACCGCCTGGAGTACCTGAACCGCGTGGGTCTGGGCTACCTCACGCTCAACCGCCTCAGCAGCACGCTGTCGGGCGGGGAAAGCCAGCGGATTTCGTTGGCTACCTCCCTGGGTTCGGCGCTGGTGGGCTCCATGTACATTCTGGATGAGCCCAGCATCGGCCTGCACCCCAAGGATGCCGAGCAGCTGATTGGCGTGCTGCGCTCCTTGCAGCAGCTTGGCAACACCGTAATTGTGGTGGAGCACGAGGACAAGATGATGGAGCAGGCCGACCAGATCATCGACATCGGGCCCGAGGCCGGCAGCGGCGGCGGTATCCTGCAGTTCCAGGGCACTTACGCCGAGGTCCTGACCTCCGATACCTACACCGGCCAGTACCTGAGCGGCCGCATGGCGGTGGAAGTGCCCAAAACCCGCCGCCCCTGGCGCAACGCCCTGGAACTGACCGGCGCCCGCGAAAACAACCTCAAAAACGTATCGGTGAAGTTTCCGCTGAACGTGATGACGGTAGTGACGGGCGTATCGGGCTCCGGCAAAAGCACCTTGGTGAAGCGGATTCTGGCACCGGCCCTGCTCAAGCAGCTGGGCGGCGGCGCGGGCGAAGCCACCGGCAAGTTCGACCGCCTCACCGGCGTGAACGGGCAGGTAACGCACGTGGAGTTCGTGGACCAGAACCCTATCGGCAAGAGCAGCCGCTCCAACCCCGTCACCTATGTAAAGGCCTACGACGCCATCCGGACCCTGTTTGCCGATCAGCCGCTGGCCAAGGCCCGGGGCTTTAAACCCTCGCACTTCTCGTTCAACATCGACGGGGGCCGCTGCGAGGTGTGCCAGGGCGAAGGCCAGGTGAAGATTGAAATGCAGTTCATGGCCGATATCTACCTGACCTGCGAAGCCTGCGAGGGCCGCAAGTTCAAGCAGGACGTGCTGGACGTGAAATTCCAGGACAAGGCCATCAACGACGTGCTCGACATGACCATCGAGGACAGCATCACCTTCTTCAAGGACCAGCCCAAAATCGTGGAGCGCCTCAAGCCGCTGGATGACGTGGGGCTGGGCTACATCCGTCTGGGGCAGTCGGCCAACACGCTGTCGGGCGGGGAGGCGCAGCGCGTGAAGCTGGCCTCGTTCCTGACCAAGGGCAACACCCTGCAGAACGATAAAATCCTGTTCATCTTCGACGAGCCCAGCACCGGCCTGCACTTCCACGACATCAACAAGCTGATGACGGCCCTCAACGCGCTGGTGGAGCAGGGCAACTCGGTACTCATCATCGAGCACAACATGGACATCATCAAGTGCGCCGACTGGCTCATCGACCTCGGCCCCGAGGGCGGCACCAACGGCGGCCACCTGCTCTTCGAAGGAACCCCCGAGGATATGATCAAGCACAAGGACACCAACCACACCGCCCGCTTCCTGGCCGAGAAGCTGTAAAAAGATCAATGCGTACAGCCGTTTCGTGAATGACGCACCGGTCCGGCGGCTGCAAGCCGTCGGGCCGGTTGTCGTAAGGCTCGTCAGCACGACAACGTAATAGCGTCAGCTTGCGGTAACCGGCCCGACGGCTTGCAGCCGCCGGACCGGTGCAACGGCGCTAAAACTGTCATTCCGAGCGGAGCGAAGAATCTGAGTCGGTCCCCAAGTGGGTAACCCAGATTCCTCGCTTCGCTCGGAATGACAGTTTTAGGAGCATATTCGTCCTATGAACACTTCTACTTCTACCGCCGCCTTTGAGGCGCTGACGGCTCCCACGGAAAGCCGGGCCTGGCGTTGGGCGGCTTCGGCAGCCATTGTGGGCAATATTGCCCTGAACTACGTGTCGCAGCGGTTTCCTTTCAATGGGCAGACCAACGCAGTGGTTTCCGGCAAATACCCCACGCCGCTCACGCCGGCCGGCTACGCCTTCAGCATCTGGGGCGTGATATTCCTGAGTCTGCTGGTGTACGCCGTGTGGCAGCTGCTGCCGGCCCAGCGTCGCCACCCCCTGCCCGATGCCGTGGCCCGGCCGCTGGTGCTGGTAAACCTGCTGACCGGGCTGTGGCTGGTAGTATTCGCCTACGAGCTGCTGCCGCTGAGCGTGGTGGTGATGCTGGGCATCCTGGCCGGGCTGGCAGTAGTGTACGGCCGCGTGCGGCATTTTGCCGCTCGGGGCGAGGCGCCGGCCTGGGTTAACATTCCCTTCGGACTATACCTGGGCTGGATTTCGGTGGCGCTGGTGGTGAATGCCACCGTGGCCCTGGGAACCCGCTGGCAGGTAAGTGAGGCCAAGGGCGCAGAACTGGCCATTATCATGGTAGGCATCGTGGCCGGGCTGGCGCTGAATGTTACCAAGCGGTTCCGGGAGCTGGCTTATCCGGCGGCCGTTACCTGGGGCTTGGTAGGCATCTGGGCCGCCCGCCGGGCTGATGCCGATACGCTGGTACTGGCCTGGATGGCCCTGGCGGCGGCCGCGCTGGTGGCCGTGGCGGCGCTGGGGTTGGTATGGTGGGGCAGGAGAGAAGCGAAGTAGAACGCTCCGGTCCGGCGGCTGCAAGCCGTCGGGCTGGTTGCCGCAAGCTGACGTTGCTACGCCGTTGTGCTGACGAACCGGACGACGACCGGCCCGACGGCTTGCAGCCGCCGGACCGGAACCACTACCCCGCATTCCCCTAACTTGCGGGCCAACTCCCAACCTCAACCCTTTCCGCAATGCGTAAGAATATTGTCGCTGGCAACTGGAAGATGAATACCACTCTCCAGGATGCCCAGGCCCTGATTTCCGAAATCGTACACATGGTGCAGGACGAAGTAACCGGCTCCTCGGTAGAGGTGGTGGTGTGCCCGCCGTTCCCGTTCCTGTCGGCCGTGGGCAAGCAGCTGCCCGAGGGCGGCCGGTTCCACTTGGGCGCACAGAACTGCCACCAGAAGGAAAGCGGCGCGTTTACCGGCGAAGTATCGGCTAAGATGCTGCAGTCGGTGGGCGTGGAGTACGTGATTCTGGGTCACTCGGAGCGTCGCCAGTATTTCCGCGAGGACGACGAGCTGCTGAGCCAGAAGCTGAAAGCCGCGCTGGCCGCCGGCCTCAAGCCTATCTTCTGCGTGGGCGAAACCTTGGAAACCCGCGAGGCTGACGAAACTTTCAAGTACTTGGAGAAGCAGCTGAAAGACGGCCTGTTTCACCTCAGCAATGAGGAGTTCGACCAGGTAGTTATTGCCTACGAGCCCATCTGGGCCATCGGGACCGGCAGAACGGCTACCAGCGCCCAGGCCCAGGAAGTACACGCCTTCATCAGGGAGCAGATTGCCCGCGCCTACGACGCCGAGGCGGCCCTGAACACCAGCATCCTCTACGGTGGTTCGGCCAACGCCCAGAACGCCCGCGAGCTGTTCAGCCAGCCCGACGTCGACGGCGGCCTTATCGGCGGTGCCGCCCTCAAGTCCCGCGACTTCACGGAAATCATCAAGTCGTTCTAAGTATAGAAGTGAGCGTTTAGAACCGAGAGCTTAGAATTGAGAAGTAGTCGGCCACATTTTTGCTTCTCACCTCTTGGCTCTCAGCTCTCACTTCTACCATTCCGCCTCCATGCTCCCAACGCTGCTTCTCTCCGGCCTGCTGGCCCTCAACCCGTTTGCCTCCGCGCCCCGCGTGCCGCTGGCGGCTCCGGCCGTGGCGGTTTCCGTGGATGGGTGCCGGATCTTCGGTTCCGTCTTCCTGGAAACCGACCCGCGCCGCAAGAGCCAGTGTTTCGGGGTGGTGTATCTGGAGCCGGAGGAAGCCTTTGCCGACGTGCTCATCTACCCGGAAACCAACAAGCTATTTGCCGACAAAGCTGGCCTCTGGTATCTGGCCGATTCGCCCCACTTCGCCGATTACGCGCTGTTCGTGACGGACAACCGCAACCTGGCCGACTTCTCCATTCACTATACCAAAGTGCGCAGCTACGCTGGCTGCCGGAAGCAGTAAGTTAGCAGTGAGGTATAAAAAGTGAGCGGTGAGACGCTCGTTCTGAAACCCAGTTGGGCCAACAGAACGAGCGTCTCACCGCTCACTTTTTATACCTCACTGCTGTAACAGTTACAGCTTCACCAGCTCCACCCGGCGGTTTTTGGCCCGTCCTGCTTCCGTGGTGTTGTCGGCTAGTGGTTTGGTCTGGCCGAACCCGGCGGGCTGGAGGCGACTGCCGGCAACCCCTGCTTTGGTAAGCTCGGCAACCACCGTAGCGGCGCGGTCATCGGAAAGCTGCTGATTCCGGCCTGGGGTGCCCACGTTATCGGTGTGGCCCTGCACGGCTAGGCGCAGCTGCGGGTTTTGCTGCAACAGCTTCAGGACCTCCGCCATCGTGCCCGCCGACTCGGGCCGGAGGGTGGCTTTATCCGTGTCGAAGTTGAGGTAGAGGGCTATGTGGCCTTCCGTATCTAGTTTTTTTTTAACTCTTCGGCCGGTAGCACCGTGGCCTGTTGCGGCATGGCGGCGCGCTCCGTCACGGTGAGGTTATAGTCCCCGTCGCTGCCCAGCGGCGTTACCTGCGCCCATACTTCCTTATCCTTTTGCCGGATAACGTAGGTGCTGGTTTCGTGGTCGGTGCTCACGCTCCATTTGCCGTGCTTGTACACCGCATCCGAGCCGATTTTGTCAATAGCTTCCTGGGGTACTTTGCCGGCAAACACCTTCACTGCCCCCAGCCCGGTTAGCAGCGTTTCATAGTTACGCTGAATCATCAGCTCAGAAGCTTTTTTCTCGCCGCTGCTCTCATCAAATAGCCGCTGCGACACTTTGCCTTCTATCGGCACCAGGTTCTTGCCATCATACACGTAAGCCATTTCGAAGTCGTAGTCCTCGCTGTTGCTGGTATTGACTTCGTAGCCCTTCAGCGCGCTCAGGTAAGGAAAGCCGCCCAGATTGGCTGCTGTAACGGGTACGGTATTGATATCGAAGGTGGCCGCCGGAGCGGTAGCAGGCGTGGCCTCAGGCGTTTCCGTAGCGGCCGGAGCCGCAGTGCTGGTGGTAACGGTTTGGGTTTCGGTGGTGGTTTCTTCGGCTTTGTCCTTGCTGCCGCAGGCGGAAAGCGTGGCAGTAATGGCGAAAGCCAGGGAGAGGTAGCGCAGTGTGCGTTTCATAGGAGGGGAGTGGACTTGGTTGCTCAAATAAAGATATTTTTATATTAAAATAGTCTGATGCAGGAAAGGTCTAGCTGGCATTTGGGATGGGTAAGCCGGTTTTTTGGCCGAACTTTGCCTGCCCGGTTCAGCCGGCTTTCCCGATTTGCCTTTTTACCGAACAACTGATGGATTACGTTGAACTGCGCGTACAGGCTCCCCGCGAGCTGAGCGACATACTGGTGGCCGAGCTGGCCGAAGTCGGCTACAATACCTTCGAAGACAACGACGAAGGCTTCTGCGCCTACATTGATGAGGACCAGTTCTCAGCCGATAGCGTAGCCGAAATCATGAGCCGCTACGAGGGCCTGGGCGAGCTGGAGTTCTCGCACCGCGTGATTACCCGCCAGAACTGGAACGCCGAGTGGGAAAAGAACTTCCAGCCCCTGGTCATTGCCGATCAGGTATCGGTGCGCGCGCCTTTCCACGAGGCCCGGCCCGATCTGAAGCACGAAATCGTGATTATGCCGCGCATGTCCTTCGGCACCGGCCACCACGATACCACGGCCCTGATGATTACCAACCAGCTCCGCATCGACCACCAGGGCAAGCGGGTATTGGATATGGGCTGCGGCACCGGTATTCTGGCCGTGATGGCCGTGCAGTTGGGCGCGAGCTACGTGCTGGCCGTGGACGTGGAGCCCTGGACCGCCGAAAACGCCGCCGATAATGCCGCCGAAAACAACGTGCAGGACCAGGTGGAGGCACGCCTTGGCGACGTAACCGCTTTGGAAGGCGAGGAGCCTTTCGACCTGATTCTGGCCAACATCAACCGCAACGTGCTGCTGGAGGATATGGGTGCCTACGCGCAGTACCTCCGGCCCGGTGGCCCCATCCTGTTCAGCGGCTTCTACGAGGACGACCTGCCCCTCATTCGCGAAGCTGCCGAAAAAGCCGGCTTTCTATATGAAAGTCACCTGGTGCAGAACCACTGGGTATCGGCCGTGTTCCGGCAGCCGGCCTAGCGGCCTGGTCCGGATTTTGAGGCGTGCCGTGCAGCCTGGGCTATCTAGCCCAGGCTGCACTGTTTTCGGGGCAAACCGGCTGCTACTCAGAATTGAACGAAAGCCGGGCGGAGTATGATTGTGAGGAGGCCGGTATCCAAAGACCTCGGAAAGTGCCGGCTTTTCCTGAAATTGTAGGCGAGTAATCAGGTTTCTGCGAAAGAATTATATGAAGCACTTTGCTTTTAGATGGGTTTGCGCGCTGGTGTTGGGTATGGGGCTGAGTGCGCCGGCCTGGGCCCAGCAAAAGCCCCAGGCTACCAAACCCGGTACGGCCCCGGCGGCTCCGGCTCTTCCCAAATTTGCCGGTAAGCTCAGTTCTGAGCCCGCGCAGTTTCTGGTGGATGTGCAGTCGATGATGGCGACTACCAACAACGCGGCGGCCAAAACGGCTGGCACGCGGTTGCAGCAGGCCTGGGCTACCAATAAGCTCACGAGCGTGCAGCAGGGATACATCATTTCCCTGAGCCAGTACATGCTGGGGCGCAAGTTTCGGCCCAAGCCCCACTTCGAGCAGTTCTACACGGCCATTGCGGCCGGCGTGCTGGTGCAGAACTTCACGGAGCAGCAGATGACGGAGTTTCTGGACGTGACGGGCAAAACCCTGGAAAAGGAGCAGCCCGCCGACGCCGAGAAGTTTCTGGCCAGCGCGGCTCTGTTTCTGGACACCAAATTTCTGCACCGCTCCCGCTATAGCTCGTTGCAGGTAGTGGGCGGCTCGTTCAGCTTTGCCTACAACAAGCAGGACATGCCCCCGATGGCCCCGCCGGCTCCTGCGCCGGCTGCGCCCACTACGCCGGTGGCTACCACATCCAAGCCCATTAACACCAAGAAAAGCAGTGGCTGGGGCAACGAGGACCCCTGGGCCAGTGCCGATGACGGCTGGGGCGGCAGCGCCAAAAAGCCGGCTGGCACTGCCGCCAAACCCGCCGACTCCGGCTGGGATGCCACGGCGCAGCCTTCCTACGACACTTACCTGACGCCGCCTACGCGTGGGCCGGTTATTCTGCTCAAGGACGCCGACCTGTTCCTAGCTTCGCCTTCCGACTCGGTGTACATCCGCAAGACCAGCGGCGCGGTGGTGGGCACTACCAACCGGTTTGTGGGCTACGGCGGCGAGTTTGCTTGGCAGGTGAATGGCAACCCCGCCTCGGTGGCCCTCGCCAGCTACGACTTCGATTTGGCGAAGTCGGAGTTTGTGGCCAACCCGGTCACGCTGACCTACGTGGCTGTGCTAGAAACGCCCATCAAGGGCTGGTTTGCTTACAAGAGCGTGCAGCGCAAGCCCGGTGTGAAAGACACGGCCTATCCGCGCTTCATCTCCAACACCAACGACGCCCGCGTCAAGAATATCGGCGACAACATCCGCTACTTCGGGGGGTTCTCGCTCACGGGTAACCGGGCGCTGTCGGCTTCTTTGGACGGGGCGTTGTCGCGCATCATTGTGGATGTGGACGGCAAGCCTAAGTTCCGGGCCTCATCCCGGGCCTACGTGCTCGGCGACTCGCTCATCACGGCCCAGCACGCGCAGGTGTCCATTTTTCAGGATAAGCAGGACTCGCTCACGCACCCCGGCGTGCAGCTCAAGTACAACAAGAACAAGCAGATTCTGCAGCTGACCCGCGAGGCCGGCCTCTACAAATCGACGCCGTACTACGACTCCTACCACCAGATGGAGGTGGCCACCGAGCTGCTGACCTGGCCCGTGCGCACGCCCTACATCGACTTCAGCATCCTGACCGCCAAAAACCAGGTGACGGCCAACTTCGAGTCGAAGGAGTTCTACACCAACACCCGTTACCAGCAGATTAAGGCCATCAACAAGCTGCACCCGCTGCAGATGGTGGTAGGCTACAGCATGGAAAACGGCAATAAGCGCCTGTTCACGGTGCAGGACGTGGCCACCTTCCGCAAGCTCAAGCCCGATAACGTCCGCTCGGCCGTGGCCGGCCTGGCCCGCGACGGGTACGTGGCCTGGTACCCGCAGACGGAGCAGATTGTCCTGCTGCCCAAGGCCCTGCACTACGTAAATTCCTCGCGCGGCAAGAAGGACTACGACCACATTGCCATCAAAAGCCTAGCCCCGAACGGCAAAAATGCCACGCTCGACCTGAACACCAACGACCTGATTGTGCGGGGCGTGGACCGCTTCAACTTCTCTGATGACTCCGTGACGGTGTTCGTGAAGCCCGATTCCAGCATCATCCGCATCCAGAAAAACCGGGGCGTGCAGTTCAACGGCACGGTGGTGGCCTCGGCTTTTATCTTTAAAGGCAAGGAGTTCAAGTTCGATTACGACGGCTTCTACATTGACCTGGTCAAGATTGACTCCATCATCGTGAAGGGCAAGGGCTCGAAAGGCTCGGTGATGAAGGCCCGCAAGGACCTCGACTGGACGCTGACCAACAAGAAGAAGAACTCGGCTGGCCGCCTCTACATCAATGCGCCCAACAACAAATCGGGCCGCAAAAAGCTGGGCGCGTATCCGTCGTTCGATGCCAGCACCGGCGCGTACGTGTTCTTCGACAAGCCGGAAGTGCTGGGCGGTGCCTACGATACCACCATGTACTTCGATATTCCGCCCTTCAAGCTGGATTCGCTCAACAACAAGAACCGGGCGGCCGTGGGCTTCAAGGGAACCTTCGTGAGTGGTGGCATTGTGCCCAACTTCAACACCAAGCTCAGCATGCAGGATGACGGCTCGCTGGGCTTCGTGTACAACGTGCCCAAGGACGGCTTCCCGCTGTATGGCGGCAAGGGCCGGCTTTTCAACAAGGTGGCCATGAACAACAACGGCTTCCAGGGTATCGGCAATATCAAGTACCTGACCGGCGACTTCCAGAGCGACCAGTTCATCTTCTATAAAGACTCCGTGGTAACGGTGGGCAAAACGGCCACCATTCTGCCCGGTCCGCTCAACGGGACGGAGTTTGCCAAGGTGAACTTCCTGCCCGGCTACCAGATGAAATGGGCCGTGAAGCAGGACTCCATGTACCTGACTACTCAGGACAAGGGCGAGGCGTTTAAGGTGTACGACACTACCTACGGCTTCAAGGGCACGCTCACCTACACGCCCGGCGGCCTGCTGGGCGACGGCCGTATGGACGGTCCGCAGTCGTTTATCCGCTCCACCTCGTTCGTGTTCAAGCCCACGCGCTACACGGGCTCCAGGTCCACGCTCAATATCAAATCGGCGGAGGTGAACAAGCCGGCCCTCACGGCCAATAACGTGAACTTCACCTACGACCTGAAAGCGGGCAGCACCGAATTTGCCCGCGAGTCGGACGACAGCAAATCCAGCATCGAACTGCCGTACTCGCAGTACCGCACCACGCTGTCGGGCGGGAAGTGGGATTTCAAGACGAAGCTGGTGCAGCTGCGGCTGGCCCCCGGGGCCGATTCGTCCCGCTCGTTCTTTTACAGCACCAAGCCCGAGCAGCGCGGCCTCAAGTTCCAGGCCGCTACCGGCCAGTACGACCTGAGCCGCTACCGGCTGGTAGCAGGCGGCGTGCCGCGCATTTCCTCGGCCGATGCCTGGATTATGCCTGACTCCAGCAAGGTATACATTCTGCCCAACGCCGAGATGCGCGCCTTCCAGAACGCGGGCATCGTGATGGACACGCTGCGCAAGTACCACAACCTGTACAAGGGTGAAATTCGGGTGCTCTCGCGCACGGCGTTCAGCGGCAACGCCCTCTATAACTACAAAACCACCGCCGACTCCTTCGCCATCAAGTTTGCCAACTTCCATGTCGATTCCACGGCTATGGCTATGGCCTCGGTGGGCCGCAAAGGTGGCGTGGCGAAGGGCCTGCTGAAGCGCAGCCCCGCCGGCGACGAGACGGAAACTCCGCCCTCGCCGCCCACGCTGGCCGTGGCCACCCTGGCCGCCACCGACAAGTTCAACCTCGCGCCCCGCATCGGGTATCGGGGCGGCATCACCATGAACTCCCAGAAGAAGGGTTTCACCTTCGACGGACAGGCCAAGCTGAACTTCGTGAAGTCGGCCGCCGCTTCCGAGTGGTTTGCGGTGCAGGATACCATCGACCCCAAGGCCATCCGCATCAAGCTCAACAAGCCCAAAACCGAGGACGGCACGCCCATGCTCTCGGGCCTGTTCATGGCCGATGCCACCAACAAGATCTACCCGCTGTTTGTAGCTCCCAAGCCCGGCGTGACGGATATGAACCTGTTCGAGGTGGATGGTACGCTGCGCTACAACCCCAAGAGCCGGGTGTATGCCATTAGTCAGCACGACCCCGCCGACCCCGACGTGTACGAGGGCGCGGTGATGAGCGTGCAGGACTCTACGGGCCAGCTGAATTTCCGGGGTAAGCTCAACCTTATCAACTCCAACAAAGACTACACCCTCACCGCCGCCGGCCTGGGCACCGCCAAACCCGACAGCAACCTCTACGACCTGGATACCTTCCTGGCCTTCGATATTGTGTTGCCGGAGAAGGCCCTGGAGGCTATGGGCACCGACCTGGCCACCAACGCCAAGGGTGCACCCGAGGCCCTCACCGGCTCGCCGGCCCAGCTCTACAAAATGGGCGAGTTTGTGGGCAACAAGGTGGTGCAGGATTATAGCACCCGCAAGGGCGGCTACGTGCCGCTCCAGAAGGTATCGGCCAAATTCCTGCATACGCTGGTACTGAGCCAGGTGAACCTGCGCTGGAACGACAAGCGCAAGGCCTGGTACTCAGTGGGCAAAATTGGTTTGGTGAGCGTGGGCAAGAAGGACATCAACGCCCTGATTGACGGCTACATCGAAATCAAGAAGGAAAGCACCGGCGACGCCGTGGAGCTGTACCTGGAAGCCGAGCCGCAGACGTGGTACTACCTCAAGTACTCCAACAACGTGATGCTGGCGAAGGCCCAGCACGGCTCCTTCGATGAAATCATCGGCCTCAAGGCCAAGGGCGACTACAACACGGCCACCGAGTACGGCTTCTACCTCGGCGACGATATGGAGGTGCAGACTTTCCTCAACCACTTCCGCAAGGACTACCTGAACGAGACGGCCAAGAAGAAGATCAACATCACCCAGCCCGAGCCCACCGGCAACTTCGATTTTGACCAGGATGCCAACAAGAAGAAAAAGAAGAAGAAGGACCCGGTAGAAGAAGCCCTGGAAGCCGACCCCAACGCCGCCCCACCCGTGGAGGAGCCCACCGGCAAAAAGAAGAAGAAAAAGGACGAACCGGTAGAAGCCGCTCCGGCTCCCGCCGCCGATGCCGCTCCCGCCGAGGACACCGGCAAAAAGAAGAAGAAAAAAGACGAAGCCGTAGAGGCCACTCCGCCCGCCGACGCGCCGACGGAAGAGCCCAAAAAGGAGTCGAAGAAGAAAAAGAAGAAAGACGCCAACGACCCCTTCGGCGAAGAGTAAGCAAAGCCCCGGCCGACTTTCGGCCGGGGCTTTGCTTTTGTCAGGCCAGCCCCGAGCCGGCGGCTTTTTCAGCCGTCGGGCCGGTTGAAGCAAGCTGATGTTGGTGCGTCGTCGTTCAGGACCAGCAGCCGATAACCGGTCTGACGGCGTACCGCCGCCGGACCGGGGCGATGTTTCGGTTTCTGCCAACGCCCGTGCCCCGGCTCCGTATCTTTACCCCATCGACTGAACCGCTACCCTTTTCCCGCATGAATCTCCCCTTAGTGCTCGGCCTGCTGGTGGCCGCTTACCTCATCGGCTCCATCCCCACGGCTTTGTGGGTGGGCCGGGCATTTTTCGGGCTGGATATCCGGGAGCATGGCTCCGGCAACTCCGGGGCCACCAACACCTTCCGGGTGCTGGGCAAGAAGCCGGGTTCCTTCGTCATGGCCGTGGATGTGCTCAAGGGCTGGGTGGCTACCTCGTTGGCAATGGTGATGTTGAACCAGGGCGCCATCCTGCCCTCGCAGCTGCTGTACTACCAACTGGCCTGCGGGGTGCTGGCGGTGGTGGGCCACATTTACCCCATCTGGGCCGGGTTCCGGGGCGGCAAGGGCGTAGCCACCATTCTGGGCGTTATGCTGGCCATTGCCCCGGCTACCGTGGGCGTGTGCATTCTGGTGTTTATCGGGGTGTTGCTGGTGTCGCGCTACGTGTCCTTGAGCAGCATGACGGCCGGAGTAGTATTTGCACTGCTCCAGCTGCTGCCCCCGTTCCGGCCCGATAACCAGCTGCTGCTGTGGTTCGGCTTCGTGGTGGCCGGGCTGCTCATCTACACCCACCGCGCCAACATCGGCCGCCTCCGCGCTGGCACCGAAAGCCGCGTGCCCATGCCCTGGGATAAGAAGTGAGTAGATAAATCTGAAGTACTTATTGTTTTATCAATCTTCTTTGAGGTATCTGTACAGGTTGTAACCTAAGAATGCTACCAACCCTAGTCCTAATGCGGCCACTACGTAAGGCCCAATTGCCAGCGTTGTATATACCCAATCGGGGCCGCCGTGGGCATAGGCGTTATGATTGCTGCTCCACAGTAGCAGAAGCAGTAGGTGAAACGCATATGGAATAAAAATTTAGAACGTAACAAGTTAACACTATTGAAAGTGACGAGCATTCGAAAAAGGCAGCACACCCGGCTGACGTACTGGCCTAAATATGGAGTGCCTGTTATGTTGCTCCTGGCCATTCTTGCTGTAACCCTGCTGGTGCGGTGGGAGAAGTTTCCGGCTGAAGTGTATGTGCCCATAGTCGCCTCTCTGGCAGTGCTGTTTCTGCTCGCAGCAGCAGTCAGCTACCTGCTGCATTTCGTGTTCCTAACTGATGAAGAGGTAATAGTTAGGCGTTACGGCAAAGACTTGATGTATCCACGCGCGGCCATTAACTCCACGCACAGCGTTTTCATCAATCTATATGTGGTGGAAGTGCGCGACGGCAGAAAGTACTACTTCTTGCCCCGGGTGTCACGCGTAGTCAAGGATTTGCTTAATTTTTAAAGCGGCGGCAGGGCTGCTCATCTACCCCCGTCGCGCCACCACTCAGCGCCTGCGCGCCGGCACTGAAAGCCGCGTGCCCATGACCTGGGATAAGAAGTAAATGATAGTTACTAGATTCTAATTTATGAAAGCAGGAATTACACTTGGCAGTTTCTTAGTAGTGATGGTGTGTAATCTGCCACCGGTACAGGCTCAGGCAAATTTAACAACATCACAGAGTCAGTCAGTGAGCAGCAGACAATATGTTCCCGATAAAGCCACCGCCATCAAAATAGCTGAAGCAGTATGGCTGCCAATTTATGGGAAGAAGATTTATAAGGAAAAGCCATTCAACGCAGTGTCAAAAGGCACTAGCTGGATTGTTGAAGGCTCTCTGCCTGAAGGCATGGAAGGTGGGGTAGTATTTATTGAAATAAACAAAGCTGACGGGCGTATTGTCCGAGTTACGCACGGTAAATAGAAAAGTAGTGCTGACTTACTTGACACAAGTCAGCATAAAGTGATTCTCTTTCAACTTTGATTACATATGGAATTTGTTTGCGCCTGTTGTGGAAAACGCACGACTACCTGCCGGATATTGGTTTTGATAAACCAGATCATTATTTCGGTGTGCCCGAGGAGGAACGCAGTAGTCGAGTGCAGTTGACTGGCGACACATGTATCATTGACAATGAGGACTTTTTTATTCGTGGTGTTATTAAAATACCGATTACGGATGAAGAAATGTATTTTGGGATAGGTGTTTGGATTAGCCAGAAGAAGGAAAACTTTGAGAACTACCAGCAGCATCCGGACTCAGCCGAAATTGGACCTTACTTTGGTTGGCTGTGTTCTGATATTTCGGAATTCGGGGACACGCTGTCTTTGAAAACAGAAGCTCATTTTCAAAGTGGAAATCTGCGACCCTGGATAAAGCTGCACACGAGTGATCATCCGCTGGCAGTAGCGCAACGGGAAGGCATAAGCTTGGCGCGGGCTTGGGAGATTGTACACGAATACCTCCCAAAGGACTAATCCTCTCCTCGACGGGCTCCGCATTCCGTCGGTTTCCGCTGACCCCAGGTTTCATTTGCATCTTAGGGCCGCAGCAATCAGATAATCTACCGCTGCTGTATTTTGTGACCAAATGAAGTGTGATAAGATAATTTGTCACACTTCATTTGGTCACAAAAAGTAAGACAGCACTTATTAGCCCGTTATGATATGGATGCAACTAGAGGGTATTTTGCGCTTACCCAGACCCGCTACGCCGCGTGGCTCGGCGAGAACCGCAGCACGGTGGCCATGGTGGAAGCCGGCCACCGCGCCGCGCCCCTGCGAATAGGCAACCGGCAGGGAATACGCCTGGACTTGGCCACGGTGGGTAACACGCTCACCCCCGAAAACGAGCTGCGGACGCTGCCGCCCCTGCCGGAGCCCGCGCCGGAACCCGGCCCGCTGCACCACCGCCTGCGGGAGCTGCAGCACCAGCTCACCAACCTGCGCTACCGGCTGGAAAACCTGCAACGGCAGGCACAGCCCTACCTCAACCGGCTGCTGGCCGTGCCGGCCCTGCGGGCCTGGCCCGGGCCGGTGTCTAACCCCGAGCGAGAAGCACGCTGGCTCGATTCGTTTGAGCAGGAGGCCGTGCAGATGCTGCGCGACGTGTGCGGCCGGGGGCCGCAGCTGCTTCTGCAAGCTCGCATTGCCGGGCTGGAGCAGGAAACGGCGCTGCTGGAAGCCGCCCTCGGGGCGGGGCCGCCCGCTGCATAGGACGGGAATAGAACGGTGCGCTACTGCCCAACTTCCACTACTTTTACCCCCGTATTTCCAACCCCACTACCACCCCGTATGGCCTCTTTCCTCCAGCAGAACCAGGAGCGTTTCCTGACCGAACTCCTCGACTGGCTCCGCATTCCGTCGGTTTCCGCCGACCCCAAGTTTCACGGCGACGTACTGCGGGCCGCCGAGTACCTGAAGGCCCGCTTCCTGGAAGTAGGCCTGGAAAACGTGGAGCTGTGCCCTACGGCCGGTAACCCCATCGTGTACGGTGAGAAAATCATCGACCCCGCCCTGCCCACCGTGCTGGTGTACGGCCACTACGACGTGCAGCCCGCCGACCCTTATGAGCTGTGGGATTCGCCCCCGTTCGAGCCCGTTATCAAGGACGAGAAAATCTACGCCCGCGGGGCATGCGACGACAAAGGCCAGGTGTACATGCACGTAAAGGCCCTGGAAATGATGAACCAGGACGGCGGTTTGCCCTGCAACATCAAGGTGATGATTGAGGGTGAGGAGGAAATCGGTTCCAACAACCTCGGCATCTTCGTGCGCGCCAACAAGGAGAAGCTGAAGGCCGACGTCATCCTGATTTCCGACACCGGCATGCTGGCCAACGACGAGCCCAGCATCGAGGTGGGCCTGCGCGGCCTGAGCTACCACGAGGTGGAAGTAACCGGCCCCAACCGCGACCTGCACTCCGGCCTCTACGGCGGCGCGGTGGCTAACCCCATCAACGTGCTCTGCAAGATGATTACCAGCCTGCACGACGAAAACAACCACATCACCATCCCCGAGTTCTACAACAACGTAGCCGTCCTCACCGACGAGGAACGTGCCGAGCTGAACCGCGTGCCGCACTCCGACGACGAGTTCAAGAAGAGCATCGGCTTGCCCGATACCTACGGCGAGCAGGGCTACACCACCGTGGAGCGCATCGGCATCCGGCCCACGCTGGACGTGAACGGCATCTGGGGCGGCTACACCGGCGAGGGCGCCAAAACGGTTATTGCCTCCAAGGCCTACGCCAAAATTTCGATGCGCCTGGTGCCTAACCAGACCTCGGAGGAAATCACCCAGCTGTTCCAGCAGCACTTCGAGCGGATTGCGCCCAGCGGCGTGACGGTGAAGGTGAAGCCCCACCACGGCGGCGAGCCAGTGGTAACCCCCACCGACTCGGTGGCATACAAAGCGGCGGCCGATGCCATGGAAACCACCTTCGGCAAGCGCCCCATTCCGACGCGGGGGGGCGGCTCCATTCCCATCGTGGCCATGTTCAAGAGCGAGCTGGGCTTGGATACCGTGCTGCTCGGCTTCGGGCTGGACTCCGACGCCATCCACTCGCCCAATGAGCACTACGGCGTGTTCAACTTCCTGAAAGGCATCGAAACCATCCCGCACTTCTACCGCAACTACGCGGCGGCCGTGAAGGGCTAATGCAAGGCTAATTTCCCAACACAAGAAGAGCCCCTGCCGATTGTCGGTAGGGGCTCTTCTTGTGTTGGGAAGTTCATGGATGAGAGTTGTGAAATTTCTCCATCTTTACACCCTATCCTGCGCAGCCTTTTATGCCTGATCCGGCTGCGTTCCTACACACCTGTATTGCCTGCCCTGTAGTGGTTCACCCAATGAATCACTCCCCACTATCCCGCATCTATTTCAGGATGCGCAGGCTTTGCGTGTCACCTCTTCCTTGTTTTTTGATGACTTTCGCTGTATTCAGTGGCCGTAGAGCCCTGTATTCGATGCTTCTCCTGCTTTCTTTCCTCCGTGAAAAAATAAATCATGAAAAAAGTAATCGAAATGGACACATGGTCTTATCTTTTTGGTTCATGGGGAAAATTTTTATGGTATTCATGTCAAATATTTGTGTATATAATAATAGGGTATGTTTTAATTAATTTATTTAAAGTCGCAAAAAAATATTTTTCAATTAATAATTTTATAAACTAAATAAAGATAATATAGACGGTAACTATAATTGAGATAATGAAGAAACTGAATGATAGTATAAAACGCAAGGAGGTTCTTCTAGTCGCTGTCGTTAATCACAAACGATAAAATAAATAATCATGAATAACAAAATGATTTATTTTTCCGGTCTTCTTTTATTTGTAATAACTTCTATCTCAGGTTGCAGTACCGAGCGAAGTATTGTAAAGACGCCTAGCGTAGGAGAATAAAGCGTATATCGATTAAAGTCAAAAAATAATATTAATATGCCTATTGTTTTTGGTCAAATAAATTTATTGGAAAAGGGAGTTGTATATCCGGTGTCGGCTGCTATCATAACACTAGACGATGTTATGTTATCTGCTAATGAGAGAGGTGAATATAACATGACGATGAATCCGGGTATTCATCGTATTATGGTTGGTCAAATAGGAATGCACCAATCCAGAGTAACCTTAAAAGTTGTTCCGGGAGATTCTATTCGTATTGACTTTCAATTGCGGCCGGATTTGCGTCCGTTGTAATAGGTATGAAAGATAGTTGAATTTTGCCTGCCTAAATTTCCTCATAAAAGTAAGCGTCGGTTTATGGATACGTATCCATAAACCGACGCTTACTTTTATGAGGAAATTTTTGGCCTCTTTACAACGGTTTTGTGAAGGGTATCTAGGTAATGTAGAGACTTGATATTTCACGTCTCCTCGTTGCTGATGTTATTTCGTTAAACGGCGCAACTTCGGCCGTTTAACGGGGAGATACCGCTCCTTCCTTCTCCTAATTCCCTTGGAACGAGTACGTGAGGTACAGCTGGAAGGCACTGTTGCGGATGTTGTTCTGCACTTTGGTAGTGCCTACCGTCACCGATTTCTCCACGTTCGTGAGGCCGCCATTGTAGCGCAGGCCTACGCCCAGGCCGGTTTTGCGCTGGTAGCCCAGGCCGAACAGGTAACCCGCGTCCACGATGTTGTAGCTGGGCTTCACGTCGAGGCTCTGGTTGTCGGTTTTGCGGCGGGCGGCTACCAGAAAGCCCACCTGCGGGCCAGCCTCGAAGAACAAGCCATCCACGTTGACGTGGAAAACCAGCGGCACGTCCACGTAGTCGAGGCGGGTGGCTACCTCGGGGGAGGAGGGAAGCTTGGCTCCTTTGCGGGAGTAGATAACTTCGGGCTGGAAGGCAAACAGCTTCGAGAGGCCGATATTGGCGAAGCCGCCGGCCTGAAACCCGAAGGCGTTCTTGTAGCTGTCGGCCTGCTCGCCCACAAAGTTAGAGAGCGTACCACCGGCTTTCAGCCCCAGGGACACATTGCGCTGGGCCTGGGCCGCGCCGCTCAGACCGGTGAGCAGCAACAAAGAGAAAAGAGCTTTCTTCATGCGAAAAGGAAGGAAGAACGAAAAGGGAAACGGAGCGCGAAACTACGTGCAAACACCGTAGTAACGGCGGAAAGACGCAAAAACGGCCTCCCTCCGCATGGAGAGAGGCCGCTGGATAAGCTGGCAGGAACCCCGGCCTATTTGCCCGGCAGCAGGAAACCTACCGACGCTTGGAATACTGAGTTGCGGGCGTTGCGCACATCGGCGTCGCCGGTGTAACCGTCCTTGGCGAAGTCGGTGAACGAGCCGTTGTAGCGCAGGCCCAGCATGAAGCCGTTATCGGCCTGGTAGCCCAGCCCGGCCGCGTACCCGATTTCGTTGCGGTTCACGTTGCTGAGGTCGGCCACGCCCTGGCGCTGGATGGCCGTGTTACCGTTGATGGACACGCTGGATTCGTCCTTCACTTTCAGCAGATAGCTATACTGCGGGCCGGCCTCAAAGTAGGCCCCACCGGCGCGTATTTTCAGCAGCACCGGCACATCAATGTAGTTGTAGGTCCGGTCGCCGTCGTACTTTACTTTGGTGCCGCCCACGGTAAACTCGTCGTCGGCGTAAGTAAAGCCTTTCTGCGAGAACAGCACCTCCGGCTGCACCGACAGGAAACCATCGTCGAGCAGGCCAATGTTCAGCATAGCACCGCCGTGGAAACCGAATTTGTTCTTGTACTGGTCCTCGTTCGTCAGATCACCCGAGATATTGGAGAGGTTGCCGCCGGCTTTGAGGCCGAAACGGATACCCTGGGCCTTCGATTCGGAAACGGCAACAGTGGCCAGCAGGGCCGCAGCGGCCAGTAGTGACTTTTTCATGAGCGCAACAGAAGTTAGGGGTGGTGAGGGAAAACAAAAAAGTTCACGGCTGGCGTACGAAAAATGTGCCAGCCTGCTGCCTTTAACGGCTGTAACCGGGTAAAGGCATATAAATCAGCTGAAAAAAATGGCTGCCCTCCCGCAGGAAAGCAGCCATTCAGGTCGGCCGGGGCCGGTTATTTGGTCGGAATCAGGTAGCCGAGCTGCAGGGTGAAGGCGTTGTTAAACGCCTTCGGCTCGTTGTCCGTATTCTTGGTGTCGATGAGCGAGTTGAAGCCCCGGGCGTAGCGCAGACCCAGGCTGATGCCGCCGTCGGTCATGTAGCCCACGCCCGCCACGCCGCTGATGTCGAACTGCGCGAGGTCGGATTTGTAAGCGTCGTCGCGGCTGATGCCGGTGTAGTCGAGGAAGGCACCGTCGTTTTCTACTTTGTCCTTGTCACCATTGGTGAATTTGGTCGTGGTCTGCGACTTATTCTTAGAGCCAAAGAGGTAGCTCACCTGCGGACCCAGCTCAAAGAACAGGCCACCGGCGTTGATGCGGGCCAGCAACGGCACATCCAGGTAGTGCAGTACGCGCTGCTGCTCCTGCTCTACCGATTTCACGTTGGCGGCCAGATTCGTTTTCTGGGTCGTGCTAATTTCGTAACCCTTGCGGTTATAGAGCAATTCGGGAGCGAAGGAGAAGAACCCGTCGCTGCTAAGCGGGATGATTACGCCTACACCAGCATTATAGCCCAGTTTGTAGTCACCCAAGTCGGTGCTGTAGTTAGCGCCGGTGATCTGGCTCACATTGTCGCCGGAGATGTTGGAGTAGGTACCGCCTACTTTCACCCCGATGCGGAAGCCGCCGGCATCCTGTGCATTTACTACGGAAATGGAGGCAACGCCTAAAGCGGCCAGCAGTGCAATTTTTTTCATGACAATAGGGGGATTTGAACGCACAGATCAACAACCACTTCACCGACCACAACAGCCACGTTCCTCGTGGTTTTCAGGGGCTCATAGCGTAAAGCAACACCGTAGGGTTGCAGCATAAATCATATTTTCTCTGAAATTCACCAAAACGTAACAGCGGCGTTTCCGGCTAACTGGTACAACGGCAAGGAGTTAGCCAGGCGGATAAAAACGGGAGTTTCCAGCGGGCTAACAGGCTGATTTTGCTACTTTTGACGGAAAGTCGGCGCGTTGTTTTTATGAAGATTCGGTACAGATGGCTGCTCGCCGGCTTGCTTTTGGCGGGTGCTCCGGGCCTAGTGTGTGCCCAGCGCGTGGCCGAGCCGTTGGTAGTGGGGGCCTACGCGCAGGGTAGTTTCATTCTGGCCCATACGGCTTCGGTAAAGCACCTGGCCGTGTCGCACCCCACCGGTCTGGAGCTGAACGTGCAACGGCAAACCACCGGCGCGCAACCCTGGCACGCGTGGTACAAGTACCCGAAAGTGGGGCTGGCCCTGGTGTATTACGACTACCACAACGCCCGCCTGGGCCGCTCCTACGCGGCCAGCGTGTACATCAGCAAAACGTTCTGGCGGACCCGGCGGCAGGAGCTGAACTTCCGGCTGGGAACGGGCCTGGGCTACTTCCCGGAGCGGTTTGACGCCGAAACCAACCATAAGAATACCATCATCGGCTCCCGCCTGAACGCCACGCTGCAAACCCGCCTGGAGTACGATGTGGCCCTGACGCCACACCTGGGCCTGCTGCTGGGGCTGGGCCTGAACCATTATTCCAACGGGGCCACCACCAAACCCAACTTCGGCGTGAACCTGCCCACCGTGTTGCTGGGCCTCAACTACCATCAGCAGCGCCCGTTCCGGCCGGTAGATGCACCGCCCGCCCCTGAACCCACCGACATCGGCCGCAATTTTCTGAATCTGAGCGCCTCCACGGGCTGGAAGCAGCGCAACGAGGTGGATACCCGCGCTTATCTGGTCAACTCCGTGACGCTGGCCGCCGGCCGCCGCCTCAACCGCAAAAGCAACGTGGTAGCCGGCCTGGAAGGCTTCTACGACCGGAGCCTGACGGCCGAGTTCCGCGACACGGCCCGCGTCACCACCCGCTCGCCCGACGTGAAAAAGGCGGGGGCCTACGTGGGCCATGAGCTGCTGTTCGGGCGGCTGGCCTTCGTTTCGCACCTCGGGTTTTACGTGTATAATCCGTACAAATCCAACCGCTTCTACTACGAGCGGCTGGGCCTCAAGTACAACTTTACCGACCGCCTGTTCGGCAACATCGACCTGAAAGTACACGGCGGCTCCGCCGATGTGATTGAGTGGCGGCTGGGCTTGAAGCTGTGAGGTGACCAGTGTATAACCGGGTGCAGCTGAACGGCAGTAAATGGCGGTTCAGGCAGCGAGTCTGACGCTTGGGTAAGATGGAACGGGCGTTGTCGCGCCGCCACGCCATCTTGCCTGCACAACGTCACCCCTTACTGTTATGGAAACCTTTCTGCTGCTGAACCGCTGGCTGCACATTGCGGCCGGCTTTACCGGATTCTTTGTAGCGCCAGTAGCGCTTATCGTGCGGAAGGGCGGGCCGGCGCACCGGTTCTGGGGGAAGGTGTTCTTCTACGCCATGCTGGTGGCGGGCACCACGGCCCTGGCGGCGGCCAGCCTCAAAGGGCTCACGTTTCTACTGCTCACGGGCGTATTCAGCCTGTACCTGGCGCAGTTCGGGTACCGCTCGTTGCGGCACAAGCTCATGGGCCAGGGTCAGCAGGCCAGCCTCTACGACTGGGTAAGCGCGCTGCTGGGTCTGGCGGTGTTTGCCGGCACGCTGGGCTACGGCCTGTGGGCGCGGCCTTTCAACGTGGTGATGGTGGTCTTCGGTGCCATTGGCCTGATGACGACGGGGCGGCAGCTGTGGGCCTTTCGGCGGCCGGGGCCCTGGCCCGCCGGTCAGTGGCTGCGCAACCACATTTCGGGTTTTATGGGCTCCTACATTGCGGCCGTATCGGCATTTTCCGCCACCAGCCTCACGTTCATTCCGTTTCCGCTCAATTTCCTCTGGCCCACGCTGGTGCTGGTGCCCGTCCTGATATGGATGCAGCGCCGCCACGTTCCTAAAGGTGAAGTTGCGAAATTGTGAAGTGGTGAAGTTGTCATTGCGAGGCGGAGCCGAAGCAATCTATCCTTTACGCAGCCCGCCGCCCTTACCCACGCAAAAGCCCCTGACGCCAGTACAGACGTCAGGGGCTTTTGCGCAGGTCAGGGTTTTGTTCTTTGAAAAGGAAGGACTAACGCCGCTCTATGCGCGCAATATCCTTCGTCCTCGCAAGGGCAGCACAATTTTACAACTTCACCATCTCACTATTGATACTCCGCACGAGGCCTGGGCCTTCGTAGATGAAACCAGTGTAGAGCTGAAGCAGGCAGGCACCGGCCTCCAGTTTCTCGCGCGCATCGGCGGCCGAGTGGATGCCGCCGACGCCGATGATGGGCAGCTGGCCCCGGCTGTGCTGGCTCAGGTAACGGATTACCTCGGTGGCGCGCCGGCGTAGCGGTCGGCCGCTCAGGCCGCCCGCGCCCAGGGCCGTTACCCGCGCTTCCGGAGTGGTAAGGCCGGCCCGGCTGATGGTGGTATTGGTGGCGACCAGGCCGCTTAGGTTGGTTTCGCGGGCGATGAGCAGAATGTCGTCGAGCTGGGTGTCGGTGAGGTCGGGGGCTATTTTGAGCAGCAGCGGCCGGGGCACGGGCAGCGCCTGATTGCGCTCCTGCACCTGCTGCAACAGCCGGATTAGTGGCTCCCGCTCTTGCAGCTGCCGCAGGCCCGGCGTATTTGGCGACGATACGTTCACCACAAAGTAATCGACCACCTCGTGCAGGGCCTCCACGCAGGCCACGTAGTCGTGGGCCGCCAGCTCGTTGGGCGTGTCCTTGTTCTTGCCGATGTTACCCCCGATAATCAGGTGCTGGTTGCGGCGCTGGCGCAGGCGGGCGGCAGCGGCCTCGGCCCCGTGGTTGTTGAAGCCCATCCGGTTCACCAGGGCCGCATCCTGGGGCAGCCGGAACAGGCGCGGAGTCGGGTTGCCGGGCTGGGGGCGGGGCGTCACAGTACCAATTTCCACGAATCCGAAGCCCAGCGCGCCCAGCTCGTCGGTCAGCTCGGCATTCTTATCGAAGCCGGCCGCCAGCCCCACGGGGTTTCGGAACCGTAGCCCCAGCACATCGCGCTCCAGGTTCGGGTGCTGGAAATCGTAGAGCCCCCGCAACGCCGCCGCCGCCCCCGGCAGCCGGTAGGCCCGCTTCAGGTTGTCAAATACCAGATGATGAGCCTTCTCCGCATCCAGGCGAAAAAGCAGGGGCTTAACCAGGGAGTCGTATATCACGCCGCAAAAGTAATGGTGATTTAGTGAGTTGGTGATTTAGCGAGTGTACTGCTTGCGTGGTGTAAACAGACAGTAAACTCACTAAATCACCACTCACCCCGCCCAGCCTTCCCGGTCGAGGCTGCGGTACTGGATGGCTTCGGCCAGGTGGGGGAGCTGAATTTCTTTGGAGGCGGCCAGATCGGCAATGGTGCGGGAAACCTTCAGGATCCGGTCGTAGGCGCGGGCCGAGAGGCCGAGGCGCTCCATGGCCGTTTTGAGCAGGGTGATGCCGGCCGCGTCAATCCGGCAGATGTCCTTCACCATCTGGGACGGCATCATGGCGTTGGAGTGGATGTCGGGAAACTCCCGGAACCGTTCATTCTGCCGCTGCCGGGCCTGTTCCACCCGCTCCTGAATGGTGCGGCTGTCCTCGGCGCGGCGGGTTTCCGTCATCTGGTCGAACGTAACGGGCGTGACTTCCACGTGCAGATCAATGCGGTCCAGCAGCGGGCCGCTTACTTTGTTGAGGTAGCGCTGCACCACGCCGGGGCCGCACACGCACTCTTTTTCGGGGTGATTGTAGTAGCCACACGGGCAGGGGTTCATGCTGGCAATGAGCATGAAGTTGGCCGGAAAATCGATGCTGAGCTTGGCCCGCGAAATGGTCACGCGGCGCTCCTCCAGCGGCTGGCGCATCACCTCCAGCACCGTGCGCTTGAACTCCGGCAGCTCATCCAGAAACAGCACGCCGTTATGGGCCAGGGAAATTTCGCCCGGCTGCGGATTACCGCCCCCGCCCACCAGGGCCACGTCGGAAATAGTGTGATGGGGGCTGCGAAAAGGTCGGGTGTTGATCAGCGACGCATTAGCTCCGAGCTTACCTGCCACCGAGTGAATCTTGGTGCTTTCCAGGGCCTCCTGCATGTTCAGGGCCGGCAGAATACCGGGGAGGCGCTTGGCCAGCATGGTTTTGCCCGCGCCGGGCGGCCCGATCATGATGACGTTGTGGCCGCCGGCCGCCGCAATTTCCAGGGCGCGCTTGATGTTTTCCTGGCCCTGCACGTCGGCAAAATCGGCGGCGTACTGGTTGGCCGCCTGCTGAAAAAGGTCACGCGTGTCCATCACCACCGGCGCAATATCCAGCCGACCTTCCAGGAAATCCACGGCCTCCTGCATACTATCCACCGGAATAACATCCAGGTTATTGACAATGGCAGCTTCCTGGGCGTTTTCGCGGGGCAGAATAAAGCCTTTAAAGCCTTCCTTGCGGGCCTGAATGGCAATGGGCAACACGCCCCGAATCGGCCGCAACGCCCCATCCAGCGCCAGCTCGCCCATAATCACGTACTCCGGGAGCCGCTCGGTCGTCAGCTGCTGGGAGGCGTGCAGAATGCCCAGCCCGATGGGCAGATCGTAAGCGGAGCCTTCCTTGCGGATATCGGCCGGGGCCATGTTCACGACCACCTTGGTGCGCGGCATCCGGTAGCCCCGGAACTTGAGGGCCGCTTCCACCCGCTGCTGGCTTTCCTTGATGGCATTATCGGGCAGGCCCACCACAAAAAAACCGGTGCCCTGCGAAACGACGACTTCAATGGTAATAGTATAGGCGTTAACCCCTTGCACGGCCGAGCCGAAGGTTTTGGTAAGCATAAATAGAGAGGGTAGAAATGTGTCGGAGGGAAGATAGGCAGAAGTTGAAACAGAAATAGGGTAAGCATAAAAAGAACTGTCATCCTGAGCGGAGCGAAAGATCTTACCTGGTCAGGACGGCCCTTGGAACGGGCTATTTCGGCTTAAGTAAGATCCTTCGCTCCGCTCAGGATGACAGTTCTTCGGGAGTTCAACTCTGTTAATTCTCTGCGTCCACCAGCTGCTCGATGAGCATAATCATAATGTGGATGGCCTTGATGTGGATTTCCTGAATCCGGTCGGCGTAGCCGGTGTGCGGGGCCCGGATTTCCACGTCGCTGAGGCTGGCGAGCGGGCCGCCGTCCTTGCCGGTCAGGCTGATGACCTGCATCCCGGCGGCGCGGGCGGCCTCGGCGGCCCGCAGAATGTTGGGCGAGTGGCCGCTGGTGCTGATGGCCAGCAGCACGTCGCCGGGGCGGCCCAGGGCCTCTACAAAGCGGCTGAACACGTAATCATAGCCGAAATCATTGGCCACGCAGCTCATGTGCGAGGCTTCGGTGAGGGCAATGGCGGCTAGGGCGCGACGGTTCTGGCGGTAGCGGCCCGAGAGTTCCTCGGCAAAATGCTGGGCGTCGCACAGGGAGCCGCCGTTGCCGCAGGTCAGGACTTTGCCGCCTTGGCGGAGGCTGGCGGCTACCAGCCGGGCGGCCTGCTCAATGGCCTGCAGGTTGGCCGGATTCTGCACGAACCGGTCGAGGACGGACTGGGCCTCGGTAAGCTCGGCGCGGATAAGATCAGTAAGCGAAGCGGACACGGGGAGAAAAACGGGTTAGGCCAGCGGCTGGTTGGCGGCGTCGGTAGGAGGGATGATTGGCGCGGAGGCCGTAGCTACGTAGCCTTCGGGCAGGGTGGTGGTACCGGTGCGGGGCGCGCCCAGCGGCCGGTCGGGGCGCTGCTCCAGCTGGTGGTCGTAGAGGCGGGCTTTCAGCTCGTTGATTTTACCCTCGCGGGCGGCCACGTCGCGACGCAGTAAGGTGCTGTCGAGGTTTTCGGTGATGAGCTGGAGGCCCAGCAGTACCACGGCCGCCACCAGTAACCCGAAGTACAGGCTTTCGGGCGAACCAGCCATGCCGGCAAAGCTGCTCTTTACGGATGGCAGCAGCAGGACCAGCAAAGCCAGCAGCAGGAAAACCATCACCAGAATTGTAACCAGACGTTTGAGAGCGAGCATGAGCGAAGAGAGGTTGTGGTGGAAAGAAATCAGCTCATCATACGACGAAGCCCGGTTTTGGGACTAAATATAGACTTTTGATAGTGCTTTGAGCAGTTCCGGGGGTGAACTTAGGCCAAGGCCGCGTTGGTGGTCTGCATCATGTTCAGGCGCTGGTAGAGGCCGCTTTGGCGCAATAGCTCGTCGTGGGTGCCGCGCTCCACAATGCGGCCGTGCTGGAGCACCACAATCTCGTCGGCGTGCTGCACGGTGCTCAGGCGGTGGGCAATGACGAGGCTGGTGCGGTTCTGCATCAGGCGCGTGAGGGCTTCCTGCACCAGCTTTTCGCTCTCGGTATCGAGGGCCGAGGTGGCTTCGTCGAGGATGAGAATGGGTGGGTTGCGCAGAATGGCGCGGGCAATGCTCAGGCGCTGCCGCTGCCCGCCCGACAGCCGGCTGCCCCGGTCGCCAATCATCGTCTGGTAGCCTTCGGGTGCGGCTACAATGAACTCGTGGGCGTTGGCAATGCGGGCGGCTTCCATCACCTCGGCCTCGGTGGCCTCGGTATTGAAGCGGATGTTGTTGAAAATGGTATCGTTGAACAGAATGCTTTCCTGGGTCACGATGCCCATCTGGTCGCGCACGGAATGGATGGTGCAGTCGCGTACGTCGTGGCCGTCGATGAGAAGCTGGCCGCCGGTAGGGTCGTAGAAGCGCGGGAGCAGGTCGGCCAGGGTGCTTTTGCCGCCGCCGCTGGGGCCTACTAAGGCCACGGTTTTGCCTTTCGGAATGGTCAGGTTGATATCCTGCAACACGGGCGCATCGGCGTAGCCGAACTGGAGGTTGCGCAGCTCAATCTGGTGCTCGAAGGCGGGCAGCAGCTTGGCGTCGGGCTTGTCGCGGATAGCGGGTTCGGTGTCGATAATCGACAGCACCCGCTCGCCGGCCACCAGCCCGCGCTGAATGTTGCCAAACGACGACGACAGCGCCTTGGCCGGCGTGAGCACCTGCGAAAACAGCACCACGTAGCCAATAAACGTTTCCCCACTCAGGCTCGATTGACCACCTAAAATCAGGGTGCCCCCAAAGTACAGCAGCCCGGCTACCACCGAAACGCCCGCAAATTCCGAAAACGGCGAGGCCAAGTCGCGGGTATTGTCGATGGCGCGGGAGGTGCGGGCGTATTGGTCGTTCTGGTCCTCAAACTTGTCCTTGATGTACTCTTGCGCATTAAATGCCTTGATGACGCGGATGCCGCCCAGCGTCTCGTCAATCACCGACAGCATGGAGCCCAGCGTACTCTGGCTCTGCTTGGCCTGGTTGCGCAGACGTTTGGCAATGGTGGCAATGATACCGCCCGAAATCGGTAGCAGAATCAGGGTAAACAGCGTGAGGGGCACCGAAATATGGAACAGCACCACGAAATAGGCAATAATGGTCAGCGGCTCTTTGATAACGGCCGTCATGGTGTTCACCACCGAGGTTTCTACTTCCTGCACATCGGAGGTGAAGCGCGACATCAAATCCCCCTTCCGCTCGTTCCCGAAAAAGCCCAGCTGCAACCCGATAATGCGGTGGTACAGGTCGCGGCGCAGGTTTTGAATCACGCGGGCGCGTATGGTGGCCAGCAGCCGCAGGCTCAGGTAGCGAAATACGTTGCTCAGCAGCACCGACACCACCACCACGCCGCACACGAAGGCCAGTGCGCCCAGCTTGCCGCGCTGGGCCAGAACTTCGGCGAAGAAGTAGTTGAACGTATCCGTTATCCAGCTGATAGTGGGAGCAAAGTCCGGAATTCGGGCGGGCGCTTTCAGGGGAACCTTGTCCGTCTTATCGAACAGCACACTCAGCAGCGGAATAATGAGCGTAAAGTTGCCGATGCTGAAAAAGATGGTCAGCACGGTGAACAGCAGGTACTGCGGCAGAAAGGCGGCCCAGGGGCGGGCGTATTGCAGAATGCGGAGGTAGGTCTTCATCGGAACGGGCAAAGGTACGGTATCGGGCCGGGTGGGCCGTTGGTCGGGGAAAACGGGCCATTCTGCTGGCAATAGCTCGCCTTCATATAATAGGGGCGCTTCAGTCTGTTACAAAGCCGTTCGCCTGAGTATCTTCCGGGAGCTACGGCTGCCCTGGTTAACGGACTCGCCAGCCGTTTACTTTTTCTGTTTCCTCCTTCCCCTCAATTTCCCACTTCCCCATGGACCGTAAGGATTTCCTGCAGCTTTTCGTGCTGGGTACCGCCGCCGCTGCCACTGGTTGCCTGGGCGCCTGCAGCAAAGACGAGAGTACCGGCCCCACCACCGGGGCCGCCAACGTGGATTTTACCGTGGACCTGGCGGCGGCTGCCAGTGCCTCCCTGGTGGCGGGCACCGGGTACGTGTACAGCTCCGATAACGCAGTGATTGTGGCCAAAACCAGCGCCGGCAGCTACGTGGCCGTGCAGGCACCCTGCACCCACGAAGGCGTGCGCGTGACGTTCAACTCCAGTCGGCAGCAGTTCTTCTGCGCCCAGCATTCGGCGTATTTCAGCCCAACCGGAGCGGTGGTGAGTGGTCCGCCGCCCCGGGCACTTAAGCAGTACACCGTCACGCAAACCGGTAACTCTTTGCGCATTACTGGTTGAGGGAGCCAGCAAAATAGTTGCTACAGAAAGGGCCGACGCAGCAGTGCGTCGGCCCTTTCTGTGGCAAGTTGCGGCCGGGTAGCCAGTTGTTGTACAGCCAGCGTCAGGCCTCGAAAATGCTGATGACTTCGATCTGTCCCACAATGTGCTGGTTGAACTGGGGTAGCTCTTCAGCCGGCACCCACAGTTCGTTGTGCTCCCGGTTGCCCACGTTCTGCACCGGAAACGTAGCGGCGTAGTCGGCCTCCACGGCAAAGCGCAGCACGTAGCCCACGCCGTAATAGGCCACGTTCCAGTCGCGGGCAATTTGGGCGGCGTACTGCTCATTCAGCACCGGGTAGAAGAACGGCTGCTCCGGCAGGCACGGCGGAAACTCCAGCCACCCCGAGGCCGCAATCAAATCCAGCTCCGCCTGATTAACGGGCCGGTATAGCAACGTAGTAGCCGGTTCGTGACGCACGTTTTTTCGGTTAAAACTCGTGGAGGCGCTGGGCAATGTTCCAGCGCAGGGCCACGGAGGCCAGCACGCCGCCGTCGGCGGTGAAGAAGGGGGCTACCGGGCCGTCGAAGGTGCGGCGACGGTACACCAGCTTGCCATCGAGCCAGAGGTTGTGGGCCGCCTGCCAGGTGGCGGTCAGGTCGCCGTGGAAGAGGTAGGAGGTGAGGCCCGCGCCCACTTTGTAGCCGTACTCGGTGGGGCGGGTGTTGTAGGAGCGCAGTACGTCGTTGCCATAGTTGGTGAGGGCCGAATCGGGGCCGGCGGGGTCGAGGCCCTGCTTCACCAGGAAGCCCTTGGCCACCACGTTCAGGCGGGGCAGCGGCTGGTAACTGGCAATGCCGATCAGCTCCCACAGGTTGGCGCCCATGGGGTGGGCGAGGGGCTGGGCCGCGTGCTGGTAGTTGCGGAACTGATCCTCGTGCTGGTAGGTGAAGGGCCGGATGAAGTTGAACTCGCCCTGCACATCAAAGTTGCGGATGCCGGCCACGTTGAGGTATTTGGCCCCCAGCTGCACGGCCTGCTTGTTGGCCCACCAGCCGTCACCGCTTCGGATTTCGCTCAGCACAAACTCATCCAGCACCAGCTGCCCGTACAGCTGCACCCGGTTCCGGATGTTCCATTTGAAGTCGGCCCCCAGCAAGGCGTTGTCCTCCGAGCCGGCGCTCTGCTCCACGGCCCGGTAGAAGATAATCGGGTTGAGGTACTGCAGCTCCAGGCCCCGGCGCGCCCGGCGGTTTCGTGCTACCGGGGCGGTTTGCGGGTCTCCATCGTCATCCACGTAGTCGGTTACCGTCTTGTAGCCGCTGTAGGTCACGCTCTCGAACAGGCCTACGTTCAGGTTGGGCTTGATATCGAGGCTCAGGTGATGAAAGGCCAGGTACTTGCGCTGATAGTCTTTGTCGAGGGCGGGGTTGTCGGCCACCAGCTGGGCAAACAGGTTCTGGTAGTGAAACTTCCAAATGCGGGTGTTCACCTTCAGAAACAGATAGGGCGCGGCGTAATCCGACAAGATCAGGCTGCGGTAGCCGTTGCCGATCTGGTTCCGGTCGTGGCCCAGCTGCAGGCTCACGTGCCGGCCGGCGGCGTAGCTCAGGTAGCCCCGTGCCGAGAGGAAATCGTACTGGCCGGGCGTGTTCTTGAATGGTTTCCAGAATCCTTCGTGGGCCACGGCGCTGTCGCGCTCCGTGCGCTGCTGCACGTACAGCGGCACGGCCATCTGGTTGTCGGCCAGGAAGGTGTAGAAGCCCAGGCGCTTATCAATGGTGCCTTCTACCTGTACGCCGCGGGTGTTCAGGAAGGCGTAGCTTTTGCTGCCGTCGGAGTTGCCCAGGCTCAGACCCAGCACCGGGTTCACCCGCAACGAAAACTCGGGTTGCTCTACGCTGTACAGGTCGGAGTGTCGCTCGTAGAAATACTTCAGTCGTGGCTGCGGCCGCAGGTTGGTAGCCGAGTCCTGGCGGGCCTCGTGCCAGTTATCGCGCAACAGATACCGGATGTTAAACCGGTCCTGGCGCGAAAGGCCGGCCGTGGAATCCTGCAACAGCCGCTCGGCCAGCCAGGCCACATCGGCGCGGGTGTAGGGCCGGATGCTGGTGTGCAGCTGCACCAGCGAATCGGAGCCGTGCAGAATGGCATATCGGTCGATAAGGCGGTACACGTCGGCATCCAGGGGCACGTAGGTGGTGCCCATCGTGGTTTTGGTCTGCTCCTTGGCCCGGTTCGTGGCGGCTGGCCGCAATTCCTGAGCTGGAGTTACTGGTTTCTGGTAATCGAGCCAGGTTCCGGTGCCATCGGTGGGGCGGGTGGGCACGTCCTGGGCAACCGCGGCACGGGTGAGCAGGCCGGTCAGGCCCAGGGCAAGCAGGTAGGAATTCTTCATAAGCAGAGCGGTATACGCCGAAAGCGGCAGCCGGTGGGCAAACCTACGGAGTTTACGCAGTATTGGGTGAGGCCCCTAACGCCGGAAGTTGCGCGGCAGTACCTTTGGGCATGTCTGTTCGTCTATTGCGCACCGCCGAAATCGACCTGGATGCCTGGGACGCCTGCGTGCAGGCTGCCCCGCAGGTGGTGCCCTACGCCTGCTCGTGGTGGCTGAACGCTACGGCGGGCTCTTGGGAGGCACTGGTAGAAATAGACGATGCTACCGGACGCTACCAAGCCGTGTGGCCGCTGCCAGTGAAGCGCCGCCCCTGGGGCCGGCAGGTGTTTCAGCCGCCCTTCACCCAGCAGTTGGGCATGTTAGGGCACCCAAAGGATAACGCCGCGTGGCTGGCCCACGATGCTATTCGCACGCGTTACTGTTGGTTCTACGCCCAACTCAACACCGAAAACGGCCTGCCCGCCACGGTACCGCCGCCGCTGACGGTGCAGCCCCGCCAGACCTACCACTTGCCCCTGCACCAGCCGTACGACGCGCTCCGGGCCGGCTACTGCGCCGACTACCGCCGCCGACTGCGGCTGCACGCCGAGGCGGCCGCTCCACTGACCGTTCGGGCGGTGGCCAGCGCGGAGCCGCTGCTGGTTCTGTTTCGGCAAACGCAAGGGGAGGCAGCCGGGCTGAAGGCGCGCCACTACGCGGTACTGCGCCGGCTGGTGGCCGCACTACAGCAGCGGCAGTTGGCCGAGTTGCACGAGGTGCGCGACCAGCAAACCGGCGAACTGCTGGCCGGGGCGTTGTTCGTGCGCTACCGCTCCCGGCTGATTTATTTATTCGCGGCGGCTTCCGTAGAAGGTAAAAAGGCCGCCGCGCCGTTATTGCTGGTAGATGCGGCCGTGCGCCGCCATGCGGGCACCCCCGGCCTGCTCCTCGATTTTGAAGGCGGCATGATACCGTCAATTGCCCGTTTTTTCGCCAATTTCGGGGCCGCGCCCGTTCCTTACGCGGCCTTGTCCTTTACTCCCCCACGACCCTGGTACCGCTTATGGATGCGCTGACGCCCCCTTCCGCCGATTCTTTCGCCACCGCCGCTGAGGCTGCTGCCGCCAACCCCCGTGTGCATGTGGTGTGCGCCGAGCCATCCATTGCCAACCATTTCCTAGCCGAGCTGCGCGACGTCACGGTGCAGCAGGATTCGCTCCGCTTCCGCCGCAACCTGCAGCGCTTGGGTGAAATCATGGCCTACCGCATCAGCTCCCAGCTCAGCTACACCGATAAAACGGTGAAAACGCCCCTCGGCGAGTCCAGCAGCAAACACCTCCACGATTTCCCAGTGCTGGCCACTGTGCTGCGGGCCGGTCTACCGTTTCACCAGGGCTTCCTCAATTACTTTGACCAGTCGCCTTCCGCCTTTGCCGCCGCTTACCGCATCGAGGGCACGGCCCAGGTGCAGGTGCAGGTCGATTACCTCTCGGCCCCGAGCCTCGATGAGCGGGTGCTGATTCTGGTAGACCCCATGCTGGCCTCGGGCAAGAGCCTGGTGCAGACCTACCGGGCCATGCTGCGCTTCGGCACGCCGCGTCAGATACACATTGCGGCCGTCATTGCCAGCCCGCAGGGCGTGGAATACGTGACCCGCGAAATACCCGAAGCTACCCTGTGGGTGGCCGCCATTGATGAGGGCCTCAACGAGCAGGCCTACATCATTCCCGGCCTCGGCGACGCCGGCGACCTGTCGTACGGCAGCAAGCTGTAAGGCCAGATGCGTAACAAACTCCTAACGCGGCGGAACTAACCGGGCGTTAGCAGAACTGTTACCTGATATCTGCCCGCTTCATTCCCGCCATTTTTCCTTCTTATCGTGCTACCGGCTCTACTCAAATACGCCACCGTTTTTATCATCGGCATGTTCAAGTTCGTGGCTGCGCCTGTTGCTGGCGTAGCGGCCGGGCTACCTATGCCGCTGGTCTGGGGGCTGTCGGTGGCAGGTATGATGACAACGGTTATCCTGATTTCGGGGCTGGGCCGGCAGTGGGCGTTGCACCTGCGTCGTCGGCGCGAGGCCAAAGGCAAACCGTTGTTTAGCCGCCGCAGCCGCACGGTAGTGGGTATTTACCGTCGCTTCGGCATGGTGGGCATTGCCTTCCTGACGCCCATTCTGTTCAGCCCGGTGGGCGGTACCGTCATAGCTACCCAACTGCACGTACCGCGCTGGCGGATTCTGCTGCATATGGCCTGGAGCGCGGCTCTTTGGGGATTTGCCTTCACGCTACTGGCCGTCAAGTTCAGTCACTTGCCCATTTTCGACCACTATCGGTAAAGGTGAAATGGTGATTTAGTGAGATAGTGAAATGGTGAGTGGCCGTTCTGATAGCGCATTTCGCGCCTATAGAACGGCCACTCACCATTTCACTATCTCACTAAATCACCTTATTTGCTCCGTTTGGCGCGGGCGCGGCCCTGGGCGGCGCGGAAGGCTTTGGAAGAGTGGGAGGAGGCTTTGCCTTTTGAAGGATTGGCCTTTTTGCCTTTCTGGCTGCGGTTGGGACCCACTTGGAACTCCCGGCCGGTGCGCTTATCAATGGTCACGCCGGGCTTGATCCACTCTTTCCGCTCGTGGAAAGCGCCCTGAAAACTCGGATCTTCGCGCTTACGCCGTTCGTCCTTTTCGCGGTCCATGCCCTGCTGCTCATCGAAAGAGGTTTTGGCTACCACTACTTCCGCCGGCATCGGCAACACCGGAATCTGCTGGCGGATCAGCTCCTCAATCCGCTGCATGTGGTGCATTTCGGCCTCATTGGCGAAGGTGATGGCCGCGCCCGTGTGCTGGGCCCGCCCGGTGCGCCCGATGCGGTGCACGTAGTCGTCGTACACCAGCGGCACATCGAAGTTGATAACGTGCGATACCAGCGGCACATCAATGCCCCGGGCCGCCACGTCGGTAGCTACCAGAAAGCGAATATCACCGGCCTTAAAGGCCTCCATGGCATTGATGCGCACGTTCTGGCCCTTGTTGCCGTGAATGGCGCGCACTTCGCCGTGCGCTTTACGCTTCAGGAAGCTGGCCACGTTTTCGGCGTGCTCCTTGGTGCGCGTAAAAATCATCACGCGGTGGAAGGCGTCCCAATCGAGTAGCAAATACTCCAGCAGGTTGATTTTAGTGAGCAGGTTGGGCACTTCGTAGAGCGTCTGCGTCACGTTCTGGGCCGAGGTGGCGGCCGGCGTCACTTCTACCCGCAGCGGAAATTCCAGAAACTCTTCGCTCAGCGTCGTCACCTTATCTGGCATCGTGGCCGAGAACAGCACGTTCTGGCGCTTGCGCGGAATTACCTCCAGCAGGCGCCGGATCTGGGGCATGAAGCCCATATCCATCATCTTGTCGGCCTCGTCCATCACCAGCGTTTTCAGCTCTTTCAGTACCAGGTCGCCGCGCAGGTACAGCTCCATCAGGCGGCCGGGCGTGGCAATTAGGATGTCGATGCCCTTGGCAATGGTTTCAATCTGGGTTTTGGGTCCCAGGCCGCCGTAAATGGCGAAAATGCGCAGGTCGGTGTACACGGCCAACTTTTGCAGGTGGCTTTCCAGCTGCATGGCCAGCTCCCGGGTAGGAGCCAGCACCAAAGCGCGCGGGTGAGTACCCTGAGCGTACTTCACCTTCATCAGCAGGGGCAGCCCGAAAGCGGCGGTTTTGCCCGTGCCCGTCTGGGCGATGCCCAATACGTCGTGGCCGGCCAGCAACAGCGGAATCGTCTGCTCCTGCACGGGGGTAGGCTCGGTAAACCCTGCCTCGGCCACGGCCGTGAGCAGTTGTTTGTTGAGCTTGAAATCGGCGAAAGTGAGCGGCTGCGGCGTATCGGACATGATGAAAGCGTGTTGTAAACCACAAAGGTACGCGGAATCTGAGCGGGTTCGGTGCAAGCGGCCACATATCCGGCAGTCAGCACTCGGTGAGTGAGGCAAGGCTGGCGCTAGCTGCCAGATGGGCTTTCCGGTCCGCCGCCAACGGGTGGCGGAGGCGCTGAAACACAGTCAGCTGACTTCTGTGCGCCAGGGAATTACCCGAATTTCAGAAAAAAAGACAGACAATTCTTTGCAAATACCCGGGCCAGGACTACTTTTGTGACACAATACCCAACACGGTAGATATAGCTCAGCTGGTTAGAGCGTCGGATTGTGATTCCGAAGGTCGTGGGTTCGAGCCCCATTATTTACCCATAGTTCCTAAAAAGGCCTCTCCTCCTCGGCAGAGGCCTTTTTTATTTTCGCACTGGTACGGCTCCGGGCTTTTCTGCCCTGCGGCGGAAGGATTCGGCGGCGCGTGTTGCCACCCGGTAAATAGAGTAGAACCCTGAACCACTTTTTTCCTTTTGATTCTATGAGTCTGGTTGTTATTGGCACGGTGGCCTTCGATGCCCTGGAAACGCCCTTCGGCAAAACCGACAAGATTGTTGGTGGTGCTGCCACGTACATTGGCCTGTCGGCCTCGTACTCGGTGAAACCCGTGAAAGTGGTGGCCGTGGTCGGCGACGACTTCGCGCAGTCGGACATTCTGCTGCTCCAGGAGCACGGGGTGGATACCGAGGGTCTGCAGATCAAGCAGGGCGAGAAGTCGTTCTTCTGGTCGGGCAAGTATTCCAACGACCTGAACTCGCGCGAAACCCTCGTGACCGAACTGAATGTGCTGGCCGATTTCGACCCCATTCTGCCCGATTCCTACCAGGATTGCAAGTACCTGATGCTGGGCAACCTCACGCCCCAGATTCAGCGCCTCGTGATTCAGCGCCTCGTAAACCGCCCCAAGCTCATCGTGATGGACACGATGAACTTCTGGATGGACGTGGCCCTGGACGAGCTGAAAACGACTATCGAGATGGTGGACGTGCTCAGCATTAATGATGAGGAAGCCCGCCAGCTGTCGGGTCAGCACTCGTTGGTGAAAGCCGCCAAAATCATCATGGACATGGGGCCGAAGTACCTCATCATCAAGAAGGGCGAGCACGGCGCGCTGCTGTTCCACAAAAACCAGATCTTCTTCGCCCCGGCCCTGCCGCTGGAGGAAGTCTTCGACCCCACCGGTGCCGGCGACACTTTCGCGGGTGGCTTCATCGGCTACCTGGCCGCCACCGACGACATCAGTTTCGAGAACATGAAGCGCGCCGTGATTCACGGTTCGGCCATGGCCTCGTTCTGCGTGGAGAAGTTCGGCACCGAGCGTCTACTAAACCTGACCCAGGACGAAATAGAAGCCCGCGAAAAGCAGTTTGGTGAGCTGGTGGCCGTGCAGCCTCTGGCAGAAGTAGCTGGCTAGGTTACGGGCTTTGCTTCACGTTTCAAAAAGGCTCCATCCGAAAGAATGGAGCCTTTTTTATGCCCCAAATTTTATAGCAACTTCCGCTAGGGCTACCGGGTAAAAGGGGTATTCATCCACTCGTAAATCCCACGACTATGAGCATGAGCAAAAAGCAAACCGACCTGACCAACGAGCAAACGTCCGTCAATCCGGCCGCCAATACCAAGAAGAAAAGCACCCAAGTGCAGAGCCCCAATACTATGGACGTATCGGCCCACGGCAATACTACTGATGGTAACTCTGCCGGTGAGGGCGTTCATAACATCCGCAACAACCCTCAGGGCAACAACCCCGCCTCCGTAAACAGCGGCAAAGTAGGCAAAGGCGGCGACGCCAAACACTAGGCGGTGACATAGTGAGATAGTGAAATGGTGAGTTTGATGTTCTGCTTGCGCCACTTGCGCGCAAGCAGAACATCAAACTCACCATTTCACTATCTCTCCATTAAGGCACTACCGTCAGCCGGACCACGCGGGTATCCACGTCGCCTTTATCGAAGAAGTCCTGCTCGAACAGGATCGTTTTATTGTCGAGCCAGCGGGGCTGAGTGCAGCCCCATTCGGTTTGCCGTTCCCAGAGCAGGCGGGGTGCTTTGTCGTCGAGGCTCCAGAGTTGCAGGCCGCTGGGCTCGAAGCGGGCCAGCACGTCGGAGTTGCCGCACACGAAGTGGCGGCCATCGGGGGCAATAACGGGCGGGGCCATGAGCTGGGTGCGGCGGCCGCTGCGCTGGTCCACCAGCATGTAGTAGCCGCCTTCGTATAGATGCACTGAAACTAGCCATTGATGAATGGCCGGTAGTGTTGCGAGGTATTCGTAGCTGACGTTTCGTTCGTCTTCGGCCGGGTTATTTACCAATTTTACTTCGGGCGCAGCTGTTGGGCGCAGGCGTAGCGCCCGGCCGGTGCGCAGTACGCGGGCCCCGGCTTTTACCAGCCGGTTCCGCTCCTCGGCAGCGAAATCCAGAAACGAATCTTCCTCTGCGGCCGAAGCCGGTTTGGCAGCCACCCACTCGGGACTTTGTAGCCGGTCGTACACGGGCCGGGTGGCCGGGTAGATATGCAGCACGCGCCCGGGCAGCTGCACCAGCGTATCGAGGTGCTGAAGCCGGTAGATGCGGGGCGGTTTGGGAGCCGGCAAGGGAGGTAATGCTACACTGGGCCGCGACTTTTCGGTGGGCTGCATGCGCAACGAACAAGCCGGTAGCGCCACCACCAGCGGCAGGGCAGTAGCTACGGTACGAAACCGGAACATGAGGAGTAGTGTAGACTTGGATCGAAAGGCGCGTCGTTGTCGGGTGGACAGAGAGCGAAAAGAAAAACGCATGCGGAGAGTTCCCGAAAGCACAAACTCAACAAAAAGTTTGCGCGACTCCGGCAGCCGTAACTAATACGTTAGCAGCAGCGGCCGGGATGTAGCCGAAAAATTAAAAGTCCTGCTTCAGCCACTGGCGGAAGCTGGCCTGTTGCTCAGAGCTTGCCGAGGGTAGTTTCTCCACCGTGACCTTCTGCCAGAAGCGGTGCGCCGGGTCGGCGGCCAGCGTCACTGTGAGCAAACGGTTCTGACGGAATACCGTCACCTCGTGGTGGTCGGCCCCGTCGCTGAGCAGGCTGTGAAGGTTCATATCCACGCGGCGGCCGTTGATGGCCACGATTTCGTCGTCTACCGTAAAGGCCAGAGCGGCGGGGGCGTCGGGCAGAATGTCGGTTACCTCGGTCCGCTCGTTTTTCACCACCGTCCGAAAACCGTACATGCCTTCCGAGGTCGAGGCATTTTCCTCAAGACGCAGGCGGCAGCCCACGAAGCCTAACACCCGGTTCAGAGGCTCCTCCAGCGGGGCCGTGCCGTAGATGAACTTATCGAAGTAGGCCTGCATGTCGCGCCCGGCCACTTCCTGCACCAGACGGGTGTAGTCTTCCTCAGTGTAGCCCACGCCGGTTTGGCCAAACTCCTCCCACAAACGGCGCATCACATCATCGAGGCTGCGCTGGTGGCCCGAGAGCTGCCGCAGCGTAAGATCGAGCAGCAGCGCCACCAAGGCACCTTTGTGGTACACTGATACTTTACGGTCGGGCACGCCGGGCTTGTAGCCATCCAGCCACAGGTCCATGCTGGCATCAGCCACGGAGAGGTGGTAGCGGCCGTAGTCGTCGTAGTGCTTGCGCAGCACCGTGTTCAGCTCGGCAAAGTACTGCTCAGCGGTTCGCACCCCGGCCCGGGCCAGCAGGTACTCGCCGTAGTAGGTGGTAATGCCCTCGGCAATAAAGCAGGTGCGGAAGTAATTCTCGCGGGCGTAGTCGTAGGGCTGCATCTCGGCCGGCCGGATGCTCTTGATGTTCCAGGCGTGAAACAGCTCGTGGCAGCTCACGCCCAGCAGCTCCTTGTACAGCCCTTCGGTCATCAGCAGCTCGGCCGGACCCAGCACGATAACGGTGGAGTTGAGGTGCTCCACGCCGTGGTAGTGCTTGTAGGGCAGAATCTGGTTAAGAAAGTGGTAGTCCTGCGCCGGAAACGAGCCGAACAGCTGTAACTGCTCCTCACTGAAGGCTCGGAAATCCCGCACCAGCCGCGCCCAGTCCACCGGGCATTCGCCCTGAATCCAGATGTAGAAGGGTAGTCCGTTTACCTCGTAGTTGCGGTATTGCAGCGTGGGGCTGGCAATGAGGGGCGAATCGGCCAGGTGGTCGAAGCTGCGGGACTCCAGCAGGTTGGGGCCGCGCTGGGGCAAGCCGCAGGCCAGCTGCCAGCCCTCGGGCAGATCCAGCAGCAGCTGGCAGGTTTCTTCCTGCCGATCTTCCACGTACATGAGGGCCTGCACCGGGTTCAAATACACCTGGGTTTCGTCGAGCCAGGAGCCGCCGGCGTCCATCTGGTGGGCGTAGAAGTTGTAGCGCACCCGCACCGTGCGGCCCGCCGCCCCGCTCAGCTGCCACCGGTCCTTCGTGATTTTACGCGCCGTCAGCGGCTCACCGGAGGCAGCGTCTTCCAGCACCACGCGTTGCAGCTTCTGGGCGAAGTTCTGCAGCTCGTAGCGGCCTGGTCGCCACGCGGGCAACTGTAGCTCCACGGGCGTCTCGGTGCCGGCGGGCACCTCAAACGTCATCTGAATCTGGAGGTAGAAGGTGAGCGGGTTCTCGAAGGAAACGTGGTAGTGAATCATGGAAAAGCGGGTGCGGCAATGGCCGGTAAACCTGACGTAAAGCTACGCATTACGGGGCGGCTGTTTGGGTAAACTGTATAGGTTCAACTGGAAAAATACCAGGAGAACGAGGCGGCCACTTCGCTAACCAGCAGACAGGAAGGCCAGAAAAAGCCGGATAAAGCATTGCCAATTCCGAATCATCCTGTTACCTTTGCCGGCCTAAGTTGTAACAAGAGTCACTTACCCATACCATGAAACGTACTTTTCAGCCCTCGCAGCGCAAGCGCCGCAACAAGCACGGTTTCCGCTCGCGCATGGAAACCGTAAACGGCCGTAGCGTAATCGCTCGTCGTCGTGCCAAAGGCCGCAAGCGCCTGACCGTATCTGACGAAGGTCGTCATAAGCGCTAAGCCGCTGCCGGCGGCTGAATGGCCGCTGCTCCCGCCGATGACGACTCCTGTTTCAACGCCGGGCGCGCGCTCCTACTCGTTTCCGAAAGAAGAACATCTGTGCCGAAAAAAGCTCATTGAAGCGCTTTTCGGGCAGGGTTCTTCTTTTGGTTTGTACCCCCTGCGCCTCACCTGGCGGGCCACCGAAACGCCCACCACTGAGCCGCCGCAGGTGCTGGTGAGCGTGAGTAAGCGCAACTTTAAGCGCGCCGTCGACCGTAACTACCTCAAGCGTCTGCTGCGTGAGGCCTATCGGCTGAATAAATACCGGCTACTGGAGGCCCCCGGCGGGCATCGGGTGGCCCAACTGGCTATTATCTATACCGGCAAGGAAAAAAAGCCCTTGACGCTTATTGAAAAGAAATTAACTTCAGGGCTGGAGCGTTTGCTGACCGAGGCCGGTGCAACTGCGTAGGCAGGAGCGGGGTCTTGACAACAAATGCGCTGGGGGGCGGCTTTTCAGGTGTGAAACGCAAACCGACCCTCCGGCCTTCCATTTAGGGTCGTACAGTTGCCTTCAGCCCCTTTTATGCGCAAAAAATCCTTGGCCGTGGCTGCCCTGCTGGGCGGTGCCGGTCTGCTCGTATCCTTCCGCGCAGCTACCGACAATGAGCGGTACTTCGAAATTGCCAAGAACCTCGACATCTTCGCTACCTTATTCAAGGAGGTGAATACGTATTATGTGGACGAGATACCGCCGGCTAAGCTGGTGAAAACGGGCATCGATGCCATGCTTAAGTCGCTCGACCCGTACACCAACTACATTCCGGAGGACGACATCGAGGACTTCCGCACTATGACGACCGGCCAGTACGGCGGGATTGGGGCGGTAGTGCAGAAGCGCAACAACAAAACCGTAGTGCAGGCCGCTTACGAAGGCTACCCGGCCCAGAAAGCCGGCCTGCTGCCCGGCGACGAAATCCTGACCATCAATGGCGTGAACGTGGACAAAAAGTCCAACGCCGATATCAGTAAGCTGCTGAAGGGGCAGGCCAACTCCCAGGTGAAGCTGATGGTGACCCGCTACGGCCAGGATGCCCCGGTGGAAATTGCCATTACCCGCGACAAAATCCAGGTCGACAACGTGCCGTACTACGGCATGCTTACGCCCGAAATCGGCTATTTCCAGCTCTCGGGCTTTACCGTGGATGCCGGCAAGGAAGTGCGGCTGGCCGTGGCCAAGCTAAAGGAGCAGGGGGCCAAAAAGCTGATTTTCGATATTCGTGACAACCCCGGCGGGCTGCTTAACGAGGCCGTGAACATCTCCAACCTGTTCGTGGACAAGGGTAAGGATATTGTGAGCACCAAGGGTAAGGTTTCCGATTGGAACAAGACGTACAAAGCCCTGGATGCCCCGCTGGATACCCAGATTCCGATTGTGGTGATTACCTCCAACCGCTCGGCCTCGGCTTCCGAAATTGTATCCGGCGTGCTGCAGGACTACGACCGGGCCGTGCTGGTAGGGGAGCGGACGTTTGGTAAAGGCCTAGTACAGGCCACCCGCCCGCTAAGCTACAACTCGCAGCTGAAGGTGACGACGGCCAAATACTACATCCCGAGCGGCCGCTGCATTCAGGAAATCGACTACTCACACCGCGCCGACGACGGCACGCTGGGCAAAGTGCCAGACTCGCTGCGCACGGCCTTCAAGACGCTGGCCGGCCGCACCGTGTATGACGGCGGCGGCGTGGCTCCTGATGTGGAAGTGGTGGACCGCGAAATTGCCGACATCACTCGGGTGCTGCTCCAGAAAAGCTATCTGTTCGATTACGCCACGCGCTACCGCTCCGAGCACGCCACCATTGCGCCCGCCCGGCAGTTCAAACTCACCGACGCCGACTACCAGAAGTTCGTTGACTACCTCAAGAACAAGGACATCAGCTACAGCACTGATGCCGAGAAGGCGCTGGCCGACCTCACTAAAAAGGTGAAGGACGAAAAGCACTACGACGACGTGAAAACCGAGCTGGAAGCTATGCGCCGCAAAGTGACGGTGAATAAAGCCAACGACCTGCTGCGCTTCAAGCCCGAAATCCGGGAGTTTCTGGAGCAGGAAATCGTGTCGCGCTATTACTTCCAGAAAGGCGGCATCGAGGCCAGCTTCGATGATGACCCCAATATCCTGATGGCCCAGGCCGTGCTCAACGATGCGCCGCGCTACTCGGCGTTGCTGCGGCCCGGCACCTTGGAAGCTAAAGCCCGCCCCGAAGCCAAGCGCAGCACCGCCGGCGGCCGGCAGTAAGCCAACAGAGAATCCAAGCAGAAAAAGCAGCCCGATATTGGGGCTGCTTTTTCTGTTTTTATGCTTTGTCAATGATGCAAGTTCCGATTATCATAGATCAACTGACTGGTAAGTATAGGGTTGCGGTTCGAGGTAAGTTGTTGAATGACGAGAGAGTTTCAGCATGGTCTTCCTGGTTTATAATACCAGTCAATAACTACATAGAAGCGGGAAGCTTTGGCCCTTACCCAGTTCGTGAAGTAGAATGGATAGAGATTAATCCGTTTGTGGTGGAAGTAATAGGCCGCCTGATTAAGCCGCGCATACATAGTTTTGAGCAGGAGATACGAGAAGCATTGGAGGCAGCAGAAGTTCGTTTTGAGTTTGTGGAACTAGTATTCCGTATATATCTGCATTAGAACAACAGCGGGGTCGAAGTAGTACCTTTGCCTCCATGTCCACCTTGTTACTTTCCCTCGAAACCTCGTCGCCGGTGTGCTCGGTGGCGCTGCACTACCTCGACACGGGCCGGCTGGTCGGCCAGACGGAGCTGCGGCTGGAAAAGTCGCACTCCTCGCATCTGAGCCTGCTCATCAGCCAACTGCTGGAAAACACGCTGCACACGTTGCAGGACGTGGCAGCCGTGGCCGTATCCGATGGGCCGGGCTCTTACACCGGGCTGCGTATTGGGGCGGCGGCGGCCAAAGGGTTGTGCTACGCGCTGGAGATTCCGCTGTTGGCCGTAAGTACGCTGCAAAGCCTGGCCCACCAGGTAGCTGCCGTCACGGCCCGGCCCGATCAGTACTGGTACTGCCCCATGCTGGATGCCCGCCGGATGGAAGTGTACGCCGGCGTGTACCGGGCCGACGGCGCGGAAGTGCTGGCTCCCACGCCGCTGCTGCTCGATGAAACCACGCTGGCCGAACAATTAGCCGGGCAGTCGTTGTTATTCTTCGGAAATGGCGCCGCCAAGTTCCGCCCGTTGGTAGCCGATAATCCACACGCAGCTTTCCTGGCTGGCATCGAGCCCTCGGCTATATCTGTGGGCGCGCTGGCACTGGAAGCTTACCGCCGCCAGGAATTCCGCAGCGTTGCCTACTACGAGCCGTTTTATCTGAAAGAAGTGTACACCACCACGCCGAAAAACAAGCAGTGAAGGCTGTTTTGCCAATAAACAATCATGGAAGAATTTGTGAATCGGGTGGCCAATTCCGGCCTTGTGACCTTCAACCTCGAAGACTTCATCCACCCCGGCGAGCGGGTGGTATATGATATCAAGGACAACCTGTTCCACGGCTTGATGCTGCGTGAAAAGGACTTCCGCGAGTTCATCAAAACCCACGACTGGGCGCAGTACGCCGGCCAGAACGTGGCCATCATCTGCTCCGCCGATGCCATTGTGCCTACCTGGGCCTATATGCTGTTGGCCAGTAAGCTCCAGAATCACGCCCACCGCTACGTTTTCGGCAGTCTGGAAGCTTTGGAGCAGGAGCTGTTTCAGGAGGCCATTGCCGGGGTAGAGGTGGAGCAGTTCCTTGACGCCAAGCTGGTGATTAAAGGGTGCGGCGAAAAGCCTGTGCCCACTTATGCCTACGTGGCCATCATGCAGAAGCTGCTGCCGGTAGCGGCCAGCATCATGTACGGCGAGCCGTGCAGCACCGTGCCCCTCTACAAGCGCCCCAAGGATAAGGTCAGCGCATAATTGTCGAAAGGTTTATCACCATACAGGCCCGTCAGTAGTGCTGACGGGCCTGTGTGCGTTTACACCCGATTATCTGCGAAATGGAAACGGGTAGAGGCGGCGGTTTTTGTAGCTTATTCTCCAAATTCTAAAAGATAAGCTACAAAAACCACCGCCATATTCACCTCAGCCGAAAGCGTAAGAACTAAACGGAATGTCCGGGAGAATGCCGTCAGCCGGCCGGAATGTGCATCTTTGGCCGGTAATTCCCCTTCCTGCATGGCATCACCTTCGGCTTCTCCCTACAAAATCAGTGTACTAACCGGCGTGGCCATTGTGGTGGCCAACATGGTGGGCACGGGGGTATTCACCAGCTTAGGATTCCAGGTCGCCACCATTCAAAGTGGGTTTGCGCTGCTGATGTTGTGGGTAGTGGGCGGCGTTATTGCGCTGTGCGGGGCCTTGTGCTACGGCGAGTTGGCGGCGGCTATGCCCCGCTCGGGCGGCGAGTACCATTATCTGTCGCGCATTTACCACCCGGCTTTGGGCTTTTTGTCGGGCTGGGTATCGGCTACGGTGGGGTTTGCGGCCCCCACGGCTGCCGCCGCTCTGGCCCTGGAGCGGTACGCCGGCAGCGTGTGGCCCGCGTTGCCGCCGCGGGTGCTGGCCGTGGCGGTGGTAGTAGTGCTCACGGCCGTGCATGCTAGTAGCCGTAAGGCCGGAAGCCGGTTGCAGGTGGTGGTAACGGCCGTGAAAGTAGTGGTGCTGGTCGGGTTTATAGGCGCAGGATTGTGGCTGGCCCAGCCCCAGCCGCTGGCGTTTCTGCCGCAGGGTTCCGCTGATTGGCAGTTGCTCCTGAGCCCGGCCTTCGCCGTTTCCCTGATTTTTGTGTCGTATGCCTATTCGGGCTGGAATGCGGCGGCTTACCTGACGGGCGAGGTGCAGAACCCGCAACGTAATCTGCCCCGGATTCTGCTCACCGGTACGGCCCTGGTGCTGGTGCTGTATGTAGGGCTGAACTTCATCTTCCTCTACTCCACGCCCATTGCCCAGCTGGAGGGGCAGGTGGAGGTAGGCTTCGTGGCGGCTACTTCGCTGTTTGGGGCGGCTGGTGGCCGACTGATGGGCGGCCTGATTGCGGCCCTGCTGGTTTCTACCGTCAGCTCTATGGTATTTGCCGGGCCGCGTATTGTGCAGGCCATGGGCGAGGATGTGCCAGCGTTGCGGTGGTTGGCGCAGCGTAGCGCCGCCGATGTACCGGTGCGGGCTACCCTGTTCCAGGGTGGCCTGACGCTGTTATTTGTGCTGGTGTCGTCGTTTTCCCAGGTGGTAGTGTACGCCGGTTTTATCCTGAACCTGTTCACGTTTCTGACGGTGCTGGGGCTGTTTGTGCTGCGGCTGCGCGAGCCGGAGCTGCCCCGGCCTTACCGCGCCTGGGGGTATCCCGTTACGCCGCTGGTGTTTCTGCTGCTCAATGGCTGGACACTCTGGTTCATTGCCCGCGACAAACCCACGGAAACGCTCTACGGCTTGGGCACGTTGGTAGCAGGGCTGCTGGTGTACTGGCTGAGCCAGCGCCGCCCGGTTCGCGCCTAACCCTCTTCGCCCGTTTCTTCCGATGCCTAACCGCTTGCCCGAACCTCCGCAGTCAGCCTGGAAGCAGCGCGCATACCGGGTCATCTTCGAGTCGGATACCCGCGCCGGCCGCAATTTCGACGCGGCCCTGCTGATAGCCATTGTGCTGAGCGTGGTGGCCGTGATGCTGGAAAGCGTACAAAGCATCAGTGCCCGCTACGGCACTTTCCTGCGCGCGGTCGAGTGGTTTTTTACTGGTTTGTTTCTGCTGGAGTACCTCATGCGGCTGCTGGTGGTGCGCCGGCCCTTAACGTACGCGTTCAGCCTGTTGGGTATCATCGATTTTCTGTCCATTGTGCCCACGCTGGCCAGTCTGCTGATGTTTGGTAGCCGCTACCTCATTGTTATCCGCACGTTACGGCTGCTGCGGGTCTTCCGGATTTTCAAGCTGGGCCAGTTTGTGGGCGAAGGCGAGTTTATCGTGACGGCCCTCAAAGCCAGCCGCTTCAAGATTCTGGTGTTTCTGGCCGCCGTTCTCACGCTGGTTACCGTCATTGGCACGCTCATGTACGTGGTGGAAGGCGGGCAGCACGGGTTCAGCAGCATCCCGAAAAGCATCTATTGGGCCATCGTCACGGTGACGACCGTGGGTTACGGCGACATTTCGCCCGTCACTATCCTAGGGCAAACGCTGGCTTCGGTACTCATGATTATGGGGTACGCCATCATTGCCGTGCCTACGGGTATTGTTTCGGCCCAGATGGCCGGAGCCACCAAAGCCGCCTCAGTCATCCCGCCCTATAAACAGGTGGTTTGTCACGTCTGTCAGGCTCCCGACCATAAGCCCGAGGCGGAGTACTGCTGGCGCTGCGGTGAAAAACTGTAGAAACGCTACGTAAACCGGCTTTTCTTACCTTTCGCCTCTCCTCCATCTCATTTCGTTCTATGCGCCTTTCCCCCGTCCGGCTCCTGCTGCCGGCCCTGGTTGTCACGCTGGCTGCCTGCTCCGAACAAAAAACGGCTCGTCAGGAGCAAACGGCCCCACCTGTTGCCGCCCCCGATACCGCCACGGCCCCGCCAGCCACCCCACCCAAGCCGGCGGCCCCCGATACGGCCGCTCTGCACAATGTGGCTGCGTTTCTGGCCGGCCTGCCCGTCAGCCGCCAGAGCGAGTTGCGCCCCCTCACTGCCCAGCCCGCCTGGCAGGCCTACGCCGCCGACCAAACCAAAAGCTGGAATACGTATCACGCTACCCGCACCGCCAAAATTGAACAGTGGGCTGCTACCGAGCTGGATTCGGTGCGGGCCGCTAGCCCCACGGTATTCTACCCCTTCAGCGGCCCCGATTTTCTCAACGTCGTTACCATGTTCCCCACCAGCACCACCTATGTGTTGATGGGACTGGAGCCGATTGGCACGGTGCCGGCCCCTGCCACGCTGGAAAACCCGCGTCTCTTCCCGGCCCTGAAGGCCTCGCTCTGGTCGGTTCTTAACTTCAGCTTCTTCCGCACCAACGATATGGCCGTGGAGCTGAATTCCAAAAAGCCCGACAGCAATACGCTCAGCAAAGCCAATTCCATTGTAAAAACGGCCGAGAAAACGAACCAGCGCGTCAACATCGGGGGCGTGGTGCCGTTGTTGCTGCTATTCGCCGCCCGCACCGACCACCAGGTGGAGTCCCTGCGCTACGTGCAGCTGACCCCCGAGGGCCAGCTCACCGATGCCGATCCGGCCACTGTGCAGAAACCCGGCCTCAACGTGGTGCCTGGGGTAGAAGCGAAGCTGCGCAGCAAAGCTGGCCAGGAGAAAACTGTAGTGTACCTCTCGGCCGATATCAGCGACTGGAAGCTGGGCAACACCAAAGATGCCGCGCTGAAATACGTGCGTACCCTCGGGCCACTGACTACCTACGTGAAGTCGGCCACCTACCTCATGCACAAAAGCTACTTCAGCAAGGTGCGCAACCTCATTCTGGAACGCAGTAATTACCTGTTGCAGGATGATTCGGGCATTGCCATGAAATACTTCCGGCCCGCTGACTGGCAGTTTACCTACTACGGTACCTACAAGCGGCCCATTAATCTGTTCGCCAAGCAATACCAGCCCGCCCTCACCGCCGCCTACACCGACAAGGCTAACCCGCCGCGCCCCCTGCCGTTCGGCACCGGCTACAACTGGCGCCAGAACGATTCCAACTTGTTACTGGCCCGGCGTCGGGAGCCGGTGCAGCCGTAAGTACTCCTATATATATAGGTGTAGCGTTGCGTCTGGCTACCAACGGTATTCGCGGAGCAGCCCGTAATGCAGTCGGTAGCACGCCATAGTTAGCAAAAGGCTGTTTGCTGAACTATCAACAGAAAATCAGGTGTACAGCCGAAAGCCGCTTCCATCGGGAGGCGGCTTTCGTCGTTTTCAGCCGACTAGGGCGGAAGAGGAGAGGGGTTTTGCCGTATCTTCCTCTATGATTCGATTTGCTGCGCTGCTGCTGGCCGGTGCTGTGGGAACAGCCCTTACTCTTTCTCCCCCCACCTCCCAGCCCATTCCCGTTGCCACCGCTCCTGCCGACAGCCCGCTCCTGGATAGTCTCCTGCATTCCGACGCCCGCCTGCTGCCCGTCGTCAATCGGGCCGAAACCTACGAGCTACAGGTTATCTACACCCAAATCAACCGCGACGCACAGCTCCGACCCACCTTCGTGCAGCACAGCTTCCGGCTCGATGCCCGTCAGTACTTCAATCCGGCCAGTCTGGTAAAGCTCCCCACGGCTGCTTTGGCCCTCGAAAAGCTCAACGACCTGAACCGACCCGGCCTCACCCGCCGCTCACCTATGCAAACCGGCGTGGCCTTCCGCTGCCAGACGCCCGCTCCCTACAACCCGTCGCCCGATTCGGACCGGGTAAATACCGTGGGCAATTACATCAAGCGGATGCTGCTCATCAGCGATAATCAGGCCTATAACCGCCTCTACGAGTTTCTGGGTCAGGGCCCGCTCAATTCCCGTCTGGCCGAACTCGGCTACCCCGAGTCTCGCATCGTCCGCCGCTTCGCCCCCTGCGACACAGCCGCCAACCGCCACACCAACCCGCTGGAGTTTCGCAGTGCCACTACCGGGCAGGTAGTGTATCAGCAACCCGCCGCCGTCAGCCCGAGAGCCTTGTCCTTTCCTCTCGGCCGCATCACCAAAGGCCGGGCGTATCAGGCCGGTGGCCGCATTATCCACCAGCCCTATGATTTCACCACGGCCAATTACTTACCATTACAGTCAATTACCAGCCTGCTCCAGGTTGTACTGTTCCCCGAAATCCTGCCCGCCACCCAACGCCTGCGCCTCACCGCCGATGATTACGCTTTCCTTCGCTACTACTTGCATCATACGCCGCACAGCTCTCTATATAGTATGTATAAAGGCAGCCGGTATTTCGATACCTACAAGAAGTACCTCTATTACGGCCGCCGCCCAACCACTGCTTCGGATACCGGCCTGCGCATCTATAATATAGTAGGCATGTCCCACGGCTACCTGGCCGATGTAGCCTACTTCGCCGATTCCACCCGGCAAACGGAGTTTATGCTAAGCGCCGTGCTGTACGTGAACCAAGATGGCATTATCAATGACGGCGCCTACGAGTACGAAACGGTAGGATTACCATTTCTGGCGGCATTAGGTCAGACAATCCGACAGTATGAAGCCTTGCGTCCGCGCACTAATCACCTCATACCACCAGATTTTACCATTCCAGAAACCATTCGGTAGCCAAAGGCAGAACCCAGCTCAAAAAGAATGATCCTGATACAGTGGGAGAAAGGGGCGGCAAGCGGGCCTTGAACGGCTTTTTTCAGCGGTGGGTTTGGACGCAGGCGAAAAAGGCCGCACTTTTGCACTCCCAATCCGAAACGCGGATGAGGCCGCTGCCAACCCCCGGGCCACCAGCGCGCACGACCTTCCTTGCCTCCCGGCTACTTGGCTCGGC
>NZ_RWIU01000005.1 GCF_003944765.1 Hymenobacter perfusus
GGCTCGCACGCGAGAGGCGCTGGAAAGCGTCATCCAAACTGCCATCGACTGGATAACCGAACAGGACGCAAAAAACTGGTTTGACCATTGTGGCTACCATGTACACTAACCTGAAATCTGCTCTAGGTCCTATTTCGCTGCCTCAACACCGTAGTTTTTGGGTTGGTATTCGAAACGGTTTTTTGGGAGAGTCCCATACTGGTGACAGCAGGGTAGCTAACCGAAAGACAGCGGGAAATGAATAAACAGGAAAAAGCCCGGTCTCATATCTGGCTAGCGCAGATATGGAGCTATACTTTCTGGTCAGCAGCCCTCATCCTAACAAGTGGGGTACAAACTCTGATAGGTTCGTAATAATGCCCGCCTCGCGCCGAAAACCAATGGCGCAGCCGGAGCCGGCCCAGAACACACCGGCCTGGTAGCGTCGGTGTGCGGTATCGAAGGGCAACTCGGCGAAGCGCTGGTAAATCATCCGTTGCGTGGCGTAGTCGCCTTCAGGAACTGGTGAGCCGGCAGTTTCCCCGCCCAACTCTACTACGTCCTGGCCCTCCCGGCCCAGCACTGGTTTACGCACCTGATGCCCCGGCATCTCTCCCAGACTGGCTTCCAGCAGCAGCGGATGGTGCGGAAAGCATTGCCAGAGCCACGCCAGAATAACTTTGCTTTGAAACAGCAGCGTGTAGGCCGGATTGGCAATAATCAGGTCACGGCTGCGGAGCAATTCCGTCAGGTCGCGGGTGAGGTCGGGTTCCTCTTCGGCCAGTAGTTCCCACGGCACCAGTTTGAACAGGAAACTGAAACGCTGCCACTTCTCGGGCCCCGTTTGTGCCCACGCGCCCCGATCTTCGCCGGTTACAGTTACCTGCATGGCATCCACGGCACATACATGCGTGTACAGGAACCCTGCTTCGCGGGCAGCCTCGGCCAGTATGGCGCAGTTGGTAGCATCTTCGGCGCTGCCAGGCAGATGCGCTAGCAGGAGGCTGGGCTCCAGATCGGGGTTCAATTCCCGCCACTGCGCCAGTTGTGCCTGGAGCCCTTCAAACAGCCCATTGGCCTGCCGGTCATCATCCGCTAAGCCGGCGGCCATCAGGCTGGCCCACTGAATAACGGCCGTTTCGGGGAGGCTGGTGGCGGTGTCGGCGTTGAATTCGAGCAGTTTGGGGCCGTCGGGGGTGGAGGCTAGATCGAAGCGGCCGTAGAGGTGCCAGTGCCGGTCGTCGTTCCAGGAGTGACGGACGGCTTCCCAAAGCAGCTCCGGAATGGCCAGTTCGCGCAGCAGCGTGTCGGGAATGGGGTCCGGAATGCTTTGCACCAGCAGCTCGTAGAGCGTGTCGGCGGCTTGCAGCAACTCGTCGGCGGTGGCTTCGGGCAGCCGAACGGCTTCGCGGGCCACGTAGTTTTCGCAGGCATCTTCCACGGCCCAGTCCCAGCCCAGTTCCCGGATGGCGGGTTCCACGTTGCCGGCCAAAGGTACCAGCTCGATTGTCGGCGGCTGTTTCATATCAGTATGATAATCGGGAACATATGGCAAAAAGGTCCGTCGGAAAAGCTGAACACGCTGTGCTTACCCCCCGAAGCCCCGGCCCCCGTAACCCCGGCTCCCGAAACCCGAGCTACGGCCGGAACTGGGCGCACTGCTGCGGATGCTGCTACGGCCGTAGCCGGTGCTGCGCGTAACGGTGGTACTGGGCCGGATACCAACGGAAGTCGGCGACTGGCGGCTGCCGGTGAAGCCCCGACCAAAGAAGCTGGAGCCACGCTGGCGCTCATCGGCCACCCGGTTGCGCCAGCCCATATTTTGCTGCATCAGGCCGGGGTTGGCGTAGTAGCTGGGCTGGGGCGTGAGGAAGCGGCCGGCCATATACCCGATACCGCTCCACATCAGCACATCCATCATCCCGGTACTCCGGACGCGGTTTTCGGGGTACTGGCGCGAGTAGTCCTGCATCTGACGCTGCAATGCCTGGCCCTGCAGCGTATCCACGCGCCCATCCAGGTGGTGCAGGATAGCGGCTACTTCTTCCTTCCCAGCGGGCCGTTCGGCGGTGATTTTCCAGTCGTCGGGCTTTACCTCCGTCATTTCGGTGATGACACCTTCCGAGTACGAGTCATCGGCCGTCCACTCCTCCCCTGCCGATTCTGCGGTACCGGCGTTATCGGAACAGGCGGGCAGCCCCAGGCCTAAGCTGGCCGCCGCCGTGACCAGTAACACATTGCGACGCCAGTCGCCGAGGCAGTAATAAGGTTTAGCCATTGGGAAAGGAGGTTGCGGGTGGAAAGGAATAAATATAGCGGTTACTCCCATAGCGGGTAATGCTCCAGATGTACCTCCTGCTCAAAGAAGATGCGGGTGCTTTCCTCGAAGGAGCGGGTAAAGTCGGACACGTAAAACTGGTGGCGCGGCGGCAGAGCTGCTTCCGGAGCCAGCAGCAGTTGGTCGGCCAGGTACTGCCGGACGTGCTGGGCCACCACATCGGAGGCGTCCAGCACCTCGGTGTGGCCTTGGTAGAATTCGGCAATCTGCCGTTTGATGAGGGGGTAATGGGTGCAGGCCAGCACCAGTGCCTCGATATCGGCCAGGGCCGGGTTACTCAGGTAGGTTTCAATGACGTTGCCGGAAATGCTGTTGTCGAAGAAGCCTTCCTCAATCATGGGCGCCAGCAGCGGGGTGGCGAGGCTGCGCAGCTCCACCCCGGCGTCGAGGTCGTCGATTTTCTTGCGGTACACGTTGCTGTTCACCGTTTGCTTGGTGCCAATGAGGCCCACCGTCCGGCCCGCGTATTGCTGCCCCACGTGGGCCACAATGGGGTCGATGACGTTCAGGACCCGCGCCTTGGAGCCCACGTACTCGCGCACCAGCTCGTAGGCCGCCGCCGAAGCTGAGTTGCAGGCAATAAGAATCACCTTGCACTGCTGCTTGAGCAGCAGGTCGCATATTTTGACGCTGTAGGCCTGAATGGCGGCTGTGCTTTTGTCGCCGTAGGGCAGGTGGGCCGTGTCGCCGAAATACACCAGCCGCTCTTGGGGCAGCACGCGGCTCACGGCGCGGGCCACGGTGAGGCCGCCAATGCCGCTGTCGAATACGCCAATGGGCCGGGTGGCCGGGTCGGATGCAGAAGGAGTTGGAGCCATGACGGCCCGAAGGTACAAGCTCCGGCGGCTTGGCGCACGTTTGGGCTTTGTCATGCTGAGCATGTGGCGCATTGAGCCAGTGTCCGGAGGCGCAGTCGAAGCATCTCTCCCACTTCGTCGCAATAATATCAGATAGCCGTAGCTAGTCCAGAATCCAGACTCACATCTCCAGCAACCAGACTCTTACCCTACCAGCCGGCCGTCGGGTGCATAGCGCAGCTCGCCAAGCTCCACCAGTTCCCGCAGCAGCTCCGTAATCGGGGTGGCTTGGGCGGGCGTGAAGTGGGTCAGCACTTGCCGGGGCGTTTGGGGGGTAGCCTGCACCAGCGCCAGCAGTTGCGCCCGCAGCTCCGGGGCCGGGGCGGCCGTCTGCCGGGCCTTTTTGCGGGCCAGGCACACGTCGCAGACGCCGCAGGCCGGCGCGTCCAGCTCCCCGAAGTACTCCAGCAGCAGCTGTTGCCGGCAGCGGCTGCCAGCGGCGTACCGGATTACCGAATCGGTTTTGTGCAGGGCCAGGTCGCGCGACTGGAGCAGGTGCTTCTGGTCGAGGGGTAGCTTGTCGGCGTCGTAGCGCGGGGTGGTGAACAGGGCCTGGGGCGACTCGTGGCGGGGCTGGAACTGGATGATGCCCGAACGGTGCAGAAACACCAGCATCTTGCGCAGCTCCACGGCACTCAGGCGCAGGTGCTGGGCCAGGCTGTTCTCCGAAATCCGCTGGAACCCGCTGAACAGCTCGCCCCCATGAAAGCGCAGCAGGCTTTTGATGAGCTTATCGTGCTGGGCATTGGCCACCTGAAACCGGTACAAATCGGTGTGGTCGATGGGGATGTGCACCCGGGCGGGGTTGTTCACGGCCTCGTTCACCTGCACAAATCCCTGCCGCTCCAGGGTGCGCAGGCTGTTGTGCGCGTCGAGCGCCCGGATGCGGTAGGTTTCGGCAAACTGCTGCAAATCGAAGTCGAAGGCTACCAGCTCGCCGCCGCCCACGGCCGTGCGTGAGAAGTTGGCCAAGGCCTGGTAAACCCGGCGCACGGTATCGAGGGGCGGGAAGCTCTGCTGGGTGCGGCGGCGCAGCTCGTCGGCGTCGTTGGGGCCTTGTAGCAGCACGGCAAAGGCGTACTTCTCGTCGCGGCCGGCGCGGCCGGCTTCCTGGTAGTAGGCCTCCAGGTTATCGGGAGCTTCCAAATGCACCACCAACCGCACGTCGGGCTTATCGATGCCCATGCCGAAGGCGTTGGTGGCCACGATGCAGCGCATGCGGTTCTGCATCCAGTCCTGCTGGGTGCGTGTGCGCTGCTCGGCCGGTAAGCCGGCGTGGTAGGGCGCGGCGGCCACGCCCTGCTGCTGCAGGTAAGCGGCCGTGTCCTCGGTCTGGCGGCGGGTGCGGGCGTACACGATGCTGGTTTTATCCTTCCCCACCCCGCGCACCACTTCCAGCAGCCGCCGCAGCTTGTCCTCGGTGCTCAACACCGAGTACGACAGGTTGGGCCGGGCAAAGCTCTGCTGAAATACCCGGTGCGAGGCCCCGAAATGCAGCTTCTCCACAATATCTTGGCGCACCTGCTCGGTGGCGGTGGCCGTGAGGGCCATGCACGGCACCCCAGGCAGCAACTCCCGCAGCTCCTGAATCCGGAGGTAAGGCGGACGGAAATCGTAGCCCCACTGCGAAAGGCAGTGCGCCTCATCAATGGCCAGCAAACTCACCTTCATCTTCCCGACCCTGGCCCGGAACATATCCGTCAGCAGCCGCTCGGGCGACACGTACAGGAACTTCACCGGGCCGTACACGCAGTTGTCCAGCGTCTGGTCGATTTCCTGGTGACTCATGCCAGCATACACCGCCTCAGCCTTGATGCCACGTTTACGCAGGTTTTCCACCTGATCCTTCATCAAGGCAATCAGCGGCGACACCACCAGGCACAGTCCCGGCCGGGCCAGCGCCGGCACCTGGAAGCAGATGCTCTTACCGCCGCCGGTGGGCAGCAGTGCCAGCGTATCCTGCCCGGCCAGCACCGAGCGGATAATATCTTCCTGCAGCGGCCGAAACTGCGCGTGACCCCAGGTCTGGCGGAGTACGTGCAGCAGGTCGTCGGTGGCGTGGTCAGGCATACCGCAAAGGTAGCGGCTGCCCCGCTTCGGCGCACTTCCCCGGAAAGCAGTAGGAGTACCTGGGTCCTGTTTCTCGTGCCTTTCCAAACCACCAAGCTGAACGGCACTGAAGCATCTTTACCGAGGATAGTCAATTACTACCCCAACGAAGCGGTAGAGATGCTTCGACTGCGCTCAGCATGAAGCTCTTTCTACGGACCGCCCACTTACTGCAGGAAGTGACCGGCCAACATTACGGGCAAAAAAAAAGCCCGTTACCATGCGGCAACGGGCTTTTATAGGTAACATGAAGCTAACTGCTAAGCGGCAGCGGCCTGACCGTTTTCCCGGTCGTCGATGGCCTTCTTGAGCTTGGCAATGGCCTGGGTGGCGCGCTCCTCGTCCAGACGGTTGATGTTGAGCAGCATCTTGGTTTTCTCGGGGCGCGAGATAACCGGGTGGTTCAGCAGCCGGATGATTTCTTCCTTCTGCGAGGCCGTAGCGTAAGCCGGGGCTGACACTTCTGGGGCAGGCGCTTCGGCAGGTACAGCTTTCATAGAGGCCGGGGCGGCAGCTACCGGAGCAGGCGTGGCCGTGGGTACGGCCGTCATGGCGGGCTGGGCCACGGTGGGCGTGTTGCCGCCATACTCCATTTCCTCGGCTGGCGTGGGCTCGTAGCCGGCGGCGCGGATAATCCAGGCCAGAATGTTGCGGTAGGCCTTGCCGATGGCCCGCGTCTGGGCCATGCTCATGATGGCAAACTCCTGGTAAAACTTCTTACCCTGCTCCTTATTCGAGCAGATGGCGAAACCCGCCCCCACCGTGTGGCCGCTGCGCATGTCGAACAGCGTCACTTTGGCCTGATACTTAATTTCCTGCTCGTTTGAAACGTTGATGACGTGGTCCACGATGGGCACAATACCCAGGCGGGAGCCGGCGTACTGCCAGCCCTCCACGTTCACAAACTCCTTGCCCTGCACCGTGGTGCTGAGCTTATTATCCTTGATGAACTTCGCCAGGTCCGTCGCCAGATGCAACGTTTCGTCGGAGCGCGAGATGTCGTAGCTCTCAACTTTGGTTTTGCGAACCTGCTCTTTGGTGGTCTTGGTTGCTTCGCTCATGGCGTCTTTCCGTTAATGTCCTGTAGTACCGTATTTGTTTACGCTAATATAACGGACCGACCCCGGAAAAGGTGCAAAAAACACGCGGTTTTTTATCAATTTTTATCATTGATTATCAGGCATTTACAAAATAATATTCCAAAATATTTAGCCAAAATTAATTTTTAGCATTTACTACCCTCCCGTGGCAGCAGCTACGGGCTTTCCTCCCGGCCCCGATACAGAAAACCCGCTACTCCATCTTCAGACGGAGCAGCGGGTTACTTTACACGGCCCGGGGCGGAACGGACGCGTGACCAAGGTCATAACATAAAGAAAGGCATACCCACCGAAGCAGGTATGCCTTATAAACGCGGCGTAGCGGTACTAGGTTCCAGTTGGTTAGCCTTCCCAGATGTTGCCGTCCTTCATGGTAATCTTCCGGTCAGCCATTTCGGCCAGCTGGTCGTTGTGGGTCACAATTACAAAGGTCTGGCCCAGCTCCTTGCGCAGCAGAAAGAAAATCTGGTGCAGCTCCTGAGCGTTCTGCGAGTCGAGGTTGCCCGAGGGCTCATCGGCGAAGATGATTTCGGGGGAGTTAATGAGGGCCCGGGCCACGGCCGTGCGCTGCTGCTCGCCGCCGCTCATTTCCGAGGGCTTGTGGTCGGCGCGGCGCTCCAAGTTCAGCATCCCGAGCAATTCGCGGGCCCGCACCCGGGTTTCCTTTTCCGAGCGCCCCGCCAGATAGGCCGGCAGGCACACGTTTTCGAGGGCCGTAAACTCGGGCAGCAGGTTATGAAATTGGAAAATGAAGCCGATGTGCCGGTTGCGGAACCGCGCCAGATCGGAGCGGCCCAGAGAGCTGACCGATTCGCCATCGAACAGCACCTCCCCCGAATCGGGGTTATCGAGCGTGCCCAGAATGTGCAGCAGCGTGCTTTTCCCGGCCCCGGATGAACCCACGATGGACACGATTTCCGACTTTTCAATGGTCAGGTCGATGCCCTTGAGCACTTCCAGCGTGTTGTATTTTTTGCGGACGTTGATGGCTTGCAGCAAAACGGGACTTGATGTAGTGGGAGCCGGAGTACGGCAAGCAAATCTACGTAAACTCGGGCGTTGCGGTGGTGCCTGCGACACAATACGCGCCGCGCCGCGCCGCAGCGTCCCGAATCAGCCTATCTTTCCGCTTCTTATGGTTGTCTTGATGCCTGCTTTTCGTTCGCGCTTTTTGGTGTGGGGGCTGCTGCCGATGGCCCTAATCTTGGCGGGCATGCTATGGATGCTGCGGCCCCGGCCGGTCGCCTCCCAGCTTCCCCCACTCCCGCCCGCCACTCCCGCCCTCCCCACTGATGACCGCCTGCGCGGCGTCAGCTGGGTAGCCGGTGACTCAGTTTCCTCCCTCGACCTGGAGCCGCTGCGCCGGGCCCACGTCACCTGGATTGCCCAGACGCCCTTCGGGTGGCAGCCCGGCGCGGCCGTGCCCGAGGTGCGCCTGAACACCGGCAGCAACCGCCACTACTGGGGCGAGGGTGACCGGGGCGTGCTCCTGACGGCCCAGCGCGCCCGGCAGCAGGGCATCCGTACTTTGCTCAAGCCCCACCTGTGGCTGCGCAACGGCGGCACCTGGCCCGGCGACATCAACATGACCTCCGCCGCCGACTGGGACGCGTGGTTTGCCAGCTACTCTGTATTTATCCTGCACTACGCCCATCTGGCGGAAACCGGCCACCTCGAAGGCCTGTGCATCGGCACTGAGCTGGAACACGCCAGCGGCCCGGCCCACGAGCAGCAGTGGCGGCAGCTGATCCGCCGGATCCGGGCGGTGTACCACGGCCCGCTCACCTACGCCGCCAACTGGAGCGGAGAGTTTGAGCAGGTGCGCTTCTGGGATGCGCTGGACTTCATCGGGGTACAGGCGTATTTCCCGCTCAGTACCACCAATAGCCCTTCTAAAGATAACCTGCTGCAAGCCTGGCAAGCCCCGCTCCGACGGTTGGAAGCCGTGCAGAAACGTTACCGAAAGCCCGTCGTCTTCACCGAAATCGGCTACAAAACTACCCCCGACGCAGCCATCGAGCCCTGGGCCTGGCCCGACCGCATGGCCGTGCTGACCACTCCCGACGAAGCTACCCAAGCGGCCTGCTACGCTGCCATGTTCGAGACGTTCTGGGGCCGCAAGTGGTTCAAGGGCCTGTTCGTGTGGAAGTGGTACCCCGGCCTGCAGCCCGACGGCTCGGCCCGCCGCCACCTCGACTTCACCCCCCAGCACAAACCCGCCGAGCGCGTCATGGCCGAATGGTACGGGAAGTGAGTTGAGTTGTCCGTTGCGTGTTGCCAGTCTCGGGTTACCTGTTCAGAGAACCATCAACTGACAACGCACAACCGGCAACTGAGAACCGGTAACTGGCAACACATAACTCATATCAACTCATTTCTGCCTACTTTCGCGGCAGCAAACCACCCCCATAACTGACCCTTAACTGACCTCTATGAACATTCACGAGTATCAGGGCAAAGACATTCTGAAGCGCTACGGCGTACGCGTGCAGGAAGGCATCGTGGCCGATACGGCGGAAGAAGCTGTTGAAGCCGCCAAAAAGCTGACTGAGCAGACCGGCACCAGCTGGTATGTGATTAAAGCGCAGATTCACGCCGGCGGGCGCGGCAAAGGGGGCGGGGTGAAACTCGCCAAAAACCTGGAGCAGGTGCAGGAAATTGCCGGGAACATCATCGGCATGCAGCTGGTGACCAAGCAGACCGGTGCCGAAGGCCGCAAAGTACACAAGGTGCTGGTTGCCCAGGACGTGTACTACCCCGGTGAGTCGGAAACCAAGGAATTCTACATGAGCGTCCTGCTGGACCGTGCGACCGGCAAGAACGTTATCATCTATACCACCGAGGGTGGCATGGACATCGAGGAAGTAGCTGAGGCGCATCCCGAGAAAATCCACCGCGAGCATGTGGACCCGCGCGTAGGTCTGCAGGGCTTCCAGGCCCGCAAAATTGCCTTCAACCTGGGCGTTGAGGGCGAGGCCTTTAAGGAGATGGTGAAATTCGTAGCCGCCCTGTACAAGGCCTACGACGACACCGACTCGGCCATGTTCGAAATCAATCCCGTGCTGAAGACGTCGGACAACAAGATCCTGGCCGTTGACGCTAAGGTAACGCTGGACGAAAACGCCCTCTACCGCCACAAGGATTTCGTGGCCCTACGCGACACCAACGAGGAAGACCCGCTGGAAGTAGAAGCTTCGGCCTCGAACCTGAATTACGTGAAGCTCGACGGCAACGTGGGCTGCATGGTGAACGGTGCCGGCCTGGCCATGGCTACCATGGACATCATCAAGCTGAGCGGCGGTGAGCCGGCCAACTTCCTCGACGTAGGGGGTGGAGCCAACGCCCAGACCGTAGAAGCTGGTTTCCGCATCATCCTGAAGGACCCGAACGTGAAAGCCATCCTCATCAACATCTTCGGCGGCATCGTGCGCTGCGACCGGGTGGCGAATGGGGTGGTAGAAGCCTACAAGAACATCGGCGACATTCACGTGCCCATCATCGTGCGTCTGCAGGGCACCAACGCTGAAGAAGGAGCCCGCATCATTGATGAGAGCGGCCTGAAGGTGTACTCGGCCGTATTGCTGAAGGATGCCGCCCAAAAAGTAAAAGAAGTGTTGGCCGAGCAGAATATTGCCTAGCCTTTCCGATCAGGAAACTGTTTATTTGCCAAAACCCGCCCGGTACGTACTGGGCGGGTTTTTGTTTGCCCGATTCCTAAACCTTGGGGGTGAAGCCTGCGTTTAGAGCAATTCACTGGATATATCCTATGATAAATAAGACGTTTACTCTTTTTCTAGCTGCCTTCAGCATTAGTGTCCTCGCGCAGGCGCAAAGCCCGGTTACCGCCCCCGGCGGCCCCGACTACCCTTATCTAACCACGCTGGACCCGGTAGAATACCCGTTTCTGTTCAGTTCCCCCAAGTCGGAGTACCTGACGAAGTTCCGGGAGATGTACGGTCTGACAGCCGTGGTAGAAAAGGAAGCCACCGACCTGGGCCGTGCCCGGGCGTTGTGCCAATGGGTGCACTTCCGGCTGGAGCACGATGGCCACAAAGTGTTTAAGTCGCAGGATCCGTTTGCAATTCTGAAGGCGGCCCAGGCCGGCGAACTGGTGCAGTGCGTAGAGTATGGCCTGGTGCTGGCGGCGGCCTTCAATGCCGTGGGCATTCCGGCTCGGCCCTTGTACCTGAAGGCCGAAAATGTGCAAACCAAATCCTCCGCTGCCGGCCACGCTCTGGCTGAAGCCTGGCTCCCCGATCTGGGCAAGTGGGTAATGGTGGATGCGCAGGCCGATATTATTCCCATGCTCGGCCCTACACCGCTCAACGCGGTAGAGCTCCGGCAGGCGTTGGCTACCGATAACGACGACCTCACCGTACTGACCTCCACGGAGGCCAAGCCGAAGTCGTACTTCAAATGGGTAAACCAGTACCTGTTTTACTTTGATACGGTGATGGACAACCGCTACGGCGTAAAGTCAGCGCGCACCGGCCTGATGCTGGTACCGTTGGGGGCCCATAAACCAGTTATTTTTCAGCGCACCGAGTCTATTCACAATATTCGCTATACCAACTCCGTGGCCACCTTCTATGCCCTTCCGGTTCAGGCCGACTGGCTGACAGCCAAATCGGGCAGCCCACTGGCCCCCTGAAACAGTGTATTGCCTTGCAGATAGGGCACGCGTAAAATAACCGGTCCGGCCACCTACAGGTAGCCGGACCGGTTATTTTGTGCTCACTCGCGGAAACTACGCGTTACTTTTCTCAGCTACTCCGGCGTTTTCCTCGGCATGTACGGGCAGGGGTTCTCCCTGTACCCGTAGCTCTACTTCCATGTTACCACGGGTTCCGACCGAGTACGGGCAAATTTTGTGCGCCTGCCGTACCATATCAATGGTTTTCTCCCGGTCAAATGCTTTCAGGTCCACGTCCAGAATAGCCGACAAGCCGTATCCTTCACCTTCCTGAAACAAAGAAACCGAGCATTTCACCTCGGTCTGCGGATCGAGTTTGTCACCGGCCCGCTGCGCAATGACCAGCAAGGCCTGCTGAAAGCAGGACGAGTAGCCGGCCGCGAATAGCTCCTCAGGGTTGGTAGCGCCCTTTTTGCCGCCCAGCCCTTCCGGCACCGACATATCCAGGTCGATAATGCCGGTGGCAGAACGAACGTGGCCGCTCCGGCCGCCAATGGCCGATGCTTCGGCGGTGTATAACGTCTTCTTTTCGGTGCTTGCCATAAAATGAGGGTCGATGAGAGAATTTACTCCTCTCCTAACTGCCCTGAGCCATGGAAGGTTACCTCCGGCAGGTATAGGATTTTGCAGAAAATGGCATTTCAGGTTTGGCTGCAGCAGGTTTTCTGGCTAGTTTTGCGCCTCACTACCGGGTTGCGTAGTACAACGGATAGTATGGGAGCCTCCGAAGCTCTAGATCTAGGTTCGATTCCTAGCGCGACCACTAAAAGAAAGCGCCTTCGATTCTGCACCAGAGTCGAAGGCGCTTTCTTTGTGGGTGCATCAGTCATTGGGCTCGGGCTTTACAAGGCCAGCCGATCGGCACCGCACGAGGGCAGTAGGCAGCACCGGATATGTTGCCAGCCGCTAGCCAAAGCACTTGGGAAATACTGCATGCTACATGAGACTGCAAGTGCTTCTTCTATCTTCATGCACGCACAAACAGCCGCCAATTATTTCGTCGGGTATCACGCCTGCGTACTGCTGTTCCGGGCTTGAAGCATTACCTGCCATTGTCACGCTTATGGTTGTAGTGGGGCACATCCTGTACCATCCCAACTTGCTGGATCCGAGCTTTACGCTCTAGCCGGGAGAGAAGTGAATGCCGCCTACTCACGTTGCCGTACTTGTTTTCTTCGCCACGCACCCAAGGCCCCACAAGCAGCTACCCATATCCTTTCTGTTGAGGTTAGCGTAGAAGGCGGGCACTCTCTCAATCAGTGTACTCACCCTAACCCTTCGCTGTAATGAATAAGCACTTGCTCTCTACCCTGGCCCTGGCCCTCACGCTCACTACCGGCTCGGCCGTAGCCCAGGGTAAAATGAAAACCAAGTCGGACGACGAGAAGGTCAAGACGAAAGAGGATGGCATGACCACCAAAACCAAGATGGCCGATGATGGAAAAACCAAAATCAAAGGCAAATCGAAGGACGGTGCCAAAATCAAGGCAACCACCAAGCCCCGCGAAGGAGCTGACATGAAAGACATGACCATGACAACCGGCGCAGGCGTTATGGTAGGCGGCGCGATGATGACTCCCGACAAGGACATTGTAGACAACGCCGTCAACTCCACTGACCACACCACGCTGATAGCTGCCGTGAAAGCGGCCGGTCTGGTGGAAACACTCAAAAGCGCGGGTCCTTTCACGGTATTTGCCCCCACCAACGCCGCCTTTGAAAAACTCCCCGCCGGTACCGTTACCACGCTGGTGATGCCCGAGAACAAGCAGAAGCTCACCACCATTCTCACGTACCACGTAGTACCCGGCCGACTGCTGGCGGCCGATCTGAAAGACGGCCAGACCCTGACCACAGTGGAAGGCGAAACGCTGACGGTACACCGCAGCGGCAACATGGTGATGATTCATGATGCCAAAGGCGGTATGGCCAACGTAACCACGGCCGACGCAGTATCGAAAAACGGCGTAACCCACGTCATCGACACGGTGCTGATGCCGACCAAATAAGTTTTTCCGGCACTGTTTGCTGTACATAAGGCCAGCCTCCTCAGGAGGCTGGCCTTTTTGGTATGCGCCCGTCCTGGTACAACTTCCGGCTTTTCGTGCGTATCTGTTATGATTCAATTACGAATCGGGGCCGGCAGTGGCCTGAGTACCTGCGAATACTAAAAGATTGCCGACATTTAAGCCTGTTTTTCCTTTACACACCTTTTCGTTGATGAAACACTTCTTCGCCTGGATGCTGGGGGCGACATTGAGCTTAAGCTCGGTGGCCACTCTGGCGCAAACGCTGCCGCCGGCTCCGGCTACCAACCTGCAGGGACAGGCCCTGAAAGACTGGCTACGCCAGAACTGGTACGATGGCAAACGCGTGGTACTGAGCTACAACGACGCACGCGGCAAGATGTACAACTACATCGACAACCAGAACGGCCGCGTGGTGTGCGTGTATTCCGGTTACACCGAAACGGTGCGGCTGGACTCTTCGAGTACCAGCACCGGGGTAGTCAGCCGCATCAACTGTGAGCATACCGTTCCGCAGTCGTGGTTTAATGAAGCGGTGCGGATGCGCTCCGATATTCACCACCTCTTCCCTACCTACGATACCTGGAACTCGGACCGGGGCTCCGATCCGTTTGCAGAAATTCCGGATGCCCAGACGATGAAGTGGGTGCGCAATACGCAAAGCCAGACCACCATTCCGACCAGCAACATCGACGAGTACAGCGAGGATACCAACTCACTGTTTGAGCCGCGCGAAGACCACAAAGGTAATCTGGCCCGGGCTATCTTCTACTTCTACACCATGCATCAGGGTCAGGCCTTTGACTCGGGCAAAGACGTAATTACGGCTGCCGCCGACCTGAACACGTTGTACCAGTGGCATCTGGCCGACCCGGTGGACGCCCGGGAACGGGAACGGAACCGTCGGGCCGCCAAAAGCCAGGGCAATTTCAACCCCTACATTGCCTACCCCGACCTCGTGGCCCGCGCCTGGGGCTTCCAGATACTGCCTACTTTCGCCTTCTCGACGGCTACTGGTTCTATTCCGGAAGGCAACACGGGCACCAGCACGTACACCGCTACCGTATCGGTTACCCCGGCTCCTACCACCACCCTCACGGTACAGGTTGCCTTTGATGCCGCTAACTCCACGGCCACCCCTGGTCAGGATTTTACGTTTGTTTCGCCTCAAACCCTCACCTTCGCGGCGGGTCAGACTTCACAAACCGTTACCGTAACGGTGAATGGCGACACAACCCCGGAAGCCGATGAAACAGTGGCTCTCAACCTGATCAATCCATCTACCGGCGCGGCCGTGGGTGGCCCGGCCACTCAGGTTCTCACCATTGTGCATGATGATGCCAACCCGGCCCTGCTGCAGTTTTTCACGAGCGTGAGCAGCGGGGTTGAGGGCAATACGGGCGTTACCAACTGGACCATTCCCATCACGCTGAGCGGCGGGGCGGGCACCGTGACGTACCCCATTACCGTGCCCGTGACCATTGAAGCAGCTTCTACCACCGCTACTGATGGTACCGATTATAGCCTGCCAATCGGGAGCGTAACATTCCAGAACGCGGCAGTTACCACCATGTCTTTCTCCCTGGTAGTGAATGGCGACCTGGTGCCGGAACCCAACGAAACAGTACGGCTGCGGCTGGGTACTCCCTCGGACCCGAACGTAGTATTCGGCCCGAATCGGACGTACACCTTCACCATCCTCAACGATGACCAAGCCCCGGCCGGCTCGCCCTGCACCGATCTGTTTTTCTCGGAATACGTGGAAGGCTCGGCCAGCAACACCAAGGTGATTGAAATCTACAACCCTTCTCCGGCTCCCATCAACCTGGCAGGTATTGAGGTGCGCTTGTTTGCCAATGGCAGCACCAGCCCCACTACCACCCAGGCCCTCACCGGCACTATTGCTCCCGGCGACGTGTACGTTATTGCCAACACGGGCGTAGCCTCCACGGTGGTAGCCGCCCAGGCGGATCTGCAGTCGAGCGTGGGGTTCTTCAACGGGGATGACGCCCTGTTGCTGCTGGACGGCACCGATACGCTAGACGTTATTGGGGTGATTGGCCAGCAGCCGGCCGGTGGCTGGCAGCTGCCCGGCGGCGGCAGCACTACCAACGCCACGATGGTACGCAAAACGGCCGTAAATGCCGGTCATAAACGCTGGAGTGCTGCGGCGGCCGAATGGCAGTTTGTGGGCACCGATGTGTTTACCGGCGTGGGCAGCCACACCAGCGGCTGCATCACCACGGGTACTGTTAAGGCAGCCCCGCTAAATGTGGGCATTGAGGTGTACCCGAACCCTACTACCGGCAACGTGCAGGTGCGTCTACCAGAACTGCGTGGCCGCCACGAGGCCATCATCAGCTTCTATAATGCCCTGGGCCAGGAGGTCCTGCGCAGTACGCAGCCGGTTACGGCCGCCGAAGCCACGGCGGTAAATGTGCATACCCTGGCCAACGGCCTGTACACCGTGCGCGCCACCGTGGATGGTGTCCGGTATACCAGCCGTGTAGCGGTACAGCACTAGCATTACGATAAGCAACGACGCAAGTAAATCAACAGCCCGGCTCCTTAGCGAAAGGAGCCGAGCTGTTGACTTTTGATGGAACTGCTACCAAACGAGCCGGCCCGCATTGCAGTGCGGGCCGGCTCTCACATGCAAAATGGTTTTCTCACAAGCTATAATTATAATGTAGTGCAGTAGCTCAGGCCTCCGATATCGTGAGCACCGGAATCCGGCTGTGCGCGAGTAATCCGGCAGTTACGCTTTGCAAAAACTGCCGGCCGGCAAACATGCGTTGCCGCGTTACAAACGTCAGCAAGTCCGCCTGATGCCGGTCAGCCGCGTGCCGAATGCCTTCTTCTACGCACGGGTGCCTAGCCGAGGTAACCGTGTGGGCAACACCTTCCAGCAGCCCCATCTGCCGGATGCGGGAAGCAACGTCCTCCATTGCCGGCGAGGCCTCAGAAGTATATACGTGCAGTCCGATTACCGAGGGAATGATGCGGGTTAGTAAGTCATCCACGTCGCTGGGCAGATGGGTGAGCGTAAGCGGCTCGGGGGAAGTTGTAAGCTGGGCCAGCAGGCCCGTAATGGTTTCGGCGGCCTGGGGCAGCCGTACCGCCCGGCGGTCTGTGTCCAGTACAATCCGTGTTGGAATCCTGCCGGCCCGGTAAGTGTTCGGCACAACCAGCAGCGGCTGGGCCAGAGTTTTAATCAAATGGAGAGCCGTACTGGTCCCCGCGTGGCGCATGGGTTTCACCGGGTTGCCATTGCCCACTACCACTACGTTCCCGGGGCCGGTTCCTATCAGAGTGGCTAGTTTCTGTGTGGGCGTTTCCGTGATGAGAGCTGCTGAGCAGGGTAAATGCTGCTGAATTCTTCCCACCAACTCCTGTAGCAGATGTCGGGCTTCGGCAACGGGGCGAACTTCGCGCAAGCCACCGAAATACGGCGCATCAAAGCCGGCAGCTTCGGGCAAAACGTGCCACAGACGCACCTGTCCTCCCACATGACGCCCCAGCACCACGGCGTAGTGCAGGGCGTTGGTAGCCGCCGCTGAAAAGTCCGTCAGAACGTGGAAAGTAAACATAGGCTATCTGGCCGAAACCCTGCTGGATTGTCTGTTTAGGAAAGGTACTTCATTACACAATGCCTTGAATTAAGATCCTATTAAAAATAACTTAGCTACTACTTTTACCCGGTGGTATCGTCCAGCAACGACTGGTAGCGCGGGTTTTTCTGCACAAAATCACGCATAAAGGCGCAACTGGTGCGTACCCTGAACTTTTGCTGGCGGGCGTAGGCCAGGCCGGCTTTGGCCAGCTCTTCGCCGAGGCCCTTACCGCGTAAGGGCTCATCCACAAACGTGTGCGTAAAATCAATAATATCGGCGGCAGGCAGGCTGTACGCCAGCTCAGCGGCCTGGCCGTCCTGTTCGAGAATGAACTCGTGATCCTTAATGTGATGCGCGACCTGTGTAGCCATAGTGAGTGATGAAAAGATGGAGCGGATCGGCCGGCATAATGTTCCGGGCACCGCCATTTGTCGGGAGTTTACGTATGAGCCAGAGAAGCGGCTACCACGCCGTCATTCTCCTGTACTCTTCCCTCCTACTTTCTTTACCATCATGCAAACCACTCCCGAGAATTCCTCCTTCACGCCCGATGATGCTACTTCCGGTCAGGCCGCCAGCACCCCGCAGTACGGCGAGTTTGGCAAACCCACCACTGCAGAAACCCAGCAAAAGGCCGAAAACGCGCAGAGTGTAACGGAAGGTGGCCAGGTTGCTCCGGCGGTAGCTTTCCCGGAACAGCGTGGCAGCACCCCGCAGAATCTCGACCCGGCCATCGTACGCGAGGTAGAAGAATCGGAATACACGGAGCAGCGCGAAGGATGGGCCAAGGATGATCCGCGCTACGGCGGCGGCACCCGCAACTGGGCCACCAACGAGCCGGCCAATCAAACTACGGAGCCCGCTCCGGAAGATGATGAGCACCCCAAGAACCCGAACGTAGGCACCAACGACAACCCCGACGAGTTCAGCGCACTGCGTCCTGACGAAGGCCGTGGCATCCCCGGCTCAGGCAAATAGGGCTGACTGTCGATTTACTCATACCTCTACTTTCAGCCCCCTTTTTATGGCAACTGATAAAAACCAGGACCCCGCTGCTGCTCTCGAGCCCAACTCGGGCGCACACCTAAGCGAAGAACAGCGCAAACACCGCGAAGAGCTGTACGGCTACAAGCGTGACGAGGAAGGCACGCTGGATACTTCGGACCGCCTAGAGGACGAAACTACCGGCATCCCGACCGGCAGTGCCACCACCGGCCCTGACCCCGACAACTCCAGCATGACTGACGAGATGATGAACCCGGGTTTCAACAACCCCATTGACGACAACAACCGCTAGCGGCCCGCGCTACGGTAGATTTCTAAAGCCCTTCTGCTACGTGCGGAGGGGCTTTTTTCTTAGGCACTTAAATTCATTCGCGGAATTGAAGTGCCGTTTGGTTAACAATGCAGCAAGTTCACAACATTGTTTATACCAACCCTGCTGCCTTACACCAAGTTGACCGAATTCACCGCCGGGTAGCAGCAGTCCAGGCCGGTGCAGGTGGCCGACACAGCTGGTGGATAATGCGGATCTTTTTAGGAATGGAGTGTAGCGTACAGCTGCTTTTCACGTATACTTCCGGTAGTATTCTTCCCGCTCCCATCCCAAACATGCCCTGTGCCATGGCCGCTCCGTTTCTTGTCCTGACCGATTTTACTCCGGCTGCCGACCAGGCACTGCGCTACGCGGCGGCGTTGGCGGCTCCGGTACACGCCTCCCTGATAGTGCTGCATATCCGACGCGAAACACTGCTCGATCCTGACGCCTTCAATGGCAGCATCCGCCACCTGAGCGAAGGGGAAGTAGCCGCTTCACTGCAGGAACGCACGCAGCCGCTGGGCGTCCCCGTCACGGTGGAGTCGGCGGTGGAAGGAGTAGAAGCTGCCGTAGCCGATGCCGTACGACGCTACTCTCCCAGCCTTGTTGTACTGGGCAAGCCCGATACCGAAACCACGCCCGATGAGCTGGTCAGCAGCACTTCGCTGAAGCTGCTACGCGCCACCCGTACGCCGCTGCTGGTGGTGCCCGTGGGTACGCAGGCTGCCGTACCGCCTCTGGCCGTTACTGTGGCCGCCGACAATAGCTCCATCAGCCTCAAAACGCAGTCGGAGGGCATTCGGGAGGTGCTGGCGCACTTAAAGCCGCGCCTGACGGTAGCCCACGTAGCCGAGCCCGAAAACAGCGACACCTGCTCGGCCGCGCTGGACGCCGTCACGGCTAGTGGCATGCTGACCGGCATCGAAACCCGCATTCACACCCACGGCGTCCGGCACCGCCGGGTATCGGCGGGCATTCTGCAAGCCGCCCAGGAAACTCATGCCGACTTACTGGTACTGGTTGCGCGCCGCCGAAGCTTTCTGGGGCAGCTGTTCAACCGCAGCGTTACCTCCCAGGTAGTCCTGCACGGCCGCCTGCCCATGCTCCTGCTGCCCGCTTTGGATTAGGTGAGATGGTGAAATAGTGAGTTAGTGAGTTTGAAGTTCAATCCGCGCAGACGGCACAAGCAGAACGTAAAACTCACTAAATCACCATTTCACTGAATCACCTTGCTACGGCGTTCCAGCAGGCAGACGTTGCGCCACTGGCCGTGAAGCTGGCCCAGCTTTTCACGGACGCCAACCAAGCGGAAACCGGCCTGCTCGTGCAGGCGCAGGCTGGGCAAATTTTCCTCAATAATACCGGCCTGCAGCGTCCAGATACCCTGCTGCTCCGACTGCCGCACCAACTCTCGCAGCAGTTGCAGGCCCACACCCTGGCCCCGGGAATTTGCTCCTACGTACACGCTTACCTCGGCCACACCGCTGTACACGCACCGCCCCGAAACCGGGGTGAGGGCCGCCCAACCGGCTACCTCCCCGGCGGCCGTCAGGACCACTAGGCGGCTGTGGAGCAGATGGGCCGCGTCCCAGGCTTTCCAGTCGGGCACTTCGGTATTGAGCGTGGCCTGGCCGGTGGCAATGCCTTCGGCATAGATGGCTGCTACGGCCGGGTAACGGGCGGCCGTGAGCGGGGCAAGCTGGAGCGTTTCGGTCATGACATCGGGCGCAGGAATAGACTGGCGAAGGTAGAAGAATCGGGCATTCGGTAACAGTATGGCGGTTCTGGCCGTTCAGCAGGGTTCATGTTACGCTATGCTCCCGATGGAATCTACCTCTTCTGCTGACTCGCGACGGCGCTTTCTGCGCCAGGCCGGCCTGAGTGCCGCGCTGGCGGCCGTGGCCGGTCCGGCCGCCGCGCTACCCTTCTCCGAACCTGTTTCCGCTATGCAAAACGACAATCAGAAAAAACTTGGCTTCGCCATCGTAGGCCTCGGCAAGTTTGCCCAGGAACAGATGATGCCTTCCTTCAAAGACTGTAAGCACGCCCGCATCACGGCCCTGGTGAGCGGCTCGCCGGACAAAGCCCAAAAGCTGGCCGCCGAGTACGGCGTGGAGGCCAAGAACATCTACAGCTACGATAATTTCGACTCCATCAAGGACAATCCGGCCGTAGACGTGGTGTACATCGTGCTGCCGGTGGGGCTGCATGCCGAGTATACTGTACGCGCCGCCAAGGCTGGCAAGCACGTGCTTACTGAGAAGCCGATGGCCAACACGCCCGAAGACTGCCAGAAGATGATTGAGGCCTGCAAAAAGGCCAACGTGAAACTGATGGTAGCCTACCGCGCCCAGTATGAGCCGTTCAACCTCGACGCCATTGCCCGCATCCGCAAGGGCGAGTTAGGCAAGGTGATGCAGATTACCGCCGACCACGGCCGCATCGTGGACCCCACCGGCGACAAGGCCGACACTTGGCGGATACAGAAGAAGCTGGCCGGCGGCGGTTCTTTGATGGATCTGGGCATCTACTCGCTCAACGCCGCCCGCTACCTCACCGGCGAAGAGCCCGTGGAAGTAACCGCCCTGGAAATGAGCGACAAAGCCGACCCGCGTTTTAAGGAAGTAGAAGACCGGATTCATTTCACCCTCCGTTTCCCGAGCGGTATTCTGGCCACCTGCACTAGTTCCTACAGCACCGAAGGCGTGAAACGCTACCGCGTGTTCGGCCAGAAAGCTTGGCTCGACCTCGACCCCGCCACTGATTACTACGAGCATAAAATGACCATCGGCGACAAAGACGGGCAGCAGCAACCCAAGATCAAGGAGGGCAACCAGTTTGCCGCTGAGGTGGACCACATGGCTGAGTGCGTACTCCAGAACAAAACGCCCAAAACGCCCGGCGAAGAAGGCCTGAAGGACATCCGCCTAATCATGGCCATCTACGAAGCCGCCCGCACTGGCAAGAAGGTGAAGGTGTAGCCGCGCGTCATTGCGAGGCGAAGCCGAAGCAATCCGTCCTTTACGGGGCACTACTCCCTGACCTATTCAAAAGCCCCTGACGCCAGCACGGACGTCAGGGGCTTTCTGCTTTTTCAGGGCTTTGCGCTCCGGGAAAGGACGGATTGCTTCGCGCTGCTCGCAATGACAGAGCCGCACTTTGACTTTTTACTTTTTCTCTTTTCCCTGCCGCAGGCTCAGGCCGGCGTACCAGTTGCGGGCGGGGGCGGGCTGGAAATAGCGTCCCCCGAAAGCGTTGAGGTCGTTGCCCAGGGAGTAGCGGCGGTCCGTGAGGTTTTCGGCCCCGCCGAACAGGTCTATGGTGAAGCCGCCGAAGCTGCGGCGCCAGCCCCCGCGCGTGCCGAACGTCCAGTAGCCGGGCGCGGCTTCGGTATTGGCGTCGTTCACGAAGATGCGGGCCTGGTGGTTGACGGTGGGGCTCAGGTAGAAGCCCAGCGGAGCTACCAGCTCGAGGCCGGCGGTGAGGGTGTGGGGGGCGGTGCCGGTGAGGCGGTTGCCGCTGAAGTCCTGCCCGCCGCTTTCGTAGCTCCCGAAGCGGTAGTGGTTGTAAGCGTAGCTGACGAAGTAATCCAGGCCCGCGCCAGTGGTTACCACCGTGCATGGCACATCAGGTACTTCTTTCACCTGTTGCCACAGTGTACCCTTCAAAGACACCTCCACCCCGCGCTGGCGGGTGTTGCCGGCGTTGGCGAAAAGCTGGGTACCCAAATCGGTAGTGCGGGTGGTGATAGTCTGGCGCTGGCGCTGGTCGTAGATGGCCACGTCGTAGCGCAGCCGCTCCCGCAGCAGCATGCCGCGCGCGCCCACCTCGTAGCTGGTGCCGCGCTCGGCCTGCAAGGCGCGGTTGATGGAGCCGTCGGAAGGGCGGATTTCTTCTTCGGTGGGCGGCGAGAAGCCGGTGCTTACGCTGCCGTACACCGCCAAGGCCGGGCCAAACTCGCGCAACAGAGCCACGCGCGGCGACACCTCGGGGCGGAAGTTGCGCTCCAACGCGTAGCCTGTGGGGTTGGTAGCGGCGTCGGACAAGCGGCTGATGCGGTAGCGTAGGCGGTTGTAGCTGGCTCCGGCCGTGAGCAGCAGCCCGGCCGGCAACTCGTAATCGGCCTGGGCGAAGGCGAAACCGGTGAGCGTTCGGATTTCATCGTCGTAGCGCAGGGTGCCGGGCTGGCCGGCGCGGTTCTGGTAGTTGCGGGAGCTTTCGAAGCCAGTCTGGGCCTCGGCCCCGGCTTGCAGGCGCAGGGTACGGCCGGCCAGGGCGGTGCGGTAGCTGGCCACCGTGCGCCCGCCACCACCCAGCAGCGTGTTGCGCTCGAAGTCTATCAGGTAGGGCGTGTTGATGCGGCTACCGCTCAGGTAGAGTGTGGTGCGCAGGCTCAGCCGGTCGGTAAAACGGGCTTCGTGGGTGGCCCCGAGCAACGCGGTGCGGGAGGCGTAGTAGGTGCGCTGCGCCACGGTGCCAGGCGCGGTGGCCGTGCCGGGGCGGGCCTGGCGGGGGTCGGTGAGGAACTGGGCGCGGGTGAGGCCGCCGGGCAGCTGGTAGTTGATATCGGCGTACAGCGCGTGCAGGCCCACAGTCTGCTTTTCGGTGAGCTGCCACTCGCCGTCGAGAGCCAGCACGTCGCGGCGCAGGGCACTTTGCTGGCGGTAGCCGTCGAGGCTCTGGCGGGCGTAGGTGGCGCGCAGGTAGCCGGTGGCCGAGCCGGTTTCCACACTTGCCACGTAGCGCCGCAGCCCGAAGCTGCCCGCCGTGAAACCCACCTGGGCGGCGCTGGTACCGGGCGCGGGCCGCCGACCACTCAGCAGCACGGCCCCGCCGGTACCGGCCCCGTACACGCTGGCGGCGGGCCCTTTCACTACTTCCAGCCCGCCCAGCAGCGCGGGGTCGAGCAGGTTGAGGGGGGTGCTGCCGCTGGCCTCGGTGAACGGAATGCCCTGGTAGTACACCTTGGTGTTGCGCACCCCGAACGGGGAGCGGAGCGTGCTGCCCCGCACGCTGAGTCGGTAGCTGCCGCTGGCTCGCTCCTCCAGCCGCACGCCGGGCAGCGTGTTGACGGCCTGGGTGAGGGCGTTCTGCGGAAACCGTTCAAAGTCGCGGGCCGCGAGGGTGCTGACGGCGGCGGCAGTGCGCCGCAGCGGCAGCTGCTGGCCGTAGCCCGTGACGGTGGCCTCGGGCAGGATTACGGCGCGGGTGGTATCGGATGGGGCGGTTTGGGCTTGAGCTGCGAAGGAAAACAGTAGCAGCGGGGCAACGGGACGGTACAGGGGGAGCATGCGGCAGTGTGAGTAGCCTTGCCCGAACGTAGGGGCGAAACCGAAGGTTGGCCGACGCAGCCGGAACCGGCGACAATAGATTGTATCACCTCAGCTGGCCGAAGCCCGCCCCGACGCGCAGCATGCAGCGAGGTAGCTAGTGGGTTTCACCCGGAGTTTGCGCGTACTGGTACAACAGGCCGGCAGCAGCTTGCAGTAAGGGGATATCGGTAGTGCGTTCCTGGCACCGCTGCATATCGTAGTGGCACAGGGTACCGAAGGGCTGGCCCGCCGCATCCCGGATCAGCACGCCGCAGTACGAGACAACCGGCGTATCAATCAGGCCCTGTACCTGGGTATCAGTAGCTGCTTCCTGAATTTCCAGGGGTTGTTGGCGCTGGCCTACCAGGGAGCAGAAGGTAGCTGACATAGGCACCGGCTCGGCCCGCTGCGGCGTGGGCGTGAACTGGTCAAACAGGGCATCGTTCTGCAACACAACGCCCTCAAACCGATATAGGCCGGTGAACCGATGCGGAGTGCGGCTGTTCAGGTATTTCAGGGCGTTGTGCACGCCCTGCTGCTGCAGAATACCGGTAAACTCCGCAATTTCCCGCGACAAGGAATTCTGTTCGTCACTCATGTAGTAGCGTGGTAGTGCAATTAATGCCCGTTAAGCCAGCGGCGCCGGTTTCGGGCACGATAGAAACCCAAGGAATAGCCTGCGGTTTCAGCAAAGGTACAGCTTGCGCTCCAGTGGCCCGGTATTTTTGGCTTGCTGCCCCGGTAGCCTCTACCGCAACCGAGCCCTCCACCACAAAAGGTGGCAAGCCGAAGCGCGGCAGCGGCGGATTCTGTTTATTTTCACCCTCGCTTCATTACTTACCGCTATGCCTGCTGCCCTCTACCTCCCCCGCCGCCACCGCCGACACTTGCTGTTTCCGCCGGGCCTGCTGGCGTTGGCCGGGCTGTTGTGGCTGGGGTGCGTGACTATGGTTAGAATAGTACCGCCGAAGAAAACTGTGCTAGAATTTGCTGCGTGGCCGCCCAAAGTGTGTTCTGTTGATTCCGATGTGCCAGCATTTGTAGCAGAAGCATGGCGAGGCTCACCTGCTTGCCTGCCACTTACAGCATTAGAGAAGTTTCGGCCTTGGTATACTTCCTGGTTTACAGGCAGCGTATTCTCTGATTACTTCGCCTTACAAAACACCCGATTTGTTGCGCGTGATTTAGAGCAAAATCCCGATCTAGATCAAGGATTTCGCGTGCATTTCGCTCCCCAAGCAACGTACAATAACCTAGTTCAGGTGCTGGATTTGTTTAACCAAGAGAATGTTCGCAAGTCCTGGGTTGATTTTTATCATTTACCTGTAACGATGTACAGTTACACCGAAAAGCCCTTATTAGAAGAGCAGAGCTATAGTTCAGGAGATTTTAGATGCTTACTATGCGGTGATGTTATGCCGTATATCCCAACTACTTCAGAAGTAATTAAGCGTTGGCTTGCAGAATACCGGGCCGCTATCCTCTCCCCCGTTTGGCGCAACACCTGGCTCCTACTGCTGCTCCTCAGCGCTCTATCCATCCGGCAACTGACGCGCCTGCGGGCTGCTTACCGCTACTAAACCTTACCGCTATGCCTGCCGCCCTCTACCTCCCCCGTCGCCACCGCCGCCACTTACTGTTTCCGCCAGGCCTGCTGGCGCTGGCGGGGCTGCTGTGGCTGGGGTGTGTGGCGGTACCGAGGATAGTGAGGCCTACTCAATATGTGAAGGAAGTTGTCTTTTTTCCCCTTCATGTACCTGCCGATTCGTTTGGCGGATTCCCCACGCCTCAACAAATTGAGGACCTAGGTACATGGCAAAGCATTACCCTGTCGGGCAACCCGTGGGCTGATTATTTTGACGTGAAAATAGTTGAAAACGCAGGTCTTTTGCTGGCTGAAAAACAGCTTCAGCATCGGGCGCTGCATGTATATCTGAACGCGTCAACTTCCTACAATACATTTATTCAACTGTTGGATATACCTAATCAATTGGGCATTGAGCGGTATTTTATAGACTTACGGAAGATGCCTTACAGTATCAACTTATTGGGTAATATTCCTCACCCAAATTATCCTTCATTTATCTGTGGCACAGAATACATGAAGCCAATAAAACCCTTTTCCGAAATGGCAGAAGAATGGATTACAGAAAGCTGGGCTACCGTATTTGCCCCCGACTGGCGCAACACCACGCTTCTGCTGCTCCTCCTCACCGCCCTGTCCATCCGGCAACTGCGGCGGCAGTGGCGGGCGGTGGCAAGCTAAACCATAACCCCGGGCGGAAAAACGCAGTTAAGCCCAGCGCAACCTATTCACCTGCGTGATGCTTCCGAAACTGACGATACCCCTGGCCACCGCCCTGCTGGCTGGCTTTACGGCCCCGGCCCAGAACGTGCCCCCGGCCGCCACCCCGTTCCAGATGACGGGCAACATCTACCTGCCCAACAAGCTGCCGGCCACGCCCGAGCGCATCGCCAGTCTGAAAGTACCCACCGGCTTCACCATCAGCAAATACGCCGAGGGCCTCGATATGCCCCGCATGCTGGCCGTGGCCCCCAACGGCGACGCCTACGTGAGCAACCGCGTGAAAGGCACTATCATGCTGCTGCGCGACGCCAACAAGGACGGTAAAGTGGAAACCACCCAGCAGGTGGCCCAGAAGCCCCACCTGCACGGCCTGGCCCTCCGGGACGGGAAGCTCTACATTGCCGCCATCCGGGAGGTGTACGTGGCCGACGTGAAGGCCGACGGCACGCTAGGCGAGCTGAAGACTTTGTACAAAGACCTGCCCGACGCCGGTCAGCACGCCAACCGCACGTTGCAATTCGGCCCCGATGGGCTGCTCTACCTCTCGGTGGGCAGCACCTGCAACGCCTGCGACGAGGACAACCCCGAAAGCGCCACCCTGCTCCAGCTGAAACCCGATGGCTCGGGCCGGCGCGTGTACGCCCAGGGCCTGCGCAACACCATCGGCTTCGACTGGCATCCGGTTACCAAACAGCTCTACGGCCTCGACCACGGCATCGACTGGTTGGGCGACGAGGACCAGATGGAGGAGTTCAACCAGATCAAGGACGGCGGCCACTACGGCTGGCCCTCCATCATTGCCGACGGCAAGCATTACCCCGCCAACAAGCCCAAAACCGGGGAAACCTATGAGCAGTTTGATGCCCGCACGGTGCGGCCGTTGCTCACCTACAAGGCCCATTCCGCGCCGCTGGGCATGGTGTTCTACCGGGGGCAGCAGTTTCCGCAGCCGTTCCGGCAGGATGCGTTTGTGACCATGCACGGCTCCTGGAACCGCGCCCAGCCCTCGGGCTACAAAATCGTGCGGGTGAAGTTCAACGAGCAGGGCCAGCCCCAGCAGTTCGAGGACTTCATCACGGGCTGGCTGGTGGAAAACGACAAGTCGGAATTCGGCCGTCCCTGCAGCATTGTGGAGGCCCCGGATGGCTCGTTGCTGGTCTCCGACGACGACAACGGCGTGATTTACCGCGTGGCCTACGCCGCGCCGGGCAAGGAAAGCAAGAAGGCAAAGAAACGCGGGTAATGGCCATTCCGGCGGGTGCCTGCCCGTGAAAGGATAGGTAGCCACCGGAATAACATTTTCCCAGAACGTCATGCTGAGCCTGCCGAAGCATCTCTACCGCAATGGTAAATCCCACGTTTGCCGAGCAGCGCAACGAAGCGGTAGAGATGCTTCGGCAGGCTCAGCATGACGTTCTTCTTTCAGCAGTTTCCCTGCCACACTCCTTCCCTACAAAATCACCTGGAGCTGCATGGTGGCTTCGGGGCGGTAGTTGAGGTTGTTGATGTTGGTAAAATCGGGTCGGGCGCGGTAGTTGAGCGTGATTTTGGCCTGGTGGCCATCGAGTAGCACGTTCACGCCGCCGTCCACGATGTGCACGTCCTGCAGGCGGCCATCGGTGCGGCGCAAACCCTCGTAGCGGCCGTGGATGTATCCCGCGTAGGGCTGCAGGCGCACTTTAGGGCCAAGCAGTTTTTTGGGGAGCAGAAAGCCGGTCTGGATGGTTTGGGCGGTGCCGGTGCCGAGCATGGGCACGGCGTTGCCGCGCAGGGCCGCCGAGCCGGTGCCGGGGTTCAGGGTGCCGCCGTAGCGCACGTAGTTGGGGCCCATGCGGTAGTCGTAGGCGGCGGCGTACACCGTAAAGGCGGTCTGGTTGCGGGCGGTGGTGTCCACGGGCGTATCGAAGAAGATGTCGGCCGAGAGCACGCGCATGTCGTGGCGGTTGTAGGAGATGTCCCAGGCGCGGGCGGGCAGCGTGGCGGGGTTGTCGGTGGGGCGCGAGTAGAGGCCACCGGCGTGGTAGAGGAAGCCCGCCCCGATGTTGAACACGCGTTTGGCCCCCAGGTAATTGCCCACCGCAAACGGCACTAGGTTCAGCTCCTTATCCAGCAGCTCCACATCAAAGTAGCCCTGCCAGATTTTGCCCCGGCTGCGCGGGTTGAACTGCGCCACGTTAGTGGTCAGCGTGGCCGGCGTGCTGCCGGTATTCGTCCGAAACGCGTCATTCACCGACAGCCGGTAATCGAACTTTTTGACCCGCCCGCGCACGTACAGCCCAATGCCCCGGCCGGTCTGGTCGATGGCGTCGAGGGAGGGCGACTGCACGCCGGGCACGTCGAGGGTTATCAGCGAGAAGGCGGCGAAGCTGGTCTGGCGCGAGATGCCGTTGTAGTAGTGCAGGCCGCCGCCGGCGCTCAGGTACTGGCTCACCTTGTACTCCACCAGCGCGTCGTGGATGTAGAACTGCGGCTTCTTGCCGGGGCCGGTGGGCTCGCCGGGCGCGCCGCCCGAAATGGTGCTCTGCCCGTTGATGCCCAGCTGCGTGACCACCAGAAAGCGTGGATTCAGCTGCGCCACCAGCAGCACCCGCGAGCGACGGATACCGAAGTCAATTTGGTCACTCTGCGGCTCTTCCTCGGCCGAGAGCGTGCCGGAGTTGTTCTCATTATAGCGCACCCACAGCTGGTGGGCCGTCATGATGCGCACGTATTTGGAGCCGTCGGGCGAGATACTGATTTTCATGCCGCCCGCGTACGGGGCCGATTTGGCGGGCGCGGGCACCGGGGCCGGAGCAGTAGCCGGGGCCGGATTTGGAGCCTTGCCGGTGGTGGGCGGCACGATAATCTGGGCATGAGTTAGCGGAGCCAGCAGCAGCAAAAGCGCCGCCAGCTTCAGGCGTAGAAAGTTCGTCATGGGGAGTTGTGGCGGGGTCGAAATCGAGCAAGGCGCGGCCCGGCTGCCCTATCAAGGCAGAGAAAATCGGTCAGCAGGAAAGGGAGATGTAGCGCGAACTTTGTAGTTCGCGTCCCCGCGCCGTTCGGGTAGTTGTAGCGGCGCGGGGACGGTTCTGGCGGCAGTAGCGCGAACTACAAAGTTCGCGCTACTGCCGCCTCACAACCTAGGCGTGAATTTCCACGCGGGGAATGAGGGCGGCCGGCTCGGGCTGCAGTTCCTCCGGCACCGAGCGGCCCTGCAGGGCCAACTGGTGGCGGGCTTCGTCGAACTCGCCCTCACTCTTGGCGACCACCAGCGTGGCAATGCCGTTGCCGATGACGTTGGTAATGGCCCGCGCCTCGCTCATAAACCGATCCACGCCCAGCAGCAGGGCCACGCTTTCCACCGGAATAACTTTAGTAGCCGCCAGCGTGGAAGCCAGCACAATAAAGCCCGACCCCGTCACGCCCGCCGCGCCCTTACTCGTCACCACCAGAATGGCAATCAGGGTAAGCTGCTGGGTGAAGGAAAGCGGGATGTTGAACGCCTGGGCCAGGAAAATGACGGCAATGGACAAGTAAATCGAGGTGCCGTCGAGGTTGAAGGAGTAGCCGGTCGGAATCACGAGGCCGGCTACGGAGCGGGAGCAGCCGTAGCGCTCCATCTTGTCAATCATGCGCGGCAGGGCCGACTCCGACGAGGATGTGCCCAGCACCAGCAGGATTTCCTCCTTGATGAAGCGCAGGTAGGGCATCAGGCGCAGGCCGTAGTAGCGCATAATCAGGTTCAGTACCCCAAAAATGAACAGGAACATGGTGGCGTACACCACCAGCATCAGCTTGCCCAGCGGCAGCAGCGTGGCAATACCGTATTTGCCGATGGTGAAAGCCATGCCCCCAAAGGCGCCCAGCGGAGCCAGTTTCATCACCATCGCCAGCACCCCAAACATGGCGTGCGAGAGCCGGTCGAAGGTTTTCATCAGCGGCTGGGCCTGCTGGCCCATGCGGTTGAGGGCCAGCCCGAACAGCACCGAAAATAGCAGCACCTGCAGAATGTCGCCCTTGGCGAAAGCGCCCACCACGTTGTCGGGCACCATGTGGGTGAAGAATTCCACCCAGTTCATCTCGCCGGCCTGGGACGTGAATTTGGACGCTTCCTCGGCCTTTTTCGAGTCCTGCATGACGGCTTGGGCCGTGGCCTGCACGCCCGCGCCGGGCTGGGTCACATTGGCCACCAGCATACCGATAGCCAGGGCCAGCGTCGTCACGATTTCAAAGTACAGCAAGGCCTTACCACCCACGCGGCCCACCTTTTTCATACTGCCCATACCCGCAATACCGATAACCACCGTCAGGAAGATAATGGGCGTTATCAGCATCTTAATCAGGCTGATGAATGTATCGGCCACGGGCTTGAGCGCCGCCCCGAAGGCCGGAAACAAAGCCCCGACGGCAATGCCCAAAGCAATGGCCGTGAGCACCTGCACGGTAAGGTTGGAAAACAGCTTTTTCATGAGGCGGGATTGATGGGGTGGGAAGTCGGTTTAGGGGAAGCAGGCGAGCTGTATCTGTCATCCTGAGCCTGCGAAGGACCTTATCACCTATGAACAACACAGGTGTGATGTAGCCGTGGCAAGGTCATTCGCGCTGCTCAGGATGACAATTTAGCCGGCTGCTCAGCCATCGGAGAATTGTCGAGATGGGACGTTTTGGTGGTTTCAGCCATACCCAGGAACACCAGCAGCGAGACGCCAATGCAGCCGGCGATGTACCAGTAAAAATAGGCCTCGTGCCCCACGCCCTTGCTCCAGAGGGCCAGATACTCGGCCGTGCCGCCGAATACGGCCACCGTCAGGGCGTGCGGCAGCCCGATGCCCAGGGCCCGGATTTCCGTCGGAAACAGCTCGGCTTTTACTATCACATTGATGCCGCTGTACCCGCTCACAATCACCAAAGCCAGCAGCAGCAGCCCGAAAGCGGCCAGCGGCGAGGTGGTGTGACTGAGGGCCGTGAGCAGCGGCACCGTACCCAGCGCCCCGCCCACCCCGAAGAACAGCAGCAAGGGCCGCCGCCCGATGCGGTCCGACAGCGCCCCGAACACCGGCTGTAAGGCAGCAAACACCAGCAGCGACAGAAAGCACACGTTGGTGGCGGCCTCGCGGGTCATGTGGGCAGTGTTCACCAGGAACTTAAGCATGTAGGTGGTGAAGGTGTAGAAGGCCAGTGTACCGCCCATCGTGAGGCCGACCACCGTAAGCACGGCGCGGGGATGCCGCGCCAACACCCGCAGACTGCCGCGCTGGTCCTCGGCAGTTTCGGGCTGGGCCGTGAAGGCGGCGGTTTCGTCGAGGTTGTGGCGCAGGTACAGGGCTACAACCGACAGCAAAGCCCCAATCACGAAGGGAATGCGCCAGCCCCAGGCCAGCAGCTGGGCCGGTTCCAGTACCCGCTGCAGTACCAATTGAATGCCCAAAGCCAGCAGCTGGGCCCCGATAAGGGTGAGGTATAGAAAGCTGGAATAGAAGCCGCGGCGGCGCGAAGTAGCCATTTCGGCCAGGTAAGTGGCCGACACGCCGTATTCGCCGCCCACGCTCAGGCCCTGTAGCAGCCGGGCCGTAAGCAGCATCACCGGCGCCACAATGCCCACGGTCTGGTAAGTCGGCGTGAGGGCAATCAGCAATGAACCGAGCGACATGAGCAGCACCGACAGCGTCATGGACTGCTTACGGCCCACTTTATCGGCAATGCGCCCGAACATCCAGCCCCCGATGGGCCGCATCAGAAAGCCCAGCGCGAAGATGCCGGCCGTCTGGAGCAGCTGGGCCGTAGTGTCGCCGGCCGGGAAGAACGAGGCCGAGAAGTACAGGGAAAACGAGGAGAAAACGTACCAGTCGTACCACTCCACCAGGTTACCCACCGAGCCGCTCAGGATGGCCCGCAGCCGCCGGGGCGACACCCGCTCCCCACGCCCCGCCCCGGCCGGCGGCGCGGCAGTAGCTGAGGGAGCAGGAGAAACGGCGGTAGACATAAGCGAGGCAGTTGTTAGCTAGTGAGTAGTTACTTACTGGTTGGTGTAAGCAAATGACGAACTCAATCTTGAAGGAATTTTGAGGGAATGTTATGGTTTCTATGAAATTTTGCGCCGCTGACAGCAGGGTGCAAGCATTGAAACTGATGCATATTAAGAACGTCATGCTTTATCTGATGTCCGCTTGTCGAAGCATCTCTACCGCTTCGTTGAACGGCACAGACGAAGCGGTAGAGATGCTTCGGCAAGCGGACATCAGATAAAGCATGACGTTCTTTTTACTTGTTCCACTCATCACCACCACCAAACACTAGCTACTGCCCGGCCGGAATCGGCGCGAAATCCAGCCGGATGCGGTGCCAGCCCTCGGCGTAGGTGTAGCTGATGCGGTGACCGTACAACTCGCTGATGCGGCGCACGATGGCCAGTCCGATGCCGATGGAATCGAGGGCGGCGTTGCCTTTTTTGAAGCGACCGAACAGCTCTTCTACCGGCGCGGTGGGCGCGTGGCCGGTATTTTCCAGCAGCAGAAATTCCGGGGTGAGCTGCAGCCGGATTTCGCCGCCGGGCTGGTTGTGGCGGATGGCGTTGCTGAGCAGGTTGTTGAGCAGCAGCCGCGCCAGGGCCTCGTCCAGGGGTACCACTACGCCGGACGCAATGCGCTGGGTGGTGCGCAGGTTCTTCATCTCGGCCAGGTCGGCGAAGGCGGCTTCGGTGGCGGGTACCAGCTGGCTCAAGTTGGTAAAGGTGTCGGGGCGGGTGTCGAAGTGCTCCAGCTTGGCCAGCAGCGTGAGCGAGTGGTTGATGCGGCTGAGGCGCTCCAGCTCGTCGTGCATGGCCGTGAGCAGGCGCAGCTGCGCCTCCGTCAGCTCCGAATCCATGAGCAGCTCCAGCTTCGCCTTGATGGCAGCAATGGGCGTTTGCAGCTCGTGGGAGGCATTTTCGGAGAATTCCTTGAGGCCTTGGTAGTCGCTCTGGGCGCGGGTGGTCATGCGCAGCAGAAACTCGTTGAGCACGTTGAACTCGGTGGTACGGCTGGGCTCCAGGGCAATGCGCTGCTGCTGGCTGAGCTGAAACTGCTGAATGCCGCGCAGCGTCTGGGTGAAGGGCCGCAGAATCCGCCAGGAAATCACCTCGCTAAGAATCACCACCAACGCCAGCAGAAACACAAACGTCCAGGCAAACACCAGCATCAGGCCGGTCAGGTAGGCGTCGCGCGGCTCCACCACGGCCGCCCGGCTGGTCACGCGGTACACCTGCCCGCGCACCACCGGGTAGGTGGTCACACGCACCATCCGCACTTCTGATTGCAATGCCGGCTCCCATTCGTTGCGCAGCCGCACCAGCGGCGCGTGGCGGGCCGTATCGGCGGGCACGCCACGCGCCACCCGCACGTTGGCCCGCGACGGATGCCCCGCGTAGCTGCCCCCGCGCCGCAGTTGCCCCGTCACCACCGCGTTCAGCCCCTCCAGCTTGCCAATCGTGGCCTGCGTGGCGCTGCGTGAAAGGGCCGCGTACACAATGGCAAACCCAATGCTCAGCACGAAAAACGTGATGATGGCGTAGGCCAGCGTGTAGCGGTAATTGAGTTTCACGGCGGTTAGGATGGGTGAATGGGTGGACTGGTGGATGAATGAACGGGTGGAAAAAACGTCATGCTGAGCGGAGTGCAACGAAGCCGAAGCATCTCGCCCGCTTCGCCTAACGATTCACTAGCCCAGGGTTTAAACCCTGGGCTACGGAGCGGATGTTACGGGCTGCTTGCTGTACCGCTTGCCGTCGTCACACGTCAAACTCACCACCTCACCGTCATTCCGGGGCGTTGAATTTGTAGCCGAAGCCGTAGACGGTGCTGATGTAGTCCTGGCCGCCGGCGTCGGTGATTTTCTTGCGCAGGTTTTTGACGTGCTGATACACGAAGTCCACGCTGTCGAGGTTGTCGGTGTAGTCGCCCCAGAGGTGGGCCGCAATGGCCTGGCGGCTCAGCATGCGGCCCTTGTTGTGGATGAAGTAGAGCAGCAGGTTGGTTTCCTTGCGGGTGAGGCTGAGCAGCTTGCCATTCACGCGGCACTCCAGCGAGTCAAGGTCGGCGGTGAGGTCCTGAAACGTGAGGACGTTGTTTTTCTGGGGGCTGCGGCGGCGCATGATGGCCTTGATGCGGGCGTGCAGCTCGGGCAGCGGGAAGGGCTTGGTGATGTAGTCATCGGCCCCTTCGCTGAGGCCGGTGAGCTTGAAATCCAACGCGTTCTGGGCCGAAATAATAATCACGCTGCTGTCCACGCCATCCTTGCGCAGCAGCTTGAGCAGGTTGATGCCGTTGCCGTCGGGCAGCATGATGTCGAGCAGCACCACGTCGTAGGTGAAAAGGATGAGCTTTTCGCGGGCCTCATCGAAGGTGGCGGCCACCTCGCAGATGTAGTGCTCCTGCACCAGGTAGCCGGCAATGCTGCGGGCCAGCTCCGCGTGGTCTTCAACCAAGAGAATTTTCATACGGCGGCAAACGGCGTTACCGGCGCGGAAAAAGCCGGGAGCGGCTGGATACCGGTAAAAGTATCAAAAACCCCTGCCCCGCTCCGCATCTGAAGTGTGCTTGGTGGCACTGCTCACAGAATGTGGAACTCCACGGGCAGCTCATACGGCACCGCCACGGCCCGACCCGCCACTACGGCCGGCTCCCAGACCGGCATGATTTTGAGCAGCCGCAGCACTTCCGTATCAGTACTATTGGTGAGGCCTTTGAGGATTTCCGGGTTTTGGACCTGCCCCCGCTTGTCCAGTACAAACCGCGCCCACATATTGCCTTCTACCTGGTTGCGCAGGTCCATAGCCGGGTAGCGCAGGTTGCGGGCCAGCCACTGTCGCAACGCTTTTTCGCCGCCCACAAACCGGGCGGGCCGCTCGAAGGCAAACCAGGTAGTGTCCCGGCCGGTGCGGGTGTAGCAACGGCCGGTCCGGCGCAGGCCGGCCCGGTAGGTTTCCGTGCGCAGCAGGCGGCCCGAAGGATACCAGGCCCGCAACGCGCCGTGCCGCTGCCCCTGCCGGTACGTCAGCTGCCAGTGCGGCCGGCCGGTAGGGTACCAGGCCTGCACTACTCCGTGGAGCCGGCCGTGGCTGTACGGGTAGCTGGCTACCCGCCGGCCCGTAGCGGCGTGCCATTCGATGCTGAGGCCGTGCCGCTGGCCGGCGCGGAGCTGGCTGTATTGCTCCTGATGCAGGCGCTGGCCGTTGGGCTGGTAGGTGGTGATGGTGCCGCCCGCGCCCTGCCGGCGCACTACGGTATAGGTAGCGGCCGAGTCAGGAAAGGCAGTGCGGCGGCCGGTGCCAGTGTAGTACGTGCGGGCCGAGGGCTGAGCAACTACCTGGGTAACGGCCAGCAGAACCAGTAGGAGGCTACCGGCGAAAAATAGTAGACGAAGCATGTGGAATTGGGTCGAGAGTGGCATCAATACCCGGTAGATGCCCAACCCACGCTTATTCCACACCGAGCCAATGGCAAATGCTGCTTACTACCTCGCCATTCCCCAGCCCTGCCACGAAGACTGGCGGCAGATGACGTCCACCCAGCAGGGCCGCTTCTGCCAGGCCTGCCGCAAGGAGGTGCTGGATTTCACCGACATGGCCCCGGCCGATATTCTCCACGTTATCCGCCAGGCTACGGACGGCAGCGTGTGCGGCCGTATTCCGGCCCAGGTGCTGGAAGAAAGCCGCCGTCAGGCCGAAGCGGCGGTAGCAGGGCCGAACTGGTCACATTGGCCGCAGCTGCGGAGCGCCCGGCGGTGGCTGGCGGCCGTTGGGCTGCCGCTACTGGCCGCTTCCCCCCTGCTGGCCCGCGCTTTACCGCCCGCACCGGCCACCGTGGCGCCGGGGCCCCGTAGCCGGCCAGCTACGCTACGGCTGCGGGTGTATGACCCCGCTACCGGGCAAGGGCTGGGTTTTGCGCAGGTACAGCTGTGGCGGGCCGATGCATTACTCCTCACCACCCAGGCCGAAGCCGATGGCACCGCGCAACTCCCTTTACCCAGTGCCGCCTCCGATTCGCTGCGGCTGGTGGTGCAGGTGCCGGACTACCGCGTGGCGGATGAGCTGCTGGAGGAACATAGCCTTCACGGTACCCTGGCCATCCCAATGCAGCGCGGAGCCATGCAATTACCTGTAGTTCAGAAGGCAGTGGAGGCCCCACAGATGCACCGTATGGAGTGGAGTGGCGGAATCAGCTCCATTGTGATATACGAGCCTACTCCGGTGCAGCGGGTAGCGCAGGCCCCCAAGCGGTTGTTCTGGTGGCTGCGGCAGCGGCTACGGAAGAACCCGTAAAACTCCGGGAGCCAAACGGGCGTTTCTCGCGTTATTACTGCGCTTCCGGTTTCTGCCCCTGCCCTCCCTATGCCCGCTCTTTCCCCCGATCTGCGCAAAGCCCTGCTGGCCCTTCCTGCCAAAGAAAAAGACCAGCTGCTGGCTCGCCTCGTAGCCCAGGATGCTACGCTGGTGGAGCAGCTTACCTTCCGGCTGCTGGAAGACGACGACGCGCTGGAAAACCGTCGTCACCGCCTGCGCCAGCAGGTGGACGACCCCGTGCGCGGCTTCCACCAAACCCCCAACGACCTGCTGCACATCACCCGCCAGCTCCAGCAGCGCTTGGCCTACCACGCCAGAATCACAGGTGATACGCTGGGCGAAATAGAGCTGACGCTACGTCTGCTCACCAACGTGCTGCGCCACCAGCCCGAGGCCACCAGCCGCCTGCACGGCCCCACCCAGCCGCTGCTCCAGCACCTGGCCCGCCGCACCCAGGAAGTACTCAAAGCCATCGGCAAGTTGCATGAGGACTACCGCGTAGAGTTTGCGCCGGCCGTGCGGGAATTGCTGCCGCTGCTCTACGCCTCAGCGGCAGCCCCGCTGGCCCGGGAGTTGGGTATTGCCATGAGTTGGGAGTAAGGGAAATACTACTCCCTCACTCAGATTCAATCCAGCGCCCGGAATACGATGGGCATGGTGTACGATACCCACACGGGTTGCCCGTGCACGCGGCCAGGCGTCCACCAGGGCATAATGCGCACCAGCCGCAGGGCTTCTTCATCCAGGCCGCTGCCCAGTCCTCTCACTATTTCCGCGTCGCGGATGCGGCCCTCATCAGTGACAATAAACCGAATGAAGACCCGCCCCGATATGCCGCGCCGCAGGGCGTCCTCGGGGTACTTCAGCTCCTTGCGCAGAAATTTCTGGAAGGCCTCAGCGCCTCCGGGGAAGGCGGGCATTTCATCGGCCGCGTGATACACGGTGGGCGCCCCAGCCGGGGCCGAGGCAGCAGGGGCTCCAGCGGCCGTCTGGCTACTTTCCGTGAGGGCCACCGCCTGCGCCCATGTAAAACCCGGCAGCAGCAGCAGCGCCAGTAAGGGAAGTAGTTTTGCGAGCATAGCAGCGGCGTATCTGACGGATGACAGACAAAGCTAGGCTACTGCTTTCCGGCCGGAATGAGCGGAGGGTTATGATTATATTGTGGAATTGTTGGTAACATACGTCGCATCCTTTTCCCTCCGGAAGCGGTACAGTTCTCAAGGGCAGTTTCTGCCGCTGCTGGCTTTTTACCCTCTTTTCTTATGGCTACCACTCCCATTCCTGACCACATGCGCGTTCCGGCCAACCTCAGCGCCGAAGCCCTCCAGCACGCCCTGACGGAGCTGGATACCAAAATCCGGACGCTGCACAACCGGGCCAATGCCACCACCGCCGGCTCCTCGGCTACTTACCAGCAGCACGCCGAAGCCCTGGAAGCCAAGCGCGCCCGCCTGGCGGAGCGGCTGCACGCCACCACCAGCCCCGCCGGCACGCTCCCGGCTGCGGCATCTGCTGACGCTCCCAAACAGCACGAATCAACCTGGGAGGAAGTATGGCGGGGCATCGAAACGCTGCGTCAGGACCTGCGCAATATTATCTGAGCGCGGGGTCAGTTCCGGCCCGGCAGGCTGTGCCTGCCGGGCCGGGGCCGGACGCTCCATTGGGGCGTCCTTTTTTTGTATCAGTCGGCGGGCGGACTGTTCGCGGGGTGGCCCTGCCGTTCGGGCGGAAGTTCTGACCACTCGGGCCGGGAATTTACCGCTCCCGGAAAAGTAGTTTCGGAAGGCGGGCGGAGCGGCTAGGTTTGAATCAGAAATCAACCTCTAACCCTCAGCCACTACCTCGCTATGAACCTGACCGCCCGCCTCCGCCCCATTTTCGCTGCCCTGCTGCTGGCCGCCTCCGCTACTTCCGCCACTGTGGCGGCACCCGCCCCGACCGCGCGGCTCACCTTCACCGCCGATACGCCCGCAGCGCACCCCAACTTCACGGTGCGGGTGGTAGGCAAAGGCTGGCCGGTGCTGCTGATTCCGGGCCTGACCTGCCCCGGCGCGGTGTGGGACGAAACGGTGGCTCATTACCAGAAGCAGTACCAGTGCCACATCATCAGCCTGACCGGTTTCGGCGGGGTGCCCGCCCAAGCCAGCACCGACAATATGCTGCTGAACGTGCGCGACCAGTTGCTGGCCTACATCAAAACCCAGAAGCTGACCAAGCCCGTCGTCATCGGCCACAGCCTGGGCGGGTTCATGGCCCTCTGGATGAGCAGCACCCAGCCCGAAGTCGTGGGCCCGTTGGTTATCGTGGATTCGCTGCCCTTTATCGGGGCCATTCAGAACCCGGCGGCCACCGTGGAGCAGGTGCGCCCGATGGCCGAGAACATGCGCCGGCAGGTGGCTGCCGGCCAGCCCAACGCCGCCCAGCAGCGCCAGATGGCCGTTACCATGGTCACCGATACGGCCCGCATCAGTCAGGTCACGCGCTGGGGCGTGCAGTCGGCGCCGGCGGCCGTGGCCCAGGCTATGTACGATATGTACACCACCGATTTGCGCGCCGACCTGGCCCGGATTCAGCAGCCGGTGCTGGTGCTGGGCTCTTGGGCCGCTTACCAGAGCATGGGGGCCACCAAGGAAAGCACTAAGGCCATCTTCACCCGGCAGTACGCCCAACTGCCCCGGCACCAAGTGGAGATGTCGGAAGCCGGCCGGCACTTCCTCATGTACGACGATACACAGTGGTTTTTCCAGCTTTCGGATGCGTTTTTGAAGCAAAACGCAGTGGCCGGTAAGTAGGCATTGCCTTATCCCGGCTAACTTACTCCCGCATTCCTCACTGGCCCCATCTATGTTTTCCTACGCTTCCGTACCTGCTCCCAGCCGTTTGTACTGGCGCGCGCAACTGGTAGGCTGGGCGCTGTACTTCGGCTTCAACGTGGCAATATTCTCGGCCTTTGGTCGGTTTTCCGTTGAGTTACTGCTGATTGTATCGGCCATTGTACTGCCAATGATGGGGCTGACGCACTGGCTGCGCTACCACATCCGGGCCAACGGCTGGGAGCAGCTGGCTCCGCTGCCTCTCACGGGTCGGCTGCTGGTAACGCACGCCGTGCTGTCGGTGCTGAGTCAGGTGGTTATCTGGGCCCTGCTGATCTGGGTGGTGCGGCCGGGGCCCGATGGCAAACCCCACGGCTGGGCGCAATTCATTGGCTACGCCCTCAACGTAAATTTTGTACTCTGGCTGTGGTCAGGCTTTTATTTCGGCTGGCACTTTTTCCACCGCTACAAGCAGGCCGAGGTAAACCAATGGAAGCTGGCCGCCGCCGTGCGCGAGGCCGAGATGCGGACCCTCAAGGCCCAGATCAACCCGCATTTCATGTTCAACGGGCTCAACAACATCCGGGCGCTGGTGATGGAGGACCCTGCCCGCACCCGCGACATGATTACGCATCTTTCCGACCTGCTGCGCTATTCCATTCAGCTGAATTCGGCCGAGCAGGTGCCGCTGCGCCGGGAGCTGGAAATTGTGGAGCATTACCTGCAGCTGGAAGCTTTGCAGCTGGAAGAGCGCCTGCGCTACACCCTCGATGTGGACCCGGCCGCCCTCTACGTGCCCATTCCGCCCATGACGTTGCAGCTGCTGGTGGAAAACGCCATCAAGCACGGCCTCGCGCCCCGGCCGGCGGGCGGCTTTATCCACCTCACAGCCCAGCTCAACGACTCCAACACGCTGCACGTCACGGTGCGCAACACCGGCCGCTACGAGCCCCGCCCCGGCCACGAGGGCGTGGGCGTGCGCAACGCCCGCGAGCGGCTGCAGCTGCTGTTTGGGGCAGCTGCCCACCTGCACCTCACCAACGACCCGCACGCCCCCGATACCGTGGTGGCCCACCTGCAGCTCCCGGTCCGGCTGCCCGCCCCCGATCCGGCATCTGCCCGCGCCCTCGCCTATCCTCCTTCAGCTTAACCCTGCCTCTATCTGATGAATGCTTTGCTCGTTGATGATTCCCGCCTGGCCCGAACCGAGCTGCGTCACCTGCTGCGTGCCTTCCCCGACGTGACCGTAGCAGGCGAAGCCCGCCACGCTGAAGAAGCCCGCACCCAGCTACGCGCCCTGCAGCCCGACGTGCTGTTTCTGGACATCCACATGCCTGGCGAAACCGGCTTTGAGCTGCTGGCATCCCTGGAAACCGCGCCCCACGTCATTTTCACCACCGCCTACGATGAGTACGCGCTGCGGGCTTTTGAGGTAAACGCGCTGGATTATCTGCTCAAGCCCATTCAGGAAAACCGGCTGGCGGCGGCCCTGGCCAAAGCCCGGGCCAAGCTCACCGCGCCGGTGCCCGCCCTGGCCCCGGCGGCCGGCCCCGAGCCGGACGAGCCCGCGCCTACCCCGCTCACCGAGCAGGACCAAGTATTTGTGAAGGATGGGGAGCGGTGCTGGTTTGTGCGCCTGGCGGATATCCGGCTGTTTGAAATCAACGGCAGCTACACCCAGATCTACTTCGAGCAGCACCGGCCTCTCATTCCGCGCACGTTGCAGCACCTGGAGCAGCGGCTGGATAACCGCGTGTTTTTTCGGGCCAACCGACAGCAGATTATTAACCTAAAATGGGTGGAAAGCATTGAGCCCTGGTTCAGCAATACGCTTAAAATCAAGCTACGCGGCGGGCCCGAGGTGGAGGTTTCGCGGCAGCAGTCGGTGCGGTTCCGGGAAATGCTGAGTTTGTGAGGCAGACTCGAAAACCGAGTCTAACATCGGACGGGATTATTCCGTTCTGGGTGAATCCTTTTGAGTTTTATCGGAGTACACGGATGAGTAAGTAGCTGATTCCCGGTTGAATCGGCCTCCATTCCACTCGCCACCGTTCTGTATGAAATACGTCCTACTTACCTCTGCCTTTGCACTGCTGCTGCTCGGAACTTCCTGTTCCAGTGAAGATAAAATGTTGGAACGTCCCAGCCGCTACGGCTCCGTTTCGATGGACCGCGCCAAGCGAGACAACAACAAAGCCCGCTTCCGCAAGGAGCGCAAACCGATTGGTCTGGGCCTCAACGTAGACCCCAACGCCAAAAACCCCTATAAGTACCGCACCGTGGATGCCCCGAAAAAGTACAAATACGCCAAGCCCCGGTAGCACTTGATGCGCCAGCCAAACCCCATCGTTTGTCCCGTGTTGCCACGGCCCGACGATGGGGTTTGGCTTTTGGCGACACTTGATAAATAGCTACTGCTTGTTTCGCGCGGCGCTGGAGGTGGCACAGCCATTTCCAGCTTATGGGCCGTTCATTTTTCCTTCAGCAGCAGGGCAATGTCCTCTTGCATGCGCTCGGCATCCAGGAGCAGAGTGCCGTTGTAGAGGCCACGCAGGTGACCGTTGCGGTCTACTAGCACAACATGCTCAGTATGCAGAAAGCGACTGGTATCAGCGGCCGGCGTCAGGCTCTGGTCGGCGAAGTACTGAGCGCGGGCCAGCTGGTAGATGGCCGTTTTGCGGCCCGTCAGCAGGTGCCAGCGCGTCCCATCAATGCGCCGGCTTCCGGCGTAGGCCCGCAACACCGACTCTTGGTCATGTTCCGGCATGACGGAATAGGATACGATCCTCAGACCGGATTCAGGGGCAAAATGGCGCAGCACCTGGGCCAGGTTATCGTTCATGCGCGGACAGATACCGGGACATTCGGTAAAGAAAAAATTAGCCAGGTACACATGGCCGGCCAAAGTGGCATTGGTCACGGTCTGCCCGCGCTGGTCAGTGAACCGGAACGGCCCGACTACGTGCAGGGTGTCGGCAGGCGGTTGCCCGGGCGCGTACCAGTGCGGCGTAAAGGTGGCATCGTGGTAAAAAGGCAGCCGCATGACGGCCTCTTCCTGCCGGGCCGGGGCGCTGGGAGCTGCGGAAGCGGAAGGCGCATCGGAGCGGCAGCCAGCTAGCAGCAGCAGCCCCGCGAGGCCGCCCGGTAAACAATAGATAGAGGAAAGCATGCGCAACGGGCAAAAAGAAGATAGTTCAGGCTGTACCGAGCTGATTATGTAGCCAGCCAATGGAGTATTCCTGGGCAAAAGGAAGACAGTTCAGGCTGCACCCGCCTGTACCTTGCGGATGCGGCCCTGTGGTCCGGCCAAGTTGCCGGATTGGCCGCTACAACTTATCGGTGGCGCAGTGCTTGGCTCCGATAAAGCCGTATTGGCGGCCGTTGCGGGCTTCGTAGTTGGCCCGCAACGTACCATCGGGGAGCCAGAGTTGCTGCCGGCCCGCTTCCTGGCCGCTGGCGTAGTGGCCGCGCCGGCCGGGCTGCCCATTGGCGTACCACTCTTCCACCAGCCCCTCGTACTGCCCGGCCCGGAAGTGGCGCCGGAAGCGCGGGCGGCCATCGGGCCACCAGCCTTCCACAAGGCCGTCTTCCCGACCACCCACGTACTGCCGCTGCTCCTGGCGCTGCCCCCGGCCGTACCATTGCCGAGCTACACCGTGCAGGCGGCCGGCTTGGTAGGGCTTCGTGGCCAGCGTGTCGCCGGCCGGGCTCAGCTCGAAAAGGGTGCCCGTGTACAGCTTTCCCTGGTAGGTGAGGGTTTCGGCGGTCAGTTGCAGGCCCGGAGCCTGCACTGGCAGCCGGGCCGGGGAGCCGCCGCAACCAGCCAGCAGGCAGGTCAGCAGCACTGCCCCGCCAACCGCCCGGGCACACCGGCCGCTACTGCGTGATGGTGCCGGGCGTTCCGAAGAAACCGTCGCCGTTGAGGTAAGGATCGGCATTGGTGATGTGGTAGTGGTAGATACCGGTGGGGTAGTCGGTGGTAGCATGCGCGTGCCCGTGATAGGCGTCGAGGCGGGTGTTGAGCACGGCCACGCCGTTTTCGATGGGACCGTACACCGGGAAGCCATCCAGCAGGAAACCCAGCAGCACGTCGCGGCCCTTGAGCACAGTGAGGAAGGTAGGCTCCACATGGTAGTGGTACGCGCCGTTGGCTTGCGGATGCCCGTTATACTGATCAAACGAGTTGATTTCGTTGGTCAGCGGCTGGGCTGGCCCGGCATACTGGTTGAAGAAAGCCACCCCGTTCAGGGAAACGCCAATGCTACCCAGCGGCGTAGCCGATTTCCGGGCAGCCTCCTGCGGGTTCAGCGGTATGCGGTACGTGTAATTCTGCGCCGTAATCCGATTCGGATTCGCGCGGTAGTCGGCATTGGATCCGTTGTAGGCCTCGTAGTTCGCTCCCGTGTAATAGGGACTCTTGTGGTCGGGTAGGTTGTTGGTTTTGATTACCACGAAGCTGCCGTCCAGCGTGATAGAGGCGGCACCGTAGATCTTCTTGTACACGGCTGGCACAGCCGGATCTACCGTGACGGGCGAGGTGGCCGGAGCAGTGTCGTCGGATTTGGAGCAGGCCAACAGGCTCAGCACGCACATGGGGGGCAGCAGCAGGAGCAAAAACGGGCGCATAGGGCAAGGAATAAAAAGAGGGCCAGATGGAGTAGCAGCGTCACCTGAGCTGAACCGTAGAGCCCGGATATAGGCTGGGGTTTAACTGCCCCTTTCAAAATATAGCCTTTTTATTGTAGTCGTTGCCGGAACACCGAATCGTCCTGGCAGCGATTCAATGTCCGCCCCCGATATTCAAAACCGCCGCAGTCGGTCCGGAAACCGGAAGCGCCATTTTGCGTGTGACTAGCGGAACCCGACTGCGCAGACGCCCCGCGTTTTCAACTCGAACCGGCAAACGGCACCCGCATAGACCGCGCCACTGCTTTAGTGACATAAATGCACGTCAGTTACCGCCGCAACAGCAGTCGAAAAGAAAGCCTTTTCCGTAGGAATACGGTACCAGAGGCCGTAGCTTCATCTACTTTCCGCAGGCTGAATCCGCTGCTACGGAGCAGTACGTTTACTTTAGCTGAACCCCACCTTTACACTGGCTTCTATGCAGCTTCCGCTACCCGCCCTGCTCCTACGCTGTCTGCTGATTGCAGGTGTACTGAATATTTACAGATTACCAGCTTCCGCCCAGACAACCTCACCGCCCGCGCCCGTTAAAACGGTACTGGCCGGCCGGTTGGTATTCAAACTGAAAGCGGCACCCACCCTGCGGCACTCTGCATCCGGCCAAACCGGTAATGCGGCACTGGATGCGGCGCTGGCGCGGGTGCAGGCCCAGAATGTGCAGCCCAAATTCCCGCACGCCCAGCTGCCGGGCCCCGACCAGCCCGGGGCCGTTGACCTGGGGCTGGTGTACCAAGTCACGGTGCCGGCCACGGCTTCCGTGGAAGCGGCCTGCCAGGCCCTGCGCAAAACCGGCACCGTGGAGTACGCTGAGCCGGTGTATTACTATCCGCCCCTGCTGCAAACTTCCGACCCATTAGCCGATTCCACGCGGGCCGGAGGGCAGTATCACCTGAAAAATATCCGCGCCTACCGGGCCTGGGACGTTACGCAGGGCGATACCAGCCTCGTCATTGGCATTGTTGATGGTGGCACCCGACTTACCCACGAAGACCTGGCTTCGCAGATTCAGGTGAACCGCCTGGACCCGATTGACGGAATCGACAACGACCAGGATGGCTACGTGGACAATTATTACGGCTGGGATTTTGCCGACAACGACAACGACCCCACCCGCGAGGCCAACAGCGTGCACGGCATTCTGGTGGCCGGCTGCGCTTCAGCGGCAACCAACAATGGCAAAGGCATAGCCGGGGTAGGCTTCAAGTGCCGGTTCATGCCGCTGAAAATCTATTCCAGCAACATTACGGGCTCTTTTGCGGGCTACGAGGCCATTGTATATGCCGCCGACCACGGCTGCCGGGTTATCAACCTTTCCTGGGGCGCGGCGGGCGGCCGTTCCCAGTATGAGCAGGATATCATCACCTACGCCGCCATCAACCGCGACGCGGTGGTGATAGCCGCCGCCGGCAATACGCCCGCCGACCTCGACTTCTACCCCGCCAGCTACCAGCACGTGCTGTCGGTAGCCACCACTACGCCTACGGATGAGCGAAGCACCAACGCCACGTTTAGCCGCCGCGTGGACGTGTCGGCGCCCGGCACCCAGATTCTGACTACCCTGGGCAACTCGGATACCGACTATTTCGCGGTGGGTGGTTCCTCGTTTGCGGCCCCGTTGGTGGCCGGGGCGGCCGGTCTTGTACGCACCCGGTTTCCGCAGTACAATGCCGCTCAGGTAGCGGCCCAGCTGCGTCGCACTACTGATAACATTGATGCCCTTCCCGGCAATGCCGCCTACGCCGGCCGCATCGGGTCGGGTCGGCTCAACGTGCTGCGGGCCGTCACGGAAACCCGTCAGCATTCCGCCCGATTGGTAACGCGCACATTCGCTCCCAACCGCCGGGCCTATGCCCCCGGCGACACATTGCGGCTGACCGTGCAGGTCCAGAATTTGCTGCAGCCCGTAAGCAACCTGACCGTCACGCTTTCTTCTCTGTCGCCTTATTTGCTGGTGCGGCAAAGCACTTTTGCGGCGGGGGGCTTGGTTACGCTGGAGCAACGCGCCAATGCGGCGGCTCCTTTCCGGCTGGCAGTAGCGGCGACGGTTCCGCTCAACACCAAAGCAGTAGTGCGCTACCGGTTTCAGGACGCGGCTACCGGGTACCAGGAAGACCAATACGAAACCATCCTGCTGAATCCTGATTACGTGGTGCTGGATGCCGGCAATCTGGCCCTGACGCTCACCAGCCGGGGCAATATCGGCTACGATGGTTTGGGCTCCGAGGCAGGCGAAGGAGTGAACTACCGGCAGGGCGCACCCTTGTTATCGGAAGGCGGCTTGCTGCTGGCCACTTCTGCCACCCGCGTATCGGATAACGTGCGCAACGACCGGCGTGGGGCCGATGCAGACTTCTTGGCCCTAAGCCGGGCGTATCTGCTGGCCCAGCCCATGCGCGCAACCCAGGAAGCAGCCGGTATCTTCCGCGACTCTCTCCTTGGCCTCACGCAGGGCCGCACCGTGGGGGTACGGGTCCGGCAGCACGCCTACGCCGAAGCCACGGCCCCGCACCGCGACTATGTTGTTCTGGAATACCAGCTCACCAACCTCACCGCCGACACCCTGAAACCGTTGCACGTCGGGCTGTTTATGGACTGGGACCTGCCCGGGGAAGCCGGCCGTAACGTGGTAGAGTGGGATGCCGCCCGACGGCTGCAGTACCTGTTCGATCCGTCGGCTGCTCAACTTTTCACTGGTCTGCGGCACCTATCCGGCGGCCAGACCAGTGCGTACGCCATTAATAACCAAGCCCCCACCGCCGCCGTGCGCCTTGCCGATGGCTTTAGCGCGGCCGAAAAGTTCATCACCCTCAGTACGGGCACCCAGAACGCCCGCCTCCTAACGCCCACCGACGCCTCCCAGGTCACCGGCGCCGCTCTCCCGTTCCTGGCCCCCGCCGATTCCGTCATGGTAGCGTTTGCCGTGCTGGCCGCTCCCAGCCTCAGCCAGCTGCAGACTGCTGCTGATGCCGCTGCCACCCGTTACCAGCAGTTGCTGCCCACCCGTGCGCCACAGCTGGCGGGCGTGGCCCTGTACCCGAACCCCACCACCGGCCGCACCCAACTTACTCTCCCGGCAGGCCCCGCCACAGTACAGCTGTTTTCAGGACTGGGGCAATTGCTAAGCACCTGGCACGTCACTACCGGCGCCACCGTACTGGACCTGAGCCACTATGCTCCGGGTATGTACCTGATACGCGTTCAAACCCGTACCGACAGCATTACGCTTCGTGTGTTGCGGCAACCGTAAGCAACTCAGTAGTGTCATTGAACGCAGACTCAACTCCATCACCCGTCTTAACAAGTAGCAGAGCGTTTCATACCAAGAAAATTAGCAATAAAGTATTCTCATAGAGGATTTGCGCCACCATCTACTGTCATTACTTTAGGTGCTTTCTTTAAAAAAAGTCAATTTATCATTGCTTTAACGCAAACAACAAATCAACAGTAGGCAATATTTTATACACTAATTTTTTTAGCTTATCTGTATCAATATTCTTATCTTTGGATATGTCGAAAACGAAGCTTCCCCATCCTCTTCCCTTGCAACAATACGCTCGTTGTATTGATGCCAGCCAACGTCCTGCCGACCATATCGGTGACTGGCCGGCCTCCGGGCAAGTGTACCCTGTTCAGATGCGGCGCAATGCCCGCACAGGCACTGTTCAAGTGCATGTGCTTGGGTTCTACGCGGAACGCCCTTATGGAGCATTCGCCCAGCACCGCTTCGAGCCGGTGGCTCAGATCTGGCTTAACTAATCTTTCTCTCCACCTTCTTATCGGCTGTTTTCGGAAAATGCTCCGGAAGCAGCCGTTTTTGTTTCGGAAACTCGCGTAGGTAACGCCTTATATTTTCCGAACAAAAACCGCCCCCCGGGTTCAAGGAGTTAACTCCTTGAACCCGGGGGCCGGTTGGCTTACGCAGAGCATAGGTTATACCCGCTCCGATTCTTCTTTGGCTTGCTTGGCAATTTCCTCGGCGGGGTTTTCCTGGTCCTGCTCATAGGTGAACAGGGGCTCGTCGCCCAGATTATAAATAGCCTGGATATCATGAAGCATCTTCTCGTAGTCGAGTTTCAGATCCTTCAGCAGGCCGGTTTTCAGATCAAATACCCAGCCATGCACGATGGGCGTCTGGCGCTTGAGGTAGCTTTTCTGCACCACGGCCGTTTTAATTACGTTGGCGCACTGCTCCTGCACGTTCAGCTCCACGAGGCGGTCATAGCGGGCATCGGCGTCTTCAATGGCGTCCAGTTCAACGTGGTGCAGGCGGTATACGTCCCGAATGTTACGCAGCCAGGGATTCATAATTCCCAGGTCCTTTGACTGCATGGCGGCCTTCACGCCGCCACAGCCGTAGTGGCCACACACCACAATGTGTTTCACATGCAGGTGCGCCACGGCGTATTCCACCACCGACATGGCGTTGAGGTCGAGGTTATTGACTAGGTTGGCCACGTTCCGGTGCACAAATACTTCCCCCGGAGCCACGCCCATTAGCTCTTCCGCCGTTACGCGCGAGTCGCTGCACCCAATGTAGAGGTAATCAGGCTTCTGGTCGGAGGCCAGATGCTCAAGGAAATTGGCGTTGGAACCGGTGTTGGTGGCTACCCACTTGCGGTTGTTGTCGAAGATTTCGTCGTACGTCGTCATAGTAGGTTCATACGTTTTTTGGATTGCCAAGATACATGACCGGCGTAAATTTATGGTCGAGCTTGGGGCCGGCTACCGGTAGTGCCAGAAAATCCCGAAGTCGAAGGGCGTCCATAAAGCCGCCTTCTGGCCGGCTTTTTTCAGGCCTTCATTAGCCCAGCTGTTGCAGGTATAGAACAGGTTGTAGGTGCGTTTGGCCTCGTAAAAAGCATCGTGCTGCCCGTAGCTATGGCCCGCAATGTGCTGCACGCGGCCCTGCGCGTCATGGGCGAAGCTGCTTTCGATGAACTGAATCAGTCGGGCATATTCGGCGCGGCTTAGGTGTAGCGGCACGCAGTCGGGGCCCAGGGTGGGGCGATGGTGGAAGGTGGTGTGCATGGCGGTGGTGCTCATCCAGAACATGGCTTTCACGGCAGTGCTGGGCTTCAGCTCAGCCCAGGTGGGCGTATCGAGGTAGAAGCCTTTATCTCCCCAGCCAAAGCCCACGAACTGCATAGAGGTGTCGGCGGCGGGTGTGTGGGCGTAGGATACCAGCCGGGTCCAGTCCATCTGGGGGCTGCGCACGGGCACTACCAGGTCGGTATGCACGCCATTGGAAAGCAGGTAGGCCTCCACTTCATCCGGGGCGGCATCCGGGTTTTCAGCGGCTACCGGAACGGCTGATAATCCGGCGGCGGCCACCAGATACAAAGCCACCGCGCCCAGGATGCCGCCGCCCGTCCAGGCAACTCCTTTGGCTATTTTTCGAACTACCGGCGTTATCATAAGGCAAACTGAAAAGGTGGAAAGCTGCCCCTCATACGCGGCCCAGCCAAAAAAGCTGAACCAGACTATGGGCCGGTCCGGCCTTGGGATGCACAAACAGGTAACGCCCGGCGGGCACCGGCCGTTACCTTTGGGGCTTTCTCCTTTCTGCCATGCCCGCGCCCGACGACCACCTCTACACCATCCCGGCCCCGTATCGGCGCATGGAAAACCTGCACATCCTGTTCTGGCTGCTCAAGGATATCGGGTGGTGCATGCTCTGGAAACCGCTGGGCATCAGCATGATTTTCCCGACGCTGGCCATTGCCCTCATAATCACCTGGCGTACCCGCCATATAGCTGCCGAGCTGGCCCACAACTTGGCCATCGTGTTCTGGATTTCGGCTAACTCCTACTGGATGATCAGCGAGTTTCTGGAATTCGATACCGCACGGATATGGGGCAACGTCACGGGCAAGCATCTGGCGCTGCTGCCGTTCCTGACGGGCCTCCTGATTCTGCTGTATTATTATCTGGTGCAGCGGCCCCGGGAAAGCCAGGCGGAGCAGATTCCGGCGTAGTTGCTGGTCCGGCGCTACGCCGGCTGCAGCCGCAGCAGATACCGTAGGGCCAGCCCCACGGCCGCCAGCACCAAAAATCCGATGTAATCATCCAGCGGTACGGCCGTCGGCTGGTTCGATTCGCCTTCATCCACATCGAGGGCAGCTTTTCCACTGAGGACTTGCTCCTGTTTTTGTTTCAGGGCGGCTTTTTGGGCCGGATTTTCGAGGGCCAGATACGCCGTAAAAGGCGTCAGGATGCCAGCCTGAAAGCTGGCTCGCACGAATGGAACGCGCTGGGCTTCGGCGGCCTCCGGGTGAAACGCCTGCCACTGCTGGTAGCCGTGCAGCAGCAGGCCCGTTTGCCACCGCCCCGAAGCTGCCAACGTGGGCCGCAGCGCGGCGGCAGGTTGCGTCAGCACTATTTCGGCCAGCGTATCATCGGCCAGATACGCCCGGGGCCGGACCGCCGTAGGCCAGGCGCGGACCGGCGGAGCCTGGGCCAGCAAGGAAGTGCCCGCCGCCACCTCAAAAAGTGCCCGGCTGGCTTCGTGGCGAAGCGAGTGAGCCGTCAGGTGGCCGTTGGCATCGAGCACGTAGAACCGGTCAGATTCCGGGTAGGCGGCCCGGAGTTCGGCGAGGTCCGTCTCCAGCACGGCGGCGGCCAGGTCATCGGTAACTACCACGGGGATTGGGTAAGCGGCACGGGGGCGCAGGAAACCCTGCACCAATAGCTGACGCAAAGCGCCATCCAGGTAGAAGCCGCCGGTATTCTCGTGGCTCGCCAGCTCCTGCTGCCAATTGGCGCCAGCCGCTACCGGGGTAGCATAGGCATCTACCAACGTAAAGCGGGTGGTTGTATCCGCCAGAACGCTGGCTCCGAACTGCTGCTCCAGACGGCGGGCATACGCCTGCTTGTGCTGCTGCTGGCGCGCCGAAACATCCAGCAGAAAGTGGTAGTACGGCCGGCGCTGCACCAGCGGCAGGCGCTGTTTGGCTATGCCGCTCATATAGGCTACTTCTCCCCCATTGGCCACGACCGGCACCGTAACCGGCACTTTGGCGTCTGTACCCAACCGGACTTTGCGGCCATCCAGTAGTAACGTAACCGGTTCTTTGTGCAGCAGCTGGAAGCCGGTTACGCGGGACGCGCGCCCCACCACGGGGTACACCCGCAAACTCAGCTGGTGATTGTTCTGGTAAGCCAGCAGGCCCGGGTCGCGCACTTGGGTTTCGTTGAGAATCTGGGCGTAGACCCACGCGGCGGCCTTTTTCTCGGCCAGAATGCCATGCTCCCGCCGGCCATTCATATCCAGGTAATAGTCGCCCACCCAGCAGCCGGCGGGCAAGTTCAGCAAGGTGGTGTACTCGCCGGCACGCTGGGTGGTATCGGTGTTGGCCACGCGCAATTCTACCTCGCTTACCCAGGCCTGCTGGCGGGCATCGTAGATGCTTTTGGTGGTGACATCGGTCAGGGTCGGAACGGTGGGCGGCGGTAGGTCGAAAGTGCGGGCGGCGGTTTCTGTGTCTTCGGGCAGCACGCCCAGGAACACCTGCTCCAGGTCGGCTATTTTGGTATCCGACAGCGTGAGGTTATCCAGCACCAGCCAGTTGAAATACAACGACAGGTACGGGACATGCGAACCAAACGGACCACCTCCACTGCTACGGTCCTTGTGCTGCTTCACCACCGCCAACGTGCGGGCCAGGGCCGGCTCATCCAAATCGTACCGACGACTATAGTCAGGGGCGTAGCGGTAGTCGAGGGCCTGGTGCAGGGTATGGCGGTCAGACAGGTAATGGGCCGTGATGAGCAGCGGCAGCGTACCGATTCCGCCCAGCAATACCAGCAGTAGCACTCGTCCCGAAAACACGGGCCGCAGCCGCTGCCAGTCGGCGGCCAGTTCGCGCACGTGCACCAGCAGCAGCACCAGCGGCGTGAGCATCAGAAACCCCGTCCCGATCAGGATAACGGCCAGCAACGACAGCGGCAGGAACGGCAGAAACACCAGAAAGAAATAGAACGTGTAGCCCAGCAGCACGCTGCGCCCGAACAGCAGCAGCAAGTGCAGCCACCGGTTTAGGCTGGCCGGCAGACACAGCAGCACTCCGTTCAGCACCGCCAGCCCATAAAACCACGGGCTGCTGAAGTTGCCGAAAATGCCGGCTTCCGTGCCACCGAAACTACCCCAGAACAGCCCGTTGTTTACCATCAGACCCAGCAGCGGCAGCACAATACCCAGCAGTATTTTCCAGAGCAGACTAAACTCGCGCCCATATTCGCCGCGCCGCAGTTCCAGAATGTATACTACCCGCACCAGATAAAACAGAAACATCACGGTACCCACTACCAAGCCCGTCACCAGCAGGCTGCTACCGAGCCAGTCGGGCAAAATACTACCCAGCAGCAAGCCGCCTGGCAGCATAATCAGCACGAGCCAGCTCAACGGTGCGGCCAGGGCCAGCCCCACGTTGGTCAGTACTGAGTAGTCCTTTCCTGCCGGCGTGAGGCGCACCACCAGTGCGTAGCCGGCGTGAGCCAGAGTGGGCATCAGAAACGTGATGAGGTATACCAGCGGATCGGTGGGCACCATCCAGCGCGGCACGTCCCGGGGTAACAGTTCAGTATCCAGGCTCACGCCAGTGCAGATCAGGGCCGAGTATACCACGAGCGTCAGCAGGCAATACAGCGTACTCACCTCGCGCTGCCGCCGCCATTGCCTCAGTGCGTAGCCCAGCGTACTCAGTGCTACCGCGGCCAATGCGCCGCCCAGCCAGCTCCAGGTGCTTACACTACCCGCCGGTAACAGGCTGTGGATAACCGAAAACTGCCCGTAGCACAGTAGGGCCAGCACTACAATGGCCGTCGTATTGAGCAGCAACAGCCACTTGGGGTGCAATAGATTACGCATAAAGCAAAGCGAATAAGACTACGGACCAAGCCCGGCTACCTGCCCGGCTACCTAAGTCGGACAAACATAACATAAAGTACTTTGTATTTCAAAGTATTAATCAATAAACTATTTCATGTAGGGGCTGCGGAGTCGACTGTAACGCAAAAAAGCGGCCTCGCTCCCTTCCCGGGAACGAAGCCGCTGTCTGTTCATCATACAAGTTTACTGCCCGCTTTTCATCTCTACCTCCACGCGTACGGTTTCAGCAGGAGCTAGCTTGGGAACCAGGGCGTGATACGTCAGGATGGGCGCGTCATTGGTCATGCCTGCCTGAAATATTACTTTCAGAAACGACTGGCCGGTTTCACATTCCCGCTGGTAAGCATACGTGATGGTAGAGCTGCCACTGCTGGAGCCTTTGTTGCCAATCACCAAGTCGTACTTCGTGAAGTCCACCTGCGGATGGCAGTCACCGGTTACCTGCTGATCGAACTCCGCCTGGGAACGGATGACAGTGTAGGTCTGAGGCAGATTCACGCTCAGCTGCCGTGGCGTGTTTGTGCAGCCGTATTCCTTTTCCAGGCTGGTAATTGATATGGGGGCACTTACACAAGGTTCTACGTCGCCGCCACAAGTGGTGCAGCCGGTAAACAGCAACGCATACACTGCGCTTGTTCCCAAAGTAAAAAGCTGTTTCATACCTGTTTACTAACTGAGGTTGATTGCGTTATTCAACTTACAGAGCTTGTCTTTACTCCAAACGTTGCACTTCATACAGGCAAAAAAACGGCCGCCTCCCCTATCCGGGAAGGCGGCCGTTTTTACTTGGGCTACCGGCTGCTTACGCTACCTGACCCGACTCTTTCAAGCGAATCAGATTCAGAGCCGAACCGGCTTTGAACCACTCAATCTGGCCTTCATTGTAGGTGTGGTTCACCGTAATGAGGTCCGTGTCGCCATCGGAGTGGTGCAGACGCACTTCCAGCGGCTTGCCGGGAGCAAACGTGGTCAGGCCGAGGATGTCGATGGTGTCGTCCTCCTCAATCAGGTCGTAGTCGGCCTTGTTGGCGAAGGTCAGGGCCAGCATGCCCTGCTTCTTGAGGTTGGTTTCGTGGATACGGGCGAAGGATTTCACCAGCACGGCGCGCACGCCGAGGTGGCGGGGCTCCATAGCAGCGTGCTCCCGCGAGGAGCCTTCCCCGTAGTTCTCGTCACCTACTACCACCGAGCCGATGCCCTGGGCTTTGTAGTTCCGGGCTACCTGCGGTACCGTGCCGTGGGGCGTACCCGAGGTCAGCAGGTCCTTAACCGAGTTAGCCTCGCCGTTGAAGGCGTTGGTAGCCCCGATGAGCATGTTGTTGCTGATGTTGTCCAGGTGGCCACGGTATTTCAACCACGGGCCGGCCATCGAAATGTGGTCGGTGGTGCATTTGCCCTGAGCTTTGATAAGCAGACGCAACCCTTTCAGGTCGGTGCCTTCCCAGGCTTTGAACGGGTCAAGCAGCTGCAGACGGTCCGAAGCCTCATCTACCAGCACCTGCACACCCGAGCCATCTTCAGCGGGTGCCTGGAAACCGGCGTCTTCCACGGCAAAGCCACGGGGCGGCAGCTCAATGCCTACCGGCTCATCAAACTTCACCTGCTGGCCGTCCTTGGTGGTCAGCGTGTCGGTGAGGGGGTTGAAGGTCAGGTCGCCGGCAATGGCGAAGGCCGTCACGATTTCGGGCGAAGCCACGAAAGCGTGGGTGTTCGGGTTGCCGTCGTTGCGCTTGGCAAAGTTACGGTTGAAGCTCGTGATGATGGAGTTGCGGCGTTTGGGGTCGTCGGTGTGACGGGCCCATTGGCCGATGCACGGACCGCAGGCGTTGGCCAGCACCACGCCGCCCATCTGGGCGAAGGTGTCCAGCAAACCGTCGCGCTCCACGGTGTAACGCACCAGCTCCGAGCCGGGCGTTACGGTGTACTCCGCCTGTACGGTCAGGCCCTTGTCGGCAGCCTGCTTGGCAATGCTGGCGGCGCGGGTGATGTCCTCGTACGAGGAGTTGGTGCAGGACCCGATCAGGCCTACTTCCAGCTTCTCGGGCCAGCCGTGCTCTTTTACGGCGGCGGCGAACTGCGAAATCGGCCAGGCGGCGTCCGGCGTGAACGGGCCGTTCACGTAAGGCTCCAGCTCCGACAGGTTGATTTCGATCAGCTGGTCATAAAACTCAGCGGGGTTAGCCAGCACTTCGTCGTCGGCGCGCAGATGCGCAGCTACGCCAGCGGCGAGGTCGGCAATTTCGGCCCGGCCAGTGCCGCGCAGATAGTCGCCCATCTTCTCATCGTAGCTGAACACCGAGGTGGTTGCCCCGATTTCCGCGCCCATGTTGCAGATGGTGCCTTTGCCGGTAGCCGACAAGTTGTTGGCTCCTTCACCGAAGTATTCCACGATGGCACCGGTACCGCCTTTCACGGTCAGGATGCCGGCTACTTTCAGGATAACGTCTTTGGCCGACGTCCAGCCCGAGAGCTTACCGGTCAGCTTCACGCCGATTACCTTCGGGAACTTCAGCTCCCAGGCCATGCCCGACATTACGTCCACGGCATCGGCGCCACCCACACCAATGGCAATCATGCCAAGTCCACCCGCGTTGGGCGTGTGCGAGTCCGTTCCGATCATCATGCCGCCGGGGAAGGCGTAGTTTTCGAGTACCACTTGGTGGATGATACCAGCACCGGGCTTCCAGAAGCCGATGCCATATTTGTTGGAAACCGAAGCCAGGAAGTCATACACCTCTTTGTTCTCGGAGTTGGCAATGGCCAAGTCTTCGGTAGCGCCTTCTTTGGCCTGAATCAGGTGGTCGCAATGCACGGTGCTGGGAACGGCAGCCTGGGGCTTGCCGGCCTGCATAAACTGGAGCAGCGCCATCTGGGCGGTAGCATCCTGCATGGCCACACGGTCGGGAGCGAAATCGACGTAGGAAACGCCCCGCTCAAACGCCTGCGAAACCGTGCCGCCGTAGAGGTGAGCGTACAGGATTTTCTCCGTCAGGGTAAGCGGGCGGCCAACGGCGGTACGGGCGGCCTCAATGCGGGAGCCCATGCCAGCGTACACAGCCTTGATCATTTCTAAGTCAAACGCCATAATTCAAAAGGGAAAAAGTGGAGAGAACGTGCCTATCATAGACAGGTACGCAAATATAGGTACCGGTCGTTGCGTAGCCCAACTTTTCGGGGCCCGGAAGCCGGGCCAGGGCCGCATTTAGAATGATTCTAACGGCTGGCGGCAAAAGTTGGCCTACATTCGCGGCCTTCAGAGGTAAACTAATATGCCCCGGCCGTAGTTTAGCCCCGAATCAACTTAACCCTACTTTGTATGCCCGTTGCCATTGAATTTCGCAAGGCAGTACTCGGGGCCGGACTCGCGCTGGCCGCGGTGGCCTGTCAGTCCAACTCTCCTTCCACCGAAACCCCGGCCGCCGGTGAGGCGGCAGCCGGTTCTACGACCCTCTCGGCCGGCACCTGGCGGGGCGTGCTTTCGGCCCAGGGCCAGGAAATTCCGTTTCTATTTGATGTAAACACTGACGGCGGCAAGCCCACCGTGACACTGCGCAACGGTGAGGAGCGCCTGAAGCTCGATGAAATCAGCTCGGCCGGTGACTCCACCACCATCCGCCTGGGCGTGTTCGATGCCGCGCTGGTGGTCCAGACCGATGGGGCTGATAAGCTGAAAGGAACTTGGGTGAAGTACGACGGCAAGGAGCCATACCGCGTGCCGTTTGCGGCGACCAAAGGCGGAGCGGAAACTACTTTGTTTGCTGGTTCAACTCAGAACAAGTCGGTTTTCGGTGACCTGAAAAAGGGTGCTACGTTCCGAACGGTTTTCAAAGGAGCTGATGGCGACACGACACCCGCGGTAGGTATTATCACGCAGGATTCCGTGAATCCGACTCGGTTGACCGGCACGTTTCTGACCAGCACCGGCGACTACCGCTACTTGGCGGGCAACCTCGTGACACTGGCCGATGGGCAGCATATTATGCTATCCACCTTCGATGGCAGCCACGGCTTCCTGTTTGATGGCAAGCTTGACAAACCCGAAAACATCAACAACATTACCGGCCACTTCTACAGCGGCAAATCCGGCCACGAAACCTGGACCGCTGTGCTCGACCCCAACGCCAAACTGCCCGACGCCAACGCCCTGACCGGCATGAAGCCCGGCCAGAAAAAGCTGAACTTCAAGTTCCCCAGCATCTACGAAGGCGGCAGCATCTCCCCTTCTGACCCCAAGTACAAGGGCAAAGTGGTGGTGCTACAGGTGCTGGGCTCGTGGTGCCCGAACTGCATGGACGAAACCAACTTCCTAGCCCCCTGGTACGAGAAGAACAAGCAGCGCGGCGTGGAAATCATCGGGCTGGGCTACGAGCGTACCACCGACCAGAAAGTGGCGTCGCAGAAACTGTTGAAGATGAAGCAGCGCATGAACATCGGCTACGATCTGGCCGTGGCCGGACAGGCTTCGTCGGCGGAAGCCAGCAAGTCACTGCCGCAACTGCAGAAGGTCCTGGCCTTCCCCACCACCATTTTCCTGGATAAGAAGGGCGAGGTGCGCAAGATTCACACCGGTTACTCGGGCCCCGGTACCGGCAAGTACTACGAGCAGGAAGTAGCCGAATTCAACAAAACCATCGACCAGCTGCTGGCGGAGTAATTCCAACTACATTGCGTTAATTGAAAGGGCCGTTTTCATGATGAAAACGGCCCTTTCAATTAACGCAACATCATGCTTCAACTGCGGCTGCGCGCAGCATGACGTTGCATTATTTATCCAAAGAAACCCGTGCGCGTTCCAGCAGCACAATCGGCTCGTTGTGGTAAGTGGTGCGGGCAAATTCGTGGAAGCCGAACTTACGGGCCACGTTCAGGGAAGCCGCGTTATCAGGGTCGATAATGCAGGTGAGGCGAGCAGCGGGGAAGCGCGGCTCAATCCAGGCCAGAGCCGCCTGCAAGGCCTGCGTGGCGTAGCCCCGGCCGTGCAAACGTGGGGCAATGGTCCAGCCCGCTTCCAGCGTATCCTTGAGGGAAGGCGTCAGGTCGCGCTGAAAATCAAAGAAACCTACGCTGCCAATATAGCGGCCGGTGGCCTTTTCCTCGATGGACCACGCCCCATAGCCGAACATGGCCCAGTGCCCCAGCTGGCCCAACATGCGCCGCCATACTTCTTCCTCCGTCTGCGGTTTGTTGCCCAAGAAGCGGTAAAATACCGGGTCGTTGTGGAGAGCCGTAAACTCCGGCAGATCGGAAACCTGGGGGCCGCGCAGCAGCAAATCGGGGGTTTCTAGGCGGGGCACCAGGGCGGCGGGGTCGGCAGGCAGGGATAAGAAAGGCATCATGCGGGAAAGTATAGTAAAATAGCCAGCTCAATTTTCTGCCACCCCGGATACATCCAGCCACAGGGGGCCCTTAGGCCGTAATGTAACAAGCGGATCAGTCTCGGCCGGCGTAGCGGAAACCGGCCGGAACTCGAAGTGGCGCAGGGCCTCCAGCAGCACCAACTGGATTTCGGTCAGGGCAAAGTGGTTGCCCACGCACATGCGCGGCCCGCCACCAAACGGGAGGTAAGCGTAAGCCGGAATGGGCGGCTGCTGACCGGGGGTAAACCGCTCAGGCCGGAAAGCATCGGCATCCGGCCACAACGCTGGGTGCCGATGAATACCGTGGATATAGATAGAAAACAACGTGCCTTTGGGGATTGGCAGCCCGCGAAACTCGTCATCTTCCAGCGCCACCCGGTCCAGAATCCAGGCGGGCGGGTATAGGCGCATCGTTTCCTGAATTACCTGCTGCGCGTAAAGCAGCTGCGGCAGCTCGGCAAAAGCCGGGGCACGGTGGGCCATGCCGGCCGTGCTCCGCTCCTGCCGCACCTGCGCGGCCGCTTCCGGATGGTGGGCCAGCAGATAAAACAGCCAGCTGAGCGCGTTGGCACTGGTTTCGTGGCCCGCCAGCAGCAGAATATTAGCTTCATCCAGCAGCTGGTCCTCGGTCATTGGCTCGCCACTATCCTCATACCGGGCATCCAGCAGCATCTGCAGCAGGTCGTCGGGTACGGGTGCTCCGGCAGTCGGGGCCATTTGGCGTTGCCGGATGTAGCCGCGCACTAGTTCCCGCAGTTCCCGGCTGAGCGCATCATGCCGCCGAAAAGTGCCAATGGCGCTAAACCACGGCTTGAGGTAGGGCTGGCGCACGGTACGCACATAAAACGCCTGAATCCGCGTCAGAATAGATGACAACCGGTTCTGCTCCGCATCGGTCATGCTGGTTCCGAAGGTAGCGCGGGCAATAATATCAAAGGCTACCTGCGTCATTTCCGCGTGGATATCCAGCCGGAGCGGACCTCCGGCGGCGGCCAGACGGGCGCGCAGGCGCTGGCTCCATTGTTCGGCAGCGGCCTGCATGAGCTGGGTGAGGGCCGTGAGGCGCTGCTTGTGAAAGCCCGGCTGAATCAGTCGGCGCTGCCGGAGCCAGTCGGCTCCTTCGTTGGTGAGCAGCCCCCGCCCCAGGTAGCGAATGAGGCCGTGGGTAAGGTCGGATTTAAGGTAGCGGCGGTGGTTTTTCTGGAGTATATGCTGGGCCAGCGCCGGGTCGCGCGTGACAATGCAGGGCCGCACGCCGCCCAGGTGCAGGCCCACCGTGTCGCCGTGCGTAGCCAGGGCACGGTCGAGGTTTTGGATGGGCCGGCGGGCCATAGCCAATGAACCCAGCAAAGTGCGCCAGCGGGGTACCCGGGGCAAAGCAGCAGCGGCGGGCACAGAAGTAGTCGAGACAGACATCCGGTAAAATAAGCGTCAGCTTTTTAAGTTTTGGAAGGTACAATCCTGCTGGCCAGACCACGACGACCACTACCTAACCCATTTCCTGGTTTCCCGCGTACAGACAGGTAGGCCCGCCGGCCAGTTCCCGTTCTTTCTCCAACAACCAACCCGCGCTTACTTATGTGGATTCAACAGAAAAGCACTCCCGCCCCCGTCGATGAGCTCCAGGGCCGCACCGTGGGCCTCAAATTCGAATGCAACAAGTGTAACACCGAGGTTTTCACCGACCTCATCGGCGTACCCGCAGCCGAACATTTTGCCAACACTGCAGATACGGAAGGTCAGTACGAAACCGAGGAAATCAAATGCCCCGGCTGCGACATGACCCACGAAATCACCGTCAAGAGCAACCACGACGGAGTACACTTCGATGTATCGGAAGTGAAACCGGAAAGCGTAGCCTACCAAGTCAAAGCCTAACTGACAGCCTGTAGAAACAGGCCATCTATCTTGCAAAAAGCCCTTGACAGCGTAAAGGCGTCAAGGGCTTTTTGCGGAAAAGCGTAGCCTCTGTGGCGGACTTGGCGAGTTATTTCTCCCGCTCGATAGTGTAGTTGATGAGTTGTTCCAATGAAGTCCGGGAAGCCGATTCAGGAAAGGTGCGCAGGATTTCCAGGGCTTCGTTGCGGTAGCGCTCCATTACCCGGATAGCATATTCCAGCCCCCCCGACTGCTTCACAAACTCAATAACAGCCTGCACCCGGTCTTTACGGCCGTCGTTATTTTTCACGTTGAAGATAACGCGGCGCTTGGTGAGCCAATCAGCCTGTTGCAGGGCGTAGATGAGGGGCAGCGTCATCTTTTTCTCCTTGATATCAATGCCCACAGGCTTCCCGATTTCGGCGGTACCGAAGTCGAACAGGTCGTCCTTGATCTGGAATGCCATCCCCACTTTCTCCCCGAAAAGCCGGGCCCGCTCAATGGTTTCCTTGTCGGCCCCGGCCGAGGCGGCACCTACGGCGCAGCAGGACGCAATGAGAGAGGCGGTTTTCTGCCGGATGATATCGAAGTACACGTCCTCCGTAATGTCGAGGCGGCGGGCCTTTTCAATCTGCAGCAGCTCTCCTTCACTTAGCTCCTTCACGGCGTTGCTCACAATTTTGAGCAGCTCGTAATCGTCGTTTTCGAGGCTTAGCAGCAGGCCTTTGCTGAGCAGATAGTCGCCCACGAGTACGGCAATCTTGTTTTTCCAGAGGGCATTGATGCTGAAAAAGCCGCGCCGGTAGTTGCTTTCGTCCACCACGTCGTCGTGTACGAGGGTGGCCGTATGCAGCAGCTCAATTAGGGCCGCGCCCCGAAACGAAGCTTCCGGCAGCGGGTCGCCGCCGCTGATTTTGGCCGTGAAGAACACGAACATGGGCCGGATCTGCTTGCCCTTGCGCTTCACAATGTACCCCATGATTTTATCCAGCAGCAGCTGCTTGGTTTGCATGGACTGGCGGAATTTCTGTTCGAATTCCTCCATCTCGGCGGCTATGGGAGCCTGTATCTGATCCAGCGTAACAGTCATGCGGGTATTTTGGGCGCTGCGAAGGTAAGTGGATTGTTGAATTGTTGGACGGCTGAACCGACGAATGGCGGAATGGTTGAATTGCCAGATGGATGACCATTCAGTCATCCGACCACTCGCTCATCCACCAGTTCAACAATCCGCTTACCTTCGCTGCTATGGCAACTCAACCGACATCCGTTGATTTTCTGCTTTCCTGCGCCCGCCACAGCCGGCCATTCACGGCCGATGCACGGTTTGTGGCCGACGGGCAACCCAAACCGGTAGCAGTGTTCGTGCACGGGTTCAAGGGCTTCAAAGATTGGGGCCACTTCAACCTGCTGGCCGATTGGTTTGCCCGGCAGGGTTTTGTATTCGTGAAGCTGAACCTCTCGCACAATGGTTTGGTAGTAGGCGGCAGCGGCGACCTGGAGGATATGGAAGCTTTCGGCCGCAACAACTTCAGTCTGGAGCTCGATGACATTGGGGCCCTCCTGGATTGCCTGCATACGCCCGACCAAGCAGGTATTCCGGCGGCGGAAATGGATCTGACTCGGCTGGCGCTCATCGGCCATAGCCGAGGAGGCGGTTTGGTGCTGCTAAAAGCGGCCGAGGATGCGCGCGTAAAAGCCGTAGCATCCTGGGCGGCCATCAGTGACGTGAATCCGGGCTGGTCGGAGCCGCTTATGCAGCAATGGCAGCAACAGGGCGTGTTTCACGTTGAGAACAGCCGCACCAAGCAGCAACTCCCGCTGTATTTCCAGATTGTGGAAGATTACCACCAGAACCGGTTGCGGCTCGATATCCGCCACGGCCTGCGCCGCAAGCTCAAGGGCCGCCCCATCCTCATTCTCCACGGCGACCAGGATGAAACCGTACCGGTAGAACGCGCTTATCAGCTCAAAGAGTGGCAGCCAGCCGCCGAGTTATGCATTCTGCCCGGCGTGACGCACAACTTCGGCGGCGGCCACCCCTGGCCCTCAACCAAGTTGCCTGCCGAAGCGCAACAGGCTGCTGAAGCTACGGTGGAGTTTCTGCGGCGCGTACTGTAAGCTCATGCCTACTGCCTACCTGCTGCTGGGCTCCAACCTTGGAAACCGAACCGCCATTCTCCACAAAGCAGTCCGGGAGCTGGGCGCTTCGGCGGGCGTTGTGCTGGCCGTTTCGGGCCTGTATGAAACGGCGGCCTGGGGCCTGGAGGAACAGCCGGCTTTCCTGAACCAAGCCGTGAGTATCCAAACCACTCTCCCCCCCAATCAGCTCCTGGCGGCCTGCCAGGCCGTTGAGCAGCAGGCCGGGCGGGAACGACTGGTACGTTGGGGAGCCCGCACGCTGGACGTGGATATTCTGCTGTATGATACGCTGGTGCTGGACACGCCACAGTTGCAGCTACCGCACCCGCGTCTGCCGGAACGCCGGTTTGCCCTAGTGCCGCTTGCTGAAATTGCCCCTGATATTCTGCATCCGGCTTTGGACCGTACAGTAACAAGTCTGTTGACAACCTGCCCCGACCCGCTGGAAGTGCAACGACTTTAAACAGAAAGAGGCCGACCGAAAATATCGGCCGGCCTCTTTTTTGGTTTCTCAGCGCAGTTATACTCCAGCTGAGCTGACAGCCGCTTCCGGGGCAATCTTCTTCACCAGCCCTTGCAGCACTTTGCCAGGGCCGCACTCCACAAATTCCGTTGCGCCATCCTGCACCATGCGCTGTACACTCTGGGTCCAGCGGACAGGCGCCGTCAGCTGCCGCACCAGATTCTCCCGGATTTCATCGGGGTTGGTGTGCGGAGCCGCATCCACGTTCTGATACACCGGGCAGATACCGGCCGAGAAGGTAGTACGGGCAATGGCCTCCGCCAAAGCCGTTTCCGCCGATTTCATGAGGGGAGAGTGGAAGGCACCGCCCACCGGTAATGGTAGGGCCCGCTTGGCTCCGGCGGCTTTCAGTTGCTCACACGCCAACTCAATGCCGCGCTGAGAACCGGATACCACCAACTGACCGGGGCAGTTGTAGTTGGCTGCTACCACCACGTTGCCACCCTCGGTAATTTCCTGGCAAATACGGGCCGTGGTGGCATCATCCAGCCCCAGAATAGCGGCCATGGTGCCGGGCTGCTCCTGGCAGGCCGCCTGCATGGCGTTGGCCCGCCGCGCAACCAGCTGCAAAGCGTCTTCAAAGCGCAGCACCTTGGCCGCAACCAGTGCCGAAAACTCCCCCAGGGAGTGACCTGCCACCATATCGGGGCGGAAATCGGGCAACACAGCAGTCAGCGCCACCGAATGCAGGAAAATAGCCGGCTGCGTCACATCGGTACGGCGCAAATCCTCTTCAGAGCCCGAGAACATCACCTCGGTCAGGGAGAAGCCCAGGATTTCGTTGGCCTGATCCATCAGCTGCCGGGCGGCCGGGTGTTGCTCGTATAGCTCGCGGCCCATGCCACTGAACTGGCTACCCTGGCCGGGGAAAATAACTGCTTTCATGGTCGTTTTTTTGGCCTGCTGCTTGTTGGCGCGAAGGCCCGCACAGCAGGTAAGGAATGAAATTGGGAGGCGCAAGCTGCAGAAATAGCCCGGAAAGCGCAACGCCCGGCACTACGAGCCACCAGGTTTTACTTCACCATCACCGTGCTCACGGCTCCGGTCTGCTTGTCAATCTCAATGGCCGAGTTATCAGGCATGCGGCCGACGCGGTCAGAGCGTTTTACCAACACCTGCCAATGCGGTCCGGCTTCCATCACCTGCAACGTACTGAGCTGGTACACCGCTGAGTCGGCCTGGGAACGGAAGTAGCGCGTGGCAATAGTCGCCGCCTGGGTTTCCGTAACCGGGGCCGCATCAGCAGCGGTTTCCGTGGTCACTGGGGCTTCCGTGGTAGTAGTTTGCTGGGGTGAGGTGCAGGCTGCTGACAGCAACAGGACGCTGAGCGAAAGAAGATTTTTCATAAGTGAAGGGAGTAAAAAAAGCCGGATGAACCAACTGGCTCATCCGGCTTTTACGCAATTAAGCGGCCTGGCAGCTATTAGTGATTAACCTGCACCCACCCTTTAAAGGTGCGCTTGGTTCGGTTCGTATCCCGGAACTCCACTTCGGCCTGATAGAAGTACATGCCATCCGACACCTTACCGTTGGAGCCCGACTCGGTACCGCTGCCGCCACCCGTCCAGTTGATGAGCGGGTCTTTGTCGCTTTCGTACACTTTCACTCCCCAGCGGTTGAAAATCTTCACAGAAGTGCGGGTGATGGGGCTGAAGACCTTGGGCCGGAAGGTGTCGTTTTTACCGTCGCCGTTGGGGGTAAAGATGTTGGGTAGCAGGAACAGCAGGCAGTTATCCTTGCATTCCTTGTTGCTGAGCGCACTAACTGCGCCATTGGCATCTACCGCCTGCACGGCGTAGCAGCCCTGCGCCGAAGTAAGGCCCTGATGCAGATATGTGGTCTGGGAGCCGGGTACGCGGGTCAGTTCCTGCAGCGGCTCCGCATCGGTAGCCGCGTAGAAGATGATATAGGAAACGATGTTGCGGCTGCAGTCGGCGTTAGGCAGGTTGCTGAGCGTCCAGCTCAGGGAGTTGGTGTACACCTGGCCACTGAGCGGCGTAGTCGGTAAGTCAAATAAGCGGCTGGCCAGACTGTCGCAGTTGGTGGGCTTTAGCGTAAGCACCGGCGTGCAGGGAATAGCCCGCAGATCAACGCACTGCTCCTGGCTCAGGTTAATCAGCGAGTCAGGTAGGGTAATGTCATAGGTGCCGTTGGTTTTCACGTAGTAGCAGTACGTGCGGCCCTTTACCAGCGGTGCGGTGCTGCTGCCGGCGTCGGTGTAGGTGCCACCAGTGGTGGTGCCCGTTACCTTGGCAACCGGCCGGAAGGCGCCTCCCGGCTCCCGACGATACACCGTGGTTGGCCGCTTGGTGTTATCCCACGGCACTCTGTAGGTCCAGGTAACAGTGATGGTGTTGGCAAGCGGATTGGGAGTGCCTGCCACCCGTACGCTGGAGGCTGGCCCGGCCGTTTCCAGCGTTTCGGCAGCACCAGCAACCGGCGTGTTATAGAACTCCAGCCGGTAGGAATACGTGTTGGCAGTGGTGTTCAGGCCAGCATTTACAAAGGTCGTATCGTCAAGATTCGTGGTGGTGTACACCTGCGCGAAGTCCGCAGCAACCGGGTTCAGACCTGGAGCCCGATACAGCCGATAGCCACGCGGCGTACCAAAGCCCACAGAAGACGTTGGCTTGGTCCAACGCACGGTAATCTGTCCGTTGGCCGGATCCGTGCGGTCCACCGTAACGTTGGTGAGGCGGGCCGCGCGACCATTAAGGGTTACACATGCCTCATTGGAGGCAATGCTGGCACCCCCACCGGGAGCGGCAAACTGCACGTAGATACGGTAGCAGTACGTTTTGCCCCGGTCCAGCCCCCGGCCGTTGTTATCGTCCAAGAAAGTACGGGTACCGGCACTTACCGAGCCCACCTGGGTGTAGCCAGCCGCAGCCGGCAGGCCGGTTTCGCACGGCCCGGGAGTGAAGTTGAAGGAATTCTCGCGGCGGAAAATCAGAATCTGCGCTCCGGGGTTCTGGCAGCTGTAACTGTCCCAATCCAACCGGCTGGTACTGCCCTGCAGCGTGGCACGCAGGTTTTGCGGGGCCGGCCCGATAACCGTTATCAGCCAGGTACGTTGATCAATCAGCGGCGTCTGGCCGGCTACCGGGCGGTCAGTAGCTTTGAATAGCACTGGGTAAGGGTCCGTCCGGATATTGGCGCAGGTAGGAGTCCACTGGAACACGCCCCGCGCGGTGGGCGGCCCGGTCGCCGTCTGCACGAAGGAGCCCGGCGTGGGCAGCATCCCCCCGAAGGCTTCCAGGGTAATGGGGTTATTGTCGGGGTCGGTAGCCGTGACAATACCGTTGGGCACCGGCGTGTTGGCTATTACGCAGATATCGGCGGGCACCATGATGGTGGGGCGCAGGTTATTGGTGGCCCGCACCGTAATCTGCATGTCACGCACCACCTCGCCAATCAGCCGGGCCTTCTCGCCGGGAGTGCGGCGGTATTCTCTGACCACAAATGCCACATTGTAGTCGCCCTGAATGGCGGGCGAATTCCACACAATCTGGCCGGTGCGGGCATCCTGCTCAAATATAGCCGCTTCCCCTGGTCGCCCTACCGGAGGGCCGGTATAGGCTACCTGCACCGGACTGCCTCCCAAAGCGGGGTCGTTCGGGTAACGGAAGCCGCTCACCGTTGACGGTACCGGGATGCAGTTGCTGAGCGCCGAAGCTACGGTTCCGGCCTGCTGGCTCGGCTGCAGCTCGTAGGCCAGGGAATCCCCATCCGCATCAAACGCGGCGGGGTTATGGAGGAATACCTGCCGGATAGCAGCCTTGTCAATTGCCGGGGCTTTTAGAACCGGTGAAGTATTCGTAAGAAACGGGTCAATGGTAACCGTAGTAGATATGAAAAAAGACTGACTAACGGAATTAACCATATTGACTACGCCCGCCACCCGGTTCTCACTCAGGTACATGACTTTGTAGGTACCCGGAGAATTGTACGTGTGCTCGAAATAGTAGACGCTACGATAATAATCCGGGGCAACCAGTTCCTTTTTGACCCGGGGAACCGCTTTATCACCGGTGCAGGTCCGGTCACCAAAGAAGATAGTTACTGCAGGCTCATCTACCGCATTGGGGGCTGCATCAGTGTAAAGTACCAGTTTGAAGAAGATGCGGCGCGGGTTACGGGCGGCAGTAGTATCGGTTTTGGCCTGAATGTCGCCGGCGCGCAGGTGGGTGGCCTGCGCCGTTGACCATGAACTCAACCAGACAAACAATAAAAGTAGCCCAGCCAGCCAAAGCCGTACCGGGCGGTTATGTACTACATGATTCATACAATCAACGGCTTAACAGGCGGGAGACAGGAAGGAGGAAGTTCAGTAAAAACCCAGCAGGAACCTAACAAAAATCCAGGTCCCAGGTTAGGTAACCGGCGCAAGGTACTAACGGAGTTGAACGGGGATAGATTCACTCTAACGCAGTCAGCTTATTCAGATTGTTTCCTGTTAGGTTGGAGGCTACCTTTGGCCGGTACAACCAACCCACCCAAACCATTCAGTAGCTCTCTATGAGTTGGATTTCCAAAACCTTTTCCAGCAGCATTGGCCGCAAAATCATCATGGCCATTACTGGCCTGTTTCTCTGTTCCTTCCTGGTAGTTCACTTGGTCGGTAACCTGCAGTTATTCAAGGCTGACAATGGCGTTGCCTTCAATGCCTATTCCGAGTTCATGGGCCACAATCCCATTATCCGCACGCTGGAAATTGTGCTGGTACTGGGCTTCGGGTTTCACATTTATGAAGGACTGTCTCTAGCCATCAAAAACCGTAGTGCCCGGGGCAGCCAGGGTTACGTATCCAACCACATTGAGCAGAACAGCTCCTGGCATTCTCGCAGCATGGCTATGTTGGGTTCTATCGTGCTGTTTTTCCTGATTGTACACCTGTACAACTTCTTCGGCTCCCTGCGCTTCACCGATGTTCCGCGTGACGCCAACGGCAACGAAGATGCTTACGCCCTGGTGTTGGCGGCCTTTAAGAACCCATTCTATGTTGCCTTGTACGTGGTAGCGCAGTTTGCTTTGCTCTATCACCTGCTCCACGGCTTCAGCAGTGCCTTCCAGACGCTGGGACTCACGCACCGCAAGTACACACCCGCCATCAAGTTTGTGGGGTATGCCTTCTCGATTGTCGTGTGCGCTGCTTTTGCCGCTATGCCGGTCTACTTCTTCTTTTTCAAATAAGTCCTAAACTCGACAGCCGATGTTTCCGGATTCCAAACTTCCCGAAGGCCCCCTGGCCGAAAAGTGGGACAAGCATAAGTTCAACGTTAAGCTCGTAAACCCCGCCAACAAGCGGAAGTACGATATTATCGTGGTGGGCACCGGTCTGGCGGGTGCTTCGGCAGCCGCCTCTCTGGCTGAGCTGGGCTACAACGTGAAAGCTTTTACCTTCCACGACTCCCCGCGCCGCGCCCACTCCATTGCCGCACAGGGCGGCATCAACGCGGCCAAGAACTACCAGAACGATGGCGACTCTGTTTTCCGGCTGTTCTATGATACTGTTAAAGGGGGTGATTACCGTGCCCGCGAAGCCAACGTATATCGGCTGGCGCAGGTATCGGTCAACATCATCGACCAGTGCGTAGCTCAGGGCGTACCTTTTGCTCGGGAATACGGTGGCTTGCTGGCTAACCGTTCTTTCGGGGGTGCGCAGGTGAGCCGGACGTTCTACGCCCGGGGCCAGACCGGCCAGCAGTTGCTGCTGGGTGCCTATTCGGCCCTTTCGCGGCAGGTGGCTTACGGCAAAGTGAAGCTGTACACCCGCTCCGAAATGCTGGACGTGGTGGTGGTAGATGGTCAGGCCCGGGGCATCATCACCCGTAACCTGATTAGCGGAGAAATTGAGCAGCACGCGGCCCACGCTGTGGTGCTGGCCACTGGCGGCTATGGCAACGTGTTTTACCTGAGCACCAACGCCATGTATTGCAACGTGACGGCCGCCTGGCGGGCGCACAAGCGTGGTGCTTACTTCGCCAACCCCTGCTTCACCCAGATTCACCCGACCTGCATTCCGGTATCGGGCGACTATCAATCGAAACTGACGCTGATGTCGGAGTCGTTGCGCAACGACGGCCGCGTGTGGGTGCCCAAAACGGTGGAAATTGCCGAGCGGATACGCAAAGGCGAAATCAAAGCTTCGGATATTGCCGAGGATGACCGGGATTACTTCCTAGAACGCAAATATCCGGCCTTCGGGAACCTCGTGCCACGCGACGTGGCTTCGCGCAATGCCAAGCAGATGTGCGACGAAGGTCGCGGCGTAGGTAGCACCGGCCTGGCCGTGTACCTTGATTTCGCGGACATTATTAAGCGGACCGGTGCTGAAGCAGTGAGCCAGAAGTATGGCAACCTGTTCGACATGTACGCCAAAATCACCGACGAAAACCCGTACCAGCAGCCGATGCGCATCTATCCGGCGGTACACTATACCATGGGCGGCCTGTGGGTTGATTACAACCTGCAAACCACTATTCCCGGCCTGTATGCAACCGGTGAGTGCAACTTCTCCGACCACGGTGCCAACCGCCTCGGTGCTTCGGCTCTGATGCAGGGCCTGGCTGACGGCTACTTTGTAATTCCCTATACCATAGGAGATTATCTGGCGCAGACGCCACCCAAGCCGGTTACTACCGACCACCCTGCCTTCCAGCAGACGGAAGCCGATGTACGCGCCCGCGTGCAGAAGCTGATGAGCATCAATGGTACCCGTACCCCCGATGACTTTCATAAACACCTGGGCAACCTGATGTGGGAGTACTGTGGCATGGCCCGCAACGAGAAAGGTCTGCGCTATGCCAAGGCCGAAATCCAGAAGCTGCGCAAAGAGTTCTGGAGCGACTTGAAACTGACCGGCACCGAGAACGAGCTGAACCAGGCACTGGAGAAAGCCGGCCGCGTGGCCGATTTCATTGAGTTGGGCGAGTTGATGGTAGACGACGCGCTGGACCGCAATGAAAGCTGCGGCGGCCACTTCCGCGAGGAATATGCCACCGAAGAAGGCGAGGCCAAACGTGACGACGACAACTACGCGTACGTAGCCGCCTGGCAGTACGTGGGCGAAAACCAGCCAGAAATTCTGAACAAGGAAGAACTGGTGTTTGAAAACGTGAAACTCACGCAGCGCAGCTACAAGTAGTAGTGAGTGTTGGGTACTGAGTAGTGAGCCTATTCCTACTCAGTACCCCTATTTTCTCACTACCCAATACTCACTACTCAATACTCTCAACATACAATGGCTGGAAGTAACCCCAATGCCAAACCGATGAATCTTACGCTGAAAGTGTGGCGGCAGAAAAACCGTAATACCCAAGGCAACATCGTGGATTACCAGGTAAAGGATATCTCGCCGGATATGTCCTTCCTGGAGATGCTGGACGTACTAAACGAAGACCTGCTCCGCAAGGGAGAGGAGCCGGTTGCATTCGACCATGACTGCCGGGAAGGCATCTGCGGCTCGTGCAACCTGTTTATCAATGGTCGGGCGCACGGCCCCGAGTCGGGTACCACCACCTGTCAGCTGCACATGCGCAAGTTCTCCGATGGTGACACGATTACCATTGAGCCGTGGCGGGCCGCTGCTTTTCCAGTCAACAAAGACCTGAGCGTGGACCGCTCGGCTTTCGACCGGATTATCCAGGCGGGTGGGTACGTATCCATCAATACCGGTGGTACGCCCGACGCCAACGAAATTCCGGTTCCCAAGGAAATTGCTGACCGGGCTTTTGAAGCGGCAACCTGCATTGGGTGCGGTGCCTGCGTGGCTTCCTGCAAAAATGCCTCGGCTATGCTCTTCGTTTCAGCCAAGGTGAGCCAGCTGGCTTTGCTGCCTCAGGGTCATGTGGAGCGCAAAACCCGCGTGGAAAACATGGTGGCGCAAATGGACATCGAAGGTTTCGGCGCCTGCACCAACATTGGCAGCTGCGCGGCCGAGTGCCCGGTGGGTATTTCGCTCGAAAACATTGCTATCCTGAACCAGGAATTCCTCCTGGCCAAGGCAACTTCGAATAACTTGGCGTAGAGTTATCGGTTGTGCTTATCAGGACTCCAAAAAAAGCGAAACGGGCCTCCGTTTCGCTTTTTTTTGTTGCTCCCAGGCGAGCCAGGAAAAGCGCTGCAAAGCTGTTGCCCCAATTCTGCGTTGGTCGTTGATTTCTAATTTTTACTTCTCCTGATGATAACCATCATTGCCGGTACCAACCGGCCCAACTCCCGGGCCCGACGCATTGCAGACTTGTACCTGAACCTGTTGGCTGAGCAGGGAGCAGACGCGCAGATCCTGGATCTGGTCCTGCTACCACTGGATTTTACTACCTCCGCACTCTATCACAACACAGGACAGCATCCGGATTTCAATAGCCTGGTGGCCATGGCCGAAGCAGCCGATAAGCTGGTATTTGTGGTGCCGGAATACAACTGCTCGTTTCCCGGTGTTTTGAAATCCTTTATTGATGGCTTGCCCTACCCTGGGGGCATCCGGGGGAAGAAGGCCGCATTAGTCGGGCTGAGCAGCGGGGCCCAGGGCGGTATACTCCCCCTGAACCACCTAACCGACGTGCTGATGTACCTGGGTACTGCCGTTTTGCCCCAGCGGGTCCGGCTCCCGTTCATCGATAAACACCTGACGGCTGAGGGCACGCTTACCGAGCCGTTGTACCAGCAGCTTCTGCAGGAGCAAGTAGAACAATTTCTCAGCTTCTAGGCGAAAAACAGCACCAGCGTGCCGCATTCCGGGTATTGCGCGGTACCTTGCAGCCGCGTTCATTTGGTAGCTTTGTTAGAATGACCCGTTTTTTCGCCCTGTTCCTGGCTGTACTTGTTTTGCTGCAGACGTTTAGTCGGGAGCTGCTGGTACTGGATTACCAGGCCCGAAAGGCGGAAATTACCCGGCTGTTCTGCGTGAATAAAGATAAGCCCCGGCTGCACTGTAACGGCAAGTGCCACCTGCGCAGGCAGCTCGGTAAAGCCACTGATACCGAAAGCAAAGCCCCCGGTGCGGGCTTCGCTAAAATTAAGTACGAGGTCTTGCTATCCCTAACCAGCTTCGAGCTGGGAACCAAGGTAATTGGCTATCCAAAAACGGTGCGCTTCGCCCCGCGCGTAGCCAGCTGCTATGCGTTTTCGCCGGTACACGGCATTTTTCATCCCCCCACGGCCCAGGCCTGAATTTCGGATTGCGCCCGGCCTGCTATAGCCGGGCTGCCTCGTCCCGGATATCTGCACAGGATGTCCGGTTGACGACTGTTTTTCAGTTTCCTGTATTTGCCGTTTTTTCGATGAAATTTCGCTCGTTTATCCTTGTCTGTCTCTCATTGGTGACTGTTACTTTCACCGCCTGTACCGATGATGCGGACGTAACCACTCCCGCTGCCGGCACCCTGGATGTGGAAGTTGACCACTTGGTGGGCAACGTACCGCTGGTGCTTAATACTGGTACCTACACTACCTCGTCCGGTCAGCAGTTCACGGTTTCCACGTTCAATTATTACCTCTCCAACATCAAGCTGAGAAAGGCTGACGGCACCGAGTATGTCGAGCCGGAGAGCTACCACCTGATCCGGCAATCGGATGCGGCTACCAAGGCCTTCACTCTGAATAACGTACCGGCCGGCGACTATACCGCCCTCACGTTTACAATTGGCGTGGATAGTGCCCGCAATGTGTCGGGGGCGCAAACCGGGGCACTGGACCCGGCTAATGGCATGTTCTGGACCTGGAACTCCGGCTACATCTACACCAAGCTGGAAGGCAGTTCGCCGCAGGCCGGAGGCAACAAGCAACTGTTATTTCACATTGGGGGCTTCAAGAAGCCGAACAATACCATTCGCACGGTGTCGCCTTCGTTGAATGGAGCTACCATTCAGATTCGCCAGGACCGGATGCCAACCGTGCATCTGGCAGTTGATGTGCTGAAGATGTTTACCGGCCCGAATTCCATTGACTTCTCTACCCTCTCCAACACGATGGGCGGCAGCAACTCGGTGAAAGTAGCGGACAACCAGGCCGCCGGCATGTTCCGCGTGGACCATGTGCACGCCAACTAGCGGCCATTTATCATGTTCCGAAACCTAACGGTTCGGCTGGCCCTGGCGGGGCTGGCCGGACTGCTGGCAGGAAGTTGCACCACCGATGCCGACGTGGCACCCGACTGGGAAGTGCCGGGCGCGGAAGTTCCCGCAAACTTCCCGGCGCCGGTGTACGCCACCAGCCAGAACCCACCCACCCGGGAAGCTTTCGAGCTGGGCCGGACGCTGTTCTATGACCCACGCCTGTCGCGCACCGGGGATATTTCGTGCGGTAGCTGCCACCAGCAGTTTGTGGCCTTTGCCCATCAGGACCACCGCGTAAGTCATGGGGTGGACAATCTGCTGGGCACCCGTAATGCGCCGGCGCTGCAGAATCTGCGGTGGCGGAGTGAGTTTTTGTGGGACGGGGGAGCCAAAAACCTCGAAACCATGCCGCTGGCTCCCATCACCAACCCCGTGGAGATGGACGAAACGCTGCAAAACGTACTCCGCAAGCTCAATGCTGATGCTGACTACCAGCAACGGTTTGCGCAGGTATACGGCCGTAAGCCCATCGACTCCCAGCAACTGCTGAAGGCACTGGCGCAGTTCACGGCTGCCTTCACCAGCAGCCACTCCCGCTACGACCAGTATAGCCGCCATGAGGCCGGAGGTGAGTTGTCGGCCGGGGAGTTGCGGGGGCTGCAGGTGCTGCGCCAGAAATGCGGCTCCTGTCACGCGGGCGAGTTATTCACGGATGAGACGTACCGCAACAACGGGCTGGACCGCAGCTTTGCGGCCGACTCGGGGCGGGCCCACATTACCGGCCGGCCGCAGGACGTGGGGCGGTTTAAGGTCCCCAGCCTGCGCAACGTAGCCCTCACCCCGCCTTACATGCACGACGGTCGTTTCCAGACGTTGCGGCAGGTGCTGGACCATTACGCCAGCGGAATGGTGGAATCGGGCACACTGGATGCGCAGTTCCGGCAGGCGGGAACTAGGCCGGGCATCTCCCTTTCGGAGGATGAAAAGGCTGATCTACTGGCCTTTTTGCATACGCTTACTGACACCGAATTCATTCAGGACAAGCGGCTGGCCGAAGCCCGCTAGCCTTATCCGGCTGCCGCTTCAGGCGGCAGGCTATTCCTTCCGTATGATCAAGAAACTTTTGCTTCTGGCGCTGCCCGTATTACTACTGGCCGCGCCAACCAGCGCCTGCGACATTTGCGGGTGCTTCATGGGCATCACGCCCTACGATAACCAAAGCGGCTTTTCGCTGATGTACCGCTACCGGGTGTTCAATGGCTACCAGAGCTACGGGCAACAGCCCCAGTTCTTCCCCACCGGAGCCCAGCCGTTCATTGCCCGCCCCCTTAACCACGTGGATGAGGACTTTCGCCATTCCCATAAAGGCGATGCGTCGGATTACGAGATTTTCCGGGTAATAGAACTGCGGGGTAAATACTTCCTGAGTAAACGCCTGGAGCTGAACGCCTTTTTACCCTACGTGATGAACTCAGCCCGGGCCAACGGCTCGACGCTGAACCTGGCCGGCGTGGGTGATGCGACGGTTTTTGCCGGCTATCATCTTATCCGAGCCATTGAAACCGCGGGAGTGCAAAGCCGCCTGATTGTGGGTGGCGGGGCCAAGCTGTCTACCGGTGATTACCAGCGCCGCAACGGCCTGGGTCGCCGCTACCCGGCCCTTAACCAGCCCGGCACCGGCACCACCGATGGGTTTGTGTATGCTAATTACATCGGGAGCTTCCGCAATGTTGGCCTGAGCCTGAACACTAGTTACCGCCGGGCCACCCGCAACGCCGTGCAGGAAAGTTTGGCTCCCAGTACCACTACGTTTGCCAATCTGTTCTACCGGGTGGCGCTGGGCACCAACTGGCAGGTATATCCCTCGGCCCAGTTCTTTTACGAGAAAACCAAGGGCGAAACCTTTGAAGGCAAACTCACCGGCGAGCATGCCATGAATAACGCATTACTGGGCCCTGGGCTGGATATGTATTACAAAAACTTCTCCCTCAACACCAGTATGCAGCTACCCGTGTACACTGCCCGCACCGACCACCCGGCCAGCGCGGGCCGTCTGGTACTGGCCGTGGGCTACAGCTTCAAGCAAAGTAAGTATCTGTTGAATTAGCCAGATAAGGTGTTGCTGTCCGGCGCAAAGATTGAACAGCAACACCTTATCTGACTTCTCTTACAGCTCGCGCAGATGCTTACCCTGCTGCCGCAGCCAGCGGCGGTGTTTGGGCTCCCCTACTACCTGCGCCCCATAAATACCCTGATGCCCGGAGAAAAGGTAGCTGACCACACACGCCAGCCCTGCATACATCCCGCACTCGTGCCCAAATAGCTCCATTGCCATCAATGTGCAGGCCAATGGGGTATTGGCAGCACCGGCAAACACGGCCACGAATCCCATTCCGGCCAGTAACGGCAGCGGGAGCGGCATTACCAGCCCCAACGCGTTGCCCAATGTAGCCCCCACAAAGAACAGCGGCGTAACCTCGCCCCCTTTGAAGCCGGCTCCCAAGGTAAGGGCCGTAAGGGCCAGCTTGAGCGCAAAAGCATACGGCAGAACGGGTCCTTGCAGCGCGGTTACAATAGTCGGCACCCCCAGGCCAATGTAGTCCGTTGTACCCAGGGCCCACACCAGCAGGGCTACCACTGCTCCTCCCACTACCGGCCGGAGCGGCGGCCAAGCTATCCGGCTTTTGTAAAAAGCACCCACCGCGTGCGTGGCCGCCGCAAACAGGCGACCGGCGAGGCCAAACGCAATACCAGCGGCGGCGGCCAGCAGCAAATTACTTATGGATAAAGCCGGAACCGCCAGCAATGGGTAATGCGTGTGCCCTACTCCCCAGGCCCGCGTGACTAAATCGGCACCGGCAGCGGCCAGAAACGCGGGCAGAATGGCATCGTAACGCAACCGCCCCAGGAAGAAGACCTCCAGCCCGAATACGGCTCCTGCCAACGGGGTCCCGAATACCGAGGCAAACCCCGCGCTAATGCCCGCAATCAGCAGAACCGTCCGGTCGCGGGGCCGTAGCCGCAGCCAACGCGTAAGTTGGTCGGCCAGGGCACCTCCCATTTGCACGGCTGTTCCCTCCCGCCCGGCTGAGCCCCCGAACAGGTGGGTGAGCAGGGTGCCCAGCAACACCAAAGGCACCATCCGCAAGGGCACCGGGGCCTGGGGCCGGTGTATGGCCTCCAGCAACAGATTATTGCCTCCTTCCACGCTCTGCCCCAGATAGTAGTAAAGCAGCCCCACCAGCAAACCGCCTACCGGCAACAGGGCAATTACCCATTGATGGGCTTCCCGCCAGCTCGTCACCCAGTCCAGGGCCACCAGGAAGCCGGCTGATGCAGTGCCTGCCAGTACCGCTACTGCGGCCCCCAGCAACAGCCAGCGGCCCAGATACCCCAGCAGTAACCGGTATTCAGCCAAGAGAGCATTCAGTCGGTTTTTCATGGGTACCTGACGGCAATAGAGCAGGCAAAAGTACGTTGCTTCAGGCAGTGTTCCGGTCTGGCCGGAACCCATACCCGAGCCCTGCTTGTTCAGTTGAAAATCGGTACCTTGAAACTGTACTCCTGGCGGCTTTCTGATGACTATAGCGTTTACTCACCTTCCGGCCCGGTTCCTGCTGCTGTTGGTTGTAGCCAGCTTGCTTGCCGGCTGCGGCAATAGAAACAGTGGAGAGGAGGAAGTGCAGAATCCATACGTCACGACACCGTACCCGCTGGTACTACCTGCCGGCCTTCCGCAGAACGTAACCGTCCCGACTGACAATGCACTGACGGTGGAAGGGGTTGATCTGGGCCGGAAGCTATTTTATGAAGTGCGTCTCTCGGGCAATGGCACCCAATCGTGCGGCAGCTGTCACCAGCAGAGCCGCGCCTTTACTGATGGCCAGGTACGCGCCCTGGGCGCCGAAGGCCAACGCCACCGCCGCAACACCATGTCTTTGGTCAACCTGCTTTGGGAGAAGACATTTACCTGGGACGGGGCCGCCACCAGCTTGGAGCAACAGGCCCGCACTCCCCTCGAAAACCCGGTAGAAATGCACCAGTTGCTGGCCGATGGCGTACGCAAGCTCCAGCAGACCGACTTGTATCCGCCGCTTTTTCAGCAGGCGTTCGGCAGCAGTACCATCACGGAAACCAACGTACTGAAAGCATTATCCCAGTTTGAGCGGACGCTCATCTCAGCGAATTCGCGCTACGATAAATACCTGCGGCGCGAAGGTACCCTGACGCCCACTGAGCGGGCCGGCGCGGCGATGTTCAACAACCACCCGGGCGAAGTGAGCGGTTTATTCATCCGGGGCGGCACCTGCCACCACTGCCATATCAGTGAAAACGGACTGTTCAGCTCGCCTGAGTTCTTTAATAATGGTCTTGACCTGACCTTTTCCGACCCCGGCCGGGGCGGCATCACCAGTCTGCCTGCGGACTGGGGCAAGTTCAAAGCCACCAGCTTGCGGAATATTGCTCAAACAGCGCCTTACATGCACGATGGCCGGTTTCAGACCCTGGAGTCGGTGCTCGACCATTACAATGAGCACGTCCAGGTGGCCAGCCCCGGCATCGACCCTAATGTGCTACTTTCCAACACGCCAAACGGTACTAAGCTCGACCTCACCGCTCAGGAAAAGGCACAGCTTCTGGCTTTTCTAAAAACCCTCACCGATTCTACTTTCCTGACCGATAAACGGTTTTCAGATCCATTCCGGCAGTAATAAATCCTCTTTCAAAAATCGGTAGGTTTGGGGCCTTATCTGCGTGTTCGTGTCTGCTCCTGCCCTACTTACTCAGTCCGATGCGTTTTCGGTGCCGGCCCGGCAAACGTATCTGCCTGCCTTTACCGGAGTCCGGGCAATGGCGGCGTACTTGGTGTTTCTGCACCACTTCAATCCGTTTGCGGGTAACGCGGCGTTGGTGCCGTTCAGCGCGCTGGTAAGGGAGTTTCATATCGGTGTACCCGTTTTTTTCGTGCTCAGCGGGTTTCTGATTACGCTCCGTTATTCTACACACGCCCTGACCCAACCCAGCCAATGGCTACGGTATATGCGCAACCGGTTTGCGCGCATTTACCCCGTCTATTTCCTGCTTACCCTGCTTACGTACCTGGTTTTCTGGCAGCGGGGAATATTTTTTCTGCGCGACATTGTGTTGAGTCTTAGCATCACACAGTCATTTTTCGACGGTTCCAAGTACGCCGGTATTGCTCAAGCTTGGTCGCTCACCGTGGAGGAATGCTTTTACCTGGCGGCCCCACTGGCTTTCTGGCAACTGCGCAGGCGAGCAGTATTGCTATGGTGGCAACCGTTTGTGCTGCTGGCAGTAGGCAGTTGCCTGGTGCTTGCATGTGCCCCCCATTACAGCCGTTTTACGGGCTTTTTCGGCTCGTTTCGGTTTATGTTGCTGTTTACTTTCCCGGGCCGGTGCTTCGAGTTCTACGCGGGTATGCAGTTGGCTTTCTGGTACCAGCAGGGCCGGTTGCGGCGGTATCGTGTCCGGGGGCTGCTTACCGCCACGGGCCTTGCGGTAATGGCAGCGGTGGTGTGCGGTATGGTCATCATTAAGGGCGGCTACACGTATGGCCGGGAGCATCCTTTAGGGGTGGCGCTTAACAATGTGGTGCTGCCCGGCGGTATTTTGTTATTCTTCGCAGGCTTACTGACAGAAAATACCTGGGTAAGACGCCTGCTGTCAACGCATTTACTGCAAATACTTGGTAAGAGCTCTTATGTATTTTACCTGATTCACATGGGCGTTGTGCACGATTGGCTGGCCCAAAGCATTACGAGCAACAACATGGTGCTATTCTTACTGCTCAATGCCGTGGCGGTGGCCTTGCATTACGGCTTGGAAGAGCCGCTGAACCGCTGGTTGCGCCCCCGGCCCGTACTATCAACGCTTTCCTGACCTCCCTCCATGAAACCTCTCGTTCTGGTCCTGCTGGCTTTTTTGCTGGCTTCCTGCACCCTTACTCCCCGAACTTCCAAAGGCCGCCCGCTGAGCCCCGACCATGAGCCGATGGCTCCTGACCGTATCCCTCCCGATTCGGCCGCCACTGATTCCCTTCCCTAACTGGCTTACACACGCCAAGGGCCGCTCCTGTTACGGAAGCGGCCCTTGGTGTGTACTTGGTCTGTCTGCAGTCTGGCTAGTCCACGTTGTCGTGCAGGAAACGGTTGTCGCCTAACAGCTCGTTGTCATCCGACAGGTTGAAGCGGCTGATGTTCTGCTCGGAGGAAGGCACCACGTTTTCCAGCTTCACTTGCCGCCGCAGATACGCCGGAGTTTCCAGCTGGTCCTTAATGGCATCCGTGCTCAGACCGTTGCTGAGAGCCTGCAAACGCTGCCGCCGCTCTTCGGCGCGGGCATCCAACGACGGCCGGGGCAAGGCGTGGTGCGTGGTAACCGGCTGGGCCGGCTGCTGCGAAAGCACCGGCTCCGGAGCCGGCATTGACGGAGCCGATACCACGGAAGCTTCATACCCGACAGGAGCCGGCGCGGAAGTTTCCAAGTCATAGCGCGTTACGGGCTGCGGCTCGGCTGCTACCGGTACGGGTGTTCCGAACGTAGGCACCGCCGGCGTATCCTGCCGGTCTTTGTCGAAGATGTTAATCTGCGGATCGGGTTGCGACAGGGCATTTTCCGAGTCGCGGGCCACCACGTTGGTGATGTTGTGCGCGTCGCGGGCGAAGCCGGTGGCAATTACCGTCACCCGGATGCTCTGGCCCAGCGTGGGGTCGATACCGTGACCGAAAATCACCTCGGCATTCTGACCGGCCTTGTCCTGGATGTACTCCGTAATTTCCGTGAGCTCATCCATTTCCAGTTCGGCCTGGTCACCCGACATAATGCTGAGCAGGATTTTCTGCGCGCCGTGGATGTCGGTATTATTGAGCAGCGGCGAGGCCAGTGCTTCTTCGGCCGAGCGCCGGGCCCGGTTTTCACCCTCCGTGATGCTGCTGCCCATTACGGCTGCCCCTGAGTCCTTCATGACGGTTTTCACGTCTTCAAAGTCCACGTTCACGTCGGCCGTTACCGTAATAATCTCGGCAATGGATTTAGCGGCAGTACTCAGCACGTTATCGGCCTTGGCAAATGCCGAGCGAATGGGCAGGTTACCAAAAATTTCGCGCAGCCGGTCATTGAGAATCACCAGCACCGTATCGCAGTTGTCGCTCAATTCCTTGATGCCCTGCTCTGCCTGCTGACGCTTCTTCTTGCCCTCAAACATGAAGGGCGCCGTCACGATACCCACCGTGAGGATGCCCAGTTCTTTGGCTACTTTGGCAATCACGGGAGCAGCTCCGGTTCCCGTACCACCGCCCATTCCGGCCGTGATAAACACCATTTTGGTACCGTTACTGAGCAACTCCCGGATTTGCTCCCGACTCTCAATGGCGGCCTGTTTGCCGCGCTCAGGATTAGCACCAGCACCCAGACCTTCCGTCAGGTCAGCCCCGATCTGCAGGCGGTTAGGTACTGTAGAAGAAGCCAGCGCCTGCTTGTCGGTGTTGCAGATAACGAACTCCACGTCCTTGATGCCTTGGCTGAACATGTGGTTCACGGCATTGGAGCCGCCACCGCCCACACCAATCACCTTGATGATGGACTTAGACTGCGCTGGAATATCGAAGGTAAAATTCATGAGTTGGGGTCAGTTATGCATTATGAGCAATGAGTAAGGAGTGATGAATTATTAACGGCAGGAGCCATCCGATAATTCATCACTCATCACCCAGCACCCATAACTAACTTAGTATTGCTTGTCGTCGAAGTCATCAATGAGCAGCCCTTTTGTGCGGCTGATGATCTTCTGGAAGAAGTCGCCGGCACCCGACGATTTCTTGGCTTGCTCCGACGCAGGTTGAGCGGCCGGCTGGGTTTGCTGCTGCGGCTGGGCGGCTGGTTGTGGTGCAGCAACCGAAGCAGTGCGGGGTTCCGGGACAGCCCGGTAGTAATTCTGTTCGGGCTCGTCGTAGGGCCGCTGAGCCAGCCGGTCATCAATTGAGCGGTAACCAGCCAGCACCAGCCCAACGGTGGTAGCGTACATAGGCGACTTCACGGCCTCTATCTTGCTTTTACCCAGGTGCTCGTTGGGGTACCCGATACGGGTGTCCATACCAGTCACGTATTCGGCAAGCTGCACCAGGTTCTGCAGTTGCGAGCCACCACCCGTCAGCACGATGCCGGCAGCCAGCTTGTCCTGAAAGCCCAGACGCTGAATCTCGGCGTATACCAGCTCCACAATTTCCTCCATCCGAGCCTCGATGATGTAGGCCAGGTTTTTAAGGCTGATTTCCTTGGGAGCCCGGTCACGCAGACCCGGGATGCTCACGATTTCATAATCGGAAGCTTCCTCAGCAATGGCTTTCCCAAACTTTACCTTCAGCTGCTCGGCCTGGTTCTGCATCACCAGGCAGCCCTGCTTGATATCGGAAGTGATGATGTTACCACCGAAGGGTAGCACCGCCGCGTGACGGATGATGCCATCCTTGAACACCGCCAAGTCAGTTGTGCCGCCCCCGATGTCGATCAAGGCCACGCCGGCTTCCTTTTCCTCATCCGACAGCACCGACATGCTGGAAGCCAGCGGCTCCAGAATCAGGTTGTCGATTTCGAGGCCGGCCTTGGTGACGCACTTATAGATGTTGTTGATGGCTGTGCTCTGCGCGGTGATGATGTGGAAGTTGCCTTCCAGCCGCACGCCCGACATGCCCACGGGGTCCAGAATACCCTCCTCGTAATCCACCTTGTAGTCCTGGGGCATTACGTGGATGATCTGGGAACCGGGAGGCGTTACCAGCCGATACATGTCGCTGGTGAGGCGCTCCACGTCGGCCTGGGTAATTTCATTATCCACCGAGGCGCGGGTGATACTGCCGTTATGCTGCAGGCTCTTGATGTGCTGGCCGGCAATGCCCACGTTCACCACCCCGATGTTGATGCCCGATTGTTCCTCCGCCTGCCGGATGGCCTTTTTGATGGCATCTACCGTCTTATCGATATTCGACACGATACCGCGCACGACTCCCTCCGACACGGCTTTGCCCATGCCCAGAATTTCGAGCTTCCCAAATTCATTTTTACGCCCAACGAGGGCGCAGATTTTGGTGGTGCCGATATCGAGGCCGACTACAATCTTATCGTGTTGCATGAGGAAGAGGGGCGAGAGAGTTGCGGTTGGGTGCAGGGAAAGGTAGCCTAAGCCGCTATAAGGTAGCTTTTTAGGCTGATAATTTTATTCGCAGATGATCTGGTCCTTAAACTCGACGTTGACGCGATGGTACGTGTCCCAGCCAAGAACCGGGGGAATTTGACGGTAAAATACCATCAGTTTCGCGAATTTTTCTGAAATATTCTCAGGAAAGCCAAATTCTATCCTTTGGTCACCTACTTGTTGGGTAAACGAAATCTTGCCATTAGGGCCAACAAACACCTCGGCTACCTGGGCCCGCCAGAAAGGTTTCTCGTCGATGTAGCGCAGAAACTTCAGGTATTGCTCACCGGTGCTGTCCTGAAAAAAGCCAGCAGTCAGCGGCTGGCCACCCGAGCGGGAAATAGGTACTACCCGGGCGGTGAATAGGGGCGAGAGAGGCAGCCGGTTGCCATCGGCATCCAGGTAGCTATCCTGCCGCGAATCGGCATGCACGAGGCGGGCAATGGGCCGGTTCTGCCGCACATCGGCGTGCAGGTTACCGGCCAAGTCACGGTAAACCTGTGCTTCCTTTACGAAGCTGTGGGCTTTCAGCCGGGCTTCCAAGGATTTCAGATCAACCTCGCTGGGGCGGGCTCCTTCCAAGCGGTCTTCGCCTTTACGGGTGAGCAGACTGGTCACTTCCCGCTCACTGATGAAGAAGTTATTGAACTCATTGCTAATGGACACGATAACCCCGTTTACAGGCCGGTTAGCCTGTTTTACGGCAGCAAATGCTCCGAGCCCGACCAGCAGCAGCAGACAGGCGGTGGCAAACAGCAGGTTATTGGCTTTACGCTTCAGCTCCATTCCAGCGAATATCCAAAATATTCTTTAATTGAGGCACCAGTTGATCAATGTCGCCAGCCCCAACTGTGGCTAATACGTCAAAATCCGGATTGGTTTCGGCATTTCGCAAAATTTCTGCTTTGGTCTGCAACGATTTTTCAACAGCGGTTATCTGGGACAAAATTAATTCAGAGGTGACTCCAGGCATGGGTAGCTCCCTGGCCGGGTAGATGTCGAGCAGTACCACTTCATCGGCAAGACTCAGGCTTTCAGCGAATCCCGGGGCAAAGTCGCGGGTGCGGCTGAACAGGTGGGGCTGGAAAATCACGCGCAGCCGGCGGCCCGGATACAGGGCCCGCACGGAACGAAGAAAGGCCTCTATTTCGCGTGGATGGTGGGCGTAATCGTCTACATAAACTTTGGGCGCGGCGGCAGTGCCGGCCGTCAGAATAAACTCGAAGCGGCGCTTGACGCCTTTATAGGCGGCCACGGCGACGCGCAGCTGCCCGGGGCTGAGGCCGTAGAGCTGGGCCACGCAGGCAGCAGCCAGCATGTTCTCCACGTTGTGGTAGCCCGGCACGGCTAGCACCAGCCCATCGGTAATACCCTGGGGGCCGTGCAAAGCAAAATGGAACTGGTGGCCCTGGGCCGCAATGTCGGTAGCGTACAGCTCCGGTCCTTCCTCGGGCGAGAGGCCGTAGCGAATGACGCGCACGCCCGCCGGAGCCGCCGCCGCCACGCTGGGGTCGGCGGTGTGATTGATGATGAGCGTGCCGCCGGGCTGAATCTGGCTCACGAACTGCCGGAACGACTCTACCAGCGCCTCCTTGTGGCCATAGATATCCAAGTGGTCGGCGTCGGTGCTGGTGACGATGGCCACGGTGGGGAACAGAGTCAGAAAGCTCCGGTCGTACTCATCGGCCTCCACAACGACCGGAATGTTGGTGGCGAGTTGTTGGTTGTTGGTTGTTGGTTGTTCGGAGTCGGCAGCCAAGCCTTCGGAGGAGGCGGGAGAATTCTTAATTTTTAATTCTTCATTCTTAATTGGTTCCGAGGGCAGCAGCAGGTTGGAGCCCAGATTCACGCTGATGCCGCCCAAGAAGGCGGCGCAGGGCACGCCGGCGTGGTGCAGCAGGTGGGCCACCATGCTGCTGGTGGTGGTTTTGCCGTGGGTGCCGGCCACGGCAATGGTGGGCCGGCCCTGGGTGAGCAGGCCCAGCACCTGACTGCGCTTCTGAATATCGTAGCCTTGCTCCCGCAGCCAAGCCCATTCCTGGTGGTCCTTCGGAATGGCGGGCGTGAGCACCACCAGCGTCTGCGCCTTGTTTTGGCGCACTTCCAGCGGGATGTTATCAACAGCGTCCTCGTAGTGAATGGCAATGCCTTCGGCCGTCAGCTTTTCCGTGAGGGGCGTGGCTGTTTTGTCATAGCCACTCACCTCGTAGCCGTTGGCCTGGAACCACCGTGCCAAGGCCGACATGCCGATGCCACCAATACCGAGGAAGAAGACGTATTTTTTCAAGGAGCGAGGAGTTAAAGCTAGGAGTTCGGAGCGGCGGGCAGCAGTTGCAGCAGCTCGTCCACGATGGTAGCAGTGGCCTGGGGGTAGGCCAGCTGGCAGATGTTGGCAGCGAGCTGCTGCTGCCGGGCCGGGTTTTGCAGTAAGACCAACGCCTCGTCGTAGAGCACGGCACCAGCTTCAGCGTCGCGTACCAGCAGGGCGGCATCCTTCTGGGCGAGGGCCCGGGCATTTTTGGTCTGGTGGTCTTCGGCCACGTTGGGCGAGGGCACCAAGATGCTAGGCTTGCCCGTCAGGCACAGCTCCGACACCGATAACGCTCCGGCCCGCGAAATAACTACATCGGCGGCAGCGTAGGCGAGGTCCATGCGGCGCACGAACTCCAAGGCCTGGAGGTTATCGGCGGCGAAGGATGCGGCCTGCTTTTCGGCCTCGGGGAAGTAGACTTTGCCGGTTTGCCAGAGCAGCTGCACGCCCGCTTCGCGCAGACGCGGCAGGGCGGCGGCCGTGGCCTGGTTGAGCGTGCGGGCACCCAGGCTGCCCCCAATCACCAGCAGCACCGGCCGGGTGGCATCCAGCCCGAAGAACGCCAGGGCCTCGCTGCGCTGCCCATCAGCAATTTCGGTGCGGACGGGGTTGCCGGTGAGCACCAACCGGTCGGCGGGGAAGAACTGTTCCATGCCCTCATAGGCCACGCAAATGCGCTGCACCCGCCGGGCCATGAGCTTGTTGACGAGGCCGGCGTAGGAGTTCTGCTCCTGAATCAGGGCCGGAATGCCCCGGGAGGTGGCGGCCATCAGCACTGGGGCCGAAGCATAGCCCCCCACTCCCACCACCGCATCGGGCCGGAACTTCTCGATGATTTTGCCGGCCTTACGGACGGCGCGCATCACCTTGATGGGAAACAGCAGATTTTGGGGCGTGAGGCTGCGCTGCAGCCCGGCAATATCCAGGCCCACAATGTTGTAGCCGGCCTCGGGTACGCGGGTCATTTCCATACGGCCGTTGGCTCCCACGAACAGGATTTCGGCCTCGGGGTGGCGGCGGCGTACTTCGTTGGCAATAGCCACCGCCGGAAAAATGTGTCCCCCGGTACCGCCGCCGCTGATGATTAGTTTCATGAAATTTGGTTTTTGGTTAGCGGTTCTTGGTTTTTGGCTTTCTCGCCCCGTGAAGAGACCAAAAATCATCAACCAGAAACTAAAAACCAGTTAGGCGTACTGCGAAACGCGCGGAATACGGGCCGTGTCGGCGGGCTCGCCCACCATCGGGCGTATTTCCCGCTCGCCCCGGCTCACGGCCAGGATGATGCCGATGCTGATGCCGGTGAAGATGAGGGAGGTGCCGCCCATGCTCAGCAGGGGCAGCGGCAGACCGGTAATCGGGCCCAGGCCCACGGCCACGCCCATGTTCACCATGGCCTGCAGCACCAGACTAAAGCTCAGCCCCGCGGAAAGCAACCCCCCAAAGGCGCCGTAGCTGTTCATCACCGTTTTCAGCCCCCGGTACAGGAAGGCGAGGTACAAAAACACCACGACTACGCCGCCCACCAGGCCGTACTCCTCAATGATGATGGCGTAGATAAAGTCGGAGTACGGGTGGGGCATAATGTTGCGCTCCGTGCTCCGGCCGGGGCCTTTGCCGAAGATGCCGCCGGTAGCCTCGGCAATGTAGGCGTGCTCCAACTGGAAGGGTACGGGTTTGCTCTTGTCGGTGAAGCTTTCAATCCGGGACAGTACCGTTTTGTAGCGCTGTCCGGAAGTGAGCCCGACACCACCGACCACAATACCGATGGCTACCATCACGGCCATCTGCTTGAACGGCACCCGCCCAATGAACATAAGCAGCAGGCAGGTAGCAAACAGCAGCAGAGCCGTGGAAGCATTCGACAGGATAATCAGCCCGCAAATCACCCCAACCCACAGCATTACGGGCAACAGCGTAGTTTTGAAGTCCTCTACGTGCTGCTGCCGACGGCTGAGCATGGAGGCCAAGTGCGAAATCAGGGCCAGTTTGGCTAGGTCGGAAGGCTGTACCGTTTGGTTGATTACCGGTATGGTCAGCCAGCGGGAAGCGCCGTTAATGTCGCCGCCCATAATGTAAGTAAAAATCAACAGCGGTACCGAAATCAGCAGGGCGTAGAGCGAGAGGCGCGAATAGTAGCGGTAATCGATGCGGTGGGCCAGCCACATGAAGAACAGGCCCACGAAAATCAGGCTGGTGTGCTTGAACAGAAAGTACTCGGTGTTACCGCCCATCTTCTTGTAAGCCAGCGTGCCCGTTGCCGAGTACACCACCGCAATGGAGATGAACGAGAACAGCAGCACGATGCCCCAGAGAATAGGGTCACCCTTCAGATTTTGACGCAGCCAGTTGGTGATGGGTTCCATGGGCGGTGAAGTGGTGAAAGTGTAAATGAGTGAGTTGGCCGCTTGTCATTCCGAGCAAATTGAGGAATCTGGAGTAATCGTTGCACCAAGTCAACACAGATTCCTCAGTTTGCTCGGAATGACAAGCCGGTTATTCGTTGGCCTCTTCGTTAGTCTGGTCGTCGGTGAGCTGCTGCACGGCCTGGGCGAACTGTCGGCCCCGGTCCTCGTAGTTCTGGAACAGATCAAAAGAAGCGCAGGCGGGCGAAAGCAGCACCACGTCGCCGGGGGCGGCCAGGGCGGCGGCGCGCTGCACGGCCTCAGCCATACTGCGGGTTTCCTCCAGGTGCGGCACCACCCCGCCGAAGTTGGCCTTGAGCTTCTCGTTGTCGAGGCCCAGACAAATTAGGGCCTTCACGCGGTTTTCGGCCAGTGGGATGAGCGTGGAGTAGTCGTTGCCCTTATCGGTGCCGCCCGCAATCCAGACGATGGGCTGGCGGATACCGTCGAGGGCAAACCAGGCCGCTTCCACGTTAGTAGCCTTGCTGTCGTTAATGAAACGGGTGCCATTCAGCTCGCCCACGGGTTGCAAACGGTGGTCGGCGTTGTGGAAAGAGGCCAGACTGTCCTCAATCTGTTTTTTCTCGATGCCCGCCAGTCGGGCGCAAAGCACGGCGGCCAACATATTCTGGCGGTTGTGCTGCCCGATGAGCGGCGAGGCGGCCGTATTGATTTCCTCCGTTTTGCTGTAGAAACCCGGCTGCAAATCCACGCACACCCGCTCCTCATCCATGTAGTAAGCTCCCAGCTGATAGTCGGGGCGGTGGTGCAGACTGAATGGAAACTGCTGCACCGGCCGCAGGGCGGCTTTGAACGTGCGCTGGATATTCTCGTCGTCGGCGTTGTAGATGAAATAGCCCGAGCTGTCCTGGTTGCGCATGATGCGCAGCTTGGCCTGGGCGTATTCTTGCAGCGAATAGTTGTACCGGTCGAGGTGGTCGGGGGTGATGTTGAGCAGCACCGAAATCCAGGGCTGAAACGCGTAGGTATCATCCAGCTGGAAAGAGCTCAGCTCCACCACGTAGTAGTCGTACTGGTCTTCGATTACCTGCTCGGCCAGGGAGTAGCCCACGTTGCCGGCTAGGCCCACGTTCAGGCCGGCCTCCTTCAGCAGGTGGTAGGTGAGCAGCGTGGTGGTGGTTTTGCCGTTAGTGCCGGTAATGCAGATGCACCGGGCTTTGGTGTAGCGGCCGGCCAGCTCAATCTCCGAAATGATGGGTGTCTTCTGAGCCCGCAGCACCTGGATGATGGGCATTTTCTCCGGGATGCCGGGGCTTTTCACCACCTCATCGGCCCGCAGAATTTCGGCTTCGGTGTGCTGGTTTTCCTCGAAGGGAATTCCAGCCGCCTCCAGTTTCTGCCGGTAGGCGGGCTGGATGGGGCTTTTATCGGACACAAATACGGTGTGGCCCTTGGCCTGCGCCAGCAGCGCCGCCCCTACCCCACTCTCCGCGGCTCCTAAAATAACGATTCTAGACATGAGAAGTGAGAACTTAGAATTGAGAATTTAGAGCTGAGAAGGCATTATTGAGAGGGGCGAGTCTAAAATCTTAGCTCTCACTTCTGAGTTCTAAATCCTACCGCAGTTTGAGAGTTACCAGCGTCAGTACCGCCAGCATGATGCCCACAATCCAGAAGCGCGACACGATTTTGGATTCGTGGTAGCCCAGCTTCTGGTAGTGGTGGTGCAGCGGCGACATGCGCAGCAAACGGCGGCCTTCGCCGTATTTGCGGCGGGTGTATTTGAAGTAGCTCACCTGCACCATCACCGAGAGGTTTTCAATCAGGAACACCCCGCACAGCACCGGAATCAGCAACTCCTTACGCACGATGATGGCCAGCACGGCAATGATGCCGCCAATAGCCAACGAGCCGGTGTCGCCCATGAATACCTGGGCTGGGTACGAGTTGTACCACAGAAAGCCCACGCAGGCCCCCACGAAGGCGGCGCAGAAAATCACCAGCTCTCCCGAGTTCGGAATGAACATGATGTCGAGGTAGTCGGCCAGCAAAGCGTTGCCGCTCACAAAGGCGAAAATGGCCAGCGTGATGCCGATAATGGCCGAAGTACCCGCCGCCAGCCCGTCGAGGCCGTCGGTGATGTTGGCCCCGTTGCTCACCGCCGTGATGATGACGATGACGATGGGAATGTAGAAGAAGGCGTAGTACTCGTTGAAAAAGTCGCCGGCTGTGGCGAACAGGTCGCCGTAGTTCAGCTCGTTGTTCTTGAGGAAGGGTACGGTGGTAATCATCAGCTTCACGTCCTGGTAGACGGAGCTGGCATCCACGGCCGAAAACGAGCCGTTGGGCAGCGCGTACTGGCGCACGGTCACGTCATTGCTGAAGAACAGCACCCAGCCCACGGTGAGGCCCAGACCCACCTGGCCCAGAATCTTGAAGCGGCCGGCCAGCCCCTCCTTATCCTTCTTCACTACCTTAATATAGTCGTCTACGAAGCCGATCAGGCCCAGCCACACGGTACTCAGAATCATGAGCACGATGTAGATGTTGTCGAGCTTGGCAAACAGCAGCACCGGTACCAGAATGGCCAGTAGGATAATCAGCCCGCCCATCGTAGGCGTACCTTTCTTCTCCATCTGCCCCTGCAAACCCAGGTCCCGGATCGACTCGCCGATTTGCTGGCGCTGCAACGCCCGGATGAGCGGCGCACCGAAAAACTGCGCAATGATGAGCGAGGTAACTACCGCCAGCGCCGCCCGGAACGAGCTGTATTGAAACACGCCCGTACCCGGCAGGTGGTACACTTTATAGAGGTAGTTAAAGAGGTAATACAGCATGAGCGCGGGGGTCAGCAGTTGGTAGGCAGAGAATTTCCAAGCTGCAAAGATTCGGTTTTTCGTTGTTCGTTTCTTGTTTTTCGTTGCCTGTTTCTGATTATCCGTTGTTTTTCAGGCCCTTGCTTGCCTGCTTATTTATCCAGGCCAGCCCCGAACAACGAAAAACAAACAACCAAAAACTTATTTCCCCAGCAGATCAAACATCTGTTGCAGCACCTGCTTGTCGTCGAAGTCGGTTTTGATGCCGTTGATTTCCTGGTAGGTTTCGTGGCCTTTGCCAGCAACCAGCACAATATCCCCAGGGCCGGCCAGGGCTACGGCCGTTTTAATAGCCTCGCGCCGGTCGGCAATGGTCAGGACTTTGCCCTGGGCTTCAGCGGGCACGCCGGCCTGCATCTGGGCCAGAATATCGTTGGGGTCCTCGAAGCGGGGGTTGTCGGAAGTCAGCACGGCGCGGCTGGAAAGCTGGGCCGCCAGCCGGGCCATGATGGGGCGCTTGGCGCCGTCGCGGTTGCCGCCGCAGCCCACCACCGTAATTACCTGCTGGCTGGGCTGGCGGATATCGGCAATGGTCTGGAGCACGTTTTCCAGCGCGTCGGGCGTGTGGGCGTAATCCACAATGCCCGTAATGCGCGCCTTCTCCGACACCACCGGCTCGAACCGGCCCGGGGCCGAGGTCAGGCCCGACAGCACCGTGAGGACCTCCGTGGGCTCCTCACCCAGCAGCACGGACGCCCCATAAATGGCCAGCAGGTTGTAGGCGTTGAACACCCCAATCAGGCGGAACTGCACCTCGCGGCCGTCCACCGCCAGGTGCAGGCCATGCACGGCGTTTTCCAGCAGCTTGCCCCGGAACGTGCCGTTGCCGCGCATAGAGTAGGTTTCACGGCGGCCCGCCACGTTTTGCAGCATCACCGGGCCGCGCTTGTCGTCGGCGTTGGTGAGAGCAAAGGCCGACTTCGGCAGCTGATCGAAAAAGCCCTTTTTGGCTTTCAGGTAGGCATCGAAGGTGCCGTGGTAGTCGAGGTGGTCGTGGGTGAGGTTGGTGAAGATGCCGCCGGCGAAGTGCAGGCCGGTAATGCGGTGCTGCACCACGGCATGGCTACTCACCTCCATAAATACGTGGGTGCAGCCGGCTTTCAGCATGCGGGCCAGCAGCTCATTCAGCCGGATAGCATCGGGCGTGGTGTGGGTGCTCGGAATAACCTCCTCGTCAATCTGATTCTGCACCGTACTCAACAGCCCGCAGTGGTAGCCCAGCTCCCGGAACAGCTTGTGCAGCATGGTGGCGCAGGTGGTTTTGCCGTTGGTGCCGGTAATGCCCACCAGCTGCAAACGGCGCGAGGGGTGGCCGTAAAACTCAGCTGCCATGCGTGCCATAGCCTCCGCCGAATCGGGTACCTGCATGTAGGCCACGGCCGGACTCAGCTCGGCGGGTAACTCTTCACATACCACCACGGCCGTGCCCAGTTCCACTGCTTTGGCAATAAACTGGTGCCCGTCGGTAGCGGTGCCGCGCAACGCAAAGAACACCGTGCCCGGCCCGGCCTGCCGCGAATCGAGGGTGAGGCTGGCCACGGAAACGTCAGTGGGGCCGTGCTGGCTACGCACGGTTACATCATGAAGCAGAGTGGAGAGGGAAGCAGCAGAGGAATTCAAAACAAGGAGTAATGAGCAATGAACAATGAGCGGTAAGTACGGAGCCACTGGCAGCCGACTACGCGCAGCCTGAAGCCGCCAACCGGCAACCCCTCAGACTTTGGGACGAGCGGCGGACTTCACGGCGGCCGTGGCTTTTTTAGGACCAGCCGCCGTTTTTTTAGCCGCGGCTGCCCGTTTCGTGTCGGGAGAAGGCCGGGCCGCCGTGCGGGGCGTGCGGGCCTCGGCGGCCGGGTCGGGTTCGGGCGTGGGTAAAACTACGGGCGCGGGCGTGCCGCCGATGGGCTCCATCTGGAGCACTATGGTGGTGCCGCGCCGGGCCGTAGTGCCGGCCGTTACCGACTGGGTTTTCACCCGGCCCGTGCCGTAGGAACGCACCCGCAGGCCTCGATTTTCCAGCAGAAACAGCGCGTCGCGCAACGTCAGGCCCTGTACGTTGGGCACCCGGCCGGGGCGCACGGCCATCGGTTTCAGAGCCAATGAGGCTGATTCCGCATCGGCCTTCGTACGAACCCAATCGTCGGTGCCCGTGACGCCGTTGTGGCTCACGCCCAGCTGAGTGAATACCAGTGACAGTTCATCCTGCATGCCCGCCTGCACAAACGGCACCCTCGACTTAGCAACAGGAGCCCGGGCCAGCAACGGCCGCAGGCTGGCCGCGTCGCGGGCCATAGCCTTATCAGCCACTTCGCGGAACACCGGGGCCGCCACCGTGCCACCATAGATACGGCCGCGCCGGGGCGAGTCAATCACCACGATGCAGCTGTACTTGGGCTCGTCGGCGGGGAAGTAGCCGCAGAAGCTGGTGGAGTACATGCGGGTATAGTGGCCGTTCTTGAACTTCCAGGCCGTGCCGGTTTTGCCCGCAATGGAATAGCCATCGGTGCGGATGCCGCGGGCCGAGCCGTTCAGCACCACCCCTTTCAGCATCGACTGCATCTTGAGCAGGGTACTTTCGGAGCAGATTTTGGGGTTGAGCACCCGGGCCTCGTAGCTTTCCAGCACCTTGTCGGCCTGGCGGATTTCGCGCACGATGATGGGCTCAATCTTCACCCCATCGTTGGCAATGGCGTTGTAGAAAGCCAGGGTTTGCAGCGGAGCCAGCTTCAGCTCGTAGCCGATGCTCATGGTGGACAAGGAGGTGCGGCTCCAGCTCCGGTCCCGAGGGTCCTTAATGTAGGGACGGGCCTCACCGGCCATCTGGAAGCCCAGCGGCTTGTCCAGCCCGAAGGTCTTCAGGTAGTCGGTGTACTTCTCGGGCTTGGCGCTAAAGTGGTCGTTGATGAGCTTGGCCACCCCAATGTTCGACGACTGCTCAATCACCTTCTGAATGGGAATACGGCCGTTGGGATGGGTATCGGTTTTCACGGCCCCGGCAATTTTCATCATGCCGGTGTTGCCGGTATTCACGGTATCAGTCAACTCCAGCTTGGGGTTATCCTCGAACAGGGCCATCATGGAAGCCAGCTTGAACGTGGAGCCCGGTTCGGTGCGGCCCTGGTCGGCAATGGCGTAGTTGTAATCCTCGCGGTACACGCCATCGGCCACCTTGCCCAGGTTGGCCACGGCCCGGATTTCGCCGGTTTTCACCTCCATCAGAATCACGCAGCCGTACTGCGCGTCGTTGTCCACCAACGACTTGTACAAGGCGTTTTCGGCCACGTCCTGGAGGTTGATGTCGAGGGTGGTCTTGATGTCGAAGCCGGGCTGGGGCTTCACCTCGGTACCGTCGTAGATGGGCTTGTTGCCACCGGGCACCCGCTCAAACAGCGCCTCGCCGTCTTTGCCGGCCAGGTGGCGGTTGAAGGTAAACTCCAGGCCCGCCCCGTTCTTGTCCTCGTTCACGAAGCCAATGGTGCGCTGGGCCAGCCCGCCGAAGGGCCGGAACCGCTTATCTACCTTCTCGAAGATGACGCCACCCTTGTTCTTACCCGCCCGGAAAATGGGCCACTGGGCCAGCTCCTTCTTTTCCTGGAAGTTGATTTGACGGGAGTTCAGCCGCAGGTAGCGCACTTTGCCGCTCTTGGCATTTTTCAGGCGGCGCAAGTACTCCTGCGTGCTCCGGTCGCCGAAAAAGCGGGAAAGCAACAGTGCCAGGGAGTCTTTTTTCTGGCTGAACAGCGCGTCATTCACCACGCTCGGGTCCCAGGCCACCCGGTAGAAGGGCAGCGAGGTAGCCATGATGCTGCGGCCATCGGAGGCGAAGATATTGCCCCGGGTGGCAAACACGGGCTGGTACACCACGCGCCGCTCCTGCTCCAGGGCACGCCAGCGGGCCCCTTCGTTGAACTGCACCTGGGTTACCTTCCAGACGATGGCAATTGAGAACAGGCAAACACCCAGAAATGCCAGCCGGATGCGGGTGACAATACTTTTTTTAACGTTTCCTTTCATTGCGGCGGGGGGCTGAACGATTGGAGGAAGATGCGGGGGCCGTGAGTTCGGTCACGTCCACATCGATGGGGGCGGGCGGGGCGGCTTCAGTTACGGCGGCGTTGCTGTCGGTAGTTACCCGCTCGGCGGCGCGGCGCACGGAGTCGGCTTTGGCGCGGGCCGTCATAGCTACCACCGAGTCGGCCGTCAACAGGGGTACTTCTTCCAGCCGGGCCTCATCAATGTGGCCGGCCGGCACCGTGATGCGGAAGGGTGGCGAGGAGCTTTCCACCAGACCATAGGCGGCCACTTTGCGGGCTACCTCACTCTGTTTGCTGGCCTCCATATAATCCGAAGACAGCGTGGTATAGTCGGCCCGCAGATCCTCGGTTTCCAGCTTCAGCTTCTGGATGCTGCGGTTCATGCGCGTGGCGTAGTGCGTGTTGCCGATGTACACCAACGTCAGGAACATGATGAACAGTAAGTGGGGCAGGAACCGAACCGGCAGCCCCTCCCGGAACAGACCATCTACCCGCGTCACGCGCTCCAGCAGCGTAAACACGCTCCAGGAAGCGGCTACGCGCGGTTGCGCGGCCGGCCGCGCCGCCCGGGCTGGCTTCGGAGCCGGGGGGGGCGTCGGCTCTGGTTCCGGCACATATACCGGTTCCGGCACAATGGCACGAGGCGCGTTGGTGCGCGGCTGGTTCGTGACGGGTTTGATGGTATTAGTAGCCACTGTCTTTGAAATTAACAATCAGCACTCAACAACTACGAGCCAAGACGCAACGGCCTGACCACGACCTACAGTATTCCAGCGTTGCACCTGAAGCAGGGCACGTAGCGAATACCTGGCGCAGGGAAGAAGGCGGTTCTTCATTATAGGGCTCAATTCTTACTGGCGATGCGCAGCTTTGCACTCCGGGCGCGGCTGTTGAGGGCAATTTCCTCGGGTGAGGCTTCTACAGGTTTGCGGGTGAGTGCCTCAAAGGGCACGCTGGAGCGCCCGAACAGGTCCTTTTCCACCTCGCCGTAGAATTTACCCTTGGCAATAAAGTTCTTCACCAATCGGTCTTCCAACGAGTGGTAGCTCATCACCACCAACCGGCCGCCGGGGCGCAACACCTGGGCAGTTTGTTCCAGCATCTCGCGCAAAGCGGCCATTTCGTCGTTGGCCTCGATGCGCAGGGCCTGGAAAACCTGGGCCAGGTACTTGTTTTCCTTGCCCCGCGGGGTGCAGGGCGCAATGGCTTTCTTGAGGCCGGCAATGGTACTGATGCTCTGGCCGCGCCGGGCCGTGGCCACGGTGTTGGCCAGGGTGCGGGCATTGGTTACCTCGCCGTACATGCCAAAGATGCGGTGCAGCTCGGCCTCCGAGTACTCATTAATAATATCCGCCGCCGAGGCGTCCTCCCCTTCCGAGTCCATGCGCATGTCCAGCGGGCCGTCGAAGCGGGTGCTGAAGCCGCGCTCTGGCGTATCAAACTGGTGCGACGACACGCCCAGGTCGGCCAGCAGGCCATCCATGGGCAGGGCGTCGTGGCGCTTGAGTTCCTGAAAAAGCTGGCGGAAGTTGCTGCGGATGAAGGTAAACTCGGGGCGCGCCAACTGGGCTGCTTCCCGCTCGGCATCGGCGTCCTGATCGAAGCTGTAAAGGTGGCCGGGGTGCTGCAACCGCTCCAGAATGCGGGCCGAGTGGCCGCCCCCGCCGAAGGTTACGTCCACGTAGCGGCCCCCGGGCTGCAGGTCGAGGCCCTCGAGGCACTCACGCAGCATCACGGGGCGGTGGTAGGCGGTATCGTTCTGGTACTCGTTCAAGCTGTCGTTCATGCGGCCAGGGGGCCGCCAGGGCCGGGTTCGGTGGTTAAAAATTTCTGCGCCAGCTTCGAAAAGCTCTGCTGGTCTTTAATGAGGAAGTCATCGTAGCGGTCCGGGTCCCAGATTTCGCAGCGGTTACCCAGCCCCACAATAATGGCTTCCTTCTCGATGCCGGAGTAGCGCAGCATGGTGCGCGGCAGCATAAACCGCCCGATGCTGTCCAGCTCCACCTCCGTCATGCCCCGGAAAAAATTCCGCTGAAATTGCCGGTACTCCTCGTTGAACTCATCCAGCGCCATCACCTTCTCATGAATCACGCGCCACGCGGCCCGGGGGTAAAGCACCAAGCAGGGCTCGAACCCACGCACCAGCACCAGCTGGCTACCCGATGCTTCCGGCAGGTTGGCCTTCACTTTCGCCGGCAGTACCAGCCGACCTTTGGGGTCGAGCTTGCACTCGTATTCGCCGGAGAGCAGCTGGGACATGCGAGAGGTGTGGAGTGGCCATGGGAACGGGATATAGCAAAAGTACGCAACCCCCCGGAAAACCCAACCACGATTTACCATTTTCTACCACTCACAAAAACATCGTTTAAACGCTATTTGAAGCGTTTTACGATTAGCTTTCGAGGTCAGCCGCCAGAATGGCAGTTGATTCCCCCGGTGTTTTCCCGGAGGGTTTCGCTGTGGTATGGGCCCTGGCTTGCGGCGCAGGAGCTTGGTACAGCCCGGCCGTTTCCCCGACGAGCTACTGCGGCAGAGCCGTTGCCAAATTCCGCACTTACTTGGCCCGTAATCAATACCACCAGAGCCGTATCTTTGTCTCCGGATATGAAACGCCCACTGCTGCACCGACTCTTCAGCTTCTGGCTGGCCCTGCTCGTGCTCACCTCCTCGGTGGGGCTCACGGTGCAGCAGCACACCTGCCGGCAAAGCGGGCGGCACACGGCGGGCGTAGTGTTCAGTCCGGCCCGCCACGGCTGCCCGGCCCCGCAGGCCACCGCGCATCACACCAACAAGGCACAGTTTACCAAGGCCTGCTGCGAGTTCGGGGCGCATTTTCACAAGCTCGACGCACCTTCGGCCGAGCTGAGCTGGGTGAAAGCTCCGCTGCCGGCCCTGCTGCACACCTGGCCCACGGCCCCGGTGTGGCGCACGGTGCCGGCCGCCGAGGTAGCGGCTCCTGCCGCCTGGCACGCGGCCGACTCGTCGCCGCCGCCGCGGGCGGGACGAGCCCTGCTCACATTTGTGGGCGTACTGGTCGTTTAGGCTATTCTCGCTGCCGCTCCCAACCGGAGCGGTGGAGCCGGGCGCTGCGGTGCCGGCTGTTTTTCCTTGGCGAGAACTGCTAACTTCCTGACACTATGAACGCTTTATCCGGGCCTTTCCGGTTAGTGGCGGCCGCTGGTCTGCTGACCGTAGCTACCACGGCCACGGCCCAAACGCCCGACGCGACCACTGCCCCCGTGCGCGGCCAGGTGCTCGATGCTACCACCAGCACGCCTGTTCCCGGGGCCGTGGTGCGCTGGCTGAGCACGCCCACCGGCGCCACCACCACCGACAACCAAGGAGCGTTTTCCCTGCTACGCCCGGCCGGTACCGATACCCGCCTGATCATCAACTTTCTGGGCTATATGCCCGATACCGTGCAGGCCGCCAGCGGCTACCTGCGCGTGCCGCTGCGCCGCTCGGGGGAGCTGGCCGAGGTGAAGATTGAGGAGCGGGCTCCCTCCTACTCCGGCCTCACGCCCACCAACACCCAGGTCATCACCAGCCGCGACCTGACCAAATCGGCCTGCTGCAACCTGGCCGAAAGCTTTGAAACTAATGCCTCGGTGGAGGTTTCAACCACCGACGCCGTATCCGGTGCCAAGCAGATTCAGCTGCTTGGCCTGGATGGAGCCTACTCTTTGCTCACCATCGATAACCTGCCGGCGTTGCGCGGGCTGGCCACGCCCTACCGCCTGGGCTACCTGGCCGGCCCCTGGATCGAGAGCATCGACATCATTAAGGGCACAGGCTCGGTGGTGAATGGCTACGAAAGTATTTCGGGCCAGGTGAACGTGCGCCTCAAGGAGCCCGACAAGGCCGACCGGCTGCTGTTCAACGCCTATGGCAACGACCTGGGTAAGTTCGATGTGAATCTGAACCTGGCCACCCGCCTCACCAAGAAGCTCAGCACCACCCTGCTGCTGCACTCCGACCACCTGGGCCGCCGCGTGGACCGCAACGACGACCAGTTCCTGGATTTGCCGCTGGCCACGCAGTTCAACCTGTTTAATAAGTGGAAGTACATTTCCGGGACGGGGCTGGTAACGGAAGTAGGCCTGGGCGCGTTGCGCGAAACCCGCCAGGGCGGCCAGTTAGGCTACCGTGAGGACAACCCCGGCGGCTTCTACGGCACCACTCAGGAAACCGACCGGTACACGGGTTACGCCAAAACCAGCTACACCTGGCCCGGCCGCCCCTACCAGAGCCTCGGTCTGCTGCTAAGCGGCACCAGCCACGACTTCACCTCCCGTTACGGCCTGCGCACCTACGACGGCACCCAGCGCACAGGGCTGGCCACTCTGCTGTTCCAGAGCATCATCGGCACCACGGCGCACACCTACCGGGCCGGCCTGAGCTTTTTGCACGACGACTTTCGGGAAGTGTACCGCACGGGCTTCACCTATGTGACGGAAACGCCCGCCGAGCGGTATGCCCGGGAGCACCGCAACCGCCTGGAGCAGGTGCCCGGGGCTTTTGCCGAATACACCTACCAGAACGCCCGCAACCTGACCATCGTCACGGGCCTGCGCCTTGACCGCCACAACCTGTACGGCTGGTTTCTCACGCCCCGCCTCAACGTAAAGTACGACCCGGCCAAGAACACGGTGCTGCGGCTGGCCGCCGGCCGGGGCCAGCGCACGGCCAACCCCATTGCCGAAAACGCAGGCATGCTGGTCAGCTCCCGCGAGTTCGTCATCAGCCCCAACCTCCGGCCCGAAACGGCCTGGAACGTAGGCGGCTCAGTCACGCAATACTTCACGGCCTTCGGGCGGCCCGGCACCTTCATCACCGATTACTATCACACCGAGTTTGGCAATCAGGTGGTGTCGGACCCGTATTCGGCCTCGGCCCAACTGCTGATCGGGAACCTGGAGCCGGGTGGGCGCAGCTACTCCCGCAGCTTCCAGACGGAGGTGCAGGTGGAGCCGGTGAAGGGCCTCCAAGCCAAGGCAGCCTATAAATACCTGGATGTGCAGACTTCCTACGAGGGCGAATTGCTCCCTAAGGTGCTCACGCCCCGGCATCGGCTGTTCCTGAACCTGGGGTACGCCACGGCCTTTGATAAGTGGCGGGCCGATGTCACGGTGCAGGGCTTTGGGCGGCGGCCGTTGGCACATGGCCCGGGCGGCATGGGCCACCAGCACGGCACCGGCGAAAGTACCCTCACCTTCGCCCCGCGCTACGCCCTGCTCAACACCCAACTCACGCGGGCTTTCAAGCGGTTCGAGATATATGCTGGCGTCGAGAACCTGACCAACTACCGCCAGTCTAACCCCATTGAAGGAGCCAGCCAGCCCTTCGGCCCCAACTTCGATGCCGCCATGATCTGGGGGCCGGTATACGGCCGCCTCACGTATGCCGGCTTACGTTTCACCTTGCAGTAACATTGCCGCCGGTTTTCGGCACAGTTCTTTCTAGTGGTCCAAGCGGGCACTGTTCAACAACTTCCTTTGTTTTCACTCATATGAAGCATTTTCCTTCCTTCGTTCTGGCGCTTTCGCTGCTTGTTTCTTCTGCTGACGCCTTTGCTCAAGGCACGCCCAAAGCCAAAGGCCCCGCTACCGAAACACTGCAGGTAAAAACTTCCGCTGTGTGCGATATGTGCAAAGCCCGCCTCGAAAAGTCGCTGGCTTATGAGAAAGGCGTGCAGGCTGCCACCCTCGATGTACCCAGCCAGATGCTCACCGTCACGTACCGCCCCGATAAGACCACGCCTACGGCCCTGCGCACGGCCGTGCAGCAAACCGGCTACGACGCCGACAAGCAGACGGCCGACGCCCGGGCGTATGACCGCCTGCCGGATTGCTGCAAGAAAACCAACAACGTCCACTAACGAAAAACATAAAAAAGGCTCCGGAAGATATTTTTCGGAGCCTTTTTTATGCTAATGTATCAAGTAGGTAACTGGTCTTACAGCTAAGCTGCAGCGGCAGTTTGCGGCAGCATCCGAACCTCAAACTGCAGGTTGGCCTGAAACGCCAGCGGCCGGTTCAGGCGGCGACGGTTCGTTCCCGATATTTCCAGCGTAAACCACTCGGAGCGCAGAAATTCCAGCAAGTTAGGCTGGCCCAACAGTTCCATATCAATGTGGGTCGACTGCACATGACGGGAGTTGAAGGTGGCAATTGGGATTTTGCGGCTATTCGCTGTCAGAAAGCAGCTACCGCTCTCCAGAGCCCCCAGCGTGGGAGTGCCCCGACCAATGGCGTGTTCCGGATCGGGAGCCCAGGTCAGCACGGCCTCACGGAGGGTGACGGCCGTAACTCCGGGGTGCGTGAGCGACGCCAGACAGGGCAGGGAGCCGGGCAGCGTGGTTTCGCACAGAAAAATCAGATCCATCCCAGGGTCGATGCGCAGGTTTATCGCTCTGGTACTCAACCCAAAAGCAGAGCGTAGTGAGCGGCGCAGGCCTTCATGGTTGGCAATGGTGAGCGCCACTCCCAGTACGACCGGGGGGGCATTCGCAGGAACAGGGTTGACGGCAGGTTTCATGGCTGATATGAATAGGAGTGTTCAAGTGGATGGTCATCGGTAAGAGGAGTACAGATGACCAAGTAGCAGGAGAAACAGCAGTGGCACAGTACAATACAAACTACACTACGTAATAAGATAACTAAGTAATTATAGTTCATCTTGTTAAAGTATAGCAAGCCAGCTTAAAAGTAGACCAGCAGCCTATTCAGCACGTCAATAATTGTTTTCTTTCAATAATTTATAAGACAATTCGATTTTATCCTTTTATATTCACCCAACTCCCTCAGTATCCTGCTTCCTTTATGAAGATTTCCTGCCTGCTTCTTGACGATGATCCGCTTGTGCTGGACCTGCTGCAAGCCTATGTGGCTATGACAGACATTCTGGACGTAAAAGCGGCCTTCACTGATCCGCTGGACGCACATCGGTACCTGATGGAGCATACGGTACAGGTACTGTTCTCCGACGTTACGATGCCGCACCTGAGCGGCATTGACCTAGTACGGTCCCTGCAACAGCCGCCCCTGGTGGTACTCATGACGGCCTATCCGCAGTATGCTATGGAAGGCTTCAACCTGGATGTCATCGACTTTCTGCTAAAACCGATTTCCTTGGACCGCTTTCTGAAGGCGGTGAATAAAGTGGCCGGCATTCTGCGCGTCAACACAACCCACTCGGATGCCCAGAACGATACGCTGACGGGCTGGGGGTCATTTTTCATTCGCACTGATGCGCAGTTTGTGCGCCTGCACTACCGCGAAGTACTTTACATTGAGGCACTGAAGGATTTCACCAAAATCAACACCGCCGACGGCCGGACGCACCTGACGCTGGTCAATCTGAAAAACCTGGAGGAACAGCTGCCCCCCGGCCTGTTCGTGCGCACGCACCGCTCCTATCTGGTCAACTCCTCCCGCATCGATTCGGTGAGCAACCTCGAAGTGAAAGTGGGAGGCCATGCCTTGCCGCTGGGCCAGACGTACCGGGAGCGGGTAACCGAGCGAATTGTCAACCGCTCCCTCATTCGGCGGCAGCATTAGCTACGGCCGGTGGCATAGCCTGAGTGAAGCTGCCTTCATCAAAAGCCGGTAGCGTAAACTGAAATACAGAGCCTACTCCCGGCTGGCTTTGGAACGTAAGCTTGCCCCCGTTGCGCAGCACAAATTCCTGACATAAGCGCAGCCCCAGGCCGGTACCTTTTTCGCGGGCAGTACCCGGAGTGGTAAAGTGCGCTCCGTTGCCCAGTAACCGGTTCTGCTGCGCCGGTTCAATGCCCACACCGGTATCCTGTACCGTTATTTCCCACCATTGCCCCTGCCGCCGGGCCGCCAGCATCACGGTGCCGCCACTACCAGTGAACTTCAGGGCATTGCTCAGCAGGTTGCGCAGAATCAGGCGGGTCATGTTTACGTCGGCGCGGGCTAGGCATACTTCCGGCATATCGTTCTGCAGCCGGATGTTCTTCCGCTCAGCATCACCCTGGAAGAGGGCAACGGTTTCATCGGCCAGCTCATCCAGCCGAATTCGTTCGGCCCGGGCGCTGCCTTCGCCCTTCAACTGCGCCGCCGACCAGTTGAGCAGGTTATCCAGCAGGTGCAGCGTGCCGTCGAGCATGCGCGTGAGCCGTTCGGAGTGCGAAGCCAGCCGCTCGGCGGGCAGGCGGCCCAGCTTCATAAGTGCCAGCAGGGAATACAGGGAACTGAGCGGCCCCCGCAAATCGTGCGAAATAATAGAGAACAGCGTGTCTTTGGTATGGTTGAGGCGGTCCAGCTCTTCTTTCTGCCGATGAATAGCAGCGTTTTTCCGCTGCAGTAACCGGTTGCTGACCTGCTGCCGACGATGTGCCCGGTACATGACGGCCACTGTCAGCAGTAGCAGCAGGCTGCCCACTGCCAGCAGGTTGCGTAATAAGGTTTGCCGGTGCAGGTTAGCCTGCTGCAACTGGCGGTCTTTTAGCAGCAGTTGAATTTCCTTTTCCTTTTTTTCGGTTTCGTAGCGGGTTTGCAGCTCCGCAACCTGGGCCGAACGCTGTTCTGCAAATACGCTGTCCTGCAATTCGGTATAATGAGCTAACGCCTCTAGGGCAGCCTGGGGCTGCCCCTGTCGGCGGTACAGCGCAACCAACGCCCCGTATACCTCACTCACCAGCACCTTGGAACCCGTCTGGCGGGCCGGCCCAAGCGCCAGCCGCAGGTACTGAGCGGCAGCACCGTGGTTACCCAACGAATCGGAGGTCACGCCCAGATTGCGCAGAATAATAGCCCGGGTACGGGGCCGGGCAGTAGCTGGCAGGGTTTGTAGTGCCTGCGTAAAGAAGGAATAAGCAACTTCCTGGTTATTGAGCGTCTGATAAACCCGGCCCATTCCGTTCAGAGCCTGGCTGATTTGGGTGCTATCCTGATGGCGGCGGGCCATTTTCAGGCTTTGGCGCAGATAATACAGCGCCCGGCTGTAGTGCTTCTGCTCCCGGTGGGCAGTTCCTAACCTATTCAATGCCTGCGCCACATGCGGCTGGTCGTTCATGAGCTGCCAGGTAGACAATGCCTGCTCGTAGCTGGTCTGGGCCTGCGGCCAATGTCCGGTCTGGCCGTACAACTCCCCCATCTGTTCCAGTACCTGCCCCTGGCCCGTCAGGTTGCGCAACCGCCGGAAGGTAGCAAAAGCCTTTGCGTACGTCTGCCGGGATTTGCCGGTATCTCCCTGGCTGAACAGCGTCCGCCCCAACAGCCAACCCGACCAGGCCCATTCTGCACTACGTGACGAACTGAGCCGCGCAGCCTGGCGATAATGCCGCAGGGCCGCGTCGTAACGGTGCAACGTATAGTTGGCCTGCCCTACCCGCCAGTGCAACTGCCGAAGCTGCAGGGTATCGTGGTAGCGTTGGGCTACTACCAGCTGCGGGGACAGCCGAAGAAGCACCGCCCGGGCCTGGGTTACCGAAAGCTCTTCACGAGGTACATCGGTGGGCACGGCTGCCGTGGCAGAGGCAGTTGCCAGACCAACTGCTGCCCACAATACTACCGCCCATATTCTCCAGCCCCCATAATGAGCCATACTGCTTCCAGGTGGGAACATTCGCTGCATGGGAAGGTAGTTGGGAAAATAGGCACAACAGGCATCAGCTGGTTGGAAAAGCCGACGACCTGCTCAATATACAAAAAGGCATATATCCTGTCCTATCCTACGCTCGAGGCTTTTAGCGCCCCTGCAACTCTTTAGCTTGCCACAGTCGCCACCACGGCAAATAGGGCTGGTCGTGGTGCTCATAGTGGTACCCGAAAAAGTAGCAGCTTACAAATGCCCACACGTGATGACGGAACTGGCTGCGCGATTTATGCAGGTTTTCCGGTGCATGCTCGCCCCGGTGCGGCAGATACGTACCAAAATAAAACAGCTGCAGCGTAGCCAAAATGGCCGGTACCATCCAGAACGCAATAACGTTGAGCTGCGGAAAGAAATACTTGAGCCCATTGTACGTAGCGGCCATTAGAACCACCTGCGCCACTGTTACATAATTCCAGGCAAACCGCCCAAACCACCGCAGAAACCCCGGGTGCTGCCCATCATGAAAGTCCGGGTCATCGGGAGTGGCAACGTGACGGTGATGGGCGTGGTGCTTAGCCAGCATGCCCGGGAACCAGTTGTAGGCGAATAAACCGGCCGTAAGGGTACCGATGGCATTATTGAGCCGCTTGTGCGGGCTTACTACGCCGTGCATAGCATCATGCGCCGTAATGAAGAGGCCGGTGTACAGGTGCGTCTGCACCACTACCAGCAGATACGGCCAGGGCGTGCGCCAGTCGGGCTCGTACCGGGCCAGCAGAAACGCCAGCAGCCCCAGCCAACTCACCGTAATCAGGCCGGCTACCAACACCCCCTTGTAGCCCAGTGGCGTCGGTTTTACGCGCGGGAGCCCGGCAAAAGGCGCGGCAGAGTTGGCTGGCAGCAATGCACTCATGGTTGTTATAAGGCCAGCAGAGCGTCGCGGACCTGCTCCATTTGCCACATCGGGGTGCTGGTGGCACCACAGATGCCTACCGACTGCCCCGGCTGAAACCATGTAGCGCACAGCTCATCAACCTTGGAAATGAAGTGCGTGGCCGGGTTCGTGTCCTTGCAGACCTGATACAGCACCTTGCCATTGGAGCTTTTGGTGCCCGATACGAACACAACCTTATCGAACTGGGCCGCGAACCGGCGCAAATCCTTGTCCCGGTTGCTTACCTGGCGGCAAATGGTATCATTGGCACTCACCTGGTAGCCGCGCTGCTCCAGCTCACCTTTAATGCGGTAGAAGGAATCAGTGCTCTTGGTCGTCTGGCTGTAGAGAGTGATGTTCTGGGGCAGTTCATGGCCCAGCAGCTCTTCTAGATTCTCAAACACTACTGCTTCCCCACTGGTCTGGCCCAGCAGGCCGCGTACTTCAGCATGGCCGTGTTTGCCGTAGATAAAAATCTTATCCTTGCGGTCGAAGCTCGCTTTGATGCGGTTCTGCAGCTTGAGCACCACCGGGCAGGAGGCATCAATCAGCGTAAGATTATTGTGCAGGGCCATCTGGTAAGTGCTCGGTGGCTCGCCGTGGGCCCGAATAAGCACGGCTTCTTCCCGCAGTTCAGCCAATTGCTCATAATCAATAATGCGTAGGCCCCGGCGTTCCAGGCGCTCTACCTCTTCATCATTATGTACAATATCGCCCAGGCAATACAGGTAGCCTTGCTCATCGAGCAGGTCTTCGGCCATTTGGATGGCATAGATGACACCAAAGCAAAAGCCGGAATTGGGGTCGATACGGACGCTCAGGTGGTACGGCATAGCTGACGAAGTAACTGCGGGAGCCCCCGGAAGGTTGCGCTTGCCGGAAGATAGAACACAAACCAGAAAATGCCGTGGTGGTTTAGCATTTGGCCGCAGTTAAAATGCCCCGAAGGCTTTTTGCTTCTCCAGGTCCCGGATTACCTTCTCCTCTACCGGCGAAGCTCGCAGAATTTCCTGGTCCCGCCAGAAGGCTGCATCGTACCGTTGCTTCTGCACCTGTTTGAGGTCGTTGTAATTCGCCCCCGTAGCTTTGTAGCCTTTGCCGGCCGGCTTAGCGGTGTAGCGGTAGACGAACAGGTTGCCCTCAATGGTTGTGGTATCGGGGCGTCCCTGGTAGCGCAGCACAATCTGCTGCTCGGCGCGCACGGCCTGCAACCGGCTCAGGGAGTCACGATAAGAACTAAAATCTGACACCATGCGCATGGTTTGGGAAGCCACCGTGGTACCTTCCCGTAGCTGCATCGACATGAGGTGCTCAATCGGAATCCGGGATTCCACCCGCCGCAGCGTGGCCGTATTGTAGTCGATGTACAGGGTTCCTTCAGGCACAAACCGGTCAATATTGGGGCGCGGGCCGTACTCGATGACGGCGGTTTCCTGCCCCTTGTTTTCCAGAACTTCCCGCAGCCGAAACGTAAACTGCCGGGTACTGCCCGGACTAAGCGGGACGGAGAGTTTGCGGCGGCTGGGCTTGGAATCGAAGACCGGAATCAGGCGCACGGCCGCCGAGAAATTACTCATGTCCACGCCGGTATCTTCCGGTACAGCCCCGTAGCGGGCCTGTTCCAGCTGCCAGCCGCTTACTTCCCGGGGAGAAAAACGCACGTTGTAAAAAGCATCTACAAACTCGGTGTACTGGCTGTTATGCTGCTTTTTCTGTCGGTAGAATGCCTTCCCAAACTCTTCTTCCCGCTGATGACGGGCCAGCTTCGCATAAGCTCTTTGCACCAGGGCCGCCGCCACCTGCTCAGGGTTGCGTACCCGCACTTCAGGCAGAGCTACCGTACTAGCCCTGAGCGTCACCCGTACGGGAGCAGCGGCCGAAGCTACTTCCAGCGTAACAGGTACGTAGCCTAGACACACGAAAGCAAGTTTCTGGGGCAGTTTGTTCACACGTAGCGTAAATTCCCCGGCCTCGTTGGTGGCGGTACCGGGCTCGGTGCCGGGCGGGCCTACGTTGGCGTAGGGCACCGGGCGGTTCTGCTCATCCACTACTTTTCCTTTCAGCACCGTTTGCTGGGCCTGCGCGGCAGTAGCTGCCACAAAAGCCAGCGGCAGTACAAGCGCGGATTTTACCGGAAAACGGAGCAAGGGGATAGTCATGCAAAGAATGTTAATGGCTGAGGGGTACGTCTAGAACGAACAAAGTTCTCCCATAGATATAAGCAAAGGCCCTGCCTTCCCCGGAGTCGGGAGCAGGGCCTTTGCCAAGTGAGTAGCCGCAGCCAACCGGATATTAGAGTTGCGTCAGCTTCTCCGCATCAGTATCCGAGACGTGCCCGCGCTGCACCAGGAAGTCACGCACCAACCCAAACGACTCCGCGTCAAGGCCCGATTTGGGATGCTTGAGAAGGGTATTAACCAGAAACTGACGGTCTTCCTCTACGTGCGCGCTCAGGCCCAGAAAGCTGGGCAGATTGCTTTCCACGCTCAGGCGCAGAAACCGAACTTCGGCGTTATCATCATCGAGCTTTACGGCCTGATCGAACAGCTTACTGGCCTGTTGCACATAGGTGAGCTTGTTGAACATGGAAGCGTCACGGGCCCTAATAGCTTCAGCAGCAGCTTTGTAGGCGAGCACCACGGCATCCTGCTTGTCGTAGGCGGCCATGAGCTTGTGAAATTTTTCGCCGGCTTGTTTATCGGTGGCAGCCTGCTGGTACTGGCGGCGCAGGTGTGGCAGGGAATAGGGGTTGGCTTCAGTAGACACGAAGGTGGAAAGAATCAGAATGAGTGGTAGGAACAGATAACGCAGCACAGACAAACGTTCACGGTGAAAAGGCCCGGATCAGGTATATTCTATGGCCTTCAACGGCTACAAAACTACACGACTACCCGAAAAGTGCAGTCAGGCTTCTCCTTATACTATAACCGTACCAGCCGGTAGCGGAAATAGGACCCCATCAGCAGCAGCAGTTTGGTGTTGTTGGGCACCCGTACTCGTTCGCCCAGAATGCGACGGGCCGGCAGCTGCCGAATCTTATGAAAGAGCTTCAGATAATACACGTAAGCCAGGTATACGCCCAGCCGCGCCGCCCGGGGTAGCTGCACAATGCCCGCGTAGCCCGCCTCAAAATCTGCCCGGATATCGGCTTCGATGGTACGCTTTACCTCATCGGTAAACTGCTCGTACTGCACGCCGGGGAAGTATACGCGCCCCCGCTCCTCGTAATCGGAGCGGATGTCGCGCAGAAAATTGATTTTCTGAAAGGCAGAGCCCAGCCGCCGGGCGGGCTCCCGCAAGTGGTCAAACTGCGCGGTGTCGCCCTCACAAAAAATGCGCAGACACATCAAGCCCACTACCTCCGCCGAGCCATAAATGTACCGCTCATACAATGACTGATTGTAGCTCCGGTCGTCGAGGTCCATTTCCATGCTGAACAGAAAGGCGTCGATGAACTCCCGGTCGATGCCGTACTGGCGCACCACATCCTGAAACGCGTGCAGCACCGGATTCAGGCTGAGCCCGATTTCCAGTGCCTCGTAGGTCTGGCGCTTGAAATCGGCGAACAGCGCGGCTTTGTCGTGGGCATGAAACGTGTCCACAATTTCATCGGCCCACCGCACAAAGCCATACACCGCGTACACCGGCAGGTGAAACCGTTGGTCAAGCGTGCGGATACCCAGCGTGAAGGAGGTACTGTACCGCTGCGTAATCAATTTGGCGCAAGCCCGGCTGGTGTCAGTAAAAAGTTGAACGTGGTCCATTGTTTTTGTCATTGCGAGCAGAGCAAAACAGTCTTTTTTCTATCTGCACTAAGCAATCCTAAGCACAACACTTTCGGTAGCGGGTTCGGTGATTAACAGGACTTTCTGGTTAAGGCCGGGCAGAAGCAGGCATGCTCCGCTCCGCGCCCAATGACACAGGATATTCCTTTTCTATCTCCTTGGCTACTACCTGCCCCGATATGAGGGAAGGCGGAACGCCGGGGCCAGGTACCGTAAGCTGCCCCGTAAAATACAGATTGCTCACCTTTTTACTCTTGAGGGAAGGCTTGAGGATAGCTGTTTGACGCAACGTATTGGCCAAACCGTAAGCATTGCCCTTGTAGCTGTGGTAATCCTGTACGAAATCCTGGTGGGCGTAGCTGCGCTTGTACACTACCGCGTCGCGGATGCTGGTGCCGCAGTGCCGTTCCAACCGCTCCATAATCAGGTGGTAGTACCGCTCCCTAGTTTCCTCCGGATCTGCCAGGTCAGGAGCTACCGGAATCAGCAGGAACAGGTTTTCGCAGCCTTCCGGTGCCACGCCGGGGTCGGTTTGGCTAGGAGCCGAAACGTAGAACAACGGGCGGCTGGGCCACTTCGGGTCTTCGTAGATTTCCTGAGCGTGCAGGCTAAAATCCTCGTCGAAGAACAGATTGTGGTGCCTTAGCTTGGGTAGGCGCTTATTCACCCCCACGTAAAACAGCAACGACGACGGAGCCATAGTACGCTTGTCCCAATACTTCTCATCGTACTGCCGCCACTCCGGGGCCAGCAGGTGCTGCTCGGCGTGGTGGTAGTCAGCACCAGCCACAACCACATCGGCGGGGCGGAAGCCGCTGGCTGTTTGCACACCGGTAGCCCGGCCACGCTCTACCACAATCTGCTGCACGGGCACGTTGTATTCCAGCGTTACGCCGCGCTCCTGGGCCAGCTGCACCATGCCTTCCACAATTTTGTGCATGCCGCCCATCGGGTACCAGGTCCCCAGAGCAAGGTCGGCGTAGTTCATGAGCGAGTACAAAGCCGGGGTATTTTCCGAAGTAGCGCCGAGAAACAGAATCGGGAATTCCACCAGTTCCAGCAGCCGCGGGTCCTTGAAGAACTTGCGCACATGCTGATGCATACTCTGCAACAGATCAAGCCGCACGGCATCCACCACCAGCCGCGGGTCCATGAACTCCAGCAGAGAGCGGCCAGGCATGTGCACAAACTTGCCGATTCCTACTTTGTACTTATAAGCAGCCTGCCGCAGAAACTCGTCCAGCCGGGCCCCACTGCCCGGCTCGTACCGTTCAAACAGCTGGCGCAGTTCCTGCATGGCGGCCGGAATATCCACCGCCTCCGGGCCTTTAAAAATCACCTGATACGAAGGATCCAGCCGCACGAGGTCGTAGTAGTCGGATACTTTCTTACCGAAGCGGGCAAAATACTGCTCAAAGATATCCGGCATCCAATACCAGCTGGGGCCCATATCAAAGGTGAAGCCCTGCTGGCGGAATACCCGGGCCCGGCCACCGGGGCCTTCATTCTTTTCCAGGATGGTAACGCGGTAGCCGCGCTGGGCCAGCGAAGTAGCGGCCGAAAGGCCCGCAAAACCGGCCCCAATAACAATGACGTGTTTAATCACGGATTAAACGAATTAGGCGAATTTCGCGGATGCGAAGAGGTAAAGATGAACATTTAGGCGCGCAGTTGGCCTGGTAGCCGTCCGGCTACCTACTTCATACCGCCACACCCGGCGAAGGTTTTCGCAGAATCGTCCCGGCGGAACAGGGCGCGGGGTAAGCTTGCGGGCTCTGCACAAGCAGACGGGCCGCGAACGACGTCGCCCGAAGGTGAACGTTGTCCGCGGCCCGCTATACGCCCGGGGCGGGTCTGTACTCTCTCCCTATTCCCTACACGCCGGGGGCGTATGTCTTCAGCACCTGCTTGAGTTCCTTGCGGGCGATGTGGATACGGTTTTTGACGGTTCCAATGGGAATCTGCAGCTTTTCCGCAATTTCCAGGTACTTGTAACCGATGTAGTACATCATGAACGGCGTCCGGTAGTCGGCGGAAAGGCCGGCAATGGCTGCGTTAATATCTGTTACTACGAAGTCAGACGTTGCACCGTTGTGCGTAATGTAATTTTCATCGGTATTGAAGTACTGAAAGTACTCCGTGCTGTCAATATTGCTATTGCGCTTGGTGATTTTGTTGTAGTTGTTGATGAAGGTGTTGCGCATGATGGTGTACAACCAGGCCTTCAAGTTGGTGCCCGCTTTGAACTTGTCCTTGTTCAGCATGGCTTTGAGCAAGGTTTCCTGCACCAGGTCCTTGGCATCGTCTGCGTCGCGGGTCAGGTTCATCGCCACGGGCTTTAGCGAGTAAGAAATCTTTTGTACTTGGTCGGTGAATTCCAAAGAGGTCATACTGTTTAGCTTTTCGTGGCAAAAAGTTAAACAAATATACGGGTCGATCCGAAAGTAGTGCGTACCTACATCGATTTATTTTTCCGAATGCCGGTATTTCATACAAGCTATCCGCGCGACCCGTCACATATTTCTGTTTAACAGCAATTTATCTTGTAAAACAGCCTTAATAGCGTGCGAAAACCGCATGCATGCTGCTACACTGAACACAAACGAAAAAACCAGACCCAGCGGATGTTCTCCGCTGGGTCTGGTTTCAGGTTTCGTTGAATGACGAAGTTTATCTTTCCGTTACCGCCAACTGCGCTACACACGCCTCCGTTTCGGCCAATTCATCGGCAAGCGCAATAAAATCGGTCATCAGGGCCAGCCGGGCCGCATTCGCGGGCAGCCTGAACTCCAGTTGCGCCAACGGACCGTACAGATACAGGTGAATATCAGGGCAAAGGGAGCTCAACTGTTGCACAAAATCCTGCACCTCATGGCGCTCCGGCACGGCCGTCATTACTGTTAAGGCCGCATAAGGCTGGTAGGTCGCACACACCGCGTGCAGCTCGGTGACAGGCAGGTTCTGGCCCAGGTACAGTACATGGTGCCCCCTGGCCCGGAGCGCATAGTTCATGAACAGCAACGCCAGCTCGTGCATCTCTCTTTCGGGCAGAAACAGTACCCAGCGCCGCGCCATGGCCGGCTGCACCGGAGGCAAAGAGTCGGTGGCGGCCATCATCTTCTGGCGCAACAGATTGGTAACCAAATGCTCGTGCGCCGGATTCACGGTGCCAGCCTGCCACATTACCCCCAGCCGATGCAGAAACGGGTACGCCACGCGCAGCATAGCCTGCTCAAAACCATAGTTCGCAATTGCATGATTGAGCAGGTGCGTCAGCTGGCACTCGTCCATCTCCAGCATAGCCGCCAACAGGCCGTTCACCTGATGGCAGTAGTTTTGGGAGTGCGCGTCGTCGTCGCAGGAAATGACGGCTTTGGATAGTTCCTGTTCCGAGAGCTTGGCAACCTGAGAAATTCGGTAGCCGCGCCCGCACAGCGTGGCCACGTTCAGCAAGCGGCGCAGGTCATCTTCGCAGTACGTGCGGATGTTGGTGGCAGTACGGATAGGCTGTAGAATGCCGTAACGCTGCTCCCAGATGCGAATAGTGTGCGCCTTGATGCCCGAAAGCTGCTCTAGGTCGCTGATAGAAAAATGGCCCACGTTGATCTACTCCTCTCGGCTAACTGATTTTATACTGAAGCATTGGTCCGCTGCCGCAATACCCGCGTGGGGGCAGGCTTCCGCAAGGCCAACGAGAAATATTTCGGCGACACCCACAATAGCCCAAACTCCTCACTGCCGTCGCGGCTGGTGGTCTTGTGGTGCATTTTGTGAGCCATGTTCAGGGCTCGCAGGTACATACTGCGCGACTTGCGCCAGAAACGCAGCCGGCCGTGAATCAGCACGTCGTGTACAAAAAAGTACAGGGTACCGTACGCGGCAATACCTACGCCCATCCAGAACCTAAAGTCCTTGCTGGCAGAACCATACACAATGAGCAACATCGACAACGAACCGTAAAACAGGAAGAAGAAGTCGTTGCGCTCAAATGTATGCGGATGCCGCACATGGTGTGAGCGGTGCAGAAACCACAGAGGTCCATGCAGCACAAACCGATGCATAAACCAGGCTACGAATTCCATTCCGAAGAAAGTAGCCGTTGTAACGGCTACGGCTGCCAGCGTCGTCATAGAAGGGTAACCAATGGAAAAGTAAGTTGTTTGAAAAAGCCCGAAAGGGAGAAAGTTAAAAAAAAATGAGCAGACCCGAACAGCAAATGGCCCGGCATAGTATGCCGGGCCATTTGCTGTTCGGGTCTGCTCGGTACCGGCAGAGGCGAATTTCTAGTTATCCCAGGTAATTTTTTCTTTACTCAGAAATGCGGCAATGCCTCGCCGACAGTCGTCGGAGCCCCGGGCTTCGGCGTTCATCCGGGCCGCGTAGCGGAGACTGTCCTCGAGCGGCATTTCCGGAATGCGAGCCAGCATTTCTTTGGTTATTTCCATACTCTGGGCCGAATTCTCTACGCAGAGGCGGCGGGCAAACCGATACACATTATCGGCCAGTTCCTGCCGGGGCACCAGGAAGTTTACCAACCCGAAATCCTGAGCGGCCTGGGCCGATATTACGTCGCCGGTCAGCAGCAGTTGCTTGGTGCGGGCCTCGCCGATTTTGCGCACTAGAAATACGCTGACAATGGCGGGCAGAAACCCGATTTTCACTTCCGTGTACCCGAATTTGGCCTCGGGAACGGCAAAAGCAAAGTCGCAGATGGTGGCTAACCCGCAGCCGCCGGCAAGCGCGTGGCCCTGCACCTGCCCGATAACCACCTTTTTCAGCGTATAAATCTGGTGGAACAGCTGCATGAGGTGAGTAGAGTCGGCCAGGTTATCGGTGTAGCCGAAGTTCTGCAACTCCTGAATATAGCCCAGGTCGGCCCCGGAGCAGAATACGTCTCCCTCGGCGCGTAGCACGATTACTTTGCAGGCTTCGTCGTTTTCGGCAAACTCGAAGGCCTGTTTCAGCTCCGTTACCACTTCGGCATTGAGGGCGTTGCGCTTATCGGGGCGGTTGAGGGTGATGTAGCCAATAGAGTCCTGCGCATCGTAGCGGATGAAGCGAAGGTCTTCCAATTCCTGAGTGGGCATGTCTTCCATAACCAGGGTGTTGCAGAGCGGTGGAACAATTCAGTAAGCCATTGCCCGGCGAGCAGGTAGCAGGCTACTGAGAAAAGGAGGCGCGAAAACCAAACGCAGCAAAATTGATGCTACTAAGTATACGATATACTCCCCCTAACCCCTCTACGGTTTCGGCCAACTGCCGGCAGTGGCCTTTCTACTGCGCCGCCCGCACGATAAACGCCCCGTGCAGCGTCACATCGTGGGTTTGGAAGCCCGCGGCCCGCAGCAAAGAATCCTGGCGGAGTACGTACCAGCTCTTGCAGGAAGAATCAAATACCACGGGCGCGGCCGTCCCGAACAGTGCCGCGAGTTCGGGCGGCTGCACGCGGGCGTTGCGGCGTAGCACGATGGCCGTGAGCCCGGAGACTGGCCGCGTGGCGCCACTTAGCGGTCCGCTCACGAAAGCCAGTTGCCGACTGTGCCAAGTAGTGAGCGTAAGGCCCGGCTCGGCTACCACGGCGGGCACGGGAGCCTTTTGCCACCCGCGCCGATAGTTTACCCGGCGGGCATCGCGCTGAATGATGCCCGGCACGATGCGGTAGGTGCGCTCCGTTTCAGAGAGTGGTAATGAGTCAACCGTTATAATTTCGGCGGCAGCACCGTGCCAGAAACCCACCACCGAGCGGCGTGGAATGCTGTAGATGACCAGTTGTTCATCGGGAGCCAGTTGATACGCAGCCCATACCCGACTACCGGCAAACAGCCCCAGCAACGAACAGGCAACAGCCAGCCAGGGCAGTTTTTTCAGGGCCAGAAAGACCATCACCGCCAGCAGTACGCCCCCAATCAGCCAAACCTGAAGCGTGGTTACGTGAATGCCTGACACCAGCGCGCCGGGCATGGAGCGCCCAATCCAGAAGATGTATTCGTTGAAGGCCCAAACCATTCGTTCAAACAACCACGCCACACCTTGCGGGCCGTAGTCGAGTACCTGCGCCAGGCCCGGTAAGACAAGGCCCACCAGCGCCACCACACCTTTCAGCACCAACAAAAGCAGCCCCACATATACCGCGCCACTGGAAATGGGTACTGCCACCAGATTGGACAGCAGGAAACTGAGTGGAAACTGATGGAAATAGAACAGGCCCAGCGGAAATGTAGCTACCTGGGCCGCCAACGACAGGGCTGTGGCCTGCCAGACATAGTTGACGCTTTTCCCGAGCCATTTCCAGCTTTTCTGCACTGCCTTCGACTGCCAGGGCCGCTGCCGGTCCAGAAAATACTCCTCCGGCTCGAACCGGGCCGCAATGCGCGGCTGCAGGTACACAATGCTCAGCACGGCCAGGAAAGACAGCTGAAAACCAACGTCACAGAGCAGATACGGGTCGTAGCAGAGCAAAAAGAAGGCAGCCACGGCCAGCAGGTTGTACATGGACGTCTGCCGCCCCGTAGCGCGTGCGACGATGATAAAGGAAAACATGACGGCCGCCCGCAAAACCGAAGCCGACAGCCCCGTGAGAAACGCATAGCTCCAGATGACCGCCAGGCCCAGTAGCGCCGTGAACAGTCGAAACGTCAGCCCGCGCCGCCCTGGTAACAGGCTCAGCAGCCACGTCACGGCCCCGAACAACAGTCCCACTTGCAGTCCTGAAACCGCCATAATGTGCGTGGTACCGGTATTGGCGTAGGCCTGCTTGGTTTCCTGATCTACCTCATCCTTAATGCCGAGCACTAGTGCCGAAGCCAGTGCGTACTCGCGCTTGGCGTGCACGTATTGCCGGAACACGCCATCCAGCACCCGGGCGGCCCGCATAGCTATAGCACGCAGCCAGTTGGGCGGTGCAAGGGCTATGCGCTGATACTGGTCAGGGTGGACAAACTGCTGATGATAGACCTGATGGTACTCCAAGTAGCGGCGGTAGTCGAACTCTCCGGGGTTCAGCGGAGCCTTGCTGGGCGCGGGCGCGCCACGCACCAGCCAGACGTCGCCGTACTGCGGAGCCGCCGCACTGTCCGTGCGCGGGATGGATACTCGGATACCGCCCCGCGCCGGCCGCCACTGCCCCGCCACCCGCACCGCCGAAACGCGCACGGTAGTGGCATACGTAGCGGGCCGCACCACAGTGTAATTATCTACCACCGCCCGGTAAAACTCCACCCGATTGCCAAAGCGGTACAGGTGGTCCGGCGCACGGCTTTCGGTGGCTTGCTGCGTGAACGTGAGGCCGGCCGCGTACAGTATCAGCATTGTCAGCAGTCCGGCCGCATCGGTAGCGCCCGTGCTGCCCCGCCGAGCGGCCCAGAGCTGCACCAGCAGAAAAAGTACCACCAACCCCACTAGCAGCAACCGTAAATCGGGGAGCTGGCTACCAGCGTACAGATAAGTCAGGATACCGGCCATTAGCGGCAACACCAACCGGACAAAGGCATTCGGAGCCCACTTGATAACCATATTGATAAGGATAAAGCCAACGCGTAGTGCAACCGGCAACGCGAGATATCACCCAGTCAAAATGGAGAAAATAAGTTAAACCACAAAAGCCGGCAGGTAGCTGTTGCGTAGCCGCTACGGACGCTGCCAGACCATCTTATAGTGTTCAATACCCGCTTCCCAGAAAGCTGCACCGGCTTTCCGGAAGTTATGCCGCTCGTAGAAACGAACGGCAGGTAATTGCGCATTCAGGTATACCTCGGCCTGCGGGTGCATTGCCTGCACGTCGCGGAGTACGGCGGTCAGCAATGCGGCCCCCGCCTGCTGGTTGCGGTACCCGGCCAGCACCGCGAAGCGCTCCAGCTTTACCCCATTCTCCGTAACGCGCCAGCGGGCGGCCCCGCAGGGCTGACCATCAGCGGCCCGGGCCAGGTAGTGCGTGGCGTCGGTGCGGTCATGCACATCGTTTTCGAGGTCGGCCGGCACGTTCTGGCCCAGCACGAATACCGTCCGGCGAATAGCCAGGGCTGTGGTCAGATCCTCTTCCGTAGTGATGCGGGTTGCTTCCATGCGTGTGTATTGTGTACCGGCTGCTCCAACAAGGGCAAGAGTCAATTTATCCGATCGGGCACTATTCTTCGTGTTTCTGGAAAAGCGTAAAAATCAAGAGCGGCTGTCTTTAACAGACAGCCGCTCTTGATTTAATACATATGCCTACTGTTCGTGGTTGACGGGCAGTGCCTGCGTACCATCGTCTTCGCGGCGGGCATCGGGGTGCTTGGCCGGGTCAAGGTCGGCGGAACCGGGCCCGCCGGGGCGACGGTAGGGCTGGGCCGCGCGCACGGGGCGGTTGGCCTGGTTGGCTTCCTCCTGCTGAGTAGCCACGTCAAACTTATCGTAAGCCAGCACAATCTGCTTCACCAGCCGGTGCCGTACCACATCCTCAACCGACATTTCCACGAACCCGATTTCCTTCACGTCGCGCAGAATATCCAGGGCCTGAATCAGACCGGATTTCTGCTTCGTAGGCAGGTCAATCTGGCTCCGGTCGCCGTTTACCATCACCTTGGCGTACGGGCCCATCCGGGTCAGAAACATCTTCAGCTGGCTGGGTGTAGTGTTCTGGGCCTCATCCAGCAGCACGAAGGCATTGTTGAGCGTCCGACCACGCATGTAGGCCAAAGGCGCAATTTCGATGGTCTTGTTTTCGAGGTAAAGCTTGAGCTTTTCGGGCGGCAGCATGTCTTCCAGCGCGTCGTAAATCGGACGCAGGTAGGGGTCAACCTTCTCCTTCATATCGCCGGGCAGGAAGCCCAGGCTTTCGCCGGCTTCCACCACGGGGCGCGAAATGATGATCTTTTTGACCTCCTTGTTCTTGAGCGCCCGCACGGCCAGGGCCACCGAAATGTAGGTCTTGCCCGTCCCGGCCGGCCCCAGCGCAAACACCAGATCATGGCGCAGTACGGCATCCACGAGCCGTTGCTGGTTGGCCGTTTTGGCTTTGATAACGCCACCTTTCGAGCCGAACAAAATCACGTCGGGCGAGGCGGCCAGGCGAGCCTCATCGTGCTCCTCCTCGGCCGAGGACAGGTACTGACTTACAGTCTTATCGGTGATTTGCCCGTACTGGTGGTAATGCTCCAGCAGCGCCGACAGGATTTCGTTGATGCGGCTGATAACGGCCGTCTGGCCCTGGATCTTGATTTCGTTACCGCGGGAAACGATTTTACTGCCGGGGAAGGCAGCCGCCAGCTGGCGGATATTTTGGTTATCGGGTCCCAGGAATTCAACCAGAGACACATTTTCCAGTGTGATGATTTTTTCGACCAAACTGAGGGAATTTAAGAGCGAAAGGAGAAGAAAATCCGGCACCGAAGCTGTTCAGTACGGGCCTCTGCTAACAGTAACAACAAAAATCAGCTTATCGTTGCCGCTGCCGGTTCGCGGCAAAACGCCTACTTTTGCCGCCCCCGCATGGGGCCTGGCAATAGTACGAATAACTCCCAATTTCCGGTCATGGGCCTGATTACGTTTCTGTCCGATTTTGGCTACCGCGACCATTACGTGGCGGCCGTGAAGGCCCGGATTCTGCAGCTGGCCCCCGAGGTGCCGGTACTTGACATCACCCACGGCATCGAGCCCTTCAACATTGCGCATGCCGTGCACGTACTGGGGGCCGTGTACCAGGATTTTCCGGTTGGCACGGTTCATCTGGTCGGCGTCAACGACCTCGGCGCGCCGCGCGCGGCCTGGCATGCCGCCCGTTTTCAGGGGCACTACTTCGTGTCGGCCGATAACGGTCTGCTGCCCTTACTCTGCGACGGGCAGCCTGATGAACTGGTATTGCTGAGCGCGGGTAACGGGCCTTCCTCCTCCCCCACCCGTGACCTGCTGGCTCCGGCCGCCGTGCAGTTGGCCCAGGGCCGCCCGTTGGCTGAGCTGGGCCCCGCCACCACGGAAACCTATCAGCTCCTGAACCGGCAGATGCGTCTGCAGGATGACCGCATCACCGGCCATGTGGTGCATGTGGATCATTACGGCAACCTCATCACCGATATCAGCCGCACGGCGGTGGAGGTAGTGGGCCGCACCCGGCCGTTTACCATTCACTTCGCCCGCGAAACTGTACGGGAAATCGTGCCGCACTTCCAGGCTGCCGCCCCGGGCGAGGCCGTGTGCATCTTCAACAGCCAAGAACGCCTGTGCATCGGTATCAACCAGGGCAACGCCTCTGAGCTACTGGGCCTTCATTTTGATTCTCAGGTGGATATCCGGTTTGTGGGGTGATTTGTGGTTTTTGGTTGGTCGTTTTTGGCCGGAGCTGGGAGCCAAAACGGCACAAGGCCCCAACGCTGGGTAAAGCTGCCGGTCCTTGCCTGCGAAAAACGAACAAGGAATACCTAAAAACTAACAAATGCTGATTCGGATTGTACGCCTGACGCTGGAGCCGGCGCAGGTAGCAGAGTTTGTGCGGATTTTTCAGGCTTCTGAGGACCAGATTCGCGCCATGCCCGGCTGCCGGTTTCTGGAGCTGTGGCAGGACGCTGATGAGCCCAACGTGTACTGCACCCACAGCCACTGGGATTCGGCCGATGCCCTGAACGCTTACCGTCGCTCGGCGCTGTTTGGCCAGGTGTGGCCAGCCACCAAGGCCCTGTTCGCGGCCCCGCCAGTAGCATTTTCGGTCCGGCCCGCTGTGTTGCCGCCGGTTCCGGACCAGGCCTAGCCCCGTACGACGGATTCTTTACGCTCTTTTTCCCTCTTGTTGATGACCACGCCTGACTACTTCGAGTTCTACCAGCTACCGGAATCCTTCCGGCCTGATGCCGCCGCCCTTAAGCGGCAGTATTACGCGCTGAGCCGCGAGTACCATCCCGATTTTCACGCCACCGAAAGCCCGGAGCGGCAGCAGGAAATTCTGCAGCTGGCCACGCTCAACACCAACGCCTACCGCACGCTTTCCGACGAAGATCAGCGGATGGCCTACATTTTGAGCCGCCACGGGCTGCTGGAAGAAGGAAAACAGGAACTTCCCACCGATTTTTTGATGGAAGTTATGGAGCTCAATGAGCAGTTGATGGAGCTGGAATTTGAGCCCGATCCGGCCGCCGCCACCCGTGTAGAAGCCGACGTCAACTCCCTGACCAACACACTGGAAGCCGGCATTGAGCCGGTACTGGCCGGCTACGAAGGATTACCCGCTGAAACCCGCCCTCATGCCCTGCAACAGGTACAGACGTATTATCTGAAGAAACGCTACCTCTTGCGCATTCGGGAAAGTCTGGCTAAGTTTGCCACCCGTTCCTGATCTACCGCAGGCACGGCAAGCGCCCGGATGGCGGAACTGGTAGACGCGTCGGTCTCAAACACCGATATCGAAAGATATGCCGGTTCGATTCCGGCTCCGGGTACAACAAAGAGGCCCTGCTCAATTGAGCAGGGCCTCTTTGTTAGTATGCCTCCAATCTACTGCACGAAGCTGGGCCGGATCAGGTTTTCGAAGGTGAAGATTTCGTCCCACTTGGCCTGGGTGAGCAACTGCCGCTCGGTTACGGCAATATCGTGCACAGATTTGCCGGTTTTCAGGGCTTCCTTGGCAATTTCGGCCGAGGTTTCGTAGCCTAGTACTGGATTGAGTTGGGTGACGATGCCGATGCTGTTGCGCACCAGGTTTTCGGCGTGCTCCTTATTGGCCGTAATGCCTACCACGCACTTTTCTCGCAGGGTTCGGCAGGCGTTGGTCATATAGCTGATGCTGGTGAACAAGGCGAAGCTGATAACCGGCTCCATCACGTTCAGTTGCAACTGTCCACCCTCAGCGGCCATGGTCACCGTCAGGTCGGCTCCAATGACGTAAAAGGCCGTCTGGTTCACTACCTCGGGCACGACGGGGTTTACCTTGCCGGGCATGATGCTGGAACCGGGCTGCAAGGGCGGCAGGTTGATTTCGTTGATGCCGCAGCGCGGGCCGGAGGACAGCAGGCGCAAATCGTTGCAGATTTTGCTCAACTTCACAGCCGTGCGCTTCAGCACGCCCGAAAGCTGCACGTAAGCACCGGTATCGTAGGTAGCCTCAATCAGGTCGCCGGCCAGGCTCAGGTCGAGGCCGGTCACGTCGCGCAGGTACTTGGTTACGAGGTCGGCGTAACCTTGGGGTGCGTTTACGCCGGTGCCGATGGCCGTGGCACCCATATTGATTTCGCTGATGAGGCGGCGGCTGTCCTCAATGCGCAGCAGCTCTTCGCGCAGGTTCGTGGCAAAGGCTCCGAACTCATCGCCCATGCTCATGGGCACGGCGTCCTGCAGTTGGGTGCGGCCCATTTTCAGCACGTTGCGGAACTCCACCCCTTTGGCGGCAAAGGCATCGGCCAGCTCGCCCAGCACCCGGCTGTAACCTACCAGCTTATTGCTGAGCGCAATGCGGAAAGCCGTTGGGTAAGCGTCGTTGGTGCTTTGCGAGCAGTTGACGTGGTTATTGGGGTGGCAGAATTCGTACTGCCCCTTCTGATGGCCCATGATTTCGAGGGCCACGTTGGCAATAACCTCGTTGGCGTTCATGTTCACTGACGTGCCAGCCCCGCCCTGAATCATATCGGTCAGAAACTGGTTGTCGAACTCGCCGGCCGCCACCCGGTCGCAGGCCTGGGCAATGGCTTCGGCAATGACCGGTTTGAGCACGCCCAGGTCGCGGTTGGCCAGGGCAGCCGCTTTCTTCACCAGCGCCAGCGCCTGCACAAACAACGGCTCCACCTTCAGCGGAATGCCCGTGATGTAGAAATTTTCCAGCGCCCGCAGCGTCTGAATACCATAATACGCGTCGGCAGGAATTTCTCGCTCACCCAGAAAATCGTGTTCTAGTCGGGAAGTGCTCATACTCTCTATAAGGAGTCGGTGGGAAATGGAGGGAATGCGGCACGAAGGTAGCCCGCGCCCCGGATTTGCGGCCCTACCCCACCAGTACCGAAAAAAGGCTCCGCCAGTTGCTGACGGAGCCTTCGAGCACTACAACTGAGGCACAAACGCTAAAAGTTATACGCTAATCCTCCTGTCACGCCCGTCGATTTGCCCACGTTGCGTCCCGAAACGTAGGTGCTGGCCCCCAGCACCAGCCCGAAGCCCTGGGCCAGCGGCCGGAAGGCACTCACGCCCACCCGGGCAAAATCTACGCGGGTAGCCGTGAAGTCGCCATCAAAGCCCGGCTGCAGAATATCGGTGCCGCTGTTATCGGATTTCTGAAAGGCAGCCCAGCCATCCACGTAAATACGGGGGCCGGCGTAGCCTACTTTGGTTTCGGCGATAAAGGCATTAGGTACCCGCCCGGAACGTAGGCTGTACCCGGCTTGGCCCGTAACAAACACGCCCGAGGCCGTTTGCAGATGCGCAATACCGGCGGTGGAAACCTTGGTGGCCTTGTTCCCGATGGCAATGATATACTCCAGCCCCTGCTCCGATTTGTAGTTGCTCAGGGGCGTACTCACGCTCACCACACCCAACAGATTCAGAATACTGCTGCCTACTTCAGTAGAGTAGCCTTTGAATTTGAGTAGGCCCGATACGTCCTGCAACCCCTCACGCACGTTGGTGTAGGGCGAGTTTTGCAGGATTTGCGCCGAGGCCTGGCCTTCCGAGCGCACGTATGGCAGGCTCACCACGGCCTCAATTTTATCCGTAATGCCATAGTTGGCATAGAGGCTCACCGACTTCACCTGAATGCGCCGGAAGATGGGCACATCATTTATTTTCTCCGGTACCAGATACACCTGCTGATACCACTCCTGGGTGCCGGACACGGAAACGGAGCCATGCTTGCGGCCCGACATGAAGCCACTGCTCAGGCTCTGGGCTTGCGTGGCCACGCCACTCAGCAATAAAATTGCCACGATGGGCGAGAAGTAGGAGTTGTTCATCGAATTCAAAGAGGTTGACACCGAGATTTGTGACATGTTAACGCGAATGAGAAAAGCACAATTATTATACTTTTCCCAAAACAGGAATAAACTTTCCCGCCGTGTGGGCCAGACCTACGAAAACAAATATTCAATCGGTTTGCGAATTAGATAAATCCGATGAACTTTTGTTCTCGTTAGTACCCGGGCCGTTCAGCAAAAGTAGCTGAAAAGTGTTCACGAAAGCGAAAATTTCCATGAAAAACCTATTACAAAGCACATTACAGCTACTCGTGGTCAGCAGCCTCCTGCTAACCGGCTGCTCTACTGACCAGGATGCGGATGCCTCTATTGCTGGCATTGCAGTTGCTAACGACGACTTCCAGTTATTGGAAGACGCAGCAGTACGCGGTGGCGTAGCCGGCGTGCTATCTAATAAAAATCCTAATGATGCCAGCGGCAACTACACTGTTTTCGCGCCCAATAATGCAGCGTTTGCCCGGCTGGGATTCCGCTCGGCACCTGACCTGACCGGCCTGCAAACTTCTTTCCTGACCAACACGCTGCTGTACCACGTAGCCAACGGCAACCTGCCCGGCAGCAGCCTCACCGCAAATTCCACCTCAGCCTCCGCGCTGGGGGTGACGCGGCGGATCATTGACCGCGCCGGGGTGCGCTACGTAAACGGTTCCCGTATTCTGGCTACCGATGTGCCAGCCGCCAACGGTACCGTACACGTAGTGGACAAAGTATTGCTGGCAACGGGCCTCGACATCGTGCAGTCGGCCATTGCGCTGAAGGACGCGCAGGTATTTACCAAGCCCGAGCTGAGCTTTCTGGTAGAGGCGGTACTGTATGCCGATCTGGCCGGGGCGCTGTCGGCCTCGCCGGGCAGCCCGCAGCTTACCGTATTTGCCCCCACCGACCAGGCTTTCCGCGAATTGGGCACCCTGCTGGGCGTTCCGCTCAACGTGCCGGCTGACATCCGGCGCCTGCCCAAAGCCACTGTCACGGCCGTGCTTCTGAACCACGTAGTGCCCGGCGGCAAATTCACGCCCGAGCTGCCCGAGAACAGCACCATCACGCCCCTGAGCGGCTCCCCCATTACGCTGGGGGCCTTTACCGATGGAGTCCTGACGGTGAAAGGCAAAAGCAATACGGCCGCCGCCAGCATGGTTATCCCTGATGTGCAATGCACCAACGGCACGGTGCACGTCATTTCCCGCGTGCTGCTTCCTTAAAAGCACATTTCGCGCTTACGCCTTCCTTCGCACCCGTTTCACCAGTTTCTCCGCCGTATGCTTTCGGATCGAGTCAGTACTACTTGTAGAAAATACTGTCAGACAGCGCTGCTGCTGGTGTTACTGGTGCTACCTAGCCTGAGCCGGGCGCAGGCCATCAACAAATACTCGCTGGAAGGCGAATGGAAAGGCCCGCTGACGGTGCCGGGAGGCAGCCTGCCCATTCAGATTCTGGTGACGGAGCTGGCCAATGGGAACCGCTTTGCCGTGCTGAATGTGGTACCCCAGCGGATCAACCGCATTCCAACGGCCGTGGCGCAGCACGGTGATACCATCACGTTTGTAGCAGAGGAAGTGGGCTGCCGGTTCAAGGGCGTGCGCTCAGCTGACAGCAAACGACTGGAAGGCACCTGGAGCCAGCCCGGCTTTAGCGCGCCGCTCACACTGGAGTTTGTGCCGCCACCACCTAGCGCACCCAAGAGCTTCCGCTTCCCGCCGCCCTACCGGGTGCAGGAGGTCAGCGTTCAGAATCCGCTTGACAAACTCACGCTCCAGGGTACGCTCACGATTCCGGCCGGTTCGGGCCCTTTCCCGGCTGTCGTGCTGCTTTCTGACTGGGGCCCACAGAACCAGGATGGCCAGTATGGCACCTACAAGCTGCTGGGCGGCCTGGCCGACCACCTGACCCGCCGGGGCATTGCCGTACTGCGCTGCCACGACCGGGGCGTGGGCCAGTCGGGCGGAAAAGATGCCCTGGCCAGCCCCGATGACCGGGTGCGCGATGCGCAGGCGGCTCTGGAGTTCCTCCGCAATCAACCGCTCATTGATATACAGCTCGTGGGCCTGATCGGCCACGGCGAGGGCGGCAATGTAGCCCTGTTGGCAGCCGCCCGGCCCCAGCCGCCGGCTTTTGTGGTGACTCTGGCTGCCGCCGGGCTGCCCGGAGCCGACATCTTGAGTATGCAGCCCGGCCTGGGCCGCGCAACCAGTGTGGCGGATACGCTGCTCAATGGCGTAATCCGGCAGAATCAGCACCACGGAGCTACCATACAGGAGCAGGTAGAGAAAATGCGAGCCGGCGGTTCCAATGCCGCTCAGATCCAGATCTACCTCGACCAGCAGTATCTGCGCCAAAAAGCCGAAGAGAAAAAACGGCTGGATGCCCTCAGCAAAGAGCAACGCCCACTACTGGAAATAGTACGCCAGAACCCCGACGACCGGGCCGCGCAGGCCGAAGTAGCCAAGCTGCTGCAAGCCGCCACGCCCGGCCTCCCGGACTCCGCTTACGTGGCCGGAGCACTTCAGCTCACCAGCCCCTGGGTACGCTCTTACCTACGCTTTTATCCGCAGCGGGAGCTGGAAACGGTACAATGCCCGGTGCTGCTGCTGCACGGCAACGAGGACTTGCTGGTAAATGCTTCGGCCAACCTAAGCGTACTCGAAAAAGGACTTAAAGGCAACAAACAGGTGCAGGTACGTCGCCTTGACGGGATTAATCACCTGTTTCAGGCCCCGATGACGGAATGGCCCCTGATTAACGGCCAACCGTCCCCCGTATTCGCTTCAGCAGCCCAGGATGCCATCCGGAACTGGGTTCAGTCCCTGGCTCCCACTGTCAAACCCAGTACCCAGCCGACAACCGCGCCGGAAATCAAGCAGGCGGCCCGTAACTAATGCCTGCCGTTCAGCCCGTAACTCCGCGCCCCGCAGCTTCCGTTGCGGGGCGCGCGTTTTGATACCGGCCCGGGCCTGCGTAGTATTGCCAGTGAGGCCGCCTGGTATTGGGGGCATTATGGTATTGCTGCCGATGACAACGTATGCTCCGGGCCTGCATATTCTGGCCACGTTTACTGCCCCGGCACCTTTGTTGCTGGATATGCCGGCCTGCCGGGCCTTTTTTGAAGCCCAGGTAGCGGCCCGGGGCCTCACGGCGGTGGGCGCGGCCTACCACGCCTTCCCGGCCGGCGGCTTCACGGCCGTGGTAGCCCTCACCGAGTCGCACCTGAGCATTCACACCTGGCCCGAACACGGCCTGGCCACCTTCGACGTGTTCCTGAGCAACTTCCGCCGCGACAACGCCGACCGCGCCCGGGAGCTGTATGCGGCTACCCTGGCTTTCTTCGAGGCCACTGAGCAAAGCAAAACCGAAGTCCGCCGATGAATGTGCCCCCAAGCGTGGCCCCGGCGGCCGTGAAATGTCCCGACTGCGGCCATGAGGTGCCGTACTACGATGCCGTACACAGCGCCTTTTTCGGGTGCCGCAAGTGCAACACGTTTTTTGAGTACCCCGAAACCGGCGCGCCCAAGAAGCTGCGCAAGTTTAAAGATGTACCGCGCCAGAAACCCACGCTGGCGTTGGGCAGCACCGGCCAGCTGGAGGGCAATACCTACCGCGTAACGGGCTACATGTGGCGCTGCGAGGTCAAAAATGCCTCCTACCGCTGGGAAGAGTTTCAGCTACGCGAGGAAGCTACCGGCGCTTACCGGCAGTTGGCCGTGTTTCAGGGCCATTGGCTGCTGATTACGCCCACCGAGGAGCAGTACCGCGTGAGCCTGGGCGGCGTGGTGGAAGTACCGGAAACCGATTTTCGCCTCTATAACCGCTACTCGCCCCATATTCTATATGCCACTGGGGAGTTCGACTGGAACGTGCTGGCCGACGAAAGCCTGACGATTTCCGAGTATATCAGTCCGCCCCTGATGCTGGTGCGGGAGCGACAGAACAAGAAGCATAACCACTGGTTCAAGGCCCGCCACTTGGAGGCGCAGGAAGTGGCCGCGGCCTTCGGGCTGCCCCTGGAGCAGCTGCCATACCGCACCGGCGTGGGGGCCGCCCAGCCTGCCCCGGGCCAAAGCTACTGGCCCCAGCTCAGCACTTTTGCGCTGCTGATGGCCCTGCTGGTGGTAGTCACGCATCTGTACCTAATGCTGTGGGGCAATGAGCCGGTGTTTAACCGCGAGTTTGTGAGCGAGCCTACGGCCGTGCAGCCCGTCACCGATTCGCTGGGCAACCCGCTGCTGGCCACGCCGGCTGAGCGCACTGTGCTGGTGTCGCCTTCGTTCACGGTGCCCGGTACCGGGGCTCTCACCGTGAAGCTGTGGGCCGATGTGAATAACAATTGGGTGGAACTGCCTTTTTCGCTGGTAAACGAGCAGACCGGCCAGCAGTTTGCCGCCACTGGCAGCATGGAATACTACGCCGGCGTGGAGCAGGGCGAGAGTTGGAGCGAAGGCACCCGCGACACCGAAAAGCTGCTGAGCAGCGTGCCGGCCGGCCAGTATCACCTCAACTTCTACCCCATCACCGAGCCCACCAGCCCCGCGCCCATTCAGTTTCGGGCCACGGTGGAAGCCCGCGCTACGGCCGGCTCCAACGCCGCCCTGGCCCTGGTGGTGGTGCTGCTCTACCCCGGCATCCTGTACGCCCGCCGGGCCTTCCACGAAAGCAGCCGCTGGGAAAACAGTGACTTCAGCCCCTACGCTTCCTCCGACTCCTGATTTCCTTTGACTGCTATGGACTGGCTTCGTTCCCTCTGGAAAATCCGCTTTTACGCCCTGTTTGCCGTCCTCACTTATGGCGGCTTCGTGTGGGCAGGCCTCTCGGGTCTGCGCCTGCTCGGCGACGACAACGAACAGGAACCCAACCTCAACGGCACCGGCGGCTCCCACGGCCCTAGCGGCCGCGCCACATATTTTCACAAGTGAGTTGTTGGTTGTGCGTTGCCAGTTGAACGTCATGCAGAGGCGGTGCCGAAGCATCTCGCGTGCTGATGTTTGCATGGTGCTGCAACGTCAGCACGCGAGATTCCTCGCTCCGCTCTGAATGACGTTTAACTGACCACCAAAAGCCAGCAACCAAAAACCAACAACTCCTAGCTTCTTCCCATATGGAATACCTCAACTTTAAGCTAATTGCCTCTTCCATCATCTACTCGGTGCTAGGCATTACCATTCTGGTAATCAGCTTCGTGGTGATTGAGAAGCTCACGCCCCGTATGCTCTGGAAGGAAATTATTGAGGAGCATAACACGGCGTTGGCCATTATGGCGGCGGCCTTTATGATTGCCGTGGCCCTGATTATCAGCTCCGCCATTCATGGATAGAGTACCCGTACGCCGGAAGCGGCAGTTGGCCCCCGGGCCGGCCACCGCCCCGACGGATTACCGCTCGGCGCTGCTGCTGGGCTCCGTGTTTGTTATTGCCACCTGCGGCCTGATCTACGAGCTGATTGCGGGCACCTTGGCCTCATACCTGCTCGGCGACTCGGTGATGCAGTTTTCCACCATCATTGGGGCCTACCTGTTCTCAATGGGCATCGGTTCCTGGCTGTCACGCTACCTGGGCGGCTCGCTGCTACGGTGGTTTATCCGGCTCGAAATTCTGGTGGGGCTGGTGGGCGGCTTCTCGGCCCCGCTGCTGTTCGTGCTGTTCGAGTACGTGGTGTCATTCCGGATGATTCTGTACGCGCTGGTGGGCCTTACGGGCGTACTGGTGGGGCTGGAAATTCCGCTGCTGATGCGGATTCTGGAAAACCGCTTCGAGTTCAAGGACCTGGTTTCCCGCGTGTTCACTTTCGACTACATCGGGGCGCTGCTGGCCTCCTTGGTGTTCCCGCTGGTGCTGGTGCCACAGCTGGGCCTCATCCGGACGTCGCTGCTGTGCGGGGCGCTGAACGTGGTGGTAGCCGGCGTGGCGTTGTACCGCTTCCCCGAAACCCGGCCTTTCCGGCGCAGCCTTACCGGGGCGCTGGTGGCGTCTTTGCTGGCCCTGGGCGTGGGCTTCGGCTACGCCGAGCGCATCCAGACCTACACCGAGGGCATGGCTTTCCAGGACCAGGTGATTTACTCCAAAAGCACCACCTACCAGCGGCTGGTGCTCACCAAAAATCAGCGGGAGCTGCGGCTGTTTCTCAACGGCAACCTGCAGTTCAGCTCCCTCGATGAGTACCGCTACCACGAGGCCCTGGTGCACCCGGCCATGCAGGCCCTGCCCCGGGCCCGGCAGGTGCTGGTGCTGGGCGGCGGCGACGGCCTAGCGGTGCGCGAGCTGCTGAAGTACCCGCAGCTGCAACGCATCCGGCTGGTGGACCTTGATGCGGGCATGACCCAGCTGTTTCAGCGCAACGAGATGCTGCTGGTTCTCAACCACCGCGCTTTACTCCACCCCAAAGTCCAGGTTATCAACGGCGACGCTTATCAGTGGATTCGTCAGGATACCAGCCGCTACGACTGTATCGTGGTGGATTTTCCCGACCCCGGCAACTACTCCATCGGCAAGCTGTACTCGGCGGCATTTTACCGGGCTTTGGAGCAGCGGCTGGCTCCCGGCGGCTGGGTGGTGGTGCAGAGCACTTCGCCCTACGTGGCGCGCCGCTCGTTCTGGTGCGTGGCTCACACCCTGCAGGCCGCCGGGTTCACCACTCTGCCCTACCACTGCTACGTGCCCTCGTTCGGGGAGTGGGGCTTTGTACTGGCCGGCCGCAACGCCCACTGGCGCCCCGATGCCGGCCCCCTGCCCGCCGGCCTGCGCTACGTGACGCCCGCCACCATCCGCGACATGCGCTTCTTCCCGCCCGACATGAGCGAAGTCCCCACCGACATCAATCAGCTCAACAACCAGGCCCTGGTCCGCTACTTCGAAGACGACTGGGGCCCGTACGTACACTGATTTCCCCGTTTTCGGCTGTTCGTTTTTGTAGGTAGTCGATAGTTTATCGGGCTCCGCAACCTGCTGCAGCCTCTAGACAAAACCAGAAGACTTCTTATCAACACAAACGAAAAACCACAGCCCACTAACGCAATGTTCAGCCGCCGCCATTTCCTGCAGAAAACCGCCCTGGGCAGTGCGGGGCTGTTGCTGGCGCCGCTGGCAGGGCTACAGTCGTGCGCGCCGGGCACCGGGCGCAGCCACATCAGAGGGAGTATGCACGGGGCCAACCACGCCACCGGCCATCTGCTGCGCGACCCGGCCCGGCTGCCCGCTCCCACCCGCACCGAAATAGTAGAGGTATTGATTATAGGCGGCGGCGTGGCCGGCCTCACGGCCCGGCGCGAACTGGAGCGCCAGGGCCTGAAGCCGGAGCAGGTGCTGCTGGTGGAGCTGGACGAACAGCCCGGCGGCAACTCCCGCGCCGGTCGTAACGAAGTATCAGCCTACCCCTGGGGGGCTCACTACCTGCCCGTCCCCGATGTGCGCAACCACGCGCTGCTCCGGTTCCTGCAGGAAGCAGGCGTAATTACCGGTTTCGATGCCACTTCCGGCCTGCCCATTTACAACGACTACCACCTCTGCCACGACCCCGAAGAGCGACTGTTTCTGCACGGGCACTGGCAAAGCGGGCTAGTACCGGATCTGGGGGTGCCAAAGGAGGAGAAGGAGCAGATTGCCCGGTTTTTTCAACTAATTGAAGACCTGCGTCAAGCCCGGGGCCAAGACGGCCGCGACGCCTTCCGGATTCCGGTACAGGAGTCATCCCGAGATGAGCAGTTTCGGAATCTGGACGTGCAGACGTTTGCCGCCTGGCTCGATGCCCATAGCTTTACCAGTCCTCATCTCCGTTGGTACTTGGACTACAGCTGCCGTGACGATTACGGAGCCCCGACTGCTCAGATATCGGCGTGGGCGGGCCTGCACTACTTTGCATCACGCAAGGGCCAAGCTCATAACGCCACGGCCTCCGACGTATTGACCTGGCCCGAAGGCAACGGTTTTCTGGTGGAACAGCTGCGGCGGCAGGCTTCTGCTCCCATTCGCCCCAACACCGTAGCCTACGCCCTGCACGACACGCCCACTGGTTTGGCAGTGGATTGCTTCGACGTGATAACCCGCCAGACAACACGCGTAGCAGCCCGCCGCGTTATCATGGCCACGCCTTTGTTCATTACTGAGCGACTGGTAGCCGGTTTGCCCCCGGCCGCCCAACGGCTGCTACCGTGTCACCGCGCCCCATGGGCCGTAGTGAATCTCACGGTAGCCGGCTTACCACAAGGTCCCGGTCAACCGCTCAGCTGGGACAATGTGCTGTACGGGACAGAATCAGTAGGCTATGTAAGTGCACGGCATCAAAGCCTGAGCCAGTCAGCCGCCGGGCCGCAGGTGATTACCTATTATCTGCCCCTACCCGCCGCCGCCCCCGCCGCCCGCCGCCAAGCTTACCAAACCAGCTACGATGAGTGGGTCCGGCGCACATTGGCCGAACTGGAAACTGCTCACCCCGGGCTTACGCCTCTGGTGCAACGTGCCGATGTATGGGTGTGGGGCCACGGTATGGTGGCCCCTGTACCCGGCTTTGTGTGGGGCCCAGCCCGCGCCGCAGCTGCCCGCCCCTGGCAAAACAAACTATTTTTCGCCCATACTGATCTAAGCGGCATTTCTATATTTGAGGAAGGATTCTACCAAGGCTTACGCGCTGCCCAGCAGTTGTTGGCGGCCGAACCAGACTAAATGGCAGACTATCTTGCCCAATTACGAACATTTCGTATCATTACGAAATGTTCGTAATTTCCTCTAAAAACATATTCGGAAATAGCCTTGCCTTGGCGCAGAGGGCTGGCTGCTGGATATTTGCGGGAATGTTATTGTTGCTGGCCTTTCCGCAGGCACAAGCGCAAAGCACCCTCAGCGGCGTTGTTCTCGACTCCGTGACGCGGCAGCCCCTGCCCTTCGGCACCGTGTTCCTGGCTAATACTACTCTGGGAGTTACTACCGACGATGCCGGACGGTTTGCCTTTGCGCGGGTACCGGCTGGCACTTATGAAGTAGTGGCTTCCTACCTGGGCTATGCATTGCGGCGGCAGGTTATCACCCTGACCAATGAGCCGCAGCAACTCACGTTCCGGCTGCCACCGAGTGCCAATACGCTGGGCGAAGTGGTGGTACGCCCCCACCCCAATAAGCCCGAAGATTACCAGAAATTTGCCAGCACATTTCTGGGGAGCACTACCTTTTCCCAGCAATGTCGCATCCGCAACCCCGAGGCTGTACGCGTGGAATACGACGCGGAAAAGAACGAGCTGACGGCTACGTGTGCCGATTTCCTGACTGTGGAAAACCAGGCCCTGGGCTACCGCATCCGCTATTACGGTCTTGATTTTCGGCTGAATTTCGCCGAGGGCTGGATGTCGTTCTACGGCTCGCCGGTTTTTGAGCCGCTGAAAGCCCGCTCCGGCCGGCAACAGCAACGCTGGGCAGCCAACCGCAGTCGGGCGTACAAAGGCTCATTACCGCACTTTTTGCGCAGCGTGTATGATAACGGAGTAGCCGAAGCCGGCTTCCGGGTGCAGCGGCTGCGGCGCGTGCCAAACCCCGCCCGTGCCCGCGCCGATAGTCTGCTGGCGCTTATGCGGGCCCAGGCTTTCTCCATCCGGGCACTCGATCCGGCCCGTTTCGACGATTCATTGGCCCACCTGATCCGTGTGCCGCGCCAGCTGGAGTACCTGTTCTCCGCTCCGTTAGCCACTACCGATTTCAGCAACCGCCCGCCCGTCGCACCGGAGGTTCTACTGCAATTCCCCGATTTACTGCTGGTATATTACGACCAGGAACTCGCCGACCCGGCATACGTAGCCTTCACGGCCCGTAACGCCACTCCCGATCAAACGCTGCCGGCGGGCCTTGATAAACAGGTATCGGTGTTACATCTACAACAGCCGCAGGTGCCGCTGCAAGCCAATGGCCAGCCCGCCAACCCGCTGGCTTTGTATACGGAAGGCTACTGGGGCTTTGAGAAAATGGGCGAGTTTCTGCCGGTTGATTACCTACCGCCTGCTCAGCCCTCACGTACGCGTTAGCCCGCCCGAAACTGCTACTTTCGGGCGTAGTCAAGCTGCTTGCCTCTCACCGTATGTCCACCTCTGCTGATCTGCCGCTCGTCAACTCCCGTCAGCCCTGGATCCGGTCGGCAGGATTCGATGGACTCTGGATTTTGGCTCCCCCGTTTCTGGCCCTGCTGGTGGTAGCGACCCTGCCCCCGGCTTTTCGCACCTCAACCCGGATGCCGGTATGGGCCTGGGTGGCACTGGTAGTGCTCATTGACGTAGCGCACGTATACAGCACCTTATTTCGCACCTATTTCGATGCCCGCCGCCGCCGGCAGTTTCGCACAGTATTGTGGGCGGTACCGTTGGGTTGCTACGCGGCCGGGGTAGCTCTGCATGGGCTGGGCGGCAGCCTGTGGTTCTGGCGGGTACTGGCTTACGCGGCCGTATTCCACTTCATCCGCCAACAATACGGATTTCTGCGCCTTTATAGTCGCCACGAAACAGCCTCGCACTTCAGTCGGCAGCTGGATACTCTCCTGATTTACGCGGCTACCATCTACCCGCTACTCTGGTGGCACCTTTCACCGCCCCGCAACTTTAATTGGTTTGTGGCAGGCGACTTTGTTCAGCACGACTGGCCCGCCGGCCGAACCGTGCTTACGGGACTATATGCGGGTCTTTTGGGACTGTATCTGGTGAAAGAAGGCCGCGTATGGCACCATACTGGCTATTTCCACTGGCCGCGTAACCTGTTGTTGCTGGGCACTGCAGCCTCCTGGTACGTGGGCATCATACTGTTCAACGGCGACCTGGCCTTTACGCTGCTCAACGTGGTAGCCCACGGCATTCCGTACCTGGCTCTCATCTGGACTAGCAGTCAGCCCACCGCCAGTGCCCCACAGCGCGCCTGGTGGCAGGGACGGTACGGCGTGGCGTTATTCCTGGGGGTATTGTTTGCACTGGCGCTACTGGAAGAAGGCATCTGGGACGGGCTGGTGTGGCGGGAGCACGCTGCCGTATTCGGCTGGTTCCAGCACCTACCTGCCGTATCCGATTCCTGGGCCCTTGCGCTGCTGGTGCCTTTGCTGGCTCTTCCGCAGGCTACGCACTATGTGCTGGATGGTTTCATCTGGCGACGTGGCAGCTGACCAAACGCATACGGCACCCAGTATTTGCCTGACCTTAGGTCATCTACCGGGTGCTATGTGCATACATCCGTCAGCAGCTTAGGCCGCCCGCGCCAGCCGACGTACTACCTGCGCATCCAGGATTTCGACCACGAACCCTTGCTCCGGCGAATAGGTTTTGCGGTAGGCAACGGTTAGCAGCCGGCCCCGGGGCGAGGTGACGGTGGTAAAACAGACCTCTCCGTATGCTTTTTCCTTCTCCAGAAAGGGTTGCATCTGCTGGATGGTCTGCAGAAACTCGGCGGGCAGAATGCCCTGCTGCTCCTGCAGCTTCACGGCACTGACGGGGTACAAAAAGCGGGTGGCAAACAGAATCATAAACAGTAGTCTGGCAGCGTAAAACAGTGCTTTTCATTCCGAAAAGCCGATGCCAGAAAACAGTGTCCTCTTCCGTTTAATTCCCCTGAAAGCTGCCGCGCAAACTATTTCCTGCCAGCCGCTTGTCTGCATATCACAGCGTCAATTCCACTGTTACGGCGGTAGAGCCCCCAGCATCGTCATCTGTCACCAGCAGCAGCTCGTAGCGGCTGGCCGCAGGCTGCCGGAACACCGCCACGCTTTCCACCTTGCCCCGATACGGGCGGCCATCAGCCCAGACCAACCGGGCTAAGGTTATGGGCAATACCTTTTGCTGCCCAGCGGCTTCCAGCTCCAGCACCCCTACAAATGAGCCCAGCACGGCCCCATCCAGCACGGCATCCTGGGTATCTTCCACTGAAGCTGTCACGAATAACCGGCCGGCAAACCACGTTGCGCCAGAAAAGCCAGCGGGCTTCCCATCAATAACCGGCAACTCAAAAAACTGCCGCCGCACGGCTGGCACCTGAGTAGCACGGTGTTGCAGATAGGCCAGTGTATCCGCCAGCGGTAGCCGAAATATCAGGTTTCCGCTAGCAGCCCCCACCGTCCGCTGGAACAGCAGAAGCTCCGTGGGCGTAGCAGCAGCAGCTTCCAGATTCAGTACGATACCGGCTGGCAATAATAGCCGCAGAGCCGCGCACAGGCCGCTCATACTCAGCGGATACACGGTTTCTACCCGACTACCGCCCGCTCCGGTCAGCGGCACCCAATAGCCTTGTTCCCGCGCGGCCGTAGCGCCCGAGCCCAGTACCAGCAGGCCGTTTTCGCCCGCAGGGGTAGCAAGGGCCGTGAGGCATTCCAGATCCAGCTTCAACTCTTTCGGAATGCGTCCACTGCTGAAATGGGCCGTTTCAAATAGAATGGTGCGCTGCCCGGCGGCCAGCGTTGCTGCATTGAGCTGGTACAGAAAGGGGGAGTCGTCGCCGATGATGTAGGCAGTTTCGCCCACTATTTCCGCTCCGGAAGCTGAGGGCAGATCAGGTAACGCCACTTCCCGGCGAATTAAAGCGTGCATACCGGGCAAAAATGAAGAGTGGGGAAAAGCACAACCGCCGCCGGCCACTATTTTACAATAGTGAATTCTACGCGGCGGTTCAGCTTGCGGGTTTCCTCTTTGTCGTTGGAGGCCCGGGGCTTGCTGCCACCGTAGCCAACGGTGCTGATGCGCTTCTCAGCCACGCCCCGCGTCACGAGGTAACGGCGCACTTCGGCTACCCGCTCTTCCGACAGCTTCACGTTCAGGTCGGCGCGCCCCTGGTTGTCGGTGTGGCCTTCCAGACGGATGTTCACGGCGGGGTTATCCTGCAGGGTGCGAGCCAGACGGTTCAGCTCGGTGTAAGAAGCGGGAAGCAGCGTGTATTTGCCCTGCGCAAAGATGAGCGTAGGCAACTCCAGGCTCGAACCTACAGCCGCTGGAACCAAGGCCAACTCCAGCGTGCGGGAGCCGGTCATGGTTATGGTATCGGTAGCGGTGAGGAACCCCACGCGGGTAGCCTGCACCCTATAACGGCCGGGCGGTAACGTAAGCTGAAAGCTACCAGCGGCAACGTCCGTCCGGGCAGTAGCATTGAATACCAAATCGGTATCCAGCCGGGCCACCTTTACTTCTGTCGCCAGCGGCTGTCGGGTTTTGGCATCCAGCGTGCGGCCGGTCAGCAGCGTGCGGGCAGCCACGGCCGGCCGCGCGGGCTCAACTGGCGGTGCGGTAGTGTCGGCCACCGGTACCACGCCGGTAGCAGTGCGGAACAGGTCAGCAGGGCCATTCGCCGTGCGCGATGAGGCGTAGTAGGCCTGTTTGCCATCGGCCGTCAGGCTGAGGTAGGCATCGAAGCCGGGTCCATTGAGCGGGGCGCCCAGGTTGCGGGGTTCCGTCCAGCGGGTCCAGGTTTCATCCAGCCGCGTGGTTACAAAAATATCGGCGCTACCGTAGCCGGCATGTCCATACGAGCTGAAGTATAAGGTTTTACCATCAGCAGCCAGCCAGGGGGCAAACTCAAAGCCGGGCGAATTGACTACTGCTCCCAGGTTGAAAGGCTCGGTCCAGAGGCCATCGGAAGTGGGCCGGCTGACGTACAGGTCGTTGGCCCCCTGCGAGTCGCCGCGCTCCAGGCTCATGAGCAGAATCTGCGCATCGGGCGTCATAAAGAACGAGGTAGCCGGGCCGGCGGAGTAGTAATTGGCAATTTCCACGGCCTGCGGCTTCACATTTTTGCCCGTCGCGTCACGGTCCGTTTTGCTTATTCCTTCATCCCGGAAAGAGCCGTCCCGCTCATACGCGCCGCGCACCAGCAGCGTGCGTCCCTCGTTGATAACGGCCATTACCCCATTATTCTGAGTGGTATTGAGAGCGTCGAGGCGAGTAGCGGGGTTCCAGGTGCGGCCGTTGTTGGCCGAAGTGCTCACCCAAATATCACCCGATTCGGTGACGCCTTCCTTGTTGCCACTATACCGCGTCCGGCTGAAGTAGAGCGTGTTGCCATCGGGGGTTAGTACCGGCTGCAACTCGTTGCCGGTAGGCGTATTCAGGCTCAGCAGGGCCTCGGGCATGCCAAAACCCGGTTGAGTGGGGTCTACGTTGAGATGCAGCTTGAATAGTTTCCACTGCTGAGTGGCGCGGTTCTGCACCCGCTGGCCCACCACGGGCGTACCGTTGAATTTGTCGGCGGCGGCCAAGGCGGCGCATTTATCGTTGCCCCGGCTCACCAGCACGAAGCTGCCCAACGGCCCCGAGGGCACCAGCTTCCACTGCTGGTAGAAGCTGCCCGTCCAGGGACGCTGTACCAGCGGAGCATTTTCGTCAGGCTTTTCCAGGGTAAGGCACTTGCCGCTGTGGCGGGCCTCAATGCGGTAAAAGTCGCTGCCTTTGGCGGCGGGTACAAAGCGCCACTGCTGGCTGTTGGCATGCGTGAACTCCCACTGCACAGTGGCCGTACCGGCCTCTGCGGAGGCGTTAGTAACATCGAGGGAGCGGCCACTGCTACGGGCTACTACGCCATACCAGGCGTTTTCATCGGGGGTGAAGGCTGTTTGAGCCCGGCTGGCAACCGGAGTCAGGAAAACTACCAAAGCTAAGAGCGGCGCCACAGCGCGAACCAGCGAATCAATCATGCACGCAAAACGGATGGACCGGGGCGCAAGTTAGGCGAATTGCCGGGCCCGGCTCCGGCGGCCACGCAAAAGGCGCTGGCTTCCCGAACGAAAGCGCAACGCCTTTTGGTACGCAAGCTGCCGGAATACGTCCCGCGCGTTACCGGCCGCCAACCGATTCGCCAGGGAATATTCAGAAACCAGCCTAGTTATTGTTGATGTACTTGAAGCGCACAAACCGGTCATTTTCATAAATGGCCGTGAAATGACCACCGGCGTCTTTCTTAGCTTCCGCCTTGCGCTCAGCTACCCGATGCGTGCTGGTAGTAGTGGGCACCGATGGATACAGACCGGGGGCCATACCGGGAACGTGGCAAATGAAGGAGAGAATTTTTGAAGGCATAGTCTCTTTTTCGTTAGGGGTTAGACGTTTAGACACGGGCGCAGGTGAGTTAAAAGAGGAAAACAACAGGTTGAGGTGATGCAGGGTGCAATCAGATGACAGCATCTAATATAAAGATATTATCATTTGATTGAACGATGCTAAGGTATATTTTTTATTGTTATAATGTAAATCAGTAGCAGCCCTTATTTTTACCTCCGTACCAGTACGGAGGCGCTTAGTGCTAAACGCTGCGGCATAGACGCATAGGCCCCTACCGGCTAAAAGGGCCTTTTTGTATTCTTCTCCCATCTTTTGCTATTTCTCTCTCTCCTGCCCTTACCCTAACTGTTCTGCGGTGGGCCAGCCAACCACTTAATTACACAACACTCTGATTATCTGATATCAGCATTATACTGCACTATTTCCGGCTACTTGTTATTGCCAAAGTCGCCTCCGCTTTTCAGCGGATCAATTTATGACGGAGAGCGTACTGAATCAGCCCCACTACCGATTTAGAGCTAGTTTTTGTAAACAGATTGCGCCGGTGCGTCTCGACGGTTCGCTCACTGATGAACAAGGCATCCGCAATGTCTTGGTTGGAATATTCGCGGGCAATGAGCTGCAGAATTTCCTGTTCCCGCCCGGTCAGCTCAACAGCACGCTTGGCTTGCAAGGCACTCGGAATCTGCAGATTCTGCAGCAGTGTGGCGGCTACATCCTGGCTGAAGTAGTTCTGGCCGGCCGCTACCTGGCGGATAGCGGCGCTTAACTCCGCCCGGGTGGCTGTTTTCAGGACGTAACCGGAGCCGCCGGCTTCCAGCACTTCGGCCACGGTAGCATGATCATGGAACATACTCAGAATCAGAACCCGAATGGTGGGCCAAGTGGTGCGAATAGCACGCGCCAGCTCAACCCCCGTCATTTCGGGCATGTTCAGATCGAGGACGGCTACTCGGATTTCCGGATGTTCCGGTAGTAAGCGCAACGCGTCGGCCCCGCTGTAGGCCTGGGCTACCACGCGCAAATCCGTTTCGGGCCGGAGCATGGTTTTCAGCCCCTCCACTATTACCGGATGGTCGTCTACCAGCAGCAACGGAATGATTTCCTGACTGGATAGCACTTCAGACATGGTTCTCAATTAGTAGTGAAACAGGCACCTCAGGCCAGGTTTTCAGGCCGAGGTAATTCGGAAGATACTACAATTATCTTCGATAGTAAATATAGATAAATCGGCATAGGCAGCGCCCCTGCCGGGATGGGCCACCCAATAATCTGCCACTTTCCGCCCTAAGGCAGAGTGGCCATTTACGCCCGGACGCTTGCGGCCAGTGGCATCGGGGCCGGCCGTAACGGGATATCCAGCACAACGCGGGTACCCTGGCCGGGGGTGGAGGTAATCTGCATTTGCCCGTTCAGGTAAGCCACCCGGCTTTCCACGTTACGCAGACCAATACCCGCCGCTGCCGGAATAGTCTGCAGCTGAAAACCCCGGCCGTTATCGGCCACTACAATCCGGATCTGGTGCATAGTAGCCAGCAACTGCACGGTTATTTCTGAAGCCTGCGCGTGTTTGGTGACGTTGTGTACCAACTCTTGCACTATCCGGAATAGAATATTTTCCAGCGTTGAATCGAGCCGCTGTTCTTCCAGGCCGGTTACTTCCAGCCGCGCCTGCAGGTGGGGAGGGGCCAGTGTGAGCCGATCCAGCAGACTGCCCACGGCTTTTGCCAGCCCGTGACGCGTGAGGGCATTAGGCACCAGTTTGTGGGAAATACTACGCACTTCCCGCACGGCCTCATCCAGCATCTCCAGCGCATTCGCAAACAAATCCCTGTGCGCAATTTCCGTGAGTCGCAACTGGTGCTGCAGAGCCGAGAGGGTCATTTTGGCGGCACTCAGCAACTGTCCGACACTATCGTGCAAGTCGGCTCCCACCCGGCGGCGCTCCTTCTGCTCAGCATCCAGAATATCTTCGGAGTAGCGACGTTCCAGCCGCTGGCGTTCCTGCGCAAACTCCACTTCCCGACGCAGATGGCGGCGGTTAATCAGCAAATACCCAAACCCAGCAACACCAATCAGCCCGGCCAGTGCCAGCAGTAGCATGTTCTGCCGCCGTTGCGCGATGGTTCGTTCGCCCTGTTCTGCCAATTCCTGTTGATGCAGTTCCTCACTGAAGCTCAGGGCCTGCACCTGGCTCATGCGCGCCTGACTGAACAGACTATCCCGGGTAGCGGCGGCGGCGCGCAGAAAGCGGTAGGCATCGGTGCTGTTGCCCTGCGTTGCGTACAGGTCGGCCAGATAGTCGCTTGCTTCAAAAACGCCTTTGGCGTAGCTGCCAGCCTGCCCGGTAGCCAAGGCCTGCTGCGCGTATCGCAACGCGGCGGCCGGCTGCTGCTGGGCCCGGGCCAGCCGGGCCAGTCCCAGATACGCCCGGCTGGTGGCATACGATACCGGCATACCCACCGCCCGCGCAATCGTCTGCTGATAAAAATACCGCGCCTGATTGAGCTGCTGCCGGCGGGCGGCAATGTCCCCGAGAATAGATAAATCCCCTATTTCACTGTGCATATCGTGCTGTTGCAGGTCCAGCTGATATCCGCGCCAGGTAAAGTACCAGGCCGAATCGGGCTGGCCCAGCTCCAGATGCGCCCGGCCGATGTTGCCGAGGATTGGCGTCAGCAATACCACGTTGTGCTGCTGTTCCGCCAGCGCAATGGCCCGCCGAAAGTAGCGCAGGGATAACCGCTGACTGCCCTGCTCCAGGTGCGCGTATCCCAGCGCATTATCGGCGTGGATAATGCCGCCCGCGTAGCCGATGTGTTCTGCCAGCCGCCGCGCCTGTACCTGCGTCTGAATGGCGGTGGCGTAGTTGCCGGTGCGCATAAAGGCCCAGCCCAGCATCAGCAACGCTTGGCACTCCCCCACCGGATACTGCAGCCGCCGGGCCAGTCGCAGCCCTCGCTGGCCATATTCCACTCCCACCAGCGGGCTGTCATCCGTCCGCTCCCAGGCCATCTGGATGAGCAGCTGCACCCGGCTGGTGTCGGGACGGGAGGCACTGAGCAGCCGTTGCAGACTATCGGCGCGGGAACCGGCCGGCAGGGCCCGGGCGGTAAGCGCCACTCCGCAGCACAGCATCAGGAGCAGGAGTCGAAGAATTGGCACGGCGGGAAGCGGCCGGCAGTGCCGGCACCTATGGTTCAGCCTGTAAGCTATCAGGTTTCTGTGCTTCTCACAACTTCCCGCTTCGGCCAGCAGTAAAGCCTGTATTCTACCCACCCGTTTACTTGTTTTACCATGCGCAAAGGCACCAAAGTCACCTGGAAATACGGCACGGGCACGGCAACCGGCAAAATTGAAGAAACCCACAAAACGAGCGTGACGCGCCAGTTACAGGGCGCCGAAATTACCCGTCATGGCACCCCCGATAACCCGGCCTACCTCATTGTGCAGGCCGACGGCGCCCGGGTACTCAAGCTGCAAAGCGAAGTAAAGGCCGACTGAATACGACCGTACTGCCCACAAAAAAGCCCCGCCGGAGCTATTCCGGCGGGGCTTTTTTGTGACTGCTAAGGCTGATTACATGTTTTTGGGGTCAGGCTCGATGAATGCCTGCTCCTCCATTTCGGTGGGAACCACCACAATGCCCTGCTGGAGCTTGGAGTTGCGCTTACCGTAGAGGAAGTACACCACGAAACCCAGCAGCATCCATACCATGGCCACCTCCAAGGTGAATGAGTCGAGGGCGGCAATCATGCCCAGGCACACCACAATGCCCAGAATGGGCACCAGTGGAAGGGAAGGCGACGACAGCGGGGCCCGGAACGGCCGGGGCTGCGCGGGGTCCGACTTACGCATGATCCAAACGCCGGCCGATACCAGCACGAAGGCCAGCAAGGTGCCGAAAGAGGTCAGGTCGCCTGCCAGGGAACCGGGCACGAAAGCCGCAAAAGCGCCCACGAACACCAGCAGAGCCAGGTTCGATTTGTACGGTGTGCGGAACTTAGGGTGCAGTTCGGAGAAAGCCTTGGGCATCAGCCCGTCTTTGGCCATGGAGAAGAACACGCGGCTCTGGCCCATCAGCATCACCAGAATTACCGAGGAGAAACCGGCCAGAATAGCTACCGTCACGGCCGTGCTCAGCCAGCCGTAGCCTTTCATCAGGCCAATAGCATACACTACCGAGGCCTCACCACCCTTGGCTGGGTCAGCAAAATCCTTCCAGTTAGCCACCCCCGTCAGTACGTGTCCGAACAGGATGTACAGTACGGTACAAACGGCCAGGGAGCCCAGAATACCGATGGGCATATCGCGCTTGGGGTTTTTGGCCTCCTGCGCGGCGGTGCTCACGGCATCAAAGCCGATAAAGGCGAAGAACACGATGGCCGCGCCGCCCAGAATACCGCCCATACCGTGCTTGTTCCAGCCCTCGTAGGTACGCAGAATTTTACCAGCCGAGTCTTTTACCACCGCATCCTCGGGGATGAGGTAGGGCGTGTGGTTGGCCGGCTCAATGAACTGCCAGCCCACCGCAATGAAAATCAGCACAATGGCCACTTTCACTACCACAATAACGGAGTTGAAGGTAGCCGACTCCTGGGTGCCTTTGATGAGCAGCAGGCTCAGCAAAATGATAACCAATAGGGCGGGCAGGTTCAAGAAACCGGAATGGACTACGCCGTCGATGGTGGCGCTTTCCAGGGGTGAGTGGCACCATTCGTAAGGTATACTCATCCCAAAGACTTCCAGCAGCTTATTCAGGTATTCACTCCAGGCAATACTCACGGTAGCGGCCCCCAGGGCGTACTCCATGATCAGGGCCCAGCCGATAGTCCAGGCCACAAATTCACCCATGGTGGTGTAGGCGTAGGTATAAGCCGAGCCGGCAATAGGAATCATGGCGGCAAACTCGGCGTAACACAAACCGGCAAACGCGCAGCCGATAGCGGCCACGATGAAAGCCAGCGTAACACCCGGGCCCGAGGCCTGCGCGGCGGCCGCAGCCGTGCGCACAAACAGGCCGGCCCCGATGATAGCCCCGACGCCCAGGGCCACGAGGTTGGCTGCACCCAACGTGCGCTTCAGCGAGCCTTCCCCGGAGGAGTTGGCCTCGCCCAGCAGCTGAGCCAGCGGTTTTTTGGCGAAAATATTTGCCATACAGGTTATTGAGAGGAAAGAGAAAAAGGTGAGACGAGGATTGTGAATTTGGCAAAAAAAGCAGCCTGCAAGCCGCTCCGTGGCCCGAATATAGGCGTTTCTACTGATTGAAAGGGCCTGCCTGCAAGTGAGCCGGTGGTTTTTGGGGCTAAGCATTAAACCCGGCCTTCCTCCGGCCCTCTAACCGACCATATTCTGTCACACAGACTCCTGCCACATGAAAAAGATGCTTGCCCTCTTGACCGCCGTTATGCTGGCGGCTGGTTCCGTTTCGGCCCAGACTGCCGCCGCGCCTATGGCCCGCCCCGACGGCACTGCCCAAGACCGCCCCAACATGACGCCCGAGCAACGGGCCGATTTCCAGACTCAGCGCCTTATCAAGCAGCTCAGCCTCTCGACCGAGCAGACGCCCAAAGTGCGGGCCATTGCCTTGGCTCAGGCCCAGGAAATGCAAAACCTCCGGACCAAATATGCTACCGCCGACACCCGCCAAGGCATGGGTCAGGAGCTGAAATCGGCTCAGGAAAAGACGGATGCGCAATTGAAGGACGTCCTGACTGCCGACCAATACACCCGATACACGCAACTGCGCGAGAATCGGATGGATAAGCACCAGAATAAGCGTGGCAGTAAGCTGAAGGTCAAAAGCTAGTCTTTTTCTTTCTGCAATCTGGAAAGCCCTGGCCACCACTGGCCGGGGCTTTTTCAGTTGTCTTTTCCCGGCAGTAAAAGCCTGCCGCACGTAACTTTATGCCGCGCTGACTGCGCAAATGCACACGCCACATTTCAATCCGTCAACCAACTTGTAATTAACATAGTAACAGCCATTCGCACTACTTTATCCGGTATACTTGTAACATAAGGCGGCCTTGGTGCCTATATTTGACCATATGCCTTTGCGCTCTGGCCTGATCCGGCCGAAAGGCATCCACCACATCTAACACCCCATGAGTCCTCTGCCCAGTAGTACCGGTTCGGTACAGATTCAGCAGTTTTACGACAAAGGCCTGGCCCACGCGAGCTACGCCATCCGCAGCGGCCGGCAGGTGGCCATCATCGACCCGGCCCGCGACCCGCAACAGTATTATGATTTCGCCGACGAGCACGACGCTAAAATCGTGGCCGTTATTGAAACCCACCCGCACGCCGATTTTGTCAGCAGCCACCTGGAAATTGCGCAGGAAACCGGTGCTGTCATTTATGTAAGCAAGCTGGTGAAAGCCAGCTACCCTCATCAGGCCTTCGACGACGACCAACGCATTGTGCTTGGTACCGTGGAGCTGCACGCCCTCAACACGCCCGGCCACTCACCGGATTCCATCAGCGTTCTGCTACTGGATGAGTTGGGCCAGACGCGCGCCGTATTCACCGGTGACACGCTGTTTGTGGGCGACGTAGGCCGCCCCGACCTGCGCGAATCGGATCTGGTGGGTGGGCACAGCCGGGAAAGCCTGGCCGCTCAGCTGTACCAGAGCACCCGCCAGAAGCTGATGACGCTGCCCGCTACCACCAAAGTGTATCCGGCCCACGGCCCCGGCTCCCTCTGCGGCAAAACCACTTCCCCTGACCTGGATAGTACCATTGGCAAAGAAGTAAAAACCAACTATGCCCTCCAGCCCATGTCGGAGGATGAATTTATCCGGGTGTTGCTGGAAGACCAACCCTTTATGCCCAAGTATTTCGGGCACGATGTGGTGTTGAACAAACAGGGCGCGTTGCCTTTCGAGGACAGCGTGCGGGCGGTACCGCGCCTGCAGCCGGGTACCCCACTGGAGCCCGGTATCGTAGTTATCGATACGCGGCCGGCGGCTGAGTTCCGGGACGGTCACCTGCTCGGGGCTATCAACCTGATGGATGGCGGCAAGTTTGAAACCTGGCTGGGTTCCATCGTCGGGCCGGAGGAGCCGTTTTACCTGGTCGCCGATTCGCAGATTGCCCTCGATATCGTGATTCGTAAAGCGGCCAAAATCGGGTACGAAGGCAATATAAAAGGCGCTTTGCTTACCCCCCGTGAGTTGCCCGCCACCGCCCCCGACGTGGAGGTGGAGCACGTACGCCAACAGCCCCGGGACTTCACCATCGTGGATATCCGCAACCGTACCGAGGCCCAGCAGCCCGTTTTTGAGGATGCGTTGGTTATCCCGCTGCCCGAACTGCGCGAACGGGCCCACGAAATCCCGACTGATAAGCCCATCCTCATTCACTGCGCGGGTGGCTACCGCTCGGCCGCCGGCAGCAGCATCGTACAGGCCGCCTTGCCGGCGGCCACGGTATACGACCTGAGCGAGCATATCACCGAATTTCAGAAGCAGACCGTTTAGAAGTCGGTTCCCGCAGAGGTGCGCGGAGGAAAAAAGCAGAGGTTCGCGGAGGTCGTTCTTCTGCGAACCTCTGCTTTTTTCCTCCGCGCACTTCTGCGGGAACCACTGTTTGTACTGTTTCGCTTACTACACCATGCGCGTACTACATACTGCCGACTGGCACCTGGGCCAGCGGTTTATTCAGGGCAATGAGCGCACGGAGGAGCACCGCCACTTTCTGGAATGGCTGGTGCAGACGGTGCAGGAGCAGCAGGTAGAGGTGCTGGTAGTAGCCGGCGACGTTTTCGATACCGGCTCACCTTCCAACCAGGCCCTGGAACTCTACTACAGCTTCCTGCTGAACATGCGCCGGACCGCCTGCCGCGACATTGTGGTGGTGGGCGGCAACCACGACTCCCCGGCCACGCTGAATGCCCCGGCCCGGCTCCTGCGCCACCTGCAGGTGCATGTGGTGGGCTGCGTGCCGGAGTGTTTTGAGGAACAGGTACTGGTGCTGGATGATGCCCACGGCAAACCCGGGCTGGTGGTGTGCGCCATACCGTTTCTGCGCGACCGGGACGTGCGTCTTTCCGTGCCCGGCGAATCGGCGGAGGAACGGGAGGCGCGCATTAAGCAGGGCATTGCCGACCACTACGCCCGGATAGCCGAGGTAGAGCAGGTATGGCAGCTTAAAGACCTGGGCCTGCCCGTGCTGGCTACCGGCCACCTCTACGCCGCCGGCGCTATGCCGTCCGATTCGGAGCGCACCATTCACGTCGGTAATCTGGGCCAGGTGACGGCCGACCATTTTCCGGAAATATTCGACTACGTGGCCCTGGGCCATTTGCACCGGCCCCAGCGCGTGGGCGGCCGGGAGCATATCCGCTACAGCGGCTCGCCCATCGCGCTGTCGTTTTCGGAAATTGACCACCCTAAAGAGGTGCTGCTGTTAGACTTCCAGGCTGGCAAGCTCACGGCGCTACGCAGCCTGCCGGTACCGGCGGTGCGCCGGCTGGTACGGTTTCACGGCACCCTAGAAGAGGTTACGTTGGGCCTAACATCCTACGACAATACCGGTTACGCTCTGCCCGCCTGGGCCGATGTGCAGATTCATTCCGAGCTTACCCAGCTGGAAGTGGCCGATGCCCTGCTCAAAGTAATTGGGGAGTTGGACCGCCGCCAGCTGGAAGTGCTGGCCCGGCGCCACTTCCGGCTCGTGAAGCTCCACGCCCTCGGTGCACCCAATGAAGCTGACGAGCCCCTCACCCGCAGCCTCCACGACTTTACGGAGCGCGAAGTATTTGAGCAGCGCCTGGAAGCCGAGCCCGAGGATAGCCGCGCCGAGCTGCTGCGCACCTTTGATGAGCTGTTGGAGCACCTGTAGCTGCATTGAGCCCTATTTCCCCTTCACGTAGAAAGGGATATTGGCCATAGCCACGTTGTTTTTGCCGTCATAGGTATACACAAAGAGGCGGTAAGCCCCTGGCTTGGCAGGAGCCGTAAGCGTGGTCGAGGCCCTGGCCCCTGCAGGTAGTAAGCCGGCAATGGCGGCGGGGCGGCTTTCCTGGTCGCCGCCGGCTTTGAGGTCGGTACTTTCCGGAAGTAGCTCGTAGCGGTACGTGAGCGGGTCTTTATCGGGGTCCGTGACGGCGGCCTGCACGGGGTATTTTTTGCCGGGGTGTAGCTGCACGCTGTCAGTGGCCAGCTTGCCATCAAGAGTGAATGAAGCCAGATGAGGTGCCCGGTTGGCAGGCCATTTACCGCTCCAGAGGTACTGCATCACATCCACCACTTCCGACTCCTTGCCGTCCTCCGTGAATATGCCGTACCATGTGGGCGTGCGCTCCTGCTTCTGGCCCCACAAAAACACGTAGGTGCCCAGGCACTGGGTTTTATCTTTCTGCACCGAGGCCTCGTAGCGGCTCTGATACACGGCGGCTTTCTGGCTGCTGGTTTCCTCCACCGAGGCCTTCCAAGGCGTCACGGGGCTTTCCCAGTGGCCGGTGGGGCCCCACTCGGCCACTACGTAGGGGCCGGTCCAGCCCATGGTGCGCACCTGTTGCGGAATGGCCGCCAGCCCGGCGTAGGTATTGATGCTCAGAATATCTACCGACGGGCATTTGGCCTTGATGTAGTCGACTTCCCGCTGCTCGAGGCCGGCCAACACGGTGCTGGTAGGGTGGTTGGGGTCTACTTCGTGAATCATGCGGGCAATCTGCTCCACGGCATCCCACACCTTGGGGTTCTTATATTCCAGGTTCAGCTCGTTGCCGATACCCCAGAAGAGTACGGCCGGGTTGTCCTTGTACTTTATGACCTCGGCGCGCACCTTCTGCAACTGGGCGGCCACGGCGGCGGGGTCGTCGTAGTTGAAGCCGTGCCGCTCCCGGGCCACATCGAGGCCCAGCATCACGGTAAGGCCGTTCTTATTCGCATCGGCCAGCACTTTCCCGGCCCCTTGCGTGCCCCAAGTGCGCAGGGAGTTGCCGCCGTAGGCCCGCACGCGCTCCGGAAACTGCCCCCCGCCCGCGCCTTTAATGAAGTAGGGCTGCCCGCCGCGCAACAGCTCGTAGCGGCCACCGGCTTGTTTCACCTCTACTTTAACGGGAGCAGTTTGGGCGTAAAGCGCAGCAGGAAAGGCCAACAGGGGCAGCAAAACAGAAATTTTCATGAGTAGACGCGGCAAATGAGCAGATGACAGGCTAAAGCTAACGTGGTTTTAATAAAATGTGGCACCGCTACCACGAAGCACCGCAAGTCGGCACCACCGCCCCGGTTGCATAACCGAAAATCACTGTCTCATTATGAGACAAATCTACCAACGTTGGGAAGTGTTTGTGCCGTTACTGCCTTATGCGGGGCGTATGGTGCATTATGAAAAAGGGGCCGCAGAATTGCTACGTGGGGTCCTCTCTCCTTTCCTCAGCTTATATCATGGATATAGTTCGTCGTCATCGTGTTTCGTCCTACGGGCACGGCACACGCCCCATTGTCTTTTCCCACGGCTTCGGCACCGATCAGCATGCCTGGCAATACGTGGCCCCCGCCTTTGCAGCCCGTCACCGGGTAGTTCTGTTCGATCTGGTGGGCGCGGGAGACTCTGATGCCGCCGCTTACGATTTCACCCGCTACCGCACCCTGGATGGCTACGTCGATGACCTGCTGACGCTGTTGCGCACGTTGCAGCTGCCGAAGGTGGTGTACGTGGGCCACTCCGTGAGTGGGATGATTGGGGTGCTGGCCGCCATCCGGGCGCCGGAACTGTTCGAGCGGCTGGTGCTGCTGGCCGCTTCCCCGTGCTACGTCAACGACGGCGACTACCCGGGGGGCTTCGACACTACCGATCTGGAAGAAATGCTGGGCTTCCTGGACCGCGACTTCCGGGCGTGGTCGAACACGATGGTTCCGCATCTGGTGGGCGGCGACATGCGGCCGGAGCTGGTGGATGAGGTACTGGCCAGCTTTTCCCGCGTCGACCCGGCCGTGGCCCGGCAGTTTGCCCGCGCCACCTTCCTGTCTGATTACCGCACCTGTCTTCCTCATCTGCGGATACCCGCCCTCATTGTGCAGTGCGCCGACGATTCTGTTGTCCCGGCTGAAGTGGGCCAGTACCTGCACGACCATCTGGCCGGCAGTACGCTGAACATTCTGAACACCACCGGGCACTATCCGCACCTGAATGCTCCGGTGGCTACCATTGCCGCCGTGGAGCGTTATCTGGCGCAGGCCTGACGGGGCCAGCGCAGGCATAGTTAAACTGGTATGAGAGTATGCTGCGCTAACCTCACGCCAGTTGGGCATCTACGCTACCGGGCGGGCTCCCACAGCTCTACCTTGTTTCCGTCGGCGTCCAGAATGTGAACGAACTTGCCGTAGTCGTGGCTAGCAATGTCATCCAGCACGGTTACGCCGTTGGCCTTCAGCTGCGTCACCAGCCCTTCGATATTCTGCACCCGGTAGTTGATCATGAAGCCTTTGCTGGAAGGCGCGAAATAGTCGCTGCCGGTCTGGAACGGGCTCCATTGCAGCGAGTTCACCTCCTCCGGCTTGTTCACGCTGCGCGACTCAAACGTGGAGCCCCAGTCGTTGACTTCCAACCCCAGGTTGTGGGCGTACCACTCCCGCGTTTCCTGCGGATTGTCGGAGAAAAAGAAAATGCCGCCGATGCCCATCACTTTGGGAGTAATGGTGGCTGGTTTGTTTGGGGTTTCGTTTTGTGGGTCGGCCATTTCGCTTTTTCTTACTGAGCACCAATTGTTTTGAGCTACTTGAGAAACACCTCTTTTAGTAAATCGAGGATTTCCTCAGTTGGTCTGGCTTCTGTATCAAGGGAAGTGAAAGGAACTACCACTTTAGGAAACTCATCCACAAAATGCATTTCCTCATGTGCTGGGAGATTATGTTTCTTCATAATTGATTCGAAGTGCTCCTTGTTCACACCCCATACTTTGATAAACTTCGATTCAGCTACATAAACCTCTACTAGAGTTTTCTCATCGTTGTAGATAAGCCCAAATTCTAAGTAGCAGTCTTGGACTAGCTCTTTATTCAAAGAAGCTAATTCTTCTAATACAAGAGTCTTATCCTGGTACTCGCCATGTATTACGTCATCTGCATCCTCATACCAACAGAAAATACAGGCACATCTATCAGGCAGCATGGCGGCTAGGTCTACCAGTACTTCCCACAGGCGCGAATTATTCACGTTCACTTCGGCGTAGAAACGAAATAATTGTTCAGGATCTTCTACCCCCGTTAGCACAAATCCTTCAACGAAAGCAGCTGCTTGACCTGCATCAACTTTTTTCCAATAGGCACGTGGCACCTCGCTTTTTGTGGCCAGTCTAATTGCTTTAGGGATTTCTAAATTTGACATAGTATTTTCTAATACAGATTATTTTACGGTTTGCCCGACATCGTAAACACCAATTCCCCGCCCTTCACCACATCAGTATACTGCAAAAACGGCCGCGTGAGCTTCTGGCCGTTGAGGCGGGCTTCCTTCACGTACACGTTTTTGTCGCTCTGGTTTTTGACGGTGATGCGGAAGGTATTGCCGTTTTCCAGATTCAGTGTTGCACCGTGCACGGCGGGGCTACCGAGGGCGTACTCCGGCGAGCCGGGCGCTACGGGGTAGAAACCCAGCGCCGAGAAGATGTACCAGGCCGACATCTGCCCGCAGTCGTCGTTGCCGCCGAGGCCATCGGGGGTGGGGCGGTACATCTTGGGCAGAATCATGCGGACGCGGGCCTGGGTTTTGTAGGGCTGGCTGGTCCAGTTGTAGAGGTAGGCGGCGTGGTGGGCGGGCTCGTTGCCGTGCACGTAGTTGCCGATGATACCGTCGCGGGTGATGTCCTCGGTTTCAGCGAAGAACTTATCCGGCAGGTGCATGGTGAACAGCGAATCGAGGTGGGGCAGAAACTTCTTCTCGCCGCCCATTTTGGCGATGAGCCCGGCGGGGTCCTGGGGCACGTAGAGGCTGTAGTTCCAGGCGTTGCCCTCGATGAAGCCCTGGTCGTTGGTGCTCAGCACGTCGAAGCGCGGGCGGAAGGAGCCGTCGGCGAGGCGGGGGCGCATAAACCCGATCCGGCTGTCGTACACGTTCTGCCAGTTGTGGGCGCGCTTGTTGAACTCGGCTTCAATATCTGCCTTACCCAGCTTGCGGGCCAGCTGGGCAATGCACCAGTCGTCGTAGGCATATTCCAGGGTTTTGGAAACCGACGCGCCGCTTTTGTCTTCGGGCACGTAACCCAGCTGCTCGTAGAGGCCGATGCCGTCGAAGCGCGCCTGGTGGGCAGTGGCCACGCAGGCGTCGAGGGCGCGCTGGGCCTGAGCGGCGGGCACCACGCCTTTCAGCACGGCATCTACTATTACGGGCACCGAGTGGTAGCCGATCATGCACCAGTTTTCGTTGGCATAGTGGCTCCAGATGGGCAGCATGTGCATCGTACTCTGGTCGTAGTGGGCCAGCATGCTCTGCACCATATCGGCGTTGCGCTTGGGTTGCAGCAGGTTGTAGAGCGGGTGCAGGGCGCGGTAGGTGTCCCAGAGCGAGAAGGTGGTGTAGTTGGTGAAGCCCTCCGCCTTATGGATGTTCTGGTCGAGGCCCCGGTACTGGCCATCCACGTCCATGTAGGTGGTGGGACTGAGGGCGGCGTGGTACATGGCGGTGTAGAAGTTCTCCTTGTCCACCCGTTTCGGCGACTCAACAACCACCTTGCCTAGCTCCTGCTGCCACTGCGCCTGCCCGGCCCGCTTCACGGCCTCGAAGTCCCAGCCCGGAATTTCGGCCCGCATGTTGCGCAGCGCCCCCTCGGTGCTCACGCCCGACAAGGCCATTTTCACTTTCACCTTCTCCCCGGCCGTGGTCTTGAAATCGAAGAACAGGCGCAGCTGCTCACCGGCCAGCTCTGGGAAGTGCTGGCTCTGGTCGAAGCGGCCCCAGAAGCCCCGGTACACCTGATTCTTGGAGAGGTTGCGGCTGCCGTAGCTGGAAAACGGCTTCGAGAAGCTCATGGCGAAGTACTCGGTGCGGGTGCGCGCCCAGCCGTGGGTTTGGCGGTAGCCGGTTACCAGCGTGTCGTTTTCCACCCGCACAAACGTCCACACGTTCTTATCGGGGTAGTTGTAGATGCCGGCCGTGAGGTCGAGGATGATGTGCGCCTGCTCCGACTGCGGAAACGTGTACTGGTGCATGCCCACCCGGTTGGAAGCCGTCAGCTCGGCCAGAATGTCGTGGTCGTCGAGCTTCACGCGGTAGTAGGCCGGCTCGGCCACCTCGTTCTGGTGCGAAAACCGGGAGCGGAAGCCCCGCTCGGGCTGGTCGGCGGTACCGGGGTTGAGTTGGAGTGGCCCAGTGGTGGGCATCACCAGAAAGTCGCCGAGGTCGGAGTGGCCGGTGCCGCTGAAGTGGGTGTGCGAGAAGCCCACAATGGTTTTATCGGCGTACTGGTAGCCGGCGCAGTACTCGTACACGCGGGGGTTGTACTTGCCGCTGAGCTCGTAGCCGACGGTGTCGGTATCGGGCGAGAGCTGCACCATGCCGAAGGGCACCGTGGCCCCCGGGTAGGTGTGCCCCATCCGGGCCGTGCCCACCAGCGGCTTGGCGTACTGCACCAGGTTTTCGGTGGACCTAGCTTTCTGGGCGAAGGTTGGAACGGTGGCAAGGAGCAGCGCGGCGAGCGGCAGTAGTTTCATCAGCTTCGGGGGTGGCGTTGAAGCTGGCAAGGTAGGAAAGACCTTCTCTTCGTTATCATCTATTTATCAGCCTACTCATCACTCTGCGACAGATTTAATCACTCCAAAGCAGGTTCGTCTGAGTGAGCAGACTCGTGTGTCAACAGGCACAGATACGTTTGCTGATTCAGAAATTACCTCTGGACTGATCATCACTAACTCACCACTAGCAAACTTCTTACTCAGATTACACAGCTCCAATACTTTTATAGTATCGTCTTCTATTGTTCTTACCAGAGTTACGGACGCAGTTGGCACTACTCCACATAACTCATTAGTATTCTGATGAAAAATCACCCGACCTTTTACATTATCAGGACTAACGAAGTATTGCCAATTGCCCTGACAATTTTCCCGCTCTACTACGGTCAGCGTTGCAAGTCCGTAGCTAAATAAACCAGCAACTAGTGTAGCAATAGCAGTTCTTATCATTTCAAGTGAAGTAAAGTAGCGTAATCATATTCTTTACTAATCCTGCCAATCAATGCCCATAACTCACCACCCGCGTCACCTGCCAGCGCCCGTCGCGTAGGCGCCACACCATCATGTTCTTGAAGGTGCCGCAGTCGTCGCGGCCGTTTTCCACGTGGCAGAAGCGGCGCTGGTAGGTTTCCACTGCCCCGTAGCTGTTGATGGGATATACTTCCAAGGTGCCGGGCACGAGCTGGCGGTTTAGGCCGGTGGTTTTGTTCTGGTCGAACAGGCGCTGGAAACCCTGCATGGTTTGCTGGAAATTGGCCAGGCCGCCCTTGTCGTGGTAGAATTCCAGGTCTTCAGCGAAGAAAGTCTGAAGCGTGGCCACATCGTGCCGGTTGAAGGCCACAAACATCAGGCTGTCCTGCCGGGCAATGGCGCGGTACAGCTCCGGCGACACCGGCGGCGGGGCCGCGGCCGTTGCGGGGGCGGCGGGGCGAACCGGGGCGCAGGCGGCGGCCAGGAGCAGGAGCAGCGCGGGTAGCGGCGGGAGTTTTAGTGGCACTGAGGGAAGCATGAAGGATAGCAAGGTAGACTTTCTGCGTGTTTCCTTTCAGGACACTGGCCACTGGTTGGCGGAAAGCCCATTCGTAGCAGTAGCCCGTATAAGTGGAACTCTCATCAGCCAGCGCTGCGTATGAAAAAGCTACTTTCTTTCCTTACTCTGCTGCTTACCGGTTGCATTACCTGTCAGGAAATAGCGCTACTACCCGAGGAACGGGCCTGGCTTGGTTCTTACAAAGAGGGCCAGCAGGTGGTTTTCCGCAGCAACCGGGGTAATACTAACACGGCCACAGTGCTAAAGCCGCAGGAGTGGCACACCAACACCGACTGCAACTGGATGGAATCGGGCCGGTACCAGCCTATATTCTCCCAAATTGTGCTACGCCCCAGCTCCATTTACAGCGACAAGAACCGGGACTTCGTGGTGAATCTGCGCAAAAACACTCCCGAGCGCCCCGCCGATTTGTCGTTCAGCATAGCCGGCCTGGAGTGTCTTACTGCCTCCAAAGAGGGGGAGATTCTTTCCAAACTACAGCAGCAGGCCTGCACCCTGAGCACCACCGGCAAAAGCTACCCGGCCGCCTACGTTTTTCGGCAGGGCCGGAATGCTACCATCTATGGCGGTGGGCAGCTACAGGCTTTTTTCTGGGACAAGCAGGACGGCCTGATCCGCTATGAACTGACTACTGGGGAGGTATTTGATTTGGTGAGCCGATAAGTACCGGCACGTGGCAGGCAGCGTAATATGGCCGCCATTTCCACCAGATTGAGTCCGGGCATGGCTATCTTTGCAGATACCGCCACGCCATTCCAGTAGTCCGGGGCGAATTATATTTCCGCTTTGGTGCCTTGGTTGCCGCATGAAAATTCTCCGCGTCCGTTTTCTCAACCTCAACTCTTTGCGCGGGGAGCACACCGTTGATTTCAGTCTCTCGCCTCTTTCTGATGCGGGCCTGTTTGCCATTACCGGAGCCACGGGCGCGGGCAAAACCACCATCCTCGATGCCATTACCCTGGCCCTCTACGGCCAGGTGCCCCGCCACGAAACCAGCGGCCCCGAGCACGTGATGAGCCACGGCACCGGCGAGAGCTGGGCCGAGGTGGAGTTTGAGGTCAACGGCCGGCAGTTTCGCAGCAAGTGGGGTCAGCACCGGGGCCGTCGTAAACCGGAAAACCCGCTCCAGGATTCCAGAATGGAGTTGAGCGAGCGGCAGGTGGCGGCCGATGGCACCGAGAGCTGGGGGTTTCTGGAAACCTACAAATCGAAAGTTCCTGCGAAAGTAGCCGAGCTGAGCGGACTGGAATACAAGCAGTTCCTGCGCTCCGTGCTCTTGGCCCAGGGCGACTTCACCCGCTTCCTGAAGGCCCCGGCCGGCGAGCGGGCCCAGCTGCTGGAGAAGATTACCGACACCCGCAAATACTCCGATATTTCCCGGGCAGCCTTCGAGCGGGCCAAGCAGCAAAATCAGCTGGTGGAGCAGCTGCGCATCGGGCTGGAAGGCGTTAGCCTGCTGTCGGCGGAGGAAGTGGCCTTTTTGGAAAGCGAAGTGCAGAACCTGACCCAGCAGCTTGCTACGGCCACCGCCGCCCAGGAGCAGCTGCGCGCGGCGCGGCAGTGGCACCAGCGCCTGCTGGAGCTGCGCCAGAAGCTGCACACTACGCACCAGCGCCGGCAGCAGCTTCAGGCCGAGGCTGAAACCCTCACGCCGCTTCGCCAGCGCTTGGCCCTGCACCAGCAGGCCGCCCCCTTCGCCACCGAGTATGCCCTGCTGCGCCAGACCGATGAGCAGCTGGTGCGCCTGCTGCGGGAAGTAGCGCAGCTCCGCGCCCAGCTGCCGCAGCTGCAGGAGCGCCGGGCCGCCGCCGATGCGGCCCGCACCGCCGCCCAGCAGGTCCACGAAGCCGCCACCGCCACCTACAAAACCCATGACCCCAAGCTGCGCGAGGCCGAGCAGCTGGATGTGCTGATGGCCGAGGCCCGGCGTCAGCTCACCCAGGGTAAGGCCGAATACGAGGAGAAAAACGAGCAGTGCAAACGGCTGAAAGCGGTGGCCGAGCAGGCGGGGCAGCGCGCCGGCATCTTGCAGGAGCAGGTAAAAGAGGCCGACAAATGGTTGCTGCTGAACACCGTGGTGAGTAAGCTGGCCGCCGACCTGCCCGAGCTGGCGGCCAACCTGCAGCAGTGGGCCAGTCTGAAAACCACCCTCGGCCAGTTGGGACAGCGCCTGCACGAAGCCCGGCAGCGCCAGCAGCTGGCCGCCACCGAGGCGGCAACCCAGCAGCAGGCTGCTTCGGTGGCCCGCCAGCAGCTCCAGGACCATACCAGCCGTTTCGAGGAAGCCAGCCAGGTCCGCAACGAGTGGCTGCAACGCCTGCGCTACCACGTGAGTAGTCTACACCAGGAGCAGGAACGGGAACAGCAGCACTGGGACGACCTGCGGCGCAGCCTGCAGATGCAGCAGCTGATTCTCTCGCACACCGACACCCGCCAACTGCTGGAAGCCGGCCGGCCCTGCCCCGTGTGCGGCGCCACCGAGCATCCCTATGTGGCCGGCGTGCTGGGCGTGAGCGAAGACGCGTTCCAGCGCGACCTGCAGCGGGAAGAAACGCTCAGCCAACGGGTTCGGACGCTGGGTACGCGCTTCAACCGCCTTAATACTTACGTGACCATGCTGGAGCAGACGGGCCCAGAGCCTGCTGCTCCTGTCGGCACCATTCAGCTGCTGCCCGAAACGGCCGAGAAAAGCGCCGCTGAGGAAGTGAAGCAGCTGGTGCAGACGCTGCGGGAGCTGCGGGAGCTGCTCACCACCGCCGACCAGCACCTGCGGCAGGCCCAGACCCGGCACGAAGCCGCTACTCAACAGCAGCTCGCCTACACCCAGGAAGTCACTAAACTGGCCCAGGAGTTGGCCGACGCTGAAGACCAGGTGCTGCCCGTCCGGGCTACCATCGAGAGTCAGGCACAATACTTTGGCCTGCCGTTCAGCAACGAAAACGGGCAGGCCCTGATGGAATTGGCCCGTCAGCGCATTATGGCGTTCGAACAGAAAACCCAGCAGCTCAACACTGCCCGGCAGGAGCTTGGGGGCGTAAGCGTGGAAGCCACCAAAGCCGAGGCCGACCAACAGGAACTGCAGGCTTGGCTGAAAATCCGTAAGCAGGAGTTGATGGAGCGGCACACGGCCATCCAGCAGCAACAGCAGCAGCGCCGGGAGTTGCTGCCTGAACCCAACATAGCCCTGGTGCGGCAGCGGCTGGAAGAGGCCGTACACCTTGCCGGGCAGCAACGCCAGCAGGCCGAGCAGCAGCAGCAGCAGCGCGAAACGGCCCATACGGTAGCGGCCGGCACGCTGCACCAGCGTGAGCAGGATGCCGACCGGCAGCAGCAGGCCCGGCAGCAGCAGCACGCGGCTTTGGTAGCGGGCCTTACGGCCGCCGGTCTTGCCCCCGACCCCGCCGCCCTGCCCGCCCTGCTCCTCCCCGACCCAGAGCTTACGACGCTGCAAACCCAGCTGCGCCGCCACGAGCAGGACGTTGCCCTGGTGAGCGAAACGCTGCAGGAAACGACTACGCTGCTCTTGGCGGAAGAGGAGCGCATCCTCACCCCGGAGCCGCCGGAAGCCGTTGACCAGCTGCTGGCCACCGGTAGCCAGCAGCTGGCGGCGCTCAACCAGCAGTTGGGGCAGCGCCAGGAGCGCCTGAATGCCCACCAGGCCGGCCAGCAGCGCCACGCCACCCTGGCCGCCGAGCTGGAAAAGCAACAGCAGGAGGCCCGGCGCTGGCGGCAGCTGGCCGAAATTATCGGCTCGGCCGATGGCAAGAAGTTCAGCGAGTTTGCCCAGGGCCTCACCCTGGCCCGCCTCACGGACCTGGCCAACCGCCACCTGCACCGCTTCACCGACCGGTACCGCATCCTGCGCAACCCCGAGCAGCACCTGGACCTGCTGATTCAGGACGAGTACCAGGCCGGGGCTACGCGCTCCATGAACTCGCTGTCGGGCGGGGAGAGTTTTTTGGTGAGCCTGGCCCTGGCGCTGGGCCTCTCGGAGCTGGCCGGCCGCCGTACCCAGATTGACACCCTGTTCATCGATGAAGGCTTCGGCACCCTCGACCCCGACACGCTGGACGTGGCTCTTTCAGCGCTGGAAATGCTGCAGGGCACCGGCAAAACCATCGGCATCATCTCCCACGTCGAAGGTCTGAAAGAACGCATTGCCACCCAGATCAACGTGCGCAAGGAAGCCGGGGGCGTCAGCTCCCTGCGGGTGGTTGGCTTCGGGGAAGAGGTATAACCGGTTCTTTGAAAGAACCGGCATTCCGAGCGGAGCGAGTAATCAGGGTTTTTCTACCAAGAGTTTGCCCAGGCTCCTCGCTCCGCCCGGCATAACAGTGCCGCGTTGCCTATACCGCCTCTGCCCCGGCTGCCCTGATTCCGGCCCAGGTCCAGTACCGTTCGGGTTGAATTCTGGCGTAGCGCGCCCGAAAAAATGCCACTACCTCCTCCTCCAGCTTTTCGGGCGGAATGGAGGACGCATGGATGGGACGCTGATCGGGGTCGGCGTAGCGCTGCACTTTGGTGAGGCTTTTGCCGCTCAGCCGCAGTAATGGGCCGGTATCGGTAATACCATCAAAAGTCCAGCGGCGGATACTGGTTTCCAGCTGGTTCAGGCGGGCCGTAAGCGCATCCAGGGGCAGACGGGGCAGCGTGGGGCGGCTTTCCAGATCAACCCAGGTGGTGTACTTGTACTCGAATTCGTAGCGCTGCCCGGCGTAGAGGCACAGCACCATATCGGTCCCGATGGTGGCCCCGAACAGCGTGTAGTATGGCAGCGGCTCCGGCGTACGGATTATCGTCAGCCCAATCTTCGGGTACTGCCGCACAATTGTAGCGGCACTCTGCATGGCCGCTACCCCCCGTTTCACCCGCGCATATTCCGGCTCCCAGGCGGCGCGGCCGGTTTCGGGGGTTTCCAGCACGGCGGCAAAGCGAGGCAGCAACCAGGCGAACTTTTCCGCCGAGGCCTCATCCTCGCGCCGCCGCCGGGCCGGGGCCCCGAAGGGCGCATAAAACCGGACTTTTTCCTCGGCGTTCAGCCAGCACACCAGTTGCAAGGCGTGGTCAGCCAATGGGGCATACCAGTCGATTTCCCGGAAGTCGCCCAACGTGGCTACCAGGCGCAACAGATGCTCGTGGCGCAAAGCCAGTTCCGGATTCAGCAGTGCCCACACGCCCACAAACCCGTCAATATCAAAGTGGTTGGCCGTCACGGCTTCCGCCTCCAGGCCTACCGTGCCGGGCTGGTGTAAGGCCCGCAGTACCGCGCCGGCGCTGGTGTCGTCGCGCAGGGGCTCGGGCGTGGCGGCCCCGCGCCAGTGGGCCAGCGTAAGGCTGGCTCCTAGGCCGGTGCTATCCACTACAATAGTCGGCTGCTGCCGCAGCTGTTGAAAAGGCACGAAGTATCTTGTGGGCATAAGCAGACATGGCAAGGCGGCGCAAAACTACAGACCCAGGCCTCGTTATCCGCATCCGGGCAGCCGCCCTGGTAATTGCCTTGTTCACTTGGGGCCGCCGGTTCAGTCGCACTGCGGCCCTTGCCTGGCAGTACCCGGTGCCTCCCGCGCCCGTTACGGCAGCCGCCCTCCGCCTATGTACCCCGATTATTTTTTTACACGCAATTATATGATCTGCTCTTTACTTTCTGATAACATTCAGTTAATTGGCCTACGGTTGCTGTATTGATAAAATAAAGGCCAAAATTTTGTTGGAGCTGACAGATATCATTTATATTTGATTGCGCCTCAGCTGTATGGACTTGTGACGAAACAGTAAACCCGCATCTTTCTTCTTCTCTGCAACTCTCAAAAAAACGAGTTTTTCACTCTCTTATCACTCTTCTATGCGCGTTTCTACTCCTGCTCTCTCACTCCGCCGCCTTCTGCAGACTGCAGGCCTGTTGCTGGCACTGGTAGTTTTTTCGCCCAGGCAGGCTCAGGCCCAAACCTGGCTGGTATCTACGGATGCCTACGTCAAGATTGGGGTAATGGACAAGTTTGGCCAGCTCGGTGGCTTCACCGCTAAGTTTGTGGTTATCAACCAGGATACCGGCAAAGAGTACACGCTGGTCAAGCAGGTACCCAAAGGCCAGAACGGCGTGGACGTGGTATTTCCCTCGGAGGCCTCGGAAGCTGACTACTTCAAAACCGAGCGGGGCGAAGCGGGCAAAGCCCAGCCCGGCCGCTACACCTGGGAGTGCCAGGTTGGCGGAAAAAAAGTAGTTGGCGGGCGCTTCGGCTTTTCTGAAGTCGCAAATGATGTTACCTTGGTGGGCAAGAACTAACCTCCTCTTCACCCACACTCACTCACAAGCGAAAGCCCAGTGTTGCAGCACTGGGCTTTTTTGTGTTCCAACTGGTCCGGGCTGTCGTATTTTCCTTGCCAGGGCTGTACCAGGGCATGATTCTAACTGGCTGGCCCCGGCTCGCATGCCGCGCCTGTTTGGCTACGACGGGGCAACTACAGGCGGCAACCGTTTTTCCATCACTTATGCCGGCCGCCGCCGTATAACAGGCTTCGGGCGGCACTCAGTCGGTCGGGTTTATGCAGTAGCACAGTATGCCTAAAAAATCATTTTCCGAACTCATCAACAGTCCCGGCATGCCCGTTTTGGTCGATTTTTACGCCGATTGGTGCGGACCCTGCAAAACGATGGCGCCCATTCTGGAGCAGGTAGCCGGCCAGCACCAGGGTAAGCTCAAAGTCATCAAGATTGATGTAGATAAACACCAGGGCGTGGCTCAGCAGTTTCGGGTACAGAGCATCCCCACGCTGATTCTGTTTCATAAAGGCCAGCCGGTGTGGCGGCAGGCGGGCGTGGTGTCGGCGGCGCAAATCGGGCAGGTAGTGCAGGGCGCGAACGGATAGCCGGCGCGGGCGGCACGGCAAACTTCCGGACCGGGCCGCCGGTTGAGAGCGTGGCACGTACCTTTGCTGCTCACGCAACTTGCTCTGAATGACGCTCCGGCTCACTGGTTTACTACTTTTTGGGGCGCTGGGCGCAGGCGTGTCCCACTCGGTGCAGGCGCAGGTGCGCCATACCCTTACCGGCATCATCCGGGCCGCCGATGATGGTGCCCCGCTTCCCGGCGCTACCGTAGCCGTGCCGGCCCTGGGCCTGGGGGCCACCACCGATGCCAACGGGGCTTACTCGCTCACGCTGCCGGCCGGCCGCCACCAGCTGGTCGTTTCCTTTATCGGGTACGCCTCCCAGACCCGCGACGTGAACCTGACCCGCGACCAGCGCCTGAACGTGCCATTGGCCACGGCCGGCAACGAGCTGGGCGAAGTGGTGATTGAGGGTACTGGCACCCTGGAGCAGAAGCTGCGCACGCCCCAGATGAGCGTGGAGCGCCTTACGGCGAAGGAGGCCAAGCTGCTGCCCGCGTTGTTCGGGGAAGTGGATATTCTCAAAACGCTCCAGCTCAAGCCCGGCGTACAGAACGGCGGCGAGGGCACCTCCGGCCTGTTCGTGCGCGGCGGCTCCTCCGACCAGAACTTGGTGCTGGTAGATGATGCGCTGGTATACAATCCCAGCCACTTGTTCGGGCTGTTTTCGGTGTTCAACCCCGATGCCGTGCAGTCGGTAGATTTGTACAAGGGCGGCTTTCCGGCGCAGTACGGCGGGCGGCTTTCGTCGGTGATTGACGTGAGGATGCGCGAGGGCAACCGCGAAAAGCTGGGCGTGAGCGGCGGGCTGGGCCTGATTTCGTCGCGCCTGACGGTGGAGGGGCCGCTGGGCAAGCGGGCGGGCAAGGAGCCGGCCAAAGGCTCGTTTTTGGTGTCGGGCCGGCGCACGTACTTCGACATTTTTACGCGCCAGATCAACAAGCTCAGCGAAGACAATCCCGACTACAACCCCATCCCCGACTACTACTTCTACGACTTCAACGCCAAGGCCAACTACACGCTCGGCCCCAAGGACCAGGTTTTTCTGAGCGGCTACTATGGGCGCGACCAGTTCGGCTTCAACTCCCAGGGCGGCTTTAACTTCGGATTTTCCTGGGGCAACTCGGTGGCGGCGGCGCGCTGGAACCACGTGTTCAACTCGCGGCTGTACCTAAATACCACCGCCTCGTTTACCGATTACCAGTACCAGGTTTCCAACAAGCTCGACCAGTTCAGCTTCAATCTGGGTTCCAACATCCGCGACTACTCGCTCCGCACCGACCTCGACTACGCGCCCAATGAGCGGCACGCGCTGAAGCTCGGCATCCAGGCCACCCACCACGATTTTGGGGTGGGCCGCCTCCAGGCCGGCTCCGGCGACGGCAGCCTCAACATTGGCTCCACGGTAGGCTACACCGGCGTGGAAGGCGCTTTGTACGCCTCCGATAACTTCCGGCCCTCCGATAAGTGGCAGCTGGAATACGGCCTGCGCCTGACGGGTTTCCGCAGCGGCAACCAAGGCTACGTGGGCCTGGAGCCCCGGGGCGCGGCCCGCTACTCCCTCTCGCCGGTAACCTCCCTGAAGGCCAGCTACGCCCTCATGTACCAGTACGTACACCTGGTCACGAACTCCGGGGCTACTTTGCCTACCGATATCTGGTACCCGTCGAGGCTGTCGGTGAAGCCGCAACGCTCGCAACAAGTGGCGGCGGGCGTGAGCTTTCTGCTGGGCGAGGGCAAGTACCTGCTCAGCAATGAGGTGTACTACAAATGGTCGCAGAACCAAGTCGATTTCAAGGATGGCGCGCAGCTGTTCGTGAATCCCGACCTCGATTCGGAATTCCTGTTTGGCAAGGGCTGGGCCTACGGCAACGAGGTGTATCTGGAGAAGAAAACCGGCCGCACTACCGGCTGGATCGGCTATACCCTGAGCTGGAGCAAGCGGCAGTTTCTGCCCCAGCGCGGCACCAGCGGCATCAACAACGGCCGCGTGTTCTTCCCCAACTACGACCGACGCCACAACCTGACGGTGGTGGTGCTGCACCAGCTCACGGAGCGCCTGAACCTGACAGGCTCGTTCGTGTACACCACCGGCAACGCCACCACCCTGCCCGCCGGCCGCTTTGCAGTGCAGGACATCTACGGCGAAAACCTGACAGCCGTGCCCATCTACCCCGACCGTAACTCCTACCGCCTGGCCGCCTACAACCGCCTCGATCTGGGCCTGGTCTGGAAGATGAAGCCGACCAACTGGTTCCCCGAGTCGGACCTGACCTTTAGCGTGTACAACGCCTACAACCGCCGCAACCCCTATTTCGTGTACTTCGACCAGGTTCGGGCAGGCGGCGAGGATACGCCCGTGACGAGCTTCCGGGCGCGGCAGGTGTCACTGTTTCCGGTGATTCCGTCGGTTACCTACAACTTCAAATTCTAGTGCTGATGGCTATCAACCGGCTTTCTTTTTTCCGCCGCCTGAGCTGGCTGCTGCTGCTGGCCCCGCTGGCCAGTTGCGACCTGGAGCAGGACATCGACGTGGACCTGCCGGCGCTGCCGGCCCAGCTGGCCGTGGAGTGCTACCTCGAAAACGGGGAGATTCCGCGCCTGACCGTGACGGAAACCGTGCCCTACCTGGCCTCGCCCGAGCCAGTGGTGCCCACCGACGTAACCGTGCGCCTCACGCTGGCCAATGGCCAGACCGAAACGCTGCGGTTTTTCCCCGGCATCAACCCAGTAACGCGCAAGGCCTACACCCACACCGGCACTCGCCGTCTGGCGGCCCGGCCCGGCGACACGTTTCGGCTGGAAGTAACCGACACCAAGGGCCGCCGCGTAACGGGTACGGCCACCATGCCCGCCCGCGTGCCCATCGATACGCTCGAATACAAGTTCAACGACCTGCCACCCGAACGCCGCGAAGCCTACGTGCTGACCCGCTTCCAGGACCCGGTGGGCGTGGGCAACAGCTACCTCCTGCAAATTCACCGCGACAGTATTTCGGACGAGGCGGAGGTGGACTACGACGTGGAGGACCGTCTCAACGACGGCACCCGCTTTGCGCTGGGCACCAGCTTCCGCTTCGACCCCGGCGACACGCTGCTGGTCACGCTCTACCACATTGATAGGCCGTTCTTTCTGTTCCGGCAGTCTGTGCAGGATGCGCGCAACGCCAACGGCAACCCGTTTTCGCAGCCCTCCAGCATCAAAAGTACCGTGGAAGGCGGCGTGGGCGTATTCACCGTGCTGAGCTACGACCGAAAGCAGCTCATCATTCCACAACCCTGATTTTTGCCACTGCGCATCAAAACAAACAGCGCCGCTCCGGTATCCGGGGCGGCGCTGTTTGTTTTGATGGCTGGTCCTGACAGCACACTGGGTACGCTGGGTGTAGAGACGCGACACTTCGCGTCTCTACATCTTTCCGCTGGCTTACAGCTTTTCCAGCACCCGGCGCAGTAGGGCAGTCAGGCGGGGTTCGGCTACGGCGGCGGTGCGCAGGATGTCGGCAATGTCTACTTTCTTGAGCTTGCCGGGGGCGCAGAGGTCAGTGATGACCGAAACGGCCAGCACCGGCAGCCCCATATGCACGGCGGCAATTACTTCCGGTACCGTGCTCATGCCCACCGCATCGGCCCCGATGGTGCGCAGGTAGCGATACTCGGCGGGAGTTTCCAGCATGGGGCCGGGCAGGGAGGCGTACACGCCCCGGCGCAGGTACTGGTCCAAGCCCAGGTCCCGAGCCGCCTCTTCGGCCAAGGCCAGCAGGCTCAGCGGGTAGGGCTCCATCATGTCGGGAAAGCGCGGGCCCAGCTCGTCCAGGTTCTGGCCGATGAGCGGGTTGGTGGGCTGCAGGTTGATGTGGTCTTCCAGCAGCATCAGGTCAGAGTAGTCGTAGTCGGGGTTGAGGCCGCCGCTGGCGTTGCTCACGAACAGGCGCTCAATGCCCAGCAGCTTCATCACCCGCACCGGAAACACCACCTGCTCCATGGTGTAGCCCTCATAGTAGTGGAAACGGCCGCGCATCACTAGGACACGTTTGCCAGCCAGCGTCCCGGCCAGCAGCTCGCCGGCGTGGCTTTCCACCGTAGAAATCGGGAAGTGCGGAATGTCGGCGTAGCTGAAGCGGTGCAGCACCTCCACGTCGTTCACCAAAGCCCCCAGGCCGGTGCCCAGAATAATGCCCGCCTGGGGCTGAAACCCTTGCAGAGTATGACGGAGGTAGGTGGCGGCTTCCTGAAGTTGGTGCATCATGCGTGGTCAGTTTTCGGTGGTTGGTGATTTTCGGAGCGGAAAGGTCAAAAAAACTGTCATCCTGAGCAGCGCGAATGACCTTACCGCAACCAAACAACGGCCGTTTCCACGACTTGTTCAATTGGGATAAGGTCCTTCGTGCTGCTTAGGATGACAGACAGCTGCTTATCAGGCGCTTACTGCACGTTCACCTCGAAGGGCAGCCGCATCTGGGCACCTTTCATTTCGGAGAGCTTCTTGTACTGCTGGTACATCGGGTACATCGGGCCCATTTCGTCCTTCACCATGCGCAGCTTGGCTTCCTCGTTAAAGGAGCTGAACAGGTTTTCGGCGAAGGACTTCTGGCGCGGCAGCTTCTGGATGCGGTAGTCGCCTTCCTTGAGGTCAGCGCGGCGGGCGGCAATGCGCAGGGCATCATCCATGGAGCCGAGCACGTCCACGAGGCCACGGGCCTTGGCTTCGGTGCCCGACCACACCCGGCCCGAGGCCAGACGGCGCAGACGCTCTACCGGCATTTTGCGGCCCTGGGCGGCTTTGGTGGTGAAGTCGGCGTAGATGCGGTTGATTTCGTTCTGGAACTGCTGCTGCTCGAAGGGCGAGAGGGCGCGGGTGATGGTGGGGAAGTCGGAGAACTTGCCGGTGGTCACGCGGTCCGTGGTGATGCCGATTTTGTCGCGCAGGAAGGGTTCGATGTTCGGCAGCACCCCAAACACCCCGATGGAGCCGGTGATGGTGGTCGGGTGGGCCACAATCGTGTCGCAGCCCATGGCAATGAAGTAGCCGCCCGAAGCCGCCACGTCCGACATGCTGGCAATGATGGGCTTCACCTTCTTGGTGAGCATCACCTCGCGGTAAATGATATCGGAAGCCAGCGAGGAGCCGCCGGGCGAGTTGATGCGCAGCACCACGGCCTTCACGTTCTTATCGAGGCGGGCCTTGCGGATGGCTTCGGCGAAGCGGGTGCTGCCGATGCTCTCGTTGCCGCCCTTGCCCGTCACGATGTCGCCATCGGCGTACACCACGGCAATGCGGTTGCCGCTGGTGCTGCCCTCTTCGTCGTCCGACTTGCTGTAATCCGACAGGCTGATGAGGCTCAGCTTCTCGTCCTTCTCCACGCCCAGCTTGCCCTTGATGTAATCGGTGGCCTGGTCGTAGTAGCCCAGATCGGTTACCAGGCCGAGGCGCTTGGCGTCGTCGGCGTTGTGTACCAGCATCGAGTCGGAAATGACTTTGAGGCGGGCCGGCGTAATTTTGCGGGCGGCGGCCACTTCGGCCAGCATCGAGTTGTTGAGCGAGTTCAGGAACGAGGACGTCTGCAGGCGTGCCGAGTCGGACATGCTGGTGCGGAAGTAAGGCTCCACGGCGCTCTTGAACGAGCCCACGCGGAAAATCTGCGCCTGTACCCCGAGCTTATCGAACAGGTTTTTGTAGTACATCGTCTCCGACGACAGCCCGTTGAATTCCAGCGTACCCTGGGGATTCAGGTACAGCTTATCAGCCACCGAGGCCAGGTAATAGCTTTTTTCCGACTGCGCATCGGTGTAGCTCACGATGAACTTGCCGGCTTTCCTGAACTGCACCAGTTCATAGCGCACTTCCTCCAGCGAGGCCATGCCGCCCTGCACCAGCTCTAGGTTCAGGAAAATGCCTTTGATGTCGCCGTCTTTGGCAGCCCGGCGGATGGTGGCTTTCAGCTCATCCAGCCCGATGCTGCTGCTCTGCCCGCCCGTGAAGCCCGACAGCGGATTGGTAAACTCCCGCTCGCCGATGGGCTTATCCAGCGTCAGCTCCAGCACCGAGTTGCTGGCCACGGTTACTTCTTTATCGGAGGAAGCGGCGGCGGCAATGATGGCCACCAGCAGCACCACGCCTATCAGGGCAAATAGTACGAGGCCGGTAAAACTAGCCAGCACGTACTTGAAAAATTGTCTCATCGAAGTATCAGATTAGTTCTTGCAAACAAAAGTAGCCGCTTTCCGACCCCGCCGCCGGGTATTCAACCAACGGCCCGGTTTGGGGCGGCAACGGACCAGTGTGTAGGGTTGGAGGGTGCGGGGGTGAGAGGGTAGGAGTTGTTATTGCGAGGCAGAGCCGAAGCAATCCTTCCTCTTCGGCGTGTACAGCTTCGACCTATTCCCAAGCCTCTGATGTCAGAACTAAGCATCGTAAGCTTACTACTTCCCAGGGTTGGGAGCTGCGAAAAGGAAGAACTGCTTCGGCTCTGCCTCGCAATAACAACTCCTACCCTCCTACCCCCACACCCTCCTACCCTATCCTTAGTACCCGTACTTCTCGCCCCACAGCTGGCGCAGGCGTTCCTGGGCTTTGCTTTCGGCGGGGTTGTGGCCGGGGTGGTAGAACACGGTGCCGCTGAGGGCATCGGGCAGAAACTCCTGGTAGGCGAAGTTGCCGGGGTAGTCGTGGGAATATTGGTACTGGCTGCCGTAGCCCAGTTCGGCCATGAGTTTGGTGGGGGCGTTGCGCAGCGGAATGGGCACGGGCTGCACGCCCTGCTGGCGCACCAGCGCCCGCGCCGCCCGAATAGCCTTATAGCTGGCGTTGCTCTTGGGCGAAGTGGCCAGGTAAACGACCGTCTGGCCCAGAATAATGTCGCCCTCGGGCATGCCAATGACGGCAATGGCCTGGAAGCAGCTTTGGGCCAGAATCAAGGCATTGGGGTTGGCCAAGCCGACGTCTTCACTGGCCAGAATGAGCAGGCGGCGGGCAATGAACTTAGCGTCCTCGCCGCCCTCCAGCATCACGGCCAAGTAGTAGAGCGCCGCGTTGGGGTCGGAGCCGCGGATGCTCTTGATGAAGGCCGAGATGACGTCGTAGTGCATTTCACCGCCTTTGTCGTAGCGCGCCAGGTGCTGCTGGGCCAGCTGCTGCACGCCCTCGTCGGTGATGATGATTTCGCCGGTTTTCGAGTCGGGGCGGGTGGCTTCCACCACAATTTCGAGCAGGTTAAGCAGCTTGCGCGCGTCGCCGCCCGAAATGGTGAGCAGGGCGCCGTACTCCTGCATCCGCACGTTTTTCTGCTTCAGTTGCTCGTCGTGGGCCAGCGCGTTGTTCACGATGCCGGTCAGGATATCCTTGCCGAGCGACTCCAGCACATACACCTGCGCCCGGCTCAATACGGCCGGAATCACCTCGAACGAGGGGTTTTCGGTGGTAGCCCCAATGAGCGTGACCACGCCCTGCTCCACCGCGCCCAATAGCGCGTCCTGCTGGCTTTTGCTGAAGCGGTGGATTTCATCAATGAACAGCACGGTACCGCGCTGCTTTTTGGCCCGCTCAATTACCTCGCGCACGTCCTTCACGCCGGCATTCACGGCGCTGAGCGAGGCGAAAGGCTTGCCCAGCTCCTGGGCAAGCAGGTTGGCCAGGGTGGTTTTGCCCACGCCGGGCGGCCCCCACAGAATCAGGCTGGGCAGGCGGCCGGCATTGAGGTAGCGGCGCAGCACGCCCTCGGGGCCGATGAGGTGCTGCTGGCCGGCGTAGTCAGCCAGGGTTTGGGGGCGCATGCGCTCAGCCAGGGGCGCACCGGGACGCGGCGTGTACGGCTGCGGGGCAGGCGCAGGGTCAGAATCGAAAAGGGAGCCGGTAGACATGAAAGAAGCAGAGGTGGCGCGAACCAGCGGTTCGCGGGTGGGTGGCCCGGGCCGGATATTTTGCCGGGGGCCTTCGCTATACGCGCACAACAAAGTTCGCGCTGCTACCTTCGTTTCCAATGAAGAATTCCGTGAAGGTGCATAGCGCCCTGTTTATCGTGGCCCTGATTTACGCCGCCAACTACAGCATCTCCAAAGACGTGATGCCGCGCTACATGGGTCCGTTTGCGCTGGTGCTGCTGCGCATTGTGGGCGCGACGGTGTTTTTCGGCATTGTAAGCCGGCTGGTAGCCCCGCAGGACCGCATCATCGGGCGCGCCGATAATCTGCGGGCCATAGCCTGCGGTATCCTGGGCATCGGGCTGAACCAGTTGCTGTTCTTCTCCGGCCTCAACCTCACCTCCCCCATCAACGCTTCCCTCATCCAGACCATTGCTCCGGTGGTGACGGTGCTGGCCTCAGTGGTACTGCTGGGTGAGCGGCTGTCGGGGGCTCGTTTGGCGGGCATCGGGCTGGCGGGTGTGGGCGCGGCCAGTATCATTCTGAGCCGGGGGCCGGTGGCAGCCGGCGGGCAGGACGGGCTGCTGGGCAATGTGTTCATTCTGCTCAACGCCACGGCATTTGGCATTTACTTGGTGCTGGTGATGCCGCTGATGCGCAAGTATCACCCGTTTACGGTGCTGGCCCGCATCTTTCTGGTGGGCGCGTTTCTGGCGGTGCCGGCCGGCTGGCAGCAAATCCAGCAGCCCGACTACGCCAGTTTCCCGCCCGGCATCTGGGCGGCCATTGCCTACATGGTCATCTGCCTTACCATTCTGGCCTACCTGCTCAACAACTGGGCTCTGAAATACGCCTCGCCCTCATTATTGGGCGCGTACATTTACCTGCAACCCGCACTGGCTGTGGGCATTGCCGTAGCGCTAGGTAAGGATACGCTCACGCTCACCAAGGGCCTGCAGGCGCTGCTTATTTTCGCCGGTGTATTCCTGGTTAGTCAGAAGCCAAAAGCCGCCCCGCAGCCGGTGCCTCTGGAGCCAGTACAGGACTAGCGGCCGATGTTCCCAGGGCTGAAGCCCTGGGCTACGCAGCGTTTCAGATACCCCGCTGACCAGCCCCCAAACCATCTCTGGACGCGGCCCAATAACCCGCTGCATAGCCCAGGACTTCAGTCCTGGGACCATCGGGCCGCCCTGCCGACCTTTAAGGCTGCTTCCCTCCTCCCCGTGTCCTTCGTCGAAACCCGCAAAATCATTCACCTCGACATGGACGCGTTTTACGCCTCCGTGGAGCAGCGCGACAACCCGGCGCTGCGGGGGCGGCCCGTGGCGGTGGGCGGCTCGCGGGCCCGGGGCGTGGTGGCAGCGGCCAGTTACGAGGCGCGGCAGTTTGGCGTGCGCTCGGCCATGCCCTCCAGCACCGCGCTGCGCAAATGCCCGGAACTGGTGTTCGTGAAACCCCGGTTTGAGGTGTACAAGGAAGTGTCGCGGCAGATTCGGGAAATCTTTGCCGAATACACGCCGCTAATCGAGCCGCTTTCTTTGGATGAAGCCTACCTCGACGTGACCGAAAACCGGCCGGGTCTTGCGCTGGCTACCCAGGTAGCGCGGGAAATCCGGGCCGAAATACTGCGCCAGACCCAGCTCACAGCTTCGGCCGGCATCAGCTACAACAAGTTTCTGGCGAAGCTGGCCTCCGACTACCGCAAGCCCAACGGCCAGTTCGTGATTCGCCCTGAACAGGGCGAGGCCTTTGTGGAGCAGCTGCGGGTGGGCGAGTTTCACGGCATCGGGCCGGCCACGGCGGCGCGGCTCAATCAGCTGGGCATCTTCACGGGCCTGGACCTCCGGCAGCAGTCCGAAACGTTTCTGCGCCAGCACTTCGGCAAGGCCGGCAGCCACTACTACCTCATTGCCCGCGCCCAGGACCACCGCCCCGTGGTACCCGACCGCCTGCGCAAGTCCATCGGCTCTGAAACCACCTTCGAGCACGATTTGCACCTGGCCGAGGAGCTGCGCAAAGGTCTGCAGCCCTGCCTCGATGCGGTGTGGGGCCACTGCCAGCGCACGGGCCTGCGCGGGCGCACCGTCACCCTCAAAGTCAAGTTCACCGATTTCCAGCAAATTACCCGCAGCCGCACGCTGGTAGGGCTAGTGCCCGGCCCCGAAGCCCTGGCGCAGGTGGCCCACGAGCTGCTGCTGCCTCTGCTGCCTCTCGAAAAAGGCGTGCGCCTGTTGGGCGTGGCCCTCTCCTCACTCGAAACCCCGGACGATCAGATAGGCCGGCAACTGGCCCTACTGCTGTAACCGGGCACAAAAAAGCTCCCGACGCCAGGCGTCGGGAGCTTTTTTTGAGTAAGTCGAAAGACGAACGATAGTTAGTCGTTGGCCTTCACTTTCGATTTTTTCTTCTTGTCTTTCATTTTCACGTCGGCACCAGCAGCAGCAGGCTTGTACGTGTCAGTGGTAGTCGACTGCGTTTCTACCGTCGTGGTCGTAGCCGGCATCGGCGTGGTCGACATGGGGGTAGTCGTGGTAGTCGTCTGGTTGATGGTACCCTGGGCCGGCATCGGCTGGGTGGTAGCCGGCTGCGTGGTGGTGGTGGTCGTGTTGGTGGTGTTAGTTTGGGCGTTAGCAGCAGTAGCACCGGTTACGAGCAGGGCGGCAATGGCAAGAAACTTTTTCATAGCAGGTCAAATGGAAAGGGTGAACACTCAGACAGACAAGCCATTCGGAATTGTCCGTGAGTAGGCCTCTAACGGGACACTAAGCATTAGGGTTCAAAATTTCTGATATCTACCTTGATACCTCCTCCCGGCTCACCCCGAAAAAACACCCTTCCCGGCCGCTTATTTCAGCATTTCGTGCAGCACGGTCTGCATGGAAATGGTGCGGTTGCCGGCCTCCTGAATGATGAGGGAGCCGGGCGCATCCAGCACCGCATCCGACACTTCCACGTTGCGGCGCACGGGCAGGCAGTGCAGGAACTTGGCGCTGTCGGTGAGGGCCATGTGGGCGGGCGTGAGCATCCAGGCGGGGTCGTTCTGGAGTACCTGGCCATAGTCGTGGTAGCTACTCCAGTTCTTAGCCTGCACGTAGTCGGCGCCTTCCAGGGCTTTCTTTTGGTCGTATTCGATGCGGGCGCCTTTTGTGAACTTCGGGTCCAGTTCGTAGCCCTCGGGGTGGGTGATGACGAAATCCACCCAGTCGATTTCCGAGAACCAGTCGCAGAACGAGTTGGGCACACACTGGGGCAAAGCGCGCACGTGCGGGGCCCAGGTGAGCACCACTTTCACCCGCTCCTTCTGCTTGGTTTCGGCTACCGTAATCAGGTCGGCGAAGCTTTGCAGCGGGTGCAGCGTGGCGCTTTCCAGGCTGATGACGGGCACGGTGGCGTACTGCATGATCTTCCGGAACACTTCCTCGCTGTAGTCGGCCTCGCGGTCCTTGAGCGTGGGGAAGGTGCGCACGCCCAGCACGTCGCAGTACTGGCTCATCACCGCAATGGCGTCTTTGATATGCTCCTGGGTGCCGCCGTTCATCACCGCGCCGTCGGCCATTTCCAGCGTCCAGGAGTCGGCCCCGGCGTTGAGCACCCAGGCCTGCGCGCCCAGGTTGTAGGCCGCCTTCACCGAGCTGAGCCGGGTGCGCAGACTAGGGTTGAAGAAGATGAGCCCTACGGTTTTGTTACGCCCGACGTGCTGGTAACCGTAGGGGTTAGCCTTGATTTCCAGTGCTTGCTGCAACAGGGCTTTATAGTCGCCCGCATCGGCGAAGGAGGTGAAGTTTTTCATGTGGGGGTGTGTTAGAACGTCATGCTGAGCTTGTCGAAGCATCTCTACCGCTTCGTTGGATGTACTTCTAATTATTCGACTAGAATGCCCAAGAGCGATGTTAGCTCTTTATCATACTTCACTTTCTTTCCATCAAACCTCATAACTGCACCTCCTATGCACACTGTGGAAATGGTGCTATCACCGTAGTATATCGTAATCTTCGCTCGGGTATCAACATCACCTTTACCCTCATACATTTTAAGCAAAGCCATGCGCCGATTGATTGCATCTAATGTGCCTCGGGATATTACTAAAATTGTGTTGGCATCAGGGAAATGCTTGTTGAAAGCATCACAGCTTATTCTGCCCCAAGTAGCAGTTCCGAAGTCGACGGATTTGATAACAATCTTGCTAATACTTCGTTGCCCAATAGGCTCTTTCAACTCTGCTACTCGCTTGTATGAGGAAACCGATAGGCTACATAGAAGCAGCAAAAAGAATAGTCTCATATCTGTATGATTAACCCTGCCACGTTTCCAGATCAATACATTGCCACTCCGGATTAAACGCTGTAATCAACGCGTCTTTTTTGCTGCGCGTCCAGCCTTTTAGTTGCTTCTCGCGGGCAATAGCCTGCGTGGCATCCGGGCAGTTTTCAAAATACACCAACAAGTCGGTCTGATACCGGCCGGTGAACTTGCCCGTGTCGCCACGGCTCTGACTGTGCTCATAAAGGCGGCACACTAAGTCGTTGGTGACGCCGATGTACAGAACGGTTTTGGTCGTATTAGTCAGGATGTAGACGTACATGCTACGTCTGCTTTACTCAGAGAAAAAGTTTGATACCACCCATAATCAAGAGAGCTGACTGTAGGCAAATGGCAATTGTCAGAGAAAAGGGCACCACTTTCATTTTGTATGGCTTTCCCTTGTATGGAGCTAAAGCAAGCAACAAACCTAACAGGAAGCTTATCAGCTGTATCCCAAAAAACAACGTCCTGATGGTTGCTCCGCGCATTGCCTCACTTTGCCCCTCAACGACATGACCTGCCAAATCACGGCCATCTCCGGCCGTAAAAGTGCTGACTAGAAAGTTAAGAATGGCCAGTATAACGATGGCAAAAAGCTGTTTCTTGATAGTACTGCTCATGTTCACAAGATATTCCGTATTTAAAACTAACCCGACATGCTAAGCGAAGCGGTAGAGATGCTTCGACTCCGCTCCGCTTCGCTCAGCATGACGTTCTGGGGTCCTCGTTCTATTGGCTACATCGCCTTGTACTCGTTCCAACTCTTGATTTTCAAAGCCTTCATCTCCAGCCGGCAGAAGGCTTGGATGAAGGCTTTGGCCAGGCGGGCATTCGTCAGCAAACCCACCCCGAAATCCACGGCGGTGCGGCGGATTTTGTAGTCGTTGTCCAGCTCGCCCTTCGAGAGGTTTTTGGGGATGTTGATGACTAGGTCGATTTTCTTATCCTTCAGGTAGGTCAGCACGTTGGGCTCCTGGTGGTCGTCGGGCCAGAAGAGTAAGCTGCTGGGCACGTTGTTTTCGGCGAAGAAGCGGTGCGTACCCTGGGTGGCGTAAATATGGTAGCCCTTCTGCACCAGCAGCTCCACGGCCGAGAGCAGCGTGACTTTCGACTTGATGGGGCCGCCGGAAATCAGCACCGTTTTCTGCGGAATCTTGTAGCCCACGCTCAGCATCGACTTCAGCAAAGCTTCCTCAGCAGTGTCGCCCAGGCAGCCTACTTCGCCGGTGCTCACCATGTCCACGCGCAGCACCGGGTCGGCGCCGGGCAGGCGGGTGAAGGAGAACTGCGGGGCCTTCACGCCCACGAAGGGCAAGTCGTACACCCGCTCGCTCTCGTCGCGGGTTACGTTCTGGCCCAGCAGCACCTGGGTGGCCTTTTTGATCAGGTTGTTACCCGAGACCTTGGACACGAACGGGAAGGAGCGCGAGGCGCGGATGTTGCACTCAATCACCCGGATTTCGCGGTTTTTCTCCAGGAACTGGATGTTGAACGGTCCGCTGATCTGGAAGCGCTTGGCAATCTTCTCGGCAATGATTTTGAGCTTGCGCACCGTGCCCACGTACACGCGCTGGGGCGGGTAATACATGGTGGCGTCGCCGGAGTGCACGCCGGCAAACTCCACGTGCTCGGAAATGGCGTAGCTCACGATTTCGCCTTTGTCGGCCACCGCATCCAGCTCAATTTCCTTGGCCTCCTGCATAAACTCCGACACCACCACCGGATACTCGGCGCTTACCTCGGCGGCGGCGCGCAGAAACGCTTCCATCTCAAAGGCATTAGACACTACGTTCATGGCCGCGCCCGACAGCACGTAGCTCGGCCGGATCAGCACCGGGTAGCCCACCTCGCCCACGAACTCAAACATGGCGTCGAGCGAGGTCAGCTCCTTCCAGCGGGGCTGGGCAATGCCCAGCTCATCCATGATGCTGCTGAACTTGTGTCGGTTTTCGGCCTCGTCGATGCGGGCCGGCGCGGTGCCCAGGATGGGCGCGTCGGCAGCGGCCAGGCGGGTGGCGAGGTTGTTGGGAATCTGGCCGCCGGTGCTTAGAATCACACCCTCGGGCTGCTCGAAGTCCAGGATGTCCATCACCCGCTCGAAGCTCAGCTCCTCGAAATACAGCCGGTCCGATACGTCGTAGTCGGTGCTGACGGTTTCGGGGTTGTAGTTGATGAGGATGGTTTTGTAGCCTTCCTCGGCGGCCGTCTGCACGGCCTGCACACCGCACCAGTCGAATTCCACGGAGCTGCCGATGCGGTACACGCCCGAGCCCAGCACTACCACCGCCTTGTCGGTTTCGGGCGTCAGGTCGTTTTCGGTGCCGTGGTAAGTGGTGTAGAGGTAGTTGGTTTTGGCCGGGAATTCGGCCGCCAGCGTGTCAATCTGCTTGATGACGGGCAGCACGCCCAGGGCCTTGCGGCGGGCGCGCACCAGCAGCTCGTCGGCTTTCACGTCACCCTCGCCCAGCAGCTTCACGGCAATCTGCTGGTCGGAGAAACCGGCGCGTTTCACGTCGCGCAGCAGCTTGTTTTCCAGCGCGTCGAGGCCGTTGGCGCGGCCGGCGGCCAGCTGGTTGCCCAGCTCGAAAATGGTGAGCAGACGCTGCAAAAACCACAGGTCAATCTTGGTCAGGTCGTGGACCTGCTGGATGGTGTAGCCGGCCTCGAAGGCGTTGTTGATGGCGAAGATGCGTTCCTCGTTGGGCTCGCTCAGGAGCTGGTCGATGGCGGCGTTGTCCAGGTCGGCCTCGGGCCGGTTGGCCACGAAGCCGCGCTTGCCGGTGTCCAGCATGCGCAACCCTTTCTGAATGGCTTCCTCGAACGATTTGCCGATGGCCATCACCTCGCCCACGCTCTTCATGGCCGAGCCAATGTGCCGGTTCACGCCCTCGAACTTGCCCAAATCCCAGCGCGGCAGCTTCACCACCACATAGTCCAGGGCCGGCTCGAAAAAGGCCGAAGTCGTCTGCGTTACGCTGTTTTTCAACTCGGCCAGCGAGTAGCCCAAACTCAGCTTGGCGGCCACGAAGGCCAGCGGGTATCCTGTCGCCTTGGAGGCCAGCGCCGAGGAGCGTGACAGGCGCGCATTCACCTCAATCACGCGGTAATCCTCGGAAACGGGGTCGAGGGCGTACTGAATGTTGCACTCACCCACGATGCCCAGGTGGCGGATAGTTTTAATGCCGATGCTGCGCAGCTTATGGTACTCCCGGTTGCTCAAAGTCTGCGACGGGGCCACCACGATGCTCTCCCCGGTGTGGATGCCGATGGGGTCGAAATTCTCCATGTTGCAGACCGTGATGCAGTTATCATAGGCATCCCGCACCACTTCGTACTCCACTTCCTTCCAGCCCTTCAGCGACTCTTCCACCAGAATCTGGTCGGAAGTGGTGAAGGATTTCTGGGCCAGCGTCCGCAGCTCGTCCATGTTGTTGGCGAAGCCGCTGCCCAGGCCGCCCAGCGCAAACGCCGCACGCACGATGATGGGGAAGCCGATTTTCTCGGCCGCCGCCAGCGCGTCGTCCATCGTCGTCACGGCCACGCTGCGGGCCGAAAGCACGCCAATCTGCTCCAGCTTCTCCTTGAAAATATCCCGGTCCTCGGTGTCGATAATGCTCTGCACAGGCGTGCCCAGCACCTGCACGTTATACTTCTCGAACACGCCGGCGCGGTACAGGGCCACGGCGCAGTTGAGCGCCGTTTGGCCTCCAAAGGCCACCAGAATGCCATCGGGCTGCTCTTTTTTGATGACCTCCTCCACGAAGTAGGGCGTCACGGGCAGGAAGTATACGTCGTCGGCAATGTTGTCCGACGTCTGCACGGTGGCAATGTTGGGGTTGATGAGGATGGTGCGGATGCCTTCCTCCTTCAGCGCCTTGAGCGCCTGCGAGCCGGAATAATCGAACTCCCCGGCCTCGCCAATTTTGAGCGCGCCGGAACCAAGGATGAGTACTTTGTTGGGTTTGTTCATTCGAAGAGTTGGATACAGGCTGCCCGGGCAGCCGTGTTCAAAGGCAGTTTTTTAGTTAGAAAACAAGGTGTCGCTCTTCACGATATTCCATGCACCGGATGGCCGTTTGACCATCCAGAGTTTGAGGGTGGCATCGGCCCGTTCGCCTTTCAGGGATATCCGAAAGACAAGCGTATCTTTTCGGTTGCCGACTTGGTTCAGCTGGAAGTTTCGGGAGCTTACCTCACCTATGCGACTGGTTATTCTGGGCGAAATCCGGGCCGAATTCATCGCCTCGTCAATCATCTCGGCCGGCTCACCCAACACCGCTTTTAAAAACACCTTCTGACCCATAGTACTGATGAAGTAGAAGCCGGCAAAAGCCAGAGCACCTACCAGCAGATATCCCCAGTATTGAAAACGTCGGCTTTTCGCTTGCATGGCAGAAGGGCGTTGGGAGTGAATAGCAACCGGCCATCATGCGGCCCCTGTTGCAGCGGTGCGGCTACTACACCGGGTTATTTACCAGCCTTATACTCCCCTACCGCTTTCAAGAAATCATCAAACAGGAACTCCGTGTCCTGTGGGCCGCCGGCGGCTTCGGGGTGAAACTGGGTGGAGAAGAACGGTTTGGTTTTGTGCTTGATGCCTTCGCAGGTGCCGTCGTTGAGGTTCTCGAACAGCATGTCCCACTCGGCGGGCAGCGTGGCGGTGTCCACTGCGAAGCCGTGGTTTTGGCTGGTGATGTAGCAGTGCTGGGTGCCGGTGAGCTTCACGGGCTGGTTGTGGCTGCGGTGGCCGTATTTCAGCTTGAAGGTGTCGCCGCCTGCAGCCAGGCCCATGAGCTGGCTGCCCAGGCAGATGCCGAAAATCGGCTTGTCCTGGCCCAGGGCCGTTTGCAGGTGGCCGATGGTGGCCTCGCACATTTTGGGGTCGCCGGGGCCGTTGCTCAGGAAGAGGCCGTCGTAGGCGAGGGTCGTGAAATCGTAATCCCAGGGCACCCGAATCAGCTCCACGTCGCGCTCCAGGAAGCAGCGGATGATGTTGGTTTTGGTGCCGCAGTCCACGAGCACGATTTTGTGCTGGCCGCTGCCGTAGTGCTGCACGCCGGCCGGGCTCACCTGGGCCACGAGGTTGTCGAGGTTGGGGTCGTGCAGGGGTACGTCGGTTTCGGCCACGATTTTGCCTAGCATAGCACCTTTCTCGCGCAGCTTCTTGGTGAGCATGCGGGTATCGACGCCGAAGATGCCGGGGATGTTGTACTCCGCCAGCCAGTCGCCGAGGCTTTTGGCGGCGTTCCAGTGGCTGTGCTCCTCGGAGTAGTAGTTCACTACGAGGCCGGCAATGTGAATCTTATCCGACTCAAAAATCTTGGAAATTGACTCGTACAGGTCCTCGCCGGGCACGCCGTAGTTGCCCACCATGGGGTAGGTCAGCACCAGAATCTGACCGGCGAAGGACGGGTCGGTGAGGTTTTCGGGGTAGCCGGTCATGGCCGTGCTGAACACCACTTCGCCCGCGGCGGAGGTAAATGCGCCGAAAGAAGTACCCTCGATTTCAGTGCCGTCTTCCAGGACGAGTTTTACCGATTTAGCGTTTTCCACTCTGTTATGCGAAAAAAGGGTTTACTCTGATGATTGATTTTTTGCAGTAAGTCCGGCGCGCCGCTGCCTGGGCCGTTACTTGGCGCGAAGCAGCAGGCAGGCACTTCAGGCCGATCAACGCGGATCGGAACATTGGATTCGGAGGGGAATGCGGCGAGCCGGCGCGGCCTGTGCCGGGCAGCTGACGGGGGCGCAGCGTAGCCTCCGCCAGCACGTGCAGCCGCCACGATACATTTTCGGCTGGAACAGGACCGAAAATCAGGGGTCTGTTCCAGCCGAAGCAGGAGATAAGCCAAACGGGAGCGAAAGACGGTAGATCAATCTGCCCCGCGCACTGCCGATTCCAGATGTCGGGCATCGGAAAGTCGGGCGGGCACAACTGCTGAACGGGAAAGTGGGTGGCCGTTCTTTCGGAGAAAGAACCGGCTGGTTGCTGCGCAATAGTCACCAATGGCAGCGTGCAGCTAATCAGAAGGGGAGCCTGGCTCGGCAACTTCATCGTGCTACTCATTGGGGCTGCAAGTTAGGTTACGGGTTGCTTACTTCCTTGCCTCCGCCGGAATAAGTGCGTACAGCGCCTGCAAAAACCGGTCAACTTCGGCCTTGGTGATGTTGAGCGGGGGCAGTAGGCGCAGCACCGTGGAGTCGGAGGCATTGCCCACGAAGATGTGGTGCTCCGTGAGCAGCTGGTCGCGCAAGTCCTTGATGGGGAAGTCGTACTTGATGCCCACCATCAGGCCCCGGCCCCGGATTTCCTCGGCTCCGGCGTGGGCTTCCAGCTCCGTGCGGAGGTAGTCGCCCAGCTCGGCGGCGTGTTGCAGCAGGTTTTCCTCCTCAATCACCTCCAGCACGGCCAGCGCGGCGGCGCAGGCCAGGTGGTTGCCGCCAAACGTGGTACCCAACAGGCCATACGACGCCTGGTATTCGGGCGCAATCAGGATGCCGCCGATGGGGAAGCCGTTGCCCATGCCCTTGGCCACCGAAATAACGTCGGGCCGGATGCCGGCGTGCTGGTGGGCGAAGAACCTGCCGCTGCGGCCGTAGCCGCTCTGCACCTCATCGGCAATCAGCAGGGCGCCGTATTGCTTGCATAGCGCCGCTAGGCCAGTCAGGAACTCATCCGAAGGCATGATGATGCCGCCCACGCCCTGGATGGGCTCGATGATAACAGCGCAGACGTCGCCTGCTTGCAGCGCCTGCTCCACTGCTGCCAGGTCGTATTCCAGGAAGCTAATGTGGTGGCCGGCATTGAAGGGTGCCACGATTTTGGCGTTATCCGTGGCGGCTACCGCGCCCGAGGTGCGGCCGTGGAACGCACCCCGGAATGCTATGACGCGCTTTTTGCCGGTGTGGAAGGAAGCCAGCTTCAGCGCATTCTCGTTGGCCTCGGCCCCGGAGTTGCACAGAAACAGCGTGTAGTCATCGTAGCCCGACACTTGGCCCAACTTCTCAGCCAGCTCCCGCTGAATCGGAATCTGCACCGAGTTGGAGTAGAAGCCGATGTTGCCGAGTTGCTCGGTGAGGCGCTGCACGTAGTGCGGGTGGCTGTGGCCGATGCTGATAACGGCGTGGCCGCCGTAGAAGTCCAGGTACTCCTGGCCTTTGTCGTCCCAAAGCTTCGCCCCCAGCGCCTTCACGGGCGTAATGTTGACGAGCGGATACACGTTGAAAAGCTCCATGATATAGATGTGAGAGCGGAAAAGTTAGAACTTAGAAATAAGTAGTGCCCACTCCACCGTGGACAAAGAGGTTTTTGCTGGGAGACTGACGATTCAGAATGGTGAAGTGCCAGTTCTCAAATGGCCCGTCCTGAACTATCAATTCCTGCCGGTTACTAAGCTTCAGAAACAGTTGCCCTTGTTTGTCCGCTTTTGCTTCCTCAATTGTGACATTGGTTTGAAACCAGTCGAAAAAGAGTAGCAGAGCTTCTTTTTGGCGCGGAGAAAACGTGGTTATGTGCCCTGATGCTTCTACCTGAAATTCTCCGTGGAGGTCGAGGAATACACGTTCGTCAGCATCAGCAAAAACCAGTCTTACTAGGCCGTTGTACTCAATCTGCTGAATGGCACAGCCCATTAGTGGTATTACATAGTAGCGGCCTGTCTCCTTCAACATTTTGGCGGCGGGTTGATCAGTCGTTTAAAACAGCCCAGCCTTCAGCCCCAAACCCGTCGTTTCGGGCAGGCCGAAGATGAGGTTCATGTTCTGCACGGCTTGGCCGGAAGCGCCTTTCACCAGGTTGTCGATAACCGAGGTGATGAGCAGCTGCTTGCCGAGTTTCTGCACGTGCAGCAGGCACTTGTTGGTATTGACTACCTGCTTCAGATGGATTTCCTTGTCCGATACCGTGGTGAACGGTGCGTCCTGGTAGAACTGCTGGTACAGCGCCCGGGCCTCGTCCTGGGTCAGGTCCGACGGCGTGTAGACGCTGGCGAAGATGCCCCGGGTGAAGTTGCCGCGGTACGGGATGAAGTGGATGTCAACCGCCAGCTCGTGCTGCAGCTGCGCCAGGCTCTCCCCTATCTCGCCCAGATGCTGGTGCGTGAAGGGCTTGTAGATGGACACGTTGTTGGTGCGCCACGAGAAATGCACGGTTTCCGAGAGGCTCTGCCCCGCGCCCGTGCTGCCCGTAATGGCCGATACGTGCACGTCATCCGTCAGCTTGCCGGCCTGGGCCAGCGGCAGCAGCGCCAGCTGAATGGCCGTGGCGAAGCAGCCGGGGTTGGCAATGCTCTGGGCCTGCTGAATGCGGCTGCGGTTCAGCTCCGGCAGCCCGTACACAAACTCCCGGCCTTCAAACTCGGCGTCGGCTTCCAGGCGGAAGTCGTTGCTCAGGTCGATGACGTGGGTGGTTTCGGGCAGCGGATTCTGGGTCAGCCAGGCCTTGGAATTGCCGTGGCCCAGGCACAGAAACACCACATCCTCGTCGCCCTGTAGCGCGGCCGCGAAACGCAGCTCCGTGTCGCCCACCAGGTCGTCGTGCACCTGGTAGATGGGGTTGCCTGCGTTGGAGGAACTCACGATGCCGCCCAGCTCCACAAACTCATGGTGCAGCAGAATCCGCAGCAACTCCCCCGCCGTGTAGCCGGCCCCACCGACGATACCAGCCTTAATCCGGTCAGAAGTTGCCTCACCCCCTAGCCCCCTCTCCGGTAGAGAGGGGGGACTAGTTTCTAGATTTTTAGAACTAGTAACTAGCTCCCCCTTCTCTACCGGAGAAGGGGGCTGGGGGGATGAGGCACTCGTTGGGTTAGATGAGCTATTCATTAAACGAGCCATGAATCCGCAGCTGGTTGCTGAAGATTTTGATGAAGCCTTTCGCGTCGCGCGAGTCCCAGGCGTTGTTTTCCTCGCCGTAGGTCGCCACCTTCGACTGCATCATATCGAACGGCGACTCCACGCCCAGCAGCTCGAACTGGTAGGGCTTCAGCGTCACGTACACCGTACCCGACACCCGCTCCTGCGACGATTCCAGGAATGCCTCCATGTCGCGCATCACCGGGTCGAGGTACTGCGCTTCGTGCAGCAGCGTGCCATACCAGTTGGCGATGTAGTCTTTGTGCAGCAGCTGCCAGCGGCTGGAAGTATGCTTCTCCAACAAGTGGTGACCTTTGATGAGAATGAGCGGCGCGGGGGCCTCGAAGCCTACGCGGCCCTTGATGCCCAGAATCGTGTCGCCCACATGGGTGTCGCGGCCGATGGCGTACTGGCCGGCCAGCTCGTTGAGGGCCACAATCAGGTCCACCGGCTTCATAGCTTCGCCGTTCAAAGCCACCGGCTCGCCTTTTTCGAAGGTGATGCTGATTTCCTGCGGCTCGTGCTTGCTCAGCTGGGTCGGCCACGCCGACTCAGGCAGGCCCTGGCGCGAAGTCAGGGTTTCCACGCCGCCCACGCTGGTGCCCCAGATACCTTTGTTGATGGAGTATTTGGCTTTTTCCCAGCTCATCTCCACCCCATTCTGCTGCAGATATTCGATTTCCTGCTGGCGCGAGAGGCCCAGGTCGCGGATGGGCGTGATGATTTCGGTGTCGGGCGAAATCACCGAGAAGGCCACGTCGAAACGTACCTGGTCGTTGCCGGCGCCGGTGCTGCCGTGAGCAATATAGTCGGCCTTGTTCTCGCGGGCATACTCGGCCAGGGCCAGGCTCTGGAACATGCGCTCGGCACTCACGCTCAGCGGGTAGGTGTCGTTTTTGAGCACGTTGCCGGCCAATAGGTAGCGCAGGCACTGCTGGTAGAATCGGTCCGTTACGTCAATCACCTCGTGGCGCGTGGAGCCCATTTCGTAGGCGCGCTGCTCGATGCCGGCCAGCTCCTCCTGGGAGAACCCGCCCGAGTTGACAATCACCGTGTGGACTTCCAGACCCAGCTCGCGGGTCAGATACACCACACAATAGGACGTATCCAAGCCGCCGCTATAGGCGAGAACTACTTTTTTCATAAAGTACTGAAAAATATGAGAACGTCATGCTGAGCTTGCCGAAGCATCTCGCGTGCTGAGGTTGATTGGAAAAAGAACGTCATGCTGAGCGAAGCCAGAGGCGTAGTCGAAGCATCTCTACCTCAGTAGTATTCAATACCGATTCAACGAAGCGGTAGAGATGCTTCGGCAAGCTCAGCATGACGTTCTGGTTGGTATTCTCTACTGCTTCTGCTCCAGAATTTCGATGGATTGCTGCGTGAAGCTGTCGTCCAGCGTGTCATAGACCATGCCGGTGCAGAGGCACATTTTGCGCTGGTTTTCCATCAGGATACCGTAGTTTTTGCAGCTGGAGCAGCCCTTCCAGAAGTCGTCCGACTGCGTCAGTTCGGGGAACGTCACGGGGCGGTAGCCCAGCTCGTTATTGATCTTCATCACGGCCGCGGAGGTGGTGATACCGAAGATCTTCGCCGCCGGGTACTTCATGCGCGACAGTTCAAACACGCGGTGCTTGATGGCGCGGCCCAGGCCTTCCTTGCGCAGTTCGGTGTTCACAATCAGCCCCGAGTTCACCACGAATTTCGCGTCCTCGAAGGTTTCGATGTAGCAGAAACCAGCCAGCTGGTCATCGATGAAGGCGATGATAGAGTCACCCTTTTCCATCTTCTTAATCAGATAGTTAGGATCACGCTTGGCAATGCCGACACCGCGCGTTCTGGCGGATTCGGCATACCATTGACAAAGGGTTTCCACATACTGCGCATCGGCAGCATTGGCGACTCGTAAATTCATGGTCAGGACTCGGTTAGTGGCCGGAATTGTGCGGCAACAGACTCGGAAGGACAAAAAAGGGAGGGAGCAGGCGAGGCTGCGCGGGCTTCGGCGGCGGGGCCGGAAGCATCAAAAACCCAAAAGCGAGGTAGGCCAGTCTGGCCGGGAAGCGGGGCGTCCCGGCTATGGGCCGGAAGAAGTCACACGGGAAGTTACACTCGGACTAAGGTCGGTTGATTCGTGAAGGGTCTCTTGGGGTGGGCTCCGGTGGGAGGACCCGGCGTCGGTTCGCGGTAGAGGCGGAACCCGGACGTACTATTGCAGCCAGCGGTTAAGCTGGCATGATTCGCACGACCATGCTAGGTCGTCGCAGAAGCGCAATAGAAGAGAGTTGAATCATGACGGGTGCCGCAGGGCGGCGAGGGAGTGTTTTCACGGTTTAAATCGTTTAAACCGCTAAATCGTTGCAAAACTAGAGGATTTTTTTCGGAAACTTTGCCGCTCCGGGAGCAAAATAAATTTCTTAACAGTGCGGCCGTCCGGTTGAAGTCCGGACCCCACGAGGCCCGTTTTAGCAGCGTACGGCGCGCAGTGCCGCATTTCTCCCTACTTGCATCCTATGAGCGAAGGCCTGAAAATTTTTAAAATCGGGGGCGGCATTATTGATGATGACGTCCAGCTGCAGCGGTTTCTGCGGGAGCTGGCGCAAGTGCCGGGCCGCAAAATACTGGTGCACGGCGGCGGCAAAGGCGCCAGCCAGATGCTGCGCGACCTGGGCCAGGAACCCCAGATGGTGCAGGGCCGCCGTATCACCGACGCCGCCACCCTCGACATCGTGACCATGTTCTACGCCGGCAAAACCAACAAGCAGTTAGTAGCCGGCCTGCAGGCCGCGGGCGTGAATGCGCTGGGCCTCTCCGGGACCGATGGCAATGCCATCCGGGCCGTGCGGCGGCCGGTGCGCGACATCGACTACGGCTTCGTGGGCGACCTGCCGGCTGATGCTGTGAACGTACCGCTGCTGCGCCATCTGCTGGAAACTGGCCTGCTGCCCGTGTTCTGCGCCATCACCCACGACGGCGCGGGCCAGCTGCTCAACACCAACGCCGACACCATTGCCAGCGTGCTGGCCTGCGCCCTGGCCCCGCACTACGCCGTAGAGCTGCACTACTGCTTCGAGAAGGACGGCGTGCTGCGCGACGTGGATGATGACGCCTCGGTGATTCCGCAGATAACCGCCGCCGAGTATCAGCAGCTGAAGGCCGCGGGCATCATTGCGGCCGGCATGGTGCCCAAGCTGGATAACGCCTTTGCCGCCCTCGAAGCCGGCGTGGAGCGGGTGGTCATCGAGCACGCCCTGCGCATCAACGAGCCCGTAAAAACCGTGTTATGCGCCTCCTAGAAGAAAAGTTGGTCCGGCTGGCTATCAATCTGCTTAAAGACCTGATTCAGATTCCTTCTTTCTCTCGGGAGGAAACTAAAACAGCTGTTGCAATCCGGTCTTTTTTGCGGCACAATGGTGCTAAACCCCAGCGCGACGCGAACAATGTGTGGGCCATATCGAAGCATTTCGACCCGGCCAAGCCCACCATCCTGCTCAACTCCCACCACGACACGGTGAAGCCCGGTGCGTCCTGGACCGCCGACCCGTTCGGGGCCGTAGTAGAGGGCGACCGGCTGACCGGCCTGGGCAGCAACGACGCGGGCGCTTCGGCGGTGAGTCTACTAGCCACGTTCCTCTACTTCCACGAGCAGGAGAACCTACCCTACAACCTCATCTGCGCCATTACGGCCGAGGAAGAAGTATCGGGCGTGAACGGCATCCGCCGGCTGCTGCCGCTGCTGCCCAAGATTGACCTGGGCATCGTGGGCGAGCCGACACAGATGGACCTGGCAGTTGCCGAAAAGGGCCTGGTGGTGCTCGACTGCGTGGCCCACGGCCGCACCGGGCACGCCGCCCGCGAGGAAGGCGAAAATGCCCTCTACAAAGCCCTCGACGACGTGCAGCGCCTGCGCGACTATCGGTTCGAGCGGGTATCGGAGCTGCTGGGACCAGTAAAGCTGACTGTTACCCAAATTCAGGCCGGCACCCAGCACAACGTGGTGCCTGACCGCTGCACCTTCGTGGCCGACGTGCGCACCAACGAGCTGTACACCAACCCGGAAGTGGTGGAGCTCGTGCGCGGCCTCATCGGGGCCGAGGTCACGCCCCGCTCCACTCACCTCAACTCCTCGCGCATCCCGCTCACGCACCCGCTGGTGCAGCGCGGCGTGGCGCTGGGCCGCCGTACCTTCGGCTCCGTCACCCTCTCCGACCAGAGCATGATGCCCTTCACCACCGTCAAAATCGGCCCCGGCGACTCGGCCCGGTCCCACACCCCCGACGAATACATCCTGCTCAGCGAAATCCGCGCCGGGGTACAGGGGTACGTGGAGCTGCTGGACGGGCTGGAGCTGTGATGTAGAGACGCAATATTTTGCGTCTCGTCGTTGAACGATTGGTACTGCGTGAAATGCTGGCTGTAGCAACGCGCACCGTTAAACGACTTGAAACTAACTACAGCAACATCAGCAACGATGAGACGCAAAATATTGCATCTCTACAGCCTGAATCAACTTCCCCATCAAACGCGAAGCAAAGGCTTCGCGCTACTCCCTTCTACCTATGAAAATCTGGGATAAAGGCATTGCCGTTGATAAGAAAATCGAGCAGTTCACCGTCGGGCGCGACCGGGAGCTGGATATGTACCTGGCGCAGTTCGACGTGCAGGCCTCCCGGGCGCAGGCCAACATGCTGGCCGGCGCGGGGCTGATTTCCGCGGCGGAAAACCAGCAGCTGCAGCAGGGCCTGCAGGAGCTGGCTGCCCAGCTGGAAGCCGGCACGTTCACCATCGGCGAGGACTTTGAGGACGTGCACTCCAAAATCGAGTCCTACCTGACCGAGCAATACGGCGACGCGGGCAAGAAAATCCACACCGCCCGCTCCCGCAACGACCAGGTGCTGACCGCCATTCAGCTGTTCCTGAAAGATTATACGCGGCGCGCGGCGGTCAAAACCCTGGAGTTGGTGGAGGTGCTGCTGCAAAAGGCAGAGGCCCACAAAACCGACCTGATGCCCGGCTACACGCACTTTCAGGCGGCCATGCCCAGCTCGTTCGGCTTATGGTTTTCGGCCTACGCCGAGCACCTGCTGCTGGACCTGGCCCTGTTCGAAGCGGCCCACACCATGGCCGACCAGAACCCGCTGGGCTCGGGTGCGGGCTTCGGCAGCTCCTTCCCCATCGACCGGCTGCAGACGACGCAGGAAATGGGTTTCGGCAACCTGGCCGTGAGCAGCGTAGGCGCCCAGATGCTGCGCGGCAAAACCGAGAAAACCGTGGCCTTTGCGCTGGCCGGCATGGCCGCCACCCTAGCCAAGATGAGCTATGACCTAGTGCTCTACAACGGGCAGGATATGGCTTTCGTGGAGCTGCCGGCCGCCTTTACCACCGGCTCCAGCATCATGCCCCACAAAAAAAATCCCGATGTTTTCGAGCTGATCCGGGCCCGCTGCAACGCCCTGCAGGCCCTGCCCAACACGTTGATACTGGCCACCGGCAACCTGCCCAGCGGCTACCACCGGGACTTCCAGATTCTCAAGGAAATCCTGTTCGAGCCGATGACACAGTTCCTCGACATCCTCGACATCGTGCTGTTCGCCCTGCCCCAGTTGCGCATCAAACCCGACCTGCTCAACCAGCCCAAGTACGACGCCGTGTTTACGGTGGAGAACATCAACCAGCTTATCCAGACCGGCACGCCCTTCCGCACCGCCTACAAGCAGGTGGGCCTGGCCGTGGAAGACGGCTCGTACGTGCCGCACAAGGAATTCCAGACCACCCACCTGGGCAGCGTACACAACCTCGGGCTGGGCGAAATCCGGGCGAAAGTGGCGCGGTTCCAGGCAGGGAGCCACCTGACAAAACCGGAGTAGTAGCTGCATTTTACGAACTGGAAAGTCCGCGTCGGAATTTGATCCGGCGCGGCCTTTCTGCTTTACTTCTCCCACCACGCATAGGATACGTTCAGGTTGTACGTACCCGTTACGAAGCAGTTTCCCAAACGGTGGGCGTGGTGAAAGGTCAGCAAGGCTTGAAGACAAGCGGATGACAAAATTCTATACACAAGATATATACAACTCATAATCAGAATTTTAACCGACATTATGTATTAGGTGAGTGATTACTCACGAAAAAAAGTAAGCTAATACTTACTTGTTTCGAAATCCTTGCGTAATATTGTCCCACTGACGGTAACGATTCCCACTAGCTACCGCCCAGTAATTCCCACGCTCTATTATCCGGCTGTACTCCCACCCTCAGCCGGGCTCTTTCGAAAATCGCGCGATTTTGCCCCCGGCTTCCTCGCCAGCAGGTCTTCGAAAAACACGTAGCCGGCCGATTCGGAACCCCCGAGTCGGCCGGCTTCTGTTTGCCCCTACTTTTGTTATTTAACCCGCTGATGCGGCTTTTTTGAAAAAAAACGCATTTTTAGCGAATACAGCCCGATCTTGCAGCCTCAACGGTACGCTGTGCCCTTGCTGGCTGCCCCTCCCTTCGCCGCGTAAACCAACCGCCATATGACAAACCGCAAACAGCACATTGCCGACGTAGCATTGCAGCTCTTTGGGGACAAAGGCTTCGAAAACACGTCTACCCAGCTGATTGCCAAAGCAGCGGGCGTATCGGAAGCCCTGATTTTCAAACACTTCGGCTCCAAGGACCAACTGCTTGAATTCGTAATTCGCAACGGCTACAAGCGCATTATTGAGGATAACCGTGGTGGGCTGGCCGAGGCCGATCCGCTGGCCTTCATCTACAGCGTAATTGAGCTGCCGTTTAAACTGGTGCAGGCCGAGCCGCACTTCTGGAAGCTACAGTATCGGCTGGCTGATTCGGATATGGCGCGGCAGCAGCATGAGCGGTTTATGAAGCCTGTGCCTTCCTTGTTGCGTGAAGCCTTCAAAAAGCTGGATTACGCCGATCCGGACAAGGAAACCGAGCTGCTGCTGCTGCTGGTGGAGGCCCTCTGGAAACAGGAAGCCACCAAAACGGAAGACCACGGCCGCGAAATGCTGGACTTCATTAAGGGCAAGTACGCGCAGCAATAACCCTTCTCTCCCAGCAATAGTAGTCGTACGGCGACTACCCAAGCTGACCAAAAGCAATAAGTCCTGGCCGAGAAATCGGCCAGGACTTATTGCTTTTGGTCTAGCACCGGAACCGGTGCGCTTTCTACAGGTGAATTACTTCACCGTAGGCGGCGGCGGCGGCCTCCATGATGGCCTCGCTCATGGTGGGGTGCGGGTGCACGGCCTTGATGATTTCGTGGCCGGTGGTTTCGAGCTTGCGGGCTACTACCACTTCGGCAATCATCTCCGTCACGTTGGCGCCAATCATGTGGGCGCCCAGCCACTCGCCGTACTTCTTATCGAAGATAACTTTCACGAAGCCATCCTTCACGCCGGCGGCCGAGGCTTTGCCGGAGGCCGAGAACGGGAATTTGCCCACCAGAATATCGTAGCCCTGGTTTTTGGCTTCGGCTTCGGTGAGTCCTACCGAGGCAATTTCCGGCGAGGCATAGGTGCAGCCGGGAATGTTCTGATAGTTGAGCGGCTCGGGGTGGTGGCCGGCAATTTTCTCCACGCAGATGATACCCTCAGCCGAAGCAACGTGGGCCAGCGCGGGACCGGGCACGATGTCACCGATGGCGAAGATGCCGGGCACGTTGGTCTGGTAGAAGTCGTCCACGAGTACGCGGCCTTTCTCCACCTTGATGCCAAGCTCTTCCAGACCCAGGTTTTCGAGGTTGGTAACCACGCCGGCGGCGCTCAGCACCACGTCGCAGGTAATCTGCTGGTCGCCTTTGGCCGTTTTGATGGTTACGTTGCAACCTTCGCCGCTGGTGTCCACCTTAGTTACCTCAGCCGAGGTCAGCACGTTCACGCCGATTTTCTTGAAGGATTTCTCCATCTGGCGCGAAATTTCCTCATCCTCCACGGGCACGATACGGGGCAGGTACTCCACCACCGTTACCTCCGAGCCCATGGTGCGGTAGAAGTAGGCAAACTCCACGCCGATAGCACCGGAACCCACTACTACCAGCCGCTTGGGCAGTTCGGGCAGCACCATAGCCTGGCGGTAGCCGATGATTTTCTTGCCGTCGATGGGCAGGGCTGGCAGCTCGCGGGCGCGGGCGCCGGTAGCCAGAATAATGCTTTTGGCTTCGATGGTGTCTTTGCCGCCATCGGCCTTGGTGAGTTCGATTTTGCCGGGAGCCAGCAGCTTGCCGGTGCCCATGATGGCGTCAATCTTATTCTTCTTGAACAGGAAGTTGATGCCCTTGCTCATGCCGTCGGCCACGCCCCGGCTGCGCTGAATTACCGCGCCGAAATCGTACCCAACCCCTTCCGCCGACAGACCATAGTCTTTGGCGTGGTTGAGGTACTCGAATACCTGGGCGCTCTTGAGCAGGGCTTTGGTAGGGATGCAGCCCCAGTTGAGGCAGATTCCGCCGAGCGACTCGCGCTCCACCACGCCTACTTTCAAGCCCAGCTGCGAAGCCCGGATGGCGGCTACGTAGCCACCGGGGCCGCTGCCGATAACGACCAGGTCGTATTGCAATGCCATATTGTGTTCGGTTGAAGGGGTTGAAGAAAGGGCCGCCCGCCGATAACTGGCTGCCGGGAGGCCGGGCAAAGATAGGCAGGCCGCGCTAGTCCGTCACGCTACCGGGTACCGGGGCTCCCCTCCCTGCTCCGACAAAATTTTGTGCTTGTGGCCCAGCCTTTGCCGGGTGCGGTGCGTACAAGAGCCGTTGTCACATTTCCAGATGACTGCATTCCGCTGCTTTTCTCGCTCATAATCATGAAATTACCCCTACTTTCTCTACTGGCCGGCTCCACTCTTTTCCTGGCCGGGGCCTGCGCCCGGGGCACTACCGCCGATGTGGAGCGCCCCACCTCGGCCGCCCGCAACGTGGCTCGCGAAACCAACATTGCCCGCCGCGCCGATACGGTAGCCCGTGCGGCCTCCCCCGATGCCTCCGCTACGGCTTCTATAGCGCCGGCCACGCCGCTACCTGTGGAGCCTGCCGCCCGCAAAACCAACGCCGACTACCGCGACGAAATCCGGGTGGCGGATGCGGCCCTGAAAAGTAAGCCCCGCGACTTCGACGCCCTGCTGACCCGGGCCAAGGCCAAAAGTCATCTCAAGGACTATAAAGAGGCCGTGGTGGATTATAACGCGGCCCTGCGCCTGAAGCCCACCAACGCCGAAGCCTACTACAACCGGGGCCTCAACCGCCTGAAGCTGAAGGAGTATAATGCCGCTATTGTGGATTTCGGCAAAGCCGTGAAATGCAACCCCGCCGACAAGGAAGCCTACTTCGGCCGGGGTGCGGCCAAGATGCAGCTGTTCAACTTCAAAGGAGCCATTCCGGACTTCGCCAAAGCCATTAGCATCGACCCCGCTTACGCCGACGCCTATGAGTACCGGGGCATCAGCTACGCCTCCATCAACAAGCCCGCCGAGGCCAAAACCGACTTGGAAAAAGCCGCACAGCTGAATCCCGAAGCTGTGAAAAGCCTGCGCCGGTATACAGGAAAGTAGCAATTGTCATTGCAAGCGAAGCAATCCTTTCTTCACTAAGCTCACAACTCAGACCTATGCAGAAAGCCCCTGACGCCAGCGCAGACGTCAGGGGCTTTCTGTTGCTCAAAGGTTTCTACCTCTGGAAAAGGAAGGATTGCTCCGACACTGGCTTGATGCGCCACATGCTCGCAATGACGGCATTTACTTCCCCAGCAGCAGCTTCAGGTAGAAGCTGGGCTGACGCAGCCGTTCGCGCAGGTCCAGGTCGAGGAACATGTTGCTGATGGTTTCGGCCAGGGTGGAGTTGTTGGCAGCGCGATTGGCAATGAAGTTGAACAGCCAGGGGTAGCCCAGCAGCCGCTGCATCCCCCGGCTCAGGCGCAGCTCCTGCCACAGGCGGTTATACACGGCCGCATCGTAGCCTTTCAGAAAACCGGTCGAAACATCCTCTGCCGCCAAAGCGCGGGCGGCCCAGTCGGCGGCGTGGCGGCCCGATACCATGGCATGGCTGATGCCTTCCCCCGAAAATGGGTCGATGAGGGAGCCCGCGTCGCCGAGCAGCAGGTAGCCGGCACCCGAAAGTGGCCGGCGCTTGGAGCCCAGCGGCAGCCCGAAGCCCCGCACCGGTCCCAGCCGCTCGGCCGTGGCAAACCGGTCCTTCAGGGCCGGGTGCGTTTTTAGAATTTCCTCCAACCGCTCCCGCAGCTTCACTTTCTTCTTCGCCACGGCTTCCGTGAGCATGCCCACGCCCACATTGGCTTCGCCGTTGGGCAGCGGAAACACCCAGAGGTAGCCCGGCAGAAATTCCTTGATGAAGTGCAGCTCGATAAAGTTATCGGGGTGCAGGCCCTGCACGCCCCGGTAGTAGGCGCGCAGGCCGGCGCAGTGGTGGGCCGGCTCCAACTCGTGGCCGCCCACCACCCGCGCAAAGTGCGACTGCGCCCCGTTAGCCACCAGCAGCAGCCGACAGGTGGCTATTTCCTGGCCATCGGCCGCCAGCAGCCGCCAGCCGCCGCTGGGCAGCGGCTCGTGCCGGGCCACGTCGGTGTTTTCGCGCAAGTCGATTTCGGGGCGGCGGCGCACTTCTTCGATGAGGAAGTTATCGAAGTGCAGGCGCTTGCTGATGTGGCCGGCCGATTGGTCATGGGCGGGGTTGTAGCGGGGCTTGAACGGCACGGCCAGGCGGCGGCCGTTGGGCGCGTAGAAGTCGATGCCCCAGCTGGGCAATTGGATGGGCTCGGCGGCCAGCCGGGCGGGTAGTTCCTCCCCGATCCGGCGCAGCTCGCTGAGGACTTTGCCGCTGAGCGCGTCGCCGCACACTTTGTCGCGGGGGAACGTGGCGCGGTCGAGCAGCAGGCAGCGGTGGCCGGCGTTGGCCAGGTGCAGCGCGGCCGTAGCCCCGCCCGGCCCGGCGCCCAGAATGCAGATATCGGTTTTCATTTGAAGCCGCAAGCTACAAGCCGCAAGCTGCAAGCCCCAACTTATTGTGCGGCACGGCAGCCCCTTTTCGGCTCATAGGCGGCAGACAAAGCCATCAGCCCGTTATCAGCAGCTAAAAAAAGCTTGTAGCTTGCAGCATAAAGCTTGTAGCTCTTAATCTAACATGACAAAACTGCTCGACGGAAAAGTGGCCCTCATTACGGGTGCTTCCAAAGGAATTGGCCGCGCCATTGCGGTGTATTTCGCCCAACAGGGCGCTCAGGTGGCCTTCACCTACCTCTCCAGCGTGGAGAAAGGCCAGCAGCTGGAACAGGAGCTTTCGGCCCACGGCTCGAAGGTAAAAGGCTTCCGCTCCGACGCCTCCATCTTCGTCGAAGCCGAGAAGCTGGTGGACGATGTGGTGGCCGAATTCGGCAAGCTGGATATTCTGGTGAACAACGCCGGCATCACGCAGGACGGTCTGCTCATGCGCATGAGTGAGCAGCAGTGGGACCAGGTGATTGCCGTGAACCTAAAATCGGTATTCAACCTCACCAAGGCCGCCACCAAGCCCATGATGCGCGCCAAAGCCGGCAGCATCATCAACATGACCTCGGTGGTGGGCATCAAGGGCAACGCCGGACAGACCAACTACGCGGCTTCCAAGGCCGGCATCATCGGCTTCACCAAATCAGTAGCCCTGGAGCTGGGCTCGCGCAACATCCGCTGCAACGCCATTGCGCCCGGCTTCATCGAAACCGAAATGACCGACGCCCTCGACCCAAAGCAGGTAGACGAGTGGCGCAAAGCTATTCCGCTGCGCCGCGGCGGTACCCCCGAGGACGTGGCCAAAGCCACCGCCTTCCTCGCCTCCGACGACAGCAGCTACATCAGCGGCCAGGTGCTGCAGGTAGACGGCGGCATGCTGACCTAAGCTCAAGCAACGCTAAAGCAAAATCAACGTCGTGCCGGGCCTGCCGAAGCCGTTCTACCGAACCATAGACATTCGGTAAAACGGCTTCGGTAGGCCCGGCATGTTGCTTTTGTACAGCATCACTTCACTCAAAGGCCTGTAAGCCGGCAAGTATTTGAACCCGGACCATAATCCGTTTTTGGTGGCAAAAGGCATTTTTGCTCGCTTATCGTCCCGATCTGTATGCGTCGTCCCATATCTATTGTCCTGGCATTGCTCTTGATTGTAGCCGCGGTGGCCGCCACGCACTTGCGGCACCGGTTTAGCCGGTTTCAGCGGCGGCACCGGGGGGAGCTGACGATTCTATCCATCTCGCTGCAACTACGCGAGGGGGATTTAATTTTTCACACCTCCCGCTCGGCCCAGAGCAAGGCCATTCAGCTGGCTACCCACTCACCCTACAGCCACTGCGGCATGCTGCTGCGGCAGGGCGGCGAATGGCAGGTACTGGAGGCCGTGCAGCCGGTGCGACTCACCCCGCTGGAACAGTGGATTGGGCGCGGCCGGGGCAGCCATTTCGTAGTGAAACGCCTGCGCGATGCTGACCAATTGCTCACGCCTGCCACTCTGCGCCAACTCCGGCGCACCGGTTTGCAGTACCAAGGACGCGCCTACGACCTGTATTTCGGCTGGAGCGACGAGCGGCTATATTGCTCCGAGCTACTCTGGAAAACCTACCAGCAAGCCACCGGCCGCGAAATCGGGAAGCTCCAACAGCTGCGCGACTTCGACCTCTCCCATCCCGCCGTGCAGCAGAAGCTGCGCGAGCGGTACGGTAGTCATTTGCCGCTGACTGAGCCCGTTATTTCTCCCGTTGCCATGTTTGATAGTCCGGAGCTGGTGACGGTGGCGACACGGTGATACTTCGGCGGCTCTGGTTTATGTGGTGTGGGCAGCACAGGTGCCTACACCACAAACGCATCCATCCCCTTTCGAATCGGAAGTGCCCGAAAACAATTATTTCTACTCTCTTCCGCCGGGGAAGTGTTCGGAAATAAAAACATCCAGACACTTCCCCGGCGGAAGTGTCTGGGTGTTTTTATTTCCGAACACTTCTAGGAAACGTAGGCAATGGTTTGAGGCGTAGCGGGCGGGGCGGAGGCGGGCGGGGAAAGTGACTCTGCCAACCACTTCAGCCGTACATTGCGCCGCATCCGTACGTGCTTCTGACTACCCCCAACTACTCATGAGCAAAGCCGTTTACATTGCCACCGCCGAGCCGTACAGCGGCAAATCCGTTGTGACGCTGGGGCTGGTGCACCTGCTGCTGGGGCAGGCGCAGCGGGTGGGCTACTTCAAGCCCATCATCACGCCCCTCGCCGCCGGCCAGCCCGACTACCACATCCAGACGGTGCTACAGCACTTCCAGCTGCCCCTCGACTACCCCGAAACCTACGCCTACACCGGCCAGGAGGCGTTGCGCATGGTGGAGGCCGGCCGCGCCGGGGAGCTGCTCGACACCATCATTCACCGCTTCAAGCAGTTGGAAGCCGCCCACGATTTCGTGGTGGTAGAGGGCACCGATTTCGTGGGCAGCAGCCTGGCCCTGGAGCTGGACCTGAACTGGCAGGTGGCCCGCAACCTGAGCGTACCGGTGGTACTGCTGATTTCGGGCCTCGACAAAACCGTGGAGCAGCTCGTCAACGCCGCCCTCTCCATCCGGCGCGATGCGCTGGAAAGCGAAGTGCAGGTGTTGGCTTTGGTGCTCAACCGCGTGGCCCCGGCGCAGTTGGATGAGGTACGCACCTTGCTCCGCGACCAGCTGCCGCCCGAAACCCAGCTGGCCCTGATTCCGGAAAGCCCGGCCCTGCGCAGCCCCACCATGCAGGAAATCCACGACCAGCTGGGCGGGGAGCTGCTATTCGGGGCCGACCAGCTCACTAACCCCGTCGACCACTTCATCAACGGCTCGATGCAGGTGCCCAACTTCCTGATGCGCCTGCAGGAAAACGTGCTCATCATCACGCCCGGCGACCGGGCCGACCTCATCCTGACGGCGCTGCAGGCCAATATGTCGGCCAACTACCCGCGCGTGGCGGGGCTGGTGCTCACGGGCGGCTACAAGCCCGAGGAGTCGGTGCTGCGCCTGATTGAGGGCCTGCCCGCGGCCGTGCCGATTCTGCTGGTCGAAAACGGCACGTTCCAGACCACCACCCGCATCGGCAACATTCAGGCGCGCATCGGGCCGCAGCAAACCAAGAAAATTCGGCTGGCCATCCAGACGTTTGAGCGCCACCTCGATGCGCCGCGGCTGCTGGAGCAGCTGAGTACGTTTGCGCCGCGCGGCCTCACGCCGCACATGTTCCAGTATCAGCTGCTGCAGTGGGCGCGCAGCCAGCGCAAGCACATTGTGCTGCCCGAGGGCAACGACGACCGGGTGCTGCGCGCGGCCGCCCGCCTGCTGGAGCAGGACGTGGTGAGCCTCACCATCCTCGGCGACCCGACCCAGATTCTGGCCGCCGCCAAGCGCCTCGGCCGGCCCCTGGACCCGCAGCGCGTGCAGTTGCTCGACCCGGCCAATTCCGCGCTGTTCCAGGACTTCGCCGAAACCCTGTTTGAGCTGCGCCGCAGCAAGGGCGTGACCCTGGAAATGGCCCGCGACCTGATGACCGACGTATCGTATTTCGGCTCGATGATGGTGTATAAGGGTTTGGCCGACGGTATGGTGTCGGGGGCGGTGCACACCACGCAGCACACCATTCGGCCGGCGCTGCAGTTTATCAAGACGCGGCCGGGCGTGTCGGTGGTGTCGTCGGTGTTCTTTATGTGCCTGCCGGATCGGGTGGCGGTGTTTGGCGACTGCGCCGTGAACCCCAACCCCACCGCCGAGCAGCTGGCCGAAATTGCCATTTCCTCGGCCGACAGCTCCCGGCGCTTCGGCATCGAGCCGCGGGTGGCCATGCTGTCCTACTCCTCGGGCACCTCCGGCGAGGGCGCCGACGTGGACAAGGTGCGCCAGGCCACCCAGCTCGTGCGCCAGCTCCGCCCCGATTTGCTGGTGGAAGGCCCCATCCAGTACGACGCCGCCGTGGACCCTGCCGTGGGCCAGCAGAAGCTGCCCGGCTCGCCGGTAGCCGGCCAGGCCAGCGTACTCATCTTCCCCGACCTGAACACCGGCAACAACACCTACAAAGCCGTGCAGCGCGAAACCGGCGCCCTGGCCATCGGCCCGATGCTGCAGGGCCTGAACAAGCCCGTCAACGACCTGAGCCGCGGCTGCACCGTCGATGACATCTACAACACGGTGCTGCTAACGGCCATCCAGGCGCAGGGCTAGTTTCGGCAGCCGCACAAAGGCCCCGTTGCTTCAGGCGAAGCAGCGGGGCCTTTTGTTTTTTTGGCTAACGTTCGAGGCTTTGAGCAGGTATGATAGTAGAATTCCGTCCGCCCATGACGTCAAGACTAATTTTCTTTTTTTTGTTGATCGTTATTCTGTTGCTCAATTGCATTCCGTCGAGTTGGAACTAATTTTTGACATTAATTTTCTGCTAATTACTCTTCCATCAAGCCACACTTGCACAAACCTTTTTTTGCTGGCTGCATACTGATTTCATTTTGGTTAGTCACATAATTTAATTTTTATCCTTTCAACTTCGCTATTGCCATTCTTAAAAATTCTGCAAACTCTTTCATTTCGCCAGTAAGTTGTCCAGTTTGATTGTCAATGTAAAACTTTTTTATTCTGCCACCTTGCTTGATTTCAAAATAAATTCCACATCCATCTGTGCAGTCTGGACAACCAAAAGACTCTGAAAGTTTATTTGTCGTCAGGAGTTGATTTGGAATTTTATTAAAAATACTTTGAGCTATACGAATTCTTTTTATATCATTTATTGATTTATCAAAAATTACATTGCCTTTATTTTTAAAGTAACCATCAGTGCTGTCAACTAATAAAGTTTTTGAATTATCTCCAAAACTATATTTAAACATTGTCGCACAATGATTGTCACATTCACCGCAGTAAATTCCAAAAATAATGGATGAAATTTGAAAAGCCTCTACTTTGGTAGTTTTATAATTTTTATCAATGCTTACTTGATTGTTATTACCTGAAAGTTTGGATTGGTCATTACCTTTCTGTATCTGTCCCCAGTTAATTAGCGTCAAACAAATAAATGGCAGTATAAATAAGTAACGTGTCATTCTACAGTTGCAGTTAATATCACTATTGCTGAAGGTAGTGAGGGTGTCTCTGTACACAAGAGTCTTTCGGCAATAACACTAACGTTAAGCTTATTGCCAAAACCCGATCCTCATAACCTGGGATATCGAGAGGAGAAGCAGGTCGGTCGCGCTACGCGGGTTTAAATCTCAATGGGTTTGATGCTGATGCGGTAGAATGATTCCTGAGCAACAAGATTGTCAGTATGAGCCTCCGAACAACTGCGCCCCACGCCTTTTTTACGGGAAAACCGTATCAGCACGGCTTGCCCTTGCATTCGTTGCGTACCGGCTGGCCCGCCGAGCTTTAGCTCCGGGCGCGTGGCCAACGTACAGCTGCTCCGGATACCTTTGCAGCGGCCTGCCGCCCGATAACCCGGGCACGCGGGCCGGCTGCACGCTTTCAACACTGCTTTTTTCACCCAACCAACCTACATGGCCTCCGGACTTTTTGCATTACTAGATGACATTTCGGCTTTAGTGAAAGTCAGTGCCGCTAGCCTGGACGATGTGCCGGCGCAGGTGGCCAAAACCACCGGCAAGGTGTCGGGCATCGTGATTGACGATACGGCCGTGACGCCCAAGTACGTGGTCGGCCTCGACCCCAGCCGGGAGCTGTCCATCATCTACCAAATTGCCAAAAAGTCGCTGTTCAACAAGCTGCTGATTCTGACGCCGGCGGCGCTGGTGCTGGGCTACTTCGCACCCTGGGCCATCACGCCCATCCTGATGCTGGGCGGGGCCTATTTGTGCTACGAGGGCTACGAGAAGGTGCACTCTATGTTCAGCAAGCACCCCGAGGCCCACGCAGAAACCGAGCAACTGGAAACCATTACGCCGGAGGAGCTGGAGCAGCAGCGCGTGGCCGGCGCCGTCCGCACCGACATTATTCTGTCGGCCGAAATCATGGCCATTGCCTACAGCCAGGTAACCGACCAGCCCATCGTGAACCAGATCATCGTGATGCTAGCCGTGGCGGTGTTCATCACGGTGGCCGTGTACGGCTTCGTGGGGCTGATTGTGAAGGCCGACGACATCGGCCTGCACCTGGCCGAGGGCGACAACAGCGCGGCTACCAAGAGCTTCGGCCGCGGCCTCGTGAAGTTCATGCCGAAGTTTCTCAGCATCCTGAGCTACGTGGGCACCGCCGCTATGCTGTGGGTGGGCGCCGAAATCATTGCCCACGGCATCCCCTTCACCGCGCACTTGTTGCACGACCTAGAAGTAGCCCTGGCCTCCATGCCCGCCGTGGCCTGGCTGGCCAAAGTAGTCGCCTGCGGCCTGGGCGGTCTGGTGATTGGCTTCGTGGTTGATCAGATAGTGCGGCTGGTGAAGAAAGTACTACCGGCCAAGAAGGAGGTTGCTCAGTAGCGCGAACTTTGCAGTTCGCGCCCCCGCATCTTATATAGCACGTCATGCTGAGCTTGCCGAAGCATCTCTACCGCTACGTTAGGTTAGCATTGCAATGAAGCGGTAGAGATGCTTCGGCAAGCTCAGTATGACGTGCTAGTGTTCTGCAGCTCCGATTTCCCCTTGTCATTCCCCATGCACATCTTCGTCATCAACTCCGGCAGCAGCTCGCTGAAGTACCAATTGTTTCGCTGGCCGCAGGAGCAGCCGCTGGCCCGCGGGCTGGTGGAGCGCATCGGCCTGGCCGATGGCCGGCTCACGCACACCACCCTGCAACCCGACGGCCAGGAGCACACCGAGCGCCACACCCTGCCCATCCCTGACCACCGCACCGGCCTGGAGGAAGCCATGCGTTTACTTACTAACCCCGAAACCGGCGTTTTGCCCGACCCCGCCGACGTACAGCTGGTGGGCCACCGCGCCGTACACGGCGGCGAGGAGTTCCGGGAGCCGACGCTGGTGACGCCGGAGGTGAAGGCCCGCATCCGGGAGCTGTTTCCGCTGGCCCCGCTGCACAACCCGGCCAACCTGCTGGGCATGGAGGTGGCCGAGCAGCTGTTTCCGCAGGCCCGGCAAGTGGCGGTGTTCGACACGGCGTTTCACAGCACGCTCCCGCCCCACGCCTACCGCTTCGCGCTGCCCGAGGAGCTGTACACCAAGCACGGACTACGCGCCTACGGCTTCCACGGCACCAGCCACCAGTTTGTGAGCCGCGAAACCCTGCGCTACCTGGGCCAGCCCGACGCCCGCGTGATTACGGTACATCTGGGCAACGGCTGCAGCATGACCGCCACCGTAGCCGGCCGCGCCGTGGATACCAGCATGGGCTTCGGCCCCATGAATGGCCTGGTGATGGGCACCCGCGCCGGCGACACCGACCAGGCCGTCATCTTCCACCTGGTAGAGCAGTTGGGCTACTCGCTCGACGACGTGAAGAACCTGCTCAACAAGGAAAGCGGCATGCTTGGCCTCACCGGCCACAGCGACATGCGCGACATCACGCGCCAACTCAACGAAGGCGACCCGCGCGCCCGCCTCGCCTACGACCTCTACGCCTACCGCATCAAGAAGTACCTCGGCAGCTTCCTGGCCGTCCTCAACGGGGCCGAAGCCGTGGTTTTCACGGGCGGCGTGGGCGAAAACGACGCGCTGGTGCGCCAGCTGGTGTGCGCCAACCTGGATTTCCTGGGCATCCAGCTCGATGAAACCGAAAATGCCCGCCGCGCCCCCGGCATCCGCGACTTATCGGCGCCCGGCAGCCGGGTGCGGGTGCTGGTAGTGCCCACCAACGAGGAGCTGGAAATTGCGCGGCTGTGCGCGGCCGTGTAAGGGTATAGCCGCCCCGGTCCGGCGGCTCTTTCAGCCGTCGGACCGGTCGTCGTTGGCTGGCGCGGTGGCCGATAAATTAAGGGCGGTTAAACTGTTCTTACCACGACCGGACCGACGGCTGAAAAAGCCGCCGATCCGGAGTCAGTATAACCTTGCGCAACCCGGGCTTACTACCGGTGCCGAGCTTGCACCAGACTATCGTATTTCTCGTGAAATCTTTCAGGTATCCGATGCAGATAGAAGGTGCCTTCTTCAGTAGCCAGGGTAAGGCCACCCGTTATACCCTGTACCAATATTTCGTAGTGACCATTCTGCTGCCGTAGCAACGTTATTGGATACCAGCCTCGAATCTGTGGTTCAGTATTCAACTGCTTGATAACTGCGGCTACTTGTGTGCTATCTACGCTGGAAAAAGCAGGATCCTCATGTAGCGTCCCGGCAAGTGCAGTCCGTACTTGTATAGCAGTTCTTAAGCTCGTGTTGGGAAAACACCAGGTTGCATTAGGCGGAGGCGGAGCAATGACAACCTCTGAAAGCAGCAGTTGGTAGCCATTGCTGCTCCACTCGTAACCGGAGGCAATAATGCCGGTGCCGACTCCCAGAATAAACAGTAGAGGATATCCGGCCCAGAGAGGAATAGGACTTTTAAATTTAGTCATGACTGGCTGAGGAATTGGCGAATAAAGACTGTCGTAGCCGGCTGAAACCGTCAAATGTAAACCGTGTATCGAATACTCGTATGTCAACAATTTTCACACCCATTTCCTGAGAATACAGGCTGGCAACGAATCCATTACTTGCGTTAACTGAGGGAAATTTCTGTTGCCCATACACCAGCAGGTCCCGCATATATTCTTCTACTTTATGCTGCTGGGAAACCGATAGACGAACCTGTTGCGCCTTAAATAGCAAATGCTGCTTTTGGTCTGTTTCACAATTAGTTGAATCCAGCAACAGAACCGCAATGGGCTGGCCTTCCGGACTTGATGTGGGAAGAAAGATCTTGATTCTCTCCAGATGACCGCCGAACTCGCCGCAATCAGCATAAAAAGCTTGTAACTGGATAGTATCGCCCCAACTCAGATTTGCCAGGGGTGCGTGGGCTTCGGTTTGATGAGCTAGCTCTTGGTTATCCGATGCTATTATCTTCGGCAACAGCACAAACGCCGCGCACGCCAGCACAAACAAAATGGGAACTAACTTCTGGAGCATATCGTGGGCCTGATTCTGCCCCAAGGTAAGCGGCGGCGGGTTCCGGTTTACCATCTCCTGCCGCAACCTGCTACCTTCGCTACCCGGCCCCGGCGCGCGGCGCAACTATGGGCGCGGGTTTGGGGTTTTTAGGTTCACACTGATTTCTGTCGGCTTTTGCTGTTATCTGCTTCTCCCTGGTTTATTGCGCTATGCCTGCTGGTGGGGCTGGGCTACGCGGCCCTGCTGTACTCGGCCAAAGCTCCGTGGAGCCGAAGCGTGAACTACGCGCTGGCGGCCGTGCGCTTCGCGGTGGTGAGCTTCCTGTGCTTTCTGCTCCTGTCGCCCTTCCTCAAAACCACCACCACCACCACCCGCAAGCCCACCATCGTGCTGGCCGTGGATAACTCGCAGTCGGTGGGGCTGTTTACGCCGCCGGCGGTACTCAGCCAGGCTACCCAGGGCCTCACGAAGCTGACCGAAACCCTGCGCGGCCAGGGCTTCGAGGTGGAAACCCGCGCCCTCACCATCGGACCCGCCCCTCGGCCCGACTCGGTGCAGTTCCGAGCCGCGGCCACCGACCTCGACGGGCTGCTGGCCGGCATCGGGGAAGGCTACGAAGGCCGCAACCTGGCGGGCGTGGTGCTGCTCTCCGACGGGCTGGTAAACCAGGGCCGCGCCCCGCAGTTCACCGATTACCGCTTCCCGCTCTACACCGTGGGCGTGGGCGACACCATCCCGAAGAAGGACGTGAGCCTGCCGACCCTGGCCTATAACCGCGTGGCCTTTAGCGGCAACCAGTTTCCGCTGGAAGCGGAAATCGGCTACGACGGCTACGCGGGCAGTACGGCCACGGTGCAGGTGCGCGAAAACGACCGGGTGCTGCAAACCCGGCAGGTACGCTTGCCGGCCGGCCAGCGCCGGGTGAAAACCACCTTTCTGCTCACGGCCCCGGCCCCCGGCAAGCGGCGCTACGAAGTAACCGTGGATAAGCTCCCGGGCGAGTTTACCCTGCTCAACAACCGCAAATTCGCCTACCTCGACGTGGTGAAGGGGAAGCTGCGGGTGCTGCTGGCCGGCGCGGCCCCGCACCCCGACCTGAAGGCCCTGCGCGCCGCCATCCTGCAGAACGGCAACTTCGACCTCACCACCTACCTGCCCGGCATCAGTCCGCTGAAAAACCAGGATTTCGACGTGGCCATTCTGCACCAGCTGCCGGCCGTGGGCGGCGTGGGGGCCGAGGTACTGGCCCAGGTGCAGGCCCGCCGCGCGCCGGTGCTGTACGTGCTGGGCGCGCAAACCAACTTCGGGGCCTACAACGCCCTCGGCACCGGCCTCACCGTCACGCCCCGGGGCAGCCAGACCGACGACGTGACGCCCTTGCCTAACCCCGCCTTCACCCGGTTTTCGTTTGAGGAAGATGCGCTGCGGCGGTTTCTGGCCTATCCGCCCGCGCCGGTGCCTTTTGGGGAGGCGCGCCTGAACGGCGGGGCCGAAGCCGCACTGTGGCAGCAGGTGGGCCGGGTGAAAACCCAGAAGCCGCTGCTGGTATTCGGGGGCACGCCCGCCCGGCGGCAGGCCACGCTGCTCACCGAAGGCAGCTGGCAGTGGCGCCTCCAGGAAGCCGTGGAGCACGACGACCGGCCCGAAGCCTACGACCGGCTGGTGCTCCGGACGCTGCAGCTGCTCACCCAGAACGCCAACCGCAAGCGCCTCGACGTGTATCCGACCCAGGACGTCTTCAATGCCCAAGACGACATAACCTTCGGGGCCGAAACCTACAACGCCATTTTCGAGCGGATCTACGGCCAGCCAATCACCCTCACGCTCACCGACCAGCAGCAGAAGACCCGCACTTTCACCTACTCTACCACCGAGGACGGCGCGCCGCTGCATCTGGGGCCGCTGCCGGCCGGCCTCTACCGCTACGTGGCCCGCGCCACCCTGGCCGGCCAGCCCCAGCAGGACCAGGGCGAAGTGCTGGTGCAGGAGCTGCAGCTGGAAGCCACCCAGTCGCGCGCCGACCACAACCTGCTATTCCAGTTGGCCCGCCGCAGTGGGCAGCGGCTGTATTTCCCGCAGCAGCTGGAGCAGCTGGGCCGGGATATTCAGCGGGCCAATTACAAGCCCATCATCTACGAGCAGGAAGACCTGAAAGACCTGATCAACCTGAAATGGCTGTTTTTTCTGCTTGTGGGGCTGATGACGGTGGAATGGGCCACCCGCAAGTACTCCGGCGGCGTGTAGGTGCAAAACCGAATAGCAGAACGTCATTCCGAGTGCAGCGAGGAATCTCGCGTGCTGATGTTGCCAAGCATAACAGAGACTGAAAAAGAACGTCATGCTGAGCTTGTCGAAGTATCTCTACCGCTTCGTTGGATTACTACTGCAACGGACCAGTAGAGATGCTTCAACTTCGCCTCCGGCTTCGCTCAGTATGACATATACCTTACTCTGCATCTACTTGGCTCCTCACCAAACTCGTGCAGCGTGATTGCCAGCGTACTTTTGCCGCTCCCCGAGCGGCTTTAACAACCCGATTTTAGCTTGCTTTTACTTCCTATGAAGCGTTTATCCTTCCCCCTTCTTTCTGCCACGCTGCTGCTGCTGGGCTGCGCCAAATCACCGGAGAAGCTGCGGGAGCTAGCCGTGCAGGACTTCGTGCGCAACCGGGTGTCCGACCCCAAAAACTACTTCCCCGGCAAGTTCCGCTATCAGCCCTACACCCGCCGCGACTCACTGCTGTACCTGGCCCAGCTGGCCCGCATCAATGGGCAGCCCGCGCCGCCCGCCCCCACACCCGCCGATTCGGTGCGCATCGGTACGCTGGTGTATCACGATTACCGGGACGAAATGCGCAACGGCGTGAAGGTGGTGGACAGTGGCGAATACGTGGTGCGCCCCAATGGCGTAGTGCGTCTGCTCATTGCCGAGAGTATTCGGCTGAAACGGCTGCCAAAGTAAGCGTACCTTTGCCGTCTACTTTTTTGCTGGGCGGCAACGCTCACGATTCGCATGCGCTACGTTCTGCTCAACAAACCCTACGAAGTTCTCACCCAGTTTACCGACGAAACCGGCCGGCAAACCCTTAAGGATTTCGTGGATGTCCCCAACATCTACCCCGTCGGCCGCCTCGATTACGACTCCGAAGGCTTGGTGCTGCTCACCGATGACAAGCAGCTCCAGCACCGCCTCTCCGAGCCCCGCTTCAAGGTGCCGAAAACCTATTGGGCGCAGGTAGAAGGCGTGCCCACCGAGGAGGCCCTGGAAAACCTGCGGCGCGGCGTGGACCTAAAAACCGGCTTCACCAGTCCGGCCGAGGTAACCCTGCTGCCCGACGCGCCCCAGCTCTGGGAGCGGAGCAAGCCGGTGCGTTTCCGGGCCGCCATTCCCACCAGCTGGGTCCAGATCCGGATTTCGCAGGGTATGAATCGGCAGGTGCGCAAGATGACGGCCGCCGTGGGCTTCCCTACCCTGCGCCTGGTGCGCGTGCAGCTGGCCGACCTGCAAGTGGCCGACCTCCAGCCCGGCCAGTGGCGCGAGCTGACGGAAAAGGAAGTAGCCGCCCTCACCGAGGACATGGCCGCCCAGACGGCCGCCGCCGGCACGTATAAAACACCCAACAAAGGCTCCGAATACTGGCCCGGCGGCATCCGGCCGGCCAACGCCAAGCCAGCTCCCACGGGCGGCTACAACCGCAGCAACTCCGCCAAACCCACTGCCGAAAGCACCAAGCGCGCGGCCGGCAGCCGGGGTGCGGGCCGCGCGGCGGGTCCGGGCTCCTTCACGCCCAAACCGGCCGGTGGCAAAAGCAGCGGCCGGCCCGCAGCAGCGGGTGGTGCGGGCCGCAAGCCCGGAGCCAAACCGGCTGGCCGGGGCCCCGCCGCGCCGGGTGGCCGCCCAAGCAGCCCCGGCCGCAAACCCGGCCCCTCGGGTGGCAAACGCCCCGGGCGCGGCTAATGCGCAGCCAACAAGTTTTACGCTACGGCCGCCGCACCCTCGTGCTGGCGGCCGTGGTGTTTGCGGGCCTAAACGTGGTAGCTGCCTTCCATGCCTGGCGCTTCACGCACTTTACCACGGAAGCCGGGACGCATACCGAGAATCCCGAGCAGCTTACGCCGCTGCAGAAGCTGGGAGTGCTGCTCACCGGCATCCGCAACCCCAAGCCCGTCAACCGGCAGCGGCCCGCGTTTCCGTATGCCACGCTGCATCTGAACAGCCCCAACGGCCGGCTGGAATGTTGGTACGGCCCGGTAGCGCACCCGCGCGGCACGGTGGCGTTGTTTCACGGCTATACCAGCTCCAAAAGCAAGCTTCTGACCGAGGCCGCCTACTTCCGCCGCCTCGGCTACAGCGTGCTGCTCACGGACTTTGCCGGCAACGGCGGCTCCTCGGGCAACGTGTGTACCGTGGGCCACCACGAAGCCGCTGACGTAGCCACCGTGGTGCGCTGGCTGCAGCGCCGGGGCGGGCCGGTGTTCGTATACGCCAACTCCATGGGGGCCGTGGCCACGTTGCGGGCCGAGGCCGAGTTAGGCGTGCACCCCACGGCCAACGTACTGGAGTGCCCCTACGGCTCTATGCTCGAAACTGCGCAAAGCCGCTTCCGCTCCATGCACGTCCCATCCTTCCCGATGGCTAACCTACTGGTATTCTGGGGCGGGGTGGAAAACAACTTCTGGGCCTTCAACCTCAACGCCACCCGGTACGCTGCCCGCGTCACCACCCCTACTCTCCTGCTCTGGGGCACCGCCGACCCACGCGTAACCCGCCCGGAAACCGACGCCATTTTTGCGGCACTGGCTGGCCCCAAGCAGCGTCAGGATTTTGCCGGCTCCGGCCACGAGCCGTACTGGCGACGGCACAGAGCCTTGTGGGAACAAACCATCCGAAATTTTCTACCGCGCACCACCAACCTGTAATAGCACTATTCCGCCCAGCTCCAATAGGCATTAAAGCTTGTCGACCCAGCAGTTGGCGGTGCTGGGGTGCCCGAACTTGCTTGGCGCAGCGTAGTATGTTATCAAACCACTACGCTATGTGCAGCCTATTTTTCAGCTGCTTATAAGGTGGTATATTTCTTTTGGAAGAGTATAAAATTCCAGTGGTCCGTAGGTTGTTCTGGAAAAACCTCTTACTTGCGGATACTTAACAATTCCGTAACATGGAGGCAAAAACTGTAAAATACCCGGTTATCCGCAACTACGTCGCCGGTCAGTTTGTCGATACCGAAACCGCCAATACCCTATCAGTGGAAAGCCCCCTGACGGGTGAGGTGCTGGCCGAAATGTCGCTTTCTGGCGCGGCGGCCCTTGATACGGCCGTGCAGGCCGCCAAAGCGGCATTCCCCGCCTGGTCGGCCACGCCGATTAAGGAGCGGGTGCAGGTATTTTACCGCTACAAAACCCTGCTGGAACAGCACATGGCCGAGTTGGCGGAGCTGGTGCGGCAGGAAAACGGCAAGACGCTGGATGAGGCCCGGGCGGAAGTGGAAAAAGCCATTGAGCTGACCGAATTTGCCTGCTCCCTGCCCCAACTGGTGGCGGGTGAGGTGATGGAAGTCAGCAAAGGCGTAGAATGCCGCATCGAGAAGCGGCCTTTGGGCGTGGTAGCCTCCATTGCCCCGTTCAACTTCCCCAACATGGTGCCGCACTGGACCATCCCGAACGCTCTGGTGCTGGGCAATTGCCTGATTCTGAAACCCTCGGAGCTGGTCCCGCTCAGTGCCATGCGCATTGCGGACCTGCTGAAGGAAGCCGGCCTCCCCGACGGCGTGCTCAACGTGGTGAATGGCGACAAAGAAATCGTGGAAGCCATCTGCGACCATCCTGCTATTCAGGCCGTGTCGTTTGTGGGCTCCACGCGCATTGCCCAGGTGGTGTACCGCCGGGCCACCGCCAACCTGAAGCGCTGCGTGGCCCTGGGCGGGGCCAAAAACCACCTGCTGGTGTTGCCCGATGCTCACGCGGATATGACGGCTTCCAACGTGGCCGCCTCCATGTCGGGGTGCGCGGGGCAGCGGTGCATGGCCGGCTCGGCTATGGTGGCCGTGGGCTCCGTGGACCACATCATTAGCAAGCTGGTGGAAGAAGCCCGCAAGATTGTGCCCGGCCAGAACCTGGGCTCCGTTATCAGCCGGCAGGCCAAGGAGCGGATTGAACGCTACATCACCGAAGCCGAGCAAGCCGGCGCCACCGTATTGCTGGATGGCCGCAACCCCACCGTAGCGGGCCACGAAAACGGCTACTACGTGGGCCCCACCGTCATCGACCACGTGACGCCCGACATGGCCATTGCAAGTGAGGAAGTATTCGGGCCGGTGCTGGCCATTATGCGCACCAACACGCTGGAAGAGGCCCTGGCTATTGAAAACGCCTCCAACTATGGTAACGCGGCGGCCGTGTTCACCCAGAGCGGCGGCCTGGCCCGCTACGTGATGGAAAACGCCTCGGCCGGCATGATTGGCGTGAATATCGGCGTGCCCGTACCCCGGGAGCCATTTTCCTTCGGCGGCTGGAACGAGTCGAAATTCGGGGCCTGCGACATCACCGGCAAAAGCTCCATCGAGTTCTGGACCCAGATGAAGAAAGTGACCACCAAGTGGAACCCCGAGTCGCGCACCAACTGGATGAGTTAGGATGAACGTCATGCCGAGTGAAGGCGGAGCCGTAGCCGAGGCATCTCGCGTGCTGACGTTGCCAAAGCAATTCCGCTGCATGAGCTTCTACGTTTACATCCTCACTAACACGGCCCGCACGGTGCTGTACACCGGCGTTACCAACAACTTAGAGCGCCGCCTACATGAGCATAACAAAGGATTAGGAGAAGCCGGGAAATTCACTGGCCGCTACCAGTGCAATCTGCTGGTGTATTTCAAGACTCATCCTAATGCTACGCAAGCCATAGCCCGCGAAAAGCAAATCAAGAACTGGACGCGCAATAAGAAGGAGTATCTGATTAACTTACTCAATCCCAGCTGGGAGCAGATTGATTTATAAACTTGGGCTGGATAGTGGTTACCCTCTACCATCAGCACGCAAGATGCCTCGGCTGCGGCTCCGCCTTCACTCGGCATGACGTTCTAAATTCATAGCGAATGGAAACCACCTTCGACACCGACAAAGAGCAGATTCTGCAGGATAACCTCGATTACACGCTGTTTTCGTGGTCGAAGCAGGCAGGCCTAAACCCGATTAGCGCGGAGCGGGCCGAGGGCGTGTACCTCTGGGACCGGGACGGCAAGCGTTACATCGACTTTTCCTCGCAACTGATGAACGTGAACATCGGCCACGGCAACCAGAAGGTAACCGAGGCCGTGGCCGCCCAGATGCGGGAGCTGAGCTACGTGTATCCCGGCATGATTACTAAGGCCCGCGGCGACCTGGGCCGGCGGCTGTCTGACATTACCGCCCCCAACCTCACTAAAGCGTTTTTCACCCTGGGCGGGGCTGAGGCCATTGAAAACGCCGTTAAGCTGGCCCGCGTGTACACCGGCCGCCACAAAATAGTGAGCCTGTATCAGTCGTTTCACGGCGCTTCGTATGGGGCAATCAGTGTCGGCGGCGACCCGCGTAAGTTTGCCGTCGACTCGCAGGCTATGCCCGGCACGGTGCACGTCGAAAACCCCTACTTCTACCGTTGCCCCTGGTACAGCAGCACACCCGAGGAATGCGCCGAGCGGGCCGCCGCTGCTATGGAGCGCATCATCGGCTACGAGAATCCGGGCAGCGTGGCGGCCGTGATTCTGGAAGGTGAGTCGGGTACGTCGGGCTGCATTAAGTACCCGCCCGGCTACTGGCAGCGGGTACGCGAAATCTGCGACAGGCACGGCATTCTGCTCATTGCCGATGAGGTAATGTCGGGTTTCGGGCGCACCGGCAAGTGGTTCGGCTCCGACCACCACGGCGTGAAAGTAGATTTGATGTGCATGGCCAAGGGCATCACGGCGGGCTACCTGCCGCTGGGTGCGGTGATGGTGGATGAGCAGATTGCCCATTACTTCGATGAGCGACCGTTGCCGCTGGGCCTCACCTACTCGGCCCACCCCGTATCCTGCGCCGCCGCCGTGGCCGTGCTCGACATCTACGAGGAGGAAAACATGCTCGAAAACGTGCAGAACCTGGGCCACTACCTCGACGCCCGCATCTGCGACCTGATGGGGGAACACCCCAGCATCGGCGAATGGCGCAATACAGGCCTGTTTGGTTGCCTGGAACTGGTGAAAAACCGGGCAACCAAGGAGCCGATGGCCCCCTGGAACGCCGCGCCTGCGCAAATGGACGTGATGAACCAAGTGGCGGCCAAAATCCGGGAGTTGGGCATGTACACCTTCGTGCGCTGGAACTACATATTCATTGCCCCGCCTCTCAACATCACCCGCGACGAGCTGGACGAGGGCCTAGCCATTATTTCGGAGGCGTTGCGCATTGCTGACGCCCATACACACTAGGCTTCGCACCTATTTCCTGCTTGGTTTTTCGGCTCATTATTTAAATGAGTTCAGCTAGCCCTTTTGCTTTTGCGGCGCGGGTTTTCATCCCGCAATTCGTATCTTTTCCTTTTACAATTCGCTCATAATCACCTTATTTGATGGCGACTCTACTGGTAAAAAACGGCCGCGTTATTACTGCTGACTCCGACGGTGTGTGTGACATTCTGGTGGAGGGCGAAACCATTGCCGCCATCGGCAAAAACCTGCCCATGCAGGCCGATGAAACCATTGATGCTACCGGCAAGCTGGTAATGCCCGGCGGCATTGACCCGCATGTACACCTGGATATGCCATTCATGGGCACCTTCAGCTCCGATACGCACGAAACCGGCACCCGCGCCGCCCTACACGGCGGCACCACCACGGTTATCGATTTCGTGTTGCAGAAGCAGGGCCACAGCCTGCGGGAGGCACTGACGGAATGGCAAGGCCGCGCCACCGGCACCGCCGTGGGTGACTATAGCTTCCACATGGCCGTCACAGATTTCAACCCCAGCACCAAGGAGGAAATCAAGGATATGGTGGCCGAAGGCATCACTTCCTTCAAGACCTTCATGGCCTACAAGGGCGCGCTCATGATTGACGACGCGCAGATGGTGGGCCTGATGCAGGAGGTGAAGAAGCACGGCGGCCTGGTGACGGCCCACGCCACCAACGGCGACCTGATTGACACGCTCATTGCCCAGCACCGCGCCGCGGGCCAGCTCACGCCCCGCTACCACTACCTCTCCCAGCCCGAAGTAACCGAAGCCGAAGCCTCGGGCCGCTTCTGTGACATTGCCAACTACACCGGCGTGAATGCCTACATCGTGCATCTCACCTGCGAAGGGGCACTCAACCAGGTTCGCCGCGCCACCGAGCGAAACCAACGCGTGTTCGTGGAAACCTGCATTCAGTATCTGCTGCTGGATGCCTCCGTGTACCAGGATGAGTTTGAGGGAGCCAAGTGGGTGATGTCGCCGCCGCTGCGGGAGAAAAAGGACCAGCAGACGCTCTGGGCCGGCATTAACCAGGGCCTGGTACAGGTGGTGGGCACCGACCACTGCCCCTTCATGTGGGAGCAGAAGCTGATGGGCAAGGATGACTTTTCCAGGATTCCGAACGGGCACCCGGCCATTGAGCACCGCATGGAGCTGCTGTTTTCGGAAGGCGTGATGAAGGGCCGCATCAGCCCCCAGAAGTTCGTGGAAGTGACCAGCACCAACGCCGCCAAAATCTTCGGCATGTTTCCCCGCAAAGGCACTATCAGCATCGGGGCCGACGCGGACCTGGTCCTCATCGACCCCAAAAAGAAGCACGTTATTTCGGCCGCCACCCACCACATGAACGTCGATTACTCAGCCTACGAAGGCCACGAGCTAACCGGCAAAATCACCACTGTGCTGCTGCGCGGCCAGGTAGCCGTAGACGCCGGCGAAACCAAGGTTGCTAGAGGCTACGGGCAATTTATCCGGCGTGGACCGGTGAAATTCTAGCCTTACCTCCCGCAATAATCTGACACCAGAACACTGCGAGCCACTGTGCTTTTCTACGCTGAAATACTTCGAGAAATACTATCAACAATCAACTCCAAACAACATGCCCAGAATAATCAAATCCGGCCTGATTCAGATGAGCCTGCCGCTGACGGAAGGGGAAGGCACAATTGAGGAAATCAAGGAAGCTATGGTGCAGAAGCACATTCCGCTGATTGAGGAAGCCGGCCGCCAGGGCGTGCAGATTCTCTGTCTGCAGGAAATCTTCAACACGCCCTACTTCTGCCCGGGCCAGGACAAGGCCTGGTACGCCTCCGCCGAACCAGTGCCCGGCCCCACCACGGAGCGGATGGCCGAGTACGCCAAAAAGTACAACATGGTGATGATTGTGCCGGTGTACGAGCGGGAATCGGCCGGTTTCCTGTACAACACCGCCGCCGTCATTGACGCCGACGGCACCTACCTGGGCAAATACCGCAAAAACCACATTCCGCACACTTCCGGCTTCTGGGAGAAATTCTTCTTCAAGCCCGGCAACCTGGGCTACCCGGTATTCCAAACCAAATACGCCAAAGTGGGCGTGTACATCTGCTACGACCGGCACTTCCCCGACGGGGCCCGCGTGCTAGGTCTGAACGGCGCGGAAATTGTGTATAACCCTTCGGCTACCGTGGCGGGCCTCTCGCAGTACCTCTGGAAGCTGGAGCAGCCGGCCCACGCGGCGGCCAATGGCTACTTCATGGGCTGCATCAACCGCGTAGGCGAGGAAAAACCCTGGAACCTGGGCCGCTTCTACGGCACCAGCTACTTCGTGGACCCGCGCGGCCAGATTCTGGCCCAGGCCTCGGAGGAAAACGACGAGTTGCTCATCACCGAATTCGACCTCGACATGATTGAGGAAGTACGCAATACCTGGCAGTTCTTCCGTGACCGGCGCCCCGAAACCTACGAGAAGCTGGTGGAGCTGTAAGATTGGTTTTTAGTTTTTGGTTGGTGGTTTTTGGCCCCTGGATAACATCATCCTGGCTGAGAATAACCGACCAAAAACCACCAACCGAAAACTAAAAACCAACCAATGGCCGAATACGCTACCCCTACTACCGAGCAGGAATTTGCCGGCAACTTCGCGCAGCTCAAGCCGCTGATGAGCAACTCGGAGGCCATGCTGGAAAGCTCCCGCTGCCTGTTCTGCTTCGATGCGCCCTGCATCAAGGCTTGCCCGTCGGGCATTGATATTCCGCTGTTCATCCGGCAGATCAACTCCGGCAATGCCACCGGCGCGGCCCGCACCATTTACGAGGCCAACTACTTCGGCAACGCCTGCGGCAAAGTATGCCCCACGGAGGTCCTGTGCGAGGGTTCCTGCGTGTACACGGCCACGGGGGCCAAACCGATTGAAATCGGGAGACTGCAGAGCCACGCCACGCGCAAGGTGATGGATCAGGGTAAGCACCTGTTTCAGCCGGGCGCGGCCACGGGCTTTCGGGTGGCGGTGATTGGGGCCGGACCGGCGGGTATTTCCTGCGCCTGCGAGCTGCGCAAGTTGGGCCACGAGGTGGAAGTATTTGAGGCCCGCAGTCGGCCCTCCGGCCTGACATTGTACGGCGTGGCGCCCTACAAAATCACCAACGAGGAAACCCTGGCCGAAATGGCCTATTTGGAGGCACAGCTCGGCTTTCGGGTGCATTACAACCACCCCATCAGTTCCCGCCCCGAACTGGAAAAGTTGGAAAGCGAGTACGCCGCCATATTCCTGGGCATCGGGTTGGGGCATACGTCGGCGCTGGGGTTGCCGGGCGAGGAGCGGGATAACTGCGTGGGCGCGGTGGAGTTCATTGAGCAGCTGCGCATCGGGCAGCAGCACACGGCCGTGGGCCGCCGGGTAATCGTGCTGGGCGGCGGCAACACCGCCATGGACGCCGCTTCGGAGTCGGCGCGGCTGGGCGCGGAGCGGGTGGTACTAGCCTACCGGCGCGGCAAGGAGGAAATGGGCGCGTATGCTTTTGAGTATGATTTGGCCAAAAGTGTAGGCGTACAGGGCCTGTTCAACGTGGCTCCGCTGGAAATTACAGGTAACGGCAAAGTGGAAGGCGTGAAGTTCGTGCGCACCGCCACGCGAAACGGCCAGGTCCACCCCGTCCCCGGCTCGGAGTTCGTGGAGCCCTGCGATATGGTGATAAAGGCCACCGGCCAGGCCAAGCAAACTAGATTCCTCAATTTTATTCCGGAGCTGCAGCTGGATAGCCGGGGCCGCATCGTGTTCAACCCAGCCACCTATCAGACCACCAACCCGCGCTACTTCGCCGCCGGTGACGCCGCTAATGGCGGGGCCGAAGTAGTAAACGCCGCCGCCGACGGGAAAGCCGCCGCCCACGGTATCCACGGGTTTTTGACCAAAAACTAGCTCCCCTCCTTATTTCAAGGAGGGGAACTAGCTTCTCCTAGCTACCAACTCCTAGCTCCTCCTTCCCATGCCTGACCTCTCCATCAATTTTGCGGGTATCAAGTCGCCCAATCCGTTCTGGCTGGCTTCGGCGCCGCCTACCAACTCGGGCTACCAGGTGATGAAGGCCTTTGATGCCGGCTGGGGCGGGGCCGTGTGGAAGACGCTGGGCGTGCCCGTGGTAAACGTATCGAGCCGCTACGGTAGCGTGAACTACCGGGATAAGCGCATGATGGGCTTCAACAACATCGAGCTGATTTCCGACAGGCCGCTGGCCGACAACCTGCGCGAGATTGAGGAGGTGAAAAAGCGGTTTCCGAACCACGCCGTCATTGCCTCCCTCATGGTGCAGAGCCGGCAGGAGTGGCACGACATCGTGCGCGACGTGACCAATGCCGGTTCCGATGGCATCGAGCTGAACTTCGGCTGCCCCCACGGCATGTGCGAGCGGGGCATGGGCTCAGCTGTGGGTCAGGAACCGGAGGTACTGCAAACCATTGTGGAGTGGGTGATGGAAGTGGCCCGCATTCCGGTTATCGTGAAGCTCACGCCCAATATCTCGGACATCACCGAGCCGGCCCTGGCGGCCCGGCGCGGGGGCGCCAACGCCATTTCGCTCATCAACACCATTCAGAGTATTGTGGGCGTTGATCTGGACCTGTTTGCGCCCTACCCCATTGTGGATGGCAAGGGCAGCAACGGCGGCTACTGCGGCCCGGCCGTGAAGCCCATTGCCCTGAACATGGTGAAAAACTGCGCCCAGCACCCCGATGTGCGCCTGCCCATTTCCGGCATCGGCGGCATCGAAACCTGGCGCGACGCGGTGGAGCACATCTTGCTCGGGGCTTCCTCAGTGCAGGTGTGCACGGCGGCCATGCACTACGGCTTCGGCATCATCCGGGAGATGACCAGCGGCCTGGAGCAGTACATGGCGGAGAAAGGCTTCCGCACGATTGACGATATGGTGGGCCGGGCCCTGCCCAACGTAAAGCACTGGGAAGACCTCAACCTCCAGTACAAAGTCACCGCCAGCATCAACCCCGAGAAGTGCATCGGCTGCCAGCTGTGCTACACCGCCTGCGAAGACGGAGCCCACCAGGCCATCCGGCTGCAACCCGGCACGCGCACCCCGGCAATCATCGACGAGAACTGCGTGGGCTGCAACCTGTGCTCCTTGGTGTGCCCCGTGGAACAGTGCATTACCATGGAGCGCCGCGACGATGGCACTCGGCACCAGACCTGGAAAGAGCGCACCGCCGCCGATGATATTCCCATCACCTTTAACGATGAGCGGGCCGGCGGCCGTCACCATTGGGTACCCGAGCCGGCAGCGGCGTTGGGCAAAGAGCGGGAGAAGACGCTGCCCGGCAAGGCACGGCTGTATAAGGAAGTGGCGGTAAAGCAGAAAATAACAGAGTAACGTCCCAAATCTCGATTACACTTTGAGAAAACGCCCCCGAATCCAGTTGGATTCGGGGGCGTTTAGTTTAGCTAAACTCTTAGCTTTTGAATTCTCCCACTATGATTTGGTCATAGTCATAACCGTTATCATTTGGAAAAAGGCCTTTCGTATCCGGATAAACAAGTTGTAAAAATTTATACTCCTGGCCTTTATAAAACTTGATGGTTGCCAGCGTATAGTCAAGTAGCATGTTGTTCGGAACTTCTATCAAGTAGACAGGGAACCTACCCGTTAAGTCTTCAATTCTCTTGTTCAATGGCAGTGAATCCACATTCTTGAACTGGTCTACATAGTTCTCTATAAGCTCATGCGACAAGTTTTGTGGTAATGCTGAAATGAAAAGCTCTGGTATTCCAAAGTTCTTGTAGATACCAGTAGAGTAGCAAAATGAGGGTTTATTGTTAGCAAATATGAAGGTGGAGTAATAGCCGTACTTCTTAAAAGCTTCCTCTGTCTTGGCGTGGTGCTGTTCTATTTGGTCGTTGGTCATGCTTCCTGATTAATCGTTTCATCTATTGTTGCTTCGGCTCTCATATTAGTGGTTCTGGAAGCTGTTAAACTCTAGCCAAACATAGTAAGGTTGTAGAACTAACGCCGGAGTGAAGCACGTACCTGCCCGCATGTCAGGAAATCCCAACCGTACTTTTCCCGTAGAAGTCAGGCCGTCCGGAAAAAACTGCGCAGCTTCGACAAAAATGACAATCTGTCACGAATAGAGGCCGTTTTTCGGGCTGGTACGCGTCTTGCAACTCCCTCGGCGTGCCTGTTTCGCGGGCACTGCATCTGACACTTCAACACCCTAACGATACTCCTTAAAATGGGAAAAATAATTGGTATTGACCTCGGCACCACCAACTCCTGCGTGGCCGTAATGGAAGGCAACGAGCCAGTGGTGATTCCGAACAGCGAAGGCCGCCGCACGACGCCGTCGATTGTCGCGTTCCTCGACAACGGTAAAGGTGAGCGCAAGGTAGGTGACCCGGCTAAGCGTCAGGCCATTACCAACCCGCATAACACCATCCAGTCGATCAAGCGTTTCATGGGCCGTAACTTCTCGGAGGTTTCCGAAGAAGCCAAAAACGTGTCTTACGCCCTTGGTAGCGGCTCCAACAACACGGTAGGCGTGAAAATCGGCGACCGGCAGTATACGCCCCAGGAAATTTCGGCTATGGTGCTTCAGAAGATGAAGCAGACCGCCGAAGACTACCTCGGCCAGCCCGTAACCGAAGCCGTTATTACGGTTCCCGCTTACTTCAACGACGCCCAGCGCCAGGCTACCAAAGAAGCCGGTGCCATTGCCGGCCTCGATGTGAAGCGCATCATCAACGAGCCTACCGCTGCGGCCCTGGCCTACGGCCTCGACAAGGACCACTCGAACCACAAAGTAGCCGTGTATGACCTCGGCGGTGGTACGTTCGATATTTCGATTCTGGAGCTGGACAACGGCGTATTTGAAGTACTGAGCACCAACGGTGACACCCACCTCGGCGGTGACGACTTCGACCAGGTAATCATCAACTTCCTGGCCGAAACCTTCGCCTCGGAAAACGAAGGCCTCGACCTGCGCAAGGATGCTATGGCCCTGCAGCGCCTGAAAGAGGCTGCTGAGAAAGCCAAAGTGGAACTGTCCTCGTCGACGGAAACCGAAATCAACCTGCCGTACGTGACGGCTACGGCTTCGGGCCCCAAGCACTTGGTGGTGAAGCTGAGCCGCGCTAAGTTCGAGCAGCTGGCCGACTCGCTGATCCGTCGTTCGATGGAGCCAGTGAAAAAAGCCCTGCAGGACGCTGGTCTGAGCACTTCCGACATCAACGACGTGATTCTGGTAGGTGGCTCGACCCGCATTCCACGCATTCAGGAAGAGGTAGAGAAGTTCTTCGGCAAGAAGCCTTCGAAAGGTGTTAACCCCGACGAAGTAGTAGCCGTGGGCGCTGCCATCCAGGGCGGTGTACTAACCGGTGAGGTGAAAGACGTGTTGCTGCTCGACGTGACCCCGCTGAGCCTCGGCATCGAGACGATGGGCGGCGTGATGACCAAGCTCATCGAAGCCAACACCACCATCCCGACCAAGAAATCGGAAACCTTCTCGACGGCTGCCGACAACCAGCCCAGCGTGGAAATTCTTGTTTACCAAGGTGAGCGTCCAATGGCCGCGCAGAATCGTCGCATTGGTAAGTTCAACCTCGATTCCATCCCGCCCGCACCCCGCGGCGTGCCGCAGATCGAAGTAATCTTCGACATTGATGCCAACGGTATCCTGCACGTAACGGCTAAGGACAAAGGCACCGGCAAGGAGCAGAAAATCCGCATCGAGGCTTCCTCGGGCCTATCGGATGCTGATATTGAGCGCATGCGCCAGGAGGCTGCTGCCAACGCCGAGGCCGATAAAGCCGAAGTGGAGCGCATCTCGAAGCTGAACGCCGCCGACTCGATGATCTTCCAGACCGAAAAGCAGCTGACCGAATACGGCGACAAGCTGAGCGGCGGCAACAAAACGGCTGTGGAAACTGCTCTGGCTGACCTCAAGAAAGCCCACGAGAGCAAAGACTTGGGTGCTATTGATACGGCTATGGCCGCCATCAACACCGCCTGGCAGGCTGCTTCGCAGGAAATGTACGCTCAGAGCGGCCCCGAGGGTCAGCCCGGCGCGGAAGGTGGCAACCCCTTCGGCGGTGCCGGCCAGCCCGGCGGCAACGGCCAGCAAGGTGCCGGCCACGACAACGTGACCGACGTGGACTACGAAGAAGTAGGCAAGTAAATCACAGATGTTGCAGATGACGCGGATAACGCAGATTCTGTGACGGATTACAAAGGCCCGGAGCAAGCTGCTCCGGGCCTTTCTGCGTGTTGTACCGTACTTTTCGGCTGTATGACTGACTTTCTGATAATCGGGGCGGGCATTGCTGGGCTGGCGGCAGCGCAGGCGGTCCGGCAGCTCGGCTACACGGTACAGGTGCTGGAAGCCGCCCCGGAGCTGCGCGAAATTGGGGCGGGCGTGGTGCTGGGGGCCAATGCCATGCGCGCCCTCGACACCTTGGGCCTGCACGATGCCGTGCATGCGCGCGGTTTTGTGGTGGAAAGCATTGGCCTGCTGGATGAGCACGGCCGCCCGCTGAACGTGGTGGACACCCGCCCCTTCACCCAGCGGCTGGGCTTCGACAACCTGGCCATTCATCGGGCGGAGTTGCAACAGGCGTTGCTGGCGGCCCTGCCCCCCAACACCGTGCAGCTGGGCAAGCGAATGGCGGGCTTCGAGCAGACACCTAAGCACGTAACCGTTCGTTTTGAAGACGGTACCGAAGCTACCGGCCGCGCCATCCTGGCCGCCGACGGAATCCGCTCCCAGGTGCGGTTGCAGCTCCTGCCGGGCAGCCAGCCCCGCTACGCCGGCTACACCTGCTGGCGGGGCATCATGAATGCTACTGGCCTGCCGCTGGTACCGGGCCGCACCACGGAAAGCTGGGGCCGCCACGGCCGCTTCGGGGTGGTGCCGCTGGCGAATGGGCGCGCCTACTGGTTTGCCTGCATCAACAGCGCCATTGCCCGCAACCCGGAGTTTCAGCACTACACGTTGGCTGATCTGCAACGGCATTTTGGCCACTTCCACGCCCCTGTGCCACAGGTGCTGGCCCACACCAGCCCGGAGCAGCTGCTGTGGGGTGATATTTTGGACTTACGACCTTTACCTCGCTTCCATTTCGGGCGCGTTTTGCTGCTGGGCGACGCGGCCCACGCCACCACGCCCAACATGGGCCAGGGCGCGGGCATGGCCGTGGAGGATGCCGCTATGCTCACCCGCTGCCTGCGGGAATTGCCGCACGACTGGCCCGCTGCCTTCGCCCGGTTCACCAAACTTCGCCGCCCCCGCACCACACGCATTGTGGAGCAGTCGTGGCAGCTAGGGAAAGCGGCCCAACTGACGAGCGCGCCGCTGGTGAGTCTGCGCAACTGGGTGATGCGCCACCTGCCACGGCGGCTTAATCAGCAGCAGATGGCGTTTCTCTACGAAGGCGAATAACGCAGCAGCCCCCGCTAAGTGCCGGGGGCTGCTGTGTTATTGAGGCTGTTTGCTGTACGGCACTACGTCGTCAGCTCCTTTTTCTCGCCGGGGTTGGCAGCTTCTTCGGCCTCCTCCTCATCTTCCTCCTCGAAGCCTTCCTGTATCTTCTCGGTGGCTTCGGCGTGGTCGTCGGCGTCGGCCTGCTCGCAGTTTTCCTCCTGTTCTTCTTTGTCGTGGGGCTCGTAGCTGAGCTTGATGTAGATGGGGAAGTGGTCTGACCCTACGTAGGGCAGGCGCTCCATATCATCCACCTTGAAATCGGCCGATACGAATACGTGGTCGAGGGGCCAGCGGAGCAGGTAGTGGTCGGCGTGGAAAGTGGGCAGCAGGCCCCGGCCCACGCGCGGATCCATAAGGCCGCTGATGCGCCGGAATAGCTCGGAGGTGTGCGACCAGGCCACATCGTTCATATCCCCGAACACAATGGTGGGTTCATCCTTTTTGTCGATGGTTTTGCCCACCAACAGCAACTCAGCGTCGCGCTTGGTGCTGGTTTTGGATTCGGCCGGCGCTGGCGGCTTGGGATGGAGGCCGTACACCTGCACCCAGGTGCGGCCGTCGGCCAGCTGCACACGGGCGTGCAGGCTGGGCACATCATCATCCAGCAGATACTTGATGTCGCAGCTTTCCAGCTTGAGGCGCGAGAAAAACAGCAGGCCGTAGGTATTATCCAGCGGCTCGTGACAAGTGTAGGGGTGCGTTTCCTCCAGGGGCTTGAGCTGCTGATGCCACCACTCGTCGGTTTCCACCGCCATGATGATGTCGGAATCGGCCTCCTGCAGCACTTGCAAAGCCTTTTTTCCCTGCTTGTTGTACTGCAGCACGTTCATCATCACCAGACTCAAATGGCGCTTGCCATCTTTGAGCGTACTGTCGCCCACCTGCTTTTTCACCAGCGGGGTGTAGGGTACAATCCGGAAGCCCTGGTACAGCACGGCCACTGCCAGGGCCAGCAGCAGCCCCACGCCGTAGTACCCCGGCAAGTCAGCCCAGCCCAAGGCCAGCCCGCCCAGAATCACGACCAGCAGCACGCCCACAATCTGGAGGCGGGGAAAGTCGAATACCCGAATCCACCACGCCGTCTGGCGCAGCAGGGGCAGCAAAGTGGCTATCAGGCCGGCCACGGCCAGCAGCAAGACAAGGCCGTGGAGCACAGTGAGCCAAAGCGGAAGAGAGTCGAAATCGGGCAAGGGGGAGGAGAACTGAGAGGGAGAGAGAAACAGGGCAGCAGCTACGTAAATGGGCCGTTAATCGTCACTGAGGCCACCTTTACGCAATTCTTCGATGGTGCGCATTACTTTGTCTTTAAGCGAAGTACGGTATTTTTCCAGCGCGTCCTGCAGGCGGGCGTTGCTGAGGGCCAGAATCTGAGTGGCCAATACGGCGGCGTTGGGGGCCCCATCCAGCGCCACGGTGGCCACGGGCACGCCAGCCGGCATCTGGAGCATGGAGAGGATGGAATCGAGGCCGTGGATGGAGGTGGCGGAGTTAATGGGCACCCCGATAACGGGCAGGGTGGTAAACGAGGCTACCATGCCGGGCAGGTGGGCTGCCCCGCCCCCACCGGCAATGAGCACGCGCAGGCCGCGCTTACGGGCCGTTTCGGCGTATTCCACCAGCCGGTGCGGCGTGCGGTGGGCCGATACCAGCGTCAGCTCATACGGTACGCCGAACTGCCGCAGCAGCTCGGCGGCGGCCGTCATCACTTTCAGATCGGACTGGGAGCCCATAATGATGCCCACCAGGGGCGTATCGGAGGAAACGGATTCGGAGTTGGGAGCGGGAAGCGCGGTGGTCATACGGAACTAAGGAGGGAGAAACCGGGCGAGGCCCGGCCGGGAATGGCTTCTACGCGCAACCACGTCCGTGGTTGGACCACTAAACATAGCATTTTCCCGGTTTTGCCGCTTCCTAAACGCTCGTACCTTTACCTGCGCCCTACTGCCTTAGCCGATGGAAATTCTGCTTGCCACCTTCACCACCCTGTTTTCTGTGGTTAACCCCTTCGGGGCCATGCCGGTATTCCTGACGCTGACGGAGGAGGACACTCCCGCTGAGCGCGCCAACATCGGCCTGAAGGCCTGCCTGTACATGGTGGGGGTACTCACGGTTTCGTTTTTCGCGGGGCAGTACGTGCTCAACTTCTTCGGCATCAATATTCACCACCTGCGCATTGCGGGCGGCATTCTGCTCATGCGCTCGGCCTTTGATTTGCTGACGCCGGGTGGCAACCGGGCCAAGGTATCGGAAGCCACGCTGGAGGAGAGCATGCACAAAAACGATATCAGCTTCACGCCGCTGGCCATGCCCATGCTCTCGGGGCCGGGCTCCATGGCCGTGTGCATCGGCTTGTTTACCAAGAAGCTGAGCGTGCCCGATATGGGCCTGATTGTGCTGGGCTTCTGCCTAGTAGCGCTGGCGGCCTATATCATCCTGATGTCGTCGTTGCGCCTGACGCGGTTTCTGGGGCGGCCCGGTATGGCGGCCCTGGCCCGCATCATGGGCTTCCTGACGCTGGCTATCGGGGTGAACTTCATGGCCACGGCCATTGTGGCGCTGTTCCCAGGGCTGAGCCGGTAGCGGAATATGACCCGCGTTATCCTTTGTCTTCTTACGGGTAGTGTATTAAGCTGTAACAGCCCAGCGCTGCCGTATCAGGAACAGCCAGCCCGCACCTATCCTGTGCATTTTCACATCGATAACACCAGCGAAACTCAGAAGGCTATTGACTTACTAGTAACGTGGGATACAGCAATAGTATCGCAGGATACTGTTAGCTACACTGGTATAGGTGACCTATTTGATACTCATTCGCTCATCACTAAATCTGGTTCACACCGACTTTTGATAAAGAGCAACGGTCAGCAGTTGATCTGCGACACTACGCTGACAATTGATTCGCTGACGCATGTCTTTATCAACTTCGACTATAAGACAGTCGATAGTACAGATCGAAATCGAATAAGGAAGATATATCCTCCGGAACTATATAATGAGGCATTGAAATCGATGAATCGGCCAAAACGTCTAGCCGTATTCACTATGCAAGGAGCTATAACAATTCCATAGCACAGTAATTAATCGTCAGTTCTACATTCCTGCGCAGTAGGCGTATCTTTGCGCTTCCTATGCTGAAGAACGACCTCCTCCTCCGGGCTGCCCGTGGCGAAGAAACTGAGCGCACCCCCGTGTGGCTCATGCGCCAGGCCGGCCGCATCCTGCCCGAATACCGCGCCCTGCGCGCCCGCCTCAGCGGCTTCAAAGAGCTGGTGGAAACCCCCGACCTGGCCGCCGAAGTCACCATCCAGCCCATTGACGCGCTGGACGTGGACGCGGCCATCATCTTCTCCGATATTCTGGTGGTGCCCGAAGCCATGGGCCTCACCTACGAGATGGTGGAAGCCCGCGGCCCGCTGTTCCCCGAAACCATCAAAACGGCCCAGGACGTGGACCGCATGCGCATCGCCGACCCCGAGGAACACCTCGGCTACGTACTGGAAGCCATCCGGGTAACCAAGCGTGCCCTCAACGGCCGGGTGCCCCTTATCGGGTTTGCCGGCGCGCCCTGGACGATTCTGGCCTACATGGTGGAGGGCCACGGCTCCAAAACCTTCAGCAAAGCCCGCCGCATGCTCTACGCCGAGCCCGCGCTGGCCCACGAGCTGCTGCGCAAAATCACGGCCACGACTATTGCTTACCTGAAGGCCCAGGTAGAAGCCGGAGCCAACATCATTCAGGTGTTTGATTCCTGGGCCGGGATTCTGCCGCCCGCCCACTACCAGGAGTTCAGCAGCCGCTACATTGCCGAAATCTGCCGGGCCATTCCGGAGGTACCCGTGACGGTATTCGCCAAGGGGGCCTTCTGGGCCGTGGAGGAATTCGCCCAGCTGCCCTGTCGCACCATCGGCCTCGACTGGAACCAGGATCCGCGCGCCGTGCGCCCCCTCGTCGGCGACAAAACCCTGCAAGGCAACCTCGATCCCTGCGCCCTCTACGGCACGCCCGAGCAGGTGCGCGCCGCCACCATTGCCATGCTCGACCGGTTCGGGCCGCACCGCCACATTGCCAACCTCGGCCACGGCGTGTACCCCGATACCAACCCCGACAACGTGAAGGTGTTCATCAACACCGTGAAGGAGTACAGTACGGAACTGCGCAAGTAGCCTGTCATTGCGAAGAGGAACGACATTCCGCGCATTAAGCGGCGTCAGTCCTTCCAGTATAAAGCGCAAGACCCTGAAATGCAGAAAGCCCCTGACGCCAGCACGGACGTCAGGGGCTTTCTGCTTACTCTAGGTTTGGCGCGCCGTGAAGGACGGACGCCGCTTAATGCGCGGAATGTCGTTCCTCCTCGCAATGCCGGGCTATAACGCCAGTCCCAGCCGCTCGGCTTCCTTCAGCAGCATAGTTTTCTCGATGGGCACTACGCCCACCTGCTCGCAGACCAGGCCGCCGCCCAGGTTGGCCAAAGCGGCCGTAGCCGGGGCCGACAGGCCCAGGGCCACGCATAAGGCGGCAATGCTGATAACCGTGTCGCCGGCCCCCGATACGTCGGAGATGGTGCGCAGGTGAGCCGGAATGTAGGTGCGGGTGAGTTGGCCGTTCTCCACGAATACGCCGCGCTCCGAGAGGGTAACCAGCACGATTTCGGGCGTCAACACCTCGCGCAGGCGGGCTACGGCGGCCTCGAAGTGCGGGCGGTCGGCCTCGGCGTCGCCGAATTCCAGCTTCAGGCCTTCGCGCAGTTCCTTGAGGTTGGGCTTGAACAGGGTGCAATGCTGGTAGGCCAGAAAATTCTTCTTTTTGGGGTCAACTACCGTGGGCACGCCCTGCGCCCGGGCCAGTTGGATGAAGTGCTGGATGCTGCTTTCCTGTAATACGCCCTTGTCGTAATCCTCAAAAATCACCACGTCGGCGCGGCTGAGCAGCTGCTCGAAACGGACCGTGAGCCGCTCGTTTTCCTCCGGGTTGAGGTTGGTTTCCACTTCCGAATCAATGCGCAGCAGCTGCTGGCCGTGGGCCAGGATGCGTTGTTTCACGGTGGTGGGCCGGTGGGCCGAGCGCACGATGCCCTCGGCCGATAAGCCGGTGGTGTGCAGCAGCTCCAGCAGCTGGTCGCCGCCTTGGTCCTCCCCTATCACGGCGCACAGCAGCGGGGTAGCACCCAGGGCCTGCACGTTCAGGGCCACGTTGGCGGCCCCGCCCAGGCGGTTTTCGGTGCGGCTTACGTTCACCACCGGCACCGGTGCCTCGGGCGAGAGGCGGGCGGCTTTGCCCCACACGTAGGCGTCCATCATCACGTCGCCCACGATGAGCACGGTGAGGCGGTTGAAGGCGGCAAATAACTCGGGCAGTGAGGCAGGATTGGCAACGGGCATTACGGCGTGTTCAAAGTAAGAGGCCGCAAAGGTAACCCGCCGGAAGAAATGCAGCGCCAGCGGGTGGCGACCAGAACATAGTGATGTTCGGGACGAAACATAGTTATGTTTTGCCCCGAACATCACTATGTTCTGGTTCAGACATTGGGCAGGCACCGTTCCGCCACCGGAAGACGCGGGCGCTAGCGCAGCTTGGCCAAGCTGGTTTTGATGCGCAGGAAGGCTTCGCGTAGCTTTTCATCGGCGGCGGCGGTGCTGAACCGGATGCAGTTGGGTGCGCCGAACGCGCCGCCATCCACGGCCGCTACGTGGGCATCGTTGAGCATGAACATGGCCAAATCGGCGGCGCTGCTGATGGTTTCGCCGGTGGGCGTGGTTTTGCCGAAGTAGCCGGTTACGTCGGGGAAGATGTAGAAGGCACCGCTGGGCGTGGCCGTGCGGAAGCCGGGAATGTCCTGCACCAGCTCCAGCACCATATCCCGGCGGCGGCGGTAGGCTTCCACCATTACATCGGCCGAGCTGCGGCCACCCTGCAAAGCGGCCAGGGCCGCCCGCTGGGTAATGGAGCAGGTGGCGGAGGTAATCTGGCTCTGCAGCTTCTCGCAGGCGGCGGCAATTTCCTTGCGGGCCGCCAGGTAGCCGATGCGCCAGCCCGTCATGGCGTAGCCTTTCGAAAAGCCGTTGACGGTAATTACCTGGTCCTTCACGGCCGCAAACTGTGCCAGACTGGCGTGCTCGCCCACGAAGTTGATGTACTCATAAATCTCATCGGCAAGTACGTGCACGTGGGGGTTACGGGCCACTACCTCGGCAATGGCACCCAGCTCCTGGCGGCTGAATACCGAGCCGGTGGGGTTGCAGGGCGAGGAGTACATGACGAGGCGAGTGCGGGGCGTAATGGCCGCTTCCAGCTCTTGGGCTGTCACTTTGAAGTCGTTTTCCAGCGTGCCCATGAGCTGCACCGTGGTGCCGCCGGCCAGCTTCACCATCTCCTCGTAGCTCACCCAGTAGGGCGCAAACACAATCACCTCGTCGCCGGGATTCACCAGGGCCAGCACGGCGTTGGCCAACGCCTGCTTGGCCCCGGTGCTCACCACAATGTTCTCGGGCTTGTAGCTGAGCTGATTGTCGCGCTCAAACTTGTCGCAGATGGCCTGGCGCAGCTCGGGGTAGCCGGGTACGGGCGTGTAGAAGGTGTAGCCTTCGTCCAGGGCCTGCTTGGCGGCATCCTTGATGTACTGCGGCGTCTGAAAATCCGGCTCTCCAAAGCTCAGGCTGATAACGTCCACGCCCTCGGCGGCCAGCGCCCGGGCCTTCTTGGCCATAGCAATGGTCTGCGACTCCTGCATGGCATTGATGCGGTCAGAAAGAACGAGGGGCGTGAAAGTAGTAGCGTCAGCAGCCATAATAACGGGGGGATTGGGGAGTGAAACGGGTGGACGGTAAAGGTACGGAGGTTTCGTTGGGGTGTGAGGGTGTGGGGGTAAGCGGGCAAGAGTTATTGGTCATCCTGAGCATGTAGCGAATCAACTCCTACCCCCCAACCCTCACATCCTCCTACCCTATATCCTCCTCCCGGCCCAGTTGCCGGAAGCACTGCCACAGCACCCGCAGGTCCATGCTCGACTCATAGTCCTTGGCGTAGAGGAGCTCCAGGCGGCGGCGGGTGGCATCGGTGAGCGGGGTGGTGGCCTGCACGGCGTCGGCGGGCGAGAGGATGGCGCGGGCCTGACGGCTGGGACCGGTGGCGTGGCGCAGCCCCACCCAGGTACGCGAGCCGGTGAACACCCGCAGGCAGTTGCGCATAAAACCGGCCTTGTGGCGTTGCAGGCCCAATATCATCGGGCTCAGCATCAGCAACCAGAGGCTGGTCAGAATATCCAGTACCCGCTTGTTGCGCACCTGCTGAGGCCGGTACAGGTTCAGGGTGATATCGAGGGCGTAGTAGTCGCCGGGCGAGTCCTTACCGGAGCTGCCGATGATGTACTCGCTGTCCTGGGGCAGAATCTTGTAGGCCACGGGCGGATGATGCGGCAGACCTACCATCAGCCCGATAATCTGGCTGGCGGGCAGGTCGCGGCCGCAGAAGACCAGCTCGTTCAGCCCGTAAATCCGAATGATGTCCTCCAGCTGCCGCACCTCGCCCAGCAGGTCGTCGGGGGCCGGCCCGGCGGGGCGGAGGCCGGCCTGTGGCTCCACGTAGCCGATGACGCGGGCCGGCACGGCGGCCTGCTCCAGCAGCTGGCGCACGCGGCAGCTTTCCTGCCAGGAGCCCACAATACCCACGTTTTTCTGCTGCCGGCTGGCTAAGCTGAACGTGCGGTAGCGCAGGAAATTGGTGGCCATGCGGCGCAGCACCAGGGCCGCCGCCGCCCACACCCCGCCCAGCACAATCAGAGCCTTGGAGAAGCGCCAAGCATCCAGAAAGTTGCTAAAGGCCGAAATCAGCACCGTGCCCAGCGCTACGCCCCGCACGATGCGGCTGGTACGGGTGGGCTGGTCGTAGCCGCCGCTGAAGAAGGCCGCCAGCAGCCACACGGCAATGTACAACGGCACCGCCACCAGCATAAACTGCGGTGGGTAGGCCGTAGGCACGTATTTGTGGTTGTCTTCCCAGTATTCCTTCAGCAGGTACATGCCCGCGTACAGCAGGGCCGCATCCAGCAGCACAGGCGCGGCCTGCGCTACCAGCCGCTGGGCCACGGCCGCGCCGGCCCGCAGCCAGATGGCCCCGTTAATGAGCACGCTGAACGTGCCGGCCCGGCCCGGGGCGAAGTGCTTGCGGGCAAAAATCACCATGGCCCGGTAGAACACGAACACGTAGTTCACGCTCGTGCGCTTGGTGCTCTCGCCCTTGTAGTGGATGATACGGGTGCCGGCAAAATAGTAGTTCTGCCAGCCGCCCTGCGTGAGCCGGTACGAGAGGTCGATGTCCTCGCCGTACATGAAGTAATCCTCGTCCAGCAGCCCGACCTGATCCAGGGCCGTTTGGCGCATGAGCATGAACGCGCCGCTGATCACCTGAATTTCGTGGGTCTGCTCGGGGCTGAGGTAGCCCAAGTGGTAGCGCCCAAACCGCCGCGACTTCGGGAACAGACGGGCCAGCCCGAAAATCTTGTAGAACGCCACCCAGGGCGTGGGCAGACCGCGCTTACTCTCGGGCAGGAACCGGCCCTGGCCATCCAGCATCTTCACCCCCAGCCCACCGCAGCGCGGGTGGGCATCCATAAACTCGCAGCACAGCCGGAAGGTGTCCTCTTCCACCACCGTATCGGGGTTGAGCAGGAGCTGGTACTGGCCAGTGGCCTGGCGCAGGGCTTGGTTGTTGGCGCGGCTGAAGCCGGGGTTATCGTGGTTTTCGATTAGCAGGACTTCCGGAAACCGGGCCTTCACCATCGCCACCGAGCCGTCTACGGAGTTGTTATCCACCACGAACACCTCCACCGGCTGGCCCAGCTTCTCCACCGCCCGCCGCACCGACAGCAGCGCCTGCTCCAGAAAGTAGCAGACGTTGTAGTTGACAATAATGACGGAAAGCTTGCAGGCAGGCGGCACGGAGGAAGATCAGGAAGGGCCGCGAAAGTTACATAGCCCGGTTGTCATTGCGCGTCATAGGTCCGGCATTCTGTTCTTTTCAGCTTCTTATGCTGCAAAAAGCCCAGAGCCCTACGCGGCCGAACCGGCGTGGGAGACTCTGGGCTGATCAATGCGGGTTCTTTGCGCTTGGCTTTCTATAGAGTCCGTTAACGACTTTGCCGCTGCCGCTCCACAATGGAGCGGCCCAGCGTAATTTCATCGGCGTACTCCAGCTCGCCGCCCATCGGAATACCCCGGGCAATACTGCTGACGTTCAGATCCGGCAGGTCGCGTAGCTTGCGCGAGAGGTAGAAGGCCGTGGTGTCGCCTTCCATGGTGGGGCTGATGGCGAGAATAACTTCCCGGATTTCGGAGCCGTCCTTAGTTACCCGCTCCACCAGGGAGTCAATGGTCAGATCGGAAGGGCCGATGCCTTCGATGGGCGAAATAACGCCGCCAAGCACGTGGTACATGCCCTGGTACTGGGCCGTATTCTCGATGGCAATTACGTCGCGGATGTCCGATACCACGCACACCGTGCTCTGGTCGCGCAGGTGGTTGGCGCAGATGCCGCACTCCGGCGTGTCGGAAATATTGTGACAGGTATCACAATAGCGGATTTCGAAGCGCATTTTGGCCAGCGCCTCCGCCAGTGAGGCCGTGGTGTCCGCTTCGGCCTTCAGCAGGTGCAGGGCCAGCCGCAGGGCGGTTTTCTTGCCCACGCCCGGCAGCTTCGACAACTCGCCAACGGCATTTTCAATCAGTTTGGAAGGGAATTCCATGCAGGTCAGAAAGGGGTAAAAAGAACTGTCATCCCACGCTTGCCGGGGATACCAACGGGGTCCGGCTACTAACACCAGCTGCCCCCCGATAGGTCCTGCGCAAGCGTAGGATGACAGATTTTTTTCAGGTCAGTGACGCTATACCACGTCGGCCGAAATGCCCCGGTCGTGGATGGCGGTGCACATGCCGGCCAGTTCGTCGTATACGCCGTGCTTTACGGTGCATTGGCCCTTGTAATGGATCAGGAGCGTGCATTGCTCCGCCTGTTCGGGTTGGTGCCCGCACACGTCCATCAAGGTTTTTATTACGTGGTCGAACGTGTTGATGTCGTCGTTATACACCACCAGGTCGCGCACGTCGGTAGTTTCCTCCAGGAGCAGAACGTCCTCGTCGTACTCGATTTGCGGTTTGCTGTTCATGGGGCAAAAATACGGAAAAACAGGTAAAAAGGCGAAGCATTCCTTGCACTGTGGGCTTCTACAACTACCTGATTGCTTGAATTGTTGCCGCTTTTTCACCGGAGCGGCTACCGGCAGCGGCCCGGCACCGCAGCTTCCAGCCGCCAGTGGCACTTCCGCAGATACGTCGTATTTTTTGACCGTCTCTTTCGCTTTTCTTCCGTAGGCTTATCCCAGGCCGGCGGGCCAAAAACAGTCCTAGTGACTTTTTTTTCAGCCGGATTCTGCCGCCCGAATTCATTACTTTCCCTCATGCCCGTTCCGTCCGCCGATTTTAAGCGCGCCCTCAAGCGTCTCACCGATAAGGAGAAAGAAACGCTGCTGCTGCGAGCTGCCCGCCGCGACGCCGAGTTGTACGATACGCTCTGCTTTGAGCTGCTGCCCGATACAACCACGGAAACGGTGTTTGAGCACTCCTCCGACCAGATTCACGAGCTGTTTGCGGTGGGTGCCACCGGCCGCCTGCTCAACCGCAGCCTCACCAAAGCCCTCGGCAAAGCCATTAAGGAAGTAGCCCGAGCCCGGCGTATCACCAAAGACAAGCGCCTGGAAGTGGACCTGAATCTGTACACGTTACGCCACATCTTCGAGAACTATACCGGACAGTTTGAAAGCGTGTACGCCGGCTTTTACACCGGCACCGCCCGCCTGGCAGCCCGTACGGCACAGCTTGTGCTGCAGAACCTGCACGAGGACCTGTGGCTGGAGTACAAGTCCGAGCTGGATGATTTTCTACAGCAGCTCCACGCCCGCGCCAAAAGCCGCAGCCTAAAATTTGTATTACCCCAAGAGTTGGAATTACCCACATAGGCTTTTCGCGGAGAGTTGCCAATGAACGCAGCTAGATATTTTTGGCACTAAGGCACTATAATGCATGATTTATTCGCCAGCGTCTTTGCCTAGCCTGCCCAATTCGGTAGCTTTGACGTGAATGCCCCATTGGTATTCTGCTACGTATCCCCTTTTCTACTTCCTATGCGGAAACCCTCTACCCGTCTGGCTGCTGTTTTGGCAGCCACTGTTGCCCTTTCCAGCTGTGCAGGCAGCTACCACGCTATCCGGCCCGAACGGATCAGCAACTATCAGCCTACCGCCCAGAACGGAGCCCCAGTTGAGTTTGAGTACCACTACAGCGCCTTGCGCGTTAATGGTCCAAACAAGAAATACAGCAAGAAAGAACGTAAGCAGGGCTACCAGGTGGTAGCGGTGAAGGTCAAGAACAACACCAGCTCCGACCTGAACTTCTCGCGCGACCTGGAACTGACGTTCGGCGACCGGGCAATCATTCCGGTGCCCGGGGTGCAGGCCGCCAACGACATGAAGCAGGGCGTGGCTATCTATCTGCTCTATCTGCTGCTGAACTTCAATGTGGGCAGCTACGTCACCGTAAATGGCCAGATAGTGGAAGATAACCGCAAATTTATCCCTACCGGCCCGTTCATTGCCGGCGGCAACATGCTGGGAGCTGGCCTAGCCAACCAAAACATGCGCACCGAGTTTGCCCGCTACGACCTCACCAACAAGGTCATCCGCCCCGGCGAAACGGTATATGGCATTGTGCCCATCCGGGAAATGAACGTTGCGCCGCTTAAGCTTATGCTGCGTACCAGCGCCGCTGGCGTACCGGCCTCAGCTCCTGCTGCAGCCCCTGCTCCCGCTACCAACGGCGCGCAGTAAGCTCTACAGGCCCCAGACAACAAACAGCCCCACCGTAGAAACGGTGGGGCTGTTTGCTTAGTGCTTGGCACTAAGAAGACCAATTACTTCTTGGCAATTACGTTGAAGCTCATGGTGAAATCGTCCATGATGGCTTTGTCGCCGATGCTTTCGAAGAACGACTTCGAGCCGTACTTAATTTCGAATTTGGTCCGGTCGATGGTAGCCGTGCCGCTGGCCGAGGCTACGCCGCCTTTCACGCCTACTTTGGCTGGGAAGGTGATTTTCTGGGTGATGCCCTTGATGGTCAGGTCGCCGGCTACGGTGGCATTGTTGCCGTTGGCGTCGCCTTTCAGCGGAGTTACGCTGGTGATTTTGAAGGTGGAGGTTGGGTTCTTATCAATGCTGAAGAAGTCCTCGGAACGCAGGTGACCCACCAGTTTGGCGTTGTACTCCTGCTCCTTGATGTCCTCTACTTTCAGCGAGTTCATATCCACCACGAACGTGCCGCCTACAATCTGGCTGCCACGCACCAGTACATCACCTTCCTTGAACTGCACCGAGCCGTTGTGCTGGCCGGTTACTTTTTTGCCCAACCAGCCCAGCGTGCTCAGCTGCGGCTGCAGCTTGTACGCCGTAGAGGCAGCCTTTTCAGTGCCGGGCGTTACTTTTTTCTGGGCGGAAGCCGGAGCAGCGGCGAACAGGGCAGCAACCAGCAATGCTGGCAGGAACATTTTTTTCATGACAGAGAAAACAAAAAGGGGTGAAAAGGGCAAGCGAACATAACTGAAACCGTCAGTCGCGGATTTTATCGAGCAGGTTGCTGAGTTGAGTAGCTTCCTCCAGGGTCAGGTTTTGCAGCCCGAGCTGCTGGTTTTGCATCACGGCATCCAGCTGCCGCAGCAGCTCCAGGCCGGCTTCGGTAATGCGGATATCCACAGCCCGGCGGTTACTGGGGCACACGGTACGCGTTACCAAATGCTTTACTTCCAGCTTATCCACAATCCGGGAAGCGTTGCTAGTTTTATCCAGCATCCGCTCAATCAGCAGATTCACCGTGGCGGGCTTGGGGTGCTGGCCACGCAGAATGCGCAGAATGTTAAATTGAGGCAGCGTCAGACCAAATTCCTTGAACTGGCCGCTTTGCTGCTGCTGCAGCCAGCCCGTAGTGAACACTAGGTTAATATGGGCTTTCTGGTATTCGTCTTTGAAAGTTGACTGCTTGATTTCGTCCTCAATTTTCATTGTACACGGGATAAGACCGAAAGGCACTGCAAATATATGTACATACATTTAATGTTGCAACACCGTTCCGATAATTTCTACAAACTTAGAAGAAGCCGACACAACTGCCGGCCGCCGGGCAATTATAGTGCCCGAGAGAAACGTCCGGGGGCGGCTGCCGTAAGCAACTCCATTCGTTCCCTTTACTCTCCGTATCTCATGAAAAAACTACTGCTTCCACTGGTTGCCCTGGCATTGGGGGTAACTTCGGCCGCCCAGGCCCAAACCGCTCCGGCCACCGTAGCTGGCCCCGTTGCTACCGCCCCTTCCGACCGTTTTCAGATGCAAGGCGGTGAGGTGGTATTGATGCAGGGCAAGCGCCCGACGGCACTTAACAAGAATGTGCTGCTCTCTAACGGCACTAAAATCAACTATAAAAGTGGAATTGTTGAGTTTCCGGGCGGCAAAATCACCACGCTGAAAGAAGGCGACTACGTGCGCCCCAACGGCGACGTGGTTTTTGCCACGCCGGCCAGCGCCGCGCAGGCCCGGGGCGACAACACGGTACCGGCCACAACTAAGTTCGACACTTATGTTGATCCGCGTCCCGCTCCCGCCACGCCCGCCGCTATGGAAACCCGCCTGGGGGAAATGAACACCAAAATCAGCCTGATGGCGGAGAAAATCCAGCTACTGAACCAGAAAATAACCCTGCTGGGCACCAATGCTCAACGCCCCACCGACACGGCTGCCCTGGACCAGAAAATCCAGGCCATCGACGCGAAGCTAAAGTAAGGAATACGGAGGAATGGTGCGCGCATCATTCCTCCGTATTCCTTAGCATTCCTTCCTGCTCCCGCACCAGCCCGAATGGCTCGTCGCGGAGGATCAGGAAGCCGTCCAGGTCACACACATCGGCCAGACTACTGATCTGCAGCGCCGACCAGATACCCAAGGAGGTTTCCACCATGCAGCCGAGCATCGTTTGCAGGCCGTGGGCGCGGGTTTCGCGCAGAATCCGCAGACCGTTGAGGTAGCCGCCGGCCTTCATCAGCTTCATGTTCACCCCATCGAACTGACGGGCAATGTCGGCGAAATCCGCTTCGTCGGTCACCGACTCATCGGCAAATACCGGGCAGCCGAGTGTGCCTTTCAATGCCCGGTAATCAGCGGAACAGGTAGCGGGCAGGGGCTGCTCCAGCAGGCGCACATGGAGGCCCGGCAACTGCCGGATTTGCTCCCAGCTTTGGCGCAGGCTGTCGGCATCGGCCCAGGCTTCATTTCCATCAATGATGAGTGGCCGGCCTGGAAACAGGCGCGTTACTTCACGCAGCAACACCACCGCCCCGTCGCGGTTTACTTTTACTTTCAGGAGCGGAAAACGGCCCAGCTGCTGCTCCTGCGCAAACGTGGCCACCTCGCCCGGCTCCATAATGGGGATGGAGGCGGCCGTGGGCACCGAGCCAGCCGGGGAGGCCACACCCAGCCACTCTCCCACCCGCTGCCCGGCCCGGGCCGCCGCCCGGTGTACGAAGGCCGATTCCAGGGCAAACCGAAGGGCGTGAGCCGGGGTATGCGTGTTGAGAAAAGCCGTCAGCTCCGGCAGCGTTTCGCACTGGCCCAGCCCGGCCGTACACAACTGCTCAAATTCCGCGGTCAGCGCCTCGGGGGTTTCGCCGTAGCGGACGTTGGGCGCGGCCTCGCCCCGACCTTCGTGGCCGTCACCTGCTACCTGTACCAGCAGGTTGGTTTTAAAGGTGGAGGCATTGCGCGAGATTTTCCAGGTGTAGCGCAGGGGCAGATGCAGCGGGGTGAGCGTCCAGGTGAGCATGGGTAGGAATAGCGGAAATTGCCGGAGGAAAGCAGCAGGAAGCAGCAGCGGAGCCGTAGCCTGAAGCCCCCGGCGGCCCAAACTACGGCATAGGCCACATTTCACAGCACGGAGAAACCTATCTTTGCCGGATTCCCACTGATTCCTTTTCCTTCTGATTTGCCGCGTATGAAGTTTTCGCGCCTCTCGCTTCTGGTCCTGCTGCTACTGGTAGTGGCCGCCATTCTCACGGTCCTGGCCGCCCAGACGCCGCCTTTGCTCGACCCCACGGTGGCCCTGGTGGCCCGGTGGCTGTTCCTGGCCGCCGTGCTGGCTTTGGCCTGGCAACGCCGCTCCATTACCTTCTGGATTGTGGTGAGTATGCTGGTGGGTGCCGAAATCGGCCACGATTTTCCCCGGCAGGCCGTGGAGCTGAAAGTGCTCAGTGACGTATTCTTGCGGCTGGTAAAAACCATTATTGCGCCGCTGGTATTTGCCACGCTGGTAGTGGGCATTGCCGGCCACGCCGACCTGAAACAGGTGGGCAAGATGGGCCTGAAGGCGCTGGTGTATTTTGAAGTCGTGACCACCTTTGCCCTGTTCATCGGGCTGGCCGCCATCAACCTCACCAAGGCCGGTGCCGGCGTCGACCGCAGCGGTATTGCCGCCGATACCGAGCAGCTGGCCACCGTGAAGCAGTCTACGGCCGACATCATTCTGCACATCTTCCCCGAAAACATTGCTAAATCCATTGCCGAAGGCCAAGTGCTGCAGGTGGTGGTGTTTGCCATCATCTTCGCCATTGGCCTGGCGATGGTGCACCAGAAGCACCGCCAGCCCATGCTGCAATGGACGGAAAGCCTCTCGGAAGTGATGTTCAAGTTCACCAACGTGGTCATGTTCTTTGCGCCGCTGGGCGTAGGCGGGGCCTTGGCCTACACGGTAGGCAAAATGGGCTTTGCACCGCTGTTGAATGCATTTAAGCTGCTGCTTACGCTATATGGCGCACTGGCTGCCTTCCTGCTGCTGGTGCTGGTGCCCATTGCGCTGCTGGCCCGCATTCCGCTCAAACGCTTTGTGAAAGCCATTGCTGAGCCAGTGAGCATTGCCTTTGCCACCACGTCCTCAGAAGCTGCGCTGCCCCGGGCCATGGAAGCCATGGAAGGCCTCGGCGTACCGCGCCGCATTGTGGCTTTCGTAATGCCCACGGGCTACTCCTTCAACCTCGATGGTACTACGCTGTACCTCTCGCTGGCCGCTATTTTCGTGGCGCAGGCGGCGGGTGTGGACCTGTCGTTCGGTCAGCAACTGGTGATGGTGTTTACGCTGATGCTGACCTCGAAAGGCGTGGCGGGCGTGCCCCGCGCCTCGCTGGTGATTCTGCTGGCTACAGTGGCTTCGTTTAATCTGCCTTCCTGGCCCGTATTCATCATTCTGGGGATTGATGCACTGATGGATATGGCCCGCACTGCAGTAAACGTTATCGGCAACTGCCTGGCTACGGCGGTAGTGGCCCGCTGGGAAGGGGAATTCATCGACAACTACGTGGCCCCCGAGCCGGTGCAGGAGTTGGCCGTAGCCGACAGCGCGCTGGCAGGACATGCACACTAATTGCACTTTACAGAATAATTTTTTTAATCTTTTTAACATTCCCGCTTTTCGATATGAAAAGCGGGAATGTTTTTTTCGGAGCTGTGGTAGTACGTAAACGTCTGATTTCCGTATGCTCATCGAGTTTATGCGTAATTCCGGCCGGGGAATTATTTGGTTGTGCAGGAAGCCGTTATTTTTGGACTTCTGCCGCCACCACCTTTCGTCATTTAGCCTTTTTCGATGATTCAACGTTACGCGCTATGCTTCTGCCTTTTGCTGGCCATTGTACTATCGGGCTGTAAGTCCACGGAAAAGGCAGTTTACCGCACTATCCGCTCCAATAACTCGGTGGCGCTGGGCCGCCTGCCCAAGCTGGAGGCCGTAGTGGAGCCCGGGCCGCTGGTAGTGGCCGATGACGCCCACCCCGACGACGCCAGCAAAGTGTTCCGGCAGGAACTGGCCTACCACTTGGCGGAAGCAGTGGATGACAGTTTGCGCTACGGGTACGCCAAACTGCTGGTAACGCGCGCCGAACAGCAGCGCACTGGCCGCGTATTGCAGGCTTTTCAGATGCTCACCCTGATGACACCCAGCCTGCTCGGGATTCCGCTGGAGTGGTACCGCACCGAGGTAAAAGCCGAAATCCAGATTATTGATGCTCACGGGGAAGTCATTGGTACGTACTCGGGTACCGGCCGCAGCAAGGTGCGCGTGGCCATGTACCACGGCTATAGTCAGTCGAAGGCCGCGCGCCTTTCCGATGTGCAGGGCCTGCGCATGGCCCTCGACGAAATCCGCCCCAAGCTGGATGCCGATTCCGACACGCTCCGCCAGCAGCTGGTAGGCACTGGTCCGGTGGAGGAAATCATCGGCTCGGCAGAAATGAAGTAAGCAAACCAGGAAAGGGAGAAAGTAGAAAGGCAAAGCTCAGGATAACCGGGCTTTGCCTTTTTACTTTCTCCCTTTCCTGCTCCTGCTCGTCTTACCCCAAAATAAACAACCTGCAACCCCGCCGGCCCGGTCGAATCTGCTAACTTTGTTTCCCGTTATGCCAGACCGAACCCCTACCCCCACGGCTGCAACGGCCAAGTACATTTTCGTCACCGGTGGAGTGACGTCCTCGCTGGGCAAAGGCATCATCTCGGCCTCCCTGGCCAAGCTGCTGCAGGCCCGCGGCTTCCGGGTCACCATCCAGAAGTTCGACCCCTACATCAACATCGACCCGGGCACGCTCAACCCCTACGAGCACGGCGAATGTTACGTCACCGACGACGGGGCCGAAACCGACCTCGACCTGGGCCACTACGAGCGGTTCCTGAACGTGCCCACCTCCCAGGCCAACAACGTGACGACCGGCCGCATCTACGACCACGTCATCACAAAGGAGCGGGAAGGTGCCTACCTCGGCAAGACCGTGCAGGTAGTGCCCCACATCACCGACGAAATCAAGCGGCGCATGCTGCTGCTGGGCCAGACCGGCCAGTTCGACGTGGTGATAACCGAAATCGGGGGCTCGATTGGCGACATTGAAAGCCTGCCCTTCGTGGAATCGGTGCGGCAGCTGCGCTGGGAATTACCCGAGAACAGCTCCCTCGTCATTCACCTCACGCTGCTGCCCTACCTGAAAGCGGCCGGCGAGCTGAAAACCAAGCCCACCCAGCACTCGGTGCGGGATTTACGCAGCGCCGGCCTCCAGCCCGATATTCTGGTGTGCCGCTCCGAATACCCGATTCCGGCCGAAATGCGCCGCAAAATCGCGCTGTTCTGCAACGTCAACATCAACTCCGTTATCGAGAGCCTCGACGCTGACAGCATCTACTCGGTGCCGCTGCTCATGCTGAAAGAGCACCTGGATGAGCGGGTTATCAAGAAGCTGAAGCTGCAGGGCGGCGCAGCCCAACCCGATCTGGACGTGTGGAAGGAGTTCCTGGGCCGGCTGAAAAACCCCACCGAGGAAGTGACCATTGCGCTGGTGGGCAAGTACGTAGAGCTGCCCGACGCTTACAAATCCATCATCGAATCCTTCGTACACGCCGGCGCGCAGAACGAGTGCAAAGTAACCGTGCGCAGCATCCAGAGTGACCACTTGAGCGCCGAAAACGTGGCCCAGCAGTTGCACGGCGTGGATGGCGTACTGGTGGCGCCGGGCTTCGGGGAGCGGGGTTTCGAGGGCAAGATTGCCGCCGTGCAGTACGTGCGCGAGAACAACATTCCCTTCTTCGGCATCTGTCTGGGCATGCAGGTGGCCGTGGTAGAATTCGGCCGCAACGTGCTGGGACTGAAGGACGCTTCTTCCACCGAGATGGACGCCCAGACGCCCAATCCCGTTATTGCCATGATGGAGGAGCAGAAGAACGTAACCCTGAAAGGTGGCACCATGCGCCTGGGGGCTTATGAGTGCGAGCTGCGCCGGGGCTCCAAGGCCGCCAAAGCCTACGGCCGCAACCACATCAGCGAGCGGCACCGCCACCGCTACGAGTTCAACAACGAGTACCTGAAGCAGTACGAGGAAGCCGGGATGCTGGCCTCGGGCCGCAACCCCGAAACCGGGCTGGTAGAAGTAATTGAGCTCAGCAACCACCCGTGGTTTGTGGCCGGCCAGTTTCACCCCGAGCTGAAAAGCACCGTGCAGAACCCGCATCCGCTGTTTGTGCGCTTCGTGCGCGCCGCCATTCAGTACCGCAAGGGCTAAACAACACAGCGTAGCAAGCACGCCATACTTGATCTATCGTCCGCTGGCCGACAGATCAAGTATGGCGTGCTTTTTTACTCATTTCTACTGCCAATACTGGCAACCGGCAAATATTCCCCTGACAAGTCCGACCTTTGCGGCAGCGTTGCCGGATTTTTGCTGGGGGCGCTGCGTCTTACTTTCATTGTCTTCACCATTACCTGAATGGACAGAAATTCAGCAATTGGCCTGTTTCTGATTGCGGCCTTGCTTCTGATTTACCTCCAGTTTGCGCCTAAGCCGCAACCGGAGCCAGCGGCCCCCGCCAAAACCGCCGCCGCTGCTAAGCCCGGCATCGTGCCCCCTGCCCCCGATTCGGCCGCCCTGGCAAAGCAGCTGGGCTCGTTTGCCGCTGCTGCCTCGGGTTCGGCCCAGACGATGGAGCTGAAAAACGACCGACTGACGGTGACGTTTTCCTCGAAAGGGGGCCGCGTGCAGGCCGTGCGCTTGGCCGACTACAAAACGTTCTTCGGCAAGCCACTGGATATCTTCGATGCCCAGAGCGCCCAGCTGGATACCCGCTTCCGCACCACCGACGGCCGCCAGATCAAGCTCTCGGACCTGTATTTCCGGGCCGAGCCGCAGGGCAGCAACGCGCTGCGCTTCGTGGCCGAGGTGGCCGGGGGCCAGATTGAGCAGCTCTACACGCTGCCAGCTAATAGCTACGAGCTGAGTTACAACCTGCGCTTCAACAACCTGACCGCCACGCTGGCCCAGGAGGCCCTCACGTTCACCTTCGTGGACAACGTGCGCCAGACCGAGCAGGACCGCAAGCAGAACCGCAACCACAGCACCATCAACCGCTACCTGGTATCGGGCGACCACACGGCTCTTGCCGAGGCTTCCGAAAAACCAGAGGAAATCAAGGTGGAAGAACCCCTGAAATGGGTGGCGCACAAGCACGATTTCTTCGTGGCCGGTATCATTGCCGACAACCAGTTCAGCTCGGCGCAGCTCAACTCCACCGTTGACCTCACCGACACGACAACCATCAAAACCCTCAGCAGCACGCTGCAGATTCCGGTGGCCGATGTGCAGCAGGGCAAAGCCAACTTCCGCTTCTATTTCGGTCCCAACTCCTTCAGTACCCTGAAGGGCGTGGCTCCCGATTTCGACCGGAACGTGTACCTGGGCTGGGGCCTGTTCCGCTGGGTAAACCGCTTCGTGATTCTGCCCGTGTTCCACTTTCTGGAGCAGTTCATCAGCTCCTACGGCATCATCATCGCGCTGCTGGTTATTCTGATCAAGCTGGTGACTTGGCCGCTCACGTACAAAACCTATGAGAGCCAGGCCAAGATGAAGGTGCTCAAGCCGGAACTGGACGCCATCAAGGAGAAGTATCCCGACGACCAGGTGAAGCAGCAGCAGGAAACCATGAAGCTGCACTCCAGCATGGGCGTGAGTCCGCTCAGCGGCTGCATTCCCACCCTGCTCACCATCCCGATTCTGTTCGCCATGTTCCAGTTCTTCCCGAACGCCATTGAGCTGCGGCAGCAATCCTTTCTGTGGGCCCACGACCTGAGCACCTACGACAGCCCTATCCGGCTGCCGTTCGAACTGCCGTTCCTGGGCAGCCACATCAGCCTGTTCACGCTGCTGATGACGCTCTCGACCCTGGCCATGACCTACCAGAGCAACCAGAACAACCCAGCAGCCATGCAGGGCCCGATGAAGTTTTACAGCTACCTCATGCCGCTGGTATTCTTCTTCGTACTGAACAGCTTCGCCGCTGGCCTGACCTGGTACTACTTGGTATCGAACCTGGTGACGATGGCACAGCAGGCTATTACCCGCCGCTTCGTGGATGATACTAAGCTGCGCGCCAAGCTGGAAGCCAACAAGGTGAAGAACAAGGACAAGAAGCCTACCGGTTTTGCCGCCCGCCTTCAGGATGCCATGAAGGCCGCCCAGGAAAAAGAAGCCCAGACCAAGCAGACGGGCCGCACGGCCAAGAACACCGACGACGATACCGACGTGGAGCCCGGCACCGGTGCTTCCGATGTGTCGCCGAAGCAGCCGCGCAAAACGCGCCGCTCCTAGCCCGATCTGCTGATTTGCTTAGCTGAAAGCCCCGCTGCCGTTCTGGTGGCGGGGCTTTTTGTTGTTCTGGCACCAAGTTTGGCTATAGCGGTTTAGCTATATTGCTTACTCCTTTTTTCTCCCTCTCCTATGTTTTCCTCTTTACGTGCTTCGTTTCTTGTACTGCTGGGCCTGGGCATTCTGCCGGCCTGCACCGTGAACTACTACGTGCCGGCTGCCACCGATGCGCCCACGGCCAGCAACTCGCCCCAGCGAAACCCACCCCGGGGCCGTTGGGAGCCGGCTCCGCGTCCGCGCACTTCGTATCCGCCCCGGCAATACCCGCCGGTAGCCCAGGCCCCGGGTCCTTCTTATCCGGCCCCATCAACCCCGGCCCCCGGCCCGGTACGCCAGACGCCCACGCCAACTTCCCCTCAAACCTACCCTACTGGTGGTGTGAAGCCCATTAAACAGCCAACTGCGCCGCCCCCTGCTCCGGCTCCAACTCAAAATCCGGCGCCGGCCCCCACCTACCCCTATACTACTGGCGGCGTGAAGCCAGTGAAGGAAACGACAATGCCGGCTCCGGCTCCAACGCCAGCTCCGGTTCCCGCCTCACCTTACCAGACGGGCGGTATAAAGCCGAGTAAGGAACTGGCCCCGCCGGCTGGCCCGGCACCGGGACATGGCGGAGTGAAACCACAGAAGGAATCAGGCGACCCTTCGCCGGCTCCCGGCGCGGAAATGCCATTTGAAACCGGCGGCATCAAGCCCAGCAAAGAAAGCGTGAATGGCCCGACTCAGGTAGCTGTGGCGGAAACACCCTCGGAAATGGGCGGTGTCAAGTCTGGCAAGGAAGTTCAGGCCGCCACGACGGAGCCGGCTATGGTATTCGGCCGCACGCCCTGCCTGGGCAGATGTCCGCATTTTACGGCCCGGATTTTTGCCGATGGCCGGGTGCAGTACGAAGGCTTCCGCTACGCGCCGGTAGAGGGCCAGCGGGAGGTGCGGCTGAGCCCGGAAATCGTGCGCAACCTGCTGCAGGCCGCCGACCAGATTGGCTTCCGTCAGTTACCTAATACCTACGGCAGCGGCGCCTCCGATATGCCCTCCACCGCCCTCACCATCACGTACCCCGATGGCACCAGAAAAGCGGTGCGGGCCGAGGATAACGTACCGGCGGAGCTGCAGAACCTGTTTACCCTGATTAACGCCCAGATTGAAAAAGCCCTGGGCGTGTCGGCCGAGCAATAGTCTTCCCCGCTGAAACCACACGAATAAAGCCCCTTTTTCCGGCCGGAGAAAGGGGCTTTATTCGTGTGGTTGACTATGGTCTTACCCCTTGCGGGCTTCGTCGTAGCGGCTGCCTACTTCCTGCCAGTTCACTACGTTCCAGAACGTCTTGATGTAATCGGGGCGCTTGTTCTGGTGCTTGAGGTAGTAGGCGTGCTCCCACACATCAAGGCCCAGAATGGGCGTACCGCGCTGAATGCCGGCAATGTCCATTAGGGGATTGTCCTGATTGGCGGTGGAAGTGACCATCAGCTTGCCGGCCTTCTTGTCGTAAATCAGCCAGGCCCAGCCGGAACCGAAGCGGCCGGTAGCAGCCTTGGTGAATTCTTCGGTAAACTTCTCATAGGAACCGAAGTCCTTGTTGATGGCAGCGGCCAGGCCGGCCGTGGGCTGCCCGCCGCCTTTGGGAGCCAGAATCTGCCAGAAGAAGGAGTGGTTCCAGTGGCCGCCCGCATTGTTGCGAATGGCATCGGGCTGCTTACTGGCAGAAGCCAGCAATTGAGCCAGGCTCAGCTTTTCCTCGGGCTTGCCGGCTACGGCTTCGTTGAGCTTGGAAACGTAGGTTTTATGGTGCGCATCATGGTGGATTTCCATCGTTTTGGCATCGATGTGCGGTTCCAGCGCATTGAAAGCGTAGGGCAAAGCGGGCAGCGTGAAGGGCCCGTCGGCCATGGGGGTAGCCCGGGCTTCGCGCAACAGCTTTTCTTCGTGGGCGGCGGCCAGCAATGCCGGGCTCACCATAGCGCCCACCATTGTCAGCAGGCCGTTTTTCAGGAAATCTCGCTTCAGCATGATCGTAAAGAGAAGGAAACAGTGGAAGGACGCAGAGGCCAGCCGAAGCCAGGCAGTTGCGCCCAAGGTAGAACTACTTACCTGAAACAAGGCCTTGCTGTTGCATTTAGCGGCTACTTTTGTGCAGGCGGGCACGGTTTTGGGTCGGGCCTGCGTTCATCTCCCGGCGTCTCCGCTGTTTCACCTGTCTGTTTCCGTATGCTGTCTGTTCGTCTGTCCTCTGCTCGCTTTCAAAAAATGGCCGCGCCGCTTCGTTTTCTGATTGTGTTACTGCTGCTGCTCAGTGGCGCGCACCTGAGCCAGGCCCAGGTGCAGCTGCGCGGCGTGGTGCGCGACAAGGAAACCCGTGAAGTATTGCCTTTTGCCAGCGTGGCCGTGCCCGGTACCAGTAACGGCACTTCCACCAACATGGAAGGCGAGTTTACGCTGGTGGTAAAAGAGCTGCCTGTAACCCTCCAGATTTCGGAGTTGGGCCACATAAAGGATACGCTCCGCGTGACTTCCGGAGCCGCCGCGCTGGACGTGGCCCTGGCTCCGGCCACTATCGTGCTGCCGGAGGTGAAGGTGGCTAGCTTCCCGTTTCAGATGGTGGACCGGGCCTTCCGCAATCTGCAGCGTAACTACCGCCGCGCGTACTACGGTAAGGCCTTTTACCGCCAGATTACCCGCATCGACGACAAGCCCACCGAGCTGCAGGAGGCAGTCTGGAACGTGAAGTCGAACCCGGCCCGCATTGAGGGTACTACATTGGCCCAGGGCCGGTACGCGGCCGTTTCGGCTCCCATCAACCTGAGTAATTTCTCGGTGTACACCCGCAAGTTTGGCCTCTTTGATGCCCAACAGGACAGCACAACCTCGCTGGCCTTGCTGAGTCCGAACGTGGAGAAGAACTACCTGCTGGAGCTGAAGGGCATTGTGGGCGAGGACTCGACGGGCGGCGTGGCCGAAATCAGCTTTGAAACCCGCCCCGAGGTGAAATATCGCGCCCAGGGCACCATCTGGATTGACATTGAAACCAACCAGGTTGTGCGCTACCGCATGGTGCAGCCCAGCTTCACGGGCAGTACCAACAACCCGCGCCAGAAGTTTACGGATGCCAAACTGACTATCGAAATGGCCTTTCGGGCCGGCGGTAAAGCCAGCGTGGCCCCGTTGGAGCTGATGAAGATGGATCTGACCACGAACCTGACCGAGCCCGGCAAACAGCCCTTGGCCATCAGCGTGTCGTCGTTCACGTATTTCTTTGATCAGGCCACCAAGGCAACCGGCCTGCCGTACGCCCGCGCCAGCCTCACCGACCGGGACCTGGACGCCATCAAGGCCAAGCCCTACGACCCCGAGTTCTGGGCCAACAACCCCGTAGTAAAGCGCACGCCCGCCGAGGACGAGGTGGTGAGTGCCTTCGAGAAAAAAGGAGCCTTTGGTTCTATGGTGAAGAAAGCGCCGCCAAAGGCCGATGTTATCATTCGCAACGGCCAGATTCGGAAGTAACACCACTTGCGAAGCGGAGCCCCCGCCGAACAACCGGATTTCCCACGTTCACAATCATCCGCAGCCCCTGACACCAGCCCCGATGTCAGGGGCTGCTTCTTTCTATTGGCCTGCCACCAGGCTACTCAGCCCAGGAACGCCACGAGCAACAGCAGCAGCAGCCCCACCAGAAACGAGCAGCCGATACCGATGCCGATGCCCTTGAGCAAGCGGGCATCTTCGGAGGTGAAGTGATTGGGGCGGTCATTGGGGCGGCGAACGGGCATGGCATAGTAACCGCGCAGGTTGAAAAAAGTGCTGACTATGGTCTTTTTGACTGCTTTTTTCTCCGTGCCCCTCCCCCGTTAGCGCAGCGTCAGGCCAGCAGAACGCGTCTTTATGCTATGAAAACAACTTCGCGCGGCCTGCTGGCGGCCGGGCTGATCCTGTTGAGCAGCCCGGCCGCGCAGGCCCAATCTACCGCCGAACTGCGCATTGCGTTCGGGTCCTGTAACCGGCATGACCTGCCCCAGCCGCTTTGGGATGATATTGCCCACGACCAGCCCCAGGTGTGGGTGTGGCTGGGCGACAACATCTACGGCGACTCCGATGACCCGAATGTACTGCGCGCCAAGTATCAGGCCCAGCTTGACCAGCCCGGCTACCGCCGCCTGCGCGAGCAGGGCACCCAGGTAATCGGGACCTGGGACGACCATGACTACGGCCGCAACGACGGCGACAAAAGCTACCCTTTCAAGGCGCAGAACCAACAATTAGCCCTCGACTTTCTGCAGGAGCCCGCCGCTAGTCCACGGCGCCAGCAGGAAGGCATTTATGCCGCGTATGAGTATGCGGTGGGCAAGCAGAAGGTAAAGGTAATCCTGCTGGACGACCGATATTTCCAGGATTCGCTCTTCCGCGACTCGGCCCTAGTGTACCACCCCAACCCCACCGGCGACGTACTGGGCGAGGCGCAGTGGCAGTGGCTGCGGCAGCAGCTGCAAAGCTCCGATGCGGATGCCAACATTATTGCCTCGGGCATTCAGTTTCTGCCCCAGGAACATCGGTTTGAGAAATGGGCCAACTTCCCGGCCGCCCGCCAGCGCCTGCTCGCCTTACTTGCCGAAACCCGGCCCAAGGGCCTGCTACTCATCAGCGGCGACCGGCACATTGGGGAAATCTCGCGGGTGCCGGTGCCGGGCCTGCGGCGGCCGGTGTACGAAATCACCTCCAGCGGCCTCACCCACCCGGCCACCCACAACACCGCCGAGGCCAACCAGTACCGAGTGGGCCCGCTGGTGAACGAGAAGCATTACGCCCTGTTCCAATTCCGGCCCCGGGGCCGCCGACTGGCCGTTACCGCCTCTCTGCGCGGCGACGACGGCAAGGTATTTTACACGGAGGAAATCAAGCTGAATCAATAATTCCCTGGACAAAACAACGCCCACCCCGAACCTTCGGAGTGGGCGTTGCTTATTGTTCGAACCGCCACTGAGGCGTTCATAATTTGGCTTCATTCAGCCTGACCATCTCGGTGGTGGGTTAAAGCCGCTTATTGCTTCACGAGGCGATGGGTGGTGGTACGACCCTCCCGCGTTACGCGCACCGAGTAGAGGCCCGGCTCCAGGCCGGCTACGGCCAGCCGCGCCGACTGCCCGCCGGCCGCCACGCTGCGCGTGAGCACCTGCTGACCCCGGGCATTGAACACGGCCACATCGACCCGGCCGGAACCGGCGGGCAGCGTCACCGTCAGCTGGTCCTGGGCCGGGTTGGGGTACAAAGCCACGGCAGCGGCCGAGGGCTCAGAGGCCGCCAAACGGCTACCAGATGTCACCTTACTGAAGCTCCACCAGTTGAGGTTATAGCCCCCGGCCGGCACCCCGATGGCAATATCCTGGCGGCCCGCCGGCAGCGTGACGGTGTGCGAAACGGTGGTCCAGGTCTGCCAGCCGCCGGTGGCGGGCACGTTCACGGTGCCGCGCATGGTGGTGCCCGAGTTCTGCTCCAGACTGATCCGCCCGCCGCCGTTAAGACTGGCCACGCGGTACTGAATCAGGTAGTTGCCGGCCGTGGGAATATCCACAGTGTAGGCCATCCAGTCGCCAGCGTCCAGCCAGCCCACGTTCAGGCCGCCACCGCTGTCAGTGGTGCCTTCGGTCTGCACGCCGCTCATGGTGTGGTAGCTTTCGGCCTGCACCACGGTTGCGCTACCCGTGGAAGGTGGCGTAGTCGGCGGGGGCGTGGTAGTCACGGTGCCATTCCAGTTCTGGATGTAACTCTTCACCAGCGCGCCCGAGGTGGTCAGGAAGTTATCCGACCAGGCGGCCGTGGGGCTGGTGCCGGGCTTCAGGGCCGAGGCCGATTCGCCCTTGTCGTTGAAGGCCCAGTTGGCGTGGCTGATGCCGTTCTGGCGCATAAACGTCATCCACTCCTGGGTAGAAGCAGCATCGATGTAGCCGTTGCCCGAGGCCTCGGTGGTACCGTATTCCGTCACGAACAGGGCCACGCCCCGGTTGAGGGCCGTTTGGGCTTTGTCGCGCAGGCTTTGCTTGTGGGTGGCGGCGTAGAAGTGCAGCGTGTAGGCAATATTCGGGAAGCGCGTGATGGGGTCGGCCGCCGCCGCGTCCACGTCCTGCGACCAAGTGGAGGTGCCCACGATAATCAGATTATCGGGGTCGATGGCGCGAATGGCTCCGGCCACGGCCTCGGCGTAGGGCTTGATAGTGCCGCTCCACGACACCTGCAAGGGCTCATTGTACACCTCGTAGATGACGTTGGGAGTGTTGCCATAAGTCCGGGCCATGTCCTGGAAGAAGGCAATGGCCTGCGGCTGGTAGCTCTCGGCGTGGTGCGAGTGCCAGTCGATGATGACGTACAGGCCCTGGGCCAGGGCCGCATCCACCACCGTTTTCACCTTCTGGCGGTTGCCGGCGGGGTTGCCGATGTAGCCGCCGCCGTCCTCCACGCCCATCGCCACCCGGATGACTTTGCTGTTCCAGTTGGTTTTGAGCCAGCTCACGGTGTTGGCCGTGTAGTACTTCTCGCCACCCCAGCCGTCGTTGCCCCAGAACAGGCTGTTACCGGCCAGGCTCACGGGCTGATTGTTTTTGTCCACGATTTTATTGCCGGCCACCTTCAGCAGGCCGTATTGCTGCACGGGCGTCAGCGTCTGGGCCTGCGCGGGGCCGGCCAGCAGGCCCGCCAGGGCCAGCAGCGCGCCACCGGACCACACGGACCGGCGGGGAATTGGGGATGGGAAGGTTGGTTTCATAGTGCTGTGGTTGTGGTAAGAGAAGTGGACAGAAACGAAAAGAGAAGGTACGCAATGGATGACACTCCACCGCATACCTTCTCATAATCAAGCAGATACTGTATTTATTCTTTAAATACCGCTATTCGAGCACACGTTGCCGCCCACCGTGGCACCCGCGCCGTTGGAGGCCGTTACGGCCGATTTCACGCTGGAAGCACCAAGCACCGATACCGTATAGGGCGGCGTGAAGGCCGTTTTGCCGTTGCCGACTTTGGTGCCGCTCACGTTGGTAAACACGTTGCTGATTTCCTGCACCGCCGTTGATTTTTTGTCCATCAGATCAATCGGGTTGGCCATGTTCTCGAATACGTTGGCCTGGATGCGGATATCAGCCTCGAAGCCGCCCTGCACGCCCGATTTGGCGGCGGTGGAGTTGTACAGGTTGTTCACCAGATGGATTTTGCCGAAGCGCACGCGCGGCATGCGGGCCACGCAGCCCTGTGCCCACCAGCAGCGGGCAAACGTGATACGCAGCTTGCCCCGGTCGCCAGTGGCCCCGTCCGAAGAGCCGATGAGGTTGGTGAAGCGGTGGTCATCGGAGCCACCCGAGCCGCCCGCGCGGGGGGCTTTCAGGTAGGCAAACTTGGTCCACGACACGGTGATGTAATCGGAGGCGTTCTTGATGTCGAAGTTGCCATCCACGCCGTCGCGGAACTCGCAGTGGTCCACCCAGATGTTGGTAGAGGCATCCACGGTCACGTTGTCCCAGCCGTCGGTGTCGTAAGCGCCGGGCCCCTCGAACACCAGATTCCGGATCACCACGTTTTTACAGCGCTTCATGTACATGATGCCCGAATTGTCCTTGGTCTGATCGGCAGAAACCAGCTTGGCCCCGGCCGAGCCGAAGATGGTTTTGCCAGTTTGGTCTTGGAAGGAAATCCGGCCGCCTGAGGGGATGGTAATGGTACCGTTGACCTGCACCACTTTCACGCTGGCGTTGGTGATGGCCGCTTTCAGCTGGTCGTAGGTGGTGACTACCGTGGGCGTGGCCGTGCCACCGCCCAGGGTGCCGCCGTTCTGGGAAGCCCAGCCCTGGGCGCCGCAGGTGGCGGTAGTGGCATCCGCCGGTTGGGCCGAGGCTGCGGCGGTAGCAGCGGGTGAAGGACTGGTGCTTTCGCAGCCCAGCAGCAAACCGGAGAAGGCGAGCAGCGCGCTGGCGGCGAAGGGGTTGACGGAGAGTGTTTTGGTTTTCATGAGTAGAAAAGAATGGAACGTGGGTTTTTGGGTACTCTTGTGGATACTCTTGGCAGCATGGAAAGGCCCGACCGGCAGCGGCACGCGGTGCCTGCCGCATAAAAACACGGCCCAGACGGCGGCAAAACAGCGCAGAAACATCCCGGAGCCCGGACCGCCGTAGCGGCTCCGAAGCAAGGAAATGAACGACTCAGATGTGGATCGGAAACACCGGCCGCGTAGCAGCAGCGCGGAACCGGCAGCGGATTGGGAGCAGGCAAGCCACTAGCCCCGGGGGCGGTCCTCTACGCGGGCGGCGGTTTACGAGGGCCGATAGGCGTGGATGGGGCAGAACCCGCAAGCAGTGGAGCTTCGGGTTCGGGAGCAAATCTTGGCGGCAGAAGGCCCCGGTCAAAGCATCCGGGGATATTTATCTATGCAAACGATGCCGGGAACGTTACCAGCTGACTATCAGCACAAATCATTATTCTCTTCATCCTACTGGTTTTCAGCGCGACTTCGACAAACGGCCCGACAGGCTGCGCCTGCCGGACCGGGCCAGCTACCGGTTGCGAAAGTCCCCGACCGGCTTCCTGCTATCAATTCCTGCCCTACTTCGCCTAACTTCGCCATCTCACCTCATTGCTCCGCCGTTTTGTCCTTCTCCCGCTTCCTTTCCCTGCTCCTGCTGGCGCTGGTGTTGCTCAGCCCCGAGTCCGGCTCGGCTCAGCGCCGCCGCAAAAAATCAACCCGCAAACCAGTAGTCCGCACCGTCGCCCGCCGAGCCCCGGTAAAACCGGCGCGCAGTACCGCCCTGGCCGCTCCGGCCCCGAAACCAGCGCCGGGCAAAATGCCGCCGGTGGCCAAAAGCCGCAACCAGCCGGTGCCGTTTGCCGGCCAGTTGAACTCTTCGCGCTGGGTTGATTCGGTGATGCGCACGCTCACGCCCGACCAGCGGGTGGCGCAGCTGTTCATGGTGGCGGCCTACTCCAACCGGAAGCGCATTGATGAGGATTCGGTTTCGACGCTGATTCAGCAGTACGGCATTGGGGGGCTAATTTTCTTCCAGGGCGGACCGGTGCGCCAGAGCCGCCTGCTGAACCGCTACCAGAGCCAGGCCAAAGTGCCGCTGCTGGTAGCCATGGATGCCGAGTGGGGCGTGGGTATGCGCCTCGACAGCGTGGTGCGCTTCCCCTACCAAATGAGCATGGGCGGCATCCGCCAGAACCAGCTCGTGTACGACATGGGCACGGAAGTAGCCGCGCAGTTCAAGCGCTTGGGCATGCACGTCAACTTCGCCCCGGTGATTGACGTGAACAACAACGCGGCTAACCCCGTCATCGGCTTCCGGAGCTGGGGCGAAAACCGCGAGGACGTCACCGAAAAAAGCTACCTCTACATGAAGGGCATGCAGGACGCGGGCGTGCTGGCCGTGGCCAAGCACTTCCCCGGCCACGGCGACACCGACACCGACTCCCACCTGGCCCTGCCCCTGCTGCGCATCGACCGTAAGCGGATTGATACGCTGGAGCTGTTTCCGTTCAAGAGCCTGATCCGGCGCGGCATTGGGGGCATGATGGTGGCCCACCTCAACATTCCGGCCCTCGATACCACCGGCCTGCCCTCCACCCTTTCCAAACCCATTATTCAGGGCCTGCTGAAGCAAAAGCTGGGGTTTGAGGGCGTCATCTTCACCGATGCCATGAACATGAAGGGCGTCATCAGCAAGTACCCGCCCGGCGAGGCCGACGTGCGCGCTTTGCTGGCCGGCAACGACGTGCTGGAGTTCAGCAAGAACATTCCACTGGCCTTGCGCATGGTGCGCGAGGCCATCAACCGGGGCGAGATTTCGCAGGAGGAAATTGACCGCCGCTGCCGCAAAGTACTGGCGCTAAAACAATGGTCGGGCCTCAACCAGTACCGCCCCATCGACCTGCGCAACATCACCGCCGACCTGAACACGCCCCACGCCCAGTACCTGAGCCGCCAGCTCTCGGAGTTAAGCGTGACGGTGCTGCGCAACCAGCGCAACCTGCTGCCCCTGCAACGCCTCGACACCCTGCGCCTGGCCACGCTCACCATCGGCACCAAAGACACCACCGACTTCCAGCGTATGGTGGCCGATTACGCGCCGGCGCGCCACTTCTGGCTGCCAGCCTCGCCCAGCCTGGATGAGCTGGCCCGCATGCGCGAAACCCTGAAAGGCTACAATACCGTGCTCATTGGCCTGAACAACCTGGGCCGGCTGCCGGCCACCAACTTCGGCGTGACGCCCGAAACCAACGTGCTGCTACGCGAGCTGGGCGGCCCGCAGCAGCGGCTGGTGGTGACAGTATTCGGCAATGCTTACGCCGTGGCGAAAGTCCGGGACCTGGACCGCGCCGATGCCGTGGTACTGGCTTACCAGGAAAGCAAGAACGCCCAGGAAGTAGCCGCCGAGGTTATTTTTGGTGGTATTTCAGCCAGCGGAAAGCTGCCCGTTACCGTGAGCGACAAGTACAGCTACGGCGCCGGCCTGGCTACGCAGGGCGGCATCCGGCTGCGTTACAGCCAGCCCGAGGCCGTGGGCCTGAACAACAACCTGGAAAGCCGCGTCGATTCGTTGATGAACCTGGCCATTGCCGCCCGGGCCTTCCCGGGGGCGCAGGTGGTCATTGCCCGGCGCGGCACCGTGGTTTTGCAGAAAAGCTACGGCACCCAAAACTACCCCACCGCCGGCCAGGCCGCCCGCCCCGTCCGCGGTACTGACCTCTACGACCTGGCTTCCCTGACCAAAGTATCGGCCGCGCTGCCGGCCCTGATGAAGCTCCAGGACGAGGGCAAGTTCAACCCCGACATGACGATGGGCCAGCTGTTTCCGGAGCTGGTGGGCACCAACAAGCAGGACCTCAAGCTGCGCGACGTACTCACCCACCAAGCCCGCCTAAAAGCCTGGATTCCGTTCTGGAAGGACTACACCAAGCCGCGCGGCTTCTTCAACAGCCTGCTCGGCAAAAGCCCCGAGGCCAAGGACGTGTCCAGCACGAAGCCTGCGGAGCTGAACCGCCGCTACTTCCGCCCCGATTCGTCGGCGCGGTTCCCGCTGCCGGCCGGCCCGCGCCTCTGGGCCCGCCAGGATTTCCCGGCCCGGATTCTGAAAGCCATTGGCGAGTCGCCGCTCAACAAGAAGCCGGGCTACGTGTACTCCGATTTGTCGTTTATTCTGTACCCGCGCTTCGTGCAGCGGGTATCGGGCCGGCCGCTGAATCAGTTTGTGACGGATGAGATTTACCGGCCACTAGGCGCTACCACCCTGGGCTACAACCCCACCCGCCGCTTCCCACTCAGCCGCATTGCCCCTACCGAGTACGATTCCCTGTTCCGCCACGGCCAGTTGCACGGCACGGTCCACGACGAAGGCGCGGCCCTACTCGGCGGCCTCTCCGGCCACGCCGGCCTGTTCGGCTCGGCTACCGACTTAGCTAAGCTGGTGCAGCTCTACGCCTGGAACGGCAAGTACGGCGGGCAGCAACTTCTCAAAGCCGAAACCATGCAGGAGTACACCCGCTGCCAGTTCTGCCCCGACAACCGCCGAGCCCTGGGCTTTGACCGGCCCGCCGCCAACCCGGCCCTGAATTCGGCCCCGCTGGCCTCCCAGCAGAGCTACGGCCACACCGGCTTCACGGGCACCTATTTCTGGGTCGACCCCAAGGAGGAAATTACCTGCGTGGTGCTCACCAACCGCGTGAACCCCACCCGCCGCAACAACAAAATCACGGAGCTGAGCGTGCGCAGCGGCATTCTGCAGATTGCTTTGCAAAGCGTCCGGCAACCGCAGAAGCAGGAAGTGGAAAGCACTGTTCCGAAGGAGGAGTAAGCACAGCGCCCCGGCCAGATGGTCGGGGCGCTTTTTTTCACACAATTCGAGGCTTAGTACTTCTCACTGTGAACGGAACTGCACGTAAGCCAATATCTGTACGCGAACAGCCTGACCACTCTGGTAGCCAGGCGACCAGGCAGGTTGTGCCTTTATGACGCGAATCGCCTCTGCATTATACGCTGGTGACAACCCCTTGGAAATTTTAAAATCTGTCAGTTCGCCAGTAGGAGTTACGACAAAATACACCCAAACTCTCCCTTCCAATCCAGATTGATTAATGGGTACTTGTACCTGCCCAGCTAGCGTATTCAGATAAGCTTTAGCATTTCCTCCTGGCGGTATTGGCATCTGTTCAACACAAACATAAGTGGCCTGTAACGAATCTATTGCAGGACAAGGAACGAAACACGTACAGGTGGGACCAGGATTACCCAGTAGCTCGGGTGGCGTTTTCTGCTTTTTATTGGCATCAGTGGATTCAGGTAGTTTTTCCGCACTGATCTTCTTCTGCGCATAGATTGGTAATGAACTACCAACAAACAGTAATGCAAGAGTTACGACACGCAGAATAGGTTTCATAAGTTGTATTGATCTTAAGCAAGATAAACAATACTCCTAACGTACCTTAAAGCTCTCCGGCCTGAAAATCGGCTAGCTGATCAACTTCGACGTGTCCTATCTCAAAGACCATTTTCACCGTCTTGTGAACGGCCTATAAGAATAACCACTGCGAAGCCCTACGTTTCCCACTCCGAACCACTGCCCCACCAAACCCCACCAGACCATGCTACAAGGCCTAATGATGAACACGCCCCTGCGCATTGCGGGGCTGCTGGAACACGCCGAGAAATGGCACGCCGACACCGAAATTGTGAGCCGCCTGGCCGAGGGTGGCCTGCACCGCTACACGTACGCCGGCCTGGGCCGGCGCAGCCGCCAACTGGCCAACGCGCTGCAACGGCTGGGCATTACCTCCGGCGACCGGGTGGGCACGCTGGCCTGGAACACGCACCGCCACCTGGAGCTGTACTACGCCGTGTCGGGCAGCGGGGCCGTGTGCCACACCATCAACCCGCGCCTGTTTGCCGAGCAGCTGGTGTACATCATCAACCACGCCGAGGACCGAGTGCTGTTCTTCGACCTCACCTTTCTGCCGCTGGTAGAAAAGCTGGCTCCCAGCTGCCCCAAAGTGGAAACCTGGGTACTGATGACCGACCGGGCGCACCTGCCTGAAACCACCACCCTGCCCGATCTGCGCTGCTATGAGGATTTGCTGGCTGCCGAAAACGACGAGTTTGAGTGGCCGGTGTTCGACGAGAATACGGCCTCCTCTTTGTGCTATACCTCCGGCACCACCGACCAGCCCAAGGGCGTGCTCTACTCCCACCGCTCCACCCTGCTGCACAGCTACGCCGCCGCGTTGCCCGACTGCTTCAACTGCTCGGCCCGCGACGTGATTCTGCCGGTGGTGCCCATGTTTCACGTCAACGCCTGGGGTATTCCGTACTTGGCCCCCATGATTGGCTGCAAACTGGTATTGCCCGGTCCGGGCCTGGACGCGGCCAGCCTCTACGAGCTGTTCGAGACGGAGGGCGTCACGTTCACGGCCGGCGTGCCCACCATCTGGTTCGGGCTGCTCACGTTTATGCGCGAAAAACAGCTGCGCTTTTCTACACTGCGGCAGATGATTGTGGGCGGCGCCTCCTGCCCCCCGGCGCTGCTGCGGGCGTTTGATGAGGAGCTGGGCGTGACCATCCGCCACGCCTGGGGCATGACGGAAACCTCGCCCCTGGGCACCGTCTGCACCCTCAAGCCCCAGCAGCTCAGCCTCAGCCCCGACGAGCAGTTTGCCATCCAGACCAAGCAGGGCCGCGTCATCTTCGGGGTGGATATGCAGATTGTGGACGACGAGGGCCGGGCGTTGCCCCACAACGGCGTGGCTTTCGGCGACCTGCTGGTACGCGGGCCATTTATCGTGGCCGACTACTTCGGTACCGAACCCGGTCAGCTGACCGCCGGCGGCTGGTTCCGCACCGGCGACGTGGCCACCATTGACCCGGCCGGCTTCATGCAGATTACTGATAGAAGTAAGGACGTCATCAAATCGGGCGGGGAGTGGATTTCGAGCATCGAACTGGAAAACCTGGCCATCGGGCATCCCAGCGTAGTCGAAGCCGCCGTTATCGGGGTGCCTCACCCCAAATGGAGCGAAAGGCCTTTGCTAGTCGTCGTGCGCAAACCTGACCACCACCTTACCCCCGAGGAGCTGCTGGCGTTCTACGATGGCAAAGTGGCCCGCTGGTGGATTCCCGAAGCCGTGGAGTTCGTGGATCAACTGCCCCACACCGCCACCGGCAAACTTCTCAAAACCCAGCTTCGTAAGGATTTCGACGGGTACCAGTGGTAATTTAACCGTCATAGCGAGGGCACTATTGTCATTGCGAGGACGAAGGACATTCCGCGCATCAAGCGGCGTCAATCCTTCCTTTACAGAGTGACAAGCGCCAAAGAAGCAGAAAGCCCCTGACGTACGCGTTGGCGTCAGGGGCTTTTGAATAGGCTAGGGCTGAGAGTTGCGTGCAGGAAGGATTGCTTCGTCCTTCCTGCACGCAATGACGTGCTACTTGTCCTCCGTCGGGGCCTGGGTTTTCATCTTTTCGGCAATGGCCTGCTGCAGCTCGGGCAGGTGCTCCTGCATGCGGCGCTGGCCGATTTCCATGCTGGCGGCCATCAGCTGGGGCATTTTCTCGATGGTTTTGCGGCCGATGGGCGTCTGGTAGAACTTAGCCAGTTCCTTAAGCTCCTTTTCGGTGAACTCGCGGGCGTAGAGCTGCACCATGTCCTCCTTCATGGCACCCCAGCTCATGTACTTGGTGATATAGGCGCGCATTTCGGGCTCAACGGCCTTCATACCCGGGTTTTGCTCCATCTGGGAAGCCAGCATCCGGTCGATGGTAACCGTCAGGTTTTGCTCCGAGTTGGCGGCCTTCAGCAACTCCTCGGCGGCCTTACGCTGGCCGGCCGAAATAGAAGCGGCCGGGACATTGCCGGTAGCGGGCGTAGTTGTTTGGGCTTGCGCCAACGGGGCCGTTAGCGCCAGACCTACGGTCAGAATCCAGAAATATTTCATGCTACGAAGTACGGAAAATTGTTTGCGTAAAGCGGGAGCGGCTCACACCGTAAAGAAAATTCGCCGCCGATAAAGCACCCACAAAATGGCTACCCACACGGCGGTATACGCCAGGGCGTAGGCTAAAGAAGCGTGGTAAGGATTGGCGAAGTGCGCCGTAAACCAAGTGTGATACAGCCAGTCGCGGGCGTAGAATACGGTACCGTCGGGGTGGTGCAGCTTCAGGCGGGTCAGGAGGCGTTCCAGCACCTCGGGCAGAAAGAACACCAACAGCGCGTTGCTTCCGCAGGCCACCAGCGGCCGGGTCCAGGCCCCGCGCCACTCCTGCACATCCACCAGGAAATACAGCGTAGCCAGGGCCAGCACGCTGATACCACCGGCGTACAGCACAAAAGAGCTGGTCCAGAGGGCCTTGTTGATGGGAAACCACCCGTTCCAGATGAGCCCCGCCAGCAGTAGCCCGGCCCCGGCCACAAACAGCCACGCGGCTTTGGTGGTACGCGCCGGCGCGGGCCGGCGCAGCCACTGGCCCGCGAGTAGCCCTAGCAGTCCGGTAGCAATGGTGGGCAGCGTCCCTAGCAACGACTCCGGGTCCCAGCCTTTGTCTTTCAGAAACAGATGGTTTACGGTAAACAGCCGCTTATCGAGCCAGGCCCCCAGGTTGGTAGCGGGTTCCAGGTTGGCCGGCCCGTAGCCAGGAACGGGCACCAGTTGCAGCAGCACATTATACAGCACCAGCAGCCCCATAAACATCCACAGTTGCTGCCGCCAGGTAGTTTTCAGGAACAGCACGCTGCTGATACCATACACCAGCGCAATGCGCTGCAACACTCCCGGAATCCGGAAAGAGGTGAAGTAGAAGTAGGGAATCAGCCCAATGAGCAGGCCCAGCACCAGCAGCACCAGCACGCGGCGGGCCACCCGCCACAGCGTGGCGCGGTGCAGAGTCGGCTGCTCGTGCGCCGCAGTCAGCCCATACACCAGCGCCACGCCCATAATGAACACGAAGGACGGAAACACCAGGTCGGCGGGGGTGCAGCCGTGCCAGGGCGCGTGGGCCAGGGGCCGGTAGTATTGCCGGTAGTCGCCGGCGTTGTTTACCAGCAACATGAGGACCACCGTGAGTCCCCGAAAAATATCCAGGGATAGAAGACGGGCAGGCTTTTCAGCCGAAAGTACAGCCACAGGGCAGAATAATCAGTGGGAAATATCCAATTACGGCACCGGTCAGACTTTGATAATAAGGTTGCGGCGGTACATCAGCCAGAGTACCACCAGCCAGATCAGCACGCACACCAGCGCCCCGGCCAGGGATGCATTTACCGGGCTGAAGTAGGGCACAAACAGGGTATCATAAAGCCAGGTGCGCAGGCCCACTTTCTCGCCGGCAGCCCCCGTTACCTGCACCATATTCAGCAGGCGCGGAATGAGGCCGGAGAGAAAAAACACGGTAATGGCATTCACCCCGTATACCAAGGCCGGCAGCGTCCAGCGGCGGTATTGCTGCACGTCAATCAGCCAGTACAGGCCTGCCAGCGTAGCCAGGGCCAGTCCGCCGGTGTACAGCACGTAGGAGCTGGTCCAGAGCGCCTTGTTGATGGGAAACCAGCCATTCCAGACCATTCCCAGCAGCACGCAGCCCATACCGGCCACAAACAGCCAGACCACCCGCGTGGCCGGCTCCACTTCCCGACGCCGCAGCCACTGCCCCGCCAATAGCCCTAACAGGCCGGTGCCAACGGCCGGCAACGTGCTCAGCAACCCCTCGGGGTCCCAAGTGCGGCTTTGCTTCCAGAGGTGGGCTTCGCCGAGCACCGCGCGGTCGAGCCAGGCCCCCAGGTTGGTGCCGGCTTCCAGGTTGGCCGGACCGAAACCGGGCACCGGCACCAGCTGCATGAGCACGTTGTAGAAAATCAGCACGAAGGCCAGTAGCCCGATTTGCTGCTTGCGGTTGGTTTTCAGGAACAGGATGCCGCACACCAGAAACACCACCGCAATGCGCGCCAGCACGCCCGGAATCCGCACCGTGCTGAAATCGAACTTCGGAAACAGAGCCGAAAACAGGCCCAGCCCAAACAGAATAGCCGCCCGCTTCAGCACGCGCAGCATGGTGCGGTTGTGGGTGGCGGGCTGCTGCCGGGCGCCATCCAGCGCGTACGTGATGCTCACGCCCACAATGAACAGGAAGAACGGAAAGATCAGGTCGGTGGGGGTGCAGCCGTGCCAGTGCGCATGTTCCAGCGGCGCGTAGATGTGGCCCCAGTCGCCGGGGTTATTCACCAGAATCATGGCCATAACGGTGAGGCCCCGAAATACATCGAGCGACTGAAGGCGGCCGGGCTGCGAGGCTTCGGCCAGCGGCATGGCCCCGGTAGTAGCTTGGGCAGCCTGGGTAGTGGTTTGCATGGAAAGTGGAACAAAGTAGATAGATGCAATTGGCAAGATGCATTACTCCTCGCATTTCGTTACGACCCAGCGCGGAGCCGCCAAAAACAGCCAACATAATGTAAGACACAAAACCTAATCTAACCTTTAAAAAATACCATATATAGTTGTTTCACTAGGTTTGAAATAGTAGTTTTAGCTGAATTGTCCCGATTCGCCCGCTCTTTCTGCCCATCCCTCTCCTTCCCCACCCAATCCCACCTTCTGCCCTGCTCCTTCGGCTGTTCCCCGGCCGGGTAGCCCTCTTGCCCGGCCAGCTTCCGCCCGCCCCCCGATATCCTGTCATAGTCCAACTGGCGCGCACTCTCTCAGGTGCCGCCCAGCCCTCGTTTCCCTTTCTTCCTCTCTCACTCTCTATTGCGTATGAAAAAACGTTTATGGTCATCCCCATTGGCTCTGGGGCTGATGCTGGCTACGCCCTCCGTATGGGCCCAGCAAACCGCCAGTACCATGCAGGGCGTGGTAACCGGCACCAACGACCAGCAGCCGATACCCGGCGTGAACGTGCTGGTGAAAGGTACTACCATTGGTACCCAGACCGGCGTGGATGGCAGCTACTCCCTGCCCAACGTGCCTTTCGGCAGCACCCTGGTTTTCAGCTTCATTGGCTACAACACCCAGGAGTACCGCGTGGGCAGCACCACTACGGCCAACATCAGTCTGGCACCCGATGCCAAAAGCCTGAATGAGGTAGTGGTGACCGGCTACGGCATTAAGCAGGAGCGGCAGGAGCTGAATTACAGCGCCCCCCAGGTGAAGGGCTCGGAGCTGGTGGAAACCCGCCAGACCAACATCGTGAATGCCTTGCAGGGCAAAGTTGCGGGGGTCAGCATTACGTCTTCGGGCGGGGCTCCCGGTGAGGGCGCGTCCATCGTCATCCGGGGCGGCAACTCGCTCGATGGCAACAACCAGCCGCTGTTCGTGATTGACGGCATCATCATGAGCAACAACTCCTTTGTGGAGAGTACAGCTCCCGGCGGCGGCTCCGGCTTCAACGGGTTGCTGGGGCGCTCCACCGCCAACCAGAACCGCGCCGGCGACCTGAATCCCGAGGATATTGAAAGCATGACGGTGCTGAAAGGTCCGGCGGCGGCGGCTATTTACGGCCTGCAGGCTGCCAACGGCGCCGTTATCATCACCACCAAAAAAGGCGCGGCCGGCCGGGCCACCATCAACTACCGCACGCAGTTTTCGGTGGATGAGGTAAGCCGCCTGCCCAAAGTGCAGGACCAGTACAAGCAGGGCAACCTGGGCCTGTTTGATGCCGGCACGCGCAACTCCTGGGGGCCGCGCTTTCAGGATGGCGAAACGGTGTACGACAACCTGGGCAATTTCTTTCAGGCGGGCAGCGCCTGGCAGCATTACCTCACCATTTCGGGTGGTTCTGAGCGCAATACCTTCCTGTTTACCGGCTCGCGCAACGACGTGAGTGGCGTGGCTCCTACCAGCCTGTACGACAAGACTACGCTGCGACTGGCCGGCACTTCCAGAATGACGGAAAAGCTCTCGGTAACGGGCTCGGCGCAGTACATGAATACCGGCGGCCGCAACCCGCTGCAGGGCCCCGGCCTGTTTGGGGGCAGCGGCGGCTACCTGGTGAGCCTGCTGAGCTGGCCCCAGAACGATGACGCCCGCGTGTACCTGAACCCCGATGGCACCCGCCGCCGCCTGCTGGGTGCGGCCACCGCCGCCACCGACGCCGACAACCCATACTTCACAGTATACCGCAACCCCCAGACGACGCGCACCAACCGCTTTATCGGCAACGTGCAGACGACGCTGGACCTCTACAAGTGGCTCGCGGTCAGCTACAATCTGGGCACCGATTTCTACGTGCAGAAGGACCGCTCCGTGCGGGCGGTGGGCACTTCGCTCACGGCTAACCAGGATGGCGGCCTGGCCGAAACCGTGAGCCTCAACCGCCTGCTCAACTCCAACTTCCTGCTGACGCTCAAGCATGAGTTCAGCGAGAATCTGGGGGGCTTTGTGGTGCTGGGCAACACTATTGAAATGAGCCGCAGCGAGGTAACCGATAACATCGGGCTGATTTTTCAGAACCCCAACCCGGCCGTACCGTCCATCAACAACACCGTTAACCGCAACACGCTCATCACCAATACTGAGCGGCGACTGATTGGTAATTTCGCCCGAATTGGGGTGAACCTGCTGGGCCAGGTAAACCTGGAGCTGAACGGCCGCCTCGACCAGTCGTCCACTCTGCCCCGGCCCGATGAGAACAAGAACTTCGGGAAGGCTTTTGCCTACGGCTCCGCCTCGGCGGGCTGGCAGTTCACCAAACTGCTGGGACTCGACCAGAACCCGTGGCTGAACTACGGGAAAATCCGGGGCTCGATTTCGGAAGTGGGCAAGGATACCGGCCCCTACCGCGTCGATTCGCCGCTGGCCCAGGCCACGTACATCGGAGGCGGCTTCCGCAACGGCTTCTTTGGCTCGAACCGTTTGCTGGTGCCCGAGCGCACCCGCGCCTACGAGGTGGGCGTTGACCTGCAGTTCCTGCGCAACCGCCTGGGCCTGGAGGCCAATGTGTACCAGCAGGTTACCCGCGACCAGCTCATTGCGCCCCGCGTGAGTCAGGCAACCGGCTTTATTCTGCAGTACATCAACGGCGGCTCGGTAGAGAACAAAGGGCTGGAAATAGCGCTGCGCGGCACTCCGGTGCAAAACAGCAACGGATTTACCTGGGACGTGGTGGCTAACTTCTACGCCAACCGCAACAAGGCCACCAAGCTCCCTGGGTTCCTGACGGAAGTGTACCAGTCGGATGCCTGGGTGATTGACGTGGCCCGGGGCGGCGCATTTCCCGGCAAGCCAATTTCCTCCATCAGCGCCCTGGACTACCAGCGCAGCCCCGACGGGCAGATTCTTATCAGCCCCACCACCGGCTACCCGCTGGTAAACACCAGCACCTTCATCTACGCCGGCAACCGCGCCCCCGATTACACGGTGCAGGTAACCAATACGCTCACCTACAAAGGCCTTTCCTTGAATTTCCTCTGGGATTTCCGCAAAGGGGGCATGGTGGTAAATGGCAACGACTGGCTGGCTACCCGCACCGGCCTGAGCGAACGGACGCTAGACCGCTACAAGCAGGTGGTGTTTGATGGCGTGGTACGGCAGGCCGATGGCTCCTTTGTGCCCAACACCCGGCAGGTAGAGCTCAACCAGACCTACTACCAGAACATTCTGGGCGTGATTGGCACGCCTTACCTTGAGGACGGGTCCTGGTCGCGCCTGCGCTATGCTACTCTCACCTACCGCCTGCCCGGCAAGCTGTTTGCAAACTCCACTTCCGTGCGCGGGGTGGAGGTAGCGGTAACGGGCCGCAACCTGCTGCTGTTCACCAAATACAGCGGCGTAGACCCCGAAACGGCCGCGGCCGGCGCGGGCGTGCGGGGCGGCGGCTCCGGCGGCTTCGATTACGGCAGCATCCCCGGCACCCGGGGCATGGACATGAGCCTGCGCGTGAATTTCTAATTGGATTGCCACTTCGCTCCGGCGGCAGGGCGGGCAGAATCATTATTCCGCGCCCTACCAGCCATTTGGCTAGCCAAAAAAATAACAGTCAAGCATTTCAAACAATGAAAAAATACCTTCTCCTACTGGGTCTTACGCTGGGAGGAGGGGCGGTACTCAGCTCCTGCGAAAGTCTCCTGGACGTGAATACCGACCCCAACAACCCCATTACCTCCACACCTAACTTCCTGCTGCCCGGCATCATCTCGCAGGGCGTGCAGACGCAGATGTTCACGGCGCTGACCACTACGTACCTGAGCCAGTACACGGTGCGTAAAACCCCGGCCAGCAGCACCGACCAGTACAACCTGACCAACGGAAACAGCACCAATACTTTCAATTACACCTACTTCTACTCCGCCGGCAATATCCCCACCATGTCGGCGGCAGCGGAGCAGGAAGGCTCGCCGCACTACGTGGGTGCCGGCAAGATTCTGATGGCCATGGACCTGGCGCATGCCACGGATATGCTGGGCGACATTCCGTACACCGATGCCTTCAAAGGCGCGCAGAACTACACGCCGCAGTATGACTCGCAGGAAAGCATCTACCAGACTATTCTGACGCTGTGCGACGAAGGTATTGCGCTGATGCAGAAGCCGGCCGCCGAAAATTTCCGGCCGCTGTATATCACTTCCCCCAGCATCTCGGGCGACATTCTGTTCCGGGGAGATGTGCAGAAATGGATCCGGTTTGCCAACGGCCTCAAGGCCCGGCAGCTCAACCACCTCACCAAAAAAAGCACCTACAATCCGCAGCAGATTCTGACGCTTATCGACCAGAGCATGACCAGCTCGGCCGACGACGCGCAGCTGCAGTACCAGACGGCGGTGGCCCCGCTGTCCGGCACCACCAACATCTTCGGGACCACGCGTAACAACTACGCCACGGCTACCTTTTCCGGCAACATCATCCGGTACCTGAACGGCAGCGTGGGCAGTGCCGCCTACCCCGGCGTGGTGGATCCGCGCCTGCCGGTAATGGCCACGGCCACCAGCACCGGCAACGACCCCGGCGTAGCGCAGGCCAGCACCGCCAATATTGTGAACGGCTACACCGACTTCTACAGCTCCTGGTATGCCCGCGACCTGGGCTATTTTGAAGTACTCACCTTCCACGAGCTGAAGTTCATTGAGGCGGAGGCGGCCTTCCGGGCCGGCAATCTGGGGCGTGCCCTTACGGCCTACCGGGCCGGCATTCGGGCCCACATGCAGAAGATAGGCGGGGGCGGATCCAATGCGCTGCCGCCGGTTACGTTTCCGCTCATTTCGCAGGTCCAGATTGACACCTACCTGAGCAGCCCGGCCGTGGCCCAGAACGAAGGTGAACTGTCGCTCAAGCGCATCATGGAGCAGAAGTACATTGCCATGTTCCTCAACCCGGAGTCGTGGTCGGACCTGCGCCGCTTCGATTTCGACCAGACCATTTATCCGAACCTGAAGTACCCGAACAACGCCAACAGCACCCTGGCCGCCAAGCCCGACCTGAAGGACCGGTGGCCGCGCCGCATGCTGCCCGGGGCAACGGAAGTGCTCTACAACCCGCAGGCCATTGCCAAGCTGTTCAGCGAAGCCGGGGCCACGTCCAATGACGACTACGTGGGCAAGCCCCTGTGGTGGGACCGGCCCTAATTATCTCCTTTCTGCTTTAGCTTTTCTGCCCCATGACGATAATTTCCGCTTTATCCCGCTGGCAGCGTGTGCTGCCGGCGGTGCTGCTGGCCCTGACGGCCCTGGTTTCCACCAGCTGCGAGAAAGAGCCTTTCGATGACACCTACAACGTGGTAGGCGAAACCGGTTTCACTACTATTGTTACCACCGGTGCCACCAAGTACGCCGCCGGGGAGCGGGTGCTGCTGGCAGTGCCCTACAATGCCAACGACAACCTGCAGGAAATCAGCATTTTTCAGGTGATTAACCGCCAGGACTCGGCTGTAGTGGGCACCTTCCCGGCAGCGGGCGTGTACAACGCGCCTTCCCAGACGCTGGTGCAGCAATTGGCGTACACTGTCCCGGCGAATCTGGCTAACAAAACCCCGGTGCGGGTGGATGTAACGCTCACCTTTGCCAACGGCAGCCGGAGCCTGCGCCGCTTCACCTACAACGTAGCCGCCACGCCTACCCTGAAATTCGGCGCTACGCCCGCTACTTACCGCAACGGCCTCAGCGCCACCGCCCAGGCTGCCGGAGATATCATCGGCTACGCGCTGGTTATCAATGAGGGCGGCGTAGGGGTGCTACCCGCGCCCCCGGCCACTACTACTTCTACCCTGTACAAAAACGTGGACAGCCTGGCCTACGGCTACGTGGATGATGCGGGCAAGGCATTCCGGCTGGGCGTAGTGGCGGCCCCGTCTAACGGCGTTGCCACCAACCGTACCGTTGACGTGCGCGTGCCGGCCGGGCAGGCGGGTAAAACCATCCGCTTCGCATTCTTCGCCTACTCCCAGACGCAGGTAACCACGCTGACTTCTACCCCGCTGGCCGTAGCCGCCCCCACCAGCTTCACGGGCCTGAAAACCGGGCGCGTCAGTTTCGGCCCCAGCTCCTCCCCCGATTCGCTGGCTTTCAACCTGAAAACTGGCCTCAATGAGCCCGCCGCCAACCCCGCCACCGCCAAAGACCTGCTGATAAGCAGTATTTCGGGCGGAGCAGTTTCGCTGAGCGCGGCCAACACCACCCGCTACTACAAGCTGCCAGCCGCTACCGTGGCTACCGGCTACTATAACACGGCCACGGCCAACGCGGTAGGTACCCTGCTGTTCCAGAACACCACCTCCGCCGACCTGGGCGCGGTGGCCCTGAACGACGTGTACGCCGTGCGCGTGCGGGGCACCGGCGAGATGATGCTCCTGCGCATCACCGGCGTGAAACCCAGCACCGCCGGCTCTACCGGCCGCGTCAAGTTTGAGTACCGCACGCTGTAGCTTACCTCTTCGTACCAACAAAAAAGGCCGCTCAGTGAGCGGCCTTTTTTGTTGGGAGTTCAGGCTTTAACCCGGCAACTACCGGCCGCCAAACAGCCGCTCGAAGAAGCCGCCGCGCCGCTTGGTCTTGGTTTTCACCTTCACTTTGGTAGGCGTCGAAGACGGGCGCGTTACCACCGGGCGGGGCGCAGCAGGTTGTGGTGCCGGCGCAGCTGGCGGCACGGGCTGTGGCACCGGTACCGGCGCGGGGGTTGGCTCTGGTGGGGCCTGTTGGGCCACAATCACTTCGGCGGGGCGGCCGTTGGTGCGCACCGAAATGGGCCGACTCTCATTGTGCAGCCGGTCGAAGGCGGTGAGGTAGTAGGCGTAGCTTCGGCCGAAACGGGCCGTGGTATCCTGAAACTGCAGCTTGCGGCCGGCCTGGGGCCGCACAATAGCCAGCAGGTTGCGCGGGTCGTCGGGGCTGGGCGTCTGGTCCTCCTCGAAGCGGTAGAGGGCGTAGTAGCGGGCCTCGTCGCCGTCGGCGGCGGCGGGGCCGGGCTGCCAGGTGAGGGTGTTTACCGTGAGCTGGGTAGCCACCATAAGCTGCTGGGCCGGGCGGGGCGGCACGGCATCCAGCCAAGGCATAGTGGGCACCAGAGCCGGGTAGCGGAACTCGTGCAGCCGCAAGGAGTCAGTGGTGTGCAGGGCATTGGCCATCAGGGAGCGAGAGCTGAAAAACACGCTGCCGTTCACCTCGGCCGGGAACGTGCGGTTGAAGCGTACCTGCCGGGGCAGCTCGCGCGGGTTGCGCCACACTGTATCGGAGCGGGTGCTTTCCAGCATGCGGTACGCCCCGTGCCCGATGTACATGTGCCGGCCGTTGGCGTTGCGCGCCCACCACTCCACCAGCACCGGGTACTGCGCCACCCGAAATCCGGTACTCCAGTACAGCTGCGGCAGCAAATAATCTACCCAGCCTTGGCGGGTCCACTCCAGCGCGTCGGCGTACAGGCCATCGTAGCCCTGGAAGGCCTTGGTGGCCGAGCCGTTGGGGTCGGAGGTTTGGTTGCGCCACACGCCGAAGGGCGAAATACCGAACTTTACCCACCGCTTGGTGTGCTGGATGGAGTCGTGCAAATCCCGGATGAGCAGGTTCACGTTCTGCCGCCGCCACGCCGCCACCGGCAGGTTATCGGGGTTGAAGCGGGCGAAGGCGTCCTCGTCGTGAATGACCTGATTGGCCTCCGGATACGGGTAGAAGTAGTCGTCGAAATGCACCCCGTCGATGTCGTAGCGGCGCACCACGTCCAGAATCACCTGATTGATGTAGGCGCGCACTTCCGGCAGACCGGGGTTGTATAGCAGCTTGCCCGCAAAGCGAATGAACCACTCGGGGTGCTTGCGGTACGGGTGGCTGGCGGCCAGCCGGCGCGTTACGGTGTCCATGGTGGCGCGGTACGGGTTAAACCACGCGTGAAACTCCATGCCCCGGTTGTGGGCTTCTTCAATGAGGAAGGGTAGCGGGTCGTAGAACGGCGCGGGAGCTTTGCCCTGCGTACCGGTCAGCCACTTGCTCCAGGGCTCCAGGCTGCTCAGGTAGAAGGCATCGGAAGCGGGCCGCACCTGCACGAATACCGCGTTGATGCCGTTCTGCTGGTGCTCATCAAGCATGCGGCGGTACTCGCGGCGCTGCTGCTCGGGCGTGAGGCCCCGGCTGCTGGGCCAGTCGATGTTCTCGACGGTGGCAATCCAGACGCCGCGCAATTCCCGTTTGGGTGGCACATCGGCCGCCCGGCCCGGGACAGGCAGCAGGCAAAAACTCAGTAACAGAAAAAGCAGGAAGCGGCCGGCGGCAATCAATCGAAACATCCCCGTAAAGTTAGGGAGTGCGGCGGGGAACTGACGGCGAATATGTCATGGCAATTAGGCACGCCGAATCAATAGCACATTTTTCGTGTGCTGAGGCCCGACCAACGGAAAGCTCTTGCAGCAAATTCGTCCACAGAAGACAGAGGGTGTAGAGACGCGTATTCGCGTCTCATCGTCCGCGCCGCCCTGCCGCGCCTTGTTCAGCTGGAAAGCCCCATCGCGCAGCAAACACCTGATATGCAGCACGCCAAAATCTTTGCACTGGTGGGGGTTTTACGCTGCGTGAAGGACGGATTAGCTGCGCTGCCCGCCATGACAACTCCTACCCTCTCACCCTCCTACCCTTATTTCACTCACTCACCAACTGTTCAAACGGCAGATCCAGCAGGTCGAAATCGGGCCAGCGCTGATGGTCGAAGTGCCACCACTCGCCGGGATAGTTCACGAAGCCCTGCCGCTTCATAGCGGCCAGCAGAATGCTGCGGTTGAAGAGCACATGGGGCGGCAGATTGCCGTAGCGCGAGTGGGCGGCGGGAGTCAGCTCATCAAAATCGGTAGGCAGCGGCAGGGGAAGGCCAGTGGCCTGTTCCACCAGGCCCACATCCACGGAGCACCCCCGGTTGTGGCGGGAGCCGCGCCAAGGCGGGGCAGCATAGTCTTCGTCGCGCACCTGCGCAAAAAAATCCACCGTTACGCTGTAGGGGCGGTAAGCATCGTACACACACAGGCCCAATCCCAGCCGGGTCAGCGTGGCCTGCACCCGGCTCAGAGCCTCGGCCACCGGCTGCCGCAGCAGGGCCCGCGCCTGCGAGTATACTGGCCGGCCCAACAGGTTACGGGTCGTGGCGTAGCGGATATCCAGCACCAGGCCCGGAATCAGGCGGGCCAGATCCACCAAGCGGCGCTCAGGATTGGCCACCACGCGGCGGCGGTAGTCGGAAATCGAGGAAACTACAGTGAGTCCGAAGGGGTTTACGGCCATAAAGCAAACAACCGGACCAAACTAGGTAGCCGCAATTGATGGTAGGGGCAACATACGCCCGTTAGGCTCTTACCGTTATAAAAACGTTGTTATTTTGCTGAGACGCAGAATTTCCGGCCGGTTATCGGCTCTTGTTGCCAGGAAGCATAACGCCTACCACAGGCCCAAAGCAAAACCCCACCCTGCCTGGAAAGTACCAGCGCAGCACGGGGTTTCACGGGCTGTTGCTCCGGAAGCTAGTTGACCGACTCTTTGGGCGCGGTCTTTTCGTCCGACTTATCAGCCTGACCACCGCCTTCGAGGCCGTTGGTCTGGTCACTGTCGCCGTAGCCGCCCCGGATACCGTCGCCGCTGTCCTGGGCAAGGTCCTTCTGGGTAGTTTCAGGCGTTTTAGGTGCGCTATTTTCGTTTTCGGGCTGTGGTGTTTGCTGGGCCATACTGACTGCGTAAGAAGAAGTGGAAAGGGAAGGAGAAGAAGGTGTCGGCCGCTGGCAGACGTCCTGCCTGAAGCTATACGCGCGCTGGCCGGCGGTGTTGGCGGAACACAGCTGGAAATCCGGCACTTTCTACCGAATTTAGAGCCGATTTTTCTTGATTTTTCGTCTGGCTATCCGGTATGTCTGCTCCCTCTTCTTCCGATTCCTTCCTGCTCAAAACCACCGAAGAGCTTCTGTATCTGGTGCAACACCCAGAGCTATACCATCCCGAGCTGCTTGCCGAAGCTGGCCGGGAGTTGCGCCGGCGCGGAGCAACGGTGCCGCGTCCGGCCCAGCCGGAAGCCGCTCCCGAGCTTAATGAGTATGAGCAGCCAGCGGCTTCCTCGGTAGTGCGCTGGTGGCCGGCGGCGGCTATCGGCGCAGCCGTGCTGGGACTGGGCTGGTGGGGCCTGCGCGACTCTTCGGGGGCGGAGGCAACCAAAGTCAAGCCGGCCGAGGCGAAACCCATTGTGCTGGAAGCTGTGAAGGCAAAGCAGCTGCCCACCTTCGAAGCCGAAGCCGCCCGCCAGGTGGCCGCTACCCGCCGCCAGCTGCCCGCCGCCGACCGGGCCGATACCACCGCTACCGGCCGCTTTGCCCGCACGGCCCGCCGCTACTGGCTGGCCGAAAACGCCGCTGCCTACCTCACTGCTCAAGCCGAGGGCGACTCGGCTTCCGCCGTCTTCACGGGCCAGATCGACCTGACGCTGGAGCGCATTACGTGGTTTATGAAGGCGCGCGCCTACGACCAGCATCTGCACCCGATTATGGAGGAGCGCCTCAACGAAATGCAGCAGGGCCTCACGCTGCGCCGTTCCTCGCTCAAAACCATCAAATCCCAGTATGAATTGGGGGCGGAAATAACCAATGCCGAAGCCGCCTTCACCGAGGCCGCCGAAGCCGCCGATATCAGCCGGGTAGTGCAGGGCCTGCCTTCGCAGCGGACGCCCATTGCCGGCAACCTGGCCGCCCTGAACGGAGCGCCCAAAGCTGCACCGGCCAAGGAAGGCTACACGGTGGTGCAAACCCTGCCCGCCCCACGTCAGAACCAGAATCCGCTTTATATCATCGACGGCGAAGCCCTGCCCAGCGACCCTTCAACCGGCGAGGCTCCGGCTGGCATCCGCAATCTGCCCGCGTCGGCCTTTGCCCGCATTGTGGTGGTGAAGCGCCAGACGGCCGTCAAAGCCTTCGGCCCCCGCGCCCACGATGGGGCGGTAATCATCGTGACGAAAGCCGCCGCTAACCGTGGCGCTGGCACCTCCCTGTAAGCAGCGGTAATCCTGTCAGGCAGTGCGCCCTGGCAGGGTTTATGACGCCGCCCTCATTACACCGCGCCGGTTGTATTGGGGGCGGCTTCTTTTTCCGTCTATGGCTGATTCTCCTACTCCCGCCGAGCTGTTTGCCCGGAAAACCGACGCCGAGCTGCTGTATCTGGCTCAGCACGCGCAGCAGTACCCGGCCGCCGTGGGCCAAGCGGCCGTGCAGGAGTTGCAGCGGCGGGGCCTCGTGCCGGATATGCAGTCGGCAGCCATTCAGTCGCCCCCGCCTCGCTCTCCTGAACCCACGGCCGGCAGCGTAACCTGGGGAGCCATCCGGGGCATTTTTGGGTTCCGGGCGGGCTACCGTGTCACACCGCTGCTACTGTGGCTGAACCTACTGGGCTACATGGCGCTGGGCCTCAGCGGGCACAACTTCTGGCAGCCCGCCAGCGCCGAACTCGTCCGGTGGGGCTCCAACTTCTCCCCCCTTACCTTACCTGATGAGCCGTGGCGGCTGCTGAGCAGCACTTTCCTGCACGGCGGCGTGGCCCATCTGCTGCTGAACATGTCGTCCCTAGTGTTTCTGGGGCTCCTGACGGAACGCCTGACTGGCTCTCGCCGGTTGCTGCTGGTGTACCTGTTGTGCGGGGTGGGCGGTAGTCTGGCCAGTTTGTGGTGGCACACGGCAGGCGTGAATTCGGTGGGAGCTTCGGGGGCTATTTTTGGGCTCTATGGCCTGCTGCTGGCTACGCTGGTCCGGCGGCCGGCAGCCTTTTCCCGCCCCGAGCGGTACACCGTGTTGCTGTTCGTGTTCTACCTGATGGTGAGCAGCCTCACGGGCGGGCTACAGGCCCACACCACCGATAATGCGGCCCATGTCGGCGGTCTGCTGACCGGAGCAGTACTGGGAGCCGCGCTGCCCCCGGCTACCTCGCCCCAGGCTTAGCCTCGTTATTACATCACCCGATGATGTGATACAAAACAAATTACCATATATAGTATATTTACAGTATAGCAGACTCAGGCGGAGTCAGGCAGTCATTTTACGTGCGGAAGGCAATGAAAAAGCTGTTTTACTTACTGGTATTGGGTTGGCTGGGAATTGGATTACGGCCGCTACAAGCACAAGGCATCGTGAATGGCGGGCTGGAAACCTGGACGGCGCGCGGGGCCTCAGAAAGTCCGCAGGGCTGGTACTCCTCCGATGAGCTGTATGGCGGCCAGGGAATTCCGCTGGCCCTGGGTACCGTCACGAAATCAACGGACCGGCAGGCGGGCAGCTTCGCGGCCAAAATCGAGAGCAAGGCGTTTTTCGGGGCACCGTTTCCGGGTCTGCTGATGCTGGGTGACCGGTTTCGGCCTTCCGGGTTTGGCATCAGCGGAGTGCCCTACACGGGCCGGCCGGGCAGCCTGCAGTTCTGGTACAAGCTGAGCACGGCCACCAACGACACGGCCGGCGTGTACATCGTGCTGACGCGGGGCGGCGGCAATGCCATCCAACCCATTGCCGGCTACGCCGAAACCCTCCCGGCCCGCACCACCTACGGCCGGATTTCGGTGCCGTTAGGCTATGTATCGGGCCTGACTCCGGATACGCTACGGCTGTTTTTTGTAGCCGGCAACGGTCAGAGCATCGGCGTTTCCACGCTCTACGTCGATGAAATATCATTGCAGGGCACGGCTACCGCCGTGGCCCCGCCCCGCCTGCAACAGGCCCTGAGCATTTACCCCAATCCGAGTACCGACGGCGACTTTCAGCTGGCTTCCCTGAGCGAGCCCACCGTGGCTACCGCCCCCTACGAGGTAACCGATGCCGCCGGCCGACTAGTGGCCCGGCAGGCGGCGGCTCCGCTCAACCAGGCCAGCGGCCGGCGCGTAGAGTTGCACGGACAACCGGCCGGAGTGTATCTTTTGCACCTCAGCACGCCGGAAGGGCCGCTGACGCGCAAACTTCTCATTCCGTGACCGAACCTCAGGACCCTACCGACGCTTCTCTTTCCCCTGATCCTGACCCGCCCCGCCTCTCGCGGTGGCGGCGGGCCGTGGCGGCCGTGGGCCGGGCGGCCCAGGCACCGTTCAACGGGGCCGGCGTACTCTACCGGGTGGGCCAGGACAATCTGCATTTCACACTGCCGGTGCTCAACGGGGCTTTCGGCGACCAGCTGGCGGCCCGCCAGGACCGCCGGGCCATCCGGATGAGCTTCCGCCGGTATGCGGCCGATGTGCCGGTGGCCAACCTAGACCTACTGCCTGCGGACAGCGGCCGGCCACGTAAAACGGTGGTGTTTCTACACGGGCTGATGGGCGACGAGGTGATCTGGCAAACCGGCAACGGTACGGAGGATGTGCGCTTCGGCCCGCGCCTGCAGCGGGAACTGGACGTGTGCTGCCTGTACCTGCGCTATAACTCCGGCCTGCACATTTCCGAAAACGGCCGCCAGCTGCACGCGCTGCTCACGGACTTGGTCACGACGTTTCCTGACGCGGTGGGCGAGCTGGTGCTCGTAGGCCACAGCATGGGCGGGCTGGTGATTCGCTCAGCCGGACACTACGGAGGAAGTAAAAATGAAGAAGTGAAAAGTAAAAGCGGAACGGAGTCGGCTGGTTCTACCAACGAAAGCACTACCGCTCCAACAACCAAAAGCCAACAACTAACAACCAACAATGAGCAACCAACCTGGCTGGAGCACCTGCGGGACGTGTTTCTGCTAGGCGTGCCCAACGACGGCTCGTTTCTGGAGCAGAACAGCCACCTGACCAGCCTGATTCTGCGAAAAATCAACCTGTGGCCCACCCGGGCCATCAGTGGGCTGCTTGACCAGCGCAGCAACGGCATCAAGGACCTACGCCACGCCCGCCTCACTGACGAGGACTGGCAGAACGAGCACGCCGACGACCTGTTTCCGCCCCGCACAGTAGTGCCGCCGCTGCCCGGGGTGCGCTACCACATTCTGGTGGGCTCGTTGCTGAAATCGGCCAATTCCGCGCTGCACGACTACTTCGGCGACGGGCTAGTGGGCGCGGGTAGTGCCCGGGGCCGCATCTTCCAGGACCCCGCCTCCCCGCCCGAGTTGCTCATCAGCACCCACATCTACTCCAAGCTCCACCACGGCACCCTGCTCAGCAGCCCCGAAGTGTACCAGTACCTGCGGGAGCGGATTGGGGAATGAGGGTGTGAGGGTGTGAGGGTAGGAATTGTCATTGTGAGCGGAGCGAGGCAATCCTTCCTTCACGCAACGCAAAACCCTGAACTGCAGAAAGCCCCTGACGTCCGTGCTGGAGTCAGGGGCTTTCTGCTTATCTACATTGACTATCTGAAAAGGAAGGATTGCCTCGCTCCGCTCACAATGACAACTCCTACCCCTAAACCCTCCTACCCTAAACTACCCAATCACTAACTCCGTGAAGCCGGCGCCTATTACCACGGCGGGCAGGGTGAGGCCGGTTTCGAGGGTGGCTTCGGTGGCGGTGGCGGGCTGGCCGTCGGTGCTGAAGGCGGTGGGCTGGAACGGCAGGCCGTGCAACACCACGCGGTAGGTGGCCCAGGTAGGCTGGTAGTCGCCTTCGGTTTCCTGTTGCAGCAGCAGGCCCTGGGCCGTGCCCGTTACGCGGAAGCGGCGGGTGGTGCGCTGGCCCTGCTCGTAGCCGTAGCCTTCGCCGCCGTCTTCGTAGAGCACGCTGGTTTCCTCGCCCTGCTTGAAATAGACGTGCAGGTCCACTTCTTCCACCACTTTCTCGCCCACGTACTGCATGAGCGGGTACATGGGCACCACGGCCCCGGCCTTGATGAAGAGCGGAATCCGGGTGAGGTCAGCGGCGGCCCATACTTCCTGGCCGCCGGCCTTGGCCTCGTCGGTATAGTAGTAGAACCAGTCGCCGCGGGGCAGGTACATCCAGCGGCCATCGGCGCCGGCCGTGGTGATGGGGCACACCAGCAGATGGTCGCCGAGGCTGAACTCGGCCATGCGCAGGTAGGTATCGGTATCGGCCTGATCAAGGAAAGCCAGGGGGCGCAGGATGGGCGTGCCGGCCGTGGCGTACTGCCAGAAGGCGGTGTACATGTAGGGCAGCAAACGGTAGCGCAGCTCAATGAAGCCCCGGGCCGCATCCAGGAAATACTCCCCGAACGACCAGGGCTCCTGGTCGCCGTGGTCACCGGAGCTGTGGGTGCGGAAGAACGGGTGGAACGCGCCTAAAGCCACCCAACGGGCGTACAGCTCGCCATCGGGCGTGTCGATGAAGCCCCCGATATCGGAGCCCACGAACGAGAAGCCCGAGATGCTCAGCCGCTGGCACTGGATGTTGGCAAGCCACAGGTGTTCCCAGGAGGCAATGTTGTCGCCGGTCCAGCCGGAGGAGTAGCGCTGGCCGCCGGCATAGGTGCTGCGCGTGATGGTGAAGGGCCGGTTAGGGTAGCTGAACTGCTTCACGCCCTCGTTGGTGGCGCGGGCCATCTGCATGCCGTAAATGTTGTGGGCCTTGCGGTGCGAGGCGCCCAGGCCGTCGTAGCCGAAGCGCACGTCATCGGGGAACGTGCCCTTTTCGAACACGGCGGGCTCGTTCATATCGTTCCAGACACCCTTCACACCGGTTTCCTGAATCAGGCCCTTGAATAGACCGGCCCACCACTCGCGCACCTCGGGGCGGGTGTAATCGGGGAAGTGGCAGAGGCCGGGCCACACCGAGCCCTTCATCAGCGGGCCGTCGGCGCGGCGGCAGAAGTAGTCGTTTTTGAGGGCCTCCCGGTGGACGGTATAATCGGGGTCAATCTTGATACCTGGGTCGATGATGACGATGGTTTTGAAGCCGTCTTCGGCCAGTTCCCGCACCATGCGCTGGGGCTCGGGGAAGTGCGTAGGGCTCCAGGTAAAGCACCGGTAGCCATCCATGTAATCGATGTCGAGGTAGAGCGCGTCGCAGGGAATTTTCCGGTCGCGGAAGCCCTGGGCAATGGCCTTCACGTTACTTTCGGGGAAGTAGCTCCACTTGCACTGGTGGTAGCCCAGGGCCCACAGCGGCGGCAGCTCGGGCGGGCTGGTCAAGCGGGTGTATTCCTGCGTCACTTCCATGAGCGAGGGACCGTAGATGAAGTAGTAGTTCATCTCGCCGCCCTGAGCCCAGAACGAGGCCACGTCGGCGCGCTCGGCCGCGAAGTCGAAGGAGGCCTTGAAGGTGTTATCGAAAAAGATGCCGTGGGCCACCTTCTGGTGCAGGCCCAGGAAGAAGGGAATGTTCTTGTAGAGCGGGTCGGAGCCTTTCTGGTAGCCGTAGGTATCGGTGCCCCAGTTGGTGAACTGCTTGCCGCGCAGGTTCATGTTATCGGGCTTGTCGCCGAGGCCGTAGTAGTGGGCCCCGCTCTGCACCTGCTTGCTCATCTTCACCAGGTCGTTGCCCGAGTCGTAGTCGTACTCCCAGTGGAAGCCCTTTTCGTCGTCGGTGAGCACCAGGCCGGAGCGGTTGAGCACGCGGGTGCGCAGGCTTTCCTTATCCACCACGCAAATCAGGCGGTCGGTGGTGATGCGGTAGTGGTCGGGCTTCTCCCGGAACTCCAGAAACTCCAGCTCCTGACGCACGGGCACGCCATCGGCAAAGGCGTAGCTGAAATCCTTCGGAAACGGCCCCTCGGTAATGTAACGGAAGCGCAGCACCTTGTCGGTAATTACCTGGATGCTGAGCTGCACGCCGTTGTCGCAGCGGAAAATGAAGTCCGTGCCCTGCCGCTCGCCCGCCACCACCCGCCCGGGGCGGAGCTCCTGGCGCGCCTGCGCGGCCAGGTCATTGACCATGTAGTTACTATCGAAATTTTCGGCCATGCGAGCAGGTGCGTCAGGGAGAAACAGAGGATAAAAAGCGCGCGGCGGCCAAGCGGCGGCTACGACGGAGGGCAAAGGTAAAAAAGCAACCGGGTACGACGCAGCCCGGGGCGGCCGGGTTTTCGACCGAACGCGCATTTCGCACTACGGGCACCTTTTTTCTCTACCTTGCCGTACGCCGGTATACGCTTCTGCTGTCTGATTATCTTTAGTATGACCCCCGCTCCTCTTCACGTGCTCCTGCTCGGCTGGAACGATGCGCCCCGCACCGGGGAGCAGCCGGTACCCGCCATCCGTCCGTTAGTTGATACTCTGGCCCCCCACGCGGCCCTTTCGGTGATGGTGCCGCACCAGCCGCAGCCCGCCATTGGCAACACCGCTACCACCCGTATCACGTCCCTCACCGACCTAACCCTAGCCGAAGCCCGCATTACCCGTCCCGATGGGCCTGCCGCCTGGCAGCAGCCCGCCGCACCTTACATAGGCTCCACCGTCGAGCAAACGGCAGCCGGAGCCGGCGGCGCCTGGGCCGTGCCGGCGGCCCCTTATCAGGGTGCTACGCCGGACCTGGCTGGTGCCGCCCCCAACGCCGGCCTGCCCAAGGCCCTCAGCCTACCTTACCTGGAGGAGCGCCCGGCAGTCGTTGACCAGCGGGCCACCCGCCGGGCGGTAGAAGCCTCCATTGCCACAACGGAGGAGCCGGAAGCGGAAGAAACCGGTCCGGAACAGCTCCTGGCTGCAGTTGCGCCGGAAGAAGTGGAAGCATCCGAGCAGGGCAATGAGGAGCTGACGCCCGCCGAGCAGCCGGCCCCGGTCCGCACCACCTTGGTGGAGGCTTTGGCAGCGCTGGGCGTGGACCTACCGCCGGATGCCGACCTCAACTTTCAGGTGATTCAGTACGCCCGCTTTGCTACCCGCCGGGCCTTACTGGAAGATTTTGCCGTGATTTACGCCGCCGATTGGCCCACCTGGCTGGCGGCGCTGGAAATCCGGCAGCAAACGGGCCGGCCGCTGGTGCTGCACGTGCATAGCCTGGCCCAAGAGCGCGCCACGCCCGCCGACCGGGGCTGGGCCCTGGAGCTGGAACGCCTGGCCCTGCGCCGCGCCGACATGGTGCTGGCCGCTTCCGACGAGGTGGCCCACCTGCTGCGGGTGCGCTACAACGTGGCCCCCGAACGGTTGCAGCTGGTTGACCCCACCGATACCGAAACACTGAATACCGTACTCCATCAACTTGAACACAGCCTGACAGGACGTCAGCCTACAGTGCCCTTTTTTCCTCCTACCGCATGAGTTCCGAAATACCCCTCCGCCACGAGTTTGACGCCCCCCTGGAAATGGACGGAGCCGACAGCGGCGTTTTTCTGGCCGTTCCCTTCAACGTAGCCGAACTATACGGCACGAAGGGGCCGCTGCCCGTCCGGGGCACCATTGATGGCTTTCCCATCCGCCAGAACCTGACGCCCGCCGGCGACGACCTGCACGTACTGAGCGTGCGCAAAGAGCTGCGCAACACCATCGGTAAGACCTGGGCCGACGTGGTCCATGTGGTGCTGGAGCACGATACCGCTCCCAGCGGCCTGGAGCTGCCCATCGACCTCACCCGCGCCCTTGACCGGGCCGGCCTGCAGGCCCAGTTCGAGACCCTGTCCTACACCCAGCAAAAGGAGCTGATTCAGCGCGTAGCCCGCACCAAAAAGCCCGACGCCCGTTCCCAGCGCATCGAAGACGTACTCGAAATAGCCCGTACCGGCCGCAAAACCAAGCAGTAGAAATCGACACAAAAAAGCCGCCCGCTTCTCAGGAAACGGGCGGCTTTTTTGTGCTGCGAACTTTACACGCGGGCCAGCACCAGGGCCGTGCGGCTGGTAACGTAGAGGCTGAGCTTATTCACTCCCTCCTCCTGAAAGGTTTCGTAGATAAGGCCGTCATCCACCCGGCCGAAGCCGCCGAATTGGGTATCGTCGGAGTTGAGCACGATGCGGTAGCGGCCGGGCGTGGGCACCACGAAGCGGTAATCGGGCACGCTGCGGTCCACGTGGAAGCTGATGACGAATACCAGGCTGCCCCGCTCGAATACCATCACCTGGTTATTCGGGTCGATGTTGAACTGGCGGGCCGGACCGGCGGTGAGCAGGCGGTTGGTTTTGGCCAGGTGCAGCATGGCCTTATCAAACTGCAGCAGATACTGGAATTTCAGCTCCGGATTATCGGCCAGGCTCCACTGGCGGCGGGCGAAATGGTGGCTCCAGCCGTTGCCCTCCCGCGGAAAATCCACCCACTCGGGGTGCCCGAACTCGTTGCCGATGAAGTTCAGGTAGGCCTCCCCGCCCAGGCTGAGCGTCGCCAGCCGGATGAGCTTGTGCAAAGCCACGCCCCGGGCCGTGATGGGGTCAGGGTCGGCGGTGTGCATGTGCTCGTAGATGGCCGAATCGAGCAGCCAGTGGGCCAGGGTTTTGTCGCCTACCAGGGCCTGATCGTGGCTTTCGGCGTAGGCCACCGTTTTCTCGCCGGCCCGGCGGTTGGTGAGCACGTGCCAGAGGTCGTAGAGGTTCCAGTCCTCGTCGCGGGTGTGCTTGAGCAGCTTGATCCAGTAATCCGGAATGCCCATGGCCAGACGATAATCGAAGCCGATGCCGCCCTCCTCGATGGGCCGGCACAGGCCGGGCATCCCGCTCATATCCTCGGCAATGAGCAACGCGCTACGTTTGATTTCGCGCACCAGCGTGGTAGCCAGCTGCAGGTACAGGATGGCGTCCTCGTCGGCATCGGGGCCGAAATACTGCTCATAGCCGCCAAAGGCCACGCCTTCGCCGTGGTGCTGGTAGAGCATGCTGGTGATGCCGTCAAACCGGAACCCATCGAAGTGGAACTCCTCCAGCCAGTAGCGCAGGTTGCTGAGCAGAAACTGCTGCACCTCGGGCTTGGCGTAGTTAAACAGCTTGGAATCCCAGCCGGGGTGGTTACCGCGCGCGCCCTGGTGGAAATACTGGCCGCCGGAACCATCGAAATCGGCCAGCCCTTCGGCCTCATTCTTCACGGCGTGGGAGTGCACCACATCCAGCAGCACGGCAATGCCCCGGCAGTGCGCCTCGTTGATGAGGTGCTTCAACTCCTCGGGCGTACCGAACCGCGACGATACGGCAAAGAAATTGGCCACGTGGTAGCCGAACGAGCCGTAGTACGGGTGTTCCATCACGGCCATTAGTTGGAGGCAGTTGTAGCCCTCGGCCTGAATGCGGGGCAGCAGCTGGTCGGCAAATTCCAGGTAGGAACCCACTTTGCCTTCTTCCAGCGCCATGCCGACGTGGGCCTCGTAAATCAGCGGCTCGCGCACAAAGTTTGGCACCCGGAACTTCTGATCCGACCACACGAACGGCTGCTCGGGCCGCCACACCTGGGCGGCAAAATCCTTGGTTTCGGGGTGTTGCACGGCGCGGCGTAGAGTGGCCGGAAGCCGGTCTTTGGCCCCGTGGCGCGTGATTACGTGAACTTTGTAGAGGGAGTAGTGCGTGAGGCGGTCCTTGTAGTCCTTATCGGGCAGGAACACTTCCCACACGCCATCCTCGCCGCGAGTGAGTGGGGTGGCCTGCCGGTCCCAGCCGTTGAAGTCGCCTACTAAGTAGAGGGCTTCGGCGGCGGGCGCCCACTCCCGGAACCAGTAGCCCCGGCGGCGGCCGTCGTAGTTGAGGCCTAGCCGCTGGTGAGCCAAGGCAAACTTGCTGAGGGAGCCGTGCTGAGCGGTTATTTCGGCCAGGCGCTGCTTCAGGCGCTGCTGGCGCTGCCGCAGTACCGGCTCGTAGGGGGCCAGCCAAGGGTCGTGCTGCACGAGGGGCAGGTGGGCCGTGGTTTCTTCGGGAGTAGCAGGGGCCAGCGGTTCGGTCGTCATAGTCGGGGGCACAGGTCTGGTTCAGGCCAAAGCTACGCGGATTAGGGAACCGGGGTTGGTTGTGGGTTAGCCGGTAGTGGTTGTTGATTGGCCAGTTGTTGGTCAAACCGCCATGCCTGGGCAGAGTAGCCAGCTCTCTGAGCGGCAGGAGCCGGCCACGAAAACTACTCATGGCCTCGCCTACCTTTACGGTTCTATGCACCACCGTATTCCCTTCCTGCTCCTGACGGCCCTGGCCGCCTGTACCACCGCCCAGCCCTCCGTTACCGCCCCCAAACTTGCCGCCGCTACCTTAGCCGCCCCCATTCCGGCCGCTATGCCCGTGGTAACAGCTAAGGCTATGGTGGTATCAGCCCACCCGGAAGCCACGCGGATTGGGGTGGAAATTCTGCGCAAGGGCGGCAATGCTTACGATGCGGCCGTAGCCGTGCAGTTTGCTTTGGCTGTGGCCTTCCCGGTAGCCGGCAACATCGGGGGCGGCGGCTTTTTGCTCTACCGCGGGGCCGACGGGCAGGAAGGCGCGCTGGATTTCCGCGAAACTGCCCCCGCCGCCGCCGCCCGGGATATGTACCTGGATGCCCAGGGCAACGTCATCCCCAACCTGAGCACCCTGGGCCATCTGGCCGCCGGCGTGCCCGGCACCGTGGCCGGCATGTGGGTGCTGCACCAGAAGCTGGGCAAGCTGCCGTGGAAGGACGTGGTGCAACCGGCCGTGGATTTGGCTGCTCAAGGCCTCAAGCTGACTGAAAAGGAAGCCGCAGGGCTGAACCGCACCGAGTTTATTTCCTCTTTAACCAATGAAATGGTGGGTGGAGAGGGCGACCTGAGATACGAGGAGGTGCTTACCTCGTACAAGCTCATGGGTCGGAACTGGACGGTCGGGGAAACAATCCGCCTTCCCGACTTGGCCGCCACCCTGCGTCGCATCCGTGACCAGGGCCGAACGGGCTTCTACGAAGGCGTAACAGCTGACCTTATCGTAGCCGAGATGCAGCACGGCAAGGGAATAATCACAAAGCAGGACCTGCTCAACTACCAGCCTCAATGGCGCACGCCGCTGCATGGTCGGTACCGGGGCTATGAGGTGCTCACTTTTCCGCCGCCCAGTTCCGGAGGCGTTGCGCTTCTACAAATGCTGCAGATGCTGGAGCCCTACAACCTGGGCCGGTCCGGCTGGCACTCGCCCCAGGCTACGCACTGGATTACCGAAGCCCAGCGCCGCGTGTACGCCGACCGCGCCACCTACCTCGGCGACCCGGACTTTGGCCGCGTGCCCGTGCCGCAGCTGCTGGAGGCTAGGTATAATCGCCAGCGCATGGCCACCACTTTGCCCTACCGTGCCACCTCTAGCAACCAAGTGACGGCCAGCGCAACCCTGCCCGGCTATGAATCGGATCAGACCACGCACTACAACGTGGTGGATACCCAGGGCAACGCTGTAAGCTGCACAACTACGCTGAATGGGGCGTATGGCAGCAAGGTAGTGGTGGCCGGGGCCGGCTTCCTGCTCAATAATGAGATGGACGATTTCAGCAGCAAGCCCGGCACGCCCAACTCCTACGGGCTGGTTGGCGGCGCGGCCAACGCCATTGCCCCCGGCAAACGCATGCTCTCCTCCATGACACCCGCCATTCTCACCAACAACCGCAAGCTGGCCCTCGTCACCGGCACACCCGGCGGCAGCACCATCATCACCAGCGTGTTGCAATCCATCCTGAACGTGGTGGATTATGGCATGAACGCTCAACAGGCCGTGGCCGCGCCCCGCCTGCACCACCAGTGGCTCCCCGATCAGCTTGACGTAGAAGAAGACGCTTTACTACCCGCCGCCCAGGATACGCTGCGTGCCCGAGGCTACGTGCTCAAGCCCCGCAACGCCTGGGGCCGGGTAGAGGTCATTCGGGTGTTGCCCGACGGCCGGCTGGAAGGCGGTGCCGACCCCCGCGGCGACGACGCGGCGGCGGGATACTAGCACTGCCTGCCCATCGCCGTTGCGTTTTGCACAGTCACACTACGGCTAATGCAATCCTATTTTTCAGTTTTAATATCATTTATTGATAATTTAATTGTATTAAAATCACTTAAAATGACTCAGAAGGCTGGTTCAACGGCTCCCTGAATACAGCGAATTGGGCGACAGCAGCAGCCTACGCAGGGCATTAACCAAAATTTAAATTCCTTATTATCATATACTTATTAAAACTGTACACACTTTGTCTACGTCTATTTTTAGGAAAACCAGCTTTGTACATCGGATCATTGCTGCATGTTTCAGCGGATAGCTTCTGATTCCGGAATAGCCTGAGAAGAGACTGTTGTTTTTTGCCCCTGTTCCAGACTAAACGCATTTGAATAAGTCCGACCATTCATTGAGCCGTCAGGGGCAGTTTCGGTTCTGCAACAGGCATAGTCGTCTGGACAAAAAAGGCTCAGAAAACGCTGGAAGAAAGGCGGTTTTTCAAATTCGTTTACATTGACAATAGTCACCTGTAAATCAGGTATATCGGACTTATTCACTTACTACGCGCCTGTATCTTTTTGTATATTTTCAACATTACATTAAGATACAAATATTCCTTTATCATGTGAAATAGATCCTATATATTCGTCCCGCTTTCCGCTCCTTTTAGCCTCTGTGCAGGCTATTTCCTTCCCCTACCTACCTATTGCCAGCTACCTATATCGTGGAGTTTCCACGCGGCAGGCCTTTGTACGTCCACTCTTTCCTAAATCCTCCTCTATGGAACCAATGCTTGGAGAAATCCGCGCAGTCGCATTTCCCTTTGCCCCTGCAAACTGGGCTATCTGCGACGGCTCATTGCTACAGATTCGCTCGAATTCCGCGCTGTTTTCCATACTCGGCACGCAGTTTGGCGGCGACGGCCAGAATACCTTCGCCCTGCCGGATCTGCGGGGCCGCGCCGTAGTAAATGCCGGCACCGGTGCCGGCCTGAGTTCTTACCCGGTGGGTACTAAAGCCGGACAGGAAGCAGTGACGCTGGACCAAACGCAGATGCCGGCACACACCCACGCACTGGGCAGTATCAAGGTAAACCCAACCGATCCGAACGTCAGTTCGCCTAGCCAGGCTTTCCTCAGCAACGCCAGTAAGCCCCAATACGGGGAAACGCCTGGCCCCAACACCACCATGGCCGCCGACTCGGTGCAGGGCACGGGTACGCCCACGGGTGGCTCGCTCGCGCACAACAACATGCAGCCTTACCTGACGCTCAACTATATCATCGCCCTGCAGGGCGTCTTCCCGCAGCGTCCTTAGTCCTTCCCTCTCTTCGCACTCTACTCATGGAACAATACCTCGGAGAAATTCGCATTTTCGGCGGCAATTTTGCACCGGTTGACTGGCTGTTCTGCCAGGGTCAGCTCCTCCAGATTTCAGATAACGAAGCCCTGTATACCCTGCTAGGCACCACCTACGGCGGCGATGGGGTAAACACCTTCGCCCTGCCCAATATGACCAGCCGCGTGACGGTGGGCCAGGGGCAGGGCCCCGGGCTGTCCAACTATGTTACCGGACAGCTGATGGGTACGGAAAACGTGACGCTGACTACGGCGCAGCTACCGGTGCACAGCCACGCTTTCAATGGCACCGTCAACGCCGTTACGGGCGACTCTGCTACCGGCCAGACCAACCCCACCGGAGCCTACTTCAGTGACCGGGGCGAATCGGCCTACAACACCGCGTTGGGCGATGCGCCCACCACGCTGGGCACGGGTGCCCTCGTCGGGCAGATAGCGCCGGCCGGCGGCTCCAGGCCGCACACGAACATCCAGCCGGTAACGGCTATCAACTACATCATCGCCACCACTGGCATCTGGCCCTCGCAGCCCTAAGCGCGCCCGGTAGCCGTTTTCTCCTTTCCTCTTCTTTAAGCACCTCTTTCTATTATGGACGCTTTTCTTGGTGAAATCCGCCTGATGGGTTTCTCTTACGCACCGAAAGGCTGGCTGTTTTGCCAGGGCCAACTGCTCTCCGTTTCGGCAAATCAAGCTCTGTTCTCCTTACTAGGTACTATGTATGGCGGCGATGGGCGCACTACTTTTGCGCTGCCAGACCTGCGCGGCCGCGTAGCGCTGGGCGCGGGCCAGGGGCCGGGCCTGGCCCGTTACGTGCAGGGCCAAACGGGCGGTACGGAAAACGTAACGCTCACTCCGGACAGTATGCCGAAGCACGAGCACCCGTTTACGGGGGGGACTATCAAAACCGCCGCCGCCGCTGAATTCCTGCAAATAGACCAGTCGTACCCGGCTGCCGGCACCGTTACGCAGTTTGCCATGGGCAAACCCAATGCTACGCTGGCCACCAGCATCCTGCCGAATACGCTGGCACCCATGGGCGGCAACCAGCCGCACGAGAACCGCCAGCCGATGGCAGTCATGAACTACGCCATTGCCACCCAGGGGTATTTTCCTTCGCGCGGCTAACTCATTCCTTTTACCCCCGAACGCAACCGCGCTGGTAACCATGTTCAGGCAACTGGTTATCAGCGCGGTCTGCTTCCGGACCCTGCCCCATGCAAGTAGCTATTATCATCAGTAGTGCGCTGGGCCTGCCCGCCCTGCATGCCCTGGCGGCCCAGGGTGCCGTGGCGAGCGTAGCCGTGCCGCTGCTCCCCCAGGCCGATGAAGCCGAGCAGCTGGTGCAGGTGGCTACCACCCTGGGCCTGCCCGTGGTACGCCTGCAACGCCCCGGCCTGGGCGCCGCCCTTGCGGAGTGGCTGACCCCACTGGCCGCCACGGCCGTGCTGGTGTTTACCTTCCCCTGGCGCATTCCGGCGGCCGTGCTGGCGCTGCCGGCGCACGGTTTTCTCAACTTTCATTTTGCCGCCCTGCCCGGCTACCGCGGCCCTGAGCCCCTGTTCTGGCAGATTCGCAACGGGGAAACAGCCGGCGCCGTGACGGTACACCGCATGAGCGCCGATTTTGATACCGGTCCGGTGCTGCTGGCTGAGCCCGTACCCATCGGGCCGGCCGATACGCACGGGCTGCACCGTGCCCGGCTGGCTGCCCAGGCCGCCCCGGTGGCCCGGCGGCTGCTTGCCAGTCTGTGTGGTGAGGCTCAAGCGCTGGTACCCCAGCCCCAGCAGGAAGCCCAGGCTCACTACTGGCCCCGCGCCACCCTGGCCGACGTGTGCGTGCGCTGGACCGACTCCTCCCCGGCCATCGACCGGCTGGTGCGGGCGGCCAACCCCTGGAACCGCGGCGCCCTGACCACGCTGCGCGGGCAGCTGCTACGGCTGCTGGGCGTGACGCCCCACCCGGCCGCCGCCACCGGCCCGGTGCCGCCCGGCACCGTACTCCACGCCGACGCCACCGCCGGCCTGTGGGTAGCCTGCGGAACGGGCGAGGCCCTGCGCCTCGACATGGTGGCCCTTGATGAGGGCTATTTCAGCGGCATGCAGCTGATCGGCCTGGGCATTCAGCCCGGCGAGGTGTTGGGAGATTTTTCCGAAATACTTCCAACGCAGGCATAACTACCGATAACAAGTCGGCAACTTTGTTTTTCACAACTTCATCTGAGATATATGAAACAAAAAATACTCTCGTTTTTATTGATTCTTGTCACCTTCGGAGCCCGGGCCCAGCAACTGACAATGCCAGTTGCGGAGACTTTCGAAACGGATAGTGAGGGCAATAACTACACTTCCAACTCCTTCAGCAGTTCCGCTCTGGAATATTTCCAACGGGCAACTGTAGCTCAGGGCACTAACTACCCCACTTTTCGGGCAGTGGCGTTGGGTAATCAGCAGGGAACCGGTTTCTGGGCGACGGAAGGTTCGCGCGGCACGCCGGGAAATCCCTACGCCCGCTCCTCCCGTTACGTTGTACTCAGGGAAATCAACACCCGAAACTATAAAGACCTCGTTGTTAAGGTGGCCTTTGCGGCGCCGCGCGGTGGCTCTGGTTGCGGGTGCGCCGGCGGCAATTCCGTAACCACCGCCGACCGAATCAGAATTCAGTACTCCTTCGACGGTGGCACGTTTGTTACGGCGGGTTTGCTGCTGGGCGACAATGGCAATATCGGTAGCTTCCGGCAAGACCTCAGCTCGCCGCTGGACAGCATTCCGGATGCCGCAGCGCCGCAGCTGGATGCGCAGTTCCGGGATATCACCGTCAACATTCCTGCTACCGGCAACGGCCTGCGCGTGCGGGTGGTGGTAGATAGCCGGCAGCCGGAACTGGCCTTCGACAACATCCGGGTGACGGGTACGCTGGATGTGGCGACCAAGCCAGAGCTGAAAAACCTAGGCAGTACCACCGCCGTGAGCTACACCGAGCGCCCCGGCACCCCAGTGCAGCTCACCAATACGGTGGTCGTCGGCTACTCCGACAACTCCGCTACAACGCTTACGGGCGCGACGATCAAAATAGTCAATTTCCAAGCTCAGGACCGCCTGAATTTCACTAATCAGAACGGCATTTCCGGCTCGTACCTCAACGGTACGCTGACGCTGAGCAGCCCGGCTAGAACTCAGGACGACTACCAGACCGCCCTGCGCTCCATAACGTACTCTAGCGACAATACAACTACGCTCAATGGCGTCACGCGGCAGGTGGAGTTTCAGGTGTACAACGGTACCGCGCTGAGCAACAACCCCTCGCTCAACGTTCCCATCACGCTCACACTCAACGCCCCGGCGGCGCTGAATTACACCGAGAGCTTCGATTCTGATGGGGAAGGCACCCGGTATTTCGGCAACAGCTTTCAGAGCGCCAGCACCACGACCGGCTTCTTCCGCTCGATGACTAACCCGGCCCCGGGCAGCGCAACCACCTTTACCGGCATCAGCAGCGGCTTCTGGTACGGTGAAGGTACCAACACTACCCCCAACCCATCAACGCCCACCAGCACCTTGCAGCTGGCCCCGGTCAATGCTGACGGCTACAGCAATCTGCGCTTCACCATTGCCCTGGGCTCAAACACGGGCTGGGAGAACAGTGACTATTTTGATTTGTATTACCGCGCCAACGGCGGAAGCTGGCAGAAGTTCGGCTCCTTCGTGGGCGGCGGTACCGGCGGTGCTGTCAGCGGGAACAGCGTAACTCTCAGCCCCACGCTGCAGGACGTCGTATTCAATCTTCCTGCCGCCGCCGCCGTGGCCAACCTGGACTTCAAACTGGAGCTGCGCTCCGACGCAGGCGAGGACCTGGCCTTCGACAACATCCGGGTGACGGGTGTGCGGGTCCCAACCCTGACAACTAAAACGCCGACTACCGTGACGGGCAGCAGCGCCGTGCTCGGCGGCGACGTAACGGCCGACGGCGGCGCGGCCCTGACGGAACGCGGCGTGGTGTATAGCAGCTCGAACACGACGCCAACTATCGGCGGCACGGGTGTTACGCAGGACGTCAATACCGCCACGACGAACAGCTTCTCCGAAACCATTGCGGGCCTGGCGGCCGGCACTACGTACTACGTGCGGGCCTACGCCACCAACTCCGCTGGCACCGGCTACGGCAACGTGCAGACGTTTACGACCCCGACCACGGTGGTATCCATCGTACGGACCAATCCCAACCCGAACAACGCGGCTCAGGTGAACTACACGGTGACGTTTGCCAGCAGCGTGACGGGCGTGAATAGCTCAAACTTCAACCTGACGACCACCCTCAGCGGAGCCAGCGTAGGTACCGTCTCGGGTTCGGGCACAACGTACAACGTAGTCGTCAATACCGGCACGGGCGACGGCACGCTGACGCTGAACCTAGCTAACAGCACCGGTATTTCGCCCGGCATCAGCAATACCCTTCCCTTTGCCGGGGAACAGTACAGCATCGACAAGACGCGCCCAACGGTGGCCGTCAGCAGCTCGGCCGGCGCCACCGGCAGCACGACGACGACCACACCGATTCCTTTCACGGTGACCTTCTCCGAAAACGTGACGGGCTTCGTGGCCGGCGACGTGACGGTGACCAACGGCACGATTACCGGTAACGTCGTCAACGGCACCAGCCCCGGCACTATCTTCACCTTCACAGTGACGCCGACCACGCCCGGCACGGCTACCACGGTGAGCGTACCCGCCAACGTGGCCCAAGACGCGGCCAGCAACTTCAACACCGCCGCCCCTTCGTCGTTCAGCATCACCTACAACCAGCCCAACACGACGGTCGTATCGGTGACGCGCCTCTCGCCCTCGCCCACGGCCTTGGCCACGGTGAGCTACCGGGTGGTCTTCGCCAGCAGCGTGACAGGCGTGAGCAGCAGCAACTTCACGGTGACGGGCCCCACGGGCAGCGGCGTAGCCAGTGGCGGCGTATCGGGCTCGGGCACCACCTACACGGTGGTCGTCAGTACCGGCACCGGCAACGGCACGCTGCAGTTGAACGTGAACAACAGCACCGGTATTTCGCCCACGGTTACCAACGTACCCTACACCAGCGGCGAGCAGTACAGCATCGTTAAGAGCTTCCCGGTCGCGCCGCTGCTCACCCTGCGGGGCGCGGGCTCGGCCAGTGGCAACTACGGGGATGTTACGGCTTTCGTGGACCAGGTGCAGGTGCTGCAAGGCGGCTCAGCCTTCGCGAACGGCCTGCAGAACGGCGGCTTTGAAACCAACAACGTGCCGGCGGGCAGCTTCCTGTACGCAAGCAGCACCCCGCCCGTAGCCGCCGCGCCCTGGACGTTCGGGGCAACGGCCGGCGTATCGCGCAACAGCATTGACGGCTTTGCCTCGACGGCCCCGGCTGGCGACGCGGTGGCCCTCCTGCAGAACGGCACCAGCTTTGCCCAGAACCTGGCCGTGCCCACGGGCAGCTACCAGGTGACTTTCCTGGCCGCCCAGCGCGGCAATAATGGCCCCAGTGACCAGTTGGTGAACGTGTTCCTCAATGACGGCACCAACAATGTGTTCGTGGGCAACATTCAGCCGACCTCCAGCAGCACGTACCAGACCTTCACCTCGGCCGCGTTCAGCGTGACGGCCCCAGCCCTGACGACGACCATCAGCAGCACGGCCCCGAACCCGACCACCACGGTGCCCATCCCGGTAACGGTGACCTTTTCGGCAAGCGTGACAGGCTTCGATGCCACCGACGTGACGGTGAGCAACGGCGTGGTAACCACGGGCAGCTTTAGCGGCTCGGGCTCCACGTACACCTTCACCGTAACGCCCAGCACCACGGGCGCGGTAACGGTAGATGTGGCCGCCAATGTGGCCCAGGATGCCAACAACACCGGCAACACGGCCGCTACGCAGTTCAGCATCCAGTACAACCAGCCCCGCACCAACGCCCCGGTGGTCCTTTTGCCATCGGACGGCAGCACCGCTAGCACGAATACGCCTACCTACAACGGCACGGCCGTAGCCGGTAGCACTGTCACGGTGTACATAGACGGCATCAGCGTCAACACTATCCTGGCCAGCAGCAGCGGCAACTGGGCTACGTCTCAGCCCACGCCCCTGTCCGTGGGCGTGCACCAGGTGTACGCCAGGGCTCAGCGCCCCGGCGAGCTACAAAGCTTCCCGGGCAACACGAACACCTTCACCGTAACCGACCCGGCCGTCTACATCAGCAGCACGTCCGACCAGCCCAACGTCAGCCGCGTGGCGGCGGGCAGCACCAACCAAGAGATTCTGCGGGTGGCCATCGTGGCCGGGGGCGGTACTTCGCCGGCGCTGAGGGCTACCTCGTTGTCGTTCCAAACTACCGGCAGCACTGCCCCACTGGCGGACATCGACGCGGCCCGCCTGTACTATACCGGCACCAGCAGCACCTTCGCCACCACCACGCAGTTTGGCGCGACGGCGACTAACCTGAGCAGCTTCTTCAGCTTCACGGGCAACCAGCAGCTAGCCACGGGTACCAACTACTTCTTCCTTGTGTACGACGTGAATGCCAACGCCACCATCGGTAACCAGCTTGACGCCACAGTGATCAGCCTGACGGCCGGCGGTAGTGCCCGCACGCCCAGCGTAACGGCCCCGGCCGGCAGCCGCCAGATCGTGCAGATCAGCCGCGTGGCGGGTACAGCCCTGCGCACCACCGCCGGCTACGTCAGCTTCGGAGCCAGTCCCCTGCCCGTGCTGGGCAGCGCCTACACCCAGATGGCCTGGATCAAACGTACCGGTGGCACAGGCAACACGAATTATTACGTGCTGGGCAACGGTACCAACAACACTGCGGCCCCTTACGTGTATGTAACCGGTAACGGGCGCATTGGGGCGGGCTTTGGTTCCGGTGGCGCAACCCAGCCCCAGAATACCGAGCTTAACTCCAACGTAATTGCCACGAACGAGTGGAACCACGTGGCCGCTACCTACACCGGCAGCGTGCTGACGGTGTACCTGAATGGCACGGCCATAACTTCCCTGACGCCCGCCGTCGCCGCCCGCACCCCGGCCAGCACCGCCGCCAACTTCATTGGCAGCACGGGCCCCGCCGGAACTACCTTCCCCGGCGACATTGAGGAAGTAAGCCAGTGGACCCGGGCCCTAAGCGCAACGGAAATCCGGCAGCTCCGGCACCTGACGCTCTCGGGCTCCGAAACCGGTCTGGCATCGTACCTGCAGTTCAACGATGCCGGCACGACGACCACCGATATTATTTCGGGCGCCGTGGGCACACTTGCGGGCGCAACCCGCGTGACCAGCACGGCCCCCGTAGGAGCCGGGGTCAGCAATCTGCAGTCAGTTACCGGAACCGGCAATTACTCGTTCACGGGCACTAACGTGGCCATCAACTTCACGGCCGTTGCCGGAGCGCCGTACGACGTGGTGGTGGCTCGTCTGGAAGGCACGCCGCTGGGCACGCAGGTCAGTGACCCCAACCTGCGCAGCACCCACACCCGGGCCTACTGGATTGTGAATAAGTACAATGGCAACAGCTTCACAGCCAACATTACCTACACGCTCGACCCGGGCCTGATCAGCGTGGGTGATGCGGCGGCTCCGGCCAACCTGAAGCTCTACAAGCGTGGCAGCAACGCCGACGGAGCATTTGATGCACCCATTTCGGCTACGGCAGCCAACGCGGCGGCCAGCACCGTTACCTTCCCGGTTACCTCGTTCAGCCAGACGTTCATTGGCACCTACGGCAACTCGCCGCTGCCGGTAGAGCTGGTACGCTTCACGGCGGAGCGCAAGGACAACGACGCGCTGCTGCAGTGGGCTACGGCTCAGGAGCGGAACAACAACTACTTCGAGGTGGAGAGCAGCGTGGATGGACGCACGTTCCGGGCCGTGGGCCGCATAACGGGCCACGGCACCAGCAATCAGCCTCATGAGTACACGCTCACGGATGCCAACCTGGCGCGTTACGCCCGTTCGGTGGTGTACTACCGCTTGCGGCAGGTAGATATGGATGGCACCAGTTCCCTGTCGGCCGTGCAAACGGTACACGTGCCCAACGTTGCCTCGGCGCTGACGGCCCTGGTGTTCCCGAATCCCGCCACCAACCAGTTGACAGTTCGCCTGAGCGGACCATACGGCAAGGCCCAGGGCTGGCTGTTTGATGCCCAGGGCCGGACGGTGCAAGAGCTTAGTAACCCGCTGACTGCCGCTGCCGGCTCAGACATTCATTTGTCAGTAGCTAATCTGCCTACTGGCGTGTATACGCTCCGTCTGGTTCTGGACGGACAAGTGATTCACCAGCAGGTTATGGTGCAGCACTAACCAGCCACGCCTAACAGAAAGCCCCGACACGGTAGCGTGTCGGGGCTTTTTTTGTGCCGGATGCGAGGCGGGCTAGCTCACTTTCAGGTTGCCGGCGGCGGTGATGAGCGTCTGGCCCAGGTGGCGGAGCTGGTCGCCGGTGGCATCGTGGAGGTTGCGGGCAATGAGGGACGTTTCCTGGCCCAGGTGCTGCAGCGAGGCCGCAATGGCCGCCCGGTCGTCGCGCTCCACGTAGCCGCGCAGGTTGCGCAGCTCGGTTTGCAGGCCGGTCAGGGCCGAGCCACCGAGGCCGTCGAGGGCCGAAATCCAGCCATCGATGTAGCCGATACCGTTTTCAACGGGTTGGTTATGGTGGTTTTCCAGCGCATCATAGATGTTCTGGATGGTTTCTTCGATGCGGGCGTTGTGATTCATAGGGCAGTGGGTTGAGGGACGGAATACGGATGTCAGAAACTGTACGCCGCCCGGGCCGCCGACGTTGCCCGTAGCCCTCACTGGCGGGTCGCTACCACATCAAAAGCCAGCGTGAACTCGTTGCGGATGGCGTAGCTGCCCAGGTTCTGGAAAAAGCTGCTGGAATTGTGGTTGATGCCGAACTGCGTGCGGTCGAGGGTAACGGTGCCGGTGGCGCGGAGCGGCCCGCCGGGGAGCGGGGTCAGCGTGAGCGGAAACTGTACTGGTTTAGTGATGCCACGCAACGTGAGCTGCCCGCTGGCCCGGCCGGCCCGGACTTCGCTCAGCACGAAAACGGCCGTTGGGTGAGTAGCTACATCGAAGAAATCGGGGCCGCGCAGGTGCTCGGCCAGTTGGGCCTGCTCCTGCTCGATAGTGCGCATATCGAACTCGAACCGGCCGGCCCGCAGCGTACGGCCATCGTAGGCGAAAGTACCCCGGCGCAGCTGCACGGTACCGGAAGGCGCATAACTCCCCACTTCGGCGTAGCCGGTCCAGGTGACGCGGCTGGCGGCGGGGTTGATCTGGTAGGTGTCGGTGGCGGGCCGGGCGGCGGCCAGTGCGCAGATGAGCAACAAAGCAAGAAGCACTTTCATGGCGGAGTGATGTAAGAGGGAGGATGGATAGGGAGTATTGCCTGCTTTAGCGCGGGGTAGCTTCGGTTTCAATCAGGCCCATGCCTTTGTAGAGGGTGCCCGCCGCGTCGCGGGCCAGGATGTACCAGAGTGCGTCGCCGCCGTAGAGCTGGCGGGCGTTATCGGCGAAGCGGTAGTTTTTGGCGAAAGTGTAGGTGCGGCCAGGCAGCAGCCGGCCGCCGGGGCACCGGAACAGCTCGGCAAACTCGGCGGGCGTCTGGGTCAGGTTCTGCTTCCAGCCGGTGTCGTCGTACCAGATAAAGCTGCCGCACTCCACTATCGTCAACTCCCCTACTTCAGCGCGCAGCATCGTGCTGTGTTTCCACACGTAGCCACCCGGCTGCTCGGGGTTAGGCTCGGGGTAATTGGGATTGGGCGAGTGCCAGAGCGTGAGGCCCACCGACACCTGCCGCAGCTTATCGGGCAGCACACGACGGTGGTCGGTCCAGGCGGAAGGGGTGGTCTGGGCCAGCAGCGGGGTGGCGGCCGGGGCGGCCAGGGCCAGCAGCAACAGGAGCGTCTTCATGGGGTTCGGGAGTGGTTGTTGAACGACCCAAAGGTGCCGTGCTCATCCCCCGCAAACGCCCCACATACCGCTCCGGGACGCCCCAATTCATGATGTGGAACCTGTTTTAGGGTGCGAGCGTGAGAGGGTAAGGGGGTAGGAAGGTGTGAGGGTAAGGGGGTATGAGGGTAGGAGTTGTCATTGCGAGCAGCGCGAAGCAATCCGTCCTTTTCAGGGCACAAAACATCGACCTGTGCAAAAGCCCCTGACGCCAGCACGGACGTCAGGGGCTTTCTGCATTTCAAGGTTTTGCGTTGGGTGAAGGAAGGATTGCTTCGCGCTGCTCGCAATGACAACTCCCACCCTCACACCCTCCTGCCCTCAACCCTCAAACCCTACCCCTGCCACTCCCGGGGGGCTACACCGGTGAACTGCTTGAAGATGCGGTTGAAGGTGGTTTTGGAGTTGAAGCCACTCTCCAGCGCAATGCCCAGCAGCGTCAGGCGCTGGGCATCCGGGGTGGCCAGGCGGCGCTTCACCTCCGCCACCCGGTAGCCGTTCACCACGTCGTTGAAGCTCTGGCCGAAACCCTGGTTGACGGTGAAGGAAATAAGCCGGGGAGCCAGCCCCGTGTGCGCCGACAGCTCGGCCAGCGTGAGCGTCGGATTCAGAAACAGCTTTTCCTCCTCCAGCGCGTGCCGGATGCGAGCCAGCACCGCCGCATCCACGGCCGGACTGATAGGCGGGTCGGCGGATACCGGGGCTTCCGCCGCAGTGGGTAGCGGCAAAACTTCCCCGGCAACTCCGGTTTCTGCCGCAGCTCTGGGTGGCCTGTTTGGTTCCGGCTCTGCATCCGGCTCGAACCGGACGGCCTGCATATCGGCCTGGCGCAAGCCCACTATCCCCACCAGAAACAGTACCCCGCCCAACAGCTCGGTGGAGTAGTCGTACTCGTAATACAGCCCGAAGAACTCGCGCAGCACTACTTCAAGCAGCCACTGCGCACTCACCACCCCCACCAGCACCAGCAACACCCGCAGCCACCGCAGCCGCAGCCGGGAAACTTCTGAGAAGTTATCTGCCAGCCACCGCCGGTACCCGCGCAGCACCCGCAGGCTCAGCAGCAGGTACAGCGTGAGGGAAATCCAGGTGCCGATAAACTCCACCCGGTACGTCACGGGCCGGTGTACCTGCTCCCAGAACCACAACCGCTCAGGGTAGGATTGCAGCCGCAGCCACCCGTACAGCGCCGCCTGCACCAGCACCGGCCCGAAATGCACCAAGTGCCGGCGCGTGAACCGAAAATCATGATTGACCAGGCTGCGCACGTAGAAGTACAGCAGCGGACCAAAAGCAAACGAGTAGTAAATGGGCGCGAAATACCAGTTGGCATTCTGGCCGTAGATGTTGGCCACCCGGAAAAACCCATCGAGCAGCCACAAAGCAATACTCAGCATCAGCAGGGCCAGAAACCGGTTGGGCAGGCGGTTGGCCGGGGCCACCCACAGCAGGCCGGCCGCCAGCAGGGCCTGCGCCACCACGGCCCAGAGCACCAGCACCAACGGAGTAAACGGGATTTGCATAGCAGCGGGCGGCGGTATCTTTGACCGGGGCCGGCAAAGTAGCCGTTTCTTTTTTCCAGTTCGCATGAAGGCGAAAATCCGCGAGTGGGCGCGCCGTTACCTGCCGGCCGAGGGACTCTCGGTGGTGGCCACGCTGGCCGGGGCGGGCTTGGCGTGGCACTTGGCGCCGGGGCAGGAATTGCGGGCGGCCCTGGCCGGTACCTGGGCCGGCAACGTGGCCTACTTCGGGTGGCTGCTGGGCCAGGATGTACGCCAGACGCGCCGCCACCTGCGCGCCGCCGGCCGCCGCTACACCCGCCGCACCCTGGGCCAGAACCTGCGCGCCCTGGCAGTCGAGTTCGGCCCGGCGGAGGTGCTCGACAGTCTGCTCATCCGGCCGGCCCTCATGTACTGGCTACCCCGCCTCACGGGCAGCCGCAGCGGCGGCATCCTGCTGGCCAAACTCCTGGCCGACGTGACGTTCTACGTACCGTCCATTCTCAGCTACGAGCTCAGCAAAAAGCGCCTGCGCCGGTTTGAGGGAGAAGAGTAGAGTGGCGGCTGTGGAACAGCGCGGGATTGTCGTGTTGAGAGAAGCCGAAGCAGCGCTACCACTTTATCTGGTCCACCGCCATAAGATCTGTCTGATTACCATTACAACGTCCGCACGCGAGATTCCTCGGCAAGCTCGGAATGACGTGCTGTTAATTTATACCCTCCTACCTTCATACCCTCTCACCCCATCCCCATGCCTCTACCCGTTTTCACGCTGGAGTCGTTTCCGCAGGGGCGGGCGCGGCGGCCGTGGTACCTGGAGCGGCTGGCCCGGCACGTCGCCAACTTCCCCGGCGTGAGTCAGCCCCACGCCCACGATTTTTACCTGCTGCTCTACGTCACCCACGGCCAGGGCACCCACACCATTGATCTGGTAACCTATGAGCTACAGCCGGGCAGCGTGTTTTTCATGACGCCGGGCCAGGTGCATCACTGGCAGCTTTCCGCCGATGCCCAGGGCTACGTGGTGCTCTTCGAGGCGGAGTTCTACCTGCTGCGCCACCCCGGCAACCGTCTGTTCGAGTACCCGTTCTTCGACCACGCCCACGCCCCGGCCCTGCAGCTCCCGGCTCCCGATAACGAGCTACGCCCCCTACTGGAACAGATGTGGCAGGAGCACACCACCCCCGCCCCCCAGCAGGACGAGGTATTCCGGGCCTACCTGCTGCTGGCGCTGGAGCTGGCCGCCCGCCACTATCCCGCCACCCCGGCCCGGCTCACTGAAGAGCCCCGCCACGCCCAGCAGCTCTTGCGCGAGTTCGGCAGCCTGCTCAACCAGCACTTCCGCCAGCAGCGCGCCGTGCAGCAGTACGCCGACTGGCTCCACGTCTCGCCCAACCACCTCAACGCGCTGTGCCGCCGCCACCTGGGCAAAACCGCCAGCGCCCTCATTCAGGAGCGGGTGCTGCTGGAAGCCCGCCGCCTGCTGCGCCACACCGATGCCACCGCCGCCCAGGTAGCCGACACGCTGGGCTTCGAGGATGCCTCCTACTTCGGCCGCTACTTCCGCAAACACACGGGCCAGACCCCGGCGGAAGTGAGAAGTGAGAAGTGAGAAGTGAGAAAAAGAACGTCATTCCGAGCTTGCCGTTGATTTGTACCAGATAAACCCGTAAACGGCTCTTACGGCCGCGTGCGGTTGGTTTTACCTTTGTCATGAAGCTCCAACGGCTTCGCCCCCTCGCTCATGGCAACCCTCGATTCAACGGCCCTGTCCCTATTGCAGCAACGCTGCCCGCGCTGCCACCAGGGCCACTTGTTCACTACCTCTGCCCTCCATATTACGCGCTTCGCCGAAATGCCCGCCGACTGCCCCGTGTGCGGGCAGCACTACGAGCCAGAGCCTGGGTTTTTCTGGGGCGCCATGTACATCAGCTACGCGTTTTCCACGGCCATTATGCTGGTAACGGGCTTTCTGGTGTATCACCTGCTCCACGATCCGGCCGTGTGGGTGTACGTGACCAGCGTGGCCGTGGCGGCCGTGCTGCTCACGCCTCTGAGCCTGCGCTACTCCCGCACCGTGCTGCTCTACCTGTTCGGCGGTATTGATTACGACCCGCGCTACCGGACCGAAGCCGCCCCCGCCATCCGGCGGTAAACCGGCCGGGCGGCTCCGCTCCCGGCAACCCCACCGCCCGGACAGCGGTATGCAGGACGGCCCCGGCCGATTTGTTTATCCTCCTGCATGGCTGATTCCGCTCCCCTGTTCCTGACTTCCGACGGCCCGCTGCTGGGCTACCACCACGCCGGCTTGGTGCGCGCCAGCGGCATCCGCTACGCCCGCGCCGCCCGGTTTCAGCCCCCCGTGGATGAGCCGCCTTATTCCGAAACCCACCCGGCCACGGCCCCCGGCCCGGTCTGCCCCCAGGTGCCCGACCCCGCTTTGCAGGAGGCACTGGGGCCGGCCCTGGCCGGGCGCGTTTTCGATGAGGACTGCCTACGGCTGAACGTAACGGCCCCGCCCGACTACCAAACGGGGCCGGCGCGGCCGGTGCTGGTCTGGATTCATGGGGGCTCCTACGTGAGCGGGGCCGGCGACCTGGCGTTCTACGACCCCGCCCCGCTGGTACGCGAGCAGGGACTGGTAGTAGTAGCCGTGAATTACCGCCTGGGCATGCTGGGGTTCCTGGGCCACCAGCACGCGCCCGCCAACCTGGGTCTGCTCGATTTACTGAGTGCTTTGCGCTGGGTGCAGCGCAACATTGCCGCTTTCGGGGGCGACGCGGGTAGCGTCACGCTCCTGGGCCACTCCTCGGGCGGCGACGCGGCGGCCCACCTGATGCTGACTGAAGGCGCGGCCAAGCTGTTCCGGCGCGTAATTCTGCACAGCGCCCCGCTAGGGCTGGCTCCCGGCCGCGCCCGCATGACGCGGGCCATGGCGGCGGCCGTAGCGCCGCTGCTGCCCGACGCGCCGCTGCAGCAGGTGCTGGCCACTCAGCCACGAGCGGAGCGGGCCGCGCGGTGGTCGGGCCTGAAGGCCGGGATGCCGTTCGGGGTGCAGTACGGGGCATTTCCGTTACCGCCCGAAGCCTCTGCCGCTGCGGTTTGGCAAGCCGTGGCCCCGCAGTTTGATGTGCTGATTGGGGCTACGGCCGATGAGCTGCGGTTCTTTGCCGTCATTGCCCCCCGCCTGCGCCGCCTGCTCACGCTGCCCCGTCCGGCTCCGGATCTGTTGCAGGCGCTCATCAGGGCCGGCTCGCGGCGGATTTACGTGGGGCCAGCCGCCGCTTTTGCCCGCCGCCACGCCCGGGCCGGCGGCCGGGCTTACCTGTTCTCCGTTCCTTACCACCCGCCGGGCAGCGAGTTTGGCGGAGCCCACACCATCGATTTGCCGCTGCTGTTTGGCTCTGCCGAAGCCTGGGCGCCGGTGCCCTTACTGGGCGAAGCGGCCTGGCCCGAGGTAGAAGCCGCCGGCCGCCCCATCCGCCAGTTCTGGGCCGATTTTGCCCGCACTGGTCAGCTTCCGGCCGCCATTCACCTGCCCGGAGTTCTGGATGTGCGGCGGGTGTAACGCTTAGCAGACGCCACTTCCCTTTTGTCTGGTGTTATCAGACCGTGGCAAGTATGGTAGCGGTGGGTATGCATGCTGTTTTATCAACTCGCAGGAGGCTGTGGCTGGGTAGCCAGGGCCTCCTGCGTTTTTATTGAAAAAAGTAATCAGCATCTTATATATATGACCTAGCAATTGGGCACCTGCTAACGCTGACAGCCCATCTATCCTGGCAGGTGCCCGGTTATAGCCGCCCAAGGCACCGCCACTCCTTCTTCCACCGCACTATGAAAACGCGTTTCCGCTCCCTCTGCGCCGGCCTCTTCGGCAGCACCCTAACACTACTGCTGGGTATTTCCGCTCCTGCCACCGCTCAAACCGCCGCCCCCGACAGCGTGGATATGCTGGTGCAGCAGGCCATGCGGCAGTTGCGCATTCCGGGCCTGCAGCTGGCGGTGGTGCGCCACGGGCAGGTAGTGAAGCTGGGACAGTACGGCCTGGCCAACGTGCAGGATTCCGTGCCGGTAACCGGGCAGACGCGCTTTTTCCTCAACTCCATCACTAAGGCCTTCGTGGGCGTGGCGGTGATGCAGTTGGTGGAAGCCGGCAAGCTGGACCTCGGCGCGCCCATCGGCCGCTACCAACCCGAGCTGCCTGCCCCCTGGCACCCCGTAACGGTGCGGCAGCTGCTCACCCACACCTCCGGCCTGCCCGATATTATGGGCGAGGACGCGCTGGTGACGGAAAACAACGAAGCCGCCACCTGGCAGCAGGTGCAACAGCAGCCCCTGGAATTCAAGCCCGGGGAGCGGTTTGCCTACAACCAGACCAATTACCTGCTGCTGGGCCGCCTCATCACCCAGCTCAGCGGGCAGCCGTTTGCCGAGTTTATTCAGCAGCGGCAGCTGAACGTGGTGAAGATGCCCCGCACCAGCTTCGGCGACGCCCACAACGTGCTGCCCCACTTGGCCCGCGGCTATACCTTCACGCACTACCAGAACGGAGCACCGCGCCGGGGCAAGGAGCTGCGTAACCTGTTCGAAGTGTTTCCGCCCTCCCTGCGCACGGCAGCCGGCATGAGCTCCACGGCCCAGGAAGTGGCCAACTGGCTTATAGCCCTGCAACAAGGTCAGCTGCTTCAGGCCCCAAGTCTGGCCACGCTCTGGACGCCCGGCCGCCTTACCGACGGCTCCACCCAAAGCTTCGGCGGCAAGCTCAATGGCTACGCGTTGGGCTGGCCCACGGCCGGCCGCCCCGAGCACCCGGCCGTGGCCCCGGTGGGCGGGGGCCGCTCGGCCGTGTTTGTGTACCCGCAGGATGAGCTGGCCATTGTGGTGCTGACCAACCTGCAGGGGGCCAACCCCGAGCGGTTCGTGGATGCTTTGGCTGCCTGCTACCTCCCCGATATGCGCGTGGCCGATGGGTTCGGGCTGCCGCCCTCCCTGCGCACATTGCACCGCACGCTGTGCCGGCGCGGCTTCTCTTATCTGCCGGAAGAAGTCAAGAAAGCCCGCCGCCAGAACCCGGCTTACGAACTGCCCGAAACGGCCGTCAATGCCTGGGGCTACTCCCTGGTAGAGCAGGGCCAGCTCACCGACGCTTTGACCGTGTTCCAGCTCAACGTGCAGCTCTACCCCCAAAGCGCCAACACCTACGACAGCCTGGCCGAAACCTACGCTGCCCTTGGCAATAAGAAACTGGCCGCCCAGCACTACACCCGCACCCTGGCCCTCAACCCGAAAAACCGCGCCGCCGCTGAGTATCTGAAGCAGTAAAATATAAAACGTCATTCCGAGCTTGCCGAGGAATCTCGCGTGCTGATGTTGCCAAAGTATTCTAACGTCAGCATGCGAGATTCCTCGGCAAGCTCGGAATGATGTTCCTGTTTTCAGCAGAAGTCTTCACTACCCACACCATTTCCTGAAAGAACATCTGCCGCTTCCCGTCGTTCAACCGCATGAAACACACCTGCTATGTCTGCCGAAGAACCTTTGCACCCTCAGTCGCACCTGTTTCGGGTGCGCCACCCCGAGTGGGCTGCCAACGCCACCATCTATGAAGTAAACCTGCGCAATTTCACTCCGGAGGGCACCTTTCGGGCCTTTGAGGCGCATTTACCCCGGCTGGCGGCCATGGGCATCAGCATCGTGTGGCTGATGCCGGTTCACCCGATTGGGCAGGTGGAGCGCAAGGGCACGCTGGGCAGCCAGTACGCCGTGCAGGACTATTTCGGGGTGAATCCGGAGTTTGGCACCCTCGACGATTTGCGCCACCTCGTGCAAACGGCCCACGATTTGGGCCTGCGCGTGCTGCTCGATTGGGTGGCCAACCACACCAGTTGGGACAACCCATTGGTGCAGGAGCACCCCGAGTGGTACCAGCACGACGCCCACGGCCAACTGGTGCCACCCGTAGCCGACTGGACCGACGTAGTAGCCTTTGATTACACCCAGCCCGGCCTGCGCCGCTACATGACCGACGCCCTGCTCTACTGGCTGCGCGAGGCCGGCATCGACGGGTACCGCTGCGACGTGGCCGGGCTGGTGCCCACCGATTTCTGGGACGAGGCTCGCTTGGAGCTGGACGAAGTGAAGCCGCTGTTCATGCTGGCTGAGTGGGACGAACTCTACCCTTCGGGCGGCCTGAGCTGGGAGGAATTCAACTCCGACACCAAACTGCTGGAGCGGGCCTTCAACATGAGCTTCGGCCTGCGCCTGCACTACCTGCTCGACCACATTGCCGAGGGCAAAGCCCGCCTCGCCGACATCGACGGGTACCTAGCTGCCGAGCGGGCCAAATACCCGCCCTCGGTGTACCTGATGCACTTCACCAGCAACCACGACGTGAACAGCTGGGACGGCACCGAGTACGAGCGACTGGGGCCGTTGGCTTTGCCGTTTGCCGTGCTTACGGTGCTGCTACCTGGCATGCCGCTGGTGTACTCGGGCCAGGAAGCCGCCCTCAACCGCCGCCTGCAGTTCTTTGACCGGGACACGATTGACTGGTCAACCATTCCGCTCCAGGAGTTCTACACGAAGCTGCTGCAGCTCAAGCGCCGCCACCCGGCCCTGCGCAACGGCGACCCGGCCAGCCGCTTCCGCCGCCTCCCCGGCCCCGAGCAACTGTACGGCTTCCTGCGCGAGAAAGAAGGCGCGGCCGTTCTCTGCGTCATCAACGCCGAAGCCCGGGAAACGGCCCTGCTCCTACCTGCCGAAGCCGCCGGAACGTGGCAGGACGTATTCAGCGGGCAGCAGCTGATGTTCCAGCCCGGCAACGAGCTGCCGGTACCCGGCCACGGCTGGCGCGTGCTGGAACGGGTGTGAATTTAGTTGCCGTACCAACGTTGACTGTAGTTCTTTGCACTGTATGCGCTACGGTTTCCTGCTTATTCTTTTAGGTATTTCCGGGGTAGCTTCCGCTCAGCTGCCGGATTCTGTCGTGTCCCGTTACCGGCAGCGGGGTTTCTTCCTTGCTACCAACAGAGCAGAACCTCCTTTTCGGGCCTATAAGCTTGGCGAGAATGGTAGCCTGACAATTGGTGGGGAGTCTTCCGCCGTGTATTACCTCGACCTGCAGGGACGAATTATTCCCGGCAGTCCTTTCGATGCTGATTCCCGGGATTTTGACGCGCAAGGATACGCACTGGTGAAGAAGAATAACCGCGCAGGCATGATCAATCAGCAAGGCCACCAAGTGCTGCCGTTTCAGTACGAGGAACTCGTTCCGCTTCATCATCCCCGACAATGGCTGGCCGCGCGGATAAATGGCCGCTGGGGAGTACTTGACGCAACGGGTCAGCTCGTGGTACAGCCGGTGTATGATGAGGTAAAACCGTTTTCGGAGGGCATGGCCGCAGTGAAACAGGGAGCCAAGTGGGGGTTTATCGGGGAGGATGGACAGGAAAAAATCAGGCCCACCTACGCATATATCTGGCAGGATTTTTCCGAGGGATTTGCGGCTGTCAGCACCGTTGACGACCACTCTGTGGGCTTCATCACCCCGCAAAACCAAGCCATTACGGCTTTCACGTATGCGTATCCACTGTGCCTGAATCGGGATAATGCGCACTTCCGGGATGTTGCGCCGTATTACCGGTTCCACCGTGGCTTTGCGCTGGTTCGCAACAAGCGGTGTGAAATTGGCGTGTTGAACACACGGGGTCAGGAGGTACTACCCCTGCGTTTTCATCGAGTAGCCTTTACGGACTCTACCATCGTTGGCTACCGGGGTAAGCAGCAGCAGGTGTACCGGCTGCCTCATTAAGTGGCCCCGCGCTACTGTTTCCCTGGTCCGTAGAGCACCTGCCCGGCACGTTGGCCGGTATGTTGACCTTCGCGCACGGTGAGGCGGCCGTTGACCAGCACGTAGCGCATGCCCACCGAATACTGGTGAGGCTGCGCAAATGTGGATTTATCGGCCACCGTGACGGGGGCGAATACCACAATATCGGCCGCGAAACCGGGACGCAGCAGGCCCCGGTCGGAGAAACCGAATGTTTGGGCGGGCAGGCTGGTCATGCGCCGGATGGCTTCCTCCAGGGTGATGATATGCAACTCGCGCACGTAGTGGCCCAGCACCCGGGCGTTGGAGCCGTAGCCGCGCGGATGCGGCGCGCCTTCCTGCCACACCCGGATGCTGGCATCGGAAGCCACCATGTTCTGGGGGTAGCGCAGGATGTTCTGCACATCTGGCTCACTCATGCCGTGAAACACCATGCCGGCGTCGTACTGTAACACCAGGTCCAGAATGGTAGCTGCTTCGGCGCGGGCGGTGTGCGGGCGGCGGCGCAGGTGGTTGATTTCCTCCAGACTGCGGCCCTGATAGCCGGGCTCGGGCGGAAAGCCGGCCACCACGGCGTAGCTGAAATGCCGGAGGCCTTTGCGCTTCAGCCGCTGCACCAGAAACTCCTCTACCGCGCGGCGCGTGGCCGGGCGGGCCAGCCGGACGCGCAGGGAGTCACGGCCATCGGCCTGCACATCGTCGGGCAGTAGGGTGCTGAGACTGGTGGAGCTGGCCGTGTAGGGGTACTGGTCGATGGTGACGGGCTGGCCGCTTTGGCGGGCGGCTTCAATCAGGCGCAGCAGCTCATCAGTGTGTCCCCAGTTTTGCTGGCCGCCCAGCTTGAGGTGGGAAATCTGCACAGCTACCCCCGCCTCACGGCCTACCTGCAAAGCCTCCTGAATGGCCTGCCGGACGCTGTCGGATTCGTTGCGCATGTGGGTGGCGTAGAGGCCGTGGTAGCGGCCGGCCACCCGCGCCAGCCGCACCAGCTCGGGCGTGCGGGTGTAGGTACCGGGAATATAAATCAGCCCCGACGACAGGCCCACCGCCCCGGCGCGCATGGCGCTGTCCACCAAGGCCTCCATACGGGCCAGCTCCGCCGCCGTAGGCTGCCGCTGGGCCCGGCCCAACACCGCCTTTCGCACCGTGCCCTGCCCCACTAATGAGGCCACGTTTACAGACAGGTGCAGACTATCCAACTGGCGGAAGTAGCGGCGTAAATCGGGGCGGGAGGAGCCGCAGTTGCCGGTTATTACCGTCGTTACGCCGTCGTAGAGGAAGTTATCGGCGGTAGGCTGGCGCACTTCGTCGTCCTCAATGTGGGTGTGTACGTCGATGAAGCCCGGGGCCACGGCCAGGCCGTGGGCATCCAGCACGGTATCGGCCGGATAATCGGCGGGCAGGCGGCCCACAGCCACAATGCGGCCGTCACGCACGGCCACGTCACCCAGCGTCCAGGTGTTGCCGGTGCCATCATACAGGCGGCCGTTGCGAATGAGGATATCGGCCCGCCGGGGCGTTTGGGCGGCCAGCAGCTGAGCCAGCAACAGCAACGAGAGTAACAGGAGAAGGCGCATGTTGCTGGAGCTATGAATAGACGGCAAACCGGATAGTATCTGAACTAGGCCGTGTCTGAAAAGTCGGTTTCAATTCGCTGAACGTCATGCTGAGCTTGTCGAAGCATCTCTACTGCTTCGCCTGAGCCGTTAAACGAAGCGGTAGAGATGCTTCGACAAGCTCAGCATGACCGTTTGGGAGTTTTCAGACACAGCCTAATCAGAAACGTCATGCTAAGCGGAGCCGAAATAGCTCTACCTCTGGCTAATGCTCAACGTGATGCTGAGCGAAGCGGCCGAAATGCGTCGGCTTCGCTCAGCATCACGTTCCGGTTAGCTTCGGATTACTTTCTACAACCACTTCAGCTCCCGCAACACGGCCTCCGTCACGGCCCGGCGGCTGGCAATGAACTGGTCGTCGTTGATGGGGCCGGGCTGGGGCTCCACGTTGAGGGCGAAGAAGGCGCGGCGGCCGTCGGCGCGCTCCAGCCAGCCCACCAGCCAGCCGTTGTCGGGGTTACGGGCGGAGCGGAAGCGCCAGCCGGTTTTGCCGTAAAGCGTGTATTCGGGCGTTTTGCGGAGGATGAGCAGCTGCTTCACGGCCCGCTGGTGACGCTTTTCCACGGGCAGCGTTTCGGCCTGCAGACGGCGCAGAAAATCCACCTGCTCAACCTGACTAATCTGCGACTTACCCCCGAGCCAGAAGGTATCCAGCGTGGCGGGCGTCACCACCATACCGGGGTAGCGCAGGCGGCGCAGCCACTGTTGGTAGCGCGCCACACCAATGCGCCGGGCCAGCTGCTGGTAGCACGGCACGCACGAAACCCGCAAAGCCCGGGCGTAGGTCATGTCCTGATTCCACTGCGGGAAGCTGCGCGTTACCCCGTCCCAGCGGCAAATTTCGGCGGTATCGGGCAGGGCGCCGGTTTGTAGCCCGATGAGCGTGTTGGGGATTTTGAAGGTGGAAGCCGGCAAAAACCGCTGGCGGCAGCGCTTCAGGTTATAGGCCACGTACTGCCCGGCCGGCTCATCGTAGAGTAGAAACGAGCCCTGCACGCCGTACCTCGCAAACTGTGGCTGGAAATCCCGCTCCACCACCGCCGGGAGCGGCGGGGCGGCGGCGGTGATCAGCAGGAACATACTCAACAGCAAACCGGGCAGCCAACGCATGGCGCGAAGATACGGCAACCCACCTACTGAGCGCTGGTTTACACGGCCCGCTCGTTGCGGGCGGCTTTTTCTATGATGCGGGTAATGCGCTGCTGCCGGGTTTCGGCGCGCTTCAGGGCTATCAACTGCTGCAATATGTGCTTGCGGGCACTGGGCGGAAAAGCCAGAAAGTTCTGGTACGCGGCATCCTGGGTGGCAAAGGCGGCGGCCAGATCGGGCGGGAGTTCCAGCGCGTCCACGGCGTCGAGAGTCGCCCAACTGCCGTCCTGTTGCGCGGTTTCTATTTTGGCCAAGCCGGCCGGGTGCAGCTGGCCGGCAGCTTGCAGGGCCACAATCCGCCGCTTGTTCAGCCCCGACCATACGCTGCCCGGTTTGCGGGGCGAGAAATACTGCTGGTAACACAGTGCATCCACCTTGCGGGGGACCGAGTCAATCCAGCCAAAGCACAACGCTTCTTCCACGGCTTCGGCGTAGTTCAGGTAGCCCGGCCCTTTCGCTTTCTTGTAGAGCGTGAGCCAGATACCATCCGGCTGGCTGTGGTGATTGGTCAGCCAGGCGCGCCAGTCCGCGCGGGTATGGGCATTTAGTACGGGTAGCGTATCGAGTTTGCGGGCCATAGCCGAAGATACGCGGGCCACCCGTTACTGCCAGGGCTGCGGTGAGCAATAACCATCGGGCGCGACTGACAGTTATACCAACTCGTATTCGCATACCTTTCTGCTACCACCCTTCCTCCCCTTTTCGATTCGCTTTATGCAACACCGTGAACTGGGCCGCTCCGGCCTGCAACTTGCGCCGCTGGTTTTGGGCGGCAACGTCTTCGGCTGGACGGCCGACGAAGCCGCTTCCTTCCGCGTGCTCGACGCCTTTGTGGTCGGCGGCGGCAATGCCATTGATACCGCCAACGTGTACTCGGCCTGGGCCCCCGGCCACCAGGGCGGCGAGTCGGAAACCGTACTGGGCAAGTGGCTGAAGCAGCGCGGCCGCCGCGACGATGTCCTCATCCTCACCAAAGTGGGCATGCAGATGGGCGATGGCACCAAGGGTCTGGCCAAAGACTACATCCGCCGCTCGGTGGAAGCCTCGCTCCAGCGCCTGCAGACCGACTATATCGACCTCTACCAGAGCCACCAGGACGATGAGACGCTGCCCGTGACCGAGCCGCTGGAAGCTTACGCCGAGCTGATCCGGGAAGGCAAGGTGCGCGCCATCGGGGCCAGCAACTTCTCGGCGGCCCGCCTGGGCGAGGCGCTGGCCGCCAGCGCGGCCCACGGCCTGCCGCGCTACGAAAGCCTGCAGCCCGAGTACAACCTCTACAACCGCGCCGATTTTGAGAAAGAGTTGCAGCCGCTGATTCTGGAGCACGGCCTGGGCGTGATTCCCTACTTCGGACTGGCCTCGGGTTTCCTCACGGGTAAGTACCGCACCGAGGCCGACCTCGCCAAAAGCATCCGCGGCAGCAGCATCGGCCCCAAATACCTCAACGACCGGGGCCGCCGCATTCTGGCCGCTCTTGATGCCGTGGTGGCCCGCCACGCCGGCTCCTCGCCCGCCCAGGCAGCCCTGGCCTGGCTGATGGCCCAGCCCGGCCTCACCGGCCCCATTTCCAGCGCCACCACCCCCGGGCAGGTGACGGAGCTACTCAAAGCCATGCAGCTGCACCTCTCAGCCGATGATGTACAGGAGCTGAACCAGGCCAGCGCGTAGTTCCGCCGCTGACTGCAGTTCGGCAGGCAGTAGCGCGAACTTTGCAGTCCGCGTCCCTAGGCCGTTATAACCAGCCGAACGGCGCGGGGACGCGAACTGCAAAGTTCGCCCTGCTGCTCATCTACACCTAAAAGCCTCCGGTAGCCGCATGTGCGGCCGGGGGCTTTTGGCTGCCCGGGCAATGCCGGAGTTGGATTCTTTTCCGGCCGGCCGTTGGGTTGTCCGCCATCCGTCCGCATCTTGCCACTTCGCCCGCTGCTTTCCCCGCATGATTATTCGCCCGGCTACCCGCTCCGATTTGCACGCCGTGTACCGCCTATGGTGTGAGCTGATGGATTCCCATCACGCCTACCACCCCATTTTCGGCTATCACCGCATGGCCGAGGTGGAGCTCAAGCAAGCCCTGCTCAGCCGCCTGCGGGAACCCTACACGCGGTTTTTCGTGGCCGAAACCCCCGACGGACTGGCGGGCCTGCTGATTGCTATGTACCAGATCGGCAACAACGGCATGCACTACAAGCGGCGCGGCTACATTGCCGAAACCATGGTGCGCCCGCCCTTCCGGCGGCTGGGCATCGGGCGGGAGCTGTTTGGGGCGGCCCGCGAGTGGCTGCTGCGCGAGGGAGCCGACCACCTGGAGCTGCAGGTGGCCGTGGCCAACGAGGTGGGCCACCGGTTCTGGGCGGCCATGGGCTTTGCCCCCACCACCTACCACCTGGTGCTGCCCCTGCTGCCCGCGCCCGGTCCCCACGACTGGCCCGATTAGGCCCCGGATAGGCGGCCGGCGACGCCCGCGCCCAACTCCCGCGCCCGCCCTGCGTTAGACCGGCTACCCGTTCCTCCGTTCGTTAGCCGCTCCCTGCTTATGTTTCTTGCCGCCGCTATCCAGCCCTTCGACTGGAACCGGATTCTGTTTTCCGACGAAGCCCCGCCGCTGTTTCTGCTGGAAGTGGTGCTGCGCTGCGTGCTGACCTACCTGATGATCATCGGGGCATTGCGCGTGACGGGCCGGCGCGGGGTACGGCAGCTGTCCATCTTCGAGCTGAGCATCATCCTGGCCCTGGGCTCCGCCGCCGGCGACGCCATGCTTTACCACGATACTCCGCTGCTGCATGCGGCCGTGGTGTTCGGGGTGGTATCGGGGCTGTACCTGCTGTTTAACCGCCTCACCGAGCGGTTCCCAAAGTTCTCTGACTGGCTGGAAGGCGCGCCGGTACTGTTGGTGGAAGACGGCGAAATCAACCTGCCCAACTTTACCCGGCAGAACCTCACCCAGAAGGAGCTGTTCGGGGAGCTGCGGCTGCGGCAGGTGGAGCACCTGGGCCAGGTCCGCCGCGCCTACATTGAGGCCACCGGCGAGGTCAGCATCTATTTCTTTGCCGATGAGGACGTGCGGCCCGGCCTGCCCATTCTGCCCGAGCGCAAGGCCGACAAGCGCCACCGCGTGGAGCAGGCCGGTACCTACGCCTGCGCCTGCTGCGGCCACGTGCAACCCATTGCCAAAGGCGAGCAGGCGCAGTGTACCAGCTGCCACGAGGGCGTCTGGATTCCGGCCTGCGACGCCCGGCGGATTGCGTAGGCCGGCCCCACGCTATTTCTCCGCGTAGTTGTACGGCACGTAGTTTTCCCACTGCCAGGGCGTGGCCGTATCGCCGAGCAGCTGCGCCAGGAGCGGCCGGAAGATTTTGTCGGCATTGGCGCTGTTGCTTAGCAGAAGCAGGGCTTTTTTCTGTTGGGGAAAAACCACGCTGTGGTTTTCCCAGCCGTCGTCGTGGCCCTCCTTAAAGTAAGCCGGCCCGTAAGGGGTCTGAAAAACGCCCCAGCCCAGCCCGTAGGCCAGCTGCACTGTGCGGTTGCTATCCGGCGCGGCCACCGTGGCCAGCGGCCCGAACTGCGCCCGGAAGGGAATCCGGATCTGGGGGCGGGTCATTTCGGCCAGGGCGGCGGGCGGCAGCACCCGGCCCTGCATGAGGGCGGCCAGAAACGCGGCGTAGTCGGCGGGGGTGGTTTCGAGCGAGCCGGCGGCCTGGGCGGTGTGGCGGTGGCGCTTTTCCAGCGGTTGGCCCTGCTCGTCGTAGCCCAGCGCGTAGTTGGCCTCGAAGGCCGGCTGCCACACGTAGCTGGTGCGCGTGAGCCCCAACGGCTGCCACAACCGTTCTTCGCTGAGTTGCAGCAAAGGTTTGCCGGCAATGGTTTCCACCACCACTTGTAGCAGCTGCAGGCCCTCGCCGGAGTAGCCATAGCGCGCCCCGGGCTCGAATTTGAACCGCAGTTTTTTATCGGGCTCAATCCAGCGCCAGTTGGGCAGGCCGGTGGTGTGGCTGAGCACCATGCGGGCCGTGAGCCGGCGCCACCGCTCATCACCGGCCAAGTCCTGCCAGCCGGGCAGTTCCGGAATCGGCCGGCCCAAGTACTCGTGCAGCGGCTTGTCGAGGTTGAGCTGCCCGGTCTGCACCAGCTGCATCACCAGGCAGGCAAACACGGCCTTGCTCAGGGAGGCCCCGTACATAGCCGTGCCGGGCTCCAACGGAGCTTTTTCGGCCACGTTGCGGTAACCGAAGGTACGCAGGTAGCGCACTTGGTTGTTTTCCAGCAGGGCCACCGCCAGCCCCGTCACGCGGGCCGAATCCAAGAGCTGCCGTACGGTGCGGTCCACGTCGGCGGGGCGGAGCGTACGGCCATCGAGGGTGTGAAACGGCCGGGCCGGCTGGGCCGCCAGGGGCTGGGTGGCCGCCCAAAATCCCGCAAGGAAGAGAAGTGCTTTCATACTGCCCGAGCTGGTTAGTTACCGGACGAAGGAAAGATTTTCCGGCGATATTGCTCGCTGAACTTTCCGCGCCTTATGCTCCCGTTGCTGCACATCCACCACCTGGCTATCATCGGCTCCGATTACGCCCGCTCCAAACGCTTCTACACCGAGGTACTGGGCCTGCGCGTCCTGCGCGAAGTGTACCGCGAAACCCGGCAGTCGTGGAAGCTGGATCTGGCCCTGGGCGAGCAGTACGTTATCGAGCTATTTTCGTTCCCCGAGCCGCCGCCGCGCCTCACCCGCCCTGAAGCCGCCGGCCTGCGCCACTTCGCCTTTGCCGTCTCAGATATCGAGGCCACCGTGCGCCACCTCACCACCCACGGCGTGGCCTCGGAGCCCATCCGCACGGATGAATTTACGGGCCGCCGCTTCACCTTCATCGAAGACCCCGACGGGCTGCCGCTGGAGTTTTATGAGGTGTAACTGACCGCAAAGTTTACAGAACGATACCCGACCAGCTTGCGGAGCTTACCGGCCGCTACTTCGGGGCCGCTGCCACCGTGAGCCGCCAGTAGGTCATGGCTCCCTGCCGCCCGCCCGGGTATTCTTCCCGCTTCAAATACAGCGTGTTGGCGTCCGTCCAGAACAGCTCCTCCGGCTCCCAGCTGGTGGGCCGCATTTCCCAGAGAGGCCGCAATACGCCCTGCTGCAGCCGGAAGATTTGCACGCTGTTCGGCTGCCCGCCGCCGTATTCCAGTCCCGGACACATAACAGCTATGCTCTGCTGACCGGGGGCGTACTCCGGCGACCCGTACAGTGTCAGCCGCCGGCCTTCCGGGCTGATGAGCCACCATTCGCCGGTTTCGCAGAAAGTCACCTCCACCACGTACCGCCGAAATCCGGGCAGAAAACCGTGATAGGTGTAGCGCGTAGCCGCATCTTCCGGAATATTCCTGGCAACAGTTTCCTCAATGGTAATGTCGCGGAAGGTCTAGGGGCCGGCGGTGGTCGGAATCACCAACTGCCCGTTGAGGGCCTTTACCGGGAACGTGGTCGGCACTTTTACCGACTGAGTCGTACGCTGGGCCTGGGCGTAGGTGGCGGCCGAAATCCGGTGGAACGTAACAGCAGCGGCCGGGGCAGAAGGAACCGGTAGCAGCGGAAGCAGGAGCGCGAGGAGTTGCATGGCCTAAAATACTGCCAAAATCTGTTCGGTTAGAATCGGCTGGTTCGTTCTTTTCCGGTTGGAAATCGTAGAACGGGCCGGTTCCGGCGGTTGGCCCATTGCCCGCCGCCCCCTACCTTGCCCCCGCTATGCCCGATACCCCCGCACCACTCCCCTACCTCATCATTGATTTCGACAGCACGTTTACCCAGGTGGAAGGCCTCGACGAGCTGGCCGACATTGCCCTCACCGGCCAGCCTAACCGCCAGGAAGTAGTAGCCGCCATCCGCGCCCTTACCGACCGGGGCATGAGCGGGGAGCTGAAGTTTTCGGAATCCTTGCGGGAACGGCTGGCGCTGCTGCCGGCCCGCCGCGAACATATTGCGCTGCTGGTGGAGCGGCTGAAGGGCAAGGTGTCGGAGAGTATCCGGCGCAACCGGGGCTTCTTCGAGCAGTTTCCGGGCCGGGTGTACATTGTCAGCAGCGGCTTCCGCGAGTTCATTGAGCCGGTGGTGGCTGAGTTCGGCATCACCCCGGAATTTGTGCTGGCCAACACCTTCACCTTCGACGCCGAGGGCCGCATTACGGGCTTCGACGCCACCAACCCGCTCAGCCAGGACGGCGGCAAAATCCGGCAGCTCCAGCTGCTCGACCTGCATGGCCCCGTGTACGCCCTCGGCGACGGCTACACCGACTACCAGATCCGCGAGGCCGGCCTCGCGGACCGTTTCTACGCCTTCACCGAAAACGTGACCCGCGACGCCGTGGTGGCGCGCGCCGATGAAGTGCTGCCCTCTTTCGACGAATTCCTCTACCAGAACAAGCTCCCGATGACCCTCTCGTATCCCAAGAACCGCATCAAAGTCCTCCTCCTCGAAAACCCCGACCCGCGCGCCGCCGAGCTGTTCCGCCAGGAAGGCTACCAGGTGGATACCGTGCCCGGCGGCCTCGACGAGGACGAGCTGGCCGCCCGCATCGAGGGCGTGAGCATTTTGGGCATCCGCAGCAAAACCCAGGTGACGGCCAAGGTGCTGGAAGCCGCCAACCGCCTCATGGCCGTGGGCGCGTTCTGCATCGGCACCAACCAGATTGACTTGGTGGGCTGCATGAAAAAGGGCGTGCCGGTGTTCAACGCGCCGTTTAGTAACACCCGCTCGGTGGTGGAACTGGCTTTGGGCGAAATCATCATGCTCGCCCGCCGCATCCCCGAAAAAAACCCCAAAATGCACCGCGGCGAGTGGGATAAGTCGGCCGGGGGCTCGTTTGAGGTGCGCGGCAAGAAGCTGGGCATCGTGGGCTACGGCAACATCGGGAGCCAGCTGTCGGTGGTGGCGGAGGCCATCGGCCTGCAGGTGCTCTACTACGACGTGGCCGAGAAGCTGCAGCTGGGCAATGCCGTGAAGTGCCGCACCCTCGATGAGCTGCTCCAGCAGGCCGACATCGTGACCCTGCACGTGGATGGCCGCCAGGAAAACACGAACCTCATCGGCACCCGCGAGCTGGCCCTGATGAAGCCCGGCGCGCTGCTGCTCAACAACGCCCGCGGCCACGTGGTGGACGTGTCGGCCCTGGCCGCCGTACTCCGCTCGGGCCACCTGGGCGGGGCCGCCGTGGACGTGTTTCCGCATGAGCCCAAAACCAACCAGGAAAGCTTCGAGAGTGAGCTGCGCGGCCTGCCCAACGTGCTGCTCACGCCCCACATCGGGGGCAGCACGGCCGAGGCCCAGCGCAACATTGCCGAGTTCGTGCCCGAGCGGATTATGCAGTACGTGAACACCGGCAACACCCAGCAGAGCGTCAATTTCCCCAACATTCAGCTGCCCGAGCAGCAGGCCCACCGCCTCATCCACATTCACCACAACGTGCCCGGCGTGCTGGCCCGCATCAACAACGTGCTGGCCCAGCACCACGTCAACATCCTGGGTCAGTACCTGAAAACCAACGAGCACATTGGCTACGTCATCACCGACATCGACAAGCAGTACGCCCCCGAAGTCATCCAAGCCCTGCGCGAGGTAGAGCATACCATCAAGTTCCGGGTGCTGTATTAGCGGCTATTTTCCAGCGAATCAAGTTCGCCAAATGCCAACCGGCCGCCCCGAAGTAATTTCGGAGCGGCCGGTTGGCGTTTGGTTATGAGGGGTACCTAGCGGCGCACTACGCGCTGGGCGGTGCTGCCGGTGGCGGTGGTGAGGCGCAGCACGTACACGCCGGCTTTCAGTTGGCCTGTAGCAAATGACAATAGAAGAGTTGTCAGTACCTCATTAGCGTGTTCTTCTGAAAGACGTATTTTTGAGCTTCAGTGGATTTAGCTATTCAAGACTCTCTTCTATGCAAAAACTCCTTTTAGTCGACCCCAATACTGAATTGTGTAATGCTTGGCAACAGGCTTTTGCCCATTATCCTGAAGTCGAAATAATTAACAGCCGCTTTGAACAGATACCGAACTTTGATTGCATTGTCAGCACGGCCAATTCTTTCGGGCTCATGGACGGCGGGGTTGATTTGGCCATTACCCGCTTTTTTGGTCCTGAGCTTCAGGTACGGATACAGAACTATATTATAGCCCATTACACCGGTGAACAGCCTGTTGGCACTAGCTTCATCATTGAAACTACTCATCCCCGGCACCCATATGTGGCACACACTCCCACCATGCGCGTGCCCATGCCCATACATGCTACGGATAATGTGTACTTGGCTATGAAAGCCTTACTTGAGGCTGTTACCGCTTTTAATGCTCTACAGAAGCGTATCCAAGTAGTTGCGTGTCCGGGTCTAGGTACTGCAACGGGCCGAATGCCCGTGGAAGAAGCTGCACGCCAAATGGCCTTGGCATACCGTTACTATCTAGATCCGCCTCAAGCTATTACATGGTCTTATGCAGCCGCACGAAACCGAGCTGTCATTGGTAGTACTGAATAAAGTATACCCCATCGACTAATCAGTTAATACGTTTCATTACTCCGCTATTTTCCCACTACAATGCTCTGTTTAGCTCTTTCTGCTGCTTTATCTGCTACTCCTGCACAGCTGCCTGCGTGGGCACAAACGGTTTGGCAACAAGCTCACCTTGACCGAACGTATGTACGCAGTACGTATATCCGGCCAAGCTTTCTGCAGGCTGATTTCAACGGTGACGGGAAACCGGACATAGCTATACCGGTAGCTCACCGCGCCTCTCCCAGCCGAGGACTGGTCATTTTCCACCAGGGTCAGAGCAAACCATCTATTCTGGATATGGAGGGCAAAGCAAGTACTGAGCCCCCAGAGGCTAGTTTCGATTGGGCCGGCCAATGGAAGCTCTATACCAAGCGCAGCACATTTGAGGTTACAACTGATAAAAATGGAGAGTTAAACGATACCAAAGTAGTGCCGCTCAAGTATCCTGCTATCGAGTTTATCAGTGATGAAAGCGGCCGTGGTATGCTCTATTGGACTGGGCGCGCCTACCGCTGGCTATACCAAAGCTGCTGATATTCGCGCTTCCCCAAACGCCAACCGGCCGCCCCGAAACTACTTCGGGGCGGCCGGTTGGCGTTTGGTTATGAGGGGTACCTAGCGGCGCACTACGCGCTGGGCGGTGCTGCCGGTGGCGGTGGTCAGGCGCAGCACGTACACGCCGGCTTTCAGGGTGGGCAGGCCGGGCAGCAGCTGGGCTACCAAGGAAAGTACCGACTGGCTGCGGTACACCTTCTGGCCGGTCAGGGTGCTGAGGGTCACCGTGGCGGGCTGGGCCTCAGCGCCGGCGGGCAAAGCCACCAGCAGCTCGTTTTCGAAGGGATTCGGGAAAGCCGTGAGGGTGGCAGCGGCTGGACCGACGCAAGCCTCTACCACCGTTCCCGCACCTGCGTAAGAATGCGCTCCATTTCCCGGCGCACCTCGTTGGTAGTGGCCACATGGTTATTATTCAGGAAGCTGAACGCCAGCAGCCGGCCCGATTTGGTCCGCAGGTAGCCCACCAGGTTGTGGTTGTTGGTGAGGGTACCGGTTTTGCCCCAGAGCCAGGGCTGCCCCGCCACCGGCCGGTACACGCGGCGTAGGGTGCCCTGACCGCCTCCCGCTGCCAGCAGGCCCAGCAGACGCGGCTCGGGCACCTGCTGGTGCAGCGTCAGCAGCAAAGCCACCAGGCTGCGGGGCGTGGCCAGGTTCAGGCGCGAGAGGCCGCTGCCATCCACCCACACCGGGGCATCGGGCAATTCGCGCAGGTAGTTGAGCTGCATGGCCCTTATGGCCCGCCCCGTACTCAGCGAATCGGTACTGAGCGAAGAAGCGCACATGAGCAACAGCTGTTCGGCCAGGAAATTGTCGCTCACCCGCAGCATGCGGCGGTAGAGCGAATCGACGGGCAGCCCGCGCAACGTGCGCACCGAGTCCTGGGGCCGCAGCCGCAGCGAGGCCAGCAGCACCGGGCGGCGCAAAGTATCCTGGAGTAGCTGGAGCAGCAGGGCGGGGCTGGTCCGAAACGGGGTTTCATCTACCCAGCTGCCGGTGGAAGGCAGCACCGTGAACCGGTTTTCCAGCGCCGGGCGGCGCACGTGGTCCTCGGTGGGGTTGGGCGTGCCGGCGGGGGCGAGCTGGGTGAGGGGCCGGAAAAACAGGGGCAGCACCCGGGGCATAGGCTGGCCGGCCCGGGCGTAGAAGCGCACCGTGTGCCCGTAAATCGGGAAGGGGCCGCGCTCCGGCTGGAAATAGTAGTTGTAGTCGTCCCAGCTCCAGCCGGGACCGAAGGCGGCAGCTGTGGGCACCTCGGCGTACACCAGCTTTTCGGGCCGATTTTGCAGAAACGTGAAGGCCCGCCGCGAGGGCACGTCGCCGTGCAGCAGCGTGGGGTCGCCGGTACCCCAGAACAGCAGCGTATCGGGGCGCAGCACGTAGTGCAGGCTGGGCAGCGAGTCGGGCAGCAGCCGCAGGCCGGCGTAGAGGCTGAATAGCTTCATGGTGCTGGCCGGCGTGAAGTACCGGTCGTCGTTCAGCCCGAACAGCTGCTGGCCGGTGGTAACATCAGCCACGCACACGCCCACGTGGTGCCTGCGTAGCACCGATGATTCGCGCACTAGCTGCTCCAGCCAGGCCGGATTAGGAGCCGGCCGAAGCGGGGCGGTTGGGGCCGGCGTCTGGGCCGGCGCGTGGGTTGCCAACGAGAGAAACAGGCTCAGCGGCCCCAGCCACCAGCAGGCGGCCCCACGGGTCAGAATAACGGGCATATTACGGGCAGGATGGCAGATTGAGGGGATGAATCGGGCCGGTTCGTCGGGTTTTTAGGGCCCGCGTTAAACCGGGGCTGCAAATTGGCCTCTATTCCGGTATCCGTCACCTTTTCCCCCTTGTTATTCGCTATGCAGCTGCCTGCTTTCTCCGCCTTCGCCCTCAATCTCCTGCTGCTATGCACGGCTCCCGTTGTACTGGCCCAGGCCGCTCCCCGCCCCGCTACCACCCAGCCCGGCCGCCCCGAAATCCGGGCCTACGTGCAGCAACACGTGCTACCCGCCGTGCGCCGGCAGCGCCAGCAGCTGGAAACCCGCCTCAGCACCTCCGATAAAGCCCAGCTGGCCGTGTACCGCGCTCAGTTCCACGACCTGCGCCAGCGCGGCCAGGCGTTGCGCGCCGAAACACAGCCGAACGGGGCTACGGCCCGGCCGGTCCTCACCGAGGCCCAGCAGCAGCAGCGCCAGCAACTGCGCACCGAAACCCGCGCGTTACTGCTGCGCGTGAGCGAGCTGGCCCGCCCCCACGAAGCCGATATTGCCCGCCTGGCCCAGGAGCTGAAGCCGCAACAGGAAAAGTGGGCGGCCGACATACAGGCCCTCACCAGCCAGTCGGCCAACCCCGAACCAACGGCGCGCCATTCCCGCCGCAGCCCGGGGCAGCGGCTGCTGCGGCCGGTGGCCTTTCTGCTGCTGGAGCCGGTGGCCGCCCCGGCCGCGCCCACTGCCCCGGCCGGGGCCGAAACCCGCGTGTACCCCAACCCTACCGCCACCGCCACGCAACTCGACTACGAGCTGCCCAAAGCCGGCCCCGTAACCGTGGAGCTGCTCGATGGCCGGGGCAACACTTTGCGTACCGTGCAGCCGGAAACTAAGCAGGAAAAAGGCTCCCACACCCTCCCCCTGGACGTGGCCGATTTACCGGTGGGCACCTACTTCTTCAAAATCACCACCCGCGCCGGGGCCGAAACCCGGCGGTTCGTGAAAGAATAAGCTGCCCCCCGCCGCTCAATATTCCGAGCCGCCCGGCGTTCCGGAGCCGACCCGTTTGTACGGGTCGGCTTTTTTGTGCCGCAGCCGGTTTCGGCCCCGGCCGGGGCGTATTGCTCCGGAAACCACTCTATCTTTACGCCCTATGGTGCGCTCCTTTTTTACCTGGCTTCTTCTCCTCACTACCACGGCCCTGCTGACGGCCTGCTGCGGCTCCACGGCCTGCGAGTGCAACGACGAATTCGCCGACGCCATCGGCCTGCGCCTCAGCACCGATACCCTGAGCACCGGCCCCCGGAAAGGGTTTCTCTCGGCTGAAGTTGCTACCGTGTACCTGGTGCGCGTGCCCCGGGATACGGCCCAACGCCCCCGGGCCGATACCGTAACGCTGACCCGCTCCCGCCTCCAGGCCGTTACCCAACCCATCGTCATCAACAACGCTACGCCGTTCACCCGGGCCGGTAACCGCAACCTCGACCAGTATAGCTACCAACTATATCTGGCTCCCAGCCGGACTGCGGCACCTACGTTTCGCTACCTGATTAACCGCGTGGAGCTGCGTACCGATTACGAGGCCGATGGCTGCTGCACCTGCTTCCAGAACAGCAACAAGCTGGTGTACGTGAACGGCAGCCCCACCCCACTCAACCAGACCGACCCCACCGGCGAGAACCAACTGCGCCTGATTGACGTGACCCGGCCCTAGGTAACAGTTTGCTAACGTCCGGCCGCCCGGTTTTTGCCGTATACCCTCCCGCTGCCGCGCCGCCTGTTTCCGGTGGCGGGCACCGTGCCTTCGCCTGCTATGCTGAAAGAACCTACCCCGGCCGTTTCGCCCACCTTCCCGTTCCGGACCACGCTCAGCCTGGAGCCGCTGATTGCATACTGGAAAGCGGGCGAGGTATCGTTGAACATGGGTATTGCGTTGCTCTCCCGCGCCGTGGGCGAGCAGGTAGCCGCCGCCGACTGGGTGCGGGGTCCGCTCACCGACCTCACCCAGCTGGAGTGCAACTGCGACCTGGTGGAGACGCTCATGCTGGCCGTGTTTCCGCCGGCTTCCTTCGCCATTGATATTGTGGGGGCCATTGCGCCGTTTCAGCGCCAGAGCTTTTACTACACGCCCCGTTTTGATGAGGTACTGCTTAACGCAGCCCACATCATCAAGCAGCCGCTCAACATTGATATGCGGCAGCTGGAGCTCTACACCACCCGCATGGCCTACCAGCTGATTCTGGAGAAGGTGTACGGCGTGCAGCTGCCCTTACAGGGCAACGTCATCTTCACCGTGCCCGATTACAGCATCGGCCTTTACCGCCATTACAGCGTGGAGTTTATTTCCACGTTTCTGGAGGTGCAGGTCCACGGCGAGAAGCCCGCGCTGACGCCCGAGCAGCTGGATTTCCTGAGCCGCAACCCCCAGCGCACCGAGGCGTGGCTGGAGCTGCTGCCGCCCGAGCATTTCGAGTTAGTGGGCTTCAATATTCTGCACCTGGTAGATGTCACGGAACAGGAAATTCTCTCGGAGCTGAAGTACGACTTGCTGGAACGCGACGTGCTACAGGCCTCCGACCGCCTGGAGCAGATTCAGGAGAAGCTGCGGGTGCTGTTCGGCAAACCGTTTCTGCAGCTGGGCATTGCCGCCTACGACGAGAAGAAGCGGGCTTTCGTGGATTTCGGCCGCAAAATCAACCACAGCTTCCTCACCAAGCAGCTCCACAACCCCGACGCCAGCTCCGGCTTCCGCCAGATTTACAGCCAGCTCTGGCAGCACCGCCAGCCGCTGGTGATTGAGGACGTGGAAAAAGCCGACATCCCCGAGGACCTGCGCCAGCAGATTCTGAGCCTGGGCATCCGCTCCGCAATTCTGGCTTTGCTGCCCTACGGCGACGATACCGTGGGCCTGCTGGAGCTGGGCTCCCCCAACGTGGGCGACTTGAACGAGTTCAGCCTGGAAAACGTGAACCAGTTTGTGCCCCTGTTTGCGGTGGCCGTGAAGCGCAACGCCGAGGACATTCAGACGCGAGTGCAGGCCATCATTAAGGAGAAGTTCACGGCTATTCACCCCACCATGGAGTGGCGTTTCACCAACGCGGCCCAAAACCTGCTGCAAAAGCTGGAAGACGGCAACAAAACCGCCGAAATGGAGGACATCGTGTTTCACGACGTGTATCCGCTGCACGGGTCCTCCGACATCCGGGGCAGTAGCGTGGCCCGCAACGAGGCCATCCAGGGCGATTTGGTGGAACACCTCACGATGGCCGGCAAGGTGCTCAAAAAGGCCTCCGAGTTTCAGCAGTTGCCTATTCTCGACGAGCTGAAGTTCTACGTGAACAAAAACCTGCGCCGTTTGCGCCAGGGCATGCTGACCGGCGACGAGGTGAACATCTTCGAGTCCATCCGCACCGAGATGGAGCCGCTCTTCGAGTACCTGAGCCAGAACACGCCCGAGCTGCAGCCCGTCATCCGCCAGTACTGGTCCAACATCGACCCCGAGCTGGGCATCCTCTACAAGCGCCGCAAGGCCTTCGAGGAAACCACCACCCTGCTCAACGACGCCGTCAGCACCTACCTCGATGAGGAGGACGCCAAGGCCCAAGCCATGTTTCCGCATTACTTCCAGCGCTTCAAAACCGATGGCGTAGAGCACAACATCTACGTGGGCGCGGCTTTGGTGGAGGACAAGCCATTCGACCTAGTGTTCCTGAAAAACCTGCGCCTGTGGCAGCTGCTGGTGATGGTGGAAATTACCCGCCGCACCGCCGCCCTCAAGCCCACGCTGCCCATTCCGCTGGAAACCACCCAGCTCATCCTCATCCACAGCCAGCCTTTGAGCATCCGTTTCCGCCAGGATGAGCGCCAGTTCGACGTGGATGGAGCCTATAACATCCGCTACGAAATCATCAAGAAGCGCATCGATAAGGCCACCGTGCAAGGCACCGGCGAGCGGCTCACCCAGCCCGGCCTGATTGCCCTAGTGTACAGCCAGCAGCGCGAGGCCGACGAGTACCTGGAGTACATCGACTACCTCCAGGACCGCGGCCTGCTCGAACCCGAAATCGAGGAGCTGGAGCTGGAAGAACTCCAGGGCGTAAAAGGCCTGCTGGCGCTGCGGGTGAAGGTAAAGTTGTAACGAGTTGATGAAGAGCTAAAAGAACGTCCCGGTCCGGCGGCTGCAAGCCGTCGGGCCGGTTGTCGTCAGGGCCGTTAGCGCAACACCGTCCTAACATCAGCTTACGGCAACCGGCCCGACGGCTTGCAGCCGCCGGACCGGAACGCCCTCCCCCATTCACTTCATCACCTGCTGTTCCTCCCGCCAGAACAGGCGCAGGGCGGTGCGCAGCAGAATCAGCCAGAGCAAACCGCCCGCAAAGCCGGCCGCTACATCGGTGGCGTAGTGTACGTGCAGGTATACCCGCGTGAGGCCGATGCAGAGGGCAAACAGGAGCAGCAACGCGGCCCAGGCCGGGTGCCGCCGATGCCGCCACAGCAGCCAGGCCAGGCAGCCGTACAATGCCAGCCCAATCATGGCGTGGCCGCTGGGAAAGCTCATTCCCGGCTGAAAGTACAGCGCCGAAGACGGCCGGACCCGGTGAAAATGAGTTTTGAGCAGCTGGTTTAGTAGCGCGGAACCCGCCACGGCTAGAAATACTTCCCAGGCTTCGCGCCGGAACCCGCGCCACCGCAGCAGCCCCGGAATACCCACCCCAGCCGCCACCAGCCACGGCAGCGAGGCAAAAAACGTGAGGCTCCGAACCGGACCGGTCAGGCCGGGCACGGAGGCCCGCAACGCATCCAGCTGCCGAAACGCCCAAGAATCAAACTGCACGGAGTGCTCCACGAACACCACCCGCGTGAGGTAGAAAAACCCCAGGGCCGAGCCCATGAACACGCCGCCCACTACCAGCACTTCCAGCGTCAGCAGGCTCCACAAGGCCAGCAGCCGGGCCGTCAGATTCTTCATTCAATCACAGATTTTCGCTGATTACGTGAATGACGCAATTATTGGCTAGTATGACCCGGTCCGGCACCGGACCGGATTAAACACAAAAAAGCCGACCCATTTCTGGATCGGCTTCTGTGCGCTCGGGGAGACTCGAACTCCCACACCTTGCGGAACTGCCGCCTGAAGACAGCGCGTCTACCAATTTCGCCACAAGCGCAGCACTTTTTATCGCCTGACCTCCGTGTGAGTGTCATTTGATGCTGCAAAGATAAGGGCCTTTTTCAACGCATGTCAAGCTTTGGTCTAAAAAAAGGCAGATTATTTTCCGCAAAATATTTCGATTCTGCGCTATGTAGGCTGTTTTTCAGTTGTTTGCACTTGTTTTCGGAAGCGTTTTTTTGTTTGCATTTCCACGCGTTTCAGGACCGGAATGGCCACCACCAGCCACGCGGCTCCCGCCGTGAAGCCCGCCAGTACATCGGTGGCGTAGTGCACCCGCAGGTACACCCGCGTGAGGCCAATAAGCAGCACGATGCTCACCAGCAGGGCAATAAGCCCGTAGCGCCAGGCCGGGCGGCGCACGTGCGTCCAGACCAGGTACATGAGCAAGCCGTAGAACGAGGCCGAAATCATGGCGTGGCCGCTGGGGAAGCTCAGGCCCGAGGCCGACACCAGCGGCAGCAGCGGCCGGGGACGGTTGTAGAACTGCTTCAGCACCAGGTTTAGCGTGATGCTGCCCAGCGCCACGACGGGCACCAGCAGAGAATACCAGCGGTGTCGCCGCATCAGCAGAAACCAGTTGACCAGCAGCCCCGCCGCCCCGGTGATAAAGTTGCGCGAGGCCAGAAACGTAATGCCCTCTACCCAGTCCTGCCGGTTGGGTCCCAGCAGCCGGCGCGTCCAGCGGAACGCCTCCGCATCAAAAGTGGCAGCATCCTGATCGAACACCTCCCGGCCCAGGGCCAGAAACAGCACCACTCCCAGCGTCCCGAGGGCCAGGGTAATGGCAAATTCCGTCAGAAACAGGGTAAAGCCGGCCACTAGCCGCCGCAGAGGGTTGGTCATGGATATGGCATACGCAAAAACCGGTGGCGCGGTATCCGGCGGCGCGGGTGCATCTTGCCGGCTGTTTGTTGCTGCTATGCCTTCCCTTCCTGATTCCGGCTTTGATTTCGTGGCGGCTTTCTACGATCCGCTGGCCCAGCTAGTGTACGGCCCGGCATTGCGCCGGGCGCAGCAGGCGGTCCTGACGGCCGGCCTGCCGACGGGGGCGGCCCGGGTGCTCATCATCGGGGGTGGTACGGGCTGGGTGCTGGGCGAGGTGCTGCGGCGCAACCCGGCGGCTCGCCTGCTGTACCTGGAAGCCTCGCCCCGGATGCTGCACCAAAGCCAGGAGTGGCTGCACCGACGTCTGCCACAGCACGCGGCGCAGGTGGAGTTTCGGCTGGGTACGGAGGCCGCCCTGCAGCCGCAGGAGCTGTTCGAAGCGGTACTGACGTTTTTCTTCCTGGATCTGTTTGAGCCCACCCGGCTGCGCGACATCGTGGGGCGGCTGCGGACAGCATTGGTACCCACAGGCGTTTGGCTGCTGGCCGATTTCGGACCACCCAAAGCGTGGTGGCACCGGCTGCTGCTGGGACTGATGTACCACTTTTTCGGGCTGACTACCGGCATCAGCGCCCGCCACCGGCCGCCCATTGAGGCCGAGTTGCACCGCATCGGCCTGATGCCGGAAGCGGCCGGGCAGTTTTTTGGGCGAATGGTAGAAGCCAGCGTGTGGCGAGCGGCGTAAGGTATTGGTTATTCGTTTTTGGTTATTGAGTTGGAATGACGTTCTACCAAAAACCAAGAACTAAAAACCGACAACTGGCAACCGGCAACGGAAAGCCGTAGGTTCGCGTCTGTATCCATCTTCTACCTGTTTCCTGACTGAGTTATGCGGAAAACCGCCGCCCTGCTTCTATTAAGCCTGCCGCTGGCCCTGGGCCGCCCCGCTTTGGCCCAGGCTCCCGTACAGTACTCTTTGGCCTTCCCCAACGCCGTCCATCACGAAGCCCGGGTGACGGTTACGTTCCGGGAGGTGCCGGCCGGACCGCTGCAGGTGCGTATGGCCCGCTCCTCGCCCGGCCGCTACGCGTTGCACGAGTTTGCCAAGAACGTATATGACGTGCAGGCCACCGACTCGAAAGGCCAGGTCTTGTCGGTGGTCAAACCCGACCCCTACGGCTGGGCCGTGGCCGGCCACGACGGTACGGTGGTGTTCACCTACACCCTCTTCGGCGACCGGACCGACGGCACCTACGCCGGCATCGACCAGCGCCACGCCCACCTGAACATGCCCGCCACGCTGGCGTACGCCCAGGGGCTGGAGCAACGGCCCGCCGCCGTGCAGTTTCAGTTGCCCGAGGGCTGGACGGTAGCCTCCCAGCTCAAGCCCGAAGCCAACGGCACCTGGACCGCGCCGCACCTGCAATACCTGATGGACTCGCCTACTTCACTGGGGCCGCAGCAGGTGCGCAGCTGGCAGGAAGCAGGCCGCACCATCGAAATGCAGGTGCTGCACGATGGTACGCCCGCCGAGCTGGATGCCTACGTAGCCAATACCAAAAAGGTGGTAAAGGAAGCCGCCGCCATCTTCGGGGGGCTGCCGGAGTACGATTTCGGCCGCTACACCTTCGTGGCCAACTACCTGCCCCAGACCAGCGGCGACGGCATGGAGCACCGGAACTCCACCAGCCTCACCAGCAACCGCCCCTTGCGCGGCCCCGGGGCCATCGACAACCTGGGCACCGTGGCCCATGAGTTTTTCCATAGCTGGAACGTGGAGCGCCTGCGCCCCCAGGATCTGGAGCCGTTCGACTTTCAGCGGGCCAACATGAGCAGCAACCTGTGGTTTGCCGAGGGCTTTACGCAGTATTACGGCGAGCTGCTGCTGCGCCGGGCGGGCGTGTACACCGATGCGGAATACGCCAAGGAAGCCCTCAGCGGCATCGTGGGCGCGATGTTGCTTTCGCCCGGGGCCGCCCGCTACTCGCCGGTGTACATGAGCCAGCAGGCCCCGTTCGTGGATGCCGCCGCTGCCATCGACCCCAACAACCGCGCGAATACTTACCTGAGCTACTACTACATCGGGGCCGCCAACGCACTGGCCCTGGACCTGGAGCTGCGTAGCCGCTTTAAAACCGACCTCGACACCTACATGCGCGCCCTCTGGCAGCAGCACGGCGCGCAGCAGAACTACGCCCCCGCCAAACCCTACACCCTGCGCGATTTGCAACAAGTGCTGGGTACGGTGACGAAGGACACGGCCTTTGCCGGGCAGTTTTTCCGCCAGCACATTACGGGCCACGAGCTGCCGAAATACGAGCAGCTGCTGGCTCCAGCCGGACTATTGGTGCGCCCGGCCCGCGCCGGCCACACCACACTGGGAGCCCGTCTGCAGTTCAACCCCGACAGCACCGCCACGCTGGGCACTACCCTGCTGGGCAGCCCCCTCTACCAGGCCGGCCTGGACCGGGAAGACGTGGTGCTGAAGCTGGACGGCCGCAAGCCCATCAATGCCAAAGCAATGCAAACTCTGTTGGCCGCCCACAAGCCCGGCGACGCGCTGCCCCTGGAGTACCGCACCCGCGGCCTCGTGCGCACGGCTACCGTCACGCTCCAGGAAGACAACGCGCTGGAAGTAGTGACCTACGAAGACGCCAAACGCCCCGTCACGAAGGCCCAGAAGAAGTTCCGGGAAGCGTGGCTGAGCGGGAAGGCAAGGTAGCTACATGCCCCGGTCTGGCAGGCGTAGCCTGTCGGACCGGTTGAAGTAAGCTGACACCCGCACGACGACGCAACAACATCAGCACGCGGCAACCGGTCCGACAGGCTGCGCCTGCCGGACCGGTACGGCCTACGCGGTTTCCTCGTCGGCGGGGTCGCCCAGCACTTTCACCTTTTCGCCCCACCAGCGGCGGCCTTCCGTCAGGTCGTAACCGGCATCGACCACCACGCGGCGCAGGTGCACGCCGGCGGCTACGTGGGTATTGCCCAACAGCACACATTCTTCCAGCACGGCCCCGGCGGCCACCGTCACGCCCGGTCCCAGCACGCTGCGGCGCACGGTGCCCGCTACCCGACAGCCGGGTGCCAGCAGGCTATCCGACACCTCACTGCCGGCATCCAGCCGGGCCGGGGGGCGCGGCAGGGCCAGAGTGTATAGGGGCCAGTTGGGAGCATCCAGCGGCACACCGTGACCATCGAGCACGTCCATGTGGGCCTGCCAGTACACCTGCGGGATGCCCACGTCGCGCCAGTAGGTGGTCAGCGGATAGGCGTAAGCGCGGCCGTTCTGCACCAGGGCGGGCAGCAGGTAGTCGCCGAAATCCTTGAGGTTGGCGTGCTGTGCGGCCAGTTCCGTGAGCGTGCGGTCGAGCGTGGCCATGTCATAGAGAAAGACCTCCGTGGTAATGGTATCCGACAGCGGCCGGGTGGGCTTGTAGGCGAAGCGCTGCACCCGCCCGGCCCGGGTCAGGCGCACGTTGCCGAAGCGGGTGGCTGTGTCCTGGGGCGGCACGGGCGTGGTGACCATCGTCAGGTGGGCGCGGCGGCGCAGGTGTTCGGCCAGCACCGCCCCAAAATCGAGGGTGTAAAGATGGTCGGCCGAGAGGACCAGCAGCACATCGGGGGCAAACTCCCGGATCAGGGGCAGTTGCCGGTAGAGCGCATCAGCATTGCCGCCGGCAAAGCCGCCGCCTTCGGGGCCAGTGGCGGGCGGTAGCACCCGCAGCCCGCCGTAGGTACGGTCCAAGTCCCAGGGCCGGCCGCCGCCAAGGTGGTCGTTGAGCGTGTGCAGCTCGTAGGATTCCAGCACCCACACGTCGGTGAGGCCGGAGTTGACGCAGTTGGAGAGGGCGAAATCGATGAGGCGGTAGGTGCCCGCGAAGGGCAGCACCGGCTTGGCCCGCCGCCGGGTGAGGGCCCCCATGCGGGAGCCGGCCCCGCCGGCCAGTACCAGCACCAGCACTTTCTGGCCGTGCAGACGCGTGCCACGGGCCTGGTTAAGAACGGGAGTTTGCATAAGCAGATCAGTCGGCGAAACGACTCTGCTTACGCAACCCCTGCCCTAACCGCCGAAACTACCCGTACCCGCGCGCTACCCGCCAGCCAGCAACCGCCACACCACGGACCCCACGAAGCAGACCACGCCCAGAATCAGAATGCGCAGGCCATGCGCCTGATCGGCGCGGCTGAAGGCCGGCACGGTGCGGCCGTCAGGCAGCTGCCGGGTATGCCGGTACAGGTGCCAGCCGATAAACATGGCTACCAAGCCGCCCAACAGAGCCACCGCATAGCCAAACAGCACCCAGGCCTTCTGGGACGGCTCGGGCTGGGCCAGATCATGGAGGCGCTGCTGCCGCAGCCGCTCCAGCAGCGCCGGGCTGACCTGCTGACCGCGCTGGTGCAGAATGCGGCGGGCCAGGGCCACATCGAAACTATTCCATTCATCGGGCTTGAGCAGGACATCCAGCAGCTCTTCCTCCGTGAAGCGAAACAGGTAGTGGTCGGCCGGGGCAGTGGCCGTCAATACCTCATCAGCGGCCCGTTCCAGCGCCCGGACGGCCTCCATATCGGCCGGCCGCACCTGCACCACGAAGTAGGAGTTGGTAGGATTGAACGCAAACGACGGGTCGATGCGGGGCTGATCCAGGAGGGTTTCGTAGGGAATATCGTGCTGATGCAGCAGCTGCAGCAGGGGCTGGGCCACTTCTACATTCGGAAAGCGCTGATACGATTGGAATTCGCTCATGGGTAACTGCAATAGAGTGGCGCAAGGTTGTGTTTTTTCTCCGGCCACGCACCACTTCGGGCCGCTTGTCGTTTCGTACCTTAGCTACTGATTTCACCCGCTGCCCGGCGGCCCCACTTATGATCCGACTTTCTCTGCTTTCGATTGGTTGCCTACTGACCGTCACTGCCCAGGCCCAAACCACCGAGCCTGCCCGGCCACGGCTGGGGCTGCAGCCGCGCTACCACCTGGAGGCCGGGGCCACGTTTGCCGGTCGCTACGGCTCGGCCACCTACCTGAGCCCCACGGTTTCGGTGCCGCTCACGAAGCGGTTCTCGGTGTTTGGCGGCGTTACGTACCTACGTACCACGCCGGGGCTCGCCTACGCGCCATTCGGCGAAAATGGCCGAACCCTGCCAAATGCCACGAACCATTATTTGATTCAGGGCGGCGGGCAGTATGCGCTTTCACCTCGTCTCACGCTCACCGGCTCCGCCTGGAAGGATCTGACGCCCACCAACGGCCTCACCGTAAATCCATACGCCGGCTTCGGGGGCAACCTGGGGACAGGCGTGAATCTGCGGGCCGATTATCACATCACCGAGAATTTCTCGGTATCGGGCGGGGTGCGGGTGAGCAACGGGGCCACGGCATATCCGGGCGGGGCGTATTCGCCATTGTTCGGGTCGGGTACACCACTTGGCTATTGATATTCTGTCCTTCAGGGAACAGGCAAACGGGCAATCTGAACCAGCTTCGGATTGCCCGTTTGTTTTGCTGTTTCTTTGGGACGGTTTTCCGCTGTATTCTTCTCTTTCATGGCTTCTGCTCCCCGTTTCGTCTCCAATCCGCACTTGCCCATCATCAAGCCCAACTACCCCGGCAACAGGATGATCGGGCGCGAATACTGCAATGGGGAGGAGTTGTACGAGCCCGGTTTCGGTACCGTGCTCAAATGGCAGCTCAGCAAAAACCCGCAGAAAGAGGCTAAGAAGGCGGATACCTGGGTGCCGACGGTGGTTGACTGCACCGCTTTTCTGCAAGGTCGTGAGGACGGGCTGGTGTGGCTGGGCCACGCCTCATTTGTGCTGCGGGTGAGTGGCAAAACCCTGCTGTTCGACCCGGTGCTGTTTTCCTCTCTGGGCCTGCGCCGCCGCCATGCGCTGCCTTGCGCAGTGGAACAGCTCACCGGCCTCGATTACCTGTTGCTCAGCCACGGCCACCGCGACCATCTGGACGAGAAATCAGTTAAGCTACTGGCCCGCCAGAATCCGCAGCTACGGGCGTTGGGGCCGCTGGGCATGGCGGGGCTGCTGCGGGGCATGGCCCAGGAGCTACCGGTGCAGGAAGCCGGCTGGTGGCAGCAGTTCGATTTGGGACTGGACGCGCCGTTTGAGCTGTTTTATCTGCCCGCTTCCCACTGGCACCGCCGGGGGCTTACCGATCTGAACACGGTACTCTGGGGTTCCTTCCTGCTGCGCCTGCCCGATGGCCGTACCCTGTACTTCGCCGGCGACACGTCGATGGCCCCGCATTTCGAGGCCATTGAAAAGCAGTTTGGCCCGCTGGATATCGTACTGATGCCAATTGGAGCCTACAAGCCGGCCTACATGATGCAGATGAGCCACGTAAATCCGCACGAGGCCGCCAAAGCGGTGAACCAGCTGCGCGCCGGCCACGTGGTACCCATGCACTACGGCACCTTTGACCTGAGCGACGAGCCGGCCTCCGAGCCGCTGCAGCAGCTCCGGCACGTAGCCCAGGGCGGTATGCTGCGTGGCGAGTTGCATGCGCCCGCCGTGGGGGAAGTGCTCCGCTGGCAGGAGTGGGTATAGGCTGGGTTGCCGGTTATCAGGTAGATGAATAGCGTGTAGTTAGCCGCTTGTTGGTAGCTTTGATACCTTATTTCATCCGTGGCCGACGGCTTGTTGCTTTTTCTCCTCGAACTGGCAACCAGTAACCGGCAACCGGTAACTGCTTCTCCATGTCCCCCACCCTCGTTCTGAGCCTGATTGCGGGCTATTTCGTCGTGCTCATCATCATTGCCTACCTCACTTCGCGGAAGGTTACCAGTGAGTCGTTCTTCATAGCCAACCGCAACGCGCCCTGGTACATGGTGGCCTTCGCCATGATTGGCACCTCGCTGTCGGGCGTCACGTTCATTTCTATTCCCGGCATGGTAGCCTCCCAGAGCTGGAGCTACATGGCCGTGGTGCTGGGCTACATTGTGGGCTATCTGGTAATTGGCACTGTGCTTATGCCGCTGTACTACCGCATGCGGCTGGTGAGTATCTACACCTACCTGGAGCAGCGGTTCGGGTTCTGGAGCTACAAAACCGGGGCGCTGTTCTTCCTGATTTCGAGGGCCGTGGGGGCCGCGTTCCGGCTGTTTCTGGTGGCGGGCGTGCTGCAGTTTGCCGTGTTCGATGGGTTGGGCGTACCGTTTGCCGTGACGGTTACGGTCAGCATCTTCCTGATTTACCTCTACACCTTCCGGGGCGGCCTCAAAACCATCCTCTGGACCGATACTTTCCAGACGCTGGCCATGCTGGTGTGCGTGGCGGTGAGCATCTACCTGATGGCCGACGAGCTGAACCTGGGCTTTGCCGGACTGGTAAAAACGGTGAAGGAAAGCGCCATGTCGCAGATTTACTTCTCCGACCCCAAGGATGATAAGTTCTTCTGGAAGCAGTTCGCCTCGGGCGCGTTCATCACTATCGTCATGACCGGGCTGGACCAGGATATGATGCAGAAAAACCTGAGCTGCCGCAGCCTACCCGACGCCCAGAAAAACATGTTCTGGTTTACGCTGGCCATTGTGGTGGTGAACGTGTTCTTCCTCTCCCTGGGCGTGCTGCTCTATAAGTTTGCCGCCGCCAAGGGCATTGCCCTGCCCCTGAACCCGGCCACCGGCAAAGTCATCGGCGACAATGTATTTCCGCTGCTGGCTACCAACCACTTCAGCCTGTTTGCCGGCATCGTGTTCATCCTGGGCATCATTGCCGTCACCTACGCCTCCGCCGACTCGGCCCTGACGGCCCTGACCACCTCCTTCTGCGTGGACATGCTCGACATCAAACAGTATGATGAGGCCAAGCAGAAGCAGCTGCGCCAGGCTACGCACTTTGGCTTCTCCATTGTACTGATTATCATCATTTTGATTTTCCGGGCCATCAACGACCAGAGCGTGATTACCTCGGTGTTCAAAGCGGCGGGCTACACCTACGGGCCGCTGCTGGGCCTGTTCTCGTTCGGCATCTTCACCAGCCGCGGCCTCACCGATAAGCTGGTACTGCCCGTGTGCGTAGTGGCTCCGCTGCTGACGTGGTTTATCAACAGCAACTCCAAAGCCTGGTGGGGTTATGAGTTCGGCTTCGAGATTCTGATGCTCAACGGGCTGATTACTTTCCTAGGGCTGCTGGCCATTTCGCGCCCCCGCAACCTCGAATTGAACCCCGTGGCGTAGGCGTTGTTTAGGGAGGCGTACCTTTGCGTCAGAGGTCATTCATCAGAATGTTGTGCTGAGCTTGCCAATGCATGACGAACGATTACAATGCCACTTCCAACCTGCCAACCCTATGAAACACGCTTTCTTCATCTTCGGGCTTGTAGCTTTGACCTATCAGGCGGCACAGGCCCAGCAAACGGCTCCGGCTCCCAAACAGCCCGTGGAGCTGCAGCCCGGCCGGATGCAAGCCCAGGCCAAACCCGCCGCCAACCGCCCCGATGCGCCCCCGCAGTTTCCGGGCGGAACTCAGGGCTTAAGCACGTTTTTTCAGCAAAACCTAAAGTATCCGGAAGCGGCCAGCGTCAAGCAAATCAGCGGCAACGTGGTGATGACCTTCACGGTGGAAGCCGACGGCCACCTCACCAACCCCTCGGTAGTGCAGCCCCTCAGCCCCGAGTGCGACACGGAGGCGCTGCGGGTACTGGGCCAGATGCCGGCCTGGAAACCGGCCACCCGCAAGGGCCAGCCCATTGCCACCCAGGTGCGTCTGCCCATTCCCTTCGGCAATTCCGAAGGCCTGAAGGTAGAGCAGGGCAAGAATAAATTTGAATAGTGAATTGAGACAGGAGATAGTCAGAAGTGAGAAGTGAGTCAATGCTCAGGTGCCCGCACGCAGGTACTTGGGCATTGTCTTACTTCTCACTTCTGACTTCTCACTTCTAAACAGAAATGGCAGCCAGAAGCGGAATGAATACCAGTGGCCAGGCGGGGGCCGATGCTCCCAAGGTCAAGCTTACTAAGGAGAACTTTAAACAGGGGCTGCGGATTTTTCGCTTCGTACTGCCGTACAAAGCTCCATTCATTGCGGGGCTGCTGCTGCTGCTGTTAAGCAGTATTTCGACTATGATCATGCCCAAGATGCTGGGCTATCTGGTAAACATTGCCAATCACCAAACTGCCAAGCTACCTCTGTTTCTGCCCCACACCATCACGGGTATTGCGGCACTGCTCTTCGGAGTTGTGCTGGTGCAGGGCCTATTTTCTTTCGGACGCATCTTCTTTTTCTCGCGGGTCAGTGAGTTTACCGTGCGCGACATTCGCCGCACGCTCTACCAGAAGCTGGTAACGCTGCCCATCCCGTTTTTTGAGCAGCGGCGCGTGGGCGAAATCACCTCCCGCCTGACTTCGGACGTAGCCAACATTCAGGATACGTTTTCCCTGACACTGGCCGAATTTATGCGCCAGATTCTGACGTTATTGGCCGGGGTAGCGTTCATTATGTGGGAGTCGTGGCGACTTTCGTTGTTTATGCTGGCCACGTTTCCGCCGCTGGTGCTGCTGGCGTTCCTGTTCGGGCGCAGCATCCGGAAGTTCTCCAAGCAAACCCAGGACGAGCTGGCTAAGACCAACGTGGTAGTCGAGGAAACGATGCAGGGCATCAACTCGGTAAAGGCCTTTACCAGTGAGCAGCACGAGGTGGAGCGGTACGGGGCCGGCCTAAACCGCACCGTGCAGTTTGCCCTGAAATCGAGCATTTACCGCGGCGCGTTTGTGTCGTTTATCATCGTGGCCATCTTTGGCGGCATCTTTCTGGTGCTGTGGCGCGGCGCTACGTACGTGGAACTCCCCCTCTCCGACCCGCGCCACTTAGACATGGGCGACCTGGTATCCTTCATCCTGTACACCATGTTCATCGGGGCCTCAGTAGGTGGTTTGGGCGAGATGTACGGCAAGATTCAGAGCAGCCTGGGCGCTTCGGAGCGGATTCTGGAAATTCTGGACGAAACCTCCGAGCCGGTGCACCAGCCCCGCCCGGCCGGCGTGGCGCCCTTGCAGATAGGCGGCGACATCCGCTACGACAACGTGCAGTTCCGCTACCCCACCCGCCCCGATTTAGCGGTACTCAAAGACATCAGCTTTCATATTAAAGCCGGTGAGAAAGTAGCCCTGGTGGGGCCTTCCGGGGCCGGCAAAAGCACCATCGTGCAGCTGCTCATGCACCTGTACCCGCTCAGCGGCGGCAGCATTTCAGTAGACGGCCGCAATATTGATGAACTGGATCTGACCGAGTTGCGCCAGCACATCGGCATCGTGCCTCAAGAAACCATGTTGTTTGGTGGCACCATTGGGGAGAACATCCTCTACGGCCGCCCCGGAGCCTCCGAGGCCGACATCATCGACGCCGCCCGTCGGGCCAATGCCTGGCAGTTCATTCAGTCGTTCCCCGAAGGGCTGGATACCTTGGTGGGCGAGCGGGGCATCAAGCTCTCGGGCGGACAGCGCCAACGCATTGCCATTGCCCGCGCCATCCTGAAAAACCCCGCCATCCTGCTCCTCGACGAAGCCACCTCGGCCCTCGACTCGGAAAGCGAGAAGCTGGTGCAGCAGGCCATGGATGAGCTGATGCAGAACCGCACCAGCATCATCATTGCCCACCGCCTGAGCACCATCCGCAAGGTGGATAAGATTCTGGTTATCGACGGCGGCCGTATTGTGGAGCAAGGCTCTCACGAAGAGCTCAACAACGCCGAAAACGGCCTCTACGCCAACCTGCTGAAATTGCAGTTTGAGCTAACGTAAAGCACGGATTTCACGGATTGCATGAAACGGGCGGCGCGGATGCGTTGCCCGTTTTCTTTTCCTGATATATTTCAGGCAAGTACAGTCCAAAATCCACCACGGCCGACCTATACCATGACACACCGACTACCACGTATCGAGTTGCTGCGGCCGGAACTAGGGCTGTGGGGCGGGTTGCTGTTACTGCTTAGCACTCTGTTCATGTCTTCGGCCAGATTTTCGGCTGATTTACCGGTTGTACAGCTACCAAGCAGTGTCAATGACTGTTGGCGGCTACCGCCGACCCAGTTCATTTTCTCCCTGGATGCGCAGAAACGGCTATACATGCACGCCAGCACCGCCAAGCTCCAGACAAAAGCCATTGAACTGTTGAGCCAACAGTACGGCTTGCAGCTATCCGCTGAACAACTGCAACAGGTGCCGCTGCTGCCATACCTGGGCTCTGATATTCGGCAACTACCGGACTGGCTGGCTACCCCAAGCTGGGAGCGAAAAAAACCGACGGAGGGCATTCCCTATTCCGCTCCAAACGACCAGTTAACGGCATTGCTCCGGGTGGCTAACCAAGCTGCTTATGCCATTCACGGCCACCGCGCCATTATATGTCTGCGGCTGGATGAGCGACTACCTGCCTCGGTTGTTATGCCTTTCCTACACCAATTTCAGCGGCTGGGCATTAACCACACAGTGCTGGTTGCGGAATCTGAATAGTGCGTAAAACTCCTACTGCGGCCTTTATCTTTGGGCTGATGCAAAGCACCATTACTATCCCCGACATTCAAATTTCCTTCCTGGAGTTCCGCCAGATTCAGCAACATATGTTGCTCAGGCAAAGATGGTGGATCTACGTTTTACTACTGGGCTACTTGCTGTATACAGCTTGGTTTGCCGATACAGCGTCTACATCGGTTCCTTTTAAAATAGGTTTAACTGCTTTTTTTATTGCGCTGCTGGTTGGAATGCTTGTGTTTGCCAATCGGGTGCTCCTGAAGCGCAGCTTCAACAAAATACCTTTGCACCAGCAGCCAGTCACCTACACGCTGTCGGAAACCGGTATTGCGCTGCATAGCAGGGCTTTGCAGAGCACTAGCGCCTGGCATACGGTACACAGCGCCCGGAAAGTGGGTGACTGGTATTTTCTCGCAAATAAAAACCAGCAAGGCTACCTGCTGGACAGCCGCCGGATTCAGGCCCCGGCCACCGAGGCTGATTTACGGGCGTTGTTTCAGCAACACGGTATTGTTATCCAATAAGCACCTGTATTTCACCAATGTCCCTGATTATCCCCAACGTCCGGCTCTCGTTCTGGCAGTACCTGCTTCTGTCCTTGCGCTTCACCTTCCAAACACGGCCACTTGCGTTGGTTATGCTGCTTCCGGTTGCCTGTACCTTGGCGGCACTAGGGCTGTCGGGATTTAGCTGGCAATCAATAGTGGATTTTTGGCACGATGCCCCGTTGGCTTTATTGTTTTCCGTAGCCCTGCCCGTATTGCTAATCTGGCCTACGTGGCAGCAGTACCATCGAAGTACGTTTCTGCAGGAAGCCGTTACTTATACCTTGGACGATGATGGCGTGCAGGTAACGGCTCCGTCGTTTCGCACCAAATTGAGTTGGGAGGCAGTGGTACAGTTGCGTCACTTTGGTAACTGGCTGTTGCTGCAAACGTCCACGCAAACGGCATTTTTTGTGGACTTGCGCCGGGTGCAGTCCCCGGCTACGGCGTCCGATGTCTTGGATTTCTTCCGGCAATCCTCCTGATGCCCCCAATCAACCTCCCCACCACCCCGCCCACCTTCCCGGAGTACCAGCTGATTCACCAGACGCAGCAGCGGCAGCGGTACCCGGAATTAGCTGATCAGCCCAGGCCAGCCGCCTCCAACCCTTGGAAGCGCACTGTGTTGTTTTGCCTGGGCCTTACAAGTGCGGCTTTTTCCCTGTATGCACTCAGGCAAGGAATTGTCATGTACGTTTTACTGCTTGTCATTTTCACGCCATTAGGCCTGCTGCACCAGCGGAGAAAATACCGCCGAGCATTTCGGGAGTTTCAGGCGCAGCCCCGGCCGCTGAGCTTCCGGGTTTCCGAAACGGGCCTGGCGGTGCAGTGGCCCCAGGGCTGGCAGCGGCTGCCCTGGTACAACCTTACCCGCGTGCAGCAGGTCGGCGACTGGCTCCTACTCTACCCCGGCCCCGATTTCTGCTATTACCTGGATTTGCGGCGGGTGCCGGCCCCGTATACGCCCGTGGACGTGCTGGCCCTGATTGGGAAACGGGAAGAAAGCGGCTCAGCGGCTACCTTCGCCCCCTGATGAAACCAACCCCCATTGTGCTATCCGGCGTGCAGCTGTCTGCCGAGGAATTTGTGGCCGTGAACTTCCGGCTCTGGCGGGCTCGTCCCCGCACCCGCCTCAACCACTGGATTCTGGGCGCGGCCGTGGCGCTGCTGGGCGTGAGCGTGGGGCTGGACTTGTACCAGCACGGCCAACTCACCCAGCCGTCTACCCTGGTTTTTCTGGCCGTGGCGGTGCTGTACGCGCTGTTCCGCGCGGGGCTGGTGCGCTACCAGCTGCGCCGGGGCTACGCCAAAAACCCAACGCTGCAACAGCCCGTGGAGTTTACCCTGACGGCTACCGAAATCATCGGGCGTAGCGCGCTGGGGCAGTTTTCCGGCAAGTGGGCGCTGATTCGGCGGGCGGTATGGGTGCAGCCGCATTGGCTGCTGCTCTACCCCACCGAGGCCGCCTGCTACTACCTCGACCTGCGCCGCCTGCAACCGCCCGCAACGGCCTCCGAGGTGGCCGCGCTGCTCACCCGCCACAACATTCCGCAACCGCAGCTCTAGCCGCAACCCGCCGGGCAAGTGCCCGTCTGTAAGCCGGCATTCTGCACGGCGTACCCGGGCAGATTTGCCTACTTTCGCTTCGAATTCCCAACGCCATTTTTCTCTTTACGAATGATTACTTCGACTTTTCGCACGTCTTCTTCCCGCGCCCTGAGCGCCACGCTGCTGGTAAGCGGCCTGCTGCTGAGCGCCGCCGCCGAGGCCCAGATCAGCACGCCCCAGGCCAGCCCCAAAAGCACCATTCAGCAGCGCGTGGGCCTCACCGATGTTACCCTGACCTACTCCCGCCCCGGTCTGCGCGGCCGCACGGCCTTCGGCAACCTGGTTCCGTTCAGCAAGCGGTGGCGCACCGGGGCCAACGCCACCACCAGCCTCAAATTCTCCGACGACGTAACCATTGAGGGCAAAAAGGTGCCCGCCGGCGAGTACGGCCTCTACACTATTCCCGGCAAAACCGAGTGGATTGTGGTCCTGAACAAGAGCACCAAGATGGGCGCCAACGTAGACGGCTTCAAGGACGACGAGGACGTGGCCCGCTTCACCATCAAAACCTACAAGGTGCCCACCAAAGTGGAAACCTTCACCATGAACTTCACCGACCTCACGCCCGCCACCGCCAACGTGGACATGCAGTGGGAAATGACCGGGGCCAAGTTCAAAATCACCTCCGACGTGGAGCCGAAGGTGATGGCGCAGATTGACGAGAAAGTCATCAAAAACGCCAGCCCCAGCAACGGCGACCTGGCCGCCGCCGCCGTCTACTACCTCGACAACGACAAGGACCTGAAGCAGGCCCTGGCCTGGATGCAGAAGGCCAACGCCACCGACCCCAAGTTCTGGAACGTCCTCACCGAAGCCAAAATCCGGATGAAGATGAAGGACTACAAAGGCACCATCACGGCCGCCGAGCAGTCCAAGAAACTGGCCCTCGAAGCCAAAAACGCCGACTACGTGAAAATGAACGAGGACCTGATGATGGAAGCCAAGAAAGCCGGCAAGCTCTAAGATCAGAGGGCTAAAAAGCTAGTTCCCCTCCTTGAAAAGGAGGGGTTAGGGGTGGTTGATTTTATGTTGAACGATACTAGAATCTAATTTCTAGAAACCGTTCAACGGTTGTCAACCACCCCTAACCCCTCCTTTCCAAGGAGGGGAACTAGCTTTTTAGCCTTTTGTAGTCTTGCGACCCAACAGACTCCCCAGCACCACCACGCCGCAGCCGATGATGTTGAACCAGAGGTAGCCGATATCGGTGGTAAAGAACAGGGTCAGCACCACGGCCTGAGCCACTACGGCGGCCCAGAAAACAGCCCGGCCGCCCACGGCTTTCAGGAAGAAGGCCACCATGAAAATACCCAGAATGGTGCCGTAGAACAACGAGCCCAGGATGTTCACGGCCTGAATCAGGTTTTCGAGGCGGGCGGCGAAGGTGGCAAACCCGATGCCCAGCACGCCCCAGCCCACGGCCGCTGCCCGCGACGCCAGCACGTAGTGCGCCTCGGACTGCCCCTGGCGGCGCGGCTTGTACAAATCGACCACCGTGGTAGAGGCCAACGCGTTGAGGCCGGCGGCAGCCGAGCCCAAAGCGGCACTCAGCACTACGGCCACCAGCAGCCCCACCAGCCCCTGGGGCAGGTAGTTGAGCACGAAGGTGAGGAACACGTAGTCGGTATCCTTGGCCTCGGTGGTGGGCTCGGCCTTTTTGAGTAGTTGCTGGGCCTGCTGGCGCAGCCCGAGGTTGGCGGCCTGGGTGGCCTGGAGGTGGGTTTCGGCGGCGGCAATGGCGGCGGGGTTTTCGCCTTTGAGGGCCTGCACCAAGCGGCCGGTGGCGCGGCGGCGCACCTCGAATAGGGTGGCGTGTTCGCGCTCCAGCTCCCGCAGCGCCGGCCCGTACTGCTCGGAATGGGCCACCTTCATGTACACCGGCCGGTTGAAGGTGAGCGGGGCGGGGTTGAACTGGTAGAACACGAACAGCAGCACGCCCAGCAGCAGAATCCCGAATTGCATCGGAATCTTGAGCAGGCCGTTCATGAGCAGGCCCAGCCGGCTTTCCGTCACGTTGCGGCCGGTGAGGTAGCGCTGCACCTGGCTCTGGTCGGTGCCGAAGTACGAGAGGGCGAGGAACAGGCCGCCCGTCATGCCCGACCAGAAGTTGTACCGGTCGGTGGGGTCGAAGTGGAAGTCGATGAGGTTGAGTTTACCCTGGTGGCCGGCCACGCGCATGGCATCGGTAAACCCGACTTCGGCCGGCATATAATGCACCAGCAGGTAGCCCGCCACCAGCAGCCCCACGAAAATCACGGCCACCTGGCCCTGCTGAGTCACCATCACGGCCCGCGTGCCGCCCGATACGGTGTAGGCAATCATCACGGTGCCCAGCAGCCACACCGTCAGCTGAATATCCCAGCCCAGAATAGCCGACAGCACCAGGGCCGGCGCGTATAAGCTCAGTCCGTTGCTCAGGCCCCGCTGCACCAGAAACAGCAGCGCCGCAAAGGTGCGGGTGCGCCGGTCAAAACGCCCTTCCAGGTACTCATAGGCCGTAAATACCTGGAGCCGGTGGTAGATGGGTACCACGAAAATGGCAATGAGCACCATGGCCACCGGCAGCCCCAGGTAGAACTGGATGAAGCGCATGCCGTCGTCGTAGGCCTGGCCGGGGGTGCTCAGAAACGTAATGGCCGAGGCCTGAGTGGCCATGATGCTGAGCCCGATGGCCCACCACGACGCCTGCCGCCCGCCCAGCAAATAGCCGTCCAGCGACTCGCCGGCGCGGCGGGTGCGCCAGGTGCCGTAGCCCACAATGAACAGCAGCGTTCCGCCCAGAATCAGCCAGTCGAGCCCGCTCATGCAAACGCCCGGGTCAGGTACACGAACAGCCCGATTTCCACGCCCAGCGCGCCCAGCACCAGCCAGTACCACGCCCTCCATGAGGGCAACAGCGGCGGTTTTTCGGTTTCGGAAGCCGGTGAAGTAGGATGGTGCAGCACAATGGAAAGGCTAGGACGAAGAACAGGTGCAAGATACCTACTCAGGAGGCATTCGGCACCGGTGAAGTTGCCTGAATTATTGGAACAGGCTGGAGCCAGCCGGTAGCCAGCTCCCAGATGCAGGTGAGCAGCAGGCCCAGAGCGGCCCCGGCTACCACGTCGCTGAGCCAGTGAAACTCCAGCACTACCCGGCCCAGGCACACCAGCCCCAGCCAGCCCAGCAGCCAGGGCCGCGCCCGGGGGAACCGCAGCGCCCAGGGTAGCAGCAGCCCCGCCGCGTTGGCCGCGTGCCCCGAGGGAAACGCATTGAATCGGCCCGCCAACTGCCAGAAATCAGCGTTGGCGGCCAGGTCTCCGAATACCTGCCACGGCCGGGGCCGGTGGAAGTACAGAGCCATCATATTGCGCAGTCCCTGGCTGCTCACAAACGTCAGCAGCGCCACCAGCCAGATGGTGCAGTGGGGCCAGCGTCGCAGCCGGGCCACGGCAAACACCAGCAGCAGCGCCAGCCACAGCCACGGCGTCAGCAGCGGGGTGGTGGTGGCATCGTGGACCCACATAAAGCCCACAAAAAACGGCCGCAGCAGCGCGCCATGCCGGTGCAAGAGCCCGGCCAGCGGTTCGTCCACGGCTACTATCAGCAGCAGAATAAGCGGTACTGAACTTAGTACCAGCAAACTACCAATGCTAATCCTGTTTAAAGCATAAGCCTTGTAAATTTTCATCATAGAATACGCTTGTATATTCTCCCTCCTTCCTGTTGATTCGATTTCCATTTATCACTATTGCATCCGATTGAGCCAATTCAAGATCTATTGGAAACCTTCTGTCTTGAACGTAATAATCTTGCAAACTGAATTTATAACACCTACCTACCTTTATGCATTTTTTATTTCTTTTATCTTCTACTTCTGAAAAAATCCTGTATTTATAATTCCCCCTCCTAAGATATAATATATACACCCCACTATTTTTGGGATAATCATCATTATGCATAAATTCAATTTTATCAACAGAATAACATAATTTATCAAGCAAATAATCATTATTATCAAGTAAAAAACAACACCTAATACTTAATAACAGCATGTTTAAATAATTCATATAATTTGTTATACAGAAGAATTATGCATTAAACAATGGGTTTATTTCCCCAACGACACCATATTGGTCAGCAGCCGGTACGCGCCGGGTACGCCGGCGGGCAGCTCCCGGAACAGGCTGAGGCCGGTGTAGATGTAGTGGCCTTTGCCATAATCGGCGACTAGGATGGCGCTTTCCTTGGCTTTCTCGCCGGGGTCGGCGCTGCTGAGCACGGTTTTGTATTTGGGGTCCCACTGCGAAGGGTAGTAGAGGCCCTGCTCCTGCACCCAGCCCTCGAAATCCTTGCTCGTGATTTTGTTGGGAGTGTTGAGCAACGGCTGGCTGGGGTTGAGGAAAGTAACCGGGGCATTTTCCACCGTTACCCGGTCAGTACTGAGGGTGAGCGGGTAGGGGCCGATTTGCGGCAGCACGGTGCCCCGGCTCACGGTGTACTGCACCACCAGGTTGCCGCCCTGCTCCACGTACTTCAGCAGCGTGGGTTGCAGGGTTTTGAGGCGGTCCAGGGTGTTGTAGGCGCGCACACCCAGCACCACGGCGTCGAAGCGGCGCAGGTTCGGCTCGGTGAGGTCCTCGGGCTTGAGCAGGGTTACGGTGTAGCCGATCTGGCGCAGGGCGTCGGGCACCTCGTCGCCGGCCCCCATCAGGTAGCCGATTTCCTGGCCCTTGCGCCGCAGGTCCAGCTTCACCAGCGGGGCCACGGCTTCGGGAAACAGCGTTTGGGTGGGAATGTGGGTGTATTCGATGGTTTGGTAGCCGCGCGAGTACGCCTGGCCGTCCACAGTAGCCACGGCCCGCAGCTCCGATTTGCCTTCCGCCGCCCCCGCGCCGGGCTGCACCCGGAACTGCACGGTTTGCTCGGCGTCTTTGGCTCCCAGCTCGAAGGGAATGCTGGCGGGCTCGGCGGTCCAGCCTTTGGGCAGGTTCAGGGCCAGGGTACCCTTCACCCCCGCTTTGCCGGCGCGCAGCGTCACGGGAATGATTTTGGGCTGGTTATCGGCAAACACGAAGGCGTGGCCGCCAATGTTCACGGCTACGGGCGGTACCACCGTCAGCAGGCGGTACTTCTCCCCTTCCACCGGGTCGGTGCTTTTGTATTGGACGGGAACGTCGAAGGTTAGAGCTTGCCCTAATACCTGAATCCTGACGATGGCAGTAGCCGCAGGATAGCCCTCTGCGTTGCCCCTCTGGCGTGGCTCTACAACTACGTACATGCCCGTAGTTCCTGTCTTTTGCAGCCAGTAAGGTTGAGATTTCAGTTCATTCCAATAACCAACTTGAGAACTACGAATCTTGGCTTTTTCATTGCGCATCAAGGTTGTTGGCTCTTTACGCAATGACGGAGCTTGATGAGCAATATCTTTGTTGTTATCGAATTGTCCTTCATAATCATTAGGCTCGACAGCTACTGATATTATTTTTACATCGATTGATGAACGGTTTATTATTTCGACATCAACCTTGATGGTATTATCGATTCCACCTACAATATTTTTATTCATTAAAGGTACCGTGGGAGCTTCGGCTGTTGCTTCTAGATGAATACCTAAACAAGCACGAATTAGCTCCTCATTTTGCTGAATTTTGTTTTGAACCCAGAAATGAGCTTCGGCTAACTCATTTTCAGAGCGTATCCTAATTGCTTCGCTCGATATTTCCTTTGACTGATGAAAGTCGGCAGCCCTCTGGAATAACGAATTAATAGCCTCCCGCACCTTCAGCAGCCCAGCCACACTCGCCGACGGATTGGCCGGGTCGTACTTGCGAATCACCTCGTCTACCAGCTTGCCCACGGCCGCGCCGCCGGGCACCCGGTTCCAGGTCATATCCACACCATCGAACAGGTCGGTGGTGGCTTTGTCGCCTTTCAGGGGCTGGAAATACTCCAGGGCCTCGCCGCGCTGGGCGCTGCTGCCGAAGCCCTGGCTACGGTGCTGGGAGCGGCTACGGGCGGCAATTTCGCCGTAGCTCTGCCCCAGCAGCGGGTTGTAGCCGCCGGCATCCAGCTTCAGGTACTGGCTCATGTCCTCGCCGGCCTTCACGAAGAAGCTGCCGGTGTTCCAGAGCAGCCGCTTGGCCTGCCAGGGCTGCACGTATTGGAGCTGCTCAGGGAAACGCTTGGGGTCGGCGGCGGCCGAGAAGGCCTCGATGGCCAGCATGGCCGAGGCGGTGTGGTGGCCGTGGCCGGCCCGGCCGTCGGGCGGGAAACGGGTAATCATGACGTCGGGGCGGCGCTGCCGGATCACCCAGACCATATCGGCCAGCACCTGCTCCTTGTCCCAGATGGTGAAGGTTTCCTCGGGCGTTTTGGAAAAGCCGAAGTCGTTGGCGCGAGTGAAAAACTGCCGGCCCCCATCGATGCGGCGGGCCGCCAGCAGCTCCTGCGTCCGGATAACGCCCAGCCCCTCGCGCAGTTCGGGGCCGATGAGGTTCTGGCCGCCGTCGCCGCGGGTGCAGCTGAGGTAGCCGGTTTCCACGAGGCGGCCGTTGGCGAGGTAGGCAATCAGGCGGGTGTTTTCGTCGTCGGGGTGGGCGGCCACGTACAGGGCCGAGCCCAGCACATTCAGCTTCTTCAGCCCCAGCAGAATCTCCGACGACGACCAGGTTTTGGGGGCCTGGGCGTGGGTTGTGCCAATTAGTAATGAGTAATTAGTAATTAAGAATGCCGCCAGGGCGGTGCGGAAGTAGCGGAAGCGCATGAACGAGGCAGATGAAGTGGCCGGGCAGTAAAGATAGGCGACCGGCCGGGAGGTTGCAGCCCCCCGCCTGCTCCGGTCCGGCAGGCACAGCCTGGAAAGTCGCTTGCAACCGGCTGAGCGTCATGCTGAGCTTGTCGAAGCATCTCTACCGTTTCGTCTGACGATTCATGCGGAGCGGTAGAGATGCTTCGACAAGCTCAGCATGACCGTTTCGGGCTTTTCAGACACAGCTTACAGCAAGGTTAGAAACCGATTCCGCACCCTACATCCTGTCCCTTTCCTTCTATATCCATTCAATTGACACCTAAATCCTGCATGCTAATTCCTATATCTTATCCATTACTTCCTAAAATCTATCAACAGCCAACTAAATCCTGCCAATAGAAACCTAAAGTCTTTTAACCGCACCCTAAATCTTTTCCGGCGATATGTTTGGCGTATCGCCCACTGTATTCAGTGTTTGGCAGGCATTTTTCATCTTATCAACCTTGACTTTCATCCCGTACTTTCCTATGTTCGTTGCATGCCGTGGGGCTGCCGGGGTGGTGGCTGGGGCGGCGGGTGTTTTTGTTGAAGTGTATGGCTGATGAGGTACCCGCCGAGGCGTCGGCTCCTTCCGTGGTGGAATTGCTGGCCCAGCGCATTGCCCAGCGCAGCCTGCCCGTACCCATTCCGATGACGCCCGAGGCCATCCGGGAGCGTCTGGGGCGGGCGCTGGGGCGGTTTGTGGGTTCCCGCGACCCGCGCCGCCGCCGCACCTTCGGGCGGCTGGCCTACGCCCTTATGGCTACGCCCGAGGGCACCAACGCCGAGCTGGCCGCTGTGGTGGGCATCTCGCCCCAGGCCCTGCAACGCGCCGCCGATGTGCTGGCCGAAGCGGGTTTGCTCACTATATCCTACCGTAAAAACATCCGCTACCAGGCCCTGAACGAAACCGGCGAAATCTGGCTGCTGCCCCACGCCCAGGGCACCGCCCCGGCCCAGTAAGGTGCCCCCGATCCGGAAAATCGGGGCGTACCTTTGAGGCTACTGGCCCGGTGCTTGCGTATAGCGGGGTTCCGTTTCGTTTCTGACTTCTTTTCTATGGCATATCCCCTCTCCGCCCGGCTCCGACTGCTGGGGCTTTCCTTCCTATTTCCGGTACTGGCTGCGGCCCAGAGTACGCCCCCGTCGGTTTCGGCCCCTACTACTGAGGCGGCTCCGGTGCCCGTGGTGTCTCCGCAGTGGTACCTGCTCGATGCCCAACAGGATGGCGGCGTGATGGGGGTGAGCGTGACGCGCGCTTACCAGGAGCTGCTGCAGGGCAAAGCCTCCACGCCCGTAATAGTAGCCGTAATTGATGCCGGCATCGACACTACCCACGCCGATTTGCGGCGGGTGCTCTGGCGCAATGCCAAGGAAGTAGTGGGCAACGGCCAGGACGATGACCGCAACGGCTACGCCGACGACGTGCGCGGCTGGAACTACCTGGGCGGGGCCGATGGGCGCAACATCAACCAGGAAACCCTGGAAGAAACCCGCCTGCTGGCCCGGCTCCAGCCCCTCTACAAGGGCAAAACCCGCACCGCCGTGCCCGCCGCCAAACGCGCCGAGTACGACCTCTACCTCAAGGTAAAAAAGAGCTACGATGCCAAGGTGAAGGAGAACGTGGAGCAGCTCCGGAACTACCGCCAGGCCTACGCTGAAAACGCGCAGGGGGCCGAGGGCCTCAAGGCGGCCCTCGGCGTAACCCGCCTCGATACGGCCACCCTGCGCACCCCGCCTACCCAGGACCCCGAGCTGCGCCAGGTATCAAAGGGTATTTACCAGATGCTGGTGCAGACCGGCTTCGCCTCGATGGATGACGTGCTGGTGGAGATGAAAAAGGGCCTCCAGGAAACCGAGGACCAGCAGGAGTACGGCCTGAACCTGCAGTTCAACCCCCGCCCCGTAGTGGGCGACCAGCCCGACAACGTGCAGCAGCGCAACTACGGCAACCGCGACGTAACCGGCCCTGACGCCCTGCACGGTACCCACGTAGCCGGCATCATCGGGGCCGACCGGGAGAACCGGGAGGGCATCCTCGGCATTGCGCCCAACGTGCAGCTGATGGCCGTGCGCGCCATTCCCGACGGCGACGAGCGGGACAAGGACGTGGCTAACGCCATCCGTTACGCCGTGGACAACGGGGCTCAGATCATCAATATGAGCTTCGGCAAGTACTACTCGCCCCAGCGGCCGGCCGTGGAGGAAGCCATCCGCTACGCCGACACCAAGGGCGTGCTGTTGATCCACTCGGCCGGCAACGAGAACAACGACCTGGATAAGACGCTGCAATACCCGGCCCCGGTGTTCCGGAGCGGCCAGCGCATTCCGAACATGATTACCGTGGGGGCCTCGTCCCGCCTCAACGACGAATCTTTGGCCGCCGACTTCTCCAACTTCGGCAAGACGCAGGTGGATGTGTTTGCGCCCGGCAACCAGATTTACTCCACCCTGCCCGGCGGCAAATACGGTAACCTGAGCGGCACCAGTATGGCCGCGCCGGTGGTCACGGGCATTGCCGCCACCCTCAAATCGTACTTCCCGCAGCTGACGGCGGCGCAGCTCAAGCGCATCATTCTGGCCTCGGCCCAGCCGGTCCACACCAAAGTGCGCCAGCCCGGCACCAACAAGCTGGTAGACTTCGCGGAGTTGTCCAGCACGGGCGGCATTGTGAACCTGTACCGGGCCGTGCAGCTGGCCCAGCAGCCCACGCAGTAAAGGCCCGATTCGCGGCCGGCACGCAACCCTGCCCCTGTCACCGGGTCGTTAAAAAGACGGCGCGGCGGCCGGGGCAGTTTGCTTTTTTAGGGGTGCGGCGGCTCCGTTGTAGCGGCTGGCTGGTTGGCTAAAAATTAACGTTGCGGCTCAAATACGCGTATCCTTGTTAAGCGGCTTCTGCTGTTTGGCCCGATTTCTCATTTCCTGTTTCTGTACAGAATGCTTCCACCTGCTACTATCACACCGCCTGCTCAACCCGCTGCTTCCGCCCCAAAAAGTCCGCCCCGCGACCGGCTCTGGTGGCGACGACAGATTACAAATACGCTGATGATGGTAGCGGGCGTGCTGTCGGCGGGCTTTGGCCTGGAGAGCTTTCTGCTGCCCGGCGGCTTTCTGGATGGCGGCGTGACGGGTATCTCGCTGCTGCTGGTCCAGATTTTCGGCTGGCCGCTGCCGGTGCTCATTGTGCTGCTCAACTTCCCGTTCGTGCTCATGGCCTGGCGGCAACTCGACCCCGGCGTGGCTATTCGTACGCTGCTGGGCATCGTGGCCCTGGCCCTGGTGCTGGCCCTGGTGCCCTACCCCATCATCACCCACGATAAGCTGCTGATTTCCGTGTTTGGTGGGTTCTTTCTGGGGGCCGGCATCGGACTGGCCATGCGGGGCGGCGGCGTGCTCGATGGCACCGAAATCATGGCCATCTTCTTCAGCAAGCAGTCCAGCATGACCATCGGCGACATTGTGCTGGTGTTCAACATCGTCATCTTCGGCGTGGCCGCCTACGTGCTGTCCCTGGAAACGGCGCTGTATTCCATTCTGGCCTATTTATCCGCTGCCAAAACCATCGACTTTGTAATTGACGGCCTGGAAGAGTACACCGGCGTCACCATCATGTCGGGGCAGGCGGATGCCATCCGGCGCATGATTACCGAGAAAATGGGCCGGGGTGCCACCGTGTACAGCGGCAAGGGCGGCTACGGCACTCACGGCCACCAGGCTAATGCCATCGACATCGTTTTCACCGTCATCACCCGTCTGGAGCTCACCAAGCTCAAAGCTGAAGTCGAGCAGATTGACCGCAACGCCTTCATGGTGATGCACAGCGTGAAAGAAACCAAAGGCGGCATGATCAAGAAGCGGCCGTTGCATTAAACTGTCACTGCGAGCAGCGCGAAGGAATCCGTCCTGTACGCAGATAGAAGCCCTGACCTGTTCCAAAGCCCCTGGCGTCCGCTCGTCAGGGGCTTTGTGCTTGCCGTGGGTTTGTGTCCTGACAAGGAAGGATTACTTCGCGCTGCTCGCAATGACAGTTCACCACTTCAACTATTCAACACTCCAACACTCCAACAATTCAACAATCTTTGCAGCATGGCTGCTCCTCTCCTGCTCTCCGATCTGTACATCTATCCGGTAAAATCCCTGGGCGGCATTCGTCTCACCGAGGCCACCGTGGAACCGCGCGGCCTGCGCCACGACCGGCGCTGGCTGATTGTGAATGCCCGCAACCAGTTTATGACGCAGCGGCAGACTGCCGCCATGGCCCACCTGAAGGTAGCGCCGGCCTACAACGGGTTCCTGCTCAGCCACCAGCAGCGCCCCGAGCTGCTGCCGCTATACGTGCCCTTCGAGGCTACGCCCGAAAGAACCCTGTTCGTGACCATCTGGGACGATATGGTGTTTGCCTGGCGTGGTAAGCCCGCCTGCGACGCCTGGCTGACGGAGGCCCTGGGCGAGGAGTGCAAGCTGGTGTACATGTCGGATATGGTGCGGCGCGACGTGGAGCCCGAGCACAACCCCGAGGGCCAGCTGGTGAGCTTCGCCGATGGCTATCCGTTTCTGCTGATCGGGCAGGAGTCGTTGGCCGAGCTGAACGCGCGGCTGGCCGAGCCGGTGGCCATGGACCGGTTCCGGCCCAATCTGGTGTTCAGCGGCGGCGAGGCGTTTGCGGAGGACGGCTGGGCCGACTTCCAGATCGGTGACACCACCTTCCGGGCCGTGCGCGCCTGCGGCCGGTGCGTGCTCACCACCATCGACCAGGCCACTGCCCGGAAAAACCCCGCTGGTGAGCCGCTTCGCACCCTGGCTACCTACCGCACGGAGGGCAGCAAAGTCATGTTTGGACAGAACGTGACCAGCGGGGGCCGGGGCACCGTGCGCGTCGGCGATGCGCTGGCCGTGGTCAGCCATAAGGCGTAGCCCGGGCCGGCTGCTTGCGGCACGTTGGCTGGCGGCGGCGAATCCTATATATTTGTTTCCCTCTTTTCAATCTTGGATAAACGCAACGTTGAATCGAGGCCAGCAAGCTGGCAGCAGGCCTTCGGATGATTCTGGGTCAGCTGCTTATCTTTGTTTATTCTACGCGCCCCTTCGTTCTTGCTCATGCCGTTGCTGCCCCGTCTGGTTTCCCGCTTTTTCCTGGCCTTTCTGCTGCTGAGCTGGTGGCCGGCCCTGAGCTACGCGGTGGCAAACCCGGACCTGGAAAAGCTGCAGAAACCCTGGAATCAGCTGTTGCAGCACCACGTCACCACCGATGGCCGCTTCAACTACGAGGCCATGCTGGACGAGGAAACCCAGCTGCTGGACTACCTGCAGAGCCTGCGCAAAGTAAAGCCCGACCCGCAAACCTGGTCTCCGGACGATACCAAGGCCTTCTGGATTAACACCTACAACGCCGCCGCCGCGTCCCTGATTCTGCAGTATTACCCGCTGGCCAGCATCAATGATATCCGGGTAAAGGAAATTGGGGGTCTGAAGTCGCCTTGGGAAGCACCGGTGGTGAACGTGGGCGGCCAAGTGTACTCGCTCAATCAGATTGAGCGGGAAGTGCTGCGCAACCAGTTTCACGACCCGCGCGTCCACTTTGCTTTGATGTACGGCGCGGCCTCCTGCCCCCCGGTGCTGGCCGAAGCCTACACCGGCGCCCGCCTCAACGAGCAGCTCGATGCCCAGGCCAAACGCTTCCTCAACGACCCGGCCTTCAACCAGCTCACGCCGCAACAGGTGCAGCTTTCCGGCTTATTCGAAGCCTACTCGGCGGAGTTTGGTCCCCAGGCCCATGTTATTGAGTTTGTGAACCGCTACGCGCTGGTGCCGGTGCTGCCCACGGCCAAGGTGGAGTACCTCTCCTTCAACTGGGCCCTCAACGACCGGACCGGCTTGAGCAACTCGCAGGCGCTGGGCAAACACTAGTCGCCGCCAACCCGCACCACGGCCGCCCCGTACCGCTTAGCGGTGCGGGGCTGCTGCTTTTCAGGCCCCTCCCGCCTTTCCCTACTGCTGCTTATGAACCTTGCCTTCGTTCTGGATTTCCTGCGCGCCCTGGCCGCCAACAACAACAAAGCCTGGATGGACCAGCACCGCGCCGACTACCACCAGGCCCGCGCCGAGTACACCGCCTTTATTGCGCACCTGCTACGCGAAGCTTCCGCCGACCTGGAGCCCGGCCTGCGCAGCCTCTCCCCTTCCGAGGTGATGTTTCGCATCAATAAGAACGACCGGTTTCAGCAGAGCGATGAGCCATACAAACGGCACATGGGCGCGGGCATCAAGCCCGGCGGCCGGCACAGCCCCCAGGCCGGCTACTTCATTGCTTTGCAGCCCGATGGAGAAACCTACGTGGGGGCTGGCCGCTGGATGCCCGAGCCCCAGCAGCTGGCCGGCATCCGCCAGGAAATCCACTACAACGGAGCAGCCTTCCACGCCATTCGTCAGCATCCCGAGCTGGTGCGCCATTTCCCCCACGGCCTCGACCAGTCGCAGGCGCTCAAAACGGCCCCCAAAGGCTACGACAAAACCGACCCCGATATCGAGTGGCTGCGGCTGAAAAGCTTCTTCGTGTGGCGCTCCTTCTCCGACGCCGACGTGCGCCGCCCCGATTTTCCGGCCCGCGTGCTGGAAGCCTGGCAGGCCGCCAAACCCTTCGTACACTTCCTCAACGAAGCCATGGTGGCGGAATGAGAATACGCAAACGTGCCCCCTGTCATCCGGAACACAGCGAAGGACTTTTCGTTGTGTTCCGGATGACAGGGGGCACGTTTGCGGTGCTTATCCTCTCCGGCTGTGCTTAAAAGAAGCCGAACAGCTTGCTGTTGATCATCTCAATGATGACGCTCAGGTCCTCGGGGTTGTTCACGTAGTCCAGGTTGTTTACATCCACGATGAGCAGCTTGCCGTGGTCGTAGCCCTGAATCCACTCCTCGTAGTGCTCGTTGAGGTGCTTGAGGTAGTCAATTTTGATGTTGTTCTCGTAGTCGCGGTTGCGCTTTTCAATCTGCTGCACCAGTTTGGGCAGATCGGCGCGCAAATAGAGCAGCAAATCCGGCGGGTTCACCATGCTGATCATGGAGTTGAACAGGCTCAGGTAGTTTTGGTAGTCCCGCTCCGACATGAGGCCCGACTGGTGCAGGTTGGCCGCGAAGATGTGGGCATCTTCATAAATGGTGCGGTCCTGAATCACGCCCTTACCGGTTTTTTGCAGCTCCTTGATGCGCTGCGTCTGCTGGAAGCGGCTATTGAGAAAATACACCTGCAAGTGGAACGCCCAGCGCGGCATATCGTCGTAAAAGTCCTTGAGATACGGATTGTGGTCGACGTCCTCCAGGAATACTTCCCAGTTGAAGTGGTGGGCCAGTTTATTAGCCAGCGTGGTTTTGCCGGCGCCAATGTTGCCGACGATTGCAATGTGCATGAGCGAGGTGCAGAAAAAAACGGAGCCGCAAAAATAGGCAACCCAAGTGAACCCAACGCTACACTGCCCCCGCCGTAGAAGCATATAGTATTCTCTATACACGTTTGCTCTGCACCCATTCTTATGTCATTTCCGCTTTTAGAGCCGGTAGGCACCGTTCCGGATACCAATGGCAATCCGTTGGCAGACCTGTTGCACGCGCCGGGCCAGCACGTATTATGTGCGCGCTGGTATGGCAACCTCACGGGCCGGGAGGTGATGCGGGTGGCCCAGGAGTACCTCAAGGTGGAAGCTACGCTACATTATCCGTTGCTGCTCAACGATAAAAGCCAGGCCACCGGCGACTGGAGCGAAGCCATGGACTGGCTGGAATACGAGTGGCTCCCGCAGGCTATGGGAAACGGACTGCGGGCCGTCGCCTACGTTTTCTCGCCCGATATGCACAACCAACTGGCCAGCCTGACTTTCTTCGAACGCGTCCGCCAGCACATGCCCATTCAGATGTTCTATGATGTGCCTTCCGCCTGGCAGTGGCTTCGCACCCAGCCCCGGCCGCTGCACAAGCCGCCTCCTACCTCCGACGCAGCCTGACCCACCCGGAACCAGCCGCGCCCGCTGAACTACCTGGTTCAGCGGGCGCGGTGGCGCGTAAGCAGTAACGGAAGGGAGTTACTCGCGGATTACGTCTTTCACGTCGCGGGCTTTTTCCAGGGTTCGGAACTCGCCCTGCAGCGTGCGGATGCGCAGGCGTTCTTCCAGCGGAATCTGGTCCCGCACCTGCTCGTAGCGGGTGTTCAGGCGGGTCAGCACGGCACTGGCGGCGCTCCAGTCGGCCTGGGTCCAATTCTGCTTATCGGCCCGCATGGTTTCAATGAGGCGGAAGTACAAATCCGACAGCTCGGTGGGGCGGGCTTTGCTGATGTTCACGTCCTCGTTCAGGAGTCGGCGCTGGGCCTGGTCGGCGGTGGCGGGGCGGCGCGCGGCGGCATCCAGGCTATCCTGTCGGGTGGCCCAGCGCTGATAGCGCACTTTCTGGGTGCTGTACTCCCGCTTGCCTTCCACGGTCAGGCTGTCCACGGCCTTATCAATGCGCGTGCTCTGGCGGTCAAACTCTTCACTGATGCGCGGCAGCTCCCGGCGGGCGGTGCTGGCGGCGCGGTCCACTTTGTCGTTCACCCAGTCGCTGAAGTCGCGCAGGTCGCGCTCCAGGCCCTGAGTAGTGGCGGTAGAGGTTTTCGAGGTGGAAGCCGAAGGCTTGGTAGTCGTGGATTTGGGCGTTTGCTGGGCGGTGGCTACCGTAGCAACCAGCAGGCCGGCGGCCGTCAGCAACGTACCCGAAAATGGAAGTTTCATAGAGCAGGATTTGTCGGGGTGGGTGATGGAGAGGAAATTCAGGAACGGCCCCGGCACCGAACCCGTATAGCGCATCGGGCAATTTCCGGCCCAAAACGCGTAAAAGCGGGACTGAGGTTCGGTTTTACGCCGAATAATGCCGTTTTTTGCCTGCTATGTCAGTTTCCGCCGTGCCTTCCATTCGCATTCAGCCCGCTACCCTGGCCGATGTTCCGACCATTGTAGCGTTGGCTGAAGCCACTTGGGAGCCTACGTACCGGTTCATCATCTCGCGGGAGCAGTTGGAGTACATGTACCGGGTTATCTATACGCCGGCTTCGCTGGAACGGCAGATGGCAGAGCAGGGCCACACGTTTCTGCTGGTGTACGTAGAAGGGCAGCCCGGCGGTTATGCTTCCTTCTCCGCCCAGCCTGAAACGGGCTTCTATAAGCTGCATAAAATTTACGTACTGCCTTCGCATCAGGGCCAGGGCCTAGGCCAGCGACTGGTAACGGCCGTGGAGCAGGCTGTGCGGGCGGCGGGCGGCCATACTCTCGATCTGAACGTAAACCGCCATAACCCGGCCCAGGCCTTCTACGAGCATTTAGGCTTTCATCGTCACCACGAGGAAGACATTGCCATCGGCCCCTACTGGATGAATGATTACGTGATGCGCAAAGTGCTATAGCCCTTCGTGGCTGTACTTTGACGTATATACCAACTGTTTTCTCACCTTAATTTCCCCCGCCCCATGGCAACCAAACTTACCGTCCTGAGCAATGGCTCTTTGCGCGTTGATGGCAACGATTTCGAGCTGGTAGATGCCCAGGGCAACCCCTACGGCCTCGCCGGCCGGGAGCGAATCAGCATCTGCCGCTGCGGCCTCTCCAAGAACAAGCCCTTCTGCGACGGTTCGCATAAAGGTCACTTCGAGCACGACGCCACCGCCTTCGACCTGCCCGCCCCCAAGCCCGCCGCCCCCGTAACGCCCCCCGCTGCACCCGACGCCGGCGCGGCTCCGCTGGCGTAACTACTTTCAGCTACAAGCGACAAGCCCTCAGCTACAAGCTGCAAGTACCTTCTCTGAGGCTTGCAGCTTGTAGCTGAGGGCTTGTCGCTTCCTAACGAAAGGCTTAGAACAGGGAGTTCACGAAATCAACGTACTCCTGGCGGGCTTCTTCCTGCGACTTGCCGCGCAGGCCGGCCCAAGCGTCGTACTTGGCAATGGCTTTGAAATCGAACCCGCCGGGCCGGTCGCCGCTGATGTCGCCTTCGCTGCCTTGCTTGTAAAGGGCGTATAGTTTTAGCAGGGTGGTGTTGTCGGGCTTGGCGGGCAGCTCTTTGCTGCGGGCGGCGGCGGCTTCAAATTCTTCGGGAGAGGCCATAAGGAAAGTGGTGAGAGGGTGAAATAGTGAGTGTACCGTTCAGGAGGCCCGGACGGGTGCCAAAAGGTACGAAATGCCGTGACTTTAGGCTGCATGCAGCGTTTATTTCCGCTGTATCTTCCGCCTCGCTTCACTCCTTTCCCGGCTCCCGGCTATGCGCTTCTCCTTTCGTTTGCCTCTGGCCCTCGGCGGCCTGCTTGTTGCCGCTACGGCGGCGCACGCCCAGAAAACCTACCTCCACTGCGGGCGTCTGCTGGATATGCGCTCCGAGCGGGCCCAGACGGAAATGACGCTGGTGGTAGAAAAAGGACGCGTAGTGGCCGTGGAGCGGGGCTACTCGGTGCCGGCCGGGGCGCAGGATAAGGTCATCGACCTGAAGAACCGCACCGTACTGCCCGGCCTCATCGACTGCCACGTGCACCTGGAAAACGAAACCAGCAAGGATAACTACCTCAAGGAGTTCACCCAGAACCCGGCTGATGTGGCGTTTGGCTCCCTCGACTACGCCCGTAAAACCCTGCTGGCCGGCTTTACCACGGTGCGCGACCTGGGCGGCTCCGGCGTGAACATTGCCCTGCGCAACGCCATCAACCGGGGGCAGGTAACGGGGCCGCGCGTGTTCACGGCGGGCAAGGCCATTTCGGGTACCGGCGGCCACATGGACCCCACCAACGGCTACCGCCTCGACCTGATGGGCATGCCCGGCCCCGCCGACGGCATTGCCAACGGCCCCGACCAGGGCCGCCAAGCCGTGCGCGAGCAGTACAAGCGCGGGGCCGACCTTATCAAAATTGCCAGCACCGGCGGCGTACTCAGCGTGGCCAAGGACGGCTCGGCCCCGCAGTTCACGGAGGCCGAAATTCGGGCGGTGGTGGAAACGGCCCGCGACCTGGGGCTGGCCGTGGCCTGCCACGCCCACGGCGCCGAGGGCATGAAGCGCGCCATCCGGGCAGGCGTCACCAGCATAGAGCACGGCACTTTGATGGACGACGAAACCATCGGGCTGATGAAAAAATACGGCACCTGGTACGTGCCCACCATCACGGCCGGCAAATCGGTGGCCGACTCGGCCAACATTCCTAACTATTACCCGCCACTAGTGACGCCCAAGGCCTTGGCCATCGGCCCGAAGCTGCAGGCCACGTTTGGGCGGGCGTACAAGGCGGGCGTCAAAATTGCGTTTGGCACCGATGCAGCCGTGTTCCGGCACGGCGTGAATGCCCTGGAGTTCCGCTACATGGTAGAAGCCGGCATGCCGCCTGTGGAGGCACTACGCAGTGCCACCGTGCGGGCCGCCGAGCTGCTGGGCCAGACCAGTAACTTGGGCACGCTGGAGCCCGGCAAGCTGGCTGACGTGGTGGCCGTGCAGGGCGACCCCACCCAGGACATCAACGCCATGCAGCAAGTGCGCTTCGTGATGAAGCAAGGCGTAGTGTACCGGCAGGAATAATTCGGCGAAGAAACCGGGCATTCTGGCCCTGTATTTGCCAACGACTATATAGCCACACTTTCTACCCTATTTCATGCGAAAATTATCTACGCTTTTGCTGGCCGGTGGGCTGGCATATCTGACTACGGGCCAAGCCCTGGCCCAGACGGAATTGAACAGCGTCCCGCAGCCCGGTAACGCCTCTCAACCGGCGGCTCCAACGCCCACGTATCCGCAACTACCCCAGCGCCCGGCCGCCGACGCCGCGCCGCGCTACCAGGGCAGCCTGACGCTGGAACTGGGTTGGGGCGCACCCTATGGGTTTGGCGTTTCTTACGCGCACCATCTCTCGCCCAATTGGGATATCAACGGCGGACTAGGCCTGGGCGTAGGCGGCAAGATTGGCATTGGAACCCGCTACTACTTCAACCCCGACTGCCCATTCACGCCTTACGTGGGGGCCAACCTAGTGCGCACCGGTCGCATTAGTGACGTTTCGGTGGAACTGGATGGGGAGCAGGCCGTGTACTCCATGAGCCCCAGCGGCACGCTGCACCTGCGCGGCGGCCTGCGCTGGCAACCCGGCCGCATCGGACTGCTGGCCACGGGCGGCTACGGCATCCTGCTCACCGGCGACCCGGTGACGTATGATGTCGGCTACAATCCGTCGCAACGGTTACGGAATGTGGTGCAGATCATCAATCCCGGCGGCGTGGAGGTTTCGGTGGGCCTGGTTATCGGACTGGGTAGGTAGCACTACTATTTTTGCACTTGATATTCGCGCCGGTCCGGTGGCAGTAGGCCGTCGGACCGGTTGTCGTTAGCTGCCCGTGCTATTGGGCCACCTTATCCGAACGGCCAATCCATCGGATGGTGCCTTTTACCCTTCCAGCGCCTTATTGGGAGCCAGCAGCATGATTTTCAGGTTGAGGCGCACCACGTCGCCCATGCTGCGGCAGCGGCTGAACTGCTGGGTGCGGTGGTGTTGGTTGAGCTGCTGACGAAGCTGTTCCACCTTTTCGGGTGGCGACACCTCATCGTGGCGGAGGCAGTCCATCAGGTCCCTGAGGCGGTGGCGCTCCGAGCGCACCCGGCGCGCCATAAGGGTGCGCTCCTCGGTCTGGTACTGGCGGATGCTCTCGGGCGTGAGCAGGCGGCCACACAGCATCACCACGGCCCGGTTATCCTTGAAAAACTGGGGCATGTACATGGTCTTTTTGCCCTCGTAGCACTGCTGGTCGAAGTCAATGGCCCGGACGCGGTACTGCTCGTCCTCGAAATCGGGCGTCACGTCGATGACGTAGTTGTAGGCCCGCATATCGCCCAGCAAACGGGCAAAGCACCGCTCATTGAACTTCACGAACTCCTTGGCAATGCGCACCTGGTTGAGGTGGGGCCGCTGCAGATGTTCCCGGATGAAGTCGTCGCCGGGAATACCGGCAATGTGCTCCTCAATCAGCGAGTCGCCGTGAACCAGATAGTTCATGCTGTTGGGGCTTAGCAGGTGCTCCAGCTCCAGCCCGTACACGCGGGAGGCATCGGCCCGCTTCACGTAGAAGTAGTCGTAGTTGTCGTTGAGCTGGTTCACGATGCGCACCCGGAACGGGTGGCTGTTGCCGAAGCGGCAGTAGTCCACCCGGTCGGCCACCAGATGATCGGTGAACGACAGGTCGCCGGCAGTTTTGAGCAAAGCGTACACCTGGGCCAGTCCTTCGCTCAGCTCGCGCAGGGCCTGGGGCTCGTAGTACACCGTTTCCCAGAGCGTGTCGCGGCCCTGGCGGTTGAGCAGCGGAAACGAGCCAGTAAAGCGCGTCAGGTCGAGGTAGGTGACGGGCAGGTGGGTTTCCCGGTCGTACTGGTGCAGGTACTGGCGCAGCTGTCCGCCAATGCGGTAGTTGATTTTCTTTTTGGAAATAAGCGTCATGGGCGGGTGGGCACGGGAAACTACGGTACGGGGTCAGGTATAATACTACGGCTTTACCGGGAGTTGCGGGGGCGAAGCCAAACCGGTAACGCGCAAAAAATCAGCGCGTCAATCGGCTGTATTGTACCTTCGTCGTTCGACTTTTGCATGCCCGGTCTGCCCCATGAAAAAACTACTACTTGCCCTTCTTATCGTGCTGTTGTGCCCGGTGTTGTCACCGGGCTGGGGTTTTTTTGGCCATCGAACCATCACCCAGCTGGCCGTGTACGGTCTGCCTTCCACCATGCGCGGCTTTTATTACCGCAATCTACCCCGGCTGATTAAGCTCAGCACGGCCCCCGATGAGCGCCGCGACCAGGACCCGCTGGAAGCCGGCCGCCACTTCATCGACATCGACCATTACGGCGACGACCCGTTCGGCCTCATGCCCAAAGCCTGGGACAAGGCCGTGGCCAAGTACACCGCCGACACCCTGCGCAAATACGGCACGCTGCCCTGGGCCATTCTGGAAACCAAGCAGAAGCTCACCGAAGCCTTCAAGCAGCGCGACACTATCGCAATTCTGGCCCTCTCGGCCGACCTGGGCCACTACGTAGCCGATGCCTACGTACCGCTGCACACTACCGAGAACTACGACGGCCAGCTCACCAAGCAGGAAGGCATTCATTCGCTGTGGGAAAGCAAGCTGCCCGAGCGCAACATTGGCAAGTACAAACTGGATAACGAGCCCGGCCGCTACGAAAAAGACCCGCTCAAAGGTATCTGGCAGGTGATTCAGGAATCCTACGGCTTTTTGGGCGACACCTTTGACAAGGAAGAGGAAGTGACGCGCAAGTATACTCCCGAAACCAAGTACATCTTCAGCCACAAATACGGCAAAACCCGCCGCTCCTACTCCGATGCCTTTGCCGATTCCTACCACGAGAAAGTGGGCGGCGAAGTGGCTTTCCGGTTGAAAAAAGCGCCTTCGATGGTGGCATCCATGTGGATTACGGCCTGGAAGGATGCCGGTTCGCCCGATCTGGATGCCCTCATGAAGAAAGTCCCCGACAAGGAAGAAAAGGAGAAGCTGGCCGTTGAGTTGGATGCTTGGAAAGATAATCTGCTTGTGGAGCAGGGCCTGCTGCTGGCCATGCAGAAAGTGAAAGCCGAGGAGCGGCCCGACCTCATCAACGCCGCCCGCGACATGCAGCCGCTGCCCGCCGAGCCCGAAGCGCCCAAGCCCGTCACGACGCCCGGCCTCGTTCCCGGCGCCCCTGCTTTGCCCGAAGGCACTACCAAAGTCAAAACGAAAACCAAGCCCGCCGACGGCCCCGCCCAGAAGGAAAAAACCAAAGCCGACAAGCCCGCCAAATCCAAGAAAAAGCCCGCTTCCGACGGCTGGGATACCCCCAGCGGCTCGGGCTGGTAAGCAACCAGGACCTTCATCTGGATTCCGAAAGTGCGGCTCTGCTACGGCGGGGCCGCACTTTTTTGGTTTCTTGCACCTCTCTCCCCCTAGCCTTTCCGCACCTATGCTACTCCGTTTTTGCTGGATACCTGTCCTCAGCCTGCTGGCCGCCTGCAACCAAACCGCGCCCGATAATGCCGCTACTATCGCCCCGCCCCCCATCCCCGGCCCCGACCTGCGCGCCCTGACCGACTCCAACGCGGTGCCGCTGCTCACCGCCTACGGCCGCCAGTACCCGGCCCGCGAGGTAGTGCTCCAGACGCGCCATGGCAACCTGCGCATCCGGCTGTACGAGGACACGCCGCTGCACACCGCTAATTTCCTGCTACTAAGCCGCAAGGGCTACTTCGACCAGACTGTGTTCAACCGCGTGGTCAAGGGCTTTGCCATTCAGGGTGGTACTTCCGATAAGCTGACGCTGCAACTGAGCCGCTACGTGCTGCCCCCGGAAATCCGGCCCGGGCACTTCCACAAGCGCGGGGCCGTGGGCATGGCCCGTTACGACGATAAGCAGAACCCCGACCGCATGTCCTCCAGCCACGACTTCTACATTGTGCAGGGCCGGAAGCTCACCGAATACGAAGCCAAGGCCAGCGCCGGCCGGCCGCTCACGCCGGATCAGCTACGCACCTATACCACCGTCGGTGGCCTGCCCAGCCTCGATGGCCAGTACACTGTGTTCGGCGAGGTAGTAGAAGGCCTCGATGTCATCGACAAAATAGCCGCCGAGCCCGTCGGCAGCGACAACTGGCCGACTCAGGACGTCGGCATCAAGGTGAAAGTAGTGCAGTGAACAATGAGCAGTTGTCATTGCGAGCAGCGCGAAGCAATGACAATGGGTTACCGCAGCACTTCTACCAGCCGGGCATGGTTCACGTCGCCGGATTGCTCTTGGAGGAGTTCCAAGGCTTCGGCGCGGGTGTACGTTTCAGTAGTGGTGGAGAAAGTGGCGGGAGCAGGCGGCGCGGCCGGTAGCTCAGGCACGGGCTGACGGGCGGCCGTCAGGTCCACCGTCTCGGGGCGCACGGTTTGCACACGGTACAGGTAAAACTGCGGCTTAGGGCTGCCCGGCGGCTGAAACTGCACCACGTACACGTCGCCGACCTGCGGCTGCTGCACCAGTTCCTGCGTATTGGGCCGGCAGGCCGTTAGCAGGAGCATACTTCCGCCCAACAAGGCCCGAATGAGGTTTTGCATGCAGCAAGATAGGGCCGTTCCGCAAACGACGTTTCGGCCCAGTCCCGGCCCGAAGCACGAAAAAGGCGTTCCGTGCAGTGTACGGAACGCCTTTTTCTTCAACGATTACTAACAACCAAAAGCTGTCAGCTAAATGAGTGCTACCAGATTTTGGCACGGTCGGCCTGCGCCCGCACCATTTTACCCTGGTCTTTGCAGCCGAAGGCTTCGAAGAACTCGGGCATGTTCATGAGCGGACCTACCGTGCGGTACTGGGCCGGGGAGTGCGGGTCGGTCATTACCTGCTGGCGCAGGTATTCGGGGCGGGCGTTGGTACGCCACACCTGGGCCCAGGCCAGGTAGAAGCGCTGCTCGGGCGTGAAGCCGTCGTACTTTGGGCGGGGCCCGGTGCCGTACTGCTTGGCCAGCTGCTTTTCCAGGGCCGAGTAGGCCATGGCCAGCCCGCCGAAGTCGGCCAGGTTTTCGCCCATCGTGAGCTTGCCGTTCACGTACACCGAATCCAGCGGCGAGAAGGCGGAGTACTGTTTGCCCACCATTTCGGCGCGCTGCTCAAACTTGGCGGCATCCTCCTTGGTCCACCAGTCGCGCAGGTTGCCCTGGGCGTCGTACTGGCGGCCCTGGTCGTCGAAGCCGTGGGTGATTTCGTGGCCGATAACCGCGCCCATGCCGCCGTAATTCACGGCATCATCAGCGTTGGGGTCAAAGAACGGGGGCTGCATGATACCGGCCGGGAACACAATTTCGTTCATCGACGGGTTGTAGTAGGCATTCACTGTGGGCGGGGTCATGCCCCACTCCTGGCGGTCAATCGGCTTGCCTAACTTGCTGGTGTTGTCGTTGTAGGCCCACTCGCGCGAAGCCAGTACGTTCTGCAGGTACGATTCGCGCGAGATGGTCAGGGCCGAGTAGTCCTTCCACTTATCGGGGTAGCCGATTTTCACGGTGAAAGCGGCCAGCTTCTTCTGGGCCTCCGCCTTGGTCACGTCGCTCATCCAGTCCAGCTGCTGGATATGCTCGCCCATGGCTTCCTTGATGTTGTTCACCATTTCCAGGGCCTTGGCCTTGGTGGCGGGCGTGAAGGCTTTCTCTACGTACACCTGGCCGAAAGCTTCGCCGAGGGCGCCGTCGGTGGAACGCAACATGCGTTTCCAGCGCGGCTGCTGCTTTTTAGCGCCCGTGAGCACCTGCGCAAACCGGAACGATTCGTCGCCGTAGGCCTTGGGCAAAGCCGGGGTCAGGGACGTTACCAGATGCCAGCGCATGTAGGTTTTCAGGTCGCCGAGGGGCTCCTGCTTCATCATGGTGCTTACTTCCTTGAAGAAGGCGGGCTGCCCCACAATCACCGTTTTGGCGGCTCCCAGCTTCATCTGGGCCAGCGTGCCGGGCAGGTTCAGGTTGGGAAACTGCTTGGCGGCCTCGGCCACCGTCATCTTGTTGTAGTTGGCGTTGGGGTCGCGCAGGTCTACGCGGCTTTTGCTGGCTTTCGCCAACCGGGTTTCGAGGCGTATTACGGTAGCGGCGTTTTTAGCCGCCGTAGCTTCGTTGTCGCCCAGCATCTTAAAGGTATTCACCAGGTAGGTGGTGTAGGCCGCCCGGATGCCTTTGGAGCGGGCGTCGTCCTTCAGGTAATAGTCCCGATCGGGCAGGCTCAGGCCACCCTGATACAGGTTCACGGCGTACTCGTCGCTCTTTTTGTCGTCCTGGCCCACGTAGCCGTTGTAGAACGCGCCGGTCTGGATTTTCTGGGCGCGCACTACCTCGTTCTGCAGGCCTTTCAGGTCCTTCACGGCGGCCAGGCGGTTCAGCTCGGGCTGCAGATACTTCAGGCCGGCTTTTTCGATGGCCATCGAATCCATGGCCGAGGCGTAGTAATCGCCTACTTTCTGGGCGTTGGTGCCTTTGGCGGCCGAGGTGTTGGCGGCGGCTTCGTCCAGAATCTGCCGCATCACGGCGTTGTTCTTGTCGGCCAGCTCGTTGAACGCGCCCCAGCGCACTTCAGCGGCCGGAATCGGGTTGTTTTTCAACCAATTACCCGAAGCAAACTGAAAGAAGTCGTCGCAGGGGTTTACCGACTGGTCGATGTTGGCCACGTTGAGGCCGGTGCCTTTGGGGTCGGGGGCCGGCGCGGGAGCAGCGGGTGCAGTTTCAGTAGTGGCTGAGGCCGTAGGCGCCGCCGTTTTGCTGGAGGCGCAGCCGGCCAGCGACAGGCCAGCGGCGGCCATAGCAGCCAGCGTCAGGGTATTACGGTTTTTCATAGGGCGAGTAAGAGGGAAAGTGGGACCATGAAACGTTCGGGCAAGGTAAAAGAATTTCCCGTTGCCATTTTTGGTTGAAGGGGTGAACTGGCCGCCGGTCGAATGGTTTAACTGGCAGATTAACGTTGCGAGGGGTGTGCCATGTCAAGCCAGACCAACTATCCAGGCGCTATCTTTACACCTATAATGCCACTACATAACCGCCGGCCCGAGCCGGGCCTCACTGCTGCCAAACCGTTGCCTCCGGCCGCCATGCCGCTGAGCGAGCTGCTGGCCCGGGTGCGCCAGACGCTGAGTGAGCGGTTTGCCGATTCCTACTGGGTGGTGGCCGAAATTTCAGACCTCACTTTGCCCCGCTCTTACGGCGCGCACTGCTACCTTACCCTCACCGACCAACATACCACCGCCCGCGGGGCCCAGCTCAAGGCCCAGGCCCGCGCCACCATCTGGAGTGCGCGCTACCAGCAACTGGCGGCGGCTTTTGAGGAGCAGACTGGCCTCACGCTACGCATCGGGCTGAAGGTTATGCTGCGGGTGCAGGTGAAGTTTCATGAGCAGTTCGGGCTGAGCCTCGACGTGCTGGCCCTCGACCCCACCTACACCGTGGGCGACCTAGCCCGCCTGCGCCTGGAAACGCTGCGTAAACTCCAGGCCGAGGACCTGTTGGAGCGCCAGAAACGCCTGGCGCTGCCGTTGGGCATCCAGCGGGTGGCCGTTATTTCCTCGCCCACGGCCGCCGGCTGGCAGGATTTCGTGCAGCAGCTCCAGGAAGCCCCCTACGATTTCGCCCTCACCCTGTTCCCGGCCCTCATGCAGGGCGACGACGCCCCGACCAGCATCCGGGCGGCTCTGGACAGCATCCGGCCCCGCCGCCAGGAGTTCGATGCGGTGGTGATTATCCGGGGCGGGGGCTCCAAAACCGACTTACTGGCTTTCGATGATTATGGGTTGGCGGCGGCCGTAGGCTCGTTTCCGCTGCCCGTACTCACCGGCATCGGCCACGAGCGGGACGAGGCCGTGGTGGACCTCACGGCCCACACCGCTCTGAAAACCCCCACGGCCGTAGCGGCTTTTCTGATTGAGCAACTGGCCCGGCTGGAAGCGGCCCTGGAAGGCTACGGCGGCCGTATTCGGGAGCTGGCTCAAGCTCAGGTGCAGCAGCATGCCGCCCACCTCAGCCGACTGCTGCGCCACGCCCACCTGGCGGCCCAGAACCAGCTACAGGACCAGCGGCAGCTACTCCATCAGCGCATCCGACTGGCAGCGGCGGCCCCCCGCGCCCACCTGCGCCACCAGGAGCAGCACCTCACGCGACGCCGCCACCAGCTGCACCGGGCCGCCCGCGCCACCCTGCGCCACCAGGAGCAAATGCTCCGACAGCGCGGGCGGGGGCTGGCCCAGCGCTTCCGCCGGCTGCACCGCCGCCGCCGCGAGCAGCTGCTGCGGCAACGATTTGCCGTGCAGCTGGCCGCCCTGAAGCTGCTGCACCGCCAGGAGCTGCGACTGGCCCAGTTGCCCGCCGCCCCGGTAGCCGGTGGCTCCATGCGGCTGCTCACGCCCAAGGGCCGGCCCTGGCAGGGGCCGCTGCGGCCGGGCCAGGAGTTTCTGCTCCGCCTCCCCGACGACGCGGTGGTGCCGGCCCGGGTGGGTGGGCAACTACCGCTGTTTCTTCCGTAACGCTGTTTTTTCGCCTATGTCACCCCAGAATATCACCTACCGCCAAGCCGTCGAAGAGCTGGAAACCATCCTGCGCGCCCTCGAAACCGACGCCGTGGACGTGGACGACCTCACGGCCCGCGTGCAGCGCTCCGCCGAGCTTATCCGCCTCTGCAAGCAAAAGCTCCGCTCCGCCGAAACCGCCATCGACCAGGTGTTCGAAAATCTGGAAGAAGAGGATGAGTTGGAAGATCAGTAGTCCGAGATAGTAGGGAAAGGTAGACGGGGGGCTATATTTGAATCCATCAACCGGCTCTTTCTACCATCCTATTTTTCGCACACCGTATGGATTCTCTTTCCGAAGCTCCCAAACAACCATTCACTCTAGAGCAGGCCGGCGACTGGACGCGCCGTTTTCGGGAACAAAGTGAGCACGCCGTAAAAGGCCACTTGTTCGACCGGGCAGTGCTGGAAACTTTGCTAGCCCGCTCCGAAGCAGCAGGCCTGCGCTTTTATTACGGCCGCGACGAAGAAAATCAGCCGCAACTGGTGATGGTGGCCGTAGATGCTGATGGCAATGATTTGGTAAACTCCACACCCCAGCGGATGCCCGCCGAAACAGAATCAATGCTTATGGCTACTGCCAGCCTGAGTAGTTCTGACGACGAAACGATAGTAGGGCCGGGTAAAACCTGCCCGCCCTGCTGCAGCACAACTAACCTGCTTAACAGCTAAATGACCGACGGTGCCCTAGCCACCTGGCTACCGCGGGTAGCAGATTATCTCGAGGTGCTGGCCTACTGTAGCCTCAGCATCCCGGCAGGGGTGGCATTAGTCCACTGGCAACGGCTTACAAGGCCGGTACAACTCTTGGCCGTTGTACCGGCCTTCATGTTGCTACTTTTCACACTGATGCGCCTGACGGTGGCCTTTGGCCTGCAAAATATCTGGCTGGCGCACTTCGCCGCCATTGGCGAAACGGTATGCTACATCTGCGCCTTCAGCCTGCTGCTACCCCGGCTGCGGCCGTGGCGGCGGTGGCTCCTGGGCGGCTTCCTGGCCTTTGCGGTTCTCGATTCCCTGTTGCTGGAAGGAATGGCCCAGCTCAACAGCTACACCATTGCTCTGGAAAGTTTTCTGGGCATCCTGCTGGTACTGCTGTATTTTGAACAGGAAATCCGCCACTTGGCCCCAACGAATACCCAACGTCGGCCGCTGCTGATTGCCGGTACAGGCATCGTATTGTATCTGGCCGGCACGGTCGCCATTTACTTGGGTAGCAACACCTTCCTGCAAACCGATGATGGAGTAGGCATGTCACTGCTGTACTCCATTAACAGCTTACTACTATTTGTACTGGCTGCTTTCTTCACGCGGGCCTTCTGGCTCAGTAGCCGGTTACCGACTACTAGTTTAGCAGTCACTCGATGAGCATGACTAAGAGGTTATAGTTTTCATGTAGATAATTCTATATTACCTCGCAATCTCTCTTCTTCTCCCTACACACACCGTATGCTTTCTGAAACCCCCATTCCCGGGTTCAACCCCAATGCCGGAGCGCCCATCCCATCCGCTGAAGCTGAGCAGTGGACCGCCAACTACCGCAACCAGCCCCAAACCCAGGAAGAGCTGGCCGGCCGCAAGCGCACCAAGGCGTATTATTTCGGTTCTGCAATGCTCGACACCATTAAGCAGCAGCCCGGTTGCGTGGGCATCCGCTTCTACATGGGCCTGGAGCAGGACCTGACCGGCAACAAAAGCAAAGATGAGTACCAGCTACTGGCCGTGGGCGTAGACGTGAATGGCTACGACTTGGTGCCCCGCACCGGCCCAACCGGCGAATTGTTGAATGAAGATGGTATTGTGGGAGATGGTTCGCTGAAATGCCCCAACGTATGTGATCCGACGAGCCCGATGAGTAACTGAGGTGACCGACTACCTGAATAATCTGGTGGCGTTAATTCGTATCTGCACTATCCTAACTGTGGTTCCGTTTACCATTTGTACCGGTCGGAAGCCTTTGCAGCAGCAAAGTTTTCGGCCGGTATATTTTTATTTAGCAGGCGACATAATTTGCCTGTTTCTAGACATGTTTGGTCGGGCTATTTTACATAATAACAGCTTTGTTTACCACCTTTCTACCGCTTTCGATATAACTACGCTCTGTTGGCTATTCGGCGGGCTGCTTCCTCGCAAGCAGCGTGAAGTACTTGGTTGGTGCTGGGCCGGATTTGCACTGACGGCTTTGGTTGATGCTTTATGGCTGGATCCGTTCATGAGCAGCATCAACGTGGTCAGCCGCATAACCGGCAACTGCCTCCTGACAATGCTGGCCATGTACCACGTCTGGAATTTGCAGCCGGCCGGACCACCGGAAAAGAATCCAGAGCTTATTCTGGGAGCAATGGTCTTGTTGTATTACCCTTGCTCGACGCTGGTTTTTATTGTGCAGGAACTATTGCCCGCTGACCTTACCGCCCGCTTTCCCAAGCATAGTCTAGCCATCAACAGCATGCTGTTGTACCCGCCGCTCCGCGTGCTACAAGTTGGGCTACTAATTTACCTAATAACCATTCTGCCGGGCGGCCCAGCTCCCCGGCAAGCGTTGCCCAAGTGGCTGCGCTTCCGCTTCGGGAAGCGGCCAATCCCGCTTCATTCGCCGATTTCCTCACCGGTTAACCGCTCGAAATAAAAGCGTTTAGTTTACTTTAGCCGAATAGTTATGCAGCTGCCTGCTTTTCTTCAATGCCCGACGCAATTCTACCCCTGGTTCTGGTGACGCCCATCCTGCTTTTACTGGCACTGGGCATCGTGGGCTTTGTGGTACGCTACCAGCGGCGGCTGATTCAGCAGCAGCAGGAAGTGCAGGAGCTGCACGAAAGTGCCCAGCAGCAGGCCCTGGAGGCTGCTTTGCTGGCCCAGGAGGAGGAACGCCGCCGCATTGCCGCCGATTTGCACGACGGCGTGGGCACCACCCTGGCCATCGTGAAGCTGCACCTGAACACACTCAACCAACCCGACCTCACCCAAGAGGCCACCATCCTGCTCGACCAGGCCATCAACGAGGTGCGCCGGATTTCGCGCAACCTGCTGCCGGCCGCACTCCAGAAATTCGGGCTTTCTTTCGCGCTGGAAGCCCTGGCCCGCACCATGCCCGCCGACGGCCCCACGCAGGTGGAAGTTGAGCAACAGGGCATGCCCCGCCGCCTCGACCCCAAGTACGAACTCATTGTGTACCGTGTGGTACAGGAGCTGCTGGGTAACGGCCTACGCCACGCCCACGCCAGCCAGATTCACATTACCGTTGATTTCGGATCCGATTTCCTGGCCCTGCGCTACGCCGATAACGGCGTGGGCTTCGACCCCACCGTACCCGACCAGCCACCCCTGCCCGGGGCCCGTACCGGCCTGGGGCTCACCAACCTGCGCAGCCGCGTAGGAGTTTTGCGCGGCACCCTGCGCCACGAGTCGGCCCCGGGCCAGGGCACCCAGGTTTGGATTTCCCTTCCCCTGCCCTATCTTGTTACCAATCAGCCCTCTAGCCTTTCCCTCGCATGAGCACACCTGCCATCCGCTTAGCTGTAGTCGACGACCATATTCTGTTTCGCAAAGGCTTGCGGGCTTTGATCAGCGGCTTTCCAGGCATGGAAGTACTGTTTGAAGCCGGTGACGGCCAAGAGCTGCTGGAACGCCTCGACCAAGGCACTATTCCGGACGTGATTCTGATGGACCTGCAGATGCCCGTGCTGGACGGCCTGCAAACCGTGCGCCTGCTGCGCGCCCAATACCCGCAGGTGCGCTCCATCATCATTTCCATGCACGATGAGCCCGAGCTGATTGACTCCCTGCGGGCCGAAGGCGCACATGGCTATCTGCTCAAGAATGCCAGTCCGGAGGAAGTGCTCGGGGCCATTCAGCACGTCATTGATACCCGCCCGGGCTCCGGGACTTCCCGACCCATTCTTACCGCTTCCTTCTAGCTCCGGCATTTCTGCAAAACGATAAGCGCCGTTCCTGTAGCAGGAACGGCGCTTATCGTTTTCAGGGCAGACTATATTCAGCTTACAGTCCTACTGCCATACCCAGCGTGAACGTGCGGCCCCGGTTGAAGAAGGCCTGCAGGTTGTTGGCATCGAACACGTTGGAGTTGCTGCGGTTCGAAACGTCAGTAAAGTAGAACTCATTCAGCACATTCAGGACCGAAGCCCGGAAGCTGATGCGCACCTTATCCTGGTACACCGGCTTCAGCTCGTAGCCGAAGTGCAGGTCCAGGTTTTTGCTGGTGGGCAGGCGGTAAGCATCGGTACGGGAAGCTTCTTCCAGAATGTTATCGGGGTTGAAGGCAGCGTAGTACTTCGAGAACACGAGGAACGAGGGCCGGATGTACAGGCCCCGGATGGGCTCGTAGCGCAGCCCCAGCTGAAACTGATTCTGCGCCGCGTCGCCTACGTGTACGCCCTCCAGAAATACCGGCTGGTCGATCGGGTTTACCTGCACGTTGGATTCCGTTACCTGGTTGAGCAGGCCTTTCCCTTTCCAGCGCCAGTCGCCCAGCGCAATTGCAGCGTTCAGCTGCAGGCTCCGGCTGATTTCCTGGGCCACGCTCATTTCTACGCCCATGTGGCGGGCATCAATGTTACGGACGGTGCTGTACACTGCTTCGCCGGTAGCCGTGGAAACCGAGTTGGTCGATTTATTGGCCCACAGGGTGTAATAGGCATTCAGAGTAGCTTTCAGGCTGGGGTAGCTAATGCCATAGCCCAGCTCCATGCTGGTGATGCCTTCGGGCTGTACATCCTTGTAGCGGATGCCCTGGGAGCTGTATACCTGATTGAAAAAGGGCACCTTGCTGTTGTAGCCCACGTTCACGAACAGGTTGTTGCGCTCGGTCACGTTGTAGTTGGCCCCGGCTTTCACGCTGTATCCTGTGAAGCTGGCCCAGGGCGTTTCCACCGTCTGGCCATCGGCGCTGGTGTACGTGCGCCCGTTAATAGTCTGGGTCTGGTTGAAGCCTACATCGTAGCTCTGCCCGTCCACGGTTACCTGCTTGGCCCGGAAATAGTCGATGCGCTTATAACGGATTTGGGAGAGGGTACCACTCACCACGGCCGACAGCACGGGCGTTTTGTACTCCAGTTGGGCATAACCGCCCAGCCACTGGGTTTTGCCGTCGTAGTTGTAGCTGATTTTATCACCCTCATACAGGCGGGTTGTTGGGTCAGCGTTCAGGTTGCCAATGGTACGGGCGTAGTCGCCGCCCAGCAGGTCGCGCACTTCCCGGTAGTGCAGGCCCCGGTACAGGCGGCCATCTACCCCGGCCGAGAAAGTCACCTTGTCGTTGAGCGAATAATCGGCCCCCAGTACGCCGCCGTACCAGCGGTGGCTGTTCACGTTGTTCACCAGAAACGAGCCTGACTGCCGCTGCTCGGTAAACAGCGTATCGTTGCGACGGGTGGCGGTGTTGAAGATGAACGGGTAGTTGCGGACGTTGTTATTATAAATGCCCTGGAAATTCGTCTGGCCATCAACCGTCTGGCTGAGCGTGGACGAGTTGCCGCTGGTCAGGCCGGTCACCCCGCCCCCATTACCAAAGGAGGCATACGCCACGGCACTCACAAACAGCTTGCTGTTCACCTGCCAGTAGTCGTTGAGGTTGATTTGCGGCTTGTGGTAGTAGTTGCTCCGCTCGTTCAGCACTTCCGAACCCTGCACATTACTTACCTGCCGGGTAGTAGGGTCCCGGTCGTAGCGCGTGAGCGTACCCCAGTACGGGTTGTAGGAGAAACCCTTATTGCCGCCAGCCACGGGAGAAGCACCAATTTCGGCGGCTTTTTCGGTGGAGTACAGCCCAACCTGTGCCTGGAAGGAGCGGGTGCCGTGACTCTGCGGGGAGCCCATTCCGGTGAGCGAAAGGCGGTGGTTGCCGGTCCGTTTGCTGATATTGCCGAAATACGTCCAGGCATCATCAAAGGCCTTGTCCACCCAGCCATCGGAGGTACGGCGGGAGCCGTAGGCGGTAAAGGCCCAGTCGCCCTTCAACGTGCCGCTGCTGAGCATGAGGGAGTATTTCTGGTAGTTGTTGGAACCGGTTTCAACCCGGGCCAGCACCGCCTTCTTGTCGTCGAAGCCCTTGGTGAGGACGTTGATGGTGCCGCCCACGGAAGGCACTGAAATCTTGGAAGCCGACAGGCCGCGCTGCACCTGCAGGCTCTTGGTCACGTCGCCCAAATCCCAGTTCGACCAGAATACCTGGCCAGTTTCCATATCGTTCACGGGCACCCCGTTTACCAGCACAGCCACGTTGCGCTGATCGAAGCCCCGGATGTTGATGCGGGAGTCGCCGGTACCGCCGCCGCCCTGGGTGGCGTACACGCCGGGCGTCTCGTTGAGAATCATCGGCAGGTCGCGGTTGGAGAGGGTTTCGCGCAGCTTCACCTCATTCACAGCCGCAAACGCCACCGGCGTCGAGCGTTCCACCGCTACGCCCAGCGAGCCAACCACCTGCACCTCGTTCAGGGTAGCGTTGTCGGCCACCAGGTTGAAGGTAGCCGTGGTGTTCTGGTTGCCCACCGTCACCTGCTGTTCCAACACCTTATAGCCGATAAAGGAGGCACGCACGGTGTAGGTACCGGGTTTCAGGCCGCCCACGGAATAGGTGCCGTTATCCTCGGCCCCGCCACCGGTATTGGCCCCGTTGCCCACCACTTGCACGGTGGCACCAGGCAGGCCCTCCCCGGTTAATTTGTCCAGTACGCGTCCTTTGATGGAGTAGGTGGTTTGTGCCACCGCCACCACGGAGGTAGTCATCAGAGCTCCAGCAAGTAAAAAGTGCTTCATGAAAAAGGAAAATACGACCCGCAAAGGAAATTGAGGGTGTAAAGGTAAGATTTTGACAGGTAGCACGAAGCAGAAAATACCGCCGCCGCCGGCCCCTTATTCCAGCTCCGTGGCCGGATCCCAGAAGCGGGTTTTGAAGTCCCGCACCTGGTCTTCCAACACCGTCACCCCTTCGGCTTCCAGTGCCTCCTGCATGGCCGTGGGCGTGGCGAAATGGTGCTTGCCGGTGAGCAACCCGTTGCGGTTGATGACACGGTGAGCCGGCACGTACTCGGTGGCCGTGTGCGCGGCCATCATGGCCCAGCCCACCATGCGCGCCCCGTGCCGGGCTCCCAGGTAGTGGGCAATGGCTCCGTAGGTAGTCACCCGGCCCGCAGGCACTAGCCGCACCACCTCGTGTACCTCTTGAAAAAAGTTACGCTGTTGCTCCGTCGGGTTGCGGGGAATGGACACAGTGGTGAAATGGTGAGGTGGTGAAATGGTGATTCAGCGAAGGTGGCCGATAAAGGTACTGGCCATTCCCCAACTCACTAAATCACCGATTCACCAACTCACTTATCCCCGCGCAACCCGGCGGCGCTTTTGGTGTCTTACCCCCATCTTTCCCTTCCGGCCCCGACGTCAACCAAAACCAGGTGGTTCGCGTTGTGGCAGTTGCGCCCCGCCAACCGCTACCGGTGAAGGCCCCACCCGAAGTAACCCCATGCAAACCCAGGAACACCCGACCGAAGAAGTAACCGAAACCCGCTCCGGCTCCGCGGGCCGCCGCATCCTCTGGCTGCTGGTGGCACTGGCCGTAGTGGGCGCGCTGGCATTCATCAAAATCAAGTATTTCCCCTCTCAGAGCGCCGAAGGCAAAGGCGGGGGCGGAAAAGGGGCAGCCGGAGCCCCGGGCAAAGGCGGCCCCGGCGGAGCGGGCGGCAAGGGCGGCGGCGGAGCACTACCAGTGCAGGTGTACATAGTGAAAGCCACCAGTCTGGCCGATGAGGTAGCGGCTACGGGCTCCATTCTGGCCGAGGAATCGGTGGTTATCAAAAGCGAAATTTCGGGCAAGATTACCAGCCTCAACATCCGGGAAGGCCAGCCGGTGAGTAAGGGCCAGTTGCTGCTGAGCATCAACGCCGACGAGATTCAGGCAGCCCTGAAAAAGCAGGAGTACAACATCAAGCTCTACCGCGACCAAGAAAAGCGCCAGCGTACCTTGCTGGATAAGGAATACATCAGCGCCCAGGAGTACGAGCAGTCCAATAACCTGCTGCTCACGGCCCAGGCCGACTTGCAGTCGTTGCGGGCTTCTTTGGCCAAGGCGTACGTGCGGGCGCCGTTTGCCGGCGTGCTGGGCCTGACCACCGCCACGGTGGGCACCTACGTGAGCCCTGGGGCCGAAATCACCACGCTTTCTAAGGTGCGGCCGGTGAAAATCAACTTCACGGTGCCCAGCCGCTTCTCCAGCCTGGTGCGCACCAATGACCCTATTACCATCACCGACGAGGCTTCCAACAAAAAATACGAAGCCAAGGTGTACGCCCTCGACCCGCAGATTGACCCCGTGAGCCGCACCCAGACGGTGCGCGCCCGCTACGCCAACACCCGCGACGAGCTGCGCCCTGGCGCGTTCGTGAAAGTAAACCTACAGCTCAGCCAGACCACCGACGCCTTGCAGGTGCCCACCGAAGCAGTAATTCCGGAAGCCACCGGTTACAGTGTGTACACCGTGCAAAAGGGCAAAATGGTCCCGAAAAAAGTAAAAATCGGGGTACGCTCAGACCGCCTCATCCAAATTACCGACGGCCTAGCCGTGGGTGACTCCGTGATTCGCACCGGCATCCTGCAGGTGAAGCCGGGCGATGCGGTGAAGGTGACCAAGTAAGATTTCTCGCAGTGTTTCGCAGTGGAAGGCGCAGTGTTTCGCATTGTGCTGACGACTGAACACTGCGAAACACTGCGCTTTTCCACTGCGAAACACTGCGAGAAACAAACGTATGAGTCTTTCCTCAACCAGTATCAACCGCCCGGTTCTCGCCATTGTGATGAGCCTGGTGATTGTGATTTTCGGGGTCATCGGCTTCCGGTACCTGAGCGTGCGGGAGTACCCGAGCGTGGACCCGCCCATTATTACCGTGTCGGCCAGCTACACCGGGGCCTCGGCCGATGTGATGCAGGGCCAGGTGACGGAGCCGCTGGAAGAAGCCCTCAACGGCATCCAGGGCATCAAGAACCTGACCTCTAACTCCCGCGACGGCCGCACCCAGATTACGGTGGAGTTCGACCTCGACGCCGACCTGGAAACGGCCGCCAACGACGTGCGCGACAAGGTTTCGGGGGCGCAGGGCCGCCTGCCGCGTGACATCGACCCGCCCATTGTGAGCAAGGCCAACGCCGACTCGCAGCCCATTGTGATGACCTACCTCAGCTCCAGCAAACGCACCCTGCTGGAACTGACCGACTACGCCAACAACACCCTCAAAGAGCGCCTGCAGACGATTCCGGGCGTATCGGAGGTGCGGGTGTACGGGGAGCGGAAGTACTCCATGCGCCTGTGGCTGGACCCGGTGAAGCTCTCGGCCCTGAGCGTGAGCCCGGTGGATGTGCAGGCCGCCCTGACGCGCGAAAACGTGGAGCTGCCCAGCGGCTCGGTGCAGGGCCAGGCCACCCAGCTTACGCTGCGCACCATGGGTCGCCTGAGCTCGGTGGAGGATTTCAACAACCTGATTATCCGCAAGGATGAGTCGTCGCTGGTACGGTTATTGGACATCGGCTACGCCGAATTGTACCCCGAAAACGACCAGACAATCTTTAAAGTAAACGGCGTGCCGATGGTGGGCCTGGCCGTTATTCCGCAGCCGGGCTCCAACCAGATTGACATTGCCGACGAGTTTAACCAGCGCCTGGAGTTGTATGGCAAGGATCTGCCCAAGGACTTAGTGCTCAAGCCGGGCTTCGATAACTCGGTGTTCATCCGCAAATCCATCACGGAAGTGGAGCACACCATCATCGAAGCCTTCGTGCTGGTGGTAATTATCATCTTCCTGTTTCTGCGCGACTGGCGCTCCACCATCATTCCGGTGGTGGCCATTCCGGTGTCGTTGGTGGGGATTTTCTTCGTGATGTACCTGATGAATTTTTCCATCAACGTACTCACGCTGCTGGCCGTGGTACTGGCCATTGGTCTGGTAGTGGACGACGCCATTGTGGTGCTGGAGAACATCTACTCCCGTATTGAAGGCGGCGAGGACCCCAAAACGGCTGCTATTAAGGGCTCCGAGGAAATTCTGATGGCCGTTATCAGTACCACGGTAGTGCTGGCGGCGGTGTTCCTGCCGGTGGTGTTCCTGACGGGTATCACGGGCCGGCTGTTCAGGGAGTTTGGCATTGTGGTGGCCGGCTCGGTGCTGATTTCGGCCTTTGTGTCGCTCACGCTTACGCCCATGATGTGCTCGGTGCTGCTTAAGCGCGAGGAAAAGCACAACTGGTTCTACCGCAAAACTGAGCCCTTCTTCGAGAAGATGATTAACGGCTACAAGGGCAGCCTCGAAACGTTCCTGCGCAACCGCTGGCTGGCCTGGCTGGTGGTGGCGGGTACGGGCGTGGGCATCTGGTACTTTATGGGGGCCATTCCCTCCGAACTGGCCCCGGTGGAGGACCGCAGCCGCATCAACCTGAACGCCACCGGCCCCGAGGGCGCCTCGTTTGAGTTCATGGATGCCTACATGACCCAGCTCACCCAGCTGGCGATGGATTCGGCTGGCCCCGGCAACCTGAGCAGCGTGTTTGCCGTGACGTCGCCGGGCTTCGGGGGCGGCTCCAACTCGGGTACAGCCCGGGTGCTGCTGCTGGAAGCCGATACCCGCGCGTTGCCCCAGCCCGTTATTGCCGATAAGCTGAGTGCCGGCGTGAAGAAGCTCACCGCCGCCCGTACCTCCGTCAGCCAGGATCAGAGCATCGGGGGCGGCGGCGGCGGCCTGCCGGTGCAGTTCGTTATCCAGACCCAGGACTTCGAGAAGCTGCGCGAAGCCGTGCCTAAGTTCCTGGATGCGGCCCGCCAAGACCCCACCTTCCAGTTCGTGGACGTGAACCTGAAGTTCAACAAGCCCGAGCTGCGCGTGAACATCGACCGGGAAAAGGCCCAGAGCCTGGGCGTATCGGTGCAAAGCATTTCCCAGACGTTGCAGTCGGGCCTGAGCGGGCAGCGCTACGGCTACTTTATCCGGGAGGGCAAGCAGTACCAGATTATCGGGCAGGTGGCGCGCGAAGACAGGAGCCAGCCGCTGGACGTGCGCCTGCTGTCGGTGAAGAATGCCAATGGGGAGCTGATTCAGCTGGATAACGTGATTCGGCTGGAAGAAAGCAGCACACCGCCCCAGCTCTACCGCTTCAACCGCTACAACTCGGCTACTTTCTCGGCCTCTCTGGCCCCCGGCCGCACCCTCGGCGACGGCATTGCCGCGATGCAGGCCTTGGCCGAAAAGAACCTCGACGACACGTTCAGCACCGAGCTGGCCGGCTCCTCCCGCGACTTCCAGGAAAGCTCCAGCAGCCTGGTATTTGCCTTCGGGCTGGCCCTGGTGCTGATTTACCTGGTGCTGGCAGCGCAGTTCGAAAGCTTCCGCGACCCGGTGATTATCATGGTGACGGTGCCGCTGGCCCTCTCGGGCGCGCTACTGAGCCTGTGGTACTTCAACCAGACGCTCAACCTGTTCTCCCAGATCGGCATTATTATGCTGGTGGGGCTGGTGACCAAGAACGGTATCCTCATTGTGGAATTTGCCAACCAGCAGGTAGAAAACGGCAAGGATTACATGACCGGCCTGATTGAGGGTGCCACCGCCCGTTTCCGCCCGATTCTGATGACCAGCCTGTGCGCCATTCTGGGCATTCTGCCCATTGCCGTGGCTACCGGCGCGGGCGCGCTCAGCCGTCGGGCTATGGGCATTGGCGTAGTGGGCGGGCTGTTTTTTGCCACGGCCCTCACGCTGTACGTGGTGCCCGTGATGTACTCCTACTTCGCCACGGCCAAAAAGCACAAACATGCGCCGGTAGAGGAGGATGAAGCCGTGGCCGCCTAGTGCCGCACCGTTTTTCGCTTCTCCCACCGCGCCTTTTTCAGTTGTTGATTTCCTCCATGCCTCGTTTCTCTCTGTTCGCGCTGCTGCTGGCCGCTCCCCTCCCCCTGCTGGCGCAGCAGCCCGCGTTGCCTTCCCGCCCAGGCACTACGCAGCCGCAAAGCAAGCCCCAGACCGAAAAGCCCGAAACTGTGTCCTCGGCTCCCGGCCTGACGCTGGCGGAGGCCATCCGTATCGGCATTGAGAACAACTACAACATCCGCCTTTCGCGGCAGGATGTGCGCGTGGCCGAGAACAACGTGACGCGCGGCAACGCCGGGCAGCTGCCGGTGGTAAACGGCAACTTCACCCGCACCTTCAACCGCAACAACGTGCGGCAGGAATCCTCTAGCCGGCCCGAGCCCAGCATTGCCAACGGAGCCAAATCGAACGGCCTGAATGCCAACGTAGCGGCCACCTGGACCATTTTTGATGGCTTCGGGATGTTCATTGCCTATGACCGGTTGCAGGCGTTGGAGCAGAGTCAGCAGCAGCTTACGCGGGCTACCGTGGAGGAAACCGTGGCCGGCATCACCGACGCCTACTTTGTAGTAGTGCGCGAGTCGGGTAAGATCAACTCCATTGAGGAAGCCCTGAAAATCGGCCAGGCCCGCATCGACCTGACCCAGGCCCGGGTGGACGTGGGCGTGGCGGCCAAGGTGGAGGTGCTGACCGCCCGCGTGGATTACAACGCCGACCGCTCCATCCTCATCCAGCAGCAGGAAGCCTTGCAGACGGCGAAAATTTCGCTCAATAACCTGCTGGGCCGCAACCCCAACCTCAACTTCCAGCCCCAGGACTCCATCGTGGTAGCCCAGGATTTGCAGCGCGACGCCGTGCTCCAGTCCATCCGCCAGAACAACCCGCGTTTGCAACAGGCCCGCACCAACACTGAGGTGGCCACCTACGACCGGAAACTGGTGCGCGCCTCCCGCTTCCCGCAAATCGGCCTGACTTCGGGCTACGGCCTGAACCGCAACATCAACGGGGCCGCCTTTTTCGGCACCCAGCTGGTCACCAACACAAGCCGCCAGTTCGGCTTAAACTACGGCGTGGTAGCCTCGGTGCCCATTTTTGATGGCTTCAACCGCACCCGCCTAGAGCAGAACGCCCGCATTGTGGAGGAGCAAAGCCAGCTGCAACTCGACCAGACCCAGCTCCAGCTGGATGCCGAAGCCGAGCAGGCCTGGGCCCAGTACCGGAACCGTTTGCAGCTGCTGGAGCTGGAAGAATCCAACATCCTGCTGGCCCGCGAAAACGTGGCCATTGCCCTGGAACGCTACCGCCTGGGCCTGCTCACGCCCCTGGACCTGCGGGTGGCCCAGCGCACCCAGCTGGATGCCGAAGTGCGGCTGCTGGATATTCGCTACCAGGCTAAACAGGCCGAAATCGTCCTCCGTCGCCTCAGCAGCGGCCTGGTGCAGGAAGGCAACAAAACCCCGTAGTGCTCCGGTCCGGCAGCTGCAAGCTGTCGGGCCGGTTGTCGTTTGGGTTATTTGAACGACGGAATAGAACCACCCCGGCCCCAACAGGTCGGGGCGGTTGCTTTTGGGCGGTGGGCGGAGCCGTTCAGATAAAAAAAACAGGGGTTCGGAGAGGAAGCACCCCAGTCGGGCGAAGGGTTACGGAAGGCGCAGAACGGCCCCGTAGCTTTGAGGCATCAACAACCCCAGACACCTCTTCACCTGCTGTATATGCTCGCTCGCCTCCTGAAACTCAGCCTCGTTTTGTTCGTTCTTTCGTTCTGTGTTTCGGCCCCGGCTGAAGCCCACGACCTGTTCGACCGGCGCTGGTTGCCTACGGTGAAGGCGAAGATGAAAGGCCAGCACCACGTACACCGCCCCAACTACCGCCGTTTCCGGGCTTACCGCCAGTACTAACCAGCAGCCGGCTCCCTTCAACGCAGCCGTACCCGCCCCAAAAAAGCCCGCCGTCCCGGCCCGCGCTACCAGTCTGGTAAGCAGCGGGCCGGGACGGCGGGCTTTCGGGCAGTAAGCTGCTTACTGCGGCTTCAGCGCCTTAAGCTGCTCCAGGGCCTCGATGGTGGCTTTACGGTTGTCCTTTTCCTTCTCGTCCTCATCCACCGGCTCGCGGGTAGTAGGTGTGCTGAAAAAGGCCAGAATGTGCTGCTGCTGCGAAGTCGTAAGGTTTTCGAACTTCTTGTCGGCCAGCTTGCGCAGCCACTCGCCGTAGGTTTCGTCGGTCAGGGCATACTCGCCGAGTTTGGTGGGCTTACCGGTGTCGAAGTCGGCGTTGGGCAGCGTGGGGCGTTGGGTGGCAAGGGTGTCACGGGGTTCTTTTTCTACCAAAGCACAGTAGTTATTCATCACCGTGCGGAAGCTGGCCCGAAACAGCGCCTGCGCTTCGGGCGTGGGCGTTTTGAAGGCGAAAGGCTTGAGCGGGCCGATTTTGGGCAGTACCCGCACGAAGTACGAGAGCACCCGCGCCCCGGTGCCGGGGTGGTCGTAGCCGCTGCCGTACCGTTTCTGGTACTCCTCCTCGCTTTCCTTATACACATATTCGCGGCGGCGGGCCTGGGGGCTCACCTTGCGGATTTCCTTTTTCTGCGACTGCCACGCGGCCCGACTGGCAATCGGAATGAGGCTGCGCACGGCAAACCGAAACGACGCCACCGACAAATCCACGTTGAAAATCACCTGGCCCAGCTCCATACCGTACGTTTTCAGGAAGGCCCGCTCCAGCACCGGCTTGCTCACCTGAAACCCGATGCTGCGCTGGTATTCGGCGGTGCGGTAGCGGCCGGCCGCCACCTGCATTACATCGAAGGCAAACTCCAGTTGGGTGTGCTGAATAGGCGCTTCCTCGTAGGTGATACTATTGCCGAATTTGGCTTGCAGCTCAGGGTACACGCGGGGCATGGCGCGGTTGGTGCCTTCGGGGTGGCCGCTGAGGTCGGCTGCGTAGTGGGCCAGCGCGCCCAAAGCAAAGGCGTACTCGTTGCGGTTATGGGCCTCATCGAGCAGATTGCGCACAAAGTCGCCGGAGCGGACGTAGTGGGTGAGGTTGGTGAACAGTTCGGAGCCGAACGGGTAGTAGCCCATATCCTGCAGAATGGAGCCGCCGTAAGCAAAGCTCTTGGCCTCGATGAGCTGGTCGTCGGAGGCGCCGGGGTAGCGTTGTTGCAACAGCTGCACCATGCACCGCTGCCAGCACGAATCCACATTGGCCTGGTGGGTGAGTACTGAATAGGCCGAAGCCGGGCGCGCAGACAAGCCCAGCAGGACCACCACGACTACAATCCATTTCCACATACGCAAAAGCACCCGGCCGGGCGCATAAGCTCTGCCGTGGGTGCCAACACGTACGCACGGCCTACGGCCGTGGTTGTTACGCTGGTGTAGGTACATGGGTTAGCCCTTGATCCAATACTTGCTCCTGCGGTCAATTCACCGGTTTTTAGGGCGTGACCCTATTCGATTTTTCGCCTCACCTGAATTCAGACCGGTTCCAAATTTCTGCTTGAATGGGGTTTTCTGCCTGATTCCGCAGTTTGGCTCCTACCTTTGCTATCATGAAACCGGTGGTAGCCTTCCTTCTGGGACTCCTGATGCTCGTGAGCGGCCTCGTGCCCCAGAACGACCTCTCGGAATTGGGCAAATTGCCCGAGCTGGCGGGGCACTACCGCTACCACCGCGCCCTGGCGGGCGGCCACCTCTCGCCGCTGGCGTTTCTGGCGCTGCACTACGGCCCCCACGGCACCGACCACCGCCGGCACCCCTACTCCCAGCGCGATGCTCAGGACCACCACAAGCTTCCGCTGGAGCAACACCACCACGACTGCGTGATGGTTAGCTTCGTGCTGCCGGCCGGACGCGTGGCCTTGCCCCCGCGCCCCCGCACCTGGCCCGTCGCCGCCTACCGCGTGGCACCCGGCCCGCTGTACGCCTTCTGCGTCAGCAACCCGCTGCTCCAGCCGCCCCGAGCGTAGCTACCTGAAGTCCCCGGGCGCAGTGCGCCCCGCCGCTTCCCGTAGTCTTTCCGCTCATTCCGCTGGCTTCACTATGTAGAGTAGTGAGTAGTTGGTATTGAGTATTTAGTACTGGGTATTGTGTGTTGAAAATCGAACGGCACTAGCTATTCCATACTCAATACCCACTACTCCATACCCACTACTCCATACCCAATACTCCATACCCAATACTCACTAGCCGGCGGCAACCCATTTTCCTATGCTTTCCCGCATTATCCGGGCCAGCATCCACAACAAGCTGTTTGTGGTGCTGATGATCCTGGCGTTGCTGGCCTGGGGTGGCTATTCGGCCTCCACCCTACCCCTCGACGCCATTCCCGACGTTACCAACAACCAGGTTCAGGTTATCACCCAAAGCCCCGCGCTGGCCGCCCAGGAGGTGGAACAGTTGCTAACCGTGCCGCTGGAGCTGGCCCTGCGCACCGTACCCGGCGTGACGGAAATCCGCTCCACTTCCCGCTTCGGGCTGTCGGTGATTACCGTGGTGTTCGACGACGACGTGCCCACGCTTCAAACCCGTCAACTGGTAGCCGAGAAGCTGCGCACCGCCGAATCGGACCTGGGCCCCGACCTGGGCCGCCCCGAAATGGCCCCCATCACCACCGGCCTGGGCGAAATCTTCCAGTACAGCCTGGGCGTGAAGCCCGGCTACGAGAAAAAGTACTCATTGGCCCGCCTACGCGAAGTGCAGGACTGGGTGGTGAAGCGCCAGCTGGCCGGCGTGCCCGGCGTGGTGGACGTGAGCAGCTTCGGCGGCTTCGTGCGCCAGTACGAGGTAAGCGTGAAGCCCGAGCGCCTCAACGCCAGCGGCGTGACGATGGCGGAACTGTACACGGCCCTGGAGGCCGGCAATGCCAACACCGGCGGCAGCTACCTGGAGCGCGGCCGCAACGCCTACTTTATCCGGGGCGAAGGCCGGGCCGGCTCCTTGCAGGACATTGGCAGCATGGTCATCAAGCAGGTAAACAACGTGCCCCTGCTGGTGCGCGACGTGGCCGACGTGCGCTTCGGTCACTCGGTGCGCTACGGGGCCATGACCCGCGACGGCCAGGGCGAAACCGTGGGCGGTATCGTGCTTATGCTCAAGGGCGCTTCTTCGGAGCAAACCATCAAGGGCGTGAAGGCCCGGGTAGCCGAAATCGACAAGCAGCTACCCGCTGGCCTGTTCGTGAAGCCGTTCCTGGACCGCACCAAGCTGGTGGACACCGCCATTCATACCGTGGCCCAGAACCTCATTGAGGGCGGCGTGATTGTGATGGTCGTGCTGCTGGTACTGCTGGGCAACTGGCGCGCCGGCCTCGTGGTAGCCTCCATGATTCCGCTGTGCATGCTGTTTGCCCTGGGCCTGATGAAGACCTTCGGCGTCTCGGCCAACCTGATGAGCCTGGGCGCGCTGGACTTTGGGCTGATTGTGGACGGGGCCGTGATTATCGTGGAAGCCATGATTTTTCACCTGGTGCATTTCCGGACCCGCGCCGAAAACGAGACCATGGACCAGGTAGCCGAAACGGCCGCCACCCGCATGATGCGCTCCGCCTTGTTCGGCCAGCTCATCATCCTCATCGTGTATCTGCCCATTCTTGCCCTCACCGGCATCGAGGGCAAGATGTTCCGGCCCATGGCCCTGACCGTGAGCTTCGCCATTGTGGGCGCCATGCTGCTGTGCCTGACTTACGTGCCAGCCGTATCGGCCTGGGCCCTGCGCAAGGATATCAAGGAGGAAGGCACCGTGGCCGACCGCATCATGAAGTTTCTGTACCGCGGCTACCGGCCCATCATCCACGGGGCGCTGCGCCTGCGCGGGGTGGTGGCCGGGGCGGCCGTAGGGCTGCTGGTGCTGGCGGGCGGGGTATTTGCCAGCCTGGGCGGCGAATTTATTCCGCAGCTGGACGAGGGCGACTTTGCCGTGTACATGGGCCTGCCGCCCGGTTCCTCGCTGGCCCAGAGCATTGCCACCACCACCCGGGTCCAGCAGATTCTGCTGAAACAGTTTCCGGAAGTAGAGCAGGTAGTGGCCAAAATCGGTACCTCCGAAATTCCCACCGACCCGATGAGTCTGGAGGATTCCGACCAGATTCTGGTACTCAAGCCCCAGAAAGAGTGGACCTCGGCTCACTCCCGCGAGGAACTGGCCACTAAGATGAGCGAGGCGTTGGCCGGCGTGCCCGGCGTGAGCCTGGAGTTTCAGCAGCCCATCCAGATGCGCTTCAACGAGCTGATTTCGGGCGTGAAGTCCGATATCAGCATCAAGATTTACGGCGACGACCTAGACCTGCTATTCGAGAAAGCCAACGAGGCCGCCGCCCTCATCCGCCCCCTCGCCGGCGTGGGCGACCTGAAAGTGGAGCAGATTGCGGCCCTGCCCCAGCTGCGCGTGACCTACAACCGCCAGAAAATGGCCCAGTACGGCCTGCGCGTGCAAGACCTGAACACGCTGCTGCGCGCCTCCTTCGCCGGCGACGTGGCGGGCCAGGTGTACGAGGGCGAGCGGCGCTTCGACCTGGTGGTGCGCCTCGACAGCGTCAGCCGGGGCGGAATTCAGGACCTGCGCGCCTTGTACGTGGACCTGCCCGGCGGCCAGAAAGTACCGCTGGAGGAAGTGGCTCAGGTGGATTTCCGCAACGCCCCCACCCAGGTGTCGCGCGATAATGCGCGCCGCCGCATCAACATCGGCGTGAACGTGCGCAACCGCGACGTGGAAAGCCTGGTGCAGGAAATTCAGCAGAAGCTGGACGCCGGTCTGAAGCTCCCGGAAGGCTACAGCATGCAGTACGGCGGCCAGTTCGAGAATTTGCAGCAGGCCAAATCCCGTCTGGCGGTGGCCGTGCCGGTGTCGTTGCTGCTGATTTTCGTGCTGCTCTACCTTTCCTTCCGCTCGGTGAAGCAGGCCGGCCTCATTTTCACGGGCATTCCGCTGGCGGCCATTGGCGGCATTCTGGCCCTGTGGCTGCGCGGCATGCCATTCAGCATCTCGGCCGGCGTGGGCTTCATTGCCTTGTTCGGGGTGGCAGTGCTCAACGGCATCGTACTGGTGGCCAGCATCAACGAGCTGGCCCTGGCCGGTATCGACTCCGTGCGGGAACGGGTGCTGAAAGCCACCCACGAGCGGTTCCGGCCGGTGCTGCTCACGGCGGCCGTAGCCTCCCTGGGCTTCCTGCCGATGGCGCTCAGCTCCTCGGGCGGGGCCGAGGTGCAGAAGCCGCTGGCTACCGTGGTTATCGGCGGGCTGATTTCGGCCACACTACTCACGCTGGTGGTCCTGCCCGTGCTCTACACCTTCTTCACCAAAGACGGCGAGCCCAGCCCCACCGACCCTACCCCCGAGCTGCTGGCCGAAATCAAGGAAAACCACGAGTTATAATCCCGAGTGGTGTTGAGGCGCGACCCTGCGCGTCTGTCGGCAGAACGATACCACCTGCCCACAGCCGCTCAACGGGAAGACGCGCAGTGTCGCATCTCCACATGCTGACTTTCATTTCCCATGAAATACTTTCTGTTCATTCTGCTGATTCTCCCCTGTTTTACCCAGGCCCAGACCACGCCCCGCACGCTGCCGCCACCCGCCCCGGCGGCCCCGCCCGGCGGGCCGCTTACTCTCACGCAGGCGCTCCAAACCGGCCTCGGCCAGAGCCTGCTGGTGCAAACCGGCGCGCTGGAAATTGAGCGCCAGCGCGCTTTGGCCCGCACCGGCTACGACCTGCCCCGCACGGTGGTGGACTATCAGGTGGGCCAGATTTCGGGCCCTTTGCGCGACCAAAGCTTCAACATAGTGCAGCAGTCGGCCCTGCCGGGGCTGTACCGGGCGCAGCGCCAGCTGCTGGAGGGCCAGGTGCTCACGGCCGAGCAGCGGGTGCGCCAACAGCGCCGTGAGCTGGGCCGCAGCATCCGCGGTACCTACTACGAGCTACTGCTGAGCTACCGTCGCGCCGCCTTGCTGCGCCGCCAAGACAGCCTGTACCAGCGCGCCGCCCGGGCCGCCCGCATCCGCTACCAGACCGGCGAAACCAACCGACTGGAGCAAGTATCGGCCGAGGCGCGGCGGCTGGAGCTGCGCAACCGACTGGCCGGAGTGCTCACCGAGCAGCAGGTGCAGCGGCAGCGGCTGGGCGTGCTCCTGAACCTGGGCCGCCCCGCCGACATCGACACGACCACCCTACCGGCCGTAGCCCTGCTGCCCGCCGATACAGCCGGCCTCTCGGCCGCCACCAATCCCACCCTGGCCCTGCTGGAACAGGAAGTGGATGTAAGCCGCCGCCAGACCCGCGTGGAGCAGCTGCGCCGTCTGCCTGATATACGCCTGGGCTATTTTACCCAAACCATCAACAAGGAAAACGGCTTTCACGTGGCTCAGGCCGGCGTGGCGGTGCCGCTGCTGGGCGGCGTGCAGAAGTCGCGCATTCAGGCTTCCCGCTTGGGTGAGCAGGCCGCCGAAGCCCAGCTCCGCTATGCCACCACCCAGCTCGACGGGCAGCTGGCGGGCTTGCGCCAACTGCTGACCCGCGCCCGCGCTTCGCTCACGTACTACGAAACCACAGCCCTGCCTCAGGCCCGACTGATTCTGGATACGGCCGAGAAAAGCTTCCGGGCCGGCGACGTGGAATACGTGGAGTACGTGGTGAATACGGAGCCGGCCTGGCAGATTCGGGCCGCTTACCTGGACCAGCTGCGCCAGTACAACGAGCTGGCCCTCGACCTGCTCACCCTCACCGGAGCCGACACCCAATAAGTCAGCCCAACCCGGTCCGGTGGCTGGAAGCCGTCGGGCCGGTTGACGTAAGCTGATGTTGTGACTTCAGCTGACGGCCTCGTTCAACCGGCAACCGGCCCGACGGCTTCCAGTCGCCAGACCAGGACGCCTCTTCCCATTCAGCCTTCTGGCTGTCCCTCTACTGTAGATTTCATGAAACCAACGTATTTTCTGCTGATTGCCGCGCTGCTGACAGCCTGCGGCTCCGACAAATCCACCGAAACTGAAGCCGCAGCCCCGCCGGCAGCCCCGACCCCACCACCCAACCCTGAGGTGGTGCAGATCAGCCCCACCCAACTGCAGGCCACCGGGCTGGAAACGGGGTCTTTCGTCTGGAAAAACATGACCACCGACGTGCAGGCCAATGGCAGCATCGACGTGCCGCCTCAGAACCGGGCCTCGGTATCGGCCGTGATGGGCGGGTACGTGCAGAGCGTGGCCGTGCTGCCGGGTCAGCAGGTGGCCCGCGGTGGCGTAGTGGCCGTGCTGCGCCACCCCGATTACCTCAAACTCCAGCAGGAATACCTGCAAAGCAAGGCCCGCGTGCGGTTTCTGGAGCAGGAGCTGAAACGCCAGCAAACCCTCGATGCCGAGGACTTGGGGGCCAAGCGCAAGCTCCAGCAGGCCCAGAGCGAATATACCTCGGAGCAGGCACTATTGCGTTCTACCGCTGGCCAATTGCGCATGTTGGGCCTGTCGATGGCGAGCCTGGACCGAGGCGAGATTTCGCCCACCGTGCCGCTGGTATCGCCCATCAAGGGCTACGTGAAGGCCGTGAACATCAACCCCGGGCAGTTTGTGAACCCCCAGGACGTGCTGGTAGAAGTGGTGGACCGCTCCGACCTGCACCTGGAGCTGAAAGTGTTTGAGCGGGATATTGCCCGGGTGAAAATCGGTCAGCGCATCCTGTTCAAGATTCCCAGCCGGGGCTCCAACGAGGATATGGCGGCCCGCGTGTTTCTGGTGGGCCGGGCCTTCAACGACGATGGCCGCACGGTGAGCGTACATGCCCACCTAGAACCCGAGCGCGCCGACGTGCTGCCGGGGCAGTACGTGGCCGCCCACATCCAGACGGCCGGAGCCCGCCAGCGCACCGTACCGGAAGATGCGCTGGTGCAGGCCGGCGAATTCAGCTACCTGTTCGCCCAGACCGGCCCCACCACCTTCCGGCGCTACAAAGTCAAAACCGGGGCCACCGACGCCGGCGACGTCGCCGTTACCCTGCTCGACGCTGGCGCCGATACCACCCGTCTCGTTCGCCACGGCGCGTATTTCCTTGATGCCGAGCTGAAAAAAGGCCAGGATGCGGAAGAATGAAAAGCCACTGGCAGACAAGTCCTGATCCTGGCCTGATGTGCTGACTCAGGGTTGCACGTTGTTTGTTGCAGTCCACAAAGAAGCCGGTGATGCATTTTGCACCACCGGCTTTTTATTGGCCTTCCGATTCGTTCATCTAGCTGTTCAGACGCTGACGCAGCTGCTGTACTTCCCGTTCTAGATCAAGTGTCCGGAACATTACTTTAGCTTCCAGGTCGGCGTAGGCGCGTTCCAGCTGGTCCTGGAGTTGCTTCTGTTCGGTTACATCGGTATTGGTGCCGCACCATCTTACCACTTGGCCGTCCTCGTTACGGACAGGCAGCGCCCGGCTCAGAAACCAGCGGTACTCCCCGTCGTGGCGACGGAGCGGAAACGTATCCTCCCAGGTCTGGCCCTGGGCTACGGCCTCGCGGAAGCCGGCGCTAACGGCCTCTACGTAATCAGGATGATGCACTTTCTGCCAGCCCCAGCCCACCATCTCTTCCTGCGTAGCACCAGTGAAACGGAACCACCGGTCATTGTACCAGAAGATGGAGCCGGTTTCGTCGGCCATCCAGGCCAGCTGGGGAATAGCGTTGGCTAGGGTGGTAAAATCCTGTTCCCGCTTCCGCAAAGCCAGCTGCTGCATTTTCTGGTCGTGGATATCAGTGCAGGTACCAAACCACTTTTCAATTTCGCCGGCCGCGTTGCGCACTGCCACGGCCTGCCCCAGAAACCAGCGGTACTCGCCCTGCTTTGCCTTAAACCGGTATTCGATTTCGTAAAACTCGCCAGTGGCCAGCGAGTGTCCCCACACCTGCCGGGCCAGTTCCCGGTCGTCGGGGTGCAGCAGATTATTCCACATATCGGGCCCCACGCTATCCGCCAGAGTGTAGCCGGTGAAATCGGTCCAACGCTGGTTGAAGTAGGTATGGAAGCCCGTAGGGTCAGTAGTCCAGACCAGCTGCGGAATCAACTCAGCCAGAAAGCTGAAGTCATGCGCTGAGTCGTTGCGACCTTCCGTTTCCCGCAACAGTTCCACGTCGACGGTACTGACAATCCAGTGCTGCACCTGGCTTTGCTCGTCGAGCTGTGGGTAGCCTGTACTGCGCACCCAGCGGTACTCCCCATCGTGGCGGCGCAGGCGGAACTCGAGTTGGTAAGTACGGACCGTGGCTACCGCCTGGCTCCATTGCGCGGCAGCACGTTCCTGATCGTCGGGGTGAACCAGCATGAGCCATTGCCTGCTTAGGTTCTGCAGCGTAAGCCCGCTGAATTTCAGCAGCTGCGGGCTGGCATACGTCAGGCTACCTGTAGCATCGGTAGTGCCCACCATTACCAGCGTGGTATCAATAGGCTGAGAAAAGGGTTGAGGCTTCAAATCCGGCGTGTCAGAAGTGAGAGGAGCCATGCGAAAATCGACTGGTTGAGCGGATACGAACGGGTTACGGCTGCGTGAGCTGCATTTCCATACCCGACTGAAAATAAAGATTCAACTGGCTTTCTGCGCCATTACGGGAACGACGCAGACGCGTTACCAGTGCCCGGGTTTGCTCCTGCCCCAGTTGCAGCTCCAAGTACGGACGGTTGAGCAGGGCGTCCCGCTGCACCAGCCAGTGGCCGGTATCCTGCTGGCCCGGAGCCTGTATATCCACCCGGCCTGGCTGCAAGGCAAATTGCTCGGCGCGGGCCAGCATACTGGCGGGGTCTGTCTGGTTTAATACCCGGTCGGCTACGCGCCAGTTGCCCGTCAGAAATTCATCGGGCAGCTGCTGCAGGTTTACGTCGAAAAGTACTTCGGTCATAGATACGAGCAACGATAGAGCTGGCGAACAAGCAAAAAACACGCCAGCTGGGCCACAGCGCCCTCACAACAGCAAGTCTGTCTTTAAGGTTGCGGACTTGTGAAAAAGCCCTTTTCGCCGGTTTCGGAGGTGAGTTCCAGGCAAAGAAAAAGCCCTCCGATTTGAACCGGAGGGCTTTTTCTTTGCCTGGAGCGCAGAGCAGTTTCGCAGAGGAGGAGGGATTCGAACCCCCGGAGGTTTAACCCTCAACGGTTTTCAAGACCGCCGCAATCGACCACTCTGCCACTCCTCTGAATAGAGGAACTAAAGTGCGTTGCCGCTGTGCTCACCAGAAAAAAAAGGCTTTTTCGAGCGATGAAAAAGCCTTTCGCAGAGAGGGGGGGATTCGAACCCCCGATACCCTTGCAGGTATAACGGATTTCGAATCCGTCGCATTCGACCACTCTGCCACCTCTCTGTAAGGGTCCCAAATGAGTGGTTTGGGATGGCAAAAGTAGAGACGATTCGGAAATGAACAAGCTGCTCCGCCAAATATTTCTTGTCCGATGGGCTTACCTGCTCATTTTCAAGGACAAATTCTTCTCTCCCAGTTCGTTCAGCTCAGGCTTTCCCCAGCGCGGCCGGCCGCTTGAGGCGCCCGGTCACGGCATCAATGCTCACGTTTATCTCGAAGCCCAGGATCAGGGTCATGCACACAAAATCAAGCCATACCATGAAGCCCACCAGCGTGCCAATGGAGCCGTAGAAGTGGTTATAGCTGTCGAAAATCTTGACGTAAAGAATAAACAGGAAGGATACCAGAAAAATCAGCAGCGTGGCTACCACCGCCCCCGCCGAGATGAACGGCCATTTATCATGCACCGGGGGCACATAATAATACACCAAGCAAGTGGTGAGCAGAAACAGGCTGATAACCGAGCCATAACGCAGTACGCCGGTCAGCTGATCGGTCATGGCTTCAGGCACGATTTCGTGGTATACCAGCGCATCAATGATATAGGTGCCAAAGAAGATACCCGCCACCGCAAACAGCAGCACCGACGACAGCACCACCGTGAGCAGCGTGGCAATAACCCGCTTGCGCAGATAGGTGCGTTTCTTGAACGAAGGATACTTCTTCTCAAAAGCATCAAGCAGGGCCATAATGCCGTTGGAGCTCAGCACCAGGGCCGTAGCAAAACCGAAGGACAGCAACCCGCCGTGCGGAATGTTCACGATATCCTCAATAGTGCCGGAAACGGCCATGTACATTTCCCGGGGTATCAAATCAGCCAGAAACTGGAGAATATCCAGATTGAGGTTGGGCACCGGAATGTACGGGATGAGTGTGAACAGGAAGATGATGGTGGGGAAGATGGCAATGGTGAGGTTGAAGGCCATATAGCTGGCCCGCTTGGCCAGGCCATCTAGCCGGATTTCCTGCAGCAGCCGGTCTACCACATCATACACGGAGGCCCGACCTTTGGAAAACCGGAGCTGCTTCAGAAACACGATGGCGCGCCGGTAACTGCGGCGGCGGCGCACATCGGGCATATGATAACGGCGGACAGGCAAACGCATGAAGGCAGAGTAACTGAGTGGCGGAGTAGTAACTGTTCTGGCGGAGCAATGTGCGCCGTGTGCGCTGTAAAAATTACTCAGAAACTCCGCCACTCAGTTACGCTACTTTAGAAAGGCGGCGGGCGCGGGGGCGTTTACTGGGGCTTTGGGGGGCGTGAGGGGGCCGGCAGTTTCGTCGTCGGTGAAGTAGCCGGACAGCTTCTGCTGGATGTGCGGCGGGATGGGCACCGGCCGGCCGGTGCTCATATTCACGAACACCATCAGCGTGTGGCCTTCGGTGAGCAGTTCCTGGGCTTCGTTATAGATTTCGTACTCGAACAGCACCCGCGAGCCTTCGGCGGGCTGCTTAAGTAGCAGGCGCACCGTCAGCAGGTCGTCGTAGCGGGCGGGCCGGCGGAAGCGGGTCCGGATTTCGCCCACCGGCATGCCCACGCCCTCGGCTTCCAGGTCTTTGTAGCTGATGCCCAACTGCCGGAAGGCCTCGGTGCGGCATACTTCAAAATACGCCGCGTAATTGCCGTGGTACACGTAGCCCATCTGGTCGGTTTCGGCGTACCGCACGCGGATCTGGGTGTCGGAGGAGTACATAAGTGAGTTTGTGGTTGATGGTTTTTAGTTTTTAGCGTTTTGAAAAAGGCCTGGGGACAGAAACCAAGGACTACCAACCAAAAACCGGAATCCTACTTCATAATTCCACTCCGCGTCAAAGCGGCCTGATAGCGGCGGGCATTTACCAGATGCTCCTGCTCGTTGCGGGCAAAGGCGTGGTAGCCGCTGAAATCCTCCTTGGCGCAGAAATAGAGGTAGTCGTGGCTTTCGGGGTTCAGCACGGCATCAATGCTGGCAATACTGGGCAGATTGATGGGACCGGGCGGCAGGCCGCCGTATTTATACGTGTTGTAGGGCGAATCCTTGGCCAGGTGCACGTTGAGCACCCGCTTGATGGTGAAGTCGTGGTTGGCGTATACCACCGTGGGGTCGGCCTGGAGCTTCATGCCGCGTTTGAGGCGGTTGAGATACACGCCCGCCACCCGGGGCCGCTCGTCGGCGTGCTGCTGCTGCTCGGCCTCCACGATGCTGGCCAGGGTGCTCACTTCGGCCCGCGAGAGGCCCAGGGCCTTGCGCTTGACGTCGCGGGCAGGCGTCCAGAACTTCTCGTACTCCTTTTTCATGCGCTGCATGAGGTTCTCGGCGGAGGCGTTCCAGGGCAGCTCGTACGTGTTCGGGATGAACATGGTGAGGATGTTGGTGGTATCGAAGCCTAGGCTTTTGGTGTAGCTGGGCGAGGTCAGCAGGCTGTCGAACCGGCCGGGGCGGGCATCAATGGTAGTAGCCAGCTTGCGGGCCAGGTCTTCGCGCAGCCGAATATTCTGGAACGTGAGGCGCAGCGGCAGGCGGTTGCGGCCGGTGCGCAGGTCGTTGATGAGCTGACGGTTGGTATAGCCCTCCTTTAGCTCGTAGCGGCCGGGTTTCACCAGCTGCTCGTACTTCATCACCTTGGCCACAAAGCGCAGGCTGAGCTTATCCACGATAACGCCGGTGGCATCAATGGAGTCCAGCACCTCCCGGGCCGACTCGCCCCGGCGCACCACCACGTAGGTTGGGCGGCCCTTGGTTTCCACGTTCGGCGTGAAGAAAACCTGGTAGAAATAATAGGAGAAGGTAATGAGCAGCAGCCCGAAAATGCCGGCCGTGTAGGCGAAACGGTTACGGCGGCGGGTAGCCTGCGCTTTGTAGTCGATGCGGGTTTTGGCCATGAGGCGAGAAGTGGTAACAAAACGGTAACATTGCTCACTACCCCATTTGTGGACGGGACCAACAATCAGGGGTAGCTTTGCGGTCCAAAAGTACGTGGTTTCCCTGGGTGTGCCACTGCGCCAACCTTTCCGCCGAAACTGCGTCTGTTTAGTCAACTTACCACTTACCTTTTCTTTTCCATGAAACAATCTTACTCTTCCTGGTTGCAGCGCGCAGCCTTCCTGGCTGCGCTGGGGGGCCTCAGCATGGCCGCACAAGCCCAGACTCCGGTGGCCTTCACCGGAACTACGTACAACCAGAACTTTGATGGCTTCCTACCGACCGGCACTGCTTACCCGGATGGCTGGACAGGTATTCGCCTGGCTGGCACTGGTACCCTGAACGCTACCCTTACTCCCGCTGTACAGGCGGATAACAGCAATGCTGGCACTACCTACAATGCTGGTCCGCTGACCGGCACCAATACTGACCGGGCTATCGGCAGTATTTCTTCGGGTAGCACAGTACCCGCATTTGGCGCCGCTTTCACCAACCAAAGCGGGGCTGCTATCAGCCAGCTGACACTAGCGGGCCGCGCCGAACAATGGCGCTCCGGCGATAATGCAATAGTTGAGGCCTTGGCGTTTGAGTATAGCACCGATGCTACCAGCCTCAGCACGGGCACTTGGACGGCAGTAACCGGTCTGGACATCCGGGAACTTGCTACCACTGCTACTACCGCTGCCACGCTCAACGGCAACGATGCCGCTAACTCAGCCGCCATTACCGCTACGTTCCCCATTACCTGGGCTGCCGGCTCCACCATCTGGATTCGGTGGAAGGATACCAACGATGCAGGTGCTGACGCACTGCTGGCCCTGGACGATTTCTCCCTGGCCACGGCCACTGCTCCGGCAGCTCCTACCGTGTCGTTTGGCACGGCCACGGCTACGGCCGCTGAAAGCGCCGGCACTGTACAGATTCCGGTAACGTTGAGCGCCGCCAGCACCCAGGTGGTTACCGTTCAGGTGGCCTTGGCTACTGCAAGTGGCACCGCTACCTCCCCCTCCGACTACACCTTCACCACGCAGACGCTGACGTTCCCGGCTGGTAACACCACCCAGAACGCCACCATTACGCTGGTTGATGATGCCGTGTTCGAGCCCTCAGAAACGGTGATTTTCAGCTTGCAGAATGTGCTGCCTGCCGGCGCAGCCACCATTGGCACCGGCACCTACACGTTGACTATCACCGATAACGACGTTCCGCCCGTCACCCCTATTGCCACGCTCACAACCAACGATGCCGCTGGTGTACCATTGCTGAATGGTCAGACGATATCGGCCCGGGGAACGGTGTATGGCACTAACCTGCGTACCGCTGGTTATCAGATTTCACTTATCGACAACACGGGTGGCATTGGCGTATTTGCCTCGGCCAACATCGGCACGAACACGCTGGCGGAAGGTGATTCGGTAGAAGTAATCGGGACGCTGGGCCAGTTCAACGGCCTCACCCAAATCAATCTTACCGGCATTACGGCCAAAGGTCGTGCAAGCCGCACTTACCAGCCACGCGTAATCACCGCGGCTCTTACGGAAGCTGAGGAGTCGGAGCTGATCCGCATTCCCGGCCCGCTCACGTCCGTTGACCCTGCTCAGTGGGTAACCAATTCCACTGCTTCGGGCTATAACGTAGATGTGACTAGTGCCACCGGTGTGGCGTACCAGCTCCGCATCTACCGTGGCACTACACTTTACAACGCACCAGCTCCGGCGGGACCATTCTCGGTTACCGGCATTGGCAGCCAGTTTGATGGCTCATCGCCTTATACGGAAGGCTACCAGATTGCCCCCCGCAGCCTCGCCGACATCACCCTGAAACAGCGTGAGCCAGCTTTCGCCAAGTCTGTAACGCTGTATCCGAACCCGGTTAGCAACCGCCTTACGGTGGTAGTAGGCAGCCTGGGCCGGGGTGCTACGCTGGAGGTGTTTAACGTACTGGGTCAGCGCGTGAAAGCTACCGCCGTTACACAAGAAGAAGCTAACGTGGACGTAAGCACACTGAAAGCCGGCGTGTATTCCGTTCGTCTCACCACCAAAGACGGTAGCGTCACCCGTTCGTTTGTGAAGCAATAAGGATTGCACAGCTATTCTTATTTTAACATCTGTAAAAAGCCCCCCGACCAAGCTGGTCGGGGGGCTTTTTTGGTACTCACGCAGTCTTTCGCCTTTTGGCAAGCAACCCCGCAGACGTTTTTACCGAAAACGGTAGCAGGCTACCGTATCCACGTGTACCTTGACCGCTCTCGCTGCCCGCCGGCGCGGGGCCAACCGCTCACTCATCTTCTGCTTTTCGCTATGGCCGCTACGCTGCTTCGCATCCACCCCGATAACCCACCGCTGAACCGGATTCAACAAGCGGTAGAAATCATCCGCAAAGGCGGCATTGTCATTTACCCTACCGATACGATTTACGGACTGGGCTGTGATATTCACAATGCCCGGGCCGTGGAAAAGCTGTGTCGCATCAAAGGCGTGCACCCGGAGAAGGCTAACCTGTCGTTCATCTGCTCCGACCTCTCGCACATCACCGACTACGCCAACGGCATCACCACGCCGGTATATAAGGTTCTGAAAAAAGCCCTGCCGGGCCCTTTCACGTTCATCTTCGAAGCCAATACCAAAGCGCCGAGGTATGGAGGCGTAAAACGCAAAACGGTGGGCATCCGGGTGCCGGACAACCAGATCTGCACGATGCTGGTGCGCGAGTTGGGCAACCCCATCATCAGTACTTCCATCCGCGACGACGACGAGATTCTGGAGTACAGCACCGACCCCGACCTGATTTTCGAGAAGTATCGCCCGTTGGTTGACTTGGTTATCGACGGTGGCTTCGGCAACAATACCGCCAGCACCGTAGTCGACTGCACCAACGAGGACTTTGAAATCATCCGTCAGGGCGCTGGTGATATTGAGCAGTATCTGTGAAATGGTGAGTTTGCTGTTCCGTTTGTGCCATCAGCACGGATTAAACAGTAGACTCTCTATTTCACCAACTCACCATTTCACCGTTTGTGCTTCCAGCGGCGGTGCGACCACAGATACTCCGAGGGGTTGGCCTGGATGTCACGCTCCAGATGTCGGGCGAAGGCCTCGATGAGCGTGTGCTGTTCCGGTACCAGCGGCTTTTCGCCGTCGTGCAGCTCCGAGAAGGTGACTTCGTAATAGCCTTGCCGGGCACGCCGGATGCTGATGAAGACGGCCGCGCACTGGAACTGGGCCGCCAGCTTATCGGCACCGGTATAGAACGGGGTATCCTGATGCAGAAAATTGGTCCAGTACGGGTGGTCCTCGGGACCGGCGGCCTGGTCCGACAGCAGGCTGAGCGTCCGACCCGTCCCTCTATGCTTTACAAAGTCACGCAATGTGTTGAGCATGGGCACTAGGTGCGCCCCCAGCCGAGTCCGCAGCCGCAGCATGAACTGCTCGAAAAACGGGTTTGTCAGGGGCTTATACACACCTCCCGCCTTGCCCGGATACTCCAACGCGGCGGCGGCCAGCAGCCACTCCCAATTGCCCGCGTGTGAGCCAAGCGTCAAAACCTGCTTGCCTTCCGGAAAAAACCTACCCAGCACCTGTGGGTTTGTGAATCGCACGCGCCGCCGCACCTCCTGGGCCGACATGGTACGCAGTTTCAGAATCTCTACGATGACCTGCGCAAAGTGCCAGTAAAAGCCCTTTGCCTGCTGCCTGATTTCAGCTTCTGTCTTCTCTGGGAAGGAGTTGCGCATGTTTTCCAGCACCACCCGCTGCCGGTAACGCACTACGTAGACCATCAGCCAGTATAGCCCGCGGGCTACCCCATAGAGCACCGGCAGCGGCAGCGCGGAAATGCCAAGCAGCAGCCACTCCAGCGGCCGGTAGTACCAGGAATAGGATTGGCTTCGACTCATCGGGGCATAACGGCCCCGGCCGGAGCATAATCGGCAGTATTACGATTCACAGTGGTAGTCTGAGTAGTCAGCAACTGGTTTTTAGCACTTCGGACTTCTACGGTCAACATATATTCGCCGGTAGGCACCTTACTTAGGTCCAGCGTCCCGGCCAGCACGGTGGGCCTGCCGTCGGCTCCCTGCACAGCGTGCTGACCGCTGGCGGCTTCCTTAGCTGCCTTGGCAGCCCGGAGCCGGTAGCGCACCGTCAGGGGCTGGCCAGCGGTGGCATTGTACAGCTCCGTATAGAAGAACAATTTGTCTTGTCCGCGCGCGTACAAGCCACCGGCTGCCCGCGTCAGGCTCAGCCCGTTGCGCATGAAATTATTCGGCTCAACCGCCGAGCGGCTGGCTGGTTTGGCCAACAGCACTACATCACTCAGTACGGGCTTGGTCACGCCGAATTCCACCGTCAGGGGTTCCTCCACAATGTCGGTAGAGCCGGCCCGGTACAGGTCGCGCATCTGCCCCCGAAGCGTGTAGCGGCCATCCGGCAGGTTCAGGCGCTTCTGAAAGCTGATGGGGTTTTTGATGACGGCCGTAGTATCGCGCAGCACCGGTGGCTTCAGCGTGACAGTTTCCTGATAGGCGGCCGTACCGTCGGGGCGCACTACTTCCAGCGTGACAGTAGCCCCGGCCTGGAACATTTTCGGGCCGCGCTTCTGATAGGCCAGGCTTTTGCCCGCTACGGTAGCGTACACTTCCACTACCCCACCTTTCACCGCTATGTCATCGTTCCGAAAGCGGGCAACATCAAGCTGCAGCTGGTGCTGAGCACCTGCCGAAAGGCTGGCAGCTACCAGAAAAACAACGGGCAGAAGGCGACTGAAGAAACACATAGTGTCAGATTGGCGGTAAAACTGAGGCCGGCTGGCAGTTCCGGCAGATTCTATTTTGAGGCCAACACCTCCGCAAAAAACGGTATTTTTCGGTTAGCTCGCTCATCAACACCGGTGCCGGCCCACACATTACACATCCCGTGTCCTACTTCGACACCCGCCCGTACCATAATCGGACACGCAAGCCCCAACAGCCTGGTTTTGGCTACGCAATCCGGAATTAAGCGTGTTCTTTGGCGCCGTTCACTTTTCCTCTCGTCCCAACTCGGGGCCGGTTCCCGTCCGTATGTCTGCTGTTCTGTTTGAATCTCAATATAACCCACCGGCCGCGTTTTTCACCGAACTCCTTGGAGCCGAAGCCCTCTGGCTGGAAGCCCACGAGCATTATCGTAAGCAAACCTACCGTAACCGCTGCCTGATTCTCACGGCCCAGGGCGTGCAGCCGCTTACCATCCCCGTTATCGATGGCAACCGCAGTGAAAAAGTCCTGACCTCGGAAATCGAAATTGACTACCGCCAGAACTGGGTCCACCGCCACTGGCGCACGTTGCAAACCGCTTACGGCGGTACCCCGTACTTTGAGTACTACGCCGAGTATCTGCACGATATCTACCTGCAGAAGCCGCAGCGGTTGTTTGAGTTGAACCAGACGTTGCTCCGGTTCTACTTTCGTTGCCTGCGCCTGCGACTGCCTGTTCATCTGACTACCGAGTACCTGACTCTTACCGCCGCCTCACAACCTCACAACTTCACAACTTCCCCTCTGCTGGACCGGCGCGATTGGCTGACGCCCAAGGCAGTTGTTTCCCCTGAACCTGACAGGACGTCGGTAAGGCCCTATCCTCAGAGCTTTGGTAAAGATTTTGTACCGGGGCTCAGCATCTTAGACCTGCTGTTTATGCAGGGTCCGGCCGCCGGCAGTTTTCTTTCGTAGTGCATACTGTCGCCCCCGAACCAACGCCCGGTTCAATCTGTTTTCAGATTACATCGGCCAAACCCGCAAATTGGGCCCTATTTGGCCTTGCGGGGTTCCGTTTTTCTTCACTACCTTATCTGCATGGAAGCTAAATTCTCAAACAGAGTCAAGGAGGTCATCTCCCTGAGCCGGGAAGAGGCCATCCGGCTCGGGCACGACTATATCGGTACAGAACATCTGCTACTGGGTATGATCCGCGAGGGGGAGGGCACAGCCATCGGTCTGCTCAAGAAGCTGGGCGTATCGGTTGACGAGCTTAAGTACGCCCTCGAGCAGGCTACCCGCAACACGGCCACGCAGGGCACGAGCATTACTGGCTCCATCCCGCTGACCAAACAGACCGAGAAAGTCCTCAAGATTACCTACCTAGAGGCCAAGATCTTCAAGAGCGAGATTATCGGGACGGAGCACCTGCTCCTTTCGATTCTGCGTGATGAAGACAATATTTCGTCCCAAATCCTGAGCAAATTCAACGTGAACTACGAATCCGTCCGCGATTCGCTGGACTACCACGGTAACTCGGCGAACAACCCCACCTCCGGCCCTGAGGCCGATGACGACGACAACGACCGCCTCTTTGGGGGCAGTGCAGGCCGCGGCGGAGCCGGAGCTGGCGCTACACCCAAGAAAGGCAACGAGAAGTCGCGTACCCCAGTACTCGATAATTTCGGCCGCGACCTGACCAAGCTGGCCGAGGAAGACAAGCTCGACCCCATTGTGGGCCGCGAAAAAGAGATTGAGCGCGTTGCTCAGATCCTGAGCCGCCGCAAAAAGAACAACCCGATCCTGATCGGTGAGCCTGGCGTTGGTAAAACGGCTATTGCCGAAGGACTCGCCCTGCGCATCATCCAGAAGAAGGTGTCGCGCGTGCTGTTCGGTAAGCGCGTCGTTACCCTCGACCTCGCGTCGCTGGTAGCAGGCACCAAGTACCGGGGCCAGTTCGAGGAGCGCATGAAGGCCGTGATGAACGAGCTGGAGAAGTCGCCCGACGTGATTCTGTTCATTGATGAGCTGCACACGATTGTGGGTGCTGGTGGAGCCTCTGGCTCGCTGGATGCCTCCAACATGTTCAAGCCGGCTTTGGCCCGCGGCGAAATCCAATGCATTGGTGCTACTACGCTCGACGAGTACCGTCAGTACATTGAGAAGGATGGTGCGTTGGCCCGTCGTTTCCAGATGGTAATGGTGGACCCTACCACGCCCGAGGAGACGATTGAAATCCTGAACAATATCAAGGACAAGTATCAGGACCACCATCACGTAGTGTACACCGACAAGGCCATTGAGGCCTGCGTAAAGCTGTCGGACCGCTACATGTCGGACCGGTTCCTGCCCGATAAGGCCATCGACATTCTCGATGAGGCCGGTGCCCGCGTGCACATCAACAACATCGTGGTGCCCGAAGATATTCTCAAGCTCGAAGAGCAGATTGAGAACATCAAGGGCGAGAAAAACCGCGTTGTGAAGTCGCAGAAGTACGAGGAAGCCGCCAAGCTCCGCGACACGGAGAAGAAGCTTATTGATCAGCTCGAACTAGCCAAAAAGGACTGGGAAGAGGAGACCAAGAAGAAGCGCTACACCGTGAAGGAGGAGAACGTGGCCGAGGTTATTGCCATGATGACCGGCATTCCCGTTTCGCGTGTGGCCCAGAAGGAAAGCTCCAAGCTCCTGAACATGGGCGAAGAGTTGAAAGGCAAGGTAATCGGGCAGGACAAGGCCATCAAGCAATTGGTGAAAGCCATCCAGCGCACCCGCGTTGGCCTGAAAGACCCCAAGAAACCCATCGGCTCCTTCGTATTCCTGGGCCCCACGGGCGTAGGTAAAACGGAGCTGGCGAAGGTGCTGGCTACTTACCTCTTCGACAAGGAAGATTCGCTGGTGCGGATTGACATGTCGGAGTACATGGAGAAATTCAGCATCTCGCGCCTGGTGGGCGCGCCTCCCGGCTATGTTGGTTACGAAGAGGGCGGTCAGTTGACGGAGAAAATCCGCCGTAAGCCGTACTCGGTTATCCTGCTGGATGAGATTGAGAAAGCCCACCCGGACGTGTATAACATCCTGCTCCAGGTGCTGGATGACGGCATTTTGACCGACGGCCTGGGCCGCAAGGTGGACTTCCGCAATACCATCATCATCATGACCTCGAACATCGGGGCACGTGACCTGCAGGACTTCGGCGCTGGTATCGGTTTCGGTACCAAGGCCCGGCAGGAGAACATGGACGAGATGACGAAGGGCACTATCACTAACGCCCTGCGCAAAACCTTCTCGCCCGAGTTCCTGAACCGCTTGGACGACGTGGTGGTGTTTAACTCGCTGGAGAAGTCGGATATCCACAAGATCATCGACATCAGCCTCAGCAAGCTGCTGGGCCGCATCCAGACGCTGGGCTACCGCGTGGAGCTGACCGAAGCCGCCAAGGACTTTGTGGCTGAGAAAGGCTACGACCCCAAATACGGTGCACGTCCGCTGAACCGGGCCATCCAGAAGTACATCGAAGACCCGATTGCCGAGGAAATCCTGAAGGCGGAAATTGCCCAGGGTGACGTCATCACCGCCGACTACGTAGCCGGCACGGAGGAATTGGTCTTCGCCGTTAGTAAAAGCGGTGAGCAGACCAACCTCGCCAGCGACGAGCGGCCCGAGGAAGCTCCTGAACCTGACAACGACGAATCCACAGACTCGAAGAAGAAAGGTGAGTAATTAAGTTTGCTTGTGAATAAAACCGGCCGGTTCCTGTAGAGGAGCCGGCCGGTTTCGTTTACAGACGAAATATCAAGTAGAGAACGTATTAAATCATGAAGCCAATAACAACAATTGACAAATCCTACATTCCATTGAATGACAGTGCGCTAAACTGTTTTGTCGATGGATCAAATAAAGCACCCCAATAATTAGAGCCACCATCGCAGACTACTATGAGATTAACAGTAAGATCGGTATGTAACTCACTATATAACTCAACATCTCTGATCGGAAAAGCATTTACATAAACAAACTTCTTTCCTTTTATAACTACGCCAATATATTGGAAACCAAAATTTTCCATGCTTTGCACCTTTTTACTCAGTAAACAACATTCAGTAGCAATTATACTATTGATATTTCCAAAGTTATTCTCTAATAGCAGGATATCTTCTTGCATAGGATACCAGTAATTTTTTATATTTTTTGGCACATAACGTGAGCATTGCACGAAGCGCTTATGAGCATCAAACTTATTCAATACAATACTAAACAACGGCTTAAACTCCAATGATTGAGCATTGACTCTGTATTGAATAACAATCAGAAGTAGAGCTACCAGCAAATGTTTTATTCTCATAAATTCGGTTACTATATTCAAAGAGTGAATGGTGAACACAGCACTATACTAGCAATTTAAAATTAAAATATATGATTTATGCCCATGTGTAGTATAAGTTATGTTTGCATCAGATTATGCCAGCTAAGCTAGTGGATACCGCCTCGGAATTCTGGTGCGGCTTTTCTGTACCCGAGCGTTACCTTTGAACCTGTTCCCAAGTAGCTACCCTGACCTTCCCACCCACGATGTCTGATCCGCACGCTGACGCCCAACTAAGCAAAACCGAAATTCTCGCCCGCAAAAACGCCGAAGCCCTGCTCGGCGGGGGCCAGGCCCGCATTGATGCCCAGCATAAGAAAGGCAAGCTCACCGCCCGGGAGCGGATTGACCTGCTGTTTGATGAAGGCTCGTTTGAGGAAATCGGCAAGTTTGTGATGCACCGTTCCAAGGACTTCGGTCTGGACAAGGAGTATTACCTCGGCGACGGCGTGATAACGGGCTACGGCACGGTGAACGGCCGGCTGGTGTACGCGTTTTCCCAGGATTTCACGGTGTTTGGCGGATCTTTGAGCGAAACCCACGCCGAGAAAATCGTGAAGATCATGGACCTCGCCATGAAGAACGGCGCCCCAGTGCTCGGCCTCAACGACTCCGGCGGAGCCCGGATTCAGGAAGGCGTGGTGAGCCTGGGCGGCTACGCTGATATCTTCTACAAGAACACCCTGGCCTCGGGCGTGGTACCGCAGCTGTCGGCCATTATGGGGCCGTGCGCGGGCGGCGCGGTGTACTCGCCGGCCATTACCGACTTCATCCTGATGGTGGAGGACACGAGCTACATGTTCGTGACCGGCCCGAACGTGGTGAAGACCGTCACCCACGAAAACGTGACTAGCGAGGAGCTGGGCGGGGCCAGCACCCACTCGGCTAAGAGCGGCGTGACGCATTTCTCGTGCGCCAACGAAGTGGCCTGCATCAACCACCTCAAGCAGCTGCTGAGCTACATGCCCCAGAACTGCGAGGAAACGGCCCCCATGGTGCCCTACGAGGCCGGCCAGGACGAAAGCCGGGCGGTGCTCGACACCATCATCCCCGACAACCCGAACCAGCCCTACGACATGCGGGAGGTAATTGACGGCCTGATCGACGCCGGCTCCTTCCTGGAAGTGCACCAGAATTTCGCCGAGAATATTGTGGTGGGTTTTGCCCGTCTGGGTGGCCGCAGCATCGGCATCGTGGGCAACCAGCCGGCGGTACTGGCCGGCGTGCTTGATATCAACGCCAGCACCAAGGCCGCCCGCTTCGTGCGGTTCTGCGACTCGTTCAACATCCCGCTGCTGGTGCTGGAAGACGTGCCCGGCTTCCTGCCCGGCACCGACCAGGAGTGGCGCGGCATCATCACCAACGGGGCCAAGCTGCTCTACGCCTTCTGCGAAGCCACCGTGCCGCGCATCACCGTGATTACCCGCAAAGCCTACGGCGGCGCGTACGACGTGATGAACAGCAAGCATATCGGAGCTGATATGAACTACGCCTGGCCTACCGCCGAAATTGCGGTAATGGGCGCTAAGGGCGCGGCCGAAATCATCTTCAAGCGCGAAATTGCCGCCTCCGAAAACCCCGAAGCCAAGCTCCAGGAGAAGGTAGACGAGTACCAGCAGAAGTTCGCAACGCCCTACCGCGCCGCCCACCGGGGCTTCGTAGACGAGGTAATCCTGCCCTCCCAGACGCGCCAGAAGCTGATCCGCGCCTTCAAGATGCTGGAAAACAAGGTGGACACTCTTCCCCGCAAAAAGCACGGCAACATTCCGCTGTAAGAAGCTGCCATGTCCATCACCATTCGCCCTTTCACGCTTCAGGATGCGCCCGCCATTCGGCAGCTGTACCAACGCGTATCAGCAGAAAGCGGCGGGCTGGCCCGGCAGCCCGAAGAAATAACTGAGGAGTACGTTCACCATTTTCTGACGCGCAGCCTTGACAAGGGCGTAGGGCTGGTGGCGGAGCGTAACGGCGAGCTGGTGGCGGAAATTCACGCGTACCAGGCGGGCCTACAGATATTCGCTCACGTGCTCGGCGACCTGACGGTGGCCATTGATGTCTCGGCACAGGGCCAGGGTTTGGGGCGGCGGCTATTTACTGAGTTGCTGAGCCAAACGAAGGCCCGGTTTCCAGAGGTAAGCCGCGTGGAACTGCTGGTGCGCGAAAGCAACACCCGCGCCATTGCGCTGTACGAGAAGCTGGGCTTCCGCCAGGAAGGCCGCTTCGAGGGACGCGTAGCCGGCGCGCAGGGCCTGGAAGCGGATATTCCGATGGCCTGGCACGCGCCGGGGCCGCCGGACACTACGTAAACCATTCGGCCCGGCCGTTGTATTTTATCTTTTGATTCCTCATTCCATGCGTCTAGAAAGCTTCGACTTCCTCCAGAAATACCTCAACAATCCCTCTCCCACTGGCTTCGAGATGGAAGGCCAGAAAATATGGCTCGACTACCTGAAACCGTATATCGATGAGTACTTCGTGGATACCTACGGCACAGTGGTGGGCGTCATCAACCCCGAGGCCGAGTACAAAGTGGTGATTGAGGCCCACGCCGACGAAATCAGCTACTTCGTCAACTTCATCACCGAATCGGGCTTCCTGTACCTGCGCAAGAACGGTGGCTCCGACCCTTTGGTGGCCCCAAGCAAACGGGTAAACATCCACACCAAGAAGGGCATTGTGAAGGCGGTGTTCGGCTGGCCGGCCATTCACGTGCGTAAGGTGGAGCAGGATAAAGCCCCCACCATCGAAACCGTGTTCCTGGATTGCGGCGCCTCCTCCAAGGAAGAGGTGGAGGCAATGGGTATTCATGTGGGCTCGGTGGTGACGTTTGAGGACGAGTTTACGGTGCTTAACGACCGGTTCTACGTGGGCCGGGCGCTAGATAACCGCATCGGTGGGTTCATGATTGCCGAGGTGGCCCGCCGCCTCAAGGAAGAGGGCAAAAAGCTACCCTTCGGCCTCTACATCGTGAATGCGGTGCAGGAGGAAATCGGGCTGCGGGGCGCGGAGATGATTGCCCACCGCATCAAGCCCGACGTGGCCATCGTGACGGACGTGATTCACGATACCCAGTCGCCGATGTACGAGAAAAAGACTTCCGGTGACCTGTTCTGCGGCAAAGGCCCCGTAATTACCTACGGCCCGGCCGTGCAGAACAACCTGCGGGAACTCATCATCGAAACGGCCCAGAGTGCCGAGATTCCCTTCCAGCGCGCCGCCGCCACCCGCGCCACCGGCACCGATACGGACGCCTTCGCCTACTCCCACTCCGGCGTAGCCTCGGCCCTGATTTCGCTGCCCCTCAAGTACATGCACACCACCGTGGAAACTGTCCATAAAGACGACGTGCAGAGCGTAATCAATCTGATTTACGAAACGCTGCTCCGCATCGAGGACAAGCACGATTTCCGCTATTTCAGCTAATCACGGATTTTTTCGGATTTAGAATGATTAGTCGGATTAGTCGGATTAGTCGGATTTCGTGGACGATTCCTTGGGTCTAACTACTCACAGACGGAAGCAGATTTGTCCTGACACATGCAGAGTCTGTATACCGAAGCCGCAGCAGGTTGCTGTGGCTTCGGTAGTTTTGGTATTTCCATTATCCATGCAATCTGATGAATCTGCCTGAATCCGTGATTCCGCTCACCGTAACCGACCAGATGGACCGGCGGGTGGCCGTGCCGTTTCCGCCCCGGCGGATTGTGTCGCTGGTTCCCTCGCAGACGGAGTTGCTGTTTGATCTGGGGTTGGGGGAGCGAGTGATGGGCATCACGAAGTTCTGTATTCATCCGGCCGAGGCCCGGCAGTCGGCCACCGTCATTGGCGGCACCAAGAACTTCGATTTCGACAAGATTGACGCCCTTCGGCCCGACCTCATTATCGGCAACAAGGAAGAAAACTACCAGGCCGGTATCGAGCAGCTGGCGGAGAAGTACCCGGTCTGGATGAGCGACATCAGTACCCTGCCCGATTCGCTGAGTATGATCCGGCGCGTAGGCCTGCTCACTGGCCGCCAGGAAGCCGCCGACGCCCTGGCTACCGAAATTGCGGCTTCTTTCGTGGCCCTTCCCCCGATGGCCAAGCCTGTATCGGCGGCGTATTTCATCTGGCGCAAGCCTTACATGGTGTCAGCCGGCGGCACCTTCATTGATGAGATGCTGGCGCGGGCTGGCTTCCAGAACGTATTCAGCCACCTGGGCCGCTACCCCGAAATAACACCCAAGCAACTGCAAACCGCTGCGCCTCAGCAGATTCTATTGTCCTCCGAGCCTTACCCCTTCGGCGAAAAGCACGTCGCGGAGTTCCAGGAAATCTGCCCCACGGCCTCTATCCGCATTGTGGATGGGGAGCTGTTCAGCTGGTACGGCAGCCGCCTGCGTCACTCCGCCGCCTATTTCCGCGAGTTGCGGGCACGATAGGTCGTTACACCGGTTGTTAGCGAATAAAAATAGAGCCCGGGGGATGCTCCTTCTTGGGCATCCGCTTCAGCCATATATCAACCACCGTTGCCGATTGCGTGTCTGTTGGGTGAATGATGTGTAGTTGCGCAATTGCCACCGGAGTTATACGCAGCTTACTTGTTGCCTCTGCACTCAACCAATGGCCGTCAATGGCAAACTGCAATGGCCCCGGCAGCTTCAACCGTCGTCCCAGCTGTGGCAAAGATTCTGTCGGCACTCGCCGCGTTGAGTTAATAATCAGTACCCCCGTTGTACCTACACTTGCTTGCCAGGGTAGTGGAGTATTGTCATTGGTACGCATCGACAGCTTGTATACTTCGATTCCCTGAATATCAGAAGGCACGAAATCGGCAACTAGGCCATTGATAATGGTAGTGGAATTGAGTAGATAGATAGGGTCCGCTTCGGGCCGTATGTAGGATTGGGGCTGTTGCGCATACGCTACATTGGCCATTGCCCACATACTTACCGCTCCAAGTACCAAGGGTTTACGAATAGTCATTTGGGGGAATAGTGTATATAGTTAGCAATAAACAACCAAAATCCATAAGCTAGTGATATAGGTTACCCAACCAGGTTGCCTACATCAAGCAGATAAATAGGTTGCTCATCTCTGATGGGCAACCTATTTATCTATCTAAAACACCGGGGCCGGCGTGGGGTCAGTCACGAAGCCGACCTTTTCCAGCTCCCGCCAAAACTGCGGATACGACTTGCGCACTACCTGCGGAGCTTCCAGCGTGAGTGGCCCCAACAGAGCCAGCGGGGCAAAGGCCATAGCCATCCGATGGTCGTGGTAAGTAGCTACCGTCTGGCCAGCCACGCGGAAATCCTGGCCGCTAACCTGGAACACGCCTGCGCCCTCGTCAGTCAGGCTCCCGCCGAACTTAGCCAACTCGTTTTGCAAAGCGGCAATCCGGTCGGTTTCCTTGATGCGCAGGCTTTCCAGGCCGGTCATGGTAGTAGGTATACCGAGGGCAGCAGCTACAACGGCTACGGTCTGGGCCAGATCCGGACAGTCGGTGAAATCCTGAGTGAGCGAGGCGTTAGGGGCGCGTTTGGTCAGGCGCAGCGTTTCGTCGGCCAAAAACTCGGTATGTACGCCCAACTGGGCCATAATGGCCACAATGGCTTGGTCGCCCTGCCAGGAGTAACGGCGCAGCGTCGGCAGGGTGAGGTGGGAGCCGGCCGGAGCCAGGGCCACCATGGCATACCAGTAGCTGGCCGCCGACCAGTCGCCTTCCACCGTGTAGTTGGTGGCCTCATAGGCCTGCGGGCGGACTTCCAACACCTCGCCCAAATCCCGGCACTGAGCCCCGAAATGCTGCATCAGCGCCAATGTCATCCGGATATATGGGCGGGAGCCTACCTTGCCGGTCAGCCAGATGCGCAGACCATGAGGCAACGTGGGACCCACCATCAGCAGGGCCGAAATATATTGGCTGCTGATGTCGCCTCGTACTTTTAGCTCCGTGAAATCGGCTTCCTCCGTAGCCGGCTGTGGTGTGCGGCCCAGCAGGCGCAGTGGGGGGTAGCCATCTTGGTTCAGGTACTCGATGCGGGCACCCAGCTCCTGTAGCGCATCGGCCAGTACCTTAATGGGACGTTCCTGCATGCGGGCGGTGCCGGTCAGCTCAGTCTGGCGGCCGGTCATGGCCAGGTAGGCCGTCAGGAAGCGCATGACGGTACCGGCATCCTCGGCGTCGAATACCGGCGCGGCCGGATCGGCCAGTAGCCGCTGCATGAGTTGCGTGTCGTTGGCATCGGAAAGATTTCTCAAATCCCCACCACCGGCCAGAGCACGGATGATGAGGGCACGGTTGCTTTCACTTTTAGAGGCCGGCACCTGGGCCGTGCCCCAAAGCTGGCCCGTAGACCAGGTAAGAGTCAGAGAAGAATTGATGGCGAAGGAGACTTACAGAGCCTGGCCGAAACCGTGCTCCTGAGTGATATAAGGGACCATTCCGGCACGCGGCCAACCTATAGGCGGTGGTAGTATCGCAATGCCTCGGCTATTTCGGTGAGCGTCACCGGCTGGTCGTACACCCCGCGCCCGATGCCTTCCAGCAGCGTGCAGTTGATGATGGAGCCGGAGTTTTTCTTGTCCTGAAGGGCAAATTGCGCAATGGCCTCCGTTTCCAGGCTCACAAACTGTACTTTCTCGAATACGGAGAACAGAAAAGTTTCGATGCTATCCAGCTCCCCGGTGCTCAGCAGGCCCTTCTGCTGGCTTAGCCAAGCCTCGCACACCATACCAGCGGCCACGGCCTCACCATGCAGAATCTCGCGGCCCGGCTGTTGCAACAGGTAGCTTTCCAGCGCGTGGCCTACGGTATGCCCAAAGTTGAGCAGCTTGCGCAAACCGCTTTCCAACGGGTCCTGCTCCACAATGCGCCGCTTCAGTGCCACCGATTCCTCAATAATCGGGGTCCAGTCCTCAATTCCCAGCACGCCTATGGAGTGGTTGCGGTTGAACGCTTCCGCGTCGGCAATCAGCCAGTGCTTTACCACCTCCGCGTAGCCCGATTTAAGTTGGCGCGGGTCGAGCGTCTGCAGAAACCGGGGCTCGATGCACACGGCTGCAGGCTCCTGAAATACCCCCAACTGGTTTTTGAAGCCCATAAAGTCGACGCCGGTTTTGCCACCCACACTGGCATCTACTTGCGCCAGCAGCGTAGTAGGCACCTGCACAAACCGAATACCGCGCTTGTACACGGCCGCCGCGAAACCGCCCAGATCAGTAACCACCCCGCCCCCCAGATTCACCAGCAGCGTGTGGCGGTCAGCCGATTGTTCCGTGAGAGCCGTCCAGACCGTTTCGCAGGAAGACAGCGTTTTGAACTCTTCTCCCGCCGGAATTTCCAGCAGGTGGAAGCCCGCAGGTAGCAAGGCCGTAAGCAACGGCAGGCACTGCCGGCTGGTGTTAGCGTCAACGAGGACAAAAACCTGACTTACAGTTCTACCAGCTACTATTTCCGCTAATGCCGGCAGAGCATCCGCTCCGATGAACAAGGTATCATTCAAAATTAAATGAGTTTTATTAAAAGTTTTCGACCAACGTTTGCAAGAAATCAGACAAAAATAGCTTGCTTTGATGCAACTATCATGATCTGATTCCGCTCATGAAAACGCAACTTACTTTCTATTCAGTTATGAAATCTCTTGTTCGTGGCTTATCCGTCACAACCTTTCTTGCCGTAGGCAGCCTTATTTCGTCCTGTAGCAAAGACGCACTGCCCACTTTTGAGGAGGGTTTGGTGGGCCGTTGGGAATGGCAGCAAACTGCCGCTCAAAGTCAGCGTTTACTAACCCCCGATAACACCGGCCATCGGGTAGTAGTAGAGTTTGACCGCCGGGGCCGGGCCCGGTTTTATCAGGATGGTACCCTAATCAGCGCAGCCGCTTTTTCGGTCCGGCGTGAGTTGGGAGGATTCGGCAAGCAGTCCAAGCATCTTATTATTTATCGGGGTTACCAGAACAATCAGTACTATTCAGTAACCGGTAACAGACTACAGTTGCAGGATACCAATGGTAAGCTGATGGCGCATACCTATATTCGGGTAGTTCCGGAGGTTTCGGCTCAGTTGCCCGACCATAAACCTTACTAACGCTTGGCGTATATGGGTCAACCACCACAGTCCGACACCGGCCGGCGGTAATTGAGCGTGCCAGTGCCTGCGCAGTGTCATCACTCCGCAAGAACAGGCATGAGGCCGGATACGACACAGTGAGGAAGTAAGCGGGAACCGACACGAGAAGCTCAGGCAATCATCCACCCACACGCAATGTTTACCGGTTATCTTTGTACCGGCAGCGTACCACCCGCGCTGCCGTTCAACGCTACCGCCCATGCCTGTAACGCAAGCCCCACCCATTTCCTTCGATGATACTGCCGTAGCCTTTGCGTCCAAGTCGGATGGCGAGTTGCGCAAGATGTATGCCCTGTTTGCGGCCATGAACAACAGTTCTCTGGTAAAAACCGGCGGCGGCCTCATGAAAGCCGCGCTGAAATGGCATCTCCCCGGTACTAAGTTTCTTATCCGAAAATCAATTTTCGGGCAGTTCTGCGGTGGCGAAACCATTCAGGAATGCCTGCCGGTCATTCAGGAATTAGGGCGTTATCATATCGGCACCATCCTCGACTATTCAGTGGAAGGCGAAGGAAACGATAAGAGCTTTGATGCTACTACCACCGAGTTGCTGGCAACTATTGACTTGGCGCACCGTTCCCAGCACATTCCGTTTTCCGTATTCAAAGTCACTGGCGTCGGTGACGCCGCTATTCTGGAGAAGGTGCAGGCCGGCAAAGCCCTGACGCCTGCCGAGCAGACCAGCTTTGAAAAGACAAAAAAGCGCATCAATGCCATCTGTGCCCGAGCCCACCAATACGGGGTACGGGTGTTTGTAGACGCGGAGGAAAGCTGGTTTCAGGATACCATCGACCAACTGGCTTATGAGATGATGCAGCGCTATAACCGGGAGTCAGCTATTGTCTGGAACACGTATCAACTGTATCGGCACGACCGGCTGGACGCGCTCAAAAAAGCCCAGGCAGCTGCCGTGGCCGGTGGTTATTATCTGGGCGGGAAGCTGGTACGCGGGGCATACATGGAAAAAGAGGGTCGGGTAGCCGCGCAGCAAGGACGTGAGAACCCCATCAATCCCACCAAAACAGCTACCGATGACCTGTACAACGAAGCTCTCCGCTACTGTGTGCAACACGCTGACCGCATCAGCATCTGTGCCGGCACGCACAACGAAGCCAGCTCGTTGCTGCTCACCGAATTGATGCAGGAGAATGGGCTGCGCCCCGGCGACCCTCGCATCTGGTTTGCGCAGCTTTACGGTATGAGCGACAACCTGAGCTACAATCTGGCCAATGCCGGCTATAATACGGCTAAGTATGTGCCCTACGGACCGGTAGAGGCCGTTATGCCCTACCTGTTGCGACGGGCCGATGAAAATACCGCCATTGCCGGTCAGACCAGCCGGGAGTTTATGCTGATTCAAAAGGAAATGAGCCGCCGCAAAGCTCGACCTTAGAGAAAAATCCACCGCCTATATAGTTGAACGGCACAGTTTTTGGCTGCCGTTGCCCGTCGCACCGGTTTTAACCCCGGCACGACGGGCTTTTTTTGCTACATTCCGCTTTCGTTTCCTCCCATTATTCCTGCCCATGACCGGCCGAGTACGCAGCCATTTAATTCGTTTCTCTCGCACTCAGGTAGGCACTACCAGCTACCTGAATCTGGTTCAGGAAGCTGAGCTTGGCCTCAACCTGGAAATTTCCCACGAAAAATCCCGGCTTAATGAAATCCTCGCCGAAATTTCCGAGAATGAGTACCAGGCCGGGCGGCCAATTCTGAGTTGCCTGGTAAAGGTGGAAGGCTCCAAGGGCCAGGGCGACAACTTCTATAAGCTGTGTGAACGGCTGGGCCTGGGCGAATGGCGTGAGTTGAAGCAACAGGAAGATTTTCTAAAAAATATGCGTCGGGAATGTCGGGCGTTCTGGCAGAATGATGATAATTTCGAAAAATTTGCGTAAGCAAAAACCGCGTTCCGGGCTCTAAAAAGGGCATAATGAGTGCTGGCAGAAGAAAGAGTGGATATTTTTTCCGCAACCCCGTTTTCGGCGGCTGCGTTAAGCACCATCGAAACCTACCCCGGCTTTCCTTTCCAAAGTAGCCGGTTGGGTAACTCTCTCCTACTCATTCATTAATCCCCCACCCCATGAACAACGATTCGATTAATCCCACTAATTCAGGTACTGGTTCAGGCGCTAACTATGGTACCGGCTCGGCTGGTACCGGCTACGGTACTGGTGCTAACACTACTTCCAGCGGCAACATGGGTAACGCTAGCACCGGCGACTCTTCCCTCAGTGGTTCTGCTGATACCAATCCTCATCATGACCACAGCGCAACCCAGAAGGGTGCCGCAGTGGCTGGCTCGGTTGGTGCCGCAGTAGGTGCTGGTGTTGACGCGGTTCAGAACACGGCTGGCGACGCTGCCCGTGCTGTAACCGGCAGCAACGAGACTTACGGTTCAGGCAACTCTTACGCTACGGCCACGTTCCGTGACCGTGCCAGTGCCGAGCGAGCTTATGAGTCGCTTTCCTCGCGGGGCTACAGCAAGGATGATGTGAACCTAATGATGTCGAACGAAACGCGTGACCGCCATTTCGGTGACAACACGCCTGATACTGACCTAGGTGATAAGGCCATGGAAGGTGCTGGTGTAGGTTCGGCCATTGGCGGTACTGCTGGTGCCATTATTGGTGCTATTGCAGCCATTGGTACTTCGGTGGCTTTGCCCGGTCTGGGCCTGATCATTGCTGGTCCTATTGCTGCTGCTCTAGCTGGTGCTGGTGCCGGTGGCCTTACGGGTGGCTTGGTAGGAGCTCTGGTAGGCTCAGGTATTCCTGAAGAACATGCCGCCGAATATGAGACTGACGTGAAGAACGGTAACATTGTGATGGGCGTACGTCCCCGCAGTGAAGAAGATGCTCGTTACTTCGAGGATGAGTTCCGTCGCCACAGCGGCGACAAAGTTCGTCGCTACTAATCAAGTAGTCAGGTTATTCTGAAAAAAGGCTCTTCCTCTCGCAGGAAGAGCCTTTTTTTTGTTGTTGAAGGCAATATTGTTCACCGCTAATTCATTTTTGGGTGGTTATTTGCTGAACCCTTATATTCACGGACAGGCAGTCCGGATATTGGTGCAACCCTTGGTCGTATTTCCAGCCCTTCACTAGTGCAACTGCTCCTGCGCGAAGGGCACTTATTAGGCTGGTATCTGCGTTGAGTGGTATAACCGGTAGCTCACAACGTGCGTAGGCCATTGTATGGGCTGCTGTCTGCCACCTGACTTTTCTTCATTTTCACCCCCGTTAGTTCATGTCTTCCCCCCGACTCAAAATAGGCCTGTATGCCTCGGTGTTGCTGGCGGTGTTCGTGCTGGCTTCTTACAAGCTATACCGGCGCAACGACGGCAACTCTCCGCAGAAGGACGAAGTGCTTATCAAGGCCATGCTGCAGGGCCTGAGTGCTGCTCACTATCAGCCGGAGCGTATTGATGACGCTTTCTCTAAACGCGTGTTCGATCTATATCTGAAGCGGCTGGATGGTAGCAAGAAATTCCTGCTCCAGACGGATGTAGCCCAGCTCAACCAGTACCAGAAGGAAATTGATGATGAGGTACAGCGCGGTACCCATGAGTTTCTGGATAAGAGTACACTCATTATGAGCCAGCGCGTGAAGGACGTGCAGGGCCTATACCGCGAAATCCTGGCCCAGCCTTTCGATTTCACGACTGAAGAAATCTTCGAAACGGAGCCGGATAAGGCTACGTTTGCCGCTAATGCCGCCGCCCAGCGCGAAGAATGGCGCAAGTTTCTGAAGTACCAGACGCTGGTGCGCGTTTCAGAGATGATGGACGAGCAGACCAAGAAAAAGGACAAGCCCCTGGCTTCAACCAACGTGACGCCGTCTGCTACCACTACGTCGGAGCCGACGCGTACGCCGGCCCAGATGGAAGTAGAAGCACGTAAACGGGTCCTGAAGTATTTTGATGACTACTTCAAGGACCTTTCACAGACGGATGCCAGTGACCGGCTGGCGACGTATGCCAACGTCATTGCTAATACCTACGACCCACATACCGAGTATTTCGCTCCCCGTGACAAAGACAACTTCGATATTGCCATGACCGGCCGATTTGAGGGTATTGGCGCGACGCTGCAGGAAAAGGATGGTCAGATTAAAGTAGCCGATATCGTACCCGGCTCGGCTTCGTATCGCCAGGGCGAATTGAAAGCCGGTGATGCTATCATCCGGGTGGCCCAGGGTGCTGAGGAGCCGGTATCGGTTGAAGGCTGGCGCCTCGATAAGGCTATCGTTCTGATTCGGGGCAAAAAAGGGACTCAGGTACGCCTGACGGTGCGCAAACCCGACAATAGCACCAAGGTTATTCCAATTGTGCGCGACGTAGTGGTTATTGAAGAAACCTACGCTCAGTCGGCTACTATCAATGAAAACGGTAAGAAGCTGGGGTATATCAAGTTGCCCAATTTCTACGCCGACTTCAATGACAACGGGGGCCGCAGTTCGGCTGCTGATGTGAAGAAGGAGCTGGAGAAGCTCAAGCAGGAAAACGTGCAGGGCGTGGTGCTTGACCTACGCTTCAATGGCGGCGGCTCGTTGCAGGACGCCGTAGAAATGGCCGGCCTGTTCATTGACAGCGGCCCGGTAGTGCAGGTGCGTGGTGGCCAGGGTGCCGCTACCATCCTCAACGACCGGGACCCACGCGTACAGTTCGGTGGTCCGTTGGTTATCTTAGTAAACAAGTACAGCGCATCGGCTTCCGAGATTCTGGCGGCAGCTATTCAGGACTACAAGCGCGGCGTGATCATGGGCTCGGCCAGTACGTATGGCAAAGGCACGGTACAGCGTATTTTCGACTTGGATGATGCGATGCCCGCCGAGTTCAATGCCATCAAACCTTTCGGTTCGCTGAAACTGACTACCCAGAAGTTCTACCGCATCAATGGTGGCTCTACTCAGTTCAAAGGCGTAATTCCGGATATCATTCTGCCAGATGCATACAGCTACCTCGACCAGGGTGAGAAAGAAACTGATTACCCGCTGAAGTGGGACGAAATCACGCCCGCCAAGTACCGCTCTTGGAACGGTGCTCCGGCCATCGACAAGCTTCGTCAGGCCAGCACGGCCCGCGTGAATGCCAGCCCCAGCTTCAAGCAGCTTTCGGATATGGTGCAGCGCATGGTGAAGCGCAAGGACGACACGAAAGTGTCGCTGAAGCTGACCAACTACCGCACCGAGCAGACACAAGCCAAAACCGAATCGGATAAGTACGAGGCCATTCAGAATGCGGCCCAGCCGATGACCATTGCGCCTTTGGCCTTCGACCTTCGCCAGTTGGGTACTGATACGCTCAAGGTAAACCGGGCCTCACGTTTTGTGAAACCCCTCAAAAAGGACATCACGCTGCGCGAGGCAGTAGCTGTACTGAAAGACCAGATCTAAGCTGTTTTTCAGGTATTACCCGACTTTACCCAAAGCCTCCGCACATTGTGCGGAGGCTTTTTTAGTGCCTTCTGGCATACCGTATCCCCTTTAGCAAACCACCTCTGCAAAACATTCTTACACGAGACAGCATAATCATTCATAAAGCACTAATAAACAACATATTGAACACCATAGAATCATGACAATATTTTTAGCAAATAAGAACCAAAAAATTAGTATCTTGGTTTATAAAGCATGACGACGATGAACATGGAAACGAATATCATTCCGCTGATTACTGAAGAGCAGAAGCTGGCTGAGGAAACTTGGCGCAAGTCCATTCCGGCCCAGGTGTTTCTGAACTACTTCTTCGCCATCAACTACCACATCCAAGAAGCCGATGACGCCATGGGCGGCCTGCAGCACCTGCCGTTCTTCCGGGCGCACCAAGCGGAGTTGGCCGAAACAGACGTGCAGGCCATTACCAAGATGCTGCACGCCTGCTGGAGCACGGAGTACGCCCTTCGCTCCACAGCCGAGCTCGGTGATGAGGACTACCTGCGCAACGCGTTGCACTGGACCTTCCCACAGGCGTACCACACCATTATGGCCGGGCTGCAGGCGTTTCTGTACACGGCCGGCGTACGCAGTAACAACCCTTCCCTTATCCGCCGGGAAGTGGGCCGGCTGGTAGTGCGCAACGCGTATCCGCGGCCTATTTCCTTCTACGCGGCCGGCGCATACGGCGACTTCAGCATTCACCGCCTGCCCCTGGCTGGCTATAAAGCCGGACTACACATTGCGGGCAAAGAAATTGATGCCCAGGCCCAGATTGGTCAGTTTTTGCGTACTACTCGCAAGATCAAGGCGCAGGCCACCCGCCAACAGGTGCAGGCCAATGCCAACACGGCTATCCGCAGCCAGAAAACCGGCAAGGTGCTGGACAAGTGGACGGCCGCTCACTGGCAGCAGATTACTTGGCGGCTGGGCTACACTACGCTGTTCGATCTGCTAGGCCGCCTGCGCATCTCGCAGACCAGCCGCGAGATTGAGCGTTTCGTGGAGGCTGACATCGACTTCAAGCTGTTCCATTACTCGCTACTCAACATCGTGAGCTACCTCAACGGCATCCACGAAACATATGTGGCGAAAGCCATGGGCCTGGAGCGCTACCAGCAACTGGTGGCCGAGCTGCCACGGCACCTGCAGCACTCCTTTGTAGAAGAGCGCCTGCGGACCCGCGTAGCCCCAACCCTGCGCGACGACGAGCCCACGATGCGCATGGCCGCCTAAATCACGGATTTTCCGGATTTCACGGATCCGTTCTGCTCTGCTTATTTAGTTTCTGACTCCATATACACGTAAGCGCCGGCCCTTTGGGCTGGCGCTTTTTGCTTGTACTTATGCCTGGGAGCAGCCAACATTAGCGGCCCGGCCCGGTAGTGTATTGCTGAAGGCGGAAAGAAATCCGGTACATCCGGAAAATCCGTCTGAATCCCTGATTATTTTTGCAGCTTGATTTGTCCGGCCCCAGGTGGGGCCCGTTACCCCCTCCCCCATGCAGCACCTCAGCGAACAGGAAACCATACGCCGCCAGAAGCTGGACGAACTCCGCAACCTCGGTATCGACCCGTATCCGTCCGAGTTGTTCGATGTGAATTTCTATGCGCAGGAAATTCAGGACAACTACCACCCTGAGCTCAACAACTTTCAGGAAGTGAGCCTGGCTGGCCGGATGATGTCGGTGCGGGTGATGGGTAAGGCCTCGTTTGCTGAGCTGATGGATGCTTCGGGCCGGATTCAGCTCTACATAAACCGCGACGAAATCTGCCCCGGCGAAGACAAAACGCTGTACAACTCGGTGTTCAAAAAGTTGGTGGACCTGGGCGACTTCGTGGGCGTAAAAGGCCATGTGTTCAAGACGCAGGTCGGCGAAACCTCCGTGCACGTTACTAGCTTTCAACTGCTGAGCAAGAGCCTGCGGCCACTGCCAGTGGTAAAAACCCGCAAAGACGAAGCCACGGGTGAGGAAGTGGTATACGACGGCCTGACCGACCCGGAAACCCGCTACCGCCAGCGTTACGTGGACTTGGTGGTGAACCCCCACGTGCGGGAAGCCTTCATCAAGCGCACCCAACTGGTGCAGGCCATGCGTAACTACCTCAACGATAAAGGCTACCTGGAGGTAGAAACGCCTATCCTGCAGCCGTTGTATGGCGGCGCGGCGGCGCGGCCCTTCAAAACCCACCACAACACGCTGGACATGACGCTGTATCTGCGCATTGCCAACGAGCTGTATCTGAAGCGCCTGATTGTGGGTGGCTTCGATGGTGTGTATGAGTTCAGCAAGGACTTCCGCAATGAGGGCATGAGCCGCTTCCACAACCCCGAGTTCACCCAGATGGAGCTGTACGTGGCGTACAAGGACTACTACTGGATGATGGACTTGGTGGAGGAAATGGTGGAGAAAGTAGCCCTGGCCCTGCACGGCAAAACGGAAGTGCAGGTGGGCGAAAACCTCATCAACTTTCAGCGCCCCTGGAAGCGCTACACCATGGCTGAGTCCATTGAACACTTCACGGGCTTCAACATTGATGGCAAGAGCGAAGACGAGCTGCGCGCTGCCGCCAAGGACCTGAAAGTAGGCCTCGACCCGAGCATGGGCAAAGCCAAAATCATCGACGAAATCTTCGGGGAGCATGTGGAGCCGAAGCTGATTCAGCCCACCTTCATCACCGACTACCCGGTGGAAATGTCGCCGCTGGCCAAGAAGCACCGCAGCAAGCCGGGGTTAGTGGAGCGGTTCGAGGCCATCTGCAACGGCAAGGAAATCTGCAATGCCTTCTCCGAGCTCAACGACCCCATCGACCAGCGTCAGCGCTTCGAGGACCAGCTGGAGCTAGGCAAGCGCGGCGACACCGAAGCCATGGTGCTCGACGAGGACTTCCTGCGGGCGCTGGAGTACGGTATGCCGCCTACGGCCGGTCTGGGCATTGGTATCGACCGCCTGAGCATGATCATGACCAACTCCAACTCCATTCAGGACGTGCTGTTCTTCCCGCAGATGAAGCCGGAAAACACCAAATCGGAAAACGCGCCGAAGCCGGAAGCCTAACCGGCAACCAGGGCCGCAGTAAAACAGGAGAGCCGCTTGCTGGTGTAGCAAGCGGCTCTCCTGTTTTACTGCTCCTCTATAGCCCTAACAAAAAGAAAGCCTCCCGCTAAAATGGTGCGAGAGGCTTTCCTACTATACAAACGGCTTACCCTTCTGACTGGGGTGTACGGGAGAACTGTGCGATGGACAGCGTGTGATTTTGCTGGCGGGTTGTTTGACCAGATCCTGCCAGAACCTCCACGAGTCGGCAATTTTACTCACCGTAACCTCTCCAATCTTTTTTCAAGCCGATTATACCGTTTTTTACGACTGCTTAGCCTTAAGGGTTGCAGGAGAGGGCTGTTTTTTTACGAGGCTTTATACCCTGGAAAGTGCCGCGTATCACCCCCAATGCCGTCGTAATCCGAATCGTTTTCTTGGGTGTCGTTATCAGTAGCGGTACCGTTGGCAGGGCCGGCGGCGGGCTGGTTCATGGAACTGAGCAAATCATCGGCCGAGGCGCGGTCAGTGGTGTGCTGCTCAGAATCGGCAGGGGCCTGGTCCTTCAATGAGGCCAGGCGAGATTTACCTTCCTGGAAAAGCTTATTAAGGTCGTCGCTTAGCTTAGAGGCTGATTTTTTGAGGCCGGAACGGGTTTCGTCGCCAGTTTCGGGGGCCAGCAGCAGGCCAGCAACTATGCCCGCCGTGGCGCCCACCAGCAGGGAGAGAATGACTTTGCCTTTCGTGTCGTCTTGCATGAGAAAAGGAGATTTGAGTGACGGGATAGAGCCGCCGGCTGCAGGCCGGGAGTTTTGTAACGCAGGCCAGCCACCGGAGGTTAAACAAAAAGCCGCTCCTTCCGAGGAAAGAGCGGCTTTTTTGGCTGTTGAAACGGCCTACAGGTCGTTCAGCATTTTTACGATTTCGCCTTTGGCTTTGCCCAGCTTGTTCTGCAGGCGGCCTACCAACTCATCACCTTTACCGTCGGCGTAGTCTAGGTCATCGTCGGTCAGCTGCGCATATTGCTGCTTCAGCTTGCCTTTGGCGGTATCCCAGTCACCCTGCAGTTTCAGTTTAGCACCGGAGCCACTCAGGCCTAGGTCTTCCAGCTTCTCGATATAGCCTTTGAACTTCGAATCGAGGTCTTCACCGTATTTCGAAAGCTGCTCACCCAACTGGCCGCTGTACTTAGTGGCAGCGCTGCCAATTTTTTCGCGGGTGGCTTTGCCTTTGTCGGGAGCCATCAGCAGACCGGCAATGATGCCAGCACCGGCACCGGCCAAAGCAGCGAGGAGAATTTTACCGGAGTTGTCTTCTTCGTGATACGACATATTCGTGGGGGAGAGAAAGGGTTGAAAATAGGGTTGCAAGAGAAGCGGTAACCCAGGCTGCCGAAGCAGAGCGCAGTTTGTTAATGGAGCAAGCTGCGCCGGATACCGGATATGGGCAACTATACGAAGCCCTGCGGCCGGGGTTTTGCGGCGAAGCAAAAATTAGCATTCAAAAATATACTTTCCGTGCTGATCAGCTGGGTAGCACTTCCGTATTTTGGCTTATCATCGGCCTTACCACCTATCAACAACTCATGAAAATACACCCTGCCCTACTGGCGCTGCCGCTGTTCCTGGCGGCCTGCCAGCGCGAAACCGCTCCCACTTCCGATTGTATTGATACCAGCAAAATCCGGAAGGACTCTATCTGTACCATGGAATACGCCCCCGTTTGCGGCTGCGACGGCAAAACGTACAGCAACCCCTGCCAGGCCACTAACGCTGGCGTTACCAGCTCCACGCCCGGAGCCTGCGCCGGCCAGTAAGCCTACGGAGCATCTTTTTTACCCTGAACTTTCCGCTTTGTCTCATGTCAGAAAAACGTTATTTCCGCCAGCAGAACCCGTTTGTAGTGCCCACCACCGATGGCAAGCTCATTGAGGAGCACATCGGGCAGGCCAGTACCGGTACCGCCGCGTACAGCGTGGCCCACATGGTGGCCCCGCCCCAGTGGAGCGAGCCGCACCAGCGCCCCGAGTTCGATGAAGTGACTATTGTAGTGCGGGGACGCAAACGGTTTGAAATTGACGGCGACGTGGTGGAGTTGGGCGCGGGCGAGTCGTTGCTGATTAAGGCCGGGGCCCGGGTGCGCTACTCCAACCCGTTTAATACTGAGTGCGAATATTGGTCGGTGTGCGTACCGGCCTTCTCGCCCGCTACCGTACACCGGGAGCAGGAATAACCGCCGCGCCTCCACCGGCATATGCGTAGCTTACTCTTTCTTTTTCACCGTCTTTCTACCCCATGGACCAGCGCATCATCAACCTCTTCGACGAATACACCCACGCCCCGCTCAGCCGGCGCGACTTCCTGGACCGGCTGCACAAGCTGGCGGGTGGCGCGGCCCTGGCGGCGGCGGCCCTAGCCGTACTGGAACCCGGCTACGCCCAGGCCGCCACCGTAAGCGAGCAGGCCGATGATCTGGTGACTGAAGAAGTGACTTGGCCCGGCGAGGCGGGCGTGACCATGAAAGGCTACCTGGTGCATCCGAAAGGCAAGAAAAAGCGCGGCGCGGTGGTCATCATCCACGAAAACCGGGGCCTCACGCCGCACATCAAGGACGTGACGCGGCGCGTAGCCCAGGCTGGCTACCTCGCGCTGGGCGTCGATGCGCTGTCAGTGTTCGGGGGCACGCCGGCCAATGAGGACGAGGGCCGCACGCTCATTGGCAAGCTGGATAAGCAGCAGAACCTGAACAACTACCTGGCCGGCCTGCGCTACCTGCGCCAGCGCCCCGACTCGAACGGCAAGACTGGCTGCGTGGGTTTCTGCTGGGGCGGGGCCATGGCCAACAGCCTCGCCGTGCACGATGCCCAGCTGAACGCCGCCGTGGCCTACTACGGCACCCAGCCCGCCGCCCCCGAAGCGGCCCGCATCAAGGCGCACCTGCTGTTGCACTACGCCGGCCTCGATGAGCGGGTAAACGCCGGCAAAGGCGCCTGGGAGGTGGCCCTAAAGGCGGCCGGCGTGAAGTATGAGCAATACGTGTACGAAGGCGTCAACCACGCCTTCAACAACGACTCCTCCCCCGCTCGCTACAACGCCGAAGCCGCCCAGCTGGCCTGGAGCCGCACCTTGAAGCTGTTTAAGGAGCAGTTGGGGTAATAGCGCCCGGTTATGATTCTATTTATTTCCTTGCTGATTCTTGGGCCACTGCTTTGGATTCTTAGTCTGGTGCTGCTGAAAAGCTGGCGCTACTTCTGGGTGTATTTCGTGGCTAATCTGGTACTACTGGTTGGCTACCTGGCAATTCTTAGTACCAGCTCACTCCCCTATTTCGGGCACGATGAGTACGGGCTCCGCCGGCTACTTATCCTAGTGGCAGCCATTATATTACATGCAATGCTAGGCTTTTTCTTCGCTCTTGGTTTCGAGTTTCGTCAGCGGCGTGGGCGCGGTACCAATTCTATGTTAGAATAGATGTACTGTCAGGCCCTTAATGCACATGACTTGACGGTTCTCATTCCGTAGAATATTCCAGCGCGCGTTGACTGGTTTTTTAACATACTTCGCACTTTTTACGTGTTTTTTAGCCGCACCGGCCCGCCAGCTTCCCAGCTGCGCGGGCCGGTTTTTTGCCGGTTTACAGCGGTTCGGGCGTTGTGCGGTAGGCGTATAAGCTATTCAGCAAGCGACAGTTGACTGGTGGCGGGAGGCTTGCATTTGAGGAGAATTGTGTGAAACCTTAGCCAACCCCCAAGGCCTCGCCACCGGTTTCCGGCCTGGCTACACCGCTCTTTCGTTCCACCAATTCCCACACAACCAATGAAACACCGGTTTACCTCCCTCCTGGGAGCTGCGGCGCTGTACCTGCTCGGCTCCTTTTCCTCCCACGCCCAAACCTACCAGCAGGTGTGGGCCGACGAATTCAACGGCAGCATCAGCTCCAGCTGGGTATTTGAAACCGGCGGTGGCGGCTGGGGCAACAACGAGAAGCAGTACTACCAGCGCGCCAACGCCAGCGTGGTGAACGGCATTTTGCAGATTACGGCTCGCAAGGAGAACGTGGGCGGCTACCCGTACACGTCCTCGCGCATGAAAACGCAGGGCACCAAGGAGTTCAAGTACGGCAAAATTGAGGCCCGCATGAAGCTCCCGCTGGGCCAGGGCTTGTGGCCAGCTTTCTGGATGCTGGGCAGCAACATCAACACGGTAAGCTGGCCGGCCTGCGGCGAAATCGACGTGATGGAGCACATCAACGCCGAGAACAAAGTGTACGGCACCGTGCATTGGGACAGCAACGGCCACGCCGAATACGGCGGCAACATTATCACCTCCCCCGACGCATACCACGTGTACTCCATTGAGTGGGAGCCGGCCTACATCCGCTGGTTCGTGGATGGGGTGAAGTACCACGAAATCAACATTACGAACAACACCGGCGGCACCGAGGAATTTCAGCGGCCCTTTTTCCTGCTGCTGAACCTGGCCGTGGCCGGCAACTGGCCGGGCCAGACGGTGGACGAGAGCAAGCTCCCCGCCACCATGTTCGTGGATTACGTGCGGGTGTTCCAGAAAACCACGGCGGCCACCAGCCGGACCATTCAGGCGGAAAGCTACTCGGCCATGAACGGCATGCAGCTGGAAACCACCACCGATACCGGCGGCGGCCAGAACGTGGCCTACGTGGACGCCGGCGACTGGCTGGCCTACAACAGCGTAAACTTCCCGACTTCCGGCAACTATCTGCTGGAATACCGCGTGGCCAGTCCCTCGGGCGGCACGCTCTCCTCAGACCTGAACGCGGGGGCGGTGCAACTGGGCAACACGGCCATTCCGGCCACGGGCGGCTGGCAAAACTGGACGACCGTCTCGAAAACCGTGTACATTAATGCGGGTACGTACAACTTCGGCGTATTTGCCCAAACCGGCGGCTGGAACCTCAACTGGATTCGGATTACGCCGGCCAGTAGTGCCCGCGCGGCCAGCTCTGCGGCTACGGCCGCCGCCCCGGCCGCAATAACCGGCATTTTCGACGTGGCGGTGTACCCCAACCCGCAGGTGGCTGGCGCGCCGCTCAGCATTCAGCTGCAAAATGCCGACCTCACCCAGCCTACCACCGTGCAGGTACTGGACGTAAGCGGCCGGCAGGTATGGCAGCAGACGACCTTTGGCAGCACAGTGGAAGTAAGCCACAGCCTGCCCGGCGGCGTGTATTTGATTCAGGCCACCAACGCCGCCGGCAAAATCACGAAGAAGCTGGTGGTGCAATAGGTGAATTTGTGAAGTGGTGAAATTGTGAAAGGACTGTCATTGCGAAGCCGGAGGCCGAATCAATGACAGTCCTTCGTAATTCACAAAGCCTTAAAAAGCAGAAAGCCCCTGACGTCCGTGCTGGCGTCAGGGGCTTTTGCGTAGGTCAGAAGTTCGTGCTTCGTGAGGGAGCTGTCATTGGTTCGCGCTGCTCGCAATGACAATATCCACAATTTCACCCTTCACAATTTCACCATTCCCGCTACATCCGCTGCTCGGGCTTGGCAACGGGCAGGGGTTTGCGGGGCAGCTTAGCGTCGCGCATGGCGGCCTGGTACACGAAGGACGCAACCAGCACGGAAGCCTGCTTCAGATCATCGGCGGGCAGGCGCTCATAGGTGTCCATGTTGGTGTGGTGGGTGCGGGTGCCGTAATCGAGCGGGTCCTGAATGAACTGGAAGCCGGGCAGACCTACGGCATCGAACGAGAGGTGGTCAGTGCCGCCGGTGTTGCGCAGCGTGACCGTGGTAGCACCCATATCGGCGAAGGGCTGGAGCCACTCCCGGAAGATGGGTGCGGCGGCCTCGTTGCCCTGAGCGTAGATGCCTCGGATTTTGCCGGCCCCGTTATCGAGGTTGAAATAGGCGGCCAGCTTCTCGTGGTCGGGCAGCAGCTTCATGGTGGCGGGGTCGGCGAAGTGGTTTTTCACGTAGCCCCGCGAGCCGAACAGGCCCTGCTCCTCCTCGCCCCACAGCGCAATCCGGATGGTGCGGCGCGGCTGCACGCCGCTGGCCTTCAGAATGCGCACAGCCTCCATCATGATGGCGCAGCCGGCGGCGTTGTCGGTGGCGCCGGTGGCGGCGTGCCAGGAATCAAGGTGGCCGCCGAGCATCACCACTTCGCTCTTGAGCTTTTTATCGGTGCCCGGAATTTCGGCCACCACGTTGTAGCCCTTCAGGTCCTGACTCTGGAAGCGGGTGCGGGTTTCCAACTCCAGCTCCACCGGAATACCGGCATCAGCCAGTCGAATCAGGCGCAGCTGGTCCTCGGGAGCCATTTCCAGCTCGGGCAGTACGGGCTTGGCGTCGGCGGCGTAGGGCGCGCCGTTGCTGGTGAAGAACGTGCCATCGGAGCCGCCACGGGTACTCAGAATCGCCGCCGCGCCTTCGCTCAGAATCATATCCGACATTTTGGTGCGCAGGGCCATCATGGTACGGCGCTGGGCCATACGCTTCTCCATTTCGGCGGCGTCGGGCGTGGCGGTGGGCGGCTCGGGCTTGAAGTCGGCCATTTTCTGCAGGTCGGCGTCGGAGTGGCGCCGGGCGTCCGGCTCGAAGCTGGGTTTGGGCGGATTAGCTACGTCCAGCAGCACAATTTTGTCGCGCAGTTGGCCTTTGTACTTGTCCAGTTCGGCCTCCGTAGTGGCTTTCACCACCACCACCTGCTTTTTAAGCGGGCCGTTGGTGCTGGGCGTCCAGGCTTTGGGGGCCCCGATGAGGGTGTGGTAATACGGCGCCGTCATGGCCACGTACGACTTCTCGATGTCCCAGCCGCGGCCGAAGGTGCCCCAGGGTTCCACGTTGGCTTTCACCAGGCCCCAGTCGCCGAGCTGCTTCTTGGTCCACTCGTTGGCGCGGGTCAGGCCGGCGGAGTTAGCCAGGCGCGGGCCGCACACGTCGGTCAAATAAAAGGCCGTTTCCATTACTTTGGAGCGGTTCAGGCCTTCATCTTTGATTTTGGCAAGCATGGCCGGATCGGCCTTGGTGCCCTGCTGGGCCAGGGCCGGGGCGGCCACCGCCAGGCTGGTGCCCAGGGCCAGGAGTCGAAGTACGTTCATCAGGAGTTGGTTGGAAAGTGGAGATTCAGGACCCTAAAGAACCAAAAAACCCGCTCACGTTGCGCCGCCGGCCCAACGGCTGGCAGCCGGCGGGCCGGCGGCCGTGTGGTTCGTTTCCACGAAGTCAGAACAACGTCAGCTTATGACAACCGGCCCGACGGCTTTTAGCCGCCGGACCTTACCTATTGCTACACCAGCTTGTCCGGCGTAATCGGTAGCTCGCGGATGCGCTTGCCGGTGGCGTGGTACACGGCGTTGGCCACGGCGGCGGCAAAGCCGATCAGGCCGATTTCACCGATACCTTTGGCTCCCATCGGGTCGAGGCGCAGGTCGGGCTTGTCGATGAACAGCACGTCGATTTCGGGCATATCGGCCGCCACGGGCAGATGGTATTCGGCCAGCTGGTTGTTGAGGAAGCGGCCGTAGCGGTGGTCCATGCGCGCCTGTTCCAGCAGTGCCTGCCCAATGCCCCAGGTAACGGAGCCGTACACCTGCGAGCGGGCCGTGTGCGCATTCAGCACCCGCCCCACGTCCAGCGCCGACACCACCCTACTCACCCGCACCTGCCCGGTGGCCTCGTGTACCCGCACCTCCACAAAGTTGGCGCAGAACGATTTGCCGGAATAGGCTTCCTGCTGCGGCCCCTTATCGGCCTCACGGGTCAGATCCAGCCCCATCAGGCTGTGCTGCTGCAACAGCTCGGCGTAAGTGAACTGCTCCTTCGGCCGCTTAATTTGACGGATTACGCCGCTTTCAACCGTTAAGTCCGCGAGTTGCAACCGGCGTTTTTTCCAGGCGGGGGCGCTCCGGGCCAGCTCCAACAGCCGCTGCCGCAGCGCGGCGCACACCTCATGCACCGCCGTCCCCACCGAGGTAGCGGTGTGCGAGCCAAACTGCCCCGGCGCGGGCGGCAGGCTGGAGTCGCCCAGCTCAAACCGGATATTTTCCACCGGCACGCCGCTGGCATCGGCCGCAATCTGGCTCATGATGGTGGCCGTGCCGGGGCCTACGTCGGCGGTGGCGCTTTGTACCAGTAGGCGACCATCGGCAAAGAGTTGGGCCCGGGCACTGGCCTTGGTGCGCTCCGATTTGTAGATACCCATGCTCATTCCCCAGCCCACCAGCCACTCGCCGGCGCGGGTGGCGCGGGGCTGTGGTGGCCGGCGGCTCCATCCGAAACGCGCCGCGCCCTGCTCGTAGCAGGCCCGCAGCTCATTGCTCGACCACGGCTTATCGCCTACCGGGTCCACGTCGGCAAAGTTTTTCAGGCGCAGCGCCAGCGGGTCCAGGTCGAGGGCGTAGGCCAGCTCATCCATGGCCGACTCCATAGCAAACGAGCCGCTGGCCTCGCCGGGGCCGCGCGTCCAGGCGGGCGTGCTCAGGTCCAGCGGCACCAGCTGGTAGCGGGTATTGATGTTCGGGCAGCGGTAGGCCGATTTGGTGGGGTCCACGATGCGCTCGGCAAGCTCTTCGTAGCGCGAAGTCTGCCCGAAGGCCGTGTGGGTGATGCCGGTGAGCTGCCCATCGGCCGTGGCGCCCAGCCCGACTTTCTGGATAGACTGCGGCCGATAGCCCACCATATTGAACATCTGGTCGCGCTGCAGGGCCACCTTCACCGGCCGGCCCGTCAGCTTCGCCCCCAGAATGGCGGCCACCTCCTGCGGCCAGATGCGCGAAGCCCCGCCAAACGCCCCGCCTACGAACGGCGAATGCACCTGCACCTGCTCGGCCGTAAGCTGAAACATGCGCATCAAATCCTTCTGGGCCACGCTGGGGGCCTGGGTTTTGTTGTAAACGATGAGCCGCGCGCCCTCCCAGCGGGCAATGGCGGCGTGGGGCTCCATAGGGTTGTGCACCTGCACCGGCGTGCGGTATTCCTGCTCTACCCGCACGGCCGCCTGCTGGTAGGCGTCGGGCTGCCCGCGCAGATAATCCTCGGCCTTTTTGGGCTTGATGCCCCGGGCGCGGTGGGCGCTCAGGTCAGTTTCCGACGCCAGTATTTCGTACTGCACCCGCACCAGCGCGGCGGCGTGCTGGGCGCGTTCCAGCGTATCGGCCAGGGCCAGGGCTACCGGCTGGTTGCTGAAATACACCTGGTCATCGTGAAACACGCGTAGCTCCTGGCCCTCCAGGCGCGGGTTGTTGTTGGCGGCGGCCTCTTGGTAAGCGGGCACACCGGGCGAGTTGCGGTACGTGAGAACAGCCAGCACACCCGGGGATTTTTCGGCGGCCGTGGTGTCCAGGTCTTTGATGCGGCCCCGGGCAATACGGCTGGTCACCAGCACACCATGCACCACGCCCGGCACGGCATGCTCGGCAGCGTAGCGGGCTTGGCCCGTGACTTTGGCGCGGCCGTCTACCCGGCGCAGGGGCTGACCAATACTGGGATTAGCAGGTTGCGGATTATTCATGGCGGCTGGTTACGGCGTGGGATGGTTGGGGTTTGTGTCTACGGGAGCCGGCAACTCAATGCTGCATCAGACCGGGCGGGCTTCTGTTTGGTCAGTATTTTTCCCATTCTGAAACAGGCCTACGCCTTCAGGGCCCGCCGAAGCATCAGGACATACTACTATATCCTATTTTGAAAATATATTGATTCTGCCCCTACGTTTTCGTAACTACCTTATTTCTATCCCATTCCGGCAATTACATGCTATGACAGTGCTCAAACGTAATAACGTGCGCATAACGGGCCGAGGCTCCCGGACGTTGCTGTTTGTGAACGGCTTCGGCTGCGACCAAAGCATCTGGCGCTATATCACGCCCGCCTTATCCGAGCAGTTTCAGCTGGTGCTTTTCGACCACGTCGGGGCCGGCCTTTCCGATGTCACGGCCTATGAGCCCGCTAAATATGCATCACTCGACGGCTACGCCCAAGATGTACTCGATATCTGCCAGGAGCTGAATCTGCGAAACGTTACGCTCATCGGGCACTCAGTAGGGGCCATGATTGGCATGCTGGCCGCCATCCGGGAACCCGGACTTTTTCAGCAGGTGCTGATGCTGTGTCCTTCACCCTGCTACCTCAACGAAGCCGGCTATCAGGGTGGTTTTGACCGGGCTGATATTGAGGCCATGCTCACATTTATGGCGCAGGATTTCGTGGGCTGGGCTGATTCATTCGCGCCTTTCATCATGGGCAACCCCGACCGCCCTACGCTCTCAGCCGAACTTGCCCACAGCTTCTGCCAGAGCGACCCTGCTATTGCCAAACAGTTTGCCCGCGTCACCTTCCTCTCCGATAACCGCGCCGACGTCAACAACCTGCAAACGCCCTGTCTGCTGCTGCAATGCGCCCGCGACCTAGTGGCCCCGCTGGCCGTGGGAGCCTACCTGCAAGCCTGCCTGCCCCAGGCCACCCTCGTTACCCTGCCCGTGGCCGGCCACTGCCCCCACGTCAGCGCCCCCACCGAAACCCTGGATGCGCTGGAGGCTTTCATGGCCGCCTGACGGGAGCCGTCTACTGTATCGGTTTTACCAACCCGTTTGGTTTGAAAGGTGCCCTCTGCGCAACCGGAATCTTTGCGGATATTGGAGTCGTCTTTCCTCCTTATCTGCTATTCCGTGTTGTTTCGCTCCTTTCTATTCGCGTTGCTGTGCTTCCTGCCATTTCTCACCAGCGCCCAGTCGCCCGTCCCCGACAGCAGCTACGCCGCCAAGCTGGCGGCCCCCGGGGTGAAAATGATTTCCATCGACGGCAAGTACAAAGTGTGGACCCAGAAGGTGGGCGCGGGCAAAATCAAGCTACTGGTGCTGCACGGCGGCCCCGGCAACACCCACGAGTACTTCGAGAACTTCCCGCAGTACCTGGCCAAAGAGGGCGTGGAAATCTACTACTACGACCAGCTCAACTCCTACCACTCCGACAAAACTGACGACCTGAGCGTCTGGACCATTGCGCGCTTCGTGGAGGAAGTGGAGCAGGTGCGGCAGGGCCTGGGGCTGGATCAGTTCTATTTGCTGGGCCATTCCTGGGGCGGCATGCTAGCCCTGGAGTACACCGCCAAGCACCCTGAGCACATTAAAGGACTCATCACGTCCAACATCGGTTACAAGGCCACAGTGTTCAACAAGCACCGCTTTAGCCAGTACGCGGACATCATCCGGCGGCAGGCGGCGCAGGAAGGCAAAGTCATTGCCGGCCTCGATACGATGGGGTTAATGAGTCTCTCCCCGTACATCACGCCGGCCGTGACCAAGGAGTTTCGTAGTCTGCACATGATGCGCCGCCAGCCGGAGCACCCCATCTTCACGCGCAGCCAGGCCCACATCACCCGCGCCTACGCGGGCGCCTTCATGCCCTTCATGCTGGCCTGGGACTTCTCCGACCGGCTGGCCGCCATCAAGCCGCCCACGCTGGTTATCGGCGCGCAGCACGACTTTGTGCCGCCGGCCGATATTGCCTACATGCAAAAGCACATTCCCAACGGCCAAGCCTATGTCTGCCCCGAGGGCTCGCACTACGCCATGTGGGACGACCCCGAGCACTACTTCCCGGCGCTAATCAAATTCCTGCGGAAAACGGAGCGGAAAGGGTAACTTCAGTTCACACTTTCCACTTCCTTGCCATGACGGTCGAATACATCCGCTACCGCATTGCCGCCGCGCCGCAGCCGGCGTTTCTCGAAGCCATCCGGCGCGCCCACGAGCTGCTGGCCGCCGCCCCCGAGTGCCTGCGCTACGAACTCGCGCACTGCGAGGAAGACCAGGAATTGTTCGTGTGGCGCATCGAGTGGACGTCAGTGGAGCAGCACCTGAACGGCTTCCGCAAGAGTGCGGCATTTGGGGCGTTTTTCCAGCTGGTGAAGCCATTTTACGCCAGCATTCAGGAGATGAACCACTATGCGTTGGTGGAGTAAAATTATACTTCAGAAGTTATGAAAAAGTGGACTTCTACTCTATTTCCATTCCTTTTGCTCTGCCTTTTGCTGACAAACTGTGTGGCCGTCAGCAAGCGAAAATCTTGGATGTGGCGCAAGTTGAAATCAGACACTACTTCAGATCCTTACGTAGGCTTTATTGAGATAAACCTGCTCAAAGAAGTCATCTGGATTCCGACTCCGATTATCATGACAGAAGTCAATTGTTCGCGCAATTACTTGTTAGACATTGATTTTCACACGGAAACGAAGAATGAGTATCGCAAACTAGACTCCATACGCTACAGCATTATTACCTCAGATAATCGAATAGTTAACGAGGGAGTGTTACCTATCAAGAATGGAGAGCTTAGTATTCGCTCATATTCGCCTGGTATTTATCGGGCTCAATGCACAACGGAGCCCAGCATACACCTAGGCAAACAGAAACAGGCACTCAACGGTACTTTCACCATCTATGCTACTGACATTAATGGTCAGCCGAAAGCTGTTCACGTCACCGATGTTATTCTCAATTACTACAAGCCCAGAATCATGAGTTTCTTTTAGCTTTTCTCACTTACAGCTCTCCCTGATCCGCTCTATTCCACTTGTTATGATTTGGCATCCAATTTCGCTTGAAGACCTCTACGACGACATACTTTCCGCAGAAGTCGAGATGCGCGGCGAACTAGAACGCTTGTGGGAACTGGTGAAAATCTTTCCGGAGAAGTGGCAATACGACACCTATGGCAGCGGAGAGGACAGCTTTTGGGTGGTGGCAGTCTGCGGCCGACGCATCATTTGGTACGACGACATAGAGGAGCATTTCTGTCTTTCCGAATACAATACCTACGGTCACTTCGATAAGAATACAGTACACGGAGTGGCATCTGGATTACAGAATAATGTTCAGGCATTATTGGCCAGGATACAGTTCCACTAATCAATGCGGGTTATCTCCTTCTTCTTACCCTACAACCCCCGCCCCGTCCCGCTCGTCTAACCGGCAACTCCTCACTTAGCCGCTACTGCATGAGTCTCTGGGAAATTATCAGGCGCCTGTATCCTTACGTGCTGCCCTACCGGCGGCTGGTCATTGCTACGCTGCTGCTCACGCTGGTGGGCTCGTTGGCGGCGCAGGTAAACCCGTTTGTGCTGCGCTACACCGTGGATACCGTGCAGGGCATGCTCGACCGCAACCAGGCACTGGCCGAAGGGTTTGAGTTGCTGCTGCTGGTGAGCGGGCTGCTGCTGGGCAAGGAAATCATCAACACCGGCATCCAGTTCGGGCAGAAGTTTTACGGCGAGAAAATCCGCATCAACGTGAGCAGCACGCTGGTGCGCGACGCGGTACACAAGGTGCTCAGCTACCAGCTCGGCTTCTACTCCGACAGCGGTAACCAGACCGGCAAGCTCCAGACCCGCATTGACCGGGGCGTGGAGAGTCTGATGAAGCTGGTGCAGAACTTCTTCATTGATATTCTGCCGCTGTTTGCCAACTCCATTGTGGCCCTGGTGGTCATGTTTGCCAACAACCTGTACGTGGGGCTGGTGGCCGTGGCGGTGCTGCCGGTGTACTTCTGGCTCAGCTACCGCCAGGCCGATAAGCTCAACGGCACCCGCCGGGCGTTGCGCGGCCTGCGCGAAGCCCGCAGCCAGGGCCTCGTGAACCTCATCGACTCGGCCGTGGTCATCAAGAGCTTCGTGCGCGAAAACTACGAGGAGCAGAAGCAGGCCCAGGTGCAGCAGAACCTCCAGGAAGCCCAGTTGGAAACGCGCAAAACCAACTTCCTCTACGACGGCCTCAAAACCTTCACCGAGCAGATCGGCGTCGTGCTCATCATCATCTTGACGGCCTACCTGGTGCTCGACCGGCAGATCAGCATCGGGGCTATCATGTTCCATATCCTGCTGTTCAACAACGTGTCGGCCCCCATCCGGCAGCTGCACCGCATCTACGACGAGATGAACGACGCCCTCACCTACGCCGAGGGCTTCTTCGATATTCTGGATGCCGAGGACGCCGTGGAGCCCACCGGCCCGCTCCGGCCCGACCACCTGCAGGGCACGTTCGACATCTGCAACGTGGACTTCACCTACCCCAGCGGCACCCAAGCGCTGCACGATGTCTGCCTGACCATTGAGGCTGGCAAAACCACCGCGCTGGTGGGCCTGAGCGGGGCCGGCAAGAGCACTATCATCAACCTGCTCTGCAAGTTCTACGCCCCCGACTCGGGCCGAATGCTGCTCGACGGCCGCCCGCTGGCCGACTACGACACCCACGCCCTGCGCCGGCAAATTGGGCTGGTGCTGCAGAAAAACCACATTTTCAAGGGTACCATTGAGGAGAATATTCGCTACGGCGTGATGGACGCCACCCTCGACCAGATCAAGGCCGCTGCCCGCCAGGCCTACCTGCACGAGCAGATTATGGAGCTGCCCAACGGCTACCAGTCCGACGCCCAGCAGCTCTCGGGCGGGCAGCAGCAGCGCATTGCCATTGCCCGGCTGTTCCTCAAGAATCCGCCCATCATCTTCCTCGACGAGCCCACCGCCTCCCTCGACGCCATTGCCACCGAGCAGATCAAGAACTCCCTCGATGCCATCAAGCAGGGCCGCACGGTGGTCATCATCTCCCACAGCCTCGCCCAAATTGTCGATTCCGACTGCATCTACGTGATGAAGCAGGGCCGCATGGTGGAAAGCGGCACCCACGAGCACCTCTACGACCTGCGCGGCACCTACCGCGAAATCTTCGACGCCTCGGCCCGCAGCCTCAACATCGAGAAGCTGGCCCGGGTAATGGTAGACGATGAGGATGAGGTAGGTGACACGGCGGGGTGAAAATGATTTTAGTATTTTAGGGAAGCTAAGGACCTTTAGCCATTACTTATACACCATGCTATTCGCACAGGCTACTATGGCTTTCCCCATTGTCTTTCCCTTATTATTTGGGGTAGTATTTGTAATCATCTATCTGAGTATGATTCTTATTAATACGCTTGCTACAGCAGTAAATAAGTATCAGCAACGCTCATCTTTACCCGTTATCAGCCTTACATCTATTACAATTGCATCGTGTATCGTAGCTACTTTAGCATGCATCTATTTCGTATACATCCTATCCACGCAGCCTCTTATAAATTAAGAGTCCACCTGTAATTTTACAGGATTGACACCCATGACCCTCGACCTCACCGGCATCACCAGCAAAGCCGCCCTGCACCAACTGTTCAAGGAGCAGCTGGGCTTTGAGGAATGGTACGGCCCGAGCTGGGACGCCTTCTGGGATTCGGTAGTGGCCATTGTGGAAATGCCGCCCGTACTCACGCTGACCAACTGGGAGGAATTTGCCCGCTGCTGCCCCCGCGACATGGAGATTCTGCGGCAGGTGATGCAGGACTACGCCGAGGAAATGGCCCCCAAGCGGATTGAGTTAGCCTGAACTGGCGCGAGTGTAGGCCCAGCCGTAACGCGCCGGTAGCCGGCAGTAGCGCGAACTTTGTAGTTCGCGCCCCCGCGCCGTTGAAACGATTCTACTGGCGCGGGGACGCGAACTACACAGTTCGCGCTACTGCCCAAAATATTCCCACGTTGCCTGCTTGCCAAATTCCGGCTTCTCAATACCTTACAACCGGCCCGCGCCTGGCGGTCCGGGCTATGTTATTCCATTCCTTACTTCTTTACCATGTCGGCTTACCGGAGTTATTTCGACCACTTTTTTGCGACGATGCCCATCTCGCGCACCAACTTTAAAGCCCTGGGCCAGGGCACCCACACGGCCCTGACGCAGGCCGCCCTCGGGGCCGAGTTCAACGCCCACCTCACGGCCCTGCAAACCGCCCTCGACGGCTTCGATGAGAACCTGACCGACGCGGCCGAGCCCACCGCCGGCGGCACCGAGGCCTACCGCGCCGCCCGCAAGCAGTGGCTGCTGTTCGTGGATGACGCCATGAAGGACTACGTGACGCCCCGCCTGCGCAAGCTGCCCGCCTACGCCGATTTCAAGCGGTACGGCAAGAGCAAGCTCGCCGGCCTCGACCAGGCCGCGCTGCTTCAGGAGTCCAAGCTGTTGCTGGAGCTGTATGAGCGGTACGCCGCCGAGCTGGGCAACCCCGGTCTGCCCGCCGCCGCCCGGGCCGCCTACCAGCAGCTCTCCGCCGCCGACCTCAGCCGGGATACCACCGGCGCGGCCAAATCCCAGGCCCGCGTGGCCCTCACCACCGACTGGCTCACGCTGGCCCGCGCGCTGCGCCGCCTCAAGGCCCAGTTGGAGCTGCGCTTCGAGGACCCCGAGCAGGTGTACCGCTTCTTCGATTTCAGCAAGACGCACGCCGCCACTAAAAAGGCCGCCAAGCTCCCCCGCATCCCGGCACCCGCCCCAATGTCTTAGAGCGTGTTTGGGAATTTATGAAAACGTCGTTTCTGTCATGCTGAGCTTGTCGAAGCATCTCTACCGCTTCGTTGAAAAGCCCCATACGAAGCGGTAGAGATGCTTCGACAAGCTCAGCATGACGTTCTTTTCAAATTTCCAAACACGCTCTTAGCCTCCGGCCTGGCCCGCTTCGGCTTCCAGAGTAGCAAAAGCCGCCCCCGCCTTGGCCGGGGCGGCTTTTGCATGTATAAACAGTGCCCCCGTCCTTGCCTACCCCCGCTTTCGGAAACCATGTAGCCAGGGTAGGCAAGGACGGGGGCTCTTTTGATGATGCGCAAGTGCGTGCGTCCTTTCCTACCCCCACTTTCGGAAACCATGTAGCCGGGGTAGGCAAGGACGGAGGCATTTTTGGTGATGTGGAAATGCCCGTTGCCTTGCCTACCCCCGCCTACTGCTGTTTCGGAAGCCTGACTGCCCCGCACTGGCCCCGCACTGGCGCGAGTTTAGGCGCAGCCGTAACGCGTGACCAGCTTTGGCGGGGCGGTTGCACCTTCCCTGCCGCGCCAGCGGCAAGCCGGTACCGCGCCGGCCGTAGCAGCTGGGTGAGCGTTACCGTTCGGGCGGGGGAGGCACAGCCTACCGGCATGGGAAGGCACGCGTTACGGCTGCGCCTAAACTCGCGCCAGCAACGGCCAGCAACGTCAGCTAACGACAACCGGCCCGACGGCTTCCAGCCGCCGGACCGGCACGGCCTTTCCGAAACAAGACAAATCCGCCATCCGGCTGTTGTAGCACCTTGCGCCGTACACAAAGCGGCAACCACATTCCCCGAATTTCCCTTCTCATGCAGGATATAGCCCTTGTAGTAGGTGCCAGTGGCATCATCGGCAGCAACCTGGCCCGCGAGCTGGTGGCTCACGACTGGCCCACCTACGGCCTGGCCCGCACGCCCCGCCCCGACGACGTGCCCGGCCTGCACCCCGTAGCGGCCAATTTGCTCGACCCTGCCAGTCTGCAAACCGCCCTGGCCGACCTCGCGCCCACCCACGTGTTCATCACCAGCTGGATGCGGCAGGACACCGAGGCCGAGAACATCCGCGTGAATAGCCTGATGGTGCGCAACCTGCTGGAGGCCCTGACCCCCAAGAAATCGGTGCGACACGTGGCGCTGGTCACGGGCCTGAAGCACTATCTGGGGCCGTTTGAGGCCTACGTGAATGGCGGCACCCCGCCGCCCACGCCCCTGCGTGAGGAGCAGCCCCGCCTCCCGCTCGACAACTTTTACTACGCCCAGGAAGACGAGGTGTACGCCGCCGCCGCCCGCGACGGGTTTACCTGGAGCATTCACCGGCCCCACACCATCATCGGCAAGGCCGTGGGCAACCTCATGAACCTGGGCACCACCCTGGCCGTGTACGCCAGCATCTGCAAGGAAACCGGCCGCCCCTTCCGCTGGCCCGGCTCCGAAGCCCAGTGGAACGGCCTCTCCGACGTGACGGACGCCCGCATGATCGCCCAGCAGCTGCGCTGGGCCGCCACCGCTGAAACTGCCCAAGACCAGGCCTTCAACATCGTGAACGGGGACGTATTCCGCTGGAGTTGGCTGTGGCCGCGCCTGGCCGCGTGGTTCGGGGTCGAGTCCGTGGGCTTCGACGGCACCATGCACCCGCTGGAAGCCGAACTGAGCCAGGATGCCGCCGTGTGGCGCGAAATTGCCGAGCGGCACGGCCTCACCGAGCCCACCCTCGACCGCCTCGCCTCCCCCTGGCACACCGACCTGGACCTGGGCCGCCCCATCGAAGTGATGACCGACATGACCAACAGCCGCAAGCGCGGCTTCCTGGCCTACCAGTCCACCGAAGATTCCTTCTTCGACCTGTTCGCGCAGCTCCGCACCGACCGTTTGATTCCGTAGTAGAGACGCAATATTTTGCGTCTCGTCGTTGCTGATGTTGTTCAGTAAGCCCAACGCCGTTCGTTCGACGACGAGACGCAAAATATTGCGTCTCTACGCCGTTCTAACCGGCCTCAACCACGCTGCTAAGCGTCGTTGGGGCCGGTTTTTGGTTTTTATCCGAGCCTTTGCCGCGGGCCGACGTATACGCAAGCAGAACAGCGGCGCACCTGCGCCGCGTAGTCCATTTAGCTTTTCCATATGCAGAAGTTCACCGTAGAACGCCTCACCTTTGATACCCTCACCCAACTGCCTAACTCCTGGGAACCGGCCGATTATAAGGACCTGCTCACCAAAACCGGCTACGACAACCCCGACGACATAGCCGCCAACGAGCTGACCGACATGGCCCACATGGCCCTCACTGACCTGGAGCCCACCGAAGCCGCCCAGCTGGTGCTGGAGTATCTGTTCGAAGACCAGCTCACCACCGGCCAGATCGAAAACCTGGCCCACCAGATGCTCACCGAAAAGCTCTGGGAAGAAAACCCTGAACTGGAGCAGCACGAAGGTTTCTTCAAGGCCACCCAACTGCTCTACACCGCTTACAATGGCAAGTTCCCCCGCGCCGAAGCCGTGCAGTTCCAGGTGCAGCTCACCGCCGAAGACGCCGAGGCGCTGAGCATCTTCGACCAGCAGCCCGAAGCCCCGCTCCTACGCCTGCTGGCCCAGGGCATGCCCGATAACACCTTGCTCAAGCGCCTTTTCCACGAGCAACTCGACGGCACCAGCTTCCCCGAAGCCCCCAGCATCATCTGGCAGCTCACGCCTTCGAAAAAAACCGAGAAATCCGTAGTCTTTGACGTGGTCAGCTCCGCCTACTGGCTCGATGATTTCAAGTACGCCGACACCTACGAAGCCACCACCCAGGCCGACGCGGTAGCCGAAACGGCGGAGTAGCTTTCAGTAGCGCGAACTTTGTAGTTCGCGCTACGACCGGCCCAACCTCATCCGGCCCCCGTTACCCCAGGGCAGCGGGGGCCGAATGGTGCAGATGGCATTGGTAACACTGGCGTAATACACCGGACACATTCATGAAATGATAATGCCGCACTTTGTGCCAGCATTATCATTTCATGAAGAAACTGTTAATCACCCTGTTGCTGCTGGCTGCCGGCCGGGCCCACGGCCAAGCCGCCGACTCGGTTTCCTCGGAGCCGGCCCCGACGCCTAAGTGGTATCAAACTGTCTCCATCCGGGGTTACGTGCAGGCCCGCTACAACCGGCTGCTGGAAACCAACCCCGACCTCACCTGCGAGCAGTGCGACCGGTCGTGGGGCCGCAACGGCGGGTTTTCGCTGCGCCGGATTCGCATTATCTTCTTCGGGCAATTGCACGAGCGGGTGTATTTCTACCTCCAGCCCGATTTCGCCAGCACGCTCAGCGGCAGCTCTTCGCTGAACGCCACGCTCCTGCGCGACGCCTATTTTGATGTGGGCCTCGACAAGGCCAGCCAGTTTCGGGTGCGGCTGGGGCAGAGCAAGATTCCGTTTGGGTTCGAGAACATGCAGTCCAGCCAGAACCGCTTGGCCCTGGACCGCAGCGACGGTATCAACAGCTCCTTTTCCAACGAGCGGGATCTGGGCGCCTTCCTGTACTGGGCCCCCACGGCCGTACGCCAGCGCTTCAGCCGCCTCGTGAAAGACGGCCTGAAAGGCTCCGGCGACTACGGCGTGGTGGGCCTCGGCGTATTCAACGGCCAGACCGCCAACCGCCCCGAGCTCAACAACCAGCGCCAAATCGTAGCCCGCGTCACGTACCCGCTGGAAATCGGGGGCCAGATCATCGAGCCGGCATTGCAGGCCTACACCGGCGAGTACGTGGTGAACCGCGACCAGCTGTCCAGCGGCGTGAAGCACCGCCCCGACCTGCGCTACCCCGACCAGCGCATGGCCGCCACCTTCGTGGTGTATCCGCAGCCCTTCGGCGTGCAGGCCGAGTACAACGTGGGCCGCGGCCCCGAGTTCAACCCCAGCACCGACAGCATTGAAACCCAGCGCCTGCACGGCGGCTACCTGCTCCTCAATTACCGCCTGCAATACAAAGGCCAGCAGTTTTACCCCTTCCTGCGCGCCCAGTACTACGACGGCGGCAAGAAGCACGAGCGGGACACCCGCAGCTACCAAGTGCGCGAGGCCGAACTGGGCGTGGAGTGGCAGCCCTTCCCGAGCTTCGAGCTGGTGACGATGTACACCCTCTCCAACCGCCGCTTCGAGGATTTCCAGAAGCCCGACAACCGCCAGCGCGGCGGCCTGCTGCGCCTGCAGGCCCAGCTGAATTTCTGAGGTGGCCTGTTATCTTGCTGAGCCGAGGTAAAGACCGTCATGCTGAGCGCAGCCGGAGCATCTCTACCGCTTCGTTGCAATAGCAATCCAGATAAAGCGGTAGAGATGCTTCGGCCGCGCTCAGCATGACCGTTGTGGATATTCCAGTTCCGCCTCAATCGGCCGTGGGGTCCCAGTTGCGCAGCACGTTCTGGCGGGTGTACTGCCGGGCTTCGGCCTCGGAAAGCTGCCGGGCCCAATTGACGCGCCTGGCGGGGGCGGCTCCGGGGCCGCGGCTCTGAAACTCGGCGTAGCGGGCGGTTTGCTTGTTACTCTCCTTGTCCCAGTGGTCCCAGCCTTCGGGCTTGATCTGCCGGCCCAGCTCGCAGCCTATAAACACGGTTTTGGCGTAGGGCCGCCAGGGCCGGCCCAGGTAGAAGCTGTTGGCCGGGGCGTCGCCGGTTATGCGGCACTGGTTGAACACGTAGCCGTAGCGGGTGCTGTCGGGCGTGGAAGCGGCCGTGACGAAGCCACTGGTTTTGCAGAAAATGGTGCACTTCTCAAACCACGCCGTGCTGCTGCCGAAGATGAAATCCACGGTGCCTTCGATGTAGCAATCCTGGTAATACTGGCGGCTGCCGTAGCCGTAGGTGTACAGCGTGTCCTGGAAACCCAGGAAGCGACAGTTCCGGAACCGGGCTTTGTCGCCGGCCACCCACACCGCCACCGCCTGCCCCACCGGCCCCGAGGAGTTCTGAAACGTGAGGTTTTCGGCCGTGAAATCGGAGCCGTAGATGTAGCAGCTGGCCGAGCCCGACGTGCCTTTGTCTTCCCCGAAAATGTTCTTTTTCTGGTTGTAGTCGTCGTACGTCAGGATGGTTTGCTCCCGGTCCTCGCCCACCAGCTGCACGAATTGCTTGGAGCCGGCCAGCAGCAGCTTCTCCTTGTACACCCCTTTTTTGACGAAGATGGTCGTGACTTTCTTTCGGAAATCGGGCACGGCATTGAATGCCTCCTGCACCGTCCGGAACTGCCCCGACCCATCCTGCGCCACCACAAAATCGTAGGCCGGTGCCACCTGCGCCTGACTCAGCAGAGGCCAAAGCAGCGCCAACACCAGCAGCAGACGCGTCAGACTATTACGGGTGGAAAGATTGGCAAACGAACGCACATTCAACGGCTGGAAGGACATAGGCAGGGTAATGTAGCAGCCATCGAAAACAGGTGCTACTCCGAGCGAAATCACCGCTGATTCTTCGGAGGCATCAAGCTACATGATACTGCTAAGGGCTGGTTTATGACAGCAGAAGTGCCGTTATTTCCTCGCAAACGATGTCGGGAACGTTGCCGCGTCGTCAGAACCTGTTTGCTGTATGCCTTCTCCACTAGCCCAATTCCTGCAGCAGCACGCCACCAAACCACTGGATACACGCTTATTGTATTACGAGCTGCCTACCTGGATTCGCTTTGACCTGCAAGGCACCCTTTCGCCCGATGACGCCGGATACTTTGCTCAGGTCTTGCATCGAGCCAGTACCCTATTCGAGGCAGCCTTCGCACCGACTGACGAGGTGTTGCTAGTGTACCAGAAACACCTATACAAACGTCACCGAATCCGCAGCAATAGCTACTTGTTCCAGCAGATGGGCATCGGCAAGCGAGACATCACGTTTCGTAATTGGCGGGCTATACCTAACCCGAAGTGGTATAGTGAGGGCCGTTGGAACGAGGCACTTTATTCTACCGCCGCGGCCCAGATACCGCATCAAGCGCTGCTGGCCGCCATCAGCTACCAGGATTTTCCAGACCAGAACAAGACAGCAATTCATGGTCGGCTCCACTTTTTCAACCGGACCCGGGGACTCATTTTCTTTATGTACGATGACCGTGGCCTACTCATCAGCAGCAACACCCCTGAGACAACCCGACCCTTATATCAGGAATACAAGACTGGATTCTCGACTATGACCGAAAAACCATAGACGCGCTGTTTGCAGACGCTACTCCCCGCAACACCTGAACGCAACAACGCCCAGCCAAACCGGCCGGGCGTTGTCGTTCACTGGAAAATTCGAACAGGCTACTGCTTGGCGTTCGACATTAGCTCTACGATTTCCTCCGAGATGCCGGTGGTGCTGAAGCCGCCGTCGTGCATGAGGTTCTGCATGGTCACGTAGCGCGTCAGGTCCGAGAATAGCGAGATGCAGTAGTCGGCACAGGCTTCGGCCGGGGCGTTGCCCAGCGGCGAGAGGCGGTTGGCGTACTCGTAGAACGCATCGAAGCCGCTGATGCCGGTGCCGGCCGTGGTTTTGGTGGGCGACTGCGAGATGGTATTCACGCGCACTTTCTTGAGCTTGCCGAGGCGCTGGCCGTAGCTGCGGGCAATGCTTTCGAGCATGGCCTTGGCCTGCGACATGTCGGTGTAGTCGAGGAAAGCGCGTTGGGCGGCAATGTAGCTCAGAGCCACGGCCGAGCCCCACTCGTTGAAGGCGTCCTGCTTCTCAGCCACGGCCAGCATCTTATGGAACGACAGCGCCGACACGTCGAGCGTTTTCTGGTACCACTCGTAGTTCAACTCGCCGTAGTGCTTGCCCTTGCGGATGTTGGCGCTCATGCCGATGCTATGCAGCACGAAATCGAGCTTGCCGCCGAGGTGCTCCTGGGCTCCCGAAAACAGCTTCTCCAGGTCCTCCATGGAGGTAGCATCGGCCGGGATGATGGGCGCGTTGCACTGCTCCGAGAGTTTGTTGATTTCGCCCATGCGCATGGCCAGCGGGGCGTTGGTGAGCACAAAGCGGGCCCCTTCGGCGTGAGCCTTCAGGGCGACTTTCCAGGCAATGGATTCTTCGTTTAGCGCGCCGGAAATGATACCGACTTTGCCCGCGAGCAGGTTTGACATCTTGAGTGATTTAGTGATTTAGCGACTTAGTGAGCAGGAAAGTAATGCATCCCTTTCCATTTCATTACCAACAAGAGGCAGCAAGTTAAACAATCACCAAATCACTAAATCACTAAATCACCATTTACCCCGCCATTTCCACCCCACGCAGCGCCAATAGCTCCCGGGCACTCTGGGTGGCGTGCTGGCTGGGATTGGCCCCGGAAATCATCTGGGCAATTTCCTGGATACGCTCCTCCTGGCTGAGCTGACGGATGCGGCTCACGGTGCGGTCGGCGCGGTCTTCTTTGTACACGAAGTAGTGCGCGTCACCGGCGGCGGCCATCTGGGGCAGGTGGCTGATGGCAATGAGCTGATGCTTTTTGGCCATCTGCTGCATCATGCGGCCCACTTTCACCGCAATTTCGCCGCTGATACCCGTGTCAATTTCATCGAACACGATTGTCGGCAGAGCCGTCTTATCAGCCAGCATGTACTTAATGCACAGCATCAGGCGCGAGAATTCCCCACCCGAGGCGGCCTTGCTCAGCGTCTGGGGCTGGGCGCCTTTGTTGGCCGAAAACAGGATACTGATACTATCGGTGCCACTGGCGCTGGGTGCGCATTCCTGGTGCTGCACCACAATGCGCGCGTGCGGCATACCTAAATCCATAAGCAAGGCGGCCAGTTCCTTTTCGAACTTCGGAAACACTTTGCGGCGGGCTTCTGAGAGGCGCAGCGCCTGTTTCTGCACGGCGGCCAGGCTGGTTTCCACCTCCCGGCGCAGGCGGCTGATTTGCTTATCCAGGTTAAGTACGGAGCTTACTTTGTCGCGCAGGTCAGCGCGCACGGCCAGCAGGGCTACCACATCCCGCACCTGGTGCTTGCGCTGAAGACTGTAGAGTACGTTCAGGCGGCCCTGCAGCTCATCGATACGGGCCGGATCACCCTCTGTACGGCGTTCTACCGCCTCAATTTCGGCGGCCACGTCGTGCAATTCAATCAGGCAGCTATCCAGGCGGTGCTTTAATTCCCGCACTGGTTCTGAGTACGCCGCAATCTGGCCCAGCAGCGTGGCGGCGTCCTTCAGGGCACTGGTGGCGCAGTATTCATTTTCTGCTATTCCCTGGAGCGCATGGGTGAGCTTGAACTTGATTTCCTCAGCGTGCTCCAGCTCCTTTACTTCCTGCTCCAGGTCATCCTGCTGCTCATTATCCAGACTGGCCTCCTCCAGCTCATTGAGCAGAAAGCTGTGGTAATCCAACTCTTTGTTAGCCTGGGCCACCTGGTCTTCTAACGCCTTCAAGTCGGCATCCTGCTTGCGGTACTGCCGATAAGCGTTGCTGTACTGGCCCCGCGTGGACACTAACCCGGCGTACAGGTCCAACAGATTCAGCTGAAACATGGAGTCGCCCAACAGCAGCGTATCGTGCTGGGAGTGGATATCCATGAGGTTAGCCCCAATATTGCGCAGGGTTTCCAGCGTCACGGGCGTATCGTTGATGAAGGCGCGGCTTTTGCCAGCCGGACTGATTTCGCGGCGCAGAATACATTGCCGGTCATAGTCCAAGTCTTCGGCCTCGAAAATATCCTGGAGTTGATATCCGCTGATATCAAACTGCCCCTCAATCACACACTTCTTGTCGGTGTCGAAGAGCATGCGGGAGTCGGCGCGGTTGCCCAGCAGCAGCCCAATAGCCCCCAGCATAATCGACTTACCCGCTCCTGTTTCGCCGGTAATGATGTTGAGCAGCGCCGATGGCCGCAACTCCAGCTTCTCAATGAGGGCGTAATTCTGAATCCGCAGATCAACCAGCATAACATGAACCAAATGAGGCCGGTACGCCGGCCGCAGCTACCAAAAAAGTGAGGCTACGGGCCGGCTGCACAAAACCGCGTCTAGTAGCTTTAGCAAAGCTACTAGTTCATTTAGTCAGATGCTAATTAATTTTGCCCTCGGATTTCCCCAGATCAAGGTTGCCGCAGAATGGTCTGGTATTTCGCCGAGTTGGTCGGGTCCATTTCCGTAAGCAGCGTGGTTACCTGGGTTTTCTGTTCCTGACTGGGGCTGGTACGAAACACATCCGAAATTTCGGCGGCTTTGGTGGTGAAGAAGGCCCGGGCCAGTAGGGTGCCGGGCCGCCGCTGTACGGCCTGCTGCACGCCCTGCAGCGCCGTAGCCATACCGGCCCGGGCCTCCTCAGGCTTGGTAATAAAGATGTCCATTCCCTGCCGGTAATACGCGTAAATGGCGCTCCGGAAAGCTTCCAGCTGTGGGTCCTGCAGGTTGTTGAGCAGCCAGTACCGGTTACCGTTGTTGGTATCCTTCCAGCCCTCGTCGGCCTCATTGGTCACGTTCTGGGAGGCCGCATTGACCAGAATCGTGCGGGCCCGGTCATAGTACGGCGAGCCGCTCAAGGGCGCGAAGCTGTCCTGGTCCATCCCGATGATGATGTAGGCATAGAAGGTCAGCAAAGACGACAGGTTCCCCACAAACGTGTTCTGCGAGTAGTCAATCGGGTTCTGGGGCGAGTAGTTGAAAATCCAGCCCCGGTCAGCGAAGCTCAGCACGTTGGTTTCGTAACCCGTACCGTACACCGGCCGCGTACTCAGAATCCGGACGGTGGCTTTAAATGTCCCGTTCTGCGGAATTTCGGTAATGCCCACGAACACCTTACAGCGGATTTTCTCCTCAGGGCGATACACTTGGTTGGTGAAGGCGCGGGTATTCAGGAACGTCTGCATGGCGTTCTTCATCTCCTGCACCAGCTGCCGGTCGGAAATGGTCACGTTTTCGGTGGTTACCGTTACTTCGGACAGCAGCTCCTGCGCCTGTACCGGAAGCGTGAGCAACAGAACGGGCAACAGCAAAAATAACGGCAGAAACTTACGCATGAGGATGGGGCAAACGGGTCAGAACGGCGCGGACAATATCACGGGCCACTTCAGCTTTAGATTTCAGGTCGAAGATAGTTACCCGCCCGTCAGCTTCCAGCAGCGTGATTTTGTTGGTATCATGGCGGAAACCGGCCCCGGCGTCACGCAGGGAGTTGAGCACCACGAGGTCAAAATTCTTACGTTGCAGCTTACCGAGGGCGTGGGCCTGCTCGTTCTCCGTTTCCAACGCAAAACCCACGGAAAATTGTTCGGACCGCTTGATTTTCCCCAGCTCGGCAGCAATATCCACGTTCTTCACCAGCTCCAGCAGCAGCGTGTCGCCTGCCTTCTTGATCTTGTTTTCGGCAACGTGCGCCGGCTTGTAGTCAGCCACGGCCGCCGCAAATACCCACACATTGGCCATAGCAGCCTCGGCCACGGCGGCCTGGTACATCTCATCCGCCGTCTGCACGCGCACCGTCCGGATGGAGGGGCTGGTTGGGTCGGGCAGATTGGTCGGGCCGCTGATGAGGAGCACCTCCGCGCCTTCCGCCGCAAACGTCTCGGCCAGCGCGTAGCCCATTTTGCCCGTGCTGTGGTTGCCGATAAACCGCACCGGGTCTAGCGGTTCATAGGTAGGGCCGGCAGTAATGAGGACGCGCATGGGCGAAGTCAAAATAAAAAGGTGCAAGGGAAAAGTGCCATTGATTAGTCAGAGCACGGGGTTGGCATACGCTAATCAAAGATATGATTCAGGCGCCTGATGAAAGCCCCTTTGACTTTTCACTTTTTATCTTTCTCCTCCCTGAAAAAACTGTTCCAGTGCCTGCACCATATCCTCCGGCTCCAGCATGCGGCCGGGGCCGTTGAGGCCGCTGGCCAGCTCACCAGCCGGCGACTCCCACACCGTGTTGCCATACTCGCGTAGCCGACGCAGATTAACCTGCGTGGCCGGGTGCTGATACATATCCAGATCCATGGCGGGGGCCATGAACACGGGGCAACGGGCTGAGAGGTACACAGCATCAAGCAGCGTGTCACAAAGCCCGTTAGCCAAGTGAGCCAGCGTATTGGCGGAGGCCGGGGCCACCACCAGAGCATCGGCCCAGAGGCCCAGATGCACATGGTTGTGCCACTCGCCGGCCTGCTCGTCTTTCAGAAAACCCTGCAAAACCGGCTGCTTCGATAACGTGGCCAGCGTCAGGGGCGTGACGAAGGCAGCGGCAGCAGGCGTCAGAATTACCTGCACGCTGGCACCCGCCTTTACCAGCAGCCGCACCAACAAGGCCGATTTATACGCGGCAATGCTGCCGCATACACCCACCAGAATTTTGCGCCCTTGTAGCATATAACGAAAATCAGTACTGAGGGACGATAATAGCCGAACGCAAAAGCGCCATGCTCAACCCGGCAAAAAGCGTGATGGGTTGGGCATGGCGTATTTGCGGTCAGGCAAAGTAGCAGGTTAGCCTTTTACTTCTTCTTCGGCCGGCGTGCGGAAATGCACCTTGCCTTCCAGGAACTCCTCAATAGCGAGGTTGGTGGGCTTGGGCAGCCGCTCATAGTGCTTGGAAATTTCGATTTGCTCACGGTTCTCGAACACCTCTTCCAGGTTGTCGACGGTGGTAGCAAACTCGGCGAGCTTGCCGTTCAGCTCTTCCTTCAGCTTCACCGAAATCTGGTTGGCGCGCTTCGAGATGATGGCCAGGCTCTCGTACACGTTGCCGGTTTCGTGGGTGAAATCCGACATATTGCGGGTTACAATGGAGGCCGAAACGTTGTTGGGAGTCTTCATATTCTTCTTAATGTGAAAAATGTGCGAGGAAAAATGCGCCTAGGATGGAGAATGAAGAACTGAAAAAGTGAAGCAGCAAACAACTACGCTCATTTTTCCGGTTCAACCCATGGTTAGGCCATTCAAAAATCTATTTGGCCGCCGTGGGGTCGGCGGGCTTGAGCTTCTCGACGGCATTGCGGGCCGTATCGTACATCCGCTCTGCTTCTTTGAGGCTTTTGCTTTGCGGGAAAGCATCGATGAAGTTCTGGTAGAACGCAATAGTTTCCAGATACCGTTCCCGCTGCTTTTCCTCCACGCTTTCCGTGGCCAGATCAAATTGGGCACTCAGCTTCAGGAAAGCAGCCTGCTCGCCGTACGCCGATGAGGGATATTGCTGCTGGAAACCGGTGAAGGCCGTTACGGCTGACTGGTAGTAGCGCAAATCGTAGTACAACCGGGCACCATTGAACGCCTTGTTTTCCAGCTTCTTCTGCAACTCCTGCGACATACCTTCGGTTTCGGCGCGGAAGCGGCTCTCAGGAAACCGGTTCAGAAAATCCTGAATCACCTCAATGGCCGAGTACGTGTTGGTCTGGTCGAGCTGAAACTCCGGCGAGTCGCGGAACAGGGATTTAGCCTGCATGAAAGCAGATTCCTCAGCGTACGTAGAGTTGGGATAGGTTTCGTAGAACGTCTTGAAGTAGTACGCACTCAGCGTGTAATTGCGCTGCCGGAAGTTGGTGTTGGCGAAGTAGAACTGCGCTTTTTCTGCCTCCGGACGGCCTTTGAGCAACGGAATCAACTCTTCCAGCAACGTACCGGCCTTGAAAAAGTCGCCTTTATCGTAGTACTGAATGGCAGCTTCGTACTTCTTGTTCACGTCGGTACTCTTGAGCAGCTTCTGATAGCCGGTACAGGAGCCGAGCAGCAAGGTGCTCAATAACAGAACAAAGAAGGCAGGACGGAAAGACAGCATAAGGGGCGCAAAGGTAAGAAGAATCGGTGAGGCAAATCAGTTGTCGGCTATCTGTGGCCAGTTGCCGGCGCAGAAACGGAGCCGGCTGGTCCGGTTACTGCCTTTCTGCCACTATTTCTTCACGGGTTTAGGAGCGGTTCGGGGATTGGTGGCCGGCTTTTTCGACGCGGCTTTTTTGGTAGTTGTTTTCTTGGCGGGCGTCTTTTTCGCGGGTGCCGCCTTTTTTTTAGGTTTGGCAGGTACCGGTGCAAAGTGTTTTCCTAATGTCTGGCGGCGGGTGGGGCGCTCGGTGAGGCGCCAGCGGAAATCCTTTAGTTTGGCATCTTCCGCCTTGAGTTCGTTGGGCGGAATGAACTGGGCTTCGGGGTTGGTGAGAAAACTGATGGTCTGCAGCTTGCTGTCCTGAAAGCGCAGGGCCATAGTAGCCGACACGCTTTTGTTCACGCCCGACACGGCCGTGTCGCCTTCAAGAGCATAGTAGAGGCTCTCGGCGTTGCCAAGCACATCAATTTTTTTTATGGCCTTCTCCCCGAAGTACGCCACCATGTTGCGGCCCTTTACCTGGTTGAAGTTGCCCAGCGTATCCTCCCCGATGCTGAAGGCGTGCCCAAACAGCCGCATCTGGTCAATTTTGCCGCGGCGCTGCTGAATCTGCATGGAGTCGGCGGTGAGCTGGTTGCCCTTGTTCCAGAGCACCGGGTCGTGGCTGAGGTAGATGATAGAGTCCTGCCGGTCGTAGGTGAGCGAGTCGCAGCGGCCCTGCAGATCCGCGCGGAAGATGCGCACCTTGCGGTAGGCGTAAATCACGCCGGCCTTGTTCTGGGGCGGACGACCTTCCACGCTCACCAGCGTATCGGCCGACAGATACAGCGTGTCCTTATCGGAGATGTTGCGCATCACGGGCTGGCTACCGTACACCTTGGCGCGGCCCTGGGCCCGCCAATACCGCCCCACGTCGCCCCGAATAACGAGGTTGTCCTTTTTGGAAGTCATCGACACTCGGCCGGTGGCCACGCCGTACTGCCGGGCTTCGTCGTAGTACAGCTTGTCGCCGCCCAGCAGGTAGTTGGGCGTCTCGATTTTGGCGTTGCGGGCGAAGTTGGAAATCTTGGTAGCGGTGTTGTAGTTGCCGTTTTCCGCGTAGATGTTGCCCTGCTTGCCCTTGATGCGCGTCGGACCGAAGAAGTAAGCAATCTTGCTGACAGTATTGTACTGCAGCGTGTCGGTATCGATGGTATTTTCCTTGGTCACCAGCTTCACGTTGCGCTTGAAGCTGAACACCTTGCTGACTGTATTATAATAGCCAAACTGACTGTCGAGCGTATTTTCGGGGTCCTGGAGGTGGCCGCCGGTGCTGTAGTACGCCAGGTTGTTGTTCAGGTCGTAGTCGAGCAACTGGGTGGTGAGCGTCATGCGCGGGTCGCGCATGGTCACGTTGCCGGTTATGCGGGCCTTGCGGGTGTCGCCATCATAGGTGCCCCGGTCGCCGGTAATGGTGATGGTATCGTTCTGGATGATGCGCACGTTGCTGAAGGCCTCCAGCGCGTTGCGCTCGGTGTACTGATACGCCGAGTCGCAGTAGAGCAGCGTGGTACCCTGGCGGAAACTCACGTTGCCGATCAGCTTGCGGATTTCCACCCCGTTAAAGTCGCCGCCCTGCAATTCAGAAGCCGTCAGCAATTCAATCTGCTGGCCTTTTTGCGGGGTTACGGGTGGGTTGCCGGCACGCGCGGCCGGGCGCTGCTGGGCCCAGGCCAGGGCCGGCAGCAACAGCAACAACAGAAGAAAAAGAGGCTTCGGGAACGACATTTCGGCGCAAAGGTACAGAAGGGCCGCTGCTAACGGTTTTCTTTGTGGAATAGTACAGGTCTTCTGTTTAGAGCGAAGGTTAGCTCCCCTCCCTGGAAAGGAGGGGCTGGGGGTGGTTGACACTCTTTGAACGTCTTTTTTAGCTCTAGTATATAGCCTGTTCAATTGTCATCAACCACCCCCAGCCCCTCCTTTCCAGGGAGGGAAGCTAGCCCTAGATTTCACTTCCCTCATGCTTGACCGGATTCAACCCTTCATTCAGGAACACGCCCTCTTCTCCCCTACCGACCAGCTGCTGGTAGCCGTCAGCGGCGGCCTCGATTCGGTGGTGTTGGCCGACGTGCTGCACCGACTGGGCGTGAAGTTTGGGGTGGCGCACTGCCACTTCGGGCTGCGGGCCGAGGAAGCCGACGCCGACGAGCAGTTCGTGCGCAAGCTGGCCGAGAAGTACGAGGCGCCCTACTTCGTGGAGTTTTTTCAGACCAAAAAGTTTGCCGAGCAGGAAGGCATTTCGACGCAGATGGCGGCCCGCGCTTTGCGCTACGAGTGGTTTGAGCGCATCCGGGCCAGCCAGGGCTACGCCGCCATTGCCACCGCCCACCACCAGCGCGACACCGCCGAAACCATGTTGCTGAACCTCACCCACGGCACCGGCCTGGCCGGTCTGCACGGCATCCGGCCCAAAACCGGCCATTTGGTGCGGCCCCTGCTGGCCGTGAGCAAGCCCGACCTCTACGACTACGTAGTAGAAAACCGCCTGATCTGGCGGGAGGATGCCAGCAACGACTCGCCAGTGTACCAGCGCAACCGCCTGCGCCTAGAGGTGCTGCCCGTGCTGCGCGACATCAATCCCAGCCTCGACCATACCATGAGCGTCACGGCCGAGCGCGTGGGGGCGGCCGAGGAAATTGTGCGCCGCTACGTGGAGGAAACCGCCGCCCAGGCCCAGCGCCAGGAGCCCGAGGCCACCTACCTCGACATCCGTTTGCTCCAAAAAACGGCCGCCACGGCTTTAGTGCTGCACGAGTTGTTGCGGCCCTTCGGCTTCAGCTACCTCGTCACCAAGGACGTTGTGCAGAGCTTCGGGGCCGAGCCGGGGCGCCGCTTCGAGTCGCCGACGCACCAACTGGTGAAGGACCGCGACCAGCTGGTGATTACCCCGCGTAAGCTCCAGAAGTTCGGCACCCACCAGCTCCAGGCCGGACAGGAGGTTCTCAAAATTGACGGCCTGCACCTGCGCACCGAGCTGCTGGAAGTAACGGAAGGCTACGACGTACCGAAGGGCAAAGCCGTAGCGGCTCTGGATGCCGACGTGCTCAAGTTCCCGCTCACGGTGCGCCCCTGGCAGGAAGGCGACTGGTTTATGCCCATCGGGATGAAGGGCAAAAAGAAACTCTCCGACTTCCTTATCGACCAGAAAGTACCCCTCAACCTCAAAGACAACGTGTGGGTGCTGGTTTCCGCCGACGGCAAGATTGCCTGGGTTATCGGCTTCCGGCCCGATGAGCGGTTCAAGGTGACGGAGAATACGGAGCGGGTGCTGGTGGTGAAGCGGATGTAATCTATTCAACTGGCGGCTTCATTTCTTCCGTTGCAAGGCCGCACCTCTCGGCTCTATCCCGTAGCTTTACGCGCATCCCATAGTTCACACCCAATTCCATCCACTGATGAAAGTTACCGTAGTTGGAGCCGGCAACGTAGGCGCGACCTGCGCCGATGTACTGGCCACCCGCGAAATTGCCAACGAAATTGTGTTGGTTGACATCAAAGAAGGCTTCGCCGAAGGCAAAGCCCTTGACATCTGGCAGAAAGCCCCCATCATCGGCTATGATTCGCGTACGGTGGGCGTCACCAGCGACTACGCCCGCACGGCTGACTCCGACGTGGTGGTGATTACATCCGGCCTGCCCCGCAAGCCCGGCATGACCCGCGACGACCTGATTTCGACCAACGCCGGCATCGTGAAATCGGTAACCGAGCAGGTGGTAAAATACTCGCCTAACGCCATCATCATCATCGTGAGCAACCCGCTCGACGTGATGACCTACCAGGCCCACCTCACCTCCGGCCTGCCCCGCGAAAAAGTATTCGGCATGGCCGGCATCCTGGACACGGCCCGCTACCGTGCTTTCCTGGCCGAAGCCCTCAACGTGAGCCCCAAAGACATTCAGGCGGTCCTCATGGGTGGCCACGGCGACACCATGGTGCCCCTGCCCCGCTATACCACCGTAGGCGGCATCCCCGTTACGGAGCTGATCGACAAAGCAACCCTCGACGCCATTGTGCAGCGTACCGCCCAGGGCGGCGGCGAGCTGGTGAAGCTCATGGGCACCTCGGCCTGGTACGCGCCTGGCGCGGCTGCGGCTCAGATGGTAGAGGCCATTGTGCGCGACCAGCGCCGTGTGTTCCCGGTGTGCATCAAGCTAGAAGGCGAGTACGGCATTGATGGCGTGTACCTGGGCGCTCCGGTTATCCTGGGCAAAAACGGTATTGAGAAAGTAATCGAGCTGCAGCTCAACGACGAGGAGAAAGCCCTACTGGAAACCTCGCGCGGCCACGTGAAAGAAGTAATGGACGCGCTGGACAACATGAGCAAGGCTTCGGCCTAAGCTTCTCCAGCCTCCGATAGAAACCGGCCGTTCTGCGCAAGCAGGGCGGCCGGTTTTTTGTGACCAAGAAATGCCGGAATGCGTAGTTTACGGTCCTAAACCCTTCTATGCACTTTTACTTCACGGACACCAACTCAGAAATTACGGACGCCTGGCAGCGCGTTTTCGCCGATGTACCGCAGGTAACTATCCGGCATGGCTCTATTTTCGAGGTGCCCGCCGATGCACTGGTAAGCCCGGCCAACAGCTTTGGCTACATGAATGGCGGCATCGACTTTGCCATTTCCAAAACGCTGGGCTGGCACCTGGAAAAGGATCTGCAGCACGTCATCCGGGAGAAGTATTACGGGGAGTTGCTGGTGGGACAGGCGGAAATACTGCCCACCGGCCATGCGCCGTTTCCCTACCTGATTGCCGCGCCTACCATGCGCACGCCGATGACCATTACGCGGGGCCCGAACGTGTACCATAGTATGCGGGCGCTGCTGCTGCTGCTTGAACACGGCCACCTGCCCGATGGCCGTGTTGTAAAGGATGTGGTGCGTACGGTGGCCATACCGGGCCTGGGCACGGGTGTAGGGCAGGTAAGACCACTGGTATGTGCCCGCCAGATGCGCCTTGCCTGGGAGGATGTATTGCACCAGAAACATGCCACCGTGGCCGGTTGGGAGGAAATGTGCGGCAATTACGCCTACTTCTACACCCACAACCAGTCCGACATCCGGTACAACATTCCCTAATCCACCCGCAGCATGCTCACCGCCCATGATGTACTCGTTCGCATTCACGCCCTGGCCGACCCGGAGCGGGCGGTAGCGGTGGCCCGCTTCTTCAAAACCGGCCCCGGTGAATACGGCGAAGGGGACCAGTTTCTGGGCCTTACCATGCCCCAGCAGCGCCTTTTGGCCCGGGAGTTTCAGCAGCTACCGCAGCAGGAAGTACTCAGGCTACTGCACAGCCCCTGGCACGAATGCCGCTCGGTGGCGCTGGTGATCTGGACGCTGCAGTTCACTAAAGCCGGACCTGCCGGGCGGACAGCCATTTATGAGCAGTACCTGGCCAACCGCCACTTCGTAAACAACTGGGATTTGGTAGACATCACCTGCCCCAATATTGTGGGAGGCTATCTGCTGGATAAAGACCGGGCCCCGCTTTATGAGCTGGCAGCTGAAAACCACCTGTGGAGCCAGCGGATGAGCATTGTATCTACGCTGGCTTTTATTCGAAAGGGCCAGTTTCAGGACACGTTTGCCGTAGCAGAGCTACTACTCTCCCACCGCCACGACCTTATTCATAAAGCTACCGGCTGGATGCTGCGGGAGGTAGGCAAGCGCAACGAAGAAGCCCTCGAAGAATTCCTGACTGACCACCGGGGCCAGCTGCCCCGTACTGCTTTGCGCTACGCCATTGAGCGGCTGCCGCCTGCCCGACGAAATTGGCATATGGGCAAATAAGAAGCCCGCTGCAAACAATGCAGCGGGCTTCTTATTTGCTTAGAGAGCTGGGTTTGAAGCTTATTTCTGGCTGGCCCGGAACAGTTTCTGCTTTTCATCCTTCGACAGACTTTCATAGCCGGAGTGCGAAATCTTATCCAGAATCAGGTCGATTTCGTCTTGGCCGGGTTGGGTAGCCGGGCCTTTCTTGACGGCTGGTGCGGCGGCTGTAGCGGCGGCACTGCGGTGAGTTACGCGCAGGTTAGGACGCCCCGTCACGAGGCGGACAACCCAGTCGCCCACTGCCTGAATGGGGCGGCCCAGGTCGCGGCCGGCCTGGAGCTGCTTCACGAACAGGAAGCCAAGCAGGGCCCCGCCCAGGTGAGCTATATCGCCCCCGGCATTGCCGCCATTCACCCCCGCAATGCTCACCAGCACCACCACCGCCGCAATGTATTTGATGCGTACCGGCCCCAGCAGGATAATGGAGAACGTGTAATCGGGCAGGAGCGTGGCGGCGGCCAGGATAACGGCCGTAACGCTGCCGGAAGCCCCGTACAGGATAGCCGGACCTACCCGGAACGCGGGAATAAAGTTGAACGCCAGCAGGTAAATTACCGCGCCTGCTAAGGCCCCCAACACATACAGGCTCACCAAACGCCGGTCGCCCAGATACTCCCGAACGAGCCCGCCAAACCAGTACAGATTGATCAGATTGAACAGGATGTGAAAGAAGTTTATGTGAACGAAGCTATACGTGAGCAGCGTCCAGGGGCGGGTAAGCAGGAGCGCCGGCACCGAGGGCACCGCCAGCCAATCCATGAGCAGCAGGTGGGCGTCCCGGTTTTTGGTTATCACAAACATAACCGTGCGAAACAGCACCAGAAACACGAACACCAGCACATTAATCAGCAGCAGCTGATTCAGGGCATTATCGCGGCGGCTAAAGGCGGTTCGGATATCGTTGGCAATGCTCATCGAGAAGGGCGGGTAGGGAAAACAGACCGGGTGGAAAGGAATCGGGAAGGAATGTCCACAATTTTCGTGCAAGCGGCGTCACCCGGCCCACACCTGACAACCTAGTACAGGCGTTTTCGGTTGCGCTGCCATACCAGCAACACCAGGAAACCAACGAGCATTCCGCCCAGGTGGGCAAAGTGCGCCACATTGTCGCCGGGCACGCGGTGAATGCCAAAAGCGAATTCGTAGAGCCCATAGAGCACCACGAAGTACTTGGCCTTAATGGGAATCGGTATCGGAAACACCACTAGCTCAGTGTTCGGAAACAGCCAGGCAAAGGCCAGCATAATCCCGAACAATGCCCCCGAGGCCCCCACCATCGGCCCATTCAGGCTGCCCTGGTAGAGGCTATCGAACTGCGCCAGGCTTTGCTGGATTACGTACGTGTTGCCCGGGTTTTTATGCAGCTCGTAGGCCGAGGACTTATATGTATCCACTAACTCCGGAATGTTCGTTTCCACGAAATCCAGCAGGTTCAGATCCGTCGGGGCGGCGCGGAAGGCTTCCAGTTGCTGGCCCATGCGGTGCACCTCGTAGGTGCGCAGCCCGTCGTAGAGCGCACCCGCCCCCACTCCGCAAATCAGCCAGAACGTCAGGAACCGTTTGGCACCCCAGCGCTGCTCCAGCAGCGGCCCCAACGACACCAGGCCAATCATGTTGGAGAAGATGTGTGCTCCGTTGGCGTGCATAAACATGTACGTCACTACCTGCCACAGGCCAAACGCGGGGGAACCTACCGGATACAGCGCCAGAAAATCAAGCGGTAACAGGTACTTGCTCGCCAGAAACACCACCACGTTGGCGATGAGCAGATTGCGAACCATGGGGGTAAGCTGGAACATAGGGCAAGCGAAAAGAGCAAGGTTTACGGGTTGAAACTACGCAGATACGGCCGGACTGGTGAACCGATTCCACCGCCGGCTATACGGGCCGGCTCATCAGTCTGCTACTTACTTTCGGAACAGCTCCTGGAGCTGGCCCAGCTCCAGCATCACGATGGTGCGGCGGCCGTCGGGGGCGTAGTTGGGCACGGAGCAGGCAAACAGCTTGTCTACAATGGCCGTCATTTCGCGCTCCGAAAGGCGGGTACCGGCGGCGCTAGTGGCTACCCGACGAGCCAGGACCCGGGCCATTTGCTCGCGGCGGTCCAGCTTCAGGGAGCCGGCGGAGTTACGAAACTGCTCAATGAGGCCTTCCAGAAGCTCTTTTTCGTCGCGGGCCGGTACATCGGCCGGAATTCCTTCCACGGCAATGGTATTTTTTCCAAAATCGGTGAACCGAAACCCCAACGCCCGCAACGGCTCCTCCACCTCCCGCAGAATGGCGAAATCCTGCGGGGTGAACGTAATGGTGCGCGGGAACAGCAGCGTCTGGGAGGCACTTACCTCGCGCTCCAGGTTCTGGGCGTACTGCTCGAACAGAATCCGCTCCCGGGCCGCCACCTGGTCAATGAGCATCATCCCCGACTTCACCGGCACTAATAGAAACTGCTGATGCAGCTGCAGCACCTTATTGCCCGGCCCGGTGCTCGACTCCCGCAAGGGCAGCTCCGGCGAGGCAGTAGCCGCCGTACCCGGCAGCACCAGCGGCTGAAATTCCGGCGCGGGGCCGGAAGTGGGTTGCCCAGCCAGCAGATCGAGGCCGGCGGGCAGGTCTTCGTCGGGCAGTAACCCGGCAACGGGCAGTTCCGGCGTGAGCAGGTCGGGCGCGGTGGGCACGGGTACGCCAACGGCGGTGGCTTCGTGCTCCACATCGGGTACGCTAATCTGGCTCAGGCTCTTGTAAAAAGCTTCCAGCTCGCGCTTGGCCTGCTCAGTGGGCCGGGGCGGCAGTTGCCGCTCGTAGGCATCCTGACTGGCCGGGCGGCCAGGGTTGCTGGCAGCGGCCCGGGCCGCCGAGGCCAGCGCATCGGGTTGGTAGCTGTCATCGAACGGGTTCTTCTCGTTGCCCGACAGCCGCAGCGGCTGAATGGGGGCGAAGTTCACGTTGCCATCGAAATCCAGCGAGGGAGCCATGTTGTGCAGGCCCAGGCTTTGCTTGGCAGCGGCCCGCACAATGGCGTACACCGTTTTCTCATCCTCGAACTTGATTTCGGTTTTGGTCGGGTGTACGTTGATGTCGATGGACTTGGGGTCCAGCTCCAGAAACAGTACGTAGAACGGGTGCGTGTCTTTGGGCAGCAGGCCCTCGTAGGCCGTCAGCACCGCGTGGTTGAGGTAGGCCGAACGGATAAAGCGGTTATTGACGAAGAAAAACTGGTCGCCCCGGCTTTTCCTGGCCGATTCCGGCTTACCGATGAAGCCCCGCACGGCCAGAAACGGGGTTACCTCTTCCACCTGGGCCAGCTGCTCCTTGTAGCCGTTGCCCAGCAAAGCCACAATGCGCTGGCTCAGCTTACCAGCCGGCAGATTGAACACCTCCAGATCATTCTGGAACAGCGAGAAGCCGATTTGCGGGTTGGCCAGCGCCACGTGCTGAAACTCATCCAGAATGTGTCGCATTTCCACCGCGTTGCTCTTGAGGAAGTTACGACGGGCCGGCACGTTAAAGAACAGGTTTTTCACGCTGATGCTGGTACCATCGGGGCAGGCCACGGGCTGCTGGCTGGTAATCTGGGAACCTTCTACGAGCAGCAGAGTGCCGGTGTCCTGATCAGGCTGCTTGGTGCGCAGCTCTACCTGAGCCACCGCCGCAATGGAAGCCAGTGCCTCGCCCCGGAAACCCAGAGTACGAATGCGGAACAGGTCCTCGGTGGTGCGGATCTTGCTGGTGGCGTGGCGTTCCAGGCTCATCCGGGCATCGGTGGGACTCATGCCCTGGCCGTTATCCACCACCTGCACCAGCTGTTTGCCGGCGTCTTTCACGATGAGCTGCACCTGGGTAGCCCCGGCATCCACGGCATTTTCCAGCAGCTCCTTTACGGCCGAGGCCGGCCGCTGCACCACCTCGCCGGCGGCAATCTGGTTAGCCAGGTATTCAGGAAGAAGTTGAATGATATCGGCCATAAACGAGCTAGAAACGGAAGAAAAATAAAGGTAGCCAACAGCAGGTTCCGGCGAGCTATCGGCCTGATAACAACCGGGCTCGGGAATTTATCCGTAAGTTTGCGGCCAACTTTTGTGTGTACCAGGAGAGACATATTCTCTGGTTCCTGCGTTGGAAGGTGAGGAAGGCAGGGATTCAAAGGCCATCAACAGCGGCCCCTAACCCGGCTGACCAGCCTACCCGGCACCCTTTTTGGAGGGGCAAAAGTAGAGCTTTTCGGCTCGTCTTCTGTTTCTCAATCACCCCTCAGCACGAACCACCGGAGCCGATGCTCAAAGACTTTCGGATTGGCATCTTCCTGTTAGTACTAGCCTTTGCAGGCCTGCTCGTTTCTTCCTCGGCACCGCGTGAAGATGGGGCCCGCCCGATGTCGGCGGCCGAGCAGAACTGGGTGGACAGCGTATTCAGCTCCCTTACTCCCGATCAGCGCCTGGGCCAGCTCTTTATGGTGGCCGCCTATTCCAACAAGGACAAGCGCCACGCCCAGGCCATTGAGGGCCTGGTGCGCAACCAGGGCATTGGCGGGCTGATGTTTCTGCAGGGTGGCCCCCGCCGCCAGGGGCTCCTGACCAACCGCTACCAGGCCGCCGCCAAGGTACCCCTGCTCATTGCCATGGATGCCGAGTGGGGCCTGGACATGCGCCTCGATTCCAGCATGCACTTCGCCAAGGGCATGACCCTGGGTGCCATGGACGACGACCAGTACGTGTACCAGATGGGCCGGGAAATTGCGCTCAAGCTGAAAACCCTGGGCGTGCACGTGAGCTTTTCGCCGGTGCTCGACGTGAATTCCAACCCCGATAATCCGGTTATCGGCAACCGCTCGTTCGGCGAGAACAAGGAGCAGGTGGCCACCCGGGGCATCCGCTACATTCGGGGTTTGCAGGACCACGGCGTGATGGCCGTGGTGAAGCACTTCCCCGGCCACGGCGACACCGACGTGGACTCGCACGTAGCCCTGCCGGTTATCAACTCCGACATGGGCCGCCTCACCAACGTGGACCTCTACCCTTTCCAGAAGTCGATTGAGGAAGGCGTGATGGGCGTGATGGTGGGTCACTTGTATATGCCGCTGTTTGATACGGTGCGCACCCTGTCGGCCACGGTTTCCAAGAACCTGGTGACCGGGCTGCTGAAGGAAAAGATGAACTACCGGGGCCTCGTGTTTACCGATGCCCTGAACATGAAGAGCGTTTCGAGCCTGTACAAGGCAGGGGAGCTGGACGCGCTGGCCCTGGCCGCCGGCAACGACGTGCTGCTGTTCTCGGAGGATGTGCCAACGGCCCTGGTGAAAATCAAGGAGGCCATTGCCGCCGGCACCATCGACCAAGCCGATGTGGACCAGCGGGTGCGCAAGATTCTGCGGGCCAAGTTCTGGTCCGGCCTCAACAAGTACCGCCCCATCGATGTGCCCAACCTGATGCAGAACCTGAACCGGCCTCTGAGCCGCATGGTGCAGCAGGAAATCTATGAGCACGCCACCACGGTGGTCAAAAACGAGGACGATATCCTCCCCTTTCACCGCCTCGATACCTTGCGCATTGCCGCCGTGACCATCGGTTCCGATGCGGCTACCTACAAGGAAATTATGGGCAAGTACCAGAACGGGCCAGTGTTCAGCGTACCCAACCGCTACGCCCCCGATTCCACGTTTGCCCGCATCGGCGGCCGGCTTGCGCCTTACAATGTGGTGGTGGTGAGCCTGCACAACATGAACAACACGCCCACCCACAGCTACGGCATTGGGGAGGGCACCTTGAAATTCCTGAAGGAGCTGCGCGCCAATCCCAGAATCAAGACGGTGGTAGTGGCTTTCGGCAATGCCTATTCGCTGAAATATCTGGAAGAAAACCGCAACCTGGTATGCGGCTACGAGGACAATTACCCGGCCCAGCTGGTGGTGCCGCAGGTGCTATTCGGGGCGTTGCCGGCCAAAGGCCGTTTGCCCGTTACAGTATCCGAAAACCTGAAAGCTGGTACCGGTCTGCCCACGCCCGACTTCAAGCGCCTGCGCTACGGTACACCGGAAGAAGCCGGCCTGGATTCGCGCATTCTGGCGCAGATTGACAACGTGGCGCTGGAAGCTGTGGCCTACGCCGCCGCCCCCGGCTGCCAGGTGCTGGTAGCCAAGGACGGCATGGTGGTGTTCGATAAAAGCTACGGCTACGCCACCTACGACAAGCAACAACCCGTCAACAATACCACCCTCTACGACCTGGCCTCGGTGACCAAAGTAGCTGGTACGCTGCAGGCCATCATGTACCTCAAGGACCAGGGCAAGCTCAACCTCGATGATAAGGTATCGGCCTACCTGCCCGAGCTGAAAGGCACGAATAAGAAAGACATGACGGTGCGCGAGGTGCTCATGCACCAGGCAGGCCTCAAACCCGGCATCCCGACCTGGGAGAAGACCATCACCAAAGCCGGCCCCAAACCCACCTTCTACGCCAGCACCGAATCGGCTGATTTCTCCCGCGAGGTAACGCCCGATTTGTTCAGCCTGCGCACCTCCGAGGATTCCGTCTGGACCTGGGTGCAGCGCTCCGGCCTGCTGCCCAAGGTAAAGGGCAAGTACCCGGTGGAATATTCAGATCTGAGCTTTATGATTCTGAAGCGAGTGGCTGAAAAAGTGCTGAAGCAGCCCATCGACGAGTTTCTGCAGAAGAACTTCTTCCAGCCGTTGGGGCTGGGCACGATGACCTACAACCCGCTCAGCAAATTCCCCAAGTCGTGCATTGCGCCAACGGAGAATGACACCTATTTCCGCCGCACCCAGCTCCAGGGCACCGTACACGACCAGACGGCAGCCATGATTGGCGGCGTGGGCGGCCATGCGGGCCTGTTCTCGAATGCCAACGACCTGGCCGTACTCATGCAGATGAACCTGCAGAATGGCCGCTACGGCGGGCAGCGCTACTTCCAGACGCCGGTAGTCACGGAGTTTGCCCGCAATACCGAAGCCGGCAACCGGCGCGGCCTGGGCTGGGACCGGGGCGACCCGACCAAGCCTGAAGGTCCCACCAGCAACCTCTCCCCAGCCAGCACTTTTGGCCACACCGGCTTCACGGGTACCTGCGTGTGGATGGACCCGGAAAACAAAATCCTCTACATCTTTCTTTCTAACCGCGTGTACCCCGACGCCGGCAATAACAAGCTGCGCCAGTACAACATCCGCACCCGCATCCACGACGTTATCTACAAGTCGCTGCAAAAGACCTAGCGCTTCTGCTGTGGGGGCAAGTCAATGTGGAGATACGTGAGAGCACCAATCTTTACTTGGTCAGTTACTACAGACTTATAGTTTTCAGCCTGAATTGTTAGTTGCCTGTTAGCCGATTTATACGGCCCTACACTTCCGACCCAGCCTATGCGAAAAAAGCCTTTGTCATCAGTAGCGGCCATTTTTACATCGCATGATTCAGGCTGAAAGTCGCCGAATCGAAGTTGAATAACCGCACCGGAAATCGGTTTGTGTGTAATGCTGTCCACGATTCGGCCGTTCACCCATGAAGCGGTTGTATCAAAATACGCTACAAGCACAGAATGAAACGCGGCACCATTGCGCCGATATGTCTCTATGTCATAATTAGGTGGGGCACACGTCGCACAAGTTTCGATACGCATTTCGCGGGCTACATCAACATCGAACCATCCCTGCTGCGCCTGAGCAATAGACTGTACGCCCAACAATCCGACTACCATCAAAAAGCATCTAAGCACGGGTATCATTCTGATAGTTTGCTGGTTGACGAATACAAATGAAGTCATAAAACAAAACTACCCATTCGCGGCTTTACACCGGACAAATACTGCTGACAAGCGGCCATATCCGCAAGTCGCTGCAAAAGACATGACCTGTTGTCCGGCTTTTCCGTTTCTTTGATTCCGCAATCGGCGGTAGGGCGTTCCTCGGAGCGACTTGCCGCCGATTTTGTTGTCCTTCTCACCTGAAGGCCTCCTGCTTCCCTCCTCTCATCTTCTCTCGGGTCCGTTTGCTCCGCCGAATGACACCTCAGCCCAAGCTACTGCTCTCATGAACATCGGCATTGTCTGTTACCCTACTTTCGGCGGCTCCGGCGTGGTGGCCACCGAGTTGGGCAAAGCCCTGGCCCAACGCGGCCACCGCGTGCATTTCATCACCTACAGCCAGCCGGTGCGCCTCGATTTCTTTAACGAGAATCTGTTTTACCACGAGGTGTACATTCCGCCCTACCCGCTGTTCCAGTTCCCGCCCTACGAGCTGGCCCTGGCCTCCAAGATGGTAGACATTGTGCAGAACGAGAAGCTTGACGTGCTGCATGTTCACTACGCAATTCCGCACGCCTCGGCGGCCTACATGGCCAAGCAGATTCTGCTCACCCGCGGCATCCGCATTCCGGTCGTCACCACCCTGCACGGCACCGATATTACCTTGGTGGGCAAGGATGCCAGCTACGAGCCGGTGGTTACGTTCAGCATCAACCAGTCGGACGGCGTAACGGCTGTTTCGGCGGATCTGCGCAAGGAAACCTACGAGTACTTCGCCATTGAGAAGGACATTGAGGTGATTCCGAACTTCATCAACCTCGTGCGCTTTCAGAAACAGGATAAGGCCCATTTCAAGGCCGCCATTGCCCCCAACGGCGAAAAGCTGCTGGTACACACCAGCAACTTCCGCTCGGTAAAACGGGTGGAAGACGTGGTACAGATCTTCGCCGGGGTACGCAAGCAGATTCCGGCCAAGCTGCTACTGGTCGGTGACGGCCCCGACCGGCCACGCATCGAAAAGCTCTGCCGCGAAATCGGCTACTGCGACGATATCCGCTTTCTGGGTAAGCTGGAAGCCGTGGAGGAAGTCCTCAGCATTGCCGACCTGTTCCTAATGCCTTCCGAAAAGGAGAGCTTTGGTTTAGCTGCCCTGGAGGCTATGGCCTGCGAGGTGCCCGTTATCAGCACCAACGCCGGCGGCATTCCGGAGCTGAACGAACACGGCCTCACCGGCATGACCAGCGAAATCGGCGACGTGCCCGACATGGTGAAAAACGCCCTGTTCGTGCTGGAAGAAGAAAACCTGCCTCGCTTCAAAGCCGCCGCCCGCGCCCACGCCGAAACCTTCGCCGTGGAAATCATCGTGCCCCACTACGAAGCCTGCTATCAGCGCGCCATTGTGGCCTCGTTGGCAACGGCCTAGGAGGTAAAGAGAAGAAGCCTGTCATCCTGAGCGGAGCGAAGGACCTTGTTACTACTGGACGACTATCGTGTAGATGACTCGTTCAGTGATAATAAGGTCCTTCGCTCCGCTCAGGATGACAGGCTTTTTTACTACTTGACCTTCCTCTAGAACATGGCCACCGCCTCGCGCTTCACGGCCAGCAGAGCGGCTTCTACGGGGTCGGGCTGGTTGTCCTGCATGAGGGTTTCCAGCACGCGACGGGCCAGTTCGGGGCCGCGGGCTTCCTGGGGGTTGGGCAGGCTGCGGAACTGAGTGCTCACCAGGTTCACTACTGATTCCTGCGCCTGTTTCACGGCGGCCCAGGTGTCGGGCTGCATGTAGAGCTGCTGGCTTAGGTTGTGCTCCACCTCGGCCCGGATTTCCTGGAGCAGCAGGCGGTGGTAATCGGCGGCGGGCAGGCCGGCGCTGCTCACGCGTACCAGCAGGTTGCTGGGGCTGATGCGCTCCAGCAACAGCGTCACGCGCTCCAGGGCCTGCAGACGCAGCGGCAGCGTGGTTTTGCTGGCTTCCAGGCGCATTTCAATGAGGCGGCGCTGCTGCTCCCGCTCCAGAAACTGCTGAAACAGGTAGTAGATAGCCCCCGCCACAATCAGGGCCGGCAGAATTATTTTGAGCAACTCGAAGATATAGGCGGTAGAATCCATGCGAGAAAAAAGAAGTGGCGAAACGCCGTCGGGAAGTGGTACCGGAGCAAAGATAGGCCGTGAACCGGAGGGCCCAAGCCGTTGTTGTACGACCAAACGCAGCAAACACCCGGCGTAGTACGGCAGGGCCTTTCCGAAGGAACGCACCGCTACTGCCAACCGCTTCGTATCTTTGTCGCCTTACTTTCCTAAACACGAACTCACTATGGCAACGGCCGTCTCCACGAAACTTGCTCCCATCAGCCTCACTTCCCGCGCGCTGGACGAGGTGCGGAATATTCTGGTTGAGAAAAACGTCCCCGGCGAATACGGCCTGCGCGTTGGCGTGCAGGGCGGCGGCTGCTCGGGCATGAGCTACCTGCTGGGCTTCGACAAGCCCAAAGACCAGGACGAAACCTTCGACCTCGACGGGGTACTGCTCATCATGGATAAGAAACACGCCATGTACGTGCTGGGCATGGAGGTTGACTTCCAGGATGGCCTCAACGCCCGGGGCTTTGTATTCAACAACCCCCAGGCCAAGAGCACCTGCGGCTGCGGCTCCTCATTCTCGTCGTAGTCGCTCCGTTTTTTGTCACAAAAAAGCCCCCAACCTTGCGGTTGGAGGCTTTTTTGATTTCCGGCAGTACGCTCAGGCTGGCTAGTTAAGCAGGGTCACCACGGCGGCCGGATCTTCTACCTCAATGATGAGCTGGTTGTACTCGTCGTGCTCCAAGTCAATGATGATAGCCTTATCGGCGTTATGCACGTCCCAGAAAATACGCTTGTCTTCGTGCAGAAACGTGCCGGCGGCCAGCAGACCGGGAATGTGGGTGCCGGGCATGCGCCAGCCCTTCCACCAGCCTTTCAGCACCTCGGCATCCTGCCGGGCCCCGGTAATGTGGCGGCGCGGAATCTGCAGCTGACTTTTGAAGGCCCAGAGTTTGTGCAGGCCTTTGACGTGGAAATGCACATCGTCGCCCTGAATGGATACGTCGACCATAGTACTGGAAGCAATTGATGAATGAGAAGATAAAGTGCTGGCAAGATTACGCTTTTTAGAATTCCAGCCGTTGCCCCTGCTCCGGAAAAATCAGCCGGAGTTGCAGCGTATTGCCCTCGGCCAGTTCCCGGCGGATGGTTTCCTCGTTGCCGGCAGTGGGCTTGAGGTGGGTAATGACCACGGGCAGCCCCCGCACGGCCCCGGGGCCGGCCAGCTGACTCAGCACCGTCAGTTCCCGCAGCAGCAAGGCCGGCGTCAGGTGCCCGAACAATTGCTTTTCGGGTTGGGCATTGGGGTAAGAAGCTTCCATGAACACTGCCTTAAGCTGCCCGGCCCGAACCAGCGGTGCCACCGCCTGCCACAGCTGCCGCAGATGGTCGGTCTGCTCCACGGCGTCGGCCCCGGTGTCGCCGAGGTAGAGCAGGTAGCTACGGCCATGGCGCACCAGAAACGCGGCGCTCTGGAAGGGCCGGCCGTGGCTTAGCACGAAGGTCTGCACTTGCAGCGGCGTATTGTCCAGCGCTACTTCCCGGCCCGGCCGCATCTCCCGCAGCTGGTATTTGCCCAGCGCGGGCGGGTTGCCAGCCGGGCCGAAGTTGGGCCAGGCCCGCCAGTTGAAATAATCGTTCTGGAGGGTAGCGAGGCAGGTGGGCAGGCCGTAGATGGGTTTAGGGGCATCGTCGGGGGCATTCAGCAGCAGGCCGGCTACGTGGTCGAGGTGGGCGTGGGAAATCAGGTAGCCCTTGATACTGGCACGGATGGTTTCGGTGGCCGGACCGGGCAGCGCGTTGCCGGCCACGGCCTTTTCCACGCCGCCGTACACGGTGCCGGCATCCAGGCACACGTAGGCCCCTGAGCCGGCCGCCGCCACCAGATACGCCGAGAGGTTGCCTTCAGCCAACCCGCCCTTCACCCCGAGAGGAATGACCGTGAAAGCGGGCTGGGCCTGAGCACTTATGCAGCTGCAGATAATGGCCAAAAGCAGTAGCTTATACATAAAGGATTTATGGGGCACCACTTTCAACATGATTACTGAAAGTCAGATGATGTGATGAACTAGCGGCTGGTTTGTAGCTGTCGAAGCTCAGCCCTAGCGCCACGGTGTCCGGCATTGGCTGCTTTCTGCAGCCAATGGGCCGCCCATCTGGCAGAAGGACCTACCCCCTCTCCTGACAGATAGCACAGGCCCAGATTGAAACAGGCTTTTTGGTCACCTTGCTGCGCGGCTTTACGGTACCAGTACACGGCTTGTTGATGGTCTTTGGCCACTCCCTTTCCCATCATATAACAATAGCCCAGGTCACGCTGCGCTGATTCGTCGCCGCGTTCAGCCGCATACCGGAACCAGTCCACCGCCGCCTTGCTATCCGGTCGTGTTCCTTCACCGTGCAACAGGCACAACGCCACATTGTAGGCAGCGGCCAACTCCCCGGCCTCCGCCGCTTGCTTGTAGCACGCAAATGCCTGATCCAGCGCTTTGGGCACGCCCAGGCCGTTGTCGTAGCAAGTACCCAAATAAAACATAGCCCTGGCGTGCCCTTGAGCCGCAGCGGACTGCCAGTACGCCACCACCGTGTTCCAGGGAATTGGCTTGGGTGTATGTCGGCCAAAAGCCAGCCGGTACCCCAGGCGGAACGAAGCATCGGCGTCACCAGCGTCGGCCCGTTTCAGCAGGTAGTTAGTCGTTTCCATAGATTCACTGTTTCCACCGCTCCTTCGTCAGTTCGAACCGGATTTCCCCGCTGCCGGTGCGGCCGGTTTCCTGCCAGCCCTGGCGGCGGTAAAACTCCTCGGCCCGGGTGCTGGGTGCGGTGCTGAGCCAGATGATGTGGTCCGTCCGGGCGAAGTACCAGCTTAGCAGCAGGTGGAGCAAAGCTTTGCCGATTCCCTGTCGGTCGAAATCGGGATGCACGAACAAGGCCCAGATGCTGTGGTCCTGCGCGTCGGCAATGGCGAAGCCCACCACGCGGCCCTCAACCTCGGCCAGCCAGCCTTGGCCGCGTTGCGTGAGGTAGGCCAGGTAATCAGCTTCCGTCACGAGGGCGCGGTTACGCAGCACGTTTTCGCGCACGGCGAAACGGACTTCCGCCAAAGCGGGAATATCGGCCGGGTGAGCAACGCGGTAAAGCATATTTTAGGCAGGTGGTGGTGGTGTGCTCCTCTCTATAATTCCTACTTCGCGTCGCTCAGCTCCTGAGGATACCCGATGGCCACTAGGTCGGCAGCCAGCTGTGGCCAATCGGTCAGTTCGTTATTAAGCGCCAAAGCGGCGGTTTCCGTGAGAGGTTCGTGCCGGTAAATAGTGGCTACGGCTTCGGTAGTCAGCGGCTCCCGCTCAGTTTCCTCGAGGTAGTACTCGTTGGCCCAATCGGCGTAGGTTTTAGGGTCGTTATCGAAAATGTAGAGCAGTTCCTCAGAGCCATCCTCCTCATTACTGGCTACTACTCCGGTCTGCCAGCCGTGGGCGGGCGTGTACCAGAGACAGAACGTAGTCCCGATTGAGGCAACTGGCTCGCCGAAGACGAACTCCTCGAATGCCTCAGGCAGTCCACGCGTTACTTGTTTTTTTTCGGGCTGGTCGTACTCCGAAAGAAAGCCGTTGATGCAGCAGCCTTCGGGCCGGAACAGCACCAGCATCTGGTCCCCTTCCCCGTCGCTCATCTCAAACAAAGCCTCCTGCGCGTCCCACTCCGGGTTGTAGGTATAGTAGCGGAACTCCGGGTCGGGGGAGTTGATGGCATCCAGCGCGGCCAGCGAAATACAGAGGCGCTGTAAGGTGGCCGCGTCGGGCAGTTGGGTGAGGTCGAGGGTGGAAATCATGGATACGAAAAGTTGAAATGGCGGGGGCCGGTTTGGTGGCCCGAAAGTAGGACCGATACGTTACATTGGGCTTTTTATTTCTTCCATGCAGCTTTATTCCTACTGGGCTCGGGCCACGCTCGACTGCCACGATGCCGAGGGCAATGTCTACCACCTGACTGCCTACGCGGGCAGCGACCTTAGCCCGGCTGCGGCCCGGCAAACAGCTGACGCGCTACTGCAGGCCCGGCAGGCCCGCCTGCTGGGCAATGGCGAACTAGGCGAGTACCCAACCGGCTCCGTACCCCTGCGCGAACAGCTGATCCGGCGCGTGTATGACACCCAGGGCCGGGAGTTGGGGGCTGTTACCCGTAACCGCTACGGCAGCCTGGTGCTCAATGCGCCGCGCCTCATGATCCTGGATGTGGACGACCACGACCTGCGGCAGGCAATGCCCCGGCAGCCCAATGTAGTGCCGTTCAGTTTCAGCCGTTTTCTGCGTCACCTCTTCAACCCGCCGCCCCCACCTGCTCCCCTGCCCCCGCCCGATACGCACGACCAGTTGCAGCTGCGGCTGGCGGCCTGGCTGCACCTGCATCCCGAGTGGAACTTCCGGCTGTATCGTACCCGCCTGGGGTTTCGCCTCATCGTCACGCACCGGTTGCTGGCCCCCGACAGCCCGGAGGCGCAGGAGGTTTTTGCAGCGATGCGCACCGACAGCCGCTATATGCACCTGTGTGAAAAGCAGGATTGCTACCGCGCCCGTCTGAGCCCGAAACCCTGGCGCATCGGCTGGATGCGCCCACCCCACCCCTTCCCCTATGATACTGCCGAGCAAGGCCAGCAACAGCTGGAATGGGAGCAGCAGTACCACGCCCGGAGCACGGAGTTTTCGGTGTGCCAATGGGTGGGCGAATACGGCAGCGGCCACATTTACCCCGAGGCAGAAACGCTCATCACCTTACACGACGACGCCTGCCTGGGCGACAGGAAACTGGCGTAAACCAGACTCAGAGCAAATTTTGAGTACAGGGTGTAGAGACGCAACATATTGCGTCTCTACATTGAACGAGCCGGCCGAACAATATCAGCAACGACGAGATGCAACATGTTGCGTCTCTACACTCTGCATAGCAACCTGAAAATTGCTCTAATACGTTTTGGTCATATCCTCCGGCACCACCAGCACGAAATCGGCTTTCTGTTGGTGCTCCTTGTCCAGCTTGTCGAGGCTGGCCTGCGAGACGGTGCTGAGGGTAAGTACCTTCAGCTTCGGGCTCTGCTGGCGCAGGTAGGCCAGAATCCCATCGTGGTTATCGGAGTGGTAGGCACCGTTAAGGTGGAGCAGCAGGTGGCCTTCGGGGCGAGCCTGGTTCAGGAAGTAGGCCATGGTGGCATCCTTGAGGGCTTGGGCCCGGATGATGTTCTGTACGCCGGCCGCGTGGGCCGCGTCGCCCCCGAACATCTTAGCCATGTTCTGGTAGCCGGGCAGCGCGAAATCAACGGTGAGCGGCAGCGGAGCCAGCCATGCCTTTTCGGCGGCGGGCAGGGGTTCCAGAGCTTCCAGGCCGCCCTTGGCCACCTGCGAGGCGTAGCGGCGCGGCACGTTGGTGCCCACCACCCGGAACTTCTGCTGTCGGGCCAGTAGCAGCAGCGGCTTGTAATCGGTGGCGTAGTTGGGCCAGGGGCGGCTGTCGGCTTCGAAGGCTTTGTCGTCCAGCTCGCCGGTGGTGTACTGGTCCACGAGGGGCTGCACGTCGCGCTCAAACATTTCCAGGCCCAGCACCAACTGTCCCTGGCGTAGGCGCAGCAGGTCTTTGGTAAGCTGCAACGCCAGCCAGTGGGCTATGGGGTCGTTGTGCTGCTCCCCGAAGAACACCACGTCGGCGGCGGCCAACTCCCGCAGCATCTTGTCGTAGCCGGCGGGTTTGCCGGCGGCCGTGAACAGGCGGTAGGCCGGCCGGTCCTGGGCGTGCAACGGCCCGGTGGCTAGCAGCAGGATGAAAAGCAGAGATAGTACGCGGTTAGTCATCCCAGTCATCTCCACTTGCGGCGGGCCCCATCAGAATCAGCCAGTATGGTGAACAGACGCTGGGTGGCAGGGCCGCTCCTCCCAGCATTTTGGTTTCGTACAGCTTGCCATTCACCAGAATATCCAGACGCAGGTAGCTGCCGATGCTGGGTTTGGGCATTGTCGCACACGTAACCTGGTTCATGCTGATGGTAGCCGCCAAGTTGTCGTAAAGTGCATAATCACCTAACTGGTAGGTGGTATCCACGGCTGCCGAGTAGGTGTAGCGCACGGTTGGCTCCGTTTTGGGGCTGGCCGTGTTGGTGTCGCGGATGGTGGTGTATTCCATGCCGGCCCCGAGGCCCTGAAGCTTTTCGCCTTTTACGCGCAGAGCCACCTTGAACTGCACGGTATCGTTGAGCTTTTCTACCTCATCCTGGCAGCCGGTAGCGGCCAGTAGCAGGCCGGCAGCTCCCAGCCATGCGGCCCATTGTTGTATGTGTGCTAACATGGGGGATATACAGTAAAAGTGGTAAAACGTAACGGCCGAAACCCGGCCTAATATTAGTGCCGAAGATACAGGAATAGCCGACACCAAACTGCCCCGGCACCTTGCGGGACCGGGGCAGTTGCAGCGCAATCTGAGGGGAAAATTCAACCTTTGTAAAACATCCATTTCGACAATTCCCGGTACGTCACCTTCTTGCCATACATCAGAATGCCTACGCGGTAAATGCGGGCCGCGACCCAGGTAGTGAATAGGAAACCACCTACCAGCAACGCGCCCGATAGTAGCAGCTGCCACAACGGCACCCCAAAAGGCAAGCGCATTACCATGGCAATGGGGGAAGTAAAGGGAATCATTGAGAGCCAGAAAGCCAGCGGGCCGTTCGGGTCACCGTTGATAACCACATTAATACTGACGATATAGCTTAAAATGAGCGGAATAGTAACCGGAAACATAAACTGCTGAGCATCTGTCTGGTCGTCAACAGCGGCACCAATGGCAGCAAACATAGATGAATAAAGCAGGTAACCACCCAGGAAAAAGAACAAGAAGCCCCCGACAATACTGCCAATCGGCAGCCCATCAAGGAAATTCCAAGGGCTGCTTACGGCCGTTGGCGCGGGCGCTACTGCCGCGTCATCAGCATTCGGAACAGTTGGGGCGTCCCGTGATGCCTTGGCCTCCTGTATCCCGGCAACTGCCGCCGCAGGCGGCGACTTCACCTCCGACTTCATCAGCAACGGAGCAGCCAGGCTGGTAACACCCCAGGAGAGTATCAACCACAGCGCAAACTGTGTCAGTACCACGGCCGCAATGCCCAAAATTTTTCCCAGCATCAACTGGAATGGCTTCACCGACGAAATCATCACCTCCATGATGCGGTTCGATTTCTCTTCTGCCACGCCGCGCATCACTTGCACACCGTAGATGAAAATGAACATGTATACCAGAATGGAGAGGAAATAGGCCGCGCCGGTGGTGGCACCAACGTTGTTCTTCCGGCCACCTTCTTGGGTTAAGTCCACGGCGTCCAGCTCCACATTGGCCTTCAGGTTATCGATGGTGGTCTGGTTGATCCCCGAGCGGCTCAGCTTCAGGTCGCCAACTACCCGGTTTACGGCTTTACGGATTTTGCTCTGACGGTTCAGGCTCACGTTACCATTAGCCAGCAATTGAGTACCAGTGCTTTTATCAAGCGTGAAAGTGGGCGGGAAATACAGCAGTGCATCCTGCTTGTCCTTCGCTTTTTTGAACAGATTAGTAGCCTCCGCCAGCGTGTTGCCATCGGCCGCTACAAATTGTACATCCTCAGTTGCCGTTGTTGTGAGGTGTTGCAACATTTGCTGGCCGCTTTCGTCGCGCACAGCTACCACGTCGGTTTCTGAGGAGCCCGAGAACTTGGCAATGCCAACAAAGGTGGCCGCCACCAACAGCGGGGCCAGCAACGACATGATAAAGAAGCTTTTCTTGCGCACCCGTGTCAGGTATTCGCGCTGAATGATAAGCCAGATTTTATCCATGATGTGGGGAGATAATAGGGTAAGGATTGTCAGATGCAAGATAAAAAGCTGTTTTTTTTTAGCTTTTTATCTCTGGTTTTTGCTCTACCAGGCTTTCAGGCATGGTTTCGCGTACCCGCCGAATGAAAATGTCGTTGATGCTCGGAATCAACTCCCGGAAAGCATGTACTTCCACATTGCTGATAAGGTAGCGTAGCAAGTCATTGGGCGTGACACCGGCGTGCAGCTTTATCACGTCGTAGAAATGACCATTTTCGCGTTCCTGGTGCTTGAGCACTTCAAAATCAGGGTGCATCACCATCAGGCGGCCCTTGCCTTCCACCTCGTAAGTCTGGGTTTTAAACTGGTCTTTGATGGTGCGGACGGGACCATCAAGCACCTTACGGCTGCGGTTGATGAGGGCAATATTATCGCACATTTCCTCTACCGACTCCATCCGGTGGGTACTAAAAATGATGGTAGAGCCTTCGTCGCGCAACCGCAGAATCTCATCCTTGATGAGGTTAGCATTAATGGGGTCAAAGCCCGAAAACGGCTCATCCAGAATAATCAGGCTGGGCTCGTGCAGTACGGTAGCAATGAACTGCACCTTTTGCTGCATGCCTTTGCTGAGGTCTTCTACGTTCTTTTCTATCCAGGGCTTGAGGTCGAAACGGGTAATCCAGCTCTTGATGCGTTCCGTAGCATCGGCCCGGCCCAGGCCGCGCAACCGGGCCAGATACAGCAGCTGCTCCCCTACTTTCATCTTCTTGTAGAGGCCCCGCTCTTCAGGCAGATACCCAATCTGGGCAATATGCGAGGGATTCAACTTCTCCCCCCGAAACCGGATTTCGCCCTCATCAGCGGCCGTAATCTGGGTAATGATGCGAATCAGGGAGGTTTTGCCGGCTCCGTTGGGACCAAGCAGCCCAAAGATGCTGTGCTCCGGAATATCGAGGCTCACGCCATCGAGGGCCGTGTGGGCGGCGTACTGCTTGTGCACGTCGCGGACTTCGAGGATAGGTGTTTTCACAGCGCAGAAAGACAGGTAGGTTGTTGATGTAATATTACAGGAACTGTATAAAGTGGCCGCCGAAATTCCAACCAACCGGCATTTTAGTAGCCTGAACTGTCGGAAAGGCTACCTGAACGGGCGTTATTCGGGGGCTTCCAGCTCACGCAGGGCCGCTTCCAGCTGGTCGAGGTGGCGGCCATAGCGGCGTTGATGCTCCTTTTTACCCATGGCGTAGCTGGCATATACAACTGCTACAAATACCCCACTCACACCTAGCCCAATAGCCCAATGCCACTGCCAGGCGGCCTGAGCCGGATTCAGGTACTCCAATACATCTTCGGACCGAACAACCAGTACGATAAAGACCAGCATACTAATGGATACCACGCCCACATAATCGTGCAGGCGCATCAGCCGGCGGAATCTGGAAATACGGGTTTTCAGAAAGCTGTATAGATTATCGGTCTGCGTTTCCATTTCCTTGAGTACCTGCAGACGCCGGTACACAATCACGCCCACTACAACCAGCAGCAGCATAACGCATACGGCAAACCGTTGCAGATTCACTTCGTGTCGGCCGAAGATCAGGGCATTAAATCCGCTCAATATGAAGGCCATTACAACCCAACTCAGCTCTTTAGTGGCGTTTTTCCTTAGCCGGAATAAAGGATTTGTGGAAGTGGAGGAAGCAAGCATGGCACGCAGGGTTTGTTCGGTGGTGAAAGAATCAGTGGGATGAGCGGGCGGGGCCTGCCACTGCCGGCGAAAATCATCGAGTTCCATCAGGCAACGAGGGGAAGAAGTTGGCGAAGTTTGTCCTGTACGCGGTGCATTTTCACGCGCACATTGTTCTGGGTGATGCCGAGGATGTCGGCCATTTCCTCGTAGGTACGCTCCTCCAGGTAGAGCAGCACAAAGGCCTTTTCCACCTGGGAAAGCCGCTCGATGGCGCGGTAGAGCTGGGCCAGGTCGTCGGCGTCGGGGCCGTCGGGCGGCGGGGCGGGCAGCTCGGGCGGCGCGGCCCCGCCAAAGCGGGCCGGCGTGGGGGCACGGGTGCGGCGGCGCAAATCGGTTATGGCCACGTTCAGGGCCACCCGGTACAGCCAGGTGCTGACTTTAGCCGCCCCCGGCCGGTACTGCGGCCACGCCCGCCACAGCTGCAGCACTATTTCCTGGTACAGATCCTGCCGCTCCTCCGCATCGGGGCAGTACAGGCGCGCTACCCGCCGCAGCAACGGCTGGTGCTCGTTCAGCAGAACCAAAAAATCCGGAGAGGCGGCAGACATACGGTGAGGAAGTTTGCCGGATATATCGGGAAGCAAGCCGCAGCATTACACCCAGGCGCAGAAATATTTTACACCCTCGTACTGGTACAAAAAAAAGCCCGCTCCCCTGTACAGGAGAGCGGGCGAGAATCGTCCACAAAATCAGCGGAATCAGCGGAATCAGCGGAATCAGCGGAAAATTCGTGGTCTTTATTGGAAGTACTCCTTCACTTTCTCGAAGAAGCCTTTCTCGTTTTTGCCGGGGTTGGGCGTGAAGTTGCGGGCGTCGCGGAGTTTTTCCAGCAGCTCCCGCTCCTCGTTGGTCACGTTCTTGGGCGTCCAGACGCTGAGATGAATCAGCTGGTCGCCACGGCCGTAGCCGTTGATATCCTTGATGCCCTTACCGCGCAGGCGCAGGATTTTGCCCGGCTGGGTACCCGGATCAACCTTAATCTTCACCTTGCCTTCGATAGTCGGCACCTCAATGCTGGCTCCCAAAGCGGCATCCACGAATGAGATATACTGCTCGAACATGATGTTGTTACCATCACGCTTGAGCGACTCGTGCGGCTCCTCCTCAATCTGAATGAGCAGGTCGCCGGGCACGCCACCGCGCTCCGGGAAGTTACCCTTGCCATTCATGCTGAGCTGCATGCCCTCGGCCACGCCGGCCGGGATATTGATGGGAATAACTTCCTCGTGCAGCTGGCGGCCGTCGCCGTGGCAGACGTCGCACTTGCTGGTTACTACTTTGCCTTCGCCTTCGCAGGTGGGGCAGGTAGAGGCGCTTACCATCTGGCCGAGCATGGTGTTCACCACGCGCTTCACTTGGCCCTGGCCGTTGCAGGTACCGCAGGTTTTGAGGTCGGTGCCGTTTTTGGCGCCGGTGCCCGAGCAGGTGTTGCAGGCCACGTAGCGCTTCACCTTGATCTTCTTCTCAACACCGTTGGCTACCTCTTCCAGGTCTAGCTTCAGCTTGATACGCAGGTTGGAGCCCTTGCGCACGCGCCGGCCGCCCTGGCCGCCGCCACCGAAGAAGCTGCCGCCGCCCCCGCCGAAAATGTCGCCGAAGTGACTGAAGATGTCCTCCATGCTGGGGCCGCCGCCCCCGCCGTTGCCGCCCATGCCCTGGTGGCCGTACTGGTCGTAGCGGGCACGCTTGTTGGGGTCCGACAGGGCCTCGTAGGCCTCGGCGGCTTCCTTGAACTTGTCCTCGGCCGAGGGGTCGTCGGGGTTTTTATCGGGGTGGTACTTGATGGCCATTTTGCGGTAAGCCGATTTCAGCTCATCCGCCGACGCGTTTTTGGCCACGCCCAACACCTCGTAATAATCTCGCTTCGTTGCCATTATGGTGTTTACTTCGTCTGTCATGCTGACGAAGGAAGCATCTCTACCGGGAGTATTGAGTTGGTCTGAAACCGAAGCGGTAGAGATGCTTCGACAGGCTCAGCATGACGTTCTGTTTACGCTATTGGCCCAGCACCACTTTCGCGTGGCGGATTACCTTGTCGCCGAGGTAGTAGCCGCGCTCCACCTCGTCCACGATTTTGCCTTTCAGGTCTTCCGACGGGGCCGGAATCTGGGTGATGGCCTCGTGCAGCTCGGGGTCGAAGTCGCCACCTTTGGCGTCCATCGTCACCAAGCCTTTCTGGCTGAGGGTTTTGCTGAGCTTGTTGTAGATAATCTCCACACTCTCCCGCACGGCCCCGGCATCTTCGGTATCCTTGGTGTGGTGACGGGCGCGGTCGAAGTCATCGAGCACCGGCAGCAACGCCACCATCAGCTCCTGGTTGGCGGTTTTGAACAGGTCGGCGCGCTCCTTGGTGGTGCGGCGCTTGTAGTTCTCAAACTCGGCGGCCAGACGCAGGTACTTGTCCTTCAGATCGGCCAGCTCGGCTTCGGTTTTGGAACCGGTTGCCTCTTCCGTCGCGGCTTCGGCCGTTTCGGGAGCATCAGTGGTTTCCTCGGTCGTTTCGCCAGCCGTCAGGTCGGCATCTACCGACAGGTTGTCGTCCTGGGGCAGGTTGTTATCGTCAGCCATCTTGTTAAATATTCGTCGAAATGGGTTTTTCACGGGATTTGCCGTTGGGCCAGCAGTAGGGCGCAAGGAGTTTGCCAAAGGCGCGGCGGCTGTCAGTTTGGCACGGACGGCTAAACTTGCCTTCTACTTATTACCTGCAAGCATGAAATACGGTTGGACTACTCTATTAGCAGCAATACTCGGAATACTCTTTACCTGGACGGCAGTTAGTCCGGTTATTCCTGATCCGTTTGGATGGTTCGTGTTCATTTTCGTTTTTGCCGGCATTCCATACCTACTGTACAAAACTTTCAACACGAACAAGTACTCCCTCCTCATAGCAATTGCTTCTCCTTTACTAGGGAGTGTTTACAGTTAGGGACGATCTTTGAGCATGAATAAGGACCGCAGTATGTTGACGGACGCGCAGTGGTCGCGGCTTTCGCCGTTGCTCCCGGGGCAGGAACGCTCGCCGGGCACCACCG
>NZ_RWIU01000006.1 GCF_003944765.1 Hymenobacter perfusus
CACTTCGCCAATTGTGCGGCCGCCTTGCTGACAAGCGGCCACCACACGTTCACGCAAGTCGGTGGAGTAGGCTTTCATCAACGGAATCTACACTAAAACCTGTACACAAACCTGGAATTCGCTCTAATATCTACCTGCTGAGGTATTGGACCGGAATTTTACACGCAACCCCACCCCGCTTGGCTGCGGTATACAGCACAGGCTGCCGCTTCCGGCGGGGCCTTGCACTGAATTCCTCCACCCTATTTCTTTCCATCATGGCTACTATCACCGGCGAAACCGCCCGCGCTTACAACGACCTCGTAGAAATCAATAAAACTGCCGCCAAAGGCTACCAGGAAGCCGCCGAAGGCGTAAGCAGCCCCGACCTGAAATCGAAGCTGAGCGAACTGAGCCAGCAGCGCGCCAAATTCGCGGCAGAGCTGAACCAGCACGCCAGCCAGTACGGCATCTCGCCCGAAAACGAATCAACCATTGAAGGCGTGGTAGCGGATGCCGCCGCCGCCGTACACCGGGGCTGGATCAACCTCAAATCGGTGGTTACGGGTCAGGACGATTCGGCTATTCTGGGCGAGTGCGAAACCGGCGACGCTACGGCGCTGAGCTCGTACGAAACCGCGCTGAAGTCAACGGAGCTGCCCGTAGATGCCCGCAGCGTGATTCAGAAGCAGCACGGCGAAATTCTGTCGGCCAAAAACTGGATTACTCAGCAGAAAGGTACCCGCTAAGCGGCTCCTACCAGCTAAAAAAAGACCTGCCCTTCCGGCGGGTCTTTTTTTGTGCGTTGAACTGTGAAGAAGGAACCTCAGCCCGCAGCACCGTTGCAACCTTCCGACCCGGTATCTTTGTTACAAATCAGCTTAGCCGGAATCCAGTTCTATTAGCCCCGCCGCTTTTGTACGCCATCATCGACCTTGAAACCACCGGGGGCCAGCCCGCGCAGGACCGCATCACCGAAATTGCCATTTACATTCACGATGGCGAGAAAGTGGTGGATGAGTTCAGCACTTTACTCAACCCCGGACGGGCCATTCCGTTTTTCATCACCCAACTCACGGGCATCACCGACGATATGGTGCGGGAGGCGCCCAAGTTCCACGAGGTGGCGCGCAAGGTGGTGGAAATGACCGAGGGGTGCGTGTTCGTGGCCCACAACGTGCGCTTCGATTACTCTTTCCTGAAAAAGGAATTTGCCGACCTGGGCTACAATTACTCCCGTAAAACGCTGTGCACAGTACGCCTGAGCCGCTCCCTGATGCCGGGCCAGCCGAGCTACAGCTTGGGCAAGCTGTGCCAGAACATCGGGATTCCGCTCAACGGCCGTCACCGCGCCGCCGGCGACGCGGCGGCCACGGCCATTCTATTTGGGCGGTTGCTCACTATCAGTCAGCAGCAGGAGGATCCGGAGGCCACCGGCCTGACGCCTGCCGATACCCTAGCGGCCGTGGATGCCGCCGCTCCGGCCGGTCGCAAGCCCGGCACTGCGGCGGCTCCGGCTACCAAGCAGCCCTCGGCCCGGAAAATCAAGGCCGTGCAGGAGGCTATCAAAACGGCTCTGCTCCCGCCTAACATCACCCCCGAGAAAGTAGCGGCACTGCCCCACGAGGCGGGCGTGTACTACTTCCACAACGAGGCCGGCGAGGTGATTTACGTGGGCAAAAGCATCAACATCTACAAGCGGATTCAGCAGCACTTCGCCGTCGATTATAAGTCGCGCAAGAGCATTGAGTTCAAGAACTCGATTTCGGAAATCACCTGGGAGCTGACGGGTTCGGAGTTGGTAGCGCTGCTGTTTGAGTCGCACGAAATCAAGCGCCTCAAGCCGTTGTACAACCGGGCACAGCGCCGCTCAGTGTTTCCGGCCGGCATCTTCCTGCGCACCGACGAGAACGGCTACAAGCACCTCTACTACGGCCGCGCCGACGACCACGCCGAGTCGCACCCGCTCATTGCGCTGGGCAACCAGTACAAAGCCAAGGGCTTCCTATTTCATAAGGTAGCCAAGTTCAACCTCTGCCAGAAGCTCTGCGACCTGTACAAAACCCAGGGCGCGTGCTTTGACTATCAGGTGCACCGCTGCAAGGGCGCGTGCCTGGGCTTGGAGCCGGCCGAGGAATACAATCAGCGCGTGGAAGCTGCCATCGAGTCGTTTACCTACGAGCACGGCTCGTTCGTGGTCATCGGGCAGGGTCGGCGGGAGGATGAAAAGAGCCTGGTGGTAGTGGAAAACGGCCGCTATCTGGGCTTCAGCTACATCGACGAAACATTCTCCGCCCGCCGCTTCGCCGATTTCCGGGACGCTATTACGCGCTACAACGATAACAAGGACGTGCAGCAGATCATCCGCCAGTACCTGCGCACCCCACACAAGGATAAAGTGAAGGTGTTCAAGTGAGATGAGAGAGTATAGAAGTGAGAGGTAAGAAGCGCGTTGGCGGAACGAAACGCTTGCTTCTCACTTCTAAAGGGTCTGACGCCTCACTTCCCGGCCTGGGCTTGCTGCAGCCACTGCACGGCGCGGGTTTCATCGTTGAAGCGGCGCATCTGGTAGGTACGGGCGGGGTCGTGGTCGGCGACCTGGAACGCGGGTAGTGCCTCGGTCAGCTGCTGGTAGTCGGGCGACAAAAGCTGGCTCATGAAGACGGGCTGTCCCATTTTGCTGGCCAGTTGGGGGAAAAATTCTTCCAGTCCCCAGCGGGTAGTATCGGCATCGGCGGGCTGGCGGCGGCGGCCATCCAGCAGCCAATAAGCACACTGACACTGTTGCGCGGCCTCCAGAATCAGTTGGTATCCCCACTGGGTCTCCGCCCCCGATACTGGCCGCAACCAGCGGGCCACCAGAAAATTGAGGTCAGGACGGTAGGTGAGCGAAAGAAAGTCGGGGGCGGCGAAAATGTGCATGCAGGAGTGTAGTGGCCGCCAATATACGCCACGATGACCAGCAGCCCGTTATGCGGGTGCCTAGTACCGGCTCCAAGCCAGCTAGTTCAAGGATTCCGATTGTCAGCGGCGTAATCGTACCTTCGTGGCGGCTGGCTTCAGCCCGTTTCATATGACAAACAGTGCCTCCTTCCTGCAGATTTCTTTCCGACCCGACCTGCACCTGCTCATCATGCGCTGGCTGCGCGACGTAACACAGGCCGAGCTGAAGCAGGGCTACTCGGAAGTCCTGCAGGCTGCCCAGCAGCACAATGCCACCTGCTGGCTGGTAGATTCCCGCCGCCGGGTGCAGTCAGATGAGGCAATGGTACAGTGGCTGGCCAACGATTACCTGCCCACGCTTAGCGCGCAGCTGGGCAACCAGCTCATTCGCCTAGCCTGCCTGGTAGCGGCTACCTGGCAACCCGCCGAAGCCCCTGCCACGCCCCTGGCCGTACTGGCCCAGCGGCCTAGCCAGGCCGCTTATTCCTATCACGTCCAGCTTTTTGGCGACGAAGGAACGGCTATGCAGTGGTTGCAGGCTAGCTGCTAAACTACCGCCCCCTAAAACAGCCGATGCCGCAGCAACCAGCCGGCCGCGTCGAATTCCTCGGCCCGAGGCTGGTACTTCTCCTGTTTCAACTGGCCCAGGCGGAGCGTGTTACCGTCGCCGCTGTCGTAGATGGTGAGGCGGCTGCCGGGGCGTTTGGGCGGGGCGGGTACGGCCTCCAGCAGGTCCTGTCCCGCCCCGTCGTACACCCCAATCTGCAGGCGCGCATCGGGCAGGCCGCGCAGCTCAAACGCGTCGTTGCCGCCCAGCCCGAACAGTTTGAGTGAGCGGGTTTCCGTGGCAGAGAATGTGCGCTCGTGCAGCAGCTCGCTGCCCTGGGGCGAAAGGCGAAACAGCTGCACCCGCACCTGGCCGGGGCCGGTAGCCTCCAGCACAAACCGCTCGGCCTCATCGGTGCCGGGCAGCTCCACGTCGCGGTTCAGCAGCGCGTAGAATTTATCGGCTACGGCCGGCAGCTGCTCGCGGCGACTCCGGAGCTTATGGGTAAAATCGGCGGTACTCATGCGCTGCACTTCGGCGGGCCACACGGCCAGCGCCCGGGCAATGGCCGGGTCCGACAAGGAGTTGCGCAACGAATCGGCAATCTGGCGAAAGTCCTCCCGGCTCAGGTAGGCCAGCAACGACTTATCCATGGGCCGTGCGGCCCGGTTGAGGCCCTCCACATCGGCCAGCCGGATTTTTTCATGAAAACTCTGGTAGTTCGATTTCACCCAGCCAATCATGTGCGTCAGCAGGCCGTCATCGAACTTGAAAAAGGCATGGTCCCGGTCGCGCGGAATAGCGCGGTAGGTAGTGCCGCCGCCGGCCGCTGGAAAGCTGGCCCAGCGCCACTGGTCCTCACGGCGGCTCCAGTCGCCCAGCCACATATCGAACAGCCGGCTGCGCAGGTACTGGCGGGCATCAATCTGAAAGCGGGAGCTGGCAACCAGATTGGTGAACACCTTGCGGGAGCTTTCCACGGCCGCCGAGTTGCCGAAACTACCCACAGTGCGCTGGTCGCCCTCGGGCCGCTCCTCGAACAGGTACAGGGCCTGCCCGAAACTCTCCCGAAACTCCCCCAGGGCCGGGTCATCGGCAATGTACACGAGCCGGGGATTGGTGTGATACAGACCGGCAGCCTGGGCCAGCGGGGCCACGATGTAGGCCCCATACGGGTGAATCACGCTGGTCTGGTCCTTCATCAACCGCCCGATGGGGCCATCCTGTAAACCTTCCGGCAAGGCTTTGGTAGCATCCTTATCCACGGAGCGCAGCACATACTGCACGCCGCTGCGGTCCACGAGCCGCAGGTTTTTGGTCTGAAACGAGCCGCCTTCCCGAATGGGCGTAAGCCCCCCGGGGACGGCCGTACGCAGGTTAAAAACCGGTACCGTTACGGGCAACCCCCACAGGGCTCGGTAGTGCGTGCCCCAGAAGAAGCGGTGTACCGCGCCCCGGTCATACTGCGGCCCGGCGGCTATCAGGACCGTCGAGTCAGGGCGAATAGCAGGTAGCGCGGTAGCCGGGGGCGTTTGGGCCGGGGCCGCGCAGGAACTCAGAACCAGAGCACTGCATAAGCCTGCGGCCAGCCAAGATGCAGAGGAGGAAAACAACACGAATGAGCAGGCGTTTCGGCGGGAGGCAAACCCGCCCCGGACGGAGCGGCTGCCCCTTATAGCGCAAAGCCGCCCTCCACGGTTGTACGCAGTGGCATTGACTTTTCTGCCGAAGTTGCGTTGAAGGACCCGAAGCCGCGCTTTCCCGCCCCGCATGAATCCACGCTACCCTTTCGCTTTTCTGCTCCTCACGGCCGCCTCGTGCAGCCGTGACACGTATTTCCAGCCCGATGCCCGGGTGGATTTTGCCTCTCCCCTGCCCGCCAACGCCGACAGTGCCCGCGTTACGGCCGGACGCCATTACCGGCGCGGCCCCTCGGGCCGTTTCTTTCTGGGGCCGCACTACCGCCGGGCCTGGGCCGAACCGGTTACGCTGCCGGTCCTCAACCTACAAACGGCCGTGCCGGGCGGTCTGAAATTTGGCAAAATCGGGGGCGGCTTCCAGACCATCAGCATGACTGTGGTGGGAGCCGATGGCCGCAGCTACGCCCTGCGCAGCATCGACAAGGACCCTTACCGCACTCTGCCCAAAGTGCTCCGGCAGGGCTTCATTCTGACCACCGTGCGCGACGCCACCTCGGCGGGCATGCCCTACGGGGCCTTCGTAGTGCCACTCTTAGCCGAGGCTGCCGGCTTGCCCCACACCACGCCCCGCGCATTTTACGTTCGGGCCGATGAAACCGGCCTGGAAGAAGCATCCGAGCGGTTTCGCGGCAAAATAGTGTTGTTGGAAGAGAAATTCGAAGGCAAGCAGAACATTGCCGGCCCCGTGGCCGGTGCCCTGGATCTGGAAGAAACCGAGGACGTGCTGGAAGACCGGTACGCCGCCCCGGGCCACCGGCTGGATGGCGAAGCCTACGTGCGGGCGCGCCTGCTCGATTTGTGGCTGGGCGACTGGGACCGGCACGAGGGCCAGTGGAGCTGGGCCGCCTACGCCCAGCCCGACGGCCGCACGCTCTGGAAACCCGTGCCCCAGGACCGGGACCAGGTTTTCTTCCGCTTTGATGACGGCGCGTTATCGTGGCTAGTGAGCAAGCTGGCGGGCAAGTTCCGCACCTTCCGCCCCCACTACGAAAGCATTGAGGGCTACACTCGCAACGCCTCGTTCGTGGACGAGCGGGCGCTGGCGGCCGTGCCCCACGCCACGTACCTGCGCACCGCCCACGAGTTGCAGCTGCGCCTTACCGATACCGTTATTGAGCAGGCCGTGCGCCAGGGGTTGCCTAAGGAAGTATATCAGCTGGAAGGCCCCCGCATGATAGCCACGCTCAAAGCCCGCCGGGCCGCGCTACCCCAGGCCACCGAGGAGTTCTACCGCCTCAAGGCCCGCGAGGTGCTGGTAGCCGGCACCGATGCCGCCGAGCGGTTTGTGGTGGAGCGCTTGAACGATACGGCCACGGTGGTATCGGTGTACACGCTGCCGGTGCGCAAAAAGGCCCCGGCCGCCTCACTGGTGTATCAGCGCAGCTTCAACCCGGCCCACACCCACACCGTCCGGCTACACGGACTGGGCGGGAAAGATGAGTTTCTGGTGTCAGGCCAGGTGCGCCGCTCACCCTTCGTGGAGGTGTACGGCGGCCCGGGCGAAGACCTGCTGCAGGATTCTTCCCGCGTAGCCGGCCTGCGCAAGCGCACCCGCTTCTTCGATACCCGCCGCAACAACGTGCTGGAACCCGGCCCCGAAACCAAGGACCGCACCGCTCACAGCGTCCTCTCCCACGCCTTCGACCGGGACGGCTCGGGGCGGTAAGTGATGAAATAGTGAGCTGGGGAAATGGTGAGTTTGACGTTCTGTTTGCGCTACCCGCGCCACTTCAACATCAAACTCACCATTTCACCAGCTCACTATTTCGCCTTTTCCAGCTCCGCCAGCATATCCAGCACCATGTGCTCGGTGGGAGTTAGCTGGTCGTTTTCGGCGGGGTCGGCGTCGTGGCGGCGCAGGTAGTCGATGAGCTTATCGGAGTTGAACAGCTCGATGACCTGCGGGTGAATGTAGTATTTGGAGCACACGCTGGGCGTGTTGCCCAGGTTTTCGGCCACTTCCTTTACCGCGCGCTTCAGGGTTTTGGGCTTCGGGAAGTCGGGCTCCTCATCCAGCACGCGCTCCAGGCATTCCACCATTTTCACGGTTCCCCCCCAGGTACGAAAATCCTTGGCTGATAGGCTCAGGCCGGTTACCTCGTGCAGGTAGTCGTTCACGTCGTCCGATTCCAGCTCCTGGCGGTGACCATCAGAAGCGTAGTACTGGAACAGGTGCTGGCCGGGAATTTCCTTGCATTTCTGCACCAGCCGGGCCAGTTTCCGGTCGTGTATGGTCAGGTTGTGGGGCACGCCTTTCTTACCCACGAAGCTAAAGCGCACATCCGCGCCGCTCACGGCTACATGCTTGTCACGCAACGTAGTGAGGCCGTAGGTCTTGTTCTTTTTGGCGTATTCCTTGTTGCCCACCCGAATAAACGACTGGTCCATGAGCGTGAGCACCAACGCTACCACCTTGCGCTTGTCCAGCTGGGGGCGGGCCAGATCTTTGGTCATCTGCCCCCGCAGTTCGGCCAGTTTCTCCCCGAAGGCCCGCAGGCGGCTGAACTTGGTGAGGGCGCGGGCCTGGTCCCAGGCCGGGTGGTAGAGGTACTGCTTACGGCCCTTGGCGTCGCGGCCGGTTACCTGCAAATGGGTGGTGGCCGAGGGCGAAATCCACACATCGGTCCAGGCCGGCGGAATCACAAAGCCCTGAATACGGGTCAGTGTTTTATCGTCGGCTACCGGCTCGCCTTTGGCCGTTAGGTAGTGGAAGCTGCCGCTCTTCGTAGCCTGCCGGGTGAGGCCGGGCTTGGTATCGGTGAGGTAGCGCAGACCGGCCAGCTCGGCCTGGCGGGCGGGGTCTTTGTACAGCAGGTGTGCCTCTTCCAACGGATTCAGGCGCTTTTTTTTGGTTTTGGGGCGGGGAGTGGTGGCAGTAGTCGTCATGAATAGCAAGCGGAAAGCGGGTGGATAGGTGGAGTGTTGAACGGGGAAACCGGAAAAATGGGTGGACAACCGTGCATCACCTGATTTTTCCGGCTGATTTCCCGACGGTTGGTACTGGCGGGCGGGCCCCATACAACGGCTGATGCAACACGGGCGGCCCCGGGGCCGTTAGGAGGCCGCCGGCTCTGGCACTGTTTTTTCTAGGGCGCCGGCATTGCTCTCCTTTCTTCACCACCTCAACTTCCGGCGTACGATGCGTACTCTTCTGCAAAAAACCGGGCTGCTGGCCGGCCTTGCACTTACTCTTGGCGGTGCCGCCTCCTGCTCCAAAGACGGCGACGGCGTGCTGCTGTTCTCCATCGAAGACGATAAAGCCCTGGGCGAACAGGTAGCCGCCCAAACCGATTCCACCTTCCGCGCCAAGGGGCAGCTGGTGGAACCCGGCAGCAACCCCCGCGCCTACGCCGCCCTGGGCCGCATTGTGAACCGGGTGCTGGACAGCGGCAAGCTGCAATACCGCAACGAGTTTCCGTGGGACGTAAAAATCATCAAGGATGACGCTACGCAAAACGCCTTTGCCACGCCCGGTGGGCACATTTATGTGTACTCGGGTCTGATTAAGTATCTCGATAACGAAACCCAGCTGGCCGGCGTGCTGGGCCATGAAATTGCCCATGCCGACCGGCGCCACACCTCCCGCCAGCTCCAGACCCAATATGGCATCAGCACGCTGCTGAGCCTGGTGCTGGGCGACAACCAGAACACGTTGGTGGAAGTAGCCAACGGGCTGGGCCAGCTCAAATTCAGCCGCGACTACGAAAACGAGGCCGATGCCTACTCGGTGGAATACCTCAACGGCACCAATTACTACGCCTGCGACGGCGCGGCGGGCTTCTTTATCAAGGCCCAGAACGATGGTCAGCAGAATCCGCCCGAATTCCTGAGCACCCACCCCGACCCCGGCTCCCGCATCCAGAACATTCAGACCAAGGCCGACCAGCTGAACTGTCGTAACCGCACGGCTGCTTCCTCCGACTTCAATGAGCTGAAAAGCAGCCTCTAGTCAGTGACCCTGCGCGGCTTTTGCGGCCCGGCAGGTGTACGTCGAAAAAGCTCCCGATTGGCGTCGGGAGCTTTTTTTGTGGCTGAGGCTGAGGCTTGCAGCAGATTGGTCGTAACACCCGGCCGGGCCGCTTGCGTACGGATAATTCCGCCAACCCGCTTTCTTTACGCCCTATGGCTTTACTCGACAAACTCAACGGCTGGGCCGAACGGGCCGATGAGGCGCTGACCCGCACCCGTGCCCGCCTGGGCCTCTTGCACCCACTCCAGCTGGTTTCCTACCGCAGCTATGGCACGCCCGAGCGCCTCTACGTGAAGGGCCGGCTACTCACCGATAAGGGCATCAGTGAGCCGGACCCCAACGACTCCCGCTGGCACAACCTACTGAACATGTACCGCCGCTTCGACAGCAACGAAATCAGCGGCGCGCAGCTCAGCGTGTTGCCCGCCGATGGCTCCGAGCATCCGGTCATTTCAGATGAGGAAGGATACTACACGCTGAACCTGGAGCCGAAAGTGCTGCCCGAGCCGGTTGATTTCCTGTGGTATCCGGTGGAGGTGTTATTGCGCCAGTCCCCGCATCCGTTCCCCACGCCGCCCGGCCTGCGCACCCGCAATATGGTTCTGATTCCGCCACCTGACGCGGAATACGGCATTATTTCCGACCTGGATGATACCGTCATTCAGACTTCGGCCACCGATTTGCTGCGCATGGCCCGCACTGTGCTGCTACGCAATGCCCGCTCCCGCCTGCCTTTCAAAGGCGTGGCCGAGTTCTACCGCCAGTTGCAGCTGGGCCGTAACGGGAAGCGCAACAACCCGTTTTTCTACGTCAGCAGCTCGCCCTGGAACCTGTATGACCTGCTGGAGGACTTTTTGGAGTTGAACGATATTCCGCCCGGGCCGCTTTTGTTGCGCGACATGGCCTTGAAACGCAAGCAGGCCGGCTCAGCATCCGAGCATCACGGCCACAAGCTTAAGGAAATCGACAACCTGCTGCTCACGTATCCCAAGCTACCTTTTGTGCTCATCGGCGACTCGGGCCAGGAAGATGCCAATATCTACCGGGAAGTAGTGCGCCGCCACCCCGGCCGCGTGCTGGCCATCTATATCCGCGACGTAAACCTGCCGGAACGCTCGGCATTGGTGACGAAAGTAGCAGAGGAGCTACGCGGTGAGCAGGTAGAGATGTTGTTGGTAAAGGACACGGTTTCGGCCGCCCAACACGCCGCCAGCTCTGGCTTGGTCTTCCAGGAAGCAGTGCCCGCAGTGGAGCAGGAAAAGCAAAAAGACGAAACTGCCCCTGAAGAAGACGGCCTTGATGGTGAAGGTACCGGCCAGCCGGTGATGAGTTGAATGGCTGGATGAATGGGTAGATGGGTAAACCATCATCCAGCCAGCCATTCAACAATCCAGCAATTCAGCTCGAATGGTCCGCTACCACTACCCACTGGCCGTTGATGCGGCGGAATACCAGCAAGAAGTGGCCCTGCAGGTCGCCGGCAGCGGGGCGGGCCAGGTGCCAGCGGCCGATAACCTGGGCCGCCTCGGGGCTGAGGGGCTGGATGCGCAGGTTGGAGAAATCGAGCTGGCCCATGGCGGCGGCATCGGGGTAGCTGCGGCGGTAGTTGTCGAGGGTGCGCTGCCAGCCGTACGTCAGGCCGCTTTTACCGATGAATACCAGGGAGTCGTTCTGCCAGTAGCCCTGCATGAAACCGGCCACGTCGCCCCGGTTCCAGGCGGCCGTCTGGGTGGTGAGCACCTGCAAGATGGCCTGCCGGGCCGCGCCCGTTTGCGCGGCGGTTGGTGCCGTGGTTTGCGGAGCAGTGGTAGCGCAGCCCGTCACCAGCGCCAGCGCGGGTAATGGCAAAAGAAGACGTTTCATAGAAGTAGTCAGCATACCACGCGAAGAAACGCAAATGCCCGCTTTCGGCCGAACCGGAAGCGGGCATTTTGTATGGCAGTGGCAGGCAGTGGGCTATTCCTCCATCAATTCCCGCACGTACACCGAGCCGCGCAGCTGGCGCATCCGGCGTAGCACCCGACGCTGCTTGAGGCGGGCCTGGGGGCCGGGGTTGCTGGCCCGAAAGCGCAACGGGTTGGGCAACACCCCCGCCAGCAGCGCGGCTTCCTGGGGCGTGAGCTTACCGGCCGATTTGTGAAAATATTGCTGCGAAGCGGCCTCCGCCCCAAAAATACAGTCGCCCATTTCAGCCACGTTCAGGTACATCTCCATAATGCGGCGCTTGTTCCAGAGCAGTTCGATGAGCAGCGTGAAATAGGCCTCGGCGGCCTTGCGCACGTAGCTGCGGCCGTGCCACAGAAACACGTTCTTGGCCACCTGCTGCGAAATAGTACTACCGCCGCGCAGTTGCTTTTTACCGCTCATGTTGGACTTGGCCGCCTTCAGCAGCGCGTCGCCATCGAAGCCGTGGTGCAGCAGAAACCGTTGGTCCTCGGCCGCTACCAGGGCCAGCGGCAGCTGCGGCGACACTTCCTCCAGCGGTTTGAATGCGTACCGGACGCGCCGGTCGTCTTCCCGGATGCCGTGGTAGCCTTTACCCACCGGAGCATGAGCGCGCCGGTCCAGCATAAGCCAGGTGGCGGGTGGACTCACCCAGCGGTACACCAGCACCCACGCCACCGAAGTCAGAAAAAGAGCTACTACCACCTGAAGCGTGAGCCGCCCCGCACGGCGGGCCATTTGTCTGTAATCCTTCACAAAATTGCTGCCTAGCCTTGAACACGACCCCAACCCGGAGCCCGGCGCAAAAATAGCGGCTGTTTCAGCACTTATTGGTCTCTCGCCGGTTATTATCCGTCGGGCTGGTCACCGGGGCTTCTCTGCGGCAAAAAAAGTCCCCCTGCCCTAGGCTGACCACTCATCAAGCTAATCCGGTAAAGCCTTACCTTGAGCCGTCAGCTACAGTACGCTTCCACTCTGCTATTCTACCCCACTCAATGCGCCAACTGGCTCTTTTTCCGCTTAATCTGGTGGTTTTTCCCGGCGAGAAACTCAATCTGCACATTTTTGAACCCCGCTACCGCCAACTGGTACACGATTGTCTGCAGGATAATAGCACGTTCGGCATTCCGCCCTACATCAATGGCGGGGTGAGCATGCTGGGCACGGAAATGCGGCTGCTGAATATCGAAAAAACCTATCCTTCGGGCGAAATGGATATCCGGACGCGGGCCGTGGGGCTGTTTCGGGTGCGGGAGTTTTTCCACGAGCTGCCGGGCAAGCTCTACGCCGGAGCTACCGTGGAAGAGCTGCCCGATGATACCGCTGCCGATCCGGCCCTGCACCAGCAAACCCGAAGGATGATTGAGCAGCTCTACGATATTCTGAATTTGCGGCGGCTGTTCCTGGATTTGCCGGAAAACTTCCGGGCCTATGACGTGGCGCACCACCTGGGCCTGAATACCGAGCAGGAGTACGAGTTGCTGGAAGCTACGTCGGAACTGGAGCGGCAGCAGCTGATGCTGGCCCACTTGGAACATATCCTGCCGGTGCTGCAGGAAACGGAGCATCTGAAGGAGCGGGTACGCCTCAACGGCCACTTTAAAAACCTCACGCCCCCGGCTTTCTGAGCCGATTTGCCCACAGCAGGCTTACATAGCTTTACCATAGCGGGCGTTGTTTCGTAGAGCTAGTATGGTCTTCCGCTTCTTCCCGTGCCGGTAACTTCTCTGCTCCTGTATCTACTGGCCGCCACGGCTGTTGCCCTAACGCTATGGCTCTTGCGCCGGTTTGCGGAGGAGCGGCGTTACCGGCGCAGGCCCTACGTAGCTCCGGCGCACAACGATTGGTCACTGCTGCCACTGCCCGCCGATGCCCCCCAGCACCGCGTAGCCCTGCTCGGCGACCCGGGTGCCGTAGCTACCAGCGGTTCCGACCCAATCCTAAACCTGCTGGCCGATTGGCAGCAGGAAACCGGCCCGGCCGGCACAGTCATTATCCTGGGCGACAACATTTACCCCACTGGTCTGCCGGCCCCCGAACACCCGGGCCGGGCCGCTGCCGAGGCGCGTTTTGAGGCCTTACTATCTACGCTACGCCAGTTTCAGGGCCACGTAGTGCTGCTCAGCGGCAACCACGACTGGAACAAGGGCCGGCCGGATGGCTGGGAATATCTGCGGCGGCAGGAGGCGTATGTGCGGGAGCATCTGCCCACTGCCCATTATCTACCAACCGATGGAGCACCGGGGCCGGTTACCTTGCAACTAGCCGATGGCCTCCTGCTCATCGTGCTGAATACGCAGTGGTGGGTGCAGCGTGGCCCGCGCCCGGCCGCCGACGCCAAGGAGCCGTTTCGGCAGCTCCGGCAGCTGCTGGACGCCAACCGGCATCAGCGAGTAGTAGTGGCCGGACACCATCCGCTGTATTCCAATGCGCTGCACGGGGGCAAGTTCACAGCCAAACAGCACGTATTTCCTCTCACTACGGTGCATAAGCGGGCCTACGTGCCGTTGCCTTTCATTGGGTCTCTGCTCCCGCTCTACCGCAAGCTGTTCGGAGCGGCCGAGGATATGGCTCATCCCCGCTACCGCAAAATGCGCCGCCGGTTGCTGCGGGTTCTGCACGACTTTCCGCACGTCATCTACGCGGCCGGCCACGACCACAACCTGCAATATTTTCAGCGGTACGGCGGGCATTACCTGGTGAGTGGCGCAGGTAGCAAGACGGCCTTCGTGCAGAAAGGCGGCAGTGCCACGTTTGTGCACGAGCACACCGGGTTTTTCAGCCTCGATTTCTACGCCGGTCAGGAAACCTGGTTACGGACGCTGGAGCCGGGCGCTGCCTCGGAGGTTTTCCGGCTGCGGCTACAGCCAGCCCAGCCGACTACGCCTCCGGTAGTGCCTCTGCCGCAGCAGCTGGGCCAGCTGCTAAGCCGCTAGACTGTGGCGGGCACCAGCACCCGCAGGCTGGCCGGGTACATTGTCACCTCTACCGGCGTGGGCAGATAGTACGGCTCACCATCAATCTGCACCAACACCTGCGTGGCTCCCGGCACACTTACGCGGGCCCGACTGCAACATAGCCGACGAGTGTAGTCTGAAGCGTCAAAGTCACTGGTGTAGAGGCGGTACAGCAGCCCTGGAGCCGCCGTATTCGGGAAAGGCTCAATCAGGCAGATTTCAAACTTCCCATCATCCAGCTGGCTATCGGGGTTGATGATGACGTTGCTGCCGAACGTATTGGCATTGGCAATAGTCAGCATAAACGCCGCGCCTTCCCAGGTTTCCTGGTCCGTTTCGATGCGGTAGGTGGCGGGCTGGTAAGCGGCGTATTCCTGGGTGGCAATGCGCACGTAGGCCCCCGGTCCGCGCACGTCGCCCGCATCAAACCGTTCCACAATGAGGGCATTGAAACCCATATCGGCCAGATGCGCCGAGAACCTGCCGCCCACGCGCAACGTGTCCAGAGTGCGTACCTGATAGTCCCAGGTAAGGCGGAGCGCCTCGGCCGGGTCCTGCGGAATGCCCAAATCCTTCGAAAGTCCGTTGCCGGAACCCAGGGGCAGAATCCCCAGCGGCAGATGCGTGTTGCTCACTACTTCGGCCACCAGGCTTACCGTTCCATCACCGCCGGCCGCAAACACGGCGTCGTAGGTTTGCTCATGCAAGTGCCGGCGCAACCGGGTCAGATCAGACTCCCCATCGGTATGAAAAAATGCTGCCGTCCGGCCCCTTTCGGCACAGTAGGCAGTAATAGAACCTTCCAGTTCCGACTTATCGATGTCGCCGGAAACGGGATTGAGCACGAACAGGAGCCGCCGAAGCTGCGCAGGGGAAGTGGGAAGCATGCGAGAAGCTGATACGCGGTAGACCGTACAAATATGGCACTTTCGTAAACGAATGGAGCCGGCTTTTGGCCGGCTCCGGAACAGAAAAAATTGCGTCAGGGCTAGGGCTTCAGGTTAGCCGGCAAACCTTGCGGATAGTCGGTGTTGATTTCCTGCTGCAGTTCCTGAATCCGGTTACCCGGGTTAGGATGAGTGCTCAGGAACTCAGGCGGGTTGCTGCCCTGGTTGGCTTGCTGCAGCACTTCCATCACCTGAATCATGGAGCGGGGGTCGTAGCCGGCAGCCGGCGTGAAATCAACGGCCAGACGGTCGGCTTCCAGTTCATCTTCGCGGCCGTAGCGCAACGTGAGCAGCTTGCCCACCATGGCGGCAGCGGCGGCACTGGCGGCGGTACCGGGCCGTTCGGGGTCGTAGAGGCCGATGGCGGCGGCCCCGGTCAGGCCGCTGGTGAGGCGCGACTTGGCAATCTGCTCCGCCGAGTGCCGTCCCACCACGTGCCCGATTTCATGGGCCAGCACACCGGCCACCTGTCCTTCGGTTTTCAGGTTTTTCAGCAGGCCCGCCGTAATGAATACCTGCCCACCAGGCAAGGCAAAGGCGTTGATTGTATTTTCATCGGCCAGCAAGTGAAACTGGAATTTGTAGGGCGACTGGCCGGCCTTGGTCGACCGGACAATTTCCTGGCCGATCCGCTCTACAGCTGCTCCGGCCTTCTGGTCGGGGTGAATGCCGCCGTATTGCTGCGCCATTTCGGGGGCAGCCTGCAGGCCCAGGGCAATTTCCTGGTCGGCCGACATATCTACGTGCTGAACTTCGCCCGTAACTTCATTCTTCTGGGTGTTGCAGTAGTAGGGAATGAACGCAAAGGCGGCCATTACCAGGGCAATTATGTAGCGTAGGTTGCCTCTCATGATTAGTTGGAAGGAAGGGGAGTAGGGAAAGTGCGAAAACCGGACGAAACGTCCTTTGCGCCTTGTAACGCGCAGCTTTCGGTAGGGTTGCCTGCCCTGTTGAAACCTAAAATCCAGTGGTACACGTATCAGGCCCTATCCCGGTCACTCTCTCCCCGGAGGGCCTTTCTCCCCACTGCAACTCCCCTTTCCCTATGAATCAAAAACGCACTTTCGGCAGCATCCTGACCGTTTTGGGTATTATCGGCATCATTATAGCCGCGTTGGCCTTCCTGCAAATTGGTGGCCTGGGACTCAGCAAGATGAACTCTCTGGTTCCGTTTGTGGTAGGCTTGATTTTCTTTTTTGCCGGCATCAATCTGGTTCGTACCACCAGTGACCGGGCCTAACGTTTCCACCATATAAAATGCCAGCGGCCCGCCTCTCAGGTTGAGAAGCGGGCCGCTGCTATTGGTACGCAGGCGAAGCTAGCCGGCGCGAGCTATCAGTCCTTTGCTCTGCGCAAAAGCCAGCAACGCGGAGTCCAAAAGTAGTAGTTGAGAGTGGTAAGCCGAGTTGGCCGGCCCGTTGGCAAATAGCACCGTTCCGCCTTTGATAGAGCGAATGATGCCGGGCGTCTGGGCTACGGGCAAAGCCGGACAGCCCTGGCTGCGCCCCAGCCGCCCATGCTGCCGGATAAATTCCTGGCTTACGTACTCAGCCCCATGTACTACCACGGCCCGGCCCAGGGCATTCGTATTGTAGCCTTCGTCCACACCATGCAACTTCAGGGAAAGGCCGTGCTTGCCCTGGTACGTTTGGCCGGTTACGTAAAAACCCAGGCTGCTCATCTCGGAGCCCTCCCGGTTCGAAAACGTCTGGGCGTATTCCTCACCGGTGTTCTTGCCGTGTGCTACCAGCGTATGGTGCAATAGCCGGCCCTGGGCCAGGTCCACTACCCATAACCGTTCCCGGGTGCTGGAGCGGCTGAAATCGACAATAGTAACCGTGTGGCAGTTGGCACTAATAGTACCCTGCTGCTGCAGATTATAAAACCCCACCAAAGCTTTGCGGTACACATCCAACGGTACGCCAGCCGCCGTTAGGCCGGCACGGGCGTACGTCAGGGCCACATGCTGTTCGAAAGCAGCCGTATATGCCATCCGTGCCGAAGCACTCAATACGGAACTGGCGGGGGCTTCTTCGGGTACCACAACCGAGGCGGCGGCCCGTACATTGCCCATGGGGATGAGCAGGGAAAGACATGTCAGTAAAAGACCGGCGGTGAAAGTCGGCAAATTCGGCATCGGCTAAAGTAGTCGGGGCGAAGAAATTGGAAGTAGCTTGCACAGCGGCTCTGCTTTGGGCTAGCCAAAAATAGCACTTTTGCGTCAATTAATCCTGAGATGCTCAACCACTTGACCGAAAAAACTGTTCCTTCTCTTTTGCTTCGTGCTGCTTTTACGGGGCTGATGGCGCTGGCTTGCACCAGCTGTGGCCATGATCTGCCGGCACTCCCCGGCTTCGATGCAGCCACCTGGCGCGCCGATTCCTACGGCTGCCAGAACCGCCGCCGCCAGCTGCTGCCCGTGCTCGAAAAGCACCGAAACGCCCTATACGGCTCCCGAATCAATGACATCACCGCGTTACTGGGCCACCCCGACGAAGAGGAGCTCGGCGAGCAAAGCGACAAAGTATATATTTACTACGTGACCCCTGGCTTGCACTGCGCCCCCGGCCACCCGCGCTCCGGCAGCAACAGAATGCTTCTGCGAAGCGGAGCAACCGGTACCATTACCGAAATTATTCTACCGGTAATCAAAGACAAATAAATATAACTATTACAATATTTATCATTATTAACCTGTCACACTACCCGGCTCCTGCTGGTACAGTAATACAGCAACGGCCGCTTCTCTCGTCAGAGAAGCGGCCGTTTTTACTTTACACAAACTACTTTATGCAGCCTTACCCAAGCCCTCCATCGGTAGAGTTGGTTGGCTGAGCGGGCATTACATCACGGTGCTGCTCGTTGTGAAATAGGCTTAGCTGCGAGGGGGTGAGGATGCGGCTACACTCCGTTTCGTACTGCGACTCCAGTTCCGCCAGTTTGGCGGTTCGCTCCATAAGGTCGTCGTGGTATTGCCACTGAATTTCTTCGGTACGGGCCAGCTTGATCTTATTGACGGCTCGCAGCTGAATAAACTGGGCTTCATTTAGTTGTAGTTGCTGGCTCATGGAACGCGTCAGCTCCTCTACCTGAGCGGTAGAAGGCTCCGCAATGCCGGGACGCTCAGCGTATCGGTCTTTCATCTGGGCATGCGCGGCGGTGCCAAAGGCAGCCAGTAAACAGGTCAGGACAAGAGCTTTCATGGGAAAACGGTGGAAAGCGGGCAGGTTTGAGAGCATAGGTATGTAGTGGGCAACCAACCAAGCGGCAACGTAAAAGATTCCACTTCATCCCTATTATTTCTATCCAAAAATACGTGGTTTAAAGCATAATCACAATCTTTTTAAACAAAATAAGACAATTATTTATTGAAATAATTAATACAAATAACTCTATACCGCATATTCTCCTTCCCCTTTTATGCATACCAGCCGGCCTTTGGGGCCGGCTGGTGGCAATTGTTGGCATAATGAGGACAACTACTCGAGTCCAGTCATTGGCTTGTGGTCTGGGCTCTTGTAGTACTGCATGGCAATCAGCGAGATAATCATGCCCGACATGGCTCCCTGCAGGATAATGGCCAGGAAGGCAATGGTTACCGAGAGGTCGAAGCCGAACAGGTCCTGCGCCCGGATGCCGTCCATGATATGGCGGTTCAGCACCCCGGCGTACAGAATAAAGAAGAAGCTGAATGCCACCGAGGCCACAGCCGCCGTGATAATACCTGTGGCAAAGCCGTGCAGATAGGGCATCCGGCCGTGCCGGAACCGCTTATAGTGCGCAATGGCCATACAGATACCCACGGCCAGAATCACGCCGTTCAGGAAGCTCAGCTCAATCCGCTCGGCCAAGCCGAACAGGGAGGCAATAATGAAGTATATAATCATGCCGCCGGCCGTGAACAGGCCATACCGCACCCCATTGGTTTCGGGGGTAATGTGGGGAGTTGCCATACGCTGATCGAATTAAGAAGTTGGAAGAGAAACCGGGCGGACGACTATGCCCGGAACTACCGGCGGGAAGTTGCTTGTTGCAACTTCGTCCTCCCGCTCTGCTCCCGGCCCTGGCCCGCTTCCTTTTTTATACCGCCCTGACCGGTAGGTTGTTGTGTGTTTCGGGCTTTTTTTTCGGCGCGGCGCTATTCTGTTCCGGGCAATTCCGGGGAGGCGGGGCATTTTGCGTACTTTTGCGGGCCGGGAATCAGCTGCACTGCTCTTTACCGGCCATTTTCGGGATTTTTCCGCCTTACTTCACCTATGATCAGCACCTCCAACGTAAGCCTGCGCTACGGCAAGCGCGTATTGTTTGAAGACGTTACCATCAAGTTCATGCCCGGCAACGTGTATGGCCTCATCGGGGCCAACGGCGCGGGTAAGTCCACGTTTCTGAAAATTCTCTCGGGCGAGATTGAGCCCAACACCGGCTCGGTGGATATGCCCAAGGGCGCCCGCCTCTCGGTCTTGAAGCAGGACCAGTTTGCGGCCGATGCTTTCCCCGTGCTCCAGACCGTGATTATGGGCCACACGCGCTTGTGGAAGGTGATGGAGGAAAAAGATGCCCTCTACGCCAAGGCCGACTTCTCGGACGCCGACGGCGAGCGGGCCGCTGAGCTGGAAGGCGAGTTTGCCGACCTCGAAGGCTGGAACGCCGAGTACGAAGCCGCCGAGTTGCTCTCGGGCCTCGGCATCGGCGAAGACAAGCACCACACCCTGATGGCCGACCTGGGTACCTCCGACAAGGTGCGCGTGCTGCTGGCCCAGGCCCTGTTCGGTAACCCCGACGTGCTGCTGCTGGACGAACCAACCAACGGCCTCGACGCCGAGACCGTGCTGTGGCTGGAGAACTTCCTCGACTCGTTCCAGAATACGGTAATTGTAGTAAGCCACGACCGACACTTCCTCGACGCGGTGTGTAACTACATGGCCGACCTCGACTTCTCGAAAATCACCATGTACCCCGGCAACTACTCGTTCTGGTACGAGTCGTCGCAGCTGGCTTTGCGCCAGCGCCAGGATATTAATAAGAAGACCGAAGACAAGCGCAAGGAACTGGAAGAATTCGTGCGCCGCTTCTCGGCTAACGCTTCCAAGTCCAAGCAGGCTACCTCGCGGCAGAAACTGCTCCAGAAGCTCACGCTGGAAGAAATCAAGCCCAGCTCGCGCAAGTACCCTTACATTGCCTTCAAGCCCGAGCGCGAGGCTGGCAACCAGCTGCTGACGGTGGACAACCTGAGCAAGTCGGTGGACGGGCAGGTGGTTTTCCGCAACGTGTCCTTCGCGCTGGACAAGAAGGACAAAGTGGCCATCATCGGCCGCGACGACCGGGCCGCTTCCCTCCTGTTCGACGTGCTGTTTGAGCAGGTGAAGGCCGAAACCGGCGACTTCAAGTGGGGCACCACCATCACGCCCAGCTACTTCCCCAAGGAAAACACCGAGTTCTTCGATACCAACCTGAACCTGGTGGATTGGCTGCGCCAGTACAGCACCGAGAAGGATGAATCCTTCATCCGGGGCTTCCTGGGCCGTATGCTGTTCTCGGGTGAGGAGTCGCAGAAAAAAAGCAACGTGCTGAGCGGGGGCGAGAAAGTGCGCTGCATGCTTTCCAAAATGATGATGGAAGGCGGCAACGTACTCGTACTCGACGACCCAACGAACCACCTGGACCTGGAGAGCATCACGGCCCTGGATAACTCCCTGCGCGAGTTCAACGGCACGCTGCTGTTCGCCTCCCATGATTTGCAGGTAATTCAGTCGGTAGCCAACCGCATCATTGAGCTGACGCCCACGGGCATCATCGACCGGCGCATGAGCTACGAGGAATATCTGGCTGACGAAAACATTCGGGCTCAGCGCCAGCGCATGTATCAATTGGTATCGTAAGTACGTTACTACAAGCATTATGAAACGACTCTTGTTCCTGATGCTGATAAGTGGGGCCGGCCTGGTTGGGCTGGCCCCTACCGTTTCAGCCCAAACCACCGATACTACCCGCACGGTAAAGCCCCAGTTGAACACGGCCCCGCCCGGTGGCGCCCCGGCACCCGCGCCCCGGCAGCCGGCTCCCGTGTACCAGCCCGCGCCCACGCCCCCCGTTGCCCCCGACCCGAACATGCCGGCCTCTAACCAGCCATTCGACCCCAACCGCCCCTCGGGCATGGATTTGCCCCAGCGGCCTGGCGTGGCCCCACCGCCCCCACCCTTGCGCAAGTATTTTCTGTACACCAACTTTGGCCTGGGATTCAGTAGCCTGTACGGGTTCAGCCAGTTCAGCGCCAGCCTGGCCCCGGCCATCGGGTACCGGTTTACGGAGCGGTTTGCCGCCGGGCCGGGCATTTCCTACGCTTACAACAGCTACTCTCTGCGTGGGACTGATGGCATCAAAACCAGCAGTTTGGGCGTGAAAGGCTTTGCCCAGTTCATTGCCTATAAGGAGTTCTTTCTGCACGCCGAATACGAGGTGACCCAGGCAGAAGTACTGTATCAGGACCAGAATACCGGTCAGCTCTTCAAGCGCAAGCTCAACGTGCGCACGCCCCTGGCCGGGGCTGGCTACCGTACCCGCTTCAGCGACCGGGCCGCCGCCGACATTGTGGTACTCTACAACTTCAACGACGGATTCGAGGATATTTACGGGCAGCCGGTTATCCGCTTCAGCTTCCTGTTCGATCTGAAATAGCCTTCCCGCTGGCACAACAAAAAGCCCCGCTCATTGCTGAGCGGGGCTTTTTGTGTTTTTCGGACAGGGTAAATTCCACCTACCAAAGTGGAAGTCAGAGGGGAGTTAGACTACCCGGCCGCCGCGAATAACACGCAGCAGAATGGCGATGATGGCAATAACCAACAGGATGTGGATCAAACCGTTACCGGCAATACCGGTACCGAGTACACCGAAGAAGCCCAGGGCCCAGATGATGATCAGGATGACGGCGATGATATACAGTAGATTTCCCATGATGAAAGGAGAGCGTAAAGGGTGAAAAGGGAGAGAGGAATAGAGCGGTTCCGGCAGGTACTGGGTGAAGTCTGCCTCGGAAGCCGTTCTGCGGATTTGTACGCGGGGGTCGTGCCAAAAGGTTTATAAACCCGTCGTATTTTTTTCATACTTGGACGGCGGCAGCGGCTAAAACCGCCGCTAAACCCTGTGCAAGCGGTTTTGTTACGCCAAAAAAACCGCTTGTACTCCACCGCTATTCTGGTAGTACCGGCCTTGAGGCAGCCCGGATTTCGGGTTAGCTTTGCAGCAGTTTTCCCGGGCTTCGGCCCATTTCCCACCCACTCTTTCTTTTCACGATATGAACGTTGCCGTAATTGGCTCGGGCACGATGGGCAATGGCATTGCCCACGTTTTTGCCCAGCACGGTTTCTCCGTTGCCCTGATTGACGTCAGCCAGAACGCCCTCGACAAAGGCCTCGCCACCATCGGCAAGAACCTGGACCGCCAGGTAACCAAGGGCAGCCTCTCGGCCGACGACAAAACGGCCACCCTGGGCCGCCTCACTTCCTTCACCAGCATTGCCGAGGGCGTCCGCACCGCCGATTTAGTAGTAGAAGCCGCCACCGAGAACGTGGAACTGAAGCTCAACATCTTTCGGGAGCTGGACCAGCACGCCCCGGCCGGGGCCATTCTGGCGTCCAACACGTCGTCTATTTCCATCACCCGCATTGCGGCCGTCACACAGCGGCCCGCGCAGGTTATTGGCATGCACTTCATGAATCCGGTGCCGGTGATGAAGCTGGTGGAGGTTATCCGGGGCTACGCTACTTCCGATGAGGTGACGCGGCGCGTGATGGACCTCTCGCGGGAGCTGGGCAAAACGCCCACCGAGGTAAACGACTACCCCGGCTTCGTGGCCAACCGCATCCTGATGCCCATGATCAACGAGGCCATCTACAGTCTGTTCGAGGGTGTGGCCGGCGTGGAGGAAATTGACACGGTGATGAAGCTGGGCATGGCCCACCCCATGGGGCCGCTGCAGCTGGCCGATTTTATCGGACTGGATGTGTGCCTGGCTATCCTGCGGGTGCTGCACGATGGCCTGGGCAACCCTAAATACGCCCCCTGCCCCCTGCTAGTAAACATGGTAACGGCTGGCCGCCTGGGCGTGAAGTCGGGCGAAGGATTCTACTCCTGGACCCACGGCACCAAAGACCTGGTGCTAGCCGAGCGGTTCCGCAAGTAAATCACAGATGTTGCAGATAACTGGATGACGTTGATTCAGGTTCTGCTGATTCGCGGTGCCTGCGGTATATAACGAAGCCCTTCCCGACTACCCGGGAGGGGCTTTTTGCTTCCCGGAAGCGGCCCCGGCCTTAGCAACTGGCCCTACCGCAACTCTGGAAGCCGCCCTAAGCAAGTCGGCAGGCACTTTGGCAACTGCTGAGACAGCCCTCAGTGTTGCCTGGGGCAATCCGGCGGGCGGTAGCGCGTAGTAGCGCTACCAGTCGTTTTGGCGGCGCGGGAGGAGGACGGCAAGCTGGCTTCAGCGAAACTTTTGCGGCGGAAATTCGCTTATACAGGTTCAGTTTTTGACTCTGACACCTGACTCGTATTTTAATGGAACAAGCAACATTTGGCGGCGGCTGCTTCTGGTGCACCGAAGCCGTATTTCAGAATCTGAAAGGCGTAGAAAAAGTAGTATCGGGCTATACCGGCGGGCGTATTGCTAACCCCACGTATAAAGAGGTGTGTAGCGGCCTCACGGGCCACAACGAGGTAATTCAAATCACCTTCGACCCGGCCGTCATCAGCTACGAGGAGTTGCTGGAGGTGTTCTGGAAAACCCACGACCCCACTACCCTCAACCGCCAGGGCAATGATGCCGGCACCCAGTACCGCTCGGGCATTTATGCCCACAACGAGGAGCAGCAGCACACAGCAGAAGCATACAAGCAGAAGCTCACCGACGCTAACGCCTTCGACGGTGGCCCCATCACCACCGAAATTCTGCCCCTCACGGTTTTCTACCCGGCCGAGGCCTACCACCAGAACTATTACAACCTTAACGGCTCCCAGCCTTACTGCCAGTTTGTAGTAAAAAGCAAAGTGGATAAGGTGAAAGCCGTATTCGGTGACAAGCTGAAAGCTTAGAAGAGCAGTGAGATTATAAGAAGTGAGAGGTGAGACTTTCGTTCAGGCAATGCGCCAAATGAACGAAAGTCTCACCTCTCACTTCTTATAATCTCACTTCTGCTAAAGGCCCTACGCCTGTTCCGGCAGGTCAATCTTGAAGGGGCCATGCTCGCGGCCGAGGGCATAGAACAGTGCCACCTGGTTCATCAGGGTGCGGGCGTAGAGGTCAAGGGCGCGGGTTTCGAGAATCTGGTTGTTCTTCACCATGATGAAGCTTACCAGCTCTCCCGGATACGCGCCATCTTCGCCCAGCGGTGGAATAGCCTCAAAGGGTGAGAAGTTCTTCACCGGCAGAAAGTCCCCTTTGGGCAGTTCCATCAGGGTTTTCTCCCCGTACGGAATGAAGCCTTTCAGGTGCGAGTAGCGGTAGTGCGGGTTCCAGATCCAGCTGCCGTTGAAAATGTAGTACTCATCCACCCCGAAGCGCAGGAACTCGCGCAGCGACACGTTTACGCCGATACGCCAGTTGGTACGCTCCTCCAGGGTTTGTTTGATAATGGCCAGGCGCGTGGGGTCGGGCGTATCGGTGAAAGCCTGCGTGAGGCGGGCCTGCACCACCAGTTCGCAGCCGGCGTACAGGTTGATGAGCTGCTGCCGCCACGCGTTCTGAGCGCCCAGCTGATAGGCATCGGCCCGGGTAAACTCGAAGAAATTGTGGGTATACGGGCCAGCCAGGGCCACACCGTCGCGGCCGGTAGCATCGGCCCACTCCACCAGGAAGCAGTGGTGCATGCGGGCATCCACCCAGGGCAGTTCCCGGTTAAAGGCCACGCGGGTCTGGATGGTATCGGGTTCAACGCCCAGTTCCTGGGCTATATAGTCGCGCACTTCGTCGCGGGCCTGGGCGGCCGATACAACTGGTTTCAGGGTACTCATCAAGCAAAGAGAAAGAATAGACGTCCGGCCCAGCCCCAACCGGTAGCGGGCGCGGCTCTACAATGTTAAGCAGTTAATCACGGATTTAAACGGTTTTTTCGGATTTCCCGGATTCGGTCAGCCCGGCTGCGCGGCCCGGCTACCGATGGCGGCGGCCTTTCCCCACAAAAAAACGCCCGGCCGGCTACGGGCAGCCAGCCGGACGTGTACTTAGCGGAAAGCTGGTTTCACCTGCTTCGTAAAAACTGGTGGCTCCGTCCGGAGTTCTTGCTTTAAACGGCCACGTTGTGCTCGCGCAGCGCGTCGTTGAGCGAGGTTTTGAGGTCGGTGCTGGGCTTGCGCTGCCCAATGATGAGGGCGCAGGGCACCTGGTAGTCGCCGGCCGGGAAGTGCTTGGTGTAGGAGCCCGGAATGACAACCGAGCGGGCCGGCACCGTGCCTTTGTACTCGATAGGCTCAGCACCCGTCACGTCGATGATTTTGGTGCTGCCCGTGATGGTCACGCCCGCCCCAATAACGGCTTCCTTGCCCACGAAGCAGCCTTCCACCAGAATGCTGCGCGAGCCCACGAAGGCGCCATCCTCAATAATAACCGGAGCCGCCTGCACGGGCTCCAGCACGCCCCCGATGCCTACGCCCCCGCTCAAATGCACTCCGGCCCCGATCTGAGCGCAGGAGCCCACGGTGGCCCAGGTGTCCACCATCGTCCCCTCACCCACCCAGGCCCCGATGTTCACATAGCTGGGCATCAGGATAACGCCGGGAGCCAAGTAGGCCCCGTAGCGTGCCACGGCCGGCGGTACCACGCGCACGCCCTGCTGCTCGTAGTTGGTTTTGAGCCGCATTTTGTCGCGGAACTCGAATGGGCCGACTTCAATGGTTTCCATCTGGCGGATGGGAAAGTACAGGATAACGGCCTTCTTCACCCAGTCATTCACCAGCCAGCCGCCTTCCTGGTCGTTGGCGGGCTGGGCCACGCGCAGTCGGCCTTTATCCAGCTCTTCAATGACGTGCTGGATGGCCTCGGTAGTGGCGGCTTGCTGGAGCAGGCTCCGGTCGGCCCAGGCGGCCTCAATCAGGTTTTGCAGTTCAGACATGCGAAAGAAGTTGTGTGTTAATAGTTGTCAGCTGTGTGTTGTGTGTTATTCCTTGCCAGTTGCGTGCTTTATGAGAACTGTCAACTCATAACCAGCAACCGGCAACACAGACAGCAAGCGGGCCAAAAGTACCATCTTCGCACCCAATATGCCGCGTCCTGTCACCATTTTGCTGGCCTCCGTTCTTAAGCCCCTCGATGACACGCGGATGCTGGGCAAGTTCGGGCGCACCCTGGCCGGGCGGCCCGGCACGCAGGTGCACGTAGCGGGCCGCTTGGCCCCACTCCCGCCCAGCCTGCCCGGCAACCTGCACACGCATACTTTGCTGCAAGGCTCCCGCCTGAGCTGGGAACGGCTGCGGGCCCAGGTGCGCTACTGGCAGCTCTTGCAACGCACAAGCCCTGATGTGGTGTTTGTGCACGCTCCCGAGCTGCTGCCTCTCACGGTACTGTGGCAGGCGGCCGGACCGGGCCGGCATTTCGTGTATGATGTGCGGGAGAACTACGCTCTCAACATCCGGACGCAGGCCGTGTACCCGGCTTGGGCCCGTAGTTTACTGGCCGCACTGGTGCGCCGCCTCGAAACCCTGGCTGCCCGCCGGGCCCGCGCCGTGCTGCTGGCCGAGCGCAGCTACGCCGACGAGCTGCCGTTTGCCCAACTTTCCAATAATCCGCTACCCCCCGGCACCCGGCATAGCCCTACTCTGCTCATCGAAAACAAGTACCAGCCCTACGATGAGCAACCCGCCCCGTTCCCGCGCCGGCTGCCGCCGGTTACGGAGCCATTACGGATAGTGTACACGGGCACTATTTCGGAGCTGAATGGCGTATGGGAGGCCATCCGGTTTGTGCAGCATTTACGGCAGGCGTGGCCCCTGGCCCACCTGACCATCATCGGGGCGTGCCAGCAGCCGGGGCTGCTGCCGCGCCTGCAGGCCGCCGTGGCGGCGGCCGGCGCGGCCGTGACGCTGGTGGGCGGGGCTGCTTTGGTACCGCACGCGCAGGTAGCGGCCGAAATCCGGCGCAGCCACCTGGGGCTGCTGCCCTACCGGCCCCACCCCAGCACGGCCCGCTGCATTCCTACCAAGCTGTTCGAGTACCTGGCCCACGCGCTGCCGCTGGTACTACCGCCCAACCCACTCTGGTTGCCCTTGGCCGAGGAAGCAGCGGCGGGTTTCGGGTTCGACTTCCAGCAACCGGAGTATCCGCCGGCCGAAACACTTGCCCACCGGCTGCGAAGCCCCGTATACTACCCGGCCGGACCACCCGACGGGGCCTTCTGGCAGTCGGAAGCTGAAAAATTGCACTGGCTGATGGATTCTATCCGGTAACTACCGACCTTTGCGGGCCGTTTACGGAGCTGGTGCCGAATTTTTCTACCTTCGGCGTGCTTATTTCCGACTGTCCTGCTCCGCAAATCCCCCCTACTGATGAACAACTCTCTCCGACTCTCTGAAATTGCCGGTGTTGGCCATTACGTGCCCGAGCGCGTGGTCACGAATGCCGACCTGACCCAACTGATTGACACCACCGACGAGTGGATTCAGGAACGTACCGGCATCCGGGAGCGGCGCTGGTTTGAGGAAGGCAAGGACACCACGGCCAACATGGGGGCCAATGCGGCCCGCAAAGCCCTGGAAATGGCCGGCCTCACCCCCGACGATGTGCAACTGATTGTGTTTGCCACCCTGTCGCCCGACTACTTCTTCCCCGGTTCCGGCGTGCTGCTACAGCGTGAGTTGGGCATCCAGGCTCCCATTCCGGCTTTCGACGTGCGCAACCAGTGCTCCGGCTTCGTATATGCGCTGTCAATGGCCGACCAGTTCATCAAAACCGGCATGTACGATACCGTGCTGGTGGTGGGCTCCGAAATCCATTCCTCGGGCCTCGATATCAGCACCCGGGGCCGGGCCGTGTCGGTTATTTTCGGTGATGGCGCCGGCGCGGTGGTACTGCGCCCCAGCACCCGCGAGGGTCATGGCGTATTGAGCACCCACCTGCATTCCCAGGGCGAGCACGCCGAGGAGCTTATTGTGCGAGAGCCCGGCTCCAACCGCAAGAACCGCCTCGAGTACGTGATGGCCAACGAGTTGGAAATGTACCCCTACATGAACGGCCAGAACGTGTTTAAGCACGCCGTGGTGCGCTTCCCCCAGGTTATCCGGGAAGCCCTTGATGCCAACGGCTACGAGTCGAAGGACATCGACATGCTCATCCCGCACCAGGCCAACCTGCGCATCACGCAATTTGTGCAGCAGAAAATGGGCCTCTCCGACGATAAAGTGTTCAGCAACATCCAGCGCTACGGCAACACCACGGCCGCCTCAGTGCCCATCGCCCTGAGCGAAGCCGTGCAGGAAGGCCGCATCAAGCGTGGTGACTTGGTGTGCCTGGCCGCCTTCGGCTCCGGCTTCACCTGGGCCTCCGCCCTGATCCGCTGGTAGGTGCTGGCTAATTAAAAATTGAGAAGTAAATGGGGTGACTGACCGGACTTTATCGCCCGTGTTGGTCACCTCAACTTTTACTTCTTAATTCATAATTCTTAATTCAACCGAATGCCCAGCTACACCGAGGAGAATTACCTGAAGGCCATTCACAAGCTGAGCGAAGCCCAGCCGGGCACGGAAGTCAGCACCAACAGCGTGGCCGAGGAACTGCAGACGCGTCCCGCTTCGGTGACGGATATGCTGCGCCGCCTCGGCGAGAAGGGTCTGCTACACTACACGCGCTACCGGGGCGTCACGCTCACGCAGGAAGGCCGCCGGCTGGCCCTGCTGACTATTCGCAAGCACCGGCTGTGGGAGGTTTTCCTGGTTCAGCACTTCGGCTTTAACTGGGACGAGGTGCATGACGTGGCCGAGCAGATGGAGCACATCGACTCCGACCTGCTGGTGCGCCGCCTAGATGAGTTTCTGGGCTTCCCGCAGTTCGACCCCCACGGCGACCCAATTCCAACTGCCGACGGCATCCTGCACCGCCCCCAGCACCGTTTGCTCTCTGACCTGCGCCCCGGCGACCGAGGCCGCGTGGTGGCCGTGCGAAATACTTCCGCGCCCTTTCTCCAATACCTCGATAAGGTTGGCGTTAACCTGGGTACTCACATTGAAGTAGTAGACAAAGTATTATTTGATAACTCCCTTGAAATCAGAATTAATAACGAGATAAAATATCTGGTATCAGCCGAGGTCAGCCGGAACCTGCTGGTCACGGATTAAGCTGCCGGGGGAAGCGCGTACCTTTGCGGCCGAACCATTCGTTTTGCCGCCGTGGCCCTCCCCGTTTCGCTTACCGATACCATCGTTGCCCTGTCCACGCCGCCCGGGGCCGGCGCCATTGCCCTGGTCCGCCTTTCGGGGCCGGCAGCCATTGCCCTCACCGACGCCGTGTTTGCCGGCAAACGTCTGCGCGACCAGCCCAGCCATACGCTACACGTCGGCACCATCCGCGACGGGGCCCGGATTCTGGATGAGGTAGTTGTGTCGTTGTTTCGGGGGCCGCACTCCTACACCCGCGAGGACGTGGTGGAAATCAGCACCCACGGCTCCGACTACATTGTGCAGGAAGTGCTGGCGCTGCTGCTGCGCCATGGCGCCCGGCTGGCGGAAGCCGGCGAGTTCACCAAGCGTGCCTTCCTGCACGGAGCCTTCGACCTGGCCCAGGCCGAAGCCGTAGCCGACCTGATTGCCGCCGACTCGGCCCTTTCACACCAAGTGGCCATGCGCCAGATGCGCGGCGGCTTTTCCCAGGAGTTGAAAGAACTGCGCGGGCGACTGGTACAGTTTGCAGCCCTGCTGGAGTTGGAGCTGGACTTCGGCGAAGAGGATGTGGAGTTTGCTGACCGCACCGGTCTGGTGCAGCTCTTGCAGGAAGTACAACAACTGGTGCGCCGCCTGCTCCGCTCCTTTGAGTTGGGCAACGTTATCAAGAACGGGGTAACCACCGTTATTGCCGGTCGTCCCAACGCCGGCAAAAGCACCCTGCTCAACGCCCTGCTCAACGAGGAGCGCGCCATCGTCTCGGAGGTGGCCGGCACCACCCGCGACCTGATTGAGGATGAAGTCAGCATTGAAGGCATCCGGTTCCGGTTTGTTGATACGGCCGGCCTGCGCGACACGACCGACGTGGTAGAAGCCATGGGTGTTGAGCGTACGATGAAGCGGGTGCAGCAGGCTGCATTAGTGGTATATCTATTTGATATAACGACTACTACACCTACTGAACTTAAAGCGGAGATTGAGGCCCTGAAGCTACCGGCGGGCGTGGGCGTACTGGCCGTGGGCAACAAGCTGGATGTGGCTCCGGATACCGACCAGGAAGCCTTCCTCACGCGCATCGGCACCGTGCTTATTGCCGCTTCCCGGGGCGACGGCCTTGATGAACTGCGGCAGGAGCTGCTGGCCCGTGTCCGCCTCGATGGCCTTGACCGAACGGGCTCCAGCACCATCGTAACCAACCTGCGCCACGCCCAAAGTCTGGAGCAGGCCAATCAGCACCTGGATGCCGTGCTGACGGGCCTGAGCATCGGGGCCGGCACCGAGTTGCTGGCCGCCGACCTGCGCCATGCACTGGCCGCACTGGGCCAGATTACCGGTGAAATCAGCAACGACGACCTGCTCACCAGCATCTTTACCCAGTTCTGCATCGGAAAATAGCTGCTACCCGTAGCTCGGCAACGTTGCCGGGATGAAAAATGCGGTCTGCTTTGGAAAAACCTTGCGCTGCATGCCGCACTTTCAACCGGGGGGCCGTTTCTTTGCGCTTTCCCCATCTCAAACAACCACTGCGGTCGGATTGTAGTATAGGCGTCAAATACTGACGGGGTTTCCGGCTCACCGGCAATTCTTTAGTTTCGCCTTATAACCCCACCCATCAACCCAACCTTATGGCAGAATCTGCTGAACTGATCCTCGACGGGAAATCCATCTCTCTCCCCGTCATTGAAGGCACCGAGCACGAAAAAGCCTTTGACATTGGCAAGCTGCGCGACCAGACGGGCTACGTAACCCTCGACTCGGGCTACAAAAACACCGGCGCCACCAAAAGCGCCATCACCTTCCTCGACGGCGAAGAAGGCATCCTGCGCTACCGGGGCTATCCAATTGAGCAGCTGGCCGAGCAGTCCTCATTTATTGAGGTAGCCTACCTGCTGATCTATGGCAAGCTGCCCACCCAGGCCGAGCTTGACAACTTCAGCAACCAGATTACCAAACATACCTTGGTGCACGAAGATGTGCGCAAGATTTTCGACGGCTTCCCGTCGGCGGCCCACCCGATGGCCATTCTCAGCAGCCTCATCTGCTCGCTCACGGCCTTCTACCCCGAGAGCGTATCGCCGGACCTGAGCAAGGAAGATACTGACCTGAACGTGATTCGTCTCATGGCCAAGATTTCGACCATTGCGGCTTGGACGTACAAGAACAATATGGGTCACCCGCTGAACTATCCGCGCAACGACCTCGACTACTGCTCCAACTTCCTGTACATGATGTTCAGCTTCCCCACGGAGAAGTACGACATCGACCCGCGCATCGTGAGTGCCCTCAACAAGCTGCTCATCCTGCACGCCGACCACGAGCAGAACTGCTCTACCTCCACCGTACGCCTCGTAGGCTCGGCCAATGCCTCGCTCTACGGTTCTGTTTCGGCGGGTATCAACGCCCTGTGGGGTCCGCTGCACGGCGGTGCCAACCAAGAGGTATTGGAGATGCTGCAGGCCATCCAGAAGGACGGCGGCGACACCAGCAAGTTCATTGCCAAGGCCAAGGATAAGAACGACTCATTCCGTCTGATGGGCTTCGGTCACCGCGTCTACAAGAACTTCGACCCGCGCGCCAAAATCATCAAGAAAGCCGCCGACGACGTGCTGGCAGCCCTCGGTATTGATGACCCGCTGCTGAAAATTGCCCAGGAACTGGAGCAGGCCGCCCTCACCGATGAGTACTTCATCGAGCGGAAGCTGTACCCGAACGTAGACTTCTACTCCGGCATCATTTACCGCGCTATCGGTATTCCCACTGAGATGTTCACGGTGATGTTTGCCTTGGGCCGCCTGCCCGGCTGGATTGCCCAGTGGAAAGAAATGCGCGAGAACAAGGAGCCCATCGGCCGCCCGCGTCAGATCTACACCGGCGAAACCGAGCGGGACTACGTGAGCATCGACGCTCGTTCGTAAGCTCTGCTCGTTACCCTGTAACAACAAAAAAGCCCGCTTCGGCGGGCTTTTTTCGTTTCCATTACTACTGCAATCAGCAGCAGGTAACTCACAAGTAATCAGCGAATATTGGCAGCAGTGAAATTCGTTTTCATTTCTTCGTAGGCCACCATTTTCTTGGGGCCGAGGATAGCGGCCAAGTCCCATTCGTAGCGCATCTGCACATCAGCCAGGGCCTTATCAGTAGCTTCAGTGTCGGTGGCGAATTGCCGGCGTAACTCCGTCGTTTCGGTGAGCAGACGCATGTTCAGCGCCCGAACTTTCACGTACTGCCCTTCACTGAGACGAGTACGCTCGGACATCTGGCGCGTCATTTCGGTGGCGCGGGTTGCCAGTTTGTTGCTGCCATCGGCAGGCGCAGCCTGTACGGGCTGGCTAACGGCTATTACGGTGGCAAAAACAAGGAAGGAAAGTACTTTTTTCATAACGGTGGTGAGTTGGATTGGAGGAAGAGTGAAACGGGCAAGATGGCGTAATGCACTAACTATAAGATGAATATATCCTATTATTATAACATAAACAATATTTACTTTATATATATTCTATGAAAAACAATAATAAACCTGAAAAAAGCCTGCCCAAGACGGCAGGCAGGCTTTTCCGGCACTATTAATAAGGCGTTGCGCCCAGCGCCGTCATACTGGTGCGGTTCTGCTGATACAGGGCCAGCTGGTTGGGCTGTAGCAGGGATGACAGTTCCATTTCGTATTGCAGATGTGCATCAGCTACGGCACGGTTTTGCAGTTCCGCATCGTGCACGAATAAGGCTTTGGCTGAGAGGGTTTCCTGCAGCAGCCGCAGATTGAGGGCGCGTACCTGCACGTACTGGCCCTCGTTCAGCCGCACCTGCTGCGACAACGAACGGGCCATGGCGGTAGCGCGGGCCTGCAGGTCGCGGTTGCCGGGGCCGGGGGCCGCCAGCAAGCGGTGAGATGTAAAGGCCAGCACAGCCAGCAACAAGGGTACTGTGAGCTTTTTCATATGAATTGGGAAAGAGAACAAGGGAGAGAATTCGGTAGTCGGTGGTTTTTTTAGTGCTGTCCCAGGGCCGTCATGCTGGCGCGGCTTTGTTGGAATAGGGCCAGCTGGGCCGGCCGCAGCAGCGCGGTAAGGTCCGACTCATAGCGGCCCTGGGCATCTGCCAGGCGCTGATCCAGAATACTCTGGTCGGCGGCGAAGCGGGTTTTCAAGTCTTCTATTTCGGCCAGCATACGTACGTTAAGCTGCTTTACACGCAGGTACTGCCCTTCATCCAGGCGGGCTTTCTCGGAAATGGAACGCGTGAGGGCGGTGGCCCGGGCGTGGATGCTGGTGTTGCCGTCGCCTTCTGAACCAGCCAATGCCATGCTCTGAACTCCCAGCAGCAGGCAAGCGAAAAGAGTAGTCTTTTTCATGAGGTAAAGAGTGAAAGATTTAAGTGTGAAAATGAAGTGTTTAAGAGGAATGCCCCGGCGCCTGGGCGGGTGCGTAACCCACGTTCAGACTTACTGCTCCAACCCGGTAGGGGAGGTAGGCATGACCAAATATGAACACTATAATTTAATAATACAAATAAATTTTATAATTATTCTAATCAAAAGCTTTCTTTACCCTCAATCCTAACACTCATTATCAGTCTTTTAGGAATGCAATGACAAAGGTTAAATACAAACAAAAAAAGTCCGGCTGCTAGGCAGCCGGACTTTCAATTCTCTGATTCTGAACAAGAAACCTATAAAATACGGAGTTCAATCCGCCGGTTCTGCTGGCGGTGTTCGTCGGAGTCATTGGGGTTGAGGGGTTTGGTTTCGCCATAGCCCTTGAACCGGAGCCGCTGAGCCTTCACGCCCTGGCTGAGCAGGTAGGTATAAACTGATTTGGCCCGGTTCTGCGACAATACTTGGTTATCATCATCGGAGCCTACATCATCGGTATGCCCTGACACTTCCACCTGAATATCAGGATATTGTTTCATAAAGGCCACGAGTCGGTTCAGCTCAGTTCGGGACTTGGGCTTGAGCGCAAACTCCTTGGAATCGAAGAACAGGTTATTGAGTACAATGCTACGGCCCGAGCGCACCGGCTCTAGGTAGATATCGAGCGTAAGCGGATCGAAGCTACGTTTGTCGCTGTAATCGAAGCTCAGGCTGCGCATCAGGTACTTATCGGCGGCAGCATACATGGCGTACTGACGGCCTTCGTTGAGCACCACGGTATACTCGCCGTTTTCGGCGTCGGAGCCCACGTATTGCACCAGCTCGTCGGTGTTCAGATCGTAGAGCTGCACATCGGCCCGGATGGGCTTTTTGGTGAAGGCATCGAATACACGGCCCTGGGTGTAGGTACTAGTTTCGCGGGCCCGCACTTCTTTGGGCACCTCGAAGCCGAACAGCTCCACCGGCCGGTCACGCTCCTGCTTCACGCCGGGCACTGTGGTCTTGGAGCGGGAGCAGAAGCCCCGGCGGTTATCGGAGCTAATGAACAGGGAGGCTTCGTTCTCGAACGTATTGAGCGGATAGCCCAGGTTCTGGGGGCTGCTCCACTTATCGGCGGCTAGCTGCTCGCAACGGTACACATCCAGCCCCCCCATGCCTACCAGCCCATCAGTCACGTAATATAGCGTGGTTCCGCTGGCGTGAATGAACGGGGCCATATCCTTCCCAGAGGTGTTCACCGGCGCGCCCAGGTTACGGGCAGGAGCCCAGTTGCCGTCGGCGTTCAGAGTGGTCACGTAAATGTCCTCCTGGCCCTTACCGCCGCGCCGGGTACTAGTGAAGTACAGCGTGCGGCCGTCGGCCGACAGAGTCGGCTGCGAGTCCCATTCCGGCGAGTTTACATTGCGGCCCAGGTTCTGGGGTTTGCTCCACACGTTACCGGTCCGGCGGGAAATGTACAAGTCACAATTGCCTACTGAACTCGGCCGGTCACAGGAAGCAAACACCAATGTTTTACCATCACCAGAAATAGAGCCGGCACCTTCGTTGTAGGACGTGTTGATGGCCGCCGAAATGGAGGCCGGGTCGCCCATACTACCGTCCTTGTTCTGGCGGCTTACAAACAAATCCTCGCCGCTTTCCGCTGTGGGCCGGCCCGTGAATAACAGGAAACGGCTATCGGCGGTAAGGGCTGGGAAATACTGAAACCGGAACGTATTCAGCGGCTCTGCCAGCCGCTCGGGCTGAATGCCGGTCGGCGCGGCCATAGCCTTCCGGGCAAACTCACAGTTCAGAAGCTGGCGCTGGGCGCGCGGGCCGTTTCGCTGGCTTTTGGCGGCGGTTTTAAGATATTTCTTATAGCTCTCGGCTGCCGTCTCGTATTCGCCGAATGTCATGGCCAGCTCCCCCAGCGTGAAATAATCGTTGGAGTGCGAGGCCTCGACCGGCAGCTTGGCCAGCCCGTCACGATACGCCTCAAACGCCTGCTGGTTTTCCCCCATAGCCTTCAGCAGCGACCCTCTCAGCACGTACGGTTCGCCCAGCGAAGGGAATTTCTGGTTCAGCTGCGTCAGGGTTTCAATGGCCTTATTGAAGTCCCGGGCCTTGGCCTGCTCCTGCGCTTTTTCCCATAGGTTGCGGGCTTTGGTGTTGGTGGTACTCAGCTTGGCCTGAGCAGCAACATGCAGGGGTGACAGGCTGCCCATTGCGAGCAGCAGGACAATAGGCACAACGAACGAACGGCGCATAGGGGGAGAAAGTAGGGCGCTACGGAATGTCGAGAAACTTATGGGTTTGCAGCGACACCTGCCACCGAGGCTGCGCTTTCACGTAGTCCACGATGAGCGGCATCATTTCGGAGGCCTTGCTCCACTCCGGCTGCAGGTACAACCGGCAGTCGGGGCCGACCAGCGCGGCGTGCTGCTCGGCCCAGGCGAAGTCGCTCTTGTTGAAGACGATAATCTTCAGCTCGTGGGCAGCGGCCAGTACCGACGGCAGCGGCGCTTTGAACTTCTTGGGCGACACGCAGATCCAGTCCCACTGGCCGCTGAGCGGATACGCGCCGCTGGTTTCAATCCAGTTCCGGCAGCCGGCCTCGTGCAGCGCGGCCGTGAGCGGGGCCAGATCGTGCATCAGCGGCTCGCCGCCGGTAATGACCACGTTGCGGCCCGCGTCGGCGGTAGCCGCCGCCACGAGGTGGGCAATGGACTGGCGCGGGTGCGCGTCGATGGGCCATGATTCTTTCACATCGCACCACACGCAGCCCACATCACAGCCGCCCAGGCGGATGAAATAGGCGGCGCGGCCAGTGTTGTAGCCTTCGCCCTGAATGGTATAGAACTGCTCCATGACGGGCAGTTCGGGAGCCGCCGCCCCGGGGGCCGGGGACGCCGACGTAACGGGAAGTTCGTGCAGCAAAACGTGGGTAATCTGAAAACGACAAGCCGGGCCGTTGGGCGGCTCCGAATGCCTGCGCACCCGGCCTCCGCCCTAACGGCCCGACTTTAAAAGTAGTACACTGCCCGGAATTCTAAAAGCCGGGAGCGGTTTTAATTGGATTTAACGAGGCCAAGTCCCGGTTTAACCCTGTATATTCTACGTTGGGTTCAAGTGCGCTTCCCTCCTGTCGGTTTTACGCTATTTTGGGTACACCTCGCCCTTCGCGGCCCGCAGCGTGTTCAGCAACAGCATGGCAATGGTCATCGGCCCAACCCCGCCCGGTACGGGCGTGATATAGGAGGCCAAGGGGGCCACTTCGGCAAAGTTCACGTCGCCCTTCAGCGCCCAACCCGACTTCTTGTCGGCATCCTCCACGCGGGTGGTACCCACGTCGATGACTACCGCACCGGGCTTCACCATATCGGCCGTCACGAACTCCGGGCGGCCCAGGGCGGCCACCAAGATGTCGGCGGTGCGGGTGATATTGGCCAGGTTCTGAGTGCGGGAGTGGCATAAAGTCACGGTGCAGTTACCGGGCTCTAAGTTCTTAGCAAGCAATATACTAACCGGCGTACCCACAATATTACTACGCCCGATTACTACACAGTGCTTGCCATCCGTCGGCAGCTCGTAGCGACGCAGCAGCTCCACGATGCCCGAAGGCGTGGCGGGCAGCAGGGCCGGCAGACCGGCCACCATCCGCCCGATGTTCATCGGGTGGAAACCGTCCACGTCCTTTTCCGGCCGTACCGCCTCAATCACCTTGTTGGTGTCGATGTGGCGCGGGAGCGGCAGCTGCACGATGAAGCCATCGATACGGTCGTCTTCGTTCAGCTCCTGCACCTTGGCCAGCAGCTCGGCTTCCGTGATGGTGTCTTCGTAGCGCAGCAGTGTACTCTCGAAGCCCACCCGCTCGCAGGCCAGCACCTTGTTACGCACGTAGGTTTCCGAGCCGCCGTCGTGGCCCACTAGGATGGCGGCCAGGTGCGGGCTTTTCTGGCCGGCAGCCTTGCGCTGGGCTACTTCGGCGGCAATTTCTTCCTTGATGGCCTCGGCGGTTTGCTTGCCGTCGATGAGGCGGTAGGTAGTGGCGTCGGGGGCAGTGGTCATGGGGTTAGTCGTTAAGCAGGGTCCTGGGGTTGGTCGGAGGTTTTCTTGCTTTCGTGAGCGGCGATGGCGGCGGTGCCGGCAGCCTGCAGGGCGGCTTCCATCGCGGGCCAGTCGTCGCGCCACCGGAACTTGCGTTCCTGGCCTTTGATGATCTTTTCCAGCTGTTCCTGGCTCGTACAGTTCTTGAGAAGGGTTGAGGACATGTCTTAAGATGAGTAAATCATAACACGCCCTGTCAAGAAGTGTATGAGGTGGGAAATACGTTTTGTGCGCACAAAAAAAACGCGCCCCGATGGGGCGCGTTCCACTTGGTTAGTCGATTTTGAGGACGGCCAAAAAGGCCTCCTGCGGAATTTCTACGGAGCCGACCTGACGCATCCGCTTCTTGCCTTCCTTCTGCTTTTCGAGCAGCTTGCGCTTGCGGCTGATGTCGCCGCCGTAGCACTTGGCAATTACGTTTTTGCGCAGGGCCTTCACGGTTTCCCGCGAAATGATTTTCTGCCCGATGCTGGCCTGGATGGCAATTTCGAACTGTTGGCGCGGGAGTAGCTCGCGGAGCTTTTCGCAGAGGCGGCGGCCCCACTCGTAGCTCTTGGAGCGGTGCACGATGGCCGACAGCGCATCGACCTTCTCCCCGTTCAGCATGATGTCGAGCTTCACCATGTCCGACTCGCGGAAGCCGATCAGCTCGTAGTCGAGCGAGGCGTAACCGCGCGAAATGGTCTTAAGCTTGTCGAAGAAGTCGAACACGATTTCCGACAGCGGCAGCTCAAACGACAGCTCCACCCGCTCGGAAGTCAGGTACGACTGTCCCTTGATGATACCGCGCTTTTCCATGCACAGCGTGATGATAGGCCCCACGTAATCGGCGGCCGTGATGATCTGGGCCTTGATGTAAGGCTCCTCGATCAGCTTGATCATGTTCGGCTCAGGCATCTCGCTCGGGGCGTTGATAACCAAGCGCTGATCCTTGGTGCCGGTGGCGTGGAACTGTACCGAGGGCACGGTGGTAATCACCGTCATGTTGAACTCGCGCTCCAAGCGCTCCTGCACGATTTCCATGTGCAGCATGCCCAGGAATCCGCAGCGGAAGCCGAAGCCCAGGGCCACCGACGTTTCGGGTTCCCATACCAGCGAGGCGTCGTTGAGCTGGAGCTTTTCCATGCACGAGCGCAGCTCCTCGTACTCGGTGGTTTCTACCGGGTAGATACCGGCGAATACCATCGGCTTCACATCCGCAAAACCCTGAATGGCTTCGGAAGTAGGCCGGGCGACGTGCGTGATGGTGTCACCCACCTTCACTTCGCGGGCTTCCTTGATGCCTGAAATGAGGTAGCCCACGTTGCCAGCCCCGATTTCGAGGCGCGGCTCCTGGTTCAGCCCCAGAATACCGATTTCATCGGCGCCATATTCCTTGCCGGTAGCCATAAAGCGGAGCTTGTCGCCCTTTTTCATGGTGCCGTTCTTGATGCGGAACAGAACCTCGATACCGCGGTAGGAGTTGAAAACGGAGTCGAAGATCAGAGCCTGCAGCGGCGCGTCCGGGTCGCCTTTGGGGGCGGGCACCCGCTCGCAAATGGCGTTCAGGATGGCTTCGATGCCGATGCCCGACTTGCCCGAGGCGGGAATAATTTCGTCCCGGTCGCAGCCGATGAGGTCCACGATTTCGTCGCTGACCTCCTCCGGCATGGAGTGGGGCAGGTCGATTTTGTTGAGGACCGGGATGATGGTCAGATCAGAACCGATGGCCAGGTAGAGGTTGGAAATCGTCTGGGCCTCGATGCCCTGCGACGAATCCACGATCAGCAAAGCACCCTCGCAGGCCGCAATGGAGCGCGACACTTCGTAGCTGAAATCGACGTGGCCGGGGGTGTCAATCAGGTTGAGCGTGTAGATTTCCCCTTTGTAGGGGTACTGCATCTGAATGGCGTGGCTCTTGATGGTAATGCCCCGCTCCCGCTCCAGGTCCATGTTGTCGAGCAGCTGCGCTTGCATGTCGCGCTTGGAGACAGTGCTGGTGAATTCCAGCAGGCGGTCGGCCAGCGTGCTCTTACCGTGGTCGATGTGGGCGATGATGCAGAAATTGCGGATGTTCTTCACTAGAGGCGGTTTTTTCCGAGGGCGAAGATACGGCAAAGGCCCGGGAAAAGCTAAAATGGGCCTCATTCCTCGCGCCGGGTGACCCGCTACCCCCGGCTTACCGGCCAACCTGCGCGTGCCGAACCGACTAACCACAGTAGCACGAGCAGCTCAACGGTACAATATCGTCGCAAAAAGCGCACGGATCGTCGCAACCGGTCGGTAGCGTCCGAACATCACGGCCCGGTTGGCGTTGTAGCGAGGACTGTTCTTTCACTTAATCCTTCCCAACCAATTTATGAGCCTCACCCTCGAACAAGCCCAGGCCGCCATCAAAGCCGCCCACGAAAAATCCCTGGAAATGGGCGTGAAGATGAACATTGCCGTGGTGGATGCCGGCGCCAACCTGACGGCCTTTGCCCGCATGGACGATGCCTGGCTCGGCTCGCTGGACATCTCCATCAAGAAGGCCAAAACTGCCCGCTTCTTCGACATGCCCACCGGGGCCATTGGCGGCCTTTCGCAGCCTGGCGGCTCGCTCTTCGGCATCGAGCACTCCAACCTGGGCCTCATCACCTTCCCTGGTGGCATTCCGATTAAAGACAGCAACGGCCGCGTAATCGGGGCCATTGGCGTATCCGGCGACTCTGTGGAAAACGACCACACCGTAGCTGAAGCGGGCATGCAGGCCATTGTCAATGGCTGGCCCCGCGGCTAGGCTGCCCGGATTTCTGTTTTGCTCACCCTTTCACGTACTTTATTATGGCTGATAACAGAGGTGTAGTTTATACCGGCCCCGGCAAAGTCGAGGTGCAGAACATTGCCTTTCCGGAGCTGAAAAACCCCAAAGGCAAGAAAATCACGCACGGCGTGGTGCTGAAGGTGGTGTCCACCAACATCTGTGGTTCCGACCAGCACATGGTGCGCGGCCGGACCACGGCCCCCTCGGGCCTGGTGCTGGGCCACGAAATCACGGGCGAAGTCATTGAAATGGGGGCCGACGTGGAGTTCCTTAAGAAGGGCGACCTGGTATCGGTGCCGTTCAACGTGGCGTGTGGACGCTGCCGCACCTGCCGCGAGATGAAAACCGGCATCTGCCTGACCGTGAACGAGGGCCGCGCCGGTGGCGCCTACGGCTACGTGGACATGGGCGGCTGGATTGGCGGGCAGGCCGAGTACGTGATGGTGCCCTACGCCGACTTCAACCTGCTGCGCTTCCCTGATAAAGACCAGGCCATGGAGAAAATCCGGGACCTGACCATGCTCAGCGACATTTTCCCGACCGGTTTCCACGGCGCCGTGAAGGCTGGTGTGGGTCCGGGCGCGACGGTGTACGTGGCCGGGGCCGGCCCAGTGGGGCTGGCCGCCGCCGCCTCGGCGCAGCTGCTGGGCGCGGCCGTGGTGATTGTGGGCGACATGAATAAGGCCCGTTTGGCCCACGCCCGCTCCTTCGGCTGCGAAACCGTGGACCTGACCCTGGACGCCACCCTCACCGAGCAGATTACCCAGATTCTGGGCGTACCGGAAATCGACTGCGCCATCGACTGCGTGGGCTTTGAGGCCAGCGGCCACGGCACCGACTCCAAGACGGAAGTACCGGCGGCAGTGCTCAACTCGCTCATGGAAATCACGCGGGCGGGTGGCTCCATCGGCATTCCCGGCCTGTACGTGACCGAGGACCCGGGCTCCAAAGACGAAGCCGCGCAGAAAGGCAGCCTGTCCATCCGCTTCGGATTGGGCTGGGCCAAGAGCCACTCGCTGCACACCGGCCAGACGCCCGTGCTCAGCTACAACCGCCAGCTCATGCAGGCCATCCTCTACGACAAGGTGCAGATTGCCAAAGCTGTGAACGTGGAAGTCATCAGCCTTGACGATGCCCCGCGCGGCTACGAGGAATTCGACAGCGGCGTGGCCAAGAAGTTCGTACTCAACCCGCACAACATGATTCCGGACATCAAGTCCAAAGCCAAGAAGAAGGACAAGGAGCCGGCGTAACGTCGGCGCGGCCTGCCCTCGGCACTAACGGCCGGGCTGCCCCACGGGGTGGTCCGGCCGTTGTGGTTACCGGCCGGACTAATGCCCCGAATTTTCGCGCCGGAATCCAGGACCGAATAGGCGGTCGTAGATGCGTTGCGGCCACTACCCGTCCGGGCAGTTCATCGGCTTCCAACTTCCTGTTTAATAAGCGAAAAACACCATATTTCATCAGGCCAACGGGTTAGCCTTGCGGCTGCCTGAACCGGCCCGCATACCTCATCGAATTTGCCCGGGCCCGGCTTACCTTCGGGTAGTTATCCGCGCTGTTACTACCCCCTCCCATGATTCGTCGGCTGTTTGTTAGCCTGTTCATAAGTACCCTGCCAGCGGCGCTGTACGCTCAGACCGCTATTCTGGAAGGTCAGGTGCTCAATGAGCGCACCAACGAGCCGGTGCCCTTTGCCACCCTGGGCGTACCCGGCCGGGGCATCGGCACGGTGGCCGACGAGCAGGGCCGCTACCTGCTGCGCCTGCCCGCCGGCCTGAGCGATACGCTGGTGGTTACCTCCGTGGGGTTTTCGCGCACGGCCGTGGCCCCGGCGGCACTGGCCGCCGGGCAGCGTATCTTCAAGGTAGTGCCCCAGGAGCAGGCCCTTGGAACCGTAGTAGTGGAGCACCCGCGCGTGCATCCGGCGCTGCTGGGCCGCAACAAGGAGAAGGGCGACGTCCACTGGACCGGCGGCTCCAGCGGCAAGGAAACCGTGGACGACGAGTGGGGCTGGGAGTTGGGCACCCTGCTGCGCCCCACCCGCCCCACCTACCTGGAGGAGTTTCACGTGTACCTGGCCGCCAACAACTACGAGCAGCTCCGCTTCCGGCTGAACCTGTACACCGTGGAAAACGGCCGCCCCGGCCGCGCTTTGCTGTCCCGGGATATTCAGCTGCTGACCACCAACCGGCAGCAGGGCTGGCTCACGGTGGACCTGCGCCCCTATGCCCTCACCCTGGAGGCCCAGCCCGTGATGGCCACCATTCAGTGGCTGCAAAGCGAGAAAACCAACCCCTGGGACAAGTACTTCTCCATCCCCGTCACCCGGGAGCGGAAGCAGGTGATGGTGGAGCGCGAGAACAGCCAGGCCGCTTGGACCATCCATGCCATGCAGCCCAGCCTCTACTTCACGGTGCTCACGGAGTAGGCGGGCAGCAAGCGTTTTACGTATCTTCCGGAAGACAACTCGCTCAGTCCTATGCGCCCTACCATCACCGAAGACGTCATCACGCTCCGCAGCCCGGTGCTGGCGAATATGTCGGACGACGAGTTCTTCGACTTCTGCCAGCTGAACGCCGACCTGCGCATCGAGCGGACGGCCCAACACGAGATTTTAATTATGTCACCCACTGGCAGCCGCTCCGGCAAACGCAACGCCCGCCTGACCGGGCAACTGTACAGTTGGTTTGCTCAGCACGAGCACCTGGGGGAAGTGTTCGACTCCAACACCGGCTTCACCCTCCCCGATGGCTCCGTGTTGTCGCCGGATGCGTCCTGGGTTTCGGCCGCCAAATGGAACGCCCTGACGCCCGCGCAGCAGGATAAGTTTGCGCCCGTGTGCCCGGAGTTCGTGGTGGAGCTGAAATCGGCCACCGACTCGCTCAAGACCTTACAAGCCAAAATGCTGGACTACCTCCGCAACGGCGTACAGCTGGCCTGGCTGCTCAACCCCGAAACCGAAACGGCCTACCTCTACCGCCCCGGCCAGTCAGAGCCCGAAACTGTGCAGGGCTTTGATAACGAGCTAGCCGGCGAACCGGTACTGCCCGGCTTCCGGCTGCGCCTCTCGGAATTACGATAACCTATGCAGGAACTTACGCTCAGCGTTCCGGTCCGGCGGGCGTAGCCCGTCGGGCCGGTTGAAGGTAGCTGACACCCGCCCGACAACGGAACAACGTCAGCACGCGGCAACCGGCCCGACGGGCTATGCCCGCCGGACCGGAACGCCCTTCTTTCAACTCGATAGCAGCCATTGTGAGCCGGTCAGATGCCATTGCGCGTAAGTCACGAGGCATTGTCACCCCCTTCATTGGCTCTTGTCACGCGGGCAGCGGCCATTGCCACCTCGTCAATAGGCTTTGCCACCTCGCCAGTGTTCATTGCCACTAGGTCAGAAGCTCTTGCCACCCCGTCAGTGCCCATTGCCACTAGGTCAGTACCCATTGTCACCCCGTCAGAGCGCAATGTCACTCGGTCAGAACGCATTGCCACCCGGCCACCAGCCCTTGCCAACCCGTCAGCAGCTTATGACACTCGGGCAACAGGCCCTCCGGCGAAGTCTGTTAGGTGCAATGAATCCAGTTATCGAAATCCTCCTGCCCACTGTCTTGCCCATAAGCTGAATTATGGCTGAAGACGAAGCCATCAACAACTGCGTGCTGAAATCGAGTGCTTTCGATAGTGCAGCCAGTTACGACAGCCTTCGTCAGGTTGGCATATCTGAAATCTGCCGTTTTCAAGCAACACTCAATAAACTGACAATTGGATAAGTCAGAGCTAACGAACAGCACTTCCATCCAACAGCGCCTAAAGACAGCTCCACTGAGCACGACATTACTAAAATCCTCTTCGGTACTCAGTTCTATAAACTCGAAGTGGCGTTGGCCGTTACGGTAGGCCTCCAACAGTTGGCTTTTTGAAATTATATCGTCCATATAAATATTATTCAGGCCAGAGCACTTGACTTATTGCCAGCAGGCGCCTAGCAAATATTAAAGATAGAGCACTCCCCAACAATCCGCCCCGCGCTACCCCGCCGGGGCTTTTTTTGTACCTTCACCCCTCCAATTCCACCCACTTTGCCCTGCGCGTATGCACCCAGCTCCCGTAGCTCCCTATAAGCCTCAGAACCACGTCCGCATCGTCACGGCCGCTGCCTTGTTTGATGGGCACGACGCCGCCATCAACATCATGCGCCGCATCATCCAGAGCAGCGGCGCCGAAGTAATTCACCTCGGCCACAACCGCTCGGTGCAGGAAATCGTGGACTGCGCCATTCAGGAAGATGCCCAGGCCATTGCCATTACCTCCTACCAGGGCGGCCACAACGAGTACTTCAAGTACATGTATGACCTGCTCCAGGAGCGCGGCGCGGGGCACGTCAAAATCTTCGGCGGCGGCGGCGGCGTCATTCTGCCCACCGAAATTGCCGAGCTGCAAGGCTACGGCATCACCCGCATCTACTCCCCCGACGACGGCCGCGCCCTCGGCCTCCAGGGCATGATCAACGATTTGCTCCAGCAGTCGGACTTTCCCACCGGCCAGCACCTCAACGGCGAGGTGAAGCACGTGAAAGACAAAGACGCCCGCAGCATCGGCCGCCTCATTTCCGCCGCCGAAAACTTCCCCGAGGAGTTTGAGCGCGTGAAAGGCCAGCTGGTGGCGGAGTTTCAGCAGAGCGAAAATGGAGCCGATACCACTAACTCCCAAACGCCTACCCTCACCCCCTCACACCCTACCACCACTCCCATCCTCGGTATCACCGGCACCGGCGGCGCGGGTAAGTCGAGCCTCGTGGATGAGCTGGTGCGGCGGTTCCTGATGGACTTCCCCGAGAAAACCATTGCCATCATCTCCGTTGACCCCAGTAAGCGCAAAACCGGCGGGGCGTTGCTCGGCGACCGTATCCGGATGAATGCCATCAACTCCCCCCGGGTGTACATGCGCAGCCTGGCCACCCGCCAGAGCAACCTGGCCCTGAGCAAGTACGTGCAGGACGCCGTGGACGTGGTAAAAGCCGCCGGCTTCGACCTGATCATCCTCGAAACCTCCGGCATCGGCCAGTCCGACACCGAAATCATCGAGCACTCCGACGCCAGCCTCTACGTGATGACGCCCGAGTACGGGGCGGCCACCCAGCTGGAGAAAATCGACATGCTCGATTTCGCCGACGTCATTGCCCTCAACAAGTTCGACAAGCGCGGCGCCCTCGACGCCCTCCGCGACGTGCGCAAGCAGTACCAGCGCAACCACGGCCACTGGGATAAACAGCTGGATTCGATGCCCGTGTTCGGGACCATTGCCTCGCAGTTCAACGACCCGGGCATGAACCGCCTGTACCGCGCCGTGCTTTCTACCGTAGAAGCCCGGACCGGCGTGCCCTTCGCCTCCCACCTCGAAACCTCCCAGGAGGATTCGGAGAAAATTTACATCATTCCGCCGCACCGCACGCGGTATTTGTCTGAAATTGCCGAAACCAACCGCCAGTATGACCAGTGGGTTCAAAAACAAGCTGACGTTGCTCAGCAGCTCTATGGAATCCGACAAGCCGTCGGAGCCGTTGAAAGCCTCGGAAACACCGCCCCTGGCGGATCTGGCAGCGGGCACGGCAGCCACGCACCCGGAGCAGGAAGCCTCGTGGCCGGCCTGGAGAGCACCTTCCAGGAAATCAAGCTCCGTCTGGATGGGCAAAATTGGAAGCTCCTGGAGACCTGGCCGCAGAAGGTAGCCGCCTACAAAGCCCCCGAGTTCATCTTTAAGGTGCGCGACAAGGAAATCCGCATCCAGACGCACACCACCAGCCTCTCCCAGCAGCAGATTCCTAAGATTTCTCTGCCCCGCTACACCGCCTGGGGCGATTTGCTGAAGTGGCAGCTCCAGGAAAACGTGCCCGGCGAGTTCCCCTACACGGCCGGCGTGTTCCCCTTCAAGCGCGAGGGCGAAGACCCCACCCGCATGTTTGCCGGCGAAGGTGGCCCCGAGCGCACCAACCGCCGCTTCCACTACGTGAGCATGGGCCTGCCCGCCAAGCGCCTGAGCACGGCCTTCGATTCGGTAACGCTCTACGGCGAAGACCCCGACCACCGGCCCGACATCTACGGCAAAATTGGCAACAGCGGCGTGAGCGTGTGCAGCCTCGACGACGCCAAGAAGCTCTACTCCGGCTTCAACCTGGCCGACCCGATGACATCGGTGTCGATGACCATCAACGGCCCCGCCGCCACCATTGCCGCCTTCTTCATGAACGCGGCCATTGACCAGCAGTGCGAGCTGTACATCAAGGAAAACGGACTGGAAGACGAGGTTAGCCAGAAGATTGAGGCCATTTACCAAGAGCTAGGCCAGCCCCGCCCCCGTTACCAGGGCGAGCTGCCCCAGGGCAACGACGGCCTGGGCCTCATGCTATTGGGCGTAACCGGCGACCAAGTGCTGCCCCAGGACGTGTACCTCGCCATCAAAACCCGCACCCTGAGCCAGGTGCGCGGCACCGTGCAGGCCGATATCCTGAAGGAAGACCAGGCCCAGAACACCTGCATCTTCAGCACCGAGTTCAGCCTGCGCCTGATGGGCGACGTGCAGCAGTACTTCATCACCAACAAGGTGCGGAACTTCTACTCCGTCTCCATTTCGGGGTACCACATTGCCGAGGCCGGGGCCAACCCCATTACTCAGCTGGCCCTCACGCTCAGCAACGGCTTCACGTTTGTGGAGTACTACGTGAGCCGGGGCATGAACGTGAACGACTTCGCCCCCAACCTCTCGTTCTTCTTCTCCAACGGCATCGACCCCGAGTACGCCGTCATCGGCCGCGTGGCGCGCCGCATCTGGGCCAAGGCCATGAAGCTCAAGTACGGCGCCGACGCCCGGAGCCAGATGCTGAAGTACCACATCCAGACCAGCGGCCGGAGCCTGCACGCGCAGGAAATCGACTTCAACGATATCCGTACCACGTTGCAGGCCCTCTACGCCATCTACGACAACTGCAACTCCCTGCACACCAACGCCTACGACGAGGCCATTACCACGCCCACCGAGGCCTCGGTGCGTCGGGCCATGGCCATCCAGCTTATCATCAACCGGGAACTGGGTCTGGCCAAAAACGAAAACCCGCTGCAAGGCTCCTTCATCATCGAGGAGCTGACCGACCTGGTGGAAGAAGCCGTCCTCACCGAATTCGACCGGATTACGGAGCGCGGCGGCGTGCTGGGGGCCATGGAAACCATGTACCAGCGCGGCAAGATTCAGGAGGAAAGCATGCACTACGAGATGCTCAAGCACACGGGCGAGTATCCCATCATCGGGGTGAACACCTTCCTCTCTTCCTCCGGCTCCCCCACGGTGGTACCCGCCGAGGTAATCCGCGCCACGGAGGAGGAAAAGCAGTACCAGATTACGATGCTCCAGGCCCTGCACGCCCGCAACCACGCCACCACCGAGCAGCGCCTGAAGCAGCTGCAGCAAGTGGCCGTGGCCAACGGCAACCTCTTCGAGGCCCTCATGGAAACCGCCAAGTTCTGCTCCCTGGGGCAGATTACGAATGCGCTGTTTGAGGTTGGGGGGCAGTATAGAAGGAATATGTAGAGTATATCAAATATATTGCACCTAGGAACCTATGAGGTGCTAGTTACTATGCCATCAGTTAGTGACTAGCACCTCTTTTTTATGGTTAAACCCTAAAAATAACAAAGTAAAATGCCCATAAACGGTATAAATATCACGAATGATCATCCTCGCATCATATGTCATGTAGATGAGTTCAGCGACTGTATTAAAGAAAAAATAAAGACCAATCTACAGAATATATTTCATGGCTCAGAAGCGGTAAAAAACAGACCAAATTATCATACGTATACAAATACATTGAAATGCTTTTTCGATAGATACAAGGATAAAAGCAACGAAACCAAGAAAGGAATGATAGGCGAGCTATTAGCACATATACTAATTAGCGACACACTATCAAACCTTCGAACTATATCTATTTATAAAAACAAAGAAGAGAGAAGCATCAAGAAAGGTTTCGACATTGTCTATATTGACAATAAAAATTCATTATGGTATTCAGAAGTAAAGTCAGGAGATAGTGCAGGTGCTAGCGCTGACAATTACAATTTTGAACTTCTCACAAGGGCTATCAATGGCATCACAGATATGTTTGATAGCAAAAGAGAATCCTTATGGGAAAGCGCAATCATTGATGCTTATATGACAATAGATTCAGAATCACAAATTAGCGTACAAGATCTTTTAACAGGAAACTCGCCTATGAGCAACAATGAAAATGATATGCCTAGAAATGCAATATTAGTGTCTGTACTTTATCATGACGTCAAGGAAAGAATGACACAAGAATCACTTAACAAGCTGTGGAAAAACCTAAGTAGTCGACCTAGCATTGCCAGTGCAATCATATTCTCAATACAAAAAAGCACATTGAAGAAAGTAGAAGATTTCCTAAAATCAGAAGCAGGTATCACAGATGGACACTAATTCCCTTAACATCGCAAGAATCCGAAGAAATATCAGTAACACTATTTTTGAAACAGCTTATAATAAATTAATATCAAATCAAATAGAACAATTGATTAATAATGAAAAAAAACTTTTACTAAAATCCGCAATAATATTTCTTAATACACTCGACGAGAGCTTAGAAAAGCTAGGATACAGAATTATATTATCATACTGTAATCAATCCAATGATTACAAACCGTTATATGACGTGGCTCTAAACAAAGGATACATACCAGTTGCTAAATATATTGAATTAAATTTTCTTAAAACCGATAGATCTGACAATAGCTTCTTCAATACTCTTCTATCATCCTATAAAGAAAATTATTCTCGCAATGGTGTTTACCTGTCGGAAGGTCAGCAAGAGTTAGTTGACTTTGTTGATTCAACCGAAGGCGACTTTGTATTGGTTGCACCCACCTCTTACGGGAAATCAGAAATAATCATAGATAAGGTAAAGAAGAATAAATCTAAAAAAGTCTGCGTAATCGTTCCGACAAAATCATTATTAGCGCAAACCAAACGACGTATAATCAATAATAATTTACACAATGAAATAAACAAAATAATTACTCATCCTGATATGTACTTAGATAATCAGGAAAGCTTTATTGCTATTCTTACTCAGGAGAGGTTATTGAGGTTAACACAAAAATTTCCTGATTTCACACTCGACCTTCTTCTCGTAGACGAAGCGCATAATTTATTAAAAGGAGATGACAGAGCAATCTTGCTAGCCCAAGTTTTATTAATTACAAGGAAGAGAAACCCGAATTCTATTATTAATTTTTTCTCCCCATTCATAGCAAACAATCATAGCTTAGAATCCCCATACTCATCTAAACAACTATCCTACAAGAAGACTGAAGAGTTCATAAAGATAGAGAAATATTTCTCCATTGACGTTCAAAATAATGGACATCTAGAACTCTATGACCAGTTCACAAATAAATTTATTTCAATAACGAAATTCAATAAAACCAGCGATTTAGAATTCGTTAATACTTACAAAGCAACTAAAAATATTGTATATATAAATAAACCACGAGATATAGAAAATTTCTCAATAAAAGCATCACAAATAGAGCCATATAATGTCTTGAACAAATTCATTAATGAACTAATAGCATCAATTACAGAGTATGTACACCCCGAATATTACCTTATTGATTGCATTAAGAATGGCGTAGTATATCACCATGGATCGGTCCCCGACATTATTAGGTTGTATATAGAAAGCGCTTTCTCTCAGCAACAACATTTCGATTTTATTGTCACAAACTCAACTTTACTAGAAGGAGTAAATATTCCAGCAGATAAATTATTTATTCTATCACCTAAGATTGGCAATAGATACTTCACAAAATCAGAATTAAAAAATCTCGCAGGAAGGATATGTAGATTTAGTGAAATCTTCAATACCTCAACAGGCAGTTTACAGCGCCTAGAACCATCAATATATTTTATCAAAGGACAATACGTTAGCAGCAAGGCAAACATCAATGGTTTTATCGAACGTTCATTAAGATCAGACCTGATAATCTCAGACAAAATTGACAATGTACTTCTAAAAGAACTTGACGATATAGAAGATTATGACGAGAAGTCTAAAGCAGCAGAGTCGTTAGAATACCTTGAAAACATCGAACCTAATACGGTTAAAAGTGACTCTATATTCTATGCCCAATCAACAATTGCGCAGTTATGCTACAAAAATAACGTACATGATTTCGACATAAAGAAAAACGAAGAATCTCTAAAGAAAAATTTAGCAGAAAATTTATTATTTGATATAAACACTTCTTCTTATTTAGTAAGAGCAATAACATTGCTTTTTACTAAAGACATTGATTTATTGGATGATAATTTCAAAAGAATGACTTCCCCTAGCGTTCAGCGATACTACACCATACTTTTGCAGTGGAAGGCGGACGCTCTATCATTTAGCCAGATGGTAGTATATCTAGCAAATTATTGGATATTATCTGACAACGCTTTAATATACGTAGGCAACAAATGGGGTGATATCAACCACGAGCAAAAACAAGGATCAAGAGGATATATAAATCTCACTCAAAAGACCTACAAGCAAATCATCAACCTTGCCATCGTAAGAGTCAAAGAAGAATTTGACTATATAGATAATACTCTAGTTAAATATATTGAAATAATAAAAGAGCTAGGTCTTGTTGAAAATAACTTTTACAATCAAATAAAGTACGGCACTGACAATCAAACCATCATCTGCTTCATAAGAAACGGATTCACTATGGAGCTGGCACAAACACTTATAAAAGAAGTATACCAAGATTATCTAACAATAGATCTTAGTAATGACACAGTTATTATAAACTCCGATATAACTCAAGCAATGATTGAAAATGGCGAGAATAGAATACTTATCTTTGAAGTTAGATACCATATAAAATAATAGCTATTCCCATCTAACGCGAATTTTGGCGCAGCAGTAACTCATAACTAGGCATAATGTGGAGGCTGCACCCCCATTGTCGCAAAACGTCAAACCCCAAACCACGCCGCCAAGAGCAATCTGGGCGGCGTTTTCTATGCGCCAACTCCTGCGCCCCCAGAACTTTCGCCCCCGCCCCGGGTTAGCAACCCGTTCCCCTTCTCCCCCCAACAAGCAACCCCATGAAATCCACCCTCATCCTCGCGGCAGCCCTGGCGTTTACCGCTCAGGCGCAGGCCCAAACCGCCCCCGCCCCGCGTGCCGCCGCCGACCAGATTGCCACCAAGAAAGGCCCGCTCACGGTGCAGCCCATCACCCACGGCAGCGTGGTATTTACCTGGAGCGGCAAGAATATTTACGTGGACCCCTACGGCGGAGCCGCGGCCTACGCCGGCCTGGCCGCGCCCGATGTTATCCTCATCACCGACATTCACGGCGACCACCTCGACCCGAAAACGCTGGCGGGCCTTTCCGTGGGCAAGGCCCTGATGATCGTGCCCCAGGCCGTGGCCGACAAGCTGCCCGCTGAGTATAAGGCGCAGGTCCGCGTGCTGGGCAACGGCCAGAAGCTCGATACGCTGGGCATGAGTGTAGCCGCTATTCCGATGTACAACCTGCCCGAAGCTCCCGACGCGCCGCACACCAAAGGCCGCGGCAACGGCTACGTGCTGAACCTGGGCGGCAAAAACGTGTACCTCTCCGGCGACACCGAAGACATTGCCGAAATGCGCGCCCTCAAGGACATCGACGTGGCCTTCGTGTGCATGAACCTACCCTACACCATGGACGTGCAGCAAGCCGCCCAGGGCGTATTGGCCTTCAAGCCGGGCATGGTGTATCCGTATCACTACCGGGGCCAGAATGGCCTGAGCGATGTGGAAAGCTTCAAGAAAACTGTGAACCAAGCCAACAAGAAAATCGACGTCCGGCTGCGCAACTGGTATCCGGCGGCCCAGTAACTCAACTCCCAAACCGATACAGGTGTAGGCAACGCCACCCGGATTGCTCCGGGTGGCGTTTTGCTGAGCGGCCCCGCCGGATGTGCAGGCAACCCGAAGGCTTTTTATGGCGCGCTGCGGCAACAAGCGAGCAAAGCCGACGTTGCGGACGCAGCCACAAGCAGCGGGCGACTCAGATAGTCAGCCAACAGTAACCGTATCGTCATGCTGAGCGGAGCGGAGCGTAATCGAAGCATCTCTCCCGCTTCGTTGGGTTACTATTGCAACAAAGCAGTAGAGATGCTTCGGCTTCGCTCAGCATGACGTTCTGTTTGCTAGCCGTTTACTCTTGATTGACTACGCTGGGGTTGCGCGGCGGCTTACCCACCTATTCGTTAGTGCCTCATGCTCACTATTCACAACTTCCACAAAGCCTACCACGGCCACACCGTTCTTCGCCTGGATGAGTTCACCATCGACTCCGGCATTCACTGGCTGCGCGGCCACAACGGCTCCGGCAAAAGTACCTTCCTGAAGGCCCTGGCCGGCATACTTTCCTTCGAGGGCGATGTGACGATTCCCCCGGCTATATCGCTCAAAAAGCACCCGACGGCCTACCGCAGCGCCGTAAACTTTGCCGAAGCCGAGCCCGTGTTTCCCGATTTCCTGACGGGCACGGAGCTGATCCGGCTGTTCAAATCGGCTAAAAACGCGCCGGCCTGGCAGGAGGAACCTTACGTGGAAAGCATGGGCATGACGGGCTACCTGCCGGACCGCATCAGCACCTATTCCAGCGGGATGCTCAAGAAACTCTCGCTGGTGCTGGCCTTCCTGGGGCGGCCGGCCTGCATCCTGCTCGATGAGCCCCTGACCACGCTGGACGCCGAATCCCTACCCATTCTGTCGGCCTGGATTGCGGGGCAGCACCAGCAGGCAGGCACCACGTTTCTGTTATCCTCGCACCAGCCAGTTGAAGGGGAGTTGCTGCCCAACGTGCGGGAAATTCTGGTGGCCCAGGCGACACTGCACCACCTCGCATGAGCAGCGCCCACACCCGCGTGCTGACCAAACTATTGGCGAAAGGATTTTACCGGGAACACACCGGTTTACTCCTCTCGCTGTTCATCCTCATTTTCACCAATTTTTTCTATACCAACGTCCTCAACCAAACCCACCTGACGCCCGAGCAGATTATTGAAACGGCGCTGAAGCTGGTCATCTCCACTGTCAGTGAGCCGCTGGGCGTCGGGCTATTTGCGAGCGTATTGTTGGTGTACAGCGTTAAGACCTGGCAATACGTTGGCGCGCGTTTGAAAGCACCGGATGCGGCTTTTCTATTTTACAGCCTCAACGCCCTGAGCCGCCCCCGGCAGCTGCGGGCCTGGGCGATGGTGCAGCTCGTCATGGCCTTGCCGCTGGTGGTGCTGGGCGGGTACGCCGTGCTGGTGGGCGTGGCGTATGGGTACTGGCTGGTGCCGCTGCTCATTCCGATGTACCTGCTGGCCCTTATCGGGTACAGTGCGTGGCGGTACGTGGACCTCACCAACAACCCGGCCGCCGAGCCGGCCCGGGCCGTTGGGCTGACGTGGCTGCGCACCTGGCCCAAGCCACTGTTCAGCCTGTTCCTGTTTGAAGTCGTTTTCCGCAAACGCGTGCCCTACGCCGTTACCAAAGCGGCTTCCCTCATCAGCATGGCCCTGGTACTCGGCGTATTCCCCGATTCCCGTTCCGATTTGCGGCTGCTGGGGCTGGTGGGCTTGTGCGGGGCCCTCATTCACGCGGTACTGGTGTTCCAGGCCAGCGAGTTTGAGCTGACGTACCTGCGCTTCGCCCGCAACTTTCCGCACAGCAAAGCGCGGCAATACGGCCGGCAGCTGGCCCTGTATAGCCTGCTGCTGCTACCCGAGGCGCTGGGGCTGTTCTTCGTTGCCGCGCCGCCCAAAGCCCTCACCGGCTTTCTGCTGATGCTGGGCGTCACGCTCCTGTTCCGGGCCGTGCTCTACCACCTGGGGCACCACCTGAAACGGTACCTGCGGGTGGTGTTCGGGCTGTTTATCGGCTTGCTGCTGCTCGATTTGTTTGGGCTGACGCTGCTGCTGGCCACCGGCAGTTTTCTGGCCGCCTGGGTGCTGCTGTACCGCCACCGCTACGCAGAGTAAGCCAAGAGCCAGTCGTTGCGAGGTGCCCTGAGTGGCCCTGAGTTTTCTAGTTGAATTATCTATATAGATTTGAGCGAATAAACACTTTCCCCTCTATGCGCCTTTCCCGTTCGTTTGCCTGGTCTGTTCTGCCCCTTAGCGTGCTGCTGGCCGCTGCGGGCTATGCTCCTGCACCAGTAGCCTCATCAGTGGCCGTGGCCGATTTTACCCAGGGCGTGATTACCACCCGCGTGTCATTGCCCGGCAACCCCTACGACAAGTTCCTCAGCCAGATTGACCCGGCCAAAGGCAACATCCAGGGGCAGATGCAACAGTTGGCCGGGCGGCTCACGGCGGCGGAGCAGCAGCAGTTTCAGGCCGCTGCCGCCGACCTTAGCCCCGCCATGACCATCGGGGCCATGATGCTGCCGCGCAAAGGCACCCTCTACTGCCGGGGCCGGGAGGCGCGCGCCACCACCGACGCCCTTACCTACCACCTCGAAAACTACTTCAACCTGGCCACCAACAAAGGTCTGCTGCGTATCGTGTCACAGTCGGCACCCCAAAGCATCAATTACACCTACGATGCTGCCTCGGTAGAAAAAACCTGGCAGAGCATTGTGGTAACGGACACTGACTACACCCTGCGCACCACTCCCGAAACGGTGCTGGTGGCTGGTTACCCTAGTCAGAAAACGACGTACACCCTCAAGCCCGGTGCCGAGGAAACCAAGCCGGCAGCCCCCGGCCAGCTCTCCGAGAAGCCCGTAGCCCTGGACGTATGGACGTCCCGCCAGATACCGCAGAGCCTGAATTTTGCTCATCCGGTCTACCTAAACCAGGCGCACGGCATTACTCGGCTGGTAGTGTACTTCGATAAGGAGCGGAAGCAGCAGTTGCGCTATGAGTTTACCACGGTGCAGGCCCGACCCGTTACCGACAAGGAGCTGAAAATAACCACCACCGCACCCGTGCTCGACTATACCAAGGACGCCATGCAGATCGGGGTAAAAACCATGGCCCTCATGTTTGGGGGCGGCCCTCAGGCCCCGGCTGCTACCGACGAGTAGCCTTAGGTTTGCGGCCTGCCAATGCCACGCCGCAGAGAGAAATTCGGGTGGCGTTTTGGTGGCGGTGCTTTTTGGGGAAGAATGGTGGTGGGGGCAGAGGGGCCGTTGCTTAACCGGCCGGCCGCCTCTTTCACCGAGAACTGTACCCTCGAAGCCCGGCAATTGGCTAGCTTTACCCCATGCGCATTGCTCTCTTCCGGTGGCAAACCGGCCTGCTGGCACTGCTGGCCGGCCTGGCCGCCTGCTCTTCTCCCGACCAGCAAACCAGCCTCCCCCCCGCCCAGGACGTGCGCGTACGCTACACCGCCCGCCGCGTGGTACTGCCCCAGCTGCCGCAGCGGGGCCGCATCCTCGACCGCCACGACTCGGTGCTGGTAGCCACCCGCCCGCAGTTTCTGCTGCAGCTGCCCCAACGCCCCCCGCTCGATACCCTGGCTCTGGGCCTGCTGCTGGGCTGGGATTCCACCACCGTACGCCGCCGCATCCGGGAGGCGCTGCCCTATCCCGGCACGCGCGGGCAGGCGGTACAGCTGCGCCTGACCACCGCCGAAGTAGCGCGCGTGCGCCAGGACAGCGCCGCCTGGCCCCGGCTGAAACTGGTGCAGCAGCGCCACCGCCTCTATACCTCCCCGGCTGCTGCCCATGCCCTGGGCTACCTCAGCGCCGAAGCCCAGAGCTTTTACCGGCAGGCGCGCCGCACCGGGCGAGGCCGCTTCTACCGCCTGCGCAACGGCGGCGTGGAAACCTATTACAACGGCCTGCTGCGCGGCCACCGGGGCTACCAGCACCCGCTGCTCGATGCCCAGGGCCGGCAGCACGGCAGCTGGGCGAAAGACACCGCCTTCCAGCAGGGCCAGGACTTGCACCTCACCCTCGATGTGAAGCTCCAGACCTATGCCGAGAAGCTGCTGGGCGGCCGTAAAGGCTACCTCGTGGCCCTCGACCCGCGCACCGGTGAAATCCTGGCCTACGTCTCGGGGCCGGTGATTGACGCGGCCACGATTACCGCCCCCGATCAGGCCGGTGTGCGCGCCGAGCTGCTGGAGCACGAGGATATGCCCCTGCTCAACCGCCCCGCCATGCTGGCCAATCCGCCCGGCTCGGTGTTCAAGCTGGTAAATGCCGCCGTGGCCCTGCAGATGCACGCCATCAGCCCCGCCACCGGCTTCCGCTGCGACCAATCCTTGGTAAGCTGCGTGCATCACCACCCGCCGGGCCGCAGCCTCACGCTGGGCCTCAAGTACAGCTGCAACCCCTACTTCTACCAGGTGATGCAGAGCCTCATCAACTGCGTGCCCGACTCGCTGGCCCAGGATACCGTGGCCGCCCGCCACGCCAACCTGGCCCAGTGGCGGCGCTACGTGCGCTCCTTCGGGCTGGATTCGGTGCTGGGCGTGGACCTGCCCCGGGAGGCCCCCGGCTTCCTGCCCACCCCGGCCTACTACGACAAAACCCGAGGTAGCCGCCGCTGGACTTACCGCTCCATCTATTCCCTCAGCATCGGGCAGGGCGAAATCAACCTGACAGGCTTACAGATGGCCAACATGGCCGCCATCATTGCCAACCGGGGCTGGTACTACCCGCCCCACCTGGTGCGCGGCGTGGGCACGGGCGGCCCGCTGCCCCGCTTCACCCGCAAGCGCCACACCCTCATCGACAGCGTCCACTTCGCGGCCCTCATTCCCGGCATGGTGGCCGTCATGCAGCGCGGCGGCACCGCCGACGCTTCCAGCCTCGCCGACGTGGGCATTACCGTGGCCGGCAAAACCGGCACCGTGCAGAACGACGAGGGCGACGACCACGCCGCCTTCGTCGGCTTTGCCCCGGCCGACAACCCAAAAATTGCCGTGGCCGTGTACCTGGAAAACGGCGGCTTCGGGGCCACCGCCGCCGCGCCCTGCGCCGTGATGGTGATGGAGAAATACCTACGCGGCTCCATAGCCCCCAAGCGCAAAAACTGGGAACGGCGCATCATCAGCCGGGCCAGGCAGGAGTAGCAGAGGGCACTGATCCGGAGCTGACTAAAGTCCCAAAACGCGAATCATACGGATGGCAATCCGGACATCCGTATGATTTGCCGCATCTTCTTTCTCAATTACTATGAAACAACTTCTTCCCTCGTTGAAAACAGCAAAATTTCTAACCGTTCTACTACTGGCTACGCCACTAAGTGCCTGCGACGCTTTATTTGGAAAAGAAATTGCCCGCCTACCCATCAATACCATTAGCACGCCAAGAAACGACGCGTTTCGCGAAGTGAGCCTGCCGCTAAAAAAAGACGATGCCATTTCCATCTGGTCGGACATGGACCTGTCTTATCAGGGCGAGGCGCCCGTCCGGTTTCAAGTGCTTATCCTGAAGAATGGCGCCGCATTCCAGCAGGCAGAGCTGGACCCCACCAACAAAAACGTGAGCGTTGGCGAAGTGAAGACGACCATTAACGGTAAAACTGATTGGAGCTTTTCGGGTAAGAACGGTGAGGTCAGGATTCCGGAAAATGCCACCTATACCTTCAAAGCCCGGCTGGTGGCGGCCGACAATCCAACGCTAAAAATCACGAAAGCAGAACTGGTGCTGAAGAAGTAAAATACTGCTTTGGCGGGGCGAAGCAGCAACCAATTCCATGCCCCCCAATTGCACGCCGGCATACTGTACTGGCAATCCTCAGGGCCGCACGTTGAACCGGGCGCGGTACGTGGTAGTGTCGCCGGGACCGAACTGGATGCGGCGGTTGTCGGCGTCCTGAAATTCAAACTCGCCATTGACGGTGAATTTCACTTCCGTAATAAGGTAGCCGGTATGGGTCGTCACGACGGCGCGGTAGAGGGTACTATCGGGGCCCGTGGGCTTGAGTTGCAGGTCCTGGCCCCAGCTCAGGGGTTTGTCGCGGCCCCGGATGCCTACCTGGCGCACGTCGGGCAGGCCGCGCACATCGAGCAGGTACACTACGGTTTTATCGTGGGCGGGCTGCACGCAGCCGGGCAGCAGCAGGCTACCGAAGATGAGGAGCAGCAAACTAAGCGTTTTCATGGCGGCGGGGTTTGGCGAGGAGGTAATCGAGACCGAAGCGGCCGGAGCCCAGCACCAGCGAGGGCAATGCGGCCCACAGAAAACCGGCGGCGGGCAGCGTATTCCACATTCCCTGCGGCAGCTGCTGCATAAAAATGGCCACCAGCATGGTGCAGCTAATCAGAAAAGCCGACACCCGGGTGCCCAAACCCAGCAGCAGCAGCAGTCCGCCCACGGCCTCACTGGCGGCCCCCATCCAGGCGAAGAAGCCCGGCAGCAGCGCGAAGATGCCCCCGTAGGCGGCCACATCATTCGGGAACCAGAAGGCCACCTCGAACAACTCCAGGTTATTATCGGCCGGCGACCAGGGCAGGCCGAACTTGGCGACCCCGAACTCGGCGGTCAGCAGGTAGCCGCACACCACGCGAGGGATAATCAGCAGGGCATCCTGCCACCAGTGGAGCAGCACGAGGGGTTCGAAAAGCGGGCGTAGCAAACGGAGCATACCAACAGGGTTGAGGGGAAAGGGAGAAATTAATTGACCTCGCCGACAGCAGCGGAGTGAGCCAAAGCACGGCAATGCAGCTTATCCCTGTGCCCCAATTCATATATTGGCACCCCAACCAAGCGAATCTGGGCTGCTTTTCGCGGATATGCGCCCTGGATGGGTCTGTTTGCTCCTGTTCTCTATAGCCCGCAGCCAGCTTCCGTCCGGCGCGTGACGAGTGAGCTTTTCCGGCCGAAACCCGGCAGGCGGTATTTTATGCGCCTCCTACCCTGTCCTGAGGCCCCAGGCTGTACTCTGCACGCAATAACTACAGGCCGCATTGGATGTTCTCCTCGAAATAGCGTACGTGAATAGCCAGCCTTGGCTGCATATGCGCACCTTCCACTTTTTGCTACCTGCCACCCGCCTTTCATGACCGACTACGCCGCTCTGCTACCCGTGTTCAATGCACTACCTGGGGCTAATCTGCTTATTACCCCGCAGCTGCTGATTGAAGCGGTCAGCAACGACTACCTGGCGGCTACTCTCACCCGGCGCGAGCAGTTGGTGGGGCTCTCGGTCTTCGACGCTTTGCCTGACCACCCGGCGGCGGCCCAGGCCCCTTCTGCCGGCCGGGAACTGCGTGCTTCGCTGGAACAGGTCCTCGCTACCGGGCAGCCGCACACTATGCTCCAGCAGGGCTATGCCATACCCAATCCACACGCGCCCGGCCGGTTTATGCAGCGTTACTGGCAGCCGCGCAATCTGCCCATCCACGACGAGCAAGGCCAACTACGCCATATTCTGCACACCTTAACCGACGTTACCGAACAGGCGCAGGAGCGCGGGAATTTCTACCAGATTTTTGAGCACACCCCGGCCGCCATCTGTATTCAGCGGGGCCCGGAGCACCACTACGAATACGCTAACCTTGCTTATCAGGCATTTTTTCCGGGCCGTCAGCTGCTGGGCCGGACCGTGGCCGAAGCCCTGCCCGAAACGGTGGAAGCGGGCATTGTGGCCCTGCTGGACCGCGTGTACCAGACCGGCGAAACCTACTTCGGCCACGAGTTGCCGCTGATGGTGGACCAGCCCAATGGCCAGCCGCCCCGGCAGATGTACTTCACCTTCACCTACCAGGCCTACCGCGAAAACGGGGAAATTGTGGGCATCTCCACCTTTGCCTACGATGTGGCCGAGCAGGTAATACTACGCCAGCGTGCCGAGCAGGAACGCACAACGGCCCTGGCCGCCATCAGACGCCAGGTGGAGGAGCGCGAAATGTTTTACCAGGTCTTTGAGCAAACCCCGGCCCTGGTGCAGCTGCTCCGCCAGCCCGGCCACCGGATAGCCTACGTGAACCCGGCATATCAGGCCCTGTTTCCCGGCCACCAGTTGATAGGCCGTGACCTGGGCGAGGCGCTGCCCGAGCTGGCAACGCAGGGTTTTGTGGCCCTGCTGGACGGCGTGTACCAGACCGGTGAAACCTATGTGGGGGTAGAAGTGCCGCTGAACCTGGCTGCCACGCTCACCCACCCTGCCGGCACGTATTATTTCAACTTCACCTATCAGGCCTACCGCGAGCAGGGCCGGATAGCCGGCGTGTCCGTTTTCGCCTATAATGTAACGGAGCAGGTACTGGCCCGGCGCCAGCGCGAAGCGGAGCGCCTGCGCCTCCACGAGGTATTTGCGCAGGCCCCGGTGGCCATCTGCGTATTTGAAGGCCCCGACTACGTGCTAGACGTAGTGAATCAGCCCATGAGCCAGATGCTGGGCCGCCCGCTGCCGCAGCTGCTGGGTCAGCCGTTCTTTGAGGCCATGCCCGAGTTGGCCGACCAGGGCCTGCGCTTCCTGCTGGATGAGGTTCGGCGAACGGGCGTGCCGTTTGTGGCCCGGGAGCAGGAAATCCGGCTGGCTCGCCACCAACCCCACGAAACCGGCCTGTTCGATTTCGTATATCAGCCCCTGCATGACGAATACAACGAGGTGTCGGCCATCATCTGCGTGGCCACGGAAGTCACCACCCAGGTAGCGGCCCGGCGCGTGGTAGAGCAGCGGGAAGAATCGTTCCGTCTGATGGCAGACAACGCCCCGGCCATGCTCTGGGTAACCGACCCCGACGGTTATTGCACCTACCTCAACCAGCCCTGGTACGCCTTTACGGGCCAGACCGAGGCGGAAGCCCTGGGTATGGGCTGGGTAAGCGCGGTACACCCCGAGGATGCCCCGGCGGCCGGCCAGGCCTTTATAGAGGCAAATGCTCATCGCATTCCGTTTCACTGCCTGTACCGCCTGCGGCGGCACGATGGACACTACCGCTGGGCCGTTGATAGCGGGCAGCCGCGCTTTACTCAGGATGGGGAGTTTGCCGGCATTGTAGGGACGGTTATTGATGTGCACGAGCAGAAGCTGGCCGAGCTGGCCCTGCAACGTCTTACGCTGAAGCTGCGCAACTCCCGCGACAAAGCCCAGGCCCTCAACACGGAGCTGCAAGCCACCAACGGGCAGCTGGTGCGCACCAACGTCGACCTGGATAACTTCATTTATACGGCCTCCCACGATCTGAAGGCTCCTATCACCAATATTGAGGGTCTGCTGTACATGCTCCGCGACGAGTTGCCCGCCGACCTGCAGGCCAACGAGGCGGCCCACCTGATGGCGTTGATGCAGGACTCGGTGGAACGGTTTAAGCGCACCATTGAGCACCTCACCGATGTTTCGCGGCTGCAGCAGGAGCACGACCAGCCCGTGACGGAAGTAGTTCTGCGGGAAGTAATTGAGGATGTGCAGCTTGATCTGGCCCCGCTGCAGCAGCAGGTGGGTGGCCAGGTAGAACTGCACGTTGAGGACTGCTCAACCATTATGTTTTCGCCGAAAAACCTGCGCTCTGTGGTGTATAATCTGCTCAGCAATGCGTTTAAATACCACCATCCCGACCGCACGCCGCAGGTCCGGATCAGTTGCCGGGCCGAGGGCAGTTACCAGATTCTGGAAGTGCAGGATAATGGACTGGGGATTGAGCAGGGCCGGGAGGACCAGCTCTTTGCCATGTTCCAGCGGCTGCATACCCACGTAGAAGGCTCCGGCATCGGGCTGTACATGGTTAAACGGATGGTAGAAAACGTGGGCGGCAACATCACGGTGCAAAGCCAGCCTGGCGAGGGCTCCGTCTTCTCCGTCTACTTCAAACGGTAATTGGGGACCTTTGCATTCAGGCTACTACCGGGTCGTTCCTGTGCATCTCTGCCAGCGGTTTGAGCCGGAAAAGGCAGTGACGTTCGGAAGCAGTACTTTTCGGAATTGACATCACTCCAAGGTCCGCATGCTACCGCTTACTCCCCTGGCCCACTACCGTCTGCTGCTCCTGCTGCCCCTGGCCCTGCTCACGCGCCCGGCCCGGGCCCAGCAGCACCCCGCCTTCCCCCGCGACACGTCGTTTACGGTGCATAGTGCCTATAGTAAGGCAAAGAAGCAATATCCTGATATTACGGTGGCCCGGCCGCCGGTGCCAGCCACCGTACGGGCCCGAACGGATATTGTGTACTGCATCCCGAACGGCCACCCGCTGAAGCTGGATGTATTTTACCCCAAACCCAGCCGCCGCCGACAGCTGCCAGCAGTGCTTATTGTGCACGGCGGCGGCTGGCGCTCCGGCGACCGAAGCCAGCATATGCCCCTGGCGCAACAGCTGGCGGCCCGGGGCTTCGTAGCCGTTACCGCCGAGTACCGGCTGAGCACGGAGGCCCCTTACCCGGCCGCCATGCAGGACCTGAAAACGGCTATCCGCTGGATGCGGGCCAACGCCCGGAGCTATGGTCTGGATACCGCGCGCATTGCTGTGTGGGGATTTTCGGCGGGCGGCCAGCTGGCCGCCCTGGTAGGCACCACCAACCAAAACCCGCTGTATGAGGCCGGCAACTGTTACCGCAGCCGTTCCAGCAGCGTGCAGGCCATTATAGATGCCGATGGTATTCTGGCCTTCATCCACCCCGAATCGGGGGAGGGCGACGACAGCCGGAGCCTTTCCGCCGCCACGCAATGGCTCGGCAGCAGCAAACAGGCCCGGCCGGAACTGTGGCAGCAGGCATCGGCCCTGAGCCACCTTGGCCCGGCTACGCCGCCCATCCTGTTCATTAACAGCGGGGTAGACCGTATGCACGCCGGCCGCGACGATGCGCGCCGCCAGCTGGCGGCCCTGGGTATTTACTCAGAAGTACAGCGGTTCCCGGAAGCACCTCATCCGTTTCCGCTCTTCAACCCCTGGTTTGCGCCCACGCTGGAGTACACGGTGGCCTTTCTGCGCCGGGTTTTCGGGCAGCCATAGGGGGCGTTTTTCACAGGTCCCGATCAGCGGCAGCCAATCAGCACCCAACCGCTCTAGGAAATCCGGACGCTCCCGCTGTAACTTGCCCGAAGGCGTTGGTTCGGCCTGTTCAGTTTATAGCTTAGGGGTGTTTCTATGGATGACTTGGGCATTGTGGGCCTGGGGTTGGTGTTCGTGCTGGTGTTGGTTTCCTATCGGGGCATGCAGGACCCGGCGTATTTCGCTCGGTACGCGTTTGAAGTAGGCGCAATCCGCTACCGGCGGCAGTACCTGCGGCTGCTGTCATCGGGGTTCCTACACGTTGGCTGGTGGCATCTGGGGTTCAACGTACTCACGCTCTGGTGCTTTGGCGGGGCACTGGAGACAGTGGTGGGAATGCAGAATTTCCTGCTGCTCTATTTTGTGAGCCTGGTTGGCGGCAACCTATTTTCCTTGTGGCTGCACCGCCACGAGCCCCGCTACACCGCCGTCGGGGCCTCGGGAGCTATCAGCGGCCTCATTTTCGCCAGTATTGCGCTGTTTCCGGGCATTGAGGTAGGCATGTTGGGCATTTACCTGCCGGGCTGGCTGTACGGGTTTCTGTACGTGTTACTCTCGGCCTATGGCATTACGGCGCGCCGCGACAACATTGGTCATGATGCGCATCTGGGCGGCGGCTTGGTCGGCCTCGTTACCGCCATCGGGTTAGTACCGGAGATTCTGCGGCTGAATTACCTGCCTATCCTAGCTATTGCGCTACCCGCAGCAGTATTTCTGTACCTGCTGCTACGCCGTCCCGCCGGCCGCCTGCTGGGAAATCTGTTTACCTCCGGCCACCACTACCAAACCGTTGATGACCGGTACCATGCCCGCAAGCGCGAGGACGCCGCGGAACTGGATGAGTTACTGAAAAAAATCAGTGATAAGGGCCTGGAGGGCCTTAGCAAGCGTGAGAAGCGGCAGCTGGAAGAGCTTTCCCGTTAGCCTGTTTCCGCAGTAAACCGGCCGGAACGTTTTACCGGCACCGCCAAGCTCCCGGGGCTTGTGGCCCATCTGCTCGAACGGGAACAAGCAACAGTAAAAAAATGCCTGTCCGTTTTCCGGTTGCAGCCCGGAGCGAATGGTGCGTGCTTTGCCGGTATACTTGTTCCCAGCCGTATGATTGCTTCCACCTCTGCTCCCACGCTTCAGTTGCCTTTCCCCGATCCTTCCACTGCCGAGTACTACCAGGCCCTGGTAGCCAAAGATGCCTCCTACGAAGGCCGGTTTATTGCGGCTGTAAAAACAACCGGCATCTTCTGCCGTCCTACCTGTCCGGCGCGGAAGCCCAGGCCCGAAAACGTGGAGTTTTTTGCCACTACCAAAGAGGCGCTGCTTCACGGCTACCGGCCCTGCAAAGTATGCCGGCCGCTTATTGCCCGGGATGCCACCCCCGACTTCATCCGGCAGCTGCTGCAGGAGCTCACGCACCAGCCCGCCACCAGAATCACCGATTATCAGCTGCGCCAGAAAGGGCTGGAGCCGGTTACGGTGCGCCGGTGGTTTGTGCGCCAGCACGGCATTACGTTTCACGCCTTCCAGCGACTCAACCGCATTAACCTGGCTTTCAAGAAACTACAGCAAGGAGAGTCGGTAACGGCAACGGCGTTTGACAGCGGCTACGAGTCGTTGAGCGGGTTCCAGGAGTCGTTCAAAACGGTTTTCGGCGTGGCGCCCACCCGCAGCCGGGAGCAGCAGGTCATCAACCTCACCCGTCTCGAAACCCCGCTGGGCACCATGCTGGCCTGCGCCACGGAAGCGGGCGTCTGCCTGCTGGAATTCACCGACCGGCGCGGTCTGGAAACGGAGCTGAAGGATCTGGCGCGCCGGCTCAACGCAACCATCGTGCAGAGCGACAACCCGTTGTTTGGGCTGCTTCGCACCCAACTGGCAGAGTATTTTGCCGGCCGCCGGCGGGAGTTTTCAATACCGCTGGTGACGCCGGGCACGGCGTTTCAGCAGCTGGTGTGGCAGGAGTTGCGCCGGATTCCGTATGCTGCCACCCGCTCCTATGGGCAGCAGGCCACGGCGCTGGGCCGCCCGACAGCCGTGCGGGCCGTAGCCTCGGCCAATGGCCTGAACCGCTTGGCCATCCTTATTCCCTGTCACCGGGTGCTGGGGGCCAATGGGCAGCTGACCGGCTACGCCGGCGGACTCTGGCGCAAAAACGCGCTGCTGGAGCTGGAAAGCGGCACCACACCGGACGCCGGTTCCATTGCCTGAAAAGCCTATCCTTACCAGCAAAGGCCCTGAAGTTCCTCCTTTAGCCCTCGGCATATCACTGGCTATTCCAACTGCTTTTTTGCTGAGCGGTATCGTTAGGACGCTGGGCTATCTGTTGCGCCAGGCGCGGGGATTGGGCCTCCGGTTCAAGCCTGCACGAGGAGGAGGACAACGATACCTGCTACCGTTGCTGAGCATTCCGGCCCTATTTTTTACCAGGCTCTGCCCCCGTGACAGAGCTTTTTTTATGGCTAATAAGTAGCAGCTGCCATTCGATCCAACATACTGTTATACAAGTACAAATAGCTGTTTGTCACATGTTTATGCTATTGAAGCCAGCTGGTATCCTGGGTAACTTGGTCTATCCTTTTACCCATCACAACCTCCTACCACTATGGAAACAAAGTTCAGAGTAACCCAGCGTAACGGTCAGTACGACTATGACCTGCCCCCCACCGGCTACGGCCCGATGGGTGCCCCCTCTGCCGGCCAGACCGGCAACGAGGCCGGCACGATGGAGGAAGTCATTAATGAGGTGGCCGGCTCGAATGAGAATCAGGAGTCGGAAGGTTTTGGGACGGAAGCTACCGGCAACGAGCCAACCCTCACGGATGGGCACCGCCCAATGAACAGCCCCCAGAACCGCCTCACCACGAACAACAATGAGGGCAGCCTGTCCGATGAATCGGCTGAGGCCGATGGGGCTGCGCCCGAATCGTTCTATGAGAGTGTGGAAGGCTGGGAGGAAAACCAGCCGACGGAGTCGGACCCCGAGGCCGAACCAGTGGTGGAAGCCTCCCTGGCTGACATGGAAGCCTCCGAGGGTGGGCAGGAGTTTTTTGGCGCTCTGGCCGCCCTGATTGTTCCGCTGGCCAAAGCCGTACTCCCCTCTCTGGCCGGAGCCGCCGTGAAGCAGGGGACCAAGCTGGTGCAGGGCATCGTGAAGCCCAAAGCCAAGAAACTCAGCCCCGCCATTCTGCAAATGCTCAAGCAGGCCGGCGTCAACCCTGCCATCCTCAAGCAGCTGGAATTCAGCGAAGCCACCGACAGCGAGGCCGGCTCCGACGAAGCTACCGGCCTGGACGAAACGGATGTAGAGGCCCTGGCCCAGCAGATTGAAGCCCTTGAAGTCGTTATCGGGGTGGATGACCGGGCGCGGGTGAACAATACGACGGTGATACCCTGGAAGCGGATCTGCCACCTCAAAATCATGGCGGCCGATGGTAAATCCTACCTCGGGACGGGCTTCTTTATCGGGCCGCGCACAATTCTCACGGCGGGCCACTGCGTGTACATTCACGGCCACGGCGGCTGGCCCCGCCAGATTGTGGTGACGCCCGGCCGCAACGCCGAGTCGGAGCCTTTCCAGAAGTTTACGGCCACGGCCTTCCGCTCAGTGCAGGGCTGGGTAACCAATAAATCCCGGAACTACGACTACGGCGTTATTCAGCTCCCTAAGAATGCCAGCGTTTCGCCCAGTATCGGCTCCTTTGGCTTCGGGCAGTTTCCGGATCAGTTCCTGCTCGATAAGCGCCTGAACACGGCGGGCTACCCCGGCGACAAACCCGCCGGCACTATGTGGTTCAACGGCCGCAAAGCCAAGAGCGTTACCGCCCGCACCATCACGTATGACATCGACACGGCCGGCGGCCAGAGCGGCTCGCCCGTGTGGTTCAAGGACGCAATGGGCAGCCGCATTGTGGTGGGCATTCATACCAACGGGGCGTCGTCGGGCAACTCTGCCACGCGAATTACCAAGCCCGTATTCGACAACCTGAAAAAGTGGCGGCTGGAAGGTGGGGCCGCCTGACAACAGGCACGGCTATATTAGGGAGCCAGGGCCTGAGAGCCGGCCCTGGCCCCTTTCTCCGGCCCGGGGCCGGGGCTTGTCTTGCTGCTGCTGGGTTGTAACGCACCTACTCATCCTACTACTATGGGAAACATAACGGGTATCGTTCGGGATACCACCGACGCCCCCCTGGAGGACGTGAACATGATCATCGTATCCGGCCCGCCGCACCCTGATATCGTAGCCATTACCGACGCCCGGGGCAGGTTCGGGTTTGATAATCTGCGCCCCGGTCATTACGTTCTCAAAGCCTACGGCCGGCTGGAAAGCGACGAAATTCCGGTGCAGGTGCGGGCCAGCCAGCCGCCCTTCGTGGAAATATGGCTGGGTACCGCGCCGGCGGCCGAAGAGAATTACCTGATAGATGAAGAAGGCTATTTCGGGGATGAGGATACGCCGCGCGCAGATTAGCCTTGGTTGCGGCGGATTTCCGTGGCCGGACGGCAAATAAATGATGCTTGCATAACAATTTCCTGCCCGCCGCGCAGTATCTTTGTATCCAACAAACTGACCTGCATTCACATACACATAGTTTCATGAAAAAGAGCACTGCTGCCGTTTCTTCGCTGCTGGTTCTGGGCGGACTAGGTTCCCTGAGTTTCCTGGCCGTTCAGGTCCTCGACCTGAACCTGTTTTTTGATCTCCGCGACGAGGAAGAGCTACACTTCTGCTAAGCAGCCTGTTTCCCGGTTTTGCCCAAACCCCGCCCCTTCGGCGGGGTTTGGTGCGTTCAGAGGAATACAAACCGGGGTTCAAAATCAGGGCATTACCTGCGGGGAGCGAAAAAAACCATATCCATTCGCGCCGGTTTTCGGTACTTCACAATTCCGGCCGCCCACGGTGGGCAGCCGGCCCCCTTCCTCTCACCTGTTGCCGCGCCTGCTGCTTTTTGCAAGAAAAACTTATTCCTTGCAGGCAACGCATCGAAAATCACTGATTTATGAACCTGACCGGCTTGAAAGAGCAAATCAGCTACATCATCGGCCGCGACATGGCCCGCAACTTCGCCCAGCAGGGCCTCGATCTGGACATTGACATCTTTGCCCAGAGCATGAAGGAGGCCCTTACCGGCGAGCCAACCCGGCTTACCCCCGAGCAAATGCAGAGTGCCATGCAGCAGCTACAGGAACAGCTGGGCGGCGGCGAAGACCAGGATGACACCCAAGACCCCAATACGATGAGCAACAACAAAGCCGAAGGCGAAGCCTTCCTGCAGGAAAACGCCAGCAAAGCCGGCGTAACTACCCTGCCCAGCGGCCTGCAGTACGAAGTACTGACCGAAGGCACTGGCCCCAAAGCCGGCCCGACTTCCTCGGTAACCACCCACTACCACGGTACGCTTCTCAACGGCACCGTATTCGATTCGTCGTACCAGCGCGGCCAGCCAGCTACGTTTGGCGTAAACCAGGTTATTGCGGGCTGGACAGAGGCCCTGCAATTGATGCCCGAAGGCTCAAAATGGCGCCTGTACATTCCCTCCGACCTGGCCTACGGTAAGCGTGGTGCCGGCCGTGACATTGGGCCCGATACGGCGCTCATCTTTGATGTAGAGCTTCTGAAGGTGAACAAGTAGCAGCCGGAGGTGCTACCTTAACACGGCCTGAAGGCGACATGCGGGAATAAAATTCTTGCGCACTGTTCGCTTTTGCTTTGTTAGTTATTGACGTCTTCTCTGCTTCATCTCATCATTCTAATGAAAGCCCCGCTGCCGTCCGTGCGCCTCGTCCCGCCTCAATGGGTACGAACCACTACGGCCAGCGGGGCTTTTTCAGCTATGTCCCACTCTACCGTACCAGAACCAGCAGCAACTCCCAAGCAACCGGAGGAAACGGCCGGCCAGCTGGCTTCGCTCCCACCTGAGCCTCACTTTCAGCCATTACCACCGCCGCCACCGGAGCAGTTTTCCGTTCTGCGGAGTGAGGACGGCCGCGTGGAGCTAACCAGCGACGGCCTGGAGCTGAACGGGGAACTGTTTGGCTGGCGCGAGCTGGAGGGCGTGGATGTGCGGCCGGTACGCTGGCTGCTGGGCGTAATGCTGGGCGCTTTTACGCTTTGTGTGTTTATGCTGGGCTTTCTGCAGTTCTGGCTCCGGACGGTGCCGGCCGCCCTTGGCATGGCCCTGGGCGTTACGTTACTGGCCTGGGGGGCACGGGGCACCAACCGCTGGCGGTTGTACCGGCCGGGTCAGGAGCCCCGCCACTTTGCTTTCTCGGGGCCGGCGCGCAGCTGGCAGCAGCTGGCGCAGGAAGCGAACCGCCGCATCCGGCAGCGCCACGATGAAGCTGCCGCCACGGCAGCTTATTGGCTGCAGGCTGCTGAGCCCACTACTTTGACATCTCAGCACCAGATCAGCGGCTTTTGATTTCACTTGGGTGCTGTTACTTTTCCGGGCTGCCTGCGTAAGCGCGCCGTAGCGGCGGCATTCCGGCGCAACTGCTACCTTTGGCCCCGCTTGTAAAAACCGGCTATTCTTTCACCAGTACTCCTCCCATGGACGCCAAACACCCGCATACCGCCATTTCGACGGCTGGCTTGCTCATTGCCCTCGGCATCATTTACGGCGACATTGGCACCTCGCCCTTGTACGTAATGAAGGCCATTGTTCCGGAGCAGATCAACCCGATGCTCGTGCTTGGGGGCATTTCCTGCGTTTTCTGGACCCTTACCCTGCAGACCACCATCAAGTATGTGATGCTGACGCTCAACGCCGATAACAACGGGGAGGGCGGCATTTTCTCGCTCTACGCTTTGGTGCGTCGGCGCGGGGCGTGGCTATCGGCCATTGCCATTATTGGGGGTTCGGCCCTGCTGGCCGATGGTGTGATTACGCCGCCTATTTCCGTTTCCTCGGCCATTGAAGGACTGGAAGCCGTGTACCCCAATATTCCTACGGTGCCCATTGTCATCGGGATTATTGCGGGCCTGTTCCTGCTGCAAAGCTTTGGTACCCAGATTGTGGGCAAGGCCTTCGGCCCGATTATGTTCGTGTGGTTTTCCATGCTGGCGGTGCTGGGCGTTGCCGGCGTGATGCAGTATCCGGAAATCCTGAAGGCCCTCAACCCCTACTACGCCTACGATTTGCTGGTGAACTACCCCGGCGGTTTCTGGCTGCTGGGCGCGGTATTCCTCTGCACCACCGGGGCCGAGGCCCTGTACTCCGACCTGGGCCACTGCGGCAAGGGCAACATCCGCATCAGCTGGGTATTCGTGAAGTCGTGCCTGGTGCTGAACTACCTGGGGCAGGGCGGCTGGCTGCTGGCCCACCAGGGCGAGATGCTCAACAAGCGCAACCCATTCTATGAGCTGATGCCGGAGTGGTTCCTGCTCATCGGCATCGGCATTGCCACCATTGCCGCCATCATTGCGTCCCAGGCGCTCATTACGGGCTCATTCACGCTGGTAGCAGAGGCTATTCGCCTCAACATGTGGCCCAAGGTAAAGCTCAACTACCCCACCGACGTGAAGGGCCAGCTCTACGTGCCCAGCATGAACCGCCTGCTGCTGCTGGGCTGCATTGCTGTGGTGCTTTACTTCCGCAAATCAGAGAACATGGAAGCGGCGTACGGCTTGGCCATCACGTTAACCATGCTGATGACCACCATTCTGCTCATTACTTGGCTCCGCTCCAAGCGGGTACCGCTGGCGGCCATTGTACTGTTTGCGCTGGTGTACGGAGCCATTGAGGGCTCGTTCCTGATTGCCAACCTCATCAAATTCCCGCACGGCGGCTGGGTTTCCCTGGCCATTGGCGTGACTCTGATGGGCGTGATGTACGTGTGGCTGCGGGCCTTCTACATCAAGCGTCGCCTCACGGAGTTCGTTAAGATTGAGCCTTACATTGAAGCCCTGAAGGAGCTGAGCAACGACGAATCGGTGTCGAAATACGCCACCCACTTGGTGTTTATGTCGTCGGCGGAGCGGCAGTCGGAAATTGAGTCGAAGATCATCTATTCCATCTTCCAGAAGCGGCCCAAGCGGGCTGATATCTACTGGTTTGTGCACGTAGATACCACCGATGAGCCGTACACGATGGAATACAAAGTGACCGAGCTGGCCGAGGACGACGTATTCCGCATCACGTTCCGGCTGGGTTTCCGGGTGGAGCAGCGCATTAACCTCTACTTCCGCAAAGTGGTGGAAGACCTGGTGCGCAATAAGGAAGTGGATATTACCTCTCGCTACGAGTCGCTGAGCAAGCAGCACGTCACCGGCGACTTCCGCTTTGTAGTACTGGAGAAATTCCTATCGGTGGAAAACGAATTCCCGATGGTCGAGAAGCTGGTGATGCAGGCCTACTTCTACATCAAGCAGTTCATCGCCTCCGAAGACAAATACTTCGGCCTCGACACCAGTTCGGTGAAAGTAGAGAAAGTACCGTTGGTGATTACGCCCGTGCGCGACGTAGCCCTCAAACGGGTTCAATAACGCAGATTTCGCCTACTATCTGGCCCCGATGCAGGACAACGCAAACGGCCCCGCTACCTATCTGGTAGCGGGGCCGTTTGCGTTGATTCAAGCGACTAATTTACTGCGGTAGTACTACGCCTTGACCCGCCGGCCGGCAACTATTCGGCAAGCCGAACACAATTCTATAGGTTGTACTTATCCTATATTCTACTTTCTTTATTCAATCGTTCTTTTCCCAACCAAAACCCACCATTCTATGCGTATCCTACCCCTCGCGCCGGCCGCGCTGCTGGCCCTGGCGTTGGCTTCCTGTAGTCAGGAAACCAACGCCCGCGCCCCAGCCCGACCCCACCACTGCCCTCAGCATCCAGCAGCTCGACGAGCAGATTCTGAGCACGCTGAGACAAAGCAGCCAGTTTGACTGGAACAAGGCCTCGGCTCACACCGTGTGGAGCGCGCTGGAGCAATCCGACCATGTTTTGTCGGTGGGTTACTGGCCGGCCGGCTTACAGAGCAGTACCGCGCTGCCCGAAGATGCCCGGCAAAGCCCCGAGTGGCAGCAGGCCCGCGCTCAGGTACTGGCCCTCATCCTGGCCGCAGAGCAGAAAACCCACCCCGATATGACGCTGGAAAAACTGGCGGTTTTCGAGGCTAATGCGCTGCCCGTGCTTACCGTGACGGTGCGGGAGCTGAACACCATCAAGGCCCTGCGGGCTTCGGCGCTGGTGCGCTACGCCGAGCCGATGGGCTACGAGCCGAACCGCCAGCCGGCTAACCGGCCGGCCGCCACGCTCAGCAGCAGCGGCTGCGGCAGTAACACGGCCACTGCTGGACTAGTGGCCGGCTCCGATTATACGGTGCTCAGCAACGGCAGCAAGTCGTCGTGGAACCAGCAGGATGTGTACCACGGTATCCGGGCGGCCTGGGGCCAGAGCACCGGCCGGGGCAGCAAGGTCCTGATTATCGATACGGGTTCCTCGGATACGCAGGAGAATCTGGGCACCGCCTTCAACCAGGGCCTGAGTACGGGCCGCACCGTGGAACACCTCGTCACGCTGCCCCGCAACACGATTTTTGGCATTCCGTACGGCGACGCCGAAACACCCAATGACGGCTGCGGCCACGGCACCAGCATGGCCGGGGCCTGTGCTGCCCCGCGCGGTATCGATGGCGCTTCAGTAGGCATTGCCTACAACGCCAGCCTGATTACGGTGCGGGCCGCCGAGGACGTATTTCTGGATGCCAGCCGGGAAGTGCAGGGCGTCACGGATGCGTACCTGCTGGCCGGTAACCGCGCCGATGTACGCATTATCAGCATGAGTATGGGCCGGCTGACCTCTTCCTCCCAGATGACGGACGCCATTCGCTACGCCTATGGCAAAGGCAAGCTGATCCTGTGCGCCGCCGGCACGTCCTTCGATTGGTCGGCGGGCGTGGTGGGTGTTATCTACCCCGCTTCCCTGCCCGAAGCCGTGGCCATAACGGGCGTGAAGGACAACCTCACCACCCGCTGCGATGAATGCCACGTTGGCTCCGACGTGGAGTTTACGGTGGTCATGCAGCGCAGCAGCAACGACCAGCGGCCCCTCACCCTGGCCATGAGCGGCGACGCGCCCAGTACCGTGGGCGGCTCCTCGGTGGCCACGGCCAGCATGGCCGGAATGGCCGCCGTAGTGTGGTCCCGGTATCCCACCGAAACCCGCGCCCAGATTATGAGCCGGCTGGTGGCAGCCAGTTCCAACCGCACGGCCCGCAGCAATAGCTTCGGCTGGGGCCGCGTGAACCTGGCCACGGCCGTGGGCTCCTTGGTGAATTAAAAATTGAGAATTAAGAATGAAAAATGGGCCGTTCAACTACTCCACCAGGAGGTTGAACGGCCCATTTTTCATTCTTAATTCTCAATTCTCAACTCTTACTTCTTCACCGGCAGCCACTTCGCCAGTACTGCTTGCTGTTCGGCCGTAGGATTTGGAGCTTGCTCAATGCGGTAGCGGCGCAGGGCCGAGGCCAGAAGCGGAAACGTCACCTCCCGGATTTGCCCGTCGCGGGTAACCAGCAGCTTCACTTCCGAGCCCACGGCGCGGCCGGCCAGCAGCTTGTTCAGGTCGTCGGTTACCCGGGCTCCATCGAGGCTCAGGATTTCGTCGCCCACGCTCAGGCCGCCCTGCCAGGCGCTGCCGTCGCGCACCACGCTGCTCACCGTCTGGCGGCCGCCGGCGGGGCTGATGGTAGCTCCCAAAGCCACATCGGTAGCGGCGGCGGGGGTTACGGCCAGCTTGAGGCCGACATAGCCCAGGGCCTGCTCGTAGGGCAGGGTTTCGGTACCGTATACATAGCGGCGGAAGAAATCATCGAAGCGGCGGCCGGCTACTTTGGCCACGGCATCCTGATATTCTTCATCGGTAAAGCCCCGGCCCTGCTTCTTGTAATACTGGTCATAGAGGTAGCGCATCACGTCGTCGAGATGCTTCTGGCCCTTGGTTTCCTGAATGATCATCAAGTCCAGCACCGCGCCAATCACCTCACCTTTATCGTAGTAGCTGATGCCCGTATTCGAGGAATTCTCGTTGGGGCGGTAGTACTTAATCCAGGCATCAAAGCTGGACTCGGCGGCCGACTGCTGCTTGTTGCCGGGCGTATTCTCCACCCGGTTGATGCCGTTGCTCAGGTCGCCCAGGTACTGCTCAGGCGTCAGGAAGCCGGCGCGCTGCACAATCAGGTTCGAGAAATACTCGGTGCCGCCTTCGCTCACCCACAGCATGCGGGTGTAGTTCTCGTTATCGTAATCAAACGGCCCCAGTGCCACCGGCCGGATGCGTTTCACGTTCCAGAGGTGAAAATACTCGTGCGCCACGAGGCCCAGAAAGCCCTTCCAGCCCGCCTCCGAGGAATAGGCGTTGCGCGACACAGACAACGTGGTGGAAAACAGGTGCTCCAGCCCGCCCGTACCCCGGTCAATGTTGTGCACGATAAACACATAGCGGTCCAGCGGGTTCTGGCCCACCACCTGGTGCGCCTCTTCGCACACGCGCTGCATGTCGCGGGTGAGGCGGGCCTCGTCCACTTTCGGGTCGCCGAACATGGCTACCGTGTGCGGCGTGCCATTGGCAGTGAAGGTGTAAAGCTTCTGATTACCGATTTCAATGGGCGAATCGGCCAGTTCATCGTAGTTGCTTGAGCGGAAGGTGAAAGTACCGCCGGCCGGTTTAAGGCTGGTACTCACCTGGCTCCAGCCCTGGGCCGGCTTCACTTCCAGCGTGCTGGCCAGCTCTTTACTATCGGCGGGGTACATGAACACGCTCGTGCCATTCACGTAGCCGTGGGCCGCGTCAATGAAGCTGGTCCGCACACTCAGCTCGAAAGCATACACCCGGTAGCGGACCGTGAAATCCTTAGTCTTGGGATGATAGACGCGCCAGGTATTCTTGGATACTTTTTCGGTACGCAGGGAATTGCCGCCGGCCGTGGCCGCGAAGCCTTCCACATTTTTGGCAAACTCGCGCACCAGATAGGACCCGGGAGCCCACACGGGCATCTTCACATCGGTGTATGCCTTATTGAAGCCCTCCAGCTTCATTTCCACCTCGAAGTAGTGGGTTTGCGGGGCGGGCATTGCGAGAGTGTAGCGCAGGGCAGGCGCGGCCATAGCCGAACCGGCAGAGCCCAGCAGCAGGCCCAGGGCCGCTACCGCAAGGTGGCGGGTACGAATCAGGAGCATCAGAAAAAGAGGAATTGAGTGGGGAAGCGTTAGCCCGAAAACCGGGTCGCCAAAGAACGGGGAAAACCACGAAAAGCTGCAAAGCCTGCGCAAAAATTGCCATTACCAAGGCCGGTGAGCCCAATCGACCTGAACCCGGGCTACCGGTGTCCCGTTAGGGTAGCGTTCAGCTTTATCCACATTGGCTATGCGTTACGTCTGGTTGGTTTTTCTTTTGCTGGTAGCCGTGCTGGTGGGGCGCGTGACTTGGGTGCGGCTGCGGCAACCGATGGTGGTGGCGCAAAGCTCTGTTCCGGCCCCGGTACAGCCCACCGCCTACGTACTCAGCAATGCTACACCACCCAAGGCCGACAGCGTGGTGGCCTTTGCTTTGCGCCAGCTGGGCACTAACTATTGCTACGCCGGCAGCACGCCTGAAACCGGCTTCGACTGTTCGGGCTTCGTGAATTACGTGTTTGCCCGTTACCGGGTGCCGGTGCCGCATTCCACCGCCCTGCTCATCAGCACCGGCCGGCCCGTGGCGCGGGAACAGGCCCGCCCCGGCGACATTGTGGTGTTTACCGGCACGGCCGCTACTGCTACCACGCCCGGCCACGCGGGCATTGTGCTCAGCCAGCCTGGCCAGCCGTTGCGCTTCGTGCATTCTTCCTCGGCCCGCCGGGAATCCGGGGTTAAGATCAGCCAAGTGGAAGGCACCGACTATGAGCGCCGCTTCATGCAGGTGCGCCGGGTGCTGTGAGTGGTGAAGTTATGAAAGGTGAAATTGTGCATGCCTGGTAATTCCTGACGGACTGGGCCTTCACGTATAAACCCCGGTTTCCTTCTGCGTCGAATGCACAAAGCGGCCCGGTCACAGCTTCATTCTTCACCATTTCACTACTTGCCAAACGCAACGATGCCCGGCCGCCTATGCAGGTCCTCCGTTGTGAGGCTGCTGGGCGAACCGGGCATCTAATCCTTCAAATCTTACCAAGCGACTGAACTGGGGTACAGTTCCGCCATCCGTGTGTAAGACCTTGCCAGAATGCGGGAATAGCTTGAGTTAAAAGCGAGTTCCGCGCGAAAGCTGTTGTTAAGCGCGTCCGGCGGTGAGGCGGACTACATTCGACAGGCTTGGCAGGATTTGTTTGGGACTACTAGACATTTTGTACCTCCTTTCTTTAGATCCGACATAACCCCTGCTGCGCTTCCCAATACCTTAGGGCGGCTTGGCGGGGGCTGTAGCACTCGCTACGGAAGGTAAAGTTAAAAGCCCCCCGGATGGTTCAAAATAAAAAAGGCTTTTTTTACTCTCCCTGCCCCATTTATTTCTCATCTAGCTGATCATCAAACGCTTTTCCTCCTGACGGCCCCTCGCCCCGGTACCTCAACTGTAGGCTGGCCCCAAAGTTGCCATTGGCTGCGTGGGGCAGCAGACCGGCATATTATCGTTCTTCCCAACTTTTCTCCTATCTTTTTCCCTGAAAACCCCACAATTCACTTCATCACCACCATGAAAAAAATCCTGTTCCTGTGCCTGGGCTTATTCCTAGGCCTGATTGGGGCGGCTTCGGCCCAATCTCTCTCGCCGCTGGGCGTGTGGACTAATTCGGAGAAGAAGGCCACCTTCGAAATTTACAAGTGCGGCAACAAGCTCTGCGGCAAGATTGTGAGTCTGACGGTGCCCAACGACCCCAAAACCGGCAAGCCCAAGACTGACACCGTCAACCCCGACCCGAAGCTGCGCAGCCGGCCCCGTCTGGGCATGGTATTCATGCAGGGCTTTGAGTACGACAGCGACAACAAGTGGGACGATGGCAAGATCTACGACCCGGAAAGCGGCAAAACGTACTCCTGTTACATGAAAATGGAGAATGCTAACACCATGGAAGTAAAAGGCTACATCGGCTTTTCGCTCATCGGCAAGTCACAGACCTGGACCCGCATAAAATAGCGCGGAACTCTTTTCGCACTTAAAAGCGGCCTCTCCCTGACCGGAGAGGCCGCTTTTGCGTTCTGATCTGCTTGTGGTTGCTTTCCTGGCAAGAACGCGTGGGCTGGTTTGGCAAGGTTTTTCAGGCGCTGACTGGCGGCTCCCGTTTAAACCATTTGTAGGGGGGCATGTTACCTCTGAAACCCCCCGCTATTTTGTTGAACCTGTTCAAACGCCTTTTCCCCGGCTCCTCCCCTCCTTCGGCCGACTGGCAGCCGCTGCACCGCAGCTTGGCGCAGGAACGGGTACGTCAGGAGTGGCTGGCCCAGCAGGTGTACCTGAACTGGATGGGGCCGTACTTTAAAGCGTACCACTACCAGAAAGCCGGTCTGCCGGGCGCACGCTTCCGGGTGCAGCTGGCCCGGGAGGAAAGCCGCCGGGGCGCAGTATTCATGTACGACCCCAGCATCGGGCCCGGCAATTTCCAGCATCTGTTCGATTTTATCCGGGACCGGGTGCTGGCGCTGGGCTACCACGTAGGAGCGGCCGACCAGCGCACCGTGCAGCACGAACAGTACGCGGAAACCACCCAGAAGTACTTCCTGAAGCCCCAGCCCAATGACTGCACCGATACCGGCCGTTGCAACCAGCGCTTCGGCAACGTAACCCTGGATTTGGTGGGCATCAACGGACAGCCCGGGTTTCTGCGTTTGCTCAGCAACCCCTTCACTGATGATATATTCACCGCGCCGGGGTCTTTTGACGAACTGATTGATGCTGTGTTCAACCTTCCGCCGGCCCCGCCGGAAGTAGAGGAGCTGATTGGCAAATACAAAAAGCGCTGAATACGTAGCTTTCTGCTGAGCCCAAAAAAGCCTCTCGCTGCCACAGCGGGAGGCTTTTTTTGTATTGCAGGAGTAGTAAGGTCGATTACTCTGCCCGCACGAAGCGGGCCTGCGTCATTACGCCACCCTTACCCAGCAGCCTCAGATGATAGATGCCGGGGGCCAATGTGCCGGTTTGCAATATGGGCAGGGCCGCCGTCACAGCCTGACGCAGCACAACGCGGCCGGTGGCATCGGTTACTTCGGCCTGGGCCTGCGTGCCGCTGAAATCAGCCAGATGCAGTTGGTCGCGGCAGGGGTTCGGGTAGACGGCAATGGCGGTAACGGCGCGGCCGGCCCGGGTACCGGTGAGCAGGCCATTGTCGCGGGTGATGGTGCCGAGGCCGTTAAGCAGCCACTGGTCCGGATCGACGGCAATGCTGCTGACAGTGCGCGACTCCGCCACGGCAGCGGCTACTACCGGCTGGTACTGACGCAGGCGCAGGGTACGGGTGGTGCCATCGGTGAAGGTGAGGCGGTAGTCGACGTCGGTATCAAAATACGGCGTGACGGTGGGCATGGAGGCAGTTTCGGTGTTCTGAATATACACTAAGCCATTGGCCTGGTTCCAGCGGACAGCAAAGATTGGGTAACCCTCGCCCCGGAACCACTGGTCGAAGAAGTACTGCAGGGAACGGCCGGCTTCCGCCTCGAAGATGCGCTGCAGGTCGCGGGTGCGGGCAGTACGCCCGCCGTAGGTGCTCTGATACGTGCGCAGGGCCCGGAAGAATTTCACATCATCATCCAACAGGTAGCGCAGCATGTGTATCACGGCCGCGCCTTTTTTGTAGCTGAGGCGGGAGCTGAAAATGCGGCCTACGTTGCTGGTATCGGATACGAACAGGCTGCCGCCCGGCTGGCTCATGGCCGTGGTATGCGCCTGGTTCATCCAGGATAGAGCCGCTGCCGCCGAGCTGAACCGGTTCAACGACAGGTACTCGCCATAGGAAGCGAATCCCTCATTCAGCCAGATATCCTCCCAGGCCCCGCAGGTTACATTGTCGCCGAACCACTGGTGGAACAACTCGTGGGCCGTGAGGGTAAAGCTGAAGCCATCCTGGGTGGTCATGGTCTGGTGCTCCATGCCGCCCCCGATGGGAGCCATACTGTGACCATATTTCTCGGCGGCAAACGGATACAGCCCTACCAGCTCGGAGTAGTTTTCGAGGAAGCCGGGGGTACGATCTATTTCGGTGCGGTACGTATTCAGCGCGGCCTGATTGTAGAGGTAGTTGACCACCGGAATGCGGGGGCCACCGGACGGGTTGGCGTAGTTCACGTACTCGACGTAAGGCCCTACGGCCACGGAAATCAGGTAGTAATCAATGGCGTAGCGCGACTTCCACTGGTAGCGCACCTGGTTGCCGGGCAGTGTGGTAGTCGCCTGCAACACCCCGTTGGAGCCGACTTTATTGGTCGCACTGGTCGTCACCCACACGTCGGTGGAATCGGCTTTATCCGTCAGCACCTGCTTGCAGGGCCACCACTCGTAGGCATTGTATGGTTCTGAGAGGCTCCAGGTAGTGCTCACGCCGTAGGTAGGGGCCACGCGGGTGTTGAGTGCGTTGCCAATAGCCGCCGCGTTGCTGTTGGGCGCGGTTCCCCGATAATAAATGAGGGCATTGAACAAGGTGTTGGGCATTACCGCCCGGTTCAGGCCCACCGTTACATCCCCCATGCCTACCCGGCGCAGGCCGGCACCCCGGCGACCATCAACCACCACGGAGTCGATGATAAAGGTAGAGTACAACTCAAACGCCAGTGAATCGAGGCCTTGAGTGCCGGCCAGGGCTTTGATGGTAACTACTCCGCTTACGTCACGAGTCGTATTGGTCAGGTTGAGGTCCAGCTTGTAGTATTTGACATCGTAGCGAGCCATTTTCTGACGGTGACTGAGGCTGGCATAGGCCGGGCGGGCAGCGGTACCGGCGTGGGTGCGGGCACAGTCCTCGGCGGTTGAGCCATCCAGGTCGGCCGCGACCGGGCGGTACGCCGGAATCTGGGCCATGCCCGATAGGCTGCACAGCAGGCTACCGATAACTACCGGGTAAAAAGTAAGGCGCATAGGGAAGCGGGCAATAGGGTGGAAATAAAGTAGCGTAAGGTACGCCGCACACCGCAGAAAGTATTCTTTCCCTGCTCCTGACAGCTGGCTGCTTTGTATCTTACCCTACTAAAATTTTTCACTGTGTTTTTTGCTGGATGCTGACTTCTACTCTCGCCTGTTTATTCCGGCGCAGCCTGTTGCCCCTGCTCCTGTGCCTGCTGCTGGCCCCGGCGGCCCGGGCCACGCATATTGTGGGGGGCGAGATGGATCTGCAGTACCTCAACGGCAACAACTACCTGCTGACGCTGAACCTGTACTTTGACGCTGTCAGCGGGCAGCCCGGGGCACTTGACGCTGAGCTGACGGCCGGCATCTTTGAGAAGGGCAGCAACCGCCGGATGCTGAATGTGCCCCTTCCGCTTGGCAATAACACGCTCGTCAGCTACACCAACCCGGCCTGCTTTACTCCTGACCTGGTCACGCGCAGGCTGGTTTACACGCAACGGATAACGCTGCTGCCGCAGGAGTATTCCAACGCGGCGGGGTACTATGTGGCCGTAGAGCGGTGCTGCCGCAATAACGGCATCAGCAACATTGTGAACCCCAGCGGCGCGGCCCAGACGTTTTACCTGGAGTTTCCGCCCGTTACGCGCAACGGGCAGGCCCTGCGCAATTCCACGCCCCGCATCTTCCCGCCCCTGAGCGACTATGCCTGCCTGGGCGAGCTGTTCTATTACAATTTTGGTGGCCAGGACGTAGACAATGACTCGCTGGTATATGACCTTATCACGCCGCTGAACGGGCACTCTACGTCCGGCAACCCTAAGCCCCCTACCGCCGAGCCAGCCCCCTATGCTCCTGTGACCTGGCTGCCGGGCCTGAGCACCACCAACCAGATTCCGGGCGCCCCCACGCTCACCATCGGGCGGCTCACGGGCCGCCTGGAGGTGCGCCCCACCGAGCAGGGCCTGTTTGTGTTCGGGATTCGCTGCACCGAGTACCGCAAGGGCGTGCGGCTGGGCGAAACCCGGCGCGACTTTCAGCTCAAGGTAATTCCCTGCTCCGCCAACGCCCGCCCGAAGGTGCTGCTGCAGCTGCCGGGCACTACCCGCGCCTACCGGCCCGGCCGCGACACGCTGCGTCTCACGCCCGGCAACAACCGCTGCGTCACCCTGCGCTTCACCGACGCCGACCCGACTTCGGCCCTTACTTTATCCTTGAGCCCGGTAAATTTCACGGCTCCGCTGCCCACCCTGAACGTGCTGCAGGGTACCGTGCACGCCCCCGGCCTGCCCGATACCATTACCTCACGCCTGTGCTTTCCGGAGTGCTTCAACACCCGGGGCAAAGTGTATTTGCTGGACGTGATTGTGGCTGACAACGGCTGCAGCCTGCCCAAGCGCGACACGGTGCGGGTAGCTTTTACCTCGGTGCCCGACCCCAACGCCCCGCCCCTGCTGCGCACTACCGCCGCGCTGCCCATCCGGGCCAGAGTCGGCGACCTTATCACCTTCGACCTGACCGCCACCGACCCCGATAACGATCCGCTGACGCTGGAAATGACGGGCCAGGGCTTTACTCCGGCCACGCTAGGAGCCACGCTTACGCAGGGGGCCGCCAACAACCAACTCAATGGCCGCTTCTCGTGGCGGGTTGACTGCCGAGCCGTGGATAAGCCACTGTACGAGTTTGAGTTTACCGCCGCCGCCGCACCCTGCCTCGACCGGCAGGCCACCACCCTGGTCATTCCCATTCAGATCGACTACCAGAATACGCCGCCCGCCCTTACTACCTCCTTCCTCGCCCCATCTGCCGCCGACTCCGTTACGGTGGTGCGGCGGCCCATTGGGGGCGTATTTGAGGCCACGCTGGCCGGCCTCGACCTTGATAATGACGCGCTGGTAATGACGGCCACCGGCAGGGATTTTGAGCTGGCTGCCGCCGGCATGGCCTTTGCTCCCCGCAACGGTACCGGCGCAGCCAGCGCCGCATTCCGCTGGGTGGCCGACTGTGAGGCCGTACGGCGCAACGGGTTGGAAGTCACGTTTACCCTCCAGGAAAGCACCTGCCGCCCCCAGCCGCGCACCCGCACCGTACGCTTCGAGGTAGAAGCGCCCGAGACCCCGGCTTTTCTGCCGCCTAATATCATCACGCCCTATCTGGTGGACGGTAAAAACGACTTCTTCACCCTGGATAACGCCCAGGCCAACCTGCCACCCGATTTCTGCGACTCCCGCTTCGCCGACATCCTAATTTTCTCACGTTGGGGCAACCAAGTGTACCGCACCACCAACCGCAGCTTCCGGTGGGACGGCGGCAACCTGCCCGCCGGCGCGTATTTCTACCTGATTGAGTTCACCGACGGCAAGAAGTACAAAGGCACCGTCACCATTGCGAATTGAGTACCAGAGTAAAAGCCGCCGCCCTGGCCGTCAGGCACCTATTAAGGGGGCTGACAGCCAGGGCGGCGGCTTTCTATTTTTAATCTTGCTTTCTTAATATAAGAACAGGAACGCCGCGAACAGGGCTATCCACAAACCGTCGATGAAGTGCCAGTAGACAGTTACCATTCGGAGCTGGAGCCGGCGGTAGGGGTTACGGATGAATACGAGGTTGCGTACGGCGTCGCGGGAGGCATGGTGGGTACGCACCAGTAGCACCAGCAGAAACAGCATGCCACCCAGCAGGTGCGCTACGTGCAGTGCCGAAATCAGGTAAACGAACGTACCGCTCGCTTCCTCGCTAAAGAACAGCTGATTAGCATGCAGTTCCTGCCACCCTAAAATCTGCAGGCCGGCAAAAATGCTGCTGAGCAGAAGCGTGGCCCCCAGACAGCGGGTCAGGCCCGCCAAATCATCCTGGGCGTATAGGCGCTGCCCCTGGGCAATAACGTAGCTACTGAGCAGCAGTACAATGGTGCTCAGCGAGAAGAAGCGCGGCAATGGATACGTACTCGTCGGCAGCCCGCTCCGGAGCCGGGTATAGGTGTAGGCCGCCACCAGCACCACAAACAGCGCGGCCACGGCCGCCAGCCCGATGTAGAGCATCATCAGGAGCAGGGGTACGCGCTCCATGCGCTGAAAAGTGGAAGCCGGGCGGTTTGCCCCTACTTTGTTGGTACGTTCAGAATCGGAGCTCATGGGGCGGGCGGCGGAGTTGCGTGCGTAGTAGCAAACCAATGACAAGCCCTTTAGTTCCGACCCGATAGGGCTACCTGGTACCAAAGGCGTTTGAGCAAGATACGCAAAAGCACCCGCCCCCGCCGTACGACTTTCAGGCGTAGTACTACCGGAGACAGGCACTTACAACAGACCGTCAGGCGCGACCCGACTACGCCATACAGCTTAGTCTTTGCGGAAAAAGGAGCCGATTTTGCCCAGCACCGCGTTCAGGGTAATCTTGGCGGAGCGGCCCACGCCGAACGTAACGTGGGTTTTTCCCGCCACCCGCAGGTCAAGCACCAGCCCCAGCTGATGGGCCAGGTCGTTAAGCTGCTGCAGGGGGTCGATGCTGGATTTGGGTTTCGGGGGGGCGTTGGGGTCTTTGGGCGGGCCGCTGGTGAGCTTATCGAGCACGCGCTGGCTGGGAAAGTTCACGATGAGGTAGCCGCCCGAGCCCGCCAGCTGAATATCGTCGCCGTCGAAGCTGATGACCAGCCGCGCCTCAATATCCAGGCCGCTAGCCAAGGGGGGCGGGCGTTACCGGCGGCAAAGCGTTGCTGGGCGGGTTTTCGCCCCGGGTGCGGATGCGCAACGAGCCGTTGAGCCGCCAGGTAGTGGGCGTGGCGGGGTTCTGGGGGTTGGGCACCTGCAGCTCCATCTGCTCGAAGTTGAGGGCCAGCTCTACGCCGCCGGAGAGTTTGGAAAGCAAAGAAGCGGCCGTATCGGCCCAGGAAGTAGGTTGGTCAGGCATGAGAAGGGAATGTGGGAGAATGTGCGGAATACGGGGAATGAGAACTATAAGTGGCGGCCGGTCAGAAACCGCAACCGCTCATTGTCTAGCAAACGCCTCGCGGCGGGGCAAGTTACAAGTTGAGGCTGGCAAGACCTTTGCCCTGTCGCCTCAAACCAGTTCAGCTTAGCCGGCAGAATCCAAATAGCGTATCCTGCGTATGCAGCCCCGAGGCTGGTTTCCACCCATTTTTTCGTTTTATGTCCCGATTCATTTTTCCGTTAGCTGCTCTTCTCTCGCTGGGTACTACCGCCGCCCTGGCCCAGACCGCGCCAGCCATTGACTGCGCCCACCCGTTTGGCCTCTCCGATAATATGGAGGTGGTATATCAGCTGCAGGATGCCGAGGGTAAGGCCACGGGCACCATGCGCAACCGGGTAGTAAGCCTGGGTTCGGAGCAGAACAAGAAAAAGACGCTCACCACCAATACCGTGCTGGTCAAAAGCGGCACCTACGACCTCAAAAACAAGCTACTGCGGCTGCAGGACTTCACCTTCCGCTGCCGCCAGGACACGAGCTTCACCGACGGCGCAGCCGAGTTGAGCCCCGAGAGCCTCCGCTCCTTCCGCGACCGGCGCTTTGCTTACGCGCCCGTACCACTAGCCTGGCCCAACCAGCCCACCGTGGGCTCGGAGCTGCCCGGCGGCGGCATCACGGTGCAGGTCAGCAGCACGGCCGTGGATATTGCCAAAGTATACACCACGGTGCAGAAACGCCGCATCACCGGCACCGAAGCGGTAACGACGCCGGCCGGTACCTTTCAATGCTACAAAGTGGAAGCCGAGCGGGAAAGTGCCACCGTGGCCCGCGCCGATATGGTGATGCGCACCACCCTGAAAGTGGTGGATTACTACTCGCCGGCCGTGGGCATTGTGAAAACGGAGGTGTACGACAAGAAGGGCAAGCTGGACCAGGTGCGCCTGCTGACAGCCATCAACCAAAGCTCCGAATCGGCCAGCCAACCCAAGGTGAAGGAGAAGTACAAGGTCAAAAAATCGTAAGTTCAGGTCCGTAAACCCTTTGTTCCTCCTGTTCTTTTTCCGCCATGCGTACCCTGTCCGTTCTATCGGCCGCTCTGCTCCTGCTGACCGCCTGCCAGCAACAGCCCAAAACTGAAAATGCCACCTCTACCCCCGCAGTTGAAACCCCGGCCGTAACCGGTAAGACCTACGGCGCGGCCATTACCGCCGAGGGCGCGCAGCCGCTTTCGGCCCTGAATGCGGTATTGGGCACTCAGGACTCGGCGCAGGTGAAGTTGGTGGGCAAGGCCGATGCCGTGTGCCAGGCTAAGGGCTGCTGGCTGACGATGAAAACGCCCGATGGGCAAGAAATGCGCGTGCGGTTCAAGGATTACGCCTTCTTCGTACCCAAGGACATCAGCGGCAAAACGGTGGTCATCAACGGCTGGGCGCACCGCGAAACCGTGCCGGTGTCCGATTTGCAGCACTATGCTCAGGATGCCGGCAAATCCGCTAAGGAAGTAGCCGCCATTACTCAGTCCCAGCAGCAGCTAAACTTTGAGGCCGATGGAGTGCTGGTAGCCGAATAGCTTCTCCCCCGTTTTTGCAGAGCCCTGGCCCTCCCCGGCCGGGGCTTTTTTTATTTTGCCGAAGGTTTGACAGTGAGCAAAACCCTGCGCGAAACCAGCCCCGAAAACCCGCTACTTTGTAGCTTGCAGCTCTAATCCGCCCCGCGTATCATGACCGATCTTCAGCAACAGATAACCGCCCTCACCGAGCGCCTGCATCACCTCAACTACCAATACTACCAGCGCGACATCAGCGAAGTGCCGGATCAGGAGTTTGATGAGCTGCTGGCGCAACTGGCCCGCCTGGAGCAGCAGTACCCCGACCTAGCCCACCCCAACTCTCCCACCCAGCGCGTGGGTGGCACCATCACCAAGCAGTTCCCCACCGCTGAGCACCGCTACCCCATGCTCAGCCTAGGCAACACTTACTCCGAGGCCGACCTGCGCGAGTTTGACGAGCGGGTGCGCAAGGGCCTGGAAGGAGCCGACGTGGCCTATGTGTGCGAGCTGAAGTTCGACGGGGTGGCCATGAGCCTGACCTATCAGCAGGGCCAGCTCACCCAAGGCGTCACGCGCGGCGACAGCACCCGCGGCGACGTGGTGACCAGCAACGTGCGCACCATCCGGAACCTGCCGCTGCACCTGCGCCCTGAAGGCGCGCCCCAGCCCCCAGAGTTTGAGGTACGCGGCGAAATTTTCATGCCCCTGCCCGTATTTGCGGAGCTGAACCAGGAGCGCGAGGCCAACGGCGAGGCATTGCTGGCCAACCCGCGCAACGCCGCCTCGGGCGCCCTCAAGCTCCAGGACTCGGCCCAGGTGGCGGCCCGCAAGCTGCGCTTCTACGCCTACTCCTTCCTGATGCCCGGCCGCAACCAGTTCCCCACCCACAGCGCCTCGCTGGAGGCGCTGCGCGCCTGGGGTCTGCCCGTCTCGGAAACTTGGCGGCGGTGCGGCACCATCGAGGAGGTGCTGGATTTCGTGCATCAGTGGGATAAGCAGCGGTTCGAGCTGCCCGTAGCTACCGATGGGATTGTGATTAAAGTGGACGACTTCCGCCAGCAGGAATTGTTGGGCTTCACGGCCAAAAGCCCGCGCTGGGCCATTGCCTACAAGTACCCCGCCGAGGCCGGCCGCACCCGTCTGCAGGGCATTCAATACCAGGTGGGCCGCACCGGGGCCGTCACGCCGGTGGCGTTGCTCGACCCGGTGCCGCTGGCCGGCACCGTGGTGAAGCGCGCCTCCATGCACAACGCCAACCAGATTGCCGCCCTCGATTTGCGCCTGGGTGACATGGTATTCGTGGAAAAAGGCGGCGAAATAATTCCGAAGATTACCGGCGTGGACCTCTCAGCCCGCCCCGCCGACAGCCAGCCCATCATTTATCCCACCGAGTGCCCGGCCTGCGGTACCCCGCTGATCCGGCCCGAGGGCGAGGCCCACTTCCGCTGCCCCAACGACCGGGGCTGCCCGCCCCAGCGCAAGGCCAAGCTGGAGCATTTCGTGTCGCGCAAGGCCCTGGATATCGACGGGCTGGGGGCCGAAACCGTGGGCCGCTTCTTCGATCTGGGACTGGTGACGGACGCGGCGTCGCTCTACGATTTGCCCGCCAAAGCCGCCGAACTGGCCCAGCTGGACCGTATGGGCGAAAAATCGGTGCAGCGGCTGCTGGCCGGGCTCGAAGCCAGTAAACAGGTGCCGTTTGACCGGATGCTGTTCGGACTGGGTATCCGCTACGTGGGCGAAACCGTGGCCGAGAAGCTGGTGAACCACTACCGCACCGTGGAGGCCCTGGCGGCGGCCACGGCCACCGAGCTGGCCGCCGTGCCCGAGGTGGGCGGCGTCATTGCCGAGTCGGCAGCGGCGTGGTTCCAAGAGTCCGAGAACCAGCAGCTGCTGGAGCGCCTGCGGACGGCGGGGCTGCAGCTGGCCCTCACCGGCGAGGCTCCCCAGCCCCAGAGCGACCGGCTGGCCGGCCTGACGTTTGTGCTGTCGGGGGTGTTCGAGCAGCATACCCGCGAGGAGCTGCAGCACCTGATTGAGCAGCACGGCGGCAAAATCACGGGCAGCATCAGCAAGAAGCTCAGCTACCTGGTGGCCGGCGACAAAATGGGCCCCGCCAAGCGCGAAAAAGCCACCTCCCTCAACGTGCCCATCATCGGCGAAACCGACCTGCTGGCCATGCTCCCCACCGCCACCGACCAGGCCGAAACCCCGGAGGAAGCGGCGGCACCGGTGCCGCCAGTTGCGGGTCAGCAAGGTTCCTTGTTTTAAGCACAGCGACACTTCGCGTCTCGTCGTTGCTGACGTTATTAAGGCCACCAGTTACGGTACGGCTCCAATTGTTCAACAGCGAGACGCGAAGTGTCGCGTCTCTACATCGTTCTGGCGGGCGTTGCAACTTATACGGCCCGCTGCGTGTCCGTTGGGCGTCTTCTCACCTCATTCCATCCGCCTCTATGAACCGTTTCCTGCTTGCCGGCGCTTTTTTACTGACCGCTGGAACTGCCTCGGCGCAGTCCACCAATGTAGTGCGGGAGGTCAAAACGGATTTACCAGTCGGTAAAACCGTTCTTGCGTCGAACACTGGCGTTATTAACGTCCCGGCCGTGCCCGTAGCGCCCGTGGCGGAGGTGAAGAAAACCCTGGCCCAGCCCAATACTGTGCTACTCGACGTGCGTACGCCCGAGGAATACGCCGCCGGCCACCTGCCCGGAGCCCAGAACCTCAACTTCCGCGCCCCCGACGTAGCCCAGCAGCTCCAGCGCCTCGACCCCAAGCAGACCTACGTGCTGTACTGCGCCAGCGGCAACCGCAGCAGCAAAACCGCCGTGCTGATGCAGGAAAAAGGATTTCCGCAGGTCATCAACGCCGGGGCCTACGAAGACCTGAAGAAGCAGGACGTCAAAAAGTAGAGCCGCCTGTCAGTGCAAGGCATGTGGCGCATCAAGCCAGTATCTGAAGCACCCGAAGGACAGCGTAGCTAATCCGTCCTTCTCAGGGTAAAGGCTTCCGAATGCGCCAAACCTATGACGCCAGCCTGATTGTAGAGACGCGACACTTCGCGTCTTCCCCTAGAACAGCTTACGTTACAACGACATCGTTCAACGAGGAGACGCGAAGTGTCGCGTCTCTACACGCAAAAAGCCCCCTTCCGTGCGCACGGAAGGGGGCTTTTTGTATAGATCGAAACTTTACTCTGAGAAAAGGACGGATTAGCTGCGCTGTCCTTCGGGTGCGTCGTCCTGCGTCCTCTCAATGACAGCGGCCCGTGCGTCTCACTGCTCATGTCTCGCCTCTCCCTTCTATCCTAGAAGCTCTGCACGATGCTGTTGTGCAGGGTGCGGGGGCTCCAGTAGCCGCTGGCAATGATGCGGCGGATGGTGTAAAGCGGGTCCTGCTGGTCACGCTTCTCAGCCAGGATGAAGGCCGCATCCATGCCGCGCTTTTTCAGCTCGGGGATGGACTCGGGACGCCACAAACCGAAAGGGTAGGCGAAGTAGTTGATTTTCTTGCCGGTAATTTCTTCGAGCTTTTTGGTGGGCTCCTCAATTTGCGTCACCCAGTCCTTACCCTCGTATTTCTTCACGTTGTGGTGGTCCCAGGTGTGCGAGCCGATGACATTGCCCTCATCCGAAAGCTGCTTCACCTGCGCCTTGCTCATGTAGTTGGGCCGGCCCAGGCTCACCGTCATGATGAAGTACACCGCCTTGAAGCCGTACTTGTCCAGCGTCGGCCGGGCCTCCGTGAACTGGTCGAGGTCGGTATCGTCGAAGGTCAGCATGATGGGCTTGCTGGGCAGAGCCGCGCCGGTGGTCAGGTAGGCATACAGCTGATCAGGCAGGATGGTGTGGTAGCCCGAATCGGCCAGCATCTTGATCTGAGCCCGAAACTGCGCCACTGGCACGATGTAGTCTTTGGCCCCTTTCGAGTCCTTGGCGCGCCAGTCGCGGATCTGGTGGTAGCACAGGATGGGCACCTGCGGCCGGGCCGTGATGGTGGCCGCATCGGCGCGCTGCCCGGCGGGGATAGTAGCCGGGGAGCCGGCGCTGGTGCTGGCGGCCGAGGCGTTGCCGGCCGTGGGCGTGGCGGCGGTACTGGCCGAATCGGCCGCGTCCTGGGCCTTGTTCACTACGGCCGCCGTTTCGGAGGCGGTGGCGTTTTTGGCGTCGTTGCAGGCGCTGAGGGCGCCCAGGGTGGCCAGCGCGGCGGCCAGCACGGGATACTTGGGGAAGTTCATGAAGAAGGATAACGCGACCTGAGAGGCTCCAAGTCGTACTTTTAAGGATGAAAGGCCGACCTTGGGCAAGGGCATTGTATCTTCGCCGCAGGACTTCCCTCTACAAATCAACCGCTAATTTTCCGCATGGACAACCTTCGTGGTACCGGCGTCGCCCTCGTCACCCCCTTTACTCCCACCCCCGACCGCGCCGTGGACTACCCGGCCCTGCGCCGGCTCATTGATTTCACCATTGACGGCGGAGTGGAATATCTCGTCATCAACGGCACCACGGCCGAGTCGCCGACCCTCACCACCGAGGAAAAGGCCGAAATCCTGCGCGTCGCCAAGGAGCACGTAGCCGGCCGCGTGCCGCTGGTGTACGGCATCGGCGGCAACGATACGGCCGCCGTGGAGCGCACCATCCGCAGCACCGACCTCACGGGCATTGCGGCCCTGCTCTCGGCCTCGCCCTACTACAACAAACCCACCCAGCGCGGCATCGTGGTCCACTACCAGCGCCTCGCCGATGCCTCGCCGGTACCGGTGCTGCTCTACAACGTGCCCGGCCGAACGGCTTCCAACCTCACGGCTGCCACCACGCTGGAGCTGGCCCAGCACCCCAACATCATCGGCATCAAGGAAGCCAGCGGCAACCTGGAGCAGTGCATTGCCATTGCCGCCGCCAAGCCCGACGATTTCCTGCTGATTTCCGGCGACGATATGATGACGACTTCGCTCATCAGCTTCGGGGCCGTGGGCATCATCTCGGTGCTGGCCAACGCCTTCCCCCGCCGCTTCTCCAACATGACCCGCGCCGCTCTGGCCGGCGACTTCCCGGCCGCGTCCAAGCTGCTGTTCGGCTTCGCGGAGCTGAACCCGCTGATGTACGAGGAGAGCAACCCCGTAGGCGTGAAAGCCGCCCTGGCTGCCCAAGGCCTCTGCGCCGATGCCGTACGCCTGCCGCTGGTGGAAGGCTCGGAGGAGTTGAAGACGCGGATTGGGCAGTTACTCAGGAATATCTAACGTAAGTAGAATCTAACTCCATCAAAAAGCCCTTTTCTGTTCTAGCAGGAAAGGGCTTTTTGATGGAGTTAAAGTTTAACCTACCACCATTTGCACAAAAGACCCAACACAAAAACAACTATTGCAAGTAGAATTAAAGCACTTGATAATGGGCTTCTCCACCACGGTGTATGTAGCGTATTTTCTACTTCGCAACATTCGGAACGTAAAGAGTCATATCTAATACCAATTTCATTACCAACCACATAATCAAAGGAGTCATCATATTTAGGTGCAAAAACCTGTGCTTTTTGAAGTTGGCCAGCCCGATTTTTGTATTCAATATCTATTTGCGTGAGTGGGGCATTTTTCTGAGGAATACACCTCACTGCTACAATTACAGCAGTTGCAGGTATACCGGACTGCTTTAGATGTCGATAGCGCAGGAATTTGCGTAAATCTTTCAAAGCGAGGATCAGGCTAATTAGTATAACAGCGGTAAAAACCTGTTTCTGCTGTATCATTCAAAAACACTTTCTAAAAGTAATTGCCTGTCAAACGGCGAAACAGGCCAGTAAATGTTCTGTCAGGGGCTACCAGCCACTAGCCAGCACATCGGCCACGTGCAGGGTTTTGAGGGGCTTTTTCTCGCGGCGGATGTAGGCGTCGAGGTGCATGAGGCAACTGGTGTCGGTGCTGATGAGGTAGTCGGCGCCGGTAGCCAGGGCGTGTTCCACCTTCTGCTCGGCCATAGCTACCGAAATGGCCTCGAACTTCACGGCAAAGGTGCCGCCGAAGCCGCAGCAGGTTTCGGTTTCGGCCATTTCCAGCCGCTCCAGACCCGGCACGGCATCCAGCAGCTGGCGCGGAGCTTCGCGGATGCCACACTCGCGCAAAGCCGAGCAGGAGTCGTGGTAGGTGTACTTGCCGCTGAGCCGGGCCTGTGGAATCGACTTCACGCCCAGCACGTCCACCAGAAACTCCGTCAGCTCAAACGCCCGGCGCTGCACCCCGTGGTAGCGGCCCGAGTCGGGCGTGCCCTCGAACAAATCGGCGTAAGTGTTGCGCACCATCCCGATGCAGGAAGCCGACGGACTCACGATATAGTGCTCCGGCTCGGTGGGGAAATCGGCCAGGAACTTGCGGGCCACCTCACAGCTCTGCTCCTTGTAGCCGGCGTTATAGGCGGGCTGGCCGCAGCAGGTCTGGTTGGCGTTGTAGTGCACCTGGCAGCCCACCGCCTCCAGTACCTTCACCATGTTCAGGGCCGTGTGGGGGAAAAGCTGGTCAACAAAGCAGGGAATGAACAGGTCGACTTGAGGGGCTGGCATAATGTTAGAGGTTAGTAAGAACTGTCATTCCGACGCAGGAGGAATCTGGGTCAAATCGTTAGTACGGCTTAATCCAGATTCCTCCTGCGTCGGAATGGCAAAGTACAGCTAATGCCCCGTAAATATGCGCTGATTCCACTCCAGCGCCTCGGCCAGGGCCTCCCGATTCAGCTCCGGCGCGGCCCCAGCCTCGGCGGCAAAGTCCAGGAGCCGCTCGGTGGGCATGTTGCCTGTCAGCTCATCGGCCGCCATGGGGCAGCCGCCGTAGCCGCCCAGCGCACCATCAAAATAGCGGCAGCCGGCCTCGTAGGCGGCCTGCACCTTCTCGCGCCAGGTAGTAGGCGTGGTGTGCAGGTGCGCCCCGAAACGAATGTGTGGGTAAGCGGCCGTCAGCTCCCGGAAGGCGGGGGCAATGGTGGCCGGGGTGCTGGCCCCAATGGTATCCGACAACGCCACGATGCCCACACCCAGCGCGTCGAGCTTCTGGGTGAACTCGCCCAGCACGGCGGGGCTCCAGGAGTCGCCGTAGGGGTTGCCGAAGCCCATGCTCAGGTACACCACCTGCTCCTGCCCGGTGCGGGCACACAGCTCCTGCATGCGGGCCACGTCGTCGAGGGCCTGGGCAATGCTTTTGTTGGTGTTGCGCTGCTGGAAGGTTTCGGATACCGAAAGCGGGAAGCCGATAAACCGGATTTGCGGGTACTGGGCGGCAGTTTCGGCCCCGCGCAGGTTGGCCACAATGGCCAGCAGCTGGGTTTTTGATTGGTTCAGATCAAGACTGGCCAGCACCTCGGCCGTGTCAGCCAGCTGCGGAATGGCCTTCGGCGACACAAAGGAGCCGAAGTCGAGCGTATCAAACCCCACCCGGAGCAGGGCGTTGAGGTAGCCGATTTTATCGACGGTGGGGATGAAGGCGGGCCAGCCCTGCATGGCGTCGCGGGGGCATTCAGTGAGGTGGAGCATGGGTGGGAAATTTGAAGTCAAAGGTAGAAAGTCAAAGGGCAAAGTACCGGCCCTGTCATTGCGAGGAGGTACGACGAAGCAATGACAGGGCCGGTACTTGATCTACTCCCAAAACTCATACGCCTGTATTTGTCGAGGCAAGTGGCTGCTCCGCATGGTTTTCAGACTCCACCACAGGATAAAGGCTTTTCGAATTACAAGGCTTATCACCATGAAAAGGCAGGATTGCTTCGTCCTTCGTCCTCGCAATGACGGAAGCCGAACTACTCCGCCGCGGCTGGGGTTTATCCAATTACCTGTTCTCTATTATCCATCCCCGTTCCATGCTGCACCGACTCCGGGCTCTGCCCGCCGTTCTGTTTGTCCTATTTCTTACCGCCTGCAGCCAGAGCCAGACGCTGCAAGGCATCTTTCAGGCCCGCACCCCGCACGAGGCCTACGCCCACAAAATCAAGCAGGCCGGCCTCGCCGAAACGGCCCTGGGCCGCGACTGGCTGCGGGCCGCCGACCAGGCCCTGCGCGACTCGCTGGTGGTAAAGCTGCCCTTTCAGGAATCGGGCTTTTTCCCGGCCGACCGGGCCGTGGCCACTGGCCTGCGCTACCAGGTGCGGCAGGGCGAGGCCATCCACATCAGCCTCACGCTGGCCCCCGGCACCCGCGCCCCCAAGGTATTCGTGGATGCTTTCGAGCTGAACCCCGACCGCTCAGCTCCGCGCCCTCTGGCCTCGGCCGATACTGCCGACCTGAGCTTCCGCTACGTGGCCGAGGCCGACCGTCAGCACCTGCTGCGGGTGCAGCCCGAGCTGCTGCGCGGCGGCCGTTACACCCTGCACATCCGGCGGGAGCCGAGCCTGGGCTTCCCGGTGAAAGGCAAATCGGATGTGGCCGTGGGCTCGTTCTGGGGTGTTGATCGGGACGGTGGGGCCCGTCGCCACGAGGGCATCGATATTTTTGCCCAGCGCGGCACGCCCGCAGTGGCTGCCGCCCGCGGCTACATCACGCGGGTGCAGGAAACCCCGCGCGGGGGCCGGGTGGTGTGGCTGGCCGATACCGACCACGGCCAGCATCTTTACTACGCCCACCTCGATAAGCAGCTGGTGCAGGCCGGCCAACAGGTGAAGCCCGGCGATACGCTGGGCCTGGTGGGCAATACCGGCAACGCCAAAACTACCCCGCCCCACCTGCACTTCGGCGTGTACCGCAACGGTGCTGTGGATCCGTTCCCCTTCGTGCGCCGCGCCGATGCGGTGCTGTCGGCTCCGAAAGTGCTGCCGGCCCGCCTGGGCCAGTGGGTACGAGCCCGCGAAGCGAAGCTGAATCTGCGCCGCACGCCGACGACTACCGCCGTAGTGGCGGCCTCGGCTACCCGGGCCACCCCGCTGCTGGTGCTGGGCGCTACCGCTGAGTGGCTGCGGGTGCAGCTGCCGGCCGGCCGCACCGGCTTCGTGCCCGCCAAAGCCGTGCTGACGGCCGCCGCGCTGCGCCGCGAAAACCTGGCGGCCGTGGCCGAGCTTCGCTCCTTCCCCCTGCCCGATGCCCCCGCCATAGCCTACCTCCCGGCCCAGACGGTCGTTTCGGTGCTGGGCGAGTTTGGCGGCTACCGCTTGGTGCGCCAGGCCGATGGCCGCACCGGCTGGGTAGCGCTGCGGCCGGTGTAGGTACCGGTCTGGCAGCCGTCGGGCCGGTTGATGTAAGCTGAGGTTGCTACGTCATCGGTCAGAGGTCAGCTACCGACATCCATTCCGATAATTTTCTACCAGCTGCCCCGTTTCTTCACCCGGCGTTCATGCAGTGAACCGTACGTTTGAACCGGTGATTGGAGTAAAGAACGCGGGACTGCTTTTCAATGAAGTTGTTCCGCGTTTTTCTTTACAACGGCACGGTGGTTGCCCCGTACACGGCTCAGGATTTTCTGTTCTCTTTTCAAGACCGCCCTTCTGATGCGCACTCCCCTCTTTGCCGCCGCGTTTTCCCTGTTGCTGACCGGCTCCGCCCCCGTTTCCTTCGCCCAGGCCCCAGCTTCGGCCGCTACCACCGCTGCTACCTGGAACACTACCCTTGAGGCCGCCCTGCAGCAGGCCAAAGCCACCGGCCGCCCCGTATTGGCGGTTTTCTCGGGCTCCGACTGGTGCAAACCCTGCATTATGCTCAAGCAAGAAGTGTTCGACAAGCCCGAGTTTGAGCAATACGCCCAGGGCAAGCTGGTACTGGCCCGCTTCGACTTCCCGCGCAGCAAGAAAAACAAGCTCCCGGCCGAGCAAACCAAGCAGAACGAACAGGCCGCTGCCAAGCTGAACAAGGAAGGCTCTTTCCCGCTGGTGGTGCTACTCTCGCCCGAGGGCAAGGTGCTGGCCAAAACCGGCTACCGGGCCGGCGGAGCCACTGCCTACACCAATCACCTGAACAGCCTGCTGGCGCAGAAATAACCCGTAGTTTACCAGCGGCCGGTGCCCGATTTGTCGGCGGCACCGGCCGTTTCTTTTACCCTGTTCTGCTGCCGCCATGCTTCTGCGTTTTTTTCGGTTTTTCTGGCTGCTGGGCCTGCTGCCGCTGGCTGCCGCTGCTGCTCCCGGTCATCCGCGCAACTTCTCTAAGGAAGCCCGCCTCATGGGCTCCCACTTCACCTACACGGTGGTGGCCGATAACGATACGCTGGGCTGGAACGCCCTCAACGCCGCCATTGCCGAAACCCGCCGCATCGACCGGCTAATGTCGTTCTGGGATTCTACTTCCCAGATTACCCGGATTAACCGCGCCGCCGGGCTGCGGCCGGTGGCGGTTGACCAGGAAGTATTCGACCTGATTCAGCGTACCCTGCGCATCTCAGAGCTGAGCGGCGGGGCGTTTGACGTCACGTTTGCCTCGGCCGATAAGATTTATCGGTTCGACCGGCAGGAGCACCCACTGCCCGACGCAGCCGTGATGAAAGCGGCCGTGGCCCGCATCAACTACCGCAATGTGCTGCTCGACCCGACCAAACGCACCGTCATGCTCAAGGAGAAAGGCATGCGGATGAATCTGGCCGGCGTGCTGCAGGGCTACGGCATCCGACGGGCCCGGCAGGTACTGGACAAGCTGGGCATCAAAGGCGGCCTGCTCAACGGCTCGGGCGACATCCTGTGCTGGGGCCGGCAGGCCGATGGCTCCTTATGGCGCGTGGCCATCGGCGACCCGGACCACCCCGGCAGCATCTCCTCCTGGGTGCAGGTAACCGATGTGGCCGTGGTGACGGCTGGCAACTACGAGCAGTATTTTACCTCGGCCGGCCGGGTGTACGGGCACATCATCAACCCCGCCACCGGCATGCCCGCTACGGGCCTGCGCTCTGTCACCATTATCTGCCCCGATGTGGAGTTGGCCGACTGTTTGGATGAGGTCGTATTTGTGAAAGGGCCCGTCGACGGGTTGGCCTTCATCAACACGCTGAAAGGCGTAGATTGTACCCTCATCACCGACGACAACCGTACGCTGGTGTCCAAAAACATGCAGGTCCGCTACCTACGCAACAACGCCCCGGTGCCCGCCGTACCCGCTCCGCGGCCGTAGCGGCCGGCGCTGTTTCTTCGCCCTTTTTCTCCCCTCACCCGTGAACCGAATTCCTGTTTTTTCGCGCCTGCGCCTCCCTCTGCTGGGGCTGGTCGGGCTACTGGCCGCCGCTACCAGCCTCTCCGGCTGCGTGTCGGTGGCCGCTTATCAAAAAGTGTATCTCAACGACGAGGACATGAAGCTCGCCAACAAGCGGGTAGAAGTGTACGAATCCAACTTTGAAAGCTACCGGGAAGGAGCCGGCGGCGCCAACGGCGGCAAAGTCGGCGGCGGCTGCGGCTGCAATTAGCGGTTAGCTGGCTATCAAACCGTCATTCCGAGCTTGCCGAGGAATGACGGGCCAGAGGTTCCTTCCCCACACAACTCCCCTCGTTTTTACTATGAATTTCTCCTTTATTCTCCGCAGTAGCCGCGTGCTGCCGGTGGCGGCCGGGCTGCTGCTGCCGGGGCTGGCGCTGGCGCAGGGTGGGCTCACGCCCAACCGCATTGACGGCTCCGGGGTGCCTGCCACGCCTTCTGCTACTAACGTCAGTACGGCCTCACCCGGCGAAACGGAAGTGAACATCCTCGGCAGCTACTACCAGCAGGACGGCTCCCACGGGGCCGTGCAGGGCGGCCAGGGCACTGAGCAACTCACCGACGTCACGCCCACTATCATCCTCAACATCCCGCTCGATACCGTCAGCCGCCTCACGGCCAACATCGGCGCCGACTTCTACGCCTCGGCCTCCACCGACCGCATTGACGGCGTGGAAGGCCTGTACCTCTCCACCCCTTCCTCCCACGATGCCCGCTACCACGTAGATCTGGGCTACTCGCGTGAGAACAAGGCCAAACACCGCATCGTTGGGGTGGGCGGCGGCGTCTCGAAGGAGTACGACTACTTCTCGGTGAACGTGGCCGCCTCGTGGGCCAAGGCCTCGCAGGATGGCAACCGGGAGCTGAGCGTGGCCGGGCAGGCGTTCTTCGACAAGGCCAAGCTGATTTACCCCACCGAGCTGCGCACCGGCCAGATGCTGGTCCCCACCGACACGCGCCAGAGCTACAACCTGAACCTGGTGTACTCGCAGGTGATCAGCCAGCGGCTGCAACTGGCCGTGAGCACCGAACTGGTGTACCAGAGCGGGCTGCTGAGCACGCCCTTCCACCGGGTGTATTTCCAGGGCAGCACACTGCCGAAGGTGGAGCAATTGCCCCAGCGCCGCTTCAAGTACCCGGTGGGCCTGCGCGTGAGCTACTACGCTTCCGATTTGGTGCAGCTGCGTGGCTTCTACCGCTTCTACAATGATAACTTCGGCATTACGGCCCACACCCTGGAACTGGAAGCGCCGCTGAAGGTGACGCCCTTTTTCGTGGTGTACCCTTTCTACCGCTACCACACCCAGACGGCCGCCAAATACTTCGCCGCCTATGCCCAGCACAGCCTCGGCGACGAATTCTATACCTCCGACTACGACCTCTCGAAGTTCTCGGCCAACAAGTATGGTTTGGGGCTGCGCTACTCGCCGGTGTACGGTATTTCGCGTTTCAAAACGCCGTTCAGCAATGGGGCCGGTGGCCGCAAGGTGGCCAAATTCAAGTCGCTGGATGTGCGCTACGCCTATTACAAACGTAACATCGACTTCCAGGCCAGCGTGGTGAGCTTCGATCTGGCGTTCACCATGCCATAGCCATAGCATAAGGCCAAGCAGCAAAAAGCTCCGCCCGATACGATATCGGGCGGAGCTTTTTGCTGCTTGGCCTTATGCTACCTGCTTATTCGGCTACTACCACGGCGCGGCCCAGCTTCTTGGAGTAGGCCAGCCGACGCTCCCGGCCATCGGCCGAAGGATAGTCGAAGCCCACGGCGCGGGCATCCTCCTTTACTGAAGTCCAGGTCTGGGCGTCCACGTTTTCGGGCTGGGTGGCGGTGCGGGCCACGGCGGGCTGCATGAACCGGTCTTCGCTGAAGAAGTTGTTCATGCCCTGCAAAATGGCAATTTCCTTGTCGCGCACGGTAGCGGCCTGCGGGTCATCCAGGTTCCGCTCGTTGATGAGGGCCGTAGCCGGCATCATTTCCTTGCGCAGGGTGTCGCCGGTAGGTCCCACAATGATGAAGTAGGCCTGCGACGTGGCAATTTTGGTTCCCCGCAGTTGCAGCACGAATTTGTCCTTGGTTTTGGGACTGGAGAAGCTGTGCGCCGCATTCACCGTGCGCAGCACCGTCTGGGCCGACACGCGGCCCCGGTTGGCTTCGGGTGTGGGCGTGAAGACGCGGTCAGTATTTTTAGAAGTCCCCACCTCGCGCTCCGTGTTGATGCAGGAAGACAGCTGGAGCAAAAAGAGGGCTCCGGCGGCGGGGAGTACAAAGTTTTTCATGTAAGAGGAATGAACCATCGTTAAACCAGTTCGGCAAAATACAAAACCTACCACCAGCTATACCAGCAGCAATCGGGAGAAGTCCCCTGAGCCCTGTGAGAGCAGAGCCGGCCGGGGGCGGTTGCAACAGCAACCGGTTACAGGCCTATTTACGGGACAAATGCAACGGCAGGCTATACCAACCGGGCTTTTTTCCCTGATTTTTAAAACAATCCCAGCTCCAACCCCACCAGCCAGCGCGGAAGTTCCACATAGACCGGATTCGCTCCGGCGGTAAAAGTATCGGAAAGGCGGTAGCGGGCCGTGAAAGCGTACCGGCCGCTGCCCAGTCGGGTAGCCACCCCGAAGGGCCAGCGGCGCAGGTAGTTCAGGCCGTGCTCGACTACCACGGTGCGGGCACTGCCGCCGGTACCGGGCTCGTCCTCGGTACGGTGCGACGTGGCCATCACCCAGCCGCCCCAGCCGCTCAGGTCCAGGTAGCGGCCAATCACGTTGCCGCGCCGCCCGAAGCCCAGCCGCACAAACGGCTCCAGCTGCACCTGCGACAACACAATGGACTCCTGCTGGTGCAACGTGGCATCGGGCAGCAGCTTCTGGCTGTTCTGCTCCAGGGCGTAAACCAGCCGGGCATAGCGCACATCAAACCCTACCGAAGCCGCGTTGTTGAGCCGAAACTTATTGCGCACTCCAATGAACGGCTCCGCCGATTTGAAGTACCGCAAAGCGGCTCCGCTGCCGTCGGGGCGGCCTATCACGGGCGCGTACCCTAGCAACAGGTGCTGGTAAAACCGGCGGTTGGGCCCGTAGCTTACCTGCATCGAGTCAGTAGCGGGGTCGGCCCGGAACAGCACGCGCTGCGCCTGAGCGGCTGGGCCAGCGGCCAGACCCAGCGCCAGCAGTGCGCCGGCCGTAATCAGACGGATATTCATTGACCGGAATACGTTTCAGTGTAGCCTTTGTAATGCACCCGCAGTCGGGTACCGGCCGTAAGGCGCGCCAGCGGCAGCCGCAGCACGGCCCGCTGGGTTACTTCCAGCACCTCATAGCGCAGCAGGTTGCCCTGGGCATCGAGCAATTGCCAATACAGGTACGCGGGCGGCGTGGGGGCCACCTGCTCCTCGGGCTGGGGTGTGGGCGGTACCGGGCGGGCCTGCTCCTGCCCCACGGCCGCTACCGGCGCGGCCCCGGCCGGCGTGACGGCCTGCACCGAATCGGCAAATAGCGGCAGCGTGCGGGCCGGCACAAACGCCGCCTCCGCCCGGATAATCAAGCGCACCAGTGAATCCTGCCGGACAAAATCGAACGTGGGCGCGGTAGCGGCGGCAGCCGGGGCGGTGAAATAACGGGCCTGCAGCAGGCCGTAGCCGTGGGCGTAATCGAAGTACGGATAGAGCTGCCCGGCCTGCTGCAACTGCCGGAACAGCTCCATTACCGATAAATTTCGCTGCTGCTGCCACACGCAGGCGGCAAACCCGGCCACCAACGGACTGGAAAACGACGTGCCTTCGGTACGGGAGTAGCCGCCCGGCACGGCCGTAATAGCCGCCCCGAAAGCCGCCACGTTGGGCTTGAGCCGCTTGCTTGGAGCCGGCCCGTAGCTGCTGAACTCGATGTGCAGGTAGGTATCGGGGTCGAGGCCTCCGACGGCTAGTACCGAGTCGCCATCGGCGGGGGTGCCCACGGTGCGCCATTTGGGGTCGTCACCGTCGTTGCCGGCCGCGTTTACCACCAGCATACCCTTGCGCACGGCCAGTTCGGCGGCGCGGGCCACTAGGCTCGTGCGGCCGTTCATCTGCTCAGGGAAATAGCGCCGGTCGGTGTAGCCCAGAGAGGAATTGATGATGTCGGCTCCGTTACGGTCGGCCCACTCGGCGGCGGCCAGCCAGGCCTCTTCCTCGGCGTACCGCTCCCGGTACATCTGCTCGGTGCGGGCCAGCAGAAACTCGGCCCCAGGCGCCAGGCCCAGGTAGGTACTGTCGGGCAGCTGGCCGGCAATGCAGGATAGCACCTCCGTGCCGTGGTTGCCGCCCTGATACACATCGGGCGTGTGGCGCAGAAAATCATAGGTAGCCACAACGGCCTGCCGCCGCCGCAGGTGCGCAAACGCGGCGTGCTGGTCGGCCCCGTTGAAGCCCACGTCGAAAATGGCAATGCGCAGGCCCTGACCGTTGAGGCGGGCCTGCCGGAAATCGGCCCCACCCAGGGAAGCCGTCTGGCGGCGGGCCAAGGAACGGTCGGCGGCCGTCAGGGGCCGGGCCAGCGCGGCGGGCCGACTGGCGGGGAGCAGATCATGCGTAGGCCACGCTTCCACGCTGCGCACGCCGGGCAGCCAGCGCAGGCGGGCAGCCTGGGCCGGCGTCGCCCGACAGGCCACCGCGTTAAACCAGCGGCTCACCAGCGTCACCGTATCCACGGCCGACTGCACCCGCGCCACGTAGTCGAGGCGAACCGGCAAGTCGGTGCTATCGGCGGCGGGCAGGTGCTGGCGGTGGCGGCGGGCCTGGGCGGCCGGGTGGAAATAGGACGTCGGCCGCAGCGTCTGGTGGGCTTTATCCCGAAAGCTGACCCAGTATCGGGCGGTGGGCAGTGGCTGCGCATGCACCCGGAGCACAATCAGAGTGAGCAGCAGCCCTGGAATGAGAGAAAAGCGCAAACGAAAAAACGATAAATACAGCGGTAAATTCTTGAACTTCCGAAGATACGATAAAGGCGGTATGCCGGCATTACACCACTGGCCAGCTGGGGCAATGTACCTCCTCGCTCAGCCTTTATCTTGTGCGTCAGCGTCGGCATAATTGTTTTCTATCTCGTTTTTTCTTTATGAAATATTCTTTGCCAACTTCTCTACTTACTGTAATCTGCGAGATTGAACTACTCATGACCCTGATAGTTGTGCTCCCCGGGAAAAAATATACCGCGCTGCAAACGCAGCAACCTGCTACGCCCCGGTCACGCGACCAGTTATAGGCAGAGAAAACTAATCTGCAGGAAGAAACTTCCGCACAAGGAAGAGCTGCGCACCAGCTTAATTTCCAAAAAATAGCCGGTAGGTTAATTAAATATCACCTTGAGCCGAGCGCCCTGGCTACTCGAATTAGCAGCCGATTTCTACGACAAGAAACAGTGAATTGCGGATATGCAGCGCATTGCAGATCAGCAGAATACCATCTTAAAAGCACTCCGCAAGAAAGCAAATGACACCCTATCGGAATTTAATGCGCAGGATTTACCAGTAGATGTGCGCAACGGCAATGTGCAGGTGTCACTTTCCGGGCAAATTTTGCTCGAATCTGGCGCTACCGAAGTAGATGTAAAAGACCAGGAAGCTCTGAGCAAACCAACCGCAATCCTGAAGGAAAACCAGGATGTGAACGTGCTGGCAGAAGGCACGGCTGGCATACACGAAAACCGGGATTCGAGCGTATGGCAGGTCACGAAAATCACCCGGCTCTTCATCCACGCCGGGTTGCCAGCCGTACATATAACATCCTATAAACGTGCGCAGTACGTTCCCACAGTCCAGAGCGACTCCCCTACTAAGTAGGCGCTCAACCGCCATACCGAAAGTATTTTACCCCCAAAGTCTGACGAGCTATTTCAAATTCCGGAGCAGAATTAACGGCTGTCCATCAACAAAGAAAAACAGCCTTTTCCGGTGCTCAAAAAAGGCTGTTTTTATGTCATAAAATTATTTCTCCGGCCTATTGACACAGGACACCAACGGTCAGATAAGCTTCTGGCAGCCACCCGTATTTTACCAGGGAAGATTGTGCGGCGGCAGAAGAAACCTAGCTGGCTTATCATCGTATGGAGTACTGAATTCGGACGGACCGCTATTTTGCCGGCTGTTAGTCTCACTTTTCAAATACCCTGGCGGTAATTATTTTGCTGCTTATCAATTGTTTTTCCGGGTAGCCGTTACCTCATTTTAGTCGGTTTATTTGTCAACCCCGGAAAAAACCTTCACCTTTGACTCCCGCTTTTTCTCTTCAAATACTATTTTCACTCCCATGGCAACTGCTGACCTGAACAAATTGCAACAAATTCTGGCTAACGCCGAAGATAATGACGCCGTACTGACGCAAATCCGGAAGCATGTAGCGAAGGTGAATGAGCTGATGAGCGAGCTGAATACAATGCTCGACCCCGAATACAAAGTGGAAAAGAAGGAGCGCAAGCCGCGCGCCGTAAGCACCACCGGCAAACGCCCCGGCCGTCCTAAAAAGAACGCCAGCGCCGAATAGCCTGCCCCCGATATTTACCGAAAACCCTGGCTTCCTTATTATAGGTTAGCCGGGGTTTTTCGCGTTTGGTGGCAACGGTAGAATGAACCGTTCTACTTCCTGCCACATCTGCCCATCGTGGTGGAAAAAGGCCAGTTCCTGCAACCAGCCGGCCGCCTGATACGTGCGCCGGGCAAATTCCTGCCGCAGACCTGCCACCAGCGCCGGCGGCAGGTCGCGGGTGGCCAGCGTGACGTGGGGCACGAACGGACGCTCGGGTTGCGGTACAACCGGTAATTCCAGCCGCAACTGGGCATAGAGGGCCGCGTGAAACTGCAGCAGCCCGGTATCCTCGGTTACCCGCACGTATAGCGTCCGGTCCTGAAACCAGGCAAAATTCTCCAGTCGGAATGCGCAGGCAGCTTGCTGGCGGGCGAAACGAGCCAGCAATGGCAGAAGTTCGGTGGCAAACGTAGCAGGCTGCCGCAGCGGCGGCAGCAGGGTAATGTGCGGCGGCAGGCGCACCACGTTGCGGCTCCCCGTGCGACGGTGGATTTCCTGTTTGAGATTCCACACCGCACTATGCAGGGGCTCAGGCAGCAACAAAGCAAGCAGGTACAATGGCATCAGGAAGACGAACTGACATGGTTCCACATACGAAACCCCGTACCAGAGTGCTACGCAAACGGCAGCATCTGATACGGGGCGGAAGTACCAAAAGGCGGAACCTTACAAGCCGTATTTACTAATCAGGTACACCAGCGCGGCCATACTGGCCCCACCCAGCTCCAGCTCGCGGCGGTTGACTTTGTCGAACGTGTCGGCGGCGGTGTGGTGGATGTCGAAGTAACGCTGCGAGTCGCAGTCGAAGCCGATGAGGGCTTTGACCTGGCTTTTCAGGGGCTCGATATCGGTGCCGGAATGGCCGGGCTGAAACTCGGCGCTACCGTAAGGGCGCAGCAGCGGCTGCCAGGTCTGGATTTTGCGTACGGTGGCGGGGTCGGCCTCAATATTGAAGCCCCGGGGCGTAAAGCCGCCGCCGTCCGATTCCATGGCGGCCAGATGCTTCTCGCCGAGGACCTTAGCCTGCTCGGCGTACTTGTTACCGCCGCGCACGCCGTTTTCCTCGTTCATGAACAGCACCGCCCGCACGGTGCGCTCGGGCCGCAGGCCGGTGGCTTTCAACAAGCGCAGCACCTCCATGCTCTGGGTGCAGCCGGTGCCGTCGTCGTGGGCACCCTGACCCAGGTCCCAGGAGTCGAGGTGGCCGCCGATGCTGATGATTTCCGCCGGGTATTTGGAGCCCTTGATTTCGCCGATGACGTTGTAGCTCTTGGTTTCGGGCAGCTGGCGGCAGCTCATTTCCAGCTCCACGGTCAGATCAGAATCAGCCTTCAGCAACTGACTTAGCTCGTCGGCCCCGTTGGTGCTGAGGGCGGCGGCGGGCACTTTGGTCCCGTTCTCGTCGTAGCGCATCATGCCGGTGTGCGGAAAATCATCGTGGGCCAGTGAGAGGCTGCGCACCAACGCCCCCACGGCACCACGCTTGGCGGCCTCGGCAGCGCCGCTGCGGCGCTGGTCACCGGCCTCACCGTAGGCCCGGCCGGTTTCCACGTGCAGCGGGTTCATAGGGCGGTTGAAGAACACAAATTTGCCTTTCACCTTGTCAGCGGGCAGCGCGGCCAGTTCCTGGAGGCTTTGCACCTCAATCACCTGGGCTTTCAGCTTGCCATTGGTACCTACCGAGCCGCCCAGGGCGCACACATTCAGCGTCAGGCCCTTGCCTTTAGAACCCTTCACCTGAGCTTTTTCCTTCGCGCCCCGCTCCCAGTGCGGCACCATTACTTCCTGCAGATACACCCGGTCGAGGCCCATTTTTTCCATCGTCACCCTGCCCCACTGCACGGCCTGTTCGGCCTGGGGCGAGCCGCTGAGCCGGCCGCCAATCTGGCCGGTGAGGTAGCGCAGGTTTTCGTAGCTCTGCCCGTGGGCCAGCGCCTCGTCGTAGATTTTGCGGATGGCCAGCGAGTCGGTAGTGGTGGTTTGGGCGGTGGCCGCCAGCGGCGCGGTGGTCAGCAGCACGGCAGCCAGCCCCAGGGCCCGGCGGAAAAAAGGTGTACGCATCAGGAAAGGAGAGAAATAGGAATTCGCGTAAATGTGCCCAATAGAACCGAAACCAACTGCAGGGTTGCCTGCATTTAGTGACTGACGGCGCCGTAGCGGCGGGCTGTGGCCGTGGGCTGGCGGGTGGAGTCGCGGGGGATGCGCACTTCCAGCAGGTAGTCGTACTCATTGTCGCCGATAGTAGGCACGGGCCGGGTGGCCCCGAAGGCTTCCACCGTTTCCAGAATGGTATTGGAATGCCCTACTACCAGCACACTCCTGCCCCGGTACTCCTGCCGGACGCGGCGGGCCAGGGCCGCCAGTTGCCGGGCATCGTACGTTTGCACGGGCAGTTTGAGGTTATCGGCCAGGGGCTGGGCAGTGCCTTTGGTACGGGCGGTGGCAGTGCTGAACACGCCGGCCAGCATACCGTTGTTCTTCAGCGCCTCGCGCAGGGCCAGGGCCCGCTGTTGCCCGGCCGCAGTCAGCGGCGGGTCGGCCAGCCCGGGCGTCAGCTCCTTCTCGCCGTGGCGCACGATGTAAATGTGGGTATCGAGCCCTTTGGCATAGTGGTTCTGCAAAACCTGACGGCCGCAATTGCTACCGAGCAACAGCACCAGTAAAGCCGATAAAGCCAGCAGCGGAGAAAGGCGACGTTTCATAAACAGAGAAGGTGTTTTTAGAGCTGGAAGCAGGAACTGGCCAGATGCGAACAAGCCACAAAGCAAGGGACTTTTCGGGCAAATAGAGCAGCTACACCACCGGAAAATCGAACCAGCATTTTTCGGCTAATTTCTGGCATTCCAGTTAGGCCGCCTCGAAATTATGCCATAGTTTTGCACGATCCTACCCCTGCCCGGCCACCACTCCCTTGTGTGGCAATCAATTACGACCCGATTACGCACCTGCATCCATTCTTTCCTATGCTCAAAAAACACACTCTGCTCACGGCTGCCCTGCTGGCAGGCGCTGCCGTGGCGCACGCTCAGGCCGTGAACAACGTCACGGAAGTCGTCACCAGCTTCGGCGGTTTCTGGCAAAGCTCGGCCACGGCCAAAAACCCCGTCAAACCCAACAACTCGCACGATCTGCTGGCCTTCTCATTGAACGGCGTCCGGTATTCCACCGGAGTTGATGACGCGTTGCTGGGCACGAACAACCTGACCTTCACGCCCGCGCAGTTCAAGGCTCTGCCCGTGCTGGCACTCAGCGGAAACGTTGGTGGCAACACCAAAGTCGGCCTAGGCGAACTGTACGACAACGTATCCAACGGTGCCAGCTCCCCGGCCCCGGCCAACGACATTCCGTTTTACCTGCGCGACGGCCGCAACGGCCTCAACCTGGGGACGGGCGCGGCCAACGTGCCCAGCGGCACCCTCGACTTCTCCATTTCCGAAGTTGTGGCTACCTCGTTGGGTGATGGCACCCCCGATATTCTGGTAACGCAGATTGCCGATCCGGCCGGTTCCCAGGACCAGTACCAGTTCCTGGATGCCAACAACCAGGTTATCGGCAATACCGTGACGGTGACCTTCACCAGCATTAATCCGGTGGGTAACTGGACGGCTGACTTCTACGAAGCCTCCCAGCGGCCCATGAGCCTGACCGCCGGCTTCCGCAACACCGACCGGGACCTGCGCCTGTGGGCCGCCGATTTGAGTGCTTTTGGTATTACCAACGGCAACGTGGGCAGCATCCGCAAATTCCGGGTGCTGCTGAGCGGCAATAGCGACCTGGCTTTCGTGGCCTACAACGCCCAGACGGCTACCTTCTCCAACCCGCCACTGCCCGTGCAGCTGACCTCCTTCGGGGGCCAGGCCACGGCCACGTATTCCGAGCTGACCTGGAATACGGCCCAGGAGGTAAATTCGGAGGCGTTTGAGGTGGAAGCCAGTGCCGATGGCCGCACGTTCCGGCCAGTGGGCCGGGTAGTGGCCGCCGGCAACTCCACCCAGGCCCGCCGCTACACCTACCGCCACGCCACCACCCAGGCCGGCCCGCGCTACTACCGCCTGCGGCAAGTGGACCGGGACGGCACCAGCGCCTACTCCTCGGTGGTGACGCTGACGGCTAAGCGCACCGCCGGCACTGCCACCGTCACGGCCGCGCCCAACCCCTTCCACGAGAAGCTGGAGCTGTTCGTGAGCAGCCCCGGCGCAGTGCCCGCCTCGGCCACCGTCACGCTCACCACGCTGGCCGGCCGCACCGTGTACACCCACGATTTCAGCCGCCGCCTCAGCCAGTCGGCCGTGCTGGAGCTACCCGGTTTATCCGCGCTGCCAGCCGGTTTGTACCTGGCCCGGGTGGTGCTCGATGGGAAGGTGACGGTGCTGAAAGTGGAGAAGAAATAAACTTCCGGCCCCTTTGCCGGGTAGTACCTGCGAGGCCCTCCCCATTCGGGAGGGCCTTTTTGGTTGATTTGCGTTTACCTTGACTACCCTATGCCCCCGGACGCTCCCGTTATCGAAGCCCGCCACCTCACCCGGCATTACGGTTCCCAGGCCGTGGTGCAGGACGTGTCGTTTACCCTGCAAGCCGGCGAAACGCTGGTGCTGCTGGGTCCCAGCGGCTGCGGCAAAACCACGCTGCTGCGCATGCTCAACCGCCTCATCGAGCCCGACGCCGGGACCGTGGTCATTAACGGGCAGGACGTGCGCCAACAGCGCCCCGAGCAGCTGCGCCGGGGCATCGGCTACGTGATTCAGCAGGTGGGTTTGCTACCACATTATACGGTGGCTGAAAACGTGGCCGTGGTGCCGCAGCTGCTGGGCCACCCGCCGGCCCAGGTGGCGGCCCGCACCGAGGAGCTGCTTCGGCGGCTGCACCTGCCGCCGGAACGCTACGCCCGGCAGTACCCCCACCAGCTGTCCGGGGGGCAGCAGCAGCGCGTGGGACTGGCCCGCGCCCTGGCCGCCGATCCGCCCATCATTCTGCTCGACGAACCCTTCGGGGCGCTGGACCCCATCACCCGGGTCAGCATCCGCCGCGAGTTTCGGGAGTTGCCGGAGCTGCGCCGCAAAACCGTGGTACTGGTAACGCACGACGTAACGGAAGCCTTTGAGCTGGCCGACCGGATTCTGCTGCTCAATGCCGGCCAGACCCAGCAGCTGGGCACGCCCCACGAGCTGCTGTTCCGCCCCGCCAACGACTTCGTCCGGCAGTTCTTCGAGGACGAGCGGTTGGGCCTGCAACTCCGCACGTTACGGCTGGCTGACGTATTGACAGCCGGATTTTCAGCTTCGCAATCAGACGACTCAAGTATCTATCAATCAGCTACAAATATCCTTACACCTAATGCAACCATTCAGGCTGCTTTGGAGCTACTGAGCCAGGCATCCACCACGGCGGCCCAGCCGTTACCGGAGCCAACGGTGTGGGTTAGTGCCCCGGCAAACCGGCCGGATTTGGCCCCGGTTCCGCTCACTTACGCTACGCTCATGGCAGCTTTCGGCCGGGCGGTGCAACAGCTTTCCGCCGCATGAATACCCTCACGGAACTACTCACTTTCTGGCAGGCGCAGGCCGATAAGCTGGGCCAGCAAACAGTGCAGCACATCGGCCTGACGGCGGCTTCGTTGGTGCTGGGGGTGCTGGTGGGCGTGCCGCTGGGGCTGCTGCTCACGCGCCGCCCCCGACTGACCCCGTGGGTGCTGGGCGCGGCCGGCGTGCTGCAAACAATTCCCAGCATTGCTCTGCTCGGCTTCCTGATTCCGGCCTTGGGCATCGGGCCGGGGCCGGCTATTCTGGCCTTGTTCCTGTACTCGCTGCTGCCCATCGTACGCAACACCCTCACCGGCATTCGGGGCGTGGATGCGGCCGTGGTGGATGCGGCCCGGGGCCTGGGCCTCACCGATGCCCAGGTGCTGCGCCGGGTGGAGTTGCCGCTGGCTTTGCCGGTACTGCTGGCCGGCATCCGGACGGCGGCCGTCATCAACGTGGGCGTGGCCACGCTGGCGGCCTACATTGCGGCGGGCGGCCTGGGCGAGTTCATCTTCGGGGGCATTGCCCTGAATAATCCGGCCATGATTCTGGCCGGAGCCATTCCGACGGCGCTGTTGGCGCTGGTATTTGATGCCGCGCTAGCGGGCGTGCAGCACCTGACCGGCCGCCGCCTGGTGTGGGCCGGGCGGACGTTGCTGGTGGCCCTGCCCCTGCTGGCGGGCCTGTACCTGCTGCCCCGGGCGAACAGTAAGCTGCTGGCCGGTTTCAGCCCCGAGTTTGTGGGCCGTTCCGATGGATTGCCGGGGTTGCAGCGCCTCTACGGGTTGCGGCCGGCCTCGGTAGTACTGGCACCCGCCCTGGTGTACGAGGCCGCCCGCCACGGCGACGTGGACCTGATCGACGGGTACTCCACCGACGGCCGCATCCGGGCCTACGACCTGCAGGTGCTGCGCGACGACCGGCACGCGTTTCCGCCCTACCAGGCCGTACCCGTGGTACGGCAGCAGGTGCTGCGGCAGCATCCGGAACTGGCGGCAGCGCTGGGTCGCCTCGCTGGCCAGCTTTCCGATTCCGTGATGACGGAGCTGAATTACCGGGTAGATTATCGCCACGAAACGCCCCGGGCCGTGGCTGAGAGCTTTCTGCGGCGGCGCGGGCTGTGGCAAGCGGCCCGGCCGGTGCAGGGCGGCGTTATCCGGCTGGGCTCCAAGATTTTCGGGGAGCAGTATATTCTGGTGGAGCTCTACGCGGCCCTGATCCGGGGATACACTAACCTGGGCGTGGAGGCCAAAACCGGCCTGGGCGGCACCACCATCTGCGCCGAAGCGTTGCGCACCGGGGCCATTGATATATACCCCGAATACACCGGCACCGGCCTGCTGGTGGTGCTGCAGCCGCCCACCGCTGTAGTAGACTCGTTGGGGCCGGACCCGGCGGCGGTGCTGCGCTACGTGCGCGGCGAGTACCGCCGCCGCTACCAGCTGGAGTGGCTGGCCCCCATCGGTTTCAACAACACCTACGCTTTGCTGATGCGCCGCCGCCAGGCCCGGCAGTTAGGCATTGCCACGGTATCGGAGCTAAGTGCTTTTTTGCGTTGAGTCAGGCAATGAAGCCGAGCCGTTCAACTCGTAACCAGTCGGCGGTAGAGCCGCACCAGCCGCGCCTGCGGTACGCCCAGTCGGTAGAGCAGCGTGAGCAGCGTGAAGCCGGCCTGCAGCCGCACTACGCCATTTTGCAGGTATTTGCGGGCCGAGGTGGTCACGCTGGCCGGCAGCACCCGAAACGACCCGTGCCGCCGCAGCCGACCCACAATTTCCTGGTCCTCCATCACCAGTAGTTCGGGCCGGAAGCCACCCACGCGCTCAAAAACTTCCCGCCGTACAAACAGGCTTTGGTCGCCGAACCGGATGATATCCACATCAAAACGGGTACACCACCCGCTCAGCCGCAACAGCCAGTGTGAGTGGTCGAACCGCAGCCGGAAACAGCCGCTGCCCGCTCCGGAAGCTACCGCCGCCCGGATGGCCGCCACAAAGCCCGGCGGCGGGTACGTGTCGGCGTGCAGGAAGTAGAGGATTGCGCCGCTGGCCGCCGCCGCGCCCTGGTTGAGCTGAATGGCCCGGCCGCGCTGCGGGCAGGCCACCACCCGAGCCCCGTGCTGACGGGCTACGGCCGCCGTGGCATCGGCACTGCCGGCATCGGCTACCACCACTTCCATCGCCGGGTCGGCCCCGGCCCGCAGATACTGCAACAAAGCCGGCAGCCCGGCCGCTTCGTTATAGGTTGGGATGATGATGCTGACCAAAACCGGCGTGGCGGGAACAGGTAACACGGTACAGACGGCGGCAAAAATTGAGAGGAAGCGCAAGGTAAAGCCCTTCCGCGGATAGGTATCCGTCAGGGTGTTTTGCGGCAGTCGGAGCCGGCTTCATCCGTCCTTCACGGCGTTGCTGCGTATGTTGCATCATCACTTAGCGTCACGGCCCCATGCACGTTCTCATTATCGAAGACGAAAAAAGTCTGCACCACGAGGTGCAGCAGTTCCTGGTCCAGTCCCAGTACCTCGTCGATTCGGCGTACACCTACGCCGAGGCGTCGGAGAAAATATTCGTGAACAGCTACGATTTTGTGCTGCTGGACCTGGGCCTGCCCGGCGGCGACGGCCTGGATCTGCTCCGCGAAGCCCGCCGCAACGACCGGCAGGAGGCCTCCTTCATCATTCTGACGGCGCGCGGAGCCATTGACGACCGGGTGAAAGGCCTGGACCTGGGGGCCGATGACTACCTGCCCAAGCCCTTCTCCCTGCTGGAGCTGCAAAGCCGGATGCAGGCCATCACGCGCCGCAAGTTCGGGCTCAAGCGCCAGGAGCTCACCTTCGGCAACGGCTTCCAGCTCGATGCCACCGGCCGCACCCTGCGCTACCACGACCAGGACGTGGCCCTCACCAAAAAGGAGTTCGACCTGCTGCATTATCTGCTGCTGCACAAAACCCGCGTCCTCACCCGGCTGCAGCTCGGGGAGCACCTGTGGGGCAACGTGCTGGAAGACGACTCCGACTCCAACTACATCGACGTGCACATCAAAAACCTGCGCAAAAAGCTCGGCCAGTTCGCCCCCGCCGACTTTCTCGAAACCGTACGGGGTATCGGGTACCGCATGGCGGGTGATAATTAAAAATTAAAAGCCATTGATATATTCTCTGGGCCAACATCCCGGCAACTCTTCGAGAAGGAGTAATTTTTAATTGCTAATTCTTAATTCTTAATTAAAAACCCCATGCGCCTCGAAGCTAAGCTCGCCCTATTCAATGCGTTGTCGAAGCTGCTGCTGGTGTTGCTGGGGGCCGTGGTGATTCCGCCCATTGTGAGCCGGGTGGCCGTGTCGCACACCGACCAGCGCCTGCACGAGAAGCGTACGGAGGTGTTGCAGCTGATTGAGCGGGATGGTATTTCCGCCTTCGTGCAGGGTGAGGCTTACGCCGATTACAACATCCTCAAGCAGGAGTACATTACGCTCACGCCGCTGCCGCCCGAGGGCAGGCACCGCCCCCACCCGCCCCGCATTTTCGACGAGCCCCGGCAGGTGGACAATCAGGTAGAAGACTTCCGGATTCTGAGTCAGCAGTTTACCAGCGGCGGCCGCAACTACCGGCTGGAAATCGGCTCCTCCCTGGCCACGGTGGAGCTGCTGACCGATACGCTGCGGCGCATGGCCCTGTGGGTGCTGGTAATTGGGGCGCTGCTCACCATCTTCACCGATGCCGCCTTTGCCCATTACCTGCTGCGGCCGTTGCGGCACCTCATCAGCAGCAAGCTGCAGGGCGTGCATCACCCGTCGGCCTTCTCTTACGTGCCGCTCGAAACCACCACCACCGACTTCCGTCGCCTCGATGACAGCCTGAGCGAAACCATGCGGCGAGTGCAAACGGCCTTCGAGAAGGAGCGCGAGTTCATGTCGAACGTGTCGCATGAGCTGCTGACGCCGGTGAGCATTCTGCAGTCGAGGTTTGAAAACATGCTGCAGGACCCCACGCTGGGGCACGCGCATTCCCTCAAAATCGTGGACTCGCAGAAGACGCTCTATCGTCTGCGCAACACGGTGAAAACCCTGCTGCTGATTGCCAACATCGAAAACGAGCAGTTCCTGCGCGACGAATCTGTATCGTTGGCCGCCGTGCTGGCCGACGTGACCAACGAGCTGGAAGACCGGCTGGCCCAGCGCGAAATCCGCCTGTTGGAAGAGTTAAAGCCCGATTACGTGCTGCCCGAAGCCAACCGCACGCTGCTGTTCACGCTGCTGTTCAACCTCGTCAGCAACGCCATCAAGTACAACCGCTGGGGCGGCAGCATTACGGTGCAGGGCCAGCCCGAGGCGGGTGGCTACCGCCTGTCCGTTACCGATACCGGTCCGGGCATTGCGACCCAGCACCTGCCCCATTTGTTCGACCGGTTTCGGCGGTTCCAGGCCGGGGCATCGGCCCCGGAAGGCTACGGGCTGGGGCTACCCATCGCCAAAACCATTGCCGAATTCCACAAGGCCCTGCTCACGGTAGAATCTGAGGAAGGCAAGGGCACAACGTTTTCCTTGCTGTTCCCATAGGCCGGTTCACGCAGCCTTCATGCGGGCGAAAGTAGCTTTGGTAACCGCCGACCTTCTTCCCACCCCGACCATGAAAAAGCTCCTGTTTTGGGCCGCCTTCCTGCTGGCCGCGCTCTGGCTGGGGCGGCACCTGCTGCCGCCGGCCCTACCGGCCGCGCCCCACCTGGCGGCCGTGCCCGTCGTACGCAAGCCCGGCCACGCTCCACCCCAGCATCCCAAACGCGTCACGCTTCCGGGGAAGTGGTGAACTGGTGATTTAGTAACTTAGTGAAATGGTGAGTTTGATGTTCGGCTTGTGCTATTGAAGCAATTTGAACATCAAACTCACCATTTCACTAAGTCACTAAATCACCGCTACCCTAGTCCTTCGGCAGATTCGCCGGGGGCGGGTTCGGCGCTGCCCAGGGTGGGGGCCGGTGCGGCGGGGCCGGTGGGGGTTGGGCTCAGGTCCCAGGTAGTCTGCATTTCGCGCAGGGCGGCGTGAGCGGTGAGGTCGTACTGGCAGGGCACGATGGAAATGTAGTTGTGAGCCAGCGCGTACTCGTCGGTATCCTGGCCTTTATCGAAGTTCACGAAGGAGCCGATCAGCCAGTAGTAGGGCCGCTTGTAGGGGTCGTGGCGCAGGTCGAATTCCTCCTGCCACTTGGCCCGGGCCTGGCGGCAGAGGCGCACGCCGGCAATGGGCTCGGCCGATTTTTTGGGGATGTTCACGTTCAGGGCAGTACCCTGCGGGATGCCGTGGGCCAGGGCCTGCCGGGCCAACTGCTCTACCCAGGGCTCCACGTGGGAGAAGTCGGCGTTGTGGCCGTAGTCGCAGAGGGAGAAGCCGATAGCCGGCAGTCCTTCAATGGCTGCTTCAATAGCGGCCGACATGGTACCGGAGTACAGCACGTTCACAGCGGAGTTGGAGCCGTGGTTGATGCCCGATACCACCAGATCGGGACGCCGGTCCTTGAGGACGTGGTGCTTGGCCAGTTTCACGCAGTCGGCCGGGGTGCCGCTGCACTCGTAGGCTTCCACGCCCTCGAAAATATGACTGGCATCGAGACGCAGCGGGTGGCCGATGGTAATGGCGTGGCCCATGCCCGACTGCGGCGAGTTGGGCGCTACCACCACCACCTCGCCCAGGCGGCGCATCACGCGTACCAGCACGGCAATACCGGGGGCCGTAATGCCGTCGTCGTTGGAAATCAGAATCAGGGGCTTGCGGGGTTCAGCAGACACGGGCAGCAGGAAATAAAGGAGTAAAAGGAAAGCGGACGAAGGTACGGCGGGCGGCGTTGAGCGGGCCGCCACCTTCGCCCTGCTTACCCAAACGCCAACGGCCGGGCCGGGGTTTTCAACATCTGACGCGCGGCCTGCGTATAGCCTGCCTATGCTGTTTCGTGTATTGCCTGTTGCCGTCCCCGTGATGGCCCTGCTCCTGTCCGGCCTCGCGGGCTGCGACTCGCCCACCACCACCCGCACCGCCTCCGACCCCGGCACGCCGCCCTTCACGGCCGCCAACGGCGAGTCGCCGGCCTCCCCCGGCTCGGCGGCCGTGGCCCAGCAGGGTGCCGCCGCCCTGGCCGCTTCGGGCGCACCCCTCCCCGATTCGCTGCACCTCATCAGTCCCGGCCGGGCGGGCCGGCTACGGCTGGGCATGACGGAAAAACGCTTGAAAAACAGCGTTTCGGCCAGCTTACTTACCCGCATCACCTACCAGGACCGCGACGGCCAGATGCTACCCGCCTACGAGCTGCGCGACGCACAGACCCCCCAGGCCCCGGCCACCATCCTGCACCTCATCGGCGACTCGGCCACCGGGTTCCGGGTGCGGCGCATCCGGATTTACTCGTCCCTGTATCGCACGGCCGAGGGTATTGGGGTCGGTTCGCCGTTCGGGGCGGCGCGGCAAAACCTCGGGCTCACGCGCATCCGTAACACGCCGGCAGGACTGGCGGCGGTGTCGGGCGAGGTGCAGCTGGCCTGGGTTATCGACCCCAATTCTTTGCCCAACAAGCCCCCGGAGCAGATCCAGTCGAGCGAGATTCCGCCGGCCTCGCGCATCACGGGCGTGCTGCTGTACAAGTAGCCCACACGGCGGCCCGATTGTACTCCGCCGCAAATAGTGTACTTTGGCAAACTCAGATGTATTCCGATACATCCGTATTGTTGCACTAAACCTTTCCGGCCCGACCCTCTGCCCGCCTATGGCTCTGTTTGCAAACCGCTACCGCACCCATGATCTGGGGCTTTTACTGCTCCGCGTGGGCATTGGCGTGATGTTCACCCTGCACGGCTACCCCAAGCTGACCGGGGGCGTGGAAGCCTGGACGCAGATAGGCGGTACCATGAAGCTCGTCGGCATCAACTTCGCGCCGGCCTTCTGGGGGTTTCTGGCGGCGGCGGCCGAAGCTGTGGGGGGCCAGTTGCTGGCCATCGGGCTGTTTTTTCGGGTGGCCTGCGTGTTTCTGCTGGGTACGATGATAATGGCTACCATCATGCACCTGAGCAGCGGCGACAACTTCAACGCCTACTCCCACGCCCTGGAATCGGCTATTCTGTTCCTAAGCTTGGCGTTTATCGGGCCCGGCCGCTACAGCGTAGACCAATTGCTGTTTCCAGCCCCGCGTCGGTTGTACTAGCTCTCGTTCCGACTTCCGTGAAAGTCATTTCGTGCCCGGCGCGGAGTGACTTTTCTTTTTGCGCGCCACCTTCGGGGCTAATTTGTGTCTTTGCGGCCCTACCACGCCAGTTTCTATGCTTCCTGCTGTCCTCTCTGCTCTGCTGCTTGCTTCCGCCCCTGCTCCGGCTCTCGACTGGCGCACACCCTTCGAGAAAGGCAACGGCAATACCACCACCACCCACGCCGAATGCATCAGTTACTACCAGCAGCTGGACGCGGCCTACCCCGAAATTCAGCTGCGCGAGGTGGGCCAGACCGACAGCGGCCGGCCGCTGCACGAGGTGGTCGTATCACTGGACGGGGATTTTGAGCCGGCTTCCGTGCGGGCGAAGAACCGGCGCGTGGTGTTCATCCAGAACGGGATTCATCCCGGGGAGCCGGAGGGCATTGATGCGAGCATGATGCTGGCCCGGGACTACGTACAGAAAAAAGAGCTACGTCGGCAGCTGGCTGATATGGTGCTGGTCATCATCCCGATTTACAACGTGGATGGCTCCCTGAATCGTAACTCCACCACTCGCACTAACCAGAACGGGCCGGAAAGCTACGGCTTCCGGGGCAACGCCCGCAACCTTGATCTGAACCGGGACTACATCAAGCAGGACTCGCGCAATGCCCGTGCCTTCGCCCAGCTGTTTCAGCGCTGGCAGCCCGAGGTGTACGTGGACACCCACACCTCCAACGGGGCCGACTATCAGTACACCATGACGCTGATTGCCACTCAGAAGGACAAGCTGCACCCGGCCCTGAGCCAGTACATGCAGCAGCGCCTGCTCCCGGCCCTCTACGGCGGCATGGACAAGAAGAAGTGGTATCTGACGCCCTACGTGGATTTTGAGGGCCGCACACCCGACGCCCGGGGCCTGGTGGGTTTCCTGGAAACGCCCCGCTATTCCACTGGCTACACCACCCTGTTTAACACCATCGGCTTCGTGACGGAAACGCACATGCTGAAGGCCTACACGCCCCGCGTACGCGCCACCTACGATTTCCTGGACCTACTGATCCGGCAGGTGCATCAGGACGGCGCGGCCCTGGCCCAGGCCCGCGCCACGGCCACGCAACAGACCCGCGAGCAGCAACGGTTTGTCCTCGGCTGGCAGCTGGATACCACCCGGGCCGAGCGGTTCACGTTCCGGGGCTTCGCGGGCAAAACCAAGCCGAGCGACGTGAGCGGCCTGCCCCGCCTCTACTACGACCGGCAGGCCCCCTACACCAAATCCATTCCGTATTACAACACGTTCCGGCCCACCACCACCGTGCAGCGGCCCCGCGCCTACGTGGTGCCCCAGGCCTGGGGCGAAGTGGTGGAACGTTTGCGCCTCTCGGGCGTGCAGATGCGCCCGCTCTCCGCCGATACCGTCATCAACGGCGAATCGTACTACATCCAGGATTACAAAACCGCTCCCAGGCCCTACGAGGGCCACTACCTACACTCCCAGGTGCAGGTGCGCCCGGTGCAGCAGCCCCGCTCCTTCCTGCGCGGCGACTACCTGATTTCCCTCGACCAGCCGGCGGCCCGCTACCTCATCGAAACGCTGGAACCCCAGGCCACTGACTCCTTTTTCGCCTGGGGCTTCTTCGATAGTGTTCTGCAGCAGAAGGAGCACTTTTCCGATTACGTGTTCGAGGATATAGCTGCCGATCTGCTGCGCCGTAAGCCGGAGTTACGTGCCCAGTTGGAGGAAAAGAAGAAGCAAGACCCGGCCTTTGCCGCCAGCGCCGCTGCCCAGCTCGATTGGGTTTACCGCCAGTCCGACCACTACGAAACCTCCCACCTGCGCTATCCGGTGCTGCGAGTGCTGTAAGTAGTCTTTACTGCCGTACGTCATTTCCCGGCAGGCTCCGAATGACGTGCCTTTTTACAGCTATTTACCCTTACCACTCAGCGAGTTGGCATAGTTCACAAGATAGGCCAGTTCGCGGGCGTCGGTGTAGCTGAGCTTGTTGTCTTTGGCGTATTGCTCCAGCTGGCGGGAATTGCCGTGGAAGTAAGCCAGCAGGTCTTTTTTAGGGTTTCGCAGGCTGATGACGTTGCCATTGGGTAAACCCAGGTAGAAATTATCCTTGACGTCGGTGTAATACCCCACGGTGCGACCGGCTCCACTGTAGCCGTAACCGCCGTAGCCATAGGGTCCGGTGACCGTAACGGGCCGCTGCACCAGCCCTTCGCGCCGCAACAGAATGATGGGGCCGTTGCTGAGCTGCTCGAAGAAGCCGGGAGCCCGAAAGTCGCTGTAGTCGTTATCCCGGTTCCAGCGGTAGGTCCGGAACACGCGTACCAGCTCCGTATCGGGCCGCTCGCGGCGGCGAGGCACGGGCTGGGTATACAGCGGATTGCCATAGTAGTAGCCCTGCCGCATGGCGTAAAAATCGTCGTAGTAAAACCGTTCCCGGCTCTGGTCATATTGCTCGCCCTGCACCGCGAAGCTCTGCACGCTCACGGCCGGCAGGGTGCGCACGGTGTTATCGGCCAGCTCCATGAGCAGCGTTTCCTCGGTCCGGTGGAGCTGCACGGGGCCAGTGAGCGTGTCACCGGTAGTGAGTAGCACGGTGGCCCGGTTGAACTGCTGGGTGAAGCCCTGCCCACCGCGCTGGGCCTGGGCCGCTGGTGAACCAAGACCCAGCAATCCAACCACAAGCACTCTGAAAGACCAGTTATGTTTCATGTGAGGGAAGGTATATATCTGTTCCGACATTCCCCCGCTCCGCATCAGTCCGGCGTTAGTTGTGGTCCAACAAACCGCGTTCCGTGCTTTTCAGCTAATGCTTTCCGATTTTCCAGGCCTTGATCGGGCAGTTGGCTCACCAACCGAAAATACTCCTCCATGGAGCCGGCCGGCTGGTGCATCACGATAAGACGAGCCGGACCTTCGCTCGTTTTCACAAAAGCATGCACCATTTCCCGGGGAACGAACAGGGAGTCGCCGGCTCGCAGGCGCAACATCTCGGTTCCGGCCTGGAACTTGAACTCGCCTTCCACCACGTAAAACCACTCGTCGAGGTCAGTGTGCAAATGCAGCGCCGGGCCGATTTTAGCGCGCCGCAGCGTATCGAAAATCACGCATCGGCCCTCATTATCCCGCCCCGATACCTTCACGGTAAACGTAGCATCCAGAAACTCAAAGGGCTGGCCTGACCGGTCCTGGCCCGCCCGCACTAACACACTTTTCTTTGGCAAAGAGCCCGTTGCCCCCAGTGCGGGCAGGGTATAGGCTAAGGCTGGCGCAGCCAAAGACAGCTGCAAAAAAGACCGGCGTTGCATGGGCATAACATGTTAGGCGAGATTGAATTTACATTTTACTACACTGGTATTCAATCAATTCACCCAATCATGTGATACCGCACTCCCGGTTTTTGCCCTACTTACCGGCACTACCAAAAGCGTAAAAACAGGAACGTCCGCAGCCGGTTAGGGCCACGGACGTTCTTGTAGGGTAACAGCCGGACGCGGATTACTCCGCTGTAGCCGCCTCAGTATCGGGGTGCGGGGTGCGGTCCTTGTGCAGGATGGTGTGGCCCAGCTTGTCGCGCTTGGTGGTCAGGTACCGTTCGTTGTGCTCGTTAGGCTCCACCTCAATGGCTACCGATTCCACGATTTCCAGGCCGTAGCCCATCAGACCGGTACGCTTGCGGGGGTTGTTGGAGAGCAGGCGCATTTGGCTGATGCCCAGGTCGCGCAAGATTTGAGCACCCACGCCGTAGTCACGCTCATCCATGCCGAAGCCCAGCTCCAGGTTGGCTTCCACGGTGTCGCGGCCTTGCTCCTGCAGCTTATAGGCGCGCAGCTTGTTGAGCAGCCCGATGCCGCGGCCTTCCTGGTTCATGTACACGATTACGCCGCGGCCTTCGCGCTCAATCTGCTGCATGGCCCGGTGCAGCTGGGGGCCACAGTCGCAGCGGCAGCTACCGAAGATGTCGCCCGTCACGCAGGAGCTATGCACGCGCACCAGCACCGGCTCGGGGCCCGAAATATCGCCTTTTACCAAAGCGAGGTGCTGGGCGTTGGTGGTGCGCTGGGTGTAGGCAATCAGGTCGAAGTCGCCGTAGTCGGTAGGCAGCTTCACCGAAATTTCGCGGTTGATGAGGCTTTCCTTGTCGAGGCGGTACTTGATCAGGTCCTGCACCGAAATCAGCTTCAGGTTCCACTTATCGGCAATTTCGCGCAGCTCGGGCAGGCGGGCCATTTCGCCGTCTTCCTTCAGGATTTCCACCAGCACGCCGGCCGGCTCAAACCCCGCGAGGCGGGAAAGGTCGATGGCGGCTTCGGTGTGGCCGGCGCGGCGCAGCACGCCTTCTTTGCGGGCCTTCAGCGGGAAGATGTGGCCGGGCTTGCCCAGTTCCTCCGGCTTGGTGTCGGGGTCGATGAGGGCCAGAATGGTTTTGCTACGGTCGGAGGCCGAAATGCCGGTGGTCACGCCGTTTTTCAGCAAATCGATGCTCACGGTGAAGGGCGTGGAGTGCAGGGCCGTGTTGCGGCCCACCATCAGCTCCAGGCCCAGCTCTTCGCAGCGCTGCTCGATGAGCGGGGCGCACACGAGGCCACGGCCGTGGGTGGCCATAAAGTTGATGACCTCGGGGGTGGCGCAACGGGCGGCGCAGATAAAGTCGCCTTCGTTTTCACGGTCTTCGTCGTCAACGACTACTACGACTTTGCCGGCGCGGATATCGGCAATGGCGTCTTCAATGGAATCCAGCATGGAGCGCGGACTAAACGGATGGAGTGTGAAGGGCGCGGATTTCGGATTTCCTGGGCAGGAATCCGCGCCGGAGTGCCGCTACAACCAGCAGCAGCGCCGCGAAGTTACGAAGTGTGATTTAGCGACTGAGTGATTTAGTGAGTTAAGCCCTGGTTTGGCAGCTGACATTCACTCGTCCGACGGATAATTCACTACATCACTCAGTCGCTAAATCACCACTTACTCCTTTGCCAGCTCGGTGGCGCGGTGCTGGGCGGCTTTGATGCCGGCCGTGAGGGTTTCGGCCAGGCCGCCGGCGCGGAATTCGCGTAGGGCGGCTTCGGTGGTGCCGCCTTTGGAGGCCACGGCGGCAATGAGCTCGTCGGGGCTTTTGTCGGAGGTATTGAGCAGGTGGTAGGCGCCCAGCATGGTCTGCTTCACCAGCAGCCCGGCCACCGACTCCGAGAAGCCCAGCTCCTGCCCGGCCCGCATCATGGCCTGCACGATGTAGTAGAAATAGGCCGGGCCGCTCCCGCTCACGGCCGTCACGGCGTCGAGCAGGCTCTCATCTTCCAGAAAAATAGAGCGTCCGGTGGCGTTGAGCAGGTTCTCGACCTGGTGCAGGCGGCTGCGCTCCACTTCCGGCGAGGCCGAAAACCCGGTGATGCCCATGCCCAGCAGCGCCGGCGTGTTGGGCATGGCCCGCAGCACCTGCCTGTGCGCCAGTTCGCGCTGCAGCCGGGCAATGGGAATGCCAGCCATGATGGACACCACCACCTGTCCGGGTTGCAGCACGGCCCGCAGCCCCTCGGCTATCTTACTAAAATCCTGGGGCTTCACGGCCACGAACACCACGTCGTAGTCGCCCACGGCGGGGCTGAGCTCGGCCACGGGCAGGCCCGGGTGCGCGGCGGTGAGGCGCTGGCAGTGGTCGGGGTGGCGGCCCAGCAGCAGCAGGTCGGGGCGCCCGACGAGGTTGTAGTGCAGAAAGGATTTAGCGAAGGCCATACCCATATTTCCGCAGCCCAGAATGGCAATGCGCAATGATTTCATAGAAGCAGCGGCTACCCGGAAAATCCCCCGGCGGCCGGCCCAACATAAGCAGGAAAGCCGGAAAACCGGTGCGTACCCGGCTGGCTTTCTCCGCTGCCCAACGGCAGCAGGCTGCCGATGAAAGCGTGGTTCAGGCCGACTGCTAGAATTTTTACCTATATATTTCCCGTCGAATATTCATCCTTTCCCTAACTACCATGAAAACATTCGTCACTGTGCTGCTGGGTGCCGCGCTACTTACCGGCTGCGAGCAGGCCCAGAAAGCCAAAGAATCGTACTCGGCCCTCTCGAAGCTGAAAGATGCAGGCGAGAAAATGGAGGCCAACATGGACGCAGCCAAGACCCAGCGCGAGGAGCGCGTGAAGCGCGGCGACACTTTGTCGTTGCCTTACAAGGAGTTGCAGGCGTTTCTACCCACGGAACTAAGCGGCTACACAGCGGCCAACCCCACCGGCCAGTCGATGAAAATGAGCGGCATTGCCTTCTCCACCGCCGGCCGCGACTTCACTAAGGACAGCGTAACGGTGAAAACCGAGCTGATTGACTACAACGGTGCCAACCAGCTCTACCAGGGCGCGTCGGCCATGCTGGGCCTGGGCATGGAAAGCGAAGACGACGAGCAAATCACTAAATCCACCACGTTGGGCGTTGATGGGGCCTCAGGCATGGCCACCTACCGCAAAAAAGACCGTCAGGCCGAGCTGATGCTGGCCGTCGGCAACCGGTTCCTGATCAAAGTTTCCGCCGACAAACAGCCCGATATGGAGCTGGTGGAATCGGTAGCCAAGCAGATGCAGCTGGAGAAACTGGCGGAGATGTAAGGCTGAAAGTATAGTAGCAAAGAACGTCATTCCGAGCTTGCCGCGGAATCTCGCGTGCTGATGTTGTGGTAGTAATCCAACGTCAGCACGCGAGATTCCGCGGCAAGCTCGGAATGACGTTCTCATGTATTGTCTTCTCTGTTACTTACCTCACCGCTTGTGCTGAAACCGTTGGGTGGGCTCCCAGATGGTGGTTTTGACGCCCCGCAGAAACCGCCCCAGTCCCAGCAGCAAGGCCCCGTTCATGCTGTAAAAGTGCGTGATGAAGCGCAGCAGCCGCAGATGCACGCCCGCCCGGTGCAAGGCTCCGTCCAGCAGCACCAGGGCCGGCGCGGCCACTTGGCCAGCCAGCATGAGCTGGTAAAACCACCCGGCCCCGCGCAGCACCAATAACGCGTTGCAGAGCAGCATGAGCAGCAGCAGCAGCGGCGTAAGCCAGCGCAGCACCTTGTGCGACCAGTACGCGAAGCTCACGCCCCGCCAGGGCGGCCACAACAGCCGCCGAAAAGCCACCAGATTCTGGAAGTTGCCGGCCGAAATGCGGGCCTTGCGCCGGAATTCCTCCGGCAGCTTGTCCGACACGTCCTCGTGGCACACGGCCGCCAGCTCGTTGAGGGCCTGATAGCCATCTTGCAACACGGCCATCGAAATAAAAAAGTCATCGACTATGAAGGTGCGCGGGGCCGGGTGGTAGCAGGCGCGGCGCACCGCAAAGCAGCCCCCAAAGGCCCCGATCATACTGCCCCACACCACGCCTTCCTGGTACTTGATGAGGTTTTCGCGCTCCAGGTAGGCTTTTTCCTGGCCCGAAATTCCGTCCTGGCGGTGGTCGGGGTTGAGGATGTTGCCGCCCACCTGCCCCACGCGGGGGTTGCGGAAGTGCTTGACGAGGTGATACAGCGTATCGGGGGTGAAAAACACGTTGGCATCAGTGAGCACCAGCACCGGTGCGGTGGCCTCCGCAGACAGGGCCTCCATCACGCCGGGTTTGCCGGTGCGCTGCCCGAACGGCCGGAACTGCAGCTGCGGGTACTGCCGGGCCAGCTGCTCCACCAGCGCATTGGTGCGGTCCGAGGAGTTATCGGAACCGATGTAGAAAGTGAGCTTGTCGGGCGGGTAGGTGGTGGCGAAGGTGGAGTGGATTTTCTGCTCGATGACCTGCTCCTCGTTGTACACGGCCAGCAGCACATCCACCCGAGGCAGCTCGGGGCTGTCGGGCACGTACAAGTCGGTGTTTTGTTGGCGGCCCCGGGCCAGGCGGGCCAGCAGGGCCGGAAACAGCACGTAGGTGTGGGCTACCAGCCCCAGCCCGCCCCAGAGGCCGGCCGCTGCCAGGGCATCAGGGAGCGGCAACACGGGGCGCGGGCTGCAGGATGGTGTACAAATCGAGGAAGCTCTCCACCACCCGACGGTTGTCGTAGAGGCGGGCAATGGTGCCGGCAGCTTCCTCCCCAATGGCTGCCTGGCCCAGCTCGCCGCGGTAGTAGCGGCCCAGGTGCGTAAGCCACTCCTCTGGCGAGTCGCCCAGCACAATGTCGAAGCCGGGCCGCACGTGAATGCCCTCGGCCCCCAGCCCGGTGCTCAGGATGCACTTGCTCAATGCCATGCCCTCGATAATCTTGATGCGCATGCCGCCCCCGCTCAGCAAGGGTACCAGCATCAGCTCGTATTGCTGCATAAACTGCTGGGCCGACTCCACGAACCCGTGTACCGTGACGCCGGGCAGCTGCAGATTCCGGATGTGCTCGGGGGTATCCTTGCCAGCAATGTGTAGCTCCAACTCGGGATACCGAGCCTTGGCCTGGGGCCAGACTTCGCGCAGAAACCAGTCGAAGCCCTCCAGGTTAGGGAGCCAGTTCAGTGAGCCAATCATGAACAGGGTACGCGGCTGGGGCCGCTTGGTCGGGTCGCGTTGGAAGCGGCTCAAGTCCACGCCGGCGGGCACAAAAACCACCGGCTCGGGGCAGCCCAGCCGGCGCAGGCGCTGCTGGTCGGCCTCGGTAATGGCAGCCACCCCATCAAAGCGGTGCAGCATCCGTTTTTCGAACTGCTGAAGCCGCTGCGCCAGTTTTTGCAGGTACCACTTTTTGATCGGGTTGCGGGTATTTTCGGCCAATTGCTGCCAGATGGTGTACTCCACGTTGTGGGCGCGCAGCACTACCGGCGGCAACGGCCGGCCGGCTTCCTTATCGGCCTCGGCCCAATACCCGGCGTACCAGGCCACAAACGTGCCTTCCAGCTGCACCACGTCGAACTGCTCCCGGGCCAGCAATTCGGCCAGCCGGGCCTTCACTTCCTCGCTCACGAACCGCTCCACGTTGTAGGGCAGCTCGCTGGAAAGCAAATTTTTCAGCGCCTTTACGGGCGAGAGGTTGGTATTCACTTCCACGGTCAGCAGGCGCACGTTGGGGCCCAGGTGGTCGAGGACGGTGGCGGGCTGGTGGTGCTTGGGCGTGTTGAGGGCCAGTACCGTCACGCGGTGGCCGGCGCGGGCCAGACCGGCGGCCACGTCGTACATGGCAATGGCCCCGCCATCGTGGGGCGGGTACGGAACGCGCGGACAAAGCTGCAGAATATGCACGGGCAGAAGGAAGGATTCAGGTCAGACCGCAAAGCTACGAACCAGCGGCCCGCAACCTACTTCCGGCCGCTTCCCGGCACAAAGCCGATTGCCCGCCCGCCGCAGCACAGCACTAGCGGGCATAACTCTTACAATATCCAACGCAATGGCTACCCCAAGCTTTACATGGAAGCCCGGGGAATGACGGTGCCCAGCATATTGGCCAGCTGGTTATCCATCTGCTTGAGCAGATGAATGGTTTGCAGGTTTTCCATCATGCTGGCCTCGTCAGTGGGGTGGCGCAGGGCTTCGAGGCGCACGGCCAGCTCGCGCTCCACGTTCACCTTGTTGAGGCGCAGAATGGCATTGTCGCAGGCAGTTTGCAAGAGGTCCAACTCGCGGGGAACGTGAATCTGGTGGGTGGTCCAGTTGGGGCTGAGCTCATACTTTTCGGTGGCCAGTTCGGCCACCACGCTGCGGATATCGGAGCGGCCGTGCTGGATGAGCGTACGCACCTCGGGCCAGCGGCCCTGCTCCAATTCCTGCCGGCACAGGTGCAGCAAATCGGCGTAGATGCCGGTTTTGAAGCCGGTGCCCTCCAACTGCTCCAGCAGATACTGCGCCACCGAAACTTCCGGGGCCAGCGGCTGGGGCGAGTACAACAGCAGCAGCCGCACCACTTCCCGCTCGCACAGCTCCAGCACGTCGGGCACGGGCTCCAGGTCCTCGCGGGTGAGGGTGCCCAGGTCGCCGCCGCCACCCATCAGGTCCTCGGGCGAGGCACCATACATCAGGGCTTCGGCTTCCTCCTCGGGGCTGAGGCGGCGGTTGTTGGGTGCTGATTGTTGGTTGTTGGTTCGCGGCTGAAAACCGCCACTGTTGCTGCCAGCCGCCCCGCTCCCACTGCTGCTCTGGCCGCCGGGGGCCTTCTGGGTGGCGTTGCGCACCAGCTTATTGTACTCCGTGATGAGCACCTGCTCGTCGATACCGAAGGCCTGTGAGGTCTGCTGCAGGAACACCTGCCGCTTGATGGGGTCGGGTACTTTGCTGATGCTCTGCAGCACCTCGCGGATGGCCTCGGCCTTTTTCACCGGGTCGTGGGCCGCCTCGCGGCTTACCAGGTCGGTTTTGAACTGGATGAAATCCTGGCTGGCGCCTTCCAGGTGCTCTTTGAAGCGCTGGTCGCCGACTTTGCGGATGTAGCTGTCGGGGTCGTCGCCGTCGGGGAACAGCACCACGCGCACGTTCAGCCCGCCTTCCAGCAGCATATCAATACCGCGCAGCGAGGCCCGGATGCCGGCCGCGTCGCCGTCGTACAGCACCGTCACGTTGTCGGTGTAGCGCTTGATGAGGCGGATCTGGCCGTCGGTGAGCGAGGTACCCGACGAGGCTACCACGTTCTTAATGCCGCCCTGGTGCAGACTCAGCACATCGAGGTAGCCTTCCACCAGGTAGCACAGCTCCTCCGAGCGGATGGGTTGCCGGGCCTGGTAGAGCCCGTAGAGCACGTCCGACTTGTGATAAATTTCCGACTCGGGCGAGTTGAGGTACTTGGCGGTCTTGTCGTTGGGCTTGAGCGTGCGCGCCCCGAAGCCGATGACGCGGCCCGAAATGTTGTGAATCGGGAACATCACGCGGCCCCGGAACCGGTCGTAGCGGCGGCCGGTGTCCTGGCCCTGGTCGTCTTCGCGGCGCACCACGAGGCCGGTTTTCTCCAAGTACTTCAGCTCGAAACCCGCCGCCGTGGCCGATTTCAGCAGGTCGTCCCACTGATCCAGCGAGTAGCCCAGCTCGAAGGTTTTGATGGTGGCCTGGTTGAGGCCGCGCTGCTTGAGGTAGCTCCAGCCGATGCTCTGGCCTTCCTCGTTGTCCTGGAGCAGCTTGTGGTAGTGGTCCTTAGCCCAGTTCGAGACGATGAACTGGGAGTCCTTTTCGTTCTGGGCCAGCTGCTGCTCGGGCGTCTTTTCCTCTTCCTGAACGTCGATGCTGTACTTTTTGGCCAGGTACTTCAGGGCCTCCACGTAGCTGGTGCCCTCGATGTCCATGATGAACTGCACCACCCCGCCGGCCTTACCGCAGCCGAAGCACTTGTACAGACCCTTGGCCGGGGCCACCGAGAAGCTCGGCGACTTTTCGTGGTGAAACGGGCAGCAGGCCCACATATTCTGGCCCTTGCGCTTGAGGCTCACGAAGTCCCCCACCACCTCCACAATGTCGGCGTGGTGGATAATCTGGTCGACAGTTTCTTTGGGGATACGGGCCAAGGCGGTGTGGGCAACAGAGGTAGCAGCGGAACAGAACCCCAAAGGTAGGCAGGAACGGGCGCGCAATGGCAGGTTAAAAGAGTGGTCCGGTCCGGCGGCTGCAAGCCGTCGGGCCGGTTGCCGTCCGCGCCGTCTGCCCAAGACCGTAACAACATCAGCTTACTTCAACCGGCCCGACGGCTTACAGCCGCCGGACCGGACCGTTCAACCGTGCCGCCTTCTACCCCAGCAGCGGCTTCACCCGCTCGCCCAGCAGCTCAATGGCGCGGAGCAGCTTTTCGGGGGCTAGGTCGGCGTTGTCCATCTGGAAGGTGACGCGACTCACCCCGCCCAGCGACTCGGCGTGGCGCAGAATCTTGGCGGCCACTTCCTCGGGGTTGCCGACCAGCAGCGCGCCGCGGGGGCCGCGCTGGGCCTCGAAGTGGCCGGGCGTGACGGGTGGCCAACCCCGCTCCCGCCCAATGCGGGTAAAGGTGCGGGCGTAGCCGGGGTAATAGTCGGCAATGGCCTGCTCGGTGGTGTCGGCCACGTAGCCCAGGGAGTGTAGACCCACCTGCAGCTGTTCAGGAGCGAAGCCCGCCTTCCGGCCAGCCTCGCGGTACAAATCAACCAGCGGCCGGAAGCGGTGGGTTTCGCCCCCGATGATGGCCACCATCAGCGGCAGCCCCATGGCCCCGGCCAGCACAAACGACTCGGGCGTGCCGCCCACCCCGCGCCAGATAGGCAACTGCGCCTGCATGGGGCGCGGGTACACGGCCTGCCCCGTGAGGGCCGGCCGGAACCGCCCGCTCCAACTCACCTGCTCCTGGTCGCGGATCTGGAGAAGCAAAGCCAGCTTTTCCTCAAACAAAGCGTCGTAGTCGTTCAGGTTTAGGCCGAAGAGCGGGAAGGCTTCGGTGAAGGAGCCGCGGCCCACCACCAGCTCGACCCGGCCGTGGCTAAGCAGATCGAGGGTGGCAAACTGCTGGAACACCCGCACCGGATCGGCGGCGCTGAGCACAGCCACGGCGCTGCCCAGCCGGATGCGGCGGGTGCGGGCCGCCGCCGCGCTCAGAATCACGGCCGGGGCCGAATCCAGAAACTCGCGGCGGTGGTGCTCGCCGATGCCGAAGAAATCCAGGCCCACCTGGTCGGCGCGCTCGATGCGCTCCAGGAGCTGGCCCAGGGCCGTGGCGTTGTCGGAGGCGGTGCCATCCGTGGGGGCCGCGGCGAAGCTGTCGATACCAAGCTGCATATGTAGGGAGTTGTCCGTTGTCCGTTGTCAGGGCTAAAGCTACGGCCTGCCGGGCAACTGGTGGTTCGCATAACGATGTAGAGACGCGACACTTCGCGTCTCGTCGTTGCTGACGTTGGGTAGTCTTCGTGGCCCCAGTCGTTCAACGACGAGACGCAAAATATTGCGTCTCTACACTACACCGTTCTTTGACTCGCACAGTTTGCACTATTGCTGTTAGAAATTACGGCTGGCGGTAGTTTCGGGGATGATGACCACGTAGTCGAAGTTCATGATGGTTGTCACCAGCGCGGAGCTGCTGATTTTCAGCTGGTCGCGGAGCAGGGCGCGGCGCAGGGGGCGCACATCGAACACCTGCCAAGTCGTGCCGGCCGGTGTGGCGGCCACGAAAGGCCGGATCATCTCAGTGTCGGCATTGGAATAAGTAGCCACGTTCTTGCTGAAATCCTGCAGGTTGAAGCCGCTGTTCTGGGTACCCTGTTTGCCGATAATAAAGATGTGCAGCGACTTCTGATCCTGCATTTCGGCCAGGTTCAGCGCCAGGTTGCCCACATCGTACACGCCGGCGGTAAAGCTGGCCCCGCGCCCCATGTGGCCAGCCCCAAATTTGAAGAGCATTTTGGGCAGCGGCTGGCCGGGCTTCTGGTAGGCGGGCAGCTCGGCCAGCAAATTGCGGCGCATCAGGTTTACACGGTCCTGGTGGCTCTGGAGGCCGGTTCTGGGTTGGATGGCCGTCTGGTTGATGTGGACGCTGGTGATATACTCCTGCACCATGCGCTGCACTTCCGGGCTTTCCTGGCGGGCCAGGGCTGTCAGGCTATCCAAGGTGGCCGGCGTGTGGCGGTACACCATCAGCTGGCCGGGGTCGGTGCTCATCACGGCCTGGTTGTGGGCCTGGTAGGCCGCGCCCCGCTGCCGCAGGTACGCGGCCGACTGCTTGTTTTTGGTTTTCTCGGCCAGCAGCGCGTAGAAGCGGCCCGGCGCAAAAAAGCCTACCTGCTCCAATCCCACAAGGGCCGTGTTCTGGCCCCGCAGCGCCCGGGCCAGCTCAAATTCCTCGGCCCAGCTATAGAAGGAGAGCCCCATCGGATACTGCCGCTCAACGGCCACGGGCAAACCGGGCTGCGCGGCCAGCTGCGTCAGGTCCCGGGCCTGGTACTTGTCGATTTCGGCCACGAATACTACGGGTTTCAGCACCTGGGCCACGGCCTGGGTGAACCCCGGAATCTGAGCCATGCCGTGGTCTTCGCCCACCAGCACCACCTGACTTTTCTCGATGTCCTGCCGCAATTTCTCCCAGCCGGGGCCGCTGAACTGAGTGCCGGCCTGAGTAAGCGGAAACTGGTACTTGCGCAGCAGCCGCTGAAATGTGGTGTCGGCGGGAGCTTGGGCGCGGGCCGGCAAGCTGCAGGCTGCCAGCGCAACGACGGCGGTTAGTCGGGCCAACCGGCGCAGGGAGGAATCAAGCATGAGAATCTGTCTGGATATAATAACGAAGTAGCCTCCAAGATAGGCAGCGGGCAGCATTTGTGGCCGAGGGTAGCGCGAAACGTTTGCGGCGCGCTACCCTCGGCGGGAGGCAACCACCGGCCGGGTTTCCGGGTTATCTTTGCGCTTTGCATACGCACTTTCTTCGCCGACTCTATTCGCTGACTATAATGGAACCCATCACAAAAGAAGCCGTCCTAAAGGCCCTGAGCTACGTGGAGGAGCCCGACCTGGGCAAAGACCTCGTGACGCTCAACATGATTGAGGACGTGCAGATTGAAGGCCGCCGCGTGTCATTCACGGTAGTCCTCACTACCCCGGCCTGTCCCCTCAAACAACTCATTCACGACGCCTGCGAGCGGGCCATCCACACGATGGTGGACAAGGACGCCGAGGTGGTGATTGTAATGACCTCGCGCGTGACCACCATGCGCCAGAACCGCGACCTGCTGCCCGGCGTGAAGAACATTATTGCCATTGCCTCGGGCAAGGGCGGCGTGGGCAAAAGCACCGTCACGGCCAACCTGGCCATTGCGCTGGCCAAAACCGGTGCCAAAGTGGGCCTCGTCGATGCCGATATCAGCGGCCCCAGCATGCCGCTCATGTTTGGCGTGATGAACGAGCGGCCCCACGTCTTCCAGGGCGAAGACGGCAAGAACCTCATCCAGCCCATCGTGGCCCACGGCGTGAAGCTGATGAGCATCGGCTTCCTGGCCCCGGCCGAGTCGGCCATTGTGTGGCGCGGCCCGATGGCCTCGTCGGCCCTCAAGCAGTTCATCACGGAAGTGGACTGGGGCGAGCTAGACTACCTGCTCCTCGACATGCCCCCCGGAACCTCCGATATTCACCTCACCATGGTGCAGACGGTGCCCGTCACCGGCTCACTCATCGTGACCACGCCCCAGAAAGTGGCCCTGGCCGACGCTGAAAAAGGTCTGCAGATGTTCCGGTTGCCGCAAATCAACGTGCCGGTGCTGGGTATCGTGGAGAATATGGCCTGGTTTACGCCCGCCGAGCTGCCCGACAACAAGTACTTCATCTTCGGCGAAGGCGGCGGCGTGGCCCTGGCCGAGAAGCACCAGGTGCCGCTGCTGGGCCAGATTCCGCTGGTACAAACCATCCGCGAAAACGGCGACCTGGGCACGCCCGCCATCCTGCAGGACAACACGCCGGCCGCCGCCGTCTTCGCCCAGCTGGCCGAAGAGCTGGCCCGCCAGGTGAGTATCCGCAACGCCGTAGCACCGAAAACGAACATCGTGGAGATGAAGTCGTAGCCGAGCTCCAGGCCCCAGGGCTGAAGCCCTGGGCTAGTCAGCGGGCTCTTATGTTTTTCGCTGCGTAGCCCAGGGCTTCAGCCCTGGGGCCGGCGTTTCCCCTGAACTTCTCCCCGCCCCGGCCGGTTTACCGTAGCGTCAGGCGAATGTTCTACCTTTGCTTTCGTATTGCCGACGCTGGCGGGCACTTTGCCGCCCAACCAGCGTACAACCCGTGAAATTCCCGTTATGACCGTATCGCCCGCCGTGGAAACCCATCCGCTCCTGCACCGCATCGAACAGGCGCTGGACAGCATCCGGCCCTACCTGGCCGCCGACGGAGGCAACGTGCGCGTGCTGGAAATCACCGACGACATGGTGCTGCGCCTGGAGCTGCTCGGTGCCTGCGGTACCTGCCCCATGTCGCCGATGACGCTGAAAGCCGGCGTGGAGGAATCGGTGAAGAAGGCTGTGCCCGAAATCCGCGCCGTGGAGGCCATTAACCTCACGCCCATGTCGGCCCAGCCCGCCGGCCAGAGTGGCCACCCTCAGTCGCCCACTCCGGTACCCACTCCGCAGTTTTAAGGTTAGTTCTTTTTCATCAGCAGCGCCCCGCTCCTGCCGGTTTTCCGGCTGGGGCGGGGCGCTGTGGTTTACAAAGCAGGAGAAAAATCGCACAGCACATGTCGCTGGTGCTCCGTTCATTTATCCTATCATAGCAACTATTCCTGTTAAGTGGAGCGGTTTATTAAACAGTCCAAACGATGTGCTTTTTCTTGATGACTAGGCGCTAGTTCCGTTGGCTAATCCTGTTCAATATCCATTCGTTGCAGCAAACCATCCTGTAGAGTATAAATATGCTTTACCGTTCCATCAAACAGCAGATTTTCTTGCAAGTCCTGTACGGTTTGGTGCACGATAATTTCTACTGTTCCGTCCTGCCTTTCAGTAAATCCAACAGGCTCAACTTTGGGGTTTATTTCCGCCCATTGTCTTGTCCAGTATTGTCTGATGTCATCATGTCCCTGCACATATCCTCCTTCAAATGCTCTGGGCCATTGAACCTCAGAATGCATTGTTGCAAGCGCCGCATCAATATCTCTGGCGTTGAAGGCAGCATAGGCCTTTTCAATCAGTTCTTGGTGTTGCTGTTTCATTACGTGTGATTTTCGTTTTACGGTTTTGTCCACCGTAAGAGGTCTAGTTTGTTATTGAGCCTTAAAGAAGCAGTAAAAGCGTGGTAAAGGACACAGACTTCGGTTCCCGAAATGGCAGTGAAAGCCCGAGCTAAGCACATCGGCTCAAGGTAGCAGCTTTACTTTTCCTTATAGACAGGTTACCGTTACAATCATTATCTGGCAGCATTTGCCTCACCGATTCTACCTTTGCCGCTCCTACCACCAACTACCGACCGAATGGCTAACCCCAACGACCCCGCCCTGCACTCCTGGATTGATATTGCCCCCGGCAGCGACTTTCCCATTCAGAACCTGCCGTTTGGCGTGTTCGAGACGGAGGACCGGGGCCCACGGCTGGGCGTGGCCATTGGCGAGTACGTGCTGGATCTGTACGCCGTGGCCCAGTTCGGCTTTTTCGAGGACCTGGAGCTGGGCGCGAAGATGCCCAAGGTGTTCCGCCGCCGCTCGCTCAACCAGTTCATTGCCCTGGGCCGGCCGGCGTGGCGGGCCGTGCGCCAGCGCGTCTCGGAGCTGCTGCGCCACGACAGCACCGCGCTGCGCTCGGATGAGGTGATGCGGGAGTGCCTGCTGCGCCAGACGGAGGTGCGGATGCTGCGCCCCGTGAAGCCCCACAACTACACCGATTTCTACAGCAGCATCGAGCACGCCACCAACGTGGGCATTATGTTCCGCGACCCGGCCAACGCTTTGCTGCCCAACTGGCGCCACATTCCCATCGGTTACCACGGCCGGGCCAGCAGCATCGTAGTGAGCGGCACCGATATCCGCCGCCCCAACGGCCAGCGCAAGGCCCCCGATGCCGCCGCGCCCACCTTCGGGCCGTCGCAGCAGCTGGATTTCGAGCTGGAAGTAGGCTTCATCGTGGGCCAGGGCACGCAGCTCGGCGACACGGTGCCGATTCAGCACGCCGAGGACCACATCTTCGGCTTGGTGCTGTTCAACGACTGGAGCGCCCGCGACATTCAGAGCTGGGAGTACGTACCGCTGGGGCCGTTTCTGGGCAAGAGCTTCGGCAGCAGCATGTCGGCGTGGGTGGTGACGCTGGATGCGCTGGAGCCGTTCCGGGTGGCCGGGCCGGTGCAGGAGCCCGAGCCGCTGCTGTATCTGCGCCAGCTGGACAAGCATAACTTCGATGTGAACCTGGAAGTGGATCTGCAGCCCGAAAATGGCCCGGCCACCACCATTTCGCGCTCCAATTTCGGGCTCATGTACTGGAGCATGGCCCAGCAGCTCACCCACCAGGCCTCCAACGGCTGCAACCTGCAGGTCGGCGACCTGTACGCCTCGGGCACTATCTCGGGCACCACGCCCGATTCGCTGGGCTCGATGCTGGAGCTGGCCTGGCGCGGCACCCGCCCCCTGCCCCTGGCCGACGGCTCGGAGCGCAAATTCCTGCTCGACGGCGACACCGTGACCATGCGCGGCTACTGCGAAAAGGATGGTTTGCGGATTGGTTTTGGTGAGGTAACGGGCAAGGTGTTGCCGGCTCCGATGGTGTAGTTCACTCACGTTGCAGCGACGACCGGTCCGGCGGCTTTTTCCAGCCGTCGGGCCGGTCGTCGTCAACTGACGTCGTGGCGACGCTGTTCGGCAGCCTCGTTCGCCCCAGGACCGGCCCGACGGCCGGGAAAAGCCGCCGGACCGGGGACCTTCCGTAACTTGAGTTCAACATACTACCGGTTCAACAGAGGACGCCGCCGCCGCAGAATATTCTGCGGCGGCGGCGTCCTCTTCGGCGTCCTGGGCGGGGAAAACTGTTACGCGTTTGTGTAGGCTACGCTGAAGTGGCCGTGCCGGTAGCACACTTTCGAGATGGAGCCGTAGTCTACATCCAGGCGGAAGGCGTGCGCCAGCGGCAGGCCCAGACAGTGGCAGAGCAGGCTGCGGATAACGGCCGAATGGCTGAACAGCAACAGCGGCTCCGGGCCTTCCAATAGTTCCTCAAGAAAGGCCACGGCGCGGGTTTGCAGGTCCTGAAATGTTTCGCCGCCGGGGGCGGGCACCTGCACGAAATCGGCCATCCAGGGGTCGAGCTCCGGGGCCGGCAGCGCGTCCCAGGGTTGCAGCTCCCAGCGGCCGAAATCATATTCCATCAGCCGGTCATCGAACCGGATGGGGCCGGGGGCCAGGGCTTCGGCCAGCACGCGGCAGCGGGTGAGCGGACTGGCCCAGGCCCGGTGCGGGGCGGCCAGCACCGGGGCCAGCCGGGCGCGCACGGCCTCCTCGTCCTCGGGGTAGGTGGCGGCCACGGGCACATCGGAGCGGCCGTAGCAGATGCCGGCTTCGGTGGCCACGCGGGTATGGCGAATCAGGTAGATATCCATAAACGGGAGCAGAAAAACAGGTAAATCACTACCTCGGCCACCTGCTGGGTCGCGCCCAGACAGTCGCCGGTGTAGCCGCCAATCCAGCGCTGGAAGAAGCGGGCCAGGTAAGCCTTCACGAGCCAGAGCGGCAGCAGCACCAGCAGCGGCCAGCCACTGCCGAGCCAGGCGACGTAAGCCAGCAGCGGCAGGAGGCCAAAAACCAGCCCTACCAGCAGCTCCGGAAGGCTGATTTGCTTAGCCAGCGGCTTGGCTTTGCTGTCCTCGTTGGCCCGCACGTAGTGGTGCGTATACACGAACGTCAGGGCCGTGGCCCGGCTCAGGGCGTGCGCTACCACCAGCAGCCCCGGCCCGGCCCAGACCGAAACCCCAGGACCAGTTACCAGACTTTTCAGGGCGAAAAACTTCAGGGCCAGCATCAGCCCCAACCCAGTCGCGCCGTAGGTGCCCAGGCGGCTGTCCTTCATAATATCGAGGATGCGTTGCTGGGTCCAGCCGCCCCCGAATCCGTCGCACATGTCGGCAAAGCCGTCTTCGTGGAAAGCGCCCGTCATCCAGATACTGGCCACCATACTCAACACCAGGGAAATATCCGTCGGGAAGATAACGCGCAGTGCCCCGAAACTCAGGGCCGCCACCCCGCCCACCAGCCAGCCAATCAGCGGGAAGTACACCGTGGATTTGTTGAGCAGCTCCTCCGAATGGCCGATCCACCGGGGGCAGGGCACGCGGGTATAGAACATGAGGGCCGTGAAAAACAGCTCCAGCTGCCGGCGCATCACGAGGCGGCGGGAGTTGCGGCCTGGCTCACGCCGGCGCTTTCAAACGAGGCCATTTCGTTGAGGAAGCCCACCGCCGAAACCAGCAGCGGGTAGGCCAGCGCGCAGCCCGTGCCCTCGCCCAGGCGCAGGCCCAGCTGCAACAGCGGCTTGGCCTGCAAATGCGCCAGCAGCCGCGCGTGCCCGGCCTCGTCGGACTGGTGGCAGAACACGCAGTAGGCCAGCACCTCGGGGTGCAGCTGGGCGGCGGCCAGCAGCGCGGCCGTGGCAATGAAGCCGTCCACCAGCACCACCATGCCCAACTCGGCGGCCTGGAGCATGGCCCCGGCCATCTGCACCAGCTCGAAGCCTCCCACGGCGGCCAGCACCGCCAGCGGCGCGGTGAGGTGGGCGTGGGTGGCGGCGGCCGTAGTCAGCACGGCAGCTTTGTGGCGCAGCTGCGCATCATCAAGGCCGGTGCCCCGGCCCAGGCACTCGGCCAGCGGCAGGCCCGTAAAGCGGTGCATCAGCAGGGTAGCCGCCGACGTGTTACCGATACCCATTTCGCCGCAGCCCAGCACGTTGCAGCCGGTGGCGGCCACCCGGCGCACCACGGCGGCCCCGGCTTCGAGGGCCCGGGCGCACTCCGGCCCCGTCATGGCCGGCTCGTGGAGGAAGCTGCGGGTACCGGGCGCAATCTTCTGGTCGATGACGGCAGGATATTCCGCGAAGCTGCCGGCCACCCCGGCGTCTATAATATTGAGGGTGATGCCGTTTTGACGGCAGAATACGTTGATGGCGGCCCCTTCCTGCACAAAGTTGAGCACCATCTGGTAGGTAACTTCGGGCGGATACTTGCTCACGCCTTCGCGGGCAATGCCGTGGTCGGCGGCAAATACCAGCAGGTGCGGCCGGCGCAGTTCCGGCGTCAGGGTCTGCTGAATCAGGCCGATTTGCCAGGCTAGGCTTTCCAGTTGCCCCAGCGACCCGAGCGGCTTAGTTTTGTGGTCGATTTTATGCTGGATTTCGGGAGCCAGCGTCAGATTGAGCGGACGAATAGAGAACATGCGGGCGAAGGTACTAGCTGCCGGGTGAGTCGGTGGTATAGGTCGGTTTAGGTTTCTGCTCAGGAATGCCGCACCGGTGCTACTAACGCAAAAACGCCGGTTCGATATCGAACCGGCGCTTTCTGTGCTCGCAACTAACTAACTTACTTGCGGCCCTCGATAATCTCGTCGACCACGGCCGGGTCGAGCAGCGTGGTGGTGTCGCCGAGGCTGCTGATTTCGCCTTCGGCCACCTTGCGCAGGATACGGCGCATGATTTTGCCGGAGCGGGTCTTGGGCAGGCCGCTCACCAGCTGAATCTTGTCGGGCTTGGCGATTTTGCCGATCTGGGCCACGATGGTTTCGATGATGCTGGCCTCCACGTGCGCCTTATCGGATTCTTTGGAATAGGCGCCCTCCCGGCAGATGACGTAGGCGTAGATGCCCTGGCCTTTCACATCGTGCGGGAAAGCCACCACCGCCGACTCGATGACGTTGTGGTTCTGGTTGATGGCGTTTTCGATTTCGGCCGTGCCGAACCGGTGGCCGCTCACGTTTATCACGTCATCCACGCGGCCGATGATGCGGTAGAGGCCGTTGGCGTCGCGGCGGGCACCGTCGCCGGTGAAGTAGTAGCCTTTGTAGGGCGCGAAGTAGGTTTGCACGGCCCGGTCATGGTCGCCGTAGGTGGTGCGGATGATGCCGGGCCAACTCTGCTTGATGGCCAAGTAGCCCTCCTGGTCGTTTCCCTCGATTTCGGTGCCGTCTTGGTTGAGCAACACGGGCAGAATGCCCGGCAGCGGCAAACCCGCGTGGGTGGGCTTGCTGGGCGTGATGCCGGCCAGCGCCGAAATCATGATGCCGCCGGTTTCGGTCTGCCACCACGTATCCACGATGGGACAGCGCTCCTTGCCCACGTGCTGGTAGTACCAATACCAGGCCTCCTCGTTGATGGGCTCCCCCACCGAACCCAGCACCCGCAACGAGTCGAGGGAGTAACTAAGCACGTTGTCTAGGGGCGCGGCCATGAGGCTGCGGATGGCCGTAGGCGCGGTGTAGAACACACTGACCGAATGCTTGTCGATGACCTCCCAGAAGCGGCCGGCGTCGGGGTACGTGGGGATGCCCTCGAACATGAGCGAGGTGCTGCCGGCCAGCAGCGGGCCGTAGAGCAGGTAGGTGTGCCCGGTCACCCAGCCTATATCGGCTGTGCACCAGTAGATGTCGTTTTCTTCCACCTGAAACACGTTGCGGAACGTGTAATCGGCCCACACCATGTAACCGGCGGTGCTGTGTACCACGCCTTTGGGCTTACCAGTACTGCCCGAAGTGTAGAGGATGAACAGCGGATCTTCGGCGTCCATTTCCTCGGCGGGGCAGGTTTTGGCCACACCCTCGGCTTCCTCGTGGTACCACACGTCGCGGCCTTCCTCCATGTTCACGGGCCAGCCCAGGTGCTCCACCACAATCACGCGGCGCACGCCGGGGCAGGTTTCCAGGGCCTCATCCACCACGCGCTTCACCGGAATCTGCTTGGCGCCGCGGTTGAGGCCGTCGGCGGTGAGCACCACGGTGGCCTGAGCGTCGTTCACCCGGTCGGCAATGGCGGTGGCCGAGAAGCCGGCAAAAATGACCGAATGCACCGCCCCGATGCGGGCGCAGGCCAGCACCGCAATGGCCAGCTGCGGAATCATGGGCATGTAGATGCACACCCGGTCGCCCTTCTCCACACCGTTGTTGTGCAGCACGTTGGCAAACTTGCAGACCTCCTGGTGCAGCTCGCGGTAGGTGAGGCGCAGGTGGCGGGTCTTGGTGTCGTTGGGCTCGTAGATGATGGCCAGCTTGTTGCCGCGCGTGGCCAGGTGGCGGTCGAGGCAGTTTTCGGTGATGTTGAGGCGGGCACCCTTAAACCACTCGTTATGGCCGGTTTCCATGTCGGACGTCAGCACCTTGTCCCACTTGCGGCGCCAGGTAAACGGCGCGGCGACGGAGGCCCAGAATTCTTCGGGGTGATGAATGCTCAGGTGGTAAGCCTCGTGGTAACCTTCGATGCTACGGATGCGGGCGTGCTTGGCGGGCGTTTCGGGCATGTTTGGGGAAAGGTGAAATGGTGAAGTTGCGAAATGATGAAGTTGAGAAGTCTTGCTGCGGGCCTGTTTCGGGCCGAGTACCCGGGTTTACGCGTGCATAATAGCCGTTTTCATACGAACCGGGCCACCCTAACCAGCCGGCACATGGCTCAGGAGGGCAAACGACTGGCAAACGCCTGCCCGATGCCGCGGGCCGCCAGCACCGCCCGGATTTCGTCGAGAATAGCGGGGTCGTCGATGGTGGAGGGCACGGGAAAGTCTTCACCGTCGGCCACTTGTCGCAGGGTTTTGCGCAGGATTTTGCCGGAGCGGGTTTTGGGCAGCCGCGCCACCACGGCCGCCTGCCGGAAGCAGGCCACCGCCCCCACCCGCTCCCGGATCAGGCCTACCAGCTCCTGCTGCAGCTGTTGCTCGGGTATTGCGTGGCCGTCTTTGAGCACTACCAGGCCCACGGGCACCTGCCCGCGCAGCTCGCAGGCAATGCCCAGCACGGCGCACTCAGCCACGGCGGGGTGGGCGGCCAGCAGCTCCTCCAGCTCGCCGGTGCTGAGACGGTGGCCGGCCACGTTTATCACGTCATCTACCCGGCCCATGATGTAGAGGTAGCCCTCGGCATCCTGGTAGCCCCCGTCGCCGCTGAGGTAGTAGCCGGGGAAGGTTTCGAGGTAGGCGCTGCGAAAACGGGCATCGTCCTGCCACAGCGTGGGCAGGCAGCCGGGCGGCAGCGGCAGGCGCACGGCCACCAGCCCGGTAGTGCCGGCCGGCACCGGCTGGCCAGCTTCGTCCAGAATCTGCACGTCGTAGCCCGGCACGGGGTGGCCGGCCGAGCCGGCGCGGGGCGCGGGCATATCGGGCAGGCCTACCAGCGTAGCCAGCATCGGCCAGCCCGATTCCGTTTGCCACCAATGGTCTACCACGGGCACGCCCAGCGTGGTGCCGGCCCAGGCGTAGGTGGCGGGGTCGCACCGCTCCCCGGCTACAAACAAATGGCGCAGACTGCTGAGGTCGTACTGCCCGGCGAGCTGACCGGTGGGGTCTTCCTTCTTGATGGCCCGGATGGCGGTGGGTGCCGTGAACAGCACCCGCACCCGGTGGTCCCGGATGACGCGCCAGAACGTGCCGGCATCGGGGGTGCGTACAGGTTTGCCCTCGAACAGCACCGTGGTGCAGCCGTGCAGCAGCGGCCCGTACACGATGTAGCTGTGGCCCACAGCCCAGCCAATATCGGAAGCGGCCCAGAAGGTTTCGCCGGGCTGCACCCCGTAAATGGCACTCATGCTGTATTGGAGGGCCACGGCGTGGCCGCCGTTGTCGCGCACCACGCCTTTGGGCTTGCCGGTGGTGCCGCTGGTGTAGAGGATGTAAAGCGGATCGGTGGCATCCAGCGGTACGGCCTCGACGGGCACGGCTTGCAACAGGGACTGGAAATCCACGTCGCGCGGCAGCTTCCGGTTATCCTGCGAAACGAACTGGTTATCCTGCGAAGCCAACTGGTTGCCCTCCGAAGCCAACTGGTTGCCCTCCGAAGCCAACTGGTTGCCCTCCGAAGCCAACTGGTTATCCTGCGAAACGAACTGGTTATCCTGCGGAACGAACTGATTGTCCTGCGAAGCCAACTGGTTGCCTTTGGAGGTGGGGGCGTTCATTTCCGCCCGGCAGAAGTCGCGCTGAAGCACCACTACGTGGGCGGGTTGGTGGCGGGCCAGTGCAATGGCGGCATCCACGAGGGGCTTGTAGGGAATCACCTTGTCGAACTCCAGGCCGGCGGAGGCGCATACCAACACGCGGGGCCGGGCATCATCAATGCGCACGGCCAACTCGTGGGGCGCAAAGCCGCCGAATACCACCGAGTGCACCGCCCCCAGCCGGGCGCAGGCCAGCATGGCTACCACGGCTTCGGGTAGGTTGGGCATGTAGAGTATCACCCGGTCGCCGCGCTGCACGCCCAGCCGGCGCAGGCCGCCGGCAAAGCGGCTGGTGAGGTCCAGCAGCTCCCGATACGTGTAGCGGCGCACCTGTCCGGTCACCGGCGAGTCGTACACAAGCGCCACCTGGTCGGCGCGGCCATTTTGCACATGGTAATCGAGGCAGAGCCAGCTGGTATTGAGCTTTCCGCCCCGGAACCAGCGGTAAAAACCGGTGTCGGCATCCTGGCTAAGTACAGGCCGGGGCGGGTCCTGAAACCAGTTCAACTGGCCGGCCTGCCCGGCCCAGAAGGCTTCGGGGTCGTGCAGACTGGCCGCGTGCTGGGCGGCGTACGTGGGCGTTTTCATGCGGGTGGAAATGTGTGGGTGGGACGGGAAGGAAGCAGGAGTAGCACAATCAGGCGGTGGGTGCTAGTAGCTCTTTCACCTTTTCCATGAGTTGACGGGTGCTGAAGGGCTTGGGCAGGTAGAGGTCGGCCCCGGCGTCGTAGCCTTTCTGTACGTCGATTTCCTTGCTTTTGGCCGAGAGCATGATAACGCGGGTGCCGGCCCGGTCGGGGCGCTGGCGCAGGTGGCGGCACACCTGGTAGCCATCCACGTCGGGCATCATGATATCGAGCAGCACCACGCCGAAAGCCGTGGCATCAATGGCGGCCAGGGCCTCGGTGCCGTTGCGGGCAATGCTGACCTGGTAGCCATTTTTGCGCATCAGGAATTCCAGGGACATGACAATATTGGGCTCGTCATCGACAATCAGTATGTGCGGGACGGTAGGCATTGTGGAGCGTTGTTTTCGGGAGAAGTAGGCTATTTAGGTGCTGGCGTCGGTTCCCGCAGAGGAACGCGGAGGGTTTCGCAGAGGGGCGCAGAGGTTGTTCAGGCTAATTCTCAATTTTCAATTGCCAAAAGGCAGTTCAAATGAAAACCGGGCGCCCTGGCCGGGCTGGCTTTCCACCCAGATGCGGCCGGCGTGCAACTCCACGATTTTGCGGGTGATGGCCAGGCCCAGGCCCGAGCCTTCGGGCTTGCGCATGGTCTGGTGGCGGGCCTGAAAAAACTTATCGAAGATCAGCTGGTGAAACTCTGGGTCGATGCCTTTGCCGTTGTCCTGCACGGCCACGCGCACGGCCCCGGCCAGCACCTGCACGCCCACCGCAATGCGCCCCGAGCCATCGGCCCGGCACGATTTCACGGCGTTCGAGAGCAGATTTACCAGCACCTGCATGAGCCGGTCCCGGTCGCCGGGCAGGTGGGGCAGACCGGGCGGCACGGCCAGATCCAGGTGAATCTGCTTGTCGCGCAGCAGTTGGCCCACGGCTTCCAGGGCATCGGTTACCACGTCGGCCACGTCCACCGGGGCCACCTCCAGCGTGGCCTTGCCCGATTCGTACTTCTCCAGGTCCAGCACCAGCGTAATGAGCCGGCTCAGCCGCTCCGATTCCTTGGTGATGGTGAGCAGAAAGCGTTGCCGCTCCTCTTCCTCGATATCGGGGTTGTCGGTCAGGATTTCGGCCAGGGCCCGGATACTGGTGAGCGGGGTGCGCAGCTCGTGCGTGACGGTGTACAGGAATTCGTCCTTGTGCTGATCGAGCTCCTGGAGCTGGTCGTAGGCCTGCTGTAGCTGCTGGGTGAGGCGCTGGAGCTGCCGCTGCTGCTTTTGCAGCTGGCGGTTGGCCTCCAGCAGCTGCTGGCTTTCGCGCAGGATGCCCACCACGTTGTCGAAGCTGATGTCCTCCACCCCTACCGACGAGCGCAGCAGCAGCCGGGCCGAGGCCGGGCCGATGGAGCCGGCCAGCAGCTTCTCGGCGTAGGCCAACAGGCGCGGGTCGGCCTGGGGCGGAGCCACCGAGTCGGTGGCGTGGGCCTCGGGGAAGCGCGTCTGAAAGGACTTCAGGGCCTGTGTGGTGCGCTTTTTCCCGAGGAAGCCGGTGAGCAAAGCCCGCACATCGGGCAGGGCGGCGGCGCTGTGCCAGCCGGTGGGGCCTTCGAAGCCGGTACCGTGCCGGAACACCTCCACGAACACCTCGGCCTGCCGCTGCTCCAGCACCGAAGGCTGCCGCCCCAGCGACACGGCCACGTACAGCCCAAGGTTGAAAAACCAGCTCCAGAACAAGCCGTGCGACAAGTAATCGAGCCCTTCCAGCCCAAACAAGGCAAACGGCCGCAGCCAGCTCCACCCAAACAACCCGTTGGTCAGCAGGGCATCCGGCAACAGATCGGGGCCGACCATCGTGGGCAGTACCAGCGTAAAAAACCACACCACGAAGCCCGCCAGAATCCCGGCCGTGGCGCCCTGCCGGGTGCCGCCCTTCCAGTACAGCCCGCCCAGCACTACCGGCGCAAACTGCGCCACCGCCGCAAACGACACCAGCCCGATATTGACAAGCGGCAGCAGATGCCCCACCGCTACGTAGTACCCGAAGGCCAGCAGCAGCACCAGCACCACGGCCATGCGGCGGCTGTTGAGGGCCACCTGGCCCAGGGTGGCAAACCAGCTGGGGCCAGCCGCCCGGGCCGTGGGAATGCGCACCAGCAGCGGCATGAGCAGGTGGTTGCTCATCATCACGCTCAGGGCAATGGTTTCCACGATAATCATGCTACTGGCCGCCGATAACCCGCCCAGGTAAATGAGCAGCGCCAGCCAGGGGTGGCCCGCCTGCAATGGCAGCGCCAGCACAAACGTATCGGCATCGAAGCGGCCGGTGGGGTCGAGCAGGCGGCCCCCGAAGGCCAACGGCAGCACGAACAGATTGATGACGATGAGGTAGAGCGGAAACAGCCACATGGCCTTGCGCAGGTGGTCCTCGTTCACGTTTTCGACCACCGATACCTGAAACTGCCGGGGCAGCAGCAGAATGGCGGCCATGCTCAACAGCAGCAGCGTAAACCACTGCCCCGGCGTGGTGCCGGCCCCATCCAGCGTGAACAAGCGGCGCAGGTCGGGCAAGGCGGCGGCCCGCTCAAACACGTCGGCAAAGCCGTTGAACAGGCCGTACGTCACGAACAGGCCGGCCGCCAGAAACGCCACCAGCTTCACCAGGCTTTCCAGGGCCACGGCCAGCACCATGCCCTCGTGCCGCTCGGTGGCCTCAATGGAGCGCACCCCGAAGATGATGGTAAAAAATGCCAGCGCCACGGTGGTATAAAACGCTGAGCCGGCCGCCGCCGCATCCTCCACCGGCAGGTTCAGGGAGGTCAGGTCGCGGGTCAGAATGTCGAAGGAAGCCGCAATGGCCTTGATCTGCAGGGAAATGTAGGGCACCACCCCCAGCACGCACACCACCGTCACCAGCGCCCCCAGCCCGGCACTTTTACCGTAGCGGGCCGAAATAAAGTCGGCAATGGAGGTGAGGCGCTGGCTGCGGCAGATGCGGATGATTTTGCGCAGCACCAGCCAGGTTACCGGAGCCATGAGCGTAGGCCCCAGGTAAATTCCGATGAATTCCAGCCCGAAGTGCGCGGCCCGCCCCACCGAGCCGTAGTACGTCCAGGCGGTGCAGTACACGGCCATGCTCAGGGCGTACACGTAGGGGTTGCTCACCAAACTCCGCCGCGCTGCCGACCGACGCTCCGCCGCGTACGCCACCCCAAACAGCAGGACGAGGTACCCGAAGGAAAAGCCGATGACAAGCAGCGTGGGCATTTTTTGAGCAATTAGTAATTAACAATTAGTAATTAACAATTCAGCAAAGAGCAAAAAAGCAGTCAGGGAACAGGTATAATTCCTACCCCTGCTGACTGGTTAATTCCTCATTACTAATTAGTAATTACTAATTCTTTGTCGCCCTCACCAGCCAGCCGGTTATGAGCACCAGCAGCGCCCACACGACTAGCACGTAGAGGTAGAGCACCGGGATGCCAGCCACGCGGCCGTCGTGGTTGAACACGGCCAGGAAGGGAAAATTGAGCAGCACGGCAAACAGCACGGCCACGAACAGCAGCCGCTGGCCACGTCGTTGCTCGGTTTTTTCGGACCCGGGGGCAGCCATACGCATAACAGATGAAGGAGCGGAAAAGGTAGCCAATTGTGCCGCTTGCGCCGCGCGGCCGGCCGGGTCCGCACGCAAAATCCGCCGAACCAACGGCCCGACGGATTTTGCTAAGCGGCTCAGCAGCTTACGTTCCGTCAGTCCATGATGCGCACGTTGCGCACGTCGCGCATGTAAATCACCCCGATGACAAAGCAGATCAGGGCAACGATGACCGGATAAGCCAGCCCGATCAGGCTGCTGTGGTCCTTGGCAAAAGTACCCTCGGGCTGCGTGGCGGCCCACACGCCAATCCAGGTAGCCACCAGCGGCACAAAGCCCCCAAATACGCCGTTACCAATGTGGTAGGGCACCGAGAGGCTGGTGTAGCGCACTTTGGTAGGGAACAGCTCTACCAGGTAGGCCGCAATGGGACCGTACACCATCGTCACGAACAGCACCAGAATGAAGGTCAGCGCAATCATGGCCGGTACGTTGGGCGTGAGGGCCTTCATCACGGCGGGCACGGCTTTGCCGGCGGCATCCACGGTGGCGGGGGTAATTTCGGTGAGCGGACCGGCAAACGCCTTGATACCGTAGAACAGCGGAATGGTGAACAGCGCCCCACAGATCATGCCCGTCATGATGATGCGCTTGCGCCCGATGCGGTCCGAGAGGCTGCCGAAGTACACGAACAGCGGCGTAGCCAGCAGCATGGCCACCACCAGAATGGTGCTGGAATCCACGAGGTCCATTTTCAGGGTGTTATTCATGAAGGAATACGCCTGAAACTGGCTGGTGTAGAAGATTACGCCCTGGCCCATGGTTACGCCGAACAGGGCAATGAGTACCAGCCGGCGGTTCACGGGGTTCACGAAGGAGTCGCGCAAAGGGTTGGTGCTGGTGGTGCCGGTGGCCTTGGCCTTGGCAAACAGCGGCGACTCGTGCAGCTTCCGGCGGATGTAATAGGAGGCAATAACCAGCAGACCCGACAGCAGGAACGGCACGCGCCAGCCCCACTCCTTGAAGGCTTCCTCGCCCATGATCTTGCGGGTAATCACAATCACCGAGATGCTGAGAATGAGGCCGCCGGTAGCGGTAATCTGGATGAAGCTGGTGAAGTAGCCCCGCTTTTTATCGGGGGCGTGCTCGGCCACGTAGGTGGCGGCCCCGCCGTACTCGCCGCCCAAAGCCAGGCCCTGCAGCAGGCGCAGCACCACCACAATGAGGGGCGCGGCAATGCCGATGGTATCGTAGCTGGGCACCAGACCCGTGACGAAGGTGGCCCCGCCCATAATCAGCAGCGTGACCAGGAAGGTGTATTTCCGCCCGATCATGTCGCCGATCCGGCCGAAGAACAGCGCCCCGAACGGCCGCACCACAAACCCGGCCCCAAACACGGCCAGCGCCCCCAGCAACGAATCCTCCAGCTTCCCCGTGGAGCCGAAGAGCACCGGCCCGATAATGGCCGCCAACGACCCGAAGATGTAGAAGTCGTACCACTCAATAACGGTGCCCACCGACGAAGCGGTAATCACCTGCCAGATTTTGCTGGAAGAAACGGCGTTGTTGTCGTGGGCCACGGCCTCATCGGCGACGGGGGCGCCACCCAGGGGCGTGGCGCCGGCGTAGGCGTCGCGCTGCGGTAAGTGCTGGTGCATGATGGGTGAGAAATAAAGTGGGAAGAAGAATGCGGGTTAAAGCCACGTACGGCGCGGAAATCAGCCGCTTTTCAGGGCCGATTCCGGGGGTTGCTATGCGTTTCTGGCGGGTACTTGCTTACAGGGCTACCTGCGTCTGGAGGGTAATTTCCGGCTTGTAGTTCACGTTGTTCACGTCCGTGAAATCGGGGCGGGCGCGGTAGTTGAGCGTGAATTTGGCGTTGTGGCCATCGATGTAGAAGTTGGCCCCGGCATCGAAGATGTTCACGTTCTTTTGCTCGCCGCTGCTGGTGCGCAGGCCCTCGTAGCCGGCCAGCAGGTGGGAAGCATAGGGCTGCACCCGCAGCTTGGGACCGAGCAGGTTTTTAGGCAGCAGGTAGCCGGCCTGCACGTAGCCCACGTTGCCGGTGCCGGAGTGCGGCACCGCGTTGCCGCGCCGAGCATCGGTGCCCCAGCCGGGGTTGGCGGCTCCAATGAAGCGCACGTGGTTGGGGCCCATGCTGTAGTTGTAATACACGGCGTAGGCCGTGAAAGCGGTGCCGGTTTCCTTGTTGATGGGCGTATCGAAGAACGCGTCAACCGAGAACAGGGCAATGTCGTGCTTGTCGACTGGCACCGTATTGAAGGCGCTGGTGCCGGCGGCCGTGGTGGCCGCAATGCCCGCGGCATCCAGCACACTGTTGCTGGAGCGCGACACCATGCCGTCCTTGTTATAGAAGAAGCCGGCCCCGATGTTGAACACGCGCTTAGCCCCCAGGTACGTACCCACGTTGAACGGCAGCAGGTTGGCTTCCTGATCCAGGAATTCGTAGCTGGCGTACCCCTGGTAGATGTGGTTGGTACCCTGCGGATTGTACTGCGCCACGTTGGTGCCCCGGTTTACGGCCGCGCTGCCCGTACCCGTAGTAGCGCCCAACCCCAGCGGCGTGCTGAACGCACCGGTCTGGTTGGTCAGGAACGATTCGTTCACCGACAGCACGTAGTCCAACTTGCCCACGCGGCCCTTGCCGTACACCCCAATACCGCGCACAAACTGGTCGATGGCCTCAATAACGGGCCAGTTGGTAAGCGGCGCGTCCAGCGTGAGGTAGTTAATGGTGCTGGAGCGCGTCATGCGCGAGAGGCCGTTCTGATAGTGCATCCCGGCTCCCAGGTTCAGGTACTTGTTGACCTTGTACTCCACCACAGCTTCATGCACAAACAGCTGGGGCTTTTTGCCGTCCACGGCCGGGGCAGTGCCGCCGCTCACGGCCGTCTGGTTGTTGATGCCGATGTGGGTGTACACCAGAAACCGCGGATTCAGCTGCGACAGCACAATCAGGCGGGAACGGCGCAGCGAGAAGTCAATCTGGTCCGACTGCGGTTTACCGGGCGCGCGCAGGGTACCGGTGTTGTTTTCCGTATAGCGCGTCCAGATCTGGTGCCAGGTGATGAAGCGGATATACTTGGAGCCATCGGGCGAGATATTCACCTTCATGCCCGGCCCGTACGGGGCCGATTCGGTGGGCGCTGGTGCCGCAGCCGCCACTACCGGAACCGGGGCGGCGGGCGGCGGGGCGGGGGTATCGGCCGGGGGCGGGTTAGTAACCTGGGCGGAGGCACCGGCGGCAGCCAATAGCGCGCTTAACGTGAGGGCGTAACGAGCTTTTTGCATGAACTGGGTGGGTTTTGGGCGGAGGATAGGTGGTCGGAGAAAACTGCTCCCGATGGCTAAAGTGGCGGAGCGGTTATCCAAGTAGAAAAATCCCGGCCGCCCGGCCATATCTTGGCTATACTTCCGCTAACCCACTATAGCCTTACGCCTGCTTAAACCGCTCCCACCTGATCATCATGTACTTATCCCCCAGCTCCGTTACAATCAAGCCGGCTTCCTTCAGGTTTTCGGGCTTCTGAAAGAACTCGGCCAGCTCCTTCTGGTTGAGGATTTTGTAGGTTGGGTGGTAATCGGTCTGGCGCGGAGCCTTCACCCCGTACTTTTTCACCCAGTTCATCACCGAGACGTGACTCACGCCCAGCAACCGCTCAATTTCGCGGTAGCTCACCCCTTCCACGTACAGCTGCAAGGCCTTAATTACGTAATAGGAACTGGTTTCCTTGCCTGTTTTGGCCACCGAATAGTGGTAGCCGCAGTTCTTGCACTTGAACCGCTGCCGCCCTCCTACCACGCCACTTTTGGTAGCTTCCATCGATTCGCACTTGGGGCAACGCAGCTGGGACATGTACTGGTGAGTAAGGACTTACGAACAAGCTATAGGTAATTAGTAAATATATACTAATTTAGCAACAAAATAGTTTCCGTTACATCCATGAACTTATGCGAGCTATCAAACACCGGCGCGGTACCTATTACCGGATTTACAAGAAAGTACGCGGCGGCAAGCGGCATCTGCGGCGCCTCCAAGATGAAAGTAACTGGGCAGCGCCATTGGCTGTTGACACCCTGTTGGGCTGGCAGTATTACTATGAGAAACTAGGCCTACACCCGTGGCACTGGCACCACCGGCAGCCACCAAAGCGGGTACGGCAACTGGCGGCCCAGCATCTGCTTACTACCTTTTTTGCGTGGCAACCGGCCCTGACGGCACTATCCGAGCCGGTATATGCCGCCGTGTGGCTGGTGGGGCCGGAGTTTGCGCATAGCTCCGAAGTAACCGTTGGCATCCGGCAGAGTATTGAGCGCCATCAAAATATACTCGGAGAGCCAGACCCTGCGGGCCCGCCCCTGCCGGCGGAGTACCAGGAATTACCCGGTGCCGATAAGCTAACGTGGCAGACGCACCCTCGGGAAGTAGGCTATGACGCGGACGATTTTCCGGCTGGCTGGCCCGCCAGCTTGCTCCATCACCCGCACTATGAGCATACATATTCCGATGGTCGGCTCTTTCTGATAGTGCAAACCGGCTGGGTGTGGGTGGGGCAACTGGCCGGTGCTACTCCCCGCTGAGACCCAGATTGTACAGCACGTTCAGCCGGAAGCCCTGGTTAAGCTCGAACACGGGCCGCCCCGACACCGGCTCCGGTGTGGCGTGCTGGCTGATCTGGTGCAGGTAGTTCAACTCGACTTTGGCATTCTCAGCAAACTGGTAGCCCAGGCCGCCGGAAATCCGGTTCTGGTTGAACACATTGTCGCCCACATTGCGTCCGAAACCGATGAACAGCTCATCGAAGGCATTGAGGTACCACTCGCCGTCGTCCACCGTGGGGCCTTGCAGCGGCCACTGACCCGACAGCTGGTAGCGGATGCGGTTCTGATACTCCCACGCTGCCACCGGCCCCCGGCCTTCTGCGGCGCGGCTGCCCAGCCAGCGCTGCTCCAGGCGCACGCGGTGGTTGAGGGCGAGGCGGCCCAGTTGGTCGTTCAGCGTTACGTCTTCGTAGAGGCGGTTTTCCGGCTCGGGGCGGTTGGCCACGGTGGGGTAGCGGCCGTAGCGGTGGGTCTGGAAGTAGGTGTAGCCGCCCGACACCTGTATCCGCTCCGACACCGTGCGCACCAGCCCCAGCCGTGCCAGCTGCTGCTGCGGTGCCCAGTTGATGCGCCGCCACTGGTACTCGGTATGCACCGCCCACTTGGGGGTTAGTTTATGGTCGCCGGCATACACGAACCAGCCCAGCGTGTTGGGGTCGAGCAGGCGCGGCGACTGGCCAAAGCCGGCGGTGGTCAGCAGGCAGCCGGCTAACAGGAAAGCGTACTTTTTCATCCGCAGCCCCCAAAAATGGCGGGGTCAAACGAAAGCAATACGCCTCCCGGCTGCCAGGGGTTGGTATCGGGGCTGAAGTTACCGGCCCGCCACCACCACCAGCAGGGCCTCCACGGCCAGCCCCAGCCGGCGCATATCCAGCCGATTGAGCGTATCGGTGGGCTCGTGGTAGTGCTGGTTGCGGTAGAAGGCCGTATCGGTGAGCAGCACGGCCGGGTAGCCGAAGTGCCAGTAATTGAGGTGGTCCGAAAAGTCGATGCCGGGCAGCCAGGCGGGGGCTTTGAACCGCTTCACGGGCAGGGCCGCCGCCCGTTGGTAGTGGCGGGCAAACTGCCGGCCGAAGCGGCCGTTCCCGAATTTCTGGGCCACCGTCACGTAGTTGCCCCGCGTGCCGTACACCCATTTCAGCGGCCCCAGCGGGTAGCGCTGGGTGTGTTTCCGGTCATCGAAGTAGCCCAGGGTTTCCAGCGCCACCATGCCGCGCACCGGCACCCCGGCCTTGCGTAGCGCCTCGGCATGTACGTAGCTGCCCATGTGCCGGGTCCGGAAAAACGGCGGCTCCTCCAACGTGTAGGCCACCAGCTCGATGCGGTACGGTAGCTGCGGCTGTCGGCTCAGCAGCCGCGCCAGCTCCAGCAAAGCCGCCACGCCGCTGCCGTTGTCGTCGGCCCCGGGCTGCTCCCCGCACACGTCGTAGTGCGCCCCAATGACGATAACCGGGCCGGTTTCGGGCCCGAAATGCCCCAGAATATTGCGGTAGGGGCGGCCCTGCACCTCGTACGGCTGCTCGGTAGGCCGGGCACCGGCCGCCGCTAGCTCGCCTTTGATGTAGTCGGCGGCCTGATTGAGACTGGCCTCGTGGAGGTAGTTACGGGGCTCGGGCGTGCTGGTGAGGGCCACAATGTGGCGGCGCAGCCGGGTCGTATCGGCGGGCTGGGCAGGTTGGGCGCCGGCGGAACCAGCCAGCAGCAGCAGTCCCCCAGCCAGACACAGCCGCTTCATTTGGCAGCCGAGATTTCCGGCTCCAGGTACGCGGGCGGTACGGCGGCCGTCAGCCACACGCCGTTGGCCGACTGGTAGAAACTGAAGCCGGCCTGATGCATAGTTCCGGCGGCCACCCGCAGGATAGCGGGCGGGCCGTGACGACGCCCCACCGTCTCGGCCGTGGCGCGGTCGGGCGAGAGGTGGACGTGCTGGCGGTTGCCGGGTCGCAGCCCCTCAGCCATAATACTGGCCAGAAACCGGGTGGCCGTACCGTGGTAGAGCACAGCGGGCGGTACCACCGGGTCCAGGCCCAGCTCCACGGCCACCGAGTGCCCCTGACTGGCCCGTAGTTGCTGCCCATCCTCGGAGAAGGCAAACCGCTTTTTATCGTTGGATGCCACCACTTCCTCCACCTGGCCCCGGCTGATACTGGCGTCCCGGACTTGCAAAGCCGCCAGCAGATCGACTACCGACACCCAGCCCTGGGCATCAAGGTTGAGGCCCAGCTCCTCAGGGCGGTGGCGCAGGGTATAGCTGAGTAGTTTGCTTAGTTGCGTGTTCTGCATCAGGACAGGAGGCGAAGATGAGTAACGGCAGCGCGAAATATTGAGCCGCTACTCAGGGGCGTTCAGACGATATAAAGCTGGTAGCCCGGCCGGCCGCCGCGAGGAGCTAACCGGCAGACAGCTGCGCAAAATAGCAATCCGATGGTAGATGGCCGTTTCGTGAACGGTGCAACCGTGCTATACTTGCACCCGCTCCGGTTCCTGCCCCCTTTTATCCGCACTATGCCCGCTTCCGCTGCTTCCCGCCTGCTGCCGGCTCTCGGGATAATTACCCTGACCGCCGGGCTACTGGGGATGCAGCTGGAAACCAACGCCTGGGTATTGCCGCCGGCTCCCGGGGCCGGGCTGGTGGGCGGACTGGCAGCCCTGACCGGTTATTTTTTCAGCCGCCCGGCCCGCCGCCGCTACTGGTTACTGGCAGCGGCCGTCCTGCTGGTTCAGCTGCCCTTGTATCCGGTGGTGCAGCAGTGGCAGGAGGGCGTTTCGCAGCGGCGGGCCACGGCCATCATCCGGGCTATTGAGGATTATCGTCGGACGCAACATCATTTGCCCGATTCGCTGGAGGAGCTGACGCCGCGCTATTTGCCCCAGCTGCCCGGCACCGGCTTCGGTACGCTCACTCAGGTCCCGTTCTTCTACTATTCGCCCCGGCTGCTCGCTGATTCCGCGCAGTATGCGCTGGGGTACTCCAACGGGCTGCTGGGCCAGGCATTCTACACTCCCAGCACCGGCCGCTGGACTTACGATGACTAATTTGCCGGCCAACGCCGAACTTCGCCCCCATGTCTACTCCCACCCCGTTCCGCAGCATCGTCCCGTCCGACCTCTCGCCCACCGACTGGCACCCGTTCATGGTGGGGGCCATTGCCCCGCGGCCGGTGGCCTTCGTGAGCACCGTGGCCTCGGATGGCAGCGTGAATCTGAGCCCATACAGCTTCTTCAACTGTTTCGGCTCCAACCCGCCCATTCTGGCCTTTTCGCCCGCCAACCGGGTGCGCGACAACTCCCAGAAACACACTTTGCAGAACGTACGCGAGGTAGCCGAATGCGTGGTCCACATCTGCGACTACGCCATGGTGGAGCAGATGTCACTGGCCAGCACGGAGTATGCTAAGGGCGTGGATGAGTTTGTGAAGGCCGGGTTTACCGCCGTGCCCAGCCAGCAGGTGCGCCCGCCCCGGGTGCTGGAAGCGCCGGCCGCCTTCGAGTGCGTGGTGGAGCAGGTGATTGAACTGGGCCAGAACAACGGGGCCGGCAACCTGGTACTGTGCCGGGTGGTACTGGCCCACTTTCGCGAAGACATCATTCTGCCCTCCGGTATCGGCATCGACCCCGTGAAGCTCGACGCCATTGCCCGCCTCGGCGGCGACTGGTACAGCCGCTCGGCCGCCACGCTGTTCGAAGTACCCAAGCCCAACCGCAACCTCGGCATCGGCATCGACCAACTCCCGGAACACCTCCGCACCTCCGATATCCTCACCGGCAACAACCTGGGCCGCCTCGCCAATATTGAAGCGCAGTCGATTCCTTCAGCCGCCGACGTGCAGGCGTTCCGCCAGGAGCCCATCGTGAGCTACACCCTGAGCAAGCATCCCGAGCCCGTTGCCCAACGCACCGCCCTTATGCAGTTGGGCAAGCAGCTGCTGGAAGAAGGCCGGCTGCTGGACGCTTGGAAAGTATTGCTGCTGGCCGCCTGAGCCATCCGCGCCGCCCCGTTACAGGGGCAGCAGCCGGAAGTACTTGGTTTTCAGCCGCCGCTGCAGGTACCCGGGCAGCGGCTGGTTCTGCGCGTAGGCCTCCAGTACCCGCCGGTACTGCTGCGGCCCAAACCGGCTGAACCGAAAAAGCCCGTAGCCCGCCATCAATCCGCCCGCCACCAAATCCTGGTTGGCATCCTGACGGAGAATCTGGTAGTCCTGTTTATCCACTTTCTCCACTCCCGAAGCCTCTATTGCCACCTTCTTGACGGCGGCCGTGGCCAGCAGGCCACCCCCAACTTCCAGCAAGCTTCTGGTGGCTTTGGAACGATGCATGAACAGGTGCTGTACGGCCCGCAGGGTATCCGAGTGGTCGTAGCGGGCGGTGCTGAAGTCGGAGTGTAGAAGGGCCGTTTGCGCCTGCAGGGTGGTACCAGCTGTCAGGCATAGGCCAGCTGTGAGAGTAAGTAGGGGTCGGATCATAAAGTGGATATATATGCGGTGCAGCCTGCCCGCGCAATATTCGCGCCAACCAGATTCAGCCACAAAGCCCGTGGAATCCGCGTTAAAATCCGCGCAAGCAGTGGTCTTAGTTGCGCACGGCAATCATCAGAGCCAACTCCTTATAGCGCATATTGAAGCGGCGGGCGATACTGGCGTTGGTGAGCGAGCCTTTGTACAGGTACACGCCGGAGCGGAAATGCTCGTTGGTAAACAGCACCTCGTTGATACCGCCGTGCTGGCTGATTTCCTGCAGAATAGGCGTAAAAATGTTGCTTAGCGCGTTGGTAGCCGTGCGTGGCACCCGGGAGGCAATGTTGGGCACGCAGTAATGAATCACGTCGTACTTGCGGAAGACAGGCTTGCTGTGACTGGTCATTTCGCTGGTGGCAAAACAGCCGCCCTGGTCTATGCTCACATCAATCACCACCGAGCCGGGAGCCATCATGGAAATGGCATCCTCCGACACCATGAACGGAATCCGGCCCTCTTCGGCATTCAGCGCCCCGATTACCACGTCGGCGCGGCGGATCTGCTGGTTGAGGGCGAAGGTATCGAGGGTGCTGGTGTAGAGTTGCGGCTGGCCCAGGTTCTGCTTGAGGCGGCGTAGCTTGTAGAGATGGTTGTCGAACACCTTCACCTCGGCCCCCAGCCCGGAGGCAGCCCGGGCGGCGTATTCGGCCACGGTGCCCGCGCCCAGAATTACCACCTGTGAAGGTGGCACGCCCGTAATACCGCCCAGAATAATGCCTTTACCCTCGTTGGAACGTGCTAAGTACTCAGCCGCAATGAGCATCACGGTGGAGCCTGCAATTTCCGACATAGCCCGCACTACCGGCCGGGTACCGCTGGGGTCCTTAATCAGCTCGAAGCTGATGGCATTTACTTTTTTACGCAGCAGAGCCGTGATGTACTCGGCCGTGAGCGAGCCAAACTGCAGAGCTGAAATCAGCGTCTGACCGGCCCGCAGATACTCCATCTCATCGTAAGTGACGGGGGCCACTTTCAGGATAATATCCGCCTCAAATACTTCTTTCTGGGAGTAGGCTACGGTGGCCCCGGCCTCGGAGTACTCGTGGTCGGAGTACTTGCTGGGCTCTCCGGCTCCGCTTTCCAGCAGAATCTCATGGCCAGCCTCTACCAAGTGCTTCACCGCCTCGGGCGTGAGGCAGATGCGGTTTTCCTGCAGGGAGGTTTCCCGGGGCAGCCCGATGAACAGCTTCCGCTTCCGGGTTTCCACGGCCAACATGGATTCCTGGGTGAAATAGGCGCGGCTGGTCGCCAGCGACTCAAATCCGGAGGGCACTGCGTCAGGCATTTTCTTGAATTAAAAATTACGAATTGAAAATTGAAAATTGAGCTTATGGTCCTTGCAGAGGGTAAAACAGACCATTTTTAATTTTTAATTCTCAATTATTAATTCCCTGGAAGAGGGTCCGGTGACGGAGAAGGTAATAAGCAGTCGGTCAGGGGGCAGCAGGGCCTCAATGCGGCTCGGCCACTCAATCAGGCAAAGATAACCAGAATCAAAGTACTCCAGTGCCCCGATATCCTCGGCCTCCTGCGGGGTATTGAGGCGGTAAAAATCGAAGTGGTAAATAGGCTCGTTCCGGGCCGTGCGGTATTCATTAACCAGGGAAAACGTGGGGCTACTGACTTCTTCCTGCACGCCCAGGCTGCGGCACAGGGCCTTGATAAACGTGGTTTTGCCCGCGCCCATTTCGCCCTCAAAGCAAATAATGGAGTGCCCCTGCAACGCGGCTCGCACCTGTCCGGCCACGGCCGGCAACGCGTCGGGGGAAGGAATTTCGATGGTCTGATTCATCATCCAAAAAAAGCAGGGGTGGGCACTTACAATAACTCAGGGCCGCAAATTTGGTTATTCTGCCGCACAACCGACTCCTTTATTCCACCCGCTCCCCTTGGGCTGCCCCTGATGAGCCGACCGGCTCTGCCAATGAAGGCTACTGTGGCCCGGCATTACTACGACAAGCTGATTCCGCGCGGTTTTTCACAGCTTTTTACCCGCCAGGCCGGGCCCGGCAACGGCTGTCCTCTATATTTGGCTGACCCAAACCAACACCAACCATGCAAGTTTCGCGAATGGCCGGCAGCCTGATTGGCTCCGAAATCATCAAAATCGGCAACGAAGTCAACGACATGATCCGCAAGGGGGAGCAGATCTGTAACCTCACCATCGGCGACTTCGACCCGTCTATTTTCCCCATTCCCACGGAGCTGCAGTCGGAAATCACCCATGCCTACCAGGCCGGGCACACCAACTATCCACCCGCCAACGGCATGGCCGCCCTGCGCGAAGCAGCGGCAGCTTTTACGGAGTCGCGCCTGGGCCTCTCCTACTCGCCCAACGACTTTCTGGTAGCCGGCGGCTCCCGGCCGCTCATTTACGCCACCTACCTGGCCCTGGTAGACCCCGGTGATAAAGTGGTATTTCCGGTGCCGAGCTGGAACAACAACCACTATTGCCACCTTTCCTCGGCCGAGGCCGTGATGGTGGAAACCCGGCCCGAAAACAACTTTATGCCCACCGCCGATGAGCTGGCCCCACACCTGACGGGCGCTACCCTGCTGGCTCTGTGCTCCCCGCTTAACCCTACCGGCACCGTGTTCAGCCGCGAGGACCTGGAAGCCATCTGCGACCTGGTACTGGCCGAGAACAAGCGGCGTGCTCCCGGTGAAAAGCCTTTGTACCTACTCTACGACCAGATTTACTGGCTCCTGACCTTCGGCAATACCGAGCACTACGACCCGGTGAATCTGCGCCCCGAGCTGCGCGAATACACCATTTACATCGATGGTATTTCCAAGTGTCTGGCCGCTACTGGGGTGCGCGTGGGCTATGCCTTCGGGCCGGCACCGGTGATTGACAAGATGAAGGCCATTCTGGGACACGTAGGCGCGTGGGCTCCCAAGGCCGAGCAGGTTGCCACTGCTACCTACCTCCCCCAGACCGAAGCCGTAGATGGCTTTCTGGGTGCGTTCAAGGAGAAAGTGCAGCGTAGCCTCGACGCGTTGCACCAGGGCCTCCAAACCATGAAAGCCGACGGTCTGCCCGTGGATTCGATGGTGCCAATGGGGGCTATCTACCTCACGGCCAGACTAGACGTACTGGGCCGCACTACCCCCGATGGGCAGGTACTGACCTCCACCAAGGAGCTTACATCTTACCTCATCAGCGAAGCGCGGCTGGCCCTGGTGCCTTTCAGCGCCTTTGGTACCGATGGCACGTCGCCGTGGTTCCGCATGTCGGTGGGAGGTGCCTCGCTGGCATCAATTGAGGCGGCTTTGCCCCGGCTGCGGGCCGCCCTGGAACGGCTGACGTAAGTCTGCATTACCTGCTTTTTACATCCACCGCCCTTGCAGTTGCTGCAAGGGCGGTGTTGCGTTCGGGCTATTCTTCCGGGCTTTTGCATTCCTCTGGTTTTCTTGTACCGAATTAAGCTAAACTATCTATCTTGTTGCCGCTACCGGCCGCTGTTTTGTGGCGGCCAGAAGCTCCTGCTCTGTTTTAACTGCGCTTGATCTGCAGTTACTGCTCTATCTCCTATTGCACTTTCCGCTTTTCACAACCACTGGAACGTGTATTGTATGTTTTCTTATGTTTCCCGCCCGGGAGCCGGCTTTCCACTGGTGGCCACGGTCGTTTTGCTGTTTACTACCCCTGAATTGCGGGCGCAGCAGCTCCGCCCCACTCCTATTACAGGTGCAGTACGGGCCGCTACCGGCTCAGCCCTGGAGTACGCCACCGTCACGCTGCACCGCGCCGCCGATTCGGTGGTGGTGAAAACTGAATTCAGCGACGAGGAAGGACGCTTCCAGCTGCAGCCGCCCGTTATCGGCCGCTACCTGGTATCGGTCAGTCAGATAGGATACGGCCGGGGCTGGGCCGGCCCGCTGGACGTTACGGCCGGCCCAGTCACGCCCCTGGTTTTCCGGCTGGTGGCTGGTACGGCAACGCAGCTCAAAGAGGTAACCGTAACCGGCCAGCGGCCCGTGTTTGAGCGCCTGGCTGACCGGACCATCGTGAACGTGGAAGGCAGCCTGCTGAGCGCGGGCAATACTACCCTGGACGTACTGGGCCGTGCCCCTGGCATGGTACTGGACGCTAACGACAACCTGACGTTGCGCGGCAAAACCGGTTTACTGGTATTGCTTGATGGCAAGCGGGTGCCGCTTACCGGGACGGAGCTGGCCAACCTGCTCCAGAGCCTACCGGCCGAACAGGTGCGTACTATCGAGCTGATTACTAACCCACCCGCTAAATACGACGCGCAAGGTGGGGCTGGCGTTATCAGCATCAACCTAAAAAAAGACCAGCGGCAGGGTTTCAATGGCAGCACCAATGCGGCGTACGGCCGGGGGCGGTACGGCAAATTCACCAGTGGCCTGAACCTGAATTACCGCCGTCGGAAGCTTAGTCTCTATGGTTCCTACGCGTACACTGACCGCCAGCTGTTTCAGGAGTTGCGCTTTGACCGCACTTACCTGCAGGATGAGCAGCCGGCCCGCTTCGTGACGCAGCACAATGATACCCGCAGTCATCCACAGTCCCACACCTGGCGTGCCGGCACCGATTATTCCCTTACTGACCGCACTAGCCTGGGCGTAGTGGTAAGCGGCCTGGCCAGCCGCTTACCGTCGTTGGGCCGGAACTATTCAGCGCTATACGATGCACAAGGGCAACTGACGGCGCAGCTGGAAGCCCGCAACCACCGGACGCTGCTGACGCCCAACGTGGCCGCCAACCTGAGCCTGCGGCATCAGTTTCGGAAAGACTCGCTGGGAACCCCGGAGCTAACGGTGGACGCCGACCTCGCCCGCTACGACCTCACCCGCACCCTTGACCTGCAATCCAGTAACCTGCTCAGCTCCACCTATGCTCCCAGCCGCCTGCTGGGCGACCAGAACGGCCGCCTGACCATTGGGAGTGCCAGGGCCGATTACGTACGCAGCCTGCGGCACGGGCTGCGGCTGGAAACCGGCCTGAAAACCAGCCGGGTGTCTTCGGATAATGACGTGTTGTTTGAGCGAGAAAAGGATGGTGTGCGGCAGACGGACGCGGGCCTGACCAACCGCTTCCGCTACGAGGAAACCATCAACGCAGCTTACGTAAGCCTGACCCGCTCCCGGCCCACCCTTACGCTTACGGCGGGGCTGCGCGGAGAGCACACCGCTACCGATGGTCGGCAGCAGGTAGGCAGCCAGGAGTTTCGTCGCCGGTATTTCCAGCTGTTTCCCAGCCTCCAGCTTACCCGCACCATAACCGACCACCACGAGGTGGGCTTTTCCCTCAGCCGCCGCCTCGACCGGCCGACGTATAATCAGCTTAATCCCTTCCGCTCCTATGTCGACCCGCTTTCTTACCGCGTGGGGAATCCGGCACTCTGGCCCCAGCTCAGCACCCAGGCCGAGCTGACGCATACGTTCAACCACAAGTTCAGTACTGCGCTCAGCTATACCCGCACCCGTCGCCCCATTCTGAGCGTGTACCTGCTGGATGCCGATGGCTTGGTAGCGGCCACCGATGTGAACCTGAGCAGCCAGGATTACTGGGGCCTGACGCTAACGGCCCCGCTGGAGCCTGCTGCATGGTGGAAGCTCTACGCCAGCGCCGAGGCCTTTTACATCCGCTTCCAGGGCAGCTTGGAAGGCGCCCAACTCCCGCAAAGTCAGCCCGGCGCTATTCTGAGTGCCAGCAGCTCCTTCACATTGCCCCACGGCTGGAGTGCCGAGCTGAACGGGAGTTACAACTCCCTGGAGCGGTTCGGGTTCCAGACGGTGCGGGCCTTCGGGCAGGTGGGGGCGGGTGTGCAGAAGAGCTTTGGCCGGACCACCATCAAGCTCAACGCCACCGATATATTCTACACCACGCCGCTTCGCGTTACCTCCCGTTACCGCTCACTGACTGAAACCTTCCGCTCCGCTCAGGATTCCCGCGTGGTAACGGCCGCCCTTACTTACCGCTTTGGCAACGAAAAGGTGCCCGCTATCCGTCGCCGGGCCAGCAGCGCCGAGGACGAAAAGCGCCGGGCAGAGGTAAAGTAATGCGGATATTGAACAAGCCAGCAAAGCTCATCACGTAATGCTGCATGACGAACTTTACCTATTCGTTCAACCTCAGCTCCGCCCGACAACGGGCCCGGTGGCTGCCAGCCGTCGGGCCCGTTGTCGGGCGGAGCTGAGGTTTGGTTACTAACGCGCCATTTCGGCAGCTTCGGAAATAAAGAGCTGCTCCAGAAACTCCTGGTGGGTGACGGGATAGGAGAACATGGGGAAATTTTTCTCGCAGGCGAACCGCTGCTCCTCCTCGCTCACGGTGGCGGTGCAGTCGATGAGCGTGTACACCTGGTAGCCGTACTCGTAGGCCGTACGCATCGTCGATTCGACGCAGCAGTTGGTGAGGAACCCGGCCAACGCCAACTGCGTGATGCCGCGCTGACGCAGGATAAAATCCAAGTTGGTGCTCACGAAACCATCGAGGCCGCGCTTGCCTTCTATCACGATGTCGTCGGGTTGGGGCCGGAGTACGTCCACTATTTCCGCGCCCCAGGAGCCCTGCCGGAAGGCATTACCATCGACTACGCCTTTGAGGATGCCGTAGGGCCGGGCGCTTAGCTCCCGGTAGTTTTCGGTAAAGCTGATGGGCAGATGTACGATGAGCGCGCCCGCCGTACGGGCCTGCCGGACCAGATCTTCGGTGTGGGCCAGCATGTTGGTGTACTGCATTACCGGTTTCACCGCCTCGTGCAGAGAGCCCCCCGGCGTGGTAAAATCGTTCTGAAACTCAATCAGGATGATGGCCGTACGGGTCGGGTTCATAACGAGGCGGGGTTAGGGTTACGGAATATTTCAAGGTACTGATTACCGGAATCTTACGCAAGCCCGTTTGGCCTGTGCAATGTTTCGATTGGGTTTTATCCGTATTGTGTTTTTGGGCGTAGCCAAGCCTGTACATTCAGCTACCCCACTATTTTTTCCATAGCGTATGGAAATAGCTTCTTCTTAGCATCTACTCGAAAAGCCTGCCCTAGAATTTCAACGTAACCATATCTGCTATGAGCATCTGCCTCAGGTTAGTGGCAATCCTGCTGTTAGCCCATACTACACTGCATGCACAAACCGGAGTGCCTCTATCCTCCGGCCAAGCACAACACCCAGACATTACTGCCCATAAGCCTATTCAGATCCGGCTTATCTGCACCAGTTCTATCCGGCCCGGTAATGAGCCGCTTTGGGTGGTTGATGGCCTTCCAATCTCCGCTGAACAGATCAAAACTATCATCCCTGATAACATTAAGAAAATAGACGTTCTCCAGAATGCTCAGGCAATGGCTTTGTACGGCACCCGGGCCGCGAATGGAGCTGTACTCATTACCATGAAATCGGCCGCACATTCCCGCATTACAAAGCAGAAAAGGCCGGTCAACTGAACAGCCTTCTCTGTTATAGTCATTTGCTAAGCATCACCACCAACAGTAAATCTTAACCACTTTTTTCGAGACAAATTGACCTCTACCAGGAAATAACAATTGCCTCCATCATATACTTGCAACCGCGTCGTTTTCCAGTCCGTGTGCATATCAGAGCAGAAGCGCTGAACCCAGACTATTTTCTCTCCAGCGACTGATATTCCCGGTATCATCTGAAGCCTATAGCTCACAATATCAATCGGGTCATTTGCCCCTCTATATTCGCCTTTGTAACCATCACTAGCATTATATGCTACAATAGCCTTTTGCACCAATGCATATACTTGGCTTATTTCTCTCTCCGTCAAGGTTGATGGCCTTGCGCCTACCAGTGAATGTGTATGCTTTTCGCTGAAAGGTAAAACAACGTATTCTCTGGCCTTTCCTTTAGGTTTTAGCAATGCCGGAGGCAAGTCAGGCTTTGTCTTCTCAACTTTTACGCGTTGATACGCTTGATTATCCACGTTCTTATTTTGGCAACTTGTCGCCAACACGAATACTAGCAGATACAGCCCGAAAGTCTTTTTCATTTCCCGTTTTTTCCGAAAGCAAACGGCAGCTTTCCGAAAGAAAGCTGCCGTTGTAAACTAAGCAAAGAATATCAGCTCCTACCCTTTCGGGCTGAGCACGACGTACGGGATGATGCATTCCTCCAGGGAGATGCCGCCGTGCTGGAACGTGTCCTTGTAGTAGTTCACGTAGTAGTTGTAGTTGTTGGGGTAGGCGAAGAAGTAGTCGCCAACGGTGAAGACGTAGGCGGTGCTCACGTTTTCGCGGGGCAGGAAGATGCGCTCCGGCTTGCGCACGGTGTACACGTCGCGGGAGTCATCGAAGCCCAGGTTTTTGCCGTGCTTGTAGCGCAGGTTGGTGTTCGTGTTCCGGTCGCCCACAATCTTGTAGGGCCGCTTCACCCGGATGGTGCCGTGGTCGGTGGTGATGATGAGCTTGCCTTTGCGCTCCGAAATCTGCTGGAGCATTTCGTACAGCGGCGAGTGCAAAAACCACGACTTAGTGATGCTGCGATACGCCGATTCATCGGCCGCCAGCTCCCGGATCATGGCCATATCGGTGCGGGCGTGCGAGAGCATGTCCACGAAGTTATAGACGATGACGTTGCACTTGTAATTGTTGTGCAGGTTAGCCATTTTACCCAGCAAGTCCTTGCCAGCCTGCAGGTTGGTTACCTTGTGGTAGCTGAACTTATGCTTCTGGTTGGCCTTCTGGAACATGATTTCCATGAACTCGGCCTCGTGCATGTTCTTGCCCTCGTCGTCGTCGTCCCACACCCACAGGTTGGGGTATTTCTTCTGGATTTCGCCTGGCATCATGCCCGAGAAGATGGCGTTCCGGGCGTAGGCCGTGGTAGTGGGCAGAATGCTGTAGTAGGTTTCCTCGGAGTCTACCGTGAACAGCTCGGCAATGATGGGCTCCAGCACCTTCCACTGGTCGTAGCGCAGGTTATCGATGAGCAGGAAGTACACGGGCGTGTCGCCGGTATCCTTCAGCATTGGGAACACGCGCTTCGCAAACAGTTCGTGCGACATGAGCGGGGCTTCCTTGTCGTCGCCGTTCACCCAGTCCTCGTAGTTCTCCGTGATGAAGCGGCCGAAGTAGGTGTTGGCTTCGTCCTTCTGCATGTTGAAGACCTCGGCCATGCTCTTGCCTTCCGTCTCGTTGATTTCCAGCTCCCAGTACACCAGCTTCTTGTACACATCGGCCCACTCGGAGGCCGAAAGGCGGTCGGAGAGCTGCATGCCCAGCTGGCGGAAGTCGCGCTGGTAGCCGGAGTTGGTGGCTTCGCTCACGAGGCGCTTGTTGTCCAGCACCTTTTTCACGGCCAGCAGAATCTGGTTCGGATTAACCGGCTTGATGAGGTAATCGGCAATTTTAGCGCCGATGGCCGATTCCATAATGTGCTCCTCCTCGCTCTTGGTAATCATCACCACGGGCACAGTGGGGCGCAGGGCCTTGATTTCGGTGAGGGTTTCCAGGCCGGTCAGGCCAGGCATGTTCTCATCCAGGAACACGATATCGTAGGTCTTCTCCTGGATTTCCTCAATGGCATCGGTGCCGGAATTCACGCCGGTTACGTCGTAGCCTTTGTCTTTGAGAAACAGAATGTGGGGTTTCAGCAGGTCGATTTCGTCATCGGCCCAGAGTATGCTGTATTGTTGCATAGGGGGGACTTGGGGTGTAGCGCCGGGCAATGGCCCGACGAGTCAGTAAACGTACTCTACGAAACGCAGGCAGCCGCACTTGCGCACTGGATACCGGCCCGGGGCCACAGGTTGCAACTGAAGTTTCGTAAGTAGCTTTACTCCCAATCCGTGGTTTTTGATTTAAAAAATTCTGCTTCTGCTATACTTTCCTCTCAACCCGACGGTAAAGTAGCCGAAAATTGTTGACACCGGCGGCCCGGCGCGGCCTCAGGCGGTAGCTATGCACAGCAGTAACAACACTAAAACCACTTTCCCGTTCCTTTCCGCCAGACTCCGGATGCTTCCCGGGTCTTGGCTTCTCTCCTTCGCATGAACAAAAAGAAAATCTTCAACGACCCGGTATATGGCTTTGTCACCATCCCGACGGAGTTGTTGTTTGACCTGATTGAGCACACGTACTTCCAGCGCCTGCGCCGCATTCAGCAGCTGGGCCTCACCATGTTTGTGTACCCGGGAGCTTTGCACACGCGCTTTCACCACGCCCTGGGTGCCATGCACCTGATGACGCTGGCTTTGCGCACGCTCAAGGACAAAGGCGTGAAGATTTCGGCCCGGGAAGGCGAAGCGGCTATGGCCGCTATCCTGCTCCACGATATCGGCCACGGGCCTCTGTCTCATGCTTTGGAGCGCAGTATCTTCGATGATGTGCATCACGAGGCCATCAGCCTGCACCTGATGCGCAAACTCAACGCCCAGTTTGGCGGGGCGCTGGATTTGGCCATTGCCATCTTCGAAGGCACTTATGACCGGCCGTTTTTCCACCAGCTCGTGAGCAGCCAGTTGGATATGGACCGCCTCGACTACCTTAACCGCGACTCGTTTTACACCGGCGTGCAGGAAGGCCGCCCCGGGGCCGACCGCCTCATTAAAATGCTGACCGTGGTGGACGAGCGGCTGGTGCTGGAGGAAAAGGCCGTGTACAGCATTGAGAACTTTCTGGTGAGCCGGCGGCTGATGTACTGGCAGGTATACCTGCACAAAACCGTTACCTCAGCCGAGCAGATGGTGATTCGCATTATGCAGCGGGCCCGGGACCTGGTGCGGGCCGGTGTGCAGGTGCCGGCAGCTCCCAACCTGCACTTCTTTCTCTCGCGCAACGTGAAGCAGCGGGAGTTCGAGCAGGACGACCAGATTCTGCGCCGTTTCACCCGTCTGGACGACACCGACGTGTGGGGAGCCGTGAAACTCTGGGCCGACCACCCCGATAAAGTACTCAATTACCTGGCCCAAAGCCTGCTCGACCGGCATCTATTTAAAATCACCCTCCAGACTGAGCCCTTCGACGACGAATTTCAGTTGGGCATCGTGGACCTGATTGCCGAGCACTTCAAGCTGCCGGCCCACGACGCGGCCCAGCTCATGCTCACCGGCCGCATCAGCAACAACGCTTACGACGCCGACGGCCAGGACCCGATTGACGTGCTTACCAAAAGCGGCCGGGTGGTGAACGTGGCAGAGGCATCGGACCTGCCTAACATCCGCGCCATCAGCCAACGCGTGGAAAAGCACTACATCTGCTACCCCAAGGAGATTTTGTAATGGTTTTTGGTGGCTGGTTTTTGGTTTCTGGCTTCGTTCTGACGGATAGCCAGATGCCGTAAACTACAGCCCCATCCAGCTACCAAAAACTAAAAACCAAAAACCAACTCTTACTTTTGCCCGATGGAATTTACCGTAGGCCAGATAGCAGAAGTTCTGCACGGAGCAGTAGAAGGCGACGCCACTCAGCGCATTGACCGACTTGCCAAGATTGAAGAGGGCCAGGCCGGCTCCCTGTCGTTTCTGGCCAACCTCAAGTACGAGCACCACCTCTACACCACCGGGGCCACGGCCGTCATTGTGAGCCGCACCCTGGAGCTGCGCCAGCCCACATCAGCGGCCCTTATTCGGGTTGATGACCCATACACCAGCTTTACCACGCTTCTGGAGTTCTACCAGCAAGCCACCCGCACAGGCAAGCGCGGCGTAGAGGAACCGGCCTACATGGCCGCCAGTGCCCGCATCGGCGAGAACCATTACCGGGGCGCGTTTTCCTACATCGGCGAGAACTGCGAAATCGGGCAGGACGTGGTAATTTTCCCCCACGTGTTCATCGGTGACCGGGTGAAAATCGGGGACGGCACAATTTTGTACGCCGGAGCGAAAGTGTACGCCGAAACCGTCATCGGCAGCCGCTGCACCATCCATGCCGGGGCCGTCATCGGCTCCGACGGTTTCGGCTTTGCGCCCCAGCCCGACGGCTCTTACCGCACCATCCCGCAGATTGGCAATGTGGTGCTGGAAGACAACGTGAGCGTGGGCGCCAACGCCACCATCGACTGCGCTACTATGGGCTCCACCATCATCCGGGAAGGCGCCAAAGTGGACAACCTCGTGCAGATTGCCCACAACGTGGAAATCGGCCGCCACACGGTAGTAGCGGCCCAGACGGGCATTTCGGGCTCCACCAAAATTGGGGACTTCTGCGTGCTGGCCGGCCAGACGGGCATTGCCGGGCACCTGAGCCTGGCCAACCGCACCACCGTTACGGCGCAGTCGGGCGTGGGCAAATCCATCAAGGAGGAAGGCATTCTGCTGCAGGGCTCCCCCGCCTTCATGCTGCGCGACAGTCTGCGCGCCAACGCCATCTTCCGCCACCTGCCCGAGGTAGAGCGCCGCCTCACCCAACTGGAACGCAACCAAAGCGCAACGGAAAAGCCCTAGCTTTGCAGTCTATTTGAGTTGCCGGTTGCCCGTTGTCAGTTGTTGGGGCCCATCTTGTTTTCGATGGCCTGATAACTGACAACGGGCAACTGGCAACGGACAACTCAGAAAATGAACGACAAGCAACATACCATCAAGGCCCCCGTCACGGTGAGCGGCATTGGGCTGCACACGGGCGTACAGGCCACCATGACGTTCTGCCCCGCTCCCATCAACCACGGCTACAAGTTTCAGCGCGTGGATTTGCCCGGCCAGCCCATTGTGGATGCCGACGTGGACAACGTGGTGGACCTTTCCCGCGGCACTACCATTGAGCAGAACGGGGCCCGCGTGAATACCGTGGAGCACACGCTGGCGGCCCTGGTGGGTCTGCAGCTTGATAACATCCTGATTCAGCTGGACGGCCCGGAGCCCCCCATTATGGATGGCAGCAGCTACGAATTCATCAAGCCCCTGATGGAAGCGGGCCTGCAGGAGCAGAACGCGCTGCGCAACTACTTCGAGATACCCGACGAAATCCGCTACGTGGACAACGCCCGGGCCGTGGAAATTGCCGGTCTGCCGCTAAACTCCTACCGCCTCACGGTGATGGTGGACTACAACTCGCCTGTCCTGGGCTCCCAACACGCCTCCCTCACCCACATCGACCAGTTTACCACCGAAATTGCCTCCTCCCGCACATTCTGCTTTCTGCACGAACTGGAGGCCCTCTACAAGTCGAACCTGATTAAGGGTGGTGATTTGAGCAACGCCATTGTAGTGGTAGACCGCGTGGTGAGCGACGAGGAGCTGGACGAGCTGGCCACCATGCTGGGCAAGCCCAAAGTGGCCGTGAAGAAGGAAGGCATCCTTAACAACGTGGACCTGCGCTACAAAAACGAGCCCGCCCGCCACAAACTCCTCGACCTAGTAGGCGACCTGGCCCTGGTAGGCCGCCCCCTGAAAGGCCAGATTCTGGCGGCCCGCCCCGGCCACGCGGCCAACGTGGCGTTTGCCAAGCGCATCAAGAAGAAGATGATGGAGGCCCACACCAGCCCGGTGCCAGCCTACGACCCGGCCCGGGAGCCGGTGATGGACATCAACAAGATTGCCGCCACCCTGCCTCACCGCTACCCCTTTCTGCTCATCGACAAGATCATTCATCTTGACGCCACCACCGTAACGGGCGTGAAGAATGTGACCTTCAACGAGCAGTTTTTCACCGGTCACTTCCCCGGCAACCCCGTCATGCCCGGCGTCCTGCAGATTGAGGCCATGGCCCAGACCGGCGGTATTCTGGTACTGAGCACCGTGCCCGATCCGGAGAATTACTGGACCTATTTTCTGGGAATCGAAAACTGCCGCTTCCGTCGGATGGTTAAACCCGGCGACACGATTCTGTTCAAATGCGAGCTGACTGCCCCCATCAAGCGGGGCATCGCCAAAATGAGCGGCAAGGCCTACGTGAATGGCAAAGTGGTCATGGAAGCCGAAATGTCGGCCAGCATCGTGAAGAAGAATTAAGAATTAAAAATGAAGAATTAAAAATGGCTGTTCTCTTCTTCCTGCACACGCCACCTTCTTCAATTCTTAATTTTTAATTCTCAATTTTTAATTGACAAGAATGAACCAGCCGCTCGCCTATATTCACCCCGAAGCCAAGATTGCCCAGAACGTGGTAGTGGAACCCTTCACGACCATCGACAAGGATGTGGAAATCGGGGAAGGCACCTGGATTGGGCCCAACGTCACGATTATGGCGGGGGCGCGCATTGGCAAAAACTGCAAGATTTTCCCGGGGGCCGTTATTGCGGCTCAGCCCCAGGACCTCAAGTTTGCCGGCGAACGAACCACCGTGCATATCGGCGACAACACCGTGATTCGGGAGTGCGTGACGGTGAACCGTGGCACCGTGGATAAGCTCAAGACCGTGGTAGGTGCCAATTGCCTGCTGATGGCCTACGTGCACGTGGCCCACGACTGCGTGATTGGCAATAACTGTATCCTGGCCAATACGGTGCAGGTGGCGGGCCACGTCGAAATCGGGGATTTTGCCATTGTGGGAGGCTCCTCGGCCATTCACCAGTTTGTGCGGGTCGGGCAGCACGCCATGATTTCGGGGGGCTCCCTCATCCGGAAGGATGTGCCGCCCTTCGTGAAGGCCGGCCGCGAGCCGCTGACCTATGTGGGCATCAACAGCATCGGGCTACGCCGCCGGGGGTTCTCGGATCAGAAGATTGCCGAAATTCAGCAGCTCTACCGCCTGCTGTTCCTGAGCGGCCTCAACAACGCCGCCGCCCTCGACCAGATTGAGCTGGAGCTGGCCCCTTCGCCGGAGCGCGACGAGGTCGTGAACTTCATCCGCAACTCTGGCCGCGGCGTCATCAAAGGCTACTCCCGCAACACCAGCGCCAGCGGAGAGTAGTTTGTAGAAGTGAGAAGTGAGACTGTTGTTCGGGCTTGTGCTCATGAACGAAAGTCTCACTTCTCACTTCTCATTATCTAAGGTCTGAACAATGCAGATTACCGCCACGGGCCTGAGCAAGCGGTTTGCCCGGGAATGGATTTTCCGGGACCTCACCCACACGTTTCGGGCGGGTACGGCCACGGCCATTCTGGGACCCAATGGGGCGGGCAAGAGCACGCTGCTCAACACGCTGTCGGGCCAGATTTTGCCCACGGCCGGCACTATTTTGTATGAGCACCAGGGCCGGCCGGTAGCGGTGGAGGACGTGCCTGCCCGCCTGGCCTATGCCGCACCCTATCTGGAGCTGATTGAGGAGCTGAGCCTGACCGAGCTGATCCGGTTTCACACCCGCTTCAAGCCGCTACGGCCGGGCCTCTCAGCCGAGGAGCTCATTACGCTGATGTACCTGGAGAAATCCCGCCACAAGCTGGTGCGCGACTTTTCCAGCGGCATGAAGCAGCGCCTGAAGCTGGCCCTGGCCCTCTATGCCGATACCCCCCTGCTCCTGCTGGACGAGCCCACCACCAACCTGGACCGGACCGGGGTGGAATGGTACCTGGAACACGTGCGGGCGACGCTGGCCGGCCGTACGGTCCTGGTATCAAGCAATGTGCCCGAGGAGTACGACTTTTGCACGGCGCAGGTCAACATTACAGATTTCGGGGCAAAGGCCGCCCGGTAGGTGTTTGGGGTAAAATATGCGCCCCGGCAACCTAGATGGAAACCTTCGCAGCGGTTCCGCACGTATCTTTGCCGCAACAACGCCCCGGCGTTTTTCCTCTGAATCTTATCACCCTTTTCTGACCCTAGCAAGGCCATGAGACAACACGACGACCTCGAAGACGACCTTTTCGACGATGATGAGCTGGACAACTTTGCGGCTACCGGCGGCGACGCTACCCGGGGCAACCCCGAAGACCAACTCTCGGCCAAATACGCCGACTACCTGATGTGGCGTGACACCGGCTCCTCGCACGATGAGGCGCTGGACCTGGCCAGCATGACCGAAGACGAGTACGCCACCGCCGAAGCCACCGAAGACCCCGACGGCAGCACCGGCTTCAGCTCCCTCGACGACCTGGATGATGACGACCTTTCCGACGACGACTCCGACGAGTACGGTAGCAGCGGCAGCTCCCGCAACAGCCGCCGCAACTCCGACTACGACGACTATTAATCTGTAATGTGCAGAATGTGGTTGGAATGTGTGGAATGCCTTATTCTCCTCCCTCTGTTCCACCACTTCTGCCCACTGAAAAGGCCCGCTTTCCTACTGGAAAGCGGGCCTTTTCATATCTACTCCCGAGAAAAATCATTTATCACATTCCCACCACATTAAGAACTCCTACTTCCGGCCGAAAACGCGCTTGAGTATATCGGTGGTGCGGGCCACGGGGTTTTCGCGGATGTTGGCTTCCTCCTGGGCTACCAAGGTGAACAAGCCATCAATGGCTTTGCCGGTGGCGTACTGGTTAAGGTCGGTTTGCACGGGCGTAACCAGCGGGATGCGGTTGTAGCGGGTGGTCAGGTCGGTGTAGTATTTGGTGGCTCCTACCTTGTCGAGGCTTTGCTGGATGATGGGTCGGAAGGCCGTGGTGAGCTGCTCGGTGGTGGTGCGCTTGAGGTAGTTGGTGGCGGCGTCCTTCTCCCCGGTCAGGATGCCCCACACGTCCTTAAACGTGAGGCTTTTGATGGCGGCCAGGAAAATAGGCTTGGCACTCTTGGCGGCATCCTCCGCGCCCCGGTTCAACGACAACTCAAACTTATCCACCTGGCTGCCCAGGCCCAGCTTACGGAGCGTGGTAGCCACGCGCTGCGCATCGGCGGGAAACGGAATCCGGATCAAGCGATTCAGGTAGAAGCCGTCCTGTTTGGAGGCCTGGTCGGTGCCTTTGCTGATGCCCTGCGAGAGGGCCTCGCGCAGGCCCTGGGCCGCTTCCTGCTGCGTGAGGCTGCCCGTGCCGGTGCTGCCAGTTGGGCTGGTAGTGGTAGTTTTGGGCAGCGTGGTTTTGAGAATATCTCCCAGCTTCGAGAGCTTAATCTGAGCCGAAGCGGATAGCTGCAGCCCCAGCAGCACGGCGGGTAACACGAGAAAACGGCGGTAGTTCATGGCGAGGAAAGTGAGCGGCAAATATACTGCCGGCACTTTTGCAGAAACCGGACCAGGATTTTTTTGGAAAGTGTAAAGTCAAAGCCCTACCTGTCATCCTAAGCATTCCGCGCATCAAGCGGCGACGAATGACCTTATCACGTTAGAACGATACCAGTGTTAGTCGTTCATGCGTGACAAGGTCCTTCGCTCTGCTCAGGATGACAGGTAGGGCTTTGACTTTACACTTCTTTACTACTTCCCGCCGAATACGCGCTTGAGCAGGGCGCTGCCCTGGGCGGCGGGGTTGGCCCGGATGCGGCCTTCCTCGGCGGCCATGAGGGCAAACAGGCCATCCACGGTTTTCTCGGTGGCGTAGGGCACCAGCTGCGGGTTGAGGGGCGTCACGAGCGGAATCTTGTTATAGCGGGCCACCATTTCGGCGTAGAGCCTGATGGCCCCAGTTTGTTCCAACGACTGCTGCACGGTAGGCTGGAACGTGGTGCGCAGGTCAGCGGCCGTTTTTTCGTAGAGCAGCGTGGTAGCCGCGTCCGTTTCCTTGCTGGTAGCCAGCGTGAGGGCATCCTGGAGGCTCAGGTTCTGTACCGCGTTCAGGAAGATGGGCTTAGCCTGGCCGGCGGCCGTTTCGGCGGCGCGGTTCAGGGCCACCTCAAAGTTATCGACCAAAGCGCCGGCCCGTAGCTTGCGCAGCGTGGCGGCTACCAGCTCCGCCTCGGGCGGGAACGGAATGCGGATATCGGCGTTGGCGTTGAAGCCGTCGGTTTCGCCGCCCTGGGCCACGGCTTTGGTCACGGCCTGGGTGAGGGCCTCGCGCAGGCCGCCGGTAGCTTCGTCGGCCGTGAGGGGCACTACCACGGGTGCTACCACTTTGGTAGCGGCGGCAACTTTGGTGGTGGTCGTGGTCTTTTTGACGGGCGTCGTTTTCTTGACCGGGGTGGTTTTCTTGGTGGTGGTCGTGGTTTTTTTCGTGGTGGTTTTGGTTTGGGCGGCGGCCAGCTGCGCGGTGGCCAGGATGAGCGTGAGACCCAAAGCGAGGGTACGGAGGGGAGTCATACGGGAAAAATCGGGTAAACCCAGACGCCGGTGTGGCGTTGTTAGCGGGCGAGGTGCCAATATTGCGCCAAATCCGCTACTCTACCTAACCTTCTCTCCATGCCCCTCATTCCCGACGTTGAAATCATGACCATTGGCGACGAGCTGCTCTACGGGCAGGTCATCGACACCAATTCGGCCTTTATGGGCCAGGAGCTGGGCAAGCTGGGCCTGCGCGTGCGCCAGATTACCAGCGTCTCCGACCGGGCCGACGAAATTGTAGCTGCCCTCGACCTGGCCCGGCAGCGGGCCCAGGTGGTACTGATGACCGGCGGCCTCGGTCCCACCAAAGACGACCTCACCAAGCACGTACTGGCCCGCTACTTCGGCGCGGAGCTGGTGCTGCACGAGCCCACTCTACACCACGTGGAAGGCATTTTTGCCCGCTACAACCGGCCCATGCTGGAAGTAAACCGCCAGCAGGCCCTGGTGCCGGCCAACTGTACGGTGCTGCATAACGCCCTGGGCACGGCCCCCGGCATGTGGTTCGAGGACCGGGGCACCGTGTTCGTAAGCATGCCCGGCGTGCCGTTTGAAATGAAAGGGCTGATGACCGACGAGGTGCTGCCCCGCCTGCGCCAGCACTTCCAGACGCCCCCCATTGAGCACGTGGTGGTGCAGACGGTGGGCCTGGGCGAGTCGTTTCTGGCCCAGCGCATCGAGAGCTGGGAAGCAGCCCTGCCCGCCAACATCAAACTGGCCTACCTACCCTCTTTGGGCGGCGTACGCCTGCGCCTCACCGGCCACGACGACGGCCAGCCCGACCTGCGTGCCCGCATGGAGGCCTTACTGCCCGAGCTGCGCACCTTGCTCGGTGACCATATATTCGCCGTAGGCGAAATCAACCTGGAAACGGCCGTGGGCACTTTGCTAGCCGAGCGGGGCCTCACGGTGGGCACCGCCGAGAGCTGCACTGGCGGCCTGCTGGCCCACCGCCTCACCAGCGTGCCCGGCAGCTCCCGCTACTACCAGGGCAGCATCATTGCCTACTCCAACGACATCAAGATGCAGGAGCTGGGTGTGAAGCCCGAAACCTTGGCCGCCCACGGGGCCGTGAGCGAAGCCGCCGTGGCCGAAATGGCCGAGGGCCTGCGCCGCCGCCTGGGCGTTGATGTGGCCCTGGCCACCAGCGGCATTGCCGGCCCCGACGGCGGCACCGACGCCAAGCCCGTGGGCACCATCTGTATTGCCTATGCCGACGCCCGCCGCACCGTCACCCGCCAGATCAGCTTCAACCGCGGCCGCCAGCTCAACCTGGAGTACACCACCACCGCCGCCCTGAATCTGCTGCGACTGGAAGTGGAGAAGGGGTGAATGGGTGGCTGGTTGAATGGGTGGATTGCTGAATGGGTGGATTAGTAGCTGGTTGAATAGTGGCAAACTGTCATCCTGAGCTTGCGAAGGACCTTATCACGTTAGGTGTACTACCGGATGACTTGTTCACACGTGATAAGGTTCTTCGCTCCTCTCAGGATGACAGCCGTATCCCATCAAACCATTCAACCATCCACCTATTCAATAATCCAGCAATCCACCCATTCAACAATCCCACAATCCAACAGTCCAACACTTCACTTACCTTTGGGCTCCGAAACCCACCCCCACCCTTTTCCCTAAACACCCCCAACCGCATGGCACGAGTGGAAATGACGATGCCCAAGATGGGCGAATCCATCATGGAAGGCACCGTCCTGAAATGGCTCAAACAAGTAGGCGACACCATCGACCAGGATGAGTCGGTGCTGGAAGTAGCTACCGATAAGGTGGATACTGAGGTACCGGCTCTGCACGCCGGCGTGCTCCAGGAAATCCTGGTGCAGGAAGGCCAGGTAGTAGCCGTGGGGGCTCCCATTGCCGTTATTGAAACCGACGCCGCCAGCGCCGCCAGCGCTGCCCCGGCCGCCGCTGCCGAGGCTCCCGCTCCTACCATCAACGGCGCTGAGAAGCCCACCGTACCTTACCTGCCCGAAGCCCACGACCCGCAGGCCAACGCCGCCCAAGCCGTAGCCGCCCAGCCCCAGGCCAGCCGCTTCTACTCGCCGCTCGTGCTCAGCATTGCCCGCGAAGAAGGCATTTCGATGGGTGACCTGGAGTACCTGCCCGGCACCGGCAGCGAAGGCCGCGTGACGAAAAAAGACATCCTCGATTACGTAGCCGCCGGCAAGAAGCCGCTGACGCAGGCCGCTGCTGCGGCTCCGATAGCCGCAGTACCAGCGGCCCCAGCCCCGGTAGCTGCTCCAGCCGCTGCTCCCGCCCAACAACCAGCAACGAACAACCAGCAACCAACCAAAGCGGTGCCGTCTATCAGCGGCAACCAGGAGCTGCTGGAAATGGACCGCATGCGCAAAATGATTGCCCAGCGCATGGTGGATAGCAAGCGGATTTCGCCCCACGTCACCTCGTTTGTGGAGGCCGACGTGACCGACATCGTGAACTGGCGCAACAAGCACAAGGATGCCTACAAGAAGCGCGAGGGCGAAAACCTCACCTTCACGCCCATCTTCATCCAGGCCATTGCCCGCGCCATTCAAGACTTCCCGATGATCAACGTGTCCATTGAGGGCGACTACATCATCAAAAAGCGCGACATCAACATTGGCGTGGCCGTAGCGCTGCCTTCCGGCAACCTTATTGTGCCCGTGATTCACAACGCCGACCAGCTGAACCTGAACGGCCTGAGCAAGAAGCTCAACGACCTGGCTAACCGTGCCCGCACCAACAAACTCAAGCCCGAGGACTTGGAAGGCGGCACCTACACCGTGTCCAACGTCGGCTCGTTTGGCAACGTGATGGGCACGCCCATCATCATGCAGCCGCAGGTGGCCATCATGGCCGTGGGCGCTATCAAGAAGAAGCCCGCCGTCATCGAAACCCCGCAGGGTGATTTGATTGGCGTGCGCCACTTCATGTTCCTGAGCCACAGCTACGACCACCGCGTGGTGGACGGCTCCCTGGGCGGTATGTTCGTGCGCCGCGTGGCCGACTACCTGGAGCAGTTCGACCCCAATACCAGCATTTAGAGCTTAGAGCTTAGAGCTTAGAGCTTAGAGCTTAGAGCTTAGAGCTTAGAGCTTAGAGCTTAGAGCTTAGAGCTTAGAGCTTAGAGCTTAGAGCTTAGAATGTATGCGAAAGGCCCCGCCGTGGTTACGTGGCGGGGCCTTTTTGTGGGCGCTAGGCCGTACTTTTGTTTGATTTTCGGCGGCATTCGTCCGCTGACCAAACCGGTTTTTCGAGGCTGGTTTCCTTCTTTCCGGTTTCGGCTGTTATCTGCCCGACGAGAAGCTGCTTACTGCTCCCGAAACGCCATTACCCCCTGCTTACATGAACAAAGCGCTGCCCCTAGCCGCCCTCCTCATTGCCCTCGGCCTGATCCTGTTTCTCTACCAGCGCCTGCAAACCACTGAGGCCGCGCTGGAAATGGCCAACCGCCGTTTTGCCGACTGCGAGACGGTGAACTTTCAGCTCCAGAACCAGCTCACCCAAGCCACCCGCGGCCCCGTCCCCGACAGCCTGCGCGTAGTAAGCGGCGAGTAGCCGAACGGCCCGGCCCCACCCCGACATCTCCCAGGACAAAACCAATCGGTTTTTAAACCCTGAGGCGTCCTCACAGGGCAAAACCAATCGGTTTTAAGCTCCGAGGTTTCCTCACGGGGCAAAACCAATCGGTTTTAAGCTCTGAGATTTCCTCACAGGGCAAAACCAATCGGTTTGAAGCTCCGAGGCTTCCTCACGGGGCAAAACCAATCGGTTTTAAGCTCTGAGGCCTGATCATCATCGGGGAGCGGCAGCGGTAGCCGCCACGCAAAACCGACCGGCCGGGATGCGCTTGGGCACCCGGACGGTCGGTTTTAGGTAACGGGCCACCTGGCCCGTTACGCAGGTACCGGGCTAGGGCCGGCCGCCGCTGGTACCCTGGGCGGGCGTGGCCCCGGCCCCGTTGCCCCCGTCGCCGCCTTCTTTCAGGTCGTCGTTGTTGATGGAGCGTTTGCGCTTGGGCTGGGCCATGCTCATCTTGCCGATGCGGTAGCTCAGGTTCACCCGGAAGCCCGAGCGGCGCAGCACGTTCTCGCTGTACTGATCGAGGACGGGCGTACTGATGGAGTTGCGGATTGTGTTGGTGGGCGTCAGGAAGTTGTCGGCCCCGAAGCCGATGCTGCCTTTCTTATCGGCGAAGTCCTTTTTCAGGCCCACGCTGTACACCCCGAAGCCGCCCTGGTAGCCCTGGAGCTGCACCTGTCGTCCCCGGTAGAAGCTGAACGCCTGCACGCCCCAGCCCTTGGCAAAGGTGTACCCGCCCATGAGTCGGCCGCTGGCCACCCAGCCCTGGTTGCTGGCCGCGTACAGCACATCGGAGGTGTTGTTGTCGAGGGTAGCGTAGTACACATCCAGGCCGCCGCCCAGCGTGAGCTTGTTCTGCACGTTCACGTTGGCATTCACGCTGCCGCCGTAAGCGTTTTCGGTACCGATATTGTCGTAGGTGGTCTTGATGAGGGCGCCGTCTTGGGTGCGCACCGGCTGGATGGAGCCGTTAGTGTTACGCGCAAATACCGAGAAGTTCAGCGAGGTCTGCTTGATGAAGGTGCTATAGCCCAACTCGTAGTTGTTGGTGTACTCGGGCTTCAACTCGGGGTTGCCCTCGGTGTACTGCAACTGGTTGCCCGACTGCCGGTTGGGGTTCAGAAATTGCAGGGAAGGACGCTGAATGCGGTAGTTGTAGGCGGCTTTGAGCACGTTGCCGTTGGCCAGCTTGCGCGAGAGGTTCACGCTGGGCACCAGCACTCCGTATGGGTCAATGGAGGTTTCCGTGTCGGTGCGGAAGTCGGCGTTGATGGTGGTGTACTCGTAGCGCGCCCCGGCTTTCAGGGTGTAACTCTTGAGGAAGCTCTGGGTGTATGAGAGGTAGGCGGCCGCAATGTTCTGGTTGTAGTCGAACACGTTGGAAAGCGTGGTGCCGGTCTGCCGCTGCCCGTTCAGGAAGGTAGTATAGTCGCTGTTCACGCGACGCATGATGTCCTTGGCCCCGAACTCCAGCAGCTGGGTTTTGCTCAGGGGCGTCTGGTAATCGGCCTGCAGCGTGATTTCCTGATTGTAACTGTCGTTGAGGTTGCGGCGGTAGTCGCCGGACCCCTCCCCGCTCAGGGTAGTGTTGGTGAAGTTGTTGGTGCGGGTGTTGCGGCTGTACTGGGCCAGCAGGCTAAACTCGCGCTGGGGCGTCTCGAAGGTGCGGGTGTAGTTGAGCGTGGCATCCAGGGTGTTCGAGTTGTCGAGCACCTTCACGTCGCTGAGGCGGTTGGTGAGCGAGTCGCCCAGCACCGGCCGGAAAAACGTGGTCTGCGAGGCTAAGTCGTCCTGGTAGTTGGTGCCGTTGCGCAGGCCCAGCTGCACCGAGGCCGACAGGAAGTTGTACTTGTTGATGTCGTAGTCCCAGCCCAGCGAGTAGCGCCCGAACACGTTCTGCTGGCGCGTATCGGCCGACTGCACGGTGCGCGTGAGCAGCTGACGGTTGGCAATGTCGTTGCCGGTGATGCCGTAGGTGGTTTGCTCGTTGCGGAACGAGCCGGGCACGTTGTACTGGCCCCGGCCGCCGCCGCCCAGCGAAAAGCCCATCTTGCCCACCCGATACGAGGCGTTCAGGCCCAGATCGGAGCTGCGCAAACCGGCGCTGGTGCGCAAATCAAGGGTAAAGCCCTGGAGGTTGTTCTGCTTGGTGACAATGTTGATGATGCCGCCCGAGCCTTCGGCGTCGTACTTGGCCGAGGGCGAGGTAATCACCTCCACGGTCTTGATCTGGTCGGCCGGAATCTGCTTGAGCGCGTCGGCAATGCTGTTGGCCGAGATGGTGCTGGGCCGGTTGTTGATGAGCACCCGGATGTTCTGGCTGCCGCGCAAACTCACGTTACCGTCCAGGTCCACCGATAGGTTGGGCACGCGCTTGAGCACGTCGGTGGCGTCGCCGCCCCGGGTTGTTTCGTCTTTCTCGGCGTTGTACACCGTGCGGTCCACCTTTTCCTCTATCAGACTGCGCTGGCCTTCCACCCGTACTTCGCCCAGGGCCTGGGCCGAGGATGCCAGAGCTATGGCCCCCAGGGCCACCGTGTTACCGGCCTCAGTAATCACCACACCCGGCTTTTCCACCAGCGTGTAGCCAATAAAGCTGATCTGGATGGTGTACGTGCCGGCCGCAATGCGCGGAATTGAGAATTTGCCGTTGTCGTCGGCGGCGGTGCCATCCACGGGCTTGCCGGTGGCCGGGTTCAGCAAGACCACGGTGGCATAGGGCACCGGCTGCTTGGTAGCGGCATCGGTAACGGTGCCGGTAATGCGGCCCGTTCCTTCCTGCGGGGCCATAACGGCGGCCCCACCGGCCCCGGTCGGCCGGATAGCACCGGCGGGCCGACCAGCACCAGCCGGGGGCCCACCAGCGGGCATTTGGGCCAGCACCACGTGGCTGCCGGAAAGGAGAAGAATCGGGAGGAATAACTTTTTCATGTGCGAGAGGGGAAGCGTCTATCACCCGGCGGCCAAACGACCACTGCGGGCCATCGGGCGCGGTATCCATGCAAACCTAATTGCTCTGGCCCCGCCCCCGAAAAGAAGCCGACCAATCGGCTGATTTCTGCGGCGGAGGCCGATAAAAGGTCGGGCGAATACCGGGTAACCGAGCCACAGACGCAACTTCGCCGCCGAGGTGGCACCAAGGCCTGAATATTTGTCGGGTTTGTGGGCGGCCGGAAACGCAAAACGCCCCTCCGGGAGCCGGAGGGGCGTTCTGTTGTGGCGTACAGCGCCGCTTCGCAGTACTTACGGTCAGGCCTTCACCCCCAGCAGCAGCAGCATAAAGGCAAACTGCCGGGCTGTGTCGTGGATGGACTTGAAGCGGCCGGAGGCACCACCGTGGCCGGCGGCCATGTCGGTGTGGAGCAGCAGCAGGTTCTGGTCGGTTTTGAGGGTACGCAGCTTGGCTACCCACTTGGCCGGCTCGAAGTACTGCACCTGCGAGTCGTGCAGGCCGGTGGTAACGAGCATGTTCGGGTAGGCCTGGGCCTTCACCTGGTCGTAGGGCGAGTACGAGAGCATATAGTCGTAGAACTCTTTCTGGTTGGGGTTGCCCCACTCGTCGTACTCGCCGGTGGTCAGCGGAATGCTTTCGTCGAGCATCGTCGTCACCACATCCACGAAGGGCACGGCCGCTACTACGCCCTTGTAGTACTCGGGGTGGTTGTTCACTACTGCGCCCATCAGCAGGCCGCCGGCCGAGCCGCCCATGGCAAACAGCTTATCGGCGGAGGTGAACTTCTGGTCGATGAGGAACTTGGAGCAGTCGGTGAAGTCGGTGAAGGTGTTTTTCTTCCGGAGCTTCTTGCCGTTCTCGTACCACTGCCGGCCCATTTCCTGCCCGCCGCGGATGTGGCAAATCACGTAGGCGAAGCCCCGATCCAGCAAGCTCAGGCGGGCGGCGCTGAAGGTAGCGTCCATGGAGTAGCCGTAGGATCCGTAGGCGTACTGCAGCAGCGGGGCCGAGCTATCTTTCTTAAAACCCTTTTTGTAGACAATGGACATCGGGATTTTGGTGCCATCGGTGGCAGTGGCGTACACCCGCTCGGTCACGTAATCCTCCTTCTTGAAGCTTCCGAGCACGGTTTGCTCCTTGAGCAGCTTCTTGCTGCGGGCGCTCATATCGTAGTCGAAGGTGGAATTGGGCGTGGTGAGCGAGGAGTAGCCGTAGCGCAGCACGGGCGTGTCGAACTCGGGGTTGATGCTGATGGCGGCCGTGTAGGTGGGCTCCCCGAAGTTGAGGTAGTGCTCCTGCTTGTCCTTCCACCGAATCACGCGCAGCTGCAGCAGGCCTTCCTTCCGCTCACCCAGCACCAAGTAGTCCTTGAACAGCTCCATGTTTTCCAGAAACACGTCGGGGCGGTGAGCAATGACCTCCTGCCAGGCCGTTTTGGCAGTATTCTTCACCGGCGTTTTCAGCAGCCGGAAGTTGGGCGCCCCGGCGTTGGACAGCACGTAGAACTCATTACCGAAGTGCTCCACCTCGTACAGATGGTCGGCCTCCCGGGGCAGAAACACCTTCAGCGGCTCACCTGGTTTGCTGGCCTCCAAATAGCGCACCTCCGACGACATAGTGCTGCCGATATCCAGCAGCACGTACTGCCGCGACTTGGAGCGGTGGACCCCGATGCGGAAGGTGTTGTCCTTCTCCTCATACACCAGCTGGTCCTGGCCGGGGTCGGTGCCCAGGGTGTGGCGGTAGAGCTGGTAATCGAGCAGCGTGGTGGGGTCTTTGCGGACGTAGAACACCGTCTCGTTGTCGGTGGCCCACACGGCGTTGCCGCTGGTGTTCGGGATTTGCTCGGGGTAGAGCTGGCCGGTTTGCAGGTTGCGGAAGCGCAGCGTGTAGAGGCGGCGGCTCACCACGTCCTCGGAGTAGGCCAGCACCTGGTTGTCGTCGCTCACCTCGAAGCCGCCGATCTGGTAGTAGTCCTTGCCCTTGCCCAACTCGTTGGCGTTGAGCAGGATTTCCTCTTTGGCGCTCAGGCTGCCCTTTTTGCGGCAGTAAATCGGGTACTCGGCCCCGGCCTCGAAGCGGGTGTAGTAGTAGTACCCGTTCTCGCGGTACGGCACCGACTCATCCTGCTCCTTGATGCGGCCCTTAATTTCCTGGAACAGCTTTTCTTCCAGCCCCTTCACCGGAGCCATTTGCTGCTCGGTGTAGGCGTTTTCGGCGTTCAGGTAGCTGATGACTTCCGGGTTTTCGCGCTCATTGAGCCAATAGTAATTGTCGAGGCGGGTGCCAAACGGCGACTTAAGTTCTTTGGGCTGGAGAGCCGCAACGGGAGGTTTGGACATGATGGCAGTAGTGCTTTGGGCGAAAAGCGCGCCGCTGAGCAGCAGCCCCGCGCCCGTAAGCCAGGTGTACAAGGAGTTCATAGCGCAACAAGTCAGCAAGTGAAATGGATGCGCTAAAGAAACGGGGAATTTGCGAAGAGCGGCGGCGAGTGGGTGAAAGAATGGCCGTGCCCTTCTTCACGCGAAAGATGGCCTCCCCGATAATGGGGAGGCCATCTTTCGCGTGAAAACCGCCGCCCCGCAGTTTGGAAGGCAGGACTTCACGTGAAAACCTTCTCCCCGCGGTTTGGAAGGCAGCCCGGCGTCAGGTTTACAGCGCCGCCAGGCTTTGCTCCAGGGCCGTGATTTTGGCTTCAGTGTCGGCCAGCTTCTGCCGCTCGCGCTCTACCAGGTCGGGCTTGGCGTTGGCCACGAACTTTTCGTTGGCCAGCTTTTTCAGCACCGAGTCGCGGAAGCCCTGGGCGTATTCCAGCTCCTTGCTGAGGCGCTCTTTCTCGGCCCCGAGGTCAATCTGACCTTCCAGCGGCACGAAGAACTCCGAGCCGCCCGCTACGAAGCCCACCGAAGCGGCCGGCGCTTCCGTCACCACCGATACGTCGGTGAGGGCGGCCAGCTTGCGGATGATGGGATCGTAGTCGGTCAGCAGCTGGGTGTCGTCAGTTTTGGCGGCCAGGGTCAGGGGCTTGTTGGGGCCCAGGCCCTTCTGGTTGCGGATGGTGCGCACGCCGCCCACAATGGCCAGCGCCTTTTCCATGCGGGCCAGCACCTCGGCGGCGCCCGCTACAGGCTGGGCCTTGGGCCAGGCGGCCACGCACACGTACTCCTTAGGGCCGCGCTCCTTCAGCTCGTGCCAGATTTCCTCCGTAATGAAGGGCATGAACGGGTGCAGCAGCTTGAGCAGGGTTTCGAGGAAACCGGTGGTCAGGCGCAGCGTTTCGGGGTCGATGGGGGCCTGGTAGGCGGGCTTGATCATCTCCAGATACTCGGAGCAGAAATCGTCCCACACCAGCTTGTACACCGTCATCAGCGCGTCGCTCATCCGGAACTTCTCGAAGTGCTCGTCCAGCTCCGCAATGGTGGCATTCAGCTTAGCGCCGAACCACTCCACGGCCTTCTCGTTGGGGAAGGGCAGCGCGGCATCCACCTCCCAGCCCTGGGTGAGGCGGAAGGCGTTCCAGAGCTTGTTGGAGAAGTTGCGGCCCTGCTCCACCAGCTTTTCGTCGTAGAGCAAGTCGTTGCCAGCCGGGGCCGAGAACAGCATGCCGGTGCGCACGCCATCGGCCCCGAACTGCTTGATGAGGTCCAGCGGATCGGGCGAGTTGCCGAGCTGCTTGCTCATCTTGCGGCCCTGGGCGTCGCGCACAATGCCGGTCAGGTACACGTTGCGGAAGGGCACTTCCTTGCGGAATTCCAGCCCGGCCATAATCATGCGGGCCACCCAGAAAAACAGGATGTCCGGCCCCGTCACCAGGTCGTTGGTGGGGTAGAAGTAGTTGACGTCGGCATTATCGGGGTCCTTAAAGCCGTCAAACACCGAAATCGGCCACAGCCACGACGAAAACCAGGTATCCAGCACGTCCTCGTCCTGGCGCAGATCCGAGAGCTGCAACTCGACGTTGCCGCTCTGCTCGCGGGCCTGGATCAGGGCTTCTTCGGCGGTGAGGGCCACCACGTAGGTGCCGTCGGGCAGGTAGTAGGCCGGAATCTGCTGGCCCCACCACAGCTGCCGCGAGATGCACCAGTCGCGCACGTTCTCCATCCACACCCGGTAGGTGTTCTTGAACTTGGCCGGGTGCAGCTTCACGGTGTCGTTTTCCACCACCTCCAGGGCCGGCTTGGCCAGGTGCTCCATTTTCAGGAACCACTGCAAGCTCAGGCGGGGCTCAATGACGGCCTTGGTGCGCTCGGAGGTCTGCACGATGCTGGCGTACTCCTCCACCTTTACCAGGTGGCCGGCTTCCTCCAGGTCCTTCACGATGTTGCGGCGGGCCGCAAACCGGTCTTGGCCCACGTACAGCACCGCCTTCTCGTTGAGCGAGCCGTCGTTGTTCAGGATGTCGATAACGGGCAGGTTGTGCTTCACGCCCAGCTCGTAGTCGTTCAGGTCGTGGGCCGGGGTCACCTTCAGCGCGCCGGTGCCGAAATCAATGCTCACGTATTCATCCAGAATCACCGGAATGTCGCGGCCCAGCAGCGGAATCCGCACTTTCGCGCCGTGCAGGTGCGTGTAGCGCGGGTCGTTCGGGTTCACCGCCACGGCCACGTCGGCCATGATTGTTTCGGGTCGCGACGTAGCCACGGTCAGGAACTGGCCCTCCTGCCCTACCACTTCGTAGCGCAAATGGTACATCTTGGCCATGACGTCCTTGGGAATCACTTCCTCATCAGACAACGCCGTCTGGCCCAGCGGGTCCCAGTTCACCATGCGGATGCCGCGGTACACGAGTCCCTTCTGGTGCAGGTCCACGAACACGCGCAACACGGCCTCAGTCAGCTCAGGCTCCATGGTGAAGCGCGTCCGGTCCCAGTCGCAGGAAGCGCCCAGCTGCTTGAGCTGCTCCAGAATGATGCCGCCGTACTTCTCCTTCCAGGCGAAGGCGTGCTCCAGAAACTGGTCCCGGGTCAGGTCCTTCTTCTCGATGCCCTGCTCCTTGAGCAGCGCCACTACCTTGGCTTCGGTGGCAATGGAGGCGTGGTCGGTGCCGGGCACCCAGCAGGCTTCCTTGCCCTGCATGCGGGCCCGGCGCACCAGCACGTCCTGAATGGTATTGTTGAGCATGTGGCCCATGTGCAGCACGCCCGTCACGTTGGGCGGCGGAATTACCACGGTGTAGGGCTGCTTACGGGGGTTGGCTTTGGCTTTGAAGAAGCCCTGCTCCTGCCAGCGCTGGTACCATTTGGCTTCAACGTCGGCGGGAGTATAAGTTTTGGCGATGGACATCGGCGGGAAAGTCTGTTCAGATACGGGCACAAAAGTAGGCATTTCGGGCGGGGGCCGGAAATATGGTGATACTCACCTCCGAAACTGATTCACTCGCCCCGGGCACTCCTTTTTGGCGGTATTTATCCGGATTTTCAGCGTTTCCCCCTTTTCATAGAACCACTTTCCGTATTTTTGAAGCTAGACCATCGTTCTGCTCCTTATCCGCTGCCTCCCACCCGGTACTTTCCCTTTTCTGTACCTTCTTCATCTCGTAGCTGACGCCCCTACATGGCTCTTTTCTCCTTCCGCAAACCTTTGGCCGGCGGGGTCCCGACTCCGGCAGCCCCGCCGCCTACCCCCACCCCTGTTATCCCTACGTTTACCAGCTCCGTACGAATAGGAATGGGCCAGCTGCTGGTGGAAGGCGGTGAGCCAGAGCGCAATCTGGAGCGAGCTGAACGCATGATTGCCGAAGCCGCTGCCCGCCAGTGCGACGTAGTGCTGCTGCCCGAAACCCTGGACTTTGCCTGGACGCACCCCAGCGCCCTCACCGAGGCCCAGCCCATTCCCGGTCCCTACTCCGACCGGCTCTGCCAGGCGGCCCTGCGCCACAACCTCTACCTCTGCGCCGGCCTCACGGAGCGCGCCCCCGATGGCCGCAACTATAACGCCGCTATCCTCATCAACCCGCAGGGCAAAATCATCTGCAAATACCACAAAATCAACCTCCTGGAAGTAGAGTTACCGTTTTATGCGGTAGGCCAGACACTGAACGTGGTGGATACACCCCTGGGAAAAATCGGGGTGAATATCTGCGCCGATAACTTCCTTGACGGCCTGCCCATCGGGCACACGCTGGCCCGCATGGGGGCCGAGTTCATCCTCTCGCCTTCGTCCTGGACGGTGGATTACTCCATTACGGAGGAGCACGACCCCTACCGCGAGAAGTGGGTGAAGCCGTATTCCATTCTGGCCCAGCTCTATAACGTATCTGTTGTAGGCACTACCTCGGTGGGCTACATTGTGGGCGGCCCGTACGAGGGCAAGAAAAGCGTGGGCTGCTCTTTGGCCGTGGATGCCAGCGGCATCCGGGCGCAGGGTACGTTCAACGAGTTTGCCGGCGACTTGGTAGTGGCCGACCTGCCCCGGCCCGTGCGCCCCGAGCAGGGCACCCAGATTGGCCAGATGCTGCAGCGGAAAGGCTTTGCTTTCGACAAGCTGCCTGCGTAGCGCCTGATATTTTCGTTTTACTCTGGCGCGTCACAACCCGCGCCGTTTTTCCGGTGCCCGCATCGGACTGCACTCGTTCCCAACCACATGACCAACACCTACCGACAATGTACGCGCTGCATCATGGATACCACCGTGCCCGGTATTCAGTTCGACGCCGCGGGCGAATGTAATTTCTGTGCGTTGCACGATAAGATGGACCGCGCTTTTCCGCTGGGAGAGGCCGGCGCCCGCCACGTGCAGGAAATGGTGGCCGACATCAGAAAAACCGGTGAGGGCAAAAAATACGACTGCGTACTGGGCGTGAGTGGCGGCCGCGACTCATCGTTTACACTGTGGTACTGCGTAGTAAAGCTGGGACTGCGCCCACTGGCCGTGCATTTCAACGACGGCTTCGGCAACCCCGTAGCCGGCGAAAACATGACCAAGGCCTGCCGCAAGCTGGGCGTGGAAATGCGCACCATCACCTCCGACTGGCGCGAATCGAAAGACCTCAAAATCGCCTTCCTGAAAGCCTCCGTGCCCGATATGGAGGAAGGCACCGACGTAGGTATTGCCACGGCCCTGTACGGCGTGGCGGCTAAGGAAGGCATTCAACGCATTGTCATCGGGCAGTCGTTCCGCACCGAGGGAATTGCCCCGCTGAGCTGGAACTACCTCGATGGCAAGTACCTGAAGGCCGTGCATAAGCAGTTCGGCACGGTGCCGCTGCGGCCCTGGAAGCCCGCCGACCCGGGCTTCCACCTGGATATCAAGGAAATGTTCTACTACGCCTTCATCCGCCGCATCAAAACCGTAACCCTGCTCTATCACGTCGACTACGTGCGCGCCGACGTGGACCAATTGCTGGAGCGGGAGCTGGACTGGGTGAACCCCGGGGCACACTATTTCGACGATTTGTACCAGAGCGTCATCTACTACCTCAACCGCACCAAGTTTAACATCGACCGGCGTTTGTTCAACTACTCGGCCCTGGTCCGCTCGGGCCAGATGCCGCGCCCGGTAGCTCTGGAACGGGTGCAGCACGTCAATAAAATCGAGGATCAGAAGGTTATCGAGCTGTGCATCAAGCGCCTGGGCCTCACCCGGGCGGAGTTCGACCAGATTGTGGCTACGCCGCCCACTACGTTCCGCTCCTACCCCAACAACTACGAGCTGATCCGGCTGCTGAAGTGGCCCATCAAGCTCCTGAGCCAGTTCCGCCTCATCCCCGAATCGGCTTACGACAAGTATTTCAACTGCGGCACCTGATGCTCCTGCCCTTCCCCGCCGACCCCGACGCGGCCGCCGACGACTCGCTGGAAGGCCTGGTGCTGGCGGGCGGGGCGGCTTCCGTTGAAAATCTGGTGGCGGCGTACAGTCGCGGCATCTTTCCGTGGCCGGTACCGGAGTGGCCGGTGCTACCCTGGTTCTGCCCGCCCCGGCGCGGTATCCTGCGGCTGGAGCGCCTGCACGTGGGCCGCACGCTGGCGCGGGTGCAACGGCAGTCTACCTGGCGCATCAGCTTCAACGAGGCGTTTGAGCCGGTGATGCGCGCCTGCCGGCAGCAGCCCCGCCCCGGCCAGGACGGCACCTGGATTACGCCCCAGTTGCTGCGCGGCTACACGGCTTTGCACCAGGCTGGCTACGCCCACAGCGTGGAGGTGTGGGACGGCCCTGCGCTGGTGGGCGGCCTCTACGGCGTGGCGGTGCGGGGCGTATTTGCCGGCGAAAGTATGTTCCACCTCCGCCCCAACGCCTCCAAGCTGGCCCTGCTGGCCCTCACCGACACGCTGCTAGAGCAGGGCGCGGGCCTGCTCGATATTCAGCAGCTGACGCCCCACCTGACCGCCCTCGGGGCCGAGGAAGTCAGCCGCCAGGAGTTTCTGGCTCTGCTGGCCCAGGAGCAGGCTGCCGGCCGCACACTGCGTTTCGGCTCCTGATTCGGCCGCACAAGGTCCGAAGTGGAGCGCACCAGGTTTGGCTGCCCTGCTGCGGACAAGAATCCCACTGCCGAGCGGTAAGCAACCAATAAAAAAAGCCTCCTTGTCGGGAGGCTTTTTTATTGGTTGATGGAAACCACGAAATTCGAAGAATCCGTCTTAATCCGCAAAAATCCGTGCGTTAGGCTTCCTGATGCAGCCACTGCTTTTTGCTGAGCAGCTTGTCCTGCGACTCGCGGTAGTCGGGGTCGTCCACGCAGCAGTCTACGGGGCAGACGGCGGCGCACTGGGGCTCCTCGTGGAAACCCACGCACTCGGTGCACTTATCCGATACGATGTAGTAGTACTCATCGGAAACGGGCGTTTGCGGCGCTACGCCCGACACCACTTTGCCCCCATCCTGCTGCACATCTTTCAGGCTGGTGCCATCGGCCCAGCGCCAGGCTGCGCCGCCTTCGTAAATGGCCGTATTCGGGCACTCCGGTTCGCAGGCACCACAGTTGATGCACTCGTCGGTTATCATGATGGCCATAGCCTCGGTCGTCGTTAAAAAGTAGAAAATCGAATCAGAGAGAGTACGCACACCAGCCGAAGCGGGATGCGGCCGGGCAAAATTAGGAATAAGCCGTACACAGTTGAGTAATTTCGCCGCTCTGATTTTGTTTTTCTGCTTTCCGGCTTTCATCCCGCACCCGCTCCTATGCTTCACGCCGACCGCCTTGCCGCTTTCGTAGCCCTGGGCCAGCGCCTTTCGGCACTGGTTTCCGCTGACCACGCCGAGGAGCTGACCGAACTGGCCGCCCGCGCCCGCAACCAGAATAACTGGTTCGACCGCCCCAACGTGCTGGTAGCCCTGCGCGGCATTGCCCACCTGCTGCAGGAAGAAGCGCTGCGTGCCTGGGCCGCCCGTTACCCCCCGGAACCCACCACTCCGCGCCTGATTGGGTTGGTCATGGCCGGCAACATTCCGCTGGTGGGCTTCCACGATGCGCTGTGCGTGCTGCTCTCGGGCCACCTGTTGCTGGCCAAGCTCAGCAAAGACGACACGGTGCTCATGCGCTGGGTGCTCGACGAGCTGACGCGCCTGGAACCCCGCTTCGCCAACCGGATTGAGCTGGCCGACCGCCTCAACGCGGCCGATGCCTTCATTGCCACCGGCTCCGATAATACGGCCCGCTACTTTGAGTATTATTTCGGCAGGAAACCCAACATCATCCGTCGCAACCGCACCAGCCTGGCCGTACTCACCGGCCGCGAAACCGACCACGACCTGGGCCTGCTGGGCGAGGATATTTTCCGGTACTACGGCCTGGGCTGCCGCAACGTGAGCAAGCTCTACGTGCCCACGGACTACGATTTCACGCCGCTGCTCGATGCCCTGCAACCCTGGCACCACGTGCTGGAGCACAACCGCTACCAGAACAACTACGACTACAACAAGAGCATTCTGCTGGTCAACCGCGTGCCCCACCTCGATTCGGGCTTTCTGCTGCTGACGCCCGGCGTCCAGCTCGTATCCCCGATTTCAGTGCTGCACCACGCCGCTTACACCAGCGAGGTGGACCTGCTCGACCAGCTCACCGACGTGGCCGCCCAGACGCAATGCCTGGTGTCGGGCGGTGGGCTGTACCCGGGCAGTTTTCCCTTCGGCCGCGCCCAGCAGCCCGCCGTAACGGATTACGCCGACGGGGTGGATACCATGGCGTTTCTGGCCGAAATTCTGTAAATTAATGGGGTGGCCTGACTGTTGTTTAACTTCCACAGTATCTGGCTGCTGCTGGCTGAGAAACATTAAAACAGCGAACCGGGCACGGTTATGGGTAGACTTCTGCCAGAATATTTGCGTAAACCCGCAGTAGTGTATGCAGCCGGTGTAGTAGCTGGCGGCTGCCAGCGCTTCATCATTTCCCCATCTGGCATTTCCCACGTTGCAGTTGGCTGCAGATTCCGCCGCCACCTTTTCCCGACTAGACCATGATACCCGAGCTCAAACCGACGGATGCTTCCATCGAAACCATCGAGAAGGAACTGATTCCAACGCTGCATTTTGCCGCCGAGGATGTACTCACCGATCCACTTGCCATCAAACGCCGCCGTTTCGATGCAGAGCGGGCCTCCACGCTCGGCAACGCCTACCACGGCAAGCTGGACGTCTATTTCCAGACCGCCGACGGCCATACCAAGCGCGTGTACACCACCATCTGGGCAACCCACGAGGAATACCTTACCCTCAAATCCGGCATTGCCCTGCCCCTGCGGGCCGTGGTCGGCTTCGACTTCTACTAATCACGGATTTTTGTGGATTGCGGCGGATTCATCGGATTTTGTGGACGATACCGTTCGCATTTCTGTAATCCGTTAAAGCAAAACAGCTTGCCTTTCGGCAAGCTGTTTTGCTTTATACACTTAGTGAAAACCACAGTAGATTAATCGTCCACAAAATCCGATAAATCCGCCGCAATCCGAGAAAATCCGTGATTTAGATGCGGTCCAGGGTTTTCTGGATGAGGGTGTTGACGACTTCATCGGAATTGGTGGCGAATTCGCCGGTGGCGCGGTTGGCCACAATGGCGTTCAGCGAGAGTACTTCGTGGCCCAGCATGCGGCCCAGGGCGTAATAGCCGGCCGTTTCCATCTCGAAGTTGGTGAGCCGGAACTCGCCCTCCGCACTCTGGTAGCGGAACTGCTGGAACTGCTGAATCAGAGTGGGCAGGCGCAGATCAAGACGCAGCACGCGGCCCTGGGGCCCGTAGAAACCGGGGCAGGTGAGCGTGTTGCCCATCACCATATCAAACCCAATCTGCTCGCGCAGCAAATCGGAGCCGCGCACGCAGTACGGACGATAATCGAGCTGCAGGGCCTGCTGGATGCCGGTTGCCACTTCTACTTCCAGGCCAGTTTCCACCAGCGGGTAAAACTGCATCAGCGAATCGAGCCCCACGGCGTGTTCCGAAGCCAGCAGGGAGCCCACCGGAATATCGGCCTGTAACGAACCGCTGGTGCCCACCCGAATAATGCGCAGGTTAATGCGCTCCTCCAGCGGCCGGGGCTCCCGCGTTACGAGGTCAACGTTTACCAGCGCATCCAGCTCATTCATCAGAATGTCAATGTTATCGGTACCCATGCCGGTGCTGATAACGGTGATGCGCTTGCCCTTGTAGTAGCCCACGTGCGTTACAAATTCGCGCTTGTGAATCTGGGTTTCGATGGAATCGAAGTGCTGGCTCACGGAAGGCACCCGATCCGGGTCGCCCACGGTGATGATGGTGTCAGAAATATGGTCGGGCTGCAGGTTCAGGTGGTAGATGCTTCCGTCCTTATTCAGGATCAGTTCCGATTCAGCAATGGGCATGGGAAGAAGTTAGAAAGGTGGGAAGTGGAAAAGTGGGCGGGAAGTTGAAAACAGGCAAAAATCAGAAAAGCACCAGCCCGAAGTGGCGTGGCACTCCGAAACGGTACTTTCTGACTTTTTACCTTTTCAACTTCTCAACTACCTCGCCGGGGCGCGGTAGGAAATAAGCCCCTGCTCGGGGCTGTAGTGGTTGCTGATTTTGGGGTAATTGCCGGTACCGTCGTAGGGGCGTTTGTCGGGGTGGGTCTGGCAGGTGGGAGAACAGGCGCCTTCCAGTTGCTGGCCGCAGGCTTCGCAAAGCGGTACGTGGGCGTTGCAGTGCGGGTTGGCACAGTTCACCATCCGGTCGGATGGCGTGCGGCAGTGGTGGCACTGGCTGATGATGGTGGGGTTGACGCTATTCACCTCCACCGCCACGCGGCCGTCGAACACGTAGCACTTGCCGTCGAAATCCTCGCCGCCGGCTTCCAGTCCGTACTTGATGATGCCGCCGTGCAGCTGGTACACATCCTCAAAACCCTGTTCCAGCAAAAAGGCAGAGGCTTTTTCGCACTTGATGCCGCCGGTGCAGTAGGTCAGGATTTTCTTGCCCCGGTACTGCTCCAGCTCCTGCACCTTCTCCGGAAACTCGCGGAAATTCTCGATGTCCAGCGTTACAGCATTTTTGAAGCGGCCAAGGCTATGCTCGTAGTCGGAGCGCACGTCGAGCACCACCACGTCGTCCTGGTTTTTCAGGTCGCGGAACTCGGTGGGCGACAGGTGAATGCCGGTCCGCTCGTAAGGCTTGATGTGCGGTAGCCCCACGTGCACGATTTCCGCTTTCACGCGTACGTGCAGCTTCTGAAAAGTATGCGCCGGGGCTTCCTCCACCTTGAACTCCAGCGCGGCAAAGCGCGGATCGGCTTTTATCAGGAGCATATACTCTTCGCAGTCCTCACGGCGGCCCGAAACGGTACCGTTCAGCCCCTCAGCAGCCACAATAATGCGGCCCAGCAGGTTCAGCCCCAGGCACAGCCGATGATGCTCCTCCCGGAATTGCTCCGGATTCTCGATGGGCGTGTAGCAGTAGTACAGTAGAACGAGGTAGTCCATGCTTTTATAGAAGTTAGATGTTAGCATTGAGAACTCAGACACCTGTAAGAGGGCTGAGTTCTCAATGCTAAGTTCTTGGCTCTAAACCTTAGCCGCCGGGTTGCCGAACACGGTCTGGTTGGCGGGCACGTCGGCCACCACGACCGAACCGGCCCCGACGCGGGCTTTGGCCCCGATTTTAACGCCGGCCACCACCACGGCGCCAGCCCCGATGAAGGCCAGCTCACCCACCTGCACATCGGCGTTGAGGATGACCCCGGCCCCGAGCTGCGCGTAGTCGCCCACTTCTACTTTCACGTCCAGCACGGCGTTGGGTCCCACAATGCAGCCGTCGCCGAGTTTGGCGGTACCGGCCACCACGGCGTTGGCCCCGATAAGGTTGCCGTGGCCCAGCCAAGCGTGCGCCGAAACGCTGGCGCGCTGGTGGATGGCGTTTACGGGGGCTACGGTATACTCCTCACGCAGCATGTTGGTGAGGCTGCGGCGGCTGGCCGTATCCTCGGTGGCGACGAATACCTCGCACTTCTTGCCCAGCAGCTTCAGTAGCTCCTTATCGTCGGTATTGCCCATCACGGGCACGTCGTTCAGCTCGGTGTTCTGCAGTTCCACTTTGTCGTCGAGCAGGCAGTACACTACCACGTCGTTGCTTTGAAAGGCATCGAGGGCGGCGGTGCCAACGGCCTGCGCGCCTAGGATGATTACGGGGTTTTCCATTGCTAGTAAGAAGCGGCCATCAGACGGCCGGTGAGTTTTCCAAAAATCAGCCGCAAAGATACGGGTTACCGGGTGGTTGCCCACACCGGCTTTGTTCCGGCCCCGGCGGCCCTTCATAGTCCCAGTCGCCGGAGCAGGCGGGCGGCGTAATCGTTCTGGAGCGCCAGTAGCAGCAGAAACGGCAGAAACGTAATGCGGTACCGGTTCAGCGTACCCAGGTTGGGAGTAGTAAGCCCCAGCAGGGCCGCCAAAACCAGGCAATACACCAGCAAAGCCAGCACCAGCGCAAACGGCAAGTGGCCGGGCCGGCCGCGCACCACGGCCACCGCCGCCAGCACCAGCACCGCCAGCAGCCCCAGGTTTTCCAGGCCGGCCACCACGTAGAGGCCGGTGCCGCCTTCCCAGGGCCAGGGCCGGGCCAGCGCCCCGGCCACCGCCAGCGGTGCGTGCCGCACTACACTGGCGGTAGTAGGCTGCAAGGCCGGGTACTCCAGGTGGGGCCGGTGCCGGGAAGTGCGGAGCAAATCAGAGTAGTTGCGCTGGAGCTGGGAGGTGAATTTGTTGGCCCGAAATACCGGGCTGACCTCACTGGCGGCCCAGGCCCCACCCGCCAGCAGCCCCAGCAACAGAACCACCTGCGCCGCACGACTACGGGCCGTGCCCAGCTGCTGCGCCACCCGAATCAGCGCCAGCCCGGCCAGCGTCCCGAACAGCACCACGGCAAAAAAGTAGCGCATTTTGAAGTGTAGCAGACAAGCGCCCAGCAAGACCAGCACGGTAACTACGGGCCGGGTGGGGCTACCGTAGCCCAGCTGCATTACCAGGGCCAGCACCAACGCCCCGCTCCCCACCAGCAAACTTTCCTTGGTGAGGCCGGAAGTCCAGTACACCACCGTGGGCCAGAGCAGAAAGGCTACTACGCCGGCTCCCGGCACGGCCGCAGGCCAGCGCAGCCGTAGCTGCCGCACCAGCTCCCAGCCGCTCACAAAGCTGAATAGCGAGAGGTACAGCCCATTCAACAGCGCATTGCCCATACTGGCCAGGTTCAGAATGGAGAGCAGCTTGATAATGAACAGCGTATTGGAAAAGCCGTGAAATACCAGCTTCCAGCGGCCCCACACAAAGGCATCGGTAAAGAGCATGGGCAGCCACTGCTCCGGCGCCTGCCAGAGCTGCTGACTCAGACGGGCGGCCCACACCAGAAAGTACTTGGCATCCTCACTCAGCAGCAGCACCGACAGCCCGGTAGACAGTACCTTGAGGCCCAACGTGGGCAGCACCCAGCGCCCGACTCCCGGCAACACGCGCATTCGTGGCAGCCACCGCAGCAGCAGCCAGAGCAGGCCGGTGTTGAGCAGGAACGCAAGAAGAACGTTTGGCAGCACGGCAGGAACAGGTTACAGACGCGGCAAAGGTAGCGGTACCAAACCACTGCGCCGGCCTTCTACTTCTGCCGCAGCAACGCCGCCCCAATACCGCACTGCACGCACCGACGCGGCGCACAGTACCCTTGCTGCAACGCCAGCAGCCCCTGCGAGTCGGCGGCGGAAGCGTTGCGGAAGCCGGCTGCCTTATAGGCATCCGTGAGGTGGTTGTGCTCGGGCGGCAGCTGGTCGAGCATGTTCACGGTGTTTTCTACCTGCTCCAGGTTACTCAGGGAGCGGGCGTAGGCCACCCGCAGCGGCACCACTAGGTTGGTAATGAGCAAATGCACACTGCTCCGGCCCAGCAGGGCCACTTTACCCGGTTTACCGGGCCGAGTGTGCGCTTGCCAGTAAGTTGGCAGCGGCGCACTGAAGAACTGTTCCAGCGCCCGCACGTCGCGGGCAGTCAGCAAGGCATCGAAGAGCGTGGGACGGGCGTGCAGCAACGCCAGCAGCTGCACCAGGCGCACCGTGGGAAAATTAGCGGGCCGCAGCCGCAGAAAGTTCCACTCGTGGGCAGCCAGGGCCGTGCCGTGCAGGTTGTATTTGTGGCGCAGAAACTCGTACTCGGTGCGCAACTGCCGGCTGTACTCATCCGCCGGCGCTTCTTCCTCCAGAAAGCCGGCCTGCCCCAGCAGCAGCGCCGCCAGCTGATGCGCATCGTGGCGGTGGCGGCGGAGCAGCGGCAAGGGAACCACTTTGGCTAGGCGGCTCATCGGCTCCGTATTTTTCTGGAAGCCGAAACCAGCGGCCAGGGCGTGCCAGGCTGTGGCCTCCCAGTCGTGGGCCAGCTGGGCATGCAGCTCGGTCAGGCGGTCGGCCTTCTGCTCCACGCGTTCCAGCAGCACCCGGCCCAGCATCATGGTTCGCGTCAGCTCCGATACCTGGAGCAGCAACGGCGCGCACGGTACCAGCCGTTCCATTGGCTGGTTCTGCAGCTGCTCGTAGGCGGCCAGCAGGCCGGCCGGCAGCCGCGCAGCCAGGGCCAGGGCCGGTATCACGGAACCATTGGTGCGCTGCACCGGCGCATCGGCCGTATGCACCACATGCAGAATCACCTGGTCGTACTTGGGGTCGGTCTGGTGGTGGTGGCGGTGCCAGTCGGAGGCGCGCAGGTGAATTTCCACGGCTCCGTTCCACTCCACCTCACCCAGCCGCAGCCGGGCGTTCAGGAAATCGGGACCGGCATCGGGGTTGCGGTGGCCGGGGCGCAGCACGGTAACGGACTGCCCTTCCTCGGTTTGCAGCGCCGTTTTATCGAAGTACTGGTGCTGCCAGGCGTAGTGGAGAAAATCTTCTTGCATAGCGGTAAATAATACACGTAATCAATCCAGTTCTAAGGCTAAGAACTGCCGTGTTAATAACTCAATACTTCGGCTATAAAACAAGCCGGCCCGCCTCCACCATCAGGTAGAAGCGGGCCGGCTATAGTGTCAGTTGCTTAGGCTAACGCAGGTCAATCACCTTCACACCTTTGTACTTGGCTTTGTCGAAGTTGAAGGTGGTGGCATCCACCGGCACGTTGGGCTGAAACTTGCTAATCTTGTAGGTGTAGCGGTTGCCGTTCTTCTTGAACATCTGCCAGCTTTTCACGGCCTTATCGGTACGGCCCACCTTTAGGCGCACTTTGTACACGGGGTTGTTGCGGTCCTCGGGCGAAAGGTCGATGATATCCACCGTTTCGCCGGCTTCCTTAGCCTCCTGCACGTAGGCGTACTTGTAGCCTTTCTTGTAGAGCGTATAGATCTGGGAAGGCGAAATTTCCTGATCCTCGGGTTCGTAGTCGGAGATGTTCACCTCATTCTCGGCCTTCATGTAGGTCCACATGGTCTGGCCGTTGTTGATGACTTCCTGACCACTGATTTTCAGCCGGAACTTCTGGCCGCTCACCGTGATATCGCCGCTCAGGTTTTCCTTCACCTTGGCCGCGTCGTTTTCCAGGGTTTGGGTGAAGGTAGCCTTAAAGGCCTTCATGGCCTGATACTTGGCACTCATCTGATCCAGAATCTTGCCGGCCTTAGGGTCCTGCTGAGCCGTGGCGACGGAGGTCAGCGACACGGAAAAAGCGAGCAGGGCGAGGTATTTTTTCATTGCGAAAGAGGTGGTGATGGGAGAGCTTAGATCTGAGAACCCAGAACTCAGGTAAAGTTTAAACGGGAATCAGCTGAAAACAGAACAAATTCTACGCCCTAAGTTCTGCGTCTCCCGGTTTCTATTTGGGCAGGCTATTCAACAACTGTTCCAAACTGTACTCGTCGGGAATTAAAACCTCTCGGGCCTTGCTGCCCTCAAACGGCCCCACAATCCCGGCGTGCTCCAACTGGTCGATGAGGCGGCCGGCGCGGTTGTAGCCCAGCTTCAGGCGGCGCTGCAGCAGCGAGGTACTACCCTGTTGGTGCGTAACGATAACGCGGGCTGCTTCCTCGAACATGGCGTCGCGCTGGGCGGGGTCCATGTCTTCCAGGTCGCCGTTGCCGCTGCCGCTTTCGCCCACTACTTCGGGCAGGTGGTAGGCGTCGGGGTAGCCCTGCTGCTCGCCCACGAAGTCGCAGAGGCGGTCCACTTCGGGCGTATCGATGAAGGCGCACTGCACCCGGATGATATCAGAACCCTGGGAAATAAGCATGTCGCCCTGGCCAATGAGCTGGTCGGCTCCGCCGGCATCGAGAATAGTGCGGGAGTCGATTTTGCTGGTCACTTTGAAGGAAATCCGGCACGGAAAGTTGGCCTTGATGATACCGGTAATGACGTTTACCGAAGGGCGCTGGGTAGCCACAATCAGGTGAATCCCGATGGCGCGGGCCAGCTGGGCGAGGCGGGCAATGGGCGTTTCCACTTCCTTGCCGGCCGTCATCATCAGGTCGGCCAGCTCGTCAATCACCAGCACAATGAAGGGCATGTAGCGGTGGCCCTTCTTGGGGTTGAGGCGGCGCTCCACAAACTTGCGGTTGTACTCCTTCAGGTTGCGGCAGCCGGCATCCTTGAGCAAATCGTAGCGCCGGTCCATCTCCATGCACAGGGAGTTGAGCGTGTTCACCACCTTCTTGGTATCGGTGATGATAGGCTCCTCGGTATCGGGCAGCTTGGCCAGGAAGTGGCGCTCAATCTTATTGAAGATGCTCAATTCCACCTTCTTGGGGTCGACGAGCACAAACTTGAGCTGACTGGGGTGACGTTTGTAGATGAGGGACGCCAGAATCACGTTCAGGCCCACCGACTTACCCTGACCGGTGGCCCCGGCCATCAGCAGGTGGGGCATTTTGGCCAGATCCACCACGAATACCTCATTGGTAATGGTGCGCCCGAAGGCAATGGGCAGGTCCATTTCGGTGCTGATGAACTTCTCGGTATTGAATACCGAGCGGATGCTCACCATCTCCTTCTTGGTGTTCGGCACCTCAATACCGATAGTCCCCTTGCCCGGAATAGGCGCGATGATGCGGATTCCCAGCGCGGCCAAGCTCAAAGCAATATCGTCTTCCAGGCTCTTGATTTTGGAGATGCGCACCCCGGCGTCGGGCACGATTTCGTAGAGTGTGACGGTAGGCCCGATGGTAGCTTTGATGCTGGCAATGTTGATGCCGTAGTGCCCCAGCGTCTCCACAATGCGGTCCTTGTTGGCCTCCAGCTCCTCCTTGGATACCTGGGCTTTGGCCACGCCGTAGTCGTTGAGCAGCTCCAGGGTGGGGTACTGGTAGCGGGGCAGGTCGAGGGTGGGGTCGTACTCGCCGGTGGGCATGGCTTCCTCGTCCTCTACTTCCTCGGCAATAACGGCCATATCGGCTCCGGCTGAGGGGTCCAGCTCGGGTGTGGTCGTAGAATCCTCAACTTCAAACGACAGCCCGGTCACGACCGGCGCAACGGCTACCGGCTGCACTACCACCGGCGCGGCCGGAGCCGGCAGCGGCGTTCCGTCGTCCACCAGATCGGCCAACGACAACGGCGTGGGCACGCTGGCCGTGGCGGCCGGAGCAGCCGAACGCGGCGGCTCGGCGGCGGGCATTTCAAATGAGAAGCTGGGACCGGCAGCGGCCGGTACTACCGGCACGGCGGCGGCTCCGGCCGCTACGGCCGGAGCCACACTCATGGGCACCGCCGTAGCGGCGGCAGCCAAGCCCCCAGCGGCCACCGTAGCGGCCGTTTCGGTGGCTACAGTGAAAGCAGGGGAAGCTACCGGGCCGGTACGTTGGGGTACGGGCTCGGGGGCCGGTTCCGGAACAGGCGACGTAGCCAGTGGGCCGACCCGTTTCAGGGTGATACCCAGAGAATCATCAGGTTCCGGCTCGGTTTCGGGCTCGTCGTCATCCCAGGGGGCCGGGATGCTGCCAGCGCGGGCGGTATTGCCGTAGCCAGCTGCCGCCAGCGGAGCCGGCAGTAGTTCCTCCTCGTCTTCTTCCTCCCCGGCACTGCGGCGCAGGTTGAGGTTGAGGCTGGTAACGTTGAAAAAGAACACCACGAAGGAAATCAGCAGGAACGCCAGCAGCAGCACCGTACCCCAGCCAATGAGGCTATCAAGCCAGAAGGCCGTTTCGTACCCTACTCCCCCGCACAGAAAATCAAGGCTGTGGGCCAGGCTGGGGTCGGCGTCCGGGCTCTGAATGCTAAGCACCACGTAGCCCAGCAATACACTCAGCCACAGCATGGTAAACAGGCACAGAGCCAATATGTACGTAAACGAAACCCCGGCGCGACGGAAGACGATTTTGTAGCCCAGGAAGAAAACGATGGGAATGGCCGCGAAAGCCGCCACGCCAAACCCCTTCTGAATGAGTAGCTGGGCCAGCATTGCGCCAATCAGGCCCAGCCAGTTACCGGTTTCCTGCCCCGCATCTTTAAGCGGAGTGCGGTCCACACTCTCGGTCACGCTTTGGTCGGCGTGGCCCGTGAACAGGAAGGAAATGAAGGCAATGGTGAGGTAAATGGAGCCGATGAGGAAGAAGAAACCCAGAAAAAGCTGAAACCGTCGGTCGCGCACAAAGCTGAACAGGCCGTTGAAGTTCACGGCGGGCAGTTTCAGCGGTTTGCGGGGCACTTTGGGGGCACCGGCGCTGCGGGGCTCGTTCCGGCGGGTTTCGCGGACGGGCTCCGTGGCCACCGGGCGCGACTGGTTGCGAGTCGCGCGGGGCTCAGCGGCCGGGCGCGGCTCGTTGGTGCGACTTGGGGCCGCGCTGGGTTGTTGCTTGTAGGTATTTTTAGCCATCAGAATACACGCCAAAGACCAAATCTAGGGATAAAATGGGTGGATTGGTGATTCGGTGATTTAGCGCGCCAACCGCTCGAATAGCGCAGACAGCATGTGCTGAACCTCCTACCGGCCAAATCACCAGCTCAGCTTTTTTCCACTTCGTACACCCATAAGTGCCAGTAGTCCCTGGGAGCGGCATACTGACCGAACAGGCGCAGGCCGGTTTGTTCCGGCCGGGCCAGCCGGACCGCCGACAGCACGTAGCGCCCGCCCATGCGGCGGAAGGCCGGAACATTGCAGTGCCAGTGCTGTACTGTACGCTTCGGCAACGCTGCCACCCGAAAATTCTTGCCCAGCTCCGCCGAAAACAGGTAGCACCGGTTTCCCCAGGCGTCGAAATACGTGCGCAACTCGGGGCTTTTGGTCAGCTCTGCGGCTATCAACTCTCGGAACTGGTGCTTGTAAGGCAGCGGATAATTATTCTGGTAAGCGTCGAGAGTATAGAAGTCGTTGAGGGTGGCCACGGCGGGCGGCAGGCCCAGACAGGCGACGCGGTAGGCGGCCGGTGCCTGGCCGGTGCGCTGCTCAATGTCCAGCCGGACCTGCCGGAACAGCTCCGGTGCCACGAAGGCCGCATACGTGGGCTCGGAGGATGGCAGGCGGCCCAACTGGCGGCGCAGGTTCAGCGTCCACTCGGTATTCATCCCCAGCCCGATGAGCAGCTGCAGTGCCACCAACGCCCATGTAGCCCGGCCGGCCGGTAGCTGGCGCAGACTCAGCACCAACACCCCGAACCATACCAGCGGCGTCAGGAAATGGAAGCGCGACAGGTTGAAGGTGCGCAGCGGCGGTACCGCATGCTGCACCGCCCCTACCAACTGCGGGTAGAAGCCGCAGAACAACGCCAGGACCGCCAACAGCAGCAGCGCCGTGCCCAGTTGCCGCTCCAGCCGCTGGCGTTCCGGACTGGTGGGCAGCAGCCAGGCCGCTGCGCCAGCGGCCAGCAGCGGGGCCGCCCGCAAAAAACTACCGGCGTGGTACTGGCCCAGCAGGAAGTACCGGGCTGCCGCCGCCAGCCCCGCCCCTACCCCACCGGGAGCCAGCCGGGCATAATCGAACTCCAACCGGTGCGGCACGAACTGCCGGTTCAGCAAAGAAGACACCAGCGGGTATTCCACTACCAGATAGCTCCCGGCCAGTACGGCCAGGCCCACCAACGGCCGCCATGCCACCCGCCGGTTGCGGTACGCGTCCCAGGCCAGCCATATTCCTGCTGCCGCCAGCACAAACATGCCCGCCAGCACCAAACTCGACCAGCAGGCAAAGCCCGCCAGTACCAGCCAATCAGATAAGCGGCCGCTCCCCCGGCGCAGGTTCAGCAGCGCCCACAGCACCCAGGGCTGTCCCAGTACTGACAACCCGTAGGTCGTATAGCCCGGCAGTACGGCCCAGGCCAGCGCCAGCGCGGCGCACAGCTGAGCATGACGGGCAGCCGGCAGCCCGTACCGGCGCAGCAGCAGGTACATGCCCACCAGCCCCGCCAGGCGCACCAGCAGCTCGTGCAGCAGATAGGCCGGCAGTGGCGGCAGCACGGCCAGCAGGCCCACCAGCGGCTGCAGGCCCGGCCGCAACGCGTTGCGGGGCAAGCCGTTCAGCAGCCGATCCACTACGGTGCCGGGGCGGTAATCCAGGGCTTTGCCTTCCTGCACCAGCGCGTAGGGCACGGCCAGTTCAGTGTCCAGGTTATCGTCGATGAGGATGTAGGTGCGGCCGGCCGGGGCCACGTACACCAGGCTCAGCAGCAGCAGCGCCAGCACCGCCCACCACACCGGAGCAACGGATGGATAGTAGGATGCGGGCAGTTTGGAATCCTGGGGCATGAGCTATAAAGAGAAGCAGCGAAAGCGCAAAAATAGGTTTTCGCCCGGCTCAGGCATCCTCCCGAAACATTTACCCGTTTAACGCACTACGTTTATATAGCCTTATGTCTATGCAGCCTCAGTACCTCTCCGCCCCCGGCAGCCCCGATTACTGCCAACTGATTTACGACACCGACCGGCAGTGGCTGCGCGTAACCTGGCAGGGCTTTGTGGGGCCCGAACAGGCCCGGGAGGGTGCCCTAGCCGGCCTGCAGATGCTGCGGCAGCTGCACTGCGCCTACCTGCTCAACGACAACAGCCGGCTGGAAGGCCCTTGGTTCGACTCTTTGTTCTGGCTTTCCCACGAATGGGGGCCGGCCGCCGCCCAGGCCGGGCTGCGCTTTGTGGCGCATGTGGCCCAGGCTCAATCGTTGGCCACCACCTACACGCCCACCCCGGCGCACCAGATTTTTCAGCAGTTCGAAATCCAGGTATTCGAAGAATCCGCTGAGGCGGTAGAGTGGCTCAGCAGCTGTCAGACGGAAACCGACGAGGATTCCGCGCGCGCATCAGCCTAGCGCGTTTCATAGGCAGCTCCGGTTTAGCTGCGCGGGTGAAACTCGGTAATCACTTGGCGCAGGTAGTCTCTATCCAGGTGGGTGTAGATTTCGGTGGTCGTGATGCTCTCGTGGCCCAGCATTTCCTGCACCGCCCGCAAATCGGCCCCGCCCTCAATGAGGTGGGTGGCAAAGCTGTGGCGGAATGTATGCGGACTGATACTCTTGCGAATCCCGGCCTTCTCGGCGGCGGCCTTGATGATGGTAAACACCGACACCCGCGAAATCCCGCTGCCCCGGTTGTTCAGAAACACAGTATCCTCGTGGCCGGGCTTGATATCGAGGTGGGCCCGGATGCCCTGCAGGTAGAAGCCCAGGTGCTTCAGGGCATCGCGCCCGATGGGTACCAGCCGCTCCTTATTGCCCTTGCCCGTCACGCGCACAAAGCCCTGGTCGGCGTAGATGTTGGAGAGGCGCAGGCCCGTCAGCTCGCTTACCCGCAGACCCGAGCTGTAGAGCACTTCCAGCATAGCCCGGTTGCGGGTGCCCTCGGGCGTGCTCAGGTCGATGCCGCCGAGGAGCTGCTCAATTTCGGGGTAGCTGAGCGTATCGGGCAGCTTACGGCCGGTTTTGGGGGCTTCCAGCGTATCGGTGGGGTCGATGGCCAGCAGGTCCTCCATAATCAGGTAGCGGTAGAAGGCCTTGATGCCCGACAGCGTGCGGGCCTGCGAGGTAGCCTCCATGCCCAGCCCGCCCAGCCAAGCCAGAAAGTCGCGCAGAATGCGGGTGGTTACCTGCTGGGGCGAGGCCGGCAGCTTCTCCAGCTCCAGGTACTGCCGCAGCTTTTCCACGTCGCGCACGTAGGCCTCCACCGAGTTCGAAGACAACGATTTTTCCAGCTGCAGATAACCGGCAAACTGTTTGATGGTAATAGACCAAGTGGACATTGTAGCGGATGCTTTAGCTTGCGCCGCCGGTAGCCGACTTGTGCAAAACCGCACGCCGGCCGCCCCTAACGACTACGCAAGCTAAAGCCTACTTTCTTACTTCTCCCCCAACTCATGAAGATTCTCCTTCTCAACGGCCCCAACCTGAACCTGCTGGGCCGACGCGAGCCGGGCATCTACGGCACCCGCTCCTTTGAAGAATACCTGCCTGAGCTGCGCGAAGCCTTCCCAAACTTCGAGCTGGAATATTTCCAGAGCAACCACGAGGGCGAGCTGATCGATAAGCTGCACGAGGTGGGCTTCAGCTACCACGGCATTGTGCTCAATGCCGGCGGCTACACCCACACCAGCGTGGCCCTGGCCGATGCCGTGGCCGCCATTGGCGCGCCCGTGGTGGAGGTGCACCTGAGCAACCTGCACGCCCGCGAGGAGTTCCGCCAGAAAAGCCTCCTCGGCCGCAACTGCATCGGCAGCATCAGCGGCTTCAAGCTCGACAGCTACAAGCTGGCCCTGCACTACTTCGATGGCCAGCGGCCCAAACGCGTCGGGTTTAAAGTGTGATGACTGGAGTGAAATTGTGAATCGTTTCTTCCGCACAGTTTGCGACTACCAACCATTTCACAACTTCACCATTTCACAACTTCACCTTCCGCTACCTTTGTATTTCTTCCTCTAGTCTTCCACACCTATGTATACATTCAATCCCGGTCCTTCGCAGGTGTACCCACAGGTGCGCCGCTACCTGCAAGATGCCTTCGATGAGGGCTGGCTCTCGGCTCCGCACCGTGGGGAGCGGTTCGTGCAGCTCATGCGCCAGACCATTCAGGAGCTGAAAAATAAGCTCAACGTGCCCCAGGACTACACCGTGTTCTTCATGAGCTCGGCCACCGAGTGCTGGGAGGTGCTGACCCAGAGCCTCACGCCCACCAAAAGCTACCACCTCTACAGCGGCGCGTTCGGGGAGAAGTGGTACGAGTACGCCAAGGCGCTGCGGCCGGAAAGCATCGGCGTGCCGTTCGGTATTGATGAGGTGCCCAACGTGCTGAACCTACCCGGCCTCGACGAGAAAACCGACCTGGTGTGCCTCACCCAGAACGAAACCAGCAACGCCACCCAGCTGCGCGACGGCGTCATTCTGAACCTGTACAATCGACTTTCATCGAACACGCTGCTGGCCGTGGATGCCACGTCCTCCATGGCCGGCATCCAGCTCAAGTACATCAAGGCCGATATCTGGTACGCTTCGGTGCAGAAGTGCTTTGGCCTGCCGGCGGGCCTTTCCATCATGCTGTTGTCGCCGAAAGCGGTGGAGCGGTTGCGCAAGGTGAACGAGCGGAGCCACTACAACTCGCTCACGGCCCAGTACGAGAAGATGCTCAACTTCCAGACTACCCACACGCCCAATGTGCTGGGAATCTACCTGCTGAGCCGCAGCCTCACCGACCTCGCTCCCATCAAGCAGGTGCACCAGCACCTGCAGGGCCGCGCAACCAAGCTCTACGACTACTTCGACCAGGCCACCCAGCTCACCCCGCTCATTACCAACCCCGAAACCCGCTCCACCACGGTTATCGGGCTGCAGGGCCCGCCCGCCCTCATCGATGAGGTGAAACGCCGCGCCCTAAGCCAGGATCTGCAGCTGGGCAGCGGCTACGGCACCTGGAAGCCTACGAGCCTGCGCATCGCCAACTTCCCCGCCATCCCCGACGCCGCCTTCGAGCAGCTCGTGCAGTTCTTCGCCCGGGAATTCGCCTGAGTGGTGATTTAGTGATTTAGCGACTTAGTGAGTTGTCGTTCAAATCGCACCAATTCACACCGTCAGAACGACAATTCACTAAGTCGCTAAATCACTAAATCACCGATGTTCTCCCTCAAGGAAATAGCCTCCGTTACGCTCACGCTGTTTGCCATCATTGATATTCTGGGTTCCATCCCGATTATCATTCAGATCCGGCAGCGGGAAGGCGGTATCAATGCCGAGGTGGCCACGCTGGTGGCGGGCCTGCTGATGGTGGCCTTCCTGTTTCTGGGCCAGAGCATTCTAAGTTTGTTCGGGGTTGACTTTCAATCGTTTGCTTTGGCCGGGGCCGTTATCATCTTCCTCATTGGCATGGAGATGATTCTGGGCGTGGAGCTGTTCAAGCACAACCCGCTGGCCGCTACGGGCTCCATTGTGCCGCTGGCGTTTCCGCTCATCGTGGGGGCTGGCACCATGACGACCCTGCTTTCCCTGCGCGCCGCCTACCAGCTGCCCAACGTGCTGGCGGGCATCCTGGTCAACCTTATTTTCGTGTATCTGGTGCTCAAAAGCTCCGCCTGGATTGAGCGCAAGCTCGGCAAAGCCGGCGAAGACATCCTGCGCCGCGTATTCGGCGTGATTCTGCTGGCCATTGCCATTAAGCTGTTCAAGGCCAACTTCTAGATTGAAGTCGAAGAAAAAATAAAAGCCTCTGCCATTTCAGACAGAGGCTTTTATTTTTTCTTCGACTTCAATACTCCCCTATTTCCGGCTGCTCCTTGCTCAGCAGCAGGCCGGCCATCATTAGCACGCCGGTCAGCAGGATGACAATGAACAGGATATTCTCGCTGACTTCGCCGATGAGGTGCTTCTGCGGGATGCTGTAGAACAGCAGCACCGTGATAAGGCCTTTGGGGGCAATGAATAGCTCCGGAATCAGGTCGGTGCGGGCAATGTAGCGCAGGTACACGTAACGGATGGCGGTGAGGGCGGCCACAATCAGCACGCCCTGCAGCAGCAGTTGCGGGCTGAGCAAACCGCTGAGCGTAATGCTGAACCCAAACAGGAGGAAGAAGAACGTGCGGATCAGGAACGCCGATTCGGCCGTGATGCTGCGCAGCTGATGCACTTCCTCGGCCAGCCGCTCGGGCCGGAACCAGCGGCCCAGCCGGCCCTTCAAAAACTGGTCGGCATTGTTCACGGCCAGCCCGAAGGCCAGCACCAGCACCAGCGACGACAAATGCAGCTTCTTGGCCACGCTGTACAGCAGAATCAGGAAGGCCAGAATCAGGAAGAACTTCACGTGCAGCCGAATCCGGTCGAGTAGAAACGCCAAGGCCGCCGTACTCAGCACGGCCACCACCAGCACAGCTACCACATCACGCCCGAAGGTGAACACCGAGGCTCCCTGGGCGAAGTTCTCCTGCAGGGCAAAGTTGAAGAACATAATGCCCAGGATATCGGAAAACGTGCTTTCGTACACGATGAATTCCTGCTTCTCGCCCTGCAGACTGGCCACGCTGGGAATGGCAATGGCCGAGCTGATGACGGCCAGCGGAATGGCATTGATCAGGCAGCTCTGAAAGTTGACGTGCAGCCAGAAATGCAGAATCAGGGCAATGACCACGGCCTGCACCACCAGCATCAGGGCCGCCGCCAGAAACGAGCGGCGAATCAGGGGCGCCTTGTCCCGACTGATCTTCAGGTCCAGCGCGCCTTCCAGCACAATCATAATCAACCCGATGATGCCGAAGATTTCCAGTATCACCTTCGGGATGCCCAACGTGAAATCGAAGTAGTCGGCGGCCTGACGCAGGGCAATGCCCGAGAGCAGCAGCATCAACACCGAAGGCACCTTGGTGGCCCGCGCCACCACATCAAACAGATACGACAGGATGACGGCCAGACTCAGCCCAATCAGAATAGAGTACGAACCCATGCAATAGTTGTGTTAGGCCGCTGGCGAAATGAAGCTCAACGGCCCCAACTATACGCACAAAACGCGCAATTGGTCCGAAACAGGGATTTTCCAGTCGGTACACGCCGGCTTGGGCTGATTACCTTTGCCGGATGCAAACGGGCGTTTCTTCTGCGGAGGTAGCAATTATCGGGGGTGGGCCAGCGGGCCTGCTGGCGGCCCAACATCTGGCCAAAGCGGGCGTGCGGGTACGGCTTTATGAGGCCCAGGCGACGGTGGGCCGCAAGTTTCTAGTGGCCGGGCACGGCGGCTTCAACCTCACCAATGCCGAGGACGACGCTGCTTTTGCCGCCCGTTACGCCGCCCACGCCCCGGCCTTTGCCCACTACCTGCGCCACTTCTCCCCCGCCGACCTGCGCGCCTGGGCCGCTGAGTTGGGTATCGAAACCTTCGTGGGCACCAGTGGCCGGGTGTTCCCCACCCCCGACTACAAGCCGGCCCAGCTACTGCGGGCGTGGCTGGAGCGGCTGCAGCAGTTGGGTGTAGATATTCAGACGCGCCACCGCTGGCTGGGCTTCGAAGGACTAACCGGCCTGCGCCTGCGCAACGAGGCTACCGGCTCCGAGTTCGTGACGCACCCCGCCGCTACGCTCCTGGCGCTGGGTGGGGCCAGCTGGGCCAAAACCGGCTCCGACGGGCGCTGGCTGCCGATACTGGCAGAGCTGGGCGTGCCAGTAGTGCCCTTCGCCCCCAGTAATTGCGGGACGGAAGTCGGGTGGTCGGATTTTTTCCGGGCGAAGGTGGGCCGGCAGCCGCTCAAGAACGTGGCCGTCAGCTGCGGCCCGCATACCGTGCGCGGCGAAATCATGCTGACGGACTACGGCCTCGAAGGCACTCCGGTGTACGCCCTTACACCGCAGCTGCGCGCTGCCTTGGCCACCGGGCAGCCGGCCCAGCTACACCTCAACCTCAAGCCCGATCTGCCAGCGGCCCAGCTACTGGCGCGGCTGCAAACCCGCCGTGCGGGCAAGTCGTGGGCCTCGTTTCTGAGTGAGGCATTGAAGCTGAAACCGCCGGTGCCCACGCTGCTGCGGGAGCTGGGGCCAGCCGTTTTCCCCATTGAGCCGGCCGCCGTGGCCCGGTTGCTCACGGCTTTACCCATTCCGGTAACCCGCCTGCGCCCCTTGGATGAGGCCATCAGCACGGCCGGCGGCGTAGCCTGGAATGGCCTAGATGAAAACCTGATGCTGCGGCAGCGGCCCGGCACCTTCGTGGTCGGCGAAATGCTGGACTGGGAAGCGCCCACCGGCGGTTACCTGCTGCAGGGCTGCTTCAGCACCGGGGCCTGGGCCGCGCAGGGTATTCGGCGGTTTCTGGGTTGAAATAGTTGTTCAGGCAGTATTAAAACCCGCCCAGAAAATTGTTACCGCCCGTCGGGCAGAGTGGAGCGAAACATGGTGTTCTATAACGGGATGCTACTTCGCCAATTTCCCTACCCCAACCGCTGGCGTTCGGCACGCTCGGCTTCTTCAGCTTCAGCCAGAATAGATTTGGCTTCGAAGAGCAACCGCTGGCCATGGTCAAGCTGCTGGCGCAGAATCAGGGCGAAGAGGATGAAATACGATACAATCGGGAGAACAAACCCGAGCGCAAACCACAGCCAGAACGAGCGGCCGTAGCTGTAGGCGCAGTAGCCCGTGGTAAGCGGCAGAATGGAAATGGCAATAATGCCGGCTACGAGTAGGTCTACGAACATGGCACGGGGGCTGGCGCAGGAAACTTCCGGAAGATACGCTCGTTCCGGCGGGCGGGCAAGCTCGGCCGCGAAGTACGCACGAGTATAACTTTGGCATCAGCCGAAGGTTGTTAAAAGTTCCGGCGTTTTTCCGGTCGGCCCCATCTTTACGGCAGACTTTTGCGTATTTGCCCCTTTGCGCCCCTTACGCCCACCCGCCGTCCCTTATGTGGGAAAACCAAAGTCTGTTTCGCGTTTCGGCCCAGTTGTTTGCTGATGGCGTATTTAATCTGCTCGACCGGACGCTAAAGCCGGAAGTATTTTTGCTGGGCCTGGCCTCGGCCCGCGAAACCGACGAACCGGAGGCCGTCATCATTGAGCCCCAGAACCACCGTTACCGTCCTCAGCACTTTGCGTCCCTTAAGGCTCGGGCCGCTTCCCTGGAACCCGACGGCCCCCGCGAAGTAGTGTACCACCTGCACCCCCTCGACCACGACCGGTACGAAAAGCAGCGCTGGTACGAGTTGCTGCGCCGTGCCACTGAGCACACCCTCAACGATTTGGTAGCCAGTCAGCAGGAGGAACGCGTAAGCTTCTGCTCCGTGCCCGTCACCGTGGGCGGCTACATGGTGCTGATTGTCCTGCAAATCAACTCCGAAGCCTACCAAGGCTACTATTCCTTATCGGGCCCCGCCGGCCCCACCCGCCCGGCTTCCCTCCTAGCCGCTACCGTACAGGAAGTACTCCAAGACGCCGCCCGGGCCCTGCGTGAATCTGACACCGACGACGACCGACCGGTGCTGGACCGTGACTACAACGAGGTGTTGCGCGCTGCCGGCCGCCGCTTTATGCTGCGCGCCGCCGCCGGCTCCCACGGCCTCTACGATGCCTGCAACGGCGTGGCTGCCCTGCGCCACGAGGGCGACGAAGGCGTGGGCACCATGCTGGTTTCGCGCCGCAACCACCCGGCCGTGGTGCCCGTCCTCACCCTCGAGTCCCCGATTCCGCTGCGCGACTACCGCCGCATCCGCAAGCTGCTGGAGTTGAGTGAGGACCGCAACTCGCTGATTACGGACGCCACCGATGTGTTCGGGCTGGGCTATCTGGTGGAGCCTTCTGACCCGCAGTACGAGCCCCTGTTCACGGTCCACTTCACCAAGCACTATAGCTGGGAGCTGAGCCACGATGGGCAGCTGATGATGAAAGTGGTATCGAACACGCCCCGGCTCCCGCAGGGCAGCGTCGATGAGAACAACTTCACGGAAGCTATTCGCCGGGTATTCCCGGCCGTGGATGCGGCCGGCGTGGCCTACCTCTGGGAGCTGACCCTGAAGGCCACCACCCAATCTAACGGCACCATTCTGCTGATTTCGGAAGGCGCGGCCCAAGAGGCGGCCCGCCTCACCCGCCAGTGTTTCCGGGTGGCCCCTCGCCTGATGACGCCCTCCGTGCTGCGCCTCGTCACGAATATCGATGGGGCCGTGCTCATCGACCCGGCCGGCACCTGCTACGCCATCGGCGTCATCCTCGACGGTCTCGCCACCGAAAAAGGCGACTCCAGCCGGGGCTCCCGTTACAACTCGGCCCTGCGCTACGTGGAAAGCAGCCGCTACCCCGTCCTGGCCATCGTCGTGAGTGAAGATGGCTGGATCGACCTGCTGCCCCCCGTGCGGCGGTAACGGTGAAGTGGTGATTTAGTGAGTTGGATGTTCCAATAGCGCAATGTGCATAACGGCGACCAACCACACTGCGCCATGCCGTGCTGCAATGCATATCAAACTCACTAAATCACCACCTCACTAAATCACCGATTCACACTCGCCATCATGGCTTCGGGGTAGCGTTGGCCGGCGGCGGCGTGCTGAGGGGCAATCTGGTTGATGCGGGCCAGGTCTTCCAGTGACAGGAGCAGGTCGGCAGCGCCTACGTTTTCCTCCAGGTACGCCACGCGCTTGGTGCCCGGAATCGGCACGATGTCCTCGCCCTGGGCCAGTACCCAGGCCAAGGCCAGCTGGCCGGGCGTGCAGTCCTTCTCGACGGCTATTTCCTTGATGCGAGCTACCAAATCCAGGTTTTTCTGAAAGTTTTCGCCCTGGAAGCGGGGCGTATGGCGGCGGTAGTCATCGGCAGCCAGATCCTCGAAACGCTGAATCTGCCCGGTCAGGAAGCCCCGGCCCAGCGGCGAGTACGGCACGAACCCGATGCCCAGTTCCCGGCAGGTGGGCAGAATCTCATCCTCCGGCTCCCGGCTCCAAAGCGAGTACTCAGTCTGCAACGCCGTAATTGGGTGGACCTGACTAGCCCGGCGCAGCGTATCGGGGGCCGCTTCGGAGAGGCCCAGGTAGCGCACTTTGCCTTCCTCCACCAGCCGGCTCATGGCCCCCACGGTTTCCTCGATGGGCGTGGCGGGGTCTACGCGGTGCTGGTAGTACAAGTTGATGTGGTCGGTGCCGAGACGGCGCAGGCTGTCTTCGCAGGCTTGGCGCACGTACTCCGGTCGGCCGTTGATGCCGCGCTTTTCCGGATTATTCGGGTCGCGCTGGATGCCGAATTTAGTGGCGATAACCACCTCCGCCCGCCGGCCCTTAAGCGCCCGGCCCAGCAGCTCCTCGTTGGTGAAAGGGCCGTACATATCGGCCGTGTCAAAGAACGTAACGCCCAGGTCTAGTGCCCGGTGAATGGTGCGGATGCTTTCCTCATCGTTGCGGGCCCCGTAAAAATCAGACATGCCCATGCAGCCTAAGCCGAGGGAAGAAACTTTCAGGCCGGATTGGCCTAAGGTGCGGTTTTTCATGGCAGTGTAGCAAGTATGGCGTGATGCGGCCCGAGTCGGCCGCCGGATTCCTGTACGGCCCGTATACAGCTCCCGTTACTTTCCCGGTATTCCTGCCCCATGTCTACGCCTACTTTCGACCACGACAACCGCCTGCTGTGGGTGGAACGCACCGCCCGCCTGCTCGACAGCCAGTTCCGCGTACCCGGCACTACCTGGCGCTTCGGCCTCGACCCCATCATGGGCCTGATTCCGGTGGTGGGCGGGCTACCCTCTCTGGCCATTTCCGGCATCCTTATTCTGACGATGCTGCGCCACGGGGCCAGTGGCCAGCTGGTGGTGCGGATGGTGCTGAATGTGCTGCTCGACACGGTTATCGGGGCTATTCCGGTGGTTGGCAACATTTTCGACTTCGCCTATAAAGCCAACGACCGGAACGTGCGCCTGCTACGCGCCCACTACCAAGAAGGCAAGCACCAGGGCAGCGGACGCGGCTTGGTACTGCTCATTCTGCTACTGCTGCTACTGATGGGCGGTGCGTTGGTCTGGGGAGCGTGGGCATTGTGGCACTGGGCCCGCGCCGAGTGGACTAGCTGAGGCCCTATCACTTTTGGCTTTCAGGTATACGGAGAGTTCTGCTATTCCTGGCTATGGGAAAGCAGAATCGTGTAGAGTGACCGGGCAACAAATCTGCCTCGGTGAAGTTGCTCATAGGTGCAGTTCAACTCTCCCTTTTTCGCATGAAATTCACCTATTTCTTCTGCCAGTCCGTTTTGTTCGGGGCACTGGCAGGGCTGTCGGCACAACCTGTTCTAGCTACGCCGCCTCTTACCTACCTAATGGCTCCCGTAGCCACTAACGTAGACCATAGCTCTTTTGACCGGCTGCTTAAAAAGCACGTTAATGAGAAAGGGCTGGTAAATTATAAAGGCTTCAAAGCCGACCAGAAAGAGTTCAGCCAGTACCTTGAGCTGCTGAGCAAAAACCCGCCGGCGGCCTCCTGGAGCAAGCAGGAGCAAATGGCGTATTGGATCAACGCCTACAACGCCTACACGATTCAGCTGATTCTGAACCATTATCCGGTGCAGAGCATCAAAGACATCGGCTCCAAAATCAAGATTCCGTTCGTGACTACGCCGTGGGCCGCCGAGTTTTTCAGCATCGGGGGCAAAAAGATGAGCCTCGACGCTATTGAGCACGGTACGCTACGCAAGAAATTCAACGACCCGCGTATTCATTTTGCCCTGGTCTGCGCCTCCATTTCCTGTCCGCGCCTGCGTAATGAGGCCTATATAGCCGCCCGGCTTGATCGGCAACTTGATGAGCAGGGCCAGGATTTCCTCAATAATCCGGTCAAAAACAAAGTCAGCAAGAGCAACCCCCAGCTTTCCCGGTACTTCGATTGGTACAAGGGCGACTGGAACGAAAACGGGCAGTCGGTGGTGAAGTGGGTAAACCGATATTCCAAAACCAAGCTCGACACCAATGCCAATATTGGCTTCCTGGAGTACAATTGGAATCTGAATGAACAGTAAGCGGCGACCCTTTACAGCCGCCTGCTAATGTCTTGGGAAAGGTTCTAAGCCAGGGAAAAACTACCCGAACGGTGTCGAGGCGCGTGGTTGCGGCCCGTGTTGTTGCGTGGTAAATCGTCCGCCGGGTGCACCCGGTGAAACCGGCTTTTCAAGAGTATTATCGGCTTTTCACGTAATCCCGTCTTACCTTTGCGGCCGTGAAAATGCTCCGATTTGCTCCCTTGCTGGTGCTGCTACCCGCCTGCCTCTCGCTACAGAGCGACGAGCAAAAAGCTGAAGCCGCCGAAAAAGCCGTCCTGGCCCGCCACGATGAGTTAATGGCCCAGATGGACAAGCTCTATGAGTTACGCCAGCAGCTCCAGAAAACCCCACCGGCCGATACCGTGGCCGCCGGCCGCCAGCGTCGGGCACTGCTCGGGGCGGAAAACGGCATGATGTTCTGGATGCACCACTACCGCAAGCCCGCCGATACGGTAACCGTAACGCGCTGCCTCAGCTACTTCGCCGCCCAGCAGCAGCGCATCGATTCGGTGGGCCGCCTGTTTCAAACCAGTCAGGACTCGGCTCGCTTTGTATTGGCCGCTGGTTCTGCCCCCACTTCTTCTGCCCGATAATGTCCTTTCTGACCTTGCACCTTACCAGCAGCCGTGCCGTACTGGCGGGTCTGCTGGCCGCCGGCAGCCTGCTGGCCGCCTGTTCCTCCGATTCGGCCACCACAGCCACCGCTCAATCTGAGCGGCTGCCTATTCAGGGCCTGCGCCGCACGGAGCCGACCTCGCCCACCGATACGCTGCCCGACCCAGTACCGGCTTTCCGGCTTACCAATCAGGAAGGCCAGGAAATCACTAATGCCACCTTCGCAGGCAAGGTGTACGTGACGGATTTCTTCTTTGCCACCTGCCCCAGCATCTGCCCCAAAATGCAGAGTGAGCTGCTGCGGGTGTATAAGCAGTTTGAGGGCAACCCCAACGTGCTGTTCCTGAGCCACACCATCGACCCAGCCCATGATTCCATCCCGGTGCTGCGCGACTACGCCGAGCGGCTGGGCATTAAAAATGCCGCGCGTTGGCACTTCGCCACGGCTTCCCACGACACCATTTTTGCCTTGGCTAAGGCCTACATGACGGCCGCGCAGGTGGATAAAACCGTGCAGGGCGGCTTTGCTCACAGTGGTGCTTTTGCGCTAGTCGATTCCAAACGGCGCATCCGGGGCGTGTACGACGGGATGGAAAAAAGCCAGGTGGACCAGTTGATTCACGACCTGCCCATTTTGCTGAAGGAGGAACAGGAAGAAGCCGCCACGGCTGCCAAATGAGGCTCGGGGGACGTACTGCCGGGCTATGCTACGCGCTGGCAGCCGGCACGATAGGTGTGCTGAGTCTGAGTGGCTGCTTCACGGAGCGGCAGAATGAAGGCGCGCAACTCTACACCACGCACTGCGCCAGCTGCCACGGCGACCAGGGCCAAGGCCTGGAACGCCTGATTCCGCCCGTGGCGGGCACCGATTACGTTGCCCGCCACCGCGCCGAGCTGCCCTGCCTCATCCGGAAAGGCCTGAAAGGGCCATTGGTGGTCAATGGCGTTGAGTACAACCAGGTGATGCCCGGCCATGAGGACCTTACCGATTCGCAGATTACGAATCTGCTCAACTTCCTGCAAACCAACTGGGGCAACCAGAACCAGCCCTACACCATCCGGGAAGCTTCTGAGCTGCTGGGCCGCTGCAATGGCTCGGATGGGCAATAGTGGTGAGTTGGTGAAATAGTGAGACGGTGAGTTTGCTGTTCGGTTCGCGCCACCTGCGCCGGCCAAACGGAAAACTCACCATCTCACTATTTCACCAACTCACCACTTCACCGAAGAGTGCATCTTCCCCCAAACCTGCTTAGCTTGCAGCTTCATCTGTTTGTTCTGTTATGGGTCTGTTTGACTTCCTGAAAAAGAAAGACGAGGGCATCCCGGCCCCCGCTCCTACCCCCACCCCGGCCGACGGTACTACTGCCGCCTCCGAAACTCCTGCCGCGCCCGCTTCACCTGCTGGGCCGCGCTACAAGGGCTCCAACTACCAGATGCCGGCCGCTCCCGCCCCGGCTCCCCTACCGTTCATTCCACCGGCTCCACCTATTCCGCTGCCGGGCGGCCTGGGCCAGGAAACTCCTCAGTTGCCCGATTTCCAGCCGCTCAACATTCTGGAGCAGCTGCTGATGCAGGCGGCCGTGGAGCCCCAGTTCCGCAGCCCCTTCTACCAAGCCCTGCTGGGCGAGGAAGTAGTAGTGGTAATGGCCGGCCAGGAAGATCAGGAGCCCGGGGAAGTAACGCCTACCGAAGGCATGGAAATTCAGCTCCAGGCGTTGCATGATGGCAAAATTGCCGTATTCACGGCCGTGGAGCGCATTTTCGATAATGGCGCGGTACCCGAAGGCAGCGTAGCCTACCTGCGGCTGCGGGGCCACGATTTCTTCACGATGGTGAAAGGAGCCGACTGTGCCCTGAACCCCTTCTCGGCGGTAGGCAAGCTGCTTGAAGCGGCCGAAATTGAGGCCCTACTCACGGGTCAGCTGTTCGAGATGCCCGCCCCCGCCGACGTGCAGGTTTCGCTGCACCAGCCCGAGCCCGAACCCACCGAATTGCTGGAAGGACTGCGGGAGTACAGCGCCACTCAGGACCATATCCGCACGGTATACCTGGCCGAAATGCGCATGCAGAACAACCCCGAGCAGTCCCGTCTGCTGGTGGCCTTCGATACCGAAAGCCAGGACCCGGCCTTCCTGCAGGACCTCGGCCCGGTTATCCAGGGCAAAATCGGGGAAGCCCAGTTCGTGGATCTTATGCTGATTGATACGGCCTCCGAGGAACCGCTCATTCAGTATCTGCTGACTACCACGCCGGTTTACCAGCGCGCCTAGCCTTCAGCCTAAAGTATAAAAGCCCCCGCAGCAGTTGTTGCGGGGGCTTTTTTGATCTGTGCAGTGGCAGTATCGCAAAAACAGGAACAAACTCCCTGTTAACAGTTATGTAAGCCAATAGTATCCCCTAGGATACTTTGTCAGACGAGCTTATCCCCTGAATAATCGGCTGATTTCCCTATCTGTCTTGTATTTCCCGCATTGAGCGGTGCCGGAGGAGGATGTGAGGTGAACGGCGGCAGGCGCGCTTCCCCATTTCGGGAACCACTGAACAAGCGGGCCAATACCCCTCCATCAGATAAGTCGTAAGACCCAACATCCATCGGAAATAAGCGTCCGTATGTGTTGCCGGCCGCCAGCCCCGGCAAAACCTGCCGATACTTGTCTGGTTAAGCTTCCGGGTTATTCCTGTACGTCGTTGATTTCTGCCGCTGCCCCCGTTGCTATTCTGCTCTTTGCGCGTTCCGCAGGGCAGGAAGCCGCGCACAAGCGGTTCGTCAGTCATGGAAAGGCGGGCGCGAACGTGCGGGCCGCCGCCCAGCTCACGGCTCACGCTGCGGCCACGGCCCGCCAGCTGGGTGTTGATTTTCTGCACGTCGATTCGCGGCAGCAGCGGGGGCGTACGTTTGGCGAGCGGCTCGCCGGGGCCATGCAGCAGGCGTTTGCGGCCGGCTACGAGCACCTGCTGGTTATCGGCAACGACTGCCCGCAGCTGAATCTGCTCCTGCTACGTCAGGCTCTGGCGGCCCTGCAAAAGAATGGCTCCGTAATAGGTCCCGCCACCGACGGCGGCGTATACCTGCTGGGCGTCGCCCGCACCCGTTTCGACCCGGACACCTGGGCAACGCTTCCCTGGCAGACCGCCTCACTAGGGAAGGTGCTGGCCGCTGAACTGGCACGGACCGGGGTTAAGCACGGCCCGGGGCTCCCGGCTCTCCCCGACGTAGACAACGAGCAGGACTTGGCCCGGGTTCTGCGTCAAGCCCTGCCCCGGCGGCTGCAACGCGCACTGCGGCAGCTGCGGCAAACTCCGATACCCGCCTATCGGCCCCGGCCCACGGCCCCGGAAGCCGCCTGGAGAGCCGCCCACCCACATCGGGGGCCACCCGGCAGCTAAGTAATCCGACGTATGGAGTCCGGTTTCCGGCGCTTTCGCGAAGAAGGCCGCCCGGGACCGGATACGCTTGTACTTTCTGAATCTTAGCTGCTGACGATGTCGAAATTTTTCGCTTTTCTTTCTCTTGTACTTCTCTGGCTCCTGCCGCTGCATGAGGTGGCCGCGCAGGTCGATCTAGTGGTTTCCGTGCTCAGTAACCCCGGCCGCCAGCCCGTGGCCGGCCAGCTGGTGCACTTGGAAAACTCCGCCGTGGGCCTGAGCACGGACCAGACCACTGACGCCCGGGGCCAGGTCCGTTTCCGGGGGCTGAGCACCGCCGGTTCCTATGCCGTGAGTACCGCCGCTACCGCGCAGTACCAAGCCGTGCGCGAGGCCGGGCTGGTGCTGCGCGCCAACTCCCGCCCCAGCGTCACGCTGGTTCTACCCACCCTCAGCACCCAGGCCCTGGGCGAGGTGATGGTGCGCGCCCCCAACGCTACCACCCTCAACACCCAAAACGCGGAAGTAGCCTCCCAGCTCTCGGCGCGGGAGCTACGGGAGCTGCCCGTGGAGGCCCGCGACATTACCAGGGCTTTGTACCGCCTGCCCAACGTGACGCAGGCCACCGGATTTTTCTCCGAGGCGCCCAACGTCAGCATCAACGGGGCCAACGGGTTGTATACCAATTACCTGCTCGACGGGCTGGACAACAATGAGCATTTCCTGGGCGGGCAGCGCTTTGCCGTGCCCGTGGGCTTCGTGCAGAGCCTGTCGGTGCTGACCAACAACTTCAGCACCGAGTTCGGCAACTCGGCCAACGGCATCGTGAACGTGACCACCAAGTCAGGCTCCAACGACCTGGCGGCGGAGGTGTTCTACCTGACCCGGCCCGGCCCCAGCATCGACGGCAAAACCGATTTCGCCCAGCGCGACCTGTCGGGCAACCAGGTGAAAGGCGGCTTTCAGCGCCAGCAGTTCGGTTTTGGGGTGGGCGGCGCGCTGGTGAAGGACAAGACGTTTTTCTACCTGAACGCCGAGCAGACCTTCGACTTCAAGGACAACGTGCTGACCTCACCCGAACTGGACATCAACGCCACCGTGCGCGGCCGGAACCGGTTCAGCTACCTCTCCGGCAAGCTCGACCAGCGCTGGAGTGAGCGGCTGCGCTCCTCACTGCGGGCCAACGTGGGCATCGTGAACATTGAGCGGCAGGGTGGTGGGCTCGACGGGGGCGTGGCGTTTCCTTCCACCGGCAACCGGCAGGACCGCAACTCCATCAGCATTGCCTCGCAGAACGTGTATGTGGGCACCAACTTCACCGCCGAAACCGACGTGCAGTACGCCCGCTTCCGCTGGAACTACGCCCGCGCCGACAACCCCAACAGTCCCGACGTGGCCGTGCTCAGTCCCGCCGGCCAGACGCTGGCCGTGCTGGGCCACCCCGGCTACCTGTTTGACTCGCAGCAGAACACCTGGCAGGCCCAACAGAAATTCACGCTACTCAAGGGCCGCAACACCTTCAAGGGCGGACTGGGCGTCATCAGCACCGAGCACCGGCTCTTTGGCGGCGGCAACCCCAACGGCAGCTACACCGTGCAGCTGACGGCGGCCCAGCTGGCTGCCCTGCGCGCCCGCAACCTGGGACCCGGCCTGAGCATCAACGACATTCCCGCCGATGCGCGCGTGCTCAACTACAGCGTGGAGCTGCGGCCCGCCTCTTTCGGGACCACCCAGAACCTGTACAACCTCTACCTGGAAGACCAGGTGGCCGTGACCGAACGCCTGAATGTGACCCTAGGGGTGCGCTACGACTACGACAACCTCTCGAAGGGCGGCGCGGCCCAGGGCGACCGGAACAACGTGGCCCCACGGGCCAGCTTCAACCTGCGGCTCTCGGAGCGCAGCAGCCTGCGCGGGGGCTACGGCCTGTTCTACGATAAAATCCTGTACACCGTGTACAGCGACGCGCTCCAGCAGAACACCACCTCGGCCGACTACAAAACCCAGCTCCGCGAGCTGGTGCGGGTGGGCGCGCTACCGGCCAATACCAATGTGGACCGCATCACCTTCGACGGTAACCTGAGCGGCAGCGCCACTGGCGTAGCGTACCTGAACGGGCCTTCGGCCGCCAGCCTGCAAAGCCAGCGGGCCGGGGTGGGCAGCTTCGAGCGGCGCATTCTCAACCCCAACGGCTACCAGAACCCGTACTCGCACCAGAGCACGCTGGGCTATCAGTATCAGGTGAGCAGTAAAACGCTGTTTTACGTGGACGCTATGTACAACCGCAGCTACGACCTGTTCCGGCTGCGCAACGTGAATGCCGTGTCGGAGTACGCGCAGACCAACCCCGACAACGTGGTGGTGCGCACCCCGGAGCAGGCCGACGCCACCCGCCCGGTGCCCATCCGGACCGACGGCAGCGCCCTGATTGGTGGGCAAACCGTAACCGGCGTGGCCCGCAACGTGGTGATGACCGAATCCGAAGGCCGCTCGCGCTACCTGGCCGCCAGCTTTAACCTGCAGAAGGACGCGACCGAGGACAAGTATGGCTACCGCGTGTCGTACACCCTCTCGAACCTGAAAAACGACACCGAGGACGTGAACTTCCGCGCCGCCGACGGCAACAACTACGCCCCCGAGTTTGCCAACTCCATCAACGACCGGACCCACGTCATCAACGCCATCGGCAGCTACTACCCCGTGAAGGCCCTGCGCTTTACCTTGGCAGCTTTGCTGCAAAGCGGCCAGCCCGTCAACCGCGTGACGGGAGCCTACCTGGTACCCGGCACCACCAATGTGTTCACCAACGATTTGAACGGCGACGGCAGCTCGTTCAGCACCGCCTACCTGGGCAACGCCGACCGGTTCCCCGGCCAGGGCCGCAACTCCGACCGCCTGCCCTGGGCTGAAACGTTTGACGTGGGCGCGCAGTACACTCTGGCGTTCGGCCAGAAAACCAGCCGTTTGGAGCTGACGGCCGACGTGTTCAACGTGCTCAATACCCAGAACCTGAGCGGCTACGCCAACAACGCCACCCAGAGCAACCAGATTCAGGTGGGCCCGCCCAGCGCCGGCATCATGAAGCGCAACGCCAGCGCCCCGCGCCAGTTCCAGTTCGGGCTGCGCTACGCCCTGTAGGCGGTTGAACAAGTAATTTCAGAACGTCATGCTGAGCGAAGTCGAAGCATCTCTACCGCTTCGTCTGCACAGATTCAACGAAGCGGTAGAGATGCTTCGACTTCGCTCAGCATGACGTTCTTTGATTGATTTTCTTCTATGAAAAACCAACTCTTTCCCTTCCTGGCTACCCTCGCTCTGCTGACCGGTTGCGGCTCCGCCGACAAGCCCCGCGAGCCGGCCCAGATCCTGGCCCAGACCTGGCCGCAGATTGAGGCGGCGGGTCGCAACCAGCCAGTGAGCATGGTGATGTGGCAGGGCGACCCGCTCATCAACCGCTACATGAACACCTACGTGAAGCCCGAGGTGAAGCGCCGCTACGGCATTGAGCTGCAACTGGCCGCCGGCCAGGGTGCGGGCCTGGTGCAGACGCTGGCCGCCGAGCAGCAGGCCGGCCAGCCCAGCGAGGCCGACGTGGTGTGGATCAACGGCGAGACATTTTACCAGCTGCGGCAGGTGGATGCGCTGCTGGGGCCGTTCGTGGAGAAGCTACCCAACGCCCGCCTGCTCGACCTGCAGAACCCGTTCATCAACACCGACTTTCAGCAGCCGGTAGCAGGCATGGAGTGTCCCTGGGGCAACGTGCAGTTCACCTTCATCTACGACTCGGCCCGGGTGGCGCGCCCGCCCCGCTCGTTTGCCGAGTTGCCGGCCTTCCTGCAAGCCCATCCCGGGCAGTTCACCATCCCGAACGAGTTTACGGGCATGACTTTGCTCAAGTCCTGGATGATAGCCCTCTCGGGCGACCCGCAACTGTTTCAGGGCAAGTTCAACGAGGCCGTGTACCGGAAATGGTCGGGGGCGCTGTGGCAGGTCATCAACCAGAACCGGCGCTACTTCTGGAAGCAGGGCCAGACGTTCCCGGAGCAGCTGGCCCCGCTGCACCAGCTGTTTGCCAACGGCGAGGTGGCGTTTACCTTCTCCAACAACGACGCGGAGGTGGACAACAAAATCAACCAGCAGGTATTTCCGGCCACGGCCCGCGCCTACGTGCCTGCGACCGGCACCATCCAGAACGCGCACTACCTGGGCCTGGTGCGCGGGGCCCAGCACCCCGAGGCGGCAATGCTGGTTATCAACTTCCTGATTTCGCCCGAGGCTCAGCTGCGCAAGATGGACCCCAACGTGTGGGGCGACCACACCGTGCTCAACCTGAAGGCCCTGCCGGCCGCCCAGCGCCAGGCGTTTGAGCAGCTACCTTCGCGCCGCTACGCGCCCCGGCGCGAAACCATCCAGGACCTGGCCCTGCCCGAGCCCGATCCGGAATACATGACACGCCTGTTCAAGGACTTCCGCACCTATGTTATCGAAGGCACGCCCGTCCCGGCTTCCTAGTCCGCTGCTGAGCCTGTACGGGCTGCTGGTGGTGGGGCTGCCGCTGGCCGGGCTGGCGTACGCCCTGCTGGGCAGCGTGGGGCTGGCCGGGCCGCTGGCCGCGGGCTTCACCGGACGCTACTGGCAGGCCCTGGGCACCGATACCGGCCTGCTGTACGCCGCGCTGTTCAGCGGGTGGGTGGCGGTGGCCTCCGTGGGGATTTCCATTGCCCTGGCGCTGCTGCTGGTGCTGCGGGCGCAGCCCACGCTGCGGCGGTGGCCGCTACCGGGGCTGCTGTACGTGCCCCTGCTGCTGCCGGCCCTGGTGGTTGGTTTCTACCTGTTTCAGCTGCTGAGCCGGACGGGGTGGCTGGCGCGCCTCTGCTTCCAGCTGGGGCTGATCCAGGGGCCGGAGGGGTTTCCGGAGCTGGTGCAGGACGCGGCCGGCCTCGGCATCATCGGGGCGCAGGTGCTGCTCACGTTTCCGTTTTTCACCCTACTGTTTCGGGCTATCTACCAGGAAAGCCGGCTGGAGGAGTACCGGCAGCTCACGCTCACGCTGGGGGCCAGCCCGGGGCAGTTCCGACGGCGGGTAGCCGGGCCGCTGCTGCTGCGCCGGGCGGCTCCCACACTGCTGCTCAGCTTCATGGCCACGCTCGGGGCCTACGACATTCCCCTGCTGCTGGGCCGGCCCTACCCGCAGATGCTGAGCGTGTACCTGGCCACCCGCCTGCAACGCTTCGATTTGCGTGAACTGCCGGCCGCCTATCTGGCGGGATTTCTGGTGGCCCTGGGGCTGCTGGGGCTGGTGGCCGTGCTGCTCCGGCTGCGGCGGCAAACGGCGGTCCGCTGACGGCCTGCCTCTTCTGTTTCTTCCGCTATGCGCTCCTACCTGCTTATCGTCCTGCTACTGCTGCTTTTCGTGCTGCCCTTCGGCCTGCTCGGACTGCTGGCCGTGGGCGAGCAGTGGCGCTTCCCGGCCGCCCTGCCGCCGGCCTACTCGCTGGAGGCGTGGCGCAGCCTGCTGGCGGCCGACAACGACCTGCTGCTGGGCCTGGGTCGCAGTCTGCTGCCGGCCGGCACCGTGGCCGCGCTGGCCACAGCGGGCGGTTTCGGGCTGGCCCGCGCCATCACGCGCAGCCGCCACCCGGCGCGCTGGGAAGCGGCCAGTTACCTGCCCTACGCGCTGCCGCCGGTGCTGCTGGCCGTGCTCATTCAGCCGTTCATTATCCGCCTGCATTTGTCGGGCTCGGTGGGGGGCGTGCTGGTGGGGTTGCTGCTGGTGGCCCTGCCGTTTGCCACGCTGCTGCTGCGCAGCTTCTGGTCGGGCCACATCACGGAGTACGAGCAGTTGGCCCGTACGCTGGGCTGCACGCCCCGGCAGGCCTGGCGACGGGTGCTGCTGCCGCTGGCCTGGCCGCTGCTGCGCACCACGCTGGTACAAACGTTTCTGCTGAGTTGGTTTGACTTCGGCCTGACTAACGTGCTCAGCGTGGGCAAGGTGCGTACGCTCACGGTGCAGGTGTTCACCTACGTGGGCGAGGCCAACGCGCAGCTGGCTGCCGTGGCCGCGCTGCTGCTGGTCGTACCCCCCGCCGTGCTGCTGCTGCTGAATAAATCTACCCTGCTGCGCAAACCGTAGCTTCTGCCGGCTAACCCTGCTTTGCTTATGCTGCACGCCCTGCTCATCTCCAATGGAATTTCCGGCCTGGAGAGCTACTACGTCTCCAACGAGCTGGTTCAGTACACCACCTGCCTCATCACCCGGGACTTCGACCCCGACCTGACGCCCTACGACCTGCTGGTGGTGCCCAACGGCTCGGACCACGTGGCGATGCTCCGGATCAAGGAGAAGGTGGACCGGTTTCTGGCGGCGGGCAAGGCGCTGGTGTGCTGCGACGGTTTCTTCACGGCCTGGGTGCCCGGCAATCAGTGGGTGATGGATAACGCGCACCCCACCCGGGACGTGCGCTACTTCCCGGCCGGCCCTGACCGCCACGGCCTGCTGCGCAACCTCGCGCTGGATGAGCTGAACTTCTCGCACGGCATGAGCGGGTGGTGGGCCTGCGGCTACCTGCAGGCCGCTCCGGGAGCCGACGTGCTGCTGGCCGATACCTGGCAGCGCCCCATTGTGGTGCTGGACGAGGTGAGCACCCCGGGCCGGATGCTGCTGACCGCCAGCGGCCCACTGGCCGATGTGACCTACGCCGGCCGCCCTACGGGCGCACCCGTCACGCTATACCGTAACTTTCTGCACCTGATTTCCACTTCTTTCGTTCCCGCGCATGGCTAAGATCGGCTTGCTTTTCAACGGCGTATGGTCGCACTACGCCCTGGCCACGGCCCCCAAGTACCGCGACCTGTACCGCCTGCTCTACGTGCATGACCTCGACGCGGCGGCCCTGCGCGACCTGGACGCGCTGGCCATTCCCTTCCAGTCGAACCAGGCCATGCTGACCGAGAAGCAGGGGCTGATTTACGACTTTCTGGCGGCCGGCAAAAAGGTATTCCTGGAAGGCGACTCCTCCACGGCCTGGCTGGATGCGCAGTGGGAGGACCGGCCGGTAAACAACTACTGGTGGGTAACGGACCCCACCAACCCACCGGTGTCGGACACGAATTATGACCATCCCGTGTACCAAGGCCTCACCCCGCGCCAGGCCTGCTGGCACACCCACGGCGTGTACACCCGCGTACCGGCCGGGGCCGAAATCATCCAGACCAACGCCGCGGGCGAGATTATCACCTGGCAAACTCACGCCTACGGCGGCACGCTGCTGGTCTCTACCCTCGACCCGCTGGTGGAGCACGGCGTACAGCAGATCACCCACCTCGATAACTACGTCGACCGCCTGACCGAGTGGTTGAGCGGCGTGCGCCCGCCCGCCGGCCGCCTGACCATCGACGCGGCCGCGTACGGCGAGGGAGCTACCGTATGAGCGAGCTGCTGACCGTTGCCCACCTGTCCAAGCAGTTTGGCACGCAGCCGGTGCTGCGCGACATCTCGTTTTCGCTCAGCCCGGGCGAAGTACTGGCCGTGCTGGGCCGCTCGGGCTGCGGCAAAACCACGCTGCTCAAGATTCTGGCCGGCCTAGAAGCGCCCGATGCGGGCACGTTGCTCGCACAGGGCCAGGATCTGGGGCCGGTGCCGCCCAACGAGCGCCAGATGGTGTATCTCTACCAGGAGCCGCTGCTGTTTCCGCACCTGAGCGTGTTCGAAAACGTGGCCTTCGGGCTGCGCATCCGCCACGTGGTAAAGGCTGAAATTGACCGGCAGGTCCACGAGCTGCTGGCGGAGCTGGACCTGAGCGCGCACGCCCGCAAAGCCCCCGACCATCTCTCGGGCGGGCAGCGGCAGCGGGTGTCGTTCGGCCGGGCCCTCATCATCCGGCCGCGCCTGCTGCTGCTCGATGAGCCCTTCGGCAACCTCGACGCCCAGACTCGCGCCGACATGCAGCAGCTGTTTCTGCGCGTGAGCCGCCAGCACCAGATTACCTCGCTTTTTGTTACCCACGACAGCCGCGAAGCCCTCACCGTGGGCACCCGCTTCGGCTACCTCGACCAGGGCCAACTCACCTGCTTTCCCTCGGTAACCGAGTTCGTGCAGGATGCCCGCACGGCCGTCCGCCAGGAGCTGGCCTTCTGGGAATCCATTCAACAGACGCTCCCGGCTTCGGCCTCTACTTCATGAAAACCGACTTCCACCACTGCGAATCCGTGTACTGGGTGTTCACCCAGCTCTGCAACGACAAGTGCGACCATTGCTACAACAGCTCCGGCTCCCAGGGCACGCGCATCAGCGTGCAGGACTGCTTCCGCATCATCGACAACCTACCCGACCAGGTGGACCGGCTCATCCTGTCGGGCGGCGAGCCGCTGGCCGACCGCGCCAAGCTCTACTCCATTCTGGAGGCCCTGCAGCAGAAATACCAGGGCCGCACCCAGATCATGCTGCAGACCAATGGCGACCTGCTCACGCCGGAAATTCTCGACCTGCTGATTGCCAAGGGCGTCACGCGCTTCGACATTGCCAGCATTGACCGCTACCACAAGCTGTCCGGCGCGCGCCTGATGACGCTGGCCGACCTGTTTGAAAGCCGGGGCGTGAACGGCGACGACCACGAGCCGCTTATCGACAAGGACAACCTGCTGGTGCCGGGCCACCGCCTGAGCTGGGGCTACTGGGGGGCCACCGAGGACATGTGGCTGGGCGGCAACTGGGCCCGGGGCCGCGCCCTGGAGAAAAACATCTGGCTCAAAGACCCCACCCATAACTTCTGCGCCATTCTCTCTGGGGCCAAAGGGTTTCTGGGTGGCACCGACCTGCCCCAGGAAATCAGCATCCAGCTCTGGAAAATCAACCCCTGCTGCCCAGGCACGAAATTCCCCCTGGGCGATGCCCGCACCGAAAAAGTAGCCGACGTGCTATTGCGGGCTTCCAAATCCGAGATTATGCAGCGTCTCAACCAGGGTGAGCCCTGGAAAATGGGCGAGTCGGTGGGAGTCAGTGAAGCGCATGCGCTGGCTCGTGGGGAGGAGCTGCAGAACGTGTGCCGTTGGTGCGACGAGTTTTTTGAGCAGCAGGGCAGCGAGACGCTGCGGCCGTTTGGAGCATGAGGCTGCCCACCCTCACGCAGCACGCTCTAGGTGGTATGCTGCCCCGGTGCCCCGGCCTCGTTGCTGATGCGACTGAAAAATGCGTATGTACTTGCCAGTCGCCTGCTTCACGGCTTTGTTGAGGTGGTTAACGTGCGCGCTTCTATTCCGGCCGGGGCTTGCGCATCAGATACGCCAGCACGGGCCGGAGCGTGAAGTACAGGATGGGTCCCAGCACCAGGAAGGCCCCGGCCCACAGCGCCAGCCCGCCCAGAATAGCATGCCAGAGCAGCCCCAGGGCCGCTACCCAATCGTGACGAAACAGATACTGCAGCTTTTCCAGCGTCAGCGGGGGGCTGTGAGAGCCCCATAACCTGGCTCCCTGGCTCATGAACGGGATGATGAGCAGCAGCTGCACCGGGCTCCAGAGGTGCGCTACCAGTAGCGTAGCCGCCACGTTCAGGCGCAGACGCACAGCCGCCGTGGTAGCCAGCAGCGTGGTAATGCCCAGCATCGGCACCAGCCCGGCTGCCGTACCCAACGCTATTGTCAGGGCTAGTTGCTGCGGTGTAAGGCCCTGCCGCAGCAGGTTGAGTACCGGCTGCAGCAAACGGCGCCGCCACCAGCTGGCCGGCGGGGCAATGGAAGAAGATACTGGCAGCGGGACCCGGGGTTCTGACACGAAGAATTGGGATTAGCAGGAAATGGATGGTGATGCAGCAACCGGGAGCTACCTTCGTAACTCTTGACCCGTGCCCGGCTGCGCGCCCACGGCTAGTACGCGCCTCCTATGACAAAAGTACACGCGCCCGGCCATGCCCGTCGCCACCCCATTACTGATTTCCTGATTCTGTTGCGCCGGGCGGCCCGGGAGTTCGGGGCCAACGACCCGTTACGGCTGGGTGCGGCCACGGCCTTCTTCACCACGTTTGCCCTGCCGCCCATCGTTATTATCCTGATTCAACTGCTGGGTTCTTTGTATTCCCGCTCACAGGTGCGGGTGTTGCTGCTCACCAAACTCTCGCACCTACTGGGCTCCTCGGCGGCGGGGCTGGTCGAGCAGATTCTGCAGAACGTAACCAATATCGAGCGCAGCCGCCTTGTTACGTGGCTGGGGTTCGGGTTTCTGGTATTCATTGCCACCACCCTGTTCGGGGTCATTCAGAACTCGCTCAATCAGCTCTGGCAGGTGCGGGTGCGGCGCAGCACCGGGCAGTTTCGCAAGGTGCTGAAGGAAAGAAGCCGCTCGTTGGGGCTGCTGCTGGCCACCGGGCTGCTTTCCATCCTGGCCTTCCTCTCCGATGCCGCCCTGGCGTTTCTGGCTCACTACGCCCACGATTTTGGGGCTGCGTTCAGCTCCGTGCTTTTTCAGATCGGCAACCAGGTGTTTTCCCTGCTGATTCTCACGGCCTGGTGCGGGGTTACGTTCCGGAACCTGAGCAGCGCCAAAGTGCCCCCCAAAGCGGTGTGGCGCGGGGCCCTGCTTACGGCCGTCCTCATCGACCTGGGTGAAAACGTACTGGGTTTCCTGCTGGTGCCGCGCAACCTCGGCCCCATCTATGGCGCAGCCTCCAGCGTAGTGCTGGTACTGCTGTTCGTATTTTACTCTGCCATGATTTTCTACTTCGGCGCCTGCTTTACCAAGGCCTACGCGCACTACGTTGGTCTTGATATTCGCCCCAAGAAATCCGCCGTGCGCTATAAGTTGGTAGATGTGGAGGATTAAATGAAGTACGTATTGGATAGGCAGACCAGTTACCCTCTATCCAATACGCTACCTATTCAACACCCCAGCCATCCACCCATTCATAAAGCGTACCTTTGCGGGTAGAAAAACCGCTTATGACTTCGACTACTGCTTCCTTTGCCGACCTGGGGTTGGCCCCCGAACTGCTGCAAGCCCTGGAAGAGCTGCAATTCCTGACCCCTACGCCCGTGCAGGAGCAGGTGGTGCCCATGGCCCTGGCCGGCCAGGATCTGGTGGGCCAAGCCCCTACTGGCTCGGGCAAAACGGCCGCCTATGGCCTTTCGGTGCTCCAACTATTGGATTTGAAAACCGACGCTGTGCAGGTAATTGTGCTGGTTCCCGCCCGCGAACTGGCCCTGCAGGTGCGCGACGCCCTCAAAAAGCTCGGCAAATTCCTGCCCAACCTGCGGGTAGCGGCCTTTTACGGCGGCCACGCTTTCCGCGAGGAAACCGCTTCCCTTACCCAGCCTCCGCACATCGTGGTAGCCACTCCCGGCCGCTTGCTCGACCACTTTGAGCGGCGCACTATCATTCCGAATCAGCTTAAGACCCTCATTCTCGACGAAGCCGACAAGCTACTGGAACTGGGTTTTCAGGATGAGCTGGTGGAGATTGTGAAACGCCTGCCCCGTCGTCGCCAGACCCTGCTGTTTTCGGCTACCATGTCGGACAAAGTAGTGGAGCTGATTCGCAAAAACCTGACCCGCCCCCGCGTGGTAAATGCCGGCGAGGACACCGATGAACTGCCCGAAAACCTCACCCTGCTGGGCCATGTAGGTACCGTGGAGCAGAAGCCGGCGGCCTTGCTGCACCTACTCAACAAGCCTGAAACCGGCCGCGCCCTCATCTTCTGCAACACCCGCGACCGGTGCATGGAGCTGACGCGCTTCCTGGTGGGCCGGGGCGTGGCGGCCGAGGTGCTGCACGGCAAAATGCCCCAGCCCGAGCGGGACAAAGCTTTGCTGAAACTACGTAACGGCTCCAGCCAGGTGCTGGTAGCCACCGACGTAGCCGCCCGCGGCATCGACGTAACCCAACTGGACACCGTGGTGCAATACGACGCCCCCGACAAAGCCGACGGCTTCCAGCACCGGGCCGGCCGCACGGCCCGGGCCGGCGCCGAGGGTACCGCCCACATTCTGGCAACGGAGAAAGAGCAGGCTCATGTGAAGAAATGGCCGGTTTCAGCTACCATTCAGTGGAAGCCCATGCACGCTCCCAAACTGCCGCCCGCCGCGCCCAAAGCGCCCCGCCCCGAAAACATCACGCTGCACGTAACGGCTGGCAAAAAAGACAAAGTAAGTGCCCACGACTTAGTTGGCGCCTTCGTGAACGTGGGCGGCGTAGCTCGTGATGAGGTCGGCCACATTGAGGTATTTGACTACTACAGCTACGTGGCCGTGCCGCGTCAGCAGGCCCAGGAAGTAGCCGAAAGGCTGGCCGGAGCCAAGGTCAAAGGCAAGAAAGTGCGGGTATCCATCGTGGCATAACCAGCGCCCGGAGCTCGGCCTGACCATTAGCCCCTCGGGCGTGAGACCTGCTTGCCCGGTCCCACGCCCGAGGGGCTTTTTTGTTGCCCACCTCGGTGAACGTCCCGCGCGCTAAGTAGTGTTGATTTGTAGTTGGCTGGAAAATTCAAGTACCTTGAGCTACATTTCAAAGATTCTCCCGCGTTGGAAGTAGTGCGCCCAGATACGGAATTGGTGTGGTTGAGCCGCCTGCGCAACGACGACCAACGCGCCTTTGATGCCCTGTTCCGGCAGTACAGCGCGCGGGTGTACCGGTTTGCCTACGGCTACCTGAAATCGGGGGCGGCGGCCGAGGAGATTGTGCAGGAATGCTTCCTCAAAATATGGGAACGGCGCCACGAGTTGCGGGATGATGTGCCGCTGAAAGGCTACCTCTTCACGGTGGCCCACCACACCATTCTCAACCAGCTGCGCCACACCCGCCACCACCAGGCCTACCAGGATTACGCCCTGTTCACCGGCACCGCCACCGCCGCCACCACCGATACCGATGTGGCCTTTGCCGAGCTGGAAACCCTGTATCTGGCCGCGCTGGAAAAACTTCCGCCAAAGCGCCGCCATATTTTCACCCTGAGCCGGCAGCAAGGACTTTCGTACGCTGAAATTGCGCAGGAGCTGGGTATTTCGGTGAAAACAGTGGAGACTCAAATGGCGCAGGCCCTGCACTTTCTGCGCCTTTATTTCCAGGCGCACGGCACGGCACTTAGCCTGTTGCCACTCCTGTTGTTGCTGGCCTAGCCCTTCTTTGCAGTCGTCTTATTGAGATAAGTCTTTTCGCTTGTGCGTTTATTTTCGCGACTTAAGCAAAACGTAAGAAACAGTTTATCAACGTCAAGCGAAAAAGGTTACGTTTTTCTGCAAAAAAATTACGCGGTGAGTCAGGGTAGCCGGGCTGGTGGGTGTATTACTCAGCAGAACCTACCTCCTACCCGTTGCTCATGGCTGCTTCGCCCGATCAAAATGCCTTTCTTCGTTACGTTAACGGCATGTCCTCTCCGCTGGAAGCCGCAAGCGTACGGAACTGGCTGAGCGAGCCCACCAACCAGCTGCTCGCCCGCGTGTGGATGGAGGAACACTGGAACACGCTGGATACTCCCGCTACTCTGCCATTGCCGGAACCCGACTATGAGCAGCTACTCGGCAGCCTTCACCAGCGGCTGGGCTTTTCGGAGCCCGCCGCTACGGAGCCGGCAGAAGACCTGGCGCAACCACGCCGCTGGCGCTACTGGGCTGCGGCAGCTGCCACGGCCGGCCTGTTGACGGCCGGTGGCCTTTGGTGGCAAACCCAACCGCCGGTCAGCTCCCGGAACTATACCACTGCCTACGGTGAAATGCGTCGGCTGCACCTCCCCGATGGCTCGCAGGTGACGCTGAACGGCAACTCCAGCATCCGCTATGCCGTGAACGTGCCCGATGGTCAGCCCCGGGAGGTGTGGCTGAACGGCGAGGCCTATTTCTCGGTTCGCCACCTCCCAAGCCACCAGCGGTTTGTAGTACACACCAACGGCGGCTTCAACGTGGAAGTGCTGGGCACGAAGTTTACCGTGTTCCGCCGGCGGGAAGAGTCGCGGGTGGTGCTGCTGTCGGGCAAGGTGCGGGTAGATTTCACGGATACCACCCACCCCGACGTGGTGATGAAGCCCGGTGAGCTGGTTGAAACCCAGGGCCCGAAGGCTAACACGGTAGTGTACAAACCCGTGCAGACCGATACCTACGCCGCCTGGAAAGATGCCAAGCTCGTCCTCGATAATACGTCCATTACGGACCTCGCCACCCGTCTGCACGATACGTACGGCCTCGACGTGACCATTGCCACGCCCAGCCTGAAGGAGCGGCGCATGACCGGCACGGTACCCGTGCGGGACCTTGATCTGCTCCTGCGCGCGCTGGAGGAAACTTTCCAGCTGAAAGCTGACCGCCGGGGCAACGACCTGATTCTCTCTGACTCAACTACCCGTTAAGCCGCCTTCCCCTACTCCTGGCGGCCCTAACGGTTTCTTTTTCTCATTTTCCCACCATTCCCACAATGCACCCAACCCCTACCCGCCTGGGTGGCGGCCTGGCGTCCACGGCCCTCTCGGCCTGTGCGCTGCTGCTACCTGCCCCGGGGGCCACGGCCTCCGCGCAACTCCTAGCATCCAACCACATTCCCACCCAGCGCACCGCAGTGCCGGTTGAAACGGTTCTGCTCAAGGACCTCCTGGGCCAGTGGGAAACCCAGTATGGGGTCACCATCTTTTACGATGCCAACCTGGTCAGCAACAAGCGGGTAGTAGCCCGGCCCGAGGCCGTGGCCCCGCTGGAAGACAAGCTCACCGAGGTACTGCCCCAGGCCGACCTCAGCTTCAAAAAGCTCCGGGCCGACTACTATATTCTGGTGGCACCGGCCAACGGCCCGCTCCTGAACGCCGGCTTATCGAAGGCTACGGCGGCCGACGTACCGGTTTCCGGCCGTGTGACCCAAGCCAACGGTGAAGTCCTGCCGGGCGTGACGGTGGTGGTCAAAGGCACTTCCATTGGTACCTCTACCGGCGCCGACGGGTCCTTCTCGCTCAGCGTACCGGAGGGCAGCACCCTCGTGTTCAGCTCTATCGGTTTCAAAAGCCGCGAAGTACCGGTAACCGCAGCCACCAGCAGCCTGACCGTTAATCTGGATGCCGATTCTCAGGCGCTGAGCGAAGTGGTGGTCGTGGGCTACGGCACCCAGGCCCGGCAGGAACTCACCACCTCGGTGGCCTCAGTTGGGGCCCAGCAGATTGAGCGGCAGAAAGTAGCCGGCTTCGACCAGGCCCTGCAGGGTCAGGCCGCCGGGGTGCAGGTGACGGCCCCAACCGGCGCGCCCGGCGCAGGCATCAACGTGCAGATTCGGGGTAATAGCTCCTTGAACGGCAGCAACTCGCCGCTGTACGTAATTGACGGCGTACCGGTACTGCCGACCTACGACCGGGAGCTGAGCGTGGGCAACCAGAAGCCGAACCCGCTCAACTCTATTAACCCCGCCGATATTGAATCGATTGACGTGCTGAAGGATGGCGCCGCGGCCGCCATTTACGGCGTGCGGGCTTCCAACGGGGTAGTGGTAATTACCACCAAGCGCGGCAAGTCGGGCAAGCCGCAGGTGGGCTTCAATGCCTATTATGGCGTGCAAAGCCTGCGCAAAAAACTGGATGTGCTGAACGCCCGGCAGTTTGCGGAGTACTTCAATGAGTCGCAGATTAATGGCGGAGCGGCCCCGGGCTTCCCCGACCTCAACAACCTGCCCGTTGATACCGACTGGCAGGATGAGGTGTACCGCACGGCGGCCATCCAGAATTACCAACTGAACGTGAGCGGCGGCACCGACCGTACCCACTACTACGTGGGCGGCGGCTACTTCAAGCAGGACGGTATTATCCTGAACTCCGGCTTCGACCGTTTTAATTTCAAGCTCAACTTCGATCAGAAGGCCGGCGAGAAGTTCAAGGTGGGCACCAACCTCAACCTGAGCCGCACCAATACCAACGGCAGCGTGCGCAGCGAGCTGGGCCTGGGCAACTCGGGCACTGTACTCGGCACCCTGGCCCAGATTCCGACGGTACCCGTGCGGGAGGCCAACGGCCTGTATGGCACCAACCCTTTCTCGCTGTCGGACAACCCGGTGGGCAACCTACTCGAAACCAACAACCGAGCCCTCACTTACCAGGTTATCGGCAACGTCTTCGGGGAGTACAACATCCTGAAAAACCTGACCGTCCGCTCGTCGCTGGGAATTGACTTCCGCAGCCAGCTGGAAAACGAGTTCATCACCCGCGACTACCCCGGCACCTCCCGCGCCGATGCCTCTACCCGGGGCAGCGGCCGGACGGGCACCACGCTCCAGAACATCTGGCTGTGGGAAAACACGGCTACCTACTCGCCCAACCTCGGCGAAAAGCACAGCCTGCAACTGCTGGCCGGCCAGTCGATTCAGGAGTCGAACCGCTTTGCTTCCAACGCGTCCGTGCGGGGCTATGCCTCCAACGCCGTGCCGTATCTCTCGGCTGGCACCGAGCGGCTGGGCACTAGTAGCTACGAAGAAGAATGGGGCCTAACTAGCCTGTTTGCCCGCGCCATCTATAGCTTTGAGGACCGGTATCTGGCTACCCTGAGCCTGCGCCGCGACGGCACCAGCCGCTTCGATGACGCTCACGGCTACTTCCCGGCCGTGGCTTTGGGCTGGCGCATTTCCAAGGAAGGTTTCTTCCCGCAGAGCACGCCGATTACCGACCTGAAACTACGCGGCAGCTTCGGCGGCAACGGCAACCAGGAACTGGGCTACACCTACCAGCGCTTCAGCTCCTACGTGGTGGGCGCCAACTACGTGGGCAACGGCACCTCAGTACAGGGCGGTATCCGGCCCGACCGCATCGGCAACCGGGCCCTGAAGTGGGAAACTTCTTACCAGTACAACATCGGCCTGGACTTGGGCATGTTTAACGACCGGCTCACGCTGAACGTGGATGCCTACCGCAAGCGCGCCGAAGACCTGCTGCTGAGTGTACCGCTCGCGCCGAGCACCGGCGCGCAGGTGCTCGACATTATTCAGAACGTAGGCGCGGTGGAAAACAAGGGCCTGGAGTTTGCCCTCAACACCACCAACGTACAGGGCCAGAACGGCGGCTTCAGCTGGAGCACCAACCTGAACGCCTCGCTCAACCGCAACAAAATCCTGGACCTGGGCACCTTGTACAACACCCAGAACCAGTTGGTTGACCGCAACATCATCTACGCCAACAGCATTTCGCAGAAGGGCAGCCCCCTGGGTTCGTTCTATGGCTACAAGGTGCAGGGCATCTTCCAATCGGCCGATGAAATTGCCAACGCCGCCACCCAGCAGGGCAACCCCCAACCCGGGGATATCCGCTTCGCGGACGTGAACGGCGACAAAGTCATCAACGACGCGGACCGGACCATCATTGGTAACCCGAACCCCAAGGTTATCGGGGGCGTCACGAATACCTTCTCGTTCAAGGGCCTCGACCTGAGCGTATTTTTCCAGGGCAGCTTCGGCAACGACATCTACAACGCCAACCGCCAGGCTCTGGAGTCGTTGAACGGCCCCGTCAACCAGCTGACTACCGTGCTGGACCGCTGGACGCCCACCAACACCGACACGAGCATTCCGCGCGCCGTATTTGGCGACCCCAACAACAACGGCCGCTTTTCCTCCCGCTGGATTGAGGATGGCAGCTACGTCCGCCTCAAAAACCTCACGCTGGGCTACACCCTGCCCGCCAGCCTCATCAACAAAGCCCGCTTCAGCGGCCTGCGCGTGTACGTGAGCGGGCAGAACCTGCTGACCTGGACCGATTATTCGGGTTACGACCCGGAAGTAAGCGCCGACCCGTTCTCCGCTACCAGCAGCGGCCGCGACTTTGGCGTGTACCCACAGGCACGCACCTACACCGTTGGCCTGAACGCCTCTTTCTAAGCTGACTCCCGCCCCTTCCCATGAAAAAGATATTCATTCCCGTTTTTGCCCTGGTAGCCCTGGGCAGCTGCGACGTACTGGATAAGCAGCCGCTGCCCAGCATTGCCCCCGAGAACTTCTTCCAGAACTCCGACGACGCCGAGGCCGGCCTGACCGCCGCCTACGATGCCCTGCAGGGCACCGGCCTCTACAGCCAGGACTTGGTGGTGGCCGGTGAAATGCCGTCTGACAACTGTTTCAGCACCAACGGCGACGTAACTGCCCTGGGCCGCCTGACCTGGACGCCCACCACCGGCCAGATTTACAACATCTGGCGCGACTCCTACCTCGGTATCAACCGGGCCAACGCGGTGCTGAAATACGTGCCGGCCATTGATATGACGGCCGCCCGCAAAAACCAGATTCTGGGCGAGGCCTACTTCCTGCGGGCCCTGCACTATTACAACCTGGTGAAGCTGTACGGGGCGGTTCCGTTGCGGCTGGAGCCCACGGAAAGCGGCGAGCAGACGGTGGTATCCTTACCGCGCACTTCTGCCGAAACCGTTTACGTCCAGATTGCCGCCGACCTGAATACGGCTGACGGGATGGTGCCCGCCGCCAACCCCAACCGGATTACGAAAGGTGCCGTGAATGCGCTGCTGGCCAAGGTGCTGCTCACGCAACGCCAGTGGGCCCCGGCAGCGGCAGCGGCCAACAAGGTAATCACCGAAGGCGGTTACGCGCTGGCCGCGAACTTCAAGAGCCTGTACCCGGCTGAAAACGTGCGGCCGGAAACCATTCTGGAAGTGCAGAACCAGGGCACGCCCGACGGCAATAACATCCTGCCTGATTTGCTACTGCCCTCGCCGCCAGCTACGTATTCCTTCCCGAAGTTTAACATTCCGACCCTGTACCGGAGCACGGCCACGGCGAAGCCCACTGACCTGACGTTTGTGGTGGACACGCTGAACGACCAGCGCTGGAGCCGCCGCGCCACCCGCACCGTCACGGCCGGCGGGGTGGTGTACGTGCAGCGCGACTACGCCAGCTTCGTGCTTGGTTCCAGCCGTGACTCCAAGGCCAGCGCCAACGACCTGGGCCCTTTCGTGTACAAGTGGCCCGGTGCCCCCAACGGCTTCAACAGCCCCGACAACACCTACATTCTGCGCTACGCCGATGTGCTGCTGATGTACGCCGAAGCCCTGAACGAGCAGGACGGACCCTCGGCTGATGCGTTGGCCAAGCTGAATATGGTGCGCACCCGCGCCGGTTTGCCGGCCCTCACGGCGGCCTCCCCCCAGTACGCCAGCAAAAAGGCGTTGCGGGATGAAATTGACCGGCAGCGCCGGCTGGAAATGGCTTTCGAGGGGGAGCGGTGGTTTGACTTGCTGCGCTATGCCCGCCACAACCAGGCAGAAGCTGGTGCCCACGCCGTTACGGCCCTCGATATCATTGAGCAGAAGCTTAACCGCCGCGACGCGAACCTGCTGCTATTCCCGCTGCCGCAGGCTGAGCTGAACAACAACGCCCAGCTGCAACAGAACCCCGGCTACTAATCTTAAAGTGTCGGCCCGGCAGCTACTACCTGCCGGGCCGGCTACGCCTGACTGCTTTCCTGCGGAGCAGCACAGTTTTTCGTTGTTTCTTATCTGCCGCCCGTTGCGCTGGGCACGCCACAACGGGCTTTTTCCGCCCTGAATACCGGGTTTTTCGCGTGTGAGGTAGGCGTATAACGCAGCGGCACTCCGAGCAGACCGAGTCGTCGGAAGGTTTGTTTTCTCCTGTCCTCGGCCGATATATTTGATTCGGTTGTGCCGTCCTTACCCGCAGTGCGCGGTATTCTCATCTGATTCCGGCGCGCTTCGGCTGCCAGCGGGTCATGCTCGTTCTTACCAGGTTCTGAAACTTACCCCGTTCCGCTCGCGCGGCTACGGGGCTCCCCCGCCCCGGGCCGGATTCGCTAGCCGGACTGGGGTATTGGGGGCCGGCTTTGCTAAAGGGGAGCGGGGCCGGCCCTTCCGGGTGAGAAGCGGCAACCGACCGACACCTATCGGTTACTTTGCGGAAAAGAACCGATTTTGCGGGTTCTTCTTTTCATCCAGACATTCTTTCCTCTTTCATTCCCATCATGGCTGCTCCTATTTCCGCCTCCCCCCTGCGCACGACCGACACGCCCCCCGGTGTCGAAACCCCCAATTACACCCCGGCCCTGGCCTCGCTCACGGTCCTGTTCTTCATGATGGGGTTCATCACCTGTCTGAATGACATCCTGATTCCGTATCTGAAAGCCATTTTCCAGCTCAGCTACACCCAGGCCAATCTGATTAACCTCTGCTTTTTCGGAGCCTATTTCGTGATGGGCATCCCGGCTGGCAAACTGGTGCAGCGCATCGGCTACAAAGGCGGCATGCTGGCCGGCTTTCTGATTGCGGCCCTGGGTGCATTCCTGTTCTACCCTGCCGCCGACAGCCGGAGCTACGGCCTGTTTCTGGGGGCACTGTTTGTATTGGCTACCGGCGTGGTACTGCTGCAGGTAGCCGGCAACCCGTACGTATCCATTCTGGGGCCGGCCAAATCGGCTCCGGCCCGCCTCACGCTTACGCAGGCTTTCAACTCGCTCGGCACCACGGTGGCTCCGCTGCTGGGCTCAGCCCTGATTCTCTCCAACCTACCCGACCTGGACACGGCCGCTTCTGCCGCTGCCATTGATGTGAAAGCCGTGCAGATTCCGTACCTGTGCATTGGCGCGGTACTGATTGTGATTAGCGTGCTGCTGGGCATGCTGAAGCTACCCGTTATTACGCTGGCCCACACCGAGGAAGACCCGAACCGCCGCGCTTACCACTACCGTCATCTGGTGTTCGGGGTCATTGGCATTTTCGCTTACGTAGGCGGCGAGGTGGCCATTGGTTCGCACATTGTATCCTACCTCAACCTGCCCGATGTTATGAGCCTTACGCCCAAAATTGCGGGTGATAAAGTGGCTTACTATTGGGGCGGTGCTATGGTCGGCCGCTTTCTGGGCGCTTACCTGCTTAACAAATTTAACCCCGGCCGCCTGCTAGCTCTCAATTCACTGGGTGCGGTAATTCTGGTGCTGATTTCGGTGAGCACCACCGGCGAAATTGCCATGTGGAGCCTGCTGGCCGTGGGCCTGATGAACTCCATCATGTTTGCCACCATTTTTACGCTGGCGGTGGCCGGCCTGGGCCGCAACACGGAAGAAGCTTCTGGCCTGCTGAACGTTGGCATTGTGGGCGGGGCGGTAATTCCGCTGCTGTTCGGGCTGGTAGCCGATGCCAGCACCCTGCGCTGGGCCTTCATTCTGCCCGTTCTCTGCTACGCTTACATTATGTGGTACGGCCTGAAAGGCCACAAACCTACCGCCGCGTAATCCGGGCCGGCTTCGGCCGGCCCTTTTTCTTTCCGCTTCTGATTTCCAGCCTGATTCCAGCCCGATTTTTTGGGTTGCCGGCTACTGCCTTGCCTTTTCCTTCCGCCCTATGTCCTTCCTTTCCCGCTCCGTTTTCCCCGCCGCCCTGCTCCTGACGCTGGGCCTGAACTCCGGCTGCCAGCGCATGCCACAGTCGGGCCCCGCGAAAGGCTCCGTTGGTTTCTGGCTGACCAATCCCGATAAGTCGGCCCTGTTTGCACTGCAGCCCACGCCGGCCTGGACGGCCACCGCCCCCGCCGCCGGCACTCCGGTGATTGAGGTCGACGACAAGCAGACTTTCCAGACCATTGACGGGTTTGGCTACTGCCTCACCGGTGGCAGCGCCGAGTTGCTGCACCGCATGACGCCCGAGGCCCGCCAAGCCATTCTGCGGGAACTGTTCGCCACCGACGGTACCAACATCGGCGTGAGCTACCTGCGCCTGAGCATCGGGGCCTCCGACCTGGATGGCACCGTGTTCAGCTACGACGACCTGCCGGAAGGCCAGACCGACCCGACCCTGGCCAAGTTCAGCCTCGCCCCCGATGAGCCGCACCTGTTGCCGGTGCTCAAGGAAATTCTGGCCATCAACCCCAATATCAAGCTGCTTGGCTCGCCCTGGTCGCCGCCGCCGTGGATGAAGACCAACGGCAACTCCAAGGGCGGCTCCTTGAAACCGGAGTTTTATCCGGCTTACGCGCAGTATTTTGTGAAGTACGTGCAGGCTATGCAGGCCCAGGGCGTGCGCGTCGACGCCATAACGGTGCAAAACGAGCCGCTGCACCCGGGCAATAACCCCAGCCTGCTCATGCTGGCCGAGCAACAGGCCGAGTTTGTCAAGAAGCACCTGGGCCCGGCCTTCGCGGCCGCCAAAATCGACACGAAAATCATCGTGTACGACCACAACGCCGACCGGCCCGACTACCCCCTGACCATCCTCAACGACCCCGAAGCCAAGAAATACGTGGATGGCTCGGCTTTTCACCTCTACGCCGGCCCCATTGAGGCCCTGAGCCAGGTACACGATGCCCACCCCGACCGGAACGTGTATTTCACGGAGCAATGGGTGGGCTCGAAAAGCGCCTTTGCGGAAAATCTGCCCTGGCATGTGCGCACACTCATCATTGGGGCTACCCGCAACTGGGCCCGCACTGTGCTGGAGTGGAACCTGGCCGCCGACCCGCAGCAGAACCCGCACACGCCCGGCGGCTGTACTGAGTGCCGGGGTGCCCTCACCATTGATGGCAGCACCGTAACCCGCGAAGATGCCTACTACATCATTGCCCACGCCAGCAAGTTCGCCCGGCCCGGCTCGGTGCGCATTGCGTCCACCGCTTCCGAAACCCTGCCTAACGTGGCCTTCAAAGCCCCCAACGGCCAGAAAGTAGTGGTGGTACAGAACAACTCCAAGCAAACCCAGCCCTTCAGCCTCCGCTACCAGGGCAAAACCCTCACCTCTACGCTCCAACCCGGCGCGGCCGGCACCTACGTGTGGTAGCGGCGCAGTAAAAATTCCCGAAGGCAATTTCTGTGGACAGTCTCCAACACTTGCCGGCCTCCCCAGGGCTTATTTCCCATCCATCCGTCCTTCATTCCCACCCTTATGAGCACTATTACACCCGCAGGGAGCCGCCTGTCCCGGACTTTACGCCACCTGCTGTTGCTGGCCGGTATTGGGTTGGGGCAACAGGCAGCCGCGCAAAGCTTTCTGCACGCTGAAGGCGGCCGGATTGTGAATGCCAGCAACCAGGAAGTGTTGCTCAACGGGGTGAATCTGGGTGGGTGGGCTTTGCAGGAAGGCTATATCATCAAGCCGGGCTGGCCGGGTGTGGACGGCAAGGCCACGCAGGGGGCCGTCAAGAAAACGCTGTACGGCTTTGGTCTGAGCGACGCGGCCGTGGAAACGTTTTACCAGAACTACCGCAACAACTTCATTCAGAAGCCGGATCTGGATTACGTGGCCGCTCTGGGCTTCAACTGCGTGCGGCTGCCGCTGCACTACGACCTGTTCCTGACACCGGCCCAGCGGGCCGTGCGCAACGGTGTGCTGCGCGGCACCACCACCTACCCCGACTACGTGAGTGCGCTTACCAGCTGGTACAACGCCAACCAGCTGTTCACCGATCCGGCCAACATGGAGGCCTGGCGCATGATTGACAATACCCTGGCTTGGGCGCAGGCCAACAAGCTCTACGTGATACTGGACCTGCACGCCGCCCCCGGCTCGCAGGGTACGGATGCCAACATTGCCGACTCCCTGGTGCCGCTGGATTTCTGGAATAACAGCACGTACCAGGACATAACCGCCCGCTTGTGGGCCACCATTGCCGCGCGCTACAGGAACGACGCGCGCGTGGCTATGTACGACCTGATCAACGAGCCCAACAACGTACCCAGCAACCAGCAGATCCACGACGTGCTGCAGCGCCTGATCACCACTGTTCGTAACCAGGGCGACAACCACCTGCTGTTATTGGAAGGTAACGGCTACGGCAACGACTTCAACTACATGGAGAAGCGCACCTTCACCAACACGGCCAACCTGGTCTACAACTCGCACCGCTACAGTGGCACCGGGTACCTGCTTGACAACAACGTTACTTCCGCCGACCCCAACAGCCCCAATAACCTGCGCACCATCGGCAACCTCACCCGCTTCCGCACCGATAACGACGTGCCCATCTGGGTGGGGGAAACCGGGGAAAACAACGACGGCTGGATGCAGGACGCCGCCAAAAGCCTCAACTCGGTGGGCATTGGCTGGTGTCACTGGACGCTCAAGCGGTTTGAGAACCGGAACAACGCGGCCCTGCTGCACATCAATCCGCCTTACATCGTGGATGGCCCCGGCACGCTGAACATTGCGCTCAACAACATGCTGTTTGCCAACTGCGTGACCAACAGCACCCAGGCCGCCATTGCCCCCAACCGCAACGGTATTGTGAACTACCCCGGCGGTGGCAACTACGATGGCACCGTGGTGACGGCCACGGCCCCGGCCCGGCCTGATGAGCGCCTGCAAGTGTACCCGACGGTAACCGATGCCACCCTAAGCCTTCGCTACAGTGCTCCTGCCCCACAACGCCTGCAAGTGCGGCTGCTGGACCTGGCGGGCCGCGTGGTAAGCAGCCAGCCTAATTACCCCGCCATTGCCGGCGAAAACCGGCTCCAGCTGCCCGTGGCGGCCCTGCCGGCCGGCATGTACGTGCTACAGCTGGATACGCCCACCGGCCGGCTGGCCCGCCGCGTGGTAGTAGCCCACGAATAAAGCCTGATTACAGCCCACGCAGGTGGGCTGAGTGAAGCCGCTAAAGCTTCATACGCTCTGATTTTCCAGAGTACCCCGCCCCCTCATGCCGCGTGGGAAATGGTAGTGACCTAGTGACTTACGCCGGCTCATCCCGACAAAACTGACCTTTCCGGCCTCCCCAGGGCCTGTTTGTTTCTTTTCCTTTTTCACAACCAATTCCCACCAGCATGAACACCAGTACTTTTTCAGTGGGCCGCATGGCCCGGGCGTTGCGGCGCGTGCCGCTGTTACTCGCCGGTTTAGGCCTCGGGCAGGCCGCCGATGCCCAGAGTTTTCTGCGGGCCGATGGGCAGCGCATCGTGAATGCCAGCAACCAGGAAGTTATCCTCAACGGCATGAACCTGGGCAACTGGGCCGTGCAGGAGGGCTATATGATGAAGGTAGGCTGGCCCGGTCTCGATGGCAAGCAGACCCAGGGCAAGGTTAAGAAGACGCTCTACAACGCCGGCATGAGCGACGCGGCCGTGGAGACCTTCTACCAGAACTACCGCGCCAACTTCATTACCAAGCCCGATATCGACTACATCGCCAGCAAGGGCTTCAACTGCATCCGGCTGCCGCTGCACTACGAGCTGTTTCTGACCCCGGCCCAGCGGGCCGTGCGCAACAGCGTGATGCGCGGCACCGTGAGCTACGACTCCTACGTGGGCCAACTGACGGGCTGGTACAACAACAATCAGCTTTTCACCGACCCCAACAACATGGCAGCCCTGGCCATGATTGACAATACCCTGGCCTGGGCGCAGACCAACAACATGTACGTGGTACTGGACATGCACGCCGTACCCGGCTCCCAGGGCACCGACGCCAACATTGCCGACCAGATTGTGGCCAATGACCTCTGGAACCGCCAGATCAACCAGGATGTACTCAACCGGCTCTGGTCGTTCATTTCGACCCGCTACAAGAACGACTCGCGGGTGGCTATGTACGACCTCATCAACGAGCCGAACAACTACCCCAGCAACCAGAAGATTCACGACGTACTGCAGCGCCTGATCACCACTGTTCGTAACCAGGGCGACAACCACCTGATTCTGGTGGAAGGCAACGGCTGGGGCAACGACTACAACTACATGGAGCCGTTTACCTTCCCCAACCGGAGCAACCTGGTGTACAACTCGCACCGCTACAGCGGCACGGGCTATGAGATGGACAACGGCGTGAACTCCACCGGCGGCGGGGCCAACGACCTGCGCTTCATCGGGAACCTGCGCAACTTCCGCACCACCCACAACGTGCCCATCTGGATTGGGGAAACCGGCGAAAACACCGACACCTGGATGCGCGACGCGGCCCGCAACCTCAACTCCGTGGGCATTGGCTGGTGCCACTGGACCTACAAGCGCTTCGAGGACCGCAGCAACCCGGCCTTCATGCACATCAACCCGCCCTACGTGGTAGACGGGCCCGCCGGCCTGAATCAGGTGCTCACCAACATCCGCTTTGCCAACTGCGTGCCCAATACCACGGTAGCGGCCGTGTCGCCGAACCAGAACGGCATTGTGAACTACCCCGGCGGCGGCAACTACAACGGCACCGCCACCAGCAGCGGCCCGGCCATTGGGCGCATCTACGAAATCAGCTCCAAGAACGGCGGCAAAGCCCTGGAGGTATCGGCCAACTCGCAGGTGAACGGCGGGCGGGTGCAGCAGTGGACCTGGGCCAGCGCGGCCAGCCAGAAATGGAAGCTGGTGGACGCCGGCGGCGGCTACGTGCGCATCGTGAACCTGAACAGCAACAAGAGCCTGGACATTGCCGGCCCCAGCACGGCCGATGGCGCCAAGGCGCACCAGTGGGACTGGCTGACCCAGGACAGCCAGTACTGGCAGATTCTGAGCAACGGCGACGGCACGTACCGCATCCTCAACAAGTTCAGCGGCAAGGCCCTGGACGTGGAAAACAACTCTACCGCCGACGGTGCAGCCGTGCACCAGTGGACTTACGGCGGCGGCGACAACCAGCGCTGGTGGTTCTCGGACCAGGGCGCGGCCCGTGTGGCGTTAGCCGCCGCCGGTTCGGCCGCCGACCTGCGCTTGCAGGTGTACCCCACCACGGCTGATGCCGAGCTGAGCCTGCACTACAACGCGCCGGGTACCCAGCGCCTGAACCTGCGTTTGCTCGACCTCACCGGCCGCCTCATCATCAATCAGGCCGATCAGGCCGTGACCAGCGGCGAAAACCACCTGACGCTGCCGGTGGCCGCGTTGCGGGCCGGCATTTATCTGCTGCAGGTTGATACGCCCGCCGGCCAACTGGTGCGGCGCGTAGTAGTGGCCCACGAATAAACCGTCTTCATCACCGGCCCCGAAGCTCGTTCGGGGCCGGTTTTTTCGCTTGATGCCTATTAATCGAACTTCTACCTACCACTAAACTGCGCGGCTGGCCAACCCCCAAAGTGCCCGGCAGCGCACATGTAACGGAAGCTTTTACGGCCTCACAGGTGCATCCTTCGGGGCCAGAACGGTTCCTTCTGTCGCCCCGATGGAACTCTCCGAGGCCGTTTTCAGCTGTTCAAGTGCCTATGAAACTCTCCCGCCTTCCTGTACTTGCTGTTTTTCTGCTGGCTGCTCCGGCGGCCCGGGCCACTGTGCGTCTGCCCCGCCTCGTGGGCTCGCACATGGTCCTTCAGCGCAACCAGGTTCTGCCGCTCTGGGGCTGGGCCGCGCCGGGGGAAGCCGTGAGCGTGTCGTTTCGGGGGGCGAAAGTGCAGACCAAGGCCGGGGCCGATGGCCGGTGGGCGCTCAAGCTGCCGGCCCAGCCGGCCGGCGGCCCGTTTGAGCTAACGGTGCAGGGCACTAATACGCTACGCCTGACGGATGTGCTGGTAGGCGACGTCTGGCTGGCCTCGGGACAGTCGAACATGGAGTGGCCCCTGCGCGACGCGGCCGGTGGAGCCGAAGCCGCTGCCGCCGCCAACCACCCCCAGATCCGCCTGTTCAACGTGCCCAACCGCGCCGAAATCCGCCCCCTGGCCGAGCTGGCTGGGGGCGAATGGCAGTCCTGCACCCCGCAGTCGGCCGCCGGATTTTCGGCCGTAGCCTACTTCTTCGGGCGCGAGCTGCAGCAGCAGTACAAGATACCCGTAGGGTTGATTACGGCCGAGTGGGGCGGCACCGTAGCCGAAGCCTGGACCAGCACCGAGGCCCTGCGTCAGCTCCCCGATTTTCAGCCGGCCCTGGCCTCATTGGCGCAGCAAACCGGTTCCTTTGCCGACCAGGAAACCGCCTACGCCACCCGCCTCACCAACTGGCAGCGCAGCCCCGAAGGCCAGGACCACGGTCTGCTGCCGGGCCAGCCCACCTGGGCCGACCCGGCGCTGACTACCACCGACTGGAAAACCATGCAGCTGCCTGGCTACTGGGAAGGCCAGTTACCGGAGCTGCGCGACTTCGATGGCGTGCTGTGGCTGCGGCGGGAATTTACCCTGCCGGCTACGGCGGCCAATCAGCCACTGACCCTGAGCCTGGCGCAGGTAGATGACAATGACAGCACCTTTTTCAACGGAGTAGCCATTGGTGGAACGCGGGGGTACGCTACCCTGCGGCGCTACACCGTGCCGGCCAGCTTGGTGCGCGCCGGCCGCAACGTGGTAACCGTGCGCGTAACCGACAACGGCAGCGGCGGCGGCGTGTGGGGCAAACCCACCGACATGAAGGCCACGGTGGGCACCACCACCGTACCGCTGGCTGGCGAGTGGCTATACCGCCCCGCCTACGACCCTGCTTCCCGGCCCCGCTCCCCATTCCCCGGCGGCACCCAGAATTTCGCCACGGCCCTCTATAACGGCATGATTGCCCCGCTGCACCCCTACGCCCTGAAGGGTGTTATCTGGTATCAGGGGGAGAGCAACGCGGGCCGGGCGGAGCAGTACCAGCAGCTGTTTCCGGCCCTGATTCAGGACTGGCGCACCCGCTGGCAGCAACCGGCTCTGCCCTTCCTGTTCGTGCAGCTGGCCGGCTACATGTACGACCCCGCCGAACCTGCTGATACCGACTGGGCCCGCCTCCGCGAGGCGCAACGCCTGACCACGCTCACCGTACCCAAAACCGCGCAGGCCGTGGCCCTGGACCTGGGCAATGCCGACGACATTCACCCCCGCTACAAGCTGGATGTGGGTCACCGCCTGGCCCTGGCGGCCCGGCGCGTGGCCTACGGCGAAACGGCCGTGGTATCGTCCGGACCTACGTTTGAGAAGCTGACCCCGGAGAAAAACCAGCTCCGCCTCACTTTTGGCAACGTGGGCGGCGGCCTGGTGCTGAAGCCGGGAGCTGATGGGCAGACCTCCTTCTCCATTGCCGGCCCCGATAAGCACTTTGTGTGGGCCCGGGCCGAGGTGCAGGGCAACGCGGTAGTCCTACGGGCCGACGGCGTGCCCAACCCCGTAGCCGTGCGCTACGCCTGGGGCAACAACCGGCCCGCTACCCTCTCCAACAAAGCCGGCCTGCCCGCTTCCCCTTTTCGCTCCGATAACTGGCCCCGTTAAGCAGGCTTCCTGATTCGCCTTTCCACCTCGTGCTTTTTCTTAATCTCATGAAACTACCCTTCCATCTTCCTCTGGGTCTGTCCTGCGCCCTGCTGCTAGGGCTGGCCACCGGCTGCGGTTCCGATGGCAAATCGGAACCGACACCGGAGCCGCCGCTGCCCCCTGGGCCTTCCGGGCCTTCCCAGGTAGCCCTCTGGCTTACTACTACCGACCAATCGACGCGGTTTTACAAGAGCACATTGCCCTTGAATTTTACTACGGCTACCAGCCAGAACCTGGCTATTACCGTCGATACCACCCAGACGTACCAGAGCATCGACGGCTTCGGGTATACGCTGACAGGTGGCAGCGCCCAGTTGCTGCACCAGATGGGGGCTACGGAACGCGCCGCGCTGCTTAAGGAGCTGTTTGCCACCGATGGCACCAGCATCGGGACCAGCTACCTGCGCCTGAGCATTGGGGCCTCGGATCTGGATGCGGCGCCTTTCACCTACGACGATACCTCTCAGCCCGACCCCACACTGGCACAGTTCAGCCTCGCCCCCGACCGCCAGCATCTGCTGCCGGTGCTCAAGGAAATCCTGGCCATCAACCCCAACATCAAAATCCTGGGTTCCCCCTGGACGGCCCCGACCTGGATGAAAACCAACGGCAGCTTCGTGGGTGGGTCGCTGAAACCGGAGTACTACGCGGCCTACGCCCAATATTTCGTCAAGTACATTCAGGGAATGAAGGCTGAGGGCGTTACCATTGACGCTGTTACGCTGCAGAACGAGCCTTTGCACGGCGGCAACAACCCCAGCATGGTGATGACGGCCACCGAGCAGGCCACCTTCATTCGGGCCAACGTGGGGCCGGCACTACGGGCAGCAGGGCTGAACACCAAAATCATTGCCTACGACCACAACCTAGACCGGCCCGATTACCCGCTCACTGTTCTGCAGGACGCGCAGGCCAGTCAGTACGTCGATGGTTCGGCCTTCCATCTGTATGCCGGCAACATCTCTGCCATGAGTACGGTGCACGATGCGTTTCCCACCAAAAACGTGTATTTCACGGAGCAGTGGGTGGGCGGCCCCGGCAGCTTCAACCCCGATTTCAGCTGGCACATGCAGAACCTCATTATCGGGGCCACGCGCAACTGGAGCCGCAACGTGCTGGAGTGGAACCTGGCCGCCGACCAAAACTACGGTCCGCACACGGCCGGAGGATGCACCAATTGCCTGGGCGCCGTCACCATCAACGGTAACGCCGTGACGCGTAACCCGGCCTACTACACGGTGGCCCACGCGGCCAAGTTTGTACGGCCAGGCTCGGTGCGCATCGGCAGCAACTTGCCCGGCAACCTCCAGAACGTAGCCTTCAAGAACCCCGACGGCAAAAAAGTGCTCATCGTGCTGAACACCGGCGGCACTTCCCAAACCTTTGACATCCAGTACCGCAACAAAGCCGTGACGACTTCCCTGGCAGCCGGCGCGGCCGGTACCTACGTGTGGTAATTCCCAAGGCCGCGCAACTAGAAGCCCGACGAAACCCAGGCTGTCACCCCTCACGATAACACGTCACGACCACCCTCACCAACAAGCAACTTCCTACCCATTCTATACTCATGCAGAAAACCCTTTTAACTGCGCTGCTGGCCACTGGCATCAGCGCGGTTGCTACCGCTCAGAAGCCCGCTACTCCCTCCAAAGCCTATTCGGCGGCGGGCCGGCAGGTGCAGGTGTACGCCACCGTCAGCGGCACCAGTCAGCGGCTGGCTGAAGCCGGCAAGCTCACCTTTCAGGCCCAGCCCCAGCCGCTGGAAACCCAGCCCACGGTGTTCGTAGACCCCACCCACGCGTTCCAGACCTTTCTCGGCATTGGTGGGGCCCTCACCGATGCTGCCGCCGAAACCTTTGCCAAGCTGCCCAAAGCCCGGCAGCAGGAGTTTTTGCAGGCGTATTACAGTCCCACCAACGGCATCGGCTACACGCTGGCCCGCACCAGCATCCATAGCACCGACTTCAGCAGCGGCAGCTACACCTACGTGGCCGACGGCGACAAGGCGCTGAAGACCTTCAGCGTAAAGCACGATGAGCAGTACCGGATTCCGTTCATTAAGCAGGCCCAGGCGGCGGCCGGCGGCAAGCTCACGATGTACGTGAGCCCCTGGAGCCCCCCGGCCTGGATGAAGGACAACAAAAGCATGCTGCAGGGCGGCAAGCTGCTGCCCGAGTTCCGCCAGAGCTGGGCCGACTACTACGTGAAGTTCATCCAGACATACGAGAAGCTGGGTATCCCCATCTGGGGCCTCACGGTGCAGAACGAGCCAATGGCCAAGCAGAAGTGGGAATCCTGCCTGTTTACGGCCGAGGACGAGCGGGACTTCGTGAAGGGCTACCTCGGCCCCACGCTCAAAAAGGCCGGCCTGAGCGACAAAAAGCTCATCGGCTGGGACCATAACCGCGACCTGATGTTCCAGCGCGCCGCCACGCTCTTCGACGACCCCGAGGCCAGCAAATACTACTGGGGCATTGGGTTTCACTGGTACGAAACCTGGACCGGCAGCGGCATGCAGTTCGAGAACCTGCGCCGCGTGCACGAAACCTACCCCGATAAGCAGCTGATCTTCACCGAAGGCTGCGTGGAGAGTTTCAAGTTTGAGGGCATCAACGACTGGAAGCTGGGCGAGCGGTACGGCAACTCCATGATCAACGACTTCAACGCCGGCACCGTGGCCTGGACCGACTGGAACGTGCTGCTGGATGAAACCGGCGGCCCCAACCATGTGGGCAACTTCTGCTACGCCCCCATCATCGGCGACACGCGCAGCGGCCAGCTGCTCTACACCAACGCCTACTACTACATTGGGCACTTCTCCAAGTTCATCCGCCCCGGCGCCCGGCGCATTGCCACCGCCAGCAGCCGCGACGTACTGCAAACCACCGCTTTCCTGAACACCGATGGCAAAGTAGCCGTGGTAGTCATGAACAGCACCGATAAGGAGCAGCCCTTCCAGCTCTGGCTGAAAGGCCAGGCCGCCCAAACCACCAGCGCCCCCCACTCCATCATGACGCTGGTGGTGAATTGAGCCAGCCTCTTTTAGCTGACGATTAACCAAACGTCATGCTGAGCGGCACCGAAGTATCTATACCAAGGGTAACCCCTTTTGCCTCTTACGAAGCGGTAGAGATACGTTGGCGTCGCTCAGCATGACGTTCCTTTTTACTTTGATATGCTTACTCTGCGTTCCTGGAATTTCCACCCTCCTCGGCAGCCGCATCTGATGCCGTTGCTCCTGCTGGCGCTGCTCTGGCGGCTGCCGGCCCCGGCCCAAATGCCCGCCAAGGGCCGCGTAGTGGTTACCTACCTGGATTCAAAGCTGCTGAAAGGCAACCCGGGCGGCGAAAATCCGCGGCGGCGGGTGAGCGTATACCTGCCGGCCGGCTATGAGGCCAACGCCTCCCGGCGCTACCCGACGCTCTACTACCTGCACGGCTTCACCTGGAACGACAGCCTGATTTTCCACGCCGACGGCATGGCCGCGCTGCTGGACGAGGCCATTGCCGCCGGACAGATTCGGCCGCTAGTGGTGGTGGTACCCAATGAGCAGACGTTGTTTCAGGGTAGCTTCTACGCCAACTCGGCCACCAACGGCCCCTGGGCCGATTTCACGGCAAAAGAGCTGGTGAGCTTCATTGATAAAAACTACCGCACCCTGGCCCGGCCCGCCAGCCGGGGCCTGGCCGGCCACAGCATGGGCGGCAACGGCACCCTGCGGCTGGCCCTGCTGTACCCCGATACCTACGCTGCTGCCTACGCCCTCAGCCCCGCCTTTGCCGCGCCCCACCCCGAGTGGATGGCCGCCCGTCCCAGTCAGAGCCTGGCCAGCCGGGCTACCACACCGGCCGGGCTGATGCAGGATTTCAACGCCGTGCGGCTGGTGGCCTGTGCCCGGGCCTTTTCGCCCACGCCCGGGCGGGGCACGTTCGGGGCGGCCCTGCCTTATTCCTTCGGGGCCGACAGCCTCCGCCACCGCGACACTGTACTGGCCCAGTGGGGCGCGTCCTCACCCCTCAACCTGCTGCCCACGCATTTGGCCAGCCTGCGCCAGCTGCGCGGCCTAGCCTTCGACTGGGGTGAGCAGGACCAGTTTCAGCACATTCCGGCCACGTGCCGCACCCTTGATGCTCACCTCTCAGCTTACGGCATTCCCCACACCGCCGAGAGCTACGAGGGCAACCACGGCAACCGCATTATGGGCCACGACGGCCGTTTCTACCGGAAGGTCCTGCCGTTCTTCAACCAGCTCCTACAGTTTGAGTAATGCAGCGAACTGGCAGTTGGCGTAGCCAAGTAACTCCCGCACATGTCTGCATCGCCGTGCCAGGAGTAGCATTGGCGTGCTATGCCAGTTTCTTTCATTACCAGTATCCTGTTAGAACGAGTAGGGGCTTAGCTGCGTCGACCTCCGGTTTCTCCCTGCCGTTGAGCACTATTGTTCTGACGATGAGCGCACTCTACCCCTGCCTAAAGCGGCCACTGGTCACGGATACCGCTGTAGTTTTATGCGACTATTTTGCCGCTACAAGCAATGTCATGGAGTTGCGTCGATCCAAAATTTGCCGGTCATTGCAGCGCTACAACAGGCTGATAAGTAGCCAGAAAGCCGCAATGACAATTTGCCCCATGAAAAAATATTACTCGCCAACGCAGGCCTTTGCTTTTCTGGCAATCCTCTTCTGGGTATCTGCCTGCAATGGGCCAGCTGCAAAAGACTTGCCAGCAGAACAAGCAGGCGAATCAAACAAAGTAGCTGACGGACACCCAAAACTGATCAAAACCATCGGCAACCCTAGGTATGGCAACGTCAATTGCATCCTACAGGACAAAGCCGGTAACCTTTGGTTCGGAACCACAGAAAACGGCCTTTATGCATATGACGGAAAATCATTTCGCCAATTTTTGGTAGCTGATGGATTAAACAGTAATTCCATCAACGATATTCTGGAAGATAAAGATGGCAATATCTGGATTGGCACTAAAGATGGAATTTGCCTCTACAATGGTAAAAAATTTGTTGAAATTCAGATTCCTTTACCTAAAAATCTATCACTGAACAAAAACAAGTTTTACCAAACGCATAGTGTATACGATATCATGCAGGACAAAGCGAATAAGCTATGGTTTGCAACAATAGATGGCATTTACGTTTACGATGGAAAATCCTTTACACCGTTTATACTTGATGAGGCCGCAAGTGGAATATTGACTAACAACGATAAGGCGGAACGTATTTTCGAAGATAAAGCAGGTAACATTTGGTTTGGAGGACGAACTAACAAAGGAGTGTATCGATATGACGGCAAAGCTGTAACCAACCTTAAACTAAAAGAATTATTTCAGGATGGACCAAAGCCCAAAGCGCATAATTGGGCTTGGCCACAATTGCAGGATAAGGCCGGTAATATCTGGTTCAGCAATTGGGGTGGGGCCTACCGGTATGATGGCAAATCATTCGTAAGCTTTACAAAAGAAGATGGTATGCCCGGCGCAGTCACTCGAATTATAGAAGACAAAAAAGGAAATATCTGGTTTGGTGGTGCTACCGGACTTAGCCGTTACGACGGCAAAATATTTACTCCTTTTACAAAGAAAGATGGACTAATAAATCCTTGGGTTTGGTCAATTCTGGAAGGTACAAGTGAAAGTTTCTGGGTGGGCACAAGAGAAACAGGCCTCTACCTTTACGATGGAGAAAAATTCATTGCTTACTCAGAATACAAACGCTGAAGTTTGTGGACAGCGAGGGCGGTATTTTGGGAATGCGCTACCAAGCAGCTGTTTTAGCCACCGCCTATGCTGCCCCCAGTTGGATGCCCTGACTGTCAACAGGCTTTAGCTCATCCCGACCAACAAAAAGCGCGACGCCTGCTCAGGCGTCGCGCTTTTTGTTGGTCGGCTCCCGGAAAATCAGTCTGCTCCCCTAACAGGCATTCCGGTTTCCGGGAGCCCCCGCGCATTCGTCCCACACGAGGCGCAGGTTGGCGGTGGCTTACTGTGCGGCCAGCTTGAAGGCGGCCATCTGCACGTCGCGGGAGTTGCCGCCCACCATCACCTGGAAGTCGCCGGGCTCGGCCGCAAACTTCAGGTCGGTGTTGTAGAACTTGAGGTCTTCAGGGGTGAGGCGGAAGGTGAGCGTGCGGCTTTCGCCCTTCTTGAGCATCACCTTCTGGAAGCCTTTCAGCTCCTGCACCGGCCGCGAAATAGAGCCGACCATATCCCGGATGTAGAGCTGGGCTACTTCTTCGCCGTCGTAGTTGCCGGTGTTTTTCACGGTTACCTTCACGTCCAGCGTGCCGTTCATGCTTAAGCTGGTGGTGCTCAGCTCTGGCTTGCCGTACTCGAAGGTGGTGTAGCTCAGCCCGAAGCCGAACGGATACAGTGGATCGTTGCTCACGTCCATGTACCGCGACTTGTACTTGTCCAGCGCCACGCCCTGGTACGGGCGGCCGGTCATTTTGTGGTTGTAGTAGAGCGGCACCTGGCCCACATGCTGGGGGAAGGTGGCCGTGAGCTTACCAGCGGGGTTGTAGCCGCCGAACAGCACATCGGCAATGGCGTTGCCGGCCTGGGAGCCCGCAAACCAGGTTTCCAGGATAGCATCGGCGTTTTTGTCTTCCCAGGGCAGCGTGAGCGGGCGGCCGTTCATGAGCACCAGCACCAGCGGCTTGCCGGTTTTCTTGAGCGCCTTCAGCAGCTCCAGCTGCTGACCGGGCAGACCAATGTCGGCGCGGCTGGCAGCCTCGCCGGTCATGCCCTGGCTTTCGCCCACGGCGGCCACAATCACGTCGGCCTGCTGGGCCACCTGCACCGCCTCCCGGATCATCTCCTCCGAGGTGCGCTGGTCCACGTTCAGCTCGCCGCCGTGCTGGTTGAGGCGGGCAATCATCTGCTCGTCGTCGGTGAAGTTGGCGCCCTGGGCCGTCACGACTTTCACGCCGCTGCCCACAGCATTTTTAATGCCCTGCTCCAGGGATACGGCCTGCTTCCAGTCGCCGGCCCCGCTCCAGCTCCCAATCATGTCGCGCTGGCGGGTGGCCAGTGGGCCGATGAGGGCGATGGTGCCCTGCTTTTTCAAGGGCAGGGTGTTGTTGCTGTTCTTGAGCAGCACCAGGCTTTTGCGGGCAATGTCGCGGGCATCGGCCACGAATTCCTTCTTCATCATGGTCGCCTTGGCCCGCTTCTCGTTGGTGTAGCGGTACGGGTCCTCGAACAGGCCCAGCTTCCATTTGGCTTCCAGAATGCGGCGGCAGGCCAGGTCAATCTGGGCCTGCTGCACGGTGCCATCCTTCAGGTTCTGGGCCAGGTTCTTGAGGAAAATCTCGCCCACCATGTCCTGGTCGATGCCGGCGTTCAGGGCGAGGGCCGACACCTGGGCGTCGTCGCCCATGCCGTGGGCGGTCATTTCGTTGATGGCGGTGTAGTCGGTAGCCACGAAGCCATCAAACCCCCACTGGTTGCGCAGCAGCTCGGTCATCAGCCACTTGTTGCCGGTGGCGGGCACCCCGTTGATATCGTTGAACGAGGACATCATGGAACCGGCGCCGGCTTCCACGGCGGCTTTGTAGGGCGGCAGGTACTCGTTGTACATGCGCACCAGGCTCATGTCGGTGGTGTTGTAGTCGCGGCCGGCTTCGGCGGCCCCGTAGAGGGCGAAGTGCTTCACGCAGGCCATAACGGTGTTGTTCTTCTTCAGGTCGTCGCCCTGGTAGCCGCGCACCATCACCCGGGCAATCTGGGAGCCCAGGTAGGGGTCCTCACCCGAGCCCTCCGAGATGCGGCCCCAACGCGGGTCACGGGCAATATCCACCATCGGCGAGTACACCCAGTTGATACCGTCGGCGGAGGCTTCCTCGGCGGCAATGCGGGCGCTGCGCTCCATGGCCGGCAAATCCCAGCTACTGGCCAGGCCCAGGGCAATGGGGAAAATGGTGCGGTGGCCGTGAATCACGTCGTAGCCGAAGATGAGCGGGATGTGCAGGCGAGTCTGCTTCACGGCCATTTCCTGGAGCTTACGGGCCGCCTGGGGCGTAAACGTATTCAGCACCGAGCCCACCGAGCCGCGCTTAATGCTGGCATCCACGTCCTTGCTCACCACGGGGCCGGTCACATCGAAGCCCACGGTAATCATGTTCAGCTGACCGATTTTCTCCTCCAGCGTCATTTTCTGCAGCAGCTCATCGATGAACTTGGTCATCTTGGGGTCGGGAGCGGCGGCGCGGCCGGTGGCGGCCGTAGCGGGTTGCTGGGCCTGGAGCTGGGGTGTGAGCAGCCCCAGCGACATGAGCAGGGCGGTACGGAAAACTCGATTCATGGGAAGTGGGAAGTGTAGGGGAAAATCAGAAGTGCAAACGGCCGCCGCGTAGTCCGGTACGGGACCGGTCGCCGCCGGAACGCTACCGCCCTGCCGCTTACGCTACGGCAGGTTCGGCAGAGGTGGGAAATCAGGCGTCAGAAGGCGTGGAGAAGTACGAGCCGAAGCTAAAAAAGGCGGCCGGCAAACGACTACGTGGACCAGCAGGCGGCCCCTGTTGTCCGAGGCAGGAAAAGCCTTCTGGAGTTTATCAGGGCCGGTTTTGGGCGGCGCTTTGCAATACTACGAAAGCTTTGCGTGGAGTCAAACGCGGCCCGAAGCCCCCCGGTTGCACCTACATAGCAAGCCGCCCGAATGGCAGCCCGGTGGCTTGTTATGTAGGTGTAATGCCCCGTCGACGGCTCCGAACAAGGCAACAAGTCAGCACAACAGTAAACCCCAGTTAAACAGCCTTTTGCCGTCCAATTGCCACCCTGGATTCAGGAGGTTTTACGTGTTACGTAAGCAGCACGGCCGCCACCGTCGGCCCCCGGCACAGGTTTTTGGCAGCTACCCGACAGATTTTTTCGGCGCCGGCCTACTTCTTTAGCTGTGGGCTTTCGAAGCCAAGCTTGGTGAGGCCGCGCTGCACGTCGGGGCTGCTCATGAACAGCTTCCAGAGCAGGCCGGTCCGGTGGTTTTCAATCATGCCCACAATGGGGCCCTGGTCAATGGCCAGGTGCGACTTGGCGTACCAGTTCTGCTGCTCGCTGAAGCCGTCCACGAAGCCGTACTCGGTCCAGAGGTTGTCGCCCAAATCGTTGTAGAAGTGCCGCAGCGCCGCCATCGATTCCTTGGGCGCGTAGGGCATGGCCGACAGCGCGGCGGTGGGCGAAATCACGCTCAGGTCCTCGGTGGGCGAATGGGCGGCGTAACCCTGGTAGCTGTCGGAGGCAGTGAGGCCCCAGCAGTCGGGCCCGTAGCCCTTGAACTTCTTGGGGTTATCCACGCAGTAGGCGTAGTTGATGCGGGTGTGGGCCTGGTTCTGCTGCCAGTAATCGGCGTACTGATCCTTGAGGCCGCGGGGGTCGAGTCCCAGGAACGAGTAGTGCGAGAAGAACAGCGGCCCGCCGAAATCGAAGCCCAGCGGCAGCTTCGTACCGTAGAATTCCTTGCCGTTTTTGAAGTAGTTGCCGGTGGCCCAGCCCTGGTCGTATACCTTCTTGTCGATGGCGTACTTGGGCGAAGAAGCGGCCAGCACGTAGGTTATCAGGCACTCGTTCCAGCCGTGAATCTGATGGTTCATGCTCCAGCCGTTGTTGGGGCTCCAGTGCCAGTACAGCACGCTCTGGTCGTTCTGCTGGTGCCAGGTCCACTCCACGCCTTCCCACATCCACAGAATCTTGTTGCGCAGCTGGCTTTCGGCGGGCGTGTTGCCGGTGAAGTACTGGCGGGCGCAGATCAGGCCCTCGTACAGAAAGGCCGTTTCCACCAGGTCGCCGCCGTCGTCCTTGGGGCTGAAGCGGATGGTTTTGCCGGTGGCCCCGTTCAGCCAGTGCGGAAACACGCCGTGGTACATATCGGCCTTCCAGAGGAAGTTCACGATTTTGAGGGTCCGCTCGGCGGCCTGCTCGCGGGTAATCCACTTGCGCTCCGCCGCCACGATAATGGCCATCAGCCCGAAGCCGGTGCCGCCGGTGGTAACCACCTCGTCGCCGTAATCGAAGGAGCGGTTGCTCCGCTCCCGGGCCATGCCCGACACGGGGTGGCCGAAGTCCCAGAAGTAGCGGAACGTCTGGCGCTGCACCAAATCCAGCAGCTGCTCATCGGAGAGGTTGCGGGGGCGTTTGGCGCCGCTGGCCGCGGGTGTGAGTGACGCGGTAGCGGGCGGTGTTTTTTTGACCGGGGCTTTTTGCTGAGCATCCGTCAGGCCGGGCAGCAACAGGCCCAGAGTCAGCAGCAGAAGTGCTTTCATACGGGTTGGGTGGAAAATAAGGGAACGGAAAGGGGATGCAGACTGCACCTGCGCCGGTACGGCGGCCGTCGTGTGATTCATGGCACGACGACGTAACAACGTCAGCTCACGACGACCGGCCCGACGGCTGGCAGCCGCCGGACCGGGCCGGGCTTTCGTTAATACCCAGGGTTCTGGGCCAACTGGCCGCCGCTCAGGTCAATCTGCTGCTGCGGGATGGGGAACAGCTCGTTTTTGCCTTTGGTGAAGGTTTTGCCCTGGGCCGCAAACAGCGGCACAATGCGGCCGGGCTGCACGCTTTCCTGGCGCACCAGATCAAAGAATCGGTCGTGCTCCAGGGCCAGCTCCACCCGGCGCTCCAGCCAGATGTTGGCCACCGTGGCCGGACGGGCCGCCAGACCGGCGCGGGCGCGCACCAGGTTCAGGGCAGTTTGGGCGGCGGTGGTGTTGCCCAGCTGGGCGGCGGCTTCGGCCTGAATCAGGAGCACCTCGGCGTAGCGCAGCACCCGGATGTTCTTGGGCAGGTAGTCGTTGTTGCCGCAGTTGCGCTCCTTGGTGCGGCTGTGGTAGGCCTTGTAGCTGTAGCGGAAGTTCTCCACCGAGTCCTTGGTCGGAATCCGGAACCCGTCCCAGAGCACGGTGCCGGTGGAGCGCTGCCCGGCCGGGGCCGTAGGGTTGATGAAGATGATGGTGCCGGCCCGGCGCTTGTCGCCGGGCTCGTAGGCATCGGCCAGCTGCTGGGTGGGCGTGTTGAAGCCGAAGCCCAGATCGGCCCAGCCGCCCCGGCCGCCGGCCCGCGGGCCTTGGCTCACGGTGTACAGGTTCACGGCCGAGTTGTTGCAGGAAGCGTTGATGCCGGTCTGAATCTCAAACACCGACTCCTCGCTGTTGGCCCCCACTTCCCGCCAGATATTCTCGTAGCTGGGGAGCAGGCCGTAGTTGCCCGAGCGGCCCTGCACAATCTCGCTGGTCAGGTCATAGGCTTTCTGGTAGTCCTTCTGATAGAGGTACACCTTGGCCAGCATGGCCTGGGCGGCGGCCTTGGTGGCGCGGCCGGTTTCGGTGGCGCCCTTCAGCGGCAGGTTATCCACCGCAAACTGCAAATCACTGATAACGAGCTGGTAGATTTCCGGAGCCGTAGCGCGCCGCTGCAACGCGGGGTCATTGATTTCGGAGGCGGCGGGCACGCGGTCCAGCTTAGGCACGCCCCCGAAGAAGCGCACCAGGTTGAAGTAGAAGTAGCCGCGCAGGAAGCGCACCTCGCCCAGCAGGCGGTTTTTGGTGGCATCGGGGGCCGGGCTCAGCGGAATCTTATCCAGGGCCTGGTTGGCGCGGTTTACGCCCTGAAAGTAGCCCTGCCAGGCGTTATCGACAATGGCGTTGGTGGAGTTGAGGGTGAAGTTGTCCACCTCCAAGGCCGGGCCGTAGTCCTGGGGCGAGCTGCCTTTGTCGGAGTCGTCGGAGGCCACGTCGGTCAGCATCACGTACTGCAGGCCGTGGGTATCGGCCCCGAAGCCGCCCAGGTAGAGCACGTTGTACACGCCGTCCACTAGCTTCTGGGCGGCGGCGGGGTCGGTTTTAATCTGGTCTTCGGTGAGCTGGCCCTGGGGCGCTACGTCGAGGAAATCTTTGCAGCCCACGGCCCCGGCCGTGAGGGCCAGACCAAGGGCCGCCAGCCGGAAGCGGCGGGCAACGGGAGTAGATAGCACGTTCATGGGTGGGATGGGCTAGAAATTGACGTTGAGGCCCAGCGCGAGGGTGCGGCTGGTGGGGTACGTGGTGGCTTCAATACCCGAATCCAGGGGGCCGCCCGGCAGCTCCGGCGTAAAGCCCGAGTAGTTGGTGAGCGTGAACAGGTTCTGGGCCGTGGCGTACACCCGCAGCGAGGAAATGCGGGCCCGCTTGGTGATGTCGGTGGGAATGGTGTAGCCCAGCACCAGGTTGTTCAGCCGGATAAAGCTGCCCGATTCAATGAAATACGTGGAGTTGGGCGTGTTATTCCGGATGGCGGCGGGGTCGGTTTGGGAAGGATTAGTGCGCGTCCAGTGGTTGCGGGCGAAGTCGGCTTCCACGTTGTCGGTAATGGCGCCGGTTGCCTGCTTTTTGCGGTTGTACACGTCGTTGTTCACGTTGCCGCTGAACACGAAGGAGAAATCCAGCCCCCGGTAGTTCAGCCCGCCGTTGATGCCGAAGTACATGGGCGGCTGGTAGGAGCCGGCGTATACCCGGTCGCGCAGGTCAATGGTGCCGTCGCCGTTGGCGTCGGCGTACTTCAGGTCGCCGGGCTGGGGCGTGAAGAAGGTGTAGCGCGGGTAGGCGTCAATTTCGGCCTGGTTCTGAAACACGCCTTCCGCCTTCAGCACGTAGAATGACCCGGCTGCCACCCCGTTATCGGAGCGCGTGACGTTGTTGGCACCGCCGAACAACGCCTGGCCGCCGTTCAGGTTCTCAATGCGGTTCTGGTTGAAGGTGGCATTCACCCCGAAGTTGTAGCTGAAGTTCTCCCCCACCGTGTTGCGCCAGGTCAGGGCCGCTTCCACGCCCCGGTTGCTGATGTCGGCGGCGTTGGTGATGTACTGGTTGTCCGGGTCGCCGAACAGGGCCGGAATGTTCACCGGAATCAGCGCGTCGGTGGTCGTTTTGCGGTAGTAGGTCACCTCGCCCGAGAGGTGGTTATCGAGCAACGCAAACTCCACGGCCGCGTCGTACTCGGTGGTTACTTCCCAGCTTACGTCCCGGTCCTTGATCTGGCGGATAACCGCGCCCAGCACCGGCTGCCCGTTGAACACGTACGGAATGTTGGTTTCGGCGGTGGTGATGTAGGCCGTGGGGTCAATCTGGTCGTTGCCGAGCTGGCCGTAGCTGGCGCGCAGCTTCAGGAAGTTCAGCACGTTCTGATCCTTCAGGAAGCCTTCCTCGGTCAGAATCCAGCCCAGGCCCAGGGAAGGGAACAGGCCCCAACGCTGGTCGGAGTTGAACTTGGAGGTGCCGTCGTAGCGCACGTTAGTAGTGAGCAGGTACTTATCTGCGAAGGCGTAGTTGATGCGGCCCAGGTACGAGAGGCGGCGGTCCTTGCCCAATACCGGGGAGCCGTTCACGCTGGTATTCGGGTCGCCGGTGCCCAGGTACCACTGGTTGGGGTCCTCGGGCACGTTGCGGCGCAGGCCCGAAAGGGAGGTGGTGTTGCCTTCCTCCATCACCGTGCCGGCCAGCAGCGTCAGGTTGTGCTTTTCAGCGAAGATGCGCTGGTAGGTGGCCGTGTTTTCCCAGAGGTAGCGGGAGCCGTTAATCTGGGTGACCTCCAGGCTGCTCTGGGGGTTGCGCTGGTTGCCGCCGGCCGTCAGGAACGTGGCCTCGTCGTTGAGGTACTGGTAGTTGTAGTTGCGGCGGTTGTTGAAGGTAGCATCCACGTTGATGGCCGAGCGCAGCGTGAGGCCTTCGAAGGGTAAGTAATTCAGCCCTACGTTGCCCTGCAAACGGTTTTCGTAGGAGCGGTTGTTGTTTTTCTCGATGTCGAGCAGCGGGTTGCCCACGTTGCCGAAGGCCGAGGTGTTGCCGTAGCGGCTGCCTTCCTTGGCCGCAATCAGCGGGGAGGCGCGGTAGGCGTTCTGGAAAGCCGCCCCGAAGTTCACGTCGCGGGTGTTGGCCCGGCTGAACGAGGCCTGGGAGTTGATGCTGAACTTGGGCGAGATGGTAAAATCGGTGTTGGAGCGCACCGTGAGGCGGGAAAACTTGTTCTGGATGGCCAGCCCGTCGTCCTGGAGCAGGTTGCCGCTGAAGTAGTACCGCACGCTCTCATTCGCCCCTGACACGGCCAGATTGTGGTTCTGGAACATGGCCCGCCGCAGCAGCTGGTCGTACCAGTCGGTATCGGCCCCGTTGTTGGGAATATTGAGGTCGGGAGCCATATCGGCCAGATAGGTGCGGTACTGCTGGGCATCGGCCATTTCCACCAGCCGCGTAGCCTGCTTGAAGCCCACGGTGTTGTTGTAGCTCAGTACCGGCTTGCCCTGCTTACCTTTTTTGGTAGTCACGATAATCACGCCGTTGGCCCCGCGCACCCCGTAAATGGCCGCCGCCGAGGCATCCTTGAGCACGTCAATCGTCTCGATGTCGGAGTTGCTCAGGTTGCGGATGTCGGTGGTCTGCACGCCGTCCACCACGTAGAGCGGGTTGGCCCCGGCCAGCAGCGTGCCCGTCCCCCGGATGCGCACCGTGGGTTGGGCGTTGGGGGTGCCGTCGGTGGTAATCTGCACGCCGGCGGTTTTGCCCTGGAGCGCCTGGGTGGGCGTCTGCACCGGCTGATTCACAATTTCGGCGGCCTCAATGCGGGCCACGGCCCCGGTCACGTCGGTTTTGCGCTGGGTGCCGTAGCCGACTACCACTACTTCGCTCAGAGCCTGCGAGTCGGGAGCCAGATTCACGTCCAGGGTAGTGCGGCCGTTCAGGGGCACTTCCTGGTTGGTGTAGCCCACGAAGGAGAACACCAGCGTTGCGCCCTCGGGAGCCTGCAGGGTGTAGCGGCCGTCGCCGTCGGTCTGGGTGCCGGTACTGGTGCCTTTTACCACCACGTTCACGCCGGGCACGGCCGCGCCCTTCTCATCCACCACGCGGCCGGTTACCGTCACGTCGGCCACCGCCGCGGCGGGTTTCAGAATGATGCCGCTGGAAATAGGCTCGTAGGCAATGCGCAGCGGATCAAGCAGGCGGTGCAATACCTCGGCCAGCGGCTGGCCGGTGGCCTGGAGGCTCACCCGGCGGCCGGCCCCAATCAGCTGGCGGCTGTACTGAAACCGGATGTTCGCCTGGCTTTCAATCTTGCTCAGAACGGTGTGTACCGTTTCATTCTGGGCCTGGAGCGTGATGGGCTGCTCCAAAAACTCCTGGGCTGCGGACGGCAAGGTAGTGGCTGTGGCAAGGGTGCTGCTCAGCAACGCCACGCACAGCGGTTGCAGCAGCGCCACCCGCTGCCAGGAAAGCGGCGGGGAAACGTGTAGGGGATTTTTCATGCGAAGGTGGGAATTGGTGGAAAGCAGCCGGCTGCAAAACCGGCTACCAGTGGTAACCTGAGAAAACCCCGGGCAGTGGCAAACCGGCCGTCGCTAACAGACCGGGTGGGAATTGCCGTGCCGTGGGAGAGGCAGTTACTTAGGCAGAGGTAGTTCTTCTCATAGGCAGCCAATGGGGAAAGAAGAAAGGAAGGAACTAACGCGCCCGGCAACCCGGGCTGCGGAACAGAATGCGGGTATCCGATTTTGTGTAGGTGGCCCCCAGTGTTTTGCAGAGCACATCCAGCTTATCATAGAGAGAGGCTTCGGGCAGGTTGAGCGTTACCGAGCAGCCGGCCAGCGCCGGAGCGTCAAACTCAATGGTCACCCCGTAGGCTTTTTCCAAGGCGGCCAGCACTTCCGGCACGGGCCGGTCATCGAAGGCGAAGGACTGGGCGGCTACCTGCACCGGCTCGGCCACCAGCCCACGGGCCAAGGCGTGGCGCTGCGGCGAGTACACGGCCTGCTGGTTAGGCAGCACCACCAGCGGGGCCGGTTTCGCCCCAGCCGGCGTGTTGGCCAGCGGCTGCACCCGCACCCGACCGGTACGCACCTGCACCACCACCGGGGCCGCACCCACCGGCGCCTGCACCCGGAAGCTGGTGCCCAGTACCGTCGTCACGAGCTGGCGGGTGTACACCCGGAACGGGTGGGCTTTATCGTGGGCGACATCAAAAAACGCCTCGCCCTGCAAATACACCGTGCGGTGCTGCGCGGCAAACTGGCCGGGATATTTCAGCTGTCCGCCCGGCGCTACCCGCACGCGGGTGCCATCAGTGAGTTGCACGATGTGGGGCTGGGCGGTAGTGTTGGTGTAGAGCTGCCAGCGGCTGGCCTGGGCCGTAGCGAGAGTTGCTGGGGCAGCCGGCCGCGTCAGGAGCTGCTGCGCGCCCAAGCCCAGGGCTCCTGCCAGGGCTGCCGCTGCTGCCCAGCGGCCCGCCTGGGCGTACCATGGCTGGAGCGGCGGACTCAGATCTTCGCCTTGCAGGGTCTGGTCTTTAATGCGCTGCCACATGGCGGTCCGGACTTCGGCCTGCTCGGCCGGGGTAAGTTCCGGCGGGGCCTGCTCGTGGTTCAGCAGGTCGTACCACTGGTCAACCAGACGGATTTCTTCGGGCGTGCATTCCCCCCGCTGGTACCGCTGCAGCAAAGAATGAATATCGGTTGGATGCATAGCGTGCAGCATGAAGTGGTGGGGCTGGCTATTACTACAGTCGGTTGACTGGCGCGGAACCCTAGCCGACCCCGCATTTTTTTGCAAAAAAAGTCAACCCTCAGCCAAAAACCACCCTGTAAACCGTCGTACTGAGCTTGCCGAAGCATCTTTACCGCTTCCTCATCGGATAAGAGTTAGCCAGAGGCAGAGATGCTTCGACTTCGCTCCGGACCCTGGCTCAATGCGCCACATACTCAGCATGACGGCCTTTTGCAACCTCTTACCCTCCTACCCCCACACCCTCCTACCCTAAAATTTCCTCTCCCACCACTATCAACAGCAGTAGAAACTCGCGCAGGCTGACGCGCAGCACTTTGAGGGCGCGGGTGAGGTGGTATTCCACGGTTTTGCGCGACAGGTGCAGGCGCTCGGCAATTTCCGGCACCGACTGATGCTCCAGCCGGCTCAGCCGAAACACTTCCCGGGTGTGTTCGGGCAGGCGGTGCAGGCTGGTCAGCAGGGCAAAGCGCAGGTCGGCGGCGGCTACGGTTTCCTCGGTGCTGTGGTCCTGAGCCATTAAGTGCGGGCGGGCGTGCTCCAGATAGTCGGCCCGGGTGAGGCGGTGCTTCAGCGCGTCGAGCACCCGGTATTTCACGGCCGTAAGCAGGTAGCTGGCCAGGTGCTCGATGGTGTGCGCGTGCCGCTTCTGCCAGAGCGATACGAATACGTCCTGCACCGCTTCCTCGGCCGCCTCGCGGGAGCCCAGCCGTCGGTACGCGGCCTCCAGCAGCCGCTGCCAGTACCGCTCGTAGATTTCGGCGAAGGCCTCCCCGTCGTTTTCCCGCAGGCCCGCCACCAGGGCCGCATCGGGGCGGGCCGCATAGAGCTGGTGGCGCGTGGCAGATGAGGAAACGGGAAGCGGCATGGGCAGAGCAGGCAGGGCGGTCTTCGGAGCAGAAACCTACAAAGTTTCACTAATTCCGGGTCCCGGTCTGGTATGGTACGCCTTTTTACTTTTGCGGGTGCCCCGCCGGGGCTTTACGCTTCTGCCACTGTATTCCCGTGCCTGACTTCTCCCCTTCCAAGCTCCTGTTCATCTGCAGCCAGAACCGCTGGCGCAGCCTTACCGCCGAGCGGCTGTTCGACCACCACCCCGGCTACGAAGCCCGCTCCGCCGGCACCGAGCCTGGGGCCCGGGTGCGCGTAACGGCCGGCCACCTGGGCTGGGCCGATACCGTTATAGTTATGGAGCGCAAGCACGCCGACTACCTACGCCAGAAGTTCCCGGAGGCCCTGGCCGGCAAGCGCCTCCTCACCCTGCGCATCCCCGACAAATTTCAGTTCATGGCCCCCATTCTGCAGGAGTTGCTGCGCGAGCGGCTCACCGAGCACCTGGGCGTGGCATGGTAGCAATTCGAGGCGGTGCAAAACCCGGCCCGGCTGCCTTCCGTTGAGGCAGCATCATGTCCTACCTGTTGTTTGCCGCGCTGGTAGCCGTTGTCGGCTACTTTTTCTACCGCTACCTCACCCGTGAATCACGCCTGAAGCAGGCCGCCCTGGCTGCCGAGTTTCCCGCCGCCTGGCGGCAGGTGCTGACCGAGCGGGTAGCCTTCTACCTTTCCCTCACCGACCCCGACAAAACGCGTTTCGAGCGGCGCTTGCAGGTGTTTCTGGCCCAGACGCGCATCACCGGCCTTCAAATAGAAGTGGACGATACGACACGCCTGCTGGTGGCGGCCTCGGCCATTATTCCGGTATTCGGATTTCCTGACTGGGAGTACGCCAACCTGAGCGAGGTGCTGATTGTGCCCGACGCCTGGACCCAGCAGCGCGACCCGAACCACGAGTTTGTAGGCTTGGAAGGCACGCTGCTGGGCTCGGTGCAGGGCTTCCAGACTTCCCAGTATATGCGCCTGTCGAAAAGCTCCCTGGAACGCGGCTTTCAGGATGCCATGGACAAGCAGAACGTGGGCATTCACGAGTTTGCCCACCTGCTGGATGAGGCCGATGGCGTGATTGACGGTGTACCCGGCTTGGCCTTACCCGCCGCGTTGCGGCCCGAGTGGGAAGCTGTGATGCAGCGCGAAATTGCCGCCATCCGGGCCGGCAACTCCGAAATCAACGACTACGCGGGCACCAACGAGGCCGAGTTTTTCGCCGTGGTGACGGAGTATTTCTTCGAAAAGCCCGAAAAGCTCCAGGAGCATCACCCCGAGCTGTACGGCCTGCTGCTGCTGGCTTTCCGCCAGAACCCCAAAAGCCGCTTCCAGCGCTGGGCCACCGACCCGCGCCAGTGGCTGAAGCAGCTGCGCAGCCGCCGCAAGTTCGGCCGCAACTCGCCCTGCCCCTGCGGCAGCGGCCAGAAGTACAAAGACTGCCACCTGGAGCAGCACGAGGCCCAGGCCGCGTAAGTTACCTACCGCAACCAGCTTACCCGCCCGGAGTCTCGCCTTTAGCGCATGCTGTACAACGCCGTATCTGCGTTCAGGGCCAGCACCAGAGCCACTACCGAAAAGGCATATACTGAGCGGCGCAGCCACGTGGGCAAGGCGGGAGGCTGGGGTTGTTGGGCAGCCAGACGGGCCTGGAGCCGGGTAAAGAAAAAGGGCCGTGGCTCCGGTGCCTCCTCTGACCATGAGCGCAACAGCATGGTCCAGGCTTCATCATCTTCGGGCAGGTTTGAGGGGTCAGACATGATAATTCAGGCTAAATGCGGATGGAGGAACTTGCGCAGGCTTTGCCGGGCGCGAAACAGCAGAGACTCAACGGCCGGCCGGGTGGTGTCTAGCACGGCGGCTATTTCCTCGTAGCTCAGCTCCTGCTCGTGGCGCAGCGTGAAGGCTATCTGCTGGCTATCGGGTAGGCGCGCAATGGCGTCGAGGAGTTGCTGCTGTTGCTGTCGGCCTTCCAGCAGGGCCAATGGGTGCCGGTGGTCGGGCCGTTCGTGCAGCACCTCCTGGTTGGCTCCCAGCAGGGTAGTCAGGAAGGCAAAGCGCTTCTTGGTCTGGTTTTTCCGCCGCTGCTTCAACGCCCGGGAGGTGGCTAGGCGGTAGAGCCAGGTGCTGAGCGCAGCCTCCCCCCGAAACCGGGCAATGGTCTGATACACTTCCACGAATACCTCCTGGGCCACATCCTCCGCTTCTTCGGGCGAGCGGAGCAGGCCCAGGGCCGTGCGGTACACGGGCCCCTGGTACCGCTCAACCAGCGTGCGGAAGGCAGCGGCCTCACCCGCCTGGAGCCTGACTACCAGCTCGGCATCGGGGGGCAGACTACTCACGCGTGAATCGGCTGGAAGATCATAGGATGACGAAGATAGGGCAAGCTTTGTCGCGTAACGCACGTCCATCAAACCCATTACCCGTTGACGACTATCTGCCCGGTCGGCAAAGGTTCGTCTGTGTCGCGCGGGGCGTAGCCGTAGGGGTTTTGAGCATCTTTGCCCACGCGCCACAGCAGCCACAGGCCCACCAGAATGGGTAGCAGGCTGAGCAGCTGGCCTTGGTTGAGCAGGTTATCCTTCTCGAAATCTACCTGGGCTTCCTTCAGAATTTCGCCCAGAAAACGCTGCGTGAACAGCAGCACCAGAAAAAGGCCCAGCAACAGCCCGCGCGGAGTACGCTCTTTGGTGCGGTTCCACACCCCGTACAGTAGGGCCACCAGTAGCACGCAGTACAGCGCCTCGTAGAGTTGAGTGGGATGGCGCGGCACGGCCATCAGCATACCGGGGCCGATGGGCATAGTGGCGGGCAGCACCCGGGAACTTACTTCACCGGTTGGCAACAGCGCGGGGCGGGCTACCAGCACGGTGCCGGCCGGCAGCGGGCGGGTAGCGGGCAGCAGGTGGCCTGTGTCGCGCGGAAACACCACGGCCCAGGGCACGGTGCTGGGGTAGCCGCCTATTTCGGAGTTCATAAAATTACCCAGCCGGATCAGCGCCCCGCCGATGGCCACCACCAGCACAATCCGGTCGAGCACCCACAACACGTCAAACTGGTGGCGGCGCGCAAACAGCCAGCACGCCAGCGGAATGCCCACCGTAGCCCCGTGCGACGCCAGCCCGCCGTGCCAGATTTTGAACACTTCCAGCGGATCGGTCAGCAGCATTTCAGGCTCGTAGAACAGCACGTGGCCCAGGCGCGCCCCTACCACCGTGCCCACCAGCACGTACAGCGTGAGCACATCCACCCAGTGCGGAGAGACTCGCTCGGTGCGGAAAATGTGTTGGAACACGGGTGTGCCCAGTACGAAACCCATCATAAACAACAGCCCGTACCAGCGGAGCGTGAGCGGCCCAAGCTGAGTAATGACGGGGTCCATATCCCAAACCAGATAAGCAAGCAGTACAGTCATGGGCAGCAACGGAAAAAGGGAGGCTCCGGGCCGGAGCAGGGTAAGCAGCAAAGGCGCTACCCTGGCTTAGGGCCCAGCTACTGCCGAAACTTGCGGTGCCCCCGGACTTTTATTTTTCGGGGCTATGCACTTAGAGCGAATTCCAGGTTTGTGTACAGGTTTTAGTGTAGATTCCGTTGATGAAAGCCTACTCCACCGACTTGCGTGAACGTGTGGTGGCCGCTTGTCAGCAAGGCGGCCGCACAATTGGCGAAGTG
>NZ_RWIU01000007.1 GCF_003944765.1 Hymenobacter perfusus
AGCCATTAACGGCTTAAAACGCTTCCGGGCTGTGGCGACCCGCTTTGATAAACGAGCGGCGAACTACTTTGCCACCTGCTGCTTGATTGCCGCCTTGACCTGGCTCTAATTGTAAACACTCCCTAGTCGGGCCAGCTCTGGGATATTGGATGGGCTTTTGGGAAAGGCAGGTCCTTGCCAGTAACGGAATCAAGACAGACGGAGTAGTTATTGCAACCTGGAACAGTTCCCGCCCTACGAGTAGAACCAAATTATTCAGAGCCCAATTCAGTACGCCATTAGGTACTTACCAGACTGCCGCTCTCAACAATACTTCAGGGTTACGCCTTGGCGACACACTGTCCGTTCAATACGCTTCCGAAAACCCCAATATCTGCAGAGTTGTAGATTGACTACGCCTGCGTGTGCAACGCCTCCCAGATCAGATCCTTCAGCTTCTGAATGTTCTTGTTGGCGAGGCTGGAAATGAACACCGTCGGCAGATCCGTGGGCAATGAGGCGCGGATTTCAGCTTCCAACTCCTCGTCCAGCATATCGGACTTGGTAACGGCCAGCAGGCGGCGCTTCTCCAGCAGTTCGGGGTTGAACTGCTCCAGCTCGTTGAGCAACACGCCGTACTCGGCGTTGATGTCGGGCGAGTCGCAGCTGATCATGAACAGCAGGATGGAGTTCCGCTCGATGTGACGCAGGAAGCGGGTACCCAACCCTTTGCCTTCGGCCGCGCCCTCAATGATACCCGGAATATCGGCCATCACGAAGGATTTGTAATCGCGGTAGGCCACTACGCCCAGGTTGGGCGTGAGGGTGGTGAAGGCGTAATCGGCAATTTTGGGCTTGGCCGCCGATACCACCGACAGCAGCGTGCTTTTGCCGGCGTTGGGGAAGCCTACTAGGCCCACGTCAGCCAGCAGCTTCAGCTCCAGAATCACCCACTCATCAATACCCGGCTCGCCGGGCTGAGCGTACTGTGGGGCCTGGTTGGTGGCAGATTTGAAGTGGTCGTTGCCGAGGCCGCCCCGGCCGCCGGGCGTCAGGATCAGGCGCTGGCCCTCCTCCGTAATTTCCAGCTTCTTCTCGCCGGTTTCGGCGTCGCGGGCTATGGTGCCGAGGGGCACCTGAATGATGATATCCTCGCCCTGCTTACCGGAGCGCAGGTTTTCGCCGCCGTTTTCGCCGGCCTGGGCAATCAGGTGCTTCTGGTACTGCAGGTGCAGCAGCGTCCAGAGCTGAGTGCTGCCTTCCAGAATGATGTGGCCGCCCCGGCCACCGTCGCCACCATCAGGGCCGCCGTTGGGCAGGCCCTTGGCCCGGAAAAAGTGGTGCGAACCCGCCCCGCCCTTACCTGAGCGACAGTTGATTTTGACGTAGTCGATGAAATTATTGGAAGCCACTTCTTTGGAATTAAGAATTAAGAATTAAGAATTAAGAATTGTGTGGTTCTTCGTTCTTGCTTCTCAATGAGGTTGTCTGAAAAACAGCTGTCATCCTGAGCGAAGCGAAGGACCTTATACCGGTTGAACGCTAATCGTGGTAACGACTCGCTCAGATGGGATAAGATCCTTCGCTTCGCTCAGGATGACAGATGATTCTGCCACTACCCAGGCGGGTAGCAGCGGCAAAGTTACGCTTTTACTTCGTCGGTTGCTTGGCGGCTGCCTTCGGTAGCGGCGGGCTGGTGCTGGTCGAGGATACCGCAGATCTGCCCGAAGATGTCTTCGATGGCGCCAATGCCGTTCAGGGCGTGAAATTTCTGCTGGGTAGCATAGTAACCGGCCACCTGGGCAGTTTCCGTATTGTACACCGTTACACGCTTGCGGATTTTGGTTTCGTCCTGGTCGTCGGGGCGGCCGGAGGTTTTGCCGCGCTCCAGCAGGCGCTTCACCAGCTCTTCCTCGGCTACTTCCAGAGCCACCATGCACGACACGTTGGTTTCGTGCTCGGCCAGCAGCCGGTCGAGGCTTTCGGCCTGGGGTACGGTGCGCGGGAAGCCGTCAAAGATAAAGCCGGAGGCCTGTTTGTTGTCTTTCAGCGCCGAGCCGATCATGCCAATCACCACTTCATCGGGCACGAGCAGGCCTTCATCCATGAGTTTTTTGGCCCGCAGACCCAGTTCCGTGCCCTGGGTGATCTGGGCGCGCAGCAGGTCGCCGGTGGACAAATGAACCAGATTATAGCGGGCAATCAGCTTCTGGCTTTGCGTTCCTTTGCCGGCACCGGGCGGGCCGAAGAGCACGAGATTCAGCATGAGTAGCTAGGGGGTTACGCGGAAATACGCGGGAAGGAGAAAACGGGAGGGTTTTGGTAAGATACGCAAGGAACGGGAAAGCCTTTACGCGGGCCGGCGAATTTTAGCTGCGCTATCCGGCTCGTCGGGCTTTACACGGCCTTGTACACATCCGGGTAATTACGGCCCAGCCCGTCAAAATCGAGGCCGTAGCCTACAATAAAATCATTGGGAATGCTCAGGCCCACGTAGCGCAGCGGCAGCTCGTGTTGCAGGCATTCGGGTTTGAGGAACAACGTGGCGACTTCCAGCGAGGCCGGCTGCCGGGCACCCAGCGTGTCGAGCAGCATCTGCATGGTGTGGCCGGTGTCCACAATGTCCTCGAGGATAATGGCGTGGCGGCCCTGGATTTCCTCGGTGAGGCCCAGCACTTCCTTTACTTCGCCGGTGCTGCTAGTGCCCTGGTACGAGGCCACGCGGATAAAGCAGATTTCACAATCAAGGGAAATTTCCTTCAGCAAATCGGCGGCGAACATGAAGGAGCCGTTGAGCACCACCACGAAGAGCACCTGCTGGCCGGCGTAATCCTGATTGATGCGGGCAGCAACCTCGCGGATAGCCGCCGTAAGCTGGGCGGCCGACAAGTACGGCTCGAACTGCTTGTTGTGCAGCGAAATATGGTCCGGATTCATCCGTTTGGGGTTGGGCCGTGGGTGAGCGGGCCGGGCAAAGGTAGCAGAAAAAAGCCGCCCTCCCGGCAGGAAAGCGGCTTCTCCCAATGTAGTCGAATCGTTACTGGCCGTGGAGATATCGGCTAGCGGTTGTTGGCAGGAATGCCGGCCGACGCCTCCTGACTGCCAACCGTCAACTCGTACTTCACCGCCGGTAACGTTTCCGGCTGCTGGGCCACGCCGCGCTCGGGGGCGGCAATGTGGGGCGCAATCACCAGCGAGACGATGCTCATGAGTTTGATGAGGATGTTCATGCTGGGGCCGGAAGTGTCTTTGAACGGGTCCCCTACCGTGTCGCCCGTGACGGAGGCTTTGTGGGCGTCGGAGCCTTTGTATTCCATCTTGCCGTCAATCATCACGCCTTTCTCAAACGACTTCTTGGCGTTATCCCAGGCCCCGCCGGCGTTGCTCTGGAACATGGCCATCAGCACCCCGGATACCGTGACGCCGGCCAGCGTGCCGCCCAGCACCTCGGGGCCGAAGGTGAAGCCTACCAGCACCGGCACCACCAGCGCAATGGCCCCGGGCAGCATCATTTCGCGGATGGCGGCCTGGGTGGAAATAGCCACGCACTTCTCGTACTCGGGCCGGCCGGTGCCTTCCATGATGCCGGGAATCTCGCGGAACTGCCGGCGCACTTCTTGCACCATGGCCATAGCCGCGCGCCCCACCGCCGAAATAGCCAAGGCCGAGAAGATGAACGGAATCATGGCGCCCACGAACAGCCCGCCCAGCACGCGTGCGTTGCTGATATCAATAGACGTGATGTTGGCCGTGCCCATAAAGGCGGCAAACAACGCCAGCGACGTAAGAGCAGCTGAGGCAATGGCGAAGCCCTTACCGGTGGCGGCCGTCGTGTTGCCCACGGCGTCCAGAATATCGGTCCGCTCGCGCACTTCCTTGGGCAATTCGCTCATTTCGGCAATGCCGCCGGCGTTGTCGGCAATGGGTCCGAAGGCATCAATGGCGAGTTGCATGGCGGTGGTAGCCATCATGCCGGCCGCCGCAATAGCCACGCCGTAGAGGCCGGCGCACTCGAAGCTCAGGATAATACCCGCCGCCAGCACGATAATAGGCAGCACGGTACTTTCCATGCCCACGGCCAGCCCCCCGATGACGGTGGTGGCGTGCCCGGTGCTGCTCTGGCGCACAATGCTGAGCACCGGCCGCTTGCCCATAGCGGTGTAGTACTCGGTAATGATGCTCATCAGCGTACCCACCACCAGCCCTACCAGCACGGCGTAAAACACGTTCATGGCACTGAAGGTGATGCCCCGGATAGTGAGGTCCTCAGTGGGCAGCATCCAGCGGATAATGAAGTAGGAAGCCACCGCCGACACCAGCACCGACACGTAGTTACCCAGGTTCAGGGCCGCTTGCACGTTGCCGCCCTCCTTCACCCGCACGCACAAAATGCCAATGAGTGAGGCCACGATACCCATCCCGGCAATTACCATCGGCAGCAGGATGGGTGAAAGGCCCTGAAACTCGTCGCCGCGCGCTACTACCTCCCGGCCCAGCACCATGGTAGCCAGAATGGTGGCCACGTAAGAGCCGAACAAATCGGCGCCCATGCCGGCCACATCGCCCACGTTGTCGCCCACGTTATCGGCAATGGTGGCGGGGTTGCGGGGGTCGTCCTCGGGGATACCGGCTTCTACTTTGCCCACGAGGTCGGCCCCCACGTCGGCGGCTTTGGTGTAGATGCCGCCGCCCACGCGGGCAAAGAGAGCAATGCTTTCGGCGCCGAGGGAGAAGCCGGTCAGTACTTCCAGGGCCGTTTCCATCTCAATGCCGTTGGCCGTGCCGCCCTTGCTCACCACGAACAACTGGTAGAACACGATAAACAAGGAGCCCAGCCCCAGCACCGCCAGACCGGCCACGCCCATCCCCATCACCGAGCCCCCCGAAAACGACACGTTCAGGGCCTGGCTCAGGCTGGTGCGGGCGGCCTGGGCCGTGCGCACGTTGGCCTTGGTGGCAATCTTCATCCCGATGAAACCGGCTAGAGCCGAGAGTACCGCTCCAATCAGGAAGGCAATGACGATAACCGGGCTCGACTTCTCACCGGTGCTGCCCAGGTAAAACAGGAAAGCGGAGGCAATCAAGCCGAAAATCATCATCACCCGGTACTCGGCCCGAAGAAAGGCAATGGCCCCGTCGGCAATGTAGCCGGCAATGGTCTGCATTTTGGCGTCGCCGCCATCCTGTCGGCTCACCCAGCCCGCGCGCAGCCAGGTGTAGAGCAACGCCAGCACGCCCAGCGCCGGCACTACGTAGAGAATATTCATCATAAACGGTGGGAACAGGGTGTTTTGGTGGGGAGAGTGAAAAGCAAAAGAGTTGCTGGTAAAATAGAGGTTTTACCAGCAACTCCAACTCTCTGACCCAGAACTGCCTGCGCCGCCGTTTATACTTTGCGGAAATAATTTACGGAAGCCCGCTCCGTTACCCAGTACAGGGCATAGGCTACCAGCGTCACCAGCGGCAGGGCCAGCCAGTAATAGCGGGCGTAAAACACCGTTTCGCCCGTGAGGTACACCAGACTGCCGTAGCAGAGCAGCAGCAGCGGGAAATGGTAGAGATACAGCGAAAAGCTGAAGACACCCAGCTTGTGCAGGCCCCGCATCAATGGATTCTGAGCGGAAACTTTGCCGGCCAGCAGCGTGGTCATGCTCAGCACGGCCAGCAGCGTGGCTACCAAGCCGGAAATGGGCTTTAGCTTCAGCACGGCCAATAGCAACAAGGCCCCGAACAGGCCGCCCATCAGCAACAACAGCAACCAGGCGGGCACCCGACGGCCCCATGTCAGCCAGGGCGTGCGTACCACCGCATCGTAGAACATGGCTCCTACTGCGAAGTAGAAGTTGAACGTCAGCAGATAATCGATGAACGGGTTCAGCGGGCCGTGCTGGGTCCAGAGCAAGCCCACCGCGTGGATGGCTATTGACAAGCCATAGTACACCCAGATCCGCCAGAACGCCAGCGGTACGGCCAGATAGAAAATGGCTTCCGGCAGCAACGACCAGTACACGTCGTTGTAACCGATGTACACCTTATCTACCTGCAAAAATCCCAGCGTCCGGACCACGCCGCCCAGGTTCAGCGTGCTCAGCTCCCGCCAGGCCTCCGCCAGAGTAGTGTTCAGTTCCCGACCGTTATCGGCGGCTACTGCCGCCGGGATGCCCCGCGCCACGCACCACAGCCCCACGGCCGCCAGTACCGAGGCGAACAGGAATGGAGGATAGATTCGTACGATTCGGTTGATGTAAAACGCTACCGGCTTGCGGTGCTTGCGCAGTTGCGCGTACCGGATGAAAAAGCCCGACAGCACGAAAAAGAATATCACCATTTCGTAGCCGGCCGAGCTGAGCATATCAGCCCCGAAAGCCAAGTAATCCAGCGCACCCCAGGTGGCGCGTGGGTGCACCTGCAGATACTGCCGCCCCCCCGACCACAGGATAAATTTGGCGTGAAAAATCACCACGTAAAAGGCGCAGAAGCCCCGCAATGCATGCAGAATATCTAACTCCTGATAAGTAAGGTGCTGCAGAGGGGCCTGCTCGGCCACCGGTTGGGTAGAAGGATTCACGCCTGATTCTGAACTGTTGATGGGCTGCAAAGGTCCGAGTTTATTCGACAACTACAGCTCCTGCAGCAACACCTGGTACAAAGCCAGCATGCTGCTGATGTCGCGCTTATCCACGATTTCGTGCGGGGAATGCACGTTGTCCTCGGGAGCCCCGATGAAACACCAGTCCCAGGGTTGGGCACCGTGCTGCAGCTCTTTGGCATCGGAGCCGCCGCTGCCTTCTACTTCCAGCTGATGCGGCACGCCGGCGGCCTCGGTAATGCGCCGGATGCGCTCCACATAGCTGCGGCGCGGAATCAGGGAGTCGCGCAGGGAAATGGCCACGCCTTGGCCCGGGCGTACGCCCTCCGTCACCCAAGTAATATCCGATATCAGGGCCTGACGCACGCCGTAGGTTTCGTAGATGTGCTTCGCCAGATACGCCACCGAGCCGCCGCCGTGCTCCTCCCAGCAGCTAAACGCTACAATACCGTTTTCGAGGGTTTCGCACAGGCGCAACGCGTTCCATACGCCCAGTCGGTTATCCAGATAGCAGCTTTGCACCGTGGTTTCCGTTTCCCGAAAGTCACAGTAAAACGTTAGCTCCGTGCCTCGCTCCACGTCCCGGTGAAAGTCGTAGCTAAGCGCCCCGGTTTCCTTATCCACCACCAGGGTGCAGTCGATTTCCCCCTGCGAATCTTGGCCTACCAGCCGGTAGCCGGTTTCCACGTTGGGGCCACCGATGCGCACCAGTTGCCGGCCGTAGCGCACCGTGAAGCCAATACTGTCCAAATGCGCAAAAACCGCCGTTCGGGGCGTACCGAATACCAGAATAATGCAATCCTGGAACTCTCCTCCGGCCAGCACGGTTGGGTGAGTGCGCCAGCCGGCCTGATGCGTCCGGATGTAGTCAAGTAAGTATTCCGTAAGCGGAGCTTCGTGGCCGGAAGGCGCGGAAATCTGACAAAGGGCTTGTAAAAGCTGCATACCTAGTATCTTATTTGTCCAAAACTAGGACAAATGTTCTACTTTAGCTGCTTGTATGGGCGGTGGAGGGCATACTCCAGTTAGTGTTTGAAGCCGCAACTTTAGAATACCTATGCTCCCACGCGTTCAATTTGTCCTGTTGCTTCTCCTGTTGCTGCCGCTGGCAGTCTGGGCCCAGCAACCTGACACTGCCAGGCCCGCTGCCCTACCCGACTCGGTGCGGCAAGTACGGCTGGAAAACGTGGATGTGGCCCCGGCCGCCGTGGATACCAAGGGCTGGCTGCTCATGGATAAGGATATCCAGACGGAGCTGGAAGGAGCGGTATATAACCTGTACAATTTCAAATATGACAAGGCTGAGCGGCAGTTTCGCAGCCTGCGCCGCCGCTACCCCAACCACCCCATGCCCTACTTCCTGCTGGGGCTGAGTACGTGGTGGAAAATTATGCCCACCGGCATCCAGACGACGCTCTACGACAAGCAGTTTTTCGCTTATATGGATACTACCATTGCCAAAGGGGAGGCAATGTATAAGGCAGATAACAAGAACTACGAAGCCAGTTTCTTTCTGGCCGCAGGCTATGGCTTCGACGGCCGTTTGCACGCAGAGCGCCACGACTGGCGCAAAGCCACCGTCAGTGCCAAGCGGGCGCTTGATTACCTGGATAAAAGCAAGGAAGCTAACGGCCTCAGCCCGGAGTTTCTGTTCGGACAGGCCCTGTTCAACTATTACGCCGTCTGGATTCCCGATAATTATCCGCTCCTCAAGCCGGTGCTGCTGTTCTTTCCGAAGGGCAATAAGCAATTGGGGCTGCAGCAGCTCCGCAACGTGGCCGATAATGGCTTTTATGTGGGGCCGGAAGCGCGCGTGTTTCTGATGCGCATTCTGCTTAACGAAGAAGACAAGCCAGAACAGGCCATGCCGCTGGCCCGCTATCTGGCCACCACCTACCCCGACAACGGCTATTTCCAGCGCATCTATGCCAACATCTGCTTTCGGCAGGGCGAGTTTCGGGAGTGCGAGCGAGTGAGCCGGGATATGCTGGAGAAGCTCAACCAGGGCCTCCCCGGGTACGAGGCTAATAGTGGCCGCTACGCGACCTACTTTTTGGGGTATCTGATGCAGAACCGGTATAAGAACTATACCAAGGCCAAGGAATACTACCAGCGCTGCATCGTATTCGCGGAGCTGAACGGGGAAACCAAGTACGGCTTCTACGTGTTTGCCAATCTGGCCCTGGCCCGCCTGGCCGATAAGGCCAAAGATGCCCCAGCCGCCCAGCGCTACTACACCGTGGTATTGGACAAGTCCGACAAGAAATCGGAACAGTACCGGGAGGCCAAGGCGTATTTGAAGGCCGCTCCGAAAAAGTAACGCCCTACGCTCATGGAACTGAAGGATTTATTTCTGACGCCTTTATACCTCGGCCTGCTATATGGGCTGGCGTTTGCGCTGCGGAAGCGGTTTACCAACCCGCTTACTCGGAAATACTTTATTCCGGCCCTGTCGGTGAAGTTTCTGGGGGCTATTTCGCTGGGGCTGATTTATCAGTTTTACTACGGGGGCGGTGACACGTTCAACTACTTCAACGAGAGCAAAACTATTCACGAGGCGTTCTTTGACTCGCCGGCTGTGGGCATCAAGCTCATGCTGGCCAGCAACAATGTGTACGACGCCTCCATGGCCAAGTATGTAGCTCAGATGCACTGGTTTCACTCGGAAACCGAGTACTTTATTGTGAAGGTGTGCGGCTTTTTTGGCCTGTTTTGCTTTCACACCTATTCCGTCATTGCGCTAATGTTTGCCTTTATCAGCTTCAGCGGCGTGTGGGCTCTGTACAATACGTTTCTGCGCCTCTACCCGCGTTTGTACAAACAATTGGCTATTGCGGTGTTCTTTGTGCCATCAGTGTTTTTCTGGGGCTCCGGTATCTCCAAGGATGCCTTGTGCATTGGCGCTTTGGGCTGGATGTTCTTTGCCTTTTACAACCTGCTGGTAGCCCGTACTCAGATGGTGCAGGCAGCGGTGGCCATTCTTGTGGCAGGCTTCGTGCTGAAATCGGTAAAGATTTACATCCTCATCAGCTTCATTCCGCCGGTTATGCTGTGGGTAACCACCCAGTACAGTGCCCGCATCAAATCCGGCTTACTACGGGCCCTGATCATGCCCATCATGATTGTGCTGGGGGGCGTGGTCGGGTTTGCCATCAGCCAGTCGGTAGCTTCCGGCAACCAGAACTACGACTTCGACAAGATTGAGGACCGGGCGACGGTGGCCTCTACTTACCATAACAGCATCAGCCACACGGAAGTAAACAAAGGCCGTGGCATGGGCAACTCCGGCTACGCTATGGAGGACTTCACCGGCCCTGCCGATATTCCCAAGCTGGCTCCCAAGGCCATTGTCATCGGCTTGTTCCGGCCGTTCATGTGGGAGGTCAGCAACCCGGTTATGCTGCTCTCGGGTCTGGAGGTCCTCTGGATTACGTACCTGACCATTCAGGTATTCCGCAAAACCGGTTTCTTCCGCACGCTGGGCCGCATCGGCAGCACGCCGCTGGTGCTGTTCTGCATCATCTTTTCCGTGTTGTTCGCCATTGGCACCGCCATTACCTCCGGCAACTTCGGTAACCTGGTGCGTTACCGCATTCCTATGTGGCCTTTTTACGTGACGGCTCTGTTCATTCTGCAGGATGCCATTCCGGTGAAGAAAAAAGCGCGTCGCCGCATCATTGCCCGGCCGGTTACCCGCCAACTGGCCGGCGCGTAATTCGCTACCAAGACCAAAAAGGCGCGGCCTTCTCAGTAGTTGAGAAGGCCGCGCCTTTTTGGCCTTGGGAGGTAGTAGGTATCAAAGAAAAAAGTCTTGATACCTACTATCTACGCTGTATCGGCTACACGAAATCCAGGTCGCCGAAGAAGAAGTTGAACGTGACTTTCGCCAGCTCGTCGGTTTCGTCCTGGTTTTTCCCCTTTACCAAGAAATCGAACTGGTTGCGCCACACCTTGCGGGCTACACCTGCAGTAGCCGCATCAATCAGCGGGTTGCCCATGTACAGCAAACCCACCGACAGTTGCTTGGCTGCGTACACGCGGGCCTGCTTGATGATGTGCGCCAGATCGGCTTGGTTGTGGAAGCTCACGTCCATCAGCACGAATACCGGCAGCCCTTTCTTCTGAATTTTCTTCAGAAACGCGTAGCCCACCAGCTTGCCGGCCCGCTTCACGGCCAGGGCCACGTACTTGTAGTGCTCCGACTTAAAGGTGAGGTAACGCCAGTTCAGGAACTTCTCGTCCTTCTTCATGGCGTTTTCAAACTGGAAAGTCGGCTGCCGGAAGAAGGCGGAATCCAGCTGAGTTACCACCTCATGCTGGCTCCCGGCCGCCAGGTGCAGCGGATTGGTAAACAGCAGCGTCAGATCGGGGTAGATACCGTGGCTGTAGCTGTATTTGGCCAGGTAGATAGGCTTAGCTACGGCGTTGGGGAAGGCCAGGAAACAGTCGCCGCCGCGCTCCAAGAAGTCGGTATCGGTTTTGACGTAGAGCTTACCGAACAGGCCCTTACCTCGCACCTCATTGCTGGTGAGCACCTTCTGAATGAAACCCGCCTTCCAGGGCCGCCCGTTGATAACGAACTGGGCATCATTGGAAGAACACATGCCGCAGGCCCGCCCGCCAATGCGCGAGAGGAAGAAGCTGAAGGAGTTAAAGGGGTTGTTGAAGTACCACCAGTCGAGGTAGCCGGTGGTCATCCGATCGTCGTCGTTTTCGACGCGGTTGAGTTCTACTACATCGGCCAGATCGGTGGCGGTGGCGCGGTGCAGCGTAATTTCGTCAGAGTTGGCCATAGGTAGTCAGGGTTACGGTCGGGTCGTCGGCAAACAGGGGCTTGCCGGTCAGGATGCGGTGTTCCGCGTAGCATTTCTCGAAAAACGGCCGGCGCTGGTCCAGGTCCGTGGGGTAAAGCTGGTCCAGCTCGGGGCCCGGAATGTAGGGGTGTACCATCAGCTCCACCACTTCGGCGGCGGCCGGGGCCTCATGTACCAACGCCCGCAGCGTATCGGCGGTGTAGCCGGCGGGCGGCGTGCTCAAATCGTGGACTGACACCAGCAAATCGTCGGTGCGGGTGCTGATCTGGCGGCGGAACCGTTGACTGGCGTTGTATAGCACGCTTTGCTTGAGGAATTTCGGCGGACGCGTGAGCAGTAGCTTCAGATCGGGCTTCAGCGGAATAGCCAGACGCACCGGCAGACGGTGTTTTTTCAGCAGCGGCAGCATGGCGCCAAACACCGTCGGGTTCATGTGCGTGTGCTGGTGCGAGTCGGTGTGGGTAGGCCGGATGCCCAGCTTCACCAGCGCGTTGTACTGCGCCTCAAACTCGGCGGCGACCTCGGCCTGCTGCACCCGGCCCAGCAGCAGCTTTTTCATCAGCGCGCCGCGCTCCAGAAAGTTGCCGTTGGCATCCACCAACGACGCGGCTTTGGTCAGGGGCCGGCCCTCGGTGAGACAGAAGTGCAGGCCGATGGCCAACCCAGGGTTTTCGGCGGCCAACTGTGCTCCTTCCTGGGTGCCGGGCATGGCCACCATCATGGTGGTGCTGGTGAGGTTGCCCGCCCGGTAGCTTTCCACAATGGCGCGGTTCACCGGGGCACACAGCCCGAAGTCGTCGGCGTTGATAATGACTTTGCGCATACGAAAAGCAACGGCCGGCCCCATTCTCAAGGAGTCGGCCAGCAGTTAAATCAGAAAAATCAGGCGTATTTCATGGTGGCTTCGCCCGTCAGCACGAGCTTGCCATCCTGGTTTACGCAGGTGGTCTGCAAAGTGGCAATGTGCTTTTCTTCGTTGAGCGTCAGCACTTCCACCTGGGCCGTGATGGTGTCGTTGAGGTACACCGGCTTCAGAAACTTAAAGGTCTGGCCCATGTAGATGGCACCCGGACCCGGCAGCTGCGTGCCCAGCACGGCGCTAATGAGCGAGCCGTAAAGCATGCCATGGCTGATACGCTGCCCGAACAGACTTTGCTGCGCGTACTCCTCGTCCAGATGCACGGGATTGGTATCGAGGGAAAGCTGGGCGAAGGCGCGCACGTCGGCGTCGGTGATGGTTTTGGAAAGCTGGGCTTTCTGGCCGATTTCTAACATAGCAGAGAAAAATGAAGCAGCAAGGTACGGACCCGCCGCCGAGGGAACTACCCGCCGGCAGCCGGCCCGCTTACGCAACTACCGGTGGGCAGTTGCCGGCATGGCGGCCGAAGTAGCCGCCACCGGCGGCAAACCGGCACCAGCATCCGAAAACAGCCGGATAAAATTTTCGGTGTTCGACAGCACCGAGTACCGCTCCTGCACCGTGCGCTGGGCGTTGGCCCCCAGGCGGCGACGCAGCTCGGCATCCTCGATGAGCCGGGCCAGGGCCTGGTACCAATCTTCCTCAGTTTCACAGAGGAAGCCGTCCACGTTATTGGTCACGATTTTGGTATTCACACCCACCGGTGAAGCTACCGCCGGAATACCCAACGACATGTACTGTAAAGCCTTAAACCCGCACTTACCCAACGACAACGGGCTGATTTTCTCCTCCAGCGGCATCACGCCAGCGTTGAACTGCACTAGGTCAGTAATTTCGGTAGCCTTCTGCCAGGGCACGTAGTCGAAGCTCTTGAGGTCCAGCTGCGGGTCTTGGTTGGAGATGACGCGGAACGTGAAGTCATATTTTTCCTCCAGGCGGCGCAGCACGGGCAGCAAGGAAGCCAGATACACCATGTTAGAGTGCGTGCCCGTCCAGCCCAGCACCACTTTTTCGCTGGTTTGCGGGTTGGTGCGGTTGTGCAGGTGTACCGTGTCGATGGTGGTGGGGTTGAGCACCACGCTGGGGGTAAACTGCCGGGCGTAGTCGCAAAGGAAGTCGTTGCCGCAACTCACCTTGTAGCTCCAGCCGCAGATGGAGGCCACTTTGCTGTGCCACTTCACAATGGCCGCCATCTGGTTGTGCTGCGAGGTGAGGGCCATCCAAATGGCGTCGTCGAAGTCGTAGATAATCTTCTTGCCCAGCAGCTTCGCCACAATCCACTCGAAAACGGGTGGGCCGATAGGCGTGATTTCCCGGTGAATGAACACATAATCGTAGCCGGGCACTTCCAGCAGGTGCTTCACGCGCCGCCCGAAGCCCTTCACGATACCCCAGATTTTGGCCGCCTGATGCCCGGGTTTGTACAGGATCCGCCAGGTGGCCAGATCCAGGAAGGAACGCTCGGTGTACGCAATGCCCCGTTCCCGCAGCGCGGGGAAATATTGCTCAAAGCGAAAGCGCTGCGACGGGGCCTCCCCGGCCGGGTACGGGGTCAAAAAAAGAATCTTCATTCGAAAAATATACCTGATAACGGCCCGCAGACCTGAGTAGCCGGCTCACACTCAGCCGATACAGAACGGAGCCTTCTTACGGTACCCCGCCACAAAAGTACGAAACTATTCCGGCGCCCTGATGGGCCGGCAGATACGCTGCCACGTCGGAGTGGCTATATTTGGCCCCATTCACCCTACTCCATGCCTGCTCTCGCCCCGCTGCTTTCCGTTGTGATACCTGTGTATCGGGCCGGTGCGGTGCTGGCGGTACTGCTGCAACGCCTGCAGCAAGTTCTGCCGCCGCTGACGGAAGCGTATGAAATTGTGCTGGTAGACGATGCCAGCCCTGACCCCGCCGACTGGCCGCTCGTGCAGGCATACGCCGCCCGGGACCACCGCGTACGGGGCCTGCGTCTGTCGCGGAACTTCGGCCAGCATCATGCTCTGACGGCGGGTCTGGAAAACAGCCGGGGCGAGTGGATAGTGGTAATGGACTGTGACTTGCAGGACCGCCCCGAGGAAATTCCGCGCCTGCTGGCTACGGCCCGGGCAGGCTACGAAGCCGTGCTGGCCCGCCGTGGCCGCCGCACCGATGAAGCCGCCGTGCGCGGTGGCTCCCGGCTATTTTACCAGGTACTGGCTTACCTGACCGGTGAACCACAGGACCCCGAAATCGGCAACTTTGGCATCTACCACCGGCGGCTGATTGATACGGTCTTGCGCCTGCGCGAAAGCACACGCTACTTCCCTACGATGGTGCGCTGGGCCGGGTTCCGGCAAACCACGCTGGCCGTTACCCACGGCGAGGGCACCCGGCCGTCCTCTTACTCCCTGGGCCGCCGCCTGCAGCTGGCCCTCGATATTCTGCTGACGTACTCCGATAAACCCCTGCGGCTGGCGGTGTATTTTGGGTTGTTGCTCTCGGGAGGGGCCTTTCTGCTGGGCCTCGTGATGCTGGGCCGCTACCTGCTGGGCCAGATTACGGTGCCCGGCTACGCCAGTCTCATCGTATCCATTAGCCTGTTTTCAGGCATTATCATTTCGGTGCTGGGTATTGTAGGGCTGTACGTGGGCAAAACGTTTGAAGGCGTGCGCAACCGGCCGCTGTACGTAGTAGCCGAAACCACCACGCCCGCATGATTCCCACTCCCCTGCCGCCCGATTTTATTCCCTTCAACCGGCCGCACTTGGCGGGGCCAGAGCTGGAGTACATTCGGCAAGCGGTGGCAGCAGGCAAACTTTCCGGCAACGGCCGGTTTACCCAACGGTGCCAGCAGTTTTTCGAGCAGCAGTACGGCATGCCTAAAGCGTTGCTGACTACTAGTGGCACCGATGCTCTGGAAATGGCCGCGCTGCTGCTCAACATTCAGCCCGGCGACGAGGTAATTGTTCCCAGCTACACCTTCACCTCCACGGCCAATGCCTTCGTATTGCGCGGGGCTCGTATTGTATTCGCCGACAGCCTGCCCGAGCATCCTAATCTGGATGTATCCCGACTGGAGGCCCTCATCACGCCCCGCACGCGGGCCATCGTACCGGTGCATTACGGCGGCACGGCCTGCGACATGGCTGCTGTTATGGCGTTGGCGGCGCAGTACAGCTTGTGGGTGGTGGAAGATGCGGCCCAGGCCATTGAGGCGACTTACCACAACCGGCCACTGGGCACCTTTGGGCACCTGGCAGCCTTCTCCTTCCACGAAACCAAAAACCTGAGTGCCGGCGAAGGCGGTCTGCTGGCCGTTAACGACCCGGAGCTGGCTACCCGCGCCGAAATCATTTGGGAGAAAGGGACCAACCGCGCCGCCTTTGCCCGGGGCGAGGCCGCCCGCTACGAGTGGGTGGATGTGGGCTCCTCCTTTCTGCCCTCCGAGCTGAACGCGGCGTATCTGTGGGCGCAGCTGGAAAACCGGCAGATTATTCAGCGGCAGCGGCAACGATTATGGGAAGCGTACGAATCGGCTTTAACTCCGCTGGCCGCCGCCGGCTATTTTCAACTGCTCCCGGTTGCCGCTGAAGGCCAGCCGAACTGGCACCTGTTTGCGCTGCTCTGCCGCACGGAAGCTGAACGGGATGCGCTATTAGCGCACTTGCGGGCGCAGCACATCCTGGCGGTTTTTCATTACCTGCCACTGCACAGCAGCCCCTACTATACCGCCCGGCACGATGGACGCCTCCTTCCCCACGCCACCCGTTTCGGCCAGACGCTCGTGCGCCTCCCGCTCTATCATGATCTGCAACCGGAGCAGCAGCAACGGGTAGTGGCCGCCATCCAGGCATTTTTCCAGTTACCCGGCTCCTCTTGCGCAGTTAGTTAAGCACCCCGGCGTACAGTTGGCCAAGTTGCTCGTAGCTGGACTCCGGCCGGAACTTGTGGCGCACGAATTCCCGGCCGGCGGCAGCGAACCGTTGGCGCATTCCGGCATCGGCGGCCAGTTGCAGCAGGGCCTGCGTCATGGCCGGCACGTCGCGGTTGGGTACCAGCAGACCGGAGCGGCCCGATTCGAACAGCTCCGCGGGGCCGCCGCAGTCGGTGGCAATCAGGGGCGTACCGAAGTACAGCGCATCGAGGCAGGTGAGCGAAAAGGATTCCGACTCGGAGAAGTTCAGCACGATATCGGCCTGCTTGATGGCCGCTTCCACATCCTGCACGAAACTGCCGAACGTCACGGCTTCCTGCAAGCCGGCAGCGGCCACGGCCGTTTCCAGCTGCCGCCGATACTCCCGGTTTTTCTCCAGCCCCATATCCCCACCGGCAAAATGCAGCCGCAGGTTGGGCTGCTGAGCGTAAGCCGTTTTGAAGGCTTCCACGGCGAAATTCTGGCCTTTACCGGGAATGTAGTTGCCCAGAAACAATACCCGCACGCTGCCATCGGGCCGGGGCGTGAGGTCGGTGGGCGGATATTTCTCGCCCTCCGGCACCGGATCGAAAATGACGCTGATGTGCGGCAGCGGCTGAAAATACGAATACACCGCCCGCGATACGCACACTACCCGCTGGGCCAGATGCTCGGCCACCCAGCGCCAGGTGCGGGCTAAGGGCTGCATCTGGGTATGGGGCAAAAACCGCACGTGCGTTACCAGCGGCCGGCCGGTGAGCAGCCGCGCCACCACGCCGGTCAGGTTGTAGAAGTCGTTCATGTGAATGGCCGCCGCCCGCTCTTGGCGCACCAACGCGGCCAGCCGCCAGCCGTTCAGCAGCAGCATGGGCACGTACAGCAGCAGGTTACGCACCCGCTTGCTGATTTCCACGAACGGCAGCTCCTGCACCCGGTAACCTGCTTCTTCCAACACGCTACGGCCCCGGCTTCCGGTGGGCAGCACGTACACAAACTCGTATTGGTGGCGCAGCCGGTCGGTGGCGTTGCGGATGGCCATGAGGGCCCCGGTCACGGCCGTCGAGTTATCGGCAATGAGAATAACGGGCCTGGTAGTCGATTGGGGCATTAGCTTGTGAGTACGTCTTCGAGTACGGCCACCCACTGGCGGAAAATCTTTTCCCGGGTGAAATCCTGCATCCGCAGGCTGGCCAAGCGGCCCAGCCGTTCCCGCTCAACTTCGTCGCCGAGCAGCTGGTAGAGCGTTTCCGTCCACACGCGCTGGTCGGCGGCCAGGGTGGCGGGCTGGTTGAGCATGGGCATCAGCATCCCGAACTCGGCCTTTTCGGCGGCCCGGATGCCGGTGCGAAGCGTGCCAGTGCTGGGGGCCAGGATTTCGCGGGGCCCGGTGGGACAGTCGGTGGTTACGGCCGGCACGCCGCAAATCATGGCCTCGCCCAGCGCCATTGGGAAGCCTTCCCAAGCCGAGGGAAACACGAACAGCGAAGCCGGCCGGATGTACTTGAACGGGTTCTGCTGGAGACCCAGAAAATACACGTCGTAGTCGGGCGTGAGGGCGTCCTGGTTCCAGGCTTCGTACACCCGCAAACCCAGCTGCCGGGCGTGGCGGGTGAGGTCGTCGCGCAATTCCCCGTCGCCCACAAACACCAGCTTGGCTGGCCGCCGCTTGATGAGGGCGGCAAACGAATCGAGCAGCGGGGCCTGGTTTTTCTGGATGGTAAGGCGGCCGGAAGTGACGAGCACCGGCGCGGCATCATACACGGCCTGCTCCTGGGCCGTTAGCGGCTCCCGCGACTTCGCCTCAATCTGGGCGACTTCGAAGAAGTTGTTGATGGTGACCAGCTTTTCGGGCTTTACCCCAAAACCCTCAATCAGCTCCGGGTTAATGTCGCGGCTGACCGTCACGATTTTATCGGCGCGGTTGTAGAGGCCGGGCATGAGCACTTTCTTGCGCAGCCAGCCCACCAGGCCGGTAATGTTGCCATCGTGCAGTTTGGAGCCGTGGATGCAGAGCACTACTTTCTCGGAGCCTTTGCTGAGCAGGTTCACGTAGTCGGCTCCTTCCAGGTGGCTCACGCACACATCGGCCCGCAGGCGGCGCTTAAGGGCCCGGAGCCGCCCGATGCGGCGGCCGAAGTTGCGGATTTTGTCGGCCGGACTCCCGCCGCCATCCACTTCCAGACTCAGCATTTCGTTGCCGCTGGGGTACATGTTGCCGCCTTCCAGGTTGAACACGGCTTCCGTCACCTGGTAATGCTTTGCCAGCTCCACGCTGTGGTCGTGGAACACGCGCTGCGCCCCGCCCAGGCCCAGGTTCGAAATCAGAAGGAGCAGGTTGCGGGCCGGCTTTGGGGAGGCAGGTGTACTCATGCGGATTGGGGTTGGGCGGCGCGGGCCTGCCGGAAAAGGTCTTCGTAAGCGGCCAGACAGTGCTTCATGCGGAATTTCTCGAAAGCCAGCGGGGCACGTTGCTGATGCTCGGCCAGGAGCGCCGGCTCCGTCAGGTAGGCGCGCATGGCTTCCGTGAGTTGGTTGGGGTCGGTGAGCTGCCAGTTGGCCTGGTCCAGCACTACCCCAGCCAAACCAGCCTCGGAGTCCAGCATGGCCGGGACCTCGCCAATGCGACTGGCAATAACGGGCTTGCCGCACGAGAGATATTCAGCAATGGAGTTGGGCAGGCTTTCGGCGTGGAAGTAACTGGGCAGCAACCCTACATCGAACAAATCAACCCAGTCGATGGGGTTGCGGGAAAAGCCGGTGAAGTGAATCCGTTCGTGTGGATGCTCCGCGCGCAGCTGGGTGAGGTAGTCACTCTCCCCTACCAGCACCAGATGCAGCTCGGGGTGGGCAGCTTCCAGGGCCAGAAACGAGTTGACGGCGTGGGCCCAGCCTTTCTCCGGAATGCCCCGCGCTACCATCCCGAACACTTTAGCGTCGGCCGGGATACCCAGCGCGGACCGGGTATGCTGCGGTTTGTCGGCCGAAAACTGTCCGTCGAAGCCGTTGTAGATCTTGCGGTTCAGCAGCTTATTCAACGGCCGGACGCCCTGCTGCTCGAATATTTCCAGGTTTTTGGCCGTGAGGTACACGACGGCCGCCGCCTGCTGCAACGCGAAATTGCCCTTGGGCGTGACTTCTGGCGCATCAGTTTTGTGCAGAAACAGCTCGTAGCAGCCATGCATGGTGATAATCAGCGGAACCGCCAGCCCCTGCACCGCCTTGGCGGCCACGTAATCAGCCTTGATGGTGTGGCTGTTCACCACATCGGGCTGCAGGCGCTGAATCGTCTGGCGCAGGTGGCGGATAACCTGGTCCTCCCGCAGCCAGTCGGGGCGACCGAGGCGGCGGCCCAGCCCGGCGGCTTTGCGCAGCACCGCATCCAGCCCCGGCGACTCGGCCCCATAGGAAACCACTGGCACATCGGGGGCCAGCTGCCGCACCAGGTTCTGGTTGACCAGGTGTGCGTACTGATCATACAAATGCACCTGGTGGCCGGCAACGTGCAAAGCCTGGGCCAGGCGTAAGGCGAAAGTCTGGGCGCCGCCGGTGCGCAGGTCTTCCAGAACAATGAGGATTTTCATAGCCTTAGGAAACAGCTGGGGCCGCCGGGAGTTCCGTGAGGCCATACACGCGCCCGGGGTGCTGGGTATTCAACATCCGCTCTACGGCCGCTTCCACGGCTGCTACATCCACCGGGTATTCTTTACCGTCGCGCATGGTGCCGCCCACAATCACATCGTAGTACTTCAGGCCCATCGTGTAGGCCTGCCAGTAATACAGCGGCTGCAAGTAGTTGCCGGGCATAATTTCGATGACGTGGCTGTGCGCGTAGTTCATGAAGAACTGCTGGATCATGCCGGCTCCGTGCAGAGCTACCATGTACTCGGTTTCCTGGAACAGCTGGGCCTGCTGCTCGATGGTGAGGTTTTCAGCAAACATTTCCTCGAAGCCGTGGCGCTTGAGCATGTCCACCACTTCCCGCTCGTTATCGAGGTAGCGGCCGTAGCGGTTCCGGTCCCGGTTCAGGAACACCTTGCGCCAAGGCTTCACGTCGGGCATGGCGTACAGCTCGCGCATGGTGCGCCAGGCGGCCGGGCTATACGGTGCAGTTTGCAGCTTATAGAGCTTTTTCACCTGCACCCACTCCTTATCCCCCACCACGTACCAGTTCAGCTGCCGCAGCTGGGTGCTGCGCTGGTACAGGTACTGGAAATACACCGTGTCGTACATCTGCTTGGTGATGAGCACGGGCGTATCCAGCGGCAGCTTGCTGCGTTCCAGCTGTTGGAGGCTGATGAGGGCATCTACCAAATGGTGGAAGTAGTTGCGGGTGGCCGAGCCATCGTACCAGATAGCCGTAGCCAGCTGGGTAGTTTTGGCCGGTCGCAGCAGGTAAGGCAGAATGTACGGGTATTGCCGGTCGTGCTTATACACTACGGTTTGCTCCACCACTTCCCGTCCAGCCCGGATGCCCAACAGCCGCTCCGGCTCCAGCAACACGTCGTCTACTTCCACCACAAAGCTTTCCTGCATAGTCCAGCGCTTGTTGTCCTCGGCAATGAACTTGGTGAATACCGGATCCGCGAATTGCGTGGGCACGTTGGCAAACACGTCGTCGGTTTCGCGGTACAGGTAGCGGAAGCCCGCGCCTTCGGCCCGGTTGGTCCAGTAGCTGGCCGCCGCTTTGCGGCCCAAGCCGGTACGCCAGAGTACGGTGCGGGTGGCTTTGTTGAGGAAGCTGGAAACTGAGGTCATAGCATGCGAGAAAACGGCCGCGTGAGCGGCCGTTAGGGTTAAGATTGAACGAGCAGGTAGCGGCGAAAACGCGGCGGCACGTATTCGCCCAACGGCTTGCGCAGATACACCAGCCACACGAAGATGCCCATCAGCAACGACACTACCGCCCCAATGGGCAGGAACCACAGCCAGTTGTTGAAGAACGGCATTGCATCCAGGGCCCTGACCAGGAAGTAAATGGCCACGCCCGCCGCGCTGACGCCCAGTGTAGGCCCCAGAATGGGACGTACCAGGGAGTCCATCATCGAAATTTCGAGGTGCTTGCGCAGCAGATATGGTACGTACCATACCGAGGTGAGCAGGGCCGCCAGAATAGTCCCGAGCAGAATGCCGCTCATGCCCATTTTGTAGCCCAGCCCGATGGATAAAGTCAGGTTGAGGGCAGCTTCTATCATGGCAGCAAAACTCAGGGGGCGGGCAATGCCTTTGGCATTCAGGAAAAACACCCCGGTGCGGGTAATGGTTTGCTGCACCATGATGATCAGGGCCAGTACCAGCACCTGCTGCCCGGCGAAGAAATCGGGGCCAACCCACAGGCGGATAAACCACTCATCCAGGGCCAGCATCAGCCAGAAGGCCGCCAGACTCATCACCACAATCAGCAGCATCATCCGGTGGAAGTACACCCGGGCCCGCGCTGGACCTTCGTGCACCACAATTTCAGCTACGGCGGGCAGGGCGTTTTCGGTCACGCGACCCAGCAGGTTCATACCCACTTCCGGAATGCGCACCGTGAGCGAAAACACCGCCACCAGAGCCAACGACAGCACTTTGCCAATCACTAGGCGGTCGGTGTACAGAATAACCTGCGTGGCCAGCCCGTGCAGAAACATAAAAAAACCGTAGCCCAGCATGGAGTGCGTCAGGGCCTTATCGTAAAACCTGGGGCTAATGCGCACGTTGGGATAGTAGCGCCGCAGCAGCCAGATCTGCACAATGCCGTTGCCGAACAGCTGGAACAGATTGGCGTACACGAACGTCCACAGGCCCACGCCGCGCCAGAGTAGCAGCAGCGTCAGGCCGGTAGTGAGCAGGTTGACGGCAAAGATGGGCGTAGCAATGAGGGCCTGCCGGTGATGGGCGAAGAAGATACCGCCCAGGCCACGCTGGATGAACTGCCCGCCCACCAGCAAACTCAGGGTAATAATGATGGGCACGGCCGGGGCCGCCAGTTCGGGCCGCAGGTCGTAGGCTTTGGGCAGCAAGGGCGCCAGGCTAATACCCAGAATAGCTACCAGCAGCCCAAACCCCGCCGCCACCAGCACCCCCGTCGACATGATGCGGTTCACCATTAGACGGTTGTGCTCGTCGTCGCCCCGGTGCAGTGCCAGGTTGCGGATAACGGCCGAAGACAGGCCGAAATCAAACAGGGCCAGGTAGTTAACTATTTGAAAGAAGATAATAGACAACCCATAGGCATCCTTATCCAGGTATTTGACCATCAAAGGCGTGCTGACGATGGACACCACCATCGAAATGATGGTGAAGGCCTGCGTCGAGACAGTACCCCAGAAGGCAGATTTAGTACGGGAAATTTCAGCCATGAAAAACTACTGGTAACAATCGGAAGCCCCGAAGAGCTTCAACGACCTGTTGCACGGCGCAGGGCCGTGTATTTTACTCCAAGCCGCGCCATTAGCCAGAATAATGCCGTTTTGGGCAGGCGGGTTTCCCGGAAGGCAAACCACAAACGAGCCGGCGCTTCCGGCCCTTGGCTGGCGTAGTAATGCTCGGCATGATCGGCCAGGCTGTGCCGGGCAGCGGCCCATTCCTCCGCACCTTCGAAGTAGCCTTTCCGGTAAATCCGGAAATAGGTTTCGTTGAGGGCTAGTTTGTTGGTATGTATAGCCGAACGGTCATGCACCCGGTACGAGCCCAGCACGGCCGGCAGGTAGGCAAAATGGAATGTTCGGGAAATCCGTAGCCACATGTCCAGGTCCTCCGAAAACAACGTTTCATCATGCGGCCCCACTGCTTCTAATGCCTCCCGCCGAACGGTAGTCGTAAGAGTAGGCAGATACAGGCCCCGCAGCAATGGCACAATCAGGTTACCCTCAGGCGGCGCATCGGCATAAGCCGGGTTGAAGTAGCGCAGGAAGCTGGGAGCCATTTCATGCCCATCGGCATCAATCAGGCGACAATCAGCATACACCGCTCCACAACGCGGCCCCCGGCGGTCAAACTCCGCCACCGTCTGCGCAATGAGGTCCGGATCGAGCACGTCATCGGAACCTACCAATGACACGTATTGGCCGGTTGCCAACTGGGTGCACTCGCTGAACGTGCGAACTACGCCCTGGTTTTTTTCGTGCTGAACGAAGATAACCGGATACCCAGTTTGCCTGGTCCAGTTTTCTACTACTTCAGCGGAATTATCGGTAGAGCAATCATCTACCACAATCAGCTCAATTGCCGGATAGGTTTGCGCCCGTACACTATCCAGTAATGTTACCAGGTAACGTGCGTTGTTGTAAGAGCCAATACCAATACTGACAACAGGATGATTCATCATTTATAGGCTTTCTGGAACTAGGCCGTGCGCGGCTTCACGATAGCGCCGGCCCGTGGCGGGCGACACCCAATAGCCAGACTCCTCAGCCGCCACCAGTTTCTGGCCTTGCTCATCGATCCAGCCATGTTGCCGGGCGGGGTTACCGTATACCAGAGCGTAATCTTTCACGTCCCGCGTAACCGCCGAGGCGATGCCCGTTAGTGCGTAGCGCCCTACGGTTACCCCCGCCAGAATGGTGGAATTGGCACCCAAAGAGCAGCCGTATTTGAGAACGGTTTTAGCCAGAACAAATTCCTTGTTCTTACTACGCGGCCGTACATCGTTGGTAAACACCACGTTGGGGCCGATAAACACATTATCTTCGGCCGTAATACCAGTCCAGAGGTAGACGCCGCACTTAAGCGTCACGTTGGAGCCGATTACCACACCGTTTTCAATGAAACAATGGTCGCAGATATTGCAGTCGGATCCGATTTGGACTCCGTCCAGCACGTGTACAAACGCCCAGATAGTAGTTCCAAAGCCGATATCTTTAGTATCGACTATAGAGCTGGGATGAATGTAGTAAGGCGTTTTATCGGCCATAGCAAACGTTTACTGAGTGATGGGGGGCAATGCGCGAAACACTTCGTAGTCACGGATGTAATCCGCTTCCTGGTATTCCTCGGAGGCAAGGCTGAGCAGTACCGCACCCTCCGTAAAGGTCATTGTGTGCCAGCACAACCGGGGCACCAGCAATCCTTGACTCGGATCCGTCAACTCCACGGTGGCACGGTGTCCGCCAGGCCATTCCAACTCAAAGCGAATAGAGCCGTTCACCGCGAAAATCAGCTGATCCAGCTCATAGTGCGCGTGATGGCCCCGAATGATAGTAGTGGGCGTCAGGTAAGTCCAGTACACCCGCTTGACAGGAAATGGTAACGCCTTATTTTCTGCTATGCTAAGAAAGCCGATGGAATCATCGCCTAGCTTCTTAAGCGGAAAAAGTTGAGGAGTGGGTGTCATTATCTAGTTGAAAAACGAACGAACTGCTTCGGCAACCGCCAGTATGTGCTCCTCCGTCATGCCAGGCCACATGGGTAGACTAAGGCTGGTAGCGGCTAGTTCTTCCGCAATCGGATACTGGCCGACTGTCATCTGCAGATGGGCATACGCTTGCTGCAGGTGCGGCGGTACCGGATAGTGAATGAGGGTGCCAACGCCCTGCGCCGTCAGGTGCTGCTGCAAAGCGTCGCGCCGGGCTGTGCGTACCACATAGAGGTGGTAAACGTGGGTGCTGCCGGCGGCTACCACGGGTAATTGCAGCCCCTCGATACCAGCCAGTAACTCGGTGTAGCGGGCGGCTACTTGCTGGCGCTGGGCGGTCCAGTCGGGCAGATATGGTAGCTTCACCGATAGTACGGCCGCCTGCATCTCATCCAGCCGGGAATTGTAGCCGATTACTTCGTTGTAGTATTTTTTCTGGGAGCCGTAGTTGCGCAGGCTGCGCAGGCGTTGGGCTACTTCCGCGTCGTTGGTGGTGATAGCACCACCGTCGCCGAGAGCCCCCAGGTTTTTGCCGGGGTAGAAGCTCGTGCCGTTGGCGTTACCGAAGCTGCCGGTTACGCCTCCATCGGCGGTGGCGCCCTGGGCCTGGGCATTATCTTCCACTACCACCAGATTGTGGCGGCGGGCAATATCCATGATGGCCGTCATCTCGCAGGCCTGCCCGTACAGGTGCACGGGCATAATAGCTTTAGTACGCGGCGTAATGGCCGCCTCAATCAGCGCCGGGTCGAGGTTGTAGGTAGCCGCGTTGGGCTCCACCGGCACCGGCGTAGCCCCCACGAACGACACCGCCAGCCAGGTGGCGATATAGGTATTGGAAGGCACGATTACCTCATCGCCGGGCCCAATGTTGAGGGTAATCAAGGACAGATGCAGGGCATCTAGGCCATTGGCCACGCCAATGCAGTTTTCTACCTGATTGAAAGCGGCGTAAGCGGCTTCAAAATCAGTTACGGATTGGCCCAGTACGTACCATTGGCTATCATAAACACGAGCAATGGCAGCCAGCACTTCTTCCCGAATAGGGTGATGCTGGGGCGAGAAAGAGAGGAATGGAATCTGCATGAGCGGTTAAAAATCGGAGGGCAAAGGTACGGGTTGTCCGGCCAAATCAGGAATGCGTGGGCGATAACTCCATATCAACCGGTGGCCAGAGCTTACGGTTTACCAGCTCCTGGCGGAGTTGCATAGCCCATTGGTCCCAGTTCAAAACGGTTTCGTAGCGCTGCCGGGCAGCCACCCGCATCTGCTGGTAAGTGGCCTCATCCTGGAACAGGCCCAGAATAGCCGCCGCGAAATCAGAACCGGTAGCACTAAGCGGTAGCATCAAGCCGGTTTTACCCTGCTCCACGAAGCTGGCAATACCGCCGACGTCGGTCGTTACGACGGGAAGCCCGAAAGAGTTGGCATCGGCGAAGGCAATAGCGGCGCATTCGGCCCGGGACGGCAGGATGAAAAAGTCTGCTGTCCGAAAGAGCATATCCAGACGGGCCAGGTCAGCTGGCTCACCCATGTTCAGGTACGGAATAGTTGTGAAGCCCGGATGTTGGTAGCGGGCCGCCTCGTGGGCCGGGGGCGCGCAGCCCACCACCGTCAGGGTAGCGGGCACGCCCATTTCGTTGAGGGCCACCATGGCATCGTAGGCAATGGCTCCACCCTTACGGCCCCACTCGCCCCCCAGCAGAAACAGCCGACACTCGGCCCCGCGGGATTTACCGGCCACTTCCGCGCGGGCGGGCGGCGAGGGGTAATTAGCTCCGAACGGGATGACCACCACTTTGGCCGGATCGGCGCCGTAGTCCTGGATAGCCGACTGCGCAGCCCACTCGGAAGAATAGCAAACCAGTGAAGCCGCATCAAGAGCCCGCTTTTCAATGTGATTCAGCTCCTGCTTCGAGACGTCCAGCAAGCCCATCAGACCGGGGTAGAAGTCGATAAGCTGCCGCAGGGTGGAATCTTCGATGTAGACAATCGGGGCTTTGGTGTTCAGGTAGGCAATTTCCGTGAAGGAAGCCGGGGCCAGCAGTAGATCAAATTGCTGCACCTGGAGCTGGCGGGCAAACCGGCGGGCATACAGCCGCGACAGGACAACGCTCCAGGCGTGATGGTAACGCTTGCCGGTGAGGGGCGTAATCAGGTGCTGGTTCAGCTTATTGCCGATGCGGATAGGCCAGATCATGGGCACCGGACCCAGTGCCGTTACCGGTCCCAGCACCCGTTCGGCGGCCCGGAAAATGGAGTAATGCACCCCCGACCAGGAACGGCGGTTCAAGGGGTCAGTACTGGTCAGAAAACCAATGCGGGGCAGGGCAGGAAGCTTCGCCATTACTCTGCTGCTTGCCCCTGCAAAGGCGTGTTGATAGCCTGAGTGGCAGCCAGCCAGTGCCAGGTGCGCGCCAGCCCGGCTGTGATACCCACTTGCGGCTGCCAGCCGGTGGTAGTGCGGAGCTTACTGCAGTCCAGAATATTGGCGGGCACATCGAAGGGACGAGCCGGCTGCCGCAGCAGGTGCATGGGCCGGCCGGCGGCCACTGCCAGCGGCGCCAGCAAATCCAGAATCTGCCGGTTGGTCAGGCCCTGGCCGCTGCCCAGATTATACACCTCGCCGGGCAGGCCCTCATCCAGCGCCGCCACAATGCCGGTGGCCATATCGGCCACATGCAGGTAGTCGCGCACGGTGCCCTGCTCTCCAAATAGCGTCAGGGACTTGCCATCAAGGATGGAGGCAATGGCGGTGGCTACGAAGCCCTGCCCGCCGTAGGGCCGCTGACCTTCGCCGTAAGCGTTGGCAGGCCGCACGCACACGATGGGCAGTTGCCGGGTTTCGAAATACATGTGGGCGTATTTCTCCAGCGCCAGCTTGGTGATGCCGTACGGGGAAAGCGGCAGCGTTGGGTGATTCTCGGTGATAGGAACGGCTGGGGTGCGACCGTACACCGTACCGCCCGAGGAAATCCACACGAATTTGCGCAGATGAGTCATGGACGCGGCCAGCTCAAACAGCCGCACGGTTTCGGGCACGTTCACCAGAATATCGTTTACGGGGTCCTGGAAGCTGGTGCCGGGACTGGTGGCGTAGGCCAGATCTACTACTTCGCTGGAAGCCTCCAAGGCCTCCCGTACTACGGTGGTACCGGCGTCGGGCGCGTTTTCCAGGTAGCGGACTCCGGCCGGCAGGTTTACCGGGCCGTTTTCCCGACCCACCACGATTACCTGGCGGCCCCGGGCTAATAGCTCGGCCACTACTGCCCGTCCAATGAAGCCGTTACCGCCAATTACGCAGGTAACCGGACTGGCAGCAGCAGTAGAATCTCCCATCATGAACGCTTATTCTGGATAATGAAACTTCCGTACGCGCTGGAAGCTGAAAGTCAGTGGATCTAGCTCAGCAGCTTATCTGCCACGAGCATTTTCAGGCCGCTGAACCGGTTTTGCGCAAGCCGGGCCAGTACCAGACCCGCAAAGATACGGGGAAAGCCGGGTTCCGTACGCTGCATTTCGTGCATAAAGGCCTGGTGCCCGCGCCAGGTGAGTGGCGAGTAAATAAAGGTGTGAAACCACCGCTCCACCAGCATTTGCAGCGCCTCCCGATACACGGCCGGCGTCAGCTCCACTTGTGCCCGCACGTAGCCCAGCACCCGGGCCATTTCCACCAGATTCCGGCCTTCAGCCAGCGTATGGGAGCGCACGTTCTGGCCGTGCGAGCGGAAGTAGTTGAGTGGCGCGGCCAGGTAGCAGACGTTGGTTTGCAGCATGAACCGAATCCAGTACAGCCAGTCGCCGGCCAGGCGCATATCCTCCGGGGCCGGACCTACGGCCGTTGCGGTGCTCCGGCGCAGCAGCACGGCACTGGCGTTCGGGACGATGTTGGTAATGGGCATGTACCGGCGCACCAGTTCAGGACCGGGGCGGTAATAATCGGCGCTTCCCAGGCCATCTTCGAATAGTAAGGCCACGCCAGCGCGCGTGCTATCGGCATCAATGTAGCAGGACTGGCAATAGGCCAGCCCGGCCTGGGGGTGGGTTTCCAGCTGGCCCAGCAGCTGCTCCACCAGCGTCAGCTCGGCGGCATCGTCGCTTTCCGCAATCCAGACGTACTCGCCCGTGGCCAGCCCCAGGCCCTTGTTCCACTGCCGGAAGGTACTGCCGCTGTTCTGCTCGTTGAACACCAGCCGGATGCGGGAATCCCGTTGCGCATACTCTTCCAGAAGCGGGCGGCTCTCATCCGTGGAGCAGTCGTCCATCAGAATTATTTCCAGCTGCCGGTAGGTCTGGTTCAGCACGCTGTCCAGCCGCTCGGGCAGGTAGCGGGCGTGGTTGTAGTTGGGAATGATAACGGAGACTGTGGGCGACGAAACAGACATAGACGGTTAAGCGCCCACCGGGCGGGTGGCAATAGTAGCCTCGATGAGTTGAAGAATAGCCGGGCCCACAGCATCAATGGTATGGGAGCTGAGCACGCGCTGCTGAGCTGTATGGCCCAGCTGGCGGCGGCGGTCGTCGTCGTTTAGCAGGTTCAGGGCCTGCTGAGCCATGGCGGCCGTATCCAGATAGGGCACTACTACGCCGGCGTCGTCCTGCACAAACTCGGGCATACCGCCGGAATTGGCAAAGCACAGTACGGGCGTTTCGGAAAGGGCTGCTTCCAGGCACACCAGCGGAAACGGGTCTTCGCGGGAGGTGAGCAGAAACACGTCGAAGGCAGCATAGTAGCTGGCAATGTCGGCCTGCTCGCCAGCCAGGGTCACGCGGTGCTCCAGGCCCAGCAGGCGCACGTCGCGCTGCAGCTCCTGGTACGTACCCGAGAGCGTGTTCCCTCCTACCCACAGGCAATGCACATCCTCCGTCTGGGCCGCAATTCGGCGGGCCACGTCCACGAACAGATCGGGCCCTTTGCGCCAGCCTAGGGAGGCCATACCACCTACCAGACGGGTACCGGGAGCCAGCCCCAGCTCCGCCCGGATATCACGCAAAACCGGAGCCGCTTTGGGCACCGGGCCGGTGAAGTCGTAGATGCGGTGGGCGCGCTCCGGCGCAACGCCAAACTCCTGCAGATAATATTGCCGCACGGCCTCCGAGCCCATTACGAAGGCATCAACCTGGGCCGCCGAGTTGGCAAACTCCGCCTTGGAATGGTAGTAGAAGGTAGTTTCCAGCTCGTGCAGGTTGCTGATGAGTGGTACCCCCAGCAGGCGCTTGAGTTGAGCGGCAAACTCCACTACCACCGCCGTATTGGCATAAATGACATCGGGGGCAAACTGCTGGGCGGCTTTCAGCACACGCTTCTCATTCGACGCCACTACCTGGCCCAAACGAGAAAAGACGCGGGCGGCCAGGCTGCGGCCGGGCACGTACGTGGGCGTAATCACCTCTACCTGCGACACCTGCGCGAATTCCGGCTCCAGTGCGCCACCCCGCAGCAGCACCAGCATCAGCTCGTGGCCGGAATGCTGCCGGAGCCAGCGCATCAGGTGCAGTTGGGTAAAAGGGGCTCCTGTTCGGGATGCCTCATGCAGTACGCACAGTATTCGGGCCATAAGCGCGGAAAAAGTCGGGGGTTGAGGTTAGTGAGCGGGCACGCCGGCAGCCGGCACCAGCGAATGGTACACGGCCCGGTAGCTCTCGTTCATGGTTTGCACCGTGAACAGGTTGAGGGCGCGCTGACGGTTGTGGGCCCCTACCTCGGCGCGGCGCACCGGGTCGTTGAGCAGGTCCACGATGATATCGGACAAGGCTTCCGCGTCGTCGCCGGGGGCCAGTACGGTGGGATTATCCAGGATTTCTTCCAACGCCCCCATATTGTAGGCGGCTACGGCAATGCCCATGTTCATGGCAAAAGGCGTCACCTGACCGAAACTCTCACTGAACACCGGGGCCACGAACACGGCCATCTGCCGGTAGAGGTCGGCCAGCTTCTCGTAGGCCACGTAGCCGGTGAACGTGAACTGGCTTTCCACCCCGGCGGTGGCCACCTTCTGCCGGAACAGCTCCAGAAACTGGCCGCCCCCCACGATGAGCACTTTGGTGCGGGGCCGCTTCTGCACCGCCCGGATAAACGGCTCGATGGCACGCTCATTGAGCTTGTCGTTGTCGAGGCGGTATACCATTCCAATGGTGTCGGAGTCGGGGGCTACGCCGTTGCGCTCAAAGAACGAGAAGTTGGAACCCGGATGAATCACCTGGTTGGGCATGTTCCGGATACCGTAGGTGTCCTGGGCGTACTGGCTCACATACACGTACCGCGCAATCTGGCGGTGGTAGTAGGGCATGTACGGGATGTTGCAATTCTCAATTACCGGACAGCCGTAGGCAAATGCGCCCTGGAACATCACGTGGTACCAGTACCAGAAAGCGTAGGGCCAGCGCCCGTAGTAATGCACATGCACCAGCGCGGGCTGCACCTGCTGCAGCAGGGCCGTAAACGCGGCCGGGTCGCGCATTCCCGAGCAGTCATGGACTTTTACGCCCACGTAGCCCTGCTCCGCGTGAATGGCCGACAGGGCCACCTCGTGCTCGTACTCGTCGCTCAGGCCTTCAATCAGATCGACGACCAGTTGCTGGGAGCCACCAGTTACGAAGTACGGGATGACGTGCAGAATTTTCGGGCGCTTCCGGCCATCCGTGGGCGCATTAAGCTGAATCTGGTAGGGCTTAAAACCGGGATTGCGCGCAAAGAAATCGGCCGAAGGATTGGCAGCCGATGACGGAGCAGCGGCTTTCCGGGGCAGGCGGGCCTTTACGGCGGCCACCAATGCCTGCACAAAGGCGTTACCCAGCTTTTTCACGCCCACGTAGTCCTCGGCCTGCTGCTGGAGCTGGTTGAGGTGCTGGCGCGTTTCTTCAATGTCATCAATGTTCCACTTGGTGCGCAACATTCAGGGCGGGGTTAGGCGGTGGGCTTCTGCCGGCAAGCTACCGGCGGTAAGCGAATATATTGAGCTGCAAGTCGTAGGAGCTGGTCGTATGAATCGGGTGCTCCACGAAGGGATGCTTCATCTTCTGCCAGGCCGAGTTAATGTAGTACCGGAAGCCGGCCGCCGACAGCATACTCAGCAGTTCCGGCAGCTCCTGGGGCTTGTTTCCCGCGCTGTGGTATTCAATGAACAGGTTTTCTACCCAGTGCAGCTCGTCCTGGCAGTCGCGCAGCACGTCCATCTCGGCCCCTTCGATATCGATTTTCATGAAATCAATTTTCTCCGTCAGGTACGATTTCAGCCGCACGGCCTTGAGGCTGGTCACCTGGGCCGCATCCACACCGGCGGGCAGTTCACCCTCCACAATTTTGCCGCCCAGGCAATTATCGGGCAGGAAATGGATGGAGCCCGCCTGCTTCCACACGGCCGCATTCAGCACTTCTACATCATCGTACCCGAAGGCCTTGAGGTTGTACCGGCAGGTTTCGTGGATAATTGGGTCAGGCTCGAAGCCAACTACCCGCGCCTGCGGAAACTGCCGCTTGAAATAAATCAGGCTCAGACCAATATTGGAGCCGCAATCCAGGATATACGGCGTAGAAGTCTTAGGCTGAAAGCGGTACACCTCCTGAATGAATACCTCCTCCACATTCTGCACAAACCAGAAAGCGTTATTGCGCTTGATTGATTTGCCAAAAAGTGTGGCATTCTGCAAGGCAAAGCCGGTTTCCGTATTGAAATACAGAAAGTCACAATATTCATCAAACGTAACACCCAGCTTTTGAAAGGATTTCATGTACTGAAATCTAGCCAGCGTGTTCTGATGAATTGTTCTTTTCAGGTTGGTCATGTATGTAATTTAAACAGAAACCCAATCATTCAAACCTGCATCATACTTCTTTATCAGCTTAGCAGGCACTCCGGCAATCATACTATAATCAGGAAATGACTTAGTTACTACTGAATGACTACCAACTACACAATTGTTGCCTAGTGTAACTCCGGGCAAAACAGTCACCCGGTATCCTATGAAACAATTTTTACCTATTCTTACTCCTTCACCTTTAACTTCCAACGGCTGTTTGGCCGGCGGAATATCTACTATTGGATTGTAACCATGACCATGATCTGAAACATAAAAATATTCGCTTATTAGTGTATTATCTTCTATTTCAACTGATTTCACGCTGACTATGCAAGCATAATTACCTATTCTTACTTGATTTCCAATCTTGATACTTGGCTGAAATTTATCACCAGGCAGATAAGAAGCAAAGGCTCCTAACCAAGCCATTTTTCCGATGGAGGAATAATCACCTACACTGATCTTATCTCCTCCTTCTATATCCATTGGAAGCTCAAACCATGAAGTATAGGGCAAGGATACTCCCCACTTATTTCCTGAAGTAAACTTTTGCTTGAAATAAGATTCAATTCTGGAGAACAGAAAGGAATTTATCTTACTCTTCACAAAGCTTAACATTTTTCCAGGAATTTAAAATCAAGATTAACTACACCTGACCATCTGTCATCAAGCACAGTTTCATATCTACTTAAAACTCGCAACTTTGTATCACTAACCCAATGATCTACTATAGCCCCATTAACAGCAATTGCAATATCAACTTCGTATTGCGCCGGCTTTAACGGCAAATTCATTTCAAACAGATAACTATGTTCACCCTCTTTTATTGACAAAAAATCCTCGTTGTTATCCCGGCTATTAATCCCTACAATGATATTATTCTCAGCATCTCGCAGAATAAATCCGAACTCTACTCTGTCAGAATCTTGGCTACATCTAACATTTAGCTTGAATATTACCGACTCTTTAGAATACGTAGCATGCACATTTTCTGAGTTACCGCTTGTCAGTGACCAACCAGTAAAGCACACCGGTGTATTCTGCGGGATATTCTCTCTACCGCCGTCCTGCTGACTAGAATCAATGCTTTGGTACTGCTCCAGCACTTGGGTGATACCACCAAATGCCTTCACTGTCCCATTCGACATCAGAAGCCCCTTTTCACACAGGTTCTTGACGGAAGGCAAGTGATGACTAACGAATAGTACCGTGCGTCCTTCGTTGCTACTGGCATCCTTCATGCGGCCCAGGCACTTCTTCTGAAACTCGGCGTCGCCCACGGCCAGCACCTCGTCCACAATGAGAATTTCGGGTTCTAGGAAAGCAGAAACGGCAAAGGCCAAACGCACGTACATGCCGCTGCTGTAGCGCTTTACCGGCGTATCGATGTAGCGTTCCACACCCGAGAAATCCACAATTTCATCGAATTTGCTGCGGATTTCGGCTTTGGTCATGCCTAGGATGGCCCCATTCAGGAAGATATTTTCCCGACCCGTCAGTTCCGGATGAAACCCGGTGCCCACTTCCAGCAGCGAGGCAATGCGCCCGCGCACTTTCACGCGGCCCGTGGTCGGCGCCGTCACCTTCGACAGCACTTTGAGCAGCGTAGACTTACCAGCCCCGTTGCGGCCGATAATGCCCAGCACCTCGCCCTGGCGCACCTCAAAGTTGATGTCCTTGAGCGACCACACAAAGTCACTGTCGCCCTTGGTGGTCCGGTCGTTGGTTTCCCCGATTTTGGCAAACGGATCTTCCTTGCCCCGCAACCGGGCCCAGGCCCGGTTCAGGTCGTGGCTCAGCGTACCCGTGCCAATTTCGCCCAAGCGGTACAGCTTGCCCAGGTTTTCAACTTGAATGGCAATATCACTCATACATTCAGCTTACAGCTCACCAATGGTTCGATCTGACTAAATCAGACCGTATCGGTGAAACTCTTTTCTACTTTATTGAAAACGATGGTACCAATGAGCAGGATGATGAGCGTGGCGGCGGTGCTGTATCCCAGATAAGCCCAGCTGAACGTTCCGGACCCCAGGAATCCGTAGCGGAACGTTTCAACAATTGAATTCAGCGGATTCGCCAGCAGTGCCCAGCGCAACCAGCCGGTGCGGGCGCTGATGGTGGCCAGCGGATAGATGACCGGCGTGGCGTACATCAGCAACTGAATCCCGAAGGCCAGTAGCATGGCTAGGTCGCGGTACTTGGTAGTGAGGGCGCTGAAAATCATGCCTAGCCCCAGAGCCAGCAGCCCCATCAACACTACCAGCACAGGCGTCAGTAGCAGGTAGCCGTTGGGGTGGAGCTTGTCGGTGGTGAGCATGTAGTAAGCCCATACCAGCAGGAACAGCGACAGTTGAATCCCGAAGCGCACCAGGTTGGATAGCACGATGGACAGCGGCATGGTCAGGCGCGGGAAATACACCTTGCCAAAAATGGCCGCATTGGTGGTAAATACCGTCGAGGTCGAGGTCAGGGCCTGCGCAAAGTAGTTCCAGATGGTTACGCCGGCCAGATAAAACACCAGGGGCGGCGCATCGCCAATCGGAATTTTAGCAATGCCGTTGAACACGACCATAAACATGATGGTCGTGAGCAGAGGCTGGATGAAAAACCAGATAGGCCCCAGCACAGTTTGCTTATACGTGGACACGAAGTCGCGCCGTACGAACAGCAGCACCAGGTCGCGGTAGCGCCAGACGTCGGCCAGGCCCAGATCGAGCAGACGGGTTCGGGGCTGAATGACTTCGGTCCACTCTTCCTCGGCCAGGCGAGAGGTGCTGGCGGGGGCGTTTGCCACCGGCGGGGCTTCTACGGTTTGCACAAAGTAGGAGGTTAAGGTTCTGCTCTTCTGCTTTCAAGCAGCGGCCAGCAGCCATGCGCTGGTTTGCGCATACTGCCCGACAAAGATAGCCAAAGCTTGGCTAGTGCTGACTTGCGCGCCGACCGTTACCGCCACGGGCTACTGACAATAGTTGGCGGTTATACCTGCCGCTTAGGGCGCAACAGCTTATGCAACGGCTTTTCCAGATAGGTATACAGTATTACTGATGCTATATTCAATAGAACAAAGCAAATGAGGTAATTATCGGTCACGTATGTTTTAAGCAGAATACTAAATACTCCCATGTGAATCAGATAGAATATATATGAACTTTTGCCCAAAATATCAAAAATTTTACTGGAAAGTATTTTTTCAACAACTGTCTTTTCACTTATAATTCCATAAAAAAATAAGCAAACTATAGCAGCTAACACAACATTATTAAGAAATATTCCAAAAAAATTGTTTTTACTAACTTCTGACTCACCCAGGCAAGACATTACGTAGATAACAAATCCTATACCAAGCAGAGAAAAATATGTAAAAATCCCTTCTTTCAATACTGTTTTTTTCTGAATCCTTAACGCAATAATACCTAACCCTATACCAAAAATAAATTCTGTTACCCTGCCGAAAAACGTAAAATTCAACATAAACTTCACGCTTTCAAAAAATCCAAAAATATTATGTTTTGAAAATAATAAAACCAATAAGAAACCTAAAGCCAAAACGGCTACCCACGAATATATAATAGCATATTTATTTTTTTTACTTAACAACAATACAAATGGTGCAAAAACGTAAAAACACTCTTCAACTGTCAAAGACCACCCTTGCGCAATACCAGTGAATTTAAATCCATTAAAAAAGCCTTTTACAAAAGTTATGTTCAATACAAATACTACAAATTTTTGAATGTCAGAAAAGCCATTATATTGCCCCATAAAATCAAGGCGATTATCCAAACTCATTAAACCAAAGGTTAATGCAGTTAAAATAAAATACACAGGATATATACGAGCAAATCTATTTTTCATATATATTAAAAACCAGCCAGGATTTATCTGATCAACTTTATTGAAATATCTAAAGCATATAAGAAATCCGCTAAGTACAAAAAACAGCGTAACCCCCACATGCATCTGGTCACAGAGACGATACAACAGATTTAGAAACCCTGTCTTATTTTCGTACGAGGTAAATGGGTTGAAATGGTGAAAATACACCATGTAGGCTGCTATAGCCCTCACTCCAGTCAATGCTGGCATATAGGAGCTGAGTACTCTTTGCTCTTTCATTATCTTACGCTGACAACGTTCAAAATATCACTTTAAGAAACCACCATCCATACACCATTTTACTTATAGCTATTAGTTGCACTACTTATATATTTTTTCGCACCAAATAGCATAAAGTATCACCTAGTTGCAGCACACACTTATTGAAAAGCCATAAGCTGCAAAGGTATAGTAAAACTACCAGAGCAGTCAGGAGGATGACGTGGGGCGCTGCTCCTCCACTACGTACATGGGGCGGCGGCGGGCGGCGTCGAGGCTGCGCCAGACGTATTCGCCAATGACTCCCAGGGCTATCATCTGGAAGGCGGAAACGAACAGCACGACCAGCATGAGAGTCGTCCAGCCCTGCGGTTCGGGGGCGCCACCCAGGCGCAGCACAACCAGGAAAAGGCCGTATAGCGTGGCTATTCCACCCAGTAACATCCCCAGCACCGAAATAGCCCGCACCGGAAAGAAGGAAAAGGATAGTAGCGAATCGACGAACAACTTGACTTTTTTACTGATCGTCCAGCGCGACTTGCCTACCTGGCGGCGGCGACGACGGTACGGGATGCTCACATAGGGGTAGCCGAGCCATACCAGTAGATAGAACACGTTGCCGTTGCGCTCCTGCATACGCACTACCTCGTCGCGCAATTGCCGGTCGAAAAAGACCATGTCGAACCCGCCGGAAGGGATGCCAGGCAGTGCAATGCGCCGCATGAGCCAGTGAAAGGTATTGGCTACCAATCGTTGCCCAAAGCCCTCTTCCCGGTCGGCGCGGTTGGCCAGCACCAGTTTCAGGCCCTGCTGCCAGTAGGTGTACATCTGGGCCAGCAACTCCGGCGGGTCCTGCAAATCGGCCGTGATGACGGCCAGACACTCGCCCGTAGCGGCAGCCATACCGGCGACAATGGCATTATAGGAACCTACGTTACCGGCCAGTTTCACTAGCATCACCCGCTCCGGATACTGGGCTTGCAGGTGCAGCAGCGCCTCCCAGGTACCATCGCGCGAGCCATCATCTACCAGCACATACTCAAAGCTGACTTCCGGAGGGAAATTCTGCTCGTTGGCAATCAGCTCGGGCCCGGTGATGGGGATGTTCAACTCATTGTAATAACACGGAACAATGACGGAGAGCTTGGGCATAGCGAAGGCAGCGGCAAAAGACAGCCCGGCTCCGCAGAGAGAACCGGAGCGTAAAGATGCGGAATCAAACCCGAGCTACCGAAGTAGTTTCAGGAGCTTCCGTAGTCGGCGTTGACCGACGCGTGGGGGCGTACAGCCAGCGTACCAGCCCCAGCAGCAGCAGCAGCACCAACCCCTGCCACAGCAGATACTGGTTGCTGGTCCAGGGGCCGATGTTCATCCAGTAGGCCTGGAAGGGCGAATTCCAGACGTATTCGTTACCAACTCCATCCCCTAACGGAAACTGGTCGTTGGGTTGCCCGAATGTGGGGTCAAAATTATTGATGCGCAGCCACACTTTCGACTGCACGAGGCACAAGCCGGCACTGGCGGCCACCGCCCACGCGCGCGGCTTCAGCTGTTGCACCACCACGGCCACCACTACCACTACCACCGGCAGCAGATTAGCCAGTTGCCGCGTTTCACAGTTCACCGAGAGCAGCAGCAACAGCACAAACAAAGCACCTATACCCAACCCCAGTTCGCGCAGGGCGGTGCACACGCGCCGCCAGTACAGCAGGGCCAGTACCACTGGCAGACCGTAGTAATTGCTGTGCGCCACAATGGCCTGTAACGGCCGGCTGATGGCTCCATACACCACGTTCACCAGAAACGTGGCTCCGTTCAGGTGCTCGTTGCCCTGCGTGCCGAGGCCACGGGTCAGGCCCAGGTACGCGGTTATTAGCACGATTACCATTACCCAAGCCCTGGGTTGCCGGAGCACTTCCCTGGCAACCCGCCATAGTTCCTGCGGGCAGCCCAGCAATGCCCGGGCCACCGTGTATTGGGTAAAAGCGCAATAAGCGGTAATCAGCGCGATGCTGAGCGGTACCAACGTAGCCTCCGTTGGGGCTACCAACATGCCTAAACTGATGTGCTTGACGTACACCGTGCCGATACACAGGCCAGCGAGAACTGTGCTACTAACGGCGGCCCACAACATGCTCAGAGGCCGGTTGCCCTGCGGGTTAACCGATAGGAAAGGTGGCAGCAGCAGCAAACACACGTTACAGTACACGGCAGTGGGCCAGACCAGCAGGGATACCAGAGCCGTCAGCAGCAGCCGAATGGGCTGGCGGGCCAAATGGTAATAGACGCTCATCATGCCCATCAGCAAGGCTGTACGGTCATAAGTGAACGGCACGTAGGTATCGTACTTCAGCGTGGCGAAGTTGAGCAGTAATCCTATGTAGCCACTCCAGGTAGCGGCGAGGGTAAGGTGCAGCAGCCGGGCCGTGCGGTGCCAGTAATACACCAGCAGTACCCCCACCACCGCATTATACAGCTCAAAATAGCGGAGCATAGCCGCATCCGTGAAGGGCAACCCCAGCAGCCGGAACGTGTAGTGCAGCAGGCCGAAAGGCAGGATGCGCTGAATACTATACGAGTTGATGCCTCGTACAAATACTGTCTGGTAAAAATCCGTAGCTACGGCTTTGTAGAAATACGCACCCTCAAAGCCAAACCCATGATTTACTGGAATAATATCCGGAAACGCTACAAACCAGCCCGATATCAGCAGTAACAGCGCCGTAAAAACCCACGCCGGGTTGCGGTACAGCCAACTCATACCATAAAGCGTACAAAAGCTCTGGCTGAGAAAAAAACTATCAGCCCCATACTCTCTTAAAATCCTCGTAATCCCGGATATAATCCGCCGGATCATACGTTCCGGATGCCAAGGCCAGCTGCACTGCCCCCGCCGAGTATTGCATAGTGTGCCAGGCGTGCGGCGGAATGTACAGCCCCACAGTGGGCTGATCCAGTACGAAAGTCTGCACGGGAGAACCTAGGACTTCCGTCGTTACTGTAATGCGTCCCGCTACGGCCACTAGCACCTGCTGCGTTTGGTGATGCGCATGCCTCCCGCGCACGATACTTTCCGGAGTGTGATAGGTCCAGAAGGTACGGGCTACCGCAAACGGAATCAGGTGGGTTCCTTCTGCTACAGTAATATAACCGATGTCAGGTGCTCCCAGCTTGGGAAACTGAATCAGGTACGGGGAAGACATGCGCAAAACACAACCTAGAAGGTACGGGGGGTGTTATCCACTTGCCCGTTTACTACGCCGGGCACGTTTTCCTTGAAGTACTCCAGCGTACGGCGCAGGCCTTCGGCGCGGTCAACCTTGGGCTCCCAGCCCAGAATCTCCTTTGCCTTGGTGATATCCGGCCGCCGTTTCATGGGGTCGTTGGTGGGCAGCGGGCGGTAATCGGGCTTGAACTCCACGCCGGTAAGCCGGGCAATTTCTTCTCCGAACTCCTTAATGGTGATTTCATCGGGGTTGCCGATGTTGACGGGCAGCGGGTAATCCGACAGCAGCAGCCGGTAGATTCCTTCCACCAGATCATCCACGTAACAGAAGGCCCGGGTCTGGGAACCGTCGCCGAAAACCGTCAGGTTTTCTCCCCGCAGGGCCTGCGAGAGGAATGCTGGCAACACACGACCGTCGTTGAGGCGCATGCGGGGGCCATAGGTATTGAAGATGCGGATGATACGGGTTTCCAAGCCGTGGTGCGTGTGGTAGGCCATGGTAATGGCTTCCTGGAACCGCTTGGCCTCATCGTAGCAGCCGCGCGGCCCCACCGGGTTCACGTTGCCATAGTATTCCTCCACCTGCGGATGCACCTCCGGGTCGCCATACACCTCCGAGGTGCTGGCAATTAGAACGCGGGCATTTTTCACGCGGGCCAGGCCCAGCAGGTTGTGGGTACCCAGTGAGCCCACCTTCAGCGTCTGAATCGGAATCTTCAGGTAATCGATGGGCGAAGCGGGAGAGGCAAAGTGCAGAATGTAGTCCAGCTGGCCGGGCACAAAAACGAACTTCGATACATCGTGATGATGAAACTCGAAGTTTTCCTTGCCGAACAGGTGCTCAATGTTCTTCAGGTCACCGGTCACCAGGTTATCCATGGCAATGACATGGTACCCTTCGGCCATGAACCTGTCGCAGAGGTGCGAGCCAAGAAAACCAGCGCCGCCGGTTATCAGAATTCTTTTTTTGTCAGCCATACTACGTTGATATTTTGACTGATAGCGGTTAGCTAGCAGCGTTTCTGTGACAGGAGCAAAATCAGGAGCGGAAAGCCAATAGCCGGCAGCCATGAGCCGTTCACTTCTTTATGCCGGTTCGTGGTGAGCCGTCCGGATGCCGATGCAATGGTAGGCAAAACCGGCTTCTTTCAGCTCGGCGGCATCGTAGATATTACGACCATCGAAGATAACCTTCTGCTTGAGCAACCGGCTCATTACCTCAAAGTTAGGCACCCGAAACTCGGGCCACTCCGTCACGATGAGCAGGGCATCCGCATCGATGAGGGCTTCCATCTGGTCTTTGGCGTAGGTGATGGTATCCCCCAGCGAGTGTTTGGCCTCGGGCATAGCCACCGGGTCGTAGGCTGTCACGGTGCAGCCTTCGGCCAGCAGCTTCTCAATAATAACCAACGACGGAGCTTCACGCATGTCGTCGGTTTTGGGCTTGAACGACAGGCCCCACACGGCCATTTTCTTACCCTGCAGCTCGCCACCAAAGTGCTTTTTCACCTTGTCGAACAGTACTTCCTTCTGGGCGTCATTCACGCTTTCCACGGCCTGGAGCACCTGCATCTGGTAGCCGTTTTCCTGGGCCGTTTTGATGAGCGCCTTCACGTCTTTGGGGAAGCAGGAGCCGCCGTAGCCGATACCGGGGTAAATGAACTTGGTGCCGATACGAGCATCGGAACCGATGCCTTTGCGCACCATGTTTACATCGGCCCCCATGATTTCGCACAGGTTGGCAATGTCGTTCATGAACGAAATTTTGGTGGCCAGCATGGAGTTGGCCGCGTATTTCGTCATTTCCGCCGACGGAATATCCATGAAGATAATCGGGTGGCCGTTGAGCAGGAAGGGCTTGTAGAGCTTGGTCATTACTTCCTCGGCGCGTTCCGACGCCACACCTACCACAATGCGGTCGGGCTTCAGAAAGTCGTCGATGGCCGCCCCTTCCTTCAGGAACTCGGGGTTGGAGGCCACGTCGAAGTCGATGGTTTCGTTGCGTTTGGCCAGGGCGTCGGTAATTTCCTTGCGCACCTTAGCGGCCGTACCTACCGGCACCGTGCTCTTGGTCACGATTACGCCGTAGTTGGTCATGTTCTCACCAATTTCCCGGGCCACGCCCAGCACGTACTTCAGGTCGGCCGAACCGTCCTCGCCGGGAGGAGTTCCCACGGCAATGAAAGCTACGTCGCAGTCTTTGATGGCCTCGCTGAGTTTGGTGGAAAAATGCAGGCGGCCGGCGGCCACGTTGCGCGACACCATTTCCTCCAGCCCCGGCTCATAAATGGGCAGAATACCCTGGTGCAGGTTGTCAATCTTGCGCTGGTCAATATCGATGCAGGTTACATCAATACCCACTTCGGCGAAGCAGGTGCCCGTCACGAGGCCTACGTAGCCAGTGCCTACTACTGCAATTTTCATATGAAGAAGTCTATCGGTAGAGTGTCAAAGAATGTTCTTGTGCCGCCTGGGCCGGCTGTTGATCAGCTGGACAAGCCGTATTTGATGATGCAGTAGATGGCCCGGAATCCGTCGCGCCAGCCTATCTTCTTGCCCTCAGCGTAGGTGCGGCCGTAGTAGCTGATGCCTACTTCGTAAATGCGTACGTTGGGGACGCGCGCCATTTTGAGCGTCACTTCCGGCTCGAAGCCGAAACGTTTTTCCTCCAGCGTCAGGCCCTGCACAATGTCGCGGCGGAACAGCTTGTAGCAGGTTTCCATATCCGTGAGATTCAGGTTGGAAAACGCGTTGCACAGAGAAGTCAGCCACTTGTTCCCGATGCTGTGCCAGAAGAACAGAATGCGGTGGGGCTTGCCGCCCATGAAGCGGGAGCCGTATACTACGTCGGCCATACCGCGCAGCACGGGCCGCAGCAGCACGTTGTATTCCTCGGGGTCGTACTCCAGGTCGGCATCCTGAATGATGAGGTAGTCGCCGGTTGCTTCCCGGATGCCGGTGTGCAGCGCGGCCCCTTTTCCCTGGTTTACTTCGTGCTTGCGGTACTGAATCGGCAGGTCGGGGTTGGCCGCCATGTACTGCTGGATGGCCTGCTCCGTATTGTCGCGGGAGCAGTCATTCACAATGATTACCTCCTTGGTAAAACCGCCAATCAACTCTACCGCCTTCACCTGATCCAAGATCAGGTGGATAGTTGCTCCTTCATTGTAAGCCGGAATGATGATGGAAAGCTTACGCGGGGGAACAGGTGCCGACATAGCAAAAGGAAAAGCAGAAGGTAAAATCAGGAGATAAAGCGGTAAAAAACGAAGCGGTTATGCCGCCATCCACCGCTTCCACCACCACTGGAACACGATGAGCGCCCAGATACGGGCATGCACGTCGCCGGGGCTGCTGCTAAACAGCTGCTTCTTCAGGCCCCGGATAGCGTCCACGTCGAATACGCCCTGGGCCTCGATGAAGCCATCGGACAGTAAATCGTCCTCAATCAGGGGGCGCAGCTCGCCCCGGAACCACTTGAGCAGCGGCACTTCGAAGCCGTGCTTGGGGCGCTTGTATAGCTCCTCGGGCAGCATGGGCCGGAAGGCATCCTGCACAATCTTCTTCTTCATGTTCGCATCAATCTTGCTGCTGACGGGCAACGAGAAGGCGAAACGCACCACGTTGGGATCGAGGAAGGGCGGGCGCACCTCCAGGGAGTTGGCCATGCTCATCAGGTCCACTTTGGCCAGCATGTCGTAGGGCAGCACCAGCTTGGTATCAGTGAGCAGTACTTCGTTCAGGTCGCCGTCGGCGTGCAGGTCCTCTAGAATGTCGCGGCGGCGCTTCTCGGCCAGCTTCCGGCCCACTTTGCGGCGGGACGCGGCGCTGAGCAGGCCCCGAGCATCCTTCTCGGAAGCAAACGAGGCCCAATCCCAGTACCGGTCTTTGGGGCCGCTGAGCATGCCGCGCGAGAACCGCTGGAACTGGCGGATTTTGTTGCCAAAAAACGAGTTGCGCGACTTGGGCAGCACGTCCCAGAGCAAGTTGAGGCCGGTAACGGCTTCGGCCTTGAAGCCGCCCTGCCGCACCTGGAACTCGCCCATGTGCTTGTTGTAGCCAGCAAAAATCTCGTCGGCACCGTCGCCGCTCAGGGCCACGGTGGCTTTTTCGCGGGTGCGCTTGCTGAGGATGTACACCGCCAGGGCCGAGGAATCGGCAAAGGGCTCATCAAGGTAGTTCAGGACGTCGAAGATGTGGTCGTAGAGGTCCTGATTCTTCAGCGAGAAAACCGTGTGGTTGGTCTTGTACCGGTCGGCTACCAGCTTGGCGTACTTGGTTTCGTCGAAGAACGGCTCATCGGCAAAGCCGATGCTGAACGTGTTCAGGTGCTGGGTGTGGCGCGAGGCCAGGGCCACGACTACCGACGAATCAATACCGCCGCTCAGGAACGCGCCCACGGGCACATCGGCCACGAGACGGCGGGCGGTGGCGTCGTCCAGCAGTTCCACCAGCTTCTTCTGCTGCTGCTCGTAGCTGGTCTTGTTTTTCTCAACCTTTTTGGGGTCGTAGGGAATCTTGTACCAGCGCTTCTTCACCACCTTCTTGCCCTTCACGAACAGGTAGTGACCGGGCAACAATTTCTTCACGCCTTTGAAAATGGTGGCGGGACCGGGAATGTAGTTGAGCTGCAGGTAATGGCTCAGGGCCACGTAATCGAGCTTGCGCGGAATGCCCAGGGCCAGCAACGACTTCATCTCAGAGGCAAACAGCAGCTTGTCCTCGTCGCGGTACACCAGCAGAGGCTTCTCCCCCATCCGGTCACGGGCCAGGAAGATGGAATCTTCCTCCTTGTCGTAAATGGCGAAGTCGAAAAAGCCGTTGAGCTTCTTCAGGAAGTTGCGCCCCTCCGAGATGTAGAGATGCAATACCACTTCGGTATCGGTCTGGGAATGAAAGTGGTGCCCCTTGGCCACCAGCTTCTGGCGCAGCTCTTTAAAGTTGAATATTTCGCCGTTGAAGACGATGGTATAGCGACCCGACTCGTCGGTCATGGGCTGGTTGCCGTCGGCCGAGAGGTCGAGGATGGCCAGGCGCCGGAAACCCAGGCCGCACCGCTCGTACACGAAGTGACCCTGGGAGTCAGGGCCACGGCTGACGATGGCATCGGTTGAGGCGCGCAGCGAGGCCAGCGAACTGCGACCTGCGTCGGTAAAAGCGAATACTCCGGAGATTCCACACATAAGGCGGGCAAAAGTACGAACTATCGGGACTTGAGTTCTTAAAAAAACTCCCGTGCCCGCCCGCAACCAAAGCCGGGCCACCTTAGTACACCCCTCATACACTCCCCTCCCACCACTTTCTCCTTCCCATGACACTGCAAGATAAAATGAGCCTTCAGCAAGATTTCGAAGCCGCCGTATCCCGCGTAGACGGGCTGCCCGGCGACCAGGCCGCCGCCCACATGACCGATCTGTACGGTCTCTACAAGCAAGCCACCGAGGGCGACCATGACACCAAGCGCGACGAAGTAGGCGACGACACGCCCGATAACCCCAACGGCCCCGAGGGCCTGTCGCAGGCCCAGTGGGATGCCTGGAGCAAGTATAAGGGCACCGACCAAGACGAGGCCCGCCGCCAGTACATCGAGAAGGTGAACAGCCTTGCCGGTCCGGTAAGTGAGAAAGCCAACATCATTACCGGCAACGGCCACCCCGCCACCGGCTCACAGGTAAGTGGTGCCGACGCCGCTTCCAGCCCGGAAGTACAAGCCGACGACAACACGACACTTTCGCAGCAGCCTACCGGCGGACCCGGCGTATCGCAGGGCGGCCTGCGCGGCGACATTACGGCCGGCGCGCCCTACGGCGGCGAAGACAAGCTGAAAGGCGAGCAAAGCTAAATCACAGATGTTGCGGATGAAGCCGCAGATAACACAGATTTTTTTCCTCATCTCATCTGATAACACAAAAGGCCTCCCGCACGGGAGGTCTTTTGTGTTATCAGATGGGTCAGCTAAAGTCGTAATCCGTGAGGACGTTGTAGCTGTAATCTTTACAGCTGCATCACCGGTAATACAGAACGAATCTGCGGTATCTGCGGCTTCATCCGCAACATCTGTGATTTAGAAGATTTTGCCCGGATTCAGGATGCCGTGGGGGTCGAATACACCTTTGATGCCGCGCATCAGGTTCAGGTTGGCTTCCTGCAGGGCAATGCCGATGTAGCCTTTCTGCACCAGCCCGATACCGTGCTCCCCCGAGATGGTGCCGCCCAGCTTCACGCACAGCTCAAATATCTCGGTGATGGGCTGGCGCAGGCCCACGTTCCACATTTCGTCGTCCAGGTCGCCGCGGATGATGTTCACGTGCAGGTTGCCGTCGCCGGCGTGACCGTAGCACACGCTCTTGAAGCCGTAGCGGGCCCCGATTTCTTTCACGCCCTTGAGCAAAGTTGGCAGCTCGGCGCGGGGCACCACGGTGTCTTCCTCCTTATACACCGAGTTGTAGCGCACCGAATTGCCAATGTTGCGGCGGATTTTCCAGAGCTCGTCCTTTTGGGTGGCGTTATCGGCCAGCAAAATTTCGCCCACGTCGTAGCGTTCCAGCACGGCGTACACTTGCTCCGCTTCCTTATATAGCTCGTCGAGGTCTTGGCCATCGAGCTCAATGAGCAGATGGGCCGTAATGTCCTCGGGCAGTGTAAGCGGGATTTTCAGGTAGTCCGACGACCAAGAAATGGCCTCGCGCTCCATAAACTCCATGCCCGACGGAATGATGCCGGCCCGGAATACCGCCGATACGGCCTCGGCCGCCTGCGCCTCCTGACGGAAGGGCACCAACATCAGAATATTATGCTTGGGGTAAGGCAGCAGCCGAAACACCACTTTGGTGATGATACCCAGCGTGCCTTCCGAGCCGACCATCAGCTGGGTGAGGTTGTAGCCGGTGGAGTTCTTGAGCGTATTAGCCGCCGTCCAGATGATTTCCCCCGTGGGCAGCACTACCTGCAGGTTCAGTACATAGTCGCGGGTGGTACCGTATTTCACGGCCTTGGGGCCGCCGCTGCTGTGGGCCAGGTTGCCGCCCAGAAAGCAGCTGCCTTTGCTGGCGGGGTCGGGCGGATAGAATAGTCCCACGGCCTGCACCGCCTGCTGGAAAGCTTCATTCACTACGCCCGGTTCCACGGTAGCCTGCAGATTCCGCTCATCGATTTCCAGGATGCGGTTTAGCCGCTCGGTGCTCAGCACCACGCCGTGGTGAATGGGCAATGCCCCACCGCTCAGGCCGGTACCCGCGCCACGCGGCGTTACGGGAATGTGGTGCTCGTGGCAGAGGCGCACAATACGGCTGATTTCCTCGGCGTTACCGGGCCGGAGCACTACATCGGGGGCAAAATACAGGTCTTCGGTATGGTCGCGGCCGTAGTCGGCGTACACGTCCGCCTCCACGCGCTGAGCCGTGAGAACGTGGGCCGGGCCAACAATGGCCTCAAATTCGGCCACCAGGGCAAGAGTCAGGAGTTGAAAGTCCATAGAAAGATGAGGGGTAAAATGGAGGCTTCGCGTATCTTTGCCCCAATGCGGGAACACGTTACGAAGGTACGGCATTCAGCACAGTGGCACCGGCTGCTCTCTACAGTACTATTACTACTGGTAGTAAGTTGGCTGGCCGCCTGTGGCACCACCAGCAAGGTAAACTACCGCAACGGCCGGTACTACTCAGCGCGGGACATGGCCCGGATGAAAGCCGCCGGACGCGGGCGCGGCGCAGCGCCGGTCAAGTCGAAAGCCAAAACTTCCACGGCGGCCGGTAAAAGCAAAACGGTGGTTCGCCGGCCGGCGGCCCGACCCCTCCCGGCCAACGTGCCCGCCCAACTGGCGGCCGTCATCGAAACGGCCCGCTCCTATCAGGGCACTCCCTACAAATACGGCGGTACTTCCCGCCTCGGCATGGACTGCTCCGGACTCTTGCACGAGTCGTTTGCGGCCATAAACCTGAGCATTCCGCGCTCCAGCAATGAACAGGCCGTATGGGGTGAACCTATTAAACCACAGGATTTACGGCCGGGTGATTTGGTATTTTTCGGAGCTTCACCTGGCAGCAGCACCATCACCCACGTGGGAATGGTGACGGAAGCTTCGCCGGAAAGCGTTCAGTTCATTCACTCTTCCAGCTCCTTAGGTGTTATTGAAAACGCCCTGGAAACGGACTACTACCTCAGCAGATTCATTAAAGCTGTGCGGCCCAGATTGTGAATTTCCCTCTTACCTTTGCGTCCGAAAAGCGCGCAATTTTTCCTCAAAGCGTAACATTGCGGTAACGCAAACAGCTGCTGCAACCAGTACTTTTGCGGCGTTTTTCCGGCATAGAAAACACCCCTTTTCACCAATCCCCCCTTTGTATGAAACGCAATCTTTACGCTTCGGTGGCTATAGTGCCCCTGGCGGTCATGTCAGCGCAACTGAGTTGGGCACAGGTGACTACTTCTGCGATGAACGGTATTATTACCGATAAGAGCGGAGAAGGTCTGCCGGGCGCCACAGTAATTGCGGTACACACGCCGACCAATACGCAGTACGTAGCCCCCACCAACTCGGAAGGTCGCTTCAACCTGCAGAACATGCGGGTAGGAGGTCCTTACACTATCCGGGTTTCCTTCGTTGGCTACAAGGAGTCTGTACGTGAAAACATCTTCCTGACCCTGGGACAAAACCAACGTTTGGATATCAATCTGAGCGAGACAGAGCAGACTTTGGCAGGTGTTACCATTACGGGTCAGCAGGACCGTGTAATAAATGCCGGCCGTACGGGAGCAGCCACGACCGTTTCTAGGGAGCAAATTCAGCGTCTACCCACCCTGAACCGCAACCTTGGCGACTTCACGCGTCTCTCGCCCCAGGCCAATGGTGGCAGCAGCAGTTCGATTGGTGGCTCAAACAACCGCTACAACAACATCACCATTGACGGCGCGGTAAACAACGACGTGTTCGGCCTTGCTAGCTCGGGTACGCCCGGCGGCCAAGCTAGCACCACGCCTATTTCTTTGGATGCTATCCAGGAAATTCAGGTAGTAGTAGCGCCCTATGATGTAACGCTTGGCAACTTTACCGGTGGTGGCGTTAACGCCGTTACCCGCTCCGGTTCAAACGACCTTTCCGCTTCTATTTATGGCTTTGGCCGTAACCAGCGTTTGGTGGGCAAAAGCGTAACGGAACCTCGCACCAAGGCTACTGATTTTTACGACTACCAGACAGGTGCCCGTGTAGGGGGAGCCATCGTGAAGGATAAGGTTTTCTTCTTCCTGAATGCCGAAATTAGCCGCCGGAGCGCTCCCTTGGGCTTCGACCCTGGTACTTCGGCCTCGCGTCTCGATGTAGGCGTAATTAATACTATTGCCTCCACTGCCTCTTCGAAGTATGGCTATACCGTAGGTGACTTCGGCAATACCAACCTGAAGCGGGAAAGCAACAAGATTTTTGGTCGTTTGGACTTCAACTTGTCCGATAACCACCAGTTGATCCTGCGTCACAACTTTGTTGATGCCTTCGATGATAACCTTTCTCGCAGCTCAACGCTATTGCGTTTTGGCAGCAACGGCTATCAATTCAGCAACAAAACCAATAGCACCGTAGCCGAATTGGACAGCCGCTTGGGCAACGTTTCGAACAAGCTGTTGCTGAGCTATTCGCGCATCCGGGATACCCGCGACACGCCTGGCTCCCTGTTCCCTACCTTCGAGATTAACGAAGCCGGTAACCGCTACACCTTCGGTACGGAGCGTAGTTCGGGTTTTAATGAGCTTGACCAGGATATCTTCGAATTTACTGATAACGTCACCCGTGCTGTCGGCAAGCACACCTTCACACTGGGTACGCACAACGAATTCTTCACATTCCGCAACCTGTTCATCAATAACGGGGTGGGATACTACCAGTTCAACACGCTGGCAGATTTCGTGAATGAGCGTCCGAACCGTTTGCAGGCGGCTTATGCTACGGCCAATAACGGAGAGTCCAAATTCAGCGCCATGCAGTTTGGCGCCTACATACAGGATGAATATTCGCCCGCTGAAAACCTACGTCTGACGATGGGTCTGCGGGTAGATGCTCCGTTCTTCTTTGACCGGCCGGGCTATAATTCCGGCTTTTCGGAAGGCTCTAACTCACAGCCGGGCTTCGGTTCCAACATCAGCACCCGTAACGTGCCAAACGGCCAGTTACTGTGGGCTCCTCGCGTAGGCTTTAACTGGGATGTGAATAACGATGCCAAAGTGCAGCTGCGCGGCGGTACTGGTATCTTCACCGGCCGCGTACCCTTCGTGTGGATTTCGAACAGCTTCACCAATAGCGGCCTGATCCAGGGCGCGGTAGATGCCCGTTCTAGCACGTCCGGCGGTACTACTACGTATCCGCCCATCGTAACGGACATTACCCGTATTCCGACGGTGTTCACTACGGCTCCATACTCGCCGGTTAGAACGTCCGAAATCAACGTACTGGACAAAGATTTTAAACTGCCGCAGGTATGGCGCACGAACTTGGCCGCTGACTTCCGTCTGCCCGGTGATGTAGTGGCTACTATTGAAGGGGTGTATTCGAAAACCCTCAATGATATTTACTACCGCAACATCAACTTGGTGGCTCCTACCGGCCGCCTAACCGGCCCGGACCAGCGCCCAGTATATCCTACTGCCCGCCAGATCAACACGAACTATACCAACGTACTGCAACTCACCAACACGAGCAAGGGCTACCGGTATAGCGCCACCGGTCAGTTGCAGAAGCAATTTACCAACGGTCTGAACACTTCTGTAGCTTACACCTACGGCATGTCGAAGGAAGTGAACAGTGGTACGAGCAGCACGGCGCTATCGAACTGGCAGTTCAACCAAGTTCAGTACGATCCTAACAATCCTGAGTTAGGCTTCTCACGCAACGACCAGCGCCACCGCATTCTGGTAACAGGTGGATACACTTTCCGCTATGGTACCGATAAAATGTTTGCTACCAACATTTCGGCTATTTACGAAGGTCTGGCAGGTGCTCCCATCTCCTATGTATATGGCCAGGGCGGCCGCGACCTGAACAACGACGGCGGCTTCACCAACGACCTGATCTACATCCCGCGCGACGTACGTGACATCAACGAGATTAATCTGATTCTTGCTTCCGGCGACACCCGTACGCTTGCTCAGGTTCAGGATCAGTTGGAGGCCTTCATTCAGAACGACCCTTACCTGAATAGCCACCGTGGTCAGTTGGCTGAGCGTTTTGCTGGCCGCACTCCTTGGACGCACCAAGTTGACATCCGGATTGCTCAAGACATTAACTTCTTAGCAGGTGGCAAGAAAAACACCTTCCAAATCACCTTTGACGTGCAGAACGTAGGCAATCTGCTTAACAAAGATTGGGGTCGTCAGTACTCGGTTGCTAACAATGCCATCGAACTGCTGCGTCCGGAAGTTACAGGTGCCAACAATGTTCGTCCTAGCTTCACCTTCCCCGCTACTTTCGCCGCCAACGGCAACCGGGGTTATGACATTGCTCCCTTCGCTTCGCGCTGGCAGGGCCAGTTAGGCGTGCGCTACATATTTAACTAAGCGTAGCCTAACGATTACACAACACATTATTTTGGAAGCGGACGGAGATATTCTCCGTCCGCTTTTTTTGTACCCACAGGTTAGTTGTGACCTTCTCTAGCTCAACCGTAATTGAAGTAATAGAAACTCATTTTAATAACATTTTAATAACTTACCCAAGGTCAACTGTAAAGTACTTTTGCACCGGTTTTTCACCATTCCCCTCTTTTATGAAACGTAATCTTTACGCTTCTGTGGCCCTGGTGCCGCTGGCGGTCATGTCGGCACAGTTGAGTTGGGCGCAGGGCACCACAACTTCTGCCATGAACGGTGTCATCACCGACAAGGCGGGCGGTGGCTTACCCGGTGCAACGGTTATTGCCGTGCACAACCCTACCAACACGCAGTACGTGGCTCCTACTAACTCCGAGGGCCGCTTCAACATTCAAAACATGCGCGTAGGAGGTCCCTACACTATTCGCGTATCTTTTGTTGGTTTCAAAGAAGCAGTGCGGGAAAACATCTTCTTAAGCCTGGGCCAAAACCAGCGCCTGGACATCAACCTGAGTGAATCGGAGCAAACGCTGGGGGAGGTAGTGGTTACCGGCCGCCAGAACCCGGTTATCAACGCGGGTCGTACGGGTGCTGCTACTACAGTACAGCGGGAACAGATTGAGCGTTTACCCACCCTGAACCGCTCTTTTAACGACTTTACCCGCCTCACCCCGCAGGCTAATGGGCAGAGCTTTGGGGGCCGCAACGGTGGCTTCAATAACGTGACCATTGATGGGGCAGTTTTCAACAACGCTTTCGGCCTATCGTCTACCATTGGTGGGCAGGCTGGTGCCCAGCCCATTTCCATTGATGCCATTGAGCAGATCCAGGTAAGCCTGGCTCCGTATGATGTGCGCCAGGGTTCATTTACGGGTGCTGGCATCAACGCCGTAACCCGATCGGGCTCAAACACCGTGACAGGTTCGGCTTATTTCTATAACCGCAACCAGCGGGAGCTATTCCTGGGCCGCAAGGTGGGTGATGTGGAAGTACCGGTTACCGATTTCCGCCTGCAGAACTATGGGGTGCGCCTGGGCGGACCGATCATTAAAGACAAAGTATTCTTCTTTGTGAGTGGGGAGCGGGAGCGTCGCACCGACCCGCCATCCGGCAACTTCCTGGCCAGCAGCAGCAGCAACCCCGCCAATGGCACCAGCTACTCACAGGCTAGCGAAACCCAACTCAACAGCCTGAGCAGCTTCGTGCAGTCGCAGTTTGGTTATGAAACCGGCGCTTACCAAGGCTATAGCCAGCGCCAGAACAGTGACAAAGTAACGGCCAAGATTGACTGGAATATCTCCCAGAATCACCGCTTCAACGTCAAGTACAATTACCTGAAGTCATATGCCGATGTGCCACCGTCCAATAGCGGCGCCATCAGTACGCGTTCAGGCACGGCCTTCGGTTTACCCTATCAGGCGGCCTACTACACCATTAATAACAACCTCAACTCCTACATTGCGGAGTTGAACAGCTCGTTCGGCAGCCGCTTCTCCAACAACCTGACGGCGGGCTATACGGCCAACCGGGACTTCCGCACGCCGTTCTCGTCCATCTTTCCCTTCGTGGAAATTGGCAATGGTGTAGGCCGCACGGGTACTACCGGCGCTACCAGCCCCAATGCCACCTACACCTCGTTTGGGTACGAGCCATTCACGGCCGGCAACCTGCTGAACTCTGACACCTACCAGTTTGGCGACAACTTCACGGCTTACCTCGGCAAGCATAACGTGACGGTAGGCACCTATAACGAGTTCTATAAGTTCAAGAATGGCTTCGCGCCGAACTATAACAGCTACTACCGCTTCAACTCGCTGGAGGATTTCTACAGCGCGAATGGCTTTACCTACGACCGAGCTACCGGCCAGTACACGCCGTTCACAAACCCTAGTGCGGCCCGCGCTACGCCTTCGCAGTTCCAACTGCAGTATGCGGCCAATCCGGAAGGCCAATTCCCTTACGCCGATATCAAGGCCCAGCAGTACGGCCTCTATCTGCAGGATGAGTATACCCCCCTTACCAACCTGCGCATCACGGCCGGTATCCGCGCCGATTTGCCGGTTATTAAATCCGATGTGGCGCAGAACACGGCAGCCGCAGCGTTGAGCTTCCGCAACGGGGAGAAAATTAACACGGGTGAGTTGCCCAAGAAGCAGGTGCTGTTTTCCCCTCGCGTTGGATTCAACTGGGATGTGAACAACGACAAGAAAACCCAGTTACGCGGCGGTACCGGTATCTTCACTGGCCGGGTGCCCTTCGTGTGGATTTCCAACCAGGCCAGCAACAACGGAGTTCTGTTTGGCTCTGTTGCCGCAACCAGCGCCGCCGCTGCCGCTAACTACCCCTTCTCCGCAGATGTAGCCAAGTATATTCCCGCCTCGCGCGCGGCCAATACTACGTACAACTTGGCTGTAACCGAAAAAGACTTCAAGTTCCCGCAGGTATGGCGCTCCAACTTGGCGCTCGACCAGGATCTGGGCGCGGGCTTCGTGGCCACGCTGGAAGGCTTCTACACCAAGGATATGAACGCGGTGTATCACCAGAACGTGAACCTACCCAATTCGACGCTTAACTCCGCTGGTGCCGATAACCGTCCAATTTTCTACGACCTGTCGCGCAGCACCATCAACGCGGCTGGCCTGTACACCGGTACTGGTCTGGTAGCCAACAACCGCATCTATGGTGGACAGGGTGGTGCTACCGCCGCCAACCCTAACATCACGGACGCCATTGTGATGAAGAATACGAACAAGGGCTACTCCTATGCTCTGACCGCGCAGGTGCAGAAAAATTTCAGCAGCGGTCTGTTCGCCAGCTTAGCTTATACCTACTCTGATTCCCGCTCGGTAAACGATGGCGGCTCCATAGCCCAGTCGATCTGGCGTGACCGTTCGGTGTCCGGCGACCCGAATGCTGATGTATTGAGCTATTCGCAGTTTCTGCAGCGCCACCGCGTAATTGCGGTAGCCTCCTACCGTAAGGAGTACCTCAACCACTTGGGCACCACGCTGTCTGTGTTCTACACCGGTTCACCGCTAGGCCGCTTCAGCTATCTGTACTCAGGCGACATGAACGGCGACAGCCAGTCAAACGACTTGGTGTACATCCCGCGTAACCAAGGTGAAATCGTGTTGCGCGATGTAACGCTAACGGCGGCTCAAGGTGGTGGCGTATACAGCGCCAGCCAGCAGTGGGCTGATCTGGACAAATACATCAGCCAGGATGATTACCTGAGCAAGCACCGTGGCGAGCACGCCGAGCGTAACGGGGGTGAGTTGCCGTGGTTGCATCAGGTAGACGTGAAATTGCTACAGGACCTATTTGTGGACTTGGGCAAGAACCGTAACACCCTGCAGCTAAGCGTGGACATCTTCAACATTGGCAACCTGCTCAACAGCGACTGGGGCACGCTGCGTACACCTAACCGTACCAACCTGCTTACCTTCCAAGGTTACACCGCTCAGGGTCAGCCCGCCTTCACGTTCCCCTACCTCACCAATCCATCGTCGACCACGGTAAGCGGTACTACCACCGTTACGCCGGGCGTACCGCTCAACAGCACCTTCCGCGACAACGTGACCACCATCGGCTCACGCTGGCAGGCACAGGTGGGCGTACGCTACATCTTCAACTAAGCCTCAACCACTTAGCCGCTTAAAAGTGGGCTGACGGTATCGTCAGCCCACTTTTTTTTGTTGATTCCTTGCGGATTCGAAAAGGCGTCGTACTTTTGCCAGACCAAACGCAACCGGCGGGCGGGACCCAAGTACCACAGGGGGGATTAGCTCAGCTGGCTAGAGCGCTTGCATGGCATGCAAGAGGTCATCGGTTCGACTCCGATATTCTCCACTCCTGGTTCGCCTCCGGCGAACGTATTAGCCTTACCCAACGGGGGATTAGCTCAGCTGGCTAGAGCGCTTGCATGGCATGCAAGAGGTCATCGGTTCGACTCCGATATTCTCCACTCCCGTTCCTGAAAGCCCAACCGCCCGGTTGGGCTTTTTTGTTGGCTAACGGATTCACACGGATTTTCCAGTCTGCCCGGCTTCGTTCTGGCAGAAAAACAGTTGCTTACCAGACTGACAGCTCAACAAAAAGGACCACCCTTGCAGGTGGTCCTTTTTCATTAGGCGAAAGCCAAGAGCAAAACGAATCCAAAAAATCGATCTACAGCCGTGCTTTAAACGAACAGGCCTTCTACTGAGAGGTACCGCTCACCGGTATCGTAGCAGAAGGTGAGTACGCGGCCACCCTGGGGCACTTCGTCCAGCTTTTTTGCTACGGCGGCCAGAGAAGCGCCCGATGATACCCCCATGAAGATGCCTTCTTCCCGGGCCGCCCGGCGGGCCATATCGAAGGCTTCCTGCTGGCTGACCTGAATGGTACCATCCAATACGTCCTGGTGCAGGTTGGCCGGGATAAAGCCCGCGCCGATGCCCTGAATGGGGTGCGGGCCGGGCGCGCCGCCGCTGATAACGGGTGACAGCTCAGGCTCCACGGCAAACACTTTCATGGCCGGGAACTTTGGTTTCAGCACTTCCGCCACGCCGGTGAGGTGGCCGCCGGTACCCACGCCGGTAATGTAGAAGTCGAAGCCTTCGGGTACGTCGGCCAACAGTTCCTGGGCGGTGGTTTCCTGGTGGACTTTGATGTTGGCCGCGTTTTCGAACTGCATGGGCATCCAGGCTCCGGGCGTGTCGCGCACCAGCTCGTGGGCTTTTTCGATGGCGCCCTTCATGCCTTTCTCGCGGGGCGTGAGCTCCAGGTTGGCCCCGTAGGCAGCCATCAGGCGACGACGCTCAATGCTCATGCTCTCGGGCATCACCAAGGTAATCTTATAGCCCTTCACGGCCGCTACCATAGCCAGCCCCACGCCGGTGTTGCCGGACGTCGGCTCCACAATGATGCTGTCGGGTGTCAGCAGACCGTCTTTTTCGGCCTGCTCAATCATGCTCAGGGCAATGCGGTCCTTGATGCTGCCGCCGGGGTTGGCACGTTCCAGCTTCACCCATATTTCTACATCGGGGCGGTGGGCAAACAACTTGTTGAGGCGCAGGAGCGGCGTGTTGCCGATGGTATCCAGAATGGAATTCGCTTTCATTTTTTTGAGAAGTGAGACTATGAGAAGTAAGAAGTGAGACTGTAGACCTCAGAAGTCAACTGACGTTTAGGCAAAAGGGCCGTCAAACATCCGTCTCAGGTCTCATCATCTCAACTCTAGATTGAAAACATGATATCCTCGCGGGGGTCCTGGGAGCGGGTTACGGTAATGTGGGCCTGGTGGTATACGCGGGAGTGCGACGGCACGCTTTCCGTGAGCCACACATTGCCGCCGATAATGCTGTGACTGCCCACCGTGGTACTGCCCCCCAAAATAGTGGCTCCGGCGTAAATCACCACGTTATCCTCGATGGTAGGGTGGCGCTTGATACCCTGCAAATGTTTGGCAACACTGAGCGCGCCCAGCGTGACACCCTGAAAAATCTTGACGCCCGCCCCTATTACGCAGGTTTCCCCGATTACCAGCCCCGTACCATGGTCGATGCAGAACGAAGGGCCGATGCGGGCTCCCGGATGAATATCGATGCCGGTGCGCTGGTGGGCGTATTCGCTTAGCAGGCGGGGTACCCGGGGCACGCCGCGCAGATACAGCCCGTGCCCGAAGCGGTGCATGGCAATGGCATAGAAGCCCGGGTACGTGCTTATCACTTCCTCCAGACCCTGGGCGGCAGGGTCGGCGGCGACAATGGCGGCAGCATCAAGCAGCAGGGTTTCGCGCAGTACGGGTAACCCCGCCATCAGGGCCACGGCCAGCTCCGTGGCGGACGGGGCAGCAGCTACGGCCCGGAGCAGATAGGCCAGATCATCCTGCAACAGACGCAGGGTGGCGGCAATGGCATCGGCGTCGCGCAGGGGCCGGGCCGCCCGCTCCGGGAACAGCAGCTCCAGCAACTGCTCGGCCAGCTGGCAGAAGGCCGCCGCCGGCAACGGGGCCGCCGTGTGCCGGTGAGCCTGCGCGAGGGTATGCAGAAAATCGGATTCGTAAGCAGACATAAACAAAGGAACAGCAGCCACCGGCCGCAACGGCGGAAGATAAAGCGGCCGGGACGTTTTGTAACCAGCCGCGCCTCGTAAGGTTTGGAACCGGCTTCCGGATAACCCATTGCCCGGGGGCCGCGTTAGCCCTTTATCCGCTTACTATTCCACCCTTCTTTCCTCCTGATTATGGCTGATACCACCCTCACCAAAATTGACTCCCGAAATTCCCCCACCGGCCCCGATGGCGAGAAATACCTGGCTTCCGGCATTCACGTAGCCATGCGCATGTGGGAAAATGAGCAGCCCGGCGAAGCGAAGGAGCCTTCCGTCCGCCCCTACGAAACGGTAGGTTATGTGCTTCAGGGCCGGGCCGAACTGCATCTGGAAGGCCAGATGGTGTTGCTGGAACCCGGCAACTCCTGGGTAGTTCCCAAAGGTGCCTCTCATACCTATAAAGTGCTGGAAGCCTTTTCGGCGGTAGAAGCTACTTCGCCACCGGCCCAGGTACACGGCCGCGACAAAGAATAAGCAGCAACCGGAAACGCCTGAAACGCTCCTCCCGAGGGGGAAGAAGCTGAATTCACCGCTCCAATGGTAAACTCAGCTTCTTCCCCCTCGGGAGGAGTGTTTTTGCTATTTCACCAGCTCTACCTTGTCAATTCGGTCCCCGATTTCGAGGCGGCTGGCGACGTCCATACCTTGCACCACCTGGGCGAAAATGGTGTAGCGGCCATCCAGATGAGGCGTGGGTGAGTGGGTAATAAACCACTGGCAGCTCTCGGTGTCTTTGCCGGCCGAAGCAAGGCCTACCGCGCCGGTACCGTAGTGCAAATCGGCAAATTCGGAGCGCAGGTTGTAGTCGGAGCTGCCCCACCCATCACCGCGCGGACAACCGCCCTGGGCCACAAAATTGGGCACTACGCGGTGGAAGTTTTTGCCGTTATAGAACCCCTGCTGCGTGAGCGTGACAAAGCTGGCCACGGAACCGGGGGCCTGATCTACCAGCAGCTGCATGACCACGTCGCCCTTACTGGTACGCACCACCACCCGTTGGTTGGTGGGGATAGTGGCTACCACGGCCCAGTCGATGGGGTGGGTGGCGGCGGCGGCAACGGGGGAAGGCGTGGCCGGGCGGTTCTGCAGAAAGTCGATGGTTTGCTGCAATGACTGCCAGGCCTCCAGGTCGCGGGGCAGCACCAGCCGGCTGCGGGCCTGCACCAGGAAATCAGCAGTAGGCAGCAGGCGGCGCAGATTCAGTTTCGCGTCCCGGATAGCCTCGGCAGCGGTACCCATCACAGCCACATCACCGCCGAGCACACCCCGGCGCAGCGTCAGGGCAAACTCGGGGTATCGGGCCGCCGGAAAATCCGCGTGGTGACGCATGGCAACCAGGGCTTCCATCCCATAAGTACCGATAACGACGGCCTGGTTGGGGGAAAACGTGGCCTGCTGCACGAAATCAAACGCCGCCGGATCTTCGCCCAGGGCCTTCAGCAGATAGCCTTTCTCGTAGGTATCGGTAGCTGCCGCGTACCGCTCCTGCACAGCATTCCGAATGGCGGCCCGCTCCTCGCCGGGCTGGCGCAGGGCGGCCGCCAGCAGTGTGGCCCGCACCCGCCACTGGCTCAGGCGGTTGGCTTTTTCCAGAAATACCATTCCGGGCTCATTGGTAGCGTGGGCCAGAAAGAACTCGGCGGCGGCCAGGGCTACCTGCGCATTATCGTCGGTGAGAGCGGCCCAGGCGGCTTCCTTCACCGGCGCATACATGGCAGCATTCATTGCCCGCAAGGCACTCACCCGCACGCGGTAGTCCGGGTCGCGGCGGGTAAGGCCGGCCAGCGTCCCGGGCACCGTTGGCGCGGCGGCAGCTTTGCCCAGGGCCGAGGCCGCGCCGCTGCGCACGGCGTAGCTGGCATCCTGCTGAGCTGCCGCCCCAATGGCCGCCGCGTACGGCGCCAGGTTCAGCCCCCGGGTCCGGGCCAGCGCATTGGCCGCCGCCAGCCGGGCACCCACCGGGTTTGGGCGGCCCAGCAACTGTACTAATCGGGCCACGGCCGCCTCCGAAGTCAGGCCGCGCAGGCCGGCGCGGTACAGGCCCCAGGCCTGCCCATTGAGAGCAGCTGTATCGGTAGCCAGAGAACCGGGCAGACGGGTAAGCGCACTGAGCCCGGCCCGGGAGGTGCAGCGGCCCAGGGCTTCCAGCACGTAATGCCGCACCGTAGCCTCGGGTTCCAGGGGCAGGCGCTGCAACAGCCCGGCCTCGGCCGTTGAGTCAGCCGTCTGGCCGAGGGCGTAGGCGGCCAGCTGCCGGACGCGCCACTCCGGGTCCTGTAGGGCGGCTAGCAGCTGCGGAGTGGCCTTTTTATCCTGGACCGAGGCCAGGGCCTCAGCGGCAGCCTGGCGGTAAGGAGCTTCGGAGCGGGTCAGGTATGGCAGCAGGCCCACCGTCCGGCGCTCGTCCTGCAACGTGGCAATGCGCCGCCGGACGCTGTCGGTGGCAAACTGGTTGAGCTGGGTGGAAGCAGCGCCTGAAGAAGCGGCCGGGCGTGGGGCGCAGGCAGTAAGCAACGCCGCGCCGGCAGTGGCCGCAAGAGTCGCAGCCCGACAAAGAGCAGAGTAGGTCATGGTTGGCCTAAGGTAAATACTCCGGCAGGGAAGGCAACGCCCCGGCCGCAAAAAGCATCTGGCCTATGCGTTGCCGCTGGTTTACACCCGGCACGACGAGCAGAGGCCACAGCTGTTTTTCGGCTGACTGCCCATTCGTGCCACCGCACCACCGGCAACTCCTATATTTACCCGCGCATCTCCCCTTTCCCATGCCTCGCTCCTACTGTATCTGGCTTACGCTGGCGTTGCTGTTGATCGGACTACCCGGCCACAGCCAAGCCCTGGAGCCCCCCCAAACGCCGCCGCAGAAGGTCCTGACCGTGCATCTGACGCTGCCCACGGTGCTGGGCAAGCTGGGCGAGCTGGCCGGCGTACTGCCGCGCACGCCCAAAAACAGCCGCCAGACTTCCACGGATAATCCCGTAGTCACGCTGGCCGTGCCCCTGCCCCGGTTTCTGAGTAGCTCCGACGACAAGCCGGCCGCTCCGCGCAAGCCATAGAGCCCTGTTTATTCCCCGTTTCTACTCCTCTCTCCCCGCATGGAAGTAAACGCGTCTATTTTAATTTCCGTAGGCATAGCCGCTATAATAGTGCGGAGTATGCGGCAGTTTCTGGATTTACCCACCCGGATGCCCCACCTGAACCGGCTGTTAGGTTATTTCTGGGTGCCGGGGCTGCTGCTCTACCTGTTTTCCCTGCTCATCCAGTGGAAAACGGACCGGCTGGATGAGATATACACGCTGTTGCTGATGGTGATGGTGGTGCTGGTGCTGGTACGGGTGCAGGATTACCGGCCGGCCCGGACCATCCTGCTGGCCGTGGTGCCCTACGTGGCGTATTCGGCCATTGAGCTGCTGTCGGGGTCCCTGAGCAACAGCTTTCTGCGCGAGTACAAGGGCCTGTTCAGCAATAGCCAGGGGTTTGCCATCATCTGGCTGGTGACCTTCGTGCTCATTGCCCGAAAGCAGAAGAAGCAGCTGGAAGCCGAACGGGTGCGGCGGGAAGCGGAGGAAAAGGAACGACGCGAAATAGCAGCCCAGAATGCGGTACTGGAGCGCATGGTGGCCGAGCGGACGTCTTCGCTTACTCTGCAAACCGAGGAGCTGCAACATGCGCTGGAAGAGCTCAGAACCACCCAGGCCCAACTGATTCAGTCTGAGAAAATGGCTTCATTAGGCGAGCTGACGGCCGGTATTGCCCACGAAATTCAGAACCCCCTCAACTTCGTCACCAACTTTTCCGACGTGAGTGCCGAGCTGGTAATGGAGCTGGAGGAAGAGCAGCAGCGCCCTGAACGGGACCAGGAGCTGGAAGCCGAGCTACTGGCCGACCTTAAGCAAAACCTGCAAAAGATTACCCACCACGGGCAGCGCGCCGCCAGCATCGTGCGGGGCATGCTCGAACACTCCCGCGCCAGCACCGGCGAGCGGCAACCCACCGACCTCAACGTGCTGGCCGACGAGTATCTGCGCCTGGCCTACCACGGCCTGCGGGCGAAGGACAAGTCCTTTAACGCCACGCTTACTACCGATTTTGCTTCCCCCCTCCCCAAAATTGAGGCCGTGGCCCAGGACCTGGGGCGGGTGCTGCTCAACCTGTTTACCAACGCCTTTTATGCCGTGCAGAAGCGCAAAGAGCAGGGTGAAACCGGCTATGCCCCTACCGTACGCGTAGCCACCCGCGCCCTGCCCGGCGGCGGCGTAGAGGTGCGCGTGCACGACAATGGCACCGGTATTCCGGAAACCGTGCGCCAGAAAATCTTCCAGCCCTTCTTCACCACCAAGCCAACCGGCGAAGGCACCGGCCTGGGCCTTTCCCTCAGCTACGATATCGTAACGAAAGGCCACGCCGGTACGCTTGCCGTGGAAACGGAGGAAGGCCAGGGCACCGAGTTTATCGTCACCTTGCCGGGGTAATCACCAGAACATCATTCCTTGTTGCGCTCGGAATGATGTTCTTTTGGCCTTGCATTCACGGCCGTTTTTTCCCCCGATTCCTCCTGTCCACCCCGTACCTTTAGCCCCATGAAAATACTGGTAGTTGATGACGAGCAGGACGTGCGGACGCTGTTTGAGCAACGGTTCCGGCGTGAAATCCGCAACGGGCTATTTACCTTTTCATTTGCCTACTCGGGTGAGGAGGCGCTGGATTACCTGCACGGCCACGCCTCCGAAGTAGTCCTGATCCTGTCTGACATCAACATGCCCGGTATGAGCGGACTGGAGCTGCTGCGCCACATCCGACAGGAATATGGCGCGCCGCCGCCTTCCCCGCCGCAGGTAATGATGATTACCGCTTACGGCGACGACGACAGCCGCCAGCAGGCCCTGGCTCTGGGCGCCAACGACTTCCTCTCAAAGCCCGTGGATTTTGCGGCGCTCAAGGAAAAACTACTGCACCTCACCGAGCATGAAAACTAAGATTCTGGTAGTTGATGATGAGGCAGACCTGGAGCTGCTCATCAAGCAGAAGTTTCGGCGTAAGATCCGGGAAAGTGTGTACGAGTTCGTGTTTGCCAGCAACGGGCAGGAGGCCCTGAACACGCTGCAGCAGCACCCCGACCTCGACATCATCCTTTCCGACATTAATATGCCGGTGATGGATGGCCTCACGCTGCTCAGCAAGCTGCAGGAAGCCAATCCGGTCCTCAAAACCGTAATGGTATCGGCCTACGGCGACATGCAAAACATCCGCACGGCGATGAACCGGGGGGCTTTCGATTTCGTGACCAAGCCCGTGGACTTCCTGGACCTGGAGCTGACGATGGACAAAACCGCCCAGCACGTGCAGCAGCTGCGCGAAACCCTGCGGGCCATCCAGGAAAACAACATCCTGCGCATGTACGTGGATGAAACCGTGCTCAACTTTGTGGGTCGGCCGGAGTTCGAAAATACGCTGATGGCCTCTGAAACGGTAGATGCCTCAGTGGTTTTCATCGACATCTGCGGCTTCACGTCTCTCTCCGAAGTGCTGCCGCCCGCCGATATTGTCACCATGCTCAACCGCTACTTCGACCAGATGGTGAAGGAGGTTATTGCGCAGGGCGGCTACATCGACAAGTTTATGGGCGACGCGGTGATGGCCGTGTTCCGGGGCGAGTACCACCTCGACCGGGCCGTGGACGCGGCCCTGGCCATGCGCGCCGTGGTGCAGGCCAACGAGGACGTATTGCCCGACGGCCGGCCCTACCAGCCGCTGGTCAGCATCGGCATCAACACCGGCGAAATGGTGTCGGGCAACATTGGCTCGGCCTCCCTCAAGCGTCTTGACTACACCGTCATCGGCGACAATGTGAACGTGAGCCAGCGGCTGCAGTCCGTAGCCCAGCCCGGCCAGATTATCATCACGGAATCTACCTACGAGCGGGTAAAAGAGTCGTTTCAGTGCCGCCCGCTCCACGAGGTAACCCTCAAGAACAAGGCCCAGCCCATGATGATCTACGAGGTGGTAGCGTAGGGGTGAACCTGTGAAGAGTGAAGTTGTGAAGAGGCTTCGCGCCGCCATTGCGAGCAGCGCGAAGCCATCCTTTCTTTTTGAAGCGCAAAACGCTCACCTACTCAAAAGCCCCTGACGCTTGGTTCTGGCGTCAGGGGCTTTCTGCATTTAGTAAGCCTGCGCATCGTGAAGGGAGGATTACTTCGCGCTGCTCGCAATGACAGGAGCTTTGACTTTTCCCCTTCGACTCCCTCTACTTCCCCGCTTCGTTCTGCTTGCGCAGACGCTGGCAGAGGACGCGCAGAATATTGCGCAGCACTTCGCTCCGCTCCTCCATCACATCGTAAAAATCATCCTGGTCGAGGCGGAAGGCTACAACGGAACTTTGGGCCACAGCCGTAGCTGACCGCGGCTCGGCATCGAGTAGAGCCAGCTCCCCAAAAAAGTCGCCGGGACGGAAGGTAGCCAGCAACTGCGAACCGGTAAAAATGCCCACTTCTCCATCCGACAGGATAAAGAGAGAAGTACCCAGGTCACCCTTGGCAAAAATTGGCTCTCCGGCGCCAAAATTCACCTCCTTCATGATGGGCACGATGCTGCTGAGGACGTTGGCGGGCGTGGCGGCAAACAGCGCGGTGCGCTGGAGAATAGCCACCCGGTCGGCGGCAGAAACGTGGGCAGTAGCGGCGGAATGGCTCATAAGCAAATCGGGCAGGGAAGGTTCTTGCGCAAAGGCCGCCTGGTAGGCCGCCGGCCGGGTTTCGGCCCACTGGGCCAGCACCGCCAGGGCACTTTCCCGCACCAGTGGGCTGGTACTACGCAGGTGAGGCCAAAGCAGAGCAAAACGCGACTCGGCGGCCGGCCAGTGGCGCAGAGCCAGACTCACCGTCCAGTCGGAAAAGGCCGTTTCGCCGCGTTCCACAATGGTGGCCACAATAGGTCCGGGCGTGGTAGCAGCCGGCAGCAGCCGGTCGAAGCGGGCCGCTTTGGCGGCAGGTGTGCCCACTTCCAGCAGCGTCTGGAGACCTTGATAGATGGGGCGCGGAATGATGTTATCCAGGATTTCGAGGGCATTGGCCTGCCGCTCCCGGGTGGCATGCGCCACGCTGCGCTGCGCGTCGGCAATGGCCTGGGGCGCGTAGAGCTGCTGCAACACCCCAAACAGGCGCTGCTGCACCCGCGTCAGCTCGTAGGCCAGGGCATCCTGCATGAGTTGATTTGCCGTGGTAGCTTGCCCGTGCAGTAGTTCGCGGGCCAGCTGCAGTTCCTGCTGCACCAATACCTGAAAAACCGAGGCGTCGGCTGGTTCCGGGGCGAAGTTGCGGAGGGCACGCAAAGCATCTTCGCGCTGCTGCAACTCGGGCCGCTGCGCCAGCGCCACCAGCGCGGCGCGGCTATGGGCAGCGGGCAGATGGCCGCATAACTGCGTCACGCGCCGAATTACGGTAGCATCGGTGCTGTGCTGCAGCGTATGCACCAACACCGGTAATGCGGCCGGCCCCAGCTGCTGCAGTTGCGTGAAGGCAGCGGCCCGCGTGGTCCTATCGGCTAATGCTGCCACCAACGCTTCTGTTTCCGCCTCCGACGCTGCGCTGTTGCGGGCGGGTTGCCCGGTGGCGGGCAGTTCATCGGGCAGGGCAAACCGGCGGCTCACGGCGTGGTGCAGCTCACCGAGGTAATGCCCATAAGTGCGGTAAAGCATGAAAATTGCCCCGGTTATCAGCACCGCCATCCACCCGAAGGTAAAGCCGGTACCCAGCGTGGGCCAGAAGTGCGGCACCAGCAGCAACAGACCAGCCAGGCCCATTCCCAGCGGCTCATACACGCCCTTCGAGAGGGTGTGTGCCTGCAACCGCTCGGCCGCGGGCAGCGGCTGGAACAGCACCAGAAACACCGGGTCGAAGAAGGCGCGGCGCAGGATTTCCATTGTCAGGAACAAGGCGCAGAAATAGAGCATGATGCCCCCCGGCCCCCAGCTACTATGCTGGCTGAATAGCCCCAGCCCCAGAAGCACCAGGGCCGGCAAGACCAGCAGAATGGTCCGTACGCCCAGCACGTCGAGCAGCTTACCGGTCACCACCAGCTTCACCACCAGCGCCACCAGATAGGTGAGGGCCAGCACGGTGCTCACGTAGCGCATCACCAGCGCCTGGTCGTGAAACTGCTGCTTGACGTTGACAAAAAACGAATACTCCACGCCGGTAGTCACGGCCGCAATAGACAGCATACTCAGGCACATGCTTAGTACCAAGCGGCTGCTGCCGAACCAGCGTTGTAGCGGCTCCGCCACGGCCTGCGGCCGGGCGGCCCGGCCGCCGGAACGCGCTTCCACCAGATGCTCCCGGCCGGTAGTACGCAGCACCAGCAACGCCCCCACATAGGCCCCGAAAGCCAGCAGCAGCAGCCACAGCAGCTCCGCATGATGATGCACTAACAACGCCAATACGGCGCCCAGGGCCTTGGCCGGCATATCACCGGAGCTGATGACACTGAACAACCGTCGACCTTGACGCACATCAAACACCACCGCCGACACGCCCCAGAACTCCAGGTTGGTAAGCAGGTAGATAACGCGGTAGCCCGTCATGATGGCCACGGCGGCCCACACTGAATGGCCCACAGCCACCAGCACCCCAATCACCGCCATCAGGACCACCACGGCCAGCAGCACCCGCACGGCCACCCGCTGCAGGCCCAAATGGTGCTCGTAATGCGCGTACACCTGGCCGGCCACTACCATGGCCAGCGCGGCCACGCCGTAGGCCAGCGGCAGGTTGCGCTCCGGCTGGTTTTCAAGCAGAATCACGTTGGCCGCTACGTACACCAGAATGGTGCCGATGCCCAGCAGAAAGTTGTGCAGAAAGAACAGCCCTACCGTACGCCCCTCTTCGGGTCGAATGCCCAGCAGTTGCTGCCAACGCGCAAGTAATGTCATTGTGTAATGCTTAATGCTTAAGTGGCAGCGTACAGCTGATAGGAGTAGCTTCTGCCTGTTTACCTAAGTACCGGGCACCGGACACTAAGCACTACCACAGGTGCAAGATAGGAGCCAACAGCGGCATGATGCCGGATTTTTCCGCTACTTACGCCTTCTAAGCCTCGTTTGCTCCTCATGGATTGCCTTCGCGCCGAAACCTACGTCCTCGACCAGCTCCGCCAGCACCTTACTCCTACCCTGTTCTACCACGGCCTGCATCACACCCTCGATGTGGTTGAACAGGCCCATTCCCTGGCGCTGGCCGAAGGCGTTTCCGACGATACTGAACTGGCGCTGCTCCGTACTGCCGCTCATTACCACGACGCCGGTTTCCTGACAACGTACCAGGGACACGAAGCTGCCGGCTGCGCGCTGGCGCGCCAGGTACTGCCCGGCTTTGGATACGAGCCGGCCCACGTAGAGTTGATCTGTCAGCTCATTATGGCTACCCGGATGCCCCAAAGCCCCGGACCGCTCCGGCTGGCCCAAATCCTCTGCGACGCCGACCTGGATTACCTCGGCCGCCCCGATTTCTGGCGCATCAGTGCCACCCTGTACGAGGAGTTGACGGTGCGCAACTTACTAGCAGGCGAGGAAGCCTGGTTACGACTACAGGTTGACTTCTTGAGCAGCCACCACTACTGGACGCCCACCGCCACTACCCGCCGTGAAGCCGGAAAACAGACCCACCTGGCCGAAGTGTGGGAGCAGCTGGCGCGGCTTTAGCGCGCCACGACCAAACCAGCCAGCACCGCATCCAACGCCGCGAATAGCTCGTCGTTGCCCTGTTGCGTGTACCCTTGCAGCGCGGTTTCGAAACCGGAAAGATCGTAGAGGAAGGCTTTAAGGTTATCTGGAGTGATGGTGGGGAAGTGGCGGCCGTAGCCCAGCTTCTCGATTTCGGCGGCGTTGAGGAACTGCTCGAACTGGGCCGGAATGGGCACCGCGCACACCGGTTTACGCAGGTACACCGCTTCGCTGATGAGTGAGAAGCCACCATTAGTGACAACCGCCCGGGCACTAGCTAAGTCGGCCAGAAAGCCAGCCTCACTGAAGGCCCGCAGCTGCACGTTGCCGTGGTTTTCCTCCTTGTTGAAACCGTACACCCGAAACTCCTGCCCCGGCAGCAGTTGCAGCTGCGTCACCAGGTCCTTCTGCGTGGTGGCCGACTGATACACCAGTACGTGCGCGCCGCGCGTGGGGCGCAGAGCCAGCACCTCGGGCCGCAGAATGGGCGGCACCAGCGTAGTGCGCTCCTTGAGGAGCGGCAGCGGAAAGAAGGTACTGATGAAGTAGTGCTGACTGCCGGGCAGTTTGGCACGCACAATCTGGCGAGCCAGCGTAAGGTTGCCGCGCTCCGTCGTCGGCACCGGCACATCCAGCGCCGCCCGACTGATAATCTGCATGTTATCGATGCTGATAACCGGTAGCCCTTTCCACTTGGCAAACAGGAAGCTAAACGACTCGAAATCGGAAATCACCACCTCTGGCTCGAAGTCGCAGAGCAGCTCCCGGTACTTGCGGAAGTTCACCCGCAGATTCTCCGGGGCCGAGCGCAACGTCAGGCCCGCCGTACGCGCCTTCGATACCGTGAGGCCCTTATAGGCCAAGTGAAAACCCCGAATTTCGTGGACGCGCCCGGGGAAGTTGGCGGCCAGCATCTGGTAGGCCCGGGAACTGCTCACCACGCACACCTCATGCCCCTGGCTGAGCAAGTGCCCGATTATCACCTTGCTGCGCGTCGCGTGCCCCAGCCCTTCGCCGGGCACTCCGTATAAAATATTCATACCAGCAATGAGCAGTTTGTAATGAGTAATGAACAGTTAGCAGTGAATAATGAGACAGTAAGCAATTAGCGCCAACGACTCATTGCTCACTGTTCATTACTTCCTCCCGCCGGGAATGCGGAATTGTAGGCCCAGGCTGGGAATAAAGGTGAGGCCGCTGAGCTTGGCCGTGCGGTTGTTGAGCAGCTGGTACTCGCCGTAGTTCTGGTAGTACACCGACAGGGCCGGGATAAAGTAGGCGTATTTGTACCCCAGCTTCGCGTTGAAGAACGCCCCAAACGAGCTGAAATTCTTTCGGGCCGTGGGCAACGACGGTAGCAAGGAGCTGCCCGCGCCGTTGTAGAGGTTCTGGGGCTGGAAGCCGTATTTAAAGAAGCTGTGCGCGTACACCACCCCGTAGGAAATGGCCCCAATTTCCTCCTCTACCCCGAGCGATTTGCTGAATACCAGCGGAATCAGAATATCCTGGCGGCTGGCCCGGAAGTTCAGGAAATCCGTCACGTTGCTCAGGAACGGCACGCTGGGCAGCTTGGCCCGCTGGGTGGCAAACTGCAGCCCGATGCTGCCGTAGGTGGCCCCGGCCTGTCGCGTGCCAGGGTTTTCCACCGTGCCCGTCGGCCCCAGGAACTGGTACATGGCATCGAAAACGTGGGATCCGAAACCGTACTTGTAGCCCACATCGAGCCGATCAATTACGCCGTAACGCACGTAGATATCGGAGGTCGGCCGTACCGGGTCGAGCACGTAGGCCAGGGCCGCCACTTGGATGTTCTCAATGCTCTGGTTATAGCGGATGGTGTCTTTGTTAGCTGCTGATTTGGCCGCGTCCAGCAGGGCCGAGCCGGTTTTACCAATGGTTTCGGTGGACACGTTAAAAGCCATGTTGCCACCCACCCGGAACTCGCCGCGCGGCGTAACCTTGCCGGTACTTACAATGGCCCGCGGCGCGGTGCACGAGGCCGAAAATAACAGGCCGGCCCCGGCCAACAGGCTCAACGCGGCACGAAACGAAGAAAAAGCAGTCATACGAAGCACAAAAGGGGAGTTACAGCGGCCGGCCAAGGCCAAAACCGGGCCGAAAGTAGCCAACTCCCCCGTAACTCTGGCGCTGTTTTTTTACAACTGGCCCTCATCCTCCCATCATGCAAAAGCGCAGCCGGGACATCTTGCCCAGCTGCGCTTTTGTGTGAAGTGCTGATGCTTACGCCGCTAGGCAGCCACCGCCACCCGCTCCGTGCGGGCCTGCCGGTAGGCCTCGGGACCCATCTGGCGCAGCATCCGGTAATGCGACTGTAACGCTCCGAAAAACGTCTTGTTCTCGATGTAGGGCACCCCGAACTCCAGGGCCGTCTGCCGCAGGATGGGGGCCAGGGCTGGGTAGTGAATGTGGCAGACCTTCGGAAACAAGTGGTGCTCCACCTGCCGGTTCAGGCCGCCACACAGGAAGCTGGCCAGCTTGCTGTCGGGCGAAAAGTTGGCCGTGGTACGCATCTGATGCACCGCCCAGGCCTCACGCATATCGCCCTGCTCATCGGGCAGCGGGAAAGCGGTGCCTTCTACCACGTGGGCCAGCTGAAACACGAGGCCCAGCACCAGCCCTTCCACGAAGTGCATCCAGACGAAGCCCAGCGCAAACTGCCACCACGTAATATCCAGTACCACCAGCGGCAGTATAATAAACAGGGCGTAATACACGGCTTTATACAGAAACAGATTCACATACTCGCGGCGCGGATGCTTAGTGACGTGCTCCCCGATTTTGCCCTGGAAAAACTTCACGTAATCCTTGCGCAGCACCCAAGAGAGGGAAGCCAGCCCGTACACCGGAAACGCGTACCAGTGCTGAAACCGCTGAATCCAGCGCACCGGCTCCTCCTCCGACAGCCGGATCAGGCCCGGAGCTACCTCAATGTCTTCGTCGTGGCCGGCAATGTTGGTATAGGTGTGGTGCACAATGTTGTGAGTGATGTTCCACACGTAAGGGCTGGCGCCAATCAGGTTGAAGACCATGCCCAGCCACTTATTCACGTTTTTATTGGCCGAAAACGCCCCGTGTAGCGCATCGTGGCACACGTTGAAGCCAATAAAAGCAGCAAACGCGCCCATCAGGGCCGCCAGCCCGGCCATAGCCAGCAACCCGAACTGGTTCGAGAGAATCAGCAGGTACAGGCCCAGGTAGCCACTCAGGAAGAAGATGGTTTTGGCCCACATGGCCCCGTTGGCGTGGCGCGAAATACCCTCGGCTACAAAGTAGGCATCCACCCGCTCGCGCACCGTGGCGAAAAAGGTGGTTTTGCGAACATTCGTGAATTTCAGTGTTTTGGCCATACGTATGAAATAACATGGTGCAGTGCCGCAGCGCGGTCCGCGTGTCCACGGATGGGTTTCAATGCCGGCAAGGTAGCAGCATTGCGCCATACGCCGCCAGCGGCACCTCCGTGGCACCTCAACCGGGAGCCACTCCATTCAGTTCGTTGCGGCCGGACAGAAGTAGCCGTCGGCCGCCGTTTACAGCTTGGCAACGCGCGGCAATTACGTTGTCTGACAGCCATCTGCCCCTGTTTATTAGCGACATAATATATTTTCCACCGGCTGCTGGTTTTCCCGACCGATTGGGTGGCCGCCGCTGGTTGCCGACATTACCAAATTGTTACGTCGAAACCCGAAAATCCCGTAACTTTCCTTTCCGCTTCTGCATTTTTACTCTCGTATGCTCCAGTTTTACCTCAATAACCAGCTCATTCGCACAGACCAGCCGGCGGGTAGCACCTTGCTCGATTTCGTACGATACAACCAGCACCTGAAAGGCACCAAAATCGGCTGCCGCGAAGGGGACTGCGGGGCATGCACGGTACTGGTGGGCGAGCTGGACGCGGCCGGCGCAACGGTGCAGTACCAGGCCATGACCTCCTGCCTCACGCCCTTGGGCAACGCCCACGGCAAGCACGTGGTTACGGTGGAGGGCATCAACGCGGCCCGGGGCACGCTCACGCCGGTGCAGCAGGCCATTGTGCAGGAAGGCGGCTCGCAGTGCGGCTTCTGCACCGTGGGCTTCGTAATGAGCCTGACCGGCCACGCCCTCAGCGAAAAACCCAGTACCCCCACCTCGGCCCTGGCCTCCATTGATGGCAACATCTGCCGCTGCACCGGCTACAAGAGTCTGGAGCGCGCCGCCCAGCACCTCACCGAGCAACTCCGGCAGCGGCCCGCTGCCGCCGCTGTAAGCTGGCTGGCCGCCGAGGGTTTCGTGCCACACTATTTCGCCGATATGCCCGCCCGCCTCACCGCCCTGCACGAGGCCACCCGGGCGGCCACCACCGGCGGCTCCGAAGCCACCACGCCCGTCACGGCTCCGTCCCCGGTACTGGATGCCCCAGCCGCCGCGCGGGCCCACATCCTGGGTGGCGGCACCGATTTGCTGGTACAGCAACCAGAAAAGCTACGGGCCACAGATGTGGAGCTGGTATACGACCAACGCCACCTGCGCGGCATCCGGCGCGAGGGCAACACCATTGTGCTGGGCGCCGCCACCACGGCCCAGCAACTGCTGGAATCAGAAGTATTGCTGGCGGTGCTGCCGCAGCTACCCCGGTACCTGAAGCTGGTCAGCAGCACGCCCATCCGCCAGATGGGCACCGTGGCCGGCAACTTCATCAACGCCTCCCCCATCGGCGACCTGACCATCCTGTTCCTAGCCCTTGGGGCTGAAATTGAGCTTACCACGGCCGCCGGCCAGCGCCGCACGCTGCCGCTGGCGGAGCTGTACCAGGGTTACAAACAGCTCACCAAAACCGCCGACGAGCAGGTAACCAAAATCCGGTTCGGGGCTCCGGCTTCTACCGACGCCTTCAACTTCGAGAAGGTATCCAAGCGTACCCATCTGGATATTGCCAGCGTGAACACCGCCGCCTGGCTGCGGCTGGGAAACGGCGTTATCCAGGAAGCCCGGCTGTCGGCCGGCGGCGTGGGACCCATTCCGCTGCTGCTGCGCCAGACGGCCGCCGGGCTGGTGGGCCGGTCGGTTTCGTTGGAAACCGTGCGCCACGCCCAGCAGCTGGCCCAGCAGGAAATCAGCCCCATCAGCGACGTACGCGGCACTGAGCACTACAAGCGCCTGCTGCTGCACCAGCTGCTGGAAGCGCATTTCGTGGAAACCGGCCTGCTGGCTGACTAGAGAACTGTCATTCCGACGAAGGAGGAATCTGGGTGAATCGTTGAAAGGCTCACCCAGATTCCTCCTTCGTCGGAATGACACTCTTACCCTCCTACCCTCAAACCCTCCTACCCAAGTGAATCACCTCGACCCTATCCGCCACGTGCGCGGCGAATCTCAGTATCTGGATGACGTGCTGGTGCAGCAGGGCACACTATACGCGGCCGTGGTGGAGTCGCCGGTGGCGCACGGCAAGCTCCTGGGCATTGATGCGGCGACGGCGCTGCTTTTGCCCGGCGTGGTGCGCATTATCACGGCCCAAGATATTCCCGGCGAAAACCAGATTGGCGGCATCGTGCCCGATGAGCCGCTGCTGGCCGAGGGCCACGTCCACTTCCGGGGGCAGCCAGTGGCCCTGGTGCTGGCCGATTCGGAACACGCGGCCCACGCGGCCCTGGCCCTGGTGCGCGTCTCGGTGGCACCTTTGCCCATCATCACCGACCCGCGCGTGGCCGCCGCCCAGAACGAGCTGATTGTGCCGCCCCGCACCTTCCGCATCGGCGACTCTGCCGAAGCCTGGGCCGGGTGCGCGCACGTATTTGAGGGCGTAGCCGAGTCGGGTGGGCAGGAGCATCTGTACATCGAAACCCAGGGTGCGTACGCCTTTTCTACCGAAATGGGCGGGGTACGCATCATTTCCTCCACCCAGGGCCCCACGGCCGTGCAGCGCCACACCGCCCACGTGCTGGGCATGGGTATGCACCAGATTGAAGTGGACGTGACGCGCTTGGGCGGCGGCTTCGGTGGTAAGGAGGACCAGGCCACCATCTGGGGCGCTCTGGCCGCGCTGGGGGCTTTCGTGACCCAGCGCCCGGTGAAGCTGGTGCTCGACCGCATGGCCGATATGCGCATGACCGGCAAGCGGCACCCCTACTCCTCTGACTTCAAAATCGGGTTGGATGCCGACCTGAAGATTGTGGCATACGAGGCAACGTTCTACCAGAACGCCGGGGCCGCTGCCGACTTGTCGCCGGCCGTACTGGAGCGCACCCTGTTCCACAGCACCAACACGTACTTCATTCCGAACGTGACGGCCACGGCGTACAGTTGCCGCACCAATCTGCCGCCCAACACCGCCTTCCGGGGCTTTGGCGGGCCGCAGGGCATGTTTGTTATCGAGTCGGCCATTGCCTGCGCGGCGGAGCGGCTGGGCGTGCTCGCCACCGATATTCAGCGCCGCAACCTGCTGCGCGAAGGGAACCTGTTCCCGTACCGCCAGCCCACCGAGGGCTGCCACGCCGAGCAGGCCTGGGATACGGCCGCCGAGCTGTTTGACCTACCCGGCCGGCGGCGCGAGGTGGCGGAGTTCAACCGCGCCCACCGCTGGGAGAAGAAGGGCCTGGCCGTAATGCCCATCTGCTTCGGCATTTCCTTCACCAAAACCGCCATGAACCAGGCCCGGGCGCTGGTCCACATCTACACCGATGGCTCGGTGGGCGTGAGCACCGGGGCCGTGGAGATGGGCCAGGGCGTGAACACCAAAATTGCTCAGGTAGCGGCCCAGACGCTGGGTATTGCCGTGCACCGCGTAAAGGTGGAAAGCACCAACACCACCCGCGTAGCCAATACCTCCCCCTCAGCCGCCTCCGCCACCGCCGACCTCAACGGCAAAGCCACCGAGCTGGCCTGCCGGGCCCTGCGGGAGCGGCTGCTGCAGTTGGCTTCTACGGAGCTGAGCCTGGATTACGAGGGCCTGCACATCGAGAATGAGCAGGTGCTGGCCGCCGGCAAGCCTGCCGATACCACCTGGGAGAAGCTCGTTTCGGCGGCCTACTGGCAGCGCATCAGCCTCACGGAAAACGCCCACTACGCCACGCCCGACCTGCATTTCGACGCTACCACCAACCAGGGCTACCCCTTCGCTTACCACGTGTACGGCACGGCCCTGACCACCGTGCGCGTGGATTGCCGCCGGGGCACCTATGAAGTAGAAGCCGTGCAGATTGCCCACGACTTCGGCCAAAGCATGAGCCCGGCCATCGACCGGGGGCAGATTGAGGGCGGCCTGGTGCAGGGCATCGGCTGGATGACGCTGGAGGAGCTGGTGTTCAACGACGAGGGCCGGTTGCTCAGCAACTCCCTCAACTCCTACAAGATTCCGGACCTGTATTCGGCTCCCAAGGTGCTGGATGTGCACTTTCTGGATACACCGGGCCACCCGCGCGCCGTGTTCCGCTCCAAAGCCGTGGGCGAGCCGCCGCTGATGTACGGCATCGGGGCCTACTTTGCTTTGCGCGACGCAGTGCGGGCATTTAACCCGCAGGCCGCTATTTCTTTCTCCGCTCCTATGACGCCGGAAAAGGTTCTCGTAAATTTGCACCCCCATTTTACGACCACCCCCTCCGACGCTTGGAACTCACCCACTCCCTTAACCTCCGTAACCACCTCCGCGGATTCCTGATTTACGCCGCCGGCGACACGCTGGCAGCCCTTTTACTGCACCAGTTTTCCTGGACGCGCCTGCTGGGCATGGCTCTGGTGGGCGGCGTGCTCTATTCCTTGGAAGTTCCCGCCTTTTTCCGCTGGATTGACCAGCAGGTACCCGAGCGCCGCAACGGCGGCCTGGGCCGGCAGTGGCTCCGGGCGGCCCTTTCGCAGGTGTACTTCAACCCACTCTGGATTGTGCGCCACTACATATTTCTGCGGCTATTCAGCGGCCAGGCCGAGCAGATTTCCTGGGCGCTGCTGCCGCTGGCAGGCCGCTCGTTTCTGGTGAATGTTCCGGTGGCCCTGGCTGTGAACTATTACATCCAGAACAAAGTAACTTCCGACTGGCGCTTCGTGGCCAGCGCGCTGTTCTCGGGCATTATGGCGGTGTACTACGCGCTTAGTGCTACGTGGCTGTAATCCTCGCCCGGGCACTTGAAAAAAGGATAGTATATACAGGAAAAATATATAAAATTCAATATATTGCCTAAACAAGTACTACCCTCTACTTCTCCCAGTTATCCTTCCGTGGATATCCTGAACGCCACACCACCGGCTCCGCGCGATATGCTGGTGTGGCAACACGCGGCAGCCAATCTGCGCGCCGGTATTCCGGTGGCGTTGCTGTGTGTGCTGGCCAGTGAGGGAAGCAGCCCCGGCCGGCAGGGCTTCAAAATGAGCGTGACGGCCAACAGCCTGGCGGGTTCCATTGGGGGTGGTATTATGGAACACAAGTTTGTGGAAGTAGCCCGCGCCCTGCTGCGCGACGCTACTTCCACGCCCGTATTACGCCAGCAGATTCACCGCAAGGATGCTCCGGCTGACCGCTCCGGCATGATCTGCTCGGGCGAGCAGTGGGTGCTGGTGCAGCCATTGCGGGTCACCGACCTGCCGGTCATCGTTGCCATCAAGCAGCTGCTGCGGGAGCATAGCAGCGGCCAGCTGCAGTTATCGGCCTCCGAGGGGCTGCGGCTGCAACAGGACCAAAACGCTGCCGCCCCTCGCTATGCCTGGCAGCCCGGAACTGACTGGGCGTACTCGGAACGGCTGGGTTTCCGGGACCACGCCACCATTGTGGGGGCCGGGCACGTGGCCCTTGCCCTTTCCCGGGTGTTGGCTTCGCTGGAATTTGAGCTGACAGTGCTGGATGACCGGCCCGGCCTGAATACGCACTTGCTCAACCCGTTTGCCCACCACAAGCGTACGGTCAGCTACGAGGCCCTGCCGCAGGAAATTCCCACCGGCCCCCATCAGTATATTATTCTCATGACGTTTGGCTACCGCTCCGATTTAGTGGCCCTGCGCGCCTTACTGCGCCATCCGGTACGCTACCTGGGCGTGATGGGCAGTGCCGCCAAGATTGCCGAGCTGCTGGTTACACTACGCGCCGAGGGCGTTTCCGAGGAGCTGCTGGGCCGCGTACACGCTCCCATCGGGCTGCCCATCAACAGCCGCACGCCCGAGGAAATTGCCATCAGTATTGCCGCCGAGCTGATTCGGGAGCGGAACGCATAGCCACGTTACTCGTCAGTTTCGTTGGCGGTGTTCTGGCCGCTGAGGTAACCTTCGGTAAAGACGTGGTACTGGTCGAAAATGGAGCGCACGGAACGGCGCAGCACAATTTCGCCCTGCGGCCCCGGCGGTACCGATACGCCCGAGGCGTAGCCGTTCCACACGGCCCGGTTGGTTTTGTTATCAATGAGCGTGACCAGCAGCGTGCCTTCGGCCAGAATCAGCCGGACCGGCTGGTAGCCTTTGCGGTCTTGGTTGGGCGTTTCCTCATCCTCGCTGTAGCCCGTTTTCACCCACTTGCTGAAATCGTCCTGGGCGTAACCCCGAAAGCGCATGTCGCCCTCAAACAGCCGGAAATTCACCAGTAGATCGGGGCGGCGGCGGATGGCAGCGGAGCGGTAGCCCTGAATTTTGAGCCGACTCCGGATGGCATCCCGCACGGCCTTGCCCAGCCGACTGGTGTCGGAGTTGATTCCGTCGCCGCTGATGAACTCGTACGTCCGGTACCGCCGGAACTGCCCGGCGTAGCTATAATCAGATTCTACGCGGGCCTCGCGGGACATGAGGCAACCGGAAAGCAACAGGCCGCTGCCGGCCAGCAGAGTAACATACCATTTCATAGGCGCTGGGGAAGTAAGAAGGTCGTACTCACTAAAATACGAAACTACCGGCGCTATTCGATTGGGTTGCGACTTAAATAATTCGTACAAGATTTGCCCTGTTGAGCTAGAGATTGAGCGGCGGCTCACAGGCCCGGTTCAGGTAGCTGGCGGCAGCTCTTTTTCCAGCACGATAGTCAGCCCGTGGGCACCCTGCAAAGTCCCGATAATATCGAAGCCGTGCCGCAGATTCAGCAGCAGCATGGCGCGCCAGCGGTTGTAGGTGTGGGTGCGCACGGCGCGGTAGTCCTGCGCCTGGCACCACGCGTGCTGCCGGCGCATCAGCTCGGCGGCAATGCCTTGGTTCCGAAAATCGGGATGCACGCCGCCCAGCCAGCTGTAGTAGTGGCCCGGCTTCCGCTCGTAGCCCAGCTTGCAGCCAATGAGCCGTTCACCCTCGTACGCCAGCCACACCTGCACCGGGCCGCGCGCCTGCTGGTAGCAGAGGTCGGCTTCCAGCCCGGCAGCCGGGGTTTCCAGGGCGACCGATAGTATGTCAATAACTGACCCGTATTGGGCAGACGCCGACACTACATCAGGTAGCAGGTGAAACGTGAGATTCATGCGTTTTTCGGAGCATTCAATAACTTACCTTCTTACTGCGTGAGCATCAACGGAACCGTTTCGGCGGTGTACGTTTCACCGTTGCTGAGCTGATACACCACGGTAAACTGCTGGGGGCCAGTATTGGCGGCAGCCGGAGTAGCCAGCCGCAGCTCCAGCAGCAGCGCGGGTTGTTGTGCGCGTCGCTGCACATAGTCGCTGAGCAGCCCGTCGGCCACCGGATTGCCCACTATTTCATACACGTTCAGCAGATCATTAAGCGAGCTGCCAGCCGGGTGCCGGGCGTCGAGCGCACTGCTGCTGGTAACGGTAATGGCCGTGACCAGCTCCGTGAACTTCGGCTCGACCGGGGAGCAGGCGTAGGCCGCACCCCACCCCGCCCGGTGCTCATGAGCTGCCACCATACGGGTAGCAAGGGCAAAGCGCAAGGCAAACTCGCTGCGGGAAACCGGCCCGGCCGCCGCCAGCACCGTGGCTGAGCTCCCGGCATTGGCAATGGCCGTGACGGTAGTACCGGTAATATCGTAGTTGCCTACTTTGGGCGTGGGGTTGCAGCCGCAGGAATCGGCACACAACAGGTCACCGCAGGCGGGCAGGCCCAGCACCAGCGAAGTAAAAAGCAGAAGTCGTTTCATAGCCGTAAGTGTTTGCGTGCGGGTTCTTCTTCCAGAGAAGCGCCACGGGCTCCTGGTTGCACACCGGCTATGTTATCTTTCTACTGATACCCGGCAGCCTGCAGCCGGAACAGCTCGGCGTAGCGGCCACTGCGGGCCAGCAGCTGCTCGTGGCTTCCGATTTCCTGGAACTGCCCGTTCTCGATGACCAGAATCCGGTCGGCCATGCGCACGGTGCTGAAGCGGTGGCTAATGAGCACGGCGGTTTTTCCCCGGGTCAGTTCCTTGAAGCGCTGGAATACCTCGTACTCGGCGCGGGCATCAAGGGCGGCGGTAGGCTCGTCGAGAATCAGCAGCTGGGCGTCGCGCATGTAGGCCCGGCCCAGGGCAATCTTCTGCCACTCGCCCCCGCTCAGGTCCACCCCCCCGTTGAAGCGGCGGCCAATCATCTGCTCATAGCCCTGGGGTAGCTTGGCAATAACCGAATCGGCGAGGCTTTGCTGGGCCGCCTGCTCGATGCGGGGCTGGTTGTCCTTTTCCTCGATGCGGCCCACGGCCAGGTTCTGGCCGGCCGGCAGCTGGAAGCGCACGAAATCCTGGAAAATCACCCCAATTTCCTGGCGTAGTTCCTGGGGGTCGTACTCGCGCAGGTCGTGGCCATCGAGCAGAATACGGCCCTCGGTGGGGTCGTAGAGACGGGAGAGCAGCTTGACGAGGGTGGTTTTGCCAGCCCCATTTTCGCCCACCAGGGCCAGCTTTTCGCCGGCCTGCAGCTCGAAGCTGAGGTTGCGCAAAGCCCATTTCTCGGCGTTGCGGTACTTGAAGCCTACGCCCTCAAAGGTGAAGCCCTGTTTGATTGGTCGGGGGAAAGGAATGGGCCGCTCTCCCGTGAGCTCCTGACGTACGATGCGGGGCTGCAGGTGGAAGAAGTCGAAAAAGTCCTGCAAATACAGGGCACCCTCGGCCACCGCGCTGAAGCGGCTCAGAATGCCTTCCAGCAGCCCCCGCATGCGGGCAAAAGAACCGGCCAGAAACGTGAGCTGCCCAATGCTGACCTGCCCGCGCACCGTCTGGCTGAGGATGTACACGTAGGCCGCGTAATAGCCCGCCGCCCCCACTGCCGCGAAGAACGTTCCCCACCCGGCCCGCTTGATTACCAGGCTTTTGTTCTGCTGGTAAAACTCGTCCGACAAAGTGCGAAACCGGTCGATGAGAAACCCCGAGAGGCCGAAGATCTTGACTTCCTTAGCCGTTTCGTCGGAGGCACCGGTCTGGCGCAGATAATCCAACTCGCGCCGCTCGGGCGTCCAGCCGTGGACCAGCGAGTAGCTGCGTTCATTGAAGTGCGACTCGCCCAGAAACGCCGGCACCACGGCCACCAGCAACAGCAGCAGCAGCCAGGGGTTGAAGGCCACCAGCCCCACGGCCAGAAACCCCATCGTAATGAAATCCTGGGCCTGGCTGAGTACCTGCGACATGAGCACGGTGCGGGAAAGTGTCTGGCGACGCGCCCGCTCCAGCTTGTCGTAAAACGCGCTGTCCTCGAACTGGTCGAGGTCCAGCTCGGCCGCGTGCTGCATCAGCCGGATGGACGTCTGGTTGGCAAACAGGTCGCCGAGCAGCGAATCAAGCAGAGCCACGCCCCGGCCCAGCGCATCCGAGAGCACCGCCAGCCCGAACTCTAGGGCCACCAGCGTGAGCACCGGGGCCAGCACCCGCTCCGGGGCCGGCTGCCGGCTGAGCTGCACCACCGCGTCGAGAATCAATTGGGCTACGTAGAGCATAGCCACCGGCAGAGCCGCCCGCAGCAGGCGCAGCGCCACGTTGCCCAGCGTCAGCCCCGGGCTGGTCTGCCACACCAGGCGCAGAAACTCCGGCAGATTTTTGAGTGCCGAAAACCGCTCCTTTACCGAAAGGCTGGGTTTGCCGTCGGGCCGGGGCTTTTTGGCGGAAATAGTGGAGAAAAACGAATCAGAACGAGCCATACGGGCAGCTATACGGCACACTTCGGGCCGGAGTGCGGGGACGGCCGTTTTGGCAGGCGGGCGGATGTAGTATCTTCCGGCAAATTATTACACCCAATAGATACTAAACTATGAAATCGGCATTCGCCTTCCTGGCACTATTCCTATGCTCGTTCTTGAGCTATGCCCAACCAGCTACCATTGCTTTCGACTCGACTGCCTGGCCAGCGGTGCTGAAACGGGCCAAGCAGGAGCATAAACCCATTTTCGTGTACGCGTATGCTCCAGGCTGTCGTTACTGCAAGAAGATGGAACAGACTACGTTCCGCGACAAGGCGGCGGCCACGTACTACAACGCTACATTTCTGGCCTACAAGGTAAACGTGGCGGCCGATACAGCCTTTGCCCGCCGTTATGATATTGTCGGATTCCCTACCTATCTGTACTTTGATAGTACGGGACAGCCCTTACACCGCAGCTCTGGTGAGAAGCCAACGGCTGCCTTCCTGGCGGATGCTCAGGCGGCGTTCCAGCCAAGCACGGCCTTCTACGCCTTGCAGCACCAGTATGAGGCGGGCAACCGCACCCCCGATTTCCTGTACCGCTACGGGCAGGCTCTACAGTATTCCACCCAGCACCACAAGCCTCAGGCCCAAGTGCTCACGGAATATCTGGTTACTCAATCGGCGGAGCAACTGAAATCGGAGAAAACCCTACGGTACATTTTCGAGCAGAACACTCCCCCGGCCGACGAGTTCGTCGTGCAGCATCAGGCTTATTTTACGCCTTATTTCCCGGCCACCGCCGTGCAGAAGCGTGCGTACCGAATCCTGGAAAGTCGGGCGCGACAAGCTGGCTCCTCCTCTCAAAACGAAGATTTCAAATCGGTACGACACCTTGCTTATACTGCCTTCACGGATACAGCGCGGGCTAACGCAACGGCCGTCATCAACTTCTGGGAAGGTCGGCACGATTGGTTCCGGTACGCGCAGGCAACGCGCCGCTACAGTCAGCTGCCGCAGCCAGACTCGTACACGCTCCGGAAAACTGCCACCTACCTGTACCATTTCGGGAAAGAGCAAGGACCGCAAAAACAGCAGGAGGCGCTGGGAGAAATACTGAACGTACTACCCATACTACTGCGACAGGAGCGCACCTACGAGAGTTTACTACTGGCAGCCCGGCTCGCCCAGCAAGCACACCGCCCTGTTCAGGCCCGACAGTTTGCGCAGGAAGCTCTGACACAGGCCCAGCAGGAGCACGAGACAGGTGATGAAGCTAAGGCACTTCTGACCACGCTGCCGGCCAGTCCGACTCAGAAGCAGTAGCTGATCTAGAGCGCGGGCACGTACTTTTACCGTTCTACCCGTCGTTTCTCCGCTTATGCTGCACAGCATCCTGTTCGCTCCTTTTTCCGATGCGGCCCTGCAAGCCCGCTATGAAGCCGCGCTGGCCACCCTCACGGCCGCCGGCACCGAGGGTGTGCTGCTGGGCAACCTGCCGGTAGCCGGCACGGTGCTGCCCGCCGTGCTGGTGCAGCCGGGCGGAGCGGTTGTTCTTCTGCTGGCGGCGGGCGGCGGCCAGCTTTCCATTCCGGTGCTGGAAACCGAATCCTGGTGGCTGGAAGGCCAGCCGCTGGCAGGTTTCGAGCCCGACGACAACCCACTACGCCAGTTCCGGCGGCAACGCGCCGCGCTGGCCGGCTGGCTGGCGCAGCAACCGGAACTGCCCCAGTCCATCGGGGAAACCGACGTGGCGGGTCTGCTCGTGTTTGATCAGCCGGTGGGTTTCGCGGCGGAGGTCGAGGATCAGTTGGACCTATTGCCCGCCACCGACCAGTTTCAGCTGGTACCGCAGTTGACCCAATTGCCCCGCCGCCTGGCCCAGTTGCCCACGCGGCTGCAACTGCCCGTTGCCACGCTGGCCGAGTGGGCGGAGGCGCTGGTACAATATGGTCCCGAGCCACCTCAGGCTGAAGCGGAGGAAAGCACCCCGAAAGAAGCTCCGAGCACTTTTTGGGGGCAGAAAGTCCGGCAGCTCTGGGGCTGGCTGGGGGCCGAGGATGTGCCCGCCGACCCGCCCTACGGCATCGTACCGGCCGCCGCTGTTGCTGCCAGCCAGGAGGAAAAGCAGCGGCTGGAGCAGCTGCGCCAGCAGGTACTCCAGGAGCTACAGCAGCAGCGCCGCGACATGGAAGCCCGCGAAGCGGAGCGGGAACTGAGCATTGCCCAACTCCGGGCCCAACTCACGCAGGCGCCCTCCGCCACCGCCGAAGTAGCCGCTTTGCAAGCCCGTCTCGCAGCCGAAACCCAGGAAAAACAGCAGCTGCAGGCGGCCATTCAGGCCTCTCGCACCGAGGCCGAAACCCGCAACCAGGCCCTGGACGCCCGTATTCAGCAGCTCGGCCAGCAGCTGGCGCAGCTACAGGCCCGGCCGATGGTAGCTACCATGGGAGCCGTTGGCGGCAATCCGGCGCCAACGGCTACCCGGCCACCCGGCGCGCGCCCGGCGCCGGCCAATCCGCCGGTACCGTGGCGGCTGCAGTGGCAGCGCGGCGCGGTGGTGGTGGCTTCCATTGCGGCGTTGGGCGGCGGTTTGTGGGCCGTAACCCAGCTCCCGGCATGGCTGGGCACCCAGCGGCCAGCCGCCGCGCAGACCGACGCTTCAGCCGAGCCCGCCGACGATAACGCGGAAGCCGCCGCCCCCACCCTGTTCGATATTCAGCCCGATACCGTGGCCCTCGATTCCGCTGAAACCAGGCCGCTCACGCCGGCCGAGGAGCAGATTATCACTGCCGACTCTTTGGAACAGCAGGCCCGGCCCGGCGAAATCCTGGACTCCGTAGCCGCTGAAACTCCGGAAGGCGATATTTAGGCGGGCCGTACGGTGATTGAGTGACAGCCTGAGCGACGCTAAATCACCAATTCAATCAATCACCACAGAACCGGCCGTTTCGGGGGTTACCTTTGCGGCCGTTATGCCCGTTACCGCTTCGCCTTCCGCCCCAGTTCGTGTGTACACCGTTGGCTTCTGGCTGATGTGCCTGTCGTCGCTGCTGTTCTTCATGAGCTTCAACATGCTGCTGCCGGAGCTGCCCGACTACCTCACGCGCCTGGGCGGGGCCGAGTACAAGGGTTTTATTATTGCCCTGTTCACGCTCACGGCCGGCCTCTCGCGGCCGTTCAGCGGCAAGCTGGCCGATACCGTGGGCCGCATTCCGGTGATGGTGTTTGGCTCCCTGGTGTGCTTCGTGTGCGGCTTCTTTTATCCGTTTACGGCCACGGTGGCGGCCTTTATGGGGCTGCGGCTGCTGCACGGCTTCAGCACCGGCTTCAAGCCCACCGGCACGGCCGCCTTCATTGCCGATATTATCCCGCTGGAACGGCGCGGCGAGGCCATGGGCCTGCTGGGCGTGGCGGGCTCGGTGGGCATGGCCGCCGGCCCCATGCTGGGCTCCTGGCTGGCCCTGCACTTCTCCCTCGATACCATGTTCTACTGCTCCTCGGGCCTGGCCCTGCTGAGCCTGGTAGTGCAGGGAACCATGACGGAAACCCTGCCCCGCGCCCAGCGGCAGCGGTTCAGCTGGCGGCTGCTGCGCATTGAAAGCTGGGAGGAAGTTTTCGAGCCCCGGGTGCTGGCCCCGGCCCTGGTGACGCTGCTGTGCCTGTTTCCGTTCGGGGCAGTGCTTACCGTCATTCCTGATCAAAGCCGGGTGCTGGGCCTCATTGGCGAAGACAAGGGCCTGTTCTACACCTGCTACACCGGGGCCTCGCTGGTGGTGCGCCTGGTAGCCGGCCGCACCTCCGACCGGTACGGCCGCGTGCCGGTGCTCATCGGCTCCTCGCTGGTGATTGTGGCGGCGCTGGTGGTGCTGGCGCTGGCGCAGTCGGCCCCGGTGTTTCTGGCGGGCGCGGTGCTGTTCGGGCTGGGCACGGGCCTGAACTCGCCCACGCTGTACGCCTGGACGGTGGATTTGAGCCACCCCGAGCGGCGCGGCCGGGCCGTGGCCACCATGTATATTGCCCTGGAAGCCGGTATCGGGCTGGGAGCCTTGCTGGCGGGCTGGGTGTTTGCCAACGAGCCAGCCCACCTGCCCTTCGTGCACGGGCTCAGTGCGCTCAGCGTGCTGGCCGGGCTGGGCTACCTGCTGGTGCTGAGCCGGCGCAAAGCGCGGGCCGCGTAAGAAGCGGAGCTTGGTTTTGCCAGCCGTTATGGCTCCGACAGACAGATGTCACCTGACTTTCGCAGACTACCGCCGTCGGCCTTTTATCTTCCCTCCGGAACCTGTTATCTTTAGTGCCGAATTTTATACAAACGGACCGGCCGGCCGGTTCTTACTTCCTTTATTTCCGTGGTTTCTTTTTACGTTAAGCAGATAATTGCGCCGGGCCTGGTTACCGGTTTATTGTTGGCAGGAACTGCCCGCGCGCAGGACGCACCCCTGAAATTTGGTAAGCTGGAGGCTAAAGAAGCCGCTACCCTGCTGGCTGTGCCCACGGCTGATTCGGCTGCCGCCGAGGTCCTCTGCGACTTTGGGCAGTCCAGCATCCAGGGCAAAAACGAAGGCTTTGAGCTGAAGTTTGAGCGTACGGCCCGGCTGCTTATCCGCCGCCGGGCCGGCTACGATAACGCCACGGTACGTGTGCTGCTGTACCACGACCCCAAGGGCGGCGGCCGGGAAGAGCTGCTACAGCTGAAAGGCCTGACGTACAACCTGACGGGTGCTACGCTCAGCAAAGAGCCACTGCGCACCGAGGCCGTGTTCAGCCGCAAAGTGGATGACCGCCTGGATGAGTATGCCTTTACGCTGCCCAACGTGCGCGAGGGTTCCATTGTGGAGTTCACCTACGTAATTAAGTCGCCGTTTCTGTTCAACCTCCAGGACTGGCAGTTTCAGCGGGATATACCCGTGCGCTGGAGCGAGTACCGCACGACTATTCCCAGCTTTTACCGCTATAAGGAGCTAACGCGCACGTACTGGCCCTTCGCCCTCAACGAAACCGGAGCCAAAGCGTACGCCACCACCTACCGCGAGGACACCCGCACTTCCTACGGCTCCATCCCGACGGGCAGCGGCAACAGCTACACCATTACCACCCAGGCCCTCACGCGCCGCTGGGTCCAGAAAAACCTGCCCGCTTTCCACCCCGAGTCGTTCATGACCACGGAGCGCGACTACCTGAGCCGGGTTGATTTTGAACTGGAGCGCATTCAGTTCGATGAAAAACGCCCGCCGCAGTTCATCGTGGGGAGTTGGGAGGAAATTGAAAAAGAGCTGCTGGAAAAAGAAAGTTTCGGGCAGTACCTGCGCGCCACCACCGCCCTGAGCACCGCCGCCGCGCCCCTGCGCACCCTCTCCAACCAGGTAGAACGGGCCGCAGCCGTCCGGCAGTTGGTGCTGGCGGCCGTGGGCTACAGTGGTGCGCCCGGCACCCACACCCGGAACCCGGCCAAAAAAGTGGTGGAACTGCGCAAGGGCAACGCGGCCGAGGTGAACCTGCTGCTGGTAGCCGCTTTACGCGCCGCCGGCCTCAACGCCCAGCCGCTGTTGCTGAGCACCCGCGCCCACGGCCGCATTCAGACGGAGCTGCCCGTGGTCAGTCAGTTTAACTACGTAGTGGCCCACGTGGCCCTGCCTGGCGGTCAGGAGCTACTCTTGGATGCCACCGACGCCAGCCTGCCGCCCACCCTACTCCCCGACTACTGCCTGAACGGCCAGGGCCGGCTGCTGGGGCCGGCGGGCAAGTGGGTGAACCTGACCGAAAACGCTCCCCATCTGCTCTACACCAACGCCCGGCTAACGGTAACCGCTCAGGGCGAAATCCAGGGCAGCATCCGCCAGGAATATGCTGGCTACGCCGCCTCCGACTACCGGGTGCCGCTGCCGGCCCTGCGCCAGCAGTGGCAGCAAGCCCACCCCGACTGGCAGATCAGCCAAGCCGAAACCGCCGCCCCCGACGTGGCCAAGCCCGTGACCCTGGAACTGAAGGCCAGTCTGCCCGGCGCGGAAGCAGCGGCGGCCACGCTGTATCTGCGGCCGTTGCAGCAGCTGTTCGTACCGGCCAGCCCATTTAAGCAGGCCGAGCGGCTGTATCCGGTTGATCTGGCCACTACCCGGCGGCTGGAGTGCGTGGCAACGCTGACGCTGCCCCCTGGTTACGCCGCTACCGAGTTGCCGGCTAATATGCAGTTGGTTTTGCCTGATAGTGGCGGGCGTTTTCTGTTTAATATCAGCCAGCCCACCCCGCAGACCATTGCGCTGCAAAGCCGCCTGCAGTTGGCAAAAGCACACTATTCGGCAGAGGAGTACCATGCCCTGCGGGAGCTCTATACCAAGGCCCTTGCCAAGCTGGCCGAACCGATTGTGTTGCAGCGGCAATAAGTTGCGCAGCGAGGGTTGTACAGGAGCCGGATAAACAGGATATTTCGGTTCCGCTGCTCCGTCCGTACTTCTCTACACCTATTTGTAGTGCTTTGTTGCCTGCTCTGCTGCCGGAGCCGGGAATAGTATTCTCCCCTGATATTTCCATCTTCTACCCCTTGCTGGTATGATTTCACCTTTACTCCGCCGGCTGCTACTGGCTGGCGTCTGCGGCGGCGCGTCAGTGTCATTGGCCCACGCCCAGGCCGACCCCATCAAATTCGGCAAGATTAACGAGCTGGACCTTACCGCCCAGAACTTCGCGGCCGATAGTGCCGCCTCGGCCGTGGTGCTGTGCGACTTTGGCCGCTCCCGCTTCGAGTACAACGACGGGCAGTTCCGGGTGGTATTTGAGCGCGTGACCCGCATCAAAATCTTGAAAAAATCGGGGTACGATGAGGCCACCGTGCAGGTGCCGCTGTACCACAAAGCCACCAACGAAGAGAAGCTCACCAGTCTGCGGGGCTTCACCTACAATCTGGTGAATGGCCAAGTGGTGAAGGAGAAGCTGAATTCCGACGCTATTTTCCGGGAGGAAAGTACTCCTAACATCACCATCCGCAAGTTCACCATGCCCAACGTGCGGGTAGGATCAGTGATAGAATACTCTTACTTGGTCGTGTCGCCTTTCACCTTCAACTTTCAGGACTGGACGTTCCAGCGCGAAATTCCGGTGCGCTGGAGCGAGTACCGGGCGGCTATTCCGGAGTATTTCGACTACAAAATGCTCATGCAGGGCTATGAGCCACTGGAAGTGCAGGAGCGCAACGAAGCAACTACCCAGTACACCATCAGCTGGTCGTCGAAAATGGAATACGGGGAGCGTACCTCCGGCGGCTCGACGGTGGTGACCCCACGCGTGACCAACCACCGCTGGGCCATGAAAGCGGTGCCCGCCATGCGCGAGGAGCCCTACATGACCACCACCAACGACTACATTTCCAAAATTGACTTTGAGCTGGCCGGCATTAAGTGGCCCGATGAGCCCTACAAAGCCGTAGCTAACTCCTGGGAGAAAATTGACACCGAACTGCTCAATGATGAGCAATTTGGCAGCCAGCTCAACAAGGGCGGTTTCCTGAAAGAGCAGCTGACGCCGCTGCTGGCCCAGACCACCGACCCGGCGGCCCGCGTAGCCGCCATTCATGACCTGGTGCGCCGCAGCGTGAAGCACAACGGCAACAACGCCGTGTATGCCTCCAGCACCGTGCACCGGGCCTACGACCAGAAAACCGGCAATGCGGCCGACATCAACCTGTTGCTGGTGGCGGCCCTGCGCCAAGCCGGCTTCCAGGCCAACCCCGTGCTGCTGAGCACCCGCAACCACGGCCGCATGGAAACCGGCGTGCCGCTGCTCTCGCGCTTCAACTACGTGCTGGCCCACGTAGCTTTGCCCGAAGGGAAGGAGATGCTGCTGGATGCCACCGAGGAGCTGGCTCCCTGCGGCATGCTGCCGCACCGCTGCCTTAACGGCGTGGGCCGGCTGGTGCTGCCCAAAACCGGGGCCTCGCGCTGGATTGAGCTTAAAACCAACGACCGGCTGCTTTCCTACCGCCAGATCAGCCTGACGGTGGATGAAAAAGGTGGCTTCAGCGGGAAAGTCCACCAGGAGCATGCCGGCTATCTGGCCCTGAGTCAGCGGGAAAAGCTGCGCAAGCTGGGGGAAAAGAAGTACGTGGAAGAGCTGGCCGCCAGCCATGAGGGCTGGAATATTCCTGCCTATACCTTTAAGGAGCGCGACGCGCTGCACCGGCCGCTCACGCTGGAATATGAGTTTGCCAGCGCCGGGGGCGATGCACCCGCCGGCACTATTTACCTGAACCCGCTGCGCGACTTCGGTGCCGATAAAAACCCTTTCCTGCACGAAGGCCGCCGCTTCCCGGTGGACTTCGGGACGGCGCTGGACGAAATCGTTATGGTGAACATCACGCTGCCGGCCGGCTACGAGCTGGAGGAAACGCCCAAGCCCATGACCATGGAGCTGCCGGAAAGCGGGGGCCGCTTCACCTATGCCATCCAGCCGGGCACCGGCATCATCCAGATTGTGAGCCGCATGAACCTGAGCCGGCCAGTATACTCAGCGGAGGAATACGCGTACCTGCGCGAATTCTTTGCCCGCATGATGGCCAAGCAGAGTGAGCGACTGGTCCTCAAAAAGAAGGTATAACGGCTATGCGCAATCTGTTTTTTACGCTGACTACCGGCTGGGTAGCGGCTACGGTAGCCGCTCCGGCCTATGCGGCCCCCGGCCCGGCCCCCAAATATGCCGTAGCCGATTTATCGGCGGCCCTGCGGGAAAATGCCCACGCCGTGGTGCGCCATCAGGAAGAAACCCTGCTGGTGAAGTCGGTGGGGCGCACGGTGGAAACCACACGCCGCGCCGTAACGATTCTGGATGAGGCCGGGTCGCGCTGGGCCTCGGAGCTGGTATACTATAGCCAGCTCAACAGCATCAGCTACTTCCGGGGCGCGGTGTATGATGCCACCGGCCGGCAGCTGCGCCAGCTGCGGGCCCAGGATATTCGTGATATCAGCTTGTCCGATGGTTTCAGCCTGGCCTCCGATGCCCGGGGCCGGGTAGCCGACCTCAGCCAGCCCACCTACCCCTACACGGTGGAGTTTGAGTACGAAGTGGTGTCCGACAACCCGCTGTTTTACTCTACCTGGCGGCCCCAGCCGATGGAGCAGCTTAGTGTAGAACAGGCTTCTTTTAAGGTATTGATGCCCGCCGGACTGGCGCTGCGCTACCAGGAAGCACGCCTGCCGGCCGGCACTGCGCAGGCCAAACACACCCAGGGCAGCCAGGAAATCTATGAGTGGCAGGTGCATGATCTGGCCGCCCGGGAGGAAGAAGCCGATGCCCCGCCGGTAGCTGAGCTGACGCCCGCCGTATTCACCGCGCCGGCCGAGTTTGAGGTGCAGGGCCACGCCGGCCGCCTCAGCACCTGGGCCGACCTGAGCCGCTGGACCTACGAGCTGAATGCCGGCCGCGACGAGCTACCGCCGGCCCTCAAAGCGGGCATGGTTGCCCTGGTCCAGGGCGAAACCGACGAGCGGGCCCGCATCCGGAAAGTATATCAGTTTTTGCAGGCCAATACCCGCTACATCTCGGTGCAGCTGGGCCTGGGCGGCTGGCAGACGTTCCCGGCCTCCTCGGTGGCGGCCAACGGCTACGGCGACTGCAAGGCTCTGACCAACTACTGCAAGGCCCTGCTGGGGGCCGCTGGCATTCAGGCCTATGCCGCCCTGGTACGCGCCGGCTCCGACGAGCAGGATATCCGCACTGATTTTCCCAGTTCCCAGTTCAACCACGTAGTGCTGTGCGTGCCGCTCACGAAGGCGGCCAGGCCGGATACCGTGTGGCTGGAATGCACCAGCCAGACCAACCCGTTTGGCTACATGGGCGGTTTTACGGGCAACCGCCACGCGCTGCTGCTGCTGCCCGAAGGTGGCAAGCTCATTCCCACGCCCCGCTACGGTGCCGCTGAAAACCGCCGGGAGCGGCTGGCCGATGTAGTTCTGGATGCCAACGGCAACGCCACGGCCACGTTGCGCACCCTGCGCACCGGGTTGGAATACGATGCCGTATCCGGCGTGGCGGGGCTGGAGCTGGCCGAGCAGAAAAAGTATATCGGCAACCGGCTGGCGCTGGCCAACTTCACCCTGAACAAAGTGTCGTTCCGGCATTCGGCACCCGGCGCGGCTGTGCCGGGCCTCACCGAGAACCTGACGCTCACGCTACCCGGCCTGGCCCCGCCCAGCGGCAAACGGGTATTTCTGGCGCCAAACCTGCTTAGCCGGCTGCCCGCACCGCAGGCAACCGTAGGGGAGCGGCAGGGCGAGCTATGGCTGGATCATGCCCTCACCCAACTGGATACGGTACAGCTGCACCTGCCCGCCAGCCTGCGCCCCGAGCAGTTGCCGGCCCCGGTGCAGCTCAGCACCCGGTTCGGTACCTATTCCAGCCAGCTCCAGACCCTGCCCGATGGCACCATCCGCTACATCCGCCGCCTGGAGCTGCCCCGCACCCGCTTTGCCCGCACCGATTACCCGGCGTATCTGGAATTCAGGCGGAAGATTAGTGCCGCCGATAAGGCCCAGATCGTACTACTGAAAACCGACGCCTAAGTCCTGAACGCTTTACCGAGCGTCTAGGACAAGTTCCGGGCATGCTGTTTTCCCGGATATTTATTTCACCTGGCTGCCTTACGGCAAAAACCCACTGCCAAGAGGCAGTGGGTTTCTTATTTTCAGATACGCTGGGTTTTTAATATAAAAACGTGTCTATATATACCTTTTACAACTTGACTATAATACCAATAAACACCTGACTAAATTATTCAAAAGGCTTATTTGCAAGCAAATCATTGCCAGTTGAGCAAAATATATCTATAAAAAACAGCCGCTTCCGCAGGCAAAAATTCTAACTTGAGGCGCTCTATTCCTGCCTCTCCGCACCTATCTTCCTTTCTTGCTTTTCTCCTTTTCATTCTTCTACCATATGCTTGAAACCTCTACTTTGTTCCGTCGGGCCTGGCGGCCGCTGCTGGCTGGCGGCGCGCTGATAGCCGGCCTCGGGACGGCTACCAGCGCATCGGCCCAGCGGGTATTGTGGGCCGATGCACCTCAGGTGCCCACGGCCGCCCGGCAGGCAACCCAGCCCTTATCCCATTTCCGCGCGGTTAATTTCCAGCTGGATGCCGTGCGGGCTGCTCTCCGCACCGCTCCGTTGGAGCGCGGAGCCGGGGCCAAAGGCTCAGCAACGGTAATTTCCCTGCCGATGCCCGATGGTACTTCGCAACGCTTCCGGGTGGTGCAGGTGCCGGTAATGGCTCCGCAATTGGCGGCCAAGTACCCAAACATCCGTACTTACGCGGCGCAGGGCATTGATGACCCCTCGGCCTCGGCCCGCCTCGATGTGAGTCCGGATGGCTTCCACGCCATGATTCTGGCGGCCAACTCCACGGTATATATTGACCCGGCTACGCGGGGCCTCGATACTCACCTGGTGTTTGAGCGCCGCTCCATGAACCGGGGCGCCTTTCCGTTCGTGTGCGCCACTCCCTCCCCCGATGGTACCGAAGAACTGCCCCAGGTAACGGCGGCCCAACGCGCCGCCGTAGCCAACGGCACCACATTGCGTACGTACCGGCTGGCCCTGGCCTGCACCGGCGAGTACAGCACCTTCCATGGCGGCACCAAAGCGGGCGCAATGGCCGGCATGGTGGCTTCGGTAAACCGGGTAAGCGGTATATATGAGAAGGAGCTGGCCGTACGGCTGGTCATCGTCCCCAAAAATGACACCCTGATTTTCCTGGATGCCGACACCGACCCCTACACTAACAGCAGTGGCTCGGCAATGCTCAACCAGAACCAGACCACTGTTACGGATCGGATTGGGGCCGCTAACTACGATATCGGTCACGTATTCAGCACCGGTGGCGGCGGCGTTGCCCAGAAGCCTTCCGTGTGCATTGCCTCAGGTAAGGCCCGTGGCGTAACCGGTTCCCCGGCCCCCGTCAACGATGCCTTCGATGTAGACTATGTCGCCCACGAAATGGGCCATCAGTTTGGGGCCGACCATACCTTCAACAGCCAGACCGGCAGCTGCGGCGGCGGCAACCGCGCGGCTACCTCGGCCTACGAGCCGGGCTCGGGTACTACCATCATGGCTTATGCCGGTATCTGCGGAGCCGACGACATTCAGCCTAACTCCGACCCATATTTCCATTCGCGCAGCTTCGACCAGATTGTAGCCCACATCACCGGGCTGGGCAACTGCTCGGTGAATACGGCCACCGGCAACACGCCGCCCGTAGTGAATGCCGGCCGCAACTACGCTATTCCGGTCAGCACGCCCTTTGTACTGACGGGTTCGGCTACGGATGCCAATTCCGACGCCCTGACTTACTCCTGGGAGCAATACAACCTGGGTGCGGCCGGAGCGCCGGCTGCCGCTACCGGCGACGCGCCGCTGTTCCGGGCCTTTTCGCCCACTACCAGCCCTTCGCGCACGTTTCCCCGGTTATCGGACATCCTCAACAATAGCACTACCAAAGGGGAGCTATTGCCTACCTACGGACGGCGGCTGGTGTTCCGGCTCGTAACCCGCGACAACCGCGTAGGCGGGGGTGGCGTGGACTACGACTCCATGAATGTGGTGGTCGTTTCCACGGCTGGCCCCTTTGTCGTGACGGCTCCCAACACGGCTACTACCTGGCTGGTGGGCGCTCCGCAGCAGGTGAACTGGGACGTGGCCAACACCACCCAGGCCCCCATCAGCGCGGCCAATGTGGATATTCTGCTTTCCACCGATGGCGGCCTGACCTACCCCACCACCCTGCTTGCCAACACGCCCAACGACGGGTGCGAAGCCGTAACGGTACCGGCCAGCGTCGGCAGCTCCACGCAGGCCCGCATCCGGGTGCAGGCCACGGGCAGCATCTTCTTCGACGTATCAAACCAGAACTTTACCCTGGAAACACCCGCCGGCCCTACGTTCTTCCTGCAAGGCCCGGGCTGCGCAGCCACTGCGCTGGCATTCTGCCCCGGAGCTTCCGGCACACGGGCTATAACAGTGGGCCAGCTACAGAACTTTACCGGTGCTGTTACCCTCTCGGCCACTAACCTGCCAGCGGGTATCACGGTTACGTATACCAACCCTACCGTGCAGGCCGGCTCCGGCACCACGGCCACCATCAGCGCGGCCAGCACCACGGCCGCCGGCACGTATACCATCCGCCTTACCGGCACCAGCGGCGGCGTAACGCGCCTCCTGGATGTGACCGTGACGGTGCAGCCTTCGGCTACGCAGGCCGCAACCATCAGCGCGCCCAGCGCCAACGGCATCACTACGCTACGCCCCCGCGTCACCTGGAGCACGGTGCCAAATGCCACGGCCTACGAGGTACAGATTGCTACGAACGCAGCCTTTACTACCGGTGTTCAGACCCAAACCAACATCACCGGCACCAGCTTCACGCCGCTGACGGCGCTGCAGCCCGGCACCGTGTACTTCGTGCGGGTACGCGGCCTGAGCCCTTGCGGCACGGCACCGTATTCGGCAGTTACGCAGTTTACGACCGGTATTCAGGCTTGCCAGAACATTGTGGCAACCAACGTACCGCGTACTATCCCAACCGGCTCCGCGGCATCGGTAACGTCCGTTATCAACGTTACGAACACTGAGCGGGTGTCGGATATTCGCATCCGGGGCCTGGCCATTACCCATCCGGACGTAAGCGAGCTGGAAATTTCGCTCACGAATCCGGCGGGTCGGCGGGTGGTGCTGTTCTCGCGGGCCTGCCCCGGCACGGCCAACCTGAACCTGACGTTTGACGACGCGGCCACCGCTGCGCTGGCCTGCCCATTGACCAGCGGGGCGACCGTACGCCCGGCCAATTCCCTCGGCGACCTGCTCAACGACCCGGCCAATGGCAACTGGACGCTGACCATTTCGGATAACACGGCGGCCAATGGCGGTACTCTCACCGGCTGGACACTGGAGCTGTGCACCGTAGGTGAAATTCCGGCGGCTCCCGGCTCCCTCACGACTCTGGCCCCCACCGTTACCGCTACGGCCGCCACCATCGACATGATCTGGCTGGATAACTCGGGGAACGAAACCGGCTTTGAGATTGAGCGCGCCCGTACCGGCACTGCGGCTTTTGCCCGGATTGCCACCGTACCGGCCAATACCACTTTCTACACCGACCAAGTAACCGCCAACGGCCCGTATTGCTACCGCGTGCGGGCAGTAAACGCTACCGGCGCTTCGGGTTACACCAATGAAAGCTGCCAGACGGTGGCCGGGGTGACGGCTACGCATAACGCCGCGCTGCTGCAGGGCATTGAAGTATCGCCGAACCCTAGCACCGGTGTTTTCAATGTAAAAGTGGATAACACCCAGCGTGGGGCCATTACGTTGCGCGTTACCGATGCAGTTGGCCGTCAGGTACTAAGCCAGACGCTGACGAAAAGCAGCACCGCCCTGCAACTGCCGCTCGATTTGAGCGCGCTACGCACCGGCGTGTACAACCTGCACTTCGATATGCCCAACGGCTCGACGGTAGTACGTCTGCTGAAACAGTAGTTGATTCCTGCCCGCAGAACAGTCCCTCTGTTCTGCGGGCCTCCTATCAAGCAAAAAGCCAGTTCCTGAATCAGGAACTGGCTTTTTGCTTGTATATCCTCCCTCTTTTTGAAGAATCAGAACCGGTACCGTAATTGGGCTTTCACATCGGAGCGGCGCGCACCCTGGATTTCCTCCAGCCCGGACCCGACGGTGCGTTGGTGGCGGTAATGCGTATCGGCGTAGCGCAGCCAGAGCGTGAGGTGGCGGTTGACTTCGACCTGGGCCAGCACGTAGGCGCGGGTGCCCTGGCCGTAGAGCACCGGCACCGAAAACGCATACAGCACATCCTGCTCGAACACGTACTGGCGGGTGTCATAATCATCAGTGTCGAAGAGGGCATAGCGGGCCGAGAGGCGCAGACGGCGCAGGGGCTGCACCGTTACGTCCTGGGCCAGCACGTAGCCGTGGCGGGCGGGGCCGACATCCTCGCGGTAGGCGGTACCCTGCACCCGGGTGCGCAAACTCAGGCCCGGCGTGGGACTGGCGTCATAGAACAGCAGCAGGCTGCGGCGCTGCGTGGGCACGGGCAGCGGCATGGGGCGCAGCGTATCGGCGTCGTAGGGTTTGGTGCGCTGCCGCAGCTGGGCGTAGAGCAGGCTGGTTTTGGTAGGACTGAAGGTGAGCCGCACCAGCCAGTCGTGGCCCGCGCCGGGCGCGCCGGCCTGATACCGCAGCCACGGAAACCGGAACCGGTCGTAATACGCCGACAGCTCCCAGCGCGCGGCGGGCCGCAGCTTCAGCCCCAGGTACAGGCCGCTTTCATTGATATTACGGGTGTTTTCGCTCAGCGCATTGCCGTAGATAGTATGAAAGTCGCGGGCGTAGTGCCGATACAGAGCCGAGACATCCACGTTGGGCGCCAGACTAGCCAGCAACCCGTTCACGGTGCCCAGGCCGCCGCCGCTGCTGCGGGCCGTTTCGCCGAACAGCAGCAGGTTGCGCCACACGTAGCTGTAATGCGCGCTGAAGGCCAGGTTGTGGCGGCCCCGCAGCTCAAACGCGTTGTAGGGTTCGTCGCGGCGCAGCAGAGGCTTATCGAACTGCGTGTTCACCGCCGTGAGGCCGGCCTGCAGGTCGCCGCCCAGGCTGGCGTAGCTGACGTTGCCGCCCAGCACGGTTTCGCGCAAAGCCTGACGGTTGGCCAGTTCGGTGGGCGTGCGGTGGAAACCAGTCAGCAGCAGGCCGGAGGTAAACTCGCTGAAATCGGCCAGGGAGTCGCGGGCGGTTTGCACGGAGGCATCCACCCGCTTGCGCGAGACGAAGGCGGTGACCCGCACGGTACTGGTGACGGCCACCGTAGCCGCCGCGCCCCGGAAAAACGTGCTTTCCAGCACCGAGGAATACGGCCGCACGCCCACCGAGCTGCGGCGCAGGGTGGTAATGGTTTCGGCCCCCTTCCCCACCGCCAGCCCCGAGGACAGCAGCAGCCCCTGCCCGAATTGCAGCTGATAGTCGCCCAAGGCCAAATTTTTGAGTCGGCCCCGCTCCTGCACCATGAAGTGGCCGGAGTAGAAGTCGGCGCCGTAGCGGCGGCGGGCGGGGTCCCAGGCAAACTGCTCGCCGGCATCTTTCTCGGCCGTAAATCCCAGGCTGAAATCCTTGCTGCGGCTCACGCGGTAGCGCACCAGCAGCTTATCGGGGGAGCCTAGGTAGCGCGAGGCCGGTGCGCCGGTGCTGGTGGTATCGGGCGGCAGGTAGCCAGGGCGGCCCTGCACCGTCCGCTCATAGCGCAGAAACAAAGCGTTGTTATCTTCCTGCCACACGCGCTGCCATAGTGGCCCGCGGGCGGCGTTGGGATCAAGGGTCAGCACCGCCACGAAGGGCGCCACCCGGTAAATGGTGCGCAGCTCGAAGCCAGGAATACTCTGCAGCTCGTACAAACTCAGCAGCGCGCCGTGGCGCTGGCGGTGCTCCAGCAGGTTGGTAATCTGAGTTTCGGAGAGCAGCAGCAGGCCGCGCAGGTCCTCGCGGGTGGCGGTGTTCAGGTTGAGCGGCGTCTGGTAGTATTGCAGCAGCGTTTCGTAGAGGTCCTCGTAGGGCACCTGCTCGCTCTGGATTTCGGCAAACAGCTCCTGGGTGAGTCGGTCGAGGTCGGGTACGGCGGGGCGTGGGTACTCCTGAGCCCGGGCGGCCCCGGCGGCCAGCAGCAGCAATGCCCCAGCCGCCACAACGCGGCGACTCATGGCTGCTGCGGTTTGGCCCACACGTAGGCCACGCTCAGTTGCTGACTCAGGCCCAGCGTTTCATGCCAGGCGGCGGCGTAATCCAGCTGCAACGGCCCGGTTTTCAGCCCCACGCCGCCCGTCAGCTGACTGGTGAGCGAAGCCAGGCCCGCGCGTACGGCCAGCACCGGCACCGGTCGGTACTCCAGGCCCGCCTTGAAATCGGCATCCTGCTCCACGTCCTTCTCGGTTTCGGCCAGCAGCAGCACTTTTTCGGAGGCCCGCCAGGCCAGGCCGGCCCGCAGCACGGTGGGCAGGCGCTCATCCTGGTACTCGTAGAGGCGGGCCTGGTTGAGGTTGTAGAGCGTGGCCCCGAAAGTGAGTTTGCGCGGAATGATATCGGCCTGCCCGCCCAACGACGCGGCTACCACCCGCCGGCTCCCCAGCCCCTCGAAGCTGGTTTGCAGCACCTCCACCCGCGCCCCCACCCGCACGGTGCCCAGCTGGTAGCCGTAGCCCAGACCCAGCCGCTGCTCAGAATAAAGCTTGCCGCCGAACCGCTGGGCCGTGAAACCGACTACCCCGTAGCGCGGCGCTTCCGCCGCCGACACGCCCGCCACCGGCGCGGCCGGTTGCGGGGCGCGGTAGCCGATGGGCACGGCCACCATTAGAGAAACCGTATTCAGCGCGGGCAGCAGGTAGCGGTTTTCGGCCCCCACGCCTACCGTGGGCCGGCTCAGGGCACCCAGGGCGGCGGCATTGGCGGCACCGGCCCAGCCATCCTGTTCCAGCACGCTCCCGATGTGGCCCAAGCCGGCGGCGCGGGCACCCCACAAACCGGGGCCGTTGCCCTGGGCGTGGGCAGTAGCGGCAAGAGCAATAAGCACTCCTGATAGTAGGTAACGTTTCAGCATAGAGAAGAATAAAGGATTCTATTGCTGGAAAATAGACACTCTACCTGAACCGTACAAGAGCTTCCGGCCGGGGCATAAAAAAAGACCCGGTGCCAACTGGCATCGGGTCTTTTTTTGTGGTTTGTCGTTCCGCGGGTAGAGCGAGAAACCTGAGTTTGGTATTTGGTGATTTCACCCAGATTCCTCGTCCTTGCTTGATGCGCAACATGCGCGGAATGACACGCGACCAAGCCTTACAGCATGGCCGCTTCCTTCTTGCGCTTGATTTTGGTTTTGCCTTTCTCGGTTTTCACCTTCATCTTTTCCACGTCGCTCATGTCGGCACCGGCGGCGGTGGCGGGGCCTACGCCAGGGTTGGGGCCGTTATTGACCAGCGTCATTTCATCCACGATGTGCTTGGCGCCGCCCAGCTTCTCGATGCACCAGAGGACGTAGCGAATATCGGCGTTGATGCAGCGTTTCAGCTCGGGGTCGTAGGCCAGGTCGCCGGTCATGGCTTCCCAGTTGCCGTCGAAGGCCAGACCGATCAGCTCGCCGCGGCCGTTGATAACGGGCGAGCCGGAGTTGCCGCCGGTGATGTCGTTGTCGGTGATGAAGGCCACGGGCAGGTTGCCCTGCTTATCGGCGAAGCGGCCGTAATCCTTCATTTTGAGCAGCTCCAGCTCTTTCTGGGGCACTACAAACTCGGGGTTGGTGGCGTCTTCCTTCTCCAGAATGCCCTGGGCCGTGGTTTTAAAGTCGTAGGCTACCGCGTCGCGGCCTTTGTAGGGGCGCACGGTGCCGTAGCTCAGCCGGATGGTGGAGTTGGCATCGGGCGAGTACACCTTGGTACTGTTCTTCTCGCGCAAAGCGGCCACGTACTGGCGGTTGGCGCGGCCCAGGCCGGCCTGCAGGCCCTGTAGCTTGGGCACGATGTTCTGCACGTAGTTCGAGTACACCGACTGGTAGGTTTTGTAGCCGGGGTCGGCTTCCAGCTTGGCCAGGGTGGGCGCGGCCAAAAAGGCTTTCACCTTGGCTTCGGAAGTCAGGAAGGAGTTGCTGAACACGTAGTCGGCGTACTTGGGCATGGAGCCGCCGTACTGCTTCTGCACCGTCTGGAACACGTCGGGCTGCTGATCCTTGGGCACGTCCTGCATGTACAAAGCCATGAGGGCGGCAAACACCTTTTTGTCGGTGGGGGCGCTGTAATCCTTGAAGTAGTCGGCCACGGGCTCCTGCAAATCGGCCACGGCTTTGTCGATACCGGCTTTTTCGCCGGCTTTCAGCGCGGTGGCCAGCGGCATCATGCGGGCGGCCAGCGTCACGATTTCGGTGCCGAACGCGCCCTCGTTCACGTACTGCGTGCTGAGGTTATACTGGCGGATGCCGGCGTAGGCTTGGTTGATAGTATTCAGGGCCTCGCCGTACTGCTGGGCACGGGTCTGGTCCTGGGCAATCCACTCCATCAGGGAGTTTTCCTCGGCCTTCTTGGCATCCACGGTTTTCAGGCGCTTCATACCCTCATTCTGACCGATGAAGTACTTCCAGTAGTTGGCAATGTTGGCGTACTTGGAAGCGTACTTCAGGCGCAAAGCGGCGTCTTGGTCCATATCCTCTTTCCAGAGCTTCAGGCGGGTATCGCGCAGCTTGATGCGGGCGGGGTTGGTCTGGTCGAGGGTCAGCTGGAGGCCGGCGGCGGGCAGGAAGCGCTGAGTGCGGCCGGGAAAGCCGAACACCATGGCGAAGTCGCCCTCGTTGATGCCCTGCAAGGCCACGGGCAAATGCTTTTTGGGCACGTAGGGCACGTTGCCTTCCTGGGGTGTGGCGGTGGGCTGGTTATTTTTATCGGCGTACACCCGGAACATCGAGAAGTCGCCGGTGTGGCGGGGCCACATCCAGTTGTCGGTGTCGCCCCCGAACTTACCCACGGCTTCCGGCGGAGCACCTACCAAACGCACGTCGCCGAAGCGCTGGTAAATGAACAGGTAGTACTCGTTGCCCCCGAACATGTCGCGCACGTAGGCTACGTATTTGCCGTTTTCCTTGGCGTTATCGGCCATTTCGCGCTGGCGCTTCTGAATGGTGGCCATGCGCTCCTGCTCGGTAGTAGCGGGCGTAATGCCTTCCAGCACCTTGCCGGTCACGTCTTCCATGCGCACCAGAATATCCACGAACAGGCCGGGGTTTTTCTTCTCGTCGCGCTTGGTGGCGGCGTAGAAGCCGTTCTGCAGGATGTTGTTTTCGGGGGTGCTGTGGCTCTGGATGGCGTCGTAGCCGCAGTGATGGTTGGTCAGCAGCAGGCCCTGGCTGCTCACGAACTCGCCGGTGCAGAAGCCGCCCAGCTGCACCACGGCATCCTTCAAGCTGGCATTGTTGACGTCGTAAATTTCCTCGGCCGTGAGCTTAAGGCCCTTCTTCTGCATGTCGGCTTGGTTGAGGCGCTTCACGAACAGCGGCAGCCACATGCCTTCGTCGGCGTGGGCGGCCAGGGGCAACAGCAGCGTCAGCAGCAGGGCCTTGGCCCAGTGTTGTTTTTGCATGGTAATGGGGGTGGGTTTGGGGAATGAGAATCTGCCGGCGAAGGTACAAAGCCGGGCGTTTCCGTGTTATGCAACCTACGCGCCTCGCCGGCTGCACCTGACCCGTACTTTCCCGATCTTTGCCGCCACTATGACCTACCTGTTTCGCCAGCTGGTGCTGGGACTGCTCTGGGTGTACCGCCGCCTGATTTCGCCGCTCAAGCCGCCCAGCTGCCGCTATACGCCCACCTGCTCGGCCTACGCCCTGGAGGCCGTCACCAAATACGGCCCCTGGCGCGGGGGCCGCCTGGCTTTGCGCCGCATCGGCCGCTGCCACCCCTGGGGCGGCCATGGCCACGACCCGGTACCGTGAGGTGAATCGGTGATTTAGTGAATTGGTGATTTAGTGAGTTTGACGTTTTGATGGCACGGCTTGCGCGAACTGAACATCAAACTCACTAAATCACCAATTCACTAAATCACCTTTTCCCGTATAAGGCGTTTGGTTGCTGCCGGAACCTGGGGTTGCGGCAGCTTTTTTTCGCCTGAAACCAGTCTGGTATGCGTAGTTTATGTGTGGCCGCCGTTGTGGCCGGAATGATGTTCAGTAGCTGCTCGGAGGCTCAAACCAAGGAAACGGCTGGGGCTGAGGCCACCGAAAAGCAGGAAAAGTCGGGCAAGAAAAAGGGTAAGAAAGGGAAGAAAAACGCCGAGGCAATTGCCAACCTCACCCAGGTCGGCACAATGAGCGGCGTGCCGGAAAGCTCGGGCCTGGCCCTGACCGGCGAGGCCGGCTCCTTCTTCACCCACGGCGACGACGGCACCCAGCCGATTCTCTACAAAATCAGCACCGCCGGCAAAACCCTCTCCCAGCTGGATATTCCGGTGAAAAGCCACGACTGGGAAAGCATCACCCGCGACACCAACGGCCACGTGTACATCGGCGACGTGGGCAACAACAACAACAGCCGCCAGGACCTGGTCATCTACCGGCTCAACCCCGGCAACGTGCAGCAGGTGCAGGAAATCCACCTGAATTACCTCGACCAAAAGGACTTCCCGCCGGCCAAGGAGGAGCGTAATTTCGACTGCGAAGCCACCCTCTGGCACGCCGGCAAGGTGTACCTGTTCACCAAGGACCGCGCCCAGGAACAAACCAGCAAGGTGTACGCCGTGCCCGACCAGCCCGGTAACTACACCGCCCAGCAAGTCACCCGCCTTGCCATTCCCGGCCAGGTAACCGATGCCGCCCTCAGCCCCGATGGCCGTCGCTTAGTGCTGCTGGCCCGCCAGGAAATGTTCGTGCTGGAAGGCAACTCGTTCGAGGAAATCCTGAAAGCCACGCCCCGCCAGGTTTCCCTGAAAGGCGCCGGCCAGACGGAAGGCGCCGTATTCACCGACAACAACACGCTCTACATCAGCAACGAACAGGGCGCGTTGTACACGTACACGTTCTAGCCCGCCGCTGTTTTACGCGAACAGCATAATTTACACAGGCAGCATAAGTAGAACGTCATGCTGAGCTTGCCGAAGCATCTCGCGTGCTGACGTTGCCAGAGTAATCCAACGTCAGCACGCGAGATGCTTCGGCAAGCTCAGCATGACGTTCTGCTGTGTTACCCCGTTGTCCGTCCCTGTACCCATCCCGCTTCGGGCAGTTTTCCCCGGAAGTGGGGCCGGCTATGGATGGGCCTTGTTCTTTTCAGTAAGTTTGACCTAAGATTCCGAAACCCGGTGCGGCCTTTCCCCGACCTGCGCCACCATCCTCCAGCAAATGGCTGAACAAACCACTCTCACCGGCCTGCGCGCCGGCGTGCTGCACGGCGACGAAGTGCAGCAGCTTTTCGAACACGCCAAAACCCACGGCTACGCGCTGCCCGCCGTGAACGTAACCGGCACCGACACGGTAAACGCCGTACTGGAAGCCGCCCGCGACCTGAATTCGCCCGTTATCATTCAGTTTTCGAACGGGGGAGCCCAGTTCTTCGCCGGCAAAGGCCTCGCCAACGATAAGCAGCAGGCCAGCATTGCCGGCGGTATTTCCGGTGCCCAGCACGTGCACCTGATGGCCCAGGCCTATGGTGTGCCCGTGATTCTGCACACCGACCACGCCGCCAAAAAGCTCCTGCCCTGGATCGACGGCCTGCTCGAAGCCGGCGAGAAGCACTTCGCCGAGCACGGCCAGCCGCTGTACTCCTCCCACATGCTCGACTTGTCGGAAGAGCCCATTGAGGAGAACATCGAAATCTGCAAAGAGTACCTGGTGCGCATGGCCAAAATCGGCATGACGCTGGAAATTGAGCTGGGCGTAACCGGCGGCGAGGAAGACGGCGTGGACAACTCCGACGTGGACTCGTCGAAGCTCTACACCCAGCCCTCAGAAGTGGCTTACGCCTACGAGGAGCTGAGCAAAATCAGCCCCCGCTTTACCATTGCCGCCGCCTTCGGCAATGTACACGGCGTGTACAAGCCCGGCAACGTAAAGCTCCAGCCCGTTATCCTGAAAAACTCGCAGGATTTTGTGAAGGAGAAATTCGGCCTCAGCGCCGAACGTCCCATCAACTTCGTGTTCCACGGCGGTTCGGGCTCCACGCAGGAGGAAATCCGCGAGGCCATCAGCTACGGGGCCATCAAAATGAACATCGACACGGACATGCAGTGGGCGTTCTGGGACGGTATCCGCGTGTATTACCAGAAAAACGAAGGCTTCCTGCAAAGCCAGATCGGCAACCCCACCGGCGAGGATTCGCCCAACAAGAAGTACTACGACCCACGCGTGTGGCTGCGTAAAGGCGAGGAAAGCTTCGTGACCCGCCTCAAGTCGGCCTTCGAAGACCTCAACGCCGTAAACCGCCGCCCCTAGGTAGGTTTTTGGTGGGTGGTTATCGGTTTTTGGCTGACTGACCGCCCCACACAAAACGGCCCCGTGCTCTGGTTGAGCACGGGGCCGTTTTGTGTGGTTGTCATTCCGAGCGGAGCGAGGAATCTGGGTTTCGGCGTGAGTAGCCTTACCCAATTCACCCAGATTCCTCGCTCTGCTCGGAATGACACGCGGTGTATGCGTTAAAACTACCGTTTAGCGGCGGCCAGGGCGGCTTCGCGGGCTTCCTGCTCGTGCAGGTCGCGGGGGGCATCCTGGGGGCGACCGGGGCGGTTACGGGCGGTAAAGAGCACGTAGAGGCCCATAAATACCAGCGGCACGCTCAGCCACTGGCCCATATTCAGGGTCATGCCCTGCTCAAACGCCACCTGATCCTCTTTGAAGAATTCCACCACAATCCGGAACGTGAACAGCAGCACCACAAACAGCCCGAACAGCTGACCGCGCGGCGTGTGCTCCTTGGTGCGGTTCCACATGGCATACAGTACCACGAACAGGAACACGCAGAACAGCGACTCGTAGATCTGGGTAGGGTGGCGCGGCACGGCTACCTGGGTGGCCGGAGCTACACTCCCACTCACGGGCTGGGTTTCGTAGGCAATCTTGCCATCGGGCTGGCGCACGCGCTGCACGGCCACCGAGCCAGCGGGCACGGGCTGGTCGGGACGCGGCTCCTGCAGGTGTTCGGTGTCGCGGGGGAACACAAAGGCCCAGGGCGCCGTGGTGGGCTGGCCCACAATTTCGGAGTTCATCAGGTTGCCGATGCGGATGAGCGCGCCGCCCACGGCCACCACCAGCACAATCCGGTCGAGGGTCCAGAGCACATCGAACTTGTTGTTGCGGCTGAAGAGCCACACGGCGAAGATGATGCCGATGGTAGCCCCGTGCGAGGCCAGCCCGCCTTCCCAGATCTTAAAGATGCTCAGCAGATCATCCTTGTACTGGGCCCAGTCGTAGAAAAACACGTGGCCCAGGCGCGCACCCAGCACCGTGCCAATCAGCACGTAGATGGTGATGACATCGACCCAGCGCGGCGACACTTTCTCGGACTTGTAGATGTGGCCCAGGATGAAGGTTCCCACCACGAAGCCCGACATGAACAGCAGCCCGTACCAGCGCAGCGTGAGCGGCCCGATTTCGGCCAGAATAGGGTTCGGACTCCACAGAATGGCACTTAGCAAACTCATACGCAGGAAAAGTAAAGGGTCAGATCAGGAAGGAGAAGACAGCAGCTGCACGCTGCCATCCACGTATACTTTGGCCAGAAACGGCCGGGGCGTGCGGAGTGCAAACCGGCGCAGGCGCGGCAAAGCCCGCACCACGCAGGCCGCCAGCTCGGCACTGGTGAGGCCCTTGGCCACGATGATGAACGTGCCCGCCCCACTGGCCAGCAGGGCCTGCTGCTCCAGCGGGTTGTAGCGGATGCGCCGTTCCTGGGTGAGCACGCACAGGCCCCGGGCCGCCACGGCCGGCAGCCACTCGGTATCGGGCGTTTCGGGGCGGAACAGGTCGGCGTGGCTTACAAAAGTAGCTTGCTGCTCGCGCAGCGCGGCCTGCACCCGCGGCATGGCCACGGTGCGGTCAAGGAAAAATACGGGGTCAGGCTGCGGCTCCAAGCTCATAACGAATTGCTTCTTCCACGGCGCGGGTAGTCAGGCCGAATTCTTCGGCAATGTGCTGCACCGAGTCGCCGGCGCGGTACAGGCCCACCACCACATCCACGGGCACGTAGTTTTCCGTGAGTACGGGCCGGCCGAAGGCAATGGTGGGGTCAACGGCAATAAGCGTGGGCAACGTCTCGGCCCCTATCCCCAGACCGGCCGTGCTGCCATACACCGGAAACAGGCGCAGCGGGAACCCGTCGGCGGCCCGCTCGATGCGGCGCAAATACGCTTCCACCAGCTGCCGGATGGTCATCTGGCCCCGGCGCGAGGCATTGATGAGCAGGTTTTCGTCTTCCAGGGCCCGCACAAACAGATCCACGCCGTCGGTTTCGAACTGGTGCTGGGCCAGCGGGTTTTCCGATTGCAGCTCCTGCCGCACGAACTGCACCGCATGGCGCACCCGTTGCAACGAAATGCCGTGCTGGTGCCGGATGGCGGCCAGCACGTGTACTTCCACCAGGTTCAGAAACGACAACCCCTCGGCACTGGCCGGCTGCACCAGCGCATCCTCGGCCCGCGTCCAGGCCTGCACCGTGGTGGCAGCCAGCCCCGTGAGGTGGGCCACCTGCCGCGCCGAGTACACCGGCAGCCGGTAGGCCTCGCGTTCCTGGTATAGTTGAGTCAGACTGCTTGCCGCCACGGTGCTGTTCAGAGTTGAGCTACGAAAGTACAGGGTTTACCGCAAAACCGACCTTTTCTTCCTGTCATCCCGGCTCAGCCGTTACAAGTGGAACGACAACCAGTCCGGCGGCTGCCAGCCGTCGGGCCGGTTTAAGCGTGCTGACGTTGTTACGTCGTCGTTCGGGTGTTAGCTAACGACAACCGGCCCGACGGCTTACAGCCGCCGGACCGGACGTACACGGCAAAACACCGATTCTTACAGCGCGTTCAGCTCCTGAGTGAAGCCGCCGCTCAGGATGGGGAAACGCAGCCAGGAGCGCGGGTCCACGTTATAATCGTCGAGGTGGAAGGCGGGGGCGTACCGCTCGCGCTTCCACTGGTTGCGGCTCCAGAGCGAGTAGAAGCGCTTGACGTAGGTTTTGAGCTGCTCCGCATCGGCTGCGGGGTCTTCCTGCACCAGCGTGGCCAGCACCTGCCGGGGGCTGAGCCGGTCGTAGAAGGCCAGCCGCTCGATGCGGTTGAGCAGCGGGTAGGGCATCAGGTCCCGCTCGTCGGTTTGCTTGTCTTCGAGGGGGCGCAGCTCGGCGGTGGGCTCCAAGTTGTTCACGTGGCGCAGGGCCGGGTAGTTCAGCTCCGTTTCGGCCCAGCGCAGCCACTGCTTCACGAAGGCCTTATCCACGCCCGCAATGGGCGAGATGGAGCCGGCCGTGTCGCCGTCCATGGTGCAGTAGCCCACGCTGGCCTCCGAGCGGTTGGAGGTCGTCATCAGAAGGCAGTTTTGCACGTTGGCTAGCAGCCAGATACCGGGGGCGCGCACCCGGGCTTGAATGTTCTGCAGGGCCAGATCATCGGTCTGCCAGGTCAACTCACGGCCCAGCGCGTGCTCAATCTTGCCCACGTAGCCCGTCACCTCTTCGTCAATGGTCCAGTCATAAAATACGGCTCCAATGGAATCGGCCAGCTCTTTGGCTGAGTTGAACGTGTCGTCGGAGGAGTTGACGGTGCCCTGGTAGGCACAGGTGAGCAGCCGGTTGGTTAGTTGTTGGTTGATGGTTTTTTGTTGTTGGTCTGGGTCCGACACCGAGGCGTCCTGCGGTCCGGGCGCGTTCTGGTCGGGAACCGAAGCCACGGGGCCGGCTAGTTGTTGATTTTCCTCGGCCGTGAAGCAGCCGGCCCGGCGCATAAACTCGGCGGTGCCCAGCTCGGCCGTGCCCAGGCGTACCAGCTCGGCCACGGCCACGGCGCACATCACCGAGTCGGCCCCGCCGCTCAGGCTCAGCACGAAGCCCCGGCTGCGGGCCTTGCGCAGGTAGTCGAACAGGGCCAGACTCAGGGCCTGGTTCAACTCCCGGTACTCGTCGGGGGCGGGCTGGGCGGCAATTTCGGCGGCGGGCTCCAGGGGCTGGCTGAAATCCACGTCCACGAACTCCATGTCCACTTCCTTGAAGCTCATGAGCTGGTTGCGCAGCAGTAGATGGCCGTTGCGGGCCACCAGAATTTCGCCGTCGTAAATCATGCGACCAGCCTCATTGCCCAGCAGGTTGGCGTAGAGGTAGGTGCAGCGGAAGTTGCGCGAGGCCTCCGTGACGAGGTGGTAGCGCACGTCGGTCTTGCTCATGGCGAAGTGCGAGGCCGAGGGGTTCACAATCAGATCCACCCGGCCCACGAGGCGGCAGGCGGGCCGCACGTCGTCGGGCCGCCACGCATCCTCGCAGATTTCAAACCCGAACTTCACGCCCTGGTGCTCGAAAATCATGTCCCCCAGGGTCCACTCCTCTCCTTGCCAATGCACCGTAGTCGTTTCGCCGGCCGGCCAGGGGTGGAAAAAGCGGGGCTCGTAGTGCACGCCTTCATTGGCCAGAAACTGCTTGGCCGCAAAGCCCAGAATCTGTCCGTCGCGCAACACGGCGGCCGTGTTGTAGGTGCGGTGGTTCAGCCGCACCGGCAACCCCACCACCACGCAAATGCCCTCGGTCCAAGGCCGCACCTGCTGCAGATACCCCAGCGCGGCCTCAGGCAGCCAGTCACTCAGAAACAGGTCCTCGCAGCCGTAGCCCGTGAGGCACAGCTCCGGCAGGCACAGCAGCTCCACCCCGGCGGCCTTGGCCTGGGTGATGGCCTCCTGAATGGTGCGCAGGTTGTGGGTCCAGTCAAACGGTATCTGGTTGAGGGCGGCACCGGCTATTCGCATGGGTTCGGGGGGAAGGTTGGTTCTGCAAAACAACTCCATTTCCCCGGATTGAGTAACCACCGCGCCTTCAGCGTAAACCACCGCGTCCTCTGCGGGCTAAAATCGTAACAACGACTTAGCCCGCAGAGGACGCGGTGGTTTCGCAGATGACGCAGTGGTCTTATACTCCCAGCGTCTCCAGAGCCCGCTCGGCGGCGAGTTGCTCGGCCTGCTTCTTACTCAGCCCCATGCCCAAGGCGACCGGGCTTTCGTCCACGATAACCGTGGCCGAAAACTCCATCACGCCGCCGGGGCGGGCTTCGCCGGTAAGGTCGTAGCGCAGGTTTTTGCCGTTGCGCTGAGCCCATTCAATCAGCTTGCTCTTGAAGTTGGTAGTCGTCTGGGTCATTGCCTTCACGTCCACGTAGGGCTTGATGAGGCGGCTGAGCACAAACTTGCGGGCCGTTTTGTAGCCCTGATCGAGGTACACGGCGCCTACTAACGCCTCCAGGGCGTTGCCGTTCACGGAGCGGGACCGGGCGGCCCGGCCCTGAGCGGCATCCAGCTGCACCAGCTTGTCGAGGCCGATTTTAAGGGCAATGGCGTTGAGGCTTTCCCGGTTTACAATGCGGCTGCGCATCTCCGTCAGAAAGCCTTCCTGCTCGTACGGAAACTTGCGGAACAGGTACTCGGCCACGGCCGTACCCAGCACCGCGTCGCCGAGGAACTCCAGCCGCTCGTTGCTTTGGTGGCGGGCCTGCTCGCCCTGCTGGCGCACTACCGAGGAATGTGTGAAGGCGAGTTGGTACAGGCGCACATTGTCGGGCGTGTGGCCCGTGAGGGTGGCAATAGCCTGCCGAAAAGCCCGGTCACGGCCCAGCAGTCGGCGAAAAAAACCGAATAACGGCAGGGGCTGACCGGGCTTTGGCATTAGTCGCGCACTTTACGGAAGATGACCGACGTATTGTGGCCACCGAATCCGAAGGTATTACTCATGGCCACGTTCACCTCGCGGGGCTGGGCTTCGTTGAATGTGAAGTTCAGCTTGGGGTCCAGTTCGGGGTCGTCGGTGAAGTGGTTGATGGTGGGCGGCACCAGGCTGTGCTGCATGGCCAGGATGCAGGCCACGGCCTCAATGGCCCCGGCTCCTCCCAACAGGTGGCCCGTCATGCTCTTGGTAGAGCTGATGTTCAGGTTGTAGGCGTCCTCACCGAACACTTTCTGAATGGCCTTCACCTCGGCCCCGTCGCCCAGCGGGGTGCTGGTGCCGTGGGTGTTGATGTAGTCTACGTCGGCGGGCGTGATACCGGCGTCGCGCAGGGCGTTCTGCATCACCAGCACTACGCCGTTGCCCTCGGGGTCCGGCGCGGTAATGTGGTAGGCATCGGCCGACATGCCGCCGCCAATCAGCTCGGCGTAGATTTTGGCTCCACGGGCCTTGGCGTGCTCGTATTCCTCCAGAATCAGCGAGGCGGCGCCTTCGCCCAACACAAAACCGTCGCGCTCCTTGTCGTAGGGGCGGGAGGCTTGCTCGGGATTATCGTTTCGCTCGCTCATGGCCTTGAGGGCGTTGAAGCCGCCCACCCCCGATTCGGTGATGGCCGCTTCCGAGCCCCCGGTCACCATTACATCGGCCATATTCAGGCGGATATAGTTGAAGGCCGAGATGATGGAATCGGAAGAAGAGGCACAGGCCGAGGTAGTCACAAAGTTCGGACCCCGGAATTTATGGCGGATGGAGATATTGCCCGACGCGCTGTCGGCAATCATCTTCGGAATGAAGAACGGGTTGAAGCGGGGCGTACCGTCGCCGTTGGCGAAGGCAATGCACTCGGCTTGCAGGGAGGTGAGCCCCCCGATACCAGAACCCCAGATAACGCCCACCCGATCCTTGTCCACTCCCTCCAGGTTGGCATCCTGAATGGCCTCATCGGCGGCAATCAGGGCAAACTGGGTGAAGATGTCCATTTTCCGACCTTCCTTGGTGGGAAAGTACGTGTCGGGGGAGTAGTTCTTCACTTCGCAGGCGAAGCGGGTTTTGAACTTGCTGGCGTCGAAGCGGGTGATGGGGGCGGCCCCACTCACGCCGGCTCGCAGGCCTTCCCAATAAGCGGGTACGGTGTTGCCCAGCGGGGTAATGGCACCCAGGCCGGTCACGACAACTCTCCGAAGAGACATAGGCTGGCTCAGAGAAGCGAAAGAAAGGAAATCACTAAAAAGCAAAACGGCCGGCGGCAGGCCGGCCGGTAAGCACTTGGGCAGTACTTCGGTAGTGAGTAAGTGGTATTGAGTATGCCGGAATGTCTGACAGCTCAGCGGAATCTAACTACTCAATACCATTTACTCAATACTAGACTACTTGGCGTGCTCTTCGAGGTAGCTGATAGCCTGGCCCACGGTGCCGATGTTTTCAGCCTGATCGTCGGGGATAGACACGTTGAATTCTTTTTCAAATTCCATGATCAGCTCAACGGTATCGAGCGAGTCAGCGCCCAGGTCGTTGGTGAAAGAAGCCTCCGGCGTTACTTCCGAAGCCTCTACGCCGAGTTTATCGATGATGATGGCTTTTACTTTTTCTGCAATTTCAGACATTTCCGTGGGGGTTTAAGGAAAACTCGGCACAAATAACACCATCTTCGCTAACATTGTCAAACTTCGTCCCTTGAATCTTCCGGGTGCAAGATTATGGCCCGCGGGGTTCCACGCGGGTACTGCGGTGCGTATTTTTGCGTTTCCTTCCTTTTGCCGCTGCCCATGAAAACCCTCACGCTGGAGGTGGAGTACGAGTGCGACTTCGACCTATTCGGGCTTGTTTCATCGAGCCGGGAGCACACACTGGCCTGGGTGCTCAACCGCACCTTGCACCTGCGCCTGGTGAAGCAGCAGGACCTGATTTACGACCTGCTGCACAAGGGCCGTCTCGTCATCAGCAACTACCTGCACGCCACCGAGCACTACACCATGCGCCTGCTACGCAACCGCTCCGTGGACCCCTCGCCCCTGAAAAAGCCCTTCCTGGCCCCCGATATCAAGGAGTACGACTACCTGCTGCAGGTCAGCACGGGTACCAGCAGCCTGCCGCCGGAGGCGTTGCTGGGGCAGTTGGCCGCGTTGCCCGAAGTGCAGCTGATCAGCCAGTTTGACCCGAATGACCTTAAATTCAAAGAAAATCTGCTCTTTTGAGTTTTGAAATAGATTCTCATCTCGAGTCCTGCGAAGGGCCTTATTCCGCTGGCGCAAGTCGTTACGACGCTTGCTTTCTACCGGGCTAAGGTCCTTCGCCGCGCTCAGCAGACTGGGAATATCACCTACTACAGTCACGAATTTTTGACCATACCACATCTCATGGAATCTCGCCCGCATTTCAATAGAACCAAGATAATTGCCACCGTCGGCCCCGCCTCCAACACCTACGAGAAGCTCGGGATGCTGATGCGGGAGGGCGTGGACGTGTTCCGGCTCAACTTCTCCCACGGCAGCCACGAAGACCACCTCTCGGTGATTAACACGGTGCGTCGTCTCAATAAGGACATGCGCACCAACGTGGGCCTGCTCCAGGATCTGCAGGGCCCCAAAATCCGCCTCGGTGAAGTAGAAGGTGGTGGGGTGGAAATCAAAGCCGGCGACAAAATCAAGCTGGTGTGCGGCGAAAAGGAAATCAGCACGGCCACCCGCCTGAGCACGATTTACCTGGGCCTGGCCCGCGACGTCAAAGCCGGCGATATGATCCTCATCGACGACGGCAAAATTGAGTTGCGCGTGCTGGCCACCGACCGGGACAAGGAAGTAGACGTGGAAGTAATCTACGGCGGCCTAGTGAAGCCCCGCAAAGGCATCAATCTGCCCGACTCCGAGGTATCGGCCCCGTCGATGACGGAGAAGGACATTGAGGACCTGAAATTCGGCCTGGAAAACGATGTAGACTGGATTGCGCTGTCGTTTGCCCGCCGCGCCGAGGACATCCGCTTCATAAAGAGCCTGATTGCCGAGAGCGGCAAGACGGCCCGCGTGATTGCCAAAATCGAGACGCCCGAAGGCCTCAAGAACCTCGACGAAATCATTGCCATCACCGACGCCGTAATGGTGGCCCGCGGCGACCTGGGCGTGGAGGTGAAGATGGAAGAGGTACCGATGGCTCAGAAAATGATTGTGGACAAGTGCAACAAGGCCGGTAAACCGGTAATCGTGGCTACCCAGATGATGGAGAGCATGATTACCGCGCCCCGCCCGACCCGCGCCGAAACCAGCGACGTAGCCAACGCCGTCATCGACGGGGCCGACGCCGTGATGCTCTCCGCCGAAACGGCTGTGGGTGCTTACCCGGCCGAGGTAATCCGCTCGATGGTGGGTACCATTATGAGCGTGGAAACCCAAATGCCCACGCTGTTCCACCACTGGCACCCCATCTCCCCCGACGCGCCGACCTTCATGGTCGACAGCGTACTGTCGGCGGCCTGCCACCTGGCCAAAAACACGGGTGCCAAAGCCATTACCGGCATGACGCATCGGGGCTACACCGCCTTCCAGATTGCCAAGTACCGTCCCAAGGCGCACATCTTCATCTTCACCGATAACCGCTCCCTGCTCACTACCCTGAGCCTGGTGTGGGGCGTGCGGGGCTTCTACTACGACCGGATGGTGAGCACCGACAGCACCGTTTCGGACATCAAGTACGCCCTGACGACCACCGGCCACCTGCAGAAAGGTGACATCTTCATCAACACCGCATCCATGCCCATCAACGAGAAGGGCAAAACGAACATGGTGAAAGTGAGCGTGGCGTAAGCACCGCTTTGCTTGAAGCAAAAAGCCCGCGTAACAGCTGTTACGCGGGCTTTTTGTGGCTAAACGGCTTTTTCGGTCCGGCGGCGGTACGCCGTCGGGCCGGTTGTCGTTAGCTGATGTTGTTACGACTTCGTTTAGGTGAATCGAACAACAACCGGCCCGACGGCGTATCGCCGCCGGACCGGCATATTGACCTTATGGTTTTACCACAATGCAGGAAGGCTCCGAGCTTACGCCCGGAGCCTTCATCTATCAAGAGCAGATAGCCGATTAGCTACTTACGCAGCCAGCGACTTCACGAACTTAGCCAGCTTCGATTTGTTGTTGGCGGCTTTGTTCTTGTGGATGATGTTCTTCTTGGCCAGACGGTCCAGCATCGACGATACTTTCTTCAGCAGCTCCTGAGCAGCCGAAACGTCGGTGGTAGCACGCAGTTTCTTAACGGCGGTGCGGGTAGATTTAGCCTGGTAACGGTTCAGTACGCGCTTTGCTTCGTTGGAACGGATGCGCTTGAGGGCCGACTTGTGGTTTGCCATGAGGATATGAAAAAGGTCTTCTGCTCGAATTCAGTTCAATTGAGGAGTGCAAAGGTAAGGCTTTGATTGGAAATAGCAAATAGCAAATGGAAGTCGTAACGAATACCCGGAGCTGCCCCACCGCCCCGGCTTTCCCGGCCGGTCGAACTTTTCGGCGGTTATTTGTGCTGTCAAAGTCTGTTTTGCGTATCTTATTTGCCGTTCCCGCCGGGCATTTCTGATTGCGCATCCCTAGCCGTTTTCGCCATGCCGCTCATTGCCGACTCCCCTTACCAAGCGCCGTTTTACCAGTTCAACGGCCACCTGCAAACCATCATCCCCAGCCTCTGGCGCACGGTGCCGGAGGTGCGCTACCAGCGCGAACGGGTGGAAACCGAGGACGGCGACTTCCTGGACCTCGACTGGTCGCGCCGGCCCGACGGGCAGCCTTCCGATACGCTGGCCATTGTTTCGCACGGTTTGGAGGGCGACGCCGGTCGGCCCTACGTGCGCGGGATGGTGCGGGCCCTCAACCACGCCGGCCTTGATGCGCTGGCCTGGAACTACCGCAGCTGCAGCGGCGAAATGAACCGCCTGCTCCGCTCCTACCACCTCGGCGACACCGATGACCTGGATTTTGTGGTGCGCTACGCTCTGGGCACAACCCGCTACCGCCGCGTATTCCTGACGGGTTTCTCGGCCGGCGGCAACGTGACGCTCAAGTATCTGGGCGAAAACCCGGCCCGGGTGCCGAAGGAGGTACAGCGGGCGGCCGTTTTTTCGGTGCCGACTGACCTCAAGGCCAGCTCATACCAGATTGGCCGCTTCGAGAACCGGGTATATCTCAACCGCTTCATGAAAACCCTGCGCGCCAAAATGCGTCAGAAAGCGGCCCTGCTGCCCGGTCAGGTAGACCTCACCGACCTCGACGCGCTACTAGACTTTCCCCAGTTCGACGACCGGTTTACGGCTCCCATGCACGGCTTTAAGTCGGCGGATGCGTACTATGCGCACGCCAGCTCCGGCCAGTATCTGAGCGGCATCCGGATACCCACGCTGCTGGTAAACGCCCAGAACGACCCGTTTTTGCCGCCCTCCTGCTTCCCCCGCGACGCGGCCAGCGGCAGCCCCTACCTGTTCCTGGAAACCCCCACCGACGGCGGCCATGTCGGCTTCGGCGAGGGCACGCCGGATGGCGACTATTATTCTGAGCGTCGGGCGGTACAGTTTCTGACGGTGGAAGTACCAGGATGATGGTATAAAATACTCGCACGGGCTACGGTCCGGCGGCTTTTTTAGCCGTCGGGCCGGTCGTCGTCAGCTGACTTAGCCCTTGTTCCTGGCCATAGCCGCTTCATTCGCTCAGCGACTGGTTCGACGGCTAAAAAACCGCCGAATCGTAATCCGCCCACAACCTGGGTTAGCCAGTGCCGAATGGCGGATATAGTACGATAACAGTATCCTTGCACCTTTTATCCAGTTACCTTTCATCCTTCCTGCACCAACCAGCGGAACCGCTCACGCACTGGTAGCTGCCCCTATTTCTTATGTGGATTTCTTCCCGCAAACGCTTAGCCCGCCTGGAGGCGGCCTGGCAGCAGCCAGCTTCGCGTTCCGCCCACCTTCCCTTAGTGGCTCGCTATTACGACCTCGTACAGCACGAGCCCACGTACCACCGCCTGCCGGACCAAACCTGGGCGGACCTGAACGGCGACCTGCTTTTTGAACTGCTCGATACCACGGTGAGCCGGATCGGTCAGCAGTGCCTGTACCACCGCCTGCGCAGTCCGCTCGCCGACGAGACCACCCTGCGCGAGTTTGATGATGCCGCGACGCTGCTGGCGCAGCACCCCGGGGCGCGTGGGCAGGCCCTGCTCGCCCTCGACCAGCTGACGGCTCACGAGGCGTACTACCAAGTCGATTTGATTAGCGGCGAGCCGCTCCCCACGGTGCCCGGTGCCCGCTATGCGCCGCTGCTCGCACTGGGGCTGCTGGCCACGCTGCTCGGAGGCTTTTGGTTACCCGTGCTCTGGCTAGGTACGCTTACGCTGGCCTTCACCAATGCGGTGTTTCATTTCTGGCAGCGCCAGTGGATTAGGCACTGTGTGCGCCCGCTGCTGCAACTGGGCCGCCTGCACCGGGCGGGGCGGGAGTTGCAGGCGGAGCTGCCTTTAGGGCCGCTCCAGCAGCTGGCAGCACCTCTGGCTCAGTTGGGAGCTTTCGTGCGGCAGGTGGCTTTCTTCCAGGTGGAAGACAGCTGGCTGCTGGAACTGCTCAAGATGCTGCTGCTGCTCGACGTGCTGCTGTATGCCCGTTGCCGGGTGGCCGTGCAGCAACATGCGCCCGCCATTCGGACGGTCTTTGAGGCGGTGGGCTACGTCGATTGCGCCCTGGCAGTGGCCAGCTTTCGCCAGCGCCACGTCACCTGCGCACCGCACTTTGGGCTGGCCGCCGAGGGCATCAGGCTGCAAGCCGGCTACCACCCACTGGTGCCGGGGTGCGTGCCGAATGACCTGACCCTATCCGAAGAAGGGGTTTTACTTACCGGCTCCAACATGTCGGGCAAAACCACCTTCATGCGCACGCTGGGCGTGAGTGCCCTGCTGGCCCAGACCATCGCCACCTGCCCGGCCACCGCCTACCGCGCCCCGTTTTGCCGGGTCCTCACCAGCCTAAGCCTGGCCGACAGCCTGCCCACGGGCAAAAGCTATTATCTGGTAGAAGCCGAAACCATGCGGCAGCTGCTGCTGGCCTGCGACGCGGCCCCCGACAGCTACTTACTGCTGCTGGATGAGTTATTCAAAGGCACGAACACCCAGGAGCGTATTGCCGCCAACAAAGCCGTGCTGGAATACCTGCAGCCCCGCAGCTGGGTAATGGCAGCTACCCACGACGGGGAGCTGGGCGCGCTATTGCAGGCCTGCTTTACCGAGTACCACTTCTGCGAGACGGTTACGGCGGAGGACTGGTATTTCGACTACCGCCTCAAGACCGGGCCGCTCACCACGCGCAACGCCATTCGGCTGTTGGCGCGCCTGCACTACCCGGCGCAGGTGGTAGCGGCAGCGCAGGCGCTTAGTGCCACGCTGGCTACGCAAGCGCAATCTGGCAGCCCGCAACAGCACCAGCTGGAAGAACTTGTTGTGGCGGCTGACTCTGCACAGTAGGTGAAAACAATAACCAGCCGAAAAGGCCCAACACAACAGTCGCAAGGTCTGTTGTGTTGGGCCTTTTCGGCTGGTTATGTTGGTAGAGCAGATGCTTGCGCCCTACGCGGGCACCACTACTACCTTCTTGGTTTCAAAGAACGGCTCCTGGAAGAAGTCCGGCAGGTCGATGACGGTGGCTTTCAGGCCGGATTCCTGGATTTCTTCGGTCAGGTCGCCTCCTTTGAGGTAGTAGAGGCCGCTGTTGGGAGCCGCTTCATGGCGGGGCTTGTAGCGGTGGGCAATCCAGGTGTGGAAGGTGGCCAGGCGGGCCACGGCGCGGCTCACCACGTAGTCGTACTTGGGGCGCAGCTGCTCAGCCCGGATCTGCTCGGCGGTGAGGTTGGTGAGGTGCAGCGAGTGGGCCATTTCCTGCACCGCCCGGATCTTTTTGCCGATGCTATCCACCAGGTGAAACTTCACTTCGGGGAACAGAATAGCCAGCGGCAGGCCCGGCAAACCACCACCCGTACCCACATCCAGCACCGAGCTACCGGGGGCAAATTCCACCACTTTGGCAATGCCCAGAGAGTGCAGGAAGTGTCGCTCCTCTAGGTTATCCACGTCGGAGCGGGCTACCAGGTTCAGACGCTCATTCCAGTCCCGGAACTCGGTGTCGAGCTGCTGGAACTGCTGGCGCTGGTGGTCGGTGAGGTGCGGGAAGTAGTGGTTGATCAGATTCATCGTGGCGTAAAGGTAAACACGTCTGTCATCCTTCGCGCCACTCAGGATGTCACAAAAAAAGCCCCGACTTACGGCGGGGCTTTTCACTAGATGATTTCCTTTTTGTTTTTCACCATGTCATAGAGCAGCTCCCGGGCGCGGTGCAGCTGGGCTTTCACGGTGCCGAGGGGGGCTTTCAGCTCCTGAGCAATTTCCTCGTAGCTCAGCTCATCGAAGTAGCGCAGCGTCACGAGGCGCTGGTACTTATCGGGCAGCCGGGATACCACGTGCTGCATGATTTCGATTTTCTGGTTCTTGATGGCCGTCTCCTGCGGGTTCAGGTTCTGGTCGCGGAAGTCGATGGTAATTTCGTCGCCATTGTCAATCTTGATGGCCGAATCAATAGACATCGTCTTGATTTTATTCTTGCGAATAAAGTCGATGCAGTTGTTGGTGGCAATGCGGAACAACCAGGTGCTGAAGGCAAACTCGGGGTTGAACTTGTGCAGATTACGGAACGCCTTGGCGAAGGCTTCGATGGTGAGGTCCTCGGCGTCGTCGGGGTTGCGCACCATCTTCAGCACCACGTGGTACACGGGCTTCTTGTAGATGTGCATGAGCTCGGCGTACGCCTTGCCATCGTTCTTTTCCACAGCGGCCCGAATCAGCTTGAAATCGTGCTTGGCTTTGGCGGAGAACTGTTTTTCCTGATTTACTTCCATCGGAGCGTACGGTAGAGGAACAGCGAGATTCCCAGAGCGAGATAATAAAAAAAATACACAGCGTCGAGAAAAGGCAGCCACATGACGGGCAACCGCTCCCCGAGCCGGCGGCCGAGCTGATAATACACGGCCAGAATAGCCCCGGTGCGCACGAGGCACGCCGTAGCCAAAGGTACCCAATCGGAATGGGAAAACAGCAGGCCAATTGCCGTACCGTAAAAAACCAGATTGGAGCCAATAAAGGTCCCGATGCGTACCCGGTCGGCGAGGCGGTACTGCCGGCCGGCCGACAAATGCCGCCGTTTCTGCCGCCACCACTGGCCCCAGGTCAGAGCCGGCTCGCTGAGGGTGTGCGCCCCAGGTTCGGCTACCACGGCCACGCGGGCCCCGTGCTGCACGGCGTCCTGCACTAGCAGGTCGTCGTCGCCACTGAGGCTGCGGATGTGGGAGGCAAACCCTTTCGTCTGGTAAAAGACCGGCCGGGTGTAGGCCAGGTTGCGGCCGACGCCCATGTAGGGCCGGCCGCGCCACGCAAAAGACAAATACTGTGCCCCCGTCAGCAAGGTTTCAAACCGGATTAATTTATTCAGAAAACCTGGTTCCTCCGCGTAGGCGGAGTATCCGAGGACCATATCGGCAGGCCGGCCGAAGCCCCGCTGCATGTACCTGAGCCACTGATTGGTGGCCGGAATGCAGTCGGCATCGGTGAAGAGCAGCCGCTCGTGCCGGGCCGATTTGATGCCCAGTGTCAGGGCGTATTTTTTGGGTGACAAACCGTCAGGCGTGCGCGCCACCGACACCAGCCGCACGTGCGGATAATACTGGGTGAGTTGCTGCACGTAGAGGTAGGTATCGTCGGTGGAACGGTCATCAATAAGCAGCAACTCAAAGCCGGCGGGGTAGTCCTGCTGCAGAATCAGCGGGAGCAGGCGGCGCAGGTTTTCCAGCTCGTTGTGGGCGCACACTACCACCGAGACGGGCTCGTCGTCGGGGCCGGTGGCAGGCTCCGGGGAGCGGCGGGCGAAGGGCAGAAAGTAGTAGGCCGCGTAGTAGAGCTGCACCAGCACGGCAGCCAGCAGCAGCCAGATAGCGGGAGAAAAGGAGAAAGACACAGCAGCACGGGGTTTCGGCCTGCAAAAGTAGGCATTCGGAGTACCTTTGTCTTTTAAGAGCTGCAAGCCGTAAGCTGCAAGCTGCAAGCTGATGTTCCGTCGGCAGCTTGCGGCTCGCAGCTTGCAGCTGGCGGCTTACAGCTTGCAGCTTTTTCCATGACCTTCGACCTCGTAGCCAACGACCCGCACTCCAAAGCCCGAGCCGGCGTAGTGCACACCGACCACGGTGCCATTGAAACGCCCATTTTTATGCCCGTGGGCACGGCCGGCACCGTGAAAGCCGTGCAGCAGCGCGACCTGAAAGACGATATCAACGCCCAGATTATTCTCGGCAACACGTATCACCTGTACCTGCGGCCCGGCCTAGAGGTTATCAGCAAGGCCGGCGGGCTGCACAAGTTCAACGGCTGGGACCGGCCCATCCTCACCGACTCGGGCGGGTACCAGGTGTACTCGCTGAGTGGCACCCGCAAAATCAAGGAGGAAGGCGTGAAGTTTCGCTCCCACATTGATGGCTCCCAGCACCTGTTCTCGCCCGAGGGCGTGATGGACATCCAGCGCACCATCGGGGCCGACATCATCATGGCCTTTGATGAGTGTACGCCCTGGCCCTGCGAGTACAGCTACGCCGCCCGCTCCCTCGACATGACGCACCGCTGGCTCAAGCGCTGCATCACGCGCTTCGACGGCACCGAGGGCCACTACGGCTATAGCCAGACGCTGTTCCCGATTGTGCAGGGTTCCACGTTCAAGGACCTGCGCGTGAAGTCGGCGGAGTTTATTGCCGAGCAGGGCCGGGAGGGTAACGCCATTGGGGGGCTGAGCGTGGGCGAGCCGGCCGACATGATGTATGAGATGACGGAAATCGTGTGCGACATCCTGCCCAAGGACAAGCCGCGCTACCTGATGGGCGTGGGCACGCCGGCCAACATCCTCGAAAACATTGCGCTGGGCGTGGATATGTTCGACTGTGTGATGCCCACCCGCAACGCCCGCAACGGCATGCTGTTCACTACCCAGGGCATCATGAACATTGCCAACAAGAAGTGGGCCGATGACTTCACGCCCATCGACGAGGAGCTGGGCGGCTATGTGAGCACCTTTTACTCGCGCAGCTACGTGCGTCATTTGTTCCACAGCAAGGAAATGCTGGGCCCGCAGATTGCCTCCATCCACAACCTCACCTTCTACCTGTGGCTGGTGAAGCAGGCCCGCCAGCAAATTCTGGCCGGCACCTTCCGCGAGTGGAAGGACCGCATGGTGAAGCAGCTGATGACAAGATTGTAGGGCAGAAATCGTTTGTCATGCTGAGCGGAGGCGCAGCCGTAGTCGAAGCATCTCTACCTCTGGCTAATTAATTACTATTACAACGAAGCAGTAGAGATGCTTCGACTACGGCTGCGCCTCCGCTCAGCATGACGTTCTGCTAACAGCTAAATATGAAGCTGCTCGATAAATACATTCTCAAGAAGTTTCTCACCGCGTTTTTCTTCTCGGTGGTGCTGCTCGTGTCGGTTATCTGCGTGATTGACTTCACGGAGAAGAACGACGACTTTCTGAAGCACAACCTGGGCGCGTGGCAGATTCTGTCGGAGTACTACGTGAACCTGTTTCCGTACTTCGCTAATCTGCTCTCCCCCATCACGGTATTCATTGCCGTGGTGTTCGTAACAGCCCAGCTGGCCGAGCGTACCGAAGTAGTAGCCATGCTGGCTTCAGGCATCAGCTTCAAGCGGTTTCTGCTGCCTTACATCATGGGCAGCGCCATTCTGGGGGCTCTCACGATGGCCATGACGGGCTGGCTGATTCCGATTGCCAACAAGACGCGGGTGCAGTTCGAGAAGGCCTACATCAAGAATCCGTACCGGTTCAGCGGCCGTAACGTGCACATCAAAATCGGGCCCCGCGACTACGCCTTCATGGAGAGCTACGACAACGTGAACAACGTGGGCTACAAGTTTGCGCTGGAAACCATCGACGGGCAGCTGCTCAAGCGTCGCCTCACGGCCGAGGCCATTACCTGGGATTCCACCAAGCAGGCCTGGCGCCTCACGCCCCAACTCATTCGCACCTTCAGCGGCGAGAAGGAAAGCCTCAAAACCGTGCCCGCCCGCGACACGGTGCTCAACCTCTACCCGAAGGACTTCGCCAGCACCTACCGCCTGGCCGAAACCCTCACGCTGCCGGAGCTGAACCGCTACATCAACCAGAAAATAGCCCGCGGCTCCGATGATACGCAGGTGTACCTCAGCGAGAAGTACGAGCGGTTTGCTTACCCCTACGCCATGTTCATCCTCACCGTCATCGGGGTGATTATGAGCGCCCGCAAGAGCCGCGCCGGCGTGGGCGGGCAGATTGCGCTGGGCTTCGTGCTGGCCTTCGTGTTCATCATCTTCGTGATTCTGAGCCGCAACCTGGCGGCCGTGGGCACCCTTTCGCCCTTACTGGCCGCCTGGGTGCCCAGCATCGTCTTCACCCTCATCGGGGGCATCCTCTACCGCGTGATACCGCAGTAACAGTGAACTGGTGAGATAGTGAAATAGTGAATTGGATGTTCTATTTGCGCCATTCAGCCAATCAAACGTCAAACTCACTATTTCACTACCTCACCAGTTCACAACCTCACCGCATGCTCAAAGACTACCTGCGTCTGCATTTTATTGTATTGCTCTGGGGCTTCACGGCCATTCTGGGCAAGCTGATATCGGTGCCGCCGGTGGAGCTGGTGTTCTGGCGCACGTTGCTGGCGGCCTCGGGGCTGGCGGTGCTGCTGGTGGCGCGGCGGCAGCCCTGGCGCGTAGCGGCCCCGGAGGCGCTGAAGATGCTGGGCATCGGGGTGCTGGTGGCGGCGCACTGGATTACGTTCTTCTTGGCCGCCCGCCTCTCTTCCGTCAGCGTGTGTCTGGCCGGGCTGGCCACGCTGGCGCTGTGGACGTCGTTGCTGGAGCCGCTGGTGCTGTGGCGGCGGGTGCGGCTCTACGAGGTGGGCCTGGGCCTGCTGACGATGGTGGGCCTGTACTTGGTGTCGCAGGCCGAGCTGGACCAGATGGCCGGGTTGCTGGTAGCTATTCTGTCGGCGGGGTTATCGGCGCTGTTCAGCGTGTTCAATTCCAAGCTGGTGAAGCGTCACACCCCGTTCCAGCTCACGCTGTACGAAATGACCGGTGCCTGTCTGAGCATTGTACTATTCATGCCCGTGTACAGTCGCTATTTCACCGAGGGCCGCGGCCTACAGCTGGGGTTGCAAGGCTACGACTGGCTGTGGCTGCTGCTGCTGGCGGGCGTGTGTACAGTGTACGCGTTTTCCACGTCGGTGGAGCTGATGAAGCGCATTTCGGCCTTCGTGGTAAACCTGACTATTAACCTGGAACCCGTGTACGGCATCCTGCTGGCCGTGCTGATGTACACACTGCACATCCCCGGCTTCGGCCAGGAAAAGCTCTCCACCGGCTTCTACTTGGGCACCGTAGTGATTCTGCTCAGCGTCCTCATCCACCCCGTCCTCGACCAGTGGATGAAACGCCGCCAGCGCCGCGCCGAAGCAGCCGACGTGCTTGTGGGCTAGCGGTGAACTGGTGAGATGGTGAACTGGTGAGTTTGACGTTCTGCTTGCGCCAACTGTGTGTATTGAACGTCAAATTCACCAGTTCACCAGTTCACCTTTACAGCCGGCCGGCCCACACCTGGTACTCCACTGGCAGCTCCAGCGACGGCGGCATTTCCAGGCCCGGAAACAGGCCATACACGGCCGAGCCGGAGCCCGAGAGGCTGGCGTAGGCGGCCCCGGCCTCGTACAGCTGCGCCTTGATTTCACCCAGCACCGGATAATGCGGCGTGAGGGCTTCTTCGAAGTCGTTGCTGATGGCGTCGCGCCAGGTTTCCAGCGGCTGGCGGAGGGCCGTGCGCAAATCGTGGCGCGGGGTGCGGGGCTGCACGCGGCTGTACGCTTCGGCGGTGCTGATGTGCAGGCTGGGATAGATAACCAGGCAGGCCGTACCGGTTAGGTCCAGCGCCACTGGCTCAAATACGTCACCTTTTTCGTAGGCAAAAACCGGCTTGTTTTGGATGAAAAACGCGCAGTCGGAGCCCAAGCGGCGGGCGTAGTTTTCCAGCGTATCGGAGGGTAGCTGCAGGGCAAACAGGTCGTTGAGGGCGCGCAGGGCAAACGCGGCGTCGCCGGAGCCTCCACCCAGCCCGGCCCCGATGGGCACCACTTTATGCAAATGCAGCTGCACGGGCGGCAGGTCGAAATCGGCCTTCAGCAGCTCGTACGCCCGCAGGCACAGGTTGGTGGCCGGCTCGCCGGGGATGGGAATTCCGGTGAGCGTCAGCGTGGTTTCGGAGTCGGCCGGGGCCGGCAGCACTTCCAGCGCATCCGTCCACGGCAGGGGCACAAACACCGATTCGAGGTTGCGGAACCCGTCGGGCCGCTGGCCGGTGATGTAGAGGCCCAGGTTGAGCTTGGCATTGGGAAAAACGAGCATACGAAGCGGTAAAATCCAGCGCAAGCTAAACCCCTGACCGTCGAAGTCAAACGTGCCCTGCATTTCCGCGTATTTTTGCCACTATGTCCACCGCCGCCACTTCCTGGTACGCCCGCCACGGCAAGCGCCTGCTCGATGTGGTGCTGGCCGTGCCTGCGCTGCTGCTGGCTCTGCCGGTGCTGGTGGGGCTGGCCCCGTTGCTGGCCTGGCAGAACGGCGGCTCCTGGCTGTTCCGGCAGCCGCGCCCGGGTTTGCATGGGCAGATATTTTCTTTTTTCAAGCTCCAGACCATGACCAGCCAGCGCGACGCTCAGGGCCAGCTGCTGCCTGATGCCGCGCGCCTGCCGTGCCTGGGCCGTTGGGTACGCGCCACCAGCCTCGATGAACTGCCCCAGCTCTGGAACGTACTGCGCGGCGACATCAGCCTGGTAGGGCCCCGGCCGCTGCTGGAGCAATACCTGCCGCTCTACTCACCCGCGCAGGCCCGCCGCCACGCCGTGCGGCCGGGTATTACCGGCTGGGCGCAGGTAAACGGCCGCAACGCCATCAGCTGGGAGCAGAAATTTGCTTACGACGTGTGGTACGTCGACAACCTGTCGTTTGGACTCGATATGCGAATTTTGCTGCGTACCGTAGGCCGCGTGCTGGGCGCGCGCGATATTGCCGCTCCGGGCCAGGCTACCATGTCGGCTTTTACGGGCACGCCTCCCTCCTCTTCTGCTCCATGAACCACCCTGAACCTGCTGCTTCAACTACTACTTTGGCTTCGTTGCCCTGTCTGGTTATTGTGGGCGCGGGTGGGCTGGGCCGGGAAGTGCTGATCCTGATTCGCCAGATCAACGAGGTAGCACCCCGGTGGAACGTGGCCGGCTTTTACGATGACCGCGCCCCGGCCGCCGCTACCGTGCACGGACTGCCCTATCTTGGTTCCGTGGCCGACCTGAATACCCAACCAGCGCCGCAGCAAGTGGTGGTAGCAGTGGGCAGCAGCCGCAGCCGGGCCGCCGTGGTGGCGCGTATCACGGCCCCTCAGCTCACGTTTGCCACGCTCATTCACCCCAGCGTAGTGTTGCAGCCTTATCAGCACGTTACCATCGGCGCGGGCAGCATCATCAGTCAGGGCTGTATTCTGACCTGCGATATTACCCTGGGGCAGCACGTTCTACTCAACCTTGGCTGCACCATTGGCCATGATGCCATACTGGAAGATTTCTGCTCCCTCATGCCGCATGCCAATGTTGGCGGCGAGGCTTACCTCGAAACCGGTGTGTATCTGGGCACGAATGCCACCGTTATCAACCAGGTGCGGGTAGGGGCGCAAACCGTAGTAGGAGCCGGGGCCGTAGCCGTGCGTGATTTGCCGGCTGACTGCACGGCGGTAGGTGTGCCGGCCAGGGCGCTGGCTCACTGAATCGGGAGCTCATAGCAATAGAAGCAGTTGATTTTCTGGAACAGCTGGGCCGAAAATCCTCCGGCAAACGGCAGTTTTCCCATCTTGTCCCCGTATTCGCTCTCAGTTCCCGCTTTTTCATGCGTAGTCAGGATTACGACCGGCTGTTTCTTTCCCCGCCCCACCTGGGCCGCCACGAGCTTAACTACGTGAGTAAGGCCATTGAAGACAACTGGGTGGCTCCCGTAGGCCCTAATCTGGATGGCTTTGAGCGCGACATCTGCGAGTTCACCGGGGCGCGGCATTGCGTGGCTCTCACCTCGGGTACGGCGGCCATTCATCTGGGACTGCGGCTGTTGGGCGTTGGTCCCGGCGACGAAGTGCTATGCCCTTCATTTACCTTTGTGGCCACTGCCAACCCTATTCTGTACCAGGGAGCCACACCGGTTTTCATTGACAGCGAGGCCGAAACCTGGAATATTTGCCCGGAACGGCTCCGCGAAGCTCTGGAGGCAGGCAAACATCAGAACCGCTTACCTAAGGCCCTCATTATTGTGCACCTGTATGGCATGCCCTGCCGGCTACGCGAAATTCTGGCGCTGGCAGCTGAATTTGGCGTGCCCGTACTGGAAGATGCCGCCGAGGCGCTGGGCAGCCGTTACGAGGGCCAGCCGCTGGGCACCTTCGGGACGATAGGTGTTTTCTCCTTCAACGGCAATAAAATCCTGACCACCAGCGGCGGTGGGGCCTTGGTAACCAACTCGGCCGAATGGGCCCGGCAGGCCCGGTTCTGGGCTACCCAGGCCAAAGACGACGCCCCATATTATCAGCACTCGGAGCTGGGCTATAACTACCGCCTCAGCAACGTACTGGCCGGCATCGGCCGGGGTCAGATGGAACTGCTGGAAGACCGGGTGAAGAAGCGTCGCGAAATCTACGCGTGGTACCGGCAGCATCTGGCTGCTATTCCTGGTCTATCCTTTGGTCCCCTTGAGCCAGTCGGCAGCCACTCGAACCGCTGGCTTACCTGCCTGCTGCTCAACCCCGCCGAAACCACCGTCACGCCGGATCAGCTGCGCCTGCACCTAGAAACCCGCAACATCGAAAGCCGCCCGCTCTGGAAGCCTCTTCACTTACAGCCGCTATTCGCCGATGTGACTTCTTATGGCGGCGAGGTATGTACTGAGTTATTTACTCGTGGCCTCTGTCTGCCTTCCGGTTCTGCCATGACGGACGCTGATTTGCAGCGGGTTGCCGGAGCCGTACGCGAACTGCTGGTTGCTGAATAATCGTCGTTTCTGTGCTGTTTTAGTATATAAAGTTCCCCGGCTGGTATTCAACGTACAAAATTCTTGCGTGGTAGTATATCCTAAAAACAGGCTCAGCGTTGCTTTCAACCTGCTTTTCAGAGAAGCCGGAACGATGGCATAGTCCTTTATACTTTTTCAGCAAGCTTACGCACATTTTCAGATTGGGGTAGACAAACTACCCCAACGCCTGCGCCAGGTCGGCTAGCAGTTCCTCCACCGGCTCAATTCCTACCGAGAGCCGCACCAGCCCTACCGTAATGCCCAACTCAGCCTGTTGCCCGGGCGTGAGGTAGCGGTGCGACGTACCCAGCGGATACGAAAGGGAAGAATCGACGCCGGCCAAAGAGGGCGCGAACGGGAACCGCTGGCTCCGCTGCATGAAACGATTCACCACCGCCGCATCATCGGCCAGCAGAATCGACATCATCCCACCGAACAGGCCGCCGCCCTGCTCCTGCGCCAACGCGTGCTGCGGATGCTCAGGCAGACCGGGGTAGTACACGGCCCGCACAGCGGGGTGCTGTTGAAGGAATTCGGCAATGGCCAGCGCGTTGCGGCTATGGGCGGGCATACGCAGGTGCAGCGTTTTGAGGCCCCGTACAGCCAACCAGCTTTCCATTGGGCTCAGCGTGAGGCCGTACAGCACCCCCACTTGCTTTAACCGGGCGGCTACGGCTGCATCGGCGGCCACGGTCACGCCGGCCGTTACATCGGAGTGGCCGGAAATGTATTTCGTCACGCTGTGCAACACCACATCGGCCCCCAACGCCAGCGGCCGGGTGATAACGGGCGAGGCAAACGTGTTATCCACCACCAGCTTCAGGCCCAAGCCGTGGCAGCCGTCGGCCAGACGGCGCAGGTCGGCCACCCGCAACAGCGGGTTGCTCATAGTTTCGCAGAGCAGCAACCGGGTAGTAGGCTGCACGAAGCGGTCCAGCGCATACAGCTCTTCAAACGGCACGTACGTCACCGTAATGCCCATCCGGCTCAGCTCCTGGTTCAGCAACGACGATGAGCCGCCGTAGATATCGGCCGCGCACAGCACATGGTCGCCGGCCTGGCAAAACGCCAGCAGGGCCGCGAAGATGGCCGCCATGCCCGAACCCGTGGCTACTGCGCTGGCCCCACCTTCCAGCCGATTCACCGCCTCGGCCAGTTCATCGGAGTTGGGGTTACCGTTGCGCGAGTACAGGTAGCGGCTGCCCGGCTCCCCGAAGTATAGCTCCAGCTCGTTCAGATCTTCAAACTTGAAAACGGACGACTGGTAAATCGGGGTGATTTTGGGGTGGATATGCATGAAATACGTTTCGCGCTGATTAATCGTGGTTGCTCTGATTTTTCACAGATTTCACTTCTGCTGGGTCAGCAAGCATTTCCCAAATGTACGGACCACCAAGAGCTGAACTTTGCTGAAAGTCCTTTTTACTTCATTTTCCGAACCTCCTTGCCCAGATCGGCGGCGGCGGGACGGCCCGCAGGCAACTTCTGCAAAGCCGCCAGATACTGCTGGGCTTCGGCCTTGCGCTCCAGCTTGACGGCTAGCCGGGTTAAATTAGCCAATGTCTGCCAGTCGTTAGAGCGACGGGTATTGGCTTGCTGAAAAAACGAGTAGCCCTTTTCTTCCTGCCCCGTCATCGTATGATACATACCCATGTTGAAAGGTCCTAGAGCACTGGCTGGGTAGTACTCATTCACCAGTTCAGCCAGTTGCCGGGCTACTTCCGCGTCTTCGGGCGTATCGGCCTGCCAGTAGGGTAACATGTACTCCTCCAGATTTTCGGGCACAAATACCGCCTCTGGCTCCGGCAGCGGCTTACCCTCCTGCCAGCGCCAGGATTTGCCGCTGATTTTTCGATCCTTCAAAGCCGCCGTGAGCACCGCTATTTCCAGGCCGGGTTCGTGGGTCATTTCGTACGTCTTGGCCAGCCCGAAGCGCATATCCAGCCGGTCGGGGGCCAGCCGGATTCCTTCGCGCAACGTGGTTCGGGCGGCTTCCAGCAGGCGGGGCTCGTAGCCTTCGGTGAGGGAGCCGGCAGGCTTGCCGCCTTGCTCTATTTTCAGCCCCCGGTCATCCGCCGCTGGCGCATTGCTGACCATCACCCGGTACGCCTGCCGCAACTGATAATTGAACTTCGCCACGTGCCAGTCGGGGTTCCGGGGCTCCTTCTGCTGCCAGGCCACCAGCACTTTGCGCACTTTGGCCGTATCGCGGGCCTGCATGGCGCGGCGGTACTCAATGGGAAAGGTTTGGGCCGGGGCGGTAAGCGTAGTGCCCAGGCAAAGCAGAGAAACAAATAGAAAGCGCATAGCTGAACTGCGAGATACAACCGGATACGAAGGCCTTGCAAGATAATTACTCCAACGCAGCCGGGGGCAGGTAGCCATAAAAAAACCTGTGCCTTCCTCCCGGGTGGGAGCAAGGCACAGGTTTTTTTATGGCTACCTCTTTGCCTTACGCCGAAGCGCCTTCGGCCAGCACGATTACGTTGTTGCGCAACACTTCTACCACGCCACCTTCAATGTGGAAGGAAGTAGCACCACCGTTGAGCACCACATCGCCGGCTTTCAGAGCCGAAATCAGCGGGGCGTGGTTGTTCAAAACTTCAAACAGGCCATCAACCCCCGGAAACCGGGCCGACGTAACCTCGCCTTCAAACACCTTACGGTCGGGCGTGATGATTTCCAGATGCATCTTTTCTAATGTGAGCAATGTGAAAATGTGCTGAATGTGCTGATGAGGATGCGCCGCCGGAGCGTGTTCACATTTCCCACATCAGCACATTCCTCACATTAGAAGAAATTACTTGGCTTCAGCCATCAGTTTGGCACCCTTGGCTACGGCGTCATCAATGTTGCCGACCAGGTTGAAGGCCGCCTCGGGGAGGTGGTCATACTGGCCGTCGATGATACCGTTGAAACCGATGATGGTTTCCTTGATGTCAACCAGTACGCCTTTCAGGCCGGTGAACTGCTCGGCTACGTGGAAGGGCTGCGACAGGAAGCGCTGCACCCGACGGGCGCGCGTTACGGTCAGCTTATCTTCCTCCGAGAGTTCGTCCATACCCAGGATGGCGATGATGTCCTGCAATTCCTTGTAGCGCTGCAGAATCTCTTTCACGCGCTGGGCGGTGTTGTAGTGTTCCTCGCCCAGTACTTCTACCGACAGAATGCGGGAAGTGGAGTCCAGCGGATCCACGGCGGGGTAGATACCCAGCTCGGAGATTTTGCGGCTCAGTACGGTGGTAGCATCCAAGTGGGCAAACGTCGTCGACGGAGCCGGGTCAGTCAAGTCATCAGCAGGCACATATACGGCCTGTACCGACGTGATGGAACCGCGCTTGGTGGAGGTAATCCGCTCCTGCATGGCACCCATTTCGGTAGCCAGCGTGGGCTGATAGCCTACGGCCGAAGGCATCCGGCCCAGCAGAGCCGATACTTCCGAACCCGCCTGCGTGAAGCGGAAAATGTTGTCGATGAAGAACAGGATGTCGCGGCCGGCACCGGTGCCGTCACCATCACGGAAGTTCTCGGCTACCGTGAGGCCCGAGAGGGCAACGCGGGCCCGGGCTCCAGGAGGCTCGTTCATCTGACCGAACACGAGGGTTGCCTGCGACTTGAGCAGCTCGTTCTGGTCAACCTTGGTCAGGTCCCAGCCGCCGGCTTCCATCGAATGCTTGAACTCGTCGCCGTACTTGATGATGTCCGACTCGATGAATTCGCGCAGCAGGTCATTGCCTTCGCGGGTGCGCTCACCCACGCCGGCAAACACCGACAGACCCGCGTAGGCCTTGGCGATGTTATTTACCAGCTCCATGATGAGTACGGTTTTGCCTACGCCGGCACCACCGAACAAACCAATTTTGCCACCCTTTACATAAGGAGCGAGCAGGTCAATTACTTTGATACCCGTGTAGAGAATCTCCGACGAGGTAGCGAGGTCTTCGAAAGGCGGGGCCTGGCGGTGAATCGGCAGGGCGCCGTCGCTTTTTGGCTGCGGAATGCCGTCAATGGCCTGGCCGATAACGTTAAACAGGCGGCCTTTGATGCCTTCGCCCGTGGGCATCGACATTGGCGCGCCTAGGTCACGCACAGCCGCGCCGCGGGTCAGGCCCTCGGTCGAGTCCATGGCGATAGTGCGCACCCGGTCTTCACCTAAGTGTTGCTGGACTTCCAGCACGACCACCTGGCCGTTGTCTTTCGTGACTTCGAGAGCGTCGAGAATATTGGGAAGCTTGGAGCCTTCACCCGCGAAGCTCACGTCCACGACGGGACCAATAACCTGGGTGATTTTGCCGGTATTCGCCATTGCGTTGTATGGTTGGATGGGGTGCATCGTTTCAGGGCGCAAAACTACGGCTTAATCCCGGCATTGCCAAAGCAGGAGGCTACGCACATTTTTCAACTTTTTTTTCGGGAGCTGAGCTTCTGAAAATCAGCTTCAAAAGCTCGTTTCAGCCCCCATGAGGGGTCAGAGCCACAAAAAATATTTGCCCGGAAATTTGCCTCGGATAAAACTCGCCGTACATTTGCACAACCAAACGGCACGCTTACACCGGCAGCCGCTTGAAATTGTCCGATGGTGTAACTGGCAACACGCTTGATTTTGATTCAAGAAAGTCCAGGTTCGAGCCCTGGTCGGACAACCGACTACCACAACGCGAAAGGCGCTGATTCTTCCTCATCCGGAAGAGTCGGCGCCTTTCGCTTTTTTAGTCGCAGATTTTACAGATTGAAAAGGGATTTCGCAGATGGAACGATAGGTTCTTCCATCTGCGAAATCCCTTTTTTTAATCTATAAAATCTGTGATTCACTCTTCCCCCTTTCCCCCTTTTCATGTCACAGCAGGTTAAAATTTTCGCGGGCAATGCCTCCCACGAGTTGGGTGCCCAGATTGCCGCTGCCTACGGCATTCCGCTCGGCGACCTGAGCATTCAGCGTTTCGCCGATACGGAGCTCGGGCCCAGCTTCAACGAAAGCGTGCGCGGATGCGCCGTTTTTCTGATCCAGAGCACCAACCCGCCGGCCGAAAACCTGATGGAGCTGGCCCTGATGGTGGACGCCGCCAAACGGGCTTCGGCCTATAAGGTGAACATTGTGATGCCCTACATGGGCTATGCCCGCCAGGACCGCAAAGACAAGCCGCGCGTGAGCATCGGGGCGAAAGTGGTGGCCAACATGATTCAGAGCGTGGGTGCCGACCGCCTGATGACCTGCGACCTGCATGCCGGCCAGATTCAGGGCTTCTACGACATTCCGGTGGATCATCTCGACGGAGCCACCGTGACGGCCCCCTATATCAAGAGTCTGAACCTCGACAACCTCATCTTCGCCTCGCCCGACGTGGGCGGTGTGGTACGCACCCGGGCCTTCGCCAAGAAGTTTGGGGCCGAAATTGTGGTGTGTGACAAAATGCGGCTGCGGGCCAACGAAATTGCCTCTATGCAGGTAATCGGCGACGTGACGGGCATGAACGTGGTCCTGGTGGATGACATCGTGGACACGGCTGGCACCATCTGCAAGGCCGCCGAGCTGCTGATGGAGCGCGGAGCCAAATCGGTGCGCGCCGTGATTACCCACGGCGTCCTGAGCGGCCCGGCCCACGAGCGGATTCGCAACTCGGCCCTGGAGGAGCTGGTGATTACCGATACGCTGCCACTGAAGGAGCAAAACCCCAAAATCCGGGTTATCTCGCTGGCTCCGCTGTTCGCGCAGGCCATTCACAACGTAGTCTCGCACGAGTCGATCAGCTCGTTGTTTGTGTAACGCTGCTTTATTGTCATCCTGAGCGGAGCGAAGGACCTTATCCCGTCAAAACGAGTCGTTGACGCGATATTCGTTCTAGCGGGATAAGGTCTTTCGCTCCGCTCAGGCTGACAGATGACTTAGCCTGTCAGCTTTCAAATCCCAAACAATCCGCCTATCTTTGCGGCCCGTTTGCCTGCTTTGGGCACGCGTTTTTTCCTCAAAAGCACCCGTTTATGAAAAGCCTCGAGATTGTAGGGTTTAAAAGAGCGAATCTCGGTAAGAAGGACGCCAAGGCGCTCCGCCTCGACTCGTACGTACCATGCGTACTGTACGGCGGCGAAGACCAGGTTCACTTCTCCGTTCCAGCCATCCTGTTCCGCGAACTGCTGTACACCCCCGAGGTGCACGTAGTTGAGCTGAACATCGAAGGTGACATTCGTCGCGCCATTGTGCAGGATTCTCAGTTCCACCCCGTGAACGAAATGCTGCTGCACGTTGACTTCCTGGAGCTGCAGGATGGCAAAGAAGTGAAGATGGACGTTCCCGTGAAATACGTAGGTGTTTCGCCGGGCGTACTGGCCGGTGGTAAACTGGTGAGCAAGCTGCGCAAAATCAAAGTGCGTGCTACCCCCGAAAACCTGCCCGAATCGGTTGAAGTGGACATTTCAGAGCTGGGCCTCGGCAAGTCGATCAAGGTGAGCAAAGTTGTGCCAAACAACTACACCATCCTGACCAGCGAGCAGGCTCCCATTGCTACCGTGGCCATCCCACGTGCGCTGAAAGGCCAGATGTCGGCCGACAAATAAATCACGGATTCAGACGGATTTCTCGGATTACACGGATTTCGTGCCGGGTAATACCGTCTACCGAAAAGCCGTCCTGCTCGCAGGGCGGCTTTTTTTGTTTGCGTTGAGTGCCGGGCCAGCAGGCTCTTGCTGTTCCGGCCGCGCAACCTTGCATCCGTGAAATCCGAACAATCCGTCTAACTCCGTGATATGAAGTTTCTTGTGCTGTGCCTGGGCAACATCGGGCCGGAATACGCCGATACGCGCCACAATGTGGGCTTTATGGTGGGCGACTACTTAGCCCGCAAGCACGACGCCGCGCCCTGGCAGCTGGGCCGCCACGCCTTCACCACCGAAATCAAGCACAAGGGCCACACCTACGTGCTGGTGAAGCCGACCACCTATATGAACCTGAGCGGCAAGGCGGCGGCCCACTGGCTAAGCACGCTCAAGCTCACCAAGGAGAATATGCTAGTCGTGACCGACGACCTGGCCCTGCCCTTCGGCAAGCTGCGGCTGAAAGCCAAAGGCTCGGCCGGCGGCCAGAACGGCCTCAAGCACATCCAGGAAACCCTGGGCTCCGACGAGTACGCCCGCCTGCGCTTCGGCATCGACTCCAGCTTCTCCAAGGGCCGGCAGGTGGATTACGTACTCAGCCCTTTCTCAGCGGATGAGCACATCGACCTGGAAGGCCGCCTGGAGAAAGCCGCTGAGGCTGTATTGGCATTTGGCGCGCTGGGCGTAGAGCGGGCCATGAATGTAGTAAACGTGAAGTAGTCTTGGAGAATTTAAAAACTGCCTATAAATGCGAATTACTCCCGACGAATTAGAATTGCTATTTGAGAAAACGGCTGACTATCTAAAAAGTAATGGTCGGCACTTTGAAATACAGACAGACTATTATGCTATCATTCCAACCGATGAGTGGGAGGAATTCGAGAAGCCTCAAATAGTAATTGGGTCTTTATTCGATGATGCAGCAGAATTGAAACGAGTGCTTGCCAACGAAATACCATTTACCTCAGTTGACTTGGATCGACTGGCCTCTTTGCTCAGAGCATTAAGCCAGTCGGTTAATCCTATTTAGCCAAATGCATCAATCAAAAAGCCCCGCTACAACTAAATAGCGGGGCTTTTTGATTGATTCTTCACAATTCGTGTTACGCCACGCCCGAACCCGGCCGTACGGGGCTGCTGGGCTGCATGAGGCTGAGGACGCCGTCGGCATTTTCGGCCATCAGGAGCATGCCCTGGCTTTGGATGCCTTTGATTTCGCGGGGGGCGAGGTTGAGCAACACCTGTACCTGCTGGCCGATGAGGGCCTCGGGCAGAAAGTGCTCGGCAATGCCCGATACGATGGTGCGCGGCTCCTCGAAACCGAGGTCTACGGAGAGCTTGAGGAGCTTTTTGGTTTTGGCGACCTTTTCGGCAGCTACGATGGTGCCGATGCGCAGGTCCATCTGCTGGAACTGCTCGAAGCTCACGTCCTCCTTGGCTGGGGCCGATACGGCGGCGGCCACCTCGTTGGCTTTCTTGGTGTCGAGTAGCTTCTGCACCTGGGCTTCCACGGTGGCGTCCTCGATTTTGGTGAACAGCAGGGCGGCTTCGGCCAGCTGGTGACCGGCGCACAGCGCGTCGGGGCGGCCGGCCTGGGGCCAGGTGCCTTTCTCGGTGTTCAGCATGCGGCCCAGGCGGGCGGCGGCTTCGGGCAGGAAGGGCTCCAGCAGCGTAACAAAGGCGGCGGCCAGCTGCAGCGACACGTGCAGCACGGTGCCGGTGCGGGCCTCGTCGGTTTTGATGAGCTTCCAGGGCTCTTGGTCGGCCAGGTACTTGTTGCCGAGGCGCGAGAGGTTCATCAGCTCGTTCAGGGCGTCGCGGAAGCGGTAGTTGTCAATCAGCTCCCCAATGCGGGCCGGGAACTCGCTCAGCTGGCGCAATACGTCTTCGTCCTCGGGGGTGAAGCCCACGGCGGCGGGCACTTTGCCTTCGAAGAACTTGTGGGTGAGCACCACGGCCCGGTTCACGAAGTTGCCGAGGTTGGCGACCAGCTCGTTGTTGTTGCGGGCTTGGAAGTCCTTCCAGGTGAAATCGTTGTCCTTGGTTTCGGGGGCGTTGGCGCAGAGCACGTAGCGGAGCACGTCGGCCTGGCCAGGGAAATCCTGCAGGTACTCGTGCAGCCACACGGCCCAGTTGCGGCTCGTGCTGATTTTGTCGCCTTCCAGGTTCAGGAACTCGTTGGCGGGCACGTTATCGGGCAGGATATAGTCGCCGTGGGCCTTGAGCATCGTGGGGAAGATGATGCAGTGGAATACGATGTTGTCCTTGCCGATGAAGTGGACCAGCTTGGTTTCGGGGTCTTTCCAGTAGGTTTCCCAGGTGTCGGGCAACAGGTCCTTGGTAGCCGAAATGTAGCCGATGGGCGCATCGAACCATACGTAGAGCACCTTGCCCTCGGCCCCGGCTACCGGCACGGGCACGCCCCAGTCCAGGTCGCGGGTGACGGCGCGGGGGTGCAGGCCCTGGTCAATCCACGATTTGCACTGGCCGTACACGTTGGCTTTCCAGTCCTGCTTGTGGCCTTCCACAATCCACTCGCGCAGCCAAGGCTCGTATTGGTCCAGAGGCAGGTACCAGTGCCTGGTTTCGCGCAACACGGGGTGGTTGCCCGAGAGCATGGAGCGGGGGTTGATGAGCTCGGTGGGGCTGAGCGAGGTGCCGCACTTCTCGCACTGGTCACCGTAGGCATTTTCGTTGCCGCAGTTGGGGCAGGTACCCACGATGTAGCGGTCGGCCAGAAACTGGTCGGCCTTCTCATCATAGTATTGTTCGGAGGTCTGCTCAATGAACTTGCCTTCCTCATAGAGCTTCTTGAAAAAGCCGCTAGCTACCTCGGCGTGCGTTTGGGAGGACGTGCGCGAGTAGATATCGAACGAAACACCGAAGTCCTGGAACGAGTCGCGGATGATGGCGTGGTACTTATCGACCACCTGCTGGGGCGTAACGCCCTCCTTTTGGGCCCGGATGGTGATGGGTACGCCGTGCTCATCGGAGCCGCAGATGAATTTTACGTCGCGCTGCTGGGCGCGCAGGTAGCGCACATATATGTCGGCGGGCAGGTACACGCCGGCCAGGTGGCCGATGTGCACGGGGCCGTTTGCGTAGGGCAGCGCGGCCGTGACGGTGTAGCGCTTGGGAAGAGAAGAGGCCATATCGGGAGCAGAAAGCAACTAAATCACAAGAAAGCCGCGGCCGGAAAGCCCACGGGAGTACAAAGGAACGAGGAATAAAGAGGAAAGCCGCAGCCGCTTTTGCGGGGGCTTCCTCGGGAAGCCATCAACTGCGCCGCTGGTTTCGCAGTAGCTGATGAGCAGTACAAACAACTTCACCTATAAATCCTTCTATATTTCGGCCACTTACGGCGGCGGCTTACGTACTAAAACCAGGTAATTCTCTCCCCATCTGCACTACGTCATGAAAAACACCGAACAGGAAAAACCGGCCAAAAAGATCAAGAAGGAAAAAGATCCGGCTGAGAAGGCGCAGAAAAAAGCCGCCAAAGCCGCTAAATCGACTTCTACCGCCATTTCTGACACCCGTACCGCCAAGAAATCCAGTCAGAAGAAAGCTCTGAAATCGGCCGCTAAGCAGCTGCAAAAAGAGCTGGACGGCCGTATCAGCGAGGTGGTAAAGCGCATCCGTAAGGAAACCAAAGCCAAGCTACAGGAGGTGGTGAAAGATGCCACCCAGCGGCTGGACGCAGATATGGAACATCTTTTCGAGCAGGCGCTGCACACGATAGTGCGCCATCACGAAAATGGTACGCCGGCTGCTTCCGACAGCATCTCCACGACTTCCGAAGCCCCCGCAGCCGCACAGCCGACGCCCGCCCGCCCGGCCCGGAACCGCGCCAGCCGCTCAGCTACAGCCAAAGCAGCGCCAGCTAAAGCAGCCGTACCAGCTGCCACTAAACCCGCCGCGGCGCAGTCGGCCCCGCCCCGCCGCACGCGCCCCGCAGCCAGCAAACCAGCCGCTACGGCCACCCCGGACGCTTCCGGCGAAGCTACCGCATAGCGCCTGGCCCGTACTGTTACTGCCACACGGCCCGCTTCCTGATGCAGGAGGCGGGCCGTGTGCGGTACTAGCAATGGCTTGGTATTATTGAGGCAGGCGCAAGGTGTCGGTGGGGGCCCCGTTTACGCGGCGCAGGCGGGTTTCGGGCGTGGTTGTGTTGTTGTCGTTGGTGTTCAGGGTTTCGGGCCGCTTGCGCGAGTTAATTCCGCTGGCCTGTTCGCGCACGGGTACCCGGCCGGGCGTAGCGTCGGGCACCGAGCCGCCGTAGCCGGCGTTGCTGTTGTAGGCCGCCTGGCGGTCAGCATCGGTGAGGATGCGGGCGGGTGGGCGGCGCACGGCAGCCTCCTCCCCTATGGTTTCCGAGGTTGTACAGGCCCCCAGCAGCACCAGGGCGGGTAATAGCAACAGCCGTTTCATACGCAAAAAGCAAAGAAGCCAGCCCAATCCGGACTGGCTTCTCTGATAAACGGACTTACGGTCGGGAGGTTGACTTCTAGCCGTGAATCAGGTGCAAATCGGCCTGAATGCCGTTCCATAGGCCCACGCGAGCCTGCATGCACCGCACAGCTACGGCCCGACTTTCTTCCCAGCGCCGGGCATCCTGGCCACATAGGTCGCGCACCATTTGCTGGGCTAGTGGCGTATGCACCTCCTCGTCCAGCTGGATGTGGCGGTTGAGGTAGTAGCTGAACGTGTCGAGCTGGCCGGGAAAGCGGTGGTTGAGGTCGGTTACCAGATGACGGAACATATCGGGAATTACGTCTTCGCGGCCGAAGGTGAAGGCGGCGGCCACCGCGTGCGGCTGCCCCGACTCGATGATGGCAAACGTACCCAAAACAAACTCCTGCACTGAAGCCGGTGCATTGGCCGCGTGCAGGGCCTCCGCTACCGAGTGACCGGCAGCCAGGGCATCCAGCAGCCGCTCGATGGGGCCAGTATCGGCGCCGCACTCCTGCATGGCGCGCAGGTACAGCTCAAAGTGGCTGGCGGGCCGGCCCTCGGGGTCCACATCGGTTTCCTCTTCCAGCACAATATCGTTGATAAGCCGGCGCGTAGCCGCGTTACCACGCGGCACCCACGGAATTTCCACGCACGTCAGCTCGCGCTGCAAAGCCTTCAGCAGCGACATAAAATCCCACACCGCAAACACGTGGTGCTGCATGAATACGCGCAAATCGTCGAGCGAGTGAAGGGACTGATATACGCTGTGCGCCACCAGTTGCTCGCGTGCCGGGGCCAGCGCCTGCTGCAGCTCGGCAATAGAGTCGGAATGAACCTGAGTTGACATAGAACGAAAGGAAAAGTGCAACGGAGCCCGCGCTCCGCAGCCACAACAAACGAAACGGCTCCCTGGCTTGGATTGCCAGGGAGCCGGGGACAAAACTAGTTGCCAGTTATTTAGTTGTCGGTAATACGCACTGACACCCTGTACCTTATTTCGTTTTCTCGAATACCATACCGTAGGAATCCATGCAGTAGCGCTGGCCGGTGGGCTTGGGGCCGTCGTTGAAGACGTGGCCGAGGTGGCCGCCGCACTTGGCGCACACCAGCTCGTCGCGGCTCATGCCCAGGCTGTTGTCGGCGGTTACTTTCAGGCTGTTTTCTGAGGCCGGGGCCCAGAAGCTGGGCCAGCCGGTACCCGATTCAAACTTGGTTTCGGAAGAGAAAAGCAGGTTGTGGTCGGCGGCGCAATAGTAATTACCCTTCTCGTGGTTGTCGTGGTAAGGGTTGTTGAAGGGCCGCTCGGTGCCCTGCTCGCGCAGAATGAAATACTGCTCCTTGGTAAGCTGGGCTTTCCACTGGGCATCAGTTTTGCGAACGGGAAACTCGTCGGGTTTGCCGGTTACTACCTTCGGCTTAGGATACGTTTTGGCCGCCGACGAGGGCTTAGTGCCGGACCGGGGCGAATCGGCCGCGTCCATTTTGGCGTCGCGGGCCGGTTTATTTTGCGAACAGGCCGAGTTCAGGGTCAGCACGGACAAAAGCAGCAGCAGGAAAGAAGAACGCATAAGATGGGAAAGAGAGAAAAGAGGAGAAAGAAGCCGCTGCTTTGGCAGGCTGGCGGCTTGTTGGCACAACATACGCAGCCGGGCACAGGTTCGGTCTTCATCCCTTGAATAGCCTTTTGTCTATATGCTCGGGAACCTCAGCAGCCCAATAAGTTGTCTATCTGCGCACGGTCTGTTTCTTCCTCACTCAGTCACAATTGATTACTGCACGTTTTTGCGCTAAACATTCCGTACCTTTGCACCCGGAAAAACCTTTGTATGCAGAACATTCGGAACATCGCCATTATCGCCCACGTTGACCACGGCAAGACGACGCTCGTGGACAAGATCATCCACGCCTCCAAGCTGTTCGACGAACACCAGCAGTTCGACGACCTGATCCTGGACAACAACGACCTGGAGCGTGAGCGGGGCATTACCATCGTCTCCAAGAACGTATCGGTACGTTACAAAGACGTTAAAATCAACATCATCGACACCCCTGGTCACGCCGACTTCGGCGGCGAGGTGGAGCGGGTGCTCAAGATGGCCGACGGCGTATTGCTGCTCGTCGATGCCTTCGAAGGTGCCATGCCCCAGACCCGTTTCGTACTGGGTAAAGCCATCGACCTGGGCCTGAAGCCCATCGTGGTGGTGAATAAGGTGGACAAAGAAAACTGCCGTCCCGACGAGGTGCACGAGCAGGTATTCGACCTTATGTTCAACCTGGGTGCCAACGAAGACCAGCTGGACTTCGTGACCCTGTACGGCTCCTCGAAGCAGGGCTGGATGAGCACCGACTGGAAAACCAAAACCGACAGCATCATTCCGTTGCTCGACGCGGTAGTGGCTTCCATTCCGCCGGCTCCTACCCTGGACGGCACCCCGCAGATGCAGGTTACCTCGCTCGACTACTCGTCGTTCGTGGGCCGTATCGCCATTGGCCGCGTGCACCGCGGTACGCTGAAAGAAGGCGCCAACATGAGCCTGGTGAAGCGTGATGGCACCATCAAAAAGGTAAAAATCAAAGAACTGCAGGTGTTCGAAGGCCTCGGCCGCACCAAGGTTTCGGAGGTTAGCTCCGGCGAAATCTGCGCCGTAACCGGCATCGAAGGCTTCGACATTGGTGATACGCTCGCCGATGCTGAGAACCCCGAAGGTCTGGCGGTTATCAGCATCGATGAACCGACGATGAACATGCTGTTCACCATCAACAACTCGCCCTTCTTCGGTAAGGAAGGCAAGTTCGTGACCTCGCGCCACCTGCGTGACCGTCTGTTCAAGGAAACCGAGAAAAACCTGGCCCTGCGCGTAAAGGAAACCGATAAGGAAGACACATTCCTGGTGTACGGCCGCGGTATTCTTCACTTGTCGGTACTCATCGAAACGATGCGCCGCGAAGGATTCGAGCTGCAGGTAGGCCAGCCGCAGGTACTGTTCCGCGAGGACGACAACGGCAACCGTACCGAGCCCATCGAGCACCTGGTGGTAGACGTACCGGAGGAAACCGCTGGCAAGGTTATCGAGTTGGTAACGATGCGCAAAGGCGAGCTGACCATCATGGAGCCCAAGGGCGACTTGCAGCACCTGGAGTTCAACATTCCAGCCCGGGGTCTGATTGGCCTGCGTAACAACGTGCTGACCGCCACCGCTGGTGAGGCCATCATGAACCACCGCTTCGCTTCGTACGAGCCATACAAGGGCGTAATTCCCGGCCGGATCAGCGGTTCGCTGATTGCCATGGAAACCGGCCCTGGTACTGCCTACACCATCGACAAGATGCAGGACCGCGGCGAGTTCTTCGTGGAGCCCGGCGAGGAAGTGTATGCCGGCCAGGTTATCGGCGAGCACACCCGTCCCAACGACCTGACCATCAACATTCAGAAAGGCAAGAAACTCACCAACATGCGTGCCTCGGGTACGGATGACAACGTGAAGATTGTGCCCAAGCGTCAGTTCTCGCTGGAGGAAGCCATGGAATACATCCAGAAGGATGAGTACCTGGAAGTAACCCCGAAATCGACGCGGATGCGCAAAATTCTGCTCGACGAGAACGAGCGTCTGCGCTCGGCCAAGAAAGTAGACTAGCTTTTTAAGCTGATGGCTCTTAGCCGTCAGGCTGTAAACAGGGGGCGTAGCCGATGGCTGCGCCCCCTGTTTTTGTTACCGTTAAGGTTGTCAGCTCCCAGCAGAATACTGACCAAAAGGCTTACCGCTCTATGCTCGTGCATAGGGTTGTTTGTGGGGCTTACGCGGGACATTTACCAGGCAGCGCGGTTGTAGACACAACCTCGGTTCCCTTACTGTTCCCCTTGCCTGACTACTTGCCCCCTGCCCGCTCGTCCCGCTGGCCGCTGATGCGGCAACGCTGGAGCAACCTGTTGTTTGCGCACTGGCCCGTGTCGCCGGAAGTACTGCGCCCCTACCTGCCGGACCGGCTGGAGCTGGACACTTACGACGGACAGGCGTGGCTGGGCGTGGTTCCGTTCACCATGAGCCACATCCGGCCGCTGGGTTTGCCGGCCGTACCGGGCCTGAGCGCGCTACATGAACTGAACGTGCGCACCTACGCTACCCTCGATGGCGTGCCGGGCGTGTGGTTTTTGTCGTTGGATGCCACGCAGCCGCTGGGCGTGTGGGCCGCCCGCACCCTGTTTCATCTGCCTTACCTGCACGCACGCATGCAGCTCACCGCCACCCCCGATGGCGCGTTGCACGCCACCGCCACGCGCACGCACCACGGCGAGGCGGCGGCTACGTTTGCGGCGTCCTGGCTGCCGGGGGCCGCGCTGCCACTGGCCCGGCCCGGCTCTTTGGCGTATTTCCTGACGGAACGATATCACCTCTACACGGCCGGCCACACGGTACGCGCCGGCCGGCACGGGGCAGGTTTGTGGCGGGGCCGGCTCTGGCACGAGCCGTGGGCATTGCGCGAGGCCACCCTCACGCACTGGGAATCCACGCTGGTAGAAAGCCACGCCCTGCCCACGCCGGTAGGCCCGCCATTGCTGCACGCCGCCGATAAGCTGGACGTGTGGGTGGAGGAGTTGCGGCGGGTTTGAGTTCCTACCGCTCTACCCGGAATTCGGTGTAGCCTTGTACTGGGCCGGATGTTACGCTCACCTTATCTACCCGGGCCGCTATGGGTCCCTGGTGGCACCAGGCTTCCAAAGCATCCAGCGCAGTGGCCGGACCTTCGGCTTCGATGGTCACGGTCCCGTCGGGGTTGTTGCGGGCATAGCCGCTGAGGCCCAGCTGCTGCGCCTGCCGCACGGTACTCTGACGGTAAAAAACGCCCTGCACGCGGCCAGAAACGTGCAGAATGCGGTGTTCGGGGAAGGACATACGAAGGAAGCTCCAAATAGAAAATCAGCGGAGGCTACTCCCGCTGGCGTACGGCCTCAAACGTGAGAATGGCCGTGGCGGTGCTCACGTTCAGCGAATCGATGGCCCCACGCATGGGAATGATGATGGTCTGGTCGCAGGCCTTCATGAGTTCCGGAGTGAGGCCATCGGCTTCGGTGCCCATTACCAGGGCCGTGGGGCCGCGAAAGTCGCAGGTGGTGTAGGCTACGGCGTGCTCGGTGAGGGCGGCGGCGTAGGTGCGGATGCCGTGCTGCCGGCACCAGGCCAGCAGCGCCTCTCGGGTGGTGGCCACGGTAGGCACCGTGAAGGAGCAGCCGATGCTGCTGCGAATGGCGTTGGGGTTAAACAAATCGGTGCGCGGGTCGCAGACGATGACGGCCGTAGCCTGCGCTGCATCGGCAGTGCGCAGGATGGCTCCCAGGTTACCGGGCTTCTCCACGGCTTCCAGCACCAGCAGCAACGGCGCGTCGGGTAGCACCAGGTCCTCCAGCGCCAGTTGGGGCGGACGGGCCAGGGCCAGCACGCCGTCGGAACCTTCCCGGTAGGCGACCTTCTCGAACACTGCCTTCGATACCTCAAACCACTCCGTAGAGCCGCCGCCAAACAGCTCCTCCAGCTGCCGCCGCCGCTCGGTACCGGCCAGATCGGGGCATACGAACAAAGCGGGAATGGCCACGCCCGCGCCGTGAGCAATGGTCAGTTCCCGCAGGCCCTCGATAATGGTGAGGCCCTGCGCCCGGCGCTCCGACGACTTTTGCTGCAGCTTGAGCAGGTTTTTGATGCGTGGATTCTGGGGCGAGGTAATCGGGTCGAAGAGGGGCATGGCGGCAGACACCGGCGGCAGAGGAACCACTCGGATTTCGGGCAAAGATACGGAAGCCAACCCGCCCCCCCGGCCGGCCGTTGTAGGCCCAGCCAACTGCCCGCCGTACCTTACGGCCGTTTTCCGCGCCTTCTGTTCCTGCTCCTTCCTATGGGCCTCAAGCTCAACACCAAAATTATTCTGGGTTTTGTTATTGCCGTGGGCGTATTGCTGCTGACCTCGGCTATTTCCTGGTACAGTATTCAGCAGCTGGGCTTCTACACGCGGCAGGTGGAGCACACCTACCAGGTGCTGGAAAATGCCTCCAGCCTGCGCGGCCACCTGCGCGACGCCCAGAGCCAGGTGCGCGGCTATCTGCTGCTGAACGACACTACTTACCTGCCCGGTTTCGAAACCAGCATTCCTGCTGCCCAGGCCGACCTGCTGACCTTGCAGGGCCTGACCCTCGACAATGGCGCCCAGCAGAAGCGCCTTGATTCGCTGGCGGCCAGTATTAAGGAGGAGTTTGCTTACCTGCGCCGCTGGACCATGCTGACGCCTTCCGCCGAGTCGGTACGCCGCCTCGTGCGCCTTGACCGGGAGCGGCAGCTGCAGCTGCGGGCCCTCATCATGCGGGTGCAGCTAGAGGAGCAGGAGCTGCTGAAGGAGCGGCGGCGGCGGCAGGATTTCTTCGAGAATACTACCCCGGCGGCCGTTGTGGTATCGGCCGTGCTGGCCGCTCTCATCGTCTTCTGGCTGTTCACCAAAATCACGCGGGAGCTGCGGGCCAATGAGCAGCTGCAGGCCGAGCTGGCCCGTACTAACGATGACGTAGCCCGCCGCATTCAGCTCATTGAGAGCCTGGCCAACCGGGTAGTGCAGGGCGATTATACCGTGAAGATTTCGGATCAGGAGCAGGACACGCTGGGCAATCTGGCAACGTCTCTCAACCACATGACCCAGACGCTGGACAACAGCTTCACAGCCCTCGAAAACCGAAACCGCGAGCTGGACCAGTTTGCCTACGTGGCTTCTCACGACCTCAAGGCCCCGTTACGAGGGGTGCTGACGGTGGTGAAGTGGATTGAGGACGAGCTGCCCCACGAGCTCAGCGACCAGATGCGCCAGTACCTGGGCATGATGAAGGGCCGCCTGCACCGCCTCGAAGACCTCATTAACGGGCTGCTGGCCTACGCCCGCGCCGGCCGCACCGAGCGCAAGCTGGAGGAAGTAAATGTGCATCAGCTGGTGAGCGAAGTAACCGAGCTGGTAATTCCGCCCTCGTTCCGGGTGGAAACACCAACGCCGCTGCCGGTTTTCGTGACGGACCGGCTCAGCCTGCAACAGGTGTTCACCAACCTGATGGGCAACGCCGCCAAGTATCACAACCGCCCCGATGGCCTCATCAGCGTAAGCTGCCGCGACCTGGGCACGTGCTTCGAGTTCCGGGTGCAGGACGACGGCCCCGGTATTGCGCCCCAGTTTCAGCAAAAGGTGTTCCTGCTGTTCCAGACCCTGCGCGACCGGGATACGGTGGAGAGTACCGGTATCGGCCTCAGCATCGTCAAGCGCATTATTGAGGAACAGAAAGGCACCATTCACATCGAATCCGAAGAAGGCAAAGGTGCCGCCTTCATCTTCACCTGGCAGAAGAACTAGCGTGTGAGAGTATGAGAGTGTGAGTTATCATTTATTCCCCCCACACCCTCCTACCCTCACACCCTCCTACCTCCCATCCCCCCTACCCCATCTCCCATGCGTTCTGTACTGCTTGTTGAAGACGACTTTTTTGATACGATGACGGCCAAGAAGGCCTTTGAGAAATTCAGCGTACCACACCAGCTGCATACAGCCTTCAACGGGCTGGAGGCGCTGGATCTGCTGCTGGGCACCAACGGCGTGGAGCCCATCCGGCCCCTACCCGAGGTGATTCTGCTGGATCTGAACATGCCCAAAATGAACGGCCACGAGTTTCTGGCCGAAATCCGGACCCATCCCGAGCTGAGCGAAATTCCGGTCTTCATCACCACCACCTCCGGCATGGATGTGGACCGCCTGAACGCCCAGAACCTGGGCGTGAGCGGCTACATTCTGAAACCCCTGGATTTTGAGTCCAGCGTTGATATGGTGGATAGCATGAGTCTGCTGGAAAAACTGCTCCGTTAAGTCTGGCACCTTATGCAACTGCTTTTTGAGAACCCGCATTGTCGAATTTTTCTGGACGATACCGTTCCGGCCCTGGTGCAGGTATGGGATGGTTTTGTCACCGGCGAGCCGCTGCGTGACGCCCACGAGGCTACCCTGCGCCTGCTCCAGACGCACCAGCTGGGCCGGATACTGGCCGATACCCGCGCCATGCGCGTGATTCCGCGTGCCGACCAGCAGTGGATTACCGAGCACTTTTTGCCCCGCGCCCTGGCGGCCGGTTTCCGCCGGTCGGCTATTCTGGTGGCCGAGGACGCTTTCAACCGTACCTCGATACAAAACATTCTGGCCCAGATAACGCCGGAAGAAGTCTTTGAGGCGCGGCACTTCCATGATACCGAGGAAGCCCGCCAGTGGCTGCGCCTGGGCTAACCGCCCACTGCATGCAACCGGCGCGGGCACAAGTCACTCTTCCGCAGGAAGTCGGATGGTTTTGCCACAGCAGAAAGCCCGTTGCCGCAGCAACGGGCACGGCTTTTGCGCCGTGCCGACGGCCGGCAAAACCAGATTCTCCAGCCGGAGAATCAAGGACCCGTTGTCGTCTTGGTATGCGCCTGCAAAGCCGGGCACTTTCCGCCGCCAACGGCCGTTGAAGCGGTGCTTTGGCCAGTTGCCGGCCGGCGACGGCTTCACCGCTTCCTCACGTTGGCAGCCTCTTATTTCGGTCATTCTGCTTACTTGCCTGTATGTTACTCCGCTCCCTTCCTCTACTGGCCTTCTGGGCGCTGGCGGCTCCGGCCCTGGCCCAGCAAACACCCCGCGAGTTGAACACGCTGCCCGGTGCGCCTGCTGCCGCGCCGGCCCCCGTAGTGCCGGCTCCAACGCCAGCCACTACGGTTGCTCCGGCGCCGGACACCACCCGCCGCGCGCCCGCGCCCCGTACGCTGGCCGCGCCTCCTGCCCTGCCCGATTCGGCCCGTACTCCGCGCCAGGTGCTGCCGCCGGCCAACACCACCCGCTACGCCGTGGGGCTGAAGTCGGGGCAGGTGCTGCGCGGCTACGATGTGGAGCTGAAGCAGCCGCTGCTGGGCCGCACCTTCCTGCTCATTGATGGGCAACAGCGGTTCGAGCTGAATGATGTGCGGTATTATGAGGATGAAACCGGGTTTTACGTGCGCACCACCCTGCCGGGCCGCTCCAAGCGCGAAAGCACGCTGCGCCGCGACCGGGTGGGCCGCATCAGCCTGTATTCCATCACCAGCCAGCAATACATGAACAATGGCGGTTTCGGCTCGCCTTACGGTATGGGTCGCTACGGTGGTTTCGGGGGCTACCCGTACGGGGGCGGCTATGGTGGCTACCGCACGGTGCGCACGGAGTATTTCAGCAAGGATAACGGCCCGATTGAAGACCTGAGCATCAAGAATCTGCAACTGGCTACCCAGGACAGCCCCGGCTCGCAGCAGCTCCTGGCCAACGCCCGCCGCTACCAGACCTATACTACACTCAGCTACGTGGGCGCCGGTGGCCTGCTGCTGGCCGGAGTACTTTCCAGCTTTAGCGGCAGCAACGGCTTTTCGGTGTCGCCGCTGGTGTATGCGGCCATTCCGCTGGCCATCGTGCCGTTGGTAATTGGCGGGAAGCAGCAGAACAGCATCAAACAGGCCATTCTGCTCTACAACCGGGGGCAATAGGCCTGATAGGTGTAGCTTACCTCAATGCCTCGCCGGCCCACCGGCGGGGCATTTTGTTTGCTGATCAGACAGCCACGAGGATGTTGCTTCGCGTAGGCAGGCAGGTGAAGTCATCTGTTTTTTCCGATTCGCTGACCGAGCGTCAGGAGCTGGCCTTGTGGGTCCATGCCAAGCTGTGCGCCGAATACGGGGCTCCTTTCCCTTTTTTCAGCACCAAAGACCCGCTCAGTGAGCTCATCAGCTCATTGCTTTCCCATCGCACCCGCAACCAGGATTCGCACCGGGCCTACCAGCAGTTGCGGGCCCGCTTCCCGACCTGGGATGAGGTGCGGGATGCGCCGGTAGCCGAGGTGGAAGCCGCCATCAGCCCCTGCACCTGGCCCGAGCAGAAAGCGCCCCGCCTCCAGCAGGTGCTGCGCGAAGTAAGCCACCGCTGCGACGGCGGACCCTGTCAGCTGGAATTCCTGGCCGATTTACCGATTCCGGAGGCGCGGGCCTGGCTGGAGCAACTGCCCGGCGTGGGGCCCAAAACCAGCGCGGCCGTGTTACTGTTCAGCACCCTGCGCCGCCCCGCCATGCCCGTAGACAGCCACCATCACCGCGTGGCCCAGCGGCTGGGTCTCATCGGCCCGAAAGTGGGCGAGGCCGCCGCCCACGCGCAGCTGGCAGCCCTCCTCCCTCCCGACTGGGATGTGCAGCTGGTGTACGACCACCATGAGGCCCTGATGTTCCACGGACAGAAGTGCTGCTACTTCCACACGCCAGCCTGCGGGCGGTGCGTGGTGCTGGCGCGATGCCCGTTCGGGCAGAGCCGGGTTTCGTAATTTTCTGCATCTTTCCGCTCTCCTGTTCCTCTTGTGCTATGAAAACCACGTACGGCCTGCCCGCCCTGCTTTCCATCTTCGTACCCGGCCTGGGCCAGCTCATCAAGGGCCAGATTCTGAAGGCCTTTTTGATCTGGGCGGTGGGCGGCACCATCAGCTTTTTCCTGGTCTGGACCATTGTAGTGCCCTTCCTGATCTGGGCCTGGAACGTGTATGATGCCTATAACGACCCGGCCTAGCGTGTGCCCATTCTGCACCTGAAAGCCCGGCCCAACGGCCGCCGCAACCAGCTGGAAGTACTGGCCGATGGCACTATAACAGTCCGGCTGAATGCCCCGGCCCAGGATGGTAAGGCCAACGCCTGCCTGCTGGAATACCTGGCCGGAGTATTTGGCGTGAGCAAATCCAGCGTTACGCTGCTGGGCGGGCACACGGCTCCGTTCAAAAAAGTAGAGGTAACGGGCCTCACCGAAAGCGAATTTGCGGCCGTACTGACGCAGTTTCGGGTGGCTTAACCGTATCCTTTCCGGAGCCTCCGGCGTTGAACGGGCACCGCTGGCGTTGGGCTGGCGGCTTCCCGCCCTTCTCCCCTCCGTTATGTACGCTTTTCCTACCTGGGCCGTGGCCGGCTTCTGGGGCCTGGTTTCGGGCTCCGCACTGTTGCTGGGCGCGGCCATCGGCTACTTCGCCAACGTACCGCAACGGCTTATTGCGGCCATTATGGCATTTGGCAGCGGCGTACTCATCTCCACCCTTTCGCTGGAGCTGATGGAGGAAGCCTACAAAAAAGGCGGCTTCGACTCAACGGGCCTGGGCTTTGTGGGCGGTGCTGTGGTGTACACGCTGGCGAACTGGCTGCTGGCCCGCTACGGAGCCAAGCACCGCAAACGCTCCGGTGAGCACCAGTCCGAGGAGCGCACCGCCGTGCAAAAGGGCCATACCGAAGGCAACGAATCCGGCGACGACAACGGCATGGCCTTGGCCATCGGGGCGTTGCTGGATGGCATTCCCGAAAGCATTGTCATCGGGCTGAGCATGCTGGCCGGAGGTGGCGTGAGCATGGTGGCGGTAGTGGCCATTTTCCTCAGCAACCTGCCCGAGGGCCTGAGCAGCGCCGCCGGCATGCGCAAAGCCGGCCGCCGGCCCGCGTATGTGCTGGGACTCTGGGCCGGTATTGCGGTTATTTCGGGGGTTGCTTCGCTGATTGGCTACACCGTATTCAGCGGCTTCTCGCCCGAGGTAGTGGCCGCTACTACGGCCGTAGCCGCCGGTGCCGTGCTGGCCATGATTGCCGATACCATGATTCCGGAGGCCTTCGAAGTAGCCCACAATTTCACGGGTTTGATTACCGTGCTGGGCTTTCTGGTATCGTTCGTGCTCAGCAAGCTGGGCGAGTAATCAAGTCAGAAAAGGTAAAAGTCAAAGCCCCGGTCAAGTGGAGCTTTGACTTTTACCTTTTCTGACTTTGGACTTTATCCTCTAGGCCACGGATTCCGAAGCCGGTTCACGGCGGTAGGTGCGTTCAAACTCTTCGTCGATATGGTAAGTGGATTCTTCGTGCTGGCTCAGATCGAGGCCCAATTCTTCCTCCTGGAGCTTCACGCGCAATCCAAAGATTCGGTCGGTTATTTTAAGGAGAATCCACGCCCCCACAAATGAATAGGTGATGACGATGAGCAGGCCCAGCAGGTGGTAGCCGAAGGTGGTGAAGGAGCCGTGAATCAACCCTACTTTATCGGCAAACACGCCCGTGAGCAACATGCCCACAATACCGCCCAGCCCGTGGCATGGAAACACGTCCAGCGTATCATCAATAGTAGTACGGGAGTTCTGCCAATGCACGGCCGCGTGGCTGATAATGGCCGACAACACCCCAAACAGGATGCTTTGGCCATAATCGACGTAGCCAGCGGCAGGGGTAATGGCCACCAGCCCGACTACCGCGCCGGTGCAGGCCCCCACGGCCGTAGGTTTGCCACCGCGCACTACCTCAATCAGCACCCAGGCCATGAGAGCAGCTGCCGAGGCCAGGTTGGTATTCACAAAGGATAAGGCCGCCAGTTCATTCGCGCCCAGGGCCGAGCCGGCGTTGAAGCCAAACCACCCGAACCATAGCAGGCCCGTTCCCAGCAGCACGTAGGGCACGTTAGGCGTAGAAAACGACGTGGGCCGCAGGTTAGCCGAGCGCCGGCCCAGCACCATTGCGCCCGCCAGCGCCGCTACACCCGCCGAAATGTGCACCACCGTGCCGCCCGCAAAATCAAGCACGCCCCACTTGCGCAGGAAGCCCTCGGGGTGCCAAGTCCAGTGGGCCAGCGGGCAGTAAATAAACAGGCTGAACAACACCATGAAGGCCAGATAACCCTTAAACCGCACCCGCTCGGCAAACGAGCCAGTAATCAGGGCCGGGGTGATGATGGCAAACTTGAGCTGAAAGGCAAAGAACAGAATGAACGGAATGGTAGCGGCAAAGGCCGGGTTGGGGGCCGTGCCCACGTTGCGCAGCAGCGCAAACGTGAAGGGGTTGCCAATTAGCCCGTGCCAGGAGTCGCCGTAGCACAGCGAGAAGCCCACGAAGTAGAACAGCACCGAAATCACGCCCAGCGCCACGAAGCTCTGCAACATGGTGCTAATCACGTTTTTGGGCCGCACCATTCCGCCGTAGAAGAACGACAGGCCCGGCGTCATAATCAGCACGAAGGCCGTGGCCGTCAGCATCCAGGCCACATCGGCTCCGTTGAGGGAGCCGGGTGCGGCGGCCGGGTGGGGCACCTGCACAAAGGCCGCCAGCAACGCCAGCACCAGCAGCGTACCCAGCGCGAACAGGCTCTTGCTGGGTTTCAGGGAAGAGGATCGGGGAGTCATATTCTATTTTTTAGCAGCTATACCTTATTTTCGAAGGCCAATATACCTTAAACTAGTATTATTTTCTCCAACAGGCATTATAATTACATGCATTAATCATCTCATTATGACTAAAAATCACATATACGCTTCCATTTTTACAGTCTACGTATCCAATAGCTAGTATGCTGTTTCTTCCAGTAAGCTGAGTGCCATCAGTAGCGTTGTAAAGCGTAGTTGCGGGTGAAACCCGTAGCTTGCAGCCATCCTACTACATATGCTTTATGGCCGCTTTGCCCAATCCATCCGACTTACAGCTCTTACTCGACGCCCTGCAGTTTTCGCCCGAAAACGTGCCCCTGCGCCGCCACGTAGCCGGTTTGCTGCGCCAGTTGGGCCGCTTTGCCGAGGCCGAGGACCACTACCGCCTCGGCCTGCGCCAAGCCCCCGACGATGAGGAGCTGCAGCTGGGTCTGGCCGAAACCTACGCCGCCCTCCAGAAAACCTCAGCCGCTCTGGTGGTGCTGGAAGAAGTGCTGCGCGCCCACCCCGACCACGCCCGCGCCCACCTGCTGCACGCCCGGGTGCTGGCCCGCGCCGGCGGCCCACCCGACGAAGCCCGCGCTGCTTACCAGCAGGCCCTGCAGCTGGACGGCAGCCTGCGCAACCAGGACCTCGACGAGCAGCTGGGCCTGCGCCCAGCCGCCCAGCCCGCCAGCGGTGGCGCCCCGGCGGACTACAACGCCACCCACGTTTCGGACCAGGGCCTGGATGAGCGGGCCCTGTTTGCGGGCCTGGAGAAGCCGAAGATTACGTTCCAGGACGTGGGCGGGATGGACGCGGTGAAGGAAGAAATCGGTATGAAGATGATTCAGCCACTATTGCACCCCGACCTCTACAAAGCCTACGGCAAGGCCGCCGGTGGCGGGCTGCTGCTATACGGGCCGCCCGGCTGCGGCAAAACCTACCTGGCCCGGGCCACGGCCGGTGAAGTGAAGGCCTCATTCATTCACGTGGGCATCAACGACATTCTGGACATGTGGATGGGCCAGAGCGAGAAGAAGCTGCACGAGCTGTTTGAGCTGGCCCGGGTGCAGGCCCCCTGCGTGCTGTTTTTCGATGAGGTGGATGCCCTGGCTGCCAACCGCCACGACCTGCGCCAGAGCGCCGGCCGCACCCTCATCAACCAGTTTCTGGAGGAGCTGGATGGCGCCCGCAGCTCCAACGACGGCGTGCTGATTCTAGCCGCCACCAACGCGCCCTGGCAGCTCGACCCCGCCTTCCGCCGCCCCGGCCGCTTCGACCGGATTGTGCTGGTGACCCCGCCCGACGAGGCTGCCCGCGTGGCCATCCTGGAAGTGCTGCTTCGCGGCAAGCCCGTGGCCGCCGACCTGCGCCTGCCCGCCCTGGCCGCCCAGACCGCCGGCCTCTCCGGTGCCGACCTGCAGGCCGTGGTGGATACGGCCGTGGAGGCGTGTTTGCGCGAGTCGATGAAGGCCGGCCAAGTGCGGCCGGTGCAGCAGAGCCATCTGCTGGCCGCCGCCAAGCAGGTGCGCCCCAGCACCAAGGAGTGGTTTGCCACGGCCAAAAACTACGCTCTCTACTCCAACGAAGGCGGTACCTACGACGATATTCTGACCTACCTCGGCATCAAAAAATAACGGCGCTATGAGGCCCGAAACCCCGGCCGCACGGTGGCAGGATGCGGTGCAGAACCTGCTGGACATTCACCGGCCGGAGCAGGCTGAGCGGCTGGTTCGGCAGCAGCTGGCGCTCAATCCGCAGGATGTATTCGCGCACATCCTGCTCAGCTTTGCGCTCTACCAACAGCAGCAGCTGGATGGCGCGCGCGAAGCGGCCCGGCAGGCATTGTCCCTGAATCCGGCCGCCAGTGAGGCGTTTTATGTGCTGTTTCTGGTTGAAGACCAGGCCGGGCAGGGACCTGCCCGTGCCCAGGCGCTGCAGGAAGCCCTGCATTTGCAGCCCTTCAACCCCAAATACCTGGCGGCGCAGGCGCAGCTCTACCTCCACCAACACCAGCCGGCCGCGGCGCAGCAGGCGGCGGCGCGAGGCCTAGCCAATTACCCTAGTCACGCAGGATGCCTGATAGCGGTGGCGAATGCGCTGCACGAGCAGCAGCGCTGGCCAGACCTGGCACCGGTGCTGCAGCAGCTGGTGGCGGCTCATCCTACCATGCCGAAAGCGCACCAGTTGCTGGGCCGCGAGGCGATGCGGCAGCAGCGCTACGCCGCTGCCCAGGTGCATTTTCAGGAAGTGCTGCGCCTAGCTCCCACCGATGCCACGGCCCTGCAAGGGGCCAGTCAGGCCATCCGCCGCCAGCTCTGGGTTGGCCGAGCGGCCGTGTGGCTGGATGCCTACCTGACGTTCATTTCGGAAGGCACCAAACAGCGCAACTTGAAAGCCTGGGGCCACTTTCTGCTGATTCTGATTCCGCTGAGTCTGCTCTGCATCCCCCTGTTACTGTTCATGGGGTTTGAAGCCGTGTACTGGCGTCTGCACCCGCAGGTACGGCGCCTGCGCAACCGCCCCGACCAGGCTCTTCCCTACGCGCAGCAAACATTCTGGCGGTACGGACCGGTGGCGGCCTTTACGCTGTTGCTGCTGGCCTGGCTCACGGGTATATTCTGGCTGCTGGTGTGGCTGGGCGTCCCGGAAAGCAGCCTGGGCCCGGGCCTCACGGGCGGGCTCACGACGGTGGCAATGGCCATCTGGGCCGCTTTCAAACAAGCCTCCGAGCACCCGTTGCCTGAAAAGTCACCCTTGGGAAAGGTGCTGGCAGCCGCGCTGGCGCTGGTCCTCAGTATTACGTGCGCTAGCTGGCCAGCCACTTGGCCCTATGGGCCGCTGGCAATATTGGGGCTTACGAGTTGGGCTGGATTTCTGGCCTTTCGCCGAGCCCGGGCGGCAGCATAGTAGCCGCCGTTTTTGCCTTCTATACCATGCATTCTATGAACACCCTCCAGCCGCGCCGGATTCAGGTTTTGCTGCGCCAGCTGCGCCCCGATCTGGCCGAAGGGGAAGCTCGGCGGCAGTTAGCTTGGTTTCCGGAATCCAGCCAGCTGCTGGCGCTGCTGGGGTTGAGTCTGATTCGCCAGAATAAGACAGCCGAAAGCCGGCCGGCCGCCGAGCGGGCCGTGGCACTGGATGCCCAGAATGACTTCGCCTTTTACGTGTTTAGCCTGGCGTGCCTGCAGAGCGGGCAGCTACAGCCAGCTGCCCTGCACATTGCCACGGCCCTGCAGCTGCAGCCCACTGTGCCCGACTACCATTTCATTCAGGGCTCTGTGTCTTTTGCCGAAGGCTATGCAGAAGCCGCCCTGACCGCCGCCGACCAGGGCCTGCGCCTGCATCCGCAGCACGTGCAATGCCTCAACCTCCGGGCGCGGGCCCTGTCGCGGCTGGGTGGCGGGGCCGACTGGCACCACGAGTATCAGCAGGCGTTGCGCGAGGCGCCCATGTTTGCGCCCACGCACGTCAATCTGGGATTCAGCTACCTCGAGCATACCCAGTTTGAGCAGGCCGAGACGCATTTTCTGCAGGCGCTGGCCCTCGACCCAACCTCCCATGAGGCCCGGGCTGGTGTGGTATCCACGGCGGTGTCAAGGGCCGGGCTTGCTCCGCCGCCGAAGGCGCCCAAGCCGTGGTTTGTAGAAGACAAACGGGCCGGGTTTTTTCTGATTGCCCCGTTTGTGCTGATGTTTCTGGTAGTGTTTTATGTTGCGCTGGAAGACGTGGAAGCCGCCACGTTGCGGCAGTACGCGCTACCGGTGCTGGCCGGGGCCGTCCTGTTTTTTCTCTCGCCGGCTTTGCTGATTGCCAGCTTCAAAACGCTGCACCTGAGCTGGCAGCTGCTGCGGCCCGCTACCCGCCACGTGCTGCCAACCCCAATTCGTCAGCAACTGGCAGCAGAAGCCGGGGCCATTGTGGCGTTCTACCTGACCCTCGCTGCCCTGCTGCCTGCAAGTCCTGTCGTAGCCTGGGTATGTATAGCGTTAAGTTTGGCGGCGACAGCGCTGAGCTGGCAAACGCTTAGCACCGTACGGGGCCGCCGGGCAGCCTACCTTTATGGCGCCGCTTTGCTGTTGCTGGCAGCACTGCTAGAGGCGTTCCAACTGGAGTACAGCCTCGGCAGCCGAGCACTCATGCTCTGCTTCAGCCTAGGCATGTGGGTGTATCTGCTAGCTTTTTCCTATCTCGAATAACTGCTCTTTCGGGCACCCAAGATCGATATGAATTCCTACCATAATATCAGCCGCGTACAGTTACTGCTGCAGCATAAGCGCCCCCAGGAGGCCGAGCAGGAAGCCCGCCGCCAGCTCCGCGACGACCCCGACAATAGCTTCCTGCACTGCCTGCTGGCTTTGGCGTTGATGGAGCTAACTCAGTTACCCGAGGCCCAGGCCGAAGCCCAACAGGCCATCCACCTCGACCCCGAAAGCAGCTTTGCCTTCTACGTGCTGAGCGCCACGCTCCAGCGCCAGCACGAGCTACCGGCGGCGCTGGCTGCCATTGAAGAAGCCCTGGCCCTCGACCCCGAAGATGCCGACTACCAGCACGTGCTGGGCCAGCTGCGGTTTCAGCAGGGGCAGCTCCACGCCGCGTTGCGCGCCGCCGAAGCCGGCCTGCAGGTTGACCCCACCCACGTGGATTGCCTGGGGTTGCGGGCGCGCTGCCTGGCCCGCCTCGGCCGCCGCGACGAAGCCTCCGCCGACCTCGACGAAGCCCTGCGCCACAGCCCCTCCGACGCCGGTACCCACGCCGACCTGGGCTGGGTGGCCCTGGAGCGCGGCCGCGCCAAGGAAGCCGCCGGCCACTTCCGCGAAGCCCTGCGCCTCAACCCCACCTCCGACTACGCCCGCGAAGGCCTGGTTTCGGCCCTGAAAGCCCGCTTCTGGCTCTACAACGGCTTCTACCGCTTCATGGTCTGGACCCAGACGCTGAGCCCGGGCACGCGGCAGGGCCTGTTCATCGGGTTGTTCCTGCTCTCGCGGGTGGTGCCGGGGCTGCTGCCGCTGTACCTGGTGCTGGTGTACATGAGCTGGTTTGCCGAGCCGTTGTTCAACTCCCTGCTACGCTTCAACCGCTACGGCCGCTTTGCCCTCAGCGAAGCGGATACCCGCTATTCCAATCAGTTTCTGGCCTTGCTGCTGAGCGGTCTGGCGTTACTAGGCGCGGGCCATTACGGCCAGCTTAGTTCGCTGACCACAGCGGGCCTGGTGGCGCTGGGGCTGCTGTTTCCGCTGGTGGGCACCCAGCGCCAGTGGCTCCCGAAACGGCGGCAGCAGTCGAAATGGTTTGGCTGGGGACTGGCCGCCGTGGGCGTACTGGCCGTTGGCTTCGATGCGCTGGCGCTGCCCGGTGAAGGCCCACTGTTCCTGACGTTTATGGGCGGCACGCTGGTGTACGTGTGGGTGATGGGGTTGCGGGGCTAGGTGCTGCGGCAGCCAGGGAACAGAACGTCATGCTGAGCTTGCCAAAGCATCTCTACCAATTCGTTGCCCGGTTGTAGAGACGCGATACTTCGCGTCTCGTCGTCCGTGCCGTTAGGTCCGTTCGGACAGCCCAACCTCAGCAACGACGAGACGCAAAGTATTGCGTCTCTACATCGTTACGGTTGCTAGCCGTTTGCCCGGCCCAGCACATTATCCAGGTACTTCTGGGCCGAACCGGTGTTGAGCAGCAGGATCTGCTCCTCGGGTTGGATCTGGCCGGTGTGCAGCAGGTGCAGGGCCGCACTCCACAGCGCCCCGCCTTCGGGGGCCACGAACAGGCCTTCCAGGTGGCTCAGCTCGCGCATGCCGGCCAGCATCTGCTCGTCGGTGATGGCTAGGGCCAGGCTGTGGGATTCATCCAGCACGTCGAGCATGAGCGGCTCGCCCAGCGGGCGGGGCACGGCCAGGCCGTTGGCGATGGAGGGCTGGCCCACGTAGGCGTGGCAGTTGGGTTGGCGGCCGGCGCGGGTTTCCACCAGCGGGCAGCAGTTGGCGGCCTGTACGGCTATCATGCGGGGCAATTTGGCGTGGCGTGGCAACCAGCCCAGGGCCTGCATTTCGCGCAGGGCCTTCCAGATGCCGATGAGGCCGGTACCGCCGCCGGCGGGATAGAGCAGCACGTCGGGCAGGGTCCAGTTAAGCTGTTCGGCCAGCTCGTAGCCCATGGTTTTCTTGCCTTCGAGGCGGTAGGGTTCCTTTAAGGTGGATACGTCGAGCAGCTCGCCGGCGGCGTTCAGCTCCCGCACCCGGGCGGCGCAGTCGTTGATGAGGCCGTCTACGAGGTGAACTTCGGCCCCGTACCAGTAGCATTCTTCCTTGAAGGCGGTGGGCGTATGGCGGGGCATCACCACCACGCAACGCAGGCCGGCCCGGGCACAGTAGGCGGCCAGGGCCACGCCCGCGTTGCCAGCCGTGGGGATGATGCAGCCGGTTACGCCCAGCTCCTTCGCCTTGGAAACCGCCATGCTCAAGCCCCGGGCCTTGAACGAGCCGGTGGGGTTCTGGCCTTCGTCCTTGAGCAGCAGACTGCGCAAACCGTGGCGGGCGGCCAGGCGCGGCAGCGGCAGCAGCGGCGTCCAGCCCTCCCCCAGCGTCACGAGGTTGGCGTCATCGAGCAAGGGCAGCAGCGCGCGGTAGCGCCACATGGAGTTGTCGGCGGGGTTGATGGCTTCGGCGGGGGTAAGCAGGGCGGTGAGGTCGTAGCGGGCCAGCAGCGGCTGGGCGCAGCAGTCGGACAGGCGTTGCAGCGTGAAGGCATCGTGTGGGGCGTGGCAGGCGGCGCAGTGCAACGCGTGCAAACGGGATTGGGTGGTGGTTTCGAGGGTGGTCATAGCGGAGAGTTCAACGCAAAACTCCCTGCCCGCTATGCCGGAACCAAACGCCTTCTTGGAATAGGCTATGCCCGTTTGGAATGATGAAAGGATGTAGAGACGCAATAGTTGGAGTCTCGTCGTTGAACGGCCCGGAACCGCACATTCTAATCAACATCAGCAACGACGAGACGCAAAATATTGCGTCTCTACACTTTTCAGGCATCAGCACGCGAGATTCCTCGCAGGCTCGGAATGACGTTCTAGGTTTGCGCCGACCCTACTACCGCTGCAGGTTGCTATAATACCGCCGCGCGAACTGGACGAAGGTTTTGTAGGGCAGGTTGTTTTCGGTGCCTTTGCGCTGCACGAAATCGAAGTGGCGCACCAGGTTTAGGTCGCGGACGGGCACTTCCACCAGCTCGCCGGCGGCCAGCTCCTTCATCACCGACTGCCGGGGCAGAAACGCCAAACAGGTATCCACCCGCACGAAGTTCTTGAGGGCCTCGGTACCGCCCAGGCGCACTTTCACCGGCAAATCGGTGAGGCGGATGCCGTGGGTTTGCAGGGCTTCTTCCAGCACGGCCAGCGTGCCGGAGCCGGTTTCGCGCAAAGCCACGGGCGTGCGGCGCAGGTCCTGGGCTTCCAGCTCGCGGCGGTGCAGCGGGTTGCGGGCCGAGCACACGGCCACTACCTCGTCGGTGAGCAGCGGGGTATAGGTGACGTGGCTGACTTTGTGGATGCCCTCGATGATGCCCAGGTCGATTTCGTGCTCCAGCAGGGCCTTGAGGATGTTTTCGGAGTTGCGGTTTTTGAGCGTGAGCTGGGTGTGCGGATAGCGGCCCAGGTAGGCCGACAACACCGGCGGAATCACGTAGAGCGAAATGGTTGTACTGGCCCCGATTACCATCTGCTGGCGGGGCTGAAATTCGGGGCTCAGCTCGGTAAACTCCTGCTCCAGCTCGTGCTGGAGCTGCCGGGCCAGCAGCAGCTTGCGGTACAGCAGCTCGCCGGCCGCCGTAAGCTGCACCGCGTTGCCGAGCCGCTCGAACAGGCCCGTTTTGTAGTGCTCTTCCAAGGCTCGCACCCGCTTGCTTACCGCTGACTGACTCAGAAACAGCGTCTGCCCCGCCTTGGTAAAGCTCAGCTGCCGGGCAACTTCCAGAAAGACTTCGTGAGCGTGGGAAAGCATGGCCGTGAAGGTACGCGCCCGGCTGGGTTTTGGGCGGAGCTGGCGTTACCGGCGCAAGTTTAGCATTCCGCGCATCGAGCGGCGACGTAAGTCGTGCCAACTCATACCGTGAGTTTTCAACTCGCCCGGCCGCACAACCCGCCCAAGCGGCGCGGTACCGCCTTGCCGCGTCGCGGCAGTGAAGGCACAGATTTCCCTTATAAACTGGTCACGAGTTACGTCGCCGCTCGATGCGCGGAATGCTAAACTCGCGCCAGTGACCCAATTGGGCGGCCACAGGCAAAACGTATAAAATTTTGTCATTTTTATTAGGATTATCCGCCGCACTTCCGGTACTTTTCGGTCCCTTAGTTATAGCGGATTGCAGGTGGCTGCCGGATTCTTCAGCGCCCCCACCGCCCTATTATCGGCTGTCTGACCACGGCCACTTTGTGTTTTATCTCTTACGGATTTCCCCTATGAGTACCTCCCTGCTGATGCTGACGGTCATTGTCCTGGCCGTACTGTATCAGAAAATCAGCAAACGGCTGCGCGACCTCACCGACCGGTTGCAGCAGCGCGAAGAGGCCCACGCCGAGCTGCAGATTACGGTGGAACAGCTACGTCAGCAACTCCTTCGGTTGCCCCACGCCACTGACGCGGCACCAATGGCTGCCACCCCGGTCGGGGCCACCGCCGCGCCGGTTGCGCAGCGGGAGCCAGTACCGCCAGTAGCCGCCATCGTTACCGCTCCTGCTGCGGCGGCTCCGGCCGTGACAACGTCAGACGTGACAACCTCAATTGTCACACCTCAAATTGCCACGACTCCGATTGCGGCAACACCAAGCCCGGTGGTACCGCCTGTTGCGCCCGCATTGCCGGTTCCGGCCCCGGTGGTAGCGGCCGTTTCACCGGCCCCGGCCGCCACCCCGCGGCCTGTTGCAGATGCGCCAGTAGTTGCGCCGGCTGCGCCTGCAGTTGCCGGTCCTGCGGCTGCTACGCCCCCGACGGCTACACCGCCCCCGGTTACGCCGCCGGCTCCTCGGCCCGCCCCGGCTCCGCAGCCGGATCGGGTACCGAATTTACGCCCCGCACCCACCCGCCCGCTGCCTACCCAGCCCGCCGGCCCCACATGGTGGGACCGGACCGAGCAGCTCCTGCTCGACAATTGGACAGGCGTGCTGGGGGCCGTGGTCCTCGTGACCGGCATCGGATTTCTAGGCATTTATACGGCCCTGCGGGTGAGTGCCCCGGCTCGTTTCGGCATGATTACCGGCTTTGCGGCGGTGCTGCTGGGGCTGCACTATTACCTGCGGCCCCGACCATTCGCGGCAAAGCTGCACGTCTGGCTGCAAAGCAGCGCGGCGGCGGTATTCCTGTTTGCCTGCGTGGGGGCCGTGAGCGTGCCCGGGCTACAATGGGCCTCGCCGCCGCTGAGCTACCTGCTGCTGCTGGCGGGCGTGGCCGTGAATCTGTGGCTGGCCTGGGATGCCCGTCGGGAAACTGTGGCCACGTTACACGGCGTGTTGAGCCTGGTGGCCCTGGCGGTACTACCGCACAACCTGCTGACGCTGGCAGCCGCAGCTGGTGTCACGGTATTCAGCATCGGAATTACGTACCGGCAACGCTGGAAATACCAGCTGCTGCTGAGTATTCTGAGCTTTTTCGCGTTTCATCAGTACTGGTACCAGGGCTTTACGGAGGTGGCAACGGGTGCGCTGCCAGCGGCAGTGCGGCTGCCCGCTATGGGACTGGTGCTGCTGGTGGGCGTGGCGGGCGCCGTGGTGCAATACCGGAAGGTGTACGCCACCGTCCGCTTCGATGCGCTGCTGTTTGCGGCTCACGTCCTCAACTGGACCTGCCTGGGCATCAACCTGTACCGTTACAGCACCGGCTCGCCCTGGAAAACGATACCGCTGGGGCTGGGGGCGCTGTTCACGTTCTGGGTGGCGCGGCAGGCCCGGCAGCTGGGTATCGGGTGGCTGTTCCGCACGGATAGTATCATCTCCCTGATGCTGGCCTTGTTCGCGGCTTTCTCCTTGCAGGGCTGGCACGCGTCCGGGACGCTCATTTTGCTGTTTATGCTGCTGGAAACCCTGCTGGTAGCGTTTGTGATGGCGCGGGAGCAGGAGAAAGTGGTGTTTCAGGTGGCTTCGGTGGTTGCTTTGGTGGCGGGGCTGGGCCTGGTGCTGCTCAACCTGGCGCAGCTTGATACTTACACCGCGGCTGAGCTGCCCCGCAATGCGTTTCTGCTGCTGCTGGCCGGTTTGCTGGGCGCGGCCTATTACCTGCTGCTGCACCAGGCACCCTGGCTGCAACGTGACACCGAAAGCCGGAGCCGCGACATGCAGCAGACGTTCGGCGGGGTGGTGGGGGCGCTTTACCTCGGGGCGGGCGGGCTGCTGGCCAAGGCTGTTTTCGGCTTCGCGCAGCCGCCGCTATTTGCCCTGCTGAGCGGTACTTTGGCCGCGGCCGGGGCCGTTTTCGGGGTGGCGTGGAGGCTGCGCAATACAGGTGGCTGGTTCCGCACGCTGCATCTGCTGTGCGGGCAGGCGTTGCTGGTAGTCGCCATTCTCGGGCTGCACGAAGCGGGGCTGGGCTGGCCAGCCACGCTCCTGCTGCTGTATCTGGAAACCCTGCTGCTGGCCGGAGCCTGCGGCTGGGCCCGCGAAGCCAACGCCTACCGCGCCCTGCTAGGCGCTACGCTGCTCAGCGGCATCATTTTCCTGCTGACGTGTACCGGCACGGTCCGCGAACTGGAGGCCGGTGAGCTGCACCGCCGCCTGCTGCTGCTGGTAGCGGCCGGCCTCAGCAGCTCCGTACTTCTGATGCTGCCCGTGCTGCGCCCGACCTGGCAACGGCTGCTGACTCCCGCTCACAGCACCTCTTTGCAACAAGCCTTGTTCGGCCTCACGCTGCTGCTCTACCTGGGCGCAACGGGCCTGTTTGCCCAAGCCGTATTCGGACAAGCCCAACCACCGTTGGGGGCTTTATTAAGCGTCGGCAGCGCGGCGGCCGGCTTGCTGTTCGGGCTGGCGTATTGGTGGCGCGGGCAGCTGGGCTGGTTCCGGCAGGCGCACCTGCTGCTGGGGCAGCTGGTGCTGGCCGTTAGTATCCTAGGGCTGCACGAGCTGGGGCTGAGCTGGCCCGCCACATTTACGCTGCTGTACGCCGAGCTGCTGCTGTTCACGCTGGCGCTGGCCTGGAAGCAGGAAACCGGCCTGTACCGCGGGCTGCTGCTCTTCACGATGGCGCTGGCCGTAGCATTGCCGTTCCTGGTATGCCGGCTGGGCTTCCTTCCCGATCTGCAACGGGCGGCTTTGCTGGTGGGGGCGGCGCTGGCCACGGTAGCGGCTCAGCGCTGGCTGCACTGGAAACAAGCGCCGGTGCTCGATGCCGTACCGCTTTCCGATAACCCACGGCACCGGGTGCGACTGCTGGGGCTGTTGCCGGCCGTGCAGCTGCTGGCGGCGGGCGGCCTGGTGTACGAGTACACCTGGGCCGGCTGGGTGGCGGCGGGCTTGTTGGCCAGCCTGCTGCTGGTGCGCCGCCGGTTTGCCGTGCCCGGCCTGTGGCTGGGCGTGGTGCTGGCTACCATCGGCTACCAAGTGCTGCAATGGAACCACGCCTTGCCGGCAACGGCGGTTTTTCAGCCGCTGCAAGTGGTGAGCTACCTACTGCCGCTGCTGCTGGTGGCCGCTACGGGGCTGTTTACCTCGTGGTGGCCGGCGGCCAGGCAGCAGGTGCGCGCGCCGTGGCTGTATCTGTCGGGCGTCCAGACTGCGTTGCTCAGCTGGGCGGCCTTTGCCCCGCGGACCGAGGCGCTACCGGTGCTACTCTGGCTGCTGCTGGCGGCCCTGGCCGCTACCGCCGCCCACCACGCCCGCCGCCGCTACGCTACTCCCGAGGCCCTGCACCGCGCCGGTTCTCCCGACCGGTTCCTGCTCCACCTCACCTACGCTTTGCTCACACTGGGGCTGCTGGGGCACTTCCACGTGCTGCTGGATAACCCGGCCGACCTGCTACCGGGGCTGCCGGACCGCCGCCTCACGGCTGGCGCGGTGCTGCTGCTGCTCGGGGGCCTGGCCTGGCAACGTCCGCCCGCAGCGGAACCGCTGTACCGCTCCTGGCGGTATCTGCAGCCGTTGCTGCCCGAGGCGCTGCTGCTGTTCGCCAGTTGTACCATCGGCTATGAGGTACGGACCGAATGGCTGCCGCTGGTCTGGGTAGTCGGGGCGTTTGGCCTGACGCTGGGCGGCACCCGCCTGCCCTGGCGCCTGCGCCGGGTGCAGGTGTATGGGCTGCTGTTTTTTGGGGCGGCGGTGCTGTCCAGCAGCTACGTGTCGGTACGCTACCTGGCCCCCGGGCAGTTGCTCACGGTGCAGTGGATGGTGTCGTTTGGGGCGGCGGCGCTGCTGTTTGCCTACGCCGCTGTCCGGCTGCAACCTACGGCGGTGCGCCCGGCCTACTGGCCCCCGATGCTGGCCCCGCTGGCCGGTCTGGGTCGCCTCTCGCCTGCCCTCCTCGTTCCGCTGCTGCTCTACCCGGCCTTCGGAGCCCTTACGCTGCTGCTGGTGCAATCCTTCGACCGCTCGGTGCTCACGGTGCTGCTGATGCTGGAAGTAGTGGCCGCTTTCGTGTGCAGCCTGCTTTTGCGCCGCCCCGATCTGCGCTACGTGGCCCTGGCCGGCATGGCGCTCAGCCTGGCCCGACTGCTCTTTTTCGATATGCGCCAGAGTGGCACCATCACGCGGGCGGTGGTCTTCATCCTGATGGGTTTGCTGCTGCTGGGCATGAATGCGCTGTACGCCCGCTTCAAGGACCGGCTGGCACCGCAACCCATTGCTGAAGAGCCTGAGGAACCCGAGCTTCCCTCCGACCCACTTCCGTCGCTGGAATAAGAACCTAACTATTTCGGGCCGGTGGGTACAGCTCGTCGGGCCGAGGTAGTTGGGCTCTTTTCAGCAAACTGATTCAGCCGCTTACAAGCCCAGAATAGCCGCGTACGCCCCGTTCACCACTTCGGCCATGCGCCGGAAATCCAGCGTATCGATGGTGTCGGAGGCTTCGTGGTAGTTGTCGTTGCGCAGAAAGGAGGTGTCGGTGAGCATCAGAGCCTCGTAGCCGAAATGCCAGTAGTTGCGGTGGTCGGAGAGGCTGGCCAGGGCAGTACCGATGGGCAGGTTGATGCGCTGCACATCAATGTCAGCGTTGACCTGCATTAGGCCGTGCACCTTTTCGGTGAGTACCTCCTGACCGGTGCAACCTACTACGGTGATGAAATTGCCGGTGCTGGGGTACAAGGCGGCCAACTGCTGGTTGGGGAAGCGCTGCGAGCCGGGCTCGTCGCGGAAGTAGCCAATCATTTCGTAGCAGAGCATGGCCCGTACCGGCGTGCCCGCATCATGCAGCGACTTGGCATGCACATAGCTGCCCATGTCTTCGGTAGCAAAGTAGGGCGGCTCCTCGTTGGGATAAGCCACCAGCTCCACGCAGTAGCGCAACGGGGGCCGGCGGGCGTGCAGCAGCCGGGCCGTTTCCAGCAGCCCCGCCACGGCACTGGCGTTATCATCGGCCCCGGCATGGTCACCGAATACATCATAGTGCGCGCCCACTACCAAGCGAGGAGCATTGGCCGGACCCAGGCGCAGGATAATGTTGCGGTAGCGGCGGCCATCGGCCTCGAAGGGCTGCTCCACTACCTCGCCCCCGAGCTTGCTGAACTCGGCTTTGATGTAATCAGCGGCCTGATTCAGCGACGCCAGATTTTCGTAGTTGCGGGCGGGGCGCAGCGAAGTCAGAAACTCCACATCGGCATAGAGGCGGTTTTCGTCGGCTTTCGAGGTAGGCACGGTGGAAGTAGAATGAGAGAAACGCATCATAAAATAGCTAGCTGCCGCTATCAGTATTGTAGCGACCAACAGCCAGGAGAACATCGGGCGAGACATGTGGCCAAGATAGGCACCTCGCTGGACAGTCCCGAAAGCAGTTGCGGCGTGTATATTTACTACCATACGAAACACCTAATTCTATGCCGCCCATCACCAGCCTTTCCCAGCTCGACCTCACCAAAACCTACACCTACGCCGACTACCTGACGTGGCGGCTGGAGGGAGTGGTTGAGTTGATCCGGGGCAAAGTGCGCCAGATGAGTCCTGCGCCCCGGGTAGCGCACCAGCGGCTGTCAAGCCGCTTCCTGGGCATGATTTACGCGCACCTGGCCCACCGTTCCTGCGAGGTATTTCACGCGCCCTTCGATGTGCGCCTGACCAAAGCCACGCCCAACGGCGACGCCCAGATTACCACCGTGGTGCAGCCCGATATCTGCGTGGTGTGCGACCCGGCCAAGCTGGACGAGAAAGGCTGTATCGGCGCGCCCGACTGGATTATCGAAATCGTGAGCCCCGGCAACGCCAGCCACGATACCAAAAGCAAATTCGACCTCTACGAGGAAAACGGCGTGCCGGAATACTGGATTGTATTCCCGGGTGAGAAGACGGTTTCCGTATTCGTGCTGCACGAAGGCCGCTACCAGCCCCGCGGCGACTTCTACACCCCCGGCTTCATTCCGGTACACACGCTGCCGGGGTTTGGCATTGAGTGGGCTGAGGTGTTTGAGGGAGTGTAGTTTTAGATTTTTAGTGTCGACTTCTTTATTAGCTGAGTCCACTCCCATTGCTTGCGTTTCCATGGGTAGCGCAGATATTTAGGAACTCCTGCCTCCGTGAAATCTGCCTTCCTGACCGAAAATTGCACTGTTCGCTTGGCTAGATAGAACTGTATATCTGTTACATCATCATGTACTGATGTTGGTGGAAGAAACCTGACAGCCTTGGGGTGGCTGCGGTTGTACGCCTCAAAATCCTGGAAAAACTTATTCCCAGCCTGAAAGGCGGCTTGATTCTGAAAGTAAAAGTTGACTACCACTGGCTTACCTGTTGTCACAGGCTGATTTTGGCAACAGTCAAGCTTTTTGGATAGTGTTTTTCCGTGGTCTTGCCAGAATAAGTAAACACTCTGTTCCTCTTCCGAGCACAAACAGCTTTTTTTGTAAGCCACGGTATTACGGTCAGGCAAAACCTCACAGCCAACGCAGCCGCTTTGGTAATACAGTATTGTGTCAATTCCAGCTTTCCTTAGTCGGCTCAAAAGAATCTTGTGCAGATTCCACATCCGATTATGCTCTGGTTGATTCTGAGCCAGATAATTATTGGTCAGAGAATCTATACTCGCTAGGTATGCTGGCTTTCCATTGGGATAAGCAGTAGACCCATATACTCTCAAATAGCTAAGGCCTGAAAGCGAAACAAGTAGTATGATGGCGCGAAAGAGCCACTTGCTCATAGGGTGCAGCATAAAGCAGTAGTTTATAATAAAACGGGAGTAAACCTATACAAAACCTAGCAAAAACGCCGTTTTTCTATACCTTCCGGCGTCTTTCCTAACTCCTCCCCCTTCCATGCTGTTTCGCTCCTTTTCCCGCCTGCCGCTGCTGGTGTTGCTGGCGGTGCTGTGCGCCTGCTCCAAGTCTGGTTCCGATGCCGGCCAGGACCCCAACGGCGAGGAAATTGATCCGTACCAGAACCTCGTGTTTCAGTTTGCCGATGCCGTGGTGACGCCTGAGCTACAGGACCGCTGGGATACGGTGCAGGTGGTCAGCTTCGAGCCGGCCGTGCGCGGCAAGTTCAAGTGGAACTCGGACCGGGAGCTGGTATTTTCGCCCAGCACGCCCTTCAAGCCCAGCACTGCCTTCAAGGCCACGCTGCGCAAGGAGGCACTGCCGGAAGCCCGGCGCAACGCCGAGCTGCCCGAAAACCGCCGGAAATTCCACACGCCCTACCTGGAGCTGCAGGAGCCACAGGCGTTCTGGGGCCGCTCCAGTCGGGCCGCCGGCACCGCCGAGATGCGCGTGGAGCTGCCCTTCAACTACGCCGTAAAGCCCGCCGACGTGAAGCCGCTGCTGCGCGTGACCCAAGACGGCCAGCCCGTGGCCTTCGAGGTCAGCGGCGAGCCGGGCGAGGTGGTGCGCGTCAGCCTTAACCAGCAGGTGCGCCCCGGCTCCCCGCTCACGGTGGCGCTGGCCCAGGGCCTACACGCCGTGGGCAGCGACCAGCCCAGCACCGCCGACTACGAGACCCAGGTAACGGTGCCCGACCCCGAGGCCCTGCAGGTAACCACCATCGAAGGCTCGCTGAAAAACGCCGACCCGGTGGTGCACATCACCACCAACCAGCCCGTGACGGCCACCGATTTGCAGAGCTACCTCAGCGTGTCGCCGCAGGTGGCCTACGAGGTGGAGGAAGTGGAAAACGGCGTGCGGCTGAAAGGCGGCTTCGAGGTGGGCCGCACCTACCAGATTGGCGTGAACCAGGGCCTGCGCGGGGCGCTGGGCGGGATGCTCGGGGAGGGCGTGACGCAGTCGGTGAGCTTCTCCGACGAGCGGCCTACCATCAGCTTCGGCAGCGCCGATAAGGCCATGTACCTCGATGCGCTGGGCTCGCGCAACCTGGGCGTGCGCATAAACGAGGTAAACCAGGTGAAGGTGACCATTGCCAAGGTGTATGCCAACAACATCCAGCAGCTGCTGCGCGGCGGCACCCAATACGGCTACCCCGAGTACGACGGCGAGGAAGGCAACGAGGAAGAAGGCGACGGCGGCGAGTACGTGGACCGCTCCTTCCAGTACTACGACGTGGAGAACCTGGGCAACGTCCTCACCGAGCGCACTTACACCGTGTCGGGGCTGCCGAAGGCGCAGGGGCTGCGGCTCCTGAACCTGAACCTGAAGGACCTGGAGTTTTCGGGCGGGCTGAAAGGACTTTACATCATCAAAGTGCAGGACACCGAGCGGCAGTGGCTGCAGGTGAGCAAGCTGGTGGCCGTGTCGGATATCGGGCTGATTGTGAAGCAGGGCAAGGCCGGCAGCACGCTGGTGTTTGCCAACTCCATCCGCAACGCCAAGCCGCTTTCCGGCGTGGAGCTGCGCTACATCAGCACCAACAACCAGGTGATGGGCACCGGCATTTCCAACGGCGACGGCGTGGCCCGCTTCGACAGCACGGCTGCCAATGGCCGCTTCCGGCTGGGCATGGTGATGGCCCAGCAGGGCAACGACTTCACCTTCCTCGACCTGAGCCGCAGCCGCGTGGAAACCTCCCGCTTCGAGGTGGGCGGCCTGCAAACCAACGCCGCCCGCTACCAGGCCTTCCTCTACGGCGACCGGGACCTGTACCGCCCCGGCGACACCATCCAGACCAACACCGTACTGCGCACCGAGGACTGGCAGTCGCCACCGAAAGGCTTGCCGGTGAAAATCCTGCTGCTGCTGCCCACCGGCAAGGAGTACGCCAGCCTGCAGAAAACCCTGAACGCAGCTGGCTCCTTCGAGGCCCGCTTCATCCTGCCCCCGGCCGTGATGACCGGCCTCTACACCCTGGAAGTGCTGACCGGCAACGACGTGCTGCTGACCTCGCGCCAGCTGTCGGTGGAGGAATTTATTCCGGACCGCATGAAGGTGACGGTGAAAGCCAGCCGCGCCGTGGTGAAGCCCGGGCAGTCGGTTTCGGCCCTGATTACGGCCCAGAACCTGTTTGGCCCGCCGGCTGCTGACCGCAAGTTCGAAGTCGAGTTTTCGCTGAAGGAAAAAGCGTTCCAGCCCAAAGGCTACGAGCAGTTCACCTTCGCCATCAACAGCGGCGAGCGGCGGCGCGGCAACTACGGCGACCTAGAATCGACGCCTATTTCCGACCGTTTCGAGAAAACCACCCGCGAAGGCACCACCGACGCCGCCGGCCGCGGCACCGCCATCTACGAAGTCCCCGATTACACCGACCTCGGCACGCTGGAAGGCGCGGCCTTCACCACGGTATTCGACGAAACCGGCCGCCCCGTGAACCGCCTAGCTACGTTTGAGGTGCAGACCCAGCCGGTGCTGTTCGGCATCAAAAGCCCCGATGATTTGGTGAGCACCGGCAAGCCGCTAGCGGTGCAATTGGTGGCCCTCACGCCGGCCGGCAAGCCCACGCAGGCCCAGGCGCAGGTGTCCGTTGTGCGGATGCTTTGGGAAACTGTCATTGAGCGCCAGGGTGGCCGTTACGTGTACAACTCGCAAAAGCGCGAGGAAGTGGTGCTCAGCCGCACTATTCCGGTGTACGGGGGCAGCACTTCCGACGCCAATCTGGGCTTCTCGCCTACGTATTCCGGCGAGTATGAAATCCGGATTTCGCGGCCCGGGGCCGTGACCTACGTGGCCCGGCGCGTGTACGCCTACGGCTACGGCGACACCCAGAGCAACTCCTTCGAGGTAAACAACGAGGGCGAGGTGACCATTGAGGCCGACAAGCCCAAATACGAGCCCGGCGACGTGGCCCACCTGCTGCTGAAAACGCCCTTCCCCGGCCGCGTGCTCGTGACCGTGGAGCGGGACCGGGTGCTCGACCATTTCTACGTGACCACCGACGAGAAATCGGCCAAGGTAGACGTGCCGATTCGCGGCAACCACGTGCCGAACATCTACGTGACGGCCACCGCCATCCGCGAAATAAAGGACAACCGCCTGCCGCTCACGGTGGCCCGGGGCTTTGTGCCGCTGACGGTGGAGAAGCCCGGCGCGCGTCTGCAAGTCGCCATTAAAGCCCCCGCCCGAAGCCGCTCCCAGACTGCCCAGACCATTGAAGTGACCACCGCCCCCGGCGCGCAGGTGACGCTGGCCATGGTGGACGAGGGTATTCTGCAGATGAAGGATTACCGCACGCCTGACCCCTATGGCTACTTCTACCAGAAGCGCGCTCTGGAAGTGCAGGCCTACGACGTGTACCCCTTCCTGCTGCCCGAGCTGGGCACCAGCAGCACCGGCGGCGACGGCTACGACCTCTCGCGCCGCACCACGCCCGTGCCCAACCGCCGCGTGCGCCTGCTCGCCAAATGGAGCGGCGTGCTCACCGCCGACGCCAGCGGCAAAGTGCGCTACAAGTTGCAAATCCCGCAGTTCAGCGGGGCCATCCGCATCATGGCCGTGGCCTACAAAGGCGACGCCTTCGGCTCAGCCGAGCACACCATGCGCGTGGCCGACCCGGTAGTTATTTCAACGGCCCTCCCCCGCTTCCTCAGCCCCGGCGACACGATTGACGTGCCGGTGACGCTGACGAATACGACGGGTAAGGAAATGTGGGTTATGGTCAAGAAACAGCTCACTGGCCCTCTTGCATCAGCCGAACCCTTAATTCAAGATGGCTCTTTACCAGACAAGGTAGAACCTGCTGGATATGCTGTTAAGCTTCCTCCTAACACAGAGAAACGCATTAGCTTCCGGGTCAATGCCAAGCCATCTATTGGCACTGGTAGCGTTGCAATTACAGTTAAGAATTCAAAAACAAACGAAACCTTCACCGAAACCATCGAACTGCCTATCCGCCCCGCTTCGCCGCTGCAGAAGCGCACGGGGGCGGGCGTGGTGGCGGGCGGCGCGGCCCAGCAGCTAAACCTGCGCACCGACTTCCTGCCTTCCTCCCTGCGCAGCCAGCTGGTGGTGAGCCGCTCGCCGATGACGGAGTTTGCCAAGGACCTGCGCTACCTGCTGCAATACCCCTACGGCTGCCTGGAGCAAACCGTGTCGGCCGCCTTCCCGCAGCTGTACTACGGCGACCTGGCCGCCACCCTGGGCCAGAAAACCGGCAAAACGGGCAAAGCCGGCCTGTTCAACCCCAACTACCATGTGCAAGAAGCCATCCGCAAGGTGGAAGCCCAGCAGATGTACAACGGCAGCCTCAGCTACTGGCCCGGCGGCGACTACGACAACTGGTGGGCCACCGCCTACGCCGCCCACTTCCTGCTGGAAGCCCAGCAAGCCGGCTTCGACGTGAATAAGAACGTGCTCGACCGGGTACTCCGCTACCTGCAGGCCCGCGTCCGCAAGCGCGAAACCGACACCTACAACATCATCCAGACCGGCGGCGTGATTCAGCCCGTGACGCTGGCCAAGAAGGAAATTGCCTACTCGCTCTACGTGCTGGCTGTGGCCGGCCGCCCCGATGCCGTGGGCCTGAACTACTACAAAGCCAACCGCAAGCTACTGCCCGAAGACTCCCGCTACCTGCTGGCGGCGGCCTTCGCCCTGAGCGGCAACCAGCGCAGCTACCGCGACGCCCTGCCCACCCGCTTCGGGGTGCAGTCCATAGCCGGCCGTCAGCTCGGCGACGCCTTCTCCTCCCCCATCCGCGACGAGGCCTTAGTGCTCAATGCTCTGCTCGCCGCCGACCCGGCCAATGCCCAAGTGAACGTGCTGGCCCGCCAGCTCAGCCGCCAGGTGAAACAGGCCGGCTGGCTCAGCACCCAGGAACGCGCCTTCGCGCTGCTGGCGTTGGGCAAGCTGGCCAAGAAGAATGCCGGTAGCACCGTCACGGCCAGTCTGCTAGCCGACGGCAAGACCATCGGTAACTTCTCAGGCAAGGACCTCACGGTAAGCAACGTGGCCAACCGCCAGCTGGCCCTGCGCACCAGTGGCAAAGGCAGCCTCTACTACTTCTGGGAAACCGAGGGCATCTCACCCACCGGCCAGATCCGCGAGGAAGACGCCTACCTGCAGGTGCGCCGCCAGTTCTTGGACCGCAACGGCGCCCCCGTGGGCAGCACTAGCTTCCGCCAGAACGATTTAGTAGTGGTGAAAATCACCATTCAGTCGGCTGAGTCGGCCGGTGAAGTCAAGAACGTGGCCATCACCGACCTGCTCCCCGCCGGCCTGGAAATCGAAAACCCGCGCATCGGGGCCGTGCGTGACCTAACCTGGGCCAAAGACGCCGCCCAACCCGACTACCTCGACGTACGCGACGACCGGATCAACCTGTTCACCACTGTCACGCCCCAGCCCAAATCGTTCTACTACCTATGCCGCGCCGTCTCGAAAGGCACCTTCAAGCTCGGCCCCGTGAGTGCCGACGCTATGTACAACGCCGAGTACCACAGCTATAATGGAGCCGGCGTGGTGCGGGTGCAGTAAACAGAACGGTGTAGAGACGCAATGTTTTGTGTCTCGTCGTTGCTGATGTTGTTTGGGTAGCGCGTCACTGGGCCGTTCAACCACGTGTCACCGCATCGTTCAACGACGAGACGCAAAATATTGCGTCTCTACACCGTTTCAGTTGCTCTATACTTCACCTATGGACTCCGGGCTTTATCAGGATAAATACCGTATTGCTTCAACCCGCTGGCAAGGATACGACTACAGCCAGAACGGTGCGTATTTCATCACTATCTGCACGCAGAGCCGACGCCGGTATTTTGGGGAAATACAAGCCGGACAAGCCGTTGGGGCAGAAGCAGTATTGGCTCTCACGCCTCTGGCAGAGCGGGCCTTGGCATGTTGGCAGGAAATACCGGACCACTTTGCTTTTGCGGTACCGGACGCCTTTGTGGTGATGCCCAACCATGTACACGGCATCATATTCTTCCACAAACCGGATACAAATACTGAAGTCCCTGCCACGTTCGGCCCACAAAGCCAGAATCTGGCGGCTGTCGTGCGCGGCTTCAAAGTGGGCGTGAAGGCCCGGGCGACGCGGACTGGCGTGGAATTCATGTGGCAGCAGGGGTACTTTGACCGAGTAATCCGCAACGAAGTAGAGTTACAAAAAGCACGGGAATACATTCGCAATAATCCGTCCCAATGGTCAGCTGACCACGACAAAGCAGACGGTTTGTTCCGATAAAGGATGTAGAGACGCAATATCTTGCGTCTCGTCGTTGAACGACATCGAACCGCCCGATTTCAGACACTGGACATCAAAAAACAAACCATCTATAACAACATCAGCAACGACGAGACGCAAAATATTGCGTCTCTACATCCAATGAAACGCCGCCCCATTTACCGTATCCTGGCGGGCTTCGGCCTGTTGCTGCTGCTGCTTCTGGGGCTGGATCGGGCGTTTCCGGTGCCGCCTGCGCCTCTGTACTCGCCCATCGTGCTGGCCCAGGATGGCTCGGTGCTGCACGCATACCTCAACCCCACCCAGAAGTGGCGGATGAAAACAGAGCTGCGCGAGATTACGCCGGTGCTGCGGGCGGCCATTATTGAGAAGGAAGACCGGTGGTTTCGGTGGCATCTTGGGGTGAACCCACTGGCGCTGGTGCAGGCGGCTGGGCGCAACCTGTTCGGCACGGGGCACACCACCGGAGCCAGCACCATCACCATGCAGGTGGCCCGGCTGCTGGAGCCCAAGGAGCGCACCTTCCCGAACAAGCTGCTGGAAATGGCCCGGGCCGTGCAGCTGGAAGCCCACTATAGCAAAGACGAGATTCTGCAGTTGTACCTGAACCTGGTGCCTTACGGCGGCAACGTGGAAGGCGTGAAATCGGCCGCGCTGCTCTACTTCCAGCAGACGCCCGACTACCTCTCTTTGGCCCAGACCGTGACGCTGGCCATTATCCCGAACCGCCCGCGGGGGCTGGTGCTGGGCAAGAACAACGCGGCCGTGCTGCGGGAGCGGAACCGGTGGCTGCGGCGCTTTGGGGCGGCGGGGCTGTTCCCGAAGCAAGATGTGGAGGATGCTTTGCTGGAACCGTTGGACGTGCAGCGCCACGCCGCGCCCACCCTGGCCCCGCACCTGGCGCGGCGGCTGGTACGGCAGTTTCCACGGCAGGCCATCATTCGCAGCAGCCTCCAGCGCGCCAAACAAAGCAAGGCCGAAGACCTCACCCGCAACTACGTGCGCCGCCTGCGCGAGCTGGGCATCACGCAGGCGGCCGTGCTGGTCATCAACAACCGCACCCGGCAGGTGGAAGCCTACGTGGGCTCAGCGGATTTCCGCGACTTCGCCAGCCAGGGGCAGAACGACGGGGTGGTGGCCGTTCGCTCCCCAGGCAGCACGCTCAAGCCGTTTCTGTACGCGCTGGCCATGGACCGGGGCCTCGTCACGCCCAAGCAGCTGCTGCCCGACGTGCCCACCAACTTCCAGGGCTACCGCCCCGAGAACTTCGACAAGCACTGCAACGGCGAAGTAACGCTGGAGCGCGCCCTGGCCTACTCGCTCAACATCCCGGCTGTGCGCGTGCTCAACCAGCTGGGAGTGCCCGCCTTCACCGACAAGCTCCGCCAAGCCGGCTTCCGCAGTGTAACGCGCAACCGCGCCCAGCTGGGCCTCAGCAGCATTCTGGGCGGCTGCGGGGCCAGTCTGGAGGAGCTGACGAACCTGTACGTGACGCTGGCGGCTGAGGGAAACTATAGAGAACTAGCTTTAGTCGCCTCACCCCAACCCCTCTCCGAAAAGGAGAGGGGCTCTAGCTCTAAAAAGTCGCATGCCTCCCCCCTCTCCTTTTTCGGCGGGGAGGGCGGGGTACCCCGGCAGGCCGGCACTCAGCTCATCTCCCCTGCCGCCGCTTTCCTCACCACCGACATCCTCGCACAGCTCACCCGGCCTGACCTCCCGCTGGGGGCGGCCAGCAGCATGCGCCTGCCCAAAGTGGCCTGGAAAACCGGCACCAGCTACGGCCGCCGCGACGCTTGGAGCATCGGCTACAACCGGGAGTACACTATCGGCGTGTGGCTGGGCAACTTCAGCGGGCAGGGCAGCCCGGCCCTGACGGGGGCGGACGTGGCTACGCCGTTGCTGTTCGACCTGTTCAACGCCCTGGCTTACAACTCGCCCAACGACTGGTATGCCCCTCCGGCCGCGCTGGATTTCCGGCTGGTGTGCGCCGAAAGCGGCCTCGTGCCCGGCGAAAACTGCCCCAATCAGCTTATCGACTACTTCCTGCCCAACGTGAGCAACGGGCAACGGTGCCAGCATCAGCGCGAGGTACTGGTGTCGGAAGATGGCAGCTTTACCTATTGCCGGGCCTGTGCGCCGGCGGCCGGATACCGGCGTGCGCTGTACCCGAACCTGTTGCCTGAAGTGGCAGCCTATAAGGAAGCCCAGGGCATTCCGTACCGCCGCCTGCCGCCCCACAACCCGCAGTGCCAGCAGGTGCGCGGCGGCCGGGAGCTGGCTCCCACCATCACCTCGCCCACCGCCAACACCGAGTACGTGCTAAACCACCACGAGCAGCAGCAGCTGTTGCTCAGCTGCGCCACCGATGGCGAGGTGCGCCAGGTACATTGGTACGTGAACGACCAGTTTCTGCGCACCGCCAAAGCCACCGAGCGGGTGTTTTTCCGGCCCCAACCCGGCCCGCTTAAAATCTCCTGCGCCGACGACCACGGCCGCAACACCGATGTGCTGGTAACCGTCACGGAGCTGGAGTAGTAGCACGAACTTTGCAGTTCGCGTCCCCGCGCCGGCCGCCGGACTGGCGGCTGTTGAAGCCGACAGTCCGGTCTTCCCGTGCTGCCGTTGAGCCGGCAGGTTATATCCGCCGGGACGCCCGACCGGCGACCGGCTCGACGGCTGAAAAAAGCCGCCGGACCGGAGCAACTGTTTACCCGAACTTGAATCGCACGTACAGCATCCGCACAAACTCCGCAAAACCTTTCAGCGGGCGGCAGGTTTAACCAGCTTCCGCCTTGCAACTACCCGAAACGCGCGCCCACGCTCTTCGGCTCGCCCACCGGCTTCTACCTCTCTCTTTCGTGCAGCCTCCCCCCGGCTGCCGGTGTCCATCGGGGCATCCGCCCTGCCGCTTCTAGTGGGTTATTCAGCCCTGAACCGTCCAGTTACGTATCGGAGTAACTGCTTTTCCTTTCGTATGAAACACGTACACCAGGCGCTCCGGCTTCTGCTTGGCTTTCTGTGGCTGGCGCCCAGCGCGGCGCTTGCCCAGTCGGCCCCTCCTTCCCTGCCTGCCAATCAGGTTTTCACCCTCGATCAGTGCCTGAATGTGGCTTTGGCCAACCAGCCGGTAGTGCGGCAGGCGCGCATCGACCAGGAAATTGCGCAGGCCAACAACCAGGTGGCCCTGGCGGCCTGGCTGCCGCAGGTGGGCGTGCAGGGCACGGCGCAGCATTATTTCCAACTGCCGTTCACCATCTTCCCCGACCCCGCTACCGGCACGCTCACGCCCCGCCAGATTGGGGTGCGCAACGTGACCACCGTGGGCCTGAGCGGCACGCAGACTATTTATAACAACGACGTGTACCTGGCCGCCCGCAGCAAGCGGTTCAATAACCAGGCCGCCACCCAGAACACGGTAAACGTGAAGATTGCCACCGTCTCGGACGTGAGTAAGGGCTTCTACGACGTGCTGCTGGCCCAGCGCCAGCTGGAGGTGTTCAGTCAGGATATTGCCCGCCTCCAGCGCAACTACCGCGACGCCCGGGCCCGCTACGAAACCGGCATTGCCGACAAAACGGAGTACCTGCAGGCCGAAATTTCACTTAACAACTCCCTTACCGGCCGCAAGCAGGCCCAAGAAGCCATCAAGGCGCGCCTGGCTTACCTCAAGCAACTGATGGGCCTGCCACCCGAGCGCCCCCTGGCCCTACAATACGACACGCTGAAGCTGGAGCTGGCCGCCACCATGGACACGGCCGTGGCCCTGAACATCAGCAACCGCATCGAAATTCAGCAGCTCCAGACTCAGAAGTCGTTGCAGGATATCACGGTGGATTACTACCGGCTGGGCTTTCTGCCGTCGTTGTCGGCGTTTGGCAACTACAACTCGGTGTTCCAGAACAACTCGGCCAGCGAGCTGTACCGCACGCGCTTCCCGAACTCCTACGCCGGCCTGCAGCTCGGGCTGCCGCTGTTTACCGGCTTCCGGCGCACCCAGAATCTGCGCCGCGCCCGCCTCGAAAACACCCGCCTGGACGAGGACGTGAGCAATGTTCGCAACCAGATCAACACCGAGTACGCCACGGCGCTGGCCAACTACAAGGGCTACTACACGCAGTACATGCTGGGCAAGCGCAACCTGGAAGCCTCCAAGGAAGTGTACAACGTCATCAATCTGCAATACCGGGAAGGCATCCGCGCCTACATCGACCTTATTGTGGCCCAAACCACCCTGCGCACCTCCCAGCTCAACTACTACACGGCCCTGTTCCAGCTCCTGAGCAGCAAAGTAGACCTGCTCCGCGCCCTCGGCGAGCTGCCGACGGAGTACTAGGCCTCGTTGGAACCACGCCGGTTGAACGAGGTAGAGACGCAATATTTTGCGTTTCGTCATTGAACGGTACTCTCAGACGATTGACGTAACAACATCAGCAATGCCGAGACGCAAAATATTGCGTCTCTACACCTCCCCAGACTGCCCCTTCCGCTGCTCCTGCTTTTCATATGAAACATACCCTCCTCCGCTTTTCCTTCGCCGCCAGCCTGCTGGCGTTGGCCAGCTGCGGCAAGAAAGAAGACGAAAAAGCCGCCGGTCCGCCGCCGGCCACGCCCGTGACCCTGGTAGCCGCCCGCACCACCGACGCGGTGTACTACGATGAGTACCCAGCCACCGTGGTAGCCCTCAACAACGTGGAGCTGCGCAGTCAGGTGGCCGGGTTTATCACTCAGATCTACTTCAAGGATGGCGACCTGGTGCAGAAGGGCAAGCCGCTGTATGAGATTGACCGCCGCAAGTACCAGGCCGCCTACCAGCAGGCTTTGGCCGGCCTCCGCAGCGCCCAGGCCGTGGTGCAGAACGCCCAGGTGAACCTGAGCCGGTACCAGCGCCTGGCCCAGCAGGACGCCATTGCCAAGCAGATTGTGGACAACGCCGCCACCAGCTACGCCACCGCCCAGGCCCAGGTGGCCGAGGCCCAGGCCAACGTAGCCCTGGCCCGCACCGACCTCGACTACTCCGTAATTAACGCGCCTTTTACGGGCCGCATTGGCATTTCGCAGGTGCGGCTGGGGGCGCAGGTGAGCCCCGGCACCACGCTGCTCAACACCATCAGCGGCGAGGACCCAATGGGCGTGGACTTCGTGATTCCGGATTCTGACCTGAGTCGCTTCGCCGATTTACAGCGCCAGGGCGGCCGGGATTCTACCTTCCGCATGGTGCTGCCCGATGGCACGCGCTACCCGCAGCCCGGCAAGATGCTGGCCATTGACCGGGGCGTGGACCAGCAGACGGCCACCGTCCAGATTCGGGTGCAGTTCCCCAACCCCCAGCGGGACCTGAAGGATGGCATGAGCACCGTGCTCAATGTGCTCAACCGACAGTCGGGCCGCCGGCTGGTGGTGCCGTTTAAGGCCATTGTGGAGCAGATGGGCGAGAACTTCGTGTTCATTGCCGGCGACAGCAGCAAAGCCGTGCAGCGCAAAGTGCAGCTCGGCCCCCGCCTCCGCGACCAAATCGTGATAATGAACGGCATCAAGGACGGCGACAAAGTAGTTACCGAAGGCCTTAACCGCCTGCGCGACGGCGGCCAGATTACCACCGGCGCCCCCGCTACGGCCGGCGCCGGCGCCCCTGCCGCTGCCGCCAAGTAAGCAGCAGAACGTCATGCTTCATCTGGCGTCCGCTTGTCGAAGCATCTCTACCGCTTCGTTCGGACAATTCAATAGTCCAGGGGTTAAACCCTAGACTACGGAGCTGCTGCTCCATCATTAATTAGCCAGAGGTAGAGATGCTTCGGCAAGCTCAGCATGACCGCCTAACGCGCTGCTGAGCACTAGGCACCACGCACTAAGCACCACAACATGATTGCAGAAACCTTTATCCGGCGTCCCGTTACGGCCATTGTCACCTCTTTGGTGATTGTGCTGGTGGGCGTGCTGGCCATCCTGAACCTGCCCGTGGGGCAGTATCCGGAGATTACGCCGCCCACCGTATCGGTCAGCGGCACCTACACCGGCGCCGATGCGCAGACCGTGGAGCAGACCGTGGCCACGCCCGTGGAAGTGCAGGTAAACGGCACGCCCGGCATGACCTACCTGCAAAGCAACAGCACCAGCAACGGGCAGATGAGCATGACGGTGAACTTCGAAGTGGGCACCGACATCAACATTGCCGCCCTCGACGTGCAGAACCGCGTGGGTATTGCCCAGCCGACCCTGCCGCAGGAAGTGCAGCGTCTGGGCCTGGTGGTGCGCAAGCGGAACCCCAGCATTCTGATGCTGGTGGCCATGTACGCGCCCAAAGGCACCCACAACACCACCTTCCTCGACAACTACGCCAACGTGTTCGTGAAGGACGCGCTGTTGCGCACCAAGGGCGTAGGCGACATCGTGAGCCGCGCCGATGACTTCTCGATGCGCGTGTGGCTCAAGCCCGATAAGCTCAGCCAGCTCGGCGTGACGGCCCAGGAAGTCACGGCCGCCATTCAGGAGCAGAACGCCCAGATTGCGGCCGGCTCCATCGGCGCACCCCCGGCCCAAACCGGCCAGACGTTTGAGTACATCGTGTTCGTGAAGGGCCGCCTGACCAACACCGAGGAGTTCGGCAACGTCATCGTGAAAACCCGGCCCGCCGACGGCTCGGTGGTGTACCTCAAGGATGTGGCACGGCTGGAGCTGGGCAAGTTCAACTACGCCAACAACTCCTACGTGGACGGCAAACGCTCGGCCTACCTGCTCGTGTACCAGGCCCCCGGCGCCAACGCCCTCGAAACCTACGAAAACGTGGTGGCGACCATGGATCAGCTCAAAAAGCAGTTCCCTACAGACCTCGACTACGTGGTGCCGTTTGAGGCTGCCTCGGTGGTGAAAGTATCCATCGAGGAAGTGCTGCACACGCTGGTGGAAGCCCTGGTGCTGGTAATTATTGTGGTGTTTCTGTTCCTGCAGAGCTGGCGCTCCACGCTCATTCCGGTGCTGGCCATTCCGGTGTCTATCATCGGCACGTTCATCATGTTTATCCCGCTGGGCTTCACCATCAACACGCTCACCATGTTCGGCTTCGTGCTGGCCATCGGTATTGTGGTCGATGACGCCATTGTGGTGGTGGAAGCCGTGGAGCACAACATGAACGAGCGGGGCATGAATCCGCTGGAGGCCACGCTGGCCGCCATGCGCGAAATTTCGGCCCCGGTTATTGCCATTGCCCTGATTCTGGCGGCGGTATTCGTGCCGGTAGGCTTCATCCCGGGCATCACCGGGCGGCTGTACCAGCAGTTCGCCATCACCATTGCCATTTCGGTGATTATATCGGCTTTCGTGGCCCTGTCGCTCACGCCGGCGTTGTGCGTGCTGCTGCTCAAGCCCCACAAGCGCGACGAGAATTCGAAAGGCCTCGACAAGTTCTTCTACAAGTTCAACACCTGGTTTGATAAGGTGACCGGCAAGTACGGCGCGGGCGTGCAGCGCGGCATCAAGCACAGCCGCTTCGTGGTCGTGATTCTGGTCTGCATCATTGCGGGCACCGGGTTGCTGTTCGCCAAGAAGCCCGGCGGCTTCATCCCTACCGAGGACGAAGGCCGCATCATCATCACCTTTAACCTGCCCGAAGCCGCCTCCACCGAGCGCACCGTGAGCACCCTCAAGGGCATTATGAAGGAGCTGAGCGAGGTGAAAGGCATCCGGCATTACGCCGGTCTGGGCGGCCTGAACGCCGTCAACTTCTCCTCGAAATCGAACAGCGGCACCGTGTTCTGCCAGCTACAGCCCTGGGAAGAGCGCGAGGACAAGGAGCTGCAGCTGCAGGGCCTGATTGCCAACATCCAGAAGCGCATGAGCCGCTTCAAGGAAGCCAACGTGGTGGTGATTTCGCCGCCGGCCATTCCGGGTCTGGGCAATACCGGCGGCTTCTCGTTTGTGCTCCAGGAGCGCGAGGCGGGCGGCGACATCAAGAACTTCGATGCCCAGCTGCAAAATTTCCTGAACGCCCTGCGCAAGCGGCCCGAAATCACCGGCGCCTTCTCGTTCTTTACCGCCAACACCCCCGGCTACGAGCTGACCATTGACCGCGAAAAAGCCAAGAAGCTGGGCGTGTCCATCTCCGATATCGGTACCGCGCTGCGCACCTACCTGGGCTCCGCCTACGTGAACGACTTCACGGTGTACGGCCGCAACTTCCGCGTCGTAACCCAGGCCGACAGCATGTACCGCGGTGACATCAGCAACCTGGGCCAATACTACGTGCGCAACAGCAGCGGCGGCATGGTGCCCCTGAGCACGCTCACCAGCTACAAGCGCAACGAGTCGGCCCCACTCATCTCGCACTACAACCTGTTCCGCTCGGCCGAAATCAACGGCAACGCCGCCCCCGGCTACTCCTCCGGCGACGCCATCAAGGCCCTGCAGGAAACGGCGGCCGAGTCGTTGCCGGCCGGCTACGGCTTCGAGTTTTCGGGCCTGACCCGCGAGGAGCAGCTGGCTGGCGGGCAGACGGTGTACATCTTCGCCCTGTCGCTCACGTTCGTATTCCTGTTTTTGGCAGCGTTGTATGAAAGCTGGTCGGTGCCGTTTTCGGTGCTGCTGGCCGTGCCGCTGGGCGCGTTCGGCGCTATTCTGGCCCTGATTTTCCTGCCCAAGCTCACCAACAACGTCTACGCCCAGATTGGCCTGATTACGCTGATCGGCTTGTCGGCCAAAAACGCCATTCTGATTATCGAGTTTGCCAAGGAACGGGTGGATAAAGGTATGCCGCTGGTAGATGCTACCCTGGAAGCCGTGCGCCTGCGTCTGCGTCCCATCATCATGACCTCCCTGGCCTTTATTCTGGGCGTGCTGCCGCTGGTATTCGCCTCCGGTGCCGGTGCCCAGAGCCGCCAGACCATCGGCTGGACGGTGCTCGGCGGCATGATTTCGGCCACGCTGCTGGCCATCTTCATCGTGCCGGTGCTCTACGTGCTCATCACCCGCTTCGCCTACGGCAAGGAGAAACTGGCCGAGCTGGAAGCCAACTACAAACCCGACGAAGAGCACGGCGGCCCCAAAGAAGCCGGCCCCGGCGAAGGCGACCATTCGGCCCAGCCGCAACCGGCGTAATCTGTTTCTGGTCCGGTCCGGCGGCTTTTTCAGCCGTCGGACCGGTCGAAGTAAGAACAATCTGGTTGGACAACCTCATAACAACATCAGCATACAACGACCGGCCCGACGGCTGAAAAAGCCGCCGGACCGGAGCCGTTCCGCAACTTACCTACCAAGCCCCGACAGCCCCCGCTGTCGGGGCTTTTTCGTGCCCGGTGTAGAAACGCGTATTCGCGTCTCGTCGTTGAACGACCCGGCACCACGCAACCCCAGCATATTTAGCAAATCCAGTGTATACACGTATCTTAATATTGGATGACTACGAACGGTCCATACAAACAACCTCAGCAATGACAAGACGCGAATACGCGTTTCTAAAGGCATTACAGCCTGCTTCACCACACATAGTATACAACTAAATTATTTAGTCATTCATCTCTGAATTGACATTCATTTTATACTAACATAATTAGTATTTGCCAAAATCATTCGCTTACTTGGCATCGTAATCAACTGCCAATGTTATGACTGATTTTGCTTATGCCTATGCCCGGCCGTCGGTGCTGGAAACAGGGCCTGAGGGCCAGGCCCTGCTGTTATCGGCCTTTGCCGAGGATGCTGCCGAGACGGCAGGAACCGCCTGCTTTTTCCGGGGCCGCCTGCGCGACTCGTGGCTGGCGGCGCGGGGCCTGAGCACCCTGGCCAAGGTGGTGGCCGCTCGCTTCGTGCCCCAGAGCGCCGTGCTGCGCGACCCCATTGTAACGGCCGGGGCCGGACAGCTGCGATTCGAGGCGTTTTCGTCGTGCAACGGCGTGTACGCTCGCCTCGATTTGGGCCCCGAGGCGCTGGACGGCGAGTTTCTGTGCAGCGGCACCACCAACGTCGACTTCAACGAGCCGATGGTGAATGCCCTGGCCCGCATTTCGCGCACCGAGCCGGTGCTGCTGTCGGTGGGCGAGCAGGAAGTGGTGCTGGAGCGGGCCGCAGGGCGCGTGACTGAGCGCAAAGTGGCGCTGCCGGAACGCTGGATCAAGGGCCTGACCACCGTGCAAGGCTACCTGGCCCAGATGGAGGAAAAGCTGCGCCTCACCCGCCTGCAGGCCGTGCAGCTGGTGCAGAGCCTGCCCGCCGGCACCGCCCGCACCGATTTTTTCCTGGTGCTGCGCGGCCCCCGGCCCAGCTTCGCGGCCGTAGCCAGTCCCGGCGCGGTGCGGGTGGGCGGCGTGCACCGGCTGCGGCTGCTGGAAGGTTTGTTGCCGCTGTGTGAGGCTTTGCGCGTGTATGCCGCCCCCAACGGGCAGGCGGCCGCCTTCGTGCTGGAGCTGGGCGGCGGGCAGCAGTTTGTGCTGGCGTTGTCGGCGGATGCGTGGCGCGGATTTTCGGGCGAGGGCAACCAACTGGAAGCCCTGGTGGACGAGCTGCCCGCCGAGTGGGTGGCCGGGGCCAACGCTTTGTTCCGGGGCAACGAAACCTTCAACCCCACCCTGTTTGCCCTGGAGCACGGCCTCGCCCCCGATACCGTGGACCGCCTCTGCGCCAGCCTCTCGGCCATGGGCCTACTGGGCTTCGACCTGCTCGAAAACCAGTATTTCTACCGCCGCCTGCCCTTCAAGACCCAGCGCATCCTGAGCCTCAACCCACGCCTGAAAAACGCCCGCGCCCTGCTCACGGCCGCCGATGATGTGCAGCTGGTGAGCATCGGGGCCGAGGGCCGCACTGAGGCGCGGGTGCGCGGCACCGGCGTGTGGTACACCGTGCTGGTGGGCGGCCCCGAGCCGGCTCGCTGCACCTGCCCCTGGTACAGCGGCCACCAGGGCCAGCGCGGCCCCTGCAAGCACGTGCTGGCGGCCCAGCTGCGCTTCTTGAAGTAAGCCCGCCCCCTTTCCCCCTTCTCTTCTGGTGTGGTTGATTTCCGACCGGCCCGGGCCTCTGCACAGGGGGCTCGTGGCGGGCCGCCGGGACCCTCTGCGCCTTATTTATCGCCCTTTCCGTCGTTTTACTGCCTCTTTTCCAGCTCCTTTCCTATGTCTGCTTCCGTTGTTGAGACTTTCGAGTACATCATTCGCCACCAGGCCACGCCCGCGCTGGTAGAGTTCCTGCTGCACCTGCCCAAAACCGAGGTGGTAGCCGTGCGCCAGCAAACCAAACGCCTGCGCCGGGAACTGGAAGACTTCCGGCAGCAGCCTGATGGAAACTGGGGCCGGGCCGGCACCGACGAGCAGCGGTTTATGCTGCAGCTGGCAGGCCTGCACACATACTCGCGAAAGGAAGCCCTGAGCCCCAACTTTCAACTCTGGGGCATAGAGTCAGCGCAGATGCCTCACTTCTGGGCCGTGGTGGAGCATGCTCGTCCCGATTGGCTGGGCGACTTTTTCCGGCAGTGGTCGGACCGGAATGCTTGGAGCCGGCCGGCCTACCAGCTGCTGCGCGAGCTGGAGCGGCGGCAGCTGCTGGCCTATGAGCCCCGGCTGTTTGCCGGCTCCGTACCGGCCCTGCTGCAGGAGTGGGCCACGGAAATCAGTCAGCAAAATCCCATTCCGAACGATGCCCTGGCCGTGGTAACCGCCCGCCTCGCCGCCGACCCCAAGCTGCTGACCCGCGACCTGCCGCTGGTGTTCGATTTTGATACGGCCGTGGACAGCTTTCAGGCGCGGGTGCAGCAACCGATGCCCAGCAACTGGCGGCGGTTGGCCCAGCCCCTCACCTGGCAGAGCTGGCAGGAGCAGCATCCGCCCCAGGAGCTGCGCTGGCTGGATGTCTTCCGTAGCTTGGCTACTCAAAGCCACCTGGTGCGGCCCGAGCTGCTCAACCGCTGCCTGCTCGCGCTGCGCCGCGACTTCCGCCGGCCGCTGCTCACTTGGTTCCGGACGCTGTTCCTGGCTCTGCATCCTACCCCCGAGGAGCGCCTGACCCGGCAGACGGAACTGGTGGATCTGCTGGCGCACCCGCTGCCGCTGGTGGTGAACTTCGCCCTCGAACAGCTAAAAGACCTGTGGCAACACCCCGAATTTGCCGCCGCCCCGCTCCTGCTCTACGCCGAAGGTCTGCTGACGCGCCAGGACGTGCGCGCCGGCCTGCGCACCCTGCTCGGGGGCCTGGAAAAGCTACTCCGCCGCGACCCCGCCTTGGCTCCCGCGCTGGCGACCCTCGCCACCACCGCTCTGGCCAACGCCGATGCGGCCGTGCAGGAGCGCGCCGCCCGCCTGCTGCATACAATTCTGGGAGCCCGGAAACCGCTCCTCTCGGCTACCGAAGCGGCTGACCTTACTGCCAACCTCTGCCTGTATACTGAATTACTGACGCCTCCCGCCCGCCTGGTACTGGCTCCCTATCTGCCAGCCAGTGAGGGGCTGGTTGCTGAAGCCGAACACTACGCGCCCCGCAGTGGCTTCGGACCCGATATTTCGGCCGCAACGGCCCTAGAGCCGGTGCGCGACTGGCACGAGCTGCTGTTTCTGACGGGCCAGGTACTGCGGCAGAACGAGCCGATGGAGGTGGAACGCTGGCTCGATGGGCTGCTGCACCTGCGTGGTCAGTTCCCCGCCGATTATACCCGGCAGTTGCACCCGTATCTGGTGCAGGCGTTGCCGTGGCAGCTGAAGGGAAAATCGGAGGAAGAAACCCGGACTTTCCTGCTCAGCTATGCTTTCGAAGCCAGCAATAACGGCCGCCGGGAGCTGCTGCTGGCGTTACTCATCAGCTGGTACCTGGGCTTTCCGCGCCTGCTGGTGGCGCAGGTGCCGCTGCGGCCCCAGCAGTACAGCCGCCCCGACCCGCTGCTGCACCTGGAGCAGCAGCGGCTGGCCGCTGCCGAAGCCGCGCTGCAACAGGGCCGTACGTTGCCACTGCTGAGCACACCCAGCCACGCCCCGCACTGGGTAGCCGCTTCGGTGCTGATGCGGCGGCTACTTGACTATGAGGAAGCCGGCCAGGAGCCCAACGCCGCCGACCTCACCCTGGCGCTGGCCCGCACGGCCGTAGCCGCCCCCGCCGATGTAGCCGAGGCCCGCCGGCTGCTACCCCTGTTCCGCCACCCCGAGTTGCGCCGCCTGCTCCAGTCGTTTCTGGGGCCGGAGCCCACGGCCTGGCAGATGCCCTCCTTTACCCGCCCGCCCCTGGAAAAGCGGCTGACCGAACGGCTGAGTCAGCTGATTCCGTTTCTGCGCCGCCCGGCCGCCGAGCTGGCCCCGGCCCTGACGGAGGCTCTGCCCTGGCTGTGGGCCGTGGCCGCTCGTACCCGTCAACTTCACGCCGAACTGCCCGCGTTGCAGGCGTTGGGCACCTATCCCGGGCTGGCTCAGCCCTGGCAGCCTACCTGGGCCCTGACCAAAAAGTCGCACACGTACGCGCAGACCTGGAATAAGGCCCAGCCAACCGTCACGCACACCTGGCAGGAGCTGGAAGTACAGGTTGTCATCCCGCAACGGCCCCTGCCTTCGGGCCTGCTGCTGTACTCCCTGCACGCCTCCTCCGACAGCCGGCACCGCTACGCCCTTTGGCCGCTGAGCACCGAGCTACCGTTTCTGCTCAGTTTGCTGCCTAACCAGCCCGATACACTGCTCTGGCACGTAGTACACACGGCAGGCCGAACCGCCGACAAGGATGCTACCGGTCAGTTGGCATTGCAGGCGGCCCTTACCACCCTGCTGAATCCCGGGCCGGTATTCACGGAGCCGGCTACGCTACTGCTGGCGTTGGGCCTCACGCATGGCGATGCGCCGTGCCGGGCCCTGGCGCTGGAGGTGCTGCTGGCGGCCATTGCGCAGCAGCGGGTGGTAGCAGATGCGTTGGGCCTTACGCTGGGCCGGTTGCTGGCTGCCGAATTTGTGCCCGTAGCCCGTCTGGCCGAAGCGTTGGGGCAAACCCGCGCCATCAGCGGCCCCACCGATGATGCCGTGCGTCAGCTGCTGGAAGCGCTGCTACCCCAGTTGCCTGCCGTACCGCTCCGCAATACTCGCAAGCTCATCGAAGCCTACGCCGACCTGCTGGCCCGCCACCGCCGCATTGCCCCGGAAGTGGTGCAGCAACAGCTGCATACCTGGAGCAGCTCAGCCACGTTGAAAAAAGCGTCGGCTACCCTCACCGCCGCGTAATTTTGGACTGCTGCCCGCCGCGTGGTGAAACGGGACTGCCCGGAACCAAGGCTTTTGCTCTCCGGATTTATTGGTTTCTTCACCCATGCTCTCCTCTCAAACCCAACCCGTTCTGCCGCTGCACGCCGGCCTTATCCCCAAATCCCGACCGAGCAGCGTGACGGAAGTAGTAGAGCAGCAGGCAAATGGCAGCCTCCGCATTTCCAATGTGGTGCAGCCCACGCTTACCGTATTCAGACCAGCCCGACCCAACGGCACGGCCATCATCATCTGTCCCGGCGGCGGCTATGCCCGCCTGGCCATCGACCACGAGGGTTACGACGTGGCCCGGCAGCTCACCGAATGGGGCGTTACGGCCTTTGTGCTGAAATACCGCCTGCCCGATGATGCCAGCCAAACCGATAAATCGGTGGTGCCGCTGCTGGATGCGCAGCAGGCATTGCGGCTGGTGCGGCAGCGGGCCACCGGGTTTGGGGTGCAGCCGGGCCAGGTGGGACTCATGGGCTTCTCGGCGGGCGGCCACCTGGCGGCCACGGCCGGCACCCGGTTCACCGGAGCCACTGACGACACCCAGGCCGGCACCTCCCTGCGGCCCGACTTTCTGGTGCTGCTCTATCCGGTTATCAGCTTCACCGATAACCTCACGCACGCGGGCTCCCGCAACCGCCTCCTCGGTGAAAAGCCGACGACTGAGCAAATTGAGCATTTTTCTACCGAACTGCACGTAACACCTCAGACGCCGCCCGCCTTCCTGATACACGCCCAGGACGATGCGGCGGTGGACGTGCGCAACAGCCTGCGCTTCTACGAGGCGTGCGTGCAACAGCACGTTCCCGCCGAGATGCACCTGTATCCCAGGGGTGGCCACGGCTTCGGCATGCACAACCCCACCACCCCCGACCAGTGGATGGACCGCCTGCGCAACTGGCTGGCGGCCGGCGGCTGGCTGCGCTAAATTAATTCTTCCCAGGTAGCTTCCCGGCCCGTCCACCATACCTCGGTGCCGGGCGATACCGGCTCGGCGTCTTCCTGGGTGAGCAGCAGGGCGCGGATGGCCGGCTCGCCGGGACGGGTGAGTTCTTCCAGGCTGGCAGTGGCGGTGTGCCGCTCCCCGTCGGGTTGCAGGAGCGTAAGCCGCAAAGTGGTGTGCAAAGCAAACGACTGGAGTTCCGGCCCCGGATTTTCGGGTAAAAGCAGTAAGCCCAGGCCGGGCAGGAAAAAACTTTTAGAGACCCGGAACAACAGTTTTTCTTCCATCGACTTCTATCCGTTTAAACGTCCGCAACAAGTAAATCAGCGCTATTTTCGCCTAACCGGCCACATGCTTCTGGCCGGGCCGGAAACGCTACCGCCGAGCTAAACCCGGAGCCGCTTCCACCCGTATTGGCATGGTGCTTGTAAACCTGAGTTCAGGGCCACCACACAACCGGCCCACTGAACCTAACATTCTCTCGACATGAAAAAGGTAAGTTTGCTTCTCGCCCTCGTGATGTTCTTTTCCACCATCGCCAGCAGCTTCGCCCAGGACCGTAAGGTAAGCTCCAGTGCCAAAGGTGCCATTATTGGTGGCCTGGGTGGTGCCGCCGCTGGTGCTCTCATCAACAAGAAAAACCGCGTGGTAGGTGGTGCCGTAGGTGGTGCCGCCGGTGGGGGCCTGGGCTATGCCATCGGCCGCAACGCCGATAACAAGCGCCGCGCCGAAGCTGCCCGCGTAGCCGCCGCCCGTCAGGCTGAGGCCCGCCGCGCCGCCGCTTACCGCACCGGTATTGCCCAAGGCCGTAGCCAGGCCGCTGCCCGCGCCGCCTCAGTAGCCGCCGCCCCCGCCGCTCCGGCCATGATGAGCAGCTTCTCGGCTCCCGGCGCGGCTCCTGCCTCGCTGGCCATGAGCTCGGCCTATCTGCCTAACACTGCTTACGGTGCCCGCGACGAGGCGTATCCAACTTCGGAGGTACGTCGCAAGAGCTGGTAGTCCTGTATTTGCCGTAGCTTCAAAGCCCAGGCCTCCGGGCCTGGGCTTTCTGTTTCGTTTCTTTGTGCTGTTCCGCTTTCACCTAACTTTTGTTTCCATGAAACCCATTTTTGGTTTTCTGCTCGCCGGTACGCTACTGGCCTCCTGCTCCGCACCCAAGGCCGACGAAGCCGCCGCTGCCGTCAACGTGCAAACCCTCAATCAGCAATTCGTAGGGGCTTGGAATGCCAAGAACACCGCCCAGCTTGATACGCTGCTGGCCGATGACGTGCAGTACGCTCAGGGCGCCACGCGTTTCAACGGCAAATCGGAAGTAGCCGACAAGTGGGTGCGCGCTACTATGGGCACCATTGCTGATCTAAAGCTCTACACCACCTCTTCCGGCACCGATGCAACCACGGCCTACGAGGCCGGTACGTTCTCCACGGAAGTAATGCCCGAAGGCCCTGGCCAGCCCGCTGGTGAAGGCGAAGGCAACTTCATTCTGCTCTGGAAGAAGAACAAGAAAAATGCCTGGAAGCTCAGCTACGTGCAGCTCGAAGGCCTCCCCGTGAAGATTAAATAGCTCCGGCTCCCACTTCCCGAACATACCACGGCCCCGATAACTGCGTAGTTGCCGGGGCCGTGGTGCGTTTGAGCGGTTCAGGCTTCGGTGGCCTGCGGGTATTCTTCCCCATCATACACCGGCGCCATGTTTTCTTCCTCTTCTGCGGTGAACAAGCGGGAGCGAATGAGAAACCGAACGCCCAGCGGGATTTCCAGCGAAAAGCTGGCCCCCCGGCCCTTCACCACATCCACCGTAAGCTGGGTGTGCTTCCAGTACGCAAACTGCGCGGCGCTCATAAAGAAGTCGCAGCCGTGAATCCGGCCCAGCCACACGTCGTTCGTGCCCACCCGGAATTCGCCCTTGGCAAAGCACATGGGCGAGGAACCGTCGCAGCAGCCGCCACTCTGGTGAAACATAAGTGGGCCGTGCTCGTCGCGGAGCAGGTCGATGGTGGCCTCGGCGGCGGGCGTGACCAGCACGCGGGCGGTGGGTTCGGTAGGCATGGGCAAGGCTTTTGAAATGAACAGAACGTCATGTCTCATCTGGCATCCGCTTGCCAGATGAGACATGACGTTCTTATTTTAGCACAGTTGCGATATGGCCTAAAAGAAGCCCAGTTTCTGCTGGCTGTAAGAAATCAGCATGTTCTTGTTCTGGCGGTAGTGCGCGAGCATCATCTTGTGGTTCTCGCGGCCGAAACCGGACGCCTTATAGCCGCCGAAAGGCGCACCGGCGGGGTAATCGTGGTAGCAGTTCACCCACACGCGGCCGGCCTGAATGGCGCGGGGCACTTCGTACAGTTCGTGCGCGTCGCGGGTCCAGACGCCGGCCCCGAGGCCGTAGAGCGTGTCGTTGGCAATTTCCAAGGCTTCTTCCACCGTTTTGAAGGTGGTTACTGACAGCACCGGCCCGAAGATTTCTTCCTGGAAGATGCGCATCTTGTTGTGGCCCCGGAACATGGTGGGCTGAATGTAGTAGCCCTCGGCCAAGGCGCCGTCCTGCTGCGAGTAGGCCTCACCGCCGCAGAGCACCTCCGCCCCTTCGGCCTTCCCTATTTCCAGGTAGCTCAGGATTTTCTCGAACTGGTCATTACTGGCCTGGGCGCCCATCATGGTTTCCATATCGAGCGGGTTGCCCAGCTTGATGGCCTTCACGCGGGCAATTACCCGCTCGATGAACTCGTCGTAGATGTCCTCCTGCACCAGCATGCGCGAGGGGCAGGTGCAGATTTCACCCTGGTTCAAGGCAAACATGGCCGCGCCTTCCAGAGCTTTGTCGAGGAAGTCGTCATCGGCATCCATCACCGATTTGAAGAAGATGTTCGGCGACTTGCCGCCCAGCTCCATTGTCACCGGAATCAGGTTTTCGGCGGCGTACTGCATAATCAGGCGGCCCGTGGTGGTTTCGCCGGTGAAGGAGGCCTTCTGAATGCGTGGCGACGAGGCCAGCGGCTTGCCGGCTTCCAGCCCAAAGCCGTTCACCACGTTAAGCACGCCGCCGGGCAGCACATCCTGAATCAGTTCCATGAGAACCATAATGGAGGCGGGCGTCTGCTCGGCGGGCTTCATCACCACGCAGCAGCCGGCGGCCAGGGCCGGGGCCAGCTTCCAGGTAGCCATCAGCAGCGGGAAGTTCCAGGGAATAATCTGGCCCACCACGCCCAGCGGCTCCTGAATATTGAGCGACAAGGTAGTGGCGTTCAGCTCGGTGGCCGAGCCTTCCTCAGCCCGAATGACGCTGGCGAAGTAGCGGAAATGGTCCACGCACAGCGGCAGGTCGGCCAGGGTGGTTTCGCGGATGGGCTTGCCGTTTTCCACGCACTCCACGGCGGCCAGGTGCGGGAGGTTCTGCTCGATGATGTCGGCAATTTTGAGCAGCATGTTGCTGCGCTCCGTGGCCGAGGTTTTTTTCCAGGTTTTAAAGGCTTCGTGGGCCGCGTCGAGGGCCAGGTCGATGTCTTCCTTCGAGCTGCGGGCTACTTTGCAGAATGCCTGCCCGTCGATGGGCGAAATATTCTCGAAGTACTGGCCTTTTACCGGGGCTACCCATTTGCCCCCGATGAAGTTATCGTAGTGGGATTTGAATTTGGGGCGTTCGACGAGCGTGGTGGGTTTTTCGAGCGTTTCCATTCGGGAGTAGAATTAGTGGGTTAATCCGATACCACAAGCTAGAGGCTGATTGCCACGAAACAGGTATCTTATCGTCGCAATAAAAGCCACTTATTCTCGCAAAAAGTAAACACTCACTCACCTTTTGCTGCAACTCTGCCCTAGCTCAGCGGGTTGTAGCCATGTCACCAGACGGGCCGGAGGTTGAATTTTCCTCCGCCGGTTTTTAGCTTTAGCTGTTCCTCCCACCCGTCGGCGGCCCTTGCGGGCACCGGCGCCACGTGCTTCTCCGCTTATGCCGCATCTGCCCGCTCCCGTTGCCCTGCGCCCGCCTCAACAGCTGACCACGCTGGTCGAAAACCGCACGGTGTACGCCCTGGATGCCTTTGAGCTGAACGTGTTCGAAACCCACCAGACCGCCCACCAGGTACCGCTGAATATGGGCCATGTGGTGCTTACCACCATGCTGCGGGGCAAAAAAGTGATGCACCTGTCCGGGCAGCCAGCCTTCGAGTATCTGCCCGGCGAGTCGGTGATTGTGGGCGAAAACGAAACCATGGTCATCGACTTCCCCGAGGCCGACGAGCAGCACCCGACCCAGTGCCTGGCCGTGGCCATCCCCACCGATACCATCCGCCAGACCGTGGATTTGCTCAACGAGGAGCAGCCTCGCGCCGAAGCCCACCTGCCCTGGCATCTCGATACCCTCGACCACGCCCACTTCCAGAACACGCCCGAACTCACCAGCACCCTGGAGCGCCTCGTGCAGCTCTCCCGCGACACCGGCCGGGTGAAAGACGTATTGGCCGGCTTCACCATTCAGGAAATGCTGGTGCGCCTGATGCAGACCCAGGCCCGGCAGCTGCTGTTCCACAATTACCAGCAGCACGCCACTTCGCACCGCTTTGCGGCGGTGGTGCAGTACATCAAGCAGCACCTCACCGAGCAGATTACCGTGGAGAAGCTCTCGGAGCTAGCCTGTATGAGCAAAGCCACGTTCTTCCGCGTATTCAAGCGCGAGCTGGGCCTGACGCCCGTAGAATTCATCATTCAGGAGCGCATTGCCGAAGCCAAGCGCCTGCTGCGCAACCCCCTCAGCAAAGTAGCCGACGTCTGCTTCCGGGCCGGCTTCAACAACACGGCGTACTTCCAGAAGCTCTTTAAGCAATACGAAGGCGTGACCCCCGGCATGTACAAACGGCAGCTGCTGGGGTAGTCTGGGGCTACTCTGGGGTGTGAGGGTATGAGGGTATGAGGGTATGAGAGTGCAAAAGAGCATCATGCTTCATCTGGCGTCCGCGAAGCCGGAGCATCTCTACCGCTGGCTAATCATTCACAATGGCTTCCTGAACGATGTAAAGACGCGACACTTCGCGTCTCTACATCCCACGCACACCGCTTGAGGAACCGTTCTGGCATTACAACGAAGCGGTAGAGATGCTTCGGCTGCGCGGACGCCAGATGAAGAACGAAGCTCTTCATTGCATCACCACTTTAAACGACTCACTCACTACCGGCGTAACCTTCTGGCGGGTTTATCGGTTTCTGCTGTTCGTACTTCATGCCGCCGCACGTTTTGTCCGGCGGCTTTTGCTTTCATGAGAGAATTGAGTGGAGGGGCGCAGCCGGTAGCTGCGGCACCTAAAGTCCCGGCCCGCATGGCCCCCGGGCTGGTGTGGCTGATGGCCGTAACCTGCGGGTTGGTGGTGGCCAACATTTATTACAACCAGCCGCTGCTGGCCGAAATCGGGCGCACGTTTGGGCTGTCGGAAAGCCGGGCCAGTCTGGTAGCTACCGTTACGCAGGTGGGCTATACGCTAGGCCTGCTGCTGGTGGTGCCGCTGGGCGACAAGCGGGAACGAAAAAGCCTCACCCTGGGGCTATTGCTGTGCTCGGCCGCGTGCCTGGGCGGGGCTGCGCTGGCTCCTTCTTTCGGGATGCTGGCGGCGGCCAGCCTGCTCATCGGGCTGTTTTCGGCGGTGCCGCAGCTGCTCATTCCCATGGCCGCCTCTTTGGCCGGCGACGAAGAACGGGGCCAGGTAGTGGGCAAGGTGATGAGCGGCCTGCTGATTGGCGTGCTACTATCCCGTACCATCAGCGGCTACGTGGGGTCACAGTTCGGGTGGCGCACCATGTTCTGGGTGGGCGCGGGCGTGATGGTGGTACTCACCGCCGTACTGGCCCGGATGCTGCCACGCAACCAGCCGCAGTACGCGGGCAGCTACGGCAGCCTGCTCCGCTCGTTGGGCACGCTGGTGCGGGAGCTGCCGGTGCTGCGCCGCTCGGCCCTGGTGGGGGCGTGCATGTTCGGGGGCTTCAGCGCGTTCTGGACCACGCTGGTGTTCTTCCTGGAAAGCCCCGCCTACCGTTACGGAGCCGAAGTGGCCGGTTTGTTCGGCCTCATTGGGGCCACAGGGGCCTTTGCCGCGTCCTTCGCCGGCAAATCAGCCGACCGGAAGGGGGCCGATTACGCCCTGAACCTGGGGATTCTGCTGTTCCTGGGGGCCTACGTGCTGCTGGGTTTCGGCGGCACTTATTTGCTGGGGCTCATTGCCGGGGTGGTGGTGCTGGATGTGGGCCAGCAGATGACCCACATTTCCAACCAGACGCGCATTTTCAGCCTCCGCCCTGAAGCCCGCAGCCGCCTGAACACCGTGTACATGACGGCCTGCTTTATCGGGGCCTCCGCCGGCTCCTTCCTCGGCGGCCTCGCCTGGGACCATTTCCAGTGGACCGGCGTCTGCGCCGTGGGCTTGGGTCTGGTGGCGCTGGCGTATCTGGCGAATCGGTTTTATGGGCGGCAGAGAGATAATACGATAATAGGCGAGTGAGCATTCAGATAGATACATCACATCTGTATCTATCTGAATGCTCACACTATTCATAGTTCTGCACAAGTGGTCCTATTCAATAAAAATATCACAAGTACTGCTTAAGTACCATATATATTCCAGAAGCTATAATGCAATTCATTATCAGACCAAATAGCATCGATGGTAATGATCAAATCACTTTGCTCTTGGTCAATCCAAAGAAAGAATTCCAACATATAACCACTCCCGTTATCGTACTTATATACATCTAATGTTTCGTAAGCAGAAATAGGTGGAGCTGTCAGGCAGCCGGGAAATAAACGAATTGCCTCTTCAATATCTACTGCCTGCAATCGGTCCTTGTGGAAACTCTGTTCGATAACAGCCTGGTAGTTTTCCGCTAACAGTAGATCAACAAAGCGTTTAACAGGAAACGTAAAATCAATTGGCTGCATCTGTCCAAAAGACCGTTCTACTCCGCCAGCCGCCCCATGCACACTTTCAGGCTTTCACGCCAGTGTGGAATGGCGAGACCCAGGGCGGTTTTGGCTTTGGTTTTGTCCATCACCGAGAAGGTGGGGCGGGTGGCTTTGGTGGGGTATTCGGCGGTGCGGATGGGCACCGTGCGGGTGGGCAGGCCGCCCAGCTCGAAAATGGTCACCGCAAAATCGTACCAGGAGGTCACGCCCTCGTTGCTGTAGTGGTAGATGCCGTATTCGGTGCTGCCCGTCTGGATGATGTGCAGCAGCGCCCCGGCCAGATCAATGGCATAGGTGGGCGTGCCCAGCTGGTCCCAGATGACGCGCATTTCCTCCCGCTCCTTGCCGAAGCGCAGCATCGTTTTCACGAAGTTGTTGGCGTACTCAGAGTAAAGCCAGCTGGTGCGCAGAATGAAATACTGGCTGGTGTGCGGCGGAATTACCTGCTCGCCTTCCAGCTTGGTGAGGCCGTACACGCTGATGGGCTCGGCCGCGTCAGTTTCGGTGAGCGGCTGGTTGCCGGTACCGGCAAACACGAAATCGGTGGATACGTGCAGCAGCGTGGTGTTGAACTCGCCGCAGAGGCGGGCCAGGTTTTCCACGCCGTCCCGGTTCACCTTGCGGGCAATATCTACCTCGTCCTCGGCCTTGTCCACGGCCGTGTAGGCGGCGCAGTTGATGATGTAGGCCGGCTGGTACTCGGCAAAAACCGCCCGCAGCGTCTCAGTATTGAGGATGTTGGCCTGCTGCTCGGGCAGAAACACGATGTCGGTGATACCGCGCTGCTGCGCTACCTGTTGCAGGCACTGGCCCAACTGGCCGCTACCACCGAAAACAAGAATGCTCGAACTCATACAGTGAGGAATAAGGCGTTTGCCATCCTGGGCAAGCTCAGAATGACAGATCAAGGACAATACGGCCGCAAATTACGGCTTTCCTGCCTCCCTCCTACTGCGTTTCGGCTGAAGTTGCCCCCAGCGCGGGGCCGCCGGGCTGCACGGGGCGCTTGTTCTGGATGGGCTGGAAAGGTTGGACGCGGGGCTGTTTTTCGCTCAGGTACTTCCAGTAGCGCAACGGCATGTGGCGGCGGTGCAGCTTCAGGTTTTTGCGCTCCGGAATGTTCACGTGGTCGAAATACGCTTGCCAGAGCACCTGAAACAGCGGCTCCCGCTCATCCAGCACCGTGGCCGAAACTGCCGTGCTGCGCTGGGGCGTAGTATCGGCGTCAAACTGCACGATGTCGGTGCGGTGCAAATCGTAGTAGAGGCCATAGTGGCGGCGCCGGTCATATATCAGCCAGCGCTGGTCGGCGTAGCGCTTGGTGAAATGGGCGGCAATAAGCGGCAGCACGTCGAAATCCGGCTCGATGGTGGCATGAAACAGGCCATCCTGGGTTTTCTCGAAGCGCACGAAGGCTTCCATGCGGTGCTTCTCGCGGTACATCTGCTGGGCCAGGCGCTGCACCCGGCGCACGTTGTCATCGGCATAGTGCTCCGAAATGTCGCGGCCAGCGCGCATGGACAGGTCGGCGTAGCGGAAAATGATCAGTTCCCGGTCGGGCTGCTCGCTCAGAAACGTGTGAAATAGCCGGGTGCGCGCGTCCTTGTCCATGTACTGCAACAGGCCCTTCCACACCCGGGCGGCCGTGGCCTCGTCGGTGCTGATTTCCACCGGCTGGGCAAACAAGCCGCCCTGCACTGCGCCCAGCGGCTGGATGCTGTTAGGAGCCGCCTTTCGGTCGTACACCGCAAACAGCACCGTCAACAGCCCTTCGAAGGTCCCGTCGTAGGCATAATCGAGGGGCTGATTGGTGAGTTGAGGGACCGGGCGGCGGGCGGCCGGGGTACCAGTAGCCGGTGAGGCTGACGCGGAAAAACGGGATACGGCCATGCGTAAAACTATTTTGCGAAGAACCCCTGCAACGTCATTCCGAGCTTGCCGAGGAATGACGCATACTGGCGTTACCAAACTCTTCCAACGACCATGACTCCAGAGCTTCGGAGCGTAAAGCCGGGGCTAGTGAAACACGGTCAGCCGCGTGAGGTAGCTCCTCTCGTCGGGCTACTGTTCCGAGGTTTGGTTACCACTACAACATCAGCACGCGAGATTCCTCGGCAAGCTCGGAATGACGTGCTGCTATGTTTCAGGCAGCTTCCGATGCCTGGGCCGCTTTGCTTACCGACCGGCGCGCCACCTCCCGGTGCATCTGCTGAACCATTGGCAACAGGTCGGACAGCTTGCAGCAGCAGGCCACACGAGCAACTTTCAGGGGCGACGGATGGGAAACGGCGGCGGAAGAAGCCGACGCGGCGGCAGCGCGATGGGACACGGTCATGGCGGGTTAGTTCTTGGTTTTTGGTTGGTGGTTTTTTGTTATGGGTTCGGCTTGCTACCAAGAACCACTAACCAAAAACCAGTTTCAGGAGGCTTGAGCAAAAAGATCTAACTGTTGGGTAACCAAAGCGGAGCGGACGGAACCGGCCCCGAACAGAATCTGGCGGCGGATGGTCTGCTCATCGTAGTCGCGCTTCTCCAGGGCCTGGCCGCGGCAGGTGAGGAAAAACTTGGCCCGCTTGAGTACCACCCCGAACTTGTGCAGATGGTCGAGGTTGAGCGGCCCGAAGCGGCGGGCGGCCACGATGCGCTTAGCCGAACGTGCGCCCACGCCGGGAATGCGCAGAATCATCTCGTAATCGGCCACGTTGACATCTACCGGGAAGACGTGGCGGTTGCGCAGCGCCCAGGCCAGCTTGGGGTCAATTTCGAGGTCGAGGAAGGGGTGCGCGGGGTCCAGGATTTCATCGGCCTGGAAGCCGTAGAAACGCATCAGCCAGTCGGTCTGGTAGAGGCGGTGCTCCCGGATGAGGGGCGGCTGCGTGACCTGGGGCAGGCGGGCGTCGTCGGTAATAGGGATGTAGCCGGAGTAGTACACCCGCTTGAGGCCGTAGCCTTTATACAAGGAGTCGCTCAGGTTGATAATTTGCAGGTCGTTTTCCTGGGAAGCGCCCACGATGAGCTGGGTGCTTTGGCCGGCGGTGGCAAACTGCGGTACTTTCTTAAACAGCGCCTTTTCTTCCTTATTCTGAATAATGCCGTCCCGGATCTGGGCCATCGGGGTCAGAATCTCCTCGTAATTTTTCTCGGGCGCCAGGTTTTGCAGCGCCATTTCCGAGGGCAGCTCGATGTTCACGCTCAGACGGTCGGCGTACAGGCCGGCTTCCTGAATCAGCTCCTCCGAGGCACCCGGAATGGCCTTCACGTGAATATAACCGTTGAAGCGGTGCTCAGTGCGCAGCTTTTTCACGATGCGCACCAGCCGCTCCATGGTGTAGTCGGGCGAGGAGAAAATGCCGCTGCTCAGAAACAGCCCCTCGATGTAGTTGCGGCGGTAAAAGTTCATGGTCAGGTCCACCACCTCATCCACGGTGAAGGCGGCGCGCTTCACGTCGTTGCTGCGGCGCGAAACACAGTAGGCACAGTCGAAAATGCAGTGGTTGGTGAGCAGGATCTTGAGCAACGATACGCAACGGCCATCCTCGGTGTAGCTGTGGCAGATGCCCATGCCCTCGGCGTTGCCCAGGCCTTTACCCTCGTTTTTGCGCTTACCGCCGCTGCTGGAGCACGATACATCGTACTTCGCGGCATCTGCCAAAATACTTAGCTTCTCCTGGATGCGCTGGTCGTTCATATGCGGCTTTCTCGGCTTAAAAATAGAAGCTTACACTTCAAAAGACAACAGATTATAAGACTAATTTTTTTAGAATTGTTCCCGCGTGGCAACTTATAATCGGTGGTTTGCAGCCGGGGCATTGCTAACGGAACAGGATACCGTACCCGGCGCACCAACCGAATCAGACCACGAGCGGGAACCCAATGGAAACCAGCAAATGCTCCCGCTGCGTTGTAACTTGCCTGCCTTGGCCGGTCTGTTCGTATGAAGTATCTGTGGTGGTTTGGCGGATTGCTGTGGTGGTTGAGCGGCGTGGCCCCGGCCACCGCCCAGACCCCGCGCGCTTCCCTGCCCGATACCGTCCGCACGGCCGGGGTCCGGCCCGATTCCCTGCGCCGCCGCTTCGATCAGGAGCGGATGCTGAAAGGGTTGAAGGCGTACACCAAGCGCAAAACCATTGCCGGCAAGGCCGCCTCGGCCCTGTTCAACTTCACGGAGCGGCGCGAGGACCAGGCCGGCCTGGATGCCACGCTGCTGGACCGGCAGTTCGACCGCCACAACTACAAAATCGTGCGGCGCATCAACATCCGGACGCTGGATGCGTTTGGGTTCAGCATTTCCGACTCGATGCGGGTGCCGCGCAATATTCTGGAGAAGGCCGGCAACACGTTTCACCTCAAGACCACCAAGGCCCGGGTGCGGCAGGTGCTGCTGTTTGAGGAAGGCGAGGAGCTGGAGCCGCAGGCGTTGGCCGAATCGGAGCGGCTGCTGCGCCAGACGGCGGAGCTGCTGGATGCGCGTGTGTTCGTGAATGAGCGCACCAGTACCCCCGACAGCGTGGACGTGCAGGTGATTACCAAGGATATTTTCAGCATCAGCGGCTCGTTTCAGCTGCGCGACGTGCAGGCGGGCGTAATCGGGCTGCGCGACGTGAACTTCCTGGGCCTGGGTCATCAGCTGCGCAACCGCCTGGAGTACGGCCGCCGCGACGAAGGCCCCGGGGCCCGGCCCTTCCGCTACGACGGCAGCTACCTGGTGCCGTTCCGCAGCTTTTTCTACGGGCAGGCCCGCTACCGGGAGGAAACCCGCAACCGGGAAGCCAACGTGCGCCTGAGCCGCGACTTTTACTCCATCAACACCCGCTACGCCGGGGCCCTGAGCTACGATTACGCGGACCGGCTGGTGGCTATTGCGGGCAGCGGCGGCGCGGAAGACCCGTATATTTTCCGCGACCTGCGCTACAACGTGCAGGATGCCTGGCTGGGCCGCGCTTTGCGCCCCAAAAGCTACGACCTGGGCTACGAAAGCCCCGGTCGCATGATTGTTGCGGGCCGCGTCATCCGGACCAGCTACGACCGGAAGCCCACTACCGACTACCAGAACGCCAGCCTGCTGCTGGGCACTTTCGGGTACAGCGTGCGGCGGTATTATAAGGATAAGTACCTGTTCGGCTTCGGGCGCACCGAGGACATTCCGACGGGCACGCTGGCCAGCCTCACTACCGGCTACGAGTTCAACGAGCTGGAAAACCGCCGGTACTACGGACTGCGGCTGGCCTACGCCGGCTACCACCCCCAGCGCGGCTACCTGTACCTGAACGGCGAGTTCGGCTCCTACCTGCGCGGGCGCGGCAACGACTGGCAGCAGGGCTTGGTGAGCGGGGAAGTGCTCTACTTCACGCGCCTTTACCACACCGGCAACTACCAGTGGCGGCATTTTCTGTGGCAGCGCAACAACCTGGGCCTCAACCGCCGGCCCGGCGAGCAGCCGCTGGGCATTGAGGGCGAGCGGGGCCTGCGCGGCTTCCAGCCCAACGGCCTGCTCACGGGCACCAGCCGCGTGACGCTCAACTACGAGGCTACCGTGTTTACACCCGTCTCGTTTCTGGGCTTCCGGATGGCGGCCGTGGCCTTTGCCGATGTAGCCTGGCTGAATGCTCGCACCCTCAACCGCGTGCTGCCCTTCCACGAGGCGCCGTACACCGGCTTCGGCCTAGGCCTGCGCTTCCGCAACGAATACGCCGCCCTGCGCACCTTCCAGATTACCTTCGGCTTCTACCCGCGCGGCATGACCTCACCCAACGGCATCCGCATCTTCGAAAACTCCCGCGCCTACTACGACTTCTCCGATTTCAGCTTCGGCCAGCCGGGGATTATTCAGTATCGGTAGGGTTATAAGCCTGAGCCGCCCAGAAAGTCGGAAAAAGCCGCCCCGGCAGTGGCCTTACGCGCCTGCCTGCTGCATTTTATTACCTTTCCCTACTTGATTCCAATGAATTCCAGCGTCCGATTTTCGCGAATGTTGGTTTGAGCGGACGACTTGTTTTTTAACTTGTTCTGCGTATTCTTACCGCAGTTATTGCTACCGCCCGCATTTATCCAGTATCGCGCCGGGCACTTCCTACCCACACCGCTTGCTCTTATTACGCCTCAGATTCCACCGCTTTTTAAGCGTAGGGGCTGCTGCGTGGTCGGAGCTTTTTTTATGCGCCGCTTTTTCCTCTCCTACCATTTCCCCTACCCCCATGAAAGCCTCCTCCATTCCCTGGCTGCTGCTGCTCACGCTGGCCGCCTGCAAGAAAGAAACCGAGCTGGACAAGCTGCCTGATGCCACCCAGAAAGGCAAGAACACCGCCGGCTTCCTGCTCGATGGCAAAGCCTGGCTGCCGGAAGCGGGCAAGCTGCTTAGTAAAGGTGGTCCGGTGTCAGCTTCCTGGCAACGCACAGTGGTTGGTAGGTCGATGACCATAAGGTTCAGCCGTGATTCTGATTTGACCATAACTCAACTCTTCATACCCCATATCCAACGTAGCGGTGTCTTTGTGTGCAACCAACAAGTCAGCCCAATTCTTGGCTATCGGAATCCTACCTACGGTATGTTCGCCATGACGAAAAGCCTAACTATTCCTCGGCTTTTTTACACCGGCCCCACAGCGACGGGCAGCCTGACGGTGACCCGCTTTGACACGGTGGCGCGGGTAGTCAGTGGCACCTTCGACCTCACGGTGCAGGAGGAAACCAGCCCCCAAACCCACCAGCTTACCCAAGGCCGATTCGATTATACTTTTTAACGCTTTTTACGCTCTCCCTTTTATGGCTCACGTTTATCGCCTCTGGGTGCTGCTTTGCTGCGCCCTGTTACCCACCCTTGTGCGCGCCCAACAGCTACCCGCCCGCCCCCACTATACCGCCACCATCGATAGCCTGACGGCCGCCCTCGACAAAAGCGCCGTGCCCTCCGGCATCCTCTACGACCGGGTATTTCCGCTGGCCCGCCTCGATCAGTTCGGCCAGACAACTACCGACACTACGCGGTTCGAGCATTTTGTTCAAGCCCATCAGGAATTATGGTACGCCTCGTACCGAGCCGTAACCCTGGGCTCCGCCACCACGTTGCGGGCCCGCGCCGCCCAACACCGGCAGGCGGGCGTGGTACCCATCGGGGTGCTACACCACCGCTTCAACCTGCTCGATACGCTGGCCGTGCAACGCAATATGTTCAGCCAGCCCGACGGGGAAGAAGGTGCCCTCTTCGACGTAGCCGGCCGGGCGCAGTCGCCCTGTCTCACACGCAAAACAGTCTGATTTTCTTATTTCCCACCTTTTCCCCCAATTCTCTTCTACTTATGGCTACCGCCGACAACCTCCGCATCCAGCTCTCCGACGCCGAGCTGCAAAGCATTACCGCCGCCCTCGATGCCCTGGAGGCCGCTCTGGCCCCCGTGCTCATTACCCTCACCGCCCCCGACGTGAAGCGCCTGCCCAAGGCCAGCGACGCCTCTCTGCCCTTCATTCAGCAGGCCCTGGAACTGGCCGAGCAGCAGCCGCAGTTTGCCCCCGGCTACGTGGATATTGCCGGCCTGCGCCTCGATCTGGTGGCCTGGCAACAGCTGCAACGGGTGGCCCGCCGTCTCCAGCCCCTGCTCAGCGGCCTCACCAGCACCAACATCAAGCTGGGCAGCGAGGCCTACGTGACGGCCCTGGCCTTCTACAACTCGGTGCAGCACGCCGCCCGTCAGGGCGTGGCCGGTGCCCCCGATGCCCTAAACGTGCTCAAAACCCGCTTCGAGCAGAGCACCGTCCGCAAACCGGGTAAGCTTCCAATCCCAACCCCGAACTCGTAGCCACCCCGAAACCGCTTAGTGCGTGTTTGAGAAGTGAAAAGAACGTCATGCTTCGACAAGCTCAGCATGACGTTCTTTTCACTTCCCAAACACGCGTTTAGTCCCTTTCCTGCGGGGCCGGATGCCCGTCATCCGGCCCCGCGTTGCGTGTACCCGCCGCCGGGTAGAAATCATGGGACGCCGGATGATTTCTACCCGACCTCCCGTGATTTTCACTCGATGTAGCATGAAAATCATCCGACGTCCTGTGAATTCTACCCGGCGGCGCATGAAAAGCAGAGGAGGTCGGGTAAAAATCATCCGGCGTCCTGTGATTTTTACCCGACCTCCCGTGATTTTCATCCGGCCACGCGTGCCCGGTACCCGGCCGCGCCTGATTGCGTAGCTTTGCGGCCCGGCGGCGGCCCCGGCCGGCTGATTTCTGACGTTTTCCCTTTTTGCCCTTTTCCCATGAATCTTGGTGATTTCAACGAGCTGGAAGTAGCCCGCGAGGTAGATTTCGGGATGTACCTGACCTCCGACGACGGCGACCTGCTGCTGCCGCGCAAGTACATTGCCCCGGGTACCCGCGTGGGCGACGTGGTGCGCGTGTTCGTGTACCGCGACTCGGAGGACCGCCTGATTGCCACCAACCTGGAGCCCTTCGTGCTGGTGGGCCAGTTTGCCACCCTCACCGTGCGCGACGTATCCACCACCGGGGCCTTCCTCGACTGGGGCCTGGAAAAAGATCTGCTGTTGCCCTACCGCAACCAGCGCCGCAACCTACGCCCCGGCGAGCGGGTCACCATCTTCGCTTACCTCGATGAAACCTCCGACCGTATCGTGGCCTCGGCCAAGTGGGAGTGGTTCCTGAGCGACCAGCCCTTCCCCGGCAAAGCCGGCGACCCGGCCGAGCTGTTCGTGGCCGAGGAAACCGACCTGGGCTACAAAGTCATTGTCGATGGCTCGCACCAGGGCATCCTCTACCACAACGAGGTGTTCAAGCCGTTGCGCCTCGGTGATGTGCATTCCGGCTTCATCAAGCAGGTGCGCCCCGATGGCAAGCTGGACCTGAGCCTGCAGCGCCAGGGCTACGACGAGGCCCTGGCCGCCGCCGAAACCCTGCTCACCTTCCTGCGCCAGGCCCCCAACGGCCTGCTCCCCCTCGGCGACAAAAGTGAGCCCGACGACATTTACCGCCGCCTGGGCATGAGCAAGAAAGTCTTCAAAAAGGCCCTGGGCACCCTCTACAAGCAGGGGCTGGTGCAGCTCGCCACCGAGCACACCCAGCTGCTAAACGCCGCCGAGTAAAGGTAGAGACGCGACACTTCGCGTTTTGATGCGGCTGATGTTGTTTATCTGAACGGCTGGTATCTACTCAGACGGCGTGGCGGCTGTCATGCAACGTCAGCAACGACTTTTCAACGTCAGCACGCGCCGAGACGCGAAGTGTCGCGTCTTTACATCGGGTGAGCATCGTCGTGCAGGCAACGCTACGGCTGTGGGGTGCATCTGACTTTTCAATGGCCAACGCGTAAAGTGGGAAGTCTCCGCTTGCTGTTGTGCCCCAACCACCTCACCCGCTTACCGCCGCCCCATGTCCAAAACTGCCCTTATTGCCGGTGCCAGTGGCCTCATCGGCTCCCAGCTGCTGCCGCTGCTGCTGGCCTCCGACCGTTACGACCGGGTAATTGCCGTGGGCCGTCGCCCGGTGCCGCTGGTACACCCCAAGCTGGAGCAGCGCCTGCTCGATTTCGACCACCTGGAAGACCACCGCCTCCAACTCATTGCCGACGACGTGTTCTGCTGCCTGGGCACCACACTGCGGCAGGCCGGCTCCCGGGAGGCCTTTTATAAAGTCGATTACCTGTACGTGGTGAAGCTGGCGGCCCTTACGGCGGCCAATTTTGCCTCCCAGCTGCTGGTCGTCTCGTCCATGGGGGCCGATGCCGGTTCGCGCGTGTACTACAACCGCGTGAAGGGCGAGATGGAGGCAGCCGTGCGCCAGACGCCCTTCCGGGCCATCCACTTCTTCCGGCCTTCCCTGCTGCTGGGCGACCGGGCCGAAAAACGTTTTGGGGAGCAGCTGGGGGCCCTGGTGCTACGGGCGTTGCGGCCGGCCCTGCGCGGGCCGCTGCGGAAATACCGCGCCATTGAGGCCGCTACCGTCGCCCGTGCCATGCTCCACGCCGCCGAGGCCGAGGCCGCGGGCCTGCAGGCACATCCGTCGGATGCCGTGGCACGGCTGGGAACAAGGGGGCGGTAATATTGCCAGCAGGTTTGTACTTTTGCCGGAAATCGAGTTGTACCATTTCCTTTCCAGCATGAAGTATTTGTTTTTGGGGGCGGTGACTTTCGGGTTGCTGGCAGCCAGTGAAGGCGCGCAGGCCCAGAGTAAGAAGAAGGGCGGTTCCGGGGCCGGCTACACTACCGGCATTGGTTTGCGGGGCGGCGGCTGGTCGTCGGGCCTGACGGTAAAGCACTTCCTGAGCGGCAAGAACAACGTGGCCTTCGAGGGGCTGCTCACCCGCGAATATGCCGCCCGTGGAGGCCGCCTGACCTTATTACTGGAAAAGCATCTGCCGGTTTCCGACTTCAAAGGGCTGCAGTTTTACTACGGGGCCGGGGCCCACATCGGTTCCTACCAAGGCCGTTACTACTTTGAGGACGTCCGCTTCCGTCGCAAAAAAGACAAATACTACTACCGGCAGTACTGGTACGATGATGCCAACTACATTGTGGGCGGGGCCGACCTGATTCTGGGCCTGGAGTACAAAATGGAAGACCTGCCCTTTACTGTTGGCGTCGATTACAAGCCCTTCTTTGAAGTGTTTGATGGCTACACGGGCTTCTACAACGATGCGGCCGTAAGCCTGCGCTTCGCTTTTTAGGTTTCAGCTGACGCCTTTCGATCAGGCGTACTCAGAACCCGGCTCCGCTTTGGCGGGGCCGGGTTTTTATATGAATTTTCCGATACACAATATGCGCTCAATTCTGTATCTTCCCAGGTCGACTGGGATTCAGCCGACCCCGGCCTGCTCAAGGAGAAGCCCATGATACCGTTCCGTTTGCTTTTACTGCCGGGGTTGCTGGCGGTTGCAACTACTGCCACCGGCCAACTGCTGCCCAAAGCTCTTTCCCGCGCTGCGCACTATACCACTGCCAACGCAACGCCCACGCCACCGGCCCGCCAGACCACCGCCTACCGGCCCCGACAGGCAGTCAGTTACGGCTGGGACGCCGCCACCGCCGCCTGGAGCAACCCGCTCCTCGACCAGCTCACATATAATGCTCAGGGCCGCCCTACCGAAATCGTCACAGCCGATTCGGCTACTGCCACTGCCTTCCGGCGCGTGCAGTACGGCTATGATGCGCAAGGCAACCAGTTGGAGGAAACCACCCAGACCGGCAATGGCACGCCCTGGATTAATGAGTTTAGGTACGTGAGCACCTACGATACCCAAAACCAACTGACGGAAGAGCTTAGCCAGGGTTGGAATGGCAATGCCTGGCAAACCACCGATGGCTACCGCTACCTGAACACCTACGTCGGCACCTTGCTCACGGAGCAAACCGTGCAGGTCCTCAACGCCGGCAGCTACCAGAATGACGCCCGGTTCCGGTACGCGGCCAGCAACGGGCAGTGGTCGGAGGTGGTGGCCCAGCGCTGGGACGGCGCGGCCTGGGTGAATGAGGAGCGGCTAACCGAGCTGATCTGGCACGACTGGCCCGCCCGACAACCGGCCAGCTTTCGGGTACAGGCATGGCTCAGTAGTGGCCAGTGGGCCGATTTTCAGCGGCACACGCTCAGCTACGGCGCTACCGGCACCATAACGCAACTCATTGAAGAAGCGCAGCCCGCCGGCGCCTGGCAAAATTTCAGCCGCTACACTGAGCCTTATGATGTGCAGGGCAACGACCTGGGCTACCGGCAGGAGGACTGGCTCAATGGCGGCTGGGTGCTGACCAACGAGCTACGCGCCCAGTTGCGCTACGATGCCCAGAACCGCCTCACGCGCCGGACGGAGCAGCTGTATTCGCCCATTACCGCGCAATTTGTCAACCGTCAGCGCATCAACTACGGCAACTTTCAGGATATCATCACGGCCAGCCTGGCCCGCCAGTCGGCTGGGCCCCTTCACCTCTATCCTGTGCCAGCTACCGGGGTCCTGTACGTGGAAGCGGCCGATGTGCCCGGCACGTTAACCGGCCCGCTGGAAATCCGGACGCTAACCGGGCAGCTGGTGCAGCGCGCTCCGGCCACAACGCAGCGCGGTATCCTACGGATACCATTGCCTGTGCTGGCCTCCGGTATCTATCTGCTTTGCCTTCCCACCAATCGGGGCCGCGTGATACAGCGGTTCGTACGGGAGTAAAGCAATAACACGAAAGGCCCCGCAACGGATGTTACGAGGCCTTTTGCGTAGCCAAAGGTTGCTACCTCGAACGTAACAGACGCGGGTTACAACGTCCGCGTCACTGGATCAGTGGTTACCGGACGCGCACGTAGCGGTGGGGCCGGCCGCCATAGTACGGGCGCGGGGCCGGAGCCACGATAACCGGCCGGGGCCGCACGATAACGGCCGGGGCCGGGCGGTAATAGGCCCGGTGCGGCCGGTAATACGGCTGCGGCGGATACGGGCGCGGGCGCACCACCACCGCCGTGGCGGGCGTGGTGGCTACGCAGCCTGTCAGGAACGAGGCCGTGGTTATCAGCAAGGCGGCCACCAGGGCCGGTAGTTTCAGGAAGCTTTTCATAGTCGGAACGGATAAGGGCCAGTGCCTGGGTAGCACGGCCGGGTTGTGGGTTGGACGCCCGCCAACCGCCCAGGTTTAAAAGCCGCGCCGGGTCGCCTACTTTCAGCTGCTGGCTCGGCCCCAAAACAACGCCGGCCCGATTGAGTAAATCAATCGGGCCGGCGCGAGGAATGGAGTAGGCTAGACGCTATTTTTTTGCGCCCCGGTACTCGTCGTTGAGGTGTTTGAGCACCGCGTTGGTAATGTCGAGGTCTTTGCGGCCGTAAGCAATGGTGCCGCTGGGGGCGGCAATGAGGATGAGACGGTAGCCGTTGCTTTTGCCATACTTCTCAATCTGCTTATTGATGCGCTCCAGCACCTGCTGGGTCATTTTGGCTTCTTCTTCCTGAGCCTGACGCTGGAGTTTTTCCTGCTCCTGGGCTACTTGCGCCTGCCGCTGCTGCAGTTGCTGCTCGGTGGTGGCGCGCTGCTCCTGGGTCATGCCCTCGGCTTTCTGCTGGTACTGCTGCACAGCCGTCTGGAAGCCGCGCACCAGCGTCTGGTTCTGGGCTTCCCAACGGCGGGCTTTGCCCTCGAAGGCCTTGCGCGCATCCTTCATTCCCTGGTAGCCATCCAGCATCTTGCCCGATTCCACGTAGGCTACTTTGTCGGTGTCGGCTACGGCTACAATGTCCTCTGTTTCCTCTACTGGGGCGGTGGTGACGGTACCCGTGGAGTCGGTGGTTTGTACCACGGCTACCGGTTTACGGGAGGTAGTGGCGGGTTTGTTGGCGAAGTGCAGGTAGAACAACACGGCCACGGCCAGGCCCAGCACAACATTGAGGGCCAGTTGAAGAGAGTTTTTCATTCAAAAACAGAAATGGAGAGAAAGGGCCGACGGGCGGCCGGTCAAAGTACGGGAAAGTTGCGCAGATGCCGGAACCGTCCCCTTTTCTACCCAATCATTTCCTCCCCCGCTTCCTCATCTTCCTCAGTTTCCACTTCCGTGGGCTTGGTGGGCTTTTCGTCGAAGGGCACGCCCAGATCGGTGCGGCTCAGGGCCGAGTCAGTGCGGCCCACGTGGACCAGCGCGTCGCCCTGATTCACGACCGGCATGTGGTTGAGGCCGATGATGTAGCCCGCCACCGGTGACTCCAGCCGCACGGAATGCTCGCCATAAGGGTCGGCTACGGAACCAAACACCTCTCCTTTCTCGATGTACTGGCCCAGCTTCACGATGCTGCGAAACAGCCCCGCATACTTGGCCCGCAGCCAGGTAGAGCGCAGGCATACCACCGTGGGCCGGGTGGGCGCCGGAGCTTCGGGCAGCATGCCCAGATGGTGCAGCACTCGCAGCGTACCGGCAATGCCAACATCAATGCCTTCCTCATCCAGCCGCAGCGACTCACCGGTTTCGTACACGATGATGCGACGGCCTTCCTGCATGGCCGTTTCGCGCAGAGAGCCGGGCCGCAGGCCGGCGTGCAGCGTGAACGGGGCCGCAAACGCCGCCGCCAGCGCGTCGGTTTCCGCATCCTGGTGCAGCAGGCAGCGCAGTTGCGGCGTATTGGCCCGTACCGCGCCGCCCGTGTGAAAATCGATGCCATAGTCAATGAGGGGCATGATTTCGCGCATGAAGCGGGCGGCCACGCGGCTGGCCAACGAGCCGCGCGGGTTGCCGGGAAACGACCGATTTACATCCTTGCCATCGGGCACTTCCCGAGAGAAGTTCAGAAAACCGTAGATGTTGAGGATGGGAATGGCCAGAATGGTGCCGCGTAAGGGCCGTAGCATGTCGCGCCGGATCATGCGCCGGATAACCTCAATGCCGTTTACTTCGTCGCCGTGCATGCCGGCCAGCAGCAGCACCGTGGGGCCGGGCGCGTGGGAGCGGAATACGTGCACCGGAATATCGATGACCGTACCGGAGGGCAACCGGGAAATTACCAGCCGCGTGAGCACCTGCTCGCCGGGGGCGATGGTTAGGCCGTTCAGGCAAAGCAGATCAGAAGCAGCGGGGGTCAGCAAGGGCAGGCAGCAATTGTGGCCCTGCGCAGCGGGCCCGGTGGCAGAATGATACACAAGTGCGCGGCCCTTCGCTACAAGTCCACCCCATCCGGCACGCCCGTTTGGGAAGATACGTCGCTCGGCCGGCCGATGGTAGTCCCGGTCCGGTGGCTGACAACCGTTGGATCTGGTGCTGCCAACTGAGGTTGCTACGTTGTCGTTCGGACGGCCCGAACGATACCCGGTCCGACTGCTGGCAGCGGCCAAACCGGATGACGTAGGTTAGTCGGGTTGGGTATCGGGCGGCGTGGGGGTCACGGCTTGCTTGACCTTTTTCTTGAGGGCCAGCCCGGCGGTGTAATCAATGATTTTGCCGGCAATATCGAGGCCGGTGGCTTTTTCAATGCCTTCTAGGCCGGGCGAGGAGTTCACTTCCAGTACCAATGGGCCGCGCTTGCTCTGCAGCATATCCACGCCGGCAATGCCCAGGCCCAGGGCCTTGGTGGCCAGCAGAGCGGCGGCCTTTTCGGCGCGGGTGAGCTTCACCAGCGTGCCCGAGCCGCCCCGGTGCAGGTTCGAGCGGAACTCGCCTTCCTTGCCCTGTCGCTTCATGGCGCCCACTACCTCGCCGTTTACCACGAAGGCCCGCAGATCGGCGCCCTTGCTTTCGGCAATGAACTCCTGCACAATGATGCGGGCCTTGAGGTTGTGGAACGCCTCAATCACCGACTGGGCCGCCTTTTCCGACTCGGCCAGCACCACGCCCAGGCCCTGGGTACCTTCCAGCAGCTTGATGATAACGGGCGCCCCGCCCACCTGCTGGATCATCTCGGGTACCTCGTTGGAGTAGTTGGTGAAGGCAGTTTTGGGCATGCCCACGCCGGCCCGGGCCAGAATCTGCATGGAGCGGAGCTTGTCGCGGCTACGTACAATGGCCTGGCTTTCCACGGCCGTGCGCACCTTCATCATCTCAAACTGCCGCACCACGGCGCAGCCGTAAAACGTGACGGAAGCCCCGATGCGCGGAATAATGGCGTCGAAGCCTTCCAGCTGCTGGCCCTGATAAATGATACCCGGCTTGCCTTTTTCCAGCACTAGGTTGCAGTGCAAATGGTCCACCACCACGGCCTCGTGGCCGCGTTGCTCGGCGGCTTCCACCAGCCGCGTGGTGGAGTACAGCTTCGGCTCGCGCGACAGAATCGCCAATTTCATGGGAGGGTACTTAGGAGAGAAGAATAGGAGCAGAAGCGTGGCTCAAAGATAAGCGGCCCCGGTGGCACCCGGCGCGATTCAACGCGCCGCCAGCTGATTTTTATACGAAACATTACGCCTAGACACATCCACCACCAACCTAGCCTGCCGCAGTAACACCCGGCCCAGCAGCACCGGATAGCGCATATCGGACCGGTCGGAAAGGGAAAACTCGGTTTCGAAATCCTCCCCAAACAGCCGGATACCGGCCCGAATTACGTACCGCTCCTGCACCTCGCCGTTGGAGGAGCGGATGTCGCGCAGCGTGAACTCCGCGAACTGCATGGGCGAGCCGTCGAAGTTGGGGTGCGAGGGGTCGAGCAGCTGCACATGTAGCCGCTGCCGGCCTGCGGCATCGGTTTCTACGTGGATATTGGAGCAGTGAATGGCCCCGGTGTAGGCGCCGGTATCTACCTTGGCCTCCACTCCCCAGAGCTGAAACTGCGGAAAATCGACCAACTCCCGCCGTCCTACGGTGCGTTTCGGTGCGCGCTGTTTCATAGCAAAGGTGAAATGGTGAGATAGTGAAATGGTGAGTTTGCCGTACTACTAGCGCAATATGCACAGGCAGCGCTAACAGAACGACAAACTCACCATTTCACTATCTCATCACTTCACAGTTAGCCCTTGTAGCTGATGCGGTACACGGCGTCGTTCTGGTCGTCACTGACGAGTAGGGAGCCATCGGGGAGCACCAGCAGGCATACGGGGCGGCCCCAGGGCGTCTGGCCCTGCAGCCAGCCCTCGGCGAAGGTCTGGTAGCTGAGAGCCTGCTTACCGGTGGCATCGAGCTTCACTAGGCTGATGCGGTAGCCCACCTTGCTGCTACGGTTCCAGGAGCCATGTTCGGGAATGAGAATCTGGTTGCGGTAGGCCGCCGGAAACTGCTTGCCGGTGTAGAACTTCATGCCCAGAGCCGCCACGTGCGCGCCCAGCTTGCGGGCGGGCTTCACGTACGTATCCGCCGATTTGCCTTTGCCCAGCTCGGGGTCGGCCACGTCGCCGGCGAAGAAATACGGAAAGCCGAAGTGCTGGCCTGGGCCGGCGGCGCGGTTCAGCTCATCGGCGGGTAGGTTGTCGCCCAGTTGGTCGCGGCCGTTATCAGTAAACCAAAGGGCCTTATCCTGGGGGCTCCAGTCGAAGCCCACCGTGTTGCGCACCCCGTAGGCGAAGGTTTCGAGGCCGGAGCCGTCGGGGTTCATGCGGTTGATGGTGGCATAGATGGGCTCCTCGGGTAGGCAGGTGTTGCAGGGCGCGCCCACCGGCACGTAGAGCTTGCCATCGGGGCCGAAGGCAATGTAGCGGTAGCCGTGCCACTCCTTAGTGGGGAGTTTGCCATACACCACGGCCGGCTGCGGCTTCTGCTTCAGGCGCTGGGCAATATTGTCGTAGCGCAGAATCCGGTTGATTTCAGCCACGTAGAGGGCCCCGTTGCGTACGGCCACACCGTTAGGCGCGTTCAGGCCGGTGGCCACCGTCACCACTTCATCGGCGCGGCCGTCCTTGTTGCGGTCGGGCAGGGCGTACACTTTGTCGTCTTTAGTGCCCACGTACACGGTGCCATCGGGACCCACGGCCAGCTCCCGGGCGCTCTTCACGTTGCGGGCAAAGTAGCTGATGGTGAAGCCGGCAGGCAGCTTAATCTTGCTCAGATTTACGTCGGGAGCCGGGGCCGACTTCGGCTCGGGCACGAAGGCGGCCAGCGGAGCCAGCAGCAGCGGAAGGAGAAGGCGCGTGTTCATACTGCCACTAACCCGCCCCCGCCCCCGAAGGTTGCGTTCTTTCAGTTGCCAGTTGCGCGTTGTGAGTTATCAGACCTGTGCTGACAACTACCAACTCACAACTCATTCGCCCGCTGGCGGAGCAGTCGTTCATACTCGCGCTCCGAGAGGTTTGCTTTACCGAAGCCGCCGTACACGCCCACGCCGTTCATGAATACGCCGATTCCCCAGAACACCGTTGCCCACACGGGCCACGGAATACCGTTGGCACTGTGGCGGTCAGTGAGCAGCCAGATGGTCCAGAGCAGCGCATTCACGGCAAAGTAGGTGAACAGATGCGACTTGAATTTGGCGCGGGCTTTTGCAATGCGCCACAGTTGGGGGTCACGAGCCGGAGTTTCCATGATGCGGGAGCGTTTAGGTAGTAGGATGAAACAAACCTATGCTTTTCAGGAAGATACCAAAAACCCGGGTTACCCAAGCAGCCATTTCGCGTACTTGAACCGTCAAAAAACCCGCCCGAACTGTTTCGGGCCGGACGCATCTGTTTTGCTTTATGTCTGCTCCTCTTCCCGACTGGCGCACCGCCGCCCACCGTTTCGGCCGCGTACTCCTTTACCGTGGCAACATCACCCACCTCGATACCGACGCCATTGTGAATGCCGCTAACTCCAGCCTGCTGGGCGGCGGCGGTGTGGATGGGGCCATCCACCGGGCTGGTGGCCCCGAGATTCTGGAGGCCTGCCGCCGCCTGCGGGCCGGGCACTACGGCCGGGGCCTGGCCACCGGCGAGGCCGTGCTGACCACCGGCGGCCGGTTGCCGGCCCGCTACGTCATCCATACGGTGGGGCCGGTCTGGAACGGGGGCCACAAGCGGGAGCCGGAGCTGCTGGCCAACTGCTACCGCAACTGCCTGCGCCTGGCCGTGGAAAACGGAGCCCGCAGTCTGGCCTTCCCCGGCATCAGCACCGGCATCTACGGCTACCCCAAAGCCCAGGCCGCCGCCATTGCCGCGCACGAAGTCCGGCAGTTCTTAGCTCGGCACGAGGATCTGGAAGTCACGTTCGTGGTGTTCGACGAAGAAAGTGAGCAGCTGTACAATGGTGAAATTGTGAGTAGTGAGTGGTGAGTGGTGAGTTTGACGTAACACTTGCGCGGACCGAACATCAAACTCATCATTTCACTATCTCACCATTTCACCATTTCACCACTTACCCCAGCCGCGAGACGCCGCCGGAGACGATGAACTTCATGACTTCGGAGCTGGGCAGGTCGAGGTAGGTAACGTTCTGGACGGGTACCAGCACCAACTCGCCCGAGAAGTTATAGGAATGCGGGAAGTAAACGGCCAGCAGGTCGTCGCGGTGGATGGCCTGCATACCGGGCTGGGTGACGAAGCCCATTTTGAAGGTTTGGTCCGTGGCACTCATCCGCACCAGCACCGGGCGGTTAAACTTCTGGTTGTCGCCCACAAAGGCGTCGAACAGATCCTTGAGGCTGGAGTAGATGATGCTTACCAGCGGCGTGCGGTGCAGCAGCCGCTCGGTGATAATCAGGAACGGCCGCACCAGAAACGACTTGGCCACGAAGCCCACGGCCGTTATCAGCAGCACGGCCACCACCAGCCCCAGGCCCGGCACATCGAAGCTCAGCCCCGCAAACAGCTCATTCAGCCAGCGCAGCAGCGCGTACAGAATGTAAATCGTCAGCCCGATGGGGGCCACAATCAGAAATCCGCTGAGAAAGTAATTGAGCAGACGCCGCATATGCTGGAACAGATTAGGGCTGGCAAGTTACAGGAACGGACACCATAGAAACTGTCATTCCGACGCGGGAGGAATCTGGGTTTACCGTTCTCACAGTTTGACCCAGATTCCTCCCGCGTCGGAATGACAGTTCTTTACCTACGCTACGTGCTCGGCTACTTCCTCAATGCGGTCCTTCACGCGCTGCATCAGCCACATGGGGGTGCTGGTGGCCCCGCAGATGCCAACTGATTCGGCCTCGTGGAACCACTCATCCTGTAATTCCTCCTCGTTTTCCACGAAGTAGCTGCGCGGGTTGGTTTTGTTGACCACCGAGAACAGCGCTTTGCCGTTGGAGCTTTTGCGGCCACTCACGAAGATGATAACGTCGTGCTCCACGGCGAATCGGGCCAGGGCTGGCTCCCGGTTGCTCACCTGCCGACAGATGCTGTCGTTGGCATCAAACGACTCCAGGGAGCCCCCGGCGGCCCGAATCCGGTCCTCCATCACGGCTTTCATGTGGTAGAAGCCGGCGGTGCTCTTGGTGGTCTGGCTGAACAGGGTCACGGGCCGGGAGAAATCCACCTGATCGAGGTCCTGCTCGGTCATGACGATAATGGCCTGGTTGAGCGTCTGGCCCGCGAGGCCGGTTACCTCAGCGTGGCCGGGCTGGCCGTATAGCACAATCTGGCCGTTCTGGCGGGTACTGGCGTCGAAAGCGTGCTTCACGCGGTTCTGCAGCTTGAGCACCACGGGGCAGGAGGCGTCAATCAGCTCGATGTTGTTGCGCAGGGCCAGCTCGTAGGTAGCCGGCGGCTCGCCGTGCGCCCGAATGAGCACCTTGGCGTCGTGCAGCTCCTCCAGCTGCTCCCGCTCAATGATGCGCAGGCCCAGCGCGTGCAGGCGTTCTACCTCCATGCGGTTGTGCACAATGTCGCCGAGGCAATACAGCGTTTCCTGCTGGGCCAGTTCGTCTTCGGCCATCTGAATGGCAAACTCAACGCCGAAACAGTAGCCGGAATTCTTATCGATGGTGACGTTCATGAGCTCCTTAATTTAGGGCAACCCGGCAAGAATCCCTCCCCTACCGTGCGGCCGAGTGCGCCTCTAGCGAATCCTGTGCCTCAACTCTATTAACAACAGCCAAAAGCCGAAATTTTCTTCCTGCCAGACCGTTGCTGCTTATTTTATTTCCTTCGGTTCCCAGCCAGCCGACGCCAACGCGAACAGCTTGGCCGACACGCGTTCCAGCACGAAATCTACCTGCTCATCAATCATCATGTGGGTGGTGTCGAGCAGCACAGCATCGGGGGCGCGGCGCAGGGGGCTCTCGGTGCGGGTGGAGTCGAGGTGGTCACGCTTGCGCAGGTTTTCCACAATGTCTTCCACCGGCACCAGCTCGTTTTTAGCGGCCAATTCCTCCTGCCGGCGCAACGCGCGGGTCAGCACCTCGGCAGTCATAAACACTTTCACTTCGGCATCAGGGAAAACGGTGGTGCCAATGTCGCGGCCGTCCATCACCACGCCGCGCTTGCGGGCCATGCGCTGCTGCTGCCGCACCATGGCGTGGCGCACCGCCGGAATCCCCGAAACCTCGCTTACCAGGTTGGAAATGCGCATCTGCCGGATTTCGTCTTCCCGCACCACGCCATCAAGGCACAGCTCGTTGCGGCCGGTTTTGCGGTTGCGCTTGAAGGCAATCTGCATCTCGTGCAAGGCCTGCTCTACGCGGGGCAGGTCGGCAAAATCAATGGCGTGTTCCAGCAGGTACAGCGTCACGCCCCGGTACATGGCGCCGGTATCAATGTAGGCGTAGCCCAGCTCGGCGGCCACGGCCTTGGCAGTCGTGCTTTTGCCGCAGGAAGAATAGCCGTCGATGGCAATGACGATTTTTCGCATGACAGGTTCGCTGCTGGGCTCAGACTGACGGAAAGGACTCACTAAATCCAGGATTTACGGCCCGGCTTGGCGGCCAGGCGCTCGGGTACACCCGCGAAAAACGTGGCTACTGACTGGGCCAGGCCCTTGGTCAATTGCTCGCTTACGCGGTAAAAAGGGTTGAAAAAGCTGGTGCCGTTGAGGCCCACGCCGGTACTGCCATCGGGGCCTTTGGCCCACCCGCCGCCGTACTCCGTTACGAGGCACTGGCCCAGGAAGCAGCCCAGCGCGGTAATCACGCCCTGGCGGTCGGCTTCCTTGATCGTAGTGCGTTGGACCTCGATGAACTCGGCTAGGCGCTCCACGGCGGCGGCATCATACTGGTTGACGTGCAACTGCTGGCGCACGGCTTCCGCGGCGGCTACCAGCGCGGCAACGGGATTTTGGTCGGGCATGAACTACGGGTTAGTGACTTTCGCAGGGACACGGCAGTTTGCCGAACTTGGCTTTCCGCTTCATGGAGGCAGTTTTTTTCTGCTGCGGCGAGCGGGTAGCACAGCCCGCCGTTAGCAGGCCCGAGCCCCCGAGCAGGGCGGCCAGTAGCAAAGTCACAATCTTTCTCACGGCGCGGATTTTCGGCAAATATACGGTTCTTTACCCGTTAGCCGCCCTGCGGCCGTACTTTTCACCGTGCTTCCCTCCTGTCCTATGCCCGCCGATTTTCCGCTTCAGGCCAACGTTATCAACTTGTTTCAGAACACGATAACCCCGGCTACGCTCCACGTTGCCGCCGGCCGCATCCAGCGCATTGAACCAACCGGGGCCGCAGCTCCCGACCCCTCCCTGCCCTACGCCCTGCCCGGCTTCGTGGACGCCCACGTACACGTGGAAAGCTCTTTGCTGGTACCCTCCGAGTTTGCCCGGCTGGCCGTGGTGCATGGCACCGTGGCCACCGTCTCCGACCCCCACGAAATCGGCAATGTGCTGGGCGTGGCGGGCGTAAAGTACATGCTAGAGAATGGGGCGCAGGTGCCGTTTAAGTTCTGCTTCGGCGCGCCGTCCTGCGTACCCGCGACGCCTTTTGAAACCGCCGGGGCCGAAATAACCGCGCAGGACATCGAGCTTTTATTCAAGGAGCACCCCGAAATCGGCTACCTGGCCGAGATGATGAACTGGCCGGGCGTGCTGAACCGCGACGAGCAGGTGATGGAGAAAATCCGGCTGGCGCAGCAGTACGGCCGCCCCGTGGATGGGCACGCCCCCGGCCTGCGGGGCGAGGATGCGGCCCGCTACGCCTCGGCCGGCATCAGCACCGACCACGAGTGTTTCACGGCCGAGGAGGCGCTTGATAAGCTGGCCGTGGGCATGAAGGTGCTGATCCGGGAAGGCTCGGCGGCCCGCAACTTTGAGGCCCTCATCGACCTGCTGCCCGCGCACTACGAAAACCTGATGTTCTGCTCCGACGACAAGCACCCCGATACGCTGGTGCTGGGCCACATCAACCAGCTGGTGCAGCGGGCCGTGGCCCGGGGCCAGGAGGTGCTGCAGGTACTGCGTGTGGCCTGCCGCAACCCCGTGGAGCATTACAACCTGCCGGTGGGCCTGCTGCGCGAAGGCGACCCGGCCGACTTCATCGTGGTGGATAACCTCACCGATTTTCCGGTGCGCCAGACCTACCTCAATGGCGAGTTGGTGGCCGAAAACGGCCGAACCCTGATTCCGGCTGTGCCGGTGGCCGTGGTCAATAACTTCGACACCAACCCCACCGCGCCCGAGGACTTCCAGCTCTCCGCCCCACAAGCGGCGGCCACTGTACGCGTTATCGAGTGCTTCGACGGTCAGCTCATCACGGCCCGCCACGACCTGCCCGCCCGCGTGGAAAACGGCCTCGTGCTGCCCGAGGTGGCGCGGGACGTGCTCAAGCTCACGGTGGTGAACCGCTACCACGCCGCCCCGCCGGCTGTGGCCTTCATTCAGGGCTTTGGCCTGAAAAGTGGGGCCCTGGCCAGCAGCGTCGGCCACGATTCCCACAACATCACGGCCGTGGGCTGTGATGATGCCAGCCTGGCGCGCGCCGTGAATCTGGTGATTGAGGCCCGGGGCGGTCTGGCCGTCGTCGCGCCCGACGGGCGGGAGCTGGTGCTGCCGCTGCCCGTGGCCGGCCTCATGTCGGACCAGGAGGGCTACCATGTGGCCGAGGCCTACGCCGCCGTGGATGCGCTGGCGAAGGAGCTGGGCTCTCCGCTCCAGGCCCCGTTCATGACGCTTTCCTTCATGGCCCTGCTCGTCATCCCCAGCCTCAAGCTCAGCGACAAAGGCCTGTTCGACGGCGAAGCCTTCCGGTTCGTGGAAAACGTGGTGTAAGGATATAAGTCAAAGAGAAAAAGTAAATGCCCCGAACGGTCCTATCGTTCGGGGCATTTACTTTTTCTCTTTGACTTAACTTAAAACCGCTTTTTGAGCAGCTTTTCCATCTTTTCCTCGGTCAGGGGCTTGGCCAGGTATTCCACGCCTTCGTACTGAGCCACGCGGGCGGTATCGGCGGCGTGCATAGAGGTGGTGAGCACGGCCATAACGGTTTGCTCGCGCACGGAATCGGGCAGGGCGCTGTAGAGTTTCAGAAACTCGAAGCCATCCATGCCCGGCATTTTCAGATCCACGAACACCAGATCGGGCGCGTCCTCGGCTGGTACTTCGCCCTTGGTGCCGCCCCAGATCTGCTGGTAGGCCTGTTCGGCTTTGGAGAAAGTGTGTACCTGATCGGCCACTTCCAGCCGGCTCAGCAGCCGGTTATTCAGGAAGCTAGTCGTTTCGTTGTCGTCTACCAGCACGACGTTCCGCAGCTTTCGGGCCATAATCGGGTTTTGTTGATGAAGTAAGATAAGTGGCGGCGGGCTTAGAGCCAACCCTGCGCCCGCATCCAGTCGTCGTTGTAGATTTTGCCCAGGTAGCGCGTGCCGTGGTCGGGCAGCACGATGACCATCGTATCGCCTTCCTGCAGGTGCTCTCTGGCGTATTCCAGCGCCCCATGTACTGCCGAGCCGCACGACCAGCCCACGAACAGGCCTTCTTCTTTAGCTAAGCGACGCGTCATGACGGCAGCGTCCTGATCGGTTACTTTGATGAACAGGTCAATCAGGTCGAAGTTAACATTCTTGGGTAGAATATCTTCCCCGATACCTTCCGTCTTGTACGGATAGATTTCGTTCTCATCGAAAATGCCCGTCTCCTTGTATTTCTTGAACACGGAGCCGTAGGTATCCAAGCCCACCGCTACCACGGCCGGATTCTGCTCCTTCAGGTACTTGGCCGTGCCACAGATGGTGCCGCCGGTACCCACGCCACAGGCCAAGTGCGTAATGGTACCCTCGGTCTGCTTCCAGATTTCAGGGCCGGTGCTCTCATAATGCGCCGCCGTGTTCGACATGTTGTCGTACTGGTTGGGGTAGAACGAGTTAGGCGTTTCCTCGCTCAGGCGCTTGGCCACTGAGTAGTAGGAACGCGGGTCCTCGGGGGCCACGTCTACGGGGCACACCACTACCTGCGCGCCCACGGCCCGCAGAATATCCTGCTTTTCCTTGCTCTGCTTGTCGCTCATCACGAAGATGCAGCTGTAGCCTTTGGCAATGGCGGCCAGGGCCAGGCCCATGCCGGTATTACCGCTGGTACCCTCGATGATGGTGCCGCCGGGCTTGAGCAAACCGGCTTTTTCGGCGTCTTCCACCATTTTCACGGCCATGCGGTCTTTCACCGAGTTGCCGGGGTTGAAGTATTCCACCTTGGCCAGCACGGTGCCTTTGATGCCGTCGGCGACGCGGTTGAGTTTCACCAGCGGCGTGTTGCCGATGGCCTCAACGATGTTATTAAAGTACATGGGTGAGAAGGGTAAGCGGTTTTGAGAGAGAGGGCCGCAAAGGTACGGATTTCGGGTGGGAGCGGCAGGGTGCCGCCCGCAGATAGCCGCCAGGTCCGGGCCGCGCCGCTCAGATAGTGTGTTTCCGTGGGAATGACAAACAATGCTTCGCCCGACAGGCAAAAAAGGCTACTTTTGCGCACCGTCGGTTTTGCCCGGCGGCTTAGTACCCCACCCTCAACCCGCATCTTCCGCTAACCCCACTTCTATGAGTGTTCTGGTAAACAAGAATTCCAAAGTGATTGTGCAGGGCTTCACCGGCTCCGAAGGCTCGTTTCACGCCCAACAGATGATTGAGTACGGCACCAACGTGGTGGGTGGCGTAACGCCTGGCAAAGGCGGCTCGCAGCACCTGGAGCGTCCCGTGTTCAACACCGTGGCTGAAGCCGTAGCCGAAACCGGCGCCGATACCAGCATCATCTTCGTGCCGCCGGCTTTTGCCGCCGACGCCATCATGGAAGCTGCCGACGCGGGCATTAAAGTTATTGTCACCATCACCGAAGGCATTCCGACCAAGGATATGATTGCGGTGAAGGAATACCTGAAGGGCCGCGAGGGTCTGCGCATGATCGGGCCGAACTGCCCCGGCGTAATGACCGCCGGCGAGTGCAAAGTGGGCATCATGCCCGGCTTCATCTTCCAGAAAGGCCGCGTAGGCATCGTGTCAAAATCGGGCACGCTGACTTACGAGGCCGTTGACCAGCTCACCAAAGCCGGCCTGGGCCAGACTACGGCCATCGGCATCGGCGGTGACCCCATCATTGGCACCACCACCAAGGAAGCCGTGGAGCTGCTCATGAACGACCCCGAAACCGAGGGCATCGTGATGATCGGTGAAATCGGCGGTGGCATGGAAGCCGAAGCTGCCCGCTGGATCAAGGAAACCGGCAACAAGAAGCCCGTAGTAGGCTTCATTGCCGGCCAGACCGCGCCTCCCGGCCGCCGTATGGGCCACGCTGGTGCCATCGTAGGCGGTGCCGACGACACGGCTGCCGCTAAAATGGCCATCATGCGCGAGTGCGGCATCCACGTAGTGGATTCGCCCGCTGAAATCGGCGACACGATGCTGCGCGTACTGGGCGCGAAGTAACCTTCGCTCGACTACCTGCTTAACCGGCCGCTTCTGCTACGCAGGGGCGGCCGGTTTTTTTTAGGCTATGTCACATTTTATTCGATATACACTATATACTTGCGGGCCTGGTCCGACAGTGGTTTGCTGTGTTATCCGACTGCTTCCTTATGCTTTTATCTTCCTCACTGCTGTTGCTTACTGCCTACCCCGACACGGCTCACACCCGCCAGCACCTACCCGAAGTGGCCGTGCACGCCCAGCACCGGACGCTAACCTTGCGGGCACCCGGTGAAACAAAAGGACTACACACTGCTTTTGGCCGGGAAATGACGCCCGGGCGGGCGGTAGCCGTGTGGCACGGGCCGCCCGATACGGCGCGAGTGTACGTGGTGCGGGCAGTGCGGCTGCGGCTGGGGTCCCGTCTGCCGGAGGCAATGAAAGACTTGCCCAAAAACCGTCGTAACCTGCCCGAAGGCCGCCTGCACCTCTGGCTCAGCCCGGGCACCAATGCCAACGGCCCCGCCGCCGAACAGAATCTGCTGCCCCAGAAACTGCTGCTTACGGACGAAACGGCTGTGGAAAAGCACGGCTGGCTGCGGTTCGATGTCTCGGCTCATCGGCTGGTACTGCCCCGGTCCGGCACGTTTGTGGTGGCCGAGGGCCTGCCCACCACGGCTACCGAAACCTTCTTGCGCCACCGGATACTGACGACTCCCTACGACGGCCGAACCCCACCGCAGGATCTGAATTTTCAAAAAATACAGCCGGGCACCAGTACCCGCTCCTACCGGTACGAGGAACTGCGCCGCCCCGATGGCAGCACGCGGCTGGTCGCCACGGCGTCCTTCCCCACGCTGGCGTACCGGCTGGTCGCTACGGCCGCCGACTGTCGGTCCTGGATTCTGGTCAGCCGACGGGGGCAGCCTCCGATATGGCAGTCGGTGCCGCAGGATATGGCTCCCATGCGCAAGGCCAATCCGGACGCATCCAGTGCCGACTACAACTATGAGCTGGAACTGGAAGTAGAGGAATTATGAAGCGGTATCTGTTCTTCCTGCTGGCAATACTCAGCCCGTATGCGGCCTGTTCTCAGCCCACGGTTACGGACTCAGTACACACCATTGCACTGCCGGAAGTGGCAGTGCAGGGGCGCTTGGTGAAACAGGTAGTCAGTACCTTTCACGGCAGCTACATTCGGGGTACCCGCCCACTATTACCGCAGCAGCGCTGCGTTGTGTGGCTGCCGGCGCCAGACTCCGGCCGGCTTTACACCCTCACGGCCCTGCTGCTCCCGCTACACCAGCGGTTTACGGCGGGGCGTTTACAGGTGAGCCTCCACCAACGGGGAGCGGAAGCAGAAATGCTGGGGCCCTCACTACTGAAACAGCCTTTTCTGTTTGCGCCGCCTGATTCCATTCCCAAGCGCCGGACGCAAGTACGGCTGAACTTACTTCCAGAGCACATTCAATTGCCGACGGCCGGAGTATATGTAGTGCTGGAGAGCCTGCCGACAGCGGAGGATGAAGTGTTTATCCGGCGTGCTTACATCCAACGACGCAAAACTAAGAAGGACGGTTCAGCTGTAGTGCAGCCATACATCCTTACCCGGCGCGGCACTGACACTACCACCATCTGGACCTCTACCGATGCATTTCCGAAGCTGTGCCAGAGTCCGGCGGGCTATGTTTCGAATACCTGGATGCGCTGGGCACCACATCTGCCCTACAAGCGGGAAGGCGTACAGACGTTCCGGGGTAAATCGGTGCAGGCGTTTGATACGGTGGTCATGCTGGAGCTGGAGCCGGTTGAGTAAAACCCGCAACGCTACGGGGAGCTAACGATTCTTCGGCCGCATAGCGGGCTGCCAGCCGATACCGATACTCAGTAGCGGCGTGGGCACCCCGGCCACCTCCCAGCGGGCATCGCCTACCCTATCCGGAATGGCTAAGGAGCGGGAGGAATTGCGCAGAGAGCTAATGGACAGGCCGAGCGTACTCTGGGCAAACCACTGCTCACTCCCAAACAGCCATTGCCGCCGAAACAGCAGTACTTCATGGCGGAAGGACCCGAAGTCGGCTAGCGCCACCGCATCCTGGCTAACCTGATAGAACTCAACGTACGCCAGCCGATACGTCAGGCCCAGCCAGCTGTTGGGTAGCTCCCAGGCCGCCCCAACCTGCCCGAATAGCTTACTGGTACGCCCCTGCACGTCGTCGCAGCCCCAGAGGCAGGTGCGTCGGCGCGTAACGCCTAGGCCGCCGCCTCCGATGACCGTCAGCAGGCCATTGGTGCCGAACTCCCGGTAGCCACCAATGCCGAACTCGCCCTGACGGGTGCGCAGGTAGGTATCCCCCCCCGTTTTCACGCCTACCGTTCCGGCCCCGGTCAGCAGCATGTGCGGGGCCGGCGAATACGCCCCCACCGCTTCCAACCGCCCCGAAAGTTGCATGCTGGCGTGTATTTCAGCCTGCCCAACCTCCGTAAGCAACGGCATGGTTGGCTGCACGGGAGCATAAACGGTGCAGCCTCCCAAAATCAGGCCGATGACAGGCAGCAGATACGAATACCACATATAGCACAACGGATACTTTCAGCAAGAGTACTCATCCGGCAGCAAGCGGCAAAATTACTTCTGCCGGCTTTCCGGGTTTTCTGCTTGATGGTGCTGCTTCCCGGTTCAACGGAGCGCTGCAGCCAAAGGCCGGTTTCTGAACCTGGCGCATATTTCCGCGAGGTTTCACCAGCCTATTCTCCCTGTTCAGCGGCGTTTTCGACTGGCAGTCGGGTGTGGCAGGCAGCCCGCTTTGCTCATCTTATCGACCGGCAATTACGACCGGCTATTTATTGCAAAACCCGGCCAAACAGGCTCTCTACCGTTTTATACAGATCATTGGCTAGCTCAATTCCGTCGTTGGGCTAAAGAACAAACCATGAAGAGAAAATCCCCGCATCTGAACCGATAACTTTGGAAGTACAGGGACTCCCCTCACCCTGCTCCCACTGCTACCGGATGACAAAAAACCTACTCTGGATTCTCCTCTTAGGAATAGTATACCCGCGCCCGACAGCCACTTATGCCCAAACCGGTAGCCCCGCGCCGCCATCCTGCTCCACCACCCAGTCCACGCCCAAATGGACGGCTGTTCTCACGGCGCACCCCGATGACTGGCAGCTGTTCATGGGGGCAGCCGTGTGTGAGGAAGTACGCCACCCGCGCCGCAAAACAGTTTTCATCTGTCTGACGGGCGGGCAGGCCAATGAGCCGGCGGATGCCTACTGGCAAAGTCGCGAAGCGGGCCACCGGGCATCCGTGCGGCAGGCCGCAGACTTGTTCGCTTCGGCTGCCAGCACTGCCGCGGCGGTTACCCGAGTGGTTATCAATGGGCATAGCATTGATGTGTACCGTTACCAAAATACGGTAGCCTGCTATCTGCACCTGCCGGATGGTGGGGTAAACGGCCGGGGGCTGGCGCGCGGTAATTTTCAGAGCCTGCAGCAACTGCGGGATTATGGCCGCCCGCTTACCCCGCTGAATGGCGGGGCACCTTACGTTTCGTGGGATGACCTGAGCCAGACGATTCGCGGCCTGCTGGCGCGGGAAGCCATCAAAGGCCAGCTCACCCTGCACATTCCGCAGGCCGAAGCACGGTGCAACCCCGGCGACCATTCCGACCATTACCTGGCTGGCGCATTAGCCCAGTACGCCATGCGGCAGCAGGAATGCCGTTTTTTTCAGTACGTGGGCTACGATGTAAGCCGCCGGCCCGTCAATCTGACGGCCAGTCAGCAAAACAACCAGCGCCAGGTGTACAAGGCCTACTGCCAGACAATGACTGAGCAGCGCCAGGGCGACCCCTGGGATACGAAGCATCTGGCTTTCATTGGCCATCAGTACGTGCAGGTGAAACACCAGACCGGCCAACTGCTGCAGCCCGAACGGCCCGTTATTGCCTCTTCCATCTCCGATGAGGAAGTGGCGCAAGATGAGGATGCGCTCCTGGATGAAAAGCTGAACCTGCTGCCCAGCTACCCGAATCCATTTGCCCAATCCAGCTTACTGGTGTATCAGCTGCCGCTGCCAGCCGCCGTGTGGCTGCGGGTGCTGGATATGCAGGGCCGCGAAATTCTACTGCTGCAGAACGGCACTATCCAGCCGGCTGGCCAGCACGAGGTATGGCTGGACGTCCAACGCTTTCCGGCGGCCGGCAATTATGTAACTGAACTGCGGGTTGGCCGGCACAGACGGCTGCGTACCGTGTCGGTAATACGGTAGGTACCCCGCCCGAATAATCTGTCAATTGTTTCCCCGGCGTGAGCTTCTGCTTACGCGCTCCACTTCACGGTATGCGTGCTTCATTCGCGACGGTTTGGCGCTGGCGGCCCTCTCGTGTTCTTCTGCTGGCGCTGGCCCTGCTGTTTCAGGCCCTGCTGGTTATGCGGGCTTTCGGGCAGCTACTGCTGCAGCCGGGCCAGCATCTGCTGGTCACCACACAGGACGGAGCCAAAAACTACTTCACCTTTCAGGCCTACATTCAGCAGCCCTGGCAGAACGGCTTAGGCTGGTTTGGCCAGATGAATTACCCGTTCGGAGACTACGTCTTTTACACCGATAACACGCCTTTGCTCGCCATTCCGGTCCGGCTCTGGTCCCATTATATTTTCGACCTCACGCCCTACGCGCTGGATGTGTACCACTGGCTGCTGGTGCTAGGCTTCTTTGGGAGTACGGCCCTGCTAGTGGCTATTCTGCACCGCTTGGTGCGGCATTGGGGACTAGTGCTCGTTTTTGCCGTGGTTTTGCCCTGGCTGAATCCGCAAACCAGCCGCCTGCTGGTGGGCCATTTCAACCTGTCGTACAGCTGGGTGGTGCTCCTGGCCATCTGGGGCCTACTGGGGCTATACGAGCGGGCACAAGCCTGCCGGCCTATCTGGCGGTGGGTGCTGGGACTGGGGCTGGGTTTTATTGCGGCCGGCCTGGCTCACTTGTACTATCTTCCTTTGCTGGCACTTACCACGGCTGGTTTTTTTGCGTGGTGGCTGCTTCCACGCCAGCAATGGCGGTCCTGGTCGCTCAGCGGAGCCGGGTTGCTGCTTACGCTGGTGCCGTTTGCCGTGTGCTTTCTGGCTGTTCGCCTCTCCGACGGCTATTACGCCTTGCGCAGCATGGAGGCAACGGGCTTCAACTTTGCGCCATGGAAGCTCCAGCTTTCCGCTCTGATCCGAACGAACAGCTACGAAACCGTGCATTTCTGGCTGGAACCCCGGGAGCAGCCCACTTACGAATCGGTGGCGTACCTGGGGGCGTTTGCCTTGTTTGGGCTGACGTTTTTTGCCGGAGCATGGGTGGTACGCAAACCTGCCACTCAACGCTTTTGGGCGGCCTGGCGAGCAACACCCGAGCGGGCTTTTCTGGGCTTGCTCCTGGGCGCGGCCCTGGTTGGGCTGGCAGTGTCAATCGGAACCGAATACAGCGTAGCCGACGGCCAGTATACCTTTCAGAACTACTTCAGCGCATTTTACTACCTGCAGAAGCTGACTGCCGCCGTTACCCATTTCCGGGCAGTAGCCCGGTTCAGCTGGCCGTTCTTTTGGGCCGTGAACCTGCTCGTGCTGGCCGGACTCGATTTCTGGCTGCGCTTCAACCGCTGGCCCGGACGCTGGGCCGTGGTGGTGGCACTGGTTGCATTGGCTCTGCTCGATACCCGCGACACGGTAAAGCACTACCGCAAATCACTGCTGCCCAATGTCCTCACCAACGAACAGGAGTTCCCGGAGCTGCAGCCGCTGTTGCAGCAAGTACAACCCGGGCAGTATCAGGCCATTCTGCCGGTACCGTTTTTCCATGTAGGCAGCGAGGATATGGCCCTGACCGTGGATGATGACAATGCGCACTCCCTCCACGCCTACCAGCTGGCCCTGCGCACCAACCTGCCTCTGATGGCCAGCAAGCTTTCCCGTACGCCACAGGTGCATATTCAGCAGCTGCGCAGCATCTTCAGCCCTCAGGGCCCGACGCCCGAGCTACGCCGGCAGCTACGCGCGGCAGGCAAGCCGATTCTCGTGTTATTCGACCAGAGCTACTATAATGGCACCAACCTGTTGAGCAGTCAGCAAACCAACCCCCAGGCCCGGCAGCTCATCGAAGCCGGAGCCGCCCTACCCGCTCAGCAGCAGCTTATCCTCGTAGCCGAAGCCGGCAACCTGCGGCTATACCGCTGGGACGTACGCTAGCACTCCACCGCCTCTTTTTTCTCATTTCCCCCCACTCTGCCCGCCCACGTTCACCACCAGCCCGAACTGGAACACGGAGTTGGCGGCTTTCAGAAACTTGCGGTGCCGCAGCCCGAAGTTGCTGCCGCTGATGAGCTGAAAATCCAGCGGGCCGATGAGGTTGATGCGAGAATAGGTGATGGGCTCCAGAAAGATGTTATTTTCGGAAGCGTGGGGCTGGCCATCGAGGCGGAAATCGGTGAGCGTGACGTAGCTGGCGCGCAGGGCCGTGCCGTAGGTCACGGGCCAGTCGCGGCCCAGCACATGGTAGGTTTTCTTGTCCTTGGAGGTGTAATTTACCTGCACAAAGTACTTATCGAGGCTGCCTTCCAAGACGCGGGTGATGCCTTCGGCGGGCGTGCGCTCCACGCGTTTGGTGTGGCCCAGGCCGTAGCCGCCGTACACTTCCAGCACCCGCGAGTCGCGCAGGCGGGTGTAGTAGCCCAGGCCCAGCTCACCGAAGTCGTGGTCCTCAGCCCGCTTCTTTTTATCGGTGTGCAGAAACGAAGCCGAGCCCATCACGCCCAGGTGGTCGGTAACGGCGTAGGCGCCCTGCACCGCGGTGTTCTGGCTGAAGTTGGTGTAAATGCCCCCGCTCCACTCGCCCTTCTGCGTAAGCAGCGGCACCTGCGGCGGCGGCGGAAAGTATAACGAGGAGCAGCTGGCCAGTATGGGCAGCAACAGAAACGCAACGCGACGAAGCAGGTACAGCATAGGCAGCGGAAGGTAGGAAGTTGGCCTCAGAACGTCGGCAGTTGGGTTTCGTTGTGCAGCTTTTAGGGCCGGCCCGACAGTTTGCCGGGCGGATGCGTATAGAGCCTGCCGCCCCGCTCCGTGGCGGCTCATCTTCTTCCGCCCCTGCGTATGCCCCGTCCTACTCGTTTTGATGCTATTATTATCGGCTCCGGCCAGGCCGGCAACCCACTGGCCACGGCCCTGGCCAAGGCCGGTCGCCAGGTGGCCGTAATCGAAAAATACCTACTGGGCGGCTCCTGCATCAACTACGGCTGCTCGCCGGTAAAAGCCTTGTTGTCCTCAGCTGAACGCGTCCATCAGGTCGCCACCGCCGCCGACTACGGCGTGCGGGCCAGTGCGCCAAAACCCGATTTTCCGGCCATCATTGCGCGTAAGGATGCCATCATCCAGCACAAACGCGACGGGGTACGCGCCAACCTTACCGAGGAACAAACCGGCATTACCGTACTCATGGGTCACGCCCGCTTCCGGAGTCCGCGCGTGCTGCACGTACAGTTGAACAGCGGCGGCGAGCAGGAGCTGACGGCTCCGCTCATTTTCATCAACACCGGCACCCGGGCCGCCGTGCCGCCCATTGAGGGATTGGCCGAAAGTGGCTTCCTCACGAACGTGGACATTCTCGACCTGAAGCAACTGCCCGAACACCTGCTGATTCTGGGTGGGGGCTACATCGGGCTGGAGTTCGGGCAGATGTTCCGCCGCTTCGGCAGCCGCGTCACTATCATCGACGCGGCCAAGAACCTGCTGGAGCGCGAGGACGACGACGTGTGCAAGGCCATGCACCAGCAGCTGGAAGCCGACGGCGTGGAGTTCGTGCTGGAGGCGGAAGTCCGCCGCGTGTCGCGCAACGCCGATGGCGAGTACACCCTCACGGCCAGTACCCCCGACGGGGAGCGGCGGCTGCGCGGCTCCCACCTGCTGGTGGCCGTGGGCCGGGAGCCCAACACCGACGACCTGGGCCTGGAAACGACCGGCGTGGAAACCGACGAGAAAGGCTACGTGCTGGTGAACGAGCGGCTGCAAACCAACGTGCGCGGCATCTACGCCCTCGGCGACGTGCACCCCGGCCCCCAGTTCACCCACCTGGCCTACGACGACTACCGCGTGGTGCGCGACAATATCCTGCACCGCAAGCGCCGCTCGGCCAAAGCCCGCCCCCTGCCCTACGTGGTATTCACCCAGCCCCAGCTGGGCCGCATCGGCCTCAGCGAAAAGCAGGCCCGCCACGAAAAGCGCGATTACCGCGTAGCCACCATGCCGGTTCGGGTAATTGGCCGGGCCCAGGAAACGGGCTTCACCACCGGCTTCATGAAAGTGTTGGTGGATGAGAAAAGCCACATCCTCGGGGCCACCATCTTCTGCGAGCAGGGCGGCGAAATCATGTCGATGATCCAGCTGGCCATGGCCGGCGGCCTCACCTGCGACGATTTGCAGAACACCGTATTCGCCCACCCCACCTGGGCCGAGGCGCTGAATAACCTGTTTGCCAAGCTGGTTAAGGCGTAGCATCTGAAGCGTGAGTAGTCGTTGCTGAATAAATGCTCGAGCCGCTTCTTGTCAGTTTTTTTCCTCTTTGAGTTCAATACCGATTTACCCGTATGAACTGCCGACATTTTGGCTTTCTGACGACGCTGCTTGTTTCGTCGACTTTGGCAGCGTGTGAGTCGAATACTCCACCTGCTTCCGCCGCCGCTGGGGCAGCCCCTTCCGATACTTCCCGCGTGAGTACTTCTGTCCCACAACCTGCCAGCCCCATGTACGCTGGCACGTACGCTGGCACGTACGCTATAAAGGATACCACGATCTGTCCGCTGTCCATAGCCGTTACTCAGCAGGGCAGCCACTACACGTATACCTATCAGGGTACCCGGGGGCAGGTGGAAGTAGTCAATGACGGAGCCGAAACCTACTTTACGTTCATTGGCCTGAAGGGCCAGGAACCAGAGGAAGATATTACCGCCGCCTGGCAGGATAGCGTGCTCCTGATCCAGAACTATGGCAACTCGATGAACGAATACACCCGTTTCAGCAACTGCGACGCGAAATACTTGGAGCTGTACCGACAGTAGCACCCACCAACGAAAACAGCCCCCGTAGCCGTAGCTGCGGGGGCTGTTTTGCGTTGAAAAAGCGGCGTACTACTTAGCGTAGGCCACGGCGCGCATTTCACGGATAACGGTGATTTTGATCTGGCCGGGATACTGCATTTCCTTCTCGATTTTCTGGGAAATTTCGTAGCTCAGCTCCTGCGCCCGTTCGTCGGTTACGTTCTCAGCGTCCACCATCACGCGCAGCTCGCGGCCGGCCTGGATGGCGAAGCACTGGTTCACGCCTTTGAAGCCGTTGGCGGTTTCTTCCAGCTGCTTCAGGCGCTTGATGTAGCTCTCCATCATCTCGCGGCGGGCACCGGGGCGCGAGCCACTAATGGCGTCGCAGGCCTGTACCAGGGGCGAAATCATGGCCGTCATTTCCATCTCGTCGTGGTGGGCGCCGATGGCGTTGACCACGTCGGGGTGCTCCTTATACTTCTTGGCCATTTCCATGCCCAGGATGGCGTGGGGCAGCTCGGGCTCCTCGGTGCTTACTTTGCCGATGTCGTGGAGTAGGCCGGCGCGCTTGGCGTGCTTCACGTTGAGGCCCAATTCGGCGGCCATAGTGGCGCAGAGGTTGGCTACTTCGCGGGAGTGTTGCAGCAGGTTCTGGCCGTAGGAGCTGCGGAAGCGCATGCGGCCCACCATCTTGATCAGCTCGGGGTGCAGGCCGTGGATGCCCAGGTCGATGATGGTTTTCTCCCCGATTTCCACGATTTCCTCGTCGATGTTCTTGCGGGTCTTAGCCACAATCTCCTCGATGCGGGCCGGGTGAATCCGGCCATCCTTCACCAGCAGGTGCAGGCTTAGGCGGGCCACCTCGCGGCGCACTGGGTCAAAGCCCGAAATGATGATAGCCTCGGGCGTATCATCTACGATGATTTCGACGCCGGTAGCGGCTTCCAGGGCCCGGATATTCCGGCCCTCACGGCCAATAATCTTGCCCTTCACATCGTCCGACTCGATGTTGAAAATGCTCACACAGTTTTCAATGGCGTGCTCGGCGGCAGTGCGCTGGATGGTTTCCAGCACGACTTTCTTGGCGTCCTTGGTGGCCGTGAGCTTGGCCTGGGCTACCACGTCCTTGATGTAGGAGCTTGCCTGAATCTGGGCTTCGTTCTTGAGGCTTTCCACCAGCTGCTCGCGGGCTTCGGCGGCCGTGAGGCCCGAAATGGTTTCAAGCTGGGTGGTTACCAGCTGAATTTTCTCGCTCAGGCTCTGGCGGGTTTCCTCCAGCTCCTGCTCCACTTCCTGCTCACGCTGCTCCAGTTTGGCCAGCTGATTTTCGAGGGTGACTTTGCGCTTTTCCTCCTGGGCTTCCAGCTTCTCGCGCTGCTGCTGGGCCTGCAGCTCTACTTTTTCGCGGGTGGCGTCCAGGTCTTTTTCCTTGCGCTGAATGGTTTCCAGCTGCTTCTGGGTGGTCAGGCTGAGCTGCTTGATGCTTTGCTCCTGCTCCACTACAGCGGCCCGGCGCTCGGTCAGCTCCTGGTCAAGGGCCTGCTTCTGGCGGCGGCTTTCCTGCTCGAATTCCTGCTTGAGGGTGCGGAATTTATCTTTCGACTGCTGAATCCGCTCGTCGCGGGTGCGGGTGGCCTGGGCTTCGGCCTCAGCCAGCAGCTGCTGGGCGCGGGCTTTGGCGTCGGCTTCGTGGTCCTGGCGGGCTTTGCCCGCCAGCTGGCGCCCCAGTACCACGCCTACCACAAGGGCAAGCACGGCCGCCAGGACAATATAAAGAGTTTCGGACATGAGCTATAAGAGGGGGTTAAAGGAAGAAAGAAACCCATAGCTCCGTAGAAACGCCAATGCCCGCGCAGGCAGCAGGGCCGATTGCCCCGCCCTGCTCGGGCTGCTACTTCGCGTTGCGGCAAGCCGCTCTCGGCTACACCAGCACCATTCCCGACAACAGCGTGTCCAGGCGCGCGAGGCGCTCGGTCAGGGCCGCATCGGTTCCGTCCTTTTCCTTGCTGACCTTCAGGCGGTCAGCCATTGTTGATAATGCAATCATGGCCAGCAGATCCTGCTTATCCTGAATGCCGTACTGTTCCCGAAATTCCTTCAGCCGCTCGTTCAGCAGCCGGCCTGCCAGGCGCAGGCGTTCCTCGTCCTCAGGGCTTACCCGCATAGGGTAATCCCGGTCGGCAACGCGGATTTTGATGGATAAATCGGACATCAGCAGCCAGTGGTCGGTGGGGTTGGGGTGGTGGTGGTTACTCCCTCAAATAGGCAAGGCACTTATCTATTTCTCGGATGTATTCGTTGAGGCGAAGTTTCAGCTCGTTGACATTGGCCGGTTCCCCGGCTATGGTATTGACAAGTTTAGTGATATTCTCCTGATTCTGGAAATCCTTCAGCTGCCGCTCCCGGTCGCGCACGTCGGCCTGGAGTTGCTGAATGGTGGTTTGCGAATCGGCCAGCTCCTCGCGCAACTGCTGATAGGCAGCCACTAAGGTGGTTACCTGCCGCTCCAGGCGGTCGAGTTGCGCAAGCTGCTGGGTGGAGGCCATTTTTTGGTTTTTGGTTATTCGTTTTTGGTTGGTGGTTTTTTAGCAGCACGTCATTCCCCGGCAAGCGCGGAATGATGTGCGGTAGTCCGTGGTCAGCAAGCCAATAACCAAAAACCACCAACCAAAAACCAATTTACCGCCGAATTACAGCGCCGGCCTGCTGCTCGAACTGCTGGATGAGGCGGTTCATCACCGAGTCGATGGCCTGGTCGGTGAGGGTTTGGGCGGGGTCTTGCAGGAAGAAGCTTACGGAATACGACTTCTTGCCCTGGCCCAGGTTGTCGCCCTCGTACACGTCGAACACGTTCACCTGTTGCAGGAGTTTCTTCTCGGTGCGGCGGGCAATCTGCTGGAGCTGGTCGAAGGTGATGGTTTTATCGACTACCAACGACAGGTCGCGGCGCACTTCCGGGAACTTGGGCAGCTCGCGGGCCACCAGCGCGTTCTTGTACTTGCGCATCAGCCAGTCCCAGTCCAGCTCGGCGTACCACACCGGCTGGCTCACATCAAGGCGTTTAAGCACCTGCGCCGATACGGCTCCGAGCTGGGCCACCGGCTGATTCTGGGCCAGCAGCGTGAGGCCGCCCGCCAAATACGGATGCTGCACTGGCTGCGACGTGGGCTGCGGGAAGCCCAGCGAAGCCAGCACCTGCTGCACCGCGCCGGCCAACTGGTGGTACGTACTCTTGTCCGATTTCTGCTGCCAGGTTTCGGGGGCCGTGTTGCCGGTGAGGTAGATGACGAGCTTGTTGTGCTCTTCGTACTGACCACCGGCCTTCTGGCGGTAGGTTTTGCCGAACTCGTACAGCTTCAGGTCGCGCTGGCGGCGGTTCACGTTGTGGCGGATTACCTCCAGACCGCTGGGCAGCAGGCTGGGCCGCATCACGTTCAGCTCGGCGCTGTTGAAGTTGAGCAGGCGCACCAGCGTCTCGTCTGGCTCTCCTTCCTTCTCGAAATAGAGCGAGTTGGTGATGGAGTTGGTAATGATTTCCGAGAAACCCTGGCCGCTGAGCAGGCGGGCCGTGTTCTGGCGGATGATTTCGGGGTCGGGATTCGGAAACTGAGCCAGGTACGAGGCCGAATTGTGGGGGCGCAGTGCCACGTGGTTGTAGCCGTAGATGCGCAGGATTTCCTCAATCACATCGGCCTCCCGGGTCACGTCCACCTTGTGCGGCGGCACCGACAGAATCCAAGTAGTTGTTGGTTGTTGGTTGTCAGTTGTTAGTTGTTCGTCAGTCAGTTCTTCGCTGATGAGGATATCGAGGTCCGTCAGAATCTGGCGAATGCGCTCGGGGGCAATGAACTGGCCCACCAGCTTCTCCACGCGGGGCAGGCGCAGGCGCACAGCCGTGTGGCCGATGTGCGCGGGGTACTCGTCCACGATGGGCGCGGCCACGGTAGCGCCGGCCACTTCCTGGAGCAGCAGGGCCGCCCGCTTCAGCCCGATAAGCACCATATTAGGGTCAGTGCCCCGCTCGAAGCGGAAGGAGGCGTCGGTTTTAAGTTGGTGAGTCTGCCCGGTTTTGCGCACCACGGCCGGCGCGAAGTAGGCGCTTTCCAGGAACACGCGGGTGGTGGCTTCGCTCACGCCCGAAGTTTTGCCCCCAAACACCCCAGCCAAGGCCATCGGCGTACCGTGGGCATCGGCAATAACGAGGTCTTCGGCGCGCAGAGTGCGTTCGGTGCCGTCGAGGGTGGTGAACTTCTCCCCTTCCGTGGCCCGCTTTACGCGGATCTGGTTACCGGTAATCTGGTCGGCGTCAAAGGCGTGCAGGGGCTGGCCCAGCTCGTGCAGCACGAAGTTGGTCACGTCCACCACGTTGTTGATGGGCGAAAGGCCAATGCTGCGCAGGCGGCGCTGCAGCCACTCGGGCGAGGGACCTACCTGCACATTCTCCAGCAGCAAACCAGCGTAGCGCGGAGCAGCAGCGGCGTCTTCCAGCGTAACCGCAATAGGCGCGGCGGCCGTAACCGGGGCGTGGAAGCCGCTGATGTCGGGCAGGTGGCAGGGCTGGCGCAGCAAGGCGCGCAGCTCCCGGGCCACGCCGTAGTGCGAGGCGGCGTCGGCGCGGTTCGGGGTCAGGCCGATTTCCAGCACCGCATCGGAACCCAAGCCGAAGTACTCGGCGGCGGGCGTGCCGTTGGGCTGGTCGGTGGTCAGGACCATAATACCGGCGTGCGACTGGCCCAGGCCGATTTCGTCCTCGGCGCAAATCATGCCCTCCGACGCCAAGCCCCGGATTTTGGACTTCTTGATTTTAAACGGCTCCCCTTCCGAGGGGTACAGCATAGCGCCATCGAGGGCCACCACCACGCGCTGGCCGGCGGCCACGTTGGGGGCGCCGCACACAATCTGACGGATGGTGCCGTCGCCCACGTCCACGGTGGTGACGCTGAGCTTGTCGGCATCGGGGTGCTTTTCGCGGGTGAGTACGGTGCCGAGTACCACGCCGCGTAGGCCGCCGGGCACGCTTTCCAGCTCCTCAATACCTTCCACTTCCAGCCCGGAGCCGGTGAGCAGCTTGCCAATCTCCTCGGCGGGTTTATCGGTGGGAATGAGCGTGCGGAGCCAGTCGAGGGATATTTTCATCAGTTAGGAGTTGCGGGTTGTCAGTTGTCAGCTGCGGGTTGTCCGTTGCCAGTGCAATCCTGATAACTAACAACGAGCTACTGGCAACTGATGACAAAGGTACGGATTCGGGCGGGCGGCAAAAACCAGGCGGAAACCGCCTGGTTTTTGGCTTACGTTTCGTCGGCGCTGTCATTCCGAGCGGAGCGAGAAATCAGGTACCGGTTGGTCAACCCAGATTCCTCGCTCCGCTCGGAATGATAGCCTTTGGCCGAAAGCCCTTATTTGTAGGCTTTCTCGCCGGCCTTGATTTCCACGGTCAGGCGGTTATCGGCGGGGGGCACGGGGCAGGCGAAGCCATCGGCGTAGGCGCAGTAGGGGTTGTAGGCTTCGTTGAAGTCGAGCACTACTTCGGTGTCATCGGCGGCGGGCAGGGGGGCGTCAAGGTAACGGCCGCCGCCGTACGTGGCGAAGCCGTTGGTGCGGTCGGTGAAGGGCACGAACAGGGTGGTATCCTTGCCGTCGGCCTTCAGAAACAGGGTGAGCTTATACTCCTGCTTGTTCAGGATAAAGCTGGCCCGGCCCCAGCGCAGGTACTTGTCGGCCTTGCCATCGGTGAGGGGCATTTCCACCGTATCGCGCTGGGCCAGCTGCTCCAGCTGGGCCTCGAAGCGGTAACCGGTATCCGGAGCGTAGTATTTCAGGCTGTCGAAGGTCTGGCGCTGCTCAGAGCTCAACGGCGAATCCTCAGCCCGGCGGAAGCCCGTATTTTTGGCTTCCCGGGCTTTGCGCAGCCGGGCGGCGTACTGGCCGTCGTTGAACAGGATATCCTGGGCGAAGTAGCCGAACACCAGCAGCAGACCGAGGGCAATGAACAGTTTGGGATTTAAGCGCATGGCGCAAAAGTAATGCGCAGCTTCTGCTTCGTACGACGATACTACAGCATGCCCTCATCGGCAAAGCTGTAATAGCCGTTGTCGGTGTAGATGAGGTGGTCCAGAATGGGTAAATCTAGGAACTGGCCGGCATCTTTGAGCTTGCGGGTCAGGGCAATATCGGCGGCCGAGGGGTTCTTGTTGCCGCTGGGATGATTATGCACCAGAATCACGCTGCTGGCCAGCTGCTCCAATGCTTCCTTAAAGATGAGTTTGGGGTCGGCGACGGTGCCGGCCACCCCGCCCCGGCTGATGCTCACGGTGCGCATCACCACGTTGGCCCGGTTCAGCAACACCACCCAGAACTCCTCGTGGGGCAAATCCTGGAGGTGGGGCCGCACCACGCGGTAAATGTCGCGGGAGCAGGTGATGGTGGCGCGGGCGGGCGCATCGGCCTCCTTGCGGCGGCGGCCCAGCTCCAGGGCCGCCATAATGGTAATGGCTTTGGCCTCCCCGATGCCCTTTTGGCGCATCAGCTCTTTCAGGGAGAAGCGGGCCAGGGCGTTGAGGTCGTTCTGGGCGGCGTTGAGCACAAGCTTGGCCACATCCACGGCCGAAAGCTTCGTGGTGCCCGAGCCCAGTAGAATGGCCAGCAGCTCGGCATCCGATAAGGCGGCGCGGCCTTTTTGCATCAGTTTTTCGCGGGGTCGGTCTTCCTCGGCCCAGCTCTTGATGCCGAAAGCAGGCGGGGTTGCGTATGGGACACTGGTCGTTTCGGAGGGCGGTAATGGCACATTTTCCGTCAGATTGTCAAACTCTTGCATAAGGCATCGTTGTTGTTAGCTCCGGAATGTAAAGCAAAAACCCCGCAACCCCGTCTTTCTCCGTAGCAACCGGCCCCGAACTACTTTACGGCCTGCCGGTTTGTACCTTTTCTATGCGCAATCCGTCGTTTCTCGTGTTCTTTTTTGCCCTGGTTGCCGCCGCCGAGTGGTATGGCTATCAGGCGTTTCGTACTGCTTTTGCTTCCTCCGAGCCCGGGAGCCGCCGCTTGGTGGCGGGGCTATACTGGGGCGTGTCGGTGTTGGTTTGGGTCTTGGGCATCTGGGCCATGCGCAACCGCCAGGAGCATCCGTCCTTTAAATCCTACCTGGGTGGGGTTCTGCTGGCCGTGCTGGCCGCCAAAATCGTTATTCTGATTCCGCTTCTGCTGGAAGACCTCACCCGGCTGGCCCGCTGGGCTTTCCAGAGCGGCACCCGAACTGCCGGCACGCCCAGCGGCGCGGGTATTTCGCGCAGTGAGTTCCTGAGCAAGGCGGCCCTGGTGCTGGGGGCCATTCCGTTCGTGTCGCTGCTGTGGGGCATGGCCAAGGGCGGCACCGACTACACGGTGCGCCGTGTGACGCTGCGCTTCCCCAACCTGCCGGCCTCCTTCGACGGGTTCAAGCTGCTCCAGATTTCCGATTTGCACACGGGTTCCTTCCACTCCAAGGAGCCGTTGCAGCGGGCCGTGCAGCTCATCAACGAGCAGCAAGCCGACCAGATTTTCATGACCGGCGACCTGGTGAATAACTACGCCACCGAAGTGGAGGAGCACATTGACACACTGGCCGGCATCCAGTCGAAGCTGCCCATCTACTCCATCCTAGGCAACCACGACTACGGCGACTACGTGCCGGAATTTAAAGAAGACCGTTCTTTGTGGAACGCCAACTTGGCCCGCCTGAAGCAGAACCACGCCAAAATTGGCTGGGAACTGCTGCTGGATGAGGCCCGCACCGTGGAGCGCAACGGCGAGAAGATTGTCATTCTGGGCGTACAGAACTGGGGGGCGCGCATGGGCTTCCCCAAGTACGGCCAGCTGGCCAAAGCCCACGCCGCCGCCGATGCCAACGCCCCGTTCAAAATCCTGCTCAGCCACGACCCCTCCCACTGGGAAGGCGAGGTGCAGCAGTACGAGGACATCGACCTGATGCTGGCGGGCCACACCCATGGTATGCAGTTCGGCGTGAACCTGTCGTGGCTGAAGTGGAGCCCAGTGCAGTACGCCTATAAGCAGTGGGCCGGGTTGTACCAGCGCGGCAAGCAGTATCTGTACGTAAATGCCGGCCTGGGCTTTATCGGCTACCACGGCCGGGTGGGCTTCCTGCCCGAAATAACGGTGTTTGAGTTGCGTCGGGGCTAAGTGGCAGCCATTTCCAATGTACCAGCAAGCCGCTCCAAACCGTTGGAGCGGCTTTTTGTTCGCGGACCGGTAACCGCCGCTGCTTCAGCACCGTATAGCGCCCATTGGTTTTTCCCACCCCCTCTTCTCTCCCTCTATTTTCTCTCAACTTCTCTCAACGCCATGAAAAAGACCTTGTTAATCCTTTCGGCTGCGGCTGCGTTTATGACGGCCTCGTGTTCGGAGAACAAAACCGCCGAAACCACTACGATGGCCGACGGCACGACCACGACGACCACCACTACCACGCAAACGGCCTATACGCCCGAAGCTATTGAGCGCCGCGCCGACCGCATGGCGGCCGATATGGCCGCCAAAATGAAGTTTGACGACGCTACCCGCACCAAAATCCGGACGGTATACGTGACGCGCGGCCAGCGCATTGCTGAGCTGCAGAACAAGTACGCTACCGACACGATGGGCATGGCCGCCGCCATGAAAGGCGTGTACACCGACACCGACACGGAGATGAAAACCATCTTCACCGACCCTACGCAGTACTCGGCCTACGAGTCGAGCCGCATGGACTACATGGATGACCGCTACATGGAGGATGACTCGAACATGGCCACGTCTGACATGAGCAGCACCGATGCTTCCGCTTCCGCCGCCGACATGGGTGATGGTTCGAAGGTGAAGGTAAAAGCCGATGGCGACGTGAAAATCAAAGACGCTGAGGGTAATAAAATGAAGATGGACGGTGACGATGGCACCGTGAAAATGAAGCCCGAAGAAGGCGACAAATCCGTTATTAAGTAGGTAGCCGCGCTGGCTGAATTTGGTTCGGCCGCGAATTTGCTTACTGCTCAAGAGCCCGCACCTGCAACGGTGCGGGCTCTTTTTGTCTCCTTCCGCCGTGGCTGCGTCGATAATGCCGGGGGCCTGATCGGTTTTAATTGGCTTTCTCCGGCCGTGGTGCGTTAGTTTGCTGTCTGATGATGCGTTTTCGTTTGCCTATTGATTTGTTACGAGCCGGGTGGCTGCTAGTGTTGCTGCTGCTGGCCGGAGCCGCCACGGCCCAAATGCGGGTGACCGGCAGCGTGTCGGATGCCAGTAACCGCCGGCCCATTCCGGGCGCTTCCGTGATTGTGCAACGCACCCGGCTGGGCACTACTGCCACCGCCGAGGGCGACTTCAGCATTACGGCCAACAACACCGATACCCTCATTTTCCGGGCCGTGGGCTTCAAGGCGCAACGGCTGCCCTTGGGCGGCACCGGCCTGTCCCAGCTCATTGTGCAGATCAAGCTGGTGCAGGACACCGTGCAGCTGGGCGAGGTGCGCATCACGGAAGGCCGCCCCGACCGGGCCGTTATCAACCGGGCCCTGCGCAACATCAAGCGGCCCAGCACCGCCCCTACCAGCGCCGTGAAGCGTCCGCCCGCCCCCAAACCCCTGTTCCCCGTCGATTCGGCCGCACCCAAGGCCCCGGTGCCCACGCTGGCCAGCCCCGTGAGCCTGCTGTATGAGCAATTCTCCCGCGAGGGCAAGCAGCGCCGCAAAATGGAGGAAATCAACAAGGAAGACGCCGCCGCCAAAGCCGCCGAGCTGGACCGCCAGAACCGCCGCCGCTACAACAAAAACTTCAAGGACAACCGCGGCTACGAGGTGGAATAGCGGTGAGTTGGTGATTTAGTGAGTCGGTGAGTTTGCTGTTCGATTTGCGCTGCCGGTACCTGCAAACTCACCGACTCACCAATTCACTAAATCACCGTATACCGGGGTATGAAGATTGGATACCCCTGCGTTAACGAGTCGCTGGACTGCACGACTACCAGCACATTTCGGCTGGCTTCTTACGCTGATGAGCGGGTAGAAACGGCCGTGGGCAATAACCTGCGCTGCCTGCTGCGCATTCTGGCCTGGAACGTGGAGCGGCAGCTGCTATTTTTCCGCATTGGCTCGGGCGTGGTACCATTCGGCTCCCACCCCATCAATACCTTTCCCTGGCAGACGCGCTTTGCGGCCGAGTTCCGGCAGATAGGCGACTTCGTGAAAGCCCACGACATGCGCATCTCCTTCCACCCCGACCAGTTTGTGGTGCTGAACTCGCCCGATGCGGGTATTGTGGAGCGCAGCGTGCAGGAACTGGTGTACCAGGGCTCGATGCTGGATTTGATGGGCCTCGATAGCACCCACAAGCTGCAGATTCATGTGGGCGGCTTATATGGTGACCGGGAGCTGGCCATCAGCCGCTTTATTGCCACCTACGAGCGGCTGCCCGAGGCCGTGCGGGCCCGCCTCGTCATTGAAAACGACGACCGGCTGTTCAGCCTTCAGGACTGCCTGCGCGTGCATGATGCGGTAGGCATTCCCATCCTGTTCGACAACTTCCACCACGAATGCCTGAACCACGGCGAGCCGATGGCCGAAGCCCTGCGCCTGGCCGCCGCCACCTGGCACCCCACCCGCGACGGCGTGATGATGATGGACTACAGCTCCCAGGCCCACGGCGAGCGGAAAGGCAAGCACACCAGCAGCATGGAAGAAGACCTGTTCCGGGCGTTTTTACACGAATTGGGCGACCTGGACGTGGATATCATGTTGGAAATAAAAGACAAGGAAGCCAGCGCCGGCCGGGCCTGCGGCATCCTGCGCGACGTGGGCCGGCTGGCTGCCGCGTTGCCCGCAGCGCAGTAGCGTTCAACTTCTGCCGCTTCCCTGCCGTACAGCCTTTCAAGAAGCCACACGGGCTATTTTCACTTCACTCCTCCCCTTCCGATGATATTCTCTGATCTGCTCAACGCCACCAACCACTCCCTCAGCAACGGCCTCACCGGCATTCCCCTCACCGCCGCCATGGACAACACCGAAACCTGGCAGCAGCACCTGCTGCAAAGCGGGGAACCGGCTATGCAGGATATCGGCCGCGAATTGGGCAACCTGCAATCCTTACTCAGCGCCGGCGACGCAGGCCTCAACGCCCAGGCAATTGGTCGTTCCCTGAGCATGCTGGGCGCTCAAACTGCCGAGATAGTACGCACGGCCCCCGAGGAAGTCCGCAGCGGGCTGTCGGGGCTATCGGATACGCTGCTGAAAGCCGGCGGGCAGCTGGAGCAAGCCCGCTAATTGCTTTTTACAAACGAACAGCGCCGCCCCACTTCACGTGGGGCGGCGCTGTTCGTTTGTGGCTTTGTGGCTGCTTAGGGACGAGTGGTTCCCATCGGAGTGGTCGTGCCGGCTGGGGTGGTGCTCATGGGCGTGGCAGTGCCCGGTACCGTTCTGGTGCGGCGGCTGTTGATGGTGGTACGGCTGGGTGCCGTAGCGGGAGCCGTGGTGGGCAGCGAGGTCCGACGAACTTCCCCCGGCGTTACTATCGGGGCGGTCATTGGCCGTTGGTCGATGGTACCAGGTACGGTTTGCGTGGGATTGGACATGGTGGGCGTCCGTTGATCGAGGGTGCCAGGATTGGTGGCAGGATTAGCCGGGTTCTGGGGCTGCACGGTGGTCTGGTTCATGCTGCCGGCCCGCTGGGGCTGACTGGGCGAAATCTGAGCAGAAGCAGCGGTGGCGGCCAGAAGCAGGCCAGCGGTTACAAACAAGGTATTTTTCATGGCGTGAGTACGTTAGGAAGGATTTGCGGCGGTCAACGGAACGCCGTCCTGCCCAGGGTATACGCTCAGCATCAGTCCACTGCCAGAAAGCCCATAATCTTGTTTCGGCCCTATTCTATATAGTAAAATGGCAGACCGCCGCGCAACCAGCTACCCCGCCACCGGCAGCGTGAAGCGGAAGGTGCTGCCGCTGCCCAACTCACTCTCCACCCACAGCTGCCCGCCCTGGCTGCCGATAAACTCGCGGGCAATGCTCAGGCCCAGGCCCGAGCCGCCGCGGTAGCCGGTTTTATCGGGAATCTGGACGAAGCGCTGGAAGATTTTTTCCTGGTACTGGGGCGCAATACCGGGGCCGTCGTCCTGCACCAGCACTTCCACCTGCTGCCCGCCCGCCGCCAGCGCCGCCCGAATGTGCAGCTGCCCCTGCTCGGGCGAGTAGCGGATGCCGTTGGCCAGCAGGTTCAGCAGCACCCAGGTAGTTTTCTCGATGTCGGCGCGCACGGCGGGCAGCTCGGTGGGCACCTGGATGTCGAGGGTGAGCTGCTTGGGCTGGAGCTGGAGCTGGATGGTATCGGCGGCAAACTGCACGATGTCGCGCACCTGGGTGGGCTGGAAGTTGAGCTGAATGTTGCCCGATTCCAGCCGCGACACGTCGATCAGCTCGCCCACCAGCTTCAGCAGCCGCTGGTTTTCCTGCTTGATGGTGGCCAGAATCTGCTGCTGCTCCTCGTTCACGGAGCCCACTTTGCCGTTCTGCAGCAGCTTGAGGCTGAAGTTAATACTGGACAGCGGCGTCTTCAGCTCGTGCGACACCGTAGCCAGGAAGTTCGACTTGGCCTGGTCCAGCTTCTTGTACTCCGATACGTTGTGCAGCGTGAGAATGGAGCCCACAAACTCCATCTTGTCCAAGGCCTCGTTGAAGCTGATGACGTCGTTCACGGCCACGCGGTAGTACACTTCCTCGCCGTTCTGGGCCAGCGTGAGCACCGGGGCGGCCTCCTGGGGGCGCTGGGCGGCGGGCGTATCCAGGTGCCGCAGCAGCTCCCGGAACAGGTCGTTGTGGCGGGCCACTTCGTCGGCGGGGCGGCCCAGCAGGTCGGCGGCAGGCAGGGCCAGCAGGTTGGCGGCCACGGGATTCACCAGCAGTACCCGGCGGTTTTCGTCAATCAGCAGCAGGCCCTCATCCAGGTTGTTGACGATGCTGGCGGCGCGGTTGCGCTCTGCCATCAGCTGGGCCAGCGTGGAGGTACGGTAGTCCTGCAGCTGCACCAGCATGCGGTTGAAGGCCCGCGCCACGGTACCAAACTCGTCGTGGCTTTCCACCGGAATGGAAGCCGAATAATCCTGATTGGTGGCGTTTTCGATGCTGGCCGTGAGCTTGCGCAGGCCGCTAACAGCCGCCTCGGGCACGCTCAGCACAAACAGCAAGGAGGTCAGCAAGGCGAAGGTGAGTAGGGCCAGCACGTAGCGCTGCTGCTGGGTGGCGGTGCGGTTGGCGGCTTCGTTTTTGCGGGTGAGGGCCCGGGTGTTCAAGTCAATCATGCGGTACGTGAGCCGCCGGAACTCCTGCATATTGGCTTGCCAGATCTGCGGCGAAGTCGTGTCAGAAGCCAGATACCGGTTCAGGCCGCCTACTCTATCAAACAAAGAGTCTACCACCTGCTGCTCGCCGGGCTCCGTAATGTTGCCCGCTTCCCGCGCCAGCAGCTGCTCGAAGCGTTGCTGGGCAGCCGCATCCAAAGGCGTTTCGCGCAGCTGTAACTGATCCAGTGCCCGCAGCATCTGTTGGCCCAGCTCTACGGAGTAGAAGTTGTCCTGCAGCACGTTGCGCGCCGTGCGGTCAAGCCGGTTGAGCGAGTACAGCGTGAAGGCACTCACGCCCAGCAGCAGCAACAGCATGGTGACGAAGGCCAGGGTGATTTTGGTTTTGAGGTTCATGGGCGGGCATTATCAGGGCTAGCATCTAGCTCCTTGGAAAGGAGGGGCTGGGGGTGGTTGATTTTTTAGAGCTAAAACTAGAAACTAGATTATGTGCTGACGATTATCAACCACCCCCAACCCCTCCTTTCCAAGGAGGGGAGCTAGTTGCTAGCTTCGCGCTACATCAATAACTCACCAAAAACACGTCCACGTCCAGCGGCGAGCGGGCTACGGCGCGGATGAGGCGGCGCGTGACGCCGGGGCGCAGTAGGCGCTGCCACCAGCTTTTCTCACTGGTCACGCCGCAAATCAGCAGTGTGACGCCTTTTTCCTGGGCGATGCGCAGGATTTCGGGCACCACGTCGGGGGCTTTTACGCGCAGGATCTGGCCGCCCAGCTCGGTGGTGAGCTGGAGGTTGCGCAGCAAATGGCGCTGGGTAGCCAGGTTGATCTGGTCGGCGGCTTCGCGGGGCGTCTGCACGTAGAGCACGGCCCAGGAAGCGGCCGAGAGGCGGTCGGCGAGGCGGGAGGTTTTGCGGATGATTTCCCGGGCGGCCGGGGCGTTGGCGTTGATGCAGGCCAGCAGCCGGTCCTGGTTGCGGCGCTCGGGGGCTACGGGCGCGGCCCCACCGCCGTCGGTTTCCAGCTGGCGGCTGATGAGGTTGGCGGTTTCGCGCACGGCCAACTGGCGCAGCTGGAGCAGGTTTTCGGCCTGAAAGAAGTTCTGCAAAGCCGTGGGCACCTTGGCCGCGTCGTAGATTTTGCCTTCTTCTAGGCGGCCGCGCAGCTCGCCCACGGTCAGGTCCACGTTCACCACTTCGTCGGCCAGCTTGAGCACTTGGTCGGGTACGCGCTCCGTCACGTCGGTGCCGGTGATGCGCTGCACTTGGTCGTGGAGGCTTTCCAAGTGCTGAATATTGACGGCCGTGAGCACCGAAATACCGGCCCGCACCAGCTGCTCCACGTCCTGCCAGCGTTTCTCGTTCTCGGAGCCGGGTACGTTGGTGTGGGCCAGCTCATCCACGACCACCACCGAGGGCCGGCGCTGCAGAATGCCCTGCACGTCCATTTCCTCCAGCATCCGGCCCTTGTAGAAGATGTGCTTGCGCGGCACCGTGGGCAGGTCGCGCAGTTGGGCCACGGTGCCGGGGCGGCCGTGGGTTTCCACGTAGCCCAACACCACATCCACGCCGTGGGCGCGCAGCTCGTGGGCTTCCTGCAGCAGGCGGTAGGTTTTGCCCACGCCAGCAGCCAGCCCCAAGTACACCTTCAAACGGCCGCGCCGCCGCTGCTGCACCAGCTGCAGAAACCGCTCGGCGGACTGGTCACGCTGTTGGTCATCGTCGTTCATAGTGGTTGCCTTACGGTTGCCTCACCCCCTAGCCCCCTCTCCAGGGGGAGAGGGGGGACTAATTCTAGCTTTTTAGTTTTCGTTTCTTCGCCAAGTACACTTTCCGAACTAGCTCTAGAGTATAAAGGCTAGTTTCCCCTCTCTGCAGGAGAGGGGGCTAGGGGGTGAGGCAACCGCTCTAAAACGCCAGTGCGATGCTGCTGGTGAGGTTGCCGTAGTTGCGGGTGGGGTTGCCGTTGCGGTCGGTGAGGAAAGGCTGGCGGCCGTGGAAAGTGCGGCCTTCTACCCGCACCGTCACGTTGCTGGTGGGCGCGTAGTCGAGGTTGAGCGAGGCGGCCTGCACCTTGAAATCGGTGGCGGCGGCTACCGGCGAAATGGTGCTGATGAGGACGCCCCGGTCGGCGTTGTAGTACTCGGCGCGGGCGGCGGCGGTCCACTTATCGGCCAGCTTGTAGCGCACGAAGACCGCGCCGGTGTGCCAGGTATCGGCCTCGCTGCCGCGCTGCTCGCTTTCCTGCTTGCCCACGTCGAACACCAAAGCCAGGCTGAGGCGGTCGGTGGCGGCGTAGCTCACGTAGAAATCGTGGAAGTAGCGGCGGCGGCGCACCGAGTCCTGGGGCTGCTCGTTACCGTAGAATGTGCTGCTGTTGATGAGTAGCTTGTCGGTGGGTTTCCACTGAATTTGAGTGCCTACGGCCTTGGCCTGGTTGTTTTCCCGGATGTTCTGCCAGCCGTTGAGCACCAGCCCGGTCAGCGTCAGCTTAGGGCTCACCTCGTAGGTTAGCCGCGCCCCGGCCTCGTAGTAGGGCGAGTTTTCGGCCATCAGGGAGCGGGTCAGCGTCCAGTTGTCCTTGCTCAAGGCCGACTCAAACCCGATGTGCGAGCCGAAAATCCCCACGTCGAGCCAGGCTTTTTTGAAGGGTCGGAAACCCGCGTAGGCTTCGTAGAGGAGCTTGAGCACTTGGTCCTCGGCCGCGTAGTTGGCCGATACGTAGGTGCCCGCGTGCAGCCCTAGCGCGCCCCGCACCTGGCCGTTGTCGTAGCGCAGGCCGATAACGGCGTTGTTCACCGTAAACTCGTTCTGGCGGTTGTGCGAGTACAGGAAGCCGGGCCGCTGGTTGGTGGCCGCGTGCTTGAAATCATAGCCGTAGTAGCCATCCACGAACCCGTAGGTGGTCAGCGGATTGGCCGGCGCAGCAACGGAATCCGAGGAAGTTTGAGCGGAAGCCGCCGAGGCCGTGAGCAGCGCGGCGGCGGTAAGCAGAAGCAGTGGTTTCATGGGGAGACGCGCCCGTTGCGGGCGCGCAGGAGGGTGAGAAGGAAGGGCGAAAGTAGGAATAGATGATGCAGGTGGCGCGGGCGTCCCAGGGTTGAAACCCTGGGCTACTCAGCGGTTTGGCTGAGGGGTTGACCAACTCCGTAACCTGGGACGCCCGCGCCAGTTGAGCCGTTCAACGATGAGCCACCGGCTAGCGGTTCTGCAGGGCGTCGAGGGTAACGTTCAGGCGCAGCACGTTCACCCGGTCGGGGCCAAACAGGCTGTGCTGAGTTTGCTGGGCTACCAGGATTTGCACCTTGGTGGCCTCAAGGTTGCGCGCCCGGGCCACGCGGGCTACCTGCACGGCGGCGGCGGCGGGCGAGAGATGCGGGTCGAGGCCGGAGCCGGAGGCGGTGAGAAGCTCGGCCGGCACCTGGGACTTGGTTACGCCGGGGTTCTGCACCAGAAACGTATCTAGGCGGGCCTGCACGGTGGCCAGGTACTCGGGGTTGCTGGGGCCTTTGTTGGAGCCGGCCGAGCCGGCAGCGTTGTAGTCCACGGCCGAGGGGCGGCCCTGGAAGTACTCGGGCCGGGTGAAGTTCTGGCCCACGTTGTCGTAGCCTACCACGCGGCCCCGGTGGCTGATGGTTTCGCCCTGCCCGCCGGACGGGGCCAGCTGCGCGCCGGCCCACACGAGGGCAGGGTAAATCAGACAGCACACCAGCAGCAATACAAGGGTCAGGCGGAACGCGGGAAGCAGGTTTTGTTTCATGGAAAAGGGAGCTAAAAAGCTAATACTAGAGCTAGGGAGTGTTTACAGTTAGGGACGATCTTTGAGCATGAATAAGGACCGCAGTATGTTGACGGACGCGCAGTGGTCGCGGCTTTCGCCGTTGCTCCCGGGGCAGGAACGCTCGCCGGGCACCACCG
>NZ_RWIU01000008.1 GCF_003944765.1 Hymenobacter perfusus
GTCGGTCGCCGCCAACCTTATCATCCATCCAGCCTCGCGGCGTTCCCCCTCACCGGGTGAATGCGCGAGGCTGAATGCGTTTATACCAGGCACATATCTGTCTGCCCGTGGCTGGATAGGTAAGGCGCACTGAAGAAGGATATATATTTCTTCTGTTATTAAATCTGCTCTACTGATACCAGCAAGCGCAGCTCGTGAAGGTGGAGGGGCGCTTGAAAGTGGTCCGTGGCGGAAATACGGGTCCTGCGCGCCGTGAATAAGCGGCTGGCGCAGGAGCTCGATATGTTAAAAAACATTGGTCATCTTCGGCCAGCCGACCCCGTGAGTACCTACCACTACATCGCCAAGCGCGGGTGCCCGTGCGCCAGATCTGTTGTACGTCGCGCCTAGCGCTTACTACGCTTAGCACCGACAGCAGAACTAACCCGTGTCAGAGCCGGCTTGGCAAATCGCCGTGCGCGAGGCGTCTGCCCGCTACGGCACGCGCCGACTACGGGTCCAGCAGACCCGCTCGTTTGTGTCTCGCACCACCGACTCCAACCCGGCCGCGCGTGCCGCGCCCGCCCTCTTGCTTGACCAAATGGCCCCATCACTCCGAACCGAGTCTGGGTGGGAGATATCAAGTACTTACTCTGCCAAGGCGGTGGCTGACTCTACTTGGCCGTCTGGCTTGACCGTTGCTCGCACAAAATTGACAGGTGGGATGTACGCGAAACCTCTGGCTTCCTTGAGTCGACCGAAGAACCGTTCGGCCTCATTGCGCTCGGCGTAGAGGTTCTGGTCGTAAGCCCGACGCTCGTTGCGGCTGGATTTGGGTGGAATGACGGGCTCGGCGTGGCGGCAGGCAATGGCGGCGAGCACGGCGTTGGTATCATAGGCGTTGTCGGCCACAACGGCCCCGGGCGCGTGGCGCAGCCCCGCTAACAAGACCGGCAACTGTGTGCAATTGGCCTAATGGCCGGGCGTGAGCACCAAGTGTAAGCAGTTGCCCAACGCGTCAACCGCGGCGTGCAGTTTGGTGGAAAAGCCGCCCGGCTACGGCCTAAGCTTTCGGCTGCGGGCGTATTTTTTTTTGCCCGGCTGCGGCTTTGTGGGCCTGGGTGCTGGTCGAATCGACCAGCACCCAGGCATAGTCGGGTTCTTGCACTGCTTGGAACAGGGCTTCCCACACCCCGGCTTGGGCCCAGCGCCGAAAGCGCCGCGCCACCGTGTTCCAGGGGCCGAATCGCTCGGGTAAGTCGCGCCAAGAAATACCCGTTCGCACACGGTAAAGCACGGCGTTGACAAACAGCCGGTTGTCGCGCCCTCGACTTAGGCGGCCAAGCGTAAGGGGGGGCGACGGCTTTCCATTCGTGTTCACTTAATTCGTGGCGGCGCATGGGTCAAAAATATCTCTTACTGTCCACACACTCTAGTGAGTGTGGCGTTGCGTCGCGCCTTGGTGGAGTGCCGGTCATGACTGGACTCGTGGTAGATTCCGGCCAAAGCAGCCAGTACAGACAAAGCAACCCGCTTCAAGCACATACTCGACCGCCATGGGAACGTGCCGAGCATTAGCCGGCGCGGCAACTGCTACTGCAACGTGCACGCCGAACCCTTTCGGAGCCGGCCGAGAACTGAACTGCTCGACGGCGGCAACTTTCCTAGACTGGAAGAAGCCAAGCCCGAAATCGACCACCATATCTTCTATTACAACGCAGAACGGTGCCATCCATCACTCGGCTACCTTGCCTCCAATCACTTTGAAACCCATCTTCAAACAACGTCCCAACGCTTTCCGGCTTAGCTAAGCCACCTCAAGGTATTGCCCTCAAAAAGCAAGGAGCACTTACAGATTATGTAAGTGCTCCTTGCTTTTTGAGGGCAACGTGACTAGAAAGTGACGCTATTGTGCGGTTATTTTTAGAGGCGTGTGTAGCCGGTGTACTGATGTTCTAAGTGGGTAAACGGCAGGAGAGCTATAGCTTATCGTAGTTAGCAGCCTTAGATCAGGAGTGGGTTAATAAACTGCTCAATTCAATAAGTGCCGAATGAGCCCACGCAACCAGTTGGGGTAATTATTTCTTCAATACCAGATAACCATACGCCGGCAATGAAACCTGGGTGCCTACCGTCACGGATCCGCCCTGTAGAGCGTTAGTCCAGGTAGTGTTGGCCAAGGTAGTGGGCACAGTGTAGGTTTGGGCCGAGTTGCGCACATTCACCAGCACGAAAGCCTGTTCTGAGCCGGCAGTTTTAGTGAAGGCACATACGTTGGCAGTGCTGTAAGCGGCAGGCGTACCGATGCGCAGGGCCGTGCTACCAGCACGAGCAGCTAATAGCTGCTTGTAGGCGCGCTTTACATCGGGGTTTTGACCCCAAGCCACTTTTACGGATGTGAAAGGAAAAGGAATGGCCTGCGTCATGCCGGCCTCCTGGCCGTTGTAAATCATCGGTACGCCTTTGTAGAATGCTGTGATTACAAAGGCCGACATGGCCCCGGCCTTTCCCCCAAACAGAGCTACTGGCGTACCATCGGAGCCATTTACGTCATGGTTGGTGATGTAGCGTACGACCTGCTGGGTGCCCGTAGCACCGCTGTACTCGCTGGTATTCAGAGCATCGAAAGCGGTGGCGGCGGCTCCGTTGCGGTACACCTGATAGATGCCGCCGTAAAAGTTGAAACCGAAGTTGTAGTCGAAGCCGGAGGTGAAATTAGCAGCGCGGGTACCCTCGGCCAACAGCAGTAGCTTGTGGGTTTTGATGTTGCGCAGCGTGTCGGAGGCCTGCTTCCAGAAATCATTGGGCTGAAAGTCGGCATAATCAAAGCGGAACCCATCCACGTTGGCCGTGTATACCCACGATTTCAGGGCCGAAATCATTTCCGCACGCATAGCCGTGTTGCTGAAATTGAGCTGGGCCACATCGTTGTAGGTGGTGCCATTGTTGGAGACGGGTGTGATGGCGCCGGCCGCGTTTTTCTGGTACCAATCAGGGTGCTGAGTAATCCAGGGGTTGTCCCAACTGGTGTGGTTAGCTACCCAGTCCAGCATCACGGCCATGTTGCGCTGGTGCGCGCCATCAACCAAAGCGCGCAGATCAGTAAGGGAGCCAAACTCGGAGTTAACGGAGCGGTAATCCTTGACGGCATAGGGCGAATTAACCGATTTGCTGTCGGTGCCAATGGGGTAAATCGGCATCAGATACAGCACATTCACACCCAGGTCCCGGATGGAGTCCAATCGGGCCGTGACGCCGGCAAAGTTGCCGCTCTGGCTGAAGGCGCGCATGTTTACCTGGTACATCACTGCATTCTCGCGGTTGGGTACGCCCGTGAACGGGGTACCGTACTGGGATGGAGTAGGGTTGGTAGTTGGCGGGTCCGGAGTAGGTGTGGGGGCTACCGGCGTATCCGATTTACAGGAACCCAGTAAGCTGGCTGCTACCACGAGAGCCAGGGTATTTGTGTACGCAGTTTGAAGCAAAGACATGGTGGGAAGAAAATAAGGATTTCGTGAGGTTTCAGCATACGCCACGGGCGTAGCTCAACGGTGCTTAGTTGCCTGCTGGCTTGATACTGATGGCCGCGCCGCCCCCGGCGGCTAACTGCAGCTTGAGGATGGTTTTGCTATTGACTTTCTGTTTGCGGATCTGGTAGGCCTGTGGGTTTTTGTCCCAGCTGGCACCTTTCCCGTCGGCGTAGATGGTGGCTTCGTACTGCCGGCCGGGCGTGAGGAAATCGAGCTTCACGGTTTGCTGGCGCGGATTTTCGTCGGTGATGCTGCCCACATACCACTCCTCCTTGCCTTTGGCTTTGCGGGCGGTGGTAATGTACTCGCCGGGTTCGGCCAGCAGCACACGGGTATCATCCCAGTCCACGGCCACGTCCTTGATAAACTGGAAGGCGTCGAGGTGCTGCTCGTAGGCTTCGGGCAGGTCGGCAGCCATCTGCACGGGGCTGTACATCGTCACGTAGAGGGCCAGCTGCTTGGCCAGGGTGGTGTGCACCTGCCGGCCCTTGTTCTGAGCGGGGTTCCAGCTTTCCAGCTTAATCTGGAAGATGCCGGGCGTGTAGTCCATGGGGCCGCCCATGAGGCGGGTGAAGGGCAGAATGGTTTCGTGCTCGGGCAGGTTGCCGGTGCTCCAGGCGTTGAATTCGTTGCCCCGGGCCGCCTCTGAGGCCAGCCAGTTGGGGTAAGTGCGGTGCAGGCCCGTAGGTCGGACCGACTCATGCATGTCCACCATCAGCTCGTGCTGGCCGAGCAGGGCGGCCGTATGATTGAAGTGGTTCACCATCCACTGCCCATCGTGGTGCTCCCCGCGCGGGATGATGCGGCCCACGTAGCCGGTTTTCACGGCGGCGTAGTTGTGCTCCTTCATGAAGCGGTAAGCGGCATCCTGGCGCCGCTCGTAGTTGGTCACGGAGCCGGAGGTTTCGTGGTGCATCATGAGCTGCACGCCCTTGGCAGCGGCGTACTGCTGCAGCTCCGTCACGTTGAAATCGGGGTAGGGCGTCACGAAGTCGAATACCTCTTCTTTCCAGTTATTGGCCCAGTCTTCCCAGCCCACGTTCCAGCCTTCCACTAGCACGCTTTGCAGGCCGTGCTGGGCGGCAAAATCAATGTAGCGCTTCACGTTGGCGGTGTTGGCGCCGTGGCGGCCGTTGGGCTTGAGACGGTTCCAGTCGGTGCCAGCCAGCTTGATGTTGCTGGTGTCGGCGTAGTTCCAGCTGGCTTTGTTCACGTGCATCTCCCACCACACGCCCACAAATTTTTGGGGCTTGATCCAGTTGGTGGTCGGGAACTTGGTAGGCTCGTTCAGGTTCAGAATCAGCTTGCTGGCCAGCACCTCGGGGGCTTTGTCCGATACCACGATGGTGCGCCAGGGCGTATGCTCGGGAGCCTGTAGATAGGCTTTGGCCCCGGTGGCATCGGGTACCAGCTGGCTGCGCAGGCCGTAGGTTTTGGTATCCACGTTCAGAAACATGGCCGGGTAGTTCACCAGAGCCGCCTCGTGGATATTCACGTACAGCCCGTCGTCCGATTTCAGCATCAGGGGCGTCTGAATCCGGTTGGGGGCGGCTTTCTGCTGAATGGCCTCGATGGGCGTGGTGTTGACTTCGCTCAGGCGCGTGGTGCTGTAGCTGTACTCGTTGGAGTCATAGTCGCCGGGAATCCAGAAGGCCTTGTGGTTAGCGGGCAGGTTGAACTCGGTTAGCTCCTCCTGTACCGTGAAGTAGCTCAGGCCGGGCTGCCGGGGTACCTCGTAGCGGAAACCCACGCCATCGGCAAACACCCGGAATACCACATCGAGGCGGCGGGCGGGCTGCTGGGGTTGGCGCAGGTGCACCGTGAGTTGCTGGTAGTGGTTGCGGATGGTTTTCACCTCGCCCCACACCGGGTTCCAGTTCTCATCCACGTTCCTGGTTTCGGAGCTGGTTACTTCCAGCGGCCCATCGAAGCCCTTGCCATCGGCCAAGGCCAACCCCAGCCGGGAGGGTTTGATGACGGATTTCGGGCCGAACTGCACCGTGTAGGTAGGCTGGCCGGTGGGGCTGAGAGCAAACGTCAGGCTGACGTTGTTGAGGCGGGCGGTAAGCGGGGCCGTATTCTGGGCGGTGGCGGGCAAGCCGGCCGCCAGCAGCAATACGACTAGTAGCGAGTTCTTCATTCAGGTAAATATCGGGGGCGGAGCTGCTGTGGTTGGTTAGCGGCCGGACTTCCCGGGTTGGGTTTGCAGAATCAGGTACTGGTACGGCTGCAGCGACACAGTGCCCTGCACCGACGTGATTTGCCCATCCAGGGCATTTTTCCAGGTTATACGGTTCAGCGCACTTGGCACCGGGTAACTCACCGCTACGTTGCGAAGGTTCACCAGGGCCAGTACCTTTTCCGGGCCGCTGGTTTTGGTGAAGGCGCACACATCGTCGGTGCTGTAGGAGGTTAGCTGGCCATTGCGAAGAGCTTCGCTGCCGTTACGCAGCCGGATCAACTGCTTGTATTCGCGGGTCAGGGCCGGATTAGGCGTCCAATCAATGGGGCGGCGCGCGCCCATGAAGGGCACCCGCTGGTTGTAGCCCACTTCCTGGCCGTTATAGATCATGGGCACGGCGTGCATATAGGCGGCCACCACAAAGGCCGCCATAGCGCCTCGTTGGCCGCCAAACAGCTGCTGGGGTGTACCGTCCCAGGCATTGATGTCGTGGTTGGAAGTATAGCGTACCATGCGGGCATTGACCGGGGCGTTGCGGTAATTGGCCGTATTCACCGAGTCGATGAGCTTCACGCTACGGCCCTTGGCGAAGATGTCGCCCTTCAGCACATTCATGAACCCGAAGTCGTAGCACAAGTCGAAGCCGCTTTGCAGATAGTATTTCTTCTTGTCGCCCTCGGCCAGCAGCAGCAGCTTGTGTTTGGGAATGCTGCGCAGGTTGGCCAGGGCCTCGGTGAAAAAGGCCTGCGTGGGGCCATCGGCGTAGTCGAAGCGGTAGCCGTCAATGTTGGCTTGCAACACCCAGTAGCGCAGGGCCTGAATCATGGCGGTGCGCAGCTGGGTATTCTGAAAATCAAGCTGCACAATGTCTTTCCACTCCGGTATGGGGTTGGTAAGGTTGCCGTTGGCGTCGCGCACGTACCAGTCGGGGTGCTGCGCAATCCAGGGATGGTCCCAGCTGGTGTGGTTGCCCACCCAATCCAGCATCACGGCCAAGCCGCGCTGGTGCGCTTCCGCTACCAACTCCCGCAGATCAGTGAGCGTGCCAAACTCCGGGTTCACGGCTGTGTAGTTCTGCACCGCGAAGGGCGAATCCACCGCCTTCAGCTTGCCGATGGGGAAAATGGGCATCAGGTACACCACATTCACGCCCAGTGCCTTAATGGAATCCAACCGGGCCGTTACGGCCTTGAAGTTGCCCTGTTGGCTGAAGCCCCGCATGTTCACCTGGTAGATGGTGGCATTCTGCCCGTCGGGTACCCCGGCAAACGGCTTACCGTACTGTTTGGGGTCGTGGTAGACCGTGGCAGGGGCAGCCGAGGTTTGGGCGGCGGCGGGCTCAAGGCAGCCCAGCAAGAACAGCGCCGCTAGCAAGGAAGAAAAAACGGGTTGTTTCATATAATCGGAACGAAGTAAGGGCGCAACAGGCGCGGGCTGACTGTGACGGAGGAAGTGGAGGCTGCGTAACCTAGGGCAACTCCAGCCGCTCACTCACTGGCCTTTTTCTGTTGCGTCTCTACTTTGTTTGTTCATTCAAAAATCTGTTCGGCAGTACTTCTGCTGCCGGGTTACTGCTGCACTTCTACCCGGCGGCTGCTCACGCCGGCGGCCGTCTGCAGGCGCAGCAGGTACACCCCCGGGGCCACGCCGGCCAGCCCCACCTTGAGCGTACTGCCGGAACCGTTTTGCTGGGTTATTACCTGGCCCAGCATATTGAGCAGAGTAGCCCGTACGGTGCCTACCGGACCGGTCAGCCCACCCAACTGCACCGTAAGCTGGTTGGTGGCGGGGTTAGGAAATACCGCTACCTCGGGCGCAGCGGCTGGCCTGGTCGTAGCCGTAGTGGGGGAGGTGACTTGCTGATAGGCTATCTGCTGCAAGGCCACGGCTTGGGCAGGCGTAATGCCGAGGTCAGTCGCAGCCTGCTCACTGGCCCCAAGGGTGCGCGGGTCTACGTTGGTGAGCTGGTAGAAGAGCACCAGCGCGCTCAGGTAACTGCCCCATTTGCTGGCGTGCACCTGGTCGGAGGCCCACAGGTTGATTTTGCTGGGGTCGGGGGTGTACGGGTTGCGCGTGGCTACATCCGCCGTGATGGCGCGCAGCCAGGCGTCGCCTACCGGGGCCACGGCGGCGTAGCGGCCGTTGGTGATGAACGCCTGTTGGTAGCTTTTACGCAGGTCCTGGGCCATCGAGTCGATGGGCAGGCCGGCGTAGCGGCTGCCAGCCGGGTAAGTAAAGTCGGGGCGGGCCCAGGTGCCGTAGAGGTACACCTGCGCGGCGGGGCTGGCTCCGTGAACGGCCTGCTCCAGCAGCGTGGAGTAGGTATAGAACAGCTGCCGGTTGCCTCCGCGGTTAGTAGGGGTGGGCCGGGTGCTTTGTTCCTGCAGGACCACTTTGTTCCAGCCCGGCTGCGCAATAACCGACAATGCGCTGGTGTGATGAAACTCCAGGGATTTGCCGCTCACGGCCTCAATGTGCACGTCGTAGTTGAGCCCGGCCTGGGTCGTGAACTTCTTGAAAATGCCCGGTACGCCGCCGAAAGCCGCCTGCATGCCCGCATCGTGGGCGCGGGGGTTGGTAGCGGGTAGGCCAAAGTTTACATCGGTAATAGCGGCGGCGTTATAATTTAGCGCCGGCGCGTACTGGCCGTGGGTAAAGCTGTTGCCCACGAACAGCACGCGGGTCTGGGCCGAGGCCGTGGCGCCCAGACCGAGTAAGGCAACGGCCAGCCCGGTCACGCGCCAGGCTTTTGAAGGGGTAAAAGGAAAAAGCATACCAGGAAGGAAAGGACGGGTGGGAGCGTATGGTTGATCAGGGAGCTGCAGCAAAGCCTGTAATGCCTGCTAAGCGGGCGAGGCATTGCGTACCGGACTCGCTTAGCAGGCAGTGAGGAGCTAGCGGGTTACGGTCAGGCGGCGCGTAGCCAGCTTGTCGCCTACCTGCACTTTTACCAGGTAAGTGCCCACGGCCAGGTCGCCGGTGGCCACACTCAATTCGTGGAATCCGGGGTTCTGCTTGCCGTTCAGCAGCGTCCGAACCTCGCGGCCCAGCAGATCCAGCACGCGCACGGCTACAGGCTGGGCACCACCCTGCACCTGGTAGGAAACGGTGGAGCTGCCTTGCGTGGGGTTCGGGAAAACGCTCATGGCCACCACCGCGTCATCGGCTTTGCGGCTGCTGAGCACTACTACGTTGACTGAAGCCGCCTGTGTGCCGGCCAGAACGGTGAAATCAGGATTGAAGCCCAGGTTGTTGTTGCCGTTGCCGGTAATTTCCGGAATGACATCCGATGACCAGAAAGCGTCGCCACTTACGTAAGCGGCCATTACTTTCACGATGGACGCCCCCGAGGGCAAGCCCAGGGAAGTGCGGTTGAACTCGTATTCGAGGGCGTAGGAGCCGGCTCCACCGCCATTGGTGTTGCCGGGGTTGGTGGTGATGTCGCCGGTAGGAGCCAGGTAGGCCACGCGGGTGCCCGCGAACAGGCTGTAGAGGCCGGTGGTCTGGGAGGCGGGCAGGGTGCTGGCCACGCCGTCGTTGGTAAGCGTGGCGCTCAGCCCGTCGCCCAGGGACTTGGCTACGGCTGAAGTGGCCGAGGAGTACACGGCCGCCTGTACATCGTAGCGGCCGGTGGTTGCAATGGCCGCGTCGGCTTCCAGTTCCAGCTTGGTCCCCCCGATGCTACCGCCGGTAAACGTGCCGAACACCGTAGTAGCCCCCGCAATGCTAGGCAGCCCAGTCCCTACCGGCACGCCGGACTTGTTGGGCAAGTCCATATACAGCTGGAAGTTGTTGCCGCCCGCCTCAATGGTACCCGCCAACCCGATGTAGAGCTTCGTGCTGCTGTTGGCGCCGTACATGCGCAGCAGACCCGCATTGCCAAAGCCCGCGCTGCTCACGTGCGCCGGCGTAAAGGCTCCCAGAGACGTGTATTGCCCGGCCGCCGTCCCAATTTCAGTGGCGCTGATAATGCCGTCGAGCGTAATCTGGGCCTGAGCGCTCAGGGTAGCGCCCGTCAGGGTGGTGGCCAGGAGGAGAGTAGAAAGTTTTTTCATGGGAAGATGAGCGAATGGTGGGAATTAAGAGAAGAAACCTGCGAAATTGAGGCTGACGGACAGTTACAGCTATCCGCCAGCCTCAGGCATTGCGGGTGATTAGTAGCCAGGGTTCTGCACCAGCGTGGGGTTAGCCACGATGTCGGTGGAAGGCAGCGGATAGAGGTTGAACTTGTTGTCGATGGCCTGGCCGTTGCGGGCACCGCCTTTCCAGGGCCACAGGTAGCTGCCGCTCGTGAACTTGCCGAAGCGTACCAGATCGGTGCGGCGCGAAGCTTCCCAATACAGCTCCCGGCCCCGCTCGTCCAGGATAAAATCGGTGGTGAGCTGGGCGGCCGTAATGCGGCCGTCGGTGGTGCCGCCGCCGTTGCCGTAGGCCCGGTCGCGCAGGGAGTTGATGTATGTAAGGGCCTGCGTCTGGCTGCCGCCCTGGCCGCCGCGCAGCACGGCTTCGGCATACATCAGGTACACGTCGCCGAGGCGGAACAGCGGGAAGTCAGTATCCACGAAAATGAGCTGGGGGTCATTGCCGTCGGCACCAGTGGATGTTTTATTGCGCCACTTGGTCACGCCGTAGCCTTCCGTGAAGATGGTCAGGTCATTGATTTCCAGAGTCTGACCGTTGGAGAAGAACATGGCCCGGGTATCGAAGCCGCTGGTGGGCGTGGGAAACAGCAGGGGCAGGTTTTTTCGGGCGCGGTTACCGGCCCAACCGCTGTTGATGCCGAAGCCGCTGGTAAGCATGCGGCCCCCCACGGCGGCATGCACCAGGTAGGTAGTGCCGCCATATACCTGCGACACGAGCCCGTCAGAAGTAATCGGAAAGATGATTTCCGAGGCCGCCGTTACGTTGTTATCGGCCAGGAACAGCAGGCGGTACTCGGGAGCCAATTGGTAGCCGCCGGCCAGTACTTTGTTGCAATAAGTGAGGCAGTCGGTGTAGCGGGCGGTGCCGGTGTACACTTCCGCGTTCAGATACAGCTTGGCCAGCAACGTTTGGGCGGCACCCTGGTCGGCGCGGCCGTAGGGGCCCTGGCGCGCGGGCGTTAGCAAGGGCTCCACTGCTTTCAGCTCCGACTCCACATAGCTGAACAACGCCGCGCGGGTGGTTTGCTTAGGTAAATCCTTGCTGGGGGCGTCGGCCTCTGTCACGAAGGGTACATTGCCATACAAATCAATGGCGTGGTAGTAAGCCAGCGCGCGCAGGAAACGGGCCTCGGCGCGGTAGAGGCGGGCTTTTTCGGCATCCGTGCCCGCAATGCCCCGGCTGCTGAGCTTGTCGTCGCTGGTTTCCCGGATGAACTCGTTGCAGAGTGCTACCTCGTAGAAAATACGGGTGTAGCTGTTGTTAATCAGGTCGTTGCTGGAGGTCCAGCTGGTGCGGTTCAGCTCCTGCAGCGGGCCGCTGTTCCAGGCCACGGCGGCTTCGTCGGTTACCAGTTCCTGCAGGTACCAATAGGCGCGCATGTAGGAGGTTTCGCCCTCGTCCTTGCCCTGGCCGGCAAACACGTCGGGACTACCCGAGTTGCCCGAGAGGTTAAAGCCGGCGTAGCACTTGGCCAGCACCTGAATGTAGTTGGCCGGGTCCTTATACACCGACTCGGTATTCAAATCATAAAACGGCTCCCGGTCGAGGTCTTTCACGCAGCCGTAAAGGCCGCCGGTGAGCAAAGAAGCGGTAAGGGCCAGCGTGAGGCCGCCGCGGCGCAGAGCAAAAGGGAATTTCATAAGAGGCAGGAGTAGCGGCGGTTAAAAACCAAGGTTGAGGCCCAGCGTGACGGTGCGGGGCAAAGGGTAGAAGTTGCTGTCGACGCCGGTGGCGCGCTCCGGATCGAGGCCGGAGTAGCTGGTCAGCAGCAGCAGGTTCTGGGCGGCCAGGGTCACGTTCAGGTTGGTGCCGGCTTTCACCAGGCTGCCGAAATCGTAGCCCAGCGTCACGTTCTGCAAGCGCACAAACGAGGCGTCTTCCAGGTAAATGTTACTCAGCGGCTGGCCGGTGGTGAAGCCGGTGGTATAGATGGCGGGCACCACGTTGGCCGAGTAGTTCAGGCCGGTATTCAGGCCATAGTAGCTGCTCTGGCCGCCGGCTACGCTGTTGTACACGGAGCCGCCCACGTTGGAGCGCACCGTGAAGGCCAAGCTCGCCTTGCCATAGCTCAGGTTGGAGCTAAAGCCCAGAATGGCCTTGGGCGCGGGGTTCTTGCCGTACACCTTATCCCGCTCGTTGATGATGCCGTCCCCGTTCTGGTCCACGTACTGCTCGATGGTGGGGCTGGCCGTAGGACCCTGGAGGGGCTTGCCGGCCTCACTGTACCGCTGCTCGTAGAGGAAGAAGGTGTTGGGCGCGTAGCCCACGGCATTCACCTGCACAAACTGGAAGTTGCCGATGCCGCCGGTGGGCGTGCCCAGGTAGGTGGGGTCCTGTACCTGCGAGAGTTTGGTGATTTTGCCCCGGTTCATGGTGGCGTTGAGGTTCACCGCCCAGTTCAGCCGGTCGCCCTGCAGCACGTTGTAGTTCAGGGCCAGCTCCACGCCCCGGTTTTCCAGGCTCCCGATGTTGGTGAGGAGGGTATTGGAGAGGTTGCTGCCGGCCGGAATCGGAATAACGGCCAGCAGGTCAGAGGTTTTACGCAGGTACACATCTGCCGAGCCGCTCAGGCGGTTGCCAAAGAAGCCGTAGTCCAGACCCACGTCGTAGGTAGCCGTTTGCTCCCACTGCAGGTTCCGGTCATAGGCGGCGGGGCGAAGGGTGTAGATGGTGTCCTGCCCAAAAATCTGCCGCACCGAAGGCGCTCCGAGGCTATACTTGGCCAGGTAAGGGTAGTCGCCGGCCACGTTGGTAATGTCCTGTTGGCCCGTGATGCCGTAGCTGGCCCGCAGCTTCAGGTCGGATACCGTTTTCGACTCGGCCAGGAAGCTCTCCTTGTTCAGGCGCCACGCCACCGAGGCGGCCGGGAAGTAGCCCCAGCGGTTTTCGGGGCTGAAGTGCGAGGACGCATCAGCCCGTAAGGTGGCCGTCACGAGGTAGCGGTCCTTGAAGTTGTAGTTCGCCCGGCCGTAGTAGGAAAGCAGGGTATACTGGGTCTTGAAGGGGTTCTGGGCCGGGTCGAGCGGGTACAGGCGCGAGCCGTCGGCCTTGTAGGCAAACCGGAAGGGCGCGTGGGTGTAGAAATCCTGGTAGGAGTAGCCGGCCAGGGCCTCCACGCGGTGGTCACCCAGTTCCTTGCTGTAGCGCAGGTAGGTTTCCAGCAGCTTGTTGTCCTTCTCCTGGCGGTAGGAGTTGTTCTGGCCCTGGGTGGAATACGCCACCGACGAGCTGGCCGGGATGAAAACCGTACCGTTGCTGCGCGCCACGTCGTAGCCCACGTTCAGGTTGGCATGCAGATCGGGCAGGAAATGCAGCTTGTAGTCGAGCTGTACGTTGCCGATGCTGCGCAGTACCGTGCTCCGGTCCCGCTTGTCGTTGAGCAGGGCCACCGGGTTGCGGTCCGTGAGCGGGTTCGGAATGGCGCCGTCGCGCCACTCGAAGTAGCCGTTGAAGCCGTCAGCTCCGGTGCTATAAATGGGTTGGGTCGGGTTGAAGCGCACCGCGCCGCCGATAGCGCCCTGGTCGGCAAAGCGGTAGTCGGCCCAGGTGCCTTTCACGTTCACATCAATGCGCAAATGGTCGTCCAGCAGGCGCGGAGAAAGGCCTATGGAGGCCGAGTTACGCTTGAGGTTGCCGGTGCGCAACGTGCCGTCCTGGTTCAGATAGCCCACCGAAACCCGGTAGGGCACGTGCCGCACGCTGCCGGTCAGGCTCACGTTGTTGTCAGTGGTCCAGGCCGTTTTATAAATGGCGTCCTGCCAGTCGGTATTGGCCGTACCCAGGTAAGCGGTGTTCAGGGCCGGAATGGTGCCCTCCGTCACCGCCCGGTTCAGCAGCGCGCGGTACTCGTCGCCGCTGAGCACGTCTACCTTACCGTAGTTGGTGGCCCTGGATACCTGGGAACTGATGTTCACGCGCATTTTCTCGCCATCCAGCCCTTTTTTGGTGGTGATGAGAATAACGCCATTGGAAGCCCGGGAGCCGTAAATGGCCGTGGCCGAAGCATCCTTGAGTACCGTGAAGCTCTCAATATCCTGGGGGTTCACGAGGGAAAGTGGATTGCCGGCTCCGTTGATGCCCTGGTTATCTACCGGCACCCCGTCGATTACGATGAGCGGGTCGTTGCTGGCGTTCAGGGAGGAGCCGCCCCGGATGCGAATTACGCTGGCTTCGCCGGGTGCCCCGCCACTGGTCGTAATCTGCACGCCGGCCACCTTGCCCTGTACCAGCTGCTCGGGCGAGGTAACCTGACCTTTCACAAAATCCTTGGTGGTTACCGTGGTTACGGAACCCGTCACATCCTGGCGGCGGGCGGTGCCGTAGCCCACTACCACGGCCTCATTGAGCAGAGTCGTATTGTCGCTAAGGGTGGCTGCTGCTACCTGGGTGGCCTGGCCTTCCGCCACCGTCACCGGAGTCCGCACGGTATTCAGCCCAATGGAAGAGAATACGAGCGTATGTGGGCCAGCCGGTACATTCGCAATGGTGTAGTTGCCGCTGCCATCCGTGGAGGCTCCGAGCGAGGTGCCTTCTACCAACACCGTCACGCCCGGAATGCCCTGGCCCTGGCTATCAACCACGCGGCCGGTTACCGTACCGCCGGCAACTGCTGCCGGGCGTATGACATGAGTAGGAGTAGCGGCATTTGCCGGGAGGGGCGAAGCCAACGTGCTTCCAATAGAAAGCAAACCTAACGCGGGCAAAACCAACCGGGCAGGGGAAGGCCAGGCAGAGAGTGGGAATAGTAGGGGTACCGGCATGAGAGCAGGGGTATGGGCGGGAATGGTTTGTTACTCGACGCAGTACCCAGCACCTGAAAAGGCCCCGGTCACGCATACACGCGACCAGCCTGGTAGCTGGGAACGGAGCAAAAGAATACCGTCCCTGTCTCAACCGAAACTTATCAAAACCGGATCAAGAAAATATAGATTGTATTGAGTGTTAATAAATTGATTTATAAGTAATTAAAAGTAAATAGGATAGAGAAAGTATGAAGATAATATGACCTGTTTTTCGCTCGATAAGCCATATTTGTACGCCATATAGCCAGCATCAATGTGCATATATATAGACTATAGTGACTACTCACTTTGGTGCATTTCTGTCATAAAGAAGAGCGTGCTGGAAATGTAAAAAGCCTGCTTCTCCAGGGAGAAGCAGGCTTCGTAACGTACTTGTTAAAGTGGGGTTCAGGCGTGCTGCCCGGGGCCGGCTACTACCTCAATCATGTCTTCCGGCGCGAGGTACTGCTGCGCCAGCTCCCGCAACGTGGAGGCACTGACGGCCTGAACTTGGCTGATGAACTCAGAATAGTAGGTAGTGGGCAAGTGATAAAAAACCAGGTTCTTATACTTATCACACTGCTCGAATACGGTGCTGAGCTCATTGGCAAATTTGCCGGCCATGTAGTTTTTCACCGTCTGTAGTTCGCCTTCAGGCACCAGTTCCTCCTGCAGGCGACGCAGTTCATGATGCACTTCCCGAATGGCCGCGCCAGCGCTGGCTGCATTTACATCGGAGCCAATCACGAAGCTGGTAGCCTGCTCGCGGGGGCCGATGCTGGAATAAATGCCGTAGGTCAGGCCTTTATCTTCCCGGATGTTTTTCATGAGACGGGAGCCGAAATACCCACCCAACACCTTCGTCAGTACCTGCAACTCGTGCGTTTGCGGATGGTTGAGAGCCGGCCACAACCGCCCGATACGCAGAGAAGCCTGCAGGCTGCCTTCCACCGGCACGTAGTCCTGCGCCGGGGCACTAGCCGGGAGAGCAGGCGCAACAGCTTCTATGCCGCCGCTAATGGCGGGAACAGCTCCCAGCATATCCTGCACAAGCGCATCCTGAACCGGGCTGACATCTCCGCAAAGGAAAAGCTCGGCCCCGGCGAAGGTGTACGCCTGCTGATGAAAGTGGCGAACCTGCTCCGTCGTTACGCGCTGGAAGGCCGTCTCGTCAAACTTTACTCCGTACGGATACGTCGCCCCGAAGAGGTTACTGGAGAACTGCTCGGCGGCGAGGTAGCTGGTTTTCTGGCGCTCAACCCGCACGTTCTGCACAGTACGGGTTTTCAGTTGGGTCAGCTCGGCTTCCGGAAAGGTGGGTTCGGTGAGCACATCGAGCACCAGAGGCAGGAGCTTTCCCAGATGCCGGGTTAGGCAGTAGAGCGTGAGCGTAGCTCGGTCGAAGCCCTGGTCGCACTCCAGCGAGGCACCGTAAAAGGCTATTTCGTCGGCAATCTGGCGGGCGGTACGGGTGCGGGTGCCTTCCAGCAGCATACGGGCCGTGAGCAACGAGACGCCGGGGGCCGGCTCGTACCACTTACCGGCGTTGAATACTACCTGCAGACGAACTACGGGTTGCGCATCATTGCGCATAACGTGCAGGCGGGCTCCATTAGGGAGCGAAAACACGTCAGCCGCGGGCAGCTTTACGCTGGCCAGCGGCTGAACGGGAGGAGCGACTGTGCGGTCGAGCATCAAAAGGAGAAGAGAGTTAGTTTACTGGGCTATCCGAAGGACCGAAGGCTTCGCTCAGCTCATTGAAATTAAAGTGCAGCGAAACGCGCAACGTCTGGGCCAGAGGGTTAGCCTTGGAATTCGGGACCAGATACGTGCCATCCACGCCGAAAACCTGGTAGCGCACCCCGGCCCCAAAGCTCAGGTATTGCCGGTCGCCCTTCATCGGGTTTTCGTAGAAATAGCCTACGCGGGCCATCAGCAAATCGTTGTACACATATTCCAGACCCGCCGAGAGGTTAATTTCCTTCATTTCCTCACTGAAGCCGCCGGGCGCGTCGCTGAAGGAGCTGGTGATGCCACGCACAATGCCGTAATTGGCCCGCTTCTCATTCTCGGCCAGTACAGCTGGGGCCTGGCGGTTATCGGTGGGGTCGTTTGTATCGTAGAAAGGCGTCGGAACCAGCAGCTTGTTGGCGTCCACCGTCAGAGTCAGCTTATTATACGCGTCCAGCTCCCGGGTAAAGGCCGTACCCAGTTTCAGGTTGGTAGGCAGGAAGTCCGGCTGGTTGGCATTGGTATACGTAATTTTGTTACCAATATTCGATACCGCCGCACCAAAAGCCAGATTGTACTCGCCCGAGCCAATGGACAGGTCGGTGGTATAATAGGCTCCCAGATCAACGGCTATGGCGTTGCCGGGCTTGGAGTCGGTGCTGCCGCCGGTTAGGTTGGAGCGGACGTAGCGGGCGTTCAGCCCCACGCCGAAGTTGTCGCTCAGCTTCTGGCCGTAGCCTATTGTGAAGGCGTATTCCTTGGGGTTGAAGGAGCCGTTCGGCTGGTTATTGGCCGTGCGGTAGTCAATCTGGCCCAGATCAAAATACATCAGATTAGCCGAAATGGTCGACCGCTCCCCGATTTTGCTGGTGCCGCTGAGGTAAGCCAGGCCCATATCATTGGCAATGCTGGCCAGCCAGGGAGTGTAGGATGCTGCCGCGCTGTACTGGTACCGCACAAAGCCCAGCTTGCCCGGGTTGTAATAGCCCGCGTTGGCATCGGGGCTGATGGCAACCCCAGCCTCACCTAAAGCCGAGGAACGCGCATCGGGGCTGATGGTGAGAATGGGCACAGCGGTGGTAATGGCATTGACCCGGCTCTGGGCGTGGGTGGCAGTAGCGGCCAGACCAAGCAGGCCGGGCAGCAGCACAGAGCGCAGGGACAGTTTCGGCAGTGTCATAAGGGAAGAAAGAATGGAGGCGGAAGGTAGGCGAAATAGCCCGATGGGTTGATTAGTTGAGCAAAACCAGTTTCTCGTATTTCGATGCGGTAGTTGTAGCCGAGCCATTGGCTGAGCGCGTGCGCACACTTACGCGGTACACGTACACGCCCCGGGCCAACTGGTCCTGATACTCGTCGCGGCCATCCCAGCTGACGGCTGAAACGTGGGAGCCGCTGCCAAAAGCCGAGCCCTGCAACGTGCGCACCAATTTACCCGACACCGTAAAAATCTGCACCTGAATGTCCAGATCCTCGCCGCTGCGGTTGTGGTCGAAGTGGAAGGTGGTGTTGCGGGCAAAGGGGTTGGGATAATTCAGCACGTGCTGCAAGGCCAGTTTCTCGGTGGGCGCGGCCACAAACTCCACGGAGCGTTCAGCGGAGTTATTCCAGGTATCCCAGGCTTTCACGCGCAGCTCGTGGGGGCCGGCCGTGAGGTCTTTGAACTTGTATTCTACCCGACCTACCTGAAAACTGTCAGTTTTGGCAGTGTAGAATGAGTTGAGAATGGTCACTTTGCTGGCGTCCCCGTCCAGGGTGGCCGTGAGGTCGTGGCCGATGCCGGTGCCGGCCGTATTGATACCACTTTCGTCGCGCAGGTTGCCCAGCATGGTGGTGGTAAGACCCGTGAGGCCGCCAAATACAAACTGCTCATTATCCATGAACAGCCGGATGCGCGGCGGAATAGTGTCGCGGTAGGCGAGGGGGGAAGCATCCCCTACCGATACCAGCATCTGGCCGTGGGCATCGGTACGGGAAGCGACATCTGAGGCGTACAGGCTGATTTTGCCCAGTCCCACGCTGTAGTTGATATCCTTGGGCACTACGAACTGTACTTTAAACTGCCCGTTGCGCACCGTGGCCGGCCCATCATACAGCACATTTTCGCGCACGGTAATAGGTACCGCCGGCGAATTGGCCTCGTTAGCCAGCGTCATCACCACCGACTTCTTCTCGAAGACCTGTACGTTGGCCGTGCCATTGAAAGCGTTGTTCAGGCGGCCTCCCTGGCGCACTTCACCTTTCAGCTCCACGCGTTGCAAGGCCTTGAGCGTATCGGCCTGGGCCGCGCCGGCAGTTTTGCCGTTGATTTCCGTGATAACTGCCAGCTGCTCGGGGTAGGCCAGGCGCATAGATGGGTCGCCGAGCAGAGCGTAGTTGCGGTTGTTGTCGCCGGCTACGGCAATGTTTTTGGCCGTCTGGCAGATGTCGCCGATACGGGGCATCGTGCCATCGGAGCGGGGCTTGAACAGGTCGTTGAAGAACTCAATGGCCAACGACTGGTTTTTATCGGCATACACCACGCGGGTAGTGGTCAGCAGCCCGATAGAGCCGCCGCTGATATCGGTCAGCGACAATTCGCCGGCGGAGGTAAACTCTGGATTGTCGTAGGTACTGAAGTCACAGGTGCCAGTGAACAGGAAGGGCAGGGTGGCGTCATTCTGGAGCCGCTGCACCGAACCGTTGGTCAAAATCTGCTCATCGGCCCAGCTCCGTGGGCTGCCGTGACCAATGTAGTTGATCAGCAAGGAGCCTTTCTCAAATGCTTCGTCCAGGGCTTTTTCAGCCGCCGGGGAGCGTTGGCCGGCGGCCACGATGGTTTGCGGATACAGGTCGAGGTACTGCTTGTACACATTGTAGCCACGGGCTTTGGCCAAGGTGTCCAGCGGGTTGGCCAACTGGTCGCTGTAGTAGCTGAACAGGTTACCGTCGCCATCATCGGCCACAAAGGTCAGGCGGTTGCGCCACTTGCCGTAGCTGCTGGCCGCGTCGTAGCCAATTAGCTTTTTCACCACTAGGTTGGCCTGGTCGGTGGTGCGTACGGGCAGGCGGCCCACGGCTACATCCATCAGCTCGTTGCTGGTGTTGGGCAGCCAGCCTCCTTCGTTGTCATCGAGCAGGGCATAATAGTCGTCGGAGGAGTAGGTAAGGCCCTGGGCATTGGGGCGGGCCCCCATCACCAGATCAAAGCCTTCCACCGACTCGTACACCGGCACGAAGTTCTGGTTGATTTTGTCGCCGTTAGCCGGCAAACGGTCTTTCCACCAATCAGGCAGCTTAGTAGCATCGTTGGTGATGTCGGCCTTATAGTCATAGGAGGCGTCGCCGAACAGCAGCAGGTACTGGCGGCGGCCGGTGGTATTCCGGTCGTACACCATTTTCATGAAGTCCCGGATGGCCGTTACGTCCTGCGCTCCGGAGCCAAACTCATTGTACACCTGCGTGGTGGTTACTACTTGTGCGGTGAGCCCGTCGCGGGTGGTGCGGTGAGCGGCCAGCGCGTTGGCGGCCGTCAGGAAAGACGGGTGCGTGAGAATAACCAGCTCCAGCTTGCCATCAAGGTTGAGCGCATGCAGGTTCTGGTTGCCGACTTTACCAAAGCCGCGCGGCGTAGGGAAGCTGCTGCCGGTAAAGGCTACAAACTCGCGTACCGAGTCAGTGCGGGCCAAAAACGTACCGTTGGTGTGGGCAACTGCCACCGGCCGGCGCGGATTGGTTACTTCCCAGACGGTGGCTCCCGTGGCGTTGCTCAGTTCAAACTGGCTGATGGCGGCCGCATTGATGTTTTCAAGGGAGCGGAATTCCAGCAGGCTGCCATTCAGGCGAAGCTGGCGCTGGGCATTCAGCTCCAAGTAGTCGAGGTAGCCCTTAGCGCCCGGATCGGTGCCCCCGGCGTACGTCAGGCTTATTTTTACTTCCGAGGGCGAGGTGCCCGGAACCGTGTAGGCTATATTGGAGAGGTTGGTATTGGCTATTTCCGGGTAGCAGCCATAGCCGCCGGTGCAGTTGTAGCCCGGTACCACCTGGCTTACGGTATTCTGCCCATTTACACTAGTCTGGAAAACAGTAGCGGAAGACGAGGCCGCCACCACGGAAGACGTCACCTGCGCTACTGAGCCGGCTACCAGATCAGCCACCGGAAATGCGGCCTCATGCTGCATCCCAGAAGCAGCGGAAAACTGCTCGCCTACCCACACCCGCCCCGATTTAGCTATATTCTGCAGCTCCCGCTCGTAAAACTGCCGTTCGTTGAAGGTGGTAATACGCCCCGAAGCCGACCCGCTTACGGTGGGCTTTGGGGCTACGCGCCGGCCGGTGCCGGAGCCTGCCGTCAGGAAATAGTAAGCAGTATCGGCGTATGGGTTTTGTTGGTGCCGGAACCGGTTGCTCAGGCCGTCGCGCGTCCATGTGTGTGGCCCCCGAGCGTAGAACAGAAAGTACTCGTTGTCGTCGAAGGTCGTGTTGCCGTCGCCCACGAACTGGATGGCGTTTTCGGCCAGGTCATCGGGGCGGTAGGCACTGTTGAGCTGGGGCAGGGTGCCCATAGCGTTGCCGTAGAGGCGCAGCCGGCTGGGGTCGAGGCCCTGCACATTCATGCCCAACCCACTCAGCGTGGCTTTATCGAGCTTATATACCCCGCTGCCGGGCACGCCAATCTTAAACCAATCACCCTGACTAAGCGCGGAAGTACGCGTGTAGATGCGGGAGGCAGTGGGGCGCTGAGTAGCCGTGGTATATGCATAGGAGAAGGAAACCAGCTTTTCAGCCTGGCCGGTCTGGGCGTTGCGCCGTAGCGGCTGAATAGCCAGCAACGTAACCGGCTGCCGGGTATCGGTACCCGAAATCAGCTGCAGCGTGGGAGTCGTGGGCAGTGCTGCCAGGTCCAGCTGTTTAGTATCGGCGGCCGGAACAGGCTCATATACCGCGTCGCGGAGCTGGCCCTGGGCTACTGTACCGGCCAAGCGCAGCTGTAAAGTGCCCACCTGCTCGTTGGCACGGAACGACGCGCCCCGAAACGACGGTACCTGCCGCTTCTGCCCCCGTATGGCAATTGGTTCCGTACCCGTCCAGGTAACGCGGGCTCGCATTACCTGTTCCGACTGCGCCCGAGCAGTCTGCCCGGTTATCGTCAAAACCAGTGCAACCAGCCACCAGAACGTAGAATACCGCATACGCAAAGCTCAAGAATCAACGAAAAGGAAAGGATGCTTTCGAGGGGCAACAGGTTGGGGGGCAACACAGTTCAGGAATGGCTATTTAACTGCCCAGGCGAATAATTATTGCAATCTGCTAAGAGAAAAAACGCCGAATCAGGTAAACGTATTCTGCTCTGGCTATGGATTGCCGGGGTTGTTACGCGGCTTCGATTTTGGGCTTTGCCGGGCTCAGCACTGAAAGCAGCACGTACAACAGAATGATGAGCGGAATGGCGGCGGCCCACAGCCACAAAAATAGCCCAACGCTAAGCAGCAGGAACACAAACCGCACCTGGTTGTCCTGCCAGCGAAACGATTTGAACTTCAGGGCAAATAGCGGTAACTCAGCTACCAGCAGCCCGGAAAGTACCAGCGTGAGCCCCAGCAGCACCCACGGATTCAGGACGTAGGGGCTGAGGGCAAACCGGTCGTTGGCCAGAATCAGGGGCAGCGAGGCGACTACCAAAGTGCAGGCCGGCGTGGGTAGCCCAATAAAGGAATCGGACTGGCGGGTGTCGTTGTTGAATTTGGCCAGCCGCAAAGCCGAAAATACCGTCACGATAAAGCCGGCATACGGCAGCCAGGTGGGCATTCCGGCCCCGCTCTGCCGCAGCAAATCAAACAGAAACGCTCCCGGTACCACCCCAAACGACACAACATCAGCCAGGGAATCGAGGTCTTTGCCGATGGGGGAGGATACGTGCAGGGCCCGCGCCAGTAAGCCGTCGAAGAAGTCGAACAAAGCCGAAAGGCCAACGAAATATGCTCCCGTTTCCAGGTCACCGGCAAAAATGTGGCAGATGGCCAGGCAGCCCGAAAAAAGGTTCAGGCAGGTAACGGCGTTGGGAAGGTGCTTTTTCAAGTAGAAGCGGCGGATTAGAAATGCTATGAAAAGGCAGTGGCCTGGGGCACCAGGCCAGCTATTGTGCAGCGGTAGGTAGCCGGCGGCCTTATTTCAGGAATGGATTGCTACGGCGCTCCTGTCCTACAGTGGTAGCCGGGCCGTGACCGGGGTATACTACCGTCTCGTCGGGGAGCGTCAGGAACTGGGTTTTGATGCTGGTAATGAGCGTGGCATAGTCGCCGCCGGGCAAATCGGTGCGGCCGATGCTGCCCTGAAACAGCACGTCGCCGCCGATTACGGTACTGGTAGGAGCGTGGTAGAATACCACGTGACCGGGCGCGTGACCGGGTGCGAATCGCACTTCCAACTCTGTTTCCCCAAAGCCAATCGGCTCTCCGGGCGTCAGAAAACCAGTGGGCTCGGCTGGGTTGTACTTCGGGAAGCCGTAGCTGGGCGCATACGTTGGCACTGCCCGGAGCGTGGCCAGATCAGCCTCGTGAATCAGGAAGGGTACCTTATAGGTATCGAGAATGAATTGATTGCCGAAGACGTGGTCGATGTGGCAATGCGTGTTCACCAGTAATACTACCCGCAGGCCCTGGGCAGCAATGAATTGTTGGAGGGCTTCCTGCTCGGCCGGCTCGTAGCAGCCGGGGTCAACCACCACGCAGTGGCCGGTGGTATCGTGCAGCAGGTAGGTATTCTCGGAAAAAGCGTTGAAAGTAAATCCCGAAACAGTCATGGAAAAGAAAGGAAAACCGGAGCGGAGCCCGTGCACATTTGGGAGGGTAAGTTACAACTTGTCGGGTGGAGTAACGCCGGACGCCAACTTTCCATATTCCCCCTTACCTTGCTCCCAATGACGCGCGTTGAGTATTTATTGGTAGGCTACGGCATTGCCGGGGCTACGTTGGCGGCCGAGTTGCGCCACCGGGGGCACCAGGTTCTGGTGCTGGATACCCTGCAGCCCGATTCGGCTTCCCGGGTAGCGGCCGGCCTGATGAACCCGGTGGCCGGCAAGCGGTTTGCCTTGGCCTGGCGCGCCGATGAGCTTCTGACGGCTGCCATTGCCTTTTACCGGGCGCAGGAAGAGCGCCTGAAGCAGCCTTTTCTGCAGGAGTTGCCCATTATAAAGCTGTTCTCTTCCACTCAGGAGCAGAATACCATGCTGGCCCGCAGTGCCGACCAGCCCTGGCAGGATTTTGTGCCAGAACCCACCGGCGAGCTGCCCGAAATAGCGGGAGTGCAGCAGGAAATGGGCGGGCTGTGCATTCAACGGGGCGGCTACGTGCTGGTGGAGGAGTTGCTTACCGCACTTACAGCGGAAGGCGTGCGGGAAGGTTGGCTGCGGCACGAAACTTTTGATTGGGGCCGGCTTGTTGCCGATCCGGCAGGAGGCTTCACTTACGCCGACCAGGTGCATGCTCGGCACGTGGTTAGCTGTGAGGGAGCCGCTGCCGTGCATAACCCGTATTTCCGCTGGCTGCCGCTGACCCCTAACCAGGGAGAGGTGCTGGAAGTGGAATGCGCGGGGCTGCCGGCAGAGGTGGTGCTGAACAAGGGGGCCTACGTGGTGCCGCTCGGCAACGACCGGCTACGCGTAGGCGCTACGTACCGCTGGCCACCTTTCGCGGCAGGCATTACGCCTGAGGCCCGTGAGGAGCTTAGCCAGCGCCTGCAGGCCATGGTCAGCTTACCCTTCCGGGTAACCGCGCAGCGGGCCGGCGTGCGGCCCGCCGTGCGTGACCGGAAGCCGCTGCTGGGCACCCACCCGGAAACGCCGGGCGTCCACATTTTCAATGGGTTTGGCTCGAAAGGGGTAATGATGGCCCCGCGCCTGGCCCAGGTAATGGCCGACTGGCTGGAAAGTGACGTAGAGCCTTGGCCCGAAGTCAATATCCGGCGGTATTTTACGTTGTATTCTTCCCGGCCGGCTGTGGCCGGCCCGGCTTCCTCCGCGTCTCGCTCCTAGCTTTCCTTATATGAAGCACATATCCTTTCTTTTCCGGCCCCGCGTGAGCGGGCCGGCCGGCCTGGCGGCTTTGCTGCTGGGCGTGCTGCTTTCCGGTACAACTGCCTGGGCCCAAACGGCCCAGGAGCCGTTCGGGCGCGTGCGCATCCAGTACAAGGACTTCGACTGGCAGCAGCTCAATACCCAGAATTTCAACATCTATTATTACGCCGGAGGTGAAGCCAATGCCCGGCACGCCGCCGAGTACGCCGAAAAAGAACTGCAGCGCATCACCGGCCTGATAGGGTACTATCCCTACTCCAAAACCACTATTATGCTCTTTAACTCCGTAGGCGACCTGCGGCAGAGCAACGTGGGCTTGAGCAGCGACAAGTACCAGACCGGTGGCGAAACCTCTCTGCTGCGCATGACCAAGGTGCAGATTGCCTTTGAGGGTCAGCAAACCCGGTTTAAGCAGGACTTGAGCAACCGTATCACCCAGGTGCTGCTCAACGATATGATGTATGGCGGCTCGCTGAAGGAAGTTATCCAGAGCAGCTATCTATTGCAGCTGCCCGACTGGTTTATCAGTGGGGCCTCGGCTTACGCGGCGCAGGGCTGGAGCGTGGAAATGGACGACTACATGCGTACCATGACCAAAGAGCACGAGGGCACCCGGACGGCTCCGTTCTTTGTGCGCAACCCTGAGCTGGCCGGCCAGAGCCTGTGGAATTACATTGCGGAGCGCTACGGCTACACCAGCATCCAGAATATTCTGAACCTTACCCGCATTACCCGCGACGTGGAAGTGGGTATCAGCTCCTCGCTGAATGTACCGTATAAAGTCTTCCTGAAAGACTGGCTGGGCTATTACCGCCAGCTTAATTCGCAGCCCCGCACGCCATATCAGGAGGCCAGCGAGAAAAACCGCATTGTCGGCCGCAACCGCAAGGGAACCATCTACAGCCAGCCGGTAATAAGCCCCAACGGGCAGCGCATGGCCTACGTGCAGAACGACCAGGGCCGCTACCGGGTGCAGGTGGTGAATAAGGATGGCTCGGGTCGTAACATGATTCACCGGGGTGGCTACAAAACCCCTGATCAGCAGGTAGAAACCCGCCTGCCGGTGCTGGCCTGGCGCGGCAACGGCCAGATTGCGGTGGCCGAAGAAGACAAAGGCCAGCAAACCCTGCAGCTGCGGGAGGCCAGCGGCGGCGTGAGCAATATGCTGGCCCGGCTGAAAAGCCTGCTGCCCAGCTTTGGCCGCAGCACCTCGTTGTTTGCCCAGTTCTCGCAGGTGACTGACCTGAACTACTCACCCGATGGTAAATCACTGGTATTTAGCGGAGTTCGGAACGGGCAGAACGATTTGTACCTGCTGCGCGCCGGAAGCCGCACCCCCGAAAAGCTGACGAATGATGTATTTGATGACGTAGAACCGGCTTTTCTGCCTGGGGGCGGCGGCATCCTGTTCAGCTCAAACCGCTGGCTCGACTCGGCCGGTACGGCGAAGGGCAGCTTCGGGGCCGTGGTGAATAACTACGACCTGTATCTGTACCACCTCGATGGTCGCCCGCAGCCGGTGGAAGTTCTGGTAAACACCATTTCCAACGAAGGCCGGCCCCGTGCCATTTCCGACTCGGAAGTGCTGTTTGTGGGCGAGGAAAGCGGAATCCGTAGCCTTTACCGCCTGACGCTGGCTACCCGGCAGTACCAGCCGGTGACCAGCTTCCTGGCCAGCATCAAGGACTACGATTACAACAGCACCAGCAACACGCTGGGCCTGGTGGCCGCTGAAGATGGGCACGACAATGTGTATCTCTACCCCGGCTACACCCTGCCTACTGACCTGACCCTGTTCAAAACCGCCCGTCAGGAAACTCTGGAGGACCGCTCGAAACCGGCTAAAGCAGCGGCTCCGGCTCCTAACCGGCCCGGCCCGACTGTGGTCAACGCTACGCAGCAAACCACTGCTCCGGCCGCCGCGTCGGAAGCAGCTCCGGAAACAACTCCGGCCAGACCGGCCGATAACCGCGTCAATACCAATGCGTACGAGTTTGATGAGGACATTCCGGCCTCCCGGGCTTCGCCTACGGTAGCCAAGCGCCGGCCTGCCACGGTGGTGGCCCTGCCCAAAGCCGCCCCCGCCGAAACATCGGCTCCGTCCGGCCCCTTCCGCTACGATACCCGCTTCAGCATCGACAACGTGGTATCCACGCTATATTCTGATCCGTTGCTGGGCCTTGGGCTGAGAGGGCAGGTAAATATGTCGGATCTGATGGAGGACCACCGTATTCAGGCGGGCATTTTTGCCCTTACCGACCTGCGGACCAGCAACATCTTTGCCGAGTACACCAACCTTAAGCACCGCTACGACTGGAGCGTCAGGTACCAGAAACAGGCCTATTTCGTGAGCCTGGAGAGCTTTGGGCGCGTGCGCTACGGGCGTCATGAAATTGCGCCCACGCTGGCTTACCCGCTTACCCACAACCTGAGCGTACGTCTGGGGCCGCGCTTTGTAAGCGTGAGCCGCAAAATCTTCGCGGACCTCAGCAACTCCACCGACCGCAGCACCAACTACCTGGGAGGCGAGGGCGAACTGGTGTTCGATAACTCCATTGCCACCGGCGTAAACATGCTGCAGGGCACCCGCATGAAAGCCGGGGTAACGCGCCTGCGGGACCTAGATGGCCACGGCACCGACTTCACCAAGATTTTTGTGGACCTGCGTCACTACCAGAAAATTCACCGGCAATTGATCTGGGCCAACCGGGCCAGCTTTGGCCAGTACATCGGGGGCGGCACCGCGCAGCCTTTCTTCCGGCTAGGCGGCATGGATAACTGGCTGAACTACGATTACAACGACAGCCAGTTCATCACCGCCGACCAGTCATCGGTAACGGACCCCACGCGCCTAGACCCCACCCAGATGTTCTATCAGCAGTTTGTGACCAACCTGCGGGGCTTCAACTACAGCAAGCGGGTAGGCCAGAAATACGTGCTGTTCAACTCCGAGCTGCGGCTGCCCATCATCCAATATTTCTCGCATCGGCCGATTGAATCGGGCTTCTTCCGCAATCTGCAGCTCACCGCTTTCGGCGACATGGGTACCACTTACTCAGGTGCAAATCCATTTAGCGTAAATAACTCCAACAACACGCAAACGGTGGAGGAAGGAGCCTTCACAGCTTCCGTCGTGAACTTCACCAACCCCATGCTGTATGGCTACGGGGTTGGTATGCGCACTACCATGCTGGGCTTTTACGTGAAGGGCGATGTAGCCTGGGGCCGCGAACAATACAACAACCAGGGCCCCAAGCTGTACGTGACGCTGGGTTACGACTTTTAGAACAGCTTCCCGTAACCACGCTGCCGGCCGGCTTTTTCTCAGGAAAAAGTCGGCCGGTTGGCTTTTCTATAGGCCGGTAGGAGTATTCCTGAGCGGGGGGCGGCTAATCCGGGAGTTGGGTTGTATCTTTGCGGTCCTGTTTACCAGCCGTGTTGCCGTGACGCTTCTGAGCGAAATTTGGGTACTGATGCAGAAGGACTTCCGTCTGGAATGGCGGCAGCGTGCGGCCCTCAACGGGATGCTGCTGTACGTGAGCAGCACGGTATTCGTGTGCTACCTGAGCTTCTCCTCGCGCGGCGGCCAACTGCCCGTCCCGGCCTGGAATGCTCTGTTCTGGATTGTACTGCTGTTCTCGGCCGTGAATGCCGTGGCCAAGGGCTTCCTGCAGGAAAGCCGGGGCCGGATGCTGTACTACTACACAGTGGTGCGCCCCCAGGCCGTGATTCTGGCCAAGATTCTCTACAACGCGCTGCTGCTGCTGGGGCTGGCCCTGGTGGCTTTTGCGCTGTACTCGGTGGTGCTGGGCAACCCGGTCCAGAACGTGGGGCTGTTTGTGGGCAACGTGGCCCTGGGTGCCGTGGGGTTTGCCAGTACGCTCACGCTGGTGTCGGGCATTGCGGCCAAGGCTACCAACAGCAGCACCCTGATGGCCGTGCTGGGCTTCCCCCTGATGGTGCCCATGCTGCTGCTGCTCATCAAAGTATCGAAAAACGCGCTGGATGGACTGGAATTCGAAGCCAGCCGCAGTTCTTTGCTGACTCTGGTGGCCCTGAACATGATTGTCGGGGCCGTATCGTACCTGCTGTTTCCTTTTTTATGGCGGTCCTGAAGGAAGCTATGGGCTTTGGGCTGTTAGAAAATGGCAGCTGGTGGTTTCGCTCTTTTGCACGCGTTTACTTACTTCAACAAGCTGACGGTCAAAAGCTAACGGCTAACTGCTTATGAAACAAAACTGGTGGAAAGCGCTGACGGTGGTGTTGCTGCTGTACGTATCGGTGGCCGGCCTGCTGCTGCCGGTGCCCCGGCTGGCTATTCTCAACGAAACCATCCGCAACCTGTACTTCCACGTGCCGATGTGGTTTGGCATGACGTTCATCCTGGCGGCCTCCGTGTACTACTCGGTGCGCTACCTGCGCACGCCCACGCCGGCGCTGGACATCCGGGCGCATGAGGCGGCCCGCACGGGTATTCTGATGGGCTTTGTGGGACTGGCTACGGGCAGCATCTGGGCCAAGTATACCTGGGGCGAGTGGTGGACCAACGACCCCAAACTCAACGGCGCGGCCATTGCCATGCTCATCTATGGGGCTTACCTGGTGCTGCGCTCCTCCTTTACCGATGAGCAGCAGCGGGCCCGCGTGTCGGCCATCTACAACATCTTCGCCTTTGCCACGGCCATGCCGCTGTTCTATATCCTGCCGCGCTTAACGGACTCGCTGCACCCCGGCGCGGGCGGTAATCCGGCCTTCGCCAAGTACGACCTCGACAGCAATATGCGGTTGGTGTTCTACCCGGCCGTTATCGGCTGGACGCTTCTGGCTTTTTGGCTGGCCCAGCTGGCTAGTCGTGTTTCCCTGCTCAAACTGAAAGTATATGAAAAACAGCTTGCTTAAGCTGCGCCCGGCGCTGCTGCTGCTGCTGGCCGTGCTGCTGCCGATGCTGCGTGCCGCCGCCCAGGCCACCGCCCCCGTCGACCAGCCCGAAATGGCCGATGCTCTGCGCCAGAGCGGTAAAATCTACGTGGTGGTAGCCGTTATTACGGTGGTACTGGCCGGGCTGCTGTTCTTCCTGATTTCCCTGGACCGAAAGCTTACCCGATTAGAAAAGGAAGTTCGGGAATAGGTGGAATAGTAGAGCGGTGAACTAAGTAATTCATCCGCTCATCTCCCTGCGGACCTTTTCCATCAGTTTTTGTTGTTCTGAGTGACCTTTGGCCCTGGTTGGGGCCGCCTGTTGTAGCATCGAGTTGTAGCACCGAAATGAAAAAAACGCACATCTTCATTATGGCCATCATTGCCGTGGCCATTGCCATCATCACGAGTACGGCCGGTGACGCCAGCGTGTACGTGTCGTTCAAGGAAGCGCGCGAGCGGGCCTCGGAGGGCAACCTGACCAAAGTACACGTAGTGGGCCGCCTCCCGCGCGACGGGGCCAAGAATATCATGGGTCTGGAATACAACCCCACCGTCGACCCTAACTACTTCGCCTTTACACTGGTGGACACTAACCGCATTGCCCAGCGCGTGGTGTACTTCAACCCCAAACCCCAGGACTTCGACAAATCGGAGCAGGTGGTAATCACCGGGGCCATGCGCAACAACACCTTCGTGGCCGATAAGATCCTGCTCAAATGCCCCTCCAAGTATGTGGAGAAGGATATCGAGGGCGCTACCGCCAGCGTGAACTAACCAGGTAAAGGGTAAAAGCGTGGTGAAGAAGCAATGTGAGAACGGGAGTAGTAAACGACTGTGCCGCTTGCTGGTAACTACCTCGCTTCTTGCTTCGCTGTTTTTGCCGGAGCATGCTGCCGCTCAGGTGCCGAACGATGACATTGCGCGTCGGCGGCCACTCCAGTCGGAGGAGCTAGTGACATCTTCCACCACCGGCTGCACCGTGCAGTGGGGCTGTGTAGATGAACTGCTGACTGGCAAGTGCATTGAGTACCACAATGACCAATGGTTTGAATTCACTCCCGCAACAACTGGTCGCTATTACGTGAACATTGCTGGTCAGCAGTGCCGGGATGTACGCGGGGTACAGTTGGTTGTACTGACGGGCACCCCCTGCCAACCGGCCACTTATCGGGTGTTATCCTGCACTTCGCTTGGTAGTCAGGATGATGTGTTCGTGACGCTGGACTCGTTGCGGGCAGGGCAGTCCTACCTGCTGAACGTGGATGGCTACCTGCATGATAACTGCCGGTTTACCCTCGTTGTCAGCACCCGGGCACAGGGCATTCCGGCTTCAGCTTTACCGCCTGCCACCAGCCTGACGGGCAATCCGGTAGTGACGCTGCGCTGGCAACTGCCCGATTCACTGGCTTCGGCCACGCAGTTTCGGGTATTGCGCCGCGAAGCCGGAGCCTTCCGGTCCGCTGACCGCACCGTGCTGGCAGTACGGCGCACAACGTACGGCGCGGCAGTTGCCAGCTACTCCTGGACCGACACGCTCTCGGCTGCCGGGCGTTACCTTTACCAAGTGGTAGCCGAAAGTACGGACGGCAGTACTCCGAGTCTGGTGCAGCAGCAGTGGTACACTTACAGCCAGCTGCGTCAGCGCACTGGAAGTGCTTCTGACGTGCGACAACAGGCTCTACAGCAGCAGCAAGCCTGGGAACGGCAGGCCCGCCGGATGCGGCGGCAGCATCCGGTCAAATAATCTTAAAAACAACTTGTGGTCAGCTTGGTAGATATTCTGACAGGCTGATTTTCTCTTCCTCAACGCAGTAACCTATGTTGAACACCCTTATCGGCGACGCCGGGCACCTGAGTGTCATCGTGGCCTTCGTGGCAGCCACGGTGGCGGCGTACGCCTACTTCAAGGCCGGGCGGGACCGGGCCCTCGGCGACACCGATGCCGGCTGGCTGCGGCTGGGTCGAGGCGCTTTCCTGGTGCATAGCCTGGCCGTTGTGTCGGTGATTGTGTGTCTGTTTGCCATCATCCACGGCCACCGCTACGAGTACTATTACGCCTGGAGCCACAGCAGCAACCACCTGCCGGTGTACTACATGATTTCCTGCTTCTGGGAAGGGCAGGAGGGTAGCTTCCTGCTCTGGATCTTCTGGCACGTGTGCATCGGGCTTATCCTGATGCGCTACGCCCGCCGCTGGGAAGCGCCGGTAATGGCCATTTTCGCCGGCGTGCAGCTTTTCCTCACGTCCATGATTCTGGGCGTGGTACTGGGCGATTTGAAAATCGGCTCTTCGCCCTTCATCCTGCTGCGCGACTTCATGCCCGACCTGCCGGTCTGGAAAACCAACCCCAACTTCGTACCCAAGGACGGTACCGGCCTGAACGCCCTGCTCCAGAACTACTGGATGGTAATTCACCCGCCCACGCTGTTCCTGGGTTTTGCTCTCACGCTGGCTCCCTTCGCCTATGCCGTAGCCGGCCTCTGGAAGGGTGAGTACACCAAATGGGTGCGCCCGGCCATGCGCTGGACACTCTGGGGCGGGATGGTGCTGGGTGTGGGCATCGTGATGGGCGCGTACTGGGCCTACGAAACCCTCAACTTCGGCGGCTACTGGAACTGGGACCCGGTGGAAAACGCCGTGTACATTCCGTGGCTGGTGCTGGTGGCTTCGCTGCACGGGCTGGTACTGTGGCAGCGTAGCCGCACGGCTCTGCGCACCAGCTTTGTGCTGGTTATTGCCACCTTCCTGCTGATTCTCTACGCTACTTTCCTCACCCGTTCGGGCGTATTGGGCAATGCTTCGGTCCACTCGTTCACTGATCTGGGCCTGTCGGGGCAGTTGATTATTTACTTGGCGGCTTTCGTGGTGCTGAGCATCGTGCTGCTGGTATGGCGTTGGAAAAACATTCCGATATCGGAAAAGGAGTTGACTACTTACAACCCTGAGCTGTGGGTGTTTGTGGGGGCCACGGTGCTGTGCTTGGGCGCGTTCCAGGTACTGTTCACCACCAGCATTCCGGTCTATAATGCCTTCCTGGGCTTTATCGGCATCAAATCGAACCTGGCTTTGCCCGCCGACCAGATTGCCCACTACACCAAGTTTCAACTCTGGATGGGCGTGGGCGTGGCCTTCTTCTCGGGCCTGGCCCAGGTGATGTGGTGGCAGAAAAACGACAAGTCGAGCCTGACTAACACGCTCACCGTACCGGCCATCCTGTCGTTGCTGGGTGCTGCCCTCGTGATTCTACTGGTGCAGTACTACGGCCACAAGATGGACCTCGTGTACATTGTGCTGCTGACCACGGCTCTGTTTGGGGTGCTGGCCAACGTGAGCATGGTGTTCACCCTGATGCGTCGCAAAGTGAGCCTGTCGGGCGGCGGTATTGCGCACATCGGCATTGCGCTCATGCTGCTGGGCGTGCTGGCTTCGGCTGGCTATTCCAACATCATCAGCCAGAACGTATCGGGCCTGCTCTACTCGCGCGAGTTCGACCAGACCACCAACCAGGACAACGTATTGCTGTGGCGCAACGACCCCGCCCCAATGGGCAAGTACGACGTGCGCTACACCGGACAGTTCTGGGATGTGCCCGGCGTGCCCGGCTACGTGGATAAGCAACTGCTCTACCGCACCGCCGACGAGTACAAAACCTTGGCCCGTGCCGACATCAAGCGCGGCGACAAAGTGTACTACAAAGCCGGTGACACGGTCGAAATCAGCCCCGAAAACACGTTCTACCGCGTAGAGTACAAGGACCGCAAAACCGGCGAGGCCTTCACGCTGTATCCCCGGGCGCAGGTAAACGAAGAAATGGGCGGCCTGCTGGCCTCGCCCGATATCCAGAAATTTGCCGACCACGACATCTATTCCCATATCAGCGCGGTGCCGCCGGTGGATAAGGAGAAGGACTGGAGCGAAGTGAAGGAGCATGTACTAAGCGTGGGCGACACCATCTTCCTCAACGACTATTTTGCTGTGTTCCGCGCCGTGGAGCCTGCTCACCAGACCGCCGGTCTGGGTCTGCAGAAAGGCGACCTGGCCATCCAAGGCGACTTCCTGGTGTACGGTGAGAAGAAGCAGTATCACATTCACCCAATGTTTGTGGTGCGTAACCGCCTCATCGGCCGTGTGCCCGACGAAATTGAGGATCTGGGCCTGCGCCTGAGCTTCCTGAACGTGGATACCCAGAAGGGTAAGTTTACCTTCGGTGTGAGCACTACCCAGAAGGACTACATTATCCTGAAAGCCGTGGAGAAGCCGTTCATTAACCTGCTCTGGAGCGGTACCCTGCTGATGGCCGTCGGCTTCGGCATGGCCATCTACAAGCGCCGCCGCGAAACCGACGCCGCCGTGGAAACTGCGCCGGCTACTGGTACTACGGTTCGTCCGGTGCAACAGTCCCGGCAGGTAGCGTAAGGTGTACTGTGATTAATACAAAAGGCCCCGACTTAGCCGTCGGGGCCTTTTTTTGTGGTGTTTGACGACCAGCTGCTCCACTATCAGCTGGCAGTATTGATGCTGCGTCAAGTGATGGATATTGCGCCGCCCACATGTGCTATACAGCTTATAGGCAGTTGAAAAGCGAAGTGGTGCTTTCAGTCCAGCATCTTGCAGCCATCAGACCAGTACACTGTTTCCTGAGCCGCGCTAATGCAACTGGTTGTTATTGCCGGGTACAAAAAAAGGACAGCCATTTGGCTGTCCTTTTTTATGCCGCTCAGAAGTATTGCTTACTTCTGGATGGTGATGTTACGCATCATGTACTCATTACCGTTTTTCACTTTCACGATGTACATGCCGCTGGAGAGCTTCGACAGATCAACCTGGTTGGTCATGTTGTCGCGCACCGTGGCGGTATGTACCCGCTGACCCAGCAGGTTGATTACTTCTACCTGCAGGCCGCCTTTGGCGTTGGCACCGTTCACTTCCACCGTCAGGCTGCCTTCTGAAGGGTTCGGATACAGGCTGATAGCGCGCATCAGGGCCGGAGAAGAAGCCGTTATGGTAGATATGGCAATGTCGTCGATGTACAGGTTGTACTGGTCGGCGGCGCTATACACGTGGAAGCCCACATAGTAGTTGCCGGTGGTGGCTGGCGTAATGGGTACTACCTGGCCCGTAGCGGTGCCACCGACAGTGGTGGTGTACGTAGCGTTGGCAATAGCCTCATTCTTCCAGAGCAAGTTGGTCTGGCTGGCAGCCGTTGCAGCGTTTCCGTACTTCACCTCCAGTTTCTCGGAGGTGCCCAGCACAGCGGCTTTGTACTTGAACGAAACCTGGTACGTAGAGCCGGCTCGCAGGAACAAAGCCGGAGTGAAGAACCAGTCATCGGCAGCCGCCGTGGCGCTGTACACATAGCGCAGTTGGTTCGGAGCCGAAGCTGGCGCGCCACCGGGCGTGTCGGTGCCGATAACTGCCCACGTACGGTTGTCGTTGTTTTCGTTGGCTACCGTGATACCGCAGGGCAGCGTACCAGCCGTTACACCGTCAAAATTCTCTCCGTAGGGGAAGGTCGTGATAATAGGCGCCTGGCAAACCGTAGTGAACTGGGCCACCGGGCTCAGGTTGCTCTGGTCGGTAGCACCGCAGTTGGCGCGTACGTACACATCATACTGGGTGCCCGAAGTCAGACCCGTGAGGGTAATGGGGGAAGCAGTACCGGGTACGCTGGTACCGGCAGTAGCGGGGTTGAAGCCACGAGGACCGTAAATAACGGTATACGCGGTGCCGTTGCTGGGAGCGGTGAAGGTTACCGAAGCACTGTTAACGGTGATGTTGCTAACCGCAACGGCCGTAGGCGTGGCGCAGGTAGGTACCGGGGCCAGAGTAGCATCGAGAGCAATGCGGGTGCGGAGCGTCGTGCTATTTACAGGAGTCCAGGCACCGCCGCTCGTCTGGTAGTAGAAGGTGCCGGTGCGCAGTGGGTCTTCCAGCTGATAGGCAATGCCTACGTTACCCGAAACTTCCAGTACGCCAACGTAGAAATCACCCGTTACTACAGGGTTTGGTACTGCAATAGTAACCGTGCCAGCTGCCGTTGGGCGGCTCTGCACCGGTGAGGTATACAGCACGGTGCCGGGGATACCGCCGGTTCCGTTGGCATCCAGCACCACCACCCGATACGTGGAGGTAGTAGTGGCATTGGCCAGGAAAGTAGCTTTTACTTGGCTGAGGCTGGCAGCCTGACTGTTTTTGTATTTTACCGCCAGCGTGCCGCCAGTAGTGGTAGAGGAAACCCCTACCGAGCCGAAGAACGCCTGGGCCGCATCTACATAAGCTACCTGGTCAGTGGTAATCTGTTGCGTGTAAGGCAGCGAGTTGTTGGTGTTGTCATCGTCGGCCGGTACGGTTACCGTCAGGTTGTTGGTTCCCTGGGCCAGCGTGGTGGGGTAGGCATCAAACGTAACGGCTTGCGTGGCACCTGCGGCCAGCGTAGCAATGGTTTTGGTGCTGGTGAAGGTGTTGGCACCGCTCACCGTCAGGGTTACCGGTACGTTGGTCAGCGGGTTGGTGCCGGAGTTGGTAACAGCGGCTACCACGGTGTGCGGCAACGAATTGGGTACTGCCAGTTTACCCAGCGTGTGGATGGTAGCTACGGAAGCGTCGGAGGCAGGAGCAGTCCGGAAGCGGTACGTGCGGCCGGCATCGGGCAACACGCTGTTCTGCACAAAATGGCCCACGTAATACGTTACGCCGCCCTGTACTACAGTATTCTGGAAAGCAGTGGCACTCCAGGCGGCCGTGCCACCTTTAGACGTCAGGCTCAGATCGGCCGGATCGGCCGAGCTACCCTTCAGGCCCACCAGAAAGCCCTGGGCAGTGGCCGTGTTGCCGGAGCTGGTCCAGGCCCCGTATACGAACTCAATGTTATTGGTGCCCTCATACAGTTTGATCTGAAACTGCATGGTGCTGAACTGCGACGGAATGGTTGTAGTACCGGAAACCGTTGGCTTGTCGCTCAGATTCTTGAATTGAATCGTGCAGACGCGGCTACCGGCCGTACCGGTAGTCGATACCCGGAACTCCGTAGGCGAAGCCGTCTGGTTGGCTGCCGCTACCAGGTCAACCCCGGAAGCAGGAGCCAGCACATTCTGATCCGTATTGTTGATGAGAATGTTTACGTCGTTGGCGGCCGTGGGTGCCGTGGCTCCCAGCTTAACAAAGCCGTTGGTGTTCAGCGTAAACTGCGTAAAAGCCGTGCCGTTGTACGAAAACGAAAACCCGATGTCCTGGGCACCGGAAGTGGCATCGTCGAGGTTAGCCGTGGTAATAGCCGTTCCGGCCGTACCCAGGTCAGCGTAGGTGCCGGTTACGTTCTGGGCCCGTCCTGAGGTGTAGGGCAAAGCGGTAATCCGATTGGCAACAGTAGGCGAGGCCAGCTCAAGGGGCTGAGTCCGCAGGGCTACTGCCTGGTGGCGTTGCGCGTGGGCGGCCGTCGAGGCCAGGCCCAGCAGGCCCAGCACCGCCAGCTTGCGCCAGGGGCTGTTTGTGCTACCCTTTTTGTAAAGTTGTGTCATAGAAAGTGACAGGAAGGAAGGTGAAGAAAGAAATGAAGACACTAGGTTCGGCACACCGGCACATCACCAGTATAGCTACCGTAAAGGTGAAGACAAGATGTTAAATATCGAGCATATACTTCATTGATTTTGCATAAAAAAGCCACATAGAGGTTATTTTATCTAACACTTGCCTTGGTTTATGGAGAAGATGTCAATACAAGATTTGCCCCAGAGCATCGTTTTATTAGGTGCTGGACGAGTGGCCCAGCACCTGGCGCCGGCCCTGGCCGCTGCCGGACACAGCATAGTAGGCGTGTGGAGCCGGACGCCGGAATCGGCGGCGGCGGTGGCCGCTACGGTGCCCGGCGCGGCAGTACTGGATAGTCTGCAGCATCTGCCGGCGGCGGCCGTGTACCTGCTGGCCCTGCCCGATGCGGTGGTGCCGGAAGTGCTGGCGGCGGCTCAGTTTCCGGCGCGGGCCCTGGTTGCCCATACGGCCGGGGCATTGCCACTTTCCGTCTTTGCGGGGTATTCCCACATTCGGGGTGGCGTGTTCTACCCGCTCCAGACGTTCAGCCCCGGCCGTCAGATTCAGTGGCCCGCCGTACCGCTGTGCCTGGAAGCAGCGGATGCCGCTGGGCTGGCCACGTTACGCGCGTTGGCAGCCTCGCTGAGCCAGGAGGTGCGGGAGCTGAGCTCGGAGCAGCGGCTGCAGCTGCACATGGCTGCCGTGTGGGCCTGTAATTTCCCCAATCATCTGCTGGGAATCAGCCACGCGTTGCTGGCGCAGGCCGGACAGTCCTGGGAATTGCTGCACCCGCTCATCCGGGAAACCGTGGATAAAGCCCTGGCCTTACCGCCCTTTACCGTCCAAACCGGCCCCGCCGTGCGCTATGATGCCGCTACGCTGGCCCGCCACGAAGCAGCCCTGGCGACTCATCCCGACTGGCAGACGCTCTATAAAGAGCTGACGGCAAGTATTCAGCGCATCGCTGCGGGGGTTGGGACAAACAATGAGGCGGGCAAGCAGCTTTGATTCGGGGGGAGGCGTGCGTACCTTCGCACCCGCATTTTTGCTCCGATCTACCTAGCATTCCGTCGTGAAAGCCGTAAATATTACCTTCAAGTTTCAGGACGGCCAGCCCGACCAAACGCATGTGGCCGCCGAAGGCGAATCGGTGCTGGATGTGGCCCTCAACAACGATATTCAACTGCAGCACAACTGCGGCGGGGTATGTGGTTGCAGTACCTGCCACGTCTACATTCTACAGGGCGAAAACGACCTGCCCGAAATTTCCGATAAGGAAGAAGACTTCATTGACCGGGCCGTGGACCCGCGCATCAACTCCCGTCTGGGCTGCCAGTGCGTGATGCAGGGCAACGCGGATATCGTGGTGCTCATTCCGCCCCAGAACTTCCTCGGCCACTAATTCAGAGAGTTGAGTGATGAATGCTGAGTGATGAATTGGATGTTGTCCGGTTCCTGCTTCAATTCATCACTCAGCATTCATCACTCATCACTCAATCAGAATGAATCATTTCGAGCCCCCGATCAAGTGGAGCGACCATGAGGATATTGCCATGGCGTTGTACGAGAAGTTCGGTGACGACTTCAGCGAAGCTAAAATCTACCGCATCCGCTTTACCGAGCTGCTGGAATGGGTACTGAGCCTGCCCAACTTTGAAGGCACCCGCGAGCAGGCCACCGAAGGCCACCTGGAGCAGATTCAGGCCAAGTGGGTGTACGAGTGGCGCGATAATCAATAATTCAGCAGTAGTGCAAACACTGAGTAACCGGGCTGACTACACAGGCGGCAGGGTTGCTCAGTGGCGTTTTTGAAGCATATGGATGCAACGCTGGTTCCGGCCGATTTGTCGGTCATCAAGGTTTTTATCTTCGACGTAGATGGCGTGCTGACCGATGGTACGCTGCTCGCGTTCAACTCCGGTGAGCAGGCCCGCGCCTTCCATATTCGGGATGGGTACGCCGTGCGCCACGCCCTGCGCAAAGGGTACCGGGTGGCTGTTATTTCGGGCCGGGAGGAGGAGGGCGTACGCAGGCGGCTGGAGTCGCTGGACGTGCGCGACATCTACCTGGGGGTAGACGATAAGATGAAAATCTTCAACAGCTACCTCAATACCTACCACCTTGAGCCCACCAGCATTGCCTACATGGGCGACGACATGCCCGACATTGAGGTAATGCGCCGCTGCGCCGTAGCCGCCTGCCCCGCCGACGCCGCCGCTGACGTGCGCGCCATCAGCAACTACATAGCCGCGCTGCCCGGCGGACACGGGGCCGTGCGGGAGCTGATCGAAGCCGTTATGAAGCTCCACGGTACCTGGTAGCTGAATGCCCTTCCGTAAGTAGATAAGCCCGGCTTTGAGGCTGTTAGCCCCGGTTGTACCCTGTGCAGCCGGGGTTGTGCTTTTCTGATTTCCCTCTATATTTACCCGTATCATTAACCTACTTCTTTTCTTTTTTTCATGAAAACAGGAACCGTAAAATTCTATAATGAGTCGAAGGGCTACGGCTTCATTACGGAAGACGGCACGAATGAAGATTTCTTCGTTCATGTGACCGGCCTTAACGGGGGGCAAATCCAGCAGAGTGACCGGGTAGAGTTTGACACGCAGGAAGGCCGTAAGGGCGTTAATGCGGTGAATGTGAAGCGCCTGTAAGTAACGTTTACACCCGGTTTTACCACATGGGTTGGCCCCTTCCGAAAATCGGGAGGGGCTTTCTTCTGCACCCTGCCGAATAGGAATGCATCTTTGCGTGGCCAGTTCCCCGCAGTTTTTCTTCCGCTATGCCCACCCCCCCCCATTCTGCCGCTCACCTCCCGCTAGCGCCGGCCACCGCAGGGGCGTTGCCGGAAGCCGGTGGGTGGCGGCAGCTGGCCCGGCTGGTACGGTTGCCCAACCTGCTGATTATGGGGCTGTGCATGGTACTGGTGCGGGCTTGTCTGTTGTTGCCCGATGCTCCGTGGCGGCAGGTGCTGGCTCCCGGTTTCGGCCTGCTGGTACTGGCGGCTCTCAGCGTAGGAGCTGCCGGCTACATTATCAATGATTACTATGATGTGAAGATTGACGCTATCAACCGGCCGGGGCGGCTGGTGGTGGGCAAAGCCGTCAACCGCCGGCATGCTATGCTGGCACACCTGATATTATCGGGGCTGGGTGTGGGGCTAAGCGGGTGGTTGTCGCCGTGGCTGGGGCTGGTCAATCTGGGGTCGGCACTGTTGTTATGGGGATATTCGGTGCGGTTTAAGCGCGTGGCGCTGGTCGGCAACGTGAGTATTGCCACCCTCACAGGGGCGCTGGTGCTGCTGCCCGAGCTGCAGTTGCGCACCGACAACCAAGCCGTATGGAGCTACGCACTGGCGGCGTTTCTGCTGACAGTAGTGCGCGAAATTGTGAAGGACGTGGAGGATATGCGCGGCGACGCTCAGCACGACTGCCGCACGCTGCCTATTGTGTTGGGAGTGCCGCGCACGAAATGGGTAGCCGGCTTTTTCCTGCTGTGCCTGGTCCTGCTGGTAGCCGGAGCTGCCTGGCAAACGCTGCTGGGCCGGCAGTGGGGGCTGGGCGGGTGGCTGCTGGCTTTGGTGCTGCTGCCGCTGCTGGGTCTGGGCTACCACCTGCGCCGCGCCGACCGCAAAATGCACTTCGCCCGCCTCAGTGCCTGGTGCAAATGGGTGATGCTGGCGGGGGTGCTGTCGATGGGCTGGCTGGCGGGTTAGGGGGCAGAATGTAGCACAACACTAGCCGCCCGGCAACCGTGACGCCGGCTGTTGCGTTAGGGCCTATTACGGCGGCGGATTTCAGCGTATATCCAGGCTGAATACCCCAGTGGGCCGCGCCGTACTGTCCTCCCCATCACCTTTTCTGACCCCAAGCCATCTACGTATGCGCTTTCTCTACCCGCTGCTGGCGCTAGGTGCGCTGGCCGCGCCGGCTGCCTGGGCGCAGTCGGCTCCCGCCGTCCTTGCTCCGGCTCCCGAATCAGTTCTGCTGGCATCTGCTGCCCCAACCCAGGCTCCCGAAACGCCTATTGAGGGCGCGCCAGTAGGCCTTACCCGCGCCCTGACGCTTGGTGCTACTACCAAGTCAAAGCTCAAGCTTACCCCCGATGACCCGGACGACCCGAGCTTCATTCCGGTGCCCATTGTATTCTATCAGCAGGAAACCGGCCTGGCGGGCGGGGCGGCTATTCTGCCGGTGTGGCGCTTCGGTAAGGATACCACGGTGCGCAAGTCCAATGCTCGTCTGATTGCCTGGATTTCGCAGGAAAAGCAGACCACCGTACAGCTCACGCACACCATTTTTACCAAGGAGGAGAAGTTCTACTTCTCGGGGGAGGCCAGCTACTACGACCTTGCCTTCAACTACTACGGCCGCGGCAACGAGACCGATAAGGACGTGGAGTCGCACATTCAGTACCCGCTCATCGTGTTCGATGAGAAGGCCTTAGTGAAAGTGGTGCCCAACCTGTTTGTAGGTGTGCGCTACCGTTACACCGACCTGGGTAAAGTAGAATTGAAAGACCAGGAAGGTAACACGGCCCCGTATTTCGCTATTCCGGCCGAGCAACGGGCCGGCTACGTGACTTCCGGCGTGGGTCCGGCCCTGCTCTACGACAGCCGCGACAACGTGCTGGCGACCTATACGGGTAACTTTGTGGACGCGCACGTCCTCTTCAATGGCGGTGGGCTGGGTTCCGATTACAACTTCACCCGCTACATGGTGGATGCCCGGCACTTCACTCCGCTGTTGGGTTCCAACAATACCATCCTGGCCGTACAGTTCCTGGGTCAGTACCACACCGGCTCGGTACCGTTCCGCGAGTGGGGCGGCATGGGTGCCACCCTGGGCGGCTCGCTTTACAACAACGCTTACCTGATGCGCGGCATCTACGAGGCGCGTTTCCGCGACCGTCAGTTCACTACAGCGCAGGCCGAAATCCGGCAGAAACTGTTCTGGCGCATCGATGGCGTAGTATTCGGAGCGGTGGGCCAAGTGGCTCCGGCTCTGGACGACTACAAGCTCGACGCCATGAAATTTGCGGGCGGTGTGGGCGGCCGGTTCCGCTTCAACCGCCGCGACCGGCTCAACATCCGCCTCGATTACGGCGTGGGCTCAGGCGGTAACTCCGGTATCATCTTCGCCGTCGGCGAAGCCTTCTAACGCCCATTTTTCCCGCTGCAAAAACCAGTTGCTCCCCCCTTTAGACTGGCTGCTGACGCGTTAGAATAGTAACCAATTACGCAAAACAGCGCACTTCACGAAAAGCGGCTAACCGCCGCTAAAAGGTATCCGCTGCTTGGCTATCCAGAAAAACCCCCGAACGGAAGTTTGGGGGTTTTTCTGCGTTTAAGCTCTACCGTAGCGGTTTCATTTGCTAAATGAGGTAGCTTTTGACGAGCCAGCCGCGTACAAAGCCGCACATGGAACACGCCACTCCCTTGCGCTTTCACGCTGAAGTATCCGCCGGAGCAGCCGCTTTTCATTGGCCGGCCATATTTGCCGAGGTTCAGCCGGCTCCGACGCTGCGGGCCTGCGTGATTATCCCTGCCAAAGATGAAGCCCCGGGGTTGCCGGCCACCCTGGCGGCCCTGGCCGCGCAGGTTGATGCGCGGGGCCGCCCATTACCTGCCGGCTACTTCGAGGTTTTATTATTGGTGAATAACAGCCAGGATGCTACGGCGCAGGTGGCGCGCGCGTTTGCGGCCCGGCACCCACAGCTGGCGCTGCACGTTGCCGAAATTCAGCTGCCATCTTCGGAAGCGCACGTGGGCCGGGCCCGCCGCCTGCTGATGGATGCGGCTCTCCGCCGGCTGGAGCTGGCTGGCCAGCCCGGGGCCTTCATTGCCAGTACCGATGCCGACACGCAGGTAGCGCCCGATTGGCTGGCTGCCACCGCAACGGAGCTGGCTGCCGACGCCGATGCCGTTGGTGGCCGAATTCTGATGGCCGATGCCAACCCGGCATGTCCGGTGCGCCGCTGCCAGCTGCGCGACGCCACGTATCAGCTGTTGCGGGCGCACCTGGAAGCCTTGCTCGATCCGGTAGCTCACGACCCCTGGCCCCGGCATCATCAGCATTTTGGGGCCAGTCTGGCAGTTACGGCGGCGGCTTACCGGGCAGTAGGTGGGTTGCCTGTGGTGCCGCACCTGGAGGATGAGGCCTTGTACCAGTTGCTGCTCCTGCACGATTTGCGCGTGCGCCACAGCCCGGCCGTGCGGGTATTCACTTCTAGCCGTCAGCAGGGCCGGGTGGAGGTGGGGTTGTCGTGGCAGCTGCGGGAATGGGCCAGCCTGGGCCGGCAGGAGCCGTTGGTACCGCACCCCGCCGCCTGGGCCGCCGAGCTGCGGGCGCGGCGGGAGTTGCGGAAGACGTGGCAGGCAACGGATTCAAGGCTGCCTCACATGTCACCGGCTCAGACCTTCGAAGGGTTCTGGCGTCAGATACAACCCAGCCTGCGGGCCGCCGAAGAGAAGAAATACCCCGCTATTCCGCTGCGTGAAGCTATAACCGAGCTGCGCCAGTTGCTGGCTGCTGGGGCTAGGAACGGGTTAGATCTGGCGCGCGTACCAAAGTCAGCCTGCTTTGTAGGCTAACCTTTGTCAAGCTGGTTTACCGCCGGGCCAGCACGTCCAGCCGGTACTGCGCGTGGCGCTGGCCGCTGACGTGCAGCAACGGGCCGTCGGGGCCAGCCCGCTGCAGAAAGAACTCGTGCACGTCGTCGCCGGTAAGCGGGTAGTCGTGGACCGGAGCGGTCCAATGCACCAGTACCAAGTGGCCCCCGGGGCGTAGCGCCGTCAGCATCCGGCTGGCAGCGCGCTCCAGATCAGCCGGGCTCCAGTAATACCCCACTTCCGAAACCAGAATCAGGTCGAACTCCCCGCCCGGAAACTCCTCCGGTACGCGCAGCAGTTTTAGCTCTACCTGCGGGAGATGCGCGCACCGCTGCCGGGCGCGCTCCAAAGCGTTGGCGGCTACGTCTACAGCCAGCAAATGGCCGCAACGGGTTGCCAGCTGCTCGGTAAGCACCCCCAGGGAGCACCCGATTTCGAAGGCCGCCGCGTAGTGTTGCTGCGGCAGGGCAGCCAGCGTCGTGGCATACTTTTCCCGCTCGTACGGGCTGGTTTCGAAGTTCCAGGGGTCCTGGTTGGCCCGGTATACGTCGTCGAAATACGTGGGCGGCAGCGTATTAGGTTGATTCGGGTTGGGCTGCATAAGCGGCAGATGAGGTTAGTCGATTATGGTTTCCAGGTAGACTTCCACGGGCCGGGCGAAATGCGCCAGCATACTCGGGGCCAGCGTAAAGCCGGTAGGGTCGTCATCAATGGGGGAACCGGCCAGCTGCGACTTGTGGGCGGCAATGGCCCGCTGTTTCTGCGCCAGCACCGGCCCGATATCAAGCTGCCAGCCCTGGACTTCACCGGGTTGAGGCAAATCGGCGGGGGCCGCCCGTTCCCAGGCCCACACTATGTACTCCAGCAGGCGCGGGGCGGGCGTCAGCTGCGCCAGGGCGGCCAGGGCCAGCTGATACGTGGCCCGATGGTCGTGGTGCGGGTCGCGGCGCCAGGGTACCAGCACCGTCTCGGGCTGCGTGTGGTCGAGAAACTCCACCAACTGCTGCACGGCCGCCGTGCCGGCCGGGGCCTCGGGCGCAGGAACCGCACCATCGGGCAGATTGAGCGCAAACAGGGCTTGGGCCGGGACGCCCAACTCCGTGAGGGCCGTGCGCAATTCCTGCTCGCGGAGCTGCTGCCGGGCGGGGGCGGGAAACTTGCGGGAATTCGGGTGCGACATAGTACCGTCGCTGACCAGCACGCACCACACGGGCTGCCCGGCCTGCCGCAGCAGCGCCAGGAGCCCTCCGCACCCCAACGATTCATCATCGGGGTGGGGGGCCAGTACGACGGTAGGGCCGAGCGTGGCAGCGGTGGCGGTCGGCATCAGCGGGTAAGCGGCAAAATCAAAGGCAGGCATAGGCGTGGTAGTAGAGAGAAGCGGAGAGAAAGGGGCGTTACGGCTGCCAGAGCTCATAGGCCGGTGCGGTTTGTTCCAGGGCGTAGCGGCCGGCGTCGGCCAAAGCAGCATCCGGGGCGGGCTGGCGCAGGTAGTGGGTCAGGTCGCGGTGCAGGCGCTCGAAAGGCTCGGGCCGCAGCAGGCCCCGGGCTCCCACGCACCGCTCGGCCAGCGGCAACACCCGCAGGCAGATATCCTCGATGGCCGAGCGCACCAGGTTGGCATGGGCCACTGTGGCCTCGGCGGCGGTTTCAGCATCGGGGCGGGCGGCAAACCCGGCGGCGGCCTGCATCCAGTGCTGGGCCTGGGCAATGAGCAGGCTCATTTCGCCGAGCCGCTGCCGCTGGTAGGGGTCATCGGTACGGCCGAACTGCTGCAGAAACCGGCGGGTTTCATCGAACACGGCTTCGGCCCCGCCCGCCTGCACGGCCGCAAACCGGATGGCCCCGCCGCTGAACCAGGGCTGGCGGTAGTAGTCGCCGGGCTGGCCCAGCAGGTCCTCAGCCCCGACTTCCAGCCCCGTAAAATCTACCCGGAAGCTGGCCGAGGCCCGCATGCCCAGCGGTTGCCAGAACTCGGAAGCATAGCGCGGCACCTGCTCATCAGCGGGCAGGATCAGCATCTGCCAGCCGCCGTCGGGCAAAGCGGCCGTGAGCAGCGGGCGGGTAACGTGGCCGGCCCCGCTGCCGAAGGTTTTGCTGCCGTGCAACCGGTAACGGCCGTCGGGCAGCGGCTCCAGCTTCACCCCATCGTGGGCCTCCGTATTCCAGACCCCGAACAGATGCCCCTGGGCTGCCTCCTGCGCCCACCGCGCCACTTGGGCCGGCTGCCCAAACCGTTGCAGTAGCTGCAAAGCATTAACGTGGCCCTCGTATACCCGGCCCACGGCCAGGTTGCCCCGCCCGATGTGGCGCAGTGTGCTGAGCAGGGCCGCCGTGTGGGCCGTTTCGCCGAGGCCGTTGCCGCCTAATGCCGCCGGCAGCGGAGCGGTAAGGAGCCCTGCTTCGTGCAGCCAGCCGAACTCCTGGATCGGGAAACCGCCTTCCACATCGGAGTGCGCGGCCTGGGCCAGCAGGCGCGGGGCCAGGGCGGCGGCCCGGTCTTCGGCGGCAGCCACTGAAACAGTAGCGGTAGTCAGAGCAACGGATTCGGGCATAGAAAGGAGGAAAGCGGACTGGTTACGGCTATACGGCGGTAGCCGGTTTCGGGTCAGAAAGGAAGCCGGCGCGGCGGCAAAACCCCGGTTTTCGCTTCGCCAATCCGCTTGCTGCCGCGCTGTTAATAATTCCGTAACACCGGCTTCGGCCGGTGGCCCTACCTTCGCGCAGCATTTCACACTCACCTCTTACCCCGCCTGTCATGTCGCAGCCCATTCGTTCCGCGCTTGTTTCCGTCTACTATAAGGACCGTCTGGAGCCGTTGGTGGCGCTGCTCAAGCAGCACGGCGTGACCATTTACTCCACCGGCGGCACCCAGCAATTCATTGAGGAGCAGGGCGCGCCTGTTACGGCGGTAGAAACCCTGACGGGCTTCCCGTCCGTGTTCGGTGGCCGCGTCAAAACCCTGCACCCCACCGTATTCGGGGGCATTCTGCACCGCCGCCACGAAGCCGGCGACCTGCAGGAGGCCAAGCAGCACCAGATTCCGCCCATTGATCTGGTGGTGGTGGACCTGTACCCCTTCGAGGAAACCGTGGCCTCGGGCGCGCCCGAGGCGGACGTCATTGAGAAGATTGACATCGGCGGAATCTCCCTGCTGCGCGCCGCCGCCAAGAACTTCCGCGACGTCCTGGTGGTCAGCTCCCGCGACCAGTACGCGGCCGTAACCGAGCTGCTGACGGCCAAAGGCTGCGCTACCGACCTGGAGGACCGTCGCCACTACGCGGCCGCCGCCTTCGAGGCCACCTCGCACTACGACACCCAGATTTTCCGGTACATGGCCCAGGGCACCGAGCTAAGCGGTGCGGCCCTGAAGCTTTCCGAAAAGCCCGCCACGCCGCTGCGCTACGGCGAAAACCCCCACCAGGCCGGCACCTTCTACGGTGACCTGAACGCGCTGTTCGACCAACTCCACGGTAAGCAGCTCAGCTACAACAATCTGGTAGACGTGGACGCCGCCGTGCTGCTGATGCAGGAGTTTGCCACTGACGGCCCCGCCGCCTGCGCCATCCTCAAGCACACCAACGCCTGCGGCGTTGCCCAGGCCGAGACGTTGCACCAAGCCTACCTCAATGCCCTGAGCTGCGACCCGGTTTCGGCCTTCGGCGGCGTAATCATCGTGAATAAGCCCGTGGATACAGTCACGGCCGAAGAGCTGAGCAAGCTGTTTTTCGAGGTGCTGATTGCTCCCGCATTCGATGAGGCTGCCCTGACCATTCTGCAGGGTAAGAAGAACCGCATTCTGCTGCGTCAGAAGCCGGTACAATTCCCTGACAAACAGGTGAAAACCCTCCTAAACGGCGTGATTGAGCAGGATTTCGACCGGGTAGTGGAAGGAGCGCAGGAGTTTCGCACCGTCACCGAATCGGCCCCAACGGCCGAGGAAGTGGCGGCCCTGGAGTTTGCCCTCAAAATCTGCAAGCACACTAAGAGCAACACCATCGTGCTGGCCCGGGCCGGGCAGCTGCTGGCTTCCGGCGTAGGGCAAACCTCGCGCGTGGACGCCCTGCGCCAGGCTCTTGAGAAGGCCCGCAGCTTCGGCTTCGACCTCAACGGAGCCGTTATGGCCTCTGATGCCTTCTTCCCCTTCCCCGACTGCGTGGAAATTGCCGGCGCGGCCGGCATCCGGGCCGTGGTGCAGCCCGGCGGCTCCATCAAGGACCAGGACAGCATTACCGCCGCCAACCAGATGAACATGGCCATGGTGCTCACCGGCGTGCGGCACTTCAAGCACTAAGCGGAAAGATCAAGTCGACTTCCTGCAAGCTCCGGTCGTTCTCCAGGGACGGCCGGAGTTTTTTTCAGCCGAGACGGAGAATTTTCAGGCCGGTTAACCGGCCCCGGGTAGCTGCCGGGCAATGAATTCGGGGTTTGGGCGTTGGGTACGCCACCGGCGCCCGTCGGGATTCCCGCAGTGGGAAAGTACGGGCGCGCGGCTGCTTCATATTGATAAGCAGAGGTAACGGGCTTCGCTGAAACTTGCTTACTTTTGCCCCCACTTTTGACGGGCGCAAACCGCCCGTTCTCATTCACTTGCCGTTACTCGATGGGTTTCTTCAATTTTCTGACCAGCGACATTGCCATTGACCTGGGCACGGCCAACACGCTCATCATTCACAACGATAAAATCGTGGTGGATGAGCCGAGCATCATTGCGAAAGACCGCACTACTAATAAGGTAATTGCCGTGGGTCGGCAGGCGCAGCAAATGCACGAAAAGACCCACGACAACATCAAAACCATCCGGCCCCTCAAAGACGGCGTTATTGCCGACTTCCACGCGGCGGAGGAGATGATTAAGGGGCTGATCAAGATGATTGACACCCGGAATCGGCTGTTTCAGCCTTCTCACCGCATGGTTATCTGCATTCCGTCGGGTATTACCGAGGTGGAGAAGCGCGCCGTACGGGACTCCGCCGAGCACGCCGGAGCCAAGGAAGTCTGGATGATTCAGGAGCCGATGGCTGCCGCCATTGGTATCGGCATCGACGTGGAGCAGCCCGTAGGTTCGATGATTATCGACATAGGGGGCGGCACCACCGAAATTGCGGTTATTGCCCTCTCCGGTATCGTCTGCGACCAGAGCATAAAGACGGCCGGTGACGTGTTCAACCAGGATATTCTCGACTACATGCGTCGGCAGCACAACCTGCTCATTGGCGAGCGGAGTGCCGAGCGCATCAAGATTGAAGTAGGCGCGGCCTTGACCGAACTGGAAGTAACCCCGCCCGATTTTGAGGTGCGCGGCCGCGACCTGATGACCGGTATTCCGAAGGTGATTAAGGTAACGTCCTCAGAAATTGCCATTGCCCTCGACAAATCGGTGGCCAAAATTGAGGAAGCCGTACTGAAGGCCCTGGAAATTTCGCCGCCCGAACTGTCGGCCGACATCTACGAAAATGGCATCCATCTGACCGGCGGCGGCGCCCTGCTGCGCGGCTTGGATAAGCGTTTGGCCGCCAAAACCAAGCTGCCCATCCACATTGCCGAGGACCCGTTGCGCGCCGTAGTGCGCGGTACCGGGGCTGCCATCAAAAATATCCAGGCCTTCCGCGGCGTGCTGCTGACCTAGAATTGAGATAAGCAGAAGTGAGAAGTGAGACGTTTGTTCTGGCACCCAATTGTGGTGGTTTGAACGAAGTCTCACTTCTCACTTCTCACGTTCTCACATCTCCCCTCCATGAATAACCTGCTCGCCTTTCTGTTTCGCTACCGGGGTATCCTGGTATTTGCGTTGCTGGAGGTGTTGAGCTTGTTTCTGCTGGTGCGCAACAGCACGTATCAGCGGGCCGCGTTCTTCAATTCCTCCAACGCCTACGTGGGGCAGGTGCTCGACTGGCGGGCTCAGATTCAGGGCTACTTCCGGTTGGTGGATGTGAACCAGAGCCTGATGCAGGAAAACGCCCGGTTGCGCCAGCAACTCTACCGCCCCGACCTGAGCGGCCGGGTGGCCGATTCGCTGCCGGTAAGCCAGGACAGCACCACCCAGGCCCGCCTGGCCCTGCTGGGCCGGCCCGATTCGCTGCTGCTGGGCCTGCGCCAGCTGGCCGCCCACGACCCCGACTACCCGCTGATTCCGGCCCGCGTGGTGAGCAGCACCCAGCGCCGCGTGGACAACTACCTGACTCTGAACGTCGGCTCCGTCGATGGCGTGAAGCAGGGGATGGGCGTGGTTTCGGCCGATGGGGTGGTGGGCCGGGTGAAGGTGACCTCGGAGCACTATACCACCATTACCTCGGTGTTGCACTCCAAATCCACCATTTCCGCCCGCATTCAGCGCGACGGCACCATCGGTACCATCCGCTGGCTCGGCGACGACCCGACGCACGTCCTGCTCGACAACGTGCCCCGGCAGAACAAGCTAGTGCGCGGCGACACGGTAGTGACGTCGGGCTACAATGCCGTGTTTCCGGAGGGTGTGCTGGTGGGCCGGATTGAGTCGTTTGTGCAGGAGCCGGACAAGAATTTCTGGACCGTGCGGGTGCGGCTGGCCGTTAATTTCTCGCGCCTGACCTACGTATATGTGGTTACGAGTCGGCCCAAAATAGAGCGCGACACGGTGGAAGCCCGGGCCGGCATCAAACCTGAAGCGGAGGAACGACCATGAGAGGCGGCGTATTCGAAATTCTGTGGCAGGCCCTGCGCGGCATCCTATACATAGCCCTGTACGTGCTACTCATCAGCGGCACCGATTTCGTGCTGTTCAACCTGGGCTGGTGCTTCATCTACCTGGGGTTTCTGCTGTTTCTGCCCATTGCCACGCCCATTGTGGTGCAGCTGCTCATCGGCTTTCTGACGGGCATTACCATGGACCTGTTCTTCGATACCGGCGGGGTACATGCCGCCGCTGCTGTGCTGCTCATGTACCTGCGGCCCTGGGTATTGCGTCTGCTTACCCCCCGCGACGGGTACGATGCGCAGGATGCGGTAAACATCCACCAGATGGGCTGGCAGTGGATGGTGGTGTACCTGGCTATGCTCACGGCTATTCATCACACGGCATTTTTTCTGCTCGAACTGGGTTCCATTCAGGTACCGGGTATTGCACTGGCCAAAATCGTCATCAGTACCCTCTATACCGGTCTCACGCTGCTCATCATTCAGCTGGTGTTCTTCCCTACCCGCCGCCGCAGCCGGTAGGTCGGGAAGAAGTAACCAACTGTACATTGCGAGCGGAGCGAAGCAATCCTTCCTTCTTGGAGTCTCAAGCTCTGACCTACTCAAAAGCCCCTAGTGCTGGCACAGACGTCAGGGCTTTCTGTATGTCAATGCTTTGTGCAATGGAAAGGAAGGATTGCTTCGCTCCGCTCGCAATGACGCACTTCCCCGCCTGCCGGAGTATCTTTGTTGTCCCGAAGCCTGCTTCGGAACCCGTTACCTTTCAGACTTTTCTGCTTTGCAATACCTCGAAGGCCGCAAGTATGTGGTCCAGGCTATTTTCCTGGCCGTCGCGCTGGTGTTTGCGGCGCGACTCTTTTACATTCAGGTGCTCGATGGCAGCTACAAGCTAGCGGCCGACCGCAACACCCTCCAACGCATTGTTCAGGCACCCTACCGGGGCCTGATTTACGACCGTAAGGGCCAGCTGCTGGTGCAGAACACACCGGTATATGACCTGATGGTGACGCCCCGCGAAGTAAAGCAACTGGATACGCTACGCTTCTGCGAGCTGCTGCAACTGCCCCTGGAGGAAGTGCGCGAAGGCCTGCAGGCCGCCCGCAAGTTCAGCCGGGTGAAGGCCTCGCCGCTGGTTCAGAACCTAAGCACGCCCGATCTGGCCGCCATCCAGGACAACCTCATCGACTTCCCGGGCTTCAGCGTGAAGGCGCGGATGGCGCGCTCGTATAACACGCACAGCATGGCCCACGCCCTGGGCTACGTGGGCAGCATCACGCCGGCTTTTCTGGAGAAGCCGCGCTACGCCAAGTACCAGCCCGGCGAGTTCCTGGGCATTACGGGGCTGGAATCCTACTACGAAGACCAGCTGATGGGCAGGCGCGGCGTGCAGTACCGCATGGTGAACGTGCGCGGTATCGAGAAGGGCGCCTTCCGGGGCGGCGAGTTCGATACGCTGTCGGTGGCCGGGCAGGATCTGCACTTGAGCCTCGATTCGGAGCTGCAGGAGTACACCGAGAAGCTCATGGCCGGTAAGCGCGGCTCGGTGGTGGCCCTCGACCCCAAAACCGGCGAAATCCTGGTGTTCGTTTCGGCCCCGATGTTTGATCCGGCCACGCTGTCGGGCAAGGGCATGGGCAACCGCTACATGGAGCTGCTGCGCAACCCCGAGCAGCCGCTGTTCAACCGCCCGCTGATGGCCACCTACCCGCCCGGCTCTACCTTCAAGCTGGTAAACGAGCTGGTGGCTTTGCAAATGGGCGTAGTGACGCCCCAGACCGGCTTTCCGTGTAACTGGAAGCTGGTGCGCTGCACCCACCGCCACGACTACCCCAGCGACGTGGGCATTGCCATCCGCAACAGCTGCAACCCCTATTTCTACCAAGTGATGCGGGCCGCCGTGATGCGCGGCCGTTCCACCAACCGCTTCGAGGATGCCCGCCTGGGCCTGGCCGAGTGGCGGCGGCAGGTGATGCAGTTTGGGCTGGGCGAGAAGCTGGGCGTGGATATGTCGCAGGAGAAAAAGGGCCTGATTCCGTCGTCTGACTTCTACGACAAGCGCAACGGCTACCACCGTTGGAATTTCCGGACGGTGTACTCGCTCAGCATCGGGCAGGGCGAAATCGGTATTACCGGCCTGCAGATGGCCAACATCATGGCCACCATTGCCAACCGGGGCTGGTATTACACGCCGCATTTTGTGAAGCAAATTGGGAAGGGTGGGCCGCTGCCCCAGTACCAGCAGAAGCACACGGTGGGGGTTGATCCGAAGCATTTCGAGGAAATTATTCCCGGGATGCAGGGCGTGGTGGACGGGCGGGGCGGTACCGGCGGCAACGCCAGTCTGCTGGACGTGGGCATTTCGGTAGCCGGCAAAACCGGTACCGTGCAAAACCCCCACGGCGACGACCACGCCACCTTCGCCGCCTTCGCCCCGGCCCAGGACCCCAAAATTGCCATTGTGGTCTTCATCGAAAACGCCGGTTTCGGGGGTAGCTCCGCCGCGCCGCTGGCTTCCCTCGTGATGGAAAAATACCTGCGCGGCAAAGTAGCCCCCTGGCGGCACCGCTGGGAAGAATGGCTACCCGGCCCCGCTGATCGGTTTATTGTCCGTCGTCACTAACTGTTATTCCGCGCTTCGCTCGGATTGACATACTACCCCTTATGTCCACGTCTCCTGCCCGCTATTCTCGTAGCATTGATTGGGTCACGGTGCTCATCTACCTGCTGATGGTAGGCGTGGGCTGGCTGAACGTGTACGCGGCCAGCTACTCGCCCGACGCGCCGGACAATGCCCTCAGCAGCTTAGGCTTTCAGGAGCTAATGGCCTTCAACTGGTTCAAGCAGATTCTGTGGATCGGGACGGCCGTGGTGCTCATCGTGGTGCTGGTCGTCATTGATTCCAAGGCCTACGATACGTTTGCCTTCGTGCTCTACGGGGCCATGATTCTGCTGCTGATCATCACCCCGTTTATTGCCCGGCCCATTGCCGGCTCCCGCTCCTGGCTGGAGCTGGGGCCGGTACGCCTGCAACCGGCCGAGTTTGCCAAGTTTATTACCGCCCTGGCGGTGTCGCGCTACATGGCCGGCATCAACCTGCGGCAGCAGAATTTCCGCGACCAACTGGTGCTGGCTGGCCTCACGCTGCTGCCCCCTTTGCTCATCATTGCCGCCAACGAAACCGGGCAGGCGCTGGTGTTCGGAGCGTTTCTGCTGGCGTACTTCCGGGAAGGCATGTCGCCTTTGATTCTGCTGATTCTGGCCGCCGCCGGGGCCATTCTCATTCTGGCCCTGCTGGTGCCCAAGCTGTGGCTGGTGGGGGCGTTTACTTTGGTTCTGGTGGTGGTTTTTGCCTTCAACTCCAAGCTCTGGCGGCATCATTTGCCTTTGTCGCTGGGCGTGTGGGCGGTGGTAATCGGGATGGTGTTCGGGGTGGATTTCTTCTTCAACAACGTGCTGCAGCCCCACCAGCGCAAGCGCATTGAAATCCTCATCAACCCCTCCGCCGACCCATTAGGCGTGGGCTGGAACGTTACGCAGTCGAAAATTGCCATTGGTTCGGGTGGTTTTGCCGGCAAAGGTTTCCTGCAGGGCACCCAGACCAAGTTCGACTTTGTGCCGGAGCAAAGCACCGATTTCATCTTCTGCACCGTGGGCGAGGAGTGGGGCTGGGCCGGTACCATGGTGACCATCATCCTGTTCATGACGCTGCTGGGCCGCGTTGTGTACGTGGCCGAGCGGCAGAAATCGGTGTTCGGGCGCACGTATGGCTACTGCGTAGCCAGTATTATCTTCTTTCACTTCTGCGTGAACATTGGCATGACCATCGGGCTGGCTCCGGTGGTGGGCATTCCGCTGCCGTTTTTCAGCTACGGCGGCTCCTCGCTCTGGTCGTTCACCACCCTGCTGTTCATCCTTCTCGCCATCGACGCCTACCGCAAACAGGATCTGGAGCGGTATTAGGGGTAAATTGTTGGACCGTTGGATGAGAGACTATCCAGCAGTTCACCCATCCAACAATTTACCCATTTAACCATCCAACGAAGTAGCATGACAGTTGACAGCAACCCGGCACGGCAGAAGCAACCGCGCATTCCGGGCTGGGTGTGGGCCGGGCTGGTACTGTTGCATCTGCTGGCGTTGGGGTGGCAAGCGTGCCATAACACGTACCTGTTCCCCGATTCGGACCGATACGTGCAGGCGGCCCGTAACCTGCGGGAGGCGGGGGTATTGTACGCGCTGCCGCTGCAGCAGCCGCTGGAGTTGCAGGAATACAGCATCCGGCCGCCCGGCTACCCGGTGTTCCTGCTGCTGACCGGCGGGGCCGGGGCAAACTTCCCCTGGCTGACGCTGCTACTGCAAAACCTGCTGAGCCTGCTGAATCTGGGGCTGGCCCTGCGGTGGCTGGTGCGCCTGAGGGGCGGTTTACGGCCCCGGCAGTGGCTGTTGGTGCTGGTCCTGGCCGCTACCGGGCCAGGACAGTTCATTTACGCCAACCTGCTGATGAGCGAGATGCTGCTGCAAACGGCCGTGGTGGTCTTGTGGCTGAGCCTGACGGCGTGCTTCACCCGCAACTGGCCGCTGCGGTGGTGGTGGGCAGCCGTGGGGGCTACGGCCGTGGGACTGCTCAACAAGCCGGTGTTTTTGCCCTTAGTGGTGGTGGTACTGGCCCTGGGGATAATAGCCAGCTGGCGGCAGCGGCGGCCGGCCCTGGTCCTGGTCGGGGCGGTGCCGCTACTGGTAGCCGGCCTCTGGATGGCGCGTAATGAGGCCCGCACGGGCTACTTTCATTTCTCCAGCATTGCCGAAATCAACCTGCTGCGCTACAACGTGCGCGGGGTATTGCAGGCTACGGAGGGCCCGGCAGCCGCCGAAAAATTCGTGCGGGGCACGCTCAGCGCGGCGGCGCGGCGGCCCACCTTCGCAACCCAGCAGCAATACGTGCAGCGGGCCGGGGCCAGTGCGCTGCAACGGCACCCAGTGGCGTACGCGGCCCAGCACCTGCGCGGAATGCTCACGTTCTTCCTCGACCCCGGCCGGTTCGATGTCGTGCATTTCCTGGACCTGGACCCAACGCCCGGGCCGGGTTTGCTGCAACTCGCCAATCAGCGAAGCCCCGGGGCGGTATTGAGCTACCTGAGCCGGTTGCCGCTGGGCCTGCTGGCTGGGCTGGCCGGGCTGCTACTGGCCAACGTGGTGCGCCTCGGGCTGCTGATTCGCTTCGGGCTAAACAACCGCTACCCGGCAGCGGCGCGACTGGTTCTGCTGGGCTTGGTGCTGTATGTGGCTTTGCTGACGGGGCCACTGGGCGCGGCGCGTTTCGTGGTGCCGGTACTGCCGCTGTTGCTGGCCGCCGCCGGGGCCGGGGCCGGCCTCAAGGCCCAGGGGCCAGCGGTTCCGTTGCCGGAGCCGGCCCTAGCAGCCACGCAAACAGCGGGTCGTGGGTGAGGATGAGGGCGGCGGCCACGGCAAAAACCGGCGCTGCTAGGTAGCCCATCCGGCCCAGGTCACCCGACAGCAGCATGTGCACCGCCACGGCCGCCACAAACCAGCCAGCGGGCCGGCCCAGAGCTGGCAGCCAGTTGCGGCGGGCCGCCGCGTGCCGCAACCCGGCCAGCAGCAGCCAGCTGAAAATCCCAAAAATGCTGAAGATTTCCCCGGCTCCCTTTACGGAAAATAGCCGTCGGAGCGAGTACGTGAGGTTTTCTATATGGGCAAAGGCATTTTGTACGCTCTCGGCCGGCGGCGCACCCAGCCGGGCATCCAGCCAGAGCCGAATGGCCAGGGCCGCACCGCCGCCCACCGCCAGCCAGGCCAGCTGCGCCGGCCAGCGTACCGCCCCCCGGCCGTACCACAGTAGCCACGGCACCAGAAATACAAACGACTCCTTGGCCTGAAACCCCAGCAGCAGCGCCGCTACCACTGCCGGCCCTGAGTTGCTCCGGGCCCCGTAAAATGCCAGCCCCATCACCAGCAGATACAGGCTGTCGACCAGCGGCAAGCCCGCCGTGTACATCGCCCACCGGCTCACGAGCACGGCCGCCACCGCTAGTGCCGCCGCCGCCGGTGAGGCCCCGTACAGCAGGCAGCACCGGAACAGCAGCACCCCCAAACCCGCCAGTAGCAGGCTGTTTACTACGTAGAAGCTCAGCCGCAGCGGCCACTCACTGGCGGCCCGCAGCGGCCAGATCCGGGCGTACACCTGCTCCAGCGGCCACGCCACCACGGCCGCTGTTGCCGGCACCAGTACCCGGTAGCGCCGCGTAATGTTGACACCTTCGAACTCGCCCCGGGCCATATGTAGGTAGCTGCGCGTATCAAGGGAGTGGGAAAAATCATAATGCACGTACATGGTATAGCCCGGGCCGGCCACCAGCCCCAGGGCCAGCAGGTACACAAGCAGCCACCGGGGCCAGCGCAGGGAAAGGTCAGGAGAGGGCATGGCTGCAAAGTAACCACCCGAAAACCGGAAACCGACTGGTTGGTGCCAACCCAGCCGCCAGCCTTCAGGCCGGAGCGAGGCTTTGCTAGCTGTTGTTGCTATCGGAGTACCTAGCTGGTGCTAACGCAAACCGGTCCGGCGGCTTATAGCCACCGGACCGGCGCGTGAGGTCAGTGATAAATCGGCTTACGCTCAGCCGCCGAATTTTCGGTCGATCAGGCGCAGGAGCTTGTTAACGTGCTCTTCCTTGCGCACCCACTGGTATTTGCTGGACAGTTCCTCGTTCACGTACCGCTTGGCCGTTTCCGGGTTGGGCAGCGTGTCGAGATGCTGAATGGCGGCGTGGTACTCCATGTTCTCCCCATTGAACAGCTCATTGATGAAGCTGAACCGCTGGTTGATGGAAATAGCCTCTCGCAATGACTCTACTTTCGGCGCTTTGTCGGCCAGGGTAGCGGTGCGGTCCTGGCGCAGGGTTTCGCTCAGCGTCGGCGCGGCAGACTGCTCGGCTTTGAGCTTGGCATACAGTGGTACGGGCGTATCGGTGGCCGGCTCGGCTAAGGGGCGGCGGCTTTCAGCTGCTGGCGGGGTAGGTACCGGGGCGGCGGGGGTAGCTGGAGGCGTAGTGGGCGCGGCGGCAGGAGCAGCAGCGGCAGGTGCCGGAGTGGCTGGCCCGGATGTTGGCTCAGGCGCTGGCGTGAGCGTCGGGGTAGCAGCTGCCGGAGTGGGGGTAGCAGGTGCCGGAGTGGGGGCAGGGGCTGGCGGGATACTGGCTGGCGCGGCCTCGTACAGGTCGTCCTCGGTGAGGGCCAGCAGGCCGTTGAACTGCTCCACCACGGCCGCTACGGGCTGCATCTGGCTCTGAGCAGCCTCCTGGTGCAAACGGAAGCGGCTGACCAAGTAGTCGCGCTCCTGCTCCTGGCCGGCGGGCAGCGTGTCGAGAAAACTCTCAAACACAGGTTTGTTCACATCCAGATAGCGTAACGATTCGCGCAGTTGCTCCGGCGTGCAGGCGCTGGGTTCTCCCACCAGCTTGCGGGTGAAGGTGTCGGCCGGGTCCAGGCAGCCGGTCAGCGTATCGGTAATGGCCTCGGCCAGCAGCGGCTCGAAAGCCGGCCGGCTCAGCTTGATGCGCCGCGACAATACGTTCATGAACTGGGTGAGAGCCTGGCGCACGTCGGCATCCTCAAAATCGAAGTAGGGGCTGCGCAGCTGGGCCATTTCGGCGGTCCACTTGCCCAGCAGCTGTTGCAGCACGAATAAGTTGACCTGTCGAATAGGCGTGAAGCGCAGCACTGCCGGCCCATCGAGGGTAGCCGTGGGGCGGGCCCCGAAGTACTGGTCGCAGAGCAGCGCCGCCAGCAGGCGGCCGTATTGTTCACGCTTGGCGTGGCTATATTTGGTTTTCATCGAAAGCCTGATTCAAGCGGGCAAGTTAGGGAAAATGCCCACGCTGCTAATTGAAAATCTGCCCTCCGACGCCATTTTCGTGCCTTCGGGGAGCACCCTGCTGGCTGCCCTGCAAACAGCCGGCCACGACTGGCTGCACGCCTGCGGGGCCCGGGGCCGTTGCACTACCTGCCGGGTGCAGGTGCTGTGCGGGCTCGACCTCCTAACGCCCCTTACCCCCGCCGAGTTGCGCTACCGGGAAGCGGGCCGCCTCTTGCCCGACGAGCGCCTGACCTGCCAGGCCCGTTTGCCCGAGGGCACCATAACCGCCCATGTGCCCCGCGCTACGCAGCTGCCGCATGTGCAGTACACGCAGTGAATAGTTTATGCTTCTGATTGCCTGAGCTGTGCGCCCGAAGTGTGCTGGCAGATGCGGCCGGCCGGGGGTAAAGTTGTAACTTCGAGTACCGGTTGTGCCCGACTAAGTTGGTACCCGCTTCCAGTCTCTAATTCCCTAATTCACCGATTGTGTTCATTGAACCCCGCGTTAGTACGGGCTCGGGCATTGCTCGCCGGGGCTGGATTGAAGTCGTGTGCGGCTCCATGTTTTCGGGCAAAACCGAGGAGTTGATCCGGCGGCTGAACCGGGCTAAAATTGCCCGCCAGCGGGTCGAAATTTTCAAACCCGCCCTCGATACCCGCTACCACGCCGAGGATGTAGTGTCGCACAACCAGAACAGCATCCGCTCCACGCCCGTGCCGGTGGCCCAGGAAATGCTGCTGCTGGCCGCCGGCTGCGACGTAATCGGGGTGGATGAGGCTCAGTTCTTCGATGAGTCGCTGGTGGAGGTGTGCGTGCAGCTGGCCAACCGGGGTACCCGCGTAATTGTAGCGGGCCTCGATATGGACTTTCAGGGCCAGCCTTTCGGCCCCATGCCGGCCCTCATGGCCGTGGCTGAATTTGTAACCAAGGTGCACGCCATTTGTGTCTGCTGCGGCGAGCTGGCCTCGTACTCCTTCCGCGTCACGGCCTCCGAAGACAAGATTCTGCTGGGCGAAACCGACGCCTACGAGGCGCGTTGCCGCTCCTGCTTTCAGGAAGGTATGAAGGAGAAGCACCCGGAGTCGGTGGTCGAGAAAGTTGCCCGCAATTAGCAGCCGCGTAGTCCGTCGGTAGCATCCTGCATAACATACTGCTCCGGCCTGTAATTCGGATATTCCGCAAGTGACGAGCCGATTGCCAAGCCGTGGAATCCGACAAATCGGGCTAAATCCGTGATTCGCACTAAACCCCGCCCGGCGGCGTTATCTTGCCACTTCACCGCGTCTGCCGCCACTTCTTGCCGATGATTCCAGTGTTACGCTTGTTCCGGGGGGCCTGCCTCGCGGCTTTTCTGCTGACTGCCACCGGGGCTACGGCCCAGTCTACCGCCGGTTACGGCGACTGGCAGCTGCACCTGCCCACCACCCAGGCCAAAGCGCTGGCCGACGTCGGTGACCGGGTGTACGTGGCGGCTGAGGATGCCTTTTTCTACTTCGATAAGGAGCTGAACACTACGCAGCTATTATCGCGTCGAGACGGGCTCAACGACGTGGGCGTCAGCGCGCTGGCCTACGATTCGGTAACCCAGCAAGTGGTGGTGGCTTACCGCAGTGCCAACCTCGACCTGTTGCAGGCCGGCACGGGCAAAATCGTCAACCTCAACGATATTTCCCGCAAGGAAATCAACGGTGCCAAGACTATCAACAACATCCACATCAACAGCCGCCGGGCCTATCTGGCGTGCAGTTTCGGGGTTGTTGTGGTGGATCTGGCCCGGCTGGAAATCCGGGATTCGTACACCAACATCGGGCCGGGTGGTACGGTGGTGCAGGTATTTGCCACAGCCGTGGCAAACGGGGTGCTGTTCGCGGCAACCTCTAACGGCCTGATGCGGGCAAACCTCAGCGGCAACCCACTGGACTACCGTAACTGGACCACCGACCTGCCGGCCCGGGCCGGCAACCCCTACCGCACGCTGGCTGTGCAGGACGGCCGGGTGGTGGCCGGTATCAACGGCGAGCGAATGGTGGCCTACACGGCCGGTACGGGCTGGCAAACGGTAAGCGGAGCTCCCACGAATGTGCAGTTTCGCCAACTCACCCCTTCCCGGGCCGGTTTGCTCATTACCACCAACAACAACGTAGCTGTCCTGAACCTGACCACCGGCACCACCAGCCTGGTACTGCGGCCCGCCCTGCTAATCAATCCGCAGGCGGCTTTGCGGGCCAGAGGCGGCACGTATTTCCTGGCCGATTACGCCAACGGGCTGTTGAAAACCACCGACGGGGTGCAGGCTGAACAGTTTCTGACCAACGCGCCGGCCACGGCCCAGGCCTTCAGCGTGCTGGCTGATGGCCGCTCCGGCAAGGTGAACATTTTCACGGGCGGTTACGGCGAAAACTACCTGCAGCAGGATTTCTATCGGGGGTTCTTCGAGTATGTCGATGGCCGCTGGACCAACTTTACGCCCGCCACCCAGCCCAGTCCGGCGCAGTACCCTAATCCGAAAGACGTGGTGCGCGGCACCCGTACGCCAGATGGGACGCTGTATGTGGCCAGCTACGGCAACGGGCTGCTGGAGTGGAAAGGAGTAGGCGACTTCCGGTTATTCAATCCGACTACGAACCTGCCCAACCCGCTACGTAGTGCTATTGCCAACCCCACTTTTACCCGCGTAACCGACCTGACCACCGATGCAGCGGGAAAAGTATGGGTGATTAACCGCCACCAGATTGTCGGGCAGCCGGGCGTATTCATCTTCGACCCGGGGGCCAATAGCTGGCAGATCATCGACTACTTCAGTGGCAGTGAGAATCTGGAGCGCCTGGTGCTGGATAACGCGGGCAACATGTGGGCCGCCGGCAGCCGCCGAAGCGGAGTAAATATTGTGGCCTACAACCCGGAAACCAAAGCCACCCGCTATTACTCGCAGGCCTTTGGTCCCGATAATTCCTCCCTGAGCTTTGCGGATATCGTCAACGACGTGGTGAAAGACCGCACGGGGGATATCTGGGTGGCGACTAATAGGGGGCCGGTTGTATTCAACGACCCGCTCAGTGCGTTTGAAAGTACCCTGGACCTGACTTTTCGGGTGCCGTATGTGCGGCGCGGGGCCGGGGCCGGCTTCCCTACGCTGGTCAACGAGCGAATCCGGGCTATTGCCGTGGATGGCGGCAACCGCAAATGGTTTGGCACCGACCGAGGGTTGTGGCTTTTCAGTGCCGACGCTGACGAAGCTCTCCAGCACTTTACCACCGACAACAGCCCGTTGCCTTCCAACCAGATTGTGGACGTGGAAGTGAACGATAAAACCGGCGAAGTATTCGTAGTGACGGATGCCGGCGTGGTGGCGTACCGTGGCGACGCCACGATAACGGAAGGTAAGCCCAGCTGCGCCAAAGTATTCCCGAACCCCGTCCGGACTGACTTTACGGGCCAAGTGGGCATTGCCGGGCTGACCAACAATGCGCCCGTCAAAATAACGGACGTAACCGGCAAGCTCGTGTACCAGACCACTGCCAATGGCGGTACCGTTACCTGGAACCTGACCGACTACAACGGCCGCCGGGTGCAGTCGGGGGTATATTTGGTGATGTCTTCGGATGCTGACGGTAAGAATGGCTGTGTGAGCAAAGTTGCCGTAGTAGAACGGTAGAAGGAAAGCGAATTAAACGGCTGGATAGGCTGTTAAATAGCGGATTTCTTCCCGTAGCAGTACTGGGCTGCCGGTTGTATTAGCCGGGTTACTGCTTTCATTTCTGATTCAACTTACTTTCTATGCTGATCAAAACTCGGGGTATCGTGCTCAACTACATGCGCTACCGCGAAACCAGCATCATCGCCCGAATTTATACGGAGCGCCTGGGGCTGCAGAGTTACGTGGTGAATGGGGTGCGCAAAGCCAAGCCGCCCGGGCGCATTGCCCTGTTTCAGCCCTTTACGCTGCTGGATCTGGTGGCCTATACTTCCCGAAGCGGCGGACTGACCCGGCTCTCGGAATTCCGGTGCGCGGAGCCGTTCCGGACGTTGCCGTATGATGTGCGTAAGAGCAGCATTGCACTGTTTCTGTCGGAAGTAGTGGGGCGGGTGCTGCTGGAAGAGGAAGAAAACGAGCCCCTGTTTACCTTTCTGCACGATTCGGTACTGGCTTTTGACAGGCAGGAAGAAGGCTTCGAGAACTTCGCGTTGGAGTTTCTGCTGCGCCTGAGCCACTATCTCGGCTTCGGCCCCGAAACCGGTGAGCAGATAACCTCGCAAGTGGCTTTTGCTTCGGAAGCGCCCAACACGGCCGCCGGTCATAGTCCCACGGCCCTGCGGTTTCAGGAGTTTGAGCAGCATTTCGATGACCTGCTACATCGCCCCGCCGCCGCCGCCGTGCCCAACGGCCGGGTGCGGCGGGAACTACTGGGCGTACTAATCCGCTACTACCAGCTCCACGTTGAGCACCTCGGTGACATTCGCTCCCTGGCGGTGCTATCAGAAGTGTTGGCGGAGCTATAGGGTGAATAAGGAGGGATGAGTTGGCAGAACTCAGCTCATGCTGCCAACACTTCATCCCTCCGCATTGCTACTTCACGCCCACCAGCTCCACATTGAAGCGCAGGATGCTGTTGGCCGGAATGTCGGCCCCGGCTCCGCGAGGGCCGTAGGCCAGGGCGGAAGGAATCAGCAGAATGGCTTTTGAACCCTTGGGAAGCAGGGCAATGCCCTGGTCCCAGCCCGGAATTACCTGGCCCTGGCCCAGCGGAAACTCAATAGGCTTATTGCCGTTGCGCGACGAGGCATCAAACACTTTCCCGTTGAGCAGCATTCCCGTGTACAGTACCGATACCACCTGCCCGGTCTTAGGCTTGGCACCGGTACCCGCTTTCGTGATGACGTAGTGGACCCCGCCGGGGGCCTTTAAGCCTTTTAGGTTGTTCTGCTTGAGATAAGCCAGAATGCGGGCATCTTCTTTCAGCGCCAGGCCAGCTGCTTGCTTCTTGGCTTCGGCCTGAGCCTTCAGCTGGGCCTGTTGAACCTCCTGCATGGCTTCTTCCTGCGTCTGGATTTTATCGGCCTTGGCTAGCACGGTGAGCGTGGAGCCGGCCTTGCGGATGAAGGGAGGAACCGGTTGGCGAAACGACTTGAGAAAGACGGTATCCACGTTCAGGCGGAATACGCCGGAGTCGCCGGGCTGGAGCAGAGCCAGTGCTTCTTCCACCGTACCATGCTGCTGACGCCGGACGGTATCCAGCGGCACGCGTACGGGTTGGTTGCGGTTCTGGCGGCGGGAGTGCATCAGCACGGAATCCTGGGCCGTGCGGAACTGCATGTGCAGGCTCATGATTTTGCCGATCCGGGCGGCGTACGTAGCGTCGCCGCTGGCGGGCAGAGCGGGCCGCAGCACGTAGCGGCCGTTTTCCAGGTGATAAATCCGGTATTCCAGCCCGGAGTTGAGGCGGTTGAATGGCGTTGGGTCGCCCTGAAACGACATCAGGCCGGCAGCAGCCAGCAGGGCAGGTACGGCAAGCCGGAGGCGGGCAGCAGAAAGCATAAGCAGCGGTAGTTAAGGCTGACAAGATAAGCCGGTTTTCTGAGGCTGCCCACAAACAAATCTGCCCGCCGGCAAATGCCGACGGGCAGATTTGTTATTTTACTTTCAGCACTTCCAACTCAAATATCAGATCTGAGTTGGGAGGAATGAGGTAGCGCTTTTCCGTTTCATCATCGGGGTCGAGGCGGCCTTTGGCACCGTAGGCCAGGGCCGCCGGAATCCAGACGCGGGCCCGGCTTCCTTCGGGCAGCAGCAGCAACGCCTCATCGAACCCTTTGATAACCACGCCCCGACCAGCCTTCACCTTAAGTGGGCCGCCCTGCTGCACGGAGGTGTCAAAAATATGCCCGTCGGCAGCCAGAAAACCGGTGTAATGCACCACTACCCGGTCGCCGGCCTGGGGGCGCGCCCCGGTACCCGGCTGGCGCAGCGTGTAACGCAGGCCTGAGGCCGTGGTAGTGGCCCGAGGGAGGAGGCTGTCGGAGGCGGTGGGCACTACCGTGGTAAGTACGCGCTGCGCCTGGCTCGCCATTGGCAGGCCACTCAACGCTACCAGTAACTTCCAGACGGCCGTTGCTCTCACGTTGGGCTTACTCTACATTCAGGATTTCCATGTCAAACAGCAGCGGAGTGTTGGCTGGAATCGAGCCAAACCCGGATACGCCATAGGCCAGGTAAGAAGGAATAATAAGCAGCTTCCTGTCGCCCTTGCGCATTTGCAGCGTGGCCTGGCTCCAGCCGGGAATAATACCCGACTGACCATTGATAAATCCGAAACAGCCACAGGTCGTGTGGTTGTTGCTGGAAGCATCAAAAACCAACCCCTCGTTATTCGTCCCGATAAAGCGACCCACATAATTGGTGGTCACTTTCTGGCCGGCTTTAATCAGGGGGTTGACAGTAGGTCCGTCCGTAATAGGAATCAGGTAAATCCCCGACTCCAGGCGGCTGTAGTTGGTCAGGTTGTTGCGGGTGAGGTACGCCTGAATGGCTGTATCGTCCGCCTTTTTCTGCTCTTCTACTATTTTCTCTTGCTGCTCAAAAATAGTGTCGGAGCCATTACAGCCGGTAAGAGAAGACGCCCCAGTCAGCAGCAACGCCAACAGAAGCAGAACGGGAGGAAATTTCTTCATGATTACGGGAGCGGCCGGTTGCAGCAGCTAGGTAAAGTTACTTAATATCAACTACCTCCACATCGAAGCGCAGCACCGTGTTGGGGGAGATAATACCGCCACCCGTCTGTCCGTACGCCTGCCCCGAAGGAATCAGCAGAATGGCCTTTGCGCCTTTGTTCAGCCGGGTAAACGCTGCGTCCCAGCCCTTAATAACGCGTTCCTGCCCTAACAGAAACGGAAACCCAAGTGTGGTGAGGTTGCTGTCGAACACAGTTCCGTCGAGTAGCGTGCCAGTGTAGAGAACTTTCACTACCTGATTCTTCTTGGCTTTGGCACCGGTGCCGGGCTGCGTAACGGCAATATACACCCCCAACGTATCCTTCTGGAAGCCGGTCAGGCTTTTGTCTTTGATGTACTGCTGAATAGTGGCGTCGTCCTGCGCCGTATAGTCAGGCGTGGGCTCGGTATCATCTTTTTTGCAGGCTGCCAGCAGTGTAAGCAGACTCAGCAGCAGAAAAGAGAAAAGGGAAAAGCGGAATTTCATGGGGAAAAGCAAAAAGCGTGAGCCGTGGCGTTATTGAATGTCCTTCACTTCCACATCGAAGCGTAGCACGGAGGCCGAGGGAATGGGGCCGTTAGCCCGGCCTCCGTAGCCCAGAGCCGACGGAATCAGCAGGATGGCCTTCGAGCCCCGGCGCAGGCGGGAAAACCCAATGTCCCAGCCCGAAATTACTTGACCCCGGCCCACCACAAAAGTGAAGGGCTGGTCGCCCCGGCTGGTGGTGGAGTCGAATACGTTGCCGGATGCCACCAGGCTGCCAGTGTACAAGGCCGAAACCGCTTGGCCCAGGACCGGCAAGGCCCCGGTGCCGGGCTGGGTAACGATGATGACCATATTCAGTGTATCAATCCGGGTGCCCGTGAAGCTATTGGCCCGGATGTAGTCCTCAATAATCTGTTTGTCGCGGGCCGAGTAATCGGTATTGTCGATGGTGTCTTCCTCCATTTTCTGGCAGGAAGAGGCCAGCATGCTGCTTAGCACCAGCAACACCAGCGGCAGCCAGGCCGCCATTGAACGGAAACGATTCGTATGCATGAGGCAAAGGTAAGAAGGTAGTAGGGGAGAAGAGCCAAAAGCCCCCGGCCCGGTTGCACCGGACCGGGGGCTTTTATGTCGTTATTGGAAAACGAGCGGGCGTCGGCAATTATTTGCCCTGCTGCTGCCGCTGCATTTCCTCAATCTGGCGCTGGATATCCGCCGCGTCAGGCTGGCCAGGCTGGCCGGCGGGCTGCGGCGGCGCGTTCTTCACGTCCACCAGCTCCACGTCGAAGCGCAGGATGGCATCGGCCGGAATGTCGGCTCCGGCACCACGCTCCTTATAAGCCAAGGATGACGGAATCAGCAGCACGGCTTTTGAGCCCTTGTTGAGCAAAGGAATAGCTACATCCCAGCCCGGAATCACCTGGCCCACGCCAATCGGGAATTCGATGGGCTTGCCGCCGTTGCCTTTGGCCGAGGAGTCGAACTCTTTGCCGTTCTCCAGCAGGGTGCCTTTGTACTGCACGGCCACAATCTGGCCGGCCTTGGGCTTCGGGCCGGTACCGGCCGACGTCACCACGTAATACACGCCCGACGGGTCCTTCTGGGCCGTCAGGTTGTTTTTCTTGATGTACTCCTGCAGCTTCACGTCGTCGGCTTTCAACTGCTGATCGGCGTGCTCCTTCATCTTCTGCTGCTGCTCACCCTGCATTTTCTGCACGTCGGCCATGGCCTCGTCGCGGGTCTGCACCTTGGCCACCTTCACGTACATGGTCATGGTTTTGCCGGCCTTCTGCATGAACGGCGGCACCGGCTGACGGAACGACTTGGCGAAAATGGTGTCCACGTTGAAACGGAACACGGCTGAGTCGCCGGGCTGCAACAGGCTGATGGCTTCTTCCAGACCGCCTTTCTGCGCGGCCCGTACGGAATCAAGCGGCACCCGAACCGGGAAGCCCATCTGCTGCTTACGCGAGTTGAACAGGATGGAGTCTTTGCCGGTGCGATACTCTACGTGCAGGGCCATGATCTTGCCAATGCGTTCCTTGTAGGTCGCGTCGCCATCGGCGCTGATTTCGCGGGCATCGTAGCTCTTGCCGTTGCTCTTGAATACTTTGTATTCAATTCCCGATTTGGTCTTGCTGAATTCACCGCCTTTGTTGCAGGAGGCGAGGCCCAGAACGCCGGCTGCGAGGGCCAGGCTCAGAAGGTTGCGTTTAAGGAGCATGAAAGGGTTATCGTGAGTAGAAACAGAATGAGCGGCCAAGTTACACCGAATTATACCGATGGTACTACCGGTGCCAGCGGAGCCGTAACCAGCTGGGTCTGATAGGCCGGCAGCAGCCCTAGAAAGCGGTCTACGGTGCTGCTGAGGGAGTCGTAGCTGATGCCGCCGGCGGCGTTGTGGTGGCCGCCGCCGTTGAAGTTGCGGCGCGAAAACTCACTTACCGAGAAGTCACCCACCGAGCGGAAGGAAATCTTCACGGCCTGTACCCGGTCAATGAGAATAGCGGCAAACACAATGCCCTCAATGCTGAGTGCGAAGTTCACCAGGCCCTCGGTGTCGCCGGTTTTGGAGTTGTACTGGCGCAACTCGTCGGCCGTAATGGCGATATAGGCCGTGTTGTACTCGCGCAGCACCGTGAGCTTATCCTTGAGCACGAAGCCCAGGAAGCGCAGCCGCTCCTCGGAGTGCGAGTCGTAGATGCGGCGGTGCACATCGGAGAGGTTAATGCCGGCACTGAGCAGCTCGGCAATAATCAGGTGGACGTTGCGCGAGGTGCTGGGGTGGCGGAACGAGCCCGTATCCGTCATGATACCGGCGTAGAGGCACTCCCCGATACCGGTGTCAATCAGGTCCTGGTCGCCTAGGTCGCGGATTACCTCAAACACCAGTTCGGCCGTAGCGGCGGCCTTGGGGTTGGAGTAGTCCAGCTGCGCGAAGTCCTCGGGCTCCTGGTGGTGGTCGATAAGGACCTTGGTGCCTTTGGCTTCCCGCACGTAGTCGCCCAACTCATTGATGCGGCCCAGACAGCTGAAATCAAGGCAGAACAGCACCTCGGCCCGCGCAATGATGTCGCGCACCTGGGCGTCGTTGTGGCGGGGCTCGTACACCACTACCTCCTCGTTGCCGGGCATCCAGGCCAGGAAATTAGGGTAGTCGGAGGGTGTAACCACCGTCACACTGTGGCCCTTCTTGCGGAGGTAGCCGGCCAAGCCCAGGGACGAGCCCAGGGCGTCAGCATCGGGCTTGTGGTGGGTGGTAATGAAAATCTGTCGGGGGTGCGCAAGCAGCTCCTTCAGCTCAGATATTGTGGACATTGCCTACGGGGTAGGTGACTGAATTTCGGTCGGTTAGGCCGCGTACAAAGGCGGCAAAAGTCGGAAATATTCTGGGTTCCAACAACACACCTCTCGGAAAGGTGCGCGACCGTGAATGTGAGAAATGTGCTGAGTGTGGAAAATGTGGGACGGAAGAAAGAATGTGGAGGCTAATGTGGAAGGGAATGTGAAGAATGTGGCGGGAATATGCGGAATGTGAAAATATGTTCGGCTGTCATCCTTCACCTAGCATCCGTTTGTGAGGGGCCGTGTCACGCTGGCGTAAATACGGGTCTTACGCACCGTTCCGCTGGAGTAAGACCTGCCGCAGGCGGACGCCAGATGAAGGCGCACAGCGAAGCACATTCCAACACATTTTTCACATTCCGCACATTCCATCCGCATTCCCATCATATTCTCTCCGTACTTTTGCGGCCGCAAACGCGTAAGCGTTTTTTCATAGTACCCATTTCAACTAACCATACCCAGCCCATGGCCACGAACCGCACGTTCACGATGATTAAGCCCGATGCTACCCAGGAAAACCACGTTGGTGGCATCCTGAGCATGATTGAAGAAGGTGGCTTCCGCATCGTTGCCCTGAAAAAAGTTCTGCTGACCCCCGAGCGCGCCGGCCAGTTCTACGAAGTACACAAGGAGCGTCCTTTCTACCAGGATCTGGTGAAGTATATGTCGTCCGGCCCCATCGTGGCCGCTATCCTGGAGAAGGACAACGCCGTGGCGGATTTCCGCACCCTGATTGGCGCTACCAACCCCGCCCAGGCCGCTGAAGGCACCATCCGGAAGAAGTACGCCAAGAGCATCGAAGCCAACGCCGTACACGGCTCCGACTCCGATGAAAACGCCAAAATCGAAGGTGACTTCTACTTCACCGCCGACGAGCAATTCTAGGCTCACAGATTTTTTTGGATGAGGGCGGATTAGTCGGATTTTGTAGACGATTGATAAACTCCCTTTCCACTAAGGCAATAAAAAAAGCCTCGCACCAGTGCGAGGCTTTTTTTATTGCCTGGAATAAGGCTGGAATCTGAAAAGTGAATCTTCCACGAAATCCGATCAATCCGTCAAATCTGCTATAAGTCAGTGCGCCTAGGCGTTTTCCACGCTCAGGATGGGCTCTATGGGTTCGGCATCGGTTACCTCCTGGGTGGTGTGGTTGTGCTTGAACAGGAACACGAACAGCACGGCAATAACGAGGGCGTAGGCGGCAAACGTGAGCCAGATGCCCTGCCAGTCCTTGGTTACACCGTCGGCGGCGGTGAAGTATTTCTCGATGATAATGCCGCTGACGGAACTGCCCAGCACCGCGCCGAAGCCGTTGGTCATCATCATGAACAGGCCCTGGGCACTGGCCCGGATGCTGGAAGCCGTCTGGGTTTCCACGAACAGGGAGCCCGAGATGTTGAAGAAGTCGAAGGCCATGCCGTACACGATGCAGGACATAATCACCAGCGTGATACCGGGAAAATCGGGAGTGCCGAAGGCCAGCAGTCCGAACCGCAGCACCCAGGCAATCATGCTGAACAGCATTACCTGCTTGATGCCAAAGCGGCGCAGGAAGAACGGAATAGCCAGAATAAACAGCGTTTCCGACACCTGCGAAATGGACATGATGATGGCCGGATACTTCACGGCAAACGTATCCTTGTAGGCCGGTACTTTATCAAAATCGTGCAGGAAGGTGTCGCCGTAGGCGTTGGTGAGCTGCAAAGCGGCTCCCAGCAGCAGCGCGAACAGGAAGAAGGTGAGCATCTTGGTATCGCGCAGCAAAGCAAACGACTTCAGGCCCAGCACATCCACCAATGAGCGGCTGGGGGTGTCTTTAGAAGGCGGGGGGCAGGCCGGCAGCGTAAACGAGTAGATGCCCAGCGCAAAAGCGGCGGCGGCGGCCACGTAGAACTGGTTGGCCGATTTCTCGAAGCCCAGCAAACTCACCGTCCACATGGCCACAATGAAGCCAATGGTGCCCCACACCCGGATGGGCGGGTAGTCTTTCACCACATCCAGGCCCTGGCGCTTCAGCACCGAGTACGATACGGCAATGCTGAGGGCCAGCGTGGGCATGTAGAAAATCATGTTCAGCAGAATCACCCAGAAGAAGGTGCCGGGGTCCGTCACCATCGGCACTGTGCACAGCACCACCCCGCCCAGGATATGCAGGATGCCGTAAAGCTTCTCGGCATTCACATATTTATCGGCAATAATGCCCATGATGGAGGGCATAAAGATGGAGGCAATTCCCATCGTGGAGAAAATGGCCCCAAACTGCGCCCCCGACCACTGCTTGGTCTGAAACCAGTACGCCCCGATGGTTATCAGCCACGAGCCCCAGATGAAAAACTGTAAAAAGCTCAGAATAGTGAGACGCAGCTTGGTACTCATGCAACTACGGGTGAGGAAAGTGGGGGGGAACACAATTCGAAACCGAAAGATACAAGAATTCTGTGCGGTGAAAATTCGCCCGGGGAGGAAGCCGGCTGCCACCGAAGCCATAACGGCCGGCGGGTTGGTAAAGAGGCGGGTAAGCAAAAAGCCCCTCCGGCCGGGGCCAGAGGGGCTTTGTTCAGGTGGGTTGCACCTGCTTAGAGCTTATGCAGCCTCCGCGAAGCGCTTGTTCACCTCGTCCCAGTTGATGAGGTTGAAGAAAGCGGCAATGTAGTCGGGGCGACGGTTCTGGTACTTGAGGTAGTAGGCGTGCTCCCACACGTCGAGGCCCAGTACCGGGGTGCCTTTGCAGCCGGTGTCGGGCATGAGGGGATTGTCCTGGTTAGGTGTGGAGCAGATTTGCACCGAGCCATCGGCCTGCTTGCACAGCCACGCCCAGCCCGAGCCGAAGCGCGTGGTAGCGGCCTTGGCGAATTCCTCCTTGAACTTCTCGTAGCTACCGAAAGCCGCGTTAATGGCTTCGCCGACAGCGCCCGTGGGCTGGCCGCCACCGTTAGCAGACAAAATCTGCCAGAAGAAGCTGTGGTTCCAGTGGCCACCGCCGTTGTTGCGCACCGCTGCCGGAGCCGAAGCAATATTCTGCAGCAAATCTTCCAGGCTCTTGCCTTCCAGCTCAGTGCCGGCTACGGCATTGTTGAGGTTGGTCACGTAGGCCTGGTGGTGCTTGCTGTGGTGAATTTCCATGGTTTGCGCATCAATGTGCGGCTCCAGGGCGTCGTAGGCGTAGGGCAGTTGGGGCAGTTCGAAAGCCATAGTAAGGAGAGTTAGTTGGGTGAAGGAAAGATGAGCTGCTGTTGACCTTTGCAGGTACAGGCTGACACTAAAACCGCCGCAACCCACGTAGGGTTACGGCGGGGGCCAAAAGTAGCCTATTTCCGCTTTCGGGCGAAGAACTCCCGCATCAGGCTTTCACTTTCCTGCACCAGAATTCCGCTGACCACCTCGGCGCGCGGATGCAACAGCTGGCCGTGGCGGCGGTATCCGAATTTGGGTTCGGCGGCCCCGTACACCACCCGGCGCACCTGGGCCCAGGCTGTGGCCCCGGCGCACATCACGCAGGGCTCCACCGTGACGTAGAGGGTGCATTCCTGTAAATATTTGTTGCCGAGGTGGTTGGCGGCGGCCGTGAGAGCCAGCATTTCGGCGTGGGCCGTTACGTCCTGAAGCTTCTCCGTCTGGTTATAGGCCCGGGCAATGATGCGCTTATCCAGCACCACCACGGCCCCAATCGGAATTTCTTCCTCTTCAAAGGCATACCGTGCCTGCTTCAGCGCCTCCTGCATGTACTGCTCGTCGGAATACAGGGAAAGGGTCATTTTTTTAGGTAACGGGTTGATGATGAAACGTCATTCCGAGCTTGCCGAGGAATGACGTTCCATTCCGCACATTCATCCGCTCTATTTCATCACCACGCTGCTCATCACGGCCTGGGCGGTGGGTTGCCACTGGGCCTGCTCGTCGGCGGGGGCCGTGAAGGTGAATACGTAGAGCTGGTCGCCTTCAATGGCATACTGCACGAACTGGTACTTGCGCACAGGGGCAAGGTTACCGCCCCGGCGGTTGTCGGCTACAGTCGAGACGAATTCCAGTACCACGAAGTCGCGCTTGTTCACCGTGCGGATGTCCTCCTGCAGGAACTGCACCTTGCCGTACATATTCTGAATGCTGGCCTTATAGATTTTCAGCAGCAGGGCGTAATCCCGGTTGCTGAAGGTGCTGGGTTTCTGCTGCACGCTCAGATCGGTGCGGCCGCTGGGGTTGGTGAATACGGCCAGCGGCTTGCGGGGCGAGGGAAACTTGGCCGCAATGCCGTCGTCGGGCAGGGCCGCGAAGCCTTCGGGGACGCCCAGCGTGATGTTCTTACTGATAGTGGTTTTGCGGAGCTTGGGACCGGCAAAGGCGGCCAGCAGCAATACCGTCAGCACCAGCGGTACAATCCGGCGGAAATAAGAGAAGGTTTTCATAGGGGCAGAAAGGTAAGGCGGAACCCGCAACCGGGAGCCGCCGGAGGAAACGTAAAGCTCCGAAGCCGCTGACGACTCCGGAGCTTTACTAGGTGTCATTCCGATCGAAGGGAGGAATCTGAATCTTTCAACAAGAGGCAAATCCAGATTCCTCCCTTCGGTCGGAATGACAGTTAGCGGCGTTTTTTGGTGGTAGCCACCGTTGGGTATTTGATGCTTACCTTCTTCCAGTACACGTAGTTGCCGGTTTTGGCCTCAATAAGGTAAGTGCCGGCCGGAATGCGGCCCAGGTCCACGGGGGCACCGGTGTTGTTCTGCGGGTCCAGGTCCATCGTGTAGATGGGCTGCTTCTTGTAGTTAGTCATCACCAGCGTGCCGGGCTTGGTGAACTGCTGGGTGAAGCTGAGCATGATGCTCTGACCGCCCGAGGCCGGGAATACGTCGATGCCCGACAGCGTTTCCACCCGCTTGATAGGGCCGTTCAACGTCACGGGCTCTACATCCGACTTGGTTTTGATTTCTGTGCCATTGGCCGCCTTGGTTTTGGTTTTGACCTTGGTCTGCGCCTGCACGGCCGAGAAGGAGAGGAGTGTGGCGGCCAGGGCGAGCAGTACGGGGCGTTTCATATTGGGGGGTGAGAAGAGGTTGTGACGAAGGAGTATCGGTTCGGGATAGGCCGGTTGCATACTCCGTACCAACTTTTGCGCAAGCTTACGCAAAACCCCATCAACCCGCCGAAAACGCCTTTTTATAGCCTGCCGAAAGCCCGCCAGACCGAACGAAAACCCGGAAAATTTCCCTTCCTACTTATTTTTCCTGCCTACCTTCGCTGTAAGTAGTAGTGAGTATCGGGTACTGAGTACTGAGTCTGCAAAACACCCGAGAACCTCCGTTAGTAACCGGCAGCTGCTCAGTACTACCTACTCAATACTCAATACCAGACAACATGCTCCGGACGCACACCTGCGGCGAACTTCGCCCCGAACACATTGGCCAAACCGTCACGCTCTGCGGCTGGGTGCAGCGCACCCGCGACAAAGGCGGCATTCTGTGGGTGGATCTGCGCGACCGGTACGGCCTCACCCAGCTGGCTCTGGAAGAAGGCGTGGAAACCGCTGAAGTGCGCGAGCAGGCCCGCCAGCTGGGACGTGAGTTCGTGCTTTCGGTGACCGGCAAAGTGGCCGAGCGCCACTCCAAAAACGACAAAATGCCCACCGGCGGCATCGAAATCCGGGTGGAGCAACTCAACGTGCTCAACCCCGCCAAGCTGCCGCCCTTCCTGATTGAGGACGACACCGACGGCGGCGACGACCTGCGGATGAAGTACCGCTACCTGGATTTGCGCCGCGCCCCCGTCCGTCAGAACCTGATGCTGCGCCACCGCGTGGCCCAGGCCACCCGCCGCTTCCTCGACGGTCAGGAGTTTATTGAGGTGGAAACGCCGGTGCTCATCAAGAGCACGCCCGAAGGCGCCCGCGACTTCGTGGTGCCCTCCCGCATGAACCCCGGCGAGTTCTACGCCCTGCCTCAGAGCCCCCAAACCTTCAAGCAGCTGCTGATGGTATCGGGCTTCGACCGGTATTTCCAGATTGTGAAGTGCTTCCGCGACGAGGACCTGCGCGCCGACCGCCAGCCCGAGTTCACCCAGATTGACTGCGAAATGTCGTTTGTGGAGCAGGAGGATATCCTCAACACCTTCGAAGGACTGGTGCAGTATCTGTTCCGCGAGGTGAAGAACCTGGAAATCGGCCAGCTGCCGCGCATGACCTATCAGGACGCCATGCGCTACTACGGCAACGACAAGCCCGATACGCGCTTCGAAATGAAGTTCGTGGAGCTGAACGACGTAACCAAGGGCCACGGCTTCCCGGTATTTGAGGCCGCCGGGCTGGTGGTAGGCATCTGCGCCACCGGCGCGGCCAGCTACACCCGCAAGCAACTCGACGAGCTGACCGACTACGTGAAGCGCCCCCAGATTGGCGCTACCGGCCTGATTTACGTCCGCGTGGAAGCCGATGGCAGCGTAAAGTCGTCGGTGGATAAGTTCTACGGCCAGGAGCAGCTCCAGCAGTGGAAAGCCGCCTTCAACGCCCAGCCCGGCGACCTGCTGCTGATTCTGGCCGGCGAGCCGAACAAAACCCGTAAGGCCCTCTCGGAGCTGCGCCTGGAAATGGGCCAGCGCCTCGGCCTGCGCGACAAAGACACCTTCTCGGCGCTGTGGGTAGTGGATTTCCCCCTGCTCGAATACATCGAGGAGGAAGGCCGCTACTTCGCCATGCACCACCCCTTCACCTCGCCCAAGCCCGAGGACGTGGCCCTGCTCGACTCGCCCGAAACCATCGGCGAAGTGCGCGCTAACGCCTACGATATGGTGATTAACGGCGTGGAAGTGGGGGGAGGATCCATCCGTATCCACGACCGCGCGGTGCAGGCCCGCATGTTCGGGCTGCTCGGCTTCAGCCCCGAGGAAGCTCAGGCCCAGTTCGGCTTCCTGCTCGACGCTTTCGAGTACGGCGCGCCCCCGCACGGTGGCATTGCCTTCGGCTTCGACCGCCTCTGCAGCCTCTTCGGCGGCGCCGACTCCATCCGCGACTTCATTGCCTTCCCCAAAAACAACTCCGGCCGCGACGTGATGATTGACTCACCCTCGCAGATTTCGGGCGCGCAGCTGAAGGAGCTGAGCATTAAGACTGATGTGGTAGCGGGGAGGTAATCGATGAGTCCAAAGCCAAGGAAAGGAAAAGTTCAGGTCTTCGAGCACGAGATATACTACTCGCAGAGTAGCATCGTTGCCGATGGATTTTTGACTTTGCTTTTCCTTGGAATAGCCATTTGGATAGCGGTAATAGGTAATTACTGGGCTGCTTCGTTTTTCAGTGGTTTGGCGTTATTCATTGCAATTCGTGCGGTAAGACGGGCACGAGTTACTGGGCCAGCTCTAAAATTTGGCCGGGCAGGAATATGGACTGACAAGCTAGGTTTCAAAACCTGGCGTCAGGTTGTGGCAGTAATGAAAGTGCATATGACCTTCCGGGGTGGTACATCACTTTATCTATGTATTCTACAACGCGGCAGTAGTAGCCAATTAGAGCTGCATAGTATTCCCGCCAATGATCTGGTCGTAGATGCCCAAACACTGCAAGTGTGGTTAAAGAAATACACTGCTGGTTAATTTTGCTACCACTTTCTCAAGTAGTAAAAGTGGCTCCTGAATACTCAGGAGCCGCTTTCTGTTATGGGATATGAGGTTGCCTACCGCCACGCCATATTCTCTTTGAAATCCACGGGGTACATGTTCAGGTACTGCACGATGCGCGGATACGTGCCGCGGTTGGGGCTGCTGCCGTGGGGCAGAAAGTGGTGCCAGATGATAAAATCCCCGGCCTCGGCGGCAATGGGTACGGCCTGCGCATTTAGGTTTACCTGGCGCGGGTCGGTGCCAGCGGGGAGGTTAGCTAACCAGGTTTCCAGTGTGCGGTGGAAGCCGGGCACGCAGCAGAACGCGCCCTGCTCGGCGGGCGTATCGCAGAGATAAAGCAGGCCCTGCGTGCCGAAGCGGAATGGGGGCTCCAGTCTCATGTCCCAGTGCAGGTGCGGACCCTGGAAGGGCAGGTCGGCCGTTTCGGGCGGGTTGAAACTGGTGCGGTCAGTAGTCGTCCACAAATCAGGGGTTTGCCAGAGCTGGGCAAACGCCTTCCGAATGCGCGTGGATTGCCGGTTGGCCCGGAGGGTTGGGTGGTGATAGAAATCCATCATAATGCCCTTGCCGATAGGTTTCTGGTACCACGTAGCAGGCTCCTGTGGGTGCATGCCCAACGCTTCCCACACCGCTACCTCCGTGGCCCGCGCCTGTTCCCGGGCAATGGCTCCGCGTACAATCACGTAGCCATTTTTCTCCCAGAAAGCGAAGTCCTCGGCGCTGAGTACGTCGGGTTCCTGGTCAAGCTCCTGCAAACTCCGCAGTACGGCCGCCGGATAAGGTTGGCCGGAAAACAGACTATTAAGCCGGTCAACCTGCAGTGGATCAAGCTGCCCATTATGCTTGGCCAGTATCCACTGCTCAAACTCTAAAAAGCTGGGGGCCTGCTGCCCCACATATTGTATCGTTTCTTCGAGCGGCAACCCTAGTCCGTTCAACAGTAAATTATCGAAGCGCCAGTCCTTTTCGGTGGACTCCATGAAGATGCCATTGCGTCTGGCTAGCACTTGAGTCCAGAACCGCTTTAAGTACCGCACGCCAAGTAATCCGGTTTCTTCTGCGCCGACAAGTTGCTGTGGTAAAGCCATTACACGGGAGTAGTTGACAAATAAAAGACGGATGTATTCGTGGCTAGTTAGTCATAGCAAGGTAAATAACCGCCTCTTAACGTAACAGGTCCAACGGCAGCCACTTCAACCTGAGGCCTGGGCCAGGCTGCGGAGCGTAGCGGGTGTCGGATAGCCGGTTTGCTTAGTGCCAATCAATGGTTCAGTCCCGGCATGGGTTTCGGTGCAGAGCTGGAATGAGGTAAATGCATAGTGATTAAGTAAGGACAGGAATCCGGACCAGATGCTGCTGAAAAAAGAGCTGATAAGCCTGCGAAAATATTTTCTGTCTAGCTTACAACTGCCTCGAAGCCTGATGCTGCCAAAATATTTTCTCTATGGGGTACCGCTATTTTTTCTGTCTGCTGGTATTACTTCAACTGCCTGAGCTGTTGCGGGCGCAGCCAGCCGTAGTGCCGGTTTTTCACTCCATTACCACGCCCGAAGGTCTGGCTTCGGGCAGTGTGTTTACCGTGGCGCAGGACCGGCGGGGCTTCGTATGGCTGGGCACCCAGGATGGCCTCGTGCGCTACGACGGCGGCAGTGCCCGCACCTTTCGTAACGACCCGCAACGGCCCGGCAGCCTCAGCAGCAACTACATTCTGGCGCTTGCGGAAGACCCCGCCGGTAACCTGTGGATCGGTACCGGGGGCGGTGGGGTGTGCCGATATTCGCCGCTTAATGGGCAGTTTCAGATATTTCAGAAGACAGCCCCTGATACAACCGGCCTCACCGATGGGTTTGTGCGGGCTGTTCTGGCAGACGGGCAGGGAAAGGTGTGGGTGGGTACCGAGGGCGGATTGCACCGCTGGAATACCCATCGGCGTCGTTTTCAGCAGTATCCGGTGGTGGGTAGTCAGGGAGTGCGCAGTAATTCTATCCGGGCTATGGCCCAGACCACCGATGGCCGATTGTGGGTAGGTACCGGCAACGGGCAGCTGGCCTGGCTGGATACCCTGCGGCAGGAAGTAGTGCCTTTACCAGGCTTCCAGGCCGGCAGCCCGGTGTCTGCCTTGGCCGCTGCTCCCGATGGCACGCTGTGGGTAGGTACGGAGGCGCATGGCTTATACCGGCTGGGGGCTGCCGCGTCGGGCGGGGCCATCAGTGCCTATCAGGCCGGAGGGCTGACTTCCGGCAGTATTCGCGCCTTGTGCTGCACGGCACAAAACCAGCTGTGGATTGGTACTACGGCCGGCCTGAGCGCACTGGAACCCGCCACCGGCCGGCTTACCACCTACCGCCACCAGCCGTCCCAGCCCTGGAGTCTGCCTTCCGACGCCGTGCAAAGTATTTTTCAGGACAAAACGGGTCTGCTGTGGATTGCTACTGACAAAGGAGTAGTCCGGTTCGAGGGCCGGCCTTCTGCCTTCCGGATGCTGCCGCTGCCCGCCCCGCCCAGTGGCGTGTGGGCCGTGTTGGAAGCCCCCGATGGTGCCGTATGGGCGGGCACGGAAACGCAGGGCCTGGTGCGGGTCGGACCAGCGGCCGGGCAGCGGCGGCAGTTCCGGCATGAGCCGCGGCAGCCCGGTAGCCTCAGCCAGGATTACGTGCGCGCCCTGTGCCTTGACCGGGCCGGGCGGTTGTGGGTGGGTACTCAGAATCAGGGCCTGGAGTGTCTGGAGCCCGGAGCCGGCCGGTTTCGCCATTTCCGGCACCAGGCCCGCGACCCGGCTTCCCTCGGCGACGATTTTGTGCGGGCACTCTACGAAGATTCCCGGGGCCGGATCTGGGTAGGTACCGAAGGTGGCCTGAGTCAGTATACGCCCGCCACCGGCCGGTTCCGCACGTTCCGGCACGACCCGGCCAACGCGGCCAGCCTCAGCAACAACTTTGTGCGGGTAATGCTGCAGGACCGGCGGCGCGACGTACTGTGGATAGGAACCGGTGGGGGAGGTCTCAACTGCCTTGATCTGCGCACCGGCCGCTTCCGCAGCTACCAGGCAAATGCTCGTAACCCCCGCAGCCTCAGCAGCAACTTCGTCCGCTCGCTGCTGCAGGACCAGGCCGGTACGCTCTGGATTGGCACGGAGGGCGGCGGGCTGTGCCGGCTGGATGATGCCGCTACCGGCCGCTTCACCACCTACCGCGAGCCGCAGGGGCTCCCTAATGACGTAGTATATGGCCTGTTGCAGGACATGCAGGGCTACCTCTGGCTGTCTACCAACAGAGGCCTGGCCCGCTTTCAGCCCCGCACCCACGCGGTTATTACCTTCAACCAGCGCGACGGCCTGGGCCAGGACGAGTACAATGCCGGTGCGGCTTGCCAGGGGCGTAACGGGCAACTGTATTTTGGCGGAATAAACGGGCTGGTGGTTTTTCAGCCGGCCGGTATCCAACCCAATACCCAGGTGCCGCCGGTGGTCCTGACGGGCCTGCGCCGCCTTAACCAGCCGCTGGAGCTGCCCGATACCACCATCACCGAGCGGCGTACCTTGCGTCTTACTCCTCAGGATTACGTGTTTACGCTGGAATTCGCGGCCCTCAACTACCGGCAACCCGAGAAAAACCGGTACGCCTACCTGCTCGAAGGCTTCGACCCCGACTGGATACCGGCGGGCACGCGCCGGGAGGCAACCTATTCCAACCTCGACCCCGGTATGTACACTTTCCGGGTGCGCGCCACCAACAATGATGGCGTCTGGAACCCGGTGGGGGCCGCGTTGCGCATCATTGTGAACCCGCCCTGGTACCGCTCCTGGTGGTTCCGGATCGGGCTGAGTTGGGTGCTGTTTGCGGTATTGTTCCTGCTTTACCGGCTGCGGGTACGGCAGCTGCTGGCCCTTGAGCAGGTGCGGCACGGCATTGCCCGCGACCTGCACGACGATATGGGCTCCACGCTCAGCAGCATCTCCATTCTCAGCCAGGTAGCCCGCCACCATCAGCGCCAGAACCGGCCGGAACAGGCTGCTGCCGTGCTGGAGCAAATCGGCGACTCCTCCCGGCGCATGCTCGATGCCATGGACGACATCGTGTGGGCCATCAACCCCGCCCACGACGGCCTCGACGACGTAACGGCCCGTATGCGCCGGCTGGCTTCCGAAGTGCTGGAGTCGGCGGGCATTGAGTTTACCTTCCGGGCCGACGCCGCCCTGCAAAGCTTACGCTTCGATATGCGGGCGCGCCGGGAGTTTTTTCTGCTGTTCAAGGAAGCTATCAACAACCTGGCGAAATATGCCCGGTGCCGTCACGCCGCCATCACGCTGGAATACCGCCAGGGCCACCTGCTGCTCACGGTTCAGGATGATGGCGTGGGGTTCGATCAGCAGGCCCCGGCCCAGGGTGGCGGCAACGGCCTCACCAATATGCGCACCCGCGCGGCTGCTCTGCACGGTGAGCTCACTATCAGAACTGCCCCCGGCCAGGGTACAACGCTGCTCCTGAGCGTTCCGATGCACTGACAGCTTCCTCTCAGCTCACATCATTATGCAGTAGCGGTGAGGCGCAGAGGTGTGTATCTTGTCTGAATTACCCTCCGTTTGCGCTGTTGTATGGAAGCCGCTACCCGCGTTCTGATTTATGAGGATAACCCCGACCTGCGCGCCAGTCTGAGCCAGCTGCTCAGCAGTGCGCCCGCGCTGGAGCTGGCCGCTGCCGTGGGCAACTGCACCCGCGCCGAGGAGGACGTGGCGCGATTCCGGCCCGATGTGGTCCTGATGGATATCGACATGCCCGGCTGTACCGGGATTGATGGCCTGCGCCGCATCAAAGCCATTGCCCCGCAGATTCAGGTGGTCATGCTGACCGTTTTTGAGGAAAACGACCGGGTATTTGAGGCCGTGTGTGCCGGGGCCGATGGGTATCTGCTCAAGAAAACGCCGCCCGGCAAAATTCTGGAGGCTATTGGCGAAGTGCGTGCCGGCGGTGCCCCCATGACGCCCGCCATTGCCCGGCAGGTACTGCGGCTGTTTCCGCGCCCGGTGCCCCGCCAGCAGGCCGATGAAGCCAATGGTACGCTGAGTGCCCGCGAGCAGGAAATTCTGCGGCTGCTGGTGGAAGGCTACAGCTACAAAATGATTGCCGCCGACCGGGGCATCAGCATCGATACCGTGCGCTCCCACATCAAAAAAATCTATGAGAAGCTGCATGTGCGCTCCATGACGGAAGCCGTTAGCAAAGCCCTGCGCCAGGGCCTGACGTAATTGTTGGTTGACGGCTAGAATTCCGCTTCGGGCGTGTTGAGGCAGGGCGTTGCGCTCAATAGCCGATCAACTGATTCACATGATTATGCTATTGACCACGGTAAGAGAAAGGTGCAACTTTCTGAGGCCCAACGGCTCCGGTGAAGCTGCTTTTTGCGGCGAGGTATCCGGAGCCGGCTGGGCATCTCCCTCACACCTCCTCATTATGCGCAAACTACGTCGTGAACTACTGATGACCCTGCTGGGCCTGTGGCTTACCAACCGCCCCGCGTTGGCCTGACCACCACACCGGCCATGGTGGCCCTTGCCGGCTGATCTGCTTCCGCCCGTTTCCGCTGGTATTGACTACCAGCGGAAACGGGCATTTTCCTGAAATAATCTGCCAGCGCAAGCCGCCAAGGCACTAGTTGCACCCGAATCCTCTATCTTACCTTATTCGCTCCGCCCTATTCCTCTATTGCTATGCGCCTGCTCCGCGACCTGAAGCTCGATGAAGTATTCGTGCTCGACATCGAAACGGTACCCTGCGTGGGCAACCACGACGACCTGCACGAGATGCTCAAGGAGCTCTGGGAGCACAAATGTCATGCGCTGCGCCGCGAGAAGGGCTGGATTTCCCACCACGACCACATTGCCCCGCTGCCCGATACCCTGCACGCGTCCGCGCTGTTCGAGCAGGCCGGCATTTACGCCGAGTTTGGCCGCGTGGTGTGCATTTCGGTGGGCCGTTTCCGCACGGCGGCCGATGGCGGCGTGAGCTTCAGCGTGAAATCCTTTTATGGCCATGATGAGCGGGAGCTGTTACGGGAGTTCAATGCTGTTATCAGTCAGCGGCCCCACTTCCGGCTGTGCGGCCACAATGCCAAGGAGTTTGACCTGCCTTACCTCTCACGCCGCGTTCTTATCAACGGCCTGGAACTGCCGCCGCACCTGGATACGGCCGGCAAGAAGCCCTGGGAAGTCCCGCACCTTGATACGATGGAGCTGTGGAAGTTCGGCGACCGGAAATCCTTCACCTCTCTGAGCTTGCTGGCCGCCATGTTCGGGATTCCCACGCCCAAAGACGACATCCAAGGCAAGGACGTAGCCCGGGTATACTACGAGGAAAACGATCTGCCCCGCATTGCCCGCTACTGCCAGAAAGATATCATCACCACGGCCCGTCTGCTCCAGAAGTTCCGGGGCGAAGAGCCGTTTGCCGACGACGCTGTGGTGTATGCCAACGCTGAAACCGTTCTGCGGCGGGCCTGAAGCACAGTCTTCCTAGTGGGCTGCTCCGGCAGGGTTTCGAGCATATTCTTTCGGACAGCAAGAGCCTGCTTACAATCGGAGCAGGCTTTTTTTGTAAATTTTTAGTTAATATTTAAATAAAAAATGTAGTTTTATTGATGTTGGTACGAACGGGAGGAACTACTATGGAACAGTCACTAGCAAACGTCACCCAGGTGGCTTTCAGCGCGGAGATGCTGGAACAACTGGCCCACGAAACCCAGGAAAGCGCCGCCAGTCTGCGCACGGCCTTCCAACGAGCGGTGCCGGTAGTGGTGCAGGCCCTGGCCGGCCGCGTAAGCGGCCCCGATGGCCCGGAAGCTGTCTGGAAACTCAGCCGCGAAGCCTACGGGGCCAGCGTGCTGGAGCCGATGGCCACCGCCAACCACGAAAGCTGGGTTCAACGAGGCGAGTCGCTGATGCGCGGGCTGCTGGGCGAAACTTACCACTTCACGGCCCTGCGGCTGGCTACGGCCGCCGGCCTCAGCCAAGCGGCGGCGGAACGCGTGCTGAGCGCCGCCGCCGTGGCCACCTTGGGTGTAATCGGGGAGCACAGCCAGGAGCAGCACCTGACCCCGCCGACGCTGGCCGAGTGGCTGACCCGGGAGGGCAGTACCCTGCACGAATCCATGCTGACCGATACGGGCCAGCCGGTGCTCACTACCGCTGGTCAGGGCCCGCCGGCCGCTACCGGGCCGGTAACGGCCGGGCCCTGGGCCGCTGTGGGCGGCGGCCAGGCATATACGCCGGCCGCCGCGCCGCTTGCACCCAACCGGCCTTTAGTGCGCTGGCAATGGGGGGCGTTGCTACTGGCGGCGGTAGTATTGGGCTATCTGTTCGGAAACCGGCCCGGCAGCCTGTTTGGGCGGGGAGAGGTGTCTCTTGCCCCGCCTACGCCCGTCATTTCGGCGGCGGCGGCCAACGCAAACACGGCCGCCACTGGTGGCCGCTACGATGCCGCCAGTGGTAACTACATTTACGACACCGGCCAGCCCATCATCCTGCGCCTGGCCGATGGCACCACCCAGAAAGTCGGGGCCAATTCCACCGAAAACCGCCTGTTCACCTTCCTCGCTGACCCCGCCATTCAGGTAGATTCCGTAAACCGCACCAAAGGCTGGATCAACTTCGACCGGGTGTACTTCGAGCCCGGCGCCACCACGCTCACCGACGAGTCGTTCATGCAACTGCGCAACGTGGCCAGCATCCTCAAAACCTTCCCGACGGCCGTAGTGAAGCTGGGCGGCTACACCGACAGCACCGGCAACCCGCTCAAAAACTTCCAGCTCAGCGAAACACGCGCCCAGACGGCCATGCTGGCCATGGCGGGCATGGGCATCGATATGAACCGGATTCAGGCCAAAGGATACGGCGGCAAGTACTTCATCACGCCCAACGCCACGCCTGAGGGCCGGGCCCTCAACCGCCGCATCAGCATCCGCGTGATTAAGAAGTAGGGGCCGGGGCTACTTAGCGGGCTTGGTGCGGGTGACTTCGGCGCGAGCCAACTCCAGGGCTTTTTCCAGTACTGGGTCGCGCTGCTGCTGCAGGGCGGGCAGGGTGTTTTCTACCGCTACGTCGGGCGGCACGCCTGTGTCTTCCAGCAACTGTCCGGTTGGCGTGGTGTAGCGCTGGTGGGAGAGGGTCACATCGAGACCGTTGGGTAGGTGTACGCTGTACATGTCGGAGAGCATGCCTTTGGTGGTGGTGCCCACCTGCGTTACTTGGGGCAGCTGAGTGAGGGCAATGGTCAGGTCTTCGGCGGCGCTGGCGGTTTGGTCGGAGGTGAGCAGGATGACCGGGCCGGTGAAGCGCGGGCCGGCTGCGGGCGTCACGTACACGGGCTGCGGCTCCGTGAACCGGTCGTAGCCGCCCGGCTGGCGCAGAGCTTTGTAGCTGGTCAGGACCCGTTCAGAGGCAAAATGGCCCGCCAGCTCCATGCCGCTGTGCCCGCCGCCATCATCCCGGATGTCGAGCAGTAGCGCCTGGCAACCGCTCAGATGCAGCAGCGCCTGCGAAAACAGCTTCTCCAGCCGCTGCTGATCCTTTTTCTCCTGCGCATCGGTACCAATGGCCCCGCTGATGTCGGCGAAGTTACGGGTGAGGTGTAGGTAGCCCAGATTGCTGCTACGGCTGAAGTAGAGCGGCTGCTTGCCTTTGAAATCGGGTCCCAGCCCTTTCAAGGGACCGAAACCAGCGGCCTTAAGCTGCGCGCCGGCCACTCGCCAGAACTCGGGCTGCACCGCCTTAAAGGTCTGCTTGAACGAGTTGCGCTGGCTTTCCCCTTTGAACAGGATGGTTTCGCCCTTACTGATGGTGATGTGCCCATCGTGCAGCGGCGCCACCATCCGCTCGAACACCTGCACCAGCGAATCCTGCGGCGTCTGGGCCGTGATGCGGGGGCGGTAAGTGCGGTAGGTGGCGTCCCAGTCGACCTGTTTGAGCGGGAAGAAGGCGTAATGGTCGCGGAAGGCCTGCCAGAATTGCTCGAAGCTTTGCTCGGGCAAGCTTGGGGCCGTCGGCTGTTGGGCTGGGGCCGCAAATGGGAATAGCAGGTAAAACAGAAAGCCGGCGTGTTTCATAGGACAGATAAGGAGCGGCGAATATCGGCGTAAGTAAGGCAAGTTGTCGGTAACGGCTCATTTCGCAGTGCAGTGTGAAAACGATGTAGAGACGCAATATTTTGCGTCTCGTCGTTGAACGATGGGGAGTACACGGACGCAACAACATCAGCAATGACTAGACGCAAAATATTGCGTCTCTACATCTCACGGTAAAATTTATTCGTTGCGAAGATGGAGTAGGTTAAACAAAAAAGCGTCTCCGCCGGAGAGGCAGAGACGCTTTCGCAGCTTGTGGAAGCGTGGTGGTTTACAGTGCGCCGGCCACCAGACCGGGCAGCACGCCCAGCAGGACCGTGAGGGCGGCCAGTAGCAGCAGCGCGCCGGCCTGGAACGTAGTCACGGGTACGGCCTCGGCCGTATCGGCGTCGGTGTCGCGCATGTACATGCTGATGATGGGGCGCAGGTAGTAGTAGATGCTCACCATCGACATCACCACGGCAAACACCACGAGGCCGATGTAGCCATTCTCCACGGCCGCCGAGAAGATGAAGAACTTGCCGAAAAAGCCGCCCGTGAGCGGAATGCCGGCCAGACTCAGCATGGACACCGTGAGCGAGAAGGCCAGCAGCGGGTTGGTTTTCGCTAAGCCATTCAGGCCGTTGTAGTCCTCGCGCTGCCGGGCATCGGCCACCAGTTTCACCACCCCGAAAGCGGCGACGGTGGCTACCGAGTAGGCCAGCGAGTAGAACAGAATACCGTTGGCGGAAGCACCTTCCAACTGGCCGTTGTAGGCCACCAGCGCAATCAGCAGGTAGCCGGCGTGGGAGATGCTGGAGTAGGCCAGCATCCGCTTGATGCTGGTCTGGGCCACGGCGCCCACGTTGCCGATGAGCAGCGTGAGTACGCACATGGCGGTGAGCGTGGGCAGCCAGATGCCTTGGGCGTTGGCGGCCGGGAAGGCCTGCACCAGCAGCTTCAGGAAGGCGGCGAAACCGGCGGTTTTCACCACCGTGCTCATGAAGGCCGCGAAGAACGTCGGCGTGCCCTCGTACACATCGGGCGTCCAGAAGTGGAACGGCGCGGCCGACACCTTGAAGCCCATACCGATGAACATCAGCAGCATGCCAATGTAGAGCATCGGCTTCAGCGACTCGAAGCCGGGGGCGGGATTCTGCACCGCGAAGCTGATTTCGCTGAGCACGAACGTGCCGGTAGCGCCGTACACCAGCGCCATACCGAAGAGCAGGATGCCGGTGAAGAACGCGCCCATCAGGAAGTATTTGAGGGCGGCCTCGTTGGAGCGCAGGTTACGCTTATCAGAGCCGGCCAGTACGTACATGGCCACGCTCAGGATTTCGATGCCCAGGAACAGCATCAGCAGGTGGTTGTAGCTCACCAGCATGATGGCGCCCACCAGCGAAAACAGCAGCAGCGAGTAGTATTCGGCCAGATTGGCCTCGCCGTCGAGCACGTATTTCTGGGAGAAGGGAATCAGCACCAGCGCCGTGAGCAGCACGATGCCGGTGAAAGCCACCGAGAAGTTGTCGATGGTGAGCATGCCATTGAAGAACGACTCAGACGTGCCCCAGTCGAGGAAGTTCACGGTCAGCACCAAACCCAAGATGAGCATCATCACGGGCAGCAGCAGCCGGTTGGAGCGGCGGAACCCGAGGAACAGGTTGCCGAGGCCCAGAACGGAAAGGAGAATGATGGAATTCATATGGTCGGCTGGAGTTCCCAGGGCTGAAGCCCTGGGCTATGGAGCGTGTACAAATGCGGCCCGAATAGCCAGAAATAAGAAGCAGAACCGCTGCGTAGCCCAGGGCTTCAGCCCTGGGACGCGGGTGGGGCTACCGTTTTACTACCTCGTTCAGAATGCCCATCACGCTGCCTTCCGACAGGTGCAGGAACGTGTTCGGGAACAAGCCAATCCAGAACACCAGCACGATGAGCGGTACCAGCAGGGCCAGCTCCGAGCCAGTGAGGTCGGTGAATGTTTCGGTGAACGAGGAATCGGGGCCTAGCATCACGCGCTGGAACATGCGCAGCAAGTACACCGCGCCCAGAATGATGGTCACGCCGGCGACGGCGCCCATCCAGGCGTTGAACTGGTACACGCCGGCCAGCAGCAGGAACTCGCCCACGAAGCCGTTGGTGAGCGGCAGCGCCACCGTGCCCAGCAGCAGCACCAGGAAGCACACCGTCAGGACGGGCGCTTTGCGGGTGAGGCCACCGAGGTCGGCGATGTTGCGGGTGCCGGTGCGGCGCTCAATGGCGTCGGCGATGAAGAACATGCCTACCACGTTCACGCCGTGGGCCAGCATCTGAATGGCGGCGCCTTGCAAACCCATCTGGGTGAGTGAGAACACGCCGGCAATCATCAAACCCACGTGGGAAAGGGAGGAATAGGCAATCAGCCGCTTCACATCCTGCTGCCGGATGGCGATGATGGCGCCGTAGATGATGCCGATGATGGCCAGAATCAGGATCAGGTTTTGCCAGTAGTCCACGCCCATCGGCACCACCGGCAGCAGCCAGCGCATGCAGCCATAGATACCCATTTTCAGCATGATGCCCGAGAGCAGCATGGTGGCCGGGGCCGGAGCCTCGGTGTAGGTATCGGGCTGCCAAGTGTGGAAGGGGAAGATGGGCATCTTCACGGCGAAGGCCGCGAAAATCAACCAGAACAGCCAGACCTGCGTTTCGGCGGGCAGGTTGAGGGCGTAGAACGAGGGCAGCGCCGAGTTGTGCGCCGACAGGCCATCGGCGGCGGGGCCGGTCTGGAAGTAGAGGTACACGAAGCCGGCCAGCATGAATAGCGAGCCGATGATGGTATACAGGAAGAACTTGAACGTGACGCGGGCACGGTTTACGCCGCCCCACACGCCGGCCAGGAAGTAAATCGGAATCAGGGCCACTTCCCACATGAAGTAGAACAGGAAGGCATCCTGGGCCGTGAACACGCCCACCAGGCCGGTTTGCATGAACAGCACCAGCGCGTAAAACACCGACTCGTTCTCGAAGTTGCGGCGGAAGGCGCTCAGCAGAATCACGGGCACCAGCACGGCCGTCAGCAGCACCAGCAGCAGACTCAGCCCGTCCATACCCACCGCGAAGTGAATGCCGGCCGAGGGAATCCAGTTCAGGTTGAAGCTGAATTGGCCGACGTTGTTGGCGTTGAACGTGAGGGCCGCGTAGGCCGCCAGCGCAAATTCAACCAGGGCCGCGCCCAGCGCCGGAACCCGGGCCGCACGGCCTTTGAAGAAGTGCAGCAGCAGGGCGGCCGCCACGGGCCAGAGTAGAAGAAGGACAGTCAGCATGCTTTACTGTGAGGGTGCGGTGTCGTTGTAGAGGCTAATGGAATTCAGAAAGATCCTTTTTGTAAGAAAGAATAATAGGTCTATCTATTTTATGCTGATTACTATTTATCAAGACAAGCAAAGAGTCTTTTTTGACGGTAGGTTTAATCTTGTAGGTCAAGTCATAGGAAAAACAACCAATCATAAACTTGCTGACAAATGAGTTATTTTGATTCAGCAGGTAGTGTTTAGTAATATATTTTCCTCGGTGTGTAGTGCAGACTAAGCCAGAATCTGATTGGCTAATCCAAAGCGTGTCTTCAGTGTAAGGGGCATAAGGAGCCTTGGTATATATCCATTTGCCAACTAGTCCATCATCATCTGAGCATGATGACAAGCCAATTAGCGCAAGAAAAATGGCTCCATAACGCACAGTTAAAACTTCACGAAGTTCAGCGCCATCACCAGCACGATGCCCACCACCATCAGGATGAGGTAGGTTTCCACGGAGCCGGTTTGCACGTAGCGCAGGAGCTGGCTCCCGCCCATGGTCAGGCGGCCGAAGCCGTTCACGATGGGGTCGATGATGCCGTTCTCCACGTAGCGGAACAGGCCGCGCGAGAGCCACATGATGGGCCGCACGATCAGGGCGTTATACAGCTCGTCGATGTAGTACTTGTGGTAAATCAGGTTTTCGAGGAAGCCGCGCGACTCGCCGTCTTCCACCGGGCGCACCCCGCGGCTCACGTACTGCACGTAGGCCACTGCAATGCCCAGCAAGCCCGCACCCACCGAGAGGCCGATGAGCATAAGCTCGGTGGCGTGGTCGGCGTGTACGCCGAAGGCGGCCGGGTTCAGCTGCTTGGAGTAGGTGAACAGCGGCGCGAGGTAGTTGGCCAGGTAGGCGTTTTCCTCACCCAGGAAGAAGGGCGCGTTCATGAAACCACCCACGGCGGCCAGAACAGCCAGCACAACAAGCGGCAGCGTCATGGAAGCCGGCGACTCGTGCAGGTGGTGCTTCTGCTCCTCGGTCCCCCGGAACTCGCCAAAGAAGGTGAGGAACAGCAGGCGGAACATATAGAAGGCCGTCAGGAAAGCCGTGAACAAACCCACCGCGTACAGCACTTTGCTGTGCTCGAAAGCGTGCAGCAGGATTTCATCCTTAGAGAAGAAGCCCGAGAAGGGCGGGATGCCGGCAATGGCCAAACAGCCCACAAAGAAGGTGATGAACGTAATCGGCAGGGCTTTGCGTAGGCCGCCCATGCGGCGCATGTCCTGCTCGTTGCTCATGGCGTGAATCACGGAGCCCGCGCCCAGGAACATCAGGGCCTTGAAGAAGGCGTGGGTGAGGACGTGGAACAGGGAAGTGCTGTAGCCCATCACGCCCAGGGCCAGGAACATGTAGCCCAGCTGCGAAACGGTGGAGTAGGCCAGCACCTTCTTGATGTCGTTCTGAGCCAAACCAATGGTGGCGGCAAACAGCGCCGTAGCCGCGCCGATGATGGCAATGACTTCGAGGGTTTCGGGGGCCAGCGTGAACAGCACATTGGCGCGCAGAATCATGTAGATACCGGCTGTTACCATGGTCGCGGCGTGAATCAGGGCCGAAACCGGGGTGGGGCCGGCCATGGCGTCGGGCAGCCAAGTGTAGAGCGGCAGCTGGGCCGATTTACCAGTAGCGCCCACGAACAGCAGCATCGTAATAGGGACGACGATGGCTACCGTATACGGGCCAAAGTCCTGGTTGAAAGCCTTCTGGAACACCTCGGCGTACTGCACCGAGTCGAAGGTGAGGTAAATCAGGAAGATGCCGAGCAGGAAGCCCAGGTCGCCGACACGGTTGATGATGAAGGCTTTCTTGGCGGCGTTGTTGTAGGCCGTGTTCTTGTTCCAGAAGCCGATGAGCAGGTAGGAGCACAGCCCCACGCCTTCCCAACCAATGAACAGAATCACGAAGTTGGCGCCCAGCACCAACACCAGCATACTGAATACGAACAGGTTCAGGAAGCTAAAAAACTTGCCCACGTTCTCGTCGTGGTGCATGTAGCCGATGCTGTACACGTGAATCAGGAAACCCACGCCCGTCACGAGCAGCAGCATAATCAGGCTGAGCTGGTCGATCTGATAGCTGAAGGGAATCTGCATCGAGCCGACCGAAATCCAGTCGAACAGCGTGACGGTGTACTGGTACTGGAAGTTCAGGAACAGGAACACCGAAATGGCGAACGAGCCCAGCACCGCCAGGCTGCTGATGGCACCGGCCACCGTGCCCGAGAGCTTACGGTTCAGCAGCCCGTTGATCAGAAAGCCCAAAAACGGCAGCAGCGGAATAAGCACGTACAGAAACGTGGAGTACGGCGCGCCGGCAGCGGGGATTACAGTTTCTTGCATAAGCAGATGGGGGCCTCACCCCCTAGCCCCCTCTCCTGTAGAGAGGGGGGACTAGTTTTTTAGTTTTTAGATCTGAACAAGGAAGCATCAACAAAAACTAGCTCTAAAAGCTAGTTCCCCCTCTCCCCCCGGAGAGGGGGCTAGGGGGTGAGGCACTCGTTAGAACTTCAGGCGGTTGAGCAGATTAACGTCGGTGTTCTGCAGGTTGCGGTAGATCATCACGATGATAGCCAGCCCGACCGCCACTTCGGCGGCGGCCACGGCCATGATGAAGAACACGAATACCTGCCCGTTGGGGTCGGCGCGGTAGGCCGAGAAGGCGGTCAGCAGCACGTTCACGGCGTTCAGCATCAGCTCCACGCACATGAAAATGATGATGGCGTTGCGCCGCGTGAGTACGCCCAGCACCCCGATGGAAAACAAGGTGGCAGCGAAGAAAACGTAGTACTGAAGAGGAACCGTTTGGATAACCTGCGGTATGTTCTGGTCCATGCGGTAGCGTTGGCGGCGGAACGAAGCCCCATCGGCCGGGGCACGGCGGGGCAATTAGCTGGCAAAGGTATCCTGAAAATCGGAAAACGCCACCCTTTAAATTGGCCTGATTCGGGCGTTTTCAAGGCGAAGATTCGCTGGTGAACACGCCAGCGGAACCCCAGCCGGACCTTTTTCGCAGTAGGTATAGCCGCTCCCGTAGCCAAACCGTACTTTAGCACTTCCGCCACCGCAACTTATTGCCTCATGAGTATTACCATTGGCAGCTTAGCTGAGCTGCAACAGTACGAGGGCCAGGACCTCGGCATCACGCCCTGGCACACCATCACCCAGGAGCAAATCAACCAGTTCGCCGCCGCCACCCTGGATTTTCAGTGGATCCACACCGACCCTGAGCGCGCCGCCGCCGAGTCGCCGTTTGGGGGCACTATTGCCCATGGCTACCTCACGCTGTCGTTGCTGCCCTATTTCTGGAACCAGCTCGTGCAGGTGGAAAACCTGAAGATGCAGGTGAACTACGAAATCAGCGAGTTTCGCTTCAACCAGGCCGTGCTGGTGAATACGCCGGTGCGCCTGCATGCCAAGCTGCTGGCCGTAAAAGATTTGCGCGGCATAGCCAAAGCCAACATCGGCGTGACGATGGAAATCGAAGGCCAGAAGAAGCCCGCGTACACCGGCGTTATTACGTTCCTGTACCACTTTTTGTAGGAGGGATTTCGTAGAACGGTCATTCCGAACGAAGGCGGAGCCGCAGCCGAGGAATCTCGCCAGCGTAGTAATCAATCGTATTACAACGTCAGCACGCGAGATTCCTCGGCTGCGGCTCCGCCTTCGCTCGGAATGACCGTTTCAATGACTCTGAATAAAATTTCTGCTCCCCGATAAAGTATCTTCCAGTGTTCCACGTCTGTGTCAGCAGAATGGAACCTTTAGCTTTACCACTCGACGCTGCACGCATGACGGCCGGCCACCAGGACCTGCAGATACAGGAAGCCGTGCGCACCCAACGGAAGCGTCTGTTGGCGTTTATCCGCCGCCGCATCCCCAACGAGGCCGAGGCCGAAGACGTGCTTCAGGACGTATTCGCCGAGCTCGTGGAAAGCTACCGGCTGATGAAGCCCGTGGAGCAGGCCGCCGCCTGGCTGTTTCGGGTGGCCCGCAACAAAATCACCGACCTCTACCGCCGCAAAAAGCCCGTCTCGCTGGAAAACGAAATGGCCGCCTTTGCCGCCGACGGCGACGAAAACTCCCTACTGCTGGCCGACATTCTGCCCGCCACCGACGACGCGCCCGAAAACCGGCTGCTCCGCGAAACTCTCATGGAAGCACTCAGCGACGCCCTGGCCGAGCTGCCGGCCGCCCAGCGGCAGGTGTTCATCTGGCACGAGCTGGAAGACAAAACCTTCCGCGAAATGGAAGAGGAAACTGGCGTCCCGCTCAAAACCCTGATTTCGCGCAAGCATTATGCCGTACAGCACCTGCGCAAACGCCTCCGCACGCTATATACTGAGCTATTTACGGACTAACCAGTACGTCATGCTGAGCTTGTCGACGCATCTCGCGTGCTGACGCTGCAACGCTATTCCTACATCAGCACGCGAGATGCTTCGATTACGGCTGCGCACACTGGCTTGATGCGCCACATGCTCAGCATGACACGCTCTTTTAACACCCACTTCCCATGAACCGCTCCTTCCGCCTGTTACACGGCCTCAAAATACTACTGCTGATTACGTTGTTTCTGGCCGTGGCCGGCTACGTGACCATGCGCCTCTGGAACTGGCTGCTGCCTGACCTGTTCAACCTGCCCCTCATCAGCATCTGGCAGGCGCTGGGGCTGCTGGTGCTCTCCCGTATCCTGTTCGGGGGCTGGGGCGGCCGTGGCCACCGCGCCGGCTGGGCCCGCAAGCGCCGCCAGTGGAAACAGCAGATGGAAACCCGCCTGGAATGCCTCACGCCCGAGGAAAAGGAGAAATTCCGCCAGAAAATGGAGGGCGCCTGCACCGGCCCCGCTTGGATGCGCCGCCGCAGCGCGGAAGCGGAGTAGGCGGGTTCGAGTTTAGTAGAAATAAACAGCGGCACCTGAGGAATCAGGTGCCGCTGTTTATTTCAGGTAGTGTGCTGCTAGCAAAATAGCGTATAGCCAAGAAGTGTACACGACGGTGTAGGTAAGAGCATAACGCACGCTCAGTCCAAGCTTACCTCGGCACTCGCGCCCATGCCGCAACGCGAAACGTAGGGCCCTGAAGAAAACCCAATACAGAACGGCAGCGAGCACCAAAAACACCGCCCAGGCAACGGCGGCGAATACCCATAGCAACGCCACCGCGAGTACAGCGACCACCAGCCACGCCAGAATTCCCAGTATGAGCGCTCCGCAGCCTTCATCAGCGTCAAAACTCAGATCCAAGTCGCCGGTGCTTAGTTCCGGGAAATCGTCCGGGAAGGGTACGCGCTTGATGTGGTCTATCAACTTGCCGAAGTTGTCGTGCATCCAAACACCCTGAAACAAGCTTACGGTGAGGAAAGACGAGAAAGCCGCCGACAGAATGGTAAGAGAAATGAGGGAGTCTTTAAACAAACTCCAATCCTGCCGCAGCCCCAGAAACCATACTGCCAGAACGGTGGCAGTGGAAATAAGCACGGTATAAATGAATGGTTGGCGAGCCGGGAGCTTCATAGCGGTTGTTATAGCAGGCTCAATCTAACAGGTGCAGCCTAATACCTCCTATGCTACCATAAAAAAGCGCGGCGGCTGATGCATCAGCCGCCGCGCTTGGTTTCCACTGAAGCCAGCAGATAAGGCTAGAAATTCCGCTCGCCTACTTCGCGCTTGCCGAGCATTACGGCCCCCACCATGGCTACCAGGAACAGCACGGAGGCCAGCTCGAAGGGCAGCAGATAATCGGTGTAGAGCTTCATGCCCAGCTGGTCCACCATGCCGATTTGGGAGTTGAACACGGTGCCGGCCGGTACGCCGGTGGGCGTTACGTCTTTCAGGGCGGCCACGAGGATGAGCAGAAGGGAGCCACCAGCTACGGCTGCGGCAATTTTGGCCAGGGCCGGCTTGTGCGGCTCGGTGTCCACGTTCAGGTTCAGGAACATAATCACGAACAGGAACAGCACCATGATGGCCCCGGCGTACACGATGATGTTCACGGCCGCCAGAAACTGCGCGTTCAGCAGCAGGTAATGCCCCGACAGCGAGAAGAACGTCAGAATCAGGAACAGCACGCTGTGCACCGGGTTTTTGGCGAACACCACACCCAGTGCGCTCAGCAGCGCCACGAAAGTCAGAAAGAGGAAGATGGGAGACATGGAGTGAGTTGTCAGTTGTTGGTTGTCAGTTATCAGTTTGAAAAGTGGTTATCATTTATGCAGAGCAGGAGCCCTAACAACTGACAACCAGCAACTGACAACTAGCCAATGCGGGCCCGCAGCGTGGTGGCCTGGTCCGAGGTGAGCTGGATGCCGCGCACGGAACGCTCGTCCGGCGACACGGGCTCCACCAGGCGGTCCTTGCCGTAGATGAACTCGTCCCGCTCGTAGCGCGGCGGGGCCATCTTGTCGGGCTGGAGGTAAACGGCGGCTTTAGGGCAGGCTTCCTCGCAGAGGCCGCAGAAGATGCACCGCAGCATGTTGATTTCGTAGCTGATGGCGTACTTCTCCTCGCGGTAAAGGCCTTCCTCGCCCTTTTTCCGCTCGCCGGCCACCATCGTAATGGCTTCGGCGGGGCAGGCTACGGCGCAGAGGCCGCAGGCCGTGCACCGCTCCCGGCCCTGCTCGTCGCGCTTGAGCACGTGCAGGCCGCGGAACGTGTTGGAGAAGGGCCGCACTTCCTCGGGGTAGCGCACGGTGGCCTTCTTCATGAAGAAGTGGCGCATCGTGATGCTCAGGCCCTGGAAGATGGCCGGCAGGTACGCCCGCTCGGCCAACGTCATCGGCTTCTTTTCTAATACCTTGGCTCGGTTGGTGAGTTGCATATAATCAGTTTCGAAAACTGTCGATTGTCATGCTGAGCTTGCCGAAGCATCTCTACCGCAGTAGTAATCAGATTACTTTGGCGACGAAGCAGTAGAGATGCTTCGGCAAGCTCAGCATGACAAGGGGTATTGAAAGGTACTTAAATCACGCCGGCCAGGATGAGGCCACCGGTGAGGACGATGTTGAAGACGGCCAGCGGGATGAGGATGGTCCAGCCCAGGCGCATCAGCTGGTCGTAGCGGAAGCGCGGCAGGGTCCAGCGGATCCACATGAAGAAGAAGATGAAGGCGAAGATCTTCAGGAACAGGCCCACGGTGCCCAGCAGCGTAATCAGGTTCTGAGCCGAAGCCAGCTCCCAGCCCTGGCTGCTCACGAACCAGTCGCGCAGCTCGTACTGGAAGGGGAAGTTGAAGCCGCCGAAGTACAGCACGCTCATCACGGCCGACACCACGAAGATGTTCACGTACTCCGAGAACAGGTACAAGCCCAGCTTCATCGACGAATATTCGGTGTGGTAGCCGCCCACCAGCTCAGTTTCGCACTCGGGCAAGTCGAAGGGCGTACGGTTGGTTTCCGCGAAGGCGCACACCAGGAAGATGAGGAAGCCCAGCGGCTGTTTCACGATGTTCCACATGTACCACTCGCCGGGAGCCGACTGCTGCAGCGTGATTTCGCGCAGGCTCAGCGTGCCCGAAATCATCAGCACGGCAATCAGAGCCATGCCCATGGCCAGTTCGTAGCTGATGTTCTGCGACGCCGCGCGGATGGCGCCTAGCAATGAGAACTTGTTGTTGGAAGCCCAACCGCCAATCATCACGCCGTACACGCCCAGCGACACCACGCCGAACACCCACAGCATGCCGATGTTCACCTCAATGCCTTGCAGGAAGAACAGGTTGTTGCCGAAGTTCATGATGTTGCCGAACGGAATAACCGCCGACGACATTAGGGCCGTAATCATGGCCAGACAGGGACCGAACACGAACAGGGCCTTGTTGGCACCGCCGGGGAAGAATTCTTCCTTCGTGAACATCTTCACGGCATCGGCCAGCGGCTGCGCCAGGCCGTAGGGGCCGGCGCGGTCGGGGCCCACACGGTCCTGCAGGAATGCGGCAATTACGCGTTCCGCGTAGGTGCAATACGTCGCAATCAGCAGCGAAAGCGCGAATACGACGAAGATGACGATGGATTGCCAGCCTAGTGCGGGTAGTTCAATCATTGGGGTAGTTGTCAGTTGTTGGTTGTCAGTTGTTAGTGCAGGCTGCCTTCTTTATTCAAGACCGACAACCGACAACTAACCGCCAACAACTAGTTACCTAATTTCAACGGTGGGTTCTTTTCCAGTTCGCGCTGGGTGCTGGCGGGCAAGTCGGCGACTACGGATTGGTTGAGAACCGGCAGCTCGTAGTGGTTGGCCGAGATGACCGAAGAACGGTCGATATGGGCCGGGCCTTCGATGGTCCAGTCTGAAGTCTCCTTCTTCTCGAAGCGGCACTCGTTGCAGATCCACTCCTTCACCTCGCCGTACTGGTCCTTGCGGGCCGTGGTCCGGAGCACGTCGTTGCCCTTGTACCAGAGCACCACGTTGCCGGAGCACTTGGGGCAGTCGCGGTGGGCATTCACGGGCTTGGTGAACCACACCCGCGACTTGAAGCGGAACGTCTTGTCGGTGAGGGCGCCTACCGGGCACACGTCGATGACGTTGCCGGAGAAGTCGTCGTCGATGATGTTCTCGATGTAAGTGCCGATTTCGGCGGCGTCGCCGCGGCCCAGTACGCCGTGGTTCCGGTCGCCTTTCACAATCTGGTCGGCGGTGTACACGCAGCGGTAGCACAGAATGCACCGCGTCATGTGCAGCTGAATCAGCGGGCCAATGTCGATTTTCTCGAAGGTGCGGCGCTCTTCCTGGTAGCGGGTGGTGCTCACGCCATGCTCAAAGGCGAAGTTCTGCAGATCACACTCGCCGGCCTGGTCGCACACGGGGCAATCCAAGGGGTGGTTGATGAGCAGCATCTCCACGATGCCCTTGCGCACGTCCAGCACCTGCGGGTTGGTAGTGTTTTCTACAATCATCCCATCCTGCACTGGCGTCACGCACGAGGCTACCAGTTTGGGCATAGGGCGCGGGTCCTTGGCCGAGCCGGCCGCCACGCGAACGAGGCAGGCGCGGCACTTGCCGCCCGAGCCTTTCAGCGGGGTGTAGTAGCACATGGCCGGGGGCACGATGCTGCCGCCAATCTGGCGGGCCGCATTCAGGATGGTGGTTCCGTCCGGAACTTCCACCTCGATGCCGTCGAAAGTAATTTTAGCCATTGAAGTTATTTCGTCTTTAGGTCGTCATGCTGAGCGTAGCGCAGCGAAGTCGAAGCATCTCTACCGCAGTGGTAATTCAAATAACTCAACGAAGCGGTAGAGATGCTTCGGCAAGCGGACGCCAGATGAGGCACGACGTTCAGTTACACCAGCACACCGTTTGCCCGGTACACCGCGCCGGGTTGGGCGGCTTCCTTGGCGTGGGTCACGTGCCACTCAAACTCGTGGCGGAAGTGGCGCACGGCGGCGGCTACGGGCCAGGCGGCGGCTTCACCGAGGGGGCAAATGGTGTTGCCCTCGATTTGCTTGGCCACGCTTACCAGCAGGTCGATGTCCTCCATGTGGCCGTGGCCGTGCTCGAGGCGGTGCAGCACTTTCTCCATCCAGCCCGTACCCTCGCGGCAGGGCGAGCATTGCCCGCACGACTCGTGGTGGTAGAAGCGGCTGAAGTTCCAGGTGTTGCGCACGATGCAGGTTGTCTCGTCCATGGCAATGAAGCCACCGGAGCCCAGCATAGTACCCGTCACGAAGCCCCCGTCGCTGAGCGACTCGTAAGTCATCAGGCGGTTTTCGCCGGCGGCAGTTTTCAGAATCAGCTCCTTGGGCAGAATCGGCACCGACGAGCCGCCGGCTACTACGGCCTTCAGCTCGCGGCCTTTCCAGATGCCGCCGCAGTACTCATCGGAGTAGATGAATTCCTCGACGGGCAAACCCAACTCGATTTCGTAGATGCCGGGCTTGTTGAGGTGGCCGCAGGCCGAAATCAGCTTGGTGCCGGTGCTCCGACCCACCCCGATTTTGGCGTATTCGTCGCCGCCCTCGTTCACAATCACCGGCACGGCGGCAATGGATTCCACGTTGTTGACCACCGTGGGGCGGGCGTAGAGGCCCTGCACAGCCGGAAATGGCGGCTTGTTGCGCGGGTTGCCGCGCTTGCCTTCCAACGATTCCAGCAGGGCGGTTTCTTCGCCGCAGATGTAGGCGCCGCCGCCGGGATGCACGAACAGGTCCAGGTCGTAGCCCGAGCCCAGGATGTTCTTGCCCAGGAAACCGGCCGCGTAGGCTTCCGCAATGGCTTTTTCCAAGATGCGCAGCACGTACAACAACTCCCCGCGGATGTAGATGTACGAGGTGTTGGCACCCAGCGCGTACGAGCCCGTAATCATGCCCTCGATAAGCAAGTGGGGCAGCTTCGACATCAGCTGGCGGTCCTTGAAGGTGCCCGGCTCCGATTCGTCGGCGTTGCAGACGAGGTAGCGCGGCACACCCTCCGGCTTGGCCAGGAAGCTCCATTTCATACCCGTGGGGAAGCCTGCGCCGCCGCGGCCCCGTAGGCCCGACTTCTTCACTTCTTCCACCACCTCATCAGGCGTCATCGTTTTCAGGGCCTTCTCCACCGAGCGGTAACCGCCGTGCTTGCGGTACACCTCCAGGGTGTCGATGCCTTCAACGTTAATATGTTCGGTCAGCAGTTTGCGTCCCATAGGTTCAGAGCTGAAAGACGTTAGTTGTTGGCCACTGCGTTTGGCAGGCCGGTTTCTTCCCAGGGCAGGGCAGGGCGGTGCACCTGGTTGCGCAGCTCCGAGAGCATGGCGTCCACGGCTTCCGGGGTATCAAGCTGCTCGTAGTACTGCTCGCGTACCTGCACGATGGGGGCGAAGCCGCAGGCGGCCAAGCACTCCACTTCCTTGAGCGTGAATAGGCCGTCTTCGGAGGCCGGGCCGCCTACTTTGGCGCCGGTGATGCGCTCCAGCTGGGCCGTCAGCTCGTCGGAGCCGCGCAGCATGCAGGGGCCCGTGCGGCAGATTTCCAGCACGTGCTTGCCGACGGGCTTGAGGTTGAACATGGTGTAGAACGACGACACCTCGTACACCTCAATGGGCTTCACGCCCAGTACTTCGGCCACCAGATCCTGCACTTCGGGGCTTACCCAGCCGCCAAATTCGGCCTGGGCAATGTGCAGCACCGGCAGCATGGCCGATTTGCGGCGCTCCTCCGGGTATTGCTTGCAGATGCGCGCAATTTCAGCCTGGGCGGCTTCAGAGAATTGCGGCTTGGTAGCAGTCGATTCCATATCAGTTGTATTCAGCAAAAAACTACGCGTCGAGCTCCCCGGCAATTACATTCATCGACGACAGCGTCACGATGGCGTCGGAGAGGGTCTGGCCCACCACCATTTCGGTGTAGGCCTGGTAGTAGATGAAGCAGGGCCGGCGGAAGTGCAGGCGGTAGGGCGTACGGCCGCCGTCGGACACGAGGTAGAAACCCAGCTCGCCGTTGCCGCCTTCCACCGAGTGGTAGACCTCGCCCACGGGAGCGTCAATCTCGCCCATCACAATTTTGAAGTGATAAATGAGGGCCTCCATGTTCTGGTACACGGCCTGCTTGGGCGGCAGGTAGAAGTGCGGCGCATCGGCGTGGTAGGGGCCCTGGGGCAGGTTTTCCAGTGCTTGGTTGATAATGCGCAGGCTCTGCCAGATTTCCTCGTTGCGCACCATGAACCGGTCGTAGGTGTCGCCCTTGGTGCCCACCGGAATTTCGAAGTCGAAATCCTGGTAGCTGGAGTAGGGGTTCATCACCCGCACGTCGTAGTCGACGCCGGCGGCGCGCAGGTTGGGGCCGGTGAAGCCGTAGTTGAGGGCGCGCTCGGCCGAAATAGCCCCCACGTCCACAATCCGGTCCATGAAGATGCGGTTGCGGTTGAACATGGCCTCGAACTCGCGCATCACGGCCGGGAAGCTTTTCAGCCAGGCCCGCAGCTTGGCAATAGCTACGTCGGAAAGGTCGCGCTCCATGCCACCAACGCGGCCCATGTTGGTGGTCAGGCGGGCGCCGCACAATTCTTCGTAAATCTCGTACACCTTTTCCCGCTCATCCATCAGGTAGAGGAAGCCGGTGAAAGCGCCCGTGTCCACGCCCAAAATGCCGTTGCAGATCAGGTGGTCGGTGATGCGGGCCAGCTCCATCATAATCACCCGGATGTACTGGGCGCGCTTGGGCACCTCCACGCCGAGCAGCTTCTCCACCGTCATGTGCCACCCAAAGTTGTTGATGGGCGACGAACAGTAGTTCATCCGGTCGGTGAGGGTGGTAATCTGGTAGAAGGGCCGGCGCTCGGCAATCTTCTCGAAGGCCCGGTGGATGTAGCCGATGGTGGGCACGCCGGAAATGATCCGCTCCCCGTCCATCTGCAGAATATTCTGGAAGATGCCGTGGGTAGCGGGGTGCGTGGGGCCCAGGTTCAGGGTGGTGAGCTCCTGGTTGAAGTCGTTGACCGTGGGGGCCAGCGGATTCAGGTTGGGCTGCTGCTCCCGCGCCGACTCGATGATCTTATGGGTGCTTTCCAGCGTGTCGTTTACTGCCATTTTTTCAGAGCTTAGGGCCTAGAACTTAGAGCTTAGAAGTTGGAGAAAGAGGTCTGAAAACAAGAACAGTCTACGTTCTAAGCTCTCATTTCTAAGTTCTAAGAATTATCGTCCAAAGAACAGGTCGGTTTTGTCTTCGCGGGTGCCGTCTTCCAGGGCGTACTCCTTGCGCATGGGGTGGTAGTCCATGTCCTCCACGTTGAGGATGCGCATGAGGTTGGGGTGGCCGGGGAAGATGATGCCGTAGAAGTCGAAGGCCTCGCGCTCCATCCAGTTGGCGCAAGAGTAGAGGTCCGTGAGAGTCGGGGCAACCGGGTCGGCAATCGGGAAGAAGATCTTCAGGCGCAGCCGGATGTTTTGCGTCAGGCTATGCAGGTGATACACGATGCCCAGCTCCTGGTCCTTTTTTTCGGGCCAGTGCATGCCGCACATGGTGGTCAGGAAATGGAGTTGAATCTCCTCATCCTTCTGCAACCCTTCGATGATGCCGTGAATCTGCTCCCGGGTGGTGGTAGCCGTTAGCAGGCCGTAGGGCTCCTCCACGTCGGTGAAGGCATCGGCCCCAAAGAGGCGGTGCAGCAGGGCCAGCAGCTGCGCGTTTTTCTGCGCGGCCGGGTCCTGGGCGGCGGCCTGTTCCTGCGCCGGGATGGATTCGTTCTGGTCAGCCATTTCTGAGTACTTAGTATTGAGTATCTGGTATTGAGTATTGAGCTGCCGACGGTTAAAAGTCTAGCTACTCAATACCCAATACTCACTACTTACTTAATGTTGTACGACGCCAGTAGGGCCTGATACTCGGGCGAGTTGCGGCGGCGGAAGGATTCGTTTTTGGCCAGGTCCTGGATGCGCATCAGGCCGTCGAGCACCTGCTCGGGGCGGGGCGGGCAGCCGGGCACGTACACGTCCACCGGAATGATCCGGTCGATGCCCTGGAGCACGGAGTATGTATCGAAAATGCCGCCCGAGGAGGCGCAGGCACCCATAGCCAGCACCCAGCGGGGCTCGGCCATCTGCTCGTACACCTGCTTCACGATGGGGGCCATCTTCTTGGCGATGGTGCCCATCACCATCAGCAAATCGGCCTGCCGTGGCGAGAAGCTGGGACGCTCCGAGCCGAAGCGGGAGATGTCGTAGCGGGAGCCCATGGTGGCCATGAACTCGATGCCGCAGCAGGAGGTAGCAAAAGGCAAAGGCCAGAGCGAGTTGGCGCGGGCAATGCCCACCACTTTTTCCAGGGAAGTAGCGAAGAAGCCGGCGCCTTCGAGGCCGTCGGGCGCGTCTACCGTTTTGATTTCAGGAACTCGAGTATCCATGGGAGCAAGTCAGGTTAACAGAAGCGGCTACGCTTCAGAAAGGCAACATCCGGCCGGGGCCAAAGGTTGCCGCTGCGCCGTCTTAACGGGCTTCGTTCCAGCGCAGAACGCCTTTTTTGATGACGTAGGCGAAGCCGGCCATTAGCAGAGCCAGGAACACCAGCATCTGGTAGAAGCCGGTGGTGCCCAGTTGGCGGAAGTTCACGGCCCAGGGGTACATGAAGATAACTTCCACATCGAAGAGCACGAACAGGATGGCCGTGAGGAAGTATTTCACCGAAATCGGGGTGCGGGCGTTGCCCACCGACTCGATGCCGCACTCGAAGGCTTCATCCTTCACCACGCTCTTGCGGCGCGGGCCCAGCAAATGGGACGTAATCATGGCGAAGGCCACGAAGGCCACGGCCAGCACAAACTGCACCACGATGGGCAGGAAATCCTGGGGCTGATATTGGGTCGGAACGGCGAGAAGCATAGGCTGCGACAAATAAACGCCGCGTAGAAACGGCATGGGAGGCAAAGGTAGGACCTAGCCGGTTGGGAACAAAGGTGAAATAGGAGGGTAGGGGAAAGGCGTATATGCAGCCTATCCGCTAGATTCAATCGATGAAACCATTCTACGAGCCATTCGTGCCTGGGCAACTGTATTCGGTAGCCGAGTTCCTGGCGCTGGAACAGCAAGCCGAAGACCGGCACGAATTCTACGACGGGCAGGTCTGGCCTTTTCCGGCTGATACGCTGCGGCACAACCTGCTGGTGCAGAACTGCTCATTGCCCCTATTTGCTCGCCGCAAGCAGGTTGGCCTTGATGTGTTCAGCAATGGGATGCTGCTTGAAGTCATTCCCGGCGGCTATTACACTTACCCCGATGTGGTAATTCGGGACTTCGTGCCATGCTCAGGTCTGGAATATGTAGTGCAGTGCCCGAAGGTTATAGTTGAAGTGCTGGACCCACTATGGGCGGAGCGGGACCGGACGTGGAAGTGCGTCCACTACCGTCGCCTCGAATCACTTCAGCAGTATGTCCTCGTTTCGCAGACGCAGCAGTTTGTGGAATCCTACTGGCGCACGGCGGCCGGAGAGTGGCGTTACGAGGCGTTTATGAAACCGGATGATGTGTTGGATATTGCTGATACTGGTTTGCAGCTGATGTTGCGGGAAATTTATGATGAGGTGGCAGTGCCGCTGTTGCAGCTGCAGTTTCCGGATATTCGCGAAACAATAAAATAACAGCCTAATGAGCGACCATAGCATTGCAATTGTACCACAGGTATCCAGTTACCCTAATAGAGTGGCGAAGGCAAAGGAAGTGCTAAACTGGCTGGTTGAAGATGATATAGTTAAGCCTACGCTTACATCCTGTGTTTTAGGATTTGATGGGGGGTACGCAATATCGGGTGGTGCTAAGAAAGTAATTGAGTCGGCCAATAGACATATTTTTAGTTTGGATGTAATTGGACTTAAGATTATCACTGAAAGACACATCTTCGATACTGGTGGTAATGGAATAGAAGAAATATACTGTCCGGCCTGTCAACAAAATCTGGCAGAAGAGGACTTGGGTTTTCTTGAGAACTGGTATGAGGGCAACCTAAATGAGGTAGTTTGTCCAGTCTGCGACACTACGAATAGCATCCATCAGTTTTGGTTTACGCCGCAGTGGGGCTTTAGTGACTTGGGCTTCAAATTCTGGAACTGGCCTGACTTGACCGAAGATTTTTTAAGCAGGTTTCAGCAGAAGTTGGGTGTCAATGTCTCTGTCATTTATCAACGTGTATGAAATAAAAAGGCCGCCCCGGAATCCCGGAGCGGCCTTCTCTTTTATCAAAACCGAACAGCGGCCTACAGCCCCTTGTCCCGGTTCAGATCCTCGGCCGGAGCCGAGCCCAGGAAGGGGTAGCGGTAATCCGTGACGGGTACAAAGGTTTCCTTGATGGCGCGCGGCGACACCCAGCGGAGCAGGTTCAGCATGGAGCCGGCCTTGTCGTTGGTGCCGGAGGCGCGGGCCCCGCCGAAGGGCTGCTGGCCAACTACCGCGCCGGTGGGCTTGTCGTTGATATAGAAGTTGCCGGCGGCGTGCACCAGCTTCTTCGAGGCGTGGTCGATGGCGTAGCGGTCCTGCGAGAAGATGGCGCCGGTGAGGGCGTAGGGTGAGGTGGTGTCCACCAGCTCCAGCACCTCGTCGAACTTGTCGGCGTCGTAGATGTGCACGGTGAGCACGGGGCCGAACAGCTCCTCGCACATGGTCACGTACTTCGGGTCCTTGGTCACGATGACGGTAGGCTCGATGAAGTAGCCCTTCGACTTGTCGTAGCCGCCGCCGGCCACGATTTCGGCGTTCGGGTCGGCCTTGGCACCGTCGATGTACTTGGCCAGCTTATCGAAGGATTTCTCGTCGATAACGGCGTTGATGAAGTTGGAGAAGTCCTCCACGTCGCCCATCCGGAACGAGGCCAGGTCTTCTTTCACGTAGCCCAGAATTTCGTCGGCGAGGTTGGAGGGCAGGTACACGCGCGAGGCGGCCGAGCACTTCTGGCCCTGGTACTCAAACGCGCCCCGGCTCATGCCCACGGCCACGGCCTTGGCGTGCGCCGACGGGTGGGCCAGGATAAAGTCCTTGCCGCCGGTTTCGCCCACGATGCGCGGGTAGCTCTTGTAGTTGCTGATATTCTCGCCGATGGTCTTCCAGATGTGCTGGAACACGCCGGTGGAGCCGGTGAAGTGGATGCCGGCAAAGTCGCGGTGCTTGAAAATCACGTTGCCGGCGGTGGGGCCGTCCACGTACACCAGGTTGATGACGCCGTCGGGCACGCCGGCTTCCTTGAACAGCTCCATCAGCACCTGGGCCGAGTAGATCTGGGTGTTGGCGGGCTTCCACACCACCACGTTGCCCATCATGGCCACCGAGGCGGGCAGGTTGGCGGCAATGGACGTGAAGTTGAAGGGCGTGAGGGCAAACACGAAGCCTTCCAGCGGGCGGTGCTCCAGGCGGTTCCACATACCGGGCAGGCTTTCGGGCTGCTGCTGGTAGATCTGCTGCATGAAATGCACGTTGAACCGGAAGAAGTCGATCAGCTCGCAGGCGGCGTCGATTTCCGCCTGGAAGCAGTTCTTGCTCTGGCCCAGCATAGTGGCCGCGTTGATGCGTGCCCGGTAGGGGCCGGCCAGCAGGTCGGCGGCTTTCAGGAAGATGGCGGCGCGGTGCTCCCAGGGCATTTCGGCCCACAGCGGGCGGGCGGCCAGGGCGGCGTCAATAGCCTGCGCTACGTGCGAGGCGTCGCCTTCGTGGAACTGGCCCAGCACGTACTGGTGGTCGTGGGGCGGGGTGATATTCTGCTTCTTGCCGGTGCGGATTTCCTGGCCGCCGATGTGCATCGGAATGTCGCGCTGCTGCTGCTTGAGCTCCTTGAGGGTCTTGAGCAGCTCCACCCGCTCGGGCGAGTTGGGCGCGTAGCCTTTTACGGGCTCGTTAATCGGGGTCGGGACGTTGAAAAAACCGTTGGCCATAAGGAAGTGCTGGTTTGGGGTGATGGGTGGTGGGGAAGGGCAAAGGTAGAGAGGAAAGCGCGGTTGTTACTTGGCGGGCTATCTAATGCAATGCTCTCGACGCCACTGCCGGTGAGCTGATATTCCATCAGCAAAGACCATCACGCAAACTATAGAAAACAGCAATAGCTTACCGCTAAAGCTTCATTCTGAAGTTAAAAGAACGTTTTGAGGCGCATTTTCAGCGTAGCTAACTTGTACTATAGTTCCTGGGATGAGTTCTGTATGTGTAAACTGATTAGTTTCTAACTGAGCATATCGTGCACCTTGTTGGCTTTGCTGGTACCGTACCATTGCATGATATACTCCACTGCTGCCAGAGCCCTCCTTGCCGAGTTGGGTGCTCACAATAGCTGTGGCCTGCGTGCCGTGCAAAACCTTCCACCGCTGTGCTACCTGCCAACCAAATATCAATAACCCAACGGCCGATAAGGGCAGGAGAATCCAAGCCTTAAACCAGATGGTTAATGCCTTTTTTTGTGCCATTCGTGCAGTATTGAACTACAACCGCTGCAGCAGCGCCCGCACCTGCCACTCCAAGTCCTGGACGGAGCCGGTATTGTGGAGGGTGAGGTCGAAGTGGGGGTAGTGGTCGAGGGCAGTTTCGCTGGGGTGGTCGTCGTCGCGGGTGCCGTCGCCGCGCTGGTGGAGCGGGTCGCCTTCCACGCGCACCATCAGGCCGCCGCTGCTGCGAATGAGGTCTGCCTCGTTGGGGAAGCGCACGTCCGGAATGAGGGTGTGCTGGTTGGTGGGCAGCTGCGAGAAAAACGCCTGCACCCAGATATCAGGCTCCCAGAGGCGGAGAGCCAGGCCCACCTGCTGGAGCATCTCGCCCCGGGTGCGGCCGAAGGCGGGCAGTTTCTCGGTTTTGCCCTGCTGCGAGAAGTATGGGGCGGTGCCCTCGCCGGCCAGGGCCGCGCATACGGCCTTAATAGGCTCCCCGACGGAGCGAATGTGCCATTTGCTGTCGGGCTGCATCCGCTGAATCAGGCGGGCAATGGTGTCTTTGCCGCTGCCCCGGCGGCCCGAGAAACCGATTAGTCGTGTCATTGGGGCAAAGGTAGCTACTTGTCATTCCGACGCAGAAGGAATCTCAGTTGAGGTATTGAAGCAAGCCCACTCAGATTCCTCCTGTGTCGGAATGACAGGCGGTTACAGAATCTCCTTCAGCTCGCTCAGACAGCTGATTTCGTAGGTAATCTGGTTGAAGTGGCGGCGCTTGGCGGGGTTGAAGTACACTTGGTCGAGACCTGCGTTGTAGGCGCCCAGCACGTCGCACTCCAGGTTGTCGCCAATCATGAGGCTTTCCGGGGCGGTGGCGCCGGTGCGCTCCAGCGCGTGCTCGAAAATGCGGGTATCGGGCTTGAGGTGCCCGCAGCACTCGGAAGTTACGATTTCCTCGAAATACTTTGTGAGCCGGGACGCATCGAGCTTGATGTACTGGATGTCGCGGAAGCCGTTGGTGATGAGGTGTAGGCGGTAGCCCTTGTCGCGCAGGTAGTCGAGCACCTCGTAGGTGTAGGGAAACACGGCTTTTTTGTGGGGCAGAATGTCGGTGAACTGTTCCGAGATGCCCGCCGGCGAATCCTCCTCCCGCAGCCCCAACTGCGCGAAAGTGCGCGGGAAACGGGTGGCACGCAGCTGCTGCTGATTGATCTTTCCGCCCTGGTACAGCCGCCACAGGCCGTGGTTGATATCGGAATACTCCTTGATAAACTTCTCTACCGACACCCCGTGCCGGCTGATGTTGTGCTCCGCGAACAGGTGGCGCAGGGTTTCATCGGCGTTGGTTTCAAAGTCCCACAGCGTATGGTCGAGGTCGAAGAACAGGTGACGGTAGTTTTTCATATAGTGTTGTTCAAAATTCTGGACCGAAAAGCTTGGTTTTGAATGGCAGCCAAACGGCTGGCTCGTCGGCAATGGTGTCGGTATGGGCAGCTACCCGTTGGCAGTCTGAAACAGTAGTAAACAATCCGTACTCATTCAGCACTACACCAAATGCCTCCTGATATTCCTGTTCTAATACGTGATAGGAAAACGGCTCGTAGCCACCGTAATCCAAAAGGCCCAATAAGTCAAAGCCAATTGTCAGACCGGCTTCAGGCTCGGGAACCCACTGTTGTAGGAGTGTCGCCAGATTCGGCCAGTCAGGGCCAGTATGTGGCTCGACTTCCGCATTAGCAGTTGAGCAGTGAGATTCATGTAGAAAAATACCTAACAGCTCTACCTGTGGAAGTGCTTGCAGAAATCTGCTTTTAAATTCTACGGCTTTTTCGCGGGTAGGGAAGAAGCCAGGCCACGCGTACTGTCCCTGCGCAAATGCCTCTCCGATCCAGGCATGCAAGGCTGTCAGCTCTTGGTCAGTGGGGGTGAAATTTTTAGGCAACTGACGTCTGCTGTACTTCCAGTCGAAGCCCCAAATTCCTGGGTAAACGTGACTGATGTATGTGCTCACTGACCAGGTGCGGGCCCGAAAGCGGTGGCCGTTAACTGTGCTCCACTCGTGTTTAGGAATGATCAGATAATAGCCTGCTGAGTAGTGCATATCAATCAAGCCGCAGCCGTTCTACAACCCGGCCTTCGCCCAAGTGTTCGTGCACGATGTCGGCGGCGTCTTTGGGGCGGACGTTGCCGTAGGTGGTGCCTTCGGGGTAGACAATGAGGGCGGCGCCGGGGCCTTTCTTGCACTGCTTACACAGGTCGAGGCAGTTGCAGGTTTGCACCCGCACTTTGCGCTTTTCGCCGCCGGTCAGCAGCTTTTTCAGGCCCTGCTTCTTAAGCTCGGATTTCAGGGCTTTCACGACGTCTTTGCCCACTTCATCTTTCTGGGCAGTGCAAACAAACAGGCGGGTAACGGGCGCAACAGATTTCACAGGCAACAAGCATACAAAAAGAGAACTACCGAACGTCCCGGTGAAAAATCAGCGTAAACAACGTAAAGAAATATGCGCCCATCAGTGATTCCCGGTCCAGCGGCGGTTTTGCAGCTTATACGCGGCCAGCTCCCGGTTCGACCAGAGCGTTTGGTAAATCTTCTGGTCGTGTTGCAGCTGCGGGTCGCGTTCCATGTAGCCGAGCAGCTGCTGCAGGAAGTCCAGGGCTTCGTCCTTGATGAAGTAGAACACCCAGTTATCGAGGCGGCGAAAATTTATCAGCCCCGCATTTTTGAGGTACGCTAATTGCCGGGAGGTTTTGGTCTGGCTGAAATCAAGTACCTGTTCCAGGTCGGAAATGCACATTTCCTGATTGCGCCAGAGCAAATGCAGGATGCGCACCCGCGAATCGTCGCCGAGGGCCTTGAATAGTTGCTGGCCGAATGCAACGGTAAAGTGTTTGAGACGCATCTTTAGGCAAACGCAAAATGGGGAGGGGCTGAACGAAGTCAGCCGGGCCCGAATTTAGCCTAAACCCGCCAGCGGCCCCCGAAAGTGCCGTATCTTTATTGCTCGTAATGCCTTGTATGTCTGTTGTGGCCCGAATTCGTCTTTCTTTTCTGCCCGCTTTGCTGGGTTTCTTACTGGTGGCCCTGGTGCTGACGGCCGGCAGTGCGCGGGCCCAGGGTCAGCGCCGGGTAGTGCAGTTTACTGGTATCGTAGCCTCCGGCGACTCGCTGCTGGGCGTGCCGGGCGCGGCTATTTTCGTGCCCAAGGCCGGCCGGGGTACGGCCTCCAACCCCTATGGCTACTTCTCGCTGCCCGTGCTGGCCGGTGATAGTATCGTGATTCGGAGCCTGGGTTACCGCAATCAGTACGTTATCATCCCCGAAAACTACCCGCGTCAGAGCTATTCCGTGATTGTGCAGCTGAAGGAGGATGCCACGGTGCTGCCGGAGGTACGCATCTTCCCCTACGCTACCGAAAAGGCGTTTAAGGAAGCTTTTCTGGCCATGAAACCGCCATCCGAGGAGGACCGCACGCCGGCCGATAAGCTCAACGAGCAGGTGATGCGCCGGATGTTCAACACGCTGCCCGTTACCAGCATGGGCAATTACCGTCAAACCATGCAGGCCCAGCAGAACGACCAGATGCGCCGCATGGGCCTCGGGGCCACCCCCGCCACCAACAACCCCCTGCTCAACCCCTTTAGCTGGCTCCAACTCATCAATCAAGTGAAAAGCGGTGAGTTCAAGAAGAAGGAAGGCGTGGATTATTGAGGTGGACGGTTGAATGGACAGATGGTTAAACTGTCATTGCGAGCAGCGCGAAGCAATCCGTTCTTCATACAGTCTGAATCCCTGACCTACTCAAAAGCCCCTGACGCCAGTACGGACGTCAGGGGCTTTTTGCTTCTTCGGGGTGTGGCGCTCTGTGAAGGACGGATTGCTTCGCGCTGCTCGCAATGACAGTTTAACCATCCAGCCATCCGCTCATTCAGCCATTCACTCTTCCAACCATTCCCCCCTATATTCAGTACAGCCACTGTTTGACCTTCGACTTCGCCCTATGGATACCAATCTGCCGCGTACCTCGCAGCCCCGCATCGTGATTATTGGCTGTGGATTTGCCGGCCTGCGCCTGGCCAAAGACCTGGCCGACGCGCCGGTGCAGGTGGTGGTTATCGACCGCAACAACTACCACAACTTCCAGCCCCTGCTCTACCAGGTAGCCACCGGCGCGCTGGAAGCCGACAGCATCGCCTACCCGATCCGCAAGATTTTCGCCGGCCAGCAGAACTTCTTCTACCGCATGGCCGACGTGCAGCACCTCGATGCGGCCACCAATACGCTCACCACCAACATCGGCGACATCCGCTACGACCATCTGGTCATTGCTACCGGCTCGCTCACCAACTTCTTCGGGCTCACCAGCATCGAGCAGAATGCCATGCAGATCAAGAGTGTGCCCAACGCCCTGAACCTGCGCAGCTACCTGTTTCAGAACTTCGAGAAGGCTATTCTCACCGAAGACCCCGCCCAGCGCCAGGCTCTGATGAACGTGGTGGTGGTGGGCGGCGGCCCTACAGGCGTGGAAATCTGCGGCTCGCTGGCCGAGATGCGCAAGGACGTGCTGCCCAAGGACTACCCCGAGCTCGACCTCAAGCAGATGGAAATCTACCTCGTGGAATCGGGGGCGGAGGTGCTGGGGCCGATGAGCAAGGACTCGCAGGTGCAGGCCAAGGGCTACCTGGAGGAAATGGGCATCCACGTGCGCCTCAACACCCAGGCCAAGCACTTCGAGGACGGCAAGCTGTACTGTTCCGACACCGAGTTTATCCGGACTGAAAACCTGATCTGGGCGGCCGGGGTGAACGGCGCAGCCCTGGAGGGCCTGCCCGAAGCCGCCGTGGCCCGCAACAAGCGCGTGAACGTGGACACGGTGAACCGCGTGCTGGGCTTCCAAAACGTGTACGCCATCGGCGACGTGGCCAACATGGTCACCGATGAAATGCCGCGCGGCTACCCCATGCTGGCCCCTGTCGCCATTCAGCAGGCCGAGCAGCTGGCCGACAACTTCAAGCGGCTGCTGCGCGGCGAAACCCTCAAGCCGTTCCAATACACCAACAAGGGCAGCATGGCCATTGTGGGCCGCAACCGCGCCGTGGTAGACCTGCCCGGCGACAAGCACTTCGGCGGCTTCTTCGGGTGGCTGACCTGGCTGTTTGTGCATTTGATGACGCTGGTGGGCTTCCGTAACAAAGTGGTCACGCTGGTAGGCTGGGCCATCAGTTACTTCAGCTCCGACAAGGCCCTGCGCCTCATCATCCGCCCCTATAAGCGCAACGATTTCAAGTCCGATAAAGGCCTAGCCACCGCCATCCACAACGCCGCCACGCCCGAGTACAACCCTTCCGTGCCGGCCCCCAACGCCCCGGTAGTGGGTGGGTAGCATCCGGAGGGTGTTTTACTGAAAACGGATAACCCTGCTCTGGTAGCAGGGTTATTTTTTTAGGGGTGATGGGAGAAAAGCGTGTTAAGTATCCGGAGTTCGACTTAGATTAACACCCTCAAACCCTTGATACGCCTGTTTTCATGCAAGAGGCCCTGCCGCTTTCCTTCGCTTTGCTGGCCGGCACCGGACACGCCTTCGAGGCCGACCACCTCATTGCCGTGAGCACCCTGGTGGCCCGCCACGACCACCGCCGCGACGCCGTGCGCGAAGGGCTATTCTGGGGCCTGGGCCACACCACCACGCTGGTGGTGTTCGGGGGCGCGCTGCTGCTGAGCCGTTCCATCATCACCCACACCAACTACTTCGAGGCCGCCGTGGGCGTGCTGCTGCTGGTGCTGGGCCTGAGCCGCCTCACTGATAAAAGCTACTACCAGACTGCGCCCCCGCGCTACCGCCGGGGTACGGCCTACGCCGTGGGCCTCGTGCACGGGCTGGCCGGCAGCGGGGCGCTGGTGCTGCTGCTGATGGGTAGTCTGCGCTCCGCGTGGCTGGGTGTGGCCTACCTGGCGCTGTTCGGGCTGGGCTCGGTGGTGGGCATGCTGGGTGCCACCGGCCTGATGAGCGTGCCCTTCACCCAACGGATGCGCTTCAGCCGCAACCTGCGCGCCGGCTTGGTCATTGTCTCGGCTTTGCTCAGCATCGGGTACGGCGGGTGGATGATCTATGGGAATCTGCGATGATGACTTTACTGCGCCTTACGTTCGCCTCACCCCTAGCCCCTCTCCGGAAAGGAGAGGGGGACTAGTCCTAGCTCTAGCGTTACCTTGTCAGTCTAAGATTTAAAACTACAACTAGTTCCCCTCTCCTTTTTGGAGAGGGGCTAGGGGTGAGGCGACCATAAGAACGAAATTCCATGCATTTAAGCCCCAAAGACCTTGATAAGCTGGTGCTGCACCAGGCCGGCGTGGTGGCCCAGAAGCGCTACGCCCGGGGCTTGCTGCTCAACTACCCCGAGGCCGTGGCCCTGCTGGCGACCCAACTGCTGGAGTTTATCCGCGACGGTGAATCGGTGGCGGTGCTGATGGATAAGGGCAAGCAGATTCTGGGGCTGCAGGACGTGCTGCCGGGCGTTGCCGCGCTGGTGGCCGAGGTGCAGGTGGAAGGCACCTTCCCCGACGGCACCAAGCTCGTGACCGTGCATCACCCCATCTGCCGCGAAACCGGTTCCGCCGAGCTGGTCCTCTACGGCTCCGGCCTCGTGCGCGCCCCGCGCCCCGCCGTCGCCCCGCCCGAAACCACCCCGCCCGCGCCCGGCGAGTACCAGCTGGCCGCCGCTGACCTGCTCCTCAACGCAGGCCGCGAAACCCTGACCCTCGACGTGCTCAACCGCGGCGACCGGCCCATCCAGGTCGGCTCGCACTACCCGTTCTTCGAAACCAACGCCGCCCTCGACTTCGACCGCGCCGCCGCCCGGGGCTTCCGCCTCCACATCCCCGCCGGCACGGCCGTCCGCTTCGAGCCCGGCGAGCGGAAAAGCGTGACGCTAGTGGCGCTGGCCGGGGAAAGAATCGTGTACGGCGGCAATGCGCGGATTAATGGGAAGGTGGATTGAGTGAAATAAGTAAGCATTACTGTAGGGGTTTTAAAATCAACTTCACAACGAGTATAATTTATGAAACTAGTTAATTGTTTACTCATCTGTGCTTTGTCAAGTATATTGGTTTCTTGCGAATACTGGGATAGTCGATTGACTATAATAAATAAGACAGGTCGAAAAATAGCAACTGAAACATACACAGATACGGTGCCTGAATACCCTAGTGTGAACCAAAGGGAATTTTATCTGCGTCAAGCATTTGCACCAGATAGTAGCACTACAATGTTGAAAGAGGGGAAAGAAGGCTGGCCGAACTATCTGGAGAGTAGTAAAAATAGCAAGCTAAATCTTGTGATTTTTGACTTTGAAGATGTGGAGCAATGCAAATCAATTGATAGTTTAATAACTCATAAAAAATACAGAATAATCACAATGGATAAAACTGAATTGATCAAAAATAATTGGCAGGTTGTAATCAAATAAAATCATCCCATGTCCCTTTCCATCTCACGGCGCGCGTACGCCGATATGTACGGCCCTACCACCGGCGACCGGGTGCGGCTCGGTGATACCGACCTCGTGATTGAGGTGGAAAAGGACTTCTGCGTCTATGGCGAGGAGTGCAAGTTCGGGGGCGGCAAGGTGCTGCGCGACGGCATGGGCCAGGCCGCCGGCATCCCGCCGGCCGAGGCCCTGGATTTGCTCATCACCAATGCCCTCGTGCTCGACTACACCGGCATCTACAAGGCCGATGTCGGGGTGAAGAACGGGCGCATTGCGGGCATCGGCAAGGCCGGCAACCCGCACATTATGCCGGGCGTGACGCCGGGCATGACGGTGGGCGTCACCACCGAAGTCATAGCGGGGGAGGGGCTCATCCTCACGGCCGGCGGCATCGACTGCCACATTCACTTCATCTGTCCCCAGCAGATTGATGAGGCCCTGGCCGCCGGGCTCACCACCATGCTGGGCGGCGGCACGGGGCCGTCGGCGGGCACCAGCGCTACTACCTGCACGCCGGGTGCGTTCTACATCGAGATGATGCTGAAGGCCACTGATGCGTTTCCGCTCAACTTCGGCTTCCTGGGCAAGGGCAACACCTCCCGCCCCGAGGGCCTGCGCGAGCAGCTGGAGGCCGGGGCCCTGGGCTTCAAGCTCCACGAGGACTGGGGCACCACGCCCGCCGCCATCGATACCTGCCTGCAGGTGGCCGAGGAGTACGACGTGCAGGTGTGCATCCACACCGATACTCTCAACGAAAGCGGCTTCGTGGAAAACTCGGTGGGCGCGTTCAAAGGCCGCACCATTCACGCCTACCACACCGAAGGCGCGGGCGGCGGCCACGCCCCCGACATCATCAAAATCTGCGGCGAGCCGAACGTCATTCCCTCGTCCACGAACCCCACCCGGCCCTTCACCAAAAACACCATCGACGAGCACCTCGACATGCTCATGGTCTGCCACCACCTCGACCGCAACATCCCCGAGGACGTGGCCTTCGCCGAAAGCCGCATCCGGGGCGAAACCATTGCCGCCGAAGATATCCTCCACGATTTGGGCGCGCTCAGCATCATCAGCTCCGACTCGCAGGCCATGGGACGCATCGGCGAAGTAGTCACGCGCACCTGGCAGACGGCCCACAAGATGCGCCAGCAGCGCGGCCTGCTCCCCGAAGACGCCGCCCGTGGCTGTGACAACTTCCGGGCCCGGCGCTACGTGGCCAAGTACACCATCAACCCCGCCCGCGCCCACGGCTTCGCGGCGCACATCGGCTCCGTCGAAATCGGCAAGCTGGCCGACCTGGTGCTCTGGAAACCCGCTTTCTTCGGCTCCCGGCCCGAAATGGTCATCAAAGGCGGCGTCATCGTGCGCAGCCAGATGGGCGACGCAAACGCCTCCATTCCCACGCCCCAACCCTCGTTCTCGCGGCCCATGTTCGGGGCTTTCGGCGGGGCCGTTGGGCCGACTTCGCTGGCCTTCGTCTCGGGCGCCTCGGTAGAGCACGTGCGTACTTCGTACGGCCTGAAGAAGCAGGTGGTGGCCGTGCAGGGCTGCCGCACGGTGCAGAAAAAGGACATGGCCCTCAACGACTACCTGCCCAACATCGAAGTAGACCCCGAAACCTACCGCGTCACCGTCGACGGCGTCCACCTCACCTGCGAACCTGTGGACACGCTGCCGCTGGCGCAGCTGTATAACCTGTTTTAGGGTTAGAATTAGAGCTAGTTCCCCTCCTTGGAAAGGAGGGGTTAGGGGTGGTTGATTCGTTGAACGACCCGCTAGCTTCTAGTTCTAGTATCGTTCATATGTCGTCAACCACCCCCAACCCCTCCTTTCCAAGGAGGGGAGCTAGTTGCTAACCCCTAGCGCTTAATCTCCAATACCGACTTGTCTACCCGCCTCGCCCGTTTGCTCCACCTCGCCGATTCGGCTCTGCCGACGGGCGGGTTTGCGTATTCGTATGGGCTGGAGAGCAGCCGCACGTTTGGGTTGCTGCACTCTGAAAGCGGGCTGCGCAACTACCTGTACTCGTTTTTGCAGCAGGCCGTGGGGCTGGAGGTACCGTTTCTGAACGCCTGCTACCGGGCCGCTTTGCCCGCCGGGGCCGAGGTGCTGCGCACCATCGTGCAGGAGTACGACGCCCAGTTGCTGGTGCCGGCCCTGCACCGGGGCAGCCTCACCCAGGGCAAAACCTGGCTGCGGCTGCTGCACTCCTTCTACCCGGCCGCCGACCTGCCCGCGCTGGGCGAGTGGCTGGCTGCCGAAGAGCTGCCGCTGCATTTCGTGCCCCTGCTGGCCCTGAGCCTGCGCCGTCTCGAGTACGCGCTGCCCGAAATCCACACGCTCTACCTGCACCTGGCCCTGCGCGACCAAATCAGCGCGGCCATCCGGCTGGGCTGCCTGGGCCCCATGGAAGGCCACCGCCTTCAGCACGAGTTCTACGCCATTTTCGACGACCTGCTGGCCGGCGCCGACGACCTCGACCACCGCCACGCCACCCGCTCCGCCGTCCTGCTCGACGCCGCCCAGATGCTGCACGAGCAGGTGTACTCCCGCCTGTTTCAGAACTGAGGCCGGGAGACAGAACGGTGAGAAACCAGAACGTCATGCTGAGCTTGCCGAAGCATCTCTACCGCTTCGTTGGGCTAGCATTGCAACGAAGCGGTAGAGATGCTTCGGCAAGCTCAGCATGACGTTCTGAGGAACGTGCTTCTGGTAACTGATAACTGCCAACTAGCAACTACCCAATATGCCCTTCATCGATAAACTGGCCCTGCTGCTCCACGGCCACACCCACGAACAGTACGACTCGCCCGGTGACTTTGCCCGGCGCGAAACGCGGCGGCTGCCGTCGCACCGCAACTTCCGGCAGCGGGCCTTCACGGTGGGCATCGGCGGGCCGGTGGGAACGGGCAAAACGGCCCTGCTGAAGGCCCTGTGCGAGCGGCTGCGCCACGAGTTCGAGCTGGGTGTGGTCACCAACGACATCTTCACCAGCGAGGATGCCGAGTTCCTCATCCGCCACAGCGCCCTGAGCGAGGATCGGATTGTGGGTGTGGAAACCGGCGGCTGCCCCCACGCGGCCATTCGGGAGGATATTTCCCTGAACATGGACGCGCTGGAAGGCCTGATGAAGCGCTTCGACAACCGCCTGGATTACCTGTTCGTGGAAAGCGGCGGCGACAACCTGGCCGCCCATTTCAGCCGCGAGCTGGTGGACTACTCCATCTACGTCATCGACGTTTCGGGCGGCGACAAAGTGCCGCGCAAAGGCGGCCCCGGCATTACCCAGTCGGACCTGCTGGTCATCAACAAAACCGACCTCGCCGAGCTGGTCCGCGCCGACCTGGGCGTAATGGACCGGGACGCCCGTCGTATGCGCGGGGAAGGCCCCTTTCTGTTCGCCCGCGCCCTGCACGGCGTCGGCTTGGAGGAAATCATTGCGCACATCCACGCAGCCAAAGCGCGGGCGTTTGAAGCCGTAGGGGCGGAACGGCGGTGAAGTAGCAGCACAGCCGAACGTTGGAGGTAGAGACGCAATATCTTGCGTCTCGTCGTTGCTGATGTTGTTTGGCCGTGCCTTACGGTATTGTTCAACGACGAAACTCCAACTATTGCGTCTCTACATCGTTCCGCCGGATTTTGATGGCAGACCAGAAAGCCTAATACTTCCGCTGCCCGGCGTGAAAGTCCAGCAGCTCCGGGGCGGCGAGGGCGGCGTGCAGTGCGTCATAGATAGGTTGCAGGGCGGTGCGGCCGTGGCCCACGGCGCGGAGCAGGTGCAGGCCGGGGCGGGCTTCGGTGAAGGCCACCACGACGGGCTGTTGGGAGAGGTCAGGCGTCAGCTCGTGGCGGGAGTGGGGCTGTTGGGCCGCCAGCACGGCGGAAAGCTGCCGGAACCGCGCATCCTCCGGCGGCCCGGCCAAGTACACCGACAACGTGGTCTGGTGCGGGCCGAAGTGCGCGGGCGAGGTAGCAATGTGCTCCTGGGGCCGGAATGTAAACCGGTCCAGGGCCAGCAGGCGGCCCCCGTAGGTCAGCCGGATGTCTGATTCGTATCTGTGGAATTCGAACTGCTCCCCGCTGTCCATGCGGCCCGAGTGGAGCCAGTCGGCCAGCAGCAATACCGCGCCGGGTTGCAGGTGCCAGTGCTGGTGTTGGCGGAAACGCGCCTGGGCCTGGAGTACCAACGGGTCGGGAAGCACGGCCGTGAGGCTGCCGGCGGCTAGGTGGGCCTCCAAGTGCTGCTCGGCACTGGCGGCCCCGCTGTCGGAGCGGTACACGCGGGTGTTGGCTTGGGTACTCAGCAGCAGCCGGGCATCGGCCTGAACCGTGAGGCGCAGCCGCACCACGTCGCCGGCCAGAAAGCCGCCCCCGTAGCTGGACATGACTACGTGGCAGCCGGCCCCGTGGGTGCGCGGGTTTAGCAGCTTCAGCGGCTGCACGCTGCAGCTGCGCGTCAGCACCGATTGGCCGCGCACGGCCGTGGCTTCCAGTTCACTCCACGCGGATTCTTCGGGCATATTTGCGCTGTATATTAAGCGTAAATATGGCGTAAAACCGCTGTAGAGACGCGGTACTTCGCGTCTGATTGCCCAGAATAACTGGTCTGCTTCGCTTAGTAACCTCAGTAACCTCAGCCACGACGAGACGCGAAGGGTCGCGCCGCTACATCGTGGGCCGCAGCACCGCCAGCAGCTCCCGCACCTGGGCCGTGAGGCGGGCAGGCTCGTCGGTGTCGAGCAGGCGGGCGTCGAGGCCGACGCAGGTGGCGCCGGCGGCTTGCCATTCCGTGAGGCTTTCGATGGTGGGCTGGATGCCGCCCGTAACCATCAGCGGCACCTGGGGCAGCGGGCCGCGCAGGATGCCGAGATATTCCGGCGTGAGGTAGGCTGAGGGGAACAGCTTCACCAGCGTCGCGCCCAGGCGGTGGGCCTCGTACACCTCGTTCAGCGTTTGGGCACCGGGCAGCCAGGCCAAGTCGTAGCTGCGGCACACGGCGGCCACGTCGGGGCTCGTAACGGGCTGAATGATGAAGTCGGCCCCGGCTTCAATGAAGCGGCCGGCTTCCTCGGCCGTGAAGATGGTGCCCGCGCCCAGCAGCAAATCCGGAAAATCGGCCTCCACGAAACGCTGCAGCCGCTCGAAGATTTCCGGCGCTTGGGGGCCACGGTTGGTAAACTCAAACAGCCGCACGCCGGCCGCGTGGCAGGCCGCCAGCACCCGGCGGGCATACTCTTCCTGAGCGTGGTAAAATACCGGAATCAGCGGGTGCTGGCGGGCTTGCGTGAGGGCGTGGGCGGCAGTAAAGCGGGGCATGGGCGGTGAGGTGGTGAAATGGTGAGTTTACGTTCTGCTGGCGCAAACGGTGTAACCAGAACGTAAACTCACCACCTCACCATTTCACTATCTCACCTACACGGCAAACTCGCTCAGGGCGCGGTACACGTCGTACACGTTTTTGTCGCCGCGGAAGGTTTTGCTGATGGGCTCGGTCTGGCCGCGCACCCAGATTTTCAGCTCGGCATCGAGGTCGAAGTGGCCGGAGGTTTCCATGGAAAACCGCTCGATGCTGCGGTAGGGCAGGCTCAGGTATTCGCGCTTTTTGCCCGTCATGCCCTGTTTGTCAATCAGAATAAGGCGTTTGGTGGTGAACACCATCAGGTCGCGCAGCACGGCGTAGGCGTTGCGCACCTGCTCGCCGGGGGAAAGGAGTTGCTGCAGCTCCAACTGCATATCCTGCGCGTCGGTTTCGGAAGCATTGCCCAGCAGGCCGTCGAGAAGTCCCATCGTAAGTGGTTGAATTGGTGGAAAGGAGGCGAGAAGCTACAATTCTTCCACCAGTTCCCCGATGTTTTCTATACCTAATTCCAGCAGAGAGGTGCTCGGTGCTAACTGCGCTACGGCCCATTGTTGCTGAATGATAGCCACATCTTCGAGAGAATACTCGAAATCCTGCGCCTCAATGGCCATCAGCGCCATCAGCTGCGCTTCGTAGCCTTGCTGAAAGACCATCTGGAAGAGTTCCTTTAATAAGTGCCGACAATCGAACTGCGTGAGAGCATACACCATCGTGCCGTTGGAGCCGCGGTTTTCCGGCCGCTGAATGGCGCGCAGCAGCGGCGCAACGGCCCGCTCATCGCCCAGGTACGCTAGGCCCATAGCGGCCCGGTTGCGCCACCCGCGCTCCGCCGTCTCCAGCAGGCCCAGATAGAACTGCACTACTTCCTCAGTGCCAATGGCCGTTAAGGCCTCAAAGGCTTCGTAAGCCGCCTCCGGATTGGGGCCGAGTGCTTGGTTCCTGAGTGATTCCAGATTAGAGGATGCGTTGGGCATGGCTATAAAAAAGCAGCCGACCCCACCGGGGCCGGCTGCTGAAAGCTACTACAAAATGGCAGTGCTTAGTTGGTGCCGCCGGTGCTGGTGCCGGTCGGTTTCTTCTCCTGCTGCTGCAAAGCCGACTGCTGCATGGGGTTGGGCTGGGCGCGCTGCTGATACTCGAACAACTCGAAGCGCGAGGGCGCGGCTTTCTGGGGCCAGCTGTTGTTCGAGAGGTCGGTGTCGGCGGTTTGCTGCAAGGGGTCCAGCACGAAGCTCACCACCGGCTTTTCGGTGATGAACACCTTGGTTACCTCGGCGTTGTTCTTGCGCCAGATTTCGGCCGGAATGTTCATCATTTCCTGTTTGCCGTCTTCGTAGGTCATCTGCACAATCACCGGCATGGTGAGGCCGCCTTTGTTTTTCAGGCTCACTTCGTAGAAGTGCAGGCCGCTGTTGAGGCGCTGCTGCTGCTCGGGGCTCAGGCCCTTCACCATCTGCTGGTAGCGCTGCTTATCGGCCTCGGTGGTGGCCAGCGGGTCGTACTGGTTGTAGAAATCCTTGAGCTCGGGCTTATCGTCCACCAGGGTTTTCTTGATATCCTGCAGGTTGCGCTGCTGCGAAATGCTCTGGGGCGCCTTGTTGATCATTTCCCGCTTGCGGGCGTTTTCAATTTCGGGGTTCTTCGAGTCCACCGTGTACCACTTCACGCCGTCGATGGCAATGTCGGTTTTATCCACGCTGTAGAACCAGCCGCGCCAGAACCAGTCCAGGTCCACGCCCGAGGCGTCTTCCATGGTGCGGAAGAAGTCGGCGGGGGTGGGGTGCTTGTAGGCCCAGCGGGTGGCGTACTCCTTGAAGGCGTAGTCGAACAGCTCGCGGCCCATGATGGTCTCGCGCAGAATGTTGAGGCCGGTAGCGGGCTTGCCGTAGGCGTTGTTGCCAAACTGCAGCACCGACTCCGAGTTGGTCATAATCGGAGTCTGCAGGCTCTTATCTGACTGCATGTAGGCCACAATATTGGCCGGCTCGCCGCGGCGCGACGGGTAGTTCCGCTCCCACTCCTGCTCCGCCAGGTACTGCACGAAGGTGTTCAGGCCCTCGTCCATCCACGTCCACTGGCGCTCATCGGAGTTCACAATCATGGGGAAGAAGTTGTGGCCCACCTCGTGAATAATCACCGAAATCATGCCGTATTTCCGGTCGGCCGAGTAGGTGCCGTCCTTCTCGGGGCGGCCACCGTTGAAGCTCAGCATCGGGTACTCCATGCCGCCCACCGGCCCGTGGACCGAAATGGCCACCGGGTAGGCGTAGGGAATGGTGAATTTCGAGTAGGTTTTGATGGTGTGCGCAATAACCTCCGTCGAGTACTTGCCCCACAGCGGGTTGCCCTCCTTGGGGTAGAAGCTCATGCACATCACCGGCACGCCGTTCTGCTTCACGCCCATGGCGTCCCAGATGAACTTGCGCGAGGAAGCCCAGGCGAAGTCGCGCACATTTTTGGCGGCAAACGTCCAGGTTTTGGTGTCCTTGGCGCGCGTCAACTCGGCCCGCTCCGCCTCCAGCGGCGACACAATCAGCACCGGCTTGTTGGAATTCTTGGCCTGGTCGAGGCGCTGGCGCTGGGCCGAAGACAACACTTCCGAAGCGTTCTGCAAGGTGCCGGTAGCGCCCACCACGTGGTCGGCGGGGGCCGTGATGCTCACGCGGTAGTCGCCGAAGGGCAGGGCAAACTCGCCGTTGCCCAGGAACTGCTTGTGCTGCCAGCCTTGGTTGTCGGAGTACACCGCCATGCGGGGGTAGAACTGGGCAATTTCGTAGAGGTAGTTCTTATCCTCCGGGAAAAACTCGTAGCCCGAGCGCTGGCTGATTTTGGTCTGGTCGTTGATGTTGTAGCTCCACTTGATGCTGAACGTCACGGCCTGCTTGGGCCGCAGCGGCGTGGGCAGATCCACGCGCATCATGGTGTGGTTAATCACGTAGGGCAGCGCTTTGCCACCTTTCATTTTCACCTCCGCAATCTTGAAGCCCCCATCAAACTCGCTTTTCTGCAGATAATCCAGCGCCTGGAACGGCATGCGCGGCTGAATCTGGCCTACCTCGGTGGCGGTGGTGATGGAGTTCTTGTCCATCACGTTCTGGTCGAGCTGCACCCACAGGTAAGTCAGCACGTCGGGCGAGAGGTTGGTGTAGGTGATGTCCTCGTCACCGCTGATGGCCTGCCGGGTATCATCCAGCTTCACCCGGATGTTGTAGTCGGCGCGCTGCTGCCAGTAGTCGGTACCGGGCGCGCCGGAGGCGGTGCGGTAGGAGTTGGGCGTGGGCAGCATCGTTTCGAGCTGCGCGAATTTGTCGGTACCGGAGTTGGTGTTCTGCGCCGCCGTCGGCAGGGCCAGCAGCGCCGCCAGCCCGGCGGCCAGCAGAGTAGGTTTCAACATAAGGGTAAAGAAGGGGAGAAAAAGACGTGGCAACAAGCGGTAACTGCGGCCCGGCATAATCAGGCTGCGCCGCGTGCGGCGAAAGACACAGGGGGGGAAGGGGGGTTGCACATTCCTGTAGGTTCCATCAGCTACTGCCAAGCGGAGCTTGGCTACCTCATAAAAAACAGCAGCCAGCCCATATATTCTGCTTGTGGTATGTCACAAACGGCAGCTGTGCAGGCGGATGTTGACTGTAGTATAGCCGCATAGTTAGATAGTTCATGAAAATACTACTGTGGATATCTGTAAGAATCAGTATGTCAATGGATTTTGATTGAATAGTATTAGCTGGGCCACTAGTAGTGAGAGTCACTTATACCGTGGTACTGTCCTCGACTAGAAGCCACAGGCACAGTAGGTTTGGTTATTCCTTTTCTCACCAACCTTCTACACAATCATGGGTGCACATCGAGTAATACAGTTTGCTTTTTTAACAACTTTAGGGCTCGGGTTGGCCGCTTGTGAGCGGCCTGAAGTAAATCCGGCCAAGGGTTCCGCAACTACTTCTGCATCGGCAAACGCAGAAGGGGAAGTAGCCCCGACGGAAGACCGTAACCAGCTGGCACAACTGCTGGCCGTGGAGCTGGGTACGAACGAGAAACTGCGCGACTTTCTGCGGGAGCACGCACTCAGCCAGTTTGATGGGGACTACGACGTCCTGTATCAGCGCGTGGCCGGCGAGAGGATCGGGGATGAAACGCTGGAGGATATCTTCACCCGGCAGTACGTGAGCCAGGCCGAAAAACGGGGCCAGGACGTTTCCAGCGACCAGGCCCGGACGTGGGTGCAACGCACTATTGCCGGTATTCCGCTGTGCCAGTTCTCGGTGCCGGTAAACTGCGAGAAGTGGGATGCTTCCTACGCTCCTTTGGTCATTGCGCTGCCCACCGATTTCGACGATATGAAAGTTGAATCGATTCTTGCCTTCAACCAGGATGGCAAGGAGGAAGTGCTCAATGGCACTGCAGAGCCGGAACTGCCGGTAGTTGTTATCGGCACCAATGAGCGGGTGAATGAGAAAGGCGAAGTAGAAGCGGGCTACGCTACGGCTGAACGCTACAACGGAGCCATGGAACGGCTGGAGCGGTATAAAATCCGGGACATTGGAGCCATTGAGAATTGGCTATTGGGCGGTCCTGAGCTGCAGATGCAACATTGGGTTGCGCCGATGCCCAACTATGGCGGCTTACCGCCATATCAGCCCGCTACGGCTCCTTATCAGATGGGGACCTGGTCGCAGAATCCCAGCCGCAACTCAGTAAAGAACGGCCAGTGGATTAATGCGCAGAGCCTGCTCTACTACTGGAATGTGAATTACTACGGTCAAACGTTCCGCGACATCTGGGTGGAGCGCGATTCGGGACCAAACATTCGCCTCAACCTGACGGTGACGCTGCCCAAAGGGGTAGTAATAACCTTCAACCCCACTATCGGCTCCAATGATGAGCGTATGGGTGAGCAGTTTGTGAATTACAGCGACCCGCACTGGCCCCAGAACCAGCAGAACCCCTACGGGCCGGGCGAAGTGTATTACTTCCGGGGGAGCTACTAACGCGTAGCACTTCCTCACTGGCAAGGCCGAGCAATGCACCCGCATTGTTCGGCCTTTTGCTGTGTATTCAGGAAGCAGAGTGAACCCGGTTCGGTAGGTCCATTAGCCTAGCAAAAGCGTCAGGGCAATGCCCAGGGCCGCCCCGGTGGTTACCAGCAGCCAGTCGCGGCGCGCCACCCGGAGGCCCCGCAGCAGCCCGAAGCCCAGCAGCAGAATCAGGCCCACGATAAGCAGCTGGCCCAGCTCCACGCCCACGTTGAAGCTCAGCAGCTCCAGCATCGGCCGGCTCTGGCGGCCCAGCAGCTCGCGCAGGTAGCTGGAAAAGCCCAGCCCGTGAATCAGCCCGAATATGGCCGCCAGCAGGTTCGGGAGCGTAAGCAGAATCGGTTCCGGCGTGCGGCTTTCAGATGGGCGGGTTTCCGGCCGGCCGGCGCGCACCAGGTTCAGCAGGCAGGTCAGCACAATGGTCACCGGAATCAGCACCTCAATCAGCTGGGGCGAGTACTGTACCACGTCCAGCGTAGCCAGAGCCAGTGTAACCGAATGGCCTACCGTAAAGCTCGTTACCAGGGCTACTACCCGCCGCCAGTCCCGCAGCACGTAGGGCGCGCACAACGCCAGCAGAAACACCAGATGGTCGTAGGCGCGCAGGTTGAAAATGTGGTGAAAGCCGAGCTGAAGGTAGGTGCTGAAAACAGACATGCAGAAAATCAGGGACTGAAAGGAAGCCCAAATATCACAAACCCGAGCTGTTTTGTGGGGGCGCTTGCCATCTGACATGGGAAGAACACCACAGGGCGTCAGGCAGAGCGCACAAAAAAACTCCCTGCCGACAAAGCCGGCAGGGAGTTGCAAAAGCGCAGGAAGTAGTTGCTATTCCTTTACAATGCGACGAACATCAAGGCCGCCTTCGGTGCGGGCGCGCAGCATGTACACGCCGCTGGGCAGCTGCGTCAGGTCGAGGGGTTGGTCGAGGCGGCCGGCGGGCACCGTGAGGATGCGCACCTGCTGCCCGATGGCGTTATACACCGTCAGCTCCACCGCTTTATTGTAACCGGCCAGCTTTACCGTCAGCATACCGTCGGTGGTGGGGTTAGGGAACAGCGTGAGGGAAGTGCCGGCCAGCGGCTTCACGCCGGACGTTACAACCTGCGTAGCCGAAGGCACCGAAGCGCAACCGGCCGCGTTGGTCACCACTACCGTGTAGGTGCCGTACTGCGCAGCCGAATTCACTACGTAATCCTGACCTGTGGCTCCGGGGATAAGCGTGCCATTGAGGTACCACTGGTTGCCGGTGGCCGCGCTGCTGGTGAGCGTGGTAACCGGACCGTTGTAGCGCACCGCAACCGTAGGCTGGGCCGGCGTGGCGTTGATGGTTACCGTAGTGGTAGCCGTTACAACCGCACAGCCACCCGAAGCAGCTACTGTATTAGTTACGGTGTAGGTGCCGGGCGCACTGGTAGCAATATTGATGGCACCCGTAGTGGCATTAAGTACCAGACCCGTCGTGCTGCTGAACGTGCCGGCCGTGGCACCGGTTGCCAGCGTTACCGTGGCCGGAGCCGCGCCTACGCAGTAGGCGGCATTGGCATAGCTAAAGCCAGCCGTGGCCGGAGCCGTGATGGTTACCGTGGTGGTAGCCGTTACTGCCGAGCAGCCACCGGAGGCAGCCACCGTGTTGGTGACGGTATACGTGCCCGGCGTGGAGGTGCCGGGGGAAATAGCACCCGTAGCCGCGTTAACGGACAAGCCCGTGGTGGAGCTGAACGTACCGGCCGTGGCACCGTTGGCCAGGGTAGCGGCCACCGTGCCGCTGGCACTGGTGCAGTAGCTGGTAGCAGTATAGCTGAAACCGGCCGTGGCAGGGGCCGTGATGGTTACCGTGGCGGTAGCCGTTACGGCCGAGCAGGGGCCACTGGCGGCCACAGTATTCGTTACCGTGTAAGTACCGGGCGTGGAGGTGCCGGGGGTGATGACGCCGGTAGTGGCATTAATAGTCAGCCCCGTAGTTGAGCTGAATGTACCGGCCGTAGCCCCGCTCGTTAGTACCGGCGTTACGGTGCCGGTAGCCGAGGCGCAGTAGCTGGCAGCCGCATAGCTAAAACCGGCCATGGCAGGGGCCGTGATGGTCACGGTAGCCGTGGCCGTAGCCGCCGCGCAGCCACCCGAAGCCGCTACCGTATTGGTGACGGTGTAGGTGCCGGGGGTAGAGGTGCCGGGCGTGATGGCGCCGGTGGCCGCATCAAGCGTCAGGCCCGCAATTGAGCTGAACGTACCGCTGGCCGCGCCCGCCGACAGCGTAGGCGTTACAGCACCGCTGGCACTCGTGCAGTAGCTGGCAGAAGCATAGCTGAAACCGGCTGTCAGGGCGTTGCTGATAGTAACCGCAGCCGTGGCCGACGAAGGGCAGGTGCCCCCCACGCTGTACGTCACGATGTACGTGCCCGACGTGCTGGCCGCCAGGTTGATGATTCCCGTGGCAGCATCCAGGCTCAGGCCCGTAGTGCTGCTGAAGGTACCGCCGGCCGTACCCGTAACGGTAGGAGCGGGATTGGTGCCGCTCTGGCAGAAGCTGCTGTTGGCGTACGCAAACGTAGCGGTGGTAGCGGGGTTTACCGTTACCGATACCGTGGCCGATGTAGCCGAGCAGCTACCCGTCGTCACCACCACCGAGTACACGCCGCTGGCCGTAACCGTGGCGGTATACGTGGCTGCGGTGGCCCCGCTGATGGGCTGGCCGTCCAACAGGAACTGGTAGGTGGCACCCGTCACGGGCGTAGCATTAAGTGTGAGGGTGCCCGAGCCGCAGAAGGTAGTGGCCGTAGCCGCCGCCAGCGTGGCCGTGGGGGCCGCCGTTACCGTCACCGTCACCGGCGAAGAATAGATAACGCGGTTGTCTGCCGTCTGAATAACGGCCCGGAAAGTGGTGGTGGTCGTCAGGTTGCTGAAGGCCAGGGTCGCGCCGGTGTTGGTGCCGGGTACGGCCACGAAGCCGCTGCCGGTGTTGGCCTCGTAGCCCGTGATGGTGCCCGTGAAGCCGGTGAGCGTGAGCGTACCCGAGTTGGTGCCGCTGCACACGCTGGCTACCGACGAAGTCAGCACTCCACCTTCGGTAGTGGCCAGTACAAAGAAATCATTGCCGGGCGTGATGGGCAGCGTCGATACCAGCCCGGTAGTAGGTGCCGAAGCAGCGGTGCCACCAATGCTGGCGTACGTTCCGCTGGCCGTAGCCGCCTGCGCTACCACGGCGGTGGCAGAGCCGCCGATAAGGTCATCGGCGCCGTAGCTGAGCTGCACCGTGGCCGAAGCCGGCAAGGCCGCCGTGTTCTGCAACTGCACGTAGCGCGTGGGATTCAGGGCCGAAAGCCCGCCCGACAGCGTACCGCCGGTAGCCCCGCTGATAACGGTAGCCGTAAACGTCTGGGGACCCGAAGTGGTAATGCCCCCCACCACTACCGGCCGCCAGCCCGGGCCGTCGCCAATGGCGAAAGTGCGGCTCACGGCCGTGGCACTGTTGACGGTGATGGCCAAGGGGCCACGCACGTAGCTGGTAGCCGAGCCGGTAGGCGGAGCGCCCACGGTTTCAGCCAGGATAAGTGTGTTAGCCACCGAAGTGGCCAGCACTCCGCTGGTCAGAAACAACGACTGGGTAGCATCGCCGCGCACGGTAAGGTTGCCGCCAGCCAGCGTTACGCCATTCGGGTTGGCAATGGTGAGGTAATCAACAATCCGGGAAGCCGGCACCTCGAAGCCTGTGGTATGGCCAATTGACTCGGGGGCGTATACCAGCTGCAAGGCACCGGTACCGATGTTAAAGGTCGGGGCCACATCGAAGGTAGCTGCTGGGCTGGCAGAGCCGGTGGCTCCCGCCTGAACAACATTCAATACGGCCGTGCCGTCGCCAATCGTGAGGTTACCGGAGTTCAGCACACTACCCGAGAACAGGTTCACCCGCGACACTACCAGCGGAACCGCCAGCGTTACGCCGCCGCCAATGTTGTCAATGGATAGCGTCCGGATTGTCTGGAAGGTGCCCGAGCCGTTCAGCGTCTGAGGCACGGCCCCCGCGAAGTACAAGGTGCTGCTGGTGGTAGTGCCCGTAAGCGTGCCATTGTTGGTAACGGCCGGCCCCAATAGTAGCAACAGGTTGCCGTTCAAATTCAACGTTCCGCCCAGGTTAACCAGCACCGTGCTGTAGGCGTTGGTCTGGCCCACCAGCAGCACGCTTTTGCCGCTGCCGATGCTCACATTCGGAACGTTGCCCCGAATGCGGAAGTCGAAATTGGTGGCCGTAGCGGCCGTGCCTGGGTTCAGGGTGCCGCCCGTGGTGTTGTAGGTGCCTGCTACGTAGTAATCGAGCGGGGTAGTAGCGGTGCTGCGTTGCACCAGGTTGATGCTGCCGCCCGAAACGGTACTGGTCCCGTTCACGCCAAACGAAGGCGTGCCGCTGGCATTGGCCACATTGGCTACGTTGATGGTACCCGCACTAAGTGTAAACGTCATGGCCGCGGCGGCGGTGGCACTGGTAAACGACCCGAACCGGCCGGCCGACGTAAGTGTGCCCCCTTCCATCGTATAGATTGAGCCCGAACCGAATACCAGCGAGTTGCCGCTGCCCGTGCCCACGTTGTAGGTGCCCGCGCTGATGCGCAGCAGGCCGTTTACGGTACCGGAGCCCGTCTGGCCCAGCACGGTAAAGTTGGGATTGTTGAGCCAGAAGCCGCCGGTAGCCGGAACAACATACGAGGCGGAGTTGCCAAACACCCGGTTACTGACCGTATTCGAGCCCGAAATCTTCAGGGTGCCGGTCATGTCATCCACCGGCGTGGTGCCAGTGGTGCGGGTCAGCAGAAAGCCGTCGGGAGTTGCCGCCGCACCTTTCACTGTGAGGGTGCTCAGGTTCATTTCCACCACATCGGCCCGCACTGCTTTGGCCAGGGTCATGGTCTGCAGATCGGTGGTGCCGGTACCGCTGAAGCTGGCGTTGCCCGCGCCGGTAAAGCGCAGCTCCGAGCCCAGGGTAGTACTGAAGCTCAAATCCAGGGTGCCGTTGTTGGTGACATTGCCGGCCACCTGCAGCTGGTAAGCCGTGGTTGTGGAGGTCAGCAGTGAGCCGGTGCTGGCCACGTTCAGCGAGGCGCAGCTGGCTGCCACGTCCAGCGTCACGGTAGCCCCGCCCACAATGGTTATGTCATCGGCGGCGGTGGGTACCACGCCGCCTGCCCAGGTAGCCGGGCTGCTCCAGTTGCCGCCCGTGGCAGTGGAGCTGATGCTGGCCTGCACCTTGCGCACCTTCCATACGGGGGCCGGGGCACTGGCGCGGGTGGCCGTGCCAGCAGCGTCGGTCAGGGCCGGAATGGCCGCCGGTACGCGGGCCGCCGCCGCGCCCGGCCGCTGCTGGGCCTGGGTAAGCGGACTTACCAGCAGGCTGCAGACGGTAGCCAGCAAAGGCAGCCAGCCGCGGGATGTTCCGCCCGACGTTCGTCTGGCTGGAGAATTCTGTACTGTTGGAATCATGCAAAAAAAGGTAAGAGTGGGAAAATGGACAAAACAGACCGCCTGCAAAAACTTGCGGCCGGCAGAGGGAAGTAGAAAAACGGCTGAAAAACGCCCGCAACGGCCGGGTAAACGGGTACAGCAAAGCCGCGTGTTAGTCGTTAGTACACAAGGAATATTGTCTGGCAATAAGAGGGTAAGATAGAGTAAATATTCTGTTTGTTCGCCTGATAATATAAATGCCTGTATGGGCCTGGTCAGTAGCCTTGCGAACCTATTTCATCAAGCCAATTAATATGAAAAAACGAGTACTGCTACTGGCAATGGCCGCCCTGTCGAGCATCGGTGCCGGCCACGCCCAAACCACCATGCCGCTGCCCCGTGCGCTGGCCGAAGCCGCCCTCACCCGCGCCAATACGGCCCGGGCGGTGCATGAGCTGTTCAAGAGCCGGCGGGGGGGGGGGGCGGCGGCCTGGCTGGGGCTTGGAGTAGCCAACTTGGCGGCGTCCATTCTGCCGGCCCAGCAGTCTGCCAGCGCCGGGGTCTGGACGTCTGGGGTGGTGGCCGGCACCGCTTTCCTTGGAGTCGGGCTGAATAAGGGCATCGGGTTCTGGTGGAGCAAGGAGCAGCGTGTGCTGCGCGAGCTGGGCGCTACCGGCCACCTGCCGGCGGCTATCAGTCGCCGACTAAAAGGTCGGTTTCTGCCTCTGCACGGCACCGCTTCCGAAGAAAATACTTTGCTGGCGCATGGAGTAGGGGGCATTGGTTCGGCTGCTACCGGCGCTGCTACCCCGGCCCAAGTGCTGGCCGATGCCCGGCAGGATACACTTGATGCCGTAATGTACTGCAGCACACAAAAAAGCCTCGCTGGTGCATTATCGGTGAGGCTTTTTGTGTGGGTTGATGAGGTATTGCTTGCTGTTACCTGCGTCGGGCAGGCGGCCTACTTCACCACGCCAAACTGCCGGCGCTTGAAATCCAGTACCACCGTGTTGTTGATGAAAAAGACGTTGCCCGTCAGCGCGTCAATCTGTTCCGCTTTGTTGAAGGTCGTCAGGCGCGGATTGCGGTTATACCACGCCACTGATTTGGGGAGCTTCAGTGTGCCCAGGTATGCGTCCTGCGGCATCGGCGCGCCGTAGAACCACACCATTTCGCCCCAGGACGGCAGCCGCATGCTGTCGGTTACGGCGGTGGTGCCCGTCAGGCTTTGCCAGGTAGCATAGTCGGTGTTCAGGGGGAAGATGCTGGCGCCGGTGTCGAACAGTGTCCAATAGGTGCGCGGGCCCACCGTAACAGGAATGTGCATCCGGCCGTTTTTCAGCCGACTGGCCACAAACGTGGTCCGGCCGCGCCAGTACGCATCCACCGAGTCCAGCACGCACATGCGGCGCTGCGGATAGTCGATGATGAGCACCTTGCCCGCCAGAAAATCGGATCCGATGGAGCCGATGAGCTTTTCCGAGGAAGTGTAGAGCGAGTCCGGCGGTACCGCGTCGCCGTGCCCGACCATCAGCCGCGGGTGCGGAATGGTCGCGCCGCCCATGGTCACGGGCAGGCCGGTCGTACCAAAATTGACCACCCCGTTATCGTTTATGCCCCGCTGGGTGGTATCCACCAGGGCGTACAGCTGCCTGCGGCCGGGGAAATAGCTTCTGAGGGCATTCTCGTACAGCAGCGTGGCATCACTGCCCAGGTCAAACTGCGTGGTGAAATTGCCCCGGAGGTCGTTGATTTTGACCGGAACCATGAGGGCTACCTTATCAAACTTCCGGCCCTCCACCGTGGCGGTAGCCCAGGTGAAGGAAAACCACGGATAGGAGGGAAGAGTGGTAGAAAGCGCCTGTTTCTGCGCGGTGCAGCCGCCAAGGGCTACCGTAGCCGCCAGCAGCAGCTTCCGAAAGGTGAGTAGCATGAATAGGGATGGATACGTTGGCTAACTGTCAGTGTCAGGGCAAGCTAGGCATAATTTCATTTTCTGGCGGGGAGTAAAATGCCTGCTCCGCATCCACAATAGTTTGCGCCGGAAGCAGTTTATCGTTGGCTAATTCATCCATACTATAAACGCCATGAAAAGGATTATTCCCGTTGTGCTACTGCTTGGTGCCGGAAACACCAGCTTCGCCCAAACCTCCAGCCCCGCTCCGGTGGCCTCTGATGTCGCCGCCGTTGCCGCCCCGGCCCGCCCTTTATCGGACAGCACGCGGCAGGCGGTGCATAAGCTGTTCAAGTGGGGCCGTATCTACGGGCTCATCTCCACGGTGAGCGGCGGCCTGGTGCTGGGCAGCAGCACCGGCTACGCCATCGGCGGCGACACGAACTGGAAAAACATAGGGAGCATAGCCATGGGCGGCACGGCCGTTGCCTTAGGCACAACCAGCCTGGTGCGCTTCAGCCGCCGCCGCGAGCGGGCAGTACTGGCCGCCCTGGAGCGCGGCGAAACCCTGCCGCCCTACGTGATGCTCATGTCGCCCTTTCTGCCCAAAAAGTAGCACGCAAAAAAGCCCCGCCGACACAGTGCCGACGGGGCTTTTCATTTACTCTAATCAGGTTACCCCACAGCGGGCATCTCCACGTTGTTGAAGCGGATGCCGCCGTCTTCCAGCACGGCTTCCACCACGGCATCCTTGCTCACGCGTCCCGAGAGGATGTCTTTCGACAGCTCGTTGAGCACCAGGCGCTGGATGACGCGTTTGAGCGGCCGGGCCCCGAAGGTGGGGTCGAAGCCCTGCTCGCCGAGGAAGTCGAGCACCTCATCGGAGGCGGCCAGGCGGATGCCGGCTTCTTCCAGGCGCTGCTGAATCTGGCGGAACTGGATGTCCACGATCTTGCGGATTTCCTTGCGTTTGAGTGGCTGGAACATCACGATTTCGTCGATGCGGTTCAGGAACTCGGGGCGCATGTGCTGCTTGAGGCGCTCCACCACTTCCTCGCGGGTGCGGTCCACCACCTCGTCATGGTTGTACTCGTTCAGCTCCTTGAAATTGTGCTGAATGATGTCGGCCCCCGTGTTCGAGGTCATGATGATGATGGTGTTCTTGAAGTTCGCCACCCGGCCCTTGTTGTCGGTAAGGCGGCCGTCGTCGAGCACTTGCAGCAGGATGTTGAACACATCGGGATGGGCTTTCTCGATTTCGTCGAGCAGCACCACCGAGTACGGCTTGCGACGCACGGCCTCGGTGAGCTGCCCCCCTTCGTCGTAGCCCACGTAGCCAGGAGGCGCCCCAATCAGGCGCGACACGGCATGGCGCTCCTGAAACTCGCTCATGTCGATGCGTACCATGGCGTTTTCATCGTTGAACAGGTATTCGGCCAGGGCCTTGGCCAGTTCGGTTTTGCCCACGCCGGTCGTGCCCAGGAAAATGAACGAGCCGATGGGCCGCTTGGGGTCCTGCAAGCCCGCACGGGAGCGGCGCACGGCGTCCGAAATGGCCGCAATGGCCTCCGACTGGCCGGCCACGCGCTTGCCCAGCTCGGCCTCCAGGTTCAGCAGCTTCTCGCGGTCCGACTGCAACATTTTGCTCACCGGAATACCGGTCCACTTGGCCACCACATCGGCAATATCCTCCTGGGTCACCACTTCTTGCAGCATCGAGCCGCTTTCCTTGCCCTTGTCGGCTTCGGCTTGGGTTTGCAACTCTTTCAGCTTGGTTTCAGCTTCCTGAATCTTGCCGTAGCGCAACTCAGCCACCCGGCCGTAGTCGCCCTGACGCTCGGCTTGGTCGGCTTCTAGTTTGTAGCGCTCAATGTTCTCCTTCTCGGTCTGGATGCTGGTGAGGGCCGATTTCTCGTTTTCCCACTGCGCTTTCAGGTCGTCTCGGCGGGAGGAGAGGTCGGCAATGTCCTTGTTGAGCACGGCTTCCCGGTCGTGGTTTTCCTCGCGCCGGATGGCTTCGCGCTCAATTTCCAGCTGCATAATGCGGCGCTGCACCTCATCCAGTTCCACGGGCATGGAGTTCAGCTCGATGCGGAGCTTGGCAGCGGCCTCGTCCATCAGGTCAATGGCCTTGTCGGGCAGGAAACGGTCGGTGATGTAGCGGCTGCTCAACTCCACGGCGGCAATAACGGCGTCGTCGGTGATGCGCACGCCGTGGTGCAGCTCGTACTTCTCCTTGATGCCGCGCATGATGCTGATGGCGTCCTCCACGGTGGGCTCGTCCACCATTACGGCCTGGAAGCGGCGCTCCAGGGCCTTGTCCTTCTCAATGTACTTCTGGTACTCCTTGAGCGTGGTGGCCCCGATGGCGTGCAGCTCGCCGCGGGCCAGCGCCGGCTTGAGTAGGTTGGCCGCGTCCATGGCGCCCTCGCCGCCCGCGCCGGCCCCGATGAGCGTGTGCATCTCGTCAATGAACAGGATAATCTGCCCGTCCGAGTCGGTTACTTCCTTGATAACGGCCTTGAGGCGCTCCTCAAACTCGCCCTTGTACTTGGCCCCGGCAATGAGCAAACCCATATCCAGGCTCATAATCACCTTGTCGCGCAGGTTTTCGGGCACATCGCCGGCCACAATGCGCTGGGCCAGGCCCTCCACAATGGCGGTTTTGCCCACGCCTGGTTCGCCCAGCAGCACGGGGTTGTTCTTGGTGCGCCGACTCAGTATTTGCAGCACCCGGCGGATTTCCTCGTCGCGGCCGATTACCGGGTCCATCTTGCCGGTGCGCACCTGCTCGTTGAGGTTGCGGGAATAGCGGTTGAGGCTCTGGTACTGGTCCTCGGCCGACTGCGACGTGACCTTGCGGCCCCCGCGCAGCTCCAGAATGGCCGCTTTCAGGTCTTTCTCGTTGAAGCCGGCGTCCTTCATCAGGGTAGCTACGGCGTCCTTGCCACCTAGCAGCCCCAGCAGCAGGTGCTCCACCGACACATATTCATCGTCGAACTCCTTCAGAAAGCCGGTAGCACGTTGCAGCGCGGCGGCGGCTTCGTTGGAGAGGTAGGGCGAGCCCCCGTTTACTCTGGGATAGGCGGCCACGATGGCATCGAGGCGGGGTGTGAGGATGTTCAGGTTCACGCCCAGCTTCTTGGCCAGAAACGACAACACATTCTCGTCGCTTTGGAACAGGCCCTTCAGCAGGTGGCCGGTTTCAATGGCCTGCTGCTGGTTGGCGCCGGCAATTTCGGTGGCCTTCTGCACGGCCTCCTGCGCCTTGATGGTATAGTTATTAAAGTTCATGGTTTGCTTTCGTCGTAGAGTGAGACTTCGCAGTGAAAGATTCTACGAGGGGACTAGCAAACAGGGTGCGAGAGGGGTTTTGCTGACTTTTTGGCGGGAAAATTATTTAATAGGAATGCTAAACCCGACAAAATTTCACATTGAAACATTGTGAGTATTACAGCATAATTCCCTTTTGATAGGGGAAGGATAGTATATTGCCACAAAAATTCAGCAAATCACAAAGCTTAAATGCGAGTACTTGGAATTGACATAAGTGGTAAGTCCGCAATTTTCTGTGGGATAGAAAAATCAGGTGATGATTTTTTAGATATTACCGGAAGTCTTAAAAAACTGGATTTGAAGAATGATGAAGATTGTACAGAGGTGCGCGAATTCGCAGAAATTGTTCGTTCTTATTTTGATGAATCACATTTTAATTCAGTTGCAATTCTTAAAAGAAGTAAAAATGGTCAATTTGCTTCCTCACCTATTTCATTCAAAATTGAAGGTTTAATTCAAATTAATAGCAGCATGAATGTAGTTTTCATTGCTCCGGCTACTCTTACAGCATTTTACAAGAAATACACATTAGGCTTCTCTGCTCAATTTGCCTATCAATCAAAAGCAGCAAATCTCGCATTTTACTTGGCTGCCAAATGATACTAGACTCCTTACAGGATAGCATGGTTGACACTCCTGTAAAGGATTTTGTCAGAGCTCAAACTGATGTTATTATAGACGGATACTCGGCCACTGGAGCTAACGGAGACGTATATTTTGGCACACGAAAAATATTGTCAGATAGAGTTGCTCTTAAATTTTATTATTACAATCCTATAGCGCCAATACATCAGGAGCCTGTTCTATTGAAAGAAATAAAGCACAAAAATATAATTGAAATTTACGATGCTAGAGTTATTGACAATAAATATGCATATTTTCTAACTCCAGAGATAAGTGGAGGCGACTTGCAAAGTTATTTAGACAGCAACGCTCTGTCAATACAATCTGCCATTAGTATAACAAGGGGCATCTTACAAGGGCTAGCTGAATTGCACAAGCACCCTAACAATCTTTTGCACAGAGATTTAAAGCCTGATAATATATTAATCAACAAGCATAACCTTGAACCATGTATAGCTGACTTCGGCTCAATTATTAGACTGCCTGATTCATCGGCGCATGCTTCCGTTTCAAAAAATAACTTCTTCTACCAACCTTGCGAAGCCGTCAAGGACAAAATATACACTAAACAATCAGACCTTTATCAAGTTGGTATTATTCTATTTAGGATGCTTGGAGGCCACTTTCCCATGTTCCCCCAGGCATGGCTAAATAAAGTGGAGCAAAAAGAGTACGATAGTATTCAAGGCGGATACGAAAAATGGACTTTTATAGAAAGAGTTATTGAGAAAAAGATTGTAACGGGCAAACTACTCAGTTATGACAGCTTACCTTTCTACGTAGATGACAAGCTAAAGAAAATCGTAAAAAAGGCCACACATATTGATTATAAGAAAAGATATGCAACATGTGTAGAATTCCAAAAAGCCTTATTCGACTATGGGAAAGATGCCATCGACTGGGTAAACAACAGCGGAATTGTTCATGCAAAGAGAAAAGACGGCACCGAATTCAAGATTTCACCAGATGGCACGAGTTTCAAGCTAGAAACTCTCAAAGGCACGAGCCCTTGGAGAAGGAATAATCAACATGACGGAAAATTAAAATCAATTATAGCACTGATAAATAAATAGCCACAACTTTAGCAACATCATTGTTCGCGAGCCATACAGAAGCTCCCGTTTCTTCAGCGGTGGGGGCAGCGGGCGGGGAAACTATCCAACCCGAATCCGCAGAACCCCAGCCGCAGCGTGTCGCTGAGGGCATTCAAAACTAGCGGAGTATAAGACGGTTCCCAACGGTGGTTTTTGCTGATGCTTCACAACCGAGGAAGCATACAGAAACGCCCCGAAACCAGAGTGGCTTCGGGGCGTTTCTATTACGTTCAACCAAGCTTTGCTACCCAACCGGCTGGCTCAAATCTACACTAGCCCCCGCCGCCCGCCGAAACAACAGCCCTGCCGCAACCCAGAGGCCGGCAAAGACCGTGTTGAGCACAATCACCCAGAGCACGCCCATATTCAGCTCGGGCCGCTTGATGAGTAGCGCCACGAACGGCACGGCAAACTGCGTAAGCGCTGCTCCGAACATGGCTTTGGCCATTCCTTGCGGCTGGAGTTTCGCCACCACGGCCCCAACGAAGCCCACGGCCAGTACCGCGCCGTACAGGAGGTTCATGGGGTTGTCTTCGCTGCCGATAAAGCCCACGGCCAGATTGCCCCACACCAGCAGGAGGGAAGCCGCCACCGCTATACCAGCGGCCAGTTTGTACGCGCCGCTGCGGTTCCGGCTGGCTACTAGCAGATACAACAGGCCCATGATCAGCAGCAGGATGCCGGCCATCACAAATTTCGATACAGTCATACTGGGTGCTGAGTAGAGTCTGGGAATGAGAGGGAATAGACCTGTTAAGCCAGCTGCCGATTCGGAGTTGTGCCGGCAGCATCGGCGCGGCGAAACAGCCAGCCCGAAACGGCCCAGATAGCGGCGAAAACAGCGTTGAATGCCGCTACCGTGGCTAGGTGTACCGAGGGCTCGGCGGCGGCACCCGTAGGCTTCCACACAAACAGCCCGATCAAGGTAACTGCCACGTAGGTCAGCGACGCCGCGAACATGGCGTTAGACATGCCCCGCGGCCGAAACCGAGCGACGATGGCTCCGATAAGCGCCACCAGCAGCACGGTGCCGTACAGTAGGTTCACCGGGTTGTCCTCACTCCCCACCAGACCGACGGCCGCGTTGGCCCACACCAGCATCAGGCCGGCCACTACGCCCACCCCAACGCCCAGCTTGTAGGCAGTGCTGTTCCACTTCCGCGCAAGCAGGACGTACGTGGCACCCGTCCCGAAAAGCAACACGCCCGCAAACACAAAATCAGAGAACGTCCAGTTTACTTCCCGGGTAAACTGCATGGCCACCAGGGGAATGAGCAGGAGCAGGCCGGTAACCAGCGCAACGATAGAAAGGCTTTTGGAGAGTGACATGACCGAAGTTTTGTGAGGAATGAAAAGAGAATATTTTCAGAGAGGAATGTTTCGTGGGCAGCGTGTGTGAAGCGTGCCAGCAGTAACCACCTGAATAATGAAACAGCGTCAAAAAGCAAGGCTCCGGTACGGGTTGGTGGCGCTGATACAGAGCCCGCAAAAGGCGACATGTTGTAGCGTGATACAAAGGATGTAAAAGAACTTTGTATTTCAAAGTATAGAACCGGCATTTTGTTATAGATGAAATAAATTACTCATTGAATGGGCCTTACAAGGCTGGGCGCTGATGTAGATGGATTGTTCGCTCCACGCCAAGCCGCTGCAGAAACGCTTCATCGTGCGACACGACCAGCAGGGTGCCGCGGTAGTCGTGGAGGGCGGCGGCCAGGATTTCCAGGTTCTGCAGGTCGAGGTTGTTGGTGGGTTCGTCCAGGATAATGAGGTCGGGGGCGTGGTGGCTGAGGTGCAGGCAGCACAGGAGCAGGCGCATCTTCTCGCCGCCGCTGAGCGTGCTGCAGGGCTTGTCCCAGTAGGGGGCCGTAAACAGGAACCGCGTGAGCCAGATTTTTACCGCATGCTCCTGCAGCCCCGCCGTGTTGAACTGCTGAGCCTGCGCGTACACAGAAAGCCGGGGGTGCAGCAGCGAATACTCCTGATCAATGAACACGGCCTTGCTGGCCGCCCGCAGCAGGGTGCCGCGGGTGGGTTCCAGCTCGCCAAGCAGCAGCCGCAGCAGCGTGGTTTTGCCGGAACCATTCAGGCCCCGCAACGCCAGCCGCTCGCCGCTCAGGATCTGGAAGCTCAAGTCTTCGGGCCACAGCAAGCCAGCTGCATAGCCGTAGTTGAGGCCGTGGGCCGCGAACAGGGTTTTGCCCCGGTGCAGGCCCGAGTCATCGAAACCGAACTTCATCTTGTCGAGGTCGGGCAACTCCTGCCGTAGCTCCTGCAACTCCTGCGCCAGGGCCCCCACCTTTTCGGCATGGATGCCCTTGAGGCGGGAGGAGCTGTTTTCGGCGCTATTGCGCATCATGTTGAGCACAATGGTGGGCAGGCCGGCTTTGGCCTGGTGCTTCCGGCCCCGGGCATCGAGCTTGTGCTTGCGCTCCAGCGCCTCCCGCTCGGTTTCGCGAGCTTTGCGCAGGGCCGACGTGCGACTCTGCACGTCCTGCTGTAAGGCGTTGCTTTCCGCCTGCTTCTGCTCCAGGTAGAACTCGTACGTGCCGCCGTACAGCGTCAGGCCACGCTTGCTCAGCTCACACACCGCGTCGAGCAAAAGCAGTAGCTGCCGGTCGTGGCTGACGACCAGCAAGGCGCTGGCGGTGGTCCGGATGAAATGATAGAGCTGCTGCCGGCCGGCCGTGTCGAGGTGGTTGCTGGGCTCGTCGAGTAGCACCAGCGCAGGCTGGTGCAGGCTGAGGCCGGCCAGGAAGACCTTGGTTTTCTGCCCGCCGCTGAGGCCCGCCAGGGGTTGGGTAAGTGGCACCCCAGCCAACCCCCAGTGGTGGAGGGCGTCATGGGCGCGCTCTTCCAGCGTCCAGTCGTCGTCGAGTGTGGTGAGGTTGGCTTCCGTGGCCTGGCCATCGAGAATTTCGTGCAGGGCCGTCAGCTGGGCATCAATGCGCAGTGCCTGGGCCACCGTCCAGGTATCAAACTGCCCGAAATGCTGGGGCACATAATACGGCGCGGAATCGGCGTGCACGAGCCCGGTGGTGGGTGTCAGCTCACCGGCTATCAGTTGCACTAAAGTGGATTTGCCGACGCCGTTGTTGCCGATGAGGGCGACTTTCTGGTGGGCTCCAACGGTCAGGTTCAGACCGTCGAAGAGCACGTCTTTGTTGGGGTGCGCGTACCCGAGATGTTGTAATACCAGCATGAGTTCTTTCGCAAAAAGCAGCACAATACAGCCAACTCGCCGGGAGTTGGCCATTCGGTTCCGGAAAGAAATCAGCTATTACATACGCTGGGGGGAGAGGAGGTGAGCAGGCAAAAATAGGCGTTAACGCGCAATGCGTCACCGGATACGGTTTGCAGGCTCGCTATTCGGCCAACTCCCTGTTCTTATGCAGCCAGTCGAAGATCAGCTGGTCTACGGCCGACACTTGCGGGCGGTGGCGGTAAGTGAGCCAGACCACTTCCTCGATTTCGGCGGCAGGCTGCAGCTGGCCGGTGTAGGTGGCAGCGTAGAGTGTCATCTGCACCAGCACGCCATCGGGGTGGCCGTGTGCGGGGGCCGTGAACACGCCGCGCAACTGCAGGCTGGCCGGGTCCAGCGTCACGGTCAGCTCCTCCCGGATTTCGCGCAGCAGCGTGTCGGCGTTGGTTTCGCCCGGCTCGCGCTTGCCGCCGGGCAGGTAGTACCGGTCTTTGCCCCGGCTGCGGGTGCTGAGGAGGCGGCCCTCGTACAGGTGCAGCCAGGCAATTTTGTCGATGAGGGACATGGGGCAACGAAGAATAAGCAGCGGAAATCTACGCCGAAGCCGTTGATTCAGCTACTAGTCAGCTCCCCAGTAACCCCCACTGCTATGACTGTCAATTACCTCCTCGGTACCCTGAAGGACGTTACCCGCCGCGAAATAGGCGGCCGGAGGTGGCCTTGTGCGTTTATGCGGCAAAGGCAAAAGCAGCGGGACTTTTCATTGTTATTTTTGAATATTTTATGTACTATATATTAGGCGGCCGGTTGAGGCGCGAAAACCGTGGCGGGCGGCCCCGAAGAGGCTGCCGGCTCGCGGAGAGGCCTCCATTTGGGCTGTGCGCAGGAGGGTTGCCCGGATAGTTGGCGAGCCATAATATAGATGGAGTATGAAACACGCAGGGTACTGTTGGTTGCTGGCAGCCGTGCTGGCGGGGTGCTCGGTACGGCAGGAGCCCACGAGCCGGATAGCGGCAGCGGGGCGGCAGCCTGCTTCCGTAACTATGTGCGCCGTTCCGGTACTGGCCGATACCACCTGGTATAAGGCCGGGCAAAAAGCGCCTTTGCTGCCGGGGCTGGAAGGAGTTACGCTGAAAATAACCAGCCACAGTGCTGCGGCACAGGCGTATTTTGCGCAGGGCCTGATGCTGGCCTACGGCTTCAACCACGCCGAAGCGGCCCGGTCGTTTTTCGAGGTGACGCGCCAGGATTCCACCTGCGCCATGGGCTACTGGGGCTACAGCTACGTGCTGGGGCCCAACTACAACGCCGGCATGGAGCCCGACAACTTCAGCCGCGCCTACCGGGCCGTGCGCCAGGCCCAGCGGCTAGCCGGCCTAGCCTCGCCAAAAGAGCAGGCCCTGATTGCGGCGCTGGCCACCCGCTACCCGCCCCGGCCGGTGGCCGACCGCACCGCCTACGACCGCGCCTACGCCGAGGCGCTGCAAGCCGTGTACCAGCGCTACCCCACCGACCCCGACGTGGGCGCACTCTACGCCGAAGCCCTCATGAACCTGCATCCCTGGGACATCTGGCAGCAAAACGGGCAGCCCCAGTCCTGGACTGCTGACATCATGCGCACGCTGGAGCAAGTGTTGCAGCGCAGCCCCCGGCACGCGGGAGCCAACCATTTCTACATTCATGCTACGGAGGCTTCGGGCCACCCTGAGAAGGCCACGGGCAGCGCCCGGCTGCTGACGACGCTGGTGCCCGGCGCAGGCCATCTGCTGCATATGCCCTCGCACACCTACATCCGGACGGGACAGTACCACCTGGGCACGCTGGCCAACCTGCGCGCCCTGCAGGCCGACAGCTCGTACCTGGCAGCCTGCCATGCGCAGGGAGCCTATCCGCTGGCCTATCATCCGCACAACTACCACTTCCTGACGGCCACGGCTACCCTGGAAGGCAACCAGCGGCTGGCTATGCTAAGCGCGCAGAAGCTGGCGGCCAGTGTCAGTCATCAGCTCATGCGCAACGCACTGCTGGGGCCGTCCAGCCAGCACATCTACACCATTCCCTACAATGTGGCCGTGAAATTTGGGCGCTGGGACCAAGTGCTGACTATGACCAACTTCGACACAACCCTGGTGTATCCGGAGATTATCCGGCACTATGCCAGAGGCCGTGCCTGGGTTGCCCGGCGCAACCTGCCCGCCGCCCGCCGGGAGCTAACCCGAATGCGGATGCTGTGTCAGGATACGGCCGCCCTGCAGGGAATCCTGTTCGGTATCAACTCCATGCAGGCCGTAACGGAAATAGCCTGGCGGGAGCTGGAAGGGGCTGTGCTGCAGCAGGAAGGCAAGCTGCCCCAGAGCATTAGCCTGTTGCGCGAGGCCGTGCGCCTGGAAGACCAGCTCCGCTACAACGAGCCACCCGACTGGTTTCTCTCGGTGCGGCACCAGCTGGGCGCGGTGCTTTTAGCGGCTGGGCAGTATCCCGAAGCCATCGTCGTGTATGAGCAGGACCTGGCGCGACTGCCGCACAATGGCTGGGCACTTTCCGGCCTGCACCAGGCCTGCGCCGCCGCCGGCAATACCGCCAGAGCCACCGCCGTCCGGCAGGAGATGGCCGAGGCGTGGCAGTGGGCCGATACGCGGCTGACGGCTTCCATCGTGCCCTGATGCCCTCTAAATCAGAGCTAAGCGCCCTGCGGCAGGCGCTGCAACAGGCCCTGATAGAGCCGGTCTACGTCCTGCTTGCGAAACAGCTCGGTGCCGGGGTTCATGGTGGCCGCCGAGCCGCAGGCCACGCCCAGGCGGGCCGTTTCGCGCAGGCTCAGGCCGGTGCTGAGGCCGTACACCAGGCCGGCCACCATACTGTCGCCGGCGCCCACGGTGCTGCGGCGCTTCACGGAAGGGGCCGGCACATGGTCCACGGTGTCCTGGGTAACCACGCAGGCGCCCTGCGGCCCCAACGACACCACCACAATTTCGGCCTGGCCTTCACGCACCAGCTTCTGAGCAGCGGCCGCCACGGCATCGTCGTCGAGCTCCTCCACGCCGGCCATTTTGCTCAGCTCGCCCACGTTGGGCTTGATCAGGTGCACGCCTTCCTGCAAAATGCGCTGCAAAGCCGGGCCGGAGGTATCGGCAATGATGCGGGTGCCGGCCTGCTTGGCCCACCGGGCTACTTCGGCCAGAAACTCCGGCTCCACGCCGGGCGGCAGGCTGCCGCTGATGACCAGAAACTCGGGCACTTCGGGCAGGTTGCGGAGGGCCGCCAGCACCTGCTGCTGCTCGGTGGTGGTCAGCTCGGTGCCGGGCATCCCGAAGCGGTACTGCTGGCCGCTGGAAGCATCCACCACGATGAAGTTTTCGCGCGTGCGGCTGGCCGTGGCTACGGCCAACTGCTGCACCTGCTCTTCAGTAAGCAGCTCCTGGAGCAGCTGCCCTGTGGGGCCGCCCGCCGGAAACACCGCCACCGACTCGGAGCCCAGCCGCCGCAGCGCCCGGCTCACGTTGATGCCACCGCCGCCGGGCTCGAACTTGGGGGCGGCGCAGCGCAGCTTCTGGTCGGGGATGATGTGGTCGGCGGTGGTGCTTTTATCAACGGTCGGGTTCAGCGTGAGCGTGACGATGCGCGGCATAAGCAGGTCAAAAAAAAACGGGTGAAGTAGCGTGTACTGCCGGGGCGGCCGGAGGTTGCGTGGGCGCCGGGCCGGGTTTGGGGCGAAAAGTAAACATCCGCCGGGGTTTCCCGTCTTAGCAGAGCGGCAGCGCGGTGCACGCGGCCAGCCTTCTTTCCCTTTTCTCTTATCCTCTTTATGCTGAATCGTCTACTTTTTCTGCTGACCGTGGCCCTGACGCCGGTCCTGGTTTCGGCCCAGACGACCGTCACGGGTACCATTCGCTTCGGGAGCACCGTGCGCGACTACCGCCTCTACGTGCCCCGCGCCTACACCGGCGCGCAGCCCGTGCCGCTGCTGCTGAACCTGCACGGCTACGGCTCCAACAACGTGGAGCAAGAGCAGTACGGCGACTTCCGCGCCATTGCCGATACGGCCAACTTTCTGGTGCTGCACCCCAACGGCACCGTGGATGCGGCCGGCAACCGGTTCTGGAACAACTTCGTGCCTCCCGGCAGCGGCGGCCCCGATGACGTGGCCTTTCTGGCGGCCCTGATTGATTCGGTGAGTGCGCGCTACCGGGTGGAGCCCAGCCGGGTGTACAGCACCGGCATGAGCAACGGCGGCTTCATGAGCTACGACCTGGCCTGTCAGCTAAGCCCGCGCATTGCCGCTATTGCCTCCGTTACGGGCACTATGGTAGCCAGCCGCTTGGACGCCTGCGCGCCCGTGCGGCCCGTGCCGGTGCTCCAGATTCACGGGACGGAAGATGGCCTGGTGCCGTACCTGGGAAACGGGGTTTTCTTGCCAATTCCAACCGTAATCAATAGTTGGGTCCAGCGCAACGGCTGCAACCCCACGCCCATCATCACGCTGGTGCCCGACATCAATACCACCGACGGCAGCACGGCGGAACGGCAGCTGTATACCGGTGGCCGCAACGGCAGCGTGGTGGAGCTGTACCGCATTATCGGGGGCGGGCACACCTGGCCGGACGCGCCCATCAACACCGGCGTCACGAACCGCGACATTAACGCCAGCCGGGAAATCTGGCGGTTTTTGCGGCCCTACCGGCTATCGGGGCTGGTGACGACGGCCCGGGAGGCGCTGGAACAGCAGTTCTCGGTAGCTCCCAACCCTGCCCGCGACCAGGTAACACTACGCTTCGGAACCAACGGGCTGCAACCCGCCCAGGTGCAGGTGACGGATGCCGTGGGCCGCGTGGTTGCCGCCCGAAGCCAGCGCGCCAATGATGGCGGCCTGCGCCTCAACACCGAAAACTGGGCTCCCGGCGTGTACTGGGTGCGCGCGGTAGTTGGGGGCCAGCCCTTGTACCGGAAGGTGCTGAAAGTGGCGGAGTAGCTCCGCCGGTTCGGGCCTGATAGGCTGCGGGCCGAAGTCCTTGTGTTCATTCGTGTTACAAACCGACGGATTTGCCCTTCCTTTGTGCCCGCCGATTTTTTTCTGTTGTCTATGCCAGCTCCTGCGCTTGCCCTCCGAACCGTCGATGTGACGCGCTACATCATTCCGCTGCGCGAGGGAGGGTCGTTGCCCGCGTTGGTGGAAGCCAGTGACGGGTTTATGTACGTGGTGAAGTTCAGGGGCGCGGGCCAGGGGCTCAAGGCCCTGATTGCCGAGTTGATTGTGGGCGAACTAGCCCGGGCACTGGGCCTGCGGATGCCCGAGTTGGTGTTCATCAACCTGAGCGAAGCCTTCGGGCGCACCGAGCCCGACGAGGAAATTCAGGACCTGCTGCGCTTCAGCACCGGCCTGAACCTGGCCCTGCACTTCCTGGCCGGCGCCGTCACCTTCGACCCCCTCATCAACGACGTGGAGCCGCGTTTGGCCTCGCTGGTGGTGTGGCTCGACTGCCTGACGCTGAACGTAGACCGCACCGCCCGTAATACCAACATGCTGATGTGGCACCGGGAGCTGTGGCTCATCGACCACGGGGCGGCGCTGTACCTGCACCACAGCGGCGCGGGCTGGGCCGCCAAAGCCACCCGCCCGTTCCCGCAGCTCAAGGACCACGTGCTGCTTCCCCGCGCCACCGAGCTGGAGGCCGTGGATGCCGAGGCCCACGCCCGCCTCTCGCCGGAAGTGTTGGCGGCCATCGTGAACCTGGTGCCCGATGAGTGGCTCCAGGAACCCGACCTCAGCCCCGCTGAGCAGCGCGCCCAGTACGTGGAGTTCCTCACGACCCGGCTGGCGGCCTCGCATACCTATGTTCAGGAAGCTTTAACTGCCCGCAATGCACTTGTTTGAGTATGCCGTGCTGCGCGTGGTGCCCCGCGTGGAGCGCGAAGAGTTTCTGAACGTGGGCGTGATTCTGTACTGTTCGGCCCAGGGCTTTCTGCAAACCCGCTGCCACCTGCCCGAAGCCCGCCTGCAGGCCCTGGCCGGCCCAGGTCTGGATCTGGATGATCTGCGGGCACGGTTGCAGGCCTTTGAGCGCATTTGTGGGGGCCGGCGCGAGGGTGGGCCTATCGGGCAGCTGGCCGTGGCCTCGCGCTTCCGCTGGCTTACGGCCATGCGCAGCACTATTGTGCAGACTTCGCCGGTGCATCCCGGCCTCTGCGAAGATGCCGCTGCTATGCTCGATAGGCTATATGAGCAGTTAGTGGTCTGATAATGAGCTTGCTTTGTGCGTAGTTTTGGTTATCTTCCGATAGTCAACTCACACTAAACCAAGCAGGTTATGGAAGTGCGTAGCAATTGGCCCGTTCAGCGCGGGCTGCATATTAACCGGTTGCCATGGTGGGCCTACGCCCTGTTCATTCCGGGCGTGTACCTGTTTGGCTGGGTGCTGCACCTTACCGGTATAATCCCTGGCTGATACGGATATCCTGGCTCCACCAAATGCTTACGGCCCGGCCCCGGAGCTACCTGAACAGGTAGCTCCGGGGCCGGGCCGTAAGCATTTGGTGGAGCTTCCAGGCAGGTGTGCGTTTTCACAAGGCTACCCCCAGCCGAAAGCCTACCGGAATATACAGGCCCTCGTGCCCGTAGTCGCTCATGCTGGCGGCGTAGTAATTGCCCGGGATAACAGCACGGGAGGTGGCTTTGCGGAGCCCTATCCCAAGGTAAGCGTCGAAGAACACGGGCGTATTCGGGAACAGCACCTGCCGGCCTACGACTGCTGAAGCGCTGTAGCGGTCAATGGTTTCCATCTGGTCGCGCAGGCGGTATTGGTAGTAATACAGGCCATCGGGACCCGGTTCAGCCAGCCAGCCCGGGGCCTGGAACTGCATCCGGAAATGCTGATACGAAACCCCATAACTGACATAAAACCCATCAGAAGGAGCTTGTTGCGGACCGAGGTAAATGCAATGCTGCACGTCCAGACCGTAGCCGCGCACCCGGTCTGCACCGTTTTGGTGCAAGTCAGAAGTCAGGTCGTTCACCCGGCCCCGGTACCACTGTGGTGTCAGCACCGCGCTGTGGCGGGAGCCGGGCCGCCACGGCTTTTCCAGGCTCAAGTGGTAGCCACTGGCCAGCAGCGGAAGAGTCCCCACCGAAACCGCGCCAAGCCGGGGTTTCGGTGGGGCAATGGGGAATGTTCCGGGCGTTTGGGCCGGCAGTCGTACAGGCAGCAAAAGTGCCAGCAGAAGCAACCGGCGCATTAGCGGGTAGGGCTGATGGCCATCTTGCTCAGTGGGGTGAGGCTGCCGTTGCGGTAGCGGTACTGGTACAGGCCATCGAGGCCAATGGCCAGCAGCAGCCCCCGGTGCGGAATGACATCCGATACGTTAACCGGGAAAACCTGCGGTGTGGGTAGCACCGGAGCCTGCCGGGTATCATACACCTTGAGCTGGTCCTTGTCGCACACGAACAGCAGGGTACTGTCAATCCCCAGGCCCAGCGGGTGCTGCATGGGGTAGCTCTGGGCCAGGCGCGGGGTGCGCAGATTTGTGAGGTCAATTACCTGCAACTGATTCGGGCCGCCGCCGCAGGTCCGCCCGTCGCGCAGCGTTACGTAGGCGTACCGTTCGTCCACCACCACCGGGTCGCAGCTCATCACGTGCTCGTAATAGGCTACCTGCTGCGGCTGACCGGGCACGGTGGCATCAAAAATAAACATGCCGCGCTGCGTACCCAGAAACAGATAAGGCGGCCTCGGGTAAATGGTTTCGATACCCAGGCCCAGCGGAACAACCGCGCCTCTGGCCGGCGCGGCCGGGTTAGCCAGACTGAAGGACCGCAGGCTCTCATTATCCACCACGTAGAGCGTGTTATCGAGGACGGTAAAGCGGGCCAGGGAACCGCCTTTGCCGTTGTCGGCAGTGGCGTCGGCACTGTTGGGGCTGGCGTCGCTGTTGGTGCTGCAGGAGGTGAGCGGTAGGCTACCGAGCAGGCCAGCCAGGAGCAGAAGAGTAGAAAATTGCTTCATAAAAATCGGGGGCTTATAGTTTCTGCCAGCCAATGACCACGGCATCGGCCGGGCGGTTTTGGGGCTGATATTCGGCGGGGATTTCGCCGGTTTCGGGCATGGGAAGCTCCGGCACAGCCTCGCGGACCCGGTGCAGCAGCCGGGCCGCCTGCACATTGCTTATATCAAAGGTGAGCAGGTCGGAACCACTGTCGGCATAGAGTAAAGTGCCTTTCATGGCCACGTCCACATTGCCGGGAATGCGCAGAAAAGCTACCGGCTGCGGGTGCTCGGGGTCCTGGTTATTGATAATGTGGACGCCTTCGTACTGCTCATTGATGAAAATGTACGGGTCGCGCAGATAGATTTTTCCCGTATTGTGCAGTTCCCGGGGCGGCAGAACGGCCACCGCCTGCTCCAGCTGCGCGCGGGCCATCAGCAGCGGCTTGTACTGTGGCAGGGGTGCCCGGTCTGCCGGATCGATAAGGCCGGGGCAGGCGGTCAGGCTCATAAGCAGGCCGCCTCCGAGAAGAATAGCGTACAGTTTTTGCATAGCAGCTTGGGTAGTATGGGTTGCGGGTAGGAGCCTGAAAGCCAGGGGTATGGTTGCATCCTGGGAGTACTGCGCCTGACTTTCTTTTAGAGAACGGGCACCCCGGCTACATAAGTCAGGGTGCCCGTTTTCTTCCTGCCGGAGTCTGTCTGCTGCCGGCGCAAACCAGAGTTCGGAACGGACCTGCTCAATACCCCCGGTGCAGCTGTACTGCGTTTTCCAGGGGCTGATGTTGCTGCAGAAGCTGGAGGTTGCGCAGGAACAACGTCACCTTGCCTTCGTCTTCGCCGGGCTGGCCGCCGCCACTGTGCTGGGTAAGCAGGACGCGCGGAATAGTCCAGAGCGGGCTGTCGGTGGGCAGGGGCTCCTGGGCGGTTACATCGAGTACGGCCCCACCCAGACGGCCGGCGCTGAGGGCTGCAACAAGAGCCGGCTCATCGGTGGTATTGCCCCGGCCCACGCTGGCATACAGAGCATGTGCCGGCAGCGCGGCAATCAGGTCGGCGGAGAAGAACCCATCGGCACTGCCCGGCAGGCAGTTCACCACAATATCCGTGTGGGGCAGGGCGGCCCGGAGCTGCTCCCGGGAGTGGAGTTGAGCACTGGGGTCGGTGCGGGCTAGGAACTGTATCTGACAGCCAAAGCCCGTCAGTTGCAGTGCCACGGCCTTCCCGATTGCGCCGCTGCCCAGAATAACCACGCGCTGGTGGCGCAGCAGCCGCATCAGGGGCCGTACGGGGGCTCCTACCCAGCGTTTTTCGGTCTGCCATACCGCCAGTTCCGGCACGTAGCGCACCAGCCCCAGCAGGCCAGCCACCATGGTTTCGGCGCAGGGCCAGGCAAAAAAGTCGCCCATATTCGCAACCGGGAAGGTAGGGTCCAATTGTTTATACCGGTCTATGCCGGCGGAGTCAATCTGCCAGAAGCGCAGGGCGGGCGGCATCGGGGCAAACCACTCCGGCGGTGGGTTGCCCAGCAGCAATTCAGCGGCTTGAAAAGCTGTCGGCTGCTCAGCGGCGGGTAGGCCAGTGCGGAAAACCGGGCGAACAACGGCTGGCAGCTGGCGCAGCAGCTCGGCGCGGGCCGAATCGGAGAGGGCGGAGTAAACAAACAGATTCATCAGGGGCATACTACCCAACCCGCGCCGGAGGTTGCACCGGTCCGCAGAAGACCGGGGCGGGCCACAACCGCTCAGCTGCCGGTTGGGTACTTTATAGCCCTGGCTACCGTGGTAGGCCACCACCCTGAAATACACCCAGTATGCAAACTCAATAACGGGTACGTTAGTATGCGGTAACCTGGCAACTATGGTCAATAAAGCCCACTACGGTCAATACTTCCGGGTGCTGGGCGACAAGGACGGTCATTTCGGACTGTTCAGCAGCGGGCCGCCGTCAGCCACCGGTCAGCCGGAAAACACAGCTACTGCCGGAGGCAGCAGTTGTTGGGTTCTTTGGTTGAGTTACAACAAAAAGCCCCGTACCGGTCAGGTGCGAGGCTTTTTGCCGGGTGGAGCAAAGCAAAGGAACTAGTCCTTGCGCGAATACTGGTCGTAGCGTACGGGGTCTTTCTTCTTGTCTTTTTTGCGGCCGATTACTCCGCCTGCCGCGGCTCCGGCCACAGTGCCGATTACCGCGCCTTTACCGCCGCCAACTACTGCCCCGGTCACTGCGCCGGCACCGCCCCCAATGGCGGCGCCTTTGGCTTTTTTACTCCAGGATTTCCTGGGCTTGGTCTGAGCAGAAGCGTCCGAAGCTATTACCGTGCTTTCCAGAACAAACAGGGCCGAAAGCATAGCCGCATATATTTTGATGGTTTTCATGGCGTAAGTCGTTAACACGAAGGAAAATGTGTTTAGAGCGTTTAACGCGGCTGTATTCGTGAGGTTTCTACAGAGGCAAAATTTTACACCGCAAAGCCTTGTTAGATAGGTGAAATTTAATATTATTAAATGCTCACAGAAAAGCCCCTGACTTTAGGGAGTCAAGGGCTTTGTACTGCACTGTTAAAATGTAATTCGCCAGCTGCTAGCGGGCGTCGGCTTTGGTTGTTTCGGGGGTGGTACCGGCCTTTTTCACGTAAGTGTCGAGCCAAGTGTTCATCTCCCACAGCATGTGCATGATGGACTCGCGGGCGGTGTAGCCGTGCGATTCGGCGGGCAGCACCACGTAGCGCACTGTTGCCCCGTTGCCTTTCAGCGCGTTGTAGAAGCGTTCCGTCTGGATAGGGAAAGTGCCCGAGTTGTTATCCGCCTCGCCATGAATCAGCAGAATCGGCGTTTTGATTTTGTTGGCGTAGTTGAAGGGCGACATGGCGTTGTACACCTCCGGAGCCTCCCAGTAGGTGCGTTCTTCGCCCTGGAAGCCAAACGGCGTGAGGGTACGGTTGTAGGCACCGCTACGGGCAATGCCGGCCTTAAACAGATTGCTGTGCGCCAGTAGGTTGGCCGTCATGAACGCGCCGTAGCTGTGACCCATTACGGCTACCCGGTTGGGGTCCACTACACCCAGCCGCTTTCCTTCATCAATAGCTGCCTTAGCCGAAGAAGTGAGCTGCTCCACGTAAGTATCGTTGGGCTGCTTGGTACCTTCGCCCACAATTGGAATACTGGCACCCTGTAGTACGGCGTAACCCTGCGTTACCCAGAATACGGGAGAACCCCAGCTCAGGCGCGTGAAAGTGTAAGGCGAACCTTTCACCTGGCCGGCGTCCTTCTTGTCCTTGAACTCTACGGGATAGGCCTCCATGAGCGTCGGCAGCGGCCCGTCTTCCTTCTTGTAATTTGGAGGCAGGTAGAGGTTGGCCGTCAACTCCACGCCATCGGCCCGCTTGTACTTAAGCACCTGCTTCTGCAAGTTGCCCAGAGTGGCGTACGGGTTGGTGAACTTGGTGAGCGGTACTGCCTTGATGCTGGGAGCATCACGCAGGAAATAATTGGGGGCCTCCTGCGGCGACTCACGGCGCGTCACGAAAACGTGCTTGCCGGCATCCAGAATGGTTACGGGCATCTCGTAGTACGGGGCCTCAGAGCGCCACCAGCGGGTGCTTTTCTTCGTGCGTACGTTCAACTCATCCACAAACGGCCGGTCACCCTCCGGTGAGGCCCCGGTACCAATCATGTACACCACGTCGGCGTTAGCATCGGTAGTCAGCACGCGGCGGCCCTGCTCGTTGCGGCGTTGGAAAGGTGTGCCGGGGTCCGTGTAGGTATCCTGCGACGACCGCTCAAACAGGGGAGTGAGGGAGGTTTTGGTTGCCAGATCGAGACTCCAGAGCGTTTCCTTGCGGTCAGCCCACCGGTACCCTTCAACCAGGGCCAGCTTATCGGAGCCGCTCCAGTAAATGTTGTTGAAGCGCAGGGGTAAGGAAGCCAGCTCCTGCGGCTGTCCGTCGAACGGTGCGCCCAGCGCGAAGAGTTTGTCACGCACCGGAGCGTCCTTTTTAGGGTCGCCACCGTCCTGCGCTTCTACCCAGAATAGCGTGTTGGGCGCATCCTCCCGCCAGCTGATTTCGCGAGGGCCGGTCGGTACAGCATCGAAGCTGGTTGGTACGTTGTCGGCCAGGGGCAGGTTTATCAGCTCTTTTACTACCAAGCCTTCCATGTTCAGCACATCGATGCGCTGGGGGAAGCTGGATACCGGCAGTGTGTAGGAGTAAGGGCGGTGGCGCGTACGCACCAGCACATATTTGCCACTGGGAGAAGGTAACGCCTGCTGAATAATGCCCGGCTGACCCAGCGGAGCCATACGGCCATCCATCCCCACCTTCACTACCTGTGTGAGGGCGTAAAAGTCAAACATGCGCTCATCTACCGGGTTTTTCAACAAATCCTGGTAAGTCCGTGCGGCGGCCGTGCGGCCTACGTTCTGCTGAATGGCCGGGCCGGTGGGAGCCGCCGTCGGGCTAGGGGCTTCACCCCGGCCACCCACCACGGCGCGGGCAATAATGGTTTTGCTATCGAAAACCCATTCGTAGGGCATTCCAAATACTCCGTTCAGGAACAGGTTGGGTACCAGTTTGGCCGTGGCCGAAGCTACATCCACCAGCCACAGCTCTACGTGGCTATTGGTGGTGTGGGTGAAGGCAATTTTGGTGTTATCCGGCGACCATTGTACGTCGCTGATGCGGGCGTTGGCAGGGAGGCCCTGTACCAACAGCTCTTTGCCTTCGGGCAGCCGCTGCAGGCGTAGGGTAGAAGCGTAGCTGACGCGGCTGGCGCCGTTGGTGCGCGGGTTAATGCGCAGGCCGGCCAGGCGTGCTTCGGGCTGGCTCACATCGGCAATGCTGGGCATGTCACGCACGTCCATCAGCAGCATCCACTGGCCGTTAGAGGCAAAGCTGACGCGGGGCGTCGGCGCGGCATCGGCCAAGGCGGCAATGGCACGGGGCGGTGTCTGGTAGGGCAGATCCTGCGCCGAAGCCAGGCTAAGCGTACCCGCGCACAAAGCCAGCGTGAGTCGAAGTATTTTCATAGAAAAAGGCTAAGCAAAAGATTACTACCTACAAAAGACGGTACAATCCGGCAAATTCGCTACTATTCTGCGTAACATGTTCACCGATAGTTGCGTAGCGTTGCGCTTGCTGGTGACCCACCCTCATGAAAAAAGCCCCGCCGGGTAGCAGGGCTTTTCAATTAAAAATTGAAAAAGTATAACTCCTGAACAACCTGTTAATGGTTGATGGGTACCTCAATCAGAATGAACTGTGCTTCGGTTTCGCACTGAACCTGCACCGCCTCAGTCTCCCAGATTCCTATGCTTTCCCGCTGGTTTACCTGTGTGCCGCCGACTAGGAGGCTGCCTTCCAGCACAAACAGAAATACGCACTTGTTCAGCGGATTCAGGCGGTATTCCACCGTTTGGCCGGCATCGAACAGACCCAGGCTGAGGCGGGCGTTTTGGTTGATCCAGCAGTGGGCCGTGCCCTCCTCGTTGCTGACGATGGTGGTAAGTTGGTTGCGGCGCTTTTCGCGCGGAAAGTGGCGACGCTGGTAGCGGGGTGTCACGTTCTGTAACTTAGGCTCCACCCAGATCTGCAGGAAGTTCACCGGCTCGTCGCCAATGTTGTACTCCTCGTGGCGCAGGCCACTGCCCGCACTCATAATCTGCACCCAATCCTGCGTCACTTCCTCCGAGTAGCCCAAGGAGTCTTTGTGGTTCATGCGCCCGGCCAGCATCACCGAAATGATTTCCATGTTGGCGTGAGCATGCAGGCCAAAACCGCCACCCGCCTGCACAAAATCATCATTGAACACCCTGAGCAGCCCGAAACCGGCGCGCTCAGGATTCGCGTACGGGCCGAAGCTCAGGGAAAAATGGCTTTGCAGCCAACCAATATCTTTCAGGCCCCGGGCGGCGGCGGTGGTGTGGCGGGTAAGCATAGACTACGCGGGAAGTTGCTGGTGGAAAGTGAAATCGGCTAGGGCTTTGCGCTGGCGCGGAGCTTTTTCGCGGCTCAGAAATGGCTCTTCCAGCTGAGCGGCATCCCCGATGTAGCCCAGGGCAATCATTACTACGGGCTGCAGATCATCGGGTAGCTGGAAGGTAGCCTGGGCTTTGGATCGGTCGAAGCCACCCATGAAATGGCCGTGCAGTCCCAGGGCCGTGGCCTCCAGAATGAGGTTAGCATTGGCCATGCCCAGATCGTGCATAGCCGCTCCGTTGGGGGTGCCATTGTCGAATTGGGTTTTGGCCAGGGCCAGGATGAGCACGGGCGCGTGCTGAGCCCAGGGCTGGTTGCCAGGTAGCAGGCAGTCTACCATTTTGGCAAAGGCCTCCTGATCGGCATGGTGAGCGTAGATGTAGCGCCAGGGTTGCTCATTCATGGCACTTGGGGCCCAGGAGGCCGCTTCAAACGCCTGCTGCAGCGTTTCGGGCGCTACGGGGTAGCTGGCAAAAGCGCGGGGGCTCCAGCGTTTGCGAATCGTTTCCTGAACCGGAAAGGAAGTGGGGGCGTGTTTCATAGAAGCATATAAACCATACTTCCCACCACTGGTTTGCCGAAGCGGGACAAGTGGCGGGAAGCAGGCACGCAAACAGGTGTGTGTAAACGAAAGTAGAAACCGGCGCTGTTGCGTCAATCGGAAATTCGGTGGAAGCTACCTGGCAACCGGCCAACGGACCGCAAGCCCGCATAACGGCCGCCTCGACCGGAAGCCTACAGACTCATGGGAACTTCCATGAGCAGCAAGCGGGCGTTGGCCGACGCCTGCACGCTGAAGCTACCGGTTTCCCAGACGCCCAGCCCGTCGCGCTGCTTCAGGGGCTGGCCAGCCACGGTAACCTCGCCTTCCAGCACAAACACATACACGCCGTTGCCAGCTTTCTTCACCTGATAATCGGCGGCGAAGCCCGCATCGAAATCGGCCAGGTGAAACCAGGCATCCTGATGAATCCAGACGCCGGCATCGTCGGGGCTAGGTGACAGTACCTGCTGAAACTGGTTGTGTCGGTCTGCGGCCCGGAAAGTCTGCTGATCATAGCGGGGCGTCACGTTGCGCTTGTTGGGAAATACCCAGATCTGCAGAAACTTCACGGGCTCGGAAGAACTGTGGTTTTTCTCGCTGTGGGCAATGCCCGTACCGGCACTCATCACCTGCACGTCGCTGCTGCCGATGATGCCGTGGTTGCCCGCATTGTCTTTGTGTTCCAGCGTGCCACTAAGCGGAATGCTGATGATTTCCATGTTGTCGTGCGGATGCGCGCCGAAGCCTTTGCCCCCGGCCACGGTATCATCATTAAGCACGCGCAGCACCCCAAAGTGCATTCGCTCGGGGTTGGAATAGCCGGCGAAGCTGAAGGTATGGTAAGAGTTGAGCCAGCCGTGGTTGGCATGGCCCCGGGAATCGGCAGTATGAAGGACGGTTTGCATGGTAGTCAGAGGAAATATAATCGTTGGTGATGCAAATATATGTACATACATCAATTGGCCAAGGAAAAATTCCCACTGTTCTATGTTTCCTTGCACAAACCGGCCTGGCAGGCTGAAATCACACAAAATAAATCGTAAACCCTACCTGTTACGGGTAGCTGAAATCAGCGTTTGCGGCATCAGGCTACCGGCCCGGACTACTGAACTACGAGCCGCCGGCTACCGCCGATTTTGCCGTCGGGCATTTGCCACTGCAGGCGGTACAAACCCGCTGGCAGCTCCTGCAGGGTAATCTGCGGGGCTACCGGCAGCTGGCGAACCACCTGGCCCAGCGCATTGAGCAGGTGCAAAGAGCCCTGGGCCGCTGCCGGGAACTGCACGCGTACAGTACCACTGGCGGGGTTCGGAAAAACCTGAAAAGCTGCCGCTGCCGACGGAGGAGCCGTGGCCAATGGCCTGCACTGCATGGCCGCCATCAGGTAGCGCCACAGCTCGGTATCAAAAGAGGAAACGGCCAGTCGGGGGCTGTCGGCTGAGTTGCCCTGGCGCACCACTACCAGGCCCCGGCTGGGTACCACGTAGATCTTCTGGTCGTTTTTGCCCAGGGCCGCGAACATATCGGCGGGGGCAGAGGGAGTAATGGCCCCGGGCAGCACCGTTTGCAAAGGCCCGGGCAGCATGTAGGAGCTCTGTCCGTTGAGCCACCACAGGTAGCCGTAGCTGCGGTTGAAGCTTTGGGAAGGGGTAATCATCTGCCGGAAGTAGGCCGTATCCGAAAGAATAGCCGTTCCGTTCCAATTGCCCCGGGCCAAAGCCAGCAGGCCGAACCGCGCCATGTCACGGGCCCGGCTGTAATACACATCCTGTACCCACAGGCCCTGCATGCCGATGCGGGTACCTAGTCGTTGGTTGGTATACTGATTGAGCGAGAGGTTACTGGCCCGCGTCAGGACGGTTTGCAGCTGCCGGTAGGCCCCCGTGTGGTAAGCCCAGCGCGTGCCGGCATCGGTGCGGTAAAACAGGCACGCGGCGGTGCTGCTCTCATTGTCACAAGGAGCAGGCGGCGTATCGTCGAGGCCGGAGGTCATGGTCAGCAGGTGTCGCAGGGTAACCAGCCGCTCCTTACTGGCCGGGGCCGCTGACCAGCCGCGCCCCAAAAACCGGTTGACGCTGTCCTGGAGGGTGAGCAGGCCATCCTGACGGGCCACCCCCGCCAGTACCGCCGTGAGCGACTTTCCCGCCGAAGCCCAATACCAGATGGAATCCTGGGTGAACGTGCCGTAATACCGCTCCACTACCAGCCGCCCGTCCTGTAGCACAAGGAATGATTTGGTACGCTTGCGACCCAGAAAATTCAGTAAGGAATCAAGCTGCGGCTGGCACCAGCCCAGGCTTTGGGGCGAAGCAGTAGCCCACGCGCCCGCTGAGGCCGGAACCGGGGGGAAGTACAGCGGGTTTTGCTGGGCCCGCGCTGGAGCCGCGGAGAACAGTAAAAGCAGAAGAAAAAGGCGTAGTAGGTGTTTCATGAGCAAAAAGCGTAGGTAGTCTGCTTCGACAGGATGTAGCCGGCCGGGTTTACTGCCGGGTTGCCAGATATTTGCAGAGTCATTGGCTGGCCGCTTATCCCGTATCTGCTGGAGGCAGCATCATTCCCCCCCTATTGTATGCTAAATTTTCCGGCGGCCCCCGTTGTTTCGCGTCTGGCCCCCACACCCAGCGGTTTCCTGCATCTGGGCAACGCCGTCAATTTTACGCTTACGTGGCTGCTCACGCGCCAGGCCGGTGGCCTGCTGCACCTGCGGATAGATGATCTGGACCGCGCCCGGTTTCGACCGGTGTACCTGGAAAACATCTTCCGCACCCTCGACTGGCTGGGCCTCGACTACGACCATGGCCCCAGCGGCCCCGATGATTTCGAGCGGAATTTCTCCCAGCAGCATCGCCTACCCGAGTACGAAGCTGTGCTGCAAGCCGCCCGGGCGGTCCATCCGGAATTGTTTTATGCCTGCCGTTGCTCCCGCGCTGAGTTGGCCCGGCAGGTGCTGCCCGATGGCCGTTACCCTGGTACGTGCCGGCAGGGCGGGCTACCGTTTGCTGCTGCGGATACTGTCTGGCGGGCCGCTGTACCAGTTGAAGCCAGCGTATGCTTCCACGATTTAGCCCGGGGTGATATACAGATATGGCCAGCGCAGAATCCGGGAGACTTTGTAGTGCGCAAAAGGGACGGAGTAGCCGCGTATCAGGTGGCCTCCGTGGCGGATGATGTGCGGCTGGGGGTGAACCTCGTTGTGCGGGGGCACGATCTGCTGGACAGTACCGCCGCTCAGCTTTGGCTGGCCCCGTATCTGCCGAAACAGGGGGGCTTTACCAAGACCCGGTTTCTGCATCATGGCCTGCTGCGGGATGCAGCCGGGCATAAGCTTTCCAAGTCAACCCAGGCTGGAACGCGACGCGGTATCCTGGAGGAAGCTACCACGCCGCAGGTAGTATATCGGGCCGTCGCGCGGCTGCTGGAGCTGCCACCGGTAGCGGGGGAGTCGTTGGGGGCGTTAGCGGAAGATGTGCAAAGAGCCGACCATTGAGAAAGAACATGAGAGGAGACAAGACGAACCTTTTCCAAGGTGTTTAGACAGTACGCTAAAGGGCCGCCATGTATAGCTCATCATAAAGCATGCTTATGTGAAGACGATAGAGGGCATCTATCACACATCATAGCATGGAATATGAGCCAAAAAGGAAAGGTAATTGCACCTTTAATACCCTTTTAATTTGCTCCTAGTAAAGATAATGTAGTTTTGACACGCTAATATTGGGAATCTGATGATTCAGAATGCCAGTGGTTTCTAATCTTTTCATTTTTCAGCTCTTTTCATGAAAAAAAGCTTACTCGCTATATTGCCGGTAGTAGCTCTTTCAGCAACTCAGGTAATGGCTCAAACCCGTGCAATTTCTGGCCGGGTGACTGACCGCGCTTCCGGAGAAGGGCTTCCAGGTGTAACGGTACTGGTTAAAGGAACTACGACGGGTGTTTCCACGAATTCCGATGGCTCTTTTTCCATCAATGCCCCCGCCTCAGCAACTACTCTTTCGTTCAGCTCAGTTGGCTTCATCAGCCTGGAGCGCCCCATCACTGATGGAGCAATTAGCGTTGCCCTGGCCCCCGATAATAAGCAACTCAGCGAAGTTGTGGTTACCGGCTACGGTACGCAGGAACGCCGCGATGTAACCGGCTCGATTTCGTCTGTTAAGGGCGAAACCATTGCCAACCTGGCAACCCCCAGCTTCGACCAGCAATTAGCAGGCCGCGCCGCCGGGGTACAGGTAACCACGCCTTCCGGTATTCTGGGCCAGGCCCCCCGCATCCGGATTCGGGGTACTAACTCCATTTCGTCGGGTGCATCCCCTTTGATTGTTATCGATGGTGTACCGGTTATTACGGGTAACCAAAGCGGCGTTACGCCGAACAACCCTCTGGGCGATATCAACCCGGCTGACATTGAGTCCTACGAAGTACTGAAAGATGGCTCCTCAACGGCCATCTACGGTTCGCGGGCTGCCAACGGGGTGATTTTGATTACCACCAAAAAGGGCCGTCTGGGCAAAGCCACTGTCAGCTATGACAACTGGTTTGGTGTGGCGGAAACGACCAAGCGTTATGATGTCCTGAACGCAAACGAGTTCATTGCCATCAACAACGAGAAGTTTGCTAATGCTGGACTGGCTCCGCAGGCTTTCCCGTACGCGGAAAATGGTCAGACGCTGAATACCGATACTGATTGGCAGGATGAGATATTCCGCAAGGGCTTCCAGCAGAACCACGTTATATCGGTATCGGGGGCCACTGAGAAAACGAATTACTACTTCTCCGCCGGCTACACCGACCAGAACGCAGTAATTCTGGGAAACTCCCTGAAGCGGGCTACTTTCCGCTCCAACCTCAACCAGGAGGTAACCAAGTGGCTGAACATTGGCATGAGCCTGGGACTGACCCGGAGCGAAAACGTGGGCCTCAACACTGGTCGGAACGGTTTGTCTGGCAACGTGACCAACGCTCTGTCAGTTTTCCCGAACATTCCGGCTCGCAACGCCGATGGCTCCCCGTACATCAGCACGACCAGCCCGGCCCTGATCGGACGGGGTAGCAACTTGTTGAACATTGCGTTCAACTACCCGAACGTTCTGTTTGCCATCGACAACAACAAGTACGAGGCAACCAACTACCGGATTCTGGGTAACATTTTCGCGGAAGTTTCGCCGGTTGAGGGTGTGCGCTTGCGTACCCAGTATGGCACCGACCTGTTCCTGAACGATGACTTCCAGTTTCTGGACCCTCGCCACGGTGACGGTTTAGGTAATGGTGGTCTGGTATTCCAGCAGTTTGCACCTACGATGCGCTGGAACTGGTCCAACACCGCCTCCTTCGACAAAACGTTTGGTGATATTCACAAAATCTCGGCGGTAATCGGGGTAGAATACCAGAAGACGCGTCAACAGTTCTACTCTGCCACGGGTACTGCCCTGGCAGCTGGCTTGTTTGGCACGGAGAACATTATCAGCGGCACTGTAGGCACTCCAACCATTGGTGGGGGATATGCTGAGAGCGGCTTCGACTCCTACTTCGGGCGGATTAACTATTCGCTTAAGGATCGGTACCTGTTCAGTGCCACCGTGCGTAATGATGCTATTTCATCCCTGCCGAAGGATAATCGTCGGGGCTACTTCCCAGGCGGCTCTATTGGCTGGCGCGTTTCGCAGGAGCCGTTCTTCAAGGAGTCTAGCATTGGCTCCATCGTTTCCGATCTGAAAATCCGGGCCAGCTACGCGGAGGTTGGTAACGTAGAAATCGGAAACTACCCCTATCAGAATACATTCGGTCCTGCCAAATACGGTTCTCAGAACGGTCTTGGCTACAATGCTAATGGTCAATTAGGCAATTCAGACCTGCGTTGGGAGTCCTCCAACAAGAAGGATATTGGTCTTGACCTCGGTTTCCTGGATAACCGGTTCACCGTTACGGCCGACTATTATCGGAACGACATCAACGACCTGATTCTGGCAGTGCGGACGCCGGTATCCCTGGGGATTCCGAACAACCGGTACTTTGCCAACATCGGCTCGATGCGCAACGAAGGTTTCGAGTTTGGCATCAACACCCAAAACGTGACCACCGAGGACTTCACTTGGTCGACCAACATTAACTTCTCTACCAACAAGAACGAGGTTCTGACCTTGAACAACGGAGAAGATATTCTTTTCCCCTACAACATCACGCGGGAAGGCGAAACCATCGGGGCTTTGTACGGCTACGATTATCAGGGCGTTAACTCGGCCAACGGTAACCCAATCTACCGTCGGCGCGACGGGTCGCTGGTGCAGGGTAACGTAGATAACAGCCAGTACTACGCTTACGACCCCAATAACCCAAGTAGCCCCATCGTATTCGGCAATGCAAATGCCGCATTGAATACTCCTACCACCACGTTGCAGGCTGACCGCGACCGAGTGATTCTGGGCAATTCAAACCCAACCTGGTTTGGTGGTGTGAACAACACCTTCACGTTCAAAGGATTCGACCTGTCTGCTTTCTTCCGGTTCTCGGGTGGCAACAGCATCATGAACGTGACCCGTCAGCAACTGCTGCGTCAGGAATTCCTGAACAATGGCACGGAAATCCTGGACCGTTGGACTACGCCCGGTCAGCAAACGGACGTTCCTCGTCTGCGCTACCTGAGTTCGGACTTCGTGAATCAGAATAACTCCGCTTCGTCGCGCTTTGTGGAGAAGGGTGATTTCCTGCGCCTGCAGAATGTTACATTAGGCTACTCATTGCCAAAAACAATGGCTGGACTTGGTTTCATTAGCCGCCTGCGGATATATGGCCAAGTACAAAATGCCTTCACTGTAACCAACTACAGTGGTGTTGACCCGGAGGTAAACTCCAACGGAAATGCTAACTCTGAGGCTGGTGTTGACTTCAACAGTAACCCGCAGCAACGCGTGTATACGGCTGGTCTCAACGTAACTTTCTAACTCTGCTTTCTCATGAATATCATTGCTAAATCATTCCTTCCGCACAAAACCCGTTTACTCGCCCTGACTGCTTTCCTGTCATTGGGTATGGCAGGTTGTGAGGTAACGGATCTGCAGCCGAAAGACGCCCTTCCTGAGGGCGATGCTTTCTCCTCACCGGCTAATATTGCGCTGGCCGTGACAGGGGTATACGACGCTGCACAGTCTGGTTTCTACGACCCATTGAACGGTACGGCCCTTGGCGTACGAGGCTATCCATTTGGAGCTGCTGCTACCGAGCTGGACGATATCCGGGGCGAAGACGTGGTAGATATTGCCGGCTTCTTTGGTATCGTCTATTCCAACCAGATTACGCCTTCCAGTCCTAATATTGTGAATATGTGGTCAACGCTCTACGCGTTGATCAATCAGGCGAACATCACAATTGAAGGTGTGCGTACCGCTACTGCCAACGGAGTAATTCCCATTGCAACGGCTAATGCTTACGAAGGAGAAGCTCGTTTCCTGCGGGCTCTCTCGTATCACCAGTTGCTGATGAACTTCGCTAGGCCTTACGCCGACGGCCAGGGTAGCAGCCCGGGAGTTCCTTACCGGGAAACGGCACTGAATTCCATTACCAAGATTGAAGCGGCGAAGGCTCAGGGCCGTAACACGGTTGCCGAGGTATACACCAAAATGCTGGAGGATCTTCAGTTTGCGGAGGACAACTTACCCGCCACCCGCCTAGGCGGTGCGAAAGTTACCAGAGCTACCAAAGGAGCTGCCATTGCCCTGAAACAGCGCATTCGGCTGCACCAAGGCAACTACCCGGCAGCTGTTACGGAAGGAAATAAGCTTATTTCTGCTGCTGCTCCCTTCACCAGCTCTAGTGCATTTGGCTCTTTCGCGCTTGCAGAAACGCCGCAGGCTGCTTTCCCCGGTGGTGTTAATACTACGGCAGAAAACGTCTTCTCTATTGAGAACAGCTCCGACGATAATGCCAGCGTCAATGGTGCATTGCCATCTATGTTTGGCTCCGATGCTCCGGTACCTGTTGGAATTGCCGCTCGGGGGTTGATTTCCATTAGCCCCATTCTTTACAATGCGTCTTTCTGGACGTGTAATGACCTGCGTCGGACGGAGCTTACCCAATCGAACGGGACGCGCTATTTCACCCGTAAATACCGGGACGCGCTGACCAGATCTGACTTTGCACCCATTATTCGCTACGCAGAAGTTCTGTTGAACCAGGCAGAGGCAGAAGCGCGAAGCGGTAATACAAGCCGGGCATTGCTGCTGCTGAACGCCGTTCGGAACCGGGCAGTTGTTAATCCGGCTGAACGGTACACGGCGGCTTCTTTCGCCACTCCCAATGCGCTGATTGGAGCTATCCTCAATGAACGCCGGATTGAACTGGTAGGCGAGGGATTCCGGTGGGATGATATCCACCGCCTGTCCGTTGATCCTGTGTTCAAGACGGATGGTATTCCGCGCAAATATGCCAACTCGCAAGCAGTGCTTGCTAACTACAATTGCCAGGCTGCTACCAGCGTAGCTGGTGCAACTGCGCCTGTTGGCTACACCAATACGCGCTTCCTGTGGCCTATTCCTTCGCTTGAGGTTGCTAACAACCCAACGTTGGCCTCACAGCAAAACCCTGGTTACTAACGTATAGGGGAAAGAATTTTTTGGCAAAAAAAGGGCCCGCCTGCTTTGGACGGGCTCTTTTTTTGTTGCGGCGTAATGTAATATTTAAGCTGTTGGCTGGCATCTGCCTCAAAGCATCAAGCATGTGAGTTAGTTATGGTTATTAGGCCGTTTTTAGGCTAATGACTACCTGGTGCTGGTGTTCAGAAACGGATATTACCCTCACGAATACTCCAGTTATCTCAACTCCTTCTTGAATTCCTCCGCCCAATGATCGGCCAGACGGGTAGGTTCCGGTAGCTTATAGCCGCGCAGGCAGGCCAAGGTGAGACGGGTGGCGGTGGCTTGGTCGCAGCGGTGGCCAGGGCTCACGAACAGCGGATTCACCTTATCCTTGCTGCGGATGACCTCGCCCAATAGCTCACCCTGCTTATCGGTGAGCGGTGTGATGCTGCCTTTGGTGAGGGCCGGCTCCTGAAACGTACCCGTCAGCTTCTGCTTGGCCACGCCGAAAGTGGGTACATCCAGTTCCACGCCCAGATGCGCGGCAATACCCATGCGGCGCGGATGCGCAATGCCGTGGCCATCCACCATGATAATGTCCGGCTTCTGGCGGAGCTTCTCGTAGGCCAGCAACAGGTTGGGTGCCTCGCGGAAGGCCAGCAGACCCGGTATGTAGGGCAGCGTAACGGGGCTGACGTGGTATACTTTCTCTACCAGCTCCAGAGACGGAAAACGCAGCAGCACGAATACCGACAACACCGTTTCGGGGGTAGGGAAGGATGAGTCGCAGCCAGCAATGAGGTGGGGCTCGCGGGACAGTGGCTCCAGCCGGATGCGGGTGCGCAGTTCGTCTTGCAGGCGGGTCAGGTCACGAACTACGATGGGGTCGGGGGCCGGGCCGGGGGGGCGGTAGTAAGCCATGAGTTGGGAGATGAGTGGAACCCAGGTGTACTACGGCCGGGCCGGCGGGGTTGTAGAACCCGGGGCCGCCGGGCACGTTAGCCATATATCAATATCAACTGCTGTACAACTGATGGCCAAGTCTGAACAACCAGCCCACACTGGCAGCGGCGCGTTCTTTGAGCGGCGCTATTGGGTTGACGTGCAGCGGCCCCGCCAAACGGCCGCCGAACTGCTGGATCATATTAAGTGCCACCTGCCCGACTACTCGCCTGACCTGCTGGCAGACTTCGAAAAGACCAAAGGTCAGAGCCACTGTCTAGCTGAAGGCGACGAATTTGCCGTGAAGATTCTGGGTCCCTGGAACGGTGACGTGCGCGTAACGGAGGTAATGGCCGATGGATTTGAGTTGGCTACCCTGGAAAGTCACCCCGAAGCGGGGCATATCTGCTTTTCCCTGCGCCCGCACGCCACGCTGCCCGATACGCTGCGGTTCGAGATTCGCTCCCGCGCCCGCTCCCGCGACGGATTGGTGGCCTTTACCTACGACACGCTGGGCCTGGGCAAACGGGTGCAGCAGCAAACCTGGGAAACCTTTTGCCAGCGCGTGGCGGAGCGGAGCGGCGGGCTGCTGCTGGCACCGGTTCAGGTAGAAACTATCCGGCAGGACGATGCCGGAACTGAAGTAACCCACAATGCCTAAGCAACCACCGCTCTACGAGCTGCAGAAACGCCGCCTTGATTCTTATGCCCAGGCTGGCTATAATTTCGACCCCGACCAGGCCGACGATTACACCGCTGCCAACGGTTGGCGGGTTGACGACTACGAAACCGAGCTGCCCGCTGAAACTCCCGGTCCGGCCGAAGCGCACGGCTCCTGGGCCGCCGCCCGTGAGGTCCTGCGCAATTACACCTTCCCGCCACCCGGCCTCATCACGGGCATCTTTCTGCCCGACCAACCCTTGGATAAGCGCGTGATGGTGCTGCGGGGGCAATTCCTGCTATTCACGTTCTGGTTCGGCGTGCGTATCGGCGGCGTGACGGACGAAATCCGTACGCTGCCCGATGGCTCCCGGGAGCAGGTGTGGGGCTATAACTACCGCACACTGGAAGGTCATTTCGAGCGGGGCCAGATCGAGTTCATGGTCCACAAAAACCTCACGACGGGGCGGGTGTGGTTCCATATTCATGCCTACTCCCAGACGGGCCGCATCAGCAACCCGTTCTATTGGCTGGGCTTTAAGCTGTTCGGCCGGATGCTGCAGAAACGGTTCTCCAACGAATCGGTGCGGCGGCTGCGGGAACAGGTGGAGGAAATGCTGCGCAAAGGCTGGGCAACCCCCGACGCCGAGCAGGCTCCGCCGGTGCAAGCCGTATCGGCCGCCGCCGGCGCGCGGGAACAGTTGGACGAAGCAGCCTAACGCTGCACATATCCAAGTGAAAGCCCCCGGCCAACATCCTGCGCAGGATGTTGGCCGGGGGCTTTCACTTGGATATGTGCAGCGTTAGGCTGCTTCGTCCGATACGGGCGCACCGCCATGAATCATGTCGGAGGTGATACCGGGCTCGTGGGTTACTTCGGCCCGGAACACGCCCACAATGTGCGCCACCACGAAGGCCAGCACCACGTACATCGACACCTCGTGGATTTCCTTGCACAGGTGCTCAATGGAGCGGAAATAATCTTCAAAGACTAGGATCAGCCCCGTAACGACCATCACGGCCAGCACTACATAAAAGCCCCGGTACATGTAGCGCACGAAAACACCTTTGCGGGCCTCATCGTCGCCTTGGGCGGCGCGGGCGTGCAAACGGGCCAGCTTGGCAGCCGTGCGCTGTCCGCCGCGCTGCCGGAAACTCACGAATACCCGGTAGGCCAGCAATACCGAAATCAGAATGCCTGCCCAAATGTGCCAGTCCCAGATGCGGTGGGCTACAATGCGGGTCAGGCCGCGCAGCTGGTCGGGGGCCATCGTAATGCCCTTTTCGGCCAGCACTTTGCTGAACTCGGGAGCCAGCGACTTCACTTTGACCACCACGAACAGAAACAGAATGGTCATGAGCTGGAACAGCACCAGCCCGGAGTTGGCCCAGTGCCAGATGCGCAGCCCCAGCGAGTTGCGCTTAGGACCAGTGGCGGGAGAAGAAGGAAGGGGAGTAGCCATAGGGGCAATAGGAGGGGAGGAGAAAATGACGACGGTAAGGTACGGGACCCGTGCAGGATTTCCGAACCGCGCTACGGCTACCGTAAACAATCGGCCGCTGCCAGCGTTGTATAAGTTCGTTCTGAATAGTTCAGTCCTTCTCTCTCTACAACCAACTCTCATGACTGCAGCCAAAGGCTACGCCGCTCAGACGGTAAATGCTCCCCTCGCTCCCTTTGATTTTGAGCGCCGCGACGTCGGCCCGCACGATGTGCGCATTGAAATTCTGTTCTGTGGCGTGTGCCACTCCGACGTGCACCAGGTGCGCGACGAGTGGGGCGGCTCGATCTTCCCCATGGTACCCGGCCACGAAATTGTGGGCCGTGTAACCGAAGTGGGCGCCCACGTAAAAGGCTTCAAAGCCGGCGACCTGGCCGGTGTAGGCTGCATGGTGGACTCCTGCCAGCACTGCGCCGAGTGCAACGAAGGCCTGGAGCAGTACTGCGACAATGGCTTCGTGGGTACTTATAATGCCAAAGACAAGGACGGCTCCGTAACCTACGGCGGCTACTCCAACAGCATCGTGGTGACGGAGAAATTCGTGCTGCACGTGTCGGAGAAGCTGGATCTGGCCCGCGTGGCGCCGCTGCTGTGCGCCGGTATCACCACCTGGTCGCCGCTGCGCCAGTGGAACGCCAAGAAAGGCGACCGGGTAGCCGTGATGGGCTTGGGTGGCCTCGGCCACATGGCCGTGAAATTCGCCGCTGCTATGGGTTGCGAAGTAACCGTGCTCAGCACCTCGCCCTCCAAGGAAGAGGATGCCAAAGCCCTGGGTGCCCACAAATTCGTGGTGACCAAGGACCCTGAAGCCATGAAAGGCATCAGCAACTACTTCGACCTGATCATCAACACCGTGTCGGCCCCGATGGACCTGACGCCCTATGTGGCCAGCCTGCGCCTCGATGGCACGATGGTGCTGCTGGGCGTGCCGCCGGAAGCACCGCAGCTGCATGCTTTCAACCTGATTGCCAAGCGCCGCCGCATTGCCGGCTCGCTGATTGGCGGCATCCAGGAAACCCAGGAAATGCTGGATTTCTGCGCTGAGCACAACGTAATGAGCGACGTGGAAATCATCCGCATGGACTACATCAACGAAGCCTACGAGCGGATGATGAAGTCTGACGTGAAGTACCGCTTCGTGCTGGACTTGGCCACTATCTAGGCTCTAGCAGCACTGAAAAGCTCGTCGTTCTGAGTCAGGACGGCGGGCTTTTTTGTTTCAGGTGGGTCGGCGGCTACTTGCGGGTAAACACATACGGATCCTCTTCCACGTAGTCGTTCACGCGCAGCTCCACGGTTTTTACGGTGCCTCCGTCCACGACGAACTTGGCGGGCATCACCCCGAATACCAGGTCGGAGTAGGTGGCGCGGAATTCCTGGCCGTCCATGTAGTCGAGGGTGGCGGTGAGGCCGGGGTGGTTGGGGATAGTGACGAGCAACTGCTTGCCTTTCTGGCTGATCTGGATAAGGCCGAACAGCGGGTTCTGGTACTCGCCCACGTAGGCGCTGAGCGGCAGCGGGGCTTTTGCTTTCCTGCTCACGCGGGCAGCCAGGGCGGCCGTGGGGTCGGGGGCGGTGCTTTGGTTGGCTTTGCGGCGGGCCAGGGCTTGGGCGCTGCGGTCTACGTAGGGCATGCCCAGGTAGCTGTCGAGCAGCTGGTAGCGCAGGGCTTCGAAGAAGCTTTGGTTGTCGTTGTTGGTGAGTACGGCAATGCCCAGGCCGGCTTCCGGCACGAAGCACACGTTGCTGACTTCGCCCGAGGCCCCGCCGGTGTGCCAGAACATTTGCCGGCCGTTGTAGTCGGCGGCCTCCACGCCAAGGCCATAGGTGACGAAGTGCATGGGGTACACGGCCGATTTGCGGCTGCTGATGATGGTGTTGGCGTCGCGGGTTTTGCGCAGCGCGGCCCAGGGCAGCACCTGCCGGCCCTCGTAGCGGCCACTATCCAGTTGAAAGCGCAGCCACTTGCCCAAGTCCGTGACGTTGGATACCATGCTGGCGCAGGGCGCCATGTTGTCCCAGTTATCAAACGGCACCCGCGCCAGCGGCCCGAAGGTGTTGGAGTAGGCGTAGGCAATGTTGGGCCGCTGCCCAAACCCGGCTGACGACACGAAGGTGCTGGTCATGCCCAGCGGCTGCAGCAGATTCTGCTGCACGTAGGTTTCCCAGCTGGTGCCGCCGGTGGCGGCCGGTATTACCTCGCCCGCCGCCACAAAGGCCGAGTTGGAGTAGCCGTAGTCTTTGCGGAACTGGCGGGTGGGCTGCATCAGGCGCATGCGGCGCACAATCTCGGCCCGCTCCAGGTTGGATTTGAAGAAGGTGAAGTCGCCCTGAAACGTTTTGAAGCCCAGGTGGTGGCTCATCAGGTCGCGCACCGTTACCAGGCGCGAGGCGGTGGAATCGTAGAGGCGGAAGTCGGGCAGATACTTCGTTACCCGCTCGTCGAGGTTAATTTTCTTCTCCCCATCGAGCTTGGCCAGGGCCGTGCCGGTGAACAGCTTGGTGTTGGAGGCAATCATGAACAGCGTGTTGGCGTCCACGGGCTCGGGCTTGCCCACCTGCCGCACGCCGTAGCCTTTCTGCACCACCACCTGGCCATCTTTCACGACCACCACGGCCAGCCCCGGCACGTCCCACTTCTGCATGCCGCGCCGGATGTAGCTGTCGAGGCTGTCGGTGATGAAGCGGTTGGGCGGGGTGGTTTGGGCCTGGGCAACGGTACTCACGGCCAGGCCGGCGGCCAGCAGGCAGGGGCGGAGGGAGGAAAATGGCATGGACAGGAACAGAAAAGCAGGTAAATGATGGATGATAGGCAGCGGCAAGTAGCGCGAACTTTGCGGTTCGCGTCGCCGCACCGTCTGGATGGTTGTAGCGGCGCGGCGACGCGAACTACAAAGTTCGCGCTACATCCCTACCACTTCCGCAACCAGGGCACTGCGTACCGGCAGCAAATAAGGCAGCAAGATGCGCTGAAAGGGCGTTACTCCTTCTCCACCGGGTACTGAAACTCGCCTTCCAGCACGAAGCGGCGGCCACCCCGGCCGGCCTCGCACACTTGGCAGCGGTAGGTGCCGCGCAGCCAGTGCCGCGTGGCATCCACGCCCGTAACTACCAAGGTGCCGGTGTTCTGCCCGCACGATTTGGAGTATGCCGCAACCTTGCCGAAGCGGTACGACGCATCCCGGTTGCGGCCACTCAGAATCTCCTGAAAGCTGTAGCTGCCCGCCTGGATGGGAAACCGGTCGATGATGATGGTGAGGCCCTCGCCGTCGGGGTCGTCGGCGCGCACCACGTTCAGGCGCAAAGCGCGGTCCTCGCTTAGGAAAAACCGGGAGCTGATGGTATCGGCCTTCACGGCCTCGCCGTTGATGCGCAACGTGAGCTGCCGGGTTGATTCAGGTGAGGCAGCGGGCCGTTTCGGGGCCAGGCTGAGCAGGGGCAGCAGCAGTAGTGGGAGCAGACGGTTCATGGGCGGGGCAGGGCAAGAATCAGCCCAGAAGATAAGTAGAACATTGCTCCCCGCCACCAGAACGTCATTCCGAGCGGAGCGAGGAATCTCGCGTGCTGCCGTCGGGATTACTACTGCAACATCAGCAAGCGAGATTCCTCGCTCCGCTCGGAATGGCGTTCAGATGAAATGACGTTCCTTATTCGCACTGGTCAGCTTACGCCAGCGTGCGGCCCGGGTACTGTTCCAGCGCGGCGGCTAGGCAGTCCATGGCCTGGCCGATGACTTCCTGATTGACCACATAAGCCAGGCGCACCTGCTGGCGGCCCAGGCCGGGCGTGGCGTAAAAGCCGGAGGCCGGCGAAATCATCAGCGTTTGGCCGTGGTGGCTGAAGCTTTCCAGCAGCCACTGCGCAAAGTGGTCGGCATCGTCTACGGGCAGGTGGGCAATGACGTAAAAGGCGCCGCTGGGCGTAGGTACCCGTACACCGGGCATCTCACGCAGGCGGCGCAGCATCAGGTCGCGGCGGGCCAGGTACTCGGCTTTGGTGTGGTCGAAGTAGGTGTCGGGCAAGTCGGCGGCGGCTTCGGCCAGCAGCTGGCCCAGGCCCGGCGGGCTCACCCGCAGCTGGGCCAGCTTGAAGAATACGTCGCGCAGGGCGCGGTTCTTCGTGACAATGGCCCCAATGCGCGCCCCGCAGGCACTGTAGCGCTTCGAGATGGTATCGAGCAGTACGATGTGGTCGTCGGCATCCTGCAGGTGTAAAGCGCTGGTGTACTCGGCGTCGTAGCAGAACTCGCGGTAGGCTTCGTCGGAAAGCAGGTAGAGGTTGTGGCGCAGACACAGGTCCTTGAGCTGCTCCATTTCTGCCCGGCTGTACACGTAGCCGGTGGGGTTGTTGGGGCTGCAGATCAGGATGGCTTTAGTGCGGGGCGTGATGCGGCGCTCAAAGTCCTCGATGGGCGGCAGCGCGAAGTTGTCTTCCAGGCGCGCCGTCACGGCTACCACATGGGTGCCCGTAGCTACCGCAAAAGCCGTGTAAGGGCCGTAGAATGGCTCCGGCACGATGAACTCGTCGCCGGGGTCGAGGCAGCCCAGCAAGGCAAATGAAATGGCCTCGCTGCCGCCGGTGGTCACCAGAACATCGTCGGCTACTACGGGCAAACCCAGGCGCTGGTAGTAGTCGGCCAGCTTGTGGCGGTAGCTGAGGTAGCCGGCCGTGGGACTGTATTCCAGCACCCCGATGCTGGCCTGCTGCACCGCCGCCAGCATGGCCGGGGGCGTTTCGATGTCGGGCTGGCCGATGTTGAGCGGATGCACCACGAGGCCACGCTGGCGGGCGGCATCGGCGTAGGGTGTGAGTTTGCGGTACGGAGAAGCGGGCAGAGCCACGCCGCGCTGAGAAAGCTGGAGCATGGGTTTAAAGATAGGCCGGCGACTGTAGAAACCTAGTATAAAACCCTGAAAAGCGGCTTTGAATGCACTGTGGACAACCTCCAGGGCAGCCTGCTGGTTACACTCGTATGCTAACTCCCGACCAACCCGAAGTGTGGCTGCGTGGCCCGTTGCCGGCTCTGTCACCATTGCTGCAGCCGCTGGCCCACGCGCTGCTGCAGGCGCGAGAGGAGCTGACGGCCGCACTGCACAACTTCCCCGATGAGCTGTTGGCCGTTCGCCCGGCCGGGGTGGCTTACGTAGGCTTTCACCTGCGCCACCTGAGCGGGGTGCTGGATCGGATGCAGACCTATGCCCGCCACGAGCCGCTCACGGAAGCGCAATTTCAGTACCTGGCCGCTGAAAAAGAAGGTCTCACGCCGCCGGAAAGCACCTCGTTTCTGCTCCGGCAGTTCTCTCAGGCCGTAGATGCCATGCTCCAAACCCTGCGCGCCACGCCCGAAGCCATGCTGCCGGAGTTCCGGCCGGTAGGGCGGGCAGGGCTGCCCAGTACCGTAATGAGCCTGCTGACGCATGCCGCCGAGCATACTACGCGCCACACCGGCCAGCTTCTGGTAACGGCCCGGGTAGTGCAGGCCGGCATCCGGTAAATACAGCCATATTACCGATTGGAAGTGGGCTTCGGCGGGGCTTTCTGATTATTTTTCTTCTTTAGATATAAAAAAATAATATAATAAACCGAATATTGCTCCTCCTATCCCAAAGCTAATAATATCAAAAAATATGTTGCCACTATAAGAGGGGAATATCATAGTGTTTCTAGATAAAAATACCATGATAGAAATCATGGTTAATGATATAGACATACCTAACAATATATTTATTAATATATTGTTATTTGATATTTTTATTATAAATAGTTCATAAATGAATAAATAAGGAATATACACCCACCATCCATAAAACAGCAAAGTTAAAAACAAATATATAAAACTTTGATAGAGGCTTAGCTGAGTTGTGGTGCTTAAAAATAATGATACTATGACTAATGAAAATACAATAAAAAATATTAATTTAAAAGGTTTGTTAATGTTTATTTTATTTGCATTTTAGGATGCTTAAAGATTTACGATTATTCAAAACTTCATTTAGGGCATCTGTTTCGGGCCTATTAGCTACTTTTGTGATATTACTTGATATATTCTGTGCTACTAACAACGCTTTGATTTTTTGCATCATACCCGTCCATAATGCGTCTCCTTGATTAAATTGAATAGCGTACCTGCCTCTATCCCCTGGATTACTTATACACCCTATAGCAGTATCTAAAAATCCTGTAAATATTTCATTGCCTTGATTATAATAAGTACAGCCACTACTTGTTTTATATACGCCAAAGGTGCGTGTGCCACAAGCAGGATGATCTATAAGAAAAGAATCGTGTATTGCACTAAAGTTCCAGCTAGCAGACTCATTGCCTAATGTATATTTATTTACAATAACAGAGCCGGGATTTCATGAGATACCAATGTTAATTATCGATCCTAGTGGATTTGATTGCCATGAATAATTTTCATTATCAAACGTATAATTAGTAGGATTGAATTATATGCTTGAATAATGTGTTAGATTTAATCTGATATAGTTCATGAATTCGTTTGGTTATTAATTGATGATTATTGATAATAGGTAGATTAGGGAAATTAACTTCATATCTATCTAAATTGACTATCGGAGCTTGTATACTTTGATGTAGTCGATGACAAGGGTGCTTTGCCGCTGATCGGGCAGGCCGGGCCAGAGGCCAGGGGTGGCGTAGTTCGTAACGGCCTGGTTGGCAATGATATCAGTCGGGGCGGCGTAGGTGGGGATTTCCGTGGCGGGCACGGTTCTGAGCCACTTGCGGTCCAGATAATAGCTCACCGCTTCCGCCGTCCAGATGACGGAAAAAGTGTGAAAACCCTGCGTCAGATCAGTCGAGCCAGGGTAGCGGTAATGAAACTCCTTGGCCCGGTATGGCTCCGTGGAAGAGCTGAAATGAATGTTGTTGGATACCTCGCGCGGGTCACCGCCTTCAAAAATGTCGATTTCGGTGGGGCCGCTGGAAAGCCAGAACGCGGGCCAGGTACCCAGGCCGCCGCCCAGCTTACACCGGATTTCAAACAGGCCGTACTGAAACCCCCGGTTGCCGTCCCAGCGGGCCGTATCGCCCAGGGCCGGGTTGGGCCGGAAGGTCGGTTTGAGGTTAATCCAGCCCGACTCGTAGTGCAACAGCTTCATGGTGTCGCGGCCGTCGATGGAGTAGCGGTATTCCATCGGATCGGCCAGCGGCCGGGCCGTCAGGTGCAGGTTGCCGTCGTGCAGCTCCGCGTTGCGACGGTCATAGTATTCGTCCTCGATTTTGTTGCCCACCAGGGTTCGGTAGTTATCGGGGGTGAACTGCCAGGGCGAGCGGGCCTCCATATCGGCTATGTCCCGGTAGGTATCAAAATCATCCAGAAATACCAGCTGCCAGTCGCGGTAGCGCAACGGCTTCTGGGCCTGTGCCGATGGCTGAACCGTCTGGAGCAGGATAAACAGGGCAAGCAGCTTTTTCATAGGGCCGATAAGGTAACTGCCCGCTCTAACGCAGAAAAAGGCAGAAAAGGTACTTTGGAGCTGCTTCGTCTCCAAGCCCACCATGCTTCACCTGACAGGCCTTGGCCAGCGGCTTCTTCCAGGCCACGTATTGCGCAAACGGGCGGCCTCCTTGCCGGAAGCCGCCCGTTCTTACATAATGCGTGTGCGCCAGGTTGGTTAGTACATGGCGTCGATGCCCGATTTGTCGCCGGCGGAAAGGCCGGTACGCTGGATGTTGAAGGTGGAGCCGTCCTTTTTCACGATGGTGGGCTGGCCGTTCGAGGAGAACGAAAACGAGCCGTACATCATGATGGAGCCGAAGTCGAGTACGCCGTAATCGGTGCCGCCGTAGCCCAGGGCCGAGTACTTGGTGAAGTTGCCCTCGTAGCCGGCCTGAATGTTCTGGGTGAGGATGTTCACGAAGGTGTCCCGGTCGTTGCGGGTCTGCTCGTGGAACAGGCCCAGTGCGTGCCCGATTTCGTGAATGGTGTTGCCCGTGGTGCAGCCCGAGGCCAGGTTGATGTACTGGCGGCCGCCCACTATACCGATGTTGGAGGAACAGCCCGAGCCCACCCGGAACGTCACGTAGTTGCTTTGGGTGGTGCGCTGCACGAAGCGAATCGGGGAGTTGGCCTGCCAGTGAGCAATGGCATTGGTCACGCGGGTCTGGCTGGGCAAAGCGGCATCAATGGTGTAGTACACTACGGCCGAGGGCCAGCGGCCGGTGGTACGGCCGGCACTGCCAGGGCGGTTCTGGCCCTCGGCGGCGGCTACCTGCGCGGCCGTGAGCAGAATGTCACCCTCGTACACCTTCTCGCCGTTGATTTCCTGGTAGGTGATGGACTCCCCGCCCCAGGTGCCGGCTTTGGCCGCGCCCGTCTGGCCGGGGTAGGCTTCCTCGGCTTTGGCATCCTGCGCCTGCTCTACCTGAGCGGGCTGGGTTTCGTTTTCCTTGTTGCAACTCGTTAAAGAAATAGTACCAACGGTTGCCAGCAGGGTGAGAACGGAAAATTGCTGTTTGCGCATGTTGTGTAGGGTTTGGTTGTAGATAGCCGGGTAACGTACATCGGAAAAGAAATATTTCCCCAAGGGTTGAACAAAATTTTGGTAACCCTGGCCAGTGCGTCCATTGACAGGAAGTAGCGTCGGATGTGACCCTAAAACTATCCGGTATTGGCATCCAATGCGCCGTTGTGGTATCTTGAAGAGTGGCTGCGCCAACGTGGGCGCGTGGCCGTCTTACTGCCGGTGACGCGGATGCCCGATGCTCCTCAACGAAATCAAGCCTGCCGCTCATCTGGTCGAATTCGTCCGGCTCTACCGCATCATCGATTTTCGGTTTCCAGCGGGCACGGTCATCCCGCCTAAGCACTACTCCCCACGGCCGGAGCAGTGCCTGCAGTTCTACCCCCGGGACCCCGAAACAGTGCAGTACCTGGGAACCAGTTCTGCCATCAGTGGGAAACCGGCGGTGCTGACGGGGCAGCATACAGTTCTGAGTATGCGACAGGTCGGAGCCGATTTTCTAAGCGTGCAGGTAGTCTTTCAGCCCGGAGGATTTCACCGGCTGCTGGGCGTGAGTATGCCTGAGCTGGTGAACCTGTATCTGGATGCGGAGCAGGTGCTGGGCCCCAGCGTACGGGAAGTAAGCGAGCAGCTGGCCGCCGCTCCGTCATACACTGCCATGGTACTGGTTATCGAGCAGTTTCTGGGCCGACTGCTACGCCGGGCACGCCCCGCCCCGCTGGGCCTGGATCGGGTGGCCCAACTCATGCTGCACGAAGAAGCTCCTGCCAGCGTAGACTGGTTTGCCCGGGAAAGCTGCCTGTGTAATCGGCAGTTCGACCGCCGGTTCCGGGAGCGGGTGGGCATTGCGCCCAAGCAATTCCTGCAGATTGTGCGCTTTGACCGCGCCTACCGCCTCAAAAACCGCTGTCCGCAGCTCGACTGGCTATCCGTGGCCCTGCGCTGCGGCTACCACGACTACCAGCACCTAGCCAAGGACTATAAGGAGCTGACCGGCTACACCCCGGTGCAGTTCTGGACCCTCGATAACCAGGCCCCCGAGCGGGCGTTCGGGGATGCTGAAATCTAAGGGCCTTGGAAAGTCCGGTTTCTACCACTACCCGGGGTAGGGCGGGGGCTAGGTTTGTAGAAAACCTCCTGTACTATGCAACGCAAAGATTTTCTGCAGACCACCCTGGCCGCCCTGCCGGCCCTGTTCCTGGCCAAAGCCGGCCTGAGCGCCCCCGCCGCCACTACCTCCGAGCCGTTCGTGGTACGCGCCGGCAACAGCCGCTTCGGGGAGCACCTCAAGTACCGCGGCCAGCACCCCAACGACGTGGTGATATCCCGCCAGGATACGGCCGATGCGCTGAGCGTTTTCGTGTACACTGGCTACGCCAAAATCGGCCCCTCCCTGCACGTACACCTGCACCAGGACGAGTGGTTTTACGTGCTGGCCGGTCACTACCGCTTCGTGGTGGGCAGCCGGCAGGAGGAGCTGCACCCCGGCGACACCATCTTCCTGCCCCGCAACCTGCCGCACAGCTGGTTACAGCTCAGCGACCAGGGCCAGCTGCTCTACGCCGTGCAGCCGGCCGGCACGCTGGAAGAGTTTTTCAAGGAAATGGACGCCGTGAAAGCCACGCTCTCCGCCGAGGAAGCCCAGCAAATCCACCGTCGCCACGGCATGAAAATCATGGGCCCGCCTCTGACGTTGTAGTCAAGCATAAATCCTGATCCGGCGTGTAATCGTTCCGACAAAGCCAAAGCCGAGATGACCACACCTTCCGGCAGCTGCTGAAGCGCGTGCGCCGCGAACGAAAAGCCGACCAAGCGTAGGAAGCATAACCGGCTGGAAATAGAACAGGGCACCCAACGGGTGCCCTGTTTTTGTTGGTTTGGTACGAGTTAAGCAAAGCTTAACTCGTACCAAACCATGCTATGAGGCGAAGGTTTAGTTGATAGTAAATGTTTTTATAATATATTTAATTATTTAAACTATTAAACATGTACTCTATAAAGCTGTCACTAGATTCTAAATTGTCTGCACCTTTATTGAAGGCTGAATTATCAAGAAAATCATCATTATCATACGTTAATCGATGATCTTCAAGTTTATCCATGAACTTTTCGATTTTATTGGATGAGTGATTGTTAGTATTATTTATAGTTGTATTGAATTTTTCAATTATTTCTTCAACTTCATCCGGATGAGTATTGAGCATATATTCGTCAATAATTTCTTCGATCCAAGATATAATGTCATTATTATTGATTGCATTAATAAATTCTGGTAAATATATTTTCGAAATATCTAAAAATCATTTACTTCATCGATATAAGATAAATTTCTTGCTAATTCTGTAATAATTGATTCTTTTTCTAAAAATATTTGTTCTTTAAATTTATTGTGGATTAATGATAGGTATTTATAATTTTTTAATGTTATTGAATGTGTGTTATTGACTATTATTTTAAGTTCTTCGAGTATAAAACTGTTTGCTTCTTCGTATTTTTCTATTGGATAATGTGAAATAATTTGATTTAACATTTGTAATTTATCATATTCTAATAGCGTCCATCGAAAAGATTTTATACCTGTGTAATGTACTTTATATAATGATGAAATTATAGGTTCGTGAAACTTCTTTGTTATAATATTTAATCTATCTTTATTTTGTTCCTGGCTTATTTGAATTGTATTGACTTTATTTGAATTGTTTGAATCATGATTGTAAATAAAAATATAGAACAATTGGTTGAAATACGTAAATGAATTGATCAATGCGGAAATTGTATATTCATGGTCGCTTAAATATTTAATTAAAAAATCCTGAACTGATGGATTTTGATATTCAATTGCCTGGTTACCTGAATTGTCGGTATTGGTGATTATAAAAGTATTTTCTAATTCTTTTATGGATTTTTTAAGTTAATAGAATTGTATGTGTGATTGTTAGTGTTTTGATTGTATTTAGAATACTCGTTAGTCGCTCTTTCTAAATGATTTATAAATATTGGGGTTCCTGTTGACATCAATACAGCAAGTACTGCTTTAGATAATTCGGATATCTGGTTTTCATAGACATGTTCCCAAATGCTTTCGGGATAGTCCAAGAATTCTATAAATTTCTTTGCAAACTCATCTACTTTTATTGTTGCCCATCTGTTGTTGCTAGTTATGGCTTCAATAACCCTCGGGTTATAATTTTTATGATTTATAATTCTTAAATAGTTGTTATTTTTTAATATATTATCTATATATGGTGAGGGTAGATTTGAAAAAAAAATATGATTGTATAATATTTTTGCTCTTATAGATTTAGTGTACTGTGACAAATCTATTATGCATTTGGCTATTTGTATTTGATGAGAGTCAATGGTTTCAAATTTTTGTTTCGCTTGATTCAAAATATATTATCTTGTAGTTAATATTAATATCTTATTTTTTGATTTGTTAATTCTATTTATAAATGATATAATATTTTTTCCTTCATTATGATTTAAATTTTACTCCAAAAAATTACTTCCTAAAAAGTCATCAAATAAAAAAATTTGCCGCTTGGATTCTTTGTAAGTGGATATTGCTTCGCCTATTGAGTCTGTTATATATACGAAATCTTCAAAATCGTGATTTTTTATGTAATGGTAACAAAGCATTTTAGCTAATGTGCTTTTGCCTATCCCCGGTATACCTGAAATTACTACATATTTATTTTTATTTATAATCTTAACGGCATTTTCCAAGCTGTCGTTTGGTGCATATGTTTTTACGGTTTCTTGTATTATTTCGTTTTCAAATATACTTTGATTGTGTATTCTGCTGTATATAATATTTTCCAATATATTCGTACTAGAAAGCCAGAGCTTGTAATGCTTTTTCTCAATTTCAGGAAACTTGCCTAGTAAATTATTAAAGTCATTTTGTCCGTAAATATCATTGGTATTAAGTATGTAAGGATTGAATAAATTACATATCTCGTCTTTGTTGCTAGGCGAAAGTTCAATAGATGTACGGATTATATAACGGCTTGGATTAATTTTAATAACCTTTTTGAGCTCTTTTTTAAGCGTAGATATAAGAGCTCTGTAATCGTAATATCGTTTACATTGTACTATAATAGAATGATTTTTGGTTTTCAGATGGCGTAGATCAATGCCACCGTCTTTTCCAGGTTTGAAGCTTTCAAAAGTTAATCCGGATTCCTGCTGAAGTAAGTCTCTCGAGAGATCTTCATAATCAAGAGGCGAGAGATTTTTAAAATCGTAGTGTGGCATGCTTTAAGTATAAAAAAAACGGTGTAGTCACTAATCTGACTACACCGTTTTAAAGTAATGAAATAGGCTACTACATCCGGTTGATAATCTCGTCGCCGAACTCGGAGCATTTCAGGAGGGTGGCGCCTTCCATCAGGCGTTCGAAGTCGTAGGTGACGCGCTTGGCGGCAATGGCGGCTTCGAGGCCTTTGTAAATGAGGTCGGCGGCTTCCTGCCAGCCCAGGTGCTCCAGCATGAGGGCCCCGGAGAGGATAACCGAGCCGGGGTTCACCTTGTCCTGGTTGGCGTACTTGGGCGCGGTGCCGTGGGTAGCCTCAAAAATGGCGTGGCCGGTGAGGTAGTTGATGTTGGCCCCGGGCGCAATGCCGATACCGCCCACAATGGCGGCCAGCGCGTCGGAGATGTAGTCGCCGTTCAGGTTCAGGGTAGCTACCACCGAGTAGTCGGCGGGGCGGAGCAGGATCTGCTGCAGGAAGGCGTCGGCAATGCTGTCCTTGATGAGAATTTTGCCGCCGTCGAGGGCTGCCTTCTGCTGGGCGTCGGCCACTTCCTGGCCCTGCTTGGCCAGCACCTTGTCGTACTGGGCCCAGGTGTACACCTTGTCGCCAAACTCCTTCTCGGCCAGCTCGTAGCCCCAGGTTTTGAACGCGCCTTCGGTGAACTTCATGATGTTGCCCTTGTGCACGATGGTCACCGAGGGCTTTTTGTGCTCGATGGCGTACTGGATGGCGGCGCGCACGAGGCGCTCGGTGCCTTCCTTGCTCACGGGCTTGATGCCGAACGAGGAGGTTTCGGGGAAGCGGATTTTCTTCACGCCCATCTCATCCTGCAGGAATTCCAGCATTTTCTGGGCCTGCGGGGTGCCGTTCATGTACTCGATGCCGGCGTAGATGTCCTCCGTGTTTTCGCGGAAGATGACCATGTCGGTCAGCTCGGGGTGTTTCACGGGCGAGGGCACGCCGTCGAACCAGCGCACGGGGCGCACGCAGGCGTACAGATCCAGCTCCTGGCGCAAAGCCACGTTGAGGCTGCGGATACCGCCACCTACGGGGGTAGTCAGGGGGCCTTTGATGCCCACGAGGTAGTCGCGGAAGGCATCCAGGGTTTCATTGGGCAGCCAGTTGCCGGATTGCTTGAACGATTTCTCGCCGGCCATTACCTCTTTCCACACCAGCTTGCGCGAGCCGCCGTAGGCTTTCTCTACTGCCGCGTTGAACACGCGCACGGAAGCCGCCCAAATATCCGGACCCGTACCGTCGCCTTCAATGAACGGGATGATGGGTTGATCGGGCACATTCAGCTTGCCGTTCTTGATGGTGATTTTCTCTGCCATTGTTGAAAAGGTACTTAGGTACTATAGGGGTTGTAGTTGAGTGGTTCGGAAACGCGCAGATGGCACGTCATGCTGAGCGAAGCGGAGCATAGTCGAAGCATCTCTACCTCTGGCTAACTCAATCGGGGCAACGAAGCGGTAGAGATGCTTCGACTACGCTCCGCTTCGCTCAGCATGACGTTCTGTTGCCGTTCTGGCGTTTCTAATACCCGAAAATCTCTTTCAGGGTAAGTTGCTGGACCTGGCCGTACTTGGCCAGCTCCTTAAAATTGAGGCGGTCTTTGCTGCCGATGACCAGGATGGTCTGGGGCTGGCCTTTCACGCGCGCCTGCTGGAATTTGAGCAGGTCCTGGAAGCTCATGTTGGGCGTCTGCTCGTACACGTCGCGGCGCAGGTCGTAGTCGAGGCCCAGGCGCTTGGCCCGCTCGTAGCTGAAGAGCACGTCCGACTTGGTGATGCGCTCCGTGGCAATGCTGTTGCGGATGGCGTCCTTGGCGATTTGCAGGTTGGCCTCGGCGGCGGGCATATCGTTGAGCAGGGTGTTCATGCCGGCCATGGCCTCGGGCAGCTTGTCGCTCTGGGTGCCGATGTAGCTGAGGTTGTAGGAGCTGCGGCCGGCCTTATCGGCGGAGGCGAAGCGCGAGGAAGCCGAGTAGGCCAGGGCCTTCGACTCGCGCAGCTCCTGAAACACGATGCTGCCCATGCTGCCCCCGAAGTACTCGTTGTAGAGGCTGGTGGTGGGCACCAGGCCCTTGTCGTACACTGGTCCCTTGCTCAGGAACAGGATTTCAGCCTGCACCATGTTGTAATCCACCCAGTACACCTTGCGCTCCGTCATCGGCTGCTCCGCGAAGTCCTTGGCGGCCGGTACTGGCGTGAGGGTTGGGGGGGAGGTGTGGATATTATTGATGATATCCTCTACTCCTGGGACTAACGCATGCGTTTGAGGGGTTTTGCTGGTGTAATCAGTTGGAATTCTTTTAAATCCACCTTCAAGTTTCCGCGGCCCATAATACAGCACCCGATGCTCATACGTGGTCAGTTTTTTAATGAGGGCCGTGAGTTGCTCGGGCTTCAGAGCCTTCAACTCTTTCTCGCTCAGCTGCGTGGTGAAGGGGTTTTTTGCGCCGAACTTGGCGTAGTTCACCAGGGCCTGATTCAGAATCACGCCTTTGTTGAGCTTGGCATCCTGGCGGGCTTTCAGCACACCCGCCACCATGTTCTGCAGGGCAGCGGCATCGGGCTTGGGCGCGGCCAGCAGGCCTTCGAACAGCGCCAGGGCCGGCTCGAAGTTGCTGTCGAGGCCGGAGAGGCTCACGAAGGTGCGGTCCTGGCCGCTGCTTACGGCGAAGGAGCAGCCCAACTTGTAGAACTCCTGCTGGAGCTGGGCGGCGGTGTACTTGCCGGTGCCCAGGTATTGCAGGTAGTCGGTGGCGAGGCCGAGTTTGGGGTCATTGTTCGTGCCCAGATCGAGCACGTAGTACAGGTTGAAGAGGTTGTTCTCGGTGTTGTGGGTGTAGTACACCGGCACGCCCGAGGCCAGCGTCACTTCCTGAATGTCCTTCTTGTAATCGAGGAACACCGGCTGCAGCGCGGGGGTGGGCTTGGCGGTTACCTCTTTGTAGAATTCGGAGGCCACCTCGCGGTTCACGGGCACGGGCGTAATGGCGGGCTTCACCACCTTCACCTTGTTGGGGTCCTGACCGGTGCGCTTGTACACCAGCGCGTAGCCGGGGCCGTAGTACTGGTTGGCCACGCGCATCACTTCCTCCTTGGTGATGGTGCCGAAGTCGTCCGTCTGCTTGAGGTAGTCCTTCCAGTCCTCGCGGGCCACGAAGGCGGCCACGAAAGCGCCGGCGCGGGCCTCGTTGCTCTCGTAGCTCTTGGTACGCTGGAGCTGCTCGTTGTTGATGATGGCCGGAATCAGCCACTCCGGGAAGTCGCCCTTTTTGACTTTGGTCAGCTCGGCCAGCAGCAGGTCGTGCACCTGCTCCAGCTTCTGGCCCTGGCGAGGCGTGGCGTAGAGGATGTGCGAGGAGTAGTCGTTGTTGATGTCGGTGAACGAGGCGGCGCTCAGCACGGCCTGCTTCTGGTTCAGGTCGAGGTCAATCAGTCCGGCCTGGCCGTTGCTCAGGATTTTATCAATCATGCGCAGCACTAGCGCGTCGCGGGTGGCGGTGCCGGGCAGGCGGAAGCCGAGCATCACGTTTTCGGCGTCAGGGCCCAGCACCTGCTTCACGATGGGCGCGGTAATGGGGGCTTCCTGGGCGGCCACAAAGGCATCCACCGGCTTGCTCTGCAGCTTGCCGAAGTACTGGTCAATCACGCGGATGGTCTGGTCGTAGTCCAGGTCGCCCGAGAGGCACAGGGCCACGTTATTCGGCACGTAATACTTCTCAAAATACCGCTTAATCTCCGTAATGGACGGGTTCTGCAGGTGGTCGATAGTCCCGATGGTGGTCTGGGTGCCGTACTCGTGCTGCTGGTAGAGGCTGGCGCTCAGGGCCTCGTATTCCTTGCGAAAGTCAGAGTCGAGGCCCCGGTTTTTCTCCTCGTACACGGCCTCTAGCTCGGTGTGGAACAGGCGCGGCACCATCTCGCCGAGGCGCTCAGCCTGCACAGCGGCCCACTTCTCCAACTGGTTACTCGGAATGTCCTCCTGGTACACCGTCTGCTCCACCGAGGTGTAGGCGTTGGAGCCCTTGGCCCCGATGGCGCCCATGACCTTGTCGTACTCATTGGCCACGGCGTACTTGGCCGCCACGCCCGAAATCGAGTCAATCTGGTGGTAGGTGCGCTTGCGGGCGGTGGGGTCGTTGCGCTGGGCGCGGTACTGCTCGTAGAGGGCCTCAATCTTGTCAAGCTCCACTTTCTCGGCGGCCCAGTTCTGGGTGCCTAGCTTCGAGGTGCCCTTGAACACCATGTGCTCCAGGTAATGCGCGAGGCCAGTGGCGGTGCTGGGGTCGTTTTTGGAGCCGGCCCGCACGGCCAGGTAGGTCTGGATGCGGGGGGCGTCCTTGTAGTCGGAGAGGTAAACGGTCAGACCGTTATCGAGGGTGTAGATGCGGGCCTTGAGCGGGTCGCCTTCCACCGTCTGGTACGTGTATTTCTTTGGCTGCGAAACGGGGCTAGCGGCGGTTTCCGTAGCCGGGGCGGCGGTAGTGGCCGCCGGCTTACTGGTCTGGCACTGAGTAAGACCGAGCGTCGCCAGGGCCGGAACGAGAAGCAGCAGAGGTTTTTTCACGGGGAAGCAGGCGCGGAAAGCAGAGCGGGAAAAGGATAAGGGCCAAAGATAGGCGGCCCCCCCGGGAATAAAAAGCGCCACTTCGGCCCCTCGCCCGCAAAGTGCGAAAAAATGCTTATGACGGCTCACGGATTTCTCCGTAATCCGAGCGTTAATCCACGTCGAGGCCGAGCTTCTGCTTCATTTCGCTCAGCATCGGGTACTTCTCCATCAGGTAGTCCATCTTGTCGGAGGAGGTGTAGAGCTTGCGGCCGGTTTCCACGCGCTCCACTACTTCCACCGTCACGTTCAGACGCGGATAGCCGGTGCGGCGGCGCAACTCACCCAGGAACTCGGCCCGCAACTCGTTGAACAGGTCCTCCTGCACCGGGTTATCCACGCGCAGCAGAATCATGTGCTGCTCATTGGCCTGCACGGGGCGGTTGAGCAGGCTGTAGTGCATCATGCTGATGGGCTTGCGCTCCTCGGTCAGCTCCTTCCACACGCGCTGCAGTACCTCGTCGTTGATGACGGGCAGGCCGGTGGTGGGGCCGTTGGGCTCGGCGTCGGTAGCGGCTTTGCCAGCGGCGGCTTTCTGCTCCATCTGAGCCTTCATGGCGCTCAGACTGCCTAAACCGGGGAGCTTGGTGCCCAGGCCCAGCGGCTTACCGGCCGGCGGCATCCCCGGGCGGGGCGGGAGCGGAGCGGCCGTTACAGGCATCTGGCCCGGCTCGTGGCCGGCAATGCTGGGCGCCCCGATTTCTACGTGCGGCACGGTGTCGCGTAGTTGCTGGGTGGTGGGCACCTGGGTGGCCGCTTCGTCCTCGATGCTGGGCGTGTCGTGCAGCTCTTCCACGCCGCTTTCCACCGGCACAATAGGCTCAGGGTCGGCCGGGGCGTGTATGAGTGGTTGTTGGTTGCTAGTTGTTGGTTGTTGGGCCGTTGGAGCCGCGTTGTACACGGCCGGGGTTTCGGCGGTGCCGTCGGCTACGAGGCGGCCGTTGGCGGCGGGTGGCGCTGAGGCGGCTGGGGTTAGGGCTGCATCAGGGCTTTTTTTTTTCGCCTCGCCGTTGGCGGTTGGTGCGGCCACACCGCCCTGCAACTCCCGGGCAAACTGCACGGCACTGTTGAGGTAGGCCAGCTTCATGAGCATCAACTCTACGTGCAGGCGCTGGTTTTTGGCCTGCTTGAACTCCCGGTCGCAAAGGCTAACCAGGTTCAGGGCCGAGAGCAGGAAGGGCAGGGGTGCATCCTGGGCCTGTTGCACGTAGCGCGCCCGGATGTTGTCGGACACTTCCAGCAGCTGCACCGTCACGGGGTCTTTGCACACCAGCAGGCCGCGCAGGTGCTCGGCGGCACCCACCACAAAGTTGTGCAGGTCGAAACCCTGCTGCATCACCTCGTCCAGCAAGAGCAGCGTGGCCGACAGGTTCTCGGTCAGCAGCGCATCTACCAGCCGGAAATAGTACTCGTAGTCCAGAATGTGCAGGTTCTGTACCACATCCTGGTAGCGCAGGTTGTGGCCCGAGAAGGTCACCATCTGGTCGAACATGCTCAGGGCGTCGCGCAGGCCACCGTCGGCCTTTTGAGCCAGCAGGTGCAGGGCGTCGTCTTCGGCCTGAATCTGCTCCTGGGTGGCCACGTAGCGCAGGTGGTTGCGCATGTCGTCCACCTTGATGCGGTTGAAGTCGAAAATCTGACACCGCGACAGAATGGTGGGGATAATCTTGTGCCGCTCGGTGGTGGCCAGAATGAAGATGGCGTAGCTCGGCGGCTCCTCCAGCGTTTTCAGAAACGCGTTGAAAGCCGCATTCGAGAGCATGTGCACTTCGTCGATGATGTACACCTTGAAGCGGCCCTGCTGCGGGGCGTAGCGCACCTGCTCCACCAAGCTGCGGATGTCCTCCACCGAGTTGTTGGAGGCCGCATCCAACTCGTGCACGTTGAACGAGGCGTTTTCCTGAAACGCCCGGCACGAAGAGCATTTGCCGCAGGCCTCTAAATCGAAGGGCGTATTATCGGGGTCCGGGGCGTTCAGCAGCGCATCGGGCACAATGTCGGGCTGGATCTGGATCAGCTCCGAAACCGGCCGGCTTTTGCGCACATGCTCCTCTACGAACTCGCAGTTGATGGTTTTGGCCAGAATCCGGGCGCAGGTGGTTTTGCCCACGCCCCGGGGGCCGCAGAACAGGAACGCCTGGGCCAGATGCTGGCTAGCAATGGCGTTCTGCAAAGTGGTGGTAACGTGCTGCTGCCCCACCACGCTGCGAAACGTGGCCGGGCGGTACTTGCGGGCCGAAACAACGAAATTTTCCATACGAGTCAGGGGCAAAGATACCCCGAAAAGCCGGGCTTTGGAAGGTAGCTCGACGGGTTATTGGCTCGAAAAGGCCGCCTGCTGGTCGTTTCGAACGGTAGCAGAAATCCGGATACTGTGGCCGGATTTCTCCCCGGATTCTGACTGCAGGGAGAAATGAGAAACGGGAACATTTTCGGCTGGCAGCAACGTTTTCTTCCCGATGTGCGTACATTCGCACCCCGCTGCTTCGGTGGCGGGTTTGTTCTTTCTCAATTGGGGCCGACCGGAATTGACAGCTTGTGCATGTCGCGAGTAAGCGTGTCGGGAGTTGGATGAATCTCCCGTAAAAAAAGCCGTCCAAACAATAACTGGCGAGTATAGCTACGCCATGGCTGCCTAGTTTAGAACTAAGCACTGTCATCGTCCCGCACCCGTATTCCTTCTCACGGGTGAGTTCGGGGCGTCGTAAGAGTTAGGATAGTGCAGGTGGCGCTGTGACGCCTGCGCGAAACTCAAACAGATAAGGGGAAATCAAGGGCCTGATGTGCGCCTGGTTTCCTTCGAAAATCCAAGCATAGATACACACGTAGAAAGCTCGACGCCTTCCTTGTCTGGACCAGGGTTCGAATCCCTGCGGCTCCACTCTGTTTTAGAAGTGAGAGGATAGAAGTAAGAGCTTAGACTTCTGTTTTTTTCTCCGGCTTCTGAACTATCAAAACCCGATTTAGCACTGCTGAGTCGGGTTTTTTTATGAACCTGTATGGTTCTCATTCCGCGTGCTGGTCCTGTTAACAGCCGGCCCAATATACCCGCCCATGCCCAACGGAACCCTGCTGCTCATCGACGACGAAACCAGCCTGCGCCAGCTGCTGGCCCGGGTGCTGGAGCTGGAAGACTACACCGTGCTGCAGGCCCCTGATGCCCGCCGCGGCCTGGAACTGCTGCGCCAGCACGCCGGGGAGGTACTGGTGATTCTCTCCGATGTGAAGCTGCCCGATGGCTACGGCCTCGACCTGCTGCCGCGTTACAAGCAGGTGGCCCCGCTGGCCGAAGTGGTGCTGATGACGGCCTACGGCACCATTCCCGACGGGGTACGGGCCATGAAGGAAGGTGCTTTCGACTACCTCACCAAAGGCGACTCCGACGACCAGCTGGTGGTAGTAGTAGACCGCGCCGCCGAAAAAGCCCGCCTGCAGCGCCGCGTGGCCGACCTGGAAAAGAAAGTAGGCGCTCAGTATAGCTTCGACAGCATGATTGGCCGCTCCCAGGCGCTGATGCAGGCCCGCAAACTGGCCGAGCGCGCGGCCCCCACCGACAGTACCGTGCTGCTGGAAGGCCCCACCGGCGCGGGCAAGGAGCTATTTGCCCAGGCCATTCACCAGGCCAGTCCGCGCCGCAGCAAGCCGTTTGTGGCTGTGAACTGCTCGGCCTTCCCAAAGGATTTGCTGGAATCGGAGCTGTTTGGCTACAAGAAGGGCGCGTTTACGGGCGCGCTGACCGATAAGAAGGGCCTGCTGGAGGAAGCCACCGGCGGCACCTTGTTTCTGGACGAAATCGGGGAGCTGGAGCTGAACGTGCAGGCCAAGTTCCTGCGGGTGCTCGAAACCCAGCAGTTTACTAAGCTCGGCGACACCAAGCCCACCAGCGTGAACGTGCGCATCGTGGCCGCCACCAACCGCAACCTCAGGCAGGAGGCCGAAACCGGCCACTTTCGGCCCGATCTGTATTACCGCCTGGCCGTGTTTACGGTGCCAGTGCCGGGCCTCAACGAGCGGCGCGAGGACGTGCCGCTGTTGGCCGAGTACTTTTTGCAGTTCTTCGCCGGCAAGCTGCGCCGCCGCCTGCGCGGCCTGGAGCCCGAGGTGCTGGAACAGCTGCGCCGCCACGACTGGCGCGGCAACGTGCGGGAGCTGAAAAACGTGCTGGAGCGCGCCGCCATCCTCGCCGACGGCGACACGCTCACCACCGACGACCTGCCCGCCGACTTCCACTACTTTACAGCTTCGCCAACCGCCGACGAGGCCTCCGATAAAAGTCTGCGCAGCCTCGAAAAGCGCCAGATACGGCAGGTGCTCCACGACACCGGCGGCAACAAGATGGAAGCCGCCCGTCAGCTCGGCATCGGCACCAAAACGCTTTACCGCAAGATTCAGGAGTACGGGCTGTAGAGACGCAACATCTCGCGTCTCGGTGTTGAACGAAGCCGCCTGTGCCCCAGGGCTGAAGCCCTGGGCTACGTGGAGAATAGGCATTTCCGCTAACTAGCCCAGGGCTTCAGCCCTGAGGCCATAAGGACCAGCATCCTACCAAACCGGGTTATTCTGACCAGCGCACCGGGTCAGAATGACCCGGTTTTTTTGTGCGCGGCAGGCAGGCAAGTAGTTGATTTAAAAATAATATACCTGATAGTCAGATAGATAAAGCAATAAGTGAAGCGGTGAAGCCGGATGTGGGCCCGGATTGGCAAGAGGCAGCACACACCTCAACCAAGATTCCGCTGATGAATACTTTCTTCCTGTTTCCCCTGCTCACGGCCGCTGGCCTAGCCGGCTTCTGGCTCTTCTACAAGTCCGTCGATTTTTTCGACCAGATCTAGCCCCGTCGCGCCATGATGCTCATCCTGTTTTTCCTCTCTCTCGCCACGTTTGGCTACCTCTGCTACGTGCTGCTGCGCCCGGAGAAATTCTAAGCTACTTCCATGAACAACGAACTACTCAGCATCGGCCTGATCTACCTGGTCACGCTGGTGCTGGCCCTGCCGCTGGGTGCCTACCTGGCCCGCGTGTTCCGGGGCGAAAAGAGCCTGCTCGATTTTATGCGGCCCGTGGAGGCCGGCATCTTCCGGCTTTCGGGCATTGATGCCCGCCGCGAAATGAGCTGGCAGCAGCACTTGGTGGCGCTGCTTACCATCAACCTGGTGTGGTTTGGGCTGGCTATGCTCGTGCTCAGCACCCAGGGCAGCCTGCCGCTCAACCCCGATGGCAACCCCAGCATGTCGCCGGATCTGGCCTTTAACACGGCCATTTCCTTTCTGGTAAACTGCAACCTGCAACACTACTCCGGCGAGTCGGGCCTGTCGTACCTCTCGCAGCTGGTGGTGATTATGTTTCTGCAGTTCGTGAGTGCCGCTTCCGGCATTGCGGCGGCCGTGGTGGTGTTCAACGCCCTGCAAACCCGCACCACCGAGAAGCTGGGCAACTTCTACGACTACTTCGTGAAGAGCATCACGCGCCTGCTGCTGCCCGGCTCCCTGCTCATTGCTCTCATCCTGGCCTTCAACGGCACGCCCATGACGCTGCAGGGCAAGCAGGAACTCATTACGCTCCAGGGCGACTCGGTGGCTGTGAGCCGCGGACCGGTGGCGGCCATGGTGGCTATCAAGGAGCTGGGCACCAACGGGGGCGGATTCTACGGCACCAATTCGGCCCACCCGCTCGAAAACCCCAACTTTATCACCAACGCCGTCGAGAACATTGCGCTGGTGCTGATTCCGGTGGCCATGGTGTTTGCGCTGGGTTTCTACCTGAAGCGCCGCAAGCTGGCCTATATGATTTTCGGGGTGATGACCGTGGGCTTCGTGGCTTTGCTGGCTCCCACGGTGTACTACGAGCTGCACGGCAACCCCGCCATCAGCCAGATGGGCGTAAATCAGGCGCTGGGGGCCATGGAGGGCAAGGAAATCCGTTTCGGGGCGGCGGCTTCGGCCTACTGGAGCATCACCAACACCATCATCAGCTGCGGCTCGGTGAACTCCATGCACGACTCGTTCATGCCGATTTCGGGGATGAGCCAGATGCTGGGCATGATGACCAACGCCTTCTACGGCGGCTGCGGCGTGGGTCTGCTCAACTTCTTCGCTTACTTCATCATTGCCGTGTTCATTGCCGGCCTGATGGTGGGCCGCACGCCCGAGCTGCTGGGCAAGAAAATCGAAGCCCGCGAGATGAAAATTGCCATCCTCGTGACGCTGCTGCACCCGCTGCTGATTCTGGCCGGCACCGCCCTTACGGCCCACCTTTATACCGGCAACCCCACCGAGTACGCCGGCTGGCTGGCCAACCCCGGCTACCACGGCTTCTCCGAGCTGCTCTATGAGTTCACCTCCGCCTCGGCCAACAACGGCTCCGGCTTCGAGGGCCTCGGCGACAACACGCCCTGGTGGAACATCAGCACCGGCGTGGTGCTGCTGCTGGCCCGCTTCCTGCCCATCATCGGCCCGGTAGCCATAGCCGGCCTGCTGGCCCGCAAGAAGTACGTGCCCGAAAGCGCCGGCACCCTGCCCGCCGACACGGCCACCTTCGGGGTGATGGTGCTGGCCGTCATCGTCATCATTGCCGCCCTGGCCTTCTTCCCGGCCCTGGCGCTGGGGCCGCTGGCCGAGCATTTCTCGCTGTATTAAGCAGTATCGAGTAATGAGTATTAGGTACTGAGTCAGGGCCTGCTCTGGTCTTCTGCCAGAACTGAAAAGACGAAAGACAAAGTAGCAGTTGCTGGTGCCAGTAAGTCTTCGTCTGCAAACCAATCAAGGTGGAAATGCTCACCGGGGCTCAGGTTTGATAGACTTTCTAAAAAGTTACTCAGTTTCTGGAATGCTTCCAGGTCACCTGTAATCTTGAAATCTACACCCTCTACCTGCATTGTAACCAGCTGGTTTGACTGGTCAATCAACTCTAATGACAGGTGATGTAGTGCCTTATGATAGTGAATATTAGGTCTTTGTCTGAGTGAAAATCCTTTCGTTGGGAATTCAGTCAGGCAGTAGGAGAAGCTAAGAAAATCAGCAGAGGTACCCGAAATATCAATTTCAGTGTGGCCTTCAAATTCTCCTTGCAGTGAGCTGACATTAATAGATAGTTCGCACATAGTTATGAGGCAATACAAGGCTATTTCCAGATACACAAAGTAAGTGCTCAGAGGCAGCAATTGATAGCAATTAGTATTCTGGCAATGAGGCGAGTTTAGGTACATCCGCAACTCGTTTCAATCTCTTTCCTCTCAACTCCCAATGTCTACCAAATCCCAATCTCTCTTTCAACCCGCGCTGGTTTCCGAGGCCGTGAAACAGGCCTTTGTGAAGCTCGATCCGCGCATCATGTTCCGCAACCCGGTGATGTTCACCGTGGAAATCGGGACGGTGGTGATGCTGCTCGTGACGCTGGGGCTGCTGGTAAAGCCCGATGCCGCCCAAGGCTCGTTCGGCTACAACTTCACCGTGTTTGTGGTGCTGTTCCTGACGCTGTTGTTCGCCAATTTCGCCGAGGCCATTGCCGAGGCCCGTGGCAAGGCCCAGGCCGAAAGCCTGCGCAAAACCCGCGAGGAAACGCCCGCCCGCGTGCTCGATGCCAACGGCCAGGAGTCGTCAGTTTCATCCTCCCAGCTCCAGAAAGGCCAGATTTTCCTGGTGGAAGCCGGCGAAATCATCCCCACCGACGGGGAGATTATCGAGGGTCTAGCCACAATTGATGAGTCGGCCATTACGGGCGAGTCGGCCCCGGTGATTCGGGAGGCCGGCGGGGATAAATCCTCCGTCACGGGCGGGACCAAGGTGCTGTCGGACCGCATCAAAGTGGTGGTGACGACCGCGCCGGGCGAGTCGTTTCTGGACAAGATGATTGCGCTGGTGGAAGGCGCTTCGCGGCAGAAAACGCCCAACGAAATTGCCCTCACCATTCTGCTGGCCGGGTTTACGCTGGTGTTCGTGCTGGTATGCGTCACGCTGGCGCCGTTTGCCGATTTCGCCAACACGCCCATTGCCATTTCGGCCTTCATTGCGCTGTTTGTGTGCCTGATTCCGACCACCATCGGCGGGCTGCTCTCGGCCATCGGCATTGCGGGCATGGACCGCGCGCTGCGGGCCAACGTCATCACCAAAAGCGGCAAAGCCGTGGAAACGGCCGGCGACATCGACGTGCTGCTGCTCGACAAAACCGGCACCATCACCATCGGCAACCGCAAAGCCACCCACTTCTGGCCCGCGCCCGGCATCGAGGCGCGGCAGTTCGTGGAGCTGGCCACGCTGTCCTCGCTCACCGACGAAACGCCCGAGGGCAAGAGCATCGTGGAGCTGGCCCGGGAACAGCAGGTTGATCCGCAGCTGCTGCAAAGCCGTTTGCAGGGAGCCGAGCTGATCAAGTTCACTGCCGAAACCCGCAGCTCCGGCGTGACCCTCGCCGACGGCCAGCGCATCCGCAAGGGCGCTTCCGACGCCATTCGGCAGCTGGCGGTGAAAGCCGGCCAGCCCTTCCCGCAGGAGACATCGGAGCGGGTTGATGCCATTGCTAACAACGGCGGCACCCCGCTGGTGCTCAGCGAAAACGACCGGGTGCTGGGCGTGGTGGAGCTGCAGGATATCATCAAGCCCGGCATTCAGGAGCGGTTCGAGCGCCTGCGCAAAATGGGCATCAAGACGGTAATGGTAACCGGCGACAACCCGCTCACGGCCCGCTTCATTGCCGAAAAAGCCGGCGTGGATGATTTCATTGCCGAGGCCAAGCCCGAGGATAAGATGCAGTACATCCGCAACGAGCAGCAGCAGGGCCGCCTGGTAGCCATGATGGGCGACGGCACCAACGACGCCCCCGCCCTGGCCCAGGCCGATGTGGGCGTGGCCATGAATTCGGGTACCCAGGCCGCCAAGGAAGCCGGCAACATGGTGGACCTCGACAACGACCCCACCAAGCTCATCGAGGTGGTCGAAATCGGGAAGCAGCTGCTGATGACGCGCGGCACGCTCACCACGTTTTCGATTGCCAACGACGTGGCCAAGTACTTCGCCATTGTGCCCGCGCTGTTCATGGTGGCCATTCCGGCCCTGGGCGCGCTCAACATCATGGGCCTGAAGTCGCCGCAGTCGGCCATCCTCTCGGCCGTAATTTTCAACGCCATCATCATCCCGGCGCTGGTGCCGCTGGCGCTGCGCGGGGTGGCCTACAAGCCCATCGGGGCCTCGGCTTTGCTGCGCCGCAACCTGCTGGTATACGGCTTGGGCGGCGTAATTGTGCCCTTCATCGGCATCAAGGTCATTGACCTGGTAGTGGGGCTTTTCTTGTAGAAATTACAACGAAAACTCCCCTCCTCATATGAGGAGGGGACGCCGCGCCGAAGGCGCGGCTGGGGTGGTTGACCCGCATGCTGATGTTGTTTACCTGAACGACCCAACTCCGAATCGTTCAACGAATCAACCACCCCTAGCCCCTCCTTGCCAAGGAGGGGAACTAGGGAGTGTTTACAATTAGAGCCAGGTCAAGGCGGCAATCAAGCAGCAGGTGGCAAAGTAGTTCGCCGCTCGTTTATCAAAGCGGGTCGCCACAGCCCGGAAGCGTTTTAAGCCGTTAATGGCTCG
>NZ_RWIU01000009.1 GCF_003944765.1 Hymenobacter perfusus
CTCGCACGCGAGAGGCGCTGGAAAGCGTCATCCAAACTGCCATCGACTGGATAACCGAACAGGACGCAAAAAACTGGTTTGACCATTGTGGCTACCATGTACACTAACCTGAAATCTGCTCTAGGTCGCAAAAACGGCCTCCGGCAGCAGTGTGCCGGAGGCCGTTGAGCAAAGGAGAAAGCAAGCGTTAAGCCGCCTTGCCGGTCAGGCGCTGCCAGAACCTCTGCACCGCACCCGGCTCCTTGTTTTCCGGTTTCACCGAATCTTCGCCCTCGGCCGTGTCGCCCAGCAGGAAGCCCCAGGGCTCGGTTGATTTGTTGGCGTCCAGCACCACCTTGGCCACCGCAATCAGCGGAATGCTCAGGATCATGCCCGGCGTGCCCCACAGCTCGCCGCCCAGAATCAGGGCCAGAATGGCGGCCAGCGGATTGATGCTCACCTGGGAACCCGTAATCATGGGTGTGATGAAGTTGCCTTCTAGAAACTGCACCACCAGAAATACCCCAATCACCAGGGCCGCCTGCACCGGCGAGCCGGTTTCTACCAGCGTAATGATGGCCGGAATTGTAGCCCCAATCATGATACCGATGTAAGGAATAACGGCCAGCACCGAGGCGAAAATGGCGAAGAAGATGGCGAATTTTACCCCCAGCACCAGCAGCCCGATACCGTTGAGAATTGACACGATAACAATCACCTTGAACAGGCCCGAAATATAGGCCTGCACCACGGTCTGGATGCTATCTACGGTGTGCAATACTGTGGTGCGCTTATCGGGCGCCACAAAGCGGAACATGAACTGCCGCAGATGGTCGCGGTAGTACAGAAAGCAGAAGATGTAAATCAGCACCTGGGCCAGGTTGCTGAGTACGGCCGACGTAGTGTTGAGCGTAGTGCCCAGGTAAGAACCACCCGACTTTTTGAGGGCTTTGATGGACGTTTCCTTCAAGTCGGCAATGCTCATAGGCTCGTAGCCGAACTTGCTGTGGGCCCACTCCTGCGCGTTATTGAAGAACTCCATCATCTTCACCTGCAGCTTGGGAATCTCGTTTTTAAACTGCGCCAGCTGTGAGCCGAAGCCCAGAATGATGCCGGCAAAGCCCACCAACACCAGCAGCAGGCACACGATGATGGCCAGCACGCGCGGTACGCCCTTGGCCTCCATCCACCGGGACAGGGGCAGCAGTAGCAGCGTAAACACCGCCGAAAACAGCAGCGGCAGCAGAATATCGTCGAGAATTTTCAGCGAATACACCAGCAGTACGGCCCCCATCATAAAGAACGCAAACTGAATGATGGGCGTCTGCTTCACAATCGGGTTGGGCTTGTGGCCCGAAGGCGGCAGATGGTGTTGGGTAGCGGGAGGGTGCATTTGCTAAATTGGTTGGTAAATGGTGTGAGGGGAAAGTGCGGAAAATGAAATGTAAAGCGGAATTTATGCGGCAGTGTGGTGGTTAAAGCAAGGTGCTTTCCGCAGGTTTTACTAACTTTACTAGCGGAAGAGCAACGCGGAAACGGACGATTTTCTGCGTTATTTTACCTCAAATTCGATTTCTGATTTCCCCGATGGCCGAACCGCAAGTACCCTCCGCCCAACACGCCTACACCGAAGACAGCATCCGTTCCCTAGACTGGCGCGAGCATATCCGGCTGCGGCCGGGCATGTATATCGGCAAGCTCGGCGACGGTTCCAGCTACGATGACGGCATTTACGTGCTGGTAAAGGAGGTGATTGACAACTCCATTGATGAGTACGTAATGGGCCACGGCCGCACCATCGACATCAAAATATCCGACCAGCGGGTGCAGGTGCGCGACTACGGACGCGGTATTCCGCTGGGCAAAGTGGTAGAAGTGGTCAGTAAAATCAACACGGGCGGCAAGTACGACAGCAAAGTATTTCAGAAGTCTGTGGGCTTAAACGGCGTCGGCACTAAAGCGGTTAATGCGCTCAGCAATTACTTTCTGGTGCAGAGCGTGCGCGAGGGCCAGTTGAAGGCCGCCGAGTTTTCGCAGGGCATTCTGACCAGCGACGCCGCGCCGGTGAAAACCAGCCAGCGCAACGGTACGCTCATGACGTTCCAGCCCGACGAGTCGATTTTCCGCAACTACCGCTTCATCCCGGAGTACCTGGAAAACCAGATCTGGAACTACTGCTACCTCAACGCGGGCCTCACCATCAACTTCAACGGCCAGAAGTACTTTTCTGAGAACGGCCTCAAAGACCTGCTGGAGCGCAAGGCCGACCGAGAGAGCCTGCGCTATGACATCATCCACCTCAAGGCCGAGGACATTGAGCTGGCCCTCACCCACGGCAACGACTACGGCGAGGAGTATTACAGCTTCGTGAACGGGCAGTACACCACCCAGGGCGGGACTCACCTAGCCGCTTTCCGGGAGGCCGTGGTGAAAACCGTGCAGGAGTTTTTCGCCAAAACCAACAAGAACAAGAAGTACGAAGCCTCCGACATCCGGGCCTCCATCATTGCCGCCATTTCGGTGCGGGTGCAGGAGCCCGTGTTCGAAAGCCAGACCAAAACCAAGCTGGGCAGCATCAACATGGGTCCTGACGGCCCCACGGTGCGCGGGTTCATGCTCGATTTCGTGAAGGAGCACCTCGATAACTACCTGCACGAACACCCGCTGGTAGCCGATGCCCTCCGCAAGCGCATCGACCAGAGCGAGCGGGAGCGGACCGACATGGCCGGGGTGAAGAAGCTGGCCAACCAGCGCGCCAAAAAAGCCAATCTGCACAACCGCAAGCTCCGCGACTGTCGGTTTCATTTGGGCGAAAACGCCAAGGAGGCCGAGAAGGAGCTGCTCACCACCCTGTTCATCACCGAGGGCGACTCGGCGTCGGGCTCTATCACCAAAAGCCGCAACGTGGAAACGGAGGCCGTTTTCAGTCTGCGCGGCAAGCCCCTGAACTGCTTCGGGCTGAAAAAGAAAATCGTGTACGAGAACGAGGAGCTGAACCTGCTCCAGCACGCGCTCAACATTGAGGAAGGTATTGAGGGCCTGCGCTACAACCGCGTGGTGGTAGCCACCGACGCCGACGTGGACGGCATGCACATCCGGCTGCTGCTGCTCACTTTCTTCCTGCAGTTCTTCCCTGATCTGGTCCGCAACGGCCACGTATTCATCCTGGAAACGCCGCTGTTCCGGGTGCGCAACAAGAAAACTACCATTTACTGCTACAACGAGCAGGAAAAGCAGGCCGCCATGCGCCAGCTGGGCCGCAACCCCGAAGTCACGCGCTTCAAGGGACTGGGCGAAATCAGCCCCGACGAGTTCGGTAAGTTCATCGGCGACAACATCAAGCTGGAGCCCGTGATTCTGCAGTCTGACCGCTCCATTCAGCAGGTACTTACCTACTACATGGGCAAGAACACGCCCGCCCGTCAGGAATTCATCATCGACAACCTGCGCCAGGAAAAGGATCTGGTGACTTCTGACGTGCTGCCGGTAGCCGAGGTGCCGGAGGAAGATCTGGCGTAGTTGCTGGCATACGTAAACTAGAGTGAATGCCCCATCCAGCTCTGTGCCGGGTGGGGCATTGGCATTACCAGCGTGCCGGGAAGAAGCGTAAGCTCACCAATCTGGTAAGTCGGAAATGAAGGCACTTATCATCAACCGCCAACCAAGGCTGGAAAGGCTTTGTAAAGTCGAAAACAGGGCGCGGGAATAGTGTATCTTGTCCCACCTTTTTTCTGAATACCATATTTTTTCCTTGCATGAACCGGTTCCTGCTTCGCCGCGCATTACTGCTCCTGCTGGGCATGCAGCTGACGGCAGCGGCTCCGGTCAAGGGAGAGAGAAATACTCCTGCAATTGCGCCAGTCGCTTCTTCGGAGCGGATAACAGCCATTGCCGTACAACGGACCAGCCAACGACGTATTGACAGCCTGCAGGCCCTGATTGATGCCCGCCCGGTGCTGGATACCATCAAAATAATGCAGGTGACCCGCCTCGCCTGGGAAATACAGCAGCGCGACGTGCGGGCCGGCCTGCCGGTACTCCGGCGAGCACTACAGATGTCGCACCAGCTGCGGTGCCGGGATTACGAAGCGGAGGCGCTGCTGGACCTGGCCGACTGCCACATTCTGTTAGGGGAGTACGCTGCAGCCAGGCATTGGCTGAATCAGGCAGATGCAGAGTTCCGGCGCATCCATAATATCGGGGGGCGCATCCGGTATCTGGGGCGCATGGCCAGAATTGCCTCGCAGCAGGGCCAGTATGCCCGGGCCCTGTCGTATTGCTTCCGGGTGCCGGCCTCGTATGATGCGGGAGATACGCGCCGCTTCTACACCAGCCTGCAGATTCAGATTGGCAGTACCTACCGGCAACTGGGCGAACTGCCAACAGCGGAGCGGTACCTGCGCCATGCCCTGAAAGTGGCTCTGCGCCACGACTACCCCGACCGGCTCAACCTGATTTATGGTGAACTGGGGGAAGTGTGCCGCCAGCAGGGGCGCTGGGCACAGGCCAGCCGCTACTACGCACAAAGCATGACCATTAGCGAGAAGCTGCATCTGGCTCCGGAAATTCTGGGGATGGAAATTAATCTAGCGGAAATGGACGCGCAGCTGGGTCGGAATGTGGGAGCCATGCAGCGTGCTTATCCGGTACTCTGGCAGGCAAAAAAAGTACTGCCTCTGGCAGTGCCCCGGGTGCTGGTGCTGCTGGCGCGGGGCAACCTGAACCGGGGCTATGCAGATAGTGCCGTGCTGTACGCCCAGAAAAGCCTGCAGGCCAGCCAGCTCATCCATTCGCAGTCGGGCCTGCAGAATGCCAGCGAAGTGCTGGCGCAGGCGTACGCCGGACTGGGACAGTTTGCCCGCGCTTACCAGGCCCAGCAGCAGTTTATGGTTGCGCGGGACAGTCTGACTGGGGCGGAAGTAAGCCGGCGTACGGCCGCCCTGCAGTATCGGCACCAGCTCCGTGAGCAGCAGAACAAAATTACGCTGCTTACCCAGCAAACGCGCCTGCAGCAGCAACAGCAGCAACTGGTGCGGTTGCGGCAGCAATGGCAGGTGGCACTGCTGGTGGGAGTGGGGGCGCTGGTGGCTTTGTTGGCCGGAGTGGTATTCTGGTTGTACCGCCGCCGGCAGGCCGCCCGCGAAGCCGCCCTGCGTACCAGCCTGGCCGCCGACCTGCACGATGATGTGGGCTCCCTGCTCACCCAGATTTCCCTGCAGAGCACCATGTTGCGGGAAGGCCTGTACCCGCCCGAGCAGCAGCGCGGCCACCTCGACCACATGGCTGAAACCAGCCGCATGGCCGCCCGCCAGATGAGCGACGTGGTGTGGGGCATTGATGCCCGCAACGACTCCTTTGTCAGCGTGCTGGACCGCATGCGTGACCACGCTCACCAAGTGCTGCCCCCGGCCGGCCTGGAGCTGGATTTCTTCGCCGACCCCGCATTGCTGACCGCGTCTGTGCCGTTGAACACCCGTCAGGCGGTATATTTGATTTACAAGGAAGCCCTGCACAATGCCGTGAAGCACGCACGGGCTTCCCTGGTAACGGTGCGCCTGCGCCTGCGCGGGCGCCAGCTGGAGCTGCAGGTGGCCGATGATGGCTGTGGTGGCCCGGTACCTGCCCAGCCGGCCGGGCAGGGGCTGCGCAATATGCAGGCCCGGGCTGCTGGTGTGGCCGGCACCGTTACCTACGACACGGCCGGCCCCGGTTTTCGGCTGGTAGCCCGGCTGCCGCTGGGCTGAAGCCGGTTCTGCACGTAGTTAGTTTCGGGCTGCCAGGAGCGCAAATTTCACATATTCATGCTATACTGCCAGCAATGTCTACCGGCGACCTTTGTCAGGTGATTACTTTGGGCATCATTGAAGACCAGCCAACTATCCGGGAAGCCCTCACCGGCTATCTGTGCGCGCAGCCGGAGTTCAGCTGCGTGCTGAGTGCGGGCTCGGTAGAGGAATTTCTGGCGGCCCTGCCCACGCTGGCCGCCGCGCCCACGCTGGTGCTGTCAGATATCGGGCTGCCCGGTATGTCGGGCATTGAAGGACTGCCGCACCTGCGCCGCCTGTTGCCAGCGGTGGAAGTAGTGATGCTGAGCGTGTATACTGATGCCGGGCAGGTATTTGAGGCCTTGCGCGCCGGGGCAGTAGGCTACCTCGAAAAAGACACCCCGCTGCCGCTGCTCAGAGAGCATCTGCTGCAGGTGGCCGCCGGTGGCTCGCCCATGTCGCCCAGCATTGCCCGCCACGTCATCCGCCACTTCCAGCCGGCCCCGCGCCCGGCTCTGGAGCCTCTCACGGCTCGTGAGCAGGATATTGTGCGTGGCATTGAGGACGGCCTGAGTTACCAGCGCATTGCCGACCGGCTCTTCCTGAGCATTGATACCGTGCGCAGCCACATCCGGCAGGTGTACCGTAAGCTGGAGGTGAACTCCAAGGCCGAGCTGCTGGCCCGCAACTACCGCCGCTGAACGGCCTGCGTGCTCATCTGCCGGGGTGGCTGCCTGATGTACCGCGCTACTGCGAACTACTGGCAGCAGTTCCATTGTGCAACCCGGCAGGGGCGTGGCGCGGGAAAATCCGGTAGCCATTTTCGCATGTTCATGTGATACCGCCGCGTGGTTCTGGCTGCTACCTTGCCCCGATGAAAAGCATAGTGGCTATCATCGAAGCAGAACCCGCAGTACGGGAGGTTTGGCAGGCTTATCTCGGAGCCCAGCCGGAGTTTGAAAGTGTGGTGGTGGCTGAGTCGGTGGAAGAGCTGGTGGCCACGCTGCTGGCCGGAGCCCGCAAGCCGCACCTGATTCTGCTGGATGCCCGCCTGCCCAGGGCAGCGGCCTTGGCAGATATTGCCTTGCTCCGGGAATTCGCCGCCCTGGCCGCCGTGGTGCTTATGGTGGAGGAGTCGGCCGGCTTGTCGGGCCGGGCGGGCGGAGCTAATGGGTATCTGTTGAAAAATACCCCCTTGCCGACCATCAAGGAAGGCTTGCTGGAAGTACTGTTCAGCGTGTCGGCTCTGCCCGTCGTTGTGCCCGTGCCGTCGGTATATGCTTTCTGAAACGGCGTCGGGCCGCCCGGCACTATGCCGGCAGGCGGCTCCCGGGGGCGGTGGTAGCATAGCTTTTCGCTATTTTGGCCGCCTATCACCACAGTCACTATGCTTGCCATCCTTACGGATATCCGTCAGCGCCTGAAAACCGGCGACTATAAAAACGAAGAACACGTCCACCTGTCCCTGGTAGCACGCATTGTGCAAGCGCTGGGCTGGAACATCTGGAATCCCGGCGAAGTGTATGCCGAGTTCAAAGCCACTCCGAACGAAGATGTCAAGCGGGTAGATCTGGCCCTGTTTGCTGATAACCTGTCGGAGGACGCTATTTTTATCGAGTGCAAGGGCGCCGGCAATCTGGCCAAAGGCCTGCCCGAAGACCTGGCCAAAGTGGAACGGCAGCTGCGCGACTACAACAAGGATAATACTGCCCAGCTCGCCATCATCACCAATGGCCGCATCTGGCGATTTTACTACTGCTACACCAGCGGGGAGTTTGCCAGTAAGCACTTCAAAACCCTCAACCTCTCCGAAGACGACCTAGAAACGGTAGTTGAGTTCTTTACCCTGTTCCTGAGCAAAGCTGCCGTGGCCGACCGGAGCGCCCGGGCCGCCGCCGAAAGCTACCTCAACCTCACCCGCAAGCAGCAGAAAATGCAGGATGCCCGTCCCGAGGCCGAGCGGCGCATCACCCAGTACCCGTTTCCCAGCCTGCCCGACGCGCTGATGCAGGTGGTAGCCGAACAGCACACCGCTGTTTCACGGCAGGAGGCGGAAGTCTTTCTGGAAGGCCACGACGGCCGCCTGCTCCGGCCTGCCGGGGTTGCCAGCAAAACCGCCCCCGCTACACCTGCGCCGCCCGAAGAAGTACCCGCCAAAGCCGCTCCTGCCCAAAAGGCCCCTAAACGCCGGGCCGCTCCGCTCCCAAAACCGCCCGCCGCATCCGCACCGGTAGTTGCTGAACCGGCTCCAATGCAGCCAATGGGAGAGCAGTTTACGCTGAAGCAGGCGACGGCTCACGCCACCGCTTATCTGCAGCCCGATGGCCGGTTGCTGGTGGCGGCCGGCTCCCTGGCTGCCGCTCAGGCGGCGGGCAGCATTCCGCCCAAACAGAAAGCCCTGCGTGAAACCCTGCTCACCGCCGGCGTCCTGCGCCCAACCGGCGACTACCTGGAATTCAAGGAAAACTACGTTTTTGTCTCTGCCAATGCCGCCGCCGCAGTTATTGTAGCCCGCGCCGTAAATGCCCAACTGGCCTGGAAACACGCTACTGGCCGGTAGGTACGGGATTTTCTGACAGATAGCAGGTAGGAGCCAGGGCTGCGTTCTGACGTCCTCCTGAGTAGGGTTACGCGGCCGGAAGCATGGCATCTGAAACGGCAGGGAGCAAACGAATGCTAAATTGATTGGCTGAAAAACGGCACGGTTTAACCTGGGTGAGGGGCTGGTATGATGCAGGATCGGCCTTGTCGAGGGTGGGTACTTGTATTTGGCTAATGAAATTAGGAACTTTGAGTCAGGGTTCAGGCGTTGAAAAAATTGTGTTCTGCGCCGCCAGCGGTACTTTTGCTGGCCCGGAGCTGCGCAGTAGTCCGGCAGAATGCCGCCGATTTTCTTCGTAGCTTTTCCCCTGAGTATTTGCGCTGCTGCGTTGGATTTTGACCTTTCAAGCCAAACACGCAGGATAATAAAGCCTTCCGCCTGTGTGGCCGGAAGAGAGGTACAAGAACAATAACCGTGGCAAACGCCACACTCCACCGTGTCAGAAGAAAATACCCCCCAGGATCCGAATTCTCAAGAGCAGCCCAACCTGTTTGGGGCCGGTGACTCCATCGAATTCAGTGCCGCCGCCGCCTCGGCGGTGCACGACGAGGATGCCACCCAGTTGAGCGTCAGCGAAGCCGGCGAGCTGCTGCTGGAAATGGCCGCTGCGGAAACCACGGCCGCTGAGCCCGCCGAAGAAGAAGCCACGCCCGAGGAGGAGCCCAAATTCGCGCCCGGCGAAATGATCCACGACGTGGCCACCGTGAACGGCATGTACCAGAACTGGTTTCTGGACTATGCCAGCTACGTGATTCTGGAGCGCGCCGTGCCCGCCATTGAGGACGGCCTCAAGCCCGTGCAGCGCCGCATTCTGCACGCCATGAAGGAAATGGACGACGGCCGCTTTAACAAAGTGGCCAACGTCATCGGGCAAACCATGCAGTACCACCCCCACGGCGACGCCAGCATCGGCGACGCCATGGTGAACCTGGGCCAGAAGGACCTGCTCATCGAAACTCAGGGCAACTGGGGCGACATCCGGACCGGCGACGGCGCGGCCGCGCCGCGTTACATTGAGGCCCGCCTGAGCAAGTTTGCGCTTGACGTGGTGTTCAACCCTGATGTCACGGAGTGGCAGATGAGCTACGACGGCCGCAAGCGCGAGCCTACCACGCTGCCCGTGAAATTCCCGCTGCTGCTGGCCCAGGGCGTGGAAGGCATTGCCGTGGGCCTGAGCACCAAGATCATGCCCCACAACTTCCGCGAGCTGTGCAAAGCCAGCATCGACGTGCTGCGGGGCCGGGAGATTCAGCTGTTTCCGGACTTCCCGACCGGCGGCCTCTGCGACGTAACCAACTACAATGGCGGTCTGCGCGGGGCCAAAATCCGCCTGCGCGCCACCATCGAGAAGGCCGACAAGACCATGCTGGTCATCCGCGACATTCCCTACGGCACCACCACCACGGCGCTGATGGAAAGCATCGTGAAGGCCTCGGAAGCCAACAAAATCAAGATCAAGAAGGTGGTCGATAACACGGCCGCCACGGTGGAGATTCAGGTGCATCTGCCCACCGGCGTGAGCCCCGACCTGACGATGGACGCGCTCTACGCCTTCACCGACTGCGAAATCAGCATTTCGCCCAACACCTGCGTGATTATCGAGGATAAGCCGCGCTTCGTGGGGGTGGAGGATATGCTCAAGCTCAGCACTCAGAAAACGGTGCGGCTGCTGGAGCGGGAGCTGGAAATCCGCCAGGATGAGCTGCAGGAAAAGTGGCATTCGGCTTCGCTGGAGAAGATTTTTATCGAGAACCGCATTTACCGCAAAATTGAGGAGTGCGAAACCTGGGAGGATATTCTGCAGACCATTGACGCCGGTTTGCGCAAGTTTGTGCGCATCGAGGGCGAGAAGCCCAAGGCCAACGACCTGCGCTTGGTGCTGCGTCGCGCCCTCACCGAGGACGACCTCACGCGCCTGACCGAAATCCGCATCAAGCGCATCAGCAAGTTCGACGGCTTCAAGGCCGAGGAGTACATCCAGCGGCTGGAGACCGAACTGGCCGAAGTGGCCGACCACCTGGCCAACCTCACCCGCTACGCCATCAACTACTTCGAGGGCCTGCTGAAAAAGTATGGGGCCAGCCGGGAGCGAAAAACCCAGCTGCGCACTTTTGATGTGGTAACGGCCCAGAAAGTGGCCGTGGCCAACCAGAAACTCTACGTGAACTACGCCGACGGTTTCGTGGGCTACGGCCTGAAAAAGGACGAAAAAGCGGTGGAAGTCACCAGCTGCTCCGACCTCGACGACATCATTGCCATCCGCCGCGACGGCACGTTCACGGTGAGCAAAATTGCCGAGAAAACCTTCGTGGGCAAGGATATCCTGCATGTGGGCGTCTACAACAAGAACGACGACCGGCTGGTGTACAACATGGTGTACCTCGACGGGGCCTCGGGCATCAGCTTCGCCAAGCGCTTCCTCGTCACGGGCATCACCCGCGACAAGGTATACGACCTCACCAAAGGCACCAAGGGCACTAAAACCCTCTATCTCACGGCCAACCCCAACTCCGAGTCGGAGGTGGTCAGCATTCAGCTCTCCGACAAGGCTCCGGCCCGCGTGAAGCAGTTCGATTTTGACTTTGCCGAGCTGGCCATCAAAGGCAAGGGCTCGATGGGCAACATCGTCACCAAGCAGCCCATCAAGAAAATCACCCAGAAAAGCCGGGGCGACTCGACGCTGGGCGGGCGGGAAGTATTCTTCGACAGCGTGGTGGGCCGCCTCAACCACGCGGGCCACGGCCGTTATCTGGGCGCCTTCGATACCGAGGATACGCTGTTGCGGGTGTATAAAGATGGAAGCTACGAAGTAGTGCCGCCCGAACTATCTCTGCAGTTCGACATGACCAATATGGTGCTGCTGCGCAAGCTGGAGCCCGATACGGTGATTAGCGCCGTGTATTACGAAGGCGAATCGAAGACGCACTACGTGAAACGTTTCAACATTGAAACGGCGACGCTCAAGAAGCGCTTTACGTTCATCAGTGAGACCCCTGGCTCCAAATTGCTGGCCGTTACGGCCTTTGCCGAGCCGCAGGTGGAAATTAAGCTCCAGCGCGACAAGAAGGCCGACAAGGAAACCGAAAACGTGCTGCTCCACGAGTTTATCGATGTGAAAGGCTGGAAGGCGATGGGCAACAAGCTCAATTACTACAAAATTCACGCCCTCACGCTGCTTACTGACGAAGGCCCCGAGCCCGAGCGCAAGGCCGCCCGCAAAAAAGCCCTGCCTGCCACCCCGGACCCCAACGCCCCGGTCGCCCTGGAAGCCGAGCCTCAGCCGGAGCACACCGGCGACGTAGACATCTCGGCCGCCGATGTGGCTCAGGCCCAGGCGGTACTCAAAACGCCAAAGTCGCAGCTGAAGCTCTTTTAAGCGGCCACCTCAAATCTGGCGCAGTAGTTCCACGGCCGCCTTACGCGAGTAGGGCGGCCGTTTTGCGGCTAATTGAACAACTTTGCACCGGCTGTTGTGTCAATGATGAGTCGTTGTTTCCCTCTCCGCTTTCCCTTTCACCCGGTATGTTACATCCGTTCCGAGCCGTTGCCAGCGCGCTGCTGCTGAGCCTGTGGCTGGCGGGGCTGCCGGAAGCTGGTGCGCAGCCGTCCCCAAAAACCGTCAAATCCCCCGTCGTCGTCCCCGCGCCCGAGCCGGCCGTGGCCGAGCTATTGGTCCAGGCTCGCAAGCTCCAGGCCGAGTATCACGAATCGGAGGCGTTGGGCAAGTACGAGCAGGCCCTCAGCAAAGCGCCGGCTACCTACGAAGCCCTCTGGCAGGCGGCCGTGCTGAGCGTGCGCATCGGGAGCCGCTACACCGACGAAACCCGCAAATCGGCCTATTTCGCGGCGGCCCGCCTCTACGCCAACCGGGCCTTGGTGGTGCAGCCCGACGGGGCCGAGGGCCATTACGCCGAAGCCCTGACCCTGGCCAACCAAGCCAACCTGCTCACTGCCCGGGGCCGCCTGCTGGCCTACCGCGAGATGCGCAGCCACGTATTCCGGGCCACCGAGCTGCGCCCCGACTGGGCCGATGCCTGGCAGCTGCTGGGCCGCTGGCACTACCGCGTCGACCACTACAGCCCGTTGGAGCGCGTGTTCAGCCGGTTATTTCTGGGTGGGATGCCGGCCAGCGCCAGCACCTTCATGGCCATCGACGCGCTGCGCAAGGCCCACGAGCTGGAGCCCAAACGGATTCAGTTTGCCTATGACTTGGCCCGTGTCCACCTCAACCGCAGCCAGGAAACCCGGGCCACTGCCGTACTCCAGGAGGCCGTGGCCCTCACGCCCGTCACGGCCGACGAGCTGGAAATCAGCCGCCGCTGCCGCCGCCTGCTGGAACAGCTCAACCGCCGCCTGCACCGCCAGGTACACCGGCGGCTGAAGAGGCTGTGAGCGGCCCGGCCCTGAACGCCCCCTATCTTTGCCCCATCTCATTGAGTCGTTGCCGTGCTTGCTTTTCGCTTTTCCTGTTTCTATTTGCTGCTTGCCGCGGTCCTGTTATCGGGCTGCACCCCTGATCCGGAGGAGCGGTCCGAGCGCATGGTCAACCTGAAAACGGTGCAGAGCGGGCCCGCCATTCAGGCCCAGGAACTGGATGGGGCGATTAGTAGGCAGCCCCGCAATGCTTCGCTTTACGCTCGTCGGGCCGCGTTCCGGCTGGAGGCCGGGCAGGTACAAGCAGCCCTGCGCGACATCAACGAGGCCTTGGACCTGGATGATGCCCCCGGCGAATTCTACTTCATTAAAGCCCGCGCCCTGCGGGCTGAAGGACGCATTAAAGCGGCGCTTGCTGCCACCGATGAAGCCGCCCGTCGGGGTTTTGCCTCGCCCGAGCTGAATCTGCTGGTAGGGGAGATGCACCTGGCCACCCGCCGCTACCAAGATGCCCTCGACCAGCTCGACCGGGCGTTGCAGCAGGAGCCGGATCAGCCCGCGCCCCTTTTCTACAAGGGTGTGGCGTACATCGGGCTGCAGGATACCGTGCAGGCCCTGGACTACTTGCGCGCCAGCCTCGCCCGCGACCCGCGCCAACCCGAAACCCTGCACCAGTTGGCCTTTTTATCCAACGCCTACCGCCAGCCGGCCCAGGCGGCGCAGTACGCGGCGCGCGGGCTGAAATTAGCGCCCACGTACGGTCCGCTCTGGTATGATTACGGCCGCCAGTTTGAGCTGCAGAACCAGCCCGACAGTGCCGTGCGCATCTACGCCCGCGCCGTGCAGCTGGATACCACCTTCTACCGCGCCGATTACCGCCTGGGCCTCGTGGCTTACAAAAACCGCCGCTACGCCGCCGCTGTGCCGCATCTGCAACGGGCGTTGCGTCGCTCACCCCGCCTCGAAAACGCCCGCCAGATGCTGGCGGAGAGTCTTGAGAGCCTGGCCCGCTGGCCCGAAGCCGCCGACCAGTACCGGCTGCTGGTGCAGGAAAACCCCGGTAACCGCCACTGGACCTACAAAGCCTGGAAAACGGGCAACCGCGCCCGGGGTATCATCGTGGAGGATGCCCCGCGTCCCGCGCCCGTGGAGGCCATTGAGCCCATTCAGTTTCAGCGCCCGGGACTGTAGCAGGTGGCGAATTTTGCAATGGTGAGGAGTGATGTTCAAAACGCGCATGCAGCGTCAGCAGAACATCAACTTCACCATTTCACCTTTCACAACATCACCCTTTCCGTAACTTGCGGGCTCACGGCTGTTTGTATAGCCACAATCCCCATCTTTTTTTATGCTTAACATCACCCTCCCCGACGGCTCGGTGCGCCAGTTTGTAGATGGCGCCACGGGCTACGACGTTGCCGCCGGCATCAGCGAAGGCCTCGCCCGCAACGCCCTCGGCGTGCGCGTCAACGGCGAAGTGCGCGACCTGCACCGCCCCATCGAAAAGGATGCCGAAGTGGCTATCCTAACCTGGAATGACCAGGATGGCAAGTCTACCTTCTGGCACTCCTCGGCCCACTTGTTGGCCGAAGCCTTGGAGTCCCTGTACCCTGGTGTGAAGCTGGGCATTGGCCCCAGCATCGAAAACGGCTTCTATTACGACATCGACCTGGGCGAAGGCCGCACGATTTCCACCGACGACCTGCCGGAAGTCGAAAAGAAGATGCTGGAGCTGGCCAAGAAGAAAAGCCAGTTTGAGCGCAAGGAAATCAGCAAGGCCGACGCCATTGCTTACTTCACCGAGAAGCAGGACCCCTACAAGCTGGATTTGCTGGAGCGCCTCGACGACGGCTCCATCACGTTCTACACCCAGGGCGACTTTACCGACCTCTGCCGCGGCCCGCACATTCCCGATACCTCGCCCATCAAGGCCGTGAAGCTGCTCAACGTGGCCGGCGCCTACTGGCGCGGCGACGAGAAGAACAAGCAGCTAACCCGCATCTACGGCATCACCTTCCCCAAAGCCAAGGAGCTCACCGAGTACCTGGAGCGCCTGGAGGAAGCCAAGCGCCGCGACCACCGCAAGCTGGGCAAGGAGCTGGAGCTGTTCACGTTTTCGGAGAAAGTAGGAGCGGGGCTGCCCCTGTGGCTGCCCAAAGGCACGGCCCTGCGCGAGAAGCTGGAGCAGTTTCTGCGCCGCGCCCAGCTCCGCGCCGGCTACCAGCCCGTCGTGACGCCCCACATCGGTTCCAAGGAGCTGTACGTGACCAGCGGCCACTACGAGAAGTACGGTGCCGACTCGTTCCAGCCCATCAAAACGCCCAACCCCGGCGAGGAATTCTTCCTTAAGCCGATGAACTGCCCCCACCACTGCGAAATCTACAAGAGCAAGCCCCGCTCATACCGCGACCTGCCGGTGCGCCTCGCCGAATTTGGCACGGTGTACCGCTACGAGCAGAGCGGCGAGCTGCACGGCCTGACCCGCGTGCGCGGCTTTACCCAGGATGACGCCCATATCTTCTGCCGCCCCGACCAGGTGAAGGAGGAATTCCTGAAGGTAATTGACATCGTGCTCTACGTGCTCAAGGCCCTCGATTTCCCCGAATTCACAGCCCAGATTTCGCTGCGCGACCCCGAAAACAAAGCTAAATACATCGGCTCCGACGAGAACTGGGAGAAAGCCGAGCGCGCTATCATCGAAGCCGCCGCCGAGAAGGGTTTGAGCACAGTAACCGAGCTGGGCGAGGCTGCTTTCTACGGCCCTAAGCTCGACTTCATGGTACGTGACGCCATCGGCCGCAAATGGCAGCTAGGCACCATCCAGGTGGACTACAACCTGCCCGAGCGGTTCGAGCTGGAGTACGTGGCCCCCGACAACTCGCGCCAGCGCCCCGTTATGATTCACCGGGCCCCGTTTGGCTCGCTGGAACGTTTTGTAGCCGTGCTCATCGAGCACTGCGGCGGCAACTTCCCGCTCTGGCTCTCGCCCGAGCAGTTTGCCGTGCTCCCCATCTCGGAGAAGTACCATGACTACGCCCAGCAGGTGTACGACCAGCTGGTACAGGCCGATATGCGCGGCACTGTGGACCACCGCGACGAGAAAATCGGCCGCAAAATCCGCGACGCGGAAGTGTCGAAAGTGCCCTACATGCTCATCGTGGGCGAGAAGGAGCAGGCCGAGGGCATCGTCTCCATCCGCCGCCACGGCCAGGGCGACGTAGGTGCTATGCCCATCGGGGCCTTCATTGCCGACTTCCAGCAACAGGTAAGTGACCTGATGGACGGTAAATCGGTCGGATAATATTCTTCGCACAACCCGCCGGATGAAACGAAAGCCCCGAAAAAAGGCTTGAGTATAGTCCGGCGGGTTTTTCGTGCGATTCCGAAAAACCGTCTTTCATTACCGAATCCGGCAATTTTATATAGCTTTTCTTGAGCGTTCGAAAAAAATGCCGGATATTTGCCCGCTGATCAAACCCATTGGGCTTGCCCGATTAGCGGTTTAATTTCGCAGAATCTGACTTCCACCTAAAGGAAAACCGCCATAGCTACCCCCAACCGCCGCTATATCCCTCGTGCCCAGGTCGAGGAGCCGTTCAAAATCAACCAGAAGATTACGGCTCGTGAAGTCCGCCTCGTTGGCGACAACGTGGAACAAGGCATCTACCCCACCGACCAGGCCCGGCGCATGGCTCAGGAGCAAAACCTGGACCTTGTAGAAATTTCGCCCACCGCAGTGCCGCCCGTGTGCCGCGTCATCGACTACTCGAAATTCAAGTACGAGCAGAAGAAGAAGACCCGCGAGCTGAAAGCCAAGCAAACCAAGGTTGTCATCAAGGAAATCCGCTTCGGACCCAATACTGATGACCACGACTTTGCCTTTAAGCTCAAGCATGCCCAAGAGTTCCTGCGGGAAGGTGCCAAGATTAAGGCATATGTGCACTTCGTAGGTCGGAGCATCGTGTTCAAAGAGCGGGGTGAAATCCTGCTGCTCAAGTTTGCCCAAGCCCTTGAGGACCTAGGTAAAGTAGAGCAGCTGCCCAAGCTCGAAGGCAAGCGGATGTTCCTGTACTTGGCTCCCAAAGCCGCCGTGGTTCCCGTGAAGAAACCAGCACCGGCTCCCGCCAAGGACAGCAGCAAGGATGCCCCGAAAGAGGCAAAACCTGCTGCTGCGCCCGCCGAAAAGGCCGCCGAATAGTTTTGCCGGAATCTTCGGATTCCACCTGTATGCTGGCGCACCGGCCTTAGGCAGCCGACCGCCGCAGTTTTTCACCTTTTATCACCACCACAATGCCGAAAATGAAGACCAAGTCCGGCGCCAAAAAGCGTTTCTCGCTGACCGGCACGGGCAAAATCAAGCGTAAGCACGCCTACAAGAGCCACATCCTGACCAAGAAAACCACCAAGCAGAAGCGTGCTCTCACGCACGTTGGTCTGGTTAGCTCGGCCGATATGAACCGCGTAAAAGACATGCTTGCCATTTAATTAAAAATGAAGAATTAGAAATTGAAAAATTTGCCGGTTATTTTGTAGCCGAGCTATTTGTCAATTTGTTAATTCATAATTTTTAATTTTCAATTCATTCACCAGGCGTCCGGTAGAAATTCTAAGCTGCGGTACTAAACCCGCCGCCGGCCGCCAAAAACAACTCTGGTTATGCCAAGAAGTGTAAACCACGCGGCCTCGCGCCACCGTCGGAAGAAAGTAATGCGTTTGGCGAAAGGCTATTATGGCCGTCGCAAAAACGTATGGACCGTTGCCAAGAACGCCGTTGAGAAAGGCTTGCTCTATGCTTACCGTGACCGTAAGGTTAAGAAGCGTGAGTTCCGTGCCCTCTGGATTCAGCGTATCAACGCTGGTGCCCGTGAGCATGGTATGTCGTACTCGCAGTTGATGGGCGGCCTGAAAAAGGCCGGTATTGAGCTGAACCGCAAGGTTCTGGCTGATTTGGCCCTGAACCACCCTGCCGCCTTTAAAGGCATTGTGGAAAAAATCAAGTAGGCTACCCGATAGGCCTATTAAAAAAGCGTCTGATCCGACCGGATCGGACGCTTTTTTTGTTCCCAATCGTTTGCCATCAAAACGAAACCGGATGCACCGCACATCAGCCGGCCACTGTTCCTGAGAAACAGTGGCCGGCTGATGTGCGGTTATGGATGAGTGTGTTGCCTATTCAGGCCGTTGGCTCCTGCATGTGCCGCAGCCAGGCTTGGGCCTCCTCTATGTCTTCGAACAGGCGCATTTGGAAGCTGTTGCCAACGCGTAGGTGCAGATCTTCCGCTGAGGCCTGCCCAAAGACTCCCGGGGCTACTATGTGGGCATGGTAGCGAAGGCCGGCAGCCAGAGCCTGCGGCATCCACTGGGCTTCAATCCACTCGTTGGCCTGCTTCCAGGAGCCCAGGACGCCCCGGTTGTCATTGAGTATGTACGGGCATTGTGTGTGCTGAAGAATCTCTAAGACCCCTATGGAGCCATGTATTACTCCATCCAAGGACAAAAGCCCCTGCCAGTCGTTGTAGATCCAGTTATTACGCTTATCAAATTCAGTAACGAGGAACGTCTTACCGAAGGAGTTCTGAAAATCACGACGCATTTGGTCAAGATGCCTAACCGGTATTAAGCAGGCAATCTTTTTAGACTAACGAACAGTAGTACCCGGTGAGTAGCTACCTGCTGAGGGTTGGTCCTGTTAAGACCATCGCACCGCCAACCGAAAATGCGCAAATAAAAATGGCCTTCCCGCAATGGAAATGCCATTCTTGTATGTAGCGGAGGCGAAAGTTGAATGGGTTGCTACACCCATAGAAGTGCATTCACAAGCAATAGAGGCCATTTTTGCGACTGGTGCGATTCAGGCATGTGGTTCATAGACTTGTGACGCTCTCACAACCGCTTTTCGGAACTGCCAGGGAGTAATGTCAGCATCTGGGCTGGCTATCCACCTAAACCGAAACCAGACGTATTCAGCAGCATGTGCTACTGAGCACGACGCTTGAGGAAGTAGCGGTTGCGGTCCTCATTGCCGTAGGGCAATACCTCCCAGCCCTGCGCCGCCAGAAAGCTGAACACAGCTGCCTCATCAGCAAACTCCTTGTCATTGACGTTTTCTTGGTAGCGCTTGTATCGGGGATTAGGGGTCACGCCATCCAGCAATGCCAACTTACACGCGCCGCTCATCAGGATATAGGCGTAAGCAACGCTATATTGTGCGGGAGCAGGAGCAACGGGCAGAGCACTGGGGGACTGGGCCAATGCCGCCGGGACAACGGCCGAAGTGAGCAGCGCAACGCCGAGCAGGAAGGAGAGGATTCGTTTGATAAGAGTATACTGGTCAGGTGTCCTGATTATTACCGGTCACCGCTGGCACGGGCCGGCGCAGCAGGTCGCGAGCGAGAATGAACAGTGCCACGAGTCGAGCTACGGCGGCCACACAAATCATGGCGCTTCAGAATGTAGCCTCTGGGCCGTGAGGTGAGAAGAAGGAACGCATAGAGATGATAAGGCCACATAGTAACGCGGCTATCAGCAAAAGTTTGGCCCACAAGCGCCCACGCCAAACGTTCCAGCACATGAAACCCAACAGTGATACCACAACAAGTGCTCCAGCAGGCTCCTGTACAAACCGCAACGGATGTTGGGGCTCAGGCAAGAGCAAGGGATTCAGGAAGGGTATAAACAGGCTGATAAGAAACAGCCCAACTGCTTTGTGGTCATTAGCATGGATGGTGACCGACACAAAGCACGCTCAAGTAGTGATAGGGTATTACTGCTCCTGCAGGGCCAGTATCTGAAGCAGTGTAAACGTAAGCAGGACTCTTCCTAAAAGAACCGTAGGTATACCACCGCTTGGACATGTCGCTATCCGTACCAACTAATTCGGGCTCTTACTCAGGGGAGTATATCAAGTTGTGATAAAACTGTGATAAAAAACTAACAAGTGTGAAATAAAAACGGCCTTTCCATAATGGAAAGGCCGTTTTTGCAAGTAGCGGGGACGAGAGTTGAACTCGTGACCTCAGGGTTATGAATCCTGTGCTCTAACCAACTGAGCTACCCCGCCCTGTTTGGTGGTGCAAATGTAGCAACAAGATTTAATGTTGTGCAAGTGTTGTGCAAAAAAAAACCCGCGTATATTGGCTGCCGGGCCGCTTTTTCCATCGGAGAATGGCCACTAAATTCTTCACTTTGTTCTGCTTATGCCCCTTTCTGCCACTCGCCTCAAACACCGGTTTACGGTCGAATATCCCATTAACGCTTCCCCTAAAATCCTGTATCCGTACTTGGCCTCGGCTTCCGGCCTGTCGCACTGGTTCTGTCAGGACGTGAAAATTGAAGGTGGGCACCTCTACAATTTCATCTGGGACAATCAGCCACATTATGCCGAAATGGCCTCTCATCGGACCAACCGTTCGGCTCGGTTTGTTTTTCTGGACGAGAACAAACGCCATGCTGCTGACGCCAACTTCCTGGATTTTCTGATTGAAGAATCACAGCTGACTCAGGAAGTATACCTGCGGGTGGTGGACTACTCGGAGGAAACGGACACCATTGAACTACAGGAAATGTGGGATAGTCTGATTCTGAAACTTCGGGAGCAGGTAGGCGGGTAACACTTGTTTACTCCGACAGGCGGGGAGCAGGCACGAAACGAGGCGTATCTTCGTTTCCTGTTTGCTCCCTTTCTTTTTGCGCCAGAGTATCCTTCAGTGGCTGGCGAAGCATATGAAAAAACTCGATAAACTGATTCTACGGGCCTTTGCCGGGCCTTTCCTGCTCACCTTCGCCGTGGTGGAGTTCATCTTCCTGACGCAGTACATGCTCAAGTACATGGACGACCTGGTAGGCAAAGACCTCGGCCTGGGCGTTATCGGCCAGCTGCTGTTCTATTTCGCCGTGATGCTGGTGCCCATTGCCCTGCCGCTGGCCGTGTTGCTTTCGTCGCTGATGACTTACGGGACGCTGGGGGAGCACCACGAGCTGACCGCCATCAAAACGGCGGGTATTTCTCTCACGCGCATCCTGCGGCCCGTGATGCTGGTGAGTGCAATGCTGGCAGGCGGAGCCTTCTGGTACAACAACGTGGTAGTGCCCAAAGCCAACCTGGAAGCCTTCAGCCTACTCTGGGATGTGAGGCAGCAGAAACTGGCACTCGATATCCGGGAAGGTGTGTTTTACAACGGCATTCCGGGCTTCACCATCAAGGTCAACCAGAAGATGGGAGAAAACGGCGACCTGCTGAAGGGCGTCATGATTTATGACCACACCCAAAGCCGGGGCGGCAGCACCATTATCCTGGCCGATTCGGGCCGTATGTTTACGCGTTTTGGAGGCCAGTACTTAGGCCTGGAGTTGTTCCGGGGCCGTACGTACGTGGAGCAGCCCTCGGCCGAGAACCGCTCCGGGGCCAGCTTTATCCGACAGAATTTCGACCGCAACCTGATTACGTTCTCCCTGGCCTCCTTCGGGCTGGACCGCACCAAAAAGGAGCTGTTCAACACCAACAAAATGATGCTGGACCTCTCTCAGCTGACGCATTTTACGGACTCATTGCACAACCGTCTGTTTCTGGAGCGTCGGCTGCTGATTCCGCAGCTCAATCCGTATTACACCTATCTGCGCCTTGATACGACCGGCCATATGGCCATACAGCGCGTGGAGAACTGGCAGGTGCCGGCCGCTAAACTGAAGCCGGTGAGCCTGAATGTCACGCAGCAGGCGGCCAACCGGGCCCGCAACGTGCACTCGTTCCTGGGCACTTCGGCGGAGCGGCTGACCAACCTGAACAAGGAAACCGCCAATTACCGCATCGAAACCTACCGCAAATACACGCAGTCGGCAGCTATTCTGCTCATGTTTCTGATTGGAGCACCACTGGGAGCTATTATCAAAAAGGGCGGTATTGGTATTCCTATTCTGGTTTCCATCGTCTTCTTCATCGTTTACTACGTGCTGTCCATTATGGGGGAGAAGTACGGCCGAGAAATGGTGATGCCCGTGGGTATTGGCATGTGGATGTCGGCGGCAGTGCTGCTTCCTATCGGTCTGTTCTTCCTCTATCAGGCCCGCCACGACTCCGGTATTATGGATGTCAACTGGAGCCGGTTCGTGCCCCAGTGGCTGCGCTGGCCGCTGCGGGGCTATAAAAAAGCCGTGTAATTTATAATGTGGAGAATGTGTTGGAATGAGAAGAATGCGAAAATGAAGTACGGCAACACATTTATCACATTAACTCCTTACCTTTGCGGCCACCCCGAAATGCGGGGTGGCTTTCTTTTTTTCATTTTTAAATCCAAGACGGGGAAACCTATCTGCCGATGAAACTTACTACCGAAGCAAAACAGGCCATTTTCGAGAAAAACAGCCTGCAAAAAGTAGCCACCGACACGGGTTCGGCCGAGGCTCAGATTGCGCTGTTCACGCATCGTATTTCGCACCTCACCGAGCACTTGAAAGTGAACAAGAAAGACTTCTCGACCCGTTTGGGTCTGCTGAAGCTTGTTGGTAAGCGTCGTCGCATGCTGGACTACCTCCAGCACCGCGAAATCAACCGCTACCGCGCCATCATCAAGGAGCTGGGCATTCGTAAGTAAGCCCTACGCCTGGAGCAGGGAGCCTTCCACCCCGGAAGGTTCCCTGCTCTTTTTTTGTCCGACCCCGAGCGCACCATTTGCCGGGTTCGGGCGTTGCTTTTCCTGATCATCCTTTTTTTAGAGCAAAACAGGACCTCCGTCGGCCCCGTTTTTTCGGCTGCTCGCCCGCTGCACGCTTTCCACAAGCAACCCTCTCAGATGCCCAATTACACCGCGGTTACCAAACACATTACGCTGCCCGACGGGCGGCAGATTTCCATCGAAACCGGCAAGCTGGCCAAATTCGCCGACGGCGCCGTAGTGGTGCGCCTCGGCGACGCCATGCTGCTGGCTACGGTCGTGTCGCAGCCCAGCTCGCGCGGCGACGTGGATTTCCTGCCCTTGTCGGTTGATTACCAGGAGAAATTCGGCGGTGCCGGCAACATTCCCGGCTCGTTCCAGCGCCGCGAAGGCCGCCTCTCGGATGCCGAAATCCTGGTGTGCCGCATCGTAGACCGCATCCTGCGCCCGATGTTCCCCAAGGACTATCACTACGAGGTGCAGGTGATGATTACCCTGATTTCGGCCGATAAAACCGTGCAGCCCGACGCCCTGGCCGCGCTGGCCGCCTCGGCTGCCCTCTCGATTTCGGATATTCCTTTCGCCGGCCCCATCTCGGAGGTTCGCGTGGCTCGCATCGACGGCAAGCTGCAGATCAACCCCCTCACCGCCGACATTGCCCGCGCCGACATCGACCTGATTGTAGGTGCCACGGCCGACTCAGTGGCCATGGTGGAAGGCGAAATGGACGAAGTGAGCGAAGAGGAAATGGTGGAAGCCATTGCCTACGCTCACGAAGCCATCAAGGAGCAGGTGCGTGTGCAGTTGGAACTGGCCGCCGAAGTGGAGAAATCCCACACCAAGCGTGAGTACCCTAAGTACGAGGAAAACGACGACCTCAAGAAGCGCATTCAGGAAGGTGTTTACGAGCAGGCCTACAAAGTGGCGCACTCGGGCAACCCCAGCAAAGCCGGCCGTAAGGAAGATTTTGGCGCTATCAAGAAGACTCTGACCGCGCAGTTGCTGGAAGAGCAGCCTGAGTTGGACATGAAGATGTTCGGCCGCTACTACTCTTCGGCGGAGAAGAAAGCCATCCGCGACATGATGATCAAGGAGCGCACCCGCCTCGATGGTCGTCAACTCACGGAAATCCGCCCTATCTGGAGCGAGGTGAACTACCTGCCCGGTGCCCACGGCTCGGCCCTGTTCACCCGCGGCGAAACCCAGTCCTTGACCACCGTAGCCCTCGGCACCAAGCTCGATGAGCAGATCATCGACACGGCCATGACCTCGGGCTACAGCAAGTTCATGCTGCACTACAACTTCCCGGCCTTCTCGACCGGTGAGGTTAAGCCGAACCGCGGCCCCGGCCGCCGCGAAATCGGCCACGGCAACCTAGCCCAACGCTCGCTGAAGAAGGTAATGCCTTCCGATGACGAGAACCCCTACACCGTGCGCATCGTGTCGGACATCCTGGAGTCAAACGGCTCCAGCTCGATGGCCACGGTATGCGCTGGTTCGATGGCCTTGATGGATGCTGGTATTCCAATCCGCTCGGCTGTTTCGGGCATTGCCATGGGTCTCGTGCAGGACAAGGAAACCGGCGAATACGCCGTGCTTTCGGACATCCTGGGCGATGAGGACCACCTCGGCGACATGGACTTCAAAGTAACCGGCACCGAGAAAGGTATCGTTGCTTGCCAGATGGACATCAAAATCCAGGGTTTGAGCGCTGAAATCATGACGGCTGCGCTGCACCAGGCCCGCGAAGGCCGTCTGCACATCCTGCGCGAGATGGCCAAGACCATTGCCGCGCCGGCTGCTGAGCTGAAGCCTCACACGCCTCGCTCGCACAAGATGCTGATCGACAAGGAGTACATCGGTGCCGTTATCGGACCCGGCGGTAAAGTCATTCAGCAGATCCAGAAGGATACCAACGCCACGGTTATCATCGAGGAGAAGGACGAGAAAGGCCACGTGAGCATCTACGCTTCCAACCAGGAAGACATGCAGGCGGCCATCGACCGGATCCGGGCCATTGCGGCCACGCCGGAAATCGGCGAAACCTACAAAGGCAAAGTGCGCAGCATTCAGCCGTACGGCGCGTTCGTGGAAATCATGCCGGGCAAAGATGGGCTGCTGCACATCTCGGAGGTTTCGCACGAGCGGCTGGCCGCGCTGGAAGGCGTGCTGGAAGTAGGGCAGGAGATTGACGTGAAACTGCTCGACATCGACAAGAAAACGGGCAAATACCGCTTGTCGCGCAAGGTGCTGCTGCCGAAACCGGAGCGCGCTGCTGATTCCAACGGCGCCGCCTAACCGCTGCCGCCGAACTTTCGCGGGTACCGGGGTGTTGCTTTCAACTGACCCGGTACCCGCGTTTGGGTATCCCTCGTATACCGGACCAACACGACCTTACTAGCATCAACAACTCAACTCTCTCGCGCCCGCAATGAGACAGCTAAAAATCAGCAAGCAGATCACCAACCGCGAAAGCCAGTCGCTGGATAAATACCTCCAGGAGATTGGCAAGGTGGATCTGCTAACCCCCGACGAGGAGGTAACGCTGGCGCAACGCATCAAAGAAGGTGACCAGCAAGCGCTGGAAAAACTCACCAAGGCCAACCTGCGCTTCGTGGTGTCGGTAGCCAAGCAGTACCAGAACCAGGGTTTGAGCTTGGGTGACCTGATCAACGAGGGTAACCTCGGTCTGATCAAAGCCGCCAAGCGCTTCGACGAAACCCGGGGCTTTAAATTCATTTCTTACGCCGTTTGGTGGATTCGCCAGTCGATTCTGCAGGCCTTGGCCGAGCAGAGCCGCATCGTGCGTCTGCCCCTAAACCGGGTTGGCTCGCTGAACAAAATCAGCAAGTCTTTCTCGGAGCTGGAGCAGAAGTTTGAGCGTGAGCCCTCGCCTGAGGAAATTGCCGAAGTACTGGAGCTGACCACCTCGGAAGTGGTGGACACGCTCAAGATTTCGGGTCGTCACGTATCGGTGGATGCGCCGTTTGTGCAGGGTGAAGAAAACCGCCTGCTCGACGTGCTCGAAAACGAGGACGAAGAATCGCCCGACACCGGCCTGATGAACGACTCGCTCCGCAAGGAAGTGCAGCGCGCCCTGAGCACGCTCACCAAGCGCGAAGCTGACGTGATTACGCTCTACTTCGGTCTGAACGGGGAACATTCGCTCACGCTGGAAGAAATCGGGGAGAAGTTCAACCTGACCCGCGAGCGGGTGCGCCAGATCAAAGAGAAGGCCATCCGCCGCCTGCGCCACACCTCGCGCAGCAAGGCCCTGAAGCCGTATCTGGGGTAAGTTTTTCTACCCCGTCGCAGAAAACCCTGGCCTTTGGTTGGGGTTTTTTGTTGACTACACGTTGACGGCCTCTGTATTATCCTGCTTTCCCAGCGTTTCGGACAAAGTGACCGACGTGCAGAGTTGGCGCAATTTTCGGCAATACGGAGTCGTCCCGGATGAAAACCCGGGACGCGTGTACTTTTGCATCCCAACATTAACCCTTCATGGCGCTAGCGGAAGCTTCCGCCACCTTCTCCTGTATGGCGACTACCACTCCGGAACACATTAAGTGTCTGATTATTGGCTCCGGCCCAGCCGGCTACACGGCGGCTATTTACGCGGCCCGCGCCAACCTCAACCCCGTGATGTACCAGGGCCTGCAGCCCGGCGGCCAACTCACGATTACCAACGACGTCGAGAATTTTCCGGGCTACCCCGACGGTATCATGGGCCCCGAAATGATGGAGGACCTGAAAAAGCAGGCCGCTCGTTTCGGTACCGATATCCGCTATGGCATTGCCACCTCGGTGGACTTCTCGGGCCACCCGCACCGCGTGATAGTGGATGAGAAGGTGGAGCTGACGGCTGATACCATCATCATTGCCACGGGTGCCTCGGCCAAGTGGCTGGGGCTGCCCTCGGAGCAGCGCCTGAACGGCTCGGGCGTATCGGCCTGTGCCGTGTGCGACGGGTTCTTTTACCGCGGTAAGGACGTGGCTATTGTGGGTGCCGGCGACACGGCGGCCGAGGAGGCTACCTACCTCGCCAACCTGTGCAACAAAGTGTACATGATTGTGCGGAAAGGGGAGATGCGCGCCTCAAAAATCATGCAGAAGCGCGTGACCGACAACCCCAAGATTGAAGTGCTCTGGAACACGGTAACCGACGAAATACTGGGTGAGCACGCCGTGGATGGCGCCCGTGTGAAAAACGTGCTCGACGGCACCACCCGCGACTTGGCCATTGAGGGCTTCTTCGTGGCCATCGGCCACGACCCAAACTCGAAAATCTTCCAGCCCTACCTGCACCACGACGAGCAGGGCTACCTGAAAACCATTCCCGGCACGGCCAAAACCAACGTGGACGGCGTATTCGCCTGCGGCGACGTGCAGGACTTCACCTACCGCCAGGCCGTAACGGCCGCCGGCTCCGGCTGCATGGCCGCCCTCGATGCCGAGCGGTATCTGGCTGCTTTGGGCGACCATTAGGTGAAATGGTGAGTTAGTGATTTAGTGAGTTCGACGCCAAACACTATTCAAGGTGGCTGTGCGTTCAACCCGCTAAATCACTACCTCACTACCTCACTATTTCACCATTTCACTGTTTTGCCCTTGCTGCATTTTTTGAAAACATGGCTGCTGCCGCTGCTACTGATCGGGCTGTTTGTAGGCTTGCCCGGCCAGCTGTTGGCCCAGCGCCGCAAAGTGCCGGAACCGAAGGCGAAAGCCGGTTCGGCCGGCAAGCGGAGCGACTTTTTTCGGATTAAGTCGCCCACTATCCGCTACGTGCGGCCCGATACCACCATTCTCATTGAAACGGAGGAACTGCCCGATGAGGGCTCCGACGCGGCCAAATCCATCTTCTTCAACCCCGCTAAAAAGCTCTCTATCGTGAGCGAGGATACGTCCACGCTCAATGAGGGGGAGCAGCATATTGTGGAGATGAAGGAGGAAGTGCAGATTGATTCCTCCTGGATTCAGGTGGCCGGCTACTACGCCATCTGGGATACGCACAACATCAACCCATACCGGGTGGATGGCCGCCGCATCAAGGATACGCTAAACCTGAAACTGACGGAACCGGATCGGCAGCGCTACGCTAAAATGCCGCTGGTGAAAACTCCCATGACATCGGACTTCGGCTTTCGGGGCTACCGCTGGCACTACGGCGTAGACCTCGACCTGGAAACCGGTGACTCGGTAAAGGCCGCCTTCGACGGCGTGGTACGCATTGTGAAGTGGGACGGCTCTGGCTACGGTAATTACGTGCTCATCCGCCACTACAACGGCATCGAAACGCTCTACGGACACATGCAGAAGTCCCTGGTAACGCCGGGTACGTTCGTGAAGGCCGGGCAGTTAATTGGCCGGGGCGGCAGTACGGGCCGCAGCAGCGGCTCGCATCTGCACTTTGAGGTGCGCTATGAGGGCAACCCCATCGACCCGGAGCAGATGTACGACTTCCCGGATTACCGGCTCATCAAGGACAACTTCCAGATTACCTCCGGCCTGTTTGCCTACTACAGCAAGTCGCTGAAGTACCGGGGCGGGAGCGTGCCGGGCGCCGCTACGCGCAGTGCTAGCAGCAGCAGCGCCAAGCCCACACAGGCCCGGCGTATCGTTAGCCACAAAATCCGCAGCGGTGATACGCTGTCGGAAATTGCCGATAAATACGGCGTGTCGCAGGCCCAAATCCGGCGCCTGAACGGCGGCACCGCCGTGCTGCGCGTGGGCCGGACGCTGCGCATCAAGTAAATAGCGTAATAGCGGGATGGTTAACTGGTTGGTCGTTCAACGCATCGTCGGAACAGCCAACGGGTTAACCATTCAGCTATGTAACCATCCAAGCAGATGAAACTAGATATTCTGGCCCTGGGGGCGCACCCCGATGATGTAGAAATGTCGGCGGCCGGTACGCTGCTGGCGGCGGCGGCGGCGGGTAAGAAAATCGGCATTGTTGATTTTACCCGGGGCGAGCTGGGCACGCGCGGCACGCCCGTTACCCGCGCCCAGGAGGCCGAGGTGGCCAGTCGGATTCTGGGCCTGCACGCCCGCGAAAATCTGGGGTTGCCCGATGGCTTCTTCCGCAACGACCGGGAGCACCAGCTGCCCCTGATTGCGGCCCTGCGGCGCTACCAGCCCGATGTGGTACTCTGCAACGCCATTACGGACCGCCACCCCGACCACGGCCGGGGCGCACAGCTGGCTTCGGATGCCTGTTTCCTGAGTGGCCTGCGCATGATTGAAACCCTTGGCGAGGACGGCCAGCCGCAACTGCCCTGGCGCCCCCGCGTGGTGTATCACTACATCCAGGACCGCCAGCTGCCGTCGGATTTTGTGGTGGACATTACGCCACACTGGACGAAGAAGTGGGAGTCTATTCAGGCGTATCAAACCCAGTTCTTCAACCCCGACCTCGACCAGCCCCAAACCTACCTGTCCAGCCAGGAGTTTGGTAAGTTTATGGAAGCCCGCGCCCGCGAATTCGGCCACCTGATCGGGGTGGAGTTCGGGGAAGGTTTTACGCGGCAGCGGCCCGTAGGTGTGCGCGATATTACGGAGTTGCTATAGTAGGGGCAGCTTTCGGAAAGCTAAAACTTCTTCAGAAATGGGAAAGAACGTCATTCCGGGCCTGCGAGGAATCTCGCGGGCTGACGTCAGCAGTGCTACGGCACCCTTCGCTCGTCATTCCTCCGCAAGCACAGAATAACGGGCGGCTTGACAGTTACCCCCCCCAAACGATTCTCTCATAACTACTCCGCAGGTACTGCCTCGGCACTGCAAGAGCCCGGTCCTCCAAGGCCGGGCTCTTTGTATGAAATCCAGTCGAAATACGATAATTGGTGGAGCGTATGAGATAAGTTAAAAGTCTGATGATGGAAAGCATAAACCATCTCTGCCAGACTTGAATGGTGTTTTGGGAAAAAATAAAAAGTCTGATAAGCAAATGATTTGCAATGGCTCTTCCGCTGCCAATCTGCTACTTCGGGCATCCCTTCTGCATCGGTTACTCTTCAGGGTCGGCAGGAGGGGAGTTGCCTCATCTCATTTTCTCGGACCCCATGAATCGTGTGCCTGCTCGCTTGCCGCTTTGGTTGAAACTGGCCTTTACCGCCTTCCTGCTGGTGATGGTGCCGGTGTACTGGGTGAATTATGGTCCCACCAACTTCCTGTACTTCTGCGACGTGTCGTTGCTGCTGTGCCTAGTCAGCGTCTGGACGGAGCGCCGTTTGCCGGCCTCCATGGCCGCCGTGGGCATCCTGCTGCCCCAGGTGCTGTGGTGCGCCGATTTTGTGGGGGAGCTGTGCGGCCACCATTTGCTGGGCATGACGTCCTATATGTTCGATGAAAACCGCTCGTTGTTCCTGCGCGGCCTCTCATTCTTCCACGGCTGGCTGCCCTTCCTCATCCTGTTCCTGGTGAAGCGCCTGGGCTACGACCGGCGCGCCCTGCCGGCCTGGACGCTGCTGGCCTGGGGCCTGTGCCTAGTGGCCTACTTCTGGCTGCCGCCGGCCGGGGCCGCCGTGCCCGACCCCAAGATTCCGGTAAACATCAACTACGTGTTCGGCTTCGACGATGCCCACCCCCAGACCTGGCTGCCTGCCCCACTCTACCTCCTGGGCTGGATGCTGACGCTGCTGCTCGTTATCTACCTGCCCACGCACTGGGCGCTGCGCCGCTGGCTGGCCCCGAAGTCGGCACCGGGGCAGGCAACGGCAGAGTACCCGGTTAGGTTGGCGCTGAAGCAGGCCTAAGCTTCGATGATTTCTCTTCGGTACACTATCTTGTTATGAAAATCACGCGCCTTACTGCTTCCTTTACCCGGCTATTTCTGATGTCTATCCTCGGTCCTGAGCAACTCCCGGACGCCACCGCCCAGCCCGCTCCCGGCCGCCGCCAGCGCCTGGCCGGGGCGGCGGCTACTACCGCCACCCAGCTGCTGCCGTTGCTCAAGCTGCTCGATACCATCCAGCCCCAGGTGTGCAGCGACTCGGTGTTTCACCTGCGGCGGCTGAAAATTCAGGCCCACTTCGCGGAGGTGCGCCAGGAAATGCGGGCGGAGCGGCCCCGGCGGCAGGCCCTGCAGTTCGCCCTCCACGCCCTCACCGAGCTGGTACGAGAAGAAGCCCGCGACATCAGCCGCGACGAGTTGCAGCAAGCCGCCAAAGAAGTTGTGCTGGCCACCCTCAAGAATGCGCCGGCCCTGGTGAACGTAGCCAATCAGGCGCGGTTGCTAGCGTAAGGAGGTGCAGGCCTTTGTATGGAGAAGCCTACGTGTTCTTTGAACTAACACTCTATACAACAGACTTAAAATTGCAAGCGCAGTATGGCATAACGCCTCGCTGCTCTTACGGTATATTCGTGTCTTAACACAAGCACTCAAGCCAATTGGCTTTCGAGGCGGAGTTTTGTTTACCCTGTATATTTAACGACGTTACTCCTCAATGTCCGCCGATAACGCTGTCCTACAAAACAAAGGCTTACAATTGCTGAGCTATTACAATTTGATAGGTGGCATTGCTGGTCTGTTTATCCTGGCATTTCATCTACCTGAGCTGAGCGAATCAGCCCTAAAGGTTGGTGGCGGGCTATACGCGGCATTGTCCTTCGGGCTCTCCATTCTCTCCTTTGTTACATATCAGAAACGGCAGGATCCCACATTGATGGGCGTTATGGCCATTCTGCAATTACCGGTCATTCGGTATGGAGGGCTGAAGTACGTGCTCAGCAACGGGGTGCTGGCCATCTTTGGCCTTGATGCCTCCAGTAACATAGGACTGACCTTGGATGCCATCTTTGAGGTCAAATTTAGCTTTGCTATAGCCAATCAGGAAGAGTGGTTTTTTGGCGTAAATGTAGTGCCAGCAATTATACTGTGGTACTTGTTGATGCGCTACAAGCCAACAGATTCGGCAGCAATTACGAAGCCGCGCAAGGAGTGATGCCCGCCAGAATTTTCTGCACCGGCCGGCTCCCAAAACGGTGTGGTACGGCACCCGTTAGATCTAAGATGAACGGCAGAAAAAGCACGCCGAAAAAAAAATTACCCGTACCCATGCGTTACCAGGCGTAACAATGCCGTAGTTTTGCAGCATGCTTCAACCCCAAAACCTGTTGATGAAGCGTGGAACCCTGCCCGGCAAGGACCCGCGAGTGGACCAGATGGTCTGCACCGCCATCGGTTTTTCCGATTTTGCCGCTGCTGTTTCCGTTATTTTTTCTGCCTGTTGCCCCGCCACCGTTTCGGATTCCGAAACGGTTTTTTTATGCCCATTCGGTTCGTCGGACGCTGACCTCCCGCCCAACGCGCGACGGTGGCCCGCACCCCGGCTGCCACGGGTAGCCGGTTTCTGCGGCCCAGAGAATAGCCGATAAGAATGCCCATTGGCCTTGTTTAGTCCGACAACCTCACTTTTCCTCCACTCCGGTATGGCACGTAAAGACCTCCTTGACATTGCATCCCTTCACCGGGAGGAAATCGAGTTTTTGCTCGACCAGTCCACGTCCTTCAAAAAACTGTTCACCCGCTCGGTGAAGAAAATCCCCGCTCTGGAGGGCAAGTCGGTGCTTATGCTGTTCTACGAGGCCAGCACCCGCACGCATTCTTCCTTCGAGGTAGCCGCCAAACGCCTCTCGGCAGAGGTCACGAACTTCGACGTGGCTCATTCCTCCATCACCAAGGGCGAGTCGGTGCGCGAAACGATTGAGACGCTGCAGGCCATGCGCACCGACTACATCGTGGTGCGCCACGGCCACCCCGGGCTGCCCGCCATGATTGCCCGCCAAACCACGGCCTCCGTCATCAATGCCGGCGACGGGGCCCACGAGCATCCCACCCAAGCGTTGCTGGACGCCTTCACTATCAAGGAAAAATTCCCCGACCCCCGGGGTAAGAAAGTCCTCATTATCGGGGATATCCTCCATTCCCGCGTGGCGCGCTCCACCAGCACGCTGCTGCAGAAGCTGGGCGTGGAGGTGGCGTACCTCGGGCCGGGCTCCCTGGTGCCCAAGTACGGCCCGGCCACCATCCCTCGCTTCACCAACTACGAAGCCGCCATGGCCTGGGCGCCCGATGTGGTGTACCTGCTGCGCGTGCAGATGGAGCGTCAGGACGTGCAGTTTTTTCCCAACGTCCGCGAGTACCACCGGGTCTACGGCATCACCACCGCCCGGCTGGCGGAAATCCGCGACAAGGGCCTCTACATCATGCACCCCGGCCCCGTGAACCGGGGCGTGGAACTGTGCGACGCCGTCATGGACTACGAGCGTAGCCTCATCACCAACCAAGTCGAAAACGGCATTTCCATCCGCATGGCCGTGCTCGATTGGCTCACGCCGGGCGGGGATTTCCCGAAGCAGGAAGCCTATGACGCCCGGCAGGGTGCGGGCTCAACGCTGCTCATGCCCTAGTTAGCGGCTGGTGCCGCCCGCGTAGATTCATCTTCAATAGTTCGAATATTCCACCCACCCCTTGCCGGTTTACCGCACTCCTTCCTCCATGCTCCTCCTTCAAAACGCCCGCATCGCCGCCGAAAAATCCCCCGTGCTTGTCGAGAGTGACGTGTTGATTGTCGAGGGAATCATTCAGCAAATCGGCAAAAGCCTGCCCATTCCTGAGGGTGCCCGCGTGATTGATGCGCGGGGCCGGGTGCTGCTGCCGGGTATGTTTGATGCCCACGTCCATTTCCGCGCGCCTGGCTTCGAGAACAAGGAAACCATCACCACGGGCAGCGAAGCGGCCATCAACGGCGGCATTACCGGCGTAGTGATGATGCCCAACACCCGCCCGGCGCTCGACTCGGCAACGGCCATTGCCACCGTGCTGGACAATGCCCGGCACCGCGCCCGCATTCCGGTGTACACCTCCGGCTGCGTTACCAAAAACCGCGAGGGCAAGGAGCTGGCCGAAATCGAGGGCATGCACCGGCTCGGCGTAATTATGCTCACCGACGACGGCGACACCACCGCCGACCCGGCCGTGCTGCTGCGGGCCATGCAGTATGCCACCGAGTTCGGGATGTTTTTCGCCAGCCACTGCGAGGTGCCGGAACTGGCCGGGCCGCGCGCCCTCAACGAAGGCGTGATGAGCTACCGACTCGGCATCAAAGGCTCGCCGGCCTGCGCCGAGGAAATCATCATCGACCGGGACATCCGCCTGGCCCGGGCGGCGGGCGCGCACGTCCACATCCAGCACGTATCCAGCAAGATGGGCATGGAAACCATCCGCTGGTGGAAGTCGCGCGGCGACGTGAAGGTGACGGCCGAAGTGATGCCGCATCACCTGCTGTTCACCGACGAGCACATCGGCGACTACGACACCAACTACAAGATGAACCCGCCGCTGCGCACCCAGGCCGACTGCGACGCGCTGCTGGAAGGGCTCAAGGAAGGCGTATTCGACATCATTGCCACCGACCACGCCCCGCACACGCCCTTCGAAAAAGCCCAGGATTTCATCAGCGCGCCCAACGGCATTACCGGCCTGGATACGGCCCTGGTGTCGCTCTACCACTTCTTCGTGGAGCCCGGCAAATTCGGGTGGGACCTGGTGGTGAAGCGCTATTCGGCCGAGCCTCGCCGCCTGATGGGCCTGCCGGTCGCCGCCATCGAAGTCGGCCAGGAAGCCAACTGCGTGTTGTTCGATACCGAGGCCGAAACTGCCTTCACCAAGGAGTTCATGAAATCCAAGTCCCAGAACACGCCCTTCATCAACCAGACGCTGAAAGGGAGTGTAGATATGGTGATTTTAGGCACCGAAATCCTGCTGGAACGGGAAGCAGCGGTAACTGTCGGCTAGTCGCAATAATAGAACGTCACAGTTCATCCGGCTTCCGCGCTGCCGAAGTAGCTACATACAAATAGTCTTTCAGCCGCTATGATAACGGACAAAAGCAAGATACTTGACGTCTTGAAGACGGCCCTTTCGGACTCCTACTACACTGGATTTAAGTATTACATCACCGCTTTTGAATGCGAACTGTTCAATGATAGTCTTGGTATTAGCGCCTACCTCATTCTTAGCGACATTGAATTAGCTGACAAGTCTGAATGGCATAGATGGGTGCATTCATTTCCGTTCAATATTGAGAATAACAATGGCCCAGAAGAGCCCTCCAGGGTTTTTCTGATGGGACTATTAACACAGGCCCGAATTCAAAATGTAGAGGAAGAGCACGAAGGCACCTTGATAATTGAATTTCAGAATCAACTGAAAGTAAGATTAATAGGTGAGGTTGAAATCGAAGACATTTCTTGGACTATTCAGTTCAGAAATTCTGATGGTAAACCAATCGGCGACTGCACTTGCTCATTCAACAAGCTGTTTCTAAATACTAGTGAGGAATTGATGTCCAAGCTAGGTTTACATGGGGCCTGATCCCAACGAAGCGGTAGAAACATTTCGGCTTCGCTCAGCATGACGACCAACTAATTTCGATGAGTACTACTTCTTCCCCCAATACCTTCAAACCCCTGATCGGCGTAGTCATGGGTTCCAGCAGCGACTGGGACACCATGCAGCACGCCGTACAAATTCTCACGGAATTTGGCGTGGCCCACGAAGCCCGCGTGGTGTCGGCCCACCGCATGCCCGACGACTTATTTGCCTACGCCGAACAGGCCGGACCGCGCGGTTTGCAGGCCATTATTGCCGGCGCGGGCGGGGCCGCCCACCTGCCGGGGATGCTGGCCGCCAAAACCACCGTGCCCGTGCTGGGCGTGCCGGTAGCCAGTCGCCATTTGCAGGGTGTTGATTCGCTGCACAGCATCGTGCAGATGCCCAAAGGAATACCCGTAGCCACGTTTGCCATCGGCAACGCCGGCGCAGCCAACGCCGCGCTGTTTGCCGTCAGCCAGTTGGCTTTGCACGATGCTGCTCTGGCGGAAAAGCTGCAAGCTTTCCGCGCCGCCCAAACCGAAGCCGCCCGCGCCATGACGCTGCCGCTATGAGCCAGGGAACTGACTTGACCACCATGACGCCTATTTTCCCGGGCAGCACGGACGCCGCCGGCCAGCGGGCCACGCTGGGCGTGCTGGGCGGCGGCCAGCTGGGCCGCATGTTTGTGCACGCCGCCCAACGGCTGGGCTACTTCACCGCCGTGCTGGAGCCCGACGCGCAAAGCCCCGCCGGGCTGGTCAGCCACCACCACATCCAGACCAATTACGACGACCCGGCCGGGCTGGCGCAGCTGGCCCAGCTCTGCCAGGCCATCACCACCGAGTTTGAGAACGTGCCGGCCCAGGCCCTGCACACGTTGGCCCAAACCCGCCCCGTAGCGCCCGGCGCGGCCGTGGTGGGCATTGCCCAAAACCGCATCGAGGAAAAAGCGCACTTCACAGCCTGCGCCGACGTGTCGGGGGTGACCTGCGCGCCCTACGCGGTGCTGGAAACGCCGACCCAGCTGCAAACCGTGCTGGCTGAGCGGACGGATCTGCTGCCCGGTATCCTGAAAACCGCCCGTATGGGCTACGATGGCAAGGGCCAGGTGCGCGTGCAGACCGCTGGGGAGCTGGCCGCCGCCTGGGCCGAGCTGGGCCACACCGCCTGCGTGCTGGAAAAGATGCTGCCGCTCACCGCCGAGTGCTCAGTGCTGGTGGCGCGCGGCTGGGACGGACAGGTGGTGAGCTTCGCCCCGCAGCGCAACGTACACATCGAGGGCATTCTGGCCGTAACGTACGCCTACGAAGGAAATATGCCGCCCGCTCTGGCCGACCGGGCCCGGGAGGCGGCCGTGGCCATTGCCCGGCACTTAGGCTACGTAGGGGTGCTGTGCGTGGAGTTTTTTGTGGTGGACGACGGCAGCGCGTACGGCGGCCTGGTGGTCAACGAAATGGCCCCGCGCCCGCACAACAGCGGCCACTACACCCTCGACGCCTGCGACGCCTCGCAGTTCGACCTGCAGGTACACGCAATGGCGGGCCTGCCGTTGCCGCAGCCGCGCCAGCACTCCCCGGCCATCATGCTCAACCTGTTGGGTGACGTGTGGTTTGCTGCCGACGGGCAACCGCGGGAGCCCGACTGGCAATCCGTGCTGCGCCTGCCGGGTACGCACCTGCACCTGTACGGCAAGGCGGAAGCCCGCGCCGGCCGCAAAATGGGCCACCTGACCATCACCGGCCCCGATGTCGCCAGTGTCACGAAGGTGGCGCGCCGCGCGGCGCAGGTGCTTGGGTTGCCGGGGCTGGATGCCATGTAGAGGTTCCGGCCGGCCCTGGGCCAAACGCAATGCTGCCGCTCCCGGGCCGGCTGTCAGCTGCCCGAGCCAGCCTGCCGAACCCACGTAATGCAAAACGCCCGGCTTGTAAGCCGGGCGTTTGCGGTAATGGGGGGGCTCGTCTGCCTCCAGCCAGTTCCACTTTCAGGCGGAGCCAGGTGGGGGCGGCGGGCTGGTCGGGTTAGAGGGCCGCGCGGCGGGCGGTTACGCTGGTTTGCAAAGCCGTGGTTTCGGTTAGCTGGGCCTCAATCTGGGCCAGTTCCAGCTCCCGGATCAGCAACGATACCGGTCCGCGCGTGCCCTGGCGGGACAGGAGTTCGTCGCGGCGGTCGGTGCTGCGGCGCAGCTCGTTTTCGCGCTCCGTGCGCTTCTTGCTGGCGGGTAGGGTGGGGATGAGCGGGGTGAGAAAGCTGATTTCGGCCGTGAGGGATTCCAGCTCGGCGGTCTGCTCGGCCGAGGTGCTGGCGGCCGTATCCACCTGATAGGTAAACTCGCTGCGGCGCTGGTTGAGCACGCGCAGCTCGTCGGTGATGTAGGCCAGTACCTGGTCGCACTCGGCCGCCGTGGTTAATTGATCAATAGAGTAAGCCATGAAACGGGTAAAAAAGGTGAGAAATAAGAACGTTCGAGTATAAGTTTTTTTGAATATAAAAGCTGTACAGGAAGTGTTTTTTTCACGCGGTGGTCATCCTGAGCGGAGCGAAGGACCTTATCATGCAGCCACGATTTCGTTCAGCCGTGAGAAGGTCCTTCGCTCCGCTCAGAATGACTACGTTTCCGACTATCTACCTGGTCCCGGTTGCGGAGCAGGCCCCGGTCCGGCGGCTGGAAGCCGTCGGGCCGGGGCCTGCGTGAACGAGTGGCCGTGCCCGAAAAGCCGGGCCGGATGCGCCTACGACGACCGGCCCGACGGCTTCCAGCCGCCGGACCGGCGGTAACGCCGTCAAGGGATGGTTTTAGTTGCCAGGCGCTTCGGCCGCTGCCAGCAGGGCCGCCAGGGCCCGGGCTTCCTCTTCCAGCAGCCGCAGGCGCAGGGCCAGCAGGGCAGCCTCGGTGGCCGACAAAGGCCAGGCCGCGCCGGGGGCCAGGTCGGGCAGGCGCTCCAGCCAGCGGCGGCAGGCGGCGGCATCGAGGGCGGGGTCCTGGGCCACGGCGGCGGGGGCGGCGGGCGTGCCGGGGGCGGGGGCCAGCAGGGCGGCCAGCACCGCCCGCCCCCAGCGGCGGCGGGCCTGAGCCTGGGAGGCCCGCACATGGTTTTCCAGCGCGAAGCGGGCTTTATCGAGCAAGTAGCACACCCGGCGCAGGCGCTTGCGCAGCGGCTCAGCCTCCAGCGGCACGGCGGGGGCAGCGGGTTCAGGGGCAGAAGCCCCGGCCGGCGGCGCGGGCAGGGGCGGGCCGAGCCCCTCGGGCGGGGGCAGCAGCAGGGCCAGGGGTCGCAGCCGCCGCTGCGCTTCGGCTGGCAACACTCGCCGCCCGGCCTCCACGTGCCCGATTACGGTCCCGCTCACCCCGATAAACTTACCTAGTTCCGGTTGGGTCAACCCAAAATGCGCCCGCACGGCGGCTGAAAGACTATCGGAAGGGAGGGAAGGTCGCGCCATAAATGTGTGTAGGGTTGTGAATAAAAATACGGGCAACCCTACAAGGTTCGTAGGGTTGCCCGTATTTTTATTCACAACCCTACAATATGCTGCTTCGTGGCAGGAGTTCCTACCCCCGAAACGACCAACACCGCCCGGATTACTCTCAGGCGGCGCGGCTATGGGTTTGCCGCTGGCGCGGCAGTGGAGGTGCAGCCTCCACGTTAAGGCTGGTCACGGGTTACGCTTCGCTAAACTCGCGCCAGTGAGGAATTCCCGTTGCAGGTAGTGTCTGGATGCCCCCGCCTGAGTACTTTTGGCACCTGAAAGTCAACCCTACTTCCTTGAAAATAGCTACCCATGATTACCTCATTTCTCAATAAGCACACCGTTAGCGCCTGGCTGTTGCCGCTACTCATTGTTTTTGCATCCTGCGGCTCCAAGGACGATGACAAACCAGAACCCACCCCTCAGTATGTAGTCAAAGTCAAGATGATTAGCATAGATGCCGGTGGGTTAGGTGCAGGTGGTGAAGTATACATTAAGCGACTAAATATCCCAGAGGTATCATTGTTGGATGCTAGCCTACCGGATAATGGGGTGAAGGAAACAGGTACGGTCACCAATTTGAAAACAGGCGAAAGAGTTAGCGTTGGTTTGGGATTCAGTAAAGCCATAACCGGCTCGGGCATTGTTCCACGCACCACTAGTAAGCTGCGTGGTGAAATCTGGGTGAACGACCAGCTTAAAGCCTCGGCTGAGTTAGACCGCAATACTCCATCGCAGAACCCAGACTTTCCAACCAATTTTGCCGAATACACAATGGGTGACTAGTCGTCGGATTCACACATATAAAAAAGGCCGCCCGGTTACGTAACCGGGCGGCCTTTTTTATATGCAGATTTCCTCTACCGCGCCCCCAGCCGGTTGCGCTTCCAGGCCGAGCCGGTGGCGGCGGGCGCATCGGCGGCGGCGGGAGTGGCGGGTTTCTTCTCCGTCAGGAGCATGGCGGTGAGGACGGCGGCGAGCCTGGCGGTAGCTTCATCGGGGGCGGCGGGTTTCAGGGCGTCGGCCGGGAAATGGTCGCGAATGAAGTTGGTGTCGAAGTTGCCGCTCACGAAGGCTGGGTGCTGCAGCACGTAGCGGCCGAAGCCCAGCGTGGTTTCGATGCCGGTAATCTGATACTCGTCGATGGCGCGCAGCATCCGGGCAATGGCCTCCTCGCGGGTGGCCCCGAAGGTGACGAGCTTGGCAATCATCGGGTCGTAGTAAATCGGAATTTCCATGCCCTGCTCGAAGCCATCGTCCACCCGCACGCCGGGGCCCTGGGGGCGCACGTAGGTGGTCAGCGTCCCGATGTCGGGCAGGAAGTTGTTCTGCGGGTCTTCCGCATAGACTCGTAATTCCAGGGCGTGGCCGGTGATGCTCAGGTCTTCCTGCGCGAAGGCCAGCGGCAGACCCTGGGCCACTTTAATCTGCTCCTTCACTAAGTCCAGGCCGGTGATTTGCTCCGTCACGGGGTGCTCCACCTGCAGGCGGGTGTTCATCTCCAGGAAGTAGAAGTTGTGCTGGTCATCGAGCAGAAACTCCACGGTGCCAGCCCCAGTGTAGTTGCAGGCGCGGGCCACGTCCACGGCGCAACGGCCCATTTCGGCGCGCAGCTCGGGCGTGAGTACCGAGGAAGGCGCTTCCTCAATCACCTTCTGGTGGCGGCGCTGAATCGAGCATTCCCGCTCAAACAAATGCACGATATTGCCGTGCTCATCACCGAGCACCTGGATTTCGATGTGGCGCGGGCCGGTCACGAACTTCTCGATGAACACCGAGCCGTCGCCGAAAGCCGAGGTGGCCTCATTGATGGCCAGCTGCATCTGCTCCTCGAAATCCTCGGCCGAATTCACGATGCGCATGCCCTTGCCGCCGCCGCCGGCCGAGGCCTTGATCAGGATGGGGAAGCCCACCGTGGCGGCAATGCGCTTGGCCTCTTCCACGTCCGAAATGGCCTCGTCGGTGCCGGGCACCAGCGGGATGTTGTAGGCTTTCACGGCCTGTTTGGCCGAGAGCTTGTCGCCCATCAGGTTCATGGCCTCCGGCGAAGGGCCCACGAAAATCAGCCCGGCCTCCGTGACCATGCGGGCAAACTCGGCGTTTTCGCTCAGGAAGCCGTAGCCGGGGTGAATGGCATCGACGCCCAGCTGGCGGCAGACTTCCAGGATTTTGTCGCCGCGCAGGTAGCTGTCTTTGCTGGCGGGCGGGCCTACGCACACAGCCTCGTCGGCGTAGCGTACGTGCAAAGCGTTGCGGTCGGCCTCGGAGTAGATGGCCACGGTCTGGAGGCCCATTTCCTTGGCCGAGCGCAGCACGCGCAGCGCAATTTCGCCGCGGTTGGCCACGAGCAGCTTGGTGATTTTCTTCATCGGGAGAGAGGTGGAGCGGGTGGGAGAGAAGGAACAGGAAGAGCGGGCGGCCCCGGCACCCCAGGGCTGAAGCCCGGGGCTACGCAGCGAAAAAACCAGGAGTCCGCTGACTAGCCCAGGGCTTCAGCCCTGGGGTGCCGGAGTACGAGAGCAATGCCATTCAATACCCAAAGAAACGCCATTCCGGCCGGACCATAAAACAGTGCCGCCCAATTCCCGGAAGGTTGGATAGCGGCCCGGGGGAGCTTACCTTTGCGGATTGCCATAACTTTGTACATTCCCCGGTGGTTCAGCGCTTAGGCGTTACCGCCCGTTTCCTTTCACATTAACCCGTCCCCTCGTGGATCTATTTGAGAAGATTGCCGCCAACCGCGGCCCGCTGGGTGTCCACTCACACTACGCGCACGGCTACTTTGCTTTCCCTAAGCTGGAAGGCGAAATCAAGCCCCGCATGATTTTCCGCGGCAAGGAAGTGCTTACCTGGAGCCTCAATAACTACCTGGGCCTGGCCAACCACCCCGAGGTGCGCAAGGCCGATGCCGATGGCGCGGCCGAGTACGGCATGGCCCTACCCATGGGCGCCCGCATGATGTCGGGCAACTCCAACCTGCACGAGCAGCTGGAAAGCGAGCTGGCCGAATTCGTGATGAAGCCGGACTGCATGCTGCTCAACTTCGGCTACCAGGGCGTAGTAAGCATCATCGACGCCATGGTGAACCGCCACGACGTGATTGTGTACGACGCCGAGTCGCACGCCTGCATTATTGATGGCGTACGCCTGCACGCTGGCAAGCGCTTCGTGTACGTGCACAACGACATGGCCAGCCTGGAGAAGCAGCTGCAGCGCGCCGAGCGCATCATTGCCGAAACCGGCGGTGCTATTCTGGTTATCACCGAGGGCGTGTTCGGCATGTCGGGCAACCAGGGCAACCTGCGGGGCGTGATTGCGCTGAAGGAGAAATACCAGTTCCGCCTGTTCGTAGATGATGCCCACGGCTTCGGTACGCAGGGGGCTACGGGTGCCGGCACGGGCGAAGAACAGGGCGTACAGGACGGTATCGACCTTTATTTTTCGACGTTTGCCAAGTCGATGGCCAGCATCGGTGCCTTCGTAGCTGGTCCCGAGAACGTAATTGAATATTTGCGCTACAACATGCGTAGCCAGATTTTCGCCAAAAGCCTGCCCATGCCGCTTGTGGTGGGCGCTTTGAAGCGTTTGGAGCTGCTACGCACCCAGCCTGAGCTGAAAGAAAACCTCTGGACCATCGTACGGGCGCTGCAAAGCGGTTTGCGCGAAAAAGGCTTCAATCTGGGCACTACCACCTCCTGCGTAACGCCGGTGCTGCTGACCGGTCAAATCACCGACGCGGCCCAGATTACCTTCGATCTACGTGAGAATCACGGCATTTTCTGTTCCATCGTGGTGTACCCGGTGGTGCCGAAGGGCGTTATCATGCTGCGCCTTATCCCCACGGCCAGCCACTCGCTCGATGATGTGGCCGTGACCATCAAAGCCTTCGAGGCGGTGCAGGAGAAGCTCTCGAAAGGACTATATTCCAAAGCTGAAGTGCCTGCCGGCCTCCAGGACTAACTACGGCTTTGCTAAGTGCAAAAGTCAGCTTCCATCCCGGGGGCTGGCTTTTTGCTTTAGTACTATTCCGGGTATTGTCCGGTCATGAGGAGGGGTGGGTTGAGTCGGTTTGAGGGTAAAAAGGGCCCTATGTGGCTGAAAAAGGGGATTGAGAAAAAAACTCGCCGACTTGCTTGTATTTGAAATCCCTGTATATTAGGGCCGGTTAAACACTTTTTTCCACACCAAATAACCCCTCCCAAAATGAGCAACTTTAGCCAACTGAAAGACCTCGTGATGTCGCTGGAAGCTGACTTCGAGAAGTTCTACGACAAGGGCAACTCGGCCGCTGGCACCCGCGTGCGCAAGGGCATGCAGGAGCTGAAAAATATGGCCCAGACCATCCGCACCGAGGTGCAGAACGCCAAGAACACCGCTGGCGAAGCCGCTCCGGCCAAAGCTGCTCCGGCTGCTAAGAAAGCCGCTCCCGCTGCTGCCAAAAAGGCTGCTCCGGCAAAAAAGAAGTAATGCCCGGTCACGCCCCGCGTGACCAAGGTACTTACGAAAAGAGGCCCTGTCGACTATCGACAGGGCCTCTTTGTGTTGCGGAGGGTGAGTACTTACACTACCTTGATGAGGTAGTAGGTCTTCTTGCCTTTCTGGGCCACCACGTACTTGTCGTGCAATAGCGGCAGCTCGGCGGCCTGCTGCTCCAGCGTGGCCTTGGCGCGGTTCAAACTCACGCCGCCGGCCTGAATCATCTTCTTGGCCTCGCCTTTGGAGGGGAAGATGACGGCGTTGGTGGCGTCGCTGAGCAGGCTGATGACGTTGTGCTCGGTGAGGCTGGCGCGGGGCACTTCTACGTGGGGCACGCCGGCAAACACGTCGAGCAGCGTGGCCTCATCGAGGCTGCTGAGCTCGCCGCCGCCAAACAGCACCTGCGAGGCCGCTACGGCCGCTTCGTAGGCGGCCGGGCCGTGTACGCGGGTGGTCACGTCCTGGGCCAGGGCTTTCTGCAGGGTACGCAGGTGGGGGGCCTGGGCGTGCTCGGCTTCCAGGGCTTCGATTTCCGCCTGCGGCAGCAGCGTGAACACCCGGATGAGGCGCGGTACGTCGGCGTCGGCGGCGTTGAGGAAGAACTGGTAGAACTGGTACGGGCTCGTCATGGAGCCATCGAGCCATACGGTGCCGGTTTCGCTCTTGCCGTACTTGGTGCCGTCGGCCTTGGTGATGAGCTGACCGGTGAGGGCGTAGGCTTTGCCCTCACCGCCCGACATGCGCCGGATCAGCTCGGTGCCGGTGGTGATGTTGCCCCACTGGTCACTGGCGCCCATCTGCAGGGTGGTGCCCAGCTCTTTATAGAGGTGGAAGAAGTCGTAGCCCTGCAGCAGCTGGTAGCTGAACTCGGTGTAGCTGATGCCGTCGGCGCCGGACTCTTCGTTGCCGCCGATGCGGCGCTTCACCGAGTCCTTGGCCATCATGTAGTTGACGGTGAGGTGCTTGCCTACTTCGCGCAGGAATTGCAGGAAGTTGAAGTCCTTGAACCAGTCGTAGTTGTTGACCACGCGGGCGCCGGTGGGCGAGTCGTCGAACACCAGGAACTTCTCCAGCTGGGCCTGAATGCCGGCCTGGTTGCGGCGCAGGGCATCTTCATCGAGCAGGTTGCGCTCCGCCGACTTGCCCGACGGGTCGCCAATCATGCCGGTGGCGCCGCCTACCAGGGCTAGCGGCCGGTGGCCGGCGCGCTGCAGGTGCACCAGCAGCATGATGGTGGCCAGGTTGCCGATGTGCAGGGAAGGCGCGGTGGGGTCGAAGCCGATGTAGCCGGTGATGGGCGCGTTCTTCAGCAGGTGCTCCTCGGTGCCGGGCATCATGTCGTGAAACATGCCCCGCCAGCGCAGTTCGTCTATGAGGTTCAAAGTGGAAGTAGTAATTAAGAATTAGGAATTAAGAATCGAGTTGGCGAAATCCAGAGAGGCAGACGTGCTTTCCTCAGCCGGTACCAGCCGCCCAATTCTTCCAAGGCTGTTCGGCAAAGGTAAGAGGCAGCCCGTACCTTTGGGTAGGAAGAATTGGGAAGGTGCCCACCAGTGCGCCCGCATCAATTCTTAATTACTAATTGCTCATTACTAATTACACGTTGACTCTCTCGCCCGACGAAATCCTGAAGCAGCTCCAGCAGCGGCAGTTTGCGCCCGTGTACTTTCTGCAGGGGGAGGAGCCGTACTATATCGACTTGCTGGCCGATTTGCTGGAAAAGCACGTGCTGCCCGAGCACGAAAAGGGCTTCAACCAAGTGGTGCTGTACGGCAAGGATACCGACGTGGCCGGCATCCTGGGCCAGGCCAAGCGCTTCCCGATGATGGCCGAACGCTCGGTGGTGATTGTAAAGGAAGCCCAGGCCGTTGCCGATCTGGAGGCCGAGAAGTCGTGGCCGTTTCTGGAGGCGTATCTGCGCAACCCGCTGCAAAGCACCGTGCTGGTATTCTGCTACAAGCACAAAACCCTGGATGCGCGCAAAAAGCTGGGCAAGCTGCTCTCCGGCGACAAAAAGGAGCCCGCGCCCGCCGGCACCGTGCTCATGACCAGCAAGAAGCTCTACGACAACCAGGTGGCGCCCTGGCTGAGCAACTACGTGCGCTCGAAAAACCAGCAAATCACGCCCCAGGCCACCGTGATGCTGGCCGAGTACATCGGCGGCGAGCTGGGCCGCCTCACCAACGAGGTGGACAAGATGCTCATCAACCTGCTGCCCGGCCACAGCATCGACGAGGACCTGGTGCAGCGCATGGTGGGCATCAGCAAGGAGTACAACATCTTCGAGCTACAGAGCGCCCTGGTGCGCCGCGACGTGCTCAAGGCCAACCGCATCTTGCTCTACTTCGAGGCCAACCCCAAGAACAACCCGCTCATCCCGAACCTGACGCTGCTGTTCAACTACTTCTCCCGGTTGCTGGCCCTGCACCAGAACCCCAACCCCTCGGAAACCGACTGGCTGAAGATGGGTTTGCGCTTCCCCATCCAGCGCAAAGACTATCAGACCGGCCTGAAGGTATTCGACTTCCACCGTACCCGCGACATCGTGCACCTGATTCGCCGCGCCGACGCCCAAAGCAAAGGCATCGACTCAGGCTCCATGACCGACGGCGAAATCCTGCGGGAACTGATCTGGCTGATTATCCACCCGGTGCCGTTGCACGCGGTGGTGGGGGCATAGAGCACCGATTTTCCGGAGTTGCTAATGAGTTCTTTTTCCGTTTTGCTGCCCCGATTAGTGGAAGCTCCGGCCCGTCAGTTGCTGGGTTGCAGCCTGGTTATGTCGCGGGCGGCAGACCAAACGGCACTGCTTTGGCGCACGTTCATGCCGCTTCGGCGGGAAATACCGCCTCCTGCCAGCCCCGACCTTTTTTCGGTGACGGAGTATCCGCCCGACTATTTTGCGGTGTATGATGGCCACGCCGAATTTCGCAAGTGGGCCGCTGTAGCAGCAGTTGGCGCCGCGCCGGTGCCCTTGAATATGGCTTTGCTGATGATACCGGCGGGCTTATACGCTGTATTCGACTATCGTGGGTCGAGCTTAGATGCCCGGGTGTTTCAATATATCCTGTCCGAGTGGCTGCCTGCTTCCGGGTTTGCTCTTGATGACCGCCCGCACCTGGAAATACTGGGCGCTGGCTACCGTAATGCCGATCCTACGTCCGAAGAAGAAATCTGGATACCCGTTCGGCCCCGGCAAGCTCCGGGCCATTAAGCGCAAAACGGGCTGAAAGGAAAACCAAAGGAAAAATTTCCGCGTTTATTAGAAAAATTTCTATAAGTTCGATTTGTTAACCGGAACTTCGTCATGGCCACACCTGCTCATCAACCCAAGATTACGGCCCCCATGCCGGCGGCTTTGCGCAAAAAATGGGCCGCCTGGGGCCGGGCCGGGCAGGATGCCTACGCCTTGGTGATGGAGGCCCGCAAGGGCGTGCCCGCGGCCACGGTATTTGAGGTGGCGGAGGCCTACCAGCTGCAGGCCCAGGAGTTGGAGGCCATCTACGAGCTATCCACCAAAACCCTGCGCACGTATTCTCAGGAAAAGAAAAACCTGAGCGCGGCCAGTAGCGAGAAAACGCTCAAAATCATCAGCCTCTACAACCTGGGGGTGGAAGTATTCGGGGAGGCGGCGGCGTATCTGCGCTGGCTGGACAAGCCTGCCCACGGCTTGGACCAGGAGATTCCGCTGCGGCTGCTGGAAACCAGCGGCGGCATTGATCTGGTGGCCGAGGAGCTCACGCGCATCGCCTACGGCGACCTGTCGTAACCGAAGGCGCATGCTGGTATACCGCATCTGCCTGGCCAAGTACGCCGACGACCTGTTTGCCTCGGGCTACCGGGCGCGCTGGAATTTCAAAGACCAGTTCGTGATTTACACGGCCGCCACCCGGGCCCTGGCCTGCCTCGAAAACGTGGTGCACCGCAGCGGTGAGGGACTCACCGACCAGTTTCGGGTGCTGGTGATTGAGGTGCCCGACGATGTGCTCATCGAGGAAATCAGCCCTAACCAGCTGCCCGCCGACTGGGAGCGGGCCAGCCGTTACGCCGTCTGTCAGCCCCTGGGCGACGCCTGGTACCGCCGCCGCAGCTCGGCCGTGCTGCGCGTGCCCTCGTCCATCGTGCCCCAGGAGTTCAACTACATCCTGCACAGCCGCCACCCCGATTTCAAGCGCATCCGGATTGTGAGTCGGGAAGAATTTCGGTTCGACTCGCGCATCAAGGCTGATGAAGTGGCGTAGTAAGTGCATTCATGGAATGTAGAGACGCGACACCTCACGTCTGATTGCCGGAACAACCTGCGTATAATCAGCCGTAACAAGCCGCGTGATGCTGCGCCTGGGCCGCCAATCGATAGATCCTGCCTGAATTACCAACCTGCTCCAGTATAGTTCATTGTGCCGCACACCACTCATCTACCCCAGTCGCTGCCGGCCCTGACGCTGCCGCAGATGCTCCAGCAAGCTCCGCGCAGCTTTGTGCCGGATACACGCCAATACCGGGCTGTGGTGCCGATGGAACTGGCCGTGGATGCCGGTCAGTTTGCAACGGGGCTGGAAGTGGGAGGAACGACCGGTCCGGAAGTGAGCGTAAAACAAACAGCAACCGGCCTGACGCTGACCTGCACCTGCACGGCCGGCACGGACGATGAGCTGTGCGAAAACCAGGCCCTGACGCTGCTAGCCCTGCTGCACCGGCCGGAGCTGCGGGCGTTTTTTGATGCGGAGCTGCGCGAACAGAAACTGCGCGCTGCGGCCCGGGAATACGGGTTGGAGCAGGCACCTGACCTGGACGCGCACTTCCAACTGACGTTTGCCAATGGCACCGCGGCCGTAACCCCGCGCCGGGCGGATTTGCTGCCCGTGACGCCGGCTTCCAAGCAGGCGCTGCTGCGGCAGCTGTTGCCCGCCAGGCCGGAGCCGGTGGTGCCGGGGGCGGGCGGGCCGCGGCTACTGGTGCTGGCCCGGCACCGCTACTACGGCCACCTCACGCTGCATCTGGCCGAGGCCAGCCATACGGCAGCGGGCAAGCCCCGGAACCCGCTCACGCTGCTGAACCCGTTGGATGGTATCTGGCAGCTGACCAATCCGACGGAGCTGAAGTTCTACACCGGCCTGGCCCGCTTCCAGCACAATTACGAGGAAGACCGCACGCCAGCGGCCGTGGAAGCCCTGCGGGCAGTGGTGCAGAATCCGTTCCGGCTGCCGGTGTATGCCCACCGCGGCCCGCAGTCGGATAAGCTCACGGCGGCGGCTTTGGTGCCGGTGCGCCTGCACAGCGCCCGCCTGCAGCTACGCCTGGAGGTGACGCAGGAAGACGAATTCTACCAGATAACCGGCCAGCTCCTGCTCCACGATGATGCCCTGCCTTTGGACCAGCTCACCGTGCATTACGACTACTTTGTGGCCCTGCACGACGATTTGTACCTGCTCGACGACCTGGACGTGTGGCGGGTGGTGGAGTTTTTCAAACAGCGCAATAACGCGCTGCTGATTCACCAGTCGCAGTTTGCGGAGTTCCGGACGGAGGTGCTCGTCAACCTGGAAAACCGCCTGCAGATTCACTACGCCTACCTGCGCCCCGCCACCCGCCAGCAGTTGCAGGCTGAGGGCTTCGATGAAGCGCCCGAGCCGGTGCTCTACCTTTCCGATGCCGGCCCGCACGTGGAGCTGCTGCCGGTGATGCGCTACGGGGAGCGGGAAGTGTCGGTGCTGAGCAAGCAGCAGCTCCAGGCCACCGATGCCCGGGGCCGGGCCTTCACCGTCGCCCGCAACGCCCTGGCCGAAGACCGGCTGGTGGCGGCGCTGCTCCGGCCCTGGCCCGAGCTGATCGGGCAGCAAACTCCCGATTCCTTTTACCTGGCCCGCAGCGGGTTTCTGGACGCTGATCGGGTGCTGCCGGCTTTGGCCGACTGGCGGGAGGCGGGCATTCGGGTGCTCGGGTTCCGGCAGCTCAAGGACAACCGCCTCAACCCGCACCCCGCCCGGGTGGCGGTGCAGGTGAGCAGCGAAACCAACTGGTTTGATACCCGGCTGGCCGTGCGCTTTGGCCGGCAGCACGCCACCCTGCCGCAAATCAGTCAGGCGCTGCGCAACCGCCGCCGCTACGTGGTGCTGGATGACGGCAGCCACGGCGTGCTGCCCCGGGAGTGGCTGGAGAAGTTTGCCCGCTACTTCGCCGCCGCCGAGGTGGTGGACGACCAGCTCCGCACCCCGCACAGCCGGTTTGCGGCGGTGGAGGAGCTGTACGCCGCCGAGGAGCTGCTACCCTCGGCCCGGCAGCGGCTGGCCGCCACCCGCGCCGCCGTGGCCGATTTCACCGGCATTACGCCCGTCCCGGTTCCCGACGGCCTGCGCGCCACCCTGCGCGACTACCAGCAGGAGGGCCTCAACTGGCAGAATTTCCTGGATACCTTCGGGTTTGGCGGCTGTCTGGCCGATGATATGGGCCTGGGCAAGACGCTGCAGGTGCTGGCCTTCGTGCTGCACCTGCGCGCCACCGGCCGCCTTGGCCCCTGCCTGGTGGTGGTGCCCACCTCCCTGGTATTCAACTGGCAGGGCGAAGCCGCCCGCTTTGCCCCCGGCCTGCGGGTGCTGACCTGGCACGGCGCGGGCCGCCAGCGCACCCAGCCGGATTTTGCCAAGTATGATCTGGTGCTGACCACCTACGGCACGCTGGTGTCGGATGTGCGCCGGCTGAAAGGGGCGGAGTTCGAGTACGTGTTTCTGGATGAGGCCCAAGCCATCAAGAACCCGGCTTCCTTGCGCTACCGGGCCGCCTGCCAGTTGCGGAGCCGGGGCCGGGTAGTACTCACGGGTACCCCGCTGGAAAATAACACCTACGACATTTTTGCCCTGCTCTCGTTTGCCTGCCCGGGGCTGCTGGGTACGTTGCGGCAGTTTCGGGCGCAGTTTGCTACGCGCATTGATAAGTTCGGGGATGAGCAGAAGGCCCGGGAGTTGCAGCAGCGCATCCGGCCGTTCGTGCTGCGGCGCACCAAGGCCCAGGTAGCTACTGAGCTGCCCGAGAAAACGGAGATGGTGCTCTACTGCGAGATGCCGCCCGAGCAGCGCCGCGTGTACGAGGCCTGCCGCCAGGATTTCCGCAACCTGCTGCTGGGCCGCCGCGAAGATGTATCGGCCCGCAGCCACGCCTCGGTGCTGCGGGGCCTCACGCGCCTGCGCCAGATATGCGACTCGCCCGCTTTGCTGCCCGATCTGGAGGACTATGGTTCCACTTCGGCCAAGCTGGCCGTGCTGCTGGAGGAAATTCAGAACCACGCCCCGGAGCACAAAATCCTGGTGTTTTCGCAGTTTGTGGGCATGCTCAACCTGGTGCGGCCCATGCTGGACGCCCACGATATTCCCTACGAGTACCTCACCGGCCAGACCCGGCAGCGCGGGGCCGTCGTACAGGCGTTTGAGCAGCGCCCCGAGGTGCGGGTGTTCCTCATCAGCCTGAAAGCTGGCGGCACCGGCCTCAACCTCACCGCGGCCGACTACGTGTACCTGCTGGACCCCTGGTGGAACCCCGCCGTGGAAAATCAGGCCATCGACCGGGCCTACCGCATCGGCCAGACCAAGCCCGTGGTAGCGGTGCGCCTCATCTGCCCCGATACTGTGGAGGAGAAGATCCAGCACCTGCAACGCGGCAAGCGGGAGCTGGCTCAGGGCCTCATCCGCACTGATACCGCTCTGCTCAAATCCCTCACGCCCCAGGAATTGCTGGACCTAGTGGAATAACAGGGAAGGGAGGGAGTAAGGCAGTGAAAAAGTAAAGCCGCCTGTAGGTAGAGCGAGGAAATAGAATTCACTTTCCCAGGAATTCAGCCCGGATTCCTCGCCCCGCTTGGAAGGATAGTCCAGCCGCTTCCCGATAAAATCCGCAGTTTTGCAGCGTCGCTAAATCCTGCCCGTCATGTTCCAGACCTCGCCCCATCTGCAAGTCGTTGATATTATTCAGATGTCGCCCCAGGAGGTGTTCATTGTGGGCTACCTGACCGGGGCCATAACTGCCGGCTCCTGGGAGCTGCGCCGCAACGATGAACCAGTGCTTGTGCTGGAGGTAGCGGGCGAAGTAGAGGTGGAGGCCGGCCGCAAGGGCAAGCTGGCCCCGCCCCGCGTCATCAGCTGCCGGGGTCAGGTAGATAAAAAGCAGTTCGATTTCACCCGGGACGAAGTGACGCTGGCCCGGCTGGAGGCTTGAGTTCCGGCGCGGCTTGCCCGATTCACGACCTGGGCAACAAGATGCTAAAGCAATGCAGCAACGCGCAGGTGTAGTATCTGCCTTAACGCGTAAGTAAGCTATCCAGCTATCCAGCTATCCACACCGAACGAGTGATATGCGAGTCTATATTCAGAAGGGAGCCGACGGTGAATGGCTGAACGTGAATGGGTTTACGGCCCTGGAGGGCTTCCGGCAGATGGGCTGGGAAATCGTGCCGTTTGTGGGCGACGACGCGCCGCTACCGGCGCACGCACCCGATGAGGTGGTCGTCAGCCACATTGACCGGGTGCGCCGGGCGTTGCACGACTTGGGCTGCCCGGTACCCGCCGAGTTGGGCTACCCCGAGCCGCTCCGGCCTTTTCTGGGCCGGCAGCTGTGGGAAAGCACCATCAACGCCGTAGCCGCCGACCCGGCGCAATGGCCCGTATTTGTGAAGCCGATGTACTCGGCCAAGAAATTCACCGGCGTCCTCGTGCGTAACGTGCGGGACCTGCGCGGTTGCGGCGACCAGGCCGAGGACACCCCCGTGTGGTGCGCCGAACCGGTGAACTTCGTGGCCGAGTGGCGCTGCTTCGTCCGCTACGGGCAGGTGCTGGATGCGCGCCACTACCGCGGCGACTGGCGGGTGCACTTCGACGCCCGGGTAGCCGAGCAGGCTATTGCTGCCTACCAGAACGCCCCGGCCGCCTACTCCCTCGATGTGGGCCTGACGGCCGACGGCCGCACGCTGCTGGTGGAAGTAAACGACGGCTATTCCCTGGGCGCTTACGGCCTCACCCCGGTGAGCTACGCCAAGCTGCTGTCGGCGCGGTGGGCCCAGATGACCGGCTCACCGGACTACTGTAATTTCTGAACTTCATCATGCGGGCTGCGGGCTGCGGGCTGCGGGCTGCGGGACGCGTGAGTCCGGCAAGTAATGGCCCCCGCGTCCTAACTCAGGGCTGGCGCAGGAATTCCAAGACGGTTTTATTAAACACCTCCGGCACTTCCTGGGGGGCGTAATGCGTGGCGTCTTGCAGCAGCCGCAGCCGGCTATGCGGCAGGGCCCGGGCCATAGCCCGCGTGTGCGCCTCCCGAATCACGTCGTGCTGCCCGGCCAATACCAGCACCGGCGCCTGAATCGTGCTGATTTGCGGCAGGGTGAAATGCGGCTCCTGCACCAGCAGCCGTAGCAGGCGGGTTTCGGTGGAGGTGCTGCTGCGGGCCTGGGCCTGTCGGAGCTGCCGCTGAAACCGGGCCAGCACGGCCGGCTCAATGGCCTCGGGAGTGGGGAAGAGGTTGGCACCCATGATGGCCATCCGGCCCACGTACTCGGGATGGTGCAGGGCTAGGCTCAAGGCGGTGTTGCCCCCGTCGCTCCAGCCCAGGATATTCACCTGGCGCAGACGCAGGGTGTCCAGTAGCTGGCGCACGTCGTCGGCAAACAACTCGTAGCTGTAGTCCTGGGTGGTAAAATCCTGGCTGCGGCCCTGGCCCCGGGTGTCGAGGGCAATAACGGTGAACTGCCGGGCCAGCTCGGGAATCTGCAACTGAAAATCGGCTATGGACTGCCCGTTGCCATGCAGCAGCAGCAGGGGCGGGCCCTGGCCGTATTGCTCATAGTAGAGCTTGCCGCCCCGGGCCTGCAGGGAGTGGCCGGCGGCCGGGTTGCTGCCGTAGTGGTGCGGGTTGGTAAGCAGGGCAGTTGTTGGGCCACTAAAAAACAACGGCTTCAGACTGTCGGCCACCACGTAATTTTCGAGAGTATCCTCTACTGCTGATGCCGCTCCGGGCTCGGCGCGCCTGCCGGCCGCCTGGTAGGTATCGGCGGTAAGGTAGAGGCTGAGGTAGCCGGGCGTAGTTTGCTGCCAGCGGGCCTGGCTTTTGTCGCGGGTGAACACGCTGTGGCCCGGCAGCGGCACGGCGGCAATACCAAAGGCTTTGGGACTGCCTTCCTGCGCTTCGCTCTGCAGCCACTGTACGGTTACGGCCACTTCCTTCAGACCCTGCAGATACAGGTTATAGGGCAGTAAATCCACTTTTACCCAGCCCCGGGGCTGGGTCACGGTGAAGCGGATATCGGGCTGGGGCAAAGGCTCGGCGGGCTGGCCCTGGCGCACCCGGTACAGCAGCAGCCGGAACGTAACGGCCCGGAACCGGTTGAAGGCCACAAACAGGTTCACGTCGCGCAGGTGGCAATCCGCGGTCAGCGGAAGGATGGTGCCCTGCTCTTTGCCCAGTTCGTCGCTCACCAAGCCGGGCTCGGTGTAGAGGCGGGCCGTCATGAACGAGGACGCGGCCGTGCGCCCGAACGTGCGGGTGCGCACCTTGCCGGGCCTCACCGTTACGGCGCCAAGCTGCTGACCCAGCGGCTTCAAACGGATAGCACCCCCGGCATGCAACGCCGCCACCGGCACCCGCTGCGTAGCGTAGCCCACGCAGGAAACCAGCACGGACCCGGCCACTGAATCGGGCAGGGTAAACCGGAACCGGCCGGCGCTGTCGGCCACCGTCCCGAAGGGCTTGCCCGCCACGCCCACCGAGGCAAACGGCACCGGCGTTTGGGTAACAGCATCCTGGACAGTACCGCGCAGCTGGCGGGTCTGGGCGAAAGTGGTGGACTGAAAAAAGCTGAATACTACCAATAATAGCAGGGGAATAACCGGGCGCATGCGAGGGAAGAGTGTTCTACCGGGAGTAGCCCCCAACCCAAATCGTTGCGTGTGCCGCGCACGTTCCGGCTTTTTTTGATGGCGCGCCGACTGTCAGCTGGTGAAAATTGAGCGCAACTTTCAGTTAGTCAGCCGGCCGCAGCCCGGTGCGCGGTGACAGCTACTGACAGCCTGATTCTGCTAAAACTTCTGCCGGCCACAGAGCCTAGCGCAGCAGCTTGTACTGAATGGGCGAGGCGTGGGCACCGGTAAGCTGCACGTAGTAGAAGCCGGTACTGAGCGGTAGGCCCGCCATATCCAGTGCCGTCCGGGTGCTGCCCACGGCTACACGCAGCTGCCCGTGAGTCAGCACCCGGCCCACCGGCGAGAGCAGTGTGTAGGTGAGCAGGCCGCCAATGGTGGGAGGGAACGTAAGCGTATAGCGCCCATCGGGTGAGGGGTTGGGATAAATAGCCGAAGCCGGGGCCAGTACCCGGCCACTGGCCGCTGCCAGCGGCCTGGCCGCCGGCGTGCCGGTTGCCTGCCAGACTTCGATTCCGGAGAGGTTGCAGGTGCCGCCGGAGGTGGTCAGTTGCAGCGAGCCGGTGGACACGCTCACGTCGAAGGGCCCGAGTTTGCGCCAGGTGCCGGCCGGGCCGCTGTTGTAGTTGGTCAGCACAGTTTGGCCGTTGAGGGCAAGGCTGAACAATTCCGCGTTATTGTCCTCCCACACGTAGGCCCACACGCGGTAAGCACCGGCCGGAATGTTGCTCATCGTGGCCGAAAGCCCGGTCAGGCTGTAAGCCGAGTTGCGGATCATGCCTGTGCGGGGGGCGTCGGTGGCGGGCAGCAGGGCCACGTTGTTGTTGGCGAAGAACAGGCCGTTGGTGGTGAAGTTGGCGGCCGGCGTGCCGCTCCAGGTGTTGCCGTCCAGCGTCATGCCCCCACCGTTCAGGTTCACGGCCCGGTAGAACGCGTAGGTCGGGCCACCGGCTGGATTCACCGTCACGGTCACCTGGTCGGCCGGGCTGCTGGCCCCGGCATTGTCTTTCACCACCAGGCTAAACGTGTAGGAGCCCGCTACCAGCCCATTAATAGTGGGAGCGGCGACGGTGGTGGAGCTGAATGCGGCCGTGTTGGGGCCACTGAGCTGGCTCCAGGCGTAGCTGCTGATGGTGCCGTCGGGGTCAGTGCCGGAGCCGGCTAGCGTAGTGGAACTGGTGGGTAAAGTCAGCACCACATCCGGGCCGGCGGTAGCGGTGGGCAGTTGGTTAGTAGGCGGTGGGGGCGTACCGGTTGCCTGCCAGACTTCCAGGCCGGAGAGGTTGCAGGTGCCGCCGGAGGAGGTGAGCTGCAGCGAGCCGGTGGACACGCTCATGTCGAAGGGCCCGAGTTTGCGCCAGGTGCCGGCCGGGCCGCTGTTGTAGTTGGCCTGCACGGTCTGCCCGTTGAGAGCCAGCGAGAACACTTCCGCGTTATTGTCCTCCCACACGTAGGCCCACACGCGGTAAGCACCGGTCGGAATGTTACTTAGGGTAGCGGACAAGCTGGTTAAGCTGTAAGCCGAGCTGCGGATTATGCCCGTGCGGGCGGCGTCGGTGGCCGGCAGCAAGGGCACGTTTCCATTCGAGAAGAACAGGCCGTTGGTGGTGAAGTTGGCGGCCGGCGTGCCGCTCCAGGCATTGCCATCAAGGGTTAGGGCCGGCCCGTTCAGGTTTAGGGCCCGGTAGAAGGTGTAGGTGCCGGTGGGCGGCGGGGGCGTCTGCGGATTCACGGTTACGGTGACCTGATCGGCGGGGCTGCTGGCCCCGGCGTTATCCTTGACTACCAAACTGAACACGTAGGAGCCGGCTACCAGCCCGCTCACGGTGGGCGCTGCCGTACTCAGGGAGGAAAATGCGGCCGTGTTGGGGCCACTGAGCTGGCTCCAGGCGTAGCTGCTGATGGTGCCGTCGGGGTCGGCGCCGGCGCCGGCCAGGGCGGTAGAATTGACCGGCAGGGTCAGTACCACATCGGCACCGGCGTTGGCAGTGGGCAGCTGGTTGGTGGGCGGCGGCGGCGTGCCGGTGGCCTGCCAGACTTCGATTCCGGAGAGGTTGCAGGTGCCGCCGGAGGAGGTGAGCTGCAGCGAGCCGGTGGACACGCTCACGTCGAAGGGCCCGACCTTTTGCCAAGTGCCGGCCGGGCCGCTGTTGTAGTTGGTCAGCACGGTTTGTCCGTTGAGGGCCAGCGAGAAGGTTTCGGCCTTGTTGTCTTCCCACACGTAGGCCCACACGCGGTAATTGCCGGCCGGCACGTTGCTTAGGGTAGCGGATAAACTCGTCAGACTGTAAGCCGAGCTGCGGATCATGCCCGTGCGGGCGGCGTCCGTGGCGGGCAGCAGGGCCACGTTGTTGTTGGCGAAGAACAGGCCGTTGGTGGTGAAGTTGGCGGCCGGCGTGCCGCTCCAGGCGTTGCCATCAAGGGTGAGGGCTGGCCCGTTCAGGTTCAGAGCCCGGTAAAAGGTGTAGGCCGGGGCGGTGCTGCAGTCCGGATTCAGACGGATTTCCTGACTGGTAGACAGGCCGGCGGCATCCGTAACAGTCAGCACTACCCGGTAGTAGTAGGGTTCAGCCCCGCAGCCGAGCGGCGAAGTAGTGAGGCTGCCGGTGGGGGTGGTCTGGGCGGGCTCGGGGTGCTCGTGGTCGGCGTGGTGTAAGTAGCTTTGCCACACGTAGCTGAGCTGGCCGGCGGCTTGCTCCTGGTCCGTTACGGTAGCTGTCAGGGTAAACGTCGTCTGGCTGCTGATGGAGTAGAGCGCGTTGTTGAGGGGACTGGTGATGGTGACCTGGGGCGGCGTGTTGTTAGCCGAAATCAGCAGGGATGCCAGGCTGGTGAGTCCCTGACTGTCGGTTACCGTCAGCTTGACTGCATACGCCACCGGTGCCGCGCTGGGGGCCGTGAAGGTGTGGGCTGGGTTAGCCGTCGTGCTGCTGGTGCCGTCGCCGAAATCCCACTGGTAGCTGAGCGGCTGGCCCTCGGGGTCGGTTGACGCGCTGCCCGTAAACTGCACCACCAGCGGGCTGGGCCCGAACTTCTTATCCGACGACGCTACCGCCAGGGGCGGCTGATTGGCCGTGTTGTAGGTGATTTTGCGGATTTCATCGGGGAAGTTCACGTAGTACAATCCCGGCTCAGTGGGGTGCACCGCCAGCCCCACGGCAATGGCTCCGCTCGGTACAAAGTCGCGTACCACTGAAGGCCCGTTGCCGGCATCCACGGTCAGGTTCCGTAGCCAGCCCCCCGAGTAGTCGCCGAAGAAATACGTGTTGCGGTACTGGGCCGGGAAATCGGAGTAGGGGTAGAATACGCCGCCCACGCTGGCGCTGCCCCCAAACTGCGGCCCCGCCACCGGCGAGCCGGCCGCCCCAAGGTTGGCCACCGCGGCCGTACTGCCGCTGAAGGTGCCCGTGCGTGCAGGCCCGGTGCCGTGCTTCCAGTCGATAAGCGGGCGGGTATGCACGAAGGTGGGCACCGAGGCCGCAATGGCCTGCCCGCCGCAGGGGTTCAGGAAGGAGGCCGTGCCGGTGGGCGTGGCTTGGGTTAGCAAATCCTGGAAATAATAATACTGCTGGGTGCAGCCGTTCACGCCGTACTGCGGATTGGGTAGGTAGTAATTGTAGCGCTTCTGAGCCACAAACGAGCTGTTAGCTTCCAGACCCTCAAACAGCGGCCAGCCCAGGTTCTGGCCCGATCGGCTCACCACGTCCACTTCCTCCCAGGTGAAAAAGCCCACGTCGCCGATGTAGAGCGTGCCGGGGTTGCCGGCCGCCGCCGAGGTACTGCCGGTACCGGGGCGCAGCGTCATTCGGAAAGGGTTCCGGAAGCCCAGGGCCCACACTTTGGAGCGCGGGGCCTGCGGGTCGGCGGCGTTGTAGAAGGGGTTGCTGGGCACGCCCGCGCCGGTTTCGGGGTCGAGGCGCAGAATCTTACCGTTGAGGCAGTCTACCATCTGCGCCCGGAACGCCCCCACGTTTTCCTTGCTGGTGATGATGCCATCGGCCAGAGCCTGGGTATAGTAGGTGCCGGGGTTACTGCCAAAGTCAGCATCGGCCCCGTTGGCTCCGTCGCCGGTTGCCACCAGCAGCGTCCCGTCCGTCCCGAACACGAGGCCGCCCGTTACGTGGCTGCGCTCCGTGGAGGCCACGCCGGTGGTTTTGGTGGCGCCCAGCAGCACTTTGCGGCTGGTTGGGTTTACCGTGTACACGCCTCCGCTCAGGGTAGCCGTGTAGCGCGTAAGCCGGCCAATGGTGGCGCTGAAGTAGTCGTTGGTGGCGGGGTTGTAGGCCGACGTGCCGTAGTTGAGCAGGTAGTGGCGGTCCACCAGGTAAAAGAGGTAGAAGTAGCCGTTGGTTTCAAACTGCGGGTGCAGAGCCAGGCCCAGCAGGCCGTGGTCGTGCCAGGCGCCCACTTCCTCGCTGATATCCAGCAGCAGGCGGCGCTGTCCGTTCTGCACCGTCCACACCTTGCCGGGCCGCTCCCACACGAACATGTGGGAGCCGGAGGCCGTGAACGTGAGGCCCACCGCCTCGTTCCACTGGCCCGACACCAAGGTGGAAGTAAAACCCGCGGGCGGGGTTTGGGCCGGCAGGGCCAGCGGGCCGAGCAGGGAAAGCAGGAGCAGGCAAAGAATACGGTAGCGCATAGCGGAGGGGAGTTAAAATGAGACATACCACCTCCCGGCCAGCTGCCGGTCCGGGCAGCGGAACAAAACCAGGAAGAGGAGGTGGTGGAGTAAGGTGCGGCCCACAGGCCTGCTTAAAGCCGCAGGCTTTAAGCAGGCTGCGGTGAGTCCGTTCTGAAGTCAGAAAAGCGTTTGTGCCGGCCGCTCGATTATTGGAGCCCCGATAGATACAATTGATGTACTATACCCTGCACCAGTGCCGGCCACTCGGGCGGCACCACACCTACAAATCAGCCCGGCTCCCGGCCGGGCCACCCAACGAGCCTCAAGCAGCACTGAACGGTGGTGGGAAAGGGAATAATTTACGGTAATTTTTAAATAAAATATATACTTTATTTAATACATAATGATGTGATAGGGCTAGGTTATGTTGGTTTGATAACCTGGCCCTTTATGCTCCAGACTCCAAGGCGGAAGCTCCATTAGTACCGGTCTTCCTTCCTCGCTGAGCTCAGGTCCAGCAGATACTCGCAGGCCCGGCGGAAACTGTCCGGTTTATCGGGGCTGTGGCGATACACTGCGTGGTAGCCGCCGGCCGTATGGGCTTCGAGCAGCCAGCCGGCCCCGTCCATTACAGTACTGATTTCGCAGCTCGTTTGCTGGTGAAACCCGCTCTGCTGCACCAAATGCAGAAACTGCTGCCACTGTTGCGGCGTGAGGACGTGGGTTGTTTCTAGCTGCGGTAGCCGCTCGGCCGGGCGGTTCCGCTCAGCCAGTTCGCGCAGTACTTTAGGGTCTTTCTGTTTCAGGTCGAATTCGCGTTGCAACCGGGCCGCTTCGTCGGGTGATGCGGTAGGGGGAATGAACAGAATCAGCGCAAGCCTGGGAGCTGAGGCCGATTTGGTGAGGAACTGCGTTTGGAGCGTGGCCCCGTTCGCCTGCTGCGTAAGCGTGAGCAGCACCGGCTGGTGGAAAGCTCGTAGCCATAGAAACCGGTAGGTATCGTGGCCCAGGTAATAGTTCGACAGTACCGGCGCCCCGAAGCAGTACAGATTAGCGGAGGCCGAACCAAACACCAGCTGACAGTAGGTGGCCTGGGTGTTCTGTTCCTCAATATTCAACTGGTTTGCAGTCAAGTCAGGCTTACTTACCGAATCTGCCCTTGGGAAATAGAACGTGCCTGAATCCCGCGGGTGGCCCTGCGCATCCGAAACGGCCGGGTTCTGCGGGTAAGGCGACTGGCTGACGGCAGGCGAGGAGCAGGCCGCCAGCAGCAGCGGGAGTAGTAAAAAGATGCGAAACATAGCTATTAAGATAGAGGGCAACCCAGCCGGCCGTAAGGTAACGGTGTGAAACGTCAGCGGCAAACGGCCTATATTTCGCCGGTAGTTATGCCCGTTGCCTTATTCCGTATGCCCGTTTCTATCCTATCCTTCCAGCGCATCCTGTGCCTGGCCGTAGTGGCTGTGGCTGCTGCATGTCATAAACCTGTCCCCGAGCCCGATGCGGTGCCATTACCGGCAGAGCTGAAAGCCTACACGCTTTTCGAGCCGGGCACCCATTGGATTTACCGGGACTCTGCTACTCAACGGCTGGATAGTGTCTGGGTGGTTTCGACGGAGAAGGAGATTCTGCGAATGGGTTCGGGAGGAACATCCGATAGGGTAGCTCTGAAATACGAAGCGTTTACCGTCCGGACAAACTCATTGATAGGCGGTAACTTCTACTACACAATCCTTAGGGAGTGCGGCTTGCCCTACCGGGAAAACCAGAGCACGAAAGGCCCTTGCTGGGTGTTGGAGCGGGGCCGCTACCTGCCCAATAGTACTGCCGACGAAGGCAGCGAACTGGTATTCCCCTACCGCATCGACAAAGACAAGCCCACATTCCTGGTTGCTTATGCGGCCGTGATGTACCCGTACTGGTATTCGCAGCCGGTAGTACTGAACGGTACCTCGTACGCCGGCTTACTACAGGTAAAGCTCACGGCGGACGCCTCGGAAGACGGCTGGCCGACGCATTACTACTGGGTGCCCGGTCAGGGCGTCGTGCTCCGGCGCATCAACCGCAACGGCCGGTGGCAGACGTGGCAATTGGTTCGTAGCCATATTGTGCAGTAGAGGGTGAGGCAACTGCCAGGTAGTTGCCATTGGTCAGTCACAAGCGAAATAAAATGGGCGACGCTCCTACGGTGTACCGGTAAAAAAACGGCTGGAACGCACCGGCCCGAGCCTGCATTCCAGCCGTTCATACGGGTAAAAGCAAAAGGTTATCGAAGCAGGATGTGACGGGTGATGGGTGGGGTTGAAGCGGTAGTAAGGCGCAAAATATAGGAGCCCCGAGCCAGTTTGTCCACTTTCAGTTCCTGCGTCAACTGGTTTCCGGTCAACACAGTGCTCAGTACTATCCGGCCAGTGGCATCCAGCAACTCGGCCCGGTAAGTAAACGCGGAGGCCGGGCCGGAAAAGCGCAGGTTCAGGCGGTCGGCAGCCGGGTTGGGGTATACCTGCCAGTGGTCGGCAGCGATAATGGCTGCCTGGTTACTGGTAACCGTGCCGCCCCCTTGCAGGAAGGTATTCACGGCGCTGGCCCCCAGGTTGGCCACTGTAAGATCGGGGCGGCCATCAGCATTCACATCCGCCACCGCCACATCATACGGTGCTCCGCTTACGGTTAAAATGACGCCAAACGACAGGATGCCGTTGGTATTGGGCAGGATAGAGACCTCCCTATACTGGGCATTGGTAACAATCACCTCTGGCTGCGCATCTCCATAGATATCCGCCACGCTTAGGCCGCTGGAATAAAAGCTGTTCTGTTGGGGCTCAATTTGAAATTGGCCAGTGCCATCATTCCGCAGCACAACTACCGGCGACCTGCCTTCGCTGCTGGTAAGTAACTCGGGGCGATTATCACCCGTGAGGTCGGCAGCAATAATTTGTACGGGAGTCCCGCTGGCGGTAATAATACTGGGGGCCGCAAACTGCCCGCTGCCGAGGTTCCGCAGAACGGCTACCGGGCCGGTGGAGTGGGCCGCCGCCAGGTCGGGTCGGCCGTCGCCATCCATATCAGTGGCTACCAGCCCGGTAGAAAACGCGCCCGTCGGCAGCACGAGCGGGCTGGCAAACTGGCCGTTGCCGCTGTTAAGAAGGACCGCCACCGAGTTGCCGGTTGACCCCGATACGCCCAGGTCCGGGCGTCCATCCGCGTTGAAGTCGGCGGCTACGACGCCCGTGGGGTTGCCCGGTACGCTGATGGTAGTAGCCGTAGTGAGTGCGCCCGTTCCGGCGGTGTTCAGCAGCACCGAAAGCGAAGCGCCCCCCCGGTTGGCCGTCACGGCATCTAACCGGCCGTTTCCATTGACGTCTACCAGCGCTACTGCTTCCGGCTGACGACCTACCGGATAGGTAACTGCGGGAGCCAGCGTGCCATCGGCCCGGCGGAGCAGCACGGCCAGGGTACTCCCTGTGGCCGAAACGCCGCTTACCGTCACTACATCTAGCCGACCGTCGGCATTCAGGTCACCCTGTGCCAAACGGAGCGGGCCATTGGGCGCATTAATGGCGGTAGAGGAGGCCGCGGTGAACCGGCCATTGCCCAGGCCTGGCAACACGCTCAGCGACTGGGAAACCGTCTGGACATAATTAGCCGTAACCAGGTCTGGGCGGCCGTCGCCCGTCAGGTCTGCCACGGCCACATCGTAGGGCGTTACCCCGGCAGCAAAGGAACCGGCCGAGGTAAATGCGCCGGTAGCCGAGCCCAGTAGCATGGTGACGTCGTTACTGCGGCTATTGGATACGACGATATCCCGGAAGCCATCAGCATTCACATCGGCGCTGGCAATACCCGTGGAGCCCAGGCCGGTTGGGTAGCTCACAGGGGCCGCAAAGCCGGTGGCCGTGGCTAGGGTAATAGTGGCCGCGTTGGCAAAGTCGGCCTGCGCCACGTCCGGGCGACCATCCCCGTTGAAATCAGCCACCAATAGCTCTATCCCGTCCTGCGCGCCCGGATAGCGCCCCACGGACGCAAGTACGCCGTTGCCGGCATTGCGCAATATTTCAAAGGTAGCGGTAGCATCGTTCGAGACGAGTACATCTGCTTTGCCATCGGCATTCATATCGGCTATGGTAATGCCGCCCGCTCCTTGAGGGAGGGTGAGCACAGAACCTACTTCCGTGAAAGTTCCGTTGCTCAGGCTAGCTAACACGGTAAGCTGGGCGGTAGCACCCGCAGAGCTGAGCACGGCCAAGTCTGGCCGGCCATCCCCTGTCAGGTCGCCGGCCGCCAGTTCGTAGGCAGCGGCATTGTTAGGGGTAGGATAGTCGACGGCCGCGTTGAAGCGGCCGGAACGGTCGTTGCGCAGCACCGATACCGACCGGCCGTTATAGGAGGTTACGGCTAGGTCGGGGTACAGGTCACCATTAAAATCAGCGGCCACAATAGCATTCGGGCTACTGCCGACGGCGTAAGTTGTTGCGGCTCCCAACGTATTGGTTGCGCTGTTCAACAATACGCCTACTTTATTGCCCACTAAATTGGCCGTTGCCACATCCGGGCGGCCGTCCCGGTTTAAATCAACGGCTACCACGCTACGGGGCGTCTCGGGGTAGGGAGAGCCCACGCCGTAGCCGATGGGTTGCGGAAAAACCGGGAAGGACTGCCCAAACCCTGATAGAACTGGCACCAAGAGGCTACCAGTAAGGAAAAGTGGTAAGCGTTGAAGCATATAAAACGATGAATAAAGGAGGAGTGTAGAGGTGGAAAATTCGCACTGCTTCGGCAAAAGCCAGTAAAACTAGGTAAGAAACGGAGGCAATAGTCGTTTTACCAGGACAAAAAATGGATTCACCGCAACCTGCGGGCATTTTTCTATACTTTCGGCTACTCCCGCTACGGTTTGTTCACTAGGTTTATCACTCGATAGTTATGCTGAAAAAGTGTCTGCAATACGCCACTGCGGCTAGCCTCGTAGCCTCATTCGCCGCCTGTCAGCAAATCGGCGAAGAGGAACAGAAGGGGATTTTTACCATTACGAACCAGTCGGGACAGGATGTGGAAGTGCGGGTGTACCGCACGCAGAACCGGCAGCAACCTCCCCTGATTCTGTCGCTGCCGCATGCTGCCAGCGTAGAGCGGATCAGCTACGGTGGAGCGGGTAATATTGCCTATCCGGAACTGTTTTCCCAGGGAGATTCCGTCCGGTTGGTGTTTCAGGACGGAAAGCAGCTGCTGCACTACTGCCCCCAGGCGCAACAGGCCGGACAGTGTCAGCCGGTGCGTAATCTGCTGTCATTGGGGCAGTATCAGACAGAAGCGCTGGATGAGTATACTATCCGGTTCAGCTACACCATAACCGCCGCCGAGTATGCAGCAGCCCGGTGAAAGTGGGGGATAGACGGGTGCAGACAAGTAAGGCGGTACCCTGCACGGACGGTTAACTTACACCAAACGGGTGGCTTGGGGCGTTATGGGCAGCGAAAAGGCAATTCCTGCCGCAACCCAAGCCGGGTTTTCGCTACTTTTGGCCATATCCGGCTGCGTAAGCCGTTTCCCGTAACGCCCCGCAATGAAGTTTATACCCCGTTTGGCGCTGGCCGCCTCCCTTTCCGCTGCCGCCCCTTTGGCAGCCTCGGCCCAGCAAACGCAGGTGTTCACCGCTGATGAACGCCACTTCCAGGAAGGCCTTGAACTATTCGACCGTGGCAAGTACGGCGCGGCCCAGCAGGCTTTCCAACGCTACCTCGACCTCACCCAGCGCCGCACCGGCGAGCTGGCCCCCGGCCGCACTACCGATGCCGAGTACTACTACGCCGTGGCCGGCCTCTACCTGTTCCACCCCGACGCCGAGGACCGCATCCTGGGCTTTGCCTCCCAGAACCCGGCCCACCCCAAGGCGGCCCAGGCCTATTTCGAGCTGGGCAAGTTCTACTTCGATAAGAAGGATTACGTGCGGGCCATCGACTATTTGCAGAAGGTAGGCCCCGATAACCTCTCCGACGACCAGCGGGCTGAGGCCGAGTTCAAGCTCGGCTACGCCTATTTCGCCCAGAAGGAGTTCGACAAAGCCAAGCTGCAGTTCGACCGCAACAAGGCCGGCAACCACCAGTACCGCTACGCCAGCTCCTACTACGCCGGCTACCTGGCCTACCGCGCCGGCGACTACCCCGGCGCCCGTAAGGACCTAGCCGTGGCCGAGCAGAACGACGCCTACAAGCCTGTAGTGCCGGCCGTGATGAGCCAGATTTACTACAAGGAAGGCGACTACGACGGCCTGATTGCCTACGCCGGCCCGGTGCTGAGCCAGACCCCGCCGCCCCAGAGCGCCGACGAGATTCAGCTGCTGGTGGGCGACGCCTACTACCAGAAGGAGGATTTCAAGCAGGCCGCCGAGTACTTCGATAAGTACGCCGCCGGCCGCAAGAAGATCGAGCCCGAGGTGCAGTACAAAATCGGGTATGCCAACTTCAAGCAGGGCGACTTCAAGGGCGCCATCGGCAACCTGAAGGGCGTGGCGGCGCGGCGCGACTCGCTGGGTCAGAACGCCGCCTACCACCTGGGCCTGAGCTACCTCAAAACCAGCCAGAAGCCGCTGGCCCTGAACTCGTTTGACGCGGCCCGCAAGCTCACCTTCGATAAGGTGATTACCGAAAACGCCACGCTGAAGTACGCCCAGGTGAGCTACGAGCTGGGCAACACCCAGGAGGTAATTGCCGCTTTGCGCGACTTCGGCAAGAAGTACCCGCGCTCCAAGAACCGCGCCGCCGCCGACGATATTCTGAGCGAGAGTTTCCTCAACTCCTCCGACTACGCCCAGGCCCTCAACTACCTCGATAACCTCGACGACCGGAGCCAGAAGCTGAACGCCACCTACCAGCGCGTGGCGTATTTGCAGGCCGCCACCCTATACAACGACAACCGCTACCAGGACGCGTTGCCGGTGCTGGATAAGAGCCTCAAATACCCCCAGGATGAGGCCCTGCGCGCTGCCGCCCAGGTGCTGAAAGGCGAAATCTACAGCATCGGGCAGCAGTACCAGCCCGCCATTACGGCCTACACCGCCGCCGCCCGCACGGCCCGCAGCGGCTCGGCCTCCGAAACCGACTTCGACCAGAAGGCCCGTTACGGCCTCGGCTACGCCTACTACAACACCAAGCAGTACGACCGGGCCCGGCAGCAGTTCCAGGCCTGGCTGCAGGACCCCGTGGCCAAGCCCGCCGACGCGAACTACTACGACGTAACCCTGCGCCTGGGCGACACCTACTATATCGGCAAGCAGTATCAGCAGGCCCTCGACCAGTATAACAAAGTCATTCAGGCCAACGCCGCCGACAAGGATTACGCCTACTACCAGAAAAGTGTGGTGCTGGGCCTGCTGGGCCGGCGCGACGAGGCCGGCGCGACGCTGAGCACCCTGCTTAAAACCTCGCCCACCTCGCGCTACGCCGATGATGCGGTGTACCAGCAGGCCCAGCTCGACTACGAGGCCGGCGAGTTTCAGCCGGCCGTGGAAGGCTTCTCCAAGCTGATCAATAACCGCCCCAACTCCCCGCTGATTCCGCAGGCGTTGCAGAAGCGCGGGGTGGCCTATCAGAACCTGGAGCAGCACGCCAAGGCCGCTGAGGACTTCAAGCAGGTGCTAAGCCAGTTTCCGCGCACCAAAGCCGCCAGCAGCGCCATTTACAGCCTGCAGGAAAGCCTGAGCGCCCAGGGCAAAACAGAGGAATTCGACCAGTACCTGGCCCAGTTCAAGCAGCAGAACCCCGACAGCAAGGCCACCGAAAGCGTGGAGTTTGAGGCCGCCAAGTCGCTGTACCTGGCCGAGAAATATGCCCAGGCCATTCCGCGCCTGGAAGGCTACCTGCAGCAGTACCCCAGCACCACCCTGGCCGCCGACGGCCGCTATTTCCTGGCCGACTCCTACCTGCGCACCGGCCGCAAAACCGACGCGCTGCCCCGCCTGAAAGCGGTGGTGGAAGAAGGCAAGAGTGAGTTCGTGAACCGGGCCGTGGGCCGCGTGGCTGATCTGGAGTTTGAAAACAAGAATTACGCCGAGGCTGCCAAGTACTACGGCCGCCTGCGCGAGGTGTCGCAGAACAAGCGCGAGGTAGCCAACGCCGGTATCGGGCTGATGAAGAGCTACTACGAAACCGGCGACCTGGAAGGCACCCGCCGGGTGGCCCAGGAGTTGCAGGCCCAGGGTGGGGCTTCGCTCAACGCTACCAACCTGGCGTTGCTGTACCTGGGCAAGGCCAGCTACAAGGCCGGCAGCCTGGAGCAGGCCATCGGGGAGCTGACCACGGCCGCCGCCACCGCCAAGGATGAGAGCGGGGCCGAGGCGCAGTACCTCATTGCCAGTGCCCTCTACCAGCAGAAAAAATACCCCGAAGCCCTGGACGCGGCCTACAAGAGCAACTCCGACTTCGCCAACTACGACCTGTGGCTGGGCCGGGCCTTCCTGCTGATTTCGGATACCTACGTGGCGCAGAACGAAATCTTCCAGGCCCGGGCCACGCTCAATTCCATCATCGACAACAAATTCCCGGTAGCCGAGGTGGTGGCCGGTGCCAAGGAGCGCCTCGCCGCTTTGCCCGCCGACCCCGCCGCGCCGGCCCCGGCCCCGAGTACGCCCAAAACCACGCCCAAATCGGCCCCGGCTACCACGCCCAAATCAACCACCAAACCCGCTACCACCAAGCCCACCGGCAAAACCACCCCGGGCAAAACGCCGGTGCGCAACTCCCTGGCCCCCTCGGAAGTGCAGCCCGCCGACACTACCACTAACCCCAGTCCCACGCCCCGGGAGGAGTAGCAGGGTTCGGATTTCGGTTGCAAGCGTAGCTTGATGCTGAACGTGGTAATTGGTTGATAATAAAAGATAAACACTGAGTAATAGGAGAGAGGTGGGAACCTTATGATAGGTTTGACCCCCGAATTTTCTGCTTGCTTGAGTTTCCCAGATAGAATGACAAATTCGTCGAAATTGCTGGCCGCTGCGGCCCTGCTGACTGCCACCGCCCACGGCTCCGATGCCTGGGCCCAGAAAACGCGCGGCAAGATTGAGGATGCGGAAATTGAGATTGTAAAAGAGCGGGTAAACGAGCTGCCCGAGGCCACCCGCAACTTTGAGAAGGTAAAGCTGGAGGCCCCGGCCAAATCCACGGAGCCCGTCAATTACTCCTTCTCCGATTTCCGCCTGCCCGCCGATAAGCTGAACCCTTCGGTGCGGGTGCTCACCATCCGCCAGGAGGAACTGACCCCGCTTACCGGCAACTACCTGAAGGCGGCTTTGGGCAACTACGGCACCGCCTACGGCCGGGCCTACCTGCACAATACCCGCTCCGACGCGGCCAGCTACGGCCTCGACTTCAAGCACCTCTCGTCTTCGCGCGGGGCCGTGGACAAGGAAAACTCCCGCCAGAGCCAGACCAGCCTGGGCCTCAATGGCGAAACGTACAGCGGTCCGCTGGTGCTGGGAGCCAAGGTGGATGTGGGCCGGGAGCGGTACAACTTTTACGGCTACAACCGCAACGTGCCCGTGCTGCCCACGGAAGACAGCATCAAGCAGGTGTTCAAGCGCGCCGCCATCAAGGTATATGCTCGCAACCGGGCCAAGGACGCCGCTTTTCAGTATGATTTTGGCCTGGGCTTCAACTATTGGAGCGACTTCTACAACGCCCGGGAAAGCAATGTGTACGCCACCCTGCGCTCGGGGTACAAGCTGGGCGAAACCAGCCGCGTGAGCGTCAACGGCGACGTCTCGTTCATCTCCCACAAGGACTCGCTCACCGTGAGCCGGCCCTTCGTGCAGGTGACGCCCGCCTATGAGCTGACCCTGGACCGGCTGGCCCTGTCGGTAGGGGCCACGCTGGGCTACACCGGCGACACCATTGGCAACGCCCGGCAGTTCAACGCCTACCCGGCCATCCGGGCAGCTTACACGGTTACGGAGGACAAGTTCGTGGCCTACGCGGGCCTGGGCGGCGCTATCCAGCGCGTGACGATGTACGACCTGACCACCGAAAACCCCTGGCTGGCCCCCAACGTGCGCGTGGCCGATACCCGCCGCGGCCCCACGCTCTACTTCGGGTTCCAGGCCGCCCCGGCCCGGGCCCTGGAGGTGAATGCCCGCGTGACCCTGAGCAACGACCGGAACCTGTACTTCTACAACAACTCCCGCCGCGACTCCAGCAAGTTTGACCTGGTATACGATAAGAAGGCCACCCAGCTGGTGAACGTCCACGGCGAAATCATCTACAACGCCGCCGAGCAGTTCCGCCTGGGCTTCAAGGCCGACTACAACGGCTACAACGTGAAGACGCTGACCGAAGCCTTCCACCGTCCGGCCTTCCAGGGCGTGCTTTTCGGAACGTACAACTTCTACGACAAGTTGCTGGTGGGCGGCGAGCTGTATACGTACAGTTCCAGCTACGGCACCGGGCTGCTGCGCCCCACCGGCGCGGGCCTGCCGTACCGCGAAACCGTGCGCCCCACCGATTCCGTAATCGACCTGAATCTGCGGGCCGATTACCGCATTATGGAAAATCTGTCCATCTTTGCTTTAGGCAACAACCTCATTGGCCGCAAGTACGAGCGGTTCCTGAACTACCCAGTGAAGGGAATCAACGTACTGGCCGGTGTCACGTATGACTTCTAATCTGACGCTGATGTAATGCGGAAATTCCGGCTTAACCATCTGTCATCCTGAGCACAGCGAAGGACCTTGCCCGCCTGGAATGCCGCATTAATACGGCTGTTCTACCGGGGCAAGGTCCTTCGTTGCGCTCAGGATGACCGGTGTTTTTGTAGCTTCCGTCCAGCGTTTTCTCCTTACCAGTACCCGCAACCGAATGCTTTCTGACCATATCCGCACCTTGCTCCGGGACCATGATTGCATCATCATTCCCGATTTTGGCGGCCTGATTGCCGAATATGCACCCGCCCGAATTCATCCGGTGCGCCACACGCTCACGCCCCCGGCCAAGCGCGTGGCCTTCAACCAGTCGCTTACCCGCAACGACGGGCTGCTGGTGGATGCGCTGAGTGCCAAGCTGGACCTGAGCACCGCCCAGGCCCGCCAGCTGGTGCGCGAGGCCGTGTTGCGGATGGAGCAGGAGCTGGAAACAGGCATGCGGACCGAGTTGAGCGGCGTCGGTACATTCCGGCGCACGCCGGGCCGGGGGCTGGAATTTGAGTACACCGGGGGGCAGAACCTACTGAGCGCCAGTTTCGGGCTGCCCGAGCTGGTGTCGCGGCCGGTGCGCGCCACCGATGCGCTGCTGGCCCGCGAGCGGCCGACGGCCGCTCCGCTGCTGGCAGCTTCCCGTTCCAACCGCGCCACGCGGGCATTCCGCACGGTGGGCTCCGTGGTTATTGCGGGACTGGTACTGTCGGCCAACTACTTCTTTGCGGATATGTTCGGGTACCTGCCCGAGCAGTTGCGCCTGCCAGTGGCCGCAGTGGCGCCTGCTGCTGAGCCAGCCGCGCAGCCCGTACTGCGGCAGCAGGCGGCGCTGGGCAACCCCGGCTCCGAGTCGGAGCTGGCCGCTGCTCCCGCACCTGACATGACGCCCGCGCCCGTTACGGCCCCCGTAGCAGTAGCTGCTGCACCAGCCACGAAGCCGGTGGTGGTAGCTCGCCCCGTTGTGAAAGCAACCGTGATAGCCAAACCCGCCGCGAAACCTGCCGCAACGCCCGTAGTGGCTATTGCCAAGCCTGCTGGGGTAGTTCCGGTTGTGCAGACAACCAAGGCGAAAGCAGCAGCCAAGCCCACCACCAAAGCGCCCGGCTGGGAAAAAGCGGCTGCCGCCAATGCAACCAACGTGGCCGAATCGGCGACAATTAAAAGCCGTACGGGCCGTTACTTCATCGTGGCCGGTTCCTACACCAGCTTGGCTAACGCCGAGAAGGGCCGTCAGGCGCTGCTGCGGCTGGGGCACCAGCCCCGCGTGATTCTGCCCGCCTTTGGCAGCCGCCAGTACATGCTGTCGGTAGCTGATTTCCCGGACCGTGCTTCGGCCGACCGTCAGGCCAGCCTGCTGCGCAAGCGTCTCGGCGACCTGTGGATCAAAAATTACTAGTCTCCCACTTGAATTAATGTATTGTATTTGTGAGAAGCTAAAATACTCAGGGTTACCTTTTTAGGGCCTTGGTGTTTTAGCTTTTCTTTTGCTTCTCACCCAACCCCACGCATGACGCACCTGCTTTCCTTGCTGCTGCAACTCCAGGTAGGGGACGCGGCCCCCACCGCTTCGCCCGCCGCCGCCGATTCTGCTGCCACGGCCGCCAACGCCGCCGCCGCTGCCGCGCCCGGTCTCTCGCTCATCGACCTGATTCTGGCCGGGGGCTGGATTATGGTGCCGTTGTTTCTGCTCTCGTTCGTCTCCATTTACATCATTCTAGAGCGCTACATCACCATCCGCAAGGCCGGGGCGGTGCCGGAGTCGTTCATGCCCGGCATCCGCAACCTGATGGTGAAAGGGGATTTGCAGGGAGCCAAAATGCTGTGCGCTCAGAACTCGGCCCCCCTGGCCCGCATGATTGAGAAGGGTATCCGTCGTATCGGCCTGCCACTCAAGGAAATTGAAACCAGCGTGGAAAACGTGGGTAAGATTGAAATTGCCCGCCTCGAAAAGAACATCAACGTGCTGGGCATTATTGCGGGCGTGGCTCCCATGCTCGGTTTCGTGGGTACCATCATCGGGGTAATCAAAATCTTCTACGCCATCAGTTCCACCGGCGACTTTGGTATTGCCCAGATTTCGGGCGGTCTGTACACCAAAATGGTCACCTCGGCCGCCGGCCTCATCGTGGGTATTATTGCCCACATTGGCTACCACTGGCTCAGCATTATGGTGGAGCGCATGGTGTTCCGTATGGAAAACTCGGCCATCGAGTTCATGGATATTCTTCAGGACAACTAGCGGTGAGATGGTGAGGTGGTGAAATGATGAGTTGACGTTCTGCTTGCGCCACTTGCCCAACTCGCGCCATCTGCACCACTGAAATATCCACTCACCATTTCACCACCTCACTATCTCACCGCCCATGGACCTCAGCCGGCGCCGTAAGCTTTCTTCCCACGTCGAGACCAGCTCGATGAACGACATCATGTTCTTCCTGATGCTGTTCTTCCTGATTGTGTCGACGATGGTGAACCCCAACATCATCAAGCTCATGCTGCCCAGCGCCAAAAGCAGCAAGCAGATGATGAAACAGCCCATTACCGTCTCGGTGGATGCCAGCGGGGCCTATTTCATTGACCGCCAGCCCACCAGCGCCCAGCAGCTGGAAGGGGAGTTGCAGCGCCGCATTCAGGGCCTGGAAAGCCCTACGGCCGTGCTGCGTGTGGATGCTTCCCTGAACGTGCAGAAGCTGGTGGATATCCTCGAAATCGGCAACCGCCTCAAGATTAAGATGGTCATGGCCACCCAGGCCCAGCAGGCGGCCAGCAAATAGCCTAGCGTTATGCCCTGAACCGGGAACAGTCGTTTTGTCGTTCAGGAGTAGAGCATACGCCCCGTCTACCGTTCGTCGGAGCGGGGCGTTCGGTTTAACGGAATAGGCTGCCGCCTTCAGGCCACGACCTATACAATCAACTTCAACATGGCAACTGACTATCGGGAAGAACACCGGCGCGAAGCCCTGATTGGCACCGTAGCCTTGCATGCGGCGTTGGCGGCGCTGTTCATCTTCACTGTCTTCAAAGGCCCCGATCCGCCCCTGGAAGCCTTGGGCGGCGACGGGGTGGAGCTGAACTACGGCGTGGACGAAGTCGGCTCCGGCGACATTCAGAGCCAGGCCCCGGCCAACGAGTCGCAGAACCGGGAGGACAGCCGCCCGCCCGCCGCTCAGCCCGACCCCACGCCCCCGCAGCCCACCGCCCAGCCCGACCCAACCCCGCCCAGCGAGGCGCGCGTGGTCACCAGCGAAGCCGAGGAAAGCCCCGTAACGGCTCCGCCGGTAGAAAAGCCCGCCCCGCAGCGCGAGGAAGTGAAGCCCGAGCCACCCCGGCCCAAAGTGGACCAGCGGGCCGTATTCACGCCCCGCGCCAATAGCAATGCGGGCGGCGGCAACGGCGTAAACGGCACCAGTAACGCGCCCACTGGCAATAACAACGGCGACAACCCCGGCACCGTGGGCGACAAAGGCGACCCGCGCGGCACCTACGGCGGCACGGCCTACTCCGGCGAGCCGGGTAGCGGCGGCCGGGGCACCAGCCCCGGCAGCGGTGGCTTGGATATGGCCGGCTGGGCCATCGTCAGCAAGCCCACGGTAGCGGCGCTGGATAACAACTCCGGCTCCGTCCGCTTTAAAATCAAAATCAACGCCGACGGCGAAGTAGAATCCGTGACGAAAGTATCCGGCACGGTATCGGCGGCCCAGGAACGGGCGTGCCGGGACGAGCTGCTGAAGCTGGAGTTTCGTCGCACCAGCTCGGCGGAGGGTGGGGCTACCGGCTTCTACACCTTCCGCTTTACGGTGCGGTAAAAAGTAGCTGCAACCAAATGCTAAAAGCGCCACTCCGGCAACGGGGTGGCGCTTTTGCGTTGCTGGGGCCGCGTACGAATGGCGGTGTGCGCTACCTTTGCAGTCCATCCGCGCATTCCGGCCCCATGACCTACCAGCAAACCCTCGACTTTCTCTACCAGCAATTGCCCATGTTTCAGCGGGTGGGTGAGGCGGGCTACAAGCCGGGACTGGAGCGCACCGAGCAACTGGCCGCCGCCATGGGCAACCCTGAGCGGCAGCTGCGCTGCGTACACGTGGCCGGCACCAACGGCAAGGGCAGCTCCTCGAACCTGCTGGCCGCCATTCTGCAGGCCGCCGGCTACAAGGTGGGCCTCTACACCTCGCCCCACCTCAAGGAATTCACGGAGCGCATCAAGGTGAACGGCCAGGACCTGGACCCTGACTACCTGGTGCAGTGGGTGGCGAAGTGGCGCGGGCTGTTCGACGAAGTGCAGCCCTCGTTTTTTGAAATGTGCGTGGCCTTATGCTTTGCCTACTTTGCCGAGCAGCAGGTGGACGTGGCCGTGGTGGAAGTGGGCCTGGGCGGGCGGCTCGATTCTACCAACATCATCCGGCCGCTGGTGTCGCTCATCACCAACATCAGTCTAGACCACCAGAACCTGCTGGGCGAGACGCTGCCGCTCATTGCCGCCGAAAAAGCCGGTATCATCAAGCCCGGCGTGCCCGCCATCATCAGCCAGACCCAGCCGGAGGTAGCCGATGTGTTCCGCCAAAAAGCCGCCACTGAAGCGGCCTCGCTTCTGTTTGCCGACGAGCAGTTCCGGGTGGAGCTGGCCCAGGAACCCGCCCCCGACGAGCCCACCCAGCGCCTGCGCGTGCTGCGCAACGAAGAGCCGTACCTGTCCGATCTGGAGCTGGCCCTCGTGGGTGACTACCAGCGCCTGAACCTGCCCGGCGTGCTGGCCGTGGTGGAAGAGCTGCGCAGCCAGGGTTTCCGCATTCCGGAAGCGGCCGTGCGGGAGGGCTTGCGGGAAGTGCGCCGCCTCACGGGCTTCAAGGGCCGCTGGACCATCCTGGGTCGCAAGCCGCTGGTGGTCTGTGATACGGGCCACAACGAGGCGGGTATCCGCTTCATTACCGGGCAGCTGGCGCGTCTGCCGTACCAGCAGTTGCACATCGTGCTGGGCGTCGTCAATGATAAGGACGTGAGCAAGATGCTGGCCCTGCTGCCCCGGGAAGCCACCTACTACTTCTGCCAGGCTACCATTCCGCGGGCCCTGCCGGCCGATGAGCTGGCCGGGCGGGCCGCTGCCCTGGGCCTGAAAGGCCGCGCGTATGGCCCGGTGCCGGCCGCCGTGGCCGCCGCCCGTGCCGCCGCCGCCCCGGATGATGTGGTCTTCATCGGGGGCAGTACCTTTGTGGTGGCGGAGATTGAGGAGCTGTAGCTTTTGCGCCGTGTATTTCTGGCTACCGTTGTCATCCTGAGCCTGCAAAGGACCTTACTACGTCAGGAGTACTACCGGGCAGTTGCCGCGCTGGCGCAGTAAGCTCCTTCGCAGGCTCAGGATGACAACGGTAGCCAACAACCGAACAACCAAAAAACGAAAATATCAATCCAGTGAGTCGAGTTAAACTGAAGCGCTTTGCCGAAAATGCCGAACGGGCCAGTGTGGTAGAACCCGGGAAAGACACCTACCAGCAGCTCGGTGGCCGCTGGCACGAGGCTTTTTTCCAGAACCCGAACCCGATTACCCTGGAAGTGGGCTGCGGCAAGGGCGAGTATACCGTGGGCCTGGCCGAGCGCTACCCCGAGCGCAACTTCCTGGGCCTCGATATCAAGGGTGACCGGATCTGGCGGGGTAACGCCCGGGCCGAGGAAAGGGGCCTGCAGAACGTCGGCTGGGTGCGCACCCGCGCCCACGATCTGCTCACGCATTTTGCCCCCGGCGAGCTGCACGAAATCTGGATTACCTTCCCCGATCCGCGCCCCCGCGACCGGGATATCAAGCGCCGCCTGACCTACCCGCGCTTCCTCAACCTGTACCAGCAGATTCTGCGCCCTGGCGGCCTGATTCACCTCAAAACCGACAACGAGGACCTGTTCGACTACTCCCTCGAAATCGTGCAGCAGCGCCCCGGCGCTACCATCCTGGCCCACACCAAGGACCTGTACGCCACGCCCGAGCTGCTGCCCCACGCTGAGGACATCCAAACCACCTTCGAGCGCAAATACCGCTCCGTCGGCGTGCCCATCAAGTACCTGCAGTTCCAAGTGAGCTAAAACGCGTTTCGGCCGTCGTTGCCCTTGTACTCCGAAGCTATGCTTCGGCTCGCGGGCAGAGAGTGATGCTCTGTGGTTGCGTCTTGAGTATCCGCTGCCGCGGGCCAAAGCACAGCTTCGGAGTACAAGGGCAACGACGGTGGCTCTACCCTGGAGTACGCTGCTTTTCTGTCTTTCTCCGGTTTCCTGTTTATGCTGCCCGTTTCTGTTCCTGATACCCTGCCGCTGTTCCCGGTGCTCGACGAGCTGCTGCTGGACGTACTGCGCAGCCTCAGTCCGGCCGACTGGCAACGGCCCACGCTGGCGCCCGGCTGGAACGTGCAGGCCGTGGCGCTGCACTTGCTCGATGGTAGCCTCCGCAGCCTGTCCATGCTGCGCGACGGGCACTTCGCCAGCCCCGGCCCGGCCAGTGGCGAGTATGCCGATGTAGTGGGCCACCTCAATGCGCTTAACAACTCCTGGGTAGCGGCCGGGCAGCGGCTGAGTCCGCCCGTGCTGCTGGAGCTGCTGGCCATGGTCGGCCCCCGGTACAACGAGTTTCTGCGCACCCTGGAGCCCACTGCGCCGGCCGCGTTTGCGGTGGCCTGGGCCGGCGAAGCAGAATCGACCAACCACTTTCACATTGCCCGCGAGTACACCGAGAAGTGGCATCACCAGCAGCAGATCCGGCAGGCCGTGGGGCAGGAGGGACCTTTGTTGGAACCGCCGCTATACGAGCCGTTTCTGACCACCTGCGCTCAGGCCCTGCCGCACCACTACCGCAGTGTGGCCGCCGAACTGGGCACGGTGGTGCGGGTACAGCTTACGGGACCCGCGCCCAGTACGTGGTTTTTGCGGCGTACCCCGGCCGGCTGGGAGTTGGGCCAGGACTATATGAGGCCGGTAGCGGCCAGCATTACGCTGGACGGGGCCGTGGCTTGGCGGCTGTTCACCAAAAGCCTACCCCCGGCCGAAGCCGTCCGGTACCTGCAACGGCAGGGCCCGCCGAACCTCACGCAGCCCATCCTCTCGCTGCTGACGGTGATGGCCTGACGCCTGAAAACAGCAACGCCCCGAAAATACACTTTCGGGGCGCTGCTATTTCATTCGGGGGCTGTGAGGCGCTTATTCTTCTTCCAGCTGCTCAAATACGGCTTCCATTTCGTCGAAGTCGCGCAGGCCGGGCTTGATTTCGTCGCCGCCTTGTAGCACAATGCCGGCGGGACGTACTTTTTCCACGAAGTTGCGCAGTGTATCAGGGGCAAAACCGGCCCCAAGCCAGACCGGATAGGTGCGGGCCTGCTCGGTGAGGCGCAGCAGCTCGGTGGCGTTGGGCAAGGGCGAGGGCGGCGTAGCCAGTACGAAACCCAGGTAGTGCGGAGCCTGCTCGCGGAAGCGCAGCTCCACGTCTTCGGGCATCATGTCCTGCACCCAGGGCGTGAGCTTGAGGGCGGGTACCGTCAGCTGCGCCAGCTCCTCGGCGGTGCGGCGGCGGTGCAGCAGCACGGCGTGAAGGCCGCATTGCTGCACCAGGGCATTGATTTCGGCCACGGGCAGCGTGTCGAACTCGCCGATAAGCTGCACGCCCGCCACCCAGCCGCTGAGTTCCTGCACGGCCTGCGGGGTGAGGTAATCGGCAAAGGAGGGGTCGAGGCGGAAAGTAAGCGAATCGGCCCCCATACCGGCGCAGTAGCGGGCATCGGACAAATTATTGATGCCGCGCACCATCACGGGAACTAACAAAGACATAGCAAAGGAAATTGAAGGAAACCAGGCCCGGCGCTACCGCCGTTGCCGCTGCAATAATCGGGACTTCTGCGGGAAATTGTTGGATGGGTGAGCTGTCATTGCGAGCGGAGCGAAGCAATCTGTCCTTCTCAGGGAGCCCGGCCGCAACGAACCCCAAAGCCCCTGACGTTTGCGCTGGCGTCAGGGGCTTTGGAATTACGTAAGGATTCAGACTGCGTGAGAGAAGGATTGCCACGGCCTTTGGCCTCGCAATGACAATTCAACCATTCACCACTCCCTCTTTCGTACCTTTGCCCATTCGGCCGGAACCTTTCACGCTTCGGGCGCAATTTGATTCACGTATGAATACAACGAAAGGACGGGTGCTCGTCGCTATGAGCGGCGGCATCGACAGCTCCGTGGCAGCCGTGATGCTCCACGAGCAGGGGTACGAAGTGGTCGGGATGACCATGAAAACCTGGGATTACGCCTCGGCGGGCGGCAGCAAGAAGGAAACCGGCTGCTGCTCCCTCGACAGCATCAACGATGCCCGCCAGATTGCCGTGGAGCTGGGCTTCCCGCACTACATCATCGACATCCGCGACGAATTCGGCGACTTCGTCATCAGCAACTTCACCGAGGAATATCTGGCCGGGCGCACCCCCAACCCCTGCGTACTCTGCAACACCCACATCAAGTGGGATGCTCTGCTGCGCCGTGCCGACCAGCTGGGCTGCGAGTTCATTGCCACCGGCCACTACGCCCAGGTGCGCGAGGAAAACGGCCGCTACGTCATCAGCAAAGGCCTCGACGACAACAAGGACCAGAGTTATGCCCTGTGGGGCGTCACGCAGGAAAGCCTGGCCCGCACGCTGTTCCCGCTGGGTCAGCTGCGCAAAACGGCCATCTACGACTTTGCCCGCGAGCGGGGCTTCACCGAACTGGTAAACAAGCCGGAGAGCTACGAAATCTGCTTTATTCCCGACAACGACTACCGCGGCTTCCTGCGCCGCCGGGTGCCAGGCCTGGAGGAGCGCGTAGCCGGCGGCGAGTTTGTACTGCGCGACGGCACGGTTATCGGCAAGCACGAGGGCTACCCGTTCTACACCATCGGGCAGCGCAAGGGGCTGGGCGTGGCCCTGGGCTTCCCGGCCTACGTAACGGCCATCGACCCCGAAACCAACCGCGTAGTGCTCGGCAACTTCGATGATCTGGCCAGCACCCGCACCGTGGTGGGCAAGCTCAATATGGGCAAATTCGCCTCTTTGGAGGGCCGGGGTCTAGTGCCCAGTACCACCAAAATCCGCTACAACCACGACGGCTCCCCGGCCTTCCTAGAGCAGAAGGGCGACAAAATCTACGTGTATTTCGAGGAAGCGGTGCACGCCGTGACGCCCGGCCAGGCCGCCGTATTCTACGACGGCAACGACGTGCTGGGTGGCGGCTGGATCGAGCGCCATACTATCGGCGAAATCCCAGAGCCTTCCGAGGCAGTGGCCGTGCGCTAGGCGGCCGGAATAAGTCAGCGGCCCGGGCACTTGTCCGGGCCGTTTGTACGTTGAGGCGGCGGCTGGACCGTGGATTCTTCCTAAACCCGTGGTACTTTCAGGGCGTTAATTGCTTTCTATGAAACAGAACTATGCTGCTTATTTTCCGACCCTCCGCAGCGCGGCCGGCCGGCTGGGGTCGGCAGTGCTGCTGGCCGTGGCCGTAGCCGGCTGCCAGAACGAGACGGAAGTGCTGCCTAACCCCGGCCCCGAGTATTACCCGCTGGCAGTAGGCACCTACCGCATCTACGACGTGGCCGATACCACCTGGCGCAATAATGCGCCCACGGCCAGCCGCTTCCAGTTCCGGGAGCAGGTAGAAGCCGAGCTGAGCCCCGATGCCACTGGTCAGCCCGCGTACCGCGTTGTTCGCTCGCGCCGCGCCACGGCCACGGATGCCTGGGCCGTAGACTCTGTGCTGACGGTGACGGTTGGCCGCCAGACCGTGACGGAGCAGCGCAATAACCGCCGCAGCGTGGAGTTGGTATTTCCGGTGGCGGAAGGCAAAGTTTGGAATATCAACGCCTTCAACGCCCAGGATACCATCATTGCTGAGAACCGCTTCTACCGCAACGTAGGTCAGCCGCTGAGCCTTACCCGGAACGGCAAAACCTACGCCTACGAGAATACGGTCACGACTATCAACGATGTAGCCGTTGAAGCCAACGCGGCCTACACTACCATTCTGCGCACCACTTTCGCCGCCGGTACCGGCCCTGTGTACCGGGTGCGCCGCCGGTTTTTTCACTGCGATAATACCGGTACCTTGGGCTGCAACCCCAGCCTGAACTACCAGGGCCAGTCGCGTAGTGAGGTACTGATTGAAAGCGGCAAGTAACTGCTACTTTCAGGAGCCACAACGCCCCGCCGGAATTGCGCGTTTCGGCGGGGCGTTGCGCGTTTAGTCGGGTGTCGGATTTGGCCCCTGCTGCCAGAACGGATGTATTTGCCGGATTCGTTTGTATCTTCCGGCACGTCTATTCGCGTTTCGAATGATTCTATCCCGCCTCTTCCTGACTACCGGTCTGAGCCTGACGGCCGTGCTTCCTTTGCTGGCCGATTCGGACCCGCAGAATCCGCCGGCTGCTCCGGTTGCCAAAACCACCGGCACGGTGCGCAAGCACCTGATTTATTTTAAAGATAAAGCCGGAACGCCCTATACCGTGGCCAACCCGCAGGCCTTCCTTTCCGCCCGCGCCATTCAGCGGCGGCAACGGCAGAATATTGTCGTTCTGCCGCGCGATTTGCCGGTTTCGCCCGCTTACGTGCAGCAGGTGAAGGCCGTGGCCGGGGCGCAGCTCTGGTACACCTCGCGCTGGTTTAACGCGGCCATTGTGGCCTGCGACTCGGCCACGCTGCAACAGGTGCAGGCGCTGCCCTGCGTGCGCTCGGCCCAAACGCTGAACCGGGGCCTGCCCGGCACCCGCAAACCCAAAGGCGAGGATGCCAATGGAACGCTCGATCAGGAGCGGGGCACCCGCAGCCAGTACGGCAAGGCCTTCACCCAGGCCCAGATGGTCGGGGCCGTGCAGATGCACGATGCCGGCTTCCGGGGCGAAGGCATGCAGATTGCCGTATTCGATGGCGGCTTTCCGGGCGTAAATTCGGCTTCTGCCTTCCGTTCCATCACCCAGGAAAACCGGCTGGCCGGCACGTTCAACGTGGTGGATAAATCCACCAACGTCTTTCTGCGTGACAGTCACGGCACGCACTGCCTGTCTACCATCGGTGGCAACGAAACCGGGCTGTACATCGGTACCGCGCCCAAGGCCACTTTCCGGCTGTTCATCACCGAGGACGTATCCTCGGAGCACCCCATTGAGGAAGCCAACTGGCTGATTGCCGCCGAAAAGGCCGACTCGGCCGGCGTAGACGTGATTAGCTCCTCGCTGGGCTACAGCACCTTCGACTTCCCCTCCATTGATTACAGCTACGCCACCATGAACGGGCGCACGGCTCTTTCCACGCGGGCGGCCACGGTAGCGGCCCGCGTGGGGATGGTGGTCGTCAGCTCGGCCGGCAACGAGGGCAACGGCAGCTGGCGTTACATCACCGCCCCCGCCGACGCCGACTCCATTCTGACCGTAGGGGCTACCGACTCGCTGGCCGTGGTGGCCGGTTTCAGCTCCCGGGGCCCTACAGCTGATGGGCGCATCAAGCCAAATCTGGCCGCTATGGGCGTGCAGACGGCCATTGTATCACCGGGCGGTGCCGTGATTCGGGGCAACGGTACCTCATACTCCTGCCCGGTGCTGGCCGGGCTGGTGGCGGGATTCTGGCAGGCCAACCCCACGCTCACGGCCCAGCAGGTCATCAGCTTCTTGCAGCGTTCCGGTACCCGCGCCACCACCCCCAACGACGATATCGGCTACGGTATTCCCAACTTCGTGCGGGCCTATAACCTGGCTAACCCCGGCACGCCGCTGGCCGCTGCCCCGCCCGCCCCGCGCCAGGACCTGCTGATTTACCCCAACCCCAGCAAGGACGACGAGCTGTACCTGCAGCTAGCCGTTGACTTCCAGGCCACGCCGTTGCAGGTGCGCATCTATGATGCGCGCGGAGCCTTGGTGTCGGAGCAGCAGATTGCGCCTACTACGGCCGCCGCTGTGCGCCTGCAGCCGGGCGTCCTCACCAAAGGCGTATACACCTGCACCGTCAGCAACCGGCGTGAACAGCGAACCGTACGGTTCGTGAAACTCTGATAAGTGGGTAAAAGCAACATTAAAAAAAGCAGGCTGGGAGGTCTGCTTTTTTTATGCGTGGAAAAGCCGGGCTGCGTATCTTGAAGGCAGACAAAAGAATGATTTGCTATTCATATTGGCTGAATAATTGCAAATAAAATTAGTAAATTGGCAATGATTTCCCGGCGGCCATTGTTGCTAGTCTGAAACCCTGGTTTCGTTTTATTCACTCTTACCATTTCTCTCCCATGTTGCAAATGATGGTCACCAAGCGCCTCGGGCGTCGGCAGTTTCACTTTACGGTGCAGGGCGCCAATTTCCACGAAGTGGTGGCCGAGTACGACCGGCTCAGCTTTCCCGACGTGCCGAAGTGTGGCCTCTGTGGTTCCGATAACCTCGACCTCACCGCCCGCGTGGCCCAGGATAAGTTCAAGTACACCAGCCTCAAGTGCCTCGACTGCCGGGGCGACGTGACCTTCGGCAAGCGCGCCGATGACGACAAAACCGTGTTCCTGCGCAAAACCGAGGACGGCAAGCTCGACTGGCGCGCCTGGGAAAAGGAGCCCGCTACCAAGTGAGAACTTAGATGTGAGAGCTTAGAAGTCAGATGTTAGAGCCTGGATACGCGAACTTCACGGGGCCCGATGCTGCTGTAGTTCTTATTCGTCTGGCTTCTAAGCTCTAAGTTCTCACTTCTAAGCTCTCAGTTATACAAAAAAACCGGCCGCTGCCCCCAGGGTAGCGGCCGGTTTTTTTGCGTTTGTCGGTACGAACCGGGGTGGTAGGCGCGTTGGGGCCCTGGGCCGGGCGTCCACCGGCCGGGCCGCCGCCGGGCTATTCCGCCGCCGGGCTACACTATCCTCCGTTATTCAGTTACTTTCGCGGTATGAATCCGACCCGTCGTATGGCCCCGCTGCTGGCCCCTTCGCTTCTCGCCGCCGATTTTGGCAATCTGCAATTTGAAACCGAGCGGCTGGCCGGCTCTGCCGCCGACTGGCTGCATTTCGACGTGATGGACGGCCGGTTCGTGCCCAATATTTCCTTTGGCATTCCGGTGCTGCAGGCTGTGCACCGCCACGCTAAGCAGCCCATCGATGTGCACCTCATGATTGAGGAGCCCCAGCACTACCTCAGTGCTTTCCGTGACGCGGGCGCGGCCAACATCACGGTGCACTACGAAGCCTGCACTCACCTGCACCGCGTCATTCAGCAAATCAAGCAGCTGGGCTGCCGGGCCGGCGTGGCCCTGAACCCGCACACGCCCGTGCACCTGCTCGCCGATATTGCCGCCGACCTCGATTTAGTGTGCATTATGTCGGTAAACCCCGGGTTTGGGGGGCAGGCGTTTATTCCGAACACGCTCCGCAAGGTGGCCGTGTTGAAAGAGATGCTGGTGGACTCGGGCTCGGAAGCCCTCATTGAAATTGACGGCGGCGTGACCCTCGACAACGCCGGGGCGCTGGTAGAAGCCGGGGCCGACGTGCTGGTAGCCGGCTCCTTCGTATTCAGCTCGCCCGACCCGGTGGCTACCCTGGCCCGCATGCGCGAGCAGCTGGCCACCTCGGCCGCTACCGAAGACTATAACTAGCGCCCGCGCATGCCCGCACCTCTTCGCGTTTCGTCGGTGGTTCCTGCGCTGTGGCTGCGGCTGCTGCTTTCTCCCGTACCGGTAGCGCTGGCCGGGGCCCTCGCGGCGGGCCTGAGTCCGGCCCGTGCCCAACAACCCGTTCAGACGGCGCGGGTGCTGGTAACCGGCACCGTGCGCGACGCGGCCGGCCAGCCGCTGGGGCAGGTGGCGGTGGGCGTGGAGGGCATGCCCGGCGGCACCAGCACCGACGACCGGGGCCGCTTCGCCCTGAACGTGGTGCGGCCCCTTGGCGGGAAGGCCCCGGTGCTGGTCATCAGGCGGCTGGGCTTCCGCACCGAGCGTGCCACCCTCAACCTCGACAGCCAGCGCGAGCTGACCCTGACGCTGCAGGAAGACAGCCGCGCCCTGGGCAACGTGACCGTGCGCGGCCGTTCCGACGTGACCGATACCCGCGAGCAGGTGAGTATTCTGCAGCTGGAGCCGCGCACGGCCAAGGAAATTCCCTCGCCCTTCGGCGACTTCTCGGCCATTTTGAAAACCCTGCCCGGCGTGGCCAGCACCAACGAGCTGACTAGCACCTACTCGGTACGGGGCGGCAACTACGAGGAAAACCTGGTGTACGTGAACGGCTTTGAGGTGTACCGGCCGTTTTTGGTGACGGCCGCCGCCCAGGAGGGCCTGAGCTTCATCAACCCCGATCTGGTAAATACCATTGAGTTTTCGACCGGGGGCTGGCAGCCCAAGTACGGCGACAAACTGTCCTCAGTGCTGGATATCACCTACAAGCAGCCGGGCCGGTTTGCTGGCTCGGCCACGGCCAGCCTGGTGGGCGGCACGGCCCACGCCGAGGCAGCCTCGGCCAACCGGCGGGTCAGCTACCTGGCCGGGTTGCGCTACAAAAACGCCACCTACGTGTTCAACTCGCTGCAACAGCAGCAGGGCGGCTACAACCCCACGTTCTACGACGGGCAGAGCCTAATTACGGTGAATCTGGGGCCGAAGGATAACCTGGAACGTACCTCGCTGGGCGTTTTCAACACCTTTGCCCACAACGATTTTCGCTTCAACCCCGAGAGCGGAGAAAGTACGTTCAGTACCGCTACCAACCAGCTTTCCCGCCTCTACATCGGGTATGCGGGCCGGGAGCGAATGCAGTACGATATGTACCAAGGCGGCCTGAACCTACGCCATGATGCGCTGCGCAACCTGCGGCTGGAGCTGCTTGGCGGCCTGGTGTACTCGCGTGAGTTTGAGTACCGCGACGTGGAAGCTGCCTACAGCATTGCCGAAATCAACCGGGACCAGAACTCAACCGAGTTCGGTAACGATGTGAACCGGCGCGGCATCGGGTCACGGTTTCAGCACTCGCGTAACAACCTAACCGCCCGCATTGCCACCCTGGAAACCCGGGGCACCTGGACGCCGGGCGAGCGGAGCACCGTGCGCTGGGGCCTGAAAGTGGGCCGGGAGCGAATTCAGGACGAATTGAACGAGTATAGCTTCGTCGATTCGGCGGATTTCGTGCCCGATGCGCGCCGCACCCGGCTGGTATCCGGCCTGAACCTAGAAAGCACCCGCACCCAGGGATACCTGCAGCACACCGTCCGGTTTGACTCGCTGCGTACGCTCACCTACGGCGGGCGCGTGAGCTACTGGACGGTAAACCGGCAAACCACCTTCAGTCCCCGGGTGCAGTATGCCTTCACCAGCGCCCGCAACCCGCGCCTGGCCTGGAAGGCGGCCGTGGGCGTGTACCATCAGCCGCCCTTCTACCGGGAGTTGCGCTTCCAGACCGGTGCGCCCCAGGACCAGGAAGGCCAGTTGAACCTGGCGCTGCGGGCCCAACGCTCCTTGCATTTTATTGTGGGCAATGAGCTGCGGTTTACCCAGTGGAACCGACCGTTCCGCTTCACCGGTGAGGCCTACTACAAATACCTCACCGACGTGGTGCCTTACGACATCGACAATGTGCGCCTACGCTACCAGGCCAACAACGATGCCCGCGCCTACGCCGCCGGGGTGGATGCGCGGGTGAGTGGGGAGTTCATTCCCGGCACCGAGTCGTGGTTTAGTCTGGGCGTGCTGACCACCCGCGAAAACCTGGCCGGCGACTCCATTAATACCTTTGATGCGGCGGGCAACGTGACCGGCCGGGAACCGAAAGGCTACATCCGCCGGCCCTCCGACCAGCGGCTGAATCTGGGCGTGTTTCTGCAGGATAACCTGCCCGGTAACCCCTCGGTGAAGGGCTACGTGAACCTGGTATTCGGCACCGGCCTGCCGTACAGCCCGCCCGATGCCCCCGATTTGCGAGGGACCAGTAAGCTCACCCGCTCCTATAAGCGCGTGGATCTGGGCTTTACCAAAGTCTTGAGCCTGCGCACGGCGGTAGAAGAAGCCAACGGCCGCACCGTGCAGCTCAAAACCCTGTGGATGAGCCTGGAAGTGCTCAACATCCTCGGGGCGGATAACCTGGCCGGCTACAACTACATTCAGGACCTGAACGGCCGCATCTATTCCGTGCCCAACTTCCTCTCGCGCCGCCTCGTGAACCTGCGCGTTATTGCCCGGTTCTGATGTAAGTGAACGAGAAAATCTGCACAAAAAAGTCCCGCCAGATTGTCTGGCGGGACTTTTTTGTAGTTGTTATAACCAGGAGCCACACTGAATTTTACACGCTTATCGAGTTGATATGCTTACGAAGGAAATATGTTGGGCTACCGGTTCACGCCCAGCCAGCCGAACAGGGTCAGATGCACCGCCAGCACCAGCGGAAACACGAGGTAAGCCGCCCTTTTATTCCTGGCAGAAATGCCTGTCACCTGGCTCACCCGGTGCAACAGCAGCAGATACGTGGGGAATAGGCCAAAAAACAGAAAGGCATGAATAAAGCCCTGCCCCGCCAGATCGTGGGCGCCGCCGCCGTACAGCTTCACGCCGGCATCGTGCGCGCAAATCAGCAATGCGGCCAGCGTGGCGCTAAGTAAGGGCTTGGGTCGCTTGCATTGGCTGGCACCAGCAGCAGGGTGGTGGCTACCACCACCAGGGGCGTGAGCAGGATTTCGGTTGGGGCGGAGTAATAACCCAGCACGACGTTGCCGGTCAGCAAGCCGGCCGCCAGGAGGGTAGCAATGAGTAAGTGCATCAGAAGAGCAGCCGGTCAAGGGCGTTAGCGTGGTGAAACCATGCGTCAAAAGTCCCCCGGGCGGGGCACACTTCTGTTGATATTTGTCAAGAACGGCGGGCACGCAGGCGGCTCAGGGTTTCGGGAGTGAGGCCCAGGTGCGAGGCCAGCAGCTTGAGGGGCACCCGCTGCGCAATGCCCGGGAAGTCGCGCAGCAGCAGCTCGTACCGCTCGGCGGCCGGCAGCATGCGCAGGTGCAGCGCCCGTTGCTCGCTGAGTACGTAGTACTGCTCCGTGAGCACGCGGCCAATAAAGTTGAATTCCGGAAACTCCTGGTACAGCCGCTGCAGCTGCTCGTGGCTCAGTGACCAGAGCACGCAGTCGGAGAGGGCCTGCACGTACTCGTGGGATGGTTGCCGGGAGAAAAAGCTCAGGATGGAAATGATGAAGTGCCCTTCCTGCATAAACCACGAAGTCGATTCTTTGCCTTCCCGGAGCGAAAAGCCGCGTACCAGCCCCTGTTCCACGAAATACAGCCGGTGCGCCGTGTGGCCCGGTTCCAGCAGATACGTGTGGGCCGGAGCCGTTTCGCGGCGCACCTGCCGGTGCAGGGCCGCTTCCAGATCCGCAGAAACCGGGTGAATAGCGCGGCAAATGGCTAGCAGTGCATCCATGAGAAAAATCGAAAGGGAGAGAGACAAGTTAAAAGGGAGGAAGTCAACAGTAAAAGCGCCTACGTCTTCCTGATGAGACGTAGGCGCTTTTACTGTTGACTTCTTCCCTTTGACTGCCTAATACGCCTTAGCCTGCCACTCGGTGAGGGCGATGCGCATGGTGGGGAGCTGGGTTTTGAAGGTGGTATCTTCCTTGTCGCCGAGCTTGATGGCCTTGCGGGCGTACACGATGGCCGTGCCGAAATCCTGCTGCTGGGCCAGCAAACGCGCTTTAATCCAGTTATTGGTAGCCGCGTCCTGTAGCTTCAGCGACTCATTGATCCAGGTGAGGGCACGCTCCGGCTGGATGTTGTTCTGCACCAGGTAGTCGGCGGCCTGGGCCAGTAGCTGCCAGTCGTTGGGCTGCTGCTGCAACACCTGCTCAATGCCAGCCAGTACCTGCTTGTGCACTTCCGTCTCGATGGGCAGCGTGAGGGTGCGCTTCTCCCAGGTCAGGTTGAGGTGGGCGCCGGTGGCTTTGATGTCGGAAAACCAGTAGAGCAGGTTTTCGTGATAGGGCGCGGTTTCGGGCATCACCGGCACCCGGATGATGTCCTCGCGCTGGTCGTAGCCCTCGGCGCCCCAGTGGGTGGTCACGCGGTTCAGGGTCAGCTCCCAGTCTCGGTCCTGGTGGGGTACTACGTAGAACGAGTACTGCCCGGCCGGCACCAACTGCCCGCGCAGCAGCACTGGGGTGGAGAAGCGGATGAGTGTGTTTTCGTTGGCTCCCGCCCGCCAGACCTGGTCATAAGGCACCAGGCCACCCCACACGGTGCGGTTGCGCACGGCGGGCGAGTGGTAATCCACCGTCACTTCCGTCAGGCCGAATCCCTGGGAAACCAACGCGCGCGGACTGGCCTGGGGCAGCGGCAGCTGCACGGTGGGCACGCCGGCAGCCGGGGCTGCCATGCCGTTGGGCGCGGTGCTGCCCGCCGTAGCCGGTACTGGTGCAGCGGTTGGTTGGGAAGGCGTAGCGGGAGCTACCGGCGCAGTAGTAGTCGGCGAAACGGTAGTGGGCGCCGGCGTGGCTGGGGATGCCGGCAGTGGAGCTGGGGTGGGCGCGGGCGTAGTCTGGGCCTGTACCAGGTTAGGGGCGCAGGCCAGGCTTAGGCCCAATCCCCAGTAAAGAGCCGATAGCCGAAGATTAAGCATAGAGAAGATCAACAGGTGAGGCAGACAACCGGGACGAAAAACACCCTCGGAGCAAGGCACTCCGAAACAATGGTGCCAGAAATACGGTTAGCAGGGTGCAGAAAACGTAAAGGTCCTGCTTTTAAGGTAAAATTTCTGTGAAAAAGTTTTCATCTCTGGCTGGTGCGCTTACCTTTGCCCCGCTACTCTAAGCCCCGTATGCCATCCTCCGCGCTTTTCCTGAGCCCCTCCAGCCATCTGGCCGCCCCCGTAGCGGGTCGCCTGGCCGGGCCCTGCGCGTCTGAGTCGAAGCATCACCATCACCACGGGCACCATTCCTCTTTCTAGAGGAATATACGCATCATATTGACCCCGTTGGGCGAGCCACAGTTGGCTCCCCGGCCCCCGAAAAACGGTGGCCCGGCCGTAGTTTGGCCCCATCCCAACGACCGGGTCCTTTTTCCCCAAGTCACTCTTCCCGAATTACAGTTAAGAACGAGCCACATCGGTCAAGTCTTAATTACTAATTCTTAATTACTAATTCCCCACGATATGCTCCGTCTGGCCATCCAGAAATCGGGCCGCTTAAGCGAAGATTCCCTGAACCTGATTCGGGAATGCGGCATTAGCTTCCTCTCGGCTTCCTACAAGCTCAAAACCGAAGCCACCAACTTTCCCCTCGAAATCCTCTACCTGCGCGACGACGATATCCCCGGCTACGTGCAGGACGGCGTGGCCGACCTGGGCATCGTGGGCCAGAACGTGCTGGTGGAAGCCGGTTTCCCTGCTTTGGAAGTGGAAGGCCTGGGCTTCAGCAAGTGCCGCCTGAGTTTGGCCGTGCCCCGCGCTGCCTCCTACGACTCGGTGCAGGACTTGCAGGGCGTGAACATTGCCACCTCGTACCCCCAGATTCTGGGCGCTTACCTCACCGAGCGCGGGGTGAAAGCCAATCTGCACACCATCAGCGGCTCGGTGGAAATTGCCCCCAGCATCGGGCTGGCCGAGGCCATCTGTGATATTGTGAGCAGCGGCTCCACACTGCTGGGCAACGGCCTGCGCGAGGTGGAAACCGTATTCCGCTCCGAGGCCGTGCTCATTGCCAACCAGAACCTGAGCGCCGAGAAAAAGGAGCTGCTCGAGCAGTTGCAGTTCCGGATGCAGGCCGTGCGCCGCGCCCGCCGCAACAAGTACATCATCCTCAACGCCCCCGTGGCGGCCCTGGATGCGGTGAAGCAGCTGCTGCCCGGCATCAAGTCGCCTACCATCACGCCGCTGGCCGAGGAAGGCTGGGTATCGGTGCAGTCGGTGGTAAACGAGGACGACTTCTGGCACATCACCAGCCAGCTCAAAGCCGTCGGCGCCGAAGGCATCCTGGTCCTCCCGATTGAGAAAATGATTTCCTGATTAGTGCTCAGTTGTTAGTGCTTAGTGCCTAGTAAATGGGTTTTAAAATGCTAAGCACTAACAACTAAGCACCAAGCACTATTCCAGATGAACATCTTCCAATATCCATCCCAGCCGGAGTGGGCGGCGCTGCAGCAGCGGGCGGCCCAGCAGCAGGCCCAGGACGTGGAGCAGCGCGTGCAGCAGATTTTCGAGGACGTGCGCCAGCGCGGCGACGCGGCCCTGCTCGACTACGCCCGCCAGTTCGACGGGGCCGACCTCGCGGGCGGCCTGCGCGTGGGCCCTGAGGAACTGGCTGCCGCCGCGGCCCAGGTGCCTGCGGAGTTGCAAACGGCCATCCGGCAGGCGCACGCCAATATTCTGCGGTTCCACAAAGCGCAAATTCCGCAGGAGGAGCGCGTGGAAACCATGCCGGGCGTAACGTGCTGGCGGCGGGCGGTACCCGTGCAGCGCGTGGGCCTGTATATTCCGGGCGGCACCGCGCCGCTATTCAGCACCTTGCTGATGCTGGGCGTACCGGCCCGTTTGGCCGGCTGCCCTGAAATCGTGCTTTGCACGCCGCCGCAGAAGGACGGCTCGGTGAACCCCATCATTCTGTTCACGGCCCAGCTGCTGGGCATCAGCACCATCGTGAAAGCCGGCGGGGCCCAGGCCGTGGCCGCGCTGAGCGGCGGTACCGATTCAGTGCCCGCCGTGGACAAGATTTTCGGCCCCGGCAACCGGTACGTGACGGCCGCTAAACAGCTGGCCACCCGCTACGGTGTGGCCATTGATATGCCGGCCGGGCCCTCGGAAGTGCTGGTTATTGCCGACGAATCCGCCACGCCGGCCTTCGTGGCCGCCGATCTGCTCAGCCAGGCCGAACACGGCCCCGACTCGCAGGTGATTCTGTTGTCGGATTCCCTGTCGATGCTGGATCAGACCAAAGCCGAGGTGGAGCGCCAGCTGCGGGAGCTGCCCCGGGCCGAGGTGGCCGCCCAGGCCCTCACCGAAAGCCGCGCCATTCTGCTGCGCACGCCGGAGGAAATGCTGTACTTCTCGAACCAGTATGCCCCCGAGCACCTGATTCTGGCCGTGCGCAACCCCGAGCAGTTGGCCGAAGGTGTCACCAACGCCGGCTCCGTATTCCTAGGCCATCTCACCCCGGAAGCCGTGGGCGACTACGCCTCGGGCACCAACCACACGCTGCCCACCAACGGCTACGCCCGCAACTACAGCGGCGTGTCGCTGGATTCGTTCCTGAAGAAAATCACCTTCCAGCGCCTCACCCCTGAAGGCCTGTTGAACGTGGGCCCCGTGGTAGAAACTATGGCTGAAGCCGAAGGCCTCCGCGCCCACGCCCGCGCCGTCACCCTCCGCCTGGAGGCGTTGGCTGGCGGGGAGGAGTAATGATTGGATAGAGTCGAACGTCATTCCGAGCCCCACGAGGAATATCGCTTGTTGACGCCAAAACGACAACCGCTCCATAGCCCAGGGTTTAAACCCTGGGCTACTGAACCGCCGCCTGACGCTCTACAAAATCCGTGAAATCCGAATAATCCGTTTAAATCCGTGATTCATGTTCAACCTCGATAGCCTCGTACGCCCCAACCTGCGGGATATGAAGCCTTACTCGTCGGCCCGCGACGAATTTCAGGGCGAGGCCCAGGTCATGCTCGACGCCAACGAGAACAGCCTCGGCAGCGCCGGCCCCGACCAGTTCAACCGCTACCCCGACCCGCTGCAGCGCGCCGTGAAGCAGGAGCTGGCCCAGCTCAAAGCCGTACGTCCCGAGCAGATCTTCCTCGGCAACGGCTCCGATGAGGCCATCGACCTGCTGGTGCGCCTCACCTGCGTGCCCGGCCACGACAGCCTGCTCATCCTGCCGCCCACCTACGGCATGTACGAGGTGGCTGCCAACCTGAATGATGTGCGCGTAGAGCGCCTGCAGCTGACGCCCGACTTCCAGCTCTCGCCCGAAATAGTGGCCGGCGTGCTGGCTTCCGACGCCAAAATCGTGTGGCTCTGTTCGCCCAACAACCCCACTGGCAACCTGCTCCACGCCGAAGCCATCGAGGAAATTCTGCGCGGTTTCCGTGGACTGGTAGTGGTAGATGAGGCTTACGCCGATTTCGCCGCCGCCCCCAGCTGGACCACCCGCCTGGCCGAATTTCCCAACCTGGTGGTGCTGCAAACCTTCTCCAAAGCCTGGGGCCTGGCGGGCCTGCGCCTGGGCATGGCCTTCGCCTCGCCGGCAGTCATCGGCTACCTCAACAAGATCAAGCCGCCTTACAACGTGTCGGAAGCCACCCAGCGCTTCGCCCTGCAGGCCCTGCGCGACGCCGACCGGTTTGAGGCGCTGCGCCAGCAGCTGCTGGTAGGCCGCGACTGGCTACAGGAGCGCCTGCCCGCGCTGCCCATCGTGGCGGAGGTGTTTCCCTCGGATGCCAACTTCCTGCTGGTCCGTTTCCGTCCCGATGCCACGGCCGTGTACGATTTCCTGGTCGCCCGGGGCATCATCGTGCGCAACCGCACCACCCAGCCCGGCTGCGCCGGCACGCTCCGCCTCACCGTGGGTACCCCCGCCGAGAACGAGCTGCTGCTCCAGGCCCTGCGGGAGTTTGCGGGGTAGTATATATAAGGAGTAAAGAACGTCATGCTGAGCTCGCCGAAGCATCTCTACCGTTTCGTTCGTTAATCAAGTCCGAGCCATGAGCGAAAATCCTGTGATTGGCCGGATAGCCAATGCGTCTCTAGTTCTTCAGCACTTCGGTTACTGGCCCAGCTTTCACGATGCGGAAGTGAAGAAAGTGACCTTTGAAGCCAATCCGGGCTATTATCCAACGGTTACTTTTGTGCTTGCTGCATTTGAGACGACAGCGTCAACCGATGAGCGGGGATACTTTCGTCAGGCCAAGCACTGCGAAATCGAACTTCGGTTTACAGGCATCAAGGAAATCCACTTTGATGGATTCGGTCATCAAAATGTCATCTTCAGTTTAGAATTTGACGAGCAAGACGTTGGCCTCACCTGCACGCTCGACTCGGCGGTCGGTCTGGATGCTTTCATTGTTGCGCAAGCTGCTGAGATTGTAAGTTTGACTCCCATACTCCCTATATAATCCCTACCATGCAGCTCGTGCTGTTCTGCGGAATTCAAGCTACCGGGAAATCGACTTTTTATCAACAGCGGTTTTTCCACTCCCACGTGCGCATCAGCATGGACCTGCTGCGCACGCGCCACCGGGAACGGCGGTTGCTGGAGTTGTGCCTGGAAACTCAGCAGTGCTGCGTGATAGATAATACAAACCCCACGCAGGCTGAGCGGGCCGTGTACCTGGCGGCGGCCCGGGCGGCGGGGTTCGAAGTGGTCGGTTACTTTTTTCAATCGGTGGCGGCGGAGGCCCTGGTGCGCAACCAGCAGCGCCCGCCGGAGCGGCAGATACCCGACAAGGGTATTCGGGCCACTCGCAACCGGTTGGAATTGCCCACCCGTGCCGAGGGCTTTGACCAGTTATACTTTGTGCGGGTGCTCAATAATCAGGCGTTTGACGTTACCAGTTGGCAAGATGAAATTTAACGACCTCGACGCGCGGTTGCGGGTATTCGAAACCGCTCACGACCACTGCGCTTTGCCCGGCCTTTACCTGGTGGCCCGTTTAGACGGGCGTGGCTTCACCCGCCTAACGAAGGAAATACACCCTTTCGAGGCTCCCTTCGACGTGCGGATGCGCGACTATATGGCCGAAACCACCCGGCATTTGCTGGAATGTGGGTTCCGGATGGTCTACGGCTACACCCAGAGCGACGAAATTTCCCTGTTGCTGCATCCTGTCGAGGATTCCTTCGGCCGTAAGCTGCGCAAGTATACGTCGGTGCTGGCCGGGGAGGCCTCAGCCAAATTTTCCCTGTTGCTGGGTGACGTCGGCGTTTTTGACTGCCGGATTTCTCAGCTGCCGCGCCGGGAGAATGTGGTGGACTATTTTCGGTGGCGGCAGGAAGATGCTGGCCGTAACTCCCTGAACGCCCATTGCTACTGGCTACTGCGCAAACAGGGCAGCTCTGTAGCCGAAGCTACGGCGCAGGTAAAAGGCCAGCGGACTGCCACTAAGCACGATTTGCTGTTCGCGCACGGCATTAATTATAATGATTTGCCGGCCTGGCAAAAGCGGGGCTTAGGTTTTTACTGGGAAGAGTATCCGAAATCCGGCCTCAACCCGCACACGCAGGAGCCCGTGGAAACGATGCGCCGGCGACTCGCGCTTAATCTGGAATTGCCGCTGGGCGATGCTTACGCGGATTTCATCCGGACCCTTTTGCCGGCCGCCTGAGTAAGACGGCGGCTGTTTCTTTGTTTATTCCCGGCTGTCGGATTGTAGTGATCCGGCACCAAGATTTCTTTTCATGAAAAAAGTACTCTTCATTGACCGCGACGGGACCATCCTCATCGAGCCTCCGACGGATTTTCAGGTGGACGCGTTGACGCGGGAAAAATTTCAGTTTGTGCCCGGCGCCATCACGGGTCTGGCCCGCATTGCCCGCGAGCTGGATTATGAGCTGGTGCTGGTGAGCAACCAGGACGGCCTCGGCACCGCCAGCTACCCGGAGAATACCTTCTGGCCGGCGCACAATATGATGCTCGACGTGCTGCGCTCGGAAGGAGTAGAGTTTGCGGCCGAGCACATCGACCGGAGCTTCCCCCACGAGAACCTGCCCACCCGCAAGCCCGGCACCGGCATGCTCACCCAGTACCTGGGCGAGGGCAGCGGCTACGACCTCAAAAATTCCTTTGTCATCGGCGACCGGCTGACCGACGTGGAGCTGGCCCAGAACCTGGGCTGCCAGTCCATCCTGCTGAAGCCGGAAGGGGAGGATGACGAGCGCGCCGCGCTGACGACCATGAGCTGGGAAAAAATATACCAGTTTCTGCGGTTGCCCGCCCGCACCGCCGTGGTACAACGCGACACGAACGAAACCAAAATCAGCATCGAGCTCAACCTCGACGGCAACGGCCGCCCCGAGATGCACACTGGTCTGGGCTTCTTCGACCACATGCTCGACCAGCTCAGCAAGCACTCGGGCGTGGATATGAAAATCACGGTGCAGGGCGACCTCCACATCGACGAGCACCACACCATCGAGGACACGGCCATTGCCCTGGGCGAAGCATTCACCCAGGCCCTCGGCGACAAGCGCGGCCTGGCCCGCTACGGCTTCCTGCTGCCCATGGACGACGTGCTGGCTCAGGCCGCCATCGACTTCTCGGGCCGTCCCTGGATTGTGTGGGATGCCGAGTTCAAGCGCGAGAAAATAGGGGATATGCCCTGCGAAATGTTTTACCATTTCTTCAAGAGCTTCTCCGACGCCGCCCGCTGCAACCTCAACATCAAAGCCGAGGGGCAGAACGAGCACCACAAGATCGAAGCTATCTTCAAGGCCGTAGCCAAGTCCATCAAAATGGCCCTGGTGCGTGACGCCGGCCGCATGGAAATCCCGAGCACCAAAGGTATTCTGTAATTTACTCATTTGTTTAAACAAATGAGTAAAGAGTTACTGAGATGTGAATTGCGCGCATAATTGTCAGCCTGAGTGGAGCAAAGGACCTTATCACATTGCATCGATTCGTGCTACCGTAATAAGGCCCTTCGCTGCAATCAGGCTGACGGTTTATAAGCAGAAACTCCCTTAAACATTTGTTTAAACAAAAGAATAAACAACGTCTTTCACTCGATATGTTCAAATGGAAATAGCCATAGTAGATTATAAAGGCGGCAACGTGCAGTCGGTACTGTTTGCGCTGGAACGGCTGGGCGTGCAGGCCACGCTCACGGCCGACCACGACGTGATTCGCCGCGCCGATAAGGTGCTGTTCCCGGGCGAAGGTGAGGCTGCCTCCGCCATGAAGGAGCTGCGCGCCCAGGGCCTGCACGAGCTGCTGCCCACGCTTACGCAACCGTTCCTGGGTATCTGCCTGGGCATGCAGCTGCTGGGCCGCCACACCCAGGAGGGCGGCGGCACCGAGCTGCTTGGTATCCTCCCGTTTGATGTGGTGCGGTTCCAGGCCACCGCTGAGTACAAAGTGCCGCACATGGGCTGGAACAACCTGCAGGCGTTGCGCGGTCCGCTGTTTGAAGGCCTCAGCGCCGAGGACTACGTGTACTTCGTGCACAGCTACTACGCCCCGGTAGGCGAGTATACTATTGCCGAGGCCGCGTACCCCGCGCCGTTCAGCGCCGCCGTGCAGCACGAGAACTTCTACGCCGTGCAGTTCCACACCGAAAAGAGCGGCCCCGTCGGCACCCGTATCCTGGAAAACTTTCTCAAGCTGTAAGCCCGTGATAAAAGAACAGTCATGCTGAGCTTGTCGAAGCATATCTACCGCTTCGTTGTGGTAGTACTTGATTACCCTCGGTAGAGATGCTTCGGCTCCGCTCAGCATGACGTTCTTTTGATCCGCTACCAGCATCAACAGCACCAAGCCCTAATTCCAACATGGAAATCATTCCCGCTATTGACCTCATCAACGGCCAGTGCGTGCGCCTGACGGAGGGCGACTTTGCCCAGCTGACCACCTACGATGCCGACCCGCTGGCCGTGGCCCAACGATTCGAGGCCGCCGGCGTGAAGCGCCTGCATCTGGTGGACCTCGACGGAGCCCGCGCCAAGCGCCCCGTGAACCTGCCCGTGCTGGAGCGCATTGCCCGCCACACCAGCCTGCACATCGACTTCGGAGGCGGGCTGCAGAGCGAGGAAGCCGTGCGCCAGGCATTCAACGCCGGGGCCCGGCAGATTACGGCCGGCAGCATTGCCGTGCGCGAGCCCGAAACCGTGAACGGCTGGCTCCACACCTTCGGGGCCGACCAGATCATCATCGGGGCCGACTACCGCGACAACCACATTTCCATCAACGCCTGGGCCGAGCAGAGCGAGCGGACCCTGGGCGAGTTTGTGGAGGGCTACTTGGCCAGCGGGGCCACCACCTTCATCTGCACCGACGTGAGCAAGGACGGCAAGCTCCAGGGCCCGTCGCTGGCTACGTACACCGAGCTGCGCAAGCAACTGCCCGCCGCCCGCCTCATTGCCAGCGGCGGCGTCACCACCATTGCCGACGTGGAGGCCCTGGCCGCCGTAGGCATGCACGGGGCCATCATCGGCAAAGCCATCTACGAAGGCACCATCACGCTGGAACAGCTGCAGCCCTGGCTGTAGTTTCGTTTTTCGTTGTTCGTTTCTCGCTCGGTTCGTCCAAGAGGAAACGAAGTCTGCCAACGAATACTTAACAGCCGAAAAACGAACAACCAATAACGAGCAAGATGCTAACCAAACGAATCATTCCCTGCCTCGACGTGAAGGACGGGCGCACCGTGAAAGGGGTGCGCTTCGAGGGCCTGCGTGACGCGGGCGACCCGGTGGCCCTGGCTGCCCGCTACGCCCGCGAAGGCGCCGACGAGCTGGTATTCCTCGACATCACGGCCACCAACCAGAAACGCGCCACACTGGTGGCCCTGGTGCGCGACGTGGCCCGGGAGCTGGACATTCCGTTCACCGTGGGCGGCGGCATTGGCACGGTGGCCGATGTGGAGGCCCTACTCATGAACGGAGCCGACAAAGTGAGCATCAACTCGGCCGCCTTAGCGCGTCCGGAGCTGATTGACGAGCTGGCCGCCCGCTTCGGGTCCCAGTGCATTGTGGTGGCCGCCGATGCCCGCTACAACGACGCCGACGGCTGGCAGGTGTACACCCGGGCCGGCACCCACAACACCGGCCGCGACGCGGTGCAGTGGTGCCGGGAAGCCGCCGAGCGGGGCGCCGGTGAAATCCTGCTGACCTCCATGAGCAACGACGGCACCAAGGACGGCTTCGCGCTGGACATCACCGGGGCCGTGAGCCGGGCCGTGACCATCCCGGTCATTGCCAGCGGCGGCGCGGGCTCCAAGCAGGACTTCACCAACGTGTTCCAGCAGGCCCACGCCGACGCCGGCCTCGCCGCCAGTATCTTTCACTTCGGCGAAATCGGTATCCGCGAGCTGAAAGAACATCTGTGCCACGACGGCATTGCCGTGCGGCTGTAATGGCTGGTTTTTGGTGGGTGGTTGTTGGCTTGGGACGGAAAGTCGTTGCCGATAATCGAAATAAACATCTGCCAAAAACCAAAAACCACCCACCAAAAACCACTACGAAATGGATTTTGCCAAAATGCCCGATGGGCTGATTCCGGTGATTGTGCAGGATGCCCACACGGGGCAGGTGCTGATGCTGGGCTACCAGAACGAGGAAGCGCAGCGCGTGACCCGCGAAACGGGCCGCGTGACGTTCTTCTCCCGCTCCAAGCAGCGCCTCTGGACCAAGGGCGAAACCTCCGGGAACTACCTTACCGTGGTGAGTGAGCACGAGGACTGCGACCAGGACGCCCTGCTCATCCTGGCCCGCCCCGACGGCCCCACCTGCCATCGGGGTACCACCAGCTGCTTCGAGCAGCCCCAGCAGACGCGTTACCCGGCCCCGGCCGTGAGCTTCGTGGCGGAGCTGGAGCGCCTGGTGCAGCGCCGCCACCAGCACCCCGACGAAGACCCCAAGTCGTACACCGCCTCCCTGTTCCGCAAGGGCATGCCCAAAATTGCCCAGAAAGTGGGAGAGGAGGCCGTGGAAACCGTCATCGACGCCGTGGGCGGCAACGTGGAGGGCCTCAAAGGCGAAGCCGCCGACCTGCTTTACCATTTGTTGGTCCTGCTGACGGCCTCGGGTTTGTCATTGGAAGACGTGGTAGCTGTGCTGAAGGAGCGCCACACCACCATTTCCGGCGGGGTGCGGCGGGAGTAACGTCTTCTCCTTTCTTTGTATCTGCAAGCAAAACGCTGCTGGTGCCTCATCAGGTACGGGCAGCGTTTTGCCATTTCTTTAATCTTCTCAGTTACGTCTCTAATGTTTCCTTCCGCTATCCAGTTATTGCCTCTACGACTTGACCAGGCCGAAATCTTCCACCGCTGGATTCAGGACCAGGAGGTTGTTCTTTACTCACTGAATGCCTTCCAGCAGATGGATTCGCTGGCGAAGGTTGCGGAATGGCTGGAAGCTACGTTGGCTGATCCGCGCTGCCTGAACCTGGGCGTGTATCTGGCCGAGACCCAGGAGTTGATTGGACACGCCGGTATTTCCGGTATTTCCACGGCTAATCAGGCGGGGGAGTATTTTATTCTGCTGGGCGAAAAGCGGTACTGGGGGCAGGGTATTGCCACGGAGGTAACCCGGCAAGTTGTGGCGCGCGGTTTTGAGGAACTGGGCTTGAACCGGATTATGCTTACGGTTTCGGAGCCGAACAAGGGCGGCGTGAAAGCCTACCTGCGGGCCGGTTTCCAGTTGGAGGGCCGGCTGCGGCAGGCCTGCTTGCGTAATGGGGACTTTCATGATAAGCTGATGATGTCGGTGCTGCGGGAGGAGTGGAGTGCGTCGTAGCGAGTAGTGGGTGAGCAGTACCCCGCAGAGGCGGTCAAATCCATCCGTTCGGCTGCTTTTGCGTATGGGCAGGTATCAGGCTCGAAACCTTGCGTACCTTGCGGCCCGTTTTACCTTTTCTGTTTCTATGTCTGCTGCTCCCGACCGCGCTGCTTATCTCGCCTCCCAAAGTCTGACGGTGCTGGTGCCCGTCTATAACGAAGAAGAAAGCCTGGGGCAGTTTGTGGTGGAGATGGACAAGTTTCTGGCCGAAACGCCGGTAGCTACCACCGTGCTGTTCGTCAACGACGGTTCCACTGACGGTTCCGTGGCCATTCTGCGCGAGGTGTGCCGCCGGAAGCCGCAGTACGAGTTCATCAGCCTGAGCCAGAACCGGGGGCTGAGCACGGCCGTGAAAGCCGGCATCGACCACGCCCGCACTACGCTCATCGGCTACATCGACTCCGATATTCAGACCACCCCGCTGGACTTTCTGACCTTCTTTGAGTTTCTGCCCGAGTTTGATATGGTGAACGGCATCCGTGCCAAGCGGCAGGATACGTTTGTGAAGAAGATGTCGTCCCTGGTGGCCAATACCGTGCGCCGCACGCTCATCAACGACGGGATTCAGGATACCGGCTGCCCGCTGAAGATCATCAAAACCGAGCACGCCCGCCGCATTCCGCTGTTTCACGGCATGCACCGCTTCCTGGGGGCGCTGGTGCAGCTGCAGGGTGGCAAAGTCAAGCAGCTGCCCGTGCGCCACTTCCCGCGTTTCGCGGGCACGGCCAAGTACAACCTCTGGAACCGGGCCTGGAAGCCGCTGGTGGATACGTTCGGCTTCCGCTGGATCCGCAGCCGCTGGAAGAACTATGAAATCGGGGAAGCCCACCGCCAGGAGGCTGCCGGGGTGACAACTGGTGCCAGCAGCAAGTAAGCGCCGGGTTTTATGACGTCACAAACAGTTGCCCTGGGCATTGGGCTGGTGTCGCAGCTGCTGTTTTCCAGCCGCATTGTGCTGCAATGGATTCAGAGCGAGCGGGCCAAACGCGTGCTGGTGCCCACGCTGTTCTGGCAGATCAGCCTGGTATCCTCGTTTCTGATGATTGTGTATGGTATTCTGCGCCATGACCCGGTGATTCTGGGGGCGCAGGTAATTAGCTACGCCATCTACATCCGCAACCTGCAGCTGCTGAAGGAGTGGGGCAAGCTGAGCCCGTGGTTCCGGGCCGGAGCCTACGCGTTTCCGGTGGCCATGCTGGCCTGGTTTGTGGCCGGCAACCAGCACTTCAGCCTGCGGGCCATGCTGGGCAGCCGTATTCCGGCCGGGTTGCTGGCCCTGGGGGCCGTGGGCCAGGTGATTTTCCTGCTGCGCTTCGTGTATCAGTGGATATACTCCGAGCGCAAGGGCGAATCCACGCTGCCGCTGAGTTTCTGGGTTATCAGCTTCGTGGGCTCGGTGCTGATTCTGGTGTATGCTTTCCTGCGCTGGGATGCCGTGCTCATCATTGGCAACGTGTTCGGTACGGTGGTATACGCCCGCAACATCGTGCTGCTGCGTCGGGAGCAGCGGCGTACCGCTTCGGGGGCCGTATCAACGGAATAAGTATTGTGATACAATAAGTTAAGTATTGAGACATGAGGACGGAGTAGTTAGATAATTAACAATCATCTAATTACTCCGTCCTCATGTCTCAATACTCTTAGACGGCCGCCATTTCCTGCGCGTTCAGCCACTGTACAAACTCTCGCAGCCCGTCGGCCAGGCTAGTCTGGGGGGTGTACCCCAGCAGGCGCTGGGCCTTGCTGATGTCGGCGTAGGTGATGTCCACGTCACCGGCCTGCATGGGCTGGAACGTCAGCTGTGGCTCCACACCCACGGCCTCGCCGATGGCCGCAATCAGCTCCAGCAGGGGCACGGGGCAGTTGTTGCCCAGGTTGAGGGTTTCGTACACGTCCGTGTGCTCCAGCAGATAATCCACGCCCCGGGAAATGCCGTCTACGGTATCCAGCACGAAGGTGTAGTCGCGGGCCGTGGTGCCGTCGCCGAAGACCGGAATGGGCTGGCCTGCCTGCAGCAGCCGTACGAACTTATGAATGGCCAGATCGGGGCGCTGGCGGGGACCATACACGGTAAAGAACCGGGCATTGAGCACATCCAGGCCGTGCAGGTGGTGGTAGGTGTAGGTGAGCTGCTCGCCGCTGAGCTTGGAGGCGGCGTAGGGCGAAATGCAGGTGGAGAGCAGGTTCATATCCTCCCGGAAAGGCTGCTCGCGGGTATTGCCGTAAACCGACGATGATGAGGCAAAGAACAGCTTCTGAATCTCGCGCTGCCGCATCCACTCCAGTAGGTGGGTGGTCCCGAGTACATTGTTTTCCAGGTAAGCCACGGGCTGCTGCACCGAGGGTCCCACGCCGGCCTTGGCGGCCAGGTGCACCACTACGTCAATTGGGTCGGCGGGCAGGGCGTCTACTAGCGCGTCGAGTCCGTGGCGCAGGTCGGCTTCGTGGAAGCTGAAGCGGGGGTGGGCCCGGCAGCCGGCCAGGTTCTGCTGCTTGCGGGAGCGGTCATAAAACGGGTCGAAGTTATCGAGTCCGACCACGCGGTGCCCGTCGTGGAGCAGGCGTTCGGCCAGGTGCGAGCCAATGAAGCCCGCGCAGCCCGTTACCAGAATGGAAGCCATGCGTAAAAAAAGGCAGGGAAAGGAGGAGAGAACCGGGCCCTGAAGCCCGGGGCGCAAATGTAACCGGAATTACCCGACCCCGGTTATCCTGCGTATAGGCCGTACGCAGCGGCCGCCACGGGTGTTTTGCCGCTGCCCTACCTTCTTTCTTCCTCTGTTGGCTATGACGTACGTTACGCGCCTGCTTACCTGGCCCGTGGTGGTGGCTGTGAGCGGGCTGAGCGGGCTTCCCTTTTCGTCTGTTTTGGCGCATCCGGTCGATGTCGCACCCAGGGAGCAGACCCAGCGGCGCCCTTTGGTTATCGGGCATGCCGGTTCCGGCTTCTTTCATCCGTTGTTTAACCCGTTGCCGCCCAGTAGTCTGCGCAGCATTAACCGTGCCCTGCGCCAGGGGGCCGATGGGGTGGAGGTAGATATTCGTCTGAGTCAGGACAGTATTCCGGTACTCTACCACGATAATTCTCTGAATTCCATGACCGATGGCACGGGCTGCGTAAGCCAGACGCCGGCCGCCACGCTTACCACGCTGCACTACCGGGGTGGGTGGCCCTACGATTGGTTTCAGCGCGAAAAGCTCCTGACGTTGGAAACCCTGCTGAACTCGCTGGCCAAGCGGCCGGAGTTCCCATATCTGCATCTGGATCTGCACGAGGATGATGACTGCAACGGCAACGACCCGGCCCGCAGTCAGGCCCTGGCGCGGCGCCTGCGCGACCTGCTGCATCAGTACCGGGTGCCAACTGGGCGGCTCCTGGTTCTCACCAACCGGGCCAGTACGTTGGTGTACCTGCGCCAGGTGTTGCCGGCAGTACCTTTGGGCCTGGAAATGGGGGCGGACTTCGCGGCGGGCCTCGCCACGCTCCGTTGCTTGCCCACCGTGCAGATGGCCGTGTTGCACAAAAATGATCTGACGCCTGAGCGGGCCGCGCAGGTGCACGCGCTGGGCAAGGAAGTAGTCGTCTTCGGGGGGCGTTCGGCCAAAGCCGTCAGCCGGGTAGTAGCCGCCGGTACGGATGCCTACGAGGTGGATAATGTGCGACGGTTGCAGGCTACGCTGCGGCGGCAATCCGATTAAACACGTATACTAACGTTTTCAGACGTGAGTCCTGGGCTCTGACCAGTACTCACGGTATAGCAATAGGTAGCATCTTACGCAGTTGTCACAGGTAGTTTTTCATGGATGTACAGCAAGTGAGCCGTTCCCGCTGGGGGCGGCTTCTGACGATTTTGGGGGTATGTGGGCTGAGTTTTTTTCTGCACGGCGGCGCGCCGGCCGTGAGCCTGATGGAGTCGCGCAACTTTGTGGCGGCCCGCGAAATGGTAGCGGGCGGCTCCTGGCTGATTCCCACCATGAACGGCGAGTTACGCCTGGCTAAGCCGCCACTGCCCACTTGGGCCGTAGCGGCAGTGCAGCAGCTGACCGGCCCCACTGAAGACCTGGGAATTCTGCGTTGGCCGGCGGCCTTGGCGGCCACTCTGTTAGTGCTTTTCTTCTGGGGCCTGGTGCGGGAGCTGACGCGTACCGTCCCCGGTGAGGCGGCCAACCCCGGCCGTACGGCCTGGCTGGCCGCTCTGGTACTGGCCAGTAGCCTGCTGGTAATTACCACGGGACGGGAAGGACAGTGGGATATTTTCGCCAATAGCCTTATGGTGGGAGGCTTGTGGCTGCTGGTGCGGGGCTGGCAGCGGGAGCAGGGTGGCAGCGGGAGTCTGCTGGGAGCCGGGGTGCTGATCGGGCTGGCCATTCTCAGCAAGGGCCCGGTTCCGTTGTATGGGCTGCTGCTACCCTTTCTGCTGGCTTATCTGGTGCGGCAGCCGCTGCACCGTCGGCTGGTGGCCCGGCAGGGGTGGGGTACGGCGGCAGCGGCGGTGGTAGCGTTGGTAATAGGCGGCAGCTGGCCGGTTTACATCTGGTCGGAAGTAGCGCCCGCCGCCCTGCGCGTCGCCCGCATCGAAACGGCCTCCTGGAGCAATCGGCACGTGCAGCCGCTGTGGTATTATTGGTCTTTCTTCGCCTTTACCGGACTGTGGGCGTTGGTTGCGCTGGCGGCACTGGTGAAGCCCTACGCGCAGCGCCGGGCAGCACAGTATATTCCCTACGTGGTGGCCCTGACCTGGCTGGTCGCTGGCCTGGTACTGCTGAGTCTGGTGCCGGAGAAGAAAGAGCGATATATGCTGCCCCTGATGCCGCCGCTGGCCCTGTTGGTGGCTGGTCTACTGCGGTACTGGGAAAGCACCCCGCGGTCTGGGTGGCGACTGTCGGATCTGGGGTTGGTACGTGGGTGGGGGGCATTGCTGGCGTTGGTATGCGTAGCTCTGCCCGTTGCCATGGCTGTTCTGGGGCTACCGGGTTTTGGGTTTGGCTCGACCCGTTTTACCGCGGCCGTAGTGCTGTTTGGCGGACTGGCTAGCTGGATTGTCTGGCAGGGTGTCCGCCGGGCCCGACCCGTTGCGGTCATGGCCGGTACGCTTACCGTGATGGGAAGTCTGCTGGCACTGCTGATGCCGGTGTATCCGGTGTGGGAGGGACGGCGCGATGCACCGGGGTTGTCCCATGTGCAGGATATGCGTCGGCCGCCAGCGGTAGCTGGAGTAGTAAGCTGGCGCAGCCTGGACACGTTGCACGTCAAGCAGGTGTGGGGGGCTGGTCGAGCCGTGCCGATCTGGCACCCCACGCTCGATTCGTTGGCAAATCTTCGGCAGCCGGTGGTTGTGCTTTCCGGCTCTCCGGTCGGTTCACGGCTCCCCACCGGTTGGTCCCGTTTCGTGCACGCACAGGTGGTGGATAGCTTTTACTTGGGCCGGGACCTGGAGTCAGGTCGTTGGCTTGTTTCCCGGATAGATCCTATACGGAGATAGTGCTTATTTTTAATAAAGGGGTAACAGCAAGATAGTTGTCAAAAAATCCATTTAACATAATTCAGAAACACAAACCTGTGCTCGGTATAACAGGTATTATATAACTGACAGAAAACAAAAAAGGGGAGCGGTTCTGAGCCGCTCCCCTTTTTTGTTTTGCTTTATAAAACGGATAAACGACGGCGAATCTGCTTTAGGAAAGCCTCTACGATGTCCAGGTCGTCAATGTCCTGAACGGTCAGATGGGTATCCAATCCTGGGCCCTGGATGCGTATGCTATAGCTCAGGCTGGTTTCCGTAGCGGTAGTGGTTTGGGCAATAGTAATGGCAGCAGGCGTAACCATAGACTCAGGGAGGCTGCTCATGGGTACCGGCTGCCCAGAGGGTTGCGTAGCCGGGGGCAGGATACCAGGTGGGCTGGCAGATGGTATAAAGACAGCCTCCGGTCCTTTATATAGACCGGCTTCATCCTCCGGAAGAGGGTAATGGTCATCCAGATCATTTGTGTCCAGGCCAAATAGGTTTGATACCGCATCATGGGTACGGGCCGGGGCTGTTACGGAAGGTACATAGGAGGCAGGAGAGGATATGCTGGCAGCTACGACTGGCTTGGTAGGCTGCGTAGTGTATATGGCCGGTGTAGGAGCAGGAGTACCTAGTGGTGTGCCAGTAACCGCTACCGCAGGTTCTGGCACACCGCTAGGACGGAACAGGTTCATAGGCATCTCTGAACTGGCGAGTTCCTTACGTGGGGCTTGCTGAGCAGCCAGGGCGTCGACGTCGGCCATTATATTGTTCTCATCCAGAATGCCGGCCATACGGGCACCATCGATGAATGCTTTCGAAACGCTTTGGGCGTTTATCTCTTCCACACCGAACTCCCGGACCAGCATTACATCAAACATGTGTACCGGTAATTCCCGGTTGCGAAACTTACGGCAGATCTGGTTAAACAGGGGAGGATGTAGGAAGGCTTCCCGATGATATATCCGTTCCTCCTGTTTGTCATACGCATGCTTGATTCGACGGAATAAATTGGTGGTCGTGAGCAACTCACGTTTGCTGGTTAGCAATCCGAACTTGACGGCTGAACCAATAATGGCTTTAAAGGAGCCACTGACTTTGCGATTGAGTTTGCGAGCAGTGGTTTCAATGGCACACTTTCCGCCTGTGTCATCAACTACTTCAGCAACCTCCCAAGCTCCTAAGTAAGAAGTACGTGGGTAGTCTATGGTTTTAGGCATATTGGTAAATAGTAAGAGTATGAAAAGGATAAAGTAAAAGTAACTACGCATAAGGTAAAAATAAAGAGCATATAGTATAATAAAGCAGTACAAAGCATATAAAAGTTTAACTATTTAATACTTTTTGTACTTTTTATTACCATTTATGGTTATACCATTTTATATATCCACTCTCCCAGCGTATTGACACTGTTTAATTACCCTCTTTATAAAAGGCGGCCGGGTGGGGGGAACCACTCTTTTGAACTATGGCAGCATTCTACTTGCCTGTATGACCTTATTGGGTGAATTCCCATTGATTTAAACCCATATAGCTCTGTTGCCACACGCAGGGTTAAGACCTTCTTAAAAAGGCTCTCGCTCAACGTATCTGGAAGAATCAAAACGCAACAAGCATGGTAAAGCAGGAGGGAGGAATATCTGCTTCATGGGCCGCAGCGCAAAACCTACTCCGTCATTGGCTGTACTACTGCAACAAACAGGTGACGCCGCATTCGCTCACACCAGGTCGCCTTGCATGTACTGGACTAAGCATCTCGGAGCATCTCTGCTACAGGAAAACAATGACAAGGATTGACCGAGCACACAATCAAGGCTGTCATCAACTTTACATCGGTTTCCAAGGCCCGCCTTACCAGCGCCCCAACATGAGTAGACGGGGCCGTCGCTTTGCCGGATGCCGACCGCTACTTGACGCACGCACTTAGCCTTGAAAGCCGACATATCTTTATTACGGGTGGCAGGCAAGCCGCTAGGATTTGATTTTTCAGTCATGAGCGGTTAAGCTACGACTTCACGCTATCCGTTTTAGCTGGATCACCTTACAAACAGCAAGCGACGGGACTTACATTCGTGTTGCGTTCTGCCTAGCCTAATCACACATATCTATCATGTGTATGTATCAAGGCCATGCCGTTGTAGCTACCGTAAGACGATAAGACTATTTTATTTTGTCTTATAATTTATATTATGTTAAGTATCGATTCAAAATTACAGCCCGTTGGTATTCCGGGCTGTAATTTATTCTCCCCTACTAGTAGTAGCAAGGCTGCGAAATAGAATCCTGCTTTATTTCTTCTGAGCATCCAGTTTAGCTGCCATCCGCTCTGAATCCGCAGGGCGCCCTACCCGCAGATACGCCTTCTGCAAGGAGGAAATAACTGCCCGGTCATCCGGTTGCGCCTGCAGGGCTTTCTCAAAGTATGGCAATGACTCCTGGAAGTACTTCTTACCGTCGGCCTCAAACTTCTTACCCGACTTCTGATACTCTGCCAGGCTCATCTTGCTAGCTTTTGTGTACAAGTCGGCCGCTTTGTTATAATTGTACACACCCAGATTGAAGTTTGCATCAAAATTGGCGGGGTCTACTTCTACAGCCTTCTTATAGGCTTCCAGTGCCTTGGCTGGCTGCTTGTCTTGGTCGTATACGGAACCCAACACCGCGTACAGGTTGGAATTGGTTGGATCAGCCGCAATGGCTTTTTCAATTTTACCAATAGCCTCCTTACCACGACCGGCACTAAGTTCCATGTTCAGGTCTTCCAGCATAAAGCCCTTGTTATTCGGAAAAGCAACCAGCGCATCCTGAACTACTTTACGAGCCGCCGCGTCATCTTTCTCCTGCCGGGCAATCTGCAGCATCCGGCCGTACATCTGGGGGGTCTTATACCCAATACCCTGGAGTTTGCCGTACATTTCTTTCGCCCCGCCAAAGTCCTGATTGGCTTCGGCCGCATAAGCAGCGTACAGATACGCCGTCGTGTCCTGTGGACGAATCTGCTGGGCCATCCGATACGAATCAATGGCCTTGGCGAAATCCTTGCCGTTGTAGCTTTCCACTCCGGAATTCAGGGCCAGACCATACAGGCCATCGAGCTTAGCCGTAGCCATTTTACCGTACTCACTGTCTTTGCCTTCTAGGCTAACGGCTTTGGAGTATGACTCGAAAGCCGTTTTGGTAGCTTCCGTAGCGGGCACCGTCTTGCCGTAGATCGGACTGGCTACGATGCCTTCGTAGACTTCGCCACGGGTATACCAGGTTTTGGCTTTCCCCTGGGTTTTCTCATTGGTGATGGCCTTGTCTATTTCAACGCGGGCCTTGTCAAGGGTGCCTTGCTTCTGAAACAGAATGGCGTTGGTAACGGCCGAATTCTGGGCCGACACGGTGTGTAGCGCGGCGGCAGCTACCAGGGTCAGGATGATCTTCTTCATGGGAGTTTTGCTGAAGAATTTACAGGTAAAGGAAAGGAATTGCAACGCAAACGGCAGAACGCCCAAGGGAGTTCTGCCGTTGCAAGTTAATTAGCGCTGATGGATTCAGGATCGGTCAGGTCCGTGAGGTCCGTATCCGGAAGGCTGACTGCCCCCTCTCCGTCCGGACTGCCATTCGGCGTTACCGCCTCGGTCCCATCAGCTTCCAGCTCGATTTCCTTTTCCTCGGCCGCTACTTTGGCCACCGAAGAAATTTCGTCGCCTGAACTGATTTTCAGTAGTCGTACGCCCTGAGTGGCCCGCCCAATGCTGCGTAGCTCACTCATGCGCAGACGGATGGTAATACCTGATTTGTTGATAATCATCAGGTCATCGGTATCATTTACCGTCTTGATGGTCACCAATTGGCCCGTTTTGTCGGTCAGCTTCATGGCACGTACGCCTTTACCACCACGGTTGGTGATGCGGTATTCCTCCAGCGGGCTGCGCTTACCGTAGCCATTCTCGGAAACCACCAGCAACTCGTCCTGGCTATCCTTATCCAGGCACACCATGCCTACTACCCGGTCATCAGCCATTTCTTCCGAAAGCGTGATGCCACGTACCCCGGCAGCGGTGCGGCCCATCGAGCGCACTTTTTCATCGGGAAAACGCACGGCCCGGCCGGAACGCAGGGCCAGCACCACCTCGGAGTTGCCGTTGAGCAGCTGCACGTCGAGCAGCCGGTCGCCTTCGTTGATGGTAATGGCGTTGATACCGGCAGTACGGGGGCGCGAATAGGCCTCCAGCGGGGTTTTCTTCACGGTGCCCTGCTCGGTGCAGAACATCAGGAAGGTGTTGTCGAGGTAATCCGGGTCGCGCAGGCCGCGCACGTTCAGCACGGAACGCACCGAATCTTCGCGGGGAATCTCAATCAGGTTCTGAATGGGCCGGCCCTTGGTGTTCTTGCCGCCCTCGGGCACTTCGTATACTTTCAGCCAGAATACGCGGCCGGCTTCGGTGAAGAACAGCAGGTACTCGTGGGTGGTGGCCACAAACAGGTGCTCCGTAAAGTCATCCTGCTTGGAAGCAGCCCCCCGGGCCCCTACTCCTCCCCGACCCTGCGCCCGATACTCATCCAGCGCCGTGCGCTTGATGTAGCCTTCGCGCGAGATGGTAATCACCATGCTCTCATCGGCAATCATATCCTCCATCGAGAAGTCGCCGCCGGCGTACTCGATGCTGGTGCGGCGAGCGTCGCCGTAGCGGTCCTTAATGTCGATGAGCTCCTGCCGGATGATGTCGCGCTGCATCTCGTCGGAGGCCAGCACGGCCTTCAGATGGTCAATGAGGGCCATCAGGTCGTTGAACTCCTGCATGAGCTTGTCGCGCTCCAGGCCGGTAAGGCGCTGCAGACGCATATCCAGGATGGCGCGGGCCTGCACTTCGCTCAGCGAGAACCGCTCGATAAGCTGGGCCCGGGCCACGTCCCCGTCGCGGGAGCCCCGGATCAGCTTGATTACCTCATCGAGGTGGTCCAGCGCAATGAGCAGGCCTTCCAGGATGTGGGCGCGCTTCTGGGCTTCGGCCAGCTCGTAGCGGGTCCGGCGCACCACCACATCGGCCCGGTGATCCACGAAATGGCGAATCAGGTCCTTGAGGTTGAGCGTCATCGGGCGGCCTTTTACCAGGGCCACATTGTTGACGCCGAACGAGCTTTGCAGCTGGGTGTACTTATATAGGTTATTGAGTACCACCGTGGGCATTGCGTCCCGCTTCAGGTCATACACAATGCGCATCCCGTCGCGGTCAGATTCATCGCGCAGGTCGGCAATGCCCTCGATTTTCTTCTCGTTAATCAGCGCGGCCGTCTTCTCAATCATCGAGGCCTTGTTCACCATGTAGGGAATTTCGGTCACGATAATCTGCTCCTTGCCCGAGGGCAGGACTTCGAAGTGCGCTTTGGCCCGCATCACTACCCGGCCCCGGCCCGTTTCGAAGGCCTGCTTCACGCCTTCGTAGCCGTAGATGATACCGCCCGTAGGGAAGTCGGGAGCCGTTACGTGCTCCATCAGTTCGGCAATGGTAATATCGGAGTTGGCCAGGTAGGCAATGATGCCGTCGACCACCTCCGTGAGGTTATGCGGGGCCATATTGGTGGCCATACCCACGGCAATACCGGTGGTACCGTTCACCAGCAGGTTCGGGAACTTGGCCGGCAGCACCGACGGCTCCTCCAGGGAGTCATCGAAGTTGGGCTGAAAATCCACCGTATCCTTGTCCAGGTCACCCAGCAGCTCATCGGAGAGGCGCTTGAGGCGGGCCTCGGTGTAACGCATGGCGGCAGGCGAGTCGCCGTCGATGCTGCCGAAGTTTCCCTGACCATCGACCAGCGGGTAGCGCAGGCTCCACTCCTGGGCCATGCGCACCATGGTGTCATATACCGAGGAGTCACCGTGGGGATGGTACTTACCGAGCACTTCCCCCACGATACGGGCGCTCTTCTTATAGGACTTGTTGTAGGAAACGCCCAGGTCCGACATGCCGTAGAGCACGCGGCGGTGTACGGGCTTAAGGCCGTCACGCACATCGGGCAGTGCCCGGGAGATGATAACCGACATCGAATAGTCGATGTAGGCCCCACGCATCTCGTCTTCAATGTTTATCGGAATGATCTTTTCGCCTTCCGCCATAGGGAGAATGTAGTCGGCCGGAAGCCCCGTAAAGAGGAGCTTCGCAGCCCGTGAGAGTGAACTTCGTTAAGCCTGCAAGATAGGCAGAAAAACCCGTTTTACCTAGCTAAAAGCCCGATTAGGGGCCTATTTAAGGGTCTTGCTCCGGTCGTTGGAATGCTTGCCCTTTTCCTGCTTGTGCACCTTTATTTTTTCCCCGATAGCCGGGTTCTGTTTCTTGAACCAAGGCTGCCCACGATACTTGGTGCCGTTATGCAGATGCACCTTACGAGTGTGGCAGGCTTCTATGGGACAGGTACGGCACGAGGCGACCAGTAGCAACACCACCAAAGGAGCCAGCCAACGGACAAAAGAGGGAGAAAAACGCATGGGGTAAAGATAGGAATTAGGATTGGGCCACATCCTGGCTGTCCCACTCGCGCAGAAACTGGGTGAGAAACTGCTCCATAAAGGCGTGGCGCTCCTCGGCCACGCGGCGGGCAGCGGGAGTATTAAGCCGCTCGCGCAGGTACAGCAGCTTCTCGTAGAAGTGGTTGATGGTGGGAGCAACGTTCTGCTTGTAGCTGGCAAACGACTCATGCACCACGGGCGGCACCGTAGGGTCGTGCAGGGGGCGGCCCTTGTGGCCGCCGTACGCAAAGGCCCGGGCTACCCCAATGGCCCCAATGGCATCGAGCCGGTCGGCATCCTGCACCAGTTCCCCTTCCACCGTGCTCATGGGCGTGGCCACTCCCAGACCCTTAAAGCTGATTTCACGGATGACGGCCTCCACCCGCTGAATAATTGCCTCCGCTACCTGCTGGCTTTCCAGCCACCGGCGGGCCGCCCGGGGGCCGGCCTCCTCGTCACCGTCATGGAATTTCCAGTCGGCCACGTCGTGCAGCAGGGCGGCCAGCTCCGTTACCAGCGCATCGGCCGTGGGCGTCTGAACGGCCAGGGCCCGGGCCACCTGCCACACCCGGCGGATATGCTCCCAGTCGTGGCCGGAACCTTCGTGGAGGAATTTCTCCCGAATAAATTCGGCAGTACGGTCGATTACCAGTTGATCAGGGGCTGGCAGCAAGGAAGTAGACATCAGGACGCAGGATTGTTTGCGGCAAAGATATCGGCTTCCAACGGCCCCCACCTATGCATTACCCGATTACCCGGTCCTTAACTGAATCATTCGCGTGGGTTTTGCCGTTACTGCGTATATTGTCGTCAAATGACGAGTAAAAAACAACCAAATGACAGTCGTTCGTAAAACCTCGGTGGCCAACATGGTGGAGTTGATGGGCGGGCCAACCGTTATTCCTCAGCTCGTCCGCAATGAGATGGACCTACTGGCCGTGGCTATCAAAGGCATTTCGGTGCAGGCGGTACGGGCCTTGCAGCAGCACCTGGGCTTTTCCAACAAGGAAATGAGCGTAGTACTGGGCGTTTCGGAAAGCACCCTGGCCCGGCGCGAGCAAACCCGTAAGCCCCTGACGCTCGATGAGGGCGAGAAAGCCATTCAGCTCTCCGCCGTGTTAGCGAAGGGCATGGAGGTGTTCGAAGACGAGGAAGACCTGCATTTCTGGCTTAACTCGCCTATTCCGGCCCTGGGTGGGCAGAAGCCCAAGCATCTGCTCCATTCCGTTATCGGCCGCGACCAAGTGCACGATGTACTGGGCCGTATTCAGCACGGGCATTTTTCCTGATGATGTGGTAGTTTTCCTGGGCTGGACAACTCCCTTATCATTCCCTAAACCGTCATAAACCGTTAGTCTGTGCTTCTCTACCGCCTGGGCAAGGCACCTTACATTTCGGATACCTCCGGGCAAGGAGGATTGTATTACGGCGGACGCTGGCATAAAGTCGGGAGCCAGATTCTCTACACGGCCGAGCATTTATCTTTGGCCAAGCTGGAAGTACTGGCCAACTCGCCGGTGCTGCCGCGCAACTATTTCGCCCTCACCCTGAAAATTCCCGACGGTACGCCGTTCCGAAAAATTGAGGCGGCCGACCTGCCCGCCAACTGGCAGCAGGTGCCATATCCGGCCGAACTGGCCGAAATCGGACGGGCCTGGCTGGAGGAGGGCCGGCACTGGATACTACGGGTACCGTCGGCGCACGCACCATCGGAATGGAACTACCTGTTCAACCCGCTGCATGCCGACCACACCCGGCTCCTGCGCACCGTTAGCCTGGAGCCGCATCCCTTCGATGCCCGGCTGAAATAGCAAGTTGGATATTCTTTATTTTTTTTCTACTTTATCAAAGCATACTCACCCTTACCCGGGTACTGCGCCGTACTTTCATTCCGGAGCCTATGTGCTGAACCCTACTGCCAGCTTTTCCGTCACCTTCTTGCCCACAGCTTTATGGATTGGTTAAGAAGCACCGTGCGGTCTGCCCTGTTACTTGTGCTCCTCACTGGCTGCGCATTTTCTCTGGAAGCTCATCCGGGGAAACATAGTGAGCGAGTAACCGACGTGGAAATGACGGCGGCCCGGGCTACTTTGCGCAGCCTGCTGGACACTCGCCAGCGCGGCCCTGCGGCCACGTACCGCCAATTGGGCCTGATGGCCGGCCCGGCCGTACAGACATTCTATACCACCCAGCAGTACGCCACCTGCTGGGTACAGGAAACTGGCTGGAACAGCCGGGCCCGTCAGGCCCTGACCTTGCTCAGCCGGGCCGCAGATGTCGGTCTGGACCCAAACCGCTACGCCTGGGCAACGCTGCAGGATTTTCCGGACTCCCTGCGACAAACCAGTAGCACCAGTCGGAACGAACAGCTAGCCCTCTCGGAACTGCGCCTGACGGATGCGCTGCTGCGCTACACCACTCACCTGCGCCAAGGCTATCTGCTTCCCGAAACACTTACCCCCGCTCCCGCCGCCGACAGCCTGACTGCCGGCCCTACCGCCAACCTATTACAGCAGGCCCTGCTGGCCCCCGATTTTACGACCGTCCTGCTGGGCAATCAGCCTACTGCCCGCGCCTACCGCCTGCTGCAAGGGGCCTGGGTACGCAGCCTGCACGCCTCCCCCTCCGATTCGGCCCGTCTGATGCAGGACACCACGGCCGGCTTCCACCGCGTGGCCCTGAACCTGGAACGGCTCCGGTGGGCCGCCCCGGCCGATTCAGAATACGCCGTGGTCAATATTCCGGCGTACCGGCTCCAGCTTATCCGCAACGGGCAGGTCATCCAGACCCACAGGGTGATTGTGGGCAAGCCGGAGTGGCCGACTCCCGTCCTCAGCAGCCGCATAGCGGTATTTGTCACGTCGCCGGAGTGGCGCGTACCGTACAGTATTGCCGTCCGGGAGTTTCTGCCGGAACTACAGCGCGACCCGGGCTACCTCTACGACAATCATTACCGCATGTATGACGGCCGGGGCCGGCAGATTAATCCGTGGCAGGTGAACTGGCAGAAGATGACGCCACAGAAATTCTCCTACGCCATCCGGCAACGCGCGGGCTCGTTCAATGCCCTGGGCAGCGTGGTATTCTACTTTCCCAATCAGCAGACCGTTTTCCTGCACGATACACCAGCCCGCAGCGCCTTCACCCGCACCGAACGGGCTTTGAGCCACGGTTGCGTGCGGGTGGAAAAGCCATTCAAATTGGCTGAGTACCTGCTGCGCCGGGAGGACCGGGCACAAGAGCTGACCGGCCTGTACCAAAGCGTCCGACAACACGAGAAGCAACGCTTCGACCTGCAGCGCAGCCTGCCCATCTACCTGCGCTATTACACCTGCGAAACCGACAACGGACGGCTGGTATTCCTGCCGGATATTTATCAACAGGACGGACCGCTGGCTGCTGCATTATTCGGGCAGTAAATACGGCTGTTTTTTTCTTGATCCGGCCTCCACTGGTTTTAGTGGAGGCCGGATTTTTTATTTCAGCTGCTCAGATGTTTACCTTTATTTAATTTTCACTGCCTGCTCTATTAGCAATACAAATTGCTCCCTGCCATTATTATTTTTTGGCAACTGGAAATCCGAACAGGAAAGTTATGGCGTAAGTGCTGGCAAATAGTTCCAACCCACGTCAGTTTCCTGTTATTTTCCATGAAAAAGCACCTGCTTTCCCTCGCATTTATTGCCCTGCTGGGCGCGGCCTCCGCAACTTCCGCTACGGCTCAGGCCAAGATGACGCCCGGCACCGTATCGGTAGGCGGTCAGGCCATGTACCCCAACAAGAATATCGTGGAAAATGCTGTTAACTCGGCCGACCACACCACCCTGGTAGCTGCCGTAAAGGCTGCCGGCCTGGTAGAAACGCTGCAAGGCAAGGGTCCATTTACCGTATTCGCACCCACCAATGCGGCCTTCACCGCCCTGCCCGCCGGCACCGTGGAAACACTGGTAAAGCCTGAGAACAAAGCCACCCTCACCAAAATTCTGACCTACCACGTCGTGGCCGGCAACATGACTACCGACAAAATTATGGCGGCCATCAAAGCCGGCAAAGGCACGGCCACTCTGAAAACAGTGAGCGGCGGCACATTGAAAGCCATGATGAACGGGCCGAAAAACGTTGTACTGCAGGACGAAAAAGGAAATATCTCCACCATTTCCACCTACGACGTAATTCAGAGCAACGGGGTAATTCACGTAATTGACAAAGTACTGATGCCGTAAATTACGGCCACTTCGATAAAACACCGAAAGGCGTCATAATTAAATTATGGCGCCTTTCGGTGTTTTATTTTATATTTACAGAAAGGAATAAATATAAAATATTCAGCAGACTTTTCCGCAGGTTGTCGGTTAGAGAGGCTACTGACCTCTCTCTCCTGCTACCCTATGCCCCATTTTACCGCCTCCGACCTCGCCCAGCTTGAGAAAATCTACCGGCTGAACCTGGTTAACGCCATTACCGGGTTCAAACCAGCCAACCTGCTGGGTACTGCCGACCCGGCGGGCCGCACCAATCTGGCGATTATCAGCTCCGTAGTCCACCTGGGCTCTAATCCGGCGCTGCTGGGCCTTGTTATGCGGCCGCCCACCGTGGAGCGCCATTCCTACGACAACATCCGGGCAACGGGCCGCTATACGCTCAACCATGTGCATACCGGCATGGCCGAGGCGGCGCATTATACCTCCGCCAATTTTCCCCGGGAAGTGTCCGAGTTTGCGGCCTGTGGCCTGACCCCGGAATACCTGGATGGCTTTACCGCCCCGTACGTACAGGAAAGCCGGCTGCGCATTGGGCTGGAACTGGTGCAGGAGCTACCCATTGAAGTTAATGGCACGGTTCTCCTCATCGGCAGTGTACAGCATGTGTACTTGCCGGAACAGGGCGTCTTGCGCCCCGACGGCTCCCTGGACCTGACGGCGGCTGGTACCGTGGCCCTCAGCGGCCTCGATACGTACTATGAGGCTACGCCGGTGGCCCGCTACGGCTACGCCCGACCCAACCAGCCCCTGCCGGAGTTGCCGTTACAGGGATAGGCGAGCATCTTGGCAAATTGAAACAGGCTTTTCAGGACGGATGCAAGTTTGCATCCGTCCTGAAAAGCCTGTTTTTGTGCATATCCAAAACCGTACGCTACTCCACCCCCACGGCTCCCAGTTTCTCCAATTCCTCCCATACGCGGTGCAAGGGCAGGCCCATTACGTTGAAATACGAGCCTTCGAGCCGGGTCACCGCTACCATACCAATCCAGTCCTGGGCCCCGTAGGCCCCGGCTTTGTCGAGGGGCTGATACTGGCGCACGTAATGATCGATTTCCGCGAGGCTAAGGGCGCGGAAATACACGCGGGTCTGGTCGGAGAAGACCACCCGGCGACCGTCGCCGTGGAGCAGGCAGACGCCGGTGTACACGTCGTGGGCGCGGCCCTGCAGGCGCTGGAGCATCTGCACGGCCTCGGCCTCGTTGGCGGGCTTGTTGAGCACGTCATCGTCGAGGCACACGATGGTATCAGCCGTAATGACCAGCTCATCGGGGGCCAGATCAGGGGCGTAGGCACTGGCCTTGTGGGCCGCCAGATACTCGGCCACTTCCGCGCGCACCAAGTGGGGCGGGAAGCTTTCATCTACCTCCCGCAGCCGGATTTCATAGGTCAGCCCCAGCTCCGTGAGCAGCTGGCGGCGGCGGGGCGAGTTGGAGGCCAGCACCAGCCGAGGCCGGGCAGGACTGCTGAGCGAAGCGGTATCAGGAGCGGAAAGCGGCATAAAACGGCGCGAAAGTTTCGGAATCCTGAATACTGCTAAACAGGAAGCCACCAATGGTTTTGGGGTAGAAGAAGGTGGATTTGGGGGGCATCACCGAGCCGGAGTGGCACACGGCTTCCACCTCCGCCATAGTTACCTCATTGGTAATGAAGGCGGCCCGGGCCTCGCCCCGGTCTACGCGGGCCAAGCACTCGGGAAAGTTGCGCACGTAGGCAGTGCCCGACCACTGGCGCTGCGCTTCGGGGCCGGTTACGCCCAGCACCTTTTCCAGCACGAAGTAATGCAGCACCGTCAGGTCCAGGGCCTTTACCTCGGGCGTAGTATCCCAGGCCAGCAGCTCGTGCACCTCCGGCCGCAACCGGATTTTGTACGCCTGCCCCTCGCCCAGATACAGCCCGAAGGCCCAGGGCTTGCCGGCAATGCGCTCGGGCAGATCATAGGCATCCTCCAGGGGTAGCACCGTAAAGTACGGCGCCAGCCGGGCCAGCAGCTCGGCCGAGGTCAGGCCGCCGGGCAACTCCAGCACGAGCCGGTGCGTGGGCAGAATCCGCAGGTCGTCGGCCGCCGCGTTGGTGAGGTACATGAGGTGGAAATTCCAGGCTTCGTGCCCGGTATACGCGGCCCCGGCCGCCGCCCGCCGCGCCTGCCGATACGCCAGGGAGCCTTCGTAGCGGTGGTGTCCGTCGGCCAGAATGACCTCCCGCTGCGCCAGCACCTGCTGAAACTGCCGGATAACGCGCGCATCCTGAATCACGGCCAGCACGTCGCGCGCGCCCTGGTAATCCTCCTCCGTCTGGTAGAGCGGGCTGCGCATGGCCTCATCCATGTAGTGCTCCAGCTCAAATGCATCGTCGCGGTAGAGGCCGTGGGTGGCACTGGTCTGGAACCCGGTGCGCGCCAGCAACTCGGCCCGGTCGTTGACGGCGGCGGGCAGCGTATTCTCGTGGCGCAGCACTACGTTTTCGGCCCAATCGGTAGCCCGGATGTGGCACATGAAACCTTTGCGGCAATACTCGCGGGAGCTACCCGCCAACCGGAAATACTGATAGTACACGTAGATTCCCGGCAGCTCATCCTGCAGCAGCACGCCCTGCTCCTGCCATTCCCGCAGGCGTTGCGCCGCCGCACCGGCCGCGTCCTCGCCCCGGGGCACCGAGAGGTGAATACTATTGAGCGGGTTGCGGTACAGTGCCTCCCGCTGCTTCACCGACACCACATCGAACAGCGGCGACACGTACGCGTCAATCTGCTGGCTCAGCTCCGAGTTGTAGCGCCAGCCGCGCAGGGGTTGAATTTCAGCCAAGAACAGAAAAATTATGAAGTATGAGAGTTGACTTATGAAGTAATTGGCAAGCACTTACTTCAAGGGGCCAGGCGGCTGATTTTCCAGCTGCTGCCATGCAGCTCGTACACCAGCCGGTCGTGCAGGCGGGAAGGACGGCCCTGCCAGAATTCCACCCGGTGCGGGCGCAGCATATAGCCACCCCAGTGCCCGGGGCGCGGCAACGGCTCCTGCCCGGCAAAGCGGGCTTCCACTTCCTGCTCCCGCTGCTCCAGCTCCTCACGGCTCCGAATGGGCTGGCTCTGGGGCGAGGCCCAGGCTCCAAGCTGACTGCTGCGCGGCCGGCTCTGGAAATACGCCGTGGATACCTCTTCCGACGCTTTTTCTACCCGGCCCTCCACCCGAACCTGCCGCTCCAGTCCGGGCCAGAAAAACGTGAGGGCCGCCAGGGGGCTGGTGGCCAGCTCCTGGCCCTTGCGCGAGTCGTAGTTGGTAAAGAACAGGAAGCCTTCATCATCGGGCAGGCCCTTGAGCAGCACAATGCGCGCGGCCGGCTGGCCGGCCTCGTTCACAGTCGACAGCATCATGGCGGTGGGCTCATCCAGGCGGGTAGCCAGGGCTTCATCCAGCCAGGACCGGAACTGGCGCACGGCATCGGGCTGCACGTCGGCTTCGGTGAGAGTACGCTGGGAATACGTCTGACGCAAATCGGCCAGTTGCTGATCAGTCATGAGAAAGGCTGAAAACAAGAGCGAAGAAAGGAATGTTTGGCCTGGGAGGAGCTGCGCTAACGCATTTGCGGGCCGATAATCCGGCTGCAAGGTAGCACATTGCCGACGGCTGACGGAACCCACGCCCCCCTGCTCGTCGTACGCTCTGTAAGTAGGAGCCACTACGGTCAGTCCGAATCTTTTCCGTACTTACCTCTGCCCTGCCCGCCGTTACCGGCTCCCTCCTTCACCAAAACCCGACTTCCGATGCCGCGTCTTCGTCCTGGCAGTCTGCTGATTTCCCAGCCTTTCCTGGGCGACCCCAACTTCGAGCGTACCGTGGTGCTGTTGTGCAGTCACTCGGAGGAGGAAGGCTCTTTTGGCCTGGTCCTGAACCGGCCGGCCACGCTGCGCCTCGGCGACGTGCTGGAGCTGCCCGGCGGTGAAACACTGCCGGCCACGCACATTCCACTTGGCATTGGCGGGCCGGTGCAACCCGATACGCTGCACTACCTGCACCAACAGCCCGACCTGCCCCAGGCCAGCCACCTGGGCGACCAGGTGTACTGGGGGGGCAGCTTTTCGCAACTGCTTGAGCAGCTCATCAGTGGCCAGGCGGCCCCCGATGACGTACGCCTCTACGTAGGCTATTCGGGCTGGACGGCCGGGCAGCTGGCGGAAGAGGTGCGGGAAAATGTCTGGATTGTGCATCCCAATGCTGCCGCGAAAGTATTTACTTTGACCACTGATGCCTTCTGGCAGTCCATTCTGCGGGAAAAGGGCGGGCGCTACCGTATGCTGTCCAACTACCCCACCGACCCCCGCCTGAATTAACGCTTTACCACCTCCCGGCCACCGGCCGGGTCTTCCTTCCGACTTGTATGCTACCTGATCAGAATTCCCCCGCCCCCACTCACTCCGACGACAGCGCGGAGTCGCCCCAGCAGATACTGGAACGTCGCCTGGCCGAAATCCAAAACCGCCCGGCCGCGCCTGAGGATATTACGGAGCGCCCCGCCCAGGGTACCCCGCCCCTGCCCGCCGAGCCTGTTGGGGCCGGTACGGCCGAGTCGGCAGCGGCTACCGCTGCCCCCGAGCCGGATAGCCCCGAAGCAACGGCCGCAACGGAGTCTATCACCCACGTACCCGCCGAAGCGGCTACGGCGGAGGTGCATTCCGCCGGCGAGGCCCGCGCCATGGCGCACTACGGTACCACTTCTCCGGCCGCCGAGCAGCCTGCTGCGCCCACTGAGCCAGCGGAGGAACCAGCCACTACTTCAGAAGAAACACCGCAGGATACCGCCCGGCCCGAACCAGAAGCCCCGCACGTTACCCCAGTGGTGGAGGTAACCCCAGGCAATGTGGAAGCGTCCCTCGAAAGCGCCCCTACCGTTGGCTCCCTGCACACCTCCTCCGACGCGGCCGCCGTTGAGGGAGAGGAAGAATACGTACCGGAAGCGCCGGCCGTAGACTTCTCCACCCTGGATCTGCCCGCCCGGACGGCTCACCTGCTGCAGCTGCTGCGCCGCCCCGACGCCCGCCAGAACCGCAAGCAGATTTCTGACCTTTATCGCCTCTACGACACCCAGTTGCAAACCGAGCGTGCTACTGCCCGCCAGCACTTCGTGGATCAGGGCAACCAGGCCGAGGAATTTGCTTACGCCGGCCCCGAGGGTCATCAGGACCTAACCAAAGCCTTCCAGGAGTTCCGTGACAGCCGGGCCCGCGATGCCAAGGCCGAAGATGAGCAGCGCACCAAGAACCTGACCCATAAGCAGTACCTGCTCTCCCAGCTGCGCACCTTGGTAGAATCGGCTGAAACCAAGGATAGTTCGGCCCGCATCAAGGCGCTGCAAAACGATTGGAAAGCCACCGGCCCGGTGCCCCAGAAGGAGGCCCAGGAGCTGTGGAACAGCTACCACGCGCTGCTCGACATTTACTATAACAACCGCGGCCTGTTCTTCGAAATGAAGGAGCTGGACCGTCGCCGCAACCTGGAGGCCAAGGAAGTCCTCATCACCCGCGCCGAGGCCCTGCAGCAGCAGCCCAGCATCAACAAGGCCCTGCAGGAGCTGCGGCAGCTGCACGATGAGTGGAAACACATCGGCCCCGTGCCTAACGAGCAACGCGAAACGCTCTGGCAGCGCTTCCTCCAGGCTTCGGAGCAGGTGCACAACCGCAAGCAGGAATTCCTGACAACCCGCCAGACCCAGGAAACGGCTAATCTAGAGCGTAAAACCGCCCTCATGGAGCAGCTACGGCCCTTCGGCGAATTCCAGACGGAGCGCGTGAATGAGTGGCGCGCCAAAACCGACGAACTGCAGAAGCTGAAGGAAGCCTGGGACGCCGCCGGCCTCGTCCCCCGCGACAAGGCCGAGCAGCTGAACCGGCAGTTCTGGGGTGCGTACAAGGCCTTTTTCCAGAAGAAAAATCAGTTCTTCAAGGCCCTCGACGAGGAAAAAAATACCAACCTCAAGCGCAAGCTCGACCTGTGTGAGCAGGCCGAAGCCGCTTTGCAGAGCGCAAACTGGGAAGAGGCTCGCGAAACCGTTATCCGCCTCCAGAAAGAATGGAAGCTGGTTGGCCGGGTACCCGAGAAGCAGTCGGACAAGGTCTGGAACCGTTTCCGGACCGCCTGCGACGCCTTCTTTGACCGCAAAAAAGAAGAAACCCGCCAGCGTGACCATCAGGTGCAGCAGCTCGGCCAGGAACAGACTCAGCACCTCGCGCAGGTAACCGAAGCAGTAACCGGTCTTTCTGCTGACCAGCCCGGCACGCTGGAGGGCTTCCGCCAGCACGTAAGCGAATGGCGGGCCTTCGACAGCGGAGCCCGCCACTCCGGGCAGGCGGAGGACAGGTTCCAGACGCTGATGGGCAAGTACCTCGACCAGGTACCGGGCCTCTCCTACGCCGACCGCACAGACCTGCTGTTTGCGCTGCAGATTGAGCGCCTCAAGTCGTCGCCCGACGCCCAGCAGCAGCTCTACAAGAAGGAGCAGACGTTGCGCCGGGAAATCAACGAGTTGGAAAATGACATTTCAACTCTTAAAACCAACCTGGAGTTTTTTGCCCGCTCCAAAAATGCCGGCCAGCTTCGGGAGGAATATCAGGGCCGCATCAATGAAGCCCAGACGCGGATTGACGGGCTGAAGCGCCAACTGCGGGCCGTAAGAAGCTAGCTTCACCCGATATTTCAGCAAAACACCGCGCCCGGTTAACAGGCGCGGTGTTTTTATTTTTCGACAGGTCAGTTAGTTAGTTTTTTTCAACAGGAAATTTCAGGAAAGTACTTGCCCTGTTCGCCGGCAACGCCTACTTTTGTGCCACCTGAATGCCTCCTTAGCTCAGCTGGTAGAGCAACTGACTTGTAATCAGTAGGTCGTTGGTTCGATCCCGACAGGAGGCTCTTAGCTAAATTAAGCCCGTGTAAATCAATGATTTGCACGGGCTTTTTTATTGGTGTGCCCGCTAGTGTGCCCCTTTGGCCTGAATACCGGCTCTTCTTACCTGTCTCGTAGCAAAAAAAGCCCCCATCCGTCGATGAGGGCTTTTTTTTGCAATAGGCTGGCTCTTGCCGCCGGGTCACATACCTGTAAACGGTCATGCCATCCTCAGCTCCAGTCGTCAAACACATTTTGAAGAAACAGAAACGCCCCAGGTAGATACCGGGGCGTTTGCTGCAGGCATTACACCTGTTTTAATAGGGGATGACTACAGGTCCAAGTGCATCAAGCCAACCTTGCCAATAATCCATTTGACTTTGGTCTCCTACATAAACAGCGTAGTCATGATTAGATTTACCTGTCAGATACAAGTTGTACTTGTTTTCGTCACTTGGGTCAATGTTTACTTCACGCGACAGATCATACCCACCTTGCCAATAGTCTGCTCTTGAGTAGGCTACACGGCTAGTCGCTGCATTAGCACTGAGGCCAGGAGCAACACTTGTCAACCCTACGGCAGCAAGTAAGATGTACACTGCTTTTTTCATAACAAACAGAATCTATTGAGTGGAAGGATATACAATAGTATGTCTACCTAGAGAGTGTGGACAGTTAGCGCAACCAATCGAGTGCGGCGAGTAGGTGGGCAGTGGCCAAAAAGGAAACGGCGGTTTTATCGTAGCAGGTCGCGAAACCTCTGGCTTCCTTGAGTCGACCGAAGAACCGTTCGGCCTTATTGCGCTCGGCGTAGAGGTTCTGGTCGTAAGCCCGACGCTCGTTGCGGCTGGATTTGGGTGGAATGACGGGCTCGGCGTGGCGGCAGGCAATGGCGGCGAGCACGGCGTTGGTATCATAGGCGTTGTCGGCCACAACGGCCCCGGGCGCGTGGCGCAGCCCCGCTAACAAGACCGGCAACTGTGTGCAATTGACCCAATGGCCGGGCGTGAGCACCAAGTGTAAGCAGTTGCCCAACGCGTCAACCGCGGCGTGCAGTTTGGTGGAAAAGCTGCCCCGGCTGCGGCCTAAGCTTTCGGCTGCGGGCGTACTTTTTTTTGCCCGGCTGCGGCTTTGTGGGCCTTGAGGGTGGTCGAATCGACCAGCACCCAGGCGTAGTCGGGTTCTTGCACTGCTTGGAACAGGGCTTCCCACACCCCGGCTTGGGCCCAGCGCCGAAAGCGCCGCGCCACCGTGTTCCAGGGGCCGAATCGCTCGGGTAAGTCGCGCCAAGAAATACCCGTTCGCACACGGTAAAGCACGGCGTTGACAAACAGCCGGTTGTCGCGCCCTCGACTTAGGCGGCCAAGCGTAAGGGGGGGCGACGGCTTTCCATTCGTGTTCACTTAATTCGTGGCGGCGCATGGGTCAAAAATACCTCTTACTGTCCACACACTCTAGGGGGCGTGGCCCGCAGCATAAACGAAATGGCCCGGCAGCTGGCCCGGCGCATGGCCGAGGAACGCCAGAACGAGCAGGCCCGCTACGAGCTTATCACCAGCCTCTCGCACGACCTCAAAAGCCCCCTTACGTCCATTCTGGGATACCTGGACCTACTGCAAACGCCGAGCGGCCTGACCGGTGATACCCCGCAGCACTACGTGGCCACCGCGCACCGCAAAGCCCTGCTGCTCAATTCCCGCATCAACCGCCTGTTCGAGTACAGCCAGCTCAGCACGCTTTCGGAGCGGGGGCTGCTGCAGATGGTGCCCACGCTGCTACGGCAGCTGGCTGGCGACTTTGTACCGCTGTTCGAGCGCCGGGGTATTACGGTCGAATTGACCTGTACACCTGCCACCGTACTGTTGCCCATCGACCACCATTACTGAGTGCGGGCGCTGGAAAACCTATTCGACAATGCCGTGCGCTACGCCGCCCCCGACTCCGTATTTTCTGTGTGCCTGACGCAGCTGCCGGATAAGGTGCAGCTGGTGCTGGCCAACCAAACCGAGCAGGTAAGTGAAGCGGATGCCGAGCGCCTCTTCGACCGGTTTTACCGGGGCGAGGCCGCCCGGCGCAGCGAAGGCAGCGGCCTGGGCCTGGCCATCACCCGCCGCATTCTGGAATTGCACCACAGCACCATTACCGCGCATCGGGAAGGCTGTGAGCTGCAATTTAGAGTTACGATTCCCTACACGCCCCAGATGGCGAAAAGTCCACAAGGGAATTCGTCTCTGATAGCCCGGTACACCGGGTAAACAGGCGCTTTATGTAAGTGGATATCGGCAGAGTTGATGCAGTGGACGGCAGATGCAGTCAAATGAACCCAGCGCCCCAACTGCCGCAGCCGACGACGCTGCCACACACGCAGCAGCAGCAAACCCGGAATCAGCAGCAAGACCCAGTTATTGGCTTCGGGGTAGCTCGTGCCGTTAAGGTTGACCATAAAATTGACGCAGTACCAGCCGGTCAGCCGGCCCAGACGCGGCAGCAGCAGGGAGTAATCAGCACCGAAACCCTGCTAGCCCACGACGGGCGCGTGGCGGGCGCGTCGCTGCTGTCAACATCGGCGGCGTGTATATACTCGCATTGCCTTGGTTGGCAGGCAACGTGCCCCCCTGTTGGTCACTGACTGAAGCGCCCCACTACCATTGCCCCAGAGGCAGTTTTCCAGCCGGTCCATGCCAACTCTTTGTTTTTTATACTAATCTGTTTGAATTGCTTCGTTCTTGCGGGTTCCTACCACCAGACCTTTGTAGTACTTGGTCGATAGTAAGGCAAAGCCCAGTACACGCAGGATATGATGGACCAGTCAACGGCTGCCCGTTACCAATGCCTTGAGGCTGAAGGATGAGCATGACAGGCAAAATCTGGAAAAGCACAGCGGGCCATGCGAGGCAACGGTAGACCAGTCACAGGCCGAGGCTTCCTGCGTTATACTAATACTAACTTAGGTGCTGGCCGCTGCCAGACCGTAGCCGCGACGGGTCTTCGGGGCCGTCATTTCAACTACAGAACCCCTTAACCTTAATCAGATGCAACAGCGCACATTAGGCACCAACGGCCTTCAGGTATCGGCTCTCGGCCTGGGCTGCATGGGCATGAGCTTCGGCCTGGGCCCGGCCGCCGATACGCAGGAAATGATTCAACTGATTCGCGCCGCCGTGGAGCAGGGCGTAACCTTCTTCGACACGGCCGAGGTGTACGGCCCCTGGACCAACGAGCAGCTACTGGGCGAAGCGCTGGCACCCGTCCGCGACCAGGTGGTTATCGCCACCAAGTTTGGGTTCGACATCGACCAAGTTACCGGCCTGAACCGCGGCGGCCTGAACAGCCAGCCCGCGCAAATCCGGCAGATGGTGGACGCCTCGCTCCGGCGCCTGCGCACCGACCGCATCGACTTGCTCTACCAGCACCGCGTGGACCCCAACGTGCCTATAGAGGATGTGGCCGGGACTGTGAAGGACCTGGTTGCGGCGGGCAAAGTGAAGCACTTCGGCCTGAGTGAGGCCGGCGTGGAGGCCATCCGGCGGGCCCACGCCGTGCAGCCCGTGGCCGCCCTGCAGAGCGAGTACTCGCTGTGGTGGCGCGAGCCGGAACAAGCCATTATGCCCGTCCTGGAAGAGCTGGGCATTGGCTTTGTGCCGTTCAGCCCGCTGGGCAAAGGCTTTTTGACCGGTAAAATCGACGAGCACACCGAGTTCGACAAGTCGGACTTCCGCAACACGACGCCGCGCTTCTCGCCCGCAGTCCGCAAGGCCAACCAGGCCCTGGTGGATCTGCTCAGCCGCATTGCCCACGACAAGCAGGCCACGCCCGCCCAGATTGCCCTGGCCTGGCTGCTGGCCCAGAAGCCCTGGATTGCCCCCATTCCCGGCACCACCAAGCTGCACCGGCTGGCAGAAAACCTCGGCGCGGCGGCCCTGCCGTTGTCGGCCGACGACCTGCGGGAAATCGAGCTGGCCGCGGCGCACATGGCCTTTACCGGCGACCGGTACGCCGAAGCCCAGCAAAAGATAATAAACCGCTAGCCCGACGCGGGACCTTTATCCGAGGACCCGCGTCGGGAGGATACACCCGCTAACCACTGCCATGATGCAGCCCCAAACCCTAACCATTTTTGCGCGTGAGCTGGCCGGCGAGGTCATTCGGTTGAACGACCCGGACTACCCGCAGATTTACGCCATCATCCGTAAAGCCATCCGCATTACCTCAGAGCTCAACGCCATGCGGGTGGACGATAATGAGCAGGTGAACCATGTGTTCAGCGAGCTGATTAACCAGCCGGTAGACCCCACATTTTTCCTGATTCCGCCCTTCTACACCGACTTCGGGCACAACATCCGGATTGGCAAGAACGTCTTCGTGAACCACGCCTGCACCTTCATGGACCGGGGTGGCATCACGCTGGAAGACAACGTGCTAGTTGGCCCGAAGGTGAACCTCATCACCACCAACCACCTGACCGAACCCGGGCAGCGGCGCGACACTGTTTCCCTGCCCATCGTGCTCAAGCAGGGCGCCTGGCTCGGGGCCAACGTGACGGTAATGCCCGGCGTGACCATCGGCGAAAACGCTATTGTGGGGGCCGGGGCCGTGGTGACCAAGGACGTGCCCGCTAACTGCATCGTGGCCGGGGTGCCGGCGCGCGTCGTCAAAGCCCTTTCATAAATCACCCTTTCTTGAAGCCCATGACTATCAAACGCATTGCCCTCCCGTTAGCCCTGACCCTCAGCCTGACCTGCTTGGCCCAGACGACGACCCCGAAAGCGCCCGCCACCCCCTTGAGCGGCCCCTTTGCCAAAGGCGAGCGGGCGCCGGCAGCGAATTTCACCGGCGTGGTGTACGTAGCCATGCTGGTGAAGGAAGACCCCACGTTCAACTGCTTGAGTGCCAACGTGACGTTCGCGCCCGGGGCCCGCTCTAACTGGCACACGCACGCAGCCGGCCAGATTCTGCTGGTAACCGAAGGCGTGGGCTACTACCAGGAAAAGGGCCAGCCCATCCGGCAACTGCGCCAGGGCGACGTGGTGCAGGCCCAGCCGGGCGTGGAGCACTGGCACGGGGCCTCCCCCCAGCAGGGCATGACGCACATCTCGCTCAACGTCAACACCGAGAAGGGCATTGTGGACTGGGGCCGGCCTGTGACCGACCAGGAATACAACCGCTAACCCGGCCGGGGCCGCCGACAATCTGCTGTGACCCAACTTCAACGCCGTTCACCCCATGGCTGATACCAACCCCCGGCTGCCGGGCTCCGTTAAGGATACCCACCAGCGCCGCCTGCTGGCCAAAGCGCTGAGCAACCCCATGACCGAGGCCCGCCCCTTCACCCCGCCGTCGCCCTACCATATCGGGGAGGACGTGGAAGTCCTGACTATGCACGAGGCCCGCTGCGGCCTGGGCAACTTCAACCGCCGCGACAAGTTCAAGGTGGTGCTGGTGCTGGAGGGGGCCAACGAGCTTCACTACACCACCCGCAGCTTTGGCATCAACCAACCTGCGCTGGTGTTCACCAACCGCCTGATTCCCTACGCCTGGGAGGTGCCCGCGGGCTTCCATGAGCAGCAGGGCTACCTGTGCTGTTTTTCCGAGTCGTTTCTGCACTCGGCCATGCGCGGCGTGAGCCTGAAAGACACGGTGCTCTACAAGGTGGAGGGCAACCCGGTGTACTTCCTCTCCGAGGAGCAGGCCCGCTACTTCACCGACGCCTTCACCCGCATGCGGCGCGACCTAGAGTCGGACTACGTCCACAAAGAAGACCTGCTGCGCAACCAGCTTTCCATCGTAATTCACGAGGCAGCCCGCCTGGAGCCAGCCACGGCCCAGCACGCGCCCGTCAACGCGGCCGAGCGCATCACCTCGCTGTTTCTGAACCTGCTGGAGGTGCAGTTTCCCATCACAGCGCAGCTGCGCGAGCCGGTGCTCAAATCGGCCAGCGACTACGCCGAGCGCATGGCCATCCACGTGAACCACCTGAACGCCATGGTGAAGGAAGTGACGGGCAAATCCACCAGCACGCACATCAATGAGCGGCTGCTGATGGAAGCCCGGCTGCTGCTGGCCCACACCGACTGGAGCGTGAGCGAAATTGCCTACAGCCTGGGCTTTGAGTACCCCACGTACTTCAACAACTTCTTCAAGAAGCACACCGACACCACCCCGCTCACCTTCCGCCGCGCGCAGGTGCCGGCTTTGCCAGCTTGATAAGTTGCTATTACGGCAGTTGGAACGATGTAGAGACGCAACAGTTGGAGTCTCGTCGTTGAACGGAACCGTTGCACAACTCGCCTGCAGGCCGTTCAACGACGAGACGCAATTATGCGTCTCTACCTCCGTGCGCCAGCACGAAACCCGTTGCGGTGGCTACTTTTTGGGGTATGCTTTTGCGCCCGCCCGACCTGCGAAATCCAGGGAAATTGGCTGACTGGTTGAACGGCTAAGCGCGCACTCTTTGAAAAGTGTACACATCCATTTGAAAGCTGTACTAATTAGCCTTGGCTGGACTAATACCTTTACAACAGCGCTTCGTACAACCTGCTGCGCAACCGTTAAAACCACATTGGGATATAGGTGGTTAGCACCCGACGGCTAGGTCCTGGCGGCCTCGGCGCGGTGCACGGCGGAGCGGGCTCATTTTCCCACCTTTACTTCATCCTATGCATTCTGATTTATTCCCGGACGCCCAGCCCGAGGCGTCGCAGCCGTCCGACGGCTCGCGCCGCACGTTCATGCAGCAGGCCGGGGGCATCCTGGGCTTTGCCCTGGCTTCGCCCATCGCCAGCCAGGCCGAAACCCTGGCCCAGAAGCTCGCCCCGGTCAACCCCGTCATATCGGGGGCCAGCCCTATGCAGCTGAAAATCAACGGCACCATGCGCACCATTCAGGCCGAACCCCGCGTGACGCTGCTGGATGCTTTGCGCGAGCACCTCGACCTGACCGGCACCAAGAAGGGCTGCGACCATGGCCAGTGCGGGGCTTGCACGGTGCACGTCGATGGCCGGCGCATCAACTCCTGCCTGACCCTGGCCGTGATGAACCAGGGCAAGGAAATCACCACCATCGAAGGCCTGGCCAAGGGCGACGCGCTGCACCCCATGCAGGAGGCCTTTATTAAGCACGACGGCTTCCAGTGCGGCTACTGCACGCCGGGCCAGATTATGTCGGGCGTGGCCTGCGTGAAGGAAGGCCACGCCACCACCGACGGCCAGGCCCGCGAGTGGATGAGCGGCAACATCTGCCGCTGCGGCGCCTACCCCAACATTCTGGCCGCCGTGCGGGAGGTCGAGCAGAGTGGCTTCAAAGGCTAACAGACCGTCATGCTGAGCTTGTCGAAGCATCTCTACCGCTTCGTTGCGCAAGTTGATTACTGCTGCAGTAGAGATGCTTCGACAAGCTCAGCATGACCGTCGTATAACTCATCAGAAAATGAACGACTTCAGCTACACTCAGGCCACCACGGCCAAAGAAGCCACCGGCCGCACCAAAGACCAGCCCCAGGCGGCCTACATTGCCGGCGGCACCACGCTGCTCGACTTGATGAAAGCCAACCTGCAGGAGCACCCGCAGCTGGTGGACATCAACACGATACCCTTCAAAGGAATCGAGCAGACCAAAGACGGGCTGCGCATCGGAGCCATGGAGCGCATGAGCGACGTGGGCGAAAACAAGCTGGTACTGGAGCAGTTTCCGGCTATTTCCGAGTCGCTGCTGCTGGCGGCCTCGCCCCAGCTGCGCAACATGGCCAGCATCGGGGGCAACATCTTGCAGCGCACCCGCTGCGGCTACTTCCGCGACGCGGCGTTTCCGTGCAACAAGCGCGTGCCCGGTTCGGGCTGCCCCGCTCTGGAAGGCGACAACCACAACCTAGCCGTGCTGGGCACCTCCGACAGCTGCATTGCCACCGCTTACCCCGGCGACCTGAGCGTGGCCCTGGCCGCCTTCGACGCCGTGCTGACCCTGGAAAACCAGAAAGGCAAGCAGCGGCAGGTGCCGGTGAAGGACTTCTACCTGCTGCCCGGCAACACGCCCCAAAAGGAAACCGTGCTGGAAGCCGGCGAGCTGATTGTAGCCATCACCATTCCGGCCGCCGCCCACGCCCAGCGCTCCACCTACCTGAAGGTGCGCGAGCGGAGCAGCTACGCCTACGCCCTGGCCTCGGCCGCCGTGGGCCTCGACGTGCATGGCGGCACCATCCGCTCGGCCCGCGTGGCGCTGGGCGGCGTGGGCACCAAGCCCTGGCGCAGCCCCGAAGCCGAAAAGGCCCTGGTGGGCCAGCCGGCTACGGAAGCCACGTTCCGGGCCGCCGCCGCCGCTGCTTTGCGCGGCGCCCAGCCCCGCAAGGAAAACGCCTTCAAAGTGGAGCTGGCCCAGAACACGCTGGTGCAGGCGTTGATGAAAGTAGCCGGTTAAGAACAATGTAGAGACGCGACACTTCGCGTCTTCCCGTTGAACGACTTGCTCCTGAAAAGCCGCAACAAACAGCGTCAGCAACGATTGAGACACGAAGTGTCGCGTCTCTACCTCTCCCTCACGGACCTCATTCCCATGGATACCGAATCCACCTTCTTTGAAAATCCTCCCCAAACGGTCGCCGTCGGCCAGCCGCTGAGCCGCGTGGATGGCCGGGCCAAGGTGACGGGCGCGGCCAAGTACTCGGCCGAGTACAACCACCTGCCGGGCATGGTGCACGCCGTCATCAAAACCAGCGACGTGGCCAAGGGCCGCGTGACGGGTTTCGACCTCAGCGCCGCCCAGCGCGAGCCGGGTGTGCTGGCCATCCTTACCCACCAGAACCTGCCCAAGCCCGCCCTGACGGCGGAAACCAAGGAAGGCAAGGAGGCCATTGGCTATTCGGTGCAGATGACCTTCATGCCTTTGCAGTCGGACCAGATATTCTACGCCGGGCAGCCGGTAGCCATTGTGGTGGCCGATACGCTGGAGCACGCCCAGCAGGCCGCCGCCAAACTGCGCGTGAGCATCGCCGCCGAGGCTCCTATCGCCTCGTATCAGGATACGAAAGCGCCGCGCTACAACCCCGGCGGCAAGCCCGATGCCGACGCCGAGGGCACCAAGCGCCGCGGCAAGGCCGCCGAGGCCTTCGCCGCCGCGCCGGCCCAGGTGACGGCCACCTACTCCCACGCCACCAACCACCACAGCCCGATGGAACCCAGTGCCACCATCGCCCACTGGGAAGCCGCCGACCGCCTCACCGTGTACGACGCAACGCAGGGCGTTTCGTGGCAGCAGCGCGCCCTGAGCGCTATTCTGGGCTTGCCCCAGGACCAGGTGCGGGTCATCACCAAGTACCTCGGCGGCGGCTTCGGCTGCAAAGGTCCCATCTGGCCCCACAGCGTACTCACGGCCCTCACGGCCAAGGCCGTGGGCCGGCCGGTGAAGCTGGTGCTGACGCGGCCGCAGATGTTTACCAGCGTCGGCCACCGCGAAGACCAGGAGCAGACCCTGCGCCTGGGTGCCACCAAGCAAGGCAAGCTGCTGGCCCTGCTGCACGAGAAGACCTCGACCACCTCGCCCTGGGACGACTACGCCGAAACCAACAGCAAATTCATGGGCATGCTCTACCAGTGCCCCAATTTCGAAGCCACCACCAAGCTGGTGAAGGGCAACGTGATGACGCCCACCTGGATGCGCGCGCCCGGCGAAGCGCCCGGTTCATTTGCCCTGGAAAGCTCGATGGACGACTTGGCCTACCAGCTCGGCCTCGACCCCGTGCAGATTCGGTTGGTCAACCACGCTGATAAGGACCCCGCCACCGGCCAGCCCTGGAGCAGCAAGAGCCTGAAGCAGTGCTACCAGCGCGGCGCCGAGCTGTTTGGCTGGAGCAAGCGCAACCCCAAAAACGGCCTTACCCGCGACGGCAAGTACCTCGTGGGCTGGGGCATGGCCACGGCCACCTATCCGGTGAACGACTCGCAGGGCAACGCCCGCGTGCGCCTCTTCGCCGATGGCCACGCCGTGGTGCAGGTAGCGGCCACCGACCTAGGCACGGGCACCTACACCGTCATCACGCAGGTGGCGGCCGACTGCCTGGGCATCGCGCCCGACAAGGTGCGCTTCGAGCTGGGCGACTCGGCGCTGCCGACCACCAATATTTCGGGGGGCTCGATGGGGGCCGGCACCTTCGCTTCGTCGGTGTACACGGCCGCGCAGGATTTGTGGCAGAAGCTCACCAAAATGGCCGTAACGGATGCCAAGTCGCCGCTGTTCCGCGCCAAACCGGCGGAGGTGGAAGTGGTGAAAGGCCGCCTGCAGCTGAAAGCTAATCCGGCCAAAGGCGAGGACTTCGCGGCCCTGATGAAGCGCGGCAGCCTGACCGACCTCGAAGGCTTCGGCCAGGGCAAGTACGGCGCGGGCTACGAGGCGGCTCAGAGCGGCGCGCCCGCCCCGGCCAAACCAGACGACGCCGGTAAGGAAAGCGGCCACGCCATGTACTCATTTGGGGCGCACTTCTGCGAGGTGCGCGTCGACCCCGAGCTGGGCACCGTGCGCATCACCAAATGGGTGAGCGTGGTGGCCGGCGGCCGCATCCTGAACCCCAAAACGGCCCGCTCGCAGGTGCTGGGCGGGGCTACCATGGGCATCGGGGCGGCCCTGATGGAGCAGACCGTGCGCGACCCCAACCTGGCCCGCTACACCAACGCCTCCCTGGCCGACTACCACGTGCCCGTGAATGCCGACATTCCGGACATGACCGTGGAGTTTATCGACGAGCACGACCCTTACATCAACGCCCTGGGCGTGAAGGGTATCGGGGAAATTGCCATTGTAGGCACCGCTGCGGCCGTGGGCAACGCCATTTTCCACGCCACCGGCCGCCGCCTCCGCTCCCTGCCCATGACGCCCGACAAGGTGCTGGAGGCCATGCGCCAGCCGGTGTAAGCAGGTTGTCACAGCTGGGCGTTAGGCTGAGTTCACAATAACCCGGAAACCATGAAACGGCCACGTCTGCTGTTGCTACTACTATTGCTGCTGGTTGGGGCCGGGACGTGTAAAAGCGCTACGCCCGGTCCCGACCCTGCCACCCTGCCCCCTATGAGCACTAAAATCCGCCTGCGCATCGGCCCCGACACGTTCACGGCCACACTGCCACACAACCCGACGAGCACCGCCTTCGTGGCCCGGCTGCCCCTCACCATCTCAATGAGTGAGTTGAACAGCAACGAAAAATACCACGACCTGCCGGCCAGCTTGCCTACTAACATCATCAGCCCCGGCACCATTCAGGCGGGTGATTTGCTGCTTTATGGGGCTAACACGCTGGTGTTGTTTTACCAGCCGCTGGCCACGGCCTACCGCTACACCCGCCTGGGCCGCGTCGATAACCCGGCCGGGCTGGCAGCGGCGCTGGGCCGGGGCAGCGCCACGGTTACGTTTGAGCTGAATTAAACGACTAGGGACTGTCAGCCCCTAGTCGTTTTGCCCTGAAGGGCATAGCTTGGTAAACCATCGTTTCCCGAATCGCCTCTTCCCGAACGGCCGCCAACACGGCACGCGAAACCGATGGGTCCGTAACCAGCTTCACCCGTGCATCAGCCCAGACAGCGAACAGCCGCTTAACGCCAGGCCGTTTCCTTAAACTATTCGGCCTGACCAGGTCAGCGGCGCTGGACTACGACCCCAAAAAACATCCGTATCAACGCTGTGTGTCCCGGCTTCATCGACACACCCATGATGGACCGCTTCAGCGGGCGCATACCCGAGGGCTGACAGAAAATCGGCAGTAGCGCAACTACGCGACTGGCAGCAGTGGTGGTCGGGCTAGTCTTGCGGAAGGAGCCCCAGCAGCCGTCATCCAGTAAGCGTTTCAGGATAGACTAAAGCCTCCCTGATAGGAGGCTTCTCGACAGCGAAAAGTCCTCTTGGGGTAAACAGTACAAGAAAAGCCCCGACTGATGCCGGGGCTTTTTTCTTTGAAATAGAAGACCAGAACCTAGCTAGCGCCGGATAAAACCTTTGGCTTCCCAGGCCGCTACGTTCTGTGTGCGCACGAAGCGCGTTTCCATATGCCCCCAGGCATCATGCCGGTACATGACCGTTTTGCCGGCTTCCCGCTGCTGCATGGACAGGAGCTGCTCGGCGTGGGATAATACGGGCCCGGCTTCTTCGCTGGCTTTGCGGGGGCGTTTCGTTGATTTACTTGCAGTTGACATATTCCGGATAACGAGCAGCTGCACCAAAAGGGTTCAATGAAGCGCCCGCCCCACCCGAGGCAGTTTTTGCCCCCCTATTGCACCGTGGGCTTCGGCGCATTCATCTGCTCATGCAGGCCACTCATCATGTTGAGATACTGCTGCAGCGGCTCCATGCCAATAGCGGCGCGGCGCTTGTCCACGTTTTTCGGGTCCCGCAACGATCTGGGTACCGCTTTGCCCAAACCAGGCCCTTTGTATTCTACCTGAGTGCCGTACTCCTCCGGCTTGCCCGCGTTGATGGCGACACGGTCCGTCAGGTACGCGTAGTTGATGGGGCTGGCATTCCTGCTTTTCACTTCGGAGAGCATCAACTCCAACACTTGGCGCTGGAAGGCCGGGTACGCATCGGCATGCTGCACGAGCAGCCAGAAATTGTTCGCGCTTTTCTCCCCAACCTGCCGGAACCCGGGGTATCCTACCTGACGCACAATCTTTTCCAGTAGAGGCTGGTGGCGGGCAAAGTTATCCTGCTCGACTTGCACCAAGTTCCGGTCAGCACTATCGGGCAGCTGCTTGAATAGCTGCTGCATAGGCCACTGATCGACGTAGGCCAGACTATCCAGGGTCTTACTCAGCTTTGGATACAGCACCGGCTTGATTTGCGCGGCAGCGAGGCAGGTGCCCAGGCACCAGAGAGCACAGGTAGCAGCAACTAATTTCATCGGCGCCAAGCTAGTCAATAAACGGCTGGGCTCCGTAGGGCCAGCCTCGGTAATCAACATATCACCATTAACATGTCACAATTGCGCAAGGGTTTGCCTTGGACCCAGGCTGGAAGGCAGGGAAATTGGGGCATCCATTCATCCTCCACTTCTTCCACTCCATGTACAACTTCTTTCGCCTACTGCCCGTCGCGGCCCTGCTGAGCCTGGGCGCAGCTACTGCTACCCCCGTTGCCACCCCGCCGGCCCAGGCGCAGCAGTGCCCCACGTACGAAGACGGCCTCGTAGACGGGCAGGACCACAAGGCCAACCTCGCCGCGACCTACGGAGCCGGCACACCGGAATACGAGCAGGCGCTCAACACGGCCATTGCCAATGCCCGCTACAACGCCCGCAACGCAGAATGCCCCACGTACTGGCGGGGCTACGTGCAGGGCCTCTCTAACTAAGTCCCCTGCTATTGAACCACTTGCTCCACCCCATTCCACTACTTACATGAAAAAGCTCCTCCTGTCTGCTTTGCTGCTGGCCTCCACCGGCATGCTGACCTCCGCCACCTCGCCCACCCTGCCGGCCCGGCCCCTGTGTGATGCCTACATTGAGATTTACGGCACCGACTGGTGCGAGGAAGGTCTGGTTCCCATTCACGGCAATTCCAGCGACCCGAACGCCACGTATTACTGGCGAATCGTTGGTACCGGCGCCAACGTGTTAGGCAATACCAGTCAGGATGCCTACATCCGGATTCGTTCCAACGCCAACTTTCAGCTGCAGCTCACCGTCAACGGTTCCTGCTCTTCCACCACGGAAACCCTCACGTACCAGGACTTCGTCGATCTGTGTAACTAATACGCCGCTTGGCGTGCCAGTCCGACATACTTCTACCTTCCTTTCCTCACTCACATGAAACATCTTTTTCTGGCGCTGCTGCTGCTGGGGTCTGCCGGTAGTACCTGCCTGGCTGCTCCTGCCGCTGCCTCTCACGCCCGCACTATCTGGCTGGGGCCTTCTCCTTACCACATCGGGGTGGCCGATGGCCAGGCCATCAAGCCCTACCTGACGCCCGAGCAGCTAACAGCCGAAATTGCCTACGCCGATGAGATGCGCGCCAGCTCCACCACCCTGGAAGACCGCCAGTACTGGCTGGGCTACTCCTCGGGCCTGCGGAATTAGCACCCTGGCGCTGGCCACGTAGCTACACAACAGAAAAGCCCCTTCGCATTGGAGGGGCTTCTCTGTTGTATAGCTGGTTGCAGAAATGGAAAAGCAAGCAGCTCGGTTATACCTCCTCTTCCGCAGCGCGTTCCAAGCCATCAATGAACCCGAGCCAGAAATCCTCCTCGTGCGTGTCGCCATTCTGACGAGCAGCCTGTATGGCCCGGCTGGCCCGCAGATATTCGGCGTCGATGGCGGCCGTGTATTGCGGCGTGCCCGCCCCGTACTGGCTGGCCCAGTGGCTACGATAGCCCTGCCCGGTTGCCAGGCCGCTGTAGTAATCCGAAGGAGAAATCTGCTCGTTGCTAAGCGTAGCGGGAGCGGCGTGCCCAACGCCTGCCTGCAGGCAGCTGAGGAGTAGCCCCAGGGCAATCGAACGCCATACTGGTTTCATACTGGAAGGAATAGTAAAGTGAGTAGATGCAGCAAAGTCGGCACCAGACGGCTTGTTGTACAGGCTATGCTTCAGCAAATTGTGACATCCTACTTTATTAGTACTCAGTAGGCCGTTCTTCAGCACGGGCCAGAGAAAGCCCCGGCAATGCGCCGGGGCTTTTGCAGTTAGTCAAATATCGGCTCAATGGGGCCGCCGCCACCACCGCCAGGACCCGTACCCGTACCCGTACCTGGTCCGGTGCCGCCGGGGCTACCGCAGATAACGGGCGTGTTGTATCCCTCCTCCATACCATCCAGATACCCCTGGTAGTAATCATATTCATCTTGCGAGGGCGCCGTGTCGCGCCAGTAGGTAATGCGCTGCCGGTACCATTCATAGTTCTGCGGGAAATTATTGCCTTCGATGCACTTGTTCTGCTCGGTTTCGCGCTTGCCCGCCGTGTAGCCATTCTGGTAATCGGTAGAGGACCCGGCCTGCGCGGTGCTGGCCCGGGGAGGAGTGAAAGCGGTGGCGGCGGACCCGAGGGACAGCAGCAACAGCAGAGAAAAAGAACGTAGCTGGTTCATGGAATGAGTGAAAGAAGGTGGTTGAGTTATCAAGATTAGCTTCTTCCGGGCGGCATGTAAAGGCCATAGCGGACGTTGTTGTGACATCTGGCCGGGCCACCGGGTTTGCGCGCCGATACTTCCGGACCTACCCGGCCGCGTTGAAATTCACCGCGCGCCCCATCAGCGGGCTGGGCCATTCTTCCGGCCTGAGAAGCCAGGAGCCATATTCAACTGCGTGACCAGAACTCACGCATCCGGCACCCGCTCAAACTCTATCACCCACACCCACTCATTACGGGCCCAGGCCGAGGGATAAATAGAAGTAAGCAACGCCTGAAAAGCCGCTGTGGGACTATCGTACCAGCAAAAACCGACCGGGCGGTCCGGGTCCGGCTCTACCCCGCCCCATTGTACCCGCCCGGCTTTTTCCCGAGGGCGGATGCCTTCTGCCAGCGCATCGGCATCCGTCAGGCAGCGCACCTGTTCGACCCAGATGCGCTTTATTATCAGGCAGCTAGCCGGATCTTCCTGAACGCGCAACAGTTCACCTGGTTGACCAAAAGGACACGAAACCGGCGGCAGCAAAGCCCGGTTGCGGTGCAGATCTTCGAATATAGCCCCGGCTACCGCCAGCTCACTGTAACGGTAGCGGCCGGGCTTCTGCTGCACCGGCAGAGCCACGGGCAACCGACGACGGGTTACCGTTTTGTGCCCCGCCCGGACAGCCGCCAGCATGGCGGGATTAAAGGAGATAAGGCGCATACAGCCGCGAAGTTACGCCGACCGGCTCAGCCGGTGCGCATTCAATCGTGCTGCCTAAACCAACACAAAAGGCTTACATGATCGGGCAGACGCAGGTATATCCCGGGCCTTCTGCTTAGCTATAACTATTCATGTAATTTCACCAAACTCGCTCCTAAGCAGGTAGCCCCAGGCTTCTATTCTGAAACCAACCGGCACTACGAGTAGCCAGTAGATTCTTAAAGAGTTTGTAATCTTGCAGTACTTAATCTGGTCTGATGCTTTACAATTCTCTACAGTTCCTAGTCTTTTTCATTGTTGTAACTATTCTGTATTTCCAGTTGCCGTGGCGAGGCCGTTGGATGTTATTACTCGGGGCTAGCTGCTTCTTTTACATGGCCTTCGTGCCGGAGTATATTCTCATCTTAGGCTTCACGATTGTTATCGACTACTTCGCCGGGCTGCAAATTGAACGGGCCAGAGGCTTCCACCGGAAGCTGTGGCTTATCAGTAGCCTAGCTGCCAACATTAGTATTCTGGCCGTCTTCAAGTATTTCAACTTCTTCGTTTCCAATGCTAATGCGGCGCTGGCCTTTGCGGGTATGCCTACGTCGCTGCCCTTCCTGAACATGCTCTTACCCATTGGCCTGTCTTTTCACACCTTTCAGGCCATGAGCTATACTATTGAAGTGTACAGGGGGAGCTACCCGGCCGAACGGCATTTTGGGATATATTCCCTGTATGTCATGTTTTACCCACAGCTGGTAGCCGGCCCAATTGAGCGCCCACAAAACGTCTTACCGCAATTTCACGAGCAGTATAAATTTGATTGGGAATTGTGCAAAAGTGGCTTGCTGCAAATGGCCTTTGGGTTGTTCAAGAAGGTGGTCATTGCTGACCGGCTGGCCCGGGTGGTGGATGGGGCTTACAATGATGTTGGTACCCAAAATAGCACGACCCTCCTAATTGCTACCATCTTCTATGCCTTCCAGATTTACTGTGACTTCTCCGGCTACTCCGATATTGGGATAGGAGCTGCGCGGGTAATGGGCTTCGATTTAATGAAGAATTTCGATCAGCCTTATACTGCCCGTTCTATTGGGGAGTTCTGGCGGCGGTGGCACATCTCCCTGTCTACCTGGTTTCGGGATTACCTCTACATCCCATTAGGAGGCAATCGGGTTAAGTACTCGCGCCGCCTGTTCAACGTGCTGCTGGTGTTTCTAATCAGTGGCCTGTGGCATGGCGCCAGTTGGGCGTTCATCATCTGGGGCGGTTTACATGGCTTATACCAAATTGTGGCGCAACTGTGGAACCGCACCTTCCCTCCACGAGAAGCCTGGGAGAAAACCTGGATCAAGAAGACGTGGGACGTGCTTTCCACCTTTGCCTTGGTAACGTTTGCCTGGATATTCTTCCGGGCCCACGGCGCGCACGATGCAGTCCTAGTCATCAAAAAGCTGTTTATCCAAACCGCTTACCAAGCCCCGGATTTAGCCCTGAATGTGGGCGAGACGCTGCTGTGCGTGGTACTTATTGGGCTATTACTCTGGAAGGAACGGTACTATATGACGCTGCCGACTGCTCAGACATGGAAGTTTGCCACGCTGTTCAGCGTGCTGCTTTTTAGCTGCTATCTGCTAGGAGTATTTGACCACAGTCAGTTTATCTACTTCCAATTCTAAGCGTCATGAAGCGGATATTCTTGTTTTTGATTGCCGCCCTGTTCCTGGGAATTGGGGTGGTAAGTAGCAATACTGAGTGGATGAAGGCACTGGGGCAATACCGTGCTGATGCGTGGCCTACCGACAAGTACCGGTATGGTGATTTGTATGGACTTTCCTATTTACCACATTACAAAACGCCTGTCTTTAAACTGGCTGATCTGAAACCGGATTACGTCAAGTCCAAGGCCGTCAGCAATGTGCATCTGTACACCATCTGCGACAGTTATATCTGGGCCTTCTTGCAGACTGATTCGCTTCTGGCTCACGCCGATGCGTACCGTTTTTCGCGCCTGGACTATGAAGGCAAGCGTTTTCACTTAGATTCTACCAAGAAAAATATTCTGGTGCTGGAAATGGTAGAACGCCGCGTGCGCTACACCTTACCCGATACAACGGTATTGTATCAGCAGCTTGAAGTAGTGGCTTCCCATGCAGAGGAATCTACCCAAGACATGAAACCAACTTCCTGGGTAAATAGCCATCTATTCAACAAGGATATTGAGTCGAATCTGGAATTCAATTTGTTCGACTATCCACTTTTCACTCCCCTGAAAGAAGCAAAGGCGAAGCTTAACCAGATGGTGTTCAACCGCATTAGTCCAGACGTATTTATCTCGCCGACGCGTGACCGGCTCTACTATCAGAAAACAATTGATACAACGTTGAATTCAAGCTCTTTCAATCCGCTTCCTAGCGAGGAAGAAGCCATGTTGGTGAAAAATTTCAATCAGGTATACCACCACTACAAACGGGCCGGATTTGATGAGGTGTACTTAGCCATTATGCCAAATCCTGTCACTGTTCTGGAGCCAGAGCTAGGGAAGTATAATGATTTGATTCCACGCATTCAGCAAAACCCAGCCTTACAAATGCCGGTGATTGATGTCTATACCAAATTTCAACGGCTGAAGGAGCAGCCTATTTATGCCCGCTCGGATACCCACTGGACCAGGACAGGTTTTCTGGCGAGCTTAGCTTTAATTGATTCCGTTTTAGCTACACATATACCATTTCGTGCGAGGAAGTAGGACCCAAACTCTTACCCCATCTGCGTAGCCCTTCCTACGAATGGCACGTTTGTTGGCAATACGTTCTCATCGGTCAATTTTTTGTCCTCTTTATCCACACACCATGCGTTCTTTCCAACAGCAGATTTTAGGCATTGCCCTTGTAGCCGGGCTTTTAAGTGTTTCCTCAGCAGCGTCTGCCCAGAATGCTGTGCGCACGGCAGTTCAGCAAGGGCAATCTGGTGCCTTTGTGCATAAAACGGATCAGGTGTATAACATCCCTAACGCCTCCCTGGGCATTCCCGGCTTAGCTCCCGATGCTCAGATTGAGATGACGCAGACCAAATTCATTATTACTCCGTCGGGCAAATCAACTTCCGTTCTGGTAGGTAAGCTACCGTCTGGTGTGGCTGCTCCCACCCAACGAGTAGTGTACAACTCAACCTACACGGAAGTGGCGGACGGTCCAACCAAGGGACGCACGTACCAAACCGTAGCAGTAACCGAGCCCACTGGTTCTATCACCTATACGGGCACGTTGGACAACATCAAGGGTCAGGGCAAAGGAAAGAGCAAGAAGTAAGTTTTGAAAGCCTTCCAGATTACCCAAAAGCGCCCCGGCTATGTCGGGGCGCTTTTATAGTGGATACCACCTAGCTTAGTAAGTACTACTATGCCAGCCTGCATCTATCTTCCGCTTTGGCAGGTTACCTTTGCAGCATGAATCCTCCTTTGTTTCACCCTGGCCAGCCCGTGGTTTGCACCAACGACGACTTTACGCTGCTGCTGGTGCAGAATCCGGTTATCCAGACGCCCAAGCGCGGCCCTATTTACACGGTGCGGGGGCTGTACGCCACCCACCGGGGCTATGGCGTGACACTGGCGGAAATCAACAACGCGGAGGTAGCCCCCGGCTTTCCGGAGGCCAACTTTCACGAGGACCGGTTTGCCGCCGTACCGCCGGTAGAGGAAGTAAGTCTGGCGGAACTACTGGAAGAAACTGTACTTGCCTGATTGTACTGCCGCCCCGGCGCAGGCTTGGGGCAGGCAGCGCCCAAATTGCACCACGCCAGTAAACGACGGTATTCTCCGGCGGCGCACGCAACTGTACAGGGCAACGGGGGCTCTTTCCAGCATGAAGCATATTTCCATACTAGGGTGCCTGTGGGCTTTAGCGGCCACGGCAGCCGTAGCGCAGACTCCTCCAGCCAGCACCAAAGTTCTCGATGAGCGGTATGGCTTCCGGGGCGTGCGGTTCGAATCGGACACCAGTGCCCTGCCGGACCGGACACTGGCGGAAGTGGGCGGCACCACCCGCTTTTACCGACGCACCGGCGAGGTAAAGCAACTGGGGGAAGGCGAAGTATCGTCTATTCGCTACGGCTTTTATAAGGGCAAACTGGCCCTAGTCATTCTGGAAACCCGGGGCATCACCAACAGCCGGGCCATACTGGCCGCCATACAGCAGCAATACGGCGCTGGTACCCGCAGCAGTCCGTTCCGGCAACGCTACGCCTGGAACGGCAAAGCCGTAACCATGAGCTACGATGAAAACGCGGCCAGCAACGACGCTACCATCTTCATCAGCAGCAAGAAGCTCCGCGCCCAGCAGCTGAAAGCCGAGTATGATGCCGCCAAAAAGCTGAGCCCCGGCCAATAGCCAGTCGGGAGCAGTCAGAACATCAGCGGGCGTCCAGCGTGACGGCCGGATCTATTGAGCACAAAAAAAGCCTTTCCAGTGCTGGAAAGGCTTTTTTTGTGTTCAATAGTTAGTTTCAACTCTACATCGGACCATCGTCAATGCGGCTCTCCACAGCCTGCTGCACCGCCGGCGCCACCGCCGACAGCAGGTCGTAGCCGGTGGCGGCCTCAATGGCATCCACGGTGGTGCGGTACTGCCCCCAGTTGGTGCTAATGGACTGATCGTTGGGGGTATCCACGGCAATAACGCGGGTGGCCGTATTCACGCGGGAGGCATCAGTGTCGCCGGTGGGCAGAATCACCACCACTTTCCACACGCGCATGGGTACCGTAACGCGGCCCTGGTCGAGGGTGGTTTTGTAGCCGCTGGAGCCGGTGCCGCCCGTACCGTAGCTGCCCATGATGACGTACACCTCGTTGGCACCGTTGGCGAGCTGGGCCCGGGTGAAGTTCTCCAGATTGGCCCAGGTTTGCTGGTTGTTGCGCGGGGCCTGCGGAATCATGTTGGTCATCAGGAACGTAGCCGAGTTGTCGGCCACGGTGTTGGTGCGGTCGGCCGAGGGGCAGTTGTGGCCCCTATCGAAGCCGGAGCCGCTGTAGCTGGTAGCCTGCACCTGGTACCAGCCGGTGGGCAGCGTGTTATCGGCCCGGAAATCATCCTGCCGGTCGGCACTCCCCCGGTTATCCAGGGTCAGGTGCCAGCTTACCCAGTTGGGCGTGCCCCGGTCGCGGTGGTAGCTCAGCGCGTACTGCGGCTTCAGCAGCAGGTAGTTGGTGGGTTGTTGAACATCGGCCACGGCGCCGCTGGGGTTACCCAGCGTGAGGTGCTCGGGGAGCACCACGGGTGGCGAAACAGGAGGAACGGGCGCAACCGGTGTGGGGTCGGGCGAGGAAGAACAGGAGGATACCCAGGCGGCCACAGCCAACAGCAAGGCACCACTCCCGCTCCGCCGAAGGGCAGGAAGCAGGAACAACATGCGGCAAAGGTAGCACCCCCGGACCGCCCGACCCTACATTAGTACTGACTCAGAAGCCAGCTGATAGCCGTCGGCTCTTCTTCAAAATACTGGTAGAGCATCTGATGCTGGGCGCGGGCCTGCCCCACCATATCGGTGGTAGCCAGTCGGGCAAAGACGTTATCGGCCGATAGAATGGCCCCCCAGCGGTAATGCCCCGGCCCCGTCGCCCGGGGAAACCAGTCGGTGAGCAGCCACTGCACGGTTTCCGGGGTGAAAGGCGTCAGGTGCTGCTGGTTGATGAGCATGCGCGACCAGCCCGTGCTGGTCAGCAGCACCAGGGCCTGCTCAAACACGGCGCGCACGGCAGCACCGTCGACGGAGCCGGGCAGCCACTCCAGCCGCACAAAGCCCTGGGCATCGGCCAGCAGCCGGCCAGCCGGGTTTTCGAAATAAAGAGAGGGAGGCGAAGAAGCAAAAGGCATAGAGGCAGGACGGAGCCGCCAGCTGCGGGAAAGAGTTCTGCTCCGGAACAGGAAGAGGAAAAGCGGGCGTTCTTAGCCCGCAAATATAACGCACCATCAGGCATAAGACCAGTTTAATTCCTGTATAATACCATCTATTTATCCACCCCGGCACCGGGGTGGCGGCTGGTGGCGGAGGCAGCCACCCTGGCCATTGTAGGCAGAAAACGATTCCCTTGCGTACATTTCCTCATGATTTACCGCTTTTGGGCAGGTATACTAGCCCTGTTGCTGCTTCGGGCCTTACCCGCCGGAGCCCAAAGCCCGCAAACCCGCCCGCTGCAACGCGCCCTGGCCCAGGCCACTATCGATACCAGCCGGGTGCTGCTGCTGGCTGATCTGGCCGCTACCTATCGGTACTCCCGCTTCGATTCGGTGCAGTGGTACGCCCAGCGGGGGCTGGTGCTGGCCCGGCGGATCGGATATCCCAAAGGTGAGGGCCGCTGCCTCTCGCGCATGGCCATTCTGCTGGGCGAGCGGGGCAATCTGCCGCAGGCTTTGCGCGTGGATCTGCAGGCCCTGCGGCTCAACCAGGCCAGCCACGATACGGAAGGCACAGCCCGCACCCTCAACCAGACCGGCCTGCTGTACTTTGCCCTGGATGACTACCGGCCGGCCCTGCAGTACTTCTTTCAGGCCCTGCACCTCTATGAGCAGGCCCGCACCCGCGACACGTCCCAGCTCATCAGCGTAATCACCAACCTGGGCGCCAGCTACGAGGGCCTGCACCGGTATGATTCGGCGGCTTTTTTCCTGAACCAGGCCTGGGCGTTTACGGCCCGCTCCCGCTCGGTACACCAGAGCTGCTGGGGCAACCCGGCCCCCTACGTGCTGCGCGAAATCGGGCTGCTGCAGCTGGCTCAGGGCCACCGGGAAGCGGCCCTCTCGTTTTACCGGCGCAGTGCGCGGGCCTCCCTGCCCGAAAATGATCAGCGCAGTGCCAGCCGGGCCTACCAGTACATAGCGGAGCTCTACCAGGCCCGCCACCAGACTGATTCCAGCATCTACTACGCGCGCAAGGCGCTGGCCCTGGCCCGGCCCCTTCCCTTTGTGGTGGGGGTAATGCGCAACAGCACGTTGCTCACCCAGGCCTTCGAGGCCCGCCGCCAGCCTGATAGTACGCTCCGGTACATGCGCGTGATGCTCACGGCCCAGGACAGCCTCCATAACCCCCGCCGCATCAAGCAGCTGGATGCCATTGGGTTTGCGGAACAGCAGCGCCTGCAGGAGCTGGAAACGGAGCGGGCCCACCTCACGGAGCGGCTGCGCACGGCGGCGTTGCTGACTGGGCTGGGCGGGCTGCTGCTGGTGTCGTTGCTGCTGTGGCGCAACAACCGGCAGCAGCAGCGGGCCAACCGGGAGCTGCGGGAGCTGCACGAGCAGGTCAGCCAGCAGGCCCGGGAGCTGACCGCCCAGCGCGACAGCCTGGCCCGGACGCTGCAGGAGCTTAAAATTGCCCAGAGCCAGCTGGTGCTCCGCGAGAAAATGGCCAGCCTGGGTGAGCTAATGGCCGGCGTGGCGCACGAAATTCAGAACCCGGTGAACTGCGTGCGCAAGTTTGCGGCCATCAGCGTGGAGCTGTGCGAGGACGTGCGCCAGGAGCTCAGCCGGCTCACCTTGCCGCCGCACGAGCAGGAAATAGTGGATGAGATGCTGCAGAACCTGGGCCAGAACCAGACGAAAATCATGCACCACGGGTACCGGGCCGAGTCCATTGTGCGCGGCATGCTGGAATACTCGCAGGAAGGCAGCGGCCCCCGGCAGGTAACCGACCTGAACGTGCTGGCCGAGGAGTACCTGCGGCTGACGTACCACGACCTGCGCGCCAAAAACCGCTACTTCAATGCCGCCCTGCTCCTGCGCCTCGACCCGACAATGGAGCGCGTTAATGTGGTGCGCCAGGATATCGGGCGGGCACTGGTAGGCATATTCAGCGCGGCCCTGCAGGCCGTGCAGCACCGTCAGGCAGAAGCCGATGAAGACTACGTGCCACAGGTTGAGCTTAGCACGCAGTATACGGCGGCGCAGCTGGAAATCCGGGTGCAGGACAATGGCCCGGGCCTTACCCCTGAGGCACTTGCCACCCTGTTCCAGCGCTTCCCGGCGGGTCCGGATGCCAGCCTAGTGGGCCTAGGCCTAGCCCTCAGCCACGACCTCATCACGAAGGGCCACGGCGGCCTGCTCACTGCTACCAGCCAGCCCGGTCGGGGCACGCAATATACCATTACGCTGCCGGTAACGGCCCAGTAACTGACCGGCGGCCAGGAAACGGCGCGGCATGCGCCCGGCACTACGGAAAAGGCCTATCTTACGCTCCTGTCTGCGGCCTTCTCTATTCTATACCCCGATGCCTGATCTACCCGCTTCCACGGTTGTCGAGTTACTCAGCAGGCCGCCGTACTGGAAGTACTCCCGGCCCCCGGCCGGGCCGGCTGGTTGAGTTTGCGCTCAGCGCCGCTCCCGGCTTTCGGTTTTCCCCGGCCAATTCCCTCTTTTCCGCGCAGGTATCGTTTATTGGCGGCCTGCTTTGGCTTACCGGCTTCTTCTCGCGTGTCCTCTACTGCTTCCCTGCTTTCCGTCTTCAATGCGCTGCCCGACGCGACTCTGCTGCTGACGGCGGAGCTGCGCATTGAGGCGGCCAGCGACGCGTATCTGGCCGCCACGCTGGCCCGGCGCGAGGTCATTGTTGGCCGGCTCATCTTCGAGGCTTTTCCTGATAACCCGGCCACGCCCGAAACCCGGGCCGTGCATAATCTGCGGGCCTCCCTGAAGCAGGTGCTGGCCACCGGTCAGGCGCATACCATGGCCCGGCAGCGCTACGACGTGCCCGACCCCGCCCGCCCGGGACAGTTTGTGGAGCGTTACTGGCTGCCGCGCAACACGCCGGTGCTCGACGGGCAGGGCCGCGTGAGCCACCTTCTGCACACGATAACCGACGTCACTCCCGGCGCAGAGAGCGAGGCCTGGCAGCGGGCGACATATGACGAGCTGCTGGCTACCCGGCAGCAGCTGCGGCAACTCAACCGGGAGCTGGAAAGCCGTGTGCAGGAGCGCACCCACGCACTGGAACAGACCCGGCAGGAGGCCGGCCGGCAGCGGCAGCGCCTGGAAAACCTGCTCCTGCAGGCCCCGGCCGCCATTTGCATCCTCAACGGCCCGGAGCTGGTGTATGAGCTGGTGAACCCCGTGTACCAGCAGCTGTTTCCCGGCCGGCGGCTGCTGGGCTATCCGGTACTGGAAGCGCTGCCCGAGCTACGGAACCAGCCCATCTGGCACACGCTGCAGCAGGTGTACCACACGGGCCAGGCCCACACGGAAAGCGAAGTGCTCGTGCAGGTGGCCCCGCACGAAGGCAGTGCGCTGCAGGATTTCTATTTCAACTACCTCTTCCAGAGTCGCACCGATGAAAACGGCCACGTCGACGGCGTGGTGGTCTTTGCTTTCGACATTACCCAGCAGGTACGGGTCCAGCGGTCCAGCGCCGCTGCCGCCCATCAGCTGCGCCTGCTGACCGACGCGCTGCCCGTGCTCATTGGCTACCTGGACCAGCAGGAACGGTACCAGTTTGCCAACCACGCCTATCAGGCGTGGTTTAACCAGGAGCCGGAGAAGCTGCTGGGCCGGCCCGTGCGCGAGGTTATCGGGGAGCAGGCCTACGCCGGGGTGCAGCACTACATCAGACGCGCCCTGGCCGGTGAACAGCTGAGCTTCACCGCCCGCATGCCCTACCGCGAAGGCTTCATCAAACATATCCGCACCAGCTACGTGCCCGATATCCAGGGCCAGGAAGTTGCTGGCTTTTACACGCTGGTGTCCGACGTGACGCCGGAGGTGCTGGCCCACGAGCAGGTACAGACCCTTAACGAAGAGCTAGCCGCTTCGAATGAGGAGCTGCGTCTTCAGCACGCCGAGCTGGCGCACACGCAGCAGGCGCTGCTGGAAGCGGCGCAACGCCGCGCTGAGGAGCGCGAAACCTTTTACCAGATATTCGAGCAGACGCCGGCCCTGATTGCCCTGCTGCGGGGCGCGGAGCACCGGTTCGAGTATGTGAACCAAGCCTACCAGGGCCTCTTTCCCGGGCGCCGGCTGGTGGGCCTGACCCTGGCCGAGGCCCTGCCCGAAACGGTGGAACAGGGCTTTCAGGCCCTCATGGACAAGGTGTACCAGACGGGGGAAACCTACTACGGCAACGAGCTGCTGCTGCGCCTGGAGCAGCCCGCCGGCCAGCCCCCCCAGGATATGTACTTCACCTTCACCTACCAGGCGTACCGGGAGAAGGGAGTACTGGCCGGCGTTTCCATTTTCGCCTTTGAGGTGACCGGACAGGTGCAGGCCCGCCGGCAGCGCGAGGCGGAGCATCTGCGTCTGCTGGGTTTGTTTGCGCAGGCCCCGGCCGGCATCTGCATTCTGGCCGGGCCCGAGCTGGTGTATGAATTTGTTAACCCGGCCTATCAGCTGCTGCTGCCGGGGCGGGAGCTGCCGGGCCGCTCTATTTTTGCGGCGGTACCCGAAATCCAGGGCACCACTGCTGAGGCCATCATGCGCCATGTGTACACCTCGGGCCAGGCCCACGAAGAGCAGGCCCTGCTGATTCCCCTGAAACGACCCGGAGACGGCGTGCTGGAAAACCGCTATTTTACCTTCGTATACCAGGCCCGTCGCAATGAGCAGGAGCAAATAGACGGCCTGCTGGGATTCGTCTTCGAAGTCACGGCCCAGATTCAGGTTACCGAGGCCCTGCGGGAAAGTGAGACCCGGTTTCGCATCATGGCCGACGCGGCGCCCAACCAGGTATGGGCCGTGCGGCCGGACTCGACCCTGCACTACGCGAACCAGGCATTTCTGGACTTTGTAGGCGTGAGTCTGGAGCAGTACACGGCTACCGGATGGGCCGCCTTTATTCCGCCCGAGGAGCTCGAACAGGCCCAGCTCACGCTGGAAACAGCCATCCGGACCCGCTCCTTATACATGCTGGAGCACCGCATGCGCCGCCACGACGGCCAGTACCGCTGGCTGCTGGCGCAGGGTGCGCCCAGTTTCTACCCCAACGGCGAGCTGTACGGCTACGTAGGTTCCGCCATCGACATCACCGAGCTCAAGCAGACCAACCAGCAGCTCACCCGCACCAATCAGGACCTCGACAACTTCGTGTACGCGGCCAGCCACGACCTCAAGCAGCCCGTCAACAACCTGGCCGGCCTGTTTGAGGAGATGCACCGCAGCAGCACCTTTCCCGATCCGGCGGAGGAGCAGCTGCTCGTACCCCTGATCCACGAAGCCCTGCAGCAGCTGAGCAGCACCATCGACGATCTGGCGGCCCTGGGCCAGGCCCAGCAGACCCGCGTCATGCCCACGGAGTTGGTTTCGCTGGCCGACCTCACGGAGGAAGTCCTCAATACGCTGGAGCCACAGGTGCGCGCCGCCCGCGCCCGCATCACCACTGATTTCGCGGCCCGGCCGGCCTTGTCCTTTGCCCGCGCCAACCTGCGTACCATCCTGCTCAACCTGGTGGGCAACTCGCTCAAATACGCCGACCCCGCGCGCCCCGCCCGTATTCACGTATCCGTGTGGGTGGAGCAGAACCAGCCGGTGCTGATGGTGGAAGATAACGGCCTGGGCTTCGACGCGGCCCGGCACGGAGCCGGGCTGTTTCACCTGTTTCAGCGCCTGCACACGCACACGGCCGGCACCGGCGTGGGGCTGTACCTGGTACACCGCATTGTGCAGGCCAACGGCGGCACCGTTGAAGTAGACAGTCAGTCGGGCGAGGGAGCCACGTTCCGGATCCGCTTCGGGGCAGCCTGAGCAGCCGGTTGCCCGTTCCTATGCGTATGCCGGAGCCGGAACCCACCGGCCCCGGCACTACTTTTTTCGTATAGCTGCCCCAGGCCGCCGAAATACCCGCCGCTTAGCTCCTTCCCCAGCAGCCTTCTTGCCCATGCCCCCGATTTCCTGCACCCTGCTCGTCGATGATGACGACACCACCAACTACCTCAACCAGCGGCTGCTGCAGCGCATGGCCGTTACTGATACGGTATTGGTAGCCGGCAATGGCCAGGAAGCCCTGGACCTGCTGCACACGCACTGCGAGCAGGCGGCATCCCCCACCTGCCCGACCCTTATTCTGCTGGATATGAAGATGCCGCGCATGAATGGCTTTGAGTTTCTGCGGGCGTATGCCCGGCGCCCGCCTCTGCAGAACCCGGCCGTGGTTATTATTATGCTCACTACCTCTCTCAATGCCCAGGATGTGGCCCGAATGCAGGATTTGCCCATTGCCGGTTTCCTGACCAAACCACTTACCCGGGACAAAATTGAGCATATCCTCCACGAGCACTTTACCCCTCCGTTGTAGGCGGCCATCTTTTCGGACGGAGCTGCCGGCGGCCTTTATTGCTGCCACAGCCAGGCCACGGCGGCCGCCTCCTCAGTAAAAGTGCGGTACACCAGCGGCAGCCCTTGCACCGAGGTAGTCACGTAGGCCGTGGCCAGACGCGTAAATACATCCTCCGACACTACGATTGCCCCAAAACGGTAACCACCTTCGGTTGCGGCCCGGGGTAGCCACTGCTGCACAATCCACTGCTGCTCCGCCGTGGAAAAAGCCCGCATCTGCCGTTGATCAATGAGGATGCGGTGCCAGCCGTGGCGGCGAAGCGCCTGCACCATATGGTTAAACAGCGCGCGAAACGTAAGTTCATCCCGTTCCTGCGCGCTCCAGTGGGCACGCAGGAAGCCAGCCGGGTCTTCGAGCAGGCGGCCGGCTTTGTTTTCAAAATACAGCGTTGGCAGGGGTATTCGCATAGGACAGGGCACCGTGCAAGTACCACCAATGCCCGGCCATTGTTCAGCCCACCCACATCATTCCGATAACCAACCCTTCCAAAACGGAAGGGTTTTTCGTTTTGCACCGGCTATTTCACCCCATTAATTATTTACATACAATTCATAATCAATAGCATATCACACAAAATACAGTTTTGTGGAAAGTCGGCACCGGAGTTGGCAATACCCTTCCATCTCCCAATTACCGCCGACCAGTATGCTTCTCTTCGACAACATCGCCAAAGCGGCCAAGGACTTCTTCGTGGAAGAAACCTCGCCCGATGGCCCCTCCGTAGCGGCCCCGCGCAGCCTGCCTGGCCAGCCGACCCCTACATTTTCGGGCGGTAGCACATCAGCCGCTTTCCAGGCCGCCCCGCTCCTGACGCAACCCGAGCAGCGCCACCTCGACCACATCCGGCAGCTGCTCTCGGGCGACGGTAAGGACTTCATGGCCTTCACCAAAATGGTGACCAGTCTGCAGGCCAGCGGCCTTTCCGGCCCCATCCTGTACCAGACGGCCTTCAACGCCTTTGCCGCCGTGACCAGCCTGGAGCTGCCGGCGTTGCTGAAATCGGCCGAGCAGTTTGAGCTGAAGCTGACCTCGGACCGCAACAGCATTCTGGAGCGGCACCGCGAGAAGGTGGGCGAAATCCGGATTCCGAACGTGCCGCCCAGCCCGCTGGTGCAGCTGCAGCAGCAGGAACAGCAGCTGCAAACCGGCCTCGCCGACCTGGCCCGGCAGCTGGAAGAAGCCCAGCAGCGCCTACTGGCCGTGCGCCAGGAACTGCAGCAGCAACAGCAGAAAGCCACGGCCGCTTTGGCCTCCTACGAGCTGGCTCACGCCGCCGCCGCCGCCGAGCTCAAAGCCCACCAGCAGGCCGTGCAGGCCTTTCTGCTGAAGTGAAGCGGCCCGAAAGCCGCCGGGCCGGTTGCCGCCCGAACGACTATGCCCGAACGACGCCATCAGTACCACGGGGCTGCACCGTCAGCTTACGGCAACCGGCCCGACGGCTGGCAGCCGCCGGACCGGAGCGCGGCCGGCCCCTCACTCACCATTTCACCACTTCACCATTTCACTGATGAATCCTCTTTCCACTTCCGATTTCAAAACCGGCGACCTGCCCAAGTGGCAGCAGCCCGAAAAAGTGGCCGGCTGGGTGTTTCTGGCCGGGCTGGCCGGGGCCGGCATCTACTGCTGGGGTACCATTGTGCCCTTCCTGGTCGAAATGGTGTTCGACACCGTGAAGCTGGGCATCGGGCTGGGCGTGCTGCTGGCGGCCTGGCTGGTGCTGACGAGCCCGCGGGTGAAGGCGGGGCTGTGGTACGCCGGGCAGCGCATCTTCCGCACGGCCGCCGGCATCTTCGTCAACACCGACCCCATCGGCATCATGGAGGACTACATCCGCAGCACCTCCCAGGAGGCGCGCAAGATGGAGGAGGAAGTAGGCCACGTGGAAGGCGCCCACGAGCTGGTGAAGCGCAAGCTGGAAGCCAACACCCTGCAGATGCGCGAGTACTTGGCCCTGGCCGACGCCGCCACCCACCAGCGCGAGCCCGACGCCGCCGAGCAGTACGCCAGCCGCGCCGCTCAGCTCCAGGACTACAATCAGCGCCTGCAGCCCATGGCCACCACCACCCAAAACGTGAGCCTGGTGATGCGCCAGATTCTGAAAGCCGCCCTGCGTCAGATCGACGGCAGCAAGTTCAAGGTGAACCTGCTGAAGGACGAGTACCAGCTGGTGAAACGCACCAGCTCGGGCATGCGGGCCGCCATGAACATCCTGCGCGGCGACCCGGACAAGAAGTACTTCTTCGACCTGGCCACCGACCGCGTGGCCCAGGACATGGCCCAGCAGCTCGGCCAGATCAAGCAGGCCATGCGCTACAGCCAGGAGTTCGTGAAGGGAATGGACATCCAGAACGGCGTGATGAGCGAGAAGGGCCAGCGCCTGCTGGAGAAATACCAGAAAGGCGACTTCAACGCCCTGCTCGACGAGAAGCCCGCCCCCACCAGCCCGGCCCAGCAGCGCACCGCCACCAACGACGCCTACCGCAGTCTGCTGGATTAGGGATTAGGGATTAGGGGAAAACGAGAGCTATAGCTACAAACTCCCCTCCTTTTTTCCAGGAGGGGTGCCCGAAGGGCGGGGTGGTAAACCCACCAGAACGAACACTAGGAAATTAAAAGCTAAAGCCCCTCTCCTTTTTCGGAGAGGGGTTGGGGTGAGGCGACTAGAGCCAGCCTACGAAGCGGTAGAGATGCTTCGACTTCGCTCCGCTGCGCTCAGCATGACGGCCAGTCAACCGGCCTATCCAATCAAAAAACAAACAACCCAAAACGAACAACGACAATGACAACCCGTGGTAAACTGGTACTAGGCGTTCTGCTTGCAGCGCTGCTGTACTTCGGCATCAACAAGCTCGTGCAGAGCGGGGTGCTGTTCAAGAAAGCCGCTACCGAGTCGGTGCTGCTGAGCTCCATTGAGCTGCCGAGCAGCGCCGGGGGCTCGCGCACCAACATGGCGGTGCCGCTGGCCCCGCTGCCTTCTGAAACGCCTTCTGGCAAAGGCAGCCCGCTGGTGTGGGAGGTAATGGCCTGGAACTCGCAGATGGCTGGCATGCTGGCCAACGGCGGCCCCCGCACCACCCAGGGCTCTAGCATGGCTGCCGCCGGCCTGGATATGCAGATTGTGCGCCAGGACGACGTGGCCAAAATGCAGGCCGACCTGGTGAAAAACGCCCTCGACCTGCAAAGCAACCCCGAAACCCCGGGCCTGCTGGTGAGCATCATGGGCGACGGCCTGCCGGCCTTCTCGGCGGTGCAGCCCCAACTGGAAAAAGCCGGCACCGGCCTCCAGATCATTCCCTACTCGGTGGGCAAGAGCTTCGGCGAAGACAAGCTGATGGGCCCCAAGGAGTGGCTGGATAACCCCAAAGCCGCCCTGGGCAAAACCGTGGCCTGTTACCTGCGCGACGGCGACCAGAACATTGCCCTGAAATGGTGCGCCGACAACGGCCTGAAAGTCAACCCCGACGAAACCACCTACGACCCCGAGGCCGTGAACTTCATGGCCGCCTCCGACTTCCTGGTGGCCGCCGAGAAATACATCATCGGCAAGCCCGAGCAGCGCGTGAAAGTGGTAAAAGGCAAAAACACCGGCGTAAAAGTAGACGTGTTGGCCGACGCCGTAGCCACCTGGACGCCCGGCGACGTGAACATCGCCAAGCAAAAAGGCGGTCTGGTGAACATCGTCAGCACCAAGGATTACAGCAACCAGATGCCCAACATCATGGTGACCACCAAGCGCTGGTATGACGCTCACCCCAAGGAAGTGGAAGCCCTGATTACGGCCCTGGCCGTGGCCGGCGACCAGGTGAAATCTCACCCCGAAGCCCTGAGCCGCGCCGCCGATATTTCCAGCGTAGTGTACGGCGACAAGGACAAGCCCGGCGCCTACTGGCTGCGCTACTACAAGGGCGTGAGCGAGGCCGACCGCAACGGCGAGGTGGTGGAGCTGGGCGGCTCCAAGGCCTTCAACTTCGCCGATAACCTGGCCCTGTTCGGCCTCAACGAAGGCGGCACCAACATTTACGCGGCGGTGTACAAAACCTTCGGCGACGTGCAGCACCAGCTTTATCCCAAGGAACTGCCCAGTTACGTACCCCTCGACCAGATGCTGGACCTGAGCCCGCTGCGCAAGCTGCAGGACAAGTACCTCGGCAAAAACCTGGCCCCGGCCGAGCAGCCGCAGTTTGCCGCCGATGACGAAATCCGCCAGAGCGTGAGCCGCCGGGCCTGGAACATCGAGTTCAACACCGGCCAGCGCACCTTCACCCCCGCCGCCGAGCAGCAGCTCGACCAGCTCTTCAACGACCTAGTAGTAGCCGGCCGCCTGAAAGTAGCCGTGCACGGCCACACCGACAACGTGGGCGACGCCCAGCGCAACCAGCAGCTCAGCCAGGACCGCGCCGAGGCCGTGCGCCAGTGGCTGGAGCAGCGCAGCGCCAGCGCCTTCCCCGCCGGCCGCGTCCAGACCTACGCCCACGGCGCCCAGGATCCCGTGGCCCCCAACACCACTCCCGAAGGCAAAGCCCGCAACCGCCGCGTGGAAATCGTGCTGGGGAATTAGCGGTGAGGTGGTGAGATGGTGCAGGTCGTCCGTCATGCTGAGCGTAGCCGGAGGCGAAGTCGAAGCATCTCTACCTCTGGCTAATTATTACTAGTGCAACGAAGCGGTAGAGATGCTTCGGCAAGCTCAGCATGACGTTCTTTTTCCTCTCACTCATTGCCCCCATGAAATCCCTCTTCCTCCCCAACGCCCGGCCGCCGCGCACCACGTTTGCCCTAATGGCGGCCGGGCAGGCGGGGCTGCTGCTGCTGCTGTGGCTGTTTTACCCGTTGCAGCTGTTCCCCTCCCTCGGTGACGTGCTGCGCGCCCTGGCCGACCTGACCACCACCCAGGGCCTGGTGCCGGAGCTGTGGGCCAGCATGACCACCGCGTTGCAGGCCCTGGGCATGGCCACGGTGCTGGCGCTCTTGATTTCCTATCTCACGGCCCTGCCCTTCTTCCGGCCCCTGGCCTACGCGGCTTCCAAGATGCGCTACCTCACCCTCACCGGCCTCACGTTTTTCGTGGCCCTGCTAGTGAGCTCGGGCCACGAGGTGAAGCTCTCGGTGCTCACCTTCGCCACCACCGTGTACCTGGTCACGGGCATGACGGCCGTGATGCTCGGCACCACTCAGCAGGAGCTGGACCACGCCCGCACTCTGGGTTTGGGCGAGTGGCGCAGCTTCTGGGAAGTGGTGGTGCTGGGCAAGCTGGCCGATATGCTAGAAGTGGTGCGCCAGAACTTCGCCATCATCTGGACGATGATAACGCTGGTGGAAACCCTCTACCAGTCGGAAGGCGGCATCGGCCTGCTGCTCTACAAGCAAAACCGCTACCTCCACCTCGACGGAGTAGTAGCCATCCAGCTCGTCATCCTGGCCGCCGGCGCCGCCCAGGACTATGTTTTCGGCCTGCTCCGCCGCGTGTTTTTCCCCTACGCCAGCCTGGCATCGGCACGGTAGGTGCCTCACCCCCCGGCCCCCTCTCCAGGGGGAGAGGGGGAGCCTGACGATGCACTGAGCCTGTTTTGGCGGCTTCCTCCGCTTCTTTACAAAACGCGCATCCGCCGAGCCGCCGTGGCTCCCCCTCTCCCCCTGGAGAGGGGGCCGGGGGGGTGAGGCAACCGCCAGAACGCCAACTCACTCATCCACTCATTCACCCATGACTCCCTACTCCTACAAATCCCCCGTCCTCACCCTCGACAACGTGTCGCTGACCCTGCACGGGGAAACCATCCTGCGCGATATTTCGGCGCAGGTACTGGATGTGTGCCGGCCGGGCCTGAGCCAGGGCCAGGTGGTGGGCTTCTACGGCCGCTCGGGCATGGGCAAGTCGGTGCTGTGCCGGCTGATGGCTGGGCTGCTGGCCCCGAGCAGCGGCACCGTGCTGGTGGGCGAGGCGCAGCAGCCGGCCACGCCCGGCGCGGTGGGCTTCGTGCAGCAGCACTACCCGCTGTTCAACCACCGCACCCTGCTCGACAACCTGCTGGTGGCCGCCGCCCGCCGCTACCCCGAGCCCGCCGAGGCCCGCCGCCAAGCCGCAGAGTACCTGGAGCGGTTCCAGCTCACGCCCCACCGCGCCAAGTACCCGGCCCACCTCTCGGGCGGCCAGCGCCAGCGCGCCGCCATTGCCCAGCAGCTGCTCTGCTCCGACCACCTCATCCTGCTCGATGAGCCCTTCTCCGGCCTCGACGTGGCCATGCTGGACGAGGTGCGCAAAATCATCCTCGAAGTCACCACCCTCGACGAGCTTAACACCGTGGTCATCGTTTCCCACGACCTGGCCACCACCACCGCCCTCTCTGACCGGCTCTGGCTGCTGGGCCAGGAGCGCGACGCCGCGGGCCAGTTGCTGCCCGGCGCCACCATCAGCCCCCAGCACCAGTACAACCTCGCCGAAATGGGCCTTGCCTGGCACGAAAACGTGGAAGCCGAACCGGAATTCGTCCGGTTTGTGGAGCATCTGAAGGAGGAGATAAGGGCTAGTTAGCAACTATAAGTTAAATTAATTCCCTAGCATCCTCCAACAAACTCTTTACCCTTTTAATCCAAATAGAAATTTTTTCATAATCATCATAAGGGTTAAATTTTTCAATCCACTGTTGTAAAATATTTATAAATAAATGTCCTGGTATTTTCTTTTCAAGAAACAGATATCCATCTCTTACCTTGGATTCTATAACACTTCTCACATACTCCTCTGATATTCCATTGTGAGGTACTCGCAACGCATTATCAAGAAAATCAATCACATCAACTAATACAGATAATTCAACATATCTTTTATACTTCAGTGGCATCAAAGGCTTATCTCGAACGTCTCCTTTCTTACAGAAATAGACATCATCACCTTCTTGCTGAAGGTGTTTTTGTACAACATGCTCAATATCAACATTTTAATTCCTTGAACCCAGACTTATCATCAAGTACGTAATATGATGAGCCAGACGATGATCAGCATTTGGTATCTGCAATTTTGCTAACTGAGCTTCTCTTATCTTGTAGTCAGCCTGCCATGATTTTTTATAGTACTCTGTCGCATAGTGAGTACTATGAATTTCTTGACCATCGTAATGATAATAAGTAGCATATAAATCCCAGTTACCTGGGCGGTAAGCTAGGTTATGAATTTCAACATATCCTCGTGGAAGCAGGCACACTACAGTATCTTCCGCATATTTAATCTGACTCAGAGAATCTTTACTGTCTTTTACAGGAACATCATTGTCTGTTTTTTGAATTAGTAGTTTCAGGCCATTAATGACATCAAGAATTGCTTCATCCCTGTCAGGCCACTTAGTAATTGGTTTGCCATCCTTTGGCAATGCCTGAATAGCAGAGAAGTCCATAGAGTGCCAATCACAAGGCCTAGCAATAACAGGTACCAATAAAGCTTTCCCTTCAACGTGCCTCTGCATAGCAATTGTAAGTTCAGTACCAATACAGTATTCTGAAGCAAGGAAGTCTGAGCTTATCAACGGAATAATAATATCAGCTGAACCTATCTTGCTTTTGATTTCCTTGTCCCAGTCTTGGCCAGGAAGAATTTCACGGTCATGCCAATAGCTTACTAGCCCCTTTCTCTTCAAAGCCGACAGATGAGCAATGAGTTGCTTTTTGACCTCTTCATCAACGTGACTGTAACAGATGAATATACTTTTGGCGGAAGAAGAAGCCATGTTTGGTGCACCTAATTAAAGTGTGGATATCTCGACAAAGTAACAGGAAAAAGCTAGGCCTTTATTGGTACTCTTGGCAGCTTTGTGAATTAAATAAGACTTTACTCCATTCCCCCAATGCCCACCGGTACCCTGCTCCTGATTGACGATGAAGCCCGCCTGCGCCAGCTCTTGGCGCGGGTGCTGGAGCTGGAAGGCTACACCGTGCTGCAGGCCCCCGATGCCAGCCGCGGCCTGGAGCTGCTGCAGCAGCACGCCCGCGAGGTGCTGGTGGTCATTTCCGACGTGAAGCTGCCCGACGGCCACGGCGTGGACCTGATGCCGCGCTACCGCGCCAAGGCCCCCGACTGCGAAATCGTGCTGCTCACCGCCTTCGGCACCATCCCCGACGGCGTGCGGGCAATGAAGCAGGGCGCCTTCGACTACCTCACCAAGGGCGACTACGAGCAGCAACTGGTAGTGGTGGTGGAGCGCGCCGCCGAAAAAGCCCGTCTGCGCCACCGGGTGGCCGAGCTGGAGCGGCGCATGAGCCAGCGGTTCAGCTTCGAGAGTATGATTGGCACGGCCCCGGCCCTGCGCCGCGCCCAGGACCTGGCCCGCCAGGTAGCCCCCACCGACAGCACCGTGCTGCTGGAAGGCCCCACCGGCGCGGGCAAGGAGCTGTTTGCCCAGGCTCTGCACGAGGCCAGCGAGCGGAAAGCCAAGTCGTTTGTGGCCGTGAACTGCTCGGCTTTCCCCAAGGATTTGCTGGAATCGGAGCTGTTTGGCTACAAGAAGGGCGCGTTTACGGGCGCGCTGGCCGATAAGAAGGGCCTGCTGGAAGAAGCCAGCGGCGGCACGCTGTTTCTGGACGAAATCGGGGAGCTGGAGTTGAACGTGCAGGCCAAGTTCCTCCGGGTGCTGGAAACGCGGCAGTTCACCAAGCTCGGCGACACCAAGCCTACCAGCGTAAACGTGCGCATCGTGGCCGCCACCAACCGCAACCTCAAGCAGGAGGCCGCCGAGGGCCGCTTCCGCCCCGACCTCTACTACCGCCTTTCCGTCTTCACCCTCAACGTGCCCAGCCTCCGCGACCGGGCTGCCGACGTGCCCGCCCTGGCCGCCCACTTTCTGCAGCACTTCGCGGCCCAGCTGCGCAAGCGCCTGCCGGGCCTGGAGCCTGAGTGTGTGGAGCTGCTGCAGCGCTACGAGTGGCCCGGCAACGTGCGCGAGCTGAAAAACGTGCTGGAGCGCGCCGCCATCCTGGCCCCCGCCGACCAGCCCCTCGCCGCCGGCTACCTCCCCGACGAGTTCCACACCCTGCCCGCCCCCCTCAGCCCCGACGCCGACCCCGCCGATCAGAGTCTGCGCGCCGTGGAAGCCCGCCACATGCGCCAGGTGCTGCACCAGTGCCAGGGCAACAAAACCGAAGCCGCCCGCCGCCTCGGCATCGGCCTGACGACGCTGTACCGGAAGGTGCAGGAGTATGAGCTGTAGGGCGTTCAACGATTCGCCTCACCCCCCGGCCCCCTCTCCGACAAGGAGAGGGGGAGCCTGACGTAAGCATATTGCCGGGCTTATCGGAGTGAAGCCGACGCGTAACCCGCACTTCGACTTACACTGCACTAATACCCATCAGATACAATCCAGACTCACCCTACCTGACAACAAATCGTCAGGCTCCCGCTCTCCTTTTCGGAGAGGGGGCCGGGGGTGAGGCGAACCACCAGAACGACCATACCTCATGTCCCTCAAACTCAAAATCCGCCTGAGCATTGCGCTGATGCTGGTCCTGCTGCTGGGGCTGGGCGGGTACACGTTCTTCAGTTTGCAGCGGCTGGAAGGCGGGGCCCGGGGGATGCAGCGGGCCAACTTCCGCTCGGTGGAGTACGGCGAGCAGATGCTGCGGGCCTTGGAAACGCTGCAGGACCAGCCCACGGCCCAGCCGCCGCTGCAGCAACTGCGCCGCGCCCTCACCCGCGAGGCCGCCAACATCACTGAGCCCGGCGAGCTGGAGCTGGTGGACACGCTCACCCAGCAGCTGGCCGACTACCAGCGCCTGGTGGATGACCGCGCCCCGGCCGCCGCCCAGGTGGCCCAGCTGCACCGCCTGCGGGCCTCCACCCACCGCATGATGCTGCTTAACGCCCGCTCCTTCAACCGTCAGACCAACCAGGCCGCCGCCACCGCCCGCCACGCCCGGCGCACGGTACTGGCCCTGCTGCTGCTGAGCACGGTGGTGGGCCTGAGCCTGATAGTGCGCCTGCCCCGAATCGTGTTGCGCCCGTTGCGCCGCCTGCGCGCCGACGTGGAGGACGTGGCCAGTCCCGGCCCGGCCACCCAGGTATCCATTGCTAAAAACGACGAGGTGGGGGCCGTAGCCCTGGCCCTGAACCGCGCCTTCGGCTACATGCAGGACCAGCGCAGCGTCACGCGGGCGGCTTTGGCTACGGAGCGCAGCCGTCTGGAAAGCCTGATTGAGCACCTCGATGAGGGCCTGCTCCTGCTCGACCCCGACCGCACCGTGCTGCTGGCCAATCCCGTGGCCCGGGAGCTGCTGGGCCGCGAGGCCGCCGCCCTGGTAGGCCGCCGGGCCGAGGACCTGAGTCAGGAAACCGAGCTGCTCAACGCCCTGTTCCGCCCCCTGCTGGCCCAGGAAGGTCCCCAGGCCGGCACCACGCCCGCCCCCGTCACGCTCACCTTCGCCCGCCCCGACGGCGAAACGGCCTACTACCAGCTCACCCTCAACCACATCGTGAGCCGCAACCGTGAAACCGGCCGCACCGAGTTTGTGGGTCACATTCTGAGTCTGCGCAACGTATCCGACTTCAAGAAGCTCGACGAGGTGAAATCCAACTACCTGGCCACCATTTCGCACGAGCTGAAAACCCCGCTGGCCAGCATCAAGCTCAGCCTGATGCTGCTGCAGGATGAGCGTACGGAGCCGGAGGAGCGCCAGCGCATTGCCGATGGTATCCGCGACGAAACGCAGCGTCTGCTGGGCATGGTGGGCCAGCTGTTGGCCGTATCCCGGCTGGATGCTGGGGCCGAAATCCAGTTCGATGTGCAGCCCATTCCGCTGGCCGACATTGTACAGTACGCCATTGAAACCGTGCGCCCCCAGTTGGAGGACCGGGAGCTGCAGCTGCGCCTGGAGCTGCCTGCTGACCTACCCGCCGCCCGCGCCGACCTGGAAAAGACCACCTGGGTCCTCATCAATCTGCTGGCCAACGCCATCCGCTACTCCCCGCGCGGCGCCGACCTGTGCGTGCGGGCCCTGCAGCACGAAGGACAGCTGCAAATTGGCGTAGAGGACTGCGGACCGGGCATCCCGGCAGAATACCACGAGCGAATTTTCCAGCGCTTTTCAGAAGTACCCAATGCCAGCGGCCACAAAGGGGGCTCGGGGCTCGGGCTGAGCATTTCCCGCGAGTTTATTGAGGCCCAGGGCGGGCGGCTGTGGGTAGAAAGTGAGCCGGACCGGGGCAGTCGGTTTCTCTTTACGCTGCCATTGGAGGGATGAGGGACGGCTCCGAAGCCGCTTCACCAACAGCGGGTTTATCGAGCTGCTGGCCGCTATGTAGAACCTGCTGTTACCCTGCAACCAGACAAAGCCACTGTCACAAGCAGCCATTTTTTGTGCGCTTTGGGCTTGCGTTCAGCTCCCAAAATTGGTGTATTAGTCGGAGAAACCGGGTTTACGGTGCCGTTTTGGCACTATAAGCAATGTCACAAACAGCTAGTCTGTGGCCTTGAGAACGGGGGGAAATAGCGGCACATTTGTCTATCCCTCTGGTGCTGCCTCTTCGGGGGCAGCACCTATTCCGTCCCCTTTTCCACAACCAAAAGCGCAAGCCGAAGCTCTGTCTTCGGCTTGCGCTTCTTCCGGGGTACCGGAACGCTGCGAAAGTATATAACCAGCAGGGCACAACGCACCAGAAACGCCGCCGCAGCGCCTTCTGTCCTGGTTAGCCTACCCTGTTAGGCGGCCCAAAGGATGGTTAGCCGGGCTGGCTTCCTTTGTGCTGGCACCGGCAACAATGAACAGCGCGCGGCCACGCAACGAACAGCCTCTTCAGGATTACCTCAGGATTAAGTTTTAATCTTACGTACTGAAGTTAGCCGCCGGGCCGCGTGACGGTCTTTCGCACTTATCAACTCGTTTGCCGTGTCATCTTTTTCTCCTTACGCTCTCCGCCGCGCTACTGCTGGCCTGCTGCTCGGCGCGGCCTCCATCCTGCCCCTGACGGCGCAGGTTCAGCCCGTACCCGCTTCTGCCGATACGCTTCGCAAATACGAAAACCCCGCGGGCATCCCCACGGTGGCGAAGCAGCCCTGGTACAAAGGCAAGCTGGTGAAGGCCAGCATCGTGCCGGCGCTGCTCATTGGCTACGGCGCGTCCACCATCAATGGCAACGGTTTCTACAGCAGCTACGACGCGCGCCGCGACATTCAGAAGCAGTTTCCCGGCTTTCATACCAAGGCCGACGACTTTCTGATCCTTGCACCTTACCTGGAGTTGGGCGCGGTGGCGCTGGCCGGCGTGAAGTCGCGCAATGACCGGATCAATACGCTGCTGGTCATCGGCAAGTCGGAGCTGATTTTCGGAGCCCTCACCTACGCTCTTAAGAATACAACCAAGGTGCTCCGGCCCGATGGCAGTACGCGCAACTCCTTCCCTTCCGGCCACACGGCGCAGGCGTTTCTGGCCGCCAGCATTGTGCACACCGAGTTCCGGGACCAAAGCCAGTGGTATGGTGTGGGGGCTTACACCATTGCTACCAGCGTGGCGGCCCTGCGCATGCTCAACGACCGGCACTGGCAGTCCGACGTGTTTGCCGGGGCCGGTATCGGCATTCTGTCGGCGCATCTGGGCTATCTTACCCACCGTAACCGCTGGGGCCGCAAGCCCTACCTGAAAGGGGTCAGTGCTTCGCCCATGGCCTGGCCCGGTGGTGCTACCGGCCTCACAGTTACCTGGCGGGCTCAGTAGTTGGGCCTACTTCCTACCGTTTATCATCTGCTGACTATGTGGTGGCTGTACGCGTTGCTTTCCGCCGTATTTGCGGCCCTCACGGCGGTGCTGGCGAAAGTCGGAATGAAGGGCGTGGACTCCAGTCTGGCCACGGCCGTGCGCACGGTAGTTATCCTGGTGCTGGCCTGGGCCGTGGTGTATTTCCAGCACGGCCTGGGCGGCCTCGCTCAGCTCACGCGGCAGAACTGGGTGTTTCTGGGCCTGTCGGGGCTGGCTACCGGGCTTTCGTGGCTGTTTTATTTCCGGGCGCTGCAGCTGGGACCGGTATCGAAGGTAGCGCCGGTAGATAAGCTGAGCGTGGCCCTGGCCATTCTGCTGTCGGTGCTGTTTCTGGGCGAAAAGCTGACTTGGCAAACCGGCCTGGGCGCGGGCCTGATTCTGGCCGGCACGCTGGTACTGATTCGGTGAGGCCGCCAGCCTAGTGCCCTCGGGCCAGCAGGGCAATACCCACCACAATGCTCAACAGCCCCAGCCCCTGCGACCAGCTCAGGGATTCACGCAGCACTACCAAGCCCAGCACAGCCGTCAGCAGCACCGAGCCGCCCACGATAACCGGCGTACCTACCGACGACGACACGCCCCGGCTGAACACCACGAACGTCAGGATTTCAGCCAGCCCCACGCCCAGGCCGGCCAGTACGGCCAGCCCCACGCCCTTGCTGCTGAGCTCGAGCGGCTGACCCTTCAGGCGCAGCCACAGCAGCCAGGCTGCCCCCAGGCCGGCGGCCACCAGCTGCAGAATAACCGCGCCGGCCGCCGCCGAAATGTGGGCCGAAGCCAGCTTGATAAAGAAGTTATAGCCCGCCAGGCACAACGCCGTGAGCAGGGCCAGCAACAGCCAGTGCATGGGCTACTCGGCGGCTAAACGCGTCAGCAGATCCTGCTGCTGCTGCTGCCACTGCGGGTAGTCGGGCGAGTTGGCCCACTCCTCCTGCAACTCCGATTTGCGCACCACGGCTTCCACCGCCTCCACGGCCAGGTCGGCCAAGTCGTCGTCGATTTCCATGCCATTAACGGCCAGCAACAAGCCCGGCAGAAAATCGGTGGCCGGATGGCCCAGAATGGCGGCTACAATTTCGGCGGCAGCTAGTGCTTCCGAGGCTTCTGGTAGTTCGAGGTAGTCTTCGGTTTCGGCAGCCGTGGCCAGGGCCTCGTACAAAATGGCCTCGTTCGGGTCCTGACGGAAATTCTCGGCGAAATCCGCCGCGTCGTCGTTATCGAAGGTGTGGTAATCCCAGGTTCCCATAGTTTGGTGTGGTAGATGTAGTGGTAAGGGGACAGGTGCTATCGGCAGGATGGATACCGCTCCCAACTTTACCTTGTCTTCGTAATTTCGGTTCTCAACGAAACAACTGCATCATGTGCAGATACGCTTTTCACACGTACAAGGACATCTATGCATGTTTCGGCTGCCGTAAGGGCTTCAAACGAGTGCGTGAGGGAGACTTGCTGCCCGAAAACATTCACCCCGATAGACAAGCAAAGTGCCCTGATTGTGGCTTAGTGGCGGTAAACCTGGGCAAGGATCTGAAGCTTCCCCGAAAATTCCAGACGGAACAATGGGCTGCCATTGAATACCTGTTCAACAACCAATTCAATTTCTTTACCTGCGGGTGTGAAGGTCTTGGCATTGTACCTCAGAGCCTGGCAGAAGCGTATGAACTGGTTGAAAAACGAGCACATAAATCAGCAGGCGAAGTATTACTCGAAAAGATTACTAGCTGAACATCACTATCAAAAGGCGTACTACTTAAACTTCTCCTTCAGTAGCTCAATTTCAATGGCCGGGGAAATCTTCTCGTAGAGGATGTGGTAGGCGGCCGAGGTAATGGGCATGGACACCTGCAGCTTGCGGTTGACCTCGTAGATGCTCTTGACGGCGTAGTAGCCCTCGGCCACCATGTTCATCTCCATCTGCGCCGATTTCACGGAGTAGCCGCGGCCCACCATGTTACCGAAGGTGCGGTTGCGCGAAAACTGCGAGTAGGCCGTCACCAGCAAGTCGCCCAGGTAGGCCGAGGCCGACAGGTCGCGGGGCTGGGGGTTGAGGGCGTGCACGAAGCGGCGCATTTCCTGCACCGCGTTGCTCACCAGCACCGCCTGAAAGTTGTCGCCGTAGCCCAGGCCGTGGGCAATGCCGCCGGTGAGGGCAATGATGTTCTTCATCACGGCGCAGTACTCAATGCCGTCGAGGTCCTCGGCGGGGTTGGCCTTCACGTAGCGGTTGCGCAGCAGCACCGCAAACTCCTCCGCCAGCTCCAGATCGGGCGAGCCGATGGTGAGGTAGCTCTGCTTTTCCAGGGCCACTTCCTCGGCGTGACAGGGGCCGGCCACTACGCCCAGGCGGGCGCGGGGCAAGCGGAACCGCTCGGCCACGTAGTCCGTCACCAGCACGTTTTTGCCCGGAATCATGCCCTTGATGGCCGAAATCACGCGCTTGTTCTTCAGGTCGTCGCGGCCCAGCTTATCGAGAGTGCTCTGCACGAAGGCGGCGGGCACGGCCAGCACCAGCCAGTCGGCCTCCCGCACGGCCTCTTCCAGATCGGTAGTGGGGCGCACCCGCTCCAGGTCGTGGGCCACAGAGGACAGGTAGCGGGGGTTGTGGCGGGTGCGCAGCAGGTGCTGCACATCATCCTTGCTGCGCATCCACCAGTGGACGCGGCTGCCGTTTTCCGAGAGAATCTTGGTCAGCGCGGTGGCCCAGGAGCCGCCGCCGAGCATGGCTATTTTTTCCAAAGTCGGGAGAATGGGTGGGGAGGGTTCAGACAGGTAATTTTAGCCAAAAAAAACGGAAGGCCGCCCCTGCGTACGGCAAAGGCGGCCTTCCGGCAAGGGTTAGCGGCTCAGTTGTAGCGGCTAACTTCTGAGCATTATTTTTCCTCTTCCTCGGGCGCGTCTTCCTTCAGGGCCGCTTTGTTGAGGCTCTTGGCATCCTTTATCACTACCATGGCCCCGTCTTTCAGGGTTTTGGACACGGCCCGGAACGGCCCGCTCACCACCTGGTCGCCGGACTGGATGCCGCTCAGGATTTCCATGTTCTGGAAGTCACTGATACCGGTTTTCACCGGCGTCATTACCGCTTTACCGTTCCGGATCAGGAATACCACTTCCTGCGCGTCGCCTTTGGGAGCGGGCTGGTCGGTTTTATCAGCTTGGGCATTGCTACCCCGGCTTACGCGCACGGCAGGCGTCGCACCTTTCTTATCCGCCGTCTGGGCGCTGTCGGAGCGGGTGGTTACGGCGGCCAGGGGCACGCTCAGCACGTTGGCTTTGCGGTTGGTGATGATGTCTACGGAGGCCGTCATGCCCGGGCGGAAGGGCACGATGGTGCGGCCCTGCACCGTGCGCGTGAGCGTGCGGTACGACTCGGGCAGCAGCCGGATTTTCACCTCAAACTCCGTTACGGCTTCGGCCGTGAGGGCATCTTTGGCGGTGTTGGCAATGCTGGTCACTAGGCCCCGGAATTTCTGGTCCTGGCTGGCGTAGCTGTCTACTTCCACGTCCACTGAGTCGCCCAGGTCCACGTTGATGATGTCGTTTTCGTTCACGCTCACCCGCACCTCCATGTTGTTGAGGTTGGCAATGCGCATGATTTCGGTACCGGCCATCTGGGAGGTACCCACTACCCGCTCACCTTTTTTCACGTTGAGCTTGCTGACGGTACCGCTTACGGGCGCGTAAATGGTGGTTTTATCGAGGTTGCGGCGGGCTTCCTCCAACCCGGCCTGGGCCGAGCGGACGCTGCTCTGGGTGGCGCGGATGTTCTGGCGGGCCGAGTTGATTTCCTCCTGCGAGGCATCGTAGGCAGCCTTGCTGGCCTCGTAATCCGACTGCGAAATCACCTTCTGCTTAAACAGGGAGGCGTTACGGCGGTAGGTCAGCTCAGTCTGGCGGGCGGTGGCAATGAGCTGCTGGAGGCGGGCCTGGCTCTGGGCCACGTTGGCCTGCTGGGTGCCCACCACGGCGCTTTGCTGGCTCACCACGGCCTGGTAGTTATCGGGGCGGATGCGCAGCAGCAACTGGCCCTTCTTCACGGAGTCGCCTTCCTGCACGTATAGCTCGGTAATTTCGCCGGATACGTCGGGCGAAATCTTCACTTCCGTTTCGGGCTGCACCTTGCCGGAGGCGCTTACTTTCTCCACGATGGTAGCCGGCGCGGCGCGGGCGGCCAGCACCTCAGTGCCGGCCGGAGCCCCCACCAGGCCTTGCTTTTTGGCCACCACAAAGCCCACAATCAGGACCAGCAGCACGGCCAGCAGGATGAACAGGGTACGGTTGTTTTTCATATGCGGAATCTTGGGAGCTTGAGGTCAGGGCTGTCAGGATGTGGCTTCGGAACGCCGGGCCACCACTACAAACTAATTGGCCGGCCCTGGTAGAAGTCGAGCACTTTGCGGCGGAAGATAAACTCGTACTTGGCCTGAATCATCGTCGATTCGGCGGCCGTGAGGTTGTTTTTGGCAATGTTGAACTCGGTGCCGTTGAGCAGGCCGTTGTTGAAGCGGATTTCGGCGTTGCGGTAGGCCGTCGTCAGGGCCTGCACCTGGCGGCGCGACGAAAGGTAGCGGCGCTGGGCGGCAATGGCATCGGCGTAGCTCTGCTGGATGGTCTGACGCAGCGTCAGGCGGGTTTGCTCGGCCCGCAGCTCCTGCTGCTGAATATTGATCTGGGCCCGCTGCACCGAAGTGCGGGTCTGTAGGCCGTTCAGAATTGGGATTTGCAGCGAGAACTGCATGTTCTTACCGATGTTGTCCTTGATCTGGGAGGTGAAGCTGGAGGGCAGCAACTCGGGAATGGCTTGCTTGGGCTGGAGCAGAAAGAACGACGACGGCACCGGCTGACCGCCTATCGTCTGGAACACGGGCACCTGCACCGCGTCGGTGGAGTCGCCGTTGAACACCCGTGCCAGCCGCGACGAGGAAAAACCCGTGAACACGCCCGCCCCGAAGGCCAGACGCGGGTAGTAGCCGCCCCGGGCAATATCGAGGCTGCGCTGGGCGGAGCGCACACGCAGGTCGGCGGCCTTGATTTCGGGCAGCAGGCTCTGGGCCGTCTGGTAAGTGCCGTCGGGGTCGGCCGCCAGCAAAGGCTCGTCGTCGGGGTCGGGCAGCGGGGGTACCTCAATCTCGAAACCGGCGGGCGAGGGCAGGTTCAGCAGCTGCACGAGCGAGAGGCGGGCCAGATCACGCTGGTTCTGGGCCGTTACCACGTTTACTTCGTCGGAGGCCAACTGGGCCTGGCTGTCGAGCAGGTTGCTTTCCGCTACTGAGCCAGCCTTCAGCAGCTTCTGGGTGCGCTCAACCTGGCTCTGGGTGCTACTCACGCGCACCTCATTGGCGCGCACCAGCTCCTCGGCCAGCACCAGCTGCAGAAACGCCGAAGCCACGTTCAGCGACAAATCGTTGCGGGCCTTCTCAATATCGAGCACGCTGGCTTCGGAATCCAGCGCGTTACGCTTGACGGTATTGCGCAGCTGGAAGCCCGAAAACAGCGTCACCTGCGAGTTGGCCGAGAAGTTGTTGGACCGGATAGTCTGACTCACGAAGTCGTTGGTGAGCGGGTCGATGCCGGTGCCGTAGTTCCAGGCCTGGGTGCCCGAGAGGTTGGCGGAGGGCAGCAGGGCAGCCCGGCTCTGGCGCAGCGTAGCGTTCTGCAGCTCAGCGGTAAGCTGTTGCTGGCGCACCGTCAGGTTGTTTTGCAGGGCATAATCCACGGCGCGCTGGAGCGTCCAGGGGCCGGTGGGCGCGGCGGCCGGCAGCGAGCCGGCGGGGGGCTGCCCCGGCGTGGAGGAGGGCGTCTGGGCCTGGGCCGGCCGCACCGCCAGCAGCCCCGAACTTAGCAGCAGCCAGTAAAAACGCTTCATGGTGAATAAGTAGAGGGCTGATTAGGAAAGGAAGACAGGCCGACCGGTGGCCGGTGCCACCAAAGGTATCCGGCCGCGTTACCCGCCCGGACAGAAATCAACCAACCGCTGGAAAACCGCCGTTAACCGGCCGCCATCCGCCGTTAGTCGATGGTGGGAATATAGGTAACGCGGTGCACCCAGCGCAACTGGCGCAGGTACTCCAGGGTAATATCGCGCAGGCTCGAATCGACTTCAATGAACTGCCGGGCCGCATCGTTTTTGCCCTTCCGGCTCACGAACATGGTGGCAATATTGCATTCATCGTGGGCAATAACGCTGGCAATGAAGGCGATGGAGCCGGGCACGTCGTCGGCATCGAGGATGAGCGTATGCAAAGAAGCGGAGAAATCCGACGGAAACCCATCCACCTCCACAATCCGGATAACTCCCCCACCCCGGCTCTGGCCAATAACCTCCACGGCCTGCCCCGTACGCTCGTTGCGCAGCTGCAGCTTAATGGTGTTGGGGTGCATGGTGGAGGCATTGCCCACGCCCTGAAACGTGTACTGCAACCCGGCTTCCTTGGCGTGGTCGAAGGCCTCACGGATGCGCACGTCGTCGGTGGGCATACCCAGCAGGCCCGCCACAATGGCGCGGTCGGAGCCGTGGCCCTCGTAGGTGCGGGCGAAGGAGTTGTAGAACGTGATGACGGCGTGCGTGGGCTGGCTGCCCAGAATGCGGATAGCGGCCCGCGCAATGCGCACCACCCCGGCCGTGTGCGAGGAGCTGGGCCCGATCATCACCGGCCCGATCATATCGAAAATGCTGGATTTCTCTGCCATAAGCGGGGTAAAGGTAATTTTTAATGTGATTCAACATGTGCGCAATGGAAGCGGAATGTGATAAATGTGATTTGGAATGTACCGAATGCCGTGGGAAACGTGTCATTGCTTCGCTCCGCTCGCAAGAACACGTTCCACTCATTCCCGCCCATTCATCCCCATTCCGCGCATTCAATCCGCATTCCCTTCCCACATTAAACCCCCATCTTTGCAGCCACCACCCTTTCCACCTCGCCTATGACCGCCCCGCAACCTGAGCTGACGCCGGCCGTGCTGGAGCAGCTGCGCCGCCTGCAGCAACGCTACGCCGCCGACGACCAGGACCTGGCCGCCTACCTCGAAGGCCTCTACCACACCCGCTACCTGGGCTACTGGGACTATATTCAGCTGGATACGCTGCTGAGCCTGCAACGCCCGCTCACGACTATTCCCGACGAGCGGATCTTCATCATCTACCACCAGATTACGGAGCTGTACTTCAAGCTCTGCCTCTGCGAGTACGAGCAGCTGGGCGACCTGCCGGAGCCGACCTTGAAGGAAGTAGTGCTGCGCGTGGGCCGCATCAACCGCTACTTCGAGAACCTGATCGATTCGTTCGACGTGATGGTGGACGGTATGGATAAGCAGCAGTTTCTGGAGTTCCGGATGGCGCTGATGCCGGCCTCGGGTTTTCAGAGCGTGCAATACCGCATGATTGAGCTGGCCAGCACGGCCCTCACCAACCTCGTACCCGAGGAGCGGCGCCGCCTATTGGGCGAGGCCGCCGCCCACGACGAGCTGCTGGGTTGCATCTACTGGAAATCGGGGGCCACGGTGGTGGAAACCGGAGCCAAGGCCCTCACCCTGGTGGAATTTGAGAAGAAGTACGCCGGCCGCCTGCTGGAGCACGCCCGCGCCTTCGAGCACCGCAACCTGTGGGCCGTGGTGCAGCGCCTGCCCGCCGGCCCCGAAGGCCGGGAGCACCCACGCCTGCTGCACCAGCTCAAGCAGCTGGATGTGAACGTGAACGTGAACTGGCCCCTGATGCACTACAAATCGGCGGTACGCTACCTGGAGCGCCACCCCGACGCCATTGCGGCCACCGGCGGCACCAACTGGAAGCAGTACCTGCCTCCCAAGTTCCAACGCCGCATCTTCTACCCCACCCTCTGGACCGCGCAGGAACTGGAAGACTGGGGCAAAGGCTGGGTAGAAAGCGTGCTGGGTGGCGGGTAAGCAACTCAACTCTACCTTTTACTATATTCGGCGGGACTTCGGTCCTGCCGTTTTTATTTAGCTCAGATTTTACTTTCTCTTACATTATGCGAATCGGGCTTCTCCTGTGGATTTTATTCTTCCTGTCACCAAGCCTAACCTGGGCCCAGGCCCCTCCTACGCCCCAGCAGCTGGCACAGGCCCGCGGGACCAGCAATGAGGTGCCCATGTTTGGCGGACAACCGAAAACGCCGGAACAGCGCGCCGCCGACCAGCAGTTCATCGCCACCGCTCTGCAGCAACATGGCACTGCCCAGGCGGCGGCCCACGTCTATACTAATTTTGGATGGGGCTACCTTCAGCAGGGCAGCCCCGTGGTGGCCATTAAGCGGTTCAACCAGGCCTGGCTCCTGGATTCTACGCTGGCCGATGTGTACTACGGCTTCAGTGCCTGGCAGCAGCCTACCAACCCTACTGAGGCAGAGCGGCTGCGGCGGCTGGGTCAGCGCCACGATGCAAATAACCAGGCGCTGATTCGCTACTACAGCAGTCTGGCCTACGGACAATCTTTGCGCCGGGACTACGCCGGTGCCCTGGCTACCAACGCGCAGATTCTGGCCCTGGATGCTCACCATGCCTTTGCCAACGGGCGCGCCGGGTTCTGGTACATGCAGCAGCAGGACACGGCCCGGGCTACTGACTACCTCACCCGCGCCATTCAGCTGAACCCGCGAGACTCCGTTGCTTTCCTGAACCGGGGCTGGGTGCGCTACGGGCAAAAGCGCTATACGGCTGCCATTGCCGATTTCACTGCCGCCGCCCGTATCAGTCCGCGCTATATTACGGCCTACGCCAACCGGGCACTGGCGAATACGGAGGCCGGTAACTACGCCGCCGCCGTGGCCGACAATGAGCAGTGCCTGCAACTGGTACCACCCCGCGACAAAGGCCAGTTTTACCGCACTATCGGGATGCTTAAACTGTGGTTGCACGACACGGCCGGGGCCTGCACAGCCTTCAGCCAGGCCCTCAACTGGGGCGATACCCCGGCCGCCGAGCGGGAAATCCGCAAGCTCCAGAAGGAGAACTGCCGTTAGCTTTAGTGACTACTTTACCACAAAGCTCACCCGGATCTTCTCCCAGGCCAGCGTAACCTGCCCGGTGGCGCCGGTGGTAATGGTAAACCGCTCTACCGTCTGGGGGCTGGCTGCGGGCCGGGCTTGCACGCGCAGCACGTCATCGGCCGCCTGGTACTCGTAGGCACCCCATTGAGTGGCTGTTTTGTTGAAGATAATGGTCCACTCTTTTTCGGCAGGAATAGTAAACAAGGCGTATTTGCCGGCGGGCAGCGGCTGGCCCTGCACCGTCACATCCTGATTGATGGTAAACGTAGTGGCTTCATTGGCTCCCGTGCGCCATACCTGCCCGTAGGGCACCAGCCCCCCGAATACCGTCCGATCCTTGGCCGAAGGCCGGCTGTAGCTGATGGTAAGCGTGGCCCCACCGGGCACCCTGGTGGTAAGGGTAGCGGGCGGACTGGGGCGGCCGGGCTTGTCTGCCGGTTTCTGCTGATCGGAGCAGGCTATCAACGGCCCCAGGAAGAGCAGCAACAGCAGAAAAACTGAAAGACGCACCAGACGTGTACGGATAAGGGGCATGGGAAACGGAAACGAAATAAAGGGCCGGGCAGCAGCCCGGGCGCGGGACCAGGAAGTTGGCCTATCAATAATTATACCCCAAGTTAGAGGTTAGGTTACTTTTGGCTGGTAACCTTTTGCCTCCAGCTGGTGCCCTGCCGAAGGCGGCTCCTGCTCTACCTTCCTGTATTTCCTCTTTTCTGCCTTCTTATGAAAGCTATTTCTGCTGCTGCCAGCTGCCTTTTTGTTGCCGGTTTCCTGGGGTTGAGCATCACTTCCTAATTTATCCGGCACCGATGATAGTTCCTGCTCTCAGGAGGCAGTAGGTTCGGTGGCGGTGGTGGGCGGGGCCCAAACCGGCACGGCTGGCACTCCCGTAGCCGTTACCGATACCGTCAGCATCAGCAACGGCCTATTCCGGGCTCATGCGGGAAGTGGTGCGGGTATCGGCCATGCGCCAGTACACCAGCAGCGACACAGCCGCGCAGGCCGTCACGTACCAGTAGAACCAGGTTTCCACGCCGTGGTCTTTGGCCAGCAGCGCCAGGTATTCGGCGGAACCGCCAAAAATGGCCACGGTGAGGGCGTAGGGCAACCCGACGCCCAGGGCCCTGATTTCGGTAGGAAACAGCTCGGCTTTTACCACGGCATTGATGGAGGTATAGCCGCTTACCACTACCAGCGCCACCAACAATAGCCCAAAGGCCGCGCCGGGACTACCAGCCTGGCCCAGGGCCGTAAGCAGCGGCACGGTGAGCAGAGTGGCTCCCACCCCAAAAAACAGCAGCACCGGCCGCCGCCCAATCCGGTCCGACAGCGCGCCCATCAGCGGCTGAAAGAGGATAGCTACGCCCAGGGCCCCGAACGACACCAGGGTGGCCTGGCCTTTGGTGAAGCCGGTGGTATTTACCAGGAATTTCTGCACGTAGGTGGTGAACGTATAGAACACCACCGTGCCGCCCAGCGTGAGGCCGATTACCGTAAGCACCTCGCGCGGATGCTGCAGCAGTATCCGCAGCTGGCTGGGCCGGGCAGTGGCGGGCGGCCCGGTTTCCTGCCGGCTGAAAGCGTCGGTTTCTTCCATGGCCCGGCGCAAATACAGGGCCACCAGCGCGGCAGCGGCCCCAATGGCAAACGGTACGCGCCAGCCCCAGGCATACAGCTCGGCCGGCGTGAGGAACTGCTGCAAACCCAATTGCACCAGCAATGCCAGCAGTTGACCGGCAATGAGCGTGACGTACTGAAAGCTGGAGAAGAAGCCCCGGTTTTTAGCGTCGGCCATTTCGCTGAGGTAAGTGGCTGAGGTACCGTACTCGCCGCCCACGCTCAGGCCCTGCAGTAGCCGGGCCAGCACCAGCAGCACCGGCGCGGCTACCCCAATCTGGCTGTAAGATGGCGTGAGGGCAATAAGCAACGATCCGCCGCACATCAACAGCACCGAGGCCAGCAGCGCCGCCTTACGCCCGGCCCGGTCGGCATACACGCCCATAAGCCAGCCCCCCAGCGGCCGCATCAGAAAGCCCACCGCGAAAATGGCCGCCGAGTTGAGTAGCTGCGCCGTGAGGTTGCCCTTGGGGAAGAAAGCCGGCGCAAAATACAGGGCAAAGGCCGAGTACACGTACCAGTCGTACCACTCCACCAGGTTGCCCACCGAGCCGCTGAAAATGGACCGGATGCGTGAGGCCATGGTGCGGGGAACGGTGACGTGCGGCATAAAAACAGGGCAGATTGGGGAACGGAATACGAGCGTGGCGGCAACGCCGGGAAGCCGGCCTGCGCAAGAACAGCTTAATCCGGCAACTTCCGGTTTGCCCGCAGCCGGTTGGTTTCGTCGGCTACCACCAGGAAGCCGTAGCCAAACACGAACAGGTTCAACCCGATCTGCAGGCTCAGCATATCGGCTACCATCATCACGGTGGCCTGGGTCAGGATGAAGAAAACGATGTAGGGGTTGCGCCGGGTGCCGCGGTGGCGCAGGGGCCAGAACAGGATGCTCAGCCAGATGGCCAACCCAACCACCCCACCCCCGATCAGCGCACTCAGGTACTGATTATGCACGTTTACCCAATTGGCCGGCCGCAGCCCGAAGTTTTTCCAGCGGTATTCGTCCAGCATGGCCGCGTAGGCATCGGCCGGGCCTACGCCTACCAGCCAGTTACGCCGGATGATGCTGGCGGCCGTTTCTACGGCTGCCAGTCGCCGGGCCAGGGAATAGTCGTTGATGTCGTTTCCCTGCACGTACTGCTTGATGTCCCAGGAAGTGGACTCTACCCGCCGCTGCACGGAGTGGAGAGTCTGAAAGGCCACCCACGGCCCCAGCGCCAGCAGCGCCAGCAGCCCCAGCCCAAATACAACGTGCTTCTTGAGCAGCAGCCGGATGGCGTAGGCCAGTAGCCCGGCGTACAGCACCAGCAACCCCGTGCGGTAGGCCAGCACATGCAGCGTCAGCACGATAACCGCCGCCGCCGCCAGCAACACCGCCCGCCCCAGGGGCCCCACCTGTTGTTGGCGCCGCAGCAGCAGGCCCCAGAAAAACGCCTGCGCCAGCATCGTCCCAAAGGCAATATGAAACACCCCGGTAATAGCCTGCACATTATGGCCCACGTTGATGGCGGCATCGGCACTGATGGGGTCCAGCAGATACTTCGCCAGCGTAGCCAGGGCCACGGCTGCCGTACTCAGCACGAACAGGCCTCCTACTGCCCGCCGCTGCCGCCCGCTCAGCGGAACGGCCAGCGTGAAAGCCAGCGGCACGCCCAGCCACGTCAGGCTCCGGAACAACTCGTGTCGCCACACGGCCCACTCGCTGGTATAGATCCCGCTCAGCAGCAGGAAAGCCACCAGCGCCGCCGCTCGCAGCAGGGCCCCGTTGCGCCAGCAGCTGACGGCCGTCTGGCGCAGCTGCGGGTTGGCCAGCACGGCCAGTACGCCCACTACCGGGCTCAAAGCAATCAGGGCGCGGGAGGCCAGCAGCCCCGCTACGCCCGCCCCGCAGGCCAGCCACAACAGGTGCTGAGACAACCGCCCCGAACGATAATAGGCCCCTATGGTCAGGGTATTAACCAACTTTGGCATGCCGTTACTACCCAATAAAACGCCCTGACCCGGTAGCCACTGTAGCACTCGTGCGGCTTTCAGGTGCCGCCAAACCATGATTTTCCGGCAGCTGACCACCGCACATCTGACAACCTGAGCAAAACGGCCTTGAAATCCGAATCATTACCAACAGTTACTGTAGAAGGACATATCCTCAGAGCGCAAAGTACGCCTTCTGCCCAGTAGCATCACAGCGGCCCCGGAAGGTTCTTTTTTTACCGTATAGCCGCTTCCGAATCTGTGCCTATTTTGCGGCCATGTTCTTTGTCTGTTTTTTCCAATCAGACGAGCAGCAGGTGGCCCACCGCGTTGGCAGGGCCTGAAAAGGAAACCGGGGCAACTCCTGGCCTGAGCGGGGCCAGAATTAACGGACAGAAGAGGGAAGGATATTTCTTCTGTTTATGGCAGCAAAACCCAGCGGGGCGTCGCCCGACAAACGGTGCAAATACGCCGAAGCCTTCACGGCCGGGGCCCTGGACCTGGCCTGACCCACCGCAAGCGCAGCACCAGCCACTGGTCAGGCGTGGACTCGCTCGGGCGCTTCGATGACCAGGCCACGGTGCTCAAGGATACGCGCTTAATGAAAGCGGCTGTAAATCCCTTATTCGTCATGACGTGGTTGATTCTGGTGCCGGCCGGGCCGAAGTATTCCAAGACCCCGAGGTGTTGGGGTGGTACGCCGCCGTTGCGGGCTGCGCAACCATGCTCTTTCATCTGCTGGAGCATCTCCCTTGTTGGGCACTGCCGACATGGTCTAGACGGGTAATGCTGCCGTCGGCATCTTGCTTGGCGGCCGCGTGTTCGGGAAGCAGGTTGCCGGGTAAAAAGTGAAGCTCAACGGCCTACTTCTCCAGCCGGATGATAAAGTTCTTAAGTGGGTTCTTCTTGATAATCGTGACCAACTGCCCGTTGGTGTACTGATACTCGTCCTCGCGGCCGTCGCGTACGGCGCGCCAGCTGCCCACTTTGCCCTGGCTCAGGGCAAAATAGTCGCCGAAATACTCGGCAAAGGCCCGTGCCTGCCCGGCCGGCGGCTCACCGAAGAACATAGTGGTGACGGCGTAGCGGATGGGGCTAGTTTCGGTGGCTTTGTAGTGGTGCTTGTACTGGTCGGCCACGATGTCGTAGTGGTCGCCCTTCCACTCCGTTTTAGAAGAAAAATCGCCCTGGTTGGTGTGCGCCTCCACCGTCGAGCGCAGCAGCTGACCGTTGCGGAAGTGGTTGGTTACTTGGTAGTAAATCTTGAGGTGGTAGAGCAGGAAGTTCACTTTCACGTCGCTCACCAGCGAGTAGGTCACGTCGGGGCCGCTGGCCGCCTGCCGCGTGGCCGTCATCGTGCCCACCCGGATGCCCGCCACCTCAATGCCGTAGCGCCGCACCTCGGCCCCCGCCGGCTTAGCAGCTTGCGCCGCCACGGCCAGGGGTAGCGCACTGAGGAAAAGCAGAGTGGGCAGGAACATGGCATATTTTCGGTTAAAGAGCTAAAGCAGAACGTCATGCTGATCTGGCGTCCGCTTGCCGAAGCATGACGTTCTTTTTCAACAGCCAAGCCAGCTGCCTAGCAGCAGCCACCGCCGTCGTAGTGGTAGGTGGAGGGCGAGATGAAAATATCGTCGCGGTCCAGCGCGGCCAGGTTGCCGGCGGTTTTATCGCACACGGCCAAGGGCTGATTCTGCATGAGCACGTGGCCTTTGTGGTCGTCGAAGTATTCTTCACCGCCGTAGTAAATGGCGGTGCGGCCCGTGAAAATGCACGGCCCATCGGCCGGCATAGGGTCCTTGATGGCGCACACCTCCACGCTCTCGATAAAGATAACCTCGTCGGTGGCGTAGTGCTGGGGCGAGAGCACGCGGTAGGCACGCTTGGCCCGCACCTCAATGGTGCCAAAACCGACCTCGGCAATCATGTCCAGATACTGTTGCAGGGGCAGCGAGCCGGTGAGGCAGAGGGCGCGCAGGCGCTCATCGGCGCGCAGCTCGTCGCTCATGGGCTGCTCGCAGGTGGGGTCCGACATCACGAGGCGGCCGTGGGGCTTGAGTACGCGGTAGGTTTCCTGCAGGGCCCGCTTGAGGTCATCGAGCTTGAAAATATTGAACAGGCAGTTTTGGGCGGCCACGTCCACACTCTCGTCAGCCACGGGCAGGTGCAGGGCGTCGCCGGCGCGCAGGTCGATAAACTCGCTCTTAAACCAGTCGTTCTGCTCTTCGGCCGTTTGCATGTTGGCACGCGAGGCGTCGAGCATTTCGCTCACCACATCTACCCCAATCACGGCCCCCGGCCGGCGGCTGAAATAAGCGAATTGCAGCAGCTCCATGCCACCGCCCACGCCCACGTAAAGCACGGTGGGCGAGTTGGTAAGGTCGCGCGGGTTCACGGTGCTGCCACAGCCGTAGTTCATGCTCAGCATACGCTGCGGAATGCTCAGGCCGGGCAGCTGCCACACGGGATTGGTGGTACAGCACAGGCCCACCTGGGGCTCCTGGGCCGCCTGGCGGTACACGTCGGCGGTGGTTTCGAGGTAACTCATAAAAGGAAATGGAGAGAGGAATGCGTGAAGCTACGGGCGACTTACTGCTTGTTCAGGTTCCAGTTGTAATCAAGGTAGCTAATCTTGGTATTGTCGTCCATTTTGGTGGTGGAGTAGCGGTTCACCCATTTCACCACCGACTGGCCGTTCTTCTCCCAATCGCCTTTGTACCAGTCGAAATACTTCGAGAGCTGGGCGGCCGACTTGCCAATCTTATTCTTGGCCGGGTTATTCAGGAAGTCGCGTCCCTGGTCGTCCAGCTGCTTTTCGAGCTGGGCGGCGGTATAGGCCTCGTTGCGCAGGCGCGGGCACGAAATGGACGCACACACCAGCGCGAAGTGAATGCGCGGGTCATCAAACTTCTTGCGCAAAATGCCGTGCTCGATGTTGTCGAGGCTCATTTTCTCGCCGCCGATGCTGAAAAACTTGGCCGCCCATGGCGTAGTCACGAACGGAATCTTGATTTTCGAGCCAATGTCCTTGATGCTCTGCACCGGGTAGTGGTCGAGGATGAGGCGGATAGTGTAGGCGTTATACGCGTTTATCCAGTAGACCATCTGGTCGGCCTTACTCCAGTTGGCAGCGGGCGGATTTTTGCTCAGCAGCGCCAGGTAGCGGTTGAAAGCCACCTCATCAGCCTTAAAGCCCTTGTAATCGACCAAGCCCTGGGCACTGACGTACTTTTTGAGTAGCTTGTCGTAGGCACCGTGGTCGACTACGGCGCTGGCGGCGGGCACGGCGTAGCTGGGCGTTGGCACGGGATTGAGGCCCGGCACCACCACGGCTGCGGCTGTGAGCGTGCCGGCCGCCAGCACCACGGCGGCCAGGGTCGAAATTTTCATGAGTTTGTTCATTGGGGGCTACGTACGGGAAAGGCCGGCCGTAAAGATTGCCGGTAGCAATCTGCCGGCCACTGCAATTTCGTAAACCCTGCAAACTTCCCCTCGCTGCCGTGCTATTCACCACCGTACTGTTGGCCCTGGCCGGGCTGGCCCCCGCCGATACGGTGCATCCCAAGCGCCTGGCGCTCATTCCGGTACCCCTGGTGTACTACACGCCCGAAACCCGGCTGGCCTACGGCGTAGCGGCCACGGCTACCGTGCACTTCCGGCGCGACGACGGCTTTGCCGCCGCCCGTCCCTCGCAGGTTACCCTGGCTCTGGCCTACACCCAAAACCGGCAGCTGCTGCTGTACGCGCCCTTCCAGCTTTTTTACGACCACAACCGCTACTACGCCTACGGCGAGGCCGGCTACTACCGCTACAACTACTACTTCTACGGCATGGGCCGGCGCGACGTGCCCCGCGAGCTGTACGGCGTCAATTTCCCCAGGGTGCGGCTCAATGCCTTCCGGCGCGTGGGGGCGAGCAAGCTCTACGCGGGCCTGCGCTACCAGTACGAGGACTACCGCGTGAGCAGCACCGAGGCGGGCGGCCTGCTGGCCAGCGGCACCGTGCCCGGCGGCCAGGGCAGCCGCCTGACGGGCGGCGGACTCGGGGTGTTCTATGACTCGCGCGACAACGTTTTCTTTCCTAAGAAAGGCATGGTGGCCGACCTGAGTGTCTTTATTCGCAACCGGGCCGTGGGCGCGGGCCCAGGGGGCGAAACCACCCGCTTTGACCGCTACGTAGCCGACGTATCGAGCTTTCGCGCGCTGGGGCCGCACGCCGTGCTGGCCGGCAACGTCTATGGCAGCTTCATCGTGGGCACCGCGCCCTTCAATGCCCTGTCGCTGCTGGGCGGCTCGCGGCGGCTGCGCGGCTACTACGAGGGCCGCTACCGCGACCAGAACGCCGTTCTGGCCCAGGCCGAGCTGCGCCTGGATGTGTACAAGCGCCTGGGTGCGGTTGTTTTCGGCGGCGTGGGTACCCTGGGCGATGGCCAAACCCTGCTGCGCCTGGGCGAGCCGAAAGGAGCCTACGGGGCGGGCCTGCGTTTCACGGCCAACCGCCGCGACCACCTCAACGTGCGGCTCGACTACGGCCTGGGGCAGCAGTCGAGCGGCTTTTACCTCACCGTGGGAGAAGCGTTTTAGCGGCTCCCAATCTCACCTTTACCTAGGGAGTGTTTACAGTTAGGGACGATCTTTGAGCATGAATAAGGACCGCAGTATGTTGACGGACGCGCAGTGGTCGCGGCTTTCGCCGTTGCTCCCGGGGCAGGAACGCTCGCCGGGCACCACCG